>OY764083.1:660000-5500828 GCA_963668095.1 Acidobacteriota bacterium | reverse complement strand
CAGCGTCGAATCCGCTGAGTTTCCCAAGTCGATTAGTTGTCACACTAGCCAAACCCCATTTCTCCTTCGGCTTGTTTCAAACACATTTGAAGATTCCGAGAACTCGGCGTGGGCGACTATGAGTTGTTCACCCAGATTATTCATGGGACATGTTGATAAGGGCTTCCAGCCCGGCGTTTTCGTGCGGTCGGAGCCCGGTTTCTCCTGAACCTCTGTCGATTCGACTGAATCGCCTCACAAACAGGACGATTGAACCAGTCATAAACCGTTTTCCGGCCAGGGGGACCGTCACCCGGCGACAGGTTGACTCTGCGGTGAGAAATTTCCACCGTTTCGGTCCCTTCCACGGGCCCGATTCCTTCCTTGTCCACTATCCCGGAGCCCAGGACACCCGCGCCAGTCTCTTCCACAACCGCTTCCAGTCCGCCGGCCCTTGACTGATGACGAAAATCAATCGCCTCCCCTGGCGCAGCGCCCGAGACGCCACTCTCAACAGCCGCTCGCGAAAACGACGCAGACTCCAGCCCCGACGCGTCGCCTGCTCCATCAGCACCCGACCCAGATGCAGGATCTCGTATCCCAGCAGATTCAGCAGGAACAAGACTTCGTTGTGGGGCCGAACCCCGGCCTCCGTCGTCGCTTCCGGCTTGGCTCCTGGCTTCAGCGGTTTGCCCCGATAGTGCGTCTTGGGCCGGCTCGCGGAGGACAAAGCCGGATCGAGCACGTCCATCAACTCTCCCATGTGCCCTTCCACCTTCCCCCGCTTTCGATACTGTGCCAGCAACGCTTCCGGCTCATAACGCTTCCGGCTCAGGCTCGTCAGCAACCAGAAATGATCCGGATACAACTCCCCCGGCCGCTCCCGCACCACCAGCACCACCCGGCGCGCCCGATCCCACGTCCCGGCCTGATAGGTCAGCTCATGGAACCACAGCCTCGGCGGCTCTTTCGGGGCGCGCCTCGCCGGCTGGGTCAAGTAGGGCTTCGCCATCCGGTTCAGGACCTCATTCTTGCGGATTCGAGCGATATAGGGCACGCCTCTCGATTCCAGTCCCTTCAGCAGCCCCGGCTCCGGGAACCCCGCATCCATCCGCACGATCATCGAGCCGCACAGCCGCCCCCGACAGCGGTCCACCACCCGGAGCGTCAACTTCAGCGCCTGCTTTCCCAGGTAGCTGGCTCCCGGAAAAATCTCCCCGTCGATCAGGTCCCCCGTCTCGGCACAACTCGCCACCAACCCGTGATACATCCGCTGGTGATAGTGTCCGTTCCATTCGCTTCCCGGGGGATGCCCATGGACCTCCACCGGAAGACCGTCCACGTCCAGATACATCGTCTTTTTCCGTCTCTTTTTCCCCCGTTGTCGCCGCCGACCTTCCATCATCTCGATCCGACGGCACGCCAACTCCGTCACCGCCTGGTGCAGAACCGGAAGATTCTCCTCCCGGCTGAGTGTATCCAGCAGTCGGGACAAGGTCGGCTGTGACGCCAGCCCGTGGCCCTCCTCCAAGGCCGCCGTGCCCCGACGGCTCTGGCTTGCCACCCGCAAGCTCGGATCCTGACGCAGGCGGTCGGCGTCGGACTGGTCGCGCCAGCCCTGCCCCAACAGCAGAAGCCGAGTCCGCAGCAGATCCGAAAGCGGATAGCGGATCGAGCTCGGGTGTCGCGGATCGTGCAATCGCTCGGTCAACCAATCGATGAGGCCGCTACGATCCATCATCTCCCGCTGCACCAGGGCTCCCGTGTCCCCACTGAGCCATTCGGAGCGGGTCTCGAGACGGAGGGATCGGTTGAATGAGGGCCGGATCTGCGGTATCGTTTCAGGCATGGCGTGCTCCGTTCTTTGTGGTTGTTTTGTAGCACAATAATCATACCACAAATGACGGGCACGCCGTCTCTTTATGCCGCCCGTGGAGGGGACGCAAACCGTGGAATTGCTTGGGTTTCGGCCCCACTTGAATCCTGGCGTTAAACCGACGTTGAAAATGAATATAGCGTTTCACCCAGGTCGGGTCCCAGCCGTTTTCTGTGGGTATCCCGTAACCCTCTGATCCGACTCGACATGAAGGGCACGCTTGCTCATTCTATGTTTGCGTGATGAATAATCTGGGTTTAGAGACGTTCTGTCAATCCGATTCTTTCGCTAGTGCAAAGGAAAACATGAAGCGTCTGGAGGGACTTAAGTGTTGGAACTCCAAACTTACCAAAAAGGCACGTTCAGCACTGGAGTGGAACACTCAGATAACTGAGGCTTGGGGCGTGCAGCAGCGGTTGGAAACCTTCCTGACAAATATGGAGAAGGTTTCGTGACTAGTTTAAGGGAGTCTACGATATACTCGTGAGGCGCTACCAAACGGGACGATACCTGCCTTTGGAGTGGGCGTTCCCCCAACTCTCAGGACGGCCGCTACGACCGGGACTTGGCCCGGATCCGGGAACTGTACATGTCGCAGCGCAGGGAACGGCGTCCTTTGCGCGTTGATTCCAGGGGGGATTAGGGGGGACAGGAAAGTCCCCTCCCAGCGCGATCGGTTTATGATGTCGTCGATGCAAGTACGACGACACATGCTCTCGCTGGCCGGCGGCCTCGCACTCGCCGTTCAGCTTGGCGCGTGCGGGGGTGCGCCTGACGATACGCCGCAGCCTCTCTCAGTGGAAACCGTGGCCGGATGGCGGATGGTCGACCTCACTCACGCCTACGGCGGCGACACGCTCTACTGGCCCACCGACACCACCGGCTTCCGGATCGAAACGCTTGCCGAGGGAAAGACGCCGGGCGGCTATTTCTACGCCGCCAAACAGTTCGCCACCGCCGAGCATGGCGGCACGCACCTCGACGCGCCTTTCCACTTCGCGCAAGGGGGCGCTACTGCCGAGTCCATTCCCCTGGAAAGGCTCATTCTCCCGGGCATCGTGCTGGACGTCAGCCAGTCGGCCGCGGCCGATCCCGACTACCTGGTCACCCCCGATGACGTTCTGGCCTGGGAGGCCGCCCACGGCCGTGTGCCCAAAGGGTCGGCTGTGCTGATCAGGACCGGTTGGGCTGTCCGCTGGCCCGATGCGCTCGCCTATCTCGGGGACGACACACCGGGCGAGACCGGAAACCTGCACTTCCCCGGGATCGGGGAAGCGGCGGCGCGCTTGCTGGTGGAAGAACGCGGCGTGGGACTCCTGGGCATTGACACCGCCAGCGTGGACTACGGTCAGTCGACCGACTTCATCGCCCACCGGATCGGGGCCGCAGCTGACGTGCCCAACCTGGAGAACGTGGCCGATCTGTCCACTTTGCCGCCGACTGGATTCCTGCTCGCGGCATTGCCAATGAAGATCGAAGGGGGCACCGGTGCACCAGCTAGGATCGTCGCGCTGATCCCGCCGCGTTGAATTTCCGGGTGATGCGGGACAGAACATTTTTTCCATTCAAAGGAGGACGCACATGAACGCACAACGTATCAATCCCCCGTCGCTGCCGACGCCGGCGGCTGCCTATTCGCAGGTGGTCCGGAAAGGATCGCTGGTCACCACGGCGGGACAGATCGCCTTCGACGCCGACGGCAACCTGGTAGGCGAGGGCGACATCGGTGCCCAAACGCGGCAAACCCTCGGCAACCTCAAGACCGCCCTGGAAGCGGCCGGCTCGTCGTTGGACGACGTTGTCAAGGTCACCGTCTTCCTGAGCGACATGGTCTATTACCAAGGTATGAACGCCGTCTTCAACGAGTACTTTCAAGGGCGGCCGCCTGCCCGCTCCACCGTGCAGTCGGGTCTGGTCCTCCCACCGCTACTAGTGGAGATCGAGGCGATCGCAGTGGTCGATTGACATCCGCCGTCGCGCTTGGTAATACCAATCAAATATATTGGTAATATCAGAGGATGGGATGAATACCGTTTCGTTGAAGATGCCTGACCCGCTCGCCGCTGAGTTGGCGGCAACGGCGCGGCGCAAGGGCATGAGCAAGTCCGCGCTGATTCGCGAGGCTCTGACGGCATATCTGGGGAGGTCGGAGACCGAACGGCCCGGATCGGCTCTGACGCGCGTGGCCGATCTGGAGGGCATCATCTGCGGACCCGAGGACTTGTCGATGAACCAGGACTACCTGGAAGAATTCGGCCGATGAGAAAAAACATCATCCTGGATACGGGCCCACTGGTGGCGTTGTTGAACCGGCGCGACCGGCACCATCACTGGGCCAAGGATCAGTGGGCCGAGATCGATCCTCCGTTGTTGACCTGCGAAGCCGTCCTGGCTGAAGCCTGCTTCCTGGTCCAACCCTTCGCGGGAGGACAGACGGCCGTGCTGGAAATGGTCCGGCGAAGCGTCTTGGACCTGTCCTTTGGCCTTGCCGAAGAAACCGCCGCCGTCTCCCGGTTGCTGAAGAAGTACCAGGACGTACCCATGTCCTTGGCGGACGGCTGCCTGGTCCGGATGTCCGAACGGCATCCGAAGAGTGTCGTCTTCACTCTCGACAGTGACTTCAAGATTTACCGGAAGTACCGGCGTCAACGAATACCGACTTTGTCTCCAACCATTTGAGTGCCGTTCCCTGTCCTGAATTCGAGGCCATCGCCGTGGCGACATGAACCTGTTCGAGAGCAGCGGCGGTCTGGCGCCTATCGACTGGATCATCATCGTCCTCTACGCCGTGGGCACCATCGTCTTGGGAAGCTACTACACCCGCCGGCAGACCAACCTGGCGGAATACTTCACGGGCGGCGGCCGCATGAACCCCAAGCTGATCGGCGTGTCGCTTATGGCCACCTCGCTCAGCACCATCGCTTTTCTCGCCATTCCGGGCGAGGCCATCGCCAATGGTCCGGTGGGTCTGGCCAACCAGCTCGCGCACCCCTTCATTTTCCTGGTAGTCGGCTTCGTCTTCATCCCCTGTTTCATGCGGAAACGGGTCATCAGCGCCTACGAACTGCTGGAAGCTCGCCTGGGTCTGGGGATCCGGATACTGGGCGCCTCCCTGTTCCTCATCTTTCGCCTGGTCTGGATGTCGCTCCTGGTCTTTCTGGGCGCCAACGCCCTGTCCATCATGATGGACCTGGACGAATCCTGGATCCCCTGGATCAGCCTGATCACCGGAATGGTGGCCGTGACCTATACCTCCCTGGGCGGCCTCCGGGCCGTGGTCATCACCGACAGCTTCCAGACGATCCTGATGCTGGGCGGCGCGATCCTGGTGATCGGCCTGGTGACCTGGCGAGTGGGGGATTTCAGCTGGTTTCCCACCTTCTGGCAACCTCACTGGGATGAGCAGCCCCTGATCAGCTTCGATCCTTCCGTCCGGCTCAGCATCCTGGGCACGGCCTTCTCCACCTTCGTCCTGGCGAGCTGCGGATTGGCGGGCGACCAGACCAAGATCCAGCGCCTGATGGCCACCGTGGACGCCCGGGCCGCCCGGCAGGCCTACCTGGTCAACCAGATCGTGGGCGTGACGGTGGTTCTGGTGCTCTGGGTGGTGGGGTTCGCGTTGATGGGACTGGTCCGGAGCCATCCCGAGATCCTGCCCGCCGGAATGGACATCGTTCGCAACGGCGACAGCCTGTTTCCCTACTTCATCGCCCACCTGTTGCCACCGGGAATCTCAGGCCTGGTGGCAGCCGCCATGCTGGCGGCCGCCATGTCCAGCATCGACTCGGGGGTGAACTCCATCACCGCCGTCGTCAACCGCGACTTTCTGGACCGGTTCGGCTGGCTGCCCTCCGATCCCCGGACCCAAGCCCGCTGGGCCAAGATCCTGGCCTTCGTCATCGGCGCCGTCGTGGTGGGGGGAAGCTCTTACATGGGGGCGGTCCCGGGCAACATCTTCGCGGTGGCCAAGAAGACCTCGGGATTGCTGATGACGCCCATGTTCGGACTCTTCTTCTTCGCCTTCTTCGTGCCCTTCGCCCGACCCGCCGGCGTCGCCGCCGGCACCGTCTCCGGCATGACCACGGCGATCCTCCTGGCCTACTCGGGACCCATCTTCGGCATGCATCCGGTGACCGGCGAGGATCCCGTGAGCTTCATCTGGATCGCCCCCGGAGCCCTGGTGGCGAACCTGGCCGTGGGACTCGCCGTCAGCTACGTTCTGCACGTTCGCCGGATTCGGAGACCCGGCCGACCGGAGAATCGTTCCGGACCGTGAGTTCGCTACGAAGGCAGGCAGTGCTCCGCCAGGGGGCTCAGCTTCCCAGTCGGAAGGAATAGAGCTTGGCGTTCCGGAGCAGGAACCGGACCTGGATCTTCCGGTCTATCAACGAGTTCAGATCCGGTTGACCCTCCCAGACCATGGTGTGCGCCAAGGCGTCGCTTCGGAGCGGTTCGCAGCGGGCGGCCTCGAAGCCGGGCAGGACCGAGCCGTTTTCGTCCAGCAACTCGACCCGGACCTCGCCCTGGCCGCCGGGATGCTTCTTCCAGTCGTCCACTTCCCGCCTCCAGACGGAAGGGTCGGAGGCGTCGGCGTTGACCACCAGGTTGCCTCCCCGGCACCAGAGGGTCCGGGTCACGACCTCTCCAGTATCGGCGCCGGCGTCCAGGGAGACGAAGCCGTCGCGCCGGGCCACCGCCAATCCGCCCGCCCCGCCGTGCAGAGTCCAGGGCTGGGGCATCACTCCGTACCACCAGGCGGCTCCCTGATAGTCGGACAACGCCTCCTCGGTCCCGGTCGGCAGCGCCGCCGGCCGGTGCGCCATAACCGACAAATCTCCCGGCGTCAGCGAATGGGCCTCGTCCTGCCCCTGGTAGTAGACCCGGATCTCCTCCTCCAGGACCACCGGCGGGCTGTAGACGTAGATGCCATGGGAATCGAACCGGTCGGGCATGCCGTAGGTGAGAACCGGTTGCCTCTTCCCGACCCGTTGCCACTCGATCCCGTCCCGGCTGAAGGCCAGTTGGATGTCCACCATCAGGGAGTTGACGTGGTAGACGCTCAGGAACGCGAAGTAGACTCCACGATCCTTGTAGACGGAGGCCGTGTAGAACTGGGTGTCCAGCGGATCCAGCTCATCCGGCACCAGGACGACCTGGTTCTGGGGCAACTCCCACTGCAGGAAGTCGGGACTGGTGGCCCGGCCGATGACCCGGATGGAGACATTCCCCATGGCGGCGACGGGAGGAGACGGCAGAGGCCGCAGGTATCCCACGTATTGCCGGATCCGGTCGTCCCAGATCACTTTTCCCGCGCCGATCCTCTGGTCGATGACCGGATTCCCCTCATACGGAGTCCAGTGGAGACCGTCTGGAGAGAAGGCCACGCCCATGTTCCGGGAGCGGTCCCCGATGCCGATGAGCGCCTTGTAGCGCCTCTGGGGATCGGGATCCCGCAGATCGTAGACGGAGGGCTGATAGGGGACGGCGTTGTTCTTGCGTCCGTGACCGGGCAGTTCCATCAGGCCCAGGTCCGGTTTCTCCCAGACGATTCCGTCTCGCGAGAAGGCATAGGCCCGGCCGGCGCGGGACCGGTCGACGCGCAGGTACTTCTCACCCGGCTTCTGGTTCCGGTGGATGTAGACGTACCACATCTTGTAGAGGCGGTCTTTCCGGTCGAAGGTCACGAAGGTGGGAGTCGTGTGCTGCCCCTCCCAGGACCGGTCCGGCTTTAGAATGGGATTCGCGGGATGCTTCTGCAGGGGATTCAGGCGCCGTGCGACCTGATGCATCTCCTGCACCAGGTGGTCGTCCACGAAGAGCTGGAATTGGCCGGAAATCTCCAGTGCGTCGTTCGGAGGCGCCCCACCGCCGCACCCGCCCGGAAGGACGGCGAGGAATACCCACGCAGTCCACTTCCCTTCCCGAATTGCTCTCACGATTTCTCCTTGTAATCGAAGCCCCGTGCCTCAGGCCACAATGGGCTTCACCACCCGGGCCGGGTCGACTCCGGTCAGGCGATTATCCAACCCCTGGTAGCGGAAGGTGAAGCGATCGTGGTCGATGCCGAAGAGGGAAAGGATGGTGGCCTGGAAGTCGCGCACATGGACCGGATCGCGCACGATGTTGTACGCGAAGTCGTCGGTCTCGCCGTGGACGACGCCGCCCTTGATGCCGCCCCCGGCCATCCAGAGGCTGAAACAGCGTGGATGGTGATCCCGCCCATAGGTCGTTTCGGTGAGCTTGCCCTGGCAGTAGGCGGTGCGGCCGAACTCGCCGCCCCAGATCACCAGGGTGTCCTCCAGGAGCCCTCGCTGCTTCAGGTCCTGGACCAGCCCCCAGCACCCTTGGTCCACATCTTTGCACTGGCTGGGAAGGACCTGGGGCACCTCGCGGTGCACGTCCCAACCCCGATGGTAGATCTGGACGAAGCGGACGTTTCGTTCGGCCAGACGGCGGGCCATCAGGCAACTGTAGGCGAAGGTCCCGGGGATCTTGGCGTCCTCGCCATAAAGGCGGTAGGTGCTTTCCGGTTCCTTGGTGAGGTCGGTCAACTCGGGGACCGAGCTCTGCATCCGGAACGCCATCTCATATTGCTCGATTCGGGAGAGGGTCTCCGGGTCTCCGATCTGCTGGTGCTGGAGCCGGTTCATCTCGGCCAGCGAGTCCAGCATCCGGCGGCGAACCTGGCTGGGCACGCCGTCGGGATTGTTCACGTACAGGACCGGGTCGCCCGTGGACCTCAGGGAGACCCCTGCGAACTTGGAGGAGAGGAAGCCGGACGTCCAGAGCTTGGCCGAGATGGCCTGCACGTTGGCATTGGGGTGAGAGTGGGTGGCATTGAGGACCACGAAGGTGGGCAGGTCCCGGTTCATGCTGCCCAGTCCGTAGGCCAGCCAGGAACCGATGCAGGGCCGTCCCGCCACTTCACGCCCGGTCTGGATGAAGGTGATGGCCGGCTCGTGATTGATGGCCTCCGTGTGCATGGACCGGATGATGGCCAGATCGTCCGCCATGCTGGCCGTGTAAGGAAGGAGCTCCGAGATCCAGGCCCCGCTCTGGCCGTGCTGTTGGAACTTGAAGGCGGAGGGAACGATGGGGAATCGCTCCTGACCCGAGGTCATGGTGGTCAACCGCTGCCCCTTTCGAATCGAGTCGGGCAGGTCCTTGTCCAGCCACTTCTCCATCTCCGGCTTGTAGTCGAAGGTCTCCATCTGCGGCGGCGCCCCCACCATGTGCATGTAGATGGCCCGCTTGGCCTTGGGAGCAAAGTGGGGAAGATAGGGAAGTCCACCCGTCTGATCCAGGGCCGTGGCGCCGGCTATTGTGGCGTCCTCCCCCAGAAGCGTGGCCAGGGCGGCCAGTCCGAGACCACGCGCGCCTCGGGCAAAGAGCTGCCGGCGGGTCTCGATTCGAACCGCTTCGTCGGAAAGAATGCCGGGAGGAGTCAGTTGGCAGGTCATTTGTTCAACACCTCGTCCAGATTCATGAGCTGATTGGCCACCATGGTCCAGGCGGCGAACTCGGCCTTGGGGAGGTTTCCGTCAGCCGTGGAATCGCCGACCGCAAGCGCCTTCTGGGCCTGATCGGGGTGGGCTCCGTAGTAGCTCAGATAGTCCCGGTAGGCCTTTCGGGCCACCTCCTGCTCCGGTCCCTGGAGGGAACGCGCCAGGAGGTGGGAGGCCATGAAGTCGAGCCGCCGATCCGGATCCGGCGCCGCCCGCATGGAACGTTGGGCCAAGTGGCGAGCGGCTTCGAAGAACTGGACCCCGTTGAGAGTCAGCAGGGCCTGCAAGGGTGTGTTGGTGCGCTCGCGCCGAACCGCGCATTCCTCCCGCGTGGGAGCGTTGAAGACCATCAGTTGCGGCGGAGGCGCGGCCCGCTTCCAGAAGGTGTAGAGGCTCCGCCGGTAAATGTCCGATCCCGAGTCCTGCTTGTAAAAGCGGGTGTTGCTCCCGTCCATGGCCACCGCTTCCCACAGTCCCTCCGGCTGGTACGTCTTGACGCTGGGTCCGCCGATTCGACGTTCCAGCAGTCCGCTGGCGGCCAGGACGTAATCCCGCACCATCTCCCCATCCATGCGAAAACGGGGCCCCCGTGAGAAGAGGCGATTTTCCGGATCCTTCTTGATCTTCTCAGCGGTCGCCCGGGCCGACTGCCGGTAGGTGGCCGAGTCCAGCATCAGGCGGAAGAGATGCTTCACATCCCAGCCCGAATCCCGAAACTCCACCGCGAGCCAGTCCAGAAGCTCAGGGTGAGTGGGCGCCTCTCCCTGGGACCCGAAGTCTTCCGATGTCCGCACCAGGCCGGTGCCGAAGACTTCCTGCCAGAAGCGGTTCACCATGACCCGGCTGGTGAGGGGATTGTCGTCCGCCACCAGCCACTGGGCCAATCCCAGCCGATTCCGCGGGAGGTCCGGGTCCATGGCGGGGAGAACGCCCGGGGTGGCCGGCTGCACCTCCTCGCCCCGCTGGTCGTACATCCCCCGGCGGAGAATGTGGGCCATGGGATCGCTGTCCTGGTTCTCCCGCATCACGTGGGTCAGACTGCTCCCGCGCAGGATCTCACGGCGTTCGTCCTGAAGCGATTTCAAAGCTTGGGCCGCCTGCCCGAACGCGGCGTGCCGGCGAACCAGAAAGTAGGCCTTGACTGCGTCCCGGTCGTCGGGACTCAACTCCTTCGACTCCCGCTTCTGAACGGCTGCCAGCGAATCCCAACGGGCCAACAGCCGGGCTTCCGACTCCCCCACCGCCCGGTCCAGAATCTTGAACTGGCGGACCGAACCGTTTAGAAAGTCGGACTTGCCGGCGGACGGCCGGTCGCCGGCGCCGAGCACCAAAGGCATGCCGTTCCGGATCGATCCCTCCAGGACCCGGATGGCCCGGCCGAAGCTCTGGGTGGGGACGACGGCACCGTCGAGGTAGAGGTTCATGCCTGTGCGCTGGCGCAGGCCGTCGTAGGTGACGATCAGGTTGTGCCACTGATCCGGCGCCAACTTGTTCTCCTCGACGCCGCGGACCCCCATGTTTCGGCCATCCTCCACCTGCAGGTTCAACAACGGCCGTTCGCCAACGATCTCAAGACTCCAACCGCGGTTGTCTTCGTCGGGATCGACCTGCCGGGCCAGGATCATTCGGGAGCCCTCCTTCCGAAACCGGAAGGTCACTGAAACGGTAAAGGGACGGTCCGCTTCAAGGCCCGGGGAATCCGGGACCTCCACGAAGGAGTCTTCGGGCAACTCCAGGGAGGGGATGGGACCGGACCGGTCGACCCGGGTGGACCCGGACAACACCAGTTCTCGTTTCCCCGACCCGACGCGGAAGTGTGGTTCCTCCCCCAGTTCAAGGGAGAAGGTCTGGGAGTCGTCGAAATCATCCAGGTTCAGATCGAGGCGCGATTCCGAGTCCAACCAGCGGAGGAACTCGTTCTCCGCAGCCCGCTCGACCTCGTCCCGCCTGTCCCTGGCGGCCGGCTCCTCCTGCTTCAATTGCTCCCATCGCAGAGTGTCGCTTGTGGCCGGGACGATCATCACGGGAGGCGGGTCGAAGACATTTCCGTCCAGAGGCTTCTGGGTCGTATTGCGGAAGAAGGCGGCCAAAGAATAGAAGTCCTTCTGGGTGATGGGATCAAACTTGTGGTCGTGGCAGGTGGCGCACCCGACCGTCAGTCCCAACCAGACCGTTCCGGTGGTGTCCACCCGGTCCTTGGCGTACATGACCTCCACTTCCTCTTTGATGACCCCCCCTTCGTTGGTGGTGATGTTGCAGCGATGGAAGCCGGTGGCGACGAGTTGCTCCGGAGTCGGATCGGACAGCAGATCGCCGGCCAACTGGTCCACCGTGAACTGGTCGAAGGGCAGGTTCCGGTTGAAGGCCCGGATGACCCAGTCCCGGTAGGCCCACATCTCACGGTAGTTGTCGATGTGCAGGCCATGGGTGTCGCCGTAGCGGGCCGCATCGAGCCAATAGCGGCCCCGGTGCTCCCCGAAGGCCGGGGACCGCATCCGCCCGTCGATCCACTTGGCGTAGGCATCCGACGAGGCATCCGCCACGAACTTCTCCACTGCCTCCGGATCGGGTGGCAAGCCGGTGAGATCCAGGGAGACCCTCCGGGCCAAAGTGCGGCGGTCCGCCTCCCGGGCTGGCGTTAATCCTTCCTTCTCGAGACGGGCCAAGACGAACCGGTCGATGGGATTGCGAACCCACTCCGGGGACTGGACCTGGGGGAGCGGAGGCCGGGTCAGAGGCGCGAAGGACCAGTGCTCCTCCCAAGGCGCCCCCTCCTCGATCCACCGCCGCACCACCTGGATCTGATCCTCCGTCAACTCCTTGTGGGCGTATTTGGGCGGCATCCGCAGGGCGGCATCCGGGTGTGTGATCCGCTGGTAGACGAGGCTCGAATCCGGGTCCCCTGGAATGACCGGAGATCCCGTCGACCGCTCGGAGAAGACACCCTCCTCCAGGTCCAGCCTCAATTCAGCCAGCCGAGCCTTGGGATCCGGCCCATGGCACTCGAAGCAGGCGTCTGAAAGGACGGGCCGCACCTGCGACTGAAAGTCCACCGGAGCCTGGTCCACCGTCGAGCCCGTGATGGGCGGGGCGCTCGACACCGCACCGCCGGTGAGTACCGCTACGAGAACCGCTGGAATCAGTCTGAAAACCAAACCTGCAGGCAAGATAGAAACTATTCTACACGTTTCGCCTGCGTGACTCATATCCCATGGCAATGACCGCTGCCTACGACAACCGGCTTTCCCACGGAAACCTTCCCCATCTCTTATTGGCCTAGGTCTCGACGGAAACTGTGCGAAGCGGACGGAATTCCGTCTGGTGTCAACCGCGCGGCGTGAGGCCAATAAATACAGCGTTGCCGCTCGATTCGTCTCCAAGGTCGATTTCGGCCGATCGCCAGAGAAAGGACATTCTTGGAGGACCCATATTGGCCTGAAAGGCTGGATCTAAGGGTTTGGCACAGGCTCCTGAATAACTTCCAGGCTACGTCGACGCCTCGGTACAGAGCGGAAAAGCTCGAGATTGTCCGGACCCATGCGGTGGACATGGCGTGCGGTCCCGATCACGCAACGGGCTCGTGGATAACACACTGGTCGGTATCGACGACAGAGCCTGGGAAGCTGCATATTTCTTTCACCGTGTCCTTGTAAACGAAACCATCCAACAAGGCGGCCTGCATTGAGCAGATCTCCTGTTCGCGTGCATCCTGCGGAGCCGGTTCTCGAAACCAGGCTTGGTCGTAAATTCGTTCCACGAGACTGCGGTACTGTTCCGGTTTCTTTAACGCGGTTGGATGCTGAAACCCGAAACAGTTCGCCAGCCCCTCTTCCGATCCACTATTCAAAGATACGAAGCGGTCCGGTCTGGCAAGTGCCAACAATCAGGTCGCAGTGGCTGGACCGACGTCATCGAGATTGAGGAGGGTCTTGTACGCTTCAATCGCCACGTCGGGAAAATCAGCATCCTTGGCGGCGACCGTATCAAGTAGAGTGCACCCTGTGCGCAACTGATTGAACCTACGCTCCACGGCTCTCGTATCCGAAGTCTCGAACAGCACCTCTTCGTGCCCCAGCACTTTTTCGTTCCCCCCGAAACCGGGACACGTGAAATTCGCGCTTCCAATCCAAGCAGCGGACCTACCAGCACCTCGGAAACAGTAGATTTTTAGATGAAAAAGCCGCCTCTCGCCAGCTGCGGGACACAGGCACAGTTCCCCCATATCGGCCAATTCCCACAATGCTTCCGGGTCAGTTATGTTGCCCGAAAGGCCGACGATCGCGCGAACTGCAGGGGGAGGGTTTTGGCTGCGCAACGCACAAAGACCCTGGTTGGGCGTTGCTCACGCCGTCGCGAGAATGCAGACGTTTGTGGAAGACTTCTTGCGCAGGGCGTCAACCTGTCTCTCCCAACCTGTCCGGAGTGCCGCCATTCGGCGACTTCTGGTTCGGATTGGTGACTGGTGGCAGCCGATCGCGAGAGGTGTCCTCATCCCTCACCTCGAGGATACAGGTAATCCGGGCACTCCCCCTTGCGCCAATCTGGCCGCGCGGGATCACCCGGCGGGACTCGAAATCGTGATGGGCGGACGGACCGTTGATTACACGCGAAATCGCTATTCCCCAAGGGGAACCCTATCCTAGGGGGCAATAACGAGTCATACGATTCTAAGAGCCTGCGCTGCAGAAATTGATCTACTGAGAAAGCGGCGAATCGGCCCATATTTCCTCGATTTCTCGGCGAATAGAACGACTATGCACCTCAAAATCGAGAAAATCTGGCCTCGATCCCCCCACTTTCTCGCTACGATCATTCCTACGGCGCAGACTCCTTGAGCATCGCTTCCATGCGTTCCCCTCCAGCTCGGAGTGAAACGGCTCAATTCCGTCCGATGAACGGTGAGTCCCGCAGGATTCTCTTGTCATCAAGACGCAAAAAAGTGTCAGGATACAATTGATACCCGTTCGACATCAGCGCCCAACGGTCACATTTCGGAAGGTTTTGGTCACACCCCGGCGGGTGAGAAAGGCCCAGCGTATGGCCAAGCTCGTGCCCTAGTCCACCAATCCAGCGCCAAGCGGGACCGGACCATGGTCCGCGGCCACACTTCGTGTAAACGAGCTTTTCTCCAATCAGGCCCTCCAAATCTTCGCGAGAGAGTATGGTGAGACCTAGCGCCCCCCTTCCAAGCTGGTTGTATCCCTGGTGATACCCACCTAAACCGCCACCTGGAAGGCATAGGGTTTCCACATCGACATATACGACCCACACGTACATCGAAGTCCTCGCTCTTACGGGAGCGCAGTCCCGCACGCCATCTATGACCCTCTGCCAAGAATGCCGCGCGTAGAACTGTTCGGTCCCGCTTAATTCGCACTGCTCCGGCGTCGCGTTGTAGAGCGAGAGGGTCTGTCCGCCGAGTTCCCGGCGATACCAGGACTGAAGATCCACAATGGCATGCTGAATGGCCTCCCTATAGTCGGATCGAAATTTGCGGCCCGACGGCACCGCATACAAGACACGCACGGTACGCGCCCTGCGCACCGAAATATGTACGGATAGGGGCACGTCAGCTGTTAGGTCCTCATATTTAGCGTTGATCGTCGCATTCCCCCCTCCGACGGCGGTCACGGCGCCCTCACGTACCGTGGCCACGGCGAGATCGGACGATTGCCATTGGACGAGATCAGTCTCAACCGCTTGGCGGGAACCGTCTGACATATTGGCGGTCACCGAAAGTTGTATCGTCTCACCGATGGATGTTAACGACGCCATCTCAGACACTTCCATAGAGACGGCCACAGGGGGGGGCTCGGGGATCTTGACCACTGGAACTGCCGAGAGCGAACCCTTCTGCTTCCCGAACCGCAACCCAAGCGGCGCGAATGGAGAATCGTTCTCGCTTCGCAGGAACAAGAGGCCTCGAAAGTCCGCCAGAAATCCTGAATCGACTCCAGGGACGTCGAACCACTCCGGGAGCGTGTGTGCCGCTTGGTGGAAATCCCTCCAGGGGACGAATCCGCCCTCTAAGGGATCGTTCCCCTCCTCGTCGCGGATTCGAAGTTCGATCTTGGGGGAAGAGTCCGGCTTGAAGATCGCCAGTCCGGTGCCGATCTCACTAGATTCTTCGACGAACAGAGCAAAGTGAATTCCCAGTTCGACCGATTCGACCCCGACCTCTATTCCTGATTCGCCGTGTCGGTAGGTCAATAGTCCACTGACTGCGGCCAAATCAGTCTCGACCTGGATCCAGCCCCGCCGAATGGTCTCTGAGCCGGCACTTTTCAAGATGCGGCTGCCCAGCGCCGGAATGTCCAGCGTCAAATCCGCATCGAACAGATCCAGGACCTGCTGCCCGTCCGAGTCATACGCCGCCACAACGGCCGGCGCAGCGGCGGTCGTGTTGATATTTGTGAGCACCAACTGCACGGACCAGCCTCCCCCATCCACATAGTCGGGAAAGTATAGGGTCGTTTCCACCGCTACCTGCGTCTGATGACGGCTTGAGTCTTCGTAGCTGGGGGTAAGCTTCGCCAACGGCCGGGGGGCTCGTTGCTCCGCAGATACGGTGGACAGCAGCAATCCCATCCCCAACGAGACATAGAGTTTCTTCATAGGAACGCTTATTTCCATAATCCGGACGGTCCGGATAGCACACTCCTGACCTTGGCGATGACGGGAAGCGTACGCGGAAGGAGGCATGGAAACAATCGGTCCTACCCTTTCCAATGGACCATGGATCGGCCCCGATCCGCCCGAAACGCGAACCAGAATTTGCGGAACAGATGCCACCAAGCGGGGGCAGCCTCCTCGGTGGTCGGTCCGGGTTGCTTGACACCACTCCTTTTTTCAAAGTTTTCAAACCTGTCAATTTTACAAGTGCTTGGGCAATTCGGTTGCGGTATCCAAGCATACGTCCCTGTGCTTGACCGCACGAAAGGCTCTCAGGCGGACGCTTCTGCTGTGGCACAGGCTTCTTTCGCAATTCGGCGTCCCCGAGGAGCACAGCAGCCTTACGGTATAGTGGGAGTCCACTTGATTGGTCCTCTCCCCGGCTCGTTCTCGCGCTCTTTTTCTGTCTGGTGGCTGTTTTTCGTTCTGTTGCCGCCGCAAGCCGGCGGCCCCCCGGCAGGACAGGATCAACCGACCGACGATTCGGTTTTCCGTCAGGCGCAGGAACAGGAAGAGACGATTCTATACTTCCCGGATTATGTGGATGGCGAAGGCTGGTCGGTACATCTGGCGCTCGGCAACGGCGACCCGAACGCCGCCGCCGGCATCAGGGTGGAAGTCTACGACCCGGACGGACAGGACGTTGGGGATCTGTTCGATTCCGATCTGACGTTGGAACTCCCGGCGCTGGGCACTCGAGTCTTGAGAAGCACCGGTTCCGGAGCCATTCGGCGGGGTTGGATCCGGGTCGAGGCCGATGCGGGCGCCGTCAGTGGATTGTTGACCTACCGGCACGACCAATCTGGAATCGAGGTCGTGGTCGAGCCCGCCCAATGGGGGCAGGAGTTCACTCTGTTCGTGGAGGAATCAGAGACCGCCGGGGCGGGACTGGCCCTCTTCAAACCGGATGCGGAATCCAGGATCGAGATGAGACTGCGCGACGAGGAGGGGAACGATCCGTTGAACGGATCGTTCGTCCTCTGGGGGGATTTCCACCAGGCGGCGCTCACGCTTCCGGAATGGTTCGCCGTTGAAGGAATCGATATGGGATTCCCAGAGAACTTTCGCGGCTTCCTGTTCCTAAGAAGTGAGGACGGCATCCCCTTCGCTCCGCTCGGGCTGCGGTTCGGGAAGCGGACCTCTTCGCTCTCGGTGGCGCCGGCGATTCGGGTCCCGGAGGGAGCCAGGAATGACGGTGGCCATCCATCCCCGCCGACGGTGAGGTTGCCCGCGTCGCCGACCTCGATCGATCAGAGCCAGAGCACGACGTCGACGTGGTCGTCCTCGAGTGCGGCGACTCCGGAGATTCTCCCGGACATCGGCGTGGTGCCCACTTCGGGCTCGCGGAAGGTGTCGCCGGACGTCACCCCGCCCTGCCTCATCCAGATAACAGGGTCGGACGGACAGGCCGCCCTGACGGAATGTGACCGGGTCGGCGTCCCGGTCGAGCCGGAATCCGGAGAGCCGGCGGCCGCGATCCGCATTGTGGCAGGCGGGGGGCAACGCGCGTTCACCGGGCGCACCCTCGACAAGCCCCTTGTAATTCGCGTTCTCGACACGTCAGGCCTGCCGGTATCCAGCGTGTCCGTGAATTTCGCAACAACGCCGGGAAGCGGTCGGGTGAACCCCTCGACCGCAGCTACGGACCGGAACGGCGAAGTCGCGGTGGAGTGGACCATGGGCTCCGCGGCCGGCATCCAGACGCTCATGGTCGCCGCAGGCGTGGTTGTCACGGCTGTCAATGCCAACGCGATCGACCTCGAGGCCGAACTCGACAACGTTTTTGCCGCGCCGACCGCCACGGAGATCGAGGCCGTTCGTGCAAACTGGGCCGGGCGCGACATCTCTCCGGTTGACGTGTTTGTCGAATTCACGGAGGCGTATCCCCTCGACGATACTCCGGCGACCCTGCGCGTGGTGTCGCATCAGGTCGGGGAGGTGCGCCACTACGGGGCGATCCTTGCGCCCGACTCTGCGGCACCCGGAACCCTGCCCGTCCTGATGTACCTGCACGGCGGCGAAAGCGGTGTCGACGTGCGCGACATCGATATCGTCAGGTACTCATTGGGCGAGCTGCAAGACAGCGTTGTTTACGTCATCCCGTCTTTTCGCAGCGAACGGCTTCAGTACGGCGATGCCGTGTGGGTCTCGACCGGCCCTGGCGGTCACTGGGACTACGATGTGGACGACGCCCTGGCGCTTCTGAACGTGGCTCTGGAACTGACTCCGCAAGCGAAGTCCGAAGGTGTGAACATCGTCGGTGCAAGTCGTGGAGCCGGTGTCGCCATGCTGGCCGGCATCCGCGACGAGCGCATCGAGAACATCGTCGCCTTCTTCGGTCCCACCGACTTCTTCGACGACTGGGTGCGGCAAATCGTGCGCGAGGCGATTCTGGGGCGTCCGCGCGAGCTCACGGGCGTGGCCCACATGAACTCCAGCTTCATTCAGCCCTACCTGAGAGGCGAGATCGAACTGGCTGAAGTGCGCCTGGAGTTGGTGCGCCGCTCCTCCGTCCTGTTCGCCGAAGACCTGCCGGCCGTCCAACTGCACCATGGCGATTCCGACGAGACCGTCGCCGTCAGCCAAGCGTACTCCATGATCCGTACCATGGAGGCCTTGGGACGCGAGCCTCCCGAGTTCGAGGCCTTCATCTACGAGGGTGCAGGACACGAGATATTCGGTCTAAGGGGTGCCATTCCGCGGGCGGTGCAGTTCCTGCGGCGTGCCCTGGGAAGGGAATAAAGCAGCTTATCGGGCTGAGCTTTTGCCGGAGTTGGAAGGATCTTTCGGAGAGGGAGGTGACGTCATGAACGGGGCGAAAAGGGGACGCGCCTGACTGGCACGAAAAGGGGACGACTGGCACGAAAAGGGGACAGTCACGTTTTCGCTTTTTCGCTCCGGCTGTCCGAAACGATGGTCGCCTGACCGGCCGATCCTTCACGGACCCCACGCTGCGGCGTCGGGGATCCCGCGGCTGAAGAGCACATCGAGGCTGTCGGTGCCTGCTTGATGGACGAGCGCCGACGCGCCCGCCTGAGGCAGGTCCCGCAGGATGCCTCTCACCTGCCTGGTGTTCGGATCGACCAGGATGAACAGGGGGATATCGGTGTTGCTGTCGAGCGTCACCGACCCACCAGGCCCGGAGAGCGTGATATTTGCCAGGCCGACCGCCCAGCCGGGCTCAACCGGGAGGACGAAGGCGAAAGATGATCTCCCGTCACCGTCGGCCACTTCGGGCATGGTGAAGCTGACGGAAAAGAGCTCGTCGCCGCCCCCGCTCCGCCCGGTGATCCGGTGCTCACCGGTGATCCTGGGCAGCTTGGAGGGGGCATCGACGACGAAGGATGGGTTGAGGAAGAGTTGACCCTCCACATCCATCCCGCCCCATAGGAGGAGAGACTTTGCTTCTTGAGCGATCAGGCTAGTCGGCCGGGACCGTCCCTCGTCTTGAGCGATCAGGCCCGCTGCCTGGGGCGGGCCCTCGTCGAAGAGGCGAAAGCGGAGTGCGTTGGCGAAGTGATAGTCGCTGATCCACGCCGGGTCGCAGTAGCCC
This sequence comes from Acidobacteriota bacterium, assembly GCA_963668095.1. GTDB lineage: Bacteria > Acidobacteriota > UBA6911 > RPQK01 > JAJDTT01 > JAJDTT01. The sequence continues at coordinate 5,481,243 of OY764083.1, read as the reverse complement.
ATCACGTCCGGCCTGCTTGGCGACGCCAATGTGCCCCCATAGCGGAAGTCGTACCCCCAGACGCCCATCGATCCGTCCGGGGAGGGAAACGCCGGGTCCGATCCCCCTGCGCCCCCGCAGGGAGCGTGGCGGAGGCTCATGAGGTGGCCGAGTTCGTGAGCTATGGTAAACCGGTTTAGTCTTGAGATGAGCACCCGTCCGCCGATGGTCGCCAATCCTGCCCGCCCTACCTTGCCCGGGTTCGACATCGTGCCCAGGTAGTGGCCGGTCCCACCCTCCATGGCCCGAATCGCTTCCGTCTCCTCGAATAGCGGGAAATATTCGTCGGGCGAAGTCGAAGTCATCACGGGTGCGTGGGCCGTCACTTCCAAGTCTCCGATCGGCAGCAGCGTACGAGTATTCCACAGCAGCTCGTGGCCCTCCGGGTCCGCCTCCATAGCCCTGGCTGTTTCCACGACCGCCCGATGGGGATTGGCGCTCCATAGGAAGGGAATCACCGTCAGGTGGAGCGCGGGCATCTCCCGCACATTGACCACCGTCCGGCCCGTGTCCGGGATCCGCCTTTCCATCACGAGACCGGGACCCAGCGTTCCTTCCGGGTCGATCTCGACGACCATCTCAAGACCCGGACGCACGATCTCGCCGGGGATCTCGGCGTTGGACGATCGTGACAGATCTCCTTCGTAGACCTCGGTCGGGAGGGCCGCCGTACGCGCCGGAATGTCGGCCACGTGGATCTCGGTTCCGTCCACGTAGAACCGGGCTCGCACGGGAGGGATGCCCGCCATCGTGGGACTCGCGGCAGTGACGAAAACCCGGAGCAGCGCCTTCTCTCCGGCGACCAGCGGAACCGGGTACTCCCGTGACTGCACCGCCTGGGTGAGGTATGCAAAGGTAGCGAAATCACTCACACAAGTCGCAACCCGCAGCCGGTAGATGCCTCCGAGCCAAGCCTGGAAGTCGGGATTCGAGGGTGCGCAAAGATCCGTTTCGCCTGCCAATAGCGTTTCGAGCCGGCCAAGACCAGTCAATTCGATTGGAAGGATCCCCCCCATGCCGGAGTTCCCCGAGAGATTCAGTTCCGTCAGGCGCGTGAGGTTGCCCAGTTCAGGAGGGATCGGCCCCGTGAGTTTGTTCTGCCCGAGATTCAGCTCCGTCAGGCGCGTCAGATTGCCGAGCTCGGGCGGGATCGGTCCCGTGAGCTGGTTCCCCGCAAGCGGCAGTTCCCTCAGGCGCGTCAGATTGCCGAGCTCGGGCGGGATCGGCCCCGCGAGATGGTTCTCTTCGAGCCGCAGTTCCGTCAGGCGGGTCAGGTTGCCGAGTTCGGGCGGGATCGGCCCCGTCAGATCGTTTCCGTCGAGCCGCAGTTTCGCCAGGTTTGTTAGGTCGCCGAGTTCGGGCGGGATCGATCCCGCGAGGCCGTTCCTCCGGAGAAGCAGATCGCTCAGGTTTGTGAGGTTGCCAAGCTCGGGCGGAATCGGTCCCGTGATGCGGTTTTCCTCGAGGTCCAGCGTCCTCAGGCTTGTGAGATTGCCGAGTTCGGGCGGGATCGGTCCCGTGAGGTGGTTGTCGAGGAGACGCAAACTCGTCAGGTTTGTGAGGTTGCCGAGCTCGGACGGGATCGGTCCCGTGAGGCCGTTATCTCCGAGATTCAGATCCCTCAGACTTGTGAGGCCGCCGAGCTCGGGCGGGATGGGCCCGCCCAGATTATTGCGATAGAGATGCAACTCCGTCACGCGCCCGCGGGTATCGACGGTGACTCCATGCCAATCCCTGAGAGGCCGGCTGGTCCCCCAGTTCCCGCTGTCAAACCAATCGGGCCCGCCGGTGGATTGGTAGAGCGCCGTCAGCGCGTCCCGCTGGGAGACCACTATTACAGCCACTCTGACCGTAACGGATGCCGTCCGCGTCTGGCCGTCGGCGCCACGCACCGTGATTCGGTACGTCGTCGTGGTGCGCGGCGACACCTTTCGCGAGCCCGCTGCCGGGACTGCGCCGAGGTCCGGTGTGATCTCCACGCTCTCCGCATTCGTCGAGGACCACGTCAACGTGGCGCTCTCGCCCAGATTGATCAAGCTCGGAGCAACCGACAGCGTCACTGTCGGTGCAGGAGCCTGGCCGCCAGTCCCGCCTTCGTCCCTGATCCGGATCGCCGGAACCGACGAGAGCGATGAGTTCGTCTTCCCGAACCGCAAGCCCAGCGGGGCGAATTGCGAATCGTCCTCCGATCGTATGAACAGCAGCCCCCGGAAGTCGCTCAGGAATCCCGCATTCACCACGGCGAGCCATTCCGGCAGCGTGAGCGCATCTTGGTGGAAGTCGCCCCGGGGGATGAACACACCGTTCAACGGGTCGTTCCCCTCTTCGTCCCGAATCCGCAACTCGACCTTCGGCGAGGCGTCCGGTTTGAAAATGGCCACGCCGGCGCCGATCGTCGACGATTCCTCTACGAACAGGGCGAACTGATTGCCCAGCTCTACCGGTTTCACACTGACCTCGACGCCCGTCTCCGCCTGCCGGTAGGTCAACAGCCCGCTGACCGCCGCCGAATCGGACTCCACCTCGATCCAGCCCCGCCGGATCGCCCCCGCGCCCGCGCTCCGCAGCACCCGGCTGCCCAGCGACGGGATCTCGAACGACGACACAGAATCGAAAAGGTCCGAGACCATCTTGCCAGCTTGGTCGAACACCTCCACGCGGACCTCGGCGGCGGTCTCCGCATCGACGTTGCTCAGCGCCAGCTGCACGGACCAGCCGCTTCCGTCTACGTAGTCCGGGAAGTACAGGGTCGTCTCCGCCGGCTCCGGAGTCTCATCCCGAATGGCGGGAACCGACGAAAGCGATTGGTTTCTCTTGCCGAACCGCAACCCCAGCGGGGCGAAGGGCGATTCGTCCTCGGTCCGCAGGAACAGGAGACCCCGGAAGTCGCGCAGGAATCCCTTGTCGATCCCTTCCGCGTCGAACCATTCCGGAAGCGTGAGCGCGTTTTGGTGAAAGTTTCCCCGGGAGACGAACGCTCCTTCCATGGGGTCGTTCCCCTCGTCGTCGCGGACTCGGAGCTGGATGCTGGGCGAGGCCTGCGGCTTGAAAACTGCCACTCCGGCGCCCACCTCGGCCGACTCCTCGACGAACAGGGCGAACCGGCCGCCCAGCTCGGCCGGTTCCACGCTCACCTCGATTCCCGTCGTCCCCTCCTTGTAGGTCAACAGGCCACTGACCGAATCCGTACCGGTCCGAACCTGGATCCAGCCGCGCCGAATCGCCCCCGTTCCCGAGCTTCTCAACACCCGGCTGCCCAGGGGCGGGATCTCCAACGCCGATCCGGAATCGAACAGATCCAGGATCGACCCGCCATCTTGGTCGTAGACTTCAACCGCGACCTCGGCGGCCGTGTCCGGGTCGACGTTGCTGAGCGCCAACTGGACAGACCAGCCGCCACCGTCCACATAGTCGGGGAAGTAGAGGACCGTCTCCGCCGGGTCTTGCGTCTGATGTGCCATCGAATCATCGAACGGGGGCTGAGCGGTTTCCAACCGCTCAGCGGGTCTCTGCTCCGAATAGGAGGCGGGCAACAGCAACAAAACGAACAACGGAACCCAGATATTCTTCATTGCGATTCCAGCAACCAACTGGTCACGTGGAGTCCATCGCACAAGAAGCCGCGAGCAAATCGGAGATAGTAGGGAGGAATGAAAGGCCGCAGGCTGCAGGTTCGAATCCTGCCGGGCGTAACAATCTCTTCAACGACTTGCAGCGGCTTCTGCCTCGCAATGGCCCCTCTGATCTGCCGGTTCGGCGTCCGTACGATCTCTACGAGTGTTCCCTCAGGGTCCCGGGACGTTCTCTTGTACTCCACAACTTGACCAGTTTGTGACCTTTTCTCGACCAAGGAACCAAAGTGGTGGGCGCGGCGAGGCGTCGCCAGCGCCATCCTGACAGGGCTTGCGACCGAGCGACGAGTACGACGTTCAACTGATGCGAGGCTCGAGTCCGGGACCGCCGGTGCTGGCTGCTGTATCAATCCACAACCAGGTCCCAGCCGAAACCCGGCCGATCTGAGGGTCGCATGTAGATTCCCTCGGGGCCGCGGCTGATGTTGTTCTCTTCCTCGAATCGCCGGTAGACCTCATCAGGGCCTCCGGGCGGGGGCATGAACATCTCGCACCAGGGACTGTTGGGCGTGGCCATGATGTAGTGGGGACCACCTCCACGCCAGCCACCGTGAGGAATAACGGGAATGTCGTGGGTCGCAGCCAGGGCTCCGATTCGACGCAATTCGGTCAGCCCCCCGCACCAGTTCATATCCGGCTGCCAGATGTCGGCCCCCTGGCATTCCAGAAGCAATTGGAAGCCGTAGCGTGTGTACTCGTGTTCCCCGGTGGCCATCCGTGTCGAGCTGATTTGAGCATTGAGGCGTCCAAAGCCGGCGTAGTTGTCGGGTGGCAAGCACTCCTCCATCCAATACACGCGGTAGGGCTCCAGGGCTTCGGCGAACTCGAGCGTGTAACGCTCGGTGAGGGCCATCCAGCAGTCGAGCATGATCTCGCCACCGGGTCCCAGGAGCTTGCGCGCCCGCTCTACCAACTCCACGTTCTTCTTCATTCCCTGAAGGCCGTCCTCCGGCCCGTAGGGGACCGCGAGCTTGAGCTTGGTGTACCCAAACTCGATGTGCTGTTCCAGATCGTTACCGGTGCAATAACTCGGAATGCGTGACTTGGTTTCTCCTCCCAGGAGTTGGCACACGGGCATCTTCAGGGCGTTACCGACGAGGTCCCAAAGGGCGTTGTCTACCGCGCTGATGGCGTGCACCACCATTCCCTTGCGACCGTAGTAGAGCGTCGAGCGCCACATGATGTCCCAAAGTCGCTCCAGGTTAAACGGATCTTCGTCGATCATTAATTGAGCCAGGTGTTTCTCAATCACAAAACCCGCACCTGGCCCCCCATAACCAATCCCTCGAACTCCCTTGTCCGTCGTGATTTCTACTGCCGACGGTCCCAGGTCCGGGGCCATGAACAGTGATCGACGAGCCTTGTATTCAGGATAGATAGACATCGGATTCGCCACTTCGACGTTACCTGTCGACCAGGAGCCGGGAGCTGGTTTGTAGGTGGGCAGCGGTCGTCTTGGCCTGGGGCGAACCATACGGACACCCGTAATCTTCAGCTTGCTTCGTTCCTCGGAGAACGGCGGCGAAGGAGTAGTTGGCATGACGCCTTCCTTTTTCTGGGCCCAGAGCGCGGCAGTGCTGATCGAACTCATCAAGCCTGCCTGTAAGAAATTGCGGCGATCCATCAGGTATGGAAGCGGGAAATTGCCGTTTGCAGCTGGATGTTAAATGGCTATCGAGTCAGGAGTCAACGCGATCGGCACAGGCGGGGACCGGGTCCGGCGACAGGGATAGGGAAGCACGGTTACCCGGCTCCCCTCCCTCCGAACCGCACGTGCGGTTTGAGCCACACAGAAAGGGACTGTCCCCTTCCACGCACGCACGCACGCACGCACGGGAAAGGGACTGTCCCCTTCTCACGCACGCACTCACTCACGCACGAGGAACGGATCTTTCGGAGAAGGGTGGAAAGTTCGGATGAAGGGCTGGTTGTCCGAAAGGGCCGCGTCCAACAACAGCCAATGGGGGCACCTTGGACTACCACCGGAACGTGCGGTAGATTGGGAATTGGATGATTGAATACCCCGCGTTGATGGATGGTAAGGTGGGGGCGTACGGCGTTTCGTTTCCAGATCTGCCGGGGATCGTCGCCATGGGAGTGACCAAGGACGCGGCCCTGCTACAGGCAGAACGGGCGTTTAGAGACTGCGCGATCGAAACCGAACGAGCCGGCGAGGACATGGAATCACCGAGTGCGCTCGAACAGATAGAAATCCCGCCCGGGCACACTCTCGTTTCCGTATTACTGCCATCAACAACACCGTAAGAGACGCTGCGATGGACTCCACCCGGCACGATGTTTGATCAGTGATGGAGGCGACGCGTTTGAACCCAACAAGGACCCATATGGCGCTTTTCCAAAGGCGACTCTTGCTGGCTGCCGGGCTGCTCGCGGCTGCCGGACTGATTTGGGCTCCGCTGGCCGGTGGCGCCGGCCATGCCATTCCCGACATCTCGGGAAAGATCCTGACGGTGAGGGGTCCCGTCGATCCAGCCGAGGTGGGCCCCACCATCATGCACGAGCACGTCCTGCTCGACTACCGCCGGCAGCCGAAGGAGGGGCTCACGGCGACTGAAGCGGCGTACTACAAGGAAACCGTCTCCCTCCGGAATCTGAGCCGGCTCCGCTCCTGGGTCTCGCCCAACGAAGACAACATGTTGCTGGGCGACGTGGACGTGGCCATCCGCGAGGTCCTGGAGTTCAAGCGCTGGGGCGGCAGCGGGATCGTGGACTGCACCAGCATCGGACTGGGGCGCGACCCTACGGGTCTGCTCCAGGTCTCCAACGCCACCGGTCTGCACATCGTCATGGGCGCCGGCTGGTACATCCACAGCTTTCATCCGCCGGACATGGATTCCCGGACGGTCGAGGACCTGACCGAGATCATCATCAGGGACATCACCGTCGGAGCCGAGGGCACGGCGGTCCGGTCCGGCATCATCGGTGAAGTGGGCGTAGGAACGGCACTCAATCCCAACGAGCTCAAAAGCACCCGTGCCGCCGCCCGCGCCAGCCGGGCCACCGGAGCCGCCATCTCCTTTCATCATGCCGGCCGCGGCGAGGAGAAGTTCACCGTCCTGGACATGGTGGAGGCGGAGGGCGCCGATCTGAACCGGGTCATCATCGGACACTCCAACCACATCGCCACCCAGATCCCCTACATGAAACGGCTTCTGGAGCGGGGCGTCTACATCCAATTCGACCTTATGGGCGAGGTGATCCCCCGGCTGGGCCGGATCCACGACTACGACACGGTCCGGTCCATCGTCCAACTGATCCGGGACGGATACGCGGACCGGCTGCTCCTCTCGCAGGACGTCTGCACCAAAACCATGATGAAGACCTACGGAGGCATGGGGTTTTCCTTTGTGATGGAGTTCGTCCTGCCCGAGTTGAGGCGCCTGGGAGCGCCGGAGGAGGCCCTCCATCAGATCATGGTGGAGAATCCGCGCCGGATTCTGACTTTCGCCAAGCCAGGTTAGTTCGTTCTCAGAACTGCCGGCCTTCGGCCGGAGTAACGGAGCGAACCGGCATCACTGCTTGATCACGGTTCCGTCCCGCCGCCGGATCACGCCCCAGCCGCCGTTGTACTCCTCTTTCTCTCCCGACTCGAAGCTACCGAAAGGGTACTTGCGCGCCGCCGCCTCGTCCACCTCGATGCCCCAACCGGGCTTCTCGCTGGCGAACAGGTAGCCGTTGCGGTATTCGGGACAACCGTGGAACACTTCCAGCTCTCGCTCCGAGAACCCGGAGAACTCCTGGATCCCAAAGTTGTAGCAGGCCAGATCCAGAGCGACGTTGGCGGCATGCCCGATGGGTGAGACGTCGCCGGGTCCGTGCCAGGCGGTGCGCACGCCGAAGAGCTCTCCCAGGGCCGCGATCTTGCGGCAGGGGGTCAGCCCGCCCGCTTGGGAGATGTGGATGCGGATGTAGTCGAAGAGCCTTTCCGAAATGAGGGGGATCCACTCGTGGGGACTGTTGAAGAGCTCTCCCATGGCAATGGGCGTGGTCGAGTGGTTCCGGATCAAGCGGAAGTAGGCGATGTCTTCGGGAGAGACCGGGTCCTCCAGAAAGAAAAGGCGAAACGGCTCCACGTCCTTGCAGAGTTGGAGCGCCTGGGTGGGGGTGATCCGCTCGTGCACGTCGTGGAGCAGTTCCACCTCGTCCCCCAGTTGTTTCCGGCACTCCTCGAACAGGGCCAGGATCCGGCGAATATAGACGGCCGGCTCGAAAACCGGGTCGTCGTGCAGCTTCGCCGCCGGCCGACCTCCGGCACCGCCTCCGTACCCCGACATCCCCGGGACACCGACCTGCACCCGGACGTGGCGAACTCCATCCTCCATGTAGGCCCGGGCCATTTCGATCACCTGGCCGAACTCGGCGCCGCTGGCATGCCGGTAACAGTCGGCCGCTTCCCGGCATTTTCCACCCAGAAGCTGATAGACCGGCAGCCCGGCCTGGCGCCCCTTGATGTCCCAGAGGGCCATGTCCACTCCACTGATGGCATTGTTCAGGACCGGGCCGTTCCGCCAGTAGGAGCTGTTGTAGCAAGCCTGCCACGTGTCATCGATCCGGTCGGCCGGCTTGCCCACCAGAAACGGCTTCAGGTAATTCTCCACGGCCGGAACCACCAGATCGGCCCGCTGCGTAAAGGTGGCGCATCCGTAGCCGTAGAGGCCATCCTGGTCGGTGAGGACCTTCACCACCACCAGACGCAGACCTCTCGGAGCGGTGGCGATGACCTGGATATCCCGGATCCGGGGAGGGGGCATGCCCCGGGTCCGTTTCTCCACCAGCGCCCGGGCTCCGAGTTCCTTCGAGGACACGACGCCGGAGAGAGCGCCGGCAGCCAAGCCGCCCAGAAGTCCACGTCTGTGCATTTTCCGTCTCCTCCCCATCAATTTGAGAATCCTGCGCTCTGCCGTTTCACCCGCCATAGTAGACTGGGCCGGATCACCGGATAAGCTGAAGCGAGCGACGCATGAATACTCTGACCCGACGCCGCTGGATGTCCGGTTTGGCCCTGGCCGGGGCCGTCGGACGCAGGGGCCGGGCCGTACCATCCGGCCCCGCCGTCGTCGACGCCCACGCCCACGTCTGGTCCCCCGACCTCCAAAAGTATCCTCTGGCGCCGGGACTGACCAGAGAGGACCTCTGGTTTCCCAGCTTCACGGTCGAGGAACTGGTCCAGCGGGGAAGCCGCGCCGAGGTGACCCGTTACAACCTGATTCAGATGACCTGTTACGGACTCGACCACAGCTACATCCTCGACGCAATCGCGAACGATCCCAACCGGTTCGTCGGCACCGGCATCGTTCCCGCCGTCAGCGACGTTTCCCTTCCCGGCCCCGACCGCACGATGAAAGCCCTGGCTCGAGGTGGCATCTACGCGTTCCGGATCCGGGGCCGATCGACGCGTCCGGCCATGCGAAGCGGAGAACGCTGGATGGATCACCCGGGCTTCGACAAGATGTTCGCCGCCGGAGCCCGGCACGACCTCTGCCTGAGCTTCCTCATGACTCCGGCGGACCTGCCCGAACTGGACCGCATGTGCCGACTCTTTCCCGATACTCCTGTGATCATCGACCACTTTTGCCTGATCGGCAAGCGGGCTGACCGGGTGGAAGAAGAAGCCCACGCGCTGTGCCGCATGGCTCGGCATCCCCGCGTCATGCTCAAATTGGGCGCTTTCTATGCCTTGGGCAAGAAGCAACCACCCTACCTGGACATGCTCCCGCTGATTCGCCGGCTGGTGGATGCGTTCGGCCCCGACCGGTGCATGTGGGAAAGTGACGCTCCGTTGCAGACCAAAAACGGACACACCATCGAGGCCGCCGTCGCCGTGATCCGTGACCATGCTGACTTTCTCTCGGCTTCGGACAAGCGGCAGATCTTGCAAGGAACGGCTGAGCGGCTATTCTTCAGGCGCCATCTTCCCGCATGAACCATTTGGACCGCAAGCAGTGGCGGTCGACGGCCCTGGGCCCTAGAATGAGGCCACAAAAGGAGCACCTGCCATGAAACTAGGATTCTTCACCATGCCCCTCCACCCGCCGGGGTCGAACTTCACCGAGACCCTGGAGAGCGACCTGGAGCAGATCATTATCCTGGACCAATTGGGATTTCACGAGGCCTGGCTCGGCGAGCACTTCACCAGCGTCTGGGAGAACATCCCCGCTCCCGACCTGCTGCTGGCCAGCGCCATCCCCCAGACCGAGCAGATCAAACTGGGCACCGGCGTCACCTGCATGCCCAACCATAATCCCTTCGTCATTGCCAGCCGCATCGCCCAGTTGGATCACATGTGTCGTGGAAGATTTTACTGGGGAGTCGGATCGGGTGGTTTCCCGGGAGACTTCGAGGTCTTCGGATTCGATCCCAAGACCGGAGAGCAGAGGGGAATGACCCGCGACGCGGTCGACGTGGTCCTTCAGCTCTGGCAAGATCCGCGGCCCGGCCTGTACGAACACAAGCACTGGCGTTTTACCGTGCCGGAGCCCGAATCGGACATCGGTCTCCGGTTCCACCTGAAGCCCTACCAGAAGCCTCACCCGCCCATCGGCGTCGCCGGCGTGTCGGTCAAATCCGGAACCCTGGTGCGGGCCGGAGAGGAGGGCTGGATTCCCATGAGCATCAACATCGTGCCGACCCGGATCCTCAAGTCCCACTGGGAGGCGGTATTGGAAGGAGCCGCCACCACCGGACGCACGCCCGACCGGAGCCAGTGGCGGGTGGCCCGAAACGTGTTCGTTGCAGAGACGACCGAGGAAGCCAGACGCTGCGTCCTGGAAGGGACCATGGCGCGGGACTTCGATGACTACTTCCTCCGCCTGCTCCCCAAGTGCAAGATGCTCGACCTGATGAAGACCGACCTCGATATGCCCGACGCGGACGTGACCCCGGAATACCTGATGGACAACCTCTGGCTCGTGGGCAGCCCTGACGACGTCGCCGGGAAGCTCCAGCGGCTTCAGGACGAATTGGGAGGGTTTGGGGTTCTCCTGGTCCTGGGGCACGAATGGGACCCGAAGGACCGCTGGGTCGAGTCCATGAGGCTCCTGAAGGAGGAAGTCCTGCCCCGGGTCAACGGAGTCGGGGAGTGAGAAATAGGAGCGGCGACTTTCTTGTCGCCGAACGGGAGCGGCGGCATTCTTGCCGCCGGCAGGGGGGATGATAGGGGGGACAGAGTCCCCACTCCGCGTAGCGTCTTCCAAATAGGAGCACCTCAGGAATGGGCGACAAGAAAGTCGCCTCCCGCGTTGGAGCGAGCGGGTTGGAGGGTAGAGAGGAGTCAGGATCATGGCCCGGTTCACACTGAAGGATCTGGGGAAGCACGAAGAAGCCGTCTTGGACTCCATCGATCTGCCGGAGCGGGACGCTCGCCGTTTCATGGAGCTGGGGTTCCTTCCCGGCTCCGTTGTGTCGGCGGCCGGACGCTCGCCGTTCGGCGACCCGCGTGTGTATCGGGTCGACGGCTCGGAAGTGGCGCTCCGCCGTGAGACGGCGGCCCGCTTGATTCTGCGCAGACCCGGTTCGTCCGGCCGGAAAGACTCATGAGCCATAGCCATGGGTCCGGCACGGGCGTCCCCGATTCGAAGGCCCGGCCTGGAGATTCCACCCGCTTGCGCACCGTTGTCGTCGTGGGCCCGCCCAACACCGGGAAGTCGACCCTTTTCAACCGGCTGACCGGACTTCGCCAGCGAGTGGCCAACTATCCCGGTGTCACGGTGGAGAAACGGATCGGCCGCGCCCGGCTCCCGGGTGAGATCGACGTCCACCTGATCGACCTGCCAGGCATTTACAGCCTCGAGCCCCGGTCGGAAGACGAACGAGTGGCCCGAGACGTCCTCACCGGCCGCATGCCGGGCGTCTCCGATCCGGACGCCGTCATTCTGATCCTCGATTCCACCAATCTGGGTCGCCATCTCGGATTCGCAGCTCCCATACTCAGCTTGGGAATTCCGACGCTCGTGGTCCTGAACATGGCCGATTCCCTCCGGAGCCGCGGTGGAAATCTCGACCTGGACAAACTGGCGCAACAGATCGGAGCTCCCGTGGCCCTGGTCAGCGCCCGAACCGGAGAGGGGACCGAGGCGATCCGGGAGTTCCTGGTCGGAGCCCTGGCCGTTCCCACCCCCTTGGAACTGCCGGTGATCCAGGATGTTCGCCGTTGCAGGGAGTGGTCGGCGCAGATCGGCGATGCGGCGGACTACCGCCCTCCGGCGCCGCCCCTCTGGACGCGGCGCCTCGACGCCGTGCTGCTCCATCCGGTGGCGGGCCTCCTCATCTTCGCCGCGGTCGTGGTCGCCGTCTTCCAGACGGTCTTCACCTTTGCCATTCCGCTCATGGATGCCACGGACGCCATGGTCTCCACCTCCGGTGAGTGGGTCCACGCGCTGCTGCCGGACACCTGGTTCCGTAGTCTTCTCATCGAAGGCGTCTGGGGCGGCGTGGGATCGGTAGTGATCTTCCTGCCCCAGATCCTGCTGCTGTTTCTCTTCATCGGCGTGCTGGAGGACTCGGGCTACATGGCCCGCGCCGCGCTCATCGCAGACCGGACCATGGCCAGGGTGGGCCTCCAGGGGAAGTCATTCATACCCCTCCTTTCAGCCTACGCCTGTGCCGTTCCGGCCATCCTGGCCACGCGGACCATCGAGAACAAGCGGGACCGGATCGCCACCATCATGATTGCGCCCTTCATGACCTGCTCGGCCCGGCTGCCCGTCTACACCCTGGTCATCGCCGCCTTCATTCCGGAACGCCCGGTTCTGGGCGGGTTCCTGGGCACCCGGGCGGCGACCATGCTGGGACTGTATGCGCTCGGATTCCTGGCAGCCATCCTGACCGCATGGGTGCTCAAGTCATCGATACTTCGTGGCACGGGGGCCCCCTTCTCCCTGGAGATGCCTCCCTACCGCATGCCCGGCCTTCAGTCGCTGGGGCTTCGCCTCATAGACCGCGCAAAAATCTTCCTGCGGCGGGCCGGCACCATCATTCTGGCTACGACCATCGTCCTGTGGTTTCTGGCCAGCGTCCCGCGCCAAAACGGAGAAGCCCCCCCGATTTCCGAGAGCGTCATCGGCACCGTGGGCCGGACCATCGAACCGGTCATCGAGCCCCTGGGATTTGACTGGAAGATCGGGATCGGGCTCATCACCTCCCTGGCGGCCCGTGAAGTCATCGTGGGAACGTTGGGGACCATCTACGGTATGGAAGCAGACGAAGGCTCCCGGGACCTGCAGCAGGCGCTCAAGGGCGATCTGGATCTGGGGGGCGCCGTGGCCCTCCTGGTCTTCTTCGCATTCGCAATGCAGTGCATGTCCACGGTGGCGGTGGTGCGGAGGGAGACGGCCGGATGGCGCTGGCCGGTGGCGCAGTTCGCCTACATGACGCTGCTGGCCTATGTCTCGGCTTACCTCGCCAACCAGATCATCGGGCCGTGAACTTCCGGAACCGGATACTCATCCGATGGCGTGCTGAATCCCTCTCAGCGCCGCGTTGAAGGCGGGGACGCTGACGCTCAGGACGTCATATTCGGTGAGACGGGCCACCACCAGATCTCGTGACGGGATGACCAACGTGTTCTGGCCGCCGGCTCCCGCGGCATAGAAGGCATCGGCAGGGGCGTCCCAGACGCCGGTGGTGTTGAGCCACCACATGGCGCCGTAGCGCGACTCGCTCGGTTCCCCCTCCTCGTTGAACCACGCCGGCGCCGGCGTGCGGACGAACTCCACGAATTCTTCGGGCAGCAGCCGCTCCCCCTGCCAGACGCCCCCTTGCAGATAGAGCAGTCCGATCCGGGCCCAGTCCCGGACTGTCCCGTACTCGTAGCCGGAGAGGATGAAGTTGCCGTAGGGATCCGTGTCCAGCACCATCCTGCGGATCCCGATCCGGTCGAAGAGGGATCGCTGCGGGAACGTATGGTATTGCTCTCCCCGTTCCTCCACAGCCCGGCGGACCAGGTATCCCAGGGTCAGGGGATCGCAGTTGCGGTACCGTCCGACGGTGCCGGGAGGAAAGCGAAGCCGGCGCGAGACGGCGTACCGGAAGACGTCCAGAGCGCAGGGATAGACGTAGTAATGATCCGGGTAGGCCGTGGAGATCCGGTAAGTTCCCTGAGGCGTCTGCTCCATCACTTCGTAGAGGGTGAAGTCGAGTCCGCTGGACATGCGGAACAGGTCTTCCATCCGGATTTCGCGGCGCGGATCGTCCGGCGCCTGCCATTCGGGGACCGGGGCCGGGCCGGTCATCTTCAGCCGCCCCTCCTGAATCAGGCGTCCCGCCAGGGTGCCGGTCAGGCTCTTGCCCATGGACCAGCTCTCCAGCAGCGTGTCCTTGCGGATGCCGGGTGCGTAGCGCTCGGCGATGAGACGGCCCTTGTAGGCCACGGCCAGCGAAGTTGTCCGAGCGGGAGGTTCGAAGGCGAGATCGACTGCCGCCCGCAGCTTCGCCTCGTCGACCTCGGACGGGAGGGGATCCTCCGGGAGGAGGTCCCCCATGGGCCAGGGCTGGGTCTCGGCCGGCGGCAGTGAGGTCCGCACCGGAACCGGCTTGAAGTAGATCCCGTCGTGGTCCCGCGGATGCACGATACAACCCTGGTCACCGTAGAATCCCGCGGTGCGCCGGTAGCCCCCCGGGAGCGTCGCGTGAACCCTCTTTCCGTCGTAGTCGATGACGTCGTCGAGGTGCTCCGCCTCCGACTCGGGCAGTTTCAGCAGATCCACGGCCACGTTCCGGCTGTGCCTTCGCGCTGCTTCTTCCTCCGTTCCGGTGACGAACACCGCCGAGCAGAGGAGCTTGGCGTACCCGGCCAGACCGAGATCGCTGGGATCCTGATCCTTGGCTTCCTTCATGGATGGGTAGTATACGGACCCTTGGCAGGGACTGCCCCGGGCCGGCGACTGAATGTCGCTTGTCGGGGGGAGCACGCCCGGCCGCGATGTGCAGCCGGGCGTGTCATTCAATTCACTTCAGATCGGCGATGGAGGCGCCGAAGTTGATGTGATACGGCTTGCCGTCCACGACAAACGCGGGGACCGACGCAACGCCGGCCGATTCGGCCTCGGCGATGCGGTCGGGCGTTTCACCCAGGTGAACCACTTCCACAGAGTAGTCCTGAGGGTTGAGCGCCTGCGCGAACTGGGTCTCGGCATCGACGCAAACCGGGCAGCCGGCGTGGTAAAAGGTGGCCTGTCTTGACATGGTTGAGTCTCCTTTCGGGTTGATAGTGGGTTCTTCGAATCAGTTTTCGCTCGCCTCCTCGGGGTGAGCGCCCCCCCGCTCCAAGGGCTTCACCGCCAGGAAGCGTTGCCAGCGCTGCTTTCTCACCGACTCGTCGGCCTGAATGTGGTCGCCGCAGTCGAGGCGCAGAGACACGGAACCGAACGGGGCGTCCACGAATTCGCAATGATGCGGTCGGGCCGCCTCCGTATGAACGTAGGGCCGGAAGAAGCGGCAGGTGCAACACATCCGTTGCGGTTCGATGGCCCCTGTCTCCTGCAGGTGCAGAATGACCTTGCTGAGAACACGGTGCAGGACGGTGCTCTCGATAGGATCGAGTCCGGCCAAGGCCGCCATGAGCCCATCGGGAAACTCGGACTGCCCCGACAGGAGACGGATACCCGCGGCCGTCGGCGAAATCCTTGTGGCACGGCCGTCGTCAGGATCGACACCCTTTTGAACGAGGCCCTTGCGTTCCAGCGTCGAGATGGCGCGGCTTGCCGTCGCTTCGGTGATTCCGACGAGCCTGGCCAATGCCATGACTCGGTTGGGACCCCGCCGCTTGAGGAATCCCAAAATGCTGATCTGGGTGGAGGTCAGGCCCGATTTTTCCGCAGATCGCCATTGCTTCGATCTCAGGTAGAGACCCAACTGGGAAAATCCCGCCGCAACCTGCTCGATGTCACCGGTGTTTTGCATCGCCAAATATACATAGCATAGCTAACTATATTTGTCTAGCATTGCTAAGTATTTTAGTTCTGCTTTTCATGGTGCCGGTCACAGACGGGTTCCCATCTTTTCACCTCCCGGGTTCGAACCACCGCATCATGGAGTAGAATGAGGCATGTTTCGCGTGAGGTTTTCCGCATTCCTTCTCGCCTCAGCCATCTTCGCCAGCTCAACGAGCGCCGCCATGGGCCAGGGGGCTGAGCAGCTTCTGAACCGCGCCGTGGAGGCGTCCAACCGGGGCCGGAGTTCCGAGTCCGTAAAACTGGCTACGGATGCCCTGGCCCGGGAGCCCGAGTTGGCCTATGCCTACTACCTGCGGGGCCGGGAGCACTTTCGACTGGGCAAGATCACGGAATCCGTCGCCGACCTGGAGCAGTACGTCCGGCTCCGTCCCGATATGGAGCCGAGGCAGTGGGAACTGGGTCTTTCCTACTACTACGCCGGTCAGTTCCAGAAGGGAGCGAGGCAGTTCGAGCTGTATCAGACCTACCACGACAACGACGTGGAGAACTCAGTCTGGCGTTATCTGTGCATCGCCCGGACCGAGGGTACGGAGAAAGCCCGCTCAACCCTGATGCCGATTCGGAACGATCCCCGGATTCCCATGATGGCCGTCTACGACATGTTCCGGGGAGAGGGGTCCCCGCAGAAGGTCCTGGAAATCGCCCGCGCCGGCCAGCCGGGACCGGCGGGACTGGAAGGGCGCCTCTTCTACGCCCACCTCTACATCGGGCTCTTCCTGCTCGCCCAGGGTGACGAGGAGGGCGGAAAAACACACATCCTGGCCGCAGAAAAGAGAAGGGTCCGCCACTACATGTGGGACGTGGCCCGTTACCACGCGAGCCTTCTCGGCCGACCGGAGTAAGCACCAGCAAACATTGGGAATCCGGCAGTCGATGTGATGGTCAGTCCCTTCGATCCTTCCCCTGGGTCAGCCAGTCGAGGCTGAATCGGGCCAAGCTGATGGTTTCGTAGGCCGACTCGTCCCCCCGTTCGTAGAGGCAAGCTATGGTGCCGTCCGGCAGAACCGCCAAGCTGGAGTAGGCGGATGGTCCTTCGTGGAGTACGCGGGACTCCGGCCAGGATTCCCCGTCATCGTAGCTGAGGCGAACGGTCATCCGGACGCGTTCTGTGGCGGCGGGATTGGAAAAGAGGAGGCGGCTGCGGCCTCCCGTGTCGGACCAACTGTAGCGCAGCAGGCTGGCTTGGCAGACCGGTTCGGTCAACTGAGGATCGTCCTGCGCCTCCGACCACGTCAAGCCGCCGTCGCTGCTCCAGGAACGGCCCCGGAGGTTCCTGCCGAAGTAGGACCGGAAGTTCAGGAGAATCCGGCCGTCGGTCAACTCGGCGACCTGGCACTCGTTGGCGTGAGGCTGGATGTTCCCACCCAGATGCCAGGTCTTGCCGTGGTCGTCGCTGTAGATGACGTGGGAGCCGAATGCGGGCGGGGGCTCCCCGTATGAGTGAACCGCCTCATCCGGACTCAACGCCGGATAGGAATAATCGCACGGGATCACCATACGGCCCTTGTTGGGACCGTGTCGAAGCTGGATCCCGACGCCGGGACCTGTGGCATACCAGTCCCAGTCCGGATTCTTGGTGGTGGCCGTGATCTCCCGAGGCGGCTCCCAGGTCTTTCCGTCATCCTCACTGGAGGTGACCCACACGGTCCGCGTCCCTCGGGCGCCCGGCTGCAGGATCTCCGTCAGGCCCTCGTCTCCCGGATTGTGGGTCAGCAGCAACCAGATTGTGCCGGTCTCCTGGTCCACCACCGGGCAGGGGTTCCCACAGGTGTTGCCGCCGTCGTCCCAGACCACCTGCTGACGGCTCCAGGTTTCTCCCCCGTCTGTGGAACGCCGGATCAGGAGGTCGATGTCTCCATCATCTCTGCGGCTGTCCTTGCGCCCCTCGCAGAACGCCAGGAGAGTTCCCTTCCCCGTGGTCACGAGCGCCGGAATCCGGTAGGTGTGATATCCGTCCTGCCCGCTCACGAAAAGCGGTTTCTGATCCGGCGCGGCGGGTGTGGGGGCCTCCGAGCAGGCTCCCCCCAGGAGCAGGAATGCGGTCCACATGAGGTGAAACATCGGAGCCGGGCGGCTCACACGGTTTGAACACCAGCTTCGCATGACAGGACCCTCCTGGAACTCCTCTGGCACGGATCGAAAAACCTTGCTGCGGCATTGAGAATACGTCGCTGAAAACAGGTGCCGCAAGCCTGTCCGAACCGTTGCGGCAGTTGGGAGTCCCCGTTTTCGGAGCAGCCGGATAGTGGGGCGTTTGGGAATGTTCGGAACCCTGTAGTAATCTTGGCAGCCATTATGAAGCCGGCAAGAATCCTCCTCACCATCTTCTTCCTGGGAACGGCCGCGGCCGAGAAAGACGACCAGGCGCCCAAGCCGCAATACGAATGGAAGCAGATTTCGATCCCAGCCGCATCGGCCCTGGAGCCGATCCTTGAGCAGTTCTCGCCCAGGAAAGCCGTCGCCTACATGGAGGATGGGGCACTGGCCTGGACCCGGAAGCGGGAATGCATCGCCTGCCACACCAACGGCACCTATTTCGTCACCCGTCCGGCTTTGACGGAAACCCTGGGCCGGCCGCCCGCGGAACTGAGGGAGTTCGTCATCGATGAACTCGATGAGCTGCGGACCATGGAGCCCCAAAAACTTCGTTCCGGCGTCCGTCCGACCCAGGTCGCCTACGCGGCGCAGGGATTGGCCGAATGGGATTCAAACGTCACGGGGGAGCTCTCCCCGGAAACCCGGGACGCCCTGGACCTGATGCTCCAACTCCAGGATCCGGAGGGCGCCTGGAGCAACATCGATACCTGGCCGCCGTTCGAGTCCAGCAGGTACCAGTCGGCCACCGTGGGCGCCATGGCCATGGCGGCGGCTCCCGGATGGCTGGCCTCCAACGGAAACCAGGACGCGGTGCGAAAGACCCGGGAATACCTGAGGACCCGGGCGCCCCACGATTACGGCCGCCTCCTCCTGCTCTGGGTTTCCACCCGCTGGCCCGGTCTGCTGGAAGAGGAGAAGCAGCAGGAACTGGTGGAGATGATCTGGCGGCATCAACGGGCGGACGGGGGCTGGTCGCTCCGCACCTTCGCCACTCCCGAAACCTGGGGCCGGGGAAACCGCGCCGAGAAGCTCCGGGCCGAAGACGATTTCGAGAATCCGGCCAGCGACGGCCACCAGACGGGACTCTGCGTCCTGGTCCTGAGGCAGGCCGGCGTTCCGGCCGGCGATCCGCGAATTCAGCGCGCCCTGGACTGGCTGCTGTCCAACCAGCGGGAATCGGGCCGCTGGTGGACGCGGTCGCTCAACACGGACAAGTTCCATTTCATCACCTACAGCGGAACCTGCTATCCGCTGCTGGCGCTGGACAGTTGCGGCCGATTGGCCGTCGACCGGACCACTCCGTGATCCGCGCCGGCGGTCCCAGGATGAGAACCCCTCACTCCGTCTTCTCAACACGTCCGGGGTTCCATCGTGAGTGACCCCAAATGGACACGCCGGCAGGCGCTGACCTCGCTCTCGGGAGGCGGACTGGCCCTGGCATCCTGCCGGGACGAATCCCCCGTGGAAACGGAGATGAGGATCACGGCGGAGATCCTGCAAGCGGCACAACAGGTGGCCGGGCTGGAGTTCACGCTTCCGGAACGGGAGCAGATGCTCAAGCGGGTCAATCAGAGCCTGGAGTTCTTCGGGAATCTCCGCGAGTTCTCGCTGGACAATTCGGTTCCTCCCGCGATCCAGTTCGATCCCATTCCCCGCGGCAGCGTGCCGTACCCGCCCGCCGTGCAACCGGCCCCAATCCGGATTCCGATCCCCGAGATTCCCGGCCGGCTGGAAGATCTGGCCTACTGGCCCCTTTCCCAATTGGCGCCGGCGGTCAAGGCCCGGAAGGTGAGTTCCGTGGACCTGACCCGCCTCTATCTGGAGCGCCTCAAGAAATACGACGAAAAGCTCGAATGCGTCATCTCCTACACGGAGGAGTTGGCCCTGGAGCAGGCGCGCCGCGCCGACCGGGAGCTGGCTCGTGGTCGCTACCGGGGGCCGCTCCACGGCATCCCCTGGGGAGCGAAGGATCTCTTGGCGGTCCGAGGATATCGAACCACTTGGGGAGCCACCTCCCACCGCGACCAGACGCTGGACCTGGACGCCACGGTGGTCCGCATGCTGGAGGAGGCGGGCGCGGTGCTGATCGCCAAGCTCAGCCTGGGAGCTCTGGCCGCCGTCGACGTCTGGTACGGCGGTAAGACCCGCAACCCCTGGAAGCTGGACGAAGGCTCCAAGGGATCTTCGGCCGGTTCCGCCGCGGCGACGGCCACCGGTCTGGTGGGCTTCTCCATCGGGTCCGAGACCATGGGGTCCATCGTCTATCCGTCCGCCACCTGCGGCGTCACCGGACTGAGACCGACGTTCGGAAGGGTCAGCCGTCACGGCGCCATGACCCTGAGCTGGAGCCTGGACAAACTCGGTCCCATCTGCCGCAGCGCTGAAGACTGCGCACTGGTGTTCGCCGCCATCCACGGACTCGATCCCCACGACCGGACCACCTGCGACCGTCCCTTCGTGTGGCCAGTCGGAGACAAACTTGAGGGGCTCCGGATGGGCTACGCCGAAAGCCTTTTTCAGGAACAAGAGGAGGGAGCCGCCAAGGAGAACGATGCGCGGAGCCTGGAAGTCTTCCGATCCCTGGGAGTCGATCTAGTCCCCGTCGAGCTGCCGAAACGGCCCCTCGCGCCGGAGTTGATTCTCTATACCGAGGCGGCGGCGGCCTTCGACGAGTTCACTCGCAACAACCAGGACGACCTGTTGAGGGAACAGGACGCGAACAACTGGCCCAACATGTTCCGCCAGGCCCGTTTCGTTCCGGCCGTGGAGTACATCCAGGCCAACCGCCTGCGGTCACTCCTCATGGAGGACATGGCCCGCCTCATGTCCGAAATCGACGCCTACCTGGCCCCCAGTTTCAGCTACAACGTGCGGCTCACGAACCTGACGGGACACCCCTGCCTCGCTCTGCCCAATGGGTTCGACCCGGAGGGCCGGCCCACCAGCATCTCCCTGACCGGGCACCTCTTCGACGAATCGCGGATCCTGGCCTTGGGCCGAGCCTACCAGCAGGTCACAGACCATCACTCGCAACGACCTCCAGGGTTCTGATATGAAGGGCCGGTCTGCTTCGACATCCTTTGACGAATAACAGCCATGCCCTATCAAGCTGACGAGAGACTCCAACGAATCGCAGACAGGATGAAGGCCGAACTGGATGGTGGGGCTACGCCCGTCGGAGAACCCACGACGGTCCGCGAGTTTCTGGGATGGTTCGGTTATTCTCGCCGAAGCGACAACCGTATCAGGCGGATCAGGACCAAATTCGCGGAACTGCATCTCCGCACGGTCCCCGATTTCGAGCGCGAGCATATCGACGGCGACATCTCGATCGAGCTTGACATGGAGACGACGGGTGTCCGGAAAGACCCGGTCGATCCGACCGTGCGCATCCGCGTACTTCCGACGGCCCGCTGCAAACTGACCAGCGTGCAGCCGAACAACCCGCTCGCCAAGGCGACGACGCTGATGCTGATCAAGGACTTCTCACAGCTTCCCGTAATGGAAAACAATCGTGACGTGAAGGGCGTGGTCAGTTGGCGGTCGATCGGAACGGCGTTCGCGTTGGGACGCTTGGGCGACGAGGTCCGCCACGGCATGGAGGAGCATCGGGAAATAGCCATCGACGCTCCCTTGCTCGATGCGATCACGGACATCTGGGAACATGGTTACGTTCTCGTTCGAGATGTCGACCGGACCATCTCGGGAATCGTGACGGCAAGCGATCTCGCCAGGCAGTTCGCGCAGCTTGCCCAACCGTTCCTGGTCATCGGCGAAATCGAACTCCATCTGCGAAACTTGGTGAGCAACTTCACTCTCGCAGAGATGAAGGAGGCGTCCGATGATCCAGACCGCATCAAGGGCTCCTGGGACCTCAACTTCGGCGCCTACTGCCGACTCCTTGAAAACCGGGACCGATGGGGCAAGTTGGAATTGCGCGTGGACCGCAACACCTTCATGGATAACTTGCACCAAGTCAGGGAGATGCGAAACGAGGTGATGCATTTTGCACCCGACGACTCGGAGCAGGACGAAGTCGAGAAGCTTGAACGCGTTGCCATGTTCCTCCGCATGTTGACCTGAAATTCCGGCGTTCGCGCCCTGTGAGATCTATGCCAAAAAGGAAATAGCGAATGGATGCTGATCTCGGTCCGGTCCTCCCCAAACTGAGGGAGCCAACGGATAAGTTCTACGTAGAAGCCGGATACCCAGGCGCTACTCTCGGCGACTACTGGCGCTGGTCGAGTTCGAGCGTACTCGACAACACGGAGCGCGGCATTGTGGCCGAGTTTCTCGTGGCGAACGCACTGGGTCTGACTGACGAGCCGCGTGTCGAATGGGGATCCTACGATCTCAAGATGCCGGACGGCACCAAGATCGAGATCAAGAGTTCGGCGTACCTGCAGTCCTGGCGCCAAAAAAAGATTTCCAAGATAGTATTCCGTATCGCTCCAACTAAGGAGGCGTGGGACGCCAACACGGGAGAAAGCCAGACGCACGACCCGCCGAAACGCATCGCCGACATCTACGTTTTCTGCCTGTTGAAGCACAGGGAAAAAGCCACGGTAGACCCTCTCAACACGGAGCAGTGGGAGTTCTACGTTGTGCCAACATTTCGAATCAACCAGGAGAAAGCATCTGGCCAGAATATCGGGCTGCAACCGCTCAAGGACATGGCAGGGCGCCCTACCCCATACAGCGACCTCGCAGCCACCGTCACCAGGGTTGCCGAGTCAATTCCCTCGTGACCTGGGCCAACCCTGGTCTGCGGTCGGTTGGATCGCCTTGGACATTCACTCCCGCAGCCTGCTCGCTTTGTAGACACCAGCGCCCTAGATCACAATCCACAGATGCAATCCGTTTTCGGATTCACGCGGCCCTACACTCAATACTGTGTATTCTTGATTGGAAAGAGGCTGCCATGCTGTTAATCCGACTTCCCGATGAGATTGACGCCTGTCTGGAGCGTCTCGCAGAAGAGGCAGGCCAATCCAAAAGCGATTACGCCCGTGAAGCCATCCTCGAAAAAATTGAGGAAATGGAGGAACTGCGCTTCGCCGAACGGGTGTTGAAGCGGCTTCGCAACGGGGAAGAGAGACTCGTAAGTTCCGCAGAGATGTGGCGTGAGCTGGAAGGTTGAGTCGACAGCGACTGTCCGGAATCGTGTTGGAAAGCAGAATCGGAAAACTCGACAACATCTTCGGAATTCTTGGAATTTCGGATGAAACGTTGAGAAAGAATGGGGGACAGGAATGTCCCCCCTCCAAACGGTTCACTCGGCCGGGGTTTCCCCTAGCAGGGACCCTTTTTCCAGGTGATGGTTGATCCCGGCGAACGCCGCGGCTCGGGGGTCGTGGGTGACCATGACGATGGTCTTGCCGAAGTCCCGGTTCAGGGCCTCCAGCACCTTGAGGATGTCCCCGGCCGACTCGGCGTCCAGGTCACCGGTCGGTTCGTCCGCCAGGATGAAGGTGGGATCGGTGACGATGGCCCGCGCAATCGCCACTCGCTGTTCCTCGCCTCCGCTGAGCTGGCGCGGATAGTGGTGGATCCGTTCCGAGAGGTTCACCAGCCGCAGGGCCGTTTCCACATGCTCTCGCCTTTCCTGCCGGGAAAGTGAGGTCAACAGCAAGGGGAGTTCCACGTTCTCGAACGCGGTCAGGACGGGGATCAGGTTGAAGTGCTGAAACACGAATCCCACGTGTTCGTTGCGCCAGGCAGCGAGTTCGTCCTCGTTGAGCGCGGTCAGATCTTCACCCAAGACCTGGAGTTGGCCGCCGGTCGGCCGGTCGATGCCGGCAATCAGGTTGAGCAGCGTGCTCTTTCCCGAGCCGGACGGTCCCATCAAGCTGATGAAGTCCTTTTCGCGGATGTCCAGGTTGATGTCCTGCAGAGCCACGACCTGGACGGTATCGCGCTGGAACACCCGGGTCAGATTTCGCATCTCGATCAACACGTCGGTCATCCGGTGTCTCCAGCGGTAGTGTCTTCCGCTCCGGAACCGGTCCGCTTGCGAAAGAAAGTGACCTGAACGTCCATCTCCGGCCGAAGATACTCGTCCGGTTTCAGGATCTGGACCTTCACCTCGATTGTGGCTCGCTGCCGGTTGGCCTCGGGTGCGATCTCGTCCAACTCGCATTCATATTCCCGGGACGGATAGGCGATGGGAGACATCTTGCACCCGTTCTCCGGCGAGATGTTGTGAAAGTCAGACTGGCTGATATCCATCTCCACCTGCAGATCATTCAGGTCCGCCAAGGCCACCAGGACGGCTCCCCCCATGAAGTAGCCCGAGACCATTTCGCCGACTTCAACGACTCGTTCGAGGATCGTGCCGGTGACAGGTGCCCGGATTTCCGTCTCCCGCAGCCGGGTATTCCAGTATCGGATGTCCGCCTGGCTTCGCTCGAGCTCGGCGCGGGCCGCCTCGATCTGCTCGGTTCGCGGACCGATCTCCAGGAGCCGGTGGTTTTTCTCGGCGACGGCGACGGCAGCCTCGGCCATGTCGCGGCGAGACCGGGCATCGTCGACCCGTTGTTGAGCGATGACTCCGCTCTCGATGAGTTGGCTGAAGCGCCGGTACTCGAGATCGGCATTGTCGAATTCGGCACGGCTTCTTTCCAATTCCGCTTTCGCTCGCTGGATCTCCTCGGGCCGGGAACCGGTTTCCAACTCGGTGAGGCGAGCCCGCGCCGAGTCAAGGCCGGCTTGCGCCTGCTGGAGTTGCGCTCGGAACTCGGCGTCCTCCAGCCGGACCAGCAACTGGCCTTTTTCGACTCGATCGGATTTGTCGACCCCGACCCAGGCCACCTTCCCCATAATCCGGGAACTGACTTCGATCCGGTGGCGGGGGACGATATAGCCCGAGGCGATGAGCAGCGGCCGATCCCGATCCGGCGCCCGATCGACGCCGCCGGCGGCGGGGACGTCCGTCGCCCGATCAGCCTGAACCTCTGCCACTGCGGCATCCGGCGTCCGCAATGACAGGTTCAGGAATACCAGCCCGGACAGGACAGCGCCCAAAACGAAAGCCATCAGTCCCATCAACCACAAGCTACGGGACGGCCTGCCACGCTTCCGCGTGCGGTCGATCCGCAACGCTTTCAAGTCTTTTTCCATCAGTCCCGCATCACATCGATCAAGCGCACCCGGGCGGCCCTGGCAGCCGGCAGCAGGCCACCGGCAATCCCCACCAGGCTGACGAACACAATCGCTCTGAAAATAATCTCGGGCGTGATCCGGAAGTGGAACAGGACTTCGCTGAAACTGGCGAAGTTCGTGGTCCCCGTGGAAATGCCGTGGACCGGCAGGGCCATGACACAACCCAGGACTCCTCCCAACAACGCCAGCAGAACGGACTCCGCCAGGAAGGATGCCAGGATGCTCCGTCTGCGGAATCCCAGCGCCCGCAGGGTTCCGATCTCCTTGAACCGGGCCATGACGGTTCCGTACATCATGTTCATGGCGGCAAAGCAGGAACCGATTCCCATGACCACCGCGATGAAGACGCCCAATGCCTTGAGTCCCACGGAGGAGATGGTCTGTCCCTCGTAATACTCGGTCTGGGGAATGGCTTGCAGCTCGATGTTTCGATCCTCCTCGATCCGTCTCGCCAGGGCGGCTCGACCCTCTTCATTTTTGGCGCGAACCAGGAAAGAGGTGTAGATCGGCCGGCTCCAGGCCAGCGCGATCTCGTCGTAGTCCCCCCAGATTTCCGAATCGTAGGCCGTTCCGCCGGCGTCGAAAATACCCACGACGGTCCACTCGCTCTGCGCGATGGGCAGGGTATCGCCCAGCTTCATGTGCTTGAAGCGGCGCGACAATGACCGGCTCACGATCAGCTCCCGCACGCCCTTGGCAAAGCGCCGTCCCTCGACGATCCGGACCTCCGGCCGCATTTCGAAGCTCCGGTTTCCGGCGCCGCGCACGACAATGTTCGAAGACTCGTTTTCTCCGGCGATGCGCTCATGGTTGATGACGACGATGAGCTCGCCGGAAGCCCAGGGCTCATCGTTTTCGTCGCGGGCCACCTCCGGCAGAAAGCGGACCCGTGGGAAGATGTTCCGGTCGAGATAGCTGTTGGTTTCGTTTTGCGAGCCTTGCCGAATGACCACCAGGTCATTGGGGTATCCGGTGTTGACGAAGGTTGAATCAAGGCCGTCGATGAGGGCCATCATAGCCACCAGAATGGCCACGGTGAGCCCGATGCCCAAGGCGGTCATAAAAGTCCCGACTCGCCGGACCCAGAGACTCCGCAAGTTGTATCGAAAGGGAATCTTCATCACGAACCGTCAGCCCACACTCTGCAAAGCCTCGAGAGTCGGTCGCCGGGCCGCCCGCCACGCTGGCAGGCCGGCGGCGATCAGGCCGATCACTGCGCCGATCAAAACACAGATCCCAATGGTGGAGAACCGGACTTCGAAATCCTGGATGAACCCGTTGCTGATAGCCTGCATCGGCACCGATTGAAATATCACGCGCGCGCTCAGCGCGCCCAAGGCTGCCCCGCTCATTGCCAGGAAAAGGGACTCACTCAACAACAAACCCAGAACTTGGGCCTTCCGGAAACCAAGTGTCTTGAGAATCCCGATCTCCCGCACACGCTCACGGATGGACATGGCCATGGTGTTCGCGGCGACCAGGCTGACGGCAAAGATCACGGCCAGACAGATACTGCTGATCAGGAACTGCACGTTTCCCAGCATGGAGACAAACCCCATGATGAAGGCCTTTTCGGTTTCCGTCTTTGTCGGAGCCATCGAATTCTTGAAGAGGCCGTCCACCTCCTCGGCGATGGCGGACAACATTTCCGGCGACGACGCCCGGATCGAGAAGGTTCCGGTCACGCCGTTATCGTTCATGAGTTCGTTGAAGTAGTCCCAGTGGAAATAGACGCTGCCGCCCTCGTCGCCTCCGGCCTCGTAGATGGCGCGGATCGTCAACTCCACTTCAGTCGGGAAAAGATTGCTGCCGGTATGGATCGTCTGACCCACCTGCCAGCCGAAACGCTCGGCCACGGTACGGCCCACCAGCGCTCCGGAACGATCCTGTAAAAACGCCTGTTTCTGCTCTTCGGGAACGACCATGTCGGGATACATCTGAAAGAACTGGTCCGTATCGGAGGCAAATTGCGCCAAGCCGATCTCGGTCCCCTGATGGTTGTAAAGGCCGCCGAACCACATCGATCCGATCACGGCTTCCACTCCGTCCACAGCGGCGATTTTTTCCCGGTAGGAGGTGGGCAGCGTGTTGAACAGGGAGATCTTGTGCCGGACGACGAGCCGCAAAGCCGAGTCCGGGGTCTCGGGCGGATTGGTCAGCTCGTCAAGCACCGTCATCAAGGTGGCCACCAGGAATATCGATGCCCCGATACTGCTGGCGGTCAACAGTGTCCTGAGTTTGTTTCGAAACAGGTTCGTGATCAGCAGTCTGAAGTACTTCATGTTCGCAGCCGGCACCTTGATCGCGACCGGTTTCCCGCCGGGTCGCCGATCAGGCGCCAGAATTGATTTTATCTTGAGTCGCCGGCAGGCGTTCAATTGAAGACTCGCCAGCCGTTACCCGTCAGGCGGTCAAGGCTCCTTCGGATTCGTCACTGCCCTGTAATTGGCCGGCAGGCCCGTCACCTGGGGCAGCGCTTCCAACTGTTTGCGGAGCTGTTTCGTCATTTCGGAAGTCGGACCGGCCCGTCCCACCGACGGGTGCTCATGGACCCGGTAGAAGTTTCCCGGCTCCACGTACAGCTTGACCCCGTACTTCTGGCAGAGAGGTCCGTAGTCCCGGCGAATGGCGTGCACCAGCGGGGGCAGGCCGAGCCCCGTCTCCTGGTTCTGCAGATACCCCCAGGTGCGCTGGATCCGTTCCGGATAACGCGATCGGACCCGGGTAATGTGGCCCAGGACCAAGTCGTCGATGATCCCCTCCTCGATCCACTTTCGCCATTGAATCCTCATGTTTCCGAAGGGAGGACCGATGTACTCCCCCTGCTGGACGCCGATGGAGAGCTTCTGCCCTTTCGTCTTCAGGTGGGCCTTCAACTCCCGGAGGAAGAGGGTGAAATACTCTCCCCGAAGCTCGCGCCACTTCTCCACGTCGAAGTCCTGGCGCAGGATGTCCCGGCCGTACCGGCGCTTGTACTCCTCGACGATGGGCTGGTTGAACCCGTACTGGTCCGCGTGGTCTGGCGGCAGGCCGTGGGACCGGATGCTCAGAAAGACGCCGTCGAAATCGAACCCGTCCGAAAACGTGCGAATGATCTTGTTGATCATGTAGTCGCGCACCTCGGGGTAGGCGTACTCCATGACGTGCCACTGGTACTTGCGCTCGTTGTTGGTGAAGGTCCGGTCGTGGACCAGGAATTGGGGGTTCTCCTTGGTGAACTTGGAGTGCCACGGCCAGAAGGCCCGTCCGGTGGGCCCGAAGTCGAACACGTTCACATCGGGTGGACGTCCCTCGTCGGTGGGGGCGATCCACATGAAAACCTCGATATCCGCCGCCTTCAGCGCATCCACGGCGGTCTTCACGAGCCCTTGCTTCCAGGCCCGGCGGGTGATCTTGATCCACTCCCGCAGGTACTCGTTCCTCTCGTCCACGGAGAGGTCGTGATACAGAACCACGCGGAAGTCGTCGACCCGGAACAGGACTTTGTCAACCCCGTTCCGCTTCCAGTTCCGGGTCGCTTCCAAGACCTTCTCGGGGGTGTCCAGCTTGGCCACCCCGGTCGCCATGTGGATCACGTCTCCCCAGCTGATGGTGAGGAATTTCTCCTTCTCCTGGCCCGAAACGTTTCCCGCCAAGCTGAGTCCCACAACAAGCAAAATCCAAACTCGCATGATTCATTCCCCCAAGGCCTAATCCGGGCCCAATCCGACTCTCGTCAATGTGGTTCGTAGACCCGGACGGTTTCCCGGTCGGAATCGACTTCCACCCAGTCCCCGTCCGCGATCCAATTCAGGTCCGCCGCTTCAAGCTGGATCACCGGTATCCTGGCGATGACGCACCCCAGCACCGAGGGCGGGTCCGCCTCCAGGTTGATAAGGGCGGCCGGCGCCGTCCCCTCCAGGCCCGCGACCCGGACATGCATGGTGTTACCCGACGATCCGGTTCCCGAGGGCATGACCAACACCCTTCCGGACAGGTCCCGATCGTAGAGCGGATGCTGCACGTCGATCACCTTTCCCGAGGCGGGATCGAACTCCGACCGGAAACAGAGGGCGGTCTCGCTCACCATGGCCCGGCCCGAGGCGAGTCCGGGGACGATCCTCTTTCCGCGGATGACCGTTTTCTCTTTCAATCGAGCCACCTTCCGCTGACGGCCGCCTCGATACACCCCTCCAGGGGCAGGACCCCGGTGCGGGAGGCCAGTGCGCTGCGGCCGTAAAACGCCTGCTTGAACGAGTTGGAGACATAGTTGCGCGGACGCGCATGCCCCAGGGCGCCGGGGCAGATGTCCGAGAGGATGTGCCCGCCGGCCTCCTCGATCACGCCGGCGTAGCCGTGGCGCCGGGCGTCTGCCAGCGTGTGCCGGGAGGTGCAGACGATGAGATTCACTCCCGGAGCCACTCGCTGGTGGGACAACACCTGGGAGATCTCCCGAAGCTCGTCCAGGGAACTGAAGGGACAACCCAGAGCCACCGTGTCGATGGGTTCCCCCTTCTCCATCCGGTTCATCTTCCGGTACGTGGTCCGAAGGTCGTCCCGGTCGAAGATCAGCGATTCGACGGGCTGGCGCGGGTCCAGCGCCTCTTCTACCGTCGGCGCTTCGGGAGTCAAGCCGGCGAGGTGGAACATGGTGGTGCCGCGGCCCGCATAAGGCAGTGAGGCGGAGAGCTGCTTCGCCTCGGCGGGCGCGATCTCCCCGATCCCCTCGAACGCCGGAATTTGGGAGCCGGCTTTTTCTCCCACGTAGTACCCGAGGGCTCCCCAGTCGCTGACCGACTTCATCTCCACCTGGAGTTCGACCCTCACCGACGCCTTGCGGTTCCGGTCCAGGAGGGCGCCGAACTCGGGGACCCAGCCCAGGAACGCCGCCGCCAGCGAACTCTCCATACCGTTGCGGTTGGTGCGGGCTCCCAGCATGGAGTTCGAGTAGACCACGGCCGAAGACTCGGTCCAAGCGCAGATTTCTCTGAACTTGGGGACCGCTCCCACCTGATAGGGAGCACAGGACCATGTGGCCTTCACCCCGGAACGGGCGGCCATGGCGTGCAGTTCCTGCTGAAAGTTCAGTTCCTTCTCCGTCAGCCCCTTCTCCCGCAGGGCGGCCAGGTCAGTGCAGTTGGCGTGGGTGAGGGTGATGCACTTCACCCGGTGGCCGCAGAGTTCCCGAAACTCGTCCAGGTAGGTGTCCAGCGTCCGCTCCGAGATTCCCTTCAGGCACGGCGTGCGCAGTATGCAATGCACGTTGGTGACGGGCACCAGCCGAGTGGCGCCCAGCGCCTCTCCCCACAGGATCGACCATTCGAGATACCGGGCCAGAAGGTCTCCTCGCTCACCGTCCAGGACGGCCTTCTGTTCCTCCGTCAACTTCATGCGGACGGTCTCTCGATATTGGTATGCCCGTTCCCTGCCCCCGTCAGAATCCCCTCGCCTTGTCGCAGACGAACAGCAGCGGTTCGCCGGCCAGATAGCGCCTCAGGTTCTCCTTGAAGATCTCCCGGCGGCGCTGCCACATCTGGGGCGAGTCGGCGGAGACGTGGGGCGAGATGATCACGTTGGGAAGATCCCACAGCGGACTCTCCGGACCCGGCGGCTCGGGGTCGGTGGCGTCCAACGCCGCGCCGCCCAGGCGCCCCGAGCGAATCGCCTCGACCAGGGCGTTCTCGTCGACGATCCCCCCTCGGGAAACCACAACCAGGTGGGCGCCCCGCTTCAGACGGGCCAGGCGGCCGGCGTCGATCAGGCCGCGCGTGGAATCGACCAGCGGCGCCGTCACCACGAACCAGTCGCTGATGGCCAGCATGTCGTCCAGGCGGCCGGGGCCCCACACCTCCCGCACGCCGGGCGGGGGCTCCATCGGCACCACGTCCACGCCGTAGACCTCCATGTCGAATCCGGCGGCCCGCTTGGCCACGGCCTTTCCGATGTCCCCCACGGCCAGGATCCCCATGGTGGTGCCGGCCAGCTCGGTCATCCGGCCGAAATACTTGCCAGTGTCCCAGTTTCGCGCCCGCTGATCTTCCAACAGATCGGGGACGCAGTGGGAGAAGGCCAGGACCATGGCCATGGCATGGTCCGCCATGGCGATGACGTGGGTCTCCCGGGCGTTGGTCATGACTACGTCGCTCTCGACGAGTCCCGGGGCGTTATTGAGAACATGGTCGAAACCGATCCCCACAAAGTGAAACCATCGGAGCTTGCGGGCGGCCTCAAGGGCTTCCCCCGTGATCAGACCGAACTGGACCTCGGCATCGGGGATCTCCCGAAGTTGTTCCTCCGGTGTATAGGCGGTTCTAAACTCCACCTCTGGGAAGCCTTCCCGCAGTTCCTCAACGAATCCTGGTCCGATTCTGTGAGTGATGACGACTTTCATGCTGTGAACTACTCCCTCCTGGTCCTCACGGGCTGCTATCTCTCCGAGCCTCTCCGGCACCGGCGCGATACTTCTCGAACCAGGCCAGGATGTAGCTGACCTTGGCGACCATATGGCTGGGACGCTGGGCGATGCCATGGGCCGCCCCTGGAATCCGCACCATGGCCGTGTCCACCTTGCGCAACTTGAGGGCCTGGTAGTACTGCTCCGTCTCCGAGATGGGCGTTCGCAGGTCCGACTCTCCGGTGAGCAGCATGGTGGGTGTCGTGACGTTTCCCACCAGCGAGAGCGGAGAGTATTTCCAGTACGTCTCGTAGTCCTCCCAAACCGGGGCCGGCATCCAGTACTTGCTGAAAGTGACGTAGATGTCGCTGGTGCCGCTGATGCTGATCCAGTTGATGACCGGCTTGGACGCGACCGCCGCCCGGAAACGGTCCGTCTTGCCCACGATCCAGGCCGTGAGAACGCCTCCCCCGGAACCTCCGGTCACGAAGAGGTTGTTCGAATCCACATAGCCCTGTTCCAGCACGACATCCACGCCCGCCATCAGATCGTCATAATCCTGGCTCGGATAGTTCTGGTGGATGAGGTTGGCGAACTCGGCGCCATAGCCGGTGCTGCCCCGGGGATTCGTGTAGAGCACGACGTACCCTGCCGAGGCCATCAACTGGAGCTCGACGCTGAAGTAGGGTCCGTAATAGGCGTAGGGACCTCCATGGATCTCCAGGACCAGGGGATATTTTCGAGACGGGTCGAAGTCGGGCGGCTTGATAATCCAGCCGTCGATGGGACGGCCATCCGCCGGGGACGGATAGGTGATCTCTTCAACCGGGCCAAGCGCCTTGTGGACCAGCAGATCCTCATTCAGACGGGTCAGGCGGCGGGCCTTGCCGCCGGCCGGAGCGAAACCCACGTCCGGAGGTCTTTGGGTGGATGCGGCCGTGTAGACGACGCCTTCCCGTCCTGCCCGATAGGCACCCGCACCGTACGGGCGTCCCAGGGAGAGGCCGCCCGCGTCCGTGACCACGGGATTGATCCCGCCGTCGAGGCCGGCCAGAGCCACCCGAGTTCCGCCGTCATCGCCATAAAGGACATAAATGCCGTCGCCGCCGGGGTGCCATTGGGGACTGGAGACGGAACGGTCCAGGCCCTGAGTCAGAGCCCTCTGATTGCCTCCCTCCCGATCCATGACATAGAGAACCCGATTGGCGTAGCTCAATCCCAGGTCGTCATACCCGGTGTAGGCGATGGTCTTTCCGTCCGGAGATACGGCCGGGTCCGAGTCGGGTCCCTCTCGGTGGGTCAGGGCCTTGATCTCACCTGTCAGTGAGACCTCGTAGATCTCCGACTCCCGGGGTTCGTACTCCCAGTCCGGGGAGCGATTGGAGCTGATCAGGATCCCGGTGCTCTCAGGCAGCCAGACCGGCGGCCCCGAATTGTATTCCCCCCGCGTGAGCTGCCGGGGCGTGCCCCCGTCGGCGTCCAGGAGAAAGAGCTGGACCTGGCCTTCCTCCAGCAGGCCCTGCCCGTCCCGGCGGTACTGAACGCTCCGGATCTCCCGGGGCCGAGGGGCCCACTTGGCGCCTTCGGGCGGGGACGGCAACTGCACCATCGGGTGCCGTTTCCCGGGCACGAATTGGGTGAAGGCGATCCACTTCCCATCCGGAGACCACGCCGGGTTAGAAGGCGCCCGTGTCAGTTGAGTCAGCCGCGCCGTCTGCAGCGTGTCCATCCACATCACATAGAGTTGCGGGCTCCCTTCGGCGTCGGAGATGTACAGGAGCCGCCGCCCGTCTGACGAGAGGCGGGGAGAAGAGAATCGGGCCGAGCCGGAAAGAAGCGGCCGATGGCCGGTTCCATCCAGATCGACGGTCCAGACGCTGCTCCGGCGCCGGTCCGTCATCACGTCCATGGCATTGCGCATGTAGATCACGCGCCCGCCGTCCGGCGTGAAGCGCGGATCGGAAGCCCACTCCAGTTCGAAGACGTCCTGCGGCTCGAACCTTTCCAGTTCCCCGGCCCAGAGCCGGGAATGATGGGACAGACCAACCCAGAACGACAAACCGGCGATCAGCAGAAAGAACCGAAGCATGACCATTTCCGCACCCGTGCCCGCGCCATCAGGCGCCGTTTCGCTAATCGCTTTCATTCTGCGCTTCGACCTCCGACTCCACAAGGCCGGATAGGAAACAGGGAATGAGGAAACAGGAAAGAGGAGAGAGAAAAGAGTGACGACGAATGTTGGTTGACTGTCCGGCAGACCTGCCCGAGTCGAGAAATTTGGCTTGGGAGTGAGGAACGAAAGAGAGGAGATTCCCGGCAGGAAGGACTCGGCAAAGTATTGAACTACTCTTCACCGCTCTCAAATCGCCACCCTCTTCTCTCTTTACTCTTTCCTGATTTCCTTTTTCCTCATTTCCTGTTTTCCCGCCGTTGCCGCCTTCCGGGGCTTCGTGTAAGTTGTGCTCATGATTCGAACAATCGAGTGGACCGACGAGGGCGTGGTCATGATCGACCAGCGCCTGCTTCCGACCCAGGAGATCTACAACACCTATACCACCGTCGAAGAAGTGGCCGAAGCCATACGGAGCATGGTGATCCGGGGAGCCCCGGCTATCGGCGTGGCCACCGCCATGGGCCTGGCGCTGGGGGTGAAGAACCTGACGTCCGACGAGGATCTGGAATCGGAATGGCAGAACATCTGCGAGACCATCCGGGTGACCCGGCCCACTGCCAGGAACCTCTTCTGGGCCATTGAACGGATGGACCGGGTGTTCCGGGCCCACTCCGGTTCCCTGGCCGAACTCCAGGACGCATTGGCGACAGAAGTGCAGGATATGCACCGGGAGGACATCGAGATCAACCGGCGAATCGGCCGGCACGGACAGCAGTTGCTCTCACAAGGATCGACCGTGCTGACCCACTGCAATGCCGGCGCCCTGGCCACGGCCGGATACGGAACGGCGCTGGGGGTCATCCGCGCCGCCGTCGAGGCCGGGAAGGGCATCCAGGTCTTCGCCGACGAGACCCGGCCCTTTCTCCAGGGGGCCCGCCTCACCTCGTGGGAAATGGTCCGGGAAGGCATTCCCTGCACCCTCATCACCGACAACATGGCAGGCTATTTCATGCAGGCGGGGAGCATCCAGGCCGTGGTGGTGGGCGCCGACCGGATCGCCGCCAACGGAGACATCGCCAACAAAATCGGCACCTACGGCGTCGCCGTGCTGGCCAGGGAACATGGGATCCCCTTCTACGTGGCGGCTCCTCTCTCCACCATCGACATGGGCACGCCCACAGGCGCCCAGATCCCCATCGAGCAACGGGACGTGGCCGAGATCACCCGGATGGCCGGCCAGGACCTGGCTCCCGAGACCGTTCAGGTGGCCAATCCCGCCTTCGACGTGACTCCCAACCGCCTGGTCGACGGCATCATCACCGAGGAGGGCGTGGCCCGTCCTCCGTATGTCGAGTCCTTGGCCGGGCATTACCGGAAGGCTGCCGGTGATCGTTCTGGGGATTGAGACCAGCTGCGACGAGACCGCGGCGGCGCTGGTCGAAGACGGCAGCCGGATCCTCTCCAACGTAGTGGCCTCCCAGGTGGACGTCCACTCCGTCTACGGCGGCGTCGTTCCGGAACTGGCCAGCCGGGAACACGCGTCCAACATCAACCATGTCGTCGATCTCTGCCTGGAACAGGCCTGGAACGGCGAGTCGGCCTGGGAACAGGTGGACGGCATCGCCGTGACCCGGGGCCCTGGCCTGGTGGGGGCTCTGCTGGTCGGAATGGCCTACGCCAAGGCGCTGGCCTTCGCACTGGAAATTCCGATGGTGGGGGTCAATCACCTTGAGGGCCATATCCGATCCGTCGCGCTGGAGCACCCGGCCGCCGAGCTGCCGGCTCTGGCTCTCGTGGTTTCGGGCGGACACACCAGCCTCTTTCTTCTGGACCATGAGAATTCCTGTCGAGAAATCTCCCGGACCCGCGACGACGCGGCCGGCGAAGCCCTGGACAAGCTCTCCAAGGCGCTGGGCCTGGGATATCCCGGGGGTCCCGTCATCGATCGGCTGGCTCCGCTGGGGAACCCGAAAGCGGTGCGGTTCTCGCTCCCGAGAATCAAGACCGGAGAACTGGACTTCAGCTTCAGCGGAATCAAGACGGCCTCCCTGCGCCATTGCCGGTTGGCGGAGATTCATCCCGTCGAGCCGGAATGCGCCGGGCAGCCGGAACGGATCCCGGAGGCGTTGTTGGACCTGGTGGCCAGCTACCAGAAGTGCGTCGTGGACCAGCTTCTGGATCGGCTGGAAAAAGCCTGGAAACGACACGACGTGCGTTCCATTCAGATCTCGGGCGGAGTCTCGGCCAACAGCGAACTCCGGCGCCGGGCAGCCGACTATTTCCGCGACCGGGCTCCCGTCTACTTTCCTTCCCTGCTTCTTTCCACCGACAACGCGGCCATGATCGCCGCCACCGGACACCGTCGCCTCGCCGCGGGAGAGAAGGACTCCTGGGACCTGACGGCCGAACCCAATCTGCCCCTCTGACACCCGTTTCTCCGCTGCAACGCCTGCGAAGCGTGTTCGTGTTTTCGCTTCAACTGTCGTTTGATTGATTGATGCATTCCTCCTCACGGGGAATCATCGGTTTCGCTTCCCGATAGGCGCGGTCGAGACCGCAGGACCGGAAAAGGCTATGGACCAGGATTACCGAAACTTCGTTGAGCAGTTGACCGAAACCCGGCGCCATTTCGACGTGGTGGGCGAAGCCTTACGGGATGAGATCCAGATCGTGGCCGAAGGAGAGATGAACCTGGAAAAGGGCCTCGGGGGCATCCGTCAGGAAATGACGGTGGAACTCTCCCAGGTCAAGGCCATGCTCCGGCTGTCCCACGCCGATCTGAAGCACCGCATCTCCTGTCTGGAAAGGACCGTGGAGGCGCTGATCCGGGATTCGAACCCCTGAAGGGTCCGAAATCGCATTCCGAGTGACGGTCGGCGCGCTCGATCTTGCCGGACGGCAAGGGATTGAGACCCGTCCTAATCGCTGCCGATCGCCGCCAGGATGCCTTCCAACGCCCGGTTGACCTTGGACTTGCTGTGCGCCTCCAGGGAGTCGTCATAGTCCGTGAGCCGAGCCAGCACCAGGTTGCGGGACGGAATCACCACCGTGCTCTGTCCACCGGCTCCGGCCGCGTAATAGGCGTCCTTGGGCGCCGCCCAGTTTCCCTTGGTGTTGACCCACCACATGCCGCCGTAGCGGGAAACGCTCTCGCCCCGGTTTTCCTCGTTCTTCCAGGCCGGCGCCGGAGTTTGCACGAAGTCGACGAACTCCTCGGAGAGGAGTCGCTTCCCCTGCCACATCCCTCTTTGCAGGTAGAGGAGACCGATCCGGGCCCAGTCCCGCGGCGTTCCGTGCTCGTAACCGGACAGGACGAAATTTCCGTAGGGGTCGGTGTCCAGGACCATGCGACGGATCCCGATCTGGTCGAACAGAGCCCGCTGCGGGTAGGTCAGATACGCCTGGCCCTGTTCCTGGACGATCCGCTTGACGATGTAGCCCAGGGTCAGGGGATCGCAGTTGCGGTAGCGGCCCACCGTGTTGGGCGGGAATTGGGGAGGCCGGCTCACCACGTAGCGAAAGACGTCGATGGCGCCGACATAGGGGTAGTAGTGATCCGGGTACTCGGGGCCCACCTCAGAGCGCCCTTCAGGGCTCGTCACCAGCCTCTCGTAGAGCGTGAACTCGAGTCCGCTGGACATCCGCATCAGGTCGGCGATGGTGATCTTGGACCGTTCGTCGCCGGGGCCCTGCCACTCGGGGACGGGAGCCGGATCCTCCAGCTTCAGCAGACCCTCCTGCTCGAGGCGGCCGATGAGCGTCCCGGTCAGGCTCTTCCCCTGGGACCAACTCTCCATCAGCGTGTCCTTGGTAATGCCTTCGGCGTAGCGCTCGGCCACCAGCCGACCCTTGTAGACCACCACCAGGCCGGCGGTTCGAGACGGCGGCTCGAAGGCTACCTCCACTGCCGCCTTCAACTTCTTCTCGTCCACTTCGGGGGGCAGCGGATCGTCCGGCAGGAGATCCCCCATGGGCCAGGGCAGGGTTTCCGCATCCGGAAGAGAGGTTCGAACGGGAACCGGGTCGAAATAGATGCCGTCGTGGTCCTCGGGATGGATGATGCAGCCTTGGTCCCCATAAAGCTTGGCCATCCGCGTGAGGGAGCCGCGCAGAGTGGCCCGAACCAGGCGGTTCTCATGGTCGATGGACTCGGTGACCTGCGCCATGTCCTCGGCCGGGAGGCGAACCAATGCCCGCGTGACTCTTCGGCTGTGTTCGATCGCCACGTCGTCCTCCATTTTCGAGACGAAGACCGATGAGCAGAGGAGCTTGGCGTAACCCGCCACCCCCAGGCTGTCGATATCCTGGTCCTTGGCTTCCGGGATGGATTTGGATGCGAGCTCGCCGCCGGGGCCGGAGCAGGAGGCGCTTGGCAACAAGCCAATCATCAGTACGAAAAGGAATGAAGCAACCGAGACGATGGAACGGTGCGTGGATGACAATTTCCGCTGAGACATGCGGCGTAGTCTACTACGCCCCCGCCGGGCAAGTCCCACAGCCTCCCGAGACTGGCCGAGTCACACGAAATCGGAAGGCTGCAAATCCTGGGCGACGGGACGAAACGAGAACCAACGGGCGATGGAATCCGACGGCACTCGGCGGGAAGCCTGAACCCACTCCCGTTTTTTGAGGAATCGCTTCCTGAGTTCCCATACCTTCCGGAAGGCGCCCATCGAGGATCGCTCGCGGAAAAGGACATACGCGATGATCCCCAGATCCCGAATCCACATGTAGGGGAAACATCTGCGCCGGACCGCCGGGTCCAGGTTCTTGATCCTCATCAGGTACCGGTTCTTGAGCGAGTGGTAGTTGATGTGGGAGGCAAGACGGGCGCGTCGAGAGGGCAGGACCCGGCGCAAGTGCAGGCCCTGGGCAGCCGGCTCGTAGAGAGCCCGCCACCCCCGGAGTTGAGCTCGCCAGGCCAAGTCCGCGTCCTCCCGGTAGGCGAAAAAGTCCTCATCCAGGTATTCGTCCCCGTACCGGACATCCTCCAGCATCTCCCGGGTGCAGAGGAGGGCGGCGCCGCTGATTCCGAATACCAGTTGGCGGCGATCGTACTGGCCCCGATCCGGTTGCTGGCTGCCCCGGTCGAAGTGCCGCTGGGTCGGGCTGAAATAGATGCCGGTCGTGTCCAGCACCGCGTTTCCCCCTTCACGAACGGTCCGGCCCGCCGCGTCCATGCGATAGAGTTTCCCTCCCGCCATTCCCACCCGCTTCACGCCGTCCATGGAATCGACCAGCGTCTTCAGATATCCCTTGGAGAGAATAACGTCGGGATTCAGGATGAGGACCCGATCGAACCCCCCTTGGCGAAGGTGGAAATTGTGTCCGTAGCTGAATCCCCGGTTCTCGCCGGAGCGGTGCAGCCGGGCCCCATGGTTCAGCGCGACCCGGCAACTGCCGTCCCGGGACGCGTTGTCGAAGACGCGGATCCGAACCGGGACCCCCTGCTCACGCACCGAGCGCAGGCAGGCATCCAGGTGCGCCTCGCTGTCGTAGGTGACGATGCTGACCAGGACGGGGCGATTTGCCATATTTCCAGAGTCATTGCGTCCGGAAATCGTATTCGAGAACCGCATTGGTCAAGGACTGGTCCGTTGAACATAAGTGTGTACGCAAACGACCATAGAAACCCTTGCAGAATATCCCACGGGAGGGCTACGTCCACTCAGCCGGGACAAGCGCTCTGGCACCACGCCATTCCTCAACTATTGAGGTCCGGAACCAATGTTCATCAAGATGGGCGTGATCTAGGACGATGAGTTGAAAGCCATCACCGAGTTCCTCACCGGCCGAGTGCAAGATTTCAAATAGATTGTGCACAGCACGCCGATCTGCATCCTCAAGTCCGTCGATCGCTCCACGCTGATCAGCTTCCGGCGGGTAATGTGCCTGCGACGGCTGGTCAAAAATTAAGATTGCGGGGACTGGACGCCGCTGTACACGGAACCAATGGTGCAACGCGAGGAATGTCGCTACATGATAACCGATCCAGTTTTCCGCGCTTCCGATCCGGTCGAGAGTAATCGGACCTTTGTCAGTATCAGCAACGACAGAGAGTCTCCTCAAATCAATGCGAATGCCTTTTTCAGCGTGCTCAAGGTCAAGATTCTTGGCATACCGAGTCATATCTTTGGAAATAAGGTTTAAGAAACTAAAGACCCTTTCGT
Source organism: Acidobacteriota bacterium (assembly GCA_963668095.1). GTDB lineage: Bacteria > Acidobacteriota > UBA6911 > RPQK01 > JAJDTT01 > JAJDTT01. Next base: position 5,441,686 of record OY764083.1, on the reverse strand, counting down.
ATACAACTCTGGCACTCACGCGCTCAGCGAGCACGGCTACTCGTTGTTCGGCCTCCGCAATGTGACCGTCAATATCACCGAATTCATCCGAATCTCTTGTTTCCTCAAGGAAAGCAGTAATACGCCCGACAACGCGCGCACGTTCAATGACCTGATCTCGTACGAGTCGAGCCCTTTCATCATCCGCGTAGGCGTGCTCGAGATTTCTCTGAGTCTCAACAATCGCTTCCTGAATATCATTCCGTTTCTTATTGAGCACATCTAGACGCCGTTGAAGATAGGGATTTTCGCTACTTACAGCATCCAATTGTTTATCGAGGTGTTGAAGAGTGGTGGAAAGATCCGTCGCCGCGGTGTTGGCGCCTCAAGGATAGTTTCACAAAGAGGACAGATGTCTTCTCTATCGGCCTTACCTCGATACAGACCAAGTGTACTAAGTCGTGCACGTTGCTCATTAATTTCTGCGGAAAAACTTGTTTGAGCTCCAATAACATGTTGAGTCGCCTGCAAGTCATTTTGCACTTCACGTAATTGTTGATGTAGCGCCTCAATTGCATCTTCAAGACGTGAAATCAGTTCACCAGCACCGTGTACTATCGTCGGTGACCTAAAGTCTGTAGATACAACGCGCCTCAACTCTCTATGAATAACCTCAACATCGGAGGACTCAAAATTCTCTTCAATGAGGCCGACCCTACGAGCATCAAGCATAAAGCGCCGTATTCGTCGTAGTGCATTATCCGTCCCACGTTGCAACAAATCTCTTTGAGATTTTAGCTCACGGAGTCTTAGTACTGCGTCGTCCAGTTCGTTTTGCCGGAGGAAATGATCTTCATCCACGGCGCCAAGGAAGTAGGGAATCGTATCCTTAATCGTCTGGGGAATGTATTCGTCGCCTTGGCGATGAAAGAGCCGGTCTCGGCTGGCAATCTCATCTTGCCTCTGAATGCAGAGAAAAAGAGCATGCCTGATCGTAGCTTGCAACGGACGACGAGTCCCGTGTAGCGGGCGATTTTCATTTTCGGCGATGCCCGCAAACCGGGTCAATAGCCGGATCAACGCCTCTCTTGTAGTATTCTTTCTGAGATCGGAATACTGGGGTCGACTATTAAATTGTCCTCGTCGGATGTATATATCAGGACTAGTATTCTTCTCAACGGGCGGATTGCGACGCCCCACAAACAGGACATCGTTCTGATTCTGAATCTCCACACCATACCATGACACATGGTGTCGAATCACGCCCTCAGCAACATAACATTGCTCCCGGCCAAAACAGTAGTCTAGGATATCAATTATCGAGGATTTGCCCGTCTTAGAGCGTCCAGTAATGACATTCAACCCATACCTATTGAATTCGACTGTTCTACAGTCACCACTGAAACTATATAAATAGACTGATCGAACCGTGAAGCTCATGTGCGAATACCCCAAGCAGCGAGAATCGTCGATGGGCCTCCGGCCGCTGCAAACCAACGAGCAATTTTACGGATCGCTATTACGGTTGATTGGATGTCCATCGTAGCTTTATCGAGCGCGGTTGGTGTGAACGAGGCGCGTTTTGGTCCCACGGATATTGTACCACCCGAATTAAACGTAATAGCCTGGCGCATAGCTGCATACGATATTGCGCGCCGAACATAAGGTGTGAGATTCCTTGCACGATCGGAAAAACCTATCAACGCGTCTGAATTATTCTCCAACCAGGGGAATAGTCTCGTCGCGATGCTCATCGGCAAGCGATTTCGTGTGGCGGGGTGCAGGGCTATCGGCAGTGCACAAAAGAACAAGAGCGAATGGGACAGGAGCTTTTTTGGCATTCTGGTAAGCACGAACGAACTCATACGCGAGCGCTCCACAGTACGCCGGGTTAAAGTGGATGGCTTCCTCTGATGCCGAACCGCTGCTCCATGATTTCATCATCACATCTCGTCCTCTTGCGATTGCAGTAACGTGGCATAGTTCGGATGCCAACCAACAAGAACATTGTCGGATAAAATCTGGAAAGACCCCGAGGACAACCAGAGTTCCTCTCGATTACGTAGCGGCCTTTCGTATTGGCAAGCCCAACGATAGATCTCTTTCCCAATCCTCTGTTTCGTATCATCGCCGCTGTCTTCTTCGATATCAGCGATGTCGGCAATGAAACGACGATTCCATGCCTCTTGGAGCCTACGATCATAACGATCGACTTCACCGTCGAGTAAAAGTTTCTCACGTGCCCATCGAGATCGTTGTGCGGAAGCACGATAATAATCTAGGACACTCAACAGCATCTCGTTTTTCGAAACTCTGATTAAATTCATTTGACGCACAAATTTTCTGTCGTCTCTAGGCAACGTCGTAACCGGGGACATATTGTCAATATTGTCGTCGAGAGGGAGATTTCCTACCTTAAAGTTGTTCCCAATTTCAATGACCTTATCCCTGATGGCTGCTAGAGGAATATCTGATTGATCTGGATCTGTTAAGGCAATAACAATTCTATTGAACCACCATCCTTCGAGATGTTCCACAAGAACACTAACTCTTTCAACGGGAGCAGTATATTGGAGTTCTGCTACAATCTCATCCCGCACATCAACAATATTGGGTGCCTTGTCGAACACCCAGATATTCCCAATCAATAGTTTCCGCAAAGCAGGATCAAGGGAGAGGAATCGACGGCGGGCAGCCTCCGTTGTCTGATTCTTTGATTTTTTCGCTGCCAAGACTAGTAACCTAACAGCACCAGGAACGTCACGACTGTCTCCTGTTCGACGTAGTTTTGACAGAGCTGATTCGGCTGCAGCGGTACTGGTGGTGAGGAAGAAGAAACGCGTATCAGCAGCAACGGAAGGATTTTCAGAAACTCGATTGACCCATATGCTTATAGTTTTCCATACATCGACACTATTGTCAGATGTTTTGTCTGGGTTGCTGTGGTGCTTCGTCTGTATGAGCTCAAAAGGGCCCTCACTATCTACGAAGGCAACATCATCGAACTGTTCGATAGAAACTGAATGGGCAGGAGTGCGCCTTGCTTCTTGGAGACTAAGCAAGAGAGCGTAGCGAGCTTGAAACAGGTAGCCAGTCATGGATCCAGCCGCGTTATTGGATGTGCGAACTGGACTATTCAAAGGTCTCGGGCCTTCCATATCAACCTCTCCAGGGACAAAGCAGATCTTAACAGAGGCGCTATGGCTTGTAAATACCTTCATTATTATGAATTTAGAAATCGCATTCGCAGATGTACCAAATCCTAATACCATGATCCTTAACGCCGGTAAGGCACCGGGCTCGTGAATGGATCACTGATGCCATCGGCCAATCACGCCGCGCCGCACCAGAGCGCCCAGCCGAATCAGGGGCCACAGGAGCGGGTAGGCCATCGAGTGGTGCTTGGCCAGATACCGGAGCATGTTTCGGGTGTAGATCTCCACGAAAGTGGCGTACCCCAGCCGATCCAGGGAAGAGCCGCCCCTATGGATCCCGACCCGGAGTTGGGGGAAATGGAGAATCTCCCAGCCGGCGGCCAGAAGCCTGCGGCAGAAGTCCACGTCCTCGAACCAGGCCGGATGGAAACGGGGATCGAATCCGCCGATGGCTTCCCAAGCCCGCCGCCTCAGCAACCAGAATGCGGCCGCCGGCTGTTCCACATTCACCACTTGCGCAGAGGAACCTTCCCCCGGCGCACCGGCACTACGGTCCAAACCGGCGAGAGCCAGCAGCTCATCCAGAAAAACGGCGTCCCTAAGCAAGCTCCACGGACTGGGAAGAGGACGAATCTGGGGGGTCCTCCGGGAGCGGGAGAGAAGAGTCCCGGTGGCGATCCCGCATTGCGGCCGAGCTTCGATTTCGTGACAGAGAGTTTCCACCGACTCGGGATGCAGGGTGACGTCGGGGTTCAACAGCAGGACCCATGGCGTCGAGACCCGGACGATTCCCAGGTTGGCCGCGCCGGCAAACCCGAGATTTCCTCCGCCTTCCACTAGCTCGACACCCTCCCTGCCCCGGGCCGGACCGGCGCTTCCGTCCTGGGACGCGTTGTCGACCACCACGACCTGGGCCCATCCCTTCTCCAGCGGTTCCATCGACTCCAACAACTGCTCCAGGCAGGAACCGCTGTTCCAGTTGACGATGACGGCGCTCAGACCCGAAGAGGCGTCCATGGGAAATCATCAGTCCTGCGGGATGTCGCCATCCCTGAATCGGCGGAAACGGGGGGTGACCGCCCAGCGCATCATCCCGTAGACCAGGCCCGGACTGGTCAAATCCAGAATATAGGCGTTGTCGATCCAGTCCTCGATGGTGTGTTCCCAGATGTTCCCCCGGGCGACGGCGGTGGATATGGAATAGCTGCCCGGCCGCAACTCGGGAATTCGAAACCGGAAGCCCACTGTCAGCACCTCTCCCGATTGCGCCGGTGGCAGGTCCAGTCCCGCGTAGGAGGTGTTGGACGAAGTGATCTCCACACCCATGCGGTCCCGGACCGTGAAGCCGATGATCGGGTTCTCCAGATCCTTCAGGATTCGCACCGAGATCACCAGGTGGACCTCCTCCCCGACCTGCGCCTGGTTCAGGACCCGCCCGCCGGGAGAGTGGAGCAGAACCCCCATGATGCTGGCTCCCCCCTCACCGTAACGGTTGTGCACGTGAGGCACGGTACGGACAATCCGGAGGCGGTCATCCTCCCCGTCGCCGCTCCATTGGATCCTCTCTCCCTGCTGTCCCGCTTGCCTCGCCGCAACCAGGGCCTGATACCGCTGGACCACCCGTTCCGGCGAGCCGTTCTCCAGCATTCTCCCCCGCTCCAACAGGATGGCCCGGTCGCAGAACTGGGTGACGGCCTGCAGATCGTGGCTGACGAAGAGAATGGTCTTGCCCAGACTGCGCAAATGGCGGATCCGCTGGATGCACCGGTGCTGGAAAATGAGGTCGCCCACCGCCAGGGCCTCGTCCACCAACAGGATCTCCGGGTCCACGTGGACGGCTACGGAGAAGGCCAGCCTCATGAACATTCCGGTGGAATAGACTTTGACCGGCTGGTCCACGAATTCGCCGATCTGGGCAAACTCCAGAATGTCGTCCTGGCGTTCCTCCATCTGCCGTTTGTTGAACCCCATGACGGCGCCGGCCATGAGCATGTTTTCCCGTCCCGTGAACTCGGGGTTGAACCCGGAACCCAGTTCCAGCAGGGCCGAGACCGTCCCCCGGACAAACAGGTCGCCAGACGTCTGCCGATGGATTCCGGCCAGCAACTGCAGCAGGGTGCTCTTGCCCGATCCGTTCCTGCCCACGATGCCCAGGGTAGTCCCCCCAGCGACTTCCAGGTCGATCTCCCTCAGGGCCCAGAACTCCCGGTGCAGCCGTTTTCTCTCCCCCAGAAACAACTCCAGGAATTTGTGGCTGGGACGTTTGTAGATCCGGTATTTCTTGGAGACCTGCTTCAGGCTCACCACCGGCGGCGCCTCAGAGGGCATCGGCGAACTCCCGCTTCATCCCCCTGAAGGCCAAGCCGCCCAGGAAGAAAGTCGCCAGCGAAAGGCCGGCCAGCACCAGCCAGGACTCGGGCGCCGGAATCCGTCCCTCCAGCAACAGCAGGCGGTACCCCTCTACGACGTGGGTCAGCGGGTTCAGCCGCAGCCAGGACTGGAATCGGGGCGGCACCATTTCCACCTGGTAGAAGATGGGAGTGAACCAGAACCAGAAGACCAGCAGGACCGAGAGCACCTGTGACGTGTCCCTGAGAAAGACCTGCAACGCCGCCAACAGCCAGCCCAGGCCCAGCGCCAGCAGCATCAGCCAGAAGAACCAGGCCGGCAACAAGCAGGCGGTCCAGGTCAAAAGGTCGAGATAGAGGAGCACCGCCAGGAGCACCGCCAACCCGAACAGATGCGTCACCAGGTTGGAGGCGGCCAGCGTCAGGGGCAGGACCTCCGAGGGGAAGAGGGTCTTCTGGATGAGGTTCCTCTGCTCCACGACCGAAGTGCAGGAACGCTGCAACGTATCCTGGAAATAGAGCCAGGGCAGAAGCCCGCAGAATAGGAAAACGGCGAAGCTGTCGGTCCCCGCCAGGAGGGGCCGGACCCGGAAGATGACCTGAAAAACGAAGGTGTAGGCGGCCAGCAGCACCAGGGGATGGAGGACCGACCAGCAGAGCCCCATGACCGATCCCACGTAACGGCTCCTCAGATCGCGCCTCACGAAGGTCCAGATCAGGTGCTTCCGCACCACGAGCTGGGTGAGGAAGTTGGACAGGATCTGGAACGGTGCCGTGATCTTCACTCGGGAAACGACCTCACTGGGACTGCCGCGAATTCCTTCCTCCCACTGGCCAATCTTAACAGTCCGTGGTGAATGTCCCGCGACTCACGGATATCGGCGGCGCTCGAAAGCGGAGGCCCTCTGGTATCATCGGCGGCGATTTTGGATCGATTGGATTGAGCCGGGCCGGCGTCCGGCGGAGGGAAGGACGTGGCACAGAACATCCTGGCTCTGGATTTCGATGGAGTGATCTGCGACAGCGCGCGGGAATGCCTCTTCACGGCATATGCGTGCTACGGACCCGTCGCGGGATTCCCGCCCGCGTCCAACCTGGAGGAGATTTCCCAGAGTGTGCGGGCACCCTTCTTCCGAATGCGCCCCTTCGTCCGGGACGGCAAGGACTACATCGTCATCCTGAATCTCATCCTGGGCCAGGAGGCGGTCTCCCGGCAGCGGGAATTCGACCGGCGCTCCCAGGAACTGCTGCCGGATCTCTGCGCTTCCATGGGAGTCTCCGATCCCCGGGCCCTGGAGGAGGTGTTCCAGGAACACCGCAGGACACTGCGCCAACGGGACGAGGCGTCATGGATGGAGATGAACCCGCTCTACTCCGGCGTGGAAGAAGGGCTGAGATCCTGCCGGAGCCGCTTCGACCGAGTGTACGTCACCACCTCCAAGCCGAGTGATGCCGCCGCCAAGATCCTGGACTATCAAGAGATCGGTCTCGCTACCGACCACGTCTACGGGTATGACCGGGTCCGCCGCGCCCGAGGCAAGAACGGCCACCTGGCCCATCTGCAGGAGCTGACCGGCACCCCCTACTCCCGCATCCACTTCGTCGACGACCAGGTCTCCCACCTGCAATCGGCGTCGGAACTGGGAGTCGGCTGTTACCACGCTACCTGGGGATACACGACTCCGGAGCAGGTCGAGGATGGGATCTCGGCCTCGGTGACTCCGCTTCAGGAAGAATCGGTGGCCGACTGGATGCGGCGACTGCTGGACTGACTTCGGACGGTCAGGAATTCTCACCCTGCCCCGGCTCGGCCCGCCGGGCCGGAGCCTTCCTCTCGGCGGAACGATCCCGCAAGGATCTCAACTCCCGGACCAGTTCCTGCTGGACCCGGGTCTGCTCCTGGATCGCCCGGGCCACCGAGTCCAGGCGGGGTTTGATCCCGAAAATCGCGAAGGGAACCAGGCACCAGATCAGCGCCAGCACGGCCAGAAGGCCCAGAATCAGAACGAACGAGCTTCCCAGGATGAAACCCAGGATTTCCATGATCGGCTCGGCATCCATCGGAAGCACTCCGTAAAACGGCCGGCTGTGACTGGTCGTAATCAGCCGGAATTGGAAGGAACCCTAGTCGGCCGGTTCCAGAACGTGGGCGAATTCCTCCCGCCGGACTTGATCCCCGAACAGGACCGGCGCACATCCTTCCAGGTCGTAAAGGAACATGGCCCGAGTGGCCTGTTCCGGATCGATGTCCCGAACCAGAAGCACCTCTTCTCCCAGTCCCGTTTCTCCCACGACCTGGCCATCCGGGGCCACCACCAGGCTGGTGCTGTTCTGATGCTCCTCGTAACAGCAGTTGCAGGATGCGACCCAGACCGTGTTCTCCGCGGCTCGAGCCAAGATCAGGGAACGGTGAACCGGGAGCTTCCAGGCAGCCGGGCGCGTGGTGTTGTTCTGAGGGTGAAAAATCAGCTGGGCTCCTTGGGAGACACACTCTCGCGTCGATTCGGGAAAGCGGAAGCCCTCGAAACAGATGACCACGCCGACCCGGACTCCCCACAGCTCGTAGGTCTTGAACCGGGTCCCGGAAGTGTAGGCGGTGGCGTCCAGCGGAGTCAGCCGGGCCTTGTGGTGGGATCCCAGAATCTGTCCTGTCTCCGACACGACCAGAGCCGAGTTGTAGGGTTTCCCCAGGATCGGATCCTCCGGGTTGGGAATCTCGGTCCCCAGAATGCAGGCCATTTCCAACTCTCCGCAGCGCTCGGCCACCTGCCGATGGAGCCGGGAAAGGTGGTCCACCGGCACCGGCCGCCCGGGTGGGGGCGGCGTCACGTCGACACGGTAGCCGACGGTGTGGGTCTCTGGAAAGCAGAGGATCTGCACACCCTGAGAGGCAGCCTCTTCCATGAACCGAAAGACGGTCCGGGCATTGATCTGAAGGTCGTCCACCTGCCTGGCCTGAGCCAATCCGATTCTGATTGATGCCATTGTTGTCTCCCCGCTTTCCTCGAATCCTACCATGAGCCTCCAATGAGGAAAGAGAAAATGAGGAGAGAGAAAAGAGTGGAAAGCTCCCCTGCCGAGCCCGCTGGGAGGAAACGACCCGCCCGTCTCGACTCTTTCCTGTTTTCTCTTTTCTCTTTCCTCTCCGAACGGTTTATTCTGAGGCCGGGAGGAAAACCATGAACAAAATCGATCTGACTGGAAAGAACGCGGTGGTCACCGGCGCCGCCCGGGGAATCGGCTATGCCATCGCCCGTCGCATCGTGGATTCGGGAGCGGCCTGCTGCATTTGGGACGTCAATGAGGAGACGGCGGCGACGGCCGCGGAGCGGCTCAGCGAAGCGGGAACATGCAGTTTCCGCGCGGTCGAGCTGACCCGGGCCGATCAGGTCGATGCCGCCGCCGAAAGCACCGGCGCTGAAATGGGGTCCATCGACATTCTGGTGAACAACGCCGGCATCGCCGGCGCCACCAAGCGCCTATGGGACTATTCTCCCGAGGAGTGGCATCGTGTCATTGAGGTCGACCTGTACGGCGTCTATCACTGCTGCCGATCGGTGGTCCCCATGATGCTGGATCAGGGCTGGGGCCGAATCGTGAGTATCGCCTCCATCGCCGGCAAGGAGGGAAATCCCAACGCCTCCCATTACAGCGCGGCCAAGGCGGGCGTCATCGGTCTCACCAAGGCCCTGGGCAAGGAATTGGCCACCAGCGGAATATTGGTCAATTGCGTCACACCGGCCGTGATCGAGACGGATATGCTGAAGGAGCTCACCCAGCAGCACATCGACTACATGCGGTCGAAGATTCCCATGGACCGTTTCGGGAAGACCAATGAGGTGGCGGCGCTGGTGGCCTGGCTTGCGTCCGAAGACTGCTCGTTCAGCACCGGCGGCGTGTTCGATATCTCAGGCGGACGGGCCACCTATTAGTTGAATACGGACTTGCAGGGATGGCCCTTGTGGCCGTCCATCTCCGGCTCCGCCGTGGCGCGGCGCCGTTGGAATCACGAACCCGAAAATGCGAAGGGCCCCGGCCTGAGAACAGGCACGGGGCCCAGAAAGGATATGGTTTCGGTGGCGTTGGGTCCCCTTCCGTCGGGAAACCCTACTTGACACCACTTGACAAGAGTGGCTTCCGTTAGAAGGACGCCACCTCCGCCATACCGTGTTTATCTATTTCCACTGAATCACCTCCTTTCCGGGCAATACCCTCAATCAGCAGGGCCCATCCTGCTCGGTCCCGTGGGCCGCCCAAGACCGTGGAACCGCCACCGCTCCAACTCCGAAGCCTGTGGAACTCAGCCATGTTCGAACATCGGCCGACCGCTTGTCAAATATCGGCCCGCAAACCCATCGATGCTCACCCCGACCCGTCCCGGGAGGATGTCCTGGGCCACTTGGACCATTTGGTCCCGGTAGGCCAGACTGATGGATTCTTTATCAATCCGCTCCATGGCTGAAGGCAACGCCGTCCTCAGAGTTCGTGACCCGTCAGGGGTGCCGTCTCCCTCGATGAAATGGTCGATCACGACCCGGTCCGCGGCTTCGTTGATGCGGTGGAAAAAACGCTCCGGGTCCTGGATCGGTAGCAGCGGAGAAACGGTGATCACGGTAAACAGGCCGAGTTGCTTGAGCCGGCGCGCGGCATCGAAACGGCGGTCGACGGAACCGGCGTGGCCGGGCAGGCCCGGGAAGGCATCGAGATCGGTCTCGATGGAAATATGGACCCGAAGCCGGCAGCGCCGTGAGAGTTCCAGACAGAGGTCGGCGTATTCCGTCACCCGGTGAGAGTGGGTCTGAAGCACCAGCAGGTCGGGCGGCTGCTCCAACATGGCCTCCAGGACGTTGCCGGTCACGCGGTAGCGGAACTCCTGGGGCAGAAAGGGCTCGGTGGAACTGGACAGGAAGATTCCGAACCGCCCTTGGCGCCGCCGGGCCCAGTTCCTTTCCCGCCGCCAGTAACGCCGGTACGAAGCGGCAGCGTTCTGACGGACCTCCAGGAAACTCCCCCAGGAGCGCCTACGGGTCACATAGGGATTGTGCCGGACGTAGCAACCGACGCCGCAGAGAGAGTTGCCGAAACTGCAGCCCCGATACGGTTGCAGGGAATGGGAAGTGACGGTCTTGAGGAAACCGGTGGTCCGGGTGAGGACGTTTCCCACTTCCCGCAGGATGACTTCCATCTTTCCACTCCACGGGCTCCGGGGCGCCGGTTCCGGCGAATCCGGGACGGAGCTTCAGTTGATGGTGCTCTGACCCGGCGCGGGAAGATCGCTGGGGAGGACGTTGCGGTTCACAGCCTGGTCCAGATCGATGACGTACGTGTGCGGAGACTCCAGCAGAACCGGCGAATGGGTCGCCGTGACGATGCGCATGTTCTTCTGATCCACCAGCTCCATGAGCATTTTTAGCACCCGGCGCTGGTTCGACTGGGACAGGGCCATTTCCGGCTCGTCCAGCAGGAGCACCGTCCCGTCCGGCAACTTGGGAAACGAGTCGCTGAACAGCGAAAGCATGATCTGGCCGTGGCTGGCGACTTGAAGAAACTCCAGCATCTGCGGCTCGTCCTTGAAGAGATGCAACTGATTGCGGGGGTTGTGCTGTTCGGCATCAAAGAGGCGAACCTCCTTGATCTCCACGTCCCGGGTTTCGAGACGATACGAGTAGTTCTGCAGCCTTTCACCCTTGAGCGCATGGTAGATGGAATGAAGCAGCGTCGACTTGCCCGAGCCGTTCTCGCCGCTCAGCATGATGAGGGGATGGCGCAAATCCACGATCATCGGCATGTGGAAGTTCAGGTTCACGAAGACGGGGTGCGAGAGTATTTTTAGAAACATGGTTTTCTCAGTTCAACGGTGGCGGTCCCGGCAGAGAATTTCGCCGCCGGAGCGGACCGGGGCCCCATCGTAGGAAGCATGCCGGGCCCCGTCAAGGAAAGACAGGCAGCGGGTGTTCCGTGCGTGGCGTTTCCGGCCCGGCCCACCTCTTGCCACGGACCGCTGGAGAGGCGTATTTTGAAGAATCAATCGCAGTCGTCCAACCAGTATGCGACTTGGGCACAAGCGTAACGGATGGTAAAGGGTTTGAACCACGATAGCAGGAGTCGGCCATGACTGAAGCGTCCAATGGTTTCATGCGGCAATTCGAGGAGCAAGGCTACGTGGTGCTGGAGGGAATCCTGGACCGCGAGCGTGATCTCCAGCCTATCCTGAATCACTACGAGCGACTGGTGGAAGATCTGAGCCGTCAACTGTTGGAGGAGGGGGTCCTCTCCAGTGCCTACGAAGATCTCTCTTTCGGACCGCGCCTGGCCGCCGTCGTCAGCGAAACCGGTGGTGCGTTCTTCCAGCGGATGGAGATCTCGCTGCCCCAAAGCGGGATCTTCCCCGACACCCCGATTCATCATCCGCCGGAGGTGTTCCGCCTGCTCAGAAACCCGCGGCTCCTGGACGCCGTCGAGAGCTTCATCGGTCCCGAGATTTATTCCAATCCGGTCCAGCACATCCGCATCAAGCCGCCCCAGCGCCTGCTGTCCGAGGACGTGTTGGCGAACGCTCTGGTCGCCCGCACTTTCTGGCATCAGGACCAGGGAGTGGTGATACCGGAAGCCGACTCCACCAAGATGCTGACGGTCTGGATTCCCGTCACCGACGCCACCAGGGAGAACGGCTGTCTGCTGGTGGTGCCGGGCAGTCACAAACGGGGGTTGTCCTTGCACTGCGTGACACCGGGAAAGTTCCAGATTCCCGAACGGCTCATCGGCGCCGGGGCCATGGCCCTACCCATGAAGGCGGGCGACGTCCTCTTCATGCACAAGCTGACCATGCACAGCTCCCTCCCCAATCGAAGCGATGAACTGCGGTGCAGCTTCGATCTTCGATACAACCCCACCGGACAATCGACCGGGCGTCCCTGGTTTCCGGGGTTCGTGGCGCGGAGCCGGTCCAATCCCGATTCGGAGCTTCGGGATCCGGAAGTCTGGGCCGAGAGCTGGCGCCAAGCCAGAGACCATCTCGCCCAGGTCCAGAATCCCAGTTTTCAACGCTGGGCCGAAGACGATCCCCGCTGCGCCTGACCTCCTTCAGATTCCCCGTTTTTAGCCGGCCGGATGCCGCTTCCACATCCTCTCCTGGAATATTCCGACGCCAGCCTCTTTACGGACGGTCACCATCTCTCCCCTTCCGGCGCCGCCCGGTTCAGCGCCGACATCGCTCCTCAGCTCCGACCGTATCTTTCCGGACGTTGAATTTCCGTACCGCAATAAAATAATGATCCAACCTCCGGCGCCATGCCGATTTGAGTCCGTCGACTCTGCTATTTTAAGAACTCGTCGCGGTTATATTTACGGTCCCTTGATTTGGGCGCCGGCGATGGACGAGGGGAGAATCGTGAACAACCGCCGCAAGTCGACGTGTGCCTCTCGGTCGAACGTGATAAGGGTCAGGAGAGGCACGAAGAAATGAAGCTGGTCGTCACCGGGAGCAACGGCTTCATCGGCCAAAACACATGCCGAAGGCTGATCGGCCTGGGCCACCAGGTCATCGGCGTCGACGACCTTTCGGAGGGTTCGTCCAGGCGCTTGGTGGATGGGGTCCAATACCACGTCCGCTGTGTGACCGACACGGAGTGGCTTCGCCGCCTGTTCCGGAAAACCAGGCCTTCTGCAGTGATCCATTTGGCGGCCGTGCCACGGGTCTCCTATTCCGTCCAGGAACCCCTGAGGAGCGCAACGCCCAACCTGACCGGGACCATCTCGGTGCTGAACGCCATGCTCAAGGCCGGTCTCGTGGGAGAGAGCCGGCTGGTCTTCGCCAGCAGCAGCTCCGTGTACGGCGGCGCCGATACCCTTCCCACACCCGAGACGCATCCCTGCCATCCCCAGTCGCCCTATGCCCTGACCAAGCTGCAGGGGGAACAGTGGTGCCGGATGTTCCATCGCCTCTACGGTCTGGACGTGGTGAGCCTGCGCTACTTCAACGTCTTCGGACCCGGAGCCCGATTCGGCGGCGCCTATTCCACGGTGCTGCCGGCGTGGCTCCATCACCTGTACGTCGATCCTTCATACCAGCCCTATCTGGAAGGGGACGGCACGCAGACGCGGGACTTCTGCTTCATCGACAACGTGGTGCAGGCCAACCTCGCCGCCGCGGTGCGGACCCGCAGCTTTTCGGCTGAAGTGCTGAACATCGGACAGGGGCAGGCCCACTCCCTGCTCGAACTCCAGCAGGCCTTGGAGCGGATCAGCGGCAGGAAGCTCCCGCTCGAACGCCGGCCGCCCCGCACCGCCGACGTGGCGCACACTCAGGCCGACATCTCGCAGGCGCGAGCCCAGTTGGGATTCAATCCGACCAACGACTTCCAGGCCGAGTTGACTCGGACCGCAAACTGGTACCGGGAACGCCGGCCGGTGCCCGCCGGGAACGCCTGACCTACCGCCATGGCCCGCGGAGCCGGACCCCAACGAAGGCGTAAAGACCTCAGCCCATGATCGAGTGGTTCCGACACCTCGGAGTTTCGCTTTCCTGCTTCACAGAGCGCTGGGTGCCCGATTCCTGGGTCATCTGCATGTTTCTGACGGCCGGCGCCCTGCTGCTGGCGGTGGCCGGAGCCGGCGCCGGCTTGGAGGCGGCGGTCCTGGCCTGGGGGTCGGGCATGTGGACACTTCTGGAACTGGCGATGCAATTCGCCATCGCCATGGTGGCCTCCCACGCCTGCGTGTCGTCGCGGCCGGTTTACGGGCTGCTGGATCGCATCGCCCGGATTCCAGACTCCGAGCGGCCACTTCAGGCCGTGCTCCTGGCGGGCCTGTTCTCGCTGGTCACCGGATACCTCAACTGGGCCTTCTGCATCGTCGGCGGCGCCCTCTTCATTCCATTCATCTGCCGTCACAATCCGAAGGTGGACATCCGGATTCTCATCGTCGGAGCCTACCTGGGAATGGGAACCGTTTGGCACTGCGGGCTGTCCGCTTCCGCGCCCCTCATCATGGCCACTCCGGGGAATCCGCTCCTGAAACCGGGAACGGGACAGCCGGTGGTGGATCACCTGCTTCCAGTCACCGAGACGCTGTTCAACCCGTTCAACCTCGTCTACACGATCGGGATCGCCGCAGTCGGGCTGGCGGCCCTGCTTCTGCTTCATCCCGGCCGCGGGCGGGTCACACTCACCCGGGAGCAGGTGGAAGCCATCCTGCCCCAACCTCCGGTGCTCCCGGCAAGAACATCGACGCCGGCGGGAGCTCTGGAACATTTTCGCGGCTGGGTCGCGCTGGCCGTCGTCCTGATCCTCTATCCCCTGGTCCACACCCTCGTGACTCGCGGCTTCGGGACGGCGTGGACCATCAACGGCTACAACATGCTCTTTCTGGGAGCGGCCCTGCTGCTCCATGGGCGCCCCGATTCCTTCATCCAGGCCTGCCGCAGAGGCGCGGGCGCGACCTGGGGAATCATCCTGCAGTTCCCCTTCTACGGCGGAATTTTCGGGGTGATGAACAACACTGCGTTGGGCGCTTGGCTGGGCGGGTTGTTCGCCAAGTTGGCCAGCGCGGGCACCTATCCGATCGTGGTCTACGCCTATTCGGGTTTCATGAACCTCTTCGTACCCTCGGGAGGCTCGAAGTGGATGATCGAGGCCCCGTTCCTGATCCCCGCAGGCGAGGAACTGGGTGTTTCGGTGACCACCATCCTCCTTTCCTATGCCTACGGCGACTCCACCACGAACTTTATCCAGCCCTTCTGGGCGATACCGATACTGTCATTGACGCGGATGCGGTTCGGGGACGTGGTGGGCTATTCCTCCCTGGTGGGTCTGGCCTGCTTCTGCTTCAGCCTGTTCGCCATGCTCCTGATCCCGATCCGGCTCTAGCGGGGGTTTGCAACCCCCGGTTCCGGGGCGTGGGAGGACTGACAGTCCGTCGCTTTGTCCAACTGAGCTACGGAATGTGGGGACTAATAGTAGTTCCTGGGCCTGCGCGAGATTCTGACGAAGCAACGAGATCCGAACCATACTGCGACTGGAAGCCAGAGATCGGAAAGGCATCGAGGGACTTTAAGGATTATCCTGATTACATCCCCCATTTGAGGGGGAGAAGAAAACCTTACTTTCAAGAGACTCGGCCAAACTCTCACCGGTTCTTGCTGGTTTCGAAGGGCCTGTATTCCACTAGGGCGGAACTCCCAATGATGTCGACTATGGTTGCTGACATTTCGACACCGAACGCGTCTGTCAGCCTCATCGGTTTGCCCAGCCGGAACGACACCGGCTGCTGCCGTCCCTGCTCGATGGCGACGTTGTCTGCGTACAGATAGGTCCGATCGGAAGTATCGCGTATCGGGTTCAGCCGTCCGCGAAGTCCGGGGAGATGTCCGGTAGACTGTGGGAAAATGACCGCGCCTCCGGCCAGGAGTTGAGCCAGTTCCAGCAACAGGCCGCCTTGGCCCGGAGTCCACTCCCGTGCCAACCCGGCAGTGTACCCGGAGACTGCGGCGTAAACGGTCATCGGTAGATGCGTCGTGTACAGGTCGAAGTCTGCTTCGCCAGCTTCGTCGGTTGTTGCCCGTTGCCAAGTCTTGTTCGGAAACAGGGCCAGGACGTCAACGCCGACTAGAGGTTCGCCCTCCGAGTGCACCGTGACCGTGGCGTCCGACGGTGTGAGTTCGAGTCTGGCCGCCGGGATAGCCAGCACCAGACTCGACACATCAATGACTCTGTACTCTGGCTCAATGCCGGCGGTCTCGCGGGTTGCCGTGAGGATGATCGAAACGCCGTCCCCTCGGCGTTCCATCATGTATCGGCGATGCCGAGACCCGGGAACGTCGCCCACGGGGATTCGTCCGAACACGGAAGCGAGAACTTCGTTGCGTGTTGCTTGACTCGAATCCATGCTGTCTATTGTCATCCCGTTGGGAAGTTGACCGGGCGAGTCAATCTCCAGCCGATCCTTGAACATCGACAGCCTGATCCGGCGCGAGGACATTGAGTAGTCGCGGTGCACAACCGCGTTGACCACGGCTTCAAACACCGCAGACTTGCTGTACTGCGGCGCATCTTCTCGCGAAGGCGTCTTGCGTGCCGATACGCGCATGTTGCGGACTACGAACTTCACAGCGTGAGCGACCTGGATGGGAAGCGGCCCTGCGATTTCCTGTGCGTCCAACTGGCCGGAGGCTCGTTCCTTACCGCGATAGCGGGTCGCCACGATAGTCGCTTGCGGCAACCAGTCCTGGGGCGAGTTGGTGCAGAGCAGCACGCCAGCTACCGTGGCCCGGTCCACATCGGCTTCATCGGGCGCCAGAAGCCGAAGGTTCATCAGAGCCCGGCGAGGGTCAGACGCTCCCGCCACGCTGAGCAGCGGTTCCCAAAGACGCTCGTTGAGGGTCTCGAAGCCGGTCTGCGGGACAATCTGCCGGTCGAACCAGAGGTAGCGGCTCTGGGCGCGTCTTTGCGCCAGCCGCAGACGTTCGTCGCCGCCGAGGCGGCGTTTGGTTGCGCCGACCCGGATGAATGCGCGACCGGCTCGCTCGTGTACGGCATCGCCCCGCGGTACATCCACGAGTACGAAGGCCCTGCCGTCGAGTTCTCGATGGTGAACGTGGATGCGAAGGGAAGGTTCCACCGCGTCCGTGCTCACTTCGACCAACAGGTGGTCAAGAGCGGCCATCTGCTCTGGGGACATACCCTGGATCCGACCGCCGTCGGAAATCCCGCAAAGAAGCACGCCTCCGTTCGCGTTGGCGAAGGCCGCAATCTCATCGGCGAGGTCCTCTCGCCGGGGGCTTGTCGGGCGGTCGCCACTAAACTCGATCTGCTTGAACTCCCAGCCGCTGTCCTCGCCCAGGCGCAAACGCTGGCGGATTTCCGCGTCGGCTACGTTCACGAGTTCCCTTCGGGCTTCACGGCCTCCCACCCTCGAACCCCGGCATCTTTAGATTCTCGGTGATCGCGGTGTCGAGCCTCGGTCGCTCGGCCTGCTTGGCGGGCATCTTCGTTTCTGATTGCATCCTGAGATTCCCAAATATCATACGCTGATGGAAGCGGGGGCGGGAGTCGAACCCGCGCGGCTTAACAGCCCGTGGTGAAAGTCCCGCGAGCACCGAGACCGTTCCCGCGCCCGCCGGACAAGGCGCGATGAGGGAGCATACCGGGAGTATGTGAGCCGATAGCAACGCAGTCCGCCGGGATGCAGGGACGGTCGAATGCCGTGACGACTTTTACCACGGGCTGTTAACGCGTACCGATTACAAGTCTGCTGCCAGGAAACGGGTTCAGCCGGCAACCTCCGCATTTGCTCCGTGAAAAGTTGATGTTCGTTAGTTTTTGACTGAGAGACAACTATGACTAACAGTCCCCCCTCCAGGCCAGGAGTTCCCCCAAAAATTGAGGGGGAATCGTCGTAAGTCATTGATAATTGGAGAATAAGAAGATTCGACAAGTGGAATCGGTCGAATTTTCGAAAAATGGGGGAACTTTCGCCACGAAAGAATGTGGGTCCCGGACCGGTAGACTGATTCAGTGGAAGCCCAATTCCAAGAACCAGTTACAGCGGAGGGACCCAAATGCATAGTGCCAAAGTAGCCGCCCAGATTCGAGTGCAGATCCGACGATTTTCGGGGGAAGTCTCGATGGGACTGCCCAAGACGGCCGCCCGCCTGGTGCGGGAGGTGATCTACGGGGTGCAGTCTCGGGGATCGGTGCGACTGAGTGAGATCGCGCGAGCGTTGGAGGAGAAGATCCGGCTCAAGAAGGTGATGGCGCGATTGAGTCGGCAATTGAATCGCCCGGGACTGAGGAAGCGGGTGCGGGAGAATCTGCTGGCCCTGGCGGCGCCTCGGGTGGGAGCGGAGACCCTGTTCGTCGTGGATCTGACGGATGTGATCAAATCCTATGCGCGCAAGATGGAATATCTGGCCCGGGTCCGGGACGGTTCGACCAAGAAACTGGGAAACGGGTACTGGTGTTGCCAGGTGGTGGGTCTGGAGCGGGGCAGCGCGGAGGTGACGCCCCTGGATCAGGAGCTGTATTCGCAGGAGGCGCCGGGATTCGTGAGTGAAAACGACGAGATCCTGAAGGCCATCGGGCGGGTCTCGAAGGCGACGCAGGGCCGCGGGGTCTGGGTGATCGATGCGGGAGGAGACCGGCAGAAGATCCTGAAAGTCCTCTTGAATCAGGGACTTCGCTTCGTAGTGCGGCAACGCGGGGACCGGCATCTGATCTCCGGTCGCCAGCGCAAGAGCGTCCAGGAGTGGGCGGACGGGTGCCGTCGTCAACACCGGGAGGTGGTGGTCAAGGAGACGAGTTCGGGGGAGAAGGTCTACCGCTTGGAGTTCGGGTTTCGGAAGGTGCGTTGGCCGGGACGCACGGAGGCTCTGTACCTGGTGGTGGTGGATGGACTGGTGCCGAACCCGCTGATCCTGCTCACGAACCGAAAGGTGACTCGGTCGCGAAAGAGCCAGTGGCGGGTGGTGGAAAGTTACCTGAGTCGCTGGCGGGTGGAGGAGACGATCCGCTTTATCAAGCAGAGTTATCAACTGGAAGACATCCGGCTGCTGAAGTACGAGCGGCTGCGCAATCTGGTGATGTTGGTTCTGGTGACGGCCTACTTCGCCAGTGTGTACCTGGGCAAACGGGCCAAACTGGTGATCCTGGTGCAGCACATCGAACGGGCCGCCAAGCGCATCTACGGCGTTCCCGAGTTCCGCTTCTACGCGATTGCGGATGGGATCAAGCAGCTCTTGTTCGGCCGGAACACGGGAATTGGACCGCCACGAGCCAATCCTTGTCTAAATCTGCTTCCCTTGTTCTCATGACCTCGAAAAAAATGGGGGAAGTCCAGCTCCAGGCGCGTTGACCGGGATGCCCGGCCCGGAATAGACTCGATTCGAGCAGATCATTCCATGGCCTCACCAGGAAGCAGCCGTTGACGTTGAATCAAGCCCTCCATCCGGATTGGACGCGGCGCCATTTCTTCTCTCGGACCACCTTGGGTGTGGGGACGGCGGCTCTGGCGTCGCTGCTGCGTCCCGAGCTGGCGGCTGCTTCCGTGGACGGCGGAGTCGAGAAAAGGGGCCTGCCCGGTCTCCCCCACTTTGCTCCTCGCGCCAAGCGGGTCATTTTCCTCTTCCAGTCGGGCGGCCCCTCCCAGCTGGACCTGTTCGACTACAAGCCCCGGCTCCAGGAGCTGAGAGGCACCGATCTCCCCGCCTCCGTCCGCATGGGCCAGCGCATCACCGGAATGACTTCGCAGCAGGCCCAACTCCCGGTGGTCCCTTCCCTCTTCAGTTTCGAGCAGCACGGACAGTCCGGGACCTGGGTCAGCGAACTGCTGCCTCATACGGCCCGGATCGTCGACGAGTTGTTGATGGTGAAGACGGTGCACACGGACGCCATCAACCACGATCCGGCCATGACCTTTATTCAGACCGGAAGCCAGCAGCCGGGCCGGCCCAGCATGGGCGCCTGGCTGAACTACGGCCTGGGAAGCGAGAACGACAGCCTGCCCAGCTTCGTGGTCCTGGTCTCCAAGGGGGAGATTCGGGCCATGCAACCCATCATGTCCCGGATGTGGGGAAGCGCTTTTCTCCCCTCCAGCCACCAGGGCGTGAAGTTCCGGGGCGGCGGCGATCCCGTCCTCTATCTCTCCAACCCTCCTGGGATCAGCATGGCCACCCGGCGCCGCATGATGGACGGAATCGGAGACCTGAACCGAATCCGCATGGATTCTTCGGGGGACCCCGAGATCGCCGCCCGGATCTCGCAATACGAGATGGCCTTTCGGATGCAGGCTTCGGTCCCCGAGTTGACCGATCTTTCCCGGGAACCGGAGCGCACCTTTGATCTGTACGGTCCCGACTCCAGGACCCCTGGAACCTATGCCGCCAACTGCCTGCTGGCCCGGCGCCTCAGCGAGAAGGGGGTCCGCTTCGTTCAGCTCTTCCACCGGGGCTGGGACCAGCACCTCAACCTCCCCAGCGCCATCCGGGAACAATGCACCGCCACCGACCAGGCCACCGCGGCGCTGGTGACGGACCTGAAGCAACGGGGCCTGTTGGAGGGGACTCTGGTGATCTGGGGCGGCGAGTTCGGAAGGACGGCCTACTGCCAGGGCCAGCTCACCGAGGACAACTACGGCCGCGACCACCACCCCCGTTGTTTCACCATGTGGATGGCCGGAGGCGGCATGAAGGCCGGCACCGCTTACGGGGAGACCGACGACTTCGGCTACAACGTGGTTCGGGACCCGGTGCACGTCCACGACTTCCAGGCCACCGTCCTGCATGCCCTGGGCATCGACCACACCCGGCTCACCTTCAAGTTCCAGGGCCGCCATCACCGGCTGACCGACATCCACGGAAAGGTGATGGAGGAGTTCCTGGCCTGAAGCAGAGGACCATCTCGGGCGAGGGTCGGCCCGCCGGCCCCTCCCCGGCTTTTCGATTTTCCTACGAACGCGGCCGGCCGGCCGCCGTGTAGTCCCCGGGACGCCACGTGGCCACGCGCATCTCGTAGTGAAAATCTTCTGAGACCTGTGTGTAGAAGGCGGTGACGGCCCGGCCATCGGCCAGTTGCACGCTGCTGGGATACCCGCAGTCGGACCGGGGACAATCGGCGATGCGAATGGGCGGACTCCAGGATTCTCCCTGGTCCTCGCTGAGCCGGACGTCCACGCCGAAGTTGTTCCAACAGCGATTCCCGTAGCTGAGGAGAACGCGGCCGTCCGACAGTGCCGCCAGGTTGCCCGTCACCTGCATGGGCAGGCTCAGTGGCATCTTCCGCTGCCAGGTTCGCGCATCGTCGTCGGAGACGAACAGTTCCAGGTGCACGTCGCGCCTCTCCTTGAACTCCCGCGAGGCGGCCAACCAGCGGCCACCTCCGAGATGCAGGATATCCGCTTCGTTTCCGCCCGGATTCAACGGAACCGGATCGCCCCAGGTCCACCCGTCGTCCCGGCTTCGCAGCAGATAGGATTCCCGCAGATCCTCGCGCCGAAGGTAGACCGGCGCGCACAGGGATCCGTCTTCGGCGACGCGAATATTGCCGAACGCGATGAATTCATTGCCTCGTCCGGCCGGCGAATCGGGAGGCGCGGGAAAGTCCCGACTCACATCCCACGTGTGTCCGCCGTCAGTCGAGCGGCAGACCCAGGCCCGGACCACCCGCCGGTGCGGACCGCTCAGAACACCCTTGGGCGCCCGGTCCGCCCAGCCGCTGCACAGGACCACCAGATCACCGTTGGCGGCGAAACCGGCCGCGCAGTTCATGCGGGCCGTGGTGGGCTCATGTTCGGCCGGCCGGCCGCGGAAGCGCCACGTGCGGCCTTCATCCTCGCTGGCCCAGCAGTCCAGGTCCCCCTCCCAGAGCCCGTGACAGGGTTGGTTGTAGAGGAAGGCCACCAGGGTTCCGTCCTCCAGCCGCTTGAGATTGGGCCAGGCGCAGACCTTCTGGATTGCCGTTCGGACACGGCTCCCGGAAGGTCCACCGGCGGTGTGGGCGGACGCGTGAGGGGCCAGCGCCGGCAGGACCAAGGAAGCCGCGCCGGCTTGAAGCGCTTCCCTCCGATTCATGGAGTCCTCTCCCGATTGGATTCGGTGCCGTTGCGGGAGGCGCCAGTATAGCAGTCGGCGGCGAGAGTCCGATTCTGCGTCGCTTCATTGGGACGTTTCACTTGCCCCGTGGCATATGCCCGTGATATACAATAGTCGCATTGAGGCGGTTCAGGTCGGAGTCGGAGTGCCGATATGGAAACTACTGCCAAGCTGTTTGTCAATGGTCGCAGTCAAGCCGTTCGGATCCCCAAAGCGTTTCGTTTCGAGGGCGTCGATGAAGTGATCGTCCGTAAGGACGGAGAAGCCCTGATCTTGTTGCCTGCTCGCAAAAGTTGGAAATCCTACGCCGAGGAAGCTCCGATCGTGGGCGACGATTTTATGGAGTCCAGACCGGAGCTGATGGATGCCCAACGAGTCACGTTTTGATGCGGTATATGCTGGATACCGATATCTGCAGCTACGTGATTCGCAAGAGAGATCCGCAACTGCTGGCGACCCTTCAGGCAAAAGCTCATTCGGGTGCGGAAATATCCATTTCCGCCATCACCTATGCTGAGTTGCGACTAGGTGCAGAGAGGTCTCAACATGCCAAGAGTTACAAACGAGCCATCCGGCTGTTCTGCGATCGGCTGAACCGCATCATGGCGTGGGACGCAAAGGCAGCGGAGGCGTTCGGAACGCTCCAGGCAGAATTGCACAGAATCGGAACGCCCATCGGCGGCAATGACACCATGATCGCCGCGCACGCTCTCAGCATCGGCTGTGTTCTGGTGACCAACAACCGGAAACATTTCTCCAGAGTTTCCGGACTCAAGATCGAAAACTGGACCACTTGATTCACATCGGAAAGAGACCCCATGCCCCAACATCGCAAGACCAGCATCGGAATCGACAACCCATGGTATTCGGAAGGCGGGCCGGGGCGGCACCTCAAGGCCCGGCTGAAGCGGGGAGAGGTGTTGATCGGCCCCATGCTGGAGGCCTATGCCCACCCGTCCCTCATCAAGCTGTTCCAGCACGCGGGATTCGATTTCGTCTACATCGAGTACGAGCACAGCCTCTTCGGCCTGCAGGATCTGGCGGACACCATTCTCTCGGCTCGGGACAACGGCCTCCCGGTCATTGCCAAGACCCCCCAGTTGGAGCGCCAGGAAGTTTCGAAGCTGCTGGAGGCCGGAGTGGTGGGCATCCAGTTGCCCCGGACCGAGACCCGGGAGCAGGTCCGGAAGCTGCTGAGCTATCTGAAGTTCCCACCGGCGGGAACCCGGGCCGTAGCACCGGGATGGGGCAACAGCGACTACCGGCACGTCAGCGACTGGCAGGGCTGGATGGACGAACAGGACCAGGAGACCGCGGTGGTGGTGCATCTGGAAACGGTCCGCGGATACGAAAACGCGGAGGAGATCCTGAGCCTGCCCGGCGTCGACATGTGCTACGTGGGCCCGGGAGATACTTCCATCGAGTTCGGACACCCGGGAAACTACGACCACCCCGCGGTGCGGGGTCCCATGGAGACGGTTCTGGCGCTCTGCAAGAAGTACGGCGTGGCCTTCGGCACGACTCCCTCCGGCGGCGCCGCCGCAGGCGAGTGGGCCCGCAAGGGGGCCACGTTCTTCGAAGCCGAGTCGGAGTTGGGGTTCATCCGAACCGCGGCCACCGCCCTGCTGGACGACTACCGGGGGAACATCAGACAAGCATAGGAGCGGCGGCATCCTTGCCGCCAAACCGGAGCGGCAGTTTCCCAACCGCCGGACTCCGAAGTGACAATTTGGCGTTGAAGAATGGGCGACTGGAGTCACGGTAGGAACGGCAGTTTCCTGCCGCCCCCCGCGCAGATCCGGACGTGCCCGTTAAGGCATCCGGCTCCTACCTTGGGTGTGGACGGCCAGCCAAACCGTTGCGTCGGCCACGGATGACGGATTCTCACGGATGGCCAGAGCAATTCCGTCATCCGTCGCAACCGTCTCCAACTGAAGCGGTCGCGCTGAGACCGGCGGCGCAAGGCTCGCAGCCACCGCCGTTGCAGCAGATAGCAGAATCCTCGCAGCCACCGCGTACTCCCGGGGACCGCAAAATAGTTCAGCCAGCCATTCAGGACCCGGCTCAACCATTTCCCGACCTCCCAGTGATCCGCGTGCCGTTGTCTCCACAGCCTCTCCCCCACCCGTCGCAGGGTCCGGCTCATCCGTTTCGCGCTTGGCTTCCGCCCCAGCCGGAACCGTCCCTTCCGGGTCTTCGCGCAGTAGTGCGTGAACCCCAGAAAGTCGAACGTTTCCGGTTTCCGCTCCCCGCGTCGCCGTCGATCCGCTGCCGCAAATCGTCCGAACTCCACCAGTCGCGTCTTTTCCGGGTGCAGGTCCAGCCCGAACTCGGCGCACCGTTCCCCCAGGTCTCGGAGAAACCGCTCCGCGTCCGCCCGTCTCTGGAATCCGGCCACGAAGTCGTCCGCATATCGCACCAGGATCGCTTCGCCTTTTGGGACTCGTGGGCGCCACGTCCGATGGAACCATTGGTCCAGCACGTAGTGCAGGTACACGTTGGCCATGACCGGCGAGACGTTGGCGCCCTGTGGCGTCCCTCTCCCCGAGTCCGACCAGGTCCCTTCTTCCATCACGCCGGCGTTCAGCCACTTGCGAACCAGCCGCAGCACCCGCCGGTCTCCGATCCGTCGTTCCATGAACTGCATCAGGCAGTCCCGGTCGATCGCATCAAAGAACGTCCGAATGTCCGCGTCCACGATCCAATTGACTTTCCGCCGCTCGATCCCAAAGGCCAAGGCATCCAGCGCGTCATGCGCCTTCCGTCCGGGCCGGAACCCGTAGCTGAGCCCGAGAAACTCCGCCTCATAGATCGGCGTCAGGAGCTCGTCCACGACTGCCTTCTGGAGGATCTTGTCCTCCAGCGCGGCCACGCCGAGCGGTCGTGTCCTTCCATCCGGCTTGGGGATTCTCACCCGCCGGACGGGAGGCGCTCGGTACGCGCCCCGGTGCACGCGGCGATGCAGGTCCAGCAGTCGCTCTTCCAGCTTCGCCCCGTACTCCTCCCACCGTATCCCGTCGATTCCCGGCGCAGCGTCCTTTCTCAGTCCGAGATAGGCGCGGCGCAGAGCCTCCACGGTGACATGGTGCAGCAGCGCGGTCAGTCGCTCCTTGGGGTTTCTCGCGATCGCTCGCCGTATCCGGTCCACCGCTTGGGACACGCTCCCCCGACTCTGCGTCCGGCGCGTGCTTTGGCACACCGCATTCCCCTTGGTTCCATCCCTTCGCTCCACCGGCTCCGCCGAGGGTCGCCCCTCTTTGTTCGCCCGCTTCATCGCTACTATGGATGAATCCGATTGCTTCGTTCCGTCCATCATGAGTTTCGGGTTACTCCTTTCTCATGCGACCCCGGGGCGACCCCCCGGGGTGAAATGAAGCCCTCCCAGGTCCCGGAACAAGATTTGCGTACGTGCCTGGGTTCTTTGACACCGCGGAGCCCGGCCGTCCCTCACCTGGGCGGTCCAGCCGGTGTTGCCTTCGACCGCGACTACAGCCTCGGCACTTCCGATCATGGAGCTTTCGATGCTCAATAGCCTGCCCATACGCACCGCTACCGACGCTTCGCCGACACCCTCACGGGTGCCCACGCACGGCTCGCGGAGAAACGTGGATGGTTAGTCCTTCGTTTCAGCGGACTTTCACCGCCTATCTTGTACCAGTTAGCCTGGCGCCCAGTCGCCCCTCCTCAGACCCGTCCCACCGCTTCGGGACAGCGGACCCCTGTCCCTCCCAAACCGCAGTAACCCGCAGGGTTCTTGGCCAGGTACTGCTGGTGGTAGTCCTCGGCGTAGAAATAGTCGGGAGCCGGCAGGATCTCGGTGGTGACCCGACCGTATCCGGCCGCGCTCAGTTCCTGCTGGAACGCGTCCTTCGAGGCCACCGCCAAGTTATTCTGAAGATCGGACCCGGTGTAGATGCCGGACCGGTACTGGGTCCCCGCGTCGTTGCCCTGGCGCATGCCCTGGGTCGGATCGTGGTTCTCCCAAAAGATCCGGAGCATCTCACCGTAGCTCGTCCGCGTGGGATCGAAGACCACCCGGACCACTTCGTTGTGTCCCGTCAACCCACTGCACACTTCCTGGTAGGTCGGGTTGAGAGTGTATCCGCCCGCATAGCCGACCGAGGTCGAGAAGACGCCGGAAGCCTCCCAGAATTTTCGCTCCGCACCCCAGAAGCATCCCAGCCCGAAGAGAGCCGTCTCCATCCCGTCCGGGAACGGGGGCAGAAGGGGACGGTCCAAGACGAAATGCCGGGCGGGAACCAGCATGCGGTCACTCCGGCCCGGAAGCGCATCCTCTGGTTTCGGCAACTTGAGCTTGCTGGAAAGGTCCCAAAAGATCATGTGTTCTCCCACCGTGCACCACACGGTTCCGGCGCGGTTGACGCTGTTCCGAACTCCCGGCCTATTCCTCGGAGCGCCGCAAGAAGACATCGCTCGTCGCCACCGCCGCGACCGCAGCGGAGATTCGGTAATCGTTCTCTTCCAGCGCGCGCCGGACCGACAACACCGTGTAGAAGTCGCCGGACTGGAGCTCCCGCGTCAAGGCGTATACGACCAGATTCTCGGCAAAGTTCCGGACGAATGTCCGCCTCCGATGTTCCTGGAGCAGGTAGCGCTTCAGGTCCTGCAGGCCCCGCACCAGGGTGCCGTCGGGCAACGGCTCGGGATCCGATACCGGACCCTGGCGCCGGCGTCCGATGGCGTCGAACTCCTCCAGCGCCAGGCCCAGAGGATCGATGCGGTTGTGACAACCCGCACACCGCGTGTCCTGCCGGTGCGCCGCCATGACCTCGCGCAGACTCATCTCGGGCCCGTCTCCGCCCCGGGAATCCTCCAGCTTGCCCGTCTCCACCGGCGGCGGCAGCGTGGGCGTGCCCAGGACCTCATCCAGGATGTAGGCGCCGCGCTCGATAGCGCTACGGCGATTCGGGTGGGAGGTGAGGCTCAGGATACCCGCCATGCCCAGCAGGCCGCCGCGCCCGTCGCTCTCGGAAAGCGAAACCTTCCGGAAAGCGTCGCCTTCGATCCCCTTCATGCCGTAGAACTCGGCGAGCTCTCCGTTGACGTATGTGAAGTCCGCGTCCAGGAGATTCAGGATGCTGAGGTCCTGCCGGATGATCTCTTCGACGAAGCTGCGGATCTCGGCGTACATGGCCCCCTGAAGCGACTCGGAGAAAGTGGGGAATTGCTCCCGCGAGACGTTCAGATGGTCCCTCACCTTGTTGAACTTGAGCCACTGGCCCACGAACTGGGTGGCCAGAGCCGTGGCCCGGGGATCACGCAGCATCCGCTTCACCTGAATCTCCAGGATCTTCGGATCGTGAAGCCGTTCTTCCAGAGCCAGCCGGAACAGCTCCCAGTCAGGCGGTCCCGACCAGAGGAAGTAGGAGAGTCGCGACGCTACCGCGTGGTGCCCAAGCGGCCCGGTGGCCTTGGACGGCTTCCGCTTCTTGTCGCTCCAGTTGATCCGCTTCCTCTCCCAGCCGTGCTCTTCGGCCAGATAGACGAACTGGGGCGAGGCCAGGACGCCCTGCACCACTTTTCGTGCGGCCGTCTGGCGGTCCATCCCCTCCCGGATGCGATTGTCCAGAAAAGCGGTCAGGCCTCTGACTTCCGGCTCCCTCAACGGCCGGCGGTAGGCACGTTCGGCAAAGGTCAGCAGATGGTGCAGGGCCCGGGTGCGCCAAGCATTGGCCGGAAGCGGATCGGGAGTTGAAAATGAACCCGGCGGCCCGAATCGCAGTCCCTGGTCCGGGTCCAGGAAGGCGTGGGAGGCGATCCGGTCTCCCGCCTGCATGTACCGTGACAGTTTCGTGGGCGACAGCTGCATCTCATGACCCCGATTCGCGAAGCCGCCGTCGCTGGCCACGCCCCCCGGTTGGGTGAGGCGGCTCAGGTCCAGGTCGAGTCCGGTCAAGTCGCGAACCGTGTTGTCGTACTCGAAGGGGGTCAACTGCCGCAGACGGGCGTTGCTGGCCCGGGCGGACTCGGGGGTCACCCGCTCTTCCAACGCCCGTTCGTACCAGATGGCGAACAGCTCCCGCTCCTTCTCCGCCGGCTGGTGCTTCTGGGCGGGATGAGGCATGGAACCTGTGGTGATGGCCCGCGCCACGTCGCCCCAGGTCTTGTGCCATTTCCGCAGTTCGTCGTCGAACCGTTTCTCGACGCTCTCCTGCAGGTCGAGCCCCCCTTCCCGCGTCGCGTTGTCGTGACAGCCGTAGCAGTAGTGCTTCAGAAAGGGGTGGATGTGCTCGGCAAATTTCAACTCGGAAGCAGGTCCCTGAAGCTCAACGTAGGGAATGGCCGGCTCGGGGGCCTTCTCCGCCGCAAGGTCCGCCGGTTCCGGCCAGGAGGACGCCCGGTCGATCCAGTCGGCCAGCAGTGCGACCTGCTCCTCGGTGGGCCGGGGAAGACCCTTGGGGGGCATAGTCTCAGGATGGTCCGGAGGCAGGCCGAGGCGCCGGATCAGACGGCTTCCGGCTGAATTTCCGGCAATCATCACCCGGCCGCTGTCGCTGCCCCGAAGGGCGTTCTCGAACCGGTCCAGGCGCAAGCCGCCTTGCGGGTTTTCCCCGCGATGGCAACCCTGGCAATATCGGCTGAAGATGGGGCGGATCTTGTCATCCCAGTCGCCGGGCGGCGGGGCCGGACGGCCCAGCACGCCGGGGTCCGCCGCACCCATGAGCAAAACCCACAGAAATCCGACGGTTCGGATGCGGGACGAGCAACGTCCAGGAGCGGACGTCATGACGGCCTCCTCAACCGGAAAGCGTGGACCCGAGTGACTCGGTGGCTTCCTTGAACCGGTCCATGGGGACTCCCATGTTCTCGGACAGGGACAAAAAGAGCTGAGACATGGATCCACCCTGGAAATCGATGGCTCGGCCGGTCTTGATCCGGCCGTCCGCGCTGCCGGCCAACAGGATCGGGTATTGGTCGCAGGTGTGGCGGTTTCCGTCCCACATGCCGGAGCCGATCATGACCATGGAATGATCCAGCAGGGTTCCCTCCCCTTCCTTCACCTCGTCCATCTTCTGGAGCAGATAGGTGTACTCGGAGACATGCCAGCGGTTGATGAGGTGATACTGGTGCAGCGAGCTGGGGGTCTCCTTGTGGTGGCTCAGGGCGTGCCACTCTCCCCGCACTCCGGGGATGAAGCTGAAGTCGCTGTACTTGGGTCCGTAGCTGTCGAACATGAAGCTGACCACCCGGGTCTTGTCCATCCGTAGCGCCAACACCATGAGGTCCAGCATGAGCCGGGTATGCTCGCGGAAGTCTCCTGGCTGGTAGAGGGCGAAGTCGGGAGTCTCCCCGGCCCCTCGGGGATCTTCGGGATGAAAGCGCCGGGAGATGGCCCCGGCTTCGGACTGCTGCTGGCGCTGCCAATCGGCCTTGTCCCGGTCGAGGCGGGCGATCCGCTGCTCCAACTCGCGAATGCCCTGGAAGTACTCCGACAGGGTCTGGATGTCCTGGGCGCTCAGGCGCCGCTCCAGAGTCCTGGCCTGATCCAGGACCAGATCCAGGACGCTCCGGTCCCGCCTCAACCACGACTTGTCGCCGAAGAGGGCGTCGAAGGTCATGGCCGGATCGATCTCCTTGGCCAAGGGCTTGTCGGGACTGACCCACGAGACGGCGGAGTCGTAGAACCCGCGGCGGTTTCTGGAGGGCGCAATGCCCAGCGCGAGAGACGGGAACTCGGTCTGGTGCCCGATCCCATTGGCGATGTGCTGGTCGATGGAGATCCCGGCACGGCTGTGGTCGCGTCCGCCCGGTTCGCCGGTGTACAGGGATGCCACCTTCCCGGCGTGTCCCCGCAGCTTCTTCAAATGGGGATGGGACAGGTCCTGCAGGATGTTGACCTTGTGCTGCATCGGCCGGAGCGGTTCCAGGGTCGGCTTGAGTGTGAGCGTCGAGCCCTCGCCGGAGGCGCCCCACTCATGGGTGTTGACGCCCAGGGGAAAGAAGGTCGCCACGAAGCGAATGGGCGGCCCGGCCGCCACGTCTCCCACGGGCGCGGCTACCACGCCGGGAATCGACTCCAGCCACGGCAGAGCCATGCTCACCCCGGCGGCCTTCAGGAATGTTCGACGATCTTGCAACATGGACTCTCCACGCGGAAAAGATCCTTGGTTTCAAGCAGGACGACGGGTCGCAATGCTCGGGTACGAGCGCCGCCGCCGACACTTTGACCGACAATATACCGTTTCGCTACGACCTTCGCCACCGGCCGAAGGCGAAGGTGCACGGCGAAAACAGCTAAGCGGGCACGTCTTCCGGCGGTAAATGCCGTTCCATCCAGGCCTTCAGCGGCACATCGGCCGGGCCCGGAGTGGTGTAACCCATGCCGCCGGTGCTGGCGCCCAGGAGTTGCCGGCGGATGGGGTCACAATCATCCATCAGGTGATCGACGGTCATGTCGTCCCGGGGCCGGAGCCACCGATAGCTGTAACCGTAGAACAGAACTTTCCGTGTCCAGTCCGAATCGTTGGGACTTCCCGTGTGCCAGAGACGGCGGTCAAAGAAGACTGCCGTGCCCGGCGGCACACAAACGGTCCGGGCATCGTCCGGGTCTGAAACGCCGTCGTTGGGCAGTTCCAATCGGTTGCGCCGGTGGCTTCCAGGCGCGATGGTGAAGTTCCCGCAGCCGGGTTTCGAGGTGTCCGTAAGAAAGAAACCGATCTTCAGCGAGACCCGGGGACGGGGGTCGCCTTCCAATTCCAGGTTCAGGCGTCCGCTGTCCTGATGCCATTCCAGCCGTCTCTTCCCCGGCGGCCGAATCCTTCGGGGCGGGGTAATGATCATGTCGGTGTGATAGAGCTGGATGTTCCAGCCCAGGATTCCCCACACCTTGGGGAACGTCAGAGGCCAATCCAGTAAGCGGAGGAAGAGTTCATCCCGGCCGATAAAGTCCAGGATGTGGATCATCTCCCCGTCATCAATGACGTTTTCCAGGCGATGTTGGCGGTCGAGGCGGTCCACTACCGCCGCCAAGCCGCGAACCAATGGCGCTGGGAGGGCGTCGGGAACGATGAAATAACCATCCTGTTCGAACTGGCAGAGTTCCTTGGCAGTGAGGCGATAGTCGAGACATCTGGGTTCCACTCCGGTCAACTCCCCGGCGCTCCGGTCGTGCGCCGTACCTCGATCACAAGAATTCCTGTGCCGGACATCCATTCGATATCAGAACCGGGTACGGCGGACAAGCGCTGTGGGTTCTGTTTGGCGACCGGCTCGACGCGGGTATGAGTCGAATGGGGAAGGTGCTATTCTATGGCCAAAAGGAGAAAAACATGCCGCCACTAGTCAAATGGAGCAGGAGAGCAGGAATTTTGATTGCCATGCCCGTCGGGCGCATCGACGGAAGCAATTACCTTGAATGCCAGAATATCCTGGAGTCGGGAATCGATCTCGATGAAAACGCGATGATTCTGGACTTTGGGCAGTTGGGCTACATCAGCAGCGCGGGACTTCGCGTCTGCCTGGTCGTTGCCAAGAAGTTCAACGAACCGGGAAAGGCCTTCGGCATCTGCAACCTCTCCAGCTCGATCCACGATATCGTCACCGTGAGCGGCTTTGATCAGATCATCCCACTCTACGAATCTCAAAGCGAAGCAATTCAAACCATCACGGGCGTGACAGGCTTCGAGAGCGACCGGACGGCAACTCAGACGGCCAGCACCATCCCGATGAAACGCGCGATCAACTTCGACATCGTCGGAGAGAACATTCGGGACATTGCCAATTTCACGATCGAGAAATACGAATACAAGAACGACCGAACCCTCTCCCTCCAGGCACGGGAGACGGCGATCGCTGAAATTACGAATTCCCTGTGGCGTTTTGTCGAGCGTCTCCGGAAACGTCGCCACAAGATTCTGGAGGAAATGTTCAACTCGGCCGAGCAAGCGCTGGACAAGGTCATCGCAAAGACGGACTAACGGCAGCGGCGCCGGTCCTGCCGAGATGATCTGGTGGGACGAGGCAAGGCGCCGGCAAGACCGGATCACAGACCGGATTTGCGAATGTCCCTGCGGGTAAGAAAGTCCCAGTAACCTGCGAATGCAGCGTTGACCTCCTCGGACGTCAAGCCGTAGTCCGCCAGATCATAGCGGTGTTTCGGCTGCTTGCGGCGACGCTGCGCCTGCTGGAACAGCCAGTCGTCCATGGTGTTCAGCGTCGACCGTTTGAGCGGCCAATTGAACCGTTCGTAGATACCGTGCACCACGGCCAGTGGATCCTCCACCAGATCGACGTAGTTCACGTCCATCCACCGGTGCTCCAGTTCGGGATGGGTTTCCCGGAAATGCACGGCTCGCTCCATCATGCGGCTCATGAAGTCCAGCAACTCGGTGCCCAGGACTTCTCGTGGCTGCGGGTGGACGGATAGCGAGCGCGCCTTTTCCACGAAACTGTTCCAGGACCCCATAAATTCGCTGGGGCTCCGATGGGTCTGGATGAAAAGGGCGTCGGGATAGGTCTCGGCCAGGGTTTCCAACTCCATGAGGTGAAAGGGCATCTTGAACAACCATTGCCCCTGGTGCCCAGGCTGGCGTTGCCGACGCTGCCACGTATAGCTCTGCATGATGCGGCGGTGGTACGCATAGGCATGTTTTGAACCGGTGGCAGCCAGCCAGCGGCCGAATTCGGGGATGTGAAATCGAACGGTAGAAGTCCATGCGCCGAAGGCCATGTTCAAGATCGGGAAATCCTCCGCCGGTTCGTCGATATTGAAGTCGTGTACCCCCTTGAAGATTTCGACCACCCGGGACGATTCGAGCATTTCCTCGACCCGCGCCCGGCGGGGGTCCTCCGGTGTCCCCCCGATCGTGGCGTATTCCTCCCTTGACAGAACCGGCGCGGCGTACTCGTAGCCCCGTAGCGACCAGAACCGCGGGTCACGCGCCATGAGGCGATGCAGGTAGGTCGTGCCGGTTCGGTTGATCCCGACGATGAAAATCGGACGCGTGATCTCCTCCCTTTCGATTTCCGGGTACTGCATCCGTTCCCGGGCAAACGCAGCGTTATTCCGCAGGAGGCGGCTGAAGTCGAAGACAAGTCCAGGAAGCTTGTCCTCCAGCAGTTTGACCTCGGAATTTTTGACAGCGCGAACCAATTGCTCCAGGTTTCGACGCATCCAGGAGGGATACGCCTGATCGAAAGGGACTCCGTTGTCCTCGGCGTAGCGCTCCGCCCGTGAGATCAGACCGCCGAAGTCCAGGCGGCCCTGTGATATCGGATGGGGCCATTGCCATTGGTGGTCCATGACCCACTGGTAGGAGTGTCGAAGCTTCGTCAGCACACCCGGCCATTTGATCGGGTGCGGACAGTCCTCCCGGAGCGCACGGTCCGAAATGGGAAACCTGCGCTGCGGTTTGTCCTGGCTGAACCAATACTTCGCGAAATGATCGAGCACCGCCCATTGTCCGTGAAGCGCTGAGTTCTCCATTGCCTGGCAGGCGCGCTTGAACGACTCGTAGGTAACTTCGGGCAGATAGGTCCCGAAATCGGCGAATTCGAGATCGTAATAATCCAGTTGCGGGTTGCAACAATGGTAGATGGTGAAACGCCGTTTGGGATTCAAGGAGATGGCCGTGCAGACTCGGCTCAGCGTATCGACCGCCTCGTGGCCGGATCGAAAAGTGAGCCCTTCCGGTATGGTTTCGGCCTCCAGCGCGGCAGCAAATATCTTCACAGCCAAGTCGCTTGCCCGGACGAAACCCGTACTGGAAATATTGGTATGCGGCAGCCGGAATATCGCCAACGGCATACCGGCCTGCTGCGCAAACAGAAGGACCTGCTCGGCTGCCAGCTTGCTCCATGAGTAGCCCAACAAACCAATCGGAAACTCTCGCTTCATGGCGTCGAGATCCGGCTGCATCTGGTGGCCAATAGGGCGGTCTTTGAATTCGCGTGCGAAGGAATAGAAATACTGTGGGAACACGCCCATGGTCGAGGCGTAGAACAGGTGTTTGAAGCGCCTGCGCACACAGAGTTCCATCAGATTTCCAACGCTGAGCGTATTGAGTTCCCGGATGGCCTTGTAGGAGGAAGATAGATTGATATCGGCCGCAAGATGGTAGACGGCGTCGATCCGCTGAGAATAGTCGTTGAAATCGGCTGAGCTCAGGCCGAATCGGGCCTGGCCGATGTCCCCGGCCACAACGCGAATCCGCGGAGCGAAAGTGTCCTCCCAGAGATCCGCCTCTTGCAGGGCGGTGCGCAGACGCTCGAATCCATGCTCTTCACTATCGGCCCGGACCAGGCAGTGCACGACGAGACGGGCATTCATCTGAAGCAGGTCGCGCAGGAAAAACCGGCCTATGAAGCCGGTCGCCCCGGTCAAAAAGACCTCCCGGAAATCGGCTGGAGACACAGCGTCGACCGGCGTCTCCTGGCGGACGGAGGCATGGATGGACCGGCGCATGATCTCGATGTCCTTCTGACACTGCGGCGGCAACGTTCCGACGAGCGGCGGTACTTTGGTGTCGGTAGAGGAGATTTTAGTCACTTCTCGTTCCTCGGCGGTCTGGAATTCGGATCAGCCTCTGGAAGTCAGCGGATTGCGAGTTCCTCTTTGGAGTCACGGTCCAACCCATACCCATGCGGAAAGTGGTCTTCCAGCCGGTTGGCGAAAGCCGATGGTGCACGGCGGACGCTTCGCCCGCCGGCACGGTCTACATCCTCACGTCCGGCCGTTTCCGTCCCGGCCTCGTCCTCTTCGACATCCTTCGTCCCATGGATGATGTCCTGTGCCAGCGAGAAGGGGGAGGCCGTGGTCATCAGTTCGAGAGCACTGACCTGATAGTTGAACTGCATCCGGATGAAAGCCCCCAGCTCCGCAACCGAGATCGAGGTGAGGCCGAAGCTGGACAACGGTTCGTCCGGACCGCCCTCATCGTGCCCGCAAAGCTCGGCCACCTTTCCGGCGATCTGCGCCACGACGGAATCCAACGTGAGTCGGCTGCCGGTCTCCACTGCGAACGCGTCCTGGTTGCCGAGTATGCGTCCGGTGCGCATGTAGTCCGGCGAATCGACCGTCATTGGCGGGCGGGAGAACACGGCTGTGATGAGGTGATCCCGGTCTTTCATGCTGCGCATGGCGTAATCGAGATTGCTGATGGAGAAATCGGCGCTGACCGGAGGCATGCCCGACGACCGGGTGATGCGCAGGACATGCAGGTTGCGCGAGGCCATACCCGCCTCGGCGACGGCGGCCAGATTGTAGGACAACGCGGGCAACCCTTGGCGGCGGCGAAAGCCCGCCAAGCCGTCCAGGAACCCGTTGGCGGCGCTGTAATTGATCTGTCCCGGATTGCCGAACGTCGAGGCGATGGAAGAGAACATGACTAAGTGGTCGAGCGGGCAACCGGAGGTCTCCTTATGGAGATTGAGGGCGCCGTGCGCCTTCGGTGCGAATACCTTGGCCAGTGATTCGGGTGTCATGTCGGCCAACAGGCAGTCGTCCAATGTGCCCGCGAGATGAAACACGCCCTTCAGCGGTCGATTCAACTGTTCTACACATCGCCGGACATCCGGCTCCCGGGCGACGTCACCGGAGACGATATCGATCTCCATCTCCTCAGCGAGGTACCACAAGGCGCTGGTCTTCCGGACCCAGTCGACGCTGCGCCGGCGCCGCGGATCGCGGTCCATCAAGGTGACGTGGCGCGCGCCAGCGGCCGCCAGGTAGGGCAGCAACAGCCGGCCGAATCCGCCGAGTGCACCGGTCACCAGATAGGTCGCCTCAGGGTCAAGATACGGGCGCAGATCGACAATCGGAAAGCCCTCGGCGCCAGGGTCCTGCGGACCTCGCAGGACCAGTTTCCCCGTGTGCTGGCCGGTGGTCATCAGGCGGAGCGCGTCCGCATAGTCCCCAAAAGCGAAGCAGGTTATGGGCAATGGCGGCACGGCTCCTTCCTCCAGCAGATCCATGCAATCCTGGGAAAGCTCACGTGCCAGCTCCGGGTCATCGCTCATCAGACGGTCGATGTCGATCGCCGCGAAGCGCAGGTTCTTTCGGAAGACGCTCAGGCTGAGAGAGTTATCGGCATAGATGTCCACCTTGCCGATCTCGCAGTGCCAGCCACCCGGCCGCAACGCTTCCAGGCACAGGGCGATGTGACGCCCGGCCAGGGAGTTCAGCACCACGTCCACTCCCTCGCCGCCGGTGGCCGACATCACCCCTTCGTACCAGTCGAAACTGTGAGAATCGAACGCCTCGCGAACGCCCAGCGCACGCAGTTGTTCGCGTTTTTCACCGCTGCCGGCCGTGGCGAAAATCTCCGCCCCGGCGTGTTTCGCCAAGGCGATCGCCGCCTGGCCCACGCCACCCATGGCGGAGTGGATCAACACGCGCTGGCCCTTGCGCAGGCGTGCGAGATACACCAGGGAATAGTAGGCCGTGACGTAGACCGAAAGGACCGAAGCGGCTTCCTCCATGCTCAGAGAGGGAGGTTTGACGAACACCAGGTAATCCTTGACCACGGCTCGATTGGTGATGCAGCCGCCCTGGGTGAAGGCCACGGCGTCACCGACGCCGCAGGTGCGCACGCCGGCGCCGACGCGGCGCACGACTCCGCTCGCTTCTATCCCCACCGAGCGTCCCAGGGCCGAACGCTCGTAGGAGAGCGCCGGCAGCAACCCCAGCGTCACCATGACGTCGCGGAAATTGAGCGCGGCCGCCGCCACGTCGATCTCCACGTCGTGCGGTCCCAGAGGCGCAGCGTCGTACGTCTTCATCTGCAGGCCGCCGATCTGGCCCGGATTGTCCAACGCCAGCCGGTAAGTTGCCTCGTCGCCCGCCGGTACGAGTGGGGACCGCTCCCGGAGGTGGATGAGCCGCGGCGCCCACAAGCGGTTCCCGCGAACCGCCAGCTCCCGTTCACGCAGGTCGCGTGCGCCGAGCCACTCCAACGTCTGCAGATCCTCGGCGTCCCCCAGATCCACGAGTCGAAATTCAATGGCCGCCTCCGTGCCGACGTCCGCGGTGATCTCCTGGCTGATGCTGCGAAGGGCTCCCCAGACGGCGGTCGCACGCGGTTCGGCCACGTCCAGCGCCGCGCGGCGCGTCACTACAGTCATGCGGCACGGGCGGCGTGCCCGCTCCACACGGAAGGGGATCAGGGCCTTGACGAAACCGACCAGACGCGTGACGAGTTCTTGTCCGGTCGGGTCTTCCGGATCGGCGCCGCAGAAAATGTCGATCGCCTCCAGATCGGCTGCCCCAGGCCAGTCGGCAAGCGCCCCGATACGATCGTCGGCCAATTCCGCGTGTGAAATGGAGACCGCCTCGCATCCTTCGAGGCGGTCCAGCCACACGGCCGCCAGACTCTCAGGCTCGCCGATGACCCATCTGGGTCCGGAAAGTCTATGACTCCCGGGCGAATCCATGGTGGAGCCCTGCGCCTGCAGCAGAGTCGAGTGGCGGCCGGCGCGCACCTTGGTCCAGCCTCCTTCCGGCTCCGCCCCTTTTCCGTCGCTGTGAACCACCAACGCCAGTCCGCCGGGGACGGCCAGGCGGCACAGCAGAAGCCATTGCTCCAGGCCCAGGGTGGAGGCGTCATCATGGAGCAACAGGAGCTCTGCCGCATGCTGCCGCAGCAGTCCGGCATCCAGCTCCGGCGCCTGCTCCGCGCCCAGGTCCAGGGCAGCAAAACGCATGGCGGTCTCGCGGCCATGAAGGGCGTCGTAGTGGGCGCGGGTCTGCTCCTGCGTGTCGCCGACCAGCCAGAATTCATTCTGCGGGCCGGCGTCATCCAAGGTGTCAAGGCATTGATGAAGGATGGTTTCCTCAGGGAGGCGCCCGCCCGCGAACTCGACGACGTGGCAGGCGCGGCGGTCGCCGCCTGTCCGCTCCAGGGCGGCGATCAACGCCGCAGGCTCGATCTCGCCGTCCGGCAGGAGCTGCAACAGGGACTGCGCGCCATCGACGAACTTGGGCTGCCAGGAGACGACGTGCTTGCTGTGCGGCAGGTCGTTCCAGCGTGGGTTCGAGTTGAACGAGACATAGGCATCGATACACGCAACCAGGTCGCCCGTGTCGCCGTCGTAGAATCGGATGCTGCCCCCGGATCGCTCACCACGCCGTTCCGTGAACTGCCCCAATTCGTTCACGTCCGCCCAGTCCTTTTCTTTCTTCACGTAACAGGTCAGACGGGGACCGGTCGGCGGACGCAGGAACGTCACTCCTTGAGCTTGGCGCGGCATGGCGAAAATATCCGTCGCGCGCAGCAGGTGATAGAGAAAGATCTGGAGTCCTCCGTCGAGCAGTGCCGGATTCGCGACGTATCCTTCCTCTCGGCCGGTCGTCCACAACCGCTCATCCATCTCGACGTCGAACAGATAGTCGGCCGAATTGCCTTCCCACAAAACGCGCTTGATATTCCGGAAGTAATGACCGTACTGGAAGGTCTCGCCGAGGCTGGCATCGATACGCTCGTAGAAGTCGCTCTCGCCCACGAAGTAGTAGGGCTCGAAAACAGTCGTGTCGATATCCGCCAAGCGCAGCGGCACGTTTACGGGGTAGTCGCCGTTTACCAAGCGCAACTTTCCGCGCGAGTGCATCTCGCTGTGAGCATCGGTTTCATAAGATCGGGACGAGATGGTGAAGGTGAATTCGTCCGGCGCGTTGGCCACCGGAAAAAATTCGGTGTGCAGCCGCACCGGAGTCTTGGCGATCGGACACGGCTGCAGGAATTCCAAGGTTTCCACATGCAGCGGAATTCCTCCGAACGCCTGCAGGAGCAACTCGATGTAACCGGCCGCCGGCATGATCGAAGCATGGTGCACACGATGCTCCGCCAACCATGGAAAATCCTGCTCCGAGAGCCGCGCTTCGAACAGCAGGTGTTCGCATGGCACCCGATGTCCGATCAGAGGGCCATGTGAGTACTCACCAAGATTGAGGAACATTTCGTCGTCGCTCATATCGTCGGACGCCGACTGATCGTCCCGCGGATATCCGGGTAGCAGGTGGGGTATGGGTTCGGGGCGAGGATACTGGACGGCGAAGTCCAGGTTCACTCCCACCCTGAAGAGCGCACCCAACGCCTCCTGGAAACCGAGACAGACGTCGGTGTCCCGCATCAGCGTCGGAATGCAGGCCGGGCTCTCAGCATTGCCTTCCAGGCACTGCGCGATGGTGGGTTGCAAGGCGCTGTGCGGAGCGATCTCCAAGACGACATTCGGCCGACAGCTCCGCATGATGGTTTCCATCGCCGCCGCAAAGCACACGGGCTGGCGGATATTCGACCACCAGTAGACGTTGTCCAGCCTCTCCGCTTGCACACCTGTCACCGAGGAAACCATGGGCACGTCGGCATCGATCGGGCAATCGTTCAGAAAGGTCAGGGCCGAAAGTGCGTCCTTCCGGATCGGTTCCATGGCACTGGAATGGAATGCGATGTTGCCCGGAATAAGACGATTCTGGACGTTGCGCCGATCCAATTCCTCCATGATGGGCCGCAGGAGGTTTTCCCTGCCGCAGATGACCGTGCTGGCCGGTGCGTTCTCGCACGCGATCTCGACCGGTGCCGCCCTGTCTTCCCCGGGCCGCGGGGAAATCGGCCACGTCTCCAGCAGTTCCTCCACGCCCGGCCGATCCAGGCCGATCGCCAGCATGCGTCCGGAGCCGGCCGTGCGCTGTTGCAACGTGGCGCGATGGAATACGAGGCGCGTCGCCTCTGGCAACGAAAGTGCCCCGCAAGCATAGGCGGCGGCCACCTCGCCGGAGCTGTGTCCAACCACGCAGTCGGGATAGACGCCCCAGGTCTTGAACAATTCCACCAAGGCGCACTGGAGCATGAATATGGCCGGCTGGGCCAACCGGACCTCATTGAGCGCCTCCTGGGGGGCGGAGAAACAGGCCTCCCGCAACGAGATCTCCGAGTGCTCCCTCCAATGTGCCTCAATCGCATCGATTGTGCGGCGGAATACCGGATCGGCATCGTAGAGCGCACGGCCGCAACCCGCCCACTGGGTTCCCTGTCCGGAGAAGACCATGGCGATCCGACGTTCTCCCTCATCAACCGTAGTCATGGGAACGGGATCGTTCTCGAATCCCTTCAAGGCATCGATCAGTTCCTTCTGAGTGTGTACCGCAAACGAGGTCCGCGCCGCGAAATGGGTGCGGCGACGGCTGAGATTGCCCGCCAGGGTATAGATGTCCAGTTCCTGATCATCCAGAGTTTCCCGGAGTTCTCGCGCGCTTTTTTCAAGCGCTCCGGCAGTACGCGCCGACAGGGGGATCATGAAACCTGCCGTCGGCGCCAGCGGTATCGACCAGAATTGCCGGTGCTCGGGACGATATTCGCTCACCACGCAGTGCCCGTTGGACCCGCCAAAACCGAACGAGTTGATGCCCACCACCACCGGGTGATCGGGGAACGGTTCGCAAGCGGTCTGCACCTGCATCGGGCAACTTTCGAAGTCGATCTCCGGATTCGGGACCAGGTAGTTCTTCGACACCGGCGCGAAGGTACGCCGCTGCATCATCAGCACGACCTTGAGCAGAGCACAAGTGAACGCCGCGGCTTCCATATGCCCCACGTTGCTCTTGACGCCGGCAACCCGCAGCGGCGCCTCGCGCCGGGCGCCGCCAAACGCTTCGGCGATGGCATTGCCCTCCATGCGGTCCCCCACGACCGTGCCGGTGGCATGGGCTTCGATATAGTCGAATTCCACTGGCGCGCGGCCTGCACGCGCGCAGGCCGTGCGCATCAGCTCCACCTGCGCGTGCCGGGTCGGTGCGGT
The DNA here is from genome assembly GCA_963668095.1 of Acidobacteriota bacterium. Taxonomy (GTDB): domain Bacteria; phylum Acidobacteriota; class UBA6911; order RPQK01; family JAJDTT01; genus JAJDTT01. The sequence continues at coordinate 5,400,872 of OY764083.1, read as the reverse complement.
GATGTACCGTCCCGCCGCCAAGCCTGAAGCGCCATCGGCTGCACCGGCCGCATTGATTGCGGTCGCCTCCACCACGGCGTGGATGGGGTCGCCGTCCCGTTCGGCCGCCGCCAAAGGCTTGATGGCGAAGACGAACGCTCCTTCCGAGCGCATGTAACCGTTGGCTTCCGCGTCGAAGGAATGACATCTCCCGTCCGGACTGATCACACCCAACGCATTGAAGCCCGTGCTGAGCCGGGCGGAACCCAGGTAATTGGCCGACCCGACGAAGGCTTGTTCGCAATCACCCGTGCGTAGTGCGTTCAACGCCGTGTGCAGCGCGGTCAAGCTGGCGGAACAAGCCGTGCAGCAGGCGAGTGACGGCCCCATCAAGTTGAAGTGGTAGGAGATGCGGTTGGCCAGCATGGCCACGCTGATGCTGGCGATGGAAAACTCGGTCGCACCGAGCGGCCGGCGCCAGTTGGACGTCGCCGGAACCTGCGCGCCGACGAACACACCGGTGCGGCTGTTGTGCAGTGACTGCAGGCCCCATCCCGCCCGCTCACAGGTCTCCCAGGTGCAGGTCAACAGCATCCGCACGTGGGGGTCGGCGGATAGCATTTCGTGGTGCGACATCCCGAAAAGGCTGCGATCGAAGAGCTTCTCCCCTTCCTCGCGGATCAGCCCTTCGTATGCGCTGGCAAACCGGCCCGGGCCGGAGAATTCTCCGATTGGGCGGTAGCCTCGACCGTACCGTTCCGTGATCGGCTCGCGAACGATCTCGCGTTCGCTGAGCAAACGCCAGAAATCGTTGTCGGTGTCCACTCCGCCCGGCATGCGGTAGCTGTAACCCACGATCGCGACGGCGTCTTCGGGTTTAGGACAGCTCATATTTCACTCCAGTCGTCTTCCTGCGATTCCAATCGCAAAGGGATTTGGCTCAAGGATCTGAGCGGGAGTCCGACCCGGCGCGGCGGCCCGACCGCGTCACCTGGAGAACAGGAGGTTACGTCTGTATTCGTGACGACGATTCAACACACATTGAAACGCAATCTGTGCCCATCTTTACGAGGAAACCGTGCCCATGATATCGAGGTTCCCCACTTCCTCACAATGATTCCTCGCTGGTTGGACCGCCTATGCAAGCGCCATGCGGCGCATGCCACTCGCCTCGATTCCCAGAAAAGATTATTTTAGGTTGAACTTTGTGACGAGAGGACTCCGATGCATGAGATTCTCAGCGCCAGGCAGCTCCGAGAGAGATTGGGTGCTTTGGCGCGCCTTGATCCGAAAATGCATGATCGGAGACATCGAACAGGAGGCGTAAACCCATGGAACAGCTCAAACGAATCATCGGCGTCTATCTGATCGCGGTAGCGGTGATTGTCGCGGTCCATACGATCATCGAGCCGCTGTATTACACGTCCACCGCCTCCGATCCGTACACTCCGAATTGGAGCTACATCAACCCGCTCATGGCCATTGCCGTCGTCCTGAGCCTGGTCTGCAGTTACGGCTGCAAGAGAAGAGCCGACCGTGAGGGCGGCGAGGCTCCGGTCACTCGCTATTACCTGGCAGCCAACACGCTGTTCTACGGGTTCGTTTTCGTAGGAATCCTGTTCTTCTGGAACTGGTTCAACTACGTGAGCCCCAGCTTTACCGCGGTAGGGGACGACACAGTCACGCTGGTCTGGGGCTTCATCGACGCGATACTGCCACCGCTTTTGTTGGCGATGGGTATGTGCGTGTTGAAGTGCGAAAAGTAAGCGGGCGGGAAATGTCTCCGAGAGTCAGTTGACGCCGCCCCGGCCTCGCCGCCGACTACCGGTCATATGTTGAAACGGCTGGAGTGGTAGTCCTGTACCGGCTCGCCACTTTGGGATTCCGGCATTCCCTTGGGGGCTGCGCCCGAAATCCCGCCTGTTACCGATTGGCCGAACCTCGAGCCGGCGCTGCGTGAAGTTGGAGTCCCAGGGTCTGCACGACCTTGAGCACGGTGGCGAATCTTGGATTACCATCAGGAGACAACGCCTTTTGGAGACTCTCCCGGCCCAGACCCGCATTCCGTGCAATCCTGGTCATGCCCTTGGCGCGTGCGATGTCTCCCAATACGGCAATTATCGGCGCAGGATCACCATCTTCGAGCGCCGCCTCCAGGGAGGCGGCCATGTCCTCGTCCGTCTCCAGATGATCTACCGCATCCCATGGAAGGGTTTCTGTCTTTGCCAGAACTGTCTCTGCGCTTTACTAAGTTGCCAGCTGTTCCTGCGTCCATCCTATCTCGTTCCTGGGCAGTCTCATTGCCACCGGCCCAGCTATTTCATCTCGGGTTGGTCACATGATTTTTTCGTTCCGAGACGCCGCCGGGCGCGTCTCTCATCGTGCTTCGGAAGAGTTCGCGCATGTCGTCTCCCGTAGCGCCGACCGGAGCCAACACCCGACGGTTCGTTTCCCGCTTTCGTTCCATCAGCTGGTCGAGCCTCAGGTCGAAGCTGTAATCGCCGAAGAGCGGGTGTCGGGCCAGGGGAAGGTAGACATGTACCGTCCGGTGTTGCCCGATCCGAAATACCCGATCCGTACATTGGTCCTCCACGGCCGGGTTCCACCAGCGCGAGAGGTGGATCACATGATTCGCCGCCGTCAGCGTCAGACCGACTCCGCCGGCACGAGGCGCCAGAATCATGACGTCGAAACCCGTCCGGTCCTGGAACGTATCGACGCGAGCCTTGCGAACCTCACCGGGGACTGATCCGTTGATGACGAGAACGTCCTCGGGCAGGGCATAGCGGCGCCTTAGCGCCACAAGCAGAAAGTCCTGCATGATACGTGTCTCGACGAAGAGCAACGCTTTCTCTCCCCGCGCCGATATGTCATCCAGAATCCGGAAGGTCTCGGACAACCTTGCGGACTCCCGAATGTAAGCTTCCATGTCCAGCTCGTCCGGGGACGCCGGATGCAACGAGACGCTTCGAAGATTGTGGAGGGTTTGGAGAATGTAGGCCCCCTGTTTCCCCTGCAGCACGATCTCCGCGTACCGGTTCGCCTGCATCGGACGCATTTCCACTTCGCGCCGATGCACCTTCTTTTCCGGTAGCTTCGGGAGGTGGTCTTCCTTGAGCCGCCTCAACATCAGTGCGGGCGTGGTCGCGTCGGCCGGGTTCGACAACATGCCGTGAAGCTCCGATAGCGGCTGCTCCCGATCGTCGCTACTTGTTTCATAGCGCTGACTGAACTCTTTCAGCGTTCCGAACATGCCCGGTTCGGCCCGGTCGAGAATCGACCAAATGTCGGAGGGACGATTCTCCACGGGAGTGCCCGTCATCATGATGGCGAAATCGATGTTCATGGCAAGCGCCGCATCCGTGACTCGGGCGCCCGGGTTCTTGATCTTCTGGGCTTCGTCGAAAACACCGGCGCGCCAGCGGACGCGCCCGAAACTGTGCTGATAGTCGCGAAGAGTCTCGTACGTGGTGAGCACCCAATCGGCCTCTTTTAATGGCACGTCGTCCAGCAGAGGTTGTCCGAAGGCGAGTTCGGCTCCGCGGCCAGTCGTGGAACTGCTCCTCATTCTGAGTCTCCTTAACCCAATGCCGTGAGCTTCGATGACGCGGCCGAGTCCGGGTCCGGACAGATGCTTGTCGTGCTCGTCCTTCCAGTTCCGGAGCAGGCCGGTCGGGGCAATGATTAGCATCGGCCGGTGGGGCAGGCGCCGGGCCCGTGCGTGGGCCTGGAGACGGGAAAGAAACGCCAGCGCTTCGAGGGTCTTGCCCAATCCCATGTCATCGGCGAGCAGGACGCCCCAACTCCCGGCTTCCCAGTGACGCTGCAGCCAATCCAGCCCTTCGCGCTGGTGAGGCATGAGTTCCGACTGCAACTTGATTGGAACAGTGGTAATTCCGGGTTCGCATTTCCTTCTTTCACGCCGGAAACGGACGGTTTCCAAATTGTCGATGACGAGCAACACCTGATTGGACGCTCCCGAACTGTCTGGTTCATCTGGCCCAGATGGTTCGTGAACCTCCGAGGCCGGCGGTGCGGGCTGCGAACGGCGAAGGAGTTCCTCGGCGGCTTCGATGGTCGATGCGTCGGTCGATATTGAGGTGCCGTCATTGAGCCGGACCGTCGGTTCGCCACGCGAGGCCGCATTCTTGATGCTGGCGACGACGTCGGGGAGTTCCTCCGCCAACACGGACACCAAGTGCTCGCCGACGAGAAACCCTAATTTCTCGGGTGGTAACCAGGGCTCCGACGCTTGGAGTACCCAGGGGACCACTTTCTCGACCCAGATACCGACGCCGCTGACCCGCTCGCTCAATCCATCGTCGTTGAAGATATGGTCAAGATCGACGGAATCGTCGTCGGAGAATGCGCCGCGCAAATAACCGGAAACATTTTTCAAGAATTCGCGACGTTCGTCGGCAGTTCCAGCTTGTGCCTGCCGAACCGCGCCCAGGGCGCGCTCGACCTCCGGCGTCAACACCACAAAGGTGCTGCCTCCGGCGGCGTACCGATGCTTCACACGGCGCAAGTGGCGGAAGCGCCGGGCGAATTGCCGCTGCCGGGCGGCCGGCAGGACGCGAGAAAAAACCTGTTCGGTCTCACCGGTCTCGGTTTCACAGGTCTCCCGCCTGCCGACGACGGGGTCGAAGTTCGGCTCGCCATGGTCGTCGAGGAAGGGGTCCAGCTCGAAACTTGATGCCACCACGATGTTGAGCAATCGCAGATTATCGTCTTCGACGACAACCTCGGCCGGCAGCATCTCCACGATCTGCCCCCAGCGGAGCATCCGCGATTCCAGCCTCGAGTCTTCGTCGCGACGAAGCCGGTCGACGGCTTCCACTATGGAGAACAGCGGATCGAGGAGCACGTAGTCGACGCCGCCCGCGCGCAACCACGCGCCTTGGCGTTGCACGCCCAAAACACGCCGACCATCCCGGATATATCCGCAGCGGATTTCGAAGTCGGGATCGTGAATGGCGCCGTTGGCGACGACTTCCAGAGCGAAGGGCGCCACATCCGGAAGCCCGGTGAAACGCAGTTCGTCCGGCGTCAGTCGGGCGACGCTCATCCAAGAGACGCTCAGCGAATACCGGTCCAGTTCGACGGCGCCACCATCTTCACGGAGTCGAATCAGCGTGCCGACACCCGGAGACCCGCCCGCGCGGGATGTCCACTCGCTCACTGGGACAGGGTCAGGGCCACCGACTCGGACGACTAATCCATCAGGTGATTTCTCGAACGAGAGTTCGCTCGGCACAAGATCGGGGATTATATATTGAACTCGGCAGTCTTGGGATGGCAGCGGTTGGGATTTTCCTCTCCACTCCCTCAGCTTTTACCGGGGAATTATTGATTATTTTCCAGCGCGCTCACTCCTAACTTCCTCTCTGGTCAAGCCTAATCAAGCGTACCCTCTTGTCGTCCATCTCCAAAGTCACACCGGGCTTCTTGGCCCGGAACCGGGCGTGGGCCTTCAGCAGACCCAATGTCACCTTCGTCTTGAGCCTGTGCTTCCTGGAGTGTTCTTCCATCAACTTCAACAGGATCTTGAAGGTGACACCTTCAGACGAGAACATCTTCTCGTCCATTAGACCTGCCAACGTCGGTACCGTGGCCCTCGGTGTGGCCATGGCCGTCCACTGACGTTCAGGATCATTCAGACTCGTACTCAGACCGGCAGAGCCGGCGCTGGCCGGAAACCTCCCGCCCTTCGTACGGGACCTTAGGCTCCGCCTCCGAGGACTGACCGTCGCGCCGGTGTTATCCCGGAGCCACTCTGCAACTCGGTCCTGCCAATACCCTCGTTCACTTCCAAAGTGCGGCTGAGCGAAGTCACTTCCCTGCATTAGTGTGTGGCGAGAATACTCCTTTTGGTACAGCTTGGGCGCGTTACGATTACCGTCGAGCCAGCACCGGCAACTGCCATTGTGACTCCATTCGGCGATGGTCACGCCCGGCATGCGCAATAGGAGCACGGACTGGTCACCCCCGGCATGGTGGAGTCGTCCGGTCGTTCCTGTCAGAGCGTCTTCCCTGTTGATATTCCTGAGATGGTCCTCCGCACGCGTACCTAACAGAAACCAGATGTCATCGATCAGACCGTTCCGCAGATACGTTCTCCAAAGAGCCTCCCGGTACCTCCAATGTCTGTCGAGCGCGGTCTCCTTGATGAGCAGAAAGAACTGGTCGAGCACTCGTTCGACCAGCCATCTGATGACAACCTGCCTGACGTCATCCGGAACACCTGCCCATTTATGCTTGCGAGACCGCAGGTTCGGGTGCCCGAAGTGACGCACGAAGAAAGATTGCAACCGTTCCCTGGTTGCCGAGTTAGGCGGCCGGTCGACGAAGGGATGAAGCAGTGCGGAAGCGACTTCGACGCGTACGAGCCGTTCGTCAAAACGAAGTTTGCCCTCGCACTCGAGAAACGCGAGCACTCGATCAAGATCTGGGATGGCGATGCGATTCCGCGTCGGTCGAGGTCTGACGCTCCCAAGGTACTTACGGATGCCCGACTTCAGGAATCCGCACCGGGCGAGACCAGCGTCGAATCCGGCGTGCGTAAGGATATTGCCAGGATCCTCATCGGCGGTCATCAGCTTCCGCATGAACCCCATGCCGCCGTCGGTTCCGAGGAGTTGGAAGTCGAGGCATCGTTGCCGCCATTTCCGCAGAGACGGCGGCGACGAGGAATTGCCCACCACCGACACCTGAAGCAGCTCGCGGAGATCATCGAATGTCGGCAGGTCGGTTGGGTAGACGCGCAGGAACTCGTGCAGCAGCGCCTGAACAGGACGTGCTCGGCGTGTTACGGACAGCCATCGGCGGTAATCCTGAACGACACGAAGTTTTCCGCCCAACCACCCGGCCGGAACTTGCTGGCGGGTGCGACGCCGGTCTCGGGGCTCGTAGAACAGGACCCACGGCAGTCGTTGAAGATCGCGCGAAGAGACACTCTCCAAAGAGCCGTGACGCCGCCACGATCCCATGACCCGCCAATACAAGGCCTTCAGATCGTAGGGCTCAGGCATTTTTGGCTCGATATCGCCCAACCGTCTTGTCACTTGGGCGGCCGCAGCGTGAGTGCGACGCGGTTCGAATCTGCGCTCGAGCTTCGGGAAGCCGGGCCAGCGCTTAAGCGCTTCCTTGAAAGACGGGGCGTCGTTCACGGCGACCTTTCGCCATATCTTTCACGGACACCGATCTGAACCTCGGGTTCGTCCGACGGCAGCGCTCCTTCCGGAGGTTCAAGGAGAAACCGCAGGTCGATGCGGCGGTTGACGCGCCGCGTGTCGTCGGTCTGCACAGAGGAGTTGCTCACAGGCCGGGTGGCGCCATATCCGCTCGTGCTCAAAATGGGATAGTCGTCTGTGTTTCGAAGGTTTTCCACTCCAGGCTCGCACGCGATGATCATCCGTTGCACGGTCGCGGCGCGAATCGACGACAGTTCGAGATTGTCCCGAAAACGACGGCCGGCGGCGACCGGAACGTTGTCGGTGTGTCCCTCTATCAACAAGGTCTCGAGGAGCCATGGCAACGTCTCCTCCCGGCATTCGTACATCGAGGGGTCGGCAGGTGTCTGACAATACGGTGGCACGTAGCCATCACCCCTCGACGCGAAGGCACCCCGACCGGCGGAGACATAGCAGGGCACGACCTCGGAGATGGCCTGCGCCAGACGGCCCACGTTCTGGTGATGGTCGGAGGCGGGAACTTCACTTCCTGATGGAAAGTTTATGGAGTTTTCCGACAGGCGTAGGACGCCTTGATCGGCCAGCACCTCGACCCGCATGCCGGAGTCCTTGAGGCGAGTGGCGATCTCCATAAGCATTCGGTCACGGGTTTCATCAGCGGCTGTCAGATCCTCGGTGACATTGGCAAGTTGATACGCAAAAACGGCCAGCATGATGATGAAGACGAAAATGAGCGCTGAAACCAGGTCGCTGACACTCGCGAGATAATTGTGCCCACCCTGGCCGGCATCCGGCGACGGTCTCCCAGCGCTAATCATCTCCTTGTCTTCCGACGCGGCTCAGTCTTCCAGACGTGCCCGGTAAGGTCTTCGATGGAATTGCTGAGTTCCGCAGTTGCGCTGGCAAGATGTTGCACGGTCTCCGACGTGGTCTTGTCGAGTTCATTGGCGAACTGCTTCACCTGATCGCAGTACCCGGAAAGACCATCGTCCATCTGCTGGAACACCCTGGAGAGCGATAGATCAATGTCTTCGAAGCGGTTCTGGTACCGACTCCAGGCTTCGGCGACCGACTGCTGGTGCTGTTCGAGGGTGTTGACCAAGGTGTCAACGCGTTCGACCATGTCACTCGTCCGTACCAATACGTCGGCAGTCTTGTCGCTCGCGCGGCGAATATCGCCGGCCGCCCGGCTGACAGGTTCCGCGGCCTCCGTGATCTGCCGCTGGGCGGCTTCGATGGTGCCACGTAGCGTGTTTATCTGATCGACGAAATTCGTCATGTCAGCCAGCATCCGCTGGCTTTGCCGCGTGGACCGGTCGAGATTTTCCGCAGCAGTCTCCAGACCACTCAATGATCCAGAGATTTTTGAAACTGCGGCGACGCCGGTGTCGGCCAACTCCTGCGTCACGGACCCCAACGTGTCTCGAAGTTCCGTCGCAGCAGCGGTGCTGGAAGCGGTGAGCTGCTCCGCCAAACTGCCAGAGGCGTCTGCGAGCACGCGGGTCACATCACCAAGCGATCGCTGCAACGTCTCGGTCATAGCCGCAGCTCCGGCGTCCATAGAATCCCTGACCGTGTTCATGACTGAATCGAGCGCCGCGCGGATATCCTGCTGAGTCTGCGCCATGCTGTCCGCCGAGTTCTTCAAGGTGCGGTTCAGATCCGTGACGATCGTTGCCATTTCGTCGAACTGCGATCCGGTGCGTTCCTGCATGGCGTCGGCGAATCGGCCGAGCACCTGCTCGATCATCTGGCCGGCATCCGTCGATCGATCTTGGCGGAGTCCCTCGACCGTTTCCGCGAGCCGCTCAAGCTGCGGCGACAGACGACCGGCAATCTTCTCTTCCAAGGCCTGCTCGATGGAGAAAATCAGCTCAGTGTTGAAGCGTTCGAGTTGCGTCGACGCTCGCCGCGCTTCCTTGAGTTGCTGTAGGGCAACACCGGCCCGCGTGACGCGCTCAACGCGAGACTCGATCGCTCCTACCCAACTGTCCAGCGTGATTTGGAGTCGTCGTGAGGTGACTCGCTCGACAGGCACGAACAAGATGGAGCATGCGATTCCGGCAATGGAAGTCATGAACGCAAGGGACGCCCCGGCTAAGAGCTGCTCCAGCGACGCCGTGATCTGACTCGGTGTGCCGGAAGACAGACCGGAACTTGCCGATCCGACACCACCGGCCAAACCCAGGAAGGTGCCGAGAATACCGAGGCCGGTCAGAAGGTTCGGTACGGAGTGGTAAAAACCGAATGGGATTTTGGGGAATATGATGGTCGCGTCGTTTAAGTACCTTGACACTTCCCCGGGGTTTCGGATCGGCTCATCGGAGTCGGGTCCGGGAAGAACCAGCGTCTCCACGAACTCCTTCCACGGCAGACCGAACGCTTCCTCAGCATAGCTGTTGTAGGTTTCGAAAGACTTGGCAAATGCTTCTTCTCCCGTCAGGCCATCGAGCTCCTGCTTCGCTTGGTGAAGTCTGCGATGAAGAGGTATCGCTTGGTAGATCAGAATCCCCGAGAATGTAAAAAGTAAAAATACGATAAACCCACAGTACCGCCAGACAACCTGCTCCGTCAGGAAGAAATCAAAGTTCATAGTTTCACGTCTAAGGGAATAACTCCCCTCTGGTGAAGGAGAGTTGATCTTCCTCCCAGTTCAGATCCAGAGGGATAGTGTAGGATTCGCGGAGTTATATCCACTAAATTGGAGGAATGACTTGATTTTGACTAGTGAATACTGACGCTTCCCCGGCTCTTCGACGCCAGCGGATCAGCGCCGGGGTTCGGTGTGGGAGACCAGCGTGACGGTGGTGTCGGGAGTCGCGGCGGCGACCGTGCCATAGAGGGGACAGCGCGCCTTCCAGAACCCCGTCAACACTTCGGCATCGTCGTCGCTCACGCCCCACATCTCGATCCGGACCCGGACCGATTCGTAGAGGGTCAACTCGCCATGGTCCTGGTCGGGATCGCGATAGGCCTCGACTGAGACGTCCATCCACTCCAGCGGGGTCTCGTCGGCCGCGGCGATGCGCTCCACCATGTTGACGGCGCAGGCGGCGACACCGGAGAAGAAGAGCTCGCCGGCTCCCACCTCTTCCCCCCCAAGGTCGTCGGCCACGAAATGGTGGGTCCGGGCGCTGCAAATGGCCCGGCCCAGGGTTCCGGTGCTGTAACTCCGGGCTTTGTACGCAAGCTTCAACTCTCCCATGATGGTTTCCTCCTGATGGGACTCGTGACGCCTTGTGGTTTCAGGCGTCGAGCATCTTCTCCATCACGTTGCCGCCCACGTCCGTCAACCGGAAGTCACGGCCCATGTGATGGTAGGTGAGACGGGTGTGATCCAGCCCCAGGCAGTGCAGGAGCGTGGCCTGTAGATCGTGGACGTGCACCGGGTCCTCCACCGGGTACAGCCCCAGTTCGTCGGAACGGCCCACCACCTGCCCGCCGCGAATGCCGCCACCGGCGAGCCACATGCTGAAGCAGGTGGGATGGTGGTCACGCCCCGGTTCGCCTCCGTGGATCTCCGGCTCTCCCATGGGAGTGCGGCCGAACTCGCCGCCCCACAGCACCAGGGTCTCCTCCAGCAGCCCCCGCTGTTTCAGATCCTTCAGGAGCGCCGCCGTGGGCTGGTCCGTATCGTGACTGTACTCCTTCATCCTCTTCTCGAGGCCGTGGTGGAAATCCCAGTTGGCGTGGTTGAGCATGACGAACCGGACTCCCCGCTCCACCAGGCGGCGGGCCAGAAGGCAGTTGACCGCGAACGACTTGGCCCGCTTCCCTTCCCGGTTGACGCCGTATTCCTCCAACAGCTTCGGTGACTCCTGCGTGAAGTCCAGCAGCTCCGGGGCCGCCATCTGCATCCGGAAGGCCAGTTCGTAGGAGGCGATGCGGGCGCCGATCTCGGCGTCGCCGGTGTCCCGGTACCGCTTCTCGTTCAGGAGCCGGAGCGCGTCGAGGTGCACTCTCTGGATGCTGGAATTGACGCCGGGGGGATCCGAAAGGTAGAGGATCGGGTCCCCGGTACTCATGAAGGGGGTCCCCTGGTAGATGGAGGGGAGGAACCCGTTGGACCAGTTGTTCTCACCCGCACTGGGCCGGCTGCCCGTGCTCAAGACCACGTAGCCGGGCAGATCCTGCGACTCGCTTCCCAGACCGTAGGTCACCCACGACCCCATGGTGGGATGCCCCAGGATGCTGGTTCCCGCGTTGAGCAACAACTCGCCGGGATCGTGGTTCACGGCGTCGGTCTGCATGGTGCGGATCAGGCAGATGTCGTCGGCGTGAGCCGCGGTATAGGGCAGGTAGTCCGAAAACTCGGTTCCGCATTGTCCGTGGGGCTTGAACTCCCGGGGGCTGCCCATGAGGGTGGCCGTGGGCTTGAGGAAGGCCTGTTTCAAATTCTTCCTCAGAGAGACCGGTAGCTGTTGGCCATGCCATTTCTTCAGCGCCGGCTTGGGGTCCAGGAGATCGATCTGGCTGGGACCTCCCGACATATAGAGGAAGATCACGCGCTTGGCCGTGGCCGGGAAATGAGGTCCCCGGGGATGCAGGGGATTCACCACTCCGTTCCCGTTGGGCACGGCGGCGGTCAGGCCCTCGCTGGCCATGAGGTGGGCCAGGGCGAGGGAGCCGAACCCGGCGGCCGTCCGCTCCAGGAACAGGCGCCGGTTCGACATGGGTCCAACGTTATCCAGGTTCATGGGACTACTCCCGCGTGATGAACTCGTCCAGGTTCAAGAGAATCCGGCTGGCGCCGACCCAGGTGGCCGCCTCTGCCGGAGCGATTCCGGGAAACTCCACGGGCAGGCTCAACCGCGCCAGCTCCTGTTCCTGCTCCAGAATCTCCGACTGACGGCGCATGGCCGTTTCCAACCACTCCAACTCTTCGTCAGCCGGCGAGCGGGCGAGACAGAGCCGAAATGCGTGCTCCAAGCGCTCCCGGGGATCGGCGGGTCCTTCCGCCAGCACCCGGAAGGCCAGCGCCTGTGCGGCCTCGAAGAAAACCTCGTCGTTGAGCAGATTGAGAGCCTGCAGCGGGGAGTTGGACCGGCCCCGGCGGCAGACGGCATCATAACCGCCCGGCATGTCGAAGTTTGCCAGGAACGGATAGGGAAACATGCGCTGGTACTGGATATACAGACCGCGGCGATAGCGGTCCGGCCCCTCGCTCTCCACCCACTTCCTCCGCTGCATCTTCCCCCCGGGCTGGGGCGGACGAACGCTCTTTCCCCCGACGGCGGGATTCAACAGGCCGCTCACCGCGAGAGCCGAATCTCTGATCAACTCCGCCGGCAAACGCATCCTCACCTGGCGCGCCAGCAGGACGTTGTCCGGGTCCCGCGCCTGAAGGTCCGGCCGGATCGCCGAGGACTGCCGGTAGGCGGCGGACATGACCATGGTCTTGATGGCGCCCTTCAGGCTCCAGCCGTTCTCGCGGAAATCGCTGGCGAGCCAGTCCAGAAGTTCGGGATGGGACGGTTTCTCACCCTGCGTCCCGAAGTTCTCTGTGGTGACCACGATTCCCCGTCCGAACAGCTCCTGCCAGAGGCGGTTCACCGCCACTCTGGCCGTGAGGGGATTCTCGGGACTCGCGATCCATCTGGCCAGGCGGATCCTGGGCGGGGAGGTATTGTCCGGCTCCGGGTGCAGAAATCCGGGCACGCCCGGCTCGACCGGATCTCCCATGCGATTGAACTCGCCGCGGACGTGGATATGGGCGGGACGGTCCTCCGCCTCGGTGGCAATGGTCTGGGCCTGGCTCAGAGCCGGAAACTTGGCGTCCAGCTCCTTCAGTTTCTTGAGCAATTCTCCGAATTTGAGCTTTTCCTCGTAGACCTTCTTGGGCACCACTTGGTTGGAATACCGGACAAAGTGCTCGGTGAGGATCTTGGCTTCCTTCTCGCTCCGTTCCGGCGGGTCCTTTCGGAGAATCTTCTCCCCCATCCCGTACACAGGGTGCATGTCGCCGACTCGGACCGTTCCCACGGCCTTGTCCCAATTCTGCCACCGGCCCGGATGGGCCATCGCCTCCAGCAGCTTGGCCTCCCACGCCGGCTGAAGCTCGGGCACGCGGTATTCGGTCAGCAACTCGGCTCGTTGTTGCCGATACGAAACCACCTCCCGCAGATAGGGCCCCATCTCCCCCGGCAAAGGAGCGTCGATGTTCACCTCTTCCGCGTCATTGAAGAAGGAGAAAAGCCGGTAATAGTCCTTTTGGCTCAAGGGATCGTACTTGTGATCGTGGCACTGGGCACAGCCCACCGTGAGTCCCAGCCAGACCGTCCCCACGGTGTTGATCCGGTTGATCACCTGCTCGAAGCGGAACTGGACCATGTTGGTTCCGCCTTCCCGGTTGCTGGGCGTGTTGCGGTGGAACCCCGTGGCCACCTTGGACTCGATTCCCCCGTCCGGCAGAAGGTCCCCGGCGATCTGCTCCAGGGTAAAGCGATCGAAGGGCAGGTCGTTGTTCAGGGCTTGGATCACCCAGTGGCGATAGCGCCAGGCATGGGCCCGGAAGTCGTCCTGGCGGTATCCGTCGCTGTCGGAATACCGCGCCAGGTCCAGCCAGTGGCGTGCCCATTTCTCGCCGAAGTGGGACGATTCCAGAAGGCGGTCGACGGCATTCTCATAGGCTGTATCGTTTTCCTCCGCCAGAAACCCGTCCAGATCGGCGAGCGTCGGAGGGAGCCCGGTGAGATCCAGGCTGAGGCGCCGCAGTAGTGTCGCCGTGTCCGCCTCCGGAGAAGGCTCGACCCCTTCAGCTTCCAATTTGGCCAGGACGAACCGATCCACCAGGTTCCGGACCCAGGAGGGGTCTTTCACCGCCGGCGGGACGGGACGATCCACGGACCGGAAGGCCCAATGCGAAGACTCGGTTCTCGCCTCCGGACTCGTGTCCGCGGCGTCCTCTACGTCCGGCCAGCGAGCGCCCTGGTCAATCCAGGCACGCAGGAGCCCGACGTCATCGGAAGAGAGTCCCGTTCCTCCGGGCGGCATGACCTGACCCGGGATCACTCCGGCGACGAGCTGGATGAGACGGCTCCGGGAACTGTCGCCGGGCCGTATCACGGCGCCGGACTCTCCTCCCCGCAGGGCGTCCTCGGCCCGGTCCAGCCGCAGGCCCTTCATCTGCTGCTGCGGGCCATGGCAGAGAAAACAGCGGCTCTCCAGCAGCGGGGCCACGTCCCTGGAGAAATCGACGGTCTTGTCGGCAGGCGGGGGCAAATCGGAGGACTGTCCCGGCAGCGGTGCCGACAGACCGATCGACAACAGAAAAACGGGCAGTATTGAAAGGTTGGAGCGTTTCAATGAATTCTTCCCGACTGAAGTTAGTTCCTACATGGAACCCCGGGTTAAGTCAACCGATCCGAGCCTCCGCAAGCGTCATTTGAACCGGATCGAATAGAGGTCTCCGTCCCGGACCAGAATCCGCAGCCGCACCGCTTGGCCAGCCAGATGGGAAATGTCCGAACCCCGGTCCCAGGTGACGATCTGCCCGATGCTGTTGCCGTAATGCTCCACGGCCTGCATCAGGCCATATCCCGGCAGGGCGTTTCCCGCCGCGTCCTGGATCTCCACCCGCACGCTTCCCGCCGCCGAGGTGGCGTAGTTCATGACCAGGTTCTTGCCCTGGAAGATCAGGGGACGGGTCACCAGTTCCCCGCCCCGGTAGGTCGCATCGATGGAAACGAAACCGTCGGCCCGCAGGACACCCCGGCGCAAGTTGATGCTGGGGAGCCGGAAATGCCGCAGCACGTACACCGACATCTCATCCGGCCCCGTGGGTACGAGACCGGCAGCCACGTAGTTGCTCCGGTCGGTCCAGTCGAGGGGGTCCGAGCCGGGCCGGACGAAGCCCTCCAGATAGCGACGGTCCCAGTTCGCGCCGTCGCGGCTGAACATGAACACCGAGTCGGAGATGCCGACGCCTCGCAACGAATCGTACTTCTCCGGCAGCTCGGAGCGCCGGTACTTCATCAGGCGCTTGGGAAAGGCCACATAGATGTGCGGCGCCCTGTAGTAGGGGATCGCGGAGAAGGTGTAGAGCTGATCCGGCGGAGCCTCGCCCATGTCGATCCAATCGGGATAGCTCCAGTTCACGAAGTCGCCGGAGGTGGTCACCCGGACGCTGCGGGTCCGCTCGCCAAGCCCCGGCGACAGGTACATGTCCCGCAGATAGGCCTGGTAACGCTCCCGTCCGGCGTCCCAGAAGATCACGTTATGGCTGTCGAACCCGTTGATCATGGGAACCGTGGACATGTCGTGCTTCATGTAGGGCTCGTTTCCCTTGGACTTCCAGTGGATCCCGTTGGCGGAAACGAGCAGGTACAGCCCGCGGTTGATCCCTCCTACACCCTTGTAGCGTTCCTCGGGGGACACCTGGGGATTGGTGTCCCGAAAGGCAAAGAAGTTGCTGGTGGGACTGCCCCAGTCCCCCGGGGGGCCGGTCAGGATGATGTTGTTCTCCTTGCTCCCCTCGAATTCGACCAGGCCCAGCTTGGGCCGCGTCCACCTGGCGCCGTCGCGGCTCTCGGCGTAACAGGTGTTCATAGGCCACCCCTTGCCGCTGGCCGGCAGGTTTCCGGACCGCACGCAGCGGTAGTACATGCGGTAGAGGTCCCCGTCCTTGAAGACGGTGATGTAGTGATTGCCGGGGCCTTCCCAGGGCGCATCGAACTTGAGCACCGGCTCGGTGAGCCGGGGCCGGTGCATGCGCAGGGAGAGTCCGCCGCTCATGGTCTCGATCAGGTAGTCGTCCAGGAAGGGCTCCAGGCGGGACCCGATCTCAATGGGTTCGGCCGTCGTCTTGTGGCTGCCGCCGTCCAGCGACGCCGTCGAACCGAACCACAGAGCGGCGAGAATGGTGAATATCGCTCGTGTCGTCATCAGATTACCTCCAGAAGGGAGCATTCTCGCAGATCCGGGTGTCTTCCGCCGGAGGGATCGAACTCCGTTGGGGCCGCGTACCTCGAAACGTCATTGGACGACGAATCCGACAGCACGGCAGGTCTTCATCGTGGACACCAACGTCGTCGTGGCCGGACTTGTCGGCGCCGACCCGAATAGTCGTCCGTCGCGGATCCTGGACGCCATGCTGGAGGGCGATCTTCTTTACCTTTTGTCCAGCGATCTGCTCGCGAAATACTCGGCTGTTTTGCGGCGTCCGCGAATCGCCCGACTGCACGGCCTGACAGAGAACGAGTTGGATCGGTTGCTGACCGAATTGACGGCAGACGCCGTATGGCGCCAGCCGTCCACCGATGTTCCAGCTCCGGAATCCGGTGATGACCATTTATGGGCATTGCTCTCTTGCTGGCCGCTTAGCCGGCTCGTTACCGGTGACCGGCATCTGGTCGAGAACCCTCCGACCTTCACCGTCGTCGCAACTCCTCGACAAATGGCAGACAGGTTCCTTCCCACGAGGGGGTAAGAAGTTTCTCCATCGGGTGGTGTTTGCCGGCAACCCGGAGGTTTGACAGAATTCATGCGGGTAATTACTGAAATTACAGTCGATCGGATCCGCGCCATCAGCAAACAGCGCTTGAGGAACAGACTTGATCGTTTATCAGCCGGGGAAGCGGTCCAGCTCCGGCGCATTATCACGGAGATGTACGGAGAATAGAGGTTCATTATGACGACGAACGTATCAGCGGCAGGCGCGGCTCCACTCGCCGGATCTCGTAGAATCGCCTGGTTATTGAATTACATCCAGAGTCGGTTGCAAGACAGCGCCATCGGTTTCGAGATAACCACTCATGACGGGACGACACACCGATTCGGCGCCGGTCCCGCCAGCTTCAGGGTGAATATCACGCATCCGTCGGGGCTGAAGGCGATCTCCTCACTCGACGAGGCCAACATTGCACAAGCCTATGTCGAGGGCTGGTTCGACGTCGAAGGCGATTTCATCAAGATCTTCGATCTGCGTGAACAGTTGCATGACCGCCACCCGTTGCATTGGCTCTGGCGGTTCCTCGCGCCCCTGTTGATGGGACAGGTCGCGGTCAACAAGTCGACCATCGTCCGGCACTACGAGCGGGATGCGGAGTTCTTCCTTGCGTTCCTGGACGAGAGTTTCCATTGTTACACGCAGGGCGTCTTCCTGTCGCCGGATGAGGATCTCGAGGTGGCGTTTCGTCGGAAGATGGACTGTGTCGTCGACGAATGCCGGTTGGCTCCCGGGAGCCAGGTGTTGGAAGTCGGTCCTGGCTGGGGCGCATTCGCGGCGTACGCGGCGCGCAAGGGGATCGAAATTACGGGCGTCACGATTTCCAGGCAGTCGCTCGATTTCATGAATCGGCTGACCGCCGAGGAAAATCTGCCGATAACCACGTTGCTGTGCGATTTCCTGGAGTTCGAGTCGGAGAAACAGTTCGACTCCATCGTGGTGCTGGGAATCATGGAGCACATGCCGGACTACCCGCGGGTATTGGCGCGTCTTGACCGGCTGCTGAAACCGGGGGGCCGTGTCTTTATCGACGCCGGCGCCTGTTCCCGGAAGTACGAGATGTCGTCTTTCATCACGCGGCAGATCTACCCCGGCAATAATTCGTTTCTCGTGCTCCACGATTTTCTGAAGTCGATGGCGTCATTTCCCTTCGACTTGAAGGGTGTCTGGGACGACCGGATCAGCTACTACTGGACTTGCGTTGGCTGGGCCAAGCGCCTCGACTCCAATAAGGAATCCATCATCGAGAAATTCGGCGAGGCCGAATACCGGCGTTTTCGACTCTACTTGTGGGGATCGGCGCACTGCTTCCTCCGCAACCGGTTGCAGTGCTACCGCCTGGTACTGGAAAAACACGCGTCCTGATGGGATCTCTCAGGATTCGCGTGGGACAGCGGCCTCAAGATCCGTACGCGAGAAATCCTTACCTTTGAATAGCAGCGGCTCTCGGCAGCTTTCCGCGAGCGCGTACGAGAAGCAATCCCCGAAGTTCAACGCCGCCGGATGATTGCCCTTGCCGAAACGCCGCCAAGCCCGACGGGCGGCGCCGGCATGTTCCACCGTGACCGGCACCAACTCTATTTCCGCCTTTTGCAGGAACTGATCGAGTTCGTGGCCCGCCGCCGTCCCGCCCCTGCTCTCGACAACTATTGCCGCTTCAAGCAATCCAACCGCCGACATGCGACGGGGCCAAGCCGAGGCGATCGCTTTTTCGTAGTGATGGGCGTCGGGTTCACCGAACAGAACAGCCAGGATTGCCGACGTATCGATGATCATCGGGGGAGGCCTCTTTCGTCGTAGAGCAAATCACCGTGCTCTACGGCCGAAGGTCCTGGTCCCATCAATCGAGCACAGCGCTGTCCTATGGCGTGGAGTTCCCGGGCCAGCGCATCTGCGCCATGCCGGTGGTGTTCACGCTCAAGCCGTTCGCGTAGCGCTACGGTGATTGCGCCAGTCATGGTTTCACCGGTGAGCCTGGCAAGTGTGCGGGCCAACCGGCAGGTTTCCTCATTCTTGATGTTGAGGCCCATGGTTTCTCCTCTGACAGCAATTGGTAGAAGGTCACAACATGTTTCTACCCTACGGTTGTCCGTAGCGTCAACGTGACCGATTATGCTGAATCTTGCCAGATGACACCGTCTTGGCCCAGAATGGCACTGGCTCCCCCCATGAAAGTTCGATCCGGAATCCTTTTCATCCTGATCCTGTCCGCTAGTCCTCTGATGGGCCAGCTCGGCGACGATGCAACCGCTGACGGGACGCTGCTCTTCCGGGACACGGTCCAGCCGATAATCCAGAACCGCTGCCTGTCCTGCCATAACCAGAAGGTCCGGAGCAGCGGCCTCTCGATGGAGACCCGCGCGGAGATCCTCACGGGGGGGAGCCGGGGTCCCGCCGTTCTGCCGGGAGACTCAAGTCAGAGCCGGCTGATCCAGGCGTTGGCCCATTCGTCCGATCTGAATATGCCTCCGGGCGGGAAGCTGCCCGAGGCGGAGATCCAGGCACTGCGCCAATGGGTTGCCCTGGGGGCTCCCTGGGACGAATCGGGCGATTCCGGCAGGGGCGGTCACTGGTCCTATCAACCCGTCCGGCGTCCCCTGCCGCCCCAGGTGTCCGATACGCAGTGGGTCCGCACTCCCATCGACCGGTTCATCTTGCAGCGGTTGGAGGAAACGGGTCTGAAACCGTCCGCGGAAGCCTCCCGGATCACGCTGTTGCGCCGCCTCAGTCTGGATCTTCTGGGCCTGCCTCCCTCACCGGCCGCCGTCAACGGCTTCCTGGAGGACACTCGCCCCGGAGCGTACGAGCGGCTCGTGGAACGCATGCTCGCCTCGCCCCACTACGGAGAGAGGTGGGGTCGGCACTGGCTGGACGTGGCCCGCTATGCCGACTCGGACGGATTCTCCGACGGACCCCGTCAGATCTGGATGTACCGCGACTGGGTGATCCGGTCCCTGAACCGCGACCTGCCATTCGACCGGTTCGCCGTCCAGCAATTGGCGGGAGACCTGGTTCCGGAGGCCTCCAAGGAACAGATCGTCGCTACCGGATTCCACCGCAATACCCTCCTGAACCAGGAGGGGGGCATTGACGTGGAGCAATACCGCGTCGAGCGGGTCGTGGACCGGGTCGAGACCACCGGAGCCGCCTTTCTGGGCCTGACCGTCGGCTGCGCCCGCTGCCATGACCACAAATACGATCCTGTCTCCCAGAAGGAATTCTTCCAGCTCTACTCCTTCTTCAACAACATCGAGGAGAGAAGCCCCGAACTGGAAGAGACGGACCGGCCCCGGCACTGGCCCTTTCTCGAGTTCGGCAGCGACGAAGAGTTCGCCCGGCGAGACATCATCCGGAGTCAGTTGGCGCTCTTGGAGGAGGAGCTGAAGACCTACGAGAAGGAGCTTTTGGCCCGCTTGCCGCAATGGGAAAAGGAACTGGCCCCGGAGCGGCGGCGGGAGTATCCGCCCGAGATTCAGAGAATTCTGGCGTTGCCCGCCGAAGAGCGGAACGAGATTCAGCTCAAGACGCTCCATCTGCTCTACAAGGAACAGGATCTGGGCCATTCGACCCGAAAGGCCGGCATCGACTCCCTGAAGCAGGCCGAACCGAAGTTGCCCAGCACCCTGGTGATGAAAGAGCTGCCGGAGCCCCGGGAGGCCTACATCCACCTGGGAGGCGAGTTCACGCGCCGGGGAGATCCGGTCCAACCGGACGTGCCCGCCGTCCTGCCTCCGCTGACGGCCCAGACCAGGCCCGACCGGATGGACCTGGCGCGATGGCTGGTGGACCCGAGCCATCCTCTCACCGCCCGAGTCACGGTGAACCGCATCTGGCAACGCTATTTCGGCGCCGGCCTGGTCGAGACCGAGAACGACTTCGGAACTCAGGGGTCCCTTCCCTCCCACCCGGCACTCCTGGACTGGCTGGCCTCGGAATTGATTCGAAAAGGTTGGAGCCTGAAGGCGATCCACCGGCTGATTGCCACCTCGGCGGCCTACCGGCAGTCGTCCCGGTACCGGGAGGACGCCGCCAAGGTGGACCCGGCGAATCGACTGCTGGCCCGGCAGCACCGCCTGCGCCTGGAGTCGGAGGTGGTGCGGGACGTATGCCTGGCCGCCAGCGGACTCTGGAACCGGACCATCGGCGGCCCCCCCGTCTTTCCTCCACAACCAAAGGGGAGCAGCCGTCTGGGCCATTCCAAGCGAGCCTGGGTGACGAGCCAGGGTGAGGACCGGTTCCGCCGGGGCCTCTACACCCATTTCTGGCGCTCGACGCCGCATCCCGCCCTGATGGTCTTCGACAGTCCCAACGGAATCACCACCTGCACCCGGCGGAGCCGCTCCACCTCACCCTTGCAGGCGCTGACCCTGCTCAATGACGAAGCCTTCTACGAGTTCGCCCAAGGGCTCGCCTACCGGGCGCTCAGGGAGGGCCCGGACCAGGACGCGGAACGCATCGACTACACCTTCCGCGTTTGCCTCTCGAGACCGCCCAGCGCGGAGGAAAGCACTCAGTTGAAGCGCTTTCTGGACCACCAGAGGAATGATCTGGCACGGCGACCGCGGGAAGCCCAATCATTACTTTCCCTGGAGTCGGGGGACGAAGATCCGCAGGAACTCGCGGCTTGGACCCTCCTCTCCAGCGTGCTTTTGAACCTGGACGAGTTCATTACCCGGGAGTGAACCCCATGCAGAGCTACGGACCCTGGCATCTTGCGGAGACCCGGCGGCACTTTTTCAGCCGTTGCTCCCTCGGTTTGGGACAGGTCGCCCTGGCCTCCCTTCTCAGTGACCGGCGGCTCCTGGCCGGAAAACCGGACCTGGCGAATCCCTTGGCGGCCCGCGATCCCCATTTCCCGGCCAGAGTCCGAAACGTCATCTATCTCTACATGGTGGGAGGGCCCAGCCAATTGGATCTTTTCGACCACAAGCCGAAGCTCCGGGAATTGGACAGCCAACCGCTTCCCGATTCCTTCCTGAAGGACAAGCGCTTCGCCTTCATGGACTTCTTCACCAAGGAGAAGCCCCGGCTCCTGGGTTCGGAACGGGAGTTCAAACGTTACGGCAAATCGGGGAAGACCCTCTCCGAGTGCCTTCCCCACACCGCGTCCGTCGTCGACGACCTGGCGTTCATCTCCACCGTCTCCACCGACAATTTCAACCACGGGCCGGCCCAGATCTTCAGCAATACCGGGTCGCCGCGGCCGGGTAAGCCCAGCATGGGTTCCTGGGTCAGCTACGGCCTGGGGACCGAGTCCCAGGACCTCCCCGCTTTCGTGGTCCTCCAGTCCGGCCGGCAAGGTCCCCGAGCCGGAATCTCCAACTGGGAGAGCGGATTTCTCCCCACCATCCACCAGGGGATCCCCTTCTTCAGCAGCGGCGATCCCATCCTGAACCTGACGAGCCCGGCGGGCATGAGCCGGCAGCGGCAGGCCAGCCGGGTGGAGGCAATCCGCAACCTGAACCTGGCTCGTCTGGCCGAGACGGGAGATCCCGAGATCGCCACCCGGATCGCTTCCTACGAGATGGCCTACCGGATGCAGACCAGCGGTCCGGAGCTCATCGACTACTCCAGCGAGACGCAGCAGACTCTGGACATGTACGGCGCCGAACCGGGAGCCCGGTCATTCGCCAACAACTGCCTCTTGGCCCGGCGCCTGGTGGAGCGTGGGGTCCGTTTCGTCCAGCTCTACCACGCCGAGTGGGACCATCACGGAAACGCCCACGTGAACCTTCAGGAGGGACTCGACAAGGTCACCCGGGAGACCGACCGTCCCTCCGCGGCCCTGGTCCGGGACCTGAAGCAACGGGGACTCCTGGACTCCACGCTGGTGGTCTGGGGAGGAGAGTTCGGCCGGACTCCCATGGGAGAGAAACGGGACTCCGTCGGACGCAACCATCACATCGACGCCTACACCATGTGGTTCGCCGGGGGCGGTATCCGGCCCGGTCAGACGATTGGAAAGACGGACGACCTGGGCTTCTCTCCGGTGGAGGATCCGGTCCACGTGCATGACATCCACGCCACCATCCTGCATCTGCTGGGACTGGATCACACCCGGCTCACGTTCCGTTTTCAGGGACGGGAGTTCCGTCTCACCGACGTCGCCGGCAACGTGATCGAGAAGCTGTTGGCATAGGCGTATGGTCTTGCGTTTGACGTCTCCGCCGGCTTTGTCCGGCCCACCGAAGTCATGAAAGCCGCCATCTACCGGGGTGTCGGGCGAATCGGCCTGCAGGAGGTGGAGCGCCTTTTTCCGCCGCCTGGATACGTCACCATCGATACCCGGCAGACCGGCATCTGCGGAAGCGACCTTCATGTCTACCGGGGGCACTGGCCTCAGCCCGCGACCCTGGCCCTGGGGCACGAGACGTCAGGCGTCGTGGTGGAGCTGGGGGAAGGGGTCACGGGATTCGAGCCGGGAGACCGAGTCGCCATCGAGTGCTTCTCCCACTGCGGGCGCTGCCGCTACTGCCGAAGCGGCCACTACAACCACTGCCACGAACGCCAATGGGTGTCGCAGGATACGCACGGGGGATTTGCCGAGTTCACGACCGCTCACGCCTCGGCTCTATTTCGTCTTCCTACGGGCATGAGCTTCGAAGAAGGGGCCCTGGTGGAACCCTTGGCGGTGGGTTGCCGGGCGGTGGGTCAGGCGGGCGCGACCTGGCGGGATCGGGTCGTGATCCTGGGCGGCGGAACCATCGGCCAGTTCTGCCTGGCGGCGGCCAAGGCGGCCAACGTCCGGGAGACCTGGATCACCGTCAAGTACCCCCAACAGGCCCGGATGGCTTGGGACCTCGGCGCCGACCACGTGTTGGTGCTGGACGAGAGCGACCTCGAGAACTGGGTGAGCGGCCTGGTCCGGGATTCACGGCCGGACACCGTCATCGAGACGGTGGGCGGAGGAGGCAATTTCGATCTCGCCCTTCAGATCGTCCGGCCCCGCGGCACCGTGGTCCTGGTGGCCGGCTATCCGGAACCGGTCAAGGTGGACCTGGGGCGGGTTCTGGAGTCCGAAGCCGTGGTGACCGGATCCCACTGTTACGCTTCGACCGGATTGGACACGGACTTCGGCGCGGCCATCGACCTGATGGCCACCGGCCGGGTGGATGCGACCCGCCTCGTCACCCATCGGTTCCCTTTGGAAGCCGTGGAGGAGGCCTTTCGCGTCGCGGCGGACAAATCCTCCGGTTCCATCAAGGTTCACCTCTGCCAGTGATCTCTCCCCACTCCATTCCGGTACGCCCAGGAAGTCGAAAACAGGTATCCTGAAACCAGAGAGCGACAATCCCATGCGGGGACGAAGTACTCTGGTCATGACGAGGCGTTCGCTGCTGACTCGCGGGCTCGCGGGTCTTGCGGCGGCGACGTGGACCAGTCGACGGCGGGCCGGGGCCACACCCGTCGAATTGCCCAAGTCGGCCGCGGCCGCCCAACGGACGCATCCGGATTCACTTTCCGGCTCACCTGAGAACGAGATCGTCCTGGGCATGTCCGCCGCCTTTTCCGGTCCCTCCCGGGGCTTGGGCAGCGAACTCTACCGCGGAGCCAAGGCCTACTTCAACCACGTCAACGCCAGCGGCGGCGTCAACGGCTGCCAGATCCTCCTGAAGCTCTACGACGACGGCTATCAACCGGATCCCTGCGTTCGGAACACCATGAAGCTCATGCTGGAGGACCGGGTCTTCCTCCTGTTCGGCTACGTGGGGACACCGACGGTGACGCGCGTGCTGCCCTTGCTCAAGAAGTTCCAGGACGAACGGGTCTACCTCTTCTTTCCATTTACCGGCGCCCAGCCCCAGAGGGAACCGCCCTACGGCGATTTCGCCTTCAACCTCCGGGCCTCCTACCGGCAGGAGACCGCCGGCCTCGTCGACAACTTTCTTCGTGTCGGCAAGAAACGCATCGCCGTCTTCTACCAGGCCGATGCGTACGGCAGGAGCGGGTGGGCGGGTGTCCGAGCGGCCCTGGCAGCCCACGGCAAGCGACTGGCCGGCGAGGCCACCTACCGCCGCGGGCAGAGGTTCACCGGCACCATGAGGGCGCAGGTCGAAATCCTGCAGGCCGCCTCCCCGGAAGCGGTGATCTGCATCGGTTCGTATGCCGCATGCGCCGCGTTCGCGCGCGACGCCGTGGACTTGGGCCTTCGGGTTCCCATCGCCAACCTCTCATTCGTGGGGAGTGAAAACCTCCTCCAACTGCTCACCGAGGGGCGCGAAGACGCCGAGAAATACACCCGGTTTCTGGTGAACTCCCAAGTGGTTCCAAGCTACGAGAACACCTCCATTCCGGCGGTGCGCGAGTACCGGGAACTGATGGAGCGGTACGATCCTGCCGTTCCCGAGGAGCTGGCCAAGGAACCCTACAGTCCGTTCCCCCAGAGCTTCGTCAGCCTGGAGGGATTCCTCGACGCGAAGTTGATGGCGGAGATTCTACGGCGCATGGGGGGCGGGCACGATCGAGCCAAACTGGAGAAGGCGGTCTTCTCGGTGCGGAACTACGACCTCGGAATCGGGGAACCGGTCTCGTTCGGCCCGGACCGCCGGCAAGGGCTTCAGATGGTCTATTACACCGTCGTCGAGGGCGGCCGCTTCGTGACCCTGGACGACTGGCAGGGTTGGGTCTCCTGAAATGAAGATACAGAAACTTTTCCAGAAAACCCGGTTCGGCATTTTCGCCCTCTTCGGACTGATCGTCCTGTCGACGTCGATTCTGTGCATCTATACCGTCGACACCCAGTTGTCGGCCGAATACGAAACCAACACCAGGAATATCGCCAAGACCATTGCCGATGCCAGCGTGGACATCCTGCTGAACCGGAACCTGGCGACGCTGCAGTCGATGATCGATCAGTTCGTGGAGATCCAGGGAATCCGCTACATCTACATCACGAGCGAGTCGGGCGAATACCTGGCTCACACCTTCGTTCCGGGGATTCCCGAGCAGGTCCTGGCCAGTGATCCCTCCAGCACCGAGCCGGTGGAACGGAGCATTCCGGGGATGGGCGACTTCGTTGAAGTGGGCAGTCCCATCCTGGCCGGTGTCGCCGGTACGGTCCACGTGGGGATGGATCTGGACCTGGTTGCGCTCAAGATCCAGCGGGCCATCGGCCAGCAGGTCATCCTCATCTGCATCTTTCTGGTGGTCGGCATTCTGGCGTCGATCTGGTTCGTGAATCTGGCGGCAAAGCCTCTGGGCGGACTTCTCGCTTATGCCGTCGACCTGGCGGGCAACCAGGATACGGGCAAGGCCGGAAACGACGAACTGCTGGCACGCGACGATGAAGTCGGGGACTTGGCCCGCCTGTTCCGATACGTGTCCGAACGCGGGTCCGGTTCGAAGGGGTCCGGCGCCCCACCGGGACAAACCGGGTAGGAGGAAGTCGAGCGGTGCGCATACCGCGAAGCGTCATAGCTCTCATCTGCACGACTCTTCAAATCTGCTTCGGCACGGTCTACGCGTGGAGCTTCTTTCAGACCATGCTCGTCCGGCAGGTCGGCTGGACCCATACCCAGACCGCCTGGGCCTTCAGCATCGCCATCTTCTCGCTGGGAGTTTCGGCGGCCTGGGCGGGCAGCATGCTGCCCCGGCTGGGTCCCCGGATACTGGCCCTGGCGGGCAGCATCATGTTCTCCGTCGGATACTTGATCGCGGGCGCGGCGCTCCATTTCGATCTGGTCCCCCTTTTCTACCTGGGCTATGGAGTGATCGGCGGCGTCGGGATCGGCTTCGGATACGTGACGCCCGTCGCCACGGTCGCCAAGTGGTTTCCCGACCGCAAGGGGCTGGCCACCGGCATCGTGGTGATGGGATTCGGCGTCGGCGCGTTTCTGCTGAGCAAGGGGCTGGCGCCGTTCCTGATCGTGCGGACGACAGGAGCGCTGCCGCTGATCTTCGTCTGGCTCGGAATCATATTCGCCTGCATTCTGATTCCCTGCAGTCTCCTCCTGAGCGATCCCCCAGCGGTTGCTGTTCCGACCGGTGGAACGCAGGCCGCCCGGCGAGGCGCCGCAGAACCCCAGTCTGCCCGGCCCTATTTGGGCACCACCCAGTTCGTCATCATGTGGACGGTGTTCTTCTTCAACATCGCCGCCGGGATATCGGTGATCAGCTTCCAGTCGGAGCTCCTGCAGGAGATCTGGGGACTCGCCGATCCCTCGATGGAGCCGACCACGCTTGCCGCGTACGGCGCGACGCTCATCGCCGTCAGTTCACTCTGCAACGGAGTGGGGCGCCTCTTTTGGGGACTCCTCTCGGACCGCTTGGGCCGGGCTGCGGTCTTCCGCATCCTGCTGGCCAGCCAGATGGTGGTCTTCGGGGTTCTCATGACGGAGACCAATCCCTGGATCTTCTCGATCCTGGTCTGCTACGTGCTCCTCTGTTTCGGCGGGGGGTTCGCAACCATGCCCCCCTTCGTGCTGGACGTCTTCGGCACCAGGAAGATGTCCACCATTTATGGCGTGATTCTCACGGCGTGGGCCGCCGCCGGCATCTTCGGACCGCTCTATATGGGGTATCTGAAGGACACTTACCCCGACCGAGCGGTCATGTACTGCTTCCTGATCGGCATCCTCATGCTGGGCGCCGGGTACCTGTTCTCCTACCTGCTCAATGACGGGCGGATTCGACTGGGGCGTCCGACCCTGGAGAGCACCTTGCGCCGGTATGGGATTCCGGCGCCGGGCAGAAGCTGAAAAAACCCCGTCGAGTTTGTGCCAGGCCGGATCGAAACGCTTCAGATCGCGATTTTTTTCAGTCCCACTTCCGGCAGCGGATTGCGGTATCCTTGTCCCCGCTGCCGGCCCGGTTGGATGACGCCGGCGATCCTGGCATCATGCGACGACGCGAGTGGTTTCGAAAATTGGTGGGCGGCCTCATTGGTATCGGCCTGCTGCTCGTCCCCTTGGGAACCGGCCTTCTCTTTCTACTCAATCCCCTTCGCCGCCGCGCCGATCAGCACGGTTTCAGCCGGGTGGCCTCTGTCGACAGCCTTCCGATGGGCACCCCCCGTCACTTCATGGTCCGAGGCCGGCGCCGGGACGCCTGGGAAGTGGGGGCTCAGGTTCCGCTGGGAGCCGTTTACCTGGTGCGGCAGGAGACCGGTATCCGGGCCTTCCAGGTCATCTGTCCCCATGCCGGATGCTTCGTCGGATTTGAAACGGTCAAGCGACGATTCCTCTGCCCCTGCCACGACAGCTCCTTCGGACTGGACGGCGCCATCTCCGATCCGGAGAGCCCGTCTCCCCGGGGGCTGGACGAGCTGGACGTCAAGATCGAAAAGGGCGAGGTCCTGGTGCGCTACCAGGAGTTTCGACCAGGCGTACGCGAGAGGATCGCCGTTTCGTGAGTCCGCTGAACGACTGGTTGGATCGCAGAACAGGGTACCGGCGACTCGTGTCCTGGCTGCTTTACGAGTCGATCCCGGGCGGCGCCAGATGGCGCTATGTCTGGGGCAGCACGCTGGTCTTCACCTTCCTGCTACAGCTCTTCACCGGCCTCCTCCTTTGGACCGCCTACAGTCCGTCGATCCGGGCGGCCTGGGAGAGCGTCTACTTCATCCAGCACCAGATGGAGTTGGGCTGGTTCATCCGGGGACTGCATCACTACACCTCCCACGCCATGATCGTGCTGCTGGTCCTCCATCTTCTACAGGTGGTGATCGCGGGCGCCTACCGTGCTCCCCGCGAGATCAACTGGTGGTTCGGGCTGCTTCTGATGGGGCTGGTGGTCGGAACGGCCCTCACCGGATACCTGTTGCCCTGGGACGAACGAGGATACTGGGCCACTCAGGTCACCACCAAGATCCTGGGGATCGTGCCACTGCTGGGGCCGACCCTGGAGCGCCTTCTTCTGGGCGGACCCACTTACGGACATCACACACTCACACGTTTCTTCGCGCTTCACGCCGGATTGTTGCCGGCTCTGATGGTGCTGGCGACAGTGCTGCACGTCGTCCTGTTCCGCCGCCACGGCGTTACCCATTCCGAGGACACCAAGGGAGCGGACTATTTCTGGCCCCGGCAGGCTTTCCTGGACGGCCTCGCCTGCCTGGCCGTGCTGCTGGTCCTGGCGGCGCTGGCCGGCTGGGGCGGTTGGGATCGGGGTTTCGTCTTCGGACCCGAAGGCGGAGCTCCTCTGGATGCGCCGGCTGATCCTTCCCGGCCCTCCCCTTCGGCACGTCCCGAATGGTATCTGCTCTTTCTGTACCAGTTCCTGAAATATTTTCCGGGGCGGAGCGAGGTGATCGGCGCCGTGGTGATTCCCTCGTTTGTGGCCGGAGTGATGGTGTGTTTCCCCTTTCTGGGCCGCATCCGCCGCGGCCATGCCTTGTGCCTCGGGATCACCTTCGCCACGCTCACCGGTGCGCTGCTCCTGACGGTGACGGCCATTCGAGAAGATCAGACCCGCCCCATGTACCAGGCGGGACTGGCCGGTG
Organism: Acidobacteriota bacterium; assembly: GCA_963668095.1. Taxonomy (GTDB): domain Bacteria; phylum Acidobacteriota; class UBA6911; order RPQK01; family JAJDTT01; genus JAJDTT01. The sequence continues at coordinate 5,371,816 of OY764083.1, read as the reverse complement.
CGGAGAAAAAGACCCGCCGCATTCTGGAGTTGGCCAGGGAAAACGGGATTCCTCCCGACGGCGCCCTGGCGATGTTGCACCGCGACCCTCAGACCCAGGGACCGCCGCTGTTTCGCGACAACTGCTCCGCCTGCCACCGCTGGGACGGTCATGACGGAACCGGAGCCCAGGTAACGGAGGTCCGGGACGGAGTGTCGGTGGCCGTCCCTCCCAGCGCCAGCGATCTGGCCGGATTCGGGACTCCGGAATGGGTGGCCGAATTCCTGAAGGATCCGTCGGGAGATCGGTTCTTCGGGCAGACACGTCACCGGGAGGGGACCATGGTCCAGTGGGCCAGGAAGAACATCCCTCTCCTGACCGAGCGCGAGATCGAAGCCGTGTCGGCTTTCGTCATCCACCAGCCGGACGATGCCGAATCCGCAGTCGCAGATCCGGAACTCATGGCGCTCGGGGCGCGCGTTTTCTCGTCAGGAAATTCAGCCGGGGCCCAAGAATGCGTCATGTGCCATCAACTCGACCACCCGGAGGTTTCGGGGTCGGGAATCGCCCTGGGACCGGAGCTGACGGGATACGGTTCTCCGGAGTGGCTGGGCGGAATCATCATGGATTCTTCCCTTCCTCGTTTCTACGGGAGCCAGAATTCCGGGATGCCGAAGTTCGCCCACCGGCTCCGAGACCAGGAGCTCCAACTCCTGACCGATTGGATCCTGGAGGAGAGCCACACCGGAAACTAGAGGACTGTGACCATGAAGCCGGAAATCGTGTCCGACCGGAACCATCTCACTGCCGCTTCGGACGGATCAGGATACGGCTTCCGGATCTTGTCCCTCATGGTCCCGGCCGTTGCCGTTCTATTCCCTGCCTGCACTCAACCGGCGCCTGTCGAGCCTCGGGAGGACGGCCGGCTCCCCATCTTCCATCGGGCCGAAAACCCCATCCACTTCACCGACCTCAGCCGGGCCCAACCGGCCTCTGCCCTGACCCGCCGGGAGAAACGTTTCGCCTGGAGGCTCATCGACTACGAGACCGAAGACTTCGAGGGAACACTGCTCTTTGCGGGAGAGGAGGCCCAGGCCCCCGATCTGACTCTGGGCCTGGACACGACCGGCGTCCACGACGTCTACGTCGGCATGTTCAATACCGCCTGGAGGCCCTACCAGAACATGAACGTGCGGGCCAAGCTGAGTGGCGACCCGGCTTTTTCGACTTTGTTCCTGCCGGCTCCGGAGGGCCTGGCCTCGGGGGTGCCGGAGGACGACACCGTCCGGGGACCCCGGATTCAGGACGTCTATTTCAAGACCGCCGATCTGAGCGGACAGGACCTCATCGTCCGGCAGCCCTGCCAGCAGGTCGTCCCGCCGGACCAGGAGTACGGCAACCCGTGCGAGAAGGCCTGGATCGCTTATGTCAAGCTGGTGCCGCTGAACTCGGAGGAGGTGGCGACCCTGGAGCAGGATCGGGCGCGCACCGACACCCGGCGGCTCTTCGGCTACAACGATTCGTGGGCCGTGGCCTGGGGGCGCGCGGAGCCGGCCTCGGCCGAGTTCGTCCGCTCTCACCTGGAACCCTACCGCAATACCGACTTCAGGCGGATCTACTGGGACGGGATCCACGTGGACGTCTGCAACTACTTCACCGAAGCCGGAAGGATGTGGACCCGGGAACACTATCCCCTGGAGAATTTCGTCAGGACGGGCGACCGGTTGCTGGTCGAGTCCTGGACCGAGTACGTGGAGAAGGGGATCGACCCCCTCCAGGTGGCGGCCGACGCCGCCCACGAGATGGGTCTCGAGATCCACGTCAACTACCGGCTGGGCTGGGGCCCCTTCTACTGGCCGCCGCCCTGGGAAGCCTTCAACCGGGGAGGCTTCTGGGACCGGCATCCCGAGTGGCGGACCGTGCGCCGGGACGGCACGCCCGGGACTGCCATGTCCCTGGCCTTTCCGGGAGTCCGGGACTACATGATGCGTTTCGTGCGGGAGATGGCCGCCTATCCCGTCGACGGGATCGCCATCCTCTACAACCGCCAGCCCCCGTACGTCGAGTATGAAACTCCCCTGGTGGAGGGATTCCAAGGCGAATTCGGCAAGGACCCCAGGGAACTGAACGAAGAAGACTCCGAGTGGCGCGATTGGTTGGCCTACCGGAGCCGGGCCGCCACCCAATTCATGAAAGACCTGCGCCGCACGCTGGAAGAATCGGCCCGTGAGCAGGGACGCGACAAGCCCTTCGAGATCACGGCCTGGGTCTTCGGCAGCCTGGAGGAGAACCTGGAATTCGGACTCGACCCTGAGACCTGGGTGCGGGAGGGGCTGGTGGACACCCTGATCCCCTACTCCTCGGCCAAGCATCTCTTCAGTTGGCAACCGTCATGGGAGGACCCGCAGGACGTGGCCGCCTGGTTGTCCCTGACCCGGGGGACGGGGACGAAACTGGCCTTGAATGTCATGCCCCGCAACCTTCCGGTGGCCGAATACCGGCGCAAGGCCCATGCCCTTTACGGCGCCGGAGTGGAGCACCTGGCCTTCTGGGACACGGTCATTCACGGCAGCGCCTCGTCCCTGGCCCTGCGCCGCCTGGGACACGCCGAAGAGATCGCCGCCTGGCTGAAAGCGGGACGACCGTCGGAGGAGCTGCCCTTCTCCCGACTACGAAAATTGGGCGACTGGGACTTGAGCTTCTTTCCCGAGTGAATCCGAACCGTACTCCCAACCAGCGGAACTGATCCCATGGAGAATCGCATCGCTTTAGTGACCGGCGCCGGCCGCGGCATCGGACGCGCCATCGCTGTCGGACTTGCCGCCGAAGGCGCGCGAGTCGCCGTCACCGCACGCAGTCTGGACGAGTTGGAGAGCCTGGCCCGGGAAGTAAAAGCCGGCGGTGGAGACGCGCTGGTGGTCCCCGGCGACCTGTCGGACCGATCGGCGCCGGCCCGCATCATCCGGACCATTACCGAAACCTGGGGACCCATCGACATCCTGGTCAACAATGCCGGCGTGGGAAGCAGTCAGAATCCAAAGGCCCTGGTCGATTTTGACGACGACTTCTGGGACCTGACGCTCATGGTCAACCTGACCGCTCCTTACCTTTTCACGAGACTGGTCCTTCCCTCCATGATGGAGCGCGGTTGGGGCCGGATCATCAACATCTCGTCTATCGCCGGCCGGATCGGAACCCTGCACGGCGCCGCCTACGGCGTCAGCAAGCAAGGCCTCTTGGGGTTGACCCGGACCACGGCCGTCGAAGTGGCGGACCACGGTATCACTGCCAACGCCATCTGCCCCGGCGTAACCCGTTCCCGGCTGAACGATATTCGTCTGGAGTACGACTCGCGGCGGTTGGGGGTCAGCTTCGAACAACTGGAGAAGGAATCCACACCGCTGGGACGCCGCCTGGAACCGGAAGAGGTGGCGGTCCTGGCCGTTCAACTGGCCCGGGACGAAGCCCGAGGCATCAACGGGCAGTCCATCAACGTCTGCGGCGGGCGGGTGTTCAGTTAGGGCGCCGCGGGGAGGCGACTTTCTTGTCGCCTGCTCTTCTTCAGGTGCTTTGGCAACCGATAAGCGTAAAGTGGGGACTCCGTCCCCCCTATAATCCCCCCTGTCGGCGGCAAGAAAGCCGCCTCTCCTCGGCGACAAGAAAGTCGCGGCTCTCCACATCTTCCTTTTTGTCGGCGCCCGGGACTATAGTGGACAGGTTATGGCACCCAACAAATCAGAGCTCAATCGACGAGGATTTTTCCGGAGAACCGGGTTGGCCGCCGCCGCTCTCTCGGCTCGAAGCTACGGGCGGGTCCGGGGAGCCAATCATCGGCTTCGCATCGGCATCATCGGTTGCGGAAAGATCGCCGGCAGCCATCACCTGCCCAAGCTGCTGAAGATGTCCGAGACCGCCAACGTCGAGATCGTGGCCGTTTCGGACGTCTACCGGACCCGGGCGAAAAAATTCCAGGATCGGATCTCAAAGGCAGGAGGACGCGCCGTCGAAAAGGTCCACCACCAGGACCTGCTGGAGATGAAGGACATCGACTATGTCGTCATCGCCACACCTGAACACTGGCATCATCAGCAGGCTCTGGATGCTTTGGATGCGGGCAAGCACGTCTACTGCGAAAAGCCCATGACCCACACCATTCCCGAAGCTCAGGAGGTGGTTCGACGGGTCCGGGAAACGGGTCTCAAGATGCAGGTCGGCGTCCAGGGCATGAGCGACGACAGCTACTCCAGCGCCAATCGAGCCATCCGGGCCGGCAAGCTGGGCATCGTCGTGGAAGCCCAGATGGAGTATGTCCGCAATCACCCGCTCCACAAGGGACCCTGGCGCAGGGGCATCCGCTCCGACGCACCGAAACCTCCCGATCTGGACTGGGACCGCTGGCTGGGGCCGGCGACCAAGCGTCCCTGGTCTCCCCACCGCTACTTCGAGTGGCGCAATTACAGGGACTACTCGGGTGGAATCTCAACAGATCTCTTCATTCACCGCCTCACCCGCGTACTGAAGGCCTGCGAACTGACGTTTCCGAACTCAGTCGCCGGGTTGGGGGGAATCTATATCTGGGACGACGGCCGGGACGTTCCCGACAACCTGGAGATGGTCGCCGAATACCCGGCTGTCAAGGGAATCACCCGTGGGATGACCCTTCACATGTTGGGCACCATGGCGAACAAGCATGGTGTCGAGCACTGTATCCGCGGACACAAGGCCACCCTGGTCTTCACCAAGAGAGGTTGGAAGATCCTGGATCAGGGAACCAGAAAAGTCGTGGCAACCCACAAGAAAACGGGCGCCGAGGATATGGCGCTCCACCATCGCAACCTGCAGGCGGCCATTCGAGACGGCAAGGCTCTGGCGTGTCCGGTTGAGTTGGGACTGCGCGGGGTGGTCGCCGTGGTCATGTGCAACGAGTCCTGGGCCCGAAGGAAGCTCATGGCCTGGGATTTCGAGAAGAAGGAGATGGTCGAGGCGTAGGGTGACGCGCGGCGAACTCACAGTAGCCCGTAGAACAACTCCTCGTATTGCTCGGCGATTCGCTCCCAGTCGAAACGGTGGCGAACCCGATCCTGCGCTGCCTTCCGCAGGTCGTCATAGTCTTCAGGCCTTTCGCAGACTCTGACCATGAGTTGGGCGAGCCGTGCCTCCTGATTGAAGGGATAGAAGAGGCCGGCGTCGCCCACGGCCTCCCGGTTCTCCGGGATGTCGTTGACCAGGACCAGGCAACCGGCTCCCATGGCCTCCAGCAAACCGGGATGGATCCCGCCGATCTCCCCTCCGTAGACGTAGCAGCGGCAGTGGGAGAGCAGTTCCCGGTACCCCTTCCCATAGATGGCTCCCGGCAACAGAACGTTGGTCCCTTGCGCCAACCGGCGCAGATTTTCGATATAGGGACGGTTGTAGGGTGCGTCCCCCACCACCACCAGCGGGAGCTCCAGACCCGACTCCCGATAGGCCCGTATCACCCGATGGGCGTTGTTCTCCGGTTCCAGCCGGCTCACGAACAGGAGATAACGGTTCGGTTCCAATCCCAGCTTCAGCAAGACCTCCCGGCTCTCCAGACGCCCCAGCGGAGCGCCGTAGGGAATGAATGGCGATTCCCGACCATAACGACGCCGATAGTACTTCTGCGTCGTCCTGGCGTCGGTGACGAAGCAATCGGGAAGGCGAACGGCCAGGGACTCGCCCATCCGGTGGAAGGACCGGCCCGCCCAATTCCATTTCTTCCTCTTCCGTTCGATGCCGTCTACGTTGAGCACCACCTTCTGGCCCGCCAGCCGCGGCAGCCAGCAGAGGAAGGCATTGGCCGCGTTGCACACCAGGCAGACATCGTAGCCCCGCAAACAGGAGTACAAAACGGACAGGGCTGTGTGGGAGACCGTCTCCAGGTACTTCTGCCGGATTGCGGGGAGGACCCGAATTCCAACTCCCCGGTAGACCGTGAGCTTCGGGTCCACAAAGTGGCTCCGCCCGTAGACCGTGACCTGGTGACCCCGGCGGACCAGACGGACTGCCAACTCCTCGGCAAAGGTCTCGAACCCGCCGTAGTTGGCGGGAATCCCGCGAGTGCCCAAAATGCCGACCTTGATCCCCATGGTCCAATTCCCCTTACGGGCCAGAGACTACCACCGCCGCTCCGTCGGAGCTCCGATTGCTACAATGAACCGCCCAGGGAGCGGACGATGGTGCACATCCGGGAAGGCGTCGACATCGAGGAGAACGAGCTCCGCTTCTTCTTCTCCCGCAGCAGCGGGCCGGGTGGGCAGAACGTCAACAAGGTGGCCACCCGGGTCACCCTCGTCTTCGACCTGATGAGCTCCCGCAGTCTGGCCACCGGGCAGAAGGCCGAACTGCGACGGCGACTCGCCAGCCACCTGAACCGGCGAGGCGAACTGCAGGTGGTTTCTCAACGGCACCGGAGTCAATGGCGGAACCGGCAGGAGACTCTGAAACGCTTTCGGCGGCTGTTGGCGTCGGCTCTGGAGAAGCGGAAAAAGCGCTACGAAACCCGTATTCCGACCCGCTCCAGAGTGCGACGTCTCGAAGACAAGGCGCACCGCAGCCGCACCAAGCAAAAACGCCGGAAACCAGCGTCCTCCGAGTATTGAGCCCTATCGGGTCGGTCCTTCGAAGGAAGAAGTGGATCAAGAACCGCCACGGCGCGGCTCTTGACGTGTAACGCGACCGAAACGATACTGAAGCACGCTTCCGTCGCCGGCTTCAAAATGTCCGGTTCGACAGGATAGAGGGAAGTGGAAAGGTGGTTTTTCGTGCTGAAACGATTCTACGCGGACAACTTCCGGTGTCTGAAGAACTTTGAAGTCGAGTTCGACGAGGCTTGTGTCTTCTTGGGGTCCAACGGCACGGGCAAGACCTCGATCCTGAACGTTCTGAGGAGCATCCAGAACCTGGTCGTGCGCGGTTCAAAGGTCGAGGCGGCGTTTCCGGCACGAGACATTTCCCTGTACGAGGACCCTTATCGCGACGGCCGGAAACAGCGCTTTGAGGTAGAAACCAGCACCGACGGTGACCCCTATCGGTACACACTAACCGTGGAGCACACTCCCGACTACCGCAGAATGCGGATCATCGAGGAGACCCTGCAACACCGGGAAAAACCGATCTTCGAGTTCAGGAACGGCGATGCGCAACTCTATCACGACGACTACAAGAAGGGCCCTTCGTACCCGTTCGACTGGTCGCAGTCGGGAATCGGCGTCCTGAACGCCCGGCCGGACAATCGGAAGCTCACTCGTTTCAAGCAGGAGGTGGCGAGCTACATCGTCGTCGGTTCCTGCCCGCCGCTGGTGGAACCGGAAACCCGATCGGAAGATGTTTTTCTCGATCCTCTGATGCAAAACTTCGTCGCCTGGTATCGGCACACCGCCCAAGAAAACATGGGAAAGATACCTGAATTCTTCGAGGTTCTGCGCCAAGCCCTTCCTGCCTTCGATTCCATCAGACTGACAGAATCCGGTGAGAATTCACGCGCTCTCAAGGCCGTGTTCCGGAGTCCCTCCGGAAAGGCGATCCCCTATGGATTCGACCAACTCTCCGACGGCCAGAGAGCCCTGATCACGCTGTACAGCCTGATTCTCCTGCCCGGCGAGCGTCGAACGTCTTTGTTCATCGACGAGCCCGACAATTATCTTGCCCTGAGGGAAATTCAGCCCTGGCTTTCGCACGCCGTCGAGTGCTGCGGAGAGTCGCTGGAACAAGTGGTGGTCATCTCGCATCACCCGGTGACCATCGATTACATGGCGGGTGCTAGCGGCCGCTGGTTCTACCGGGAAGAAGACGGGCCCGTGCGGGTGAACCTTGAACCAAAGGGCCCCGTAGACGGACTGTCGCTCTCGGAAACCATCGCCCGGGGCTGGGATCGGTGAGCACGAAGATCGTGTTGCTGTGCGAGGACCGGCAGACGGACAATTTCGTGCGCCGTTTCCTGGGCAGAAGGAATTTCAGACACCACGATATCCACACTCTTCCGCTACCGCTGGGCCGGCAATCGGGCGAACAGTGGGTGCGAACCAGATTTCCCAAGGAATTGAAGGCTATTCGGCACAGAGAAAGAGCGTTTCTGATCGTGATCATCGATGCGGATGCGTTCACGACCGATGCAAGACGAGTTCAATTGAATCGAAATTGCCGGGAACAGGAAATTTCGGAGCCGAGACCGGAAGATCCTGTGATCATTGCTGTTCCCCGACGGAACATCGAAACCTGGTTCGCCTATCTGGGTGGAGAGGCAGTGGATGAAACAACGCAGTACCCGCGCCTGAGCCGCCCGCGCGATTGTCGCCGTCACGCTCACGAACTGTACCGGATGTGCCATGAGGACCAGCGGCTCAGGCAACCCGTTCCTCCGTCATTGGCCGAGGCCTGCACGGAATATCGAAGGCTGACCCGCTGAATGTTCGATCCGGACATCAGCCTGGTTCAGTGAAGATAAATCGCCGGCTTCAGACCCAGATACTTGATCATAGGCAAGAAGTCACGGTCGGAGAACAGCAACGGGATCCCCTCGTCGATGCAAAACGATGCAATGACGACGTCGATGGTCTTGCGGATTGTGACTCCGTTCCTGCGCAGTCTTCGATAGCGCATGGCAACCCGATCCGCCCGTTCTCGTCCCAGCAGGTCGAAAGACGGGAACTCCGACAGTGCTCGCTTTACCGCTCTGAAATCCGAGTCGTTTCGAATTCCCTGGAGGACTTCCACCAGAATCAAGTCGCCGGTTGCCACGACATCCTGTCCCAACAGGGCGTCGAGACGATCCGTTTCCGGTGTTGGAACGCCGTTGAAAAAATCGATCCAGACACTGGAATCGACCAGAATCATCAGTCTCGCCTCATCTTCTCCAGATCACCCGTCCAACGAATCTTGCCGCGCAATGCGCGGATTCCCTCCTGTCCCTTCAATCGAATCAACGACGCCAAGCCCAACTCTACGACCTCGCGCTTGGTCTTGGCCCCGGTGACGCGCATGGCGCGTTCCAAGAGATCGTCGTCAATGACAATGTTCGTACGCATTGGAGACTCCTTCTTTCGATGTGTATAAGTGGACCGTATTATACACATTTTCCGTGTAAGAATAGAGGATCTCGTCGGCGTCCGGAAAGACACTCCGGGTCAGTGGATCTGGAATCGCGCCGGGGATTCAGCTCAGGTCAATTGAGTCTGGTCCCGGTATTGAACCGCATAAGGAGCCGTCAGGAAGAACAGCAGCAGGATCAGAACCTCCGAATCGCCGAAGTTGTACTCCAGGCAACCTGCTACGTGAAACGCCGCCGTGATGCAGAGGGCGTTCAGGCTCAGGAAGCGGACCCATTCCGATTCGGACCGGAGCCACATCCGGATCAGGTCCCGGATCAGGACCATCCAGAGCGCCAGCCAGAACGCCAGCCCCACGAGTCCGGTTTCGGCGGCTACCTGGAGGATATTGTTGTGCAGGTGCTGGTAGGCCCAGTCCGGATATTCGTGGTGGGACCGATACTTGAGAACTTCCCGGGAAACCATGCCGGGACCAACCCCCGTCCAAGGATTTTCGGCAATGAGACGGGATCCGGCCCGGACCATCTCCAAGCGGACCTGGGTCGTGGTGTCGCTCAGATCCACACCCGAGTAGAGACGATCCCGAAACGGCGTCGGCAGCAGGATCAAAAGAGCCATCAGTCCCAGCAGCAACAGCAGAACCCGGGTCTTCTTCCTCAAGACCACCAACAGAAGGCCGCCCGCGGCCGTACCCAGCCAGGCGTTTCGGGTGAAGGTCACGAGCAGGCTCCAGCCCAGGAGGCTCAACAGGAGCAATTCGCGGGAGCGAAGGCGATACCACCCCTTCTCTTCCCGGTTCGCGGTCGCGGAGCCGGCCGGCATGAGCCGCTCCCGGCACAGAAAGACCCCCAGTGAGACGGCCCCCATCATGAGCTGGCCGGAGAAGGTCATCCAATGGCTCATGAACCCGGTGATCCGGTGAGCCAGATCCGGCTCCATCAGCCAGTAGTATTGCGCCAGTGCGTACAGGGCGCTGGCACCGAGAACCCAGTGGATGCGCCTCAGGGCCCACTCCACGTGAACCTGGCCCATCCAGGTGAACAGCAAGGGGACGAAGAGGAAGCGCACCAGCTTCTTGAGGGAGCCCGCGCTGGTCCGGGGGTCTTCCGAGAACAGGACCGCAATCCCGATGGAAAGAACGAACAGGAGGAGCGGCAGGGCGAAGGGAGGCCAACGGAGGCGCAGGCGCCGCCGGCGCAGAGTGTCCATGATCCAGAGGAGCAGGGCGATGCCGGCGAAGATGTAGGCGGCTGCGATGGAGATGAGAGACGCTACGATGGACGCGGCGGCGCACCAGGGAATCCAACGTGCCCGAAAAAGACCGAAAATGCGCTGCGTTTCCGATTCCATTGCACCATTCGCCTCAACGTTACCGTGAGCGGCGTCCGAAACCTGCGGGAAAGATTACGACTCCGGGTCCCCGTCCGCAACATCCGCCGCTACCGGAATCTGACCTCGACCCGGGTCAGAACGGGGCTGGCTCCGCCATTGGGAGTCGCGAGCCGAGCCCGGTATTGGAGCCAGGAGCCGGAGGACCCGCCGCGAGAAACAGGGCCCGGTTCCAGAAACCAGCTGTCCGGGGCCGACGGCCCCCTCCAGGGAGTCTTCTTCAAGGTCTCCTTGCTCTCGGCAATTCGAATCTGGAGTGTGATCGTGGTCCCCAAGGGAGTTTCTGCATCCCACCCGATGGAGACGGGACGGACGCCCGGCCCGAACCGGTGCGGCGGAGAGACATAGGTCTCGGCCAACTCCCGCGTATAGATGTTCCCGGGGTCCCGGATCATCTGACCGTGAGGACCAACGGTAGGAAGCCAGGTCCTGTCCTGGAGGGAAAAACCATCCGGCCCGTTCCAATAGAGGACGGACGGAGTCGTGTGCTGTATGGGGTCCCCGGGACGATCCACGCTGCCGTCCCGCTTGTGGTTGAGCAGAAAGATGTCGGTCCAGCCGTCGCCGTCGAAATCGGCGGCCAGGGAGGCGGTCCCCGAGTCTCCGGGCAGGTCCAGGCGGCGTTCCGGATCGAAACCCGAGGCGCTTCCCCAATAGAGGAAGCAGGGGATGCTCCGGGCGGTGTTGCTGGAGTAGTTGGGCACGAACAGGTCCAGAAATCCGTCCCGGTCGAAATCCGCCACGCTGGGGTCCAACGCCGACATGTGCCTGAGCGCCCGGCCCTCTCTCAATCGGAACCCGTCCCCGGATCCGTAGTAGATCCGGATCTCACCTTCCTTGTTCCGGGGATAGTCGTTGACCGGCGCCACCAAGTCCAGCCAACCGTCCGAGTCGAGGTCGGCGGCCTCCAGGTAGGGGACCCTTCCCTTGGCGATCAACCGCTGGTGTTGCACCCGAAATCCCTCCGCCGAGCCGTAAACCACGTGCAGGCCCTGTTTGGCGGAGCCCCCGGCCAGATCCAGATAGCCGTCGCGGTTCCAGTCGGCCACCACCGGGGGAAACCCCAATCCGCCGATGGGTATCACGTCGCGTCTGCCGGGAGAAAAACCAGCGGCCCCACCGTAGAGGATCACGTAGCCACGGCGACCGTCGGCGGCCTGCTCGGCGGCGCCGATCACCAGGTCCAGGTAGCCGTCGCGGTTCAGGTCGGCGGTGACCGCCCCCATCTCCGGGTCCTCCACCGAGAGAATAGCGCGGCGTCGCGGTTCGTAGCCTCCGGCTCCCCCAAACCAGACATAGACCCCGTTAAGGGTCACCGGGCGGTCCAGTGCGTAGCGGGCCTCAGCCGACACCAGATCCACCCAGCCGTCGTCGTCCAGATCGGCCTGGGCGGTGCCCACGGTATAGCCCGCCCACAGTTGGCTGCGGCGCCGGGTCGAGTAGTCGCGGGTCCCGTCCCCCCAGTAGATGAAGTTGGGGTTGTAGCCGGTCCGGAGTCCCCCTTCCAGGTTGAAGAAGATCACGTCCGGATTTCCGTCGTTGTCCACGTCGCCGATGTCGTTGCCGTGGGCGCTACGAGTGTCCAGCATGGATTTGTGCGCCGGGAGGAACTTCCCTTCCCGGTTCCAGAAGACGAAGGACTGGACGTTCAGGTCGTTGAACGAGTGGTTGTTGCTCACGACCAGCTCGGGCCAGCCGTCCCCGTCCAGATCTCCGGCGCTGAGCCCCCGGGCATGGACGGTGGCCAGAGAGGTTGGATCGGTCTCGGACAACCGTCCGTCACGATTCCAGAAGACCAGGGAGTCCGTGTACCCGTTTCCGCTGCGGTCGGAAGAGGTGACTGCCAGATCCGGGAGCCCGTCCCGGTTGAGATCCTGGACTGCCAACTGCCACGGGTTCTCAACCGGCAGCCGCTGCACGACCTGAAATCCGTCCGAACCGGCCTTCCGGATCTCAACTCCCGAATCGACGGCGGCAACCAGTTCGGCCGATCCGTCTCCATCCAGGTCCCCCGCGCCGAGATGCCGCGCCTCCAAGTCCAATAGCACGGGGTTCTTCAGGTCCAACCCGCTCCCCCCGTTCGAGTAGACAAAGACACTGGATCCGGCGGCCAGAACCAGATCGACTGCCTCGTCTCCGACCAGGTCGGCGGCCAGGACCGCCGTTCCGGGGCCGGCAAGCGGGGACCGGCGGTCAGGATCGAAACCGTGGGCCGAATTCCAATAAACGACCGAGTGCTTCGACTGCCCGTCTTGCCCTGGATTGGCGCAAGCGATAGCCAGATCCGGCCATCCGTCCCGGTTCCAATCCCCGACGGCGGCTTCCCTTCCGGACCATGACCTCAGTTGCCGCCGCTTGGACACGGGGAAACGTCCCTCTACCCCGTAATAGACAAAGCTGTCGGACTTGCCTGTGGTGCCGCCCGTTCCATTGACCACCACCACGTCGCTGACGCCGTCCCGGTCCAAATCGGCCACCAACCCCTCGACAGCCCCATCCGTCGGCAATGCGATCCTCCGGAGGGGATCGATGGTCTCCCCGTTGTTCAGGTAGACGTAAGCGTCCTCATCTTCACTGTGCCCGTGGCCGTTTGCCACGAACAGATCGATGTGACCGTCCCGGTTCAGATCCAACCGGTTGATCAACTGGATCCGGCCCCGGCGAGAGACGTAGAGGTTGGAGCCGGAGTCCTCGAAAGTCCCCTGCGAGAAGGCTCGAAAACCCTCATGACGCCACACCCGGGCCCCAAGCCCGGCGCCGGAACCTTCCCCGGCAAGAACGACCGCCGCCATCATCGCCACCAAGCACCGCGAACCTGACCTCAATTGCATTCCCTGCTCCCTCTTATCCTTTCCTATCACTCCTCATTATCCTCTTTCCCCTCTCCTCTTTCCTATTTCCTCTTTTCTCTTTCCCCATTCTGCTAGTATCCCGCCGTGACCGGATTCGACGCCTTTCCCTACGACGGCGGGGAGCTTTGCTGCGAAGGGACTCCCCTGACGCAAATCGCCCGGCTGGCGGGAACGCCAAGCTACGTCTACAGCCAGCGCACGATCCGGGACAGCTACCACCGGCTGGAAGACACCTTCGCCGCAGTGGACCCGTTGATCTGCTATTCCCTGAAAGCCAACGACAACCTCTCCCTGCTGAGGGTACTGCAGGGGGAGGGCAGCGGTTTCGACGTGGTATCGGGAGGAGAGCTCTTTCGGCTGCGGCAGATCGGCGCCGACCCCGGGAGCATCGTCTTCAGCGGCGTCGGCAAGACCGTCCAGGAGATGGAGATGGCCCTGGATTGGGGACTCTTCAGCATCAACGTCGAATCCCGGCAAGAGTTGGAGACCCTGGCCCAGGTCAGCCGGAGAATGGGCCGCGAAGCCCGAGTGGCCATCAGAATCAATCCGGATGTGGACGCCCGAACCCATCCCTACATCGCCACCGGTCTGCACCAGCACAAGTTCGGCGTCGAGACCTCCCAAGTCGACGAACTGTTGCAGATTGTCGAGGACTCCGACGAGATTCGGCTTGTGGGCCTGGGCTACCACATCGGTTCCCAGATTCTGGAGGTCCAGCCGTTTCTGGACGCGTTCGACAGGCTCAGGGATTGGGCCGATCGAATCCGCGACCGGGGGTTTCCATTGGAGCATCTCGATCTGGGCGGCGGCCTGGGAATCTCCTACCAAGGAGAAACGGGCCCGGATCTTCAACGCTACGCCGAGGCTCTGGCTCACCATGGGGAAGGTTACCGCATCGTCATGGAGCCGGGACGCTATGTGGTCGGAAACGCCGGCATCCTGCTGACTCGCGTCCTCTATCGCAAGACCAATCGCGGCAAGGTCTTCCTGGTGGTGGACGCCGCCATGACCGACCTGCTTCGCCCCAGCCTCTACGGTGCCCACCACCAGATTCTACCGGTGCGGCCGGATCGATCCTGGATCACGGCAGACGTGGTCGGGCCGGTCTGCGAGAGCGGGGATTTCCTGGCCCGCAACCAGCGCGTTCCCGACGCACACCCCGGGGACCTCCTTGCGGTGATGAGCGCGGGCGCCTACGGATTTGTCCTATCCTCCAACTATAATTCCAGACGGCGGGCTGCCGAGATCCTGGTGGATGGAAACGATTGGAGAGAGATCCGGGTCAGAGAATCGTTCGAGGATCTGGTCCGCGGCGAATCGGTTCTCTGACTTCCTTCGCCGAAAATCGCGTTTTCATTCTTCCGGGTGTCGATTCCAAAGGCAGCAGAGGGAATTCGGACACCGGGCCAAACACCGGAATGGTCCCCAAACACTTCGTTTGCCCGGGACTGGTTTGACTGGTCCGAGACCGTTTCAATATCATGCTCAGCCAGATGGCATGCCCGCCGCGTTAACCACGATTCGCAAGGAGCCGAGCCTTGTCCTTGGAAACTGAAGTTACGCTGGAGATCGAGCCCGAATCCCGTGTGGACGTGATCAACGTCCGCGAGCGAATTCCGGATCGGACCCGCTCCCGGTTTTCCAAGTATTCCAAGTCGGTCTTTTACTCCTACCACACCACGGCCGGCTACTTCGGAGAGAAGCTCTCGGCCCAGTTGAATCACAGCGGCGAGGCCCTGCGCAACTTCGTGCAGATGTTCCAGACGCTGTTCCCTTTTCGGCGGGGATACCGTCACGACCAAATGGATCTGCGCACCGAGTTGAGCCAGGAGCAGAAGGTCACGGAGCCGCACAATGCCGACTCCCACCTCACGTTCATGAGTTCCGGTCTCACCAATTGCGCGACGTATGAGAACAATCCCGATACCCCCGTCTATTTCGTGGACCTGGACGGCATCTGGAACGACATCCGGCGCCGGCGCCGGACCACCGTGATGGCATTCAACGAGGAACAGGTGGTTGATCGTGTGAACCTCCCGGTTCCGGTATCCCGCCACCCCATCGATTCCATCAACCTGATGGACCCCAGACTTGGTTTCTTCTCCCGGGTGCAGGAACTGATCCGGACCCATGGCGTCGACCGGGGGCGCATCGACATCTCCCTGGCCCCGGAAGAACGGAATGCGGGCCTCACCGTGAATGAGTACGAGACCCTGCTGATGAAACACGATCTGGCCAGGGTCCTGAGAAATCCCCTGCACTTCATGGCGAAGAGCGGCCGGCAGATGCTGGGTAACCCCAGGGCGATTCCGGGCAGGGCCAGGGATTACGCCAAGTACGATCTGGTCCAGATTCTCAATCAGACCGTGGACTTGCTGGGGTTGAACGAGTCGGTCTTCGAGCGTCTGCTCCAAAGATTCGTCAGGGCGCCCGCCGACCACTTCCTGGGCATGGAGCGCTCATTGATCCTGTTGGTCTCCAACGCCCAAGCCAATAACAACGGCCATGGCTCCATCGTCCACGGAACCTACCAGAGCCCCATCCTGGTTCAATGGGACCGGCCCGAATCCAACACGCGGCGACTGGAGATCTCCCTGGTCCGATTCGACTGATTCAGTCACTGCCGGTTCGGACCCACTCCAATATGGTCCGATAAGACGCGGACTCCTGGCTCCATCGAACACCTCCGCCGTGTTGTTCAGAGCCGGATGCCCGGGTGCCTTTCGGGGGCTTCTCCCGGGTCGGCTTCAGCAACAAGAGGCTCTGTTCCGGCTGCTTCAGATCGATGACCCGCAAGGCCGAACGATAGTAACCCCGGACGTCTTCCGGGCCAGCTCCTTCCTGAGCCGGCTCCAAGCGGAAGACGACGTGCGATTTGTGGCAGTCAAAGCAGGATTTGTCGTCGGCCCCGGACTTCTCAAGCAGGGGCAGAACGCGGTCCTGAAAGAAATGGAGGGATGGAAGCGTCAGATCCACAGCCAGATCTTGTCCCGGGAGTCCGGTCAGGCCTTCTGCGATCGCCGGGTGGCCGCGCAGTCCGGGGCGGCTGCGAATCAGTGCGATTGCCAACTCAGCCAGAGCGGGATCCGGGTCCCTCAACGCCTCGCTCAGGAGACTCACGAAACGGAGATCCTGCAATCGCCCCGGTTCCTGCCGGGCCAATTGCAGAATCGCCATGCGCTTCCACGCATCCTGACTGCGGAATGCCAGACTCAAACGCCTCCGGATCATGGCGAAGGATTCCAGTCGCGGCGCCTCGAGACACAGCCCGACCGCCGCCCGGAAGATTTCAAGTTCCTTGGACGCCAGGGACCGGAAGACCTTTATTTGCACCGGCCGGCGATCCAGCAACTCGGGAAACGAAGCCATTGCGCGGAATTCCCCGTCCCCGGCCTCGTCCGCCAGAAACAACCGCTCCACCTCGGCCGATTCCTCCTGACCAGGCGTCGAGAGCAGAAGGGACGCTGTCCCCAAACCGGAAAATGCCAGCACTTCAAGCGATACAAGAAACAGCAGACCCATTGCGATCACCGCGTCGGATGCACTCTAGCAACAAGCAGCAAATCTCGCTGCCGCAATTCCCGCCACCACGATTCTCTTCTCTTTATTCCTCTTCCCTGCTCCGGCAGGTCAGAGTCGTTTGTTATCTTGCGAATTGTAGGTTGGTGAATTGTCGGTTGGACCATCGGGGAAACCAGTCCGGTCCGGAACCGCGACTGACAATCTGGAGGAAAGAACCATGTCCTTCAACCGAACCCTGACCCTAGTGCTGATTGCAGCTTCGCTCCTCGTGGGTTTGCCTGACCTGCGCGGGCAAGAGGAACAAAGGGATGTCAACGGTCTCATCTTCGACCTGAGACACCCGGAGTTGGAGCGCCGGAAGACGGCGGTCGTGGGGCTGGGGAAGCATCGGATCCGGCGGGCCGTCCCGGAATTGTCCAGACTGGTCAAGGATCCGGATGACCTTCTTCGGACCGCGTTGGCCCGGGCTCTGGTTAAAATCGGCGACCTTGGTGCTTTGCCTGCATTGATGGCTCTCTGCCACGATTCCAGGAAGCAGACGCAACTCGTGGCGATTCAAGGATTGGTCAAGCTCCATGTGAATGTTCCCGAAGGCTTTTTTCACGGAGTGAAACGCGTCGTCGATTTCATGAATCCCGTGGACGATGACTACGATCCCCTGGTGGTGGAGCCATATGTCTCCGTGAGTCCGGAGGCGATCGACACACTGGCGACGCTATTGAGTTCTCCGGATGCGGACGTTCGCAGGAACGCCGCCCTGGCTCTGGGAATCCTTCGCGGCCACCGGGCCCTTCCCACCCTTGAGGAAGCCTTGGGACTGGAGCCTGAAAACGGCGTGAAGATCGAGATGATTCGAGCCATCTACAAGATCGGAGACCCGCTGGGAGGCTTGGCTCTGATCCCCCTGATCCGCGACCCGGACAAGAAGGTCCACGACGAGGCCATCTTCGCGCTGGGGCGTCTCAGGGTGGAAGCGGCGGTCCCGCCGCTGATGGAGCTCTACAACAGCGGCGTCCTGGAGCGGAAGAGGATTCTCGGTGGTCTGGTCCCCGTGAGTGGGAAGGACGATCTGAGGCGAAAGACCCTAGAGGCGATTGCCTACATCGCCGCCCCTCAGTCACGGACCATCCTGCTGGAGGCGACCGAGGACCATAGAGCGGCCTTCCGCCGATATGGCGCGGAAGGCCTGGGCCGACTCGGAGACTCGAGCCTGATCCCCAGGCTGGCGTACATGTTTCAGGGGGAAAAAGAGCTCGAAGTGATTTCGGCCCTGAACTTTGCCCTCTTTCGTCTGGGCGGTGACGCGCACCTCCCGGAACTCGTGGAACGGATCAATACCGATCAAGCCTACTTCTACCTGTTGGAGCTGGAACCGGAGGAGGTTGCCAAGCTCCATCCTCATCTCCTGCTCCACACGAAGAAACCCGGTATTCAGATCCGGCTCCTGGACGTGATCGGTCAGCGCGGGAACGCCTCGTCCCTGCAAGTCGTGGAGCCTCTGACCCGGAGCGAAAACGCCGACGTGACCTCCTCGGCGAACGTCGCCCTGAGGCGACTCCGGGGCCGGCATCCGGGTGCGACCTTGCATTCCATGAGGGTGGACCCAGGCAACGCCGGCACCGGCACCGCCATTCCGGCGAACTGAGGAACACCGCAGGGAGAGTCAGTCGAGTCCCAACTCAGGCCAGAGCCGGTTCACGCGTCTCCGGACCTCATCATCCATGATGATCTCGTCGGGCCAGTCCCTCTGGAACCCCTCTTCCGGCCACTTCCGAGTCGCGTCGATCCCCATCTTGGAACCGAAGTTGGGCAGGCGGGAGGCATGGTCCAGGGAGTCGACGGGGCCCAGCGTGAACTGGATGTCCCGCTCCGGATCGATGTGGTTGCAAGCTCTCAACAGGACCTCTCCGTAATCGGTCAGATCCACATCCCCGTCCAGGACCACGATGCACTTGGAGAACATCAGTTGGCCCAGTCCCCAGAGAGCGCTCATGATCTTGCGGGCGTGTCCCGGATAGCGTTTTCGGATCCGGACCAGGACCAGGTTGTGGAAAATGCCCTCGAAGGGCAGGTGCATGTCCAGGATCTCCGGGAGCTGCTTTCGAATCAGGGGCAGGAAGATCCGCTCCACGGCATATCCCATGTAGCAGTCCTCCTGGGGAGGCTTGCCCACGATGATGGTCTGGTAGATCGGATTCTTCCGGTGAGTGACGCAGGTCACGTGAAAGACCGGATACTCGTCGGCCAGGGAGTAGTATCCCGTGTGATCCCCGAAGGGTCCTTCGGTCCGCAGCTCGTCCAGGTTCACATACCCTTCCAGCACGATCTCGGCATTGGCCGGAACCTCCAGGTCGACGGTCTTGCAGGCCGTCATCTCCACCGGTGACCGCCGCAGGAACCCAGCGAACATCATCTCATCCAGGTCGTCGGGAAGGGGCGCGATGGCGGAGAAGACGGTGGCCGGGTCCGCACCGATGGCGGCAGCCACTTCCATTCGCCTGCCACCCGAATCGGCGCCGCCGAGGCGGACGGCCTCCCGGAAATGCTGCGCGCCGTGCTTGTGGGTCTGCCAGTGCATGGCGGTGGTCCGCTCGTCGAAGACCTGCATGCGGTACATGCCGCAGTTGCGCTTTCCCGTCTCCGGGTTCTTGCTGAAGACCAGGGGCATGGTGATGAAGCGGCCGCCGTCCCCGGGCCAGCACTTGAGAATGGGGAAATCCAAGAGCGAGAACTCTCCCGTCTTGACGACCTCCTGGCAGACGCCCCGGCGCACCATTTTCGGAGTCAGGGACGCCAATTCGGTGAGCTTGGGAAGCAGCTTCAGCTTGTCCATCGCACCGGATGGAGCCTTCAGATCGAGCAACGCCTCGATCCGATCCGCAATCTGATTCACGGAATCGACCCCCAAGGCCAGATTCATCCGGTTGTAGGAACCGAGGGCATTGATGAGGAGCGGATGTGCCGACCCCTTGGGCTTCTCGAACAACAAGGCGGGACCCATTCGCTTGGAGACGCGATCCGTGACCTCGGCGATCTCCAGCACGGGGTCCACCGGGGTGGCGATGCGCCTCAGTTCGCCTTCCTGTTCCAGGACTTGAACGAAATCTCTCAGGTCCCGGTGCGGATATCTCATCTCAACCCCACCTTCCGCAGGAGTTCCTCCAGTTCTTGCCGGAAGGCCTCACGGTTCAGATCGCGGCTCCCTTCCGGGCCATCCACCCGAAACAACTCCGCCCGCCGGATCACCTGTGCCGGCGAGGGCAGGCCTCTCAGTTCACTCAAGGCGAGGAATCGTCCGTAGTTGTTGGAGCTTTCCAAGCCCCCGGAACTCACGACAATAAAGCCCGTGTCGGAACTCCCGAGCCGGACGTGACAATCGCGGAGGCGGCAATAGTCGGATATCTCGTCAAGAGTCATGGCCATCAGCCGGTAATTCTCCAATGCGGTCCATTCCAGGTCAAATTGGAGCGGAGCGGCGGCATCCCTGCCGCCGGGTCTGGAGCGGCGTCTTTCAGGCGCCGAAGAAACGGCGGCATCCTTGCCGCCGACAGGCGGGTCAGGGCGAAGGAGTCCCCCTATACAGTCTTGTTCGGTCGCCTGCGAGACATGTGACAAGGAGAAAGATCAGTGCGTCCACGAAATCCCAGCGGGCGCTTCCCTACCACCCTCCACCCGGCTAACCTGAGAGACATGCCAAAACAACAGGAGGCCCTTCTGGGCGCCCATATGTCGATTGCGGGAGGCATTCCCAAATCTCTCGACCGGGCCGTGGACGTTGGCTGCAACGTCCTCCAGATCTTCGTCAAGAACAACAACCAGTGGCGGGGCCGGGTCCTGCTCGATCCGGAGGTCCACGAGTTCCGGCAGCGCTGGGCCGAATCCCCTATCCGCCAAGTTGTGGCCCACGACTCGTACCTGATCAACCTGGCGTCGCCCAAAGAGGAACTCTGGGAACGTTCCATCGCCGCCTTTCTGGATGAGATGGATCGCTGCGAGCGGCTGGGCCTGAGCCATCTGGTCACTCACCCGGGAGCTCACGTGGGGGCCGGCAAGGCCTGGGGCATCGACCGGATCGCCTCGGCCCTGAAACGGATCCTGGAGACAACCGCCTCCTACCGGGTCAAGATCGCATTGGAGACCACCGCCGGCCAGGGAAGCACGCTGGGTCACCGCTTCCAACATCTGCGGGACATCCTGGCGGGTTGCGGTTCTCCCGAGCAGGTCGTGGTCTGCATGGACACGTGCCACGTTTTCGCCGCCGGCTACGACATCAGGACCGAGGAGGGTTACGCCGGCGTCATGGACCAGTTCGATCAGATCGTGGGACTGGATAAACTGGAAGTCCTTCATTTCAACGACAGCAAGCGATCTTTCGGAAGCCGGGTGGACCGGCACGAGCACATCGGACAGGGCCATATCGGGAAGGAGGGGTTCCGCTGGTTTCTGAACGACCCCCGGCTGGTCCAAGTCCCGAAGTTGCTGGAGACCCCCAAGGAGAACGAGGGGGAGGCCGACCGGAGGAACCTGAAGTTGCTGCGCTCGCTCTTGGACAGCCCTGAGCCATGAGTGCCTACACCGACAAGGAACGGGAAGAGATCATCCTGGAGTACTTCGGCGCGGCGTCCGAAGACGAACTGCTCTGCCCCGACTGCGGAGAGGTCCTTGGGTTCCGATCCCGATACCCCTCAGGAGATTCTCCCTACCGGCTCCAGGTGAATTGCCCCGACTGCCGTGCCGGATTCATATGGCACCAGGACCGGGATCGTGAAGCCTGGACCTCGATTCAGCTCTCCTACTGCCTGGAACGGTACCGTCAAGGGGAAACGCCCCGTTGTCCGGTGGATGATTCCTACATCGTCTGCACCGAGTTCACCGACGACACGGTGGAGTTTCGCTGCCCCTACTGCAACCGGAGCGGCCGGGCACGGACGGGCCGGGGGCCCTTCGCTCCCCGAATCAAGGACGTAACGGATGTTGCCATCTGAGCTCCGGGAAACGATCGAAATCGGAATCGGTCGAAACCATGTTGCAGCCATGTTCCACCGCAACTGCGGCGTGTTGCGCATCCGCGACCAGCTTTCCGGTTGCGCCTGCGGCGCGGCACAAATGCTCGAATATGGCCATGTGGTCGGGTCCGGGACCGACGATGCGCGCCGTCGGCCGTTCCATGAGCGCAGACACGAACGCGAACGCCGTGTCCAGAGTAGACGGCGGATCGAACACGCGGGCATTGGTCGTAATCCGAATGAAGCCGGCAAGGACCAGGACGGAAAGGGCGAACGGCTCCGGGCCGGTTGCCAGACGGATGAGCCAATTCGCATACTCGGGATGATCCGGAGTCGAGTCCTCGACATGGGCGTAGATCAGGACGTTGACATCGGGAAGCAGCATTGGGAATCAACGGTAGCCGCGTTGGAATTTCGCTTCGTCCTATTGCGCGTCGAGCGCCCGCGGCCGGTCGAGATCGATGCCGCGCCGGAGGCGGACGCCGCGCACGGTGAGCAGCTTGAAGGGCGGCGGTTCCGAACGGTCACGCCGCTTGAGGGCATCGTCCAGGGTTACGGCAATGAAGGCGCTCACACTGACGCCCCGAGCGGCTGCTTCGCGGCGCACCTGCCGGGCGAGTCGGTCATCGAGGGAGATGGTCGTCCGCATGGTGAATAGAATAATGTAGATACATCACTTCATCAACTTCCCGGAAGATAGTCGGCCTGACAAGCGGGGATTTTCAAACCCCGACTCCAGGGGGGGTGCAGGGGGACTGGAAGTCCCTTCCCAGCGTAACTCCATCTTTTTCTCGGAGGCTTGCCGTGGAGGGACGACTTTCCAGTCGGCCACGCTCTCGGCCCAGGATTTCGCCGGCTGGAAAGCCGTCGCTCCCAGGTGCTACCATTTGCCCCGATTTTCAGCTTTTCGAATCAGAACCAAGGGGGTAGAGAGGCATGAAGAACTACGTGACCGAGTTCATAGGGGCATTTTTCCTGGTGCTGGTCATCGGCTTGGCATCCGGAGATCTGGCGCCGTTGGCCATCGGCGGCGCGCTGATGATCATGGTCTACATGGGAGGCCACGTATCGGGGGCCCACTACAACCCGGCCGTTTCCATCGCCTGCCTGGTCCGAGGCGCCCTGGACGGCGCCACCACCGGAATCTACATCGTGAGCCAGATCCTGGGAGCCCTGGCAGGAGCATGCACCGCATCCTTCCTGGCAGGTCAAGCGACCACGGTGGCCCCGGGAGAAGGCGTCAGCGCCACGAATGCGCTTCTGGCCGAATTCCTCCTGACCTTCGCGCTGGCCTCGGTGGTCCTGAACGTCGCCACCTCCAAGGACCATCCGGACAACTCGTTCTACGGACTGGCCATCGGATTCACCATCTTCGTCGGAGCCGTTTCGGTGGGACCCATCTCGGGGGGAGCCTTCAACCCGGCGGTGGCATTGGGCCACAACATCGTTTCCGGCTCGCTGGGGAACATCTGGATCTACCTGCTGGGACCCGTCGCCGGCGGCGTCGCGGCGTCACTTGTCTTCAGAATCACGAATCCAGACGAGTTCGCGTAGTCGCGCCTGGCGAATTGGAAACGCGGGAACCTCACCGGGAGGCAACCCCGGGCGCGGTGGCAAACCGTTTGGCTAATGCCGGACCGGCAACGACAGCGAACGCATCGATGGAGCACTGGTCCGAACGGACCTGAGGCCTCCGTCAACAATATACGGTCACGCCTGCCGAAAGCGCATCAAGAGCGGAAGACGAAAAGTCGCGATCATGAGTCACCAGCGCGATGCTGGAGGTCTCGAGAGCCGTTGCCATCTGAACCGCGTCAGGCAGGCGCAGGCGTGAACGTGCTCTGATCTGCGCCGCACGATGGGCAATCGAGGGGTTCAAATCCACAACCCGCCATGTCGGCGGCGACGTCAAAGCGGCTCGGTACGTCTCCGCCAACGCCGAATCGCCGGCGCGTAGCGGTCCGGTCAGCACCTCGACCAGTGTGACTGTGGAGATCACCAATTCGTAGTGCTGAGCTTCAGCGCCCTCGAAGAGGGGCGCATAGCGGGGCGCGAACTCGGCGTGATCTTCAAGCAGATAGATGATGGGCGCGCTATCCACGACGATTCGGCCGCGCGGTGGCAGGTCGCCGACATCCATCACCATTCGCCGCGCAGCCTGTCGACGAACTTCGCGGCATCACCAAAGCAACCTCGTGCGGAACCCCGCAGTGCCCCCAACTTTGGACCTTGAGGGACCGCCTTCGACACCGGCACGACAGCCGCGTACGGAACGCCACGCTTGGTGACAACGGTCACCGTACCGTCCCTGTTGGCCGCCCTAAGAATCGCTGCCAGGTTGGCTCTGACTTCTTTGACACCCGCGGTCTGCGTCGTGTCCTGCATACTCGATCTCCCAACAACTCGAACTGTACACATTGTACACGATCACTCGCTCAAGTGATCCGAATCGCTCAGGCATAGTGATCGTCGGCTAAGGATTCATGGGACTCAGAGGAGTCGACAACCTCAGGCTTCGAGAACGGGCGCTGCCGACCGCAGGTCGCAATGACCAGCCACACCAAGCCCTGGAAGGGAACGGAACTTTCCGCACCATCACCGTCATCCCACCGCCCAAACCTCGCCAATCTTGGATCCGACTCGTATCACACGTACGATAAGTTCATGTCCGGCCTCGACGGTGCCGAGCGGCTTTGACACCAACAAATAAAGACAGAAGGGACGGTCACCGAGTTTCGGACGACCGGACTTGAAACATTTCATCCTGAAGGAGGAAGCGAATGAACTGGAAACTGATCATCATCGGCGGACTGGTCTTCTGGCTGGTCACGAACATCCTGGGGTTGGGAGTCACCGGGCCCATCATCCACACCTCGATCCTCGACCCCATATACAAAGCGACCGAGTCCTTGTGGATCGAGCCCTTGCGTCAGGATCCTCCCGATATGGCGGCCGTCATGCCGCGTTGGATCGTGGTCTCCCTGATCAGCAGTCTGGTCGTGGCCGGGCTTTACAGTTGCCTGCGCAAGTCTTTCTAGGGTCCCGGCTGGAGATGCGGGATGACCTGGGGCTTCTATCTGTCCATTTTGTCTTTCGTCACTCTGTTGGGTTACTCCGGCGTGATCGCCCTGCCTATGACGATCGTGATCTGGTGGGGTGTCGATGGACTGATTCTGTTCGTGTTGGGTGGAGCCGCCATGGGCTGGGCCGGGGAGCGGTTCGCGGGCGACGTGTGAACGTTTCCGACGGAATGCCGTGCCGGCCGAATACAGTGGAAATACGCGGAATCGCCGCGGTTCGAAAGGGATCAGGATGAGAGATTGGTGGAGCTGATGGGATTCGAACCCACGACCCCCTGAATGCCATTCAGGTACTCTTCCAACTGAGCTACAGCCCCACGCTGAAGAGTTTGGAACGGGAACTTTAGCACGTTTGCCGCGTGGACATAAAGCGGCGGCGACGAGCGGCGGCTTCCAGCCGCCGAACTCCATAACAACGATCCGCCGAGGAGAGAGGGCGGCCACAAGTCGCCACCCACACCCTTGCAATCAGGGATAGAGACGTTTCACCGTCCAGCCCTGGCCGGTCTTTTCGTAGAGACGCCGATCGTTGAGGCGGAAGGAGCGCCCGGTCCAGAACTCGATGCGATGCGGGATCACCCGGAAACCGGACCAGTGCTCGGGCCGGGGAACGGTGGATCCCTGATATTTCTTTTCGTATGCGGTGACCTCGGAGATCAGTTGGTCACGGCTGGCGAGAGGCCGGGACTGCTTCGAAGCCCAGGCGCCGACCTGGCTGATCCAGGACCGGGTCACCCAATAAAGATCGGCCTCCACCGGGCTCACTTCCTGCACCGGACCCTCCACCACGGCCTGTTCCCAGTAGGGATCCCAGTAAAAACAGAGGGAGGCCCAGGAGTTCGCTGACAGTTGCTCGCCCTTGCGGCTTTCCCGATTCGTGTAGAAGACAAATCCGTCCCGGCCGAAGTCTTTCAGCAAAACGGTTCGGGACGAGGGTCGTCCCCGATCATCCGCAGTGGCCAGCGTCATGGCCGTGGGCTGGAGAATCAGGGCTTCGTCCCGCCCCCGGCGGAGCCGGCGGCCAAATTCCTCCAAGGCTTCCTGGTACAGGTCGTCGCTCACGTTCCGCTCCCGGCGGTCTGCACGATAATGTCCGGACTCGGGGGATTCAAGGGGCTGCACCGGCGGAGGGTAGGTCAGGAACGAGGCAGTGGGAAGGCACCGGGGAAAATCCAAGTTACTAGTTGCATCCCAGGCTCAATTCGTAATGGAACCCCCGGGACTTCCCGTGACTGCCCGTTCGGCCCATTGTCTAGCAAGTCCCGTGCCGAAGTTCTGCATGGGCCTGGTAAATCCTTTTATTTCAATCGTTAAGACAATTCAAGAACAGGGTCTACAGCTTCGCCCACGCGGCAAAAATCCAAATTTCTGGTTCGAAGAGTTTGCCCTTTACTCATAAACTACTAATAAACAAAGACTTACAACATACAATAATCTGAACCCTTGCGATCCGGCGCCGGATCGTCACAGGCATGGGCGAGCCATTCCCGTTAAGTGTAGGATGTTTCGCGAGGGAAGAGACCATGTATCTCGGAGTCGACTGCGGCACCCAGAGTCTCAGGGTCATCGCCTGGGACCCCGATTCCGAATCGCTCGTCTCCAGCTCCCGGGGTTACGACTTGATTTTCGGACTCCCTCCCGGACACAAGGAGCAGCACCCTCAGACCTGGATCGACGCCCTGGACGCCTGCATGGATCGGCTTGCCGGCCTGGGTGCGGACCTGTCCCGGGTACGAGCCATCGGCGTCTCCGGACAGCAACATGGACTCGTGCTGCTGGACCGGTCGGACCGGGTCCTGAGGCCGGCCAAGCTCTGGAACGACACCAGCACCGGCGTCCAGTGCCAACGGATTCTGGACACGGCCGGCGGACTCGACGCCTACCGGGAGGAGATCGGAAACAGCCTGCCTCCCGGGTTCACCGCCTCCAAGATCCTGTGGGTCAGGGAGCACGAGCCCGAAATCTACCGCCGGGCCGTGACCATGCTCCTGCCCCATGACTATCTGAACCTGCACCTGACCGGCGAGAAGACCGCCGAAGCGGGTGATGCCTCCGGGACGGGGTATTTCCAGGTGGCTCGGAGATCCTGGTCGGACCGCGCCCTGGGATGGCTCGATCCCCGGCGCGACCTTCGAACCTGCCTGCCCCGCCTCATCGGCGCCCGCGAACCGGCGGGTCAACTGCGGCCGAGCCTGGCTCGCAAGTGGGGACTTCCGCCCGGCGTCCGGGTCAGTTCGGGTGGTGGAGACAATATGATGGGCGCCATCGGCTCCGGGAACATCTCCGGCGGCAAGGTCACCGTCAGCCTCGGGACCTCGGGGACCCTGTACTGCTACAGCCCCACTCCCGTGCTGGACCCCGATGGCGAGATCGCGGCCTTCTGCGACAGCACCGGAGGCTGGCTGCCGTTGGCCTGCACCATGAACGTCACGGTGGCTACCGAGATGGTCCGGTCCGGGTTCTCTTCCGCTACGCTGGACGAGTTCAACCGCCGGATCGAGACGGTCCCTCCCGGCTCCGAGGGGTTGATTCTGCTCCCCTACCTGGAGGGGGAGCGCATGCCCAACGTTCCCGAGGGGACGGGCGTGCTCCTGGGTCTGAGCCCCCGGACCGCACGGCCGAGCCACTTGGCCCGGGCCAGCATGGAAGGCGTTACCTTGGGGCTCCGCTACGGTCTGGACCGCCTCCGGGAGCTGGGCGTCCGGCCCGACGAGATCCGGCTCATGGGAGGGGGTTCCAGGAGCCGGGTCTGGCGGCAGATCGCGGCCGACATCTTCGGATGCCCCGTGGTCTCCCTGAGCCAGGAAGAAGGACCGGCCTTCGGAGCCGCGCTGCAGGCGGCCTGGTGCCGGGAAGAGGAGAGTCTCGAGACCTGGGTGGACCGATTCGTCCGGCTGGATGAATCCACCCGCCGGATGCCGACTCAATCCGGACGGGAACTCTACGAGCAGGTCTATTCCGTGTACCGGAAGCTGAGCGATACGCTCATCGACAGCCCCGTCTTTCCCGGCCATCGACAACTGATCAACAGAAAGGACTGATCCATGAACGGCGATTATCGACCCACCCCGGAGGACAAATTCAGCTTCGGACTCTGGACGGTGGGCAATCCGGGCCGCGATCCCTTCGGTGGTCCCACCCGGCCGGGGTCCCTCCACACCGTCTGGTTCGGCTCTTGGGAGAAGAGGGCGCCTACGGCGTCAACTTCCACGACAACGACCTGATCCCCATCGACGCCACACCCCGGGAGCGGGCCCGGATTCTGAAGGACTTCAGGCAGGCCATGGCCGACTACAACGTCTGCGTTCCCATGGCCACCACCAACCTCTTCAGCGAGCCGGTCTTCAAGGACGGAGCCTTCACCTCCCATGACACCGACGTGCGTGCCTTTGCCCTCCAGAAAACCATGCGGGCCATCGACCTGGGGGTGGAGCTGGGGGCCCGGATCTACGTCTTCTGGGGAGGCCGCGAAGGGGCCGAGGTGGACGCCGCCAAGGATGCTTCGGAGGCCATCAAGCGCATGCGGGAGTGCCTCAACTTCCTCATCGGCTACGTCAAGGACAACGGCTACGACCTCAAGTTCGCCCTGGAGGCCAAGCCCAACGAGCCCAGGGGAGACATCTACTTCGCCACCACCGGCGCCATGCTGGCATTCACCTACACACTGGACGATCCGGACATGGTGGGCGTGAACCCGGAGCTGGCGCACGAGCACATGGCCGGACTGAATTTCTACCACGCCGTAGCCCAGGCCTGGGAAGCCGGAAAACTGTTTCACATCGACCTCAACGACCAGAAGCCGAACCGCTTCGACCAGGATCTCCGGTTCGGGTCGGAAGGCCTGAAGGCAGCCTTCTTCCTGGTCAAGTTCCTGGAAGACGTGGGGTATTCCGGGCCACGGCATTTCGACGCCCACGCCTACCGGACGGAGGACGAAGAGGGGGTCCGGGACTTCGCCGCCGGCTGCATGCGCACCTACCTGATCCTGAAAGAGAAGGCGCGACGGTTCGCTGAGGACCGGGAGATCCAGGAAATCCTGGCGCAACTCCGAGAGAATGATTCCCTGGTCTCAGCCACAACCATGCAGAGCTACACGCCTGAGACCGCCCGGACCATCTTGGGCGCCCCGCTGGACCGCCACCGCTTGGCACGGCGAAGACTCCGCCTCGAACGCCTGGACCAACTCACCGTGGAACTGCTGTTGGGAGTCCGTTGAGCCGAACCCCCAAGACTGCCGGCCACGCCGGCGCTCCATGCAGGTGGAACCGAATCCGGTTCATTTGAAGCGGATGGAGTAGAGGTCCGCGTCCTTCATCACGAAACGGAGCCGCACCGGGCTTCCGGCGATCCGGCGCAGGGGGCGGTCCGAAGTGCCCTTGGCATGGGTTCTCACCCACCTCACCTTCCCCTCGATCTCGTCGCCCCAGATCAGGGGAGACTCCTCCAGGGCGAAACCGGCCAGCGGATTCCCCGCCAGATCCTGAATCTCCAGGCGAATGCTTCCCGCCGCCGAGGTGGCGTAGTTGAGGAACAGGTTTTCCCCCTGGAACACGATGGGTTTCGTCACCAACTCGCCGCTGTTGTAACCGGCATGGACGGACACGAATCCGTCGGTCCTCAGGACCATCCTCTCCAGATGGCAACTGGGCATGTTGTAGTTGCGGACCACGTAGACGGAGATCTCGTCGGGAGCAGTCGGATGGATTCCGACCGCCACCAGATTGTTCCGGTGCGTCCAGTTGCGCGGATCCCGGCCGGGCCGGACAAAGGCTTCCATGAAGCGCCGGTCCCAGTGCAGTCCGTCCCGGCTGGTCAGAAAGACGGCCTCGGAGGCGCCGGGAAAGGGAGTCGAGGCAAACCGTTTCCTCCAAGGCTGGAAGCGCTTGGGAAAAGCCATGTAGATGTGAGGCGCCCGGTAGTAGGGAGTCGTTCCGTTGGTGTAGAGGTGTTCGGTGGCGGCCCCGCCGAAATCGACCCACCGGGGCATGCTCCAGTTGACGAAGTCCTCCGACGTGGCGAACTTGAAGCTGCGGTTGCCGTAGTTGAACGGCGGCCCCGCCGTGTGGTCGAAGGGGAGCGAGTGCGGGCTGATCCCACGGTCCGAATCGCGAATAAATATGCTGTAGCGCTTCCGGTATGAGTCCCAGAAGGCCACGTTGAGGGCGTCGAAGGCATTCCGGTGAAGCCCCTTCCGGATCAGGGACTTCTGGCCCTGCATCTCGGTCCACCGAAACCCGTCGGGAGAAACCAGAGCGACCAGCGGATAACTGCTTCCCCCCAACGCCTTGTAGCGCTGGGAGTCGGGAGCTGCCGGATTGCCGTCCTTGAAGACGTACATGCATTCGGTGACCGACTGGTCCGGGTTGTCCATCCAGACGATGGCGTTGTCTTTGGATCCCTGAAACTCGTAAAGTCCCAACGAGGGACGCTCCCAGACGATGCCGTCGCGGCTTTCCGCATAGGCGATGGTGAAAGGGTGGTCCTCGACCTGCTTTTCACCCGGTTCCAGGAGCCCCGTGTCCACATACTCTTTGTTGTTGCTCCCGCGGAAGTACATGCGCAGCCGGTCGCCGTCCTTGAGGATGTTGGTGTAAAAGCTCGTGTTCCCCTCCCAGGGAGCGTCGTAGGAGAGGACTTTTCCCGCCGAGCGGGGCCGGTGGAGCTTCAGTTCCACTCCCGACATCCGCTCGATCAGGAAGTCGTCGACAAAGAGTTCGAGCCGTGACCCAATGTCCACGGGCTTGGCATCCTCCGCACCGCCCAGCAATTGATTTCCCGGCCACAGGCCGAACCAGACCAGCAAACAGATTTTCTTGGACATGCCGCAAACTCTACCAGCCGCCGGACAAAGTCGCCACGGCGCAGGGGATCGCGCCAGGTTCGAAGCCGGAAACATCAACTGGTAGGATGAGTGCAAGGAGAACGACCATGAGTTTTACAGCGGACTCCGGCCACCTGTTGCTCCAGGACCCCCGTTATGATTATCCGGTCGTTGAAAGGGGCGAGGGGATCTACGTCTACGACGGCGCCGGCAAGCGTTACATCGACGGGACCGCCGGAGCCGGAAACGTCATTCTGGGCCACGGACGCCGCCGGATCGGCCGGATCATGGCCAAGCAGGCCGAGACCCTGGCGTTCGTCTTCACCTCCCACTTCACCAATCCCGTGGCGGCCGAACTGGCCGGCCGGCTGGCGGAGAAGGCGCCGGGCCGGCTGAACCACGTTTACTTCGTCTCCGGCGGCTCCGAAGGAGTCGAGACCGCCTTGAAACTGGCCCGGCTCTACCACCTCAGGCGGGGACGGGCGCAGAAACACCAGGTGATCGCCCGTTGGAGCAGCTATCACGGAGCCACCCTGGGCGCGCTCGCGACCACCGGGACCGGAACCCGGCAGGCTTTCAGTCCCTGGCTTCCCGGCTTCGAACATATCGATCCCTGTCTGCCGCGGGCCTGTCCCTTCGACGGCTGCGGGGAGACCTGCACGCTGGCCTGTGCGAGCGAGCTGGAGCGAGCCATCGTCCGGGCCGGTCCGGAGAACGTGGCCGCCTTCGTGGCCGAACCGGTCTCCATGGCCGGCGGCTGCCCCGGCATTCCGCCGGCCGGCTACTTCCCCCGGATTCGCGAGATCTGCGACCGTTACGGCGTGCTCTGGATCGCCGATGAGGTGGTGACCGGATTCGGCCGGACAGGGCGTTTCCTGGCCGTCCAGCACTGGGACGCGGTCCCCGACATCGTGGCCTTCGGCAAAGGCGTCAGCAGCGGCTACCTCCCCATGGGCGGCGCGCTCTTCACCGACCAGATCCGGCAGGTCCTGGAAGACAGGAAGGATCCCTTCCCCCACGTCTTCACCTACGTGAACAATCCTCTCGCCGCCCGGGTCGGTCTCACCGTCCTGGACCTGATGGAAGAAGAGAAAATCGTGGAGAGATCGGCCTCCATGGGAGAATACCTGCTGGAGCGGGTCCGGACCCTGCGCAGCCACCCCATGGTGGGCGACGTCCGGGGCATCGGAATGCTGGTGGGGTTCGAGCTGGTTCGCAGCCGTGAACCCTATACCTACTTCCCCCCCTCCCTGAAGGTCCATGAGCGACTGCACCGGCACCTGATCCGCCGGGGACTATCGATCTCGGCGACGGGAGGACCCGGCGACGGGAGCCCGGGAGACAGTGTCCGCATCTTCCCTCCCCTGGTCATCACCCGGGCGGAGATCGACGAGATGGTGGAGATGTTGGACGAGGCGCTCACGGCGGTGCGGCACCAGATCGAAAGGGAATAATCCATGCGTGAGAGAGACTTCTACCGGGAACGGCGTGAAACCAAGAGGGCTCGGTTTTCCTGCCCGTACTGCCGGGAACCGGGCGATTTCCAGGTCCGGTGGCTGGTGCGTGAGAAGAAGGGACGACTACCCCATCGCGCCAGGCCGGAGGACCGGCGCCGATTCAACAACATCCGTTCCTACATGGTCCGGGAAGACGAGTACCTCTTCTGCACCAACCCCAGGTGCCGCCGTCGCTTCGAAATCCCCAGCCAACAGTCGGTCGTGCTCCTGTAGGAGCGGCGTGTTTTACGCGCCGACCTGGGAGCGGCGTGTTTTACGCGCCGGACTCCAGAGCGACAATAGGATAAGGAATACGGGGCGCCTATAAGACGCCCCTCCTATGGGCGACAGGAAAGTCGCCCCTCCTCCACTCTTGCGCCGCCAATTCGGAACGAATACGATCTGCACTGCTCTTCTTCCGGCAGCATACGGAGACGATCGACATGCAACTTCACTTCGCCGACCACGTGGTTCTGGTGGGCTATCTGGGCGCCATGATGTTTCTGGGTTGGCGCCTCTCCCGGGGCCAGAAGACCGGCGAGGAGTACTTCCTGGGGGGGCGGCGGCTTCCCTGGTTCGCCGTAGGCATCAGCATCATCGCCTCCCTGCTCTCCAGCATCAGCTTCCTGGCCTATCCCGGAGTGGTCTGGCGTTTCGGCTTCGGAAACCTGGTGAGCACGTTCCTTGGTTTTCCCTTCCACGTTCTGTTCATCCTGATACTGACCATTCCCTTCTTCGTCCGCTTCCGCTTCACCACCGCCTACGAGTACCTGGAACACCGCTACGGCCTCTCGGCAAGACTCCTGGGCGCTTCCATGTTCCTGGTGTTCGTGTCGGTGCTGATGATGGTGATCGTCCTGGTCTCTTCCCGGGCCCTGGCTGTCGCAACCGGTATTCCCCTGATCGTCATCATCCTCACCGTGGGCGTCGTGGCCACCGTCTACACCATGATGGGAGGGATCCGGGCCGTGGTCTGGACCGACGTGATCCAGGTGGCGCTGCTCCTGGGGGGCGGGTTCTTCACCATCGGCTACGTGGCCTGGGCCACCGGCACCAACCTCTTTGACTGGATGGAGGTGGTCAACGCCCGGGACAACGAGAGCTTCACCTTCTTCTCTCCCGACCCGACCCTGCCGGCGACGGTGGTCACCTTCACCCTGACCGACTCGCTCTGGATCGTCGTGGCCCATTGCGCCAACCAGATGACCATGCAGCGCTACTTCAGCACCGTGAACGTCGCGGCCAGCAAACGGAGCATGGTCACCGGAGCGGTCACCGGCATCATCATCATCCTGGTCCTCACCATCGTGGGCGCCAGCCTGGTCTACTACTTCACCCAGGGACCCGAGCCCCTTCCCGGTCACATCGACCTGGCCAGCGGCAAGGACCGGGACAGCATCTTCCCCTTCTTCGTGGCCTCCCGAGTCCCGGCCGGCCTGGCCGGCGCCATCTTCGCCGCGCTGCTGGCGGCCGCCATGTCCACCATCGATTCGGGGGTGAACTCCTTCGCCACCGTGGCCACCGTGGATTTCGGACGCCTGCGCAGGAAAAAGAAACCCGTGGACGAGGTCCGGCAAGCCCGCATCATCACCCTGGTGGTGGGATTGGCGGTGACGATTGGAGCTTTCTCCCTGGACAACTTCACCGGCTCCGACGACATCCTGACCATTCTGCCCAAGACCTTCAACGCCCTGGTCGGACCCATGGGCGGGCTCTTTCTGGCCGGCATGTTTCTTCCCCGAGCCGGCCGTCGAACCGTATGGCCGGCGGCCATTATCGGCTTCCTGACGTCCCTGGGGATCGCCTATTCCCAGCCCCTGCTCCAGTCTCTCAGCCCCTCGGCCCAGCAGACCCTGGTGTCGCTGCTGGGAGACAGCTTCGGCCCGCGGCTGATCGAGAAGGGGATGGGATTCACCTGGATCATGCCCTCCTCCTTCGTCGCCAGCTTCGGCACGGCCTGGATCCTGAGCCTGATCTTCCCCAACCGGAACCAGGACCGTCTGGCCGGACTGACCTGGAAGACCCGGCACGAAAAGACCTGGTTGACTTCGTGAGGACGGAGCTGATCGCTCCTGGAAACTCAAATCGATGGAATACCGACGCCTTGGAAGAACTGATCTGACGGTGAGCGCCATCGGCTTTGGCGGCGCCACCTTCGGCCGAGAGATCGGCCAGTCCACGGCCTGGACGCTGCTGGACCGGGCCTTGGAACGGGGGATCACCCTCATCGACACCGCCGAATCCTACAGCAAACGGGAGTCGGAGCGGATGATCGGCGAGTGGCTCCGGGCGCGAGGCACGCGGCAGCAGATCGTCCTGGCGACCAAGTGCGGCTTCACCGGACCGCTGGACGGACCTAAGGTGACTCAGAAGATCGAGCAGAGCCTCCGGACGCTGCAGACCGACGTCATCGACCTGTTCCAGCTTCATCACTGGCCGCTGGAGGGGGACCCGGTGGAGGAGATCCTGGAGGCGTTCTCTCTAGCCGTTGAGCAGGGCAAGGTTCGGTATCTGGGCCTCAGCAACTCGGCCGCTTGGCAGTTGTGCAAGGCGCTCTGGACTCAGGACACCAACGGGTGGGCCCGTTTCAACTCCATCCAGCCCCAGTACAACCTGTCGGACCGGTCGCTGGAAGCGGAGATGGGACCACTCTGCCAGGACCAGAGACTGGGAATCCTTTCCTACAGTCCCCTGGGAGGCGGATTCCTGACCGGCAAGTATTCGCCCACGGGATCGCTGCCGCCGGGAACCCGCTTCGATCTGGCCAGGGACTGGCAGGACGACTACTTCCACCCGCGCGCCTTTTCGCTGGTGGAGCGCTTGAGAGCCGTTTCCCGGGAAGAGGGGCGGACCATGGTGGACCTGGCCCTGGCCTGGGCGCTGTGCCAACCTCAGATCACTGCCGTTCTGATCGGCGGCAGACGGCCCGGCCATATCGACCAGGCCTTCGACAGCCTGGCCGCGGGCCTGAGTCCGGAACTGCGGGACCGGCTGGACCGGATCTCGAATCCGACCACCTTCGGCTGACATCCCCAGACCAGGAGCGCCCCCCTTTCGTGCGTGTCGCCTTCTACTACCATCAGGACCGGCCCCTTCCTCCCGATCACGAAGGCAGCAATCCCTACGGCGCCCTGCTCGCCGAGGCCCTGGAACGCCACGGCGCCCAGGTGGAGTACACCCGGGAATACAGCCGCGAATACCTGCGCCGGAACAGCGGCAGAATCCAGGTCCTTCATTTCCACTGGCCTCATCACGATTACTTCCACCCGGACGCCCGCATCATGCAGGAGCGGATGCGGGAAATGGCGGCGTCGTTGGAGCTGGCCCGGGAACTGGGCTACAAGATCGTCTGGACCGCCCACAACATCTATCCCCACAACCGGCTCCATCGATCCATCGACCACGAGTTCCGGCTGGAGATCTGCCGCTTGGCCGATGCTGTCATCGCCCACTGCCCAGTGAACGCCCGGGGATTGGAGGAACGATTCGGACGCTCGCGACGGGTCTTCATCATTCCTCACGGGCACTTCATCGACGTCTACCGGACGGACTTCTCGCGAAGCCAGGCGCGCCGGGAGCTGGAGATCCCGCAAGACATCTTCGCCTACGGCTTCATAGGCGGGATCCTCCCCTACAAGGGGATCGGGGAGTTGATCTCCGCCTTCGAGCGGCTCTCGACAAAGGACTCGTGGCTGCTGCTGGCCGGAGGTGGCCCCGGCGGCTATCCGGAGCGGATCCGGCGCCGAATTGCCGGCCGTCCTCGAATCGTCTCCAAAATCGTCGACGGTGACATGCAGGCCACGAACCGGGAACTCCTCCTGTTCCTGGAAGCCTGCGACGTGGCGGTGCTCCCCTTCCGGGCCACCATGACCTCGGGAAGCGTCATCCTGGCCCTTTCCCGGGCCCGCCCCGTCATCGTTCCGGCGTTCGGCTGCCTTCCGGCGGTCGTTTCTCCCGGAGCCGGACTGCTCTATGATCCGGGACAGGAGGATCCACTCCTGAGAGCCATGGAGGAGATTCGTTCCTGGGACCGTGAAGCCGCATCGGCCGCCGCTCTGGAGTGCGTTCGGCGTTTCGACTGGGACCGGATCGCGGAGTTGACCCTGGAGGCGTATCGGGCGTGACCCTGTTGACGCCGGAATGGAGCCGAGGCCTTCGCGTTCGGGCGTCGCACCCCAATCTGGCGGCGGCCCGGCAAGCCCTGGACGCCCAGTTGGAGGCCTACCACGACTCGCTCCCTCCGGTGCCGGACCAACAAGCGGGCTACTATCACGACTTTTTCTGCGCCGAGCACGCCACCCAGCTCCGGTTCGACCACCGGAGCCCCCGGTGTCACGCCTGCCCCGTGGACGGCGCCGTCTTCAGCGGCGAGCCCTACGACAGCGCCTGGCTCTGGTCGGTCAACGACATGCTCAGCGATGCGGCCCTCAAGTTCGCCTTTCGGGCGCACCTGGAGACAGGCACGGGCCGGGCTCATGCCGACGGAGCCGAAGCGGTCCGGATCCTGGAGACCTACGCCCGGCGGTATCTGCACCTGAAGCCGGCGCCAACGGTTTACGAGGAGGAACCGGGAATCGCCACTTGGCAAAACCTGGACGAGTCCGTCTGGATCGCGCGGCTTTGCTGGGCCTATGCCCTGCTGGCGGAGACGCTCTCCGACGAAACCCGGGAATTGTTGACCCGGCAGCTCTTCCGGCCGGCGGCCCGGCACATCCGCAGGGTCCGGTGCCGGGAGATCCACAACGTCAGCAACTGGAACAACGCCGCGTTGGCCACGCTGGCCCGAATCCTGGAGGATGACCAACTTCTGGAGGAGGCCCTGGGCGGGGAACTGGGTCTCGCCGCCCAATTGGAACGGGGAGTCACGGAGGAAGGACTCTGGTGGGAAGTCTCCCTGAGCTACCACTTTTACAGCCTGGACGCCATCGTCCGGACCCTGCGCATCCTCAGGGCCACGGGCAGGTCCTTCGACGACGGCGGCATCCTGAGGCGCATGTTCCTGGTTCCCATCGCCGTGGCGCTTCCGGATCTGAAATTGCCGTCAATCAACGACTGCTGGCACTTCATCGGCCTGGAAGAAAAAGTAGGCCATGGAATCCCCGACGCCGACGGTTTCTACGAGACCGCATACGCCTGGTTCCGGGACCCGGCCTTCGCCTGGGTGCTCCGGCAGAACTACCGGTCCCGGCCCCGCACCTCCTTCGAATCTCTGCTCGGCGGGGCTCGGGTCATTCCCGACGGCGAACCACCGCCTCGCGGCAGCCGCCTGCTCCCGGATTCGGGGCTCGCCGTCCTTCGCGGAGGCGGGTCCGAGGAACGTTGCAACAGCCTTCTCCTGAAGGCGGGCCACCACGGCGGGGTCCATGGACACCGGGACCAATTGCGGATCCAGCTTGCCGGCTCCGGTTCGTCTCTCGTACCCGATTTGGGGACACCCGGATACGGTATCGACCTCAACCATACCTGGTACCAAGAGACCGCCAGCCACTCCACGATCCTGGTGGAGGGAGAGTCGCAACCTCCGACCCAGGGACGGTTCGACCGGTTCTCAGCGGAAGATCGATTCACGCTGGTCGAGGCTTCCGCGTCCTGGGAGAAAGGCGCCTACTCCGGAGTGCGGATGCGGCGCATCCTGCTCTGGCGAGACACCCATTTCGTCGACCTCTTCCAGGTCCTCTCCCCTTCGGAACGCGACCTCTACTGGGTCTGCCACGTGCAAGGCGAACTCGCCCGCCCCGCTCCAGGGCTCAAGCCTGCCAATCAACTTTCCGGCGGCGGTCTCCAGCACGTTCAACTGGACGGCGCAACGGCGGAGTCCCCGGATTCCCGACTGCGCTGGCGTTATCCGGACGGTTCCCTCGACTTGCACCTGGCTGGTCCGTTTGGACGTCTACTGCTGGGCGACTCACCCTCCAACCCCGCCAGTCAACGGCTTTCCACCGTCATCCGCCACCGGCGGTCGGCTCGAACGGTCTTCGTGTCCGTCTTCGCTTTTGGGGGGACGGATCAGGATCCGCCGATACGGGAGGTGGCCGGCAGCTGGCAAGAAAAGGGATCCTGGAGACTGACGCTGTCCACTCCGACAGGGCCGGAAGAATGGCGGGTCGGCGCTGATCCCGGCGAAATCCAACTCATACAATAATTGTGGGTTCACATATCAATATAATGAACGAATTACAATCATATTGATGTAACTATATACTGCAAGTCATCGACAGGATATCCACCCATGCACAAAAAATCACCGGTACGATGGGGCATCATCGGCGCCGGAGACATCTCCCATCGGGTGATGGCGCCCGCCATGAGCGCCACCGAATGCAGCGAGCTGGTGGCCGTGATGCGGACCACCCTGGCCGGTGCCGAAGAGTTCGCCCACGAGCACGGGGCTCGGCGAGCCTACGACAACGTGGAGGCGCTGGTCCGGGATCCGGACGTGGAGGCCGTCTATGTCTCGACTCCCGTGGATCAACATTGCCCCAACACCTTGGCGGCAACGGACCAGGGAAAACACGTGCTGTGCGAGAAACCCCTGGCTCTGAGCGTTGCCGAGGGGGAAGCCATGCGGCGGGCCTGCCGGGATGCCGGGACCACCTTCATGACCTGCTACTACCAGCGCTTCAGCGCCCGGCACCAGAAGATCAAGGAGATCATACAGCGCGGGGACATCGGCCGCGTGACCGCAGTCCGCTGGAACTTCTCGGGGCGTTATCCCTCGGGCCAGGAAATCTGGCAACATGATCCGGCCCGTGCCGGCGGCGGCCCGTTCACGGATCTGGGCACCCACGGCGTCGATCTCATGCGGTTTCTGGTGGGAGAGATCGTGGCGGTCACCGCATTCGTGGACACCCTGGTGGAAAGCTATGCCGTGGAGGACACGGCCAGCGCTATCCTGAAGTTCGCCAACGGCGCCCAGGGCGTGGCCACCGCTCATTGGAGCACCGGGGACCCGGACGAGCATCGAAACTCCTACATCGAGGTCCTGGGCACCGGCGGCGTGATCCTCTCCTCTCCCCTGCACGACAAGTTCTCCAGGGGACGACTGGTGGTGGCCACCGAGGAAGGCGAGAAGTCTTACACCTTCGACCAGAGCACCCACGCCCTGGTCCTGGAGGAGTTCGCTGCGGCGCTCCATGGGAAAAGAGAGCCCGCCATCACGATAGAAGACGGCATCCGCGCCCAGCAGACCGTCGAGGCCGTCTACGAATCGTCGAGAACCGGCCGGGTCGTCGAGCTACCCGTGCCGGAGAGGAAAGAGTGATAGAGTGAAGGCAGCCGGGTCGGTCGGGACGCGTATCTTTCTTTCCTCTTTTCTTTTTTCTCTTTCCTCATTCCCTGGTTCTCCCGGTTGAAGTTCGCCCCACGTTGGGCCATTCTTGGCGGTGATCATTTCCGTTTTCAAGAGTCCACCAGGAGGAATTCCATGTCCCTTACCGTCGGAGACACCGCACCTGATTTTACGGCCGTTACCAGCCAGGGGCCCATCAACTTCCATGAGTGGATCGGCGACGGCTGGGCCATTCTCTTTTCCCATCCCAAGGACTTCACGCCGGTCTGCACGACGGAGCTGGGATACATGGCCAGCCTCAAGCCCGAGTTCGACAAGCGCAACTGCAAGATCATCGGCTTGAGCGTGGACCCCGCCGACAGCCACCGGGCCTGGGCGCAGGACATCCGGGACGCCACCGGCCATGCCCCCAACTACCCCATCATCGCCGACACCGAGCTGGCCGTCGCCAAGCTCTACGGCATGCTGGCGGCGAACGCCGGGAATACGTCCGAGGGCCGGACTCCCATGGACAACGCCACGGTCCGATCCGTGTTCGTCATCGGACCGGACAAACTGATCAAGCTGACCATCACCTATCCCATGAGCACCGGCCGGAACTTCGACGAGGTGTTGCGGGTTTTGGACTCGGTGCAGTTGACCGCGAGCCACAAGGTGGCCACCCCGGTGAATTGGAATCACGGGGACAAGGTCATCATTCTGCCGGCGGTTTCGGACGACGCCGCCCGGGAAAAGTACCCTCAGGGTTGGGATTCTCCCAAGCCCTATATCCGTTTCGTCGACCAGCCCTCCGAGTAGGGGTTGGGCTCATCGGGCCAGTCGACCCGCGGCCAATGGGCCTGAAAACGGACATAAATCTCCATGCAAAGCGATAAGGAAGCGATTGCGGAAGATTTCGATACTGAGCAGAACGGACTCCGGATGGCCCCCGGAGCCATGCTCGATCTGGCCCGCCGGGCGGCGGAGCTCATCGTGGAGCGAATCGAGTCCCTGGCGGAAGAAGATGCCTGGGACGGAGAGTTCCGGCAGGAGTTGGTCGCCCAGCTCCTGGAAAATCCTCCCGAGTCCGGCCTGCCGGCGCTTCAGGTCATTGAACGGGCCGCCCGGGACATCCTCCCGGTGGCGGCGCGTATCGATCACCCTCGTTTCTTCGGGTTCATCCCGTCTTCGCCCACCTGGCCCGGCGTGGTGGCCGACTTCATGGCCGCCGGGTATCACGTCAACCAATGCACCTGGCTGACCTCAAGCGGCCCCAGCCAGCTTGAGTTGGTGGTCCTGGAATGGTTCCGCCGCTGGGTCGGTTATCCCGAAAGTGCGGGAGGGCTCCTGACCAGCGGGGGCTCGGCGGCCAGCCTGGACGCCTTCGTCGCGGCACGAGAAGCGGCGGGACACCCCCGCCGCGCCACAGTCTACATGGGCGACCAGAGTCACAGCGCGCAGGTCCGGGCGGCCAGGATCATCGGCATCCGCCCCGAGTGCATCCGCAGGGTGGCGAGCGACCGCCGCTTCCGGTTGGACATGGAGGCCCTCCGGCGCACCTTGGACGCCGACCGCGCCGCCGGATTCACTCCCATCGCCGTGTGCGCCAACGCAGGGGCCGGCAGCACCGGAGCCATCGACCCGCTGGTCGAGATGGCGGACTATTGCGAAGCGGAAGGCCTTTGGCTCCACGTCGATGCGGCCTACGGCGGTTTCGCGGTGATCACGGGAAGGGGGCGAGAACTGTTGCGCGGAATGGAGCGAGCCGACTCCATCGGACTGGACGCGCACAAATGGTTCTTCCAGCCCTACGAGGCGGGCTGTCTCCTGGTAAAGGATGCCACGACGCTCAACACTGCGTTCCAGATTCCCCACGACATGCTGCAGGACACGATCTGGGGCGCGAATCACCCCAACTTTTCGGACCGCGGCCTGCAATTGAGCCGGTCGGTCCGGGCCTTGAAGATCTGGGTCTCGGTCCAGACCTTCGGCATGGACGCCTTTCGCCAAGCCGTCTCAAAGGGAATGGAGCTGGCCGCGCGGGCCGAGAAATACATCGAAGGAAGCCCGGTTCTGGAGGTCACGAACCCGGCCTCCCTGGGGATCGTTTGCTTCCGCGTCAACCCGGCAGACGCAAATCTGGACGCGGTATCGCTGCAAGAGATCAACCGCACGGTGCTGGCGCGCATTTTTTGGGACGACCGGGCATTCATATCGTCGACGCTTCTGCAGGGGGCATTCTCGCTCAGGATGTGCATCATCAACCACACCACGACTTGGGACGATGTCCGGGAGACGCTGGAGGCCGCCGAACGATTCGGGTCGGAAGCGGTGCCCGATTAAAAAGAGTTCGAATCGCAATATATCTATGTTATCTTGACGTGAATCTAAGAATAGTCAGTATGCGAGGTCTTGCGGCGCCGGCACGATTGCATACGGTTTACGTATACGAATAATGGTTGAACGCGAGGCCATTCCAGGGACGCCGGAAACCTCTGGGCAGTCCGGGAAACCGTTGATCGACGATCCCTTCTGCGACGATTCGGACGTCCTCCGGATGCCCCGCGAAGCCATGCTCGATCTGGCTCGCCGGGCGGCGGAGCTGGTGGTGGAGCGAATCGAACGGCTGCCGGGCGAACATGCCTGGGACGGAGAGTTCCGGCAGGAACTGGTGGACCGGTTGCTGGAGGATCCACCCGAGTCGGGCCAGCCGGCTGTGAAGGTCATCGAAAGGGCCGCGCGCGACATCCTCCCGCTGGCGGTTCGCAACGACCACCCCCGTTTCTTCGGTTTTATCCCATCCTCGCCGACCTGGCCCAGCGTGGTGGCCGATTTCATGGCCGCCGGTTTCCATGTCAACCAGTGCACTTGGCTGACCTCCAGCGGCCCCAGCCAACTCGAGCTCGTCGTCATCGACTGGTTCCGCCGCTGGGTCGGATATCCCGATAGCGCCGGCGGTCTCCTGACCAGCGGTGGCTCGGCGGCCAGCCTCGACGCCTTCGTGGCGGCGCGCGAAGCCGCGGGACACCCTGAGCGGGCCACCGTCTACATGAGCGACCAGAGCCACAGCGCCCAGATTCGGGCGGCCAGGATCATCGGCATCCGGCCGGAGCACATCCGCAAGGTGGCTACCGACGTCCGCTTCCGGCTGGACATGGACGGGCTGGTCCGCGCCGTTGCCGCCGACCGGGCGGCCGGTCTCAATCCTATCGCGGTGTGCTCCAATGCCGGGGCGGGCAGTACGGGCGCTATCGATCCGCTCGAGGCGATGTCGGATTACTGCGAAGCGGAAGGGCTCTGGCATCACGTCGACGCCGCCTACGGCGGTTTCGGAATGGTAACCGCGAGAGGCAAGAACCTGATGCGCGGCATCGAACGGGCCGACTCCATCGGGCTCGACGCGCACAAATGGTTCTTCCAGTCCTACGAGGCCG
Source organism: Acidobacteriota bacterium (assembly GCA_963668095.1). Taxonomy (GTDB): domain Bacteria; phylum Acidobacteriota; class UBA6911; order RPQK01; family JAJDTT01; genus JAJDTT01. The sequence goes on along the minus strand of OY764083.1, from coordinate 5,328,905 downwards.
GCTGCCTGCTGGTGAAGGACGCCTCGATGCTCGAAAGAGCGTTCCGCATCCCTCACGACATGCTGCAGGACACGATCTGGGGCGCGAATCACCCCAACTTCTCGGACCGCGGCCTGCAATTGAGCCGGTCAGTCCGGGCCTTGAAGATCTGGATTTCGGTCCAGACCTTCGGGATGGCCGCTTTTCGCCAAGCGGTGTCGAAAGGCATGGAACTGGCCTCCCGGGCTCAGGAATACATCGAAAGGAGCCCGGTTCTGCAGGTTCTGAACCCGGCTTCGCTGGGGATCATATGCTTTCGGGTCAACCCGGCGGCCGGCGGTCTCGACGAGGGATCGCTCGTGGATATCAACCGTACCGTGCTGGCGCGCATCTTCTGGGAAGACCGAGCGTTCATATCCTCGACGCTCCTGCATGGGACGTTTTCGCTCAGGATGTGCATCGTCAACCACAACACCACCTGGAACGACGTCCGCGAGACGCTGGAGGCCGCCGAGCGATTCGGACAGGGAGCCGTGTCCGAAAGGAGGGATTCGTGAACGGGACCGGACGGGGTCGGCGCCGGCGCCGGAAACGCAATCCGTGTGAAAACCATATCGGAGTTGACGTTGTCCTGCCCGTTGATGATGGGTGGCGAGATGGTTGAAATGCAGCCGGTCACGCTCCCGGCGAACGGACAGACCGCCATGTTCATCAGCGAGCTGTTCGAGCACGACACTTCGGACTTCACCGGGTCGATGCGTTGCACGGCACCGGAAGGAGAACAGGAATTTACCGGCGTTGCCGTGGAGCTGGATGCCAGCAACCGCATCTTCACGACGCTGCCGGTGGTGCCTTTGAGCGGCGACATGACGGTTCACGAAGAGATGGCTTCGGAGGAATAAGCGGCCATGGGTACGGTCGCCGCCGGCGACCGTTGTCACAAAATATTCATGCCGGGTTCTTACCTCCCATGGGGTCGAACCCAACGAGAAACGGAGAAAATATCGTGAAGTTCTCAAGACCGATGCTTTCCTGGGGAATATTGCTGAGCTTAACCGTCGTATTCAGCGTCATGCCATCTGTTCCGGCTCAGGACCAGGGCGGCCGGACCACGGCCAGCGAGGTGGTGGACCGGGAGACTCTGAAAAAATTTGTCGAATCCGCCAGGGATTACATCTCGAGCATCACCGACATCAATCAGTTGGCGGCGCTCGCGGTTGAACTACGGGAAGAAGGAGGCGATTGGAGAGACGGAAACATGTATTTCGTCATTCTCACGCCCGACGGTACCGTGTGGTTTCACGGGGCCGACGTCGAATTGGATGGAACCGACGTTTCGGATGTGACAGACGACGATGGGGCCGAAGTCGTACAGATGATACTCGCTGCAGGCGAGATGGAAGGCGGAGACTTTGTCGAATATACCTGGGACGATCCCTCGGACCCGGCCGACACCAATCCCAAGGATTGCTACGCCCTCGGATACTCATCCGACTTGGCTCAAACCGATTTTGTCCTGGTGGCCGGCTTCTACATGGATCTCTCCGCCGTTGAGACCGACATTGGTGAACTTCCAGATCCACCGGTACTCAACGCAGCGCACGTCGTGGACCGGGAGACCCTGAAAGCGTTCGTCCAAGGAGCCGTCGCATGGACTATCGAAGGCGTGGCCGAGCATGACTTGGGTCTGGTGAAACTGACGGAGGAATTCCGGAGAGAGGGAGGTCCATGGAGACAGGGGGCCACATACCTCTTCGTTATGACGGAACAAGGGTTTGTGCTCTTTCACGGTTCTCGACCGGACCAGCAGGGTCATATTCAGATCGAACGTCAGGACCGCAACGGATTCACATTCGTGAAAGCCCTCATCGATGCGGCCGCCTCGGGAGGAGGTTACGTCGAATATTATTGGGACGATCCGTCGGTCATGGGAGATGAGGATCTCGGCTCCGCCAAGGTCGGTTACGCCGAGACAATCGCGGTGCCGGAGGATAGTCCTGTATACGCGGGCGAGACCCTGGTCATCGGGTCCGGATTCTACAAGGGACACCAGATGGCCCTGGACTTCGCCCATTTCGGCAACGGCGACTCCTTCAGCTCCGATGTGGTGCTGGTGAACCTGGCCGCCACGCCGATCCGGCCTCTGGTCTATTTCTATGGGAAGGACGGCGAGCTCATCGACCCGGGATCGATGGTGGACGTCATGGGCAATCTGTTCGCCACCCCCTTCGGCGCTCTGATCCCCTTGGCCGAATTGCCGGCCCTGGGAGAGATCACCATTTCGACGAATGGCATGGGAGACCTCACGACCGGATCGGTGAAGGTGGTCACCGAAGGTCTCGACAGCCCCATCGGCGGAGTGCTTCGCTTTGACGCACCCGGCCTCGGCGTGGCCGGAGTCGGCGCCAGCCAGGCGGTGCGGGACGCCATCATCCCGGTGCGCCGTCAGATGGGAGGCATCGACACGGGAGCGGCGCTCCGCAACCTGAGCGAGTCGGAGCTGACGTTGACCTGCCGCTTGATGATGGGTGGCGAGATGGTGGAGATGCAGCCGGTCACGCTGCCGGCCAATGGTCAGACGGCCATGTTCATCAGCGAGCTGTTCGACCACGACACTTCCGACTTCACCGGGTCGATGCGCTGCACGGCTCCGGCGGGAGAACAGGAGTTTACCGGCGTCGCCGTGGAGCTGGATGCCAACAACGGAATCTTCACCACGCTGCCGGTGGTGCCTTTGGACGCAGATATGATGTCTCGCGAGGAGATGGATTCGGACCAATAGACGAATCGAGACCATAGAACGGATCCGGGCAGGCCGTTTCGTCGGCCTGCCCGGATTGTCCGGGGTTGGAAACGTCGGCTCTCTTTCTCCCGGCCCCTGACTTGGCTGGCCGACTGGTCGGGAGCCCGTGGCGATGCTTGCCACGGGCTCTTGTTTGTTGGATGCTTAGCCCCCAAAGGAACCACACCTTAATCGGAAAGGAACAGTTTCCATGAAATTCTCAAGATCGATGATGCTCTGGGGGATGGTGCTCAGCTTGTCCGGGATTTTCGGCGTAATGCCGATGGTTCTTGCCCAGGACGAAGAGTTGACCACGGCCAAAGATGTGGTGGAGGCGGGTTATTCCAAGGAGGCGCTGAAGGGGTTCGTCGAATCCGCAAGAGACCACTTTTTGACCCTTCCCATCAGTGCGCTGCTCACGCTTGGGGATACCCTGCGGGAAGAGGGCGGGGATTGGAACTACAAGTCCATGTACCTCGTTGTCCTGACCGACGACGGCACCGTGTTTATTCACGGCGAAGATATGAGTAAGGACAACATGGGCCTGATCGACGAGGTGGACGACAATGGGAAAATGGTCGTCAAAGAGATCGTCGACACGCTAATAGCAGATGAACAAGAGGAAGTATTCGTCGAGTACACGTGGGACGATCCGTCGACCGACGACATGAATCCCAGGAATTGCTACGCCATCAAGGGCGGTCATCCGGCTTTGCCGGGCCAAGTGTTCATTCTGGTCGGTGGCTATCACAACAACGTTGCGACGAGCATGGAACCGGAAGAGGAAACCGGAGGCCTCCCTGATTTCCCGGAGATTTCGGCCATGGACGTCCGGGACCGGGAGACTTTGAAAGGCTTCGTCCAAGGGGCGGGTGCCTGGGCTATTGAGGCCCTGCCGACATTGGGCTTCGATCTGCAGAAACTGGAGGCCATCTTCAGGCTGGAAGGGGGTCACTGGAGAAGCGGCTCCACCTACATTTTCCTGATCACGACCGACGGACTCGTGGTTTTTCACGGGTCCCGTCCGGACCAGCAAGAGCAGATCCAGGTCGATTTGGAAGACCGCAACGGATTCAGATGGGTATTATATACTTGCCTTGACTTCTGAAGGGGATTCCAGTAGGATTGTCCCACCATGAAGAAAGTCAAGGCACCTGGAAAATCCCACCGCGAGGGTATCACCCTCATCGAACTGGCCGACATGTTCCCGACCGAAGAATCCGCCGTCGAGTGGATGGAGGACGCGGCGTGGGGTGGGGACCGATGCTGCGGTCACTGCGGATCCACCAACACCTACGCCACCAAGAGCGGCAAGCCCCAGCCCTACCGTTGCCGAGACTGCAAGCGATATTTCAGCGTCCGAACCGGAACCCCGATGGAGTGCTCACCGCTCCCGATCCGCAAGTGGGTCTACGCGATCTACCTGGACGTGACCAGCCTCAAGGGGGTGTCCAGCATGAAGCTCCACCGCGACCTGGGCGTGACGCAGAAAACCGCCTGGTTCATGCAGCAGCGCATCCGTGAAGCCTTCTCCGTCGAGGGTCCGGTGTTCATGGGTCCGGTCGAAGTCGATGAGGCGTACTTCGGCGGCAAGCGGAAGAACATGCACAAGGCGAAGCGGGCGCAGTTCACGGGCCGGGGAGCCGTGGGTAAGACGGGCGTGGCCGGGATCAAGGATCGGCCCAGTAATCAGGTAGCGGCGAAGGTGGTCCGAAACACCAAGAGCGAGACCATGAGCCGCTTTATCATGGAGCACGTCGACGCCAACACCAAGATCTACACGGACGACGCGCTCACCTATCACTCGCTCCCGAATCACGAAACGGTCAAGCACTCCATCGGCGAGTACGTAAGGGGCCAGGCCCACACCAACGGCGTTGAGTCTTTCTGGTCGATGCTCAAGCGCGCCTACACCGGCACCTTCCACAAGCTCTCACCCAAGCACCTCCAGCGGTACGTCAACGAGTTCTGCGGCCGTCACAACATCCGCGATCTCGACACGCTCCGCCAGATGCAGGGCGTTGTCGCGCTGATGATCGGGAAGCGCCTCACCTACCAGGAACTGAAGGCCGACAACGGGCTGGATAGTGGGGCGCGGTCGTGAACGAAAATGCGTCCTGAATTCCATCAAGCAAAAAACTCGGAAATTCTTTGAATCACAAGCGATGCTGCTGTCTTTGTCTTGGCCCATACCACTGGGGCATGTGGGCTAGCCCCGGCCCCAAATACTGCCAGGAAAAGGATGTTCACTCGCTTCTTTAGAGACTTCTGTCCATCACCAAGCCCATCAAGAGAATTCTCAAGATATTCGATGGACTTTCCGAATCGGCCAGAAGATTCTCTCAGATCTCCTACTTGTCGAGTGACTTCATTCAGTGCCGTTGGTTCTTGCGGGTCGTGTTTTTCCGCTGGAATCATGAATCATCCCTTGACCGCAACCACTGGATGATTTCGCTCCTGGCCCGTCCTGACGAAGAAGAAATTTCAAAGGGAATCACAATTCCCAGTCCTGACGGCATGATCTCTAGTTGGCTGGCTATTTCTACTGACGATAGCTTGGAGCTAAGGAAGAAGACGCCTCCCCAAAGATGGGTGGAGTCTAGGGTTTCGGACAAGTCTTTCAGTTTTCCCCGGATGGGCTGGAGTTTGTCTTCTGGGACGCAAACCAGATAGATAGCCATGCACCTCACCTTTCTACTGATTTTTAGAAATTGCTCGACATTGTTCGGCAACTACGCGAATTCTACCCCAAGTTTGACCCGAGTTCTGCACTCTGGCAATCTGGCGGGGAATTGGAGGCAGGCCGCCCCTCTTCGACCCAGCGGCCCCCTCCGTTGTTCGCGACTGGCGAGTGTTGACAGCACTCAAGAGCCGCTAAACCGACGCCCTGAGCTGAGCAGGACGACGATCTGGTTGAAGTGTACTTTATCCAACCGAATCCATCACGCCGGCTCAGGGCCTCTTTCCTGGAGGCTCACATGAAATATAGACTGATCGTCGCCTTCGCCCTTGTCTGGGCCTTCTCGGTTGATGCGCCAGCTCAACGGAATCGAACCGATCCCTCTGGCCGTGATCCCGTGGGAGTGGAAGGCAGACGTCCCACAACTCCCCGAACGATTGACCCCTCCTCACCGATTCAGAGAACCCCACGACGGGTTCGGACTCTCCATTCGGACGGGTTTTGGAATGGGGATTATATACCAAACTAGCCAAAAACTGTCATAGGTTTCTGGTACAATCCTAGCCATGATGAGAGAACGCAAGAGCAAGAAAGCACCGGGAAAGCATCACAGGGAAGGGCTGACCATCATCCAATTGCTCAAGCTGTTCCCCGACGATTCCACGGCTGAGAGGTGGTTCGAGAAACAGCGGTGGCCGGAAGAGCGGTGCTGCCCGGACTGCGGCTCAGTCAACACGATGGCAACCAAGAACCGGAAGCCGATGCCCTACCGCTGCCGGGACTGCCGACGCCATTTCAGCGTCCGCAAGGGCATGGTGATGCAGTCCTCCAAGATCGGCTACCAGAAGTGGGCCATCGCCATCTACATGATGACCACGGGGCTCAAGGGAGTTTCTTCTATGAAGCTCTACCGCGAGTTGGGCATCACGCAAAAGACCGCCTGGTATCTCATGCAGCGAATCCGTGAGGGGTTCTTCGGGAACGCTGGCAACTTCACCGGCCCAGTCGAGGTTGACGAGACTTATATGGGCGGCAAGCGTCGCAACATGAGCAACGCCAAGCGCAAGGCGTTGGCTGGAACTGGGCGCGGCTCCGTTGGCAAGACGACTGTCGTGGGAGCCAAGGACCGATCCACCAAGCGGGTTGCGGCGAAGGTTGTCCCTGACACCAAGGCCAAGACTCTCCAGGGTTTCGTCCACGATCACACCCGGCCGGGAGCGAAGGTCTACACGGATGATTCCTCGTCCTACGTCTCGCTGAGCAACCACGAAAGCGTGAAGCACACCGTCCAGGAGTTCGTCCGGGGCGATGTCCACACCAACGGCGTGGAAAGCCTCTGGTCCATGCTCAAGCGCGGCTACGTCGGGACCTACCACAAGATGAGCCCCAAGCACCTGGACCGCTACGTCCGGGAGTTCGCCGGCCGTCAGAACATCCGAGAGTTCGACACCCTGACCCAAATGGCGATCATCGCCAAGGGTCTGGATCACACCATCCTCCACTACCGGGACCTAATCGCCGATAACGGCCTTTCGTCCGGTGCCAGAGAGTAGCAGAGGAAAAGCTGTGGAGAATCCTTTGGGAATCCTGTTAAGTTCTTGTTTCTCAACTGTTTACGGGGGTTTTTGTTGCAATGCCGAGTCTAGCAGCCTACTCTGACGCCGTGTCACCGGCTGATGACCTATCCAGCTATCTGCACGGACGTAGGTTCGGGACCATTTTGGCCGATCCGCCGTGGAGGTTCATGAATCGGACGGGCAAGGTAGCCCCGGAGCACCGACGCCTGTCTCGCTACCAAACGCTCTCGTTTGAAGAAATCGAGGGTCTTCCGGTTCAGAACCACTTGGCGGACGTCGCTCACTGCTATCTGTGGGTTCCAAACGCGCTTCTCCCTCACGGCCTCCAGACTCTCCGCGCTTGGGGTTTCCAGTACAAGACGAATCTGATCTGGTTCAAAATTCGCAAGGATGGCGGACCCGATGGGCGTGGCGTTGGTTTCTACTTCCGCAACGTGACGGAAGTGATCCTGTTCGGGGTCCGGGGAAAACACGCCCGAACTCTGGCCCCAGGCCGCCGTCAGGTCAATCTCATTGCATCCCGGAAGCGGGAGCATTCTCGGAAGCCTGATGAGCAGTATGACGTCATTGAAAGTTGCAGCAGGGGTCCGTATCTGGAGTTGTTTGGCCGGGGAATCAGGGATAATTGGACGGTCTGGGGGAATCAGGCCAAAGACGATTATTCTCCCGCTTGGCCGACCTATGCCCACAACTCCACCAATGCTGTCTGACTTGAGGAGTGTCGGTTTTGATGTCCAGACAGAGAACCACGCTACAGCTATCCTCACTCGGGACTTCCCGATTCCGTTTCGGGAAATCTGCGAGGTTCTGTTGGAATTCAGGATTGCGGACGTGGAATTGATCCGTGGGGGTGGGGGAGAATCCGCTCCGACTCAACGACTGAGGCGAGCGCTCACAATCCGGGGATGGACCAAGCGAAACATCGTTATCCGCAAGACCGTAGACGGCGAAGAGCGGTCTTCCATGACGCATGAAATAGACCACGTTCGACAGACTCCTAACGGCTCTGTGGCCTTGGAAATCGAATGGAATAACAAGGATCCGTTCTTTGATCGAGATCTAGAGAATTTCCATCGCTTGCATAGTGAGGGGGCAATTAGCGTTGGTGTGATTGTGACGCGGGGGCGGTCGCTTCAGGACGATCTGGAAAGGATTGTCCTCCGGTGCGCGCAGAATCATCAAGTGCAAGACTTCGATGATTTGTCATCGCTTTTTGGATTGAATCCGACCATACGGCAGAGACGTAGCGTCCGGTCTGTTGGGGATGATTTCTCCCGTGAATGGGCGCGGATGTTCGTCCGGGATAAATTCGGTTCCTCCACAACCCATTGGGTGAAACTCCAGGATCGGATAGATCGGGGTGTTGGGAGTCCCTGCCCATTGGTCCTAATCGGAATTCCCGACAAAGCTGTCCATGAGGAGTGAATGAAGGATAAGAAACGGACGAAAAAGCCGGGAAGACCCAAGACCCGGATCATCAAGTTGGACGCGACGCCGGAGGAAGTGGCCAAGCGGATGTTCGCCAACTCGAAGCCGCCAGACCCGTCTATCCGCGTCAGGAACCGGCCCGACTAACAGGGGCTTTGGCTAGTTTGGTATATAATCCCCTTTGGAATGACAATCCGTCCGCAATCGTCGGCGGTCAGGATGTCGGAAAGGAATTCTCTGGGGTTGGCCGGGTGTTCGTTCGAACCCCTCCATCAACGGAGAACTGGAGCGAAGATGATCGCTGGTGGGCTTGTACCGCAACCCTGATTCACAGACGGTGGCTGATTACCGCGGCTCACTGCTTTGACGAGGACTCCACCTATCGCGACATCGCCATCTGTATGCGCCCGGACGGTTGCGATGACGGAGGATGGATGAGGGCGCGTGACTGGGATCCGAGACCCGAGTGGGTGTTCGACGACGACAACAAATCCTATTGGGATGAAACCCAGTTCGACCAGGCTTTGATCCGGCTGAGATCATCTGTTCCAGGGGTCTCCCCGGTGGCAATATCGCCGACGACCGCAGGGGTGGGGTTCACCGGAGTGCAGGTTGGATGGGGCTATACCAAATGGGAACCTGACATGGAAGTTGATGATCGGGAGCACGCCGATATTCTCCAGAGACTCCCCGTTTTTGTAACGAATCACACTGAACTGGACGTGCTGATTTCAAGAAATCCGTTCGTTTCATTCAGTCCATCCGATGAACCTCATAGCGCCCCTGGCGACTCTGGCGGTCCGTTGCTCTTGTGGACCATCAGGGGATGGACTCTGGTGGGGGTTCACGCCACCAGTAGCTTCGAGGCGGGCTATGGAACAGCAGGCGCCGTCACAGAGGAACTGCGGAGATGGATTCAAGAGGAACTGTCGGATCATGGGAATCGGCTTCCGTAAAGGAGAGGTGATGACCACACCAGTCAAGCAAGGCGACAAGAAGAGACGCACACCCGGCCACCGGGCCAACTACCAGGACGCGACGCCGAAGCAGGTGGCCCGTGCCTTGTACTGGAACCGACGCAAGAAACCGGCCTGTCACCAGGATAGGGTCGCAGAAGATGACCCCGTATTCAAGGCAAGTATATAATCCCCATTCAGATTCGTGAAGGCGCTCATCGATACGGCCGTCGAGTCGGGTGGAGGATACGTCGAGTACTTCTGGGATGATCCGGGAGTGGACGGTGATGAGGACTTCGGATCCGCCAAGGTCGGCTACGCCCAGGCCATTACATTGCCGGATGATTATCCGATCTACGCGGGTCAGACGGTCGTCGCCGGCTCCGGTTTCTACAAGGGCAACCAGTTGGCTCTCGACTTCGCGCACTTCGCCAACGGGGGAGGCATCACCTCGGACGTCGTGGTGGTGAACGCGTCCGGCAACCCGGTCCGGCCGGACATCTATTTCTACGACAAGATGGGTGGACTCATCGACGCGGGATCAGTCGTGGACGTCATGGGGCAGGGCCTGGAGGTCACGAGCTATAGAGCTCTGACCGTTCCGAATCCGATCCCGCCCTTGGGAGAACTCACCATCCCGACCCACGGCATGGGAGATCTGATGACCGGTTCGGTGAAGGTGGTTTCCGACAGCACCGACAGCTCCATCGGCGGAGTCCTTCGTTTTGACCTGACCGGTGTCGGCGTGGCCGGCGTCGGGGCCAGCCAGCCGGTCCGGGACGCCATCTTTCCGGCGCGCCGCATGGCAGAGGGCATCAACACCGGCGCGGCATTCCGCAACCTGAGCGAGTCCGGGCAGGAGTTGACCTGCCGCCTGATGAAGGACGGCCAGCAACTGGGCGACGATGCGACGGTCGATTTGCCGGCCAACGGACAGGACGCCAAGTTCATCCACGAGATGTTCGACTACGACACAGCCGACTTTTCCGGGTCGGTCCGCTGCACGTCACCGGAAGGGGAGCAGGAATTCACTGCCGTCGCGCTGGAGTTGGATACAAACAACGGCATCTTCACCACACTGCCGGTGGTTGCAAGTGGGTCCGGATCCGACAGCGGAAACCAGATCACACTCTACTTCGCCCACTTCGCCAACGGGGGAGGCATCACCTCGGACATCGTGGTGGTCAACGCAGCTGCCACGGCCGCCCGGCCGGACATCTACTTCTACGACAAGAAGGGTGAACTGATCGACGCGGGATCGGTTTTGGACGTCATGGGGCGGGGTCTGGAGGTCACGGAAAGCGGAGCTCTGACCGTCCCGGACCCAATACCGCCGCTGGGCGAGGTCACCATCCCGACCCACGGCATGGGTGACCTGATGACCGGTTCGGTGAAGGTGGTTTCCGACGGCTCCGGCAGCGCCATCGGCGGCGTCCTGCGCTTTGACCTGACAGGCGTCGGCGTGGCCGGCGTCGGAGCCAGTCAACCGGTCCAGGATGCCATCTTTCCAGCGCGCCGCGTGGCAGGTGGGATCAACACCGGAGCCGCGTTCCGCAACCTGAGCGAGTCCAATCAGATTTTGACCTGCAGCCTGATGAAAGACGGTCAAAAGCTCGGCGACGATGCGATGGTCGATTTATCGGCCAACGGACAGGACGCGAAGTTCATCCACGAACTGTTCGACTACGACACATCCGACTTCACGGGGTCGGTACGCTGCACGTCACCGGCAGGGGATCAGGAATTCACTGCCGTCGCCCTGGAGTTGGATACCAACAACGGCGTCTTCACCACGCTGCCCGTGGTGCCGGTGGCGCAATAGGGAGTGACACCGCAGGATTGGATCAGCGAGAGCGCTTGTTCGTCAGAAAAAGGAGCAATCAATATGAAATCTTTGGGAACGCTGCTTCTCATGGGGGTTTTGGGGCTGGCGGTAGTCTTTTCCGCTATGCGGCCCGCCCTCGCCCAGGACACCGGGATCACGGCCAGAGAAGTCCTGGACCGGGAAACCCTGAAGGCATTCGTCAGATCGGCAAAGGCGTACGTGGCAGGCATCACTGATCCTGCCCAGATCGACGATCTCTTGAACGAGCAATGGAGGTTCGGCTCCGTCTACGTCTACATTTCGAATGACGAGGGGATCATCCGCTGGCACGGGGGCAATGCGGCTTTGGTGGACCAGGACCTCAGCGGTCTGGAAGACCAGTTCACCGGAGCCCTGTACGTCCAGAAACTCATTGCCGCGGCCAAAGCGGGGGGAGGCTATGTCGAGTATCATTTTGACGATCCGTCGATTGAAGGAGACGAAGACCATACTTCCCCCAAATTGGGTTACGTCGAGCCTTTCACTTCGCCCCTTCCGGACCTCTTTCCGGAAACCAACATGGTCATGGGCTCCGGCATCTATCTCGGACACCAGGTTGCCTTGGACTTCGCTCATTTCGGAAACGGATCCGCCATCAGTTCCGATGTCGTGTTGGTGAATCTGGCCGCCACGCCAATCCGTCCTGCAGTCTACTTCTACGACAAGATGGGTGATCTCATCGACCCCGCATCGGTGGTGGACGTCGGGGGAAATCTGGAAACCACGGATTACGGTGCGGTCACGCTCGAGTCCGAATTGGCGCCCTTGGGCGAAGTTACGATTTCGACCAACGGTATGGGAGAAACCGTGACCGGATCGGTGAAAGTGATCTCGGACGGACCCTACAGCCCCATCGGCGGAGTCCTGCGCTTTGACGTTCCCGGCGTCGGCGTGGCCGGCGTCGGAGCCAGCCAGACGGTTCGTGCCGCCATCTTCCCGGCTCGTCAGATGGGAGGAATCCGCACCGCGGCGGCGCTCCGCAATCTAACCGAGTCCGAGATGACGTTGACCTGTCAATTGATGAAGGACGGGATGGTGCTGGAAAGCTATCCGGTCGAACTGCCCGCCAACGGGCAGGATGCCAAATTCATCGACGAGATGTTCGGCGAACACGTCATGCCGGAATTCGCGGGATCGGTCCGCTGCACGGCGCCAGGCATCGCGCAGAAGTTCACCGGAGTCGCCATAGAAATGGATGCCATGAACGGCATCTTCACCACACTGCCGGTGATTCCTCTGGAGGGCGAGATGCCTTCAGGGGAGGAGATGGCATCCGAGGAATAGGAAGGGCGACTTTCTTGTCGCCCGCTGGGAGGAGGAACTTTCAGTCCCCCACTCTTCGGCTTCGGCGGAATAACCCGGGGAGAGCATTCCCGGAAATAACGCGGACCGTGGCTTTGTCCCGTTCCCTGCAGAAGGCAACCTCTCGAACGTCAATCAGGACTTCTGGCGTCCCCTTGAACGGACAGGCGCATTTTCTTTGTGACTTCACTCCGCTTCCTTCACACCGCAGACATCCATCTGGACAGTCCCCTGAAAGGACTTGCCAAGCACGAGGGATCCGCGGCGGAATCCATTCGCACCGCGACCCGGGCAGCATTGGATCATTTGGTCGGACTTGCCATCGACGAGCAGGTCTCCTTTCTGATCATTGCCGGCGACCTCTATGACGGGGATTGGCGCGACTACAGGACCGGCCTGTTTTTCGCCGGCCAGATGGGCCGCCTTTATGCAGCCGGAATCCCTGTCTATCTGCTCCATGGCAATCATGACGCCAGAAGTCAGATCACCCGTCGCCTCACCCTTCCCGGCAACGTGCACGTTTTCGGATCGCGAAAACCACAATCATTCGAAATCGACGGTCTGAACCTATTCCTTCACGGCCAGAGCTTCAGGCAAAGAGACGTCACGGACAACCTGGCGCTGAATTATCCAAAACCGGTCACCGGCGCCTTCAACATCGGCGTCCTGCACACCGGACTCGGCGGTATGGGCGGCCATGAGAACTACGCGCCATGTTCTCTCGGCGAGTTGATCAACAAAGGCTACGACTACTGGGCTCTGGGGCACGTCCACCGGGCGGAAGTGCTCAACACGCGGCCTCATATCGTGTTTCCCGGAAACCTGCAGGGACGCCACGTGCGCGAAACCGGCGCCAAGGGCGCCTCCCTGGTCACGGTCGAAAACGGCGAAATCACAGACCACGTCACCGTGCACAGCGACGTGGTGCGTTGGGCCGCCGTCACGGTCGAGCTGCGGAACACGGCGAGCTTCGACGAGGTCCTGGATCGAATCCGGGACACCATCGAAAAAGCCGTTGCAAAGGTTGCCGGAGGTCGTCTTCTGGCCTGCCGGATCCTGCTCCGGGGCCGTACCGAAGTCCACGAGCAACTTCTGGTAGCCGAAGACCGTCTCCTCTCCGAGGCACGCTCGATCGCCCTCGGTCTGGGAGAGGAGACGGCTTGGGTGGAAAAGGTCGTGGTCGAGACCGAGCCCGTGATCTCCCGCGAGATCATGGAGCAACGCGAAGACGCGGTCGGCGACCTGCTCCGGATGCTGCAAGGAGCAGAGTCCGATGCGGACCTGCTGAGACGGCTTGAAACCGACATCGGCGGAATAGTTCGACGACTTCCTCCCGAAGTGCGATCCACCGTGGAGGACACGGTGCTGAGAGCCGCAATCGACCGTGACCACGCCGCGTTGATCGCCGGGGTGACGCCATTCCTGTCCGCCCGGCTGCTCGGAGGACAGGACTGAAATGCGGTTGAGGCGCCTTGACCTTCTCCGCTACGGGCACTTTACGGATCGGTCCTTCGAGCTTCCCGCCGGCGATACCGATTTCCACATCGTGTTCGGTCCCAACGAGGCCGGAAAATCCACCGCGCTCTCGGCCATCGAGGATCTACTGTTCGGCATCCCCGTGAGATCGCCCTTCAATTTCTTGCACGAGTACGCGAGCCTGAGGATCGGCGCCGTGCTCGAGAATCGGCAAACGTCGTTGGAGTTGGTTCGCCGCAAGGGCTCGAGGGACACGCTTCTCGGCACCGACAATCTGCCGATCCCGGGCGGCGAGACCGCGTTGCAGCCTCTACTGGCAGGCGCCGATCGTTCCTTCTTCCAGCGGATGTTCAGTCTTGACCACGTAGGGCTCGAAACCGGCGGCCGGGAGATCCTGGATGCGGAGGACGACATCGGCCAGATGCTGTTTTCGGTTGGCGCCGGAATCGGAGGCCTGCGAGATCTGCTCGAAGAACTCACCAATGAAGCCGATGAACTCTGGGCGCCAAGAAGAGCGAAACACCGAAGGTACTACCAAGCGCACGACCGTCTGACGGATGCAGGCACCGAGCTGCGGCGGCAGACCCTCACGGCCAACATGTGGCAGGAGTCGAAAAAGGCGTACGAACGTGCGGAAGAGGCGTATGGGGAAATCGAGTCCGAGTTCGAGAAACTATCTGCCGAAGGTCGACGGCTGAGCCGAATCCGGAGAGTTTATCGCGATGTCTGTCGCATGGCCGATCTGAGGGAGGAGACGGATATCGCGGATCTTGAAGGGGTCATCACACTGCCTGTTGACGCCCGCACTGTTCACGAAGAAGCCGAGCGCCGGGACAACGAGTTGTCGACTCGAATCGACACGCTCTCCGATCATCTGGCGAAGGCGCGCGAAGAATTGGCGAACCTCAACTTCGACCACAGGCTGATCCTGCGCTCTCCCGATATCTTGGACCTCCATGAACGCCGGATAGAGATCCGTCGCGAGAAAGCCGACCTCCCGAAGCGGCAGGCCGAACTCGAAGCGTTGGAATCCGAATTGCGCGATCTGTCCACAGAGTTGGGCGGGCGGGAGAACGCCCGCGAGGTGGTCGCACGAATACCGGCGCGGACCAAGCTTCTCGCCGTGAGGTCCCTTCTGGCTCAGCGGGGCCGGCTGGACTCGGACGTCGAGAATCGAGCCGGCAGCCTGCAAGAAGCGCAGGCCGAACGCGACGACTTTCAGCAGACGATCGAGGTATTCGGTACAGTTCCGGACGTTTCCGGATTGAGAGCCGTCATCAAGACGATTCGGGAAAGTGGCGACGTTGCCGGACGCCTGCGCCGATCCGTACGGGAAGTCAAACATACGCAGGATCGGCTGGACAGAATCCTTGCTTCCATGAACCCGGCAGTCCCGGATGCAGAAGCCGCCGCAGGAATGCGGGTGCCACCGGAGACGATGGTGCACGCGCATCGGGACAGCCTTCAGGAATCGGAGCGGCGCACCCGCGACGCGGTCCGGCAACTTGAGTCTTCTGAGGAGGAACTCGATCGGGCCCGCAGAAATTTCGAGAGCGCCCGACGGGATGAGCAGGTCGTTTCGATCGGAAAACTCCAAGAGGCTCGAGAGGATCGTGACGCCCTCTGGAGACTGGTCAAGAAAAAACACATATCCAACGGGCCCATTGCCAAAGAGGAGACCGAACGCCATGCCGACGTGCTGGACGACCTGGCGGCGGCCTTCGAACCCGCAATACGCCATGCCGACGACTTGGCGGATCGAAGATTCGACAACGCCGAAGCGGCCGGCCGCCTGGCGGAGATGTCTCGCAGCATCGACGAGCAAATGGCGAGTGTGGCCCTAATGCGGGAGCGGCAGAAAACACTCATCCGGGAAGGCGAACGGCTGGATGCGGATTGGCAGACACTGTGGGAAGAGGCGCCGATTTCTGCGCTGGCTCCCGACATCATGCTGGAGTGGCTGAGAGCAAGAAAAAGACTGCTGGAAACCGTTGAGGATCGGGCCGAAGCCACGAGTGCCATGGAAGTCCTGCAAGAAGAGGAGCGCGAGGCGAGGGAGGGTCTCCTGAAGGAGTTGTCGTCACTCGGCGCCGAGCGCGAAACGTTTAGAGACGACACCTTTCGGATATTGCTGGAACGGGCCGAAGGCATACGAATCGACTACGAACAAGAGGCAAAAACCAGGAATCAACTGGAAGCACGCTTGAAGGAGTCCGAACAGACGGTGGAGCGGCGGCGCCGTGAACTGGATCGGGCACAGCAGGCATGGCTGCGATGGCAGCAAGGCTGGTCGGACGCCTTGACCGATGTTGGACTCACGGCAGCCTCCAACCCCGATTCGGTTTCCGCACGGATCGACGTCATGGAACAGATCCGGGAAAAGTCCCTGCGGATCAACGATCTACGCTACCAACGCATCGGCAAGATCAAGCGAGACATCATCGACTTCAAGTCCATTGTCGCAACGATGGTCGACGACGTGGCAGTGGACCTTGCCGGCATCCCGCCAGAGGAAGCAGTCCTGGAGATCGAGAATCGCCTGACGAAAGCTCGACGCATACAGGACATCAAGGCCGAAAAAGAGCAGGAGACAGGAAAACTCAAGCACGACCTGCGTGCCTTGGATGAGAAACGTGAAGCGGCACGCGGATCAGTGAACTTCCTTAAGGACGCGGCCGGTGTCGAGTCGAGCGAGGAACTGAGGAGGGCCATCGAAAAATCCGATTCTCTTCGCGCCCTGCAACTTGAGCTGGACACTGTACTGCGAACGCTGAAGCAACAGGGAGACGGCCTGACGGCGGCCGAACTGGAAGAAGAATGCGACGAGGTCGACATCGATCAGATTGTGGCCCAGGAAGACACCACCGGCGCACGGCTGAGGAGATTGCGGGAGCAATTGGCCGAAGCTGCCGAGAAGAGGGCGGAGGCCAGAAACGCTTTCCATGCGATCGGCGGTGACGCGGTGGCAGCCCGAGCCGAATCCACACGGCAGGAAGCTCTTGTGGAGATCGGTAAAATCTCCGAGCGTTATGTCCGTGTGCGAACCTCTGCTCTATTGCTGCAATGGGCAATCGACCGCTATCGGCGAGAAAAGCAGGCGCCTCTTCTCAAACGCGCCGGTCAGCTCTTTGCAACCGTCACCGGAGGTTCGTTTACCGAACTCAGAGTTGATTACGATGCCAAGGACAAACCCCATCTGACCGGATTGAGACCGAGCGGCGAAGTTGTTCGCGTACCAGGAATGAGTAGTGGAACAGCCGACCAGCTTTATCTCGCTTTAAGAATCGCTTCCATAGAAGACTATCTCGATCAGGCCGCCCCCCTGCCGTTCGTCGCCGATGATCTGTTCGTCAACTTCGACAATGAACGAGCCCGAGCCGGCTTTCGAGTGCTGGGCGAATTGGCCAAGAAGACGCAAGTGCTCTTTTTCACCCACCATCTCCACCTCTTGGAAATTGCCCGGCAAACCCTGGGCAGTTCCGTTTCCCAGGTGACGGTGAACAGCGGCCGGGGCTCGCGGAGCAGTCGTGCCTCTGCGTGAGCATCTCCGTCTCACCCGCTACATCCCGTTTCCTCTCACGCACGGCATTGCCACGGGCCGTCAGCCCTTCAGAAACGCGTACGTCACTCCCAGCATCAGATAGAAACATCCCATCAACAGGATGCTCGCCCACCAAGCCTTGCCGTAGCGGTACTCCGCCGGCAGATACTTCCGCCCCAGGAACGCGTAGGCCACCATCATGATGCCGATCATGGGCGTATCGATGGCGCCCATGATCAGGACCAGCGTCACCGGCTTGGGGAAGAATGCATAGACGGCCCAGGATCCGGCCATCATCAGGCTCAGGATCAGCTTCTGCCAGATCTGTGGAGACATCCTGCCGAACAACCCCGGCGCCTTCATGCGCAGGGGCTGCAGAAACATGCGCGAGGAGCCGTCGAAGATGGAGATGGCGGTGCTGATGATGGCGGCCCACGCGCCCAGGTAGAAGACGTTCCGGGACCAGGGCCCCAGCACCTCCGTCATCATCAGGCTCAACTCCCGGGCGAGTCCCGGACCCGACAGCGTGATTCCCGCGGGATGCAGAATGCCCACCCCCAGGATGAATGTGGACATGCAGACGATCAGTCCCAACATATAGGTCAGGATGATGTTGGTCCGGTTGATCCGCAGCCAGCCCCGCATGCGGCTCACTTCCTCGGGCGAGTTGGGCTGAAACTGCTCCCGCGTCAATCGGCCCTTCTCCCGGGCGTGGCCCAGAAGGCCCATTCCCCGCTCCTCGGCCCAGGCGCTGTACTTGATGGTGCCGGAGCCGGCCATGACGATGCCTGCCAGGGACATCATGACCAGAAGCTGATCGAAGTCGGTGGCCATACGCGGAACCAGGCCCCGGGACAGCTCGCCGCCCACGTCCGGAACGACGAAGCTGGCGCAGATCAGGAGGCTGAGCGTGAACAGCAGGCACATGACCGTGTTGAAGGTCTCCACCGGCCGGTAGCCGCCGGCGATGAGGATCACCCAGACCAGGAGGAAGTTGAGAAAGGTCCAGAAAACCTGCTGTTGAACCTCCCCCGCCCCCGGCAGCAGGCCGCCGAAGATGTCGTGGCAGATGAGCCCGGCGATGGCTACGATCCCGCCTCGCAGCAGGAAGTCCTTGATCAGGTTGATGCAGAACCAGATCCAGGGCACCCATGAGAAAGGCGGTCCCATCCCGGAGCAGGCCTCCAGGAAGTTCTGCCCGGTGACGATGGAGACCCGGCCGATGGCCTCGTTCCAGAAGGCCTTGGTGACGATGGTCAGGAGGATCAGCCACAGCAGGGCCCCTCCGTAACGGGCGCCGGCCACCGGTTCGGTCAGGATCTCGCCGCTGCCGATGGCCTCGGCCAGGAGCATGAGCATGGGCCCGATCCAGGCCAGGGCCGTGATGGTCTCTCCCGAGACCCGCATCACACGCGGTTCTGTCGATTTCCGATCGGTCATGGTTTTCGCCTATTCGGTCCAGAACGCGAAGAGGCTCGCTTGCCGCAGGTGGAAGCGGATCCGAACCTGCTTTCCTTCCAGTGCCGCCCAGTCGGAAGTCCCCTTCCACTTGAGCTCGGCCTTCAGGTGATCGCCTTGGACCGGGATGCTCTTGTCCAGCGAGAAGGTGTCTGTCGGACCCAGTATCTCCGCCCGGATCTGCCCGCGGGAGGCGTCGGCATTCACGAACATCCGTTTGCCTTCCAGATTCAGGCGAACGGTCTGCAGGGTCCCTTCCTGGTGGCCGGCATCCATGGAGACGAACCCATCCTGACGCAACTTGGCCAGCAGAATGGCGCCGTTGTCCGGAACCGAGACGTAGCGCCGCCGCCCGTCCACGAGAGGGCCGATGTTGTCCGGCTGAAAGCGCCGCCGCATTCCGGAGTAGTAGAACCAGAGCTCACCGTCCCTCACGATGGGACGCGTCGGCGGAACGATGGTGCCGGTGTCGTAGCGGTCCAACCCGTCGTAGGAGAGGGGAATGAAGATGGCCCGTCCCGCCACCCTCTGCCATTCCATCAGATCCCGGGTGGAGACCATCTCCACCATGTGGAACCCGTCCTGGTTTCCGATGGGAGTGGGACCAGTCTGATGAAACTTCATGGGCAGACCCAGGTACATCCCCTCGTAGGGGAAAACGGGCATGTTGTAGATGTCCACGTTGTAATGCGACGGCTTGTTGATGGTCATGGGGACCCAGCGGGGATCGGAGACGCGCTCGGCGATCCGCTGCCGGCCAATGGCCTGATCCTCGCCGTCGGCGTGGAAGATGAGCCGGGGCTCGGTCCAGGTGACGAAATCCTTGCTCACGGTGAGGTAGACCGATCGGCCGTAGGGCGCAGCATGTTTTACGGTGGAGAGGAACTGCTTGCCCAGCTCGTCGTAGATCATCTGCGATTCGTCGGCGCTGGGGACGGCGGAGACTTCCAGGGGCGTCCAGTGTAAACCGTCCGGCGATACCGCCGGCTGCCGCTTCCCAAGACCGAACATGCCCTTGTAGCGCCGTTCCGGCACGTCGTGGGGATCGTAGACGACGTGATAGAGAAACTGTTCGCTACGGTCATGCTCTGCCACCAGGTTGTTGGCCTTGGACCCGTCCCACTCGACCAGGTTCAGCACCGGCTTGTCCCAGCGGAGTCCATCCTTGGAGACGGCGTACAGGGAGGTATGTTGCTCCCTAATCCCCTTCCCCTTCTTGGCGAAGGCCATGTAGAAGAACTTCCACACTTTCTCTTCCGGAACCCAGAAAGGGGCCGTGCGCGTCTGCACCGCGAAGTTCTCCCAGGGATGCACCGGCCGGATCATGGGGTCCGGGTGCTTGGTGGGCTGGTGCAGAGTCCGCTTCACGTTGACCAGTTTGCCGATGAGATAGTCGTCGACGAACAGCTGCTTGTGCTCGGGAGTCACCCGCGGGATGTGTTGGGCCGGCAGCAGGGTCCAGCTCCCTAGAACGACAGCGAATATCACCAGGACGACGATTACGATCCGGTTCATGTGCCTTCCTTCCGATTTCGGTTCCTCTACCTCAACTCTTTGATGAGAACGGCATCCGTTCCGGCCTGCGGGGCCGGATCGAGGCCGCCGCAAGGTTACGCTTGAGACAATCCCCGCCGCAACCTCTATAAGCCAACTCGGCCGTCTGGGAAACCCCAGGTTCAGACCAGGACGACCTTTCCTCCCGGCTTGAGGATCGCGATGTCGGTGGCCGGCAACCGGTAGTTGCGCGCCGCCAGGGCGGTGACGAACTCGGCCGGGTGTCCTCCCTGGGATCTCACCGGCGGCGACGTGAACCCGTAGTGACAGGGGATGACCACCTTGGGCTGCAGGATCTGCGTCAAAAGGGCCGCGAATCCCACGCCCAGATTCGTGTCGTTGATGGGAAGCAGCAGGTAGTCCACCTTCAGGCTGCAGTTCTCGGCCTTGTGGGGATGGTCGAAGCGGCCGTCGCCCGGATGGTAGATGTTGCCGTAGCGGGTCTCCAGAAGGAAGCCGCAAGCGCCCTCCGAATTACGGTGCTGGGCATATTGGATCTGCACCGTGAATCCTTCCCCCCGGATGCGTTCCCCATGCGCCACCGGTTGCAACTGCGCTTCGGGAACTCCCGCTTCGATCAACATGGGATGGCAGGCCGCGGGAGCCAGGATCCTGGGGTTGTGACGGGAGAGAGCCTTGACCGACCGGGGCTCGCAATGGTCGGTGTGGTCGTGGGTCACGAGGACATAGTCGGCCCGCTTCACGTCGGAGCCGGAGAGCGGGTAGTGCCCGGTCTCCAGGTAGAGGCTGTCGGGATCGTAGAACCGAACCTCCGGCGGAAGCCGATCCGCCTGCCGGCGCTGCCTCCGCAATTCGGCATAGAGAGGATTTCCGCTCTGGAGAATCGGGTCCAGGAAAATGATCACCTCTCCCAGCCGGACCACGAATCCCACGTTCACCAGGTGCCAGATGGCATCGTAGCCGCCGGCGCCGAACACCTCCTGCGCGATCTTGCGCGGCTGAGGCAGCGTGAGCCGACCCGTTTTCGTCCCTTGTGCCTGGGGAATGCCGGTCGAGGCGGCCGCCACGCCGGCCGTCAGCCCGGTTTCGATAAAGTTTCGTCGATTCATGTGAACAACTCCTGGAAGACTTGTACGGCGAACGGCATGACCCTAGACTTTTCCGTTGAAGATATAGAGAACGGGGGAGCCATTCCGTGAAAGTAGCAATCGCTGCATTATTGCAAGAGACGAATACTTTTTCCCCCCAGGCCACGGTCCGCGGCCACTTCATGATGACTCCGGGCCACGAGTTGATCGAAAGCCACAGGACGGAAAACAGTGAACTTCATGGCTTCGTGGATGCCCTGACCGGGGCGGGTGCGCGAATCGTGCCCATTCTGGGTGGGTGGGCCGTCAGTTACGGCAGGATCAAGGCTGACGATTTCCAATCGCTGCTGAATGACCTCAAGGAGGGAATCAGGAGGGCCGGCCCTCTGGATGGGTTGCTCCTGGCGCTGCACGGCGCCTGGGCCGGCGAGGGGATCGACAGTTGCGACGGCGCCGTCCTGCGAGAGGCCAGAGAATCGTTGGGACCCTCGGTCCCCATCGTCGCGACCCTGGATTTGCACGCCAATCTGACCCGCGCCATGTGGGAGAACGCCGATGTCCTGGTGGGCTATCAGACCTGTCCTCACGTGGATCTCTACGACACGGGACGGCGGGCTGGCAACTTGATGGCCTCCATCCTCCGGCAGGAGGTCCGTCCCATCATGCACGCCGTGAAGATCCCCATGGTGGTCCAGGCTGAAAACATGCTCACGGACCGGGGCGAATTCCGCCGGATTTACGACCGTGTCCGGTCCTTGGAGAGCCAGGGAACAACCATCTCCGCTTCGGCTTTTGCGGTCCAACCCTGGATGGACGTGGAGGAGCTGGGTTGGGCCTCGCTGGTCGTCACGAACGACGATCCGGCTCGGGCCAAATCGCAGGCCAATGAATTGGCCCGCTTCATCTGGTCCGTCAGAGAGTCTTTCGTCGTTTCCCTTCCCACGGTGGAGGACGCCTTGGAGCAGGCTCTTTCGGTACGTGGGGGTCCGGTGGTGCTTGGAGAGGGTGCGGACGGGACCATGGGGGGCGCGCCCGGCGATGGGACCAGTATTCTGTCCGGCATCCTGAGAAAGAGAGTCAATGTGCCGACGGCGGCCGTGGTCGTCGATCCCGTCGCGGTCGACGAGGCGATCCGGGCGGGGATCGGGAATACCGTCACCCTTTGGGTCGGGGGAAAATTGGATCCTGACTACGCCACACCGGTTCGCATCACGGGCAAGGTCAAGCTCATTTCCGACGGCGAGTTCCGCTACAAGGGCCGCGTCTATACGGGCCGTAAGGTCGAGATGGGGAAGGCTGTCGTGTTGTCCATCGGACGCATCCGCCTGCTGATTTCCCAGCGGCCCGTTCCCACAACCGATCCGGAGCTGTACCGAAGCCACGGAATCGAACCGCGGGACATGAAGCTGGTGCTGGTCAAGTCGCCACTGGGAATGCGTACGGAATACGAACCCATCGCATGTTCCATCGTCATCGTGAACAGCCCGGGTTGCTGCAGTCCCGACTTGACCTCCCTCCCGTTCGTGAGGATGCCCCGGCCCATTTTTCCTTTCGACGAGTTCGACTTTTCGCCTGCCGAATAAGGGGCAGTTCATGTGCGGACGATTTACTCAGATGATGTCCTGGAGTCAGGTCCACGAACTGTACCGCCATAAGGAACCGGTAGCGCCGTTGCCGATGGCGGCCCGGTACAATGGCGCGCCGACCCAGGACTTCGCGGCCTGCCGGCTCGACGAGGCCGACCGGCGCACGGTCGTCAAGCTGCGCTGGGGCTTGGTCCCTTCCTGGGCGAAGGACGTCCGGATGGGCTTCCGGTTGATCAACGCGCGGTCGGAGACGGTGCACTCCAAGCCGTCGTTTGCCGCCGCCTTCCGTTCCCGCCGTTGCCTGGTGCCGGCGAACGGATGGTTCGAGTGGCGAAAGGATGGCCGCAACAAACAACCCTACTTTCTGGCCCTCTCCGACGGTTCTCCCCTCTCGTTCGCCGGGCTCTGGGAGCGCTGGAACAGTCCGGAGGAAACCCGCGAAACCTTTACCATCATCACCACGGCGGCCTCTCCGGGACTTGAGCACATCCATCACCGTCAGCCCGCCATCGTCGACCCCGCCCGATTCGACGACTGGCTCGATCCGTCATCGTCGGTGGCCAAGCTTCTCGATTTGGTCCGAGAGCCGTACGCAGGTCCCTATGAAAAGCGCGCCGTCAGCACCAGGGTGAACAGCGTCCGGAACAACCATCCGGACATCCTGGAACCGGCGCCTGAGCGGGGGTTGTTCTGAAAGTCGAGGAAAGAGAAAAGAGGAAAGAGAAAAGAGTGAAGATAGGCGCGAAGGTGACGCTTAACCGGAACCATAACTGCGAGAGGCCATATCCATGAAAACCGAGTTTCCTCGCTCATCCGTGCTCGCCGGGTTGGTCCTGCTGGCTGCTTCGGTTCTGTTGTACCGGCTCGTCCAGGTTGACGAAACGCCCGGCGACTCCACGCTGACGGTGGCCGCGGGGTTCCACGTGGAGCTCGTCGCCGGGCCGCCGCTGGTGAAACGTCCCATTTCCATGGATTTCGACGAGCAGGGCCGCCTCTACGTGACCGAGTCCTCCGGTTCCAACGACCCGGTGCAGCAACAACTGGAGCAGAAACCGCACCGCGTCAAGCGTCTGGAGGATACGGACGGAGACGGCCGTTTCGACCGGAGCACGCCGTTTGCCGACGGCATGATGATTCCCCAGGGCGCGCTCTGGTTCGACGGATCGCTCTACGTGGCGGCGCCACCCAGCATCTGGAAGCTGACCGATACGGACGATGACGGCGTCGCCGACCGGCGGGAGGAATGGTTCTCGGGCAAGACCCTCACCGGTTGCGCCAACGATTTGCACGGCCCCTACCTGGGACCGGACGGATGGATCTACTGGACCAAGGGGGCCTTCGCCGAGCAGACCTACGAACGGCCGGACGGTCCTCCCCTGGTCACCCGCGCCGCCCACGTCTTCCGGCGGCGGCCCGGAGATCCCTGGATCGAGCCGGTCCTGACGGGAGGGATGGACAACCCCGTGGACGTCGTCTTTACGCCCCGGGGAGAGCGTCTGCTGGCGTCCACCTTCGTCCAGCATCCGAAACTGGGCCGCCGGGACGGCATCATTCACGCTGTCCATGGCAGCGTCTACGGAAAGACTCACGACGTCCTCGGCGGACACGCCAGAACCGGGGAACTGCTGCCGGCCATGCTGCACCTGGGGCCGGCCGCTCCCTGCGCCCAAGCCATCTATTCCTCCCGGGTCTTCGGCAGCGAATATCAGGGCAACCTGTTTGCGTGTCTTTTCAATCTGAACAAGGTGACCCGTCACGTCCTGGAGCCCAGCGGCGCGACCTTTACGACCCGGGATTCCGACTTTCTGGTCTCCGGCGATCGCGACTTCCATCCCACCGACGTCCTGGAGGACGCCGACGGCAGCCTGCTGGTGGCCGATACGGGAGGCTGGTACAAGCTCTGCTGTCCCACCTCCCAGCTCCACAAGCCGGACGTCCTGGGCGGGATCTACCGGATCCGGCGCGAGGGCATGCCGGGGCCGGCGGATCCCAGGGGCCTGAGCATCGACTGGGCCAGCGCCGGCGGCGGACAACTGACGGAACTCCTGGACGACCCGAGACCGGCCGTCCGCAACCGGGCAATTGCGGCACTGGCCAAGTCGGGGAGTCCGGCGGTGGAAACGCTGAGCCGGACGCTCTCCACCTCCGATTCCGTCGAGGCGCGCCGAAACGCCGTCTGGACACTCACCCGCATCGATCACGCCGAGGCTCGCACAGCCGTTCGACAGGCCCTCTCCGACGGGGACGAAACCGTGCGGCAGGCCGCCCTCCATTCGGTCAGTGTCTGGAGGGACGCCGGCAGCGGTCCCAGGGTGCTGGAGCTATTGGAGCGGGGTAGCGCGTCCATTCAGAGGGTGGCCGCCGAGGCGCTGGGACGCATCGGCGACCGCAGGGCCGTCCCCGGCTTGTTGGACCGAGCCGGAGCGAGGAACGACCGGATCCTGGAGCACTCCCTGATCTACGCGCTGATCGAGATTGCCGACCCCGACAGCACCGCTGCCGGGCTGCGCGCCTCTTCTCCCCGTACGCGGCGCGCCGCGCTCATCGCCCTGGACCAGATGCCCGCCGGAGGACTGGCACCGGAGACCGTCACTCCGCTGCTCGCGTCCGGGGATCCGGTCCTCAAGCAGACGGCTGCCTGGATCGCCGGTCGCCATCCCGAGTGGGGAGAAGCGTTGGCCCGGTATTTTCGCCGGCGTCTGGCCCGTAGCGAACAGGGGTCAGCCGAGCAGGCTGAGCTGGTTCGGCAACTGGCCAGGCTCGCAGAAAACGGCACTATTCAGAGCTTGCTGGCTTCGACCGTTGCTGGCGCCGGTTCAAACGAGTCCCGCCTGACGGCGTTGCGGGCCATGGCCGGCAGTGCCCTCAAGGAGACGCCGTCCGAGTGGGTCGACGGATTCGTCGCGGTCCTGACGCGAGGAGACGAAGCCCTGATTCGGGAAGCTGTGGCCACCCTCCGCGACCTGCCGAACCCTGGGAACGACGACGCCGGGCGGCTGCGGAAAGTCCTGCTCCGCGTCGGGCGTGACCCGACCCTTGAACATGAGCTGCGTGTGAATGCGTTGGCAGCCATTGACGGAGAATTGGACGAGCTTGACCCCAATCTCTTCGAAATGTTGCAAGACAACCTCGGATCGGCGGCTGCGGTGAATGTCCGCACCGGCGCCGCCGGGGTCTTGGGCAGGTCCCGGCTGAACCGCGATCAGATGCTGGAATTGACCGAGTCGGTTCGGACCGCGGGCCCCCTGGTGCTCTCGCCGCTGCTTGGAGCCTATCGCGGCGGCGAAGAGGAAGATCTGGGTCGGCGGCTGATGGCGGCCGTCCGGGATTCAAAAGGGCTGAACGGTCTGCGGGCCGACGTCATGAACCAAGCCTTGGCCAATTTTCCTCCTCCGGTCCAACGCCAAGGGGAGCAACTCCTGGCGTCCCTGGAAATGGATCCGGTCGAGCAGCAGGCACGCTTGGAGGATTTTCTGGCGACTCTGGACGAAGGGGACATTCGCCAGGGACAGGCCGTCTTCAACAGCAACAGCGCCGCCTGTTCCTCGTGCCACGCCATCGGCTACCAGGGGGGCCGGTCCGGCCCTGACCTCACCCGGATCGGCGACGTCCGGAATCGGCGCGATCTGCTGGAGTCCATCCTCTTTCCCAGCGCCAGTTTCGTGCGCGGCTACGAGTCCGTGGTGGTCGTGACCGAATCGGGAGAGATCCACCAGGGGGTCGTCACCCAGGACGGGCAGGACGAGGTCCGGTTGGTGACCGGTCCGGACACCGAGGTGCGGGTCGCGCGGTCGGAGATCCGCGAGATCCGTCCCGGCAATGTCTCCGTAATGCCCTCCGGCCTGGAGGAGCAGGTGAGCCGCGAGGATCTGGCCAGCCTGTTGGCCTTCCTGAGCAACGCCCGGAGGCGCCCTCGATGACGTGACGGCCGGCACGCCGGAATCGGGGGTTGCAAACCCCCGCTCCTATCGGTCCGTCAGCCAATCTTCGATCTGGTTTCCGGCCTCGTCGATCACGGTTTCCAGGGAGCCTTTGGCCAAAACGGCGATGGTGTCGGGATACCGGCCGGTTCCGTAGGCCCCGGCCGGGATCATGTAGTTCGCGCGGGCGCCGTTGGCCAGGGAAGCCACCACGATGGGCACTCCGGGAAAACGCTCCCGCAACGCCCGTTGCAGCATTTGGTAGGGTTCGCCTTCCACGGCCAGCCAGAAGGCGTCCCCGATGCTCCAGAGCCAGATCGAATAGGGCAGGCTTTCTCCGGCCGGCAGGAACTCCAGACGCTGCAACCGGCGGCCCTGCTGTTCGGCCAGGGCTCGGAAATCGCCGGCCCGGGCATCGTCTCCGGCAGCGCGCGCCCGCTCCTCTCCGGCTCGGCACCGTTCCAGCTCGGAAACGACCTGCTCCCTGGTGTACGGCATTTTGCGATAGGGGAGATCGACGGCCCAGCGCCTCAACTTCCACCGGCTGCTTCGTCTCTCCTCCTCCCGGGAAAGCCGGGTCCAGGACCAGGTTCCCAGCGTGGCGCCGGACTCCCGGGGCCCCGTGTATTGAAAGCGCCGATTGGGCGCCGGCAGGTCGCACAATGCCGAAAGCGCAGCATAGCCGAGTTGACGCCCGTTTCGGTCCGCCACTTCCAGGTCCCCAACAAACCCCTCCTTGGGCCCCAAGTCCCCGGACGCGCCCTGGATAAAGAGGCAGGGCGCTCCGGTGTCCCGCTCGACGACCTCCCGCATGGCGCCTGGAAAGTCGGGGCTGATGAGGGTGTTCTGCCACGCCAGGGTCGTGGGATGGCAGGCGTAGTTGACGACGGTGGCAATCGGCTCATTCCGATCGCCGGTGACCCGGGCAACCAGGAGCGTGTCGTCCGACAGTCCGTCCGGGTTGTACCCGCAAACGTATTGCTGCAATTGGTCGTCCCACAGATCCCGATTTCGGGCTAACGAGCAGCGGCCGACGCCGTAAGTGATGATGGCCGTCTGCGACCGGGATCTGGCGGCACGGATCAAATCGGCCACGGAGGAGGCAACGCCTTTCAGATAGTCGCGGATCAACTCTCCCCCGGGCAAGGATTCCCGTTCGAAGCCCATCAGCCCTGCGGCATGAGTATGGGAGAACACCACCAAGAGGCGGTCACGGCCGACCCCGGAGAGCCGGCTGCCCCTCTCCAACAGCAGGTCCATCTCGGCGGGCCACAGCAGGACGTGGTCCAACAGGATCAGGATCTGCTCGGACTCCGAAGCCGGTCCGGTCTCCTCAACATCCCTAAAAACAACGGCAGAGGCTGTCAAGGGGCGATGCACGCCCGTGGAGCGGTCGTGGCTGGCGGCGCCCCACATCCGGTGATAGATGCCGACAGGCGGAGTGATATCCGCCTGCGCCAAGCCGAAGCGGCAGCGGCTCTGAAACGTCTGGACAGACCGCGCGTCTTCCCTCATGCCCTACGTCCGGATGGTTCCCAACTCAAACCCCGCAGTGATTGGCTGTGCGAATCAGATTTCACGATACCCCCGCCAGTCCGTCAAGTTCCCGGATCGAACTGGGGAACCTCCATCTGCTCGCCGTTCCGGAGGGCGGACTGGTGGGACACGATCCCCGGCACGGTCATGGCCAGCGAATCGTAGACGTCGATGGCCGGCTCGCGGTCCTCGATCAACGCGTTGACGAACTCCGCCGTGAGGAAGGTGTGGCTGCTGCCATGACCGCTGGTGTGACGCATCCGTTCCGGCAGCCGGCTGGTGTTCCAGTACTCGGGGAGAGTCACCTCTTCGGGCTTGCTTCTCCGCCCGTCCCAGATGACGCGATGGATACCCTCCCGGTTCATGTAGAAGGTTCCCTTCTCGCCGAACCAGTTGGCTCGCTCGCCCCCCGCGGCGATGTGCCAGAACATGTTGCAGCGTACGATGTGGCCCTGATCCGTCTGCATCCAGGCGCCGGCGTTGGAGAACGGGTTCCGGTAAGGATTGCCCTTGAACATCGCCATCTCCTCCGGATCCCCCCAGCCCAGAGCCGAGGTCCTGACGATGCGCTCACCCGTGACTCCCACGACGTAGCCGAGAGCATGGGTCGGATAATGCATGGGAGGAAACCCCTGGCGCCAGCTCACGGAACCGTCAGGATGGTAGTAGTTGGACTTCGGGTTGTTGATGATGTCCTCGCGGTAGACGTCGTGATAGTACTCGACTTCGCTGTAGAACAGCTCTCCGAAACCACCCTCCTGAAACAACTCTCTCGCATAAATGCAGGCGTTGTTGTAGTAGCTGGTCTCGGCCATCATGTACCGAAGACCCGTCTTTTCCTTCTGCTCTTTGAGCTCGTACGCTTCTTCCATGGTGAAGCACGCCGGCACTGCAGCGATCACATGGAGCCCTCTCTCGAAACACATTTTGGTGTGTTTCACATGATCGAGAGCCCCGCTGAAGATCGCCACGGCGTCCAGGTCGTTGGCCTTCTCCTTCAGCATTTCCTCCATGGAATCGTAGACGCTGTCGCAACCGTAGACTTCCTGGAGTCTCTTCCGGCGCTTCGGGTAAAGGTCCGTCACCGCTTCGACCACGCACTGCGGATGCTCGTGCCAGTAGAATGCGCAGCCGAACCCGCCTCCAACGATTCCGATACGGATCTTCCTGTCCGATGTGCCCGATCCGTGCCCCACGTTTTTCGGAGTCGCCGAAACGGCCTTGGCGGCCACGCCCATGGCCGCCGCGGTCAGGAACTCACGTCTGGATGACATACTCTCTCCCTCGTCGCCCGGATCGTTTTGGCAGGACGGAATCCGCGTCGGCAGCCGGCCCTGATTCTCTTCACTCCCCATTTCCGGCTCCCTCTTTTGGATAAGTCTCTCTTGGCGCAGACTGGAGAATCCACTGGGCTCGCTTGACGACGGGCAGATCCACCATCCGTCCATCGACGGCCATCGTCCCTTCCTCGGGGGCCGATTCGAAGGCCTCGACCACCCGGCGCGCCGACTCGATCTCCTCTGCCGTCGGACGGAGGACACGGTGCACGGTTTCGATCTGAGCCGGATGGATCAGGGTCTTTCCGGAGAAGCCAAGCTCCCGTGCCGCCTGGGTCTCCCGGGCCAGACCGTCCGGATCCCGAAAATCGAGGTAGACCTTGTCCACCGCCTCCAGCCGGGCGCTGGCCGCCGCCAACACCAGCGCGGAGCGTGCGTAGGACATCAGACCTCCTTCGCGAAACGAGAACAGGCCGAGGTCGACTGCAAAATCTTCCGCGCCGAACATGAGGGCCACGAGCCGGGGAGACGACACGGCGATGGCCGGCGCCTGAATCAGGCCCACGGCGCTTTCCATCATCGCCGCCAGCCGAACACTTCCGGGCGGCATGCCGGTCTCCGTCTCCCGTTCCGTCAGCGAACGATCGACGGTCAGCACGTCCTCCGGGCGGTCCACCTTGGGGAGCACCAGCCCCTCCAGGCCGGGCCGGACCACCGCTCGCAGATCGGCATCCATGGCACCATGGCGAGCGCTGTGGATCCGAACGAATCGGCGCGGTCCCTCTTTCGCCGCATCCAGCGCCGCGCCCACCTTCCTTCGGGCCGCGTCCATCTCGTCCGGGGGGACGGCGTCCTCCAGATCGTATATCAATGCATCGGAACCCCGGCCAGGCGACTTATCGATCATTTTCTGCCGGTGGCCGGGAACGAAGAGCCAGGACCGTGTCAACACCATCGACGAATAGATCTCCTTTCTGTCACCCTGACGGATCCTGCGGCGACTGTCCGCATCCTCGCCGGATCGGACGATAACATAATTCGGAAAACATCATTTTTAGTGATGGAACCGATTTCGAGACGTACGGAGTCCAACCTGACGAACCGCGTCCCGCGAGCGGCTTGATTTGACATCCGGAAGCCCGGAAGATAGGCGCCGGACATGGAGGTAAGTAGCGATCAATCCGTGCGTTGTTCGCTGGCCCGAGCCGGCCGCATCGTGGTCAAGGTGGGGTCCGGCGTGCTGGTGGACGCGGAGCAACGTCTGGATACGGACCGAATCGGCCAACTCGTCAAGAGCATGGTCCGGCTCTTGGCGGAAGGGCGCCAGTTGGTGCTGGTCACGTCGGGGGCGGTGGCGGCCGGGGCTCCAGTCATGGGTCTGACCGGTTCGGCCAAAACCATCCCCCAACTTCAGGCCTGCGCCGCCGTCGGTCAGAACCTCCTCATGTCCGTCTACGAACGGCTTTTCTCGCGGCTGGGCCGGCATACGGGGCAGATCCTTCTGACCCGGGACGACATGAACAACCGGGAACGCTATCTCAATTCCAAGAATGCGCTGGAGACCCTGCTCGCATCCGGGATACTCCCCGTGGTCAACGAGAACGACACGGTGGCGGTGAACGAGATCAAGTTCGGAGACAACGACCACCTCTCGGCCCAGGTCGCGGTCCTGGTTCAAGCCGACCTGCTGCTCATCCTCTCCACCGTGGGCGGGTTCTACGAGCAGAATCATGAAGGCGCACTTGAGGATGGGCGACTGATTTCCACCGTGGAGCGAATTACCGACTGGCATTTCCGGCATACGCGCGACACGGCCGACTCAGCGTCCATCAACCGGGGAGGGATGCGTTCCAAGCTGCTGGCGATTCAAAAGGCGGCCGAATCGGGAATCCCCTCGCTGCTGGTCAGCGGCCTGGAGGCCGATATCCTGGAAATGGTCGTCGAGGGACGGGAGGTGGGCACCCTGTTCCTACCGTTCAAAGAGAGGCTGTCAGCGCGAAAGCATTGGATCCTGCACTCGCTTCAGCCTCAGGGGCGCCTGGTCGTGGACCGGGGAGCGGCGCGGGCGCTGACCCAACAGGGCAAGAGCCTCCTTTCCATCGGCATCACCGCCGTGGAGGGCGAGTTCCACTCCGGAAACCCGGTGCGGGTCATGGGACCCGACGGCCGCGAGATCGCCCGGGGACTGAGCTATTACAGTTCCCGGGAAGTGGAGGCCATTCGGGGATGCAAGAGCGAAGAGATCCGGGCGCAGCTCGGTTACAGCTACTACGACGAGGTGATCCATAGAGACAACCTGGTGCTGGTAAAATGACCGTCCCCTGATTTGCGGGAGGAAAATGATGACGACTACCGTGACCTCATTGGAAAACGAGATCGTCCGGCTTTCCAGGCGGGCCAAGGCAGCTTCCCGCCGGCTGTCCGGGCTGTCAACGGACGCCAAGAACACGTTGCTGGAAGACTTGGCCCATCGGCTGTCGCAGCCGGACGCTCGCGAGATGTTGCTGGCGGCTAACGCCCGGGACCTGGAAGCAGGAGTTCGAAAGGGTCTCACCGGCGCCCTGCTGGATCGCCTGAAGCTGGACTCCAATCGCATGGACTCCATGATCCGGGGCCTGCGGGAAGTGGCTCGGCTCCCGGACCCTGTGGGCGTCGACCGCCAGAACTGGACCCGGCCCAATGGGCTCCAGGTCGCCAAGCGGACCATCCCCCTGGGAGTGATCGGCATCATCTACGAGGCCCGGCCCAACGTGACCATCGACGCCTTCTCCCTCTGCTTCAAGGCCGGCAACGCCACCGTGCTCAAGGGGGGTTCCGAGGCCATCCACTCCAACCGGGCCCTGGTGGAACTGGTGGGCAAGACGCTCTCCTCGGCCGGACTCTCGGATGCGTGCCGGCTGGTGGACACCACCGACCGGAACGCCATTGCCATACTGGTCCGGCAGGAAGAGTGCATCGACCTCATCATCCCCCGGGGAGGCGAGGGATTGATTCGCTTCGTGGCGGAAACGAGCCGCATCCCCGTCATCAAGCACTACAAGGGCGTGTGCAACATCTACGTGGATGAGGAGGCCGACCTCGATAAGGCTCTGGCCATCGCCGAGAACGCCAAGATCTCCCGGCCCGCCGTCTGCAATGCCGTGGAAAACCTGCTGATCCACGAGAAGGCCGCCGACCGGTTTCTACCCCGATTCGCCCGGCGGATGGATGAAGCCGGAGTCGAGTTGCGGGGAGACGGCCGGACCCGCGAGATCCTCCCCGGCGTCACGCCGGCCACGGAGGAGGACTATCACGAGGAGTTCCTGGACCTGATCCTGGCCGTACGGATCGTCTCGGACATGGACGAAGCCATCGCCCACATCGAAACCTACGGTTCGGACCACACCGAGGCCATCGTCACCGAGAACCCGGCCGCAGGACAGTCCTTCCTGAACCGGGTCAACTCCTCAGTGGTCCTGGTCAATGCCTCCACTCGTTTCTCGGACGGCGGGGAACTGGGTCTGGGCGCCGAGATCGGAATCAGCACCACCCGCCTGCACGCCTACGGCCCCATGGGGCTGGAAAGCCTGGTGACGGAGAAGTTCGTCATCGCCGGCAACGGACAGATCCGCGTCTGAGGGCCTCCTCAAGAATTGCCAGGGGCACCCCTTGTGGGTGCCCTCTTTGTTCCAGACCGAAGCAACACGGGACCACACGAAGAGTCGGATCAAGAGGGGGACAAGGATGTCCCCCCCCTCCCCCTATTTCGACGGCAGTCGTACCTTCGCCAGGTAGATACTGCTCTTCCCCTCGTGGGAAGAGTAGTAGCTGACCCAGAGCAGATCCTGGTGCCAGACCATACCGGGATAGCTCGTGTCCCCGCCGCTGGGCAGGGTCAGAACCGGTTCGAAGCTGGTCCGGGACATGCGGGCCAGAATCGTCGTGGGGTCCTCGGTATAGGCCCGGCTTCCCGCCCAGAGCCGGCCATCGGGCAGGCGAATGAAATTGGGTCCTCCCAACCGGTGCCCCGTGTCGGTCCACGTCCACTTCCGATAGGGAGGGTGGCTGGTGCCGATCCATCCCGTGGCGTTGCGCCGCAAGAGGATCATCATCTCATCCCCGGGCAGGAACCGGATGGTGGCCTCGTTGGGCCAGGGCGGAATGTTCCTGAATGCGGCGATCCAGTCCCATTCGATGCCGTCCCGGCTCGAGTAGAGGATGACTCGGCGGGTATTCTTCCCGTCACCCATCTTGGAGACGCTGTAGGCGGTGCCCTTGTGCCAGGTGATTCGCCAGAGCCAGTGCTCTTCGGCCAGAACACGCTGTGGAGTGGTCCACTCGTAGCCGTCCGGGGAGAAAGCCACGCGGGGCGCCCGTGTCTGGAACACATCATCGATGTAAATACTGCCGCCGGCCACCAGCAGGAGGCGGCCGTCAGGCGTCCGGGAGAGCTTGGGATCCCTCAGGTCCACCCCTTCCGTCGTCAAGAGGGCCGACGATTCCCAGTTCCTGCCATCAGATGAGGTGATGACACGGATCCGTCCGTCCTGTCCGGCGGCATGGCGTTCGCCCTCGCGAAAGGTGCAGAACCACCTTTCCCGGAATCGGATCAGGTCAGTGAAAGCGTTATGGGGAGCCTGGTCCCAGATCTTCTCCACCGTTACGATCCGGGGTTCCTCCGCTCGGACCGCCGAGAGAAACAGGACCGTCAATATTGCCGAACGCCAGTAGCCTCGCCCCTGGTGAATTTTCGTCATTCGTGTCCTCATGAGTGGTCAAAGCGCGGCGATCTTTTCCACCAGAGGCCAGAAACCCAGTTGTTCCACGGCATGGCTGCGGTAGATTCCCGCCGCTGCGGCTCCGCTGCCGTAGGCGCGGCGGGCGGCCTCCAGCAAGAGGCCGGGCTCCTGGAAGCTCCCCACGTGGTAGCAGGAGAACTCGGCCACTACGGGACAACGGCCCGAGACCCTCTTGACCGCCGCGGCGACTTGGCGTTCCACCTGCCGGACGTCGGAGGTGGTGCGGAACCAGAGATGGAGTTCATCCACCAAATTCTGGTCGACCCAGGTCGGCCAGTCCTGAAACACCTTCACGTAGTCGTCCATCTCCCGCGCCACCAAGGCCACCGTCATGGGAACCGACGGGTCCTTCTCTCTCAGGGCTTCCCTCAGTTCCCGGATGGTGGCCGTGGTGTAATCGGCTCGGAATCGGACCCAGGAAGGATCGCCGTTGGGCAGTTCCATGGGATCGCGGCGGAATTTTTGCCGGTAGAACCGGGTCATGGGTTCTTCGTAACCGTCCGTTCCAACTCCGTTCTCATCCTGGTTCAGACTGACGAACTCCACCTGGAATCCATGCCCGCCCGTGCGTTCCAGCATCGCCATGTAGTTGCCCTTCTCGTGCTCCCGGACCTCGGGCACGGCCAGGCTCAGTGTGCGCCGTTGTCCCGGCTGAATTTCATCGCTTCGACTCCGGTCCCGAGCCCAATACTGAGGGTGCGCCTGGGCGAAATCACTCAGGCTGGGGGACGATCTGGGATGGGACCAGATGGGCTGGTGGCGCTCCAGCTTTTCCTTCATCTCGGGAGAACCGGGGGGGGCACTCAGGTAGTGAATGGACCAGGCATAGTTGACCCGGCGGGAGCCGTGGGAATTGAAGGCCAGATACGGATGCACCGGAATGCCTTGCTTCCGCCCCTCCTCCACCAGAACGCGGGTCCCGCTCCATGGGATCAGATCGGTCACTCCGTGATCCGAGCATTTGCGGACGAATTCGGCCACTTTCGGATCATCGGCGGGGCCGGCCGGATTGATCAGGCCTCCCTTGTCGCACCAGAGGAGAAAACGGCGCCGCTTCCCTTCCTTCCGAACCGCCCCCGGAACGGCTCCGGCGGAAGCGATGATGGACGGAGAGACCGCCAGGGCGCCGCCTAGAAAACTTCGCCGGTTCAATCTGCTGATCATTCGATTAATCCTCCCTCACAGCCTACCATCGATCCTGGGAAACTTGAATTTCAATGCATACTCGGACCATCGAATGGCGAACCCAAGCATGCATTACATCTGGAGAAAACCGCTTGAGCGTCGAACCGAACTCCGCTGCATGTTGCTATCATACAAACTCTCTACTGAAAGGTCGGATCCAAAATCAACAGCGCATTCCCACATTTGTTTTAGATCATAAGAGTTCCGGCCGGAAAGGCCGAACGGATCGACATTCAACTTTCACCACTAAATTTGTGGACTTGATCGGACAATTAATGGATAATAGTCATTGTAATACTGCTAGGGTTTTGTATAGTCAGTTTCAACAGCAGATGAAAGGATAAGAAAATGGCCAAGAGGAGACGTCGAAAGCGCGCTGAGTTGCAACGGATACAGAGAGGCCTGGCCCGGGCCGTCCGGAGAGCGGGCGCGGCCAGTGTGAGTCAACTCATCGCCAGGAACGGATCCAATCTGGGTCTCAAGTCGACTCCAAACGACAAGAATCTGGTCAAGCGGCTGCTGAATGCCGTCGACGGAGTCGAGATGGAAAAACGGGGCCGCGAGCTCTATTTCGTGTCCCAGGCCGAGGCTCCGCCGGCCGTCGCCGCCGAGGCCCCCGCAGCCCCCGAACCGGCTCCCGAGCCCGCGGCGGAGGCCACCCCTGAGCCGGTGTCCGAAGCGGAAGCCGTCCCCGACGTTGCGGCTGCTCCCGAACCTGAACCGGAGCCCGAACCGGAGCCCGCACCTGAACCCGAAGAGGCGGCCCCCGAGGCGGAGGCGCCTGCTTTGGCCCCCGAACTCCAGGCGTTGCGCGCTTACGCCCGGCAACTGGAAGAATTCTCCGATGCGCTGAAAAACCAAGTCAGCACGCTGGTGAGGATGATCGAAAAGTTGGGTTCCTGACCCCGCAATGAATCCTGAACCACATCGACAGAAACGAAACGGCGCCCGGGCAGGCCTGCAGGCTTCCGGGCGCCCCATCCCGTCGATTCCTCCCGTGTTTCCCGGTTGCAGTCGCCGCCGAATGCGAAGCTTCGGCATCGCCGCCTCCTAACCTAATGGCTGTTCGCGCTAACGATCCCACGGATACAACAGCGTCGGCGCGTTGGCGTACCGATTCATTCCCAACGTCAGCCGCGCCCCGCACCCGGGCTCCAGCCTGATTGTGATGTAAGAACCGTTCAACTCCTCTCTCGATTCCCCCTTCTTGACCTGCGTGAACTGATGTTCCCCGTATCCGCCCGCTTGTACGACTACGGTGCGCGGGGCGACGGGATTGAGGTTGACCAGCATGACGGCCACGGAATCGCCGCTCATTTCCTGGATCAACGCTCCCACATCCGGTGGGACGCCCGAACGGCTCCGGACGGGATCGAAGTAACGCAATCGGAAATTCACGCTCCAGATGACACTGGGAAGGTAGGCCCCGGTCATCAGACTGGCCAGATTCCGGCTCGATGACGGGTTCAGGTGCATGAACCAGTCGGGCAGGCGAGTGTCGGGCGTCGTGGGGTCATCCCGGATCGCCTGCACCCGGTTCCGAACCCTCTCCAGGTCTTTTCTCAAGACCCGGGCCGGATAGCCGGGGTCCGCCCCTTCCAGAAATCCGATCCACCCGGTCTTGGGAATGGGTTCCAGGTCAGCCCGGTCCATACTCCACAGGTAGAGTTCGGTCCAGCGATCCAGATTCAGCTTATCGGTCCACGCGTACCATTCGGGTTTCCCCGTGTAGGTGTGCCCCCGCGGGTCTCCATACATCTTGGGGACGAGCGTCCTGCCGTCGGCGACCTTCTTCCGGCTGTGGAAGTGCATGAGCTGTTGCCTCATTACGGCCAGATAGCCCGGATCGCCCGTAAGGAGAAACGCGTTTCCGAATCCGTCCCAGGTCCCGATGAAGATGGTTCCCCGGTGCTTCACGTAACCCACTTCGGCGTCGAAGTTGGAGAAATTCCAACCGTAGAGTCCCTTCCACCACTGTCCCGACGGGCCGCCCGGCTTGCCATCCAAGCCCACCTTGGTGGGGATGAAGCCGTCGTTCGCGCGCGTTCGCTCCTTCCAGGCATCCACGTATTCCAGGAGCCAACGCCGGTATTTCTCCTTCCCCGTCATCATGTAGGCGTTCAACGCCAGGTTCGTGGCGGAGAGGTTCAAATGACTGTCCCCGGTACTGTCCTTGTAGTCCTCGCAGTGGGCCAGCATCTTGGGATAGTGATTCGCGAAGTCCAACATCCGCCCCAGTCCGGCTGAGCTGTGCAGGAAATGGAATCGTCCCCGGACCGGGTCTCCCACCCAATCGTAGACCGTGGGCTCCCGCAGCATCGGCCCCTTGCTCCCGGTCCAGGTGCTGCGGATCAGCTTGCGCACGGGGTCATAGTTGGGAGCGGAGGGGTCCTCGTTCATGTAGAGGCCGGCAAATCGGGCCATGCGTTTTCGGTAGAGGGCGTTGCCGGGTTCCGAAAGGCCCAGGGACATGAAGGCCTGCATCCCTTCCCGGGTGTGCGCCCAGTCGGACATGGTGACGAATTCCCGGAAGTAGGCCCCGTCCTTGGCCAGGTCCGTCTTGACCGTCCTCATTTCTCCGTATTGGAGCCAGTGGCCCTCCTGAGCCCTCTTGTAGTCCTCCAACACCGAATCGCCGGCTCCGAGAGAGTGCAGAAGAGGCCAGTCGGCGAAGGTCTCGATGGCGTCGTCGGGGCCGTCGATCACCCCCCAGCGAGGTACGTGAAGGAGGTATCCGCGGTCGTCCAGGGCATGTCGGGCCAGGACCCGGCAGGCCTGGGTGTCGGCTTCCAGCAGTTGACGTTGCAACAGGGCCCATTCGGGCGGCTCCATGGGCGTATCCACCACCAGGAGCTTTTCTTGAGCCAGGGTCATGGAGCAATTCACTCCCACCAGGAGAAGGCAAAATCCGACACCCGCGATCCTCCGGGCGGCCCTCATCGCTGCAGAAACGGTCAACGAGATCATTCCTCACTCCTTCCCTGATCCTGGGTCCGCCGCGCTACGATTCCGGAATCCGAACCCTGATCCCTGCTCCCAACCCTGTTAAACTCTCCCGCCATGAAACGAAGAACCTTTCTCCACAGAGCCGCTGCCGGCGCCTTTCTCGCGCCCTCGATTCTGAGCCGCGGGGCCCGGTCCGCTACTGCCGCACCCCTTCGGGTCGGTGTGATCACTCAGGAGAAAGGACCCCACCTGAGCGCCTATCTCCGATCTCTGGCCAGGATCGACGGTGTGGAAGCCGTGGGAATCTCCGACGAGAGCGGGACCACGTTCACGGGTGCGCGCGATGCTCTGGGGGCGAAGGTGACCACGTTTCGGGACCATGACCGGATGCTGCGGGAGTTTCGACCCCGCGCGGCCGTCGTCAGCCTGGCCGCCCACAAGGCTCCGCCCTTGATCCGCAAATCCCTGGAGGCCGGTTGCCACGTCCTGGCCGAAAAGCCCTCCTGCACCCGGGCCGGGGATTTCGAGCCCCTGGTCCGACTTGCCGAAGCCAGGAATCTGACGCTCACGCTGGCCTTCTACCTGCGGGTGCATCCGGGAGCCGTCAAGGCCCGGGAACTGGTGCGGTCCGGTTACATCGGCAAGCCCTACGGGGCGCATCTGCTGGTCGTGGCGGATCAGACCCGCCTCACCCGCCCCGAGTTTCACCGTTCCTGGCTCGCTTCGCGGGACACGGCGGGCGGAGGAAACCTGATCTGGCTGGGAATCCACTACGTGGACCTGCTCCAGCATCTGACGCAGGACCGCATCGAACGGGTCTCCGCCATGGCCCGCAACGTCGGGGGCCAACCCATCGACGTCGAGGACTCGGTGGGAGTCACCTTTCAGTCTCGGAACGGGATCGTGGGAACGTATCACGGCGGATACTACCTGGACCGGGGCTACCACCTTGGACTGACCCTCTGGGGCTCCAAGGGGTGGCTCCGCTTCGACGAGGACAACTCCCCCCTGGAATGGTACTCCACACATCCCGATGCTCCCAAAGGGGTCCAGTCCTTTCCCTTCGCTTATGAGGTCGGTCCCTACCAGCGTCTCGTGGAGGCGATCCTGGACTCGGCCAGAGGCACGGGACCTCCGCCGGCCACCGGCGAGGAATGCCTCCACGTCCTGAAGGCCATCTTCAGCGCCTACGAAGCGGCCCGGACGGGACGGGCCCAAGACGTGGGCTGACTGAACGAACGGCTATTCCCGCAGAAAATCGTGCACGATCTCCGCGAACCCTTCGGTGTAGTCGGTCTCCATGTAGTACGCCCCCAGGTACTCCCGGGGAGCGAAGCCGGTCAGATCGTAGACGGGTGAAGGATCGAACTGAACGACCCCGTCGCCGGCCCGGCAGACGTGGACGGTCACGTCCGAGGTGCACTTGGCCCCGTCGATGACCTGGAGGACGTCGAATCCCTTGCCGTCCACCCTGGGAATCGCCTTCAGCCGCCAGGACGGCGCAAAAACGGGCAGGTTTTCCGGGTCGGCAGCCCGGTGCATCGTGGACCGGATCGCCAGGATCGAGGCGCCGGCCAGCCGAGTGTCCGTATACATGACTCGCTCATCCATTCCGATCCGTATGTCGGAATACACCTTGGGCGTGCCGTAGATCTCTCTTCCCGCGGGAATGCTGGACTTGGAGTTGAGGAACGCGATGGGCGCAAAGTAGCCCGGCTGTCCCTGGTAGCTGCACTTGACGGTGAGCACGCTCTCCAGAAATCCCCCGTAGTTTGCCGTCCAGGTCGCGTCGATGCCGATGGCAGCACAGTTGCCGTCCGGGTCCGGCTCGAAACACCAGGGGAGCACACGATCCAACGCGCTCGGGTCGGCACGGAAGCAGACCATTTGGAAACGCACGTTCCGGTAGCGGGCCGGCAGTGGAGGATAGTAGGGAGAAAAGGCCGGCATGTTGGCGATCTGCTCCAGGGGGATGGTCATGGCTGATCTTCCTTTCTCGCGTCCTGATTCTCGAAATAGCCGGGGTTGGCGACATGCTCCGGGCACCGCCCCTGGAGCACGTCCAGGATACCCTGGGCAGCCATCAGGGAGGCGCGTTCCAGAGCGCTGTCGGTCAAGCCGGAGATGTGAGGCGTCAACAGAGTGTTGGGCGTTCGGCAAAGGGGATGATCCGCCGGTAGCGGTTCGTCCTCGAAGACGTCCAGGGCGGCCCCGGCCAACCGTCCGTCCCGCAGCGCCTGGGCCAGGGCCGCCTCGTCGATGACAGGCCCTCTGGAGGTGTTCACCAGGCGGCAACCGGGCTTCATCAGCTTCAGGCGCTCCTGGTCGATGAGATGATGCGTCTCGTCACTCAAAAAAACGTGGAGACTGATAAAGTCGGCCCACGCCAGAAGAGCCTCCAGGGAACCTTCCAGTACGGCCGCACCCGTCGTCGATCCGGGACGCAGATACGGGTCGTAGGCGCGCACCTGCATGCCGAATCCACCGGAGGCGATCCCCGCGACGCGGCTGCCGATGCGGCCCAGACCGATCAAGCCCAGGTTCTTCCCGGCAAGTTCGACACCCTGGTAACGGTTCCGGTCCTCCATGGTTCCGGAACGGATGGCGTGGCTGGAGGGATAGATCTGCCGGGAAAGGGCCAACATCAGCGCCATGGCGTGCTCAGCTACGGTCCGGCCGTTGGAACCGGGCGTGTAGACGACGGGCAGGCCTCTGGAGGTCGCCGTCTCGCAGTCGATGTTGTCGACACCGACCCCATGCTTGCCGATCACCTTGAGGCGGGGCGCATTCCGAATATCGTCGGCTCCCACCTGAAAGAGGCGCACCAGGGCGGCGTCAGCGTCCCGGAAGGCGGCCCGGTGGGGAGCCGCACCTGCGGCGTCCGGCTCCGCCGGAACGGTGACTCCCTTTTCCCACGGGGTCACGCAATGGCAATGCCCGCGCAACAACCCCACCCCGGGAGCCGCTATGGGTTCGGGGATGAAGACCGTGGGTTTCATTCTTCGGTCCTGGGGCTCCTGGGGGGAGTCGCCGAAACGCCCTGCAAGCCGCCCGTCACCTGGAACACCTGTCCGGTGATCCAGGAGGCCTCGGACCCGCACAGGAAGGCGACCATGGAGGCGATGTCCTGGGGCTCTCCCCAGCGTCCCAACGGTATCGATCGGCGGACCCGCTCGACCATCTCGTCCCGGCTGATCCCCAGCGTCCGGCTTCGCTGGGCCATGGTCTTGCGGTTGAAGTCGGTGTAGACAGGACCCGGACTCACGGCATTGACCCGGACATCAAAGGCAGCCAGCTCGATGGCGAGCGTCCGGGTCAGGCTGGCGACGCCCGCCTTGGCCGCGTTGTAGGCGGCCACCAGAGCCGCCGGACTGTGGGCATTGATGGACGCCAGGTTCACCATGCTTCCCGATTCCTGCCGCCGCATCAGCCGGCCCGCTGCCCGGCAACAGTAGAACGTCCCGGTCAGATTCACCTCCAGGATGCGCCGCCACTCTGCGTCGTCCAACTCCACGGTCGGGGTCACCTTCTGGCCCAGACCGGCGCTGTTGACCAGGATGTCCAACCTCCCCCGGTTCCGGAACGTCTCCTCGAAGACGGCGGTCACCGCCGGTGCATCGGTAACGTCCAGTGGTGCCGGCTGGGCCTGGAGCCCGTCCCCCGCCAAGGTATCGGCGACTTCGCGAACTTTCTCTTCCTGGAGGTCACAGAGCAGGACGAAGGCCCCATCCTGCGCCAGCCTGTTGGCGATGGCCAGCCCCAGACCCTGGGCAGCCCCCGTCACCACCGCGACCTTGTTCCCAAGAGGCATGCTCATCCCCACAAAGCCCCAGGATAGTAACAGTCCGGGTCAGACCACGTCACGGCATCCGAATCATTCCGCAACTACCCGGAAGGCATCGCTCCGACGCCACTACGCATTTCTCTCTTTCCTCGTTTCTATTTCCTCTTTTCTCCTCTTCCCTCTTTCCTCGCGGTTGCATAGACTGGCGGTCCATAGCCTCCGGGGAATGCCCCGCCAAACGGAAGGAGATGAGTCATGATCACGTCATTGGAACATGTGGCCATCGTCGCCGATGACCCTCGAGCGCTGGCCGACTGGTACTGCACGAACCTGGGCTGCGAGATCGCCGTAGCCGACGACGCGTACTCCACCTACTTCGTGGCCGTTCCGGGAACCGGAGTCCTGGAGATCCTTCCCTCCAGCGACCGTCCCCGCATGGAAGCCGAAGGGGACGACGCCGGCATCCGCCACCTCGCCTTCACCGTCGTCGATTTCGAAGAGGCCTGTCAGCACATCAAGGAGCAGGGCATCGAACTCCTGCAACCCATTTCCGAGAGTGCTACCGGAACCAAGCTGGCTTTCTTTCCCGATCTCGAGGGCAACATCCTCCAATTCGTCTATCGCCCGAAACCTTTGAGGTAAACGAGATTCGGCCGATTGCCCGCAACGGGCCGGGCATGCCGAAAGCGACTCTCGGCTACGCCAGGATATCCCGGAGCGCCGGCTCCAGTTCGGGGAAACGAAAGCGGTACCCACTCTCCTGAATCCGGCCCGGCAGCACCTTCTTGCTGGAGAGCAACTCGACGGCAAAACCGCCCAGAACCATTTTCAGCCCGATCCCGGGCGTGGGCAGGAACGCGGGACGGGACAGGACCCTTCCCAGCACTCGGGCAAAATCCTTTTGCCGAACCGGGTTCGAGGAGGTCGCATTGAAGGGACCCGAGAGACTCTCGTTGGCCAGAACATGCTGCACCATGCCGATCAGATCCTCCCGGTGAATCCAGGACCACCACTGGCGGCCCGAACCCAGGGGTCCCCCCAACCCCAGCCGCGCCGGAAGCAGCATGGCGTCCAGGGCCCCTCCGCCTGCAGCCAGGACGACGCCGATGCGGAGATGGACCACGCGGACGCCCGCCTCTGACACGCGAGTTCCCTCTTTCTCCCACTGGCCGCAGACCTCTCCCAGAAAATCATCCGCAGCCGGCATCGATTCGGTCAGCTCCGTCTCGCCCTGATCTCCGTAGTAGCCGATGGCGCTGGCCGAAATCAGGGTTCGGGGTCGCGGTTGCGCCTGCCCTATGGCGCCCACCAGATTCCTGGTCGCACGAACCCGGCTTTCCCGGATGGCCCGCCGTTTGCGGGCGTTCCAGCGACCGACCACGCTCTCACCCGCCAAGTGGATGACGGCGTCCACCTGTTCCAGGCTCTCAAGCGGCGGAGCCTCCTCCACCGGACGCCAAGCAAAAACCTGGGAAAGACTGGGAAGGGCTTTCCGGGCAGCGTCCGGACGGCGTGACAGCGCCGTCACCCGGCAACCCGACTCGGACAACACCTCACAGAGCGGGCGTCCGACAAACCCGGTGGCTCCGGTAACGAGAACTCGCATCAGACCTTCTCCTCTCTGGAGGGGGATTCGGCCACGGGACCGGTCGTGAGCGATCCGAATGGGACCCGCTACCAGCCGCCAGGGGCTCTCCCTCCGTCTCAGTCTACTATTCGGAGCGGACGCGGGTTCCAGGTTTTCGAAATCCGAGTGTGGGACCCTTACGTGCCAGTGTCGCGTTTCCATTTCCAGTTGTAGGCGATGCGGAAATAGTAGAACGCCCCGTTGTAGTTGAACGGCGTGTACGGACTGAACCGATTGCCGACGGCCGAGGCGTTGGGGTTTTCTTCCGGCTGATTGTCGAACACGTTCTGGGCGCCGAGGGTGAGGGTGACGGACTCCCCGATGGAGCGGGAGGCTTGCAGATCGAAAATGTAGTCGCCCTTGTAGACTCGGACGTCCCGGGAATCGTACCAGTCGTCGTAGTAGTTCAGGCGCCCCAATAGGCGCCAACGGCCCAAGTCGTGTTGGGCCGAGACGTTCCAGCGGGTTCCCGGAATGGCCTCTTGCAACTGCCGGAGACGGACGGCGTCCAGCACGCCCGGGTTGAACTCGGTGACTTCGGTGTCGGTATGGTTGAAGAGGAACCC
Organism: Acidobacteriota bacterium; assembly: GCA_963668095.1. Classification (GTDB taxonomy): domain Bacteria; phylum Acidobacteriota; class UBA6911; order RPQK01; family JAJDTT01; genus JAJDTT01. The sequence continues at coordinate 5,284,054 of OY764083.1, read as the reverse complement.
GAAGGTCGTTGCTCCTCCCAGCGCGGCGGGCGTGACCGTGGCCACGAGATCGATCCCCTGGGTCCGGGTCTCGAAGTCGTTGGTGAAAAATCGAAAGTTCTGCAGGTTGCGGGCGCTGGTCACACCCTCCGAGATGAGAGTTTCCACTTCCTCGGGACCGAGGGCGAACAACTGGGTCAAGGCGAGGCGATTGGAGAGATCGATGCGGAAGTAGTCGGCCGTCAATCTCAACGGTCCCCGGTCGGCCACCGCACCCAGACTGATGTTGATGGACCGCTCGGGTTCCAGCAACCGGCCGCCCCGGAGTTGCGCCGCGCGGGACGTCGAGGGGATGGTGCCGTCATTGACCAGGTCCCTGAGTTGAAGATCGTAGCGGGTCGACACGTTGAAGGCATTTTGCTGGCCCGGTGTGGGCGCCCGGAAACCGCTGCTAAAGCTTCCTCGCAGCGCCCAGGCCGGGGTCAAAACGTAGCGTCCCGCCAGCTTGCCGTTGAGAGTGGCCCCGAAGTCCTCGTAGCCTTCGATCCGTGCCGCGGCGCCGACCGTCCATTTATTCGAGCCTCCGCGCAACTCCAGGTCGCCGTAGAGGGCATAGTTCGCCCGGTCCCACCGGCCGGCGGCGATGGGACTGAATCCCGGAAATCCGTTGGAGCCGGCACTGAAGCCCTGAGGCGCGTAGGGTCCAATCTCCCATGACTCATTCTGTCCCAGGCCGATCTTGAAGTCCTCTTCGCGCCATTCCCCGCCCCCGGCCAGGTGGAGGCGGTCACTGACCGCATAGCTCAGGTCCAGATTGAAGGCGAGGTCCTGTTGCCGGTAGAGACCGGGATCGAATTCGGTGGGCGTGGCCGGGCCCAACGACGCATTGACCGTATCGAAAATGAAAAAATCCACTGCGCTGGTACCCAGGCTGAAGCTGGCATCCCACACCACCCCTACAGCGGTCTGACCACGAAGGCCGGCGATGACCGACGCGTCAGTCAAATCGCCGCCGAATTGCGGCCTGAATCCCCCCGGGAAGATCTCTTGAAACGAGAAACAGTCGGGATCGGAAAAAACTCTGTCCAGACCCCGCCGGTCGGGGACCCCGTTGGCGATGGGGACCCGGGGGCAGCCGGCCGAACCGTCGAGGATGCCGTCCCGGGCATCGAGACGGTCCCCGATGAGGAGGGTCTTTCCGGCGTCGGCGCTGAAAACGGACGCCCGGGTATTTGGATTCCGGAAGAAGAAGCCGCCGGTGACCCGCCGGCCGGCGTAGTTGGTGTGACCGTAGAACTGCATCTGGTCGAACACGCGCCCGAAGTTGCCCCAGAACTTGAAGTCGTCGTCGATGGCGGGCGAACCCCAGATCTGGGCCGGGTCGGCGACATGGGTGTTGCCGACCGATATCAGGTGCGCGGCGTCGGCGCGTTGGACACTGCGGCTGGTGGCAGCGGTGTTGCCGTACTCGACGCTCAGGTTGGCGAATCCACCCGGTCCGAGGGGCAGACCGATATTCCCGGAGACGGTGTAGGTGCCACCGTCCCCGGCGAGAAAGCTGCCGGTCCGGAACTCCACGCTGCCGCCGGAGGTGTCGTCCTTGAGCAGGAAGTTCAGGACGCCGGCGATGGCGTCCGAGCCGTATTGGGCCGAGGCGCCGTCGCGCAGCACCTCCACCTGGCGCAACGCGATGGATGGAATCACGGAGATGTCGGGCCCCTGGGCCCCGTCCGCGACACCATTCCCCAGCCAGGTGATGACGGCGCCGCGGTGGCGCCTCTTTCCGTTGACCAGGACCAGCGTGTGATCGGGAGCCAGACCGCGGAGGGTCGCCGGACGGATGATCCGGGCCGCATCGCCCACCGGCTGAGGATTGACGTTATAGGCCGGAAGGACGTTTCTCAACTGGTCGGCCAAGTCCGGTTCACCCTGGCTGACGATGTCCTGGGACGAGATCACGTCGATGGGCACCACCGACTCCGTTACTGTCCGCGGCTGAGCCCGGGTGCCGACGACCACGATCTCTTCCGTCAACCGGGGCTGCGATTCCCGGGAGAGCTCCTGGTGCTCCTCCGGCTTCTTCTGCCCGGGGGGCCCGCTCTGTTGCCCGGCAGCCTGCTGCGTCTGAGCCGCCAGCGGGAGAATCAGAAAATATGCGGGAATCACGAGAAGGCAGGACTTGAACAATCGGCAATCGTACGCCATTTCGTCCCCAGCTCCGAGAAAGCCTCCGTGCGCGTCGCGGCGGTATTTTGCTACATGTGAGCCCGGGACAAAAGTCGCAGGAGCCCAGGGACTATGCTAAGGAAAGATATGGTTACCGATCCGCGCCGTGTGGTAGGCTCGATTTCCTGCGGTCCTGGGGTCGGCTTCAGTTGGCCACCACCTTCTCCTGGCGAGTCATGAGTCCGATTCACGCTCCCGTCACCAAGGATCTGGTTCTGGTCGGCGGCGGCCACAGCCATGTGAGCGTCCTGAAGGGCTTCGGCGCCAAGCCCATGCGGGGGGTTCGCCTGACCCTCATCACACGCGACATACACACCCCGTACTCAGGAATGCTCCCTGGCCTCATCGCCGGCCACTACGAATATGATGAGACCCACATCGACCTGGGGCCACTTTCCCAGTTCGCGGGCGCCCGCCTCTACCACGATGAGGCTGTCGGCCTCGACCTGGAATCCAAGAAGATCCTGTGCCGTTCCCGGCCACCCGTACCCTACGATCTGGTCTCCATCAACATCGGCTCCACGCCCACTCTCGATCCGGTTCCGGGAGCCGCCGAATCCGTGGTTCCGGTCAAACCTATCGGCAACTTCCTCCACCGCTGGGCCGAGGTCAGGCGGCGCGTCCTGGCCAGGGCGGAAAGAACTCGTATCGGTGTGGTCGGAGCCGGGGCCGGCGGCGTCGAGCTGCTGTTGTCGGTCCGGCATGCTCTGGAAGACCTGCGGCGCGTCTCGGGCCGTCCCCGCGAGGCTCCTGAATTTCACCTCTTCTTCGACTCCGAAACCATTCTTCCCACCCATAATCGCCGGGTCCGGACCAAATTCCAAAGGCTGCTGCATCGGCGCGGCATCCGACTTTATCCCGGAATGAAGGTCATCCAGGTCCGGGGCCGGATTCTGGTATTGGAGGACGGCTCAGATCATGAACTGGATGAAATCCTTTGGGTCACACAGGCCTCGGCTCCCGGCTGGATTCGGGAGTCGAGGTTGGAGGTGGACTCCCAGGGCTTCATGAAGGTCGAAGCGACCCTGGAGTCGGCTTCTCATCCCGGGGTCTTCGCCGCGGGCGATGTGGCCACGGTGGTTTCCCATCCCCGAGAGAAGGCGGGGGTCTTCGCGGTCCGCCAGGGAAAACCGCTCGAGCGGAATCTGCGCCGGGCCCTGCGGGGACTGCCTCCGAAACCCTTTCATCCCCAGAGGAAGTTCCTGAGCCTGATCAGCACCGGGGACCGGCGAGCCGTGGCATCTCGGGGTTCCTGGTCTATGGACGGCCGTTGGGTCTGGCATTGGAAGGATTGGATCGACCGGCGTTTCATGGCGCGTTTCAGCGATCTTACGGAATCTCGTGGCGAGCCGGCCGTATCCCCCCGTCGTAAAGCCTCGGCTTTGGATCGCCACATGCGTTGCCGGGGATGCGGGTCCAAGCTGGGGGCCGACGTGCTGGAACGGGTGTTGGGACGGATCGATCCAGGGAAACTGCCGGATGTGGTGCTGGGTCTGGAGGCCGCGGAGGACGCGGCCGCGCTGTCGGTCCCGCCGGGCCAGACACTCCTCCAGTCGGTGGACATGTTTCCGGCCATCGTCGACGACCCCTATTTCTTCGGCCAGATCGCGGCCATCCACTGTCTGAGCGACATCTTCGCCATGGGGGGCCGGCCCCGGACGGCATTGGCCATCGCGGCTCTGCCCCTGGCTTCCGAAGACAAAATGGAAGTGACATTGGAGGAGTTGTTGCAGGGCGCCAGACGGGTGTTGCGCCGGGCTGGGGCCGAATTGGTCGGAGGCCACACGCTGGAGGGTTCCGAACTGGCCTTGGGATTGGCCGTCTCCGGCCTCGCCGATTCCGGAAGGCTCCTGCGCAAAGGTCCGATGGAGCCGGGAGACCGCCTTATCCTGACCAAACCTCTGGGAACCGGCGCCCTCTTCGCCGCTCAGATGCGGCTGAAGGCCAAGGGACGCTGGATCCAGGGTGCTTTGGACTCCATGCTCCGGTCCAATCAACAAGCCGCCGCCTGTTTTCTTCGCCATGAAGCTCACGCCTGCACCGACGTCAGCGGATTCGGCCTCCTGGGCCATCTGTCCGAAATGGTCCGGAATTCCAACGCCCAGGTCCGTATCTCCTTGCCCGCCGTCCCCCTCCTGGAAGGGGCCGTCGAGACCGTCGACGCCGGAATCCACAGTTCGCTCCAGCCTCAGAACCTGCGGTTGCAGGGAACCGTTGGGAACCATAGACTGGCGTCGAGAGCATCGGCCTTCCCGCTGTTGTTCGATCCCCAGACCGCCGGAGGATTGCTTGCCAGCGTGCCGGACCAGTGCTCGGACACCTGTGTTGAAGAGTTGCGGGCCGGAGGTGACTCCGAGGCCGCCATCATCGGGGCCGTGGAAGCGAAGGAGGACGGCCGGAAACCCATCACCATCGACCTCTGAAAGCCCGTGGCAGCGGCACATTTCATTCTGGAGAATCAAGAAAAATGATCGAAATCGGAAAACCAGCCCCCGACTTCAGCCTCAAGAACGAGGCGGACCAGGATGTCGGTCTCAGCGATCTGGGCGGCCAGTGGGTCGTTCTCTACTTCTATCCCAGGGACAATACCCCCGGTTGCACCGTCGAGGCCTGTGAGTTCACCGGCGGCGTGGAGGAATTCGCGGCACTCGACGCCGTGGTCCTCGGCTGCAGCCCCGACACGACCCGCAAGCATCGCAACTTCATCGACAAATTCGACCTGAAGATCTCGCTCCTTTCGGACCCGGACCACAAAGTGATGGAGGAATACGGGGCCTGGGGCGAAAAGAAGATGTATGGCCGGACCTTCCAGGGCGTGAAACGCTCCACCGTGATCATCGATCCTTCCGGAATAGTGGCTCACCACTGGCGCAGCGTCAGAGCCAAGGGACACGCACGGAAGGTGCGGGACAAGCTGGAAGCGCTGAAATCCGCGTGAAACCTTGCTGAGGTCCGGGAATCGCCTCGGCCGGTTGTTACGGATAGTGATCTGTCAGGCGGAGCGGGCCGCCTCGTACCGGCTGATCTTCTCCTCGTGCCGCAGCGTGAGTCCGATCTCGTCGAGTCCCTCCAACAGGCAGTGCCTCCGGAACGACTCCACCGGGAACTCCAGGTTCAGGCCCTTGTCATCCCGGAGAGTACAGTTCTCCAGGTTCACGGTGAGAGCGTAGCCCGGATCTTCTCTGACGCGCCGGAAGAGATCCCGCACCTGCTGCTGGGGGAGCCGAATCGGCAACATCCCGTTCTTGAAGCAGTTGTTGTAGAAGATGTCGGCGAACGAGGGCGCGATTATGGTCCGAAATCCATAGTCCAGCAGCGCCCACGGGGCGTGTTCCCGGGAGGATCCGCAGCCGAAGTTGCTGCCGGTCAACAACACCGCGGCGCCGCGGAACCGGGATTGATTCAGCTCGAACCGGGGGTCGAGGCTCCCGTCTGCCAGGAATCTCCAGTCGTAGAAGAGAAACCGGCCGAATCCGCTTCGCTCGATCCGCTTCAGGAACTGCTTGGGAATGATCTGGTCGGTGTCGACGTTGGCCCGATCCAGCGTGGCCACCTTGCCCGTCTCCTGCCGGTAGGGTTCCATTCTCGCTTCCTCAGAACCAGTCCCGAATGTCCACGAATCGTCCCTGGATCGCCGCTGCGGCCGCCATGGCGGGACTCACCAGATGAGTCCGTCCGCCCTTCCCCTGACGACCCTCGAAATTTCGGTTCGACGTAGAAGCACAGCGTTGTCCGGGCTGGAGGACGTCGGGATTCATGCCCAAACACATGCTGCAGCCCGACTCCCGCCAGTCGAATCCCGCTTCGATGAAGATCCGATCCAGTCCTTCCGCTTCGGCTTGTCCCTTCACTCGCTGGGAACCGGGCACCACCATGGCATAGACCCGGTCGTCCACTCTCCGTCCCTGGGCAATGCGAGCGGCACTGCGCAGGTCCTCGATTCGAGAATTGGTACAGGATCCGATGAACACGCGGTCGACGCCAACCTCCTGGACCGGCATTCCCGGATCCAGATCCATGTAGTCCAGGGCTCTCCGTCCCGACTCCCGGTCCGCTTCTTGATCAAAGGTTTCCGGATCGGGAATCGCGCCCGTCACATCCACCACCATCCCGGGGTTGGTTCCCCAACTCACCTGGGGCGCCAGGGCATCCACCTCCAATTCGATCTCCCGGTGGAAACCGGCGCCGGGATCGCTGGGGAGCAGCCGCCACCGGTCCACTGCTTCCTGGTAGTCTTTCCCCCGGGGGACGAACGGGCGTCCCTCCAGATATTCGAAGGTGGTCTCGTCGGGCGCCACCATGCCGGCCCGGGCCCCGGCCTCGATGGACATGTTGCAGAGCGTCATCCGCTCCTCCATGGAGAAGCCTTCGACGACCGGCCCCGCGTATTCGATGACGTGACCCACCGCCCCATCCGTCCCCAGCGTGCGAATCAGGTAGAGGATCACGTCCTTGGCCGTCACGCCGGCGGAGAGCCTCCCGGAAAAGTGGACCCGCATGGTTCGCGGCCGGCTCTGGATCAGACACTGGGTGGCGAGCACATGTTCCACCTCGCTGGTTCCGATTCCGAACGCCAGGGCTCCGAAGGCGCCGTGGGTCGAGGTGTGACTGTCACCGCAGACCATGGTCAGTCCCGGCCGGGTCAGGCCCAGCTCGGGGCCGATCACATGGACGATGCCCTGATTCCGGCTGTCCAGATCGTAGAGCGTGACTCCGAATTCCCGGCAATTCCGGCGCAGCGTCTCCACCTGCTTTCTGGCGATGAGGTCGGCGATGGGAAGCCTCTGGTCCACGGTTGGAATGTTGTGATCCAACGTGGCCGTCGTCAGGTCGGCACGCCTGACCCGTCGTCCCGCCTGCCGCAAGCCCTCGAAGGCCTGGGGCGAGGTGACCTCGTGCACCAAATGGCGATCGACGTATAAGAGGTCCGGCCGACCCGGTTCCTGGTGAACGACGTGATCGTCCCAAATCTTCGCGAAGAGGGTCTTGGGCATGTCCGCGGGTTGTTCCTCCTTGCGAGCCTGCGATTTGCCGGTGGGATGGTCCAAGCCGGAACTCCGGCGCCTGAAGATCGGAACAGAATTTCGGCCCGGCCGGCCGAACCCGTCAAGCCGAAGCCGTGCGGGGCGCCTCCCGCTCCAACCTGCCGGCTTCGTACAGAGCCTTGTTGACGGCGTTCAGATAAGCCCGGGCGCTGGCATCGATGACATCGACACTGGCGGCCTTCCCCGTGTATCCGATCCCACCAAAATTGGTGCGAACGAAGACTTCGCCCAACGCATCCTTGCCCCGGCTCACGGCGCTGACGTTGTAATCCAACAGCCGGCCGGTGATCCCCGTAATCTGGTCGATGGCCTTGTAGATGGCATCGATGGGGCCGTCACCGTGGGCGGTGGCGACGAATTCCTCATCGCCCTGCTGGAGCTGGACCACCGCCGATGCCAGTTGCTGGTTGCCTCCCTGGGCATGAACGTACTTGAGCTTGTAGGTGTCCGGAATCGTCTTGATCCCGTCCTGGATGATGGTGATCAGATCTTCGTCGAAGATTTCCTTCTTCTGATCCGCCAACTTGGTAAAGAAGAAATAGGCTCGATGCAATTCGTCGCGCGAGAGCTCGTAGCCCAGATCCTGATACTTTCGCAGGAGGGCGTGGCGTCCGCTGTGCTTGCCCAGCACCAGCGAACTGCTCTTGAGACCCACTGATTGGGGAGTCATGATCTCGTAGGTCTGAGCATTCTTGAGCATCCCGTCCTGGTGGATCCCAGCCTCGTGGGCGAAGGCATTCTTGCCCACGACGGCCTTGTTGGCCTGGACGAAGCTTCCGGTCAGGTTCACCACCATGCGGCTCGCCGCGTAGAGTTCTTCCGAGACGATGTCGGTGTAGAAGGGCAGGATGCTGCCCCGGGTCCGCAGCATCATGACGATCTCTTCCAGCGAGGCATTCCCCGCCCGTTCGCCGATGCCGTTGATGGTGCATTCCACCTGGCGGCAACCGCGCTCCAACGCAGTCAGCGTATTGGCGACGGCCAGCCCCAGATCGTTGTGGCAGTGGGTGCTGAAAATGGCGTGCTCGTGGTGGGAGAGGCGGGAGCGGAGTATCTGGATCAAAGCCCCATACTCACCGGGAACGGAATAGCCCACCGTGTCGGGGATGTTGACGGTCGTGGCGCCCGCTTCAAGGACGGCGTCGAACACCTCCACCAGGTAGTCGATGTCACTCCTGGTGGCGTCCTCGGCGGAGAACTCGACGTCCTCGCAAAGATCCCGGGCAATCTTGACGGCCTCTACCGAGGCCTCCAGCACCTCGGACCGGGTTCTTCTGAGCTTGTGTTTCAGGTGGATGTCCGAGGTGGCGATGAAGGTGTGAATCCGAGGCCTGTACGCTTCCCGGAGGGCCTCCCAGGCTCGCTCGATGTCCATTCGATTGGCCCGGCACAGACCGGCAATGGCAGGCTCCCTCACCTCGCCGGCAATGGCTTGCACCGCCTCGAAATCTCCCTGGGAAGCGATGGGGAAGCCGGCCTCGATGATGTCCACGTTCAGCCGCTCCAATTGACGAGCCATCTTCAGTTTTTCCTGAAGGTTCATGGAGCATCCGGGAGACTGCTCGCCGTCTCGCAACGTGGTGTCGAAGATGTAGATCTTTTCCGACATGGGCACCTTCCCAAGTTTGGCCTCAACCGAAAAATAGCCTTAGACAGTAGCAGGAACGACCCTTCGAGGTCAATTTTCGAGCCGCCACGGCGAGTGCCGTCAGGTCACCCGCTGTACGAACCAGAATCCTCCCAGACCCAGCATCAGAGCGGAGACCAGATTGATGGCAACGGAGTGCCCACGCCCGCGGCTCACGTAGACGACCGCGGGAAATAGAAGGAGGAGAATCGCCAGCTGACCCACCTCGACGCCCAGATTGAAGGAGAGCAGGGAGACGGCCAATCCCGACTTGGGAAGCTGCATCTCCCGCAAGACGTTGGAGAAACCGAACCCGTGAATCAGCCCGAAGAAGAAGGTGATGACCCAGCGGTACCGGACCTCGCGCACGAACATGTTTTCCAGAGCGACATAGCAGATGCTCAACGCAATGGCGGCCTCCACGAACCGGGTGGGCAGGACGACCAGATCCAGAGTGGCGGCAATCAGCGTCAGGCTATGGGCCACCGTGAAGGAGGAGACGACACCGACCAGCGACCTCAGTGCCCCGCCCAGAATGATCAGCCCCAACAGAAAAGCCAGATGATCGTATCCGGTCAGGATGTGCTCCACTCCCAGAATCAGGAATCGGACGGCCCGGCGGGCGAGACCGGCCCATCCCGTCAGCACCTCGATCCTTTCCACCGGCCGGCCGACATCCAGAACGTACTGGGCGAGTTCCCCTTCCATGTTGACCTGGCAGAAGGTCTGGTGGCGGTCGTCGGTGAGCTTGTGGAAAGTGGATTCCAGTTGAAGTTCTCCCGGTGCTTCCTGGAAATGGTGGTCCAGGGACAACTCCAACTCGCCCGAATCCAAGATCCGGAAGCTTTCCACACGGGTCTCAGGGAAGCGTTCGGCGCTTCGGATCAGGAACGTCTCCAAGAGTCGGGACTGGATGTCCTCCCGCCGGGCCGAAACCTCCTCAAATTCAAGGACGCCGTCGCTGTTGGCATCCAACTCGGGAAGAAAGTTCAGGTCCAGGATCGAGATGCGAATCGTGGACCGCACCAGAGTCGGCTCCACCTGAATCGTCCAGTAACCCACCGAACCCTGGTGTGCGTGAAGCTGAGACGCGGTAAAGAACAGCCAGGCCAGGCAACCCCACCGGCTCCAAGCCGTGAGAGCCGCGAAGACTGGCGCGGAATTGCGATGTGAGGCCTCCGAGCCGGGAGTCGTCATCAGGGACTACGGTTCCCCGTCCTATTCAATTCCTCCTCGATCACTTCCTTGATGCCGTCGTAGAGTTTGGAACCCTTCAGCACCCGGCCGTTGATATAGACCGCCGGTGTCCCTGAGACTCCGGCCGCCATGCCGTCCTCCAGATCCTGCTGGACGGTGGCCGCATACTTGCCTGACTCCAGGCACTGATTGAACGCCTCCAGGTCCAGATTCAGTTTCTTGGCCCTGGCCGTCAAGTCCTTGGGGCCCAACTTCTTGATGTCTGCGAAGAGGGCGTCGTGCATCTCCCAGAACCGGCCCTGATCAAAAGCGCACAGGGAAGCTTCCGCCGCCTTCTGGGCGTGCGCATGGATGCTCCTCAGGGGAAACTGCCGGAAAACGACCCTGACCTGACCTGGAAATTCGTCCGCGATCCTTTTCACGACGGGGGCGAGACGCGCACAGTAAGGGCACTGGAAGTCGGAAAACTCCACGAGGGTGACCGGCGCGCCCACCGGTCCCAAAGACGGACTGCTCAAGGTCGGGATCTCCACCCGGTTCTGCTCCAGGAAGGACTCGATCCGGCTCGCTGCCTTGAGACGACCCACAAATGCCTGATAGCGCTTCTGGTACCGCTGCCGGCTCAGGTATCTCCGAATCTCTCCGGACATCTGCTCCAGGGACTTCTTCAGCTTCTTCCGGTTGCTCTGGTAAAAGCTGGCAACCTCCTGATCGGTCGGCTCCTTCAAGGCGGCGCTGACTTCCTCCCGCAGCAGTTCCTGAACCGGCAGCGACCGCCGCTCCGCTTCCTGCTCCACCAGTTTCAGGCCCACCAGCCGATTCAGATTCGACTCGACGGCGTCGTGGACCTTCTGCTTGTGCTTCGCCTCGTACTGAAGGCGGGTCAACCGGAGCTTCTTCAGGTCCGAGGCCGCAGCTTGGCGGACTTCCTCCTGCGTCACCGCCACTCCGTTGACCCGGGCCAGCACACGGTTCTCTGCCGGCTGGGCGGCCAGAGCTGCCTCCGTGCAGCCAACCGACACCAGGACGGCCAGATTCAGAAGGACTCCAACCCGACGGTCGTTCCAGCGTGATGCGTACTTCATGACGACTCCCGGCCCTGAGTGAGTTCCGATTCAGTCTACTACGACCGCAAGATCCGAAGTAGGGGCGCCGTGTGGGCGCCCTCTTCAACTTCCCTCGTAGGCGCCCTCTTCATCCCTTGTGGGTGCCCTCTTCGGTCCAAACGGGACTCTCGATCCCCCTACAGCCGTGTGATCCGGACCCGGAGGAAAAGGCAATAGAGAGCGACCCCTCCCATTAGTGCGCTTCCCACCAGCAGTGAGAAGGGTACGGAAATGCGGGAGGCCAGGAAGCCGGCCACCAGGTTGCCCAGCGGCATGCCTCCCCTCATGGCCAGATTGAAGATGCTCAGCACCCGTCCGCGCATTTCATCGGTCGCGCCTTCCTGGACCAGCGACATGACGGAGGAAAACAGCACCATCATGCAGACCCGGGAGAGGAAGAGGAGCAACAGCCCGACGTAGAAGTTCGTGGAGACGGCGAACAGGGCCAGCAGCACGGCCAGGACGACCTGGACCTGAATACTGAACCGGCCTCGGTGTCTCATCCATCCCAGGTTGGCCGATATCAAGGCTCCCACCACCGCTCCGATGCCGGAGCAGGTCATCATTCCGGCATAGGCCTCGGACCCCAGACCGAAGATGTCACGGGCATAGACCGGCAGCAGGGTCGTCATGGGAAGGGCGCTGAAGGTCAGAACGAATCCAAGAAGGCTCAATTGCCAGAGCGACTTGCGAGCGCGGACGAATTGTAGACCGTTCCGGATCCCCTCCCAGACCGTTTCCTTTTGGGCGACGGGAAGAAAACTGCTCTTGACCAGGTAGAGGCCGCAGATCACCGCCAGGAAGGAGAGCCCGTTGAGTCCAAAGCAGGTGACGGCGCCGTAGGAGGTCATGACCAGCCCGGCCAGGACGGGTCCGATCACCAGAGCGAGATTGAACTGGATCGAATTCAGCGCAACCGCGTTGGCCAGGTCCCGGCGCTTCACCAGACCGGCCATCAGGGCCGGAAAGGCCGGAGCTCCGAACGCCTGGGCCGTTCCCACCACGGTCACCAGGACCAGGAAGTGCCACAGCTGAACCACCCCGGCGAAGACCAGAAGCGTCAGGATGAATGCCGAGGCCATCTGAATGTACTGGGAAAAGAGCAGAATCTTTCTCCGGTCCACCCGATCGGCGGCGGCTCCTCCCAGCAGGGACAGCAAGACGATGGGCAACTGGGACAGAAACCCGATCAGGCCCAGATAGAAGGGGGAGTTGGTCAGGGTGAGGACCAGCCAGGACTGGGCCGTCGTCTGCATCCAGGTCCCGACGGCGGAGGTGCAGGCGCCGATCCAGACCAACCGGTAGTCGCGGTAGCGGAAGGCCTGGAAGGTCCTGAGAAAAACGCCCGGCCGGGAAGCTTCGGAGTCTGGCATCGCGCCGGTATTATGCACGGGAAGGACATCCCCTGCCTCGGGGGGACGGCAGAAGCCGGCGCGTTCGATCAGGGCGTAAAGAGAAACTCCACCACGTCCCGGTCCTGAATCTCGTATTCCCTGCCCTCGGTGCGGACAAGGCCCTTATGGTGCATCTCTTTCCAGCTCCCGATCCGGCACAACTCCGCGCCCGAAGCCACCTGGGCACGGATGAATCCCCGTTCCATGTCGGAATGGATCTTCCCGGCCGCCCGGACGGCCGGCGTGCTCCGGGGAATTTCCCAGGCCCGGAGCTTGCCCCGAACAATGGTGTAGAAGGTCACCAGATCCAGAATTTGGAATCCCCGTCTGATCAGCCGCTCGGGACCCGAGGCCGGCAAGTCCAATTCATTCAGGAATTCCTCCCGCTCCGCGGGCTCCAACTCCTGAAGTTCCTGATCCAGGGATGCCGAAACCACCAGGACGGAGGCACTGCCGGTATGAGCCACCGCCTCTTTGAGCGACGGGACACAGGGCGGCCCTTCACCGAGCGAATAGTCCTCCTCGGCGACGTTGGCCACGTAAATCACCGGTTTTCCCGTCAGCAGTCCCAGCCCCTTGAGCTGCCGTTGCGCCTGGCGGTCCAGGTTCAGCGTCCTGAGGGGAACCCCCTCTTCCAAGCATTGTTGAAAAAGAAGAAACTGCTCTTTCTCCCGGGCGTGCGTCCGGGGATCGGTCCTCCAAGCGTTCCGCTGCTTGGAGATGATCCGGCTGAGGACCTCCAAATCGGCCAACATCAGCTCCGTTTCCACCACCGACACGTCCCGGGCGGGGTCTACGCGATCCAGAACGTGGACGATATCCGGGTCCGGGAAACAACGCACCAGATGGATGAGAGCGTCGACCTGACGGACATGTCCCAGGAACTGGTTGCCGAGGCCCTCGCCCCGGCTGGCTCCCCGGACGAGGCCGGCAATGTCAATGAATTGAACGAAGCAGGGCGTGCACTCGCTGGGCGCCAGCAGCCGTTCCAGTTCCAGGAGCATCGAGTCCGGGACCGGCACCTGGCCCACGTTCTGGTCGATGGTGGCAAAAGGATAATTGGATACGCCGGCCGCTCCCGAGGTCAGCGCATTGAAGAGCGTGGACTTGCCTACGTTGGGCAGACCGACGATCCCCAGGGAGAGCATTGGGTCATTCTACGAAGAAAGAGAAAAGAGGAAAGAGGAAAAGAGAAGAAAAGAGGAGGCGTCACGGAGATTTGCCAAGGGAGAGCAGATTGGCCCAGAGTCGGAAGGCGCCGGGGACGCCGGCGGGGAGTTGCCTGAAGAACCCCAGACCCGTGTAGACGTAGGTTCCCTCACCGTAGGAGGCGACGACCAAGGCTCCCCGTTTGGCCTCCGGGTTGTAAGGGAATGGATCCCGTAGTTCCAGCAGCGGCCGGTAGGCAGGATCCCATTCTCCCAGGAAGTAGAGGCCCCGTTCCTGGACCCATCCCTCCCAGTCGGCATCGGTAATGGTATTCGGCCAGTTCAGGACGGGATGATCGGGCTCCAGAACGCGCACCGGTGACGTCTCATCGGTGACGCGGTCGTGGGGACGGTGAATGCGTGCCGGATAGGGGCCGTACTGCTCCCGGTTGAACTCGTACTTGTTGTATTGAACCACCAGATGGCCCCCCTGGCGCACGTATTCCAGAAGCCGATGGTTGTTGGACCTCAGATCCGCGCGGTTCAGGTAGGCCCGGACCCCGGTCACGATGACGTCGAACCGGGACAGGTCGCCGTCGGCCATATCCGAGGCGTCCAGGGAGGTGATCTCCAATCCCAGGTCCTCGATGGCGGTCGGGACCTGATCGCCGACTCCCATCACGTAGCCGACCCGGACCGGGGCCACCTTGACGTCGAACGCCTGGACCAGCGACCGGGCCTGCCGATAGAGGTGCCGGGGCTCGACGTGGTGGTAGTCGATGGACCGGTAGCCCTGGGAGTAGGTCCCGGCTCCAACTCTCGCCTGTGCCTGGACCCGGTAGCTGCCCGGCTTGAGTTCCTCAGGGGGCTCCACCTCAAACGTGACGGCGGCGGTCTCCCCCTCCCGCCTGAACGAGAGATCGCGAGTCCGGGGATGCACCCGCCACCCCTCCGGCGCCAGCAGTTCCACACGCGTGTCGAGACTTCCGGGGCGCTCGTTCTCCACCCGGACGTGAAAGGCCTTCCTTTGGGTGGCGCCCGGCACGAAGATCCGAACTTCCGGTTGCAGGGCCAGAGTCACTTCCGGCACCACCTGGAGTTCCCGACGGCGTTCGCCGCCGATCACCGGATCGAACCAGCGGTACCGGACCGGAACCTCCATGTCGGCCTCGAAGCCGTCGGAGACATAGGTGACCCGGGCCTTCAGGGCAGGTGGGCTCACCGCTTCCACGCCGCTGAAGCCGTCACGAACCGAGAAAAGATCGACCTGGGCATGGTGCCGGTACCAGTAAGGTTGAGTGTAGGAGGCTCCCGACGGAACCGTGACCCGAAACTCACGGGCGGGACCGGATCGGCCCAGGCTGCGGACGTTCCAATCGCCGGTTCCGGACAACTGCGCGGAGCGCAGGCGAGCCGGATTCCCGGAACGGCTCAGGAAGCGGACCTGCACCGAGACTTCTTCGCCCGGATTGACGCGTCCGTCCCGGTTCCGAAGTACCAGAGCGTCCAGGTAGATGAAGTGCCCCTTCTGGGCGGCGGCAAGAAAGTCCTCTTCCTTGGCCCGCAGCAGAAATCGAGCCTCGGCGTCGCCGGTCTCGGCGGCCAGTTTCCGGACCAGCGCCAGACTCCGCATCACTCCAGAGGCCGACTGCTCGATGCGGGACTCGGCATAGTCGTTCTGGATCTGCCGGATCAGCTTCTGGAGCCTCTCCAGGCCGTCCGCCAACTCCGGATCATGCCGGGCCAATCTTCCCAAAGAGATGTCGAGACCGCCGAAGAAGCCGGTTCCGTCCCCCAGTTCCGCATCGCCCCGGATCAGCCGATAGTAAGCCGTTCGCGATCCCGGCTCGGGCAGTATGTTCATTCCCTGGCAACGGTGGCTGCTCCGGGCCCGGGCTCCAAACTCGGCGTAGGATTCTCCCAAGAGCGGGTCGTAACTGCCCACGTCGATGGCAGCCGTCCGGCCCGGGGCGGAGCGTCCGTCTCCCCAGACCCATCCCACACCCGGCGCCTGAAAAAGCCGGGAGGGCCGCCAGGTCCGGAGTCCCTCCTCGAGCTGCTCCGGGAAACGAGAGGGATCCGCGGCCAGTTCGAAGGCCTGCGCGGCCAGTCGCGCCGAGGCCTGATGATGTTGTCCTCCACCCGCGCCTCGGGGGTTCAGGGTCACGATCACGTCCGGCCGAAACTCCCGGATCACCCGGACCACGTCCCGCAGCACCTCCTCGCCCCAGCGCTCCAGGGTCTCCTCGACGCTGAAGGAGTAACCGAACTCATAAGCCCGTGTGAAGTATTGACTGGCGCCGTCGAAGCGATGGACTCGCATGAGTTCCTGGGTTCGGAGCACTCCCAAGGCTTCGAACAGTTCCGGACCGATCTCGTTCTGCCCTCCGTCTCCCCGGGTCAGGCTCAAAAGCGCGGTACGGATCCCGAGTCCACGGCTCACCTTGGCCAGGACGGCGTTGTTTTCGTCGTCGGGGTGAGCGGTGATGTAGAGGAGAGAGCCTGTCGTCGGGAGACGACGCAACGCCAGGCCGAAGCCGGTCAGCCCCTGGTCCTCTTCCAACTCCGGCGGTGTCGCGGCCAGCAGGAGGGAGAACGCCGGCAGTAGAAAAAGCCCTGCCAAACATCGCAATCCGCTTCGGGATCGTGCGGTCTTGGAGCGGTCGATTTCGAGTCTTTCGGGTTCCATAGACTAAACTCTCCGGACCGGGAACAGGATCGTGAATGCCGCCGCCGCGGCCAAGCTGCAAACCTGTAGAATCATACCAGTCTCGGAACGGAGGAAGCATGGGAGAAGCCTATTGGGCGGCGGCGGTTCAGATGACCTCGGGAGAGGACAAGGAGCGCAATCTGGCGGCTGCCGAGCGGCTGATCCAGGAGGCTGCCGAGCGGGGAGCCCGCCTCGTAGCGCTACCCGAACTCTTCAACTGCCTGGGCCGCAAGGAGCAGGTGATCCGTGCCGCCGAACCGGTCCCGGGTCCCACCAGCCGACGGATGAGCGCTCTGGCCCGCCGTCTTCGGATCACCCTGTTGGCCGGCAGCCTTTGCGAGCGGGCCGAGGGCCGGGACCGGGTCTTCAACACCAGCCTCCTGTTCGACGACTCGGGAAGCCTTTTGGCCCGTTACCGTAAGATCCACCTCTTCGACGTGGACCTGCCCGGACGGGTGTCGTATCAGGAATCGAGTTGGATGGCTCCCGGCCACGACGTCGTTTCCGTTGAAACGGACCATGGCCGTCTGGGCCTGTCCATCTGCTACGATCTGCGCTTCCCTGAACTTTACCGGCGACTGGCTCGCCAGGGCTGCCGGATTCTCCTGGTCCCTTCGGCCTTTTCGTTGCCCACGGGCCGGGATCACTGGGAGGTCCTGTTGCGGAGCCGCGCCATTGAAAATCAGGCCTACGTCATTGCGCCCAATCAGTGCGGTCAGCACACGCCTGGATTCGCCACGTGCGGACGTTCTGCCATCATCGATCCCTGGGGCGTCCCGCTGTCCGTGGCCCCCGACGGCGAAGGCGTGATCCTGGCCCGGCTGGATGCCCGGCGGCAGGAAAACATTCGCCGCGAACTCCCTGCCCTGAGCCACCGCCGACTTGACCTCGACGGCTCGATTGAGCAAAGATGACCTTCAGTTCATGCTTTTTTTTGCCCGTTCGTTCTTGGGCAATAGTCCCGTGTCGCACCGAGAGCGGGGGGGTCCTTCAATAAGGGGTAAAACATGAAGAGATCGATGTCCCTGATCGTTTCCGCCGTCGTGGCGTTTCTCCTCACGACGGTGCATGTGCCGGCCAAGAAGCTGAAGGCAGACCAACTCGTCGCCCTCCATCTGAAGGCCATTGGCGAGAACCTGGTCTGGAAGAATCGGGTCGCCCAGGGTTTGGGCACCATGGACATCCGGGTGGGAGGCCAAGGCAGGCTGGGAGGCCCCGCCATGCTCCTGTCGGAAGGGGACAAGCTTCGGACCGTCTTCAATTTCGGCCATACCCAATACCCAAAGGAACTCCTGATCCGAAACGGGAAAAAGGTGGACATCTCCTTCATCAGTCCAGGTGTCCGCTCCCAGTTGGGGAGGACGATTTGGAACGAATTTCCGCGGTTGGCTCAAGAAGGACTCTACGGAGGGGTTCTCACCACCGACTGGGCGCTGCTGGACCTGAGGAAGAGACGGGCCAAGGTCAGCTACCGGGGACTCAAGAAGTTCGACGACAAGAAGCTTCACGAGTTGGAGTACAGGCCCAAGAAAGGGGTCGACTACCGGATCCGCCTCTACTTCGAACCTGAAACCTACCGCCACGTAGCCAGTCACTACCGACTGGTCATCCCCGACGGAATGGGACGGGGGCTGGTCGATATTTCAGGAGGCGGTGTCGGTGGGACCAATCCAGGGATCGGTGCCAACCCAAGTCCTGGAGGCGGCGGGGCCGGGAGCACTGCAGGCGGGAGCCGCCGTGAGCTCGGGAACCAGTCCGGTCCGGGGTCCCGAAGCTTCATCAACCTGATCGAGAGGTTCTCCGACTTCAAGGAAGTCGACAGTTTGTCTCTGCCGCACGATTACAAGATTACTGTCAACTTCGACTCTTCCAGCTCCTTCGTCGGACACTGGCAGATCAAGATCGACCGCATCTCTCACAATCGGAAAATCTCCCCCCGGGCTTTCGTCATCAAGTAGATCTAAGAATCGACTCGAAGGGAGGGCCACGTTACGTTGGCTTCGGGACCTGCGATGTATTTATCCGTCTCGGAAGAATCGATGAGCATTGGAAAGAAGGTCAGTTGGGCCGCCCTGGCTGCGGTGGTGTTTCTCGGTGCGACGGTGGACGGGTCGGCCAACAAGATGAAAGCCGATGCACTGGTCGCTCTCCATCTGAAGTCCATCGGCGAGAATCTGGCCCGGAAGAATCGGGTTGCTCAGGGTTTGGGCACCGTGGACATCCGGGTAGGAAACAAGGCCAAGATGGTTGGCCCGGCCATGCTCTTGGCAGAGGGGAATAAACTCCGGACCGAAATCAAATTCGGCCACCCGCAATACACTCGGGAGACCCTCGTCCGCAACGGGGAGAAGCTGGACATTGCCTACGTCAGTCCCGGCGCCCGCTCCCGACTGGGAAGTACGCTCTGGGATTTCTTTCCCCGTTTGGCCCAAGAGGGACTCTATGGAGGGGCCCTTTCCACTGACTGGACGTTATTGGACCTGCGAAACAGACGGGCCAAGGTCCGTTACCATGGACTCAAGAAGTTCGAGGGCCGGAGACTTCACAGGTTGGAGTACCGGCCGAAGAATGGAGTCGATTACAGGATTCGGATCTACTTCGAACCTGAAACCTATCGTCATGTGGCGAGCAGATACCGGTTGACTTTGCCGGCCGGCATGGGACGGGGACTCGTAGACATTCGCGGAGGAGCGTTTGGAGCCCGTTCCGGGCCCGCAGACAAGATTCGAATCACCTTGACGGAGACCTTTTCCGACTTCAAGGAAGTCGATGGGCTGACCTTGCCGCATCTCTACAGGATTGCACTCAACACCTCTGCGATCGGCGGTTTCGTGGGACATTGGGAATTCAAGATCGACCGCATGATGCACGATATGCGGATTGCCGCTCGAGCCTTTGCCATCGAGTAGTCATTGGGTATCGATTTGGGGAAGAGCGAAGCTACAGGCGGTTGGGACTGGGTTACGACCGAATTACGATGAGGTGAGTCATGCGCAAATTGGGATACCAGATTGCTCTCTTCGCCCTGTTGTTGCCGATCTCGGCTGTTGATGCAACGGCCAGGAAATTGAAGAAGGAGGAGCTGATCGTCCTCCATCTGAAAGCCATCGGCGAGAATCTTTCCCGGAAGAATCGGGTCGCCCAAGGATCGGGTTCCATGGACATCCGGGTGGGCGGCCAGGGCAATCTGAATGGCCGGGCCATGCTCCTGGCGGAGGGGGACAAGCTTCGGACCACGCTCACCTTCGGTCACGTCCAATACCCCCAGGAAACCCTCATCCGTAACGGCGACGATCTGGATATCGCCTACATCACTCCAGGGGTCCGTTCCCAACTGGGGACGACCATCTGGGAAAACTTTCCCCGGCTGGCCCAGGAGGGACTCTACGCAGGCGTCCTCTCCACCGACTGGGCACTGCTCAACCTGAAGAAAAAGCGGGCCAAGATCCGCTACCGCGGACTCAAGAAATTCGAGGGCCGAAGGCTCCACGAGGTCGATTACAAACCCAGGAAGAAGGTCTCCTACAGGGTCCGCCTCTACTTCGAGCCTGAGACCTACCGCCACGTGGCCAGCAAGTATCGGATCGCCGTGCCACGCGCCGCCATGCGAGGCCTGACCAACATTTCGAGCGGAGGAGGGGCCCCGGTTGGCGCCAGCGGCGGAATCACTCCCGGAAGCCCCACCGTATCCAATGATCGAGGCAGCCTGTTGGGGCAGATCGGAGGCCCGGGAGCGGGGGACGACCCCACAAATCGAAGCACCGTCGAGCTGACGGAGAGGTTCTCGGATTTCAAGGAGATCGACGGACTGACCTTGCCGCATCTCTACCAGATCACTCTCAACGTCGACGCCAACACCGGATTCGTGGGCCATTGGGAGATGAAGCTCGAACGGATGTCGCACGATCGCAAGATCAATCCAAAGGCCTTCGCAATCCCCTAGAAGGGCGCCCGGAGGACGAACGATGCAAGGAGTCGCTGCCGTTTCGCTGGGTCCCCGGAAGGAGATGGTATTCCGGGAATTTCCCCTTCCCGACGTGGGTCCCGACGACATTCTGGTCCGGGTCCGCCGTTCCAACATCTGCGGTTCGGATCTGCACATCTGGCACGGTCATGGTCCCGAGATCACCCAGGGGGAAGGCTTCGTCCCCGGGCATGAAATGGTGGGAGAAGTCTTTCGCCTCGGCCGCCGGGTGAAGACCGACGTACTGGGACAACCGCTCGAGGAAGGCGATCGCATCGCCTACAGCTACTTTCTCCCATGTGGCAGTTGCGCGGCCTGTATGGACGGATCGCCCGCCTGCCCCAACCGGTCCAACCACTGGTTCCAGGATGCCGCCGAAACCCCTCACTTCAGGGGAGCCTACGGAGAGTATTACTACCTGCGCCGGGGACAGACGGTGTGCAAGATCCCTCCCGGATTGAGCGACTCCGACGTCTCACCGGTCAATTGCGCCCTCTGCCAAGTGGTCTACGGTCTGGATCAGATCGGAATCCGGCTGGGCGACACGATCCTGGTCCAAGGTGCTGGCGGACTGGGACTGTACGCCTGCGCCCTCGCCAAGGAGATGGGCGCCGGTCAGGTCATCGTCTTCGACCGGCTGGAGAGCCGGCTGGAGCTGGCCCGCTCCTTCGGCGCCGACCTCACGGTCAACATCGATACCGTGGACCGGAAGACCCGCCGAGAGATGATTATGGACTTGACTCGCGGCGATGGTGCGGACGTCGTGGCCGAGTTCGCCGGCTCACCGCTGCCGGTGGAGGAGGGAGTGCACCTGCTCCGCCAGTTCGGGCGATATCTTTGGGTGGGCAATATCGCTCCGGGGAGAACCGCCGCCCTGGATCCGGCCCTGAATGTCCGCTCCGGACACACCCTCCGCGGGGTCATCGCGTATGCCCCCTGGGCACTGCCGCGGGCCCTGGACTTTCTGGCCCGGCGGGGGCACGCCTACCCCTTCGAGCAGATCATCTCCCACACCTTCCCCCTGACTGAACTCAACGAGGCCTTCGCCCTGGCCGACGAAGGCAAGGCCATCCGTGTCTCGCTGACGAACTGATCCGAAACCGCAAGCCGTGTTTCAGATTTCGTTCCTGCCGGCGGCTCAAATATCGCGCCGCTCGCCACCGCCCCGACGTGAACCCCCGGAGCTGAGATTCCATCTAGTAAGGGAAACGGCGGAGGCTTCAGACCAAACTAACCCCGAATGACAGCGAGGTGAATCATGCATAGGTGGGGATTCCGAATTGCTCTTTCTGTCCTTTTGTTTCCGATCGCGTCGGTCGATGCAACGGCCAGGAAACTTGAGCCGGAGGAGTTGATTACCCTCCATCTGAAAGCCATCGGCGAGGAACCCGTGCGGAAGAATCGGGTTGCTCAGGGTTTGGGCACCGTGGACATCCGGGTAGGAAACAAGGCCAAGATGGTTGGCCCGGCCATGCTCTTGGCAGAGGGGAATAAACTCCGGACCGAAATCAAATTCGGCCACCCGCAATACACTCGGGAGACCCTCGTCCGCAACGGGGAGAAGCTGGACATTGCCTACGTCAGTCCCGGCGCCCGCTCCCGACTGGGAAGTACGCTCTGGGATTTCTTTCCCCGTTTGGCCCAAGAGGGACTCTATGGAGGGGCCCTCTCCACTGACTGGACGTTATTGGACCTGCGAAACAGACGGGCCAAGGTCCGTTACCATGGACTCAAGAAGTTCGAGGGCCGGAGACTTCACAGGTTGGAGTACCGGCCGAAGAATGGAGTCGATTACAGGATTCGGATCTACTTCGAACCTGAAACCTATCGTCATGTGGCGAGCAGATACCGGTTGACTTTGCCGGCCGGCATGGGACGGGGACTCGTAGACATTCGCGGAGGAGCGTTTGGAGCCCGTTCCGGGCCCGCAGACAAGATTCGAATCACCTTGACGGAGACCTTTTCCGACTTCAAGGAAGTCGATGGGCTGACCTTGCCGCATCTCTACAGGATTGCACTCAACACCTCTGCGATCGGCGGTTTCGTGGGACATTGGGAATTCAAGATCGACCGCATGATGCACGATATGCGGATTGCCGCTCGAGCCTTTGCCATCGAGTAGTCATTGGGTATCGATTTGGGGAAGAGCGAAGCTACAGGCGGTTGGGACTGGGTTACGACCGAATTACGATGAGGTGAGTCATGCGCAAATTGGGATACCAGATTGCTCTCTTCGCCCTGTTGTTGCCGATCTCGGCTGTTGATGCAACGGCCAGGAAATTGAAGAAGGAGGAGCTGATCGTCCTCCATCTGAAAGCCATCGGCGAGAATCTTTCCCGGAAGAATCGGGTCGCCCAAGGATCGGGTTCCATGGACATCCGGGTGGGCGGCCAGGGCAATCTGAATGGCCGGGCCATGCTCCTGGCGGAGGGGGACAAGCTTCGGACCACGCTCACCTTCGGTCACGTCCAATACCCCCAGGAAACCCTCATCCGTAACGGCGACGATCTGGATATCGCCTACATCACTCCAGGGGTCCGTTCCCAACTGGGGACGACCATCTGGGAAAACTTTCCCCGGCTGGCCCAGGAGGGACTCTACGCAGGCGTCCTCTCCACCGACTGGGCACTGCTCAACCTGAAGAAAAAGCGGGCCAAGATCCGCTACCGCGGACTCAAGAAATTCGAGGGCCGAAGGCTCCACGAGGTCGATTACAAACCCAGGAAGAAGGTCTCCTACAGGGTCCGCCTCTACTTCGAGCCTGAGACCTACCGCCACGTGGCCAGCAGATACCGCCTGACCATTCCGGCCGGCGTGGGGCGGGGCTTGATGAACGTACAACAAGGACCCGTCTTTGGTGCCGGCGACGGGCCCGCGGACAACACGCGGATCCAACCGACGGAGACCTTTTCGGAATTCAAGGAAGTCGACGGGTTGGCCCTGCCGCATCATTACAGGATCACCCTCAACGAGTCTGCGGCCTCTGGCATGGACTCGGGTGCCGGCTTCGCCGCCCGTAACGGTTTCGCGGGACACTGGGAGATCAAGATCGACCGCGTGTCACACAATTATCGGATCACGCCTCAGGCCTTCGCGATCAAATGAAGATAAGGCAAGGCCATCCGCGTCACGCTGACGTCGTAATGGGAGCCCCGATTTCCAATCGCCGGATGGGAGCGGCGATTTCCAATCGCCGTACTCCGGAGTAACGGTCGACAACAAAGGAATGGGCGACTGGAAGTCGACCCTCCTTTTTCTTGGAAGGTGACGTCGAAAACGTCTCAGACTTCGTCCGTGCGGAACCGTTCCAACAGATGATCGCAGGCCCGGACCGTGAGGGCCATCATGGTCAGGGTGGGATTCTGGCAACCGGCGCTCACGAAACAGGATCCATCGGTGACCAGGAGGTTGTCGATGTCGTGGCACTGATTGTAGGCATTCAGCACCGACTTGGCCGGGTCGTGCCCCATTCGGGCCGTCCCCACTTCGTGAATCGCCATGCCGGGCATGGCCGTCCGGGCGTTGACCTTGATGTTGCGAGCCCCGGTAGACTCCAGCAATTCGGCGGCAGTGGCGGCCGCGTCCTCCATCATGGCCGCCTCGTTGGGACCGTGGGTCATCTGAATCTTGAGGGCCGGGATCCCCCAGGCATCCTTCTTTTGCGGGTCGAGCTCACAGTAATTGTCCGGCCGGGCCAGGGATTCTCCGAACCCGCTCAGCCGGATCATGTAGAAGCCCTCCTTGACCGCCGCCTTGTAGGACGCCCCGAAGCCCTCCGCATCGAAACGGAAACTGGGTGAACTCCCCCCCTGGAAACCGTAGCCACGGATGAACCGGGGGTGCCTCTTCCCGCCCGCCAGATTCCGGAACCGCATCATGTAGATCCCGTTGGGGCGTCGCGGGTCCGACGCCCGCTTCCGGACCGAGAACTGCGGCAGCTCGCCCGCCGCGCCGGCCCCCACCACATGGTCCATGAGGTATTTCCCCAGGAGTCCGCTGGAATTGCCGAGACCGTCGGAGTGCTCCCGGGTCGCCGAGTTGAAGAGGATCCGGGTCGACTCCAGGGCCTGGGCACACAGAATCACCGCCCGGCTGCGAACCTGGTAGGTCCGGCGCCGGTGACGATGGACGTAGGTGACTCCCCGGGCCCGGTTGCGGGACGGGTCCATATCCACCTGGTTGACGATGGCGTCGGTGAGGAGCGTGCAGTTGCCGCTCCTCAAGGCGTCGGCCACGGTGGTGGCCGGACTGTTGAAATAGGAAGCGGTCACGCAGCCCCGTTCGCAGGGACCGCAATAGTGGCAGGCCGCGCGCCCGTTCAGCGGCCGGGTCAGGACGGCGGTCCGTCCTATGGTCAGGGTGCGGCCGAATTTTTCCCGCGCTCGGCTCCGGAGCAGCCGTTCTCCGCAGGTCATGGACATGGGGGGCAGAAAATGCCCGTCCGGCAGCTGCGGCTTTCCCTCCGCCTGTCCGCTGATGCCGACGTACTTCTCGACCCGGTCGTAGTAGGGCACCAGATCCCGGTACGAAACGGGCCAGTCGTCGCCGTATCCGTCGTGGCTGGCCGCCTTCAGGTCCAGATCGCTGAGACGATAGCTCTGGCGCCCCCATACCATGCTCCTGCCCCCGACGATTCGAAGCCGCTGCCAGGTGAACGGCTTGTCCTTCGGTGTGGTGTACGGATTCTCCAGATCGTTGACGAACCAGTCGTAGTTGTACTCGGTGCAGGCGTAGCAGGCTTTCTGGATGGGACGTGTCCGCGCCAGTTCCGGCGAATGGTTCCGGTATTCCAGCTTGTAGGCGGGCATGTGTTCGGTGAATTCCCGGGGAGAGACCTTGCGGCCGGCCTCAAGCAGGACCACCTTCAGACCGGCCTCGGAGAGGACCTTGGCTGCCCAGCCTCCGGTGGCGCCGGACCCCACCACGGCCACGTCGTAGAGTTCGCTGTGCGGATCCTGGACCAGGGCGGCGCTCACTTGTGATAACCCTCGGGATGCGGGCAACCCGGAAAGGCCCCGGACATGGCGCCTTCGCTCCAGCCCAGTTCCTTCAGACCCGCCTCGGAGTTGTAGAAGGCTCGACTGATCCAGTCCTTCAGAGTCAGGAAGTGGGAGTGGCCGGGATACTCGGAGCGGTTGTCCTTCCAGGTCACCAGCTTGTGGGGATAGGCGACAAAATTGAGAAACTCAAATTGGCTCTCGGCGGGCAGGTGGACGAAGGCCGCACCGTAGCGTCTCAGGCACTCCCCGTCGAACCAGGCCATGCTGTCCAGGAAACGGCTCTGCGTTTCCCGGGATTCACTGGCCAGGAGCCTGTCGATGAAGCGGTTGACCAGAGCAGACTTCGCCCCGGGCGTGTCGGTTTCGGGAATGATGAGGTCGCTCAGTCGGATCAGGGTGTCGTTCTGGTGGTCGTCCAGGAAGGCAGGCGTCCAGCCGGGAGAGGCCAACTCGGCCGAGGCGTCGTAGTCCGCAGGAAACTCCCGGGCCCGAACCGGCGCCGTCCCGGCCAGGGCCGCCGTCAACGATGCCCAGAGCGAGCGTCCAAAGAAATCGCGGCGTTTCATGATCCCGTCTCCTGACTTCGAGAATATCGCGACTGACACCATATAATCTATCCGTTCCAATCTACTGACAAGGAGGAATCCATGCGACGAACCAGTCTCCTGCTGGCATTGGCCGCCTTCGGTTGCGGTCCCGCCGGCGATCCGCCGCCCGCTGAAAACGATGCCCGAAAGCAAGTCGAGGAGGTAGTGTTGAGTCCTTCCGGTGTCCGGAGTCTCGAAGCGATCTCCAAGCTGGAGTTCTCGTGGGGATGGATCCGATGGATGATGAATTCCCAGATCGATCCCAATGCGGAGCAGACCTTCGGAATCGTCGAGTTGAGCCCGGGGCAGCAGAACCCTCTTCACTCGCATCCCAACTGTGAGGAGTTGTTGTATGTGGTCTCGGGATCGTGCCGGAAGACGGTGGGGGACAAGACCCATCTCATGAAGCCAGGGGACCTGGTCCGCATTCCAACCGGGGTTCCCCACCGGGCCGTCACGGTGGGAGAGGAGCCCATGCTGGCGGTGATCGTCTACAGCTCGGCCGACCGGCAGATGGTGATCCACGAGGAGTAGTTTCTCTTGCCGGCCGCGCGGTCTCCCAGCTTGTGGATCTCCAGGCGCATCATTACCATTGCGACGACATGATGGCGACTGCCGACCACCGAAAGAGTTCCTGGAACCGGCGGCGCTGGATGGCCGCCGCCGCAGGCGTGACGGGACTGGCCAGCGTCGAGGACATGGCCCTGGCCTTCTCGCCGGCGGTCTACGGGGTGATGCGAAGCGGCCGGCCCCGGGCCGAGGGACCCCGGAGCCGCATGAAGATCGGCTCCTTCGAGGCCACGCTGGTGGCGTCGCCCGACTACGCGCTTCTGAACTCGTGGAACGTCCACGACACCCACTTCCAGCGGGCCATCCTGGAATTGGAGACCACCGACGGCTTCACGGGAGTGGCCGAGATCGGAGGCGCGGCATTTAAAGCCCTCCAGGCCGCACGCGACACCATACTGGGACGAGACCCCTTCGAGATCGAGTTTTTCCGCCATAGCCTCTCTCATCGCTCCGAATTCGCTCCAAGGCACAATGCCGAATCCCTGGCCGCGGTGGAAATCGCGTGCCTGGATCTGATCGGAAAGGTGATCGACCGGCCGGTCGTCGACCTGATCGGCGGCCCCTTCCGCGATGAGGCTCCCTTTTCGGCCTACAACTTTTTCGTCCTTCCGGTCGATGGCGGACCGGATGTCAAGACTCCCGAGGCCATGGCCCGGGAATTCATGGATTTCCACCGGGACCACGGATTCACGACCTGCAAGTTCAAGGGGGGAGTTCTCAATCCCGAGCTGGAGATCGAGGCCTTGACCCGGATCCGGGAGGCCATGCCCCAGGCCAAGCTCCGCATCGATCCGAACGCCTCTTGGAGCGTCGAAACTTCGGTGAAGGTCGCCCACGAGCTGGAGCCGCTGGGGATGGAGTACCTGGAGGATCCCACGCCGGGACAGGAAGGCATGGCCGAGGTGCGCAAACGCACGTCCATTCCCCTTGCCACCAACATGTGCGTCACCCGCATGGAGCACATTCGCCCCGGGTACGACCGGGGAGCCATCGACATCGTGTTGCTGGATCCCCACTACATGGGCGGGCTCAACAACGTCCGGCATTGGGCGGCCACGTGCGAGGCTCTGGGATGGGGTTGCTCCGGCCACAGCAACAACTACCTCGGCATCTCCATGGCCACCCAGGTGCACATGGTGTGCGCCATCTCCCACATCACGCATGACGTGGATTCGCACTATCCGTGGACCACTCAAGACATCATCCGGGGCGGAATGCTCCGGTTCCGGGACGGCAAGATGGCGCTCCCTTCGGGGCCCGGCCTCGGTGTCGAGATCGACCCGGACAAGAAGGCCGTGCTGGCCGAGAACGTGGCCCGCACCCGGCCCCGGCATGAACTGCTCCACCAATGGGACCCCGGATACCCCAAGGACCGTCATGGCGTCCGCTGGTAGAAGACTCAGGCAACTCCTCGTGAAGCACTATCTGCTCCTGTTTTTCGGCCTCCTTTTGTTGAACACCGGATGCGGGCCGGACCCCGCATCGACTCCACCCTCTCCGGAGGAAATGCTGGAGACGTTTCGCATCAGCGACGAGTTCCGGGTGGAGATCTTCGCCGCCGAGCCCGACGTCACCGATCCGGTGGAGCTGGCGTTCGACGAACAGGGACGGGCCTGGGTCGCTGAAATGCGGGACTATCCCTACCAGCCGCCCGAGGGGAAACCGGCCTTGAGCCGTGTCCGCGTCCTGGAAGACCGGGACGGCGACGGCCGGGTGGACCACTCCACTGTCTTCGCCGAGGGGCTCCCCAACGTGAAGAGCGTCCTCCCGTGGAAGGACGGCGTACTGGTGAGCTCGGCGCCGCACATCCTTTATCTGCGGGACACCGACGGAGACTTGAGGGCGGATGAGACGACTCCGCTGTTCACCGGGTTCACGATCCTCGTGGATCCTGAGGGTCAGCTCAGCAACCTGCGTTTCGGGATCGACAACTGGATCTACGCCGGCAATGACAGCCAGGCGGGAATGATCACCTTCTCCCGCCGGCCCGACGCCGAACCGGTTTCGGTCTTGAACGCCGACTTGAGGTTTCGTCTCGACCGGAATCTATTCGAGGCGGCCTCGGGAGCCACCCGATTCGGACTGAGCTTTGACGAGTGGGGACGTCGCTTCTTCTCCCAGTCC
Organism: Acidobacteriota bacterium; assembly: GCA_963668095.1. Lineage (GTDB taxonomy): Bacteria > Acidobacteriota > UBA6911 > RPQK01 > JAJDTT01 > JAJDTT01. The sequence goes on along the minus strand of OY764083.1, from coordinate 5,255,377 downwards.
GGAAGACACGTGCAGCACGTCGTGGCGGCCCGGCGCTATCTCCAGCGCAACCTCTTTCTGACGGCTCCCCCCGTCACCCGATTCATCTCCGGACACGATCAGCGCATCTTCCAGCTCACTCCCCCCGAGGCTTGGCGCGAGGCACGAACGAGGATGCGGCAGCGGCGCTCCCGGGAGCTGGGGAGGGAACGGGAAATGGCCTCCACCGGCTCCTTCACCGGAGCGACGGGAAACACCATCTACAACGGAGATACGTTTCACCCGCGCTACCGGGGCAACGCCTTCTCCGGCGACGTGGCCGGCAACATCGTCCACCGGGATGTCATCTCTCCCAGTGGCGTCAGTTTCGTCGCCAACCGGGCTGAGGAGGAAGCGAGCCGTGAATTCATGGCTTCCACGTCACGCTGGTTTCGGCCCGCCAACTTCACCGTCGGTCCCGACGGGAACCTCTATGTCATCGACATCTGCCGCCAGTATGTGGAAACTCCGGCCTCCATTCCCGAGCCCATCAAGGAGGGCCTCAACTTCTATGCCGGGATTGATCACGGCCGCATCTACCGGATCGTGCCCCGGGATTCCGCTGCCAAACCGTACGTACGGCCCGCCCTCCACAAAGCCACCACAGCGGAGCTGGTCGAGCATCTCGCCTCGTCCAACCAGTGGTGGCGCCTCACCGCCCAGCGGCTTCTTCTCCAACGGCAGGACCGGTCCGCCCTTCCCGCGTTGAGAGAGATGGCGGGTTACCGGGAGAATCCCCAAGCCCGCCTCCATGCCCTTTACGCGCTGGAAGGCCTGTCCGCCCTGGAGGAATCCATCGTCGGCGCGGCCCTGGGAGACGAACATCCGGGAGTCCGGGAACAGGCCGTCCTCCTGGCCGAAGACTTCCCCGGTCTCCTGTCCCGGCTGGTGAAGATGACGGCGGATCCTTCCCCCCGTGTCGCCTTCCAACTCTCCCTGAGCCTGGGCGAATTTTCCGGTCCCCGTGTGCTTGACGCCTTCCGGGACCTGCTGGCCCGTCACGGGGAGGACCCGTGGCAACGAGCCGCTATCCTCAGTTCCGACGCGGGCTCCTCTCTGCAGTTGCTGGAATCGATGGTGGCGGAACGCGGCTATTTCAAGGATCCGACTCCGAACAAGACCGGCTTCCTGGAGGATCTGGCCGCCGTCGTAGGTGCCCGCAACCGGGGCCAGGAAATCCAGCGCCTGGTTCGCCTGCTGGCCCGGTCCCGGCCGCTTCGGGAGAAACGATGGCAGACGGCGGGGCTGACGGGGCTGGCCCGCGGCCTGGAGTTGGGACAGGTGCTCCACCTGGAGCCGGCAGGTGCGACCGGGTCACTGCGAAGCCTGTTGGCCAGCCGTTCACAAGAGGTGCGCGACGCCGCGGCCAGAGTCGGGAAACACTTCCGCGTCCCCTCTCTGGTGGCGGCCGCCAGGAAGGCCGTCTTGGACGAGACCCTTTCAGCAACGCGGAGATCCAGTTCCATCCGGATGCTCGCGTCCGCCCCCTACCGGGAGGTCGAACCGATCTTGGCGCGTTTTCTGACCGGCCCGGATCCGGAGTTGACGCAGGCCACCCTGGAAACCCTCTCCTATTTCGAAGACCCGGGTGTCAGCCGCCTGGTCCTCGAAGGGTGGAGCAGGTTCTCCCCGGATTTCCGTGCGGCCGCTCTGGCGATCCTCCTCAACCACCCCGAACGGGTACAGGCTCTCTTGAACGCCGTCGAGAGCGGCGCCGTCGAACGGGCCGCGCTGGAACATCAGCAGAAGCAGTTCCTGAGAAACCACCCACGGGAGCAGATCCGGCAACAGGCCGCGCAGGTCTTTGAGGCGGATACCACGGACCGGGAGGCACTGGTCGAAGCATACCTGCCGATCCTGGAGCTGGAGGCCGACCCGATCAACGGCCGGGATGTCTTCCGCCAGGAATGCGCCCGCTGCCACGAGCCGGATCAGGGGGTTGGCGTCGGCCCCGGGCTGCGGACAGCGGTCCAGGGCCATACGCGCGAACAGCTCCTCTTCGACATCCTGAATCCCAGCGGACTCATCCTGTCGCGCTATCAGAACTACATCGTCACCACCCGGGACGGCAGAGTCTATGGAGGGATCATCGCCGCCGAGACTCCCGGCACCCTCACACTCAGGAGCGGACCGAATCAGGAGGAGACCATTCTCCGGGGCCGAATCGCCGAGATCCGGGCTTCGGCGGTGTCGGTCATGCCCGAAGGTTTCGAGGAGAATCTGACTCGTCAGGAACTGGCCGACGTCATTTCGTTCATGCAGGCGGGATACTTGATCCCCGAGGAGCTGGCCGCGCCGAGGGACAACTGAATCACCCACCATGTCACAGGTCCCGGCCACACTTTGATTCTCAGATAACGTTTAACGGGCTCTTTATTCCCCCTTTAAAATCTGCATGTAGACTTCCATTGGCACTAGATCATCCGGGATGGAAGCACCCCCATGAATACCAGCAAGCAAGTCATCGTCATCGAGGATGAACCCGATATCCAGGAGATCATCGTTCACAACCTGCAGAGAGACGGGTATCAGGTGGAAGCGACTCCGAATGGGGAACGGGGCCTGGAACTGGTACGCAGTCTCGACCCCGATCTGGTTCTGTTGGACCTGATGCTCCCCGGTCTCGACGGAGTCGAGGTCTGCCGCCGCATGAAGGCCGACCCTCGTACGCGAGCCGTTTCCATCATCATGGTCACGGCCCGTGGAGAAGAGAGCGACGTCGTCCTGGGATTGGGCCTGGGCGCTGACGACTACGTGTCGAAGCCCTTCAGCCCCAGGGAACTCATGGAGCGGGTCAAGGCGGTTCTCCGCAGAGGGCCGCTCCAGGACCATCAGAGCCGAGAAAGAATCGTTGTGGGTGACGTCGTAATCGACGCCGGACGCCACGAGTTGCGAGTCGCCAGCAAACGGGTCGACCTGACCGCTTCCGAGTTTCGCCTTCTTCATTGCCTGGCGTCCCAGCCAGGTCGGGTCCTTACCCGGGACCAACTCTTGAACCGGGTAGCGGGAGAAGGTACCTTCATCGACGATCGCAACATCGACGTCCATGTCGGTGCAGTCCGCCGGAAGCTGGGGGCCCACAGGTATCTCGTAGAGACCGTCAGGGGCGTGGGCTACCGCTTCCACGACGAATACATGCAGTAGATGCTCCGTTCCCGCCTGCTGTGGAAACTCTATCTAGGCTATTTCGTCCTGATCGTGTTGACCGCTTCCATACTGGGCGGTTTGGTCTTTCGGCGAATCAAGGAAGATTCCCTCGAGGAGATCCAGACTTCACTTCGCACTCACGCCCTCTTTCTCAGGGAGTTTACCCGGCGCCGTCCCGCTGACGAATCGGCAACGGAACTCAAGCATCGACTCCGCATCCTGGGCCTGGAAATGGGTGCCCGGCTCACCGTCATCGGCGCCGACGGCGTCGTTCTGGCGGATTCGGACCAGGACCCGGCCGAGATGGACAACCAGCTGACCCGGCCGGAGATTCTCAGGGCTCGATCCCACGGTCTGGATAACCGTCCCAGATTGAGCGAACTCCGTGGAGTCCCAGGAATCTCTCTGGCACTGCCCGTAGCTGAGAGTTCCGGCATTCTCGGATATATACGCGTCTCCATGCCGCTTTCGGCGATCGATGAGCGGCTGGGAAGATCGGGAAGGGCCGTTTTGGGTGGCACCGTGACTGTCGCCGCCGCTGCCTTGATCCTCGGGTTGCTGGTGGCTCGACGCCTGCTCAAACCTCTGGTTTCAATGACTCGCGTCGCCGAGTCCATGGCCAAGGGCGATTACGGCCAGCGCCTTTCCATCGCCCGGTCCGACGAGATTGGAGAGCTGGGAGATGCACTCAACCGGATGGCCCGCAGTTGCCAGCGGCGCATGGAGACGTTCGAGACCGATCATCGGCAACTCCTGGCCATTCTCGGAGGCATGGCGGAGGGAGTCGTAGCCGTCGACGAGAACGAACGCGTCCTTCACATGAATGAAGCTGCGGGCCGGATTCTGGGCGCGGAACCGTCGGCCAGCCTCGGCAAACCGGTTTGGGAAACGACGCGGATTCCCCAGATCTCAGAGACCATTTCCCAAACCCTCCGTGAAGGGACCGGCGTGAACACCAGCCTGGAACTCAGGTCGTCCCCGCGAGACCGCTCCATCGAGGTCAAGGCCACGCCTCTCCGCAACGGGGACCAGGCGCCGGTGGGAGCCGTAGTGGTGATGCACGACGTCTCGGAGCGCCTGAGGGTCGAGACCATGAGGCAGGACTTCGTGGCCAACGTCTCCCACGAACTCAAGACGCCCGTAGCGGCCATCCAAGCTCTCGTGGAAACGATCCTGGATGACCCGGAAATGACCTTTCAGACGCGAGACCGGTTCCTTCGGAAGACCCGGAACCAGTCTCTCCGCCTCTCCTCCATCGTGACCGACCTGCTGACCCTGTCCCGAATGGAGTCCGAGGAGGGTGTTTCCCGAGAACTCGTCGACCTGAGAGATACGGTTGCCGTTCCGGCGGAAGAAGCCATTCCGACGGCGGAAGTTCGGGGCGTCCAACTCCACATTCGAGTCCCGGACCGGCCCATGTGGATCACCGGCGACATGGAAGGCCTTTGCCTGGTGACCTCGAACCTGGTGGGAAACGCCCTCAAGTACACACCCAAAAGGGGCGAGGTCACGGTCAGCCTGAGCCAGGAGGGAGAGCAAGCGCTCTTGGAGGTTGGGGACAGCGGAATCGGCATCGACGCCCGACACCTGGACCGGATCTTCGAACGCTTCTACCGGGTCGACACGGCCCGTTCCCGGGAACTGGGTGGAACCGGATTGGGCCTCTCCATCGTCAAGAGAGTGGTGCTGGCTCACAGCGGAACCGTGTCGGTGGAGAGCATTCCGGGCCGGGGCAGCACCTTTCGGGTCCTCCTGCCCGTTCCCGGGAATTCCGGACCCGAACCTGAACCGAGTGTTATTCGCTCTTCGGCCTCCTGAGGGGGTCGACGGCAACCATTCCCTCGCTACGAAAACCGAAGATCTTGGCATTGAAGAGTCGAAAACGAAGGCGCACGGTCTTCCCGGCCAAGTTCCCGACTCCCTCTCCATCCTTCCAAGCCAGCGGAACCCAGAGATGGTTTCCTGAAATCGGTTGAGCCGGATAGACTTTTCGGTTCGGATCTCCCTCAACCATCAACTCGACAGCTACCGATCCGGAATCACCGTGAGTCCTGAGGTTCACCTCCACCGGTTTGCCCTGGAAGCGAAAGCGCTGGGTCGTGAACCGGCCCTCCTGCGCGGCCTCGATGCCGGCCAGACGGCCATCCTCCCAGGTGGCCCATCCGATTCCCCGAGGCCACTCGCGATCCTTCTGGAACCGGACCTTCCACCACTCGTTGTGGGACCAGCTGCTCCCGACAATGGGAACCGCGATCCGGCCGTCAGGCAGTTGCACCATGGAGGAGACGGCGTACATGGAGCCGCCGGCCCATCCCCCCGGCTCGCCCAACTCCACGATGGATTCACGGCTGATCCAATTCCAGACGATGCCGTCGAGGCTCGTGGCCATCCGCAGGTCGACCAGGCTTGTGTCCCGATGGTAGACGGAGGCCACCATGAGGTGGGTGTTCTCCGTCCCCGGGTAGTGGAGGTAGGTGTTGTTGTAGAAGTCGTCGGAAGGTGACTCTTCGGGTCCGGGAGTCAGGACCAGGGTGGGATGGGGCCACCGGCGGAAATCCGAGGTCTCGGCTCGGGCAATGCTGCGGCGGCGAGGATAGTTCTGCCGCATCAGCATCACGTACTTTTTCAACTTGCCGTCGAAGTAGATGCTGGGAACGCCGTCGTTGTTGAAATACGTGTCCCAGAGCGGTTCCGGAAGGCGTTTCCAGTGGATCCCGTCAGGAGAGACGGCCGCTCCCAGGATGCCGCCCATGCTTTTGGCGTCCGGCCTGAACAACCGGATATTGGTGAGACTGGTGGTCTTGTACCGCTCCTCGGGAGGAGCATTGGGATCGATGAAGATGTGACCGTTGATTCCGGCCAGAGCGTTGAAGGCAATCAGATTGTTGTCCCGGCTTCCCTCGAACTCCAGCATTCCCATGGAGACCCGTTTCCAGTTCAGGCCGTCCTCGGACTCCGCATAGCACACCCCGGAGCCTCCTCCGTCCGATCCCAGTTTCAAGCGGCCGTCAGGGGCCACTACTGCGCGGTCTCGCACGGTCCAGCCGCAGCCATACCAGAGGCGGTAGCGGCCATCCTCGTGGAGCACGGTCTTGGGCCCGATGCCGCTTCTTTCCCAAGGTTTCTCCGGCTTGAGCCAGGGACCGACCAGCCGTCCCTTCTCGATGCCGATCTTCACGCCGCTGGCGGCCCTTATTCTCCGGGAAGCAGTGGGTCCTTCGGAGATGTGCATGGTGGCCTTGTAGTAGTCGCGCACTTTGGCGATCAGTTGCTGATCGTGCTCGTCCACGTAGGTCAGATCGACGGGGAAAATGGCGTTTCCGGGATCCACCTTGGTCCAATCGGTGAAGATATGCGTCACCACCGGAGAGGAGTCCGTCTGGGAGAGGGAGATTCCCCACGAGAGACTGCAGACCAACCCCACCAGAATTGAATTGAAGCGGCGTTTCATGTTCATTTGGGCGGTGTTCCTCGGTTGTTGACCATCCGTGCCAATTGAGAATTCGTCCTGGCAGGGCACTCGACTTCAGACCGGCCAGGAGGGAGATGCTATCGAAACTTCAAGGAATAGAGATCCGCATCCTGCATCACGAAGCGCAGTCTCACCGGGTCTCCCGTGATCCTCCGCATCAATTGCTCGGAGGTCTTCCGGGAACGGCTCCGATCCCAGCGCACCTTGTGCTCGATTTCATCTCCCCACAGGATCGGCGATTCCTCCAGGGCGAAGCCTGGCATGGGATTACCGAACACGTCCTGGATCTCGACCTGAATGCTTCCGGCGGCCGACGTCGCGAAATTCAGGACGAGCGATTCGCCTTCGAAGATCAGCGGCTTGGTCAGGAATTCACCTGCTGCGGCGCCGGCATTCACGGAGGCGAAGCCGTCGGTGCGCAGTACGAACCGCTCCAGGTGAACGCTGGGGAAGGTGTAATGCCGCTGCACGTAGAGGGAAATCTCGTCCGGCCCGGTGGGCAACAGACCGGTCGCCGGCGTGTTGGCGCGATGAATCCAGTTCCGGACGTGTCGACCGGGCCGGATGAAGGCTTCCATGAAGGTGCGTTGCCACCGTTGTCCGTCGCGGCTGCTGAGGAGGACCACGTCCGACGCTCCAGCGTACCGCTGGGACCGGAAGGGTTCCAGAGTGCGCCAGGGAACCATGCGACGGGGGAAAGCCAGGAAGATGTGGGGAGCTCGAAAGTAGGGGTTCGCGGCATTCGTATAGAAGTGTTCGGGCCTGGTGTCACCCAGATCGATGTATTCGGGCTCGCTCCAGTGGATGAAATCGGGGGAAGTGGACCGCACGACCTCCCGGACCCTCTGGCCCCGGAGGCCCCGGAGATAGGCGACGTATTCCTCCCGTTCCGAGTCCCAGAAGGCCAGGTCGCCTCCCCAGTCCACCTGCTGCGTGATGAGAGGTTCGTCCTGGATGAGTCGCCACCGGATCCCGTCGGCAGACACGACTCCCATCACGTGCTTCAGACCCGGAGTATGGTAGCTGGCCAGGGCCTTGTAGCGTTGATCGCCGGGCGCCCGGGGATTCTCGTCCTTGAAGGCCATGAAGCAATGCGACGCGTCTCCATGGGCCCCGGTCCAGACGATGTTGTTCTCCTTGGATCCATTGAACTCGAACAGGCCCAGGGAAGGACGGGTCCAGTGGATTCCGTCCCGGCTCTCGGCGTAACAGGTCCACTCCGGATGGTCGGAAGTGACGGTTTCCCCCGGCTCCAGCATGGAGACGACGGTCAGACCCTTGGCGGCATGAGTGCTGCCACGGTAGTACATGCGATACAGGTCCCCATCCTTGAAGACCGAGATGTAGTCGCTCGTACCCCCCTCCCAGGGGCGGTCGAAAGCGAGGACCTTGCCGGCCGAACGGGGGGGATGGAGCTTCAGTTCCACGCCCCGCATGGATTCGATCAGGGTGTCGTCGACGAACAGCTCCAGGCGCGAACCAAGTTCCAGCGGCTCTTCCTGCCCGGGGGGTTGAGCCGGAGAGACGTGAACGCAAAGGAAAACCAGCAGACAGCCTGAAACGGCGTGATTCTTCATCGTTTCATCCTACACTGCGGTCGAAGTGCCGGCACTGCAGGCCGGTGCATCCCACTTCGACCCGCGTATCCGTGTTTCCGGAAGGAGAGATGGTAGCCCCAACGGGAGTCGAACCCGTGTTACCGCCTTGAGAGGGCGGCGTCCTAGGCCACTAGACGATGGGGCCACCTGACGAAGACGATTTTTTACCAATCCGGGCTGAGTTGTCAATTTGGTGGACTATGAGGTGGACCTGATACACCGGCAACAGTCGAAAGCATCGCCATGGTTTCAGGCATTCAATTTCTCGATCACACGCGCCTCGATCTTGGGATCGATGATCGCCGTTTCCGCCAGCAGCTTGAAGAACCGGTCTTTGTCCACCGCCGACTTGACGGCCTTGGCTTCTCCTGGAAACACGATCTCCATTCCGCCTCGCCCGACCTTCAGACGATAGTCGCCCTGCACCAATTTCACCCGCGTCTCAAGACAATCCCATCCTTGCTTCCGGGCCAGTTCCAAGGCAGCGGAATGCTGGCGAGCGTTCCAACCGCCGAGAAACCACTCGGAGAGGGGTTTCGGGCGTTCCGGCGCCCGTCCCAATTCGAAGCCGGAGTCAGCCATGCGATGGCTCATGGCAGCCATACGATGGGAAACGGCCCGGGAGGCCGCCGGTCCACCCCGCAGCGACAGCGGCAACGACAGCCAGCCGGAACGGGCGCCGAACAGGACCGCAGCCGCCAGCCAGTCTTCTTCCCTCAGTTCCGGAGCCTGGAATTCCAGCAGTTCGGCACAGGTCCGTCGAAGAAACAGCAGCGACATCGCCCGAGGCAGCGGAGTCGAGTACTTCCGCCACAGATCCGAGGCTCGAAACTCCCCCAATCCGGTCAGGGACTCGAGATCGTCCCCGAGTCCCCGGACCCGCTCGCGCAAACGGGATGACATCCGCATCGAGGCGTCGCCGAAGTAGTCGAGCAGCATGGCAGCCGTATCGGCCCCGGCATCCGCGTCCATCTCCTGCGCGAGCCGGACCACGGCGCCCCAGAACAACTGCCGCCATGCATTCCGCCCGGCGGTGTCGGAAATCGACTCCGCTCTCAGCCGCGGTCCACCGCCGGAGTACATCCAGGATCCGAGCCCCGCCAGAATCGTGTCCGCCAGCTCGGGCGCGGGTTCCGGTGGCGGATCCGATGCTATGCGACAGGCGGACAAGCCCAAGGACTCTACCTGGTCTCCCATCGCCGTCGCGCCACGATTGCCCGTCAGCCGGAGCATCGCCAGGATGCCGCCGGCGGCCTGCGCGGGACCCAAGGGTGCTTCCCGAGAGTCGGGAACCCGTTCCGGAGGCCAGGAATCCTTCGACGCGTTCGAGAATCGCGACCTGTCCGTCCTGGTGCTGAACTCGGCCCAGGGGACATTGGCATAATCCCGGGCGGCCGTCTCGCACGCCTTCCGTTCCTCCACCGACCGGAACAGAATCCTCTCGATTGCAGAGGTCGGGAGCGGCGCCGGCAGGAACAGCATCTCGGCCCGGCCCACCTCGTCGGGAAAGCAGCGTTCCTGAAGACCGCCCGACTCGAGCGACAACACCCGGCCGGAGAGCTGCTTCATGGAAATTCTCACAATGCACGGTTTCAGGTGTTTCGCCTCGACTAGGGAGTAGTCGACGGCTTCGCGGCGTGGTCTGCCCGTGAACAACGGAATCCAGCCCGGACAACAATCGAGCGTATCCCGGTAGTACTTGGTGCCGAACCCGGAGCGTGGCACAACGAGGCCCGCCCCCAGCATATACATCAGATTCAGGTGATTGGTAACCAGGTAGCCCGCCGTCGGAGCCTGCCTTCTGTTGAGTTTCTCAGGCGCTCGGCCCATGTCGCTTAACAGAGTTCCCTGAGCCCTCAACTCGCCTTCCTCCTTCCCAGACGCTTCTTCCGAAGGACTGCGCGGTCCCGGGGCAGTATCAGCTCGATTCGACTTTCGGCTCCGTCCTGCCGGAGGAGGACCACCTGCTCCCGCGCCCGCGCCACCATGACGTAGAAGAGCTTCATCGCCGCTTCCCGATCGTCAGGCCGATAGTAGTGCTGGTCGATGTCGGCCAGTACGGCGACATCGAACTCCAGGCCCTTGCAGGCTTGGCAGTTGATGACCAGGATGCCGCCTTCATCGAACCGGACATCGGGCCGATGGTCGCCGTGGAAGGTTTCGATGGTCGGAGGATCATGGTCCAGGGCGTCTCCTTCCGCGGCGCACAAACCGTCGAGATAACGCTGGCGAACGTAGTTATTCGGAGCCAGGACACCGACCATTTTCGTCGGATCGCGATCGACGAGCCTGACGATCCGCTCGCAGATCTCGTCAAAGCGTTCCGGCGGATAGTAGACGATCGATGCCGGAACTCCCCAGCGCTCAGGCAGCACCGGCCGTGGGCTGGCGGGATCATCCGTGTAGAACACGCGGGCCAGCTTCGCCACCGGCGCACTGTTGCGGTAGTTGTCGGTCAACTCGACGACGTCTTTCGTGTTGATGCCCAACTCCGTTTCGATGTCCTTCCGACTGCTGTGGGCGTCCGTGATCTGTTGGTTCTGATCCGCCGCGACGAAAAAACGTTCGAAGCCCAGCCGAACCAGCGACCGGTAGAACTCGGGCGGCATGTCCTGGCCTTCGTCGATCACCAAATACGGAGCATCTCTGAGTGGTCCTACACGTTTCACGAGCTCCAAAACAGCGTCCCAGTCGATGGGTTGGAATCCACCGGGGGGATCGGAACCCTTCGTCGGCAGCAATTGGCCGGTTATTTCCCAGATCTTCCTGCCAAACCATTTAGTCCAAGTGGTGCTCGACACCGTCTCGCCGGCAAGTTGGACGCCCCAACGATGGAGCAGGCGGTTGTGAACCAGGAAAACATGAGAGTCACGGTCCCGAGCGTGGCGCCGCGCGCGGATCAACGCCAGTACGGTCTTACCGGTTCCAGGGCCGCCGACAATCAGATGCTGGCCCTCCTTGGGCAGGGCCCGAGCCGCTTCCTGCTCCTTGCTCAGATCCTGGATGCCCGGCAGCTCGAACCGGCGCTTTGCCATGTCAGCCCCGTTGATCCGGACCTTGCACGATGTCGAACAGCCCCGGAATGCCGCCGGCGACTTCCGTGACGAAGGCGCGATCCAGCAGCACGTTGCCGAAGGCGCAACTCGTCTCCGGAAGCAGGGCGCAGGCATGGCAGGCGGCACGGTTCAGGAGATCGGGCCCGTGACCTTCCTGCCTGGCGCAGACCGGATCCAGCGAGCACCATTCGGCCCCCTCGACCGCCGAACTCAACAGTCGGAGAAACCGGCTCGGCTCCGCCTGACTCATCAGGCCGCCCAGGGAACCTTCCGTGTCCGGCACGGCGACATAGATCAGGACTCCCGCCATCGACCCGGAGTCCGCGGCGCCCCTGCTCTGGCAATAGATGCGTTCCCGCAACGACGCGGCTGGATATCCGGCCTTTGTCTCCAAATCCCGGATTATCAGGTGAGCCAGCGTGTGCAGGACCAGGAAGCGGGGAGAAACCGTTGGAGGTCCCATCGGTGAACGGACGCCCGACCCATTGAAGCGGTCGAGAAATATCCGGGTGCGGTTCCGAACCAGCCTGTCCGCCTCCCATCGCCTCAGAAACGACTCGCGCAAGGTGAAAAAGATCCCCTCTCCGTAGAGTTCCAGTGCCGGCAGCCAGTCGGCTGTCCCGGTGAGATCCGGCGGTGTCATTCGGCCTTCGAGACGCCGGAACCCATCGAGCACCAAGATTTCCTTGAGTCGGTTGACGGCGATCAGCCGGTCCACGCCGGGGATCAGCCGGGCGGCGGTTCCCTGCAGCTTCACTCCGAGATCGGACCAGGCCCGCGTGTGATGCTCGGTGACGAAGTCCTCGTCCTCTTGCAGGTCCGGGATCTCCCCGATCAACGCCCGGTACTCGCTGCCGAGCAGATCTCCAGCGCCGACGGATACCCCGAAGAGCGGGTATCCACAGTCAATCTCCTTGAGCGCCTCTTCGACTTCATCGATGCCACAACCCCACTCGGCGGCAATTCGCCTGAGAGTCGTCCTTCGCTGCAGGCCGGTCCGGCACTCCCGGATCTCCTCCTGCCTGTCCGTGCTGCTGTAGAGCCGGTCCACCACGGTTCCCTTGCGGATGCGGGATTCGGGGGGGATGACCAAGGCGGTCCGGGTCTCCGGGGAGTGGACGCGAACGTCACTGATCTCCAGGATCCAGGCCAGTCCCTCCGGCCTGTTTTCGGGGGGTTTGCGGAGCCACGGCTGCTGCCATTCGTGGTCGGAATAGGGAAAGCGTGACTCGATGGGACCGGAGGCGCGGCATTTCGTACAAAGAACCCGGTATCCCCGATCGCCAGGTTGAATCTCCAGGTACGGACTAACCCAATCCGCACGACACGCTCGTTGGGCCGAGTGCCTCGGCTCGGAGTGCGCCAGAGCATGCCAGGGCACCTCCGCCAGGTATCCGTGTTCGTGAGCCAGCACCCAGGGGACCTGTTCCAGCTTGCCCCCGCAGACCGGAACGTCACCACCCATCCCGCGACGCGGCGCCGAACCCGAGCAGTGGGACGGGTCGATCTGCACCTCGCCGCGTGATTCGGTCCGGTCCGTTCGGGCGCGCCGCCACGGGCGATGATGCAGCAGGCCGCACCTGGAGCACCGCGTCCAGCCCGGAAAACGCATGGCCGGTATGGGGTGTCCGGAAACCCGGCCGTTGTTCTCCACCTTCGCCTTCGGCGGCGTGCGCAGGGCCTTGTTGATCTTCAGGGCGCGGCACACCCGCTCGACATGGCGAATCCCCTGTTCGTCGCTGCCCTTCCAGAAAGTCGTGTCCTTCACCGTCACCAGGTGATCCGGCCCCCTGACCACCGCGCCCACGGAACAGTGCCGCAGCAGGTGTGAAAGCCGCACCGGCATGGATTCGTCAGTCATCGCGTTGCAACACTCCCGTGTCCTCAACGTTGCGCATGGAGTTCAGCGTCCGCCACAGCCCCCGGGAAGGCGGGTCGTCGAATTGGCGCAACAGGCCGTCGGCGGATCGATCGTTCGCCTGGTAGCTCAGCCGTCGCCTCTGCCGCTCACAACGCCGCGCTTCCTGGTGCCACCGTTCGGCGAGCCGGTCGAGGTGGTGGCCCGTGATCTCGCTCCGAGCCTCGTCGGCTTCCCGGCACCGGCGCTTCAATCGTCGGATCACCGCCCTCGCCCGGTCGTCGTTCGCGTCGAATGCGCCGGCGTCCTGGTTCCGACTCAAGGCGTCGCCCCCGTGGCGCAGAGCGGTCACCAGGGCGGCATGCAGGGCGCGGGTGCGGACCTGGTAGGTGAACGGCGTCACGCTGGTCGGCTCCACGAATCGGTAGAAGGACTCGTGGTAGGGACGGAAGTTCTCATAGTGGGAGAGGCTGCGTGCCTGGTGGCGGTAATAGTTGGCGAAAACGAGGCCCGGGACGGCGGCGCGGCCGATTCGGCTGCTGGCCTGAACGTACTCGGCGGTGGTGAGCGGCTGGCCGTTGATGACCATCGCCGCCAATCGGTCGACATCCACGCCCACCGAGATCATGCTCGTGGCCAGCACCGCATCCAGGCAGTCCGGCTCGCCCCGGCAAAAATGCAACTGATCGAAGGTCCGGGCGTTCCGTTGCGGCGGCGAGAAGCTGGTGAGCTGCACCACGTTCTGCCGCAACTCGGCCGCCCCTCCCGCATCGGTCCTCACAAAGTCGGCCATCGACTCACCGTCGGACCCGGCGCCGTCCCGGACCGCCTGTATGAGCTCCCGGTCGAGACGCCGCACCAAGTCGCGCACCGAGGTCGCAAAGGCGTTGTGGCTGATGCCGACGCCGCGCAGGCTGCCATGATAGATCACCTGGGTCCACCAGGCCTCCAGCAGATCGTCCCGGTCCTGCTGATCCTGAAACACGGCCAACGGCGCATGCAGCAGGGCGGCCGCCAACGGCGCCAGGCAGCGCCTCTGATCCAGCGCCGGCGCCAAGTATCCGACATAGAGCCGGCCCGGCCTCGATGGATCCGTCCGCGCAAACCACGAATCATCCGCCGAGAGCCCCGGCGGCGGAAACACGGCGATCTTTCGCCCGTACAGCCTTCTCACCTGCTCCCGAGCCATGCGGATGGTGGCCGTCGACGCCACGTACTTGGGGCGCACGCCGCGTTGCTCCAGCACCGTCTCCAACCCCGCCTCGTAGAGGCCGGCCACGGACCCGAGCGGTCCGGCGATAAGGTGGAGCTCGTCCTGGATCACGAGTTCCGGAGGGCGGCGGGGGAAGCGGCTTCCAGGCGGCCGTCTACCGAGGAAGACTGAAGACCGTTCCTCCCAGGCCAAGCGGGCGAACTTGTCGATGGTGGCGATCAGGAGCGTTGGCGGGCGTTGATACAAGGCCTCGTCAACGACGTTGCAAGGCAGCGGGGCCGGCTCGTCCGACTCGCCATCCGGACCGAACTCGCATTCGGGATTCCGGCACAGGAAGGCAAACGACTCAAGCGTCGCCCGGTAGCTCCCAGGCGCCTCGAACTCCCGATTACACCACGGACATGTTCTCAGCACGAGTTCGTGACCGGCATCTTCATCCCCCGCCGCCAGTTCCTTCACGCAATCCTTCGCCTGCAGGCAGGTATTCGGACTGGCCGCGCGGCCGACCCACATGCCGACGGTGATCGGCTCATCGCCAAGCCGTGCCGGATCCTCTCGGCGCAACAACTCCAGGGCGCAGATGATGCGGGTCGCACGCTCGAACTGCTGCCGTGTCAGCAGACGCAGGGTGTAGCGCATCAGGACCACCGTACCGCCGCCCAACGTCCCGTGTTGCAAGCGCCGCCACACGATCAGAAACGCGACCAGGCCCAGGTAGGCCTCCGTCTTGCCGCCGCCCGTGGGAAACCAGATCAAGTCCAGCACGCCGCGGAAGTCGTCCTCCTCCCGGACGGACGACTCGATGACGGCCAGCAGAAAGGCGAGCTGGAACGGCCGCCACCGGTACTCCCGCAAGTCCCTGGTTTCGTCCGGCTTCCCTTCAGCCCGGTTGCGATCCTGCCGCACCATCTGCGCCAGCATCGCCCGATTGGCCTGCCGGAATGCGAACCTCGCCCCGGCATCCGTCCGGAGCAACGCCACCCCCCGGCACATGCGGTCCCGCGCCGTGGCCATCCGTCCGCAGATTCGCTCGGCAGTGTCCCGTTCCACCGCGGTTTCCAGGTCCTCGGCGGCCCGGGCCTGCTCCCTGATCCAGCGCTCGTATCCATTCACGAAAGCGTCGAGCCGGTCCGGAACCGCTTCGGAGGAGGCTTCGGCTAGGTCTTTCATGACCAAAACGTCCTCATCGACACCCCGGGCTTTGACCGTTACGAGCGGCACGTCCACCTCCGGCATGAATCGGGTCCGGATCGTGGGGGGCGTCCCCGATTCAACGGACCAGTCCACTGCCGCCCCGTGGCCCACCGCGTAGATGCGCTTTTCGCGATACTGAAGCTCGAGTTCCTGCTCTTCCTCGGTGAGGAGGCTCGGATCGACGCGTGGGTACTCGGCCAACTCGCCGTTCACAACTTCGCATTCCAGGCCCGCCTCGAACAGGCAACGCTCGTCGCGGTCCTCACCGATTCGGGCTGGCTTCCTGCGGTTCGCGAAGACCACGGTGAGGATGCGGCCCTGCCCATGGGGCCGCCGGCGCACTTCGAGGAGCAGGTCTTCCGACTGCCTGGATTCGCTCCCGGTCCATTCCAGGGCGCATTCGAGGGGCTTGCGCCGGTATTCGCGCCCCCGAAACCGACCTCGATCATCTCTCTCACCTGTCCGTTCGTAAACGGCCGCGGATGCCGTGATGCGCAGCCTCACGCCGTCGCCGGAATGGACAAAGAAGGAAAAACCGACCGAGGAGGGGGGCACGTAACGCCGCCGGCGAACCGGCTGGACCATCTTCAGATCCTCCGCCTGGTCGCCACCGAGAGGCGTCTCGTGGTCCTCGTCGTCCTCCGGACTCGCCGGATCGAGGCCCGAGAATCCTGGTTCCACGGGGTGTAGAACGCCGGTGGGATACCGCTCGAGAGGCGATCCTTTCAGAAGGCCATCCCGCGCCGGACCGATCAACTGGAGACGCACCCAATCCACCAGGCGTTTGCGATGCTCTCTCCATCGCCTCCCGGATAAGCCACTTTTTTCTGAAACCATTGACCTCACGGTTAGCGGCTGCGAATCGCTGTGCCACGATTCCGGTGCCGGCCGGCTTGTGGTTGGCGGTTCAAGTCAAGCCAGAACTCAGGCCCATCAGAAGTCCCGAAACGGCGACTTGGCAGTCGAAGAATCGCTCTTCCGAAGAGGGCGCCCACGAGAGGCGCCCCTACCCGATATCCTTCGTCCACTTGCACAGGAATCTGGGATCAAGGAACTAATCGAAGTGCTTCACCTGCAAGCGCTCCGCGGCTTGGTCCGTCTGGTCCACGACGGATGCGGCGGCGACACCCATGGCAATGGAAATGGTCTCGCTGATCTCTTCCGGCGTGGCGCCGTACTTGAGCGCCTTCCGGAGATGGCCGTCCAGACAACCCTCGCACTTGAATCCCAGGGACGCGGCGATGGCGATCAGTTCCTTCTGCTTGCGGTCGATGGGAGAAGACTTGTAGGTCGCCTGGTAGAACTTGAAGTAGATCTTCCGCATCCGGGACTCGACCATGCTGTAGGAGGGCCATCTCTCCCGAATTCCCGGATCCTTCTTCTCTGCCATCTTGTGGAAAGGTTAGCACACCGTCTCAGGGCCGTTCCAGGCTGGAGCCAGACGACGGGAACAGGGCTTGGGAATGGACGGCGGAGCCATTCTGCTACTATCTTTGACCCGTGTCTGCTGTGCGAATCCTACTGCTGCTGGCCCTCCCGGCCATGGAACAATCCCAGGACCGGCCAAGGGTCGAACTCGTGTCCGAGAGCGGCACCGTCACCATCGAGGCCGACCGGCTTGCCCGGGAGTCGAAAGATCTCTGGGTCGCCGAAGGGCAAGTCGTCATTACCCACCAGGGCAGCACCATCGAAGCCGGGAGGATGACCTACGACTCCCGCACCGGCCAGCTCCTGATCCTGGAGAGTTTCGAAGTTAAACGGGGCGACCTCCAGCTCAAGGGCACCGGCGGAGAGCTGAACCTGGAGACGCAGACGGGGATTCTGAGGCAAGTGGAGGGCGCCACCGACAGGAACATCCTGGTCCAGGCCGAAACCCTTTTCAAGACCGGTCCCGACAGCTATGAAGCCCGAAATGGCTTTCTGACCGCTTGTCAGGAAGCCGTCCCCAAGTGGAGCTTCACCGTCAGCAAGGGGACCATCAAAAGCGGCGAGAGGGCCCGGATTCACCATTCCTTCTTCAAGATCAAGAACATCCCGGTTTTCTATTTCCCCTTCATGTCGATTCCCACCGAGAAGAAGGAGCGCTCCAGCGGATTCCTGCTTCCCAGCACCGGCGCCTCCGACAACAAGGGAAGGCGTCTGAGCCAGTCGGTCTATCTGGTGCTGGGCCGGAGCACCGACATCATCTTCCATGAGGACTATTACTCGAAGCGTGGATTCGGCCACGGCTTCGCCCTCCGGACCCGGCCCAACCGGACCAGCTCTCTGGAGTTGGACGGATATTTGATCAAAGACAGCCTGGATCAGGGAGGCGCCAGCCTCAACGGCCAGGGCGAGACCCGGTTCGGAAACGGCTACCGGGCGGTGGCCGATTTCAACTTCGTCTCCAATTTCACCTTTCGGCAGGTGTTCTCCGACAACTTCTTCACCGCTACCCGGCCCACCGAAAGCTCCACCCTCTTTTTGACCCGGAACCAAGGAGCCAGGAGCCTCAACATCTCCTTTTCCCGGGAAGAGACTCTTTTCCCGAAGGGGAACGTCGTCGTGCAGAGCGCTCCAGGCGCCCAGTTTCGACTGAGCGGCCATCGATTTCGCGGGATTCCCATTTACTTGGATCTGGACACCTCGGCCGAGGGGCTCACGCGGCGCGATTCGCTGCTCGAGACCTCAGGCCTGACCCAACGCGTGGACTTCTTTCCCCAGGTCTATACGTCCATTCCTCTGGCCCAGGGCCTGCGGCTGACCCCGAGGCTGGCTCTACGGGAGACCTTCTATGGGAACAGTCTGGCCGAGTCCGGCGACGGCGACTCGCCCGAGGAGTTCAGCGAAGAGGGCTTCTCGCGCCGATACGCCGAATTGACGCTGGATCTGAAGGGATGGGGCCTCTCGCGAATCTACGGCGACGCTTCGCAGGGCGGGTCCTTGAAGCACCTGATCGAGCCGACATTCCGTTATCAGTACCGGACCGGCATCGATCAGTTCGAGCGGCTCCTCCGCTTCGACCACCTGGATTCCATCACCGATACGAATGAAGTGGAGTACGGGCTCTTCAACCGCTTCTTCGTCAAACGCCAGACTCCGCACGGCTCCCAGACGCGGGAATTGATGGCATTCAAGCTGGTCCAGAAGCACTTTCTGGACCCCGACTTCGGCGGCGCCTTCCGAGCCGGGGCCGTCAACCAGTTTCTTTCTTTCCACTCCCTCACCGGCTTTCCGTTCGGAGGCCTGCGGAGAGGATATTCTCCGGTCACAGCGGTGGCCCGCGTCACCCCGGAACCCCGTGTCAACCTGGATGTTCGAGCGGACTACGATCCCGACTTTCACCGCGTCCGAAACGTCGCGGTCATGGGATTCGTCCACAGCGAGCGAATCCTTCTGGGCACTGCCTACTTCGTGACTCGGGAGCTGGAACCGGGGACGATCCAGACCAATCAGGTCCAGGGACAGATCGCCTTGGGACGCCTGGGCCGGGGCGCGTCCTTGTCCAGCACCCTCAGATATGACGTCCACTCGGCCCGATTCCTGAACTACCGCACCCGCCTCAACTACTTCTGGGATTGCTGCGGCGTGTCTCTTGACTTCGTGGGGTTCAACGTGGGAGTGCGCCAGGAGAACCAGATCCGGTTTTCCTTTTACCTCAAGGGAATCGGAACCATAGGGACCATCAAACAACCGCGGAGAGTTTTCTGACGGGTTCACCTGCCGGAGCCGCAATCTTACTCTCTCTCGGGTCCAATTTGGGCTGCCGGGAGGAATACCTGGCGCATGCCTTGAACCAGTTGAATGAACGGGGAGTGGAACCGGTGCTCTGTTCTTCGGTTTACGAGACCGAACCGGTGGGAGTCGTGGACCAGGGCCTCTTCCTGAACCTGGTTTGCCAAGTGCAGACCCGCCAGGCCCCGTCGGTACTGCTGGCCACCTGCCTGGACGTCGAAGCCTCTCTCGGCCGTTCACGCGAAGGTCCCAAAGGACCGCGCAACATCGACATCGACATCCTCTATTTCAGACAGGAGATCGTCCAACAGCGGCACCTCCGGATCCCCCATCCGAGACTCCGGAATCGAAAATTCGTTCTGTTCCCCTTGAATGAGATCCTGCCCTGCTTCAGAGACCCGATTACGGGGCAAAGTCCTGCCGAACTGCTTCGACTTTGCCCGGACCGGACGCGGGTCGCACTCTATTGCGCAGCGGCGCGCACCCCGAATCCGCCGCACTGGGAGATCGGATAACGAAGTCGTCCTGGACCCGGTGCCGGCGGGATACCGTGCGTCCATCACCATCGGCTGGTATACTCGGCGGCGTTTTTCGGGACTTGCCAGGGTTCGTTTTCCGGCCGCATGATCGTGGACGAATCCGCAGAGCGTCCCGGTGCACCAGGTCGTGACCCGCATCGGCCGCAGCGCGATGAGCAAGACAGACCATCAGGAAACGTCCGCCAAGCAGGAGAGTACTCTGCGGGAGTATTTCGTCACCACCGTCGTCTGCACCATCTTCGCGCTCTTCGTCACTACATTCGTGGTTCATCCGATGACGGTCCCCACACCGTCCATGGAGCCCACAATCCTGGTCGGAGACCGGCTACTGATCGACAAATTCAGTTTTCGAAACGGTTACAAGCCGGGAATCCCGCTCGCTCCCGAGCGCGATATCAAACGGGGGGACATCGTGGTCTTCAAGTTCCCCAACAATCCGGACGTCCTGTACGTGAAACGCGCCATTGGGCTGCCCGGTGAAAAGTTGGAGATTCGCGGAGGAACGGTCCATATCAACGGATCGCCGTTGGATGAGCCCTACAAGGTGCACCGCGATTCCGCACTTGACGAAGGGCGAGACTTTCCATACAACCCGCATCGGGGCAACCGCCGAGACAATACGAACCCCATTACGATTCCGGACGACAGCTACTTCGTCATGGGAGACAACCGGGACGACAGCGCCGATAGCCGCTACTTTGGATTTCTGCCCCGAAGCCATATCGTGGGGAGACCTCTTGTCGTCTTCTGGTCATACGAGGACGCGTCGGATGCCTATCTGAAGACCTCGATTCCCGACATGCTGGGCCTTTACCTGGAGCGGATCGTCTTTTTCGTGACCCGAACCCGATGGAGCCGGATGGGGCACGTCGTCAGTTGAACCTGGAGTCGCCGAAGCGCCAGGAGGACACACCAGGAGTGACCAGAACGCCGCTGGCCGGCCTTTCACGAAAACTGCGGATTCTCGCCTATTGGTTCGTCCGGCTACGGAAAATGGCGCCGGCGAGGTTTCGCCGGACGCTCCATGCCCGGTCCGGGAATTGGATTGCTTCGAATCGGATGCGGAATAGCCATCGCCGGTCAGACGGCTGGCGAATCCGGCTCGTCCGGTTCGGAGTCCTGGGATTGCTGGCGGCGATCTGCATCGGTTTCTCCCTCTGGACCGGGACCGGCTTGGCGCCGGCGCCACCCTCCCAGACGGCGCCCGCTGAAGTTGAAGCGGACGCCGATCCGCCCTTGGCCGCCCCAGGTTCTCAGCCGGAGATTGCGGAAAGCCCCCGCCGGCCCGATCCCGACTTGGCGCGCAAGATCGACGCCCTTCTGGACAGCAAGCGATACCGCCGGGCCTCGTGGGGAGTCGACGTACGCTACGTCGACGGAGGAGCCGTTCTCTATTCCCGGAATCCCCTGAAGTACTTCATTCCGGCCAGCAACATGAAGGTCTTCACGACGACGGCGATTCTTGACCGTCTGGGGCCCAATTTCCGATTCGAAACCCGCCTCGGCTACGAGGGGCAACTTCAGGAGAACGGAGTTCTGGCCGGAAACTTGGTCCTGATCGGTGGAGGAGATCCGGGCTTGGCCAACAATCTGGATTCCGGGCCCATTTTCCAACATCTGGACAACATGGTCCGGGAGGTGGAACGGGCCGGCATCCGCCTGATCCAAGGGGACGTGGTCGGTGACGACTCCTTCTTTTCCTATGCACCCCACGGACGAGGATGGAACAAGAAGGACCTGGAATACCACTACGCCCCTCGAGTCTCCGCCCTTTCCTTCTATGACAACCTCCTGAACCTGGTGGCCCGGCCCGGCCGGCGGACCGGACAGCCGATCCGTCTTGCCAGCTACCCGGCCAACTCCCTTTTTCAACTGGTCAACATGGGCACAACCGTCGCGGATGGTCCGCAAGCCACCGGATATTTCTACCGATCCCTGGGAAACCACAAGGCGGTCATCGGCGGCCAAATCCCCGTCAACAGTCCGGGCTGGACTCGCCGGATCACGATGGAGGACCCGGCCCTGTATACGGCAACACTCTTGCGGGACCGTCTTCGCAAGCGGGGTATCCGGATCGGAGGTTCGGTCCGCTCCCGTCACACCGCGCCCTCGGACGGCGTGGAAACGCAGCTCATATACGTCCACGAGTCCCCACCCCTGATCGAAGTCATTTTTCGGGTCAATCGGGAGAGTCACAATCTATACGCCGAGATTCTACTCCGGACCCTGGGCGCCGTCGTCAAGGGCCGAGGCAGCGATTCGGGTGGACTGGAGGTGGTTTACGAGCTGCTTCGGGAAGCGGGGGTTCCGTTGCGCCTCACAGACCTTCAGGACGGGTCCGGGCTCTCGGAGCAGAACCTGGTCACACCCCGGGCACAATCGATGTTACTTCGGCACGTCGCGGGAAAATCCTTCTTTCCCTTCTTCCTGGGGAGCTTGCCCGTCGCCGGCAGAAGCGGCACGCTCCGCGGGCGGATGGGGGGAACGCCCGCAGCGAACCGAGTCTTCGCCAAAACCGGAACTCTTTCCAACGCCATCACTCTGGGCGGCTACGTCCAGTCCCGATCCTCGGAACTTTTGGCTTTTTCCATCCTGGTCAACGACCACCGCTTCGGCCACTACAACGCCCGACGCGGCATCGACCAGATCTGCAGCCTTCTGGCCCGGCAGTAAGGGTTCCGTATAAATTACTACTCGAACTGCTACTTCCTGTCTGTGGTCGGGTGCGGAGTGAGAACGTCCTGATCCTCTGAAAGCTTACAGGCCGTCAGAGAGTGCCTCCAAACTGCCCGTCCTATCGCCGCCCTCGATCAGACCGGAAACCCCGCTTGATCGTTTCCCGGTAGAAAGCTTCGTAGAGGGGCGCGACCTGCTGGGCCGAGTAGTTCCGGGCCCGCTCGCGGCAATGGATCCTGAGCCCTTGAAGTCGACCCTCCTCGAGCAGGCTCACGGCTCCCCGGGCCATGCCGTCCACGTCACCCACCGGGTAGAGAAGGCCGGTCTCGTCTTCCCGGATCAACTCCGGAATTCCGCCCACACGCGTGGCCACCACCGGAACCCCGCAGGCCATGGCCTCCAGCGCCGCCAGCCCGAAACTCTCGGTCTCACTGGGAAGCAGCATCAGGTCACAGACCGAAAGGTAGTTCTCGATGGCGTCCACCATGCCGACGAAGAAAACCGAGTCGCCGAGGCCCAGCTCGCCGGCCAGGTACTGGGCGTTGGATCGCTCGACGCCGTCGCCGATCATGAGCAGGACGGCAGGGATCTGCTGCCGGACACGGTGAAAGACGCGGACGACGTCATCCACCCGCTTGACCGGCCGAAAATTGGACAGGTGGACCAGAACCTTCTCGCCGTCGGGGGCAAACCGGCGATGAATCTCGGACGAAAAACGCCGCTGCATGCGGTCGACGTCCACGAAGTTGGGAATCACCCGGATATCGCACTCGCTGCAGAATTCCCTGAGCGTCGCCTCCTTGAGAAAGTGGCTCACCGCAGTGACCCCGTCGCTCTGACGGAGTCCGAACTGGGTGACGGACAGGTAGGAATGGTCCCGGCCCACGAGCGTGATGTCGGTGCCGTGGAGCGTCGTGATCACGGGAACCCAGCGGGGATGAATCATCTCCCTGGCCAGGTAGCCGCTGATGGCGTGGGGAATCGCGTAGTGCACGTGCAGCAGGTCCAGATTCTCCCGCTTGATCACCTCTACCATCTTGGTGGCCAGAGCCAGGTCATAGGGAACATATTCGAAAAGGGGGTAGGCCATGGCTTCCACTTCATGGAAGAAGATGCGTTCCCCCAACTCCAGCAGGCGGCTGGGCATGGACGAGCTGATGATGTGAACCTGGTGACCCCTCTGGGCCAGGCACTGGGACAACTCGGTCGCCACGATGCCGCTTCCGCCGTAGGTCGGATAGCAGGTGATACCGACGTTCATGGCAGTTCCGGAACCATTTTGGTCAGGCCTGCCGCGACTGGCGGCGTTGAGCGCGCCGGGATGAGCCCGGTCGTCCCGGGTCTAAACAATATCGTCCACCTTGAACTGGATCTTTTCGAATGCTTCCCTGGAGATGGCGCCGGTGCGGCCCGATTCCATCTTTCGGGCCACGTATCGATTTCCCTGCCGGGCAAACTGGAAGCTCCGGATTGATCCGTCCTTCAGCTCGATCCGGACCCTGACCTGAGCCTGCGGAAGATCCGTCCCCGCCTTCGCGGTCGCGTCGTCGATGGACTCGAACTTGATGTCGTCCATGGGGTACCAGAACTTGTAGGCCAGAGCCTCTTTACCTTTTCGCTCCTCCGGCTTTTCCAGGACCCACTTGTAATCTTCGCGGCGAGCATGGATCTCCAGGTCGCCGATCTTCACGACGACTGCCGCGACCTCATCCTGATCGACGTCAATGACGTCCTTGTCGCGAAACTCCCACAAATCCTGGGCCAGCTTGTCCCGGACCTCCTTGCCAATGCTGAAGACGGGAGAACGGGCGGGATTGCGCGCCAGGTACTGGTCCTCGGCTGCCTCGAATTCATTGCCCAGCTCGAGGGTTACCCAATCTTCCCGGCCCTCCTGCTGGAAGCGGACCGACAACTGCGGTTTCTCCAATCCGTATTGCCCCAAATCGTCACTCTCCTCGGAGACGTACTGCTTGGCCTCGGCGAACTCCAGCGAGGATAGAAGGCCGGTTACGGCACTCTGGTCGGCCGCCTCCCACACTGGCGATTCCAGCATCCATTGGCCGTTTTCCTGCTTGAGCCGGAGCGTCTCCGAAGCGCGAAAGATCTCGATGGCCGCGATCTTGTCCCGCTCCATGGAGACCACTTTCTTGTCGCGCCAATCCATCAACGTCTTGTCCGCCGCGGTGAAGAGCCGATCCGAGACCACGTAAACCTGGGATTCCCCCTCGACCTGGACGTAGACCTTGCTTCCCGTGAAGTCGTCGTTGCCCACGCTCAAGACCCTGCTCTCGTCACCCGCCCCAACCGTCAGCTTGAGACGGGGCTCAGCGAATCCATACTCCTCGGCTCCCGTGCCCACTTCCTCAAATGTCCGGTCGATGCGTGCCGTCCCCAGGTCGCGAACCAGTGAGTCGACGCTGGTCTTGTCGGCGGGCGCCTCCAGCGGCGCCTTGAGGGCCCAACCCTCGCCAATCTTCTCCAGGAGAACCGGATCCTGACCGGGCCGTTCCATCCTGACCGAACTGATCTGGTCCTGTTCCAGGCGCAGAAGGCTCTCCTCCCGCTCCTTGGCCGCTTGGCGCGTTTTCTCGCCTTCGATCTCGTAGAAGTAGACCCAGAGGACCAAAGCCAGGAATGCAGCAAAAAGGATGCCGATCTTTTTCATGGTCATCACCCGGAAACTGGGCGGGAGCCGTTTCCGTACCCGGAACCACCCCTGGGAGGACACCGGGGCGCGGCTCAGGGGCCGCCGAGCTTCATTTCCGCCTGAGCCACACCGCCATGCCCAAGACCAGTGTCACCAGAGGCATAAGGATGACGGTGGCCCAGAACATCAGGGTCGATTCGCTCCGGGTCAGATTGACTCTGCGGTTCTCCTGATCTCTGGACTGGATCGCCACCAGGTCCGAATCTTCGGCCAGCCAGCTGACGGTCATCCGAAGGAAGTCCCCGTTGGCGGAGGTGGTGGAATAGGCATTGGTGGCGAAATCGGAATCGCCCACCAGGACGATCCGCGACTCGCGGGATTCGGAATCACTCTCTCCACCATCTTCGGCGCCGGCCTGGGGGGCCGGTTCAGGCGCCGTCTCCCCGGCCCTGTCCTCGTCCCCGCCTTCTCCATGGTGGGAGGACGGCTCGTCTACCGGTTCACCGCCGGGCTGAACCGTCTTAACGGCCACGGCGGCCAAAGCCAACGGCCCCTGGATGTCCTTGTCCTCGTCGAATGCCGCCTGGTCGCCCTCCAGGTCCGTTTCTCCCCAACTTCTGGCAGACGTGGAGAAGAGCTTGGACGAGTTGTACCCGAGCGAGCTGTCGGTCACCTGCACGCTCTGAGCCATGGGGAAAAAGGTCATGACGCCACGCAGTTCGTCCGTAATCGCGTGGGTCTCGTAACTGGAGACGATGGGCGCGGCCACGCCCAGGCCGAAGAGTTGACCCACTCCGCTGGCGTCGATCACCACGTTCCCGTCCACACCCAATCCGTACTCGCCCAAGAGATCATCCATGGAGAATCTCGTCCGGGGATCCAGCATCAGAAACAGCTTCCCTCCGCCCTCCAGGTATTCCTTCAGGAGTCTGACTTCATTGGGGAGAAAACTCACCGTGGGACCGGCGGAGATCAGGACCGCCGGATTCTCGGGCAGGGCATTCTCCTGCGCCAGATTGTAGCTCCGGACCAGGTAGTTCTGCCTCTCGATCGCCTCTTTGACCTGGGACAACCCGTCAGGGCCGGCCTCCTCCAGACTCCGCTCTCCGTGCCCCGTCAAGAAGTAGACGATCTTCTGTCCCTCGCGGGTCACCTTGATGATGGCGTTGGTGATCCTGGCTTCGTCAAAATCGTCCACGATCTCGGTCTTGGCTCCACCGGCCACGGCGACCTGGCCAAAGCGTTCCACGTCGAACCGGGCCGCGCGGCTCGGCTCTTTCTGCGGGTCTACCACCTCGTAGTCGACGCGGGCGGAGACGTATCGGAACTGCTGCATCAACTCCTCGAAGACTCCGGCCTGGACCTCGTCCTGGAAGAATCCCACGACCTGGATCTCCCCTTCCAGGGCCTCGACCACCTTCCGGCTCTGGTTGGAAAGGGAATAGAGCTGATTTTCCGTCAGGTCGATTCTCCGGTTGTGGCGGGAATTGAGGAAACTCAGCAAGCACACGATGGCGACCACCAGCACCGTGGAAGCGCCCGCCGAGGCGCCATGGCGGCCACGGCGCGAGGTCAAGGCGGACTGCAGCTGCCGCAGGTTCAGGACGATCCAGAGAATCAGCAGGCCGGCGCCGCCATAGATCGCCGCCTGGGCTTTCCAGTCCCACAGATTGTTGACCGAATAGTAGAAGTAGCCCCCGATCAGGCCTCCCGCGCCAGCGTAGATCAGGGTCTCGGAGGTGCCGAATGCCGAGACCAGAGGCTGAATCAGTTTCTTGAACACTTCAGGACCTCCATTTCGGGGAATTCAGGGAAACCGAAGTCAGGAAGAGTCCCATGAAGATCAGAGACAGATAGAAGAACACGTGGCTCGTGTCCAGGACTCCCTTCGTGAAGTCTTCGTAATGGCTCATGATGGAGAGGTAGCGCAGAACCTCGTTGCCCAGCGTCGATCCGGTTCCGGCCATCCAGTCCACGACCCACAGGATGATGATGAATCCGAAGGAGAGGATGCCGGCGACGATCTGGCTCTCGGTCAGCGAGGACGCGAAGATCCCCAGGCTCAGGAGCGATCCGCCCAGCAGGAAGGCTCCCAGGAATCCGTTGAGTACCGGGCTCAAGGGCGGCAGGGGATCGCTGTAGAAGTAGAGGAGGCACAATTTGAGAATGGTGGGAACCAGCATCACCAGGAGGAAGACCATGACCGCCGTGAACTTGCCCAGAATCAGCTGCAGATGGGTCAGGGGGGAGGTGAAGAGGAGCTCGACGGTGCCGCGTTTTTTTTCTTCCGCGAAGACGCCCATGGTGATCAGGGGCATGAGGAGCAGAAAAATGGTGCTGATGATGCTGAAGATGTTGCTCGTGATCACGGAGAACACGTCCACCGGGGGCGGTGCGGACCCGAACTGCTGGGATTGAAATCCCATCTGCTGCACCCTCTCGATGATGGACGTGGTGATCCCGAAGAAGAAATAGCCCGAAACCGCGAAGAAGACACCCAGCACCACATAGGCGATGGGACTGACGAAGAAACTGTACAGTTCCTTGCTGACGATGGCGAAGTAGTTCCTCACGATACCGCCTCCCTCTGCGTGTCCGGTTCGTCTTCTTCCCGGCCGGTTCCCTCCGCTGCTTCTTCCTCGGTGGTCAACTCCACGAAGACATCCTCCAGGCTGACGGACCGGACCTTCAACTCATAGAGATCGAGCCCCCCGTGGATCATCTGCCGGGCCACCGCGTGGCGGACCTCGGCCTGACCGTCCGCCTCCACCAGCACGGAGGAAAGGCCATTCTCCGCCGCTTCGACCGTCACTCGCGTCACGTGGGGAACGGCGTTCAGCAGTTCCTTCACACGGCCGGTGTCGCCGCCCACCGTGAGGTCGATCTGCTCCCCGCCCTGGATCCGGCTGGTCAGGTTCTGGGGAGAATCGACGGCCACGATGCGTCCGCGGCTGATGATGATGACCCGGTCGCAGGTCATGCTCACTTCGGGCAGGATGTGAGTGGAGAGGATAATGGTGTGCTCACCCCGGAGACTGCCGATGAGCTCCCGGAACTCGATGATCTGTTTGGGGTCCAGACCGATGGTCGGCTCGTCCAGAATCAGGACGTCCGGGTCGTGGATAAGGGCCTGAGCCAATCCGACCCGTTGCCGGTAACCCTTGGACAGGTGCTTGATCAGTCGTTGACCCTGACCCGACAGTCCGCACCGATCCTTGACGATTTCCATCCGGTCCGGCGTGTCGGAGCTGGCGACTCCCTTGATGGTGGCCACGAACCGGAGGTAGCTGTCCACCGTCATTTCGGTGTACAGAGGTGGGTTCTCCGGCAGGTATCCCACCCGGCTCTTGGCCTCCAGCGGCTGCTCAAAGACATCGTATCCGGCCACCACGGCCCGTCCCTGTGTCGCCGGAAAGAAGCCGGCCAGGATCCGCATGGTGGTGGTCTTCCCGGCTCCGTTGGGACCCAGAAATCCGAGGATCTCTCCCTGTCGAACCTGGAAGCTCACGTCCTCGATGGCAGCCAGCAGGCCATATCGTTTGGTCAGATGCTCCGCCTCGATCATCTGTGTCCAATCTCCTGGGAATTTCTCTGGGAATTAAGAATCTTCAGCAACCGCCGGTGGCGGCTCCCGGCACGATTACGCTAGGTCGGACCCGGGCTGGCGCTCCTCGAAACTTCTTGAGAGGCCCCGTACCGATCCGTTACATAGTCTTCCAAAATCCGAATGAACCGGTCGGAGATCCCATCGCCCCGCAGCGTCGTGAATTGCCTTCCGTCCACGTAGACGGGCGCCTTCGGCTCTTCGCCGCTTCCCGGCAGCGAAATCCCGATATCCGCGTGCTTGGACTCCCCGGGGCCGTTGACGATGCAACCCATGACCGCCACTTTGAGATCTTCGACGCCCGGATAGAGTTGCTTCCAGTCCACCATCCTAAGACGCAGGTGATGTTCGATGCGTTCCGCCAATTCCTGGAAAAAACTGCTGGTGGTCCGGCCGCAGCCGGGACAGGCACTGACCTGGGGGGCGAAGCTGCGAAGGCCCATGGATTGGAGAATCTGCTGGGCCACACGAACTTCCTCGCTTCTGCTGGCGCCGGGCAGCGGCGTCAGGCTCACCCGGATGGTCTCTCCGATTCCGTCGTGCAACAGAACGCCCAGGGCGGCCGAACTGGCCACGATCCCGCGGCTCCCCATCCCCGCCTCCGTCAGCCCCAGATGCAGTGGGTAATCACAGGACCGTCCCAGAACTCTATAAATCCGGATCAACTCGGGCGCCGAGGACACCTTGGCGCTCAGAATAATGCGATTCTTGGGAAGATCGTACTCCCGGGCCAGTTCAGCCGATTCCAGGGCGCTGGCGACGATGGCCTCTTCCAGCACGGCGGCAGCGCTCCGGGGCTCGGCCCGGGATGCGTTGACCTCCATGAGCCGCGACAGCAGATCCTGGTCCAACGAGCCCCAGTTGACTCCGATGCGAACCGGCTTGTCATATTCCAGCGCCAACTGAATCAGCCGCCGGAAGTTCTGGTCGCGATAGCGGCCCCTCCCCACGTTGCCGGGGTTGATCCGGAACTTGCTCAGGGAACGGGCACAGTCTGGATGATGGCTGAGGAGCAGATGGCCGTTGTAGTGGAAATCTCCAACGATGGGCACATCGTTCCCTTCCCCTCTCAGCCGGCGCACGATTTCTCCGACCGACCGGGCCGCGGCGTTGCTGTTGACGGTGATCCGCACCAACTCGGACCCGGCCGCTGCAAGCTCCCGCACTTGACGGACCGTGGCCCCCACGTCTGCGGTATCCGTATTGGTCATGGACTGGACCACAATGGGCGCATCGCCACCGATCATGACGTCTCCCACCCGCACCGCGACCGTCTTTCTGACCCTGGACATGGTCGAAATTCTACAATACGGCCCGCTTCCCCAACAAGCTGCCAGGCCCTCGGAACAGCCCGGACTCCACCCTCCGGTGGGCCGGAAAAGTTGTGATCGACGGGCCGATTTCGTATCATGAAACTGCCCACTTCGAGGCGCGGATTCGGGCCCTGAAGCGACCATGGAGGTGCCGGGAGCGGGTTCCTGACTCGACCATTTTTCCCTCGAAGGAGTTTTTCGAAGATGACCGAAATCATGGAACGCCTCCTGGAAGCGTCGAGCCCCAAGGAGTTTTCGGGCTGCATGAAGGAGGCCCGCGACCATTTCCCGGCTCCCGCCGATTTCGTGGAGGCGGTGGCGGGCTACCTTCCCACCCGCCTGTATGAAAACTACTACGGCGATTCGGTTCCCCGCGGCTTCTTTGGCATCATGGCGGCCACCGAGGCCCAGACCATTCTCCCTGCGGAAACCGGATGGCGCCCCTACATCCAGCAGGCATGGAGCGCCGCCAGGGAACGGAAGCGGACTCCATGGAACCTGGACAAGATCGATGCCCGCAACCAGCAAAGCCTGGAGAAGCGGTGGCACCACTTCACCAGCGCGGCCGAGTCGGCCGACGTTCCAGCTTCTCTTGCATGGGCCAAGGGATTCCTGGCCAACCCCTCGGACCGGGACTATTTCCGCGTCCAGGGACTCTCCTACGCCCTGGCCGATACGATTCATGGAGGATTCAAATTCCTCTACCTGCTCCAAGCCTGGAAACTGGCTCAGTCGCTCCAGTGGAAGAACCTGGAAGCGATTCTCTTCCCTGCCCTCCATTACCTGGTGGCCGGCCCCGTTGAGAAACAGCTGTCGGCCCAGGTCCGGGAGTACTGGCAATCCAATCCGCTGACCGCCGCCCTGAAGAACAGCGGGACCGTTTCCGAGGAACTTCGCTCCCGTTTCGAACAAAGCTGTCTCTTCGGAGAAACGACCGAAGAAGCGTTGGATTCCGTCAGGCTTTTGAGTCAATCCGGCGCCGGCGTGGAAGCCATTCGGGACGTTCTGCTTCCGGCTGCGGCTCAGGCCGTGGCCAACTCCCGGACCGGTCATTGGCCAGGTCCGGCCCGTGCCTTGAACTTCGTGCACCTCCTGCGAGACTGGGCGAATCTGGTGGAGCCTCACCGCCGGACCTTTGCGTTGTTGTTGGGAGCCGCCCTGATTCACCGGGCCTCGACGAAGAGTTCCGAAGGCGGCCAGAACCGGCTGCTGGACCAGCTTCCCGGCCATCTCCTGCCCGAAGATGCCACCCAGGTCCTTAGAAGCGTGGTCAGCCATTCGGACCCGTATGCGTCCGCCACGGCAGCCAAAGTCATTCTGGACCGGAATTCCGAGAACGGCGCCGGCTTGGCGACGACTCTGATGGATTTGGCCGTGAAGAACGACGGGCACGTCTGCGGCGGAGACGACATCCTTCTGGTCAAGGTGGCGGCGGACTGCCACCAAGCTTCGTCGGCCGCCGACAGGAGCCGGTATCTTGTCGCCACGGCCTTTTTTCTGGGACGGGTTCCCAAGAGCTACGAGCTGTTCGGTACTTACGGCTTCTAGGAAACAACGAATTCCGGCGAGAATCCGGGACCGTGGGGGCGTGGTGGCCGTTGCCGGACTCAACATCAGGGCGTAGGGGCACCCCTTGTGGGTGCCCTCTTTCGTCCTTGCAGGAGGAGCCACCAGGAAGGGGGACATTCGTAACCTCCATCCTTCCTCCACGGCCTACTTTGACACGCAGAGCAAAAAGTTGAGGAGAAGCCCCCTTCCCGCCACGAGCGATCTTGCCGTCATCGGTGCCGGTCCCATCGGCTTGGAAGCGGCCAGTCGAGCCGCCTTGGCCGGTCTGAACGTCGTCGTCTTCGAGAAAGAGGCGGTCGGACACCACCTCTCCCAGTGGGGTCACGTTCGACTGTTCAGTCCCTTTCGATTGAACCACTCGCAGTGGGGCTTGGAGCTGATCAAGGCGGCCTTTCCGAAACTCTCCCTTCCGCAACCGGACAGCTATCCGACCGGTGCCGAAATGGTCGACTCCTATCTGAAGCCGCTGGCCCGGACACCTCAGCTCTCGGGCCGTATTCTGGAGGGGACCGCCGTCCGGTCGGTGGGACGGGAGGGCTTGGGCAAAAAGGATCTCCTGGGCAAACCGGAGCGCTCTCTTCACCCCTTCAGATTGCTGGTTGAGCGAGAAGGACGGCGCTGCATCCACAGATCCCGATCCGTGGTCGACGCCTCGGGGGTCTACTCCTGTCCCCAGTTCATGGGCAACGGCAACATCGCCGCCCCCGGAGAGTGCGAGGCCCAACAGGCCGCTCCGGATCACTTTCACCGGCAACTGGTGGACGTGAATGGAAATCAACGTTCCCGGTTCGCCGATCGGCGAGTGCTGCTGGTGGGCGGCGGCTACTCGGCGGCAACGACCCTCGAGGCCCTCCGCAAACTAGTGGACAAGGCACCCCGCACCCGGGTTTTCTGGGTCAATTCCTCGCCCGGGACCGTCCCTTACGAGCGGTACCGGGACGATCCCTTTCCCTACCGGGACCAGATCGCCGCGTTGGCCAATTCACTGGCTCAACGTCCACCCTCCTGGCTGTCGTATCTGGGAAGCTCCATGGTGGACGAGATTCTGTCGTGGTCCTCGCAGGGTCCCTTTCGGGTGGTGGTTGACGGAACTCGGAACGGAGACCGGAAGCGGCGGGAGATCGAGGTGGACGAGATCGTCTCCCACGTGGGATTCGAGCCCGATAACTCCATCTACCGGCAGCTTCAGATCCAGGAATGTTACGCCACCTCCGGCCCCATCAAGCTGGCTGCCAGCCTGTTGGGAGGATCGGGCGATTGCGGCGATCAGGCCGCCCCGGACCTCGACCTCCTGAGGAACCCGGAGCCCGACTTCTTCATCGTGGGCAATAAGAGCTACGGGACCAATTCCACGTTTCTGATCCAACAAGGCGTCACCCAGGCGAGGCTCATCGTCGATCATCTGGCGAGCCGGCTCGAAGCCGGGCATCGTCCAATGCCGGTTGCTTGACCGGTGCCTGGCCGGAATCTGCGGTGGATTCCGCCTGCGCCGTCCGGTGGGAAAACCGTCACGAGGCAACCACGCGGGAAGAGGGAAACCACCAGAGTTGCCCCTACCGCCAGTCTCCCAGCGCGTCCAGTAGATCCTTGATCATGCGCGCGGTCAATCCCCAGACGGAGTCGCCTCGGTAGTCAAAAAAATAGACCGGAATCGGACGGCCTCCGCGATGCCGGGTCTCCACCCGGGGACGGGTGTCGCGAAAGAAGGCGTACGGCACTTGTAGGACTCGTTCCACTTCCGCGGGACTGGGAATCAAGGAAAACCCCGGTTTCAGGTAGCCTACGTAGCAGGCGACGTGGGTGTCGGTGACAGCCTGGTAATCGTGAAACCGGCCCAGCAACTCCACATACTCCGGCTCGATCCCGACTTCCTCTCCGGTCTCCCTCAGAGCAGTCTGCCAGAGTGAGCGATCGCCAGCCTCCTCCACGCCTCCCGGAAAACAGATCTGCCCCTTGTGGGTCGCGACTTCCCAGGTTCGCTTGGTCAACAGGAAAGTGGGCTCTCCCCCGCAGTCCAGAAGGCCCATGAGGACGGCTGCCTGAGCATTGGATGCGGCCGGATTCCGCCGTGGCGGAATCCGCAACAACCGTCGCCGG
This sequence comes from Acidobacteriota bacterium, assembly GCA_963668095.1. GTDB lineage: Bacteria > Acidobacteriota > UBA6911 > RPQK01 > JAJDTT01 > JAJDTT01. Next base: position 5,221,662 of record OY764083.1, on the reverse strand, counting down.
ATCCGCTCCTTCCACACCACTTCCAAGGGGACGACTCCTGGCCCGGGTCAGTCGGTCGTACCGCCGGAGATGTATTGCTCCAGCTGCCGTATCGTGAATTCCTGCTCGGAAATGATGGACTTGACGACGTCGCCGATGGAGATCATTCCAACCAGTTCTCCCTCCTCCATCACCGGAAGATGCCGGATTCGCTTCTGGGTCATGAGCCCCATACATTCCTCCATCCCCTGCTCGGGCCGGACGTAGACTACCTTCCGGATCATGATCTCCCGGACTTGAGTGCTGTCGGAGGCCTTGCCCTTGAGGATGACCTTCCTGGCATAGTCCCGCTCCGAAAAAATACCTGCCAGCCGGCCCGACTCCAGCACCAGAAGTGCTCCGATATTTTTTTCGGCCATGAGCTTGAGAGCATCCAAGACGGACGTTCCCGGGCTTACGGACCAGACGTCGAAACCCTTGCCTTGGAGTAGCTGGCGGACAGTCTTCATGATGCGGCTCCTCCCCGGTGTCGGGCCGTTCCGACTCCGGTCAACGAAGCTGAACCCAGAGTCGCGCAGCGATGCCTCGGCAGACCCGAACTCCATGCCCATCGCGCCAACGGTGGGGGGGCAGAAGGTAACAACAGATTCCGGCTATGAGAGATTCGCCGGCAGAAGTCGACGGTCGGATCTGAGAGCGCCCTCAAGTAGCGTGGTGCCGGAGGCGGGATTCGAACCCGCACACCCTGTCGGGCGCCACCCCCTCAAGATGGTGTGTCTGCCAAGTTCCACCACTCCGGCACGAACCTACTGCTGGTCCTCCGGCGCCGCCTCGGGCGGCGGAGTTTCCGAAGGCGTTTGCGACTCGGGAACCGCGGTTTCAGGCGCTCCTCCCGTCACCGGCACGTCTTCCATCACCGTCGATTCCGTTCCCTGGGTGAAAAGTATCGCCAATCCCAGAGAGGTCACCATGAAGATCACGGCACACACGGCTGTCCCCTTGGTGAGAAGTGTCGCCGCCGAGCGGGCGCCGAACGCCGTCTGGCTCGTCGTCCCGCCGAAGGCGGAAGCCAAGTCTCCAGCCTTGCCCGACTGCAGGAGCACGACCAGAATCAAAATGATGCAGGCGAGCACATGAAATACCGTTATGAGGGTCATTTTGATCTATCGATGCCTCCGCGGGCCGCCACCAGCCAAGCCGGGCGGCCAAGTCCAAATTCAGCGAACCCCTGTCTTCTCCGGTCTCCGAAAAACGGGCCGTGGCCCTATTATACTCATTTGAACTCGACAATCCGCGCGAAAGAGTCGGCATCAAGGCTGGCTCCGCCCACCAGAGCGCCGTCGATGTTCTCCCGGGCCATGAGTTCTCCCGCGTTGGCGGGCTTGACACTCCCGCCGTAGAGAATTCTCACCGCTGCCGCCATGTCCTCCGAACAGCGCCGGCCCAACCACTCCCGGATCATCCCATGCACCTGATCGGCGATTTCCGGAGTCGCCGTCATGCCCGTGCCGATGGCCCAGACCGGCTCGTAGGCCACCACCAAGCCACCCAGGCGCGAGGCCTCCACGCCTGCCAGCGCTCCCGCCAGTTGTGCCTGGATCACCTCTTCCACCCGTCCGGCTTCCCGCTGGGTCAGAGACTCCCCCACGCACAGTATTGGGATCAGAGGCGTGGAGAGAACGGCCCTGAGCTTGCGAGAGACAGCCTCATCCGTTTCGAAGAAATACTGGCGCCGTTCCGAGTGTCCCAACAGGACGTACCTGCAACCACAATCCACGAGCATCCCGGCCGAGATCTCCCCGGTGAAGGCGCCTTCGTTCTCCCAGTGGAGATTCTGGCCTCCCAACTGGATGCCGGGTCCGGAAAGAGCCTCCTTGACGGCCGCCAACGCGGTAAACGGCGGGCAGACGACCACCTCGCGAGAGTGAAGTGCGGGACTGCCGTCCAAGAGCACTCCCAGTTGCACCGCCGTTTCCCTCGCCTCGGGGACGGTTTTGAACATCTTCCAGTTCGCGGCAATGATCGGTTTTCTGTGATGGCTCAATTTATCTCTCCACTGAACGGACGTTTCGCAGTCTTCAATTGCTCTCGGTCAAGACCGCAACCCCGGGAAGGGTCTTTCCGGCCAGATAGTCCAGGGACGCTCCTCCACCGGTGGACACGTGATTGATGGAATCCCTGACCCGAGCCCGGCCGACGGCGGCTGCCGAGTCTCCACCTCCGACGACCGAAAAGGCTGGGGAAGCCCCCACCGACCGGGCCACCTCCAGCGTACCGGCCGCAAACTCCTCCACTTCGAATACCCCGAGTGGCCCATTCCAAATCACGGTTTCGGCCTTTTCGATCTCCTGGCCGAAACGCCGGCGCGTTTCGGGTCCGATATCCAACCCCATCCAGCCGGGCGGAATCGACTCCACCGGGACCGTCCTCGTCGTCTGCCCGGGTGCGCACCTGCGGGCGACCACGACGTCCTCGGGAAGCACCAGGCGAGTCCCGCACGCGGCGGCGTCCCGGAGTGCCTTTTGGGCCGTCTCCAGACAGGATTCCTCCACCAGCGAGCGTCCCACGTCGATTCCGAGAGCCTTGAGAAAGGTGAAGGCCATGCCTCCTCCCATCAAGATGGTCTCGGCCAAGGACAGGAAGTTCTCGATCACACCGATCTTGCCCGACACCTTGGCGCCGCCCAATATGGCCACCACCGGAGGACGGGGATCGGAAAGAACCCGGTCCAGATGACGGAGTTCCTCTTCCATGAGGAGTCCGGCTGCTCCGTGTCCCAGGACTGTGGGCACTCCGACGGTGGAGGCGTGGGTTCTATGGGCCGTGCCGAACGCGTCGTTGACGTACTCCTCGGCGGGAGCCGCCAGCTGGCCGGCGAAATCAAGATCGTTCTCCACCTCTCCGGAATGGAACCTCAGGTTTTCCAGCAGCAGGATTTCTCCCGGTGCGAGAGATTCCGCGGCCCACTGGACCGGCGGCCCCAGACAATCCCCGACGAAATGAACCGAACTTCCCAAGAGCGACGAAAGACAGCCGGATACCGGTTCCAGCGACAATGACGGGTCGCGCATACCCTTGGGTCGGCCCAGGTGGGACGCCAATACCACTTTCGCGCCCTTTTCGACGGCGATCCTGAGCGTCGGGATCGAGGCCCGGATCCGGGTGTCGTCGACGACCCTTCCTGCCTGAATCGGCACGTTGTAATCGACTCGGAGTAAGAGCAATCTTCCCGCCAACTCGAGATCTCGAATCGATTGCTTCTGCGGATGCACCCGCTTCACCTCGTGGCTGCTCTCTTTCGTCCTCTCCTGTTCCCCTTGGGAGCTCGGCGGCCGGCTGAGCAACTTAGGGAGGACTGCCAGTCTCCCCTAACCCTCAAACGGCGGCAAAAAAGCGGCCGCTCCATAGCCGCCCGGAAGAGTCAGCTAATTGCCACCCACCAACTCGGTCAATTCCAGGACCCGGTTGGAGTAACCCCACTCGTTGTCGTACCAGGCCAGCACCTTGACCATGTTGTTGGAGAGCGTCTTGGTGAAGGGACCGTCCACTATTGCCGACGCCGGATTCCGGTTGAAGTCGGTGGAGACCAGCTCTTCTTCCGTGTACTCCAGGATCCCCTTCAGCTCTCCCTCGGCCGCTTCGCGGAGGGCATCCTGCACCTCTTCCGCATCCACGTCGGTCTCCAGGGTCGCCGTGAGATCCACCAATGAGACAGTGTGAGTCGGGACCCGGATGGAGATGCCGTCCAGGCGGCCCTTCAATGCCGGCAACACCAGGGTGACCGCGCGCGCGGCACCGGTGGTGGTGGGAATCATGGACACGGCCGCAGCGCGGGCACGCCTCAGATCGGAATGGGGCAGATCCAGGATCTGCTGGTCGTTGGTATAGCTGTGAATGGTGGTCATCAGGCCCTTGGCCAGACCGAATTTCTGGTGGAGCACCTTGGCCACCGGGGCCAGGCAGTTGGTGGTGCAACTGGCGTTGGAGATGATGGAGTGATTCTCGGGGTCGTAGGCCTCCTGGTTGACCCCGAGACAGACGGTGACGTCGGGACCCTTTGCGGGCGCGCTGATGATCACCTTGCCTACCGAGCCTCCCAAATGCTTCGCGGCCAGTTCCCTCTTGGTGAAAAAGCCGGTGGACTCGATGACCAACTGGACCCCCTCGTCGCTCCATGGGATCTGGGCCGGGTCGCGCTGGGAGAAAATCCGGATGGGCCGGCCGCCCACGACCATGGTGTCTCCGTCCACTTCCACGTCCTGTTGCAAGCGGCCATAAACCGAGTCGTAGCGCAACAGGTGCGCCAGCGTCTGCGGACTGGTGATGTCGTTGATGGCCACGACTTCCACCGGGGTCTCCCGGTCCAGCGCCGCCCGAAACACGTTCCTGCCAATTCGTCCGAAACCGTTGATTCCAACTCTCAATTCCGTCTCCTCCTGCTTGAACTTCAGTCCATCGAAAAATGGCGGCCAGTATATCAGTCCGTGGTGAAAGTCCCGCGAGCACAGTGACCGTGCCCGCGCCCGCGCTGACAAGGCGCGATTCGGGAGCATACCGGGAGTACGTGACCGAATCGCCACGCAGGCCGCCGGGATGCAGGGACGGTCGGATGCCGTGGCGGCTTATGCAACGGGCTGATATCAGTCCGGTCCCACAGTCCCCACGACGAACGGCCGGGTCTGCACATCCGCGTTCGGTGCCACTCCCCTCCAGTTGTGGATCGGCAGGTCTCGTCTCGGGACCGTATTCTGTGCACCCGGCGCCGGTCTAAGCGGAAGGCGGAGCGCCGCCGTCACCGGACTCCGAGTAGGGATCCACGCCGCCGTACCCAGTGTGGAAACGCCTATGCCCCCAGAGCCAGCATTGGGGAAACTCCCGAACCAGCTCCTCGATGTACCGGTTGAAAAGGGCGGTGTTGGTTCGGGCGTCCTCCTCGTCATTACCGGTCCTGACCAGTTCCACCGCGGGGTAGAAGCGAATCCTGTAGTAGCCCCTTCGCCGACCCGGATAGATGAATCCGGGGACCACGGGGTGGGAGGTCTTCAAGGCCAGAATCGCCACTCCGGCATGGGTGCTGGCCAATCGTCCGAACAGAGGGACGAAAACTCCATCCTTCCGCTGGGTGTTCTGGTCGATGAGCAGCCCCACGTCGCTTCCCTGGGACAGCCCCCGCAAGATTCTTCTCATGGAATGCCGCTTGGGCAGGACCTGATTGCCGGGCCAGCTCCGGAGTCGAGTGATCCAGGATTCCAGATAGGGATTGTCGACAGGGCGCACCACAAAGCTCAAGGGATGTCCGGCGAGTGCGTGGGCCGCCGGGAGCAGTTCCCAGCAACTCACATGGGCGGTCAGGAAAATCACCGACCCGGTCCGATTCTTGGCCTCCAGATAGTTTTCCAGCCCCCGGCCCGGCTCATAGCTCACCCGGCTGCGAATCTCTGAAGCCTCCCGTCGATTCAAACGACTCAACTCCACGGCGTGGAGACCTTGCTGGCGGTAACTTTCCAGCAGAACCTGCCGGCGCCAGCCCTCGTCGCTGTCGGGAAACGCGATCCCCAGGTTGATCATGCCGATGCTTCGATGCTTGGTGTCGGCGAGATAGACCAAGCCGGCGATGCCCCGGCAGAGACGGTAGGCGATGAACCGGGGCAATCTCCCCACCAGCTCCACGAAACCGCGAACCATGAGATAGACCGGAAGATCGAACCAGCGACGACGATTCATGGAAACGGACCCATGGAAAAAGGAGCATCATCCATCCCGACCCGGATTCCGTCGCGGCCCCGATCGGCCTTCGATGCCCCCGCGTCGGGCCAAAATCAAGACTTCCACACCGCATGTCCAGCTTCAAGTCGAGACGCACACGGTGCCGGGTGACGATCACCCCAAACATTTTTCGCGTTCGGGACAAGAATCGAGTAATGGTGCACCCTCGCGTTGCTGGAAGTCTGGCGAGGAGATAGAGGGTGGGCTGTAGCTGAGTTGCCCGTTATTCTTCGGACGGAGGAGGAGGTGGAGGAGGCGGAGCGGGAGATGAAGGGCGCGGCGGCTGTCCACCACTTTTATCTATAGGCCTAGGCATACTGCTGCTCCAGAGCTCTGCAAGTTTCGATCCAGGACTTCTCATTCAATTCCCGATCCTCGACAATGCCCGCAGGCACGGCGCGACTGGTGGCTGCAGTCAATCGCCGTTGCAACTCTTGGTTTCTCTTGAGAGCCAAATCGTCAGTGAGATCGCCAAGGTCCATGCGGTTCCACAGATTGTCCCACTCTATTTCCAGGTAGCTGCACTCAAGACTGATTCCGTGCAGCACCGCAGCTTTCTTCGCGTAGTCCCCTGCGACAGCCCATGCCGCGATTCCAGCGACTGCCAATGCGAACAGAGCGATCAGAAACTCCGGGGCCTTGGCAAAAACCAGGATCGCCTCCGTGCTCCCACCGAATATCAGCCCGCGCAGAATCCACGTGTTCCACTGGCTGTGGCGGTCTGCGAGTGTTCCGTAATAGCGGACAAGCCTATCTGCCTCTAAGAGCCCATTCCAAACAGCGAGTCGCGTGCTCGGAGCTGTCATGGTCCATCTCCCTGTAGTGTTGAAAGGCTACAAGATCTAGGATACCAAATGACCGCCACAACGAAACAGAATGACTGTCGCGCGTGACGCTTCGTGCGACGGTTTCCGTGCCGGCTGCGTGGTCGGGCGGTTCAGGTCTGCGACCCAGAGCTGATCCGGACCCATAGGAGCCTGCGCCGCAGAAATCAATCTACTGCGCAAGCGGTGAATCGGTCCATATTTCCTCGATTTCTCGGCGAATAGAACGACTATGCACCTCAAAATCGAGAAAATCTGGCCTCGATTCCCCACTTTCTCGCTACGATCATTTCTACGGTGCAGACTCCTAGCCCGAGTTTACCACGTTGAACCACAGAATACAGATAAGTTCTTTTGTTTCATAGACATAGAGAAGACAGTCCGTATGACCTAACGAGGCTGCGGCAGGGGTTGGATCGCGTGGCTGTCGAGGCCCAGGATTTCGTACATCCGCCGCTGTTCGGCCCCCATCTGCGAGAGCGTCGTCCTGAGTTCGGGCTCGCTGCCTTCCTCCCGAGCGGGATAGAGCACGTCGACCTCGCGGATTCCGCGGAGCGCGTCCAGCAGTGCGGGAATTGAGTCCTTCACGCCGTGGCGGCTCAGTTCCCGCTGCAGCAGCCCGCACAGCATCAGCGCCAGCACGCAGCAGAACACATGCACGGCGATCTTCTGGTCCGTCCAGTGGTATTGCGGCCGGATCGCGATACAGTCGCTGTCCTTCAGCTGCCGGAAGGCGCTCTCGACATGATGTTGGGCCCGGTAGCCCCGCACTAACTCGGCGTCGCTCCAGTCTGCCTGGTCGGTGAACAGCAAGGTCTTGCCCAGCAGCGTGCGCTGCAGATGCTCCCAGGCGCCCCTCTGGAACCGGTAATTCACCTTGGGCAGGCCGTCCTCCTCACGCACCTGGACGTTGAACAGGTCCCGCATGTGCCGGGCCCGCAGCCAGCCGTCGACCTTCTTGCGCGTGGTGGCGACGCCCGGCTTGCGCCCCCCGCGGATCTTGCCGTCGCGCCAGCGGCGCAACCGTTGCTGCAGCGCCCGCAGGTGCTGGCGCCGCTTCGCGATCTCGCGCAGCAGCGTCCGGCACTGGGCGTCGAACAGCGCCTGGTTCCAGATCACCAGCACCGTGCGCTCGACGCCGAACACCTCGTACTCGGTGCGGTAGACGCGCACGCCGGTCAACCCGTCGGCCTCCAGCGAGCGCATCTCGTCGGCCGCCACGGCCAGCAGGTTCGGGTGCTGGGTCGGCACCAGCGAGCCGATGAAGTGGAAGGGGCCGCGCTCGACCCAGTCCAGGTTCTCGCGCGAGTTGTTGCCCTTGTCGAAGACCAAGGTGACCGTCTCGGCGCCGACGGCGATCTCCTGGTAGCGCCGCGCCAAGTCGGCGGCGAGGCTCTGGAACAGCGGCGCATCGGGCCGGTTGCCGGGATAGGTGCGATGCAGCAGGGGCAGGCGGAAGTCGGCCGTGACCAGCAGCGCCACGCCGATGATGCGCAACGACCTGCGGCCCTCCTTGCTGTGGCCTCGCTGGGCCAGTTGGGAGCGCTCGTTGAAGGAATCGATGTAGGTGAAGAAGTTGGTGGCGTCAAACAGCACCTGGCGCAGATCGAGGTCGAACTCGCGGGTCATGGCGGTCACGATGTCGCGTTCGATGGCCGGGATCGCAGAGACGGGGATGCGGTGCATGTGGTCCCAGAAGCGCTGGCTGGTGAGCTGGCGGGAGCGCAGGGGGAGCAGGCGGGTGAGGGCGGTGGAATCGAACCAGCGGGCGAGGCTGGCCTTGGAGCCGGGGGCGAGGCAGCGGTTGAGGACGGCGGCGAGCAGGTAGTGGCCGACGGAGGGGCCGGAGCCGCGCTTGGGGACATGGCGGTCGATGTGCTCGACGAGCCGCAGGCGGCGGGCGAGGGTGAGCAGGGCGGCGGAGGCGCCGAACTCGCGCACGACGGCCTCCCGAGGCTGGGCGGGGACGGGTCCGGCCCGGAGTTTCTCGAGGATCTTGTCGGCGCGGCCGAGATAGGTCTGGGAGACGATCTTGGGCTTGCCGTCGACGCGCTTGCAGACCCGGGCGTAGTAGTAGGGGTGGCCCCGGATGATCTTCTTGACGAGGCTGGCCATATAGTTAGGTCATACATTAGCGAAGAGAGAGGCGCGAGTCAAGGTCCATCGTCTGAAATAAAAAGATTTTCCCCTTGGATCAGATAGATACTTCCACACCATACTTGTCCAAGACCAATATGTGTTAGGTCATACACACGCGGAATTCAGTCATCCGGAAGGATCAATCGGACAGGGTGGATAAACTCTTTCCTATCAGTAACTTGAAGATGAGAAATCGGTCAGCCCATGCACTGGGGCAGTGCTATGCTGACGCGAACACGGTAAACTCGGGCTAGACTGTGAAGTTCCGGTTCACCAAATCCGGTGCCGGACGCGCCTTCCGGTCCCTCCGGGTGAGCCCGGCCTCCCGGCGCCTCCGGCCCGCCCCCTGGATCCCGGCGTGCACTATTACAAAAAATCTCACTCCGCCGGCCGGGAATCGCCGCATCCAACAGACACCATGGCGACTTTCGCCCCCAATCCCTAGAATTGGTCGAAGCGGGAGCCGACGCTCAGGGAAGGATCAGTGGTCCAGTTTCAACCAGTGGTGCAAGAGTGGTTCCGGGACCGGTTCGGCGAGCCGACCGAGCCTCAGAGTCTCGGGTGGCCCGCCATTCAGAGGGGAGAGAACGTCCTCATCGCCGCCCCCACCGGCTCGGGGAAGACGCTGGCCGCTTTTCTCTGCGCCATTGACCGGCTCGTCGGTCAGAGTACCCGTCAGGCACTCTCCCAGAGCACCCAGATCGTGTACATCTCGCCGCTGAAGGCCCTGGCCAACGACATCCGCATGAACCTGCTTGAGCCTTTGGAGCAGATTCAGCAGTTGGGGAATTCCCGCGGCCTGGATCTTTCCCCCATACAAGCGCTGGTCCGGACCGGAGACACTCTGGCCCGGGAGCGCGCCCGAATGACGCGCACCCCTCCGCACATCCTGGTCACCACTCCCGAGTCCCTCTTCATCCTTCTCACTTCCCGTGGCGGAAGAACGATGCTGAAGGAAACCCGGACCGTGATCGTCGACGAGATTCACGCCTTGGCCCGGGACAAGAGGGGTGCCCACCTGAGTCTCTCCCTGGAGCGGCTGGAGGATCTGACGGGACTTCCTCTCCAGAGAATCGGACTCTCGGCGACCCAGAAGCCGATCCGGGAAGTGGCAGGATTTCTCACCGGACCCAGCCGCCGGGCCCGCATCATCGACGTGGGTCACCGCCGGAAGATGGACCTGGCCATCGAGGTTCCCGGTACCGAGCGGGGGGCGGTCATTTCCCACGAAACCTGGGACGACGTCTACAATCGCATCACCGAGCTCATCGAGGAGCACCGGTCCACCCTGGTCTTCGTCAATACTCGGCGGCTGACCGAACGCCTGGCTCATCAGCTCGCCCAGCGGCTCGGCGAATCGGCCGTTCAAGCCCACCATGGGAGCCTGTCCCGCGAGATCCGGCTGGACGTGGAGTCGCGGTTGAAACGGGGCAAGCTCAAGGCAGTCGTGGCCACCGCCTCGCTGGAGTTGGGCATCGACGTGGGATGGGTGGATCTGGTCTGCCAGGTCGGCTCGACGCGCAACATCTCTCTCCTGCTCCAGAGAGTGGGCCGGTCGGGGCACTGGAAAGGCGCCATTCCCAAGGGTCGAATCTTTCCAACGACCCGGGACGAACTGCTGGAGTGCGCGGCCCTGGTCCGATCCATCCACGACGGAACCCTGGACCGCATCATCATGCCCCGGCGCCCGCTGGACATCCTGGCGCAGCAGATGGTGGCCGCCGCGGCTTCCCGGGAGTGGGGCGATGACGAGATGTTCACCACGTTTCGCCGATCCGCCTCCTACCGGGACTTGAGCCGGCAGGAATTCGACCGGATTCTGGCCATGCTCTCCGAAGGCATCTCCACTAGCCGCGGCCGCCGGGGAGCCTACCTCCACTGGGACCGGATCCGGGGCAGGATCCGGCCGCGAAGAGGCGCCGGCCTGGTGGCCATGACTTCAGGCGGAGCCATTCCCGACAGGGCCGATTTCCTGGTCAAGGAAGAGCCCGAAGATACTGTGGTGGGGACCCTGGACGAGGACTTTGCCGTCGAGAGCAGCCGGGGCGACATCTTCCTCCTGGGCAGCACCTCCTGGCAGATCCAACGAGTGGAATCGGGAACCGTGCGGGTCCGGAACGCCCAGGGAGCCCCGCCCACCATCCCTTTCTGGCGGGGAGAGGCTCCCGGGCGGACCTGGGAGCTTTCCGAGTCCCTCTCTCGCCTCCGGGAGGAAATCGTCGGGGCGAGCGATGCCGAGGCCGAAGAGTGGCTCCGGAAGGATTGCGGCCTCGACCAGTTCGGCGCCATCCAGGCGATCCAATACGTCCGGGCCGGCGCCGCAGCCCTGAAAATGCCGCCGACGCTCGATTGCGTGGTGGCGGAGAGGTTCTTCGACGAATCGGGCGGGATGCAGTTGGTGGTGCACGCTCCCTTCGGCACCCGTCTCAACCGGGCCTGGGGATTGGCGCTGCGCAAGCGTTTCTGCCGTTCCTTCAACTTCGAGCTTCAGGCGGCCGCCACCGACAACGGCATCCTCGTCTCCCTGAGCGATCAGCACAGTTTCCCATTGGAGACCATCTTCTCCTTTCTCTCCACCGCCACCGTCAAGGAGATCCTGATTCAGGCCCTGCTGGACACGCCTCTGTTCGGAACCCGATGGCGCTGGAACGCCTGCCGGGCATTGGCGGTCCCCCGCTTCGCCGGGGGCCGAAAGGTCCCGCCGCCGCTGCAGCGCATGCGATCCGACGATCTGCTGGCCTCCGTGTTTCCGGAACAGGCCGCCTGCCAGGAAAATATCCAGGGCGACATCGAAATTCCCGATCACCCCCTGGTCCGGGAGACCCTTCACGATTGCCTCACCGAGGCCACGGACATCGAGGGCCTGGAAGAAGTCCTGGCGAGTATCGAGACCGGAAACATTCGTGCTACGGCCGTGGATACCCGGGAACCGTCTCCCTTCAGCCACGAGATCCTCAACGCCAACCCGTACGCCTTTCTGGACGACGCGCCCCTGGAGGAACGCCGGGCCCGCGCCGTCCGCACCCGGCGCAACATCCTGCCCGAGGAGGCTCGGGAGCTTTGCGATCTGGACCCTGCGGCCATTCGGGAGGTTTCTGCCCAGGCTTGGCCAACCATTCGAGACGCAGATGAGCTTCACGACGCCTTCCTGACCCTGGGCCTGATGGAGGAATCGGAAGTCGCACCCCACCCCGGCTTTCTGCAACAGCTACTTGCGGAGGACCGGGTGCGCCGGGTTCGACTGCCGTCGGCATCCGGCGAAGCCGGATCCGATCAGGCGACCGGCTACTTCGCGTCGGCCGAGCGGGTCAGGTTGATCCGAATGGCCTACCCTGGTGCGCGTTTCGAGCCGGAGGGCCGGTGCGGCGACGGCGAACCCATCTGGGAGCGCGACCGGGACCTGGATCACCAAAAGGCCCTCACCGAGCTGGTCCGCAGCCGACTCGACGCCTCCGGTCCGGTGACCTGCGATGAGCTCTGCCAGCGGCTCCTGATCCCCGAAGCCGATGCCACGGCGTCTCTCCATGCGCTGGAAGCGGAAGGCCATACCCTCCGAGGACGTTTTCGGCCCGGCGTCGAGGAGATCGAATGGTGCGAGAGAGGCCTCCTGGCCCGCATCCACCGTATGACCCTGGGCCGACTGCGACGCCGGATCGCCCCGGTCACCGCCGCCCAATTCATGCGCTTCCTCTTCCGTTGGCAGCACCTCTCCCCCGCCAGCCGTCTCCACGGCGAGGTGGGCCTGTCCCTGATTCTGGAACAGCTCCAAGGGTACGAGGCGCCGGCGGCATCCTGGGAAATGCACCTGCTCAGGGTCCGTCTCCACGATTACGAGCCTCCGCTCCTGGACCGGGCCTGCCTCTCCGGCCTCTTTACCTGGGGACGGCTCAGCAACGGATTCTCCCGGAAGACACCGAATCGAACAGGTGTTCGGATGAAACCGAGCCGGCTGACCCCCATCTCTTTTTTCCGCCGGGAGGAAATGGACCACTACCTCTCTCTTCGATCCCGGGATACAGGCGCCGGCGGCTCGTCGCTTTCCCATCCGGCCAGGGAGGTAATGGGCGACCTGGAGCGCTGGGGAGCGTCGTTCCTGGAGGATCTGGTGCGCGGCACCGGCCGGCTCCCGCTGGAAGTGGAGGAGGGACTCTGGGAACTCGTACGCTGCGGGCTGGTCACGGCGGACGGGTTCGACAACCTGCGAGCCATCATCGATCCCTCGCGGCGGCGGGGTCCCCAACGGCCCTCCCGGAGGCGAAAACGGAAGCCACGGGTGAAACCGGCGGCCGGACGCTGGACCCTGTTGCGAGGCCGCCGGGACCGGGAATTCGAATCTGCCGGCTCGACCCGGGACGTGGAGCCTATGGCTCGTCAACTGCTCAAGCGTTGGGGAGTGGTCTTTCGTGATCTCCTGGCGCGAGAGCCGTTGGCCCCATCCTGGAGAGACCTGGTTCAGGTATACCGGCGGCTGGAAGCCAGAGGAGAGATTCGGGGAGGGCGGTTCGTCGCCGGTTTCTACGGCGAACAGTTCTCGCTTCCGGAAGCCTTGGAAGCACTCAGAGCCTGCCGCCGTCTGGAACCGGACGGCGAGGTGATCCGCGTGTCCACGGCGGACCCCTTGAACCTGGCCGGAATCATCCTGCCCGGGAACCGCGTGCGGCCCACTCCCGGCGACTTCGTCTTCTATCGCGACGGACTCCCGGTGGGGGATCAATCGAATCCGCCGCCGGGGTTGCCGGCCAGTGCCGCTCCCCGGGTCCGCGGCCGGAGCAAGCCTACGTTTGCAGCTTCGCCACCACCGACTTGATCTCCTCCAGCCGATTTCTGGGGACAATCAGGGTCCGATCCCCGGCCCGGACCGCCACCAGCCCCTCGACGCCCACCACGACCACCGTCTCCGCCGGGTCGTCGCAATAGATCAGGTTTTGCCGGGCGTCCAGGGTCCGGACCTGGCCCCGGCAGGCGTTTCCATCCTTGTCCTCGTCCAGAAAAGGCAACAGGGCCAACCAACCTCCCAGATCGGTCCAGGAAAAGGAGGAGGCCACGCACCTCACCTCCCGGGCTTTCTCCATTACCGCGAAGTCGATGGAGATTGGCTCAAGGGGATCGAGGCCGGCCACTAATGCCTGAGGCCAGGAATCGGTCCCGAAGTGCTCGACGGCGGCCGCGAGGTGCTGGACGTGAAGCGGCAGGTTCTCCTCCAACTCCCGGAGGATGGCATGAGTGGACCAGACGAACATCCCCGAGTTCCAGAAATATTTCCCGGAAGACAAGTACTTCCGCGCCAACTGCAGGTCCGGTTTTTCCCGGAAGCTGGCAACTCGGAAATGCTGGACATCGGGGTCGAGGTCCAGCCGTTCGCCCGTCTCCAGGTAGCCATAGGCAGTGGCTGGGGAAGTGGGACGGATCCCGAACGTGTAAAGAGCCCCGCTGGTAACGGCGCCCCGGGCGGCCGACATCAGGCTCCTTCGGAATTCGTCCACCGGCTCGATCAGATGGTCCGCGGTCACGGTGGCGATGACGCTGTCTCCGAATCTCCTTCGCGCCAGGGTGGCCGCCAGACAGACGGCGGCGGCCGTGTCCCGGCGCAGGGGCTCGCCCACCACGTTGTGAGCCGGGACCTGGGGAAGCTGTTCCCGAACCAGGGGAACGAACGCCTCGTTGGTGAGGACCAGGATCCGTTCCCGGTCGATAAGGCCGTCCAATCGGAGAAAACTCTTCTGGAGCAGGCTCTCCTCGTCCACCAGGCGTAGGAACTGCTTGGGCCGCTCGGCCGTGCTGAGAGGCCAGAAACGGGTCCCCGCACCTCCGGCCATGATAACTCCTACCAAATCCATCCTTCTCCTCCGTTCTTCGCGGCGGCGGAAACCAGGAACCTCTCCCCGCCGAAATCTTCGGCTCCAGGTCGCCGGAACAAGACGGAAAGTGTAGTAGAGTCTGTGGCCATTATGAATAGCGTGACAAGTCCCGGAACGGAACGGGATCCGGCATGATTTCTCCGTCGCAGGCATGTCGCTGGCTGAAGCTGAAGGGAGGCGTCCCGCCGATCCATGAACCGGCCGACCCGGAGTCGTGCCGCGACTGGATCCGCGAGCGGAATCGAGCGGGAGATGCGGTCCTCATCCAGGGGGGCGGCGGGCAGTGGTTCCTGGGTAACGAGCCGGAGCGGGCGACGCACATCCTTTCCGTCCGCCGATGGGACCAAATTCCGGACTACAGCCCCGGCGATCTGACCGTGAACGTAGAGGCGGGCTGTCCATTGGAACGCCTCCAGGAAACATTGGCCGAGGCCGGACAATTCCTGCCCTTCCGTCCGCCCAACTATCGGCACGCCACCGTCGGCGGGGCCGTGGCCACGGCTCTGGCCGGGCGCTACGGCCCGGCAATGGGCGGGATGAGAGAGTTCCTCATCGGCATCGAGGTCTTGCACGCCGACGGCCGGCTCAGCCACGCCGGCGGCCGGGTGGTCAAGAACGTGGCGGGGTATGACCTGTGCAAGCTCTACGCCGGATCCATGGGAACCCTGGGAGTCATTACTCAGGCCACGTTCAAGGTCCGTCCGCTGCCTCCCGCTTCCCGGACCGGCTGGTTGGAATTCGACAGCCTGGGCGAACTGCTGGAGACGGCCATCTCATTGCGCAACCAGGTCGCGCCGGCGGCGCTGGAGTTGTTTCGACCCGGTGCGGGGTTCCTGGAAACAGAGGAAGAATCGGGGCTCCGGCCGCCGGTGGCCGCGTCACCGGAACGCTACGGTCTGGCCATTGAACTCCTTGAATCGGAGGGACCGCTCGAGTGGAAGAGCCGAATGCTCCGGGACACGTGGCCCGGGATCCGTTTCCTGGAGAGCGCAGAGGCGGACGCCTTCTGGAGGGGCTGGGACCGGGAGTTGAGTCAAGCCCTGGAGCCGGACAATGGAAGGGCCGTGATCCGAATCAGTGCTCCCGCCGGACTGCTGGAGGAGGTCCACCGCTGGATCGAGCGGACGCTTCCGGGTCACGGACTCTCGGGGCACGCTGCCGGCAGTACCTTCCTCGTCTTCACAACCGGGACCGATTTCCTTCGGGACCTCCGCTCACGCTGGAAGAACCAGCCCGTCTACGGCACGCTGCTCAAGGCGGACGCGGCATTGAAGCAGGGACTCGACGTCTGGGGACCCACCACTCAGCCCCTGCCCCTCATGAGGCGGATCAAGGAACAGTTCGACCCCCGGCGGACACTGAATCCGGGACGTTTCTGGGGCGGGATCTAGCTCAGCAACGGCTTACGCCGAAATTGCCCGGGCGGATTCGTAGAGCAACTCCACCGGGTGTTGCACCGGGATCGTGGCGCCGAAATTCTTCAGGCCGACCCGGATCTGCATGAGACACCCCGGATTGGCCGTGGTCACTCGCTGCGGATCGACGCTCAGGATCTCGTCGAGCTTCCGGTCCAACAACTGGCCCGCGATCTCCGGCTGCAGCAGGTTGTAGATTCCGGCGCTTCCGCAGCAGCGTTCGCTGTTGGGCACTTCCAGGAGGGTCAGTTCGGGGATCTGGGCCATGAGGCTGCGGGGCTGGGAATGAATCCCCTGCCCGTGGAGCAGATGGCAAGGATCGTCGTAGGCGACTCGAAGCGGAAGCGGACCCAGCTCCCAGTCAGGATCCATCTCCACCAGGAACTCGCAGACGTCCTTGACCTTGTGCGAGAACCGGGCCATCTCGTCGGTGCTCTCCGGAAGATGGGACCACTCCTTCATAGCAGCGCCGCAGCCCGCCGAGTTCACCACGACGGCGTCCAGATCCCGCCAGGGAAAAGCCTCAAGGTTGATTCGAGCCTGCCGCCCGGCCCCTACCTGGTCTCCCGCGTGGGAGTGAAGCGCCCCGCAGCAACGCTGACCCGGTGGGACCACGACCTCGCACCCGGCTCTCGTCAGCAGCTGAATGCTGGCCCGGTGCACCTCGGGAAACAGGATGGGCATCACGCACCCGGACAGGAACCCGACGCGTGCCCGTCTCGGTCCCTTCGCCGGATAGAATGCTTTCAGACGGCCGGGCGGCGGAACCTTGGGTAGTTTCTTCTCCATCTCGACCAGCTTCGGAGCACAGCGCGAGAGGATGCGGCTGGACCGCACCCATTGCTGGAGGGTCGCCTGGTACAGTCGCGCCAGCCGGGCCCCGTGGCGCAGCAACCTGGGAGAGGGCAGGATCCGGCGAAAGGCGAGCCGTTCGACCCACGAAGGAGGACGGCTCTCGTAGATCCGCGCCCGAGTCTGATTCAGCATCAACTCGTAGCGGACACCGGAGGGACAGGCGGTCTCACAGGCCCGGCATCCCAGACAGCGGTCAAGGTGCGTCATGACGGTGTCGTCCAGCGGCAGACGGCCCTCCCGGACCAGGTCCATCAGGTAGATGCGTCCGCGGGGCGAGTCGTTCTCGTCCCCCAGGAGCTGATAGGTCGGGCATCTGGGCAGGCAGAAACCGCAGTGGACACAATCCAGGTTGATCTCGAAGGGGTCCTTGACGGTCACTTTGCCCGGCATTTCGCGCCTCGCTGCGACTCCAGTTCCGAGAGCAGTCCGTCCACGCCGGCTTCGACCCGGCAGAGGGATCGATACTTGGGCCGGACGAAACCCTCCTGGACGGCCCGGTCGAACATCTCCACGAGGGGATCGAAGTATCCATCGGCATTGAGCAGGCCCACCGGCTTGCGGTGAATGCCGAGCTGGGCCCAGGTGATCATTTCCATCAGTTCCTCGAAGGTCCCGTATCCCCCCGGAAGGGCGATGAACGCGCCGGCGAGCTCCGCCATCAACGCCTTCCGCTCGTGCATCGTGGCGACGACATGCATCCGGGTCAGTCCCGGGTGAGCCACCTCCCGGGTGGCCATGGACCGGGGGATCACGCCGATGGCCTCTCCTCCCGCCTCCAGGACCGCATCGGCGACCACGCCCATCAAACCGGTTGCGCCGCCGCCGTAGACCAGGTCATGACCCCGGCCGGCCAGACCGCGTCCCAACCGCCCGGCCAACTCGACGTAGAGGGGCCGGTTTCCCCTCTTGGAGCCGCAGAAGACACAGATCCGGCTCACTCGGCCGCCCTCCCGTCCGGCGCAACCAGAAACTCGGCGGTGACGGCGCCGGAAACAAGCAGACCCCGACGGGTCAGGCTCACCTGGTCATCCCGCCACGAGATCAATCCGGCTTCGGACAGGAATCGCAACGGTTCCCGGTAGAGTCGGCCGACGTCCCGGCCGTAGCGCACGGACAGTTCCGAAAGGGAGACGCCTTTCCGTCGCTCAAGGCCCAGGAGCATGTCCTCGCCCAGAGCGCGCAGCCCGGTAAGATGCTCCTCCGAGGCCCGGGGCACGGCCCCTGTCCGAACTCCCCGGATATACGCCTCCAGGTCTGAGGAATTGGTCCACCGGGTCCCGTGGATGAAGGAGGCCGCACTCACGCCCAGACCCAGATAAGCCATGCCTTTCCAATAGATTTCCCCCTGCCGCCATTCCCGGCCGGGCCGGGCGAAACTGGAGAAACGGTAGTGGACGTAACCTGCCTCCGCGATCCGATCCAGTGCGGACTCGACCATACGAGCGACCGTTTCGTCGTCCGGCTCCCCAAGCTGACTCGTCTCAATGGACCGGGCCACCTCGGCGCCCCCCTGGGCGGCGAAATTGTCGAGGGAAAGGTGCTCCGGCGCCATGGCCAGGGCCTGGTCCAGATCCTCCATCCATTCTCCGAGCGTCTGACCCGGAAGACCGTAGAGGAGATCCAGATTGATGTTGTCAAACCCGGCGGTCCGGGCCCACTCGCAGCTTCGCCGGGTGTCCCGGACATCGTGGCGGAGTCCCAACAGACGGAGATGGCGATCCCGGAAAGATTTGGCGCCCAGGCTCAGGCGATTGATGCCCGTTCGCCTCAGGGTCCTCAGGGAGTCCAAGGTGAGGGTGTCGGGGGTACACTCCAAGCTCCACTCGGCGCCGCCGGCCACCGGGAAGCCTCCTCGCACCGCATCCACAAGAGACGCAATGTCGACGGGGTCGAGTTCCGAGGGGATTCCTCCCCCGAAACAAACGGCCGGAACCGGATGCCCGGACCAGGGGCTCGTCCGAATCTCTTCCCTCAGGGCCTCCAGGTAGCGGCGGCGCATCGCCTCCGGATGGGGTCCCGAGTTGAAGTCGCAGTAGGGACACTTGCGCCGGCAAAAGGGAATGTGAAGATAGATTCCCAGCCCCTGCGCCGGATCGCCTCGTTCCGGCATCTATTCGTTTCCCACCCGCAGCACGCTGAGAAAGGCCTCCTGGGGAATATCGACCCGGCCGATGGACTTCATCCTCCGTTTGCCCCCCTTCTGAATCTCCAACAGCTTCCGCTTCCGGGTCACGTCACCTCCGTAGCACTTGGCCAGGACGTTCTTCCGCAAGGCGCGAATGTTCTCGGCGGCAATGATCCGGGACCCCAGCGCCGCCTGGATCCGGATCTCGAAGAGCTGTTGGGGAAGCACGTCCTTGAGCCGCCCGACCAGCGCTTTCCCGCGAGCGTAGGCCCGTTTCCGGTGAGTGATGAAGCTCAGGGCGTCGACCCCCTGGCCGTTGATGCGGATGTCCAGCTTGGACAAGTCCCCGACCCGGTAACCCATGGGCTCGTAGTCGAACGAGGCATAGCCCCGGGTCCGGCTCTTCAGGGTGTCGAAGAAGTCCATGAGAATCTCGGCCAACGGAAGCTCGAAGGTGAGAACCACGCGGGTTGGACCGCTGGAGTCCAGATTCCGGAAGACGCCGCGGCGGTCCTTGCACAGGTCGATGCAGACGCCCATGGACTTGTTGGGAGTGATGATGGTGGCCAGAACGTAGGGCTCCTCCACGACGTCGATCTCGCCCAGGGACGGCCAGCGAGTGGGGTTGTCGATCACCACGACCGAGCCGTCCTTGCAGGTCACCCGGTAGACCACCGACGGACAGGTGGCCACCAGCTCCAGGTTGAATTCCCGCTCCAGCCGCTCCTGGATGATCTCGCTGTGGAGCAGACCCAGGAAACCGCAGCGGAAGCCGAAGCCCAGCGCCGCCGAGCTCTCGGGTTCGAAGGAGAGGGACGCATCGTTGAGCTGGAGCCGATTCAGGGACTCGCGGAGATCGGAATAGCGATCACTGTTGACCGGATAGAGGCCGCAGAAGACCATGGGCCGACTCTGACGGTAACCGGTCAGGGGCACCGCCGCCGGGTTTGGAGCCGCAGTGATGGTCTCTCCCACCCGGCAATCTCCGATGGCCTTGATGCCGGCGTGAACGAAACCGACCTGACCGGCCTCGAGGATCCCGGTCTCTTTCCGTTCCGGAGCGAAGACGCCGACCCCCGCCACCTCCGCTTCCCGGCCTGAAGCCATCATGCGAATCCGCATTCCCCGCTTCAGCACGCCGTTGACGACCCGCACGTAGGCGATGATTCCCAGATAGGTGTCGAAGTGACTGTCGAAGATGAGCGCCTGCAGGGGCGCCGCCGGGTTTCCGGGAGGCGGAGGTATGTGCTGGACCACACCCTCCAGGACGTCGTCGATCCCCAGCCCTTCTTTGGCGCTGGCCAATACACACTCGGACACGTCAACGGCCAGGGTCTCGTCCATCTCCTCCATGACCCGGTCCGGATCTGCCGCCGGGAGATCGATCTTGTTGATGACCGGCAGGATAGCCAGATCATGATTCATGGCCAGGCTCACGTTGGCCAGAGTCTGAGCTTCCACTCCCTGCGCGGCGTCCACGACCAGGATGGCGCCTTCACACGCGGCCAGGCTTCGGGACACCTCATAGGAGAAGTCGACGTGGCCGGGAGTGTCGATGAGGTTCAACTCGTAGTCAAGACCGTCCACGGCCCGGTAGTTCAGTCGTACCGCGGCCATTTTGATGGTGATCCCCCGCTCCCGCTCCAGTTCCATCTGGTCCAGGACCTGTTCCCTCATCTGCCGGGCATCCACCGTGTGGGTCGCCTCCAGCAGCCGATCGGCCAGAGTCGACTTCCCGTGGTCGATGTGGGCGATGATGCAGAAGTTCCGGATCCGGGATTGGGCCATGGGGTTACTCTTCGTTTTTCGCCGGGAGCGATCCGAGGGCCGGACTGCCCGGCGTTCGGTGTATACGGGTGGCTATTGTAACAGCACCCGGCTCACGTTCCGCCGGGACCGATGAAATAGGCGGATCCCAGCCTGATCAGTTTGGGATTCCTCCTGGCTGGCGCGGCGTGGGAAAATTGGGACGTTCGAAGACGAGGGGCAGGCTCAGAACGTCTTGCAGAGAACCCCGCCGTCCACTACAAGAACGGCTCCAGTGATGTAGCTTCCCGCCTCGCTGGCCAGCAACAGCGCCGGCCCCACCAGCTCCTGGGGTTCGGCCCAACGGCCGAGAGCCGTGCGATCCGAAAAGACCTGCTTCTCCGGGGGACTGAGAATGCTTCCCGGCATGTCGGTGAGGAAGGGACCCGGCGCCAGGCAGTTGACCGTCACGTTGTAGGCCCCCAGGTCCAAGGCACTGGCGCGGCAGAGCCCCAACAGCGCCGCCTTGGTGGCCGAATACGCGTTGCGCCGCTCTTTGGAGCCCAGCCCCATGATGGAGGAGATGTGGATGATCCGGCCCCACCGCCTGGCCTTCATCTGGGGGGCCAGCGCCCGGGTGAGCGCCATGCACGAGGTGAGATTCAACTCCACGGTGCGATCCCAGATCTCGTCGCTGATCTCGTCTATGGGCTCCGGTGTGTTGCAGCCGGCGTTGTTGATCAGGATGTCCACCCTTCCCATGACTTCAAGCGCGGTTTCCGCCAGCGAGCGAACCTGTTCCCTGGAGGTCATGTCGGCCACGTGGTAGTGAATCGTTGCATCCGGAACACCGCCGGCCGTCTCCCGGAGGCCTGCCTCCCCGCGGCTGCTGATCATCACTTCGGCCCCGGCCCGAGCCAACCCGTGGGCCATGGCTCTTCCCAGACCCTGGCTCCCGCCGGTGATCAACGCGGTCCGGCCACTCAGATCGAAGATGGTCCCCTTCATGTGTTCGCTCCCTTCAGTTGCGGGCCGGAACCCGCGCGCAGGTCGTTTTAGAATACCCGGGGAAAGTCAAAGCACGGAACTGCCATGCCCCGCGCTTCTCGCCCGTCAGGATACAGGCTCAACTTTTCTTTTTCGAGGAATCTACTCTTGTTCCGTAAGTACTCGAAATTTCCGATTCATTCTTCCGCGTTCGTGGGCGCAGGGGCTCTTTCTTCGGCGCTTGGTGGATAAAGCAGCACATCCACGACGGCTTCGTTGTACTTCCGGGCCAGAGCCAATGGAGTCAATCCCTCTTCGCCCTTGGCATTGAGCGTGGCCCCGGCCAGCAACAACACTACCGTGATTTCGGGATTCGAGTTGTTCCGGGCCGCATAGTGCAGTGGAGTATTTCCCCGGCGGCTCTTGGCATCGGGGTCCGCCCCGGCCAGCAACAAACTTTCCGCCACTTCAGCGTTCGAATTGTTCCAGGCCGCATAGTGCAGCGGAGCATCGCCTCTCCGATTCCTGACGTTCAGGTCGACGTCAGCCGCCACCAATGCCTCCACCACTTCCGGATTCGGGTTCTTTGCCGCCGCGTAATGCAACGGGGTATTGCCGTCCCTGTTCTTGACCTGGGGAACGGCCCCGGCCGCCAGCAACGCGTTCAACACCTCCGGGTTCGGGTTGTTCCCGGCTGCGCGGTGCAGCGACGTCTCGGCGTTCCGGTTCCGGTGGTTCGGATCCGCGCCGTGCGCGATCAATGCTTTCACGACACCCGGGCTCTCGTTCATTTCCGCCGCGTAGTCCAGCAGGCCGTTGCCGGTTGCGTCTATGAGTCTGGGGTTGATGCCCAACCCCAGGAAAACCTTCAAGACTTCGGGATTCCGGCTGAACATGGCCGCGCTGAGAATCGGCGTATAACCTGACCGGTTCTTCGCATTGACCTTCGCGCCAGTCCGGATCAGGACCTTGACCACATCCGGTTCCCGGTTGTCACCCGCGGCATGGTGCAGCGGAGTGTCACCGGCATTGTTCCTGGCATTGATTTTGGCGCCGTGCTTCAGCAACAGGCCCGCGACCAGCGGGTCCCGGTTATAACGGGCGGCATAGTGCAGGGGCGTGTCGGAGACATCGTCCCGTTTGTTGACGCCGGCGCCGGCGGACAACAACGCCTCCACCATTTCACGGCTTCCATTGTCACCGATGGCCCAGTGCAACGCCGTGGTCCCGTAGTCGTCCTTGACGTCCAGCTTGACTCGCGAGGACAGCAGCACCCTGAGTACGGAGAACTTGTCGGGGTGGCTGACGGCCAGGTGCAAGGGCGTCACTCCCTCGTCGTCCTTGGCGTTTCGATTGGCCTTGGCGGCGACCAGGGCCCGGACCACCGCCGGGTTGACGTTGCTGCTGACCGCCAGGTGCAGGGGGGTCGCACCGTCCTCATCCTTCGCGTTGACCTTGGCGCCGGCGCTGACCAACGCCTGGATCACCTGGGGATTGGGATTGTTCCAGGCCGCATTGTGCAGAGGCGTATATCCATTGCGGTCCTTCGTATTGACCTTGGCCCCGCCGGCGATGATGGCTTGAACCACGCCTGCATTCCGGTTGTTCCAGGCCGCATGGTGCAACGGCGTCTCGCCACTCTCATCCTGGGCCTTGGGGTCGGCCCCGGCGGCAATCAGGATGCGGATCAAACCGGGGTTGCTGCCCGTTCTGGCTTCGGCCCACAGACGCTCGGCCGCCACCCTCGCCATGAGCGCCAACGCCTGCTTGCGGGTTCGGCCGCTGACGCCGGTGGCCAGGTAGCGCTGAAGCGCCTCCATGGCTTCCGCGGACGCGCCGCCCAGGTTCAGGATCTGTCCATATCTGAGATAGAACCCGGGGGGCAACTCCACGCCATGCTGGCGGTGCAGCGCCAGCGCCTCGCTCATGGCATCCCGGGCGGCCTGATGATCACCTTGTCCGAGGTGCTCGTCCGCTTCCGATAGGGCCCGGTCGGCCAGCGCCTGGGGCGAGTCCTGCGCCAACGCCACTCCAGCGTGCACCAGCATCAGGGCCGACGCCAAAGTGATCAGCGCGCGAATTATCCGTCTCATGCTTCCGGTTCGAGTCCAGTCCCGGACGTCTACTCAGGCCGGCCTTGGGACACGCCTCCCGCCGACAACTATTTGACGGCGATTTTAGCAGTCCCGTTCGGGAATTAGGAAAGAGGGAAGAAAAAAAGGAAAGAAAGGTGAGTCGTTTAGGCGTAGCGGGGCTTGGATTCACGTAGAATCTGCCCACGGGTAGTCGGCCCGTCTCACGTTATTGGTGGGTAAGGAAGGCGAATCCATTGATCCGAGAGCCGAGGAACAGAGTCCGCAAGACGCTGGTGGTTCACAGCCGCTACGGATGGCGGAGTCATCGGACACAAGCAGCTTTGGACGGCGAGCAGGGTCTCGGCCTCCTGACCATGGAGCAGCTTGCGGCCCGTTTGGCAGGAGGCTTCCTACGACCCATCGACCCGGATGCCCTGAAAATCGCGGTTGCGTCAGCGGTCTCCGAACCGCTGGGCGAGTTGGACGGCATCAAGTCGCTGCCTGGTTTTCAACGGGCGGCAGCGGCGAGTCTGTCCAAGGCGTGGAGTGCGGGTCTCTTGCTGCACGAAGCAGTCGCCAACGCGACCACGGAGCCGGCGAGAGTTCGACTCCGTTCGCTGGCCATCCTCGAGCGGGAAGTGCTCTCCCGTCTACGCGAAAATCAACTCCGCCCGCGAGACTTGGCGGAGGCTGCGGCACAGCGTGCAGTTCATGCCCCCGCGATCTTCGGCCGTATCGAGATTCATGGGCGCACCGAGATGTCTCCCGTCTGGCGGTCGCTACTGTCTCGCGTCGCCGGGAAAACGGAGGTGGTCTGGGTTGCGGGAGCCAGAGCGGCTCCGGATTGGCTTCGCGAATCGGGGATTCAAGTCAAAACCGCTCGGAAGGCTGAACCCAGGGTCCAGGTTTTCTCCTGTGCAAGCCCACGTCACGAGGTGCTGGAAGCGCTGCGCTGGGCCCGCCGGCATCTTGCCCAGGGCGTGTTGCCCCAGGAAATTGCCATCACCGCGGCTTCGCCGGAGAACTGGGACGACCA
This sequence comes from Acidobacteriota bacterium, assembly GCA_963668095.1. Lineage (GTDB taxonomy): Bacteria > Acidobacteriota > UBA6911 > RPQK01 > JAJDTT01 > JAJDTT01. Next base: position 5,196,857 of record OY764083.1, on the reverse strand, counting down.
CATGCTGGCGCTGGGGGAAGCGGCCAATCTGCCGCTTCATTTCATCCATGGACGGAAAGCGCTTTCGACGGCGGACGGGCAACTGGCCGCGGCCCTTGCCGAGGTCCTGCTGCGCGGATTCTCGCGCACACGCGTCATCCGCTTGGCGGCGCTCCTACGGTCGTCCCGAAACAAACACTTTGAAGCACTACCGGGCAATTGGTGGCGGTTCCTGCCTGAGGAAGCCCCGTTGCTGGATGCCGCCCGTTGGCGCCGGGCGATTGACCGAATGAGCCAGCCGGAGTCCCCGGACGGCGACTACCGGCCGCTACTGAATGAGATCATCGGGACTCTGGCGCAGGGGCTTCAGGAAGCATCCGCCATCGGCGAAGGGCTGCTGGAGGGACAGGCGCTCCTGTTGTGGCGCAAGGCGCTCTTGGACGGACCACCGGCCGCACTCGATATCACTCTGACCGGTCTGCGAGTCGGAGACAACATCGAGCCCGGCGCCGCCATGGTGTGGGGTTCCGCTTCGTCCATCGCCGCCGTTCCCCGGCCGTTCTGCTGGCTCCTCGGCCTGACCTCCCGTTCCTGGCCACGCCGCGCCGCGGAAAATCCTCTCCTGCCGAATCACATCATCGCAGCGGAGCGTCTCGACCCCCTCCCCGTTCACGAAGCGGACCGGCGCGACTTCGAGACCATCCTGCGCTTGACGGAATCCGAAATTGTCTGCTCTCGGGCCCGGCGAGACAGTGGAGGACGGCTCAACGGAGTCTCTCCCCTCTACCCCCATGAGCTTGGTGAAACCTACTTGGCGCAGAGCCGGGAGCCGGAGCATGCCGCCAGCGAGAGCGACCGATTGATGGCCCGGCCCAAAGAGTTCAGCCGGCGGCCTCGCGCCCGGTCGGCTCTTCAGACCTGGATCGATTGGCATCGGCCCGAACTGACTGGCCATGACGGTCTGGTCAGGAAGAATCATCCGCTGCTGCTCCGTGCCCTGGACCGCCGTCAATCCGCCACTTCACTGGCCAAGCTGCTGCGAGACCCGTTGGGATACCTCTGGTCCTATGGGTTCGGATGGAGAGCTCCCGAGGAAACCGACGAGCCGTTCATCCTCGACCCGCTCGCCTTCGGCAACCTCCTGCACGAGATTCTCCAAGAGACTGTGACTCGGCTGGAGGAGCCTGGCGCTCCCGGTTTCGCAGCCGCATCCGCTGATGAAATCGAACAGACCGTACTCCTTTCCGCCAACCAGGTCAGGGCCCGGTGGGATGAATTGCGCCCGGTGCCGCCGCCCGCTATCTGGGCACGGGAACTGGAGGAAGCGGCGGAATTGGCCGAGCAGGCGCTGACTCTCGATGAGGCCCCGTTGCCGGAGCAGCACAGTTGGGCGGAAGTCCCCTTCGGAGGCACCCCTGGGATGGGGACCCTGAGCGAGGAGTTCCTCGCCCGTCTGCCGTGGGCCCCCCGGACCGAAGTCGAAATCCCGGGCACAAGAATGCGTATTGGTGGATCGATCGACCGCCTCGACCTTGCGGGAAACCAGCGCGATGCGAGGGTCACCGATTACAAATCAGGAAAGCTGCGCGGCCGTCCCCCACAGATCAAGGGTGGAGCGGAACTCCAGCGTTGCCTCTACGCGTTTGCCGTCAAGACACTGATCACGGGGAGTCCCCGGGTGGACACGCGTCTCGTTTTCCCAAGGACGGGGACCCCACCGCATCCCTTGGACGACCCCGACGCCACACTAGAGAAATTGGCGAAGTATCTGGCCTCGGCGGCCGCCTCGTTCGCCGCGGGGAAGGCCCTCCCCGGCCCCGCCGTCCGCGAGAACTGGTACGGCTTGGATTTCGCGCTGCCGGGAGGAGCCAAGGAGAGTTACGTCGCCGGCAAGCTCCAGTTGGTTGAAACCGAATTGTCCGGCATCGCACCACTCTGGAAGGAACCGTGAACCGCTTCAGTACGGATAACAGGCAACGGTGAGGCTTGAACAAAGGCCAATTGGAATGTCCAGAGACGAACCGGCAACTCCCCTCCCCGATTCCGCGGAACGCGTCGCGGCCCTGACCGACCATGAGCGCACTCTTTTGGTGGAGGCCGGTGCCGGAAGCGGAAAAACGGCTCTCTTGGCCGGACGTGTCGCCCTCATGGTCGCCGCAGGTGTGCACCCCAGAGAGATCGTCGCCATCACCTTCACGGAAGCAGCGGCGGCCGAGCTTCTGGAGCGGATCGAGAGCATGGTTCGAGACCTCTTGTCGGGCACGGTTCCCATCGAGCTGGCCGAGGCATTGCCAGCAGGTCTCACCGAGGCGCAGAAAGAGGGTCTGGAGCGCGGATCGAAAGACTTGGACGAGATCACCTGCACGACCATTCACGGATTCTGTCAACAACTGATCCGGCCCTACCCGGTGGAAACCGGACTGGATCCTGGAGCAGCCATCATCGATCCGGGGGCGGCCGAACTCGCCTATCAGGATCTGCTCGAGGCTTGGCTTTCCGCGCGGTTCGGACGGGATCGGGGCGCCGAGGGGTTGGGACGGATCCCTCCCATCCGGGACACGGGCAGTCGTCGGGATTTCCTGGCCACTCTTGTGCTGGAGGCGCCGCGCCAAACGTTGGATCTGGTGCAAAAAACGACCGGGTTCCTGAAGGAACACCGGTACGCACGAGCCGCCATGACCGAGTTTGAACCAGGGGCCGTCGAACGATTCGTGGAAGCCGCCGACGAGTTTGCCGCCTGGTACCGGAATTGCGAAATGGTGGAGCCGGGAACCGCAGAAACGATCGAGGATATTCTGCGGGTCGCCAATATTGAGCGAGAGGCGGCCATCCGCCCCCCTGCCCTGCGAAACCCGAAGGACCTCCTGTTCCATCAACCGCCTTCGGCCTGCAAGCGGAGGTCAGCCGAGTTCAAACTGTGGCGCCGCAAGACCGCGTGGAGAAACGCGGCCGCGGGCGCCGGCGGGAGCGCCGCCCGGGGGGAGCAACTCAACGCGGCCGGAAAGGCCCACTATGACGCCTGCGCCGACGCCTATTTCAAATTTCGCTCCTACCTCGGCGCTCTGGCATACGTCCAATTCGTGAAGGAGTTCGACCCGTTTCGGAAACTGTACCGGAACTACAAGCGCGATGCGGCTCTTCTGGACTTCGACGACCTGCTCTATCAGGCTCGGGACCTCCTGAGAGACCACGAGCCGGTTCGCGAATCTCTTTCTCGCCGCTATCCTCGCATCCTGGTCGACGAGTTCCAGGATACGGATCCCCTGCAGTCCGAGATCATCTGGCGGCTCGCCGGTGAAGGCGATCCCGCATCACCGTGGCACGAGAGAGTCATTCGTCCGGGAGCACTGTTCGTCGTGGGTGATCCGAAGCAGGCGATCTATCGATTTCGCGGCGCGGACGTCAATACCTACCTGTTGGCCAAGAAGGCGCTGGAGCAGTTCGATCCGTCCTCGATTCTGGACATCACCGCCAACTTTCGGACCCGCGAGCCGATCCTGCAGTACGTCAACACGCACTTCGCGGCCATGCTTGACGAAAATCAGGGCCAACCCGGCTTCACTCCACTCGATGCGACGCGCTCCGGAGGCGATGGGCCCTGTGTCGCCGCCTTCGACATCGAACTGGAGGATCAGGACCGGTCCGCCAGCGGGAAACCTCTGGTCCATCGAGTTCGCCTGAAGGAGGCCCAAACCCTGGCTTCTCTGGTCGGTGGCCTGATCGGGATCCACCCGGTTTGGGACACGCAGGAGAAGAGGATGAGGCCGGCAAGGGCGGGAGACATCGCTCTGCTCGCCCCCACCGGGACCAGCCTATGGATCTATGAACAGGCCATGGAGGAACTGGAGATCCCCATCGCCACCCAGGCCGGAAAGGGCTTCTTTCGCCGCCAGGAAGTGCAGGATCTGATTGCCATCGCACGGATCGTTGCCGATTCCCGCGACACGCTGGCGCTGGGGGCATTGATCCGGGGGCCGCTGGTCGGTCTCACGGAAGAGGAGATCGCCGACGAGATCGAAGCGCTCCACATTCAAGCCGAGACTGGCGGTTCCACCGAGGATGAAAGCCAACACCAAGCCCGCCGGCTCCGCCTCTGGACCGACCTGAATTCCATCAGAAACCGCCAGCTCCGCCGAACCCTCGAGGTGTTGCAGAACCTGGCCCGCAAGGCGGGCCGGTTGACGCCTTACCAACTGCTGGTGGAGGCGGTCGAGGAACTGCGCGTGAATTCGATCCTGAAGGCGCGTCATCCCCGGGGCGCCGAGCGGGCTCTCGCCAACGTGGAGCTGGTCCTGGAAATGGCCCGCGCCTATGAAGGCCGGGGGGTCGGCGACTTCGCCCGTGCCGTTTGGCAACGGTGGAACGACCAGGACATGCAGGCGGAAGGCCGCCCCGACGCCGCGGCCGACTCCGTCTCCATCATCACCATGCATTCGGCCAAAGGGCTGGAATGGCCCATCGTGATTCCCATCAATTCCACCACCCGGCCACGTCCCGTATCGGGAATCCTCTACGGACGCCGTGACGACACGATCCACATCAAAACCGCATACCTTATAAGCCCAGGATACGCGGAGGTGCGCAAAGAGGAGGAACGGGAACTGCTGGCCGAACGGATCCGCCTCTGGTATGTGGCTCTGACCCGGGCCCGCGACCTTCTGCTGCTCCCAAGGCAGGAGGAGAGGATTGATGGCGACTGGTTCAGCCTGATCGACATCGATATCGATTCCCTTCCCTCTGATTTCTTCCTGGGAGGATTCGGAGGAGTCCCTGGACCTGGCGCCGCCGCAAGCGCCAACCGCCAGGACATCGCCACCTGGAGGCGGGAGGCAGCGGTCATCCATGCCCACACCCGGCGGATCTCGTGGTATCAACCCTCCCTTCACGAGGGTCCGGAAGAGCCGGATCAGGAGGAGGAGACCGTTTTCGCCGGAACCGACGCCGTACTGGATGCCGTTCCCGATGACCTCCAGCAAACGTCGGTGCAGGGAGGACCCATCCGTGGCCTGATCCTGCACCAGTTGATGGAAGAGGTCCTCACTGGAGAAACCGAGGACGCTGGAAACGCTCTTCTGACCCGGGCTGCCCAACTGATTGCTCAGTTGGACCTTGAAGACGCGGCAGATGCGTCATTGGGACCCTCCAGCGCCGAGTTGGCGGCTTCGGTGGTGCGAACCTTGCAACTCCGGGAGGTCGCCGCTCTCCGGCCGCGTCTTGTACCCGAGTACCCGGTCTACGCCAGTACCGTCGAGGGTTCGTCGGTATCTCTCACCGCGGGGATTGCCGACGCCGTCGCCATCGACGGAAAAGGGCGGATCGAGTTGGTGGTGGATTGGAAGAGCGACGTCAAGCCCACCAGACAGCAGGTGGCCAAGTATCACCAACAGGTTCGCGACTATCTCGGGGCGACGACCGCCCGGACCGGCCTGCTCGTTTTCATGAGTACCGGACGAGTCGACAGAATCGTGAAGGGCGGCTGACAGGCCGCGAGTGAATTTCCACGGACCGACGGCCACCGGACACAACCGGTGGCATCCTCCCCGGCATCCTGGGACAATCCAGGCCATGCCCGGCCGAGCCTGGCTCTACGCCCTGTCCGCCGTACTCCTCTGGTCCACCGTCGCCTCGATCTTCAAGCTCACCCTGCGGCACGTGGATTTTGTCCATCTGCTCCTGATCTCCTCCTGGACCGCCTTTCTGGCCCTGTTCCTCGTCTTGGCCGCCCAGGGCAAGATCTCCCTCCTGTGTCGACTCACCGGCCGTGAACTCCTCTATTCCGCCGGCCTCGGGGCCCTGAATCCGTACCTCTACTACCTGGTTCTGTTCAAGGCCTACTCCCTGATCCCGGCCCAGGAGGCTCTGGCACTCAATTACACCTGGCCCGTGGTCCTGGTCCTCCTATCGGTGCCGCTACTTGGGCAACGAATCGGGGTGGGAAGTATGGCCGCCATGCTGATCAGCTTCTTCGGTGTGGTCATGATCGCCACTCGGGGAAATCTGGGCTCCCTGGGCATCTCCCACCCCTTCGGAGCCTCACTGGCCCTGGGCTCTTCCCTGGTCTGGGCCCTTTTCTGGATCTTCAATCTGCGGGACCCTCGCGACCCGGCCATGAAGCTCTTCCTGAGCTTCGGATTCGGTTCCCTCTACATCCTGGCTACGGTCCTCATGGGAGAGGGGATCCGAATGCCCGCATGGCCGGGACTATTGGGAGGCGTCTATTCCGGACTGTTCGAAATGGGACTGACCTTTCTGCTCTGGCTCAAGGCCCTGGAACTGGCCGGAACCACCGCCCGGGTCAGCAATCTGGTCTTTCTTGCCCCGTTTCTCTCCCTGGTCTTCATCCGGGTGCTGGTCGGCGAGCCGATCCTGCCCTCCACCTTGGCCGGCCTGGTCCTGATCACCTGCGGAATCCTGCTGCAGCAGCGCCTGGGGCGATCGTGAAGCATCCGGTCCGTGGCGACTTCGGCCGCGGACTGCTAACCTGACCCCGCTCGACATTGACGGAGAACGCGGAGAACGCCATGCGAAGTTATCGGATTACCGCCTACCCGGGCGATGGAATCGGCCAGGAGGTCACGGCGGAAACGCTGCGCGTCATGGACGCGGTGCAAGACGCTGCCGGCGATTTCAGGCTGGAAGTCAGCCGCGTCCCTTGGGGCTCGGACTACTACCACCGTCATGGCAAGGTGGTTCCCGACGATTACCTGGATACCTTGGCTCCCAGCGACGCCATCTTCCTGGGCGCTATCGGCGATCCGGCCAGGATTCCGGACCACGTGACTCTCGCGCCTCTGATCCGCATCCGGCAGAGCTTCGACCAGTACGCCTGTGTGAGACCCGCACGGCTTTTTCCCGGGGTTCGCACCCCGCTGGCCGGGAAAGGTCCCGAGGACATCGACCTGGTGGTGATTCGGGAAAACTCGGAGGGCGAATACGTCAACAACGGAGGGCGTTTCCGCGTCGGCACCCCCGACGAGTTCGCGGTCCAGACCGCCCTGCACACGCGCAAAGGGATCGAACGGATTCTCCGCTTCGGTTTCCGGATGGCCGGCACCCGGCGCGGCCACCTGACCATGATCACCAAGTCCAACGCCCAGCGCTACGGCTTCGTGCTCTGGGACCAGGTCCTGGAACAGCTTCGGGCCGAGCATCCAGACATCGAGGTGGCCAAATACCACATCGACGCAGCCGTGATGAATATGGTCCGGTGGCCTGAGCGGTTCGACGTGGTGGTGGCGTCCAACTTGTTCGGCGACATCCTGACCGACCTCTCCGGAATTCTGGCGGGAGGACTGGGCCAGGCGCCTTCCTCCAACATCAACCCGGAACGGCGCTTCCCTTCCATGTTCGAGCCGGTCCACGGCTCGGCGCCCGACATCGCCGGCCAAGGCATCGCCAACCCCACTGCGGCCATCCTGAGCAGCGCCAACATGCTCCGTTGGCTGGGGGAGGAACGGGCAGCCGCCGACGTCGAACGGGCAGTGGAAGCCACCTTCGCCCAAGGCCACGGCACCCCCGATCTGGGTGGCAGCCTCAATACCCAGGCGTTCACGGACCAGATTCTGGGGAACCTGCAGGTCTGAGCCCGTTCGGCAATGATCACAGCTGCGTCTGACCGACACCGTCCTGCCGGTATCACCGGCGGCGGATCATCACGTCGAGAGCAATTACGAGTCGACTAATCTCTTCCCGCGTGTTGAATGCGGCGACCGATACCCGCAGCGCGGGACGTTCTGGCTGGTACTTGACCACGATTCCCTGTTCCAGCAGATCTTCGATGAGTTTCCGCAATTCGGTCTCAGTCAGATCCTTCAACTCCAGGGCCACGAGACCCGAGGCGAGACCCGGCCTGACGGGAGTGACGATCCGGACCCCGGGCCGGGCGTGCAGTTCATGGAAGAGAAGCTGGACCAGTTTTTGCACGTACCGCTCGATCCGGTCGGGACCCAATGCCTCCATGATCTCCAGCGCCCGGCCCAGACCGATTCGGAGGGCGTAGTTGTAGGTCCCCAGCTCGGTTCGCAAGGCGGCCGTGACCGGCGGACGAGGATTCCCCGGTTTCAACCAGGTGCTGGCATCGGGGATGAAGTCGGGGCGAAACTGGGCGAGCCGATCCGGGGACACCCAGAGAAAACCGACACCCAGGGGACCAAGCAACCACTTGTGGCCCGAGGCGATGTAGTAATCGCAGTTCAAACCGGGAATCTCCACCGCAAACTGCCCCACTGCCTGGGCGCCGTCCAGCAGCAGTGGAACTCCCTGCGAACGGGCTAGACCTGCCGCTTCCCGGGCAGGCAGCTTCCGGCCATCGAGAGTGGAGACCTGGCTGAGACAGACCAACCGCGCCCGGCCCCGCAGGGCCGCCTCCAGGCCACTGAGGAGAGCGTCGTCCCCATCTTCGCCGGGGAAGGTCCGGACCACCACCCCTTGGTGCCGCTCCAGCGCCCGGCAGGCATCCTGCGTGCTGACGTGCTCGGCCGAGGAGACCAGAATTTCGTCTCCGGCCTGCCAGTCCACACTCCGCAGGACCCGCTGCATAGCCTGGCTGGTGTTGGAGGTCCATGCCAGATGCTCCGGCCGAGCTCCCAGGAAATCGGCCAGTCGCCGCCGGACCCGCTGCTCCTGATCCAGCAGAACACCGGTCACTCTCGGCGAGGCCGAGCCGTGACGGCTCTGAAAGGACATCGTCTCGGTGACCACCTTGAGCACCGAATCGGGCGTTGGTCCATAGGAGCCGGTCTGGAAATAGGCCAGCCGCCGGGTCACCGGCAGATCTTCACGGAGTTGCCGGAAGCTCATGGGGGCCTCGATCACGCCGTTTCGACTCCGTCGTCGCCCCCTCGGGACAGGTTGCGGACCGCATCCCATAGATTCAGCCGCTCGATGCTGTCGGCCCGATAGACGCCGACATCGTCGGCCCCAGCGGCCAAGGCGGCGGCTGCGCCCTGCCGGAGCAGATCCGGAGTCACCAGCTTGGGAGGTCCCCAGCAGACCAGTTGGGCCACCAGGGGGACCCGGCCAGCCACGGCCCGGGCAGCCGCGCACGTGTCCTCGAAGATGTGAGCAATATTCCCGGTGAGATGGCGGATGTGGATTTCGTCCACCAGTCCCTCGCGCACCCACGTCGGCCAGTCCTGAAGACGCTTCCAGGACGTCTCCGGATTGGATGCCACCGCCACCGTCAAGGAGACTCCCCGGTCCAGGTTGTCCAGTTGCCTTCTCAGCTCCCGCACGAAACGGGTGACGTACCCGGCCCGGAACAGCGCCCACTCCCGATCATGATTGGGTACGGCCATGGGGTCCCGGCCCGTCTCCCGGCGGTAGTCCTCGACGATGGCCTTCTCGTAGCCGTAGACCATTACCCCGTGGTCGTCCACCTGCCCTGGAACCGACTCGATCTGGAATTCCAGTTGGACGCCGTCCACGTCGTAGTCCCGGGCCATTTCCAGAAAAGGCCGCTGCTCGTACAGGCGAGCCTCGCACGTCCCGTAGCTGAGGACTACCGATCCCGAAACGTCAAAGGAAGTCATTCCGTCCCGGCGCCGCATCCAGAGTTCCGGATGATCGTTGGCGAACCGGGTCAGACGCCATTCGGGCAGACGCGTACCGCTCTGGTAGTCGATGCCGGTCATGCCCGTGTAACCCACGGCGTTGTAGGGATGGACCTCGATTCCTCTTTGATGGGCCTCCTCCACCAGGAATGAGAGTGGATCCCAGCCGTGAACGGAGTAGAAGCCCGGCACCACGGCCAATACGTCAGCGGGAACATGTCCTTCCCGGCCGTGGTCGAACCGAAGACACATCTCCCGTCCCGGGGTATAGCCGGGGATGAAACGGTTCACACCGGCTTCAGCACATTGATCCAGAAAATCGCAGACCATCTCCCGGTTTCTCTCGGTGGGAAACACGCCGTTGCATCCTCCGATCCCACCCCAGATGGTCAACCGTCTCGACAAGGGCACCTCCTTCAACCATCGGCGTATGTTTGCCAACCAGGAGATACAAAATTTACGGGAAGCCGAACCATGACTCCAGAGGAAAGATTTCAGGACCAGACCTGTCCACTTACAATGTCTTCTGAAATTGCACCTCACGGGATCAGCGTTCTTGACACTAGAAACGTGGGCTCCGCAAAGTGCAATTGGTCGCGCTTGGCGCCAATGGGTTGCCTGAAATCGCGTCGGGCGAATTTTCAATCGTTATCCTCATGTTGAGTTTTCCAATCAAACCCAAACGCCAGAAAGATCCGGCGAGGGCCGGGCTTCGGCACAGGGCAAAAGGGACTCATACCAGCCGGACCATTATGCTGGCGGATCTGAGCGAAGTTCTGGCAGCCGTGTCCTCCGATGGAGCACGCACGGACTACGCGGCGGCCATCATCCATGAGAATGTTCTTGGCAAGGCAACGGTGGCGAAGCGGCGCCTGACGAACCAGCGCCTGGGCGAATTGTATGCGCTTGACCCACGCGTTCCAATCTTTCGGGTTCTGCGGCGGCTCTGGCCAGTGGACACGCCCGGACGGCCTCTCTTGGCGATGCTCTGTGCTCTGGCTCGCGGTCCACTGCTGCGTTCGACGGCGCCGTTCGTGCTCGCGTTGCCGGTGGGGGCCGAACTCGACCGAGTCCGCTTCAGAGATACCCTCCGCCAAACGGTGGGGCACCGTCTCTATCGATGCTGTACTCGACCAGGCGGCCCGAAAGTGCGCGAGTTCGTGGACCCAATCCGGGCACCTTGCGGGACGGACGCCAAAGATCCGCAGACGGGTGGTTCTCACGCCCGGGCCACTGGCCATTGCGTTCTGGCTCGGCACGACGGAGGGGCTCACTGGGCGTGCCCTGCTCGACAATTGGTGTAGCCGGGCGCTCGACCACCAAGGTGCGGCACTGATGCCGGTGGCTCTGAAGGCAACGCAACTCGGTCTGATCCACGTGCCCGCCGGAGGCGACATCGTCGAGATCGCCTCTCGGTGGCTGGACCCGGCAACTTGCGGCAGGAGCCACAAAACGGGCACGATGAGGACCGAAGAAGGTAGAAGGCCCGCCGGGTCTCGTTTCCGGCCACGCTTGAGAATGACTGGCAAGAACGGTACACAGCCCGAGGTGATCGACTTTCCTGACGGTCGCGAGTTGGGCGGAGATTGGTGGAACGCCTCGTACTACGCAATTGCCACCAATCGAGCCGGGCCGTCGCACCCGGATACGGGAAACATCCCATGAGCTTCAAACGAAAACCGACCAAGAAATGGCGGCGGGAAATCCCGGGAGCACGCTGGTTCAAGGCTGACCTGCACGTACACACCATCGACGATCATCTTGGCGAAAGGGCCAAAATGCCGGATGGTCTTTCGGGGGATCCGAGGGATCCTCGCGTACTGTCACTTTATGCTAGGCGCTTTCTCCAAGGGATCGTTGCCAGCGGGGTACAGGTGGTTGGACTGACACCGCATTCGCCGCGCACCGGAGACAGCGCCGACACGAGCGCCGTCTGGAAGATCGTGGAGGAATGGAACCACGGTCGTGACGACGACGACATTCCTTTCCGAGAGAAGATCTTTTCTCTGTTTCCCGGGTTCGAACCCTGCCTCAACAATGGCCGCGAGGGGTTGCATCTCATTTTCTTGTTCGATCCCGAAATTGGTCGGGATGACTATCTGAAATTGTTCGATGTCGTGATGGGGGGAATTTCGGCTTGGAACGACAGCCGCCTTCAGATGTCGAACAAAGATGCTGCAAGTGTCTTCAAGGAACTGCGGCAGTTTCGTAGTCGAGAGCGCCCATCCTGGAATCACCTTGTCCTAGCTCCACACATCGATGCACCCAAGGGGCTACTGGGAGCACAAAAAGCCCAGGTCCTCCAGATCTTCAGTCATGGGGAACTGGCCGGTCTGGAATTGGGCGACGAGAAGTTGCCGGAAGATTCTCTCCGGAATCGCCACTGGCTCGCCGAAGGCATGCAAAGCCATCGTCAAGCATTTTTTCACGGCAGCGATACCTACTCCATTGACAACATCGGGAAGCGGCACACCTGGATGAAGCTGGCGAGCCCCCGCATCGAGGCCTTGCGCCAAGCGTTCATCGCCAGTGACTCTCGGATGCGCATCGGCTTTGTCAGTCAGGCGAACGGCGAGCTGACAGAAATGCCGGATCCACCGGACGTCAGTCTGAACCATCGGCCCTGGCTGAAGTCGGTCATCGTGCGCGGCGGGGCGTCTTTCTTTGGCGGGAGTGAAAACGGACGCCCGAGGGAGACTCGCTTTGATATGAGCCCCGATCTGACCTGCATCATTGGAGGCAGCATGACCGGCAAGAGTACGTTGCTCGACGGACTACGAACTTACGTCGGCGCGCATGGGCCAGACGACCAGACGCTCCGCGAACAGGTCCAAGCGCGAGGCAAGTACCGTTTTCTTTCGGGCTCTCCAGAAATCGTAATCCAGGCGCCGGGAAGCGATCCAACGGCCACACCTTACGACCGGTGGCCAGCGCGCTTCTTTGCTCAGAGCGAACTGCAGCGCCTTGCCGAAACAGGCTCCATCGAAGACCTCCTCGCCAAGCTGGCGCCTACCGAGGTTTCGGAAATCGCCGAACGCAAGGCCACGTTGCGAGGACTCGACACACAACTCTCCGGTGCGGCAAAAGGCTTGACCAAGCTCGACGGGAAACTCGCCGAAGCGGAGCAGGACCACGATCGCGCACAGCGGGCCAGACAGGAGCTCGACACCTTCAAAGACGCCGGCGTGAGCAGACTCCATGCCCTCGGGCGATGGAGACGAAACTGGGAAGCAACAGGCCGAGAAGGAGCCCAAGTCGGATCGGCCATCGACAGAGCCTTGGCTTCTGCTCGCTCACTGGCTGCTCCCGAGATCCGTGACGGCCAGGCAAGGATATTGACCGAGTCCAACGTCGACCCGGCTCAACTCGACTTCGGCATCCGCCGGTCTCGAATGGTGGAACACTTGCTGTCGGCGCGCGATGAGTTGCAAGCTTGGGTGACCGAGGTCGCGAGAATCGTCGACGCGTTGAACAAACGCGAAACTAAGATCCAGGTCGAAGTCGAGCGAGCCTTGGCCCAACTGGGCGTGGAATCGAGCAAGCTCATGGAGTTTCAGAAACTCAATCGACAAGCCTCACTGCTCGCGAACTATGAAGCAAACCTCAAGGAAACGCGGACTCGTGCCCAAACGGCGGAAGACTCCTTCACCGCGTTGCAACGACAACGAAACGACTTGGTGCAAGATCAGAGAGAGGCGTTTGATCGCGTGCTGGTTTATGTCACGGAACAATTCGGGAATCGAATTCGCGCACGGCGGATTGAGAATGGAGATCTTCGATCCCTCGACCAATTCGTCACCGGATTGGTACAGAGAGGAGTGACCCGATGGTGGAAAGGACTGAAGCCGGACGACAGGCCTTCCCCAGAGAAGCTGCTCCGCCACCTTGTCCGCGACACCCTGAGCGAAGTCGGGATGACCCCTGCCGTGCAACGGACGTTTCGAGAGTCTGTGACCAAATCCAGGCAGCGAGAATTGGCCGCCTTGCGCGCACCGGACGTCTACGTCCTTGAAATGCGCTTGGATGACGGCAGCTACCGGCAACTGGACGAGCTTTCCGGCGGACAGAAGGTCAGCATCCTGCTCTCCTTGCTGCTTGAAACGGCCGACAACCATCCATTGGTGATCGATCAACCGGAAGACGAGCTCGACAATCGTTTTCTTTGGGAAACCATACTGCCGGCCCTCAAGAAACTCAAAGGAGGGCGTCAGATAGTGGTTGCGACTCATAATCCGAACATCGTCGTAAACGGAGACGCGGATATGGTCATTCAACTCGAAGCCACCGCGCAACGCGGATCGATAGCCGAAGCCGGCGCGATCGAGGAATCTGCCGTTCGCGACGCCATCGTTCGAACGGTCGACGGCGGTGACGACGCTTTTCGCTTGAGGCGACGCAAGTACGGATTTTGAGGTACGCCGATATGGAGTGGTCGGACGTGTTGAGGCGCATTGAACGCGGCGAGGACGCGCGAACGGAATTCAAGCTCGGCCTCGGAGACTTCAGCCGTGTCGGCAGGACCCTATGTGCGTTCGCGAATGGAGACGGTGGGCTTGTCTTGGTCGGCGTGATCGATCCGGGGGTGATCGTCGGCGTGAAGGAAGATCCGGAATCAGTCCAGGAACGATTGACGAGCTTTCTTCACACTGGTTGTGGAAAACCGATCACGGCCGAGTGCAATCGACACCAAACGGACAATGGATGGGTGCATTGGATCGAAGTTCGCCGCCATCAACGAGGGTACGATCCACTCAGTTACGACGGTCGCTTCTGGATCCGACGGGGGCGGAGCACCGTGGCGCCATCTCCATCGGAGTTGCAGGAACTGCTTAACGCTTTCGGCTTGGTTCTCACGGAGCAACAGATCATTCCGACCGCTACGGTGAATGAGATCAACATGGATGCCTTTCGTTCGTTCATGCGAGCGCAGGGCATGCAAATGGCGGAGGCGCCACAGCCGGACATCGAAAACGACTTGCGAAACGCCTCGGTGTGTGACTGGTTGGACCGAGTGCTCCGGCCGACACTTTACGGTGTGATGGTTTTTGGAAAAGATCCCCAAGGATATCCGCATACCACGAATCTGTTCATTCAATGTGTCGCATACGCGGGCACCGACCAGGCGTCCGACGTACTGAGTGCAAGCGAGGGAAAGGGCCGCCTCGACGAACAGGTGAACCGTTCCATGGGATGGTTTCGCAGCCTGGGAAGAAGAGAGGACTACCGGGGACTGTATCGCCAGGACATTCCTCTCGTTCCGGAAGAGGTTCTCAGAGAAGCGCTGGTGAACGCTGTCATTCATCGTGACTACGCATTGACGGGATCGCAGGTGCTGTTGGAAGTGTTCCGCGACCGTATCGTGGTCACGAGTCCTGGAACCCTCCCCAATCACATGACGATCGAACAGGCACGATCCGGCGGCGCTCCGCGTTCCCGCAATGAGATGATGGCGAACGCGATGGTCGTGAGGCAATTGATGGAACGGCGCGGCCGAGGATGGCTGCTGATGCGACACCATATGCAGGAATTCAACGGCACCGAGCCGGAACTAGTTAATGACGAAGAAGGTCGATTCACCCGGGTGACGTTTCGGCTCTCGCGGTAAATGCGGGAGTAGAGATATCCGTCTACGGGGGTTTCCATCTAAATGACAAAATCCGAGCTTCTCGAATTGATTTCCAACGGCGAGAACTCCGGAGTGGAGTTCAAGTGCGATGATCTGCGTCCGGAACAGATCGCCAAAGAGGTGGTTGCGCTGGCCAACCTTCGAGGTGGCCGAATTCTACTTGGCGTAGAAGACGACGGAACCGTCACGGGTATACGCCGACCCGATCTCGAAACTTGGGTCATGGACACGGTATTCGGGCGCAAGGTACATCCCATGATCCTGCCGTACTACGAGGAGATCCAGGTAGATGACCAACGACGTGTGGCCGTCGTCAGCTTCACTCAAGGTACGGCTAAGCCCTACGTCGTTCGTCATAACGATCGCGAAGAAATCTATATACGGATTGGAAGCATATCCCGGCGCGCCACGCGTGAAACCCAAGCGCGACTGTTCGCAGTCGGCGGGATGCTTCACGCCGAACTACTTCCGGTTTCGGGGAGCGCATTGATCGACCTCAGCCGGGAACGATTGAAGGACTACCTTACGACAATCGTCGGCGACCACGAATTCCCAACCTCCGACATGGAGTGGGGTGAACGCCTGTGCGGACTGGGCTTTATGGCCGAGCGCCAAGATGGCCCCCCGCTGTGCACGATAGCGGGACTCCTGTTGTTTGGATACAGCCCAAGACGCCTGATGCGCCAAGCGGGCATCCGCTGGATGGCCTTCAAAGGTGACGACAAGGCCTATGATGCACTGGACGACCAAGTGCTGGATGGTCCGTTAGTCGCTTACTGGAAGGAATCGCCTCTTAGAGGGAGGAGGATCGTAGAAAAGGGTCTGATTGAAAATCTCGCTGACTCGATACGGCCATTCGTTTTGGAAGAAATGGGCGACATCAACGAGTCCATGCGACGTGAACGCCGCTGGCACTATCCCATGGAGGCCCTCCGCGAGGCAGTCGTCAATGCACTCGCTCACAGGGATTGGACCCGCTATGAGGAGATCGAATTGGTCCGCTATGTCGACCGAATGGAGATTCTGAGTCCCGGTGCGCTACCGAACACCATGACGGTCAAAAAAATGCTTGCCGGTCAACGTTCGGCCCGGAATCCACTCGTCGTCGAGGTCTTGCGAGATTACGGCTACGTCGACGCGAGAGGCATGGGTGTTCGCAAGAAAATTATTCCTCTGCTCCGTAATTTGAACGGCGTGGATCCCGAGTTCGAAGCAACGGAGGACTATTTGAAGCTGACACTGCGGAAAGGCCCGGCCAAGGAACGATAAATGCGGAGACCATTTTCGATCGGGTGATCTCCAGTCTCCGCGCCAGGGGCCCGCCAATCGACGGCCATGAGCGCCCGGCGGCCGTCCTCCAGTCCGATCCGAAGCGGCGTCCCCTTATCGATCTGCCCGATGAGCTGTGGACCAGGATCAACATCGAATTCTACAGCGACCCGGCCGACGGCGTTTTCAAGGCGCTTCTGGACTGAAAGATTACTCCGTGGAGGGACTGCCAGTTCCCCCTACACGCTCCGGATTCGGCGGCTGGAAGCCGCCGCTCCACGCCGGCGGATCGCTGGCTTGCCAGCTCCGCCTCAGCCACATCGTCAGGTCGTCGAAGAGGGTGTAGTAGGTGGGCAGCACCACCAGAGTCAGCACCGTGGAGGCGATGAGTCCGCCCATGACGGTTCGGGCCATGGGAAAGTACCGCAGGTCGAAAAAGCTGCTGTAAGTGTAGGCCAGCGGAATCAGGCCCACGACCGTGGTGGTCGCCGTCATCACGATGGGCCGAAAGCGATCGCGGCAACCCTCCAGAATGGCGCGGCGGCGCTCGACCCCTTGGCGTCGAAGGGTGTTGATCCGGTCGATGAGGACGATGCCGTTGTTGACCACGATTCCGATGAGCACCAGGCATCCGATCTTGGCCATAATGTTGAATGGCGTGCCGGTGATGAGCAGAAAGCCGGCGATTCCCACCACCGAAAAGGGCAGCGACAGCATGATGGCCAGCGGATGGGTCAGGGATTCGAACAGGGAGGCCATGACGAAGTAGACCATGAAGAGCGCCAGCAGGATGTTGAAGATCCACTCCTGATCCGATTGCTGGTTCCGCCGGGTCCAGAAGCCCAGCGACCACCCATAGCCGTCCGGATAGTCCAGGCCGTCCATGACCTCCGTCATCTGCCGGATGCCCTCGTCCCTCTTGTCTCCCGAATAGGTGGCGAAGAAGTTGGCATAGGTCTGCCGATCCTCCCGCTGGACCTGAGCCGCAACCTTCTCGATCCGAAGCTCGGCGACCTGAGACAAGAGGATCTCTTCGCCGTCGTCTCCGTATCCCACCACGGCCGAGCGCAGGTCTTCCAGCCCGCTCCGGTCCTCCGGCCGGAGCCGGACGATGACGTCCACCTCCCCTTCCGACGTGCGGAAGCCCCGAACCTGCCGGCCCCGCATCAGGATCCCCAGAATCTGGGAGACGGATTGAGTGGATACGCCGTAGCGGCGGGCCAGGTCCCGGCGCAATCGGACTTGAACCTCCTCGCGGGTGCTGTCCCGGGGCGCAGACACCTGGGAAAAGTCCGGATGTTGCCCGAGGCGGGTCCGAGCCTCGCGCAGCAGTCCGTCCAGGACTCGAGGATCATCGCCGTAGAGGCTCACGCTGATCCCTTCCCGATTCTGCCTTCCACTCTGGCCGGACAACTCGATCCGGCAACCCGGGATCACCGGGAGACCGTCCGAGATCTTCAGGCGGATCTCCTCCATCTCTTCCAGGCTGACCTGGTCGCCGTGGAGATAGATTTCGGTCGAGGCATTGTTGTTGGAGAACGAGCTGAAGACCTGGTCGATCCTGAAGGCTTCCCTGTTCTCCGCCAGGAAGGATTCGACCGGATCGACGTAGTCCCTTTCGATCTTGGCGTAGTGATAGTTCTCGGTGAATTCGTAACTGATCCGGAGGCTGCCCGGCTCCTGCGCGTCCGGAGCGTTGTCGGGGACCACATTGAGAAGCAGCCAGGTGGAACCGGCGACCGCCAGTGGAACCATCAGGAAACCCACAAGGAAGCGATGCCTCAGGGGCCAGGCCACCAGTTTCAAGTAGAAATCCATGATCCGCCAGCGGCCCGGATTCCGTCCGTGCCTGGCAGCAGGGACGTTGCCGCCACCTCCGGCGGGGATCGGTTCAGCGCCGGCGGCACGAGCCACTTCCAGCTTCAGAAAGCGTCCCATGGCCAAAGGGATCAGCGTCAACGAGAGGAACAGCGAGCAGAGGAGCGCGAAGATGATGGCCAGACCGCAGTGGCGGAGCCAGAAACTGAGAAAGCTCTGGGCACCGAAGACCAGGGGGACGAAAATGATGATGGAGGTGAGGGTGGCTGCGATCACCGCCATCTGCACCTCTTGGGTGCCCCGTTTGACCGCCTGCAGGCGGTCTGCCCCCTGCTCCAGATTCCGGTAGATCGATTCCAACACGACGATGGCGTTGTCCACCAACATTCCTGTCGCCAACATGAGTCCCATCATGGAGAGGACGTTCAGGCTCAGGCCGCCGAAGTAGAGGAATCCGAGACTTCCGACCAGAGAGAGGGGGATGGCCAGGGCAACTACCAGGGCCGCACTCCACTTGCGAAGGAAGAGGACCAGAACCCCCAGAGCCAGGAGTGCGCCAACGGTCCCGGCGGTGAGGAGTCCCTTGAGGGCCTTGACGATCTCCGCGCCGGCATTGCGGATGACTTCCAATTGGATTCCCTGCAGCGCAGGGTCCGACCTGATCTTTTCCAATTCCGCCTCAACGCCCCGCACCGTCGTCACCGAGTTGGCTTCGGCCGCCTTGCGGACCCAGAGTCCCACGGCGTATTCGCCGTTGAGGTGCTGGCTGGCATGGGCCACGGGACTCTCGTAAACCACGTTGGCGACGTTTTCCAGGAACAGGCCCCGCTCGTTCACGGGAAAGAGTTTGAAGTCCTCCATGGATCGGAACATGCCCCGGGTCATGGCGCCGTAGCGGACCCCACCGTCCGTGAGCCGGCCCAAAGAACGGTCCAGGTTGATGTCGGAAAGGTTCCGGAAAAGCCGGCCCGCATCCACCCGGTACCGTCGGAGTTCATCGAGACTCAGATACACGCCGATCTCGGGCCTCTGGGTTCCGAAGAGTTCGACCTCCGCCACTCCCGGGACCCGCTCGATCCGCCTTTTGATCTTCAGGTCCAGGAACTCGTAGGCGGTCTGCAAGTTCCTCTCGGACGCGATCCGCAGTCCCAGGATGGGCGCATCGTCGGTACTGAAGTTCACCACGTCGATCCGCTCAACGTCTTCCGGCAGTTCACTGCGGATCCGCTCGACCCTCTCCCTCACTTCCCCTCGCAGCCTCTGGACGTCCATCTCAAAATCGAAAAAGGTCTGCACCCCGGACCTGCCGCTGTTGGAGAAAGACTGCATCCATTGGATTCCGGGAACCGTGCTCACGGCCTCTTCCACCGGTTTGGTGATGGTCTGCAGGACATGAGCCGGAGTGGCATTGGGATAGGGAACCTGCACCATCACGAAGGGCAGGTCCAGGTCGGGAAACAGCACCAGGGGTATCTTGAACAGGGAGACCACGCCGACCAGGAGCAGCAAGGAGAAGACCGCGCAGATGGTCACCGGATAGCGGACGGAAAAGCCGGCCAGCGCTGACGACCTGGAGCTTCCGGTGGGAGTCGATGGGGAACCCGGTTTCCGCTTATCCGGCATGGCTCGAGTCTTTCGCTTTGCGGTCCAGTCCCTCGTAGAGCACCGGCACCAGGATCAACGTCAGGAGCGTGGCGAAAAGCAATCCGCCCATCACGGTAATGGCCATGGGGGTTCGCACCTCCGAGCCCTCGCCCCAGCCCAGGGCCATGGGAAGCAGCCCCAAGACCGTGGTCAAGGTGGTCATGAGGATGGGCCGCAATCGCACTTGCCCCGCCTCGATCAGCGCCTCCCGGCGGCTCAATCCCCGGTGGCGGAGCTGATTGGTGTAGTCGATCAGGACGATTCCGTTGTTGACCACGATCCCGACCAGGATGATCACGCCCAGCAAGACCATGACACTGACGGTGGAACCGGTCATGAAAAGAGCGGCCACCACCCCCACCAAGGCCACCGGAACCGTGAACAGGATGACGAAAGGATGGACCAGGGACTCGAATTGCGATGCCATCACCAGATAGACCAGGAGCACCGCCAGAGCCAGGGCGAAGAGCAGGCTGCTCCGGGAACGGTCGTATTCACGGTGTTGCCCGCCCAGCGTCACCACTGAATCGGGCGGTAGTTCTTGGGACATCCCGGAGAGCTGAGCCTCGATCTCTTGGGAGACGGTGCCCAGATCCGCTCCTGCCAGGTTGGCCGACACCACGGCCGCACGCTGGGAACCGACACGGCGTATCTCGCCGGGTCCCCGCGAGAGCTGAACCCGGGCCACGGACCCCAACCGGATCGGCACCTGGGAATTTCCTTCCCCGGTCTCGGAATCCACCTCCGTCCGCCCCGAATTCGATCCGGACGCCGTGCCGCCTTCGCCGAACGCACGGGACCGGGCGCCATCCTGGGTGCCACTCCGATTTCCATCGGCGCCGGTGCGGTCCTGCCGGGTATTGATGACAAGGTCGCGAATATCCTGAATGGCGTCCCGATCCGATTCGGCCGCCTGGACCAGAATATCGAGCTGTCTCTCCTGGTCCCGGTAGCGGGAGGCGACGTCGCCGCGGATCTTGCTCCTCACGATCTCAGCCGCCTGACCTTCGTCCAGACCCAGCCGAGCCAATTGATCCCGCCGAAAACTGATCTGGACCTCCGGGTTCCCCAATCGGGTCGAACTCTGAACATCGGCGACGCCGTCGATCCCGGAGAGCCGATCCATCACCCTCTCGGCGATGCTCCGCTGCGCCGCCAGGTCATAGCTGTAGATCTCCACCTCCACCGGCTCTCTGAAGCTGAACAGGGTGGGACGGCCAAACAGGTGGGTGAGTCCCGGATATTGTCCCAGCAGGCTCCTGGTGCGGCCGATCACCCTCTCCTCGCCCGCTTTGTCCCGGCCGTCCTTCATGGAGACGTGAATCCAGCCCCGGTGCTCCTCGAGCGGACCCGTCGCGAACTGGTCATCGGCCCCCCCACCCACGCTGGAGGAGACGGTGGCCACACCGTCGAGAGCCGACACCTGGCTCTCGACCGCGCGGATGATCCGGTCGGTCTCTTCCAGAGGTTTCCCTTGGGGAAGCTCGATCTCGAAGGAGAACTTTCCCTGAACCAGGGACGGGATCAACTCGGCCCCGAGGAACTGGGCCAGACCGGCGCTGCCAACCACCAAGCCCAAGGTGAGAGTCAATACGCTTCCCTTGTGGTCGAGAGACCAGGCCAGGAGGCGCGGATAGGTTCGCCGTAGAGACTCGAAGCTGGAATCGACCCGCCCCAGCAACGGGTTCAACAGTTTCAACAGGCCTCTTCCCAACGTCCTGAGCAATCGCCGCAGGTCGCCAACGACGACGAAAACCAGATCCACGGTGAGGAACTTCAAGACCCGTGCCCCCCCGCGTCCCGCGGCTCGGACCAGGCGCGCCAGCCGGCCATCCTCGGCGCCTGCGGCGGGGGCCTGTCCATTTCCGGACTGGTCGATCGGCTCCACCGCGATCCTCCGCCGGGACAGGACCATGGGAATGACGGTGAGGGCGACGGCCAGGGAGGCGAGCAGGGCGTAGGTGATGGTCAGGGCCTGATCCTTGAAGAGCTGGCCCGCAATTCCCTCCACGAAGATCATGGGAAGAAAGACGGCCACCGTGGTCAGCGTCGACGCCGCCACCGCCTTCCCGACCTCACGGGTGCCCTGGTAGACGGCCTCCGCCAAATCCGGGTTCCGCCGGCGATGCCGGTGGATCGATTCCAACACCACGATGGAGTTGTCCACCAGCATCCCGACGCCCAGAGCAACGCCGCCCAGCGACATGATGTTCAGGGTCACGCCGGTCTGGTGCATCAACGTGAACGTGGCCATGACGGAAATTGGAATGGAGAGTCCGATGGTGGCGGTGCTGCGAAGGTCCCTGAGGAAGACGAACAGGACGAACGTGGCCAGCAAACCTCCCAGGAGGGCCGCGGCGGCGACGTTCCGAATCGCCAGATTGATGAACTGCGCCTGGTCGTAGACGATCTCGTGGGTCAACTCGCCGGGATAGGTCTTCTGCTCCTTGAGCTGCTCCAGGCGTTCTCTCACCGCTTCGGAAACCGCCACCGCGTTGGCGTCGCCCTCCTTGTAGACGCGCAGCTCCACACTCTCCCGGCCGTTGAAGCGGGAGATGACGTCCCGCTCCTTGGTCCCCCGCCAGACTCTGGCCACGTCTCCCAGAACCACTTGGCGTCCGTCCAAGTTCCGAATGATGAGGTTCCGAATCTCCTCCACCGATTGGAATTCGTTGAGCACCCGGACCAGGTAGTTGGCGTCCAGGTCGTACAAGCTCCCGCTGGCCTGATTGAGGTTCGCCTCGCGAATCACGCTGCTGACCTCGCTGACCGGAATGTTCAGCTCCGCCAGCCGTTTCTCCTCGATCTCGATCCGGATCTGCTCCTCCCGGCCGCCGGCCACTTTGACCGCCGCCACCCCCGAAGTCGATTCCAGCCCCTGCTTCACTTTGCGTTCGGCCAGGTCCCGGATTCGGCTGAGGGGAGCGTCTCCATACAGATGAAGCCTCATGACCGGGTCATAGGCGGGATCGAAGCGCAGGATCAACGGTTTCTCCGCTTCGATAGGGAGGTTGGCCAGATCCAGCTTCTCCCTCACGTCCATGACCGCCAGGTCCATGTCCGTGTCCCAGCCGAATTCCAGGATGACTTCCGATTGGCCCGGGCGGGAAATCGAACTGATTCGGGAGAGACCGGGAACCACCCCGACGTTCTCCTCCACGGGACGGGTGACGAGCGCCTCGACCTCTTCCGGGGCCGCGTCTTCGAATTCGGTCTGTATCGTCAGCGAGGGATAGGAGATGTCGGGCAGGAGGTCCAGAGAGAGCCGATCCACCGAAACCGCCCCGAAGAGGCAGACGGCCACCACGAACATGGAGACGGTGACCGGGCGGCGGATCGCGGTCCTGACGGTTCTCATCGGCTGGAGGTCACGGACTCGTGCCGGTTACCCGGACCTTGGCTCCCTGGTTCAACTGGCCGTGGCCAGCGACCACGAGGGAGTCGCCGGGGGCGACGCCCTCCAGAACCTCGACGGCCTGGTCCCGCTGATAGCCCAGTCGGACCGGACGGCGGTGGGCGACTCCGTCGCGGACCAGAAAGACGAAGCTCTCGCCATCCTGCTCCCGAAGCGCAATCCTGGGGACGATGGTGGTGTTCTCGCGGGTGTCGGTGCGGATGTCGACCCGGACGAAGGCTCCCGGCCGGAAGAGGGCATTGGTCGAAACCAGTTCGACGGTGACCTTGACCGTCCCGGTGGATTCGTCCACGACGGGACTGATCCGGATCACTCGACCCTCGATCGACTCCGCCCCTCCGGCGTCGAAACCGACCGCTGCAGCCTGTCCGGGGCGCACCAGGCGAACGTCCCGCTCGGCCACGTGCACGTCCGCGTACAGGGGAGAAAAGGCGCCCAACCGGAACAACGCGTCGGACCCGCGGACCGTCTGGCCCAGTTCCACGGACCGCCGGGTGATGTGGCCGGAGAATGGCGCGCGAAGCTCGCTGCGGGAGATCTCCAGGTTGACCTGCTCGATCTCGGTCTCCAACTCGGTGACCCGGTGGGTGAATTCCCGGACTTCCGAAGCGGCGGCGCGCTCGTCATGCTCCAATTCGGCGATCTGGTAGCGGAGCGTGGCCACTTCCTCCTCGCTGACCAGGTCGTCGGCGTAGGCCCGCTCCTTCCGGTCCAGCTCCAAGGCGGTGTTCTTGATCTGGACCTGGGCCTTCTGGCCCCGGATCCGGGCCTTCTCCAACTGGATTCGGGTCTGGGCCAGCTTCTCCTCGGTGAGCCGGAGCCGGATCACCAACTCCCGGTCGTCCAGGACGCACAAGAGCTGTCCCTCGCGGACGTAATCCCCCTCTTCGGCGGAAACGCTGCGAACGGTCCCTTCCGCCTGGGCCATGAGATCCACTTCGCGAAGAGCCCTCAGGTTGGACGTGGAGGTCAGGAACGAGGAAATAGAGCCCTGAAGAGCCTGTTCCACCTGGACCGGGATCGCCCCTTCGTCCGATTTGTCCTCTTGAGTGGCATCGGCGGACGGCGATTCGGAGGCCTTGTCGAGGTAGGGATATCCAAAGTGCCATGCGGCGGCCAGAACCGCGACGATGATCAGGAATCCGTAAACCTTCACCCGGATTTTCATTGCGGACCGCGAGCGGAACCGCCGATGGCTGGGGTATTCCATTCAGGGGCGGCGCTTCGGGATTCAGCATACTATACGATAGCCTCGGTCTGTTCGTTCCCTCGGAACCAGAATCCGAGGCCCCGTCCGATAGGATATAGATCAAAATGCTATGCGAAATAATCCCTTATGGTACTCGTTGCCCTCTCCCGATCACCCCTATGATCGCCCTTTGCGCTCCGGGTGGTAGATTCTCATGGCTAGACTCGTTCCCCCATTTCCCGTCCCCACCGGTCACCGATTGCTGTTCGATTTTTCGGGGGAACGCTACCAACGCCAAGTGCAGCTCTTCGACGATCTCGGCAGCCAGCGTTTCCGGCTCCGAGAGATTCTCGCTGTTCGCCAGAGCGCTGGCCCGAAGCCACAGAAGGTCGAGGTTCAGCTTGCGGGCGGTCAAGCCAACGATCAAGCGTTTTGGGGTCGCCGGATCCTCGATCTCGTGCCGGGCCTTCTTGAACCCAAGCGAATCCCACCGTTTTCCGGTTTCTGTTCGATCCAGACCGAGATAATGCCGGCCAGCGAGCCGATGAGGCCGAACGAAAGGATAGCCAGTCAGCGGGGCACGATCCCGCCTACCATGGTTTCCGTATTGTGGTCACCGAATCCGGCGGACTCCGCTCCGAAGAGTGTCGCTACCGCCTACGACAAGGCGTCTTCAGCGGTGAGCATGTTGGCTTCTGGGTGCCGGCCTCGACGCCCAGGACCACAAAACTGCTGGTGAGCACAGAGATAACGACTAGGGCGAAGACGGTGGCGACCACGGATCGCGTTCTGTCCACGTTGAAATAGCTCTCAAGTTCGTGAACGCCACAGGTCGTCGCCCGGATCTCCCTTATAATCACCAGTTGCAATGCCCTGATAGGCCTGAGGAAACTAACACTGGCAATTGACGCCACCGAGTCCGCCCAATCCCAGCGCAGCGACTCCATGCGCAACGGTGCGCGGTACAGATCCCAGGCCGCCTTGCACCAGAACAGGAAACACACGACCAAGTCCGCCAACTCGGCAAGGTGGGTGGCTTTGGCCGAAAGAATGGTCATTTCCCGGAGTCCGAACAATATGACCGATCCGATCGCGAGAAGGGCTTACGTGCTCTCGACAATGATCTGGGGGCCGGACGGGGTGCTCGCGCCCGGCCATTCGGGCAACAGTGTCACCGGCTCGCCCTAGACTGATCCCAGTCAAGAAACTCGGCCACTGAGACGACTGGCTTGCCATAGGCTCGGGCCTTCTTCGCCTTCCCTGACATGCTGGAGGTGTCTGCTGCAACCAGCACGTCACAGTTCTTTTTTGTCACGCTTCCGACTGGTACCCATCCATTCTCGCGGGCAAGTACCTCCAGATCAGGGCGCCTCCACGCCCGGCCACCGACTACAGCTTGACCCGTGAAGCAGATGCGCATTTTCGGAAACGGTTCTAGAGCAACATTTCTGATATCCGGCTCAGGGACAATCGTGGTGTCAACCCCGAGTTGGGTTGCAATCCGAATCAGGGTATCGTGCTCGGCCTTGCTCACTATTCCGTCGCGCTCGGCTGCGTCAACCATACAGCCCAGGTACTGGCAGTGAGCCTCGTGTTGCCCTCCCGGAGAGATGCCCCATTCCCTCGCGAGATTATCCATCGCGGCCCGCTCCGTCCGGTCAATCACTCCGTCGTCCAGCACCCAGTCGAGCGCATCAAGGTATCGAGTGATGCCTTCGCCGCCGTGCGGATACTGCGACCTGCAGACGACCCGGTGCATGGGACTGGTCCCTGCGTCCGCGAGACCCCGTCTGTGGGTGCGCATGTTCCGGCCCGAAGGCATTGCCTCGACCTGGACTGGCTTCACAGGATCGTGCCGGTCCCGAAATCCGAGCTTCCTGGCGAGTTCCGCCGTGGCCCGAGCGTCGGCCAAAGCGCGGTGAGCGCTGGGCAGTGGGATTCCCTTGTCTTTGCAGGCCTGATCCAGCTTCGCTCGCGTCGCACGAAGCGTACACAACCCTTTTCCAAAGTCGATGGGCACCCCATGCCGCTCGAATTCATAGCCCATCATCCGAGTGTCGAAAGACAGATTGTGAGCGATAAGCATGGTGCCACGCAGACGCCGAATGACAGGCGCGAGAACCTCGGCAAAAACAGGGGCGAGTTCTACCATTCCGGCCGTCACGCCGTGAACTCCGGTCGGTCCAACATCACGTTGGGGGTTGATCAGCGTGTCGTACTCGTCCTGTGTCTCCCAAGTCTCGGGGTCAAGGGATATGACTGCGATTTCAAGGAGCCGGTCATACGCACCGAGCCCGGTCGTCTCGACATCGACGACGACCGGCTTCGGACGTTTCGCGAGGACTCTGTTCATTGCCGTCATCTACGATGGCGGGTGTGATGGTGGGAAGACAAGGTCACCAGCCAGTTGTCTACCGCGTCGTCCTGCCCTCAGAGAGCGGCTTCACGCACCGGTGGAGGTACAATACAATCCTCGCACGACTCTACATTGTGGCCTGTCAGATGACCACTTGCGATCCAGAACGCGTGTCTCAAAGTGCACGATGATTCTCGGGGTGAGCGGTCCAGGTCGGCCGGTGCTTGGCGAACACCTTGGCGGCCGCCTGCTCAAACGTCGGCACGTGGCTGCGCCGTGTCGTCCTGGGGTCGCCGCCCGCGCGGGCGATCTTGCGGTTGGCCAGTGCCGCGTACCTGGCCTCGGCCAGCGTCACGAGACGGACGGGATCCAGCCCTAGATCCGTACGCTCGCCGTGGATAAACAACCGCTGGGTCCGCAGCTTGTAGCCCGACGGCTTGACCCGGAGCGCGGAGCCGTGTTCGTCCCAGTATAGGCCCGGTATGTGGACGCTTCACACGAAGGCGGCGGTGAACTTCTTGCCGTGTCTGCCCATCTGATCACCTTTTTTAAATCACCCTTCTGATCACCCATTGAGTCGTGGAACATATCGAATTTTCTGACCCAGAAGAATGATATAAGTATAATTACTACAATAACTTAAGTGGAGTTTCAGGATGCTACAAATCCTCGCTGAACGTTATCAGTAGGTGTCCTAGTCCTCCAGATTTCTCGGCTCGAAGCGGTAGGTGATACTATCCGACACAATCCGCCGAGGAGGAGGACTCGATGAACGATTCGTTTTCTCGACCCGCCCTTGCGATTTGTGGCCTGTTGTCGACGGTACTGCTCCAGATGATTCCGGTCTGGCCCCACGAGACCACCCGGGCCGCCTTCCTCAAGCGGCACAACGTCGCCGCCTTGGCGCGTCCGGTGGGAACCGGAGCTCTGACCGGTCACGAGGTCTGCACACTGAAGGTGACGCTGACGGAAGAGGGATCCGGCGGCGAGCTTCCCGGGCTGATCCGAGTCACCCCTGAAGGCCGCAACGAGGCTCTGGAATTGCCGGGGCTCTTTCACCGGTCCCGGGGTTGGCATACCGTGCCCCCGTCCGCCGAGATCGCGGTTCCTCGGACCCCTCTCCGCGTCGAAGCACTCCATGGACTGGAGACGGAGAAGACGGAACGGTCCTTGGATCTGTCCGGTAAGGATCGGGCGGAGATCCGGCTGCCCCTGCGCCGCATCTATGACCCGCGGTCCAAAGGGCTCAAGTCCGGGAACACCCATCTCCACCTCATGAACATCACGTTCCGGGACGCCGAGCGCTACCTGCGCGAGGTGCCTCTGGGGGACGGACTGGATCTCCTGTTCGTCTCCTACCTGCGGAGAATGCCCGACGAGGCCCGATACACCACCAACGGTTTCACCCGAAGCGACCTGGACCGCCTCTCCGGCGACGGGATCAGCTATGGGTGGGGCCAGGAGCACCGCCACAATTTCGGCCCGGGGGAACAGGGGTACGGCCACGTGATGCTCCTGAACCTGCTCAAGCTGATCCGGCCCGTGAGCATCGGGCCCGGCATCATGGGCGCGGGCACCGACGGGCGGCCCCTGCAGACCGGGATCCGGGAAGCACGGGAGGACGGCGGCACCGTCATCTGGTGCCACAACGCCTACGGTCACGAGGACATCCCCAATTGGGTGGCCGGTTTGGTGGACGCCCAGAACATCTTCGACGGCGGATCGTTGTCGGAGTACGACGCGACCTTCTACCGCTACCTGAACGTGGGCGTGAAGGTTCCCTTTTCGACCGGAACCGACTGGTTCATATATGACTTTGCTCGAGTCTACGTCCCGCTGGAGGGAAACGTCACCGAGCGGGAATGGCTGGAGGTCCTCTCCCAGGGCCGTTCCTACATCACCAACGGCCCCTTCCTGGAATTGGATGTGGCGGGACGTCAGCCCGGCGGTACGGTTTCCCTTACCGAAAAAGGGACGGTTCGGGTCCAGGCTCGGGGTGTGGGCCGGCTGGACTTCAAGAAGTTGGAACTCATCCACAACGGCGGCGTGGTCCATGCGGTCACCAGCCGTCCCTCAGGAGCCCACTTCGTGGCCGATCTGGACTTTGCATTGGAGGTTGCCGAACCCGGATGGGTGGCGCTTCGCATCCCTCACGAACTGCCCGATAACGAGTTGGCCCGGCACCTGTTCGCCCACACCAGCCCCGTCTACCTCCATCTCGACGGTCGGTCGGTCTTCCAGCCGGAGGTGGCCCGATCACTGTTGGCGGAGATGGAGGAGAGTGCGGACAAGATCCGTTCCCGGGCGTCATTCAACAGCGCCCGGGCCCGGGAATCGGTGCTACGAGTCTACCGGGAGGGCATCCGGATCCTGAGGGAACGTCTCTCCGGCTTTTCCGGTTCTTGACCCCAGGGATACCGCCGCTATGATGGAGCGTCGTGACCGATCTGTGGCTGTATCCCCTGCTGGTCCTGGCCGGTGTTGTCGCCGGCGCCATGAACGTCATCGCCGGAGGGGGCTCCTTCCTGACACTGCCCATCCTCATCTTCATGGGGCTTCCGGCCACCGTCGCCAACGGCACCAACCGGGTGGGTATCTTCTTCCAGAACGTGGGCGCTGTCTGGGGATTCCACCGGAACCGCCTGATGGACTGGAAGTCCATCCTCTGGGCGGCTCTTCCCGCCAGCCTGGGAGCCATCGCGGGCACCCTCCTCGCTCTCTCCATCGGAGATGCCGCTTTTCGCAAGGTCCTGGCCTTCCTGATGATTGCCGTGACCTTGTGGACCCTCTGGGACCCCCTCGCAAAGAAAGGTGAAGCGAGCCGCGAGGGAAGCGTTCGCCTGCCGGTTCTGGCGTTCGGATTCTTCCTGACGGGCGTCTATGGAGGTTTCGTCCAGGCCGGCGTCGGGTTCCTGGTGTTGGCCGCGACGACCATGGCCGGGCTGGACCTGGTGCGGGGAAACGCGGTCAAGGTGTTGAGCATCCTGGCCTTCACCATCGTCTCTCTCGCCATCTTCGTCTCTCAGGGAAAGGTCCTGTGGCTCCCCGGCCTGGTACTGGCGCTGGGAACCTTCCTCGGGGGGCAGCTGGGAGTCCGGTTCACGGTGCTGAAGGGCCATGCCTGGGTCAAGCGCGTGGTGACGGCCACCATCGTCGTCTTCGCAATCAAGCTGTGGGTGACCGGTTGACCGGGTTTCGAAACACCCGCATCCCAACGCAATTCACGGAGGCTGATTGTTGAAGAGAGTTGGAATCGCGTCCCTGATGCACGAATCCAACACCTTCTATCCGGTCCCCACCACCCGGGAGATGTTCCATAACACCTGCCTGGTGTCGGGCCCGGAGGTCATCTCCCACTGGGGCGAGGCCCATCACGAGATCGGAGGCATGCTGGAGGTGCTGCCGGCTCTGGGACTCGAGACCGTCCCCCTGGTCACCGGCACGGCCATGCCCTCGGGTCCCGTCCAGGAAGAAGCTTACGAGGGGATCCTGGAGGAGATCCTCGACCGGATCTCGAGCGAGTCCCTGGACGGGCTGCTACTGGCCCTGCACGGCGCCATGGTGGCGCAGCACGTCCGCGACGCCGACGGACGGACCGCCTCCACGATTCGCCGGCTGGTGGGACCGGACTTCCCCATCGTCATGACGCTGGACCTGCACGCCAACGTCTCCCCGCTCATGATCGAGAGCGTCACCGCCACCACCATTTATCGGACCTACCCGCACCTGGACCAGCGCGAGCGGGGCCGGGAAGCGGCCCGGATCCTGGCAGCGACCCTGGAGGACGGAATTCGGCCGGTGCAGTTCCTGGTCAAACCCCCGGTCTGCATCAGCATTCTCGCCCAGGCGACCCGCCAGGAGCCCATGGCCGGCCTCTACCGGCAGATGGAGGAATTGATCGAGCAGGACGGTGTCGTCTCGGCCAGCATCGCCCCCGGTTTCGCTTACGCCGACGTGGAAGAGATGGGCCCGGCGTTTCTGGTGGTGGCCGACGGGGACCGGGAGCTGGCCCGGAAGGAGGCGCTGGGACTGGCGCGTCGGGCCTGGGAACTTCGGGACGATCTGACTCTGCTGGGGACTCCCATCAGAGAGGCCGTCGAAGAAGCAATGGGCACCGATGCAGGTCCCGTCACGCTGTTGGACGTGGGCGACAACGTAGGTGGCGGCAGCCCCGCCGATGGCACGCTCATCCTGCAGGAAGTGATTCGGACCGGGTCCGGTCCCGCCCTGGTGGTTCTGTACGACCCGGCCGCTGTCCAGGCCTGCGCCGCCTCGGGAGTGGGAACGGAAGTCTTGCTGCGTGTGGGGGGAAAGAGCGATGACGTGCACGGACCGACTATTCCGATTCAAGGGCGGATCCGATGCCTGCACGACGGCACCTTCGTGGAGGACGAGCCTCGTCACGGCGGCGCCCGTTTCAACAACCAGGGGCTCACCGCACTGGTGGAAACACGTGAGGGTCACGCCGTCGTTCTGACCTCGCTCAGGATGGCGCCCATGAGCCTGGAACAGGTATTGAGCCTGGGCATCAAGCCGAAGTCGTACCGGATCCTGGTGGCCAAGGGGGCCATCGCTCCGGTGGCGGCCTACGAGCCGGTCTCCAGCGGGATGATCTACGTGGACACGCCCGGAATTACCTCGGCCAATCCGGCACACTTCGATTACCGGCACCGTCCACGGCCCCTCTATCCGTTCGAGCCGGAGACGGTCTGGGACGCTTTTCGATGATCCGTATACGGGCATGATAACGAGGCGCTCATCGTCGTAGTAGACTGGCCCGGCCTCAGGTTGGCTTGAACCGAACATAGACAAGGAGCAGAGGAATGCTGACGAGAGAAAACATGGACGGCCTCTACGTCCTGGTGGTCACTCCCTTCGACGGCAGATTTCATCTCGACACGGAAGGCTATCGGTACAACATCCGGAAGCTGGTCCGGATGGGAGTGGACGGCATCATCACCACCGGGACCAACGGCGAGTTTTTCGTCGTCAACGACGCGGAGCTGCGCACTATCAGCCGGATCACGGTGGAGGAATGCCAGGGAACCCCGACCAGAGTCGTCGTGGGAGCCAGCGCCGTCAATACCGAGGAGTCGATCCGGCGCTCCCGCATCGCCATGGAGGAAGGGGCGGAGGGGGTCATGAACGTCGTCCCCTTCTACCAGACCCTGACCAAGGCGGAAGCATACCAATACTTCCACGATCTTGCGGAAGCCTGCCCCGGCCTGGGGATCATCGTCTACAACAACCCCGGCACCACCAAGCTGCTGCTGAACGACTCGGACTTCGTAGAACTGCAGAAGATCCCGACCGTGGCCGGCGTGAAGATGATCGGAGCCGACATCAGCCTCTACCTCAACTGCCTGCGGCGAACCGAAATTCCCCACTTCCCCCTGGAACAGCTCTGGAGCGTGAGCCACGTGGTGGGGGGCAACGGCGTCATGGCCAGCTTCATCTACGCCTTTCCGGCCTTCATGCAGAGGTGGTGGAAGGCGATCCGCGGCGGGGACGTGGCACAGGCCATGGCCTACCAGCACCAGTGCAACGAGATCTTGCAGGAGGCCATCATTCCCCTGGCGGCAGAGGGCTACAACGACACTTCCCTCTCCAAGGCTACGGTGAACGCCGCCGGCTTCTTCAAGGCCGGACCTCCCCGTCCTCCATCGGAAGCGGCGCCGGCCGAGAGGATCGAGCGGCTCCGGGCCACATTTAAGGAAAAGTTCGCCCACTTTCTGGAGGACGAGATCGGCTGATCGCGGCCGGCGGGCGTTCGCCAATGGAATCGAGGAGACCATGAATCCACTTCGAGGAACGCTACAAGGCGTTGTGACTGCGTTGGGGACGCCCTTGGACCGAAACGAGGACCTCCACGAGAAAGGCATGAGGAAACAGATCCGGATGCAGCTGGCCGCCGGCGTGGACGGCCTCCTGGTCCTGGGCTCCATGGGCTGCATGCAGATGCTCAAGGATGAGGTCTTCGTGGAAGCCATGGAAGTGACCATCGACGAAGTGAGGGGCGCCGTGCCCGTCATCGTAGGGTGCGGCGACACCAGCACGGAACGGACCCTGGCGCGAATCCGGCTCGCGGAGAACTATCCCCTGACCGGGGTGGCCCTGATCCCCCCTTTCATCTTCCGCTTCAGTCAGACCGAGCTCCACGACTACTTCACGGGGGTGGCTTCCCGGACCAGCCTCCCGGTCTATCCGTACGACAACCCGGGACTCACGGGCCATTCGCTGGAATACGAACTGGTCCGGGAATTGGCCCAGCACCCCAATATCGTGGGATTGAAGGCGTCCGGAGACTTTCTCGCCTTTCGACAATCCGCCGAGCATTTCCGTGGGTCGGAATTCGCGGTCCTCTCGGGACACACCACCTTCTTCGACCTGGCCCTGAATCTGGGCGCCGTGGGAATCATCGAGGGACTCTTCGCACTGGCCCCTGAGTTTGGAGTCGAGATTTACCGAACCTTCCGGGAGGGAAACGGGAAAGGGTCCGCAGCAGCCCAGAGGAAGCTGCTGCGCTTGAGGGAGGTCGTGGCGTACGATTCGGTATTCGCCGGGTTCACCTCTGCCATGAACCTCAGGGGCGTCCCCGGAAACTTCACTCCCCGTCCCTTTGCCCAACCGACGAAACGGGGCCGCAAACAGGTGGAGAAGGTGTTGCGGAGGTTGGAGCTAATCTAGTTCTTACGCTGTCTCTTGCTCCGGGGCCATTGGACGTCTGGCAGGCCGCGGAAGTTCATTCGCGGATGGCCGAAAGGAAGGCCGAGGCCTGGGCCCGCACCATGCCGGTGGCCTCTCCGAACGACAGGAAGTGAAATCCCCGGTCGATCCAGAATCGGCCCTGCTCCAGCGTTCCCACCACCATGCCGCAGGGTTTTCCTGCCGCTCGAGCCCCCTTCAGGACCCTCAGAATGGCGTCGACCACGGTGGGATGGTCCCACTCACCGCAGTGCCCCAGATTGAGTGAGAGATCGTAGGGTCCGAGCATGACCGCGTCGATCCAGTCGCGGGCGGCCAGGCGAGGGAGTTCCTCGATGCCCCGGGGAGTCTCCACCTGGAAACAGACGAAGAAGTCATCCTCCAACTCCTGCCAGCCTTTCAGGTCCAGACTGCGCGTTCCCATCACGGAGGGTCCCCCCGGACCACGGCGTCCCCGGGGCGGCACGAAGATGGCGCTCTTGACCGTCTCCAACTGCTCCTCCCTTTCGGTCCAGGGGATCATGAAGCCGGACGGACCCATGTCCGCGTAGCGGCGCAGCAGGTGATAGACGCTGTCCTCGGGACGCAGGATCAGAGGCAGGTCCAGCAGGCGGGCGGTGCGGCACAACTCCTCGGCCTTGGCCAGATCGGCGGCCCCATGCTCCATGTCCAGGAACACGAAGTCCATGCCCACCTGCTTGTAGATTTCCAGGTATCCGGCCCAGAAGTCGAAGGTCATGAGGGTGCCCACCACCATCTCGCCCCGGGCCAGCTTCTGCTTCAGGGAAGCGTTGACCATGTCAGGAGTCCTTGTACTCGTCCCGCACCGGGTAGAAGACCTCCAGGACCTCCGAATCCGCCTGGACCTGACAGCCATGGAACTTGTAGGGATCGAAGACGTAGGAATCGCCCCCTTCCGCCATGAACGTATTCGAATCTTCCTTGCCCACGAACTTGAGGGATCCGCTGACCACGTATCCCACCTGGCTGGCCCGGTGATTGTGCAAGGGAATCGTGGCCCCCTTGGACATGGAAAAGTGGCAGAGCATGACTTCCTCATTGTAGGCGAGCGTCTTGCGCAGAATCCCCGGAATGCTGTCGTTTCCTTGAACGTCACCAACCGAATTCTTCTTCATGGATCCTCCCTTGTGCTGTCTATGTGAGTCGTAAAACTGACGGCCGCCGCGTCGCCGGCCCAGTCTACTACGGCGGGGAGGCGGGATGAGCCGTCAAGCATAGCTCTGTATCGTCGGCGTGACGACGATTTCCGGAACGCAGGCTCGGGACGGGAGGCCGGCCACCAGCAGGGCGCACGCCGCTACGTCCTCGGACCGGAGAATCCGCTCCCGCCTCTCGCTGGGAACCGGCTCCGGCCGGACGTCCAGGATGGGCGTATCCACCTCGCCGGGAATGATCACGGTGGACCGGATTCCATTGACGCCTTCCTCCAGGTTGGTGGAGTGGGTCAGCCCGACCATCCCATGCTTGGAAGCCACATAAGCCACCCCCGCCACTTTGCTGGCCCGCTTCCCGGCAATGGAGGAGACGTTGATGATGACGCCCCCGCCCAACTCCCGCATGCCGGGCAGAACGGCGCGGATACAGTTGAAGGCGCCGGTCAGGTTCACCGCCACCACGTGGTCCCAATCGGAGGGTTCGATATCCGCCAGACCTCTCACCACCGTGTTGATCCCGGCGTTGTTCACCATCAGGCTCACGACTCCCAATCGCTCCCGGATCCGTGCGAAAACGTTGTCGACCTGATTTCGGGACGAGATGTCGCAAGCAAGGGTCAAGACCCGAACTCGAGGCAACTGATCCGCCACCTCCCGGAGTTTGTCCTCCCGCCGTCCGAGCAGCGCCACCGCGGCGCCTTCACGGGCAAAAGTCTCGGCTACGGCCCGGCCGATGCCGGTTCCCGCTCCCGTGACCACTGCGACCTGATTCTTCAGAGCACCCATCGACCGTCTCCCTCCGTGGACGCGAAACCCATCATGATTCCACGGCAAAATACATGTTTCTCATGGTTCCTTCTTGAAATCCTGTCCTCCGGACCCCACGTTCCGTGGTGAAAATCGCCACGGGCTGGTAACCTCGGAGTGGAGGATAACCTTGAAAAAGCTCTCAACCAAGTTCTTGCTTCGAGTCACTTTTCTGCTGGCGGGCGTAACCTGCTGGTTTTTCCTGCAGGAACCGGCCGCGACCCTCTCCTCGCACGATCAGGGGCCCGACCCGGACGAGCGCTTCGTCCTGGAGACGGGTCAGCCGGTTGGTGAACTCTCGTTCGAGGTTCTTGAGGACCTGACCGGCGTCCATCTTCCCTCCCGGCTCTACTTCGCCCATGCCGACGGGCGGCCGGAAACGCCCGTGGTCGGCCGCTTCGAGAATTACCTGGTGACGGCCTCCGGACGGGAGTTGAAGACCATTCCGGTAGGCCGGTACGACGTCTACGTGAGCCGCGGGATCGAATACACGCTGGACCATCAGGAGGTGGAGATCCAGGAAGGGAAACGGAGCCACTTCACCTCCACCCTCTCCCGGGCCATCGACACCAGCGGCTTCATCTCGTCGGACTTTCACCTCCACCTGCAGTTCGCCATGCGGGACGGCGCCATCGTATCCGCCGCGGCCGGACTGGATCTGCTCACCGCGACCGACCACAACATCCTCAAGGACTATTCTCCTTACATCGAGCGACTGAACCTGGGCCGCTTCATGTCCTCGGTGGTGGGGGCCGAGATCGACACGGCGTTCGGCCACTACAACAGCTTCCCCATGTCCCTGAACCGGTGGGAGGAACGAACGTACCGTCACTCCATTCGCACGCCGGGAGAATTCCTCCGCCTGATGCGGCAGAACCCGGGCGACGAGATCATCCAGATCAATCATCCCCGGTACAACGCGGCCAGGGGCGGCTACTACAACACCCGGCTCAACCGGGACACCGGAGAGATCGAGTATCCCTTCTTCGAAACCGGCTTCGATCAGGTCGAGATCCACAACGCCCTCACCGTGGTGGAGGACCGGGAGAATCCTCATTTCGGCCGGAACCACAAGCTGGACCAGAATTTGAAGGACTGGTACAGCCTGCTCAACCGGGGGATCGCCATCACCGGCGTGGGCAACACCGACGCCCACCGGTACCCCAGCGAACTGCCCGGATATCCTCGCAACTATGTCCTGTCGGACACGGACAACCCCTGGGAGATCGATCCCTACAAGGTGGTCGACGCCTTGAAACGAGGCGCATCATCCGCTTCGCTGGGCCCCTTCATCCGCTTCACCATCGACGACGGCGTCCAGATGGGCTCCACCCACACCGCCAGAGACGGATCGGTGATGCTGCACGTCAACGTCCAGCGGGCGCCCTGGATTCCGCTGGACCGGGTGGAGATCGTGGCCAACGGCAAGGTGCTGAAGACGCTCTCGACCCTCGAAGCGGAGGAGGGTGCCCGGCACCATTGGGATATCGAGGTCAAAGCCGACCAGGACACCTGGATTCTGGTGCTGGCCACTTCCGACCGCCGCTGGGAGAAGCCCTTTTCCCATTTCAGCTCGTTCGCCTTCACCAACCCCATCTGGGTGGATTTCGACGGGAACGGCTATTTCGATCCTCCCAATCCCGGCTATCCCGCCAACGAGACGGCCGAGTAGGAAAATCAGACGGGGCTCGCCCCGAAGAGCCGATCGCAACGCTTGACTCGGATTGGTGGAGGGGTGGTCCCGAAGCCGCCTGGCCTACTCCGGTTCACCGGCATCGAT
Organism: Acidobacteriota bacterium; assembly: GCA_963668095.1. Taxonomy (GTDB): domain Bacteria; phylum Acidobacteriota; class UBA6911; order RPQK01; family JAJDTT01; genus JAJDTT01. The sequence goes on along the minus strand of OY764083.1, from coordinate 5,159,543 downwards.
GCGCGTGGACAGATCGGTGGCGAGCTTCTGCGCTTCCGCCATCTGATCTGGAGATATCCTCGGACTGAGCCAATTCTTGGTCCTGACCGCGTTCTCGTTTCCTTTCGCCGCGGCCAGAATTATCCAGGCGAAGGCCTTAACTTCGTCCTTCGGCACTCCCCAACCGTTGGCGTACATGATGCCCAGGTTGTTTTGAGCGCGGGTTTCTCCCTGCACAGCGGCTTTCCGGTACCAAGTCACGGCTTCACGATCGTCCTCCGGCATTCCCCAGCCATTGGCGTACCTGAAGCCAAGGTTGTACTGAGCGCCGGCGTCTCCCCGCTCGGCGGCTCGCCGAAACCACTTTAAGGCCTCGCCGACGTCCGCCTGCACGCCCCGGCCATCAGAGTACATGTCGGCCAGGTTGTATTGAGCGCCGGCTTCGCCCTGCTCGGCCGCCTTCCGATACCAATTCACGGCTTCGCCCACATCCTTCGGCACTCCCCGACCCGAGGCATACATGTCGCCCAGGTTGAACTGGGCGCCGGCTTCGCCCTGCTCGGCCGCCTTCCGATACCAATTCACGGCTTCCTGGTCGTCCTTCGATACCCCGCGGCCGCTGGCGTACATGACACCGAGACTGTTTTGAGCGCTGGCCTCGCCCTGCTCGGCAGCTCTTTGATACCACTTGGCCGCCTCGGCGACATCCTCCGGCACGCCCCGGCCATCCGAATACATGTCGGCCAGAAAAAGCTGAGCGCGGGCGTGTCCCTGCTCGGCGGCCGGCAGGTACCACTTGGCGGCCTCGGCGGCATCCTCCAGAACACCCCAACCGTTGGCATACCGGAATCCAAGGTTGTATTGGGCCCGGGCGTCTCCCTGTTCCGCCGCCTTCAGATACCACTTCACCGCCTCGCCGGGGTCCTTCGGCACGCCCCGGCCAATGACGTACATGACGCCCAGATTGTATTGAGCGCGGGCATGTCCCTGCTCGGCCGCCCTCTGATACCACTTCGCGGCCTCTTCGACGTCCTTCAGCACACCCTGGCCGTTGGCATACCGGACTCCGATGTTGTATTGGGCGCGGGCGTCCCCTTGCTCTGCTGCTTTCAGGTACCACTTCGCGGCCTGGGCGGCATCCCTTGGCACGCCCCGACCGGTCACGTACATGACGCCCAGATTGTATTGAGCGAGAGCGTCTCCCTGCGCGGCAGCCTTCCGATACCACTTCGCGGCCTCCTCGGCGTCCCTTGGAACACCCCGGCCGGTGGCGTACCTGAAGCCCAGGTTGAACTGAGCGCCGACGTCTCCCGCTTCGGCGGCCTTGAGTAGTTCTTCGAGATCTTGGGCCCAGGCGGGTACGAGGTGGAACACGGCCAGAACGGCAAGGGAGACCAGCCAGAGCGAAACTTGGCGCGGGCGGGTACAGCGCTGCGTCATCGTCGGCCTCAAATATACCGGAATCCAACCCGATTTTCCGAGGGGTGGCGGCCCCAGGTCAAATCCGGACAGCCGCGACGCAATGGAGACACATCAAGGAGCCCGGAAGGAGGTTGCCGACAGCGACGATCTCTTGAAAGCGCCCAGTCGCTCCGATAACATGCCCGTTGAGCCCCGGCTTGCAGGCCGAGGCCAACTTTTTGGGGGAGCTGAAGCCCGGCTGAGAGGATGGAGGAGATCCATCGACCCCATGAACCTGTTCGGATAATGCCGGCGTAGGGAATGTCTTTCCTCCCATCCCATTCTCCCCGGGACCTTCCCGCTAGCGGCGCTGGAACGAGGATTCTTTCATGAGCAAGAGAAGATCCAAGAACGGCAACGGAGCCGTCACTCTTCCCAATCCCATCCGTCCATTCCCGGCCTCCCGAAAGGTCTACGTGCGGGGTAGCCGGAGGGATCTCAGAGTGCCCATGCGGGAGATTCAATTGAAGGGGGGCCGGAGCAATGGCCACGCTTCAACCGGGTCCTCCCGATTCACCGTGTACGATACCTCAGGTCCCTATACCGACCTGAGCGCCACCCCTCAGATCAACCACGGACTCTTCCCCATCCGTCTGCCCTGGATTCGGGAACGGCAGGATACGGTGGAGCTTCCTCAACCCAGTTCCGGATACGTCAGAGAGCGTGCTGAAGATCCGCGGCTGAAGGAGGTCTCCTTCCCTCCGAGCAGGAATCCGTTGCGGGCCAGACCGGGCGGCAACGTGACGCAGATGCATTACGCGCGCAAAGGAGTCGTCACTCCTGAGATGGAGTTCATCGCCGTCCGGGAAAACACGCGGCGAGCTCAGTTCGGGTCCGAACCGGTGGATGACCGCCTTCGGTCACAACATCCGGGCAATTCGTTCGGGAGTTCGATCCCCCGAGAGATCACGCCCGAATTCGTGCGGGATGAAGTCGCCCGGGGCCGGGCCATCATTCCCTCCAACATCAACCACCCGGAATTGGAGCCCATGATCATCGGGCGGAATTTCCTGGTGAAAATCAACGCCAACATCGGCAATTCGGCCGTGGGATCGTCGGTCCAGGAAGAAGTGGAGAAGATGGTCTGGGCCACCCACTGGGGCGCCGATACGGTCATGGATCTTTCCACCGGGGTAAACATCCATGAGACCCGGGAGTGGATCATCCGAAACTCTCCGGTTCCCATCGGTACGGTCCCCATCTATCAGGCCTTGGAGAAGGTGGGGGGGCGGCCCGAGGAACTGACCTGGGAACTGTTTCGCGACACTCTGGTGGAACAGGCCGAGCAGGGAGTCGACTACTTCACGATTCACGCCGGAGTGCTGCTGCGCTACGTTCCCCTGACGGCGAACCGGATGACGGGGATCGTCTCCCGTGGAGGCTCCATCCTGGCCAAGTGGTGCCTGACCCATCACGCCGAGAATTTCCTCTATACCCATTTCGAAGACATCTGCCAGATCATGAAGGCGTACGACGTCTGCTTCAGCCTGGGAGACGGGCTCCGTCCCGGGTCCATTGCCGACGCCAATGACGAAGCCCAGTTCGGCGAGCTCAGGACCCTGGGAGAGCTGACCCGGATCGCATGGGAGCACGACGTGCAGGTCATGATCGAGGGACCCGGACACGTCCCCATGCATCTGATTCGGATCAACATGGAGAAGGAACTGGAGGAGTGCAGCGAGGCGCCTTTTTACACCTTGGGGCCCCTGACGACTGACATCGCGCCTGGATACGACCACGTGACATCGGCCATCGGCGCCGCCATGATCGGCTGGTACGGTTGTGCCATGCTCTGCTACGTCACCCCCAAGGAACACCTGGGACTGCCCGACAGAGACGACGTGAAGGAGGGGGTGCTGGCGTACAAGATCGCGGCTCACGCCGCCGATCTGGCCAAGGGACATCCCGGGGCTCAGGCTCGTGACAATGTCCTGTCTCAAGCCCGCTTCGAGTTTCACTGGGAGGACCAGTTCAACCTTTCTCTCGACCCTGAGCGAGCTCGGGAATACCACGACGAGACCCTGCCGGCGCAAGGAGCCAAGGTCGCCCACTTCTGTTCCATGTGCGGCCCTCGATTTTGCTCCATGCAGATTACGCAGGAACTTCGCGACTATGCCCAGGAGCACGGACTGGACCATCAGGCCGCGCTGGAGGCGGGACTCCGAGACAAGTCGCAACAGTTCAGGAAAGCTCCGGAAGGAGTCTATCCTTGACAGTCCGCGCCAATGGCCGTCACGACATTCGACCGGGCGCCACCACCTCCAGGCTGGTCCGGCCGTGACCCGAGTCCGGACACCTAGACTCGTGCTCCTGGCCGCCGGCTCACTCCTGGTCATTTCGCTCGGCATCGCCGGCCTCACCGACGATCTCGGCGAGGGAGGCGTGTCCAGCATCAACGAATCCGATCTGAGATCGAGCGTCTCGTTCCTGGCTTCGGATGATCTCCAGGGCCGCGGCACCGGATCTCCGTTTGGCCGGATCACGTCGCGTTATCTCGCGCACCGTTTCCAGCTGTTGGGTCTGGAACCCGCCGGAGACGGGGATTCCTATTTCCAGCATTTCAGGCTGGTGCGGATGGAGCTGGGCAAACGCAACTCCCTCGAGATCCGGTTTCCGGGTGGCGCTTCCCCCAGGAACCCCGAGTTGTTCGCCGAGTACTGCCCCGCCCCCCTCTCCTCCAGGGGATTCTCCCGCGGTCCAGTGGTCTTTGCCGGCTACGGCATCGTGGCGCCCGAGTTGGGATACGACGACTATGACGGCCTCGACGTCAAGGACAAGATCGTCATGGTGGTGCGTCATGAGCCGGGAGAGAAGGATCCGGAGAGTCCCTTCCGGGGAGTCGTCGCCACCGAGCACGGCTTGACGCGCCGCAAGATCTTAAGGGCTCAGGAACGGGGAGCCGCCGGCGTTCTCCTGGCGCCGCACGTGCTCGATCACACGGAACGGAGAGGTCTCACGCGATTGGCCCGGTATTTCTGGCCGGAAAAAGGTCTTACCCGCCGTCGCTACCTGGAGGTCTGGGCTGAAGCCGTCACCATCCCGGTTCACTACGTCTCCGCCAAGTTGGCGGATTCCATGTTGGAGACGCAGGGAACTACTCTGAAAGAACTCCAGCAGAAGATCGATCAGGACTATCGGCCCCAGAATCTGATCCTGGACGGTGTGGAAGCACACCTGGAGTCGGACACGGTGCCCCATGCGACGGAGGTTCGCAACGTCCTTGCCACTCTCCCCGGAGTTGATCCCCGGCTCAGCCGGGAGGTGGTCGTGGTGGGCGCCCATTTCGACCATCTCGGCGCCGCCGACGGGGATATCTATTACGGCGCCGATGACAATGCCAGTGGCACTGCCGGACTGCTGGAGGTGGCGGAAGCCTTTTCCCGGAACACTCAGGGGCCCCGGCGCTCTGTCCTTTTCGCCGGCTGGGACGCCGAAGAATCAGGCTTGCTCGGCTCCTACTACTATATGGCGCGACCCAGCTTTCCTGTGGAACGGACCGTGGCCATGCTCCAAATGGACATGATCGGCCGCGATGAAGAGGTTCCCGACGCCCAGGATCGCCGATTTCAGGGCATGGAGCAGCAAAGCGCGGAGCAGAACCGGAATTCGGTCAACGTCCTGGGCTACAGCCGAAGCAGCGACCTGCGGGAACGGGTCCGGGAAGCCAACCGCCGGGTCGGCCTGGAACTGAAGTTCCGCTACGACGACCACCCCATGAACCTGATTCGACGGAGCGATCACTGGCCTTTTCTGGCCCACGGAGTGCCGGCAGTCTTGTTTCACACCGGACTTCATCCGGACTACCACCGGATTTCGGACACGGTCGACAAACTCAACTTCGCCAAGATGGAGAAGGTGACCCGACTCGTGTATCTGACTGCCTGGAGCGCCGCCGACGAAATCTCGAAACCTCAGTTGATTCCGTAGGGAACGCCTCGGGCGGCGCCTCTCGGGAGTTCCGGTAACCCGGCTGCAGGTCCGCCCGGCTAGCCGGAGCCCGAAATGGCGTCCAGGGCAGCATCGTAATCCGGCTGTTCGGTCACCTCGCCCACATACTCGACGTGCCGGATCACCCCTTCGGCGTCAACGACGAACAGGGCGCGACTGGCCAGACGCAATTCCTTGATCAAGGTCCCGTAGTTCTGGGTAAAGGATGCCTCGCGATGATCGGAGAGCATGGAGAGATTCTTGACGCCGGCGGCCGAGCACCAGCGGCTCTGCGCAAAGGGGAGATCCATGCTGATGGTATAGATCTTCACGCCCGGCAGCTTCGCGGCTTCCTGGTTGAAGCGCCTGGTTTGCACGTCACACACGGGAGTATCCAGCGAGGGGACCACGCTGAACACGCGCACGGAATTCCCGGTGTCGGCCAGCGTCACCGGTGTCAGGTCGGTAGAGAGGGCCTGGAAATCGGGAGCCGGGCTTCCGGCTTCGAGTTCAGGTCCCACCAGGGTGAAGGGATTGCCTTTGAGGGTCACTGCATTGGATCTTTCAACCGTCATATTCGCCTCCTTGGTGGAGAGGCATTTTAGCACGCCGGTGAGAATCAAAACGAGAATTGAAAGGAAAGCAGGAAACCACCCGGCAAACGTTCCCGTCCCTTTCTCCGGTTTGTTCCTTCAATATTCCGCCGTCCCGTCACCCTTGATCGGTAGAATTCAGTTGGAAATGCTGGTTACCGGATTCGAATTCAGGTTTGGCATGCGCGACGGATGGAGGGGAGGCCACGGGATCGCATGACGCCCGTCCGGCCCGAGTTTTGGAATTAACGAAACCTTTTTGCCCAAAGTTGCATCAAATAAGATATTGGAAGACGTGTCGCTCACGGGCGAGTTGGATAGGAAGTGGCGTTAGAAATGAAGACTTCGGTAATCGAAAGCGAGGGTCTGTACCCTAAAATCAGAAAGCCGGATGCCTCCCTGAGGAATCTTGCTCTGGGAATTCTGCTGCAGGCATTTCGAGATATCGTAGCTCCGAAGAAGTCTGCCAGCAAGGAATGGGCGCTCTGGCGCCAAGATGCCCTGGATTGGTTCTCCTCGGAAGAGAAGGATCCGGGAAGCTTCTTGTGGGTCTGCGACGTTCTGGCCTTGAGCCCCAAGGAACTGCGGGAGTGGCTGAACCTGTACAACAGCAGCACCTTGGACCAGCAGCGGGAAATGTCGCGAAAACTGACCCGCTTTCAGATCCGCCACTAATTTGCCCCGATCGCTGAATCGGAGCAGAGCGAGAGCGAAGAAGCCGGAGGTCGTTCTCCGCGAGACATCCCGGTCGGGTCGCGGCTGCGGAGCATATGTTCAACAGCCCTCTTCTCATTCTGCTCTGTGTCATTCTGACGTTGGCTCTCGCCATTCTGGTTCTGGCTATCCAAAGGCGCCGGTCGGCGCAGCCTGATCCTGCCAGCGCTACCTCGAACCAATCGTTGCCGCCCCGACAGGATTCTTCCCTTCCCCTCATCGAGTTGAACGGCGTCGACAAATCCTTTGGATCCCAGAAAGTCCTGAGGCGGTTGAGCCTGAAGATCAACCGGGCCGAAACCTTGGGGATCCTGGGCATGAGCGGAGGCGGCAAGAGTGTCCTGCTCCAGCTCATCGTAGGATTGCTCTGGCCGGACAATGGCGAGATACGTTTCAAGGGCCGGAGCTTGGCAGAGATGAGCGAGAGCGACCTGCTGGAAGTCCGCAAACGGGTGTCTTACGTGTTCCAGAGCGGCGCCGTCTTCGATTTCCTCAGTGTGGGTGAAAACATCGCCTTTCCCTTGCGGGAACAGGGCATGGCCAGCGAGAAAGAGATCAACAAGCGGGTCGAAAAGCTGTTGGACGCCGTGGAACTGGATGGGATGGGAGAGCAAGAGTACGACGAGTTGAGCCTGGGCTCCAAGAAGCAGGTTGCCATTGCTCGCGCCATTGCCACGAATCCGGAAGCGATCCTTTACGACGAGCCCACCGCAGGCGTGGACCCCATGATCGGCAAGTCGCTGTCGCGTCTGATCCGCAAGCTGAATCGCCAGAACAATCTCACCTCGGTCGTGGTCACCCACGACCTTCAGTGCCTGGCCACCGTGTCGGACCGGATCATCCTGCTCAAAGACGGCCGAATCCACTTCGAGGGCGATCTGGAAGCGCTCTACTCCTCATCCGACCCCTTCGTCCAAGCGTTCATTACGGGCCGGCACCTGGACGGGCGGAGTGCGCCGTAGACCGCTCTGCGCCGGGAAGGCTCGGTCTCACGAATTCCCGGCTACCCGGGAAACCGGACGAACCGGAATCCCGCGTTCCGCCAGGAACTCCTTCACATGGGCGATGGAATACTGGTCGTAGTGAAAGATGCTGGCCGCCAATATGGCGTCGGCACGGCCGATCCGGACCCCCTCCAGGAGATGTTGGGGGGAACCGGCCCCGCCCGAGGCAATGACCGGAATCCGGACCAGCGAATCGACCTTGTGCAGCAACTCCAGGTCGTATCCGGACTGGGTCCCGTCTCGATCCATGGAGGTGAGGAGAATCTCGCCGGCTCCCAGCTCGGCTCCGCGCTGGATCCACTCCAGACCGTCCCATTCCGTCTCGTAGCGACCACCCCCGATGTAGACCTTCCACGACTTTCCGTGACGTTTCAGGTCCACCGCCAGAACGATGCATTGGGCGCCAAAGGCCCGCGAGGATTCCCGGATCAGCTCCGGCCGCTTGACCGCGGCGCTGTTCATGGACACCTTGTCGGCTCCCGCTCGGAGCAGTTCCCGGATCCGTGCCAGCGAGGTGATTCCTCCTCCGACGGTAAAGGGAATGAAGATGGAGTCGGCGACTCTTCGGACCCAGCCCAGGGTCGTCTTCCGCTCCTCGACGGTGGCTGTGATGTCCAGAAACACCAACTCGTCCGCCCCCTCCCGGTAATATCGGCGACCCAACTCGACCGGGTCCCCGGCATCCCTCAGGTCCACGAAATGGATCCCCTTGACCACGCGTCCGCCGGCCACGTCGAGGCAGGGAATGATGCGCTTAGCCAACACGAGCCATCTCCTCCAATGAGATTCTCCCCTCGTAGAACGCCCGGCCGATGATCGCTCCGCCCACACCCATTCCGTCGAGCCGGGAAAGATGCTCCGATGTCGTGACACCGCCGGCAGCTACGAGAAACACGGGAGCGGGCAGCGCTCCCAAGATTCTCCGGCAGGCCGCGTATCCGGGCCGCTTGAGCATTCCGTCCTGTTCCACGTCGGTACAGATGATCTGTTCGATGCCCCAGTCCATGATTCTCTGGAGCACGGCCTCCAACGCCAGTCCGCTCTCGCGTTCCCAACCCTGGGCCTGGAGCCGGCCGCGGCGCAAATCGACGCTCACGATGAAGGGAGAGGGTCCCCATTCGGATATCCACTTCTCCACTTTTTCCGGGGTCTCCAGGACCGAGGTGCCAAGGATCAGATGACCGGCGCCCCAGTCCAGGAGCTGGGAGACATCCGCTGCCTTACGAATGCCGCCGCCGATCTGGACGGGCACCCGCACGCCAGAGAGAATCCTGCGGATCGAATGCCGGTTGCGGCCTTCCCCAACGCGGGCACCTTCCAAATCCACCACATGGATCCGGGACAGACCCGCCTCCTGGAACTCCAGGGCCTGGTCCACCGGATCCCCCGAGTAGACGGTCTTACGATGGAATTCGCCCCGAACCAGCCGCACGCATTTTCCATCCACCAGATCGATGGCCGGGATTACGAGCATGTTTCATCCACTCCGACAAAGTTCTTGAGCAAGCGGAGCCCCGGCTCGCCTGACCGCTCCGGATGGAACTGGACGCCCCAGAAATTCTTCCGGGCCACCATGGAGGCGAAGGGACTGGCATAGTCGGTGACCGTCACCGTCTCGGCCGAGCCGGAAGGAGCATAGTAGCTGTGCACGAAATAGAAGTAGGAACCGTCGGGGATGCCGTCGAGCAACCTCCCCGCTCGCGCCTGTGCCGGAAGTGAACGGCTGCGCCGGATCTGGTTCCATCCGATATGAGGCACCTTGACCCTGGAATCATCGAAGCTTGTCACCCGGCCGTCCATGACACCCAGGCAGGGGGTGTCCTCCTCGTCGGAACCGTCGAAGAGGATCTGCAGACCCAGGCAGATTCCAAGGAACGGAACCTGGAGTCCTTGAATGACCGGGATCAGCCCCTGCTCCCGTAAGGAATCCATGGCCGCCCGCGCCGATCCGACTCCGGGAAGGATCACCTTGGAGGCCCCTGCGACCCGCTCGGGATCCCCGGAGAAGACGAAGTCCACTCCCAGATAGGCCAAGGCGTTGCCCACGTTGTAAAGATTTCCCGCCTTGTAATCCACGACGACGATCATAGGACCCTCACAAGCTTCCCTTGGTCGAGGGAATCCTGCCTCCGGCTTCCGGATCGAGACTGACGGCCGCGCGCAGAGCGCGGCCGAAACCCTTGAACATGGCCTCAATACGATGGTGTTCGTTCTCTCCGGGATTGAGGAATTGAAAGTGGAGATTGGCGCCCACCTCGACGGCGAGCGACCGAAAGAAATGCGGCGCCATTTCGGTGGCCAGGTCTCCCACCTTCTCTCTCACCGGACGGTAGTCGGAACGGAAGACGAAACGCCCTCCCAGATCCAGGGCCACCGCCACCAGGACCTCGTCCATGGGCAGTAGCGTCCATCCGTAGCGGCGGATCCCCCGCTTCTGACCCAGGGCCTGCTTCAACGCCTGGCCCAGAACGATCCCCACATCTTCGATCAGGTGATGGTCGTCGACCTGCAGGTCCCCGTCACCCTGGACCCGGAGGTCCATTGAAGAGTGCATGGCCAAAAGTTCCAGCATGTGGCTGAAGAAGCCGGTCTGCAACTGGGCCGAGTAGCGGCCCTGGCCGTCCAGATTCAGCTCGATCCGAATCTGGGTTTCCTTGGTTTCTCGATTGACCAATGCTGTTCTCTTCACCGTTTCTTCCCCGCTGTTGATCCCTGAGAACGACTGGACGCTCAGGGGAGAACTCGACACAACTCTTTCAGAAACAGATCATTCTCCTCGGGAGTGCCGACGCTGACTCGGATGCATTCGGGCAGCCCGGGCAGATCGCTGCGGTCCCGGACCACGATACCCCTCTCCCGCAGTTTCCTGCAGACGGTGCCGGCCTGGGGGCAGTCGAAAAGGACAAAATTGCTCTGAGACGGGAAAACTCGTCCCAAGCCCGGCAACGATGCGAGCTCTCGAGACAAGCGATCCCGTTCTCCTCGGATCCGGAGCCAGGTTGGGCGGTAGCGTTCCCAACCCTCCAGGGCCTCCAGGCCCTTCTGCATTACCAACGAGCTGAGATTGTAGGGAGCCTTGACCTTCAGGAAAAAAGACGTCACCAGGGGGCTCGCCACTGCATATCCCAGCCTCAGGCCCGCCCGGCCAAAAGCCTTCGACAGGGTCCTCATCACCACCAGGTTAGGAAACGCTTCCACCTGAGAGACCAGAGAGGGAGTCTCGGAAAACTCCACGTAGGCCTCGTCCAGCACCACGATTCCCTTCCATTTCCGGCACAGCTTCGAGATCTGCTCCGTTCCCAGCACGTCACCCGTCGGATTGTTGGGAGAACAGAGAAACACGACCTTCACCGAAGCGGGTACAGCCTCCAGGAAAGCGTCTGCGTCGAGATCTTGTTTCCGGTTCAGGCGAGACTCGAAAAGGGTGATTCCGAACGTCTGCGCCATGACTCGGTACATCCCGTAGGTGGGCTCCACGACAGCCACCTGATCCTGACCGGGTTGGCAGAAGATCTTGAAGACCCAGTCCAGCACCTCGTCTGATCCGTTACCTGCGACCACCTGCTCGGGCCGGCGGCCGACGTAAGCCGCCAGCGCTTCCCTCAACCTGGCCTGATTGGGATCCGGATACCGGTTCAGCTCGATCCCTCGCCAGTCGACTGGGAAAGGACTCTCGTTGGCGTCCAGCAGAACACCCTCCTGCACTTCGTCGCGGGCCGACCGGTAGGCCTTGAGTTCCAGGATGTTCCGTCTCACCAGTTCCTCTACCTGCATATCAGTCTCCCGCCGGAACCCGTCCGGTGTCCTCACGACGAATCCGCACCTCGACCGCTCGCCGATGCCCCTCCAACTGTTCCAACTCGGCCATCACCTCCAGCGTGGGCGCCAGGGACCGAAGTCCCTCCCGGCTCAACTCCTGGAAGGTGATCTTCTTGACGAAACTGTCCAGGGAAACTCCCGAAAAACTCCGGGCCAGGCCCGAGGTGGGCAGCGTGTGGTTGGTCCCCGAGGCGTAATCCCCCGCGACCTCGGGCGACCAGGGGCCCAGGAAGACGGAACCGGCCGATTGCACCCGGGCAGCCCAACGCTTCGGCTCGCCAAGCTGAAGGATCAGGTGCTCCGGCGCATACCGATTGGCGAATTCCATCGCCTGCTCCAGGGATGAGGTCCGGAGTGCGAAACTGGATCTCAGAGCCTCCCCGGCCAAGTCCCGTCGAGGGAGGTCCTCGAGGCGGAGGTCCAACTCCCGTTCGACTCGATCGATCAGCTCACGCGCAGGTGAGACCAGAACGGCCAGGCTGTCTGCCCCGTGCTCGGCCTGGGAGATGAGGTCTGCGGCCACGAAGTCGGGTCGAGCCGAATCGTCCGCCACCACCAGGACTTCGCTGGGACCAGCCACCATGTCGATGGCCACTCCCCGTTGCTGGGCCAACAGCTTGGCCGTTTGAACGACGGGACTGCCGGGTCCCAGGACCTTGTCCACCCGGGGCACCGAAGAGGTGCCCACACAGAGGGCCCCGATGGCCTGGGCGCCCCCAATACGGAAGACCTCGTGAATCCCCGCGATGGACGCGGCCGCCAGAACCTCGGGAGTCACCGATCCGTCGCGGCGTGGCGGCGTGCAAAGGACCACCCGGGGACAGCCGGCCAACGAAGCTGGGACTCCCAGCATCAGGACGGTGGAAGGGAGGACAGCCGTTCCGCCCGGCACGTAGAGGCCCACCGTTTCGATGGGCCGGTGCTCCCGCCAGCAGGCGATTCCCGGCTCCACCTCCAGAATGCCTTCGCTCAGACCCTGGCCGGCGTGAAATTTTCGAATGTTGGACGCGGCCCGTTGCAGGGCCTCCAGTCGGGCCGGAGGCACTTTCCCCAGGGCCGAATCGAACTCGGTCCTCGCGACCCGGGCATCCCCGATCTCCGCTCCGTCGAACCGGCGGGTGTACTCCCGGACCGCCTCGTCGCCTCTCTCCTCGACGGCCGAGAAAATCCGGCCGCAGACCTTCAACAGCTCCGGGTCACCCACCGGATTGCGGCGGCACAGGTCCGAGACCTGGATCTCGGACAACCCTGAGTATTCGTATACCTTCATTTCCACGCACCTACGCTCAGCCGCAGGTTCACGCCGCGGCAAGGCTCTGCAATGTCAGGATGCCGCTGGCGGCGACTCGACGGCAGCCAACCGCCGGATCATGAGCCGATATCCACCTTCGCCGTATCGAAGCCAGTGGGCGATCCGGGTGATGGTGGCCGTGCTGACTCCCGTGATTCGATGGATCTCCCGATAGGGGATCTCCCGCGCCACCAACTGGGCCACTTGCCACCGTTCTGCCATGGCCTTGAGCTCCCCCATGGTACAGAGATCCCGAAAGAAGAGGGCGTACTCATCCCTGCCCTGCAACCGGGACATGGCATCGAAAAGCTCCCAAAGAGCCTTGTTCTCTTCCAATACCCGCTCCATGTGCTAACATGTTATCACGATATTAAAACGGGCGCTGCCCCTAATTGAGACCATGCCGTTTTCTGTCAATTGAGCTTCAGAGACGTTCGCTGTAGTCCCAATAAGTGTTGTGCACAAAGGAATTATGAGACATCCCACCTCCATGGCGATTCCCTCCGACTTCTTGACATCCCGATGATTATTGGGGCATATCTCCGCAACGCTTACAGGATGCCCCAACATGCCACTGACAGCCACCGCCATCCGCAAGGCCAAGGCTCGCGAGAAGTCCCGCAAGCTCTACGACAGCCGCGGCCTGCATCTCGAAATCGCACCGCGCGGCACGAAGGCTTGGCGATTCAAGTACCGCTTCGCGGGCAAGGAGAAGCGGATCTCGATGGGGATCTCTCCCGAGGTCTCGTTGAAGCTTGCCCGGCAGCAGAGGGACGACGCCCGCAAGCTGCTGGCACGGGACATTGACCCGAGCGCCTTCCGAAAGGCTCAGAAGCAGTCCCGGCGGCAAGGGGCCAGCAACAGTTTCGAGGCCGTGGCAACCCAATGGCTGACCAAGCACTCGCCCAACTGGTCCACGGGCTGGGTTCGGCGGCTTGAGCGCGAGCTGGAGCGGGAGGTCTTCCCCTACATCGGCGCGAGTCCGGTCGCGGGAATCACGGCGCCGGACCTGCTGGCCGTGGTCCGCCGCGTCGAGGCGCGCGGCCACCTGAGGAAGGCGCACACCGTCTTCCAGGTCTGCGGGCGGGTGTTACGCTACGCGGTGGCGACGGGACGTGCGGAGCGGGACGTGTCGGCGGACCTGCGCGGGGCACTGCCGCCCGACAGTCGGCTGCCGAAGATCGTTCCGCTTCTACGCGAGTTGGCTACGGAAGAGTCGCTTCCCGAATGTCCAATCCAGCGCGCTCTGATCGCCCAAGCGGCTCGTGACGCGCAGGAATTCGCCGAGATTAGCTGGGTGCTTCCGGTCGATGACCTCAGACCGCTTCGACCCCGACTCCAGGAAGCGGTCTTCGGGACGCTCGGGCAGACACGTCACAAGGCCTACCAATCCCAAAGCGAACTCTGGACCGGGGCGATGCTCGCACGATCCGGCGTGCTCACTGGAGTTCATATTGCCGGCGAAGGCAAGAGCCCGGACTTCATCGTGAAGAACGGGACGATGGAATACGCGGTCGAGGTAAAGCGGGACTCACCTGTCCCAGCGTGAAGTAGTTCGCCCAACCGGTCAGAAGCCGGTTGAGACGTCCCACCACCCGCTCGGATTCCAGGAGCCCGTAGCGCCTCTCGGTCAACTCGCTCACCCTGCGGCAGAGGCTCTGAACGCTCGCCGGACTCGGGCGCGTTCCAATGTAGGATCGCCCCGTGTCCCGGCGGTAGTTGCGTCCAATCCGGTAGCCGAGGAACTCGAACGGTTCCTCCGGCACCCGCACCTCCCGGGTCTTCTCCGCGTTCAACGTCAGCTTCAGTCGCTTCATCAGTTCCTCGACCGCCGCCCGCATGATCGCGGCCGGAGCTTGGCCCAGGACGACAAAGTCGTCTGCGTAGTTGACGATTTCCGCCTTGAAGCGACGGGCGTAACCCCGCACCTTCCAGCCCAGAATGAAGCGACGCATATACAGGTTGCTCAGCAACGGGGAGATCGGCGCCCCTTGAGGGGTTCCTTTCCGCTCCCGTCGCGCCCGGGTCGTGCGGCGGCGTCCGCCGCGACCGTCGTCTTCCTCGACCGCCATCTCCAACCAAGCCTTGATCCAGCCCAGCATCCGCCCATCGCTGATGCGGCGGGCTACGGACTTGATCAGTTCGGCATGGGGAATCTGGCCGAAGTAGTCCGTCAGGTCGGCGTCCACCACCTCCCGGTAACCCCGGTTCAGCAGCCGATGCGCGTGCTTGACGGCATCGCCCGCGCTCCGGCCCGGCCGATAGGCGTACTGTTCCGGGGCGAGATCGGCTTCGAAGATCGGCGACAACACCAACATCGCCGCCGTCTGCGCCACTCGATCCCGCACGCACGGAATGCCCAAAGGCCGGAACTTCCCGCGTTGCTTCTTCGGGATCAGAACCTGCCGCACCGCGTTGGGCCGGTAGGTCCCTTCCTTCAGGTCCCGCGCCAGTTCCCCGAGCCACCCGTCCACCCCCGACGACTCGATGTCGGCGATCGTCTCCCCGTCCACCCCGGGTGCCGACGAGAAGGATTGGGGTACCATCTCGGCGGCCTGCCTGCCCGCGAGTTCCGGCCCCTTCCATATGTTCTAGCCGTTAGGAATCGCCACGGGCTTGCAATGCCCTCACTCCGAGCCGTCGCGGCTCGCCGCGATCCGCTCCCGGATCCACTCGTCCACTTCCGACTCGATCCAGCCGACTGCGCGCCCGCCCAGCGGGACCGGCTTGGGAAAGCGCCCTTGGTCGAGCCGTACATAGATCGTGCTCCGCGACAGGCCCGTGCGGGCCGGCACCTCCGGCAGCCGCAGAAAGCGCACTTGTCGACGCTTTTCCTGTTCGATCACACTCTTCATCGGTCTGTCCTCTTTCTCTCAATGGTGAATCCCAGAATCATCCGGGCGTTGGTCGGAGTGCATGGAGTGAACCCGAGGCCGTCGCCAGCTTCGGGCGGCGGGCTCCGCGCACGCGTACAGCACCGGAAGGGCGACGAGGCGTCGCTGACAGCGTGTCGGAGTCAACTGCACGCTTGGGGCAACTCTGGGGGAATCTCGGAGGACTGCGAGCCAAAGAGCCAATGGACACAACGACTTACATGGGCTCTTGACAGGTTGCCGTTGACAACGTTTCCATCGCCGGACGCCGAAATCTGCCGACGCCTTTGGGTCCTCAACAGATTTCCCACAGCTTTTCCACAGATCCGTCGACCATGCTTCGGAAGACCGATCGCCTCTATCGTCCCCAGTGGGTTCGCATGGTCCGCCGCGTTGCTTTGGGTCGAACCAAAATGCCTCCTTTCCGGTGGACAATGCGGACTGATGCCCACCTGAATCCGGGGTGAATTTCGGCTCTTCCTGGAGGGGCGTCACGACGCCTGCCCCAACGGGTGGATGTGACTTGGTAAAGGCGGTTGGGAGCCGGCGGGCAAGGACTACATCAGGTCCTGCATGACCTGCTTCAGGACCTCCGGCCCCGGCTTGACCTTTTCGTGGGGCAACGACACCAGAGGTTCGTCACACAGGTTCAGGGTATCCAGGAACGACTTGGCGACGGGATTGACGTAGATGAGACCGGTCAACAATTCCGACGCAGCGGCCGAACTGTGGAGCATTCGGACGGCCTCCCGGCGATTCATGGGATCGTAGTCCATATCCACCTTGCGAAGGCGAATCAGGGAACCGTCATGCATCTCCACGTCCAGGGCTTCGCCTTCCGGATAATCCACCGCGGCGATGGGCTCAAAGCCGGGGATGAAGTCGATTTGGTGCAGCAACTCCTCGTGTTCCTTGGCCCACGAGTAACTCTTGGTCGATCCGGGATGGTTGTTGAAGGTCACACAGGGGCTGATCACGTCGAGCATGGCGGTTCCACTGTGGCTGAGGGCCCCCTTCAAAAGCGCCACCAGCTGCTTGGGGTCTCCGGCAAAGGAACGGGCCACGTAGGAGCATCCCATCTCGATCGCCAATGAACAGCAGTCCATGGCAGGCAACTCGTTGACCACTCCGGTCTTGAGCGTGGAGCCGTCGTCGGCCGTCGCCGAAAACTGGCCCTTGGTGAGACCGTAGACACCATTGTTCTCGATGACGTAGATCATGGGAACATTGCGCCGCAGCAGATGGCAGAACTGGCCCAGTCCGATCGAGGCCGTGTCCCCGTCTCCGCTCACCCCGATGCAGACCAGACCACGATTGGCCACCATGGTTCCCGTGGCCACTGAAGGCATGCGTCCGTGGACACTGTTAAAGCCATGCGACGCGTTCATGAAATAGGCCGGCGTTTTGCTGGAGCAACCGATACCGCTCATCTTGGCCACGGAGTATGGGTTGACGCCGATCTCGTAAAACGACCGGATGATCTGGTTGGTGATGGCATCGTGCCCACACCCGGAGCAAAGCGTCGACGGATGACCCCGGTAGGCGGAACGGGATAACCCGATTCGGTTTGTTTTCTTTGGCGCCCTTGTTCGTACAGCCATGGTGTTAATTCAGATTAGACGTTCCGAGGCGATCACCTGGTCGGTGACGAAGCGGGCATCCAGCGGGAGTCCCGTATAGTGACAAACTTTTCGAATCTTGGTCCCCTCCTCGCCGAGCTCCAAGCGAATCAGATCGGCCATCTGGCCGTCCCGATTCTGCTCGACGACGTAGACCCGACGGCAAACGGCGACAAAGTCCTTTAGTGCAGGACTCAACGGCAAGGCTCGAAGCCGGAGATAGTTGATTTCAATCCCGTACTCTTCCAGGAGTTGGTCCTTGCATTCCGCCATGGCCGAGTCCGACGATCCGTAGGCGATGATCCCGATCACAGCCTCGTCCCGCAACTCGATCACGGGCTGAGGCACCAAGTCCCTCGCCGTTTCGTATTTTCGCTTCAGACGGTCCATGAGTTGGACGTAGTCCTCGGGCCGCTCACTGTAGCCGGCGGCGTCATTGTGTCCGCTGCCTCGGGTGAAATAGGAGGCCAGCGGATGTTCAGTGCCCGGCAGCGTGCGGTAGGGGATCCCGTCCCCGTCCAAGTCGCGGTAACGGGCGAACTCCCCAATCCGCTCCAAGTCGGCTGCCTTGAGAACCTTGCCCCGGTCCGGCGGCTCGGTGGGATATTCGAAAGGATCACACATCCAGTTGTTCATGCCCAGATCCAGATCCGAGCCGACGAAGACCGGCTGCTGCAGCCGCTCGGCCAAGTCGAAAGCCTGCCGGGACATCTCGAAACACTCCTCCATGTCCCCGGGCAGCAAGACCGGATGAGCCGTATCCCCGTGCGAAAGACTGTGCAGCGACAGTATGTCGCCCTGGGCGGTCCGTGTCGGCAGCCCGGTGCTGGGACCGACCCTCTGAACGTCGAAAATGACACATGGAATCTCGGCAAAATAGGCCAGTCCCGTAAATTCGCTCATTAGTGAAATACCGGGACCCGAGGTCGAGGTCATGGATCTGGCGCCGGACCATCCGGCCCCGATGGCCATTCCCAGGGCGGCCAATTCATCCTCGGCCTGGACGACCGCAAATGTCGCTTTCCCCGTCTCGGGGTCGGTACGATACCGCTGCAGATAATCGGTGAGAGCTTCTCCCAGACTGCTGGCCGGCGTGATGGGATACCACGTCACCACGGTCACTCCGCCAAACATGGCGCCAAGGGCGCAGGCGGAATTTCCGTCGATGATGATCTTGCCCTGGGTCTTGTTCATCCTTTCCAGCCGGTATGGATCCTGCTTCGGAAGATGATCCTTGACGTACTGAGCCCCCATGTGGGCGATCCGAATGTTCAGATCGATGGCTTTCTGCTTCTTCTTGAACCACTTGGCAATCGCCACCTCCACCTGTTCCATCTCGATGCTCAGGAACTCGGCCACGGCGCCGACGTAGGCCATGTTGGCCACCAACTTGCGCAGCCTCGGAATCCGAACCACTTCCGCCGCCAACTTGCTGAACGGAACGGGATAGTAGATCAAATCTTCCCGGAGACCGGAGAGCTTCAGCCGCTCTTCGTAGAGCACCACTCGACCCGGGTCCAGGGTTTCCACGTCCTCACGGGCCGTCTGCGGGTTCATCGCGATCAGGATGTCCACTTCCCGCTTGCAACCGACGTAGCCCCGTTTGGATGCGCGAATGGTGAACCATGTGGGCAACCCCGCGATGTTGGAGGGGAAAAGGTTCTTGCCGCTGGTGGGAATGCCCATCTGGAAGATGGACCGCATCAGCACGTTGTTGGAGCTCTGACTTCCGGACCCGTTCACCGTGGCGACCTGAATGCTGAGGTCGTTCACCACGCTGGTCCGGACACCATCCTGCTGGGGGACAAAGGTTTGGGTCTGTGCGATGGCCAATGTTATCTCCACCGAAACCGGGGGCAGCCTCTCCCCGCCAAACGCTCAATCATTTTAGCAAACTACCAGGACAAAGCATGGTCACGGATGGTCTGAAACGCGCGGATCTTTCAGGGCGCATATCATCCTCGAATCCCCAAGCCTTGTCAACGTGATGATTATGATTCCATGCTTGGAAATCCGGATTCCGGTTTCGTGTAGACTTGCGGCCTGAGATGCTCCAGGACCATCTCCACTTCATCCTGGTCCGGACCCAGTTCGCCTCCAATCTGGGAGCAGCCGCCCGAATCCTGAAGAATATGGGTTTCGGCCGCCTGGTCTTGATTCGGCCCCGGTGCGAAGTCGGGGCCGAGGCCCGCATGCTGGCCATGAAGGGCGCCGATCTGGTGGACAACGCCGTCTACTACCCCTCTCTCCAAGAAGCGAGGAGCGAGATTCGGCTTCTGGTCGGGACCACGGCGAGATCACCGAAATCAGGCAAACGCCGTATCAGCAGCCGCACCCTGGCCGGCGAGCTGGTTCCCCGATACCAGTCCGGGCCTCTGGGCATCGTCTTCGGCCCTGAAGACAACGGCTTGTCGCGAGATGAGATTCGGCTCTGTGAGTGGTTGGTGGAAATCCCCACCGCAGGCGGCTATCCGGTCCTGAATCTGGCTCAGGCGGTAGGTCTTGTGGCCTACGACCTCCACTTGGCGTCGCGGGAGCCGGGGGACACTCCGTTTCTACACTTGGCCGAACCCTCGGAATTCCAATCCCTGATCACGTATCTGGAGACGGTCCTTGCCTCGGCCGGCCTTCCCCGACATCTGTCCCGGCAGCGGCTCCTGGCCCGCTTGAACCGAATTTTGGGACGTGCCCAGTTGGAAAAGGAGGACGTCAAGCTCCTGAGGAGTCTGCTCGCCCTGGTTTCCCGTTCCCACTCGGAGAACCGGGGGATCGGATCACAGGGGCGTCGCGAATGACGTCCATGAAGGAAGAGACGGAGAAGACGGCGTTGCCGATGCCCGGTTTCCCGTAACCTGGAGGGACCGGGAGCCGGTAGCGTTCACGCGTATCCCGCCAGACTCTCAGTAGCCCCAGGTGGTATTCGAGGGGCGCCCCGCCGGGATTGGACTTCCCCAGGACGCTCAGAGGTTCGGGACACCAAGTCGTAAAACGGGGAGCCACGCCTCGGCTCATGAAGAAGTCGAGACCCTCACCGGTGGAAGCGAGCGCCTCCTCGACACTGGTGAATCCGGCCGGCTGCGCCATCTCGATTCCGGCGACGAAGTTGGGGATCACATGGGACGGCCCAAACACCTGGGCCGCGTCCAGGATCCGCCGAATCCACTCGTCTCGTCCGATGTGCCGGGCCTTTCCCGGACAGATGATCTCGAAGAGCCTGGCGTCCCACACCTCGTAGTTGGGATGGTAGATCTGGATGCCGGCGTCCTTGAAGCGGCGCACCGACTCCTGGGGCAGCGCCTGAACCACCACCTTGCCCAGCCACCGTCCCGGAAAGCGCTCTTCGATGGCTTCCGGGTACCGGACGTAAAAGTCGATCTCT
This sequence comes from Acidobacteriota bacterium, assembly GCA_963668095.1. Classification (GTDB taxonomy): domain Bacteria; phylum Acidobacteriota; class UBA6911; order RPQK01; family JAJDTT01; genus JAJDTT01. The sequence goes on along the minus strand of OY764083.1, from coordinate 5,138,884 downwards.
TCCTGACCGCCCAGTTGGGAGGTGATGCTGCCCCCGGTCACCGTATACGCCTTGCTGATCGAATCCGTTTCCTGAATGATCTCGAGCGCTTCCAGAATCTCCTCAACCGTCTTGACTCCGGTATAGGAGCGGCCCGATTTCCGCTGTTGCCGATAGTTCTCGTTGATGTCGCAGAACTGGCATTCGACCTTGCGGCCGAAATATTGGCAGATCCGGAAGACGGTGAGATAGAGGAGATAGCCCCATTCAATGCTGGGAGCGATGTCGGTGATGGGCTTGCCGCTGGCCAGCGTGGACTTGTAGTACTCGGGAACTGACGGAAACTCCACGCCGCAGATCTCCACCCCATCCAGGACCAAGACCAGCCTGCCGTCCGGAGCGCAGTCGATGCGGTAGGGTGACCCCGGGTTCAGCCGGACCGAAACGATGGTTCTCCGAAAGTTTCCCGCTCCGCCGGTCAGGCAGATCTCCTCGGGCGCATGCAGGTTCTCCTGCTGCTCCATCTCGGTGATAGGCACCAGATCGAAGGAGAAGATGAAGTACGCCTTGGGCTTGTACCCGGAGGCGATGGCCAGTGCGTCTCTGGAAAATGCGACCCCAGTGCGCAGAAGATCCTCTTTGAAGACGACCTCGCGGGGCAGATCCCGATACTTTTCGGCCAGAGACTCGACCAAGTCCAAGCGTGGGCTCACGAAGCGCTAATGTAACAGAAAGGGAAGAGATATGTAGGGGCGCCCCTTGTGTGTGGGCGCCCTCTTCGCTCCATACCGGAGCGAGACGGGGCGCGGGGTGAGGGGACGTTCAGGACTGGAACAGCGGTTCCGCCGGATCGCTACGGAGTTCGTGATACTCCTGGAGACTCTTGATCCGGATCTCTTCCCGTTGCAAAGCCCGGATGGCGCTGACCGCGGCAGCCGCGGCCGAGAGCGTGGTGATACAGGGAGTTCCGTACTGAATGCATGCCCGCCGAATGGCCTTCTCGTCAAAGAAGGACTCCCGTCCCAAGGGCGTGTTCACGACCAGATGGATCTTCTTGCTCTTGATCAGATCCACCACGTTGGGCCGCCCCTCGTTCACCTTGTAGACGGTCTCTACTTCCATTCCCGACAACGCCAGGACCTTGGCGGTCCCGCTCGTGGCCACCACCTGGAAACCCAACCGCTGGAAGTCCTGGGCAATGGAGATGACATAGCGCTTGTCCCGCTCATTGACACTCAGGAAAACGACACCTGACTTGGGCAGGTGGTTGCCGGCGCTGGTCTGAGCCTTGGCGTAAGCGTAGCCGAAGGACTCATCTCCCCCCATGACCTCGCCGGTCGACCGCATTTCCGGTCCCAGAATCGTGTCGACCCCGGGAAACTTGGCAAAGGGAAAGACGGGGGTCTTCACGAAGCAACTGGTGACGTCCAGATCCCGAGTCATGCCCAGTTCAGAAAGCTTTCTTCCGATCATGAGTCGGGCGCCCACCTTGGCCAGCGGGATTCCTGTGGCCTTGCTCACGAAAGGTATGGTACGGCTGGCCCGGGGATTCACCTCCAAGACGTAGACACGCTCCTCCACCACCGCGAACTGAATATTCATGAGACCTACGACCTGGAGCGCTTCCCCCAGCCGCCGGGTGTAGTCCCGCATCGTCTCCAGGTGCTCTTCCTCGATGATGATGGGCGGCAGCACCGAGGTGCTGTCCCCCGAGTGGATGCCCGCCTCCTCGATGTGTTCCATGATCCCGGCGATGATCACGTTCTCGCCGTCGGCCAGGGCGTCCACGTCATACTCACGGGCATCTTCCAGAAACCTGTCGATCAGGATGGGGCGTTGGGGCGAGACATCCACGGCAGAGCTGACGTACCCGTCCAGAGACGCCTCGTCATAGACGATGGCCATGGCTCGCCCGCCCAGCACGTATGAGGGTCGTACCAGGAGCGGGTAACCGATGCGCCGGCCGATCTTTCGCGCCTGCTCGATGGACATGGCGGTTCCGTTTTCGGGCCGGGTGATGTTCAATTCCCGAAGGAGCCGCTCGAATCGCTCCCGATCCTCGGCCAGGTCAATGGATTGGGGAGACGTTCCCACGATGGGGACTCCGGCATCGAAGAGGGGAAGCGCCAGTTTCAGAGGAGTCTGACCGCCCAACTGGACTACGACGCCGTCCGGCTGCTCCCGCTGCACCACCGCCATCACGTCCTCGAACGTCAAGGGCTCGAAATAAAGGCGGTCCGAAGTGTCATAGTCGGTGGAAACCGTCTCCGGATTGCAGTTGACCATGATGGTCTCGTACCCCTCCTCCTTGAGAGCGAAGGAGGCGTGGCAGCAGCAATAGTCGAACTCGATTCCCTGACCGATCCGGTTGGGTCCACTCCCCAGAATCACGATCTTCCTGCCGTCGCCCGGGTCCGCTTCATCCTCGAACTCGTAACTGGAATACATGTACGGCGTGTAGGACTCGAACTCGGCCGCGCAGGTGTCCACACGCTTGAAAACAGGACCGATGCCGTTGTCATTTCTGAAATTCCAAACATCCCGTTCGGTAACGGCGCGACTCCCGGCTTCCCGGTTGCGGCTCAGGATCTGAGAAAGCCACAGGTCGGAGAAGCCATCCCTCTTGGCGCGAGCCAGCCTGGCGGGACCCAGGGTCTCCGGACGGTTCCCCTCGAGTTCCTTGATCTCGCCCAGCAACCGCTCGATCTGTTGCAGAAACCAGTGATCTATGCCGGTGAGTTCGAAGATGCGGTCCCGGGTGTATCCATGCTCGAAGGCCATAAACACATGAGCGAGACGGCTCGGATTGGGACGAACCAGATGCTCGTTGATGCGCGTGGGATCGGTCTGCTCGGCGAACAACGTCTTGTCCGTCTCCAGGGATCGGACACCCTTGAGAAGGGCTTCCCGGAAGGTTCTGCCGATGGCCATCACCTCCCCGACCGACTTCATCTGGGTTCCCAGCAACGGTTCGGACTCGGGAAACTTCTCGAAATTCCAGCGCGGTATCTTCACCACGACGTAGTCCAAGGTGGGCTCGAACGAGGCCGGCGTCTTGAGCGTGATGTCGTTGGGAATCTCATCCAGCGTGTACCCCACTGCCAGCTTGGCCGCGACCTTGGCAATGGGAAAGCCGGTGGCCTTGGAGGCCAGGGCCGAACTCCGGCTCACCCGAGGGTTCATCTCGATGACCACCATTCGCCCGTCGTCCGGATTGACGGCGAACTGGATGTTCGAGCCACCCGTCTCCACTCCGATCTTGCGGATGATATCGATGGCCGCATCGCGCATCGTCTGGTATTCCCGGTCCGTAAGGGTCTGCGCGGGAGCGACGGTGATGGAATCCCCGGTGTGCACGCCCATGGGATCGAAGTTCTCGATGGAGCAGATGATGACGACGTTGTCGTTCAGATCGCGCATCACCTCCAGCTCGAATTCCTTCCACCCCAGAACCGATTCCTCGACCAGGATCTCGCCGATGGGCGACAGCTGGATTCCCCGGTCCGAGATCTCCTGAAACTCCTCGGTGTTGAAGGCGATGCCGCCGCCGGTGCCACCCAACGTGAAGGATGGACGTATCACGGCGGGAAGACCCACCCTCTCCAGAATCTCGTGACTCTCCTTCAGGCTGGTGGCGAATCCGGAACTGGGCACCTGGAGCCCGATTTCCTCCATGGCGGCCCGGAAGAGGCGCCGATCCTCCGCCATCTGAATCGCGTCCAGATTGGCGCCGATCATGTCGACGCCCAGCTCCCGGAGCAGACCGCTTTCACTGAGCTGAACCGAGATGTTGAGACCGGTCTGGCCGCCCACGGTGGGCAATACGGCATCGGGGCGTTCCCGCCGGACGATCTCGCCCACATATTCCGCCGTCAGCGGCTCCACGTAGGTCCGGTCCGCGACTTCGGGGTCCGTCATGATGGTGGCCGGATTGGAATTGACCAGGATGACCTGGAACCCGTCTTGCATCAGGGCCTTGCAGGCCTGGGTCCCGGAATAGTCGAACTCGCAGGCCTGGCCGATGACAATGGGTCCCGAGCCGATAATCAGTATCTTCTCAATGTCGTCTCGTCTGGGCATGCCTGCTGTACTCGAAGGCTTGGTCCGCGGAATTCAACGTGACCGGTGGGTTCGAATCAAGTCGAGGAAATCGTCGAACAGGTACAAGGAATCATGGGGTCCCGGAGAAGCCTCGGGGTGGTATTGCACTGAAAAAACTGGCAGGGACCGGTGCCGCATGCCTTCCAGAGTTTGGTCGTTGAGGTTGAGATGGGTCAACTCGACGCTGCCGTCGTCCAAGGAATCGGGATCCACGGCGAACCCGTGATTATGGGACGTGATCTCGATCTTTCGAGTCACCAGATTCTGGACCGGCTGGTTGCCGCCTCGATGCCCGAACTTCAACTTGTAGGTCCGCCCACCGAAGGCCAATCCCAACAGTTGGTGACCCAGACAAATTCCGAAGACCGGTCTCTTTCCCAGCAGCTTCCTGACGTTGGCGACAATGTAGTCGAGGGGTTCCGGATCACCTGGACCATTCGACAGAAAGACGCCATCCGGGTTCATCGCCAGAACATCTTCGGCAGCCGTAGTGGCCGGGACGACGGTGACATCGCACCCACGGGAGGCAAGGCATCGAAGAATATTGTGCTTGATCCCGAAGTCGTAGGCCACGACTTTGTACCTGGAATCCTTCACCGGCCAGGCATAGGATTCCGAGGTCGTGACGAACCTCACACAATCCAGTCCGGCCATTGTTGGATGAGCCAGGACTTTCCGCCGTATGGAATCGACAGAGGAAGTGGCGATTCCGCCCCGCATGGCCCCCTTCTCCCGGATGCGGCGAACCAGGGCTCGGGTGTCAATCTCGGAGATGCCGCCGATGCCATGCTGTTTCAGATAGGCGTCCAGCGTCTGCTCCCCCCGCCAGTTGCTGTAGATGGGACTGCATTCACGCAGGACGAAGCCTTCCACGTGAGGCTTCAAGGACTCTCCATCTTCAGAGTTGGTCCCGTAGTTCCCGATCTGCGGCTGGGTCATGACCACGATCTGACCGGCGTAGGAGGGGTCCGTCAGAATCTCCTGGTACCCCGTCATGGAGGTATTGAAAACCACCTCGCCCAAAGACTCCGTGTCTGCCCCGAAGGCAACGCCCTCGTACACAGTCCCATCTTCCAGATATAGAATCGCCCGCTTGCCCACGTCTGTTGGATCCTCGAATCAGGCAGGTCTGGTTGAGCCGGGTCCGTCTCCCAGCTATTCGATCATGCCCGCCTTGGAGACGGGCCAGTATCGGAACACGGCCTTACCGAATATGTTCCGGAGCGGGACGCATCCCCAGTTTCGACTGTCGTTGCTGGAGTTGCGCCGGTCTCCCAGAACAAAGTACTGGGTCTCCGGAACCTTGGTGGTGTGATAGTCGTGGTCCAGGTACTCTGACCGCAAGTAGGGTTCCTCCAAGCGCCGTCCGTCGATAAATACGACGCCTTGCTTGATCTCCACGGTTTCACCGGGAATCCCAATGACCCGTTTGATGAAAGACTTGGCCGGGTTCCTAGGGTACCAGAAGACTACGATATCGCCGCGTTCGATATTCGAGAAACGATAGGAGAGCTTGCTGACAAAGATTCGCTCCTGATCAGCCAAGCGGGGAGCCATGCTGGTCCCCTCCACTTTGACCGGCTGCACCACGAATACAATGATGAGGACCGCGACGACGGCGGCGACAAGGATGTCTCGGGCCCATCCGCGAAACTCATCGAATACGCTGGCCAGAGACCACTGGCTTTCGCTGTTCTCGGTCTCCGTCCGCTCCGGTCGAACCGCGGCTTCCGGCGGTTGCTCTTCAGGCATTTCCTCCTGGACCGATCCCTCCAACGAGGCTCATTGATACCACAGTAACGAAAGCGAACTCAACCGGGGCTGCGGGCAACACAGCCCCGGCTGGCCCGGTGGACGAGGCGGGGAAAATCAAGTATAGCAACACGTTGACAACCTCCCGCAGTCCGCGGCGAACACCCTCCGGAAGCCCGTCGGCTGCGGCCCGGAAACAGGAGATTTCTGCATGCTGGTGCCCAGGAGACTGTTCTTGACGCGTGGTATCGGATGTCACCACGAGAAACTGATCAGCTGGGAGATGGCGCTCCACGACGCCGGGATCTCCGCCTTCAATCTGGTCCGCGTCTCCAGCATCTTTCCTCCCGGATGCAAGTTGGTCAACAAGGAGCGAGGTGTGAAAGGCCTGGCCCCGGGTCAGGTGGTCTTTGCCGTGATCAGCGCCAATTCGACTCCCGAGCCGGGCCGTCTGGTTTCCGCATCCATCGGACTGGCGACGCCGAGGGACTCGACCCGGCACGGATACTTGAGCGAGCATCACAGCTTCGGGGAAACCGAGGCAATAGCGGGAACCCACGCCGAATCCGTGGCCGCCCAGATGCTGTCCGCCAGCCTGGGACTACCCTCGGAGGAGGATGCTTCCGGCGAAGACGCCGAGGCGTCGACGGAACGAACCGGCGATTTCGCCGAAACCACCAGCATCGCCCAGTCCGCATTCGGTGACCGGAACGGACGCTGGACGACCGTCGTGGCGGCCGCCGTCCTGCTGCCGTGATTCTACCGGGATAGGGTCAACGCTTCCGGTACCGCACCGAAACTGGAATCACACCGGTTCAGGACGACCTGGCCACTCGGTTCAGACTTCGAGGACCTCGTTCTCCTTCAGCCGCCCCAGATCGTCCGCCTGCGAGATGAAGTCGTCGGTGATTTTCTGGACCTGATCGTACCCGCGGTGCTCGTCATCCTCGGAGATGGCCTTGCTCTTGGAGAGTTTCTTCAACTGGTCATTCGAACTCCGGCGGATATTTCTGACCGCGGTCCGGTGTTGTTCGGTCACTTTCCGGACATGTTTGGCCAGTTGCCGGCGCCGTTCTTCGGTCAATGGAGGGATGGGCACTCGGATGAGCCTCCCGTCGTTCGAAGGATTCAGGCCCAGGTCTGAGGCCAGAATGGCCCGGCTGATGCTCTCGGTCTGAGTCGGATCCCAGGGTTGGATCGTCACCATGGACGCTTCCGCCACATGCAGCGTGGCGAGTTGGTTGATGGGCGTCGGCGTTCCGTAGTAATCCACCTTGACCGGATCGAATAAGTGGAGGGACGCTCGGCCCGTGCGGACCGTCGCCAATTCCCGGCTCAGATCCTCCACGGACTTGCGCATTCGGGTTCGGGTTTCAGTCAACACCTGCTGGACGGAGTTCCCGTTCATGCTGTCTCCCCCTTGTGTCGCGCGGCGCCCCCGACAGGTTCGGCGGGATTATTCAATGGCTGATGATGGAACCCACCTTCTTGCCCAGGACCGCGCTCGTGATGTTCCCTCTCTGCCTGAGACTGAACACGATGATGGGCAATTCGTGATCCATGCACAAGGAAATGGCCGTTGCGTCCATGACCTTGAGACCCTTTTCCAGGACTTGGAGGTAGGTCAAATGATCGAATCGTTTGGCATCCGGGTTGACTTCCGGGTCCGAATCGTACACGCCGTCGACTTTGGTTCCCTTCAATATCACATCGGCCCGAATTTCCATCGCCCTCAGGGCCGCCGCCGTATCGGTGGAAAAGTAAGGACTGCCGGTACCGGCGGCGAATATGACGACGCGTTTCTTTTCCAAGTGCCGGATGGCTTTCCGCCTGATAAACGGTTCTGCAAGTTCCGAGACATGGATGGCACTCAAAACTCGAGTGTCGACGTCATTCTTCTCCAAAGCGTTCTGCAAAGCCAGGGAGTTGATGATCGTAGCCAGCATGCCCATGTAGTCGCCCGTGGAGCGGTCGAATCCGGCCTCGCTGACGTTCACCCCGCGGATGATGTTTCCACCGCCGACAACGACGGAAGTCTCAACCCCCAATGCGTGAACTTCTTTGATCTGGAGGGCGACGCCCTCCATCATGGCGGGATCGACTCCGAAGTGGGCAGTTCCCATGAGCATCTCGCCGCTGAGTTTGACGAGAAGCCGCCGGTAGACGGGTCGCTCCAACTTGGCCGGGTCTCCCAATGGCGCCTGGCTCTCCTGGGGCAAAACCGCCTCCTTCGAATGCGAGGAAATCCCTGCGGGCTAGAGTTCTTCTCCCACCTTGAAACGGCAAAAGCGACGGGCCGTGATGTTTTCCTTCAAGGTGGCAATCTTGGACTTGATGAGTTGCTCGACCGTGATCGAGGGATCCTTGACGAAGGGCTGCTCGTAGAGGCACACGGCGGAGAAGTACTTCTCCAAGCGGCCCTCGACGATTCTGTCGACGATCCGTTCAGGTTTGCCCGTTGTCAGCGCCTGGTTGCGGTAGATCTCTTTTTCGCGATCGATCTCTTCGGATCCCACCTCGTCTCGACGAACGAAAAGGGGATTGGAAGCGGCCACCTGCATGGCCAGATCCCGGACGAGTTCCTGGAACTCATCGGTGCGCGCGACAAAATCCGTTTCGCAGTTTACTTCCACCAGAACACCCAGTTTGCCACCGGCATGGATGTACTGACCCACCGTCCCCTCGCTGGTGGCACGGCCAGACCTCTTGGCGGCAGCCGCCAGACCCCGCTCGCGCAGGATGACGACACCCCGATCCAGGTCCCCTCCGGCCTCGATCAGCGCTCGCTTGCACTCCATCATTCCGGCGCCGGTCCGGTCCCGGAGCGCCTTGACCTGTGCCGCGGTTACACTCATTTCTTATCGACCTTCCCGCTGAAAAATCTTGACGCGCCGAGTCCTGTCTGACGCCCTAGCTGTTGTCGGAGGTGGGGGCACTCGTGGCCTGCACCGCGGAAGCGGTGCTGGTCGCCACAGTGGCATCTGGCGGTATCGAGGTCTCCTGTGCCGCCTGCTCTTGCGCTGCCTTCTCCTGCAGCACCTTTTCTCGTAGAGCTCGCTCCCGAGCCGCTTTTTCCCGGGCCGCTTTCTCGCGAGCCGCCTTTTCCCTGGCAGCCTTCTCCCGGGCTTCCGCCAAACGAGCTTCCCGGATCGCCTTGCCGGCCAGGATCGCATCCGCGATGGTGGAGGTGAACAACCTCACCGATCGCAATGCGTCGTCGTTTCCCGGGATCACGAAGTTGACGTCGTCAGGATCACTGTTGGTGTCCACCACGGCGATCACTGGAATACCCAGCTTGGCGGCTTCCTTGACGGCGATGACCTCCCGGTTTGTGTCCACCACAAAGAGGATATCGGGGAGACGCTCCATATCTCTGATACCCCGCAGATTCTTGTCCAGCTTCTTGCGCTCCCGCTCCAGCCGGGCCACTTCCTTCTTGGAGAGCTGGTCGTAGAAGCCATTGACCCGTTTGTCTTCCAAATCCTTGTAGCGCTTGATGCTGTTCCGGACGGTCGCGAAATTCGTGAGAAGACCGCCGAGCCAGCGGTTGTTGACGTAGTGGGCCTCACATCTGCCGGCTTCCCGCTCGATGGTGTCCTGAGCCTGCCTCTTGGTGCCGACGAACAGCACCGAACTGCCTCGGATGCTCCGCTCGACGATGAAATCGATGGCGCGCTTGAAATACCGGAGCGTGGTCCGCAGATCGACGATGTGGATGCCGTTGCGCTGGCCGAAGATGAACGGCTTCATCTTGGGATTCCAGCGCCTTGTCTGATGCCCGAAATGGACACCTGCGTCCAGGAGTTGCTTGATAGGAATGGAACTCACCGATTTCTCCCTGGCTACCTCTTGGAAAACTGAAACCGTTTACGCGCCCCGGGTTGCCCGTATTTTTTCCGTTCCTTGACCCGCTGATCGCGCCTGAGAAGGCCGGCCTTCTTGAGCGTCGCGCGGAGTTCGGGATCGAACTGGAGCAGGGCACGTGCTATTCCCAGCCGAACGGCGCCGGCCTGACCGGAATATCCCCCACCCTTGACGTTGACGTACACGTCGAACTTGTCATTGTTCTCCGTCTGCATCAGCGGTTGCAGAACCACAACCTGTTGGGTCTGGTTGCGGAAATACTCCTGGAAATCGACGTGGTTGACGACGATCTGTCCGTCACCGAGCATCAGGAACACTCGTGCAGTGGCGGACTTCCTCTTACCCGTGCCGTAGTATTGAACCTCGTTCAAGGAAGATCTCCTGTGGCCGGCGGGGCGGATTACAGGGCCAGCGGCTCCGGCTTCTGGGCTTGATGCGGATGGTCGGCACCGGCATAAATCTTGAGTTTCCGGATCATCCTCTTGCCCAACTTGTTCTTCGGCAACATACCTCGAACCGCCAAGCGTACGAGACGATCCGGATACCGGCGCAGCAGATTCTCCGCCGTAATCTCTTTCAGCCCTCCTGGGTACCGGCTGTGGGAATAGTAGACCTTCTGAGACCACTTCTTCCCAGTCAGACGCACCTTGTCGGCATTGACTACGATCACGAATGCGCCAGTATCGAGAAAATCGGTGTAATGCGGCCGGTCCTTGCCCATGAGGACGGTGGCCAATCGAGTCGCCAAGCGACCCAGAACCTGATCGCTGGCGTCCACGACGAACCACTTCCTTTCGATTTCGCCGAGAGCAGGAAGAACCGTCTTGTTCGAATTCTTCATTTCGCTACACTACACCCCAAGGCCCTAAGAGTCTGGAAATCTACCGAACGGACCCGTCCCTTGTCAAGGCTGGGCACTGCCCTCATGGCCCGGATGTCGAATGATATTGACTTCGCGTTCCAGGCCGTCTGCGCGTTGAGGATACTGAAGATGAAGGGTATCCACATCAGATCGTCGATTCTGGCGGCGCCGAGACGCGACCTGCTGATCCTCGCATCCGCATGCTCCCTCCTGGTGGGTACCGCCATCTGGCACCAGTCGCTGGACTCGAGGACAGACGCGGGCCGGTCCAGACTTGCGACTTTGGCTGACCGAAGAGGAAAACTGGAAGCGGTTCTTGAGAGGGTCCGGCGCTGGGAAGAAGCAGTCGAAATACTGGCCCGGTGCGGCGACCGTGTCCGGGAACTCAAGATCCATCAAGCATCCCCTCTTTCGCTGTGGAACCGGCTCATGGACCGGTTTCCTTCCCAGGAGCAATTGTCCCTGCACCGTCTGGATTGGGAGGACGACACCATTACCCTGGAGGGAACCGCCGCCACCACCGCCGCCGCGGGGATTCTGCTGCACCGCCTGGGTCCGGACTCGGGTTTTTCCAAGGTCGAACTGCGAGCCCTGGAACAAGTCGGGAACACCGTCCGATTCACCGTCACTGTCCTTACCGGGCGTTGAGCGGGAAACGCGAGCATGGAGAGACTTCGTCGAAGAATTCGCGAAAAACCTGCCCTTTCCCTGGCCATCATGGGCCTTCTCCTGGCGGGTTCCCTCTATGCCTCGGCCATTCGTCCGCTTCAGTTCCGACTCAAGGGACTGGAGAAAGAGTTCCTGCAGGCGCAGTCCCGTCAGAAGCAGATCGCCTCGGCCGAGGCCCGCCTCTCAAGGGTCAAGGAAGAATTCGCCGAACACCGCAGACTTCTCCTGGCCGAGGGTGGGCTACTTGAGGAGGGGACTTCCGGTTCCGAGGCCATCAGTCACATCGTACAACTGGCTCTCCGCCGTGACCTGCGTCCCACACGCGTCTCCCCCTCCGGCCCCGTCGTAGAGGAATTCCTGACCCGCTGGCCATTGGAACTGGTTGTAGCAGGAGGGTTTCACGGCTTGGGCCGATTCTTTCAGGATCTCGGGGAACTGGACCAGATCGTCAACATCCGAAAACTGTCCATCAGCAGCAGGCGGGATCCGTCCCCTTCGCCGATGACCCTGGACGCTTCCATCTCCTTGAGCCTCTACGGGATCAAGCTTCAAGAATTCGACCCGGGCCGGGAACCGGAACTGGAGGAGGCGCCATGATTCTGGTCTCGTTGCTCCAATGCGGATTGCTTTTCAGCATGGCAGTCCTAAGCCCGGAAGGCCCGGCCGTCTACTCGCCTCAAGGAAAGAGAGACCCGTTCGAGGCTCGAAACCCGGAGCAACGAGACCCGGTGGAGACACCATTGACGGCACCCTTGCGGAAACTCGCGATTTCGGAATTGGTCGTTGTCGGGACGGCCGTGGGGAAACTCGGCGGTTTCGCCCTGGTCCAAGGAGCTGACCGCCTGACCTACCTGGCTCCCATGAAGGCTCGATTCGCGGACGGACACTTGGTGCGGGTCGCGGGAGACTGGGTGATTTTCCGGGTCGATGGGATTGACGCGGGCCGTACGTGGGTCACGAAGCGAATTCGAACCGCCGGGGAGTGAGTGAAAGCATGCCAATCGGTCCGGGACTCCGGCGCAGATGGATTCCTCTTTTCTGGTTCTTGCTCGCAACCACTCCCGCGAGCGGTTCGGGAATCGAAGTCCCAGAGGACCCCGATCTGCTTCGGCAGACGGTTTCCATGAGCTTGGTCGACGCCTCCCTGGTGGATTTCTTTCGCACTGTCGCGGAACTGAGCGACCTCAATCTGGTGATCGATTCTGACGTGTCGGGAAGCGTGACGCTACGCGTGGAGCGACTGGCCTTGGACCAGATAGTGGAGATGGTCCTCAAGAGCCATTCGCTGAAACAGACGGTGCAGGAAAACCTGATTCGCATTTCCCGTCAAGAGACTCTCCGGGCAGAGAAGGAACGGGATCGGAAGATACTGGAACTGGAACATGAGAGTCAGACCATGACGACCGTGGCCCGGTCCCTGAACTATGCCTCCGCCGAGGAGGCGGCCAAGAGCCTGAAGAACCAACTCGGTGAAGAGGGTCGCCTCGACGTGGACACCAGGACCAATACCGTGCTGATGACCGACATCCCGCCTCGAGTCGCGGAGATGAATCGACTCCTCGACCGCTTGGACGTTGCGGAGCGTCAAGTCGAGATCGAGGCCAGAATCATCGAGGCCACGACCACCTTCGCCCGGAATCTGGGTCTCCAACTCGACCTGCTGGCCGGGGAGACCGGCCGACGAGCTGCGGGCTCCGTGCGTATGAGCACCCCACTGGGGCTGGGATCGGTTTCACCCGGTATCGTGGCCGCGCCAGTGCTGGACACGGTGCGCCTGGATGCTCTTCTCACAGCCGCCGAGTCGGACGGCGAAGTTCGCATCCTTTCCAAGCCCCGGGTCACCGCCCTGAACAACGTCGAGGCTATCATCACCCAGGGAGCCCGGATTCCGATTCCGGTCGAGCACGACTTCACGACCACGGTCCGCTTCGAAACCGCCGCCCTGCGACTTATGGTGACACCACAGATCACGCGCGAGAAGACGGTTCTTTTGAAGATCAAGGTGGAAAACAACGTCCCCGATTTCAGCCGGACAGTTCAAGGCATCCCCACCATCCTCACGAGCGAATCCCAGACCGTGGTTCTGATCCCCCATGAAGGCACGGCCGTGATCGGAGGGATCCTCCTGGACATCGACCGCACGTTGGAGCACAGGGTTCCGGGTCTGAGCCGAATCCCGGTCCTGGGCCGGCTCTTCCGGAGGGACTCCCAGAGCCGGGAAACCCGGGAAATAATCTTCTTCATCACACCCCGGATCAGGTAGAGTCCGGGGATGCACGACTTTCGGGGCCGCTATGGCCGCTTTCTGGCCAAGCTGGAGGACCGTGGTCTGGACGGATTCCTGGTCCAGCACGGACCCAATCTGACCTACCTCTTCAACTTCACCGGCTCGGCGGGATTGGCCTGCTGCCTGGGCGGCGAAACCATTCTCCTGGTGGACTCCCGCTATCATGAACAAGCACGGACCACGGCCGCGAACTGTACCCCACAGTTGATTCAGAGTTCATTCGAGCAGGCCCTGGAAGAGCTGTTGAACGACCGCTTTCCCGGCAAGAGCACTCGGAAACGACTGGGGCTGGAGGCGACTCGCGTCAGTTGCGATCTCTGGCTGCGAATCCAGACCTGGCCCACAGCCATCGAGTGGGTACCCGAAACCGACCTGATCGAATCCCTGAGAATCATCAAGGAACCCAGCGAAATCGAGGCGCTGACTCACGCCTTCGAGCTGGCGCAGAGCGCTTTTGCCGGTTTTCTCGACCAGATCTCCCCCGGTATGACCGAGATTCGGATGGCGGGGATCCTGGAAATGGAGATGCGCAAGGCCGGGGGTGAGGGCGTCGCCTTCGACACCATCGTAGCGAGCGGCCCCCGATCCTCCTTGCCCCACGGTGTGGCTACCGGCCGGATCTGGGGAGAGCAGGAAATCCTCTTGATCGATTTCGGGATCCGCTCGAACGGGTATCTGAGCGATCTCACCCGAGTCCATCTTCCTCGCGAGGTCAAGAGGCCGGATATCTTCGAAATGGTCTCGGAAGCGCAGCATGCGGCCCTGGATGCCATCCGTCCCGGTGTCCTTTCCTCCGACGTGGACCGGGCGGCTCGCCGCGTGATCGAGCGCTACGGGCATGGTGACCATTTTCAACACGGCGTCGGCCACGGACTGGGTTTGGAAATCCACGAGCTGCCCCGGATCTCCCCCAGTCGGCCGCAGCCCCTCGAGTCCGGAATGGTTTTCACCGTGGAGCCGGGAATCTATCTTCCGGAACGGATGGGCGTCCGGATCGAGGATGTGGTGGTCGTGACCGACACCGGCAACCGGCTGCTTTCCGATCCGGCCCGGTGATAAGTAAACATGAGGGAGTTCTCCCGCCGCCAGAGTCACGTTTGCGACTGCCACGGTCAGCCGGTCGGCTGACACAATGGACTGTTCCGGCTTGTTCCCGTGGAGCCGTGGAGACCAACAGCCCGTGGCAAAAGTCGTCACGGCATTCGACCGGGTCTGCATCGTGCGCGGACTGCGTTGCTCCTCGGTCACATACTCCCGGTATGCTCCCTCAGAGCGCCTCATCCGGTGGGCGCAGCCGCGGTCTCGGTGCTGCGTGAGACTTTCACGACGGACTGCTAAACTTACACTGCGCGGAGAGAAAGCCGGTGCAGGAAGAACGATGAAAACCAGGGAGATCCGATCTTTACTCAAACTCATCGACGAATTCGATGTGGCGGAGTTCGAGTTGGAACGGGACGGAGTCCGACTCCGGATCCATCGCGGCGGTGTTGCCTCCCCGCCCGAACCCGCAACTCCGGTGGTGCAGGAGGCCCCTGCCGTAGAAACGGCTCCGGTCGAGCCCATTCCCGCGCCGGAGAACCTGCATGTCTTCACTGCGCCCATGGTGGGGACCTACTACTCTTCATCCAAACCCGACGCGGACACCTTCGTCCAAGTCGGATCCACCACCCGCGAAGGGGACACTCTCTGCATCATCGAGGCCATGAAGATCTTCAACCAGATCGAGAGCGACGTGGATGGCCAGATCGTTCGCATCCTGGTTGAAAACGGCCAGCCCGTCGAATACGGTGAGCCCCTGTTCGAGATCCGCATCTAGCCATCATGTTCAGAAAGGTCCTCATCGCCAACCGGGGTGAGATAGCCCTGCGTGTCGTCGCCGCCTGCAAGGAATTGGGTATTCGCACGGTCGCAGTCTACTCCGAGGCCGATCGGGACCTGCTCCACGTCCGCTTCTCCGACGAGGCCGTCTGCATCGGCCCGGCCCGAAGCTACGACAGCTACCTGAACATCCCCAGCATCATCAGCGCGGCCGAGATCACCAACGTGGACGCCATCCACCCCGGTTACGGCTATCTGGCCGAGAATTCCCACTTCGCGGAGGTCTGTGACAACTGTGGCATCCGGTTCATCGGCCCCTCCGCGTCCGCCATCAGTCTCATGGGAGACAAATCCCGTGCACGGGAGACGATCAAGGCCCTGGGAATTCCCACCATTCCCGGAACCGGGGCCATCGACCGGGAGAGCCCGGATCCCTCGGCATTGGCACGGCAGGTCGGATTCCCCCTCATCATCAAAGCGGCAGCCGGAGGCGGCGGGAAGGGGATGCGCATCATTCGCCGGGAACAAGATTTTCTTGACTCCTTGGCACTGGTGCAGTCCGAGGCGGAAAGCGCATTCGGCAACTCTCAAGTCTATCTGGAGCGGTATCTCGAGAACCCGCGCCATATCGAGTTCCAGATCCTGGCCGACGACCGGGGGAACATCGTCCACCTGGGGGAGCGTGACTGCTCCATTCAGCGACGGCATCAGAAACTGGTGGAGGAGTCTCCCAGCCCGTTTCTCAGCCCCGGCCAGCGAATGGAACTGGGAAGCCAAGTGGTGCACGCCATGAAGGAGATCGGCTATGAGAACGCTGGGACGGTGGAGTTTCTGTTCGACCAGCAGGGAAACCACTATTTCATCGAGATGAACACCAGGATCCAGGTCGAGCATCCGGTGACCGAGATGATCACCGGAATCGACATCGTGAAGGAGCAGATCCAGATTGCGGCAGGCCTTCCTCTGAGCTTTTCCCAGGACGACGTGGTCTTTCGAGGAAGCAGCATCGAGTGCCGGCTCAACGCCGAATCCTCCGAGACGTTCACTCCCTCTCCCGGCCGAATCCATGCTTACCATGCTCCGGGTGGACCGGGAATCCGGGTCGATTCCGCAGCTTATACGGATTGCGTCATTTCTCCCCACTACGACTCCCTCATCGCCAAGCTCATCGCCCACGGCAACGACCGGGCGGAGGCCATCTCCCGGCTGAACCGGGCCTTGGACACGTTCATCGTGGAGGGGATCGAGACCACCCTGCCCTTCCACCGGAGGGTGATTCGCCATCCTGACTTCCTGAGCGGGACCTATGGGACCTCGTTCCTCGAAGGCTTCACCGGAGGTGCCGCATGATCTCGCCCGCTGAAACGAATCGAAGAGGTCACTGGGGCTCCGGCCTCGGTTTCGTCCTGGCCGCCGTCGGGTCGGCCATCGGTCTCGGTAACATCTGGCGTTTCCCCACCCTCGCCGGAGAGAACGGAGGAGGGGCGTTTCTTTTCGTCTTCGTGTTCACCACCTTTCTGATTGGCGTCCCGGTGATGCTGGCCGAGTTGGCGCTGGGCCGAAAGACGCAACGCAATCCGGTCGGTGCCTACCGTGAGCTGGCTCCCGGCAGCGTTTGGAAACTCGCCGGCGCGCTCGGCGTCCTCACCGGGTTGGTGATCCTGAGCTACTACAGCGTGGTCGCCGGCTGGATACTCAAGTATGTCTGGATCGCCGTCAGCGGTTCCCTCCGAGGGGCCAGTCCCGAGACCATCGGCTCCACCTTCAACAACTTCATCCAGAACCCGGCATCGGTCCTGACCTGCCACCTGCTCTTCATGCTCCTCACCATCCGGATCGTCGCCGGGGGAATTCAAGACGGGATCGAACGAGCTTCCAGGATCCTCATGCCCGTGCTGTTCGCTCTCCTGCTTCTGCTGGTGGTCCGCTCGTTGACGCTCCCGGGAGCCTCCCGGGGACTCGCCTTCTTCCTCAAACCGGATTTCGGAATGCTGGACTACAAGGTCGTCCTGGAGGCACTGGCTCATGCCTTCTTCTCCCTCAGCCTGGGAATGGGAGCGATCATCACCTATGGAAGCTACCTCTCCCCGAAACAGGACCTGGTTGCCAGCACTCTGTATGTGAGCTTCTTCGACTTCCTGATCGCATTCCTGGCCGGATTGGCCATCTTCCCGGCGCTCTTCTCGGTGCCGGGCCTGTCGCCCGATATGGGGCCTGGCCTGATCTTCGTGGTCCTGCCCAACATCTTCAACGCCATTCCCCTGGGACATCTCTTCGGAGCGACCTTCTTCATTCTGCTGTCCATAGCCGCGCTCACCTCCGCTATTTCCATGCTGGAGGTGGTCGTGGCATTCGCCATCGACGAGTTCGGGTGGACCCGCCGCCAAGCGGCAGTCGGCGCCGGCAGCCTGATCTTCGTCCTGGGTATCCCCAGTGCGCTGGGCAACGGCGCCGTCGAAATGTTCTCCGGCACTCTCGGTCTCGCGGACCGCTACTTTGGGAGCCTTTCGCTGATTGTGGGGGCGCTGCTGGTGAGCCTCTTCGTGGGCTGGAAATGGGGTGTCGGGAACGCTCTGGAGGAAATCCGCCGGGGCCGCCAGAACTTCCGCCTCGGGAAAGCCTGGGGATTCCTGATCCGATTCGCCTGTCCCCTGGCCATCCTGACGATCCTGTTTCAGCTCCTCAGGGGATGAGGCTCGATGCCCAAGCCCATGCCCGGTCCTCTCTATCCCATTACCCATTGCCCCAATCCACAGGGTTGGGATCATGTGCACTTCTCCCACTGCCTGATCCGTTGCGGTATCCGGTTTTTTCAGGTTCGGGACAAGACGCTTCCGGACGGCCGTCTCTACCGGCAACTCCTGAAGATCCGGATCCTGTGCCGAGAGGCGGGAGCCAGCTTCGTGGTCAACGATCGGGTGGATCTGGCACTGGCGGTCGAGGCCGATGGAGTCCATCTGGGCCAGGACGATCTTCCGCCGTCGGCTGCCCGGCGACTTCTGGGAGAGGAAGCGGTCATCGGACTCTCCACCCACAATTGGGACCAGTTCAGGAGGGGACTTGAGGAGCCTGTCGACTACCTGGCACTGGGCCCCATCTTCCCGACCGGGACCAAGGAGGACGCGGCCCCTGTGCTAGATCTGGAACTGTTGTGCAAGGCCTCCGGCGTAACCGAACTCCCCTTGGTTGCCATCGGTGGAATCTCGGTGGACAAGGCACCCGGCGTGTGGCAGTCAGGAGCCCGCTCGGTGGCGGTGATCTCCGATGTTGCGGGAGCCGAGAGCCCGGAGCGCCGGATTCGAACCTACTTGGAACAGTTCGGGATGCGGGTTAGGGCAATATGAATCTCCTGCTGTTCGAATCGCGGCGGGGCGATGCGCTGCCCGTGTTGCAGCGATTGCCGAAAACGGCCATAGCGGAGCGCCGGAATCCAACCACGCGATGGTCCCGGTTGCAAGATCGGATCCACACGACTTACCGGCGGTTGGAAGAGCGCTTCGACTACGATGAGAGGCTCTGTTCGGCACTCCACCAAGTTCCCGAACTGAAGGTGCGCCACTCGACCCGCATGGACAGCGAGACAGCAAGCAAACTGCTGAACCGCTTCTTGGTCCGGCAACGCCTGAAGCATTCCGCCTGGCTCAAGGTGGACGTGGTCCTCGCCGGTCTGGGCAGCCTCCTCACCCCCATTCCGGGACCCAACGTCTTTTTCTTCTATCCGGCCATTCGAGCATTCGGCCACTACACGGCGCTCCGGGGAGCCCGGCATGCAGGAAAGCGGGTTCGGACGTCATTTGCGCCGGAGCCATTGATCGACCAGGTTCAGTTGAACATGGACCAAATCGAGACACTCCGGCCGCTTTTGGTCCAGTTGGAGCAACAGTACAATCTGACCGACTTGGAACAGCGCCTCTTTTCCAGAGGTGCACGGCGCCGAGTTGCGGCGTCGGGTCCGGCAGATGCCGCAGGCTCCTAGCTCAAAACTCCGTCCAGCAGGAAATCCTGACCCAGTCTCTTGACCTTGAGGCCGGACACGGTGAGCGCATCGGCGAGGCGGCCGACCGCGAGCTGTCCTACTCCCGGGACACCCCTGCTGCCGAGGATCTTGGGCCCGTAGTAGAAGTGGAGCCGCTGGATGACACCGGCCTGCAGGGACGATCCGGCGACCCGGCCTCCTCCCTCGATGATGAGACTGGTGATGGAATCCCGGCCCAGAGACTCCAGCACCGCCGGCCAGGAAAGAAACGGTCCTTCTCGCGGGACGCGTACCAGACGCGCCCGGTCCGCGAGGGGACTGTCAGGCGGACATGGACAACTGTGAAAGATCCATACGGGATCCCCCGACTGGAAGAGCCGGGAATTCACCGGGGTCCGTAGTTGAGAGTCCAGAATCACTTTCCGGGTCCGCTTCCTCAATCTCCACCGGACATCCAGGGAGGGGTCGTCCATCAGGACCGTCTCTATTCCCACCAGAATGGCGTCGTAGAGAAAACGGTGTCGGTGTACCTGCCGCCTCGCCTTCTCCCCTGTGATCCACTTGGAATCGCCGCCCGGGGCAGCGATCCGGCCATCCAACGTGAGAGCCAGCTTGAGCAGGCAGTAGGGTCTCCGGTGTCTGACGAAGAACAGGAAGGCTTCGTTGAGCCGGCGCGCCTCTTCACCACACAGTCCTTCATGGATTCGAATTCCGTGCGAACGAAGGTACTCCAACCCCTTGCCGGCCACTTGGGGCGAGGGGTCGGTCACGGCTACGAAGACCTCCCGGATCCCAGCTTCGGCAACTCTTTGCATGCAGGGAGGCGTGCGGCCCCAATGTGCACAGGGCTCCAGGGTGACGTACAGGGTGGCTCCCCGTGCGCTGCTTCCGGCCCGGTCCAGAGCGACCACCTCGGCGTGATGAAGTTTCTGATAGAGATGATAGCCCTCACCCACGATTTGACCGTCCCGCACGACCACGGCTCCCACCATGGGGTTGGGACTCACCCGGCCCGCGCCTCGCCGGGCAAGCTGTAGAGCGCGGCGCATGAAACGAGCGTCGGAGGGGGAGGCAGACATGGGATGTTGTCACGAAGCCTTCATCGCGCCCTGTCCGGCGGGCACAGGACCGGTCTCGGTGCTCGCGGGACTTTCACCACGGACTGCTGCATGACTCTTCGCCAGCGCCAAGCGGATCCGCAGGGTGTTGATCCTTCTCTGATCGGCGGTGAGAACCTCGACTCGGATGCCGTTGATATCGGTGGTCTCGCCCGGCTGCGGAACCCGGCCCATCTGTGAGACGACGGCACCCGAAACCGTCGTAAAGTGGGAGTCCCCCAGATTCAGCCCCAATGCCTTCTCCAGATTCTCGATTTCGGCCGCGCCACGGACGATGTAGCTCCCTTCCCCCTCGGAAACCAAATCCACCAACTGCAACTCGTCTTCATCCCGAATCTCGCCCACGATCTCCTCGATCAGGTCCTCGATGCTCACCAGTCCACTGACCGCCCCGTGCTCGTTGATGACGATGGCAATGTGCTCGGCGCTCCTTTGCATCTCCCGAAACAGGTCCGCCACCTTCTTGGTCTCAGGAACGAACAATGGCGGCGTCATCAACGCAGTCACCGGCTCGCCACCACTCTTCGCGTTGAGATAGGAGAGCAGATTTCGCACGTAGACGACGCCAACGATATCGTCCAGGCCCTTTCGATAGACCGGAATTCGGGAATGCTTCCGGGAGACGATAAGATCCCGCATCTCGGAGACGGTCGTGGTCTGGGTAGCCGCCACGACCTGGGTGCGGGGAGTCATGATCTCCCTGACCCGCGTGTTCCCGAACTCCAGCGCCGAAAGAATCAGGTCACCCTCCCGGCCCTCGATGATCCCCTCCTCCTCACCCACATCCACATAGGCTTCAAACTCGCCTTCCGTCGATTCTTCCTCCTGGCCACCCGTTTCGTCACCGTTGGCGGACGCGCGCTCGAAGGGCTTGAGCAGGGAGGCCATGGGACGACCGATCCATGCCATGAAGGGATAACACCGGGAAAGCACAGGCAACAGGCGCAGCAGGGCCTGCTCCGGGTACCGAGTCGCCATGATGGGAATCACCAGCAGCACCGACACAAGGGTCGACAGGAGCACCAACAACGCCCACCATGCACCCCTTTCTGTCTGGGACTCAAGGAAGAATCCTGTGGTGAAGACGACCAGCGCGATCTGTATGCAGAGAAGCACCAGGCGAACCGGAAGCAGAAAACGGCTCCGGTCCGACGTAATGGTCCCCACGAGACCTGGTTCCCGAGTCGACTCCCGTTTTGAAAGTATCCTGAGAGTCAGGCGGGAGAGTCGAATGACGGCGGTCTCAACCACCGAGAGGAACAGGAGAATCAGGAGAGAGAGCGCCAACAACAGGGCGACCGCCCAACTCAAAGAAGTTGAAACTCCCTTCTCAGCTGCACTTCCATTGATTCCATTTCACCTGAATCGACCTCATGGTCGTACCCCAGGAGGTGGAGAAGACCATGAAGAACCAACACTTTCAATTCCGTATGCAGACTCTTGCGGCGCTGCCGGTCGGCTGTTTCCACTGAAATCAGGATATCACCCAAGTAGGACTCCTCGCCCATGGGGAATGCGAGCACGTCCGTCGGTTCGGGAACTCCCCGGTAGCGACGATTGTAATACCGGATTCCGCGGTCGCCGACGAGGACGGTCGAGAACTCCGCCTTGACTTCCAGTCTGTGAGCGAGACGGCCCAAAAATTCCTCAAGACGCCGTGTCTCGACCAAGACCTTTTTCTGCCTATTGAATACGTGGATGCGGAAGTTGTTCTTCCTCAATACGTTTATTGAATTCGAATCCGGGGTACTCCACGCGATGGTGATACATCCCCCTGAGGACCCGTTCAAAGGCGCTGCCGATCCGGCCCAGTTCCTTGATGGTGACGTCACACTCGTCGAACTGTCCGTCCTCGATGGTGGCCTGGGTCAAACGGTGGATCATGCTCCGGATCTGCCCCGGACCCGGATCTTCCAGGGTGCGCGAAGCCGCCTCCACCTGGTCGGCCAACATGAGGATTGCCGCCTCTCGGCTCTGCGGTTTGGGGCCAGGATAGCGAAACTCACTCTCGCTGATCTCCATGTCCTTGGCCCGGGAGGCCTCCTTGGCCTTCTCGTAAAAGTACTTCATCACCCGGGTCCCATGGTGCTGGGGTATGAGGTCCCGGACCTTCGGAAGCAACTTGATCTCGTCGGCGATGGCAAGTCCGTCCTTCACGTGACTGCTCAGGATGAGACTGGACATGCTCGGAGTCAGGTTATCGTGCTTGTTGCCCGTGTAGATCTGGTTCTCGACGTAGTACTCGGGCGCCTTGAGCTTGCCGATGTCGTGGTAGTACGCACCCACCCGAACCAGGAGATTATTGGCTCCGATGGCTTCGGCTCCCGCCTCAGCCAGGGTGCCGACGGTGATGCTGTGGTGATATGTCCCAGGAGCTTCCAGGGCCAGACGCCGCAAGACGGGGTTATTCAGATTCGAAAGCTCAAGCAGGCGAACGTCGGTGGTGATCCGGAAAAAGGACTCCAGTATCGGGAGCAGCAGTGAAGCCAACATGGCGGCCAAGACTCCGCTCACGAGTCCGCTGGCTGAACGCAGGGCAAAGAGCAACCAATCGAAACCCGCCTCCATGGAATAAAGCTGATAACCCAAGGCGATCGCGACGTTGACCAGGCCGATGATCAGACCGGCCCGGGTGACGACCGAACGCTCCCGATACTGGTCCAGAGCGTAGACGGCCGCCAGCGAACCGGCCAGCGTGTAGATGACCATGAGACCCTCGCCCGTCATGAGTCCGACGAAGACGGCAAAGGTCAGGGCGTAGAAAACGGTCAATGGGACGTTGGTCAGCAGAACGGCGATGATGGCGCCGGTCGCCGTGGGCACCACAAGATAGAAATCCACGGGGTTCTGGAATCTCTCGACTCCGATCCCCTCCACCACAAAGTCTGCTAAAACCACAAAGACCTTGCAGACCACCAGCGTGGATAGAAGCACCAGCGACAACAAGACATGGTATCTGGGAGCCTCCGCCTTCCCTCCTCTCGCCGCGACGGCATAGTGGCCCAGAGCGAACAGGAAGAACCCGACCATGATCAGGACTCCGAAGAACTTTCCCGCAACCCGGCGAGGCTGCTTCATGCTCGTGAGACCGTTGAGCAACAGGATTTCCCGGGCTCCGACCTCGTCGCCGCTCCGGACGAGGGTACGGCCCTTCCGGACCTGAACCAGAACCTGATCCACCTCTTCGGACGCCAGGTCCTCCAAGTCCCGGGTGGCTCTCTCGTTGAAGCTGACATTGGGAACGACCCAAGTATCCAGGAAGCTGATGACCCGCTTCTTGGCCACCCGGCCCACCGCCGTCAGCTCGTATTCGTTCTGCCGCAGGATGTCCCGGGCCTGACCCAGATCCCGAATCGCGATCCAATCGTCCAAGGGTTCCTGCCGGCCCGTGATGGCATTCTGGAGAATGATTCCCCGGTCCCGGTAGAGGAGGAGAATCTGGCGATTGAGAATGACCCCGGGAGATTTCATCGATTCACGGAGCACGGCCAGCATCTGGCTTTCCAGTTCGGAGGAGAAACCCTGTGCGAGGCAGATTTCCAGCACCCCTCCCTGGGCAAACCGGGGAAGGGCGTGGCTCAACTCGGAAAGCAGCTCGGCCTTCGCCCGCTTGGGAAAAGACCGGCTTTCCCCCAGCCGGTACCGCGTCCGGACTGCCGAGATAATTCGCCGGGCGTCGGCAAAGGCGCTCTTCAACTCCGATTCCAGACGCTGGTTGACGGAGAGATCCAGATCGAAGACGCCGGGGACACCCTGGATGATCTCCCGCTTCTTCTCATCGGTCGTCTCCAGGTCCACCACCTGGAAATCGCGAGGGGCTTCAATGGTCCGATCGGCAATGTCGCCCTCGTTGTAGCCGGGAATGGATTGGAACTGATAACCGGCCAGGACACCGGCGACCACTACGGAGAGAATCAGGCCGGCCGACAACTGCAGAATCGTCAGTTGGCCAAAAATGCCTTGGCGCCAGTGCTTGAGGCCGAGAAACCGCCTCATCAGCAGGCTTCTGCTGCGGCTGGAGCCGCCTACGGCATTTGCACCTTTTCTATATTCCATGGAAGGGTCCGGAACCGGAACGGTCTCCAAGCGGAACGTGATGGATTCGACTCACGGTCGCATTTCCCCATCCCGGCCTTCTCATCCACCGATTCCCCTCAAAACTCGACTATTCAAGACTCGTGTCGCTTGAACAGCAGGCAGGCATTGGTTCCGCCGAAGCCGAAAGAATTGGACATAGCATAACGAATATCCGCCTTCCGTGCCTGGTGAGGAACATAATCCAGATCACAGTCCGGATCGGAGGTTTCCAGGTTTATGGTGGGAGGAATGATCTGGTCCTTCAGGGTCTGCACCACGACCCCGCCTTCCAATCCGCCGGCCGCTCCGAGCAGATGGCCGGTCATGGACTTGGTGGCGCTGACCGCCAGCCTACGGGCATGATCTCCGAAGACCGTCTTGATCGCCAGAGTCTCGATCCGATCATTGGGAGGCGTGCTGGTTCCGTGGGCATTGATGTAGTCCACCTCTTCGGGAGAGACCTGGGCGTCTTCCAGGGTCTTTTTCATGGCCCGGGCGGCACCCGACCCATCTTCCGGGGGAGACGTGATGTGGTGAGCGTCGCCGCTCATGCCGTATCCCACGATCTCGGCCAGGATTTCGGCGCCGCGCCTACGAGCCTGATCCATCTCCTCCAGAACCAGGATTCCGGCCCCTTCGCCCATGACGAATCCGTCCCGCTGGAGATCAAATGGGCGGCTGGCCTTCTCAGGAGCGTCATTGCGCTTCGAGAGGGCCCTCATGGCGGAGAAGCCGCCCATGCCCATCGGGGTGATCGCGGCCTCCGTCCCCCCGGCGATCATGACGTCGGTCTCGCCCCGTTGAATCATGCGAAAGGAGTCCCCAAGTGCATGGGACCCGGCCGAACAGGCGGTGCAGGTGGCTGAATTGGGTCCCATGGCTCCGAGACGAATCGAAACTTGGCCCGCCGCCAGATTCACGATGGTCGAGGGAATGAAGAAGGGAGAGATCCGCCTCGGTCCCCTGGCCAGGAAATTATTGTGCTCCCGCTCGATGATGCCGAAGCCACCGATACCCGAGCCGATGAAAACCCCGACCCGTTCGCCGTTCCCGGGTGTGATCTCAAGACCCGAGGCATCCACGGCATAGTCACTGGCCGAAATGGCGTATTGAATGAAGAGGTCCATTTTCCGGACCTCCTTGAGGCTGAGATAGAGGAGAGGATCGAAACCCTTGACCTCGGCGGCAATCTTGGTGGGGAACTTGGAAGTGTCGAATCGGGTCACGTATCCGACACCACTCTTTCCCTGAAGCAGTGCCTCCCAGGTCTCGACCGTGTCCAGACCGACAGGCGAAACCATGCCTACGCCCGTTACCGCGACCCTTCTCTTCAAAATGCCGTCGCTCCCAAAGTGTCCGTTGGAGTTTCGAATTATAGGGGAGTCACTTCTGCTGAGCGTCGATGTAGTCTATGGCGTCGCGGACGGTTCGGATCTTTTCCGCGTCTTCGTCGGGTATTTCCAGTTCGAAGTCTTCTTCGAACTTCATCACCAACTCGACCGTGTCCAGCGAGTCGGCGCCCAGGTCCTCAACGAAGCGAGCGTCGGCACCCACATCCGAATCGCTGACGCCAAGCTGGTCCACAATGATCGATTTCACTTGCTCCTCGACCGATGACATAGCTCCTCCATTCAGTTTTTGATGATGACCGATACCACGTTATCCTCGACCGATGACGCAGCTCCTCCATTGCCATTTCCAATGGGGTCCCTGGCACCGGCACCGGGCCGGTACCGGCGCGCCGGCGCCGAGTGAACTACATATACATGCCGCCGTTAACGTTTAGCACATGCCCTGTAACATATCCAGCCTCCGTTGAGGCCAGAAATCGCACTCCATAGGCCACTTCGTCGACGGTTCCAACACGCTTCAGGGGGATGGTGGAGACCAGCTCGGAACGGGCCCGGTCGGGAAGACTCCGAGTCATATCGGTCTCGATGAACCCGGGGGCAATGGCGTTCACCGTGATGTTGCGGCCGGCAACCTCCCTGGCCAACGCCTTGGTGAACCCGATGATTCCCGCCTTGCTGGAGACGTAGTTGATCTGGCCCGGGTTCCCGGTCTGTCCGACCACGGAAGTCAGGTTCACGATCCTGCCGTAACGATGCCTGACCATGCTCCGCACGACCGCCCGGGTGACGCGGAAGACACCGTCCAGGTTGGTGTTGAGAACCTGGCGCCAATCCTCATCTTTCATCCGGAGCAGAAGCTTGTCCCGGACAATCCCGGCGTTGTTCACCAGAATGTCGATCCTGCCGAACTCCTGCAGTACGCGTTTCACCCCCTCCTGAACGGAGGGGGTCGATGAAATATCCATGGCGACGCCCAGCGTGGGTTGACCCGACTCCGCCACGCCAGCCGCTACACTCTCGATTTCCGACTGGCCCCGCGAAACGAGGGCCACACTTGCCCCACGGCTCGAAAGATCCTCCGCGACACGGCGGCCGATGCCCCGCGAAGCTCCTGTGACCAGTGCGACCTGGTCCGAAAAATCAAACATAGGCCTCCACCTCGGCACGGTTCCCGATCCATTTCACCTGAGCTTCGGGCACGATCTGTCGTATCAGCCGACTCAGTACCCGGCCCGGACCCACCTCGACGAACGTCCGCGCTCCCAGTTGCCAAAGAACTTCCACCGAACGGCGCCATTGGACGGGGGCCGTTACCTGACGAATCAGACCTTCCCGAGCCGCGGAACCGGTGGTGACGGCCCCGGAATCCACGTTGTTGATCAGAGGACAAGTCAATCCGCCAAACCGGGTGTCCTGAAGCAATGGTTTCAGACGTTCCCTGGCCGGCTCCATGAGGGAGCAATGAAAGGGAGCGCTCACGGGCAACCGAAGCGCGCGGCGAGCTCCCCGCGACCGGGCCAGCCGGCAGGCTCGTTCCACAGCCCCTCGATGCCCCGCAATGACGACCTGCTGAGGAGAGTTGATATTCGCCGCAGATACGACCTCGTCCTCCGCAGCTTCAGCGCAGACTTCCTCCAGCGGTCCGATGTCGAGACCCAGCACGGCAGCCATGCTCCCCTCTCCCACCGGGACGGCGTCTTGCATGAAGCGGCCGCGCTGGCGCACCAGGCGAATGGCATCGGTGAACTCCAAGGCTCCAGCCGCCACCAGTGCCGAATACTCTCCCAGGCTGTGGCCCGCAACAAAATCGGGCCGGCGTCCCCGCTCCTCCAACACCCGCAGAAGAGCGATTGAGGTCGTCAGAATTGCCGGTTGGGTGTTGGCGGTCAGCGCCAGGTCTTCACGACTTCCGCGGCGGCAGATCTCGCTCAAACCGAAACCCAACGCGGCGTCGGCCTGGTCGAAGGCCTCTTGCGCCGCCGAATAGGCCTCGGCAACGTCCACACCCATCCCGGGGGCCTGGGACCCCTGACCCGGAAAGACAAACGCGATCATGAAACCTCACGGCAGGAGGGAGGGCGGCAAGGTGGTTCCTGGACACGCACTCGATTGGCGAAACCGTGGGAACCCTTCCAACCTCCTCCGGGAAGGTGCATGGAAACCCACACTGTTCGCCCGCGCCGAGCAAAAAAACAGTGGCGACGGGAATCCGATGTTCGCACGCGGGTCTTCACCGCTGTGGGCACCGCACGGCAATATTGCCACGGACCGTTATGCCTCGCCCGCCCTGATAACCTGCCGTCCCTTGTAATATCCGCAATCGGGACAGACGCGGTGGGGAAGCACGGTGCTGCCGCATTGGCTGCAGGTGGCCAGACTCGGAGCCGTCAGGAAATCGTGAGATCGCCTTCGCCCCCTGCGGGCCCTGGAATGTCGTCTCTTGGGATTGGCCAAAGTCTCGTCCTCCGGCGGGTCCCGGCGATCCATCCGTGAGTGACACGGCGGAAACCATGAACCGGCCGTTCATCACTGTTTGCGGTTCATCTTGAGCTTCAGATCGGCCAGCATGGCCAGCCTGGGATCCAGCGGGCGCCTGGAACAGGAACAGGACCCTTCGTTCAGATCCTGTCCGCACTGATCACACAGACCTTCACAGCTCTCCTTGCATACGGGCTTCATGGGTATTTCCAAAACGATCTGCTCGCCCACCGAAGCGCCCACGTCCAATTGCTCGTTCCGGTAGAAACCAACTGTCAGATCTCCAAACTCGAGCTCGATTTCCTCCCCTTCCTGGTTGACCTCCGGGTCGCGGTGATACTCCAGATCGAACTCCTTGTTCAAGGGCCAGTCAACGGGTTTGAGGCAACGGCTACAAGAGACCTCCAAATCAGCCTTCACCGCGCCTGCGACCCGAACGGCATCACCGACGACCGCCAACCTGACTTGAGCCCGGGCCGGATGGTTCAAGGTGCACACGGATGATCCCAATGCCAAGTCCCGATTCGTGATCGCCAATTCCAGGGACAGAGGCTCTCCCGTCGTTCTCAGCCGTCCAATGTCCACTATCATCCATTGCTCCCGGAGCCAAGAACAGAATGAAGTTTCGGAATCTACTCCAATAACCGGCTCCCTGTCAAGGGGAACCGATCCTGAAGATAGGGTTCAACCCTTTTCTTTTCAGTATTTTCCGCTATCCGGAATCACTGGAGATCCCGACCTGGATCTTGCGGGCGAAGGAATCCGTCATGCCCGCGATGTAATCACAGACGACCCGGTGGACTCCGTGATCCTCCATCCGGCCGTAATGCGCCGGCGGCAATCTTGCAGGATCCTCATCGTAGTATCGGAAGAGATCTGCGATCAGCAACATGGCTTTCCGCCGGGGGCGCTCCAGGTCGGGATGGTGATAGAGATTGCTGTGCAGGAATTTCTTCAATTGACGGCCGAGGCCGCCGACCTCGGGGCCGAACCCCACGACTCGAGCCGGAAATCTCCGGACGGCCTCCACCGAATCCAGGGATTCGCTCCGGATCCGATCACGGGTGGCCCGAACCAGATCGGTCACCAACACGTCGATCAGGTGGCGAATGGTCTCGCTGACCAGGATGCCGTCGGGTGCTGTGGGGAAATCGCCTTGGATGCGGTGGTAGAGATGCCGAAAAAGATCCGAGCCCTTCAAGATCTGTTCCAGTGTGATCAGCCCGGAACCGTAGCCGTCGTCCAGGTCCGCCGTGTTGTAGGCCACCTCGTCGGCCAGATCGATCAATTGGGCCTCCAGCGGCGGGCGCTCCCCTTTTCGATAACAATCGATGTTCACGTACGGGCGGTCCTCGGGAGCGTAGTCACGGCTGTGTTTCACGATCCCCTCGCGAACCTCGAACGTCAGGTTCAGCCCCCGGAAAAGGCCGTAGCGCTCTTCGAAATCTTCGATGATCCGCAAGGCGTGGAGGTTGTGTTCGAATCCCGAACCGTGCGACCTCATGATCCGGTCCAGAACTGCCTCTCCGGCGTGGCTGAACGGGGGATGGCCGATGTCGTGACTCAGTGCCAGGACTTCACACAGATCGGTGTTCAGGCAGAGAGCGGAGCCGATGGTGCGAGCGATCTGACTGACCTCGAGAGTATGGGTCAATCGGTTTCGGAAATGATCCGAATAGTTGGGGTTGAAAACCTGGGTCTTCTTCTCCAGACGGCGAAATGCCTTGGCATGAATGATGCGATCCCGATCCCGCTGGAAAGGGTTGCGATAGGGGTGCGGCGGCTCCGGATAGCGCCGTCCCTCGCTGTCTTCGACTTTCATGGCGAAGGGAGCGAGGGGCGGCATGACGGGGATTATAGTCTCTGGGAGGAGGAGCGAGGAGGGAGAAATGAGACGTGAGAGAGGCGGAGCGCCGGCCGACACAGCTCCGGATTCGGTGGTGCACAGGACTTTCTTGACAGGCGAAAGGGGGTCCATGTGAAATTGGCTAACAGTTCCACATGACGCACAACGATCCTGCCAACTCCGTCCCCACCGTGGGAGAACAGACCGAGTCTCCTCGCGACCAGAGGGGCCCTCAGGACCGCCGGCCCATCCAAAAAAGGGACGACATCCTAATCTACAGCAGCGAGCGCTAGTCCGAAAAACTGGAGGTCAGGGGCCCATCGAGTTGAAGCTCTGCGCCACTTCCAGCGCGGTCGATACGAATTTCACCGCCGGCCTGACCGAGGCGTTGGCGGATGAAACCGCTGTCCACATCAGTGAAGGGATCCCGTAGACCAACTCTTGAGAATCGTTGGAAAATCCGACCTTGATCAAGCCCGGAAAGGTCTACGAGATCCCCATCGAGATCTGGGAGAAAAGCTGGGAGTTCCAACCTGGGAGCCGCATCCGGCGGGAGACCTCCGGCAGCAACTTCCCACGCTTCGCCAGAAACCTGAACACCGGCAACCGGTTGGGCAAGAGTGCGGAGATGAAGGTCGCGACCCAGACCATCTATCACGATGAGCGCTACCCGTCTCATGTGATCCTGCCGGTCATTCCCGACTGATTCGAATTCGGATGGACGCCGGTCCCGATGCGGCCGGAGTCACAGGCGGGTCAGGCTTTTTCGCAACGCGTCCAGGAACTGGGCGGCCTCGGCGCCGTCGACGACGCGATGATCCGCCGCCAGCGTGAGCGACATCTCGGGCCGGATCCCGATCATCCCCTGATTCACGAAGGGTCGCTCCCGGATCTCTCCCACGGCCAGCAGCGCACTCTGGGGGGGATTGATCAGGCCGTTGAACTCGCGGATCCCGTACATGCCGAGATTGCTCATGGTGAAGGTGCCCCCAACGAAGTCTTCGGGGAGGACGCTTCCCGCACGCGAACGTTTCACCAGATCACTGAACTGCGCGTCGATTTCATCGGTGGTCTTGGAAGAACAATCACGAAGGACGGGGACTACCAGTCCCCGATCCGTGGCGACCGCAACGTTGATGTTGACCGAGCGGTGGACCTCGATGTGATCCTCCCTCCAGGAAGCATTGAAACGAGGATATCGCTTCAGCAATTCCGCGAGCACCTTGACCAAAAACGCGGTCATCAGGATCCCCTGGCCTGTCTGCCGGCGTTGACGGTGCGCCTTCAGGAGTGCGCCGGCATCGGCATCCACCGTCAGATGGAACTGAGGGATGGTCGTGGCGCTCTCGATCATTCGCCGAGCCACCACACGCCTGAGCTGTGAGAGTTCCTCCCGCTTCGTTTCGGGTCCACTGCCGGGGGCTACGACTGCCGAGCCGGATCGGGAGGCACCGATCACTCGTTCCACGTCGGCCCTGACGATCCGGCCCCGGGGGCCGGTTCCCCGGATTCGGCCCAAATCGAGGCCATGCTTCCGGGCCAGACGCCGTGCTGCGGGCGCCGCGCGCACATTGGGCTCGGTTGAGAGCCTGGTCGAACGGACCGGACGCCGCGGTACGGCCGGAGCTTCCGGAACGCCTTCCGTGGCGGGACCCGTATTCGTCGATTCGGCGGAAGATGGAGGCGGAATTGGAGAATCACCGGTGGCAGTCTCGTCCTCGATGACGGCCAGAAGCTGAGCGACGGAGACACGGCCCTCATCGACACGAATCTCCCGCAAGATCCCGGTGGCCGGGGCTTCCAACTCCACCGCCGCCTTTTCGGTTTCGACCAGGACCAGGGATTCGCCCGCTTGAACGGCGTCCCCTGTTTTCTTCAGCCACCGAATGACCGTGCCACCGGCATCGGAGATTCCGTATGCGGGCATCCTGAGATCGGTCATGGCGAATTACCTTTTCGGAGCCGGTTTCATGAATCCAAACCTGACGCACCGTTGCAAACTCAAAGATCGAGCTGCTCACGGACCGCGTCCTTCAGCAAATCGGCGCCGGGAATCAACTCCTTCTCCAAGGCCGGAGAGAACGGGATCGGCGTATGTTGCATACCCAATGCGACGACCGGCGCGTCCAGCCAATCGAATGCCGCTTCACCGATTTGGGCAGCCAGGCAAGCGGCAAAGGAACCCTGGCGGGGAGCCTCGTTCAAGACAACCGCGGTGCGTGTCTTTTTGACCGAGGAGACTACGGTCTCCAGATCGAGGGGCACGATGGTCCGGGGGTCGATCACCTCCAGTTCGACGTTCTCCCGCCGCGACAGATCGTCGGCAGCTTTGAGAGCCTCCTGGACCATCGCTCCGGTGGCCACGACGGTGACGTCATCCCCCGGGCGGCGGATGACCGCTTCCCCGAAGGGAACTGCATAGTCGACCCCGGGGACCGGACCCTTGGTCTGGTAGAGCAGCTTGTGCTCCAGGAACAGGACCGGGTTGTCATCGCGGATCGCGGTCTTCAGCAGACCCTTGGCATCGTAGGGAGTGGTCGGCATGACCAACTTCAATCCGGGAACGTGATAGAGCCACGCTTCCAGACTTTGTGAATGGGTCGCGCTCCCGCTGCCGCCGGCGCCGGTCGCCGTACGAATCACCACCGGCACCTTGACCTGGCCGCCGGTCATGTAGTGAAGCTTGGCTCCGAGATTGACGATCTGGTCCATGGCCAGAGTCGTGAAATCCACATACATCAATTCAACGACGACCCGATAGCCGCGCACGGCCGCCCCGATCCCCACTCCGGTGAAGGAATTCTCCGAGATCGGTGTATCTCTGACGCGATCCTTGAACTGTCCGGCCAGGCCGCGGGTGACGCCGAACAACCCTCCCAGGATTTCAACGTCTTCCCCAATGACGATCAAACGATCATCACTTGTCATCTCCTCCTGGAGGGCTTCGTTGAGAGCCTGGGTGTACGTGATCTTGCGGTCGCCTGCCGGGGGTTCGGGCCGGGGAGGAACGTAAGCCGGTGAATAGACCTCCGTGGTAGCTTCGGACGGATCCGGCCATTCCGAATCCGATGCATAGCGGACGGCGTCCTCCACACGAACTCGCACACGATCACGAATGGCCTCATCCTCATTCTCCGTGAGGATTTTCACCTGATCGCGAAGGAGGCGGTCGATGGGATCGCGATGCTTCCATTCGTCGACTTCCTCTGCCGGCGCCGGGTGCAGGGCGGGCGGAAAGACCGTCGCGTGCGGCTCATAGCGGAAGGTATTGCAAACGATCAGGGACGGGCCTTTGCCGTTCCGAGCCCCCTCCACCGCTCTCGTTGCGGCCTCATGGACGGCGGCGAAATCGTTCCCGTCGACTGTGATTCCGGGAATCCCATAGGAACCGGCTCGTACTGCCAGGTCCTTGACTGAAGTCACGTTCGCCGACTTCACCGTCATGGCGTAGCCGTTGTTCTCACAGACGAAAATGACAGGAAGCCTCCAGGCCGCCGCCAGGTTGAGACCCTCGTGAAAGGTTCCCTGGTTGGCAGCTCCGTCACCGAAAAAGCAGACCGTGACACGGCTGTCCCGGCCTACTTGGCTGGCCAAACCGCTTCCGACGGCAAGCGGGATTCCGCCACCGACGACGCTGACCGCTCCCAGCATCCCGATCTTGAGATCGATGACGTGCATCTCGCCGCCCTTGCCCTTGCAGTATCCGGTGGCTTTACCGGCAAATTCGGCCATCGAGCGGCGCAGATCGGCCCCTTTGGCGATGAGGTGGCCATGGCCCCGGTGAGTACTGGTGATGAAATCATCCCGCTCCAGCGCCTGGCAGACTCCGACCGCGACTGCCTCCTGTCCCTGATAAGTGTGAGCGTGACGCGGGAAATTTCCGCCTCGAAACTGGCGGGTCACCTCTTCCTCGAAGGCTCGAATGATCAACAGTTCTTCGTACGCCTTCAGTGCCAGTGATCTGTCCATCTCTTCCAAATCTGGCCGGCTCTTAGCAAACGGTGACCTTATGCTTTCGGTACAGTGCCTCGGAGGGGACAAGAAACCGGGTCTCATTCTTGCTGGGACCGTCCAGCTCCGTGGGAAAAGGATAGACCAAAACCCTTGGATCGACCACGCGCAGCCCGATGTTGACTACCCCCCAACGAACCGCATCTTCCCGAACCCCATGCGTTGGAGCCTGGAGACCCCGCCGCTTGAACCGGCACCCGGTGCGAGTTAGGTTACTCTGCCACGGAGCCAACACTTCGGAGACGACTAACCCGCACATGAGAGACTCCGGAAACGCTCCCGAAACACCAGCGAATCTCTCGATGATCGAAGTATGAGCAAGGAGCAAGAACACATCCGGATTGGCGCCGACGTTGGCGGTACGTTTACAGACGTGGTCCTGCTGGACGCCGAAGGCCGAATCCAGAGCCAGAAAGTGCCTTCCACGCCCCCCGATTTCGAGCAGGCGGTCCTGCTCGCCAGCGCGAGTCTTCTACGCGAGAGCGGGACCGGTGGTCCCTCGGTGAGGCAAGTCGCTCACGGAACCACGGTGGCCACCAACGCCGTCCTGGAACATCGGGGCGCCAAGACCGCCCTGATCACGACCAAGGGCTTCCGGGACGTGCTGGAACTGCGCCGCATCCGGGCTCCCCAGATCTACGACGTGTTTTTCAGCAAACCGGAAATTCTGGTGGAACGCAATCTCCGTTTCGAGGTCAACGAACGGATTGCGGCCAACGGCGCCGTCTTGACGCCACTGGACGAAGCCAATCTCTGGCGCATCAAGGAGCGGCTCAAGACCGAGGTGGTCGAGTCCATCGCCGTCTGTTTCATTCATTCGTACGCGCATCCCCAGCATGAGAAGGTCGTGGGCCGGTTTCTGCGCCGGCACTTCCCCAACACGCCGGTCTCGCTTTCGCACGAGGTGCTGCCGGAGCGGAAGGAGTACGAACGGACGGCAACCACGGTCGTCAACGCCTACGTGCGGCCTATCATGCACGTGTACCTGAATGCCCTTCGGCAAGGACTTCACGATCTGGAAATCGATGCCCCGCTCCACATCATGCAGTCCGCAGGCGGATTGACGCCGGACGACAATGCGGCGCGGCGTCCGGTGTTCGTGC
This sequence comes from Acidobacteriota bacterium, assembly GCA_963668095.1. Lineage (GTDB taxonomy): Bacteria > Acidobacteriota > UBA6911 > RPQK01 > JAJDTT01 > JAJDTT01. Next base: position 5,103,591 of record OY764083.1, on the reverse strand, counting down.
TGGAGTCGGGGCCGGCGGCGGGAGTCCTGGCCGCGGGTTTTACGGCTCGCCGCCTGGGGATCGAAAACGTCGTCACCCTGGACATGGGAGGAACCACCGCCAAAGCCTCCATGATCGAAGGCGGGAAGATCGACTACAGTCCCGAATACGAGGTGGGCTCCTCACTCTCCGTCGTCAGCCGGCTGGTGGGGGGCGGCGGCGAGTTGATTCGGGCGCCCAGCATCGACATTGCAGAGGTGGGAGCCGGAGGGGGAAGTATCGCCTACCTGGACCGGGCCGGCGGCCTCCGTGTCGGTCCGCGCAGTGCCGGCGCCGTGCCCGGCCCCGTCTGCTATCAACGGGGAGGCCAGGCACCCACTCTGACGGACGCCAATGTGGTCCTGGGTTATATCCGGCCCGGCGACCTGGCCGACGGCCAGGTCAGCATCGATCGCGAATCCGCGGAGAGAGCCATTACCGACGAGATCGCAGCGCCTCTGGGCCTGGATCTCATCCAAGCCGCCGAAGGCATCCATCGCATCGGAAACGCCCGCACCATGAGGGCCTTGCGGGCCGTCTCCACCGAACGCGGACGCGATCCGCGCCATTTCGTGTTGATGGCGTTCGGGGGCTCCGGTCCCATCCATGCTGCGGGCCTGGCGCGAGAACTGGGAATCGGCCGAGTGATCGTTCCTGCGCTGCCGGGCCTGTTCAGCGCCTTGGGACTGCTCTTTTCTGGAATCGAGCATCACGACGTCCGGAGCTGTCTGCTCTCCGGATCGGATCTGACGGCGACGGCGCTGCGGAACGTCAGCGACGAGATGCGCACGAAGATGCTGGCTCAGTTCCAGGCCGACGGCTTCCCGGCCGAACAGGTCCGGCTGTCGGCCGCCTGCGACGTGCGCTTCAAGGGGCAGACCTCCGAGATTCGCTTGGAGATCACCGCAGGCCGGATCAGTGAACACACCGTCCGGAATCTGTGCACGGATTTCGTCGGTGAGCATGAGAAACTCTACGGGCACCGTTCCGACCCCGACAATCCCATCGAAGTGGTGGCCGTCCGATTGATCGGCCGGGCCGGCGAACCGCGTCACGAGGGAGCCTTGAAGCCCGCCGCGTACCTGGGCACCAGGGCGCCCAGCCGAAGGGCCTGTTTTTCCGGAACGGTGATGGACACACCCGTCCTGGGCCGCAACGACCTGGCAGACCCCCAAAACGGTCCTTTGTTGATCGACGAATACGATTCGACCATCGTCGTACCGCCTGACGCCCGTGCCTGGCTGGACCAACAGGGGAATCTAAACCTGGAATTCATCGATGGCTGAAATCGATCCCGTCACTCGTGAAATCATTCAGAACGCCCTCTCGTCGGCTGCCGACGAAATGTCACTGGCGCTCTATCGGACGGCGTACTCCACGATCGTCCGGGACTGTCTCGACTACTCCACCTCACTGTGCAACGCCCGGGGCGAGATGATCGCGCAGGGCGTGACGATCCCCCTGCATCTGGGATCGGTCCCACACGCCATGGAGACCCTGCTGGAAAAGTACGGCGACGACATGGAGCCGGAGGACGTTTTCATCATGAACGATCCTTTCGGCGGAGGCATGCACATCCCCGACATCTACGTCGTCAAGCCCATATTCATCGAGGGCCGTCGCGTTTCCTTTGCCGTCAGCACGGCCCATCACCTCGACCTGGGAGGACGTCTGCCCGGAAGCTCGGCGTGTGACAATACGGAGATTTTTCAGGAGGGATTCCGCATTCCCTGGCTCAAGCTCTTCCACCGGGGCGAACCCGACGTGGCGATCTTCGAGTTGATGCGAACCAACGTCCGGGTTCCCGAACAGACCATCGGCGACCTCCGGGCCCAGGTGGCAGCCTGCAATATCGGTGCTCGCGCCATCCAGTCGCTCGTGGAGCGGCACGGCCCCGGGACTCTTGCCGATTGTGCCGACGATCTCATCGCCTACACCGAGCGTCTCATGCGCGCCGAGATTGCCGCCTGGCCGGACGGCAGTAACACCTTCACCGACTACATGGACAGCGATGGCGTCGGCGGGCCCAGGGTGCGTATCCGGGTGAAGATCACTATCGAAGGCGATTCCCTGACGGCCGACTTCACCGGCACGGATCCGCAAGTCCGCGGAGCACTCAACAGCACGCTCTCCTTCACCGAAGGCGCCGTTGCCGTCTGTGTCCGCTGCGCCATGCGGGAGGAGGTGCCCAACACCGCCGGCATGTTCAAGCCCCTGCACATCATCACCGAGCCCGGTACCGTCGTCGACGTCGTGATGCCCGGGGCTTCCTCGATGCGCGGCGTGACCGGCTTTCGCATGGTCGATGCGATTTTCGGTGCGCTGGCCGGGCTGCTGCCCGACCGGATTCTGGCCGCCGGCGAAGGAGGCAACACGCTGGTGGTGATCGGGGGGTTGCGAAAGGACCGGTCGCCCTATGTCTATTACGAACTGATGACCGGAACCTGGGGCGGCCGTCCTGACCGGGACGGCAACGACGGCCTCTGCAATCCCATCAACGTCGCCAGCAACATACCCGTAGAGCACGCCGAAACCGAGTACCCGCTCCGCATCCGGCGCTACGGCCTGGTGGGAGACTCGGGAGGCGCCGGAAGATACCGCGGCGGCCTGGCCGTCGAAAGGGAATGGGAGTTGCTTGAGGGCGAAACCCACTTGGCCATCCGTTCCGACCGGCGCGACCACCTGCCTTACGGACTCTACTCGGGGAAACCTGGAACCGGTTCTCTCACCGTTCTGACCCGGGATGGCGGCCAGGAAGTCCTTCCCGTCATGATTTCCAGCACGTTGAAGGAAGGTGACGTCCTCTACCATCGGCAACCTGGGGGCGGTGGCTGGGGCGAACCCCTTGAACGGCCTCCGGAGGCCGTTCAGCGGGATGTCAGGAACGAGAAAGTGTCGATCCAATCCGCTCGTGATGAATACGGCGTGGTTTTCGACGGCGATCTGGCCGTAGACCACGGGGCCACTGAAGCTCGGCGGCACCAGCTCCGCGACGAGCCGATCGTTACGGAACACGAAGTGTGACGTGGCAAATCATTTCTGAGTAAAGCTTGGGAGGCGTGACTTCCTTGTCGCCCGGTCATCGTTGCCAAATTGTTCATCCCGAGTACAGCGGCAAGGATGCCGCCGCGCCCATTCGGCGTCGGCCGATAGACGGATCCTGGCCAGCAGTCCACCGGTTGGGAGTCCCATGAAGATTCGAGATATCCGTCTCCTTCCGCTTCGCGGAGAAACCCCCGATGGCGGATGGGATGACAAATTTTCCGATCTCGAGAACAACCTGCACACGCTGGTCGAGGTCATCACCGATGAAGGCGTGACCGGAGTCGGCAGCGTGTTCACCTCGGAACGGCTGATCCGGGGCGCTATCGAAGTGATGCGGCCGTTCCTGATCGGCGCCTCCGCCCTGGATCCGGCGGCGACGACCGAGACTTGCCACCAGCAGACCTTCTGGCAGGGCCGCGGCGGGGCCGTCACCCATGCCATTTCGGGGATCGACATCGCTCTTTGGGACATTCTCGGGAAGGTCACCGGCCAACCCGTCAGCCGGTTGCTGGGAGGCCGCTACCGTGATCACGTCAAACCATACGGTTCCCTGTTGATGGATGAACCCGCAATTCTGCGAGCCTCGCTGGAAGACGGACTCAGCCGGGGATTTCGTGCCTTCAAGATCGGTTGGGGGCCGTTCGGCCGCCGCGACCGGCAGACTGATGAAGCCATCGTCAAGGCCGCCCGCAGAACGGTGGGTCCCGATATCGAGTTGATGGTGGACGCCGGAGGGTCAGACGCCTTCTGGCCTCACGGCTACAAATGGGGACTGCAGACCGCGCGGATGCTCGCTGACTATGAGATTGCCTGGTTCGAGGAACCGTTGCGGCCGGATGATCTCGAGGGTTACGTGAAATTGACCGAAAATGCGCCGCTGCCCATTTCCGGCTGTGAGGTCTTCACCCGGCGGCAGTCATTCATCGAGTGGATCGAACGGAGAGCCGTGGACTATATCCAGCCCGACGTCACCAAAGTCGGAGGGATCAGCGAGGAGTTTCGCATTGCCCAGTATGCGGACGACCACTCGATCCGATTCGTCCCTCACGGCTGGAATACGGCCGTTGGCTTGGCGGCCGACCTGCAACTCGTCGCGGCCGTTCCCTGTGCGCGGTGGGTCGAATACATCACACCGGCACCCTACATTGAAGATCTCTTGGTGGTTCCGATCCATCCGGACGAAGACGGGCGGATTGCGATTCCGGACGGTCCGGGACTCGGGTTGGAGTGGAGTCCGGACGGCATTGCCCGGTTTACCGGCGGAATGAAGCTCACTCCCTCTTCGATTTAGTGTAGCGCCGCCACGCCACCTTCGAGCTGGTGGAGGATCCCGACTTCTTCGTTGCTGAGGGCTCTGTCAAAAATCGCCAACTCATCGAACAGGCCGACGTAGTTGATTCCCAGCCGAATCGTGCTGGCGGAGAGATCCCACGTGAATGGTTCGCGAATCCCTTCGGCGGCACCCTGTAATTCACCGTCGAGATAGAGTCGGGCGGCGCCGCCGGTCTCACTGTTCAAGGCGGTGTACGCGATCACGATGTGGGTCCAACTACCGCGCTGAAAAGGAGGACTCGTGACCGCAACGAGTCGGTTTATGAAATCGGGATTGTCATTTGGGGAGATCTTCTGGGGATTCCAAACGTCGAGATCGCCGAAGACCCCGAGCCTGAAGTCCCGCGGCGGGTCCTTGCTGAAGTCCACCCAGAGCGCGGCGTCGTTGTAGGCGGTGTCGGTCACCTGGATGGGGTCGCAATAGCCGGGCTCCAGATCTTCGTCCGGATTCAGATTGAGCCAGAAGGAAATGGTGCCGGCCCAGTTGTCGGTCGAGTAATCCAAGTTCTTCTCCGACCTGTAGAACAGGGCGCGTTTGTAGCTCCGGATGAATTTGAGTGCGCTTCCTATGTGGCCCGCGTCGTTTTCGATGGAGATGTCCGGGTCGTCGATGCCGGGCGATGCCCGATCGAGCTGGTCGTACTTGGGAGCCGTGTAGATCTGCGAATCGCCACGGGCGAAATCGGCGGTGGGACCCTGGTCAAAGGAGGCATGAAAGCTGAGGGCCGCGCTCAGGCCATCGATGGGCGACGACGGCTCTTTCTTCACCTCGGCCGGGTCCGAAACCGAGCAGCCTGCGGTTCCGATCACGAACAGGAGCCCGGGAACGCACGCTATTGGACGGGAGAATCTATCCAACATGTTTAGGTCTCTCCGTTCTTCCTATGCACCGACATGTTCATTTCTCAGCCGAAACCGGCGAGCCTGTCTTGTCCTCCTCAAGTCGTCTGCCGACCACCAGGACCACAGTGGAAACTAACACGCCAATCAGGACCGGATCGAGCGACCAGACAAAGAAACTGGCGCCGGGCTTCAACTGACGGCCTGCAAGACGATGACCACGGCCGCGCTGGATGCTGAAGAGGCTCTCTGCACCAGACTCCGGCACCCTCAGTCCAGGACGAAGCCCATGAAGAATCAGCCGAGTATCTCCAGCGCCTCGAAGTTGTCGGTGAAAGGGAAAAGCGCCGGCTCGTCGACTTTCTCCACCATCGCCCCCAGCCCGCCCAGTTTCACAATGGACAGGACGAGAAGCCGCACCGTCCCGAGCACGATGATGAAGGACTGAATCGTATCGGTGAGCAGAACCGCCCACATCCTTCCCGTCGCCGCGTAGACGCGTAGAGGAGGAGGATGAAATACGTCAGCGCCAAAGCGGTGAAGATGCTGATATGGAGCGTCGAAGAAGTCACGATGGCCGTGGCGCCGACGGTCCCCGCTACACGAAATCAAGGGTTGGAGCGAGACTTCCGGCACGTCAACTGCCACTCCTTTCCCGTGACGACGCTTGCCACGGGCTGCTAGACTATTTGTGATTGCGCCTGTAGCTCAGAAGGACAGAGCAAGGGGTTCCTAACCCCTGTGCCGCAGGTTCGAGTCCTGCCAGGCGCAAAACAGTACGAATCAGTAACTGAATTCCGCAGGAGGGTTGTTCCGTGGCTCGCAGGTTGACGCGCAGGGAGATCGTTCAAGAGGACCGGATTTACTCGATATTGAGCGGGATTTCCCAGTGGGCGGTGGTAAATCGAACTCAGTTGGTGGTGGGGTCGGGGATCGTCGTGGCGAGCCTGCTAGGCTTCTACATCTGGCAGGGATACCGGGAAAGCTCCAACCAGGAAGCCCAGAAATTGTTCGCCGAGGCCCTGGACACGTACCACGCCCCGGTCAAGGAGTTGACTCCGGAACCTGATGCCGAGTCCGAAGGCGAGAACCGGAACCAGCCTCAGCAGCCACCCCCGGTGTACCGTTTCGACACTGTCGCGGAACGGCAGGCGGCGGCCGAGGCGGCGTTCGAGAAGATATCAGATGACTATTCCAACACCAGGATCGGGTTTTTCTCCCGGTACTACCTGGGCCTGATCGAACGCCAGAGCGAAGACGCAGGGAAGGCCCGCCAGCATCTGCAATGGGTCGTGCAGAACAGCGGCGACAGCGACGTCAGGAACCTGTCGCGAAACGTCCTGGCGGATATGGCATCGGGGGAGGAGAATCACCAGGAAGCCCTGACCTACCTCCAGCAACTCCTGGGAGACCCCACTCCCCAGGTTCCGGAACAGACGGTCTTGATGCGGATCGCCCGAACTCACGAGGCCTTGGGCAACATCGACGAGGCTCTCGAGAACTACAAGAAAATCACGAACGACTATCCCACCAGCAGCCAGGCCGAGGAGGCTCAATCCGAAATCGATCGCCTGGAACCGGCCCCCGTTCCCGAAGCCTGACCTGGAGATTCGACGTCTTGCGCTGTATCGGGGGGGCTACCGCTCGTCAGTATTTGAGGAGGGAGAAGATCTCGACGCCGGGGACTTTGGCTCTCCCCTGAAGGAATTCCAGCTCCACCAGAAAGGCGGCGCCAACCAGGTTGCCCTCCAAGCGGCGGACCAATTCAACGCAGGCGGCGGCCGTGCCCCCCGTGGCCATCAGATCGTCCACGATGAGGACCCGCTCACCGGCTTCGATGGCGTCCTCATGGACTTCGATGCGATCCTGTCCGTATTCCAGATCGTAGGCGACCTCGATGGTCTCAGCGGGAAGCTTGCCCGGCTTTCGGACCAGGACGAATCCGGCTCCCAGACGCACTGCCATGGCCGGCGCCAGGATGAATCCCCTCGATTCGATCCCCACCACCTTGTCGATTCCGGCGCTGACATAAGGGTCCACCATGAGATCGATGGCCTGACGCAGCCCGTCGGCGTCCTTCAGCAGTGTCGTCACGTCATAGAAGAGGATTCCTGCTTTGGGAAAGTCAGGGATCTCCCGAATCTTCTTCTTCAATTCCTCCACGGATCACCTCTCAATGGAAAAGTTCAAGAAAGGGCCCGACGAGACATTCGTCCACTCCAGGCCCAGGACCCGGGCAAAAAACGGTCCAGTCCGCAGTTGAGCTTCGAAGTCCTTCAAAGTGCCGGACTCAGCCTCGGCATGGACCTCCACGTCTCCATCTTCCCGGTTTCGGACCCAACCCCTCACCCCCAGGCGCTGGGCCGACCTGTATGTGAAATACCGAAAGCCCACGCCTTGGACCCGGCCCGTCAATCGATAGCGGCGAGCAGCCATGACATCCACCCGTGGTTCGCCCGTTCCGATTCCGGACGACGCTGAGAAAAGCCTTCGGTAACCAGATTGTGTCTGGTCGGGGCGAGAGGATTTGAACCTCCGACCTCACGGTCCCGAACCGTGCGCGCTACCAAACTGCGCCACGCCCCGAGGCAGGAGAACGACTAATAGATAGCATATTTCAGGAGCAGGAATCCACCGAGCAAGAGGACCGCAAAGACCATGGTCAGCCAACTGAAGTAGCGGTCGATGAACTGTTTGACCCCGGGACCGAACCGGAAAATGAGTGCCCCGACCAGCAGGAATCGAGCTCCCCGGCTGACGGCCGAAACCAGGATGAAGGTCGGGATATCGATCCGGAACGCCCCCGCCGCGATGGTGAAGACCTTGTACGGAAGCGGTGTGAAGCCTGCGACGAAGATGGCGATGGAGTCCCATTCCCGGTACAGCGCCTGGACCTCCAGGTACGCACTCTGGGCGCCGTAGACTTCGATGATGGGCCGGCCCACCAGCTCGTAAAAGTAGAGGCCGAGAACGTAGCCCAACACGCCCCCGGCCACCGACCCGGCCGTACAGATGGCCGCGAATCCCAGGGCCCGGCCGGGGGCGCCCAGGGACAGGGCGATCAGAAGCACGTCGGGAGGAACCGGAAAGAAGGACGACTCGGCGAAGGCGATCAGAAACAAAATGGCGGCGGCGTACCGCCGATGGGCCAACCTGAGCACCCAATCGTAGAGTCCACGGACGACGCCAAGCGCCCAGGACAAGATCCCACACGGCGTACGGCCCGTGCTTGATGAGACCTTCACCGGGAGTTCCTGCTCTGCATAATCTTACGCCCCTGAAGACGCCACCGAACCGGGTGGATTATACCCGGAACGCGCAGGTACAGTGGGCCCGCCGGATGCCCGGGCGGATGGGAACGGCCGGAAGCGGCGGCCGGCGGGAGAGGTCGACGAGGTCACCACCGATGGCGACGGGAGCGGATCTGGAACGGACCCTCAGGCGGATCGACGGCCGTGGCTACAGGGCTTACCGGGACATCCGGGGAACGTACGATCTGGGTGGGTTCCAGCTCTCGGTGGACCACGTTCAAGGGGACCCTTTTGCTGCGCCCTCCCGGATGAGCGTTCGCGTGGAGTCGGCCCGAGCCGGCTTTCGCGAATCTCTGAGCGTCAACCGGGTCCGGCGCGTCGCCTTGGCCGACTTCCTGGCCCGGATCTTTCATCGGGCCATTCGCGAGACCACGTCGGGGCGCCGGGGCACCGGACGCAGCGGTCTCTTCGAGATTGATCGCGGGAACCAGGAGGTCCTGGAGGCCAACAGTGTCGTCATCCACCGCAGATTTCTGGAGGCGCGTTTCACCGCCGGTCTCCCTGCAGCCGGGCGGTCGATCCGTGGCCGCCAGGCCGCGGAGATGCTGCTCTTTGAACTCCCCCGGATCGTTCGCCGGTCCCTTTTTTACGCCCGCCTACCGCGGGAGAAACTGCAGAGGCAGATTCAGATCGTGGAGGATCAGGAAGCGCTCCGCGACCAGCTCCTCGAGCGGGGACTCGTGGCCTTCGTGGCCAACGGATCCTCACTGCCCCGGCGCAGCGGCGTAGACGATCGTCCTCTCGTCCCCACTCCCGCACAACCGGTGATCGATTTCAGATCTCCCCCAAACCTGGAAGTCCAACTCGAACGGCCAAACGCCGGACCGGTCCGGGGAATGGGCCTGAAACCGGGCGTTACCCTCATCGTGGGAGGGGGCTTCCACGGAAAGACCACTCTGCTGAACGCACTGGAGCGGGGAGTCTATAACCAGGTCCCCGGCGACGGACGGGAGGGGGTGGTCACCATTGGGTCCGCTCTCAAGATACGCGCCGAAGACGGACGCTCCGTAGAAAAGGTGGATCTGTCTCCCTTCATTCGAAACCTCCCGCTGGGCAGAGAAACGGAGACCTTTTCCACCGAGAATGCGTCCGGGTCCACCTCGCAGGCGGCCGGCATCGTGGAGGCCGTGGAGATAGGCTGCCGGCTCCTACTCATGGACGAGGACACCTCGGCCACCAACTTTATCATCCGGGACGCCCGGATGCAGGCGTTGGTGGCCAAATCCAAGGAGCCCATCACCCCCTTCATCGACAAGGTCCGGCAGATGTTTCGAGACGGCGGCGTCTCGACGATCCTGGTCATGGGTGGGTCCGGAGACTATTTCGACGTGGCCGACTCGGTGGTGATGATGGACGAGTATCGTCCGCTGGACGTCAGCGCCGAGGCCCGATCCATCGTAAAAGCACAGCCCAGCCGGCGCCGGCGGGAAGGGGGTGACCGGTTCGGGCGTGTCCTCCGGCGCCGTCCCCGGGCGAGCAGCTTCGATGCCAGGCGCGGCAGGCGGACCGTCAAGATCGATGCCAGGGGAATGCGAAAACTCTCCTACGGCCGTGCTGTCGTCGATCTGTCCGCCCTGGAACAACTCGTGGATTCGTCACAGACCCGGGCCATCGGACTCGCCATCCACCATATGGCGACCCGGTACTTTACGGACGATCTGATCCTGGAGCAGGCTCTGGCCCGGCTCGTGGATGATCTGGACTCCAAGGGACTGGATATCCTGTCTCCGTTCAAGGTGGGCAATCTCGCCCGGCCCCGGCGCTACGAGGTGGCCATGGCCGTCAACCGGATGCGGACACTGTCGGTCGAGGCCTGACCGGCTCTCCAGTCGGTTCCCCAAAAAGCGGTTCCCAAAGGGGACAGTCTATTTTTCTGGGATGGGAGGCACAGGTCAGACCAGGCAGCCACGGGGCAGACCGCAAAGGTGGCGGCTCTTTCGACTGCCAAGCCCCACGCGGTCACTTGGTAAAGTTTCCCCAGTTGCCTCCGGAAACAGGGGGGTTGCTGATTTTCTTGAGATTCCTTCGCCTTTCTCAGTTCTAAATCGTTTTTGTCATAGAGGGTTGCGAAACGACTCTCCCGCGAGTCGGAGTCCGATTAACCGAACCGAAGATCGTGGCCATGCCCCGAACCGCACGACACAAGAGTTCAGAAGCCGCCTTCTATCACCTCACCAATCGAGTCGCCGGCGAACGCGATTGGTTCCCCTTTGAAAACCACGAAGCCGGTCGCAAACTCCTGAACCTGACGTTGTTCTACGTCAGTGTCTACCGGTGTCGTCTGGCCGCATTTCAGATTATGGGCAATCATTTCCACTTCGTCGTCCATTTTGAGAAACCCCGCGCCTTGTCCCGCGACGAGTTGATGGACAGCGCCCACAAGCTTTATGGGCGACAGGCAGAGAAGACAACCGCCGATTGGACCGTCGCCGAGTGGGAGGCGTTCAACCAGCGTCTCTTTGACGTGTCGAAACTAATGCAGAACGTGGACGGTCAGTATGCCCTGTGGTACAACCGCCAGTTTCGACGGCGAGGACATTTTTGGAGTGAACGTTTCAAGAACCCGGAACTCTTGGGACTCGAAGCCGTCCAGGACGCCATTCTCTACGTGGAACTCAACGCCGTCCGGGCCGGGCTGGTCAAGCGGCCCGAGCAGTGGAAATTGGGCTCGGCCCGCTGGAGACTCACCGGCGAGAATCAAGGCCTGATTCCACTGGAGGAGCTGTTCCCCTCGGATCCCGGAACGGACGTGTACAGCAGTTACCGGTCCCGGTTGTACTATCGAGGAGCTGTCCCCACCCGGGAGAACCAGGCGGCGATCCCCCAGTGGATCCTCGATCAGGAGCAGCGACGTGGATTTACCCGTGCCGGAGCCTTTCGCCGGCGTTTGCGGTTTCTGACGGACGGATTGGCCGTCGGGCCGGCAGAGAAGGTGGCGCAACTGCTGGAGACGTATCGAAAGCAAGGTCGATATCGGCGTCGCCGACACCCCATCCCTCAACTGGGCGGAGCGATGTTTTCCCTGCGGGAGCAGCGCTCGCACGCCTTCGTCTCGTAGACTCGCCTGATCGCCGACTGTCGATTCTGCCGGCGTGGCGCCGAACGACCCAGATCACGGGAACCACCCAATAGGCTGAATTGTCCTCTTGATGTGTAGACAGTCCTCCAGACTTCCATCCATTTGCCAAAGGTACACCGCTCTGCTTCCGGGCGGACTCTCAAGGATCACAACGCGCGTTCCTGTTCCGGTCCCTGTTCCGGTCTGTTCCGGTCTGTTCCGGTCTGTTCCGGTCCCGAAATCGAGACTGTCCCTTTCCCGGCCCCCCTTTCCCGAGGCTGTCCCTTTCGTTCGAAAAAGAGACTGTCCCTTTCCGAAGGGGTACTTCAGCGAATGGTCTGGAACTCGGGGGAGAGGAAGAGGGCCCAGAGCAGGTCTTCCACGCCTTCCGAATCCAGTGCGCCCTCGGGGCCGGGGTTCCCCAACAGGGAGAGGGCAAGTTTCCGCTCTGAACCGGATGGATCCCGCGTCAGGCAATAGCGGTAGAGATAGGTGACCAACTCGTCCCCCGAGAACACCCTCGGAGCTCTGGGCACGGGCGCGTCTCCCTCCTCCCGGACCAAGCGGTCCCGGTCAGGCTCCCGGTCGAAAACGAAGAAACGGACGCTGGGATGGATATCGCTCCCCAAGCTCTCCTCGTCCACGCCCACAACGGCCCGAAAACGAGTGAATCCGTTCCCGTCCAGGGGAAAGACCAACTCGCCGGGCAGTCCGGTGACCAGCGCCGCGGGATACGAATAGGGTGTCGTTTCGGCGACCGTCGTGGTCGTCCCGTCGGCAGCCGCGACCCGCCGGGTCGTTCGCTCCACGAATCGGACCGGCCCCTTCTCGAACTTCCCCTCGAACTGCAGCCGGTGAAGCGGCGTCACTCCCTCGGGACCCACGAGTTCAGCGGCAGTCCAGGCCACTCGGACCCGCGACGGGTCGTAGGAATCCATGTCGACGGCCAGAAGCCTCAACTCGCGGAACCCCTCGATGTCGACGTCGACTTCCACCCTTCCCCACCTCACGTCTCCGCTGTCGAAGTGATTCCGGGGTACCGGTCGGAGTTGCCCGGCCAATCTGGCGGCTCCGCTGCGGATCAACCGGTTCAACTCTTCTCCGAACGAGAGCTCCAGGGCCTGCACGGTGCTGGAGTCATGGTTGCGCTCCAGCACCACCTGATCCCGTATGGGACGCCCCAGGGAGCGGGTCAAGGGGCTGGACTTGAATCTCCAGGCGCGGCTGGGCCGGCCTGGAGCACCCGAGCTGGAGCGCAGGATCTTCCACTCTCCGGTCACCGAGGAGACGCCGTCCAGGAACTGCTCCGCAGTCAGACGCCTCGGGACGGGTCCCCCAAACGGTGGGGCCGTTTCCGCCGCCGTCGAATCCTGGGCCGACGGCATTTGGTAGGTCCGGGAAGTCAGGATCTGTGCCAGCAGCCTCCGGAGGTCGTGACCATTCTCCACGAAGTCCCAAGCCAGCCAGTCCAGGAGATCGGGGGACCAGGCGGCGCTTTCCGGGTCATCCATGCCCCGCACGAGACTGCGGCCCAGCAGCCGGCTCCAGATGCGATTCACCAGGGTTCGGGCGAACCGCCCGTTGCGTGGCGAGGTGAAGATTGCCGCCGCCTGCCGCTGCCGTTGCTCCAGGTCGCCGGCGGAAATCTCCCCCAACTCGGGGAAGATGAACCGGGGCGTCGCGGTCCGTCCCAGCGGGACGTCGCAGCGCACCAGCTCCAACTCCTCCTCGGCGAAGAGGCCGGCGAGGCCGTAGCTGTCGGACAATTTCCAGCGGTCCACGAAGCTATCATGGCAGGAGGCGCACTTCAGATTGACGCCCAGAAAGACGTGGGCGCTGTTTTGCGCCGCCTGCATGGATCGGCTCTGGCTGGCGTTGATCTCGCCCCGCCAGTTGACCCCCACCAGAAAACCCCGGGGATCGTCCTCGGCCGCCGGATTCAGGAGCGCCTGCACCAGCCGGTCGTAGGACAAGTTCTCCAGGAGCGATTTCCACAACCATTCCGAGATCGGCTCCCGTTCCCCGTGGTAGCGGACTCCTTCGTCGTTGCGCAGGAGGTCGTTCCAGTAACTTATCCAGTGCCCGGCGTAGCGGCCCGAATCCGCCAGCAGCGTTCGGACCCGCCGTTCCCGCTTCCCGCCGCCCTCTTCCCAGAGGAAGCTCTCGACTTCCCGGGGAGAGGGCAGGAGCCCCCACAGATCCAGATGGACCCGCCTCACGAAAACCCGGTCCGAGACGGGCTGGGGAAACGGTCTCCCCTGAGCGGAGAAGTACGCCGCCACGAAGCGATCGAGAGGATTCGTGAGGTGCGCCGGCCCCTCCGGAACGGAGGGCCAGCGGGGCGCAAGCCGCGGGGTCGCCGCGGGAGGTGGCTGATCGGTGGGCCAAATCGCTCCCTGGTCGATCCAACGCCGCAGCAGAGCCAGTTCCTGCGAGGCCAGGGGCTCTTTCCGGAACGGCATCCGAGGTTCCTGGAGGCCGCTGACCCGTTGGAAGAGGAGGCTCTCCCTGCTGGACCCGGGGACCAGGGCCGGTCCGCTGACTCCCCCCTTCAAGACGTCGGTCAAGGTCCGGAGAGAGAGTCCGCCCTGCAACAGCCGGGCATTGTGGCAGGAATGGCACCGGTCATGGAGGATGGACTGGACTCGGCGGACATCCTCGGCCGAGCCGTCCTGACCCGCCGCCGGAATCTGGAACATGGCAGCGGCCGTCAGAACGGCGGCGGTGCGCCGCCAGTTTACGGTCTGCGTTTTCGGGGTCGGCATTGTCCGGGATCAGTCTACTACGGCCACAGTTCCGGTTGAAAAGACCTGGTGTTACGCGTGCGCTGGCGTCCGGGAACCTAACGCGCAACCCAATCCAGACTGCGAACCAGCGACTGTTCCAGGAGACGGTAGTAGAAGGGAAAGCACGCTGCCGCCTCTTGGAAGAGCCGCCGCAGATCCGGGTCTTGGGGAGTCCGGGAGGAGAGATCCGCCATGAACGCCATGGACTCGGCCTGAACCGGGTCCACGTCGATCTCCAGGCGATGGAGGCACTCCGCCGGGCTCAGGCCGCCTTGCCCCAGAATGGTTCGGATGCTGCTGAATATTCCATGATTCAGTCTGCGGGCCCATTTCAACTCGATGGCCATGAGCTCCTGGACCTCGAAGTGCCAGGGAGCATTGACGTAGAAGTGGTAGCGGCCGGTCCGAATCCTCACGAAACGCACGTTCTCGATGAGGCTGGAAAGGGGATCGGAGACCATTGCCGACAGGCTCCTCTTCAGCTTCTCGGGGTCCGACGTGGCAGGGAGCCGAAGGTGGCGGATCGACTCGCGCACCGGGTCGCGCATCTCGGCGAAGGCCGTGAACAGGAATTTCTCGAATTCGCCGAGCCGGCTTGGGTCAGCCAACTCCCGTGTCTCGTAGTGACTGTCCACTTGGTGCAGAACGGACTCCACCGCCGCCGTAATGTGGCCCGCTCTCCGGAGCCAGCTCAGCCCGCGGCGTTTGCCCGGGAGATTACGCCTCGCCAGCAGGGAGACCGCCGAAAGCATGGGAGGCGCGAAGTAATGCCAGCAGCGGGAGTGGAGTGGGTATTTGGTCTCGAAGGGACCCAGATTGATGGGAGGATCGATGCCTCGGATGTAGGGGGAGTAGTAACCCAGAAAACGGCTGAGATGGTAGTGCTCGTCCAGCACGTCGAATGGCCTTCGGCGGATCTGGCTCTCCAATCTCCGGTACCAATCCTCCTGTCCCCACCAGACGGACCAGGCAGCGTACTCGGAGTTGTGGAAGCGTTGGTCCATGGCTTCTGCGAGGGTAAGGCCGGCGCCGGCGGTGTGCTCGTTGATCCGGTTCCATTCCGGGTGCGCGCGAACCATCTCCAGATGGATCTCGCCTACCGCTTGATCCACCACGACCCAGTCTTCTCCCGAAGTCTCATCGTCGCAGATGACGCGAAAGTCGAGGTCGCTCAGGCCCGGAACCAGATCTTCTTTCTGCCACTTGGCCACCAGGGCGACCAAATGGGTCGTCCGCCGGCGCAACCCACTACCGAGGGTCCGGCTGACCGACTCGAAATGGGAGCGGAGTTGTTCCAGCGACGAGGCGTCCATGGGTTCAACCTAGCGCGGTCCAGGCGCCCTGCCGGGCGGACCGGAAGATGGCGTCCATGATACGGGTTGCCTGGAGGCCATCCTCGCCGGTAAATCGTGGGGGACGGTCTTCCACTATGGACCAGGCGAAGTCGTCCACCACGGGACCGTGAGCGTTCTCGGGATTGGGAACCCGGCGCCGTTCCACGTTGCGGCCCACCGTAATGGTCACCGTCTCGCCGTCGCACGGATGGAGGGTGAGCTTGGCCTCGGTCCCCACCACGTGAATCTCGTCGGTCCAGGTCCGGCTGTTCCAGTTGAAGGAGAGGGTGCCGGCCGGACCGCCTTCCCATTCCAGCAACGCCGTGGCCGAATCCTCAGCTGGATACTCATGGGTCAGGGTAAGGACCTGAGACACCAGCTTGTCGGGCATCCCCACCCACCAGGCCAGCAGATCCAGACGATGGCAACCAACGTCGCTGAGCACTCCCCCGCCCGACTTGGAAGGCGTGATCCTCCAATCCGCGGCTTCCCCGCCCCGTCCCGGATACCAGCTGTGCAGGGCCATCCGGATCAGGACCAGCTTGCCCAGTTCGCCCTGGCCCAGCATCTCCTTGACCAGTTGGAAACGGGGCCAGAAACGGCGGTAGTAGGCCACCGACAACCGGCGGCCCCGGTCCCGAGCGACCCGGCACATCGTCCTGGCCTGCCGGAGATCCAGTGCCATGGGTTTTTCCACCAGGACGTCCTTTCCCGCCTCCAGCGCCGCAATCGCCTGAGGAGCGTGCAGAAAGACCGGCGTGGCCAGGTAGACGGCGTCGACGGAATCGTCCTCCAGCATCTCCTCGAAGCGGGCGTGGATCGATTCGGGCGAAAGCGCTCCCAACTCCGGCGACCGAGCCTCAGGGTCCCGGCTGACCAGGCTGTGGAGGACGCTGCAGGGTTGAGATTGGATGGCCGCGGCGAGGCGTTTTCGAGCCAGATCTCCCGCTCCCACCAGGGCCCAGCGAACCTTGCGCGCCGTCATTCGGTTTCCAGGAGGCTCTGCTTCAGGGCCCAGGCCAGGTAGGCGCAGTCGTCGGGCGTGGTTTGAGGAAAGAGGGGGAGGCTGAAGACCTGATTACCGGCCAGCGCCGCGACGGGACAGCCGGCGGCCGCCTCACCGTAACGCCGCCTCGCCATTACGTCCCATTTCCATACCGCTGGGTAGTGGATGCCGCAGCCGACCCGGTACTTCTGCTTGAGCATCCTCAGAAAAGCGTCCCGGCCGAACGGTACCCGTCCCGTATCCAAGCGGCAGACATAGAGGTGGCATCCGTGACCCGGCTCGATTCCGGCGGGACGGATGATCTCCTCCACCCCTGCCAATCGCTGGTGCATCTCGCGGAAGACCTCAAGGCGGCGGGCCACCACCCGGTCGATTTTCCGGAGTTGCGAAATCCCCACCGCCGCCTGGACCTTGGTCATCCGGTAGTTGAATCCGACCGTGACCACCCGGGTCTCCTTCCCGTAGACATAGCCGAAAGTCTTCATCTGCCGGACGTTCTCGGCGAACTCCTCGTCGTCCGTCGTCACGGCGCCCCCCTCCCCCAGGGTCGTCATGTTCTTGTTGGACTGGAAGCTGTAGCAACTGGCCTGTCCGAAGCCGCCGATGGGCCGGTCCCCCCACTTGGTGGAGACGGCGTGGGCGGCGTCGTAGACGACGGGCACACCGGTTTCGCGGGTGAGTCGCTCAAAAACGTCACAGTCCGCAGCCAGACCGGCAAAGTGAACGGGGATCACGGCCCGAGTCCGTTCGGTCATGCGGCGGCGCACCTGGTCCGGATCCAGGCAGAGCGTCTCCGGATCCACGTCGGCCAGGACCACGTCGGCGCCCCGGGCCAGGGCGCAGGTAGCGGTGCAGACGAAAGTGAGCGGAGTGGTGATCACCTCGTCGCCCGGTCCCACTCCCAACGCCATCATGCAAAGATCCAGGGCGGTGCCGCAGCTGTTGACCGCCACCGCCTTGGCGGCCCCCTCGTGGCGGGCGAAGGCGTTCTGAAAATCCACTTCCTCGGGGAGGGGAAAGAAGCTTCCATCCCCTTCCGCCGCCGCTTGGAGAACCTCCAGCGCCGCCTGGACATCGTCCTGATCGTACAGTCCGCCCATGGATCCGAAGGGGATCTTCCGAATGGGAAAGGAGGTTTCGCCGGAACCCATCAGTCGGCCTCTTCCTCGGATCGGGCGGCGGCGGCAAGTCGATGAGTTCTCGCCGCCGCGCCAATGGTCGAGGGGATCAGATCGAGCCTCTTCCGGTCCGCCAGCTGTTCGAAGTCGCGGATCATCTGCTGCAGGGTCTGGCGGCGAAAGTCCCCGGGATCCGAATAGTCGAAGATGTTGTGGGTCAGAATCACCGCGGTTCGGACCCGTCCGGGAGGACGCGCCTGCTCCCGTGACAGAATCTTGTCGATCATGTAGCGATGGTTCTTGGCGTCGAACAGTTCCACCCGCAGGTCCTGGGAATGGCCTCCGGACCAGAGCATGGAGTCGGGGTCGGTGGTCACCGGAACCTCCACCAAGTCCATGTCCCCCTCCAGGAGCCGGTTCGCTCGGTGAGTCGAGTGGACGCTCAAGGGGGCATTGACCCAGTTGCTTCTGAGTCCGGGCAGATTTCGTCCCGGCATGGAATGGGAGCAACTGGTGAACCCCAACTCCTGGGTCACCGGGAAGGTGGCGTCGTTCGCCGAACAGTTCCCGGTTCGAAAGGTCTTGGGAACGAACCCGACCGCGTCGGCGAACTGCTCCAGGGCACGGCCGTACATGGCATGCTGCTCCTCGGCCGTGTAGGCCCCGCAATAGTCCTCATAGTCCTCCTACTGGGGATGGAAGTGAAGACCGATTTGGAGGCCGTTGGCAGCCAGCTCCCTCAGGAGCGCAGGATACGCTCGGGCGTCTCCCGGAACCACGAACAGGGTCCCGGCGCAACTATTCTCCAGCAACAGGTCGCTGAACCCGCGAAGAGAACGGATGCCCAAAGCGGTGTCGTCGATGGCCCTCTGGGTGGCCTCGCAGTCGATGGTCCAACAGACGTGAATTGGGTTGTGAGCGGTCATGCGAGAATTCTGCTGCTGGGGCCGCGACAGTCTATTATGCCGGGAAAGAGGCGATCTAGAGGGGGGGAGGATAGAAGATAAGGACTTGTAGTCTCCCTAATCCCCGCTGGTCGGCGGGTGGAAAGCCGAGGCTCCCGCAAGCTCCGGCAGAATCCGGTTCACGTCCCCCTCGATCTTCAGATCGGCGATGGAGTCGTGTGCCGTGGAACCCCGATTGATGATGGCGTAGAAGGCGCCGCCCTGCTGGGCCGCTTGAGGCACCGAGGCCGCCGGTTCCACCTCCAGTGTGGATCCGATGGAGCAGACCACCTGCGCCCGGGCGGCCGCCTCGAAGGCATGTTCCAACTTGTCCCGGGGCATGGCTTGCCCGAAGGAGACCGTCGCCGGTTTCAGGAAGCCTCCGCACGAGCACCGGGCCGGCTCTCCGGTTCGCTCAAACTCCGAATAGACGGGGTCCGGGTCTCGACGGCTGCCACAGCCGGTGCATTCCACCATCCGATTGGTTCCATGCAACTCGATGACTCTTCCCGGAGGATGCCCGGCCAACTGATGCAAGCCGTCGATGTTCTGGGTCACCAGGGCGTCAAGACGCCCTTGCCGGTCCAGACGGGACAACGCACGATGGGCCGCGTTGGGCTTGGCGTCGCGGAACCCCTCCCAGCCCTCCAGCTTGTACTGCCAGTGCCGGACCCGGGCCTCATGGGAAGCCAGGAACTCCTGGTAGTAGACCGGTGTCCATTTCTTCCAGACGCCTTGGGGTCCCCGGAAGTCAGGAATCCCGGACCCCGTGGAGATGCCCGCTCCCGTGAAGACGAGGAAGCGTGGCCGTCCACGCAGCCGATCCACCAAAGGAGCCAATTCCGGAAGAGTCCCTTTCACCGGCACCCCCATTTTCTCCTCATAGCGGGTCCAGGACGATCGACGGCTGAATCGTCCCCGCGTCCGTTTCCCCGAGCGCCACCAGACGGCCCTCATGAAAGACCCGGCACCAACCGTCGGGGAGACGGAGGTCGACCTGGACCTTTCCTCCGTGACGGATCCGGCTCCCCTCGGCTTCTCCCAACTCGACCAGGGGAAGCTCCGGAAGCAGCTTCTCCAAGGGGAAGTGGGCCCGGTCCCATTCCTCCTCCATCCGTTCGGGCGATATCGCCTGAGACAGATCGAAGGCGCCGGACCGAGTCCGTCTCAGACTCTCCAAGAAAGCGCCGCAGCCGATCGCCTCGCCCAGGTCGTGCGCCAGCGTCCGGATATAGGTTCCGGCGGTACAGTGGACCTGGAGCGTCCACTCCTCACGTTTCCGTTCCAACAACTCGATCCCATGAATCCTGACATGGCGAAGGGGAGGCTCTGGATGCTGTCTGCTCCGGGCCAGTTCGTAGAGCCGCCGGCCCTGGACCCGAACGGCCGAATAGAGAGGCGGCCGCTGGGGGATTTCGCCCACGAATCGATCCAGAAACTCCCGAACCTCCCGAGTCGAGAGTTCGGGAACCGCACCTTCCCGAACCACGGCTCCCTCCCGGTCGTAGGTTTCGGTCGCCCGTCCCAGACCGATCCGGGCCAGATATTCCTTGTCCTGGTTCTGGTAGAAACGGCTCAGCCGGGTTGCCTTGCCCAACACCAGGGGAAGGACCCCGGTCGCCAGGGGATCCAGTGTGCCGGTGTGCCCTGCCCGGATCCCGAGCGAGCGGCGCGCCGATGCCACGATGTCGTGGGAGGTGGGGCCCTCCGGCTTGTCGATGACCAGAACACCGTGTGGAACAGGACCGCGCGGGCCGTTTCGAGAGCGGTCGGCCGTATTGCTCACGGCTCCTCGCCGCCGGGCCCGCCGTCTGCTCAAGATGCCGGTGATCCTTGGTCGACCGGGTCCAGCAGCCGCTCCAGGCAACCCAGGACTTCCGCGGACACACGGCCGATCCCGCCCTTCATTCTCAAACCGGCCGCGTTTCGGTGCCCACCGCCACCCAGACGGGACGCCACCAACCCCACGTCGTAGTCTCCCTTGGAACGCAGACTGACCCGCACCTGACCGTTCTTGTCGTGACGGACCAGGGCCGCCATCAGGATGCCTTCGAGACCCAGGGCATAGTTCACGAGACCTTCCGCATCCTCTTCGGTGGCTCCGGCTTCGGCCAACATGGCTTGCGTCAGGTAGATCGAGGCGATCCTCCCGGAGGGATGGATCTCCAATGTGTCCAGGACCTTGACGAGCAGGCCCACTCGGGATCTCGGCTGGTTCATGTAGACCTGCTGGGCGATCCAGCCCGGATCCGCTCCCGCCTCGGTCAATCGGGCCGCCGTTTGGAAGGTCCCGGCGTGGGTACTGGAAAAACGAAACGAGCCGGTATCGGTCAGAATCGCCACATAGAGATTGGTGGCAATTTCAGGCGTGACGGCCACCTCCAGCTCCAGCAGAAGCCGGTAGACCATTTCGGCGACGGCGGCAGCCGCCGAGTCCACCCAGTTGAAGGTCCCGAAAGGTTCGGTTCGGGCGTGGTGATCGATGTTGACCACCGGATAGCGATCCAGGTTCCGGACCCCGGGGCGCTTCAAGTCATTGCACTCTAAGACGTAGACGGCTTCCCAAGTTCCTTCCAACCGGTCGACGGTCCGAACTTTTTCGGCGCCCGGAAGCCAGCGGTAGACCCGCGGCACGGGATCCGCGTTGACGATGGTGACCGTTTTGCCAAGGGCCTCCAGCGCCAGTCCCAATCCCAGCTCCGATCCGATGGAATCCCCGTCCGGGCGAGCGTGGGAGGTGACGGCGAAACGATGGTGATCGCGGGTGAAGCGGACGATTTCGTCAAGCATGGCGCCGTGCCTGTGTTGCGGCCCGCCGAAGCCGTGGGTTCGGCGCACCGCTTCGGGAATGCGGGGAGAGCATACGCGAAGAGGGTGACCGCGGAAGGTGACCGGCGACGGCGATCAATCGTCAATCATGATCGAAGATGTCGACCCGGTAGTCGACCAGATCTCCTCCCAGAATCTTCTCGCTTTCCCGAATGAGCCGATTGGAGACCCGTTCCAGAGTCACCCGGTCGGGTCCCACCGAGACCGCGCCGAGGCGGGCTCTCCGGTGTAGATCCTGGTAGTCGATCTCGGCCACGGAGAAATTGAGACGGGAACGCAGGCGGTCCGCCGTCTTGCGGACCACATTCCGCTTCTCCTTGAGGGATCGGCTGTAGGGAAGATAAATCTCAAGCGAACAGAAGACGATGGGCATCGACGAATGCGCCTCGGAATGGGGACGCCGTGGATAGATTCCCCACAGCCTCCTAGACCAATTGGGGTGCCACGGTCTCCTTGACGAAGGATTCGATCACATCCCCGGCCTTGATGTCCTGGTAGTTGGCGATCGAGATTCCGCACTCATACCCGCTCCTGACCTCGTTGACGTCGTCCCGAAAACGACGCAATGAGGCGGCTCGGCCTTCGTGTACGACGGTGCCGTCTCGAACCAGCCGAATCAGTGAGTTGCGGGAAACCGACCCATCCAGAACGAAGCAACCGGCGATGGTTCCGAATTTGGCCACTCGAAAAGTGTCGCGCACTTCCGCCCGGCCCACCAACCGCTCACGAATGGTGGGTTCCAGAAGACCGAGCATGGCGTGCTGAATTTCCTCGATCAACTCGTAGATGACCGTGTACATGCGAAGTTCGACTTGCTCTCGTTCGGCGGTCATCTGAGCGTTGCGTTCGGGACGGACATTGAAGCCCACCACCAGGGCATGGGATGCGGCGGCCAGCAAGACGTCCGATTCGGAAATGGCCCCGACACCACTGTGGACGATCTTGATCCGGACCTTCTCTCCACTCAGTTTCCGAAGCGAACCTTCCAGGACCTCGACCGATCCCCGCCCGTCGGCCTTGATGACCAGGTCGAGTTCCTTGACTTCCTTCGTTGCCATTTGGGCGAAGAGCTTGTCCAGACCCATCGGACCCGATCTGGCCAGATCCTTCCGGCGCTGCTCCTGGCGTCTCTGCTCCGCGATTTCCCGTGATTTGGCGGCACTTGCCAGCACCTGGAAGGAGTCTCCCGCCTGGGGCAGATCGTGCAGCCCCAGGACCTCGACGGCGGAACTGGGGCCCGCTTCCAAGACCGGCTTTCCCCGGTCGTCGAACATGGCGCGCACCTTGCCGTAGGCCGTGCCTGCAACGAAGGAGTCTCCCACCCGAAGCGTCCCGTCCTGGACCAATGCCGTCGCCACCGGACCGCGTCCCCGATCCAGTTGAGCCTCCAGCACAACCGCCACGGCAGACTTCTGGGGGTTGGCGGTTCTCTCCGTCAGATCCGACACCAGAAGGATCATTTCCAGCAACAGGTCCAGGTTGGTCTGGGCCAGAGCGGAAACCTCCACCATGACCGTGTCACCGCCCCAATCCTCGGGCGCGAGCCCGCGGTCCGCCAACTGCTGCTTGACCCGGTCCGGCCGGGCGTCCGGCCGATCCATCTTGTTGACGGCCACGATGATGGGAACATCGGCGGCCTTGGCATGGTCGATGGCTTCGAGAGTCTGAGGCATGACGCCGTCGTCCGCAGCGACGACCAGGACCACGATGTCGGTCACCTGGGCTCCGCGAGCCCGCATCAGGGTGAAGGCTTCGTGGCCGGGCGTGTCCAGGAAGACAATCCTGCTGCCATCGACGGAGACGTGGTAAGCCCCGATATGCTGCGTGATCCCTCCGGCCTCCGATGCCGCCACGCGCGATTCCCGGATGGCGTCCAATAGCGAGGTCTTGCCATGGTCGACATGCCCCATGACGGTGACGACGGGGGCCCGCACCCGAATGTCCTCCGGACGTTCGGCGACTTGATCCTCCTGGACCAGCGCTTCCTGCTCGGAAACGAACTCGACCTGCGCGCCGAAGATGTCGCACAACTGCTGAGTCGTGTCGCGGTCCAGACTCCGATTGATGGTGGCCATCACGCCCCGGGAAAAGAGCTCCTTGATGAGCACCTTGCTCTTGAGACCCAATTTCTCGCTCAAGTCCCTCACGGTCACCGAATCGCTGACCGTGATCACCGCGGGACCTTCGGGCTCTTTGACAACCTCGGCGGGCGGGGGTTCCGCCGCCGGTGTTTCGGCGACCGGAGACTCGACTTCGGCAGCGGCCGTGACCTCGACCGCCTCTTGCGGAAGTTCGGGAGCGAGTGCCTCGTCCGGAGCCGGCTTCACGGCATCTTCCGCCGCCGGGGGTGCCGGGACTGGAGGCGGAGCCACCGGTCCAGCCGTGCCCGGGGGCACCAGAGGAAGGCTGGTGGAAGCGACCGGCGCCTGCGTGGAAAGGACCATTCGCTGGGCCTGTTCCAGAAGTTCCGCGGAAATCTGGGCTTCGACCTTTTCGATGATGGGCTCGTCGTCGATGGTGACTTCCGTCTTCTCCAGGACCGCCTCCGGCGCGTCGGTCACGATCCTTCGATAGTTTCCCTTCCCTTTTCTGGGCTTCAGCGATCCCAGGAGGAACGGGCTTTCGATCGTCTCCGCCGATGGCGACGCGGCTTTCCTGGGCTGGCCCAACTGCTTGATTGTCTTGCGAGGCTTGGCGGCCGGCCGCTTCCTGACCTTCGCCTTTACGGACCGGGCCTGTTCCTCCTGTTCCGTATCGATGACGAGTTGCAGCCGCCGGCGAATACGATTGGCGATGTCAAAGTCCACCGGAGTCTCGGGCGAAGGCACCCAGACCCCGATCTTCTTGAGCTCCGAGATGACCGCAGTACTCCGCATCTCGAATTCCGAAGCCAGTTCGTTGACTCTCACCTGTTCCATAACCGTGTTGATGCTTTCTACGCTTCCGTGCGCCGGTCCGGAGCCCGCCTGTCCACAAGGGCTTTCAAGAACATCATAACAGTGGTTCAGACCAACTCGGGCTCAGCTTCCCCGGAAGTTTCCTCAGCCGCGCCCTCGGCCTGATTACGGACCCAATCCTCAGCCAGGGCAAGGATCTTCAGCGCCGACTTTTCGCCGATCATGGGAATGGCCGACAAGTCCTCGACCGTTCGGCTCGAGAGTTCCTCAATGGTCTTCACACCCGCTTCCTCAAGACGAATTCGAGTCTTTTCGCCCAGACCCTCCAACTCATCCAGGCCCGGCTGTGCGTCCTGCTGCGCAGCCTGCGCGGCCTGCGCGGCCTGCGCGGCCAACTGTTCCATCTGAGCCAGGATCTCCTGTTTCTTGTCCTCCTCGCTCCTGATGTTGATTTCCCAACCCAGCAGCTTGGAACCCAGACGAACGTTCTGTCCCTTCCTGCCGATGGCCAGAGACAGTTGATCCTCCGGGACGATGACCTCCAGAACCTTGTCCAGCGGATCCTGGACCAGCACCTTGGAAATCCGAGCGGGATTCAAAGCGTTGATCGTGTATTCGACGATGTCGTCGGAGTATTGGATGATGTCGATCTTCTCTCCCCGCAACTCCCGGATCACCGCGTTGATCCGACTGCCCCTCATCCCGACGCAGGCACCCACCGGATCCACGTTGTCGTCACGGCTTGACACCGCCACCTTGGCCCTTTCACCCGCTTCCCGGACCGCATTCTTGATGATGACGGTGTGGTCGTAGACTTCGGGAATCTCGGCCTCGAACAAGCGGACCAAGAGGCTGGGGTCCCCTCGGGAAACCACGATCTGGGGCCCCTTGGAGAGCCGGTGCACCTTGATGATGACCGCTCGCACGCGATCCCCCGGCCGATACTCCTCGGTGCGGGCCTGCTCGTTGTACGGGAGCACGGCCTCGGTCCGGCCTATGTCCAGCACGATGTTCCCCCCCTCGTGGCGCCGCACGATTCCGTGGACCACCTGTCCGATCTGGCCCGAATACTCCTCGAAGACATTTTCCCGTTCGGCTTCCCGAACCTTCTGGAAAATGACCTGCTTGGCCGTCTGGGCAGCGATTCGCCCCAGCTCCAGAGGAGGCTTCGGGATCTCCAGGTAGTCCCCCACTTCGAAGCTGTCGTCGTACTGCAAGGCCTCGGACAGCGCCATCTCCGTATCTTCTTCCTCGACTTCCTCCACGATTCGCTTGACGGCGAATACTTCGATCGTGCCGGTGACCGGATCGTATCGCGCCTGCAGATCCTCCTCGGTCCTGAAGTGCTTCCTGGCGGCGGCCGCCATCGCGTCCTCAAGGGCTTCGTAGATGACCTTGGATTCGACACCCTTTTCCCGGCTGAGCTGTTCGATGCTCTGACTGAGGGCATTCGACATGCTTCGCTATATCCTCACTGTTGCCGCCCGTCGCGGCCGATTCTACTTCCTGAACGAGTCGCCGAACCGGTGGACCAGGTTGGCCTTGGTGATCACGCCGAAGGGGATCCGGTAAGTCTTGTCCTGGCAACTCAACTGCACGATGCCGTCACGAAGGTCCTGAATAAAACCCTTGAACCGGCGGCGACTGTCGATCTTCTCCCGTGTGGTGAGACGAACCTCTCGACCCGAGAATCGCAAGTAGTCCTCCATGCGGAAGAGAGGGCGATCCAGACCCGGAGAAGACACCTCCAACACGTACCGGTCGGAGATCAGATCCTCCACGTCCAGGAGAACACCGGCCTGCCGGCTGACGGTCTGACAGTCCTCCAACGTAACTCCTCCGGGCTTGTCGATGTAAACTCTCAACAACGGACTCCGTTGTTGAGAAAGGTACTGGATGTGAACCAGTTCCATCCCCTGTTCCTCTACGGCCCCCCGCAGCAGGAATTCCACTTTTTCGGCCACTTCCGCCATTGTCGCATCCTGAAGCGATCTTGCTGGTGCCGGACCACCGAATGGGGAGAATCCACCCCCTCTGAGCCGCGGACAAAATTCGCCGCAGACTCCTAGAATATAGCCGAGCCCCAAATACAGTTCAACGGACGGTCGAGATTTGAACCGGCCCCAATTCCTCGAGTTCCGGCTTGAGTGCGGCGGCGGGACCACCGACGACGAGCAGTGACGAGTCTCGTGAGAGGTACTCCATCAGGAGCTTTCGAAAGTCCTCGGGTGTGACCCGCCGCAAGCGGAGACCATAGTTTGCGATGTAGGTGACACCCAGATCATAGAGGCTGGTGTCCAGAATACGAGTCAGGCGCGCAACCGGATCTTCCAACCGATTGCGGAACTCAAGGTAGGCCAGACTTCTGGCTTCCTCCATCAGGGACGGGTCCACCTGGCCCTCGCGAAGCCCACTCATGGTCTGAAGAAACTCCTTCAGATAGGGCATCAGACGGTCCGAGGAGGTTCTGAGACTCAGTTGGAGGTATCCCGGCATCCGGAAGGCTTTCACTCGGGAAGAGGCCTGGATCTGCTGCTCGGCCTCGACCGCCCGGGCCAACGCCGGCAAGGAGAGCGTCAGATACTCCTCCAACATCTTGAGGGCATAGTAATCTCTGCTGCCCATCTCGACGCCAACCCTGCCCCAGCGAAAGAGGGCCTCGTCCCCCGGCAGGTCCTGCAACAGGATCCGCCAACCTTCCGGGACCGGGGCCCGGCGAAACGTGAACGGAGCCGCTTCGGCACTGATCCAGACGCCCCAGCGGCGACTCAGTTCACGGAATATGGCTTGCGGCTCTGCAGACGTATGCAGGGCGAGCCTGGCCTGGTTGGGAAGAAAGAGCTTCCGGTATTGGATCTTGACGTCTCGCAGCTCCAGGTTCTCCAGCGTCTCCACCGTCCCCAGAACGCCGTGTCCGTATGGATTCGGTCCGAAAAGATGGGCAAGAAACGCTTGCTGCGTGACCACTTCGGGTCTCTTCAACTGTTTCTCGACTTCTTCCAGTTGCTCCTTCCGCAGCCTCTCGAAAGTTTCCTCCCGAAAAAAGGGGCGCACGACGATCTCCCCCAAAAGCCCCAGCACTGCCGCCAGATTCTCTTCCGGAGCGCTACCGTAGAGGTAAATGGCGTCCCAATCGACCTGAAGCTCCAACTGGCCGTTGAGGCTCTTGAGCTGCCGTTGAATCAGGGCCCCGGATCGAAGCTCCGTTTCTTCCAGCAACATCCGAGTGGTGAGGTGGGTGATGCCCCATTTGCCCACGGGATCGAACGCGGCCCCGTTCTCGATCATGAGACGGAATGACCGGCGCGAGGGCCCCGGCGGGAGCATCAGCACCTCCATCCCGTTCAGGAGGGACTTCCGCTCGAGCGAAGGAACGGTCAGCTTCGCCAGTTTCACCGTCGGCGCGCCGGGGACGGACGCTATAATCAAGGCGATGACACCTGTGAGGATAGAAACCAGGCGGATCCCGAAACCAGGCCGGCAGCCGGAGTACTGGATTGGGTCTCTCATGGATCGGACCATTGTATCAGTGTCCCGCGACCCCGGCGCAAAAGAGATGGCGGAATCTCGAGTTCCCGGAAATAACGACATCCCCGGAGGCAACCGGGCTTGACCCGATTCCGGGTTCCTCCAGTCCATCGGCACCGTCTGGACAACGGACTGACCCTGCTGGTACGCCCGGATCACACCAGCCCGGTCGTCACCACCATGATCTGCTATCGGGTGGGTTCCAGAGTGGAGACTCCGGGGCTTACCGGAATTTCCCATTTTCTGGAGCACATGATGTTCAAGGGCACGGGACGCTACGGGCCCGGAGAGATCGATCGGATCACGGCGCTCCATGGGGGCTCCAACAACGCTTTCACCACGCAGGACTATACGGCCTATTTCTTCAGCTTCGCCGCCGACCGATGGGTTTGCGCCCTGGATATCGAGGCGGACCGGATGTCAAACAATCGTTTCGACCCCCGGCAATTCGAACTGGAGCGGCAGGTGATCCTCGAGGAATCCAAAATGGAACAGGATCACCCCTGGGGAGCGCTTCGCCGATCGGTCGAGATGAAGGCCTTCGAGAGTCACCCATACCGCTTCCCCATCATCGGATTGAGCCGGGACATCCAGGCGCTGACCCCGGAACAGATGCTGGAACACTATCGCAGGTACTACGTCCCCGAGAACGCCGTGCTGGCCGTCGCCGGCGACACGGACCCGGAGTTCACTCTCCGGACCGTGGAGCAGTTCTTCCAGCAGACAGCGTCCGGGGATCCGCCACCGGTCCTTCCACCCCGGGAGGCGGAGAACCGCGGCCGGGTCAAAATCAACGTTCGGCGACGGAGCCGCGTGCCCAGAATGCTGGTGGCCCTGCCCGCCCCCTCCATTCATCAGAGTGATCACGACGCCTTTCAGATCCTGGACCGGGCGCTCTCCGAGGGTCGACTTTCACGTCTCTACAGGAAGTTCGTCGAAGAGACTCGGTTGGCTTCCCTGGTCCATACCGAACTGGGCGACACTTTTGACCCCTACCTCCTGCTGATCCGCCTTGAGTTGCGCGAGGATGCCGATCTGCAACAGACGGAGGAACTCCTTTTCCAAGAACTCATGCAGTTGTGCACCAGCCCCCTGGCCGGGAAGGAGTTGACGCGGGCCAAGAACCAGTGCATCAACCAGTTTCTGTTCGAACTGGAGACGACATTCGACCAATGCATGCAACTGGCCTCGATGGAAGCCCTGCAGCGGCCCGGCTACTGGGACGACTATGTGGCACGAATCTCCAGGCTCACCGCCGAGGAGGTCATGGCGGCCGCAGCCAGACACTGGTCCGGGCGGCGCTGGACAGTCGGCGTCGTGGAGAGCGGCTAGTCCGCTGACTCCGATTCGACCGCGCGGCGCCGGCAGCCTGGAGATTTCGAGAATGGTCTTGGACGGGTTCGAACGACGAGTCTGGGACAACGGACTGGTACTCCTCAGTTGCCGGAACGACCGCCTTCCCGTGGTTTCGGTCAACGCCTTCGTTCTTTCCGGCACCGGCCAGAACCCGCTTCGGCAGCCGGGATTGGCGGCGCTTGCTTCACGAATGTTGGAGGAGGGAACGGCCAAGTACGGGGCCGACGACATCTCCCGACTGGTGGAGGACGCGGGCGGGAACCTCTCAACCTTCTGCCAACATGAACTAACCGGGATCTCCCTCCATCTCAGGGATCGTGATCTACAGGAAGGACTCGATCTGCTGGCCCAGATGCTGTCCCGTCCCACCTTCCCGAGGGAACGATTCGATCTGGAGCGGGAGAAGGCTCTGACCCAGTTGGAGGCGCTGGAGGACGATCCGCAGGTGGTGGTGAGCAACCTGCTGAACCGGGAGATCTACGAGGGCGGTCCGCTGCAGTTCCCTACCCTGGGAACACCGGCATCGGTAAGGCGGTTCCGGATCGAGGACATTCGGGAGTTCCACCGCCTGCGATACGCTCCAACGAACACGATTCTGGTCGTTGTGGGCAACACCGGAAGCGCCCAGGTTGCGGATCTGGTGGATCGTTGCCTGGGATCCTGGGGAAATGGCCACTACCGGAGGAGCCAACCTCCGGCACCCCGGCGGCAGCGCGCACCTCGAACTCGGCAGCGGGTACTGGAGGGCCGGGAACAGGTCCACATCTGCCTGGGACACTTGGGCGTGACCCGGGACCACCCTGATTTCTACGCGCTCCAGGTGATGGACGCCGTCCTGGGCAGCGGACCGGGGTTCACCAGCCGGATTCCCCGGGAACTCAGGGACCGCCGGGGCCTGGCCTACACCACCTACAGCGACCTCACAGGCTCCGCCGGCCGCTATCCGGGACGGTTTTTCGCCTACATCTGCACTTCGCCGTCGAATCGACAGGCCGCCCTGAGTGGTCTCTTGGGAGAGATCGAGAGTTTCATCGAGGATGGACCCACGGAAGAAGAATTGGCGCTGGCACAGAAATACCTGACCGGCAGCTTCGTATTCGATTTCCAGTCCAACGCCCACGTGGCTCGATTCCTGCTCACGGCGGAACTCTTCGACCTGGATGGGGACTACATCCGCTTGTATCCGGAATGGATCGGCACGGTCGACGCGGAGGAGGTGAAGCGAGTTGCCCGTCTTCATTTGGATACGGTAAACTTCACGGCAATAATCGCCGGACCTGAGTATGCCCTTACTCGCTGAAAGGCACCCTCTTACGACGCCGCACCGTCTCCCGTTACTGCTCCTGGGACTTGTGATTCTGGCGGGAGCCGCCTGCGGCAGAAACCGGGTTCCCACTCTTCCTCCCGGCGCTGCCGACCGGGACGCCGGCACCGCCAAGACCCGGACCGGCGCGGCCGAGCCGGCCGTTGCTTCGGCGCCCATCCTGGAGATTAGCGTCGAGCCGTCCCTGATCCAAAGAGGGGGCTCGGCCCTGTTGTCATGGGAGTCTCGCGACGCTGACGAAGTGCGGATCGATCAGGGCATCGGAGTCGTCGATCCCTCCGGAAGAATCAAGCTCTTTCCCGAAGAAACGACCTCCTACCGGCTGAGCGCCACAGGGCCGGGCGGTACGGTGGAGCGATTGGTGACGATCGAGGTTTCGGCGGACCGGACCGGAGCGATCGACCAGGAGGACCTCTTGGCATCGGCCCGGGACGAGAAAATCCCGCTTACCGTCGAGCCCGTCTTCTTCAACTTCGACAGCAACGCGCTGGATGCTCGGAACATGGCCACCCTGGAGGCAAACTACCGGTGGTTTTCCCAGCCCGAAAACGCTCATGTCCGGTTCGTCCTGGAAGGGCATTGTGACGAGCGCGGCACCGACGAGTACAATCTGGCTCTCGCCGACAGGAGGGCACAGGTGGTGCGCCAATTTCTGGTGGATGCCGGAATCGACCCCGACCGCATGACCACCATTGCGTTGGGGGAGGAGCGGCCCTTCGACACCGGCCAGACGGAAGAGGCATGGGCCATGAACCGGCGAGTTCATTTCGTCCTGATCCAGGAGCAGGAGTAGACCGACCATGTTCCAGACAACCACCTCCACCCGGACCAAAGAGCATTGGAAGATCGTGGTTCCCGCCGGTCTGGCCGCCATCCTGCTGGCGAGCGTGGTCATCTTCCTGCACGAACCCAAGCCCCGGCAGCGGGAGAAGTTGACCGGCGTGCTCCGGGAAGGGCACTCGGACTACGGTTGGTATCGAGAGCACGTCAGCCTGACCCACCCTCGCCTCCAGATGGCCAAGAACCTGGCCGGCAACCGAATGGCCATTTTTTCGGCCACCATCGAGAATCAGGGGGAGAGGGCGTTGGACGTGGTCGAGATGAAGATGACCTTCTTCAACTACGACACGCCGGTCTGGGAAACGACCCGGACTCCGATTCGGCCGGGCGCCTACACGGCCCCGATACAGCCCATGAAAAAACGGAGCTTCACCTTCTACATCCAGGATTTTCCCCGGGGTTGGATGGCCAGCCGCGCCGAGATGGACATTAACGGGTTCCGGTTCACCGTGCCGCAGTGACGGGCAAGCTGCCGGCCAGCCGTCGGCCCAAACGCTTTTCATCCGGCGGCGCCTGTGCAAACACCTTGCTCCAAACTCCCGGACGCTCCATGCACAAATAGACGGGAGTCTTGGGGCTGCGAGTTCTGACCCATTCCACGGTCGAACGGTACATCCGCACTCGAATCGGCCAGAAGTAGCGAAGCTTGCCGTCGGGGACCGGCACCAGCTCTCCCAGCGGGAGTCCGCTCCGGGGAAACCGGGACCGCATGAATGCTCTCAACTCGGCGCTCAGGCGGAGGCTGCCCAGGGAAATCCAGGAAACGGACTCGGCCGGGATCCGGCGGAACACCTCGTCGACCAGATCCTCGTAGTCCCTCTCCCATCCCGAGTAATGGATCATGGGGTCCAGGTGAAACCCGACCCGGTACCCCTCGCGAACACAACGTTCCGCTGCCTTCAGCCGCCGTTCGACGCTGGCCGTGCGATGTTCCTCGCTCGCCTGGACCGCCCTGGGGTTGATGGACCAGGACACCACGGTGCGTCCGCCATGATCCAGCCCCATCAGGTTGTCGACGCAATCCGACTTGGTCTTGAACTCCAGGATCGCGTTGTCGCAGCCGGAGAAGAATTCCACCAAAGGGACCGAATAACGGGTCAGCGGATCCAGGGCCAAACTGTCGGCCAGCTCGCCGGTACCCACCCGGAAGGGGGTCTTGGGGTGGGATTCGAAGCGTGTCTCAAGCTCCTGGATCAGGTCCGTATGGTTGGCGTAGACGACCAGGTAGGGGAAGTTGAGGTGGGTCTGGAGATAGCAGTAGCTGCACTCCATGTGGCAGTTGCTGGCGTAATTGACGACGAAGTAGTTGCAACAGACGTTTCGTTCTCCCCGTGACTGGCTGGCCGGACAGTCCTTGAAAAAGCGGCCCTTGTGCCGAGCCAACACCAGAGATCGCTTGGCTGCTGCCGGAGAAGGACTCCTGCGGCGGGATTCGGACAGCAAGGTACGGGAGTCCTCGAGCCATTCCACCGGCGTGGAGGGAAGCCGGCGCAACACGTTTCGGGTGATCCAAGAGTCCGTCACGCAACGTTCCACGTAGATCCTGTCCGGTGTGTACGCAACCATGGCGTCGGCCTCCGCTCATCCCATCCGCTGCCGGCGGGGAACGAACTACAGCTTATCAATCCTTCTTGAGAACCGTCACAACAGCTCGAAGATCCGTCCCAGCTCCGGACGGACGGCCATCTCCTCGAGCCTGCCGACCAGGTGGCGAAACTCGGCCGGGTTGCGGCAGGAGAAGGAGACCGAAAGCAGGTCCCCTTCGAAATAGGGAGGAACCTGCAAGCGGATCTGGGGAGGAACCTTGAGTTCGCCCTTCAACCTGCGGTATTGATCCTGATGACGGGAAAGGTGGGGCCGGCGCAAGCGATGGAGACATTCCAGGATTCGGCGAAATCGCAAGGGTCGGACCGTCCGGGCGTCCTCATCCACTTTCCTGGCGCCCGACGCGTCCCAGACCCGATCCAGCGCCCCGGACCCGCGCGGCCGCTCGCCGGACCTGAGGTCGTCCAACAGATCGAACAGTTCCCTCTGCCGGTTCCGGCCGGGTTCGTACCGCTCCAGGAGGTCGAGAAACAGCTGTCGCTCCGCAACCGTCCAAGCCGCGAGCCTGAGCGCCGTCTCCGGGTCCAAGCCGCTGTGAACCGCACGCTGCATGGCCTCGTCGAGGCGCCCGAGGCGGAGGAAGAAGCGGAGACGGTAGCGGCTGGACGACGTGCTCAGGAGCGGCAG
This sequence comes from Acidobacteriota bacterium, assembly GCA_963668095.1. Lineage (GTDB taxonomy): Bacteria > Acidobacteriota > UBA6911 > RPQK01 > JAJDTT01 > JAJDTT01. The sequence continues at coordinate 5,069,793 of OY764083.1, read as the reverse complement.
GTAGCGCTCGATGAGTGCGTCTTCCCGGACCTCGAATTGCTCCCGGAGCTTGACCAGAGCCCGGGCCCGCTCCAGATCGTGAAACGGACCGGCCGCTTTCTCCGCCAGCGCCCGCTCGAAGAGCTGCCAGTCCGACGCCCGGCTCCAGACCAACGCCGGCACCACACGCAAACCGGCCTCCCGAGCCGCCCGGTAGCGGCGGAATCCCATGGCGATTCTCAGCTTGCCCGCGGGCGCCGGCTGCAGGTGCAAGGGTGTCACTACGCCCACGTCCCGGACGGAGGCCGCCAACCGGTCTATCGGGAACCAGTCGGGCGTGATGGCCAGGGTTTCATCCGAGCCGTCGATACGGGCCAGTTCCACAGCTTCCAGGGCGGGAGGCGGCTCCAGGAAAATCATGGCGGGAATCAACCTCGGAAGTGGCCGGCCAACCGGCCGGCATTTGCTCACGGGAACGGCACGCAGACGGACCAAACGGAAATTGCACGTGGGACGCGCCTTGTGGTACTGTCGCCCCCACTTGCTTCCAACCTAAACCTTATTACACTGCATGAGGAGGGTACAGCAATTGATGACATTCAAAGTACGCCGAAAGGGTTTGCGGGTCGGATTGGCCTTGGCCATGACGGTCTTGGTACTGAGCCCCCTGGTGGGACAACAGAAGGTCCCCTACAGCATCCAGGACTATCAGGTCTACAAGGCGGCCATCGACGAACCGAACCTGGGTAAGCGGGAAGACGCCATCATCGGCTTCATGAAGGCCAAGTCCTCGTCGAAGCTGAGCGAGTACGCCCTGGGCAACTACGTGAAGTTGCTGCAGGAGTACCAGACCAAGGGCAACCATCGGAAGGTGGTATCGGCCGGGGAGAAGCTTCTGGCCCTGAAACCGAACGAACCCAATGCACTGAGGATGGTGACCTACGCCGCATTCCAGAGCCGCCAGCTTCAGAAGGCCGCCCAATACGGCGAGAAAGTTTACGCCAAGATGCCGTCCGCCGGACTCGCCTACATTCTGGCCCTTTCATACGGAACCAAGAATCAGGCCAAGTACATCTCCTACGGCGAGAAGGCGGTCGCCGGACTCAAGCCCGCGGAAACCTTCCAGATCGTGGCGGAGTTGACCAACATCTTCGTGGGCAAGAAGCAGTGGAAGAGGGCTTCCGAGTATGGCCGGAAGACCATCGCGGCCTTCTCCTCGGTCAAGAAACCGCAGGGCACCTCTCAGGCGGCATGGGACAAATACGTCAAGATGCAGACGGCCGTTGCCCACGGCGCCGTGGCTCGGAACGCCGCCGAGTCCAGGAATTGGGGAGGCGCCATCTCCAGCTACAGCCGGGCCCTGCGCGCCACCTCCTCGCCGGGGCTCCGGGGAGAAGCCTACTTCTATATCGGGATGGGCCGATGGCAGCAGAATCGGATCGATGACGCCATGAAGGCTTTCGCCCGCGGCTCCGTCCAACGAAGGGCGCCTCATTCCAAGCATTGCCGCAAGCACCTGGAACAGCTCTACAAGTCCACCCACAACGACTCCCTCGCCGGAATCGAAGAGTTCGTCGAGCGGGTCAACTGAGTCTTCCAGTCTGCCGCCGGCAGATTCACCTCAAGGGCCGGGAGGGCAAGCCCCTTTCCCGGCCCTTTTTTCACATCCCGGATCCTCGCGTAGTCAGGGGCCATAGCCTACCTGCTCCCGCCCGCGACGCCGTATTCATCCCGGTTCCATGGACGAATACCTCCAAAGCCTGAACGACCGGCAGAAGCTGGCGGTCACGACCACCGAGGGACCCATGCTCGTGGTGGCCGGCGCCGGAAGCGGAAAGACCCGGGTCATCACCTGCAAGATCGCTCACCTGATCCACCAGGGGAGATGCCGCCCCTGGGAGGTCCTGGGGGTCACCTTCACGAACAAGGCGGCCGAGGAAATGCGTCTTCGGGTGGAGTGCCTGCTGGGGGGACTGGATTCGGTCCCGCGTCTGTCGACCTTTCATTCCTTCTGCGTCCGGGTTCTGCGCCGGCATGCCGAACGCCTGGGCTACGGCCGGGACTTCGCCATCTGCGACACGGACGATCAGAACGCCATTCTCAAGAAGATCTGCGGGGACGCGCGAATCAGTACTCCGGTGCGCAGGATCCGAAGCCTCATCAGCAAGAGGAAAAACCAGAGCCGGAGACGAGTCTACGATTTCCACCACGACTCAGATCCCTACGACCAGGAGGGTGTGGAACCGGTGATGGCCCGCTATCAGGCGCACCTCGAGAAGTCCAACGCCATGGACTTCGACGACCTGCTTCTGCTCACGGACAAACTGTTTCGGGAACAGCCCGAAGTCCGGGAGGCCTGGTCGGACCGATACCGCTACCTCCTCATCGACGAATACCAGGACACCAACGCCAGTCAGTACGCCCTGGTCCGGCATCTGGCGTCGACCCACGGGAACGTGACCGCCGTGGGTGACGAGGATCAGTCCATTTACGCCTTTCGAGGAGCGGATGTCGGCAACATTCTCAGCTTTGAAGAGGATTTCCCAGGCGCCGTCGTGGTCAAGCTGGAGCAGAACTACCGGTCCCGCCAGAGCATCCTGGACGCCGCCATGGCGGTCGTCTCCCACAACTCGGAAAGAAAGCCCAAACGGCTCTGGACCCAGAATCCCCATGGGGAGCCGGTCGAGGTCCATTCGGCGGAGAGTTCATACGCGGAATCCCTGTTCGTGTGCCGACGGATCGAACGCTACCTCCAACAGGGCGAGACGGGGGTCGCCGTCCTGTATCGCATCAATTTTCTGTCCCGTCAGTTCGAGGACACTTTGAACCGATTCGGGCTCCCTTTCCGTCTGGTAGGAGGTGTGAGTTTCTACAAGCGGAAGGAGGTAAGGGACGCCCTCGCCTTCCTGCGGGTCGCCCGCAATCCCCGGGACAACCTGGCGCTGGAGCGAATTATCAATACTCCGCCAAGAGGCATCGGACCACAGAGCCTGGCCCGGCTCCGCCTGGGGGCGGCGCGAAGCGGCGACACGCTCTGGGACGCCGTTCGCCGGGACGCCGATCAGGAGGATACTCCCCGGAGGCTGCGCAACGTCCTGGAGCGGTTCGTCGCCCTGGTCGGCCAGTGGCGGCAATGCATCGACCAGGAGCAGCCCCTTCACGTCGTCCTGGAGCAGATCCTCCATTCCAGCGGCTATGCCCGGACCCTGGAAAAAGAAGAATCGGAGGAGGCCAACAACCGGTTGTTGAACCTGCAGGAACTCGTGGGCGTGGCTCGCGACCATTCGGATTCCGGCCGGAGCCTGCAAGAATTCCTGGACGAGACGGCGCTCCGATCGGAAGCGGACGACTACGACGAGGCGGCCCCGGTCACGCTGATGACGCTCCATAACGCCAAGGGACTCGAGTTTCCCATCGTCTTCCTGGTGGGAATGGAGGAGAAGCTGCTGCCCCACACCCGGTCGGTGGCGGAGGGCAACGTGGAAGAAGAACGGCGACTGTGCTACGTGGGCATGACCCGGGCCCGGAAACGCCTGATCCTGACCCTGGCCCGCACCCGGAGGATGTGGGGGGGAGATGTAGAGGAGCGCCGCCAGGCGAGCAGCTTCCTGTCCGAGATCCCCCGGCGCCTGGTGCGATACTCCGGACCGGAGTGGTCTCAGGTCCAGCTCTGGGGGACCGGCCGCTCCCCGGGCCGATCCGGGGTCCCGAGTTCCCGGTCCGGACGGACGGCGGGCGCCTCCACGGGCCGGAGATTCGCCCCGGGGGTCAGAGTGGAGCACCCCGAATACGGGCTCGGCATCGTCTTGCAGGTCCAGAAGGTCCGGGACGATCTCAAATTGACCGTCTCGTTCTCCGGGCGGGGGAAAAAAATGTTCTACCAGAGATACGCCAGGGTCAAGCTCCTCTGACCGGGCCGGGCCGCGAGTCCGGCGCCGGGGCCGGACCATCGCCGGTAGAATGTGAACCCTGGCCGGAGACCCGGCGTATAACCTTACGAAAGCACAGACCGACGATCACGATTCGAAATCGAGCGGAGGATAGAAAGCATGACCTTGCGAAACAACCTGTTCCGGCGCCGGTCCGGTGTCGGCTTTCTCGCCGTCCTGGCCGCCTTGGCCCTAGGAATTGCCATTGGAACCGTGCTCGTTCTGGACGGTGTCTCCAGCACGGAGAAAGATCCGAACTCCCGACTGAGCACTCCTGAGGGACGGGGAAAACCGCTTGCCTCGGCAAACGGCGGCACCTTGACGGAAGGTTTCACCCGGGTGGCCGAGTCCGTGGAGGCGGCGGTGGTCAACATCAATACCATCTCCATCGTCAACACGGAACGGCGCCAGAGGGAGTTGCGGGAGTTCTTCGGCGACAACTTCTGGAACCGTATGCCCAGGGGACCGGCCCGGCGGACCAGTCTGGGCTCGGGGGTGATCGTCGACAGCCAGGGATACATCCTCTCCAACCATCATGTGATCGCTCCGGTCGAGGAGAACGTGGGCCGGCGGGTGGCCGACAAGATCTCCGTGACCCTCCATTCGGGGGAGACCTACCCGGCTCAGGTCGTAGGCGTCGATCACGAGTCGGACTTGGCCGTGATCAAGATCGAGGCTCCCGAACCTCTGCCCTTCGTCCCGGTGGGCGATGCCACCGACCTCCGGATCGGCGAGTGGGTTCTGGCCATCGGCAATCCCTTCGGTGTGGGCAAGACCATCACCGCGGGGATCGTCTCGGCGACAGCCCGAGTCATCGGCGGGCCGGTCATGGCTGCGGCATTCGGGGACTTCATTCAGACCGACGCCGCCATCAATCCGGGCAACAGCGGCGGCCCATTGGTGAACATGTCGGGTGAAGTGGTGGGAATCAATACTCTCATCGTCTCCGGTTCCCGGGGATCGCAGGGGGTCGGGTTCGCCATCCCTTCCACCGTCTTCGTCAACTCCTACAACCAGCTCGTGAGCAAGGGAAAGATCGAACGGGGCTGGATGGGAATCTCCATGAACGACCGGCCCTTGAACCCGGAGATGGCCGAGTATTTCGGAGTTGCGGGAGAAGATCCGGAAGGGATCAAGGACGGCGACGGCGTACTGATCACACAATTGGTGGACGAAAGAGGCGAGCCGAACAAGACCGGACCGGCATACGACGCAGGAATCCGGGAAGAGGACGTCATCGTGAAGCTGGGAGACCAGGAGGTGGAAACCAACTTCGACCTGCGTGTGACCGTGGCCAACACGCCTCCAGGGGACAAGCTTCCCGTGGTGGTGGTCCGCCGGGGAGAAGTGAAGAACCTCACGGTGAGGCTGGCCGAACGCACCATGGAGGCCCAGGAACGGTCGGAGGCCGGAGGACTTTCCTTCGAAGAAGAGGAGGACCGGGAGAAACAGCGCAAAGAGATCGGACTGCGGTGGCGTACCTTGAATCCCCGGGATTCCGACCAGCTGGGCCTGGACGAGGAGGGTGGTGTATTCATCACCGAAATCTGGCCCGGCAGTCTCGGCGACGAGGCGGGGCTGAGGCGTTTCGATATCATCACGGACGTGAACGGAGATCCGGTGCAGACCGACCGCGAGTTCAAGGAGACCATCGATGGAATCGAGTCCGGCCATGCCATCATCCTCCGTGTCGTGAGCGTCAATCAGAACCGAAGACCCTCCGTGCGTTACGTCTCGTTCCGGAAACCCTGACGACAATCTCCAAACCCCCAATGCCGGCGGCACAGGTGAGGGCGCGGCCTATGGATCGCGATTGACGTGGAGGCTCCGCAAGATTGGTTCTGCGTGCTGAGCCCGCCACTGGACGGCGAGTCCAACATGCGGATCGACCGGCGGCTTCAACTCTTCGCGGAGCGAAGCCGCCGCCCCGTGACGCTGGTTCGTTTCTACGGTTGGACGGAACCGACCGTCTCATTGGGGTGTCATCAGAGTCCTGACCTGGCTTTCTCCAGGGACTACTGCCAGACCCACGGCATCCCGTGGGTCCATCGTCCCACCGGCGGTCGAGCCGTGTTCCACCACGATGAACTCACCTACATGGTGACGTCCAACGACGGCCTCCATTTTCCGCTGCAGAGCGTCCGGAGGATCCATCGCGAGATTTCTTCGGCTTTGCAGGCCGGGTTGTCCCGGCTGGGAATCCAACCCGTATCGGCACCAGGAAACAGGCTCCGGGACAGGGCTCTGACACGAGCCCAAAAGCCCTGTTTCGTGGCTCCTTCACGGCACGAACTCGTGCAGGGCACGAGAAAGATGGTGGGGAGCGCCCAGAAGAAGACGAAGCGCAGCTTCCTGCAACATGGTTCGATTCCGTTGGTGATTCACTACGATCTCATGGCCGCCGCCCTGGGAGTCGACCCGGAGTTTCTGAGATCGAAAACCGTCAGCGTGTCGGAAGCCGCCGGCCGGCCGGTCTCCTTTGCCGAGCTGTCCCGGGCGCTGCTCCGGGGCTTTCAGGAAGTATTCGACGTCCGCTTCCGGAAAACGATTGACGACCCTCGTGAGTGGTCTCTGGGCATTGCCTCCGGTCAAGCCGTTATGCTATAAAAACTCGGCAATTCGCAGAGAATATCTGGTCCCTGATGACGAAGAGTAAGCTTTCGGCGGAACTCACGCAACGCGCCTACGAAGTGCTCCACCTGCTGGTTCTCGAGTACATTCGAACCAGCATGCCCGTCGGCTCCAAGAGGTTGGCGTCACTCCATCAGGAGGGAATCAGTCCCGCGACCATTCGAGCCATCATGGCCCGGCTGGAACAAGCAGGCTTTCTGAACCAGCCCCACACATCCGCAGGCAGAGTCCCCACCGCCAAGGGCTTTCAATTTTATGTCGATGGGTTGGAGAGGACGCCTGACCTGCCCAACCGGCAAGTGGCAAGGATCCGGGAGATGCTGGAGCAGGAGACGGATCCTGGCGACCTCATGGTCCAGACGTCCCAGATCCTTTCCCGGCTTTCCAGCAATCTGGGGTTCGTCCTGGCGCCGCCTCAGTCGGTGTCGGTTCTGAAACGGATCGAGTTCGTGAAGATCTCGTCCCGCCGAATCCTGGCCATACTCGTGACACGAGCGGGGTTGGTTCAGAGCCGCCTGATCGCGACCAGCCGCCGCCTGAATCAGGAGGATCTGGACCGGGCCGGCCGCTGTCTGCAAGACCAATTTGAGGGGCAGACCCTTTCCCATATCCGTCGAGAGCTCCGAAGACTTCGCTCCGGCAGCGTACAGGACAGCCGTCCTCGCACCGACGCCATTCGCCTGGGATCGGCCAGTCTGGTTGGACCGGGACAAAATCCGGGAAGTGATTCCGAAGTCTATTTCGGCGGAACTTCCCGACTGCTTCAACAACCGGAACTGAACGATCAGGATCGGGCGGCCGGTCTGTTCAGAACCCTGGAGAAAAAGAGCCAATTGGCCGAGGTGCTCACCAGGCGCCTCGATGCAGACCAACCTGCCCCCCGTGTGACCTTGGACCTGGATCGTCACATCCCGGAGATGCGGGGTTGGGCCATGATTTCCTCACCCTATCTCTACCGGGAACGAGTGGCGGGCAGCTTGGGGATTCTCGGCCCCAGGCGGATGAAATACGACAAGGGGATCAGTTTGGTTGGATACGTGGCCCGGCTCTTCGGTCAGATCTTGAGCGCGACTTGATCCGCCTGTGAACCCTCAACCTGTGTTCTGAGCGTCAGGGCCGACTCTGGACCGCCACCAACTACCACTTCGAACGTGCAGCCTGATCACGCCAAGCCGTTTCGATTGGCGCAATTTCCACGACCACGAAGAGTTGACGACTATGGAACGACCGGAAGACATCCAGAATCAGACTGAGGAATCTCGGGACGATGAAGACTGGGAAATGCCGCAAGGGGACTCCGCCCCAGGCGCGACCGCCGAGTCGATCTACGAGGAGGCTCTCGGGGACCTCGCCAAACAACGCGACAAATACTACGATCTGCTGCTACGGAAACAGGCCGAGTTCGACAACTTCCGAAAGCGGACGGAGAAGAACCGGTTCGAAGCCCGCCTTCAGGGACAGGCCGATCTGGTGTTGGAACTGCTCCCAGTATTGGATGCCTGCACCAAGGGATTGGAGGCCATGTCGGCGGCCGATCCGGATCCCGCCCTCACGCCGTATCTGGAGGGCTACCGCCTGCTCGCCGAACAGATACAGGCGGTGTTGGAGAAGTTCCAGGTGACGACCGCTCCCGGAGTGGGCAGCCAGTTCGACCCCAGGGTTCACGAGGCGGTGCTTCGAGAGTTCACCCGGGAACACGAGGAGGGCACCGTCATCGAGGAGTATCGGCCCGGTTATCTCATCCGCGACAAGCTCCTGCGGGCGGCCCAGGTCAAGGTGGCCATGCCGCCTCCGGACGAATCCCAGGACCAATAGCGGTCCCGGCGGCACACTTTGACTTCAAAGGCGAATCCGGCGAAAAGTGCAAGTAGTAGACTGTCTGCAAGTCTTGATCGCTACGCATGACCTTCTCTTTCGCACCGTCGAAATCCGGCCTGTACAAGACGAGCCGACATATGCTCCGCCGATCCAATCTCGGGTTTGTCCCTCTGGGTTGGTCATGAAGACAGACGAGTTCCTGACGATTCACAGACTGCGCCAATGGGGCCAACGTGATGGAACATGACTGCGTTTTCGATCCGTCTGGAAACCTCTCCACCGAACGTGGCGCGAAAAACCGAGCGGACATGAGTCCCGGAGAGCCGATCGCCATCGTCGGAATGGCCTGCCGGTTTCCCGGAGCGGAGAACCTGTCCGCCTTCTGGCGTCTGCTCGAAGCCGGCCGGCACGCGGTGACCGAGGGTGATCCGGGCTCCGGCAAGGGGCGCGTCGGCCAACTCTTCTCCGATTCGGCGGTCCGGAGCATCGCCTGCCGGTATGGCGCCTATCTCGACGGTCTCGATCAGTTCGACGCTCCATTCTTCCGGATATCGCCGGTCGAGGCGCAACTGCTGGATCCCCAACAGCGGCTGATGCTGGAAACCAGTTGGCAGGCTCTCGAGGATGCGGGGATTGATCCGGATCGTTTGAAGGGCAGCCGCACCGGCGTGTATGCGGGAATCAGCAACAACGAATACCGGGGGATGATCCTGGATGTGAGCGAGACGTCCGAGCCCGCGACGAGCCTGTACTCGGTCACCGGAACGTCATTCAACACCGCCATCGGGCGAGTGGCTTTCGTGCTGGGTCTGGAGGGACCGGCCATCGCACTGGATACCGCCTGCTCGTCATCGTTGGTCGCGATCCACCAAGCCGTTTCGGGACTGGAGCGGGGAGAAGCGGATCTCGCGCTGGCGGGAGGCGTGCATGCGATCCTGTCCGGCCGGCTGCTGGAAATGCGCGCCAATGCCGGGATGCTCTCGCCGGATGGACGGTGCGCGACCTTCGACGCGGCCGCCAACGGGTACGTGCGCGGTGAAGGCTGCGGCATCGTCGTTCTAAAGCGCCTCAGCGAGGCGGAGGCGGACGGCGACCGGATCTGGGCGGTGATCCGGGGCGCGGCCGTGAACCAGGATGGAGCCAGCCCGGGGCTGACGGTGCCGAACGAAGGGTCCCAGGAACGGGTCATGGCGGATGCTCTCCTCAGGTCCGGGATCCTGCCTGTCGACGTGGACTACGTCGAGGCGCACGGGACCGGGACCGTGGTGGGAGACCCCATCGAGCTGCGCTCCACGGGGGAAGCGTACGGCGAGGGACGATCGGCGGACTGCCCGCTTCTGATCGGGTCGGTGAAGACGAACCTTGGTCACCTGGAGGCGGCGGCGGGAGTCGCCGCGTTGATCAAGGTCGTGCTCTCGATGCGCCACGGCGTAATCCCGAGACATCTGCACTTCAAAGACCCGACTCCGGAGGTGGACTGGGACCGGCTGCCCCTGCAGGTGCCTGCCACCGCCACGGACTGGCCACACCATCCCGGCCGCCCGCCACGGGCGGGGATGAGCGGTTTCGGGTGGTCGGGAACGAATGCTCATGTGGTGGTGGAGGGATACGAAGCGCCGGACGGCGCCGCAGCCGATTCGGACAGGAACCGGCGGCCCGCCGGTTCCCCGCAGCCCATCGCCGTTTCGCTTCCGGAGCGAACCCCGGAGCCGGAGGTGACCCGGCGAAGCACACGTATTCTGCCCCTTTCGGGCAGGTCGGAAGGAGCGCTGCGGGAATTGGCCGAGCGATACCTGAACTGGCTTGACGAGCACGCCATGGAACTTGGTTCCGGGGCGGCCGCCGACGATCCGCTCCTCTCGGACATGGCTTGGACGGCGGCGGTGGGACGAAGTCACTTCAGCCACCGGGCCGGCGTGGTGTTCCGGGATGCCGGTTCACTGCGCGGCGGGCTGGGGAAAGTCGTGGACCCCGAGGATGGACTGGGAACGGCACCGGCCCCCGAATCGGTCACGAAGGTGGCGTTCGTCTACACCGGTCAAGCCAGCCAATGGATCGGAATGGGGGAGCAACTCTACCGGAGCGAGCCGGTAGTGAGGGCTATTCTGGATCGTTGTGAGGAAGTGTTTCGGGAGGCGAGAGGACTTTCGCTCCTGGATACGATGTTCGGCCACGCCGATTCCGCGGGGGATCTCGATGATCCGGCTTGGACACAGCCGGCAATCTACGCGCTGGAGTGCGCGCTGACCGCGCTCTGGTCGAGCGCCGGCGTCCGGCCCGGGGTGGTGCTCGGGCACAGCCTGGGAGAGTTGGCGGCGGCCCAGGCGTCGGGGGTGTTCAGCCTCGAGGACGGGTTGCGGTTCGCCGCGACCCGAGGATTGCTGATGGGGGACCTGCCTGGAGACGGGGCGATGGGCGCGATCTTCGCGACTGCGTCCCGCGTGGCGGCTGTGGTCGAGGAGATGAACGCGTCGTCAGAGGGCCCGGGTCTCAGCGTTGCCGCAGACAACGGGGCGCACCAGGCGGTGAGCGGACCAGCGGCGGACGTCGATTCGATACTGGAACGATTCGAGAGAGAAGAGGTTCGCGTCAGACGGTTGAGAAAGAGTCCCGCGTACCACAGTCCCCTGGTGGATCCGGTGCTCGACGATTTGGAAGCGGCGCTTTCGGGTGCCTCGGTCGCACCGCCTTCCATCACCTTCGTCAGTACTCTGACCGGCCGGACTGTCGACCCCGGCACGGCTCTGGACGGGCCCTACTGGCGCCGTCAGACGCGAGAGGCGGTGGCCTTCCGCCGCGCGGTGGCGACCCTCGCCGAATTGGGGGTCGAAGCGGTCGTGGAAATCGGACCCCATGCGGTGCTGGGTCCGATGGTGACTTTGGCCTGGCCGGAGTCGGCCGATCCAGCGCAACCGCCGGCGGTGGTTTCCAGCCTCCGGCGTCCGGGCAGCCAGGTCCCGGAGGAGGAGGCCCGGGACGCGTTTGCCGCGGCGGTGGCACGGGCGTACGAGGCGGGTCTTCCCATCTCTTTTCCGGGGCTCTTCGCCGGGGAATCCCGGCGCCGGATCTCGCTTCCGGGATACCCGTTCCAACATGAAAGCCATTGGATCAGGGCGCCGAAACGACGCCGTCAGAGCGCGGGCCACCCCTTGCTTGGCGCCCGGCATGAATCCGCAAGTGGAGAGATCTCGTTCGAAACCGAATTGTTTCCTTCGGACCCGGCCTGGCTGAACGATCACCGGGTCTTCGGCCGGCTCGTTGTGCCCGGCGCACTCTACGGTGCCATGGCTGTAGCGGCCTCGGTGTCGGAGGACAGCGGATTGCAGGCGTTGGAGGACATGCAACTGCGCAATCCCCTCATTCTCCCCGAGGAGGAAGCCGAGGAGAGGATCGGTGAAAAGGGGCGAAAACTGCAGGTCCTGCTGGACCCACCTGGAGACGAGCCGTCACGCCGGGTCCGGATCCTCAGCCGGGGAGAAGGCGGCGACGGCTGGACACTGCACGCAGAGGGGTTGTTCTCGCCAGGCTCCCGGAGACCGGGTTCCGAACCGAGCCTGGATCTGGAGAATCTCAGATCCGGTCTTTCGGCACAGGACGTGGCGGCCTTCTACCGCTCCAAGGCCGGCTTGGGGATCGATCTCGGCCCGCAGTTTCGAACCTTGGAGGCCTTTTGGTCACGGACAGGCGAGGCCTTGGGGGAGGTCGCGATCCGCAATTCTGAAAACGAGATCCGGGCGGATCTTCATCCGCTTCTGCTCGACGGTTGCTTCCAGGTCATGTCGGCCGCGGCCGGCACCGCGGGGAACGAGGGAGGAGTCACCTACCTGCCGTTCGCATGGGAGCGGCTTTGGTTGACGGGACAGGTGCCGGACCGGGTGGTCTGCCATGCACGGATGAGAGAGGCCCCTCCCGACCGCGCAGCGGCGTCGGAAACCACAGAACCCCCTGAGGTCTTGACTGGAGATCTTCGAATCTACGATCCGAGCGGAGTCCTGCTGGGTGGCCTGGAAGGGTACACGGTGAAGCGGGCCACGCGTGCGGCGCTGCTCTCGGCAGTGGAAGGGTTGAACGAGCTTTTGTACGAGATCGCATGGCGGGACAGCACTCTTTCGCCGGGTATGCCGGCTGCGGATTTCCTCCCCAGTCCCGCGACTGTCGCGGCCCCCTCGGGACTGTTCTCCGACTACCTTGCGGCCCAGGGAGTCGGGCGCGATGACAGAAATTCCCTGCTCGATGACCTGGAGCGGTTGTCTTGGGCCTACGCGATCAAGACCTTGGACCAGCTGGGTTGGGAGCGGCAGGCGGGCGCAGATGTCGACTCCGGGGACTTGCGCCGTCGCCTGCGGGTCCTGGGAGATCACAAGCGCCTCTTTCGCCGGCTGCTGGAAATGCTGGCCAAGGCGGGGATTTTGGTGAAAGCGGGGGACGGTTTCACCGTGGTGGTGGGATCCGGGGATCCCCTCCCGGAAGGAATGGCGAACCCCGAGGAGGTCGCCGCCCGAGTGGCCGATTTGTATCCACACGGATCCAACGAGATCGGTCTCTTTCGGCGGTCTGCCGGCGCCCTGCCGGAGGTGCTGCGCGGCGGCGCGGATCCGCTCACACTCCTGTTCAGCAGCGGCGAACCGACTGCAGCCGATCTGTATCTGAAGGCGCCGGTGGCGCGCGCGGCAAACCGTATGCTGGGGGACGCGGTACGCGCCCTGGTGGCGAGCCTGCCGCCGGAACGGCGGCTGCGAGTATTGGAGGTAGGAGCGGGCACCGGATCGGCGACGGCATCGGTTCTGCCGGAACTTCCGGCCGGACGGTTCGATTACACCTACACCGATATCTCGGCCGGATTCTTCGCGGAAGCGGAGGGGCGTTTCGGCGAGGCTGACGGGGCTCTCGAATACCGCGTGCTGGATATCGAGAAGGATCCGGGGGCGCAGGGCTACGAATCTCACGGATACGACCTTCTGATCGCGTCCAACGTGCTGCACGCCACACGGTACCTGCAGGAGACACTGAAGCATTGTCGAGACCTTTTGGCGCCGTCGGGACAGCTTCTGGCCCTGGAGAACCTGCGGGGCCAGGGCTGGCTGGATCTGACCTTCGGTCAGCTCGACGGCTGGTGGCGTTTCGCCGACAGCTACCGTCCGCACCACGCCCTGGCCAGCCCGGCGATATGGAGACAGGCCCTCGGGGATGCAGGTTTTCCAGGCGTCGCGGTCCTGGGAGTGGACGAATCGGAGACCGCCGGACAGCCCGACCGGGGAGTGATCATGGCGCAGGGACCGGCGGAGGTGGACGAACCGGCAGGCGCCTGGATTCTGGCGGCGGACGAAGGCGGTGTTGCGGCCGAATTGGCGACAGAACTCGCGGCCCGGAACCAGCGGGTCGTGTTGGCTCACCGGCAGTCGCTGGAGAATGGGTGTGGGGTGGAGGTCGGTTCCGGGACCGTCAGGACGGCCGTGGAAATGGAACGGCGCGAATCGTGGCGGTCCCTGGTGAACGATGTGCCGGATGACGTTCCATTCGCCGGCGTGGTGCATCTCGCGGCTCTGGACGGCCATGGCCCCGAGGCGACATCCGCGGAAATGGCAGTGGATGCGAGGCGGGCAACCGAAACCGCACTGGCGCTGGTACAGGGAGTCGCCGACTCCGATGTGGTCCCCGAGAAGGGGGTGTGGCTGGTCACTCGCGGCGGGCAGGTGCTGGAGCGGGAGCGCCACGGAGAGCTGGCCGGCGCGTTGCTCTGGGGCTTCGGCAAGGTCGTGGCCCGGGAAGCGCAGCAGCTGCAACCGAGGATGATCGATCTCGACCCGGATGCGGCCGGCTTCCTCTCCCCGCTCGCCGACGAATTGCTTTATCCCGACACCGAAACGCATGTCGCGTACCGTGGCGGTTTTCGCCGGGCGGCCCGCCTGGTTCGGTCCGAGGAGGGGGCCGAGCGGCTCACCCTGCCGGAAGGAACCCAGTGGTTGCTGGAACCCGATCCGAGAGGCGCCCTCGAGAGGATGCACGTTCAACCGATGCCGGTGCGTCCCTTGGATTCGCGAGAGGTTCGCGTCGCCGTCGAGGCGACCGGGCTCAACTTCTGGGATGTCTTCCGGTCCATCGGCTTCATCGAAGAGGGGCTTCTGGGCGGCGAAATGTGCGGTCACATCCTGGAGGTGGGCTCCGACGTCTCCACCGTTACGGTGGGCGACCGTGTGGTCGGTCTGGCGTTCGGCACTTTCGGACCGGAAGTGGTCACGCGCGAGGAAATGGTGGCGCCGGCACCGGCCGGCATGCCGGTGACGGCGCTCGCGACGTTGCCGACCGTGTTCGTATCCGCGGCGCTGTCCTACGAACTGGCGGCGCTGAAGGCCGGTGACCGGGTACTGATCCACGCCGGCGCGGGAGGCGTGGGCTTGGCGGCGATCCAATTGGCCCATGCCGCCGGAGCGGAGGTCTATACGACCGCGAGTGCCAAGAAGCGAGCGCACCTCCGGTCTTTGGGCGTCAAGCACGTGTTCGACAGCCGCCAGACGGCATTCGGGCAGGAAATTCTCGACGCCACATCGGGCGCGGGCGTCGACGTGGTGCTGAACAGCCTGACGGGAGAGGGCTTCATCGACGCCAGCCTCTCCTGCCTGGACCAAGGCGGCCGCTTCGTGGAATTGTCCAGGCGGGGCATCCTGAGCGAGGAGGAGATGGCGGCCGTACGTCCCGACGTGGACTACTTCATCCTTGAGTTGGATACCCTGAAGGAACACGACCCGGCGTGGCCGGGAGCCTCGCTGCACGGCGTCATGGAGCAGTTGGCATCGGGTGAGGTGACTCCGCTCATCCACAGCAGGTGGCCACTGTCGGAAGCGCGGGCCGCCATGAGGTTCATGCGCGCCGCCCGTCATCTCGGAAAGATCGTGTTCACGACTTCTCCCTTGACCCGGGGCCGGTTGCGTGAGGATCGCACCTATCTCGTAACCGGCGGCCTGGGCGGGATCGGGTGCGCCTTGGCCGAATGGCTCGCCGACCATGGAGCCGGAGTGATCGTGTTGAACGGACGGCGGTCTCCGGACGAGGCCGCCGAAAAGGTGATCCGCACGCTCGGCAACCGCGGGGCAACGGTTCGAGTTGAACTCGCGGATGTGACGGACGCCGCCGCCGTGGAGGAAATGCTGGCGCGGATGGACCAGGATCTGCCGCCCCTCGGCGGCGTGATCCACAGCGTGGGAGTCTTGTCGGACCAGTCGTTGGGGAACCAGAGTTGGGATCGGTTCCAACAGGTGCTCTGGCCCAAGGTGCTGGGAGCGTGGCATCTGCATCGGGCCACCATGCACCAGGATCTCGACCTGTTCGTCCTCTTTTCCAGCGTGGCCGGCGTGCTGGGCAATCCAGGCCAGGCGAATCACGCGGCGGCCAATGCGTTCCTCGATCAACTTGCCGGCCATCGCCGGGCGTTGGGACTCCCGGGACAGACCATCGCCTGGGGAGCATGGTCGGGGCTGGGCGAGGCTGAGGAACAGAGGGAACGGATCTCCCGCCAGTTGGCGGCATCGGGAACCGGTTGGATCAGTCCGCAGCAGGGACTGCGTGCATTCGAGCGGCTGGTACGCGACGACGCTACCACCGCCATGGTGGCGGCTGTGGATTGGCCGGTGTACGGAGAAGCCGTCGAAGGACGTCCGTCCCTGCTGGAGGATCTGCTGTCCGATGTCTCGGAGACTGGCGCCGAGTCGCCCGCCTTGGCCGACGACCTCATCTCCCGGCTGAGGGAGGCGCCGCCGGGGTTACACGAGGAGTTGCTTGTTTCCTTCCTGCAGCAGGAAGTCCAAGCGGTGCTGAGGCTGCCGTCGGCGCCGGCGTCCACCGTGGCATTCTTCGATCTCGGGATGGACTCGCTGATGGCGGTGGAGTTGCGGAACCGGTTGAACCGGGCGTTCTCCGGGGAGTACACGGCGCCCAACACCATCGTGTTCGACTACCCGGACATCGCCGGCCTCGCCAGCCATCTGGCCGAAGAACTTGGTGGAGTCGATGGTGAGGCGGCCCCGCAGGCGCAACCCGAACCGGAGTCCCGGCCGGCGGCGCCGATCGACGACGATGGGATCGCGATTGTGGGCATGGCCTGCCGCTTCCCGGGCGCTCCGAACCTTGCGGCCTTCTGGCGGCTGTTGCAAGCAGGCGCGGACGCAGTGACGGAGGGGCGCCAGGATTCCGGTTCCTGGCGCGGTGTCGCCGGGGACCCCGAGTCTTCGGATCCCGCCGTCCGGCAGGGTGGATTCGTCGAGGAGATTGACCGATTCGATTCCCGGTTCTTCCGCATCGCGCCGATCGAGGCGCGGATGATGGATCCGCGGCAACGCATGCTGTTGGAAACGTCTTGGCACGCTCTTGAAGACGGTGGAATCGATCCTGACGGATTGAAGGGAAGCCGAACCGGCGTTTACGTCGGAGTCGGCAACGGGGACTACCGGGACCTGGCCATGGCCAGTGGCGAGACTCACGGATATCTCGGCACGACCATGAGCATAGCGGCCGGGCGGATCGCCTTCGCCTTGGGCTTCACAGGTCCGGCCGTGCCGTTGGACGTGGGGTGCTCATCCTCCCTGGTGGCGGCCCACCAAGCCGCTTTCGCCTTGCAACAGAACGAAGTGGACATGGCCCTGGTCGGCGGCGTCAATGCAATCCTCTCTCCGGAGGTCACGCGATTCATGAGAGAGGCCGGGATGTTGTCCGCAACCGGGCGATGCCGGACCTTCGACAGCGCGGCCGACGGCTATGTCCGGGGCGAGGGTTGCGGCATGGTCGTTCTGAAACGGCTGAGTGACGCAACGGCCGACGGTGACCGGATCTGGGGAGTGATCCGAGGATCGGCCGTGAACCAGAATGGGCCGAGCGCGGGACTGATCATCCCCAACGGTCCGGCCCAGGAAAGGGTGATCGAAGAGGCGCTGACACGGGCGGAAATTCCGCCGTCGGGGGTGGACTACCTGGAGGCACATGGCGGAGGTTCGAATTTGGGTGACCCGATCGAAGTCCTGGCGGCGGCGGCCGTTTTCGGCAGAGGCCGGGAAGCGGAACATCCACTGCTGATGGGTTCGGTGAAAACGAACATCGGCCATCTGGAGTGCGCGGCGGGGATCGCGAGTTTGATCAAGGTCGTTCTCGCCATGAATCAAGGAATGATTCCGAAACATCTCCACTTCCGCGACCCGACCCCGCATCTGGACTGGGACCGGCTCCCGGTACGAGTGACCTCCGACGCAACGGATTGGCCGCTTCATGCCGAGCGTCCGCCGCGTGCGGGAGTGAGTTCGTTCGGCCTGTCGGGAACCAATGCACACGTCGTGGTGGAGGCGTACGGGATACCGGGAGGCGCCTCCTCCACACTCGATGAAGCGCGAAGGCCCGTGGGATCCGCCCGATCCGTTGCCGTATCTCAGCCGGCGCCTGGCCTGTCTCCGTCAACAGCCGGTTTGGCTCATCGTGCGAAACGTATCCTGCCCCTCTCCGGAAGGTCGGACCTGGCGCTCCGGGACCTGGCGCAGCGGTACCTCTCCTGGCTCGACGAGCGCGCCGGGGATCTGTCGTCCGAATCTGCCGCACCGGATCCGATTTTGTCGGATATGGCCTGGACGGCGGGGGTCGGAAGAAGTCATTTCGAGCATCGGGCCGGTGTCGTTTTCCAGGATGCAGGTTCGTTGCGAGACCTGTTGAAGGCGCTCGCAGCCACCGGCGGCGAGACGGAACCGCCCACGGCACCGAAGACGGCCTTCGCATATGCCGGAACGGGCAGCCAATGGGCCGGGATGGGACAGACGCTGTACGAGAGCGAGCCGATCGTCCGCACCGTACTGGATCGGTGCGACTCTGCTCTCAAGGAGGCGAGAGGAGGAGACTCGTTACTGAGCGTTCTGTTCGGCCAAGCGGGCGCCGGCGGTGTCCTGGACGATCCCGAATGGGCGCAGCCGGCGATCTACGCGTTGGAATGCGCGCTCACCGCGTTGTGGTCCACCGTCGGGATCCAACCGAGCGTCGTCGCCGGCCATGGTATCGGCGAGTTGGCCGCAGCCCAAGCGGCCGCGGTCTTCAGCCTGGAAGCGGGCTTGCAGTTGGCGGCGGCGCGGGGCGCGGTGACGGCGGACCTCCTGCGAGTGGGGCCGGCGACGCCAATGATGGACGGTTTGGAGGCGGCAATACGTGGAATCCGGTTCGCGCCGCCGTCTCTCGTCCTGGTCAGCGGTGTGACCGGTGATATCCTGGATCCGGACGACGCGCAAGACGGTGGATACTGGCGCCGTCAGGCGCACGAAACGGCGGGTTTCGGCAGAAGCGTCCGGTCGCTGACGAGCCTCGAAGTTGATTTGGTCGTGGAGGTCGGCCCCGATGCCGTGCTGGGTTCGACGCTGGCCCGGTCCTGGCCCGGGCAGACCGGTGGCGCCGGGTCGACCTTGGCACGGGCCGTGCTCCAGAGTCTACAGCGCCCGTCCTCGAAGGAGCCGGCGGCGGATTACGGCGACGGCTTCGTGAATGCGGTGGCGGGAGCATACGAAGCGGGTCTCCCGGTTTCCTTCGCCGGGTTGTTCGCTGGGGAGGTCCGGCACCGGATTTCCATACCGGATTACCCGTTCCAGCGACGGCGTCACTGGTTCAGAACTACGGAACCGGCTTCATCCGGCCCAGGAATTTGACGCGCTCTCCGAGGGGTGGGATCGGTGCAGCGACCAGGGTGGATATGTTCCCAGGCAAATACAAAGCTGTGCAATTTATTGACGTGAGGAGGGGGAGCTTGATATTCTTTCCCCCCTTTAAACCCTCCAAATTTTACGAAAGGATCAGCAACCATGGCCTCGACCGAGGAACGGGTCAGACAACTCGTCGATGAGAACCTTGAAGTGGACGGTCGTCCGTTAGGCAATCCACTGGATCTGAACACCAACCTGATCGAGGCTGGCGTTTCCTCCATGGATGCCGTTGCGTTCATGCAAGTGGTGGCCAAGGAATTCAACGCCACGATTCCGCCGGAAGAATGCGCGAAAATTCGATCCGTCGGGATGTTGATCGAGTACCTCGACACCCACGCCGGCTGAACGTTCTTCATTCCTAAAGTGATCTGCTGCTGAGTCAACGACCACTGGCGTTGTGTCACTCCGCCGGGACATTGCCGGCAGGTTAGATTCCCACTTCTGCTGGTTCGGTGAAACGAGTCCGACCTGAAATGTCCATTTCCGTGCGTAGTGTTGGTGGCGTCCGTTCAAGAGGATTGGAAACTTTTCCATCCTGTGCGTCGATCCGGCCCCAGTGCAACGCACGAAGCGGATGCGTGGTCGTGGCTCGATGAGCGCGAACTGGTGCGTTGGCAGCGCTGTCTTCATCTTGGTCCCAAACACCGAATTGCCTTGCGCCGCGCGGCTGTTCGCGGCGTTTTCTGAAAACAGCCCGGTTGTGGGAACCGACAACTCGCGTCCGGGGCCTCCGAACATGGAAAACCTTTTGCCTTAGGCGACGGCCGCCAGCTTCCATAACCAGAACCGATTCCTGTGGCCCACTCGGATCATGACTTCGACCGCAGGGTCCGAATTCAACGGCAAATGATGAGCCTGAGCGCTTCTCGACGCGGGGGGCGTTATCCGTCCGGCGGTAACATGACGGAGAAACGAGCGACTTGACGAACACGTGGAAAATCCCCGAACCGCTTTCAACCCACGACGTCCGCGTCGATGATTCCACTGTCATCACCCTGAGACGCCACGGAAATCCGGCGGGACCGCGACTTGTTCTGTGCCACGGCAACGGGTTGGCCATCGATCTCTACTACCCTTTCTGGTCGCTCCTGACCGACGAATTCGATCTGGTCGTCTACGATCTCAGAAACCACGGCTGGAATTCCTCCGGATCTCTTCGAGAGCAGAACATTCCAACGCTGATTCGTGATCATGACCGTCTTATCGACGCGATCGATCGACGCTACGGGAAGAAGCCGAAAATAGGCGTATTTCATTCCGTCTCGGCGCTGATCACGCTCCTGTCACCGACCCTGGGAAGCGGATTCTCGGCCCGTGTCCTGTTTGATCCGCCCTTGTGCAAGCCGGATGACGGGTACGCCGAATTCGAACGGGCATCGACGCGGGTGGCCGCCATGACCCGGCGCCGTACGGACCGCTTCAAGACCAGGGAGGCGTTCGCCGGTTTTCTTCCCTATTTGCCAGTCTTCCAACGCGTCGTGCCCGGTGTTTGCGATCTCGTAGCGAGGACGACGCTTCGCGAATCGGCAGATGGCGACGGTTTTGTGCTGCGATGTCCACCCGAATATGAAGCGCAGCTCGTCGATTACGCTAGAGCATTTGCCGTCCTGGTGGACTTTGAGGCTCTTCGCTGTCCGACCAAGGTCATCGGGGCCGATCCGACCCTACCCTACTCGTATCTTCCCACGATGGACCTGAGCAATATACTGACCGTCGACTACGATTTTGTGCCCGAAGCGACACATCTTCTTCAACTCGAACAACCGGAGGAGTGTGTCGCGGCCATGCGTGAATTCATCGATTCCATCGTCCACACTTGATCCGAATGGCCACCCGCGAGCGGGAGCCGGGAAGTCTCAATGCGTCTTTGGAGCCTGCATCCCAAGTATCTTGATGCGCGAGGACTGGTCGCGCTATGGAGAGAGGGCCTGGTGGCCCAGGCGGTGCTCGCTGGAGAGACCAGAGGATGAACCCGCGTCCTTGAATCGGCCGGGTAACGATCTTATGTTAGTGGTTGACATCCGCCCGTCGGAAATAGCGACTCCCACGTGATTCCGATGGGAAAGGGAGAAAACGGCATTGTCCAAGAGAGACTATTACGAAGTTCTGGGCGTGGATCGTAAAGCCACGCAGCAAGACCTGAAGGCGGCGTACCGTAAGCTCGCCATCAAGTTCCACCCGGACAAGAACCCGGGAGACAAACAGGCCGAAGAGCGTTTCAAAGAGGCCGCCGAAGCCTATAGCGTTCTCGTCGACCCTCAGAAGCGCGCCCAATACGATCGTTTTGGCCACGCCGGTGTCAGCGGCGCCGGGGGCGGTGGATTCAGTGGCGATCCCTTCGCTGATTTCAGCGATATCCTGGGCGATCTCTTCGGTTTCGGCGACATGTTCGGCGGCGGACGCTCCGGCCGTGGGACACGGGCCCGCCGCGGAGCCGATCTGAGGTACGATTTCAGAATCTCATTCGAAGACGCCGTCTTCGGAGCCACGACCAAGATCAAGATCCCCAGACAAGAGACCTGTGATTCCTGTAACGGCTCGGGCGCCGATCCCGGAACCGGTCCCATCACCTGCCCCGCCTGTCAGGGTCAGGGCCAGCAGCGCTACCAACAGGGCTTCTTTACCATCAGCCGAACCTGTTCTCATTGCCAGGGTTCGGGACGGATCGTCAAGAACCGGTGCCGCCGGTGCCAGGGGGCAGGCCGGGTTCAGCGGGAAAAGGTCCTGGAGATCAAGATTCCGCCCGGAGTCGACCAAGGGTCGAAACTGCGCATCGTCGGCGAAGGAGAGTCCGGCCCCAACAAGGGGCCTTCGGGAGACCTCTATGTGGTCCTTTCCGTAGAGGAACACCCTTTCTTCCGCCGTGAACATAACGACCTTCACTGCGAGCTTCCGGTGAGTTTCGTGCAGGCAGCGCTGGGGACCGAACTGGCGGTCCCGACACTGGAGGGGACGGAAAAGTTGCGGCTGCCGGAAGGAACTCAGCCCGGCACGGTATTCCGCCTCAGAGGCCGGGGAGTCGTGAGTCCCCGGGGGCACGGCCGGGGAGATCAGTTCGTCAAGGTGAAGGTCACCTTTCCCAAGCGGCTGAGCCGGGAACAACGGGAGTTGCTGCTCCAGTTGGACACTCTTGAGGAGTCAGACCCGGACAACGAGGGCTTCTTCGGCAAGGTCAAGGAAGTCTTCGGATAAGGATCCGGCGCTCATTCATCCCCCGCGGGCCCACATCAGAGAGCGGTTGACTCGCCTCGGAGGCGTCCATACACTCCCCCGGATGCATCGGATCGCGATCCTGCCGGCTATCGTCCTTCTCTCCGGATCCCTGTTGGCTCAGCAGCGTCCGCTGATCACCGAACCCGCCAGCACCGTTCCCGAAGGAATGACCCGCTTCGGATTCGGTTTCGAGTACCTCCAAGACGCCACTTTCCGGCTCTCGGGACTGAAGGGAAACCTCACCCGCGCCGGCATCTGCGACCTGCGCTTTGGCGTCGGACCCAGAGCCGAGCTCCAGATGGGCTGGACCATGCAGGAGGTTCTCGGCATTTCCGGGAGGTTCCCGGCTCCCCACACGGAAAGACTCGCCTTCTCGGGCAACTCGACCAGCGACTACGGAGACCTTTTCGTCGGCTCCAAGGTCCGTTTCCTGGATGAGAAAAACGGTCGGCCGGCAATGGGCCTGCACTTCCTGGCCCAGATTCCCATCGCTTCGAACGAAACCGGCATCGGTAATGACGTTACGAACATCTTTTCTGCCCTTGTATTGGAGCGGCACTTCGGCCGTCTGAAGAGCTTCATCAATATGGGTCTGGCCCTCCTGGGAGATCCCTTGGATGCAGCAGCGCAGGATGACCTGGTTTTGTACGGGATCGGGATGGCCTACCCGGTCACTTCCAAGATAAACCTGGTAGGCGATTTCTACGGAAGGGCCGGTTCCGGCCGTCACACGGGAATCCCGGTGTCACCCGACATCATTGCCAGTCGATCAGGCATCGGGACGGAGCAACAAAAGAGGCTGCGGGTGGCCCTGCAGATTCGGCTCGGTGGACTCTACTTGGATCTGGGCGCCTTTGCCGGCTTACGAGACACCGATCCATCCTCCGGCGTGGTCTTCGGACTGTCGAAAGAGTTCAAGTCCCCGTTCTAGGAGCCTGCGCCGCAGACTCCTAGCCCTTTGGTCCGGATCCTCACCGCGTCGCCGGTAAGCGGACCTCAACTACAGCCTGAAGTGGTGCCGCAGACGGTGCAGACGTAACAGTTTCCGTTTCGCTGCATCAGGTTCCCGCATTGGAGGCACGCGGGCGAGTCCGCCTGAACGTCCTGCACCAGCTTCCCTGACGGGCTGGCCGGTTCGGCAGACCGGGAGTACTCGGAAAAACTCACCTGGACTCCATCCTGGACGCTTCCGTTGGGCTGAACCTGGTGGATGCCGAGCGTCTCCTGGATCTCGGTGTCGAGGAATCGACTCGCCAGGTACCGGACCACGTAGTCGGGAATGGAGGTCGCGAACGGAATCTGGGGATTGTCGGTGAATCCAGCCGGCTCGAAGCTCATGTGGGAGAACATCCGGACATAGTCTTCCAGAGGCACTCCGCGCTGAACCCCCATGGATATGGCGATGGCCCAAGCCATGGCCATGCCCTGCAGCGTGGAACCCTGCTTCGAGAAATTGACGAAGATCTCGCCCAATTCTTCGTCCTCCGGATACATCCCCATGGTCAGGAAACCCTTGAAACCACGGATTCGGAATTCATGCTGTAGCGCCGGGTGGTCCTTGGGCATGTTCCGGTGCTGAGCCGCGAGCCCTTTGCGGCCGCTGTCCTTGGTCGAAAGCGGTTGGACCAGCTTGCATCCGTCCCGGTAGATGGAGACGGACTTCATCCCATGTTTCCAGCCCTGGACATAGGCATCCTTGATCTCTTCGACGGTAGCCGAATTGGGCAGGTTGACGGTCTTGGAAATCGCTCCGGAGAGGAAGGGCTGTACCGCGCCGCACATCTTGATGTGCCCCATGGGATGAATGGAACGAACCCCCTTGGCCGGTGTGTCCGCGCAATCGAATACGGGGAGATGGTCCCTCACCAGGTTGGGCGCACTCTCGACCGTATCCTTCCGGTTGATGTAGTCCAGAATCGCCTTCTGCTCCCCATCGTCATACCCCAGAGTCCGGAGAGCCCGGGGAATGGTGTGGTTGACGATCTTGAGGGTACCTCCGCCGACCAGCTTCTTGATCTTCACCAGTGAGAAGTCCGGCTCGATGCCGGTGGTGTCGCAATCCATCATGAAGGCGATGGTTCCCGTCGGCGCCAGCAGAGTCACCTGTGCGTTCCGGAAACCCGCTTGAGTCCCCTTCTCTATGGCTTCGTCCCAAACTTCCATGCCGGCGTGAAGCAGGTTCATGGGCACCAGGGCCGAATCGATCTGGGAGAGGGCGCTCCGGTGCTTGTGGATGACACCCATCATGGGAATACGGTTGCTCTCGAAGCCGGCGAACGTCCCCATGCGCTCGGCAATCCGGGCACTGGTCAAGTAGGCCTGGCCCGTCATCAGCGCGGTGATGGCGGCGGCCGTGTTCCGCGCCTGATCGCTGTCGTAAGGGAGCCCCTGCGCCATCAGGAATGCGCCCAGATTCGCGTATCCCAATCCCAACGTCCTGAAGTCGTGACTGATCTTTTCGATCTCTTCGGTGGGATAGCTGGAGTTGTCGACGATGATCTCCTGGGCCAGGATCAGGACGGATACGGCATGGCGGAAGGACTTGGTGTCGAACTGTCCGCCCGGCTTCAGGAACTTCATCAGGTTCAGAGAGGACAGATTGCATGCCGAGTTGTCGAGGAAGACGTACTCGGAGCAAGGATTGCAAGCATTGATGGGGCCGGCGTTGGGACTCGTGTGCCACTCGTTGAGAGTGGTCTTGAATTGCAGGCCGGGATCGCCGCACTGCCATGCCGCTTCGGCGATCCACTGCATCATATCGGCAGCCTTGTAGACGCGGTCGACCTTGCCGTCGGTGACCCGGCGAGTTCGCCACTCGCCGTCGGAAATCACCTCTTTCATGAATTCATCCGTCACCCCGACGCTGTTGTTGGCGTTCTGGAACTGGACGGACCGGTAGGCCTCACCATCGATGGAGTCGTCATACCCCAATTCGATGAGTTGCTGAGCCTTCTTCTCCTCCTTGGCCTTGCACCAGATGTACTCCTCGATGTCGGGATGTTCGGCATCGAGAATGACCATCTTGGCGGCCCGGCGGGTTGCGCCGCCGCTCTTGATCGCTCCGGCGAAGCTGTCATATCCCCGCATGAAGGAGACGGGACCCGAGGCAAATCCGCCGGCGGCGAGGGGTTCCGTGGAGGCACGGATCTTGGACAGGTTCACGCCCGAGCCGGAGCCGCCCTTGAAAATGGTGGCTTCGGTCCGGGCCAGCTTCATGATGTGCTCCATGGAATCGTCCACGGTGTTGATGAAGCAGGCGGAGCACTGGGGCTTTTTCTTGATCCCGACGTTGAACTGAACCGGCGAATTGAACGCCGCAACCTGATGCAGCAGCAGGTACGTCAGCTCGTAGTTGAAGGTCTTGGCGTCGCCGTCCGAGTCGAAGTAATCCATCTTGGAACCCCAACCCGTGATGGTGTCGACGATGCGCCCGATGAGCTGCTTGACGCTCCGCTCCCGCCCGGGGGTTCCCAGGTGGCCGCGGAAGTACTTGCTGGAGACAATGTCGGTGGCCCGTTGGGACCAGAACTTGGGAAACTCCAGATCGTCTTGGCGGAAACTGACCTTGCCCGTCTTCCAATCCTTGATTTCTGCGGAACGTGTCTCCCATTCCACGTCATCGAAAGGATGGATGTCGGGTCTGGAGAAATGGTGCTCCAACCGAATCCGAAACCCAGATACCGCTTCCGCCAGTTTCCCCATCTTCGCCTCCCGATAATCGCGCTCCGAGTTGCCCCCTTCAGGAACAACAGTTTGACAAAAGTGCGGCGGATTTTAGCAAGCGACTCTGACACCGTTAGGAAGGCCGTTTCCCGAAAAGCTTCGACCCGATCCTGAGCAGAGTGGCTCCTTCCTCAATGGCCACTCGATAGTCGTGGCTCATTCCCATGGAAAGCCCGGTTACCGGTTCCGGCCGGGATCGGCTGACTTCCCGGGCCAATCGGGCCAACTGACGAAAATAGGGTCTCGATGCTTCCGGGTCCACGGCATAGGGCGGGATCGCCATCAGGCCCCGGAGGACCAGCGGCGGCGACCGATCCACCAGCCGTACGAGCTGGTCGACCGCTCCGGGGTCGGCGCCATGTTTTTGCGTCTCCCGGCCCAGATTGACTTGGATATAGACGGAGACGGCCTTTCCATTCTCTCGGGCGCATCGGGCAACCCTCGAGATGAGCTTCTCGCTGTCCAGAGTCTGGATCACGTCAAAGAGCTGAACCGCTCGGCGCACCTTGTTGGATTGGAGATGGCCGATCAGATGCCACTCCAGCGCGCGGCCGCGCACGGCCGGAATCTTGGCCGCAGCTTCCTGAATCCGATTCTCGCCGAACCGGGTCTGGCCGGCCGCGACGGCGCCTGAAACGACCGTGGCGGGAAACACCTTGGTCACGGCCAGGAGCTGAATGTCGCGGCCGTCTCGACCACAGGACCGGGCCGTCCGGTCGATTTCATCCAGCAGACTCTCCAGACGGGATCTCAAATCCTGCATTGACAACCAGTATATCCGAGAGGATCGCGACGTAGGAGCACCCCTTGTGGGTGGCCGCTGTCGGGGCTCACTCATCGACTCCGGGAAGGCGGCCACCGAATCGTATGGTACTATGACCAACCTTTGTTTCAGGACGAAGCGGAGGGCTTGCTTCTCGACATCGTCGGAGGCCCTGTGGGCCGATTCATTGCACTCGAAGGCATCGAGGGTTCGGGCAAAACCCTGCAGTTGGAGCTGCTGTCGGAGGAGTTCAAGAAACGCAACATCCCGATCGTCGTGACCCGGGAGCCGGGCGGGACTCCCTTCGGATCCCGACTGCGCCGCATCCTCCTGGAATCCGAAGGACCCGGCCGGGAAGCCGAGGCCGAGCTTCTGTTGTACCTGGCGGACCGGTTCCAACATCTGGCGGAGGTGATCGAACCGGCGCTCCAGCAGGGGCGAACGGTCCTCTGCGATCGCTACCACGCCGCGACGCTGGCCTATCAGGGGTACGCCCGCGGCATTGGGTTCTCCCTGGTCGATGAGCTCGCCCGCCCGCTCCGGATTCGCATGCCCGACCTGACACTGATCCTGGATCTTGGGGTGGAATCCGGGTTGGCGCGCGCCCGCAGGAGGAATGCCGTCGAAGGCAATCAGGCTTGGGGCCGCTTCGAAGCCGAAACCATGCGGTTCCACCGGCGGGTCCGAGAGGGTTATCGACTGCTGGCAGACCGGGATCCGGACCGGATCTCGCTGGTCGACGCTTCCGGGAATCCACAAGAGACTCTTCAGAAACTGCTGGCCGAACTGGAGGAAAACGGACTTATCGGCTAGCCTGCACTGCTCGCCAGGAGAGGCCGCCGGCAAGAAGAAGAGATGGCCGCCAAACGCCGCGCCGCCAAGCGCAATCCGTCCGATGGTTCCGGTTCCGGCGTATCGTCAGGATTCAGCTTGGTCCGTCTGCAGGATTTCATCGGGAACCAGGAGC
Source organism: Acidobacteriota bacterium (assembly GCA_963668095.1). GTDB lineage: Bacteria > Acidobacteriota > UBA6911 > RPQK01 > JAJDTT01 > JAJDTT01. The sequence goes on along the minus strand of OY764083.1, from coordinate 5,042,055 downwards.
TCGTCAGCCGGATGAAAAGAGCTTCCTTACCCCAATCCGCCCTCTTTGCCGGCCCCGAAGGAGTCGGCAAAAAGACCCTGGCACTGGGCCTGGCCGCCCGGACCGACTGCAGAAACCGGTCCGAAGAGGACTTCTGCGGAAACTGCGATTCGTGCTCCAAAGCGGCCGGAGGCAACCATCCGGACATCCGCCTCATCCGTGCCGCCAAGACTTCCATCGGGATCGAGACCATCCGGCAGTTGACGCGAGAGGCCCGTTTCCGGCCCTTTCAAGGAGCCTGCCGTGTCTTCATCGTGGACCAGGCGGAAAAGATGACCCGGGAAGCCGCCAACTCCATCCTCAAGACACTGGAAGAGCCGGCCGGGACCAGCCGGATCATACTGACGACCGCCTTCCCCAACCAGCTCCTCCCAACCATTCGATCCAGGTGCCAACTCTTTGTATTCAGACCCCTGACACGCAACCAGCTCAAGAGCTATCTCGAGATCCGATACGGAGCGGAGGAGGCGGAGCAACGGGCGGCATTCTCCGGTGGAAGCATCGGACGAGCCCTGCGGTTGGACCTGGAACAAACGCTGCAGGACCGGGATCGGGTTCTCGCCGTGCTCCAACAGTGGCTTACGAACGCCTCCTTCGCTCAACTCTTCGAGGCTTGTGAGAAAGAACCCTTGCGCAGGGACCTCAAGAGCCGGGACCGGGTTCGAGAACATCTGGAAACCTTGAGGCATCTGGGTGAAGACCTCTATTTCCTTCGAACCGGGACCGAGTCCAGAATGGTGAACCTGGATCGCCGGGAGCGGTTGCTGGAAATGGCGGAAAGAGTCGATCTGGACTGGATTCGGGATCTCCTATACCATCTCCGGACGGCACGCGAGGATCTGGACAGGAACGTTCAGCCTCTCTTCTGCTTCGAAACCCTCTGGTTGAAATTGGCCGGAAGGGCATGAAATGTACGAATTGCTCACCTTGAGATTCGGACTCCGGAAGACAATCGGCAGATTCCTGGCGACGAACATGAGCTTTCGGATCGGAGACCGCTGTGTGGTCTCCACCGAGCGGGGCGTGGAATTGGGGATGGTTCTCGACAGCCACCAACTCGACACCGACGGGACGAAGGAAACGACCCTGGGCAAGGCTCTGAGACGGGCGACGGAACGGGATCTGTACCTGTACGAGAAAAAGAAGGACTGGGAGAATACGGCGTACCGTCTTTGCCGCAAGCAGATCAAAGCATACAAGCTTCCCATGAAGCTGTCCGAAGTCGAGTACGTCTTTGACGGAAGCCGAGTCATCATCTACTTCACCGCTAATCGCCGAGTCGACTTTCGACGCCTGGTCAAACAGTTGGCGCGCCGCCTGAGGACCAGAATCGAAATGCGCCAGGTGGGAGCTCGAGATGAGGCCAAACTTATTGGCGGATTGGGTTGCTGTGGCCTGGGGCAGAATTGCTCGGCTCTGTTCCTGAAGGAACTGAAGTCGGTGAGCGTACGGACGGTCAAGCGTCAGGACTTGAGAATGAGCATGAACCGGCTCTCCGGGATGTGCGGCCGACTCAAATGCTGTCTGAACTACGAGGTCGACACCTCTCGCCGAAGATGCACTCCACGCAGGCGCAGGCGACGGGGCAAGAGGCCGAGGACGAACTGACCGTTCGCTGTATCACTTCCGCTGGCGCCTCTCGTGTCCCATTTTGACCTGGGGAGTTTGGGGTTTGACCATCCCGCTCCCATTTTGACGGCTGGGGGCAGCGTTCCGGATTCGCCGCCCGGTGGGGATGCGTCCCTCTTCTTCAGTCGGCCCCGCCGCCCAGCTTCTTTTTCAGGAGCTTCGCCCGGCGCTCGAATTCGGGAGCCTTTTTGGAGTCGGGCACGGCCTCGATGAAATCTCGGCAAATCTGGATCGCCGGGCCGTACTGGGCCGTGGTTTCCAGGGTCTTGACCAGTTTCTCATACCCTTCGTGCCAGTCGGGTCCGTAGAGAATCGCTTCCCGGTAGCGGATTTCGGCCGCCTTGTAATTCGCCCGCTTGAAGTAGAAGTTTCCGATTTCGACAGCCTTGCGGGCTTTATCCGGATCCGGCTCCGGCGGGACCTCCTCCTGCTCCTGCGCGGAAGCGTCGTCGGCTCGAATCAGGACTGGCTTGCGCCCCGATCTCCGATCCTGGAAGGGGAGTGTCAGGACAAGAAGCAAAAGGGGGTAGGAAAGGAACCTCATACTGCTGAAACTCAGTCTATTTGCGGCGTCACCAGTTGTCAAAAACAGGCCATCATGCTAGGCTAGCTAAGAACATACTTTTTGGAGATTTTACTCTCCCCTTTATTTATCCTTTTCTTTTCAACCACAATACGAGAGTAAGACTCAGCCCAGGATGAGGTCACCATGGTTAACCGAAAACTGATACGACCCTCACTTTCGGGACTGCGGGATCAGAGTTCCGCCAAGCACGCTGACGGTCCGAAGCGGCGAGTTCCCCCCGAACAGACCAACGCGGAGCAGTACTACTATCTGAAGCAGATGACGGGGAAGACCCCCATGGTGGTGCGACTCATCGACGGTGAGGAGATTCGGGGAGTCATCGAATGGTACGATAGAAACTGCATCAAGGTGAACCGGGAAACCGAGCCGAATCTCCTGATCCCGAAAAACGTGATCAAATATATCTTCAAGCAGTATGAAGACAAACCGGGGCTGGGACCCAGACGCCGCGTCTGAGTCAAGAGTCCTCCAGTCCCAGATTATACGCCCGCCCCAGGGCCCGCAGGTTCAGACTCACCAGATCTTCCGTCCTGAATTCCAGACCCGCCTGCAACGCCCGGTCGAACTCGGCGGCGTCCACAGACCTGTAGGCCGGCAGGAGATAGCCCTGCGCCAGCAAAAACCAGTGGGCGAGCAATGAGACCGCAACCTCCGTTCCTTCCCGGAACGGATAGATCTCGTGGAGTCGGATCTGGGTCACCGTGACCTGCTGCACCACATGCATCTCGGCAAAGCCCGGACTGCGGCTCCACTCGAAGTACCGGTCCAGGGCCGGTCCCACCGCCCCCGGTTCGAGCGGCGCATGAGCAGGACTCAGGGGCTCGGCGGGAACCAGGCGCAGTCCAGCCTTCGTCCCGGGAATGACGGCGTCTTGCAGGGCAATCAGGCCCTCGCGGTCGGGACGCCTCCCGCCGCACGCCAACTGCAACAGAAATCGAAATCCGCCCGCGACGACGGACTCCGCCAATCCGCCCCGGAACCCCTCGAACTGCGCCAATCCGGGTAGTATCCGCCGCCGGAGAAATTCGTTGGAGTCGTGATTTCCGGCTTCGAAGAGCTGCTTCTTGCGTGCCAGGGCCGCGAACCGGAGGGCGGTCCTCACCGGCGTCCCCGGACTCCGGCTGATGCTGCGAGATCGCGAAACACCAATACCTGACGATTCATGAATCCGGATAAAGCGACGCCAACTCAACCATGGTTCGCACACCGAAGCCGGTGGGCCCCTTGTTGGCGCCTCCCTCCTGAAACATGTCCACACCGGCCATGTCGATGTGACACCACGGCGTATCGCCGACGAATTCCTGGAGAAACTTGGCCGCCGTGACGGCGCCTGCCGCCCGCTTGCCCACGTTTTTCATGTCGGCGATATGGCTGTCCAGAAGAATCCGGTATTCGTCGTCCAAGGGAAGCCGCCAGAACTTTTCGCCGGCCCTTTCCGAGGCCTTGAAGAAACTCTCCGCCAGCCGGTCATCATTGGAAAAGAGCCCGGCCCGGACATGTCCCAACGCGACCACGCAGGCGCCCGTGAGGGTGGCGATGTCCACCATGCAGGCCGGATTCAAACGTCGAGCAAAGTGCATGGCATCGGCCAGAATCAACCGGCCCTCCGCGTCCGTGTTGAGGACCTCGATGGTCTTGCCCGACATGGAGCGAACCACGTCGCCGGGACGCTGAGCCCGGCCGCTGGGCATGTTTTCGACTGCCGGAAGAATGCCCACCACGTTCTTGCGCAACCGCAGTTGGGATACGGCCTTCATGGCGGCCAGAACGGCGCAGGCTCCGGCCTTGTCCGCTTTCATCTCCTCCATGCCCTGGGAGGTCTTCAGGGAGAGCCCCCCACTGTCGAACGTCACCCCCTTGCCGATCAGCACCACCGGCGGGGCGCTGTCATCCTCGGCTCCGAAGTGTTTCAGGACAATCATCCTGGCCGGCTCGTCACTCCCCCGCGCCACGGCCAAAAGGGCCCCCATGCCCTCGTCCTCCATGGCCGGCTCGTCCAGGATCTCGATCTGGAGACCCGACTTCTCCGCAATGGAACGGGCCTCTTCGGCCAGCCGCGAGGGATTGACCCTGTTCCCGGGCTGGTTGACCAGGGACCGGGCCAGATTCGTGGCCTCCCCCAGAATCTGCCCGCGATTCAAGGCCTCCTGCAACTCGGCCGCGCGCGCCGGATCTGCCGAGCAGAATAGCGCCTGGCCCATTTTGGTCCGGCTTCGATCCCGGGTCTTGTATTCGTCCGGTTCATGGCACCCGATGACCAGGCCCTCGGCACACGCCTGGATCGAGAGGGCGGAATCCAATGCATCCCAACCTTCGACGGCGATGCTTGCGACGTCGGAGCCTCGAAAATGTCGCACCACCTGAACCATTCGATCGCGAAGACGGACGCCGTCGCAATCGTCGCGGCGCCCCGCGCCCAGAAGTACCAGGCGGCGGGCCGAGATGACCGCGGGCCTGTGGATCACCAGGATGTCGCCATTGCCCCCCGTCCATTCTCCGCTGGCGGTCAACTCCTCCAGCAGGCCATCCAGGCGTGCATCCGCCGACCGCTTCAACGGGCCGGACTCCTTCTGATGGAGAATCAGCACTGCGGCATCGCAATCCAGGCGATGCCAATTCGAATCGACCACACCAAGTTCCATGCTCATCGACGTTTCATCTCCTGTGCAATGTCCCGGTCCACGGCGCGCCGCCGGGCCGCCTCCCTCTTGTCGTAGAGGCGCTTTCCCCGACCAACTCCCAGCTCGATCTTGGCCCGCCCCCTCTCGAAATAGAGAGCCAGAGGGACCAGGGTAAAACCCTTGTTGGACACGGCGCCCGTCAACCGGCTGATCTCTCTGCGGTGCAGCAACAGCTTCCGGGGTCTCATAGGTTCGTGGTTGGCCAAATTGCCATGACGGTAGGGTCCGATGTGGCAATTCTCCAACCACACCTCGCCGTTCCTGACCCTGGCGTAGCTGTCGGCAAGGCTGACCTGACGGTCGCGGATCGCCTTGATCTCGGTCCCCAGCAACACCAGTCCGGCATGGTACCTCTCCCGGATCTCATAGTTGTGGAAGGCCTTCTTGTTTCTGGCCACTGCGCTGTTCGTCACCGATTTCCTCAATAACGCGAAACTAAAGTTTGGACAGCGTCCGGTCCCGATCTCCGTAGACCTTGCGGTAATAGAGCCGGTAGTCTCCGCTGCGAACTCCGTTCACCCATTGGGGATGATCCCGGTACCAACGCACCGTCTCGTCCAAACCAATGTCGAAGGGAATCCGGGGAGACCATCCCAACTCCTGCCGCAGACGGCTGCTGTCGACGGCGTATCTCCGATCGTGGGCCGGCCGGTCGGCCACGAAGGAGATCAGGTCTTCACCCTTTCCCAGGATACCAAGGATACGGCGCGCCACGTCCAGATTGGTCCGTTCTCCCTCAGCTCCGATGTTGTAGACAGCCCCGTCCCGGCCCCCAAGCAATATCGCCTCCAGGGCCCGGCAATGGTCCAGGACGTGAATCCAGTCCCGGGTATGCAGACCGTCTCCGTACAAGGGGAGGGGTTCATCGTCCAGCGCGTTGGAGGCCATCAGGGGAATCAGCTTCTCCGGAAACTGATAGGGACCATAGTTGTTCCCGCAACGCGTCGTAACGACGCCCAGACCATAGGTGCGATGGTAGGCCCTGGCCAAGAGATCGGCGGCCGCCTTGCTGGCGGCGTAGGGGCTGTTGGGGGCCAGCGGAGAATCCTCCGTGAACTTTCCGCCGCCTGGCAGCGACCCGTAAACCTCATCGGTGGAAACGTGGATGAAGCGAGAAATCCCCTTGCGCCGGGCCGCCTCCAACAGATTCTGGGTTCCCAGAACGTTGGTCCGGACAAATGCGGAAGCATCCAGAATGCTCCGGTCCACATGGCTCTCGGCGGCAAAGTGGACAACGGCGTCGATCCCGGGATCCAGGACCCCGGCCACCTGTTCCCTGGCGGCAATGTCGCCCCGGATGAAGCGGTAGTTGCCGCCGGCCTCCAGACCGGCCAGGTTCTGCAGATTCCCGGCGTAGGTGAGGAGATCGAAGTTGACGACCCGAAAGCCGCCGCGACTCAGAATGTGGCGGATGAAATTCGAGCCGATGAAGCCTGCTCCACCGGTGACCAACAATTTCATCTGAAGTCACCCTAGGGCGCCGGATCCCGATTGCGATTCCGGACTCGCTGCCGGCCCGCATTGATTAGCGGGCCATACGGGAGTTTCTGCACGAATGTCAAGAATTGGCGAGCATCCCGACTTCGAGGTGCGCAAGGTCTCCGGCACCCTCCGCCACCAGGTTCGCGGCCCGCATCAGGGACTCGATGGTTCCCGCGTCCGTCCACCAGCCGTCGATGACATTGTAAGTCAACTCGTTCGACTCGATGTACCGGTTGTTGACGTCCGTAATCTCAAGTTCCCCCCTGGCGGAAGGAGAGAGGGTATCGATGATGTCGAAGACCCGGCTGTCGTACATGTACACTCCGGTCACGGCATACGGAGAAACGGGCCTGGACGGCTTCTCGGTGATGCGTACGACCCGGTCGCCGTTCAACTCCGGTACACCGAAACGTTGGGGATCGGGCACTTTCTTCAAGAGGATCTTGGCGCCCTGCCCCTGGCGGAGAAAGCTCCGAACGAACGGCGCGATGGATTTTTCGAGAATGTTGTCGCCCAGCACGACACAGATCAGGCCGTCACCGGCGAAATGCCGGGCCAGAGAAAGAGCGTCCGCGATTCCCCCCTCTCCCTCCTGATAGCCGAAGTGGATCTGCCTGAGGCCGAACTCCTGCCCGCTGCCCAGCAGGCGGAGAAATTCACCCGCGTTGTTGCCCCCCGTCACCAGCATGATCTCGTCGATGCCGGCTTCGACCAGCATTTCCAACGGATAGTAGATCATGGGCTTGTTGTAGACCGGCAAGAGGTGCTTGTTGGTCACCTTGGTGAGAGGCCACAACCTGGTGCCAAGCCCGCCTGCAAGAATGACTCCCTTCATGGTCTTCCAAATCCCGGCTCATACTAACAGTCCGCGGCCAAAGTCGTCACGGACTGTCAATGTCAACTCAGGCGTTTCGGCCGTCTCATTTTCGCCAGTTCCAGGTAGAGCCGCTCGGTTTCGTCCAGCTTGCGGTCCAGAGTGAAATTCTCGGCGACCCGCCTGCGCCCGGCTTCCCCCATTCGGCGTCTCAACGAGGAAGAGGAGAGCACCTTGGCCAGTGCTTCGGCCAACTTGTCCGGCCTTCCGGCGGGGACCAGCAGACCCGTACTCCCATCCACCACCAGCTCCGGAATCCCTCCGACACGGGTGGCTACAACGGGTAGCGGCCGGGCCATTGCAGCGAGAATGGCGGAACTGAGCCCCTCCGACAGCGAGGCCAGGCAGAAGACGTCAAACTCCCGCATCATCGCGTCGCTGTCTTTCCGAAATCCGGTGAACAGGACTCGATCCGCCACATTCAGTGCGCGGGCCCGCTCCTCCAGCATCTGCCTGCGCTCCCCACCTCCGACAAAGACATACGTCACGTCGGGAAACCTCTCCCGCAACCGAGCCGCGGCTTTCAGTACCGTCACGTGTCCCTTCTCGGGACTCAGATGGGCGACGACACCCACGACAAGCCCCGATCGCACCGGCAAAACCGACGTGAAGGGGTGCCCGTCGATCGACCGCAGATCCACCCCTTCATAGATCACCGAGACCCGCTCCGGCCGGACACCGTCCTGAACCAGTGTCCTCTGGATACTTCCGGAGACGGTGACGACCCGGTCGAGGAGCCAGTTGTACTTGAGGCGGCTGAACCGGGAACGCAATGGGAAGTTGACTCGGCGGGAAGCGACCAGGATGGGAACCCTGTAGATCCAAGCCGCCAGTTTGCCTGCCAGCACCGAGCGGGGCGTATTGTAGTGGAGTACGTCCACCCTTCCGGGTCCGAGAATCCGTGCCAGGCACCATGCCGCCGAAAGACTCAGTTCACTCCGCTGGGTGAAGGCGTGGGTGGTGACTCCCGCCTCTTGAGCCCGGCTCGCCAGCGGACTCCCGGTCGGCGCCGCCAGCTCCACCCCGTAGCCCCGTTGCCGGATCCCCACCATCAAACTGAAGAGCTGCTCCTGGCCTCCCCGCCAGAAGCTCTCGGTATCCACGTAGAGGATCCTCAATGGACACTTCACACTATCGATCACCTGCCCGTTTCGGATCTGCGGAGGCCAGGAGCCTGCGCCGTAGAAATGATCGTAGCGAGAAAGTGGGGAATCGAGGCCAGATTTTCTCGATTTTGAGGTGCATAGTCGTTCTATTCGCCGAGAAATCGAGGAAATATGGACCGATTCACCGCTTTCGCAGTAGATTGATTTCTGCGGCGCAGGCTCCTAGCTCCCACAGCTTGAGGTATTTGAAGAATGTGGACACGGCAGAGAGTGCTGACACCGCCAGACCGGGAACGCCGTCCTGAAAACCCCGGTGAAGGACGTAGTTGCGCAAGAATACCAGAGGGGGATAAATCAACAGCTTCACCGGTCCGGCTCGGGCACCCGAATCGAAATAGTCGGCCGCCGCCAAGTTGGTGAACCGCTCCAGCTGTTGCAGATACTCGCTCAGGGAAGCGTAGGTGTAGTGGTGCAGATCCCCCGGGAGACGGCCGGTGGACCCGTTGACTCGGAAGGACTCGTGGACTCGCCCTCCCTCCCACTGGCCTGCGGACCGGCGAAAGAGTCTCATCTGCCAATCGGGATACCAGGTCGTGTGCTCGATCCATCTCCCCAGAAAAAAGGTCTTGCGGCTCAGGTAGTATCCGTCGATTCCTTCATCCTTCGCCGATTTCCAGCGGCGTACCTCCGCCTGCAGCTCCGGACTCAAAACTTCGTCCGCGTCCAGGCTCAGGACCCAGTCGAAGGAGGCCTGATGCGTCGCAAACTGCTTCTGGTCGCGGTAGCCGGACCACCTGTGTTGGAGAAATCGATCCGTATAACGACGGCAGATGGCTTCGGTCCCATCTGAGCTGAAGGAGTCCACGACCACGATCTCGTCGCTCACGGCGTGAAGGCTGCTCAGCGCAGCATCGATCTTCTCCTCCTCGTTGCAGCAGATGACGACGCCGGAGAGCTTTTTCATCATACGCGTAACGACCTGGTGAGAATTTCGGTTTAGATCATACAACCGAACCGTCCGGGGCGAGAGGAGTCGGCCTCGACGGCGGGAGCTTTTTCCAGACCCGGATGCTCAGCCCGGACCTGGCTGCCGCTCCGGTACACTCGAATCGGGGCGGTCCGATAAAAGGAACTCAGTATTCTGGAGATCTCCGTATCGGACCGCCGCGCCCGGTCCCGCTCCCATCGCCGCATCCGCCTCACTTCGGAGATCCTGGAGAGAGCCCCCACGAAGGAACGGTAGAAGGTTCCGTCGAACACCATGAACCGAGTCAGCAGCAGGCCTGCGAGTCCCACCAGGTGGCGAATCCAGTAGCCGGTGGAGTGGAGATTGATCCAGTGGAAGAGGAGCCGGTTGCGCACCGCTACGGTCTCGACCCGTCGAGCCCGGAATCGGCTGCCGATGGTGGCGCTGATCCTGTGATAGGCAACGCTGTTGGGTTCGTAGTGGATCTTCCACCCACGCTTCCACCCGCGGTAGGAGAGGTCGACGTCCTCCCAATGGAACGGGGCGAGGAGGGTGTTGAAACCTCCCAACTCCCGGAGTTTCCGGCGGTCGTAGGTGGCGAAACCGCCGACCGCGTAAGCCGATAGCCACCGGCGGTCCTGGATTTCGGCTCCGGCGCTGTTCGGGTCCACGTCATAATTCAGATAGACGCTCCAGAACCCTCGCCGGAAACGGCCGAACCGCCCTCCCGCCGTGAACTCGTCTCCGTCCCAGGAAAAGACCCGAGCCGTGACTGCCAGCACATCCGGGTCCTGAAAATGCGGGGCCTGGTACAAAAGATAATCGGGCTCCACTTTCACATCGTTGTTCAAGAGAGCCACCAGCGGAAAACCAGCGTGCTCGAATCCGAGATTGCAGGTCGGCGCGAATCCTCGATTCGAGGGGGACTCGATCAGCCGGACCCGGGGAAACTCGGCGGCCAGGACTTCCCGGGTGTCGTCTTCACTGCCGTCGTCAACGACCAGGATCTCGGTCCGGCAATGGCTCTCGCGACGGTAGAATTCGGCCGCCTCGCACACTGAGGGCAGAGTCTCCCGCAACAGGGCGATTCCGTTCCAGGTGGGAATGACGATGCTCACGTCCATGGGCTGGCTAGGTCAACAGGGATCCGCCGGTCATTTCTTCCGGCTGCGGCAATTCCAGATATTGCAGCAGCGTGGGAGCCACATCCTCCAGAGCCCCCCCCGGCCTCAATGCCGGCCGGTTTTGAGGATCGACCAGAATGAACGGCACCGGGTGACTGGTGTGGGCGGTGTGGGGCTGACCCGTCTTTGCGTCCACCATCAACTCGGCATTTCCATGGTCTGCCGTGACCGCCATGACGCCCCCGGTCTTCCGGACCTTTCGGTAGATTCGGCCAAGGCAGGAGTCCACAGCCTCCACCGCCTGGACGGTGGCCGCCATGTCTCCCGTGTGTCCCACCATGTCGGCGTTGGCAAAATTGACCACCATGACCGGAAAGACGCCGCAGTCCAACTCGTAGAGCAACCGATCCGTGATTTCGGCGGCACTCATCCAAGGTTGGAGATCGTACGTAGCCACCTTCGGAGACGGGATCAGAACCCTGGTCTCGCATTCCGGAGGGTCCTCGACTCCCCCGTTGAAAAAATAGGTGACGTGGGCGTACTTCTCCGTCTCCGCAAGCCGCAGATTGGCAACCCCATGGGCGTTCAAGAGCTTGGCCAGCGTTTGCCGAACGGGAACGTAAGGGAAGGCCGCCGGCAGCGCCCAGTCGAGGCGATACCGGGTCATGGTGAGAAAGTGAGCCATGGGCCCCCGGTTCCGGGGAAAGGCCCGGAAATCGACTCCCGTCAGTGAGTGTGTGAGTTGGCGAGCCCGGTCGGCACGGAAGTTGAAGAAAATGGCTGCATGTTCGGGATCGATGGGCCCCACCGGACGGCCGAGGGAATCCACAACCGGAAATGGGTCCACGAACTCATCGTAGACCTTCTTTCGGTACGACTCCTCGACACCCTGAATCGGATTCCGCCAGCCTTGTCCTCCTCGACCCTCGACCATACAGCGGTAGGCCTTCTCCACCCGGTCCCAACGGTTGTCGCGATCCATGGCGTAATAGCGGCCGCCGACCGAAGCCAATCGTCCCGTTCCCAGTTTCCTGGTTTCTTCCTGCAGCTGCTCCAGGTATTGCACTCCAGCGGTGGGACTTGCATCCCTCCCATCCAGGATGGCATGGATCCACACCTTCTCGACATGCTCGTTCCTGGCCAGCCGCAGCAACGCCAGCAGGTGGCGGAGGTGACTGTGCACGCCGCCGTCGGAAACCAGGCCGATCAGGTGAAGTGCCGATTGGCGAGCTCTTTCCATGACGGATCGCAGGCTCGAGTTGCCGTCGAACCGTCCCGTCTCTATGGCTCGATCGATTCGGGTCAGATCCTGCGGCACAACCCGTCCGGCCCCCAGATTCAAGTGGCCGACCTCGCTGTTTCCCATCTGGCCCTGGGGTAGGCCGACACGCCCCCCACTGGCCGCCAAGCGGGTCCAGGCGTAGCGCGAGCAGAGAAGTTCCATGGTGGGTAGTCGGGCCTGGGCAATTGCGTTCCCGTCCCGACCGTTTCGCAATCCCCAACCATCCAGGACGGCCAGCAGGACCACGGGGGGTGTCGACATGATTCAGCGCGGCAAAAACAGGATCAAACGGCGTTCCTTATCAGGCAAGAAACCTGCGCTGGTCAAGGGGCGTCGTGCGTGAGCTCCGTGCTGGAGTAGTGGGCACGGTCGCCCAGTTCCTCCTCGATCCTCAAGAGCTGATTATATTTGGCCACCCGGTCGGACCTGCAGGCCGATCCTGCCTTGATCTGAACGGCATTGGTCGCCACGGACAGATCCGATATGAAAACGTCCTCCGTTTCGCCCGAACGATGCGAAACAATCCAACTGTAACCATTTTTTCGAGCCAGATCGATGGTTTCGAGGGTCTCGGTCAGGGTCCCGATCTGATTCAGCTTGATGAGAATCGAGTTGGCTACCCCGGAATCGATGCCCTTTTGCAACCGGCCCCGGCGGGTGACGAACAAATCGTCGCCCACCAGTTGGACCCGGTGACCCAACTCGCGGGACATCCGAGCCCATCCGTCCCAGTCATCTTCGGCCAGCCCGTCCTCGATGGAACAGATGGGATAGAGATCCAGCCAATTGGCGTACATTTCGATGAGTTCCTCCGAACTCATGTAATTGAGCCCCCGCAGAACATAGTGCCCGTCCCGGTAAAGCTCGCTGGCAGCCACGTCGAGAGCCAGGTAGAAATCCTCGCCGGGACGGTATCCGGCCCACTCGATAGCTTTCAGAACCAGTTTCACCGCCTCGGCGTTGGACTCCATATTGGGGGCGAATCCCCCCTCGTCACCGACGGTGGTGGGCCTCCCGTCCTGCTCCAGGACACGTCCCAGGTGATGGAACACCTCAGCACCCATCTGCAGCGCCCGTGAGAAGGAGGCGGCGGATACCGGAACCACCATGAACTCTTGAAAGTCGACGTTCCTGTGACCGTGCACACCGCCGTTGAGGATGTTCATGAGGGGAACCGGCATGCGGCGGGCCTCGGAACCACCCAGAGAACGGAAAAGGGAGCACCCCCGGCTCTGGGCGGCGGCTCGAGCACTGGCCAGGGAAACCGCCAGGATGGCGTTGGCCCCCAGTTTCTCCTTGGACTCGGTTCCGTCCAAATCGATCATGCGGCCGTCCACCCGAGCCTGGTCCAGGACCGAGAGGCCCTTGACACCGGGCCCGATGACGCGCCGGATATTCTCGACGGCTCGGCTGACTCCCTTCCCCAGGAACCGGTCAGGATCTGCGTCCCGGAGCTCTCTGACCTCGTGAAGACCGGTGGAGGCTCCGGAGGGTACGGCAGCCCTCCCCAGGCGGCCGCCACGGGTCACGACATCCGCTTCGACGGTGGGATTTCCTCTGGAGTCAAGGATCTCCCGGGCCCGAACTTCTTCGATGGTCGTCATGAGCAAAACTCACACGAAACGGGCGGGGGAGGTTATCTTCGTTCCTTCTGCCTTCGAATTCGTTCCTGGACCCGCTCGATGCTCGCTTGGATCTCACCTTCCTGGCTGAGGCCGTGCGCTTGCTTGTAGTGTTCCAGAGCCTCCGAGTACTGGTCATTCATTTCGTAGATGTAACCGAGCCGGTTGAATGTCTGCCAGTGATCCGGGGCGATTTCCTTGCTCTTCAAAAAGGCTTCCTGCGCCGCCAGAAGGTGTTCGGAGAAGAGATGGGCGATCCCCAGATTGAACCAGGCATCGCCGTCTTCCGGCTGTTCCTTCAGGTATTCGCCCAAAATGTTGACCGCGTCCGAATGGTTCCCCTGTTCAAGGGACGCAACGCCTCGATAGTAGACGATACGCGAGAGGTGGTTCCGGGCTTCGGCGGAGTTTGGATTGAGCCCGACGGCCTGTTTCAAGAATCCCTCGGCCAGCGCGTAGCTCTTCTCCCGGTAATGGGCCAATCCGAGTTGGAGCACATCGTCAAACCGGCCCCTGCGGATCGAAACGGCCCTCTCCAGATCCGAGATGGCCCGGTCATACATGGCCAGATTGAAATAGGCACTCCCTCGCGTGTGGTGCAGTTGGTAGCGATCCGCAGGCGACTTGGCGTACGCCTCCGCTTTTTCAAGCGCCGTTACGGCGTCCTGAAATTGACCCATGTTGTAGTGGGCGATCCCCAGACCCTGATGCGAGGCATAGACGTCGTCCTTGAGTTCCAACGCCTTCTTGAAGGACTCGATGGCCCTTTCCGCCTGATCGGTCTTCAGGTAGGAGATCCCGAGAATCCGGTGACCACTCTCATAGTCGGAGTGTTCCTCGACGATCGCCTCGAACTCTGCGATGGCCTTGTCGTACTGCCCCTGCTTGAAGAAGGAGATCCCCTTCCCGAAGTCGCCCTGCCCCCAGAGCAGACGAGCGCCAAGCAGCAGTGCCAGCACTCCGATTCGGCCATGGAGACGTCCGGGCGGCATGGTCAACCGTTCATCGGCCTCACTCGAAAACACCGAACGCCTTCCAACGCTCGACTTCCGACTCCGTAGGAACCGAGATGTTCCTGACCTCCATCTGTCTCAAGAGGTCGAAAACTTCAATCATGACCCGATATGGGACATTTCCCTGCGTCTGAATGATCACGGGTTTTTTGGGATTCTGGCCCATCTTCACTTCCACATAGCTGGCCATCGCACCCAGTGACATGGGCGTCTTGTCCACCAGGTATTGCTGTTCACCCGTGATCTTGATGTGGACGGCTTCCTCCGGCTGGACGTCCAACCTGGTCGGATCCTCTTTGGGGAAAGCGAACTGAAGCCCCCGGTTGGAAGTAAAGACCGCCGTCAACATGAAGAAGATGATCAACAGAAAAGCGATGTCGGCCATGGAGGAGGTAGGGACTTCGGGGCTCCGCCGGAGGCGGCTTCGCAACTTCATTCAACCCGATTCCTTTGGCTTTCGATCCGTGAGAAGGCCGATTCGGCGCGCGCCATTGGACCGCAATTGCTCCAGGACGCCGTCCACCAATTGATACTGGACATCCCGATCCGCCTTGATCAGAAACTCCTTCCCCGGAATCGCGCTGACCAACGCTTTCACGTATTGACCCAACTCGGCGACACTCGGCACCGTGAACGCCGGTGCCTCGCCATCGGTGAAGCTGACCTCGCCCTGAGATGAGATCGCGACGATGGCTGCATCCTTGGACACTTCCGTCCGAATCTCCGACTCCGGCAAGCTCACCGAGGTCCGTTCCGGAGAAAAGGAAGTCGTCAACATGAAGAAAATAATGAGCAGAAAGGCGATATCCGCCATGGAGGCCGTCGGAATCCGGGGAACCACGGATATGGATGCTGCCCGTCTCACCTTCATCAGGAATCACTCGGGGCCGCTTCCGTCAGCTGGTCTCCGCCGGCATGCCTCTCCCCCAGTTCATTGAACGTCTCCAGCAGCATGGACGAACTGGTTTCCATGTCCAGACTCAGGATTGAGACCCGGTTGCTGAAGTAATTGTACGCGGCCTGGACCGGAAGGGCGACGATGAGTCCCGTCGCCGTGGTCACCAGAGCCTCGGCGATGCCTCCTGCCACCGCCTGCGGGTTTCCAAGGCCAACCTCCGCCAACGCCTCAAACGACGCGATCATACCGGTGACGGTTCCCAGGAATCCGAACAAAGGGGCAATGTTGGCCACCGTTCCCAGGATCCAGAGCCCCTTTTCCAGGTTCGAAACTTCATGAAGAGCCACGCTCTCCATTGCCTTCTCGATCTCGTTGTGCGGTTTCCCGTACCGGAGCAAACCCGACTTCAGAGTGCTGGCGACGGGGTGGGTATAGGACTCGCAAACCTCCAGGGAGTGGCGAAGATCCCCGTCGAGCAATGCCTGGCGAACTGAGGAGAAGATGTCCGCTGTGGTTCCTTGTACCCGGTAGTACGTGATCATCCGTTCGATGATGAAAATCAACGCGACTATGGAACAGAGAAGGAGGGCGTACATCATGGGACCGCCCTGCTGGAAATAACTCAACAGGGTCCCCCCGATTGCTACTACCACTGTCCTGTCCTCCTATTTTTCGACCAACAAACCAATGTGCTGAGTAATTTAGACTGCAAAAGTCGGTGGAAGTATCAATCCCGTCCAAAGAGTCCGGTGTCCGACCCCGTGGCACTCGTAAGGAAAAATCATGATAGCCCCGCTTCGCCGGGCAAGTCAAACCGGCGCAGCGCCTTTCAATCACTTGGGATGCAGTGCGGACCCGAAGAGTTCAGGAAGGGATTCTGACCTGCAGGCGTTTCAATTTGGCATTGAGCGTGGTCGGTTTGACCTTGAGAAGACTGGCGGCCTTCCTCTGGTTCCAATTGGCCCGCTCCAGCGCCAGCAGAATCAGATTTCGCTCGAACTCGAGCACCAATTCCCGGAGGGAACCGTTTTGGGATTGCGCCGAGATCCCATCCGGCCGACCGGAGGTGGAATCCAGGATTTCCGGGGGAAGCAGATCTGGCCGGATGCTCCCGCTGGTCCCGGAAAGCACCACCGCACGTTCGATGACGTTCTCCAGTTCCCTGACGTTTCCGGGCCAGTCGTAGTTCATCAAGACCCTGAGCGCCTCCTGGTCGATGGAATTCAACTTCTTTCCGTTCTCGCGGCTGAAGCGGGTCAGGAAATGGTGGGCCAACAGAAGAATGTCATCTTTCCGGTCGCGCAACGGCGCCACGTCCAGGGTGATGACCTTGAGACGGTAGTAGAGGTCCTCCCGGAATCGGCCATCCGTGACCGCCTGCTTCAGGTCCACGTTGGTGGCCGCGACGATTCTCACGTCGACCTTGATGTTCCGTACACCACCCACGGGACGGAATTCCCTCTCCTGTAGAACCCGCAACAGCTTGGCCTGCGTCTGCACCGGCACGGTACCGATCTCATCCAGGAAAAGAGTGCCTCCGTGAGCGATTTCGAACAGTCCCTTCTTGGTGGCCGTGGCCCCGGTAAATGCTCCCCTCACGTGTCCGAAGAGCTCACTCTCCAAGAGCTCGGAAGGAATCGAGCCGCTGTTGACCGGGACGAAGGACCGGTCGCGCCGGGGACTCAGGTTGTGAATGGCCTTGGCGACCAATTCCTTTCCGGTACCGCTCTCTCCCGTGATCAAGACCGTACTGCGGCCCGGTCCCACCTGGGTAATGAGGTCCGTGACCCGGCGGATCGGCTCGCTCTTCCCGACGATGTTCTGGAAGTGACCCTGGCGGTGGCGAAGACTGGACTTGAGTTGGCGATTCTCCAATTCGAGGCGGCGTTGCCGGATGCCGTTCCTGATGACCAACAGCAACTCTTCGTTGCGAAACGGTTTGGTCACGAAGTCGAACGCTCCCAGCCGGGTCGCCTGCACTGCGTTCTCGATGGACGCATAAGCCGTGACCATGATGACGGCCAGATCAGGATCCAGATCGAGGATCTTCTTCAACGTCTCGAGACCGCTGATGCCGGGAAGCATCAGGTCCAAGAGAACCAGGTCCACCGGCTCCCGTCGAATCAGCTCGAGCCCTTCCTCGCCCGAGGAAGCGAGCAGAACCTGGTGGCCGCCACCGGCGACGACACGCGAGAAGACCTCTCGCATGATCTCTTCGTCGTCGATGATCAGAACCGAAGCCCGGGATGTCATTGCACCCTTTTCACGGGCAGACGGACTGTGAAAGTACTCCCCTCCCCCACCCGGCTTCGCGCTTGGATTCGACCCTCGTGCTCCTGAACGATTCCGTAACAGACCGAGAGCCCCAGGCCAGTCCCCTTCCCGACATCCTTGGTGGTGAAGAAAGGATCGTAGATCCGGTGGAGAACGTCGCCGGGAATGCCCTTTCCACGGTCTTCCACCTCCACCACCAGGCCTGAATTCCTATGGGAGGTACGGACCGTGATGCTCCCTCCGTCCGGCATGGCGTCCTTGGCGTTCATCAACAGGTTGACGAAAACCTGCTGCAGCTTGCCCTCATGGCCCCGGGTGCGGGGCAGAGCGGGGTCGAGCCGGAGGCTGACCTCCAATCCTTGGCTCCGGAGCTGATGATCCAAGAGGGACACCGTCTCCAACATCAGGGAATTGACGTTGACTTCCCGGAATTCGCCGTCCTGGACACGGGCAAAGTTGACCAGGTTGTTGACGATCCGCGAGGCTCGAAAACTCTGCCTTTCGATCTTCTCCAACAGGTCGCGCCGGGAGTCGGATACAGGAGTCGAATCCAGCAGCAACTGCGCGTAGCTCGAGATTCCGGCCAGAGGCGTATTGACCTCATGCGCCACACCCGCCGCCAGGAGGCCGATGGACGTGAGCTTCTCCGCCTGTACCAGTTGGTTCTCCAACTGCGCCTTCTCCGTCACGTCGTCGAAGAGCAGAAGAGTTCCGGTCAGTACGTCATCCTGGGCCACGAAGGGGGAGAGGTGTATATTCACGAGGCGATCCTCGCCCGACCAGGACTTGAGACGCGTCTTGTCCAGGCGTGTCACCTCCGGATTCCGCCAGCGAGAGCCGCCCAGTGCTTCCTTCACGGATTGGAGCAGGTCCGGGGGAAAGACGTCGTCGATGCTCCGGCCGACCGCACGGCTCGCCTCCACGGCGTAGAAAGACTCCATGAACGAGTTCCAGACTCGGACGGCGCCTTCCGAATCGACCACCACGACTCCCGCCGTAATGCTTTGGATCACGCTTTCGTTGTAGCTCTTGAGCCTCTGCAACTCGCCCGCCTTGGTTTCCAACGAACGGTAGAGCACCGCATTGTCCATGGCAGTCGCCACATAACCGGCAAGCGCGGCGAGCAACTCCATATCCGCGCTGTTCAAGACGTCGCCGTTGGCCCGATCCCCCAGACCCAGCAGGCCGATGACGCGGCCATGAGCCTCGAGGGGTTGAAGATACCGAATTCCCAAGCCCAGCAGTCGGGTCTGGTGACGCGTCTCCTCATCCCAACCACCGAAACCCGGCGCCAACCGCTCTGCCCGGCCGTCACCGCCACCCCAAGACGGAGCCGGCACCAGAATCGGATTGTCCTTATCAAGCCGGCCGTTCACACCGAGGGCGTGGTAAAGGAAGAATTGACCAAGCCGCTCCGGAGAGCGGAGGAAGACGGCCACGGGACGGACTGCGAAGGTCTGCTCGACCCGGGCGCAAACTCGCTCCGCCAAACGCGGCAAACTGATTTCCGAGTTCAGGCTCCTTCCGAAATCCGCAAAAGACTGACGATAGTCGTAGGTCTCCGGATAGTAGTAGCGATCCAGTCGTTGCTGAATCTTGTTCTTCACCGGTGCGAACAGGAAGGCCGCCACCAATGCCGAAACGGCGAACACCGAGAAGTCGGAATGGGGAGAGAGACCGAATAGCGTTCCACCGACCAGCAGCACCACCCCCACGTAAAATACCAGCAGGACCCAACTGGCAAGGACGTAGGCTGCGCTTTCGCGGAAGATCAACTCCACGTCCATCAATCGATACCGGATGATGGCGTATCCGAAACACAAGGGCAGGAGCGCCAGACTCAAGATCGACATCTCCATGACGGGATGGATGGGAATACCCAGGAAATAGGGTCCGGCATACAGAATCAGGAACGGGGCCAGGGCGATGAGGGTCCCATGGGACACCCACTTCATCTGCCTGCGGTGAAGGGGTGTCCGTGCCTGCCGGCCCGATTGGATGAGCAGGCCGGCTCCCAGACAAAAGAAGATCCCCAAATGGGACAGATGAATTTTGTCAAAGAAGTGGGCGATCCCCGGACTTCGCGCCAATCCCAGCGGCTGCAGAGACCCCAGGAACCAAGCCACGTGGATCGCCAGTAGCGTGACCGCCGGCAGGTAGAAGGCAGTCCCCAGTTTTCCCCGCGGATCCAGCCATCGTCGAGCCTCGGGAAAAGTCGCGCAGAAATGGAGAAACAAGGGAGGGAGAACCAGCAGGGACACCGACCCTATCCAATAGATCAGGAGATCGAAGGGATCGCCGCGACCGGAGTACCGGTACAGATACAGGCAGAACGAAACCAGGCACAGCAGAAAAAAGTGGAGTGCGCCGGGTGACTGGTGCTTTCGCAGGAAGACGAACAATCCGATGGAGAGGTGGAGCAGGGCTACAAGCACCAGAAGGACATCGGTCCGGTCGAGTCCCGACTCGATCACGAGCCGCACTTCGTGTTGGCTCCGATCGCCTCCCGGTGTCTTCTGGATCAGATACGTCGCCGGCATGCCATGGGGAACGGCCCCGGCCAGGACTTCCATCACCTCGACGTAGTCGTCGAGAGTCCGAATCTCGATACCGGCCAGTTCCACCAGCCGGTCTCCGGTCTCGATTCCGGCACGCGGGCCACCGCCCGCCGGGTTCCGGATCCGATGGGCGAACACGTTCCCGCTGCTTCCTTCGGTCCAGACGATCCCGTCAGAGACCTCGCCCCAAGCCGACCGCTCCAGAAGATTCAGGACGCCGAGATAGACAACGGCGACGGAGGCCAGGACGACCAGGATAGCCTTCAGTTGAAAGCCCCGAAGCATGAACGGCTCCCCTCAAAAATGTCCGGCAACGGAAATGGCGCGCACGTCACCGACGCTTTTCATAACCCCTCCAACACCCCACCATTAGACTCGCAAGATCGGTGCCATCTACCGGCCGACCCACGAAATCTCCCGAGAAGAAGAGGGATTCTCGTTGATGCGAGGAAGCCGGTGCGCCCCCGGCGGAGGATTCGGTCCAATCTCTCGTACGAGATCCAATAAATTGAATTACCGGCATGCGTCCCCCGGATCAGAGCGTTACCGGGAGTCCTGCTTCCGAAACAGCAGGAATAGCGGTGGGAAATCAGAACCGGACCGTGACTCCTCCCCGAACAGACCTTGGGTTTTGGGCCAGAACGACGCTTCCACCCGGACCGTTCGAGACCACGCCAAGGTCCTCATTGGTGAGATTGCGGATATCCAGAAGCGCTTCGATCCGGCGCCCGTTGAGGAAGTCCAGACCGAGGAAGCTCAAAACGCTGTCCGGAATGGGAATGATCTGACGAATAAAGAGATTCAGACCCTTGTTGCCGGTCTCGTAGGCATCCGAGAGCGCGTCCAAGGGGGTCACGGGATCGCCGTCAGTCACGAAGTTGACCACGGCCGTCAACTCGGTCCGAGTCGTCGGAATGAACACGCCCAACTCGGTGTCGACAGCGCCGTAGCCCCTTCTCTTCAACAGGCTGCCGATATCCGCCGTTTCCACCACCAGGGCGTACCCGGTGGGAACCACACTGACGGCCGTGCCGCGGATGTAGGAAACGCCGGCACGAACATTCCGGCTGATCCCCTGCCGCAACGTCACCCGATTGCCCCAGGTCCGGGCCTGGTCGTCCGTGAGCCGGACCAGATCCGGGTCTGGAGAACTCGTGAAGAAAGCCATGAAGGGCACGGTTCCCCCGAAGAACTGGTCCTGGAAGCGGGCCAACTCCAACTCGGTGTTGTCCCAGAGCTTGTAGGCCAGACTTCCCCGGTAGTGGCGCGTGGTGCCGAATTCCAATCGATTGTCGACCCACGAGATCTTGACGGCATCCGAGAGACCCACGGTACGGCCGTCCTCCAAGGTCACGGAGTTCTGGTAGAGAGTTGGCCGTTTCGACGCCATGGTCACCCGCACACGGGCACGGGGCACGGGCCGCAGGGTCAATTCGGCGCTCGGACTCAGGGTCGAATAGTTGTAGATCGATCGAACCCTGTTCAATTCGAGTCCCCAGGTCAGGGCCAGGGCGTCGCCCCATGAGAATCTGTCTTCGAAACCCACGCTGAGGATGTTGGTGGTGCCGGCGGCATTGGTGAAATCCACGTCACGGCCCAGGGCCACGGGATTCCCCAACAGGGCCATTCTGGGCTGATGAACACCTATCCGGCCATGACCCAGAAACACCCTCACCGAGTGGCGATCACTCAGCGACTGGTCCATGAACGCCTTGATTCGCCAGAGCGAATCCTCGCCCGAATTCAATTGGCCTGCGAAGATGTAGTCGCGGCCGCCGGGAAGACTCTGCACCATCCCGAAATTCGCCGTGGTCGCTCCCGCCGAGTCGTCGGGAAGGCGGAGATAGTCTCCGCCATGGCCGGCGCTGGAATAGACCTGGAAAACCGCGCTCTCAAACCAGGGGTTGGTTCGTCCTTCCAGCAACTCGGGAAGATGGCGGAAAATGAGCCTCGGGTCGGCATTGCGAAGCAGCGCCTTGAAGCTGACGTTGCGGCCCCCCAACCCTTCGACGTCCAGCAACTCCTGCAACACCAGGGTCATCACGGCCGTTTGTCCGGGAAGAATCTCCACCGGACCGGCCTTCCGCACCGCGTACTGACTGCTCTTGACCAGGACCCTGTAGGAACCCGCCCTCATATTCTTGAAGAACAGCCGGCCCGACTTGTCGCTACGGGTCAGAACGGGCAAATCCTCGTCGGAGGAGCTTTCCGTCAGCGTCACCAGAATGTCCGAGACCGGGAGCCCGGATTCGTCTTGCACCAGACCGAGGAGTTGTCCCCGGGCGGACGCATGAACCGACACTCCGGCCAGAGACAGGAGAACACCGAGAACAAACAGGCGAACTGGCAGGCGACCCATTGAAGGACAGGTCATAAGTTTTCTTTCAATTCGACATTCTAGGCATCATCACGAATATAGTCAATCTGCCGTCGCATTTTGAATCCACGGGCCTTCCCCCCGTTCGTCCGAGTCACTCCACTGCACCTTCCTTATCTCGATCCTGATACGAGGTATACTCCGGCCATGACTCCGGTCCTCAATCGACTTGGTATCCCATGATCGTCCATGGGGTCCATGCCGTCCGGGAGGCGTTGGCTGCAGAGAATCCCAAGGTCGAGAAAATTCTGGTCCGGAAACGGAGACTGAATCCGAGACTGAAGGAAATAGTCGAGGCGGCTCGCCAGCGGAGAATTCCGATCCAATTCGAGGCCGCGTCCCGGGCTTCTGCCGACAATAGAAGGCAACGCCATTCAGAGGTTTCCGCCCGGGTTTCCGGCGCCTCTCCGGTCCCGCTCGAACGGATCCTTAGTCAGCAGCCAGACCTGCTGCTCGCCGTTGACAGCGTCCAGGACCCCAACAATCTGGGCGCACTACTGAGAACGGCGGAGGCGGTCGGAGTCGACGGAGTCCTGATCCCGCGGCGCCGTTCCTGTTCCATCACTTCCAGCGTGATCACTTCCAGCGCCGGAGCCGCCCTTCATCTGAAGATATGCCGCGTTTCCAACCTGTCCCGCACCCTGGACCGACTCAAGCAGGCGGGATTCTGGATCGTGGGCCTGGACCCGAAAGGCTCGACCGGCCTGAACCGAATCGACGCCACCCTGCGCCTGGTCGTGGTTGTGGGCGGCGAACACCAGGGTCTGCGCCGGCTTGTGCGCCGCCAGTGCGACTTCCTTGCAGCTCTGCCCATGCGGGGACGGGTCGCATCCCTGAACCTGTCGGTGGCGGCGGGAGTCCTGCTGTACCATCTCTCTCTTCGCCGGACTAGCCGGGCTCCAGAACCAGATTCCGCCACCGATCCACGCGACCCTTGAATCCGGGAGGAATCAACGTGGTGCCACTGTATTCGCTGATCACGGCGGGCGCCCTGAGCCGAGTCCCGGGCTTCAGCCGGTCGCGGTCGTAGAAGCGGGTCATGCGCCTCCTCCCTCCGAAAAGGACGTTTCTTTTCTCTTTGGCGGCGGCCCGGGGCGGCTTCTTCGGGAGGGTGGCAGCTTCCGGAAGCGGCAGCTCGGCGTGGCTGCCCTTGGCCCGGACCCGCAGTGTCACCACTTCCACGGCGAGACCAGGATTGGAATACCCGTAGAGCCTCTCATGCTTCTTGTGAAAGGCTCGCAACAGGTTGCGCGAGTAGGGAACGTTGATTTCGAAACCTTGCCCCAGGTACCGGAGGTCCACGCTCCGCTGGACCTCGATCCGCTCCTCCGGGAACCCATCCTGAGCCAACTGGCGGCGCGCCTGATCCATCAGGGGCGCCATTCTCTTCTGGAGGCGACGCGACACGTTGGCATTGCGGAAAGCAAGACGGACGGTACGCGAGCGATCCCGGACAACCTGCGAGTCCATCATTCCCCAGGCAGAGACCAGACCCGGGCTGGGAGGAATCATGACCCGCGGAATCATCAGAGATCGAGCCAGCTCGCAGGCATGGAGCCCGCCCGCGCCGCCGTAGCTCACCAGCGTGAAGTCCCGGGTGTCGTGGCCCTTTTCCAGAGAGATCATCCGCAAGGCCGTCTCCATCTGGGTGTTTGCGATCTTGATGATTCCCTCAGCAAGTTCCTCGGGTGACCAGGAATGCTCCTGGAGCTGGCTTGCAAGCTGTCTCAGGTACCTGGGCAGCCGTCCTGCATCGAGTTTCATCTCTCCGCCCAGAAAGCGTTCGGAGTCGATTCTGCCCAAATGGAGGTTGGCGTCGGTCACGGTGATGTTCCGCCCCCGCCCGTAGCAGACGGGACCCGGACTGGACCCGGCGCTCCTGGGGCCCACCCGCAGCAGCCCCCCGGAATCGACCCATGCAATGGAGCCGCCGCCCGCGCCGACGGAACGGATGGGGATCATCTGCACGGACAGAGGAAATCGGTCCACCTCGGCCTCACCGGTGCTGGGAACACGCTGGTCGCAGAGGCAGACGTCGGTGGAAGTGCCCCCCATGTCCAGAGTGATGATCCGGTCGTAGCCCGCCTGCCGGGCCAGCTTGAAGGCTCCCGCGACTCCTCCCGCCGGCCCCGAAAAAAGAGTTCGCACCGGATCGACAGGGGTCGAGGTAAGGGGTGCAGTCCCACCATTGGACTGCATGATGGTGAGACGACCCTGCCCCAGCAAGGGGCTCGAATTCAAAGCTTCCAGATAGCGGTTGACCACCGGAGTCAGGTAGGCGTTGATGACGGTCGCCGACGTTCGTTCGTATTCGCGGAACTCGGGAAGGACACGGCTGGAGAGACTGACCGGTATTCCCGTGTCTCGCAGCGATTTGCCGACGAGTTCCTCGTGACGTGAATTGATATAGCTGTGCAGCAGGACCACCGCGATGGCCTGGGGCGACTGACGCCGCACCCTTTCCAGAAGCCGGTCCAGAGTCTCCCGTTTCAGCGGCTCCGGACGCGTTCCGTCGTGAAGCGTCCGTTCCTCGATTCCGACACGCCGGCTGCGGGGAACCAACGGCGTGACCGGGGGCGCGGCGAGACTGTACAGGTGGGCCCGGTTCTGGCGCCCGATCTCCAGAACGTCCTGGAAACCCTTGGTCGTCACCAGAAGGATCTTGGCCCCCTTGCGCTCCAGCAACGCATTGGTGCCGACGGTGAAGCCGTGTTGAACCAAGGCGGGCGCGTCCCCGAGAATTCGGGCCAACCCCTCCAGGACCGCCTGTTCCGGCATCGCCGGCGTCGAGGGCAGCTTCAGAAATTCGAGCCGGCCCTCACGGCAGACCACGAAATCGGTGAAAGTGCCGCCGGTGTCGACCCCGACCCGCAGCAGAGACTCAGGATCGCCCACACCCTCCATCACGTGCTGTCCCGAGTTTGTCCTTTCTATCGAGATCCGGAGCCTGGACCGGACCCCCACCAATATCCCGTCATCCGGTTCAGGCCTGAGAAGATGCTACAATACCGAAGATTCGGGAAGTCTTACAAGCGTTCCGGGGGACGCTGTCCGACCCTCAGCCGGCATCATGAAGCGGCTCGAACGACTCCGGAGAATCTACTGGACGGGAGCGCTTCTTGCCGTCTCCGCGCTCCTGGTCATCGTAGCCATTCTCTTTCTGAACCCGACCTCCGTCGGCAACCCCCGATTCGTCTCCAATCTGACTCTCTGGTCCGCAGTCTGGGCCATCTACTTCATAGTGGCTCTGACCCTTCTGTTCATTTTCACCCGGAATCTCATCAAGCTGCTCTTCGAGCATCAATCCAGCCGCGGACGCGCCCGCCTGAAGCGGAAACTGGTGCTGACCCTGACCATCATCTCCCTCTTCCCGGCGCTGATACTCTTTTTCGTGGCGTACGGTCTCATCAACACAAACCTCGATTTCTGGTTCAGTTCCCCCACCGAAGACCTTCTAAAATCGGCCGAAACCATTGCCTCCACCTATTACGAGGAGAAGAAGACCGGGAGCCTGATTGCGGCGCGCGTTCTTGCCGCGGAGATCGATTGGAGCCGCTTCACGCCAGACTCGGCACCGCCCGGACGCTTGGCGGAACTGGGGTTCGACGGCCTGATTCTGGTGGATCGGAACCGGACCATCCGATTCCGGCAGGGCGTTTGGGCGGAGGCATCGTGGGACCCTGCCCTGGATCAGATCCTGGAAGGCAGGGAGTATTTCGCGGTCTCCAAACAGGCCGACCGGAACCGGGGCCAATTCGTCGACCGGGGATTGGTAGCGGCTCCGGCCCGAGGTTCCGATGGCGCGGTGCTGGGGGGCCTGGTGGCCGGTTTCGTCCTGCCCGACAGCGTCACTTTCCACACTACGGAAGTGCAGACTGCGGTGGAGAGGCACCGCCAGTTGATGAGCAGCCGGCAAGAGTTCGAAAACAACTATTTCCTGATCATGGCGGTCACCACCCTCGTCGTGGTGGTCGTTTTCGTCTGGCTGGGCACCTATATGGCCCGGAGAATCACGGTGCCGCTGGAGGCCCTGGCCAAGGGCGCGCGGGAGCTTGCCGAAGGGAATCTGGACCACCGGGTGGAGCAGAAGGCGGTGGACGAGTTGGGGATCCTGGTGGACTCTTTCAACCGGATGGCCGACGAGATCCATCATAGCCGCCGCCGTTTGGAGCAGGCCAACGCCGAGCTGCAGGAAACCAACGAGCGTCTTGATGAACGCCGCAGCTATATCGAGACGATTCTCGAGAACATTGCCGCCGGGGTGGTGAGCGTGGACCGAAACGACGTGATTCGCACCGCCAACAAGGCGGCCATGGAAATGTTCGGAGCGGGACCGGAGCAGATCCTGAACCGGCCCTTGACCCGCGTTCTGGAGCCGGACGTCCATGCCGATTTTCAGGACATGAAGAACCGCGTGAGCCTGTTCAGCAAGGACCGGCGGCGGGTCAACTTCAAGCGGGGTCCGGGGCAACTGCCGCTCACCGTCACCGCGACCACCACGAACCTGCCGTTCAAGAATGGCGTTGAGCACGTGGTCGTCCTGGACGACCTCACGGAACTGATTCGAGCCGAGAAATTCGCCGCCTGGCAGGAGGTCGCCAGACGGCTGGCTCACGAGATCAAGAACCCGCTGACCCCGATTCAGCTCTCGGCCGACCGCATCCGGAACCGCTTCCACAGGATCGAGGAAACCCTCCCCAAGACTCGCGAGACCCGCGCCTTTGGAGAGGCGTTGACAGAAGCGACCACGCTGATCGCCGCGGAGGCGGCTACACTCAAGACCCTGGTCGAGGAATTCTCCCGTTTCGCACGGCTTCCCATCTGCCATCCCGTGGAGGTCGATCCGGCCAAACTCGTGGAACAGACCCTCGCCCGCTACGATGGGGCCTTGAAGAGCGTCGGGGTGAGCACCCGCTTCGACCCCAGAATCAAGACCGTGCGCTGGGACCCGGTCCAGATCCAGCGGGTCTTCGTCAACCTGATCGACAACTCCCTTGACGCCCTGGTCGAAGTCAAGGGGCGCCGCCAGATCGGAATTCGCAGCCGTTACAATCAAGCTCGAGGTTCGGTGGTGGTGGAATTCGAAGACAACGGAACCGGGATCGCCGCGGAAGACTATGAGAATCTCTTCCTCCCCTACTTCTCAACCAAGAAGAGGGGCACAGGCCTGGGGCTGGCCATCGTGAGACAGATCGTCTCCGAGCACAACGGGTTCATCCGGGCCGAACGGAACGAGCCCCGCGGCACCCGCTTCATTTTGGAGTTTCCGTACGTATGATCGACACTGCCGGCAAGACTCTGGGACTCGATCCGGTCAGGACCGGACGCCACCCCGGAATCCGACTGTTGATCGTGGACGACAACCGGAGCGTGCTCCGTTCGTTGGACGGCGTCCTGAGAGACGAGGGCTACCTGGTGGACACGGCGGCCAGCGCCGAGGAAGGGCTGCGCCTCGTGGACAGGACCACGTACGACGCCATCTTCCTGGACGTCTGGTTGCCCGGTATGGATGGGATCGATGCGCTCAAGCGGATTCGATCCCGGCGCCCGCGGCAGTACGTCATCATGATCTCCGGCCACGGCACCATCGAGACCGCGGTCCGGGCCACGAAGCTGGGAGCGTACGACTTCATCGAGAAACCGCTGGCCCGCGACAAGGTCTTGCTGGTGCTGGGCCATGCCCTCAAGCAGAAACGCCTGGAGACGGAAAACCGGAGTCTGAAGGACCTGATCCGGCAGGATACGGTGATGATCGGCACTTCGGTGCCGATGCAGGCGCTGCGGCAACAGATCGATTTCGCCGCCCCCACGGAGGGAAGGGTGGTCATTTACGGCGAGAACGGCACCGGCAAAGAACTGGTGGCGCGGCTGCTCCACCTCAACAGCGCGCGGCGGGAGGGCCCGTTCGTCGAAGTCAACTGTGCGGCCATACCGGACGACCTGATCGAGAGCGAACTGTTCGGCAGCGTCAAGGGCGGGTTCACCGGATCAACCGAGAATCGGAAGGGGCGTTTCGAGCTGGCCGACGGTGGAACGCTCTTTCTGGACGAAGTGGCGGACATGAGTCTCAAGACCCAGGCCCGGGTTCTGAGGGTACTGGAAGATCAACGATTCTATCCAGTGGGCAGCCAGCGGCCCACCGAGGTGGATACGCGCGTCCTGGCGGCGACCAACAAGGATCTGGAGAAGGAGATCGAAACCGGCCTGTTCCGGGAGGATCTCTACTTCCGGCTCAACGTCATCCCCTTTGAAGTCCCGCCGCTACGAGAGCGCAGGGAGGACATTCCTCAGCTTCTGGACTATTTCATGGAGGTGCTCAGTCCCCATCATGGGAAACCGGAAAAGGTCATTCCTCCGGAAGTCCGGGACCGGCTTCTCCATTACCGCTGGCCGGGCAACGTCCGAGAGCTGCGCAATATGGTCGAGCGTTGGATTATCATGGTTCCCGGTGGCCGGGTGGAGCTTTCGGACCTTCCCCGGTCCATCCTGGACGGAACCGGCGCCTCCCGGCAGGAGTCCCGGAGCTGGCAGGAAGCCCGCGCGGCGTTCGAGTCCGATTTCCTCACCCGAAGGCTACGGGAAAATGGCGGCAACATTTCCCGGACCGCCGCCGAGATCGGGATGGAACGTAGTCATCTGCACCGGAAACTCAAGGCTTACGGGATCAGCGTCGGCGCCTCACGCGGAAAGGGCGGGGGCCGCCAGGGGGTTCCGGATGCAGCCCGGAGGCGGAGTGTGAGCCGCTGACCGATTCGAGCTCGAGATTCATGCACGCATTGATGGAATCCTTCATCGCCCATTTGAGATTCGAGAAGAACTACTCTCCCCGCACCGTGGAGAGCTACTCCCGCGACCTCAAGCAATTCCTCGGCCACCTGACTGCCGGCCGAACCGACAGAAAGATCAAGCCTTCCGATCTGGATCACATCACCATCCGGGAGTTTCTGAGCCGGTTGAGCCAAGCGGGGAACCGGAAAGTGACCATCGCTCGAAAACTGTCGGTATTGCGGTCCTTCTTCCGCTACCTCTACCGGGAGGGGCATCTGGACCAGAACCCGGCCAAGTTGGTTCGGACCCCCCGCCAGCCACTCAAGACACCCCGCTTTCTCTCTATTCCGGAGATCGAATCCATCCTGGCTCTGCCCGCGGCAGCGACCTCGAAGGGACTCCGGGACCGCGCCATCCTCGAACTCCTCTATGCCAGCGGCCTGCGCGTGGGAGAGCTGGTCGGCCTGAACCTGATCGACCTCTCCATGGCCCGCCAACTGGTACGAGTCCGGGGAAAAGGCAACAAGGAGCGCGTGGTCCCCTTTGGAGAGCCTTCCCGGGCGAGTCTGGCCGCCTACCTGGAGGCCCGGCGGCGCATCCTGGCCAAGCGCAAGGACAGTCCGGAAACCACGGCCCTGTTCCTGAACCTTCGCGGCGGCCGTCTCAGCGCCCGCTCGGTCCAGAGGAATCTGGGAACGTACATCCGGAAAGCGGCCTTGCTGCTGGACGTCCATCCTCACCTGTTGCGCCATTCTTTCGCCACGCATCTGCTCAACAACGGCGCCGACCTTCGCTCGATTCAGGAACTCCTGGGACACGAGAGCCTCTCCACCACTCAGCGCTATACCCATGTCTCCATCGAGCATCTGCAGAAGGTCTACCGAGCCGCCCACCCCAAGGCCTGACCTTCGGCGAAGGAGTGAGGATAGTGAGAGTAGAGGATCTTGCCAACCGGTCCCGTCCCCCGCGTCAGGTTGCCAGACGACACCCTTCTCTGCTAGATTGGCGCGCGAACGAAGAAGGAAAATGTTGACGAAGGAACAGAAAGAAGAGCTCATCAAAGGCTACCAGCTGCACGGCACCGATACCGGCTCGCCCGAAGTCCAGGTCGCCATTCTGAGCCACCGAATCGGCTACCTCACTGAACACTTCAAGTCCCACAAGAAAGACCATCACTCCCGGCGGGGCCTCCTGAAACTCGTCGGCCAGAGGCGGCGGCTTCTGGACTATCTGAAACGGATGGACTTCGTCCGCTACAAAGAGCTGATAGGTCGTCTGGGAATTCGTAAGTGAACAGGGGCACACCCGACCACAGAGGTTCGAATTCTTGACCGCGGCGACCCTCCGGCAACCGGCTTCCGAGCCGGACGGGAAACGGCTCCCACACTCCCGGTGAGAATCTGCTTTCCCGGTAGCCGCAGTGGCTTCGATCGCTTTCACACACCCTAATAGTTCTAAGGAGAAATAATGGCGGAGAAAATAGAAGTACACCTGGACGGAAAAGTCCTTTCCATAGAAACCGGCAGAATGGCCAAACAAGCCGACGGCGCCGTCGTGGTTCGCCTCGAGGAGACGATGGTCCTGGTATCGGCCTGCTCTCAACGTGAGCCTCGGGAGAATCTGAGCTTCTTCCCGCTCACCTGCGACTACCGGGAATACACCTATGCCGCGGGCAAGATTCCCGGAGGCTTTTTCAAACGGGAGGGCAGGCCCACCGAAAAAGAGGTTTTGACGAGCCGCCTCATCGACCGTCCCATCCGCCCGCTCTTCCCGGACGGCTATGCTTGCGAGACTCAGATCGTCGCCATGGTGATGTCGGCCGACCCGGAGACGAACCCCGATATTCCGGCTCTGAATGGTGCGTCGGCGGCACTGGCCCTGTCCGACATCCCCTTCCCGTTTCCCCTGGGGACGGTGCGGGTGGGCCGCGTCGATGGCCGGTTCATACTCAACCCCAGCTATTCCCAGTTGGAAGAGAGCGATCTGAACCTGATCCTTTCCGGCTCCTGGGATGGCATCACCATGGTGGAAGCCACCATGCGGGAGGTCTCCGAACAGGTCGTCGTCGAGGCCATCGAATATGGACACGAGCAGGGAATCCGGCCGGTCATCGAGGGCATTCGAGAGCTGGCGGGGCGCCGGCCCGTTACCAAACGGACCGTGGAACCCAAATCCCTCGACCCGGAGCTCGTGGGGCAGGTCGAGTCCTTGGCCCGGGAGAAGATTCTGGAGGCTCTCCATACCCCCGGGAAGTTGGCCAGCGAACGAAAAATGAGTGACTCCAAGGGTGAAGTCCTCGAATCCGTCGCCGATGAGACCGGCGAGAAGAGGGCCCAGGCGGGAGACTGTTTCAACCGGCTCAAGGAGAGGCTGTTTCGGGAGCGCCTGCTGCGCGATGGACGCCGCCCCGACGGCCGGAGCTTCGACCAGGTCAGGGCCATTTCCAGCGAAGTCGGGTTGCTGCCGCGGGCGCACGGATCGGCACTCTTCACGCGAGGAGAGACGCAGGCCCTGGTGACGGCTACGCTGGGCACCGGAGACGACGCCCAACGCCTGGACCTGCTCACCGGGGAAAGCTCGAAACGCTTCATGCTCCACTACAACTTCCCCCCCTTCAGCGTGGGCGAGGTGAGATTCCTGAGAGGTCCGGGACGACGGGAAATCGGGCACGGTGTTCTGGCGGAGAGAGCCGTTACGCCGATGCTTCCATCCGAGGAGCAGTTCCCTTACACGGTCCGCGTGGTGTCGGACATCCTGGAGTCCAACGGTTCGTCGTCCATGGCAACTGTCTGCGGCGCCATCATGGCGCTGCAGGACGCCGGGGTGCCCCTCAAGGGCTCCATCGCCGGCATCGCCATGGGACTGGTCAAGGAGGGTGATGACTACGCCGTCCTCTCGGATATCGCCGGATTCGAGGACCATTACGGCGACATGGACTTCAAGGTCGCCGGCAGCCGGAAGGGCATCACCGCCCTGCAGATGGACATCAAGATTGCGGGGGTCACGCGGGAGCTCATGGAGGAAGCGTTGCTCCAGGCCCGGGAGGGCCGGCTGCATATCCTGGATCGGATGGCGGAGACCATTGCCGAGCCGCGCTCCGACATTTCCAAGTTGGCGCCCCGGATCGTCACCATCAAGATCCCGGTCAAGAAGATCGGCGGCGTCATCGGTCCCGGTGGGAAGATGATCCGCAGCATCATCGATCAGACGGGGGTCAAGATCGACATCGAAGACGACGGCACGGTCAACATCGCTTCCACCAGCAGCGAGGCCACCGAAAAGGCGATCCGGATCATCGAGGATCTGACGGCCACCGCCGAGGTCGGCAAGACCTATCTGGGGACGGTCGTGAAAGTGGTTGACTTCGGAGCCTTCGTCGAGATTTTTCCGGGAACGGAGGGTCTCCTCCACATCTCCGAGGTCGCGGAACATCGGATCCGGGACATCTACCAGGAGATCAACAATGGGGACAAGATGATGGTGAAGGTCCTCAATGTCGACGACAACAACAAGATCCGGCTCAGCCGCCGCGCCGTGCTCAGAGACCAGCAAGGGGGTGAAGAGCAGCCCCGGAATCAAGAGCGTCCGCAGCATCGGGAACGTCCGCGGCATCGAGCGCAACAGGGGAACCGCCGGCGCCGACGGCAGCGCCGATGATCCCGGAATCGCTGAAGCAGGCTCTTCGCGATTTCAGGGAGGGCCGTCTGCCGGAGAAGGAGTTGCTTCGGCGACTCCATGATCTGCCGTACGAAGATCTGGATTTTGCCAAGGTCGACCACCACCGGAGTCTCCGGCACGGCTTCCCCGAGGTCATTTTCGGGAGGGGCAAGAGTCCGGACCAGATCATCGGGATTGCCGAGTCGCTGTTGGAGAACCACTCCAACCTGCTCATCACTTCCGCGAGCGAAGATGTCCACACCCGATTGAAGGCCACTTGCCCGGAAGCCGTGTTCCACCAGCGGAGCCGGATTCTGGAGGTGGTCCGGGCCCCGGTCGACCGGGGCCGGGGCACTATCGGGGTCTTCGCCGCCGGCACTGCGGACATCCCGGTCGCTGAAGAGGCCCTGGTCACGGCAACGGTCATGGGCAACAAAGCCGTCCCCTGCTACGACGTCGGCGTGGCGGGGCTGCATCGTATCCTGGGGCAGCGGGAGCTGTTGGCGTCATGCACGGTGGTGATCGCCGTTGCCGGCATGGAAGGAGCGCTTCCCAGCGTGGTCGGCGGCCTGGTCGATCTGCCGGTGATCGCGGTTCCCACCAGTGTGGGGTACGGGGCTTCGTTCGGCGGTCTGGCCGCACTCCTGGGCATGCTCAACAGCTGTGCCGCAAACGTGTCTGTGGTCAACATCGACAATGGGTTCGGAGCCGGCTACGTGGCCAGCATGATCAACCGGCGGCGAGACTGCGACTGACCCGGCCTTATTCTGGTAGTTTCTAACCGGAATTTCTCGCCGGGCCGCTGAGGGCAGGACAATGAAAGGACCCTTCATCGGGCGTGCACCCGTTCGGTGAGAGTCATCCGGGCCCAGACCGGGGCGGGTGCGTTTCCGAACACGAACTAAGGAATGAAGTTCGACGAACGGATTGTGGAACAGATCCGCAACAGCACCAATATCGTGGATCTGATTGCCGGCTACCTTCCCCTGAAAAAACAGGGGCAGAACCACTCCGCCCTCTGCCCCTTCCATGCCGAAAAGACCCCTTCGTTTCTGGTCAGCGACAGCAAGCAGATCTTCAAGTGTTTCGGGTGCGGCGCCGGAGGGGACATCTTCCAGTTCATCATGCTGATGGAAAACCGGACCTTTCCCGAAGCGGTGAAGTTTCTGGCGGAGCGCTCCGGTATCACCGTGCGCCAGGCAGCCGGGAGCCAGAGCCCCCGGACCCAACGGATCCAGCGCCTCCGTCAAGCCATGGAGCTGGCCGGGAGACTCTACTGCCAATTCCTGGAGCGATCGGCGGCGGCCAGGAACTACTTGGAGAACCGGAAGATCAACCCTGAGACGATCGATCGATTCCAGGTCGGGTATGCCCCGGGTGGAGGCCAACTGGCCGCCAATCTACGCCGTGAGAAATTCACGGAACAGGAACTGCTGGCCTGCGGCCTGGTCAAGGAGGGAAAAGGGGGCCACAGATACGAACAGTTGCGGCGGCGCGTGGTGTTCCCGATCCGTGATCTTCAAGGACGGACTGTGGCCTTCGGCGGACGGATCATGGGTGACGGAGTTCCCAAGTACCTCAACTCTCCGGACACCGATCTCTACAAGAAGCGCGCCAATCTGTACGCTCTGGACCTGAGCCGCCCGGAAATCCGAAGGCGGGGATTCGCCATTCTGGTCGAGGGCTATTTCGATTGTGTCATGCCCCACCAGTTCGGCTTCGGGAACGTGATCGCCTCCCTGGGGACCAGTCTGACCACGGATCAGGCCAAGCTGTTGCGGCACTATACTCGTAAAGTCGTGATCAACTACGATCCGGACACGGCCGGAGCCAACGCGACCTTGCGCTCGGCCGACATCTTGGTGCGCGAAGGCTTCAATGTGAGCATCGCCCAGATTCCAGGAGGCCAGGATCCCGACTCCTTTTTGAGAGACCACGGGGCACAGGCCTACGAGGTCATGCTGCGGTCGTCCGTCCCTTTACTGTCCTTCCTGCTCTCCCGGCTGATTCAAGAGCAGAAGGATCCGTACAGTCCCGCCGGCAAACGGGAAATCGTCGAACAAGTCGTGCCGCACCTCGCCGCGATCGCCAATCGAATCGAGCGCGCCGAAGCCGTGTCCCGGACGGCCGCGCGCCTGAGACTGGATGAGAATCTGATCCTGGCGGAGATGCGCTACGCCCGGAAACCCCAGTCCGGACAACTGCCCGCGACCCTGTCTGTACGGACGGCAACGGTCACTCCGGCGGAGAAAACGCTGGTGTTGGCCGCCCTGGATCCGGCATACCGGCATCGAGTCTTCAGCGACGTGGAACCCGACTGGTTCGGGAACCTGGGATCGGGCAAGATCTTCGAGGCCTTGTTCGACTTGAACCGCCAGCAGCGGGGCCCGACGGCGGTAGCGGCCTCGGAACGGCTCGACCAGGAGAACAGGGACCTCCTGGAGAATTTGGCTCTGGCTGACGAATCGCTTTCGGAAGAAATTGTGGCCGAGTGCATTCGAGCACTGAAGCGAAAGCACTTCGAGAACCTGAGCCGGCGGGTGCAGGAACAGATTCTGGAAGAGGAAAAGAACACTACGTCAACCGAGACCTTGCGGGAGCTTCTGGCAAGAAAGGAGCGGATCCGCAAGAAAATAGAGTTCGATCTTGTATAATGGGGGCGTCTGGCGGCATGAGGGAAAACGAAGAGAAGATTCCCATTGAGGAGCGGTACGACGGCGTTAAGGAACTGATTGCCCTCGGTAAGGAAAAGGGCTATCTCCTTTACGACGAAGTCAACGACTACCTCCCCGACGATATCCAGTCCTCGGAAGACCTGGACAGCATCTTCTACCTGTTCGGCGAAGCCGGGATCGAGGTTATCGACTCGGAGGAGGATTTCGAGTCTACCCAACGAAGGATTCGGACCAAGGCCGGGACGGAAGAGACGGAGCCCCCGGATCCCACTCTTGAGAAGACCAATGACCCGGTCCGCATGTATTTGCGGGAGATGGGCACGGTTCCCCTCCTGACCCGAGAGGGGGAGGTGGCCATCGCCAAGCGGATCGAAAAGGGTCGAAAGACGGTGCTGAAGGTGCTGTCCCGTTCTCCCGTTGTCGTCCACGAGATTATGCGCTACGGGGAAGCGCTGGACGAGCGCAACCTCAACATCAAGGCCCTGGTCATCTTCCGGGAAGCCGAGGTCACCCTCGAGGTTTGCGAAACCCGGCGGGAAACCACTATCCGCATGGTGCGAGAGGTGGGAGAGCTGGAAGATGGAGCCAGCAGGATCCGGCGCAAGATGCGGCGGGTCAGGAAATCCAAGGACTCGGTCAAATACAAGAGCCTCCTGTCTCAGTTGGCCCGCTATAGAATTCCCATCGCCCGCCACATCCGGGCCCTGGATCTCACTCCCCAGACTTACGAGCGCCTCGTCAACGTCATCAAGCGAGCCGTCGACCGGATCGTCGCCCTGGACCAGGAGATCAAGAAACTCAAGAAGCTGCATGAGGCCCCGCTGAAGCTGGAGGACTCCAAGAAGATCAAGCTTCGCTTACGGGAGATCGACAAACAGCTGAAAGAGATCGAAGACGAGGTCCTGGCCACCCCCGCGGAACTCAAACGCACCCTGGCCATCATAAAGCAGGGTGAGCTGGAAGCCGATATCGCCAAGAAGGAGTTGGTGGAGGCGAACCTGAGACTGGTGGTTTCCATCGCCAAGAAGTACACGAACCGGGGCCTCCAGTTCCTGGATCTGATCCAGGAAGGGAACATCGGACTCATGAAGGCAGTGGAGAAGTTCGAGTATCGAAGGGGATACAAGTTCTCGACCTACGCCACCTGGTGGATTCGGCAGGCCATCACCCGGGCCATAGCGGACCAGGCCCGAACCATCCGGATCCCGGTCCACATGATTGAAACCATCAACAAATTGATCCGAACTTCGCGGGCGCTGGTGCAAGAGTACGGCCGGGAACCGACCAACGAAGAGATTTCGATGAAAATGGGCCTCCCGGTCAGCAAGGTTCGGAAGATCCTCAAGATTGCCCAGGAACCCATATCTTTGGAGACGCCCATCGGCGAGGAGGAGGACAGTCATCTCGGTGATTTCATCGAGGATCGAGGCGTGACCTCACCCGCCGAAGCGGTCATCAATCTCAATCTCAAGGAACAGACGGCGGCCGTTCTCAAGACTCTCACCGACCGGGAGGAGCAGGTGATCCGCATGAGATTCGGCATCGGGGACGGGAGTGAGCACACCCTGGAAGAAGTGGGTCAGAGGTTCTCCGTCACCCGTGAGCGGATCCGCCAGATCGAAGCCAAGGCCTTACGCAAGTTGAGGCACCCGTCCCGCACCCGGAAGTTGAAAACATTCCACGAAGACAATGGGAATTCGGGCCGTACACTTTCATAGCCGTCCGTGGCAAAAAGGGTCGTCACGGCGTTCGACCGTCCCTGCATCCCGGCGCCATGCGGCGCCGTCCGCATGGCGCGGCAACTGTTTCACACGGGCGCTCCGAAGCGCCCTTTTTTTTTCGGTGGGCCCATAGCTCAGTCGGTTAGAGCGTCTGACTCATAATCAGGTGGTCGTAGGTTCGAGTCCTACTGGGCCCATACCTACCGAAGCCGGCTGCCGGTCCGAACCGTCCCACGGAGGCATGTGTTGAGCGAAGAGTTGCAGAGGTTGATCCAGCTTCAGCATCTCGACGCCAGAATCGTCGAGTTGCAGCAGCGGGTCTTGTCGATTCCTGACGAGATCGAGAGTCAGGCCGAGTCACTCCAGGCGAGTCAAGACGCGGTAGAAGAGCTCCAGGAGCAAGCCGACCGGGAAGCCCGGACCCAACGCCAGCTGGAGGGAGAAGTCGATCTGCTGCAACAGAAGCTGGCCCGGTACCAGGAGCAGCTCATGGACGTCAAGACCAACCCGGAGTACCGGGCCATGCAGCGCACAATCGCCGGCGTCCGGGCTCAGATCTCCAGCAAGGAAGACGAGATCCTGGAAATCATGCTGGCCGTGGATGAGTTGGAAGACCGGACGCGGGAAGCCCGCCGGCTGGCCGAGGAACGGGCCTCGGAGGTTTCGTCCCGACAAGAGGAATTGGAAACCTTCGCAGCTCACTCCGAGACGAACATGGCCGATTTTGAAGAGAAGAAGATTCAGCTGGAACGGGACCTGCCCGAGTCATTGCTCGCACACTACCGCAGGATCGCTTCGGTCAATAACGGGCAGGCACTGGCGCTGGTCGGCGACGAATCCTGCCAGGCCTGCAACGTAAAGCTTCGTCCCCAGCTCTTCACCGAAGTCAAGGCCGGCCTGAAGATCTTGACTTGCGAAACCTGTAATCGAATCCTCTACTACCAAGGTGGCTGACGAAAGCGATTGAGAGTCGAGCGTTGGGTGAGATGCTCTCCCATCGGCTGGAAGCCCGCGAAGTCAGGGGAGAAACCAGGCATTCAGACATTTCGGCCCAGATCTCCTCGGCGAGATCGAACCAGGAATTCTGCCTCGCTCCGCGAACCCATCCTCGTTTCTCATCTGAGAAAATGAGGAAAGAGGAAAAAGAAAAGAGTGAAGACAGGTGGATCGTTGACGCCCGGGGGACTCGGCAGCGGAGACGGGCTCGTAGAGGAAGGCGAAGCCGGACGAACACGATGCCTGTTTCTCCTTGGCGTCCGCCGGACCGGACCGGTGGGGGAGCCTTCCTCGTTTCTCTTTCCTTTTTCCTGAGCCATGCGAACCACCTTCTACCACCAGTTCTACTGGGCCATCACTGAATTCCCCTTTTACAAGACGATCCTGGCCCAGCCTCTCCGGCAGACTCTGCTCTATCTGTTGTATCTCTGCGCCCATGCTTCCCTGATCGTGACTCTGGCCAACGCGTTTCACTTCGGGCCGGAGTTCCGGCAATTCGGCATTTGGCTTCAGGAAAACGTCCCGCCGATGCAGGTGAGCGAGGGCCGACTCCGAATCGAGGCCGACCAACCGCTGATCCAGACCTACCCGGGCCACCATCCCGTCACTCTGATTTTCGATACCACAGGCCAGCGGCAGGATCTGGCGCGTTTTCC
This sequence comes from Acidobacteriota bacterium, assembly GCA_963668095.1. GTDB lineage: Bacteria > Acidobacteriota > UBA6911 > RPQK01 > JAJDTT01 > JAJDTT01. The sequence goes on along the minus strand of OY764083.1, from coordinate 5,003,070 downwards.
GGAGCCCATTCTTGTATTCACCCAGGACGCCCTTGTCCTGCGCCATAACCAGACTCTGGAAACCTTTCCCTGGAAAGACTTCGGCCCGTTTCATGTCACCCCGGAGCAAATCCGGGGTTGGCTTGAGCTCTTAAAATGGGCCTATTTCCCCACCGCCTATTCGCTGGTTCTGGTCTTCACCTTCGCCTTCAAGCTGGTTTTGGCCTTTCTCTTTACGCTGCTTGCGCTCTCGGTAACGAGCCGTTACCAAGTGAAGTTCCCATTCCCCTACTACCTGGCGATCGCCGTCTACAGTCTGACGCCCGCCGTGACGATTGAAACGGCGGTGACACTGACCGGTCTGACCATCCACTACCTGGAAGTGATCTCTCTGGCGACCACAGGCATCTACACCTATATGGCGACAAGCAGAATAATGGCGGAGAAGACGACCCGTTGAAGGACCGGATACGTCCATTCTCCGTTTGGAGTTCCATCCTCCTGGGACCGGCCCTGAGCCTCTCCGCCTCGTGGACGGCCGGCGGACAGCAGCGCCCGTCCATTCGGGCCAAGGTCGACGTCGTGGACGTTTCCTGCATCGTCCGGGACCGGCGGGGACGATACGTGGAGGACCTGGCCCGGCACGACTTCCACATCTACGAAGACGGAGTCCGCCAAGAGCTTCTCTTCTTCCATCGGGAGAAGGTTCGGACGCCTCGGTCCTTGTCGGTGGCGCTGGTCATGGATTCCAGTGCCAGCGTCAAGGACAAGTTGGCATTCGAGCAGGAAGCCGCCATCGAGTTCTTCGGCGAGATCCTGACCCGGGAGGGGGAGGCCGGAGCCGTGGTCCAGTTCGACAGTGATGTCCGGCTTCTCCACGATTTCAGCACCGATCCGTCGAAGCTCGCGGAAGCCATCATGGAGGTCCGGGCCGAAGGCGCCACCAGGCTCTACGACGCCATCTGGGTGACGGTGCGGGATCTGTTGCGGCACCAGGCCGGGCGACGAGTCCTGGTCGTGCTCTCGGACGGCGCGGATACCCGGAGCTCCGTGTCGTGGGAACGGGCGATCCGGACGGCCCAATCCCACGATGTGGTGATCTATGGAATCGGCGTGAAGAGCTCTGGTTTCGATGCGGATTTCGAGAAATTGAAGCGCTTTGCCCGGTCCACAGGGGGCCGTTTCGTCAACTCCAAGGCCAACCTGAAACGCCTCCGCCAAGCCTTCAATGGCATCCGCCGGGATTTGGGAAATCAGTACAGCCTTGGCTATGTTTCCTCCAACTCCAAGGCCGACGGATCATTCCGAAAGATCCGGGTTGCGCTGACGCGGTCCGGGTTGAAAGTCAGACACCGTGAGGGGTATTATGCAGCGGAACCGAATCCATGAGTCACGATACCTCAGGTCCGGAAGCGGCTTTACCTCTCCAACTCCAACTCTGCATCCTCGAAGCCGAGTTGGAGAATATTCAAAGTGATCTGGACCGTCTCGAGATCCGCCGGGACGAACTCCTACAGCAGATTCGGCACTATCGGACCGAGCTGACGCAAGTTCAAGGCCGGACGATTCTTCGCCGCGTCAAGTGACGCGCACTCCCAAGAATTCTCACACTAAGGATCAAATCGGCGTACACTCCACGACTTGGGGGAGAAACGCGGGTTGGCCGCTATTCGGACTCGCGTGAATTGAGCCAGTCCAGGTAGTGGACGATGGCTCCCAGCTCGCCGTCGCTGTATTCGGCGGCGATGGTCCTATGCTCCCAACTCCCATCCTGCTCCAGAGACTCGACCTCCCCGGCCAGGAGCGTGCGCAAGACCGGAGGAATCGTCGTCAGGTCATAGAGCTTGATCTGTTCATCCTCCTGAGCGACTTGCAGTACGGTGAAACTTTGTCCGTCCGTGAGCCGGGCCCGCAAAACGTGACGGGAACGCCGGCTCCGGGTCATTCCCACCAAAGTGGTGCGTAGCCCATCCCCCAGAGCCAGCAGGTCGGGACCGATGGGAATACCACGACCGCCGGCCTCGTGACAGGTCCCGCAGCGGACCTCCCGGGTCGCGTCGAAGAACAGGTCCCTCCCGTGGGACGCCTCCTCCGGCCCGTCGAATCCCACAAATACGGCCGGACCTGTTCCGGGAGGCATGGACTCGTCCGGCGGCGGCTCGCGAGTGTCCATGGCCAGACTCCACACGTACTCCACCACCGACGAGAGGTCCGTCTCACTCAACTTCCCTTCCCAGCCCGGCATGGCCGAACGGGGGATCCCGTCGCGGGTGGCCTCCAGGATCCGATCGCGACCGAGGCCCGTACCTCGAAGCCGAGGCCCCCGGCCGGCCGTTCCGGCGGAGCCATGGCAGTATCCGGTGGCGCAACTCTGTGCGAACACCACCTCGCCCCGAGAGACCAGATCCGGATCAGGGGAACTCTGAGCCATTACCAGAAGCAACCAGATCATGGGTCCTTCTCAGGAAAGGATAACGATCCAAGAACCGTATGTTATTGATAAAACGTCACTTGAAATTATGAGTCCAGCCATGGGCCCATCGTCCTGCCTCTCATTTCCAGACTGGGACGTGCGGAACCGGCGCAACTGTATGCGGACCAACCGTACGTGGCAGCCACGGTGGCGTCAAGGGCACGGCGGCATCGCCGAGCGACTGCGGGCGGGTGCTGCATCGGTTCTTCAGCCGGCAGTATGCGAAGTGGCTTCGTGGTAAAATTCCGCCAGGAATCAGACTGGGAATGGAGAGAAACGGAGTGGCGTATTCCGGGATGAGAAACATCCTTTCCCTTGACGGGCCTTGGAACCCTTGGACCGCAGAGAAAGAACTGACACCAGAGAACTTAAGTCACTTGGCCTCAACCTGTCGAGGAGGTCATGCCAAAGCGAATCACCTACAGGAGACGACGTAGATGCTTAGACGTACCGTATCCGTAATCGCACTGTTGACAATTGGGCTCGCTCCGATTGTGCCGGTCAGCTGGGCAGGCGCCAAGGACGATGCACCAGACAATGACTACTGGTGGCCGAACCGGTTGAGCCTAGATCCACTGCGCCAGACGGCTCGGGAATCCGGTCCCGTCGGCAACGCCTTCGACTATGCGAAGGAGTTCGAGAGTGTCGACCTGCATGGGTTGAAGGCCGATCTCAAAAAGCTGATGACGACATCCCAGGACTGGTGGCCGCCGGACTATGGCCACTACGGGCCGTTTTTCATTCGTATGGCCTGGCACAGCGCCGGCACCTATCGAACCATCGACGGCCGGGGTGGCGCTGACGGCGGCCTGCAACGCTTCGCGCCGCTCAACAGTTGGCCCGATAACGCAAACCTGGAAAAGGCCACGCGATTGCTCTGGCCCATCAAGCAGAAGTACGGCCGCAAGATCTCCTGGGCCGACCTGCTGGTCCTCGCGGGTGACGTCGCCATGGAGTCCATGGGCTTCAAGACCCTGGGTTTCGCTGGTGGCCGTATCGATGCCTGGGAAGCCGCAGAAGTGAACTGGGGACCCGAGGGCGAATGGCTCGCTGCCGACCGGCGCAATGAGAAAGGAGAACTCCATCATCCTTTCGGCGCCACGCAGATGGGCCTGATTTACGTGAATCCTCAGGGCCCGGGCGGCAAACCCGATCCGCAGGCGGCCGCTCACGCCATACGTGAGGCTTTTGGCCGCATGGGGATGAACGATGAGGAGACGGTCGCGTTGATCGCCGGCGGCCATACCTTCGGGAAGGCCCATGGCGCCGCTGATCCGGGCAAGTACGTCGGTGTCGAGCCGGAGGGCGGCGACATCGAAGCTCAGGGTTTCGGTTGGAAGAACAAGTACGGCGCCGGCAATCGCTCCGACACGATCACCAGCGGTCTGGAAGGAGCGTGGACGAGTCGTCCGGCCGCCTGGACTCACGAGTTCCTCAAGAACCTGTACGGTTTCGAATGGGAGCAGACCCGGAGTCCCGGCGGTGCAATCCAGTGGAGGCCCGCCGGCGGCGCCGCATCGGACTTGGTGCCGGATGCCCACGACCCGTCGAAACGGCATGCACCGATGATGCTCACCACCGACCTGGCCCTGAAGGTCGACCCGGCCTATCGCGAAATCACTTCGCGCTGGCTCAAGAACCCGGAAGAGTTCGAAGACGCTTTCGCCCGGGCATGGTTCAAGCTGATTCACCGCGACCTGGGTCCGAGGTCGCGTTACCTCGGCGATCTGGCGCCCGATCGGGAATTCGTATGGCAAGACCCGATTCCTGAAGCCGATCACACCTTGATCGACTCCAAGGACACGGCCGCGCTGAAAGCCAAGATCCTGGCCTCCGGGCTGTCTACCGCTGAATTGGTCAGGGCCGCCTGGGCCTCGGCATCCAGTTACCGCGGGACCGATATGCGCGGCGGCGCCAATGGAGGTCGCATCCGTCTGGCGCCCCAAAAGGATTGGGCTGCAAACGAACCGGCTGAACTAAACCGCGTGTTGAAGGCCCTGGAGGGAATCCGCAAGGGTTTCAACAGCGCGCAGTCCGGCGACAAACGGGTTTCTTTGGCGGACCTGGTGGTTCTCGGCGGCGCTGCCGCCATTGAGCAGGCGGCTTCGAAGGCCGGTGTCGACGTGGATGTCCCCTTTGCACCCGGCCGTATGGACGCCTCCCAGGAACAGACCGATGAGGGCTCCTTTGCCCTGCTCGAGCCCACCGCGGATGGATTCCGCAACTACTTCGCCAGCGGAAATCCCCGATCTCCAGCGGAGAGGCTGGTCGAGAAGGCGGCGCTGCTGAATCTGACGGTCTCCGAAATGACGGTGCTTGTCGGCGGCATGCGAGCCCTGGACGCCAATGCGGGGGGCTCTGCTCACGGTGTATTCACGGACCGTCCCGGGACCCTGAGCAACGACTTCTTCGTCAATTTGGTCGACATGTCGACGCAGTGGACCAAGTCATCCACCGCGGGCATTTATGAAGGCCGCGATCGTGCCACGGGTGAGCTCAAATGGACGGCGACTCCGGCTGATCTGATCTTCGGGTCCAACTCTGAACTCCGCGCAGTTTCTGAGTTTTACGCGACCGACGACGCGCAGAAAGAGTTCGTGCAAGACTTCATCGCGGCATGGACCAAAGTGATGACCCTGGACCGCTTCGATCTGCTTTGATGGGGGGGACCGGCGTCTTATAGGCGCCGGCTGCTTCAGAGTGACAATAGGGCGAAAGAATACGGGGCGCCTGTAAGACGCCCTTCCAAAGGGCGACTGGAAAGTCGCCCCTCCAGTCGCCCCTCCTAAACTCGCGAAATCTTGGATCCGGCAATGCCGGGTCAAGGCAGGGCGAAGACAAAGAGTGTGGACCCGGCCCGAAAATCCTCCGTCTCGGGCCAGAGCTGGGGCATGAGACCAGCCACCGCCGACCCCCACCCGGACGGCGTGGCGATGTACTGGCGTCCCGCCACCGAGTAGGTGATGGCGGATCCCCGGTGTCCGGAGCCGGTCTGAAAGCTCCACAGCTTCCGTCCCGTCATGGCGTCCAAGGCGAAGAAGAGACCTTCCGCGTCACCACTGAACACCAGATCCCCGGCCGTGGCCAATTGGGAAGCCAGAAAGGGATAAGGGGACCGGTAGCTCCAGTGTTTCTTTCCGGTCAGCGGATCGTAGGCGTCCAGATGTCCATGATGGTCGACTTCCGGCGTCGCCTTCAACGCGAAGACACCTCCGAAAAAATTCATCCCTTCCTGAGGCTCCTCTTCCCGGGCCGTCACCTCCTGGCACCATTCGATGCCGGTGGTGTAGTACCACCCGGTACGCGGAGAATAGGCTCCCTGGTTCCACTGCCTTCCGCCGCCGATGGAAGGGCAGATCAGTTTCGCCTTGTCCAGCACCGGCTCGTTGCGGCCGATCAGTTCACCGTTCGGCCCCACGCCTTCGATCCAGTTCAGGTTATCCACCACCGGCCAGGCTGATATGAACTCTCCGGTCGCCCGGTCCACGACGTAGGTGTAGCCCCCTTTGTTGGTGTTCAGAAGTAGCTTCCGGTTTCTCCCGTTCACTTTCAGATCCAGCAGCACGCACTCGTAGGCCGCGTCCCAGTCCCACACGTCGTGGGGGACCTGCTGGTGGTACCACTTGAGCTCTCCCGTGTCGGGATCCAGAGCGATGACGGAGTCGGTGTACAGGTTGCTTCCCCGCCGGTCTCCCCCGTAGAAGTCGGCCGCCGGATTTCCCACTCCCCAATAGAGGAGATCCAACTGGGGATCGTAGGAACCGGTCATCCAGGTCGCGCCGCCTCCGTACTTCCAACTGTCCCCCTCCCAGGTCTCGTGACCCTTCTCGCCCGGACCGGGAATGGTGTAGAAACGCCAGGCCAAACGTCCGGTGGCCGCGTCGAAGGCGGTCAGGTAACCCCGGTGAGCCGAGTCTCCCCCGGTGACGCCGACGATCACCTTGTCCTTGACCACAAGCGGCGCCCCGGTGATGTTGCAGCCGCACTGTTTCAGGTCTTCGACGTTGACCTTCCACAATTCACGCCCCGTCTTCCGATCCAGGGCCACGACATAGTTGTCGAGAGTACCCATGAAGACGCGCGAACCCGACACTGCGACGCCGCGATTCCAAGGGCTGTAGATAATCCCGATCTGCCGCGGATTCTCATAGTAGTAGTGCCAAATCTCGTCTCCGGTCGCAGCGTCGATGGCAAAAACCCGGTTCCAGGAAGAGGTCAGATACATGACTCCGTCCAGAACGATGGGGGTGGCCTGAAGTCCACCGTCCACAACGCCGGTCTGGAAGGCCCAGACCGGAACCAGTCTCTTCACCGTCTTCTGATTCACCTGGTCCAGGGTGCTGTAACGCCAGAATTGGTAGCTTCCCCCGTAGTGGGGCCAATCCGCCCCGGTGGGTCCGTCCTGGGCCCGCACCCATCCGGCCGCGGGGAGCGCCAGAATCAGAGCCGGCAGCAGAAAACCGAATCCACGTGTGAATCGAACCATGCTTCGGAGTGTACCAGCCCGATCCCCAATCCGCATGAGGGTCCGGGAAGAGTATGAGAAACTGGGCCCCCGCCGCCAAGGAGGGCGGGTCTGAATGGAGAATTCGTTACGGGATCGAGTCGCCCTGGTGACCGGAGGGGGCTCCGGAATTGGCCGAGCCGCCGCTGTCGCCTTCGCCCGGGCCGGAGCCAGGGTCGTGGTCTCCGATGTCGATCCGGAGAAAGGCACCGAAACCGTGCAGATGATGCCGGCATCGTCGAACTTCATCCAAGCCGACGTCTCCGTCACGTCTCAAGTGGAGGACTTGATCCGGCAAACCGTCGAGCTCCATGGAAAGCTCGATTGCGCGTTCAACAATGCGGGCATCGAGGGGGCCATCGCCCGACTCCACGAGTACCCGGATACGGCGTGGGACCGGATCATCCAAGTCAATCTCAAGGGAACCTGGCTTTGCATGAAGTACGAGTTGCGGCAAATGCTGAAACTGGGAAAGGGCGCCATCGTCAACACTTCCTCGACCGCCGGACACGTCGGCTCCCGGGGCCGCATGTCCGCCTACATCGCCAGCAAGCACGGGGTGCTCGGCCTGACCAGGACTGCCGCCGTCGAGTACGGAGCCCAAGGGATCCGGGTCAACGCGCTCTGTCCGGGAGCTGTCCGGACACCCATGACCGAGCGGCTCCTGGGAGCCGATCCCGAACGTGCGGAACGGATGGCGCAGTTCATCCCCATGGCCCGATTCGGGACTCCCGGTGAGATTGCGGAAGCGGCCGTGTGGCTCTGCAGCGACGCCGCTTCTTATGTCAACGGACTGGCGCTACCCATCGACGGCGGGTATCTGGCCCATTAACGGTTGAATTTCTGATTTCGGGTGGAACGACGCCTCACTCACGAGTCGAGACCGGTGTCAACTCCCGAATCCGGAGGTCCCGCAACAGGATCACGCTGGCGGGATCGTGGAGTTGAATGCCGATGGGCCCCGATTCGGGACGGCCGGGAATGGGAGTTCCTTCGGTGACCAGATGTCCGTTGAGGCGGACCCGGATCGATCCCCGCCGAACCTCGATATCGAACACGTTCCAGTCATCCTCCTTGCGGAAGTCCTCGCGTGCCGACTGGACCATGTAGATGCTCCCCGTGGGATCCTGCTCCACGTCCAAATTGACGATCTGGACTTCGTAAGCGATCTGGGATGGAGTTCGGGCAAGGTCGGCCCCGGGACCGGACGTATAGCGTCCCCGGCTCGGATCGTGCAGCGCAATGCCGCTGTTGCCGCCCGGGGGAACCTTCCACTCCAGATGGAGGTCGTATTCGTAGAATTCCCGTCGCGTGTAGAGCCAAGCCTGGTTGATGACGACCTTGAAATCGGTCTTGAAGCTGGAGCGGTTCAGACGCCCCTTAAGCCCGTTGAGCCAGGGTTCGGGATCGGGCAGATCGAAGGGGTCCCACTGGCCCAGCAGATAGCCTTCGGGGGTCGGGACCCAGAAACCCGACCCGACGGACTCCCACCCATCCATATTCTTTCCGTTGAACAGCGCAATCCAATCGCTTGCAAGAGGTTGCGCTGGAGTCAGGAGGAGCCACAACAAGACCCATCCGAATCCGGCGCGAACCCCCTGCGCTTTCAGGAGGCGACTGGCTCTATGAATTTGCATCTCTCCCTGAGTTTACCAGCCTCTAAGAAATGCCGTCACAATCCCACACCTCGCCGACTCAGGCCAGCCGCGTCTATCAGACCTTTATGGAATCATGACCTTGAATTTACGGATCGCACGTGGATCCAGGGTATTCCGATCGGCTGCGGACTGAACATGGCATGAGTGGAGACTGATCCGATGAAGATCCTCGCCGGCACCATCAGCCACGAAACCAGCACCTTCACTCCCGTTCCCACCACCATGCGGAGCTTCAGCGAGAGATTCGGTGAGCTTCAACCGGACCAGATCATCCCGGCCTTTCGCGGCGCCAACGTCCCCACCGGCGGTTTCATCGACGGAGCTGAAGCTCACGGCTTCGAGCTGGTGCCGACCATTTTTGCTGAGGCTCACCCGAGTGGCCCGGTCCCCCAACGGGATCTGGACCGCCTTCTGGACCGGATGTTGGGCCTGATGAAGGCCGCGTTTCCGGCGGACGGGGTGCTGCTGGAGCTCCACGGCTCCATGGCGGCCGAAGGCATCGACGACGGCGAGGCCTACATTCTGGCTGCGGTTCGAGATCTGGTGGGCCCGGAAGTGCCCATCGTCGGTCAGTTGGACATCCACTCCAACGTCTCGCACCGCATGGTCGAGCTCGCCGACGTCCTCATCGGACGAGAGACCTACCCCGAGGTGGACATGGCGGCGCGGGGCCGGGAGTGCGCCGATGTGATGGTTCGAATCGTCCGGGAGGGTCTCCGTCCCACCATGGCCCTGTCCCCGATCCCCATGTTCTGGGGTCTGAACCAGGTGACCGCACACGCTCCCATGAGCGAAGCCATCGAGCGCCTGCACCGATTGGAGGCTGAACCGGGCGTCGTGGCCGCCTCCATCGCCACCTGTTTTCCCTTGGCCGACGCACCCCACGTGGGGGCCTCGGTCCACGTGGTCACGGACAACGACCCGGTTTCAGCCCAGCGCCATGCCGACGAACTGGCGGCGTGGATCTATCGCCGCCGGGCCGATTGGCAACAGCATCTTCCCTCCACCCGTGAAGCTTTGGCCAAGGCGGAGATGCTGGGCCGATATCCAGCGGTCTTCGCGGACAGAAACGACAATACGGGCGGCGGTTCGCCGGGGGACAGCACCGGCATGCTCAGTACCTTCGTGGATTCGGGGCTCAAGGATGCCTGCATCCTCTACATCGTGGATCACGAATCCGCCCGGACCTGCCACCGCGCCGGCGCCGGCGCCACCATTTCGCTGCAGGTCGGGGGCAAATCGATCCCCAGCCAGGGACCGCCGGTCCCCGTGGAGGCCGTCGTGGAAGCCGTCTCCGACGGAGATTTCGCCTACAACGGCCCCATGTATTCCGGTCTTCGGGGCAATATGGGAGTCTCGGCCCGGATCCGGGTCGACGGCGTCCACATCCTGCTGGTCAGTGTCCGGGAGCAGCCCTTCGACACTGCCTTTTCGCGCACTCTTGGGCTCGACCCCAAGAAAATGCGATACATCGGGTTGAAATCAGCGGCGCACTTCCGCGCCGGCTTCGAGGAGTGGGCCGGCCAGATCCAGAGTGTATCGGAGCCGGGGGTGCACAGTCCGGACGCCATCAGGTATGAGCGGCTGGGCCGCCGAGTCTATCCGCTCGAAAAGTAGGGGCGGCCCTTGTGGCCGCCCGCTTCCCGGCCGTGTGCATGACCGACAATCAACACCTCCAGGCGGCATCCGGCACCGGCGGAAACCTCCGGCAACTCACGCCCGGCCCATTGGCTGCTTTGTCTTCGGCATCGGGCTGAAATCCCGGAATTCGTGGCGATTGCCGCGGCCCGTAAGGAAGGGCGCAGGAATGAACCGGCAGCAACAGGACGATCTGGCGGCCGTCAGCTCCCGTTTCGCCGTGCGCGGCAAACTGGTTCGGATTCGTCCCTACGGAAACGGGCACATCCATGACACCTACCTCGCCAGCTACCGGCGCCGGGGGCATCGCAGGCGCTACGTTCACCAGCGAATCAACCAGCGGGTCTTCCGGGATCCGCCCACCCTGATGGGGAACATTCAGAGAGTCACCCGGCATCTCAAGCACAAGCTGCGGCAGGCCGGAGTCGAGGACCTTGGACGCCGTTCCCTGAACCTGGTGCCGGCGCACGACGGCTGCAGTTTTTATCAAGATCCTGACGGGAGCTACTGGCGCACCTACGACTTCGTCGAAGGCGCTTCGACCTACGACGCCGTCGCCTCTCCCCGGATGGCCTATGAGGCGGCCCGCGCTTTCGGGCGCTTTCAGAATCTGCTCCTGGATCTGCCGCCGCCCCGTCTCCACGAGACCATCTCCGGCTTCCACGATACGGAACTCCGTTACCGAAAGTTCCTCTCGGCGCTGGAGCAGGACCCATGGAATCGAGCCCGTGACGCCCGGGAATCGATCCGATTCGCCCGGTCCCGCGAGTCGCTGATCCAGGTTCTGCCTCGCTTGCGGGAGCAGGGCGGGCTGCCTGAGAGGGTCACCCACAACGACACCAAGATCAACAACGTCCTGCTGGACACGGCCACCGGCAAGATGCTGTGCGTCATCGACCTGGACACGGTCATGCCGGGCCTGTCCATTCACGATTTCGGAGACTTGATGCGAACCGGCTCGGGAACCCATCGGGAGGACGAGCGCGACCTCTCCAGAGTGGGTGTCGAGTTGCCGCTCTTCGAAGCTCTGGCTCGAGGGTACCTTGCGGAGACCGCCCACTTTCTCACCCCGATCGAACGGCGATACCTCCCCTTCTCGGGACAGCTCATCGCCTACGAACTCGGTCTCCGTTTTCTCACGGACCATCTGGAAGGGGACGTCTATTTCAAGATCCGCCGGGAGGGTCAGAATCTGGATCGCTGCCGTGCCCAGTTCAAACTGGTGGAATCCATACGACAACACCAGGAGCAGATGGCCCGTCTGGTCGAGGAGATTGCCGTTTGCGGCCCCTCCAATCCGGTTCGGGACTTCGGGAGCCACCCGAATTGAGGCATTTGTCCGGCAGCCGGAGACGGGTCCCGAGCGAACGGGCGCTAGTCGTAACCGAGAGCCGTGACCGGATCCAGCTTGGCCGCCTTCCACGCCGGATAGAGAGCGCCCAGCACTGTACCACCCATCGAAATCCCGACCACGGCGACTCGCCAGACGGGCTCGATGATCACAGGCAGGGATGGAAACTTGGCGGCAATCAGGCCGAGGGCTCCCCAGGTCAGGATGAAGCCTGAGATCAGGCCCAACACCGAGACCAGCAGGGATTCCTCCAGAAAAAGGCGGACGATATAGGACTTGGACGCCCCGAGAGATTTGAGGATCCCAATCTCCCGGGTCCTCTCCACGATGGTGCTGTAAGTCGCCGTGAGGGTCACCAGGAAACTCATGGCCACGGCCAGCGCGACGATGACCAGCAGGAATTCGCGAAAAACCGGCGTGGTCGAAGTGAAGAGCTGTTCCAGGTTCTTCGTGGCCGTCACATTGTAGTTCTCGAACCGGGCTTCAAGCGCTGTTCGAACCTGATCATGGGACGTTCCGTCTTCAGCCCGGATGAAGAAGACCGAGCATTTGCCCGGAGTCCCGTTGATCCTCTGTATGGTCTCGAGTGGGATCATGGCCCGGCCGGCGGTTCCCCTCTCGTAGATCCCGGTGATCGTGAAGCTGTGGCCAAGGAGATCGATGTCATGTCCGACTTCGACTTCGTTGGTAGATGCATAGAGTTCGTCGACGACAGCTTCGTCCCCTGACTCGAAGAACCTGCCCTGGACGAATTTCAGTTCGTCGTTGACTCTTTGGAAACTGTCCGCTTCCACGCCGAAGACTGCGAAGAAGTTCCTGCTGACGACCTTGACCATGATCGGAGTCGAGGCTTCGACCCCGTCCACCTTCTCGATGACGCCTCCGATCCTCACGTCCATGGCGCCGCTGTTGAGCGCCAGAAAGAAGGAGGCGTCCGGAGGCTGAAGCATGAAGTCCCCACCGATGCGGCGGGTCCGTTGAGCCTGATCCAGCAACTGACCGTAGGAAAGTCCGACGCTGACCAGAACCAGCACCACTCCCAGGGAAACGGCCATGATGTTGACGCAGGTGCGGGTCGGCCGCTGGCGGAGATTGGAGAGAATCAGGTGCCACATCATCGCATCACAAATGCGCCCCTGCCGGCCGGGGGCTGAACTCGCTTCCACCCGGGACAAGACTCTCTTGTCTCTTTGGGAAACTTACATAATTTTATTCGCTCCCAAGGCCAGGGTGCAACTCGGGACCTGTGGGGCGTTGACTCTGCCCACGATCGCGCCCATCCTGATTGGCGACACGAGGACTAGGCCCATGACCAGCCCCGATTCAGGAAAGGATCCCGCCATGCCCCATCAGCCAGCCCTTCAGCTAGGGATGTTCCTCATGCCGGTGCACGATCCGGACAAGCCTCTGGCCCAGTGCTTCGACGAGGACCTGGAACTGGTCGTACGCTGCGAGGACCTGGGATTTTCCGAGTTCTGGGTGGGAGAACATCATTCCTCCAGCGTGGAGAACATCGTCATGCCCGAGATCTTCATCGGCAAGGCGTTGGGAATGACCTCGCGGATCCGGATGGGACCGGCGCCGGTCTGCCTGCAGTACCACCATCCGGCACACGTCGCCTCGCGCCTCGCCTTTCTGGACCACCTCTCCCACGGGCGCCTCAATCTCTGCTTCGGTCCCGGAGCGATCCCCAGCGACATGGAGATCTACGGCGTCGATCCCAGGCAATCCGGCGGCCTGGTTGGCGAAGCCATCGAGGCCATCCTCGGAATCTGGAGCCAGAACCCGCCCATCGAGTTCCACGGGAAGTTTTGGGACTTCCGTCTTTCCGAACACATCGACCCGGAAATGGGCGTCGGCGTCCTTCACAGACCGCTGCAAAAACCGCACCCGCCCATCATGGTCCCGTGCATCAACCGCGATTCGGTCGGCGTCCAGAAGGCGGCCGGCCGCGGTTTTCTTCCCATCAGCCACCACATGGTGTCGACGGAAACCTTGCAAAACCACTGGTCGACCTACGAATCGGGAGCCTCCAAGCACGGCCGCCGGGCGCGGATCGGCGACTGGAGAATCTCCCGCAACGTGTTTGTAGCCGAATCGACCGAGGAAGCTCGCCGGCTGGCCGCCGGCAATTCCATGGGGAAATGCATCGAATACATCTTGGAGCTGACCCGGAGGGGTCCCGGCCTGGAAATCTGGAAACGGGATCCGTCCATGAGCGACGCCGATTGCAATCTGGACTATTTCCTGGACGAGGTGGTGATCGCGGGGGATCCGCACCGGGTCGTGCGGATGCTCCGGGAGTTGAGGAACCAAGTCGGGGACTTCGGGACTCTCATCCTGACCGCACATGACTGGGACGACAAGCAGAGCTGGATCCGGAGTCTGGAGCTCTTGGCTCAGGAGGTGATTCCGGCCCTGAATGCCGGTCTTTCCGAGCCGGCGGAGACGAACTGATTCGGACGCCGGCCATGATTCGAGGGAGAAAACAACCATGAGGCTCATCGGGTTCATAGTGCTCTGCTGGTCCATGCAGTCGATTGCATGGTCCCAGGAAACACCCGTCGGCTCCCGTTGGTGGCCGTCGGAGTGGGGCGCGGCGGATCAGCGCGGCGCCGCCAACCGGATCACCCCGGCCAAGGTCCTGGAAGCCAGCCGGCTCATCCGCACCGGCAAGATCTACTCGCTGGGTCAGGTCTACCAGGAAGGCATGCCGTTGGCGGGCAAGCGGCATTTCAAGCTCACCATCCCAGGATCTCCAACTTCGGGCGACCCGACCGGATCGAACGGACTCGTGGGTTTCGACGAGATGTTCAGCGGCGAGATCGGTCAGGTCGGAACTCAGTTCGACGGACTCGGCCATGTGGGAGTTCGACTGGCCGACGACGACTACTTCTACAACGGTTTCAGGCGGTCCCGGTTCGCCACGCCCTATGGGCTCCGGAAACTGGGCGTAGAAAACGTGGGCGTCTTCTTCACCCGCGGAGTCCTCATCGACGTGGCTTCATACAAGGGCGTGGACCGTCTGCAGCCCGGATACGTCATCACCCCGGACGACCTGCAGGGAGCGCTGAAGGAACAGGGCGTCGAAATCCGAGTCGGGGACGCGGTCCTGATCCGCACCGGACACGAGAAGCTGTGGATGCGGGACAACGACCTTTACAACTCGGGTGAGCCGGGAATCGGCATGGAGGCGGCCCGCTGGCTCAGCAGCCGGCAAACGGTGCTGACCGGGGCCGACAACTGGGCCATCGAGGTGGTCCCACACGAGAATCCGGATCGGCCCTTCGAGGTGCATCAGTGGATGCTGGTGCGCCACGGGATCTACAACCTGGAAAATCTCACGCTGGAGGAGTTGGCGCGGGACAAGGTCTACGAGTTCGCCTTCGTCTTCTCTCCTCTTCGCCTGAAGGGAGCCACCGGATCTCCGGGAAATCCCATCGCCGTCCGCTGACCTCGAAGACGTGAGTATGGAGGTCTCCATGGACCCATCGCAGACACCCGCCGGCGACCGGCGGCAGCAGACTTTTTTCGGTCATCCCCGAGGGCTTTCGACCCTCTTCTTCACCGAGATGTGGGAGCGTTTCAGCTACTACGGCATGAGGGCTCTCCTGGTCCTGTTCATGATCGACACCGCCCGCGGTGGAATGGGTATGGGCAAGGCCGAGGCAGGCGCGATCTACGGCCTGTATACCTTCGGAGTCTACGCGCTGGCTCTCCCTGGGGGATGGGTGGCGGACCGGCTCATCGGCCAGCGTCGCGCAGTGCTGGTGGGCGGCATCATCATCGCCGCCGGCCACTACGCGCTGGCGATTCCGGCCGAGGTCACGTTCTACGTGGGATTGGCCCTGGTGGCCCTGGGCACCGGCCTGCTGAAGCCCAACGTCAGCGCCATCGTCGGAGACCTCTATACGGGAAACGACGCTCGGCGGGACGCCGGATTCTCCATCTTCTACATGGGAATCAACGTCGGAGCCTTCCTGGGGCCGGGAATCTGCTCCTTCCTGGGCGAGAAGGTGGATTGGCACCTGGGCTTCGGCGCCGCCGGCGTGGGCATGACCTTCGCCGTGCTGCAATACGTGCTGGGACGGCGGCACCTGGCCGGAGCCGGTGAACTCAAGGGGGACGCTTCGAGTCTCCAGGCGCAGGTCCGGTCTCGCCGGCAGTTCCTGAAGGGTCTCGGAGTGGTGGCCGCCGCGGCACTGGCTCTCGTCGCTCTGACGTCGGCCGGGCTCCTGACACTCACCGTCGAGGCCGTGGCCCGAACCGTCTCGCTCTCGATTTCGATTCTGGCCATCCTCTATTTCAGCTACGTCATCCTGTTCGCCTGCAGAGACGGCCTGGAAAGACGAAGGGTGGGCCTCATCTTCGTGCTCTTCGTCGGAGCCGCAGTCTTCTGGTCCGGCTTCGAGCAGGCCGGGTCCAGCATGAATCTCTTCGCCAAGGAGCACACCGACCTGGTGATCTTCTCCTGGGAGTTTCCCGCCGGTTGGCTGCAGCAGGTCAATCCCCTGTTTATCGTCCTGCTGGCGCCCCTGATGGGAATGCTCTGGGTCGGCCTCGGGTCGAGGAACCCGTCCCTGGGGGTCAAGTTCGCCTTCGCGCTCGCATTGCTGGGGGCCGGTTTCTTCGTCATGGCCTGGGGCTCCCAATACGTCGGCGCAGGCAAGGTCAGCCCCGTGTGGCTGGTGACGACTTATTTCTTCCACACCGTGGGGGAACTCTGCCTGAGCCCGGTGGGGTTGAGCAGCATCACCAAGCTCTCTCCGACACGTCTCGTGGGGCAGATGATGGGCACCTGGTTCATGGGAGCCGCCTTGGGGAACCTCATCGCCGGGATCATGGCCGGCCGGCTCGAGACCATGACCGCCGAGGAGTTGTTCTTCAACGTCGCCGTCACCTCGGTCGTGGCCGGGGCCGTGTTCCTGATCTGTGCCCGGCCGATCCGGTGGCTGGCCGCCGGCGTGAAATAGAGGGCGGAGCGGATCAGGGCCCTCTGCGGTCGCCTGCGATGGACCACGGGCCTGAGCCTGCCGTCCGGCGGTCAGGCCTCTCGTCTGCGGTACTTGGATCGGCGGTAGCTGGCCGGTTTCATCCGCACCTTGCCGCACTTGGGGCAGCGCCACTTCTCCTGCTTGTGGGCCCGATGGGCCGCGACCTGCATTTTCGTGCGGCAGCGCGGACAAGTCATACGCCCGTCCTGTTCCGTCCAAATCGGCTCAATTCAGTCCGCATTTCAGACCCGATGACGCACGCCGTCAAAAGACAAATCGTATCCCGAAGCGCGCCGCGATCGGATCCAGGAACCGATCCTGCTGCAGGAAGCGAGGATCCTGGGTCGCACCCTGGGAGGCGGCTATGGCACGATAATCGTAGCCGTTCAGGACTTGTGAGGCCGGATCGCCCGGTTGCCACAAGGGAAGGGACTGGCGGTAAAGATTTCGGAACGTCCGCAATCCCGTCTTCTGGTTGAAGAGATTGATGACGTTGAAGTTGATCTCGAACGCTCTCGTCTCATCCGCGAAAGGGTAGAAGCGTTGGACCAGCGAGAGGTCCGTCTGGGTCCAGAACGGATTTCGTCCGTCGCTGCCGCGATTGTTCACCATGACGTCCACATGTTCCAGGTCGACCGTCCGGGTGATGGGCGTTCCGCTCATGGCTCGGAAGAAGCCGCTCACGACCAGGTTCCAAGGCGTGATGGTCATCCAATTGACCTTGAGTTGGTGGGTTCTGTCGGTGCCCAGCGGACCATCGATCAGGTTGCCACCGGAGTCGTAGTTGAGGAACCAGAGATCAAAATCGCGGTCGACGTTCGGACTGAGGCGTCCGTTCTCGTCGGAGCTTCCCAAGCCTGAATAGAGGCCGTAAAGCCGAGAATACACGTACGCGACATCCGCAAACCAATGGTCCCGGATGGATTTCCTTAAGCGGAATTCGGCCGCGTTGTACGTGCGCTTGGGATGGGGGGTCACCGGCAGTCCCGCTTCCAGGAAACGGTTGACGGAAAGGCCGCGCCCCGGATTGGTGATGTAGTAGGCTTCACCGGCCGGCGTCTGCCGGCCGACATCCTCGATCGCTTCATCCAGGTTCTTACGCGTGTACCGGACCGAAACCACATAGTCCGTCGCGGCCTCGACCTCGACCCCGGCCACGACACCCGTCATGCTCATGGGCTTCAGGTCGGGGTCCAGATCCTCGAATGAGGGAAGGCGCCAGTTCCTGGTTTCGACGAAGGTCCCGGGATAGTTCCCCCTGCCCGACAGCCCTCCGATCCGGGTCCAATCGAGCGTGGCGCCGTCCATCAGGTAGTAATGGCTCAACCATTTGAACCCGCCGAACGATCCGTTGGCCATCTCGAGTTTCATGGCGTCGTAGAATCGGGCCCAACTACCGAAGAGCTTGATCTTCGCGTTCCCGAGAAGGTCATAGGCGAAGCCCAGGCGAGGCGCGGTCTTTTCCAGGAAGCCCCACTTGAATACGGCCCCGGAAAACTCCGGAAGATCGCTGAAGGACGGGATCTCTTCGCGCTCGAAACGAAGTCCGAGGTTCAGGGTGAGGGACCCGTTGATGGTCCAGGCATCCTGGAAGAACAGGGCATGCCGGTGAGTGGCGACGTTCGCCACGACGCCGAACGGGGTGCGCAGTTCATAGTATCCGCAAGGATCGTACCGAACGCCGTCCGGCCCGGTGCAGGTGCTGGTACGGACCGTGCCGTCAACCGTGTTGTAGGGACGGGCGTAGTTGAACAGGACGTAGTCGAATTTGTAGGCGTCGTTGACGTCGTGGTCGAGTCCGTTGAACTGCCAGCCGAAGCGCAGGTCGTGCTGTTGGCCGGCCATGCTGGCCAAGTAGCTCCCGGTCAGGGAAACCGTGCTCTTTTTCTGGAAATCCTGGGATGTATTGAAGCTTGCGGAATGGCTGATCGAGGAGAAACCACGCGGACGATACAAAGGGTCGTCCGGCGAGAATCCGATCAGTCCGGGCGTCTGGGGGAATCTGTGACGGACCTGGTCCGGACCCAGGAGCTGTTCCGCCTGAATGGCGTTCAGTCCCCAACGGGCATCCAGGATCGAGACCGGGGACGGTGTGATGGTCACGGCTCCGGTAACCGTGTAACCGGGATGTTCAAACCCTTCCTCGGCCCAGTCGAAATGCGGGTTGGATGTGCCGTCGCGATGGGGTAATCCGCCCTTCCATTTCGAAGAGTCCGAGACGTATGAGGACATCAGTCGGACGATCTCGGCAGGTTGGAAGTCAATCTTCACAGTCGTGCTGCGTAGCTGATCCCTGCGCCTGAAACTACCCGCTTCTCCGGATGTGAAAGTGACGGTGCGGGTCCGGTTTCGGACCTGCGGCAGGAGCGCCCCGAAGAACCAGATGCAGTCGGGCCAGATCGGCCCGCCCAAGGTGAAGCCGAATTCGTTGACCGTCTCGTCGTCTTCGGCGTCGAACACGTATTCGGCCACGTCGATGGACTGGGACGGGTCCAGGCGCAGGCGTTTGCTCGGCGCACCGGCCAGTGCGCTGCCGCTGCCGTACCACAGTACGCTGCCGTGGAAGTCATCCGATCCGCTCTTGGTCCGGATGCTGAGCACACCCCCCATCGCGCCGCCGAATTCGGCCTCGTATCCGGCGGTCTTCAACTGGAACTCCTGCACCGTTTCAACCCGGAGATTCTGGTTGTTCAAACCGTTGTACATGCTCGTGGTGTCGACGCCGTCGACATAAAAGACGTTCTCTGCGCCGGAGGACCCGTCGACGGAGATTCCACGGACGTTTTGCCCTCTGTAAGTCACGTTGCCCGCCTGTGCTTCGATGTTGACGCTGGGCGTGAAGCGGGCGTAGTCGCTGAAGTCCCGGCCACCCGGGGCATCGGTGATCCCCTGTCCGGCATATGTCGCGGCGGACTCGCTCTTGAACGTATCGATCGCCGCCTGGCCGGCCTCGACAATGACCATGGTGTCGATTTGACCGACTTCGAGAGCCGTCTCAACCGAAAATATCCGTCCCGCCTGGACGAGGATGTCTTCGTTCACCGCGGTCTGGAAGCCCGGGAATCGGACGGTCACCGTGTAGGCTCCAGGCGGAAGGCTGTTCTTGATCACCAATCCCTGATCGTCAGAGACTCGGAAGGCCGGCCGGATCAACACGCTGCTGCCGAACTCGATTTCGGCTCCCGGGATGACGCTGCCGGTCTGGTCCGTGACGAGGACGCGAAGACCGCCGAACTGCTGCTGCGCGGCGAGGGGAGCACTGAATGCAACGAGGCAGGCGATCGTGAAGAGTAGATGGGGCCGCTTTTTCAAGTTCTTGTTTCTCCCCGTTCACCTTAACAACCGGTAATGCGGTTGGCGATCTGAGGCTCGACTCCAATGGCCGGCCGGCTTCGGCCGAGCGGCCGCAGCCCGATAGCGAAGGCCTGCCGCGGACCGTGGCGGAGCGTGTCGGCAGCGTAGTAGACTGGGCGGCAAAATCTTAAACCTGGGGCGGAGGAACTGCATGACCTCTCGAATTCACCGGCGTGACTTTCAGAAGAGATTGACCCTGCTCCTGGGAAGCGCTTCGCTGGGAGCCATCGGCGGGTGCTCACCGGGAGGGAAGAGCCCTCCGGCATCCGGCGGCCCGAGCCACGGGATCCTGAGTATCACTCGGGGAGAAGCGGACCTGACGGTCCCCTCCGACGTTCCCGAGGGCAAGAGCTGGCGCTATGGCCTCATCTTTCCCTTCCAGGTGGCTCCCCGCATGGCCGCCGCCTTCGTCAACATCCGGATCCGCAACGGCGTCATGGCGCCGGCGCGCAGCGGCGACGACTACGAGGTGGGCAACGACGTGGTCCTTTTCGACGGCGTCAACCTCCCTCCGTCACCGCCTGCCATACCGGTGACCCGAAACCACGAGGAGCCCAATCCCAACTCCAATCCGCCCGACCAGACTGCCATCATGGTCAAGTACCCCATGCGGGGCGGATTCGTCCCCCTGGGGGCGAAGAACCCGGACGGTTCGCCCCACCCCCACGCCGGGACCGGGTTCGGAATCGACACCGGTTTGGCTCGGCACCCGGGCGACCCCAAGAGCGCCCATGGCGGAGGCATGTACGAGGATGCCGAGCGATATCAGATCATGGAGATTTTCCAATTCAGCTACGACGGTGACCGGTTCCGGGTGACCGGCAAGGAGCAAGTTCTCCCAACGGAGCTGGTTTCCGGCTGGAACATCAGCAACGGCGGCCTCACCAACGCCATCCCAGACGGTGATGACCTGCTGGTGGGCATGCACGCCTCCCGGGTGCACGGAACCGGCGGCCCGGAGCAACCGGTCCCCGGTGGATCCGGCGTCCTGCGCTGGCAACGGACCGACGGCGCGTGGCGTCCCGCCTCTTTCGTTCCGGTGACCGGCACCGACGGATCCACCGAGCCCAGCCTGATCCGCGACACCAACGGCGACCTTCTCTTTTCAGCCCGGGGCAAGGGGGGCACCCGTCCCCACGCCATTCGCGTCTGGCGCTCCCGGGACGGCGGGGAGACCTGGAAAAAGATCATTCACATGGTGGGAGTCATCTCCAGTTGCCCCATCACCCTGAACCAGGCGGCGGACGGGACTCCCTACATCGCCTCCAACATGTACCTGGTGCCCCTGGACCCCATACCCAAGCGGTTCCGGATCCCGGCCGACGACGAAGGCCGTATCCGGGGCGGCGGCTGGACCCGGCAGAAGCTGTACCTCTGGCCCTTGAGCGATGACCGGGCCAGCTTGGAGGCGCCGATCCTGGGCCGCCACTGCAAGGCCGAATTCGGTCCGGCTCCCAGCGGCTCCATGTGGCGAGTGGACCATCCCTCGTCCACCACGGTCCAACTGGCCGACGGCGCCTGGCACAACGTCATGGGTTACCGGATCCATGACGACGTGGAGAGTCATGAGCTGCCGTCCCCGCCCCAGACCGGAGCGTATCTGGAAGAGGTGGTTTCGGCGGGAGAACCGATTCCGACCTGGAATTTCTGAGGAAAGAGATAGCGAGGCGAGGAAAGAGGAAAGAGGAAAGAGTGAAGACGGGTGAGGCGGTAATGCGTAGCGGGGCGCTGCGTGGGGAATGAATTCGGCGTGCCGATTCAGGATCGGAGGGGGACAACATGTCCAGTTCACTGACGAGACGCAGCTTCGCAAAGGTGATGGGTTTCAGTCTGGCCGGCTCGGGGTCTCTCTCCATGACCACGGGCCCCGCCGACATCTCCGTCCCCCCCGATCAACCTGTGGATGAGATCTGGCGTTACGGACTGACGTTCCCTTTTCAGGTCTCCTCCGATACCGCGGCCATCTTCTGCAACCTTCGGGGGCAGTCGGGTCATGACTTCGAAATCGGGACCGACGTCTTCCTCTTCCGGAACCTCTCCGGACTCCGGGAACAGGACGCCATTCCCATCTCCCGCAATCACGAGGAGACGAACCCCCACTCCGATCCTCCGGGCCGCCCGGCCATCATGGTCAAGTATCCGGTGCGGGGCGGCTTCGTCCCCATGGGCGCATTGCTTGAGGACGGGTCGCCCCACCCTCACGCCGGAACCGGATTCGGATGCAGCCAGGTCATCGCCTGGACACCGGACCGGAAGGGCGTATATCCCGAAGGCCAGCGCGAAGACTACATGGAGGTCTACCAACTGGCCTACGACGGCCGGCAATTTGAGGTCACGGCAACCGCGAGGCTGACGTTCGGCCGGCTCCTGGACGGCGCCGTGCTCTCCAACCCCGGTATCACCACGGCCATTCCCGACGGCGAGGATCTGCTCTTCGCCATGGGCGGCCGGATCGAACCGTCGCGCGGTTCGGGACTGACCCGCTGGCAACGCGGCCGGGAGGGTTGGCGCCCGGTCTCCTGGACTCCCATAACGGGTCCGGACAACGCCTTCGAACCCAGTGTGGTCCGGGACCGGGACGACAAGCTCCTCTTCTGCGCCCGGGGGGGCCGAGCGCCCGATTACAACGACATCCGGGTCTGGCAATCGACTGGTGCGGACGCCCGGTGGGAGAAGGTCGTCCACGTCCGTGGTGTCGTCTCCACGGCTCCCATCGCCATCAACACGAGCCGCAGCGGCGATCCCTATGTGGCCTCCAACCTGTACAGCGTCCTGGAGGAACCGATGGTGCCGGGGCACCGCTACCCGCGTGACGAGCAGGGGAACACGCGTCTGGGCGGATGGCTCCGGGAGCGCCTGGCGTTCTGGCCGCTGGAGCAGGAACGGCGAGGCCTGGAGACGCCTCTCCTGGTGCGCCATTGCGCCGGCGACTTCGGGCCGGCCCCGTCGGGATTCACCTGGGGAGTGGACCACCCTTCCTCCCATACTGTGCGCCTGGCCGACGGGCAGTGGCATGACGTCATCGGCATGCGGATCTGCGATCTGGGAGAGGTGCTTCGGGGAGAGGATCCGTCTCCCCATACGGGCGCCTACCTGGAGGAGGTCCTGACCGGAGGAGAGAGCCGGCCCGTATGGCGTTTCTGAGCAACGGGAACCTGTCCGAGACCATCACATGACCGAGATCGAGAATGCCTATCGCACCCTGGACCTGAAGCCGGGAGCCACGATCAAGCAGATCGTGGAAGCCCGGGACGATCTGCTGGTGCTCTGGAACCCGAGCCGCCTGAAATCCCACCCGCGCCTCCGGTCCAAAGCTGCCGTCAAAGTCCGGGAGATTCACGGAGCCTACCAGCTCTTGATGCAGCATCGCGGGCAGGAAGAGGCTGCGGCTGAACGGGACGCTTCTCCCGACCTGGCGTCCACCCCCGCCTTGGTGTCCGAAGCTGGTCCTTCCGCGGACGCGTCCGTTCAACCTGTGAGCGGCTCCGCTTCCCTCTTCGACGAGGTCTTTCGAGACCGGAAAGCCGCGAAGAAACGCCGCCTGCCCATGGGGCCCATTCTGGCCGGAACGGGGGTGGCTCTGTCCGTGGTTCTGATCCTGTTGTTGATCGGCGGCGGGGAATCTCCACAAGAGCCGGACCCGACCAGCCTCACGGCTACCGCACCGGTGCCGCCGTCCCCTCCCGATCCTGTCGAGCCTTCCGTCGAATCCGGAGCCGACACGCCCGCCGGCTCCGGTCCCGTCAAGGACGTCGAATCCACGGCCTCCAAGTCCCCAACCGTCTCGACTCCTCCGCCTCAACGGGCGATCGACCCGCCTCCCAATACACCGGCGCCCGCTCCTCCCGAACCTGCTGTAGCTTCTCCGCCAAAACCGGAAGAGCCCAAGCCCGCACGGCCCCCGCGCCCGGGTGTCCGGCCGGTCCTGGTCCGCGAGCCCGACGGCGGGAATCCGGCTGCCGCCGCCGCACCCCCCGCGCCCGAGCCGAAGACCTCCGAGGAGGAGGCGGCGGAAAAGCGCCAGTTGGAAGAAGCCGAGAAGGCATATCGGGATCTGGTCTCGGGGTCGAAGGCGGCGCAACGGCTGCGGGATGGCCAGGTTCCCAGTATGCGTTTCACGGAATGGAGCATCGCGGGCCGCCGGGGCACGGAGGTCCTGGTGGATCTGGTCGCCGAACAGTTTGGCGGGGAACCGGCCCACTTCGTCTGGGGAGTGGACACGGCGACCGGGAAGGTGAGGGCCTTGAGCCAGGCAGCCCGCGACCTGGAGCGGGCAGTCGCCGAAGAATGACGTGGAAATGGACTACCGATGAGACTTGTGGCTCCGTGGAGATCAATATGCAGCACTGGCTCGTGACTTTTCTGGTCGCGGTTTTTCTCCATGGCTCTCCCGCCGTGGAAGCGGAGAAGAAACCGCCGAACCTGATCGTATTCCTGACCGACCAACAGCGAGTGGACACCCTGGGCGTCTACGGCAACACGCAGATCCGAACGCCCCACCTGGACCGCCTGGCTCAGCGAAGCTTCGTCTTCGACGCCTTCTATGTGTCCAACCCGGTCTGCACCCCCTCCCGGGCCACTCTGCTCACCGGACTCTACCCCCACAAGCACGGCTCGTGGAAAAACAGCCTCCCCCTGGATCCCAAGGTTCCCATCCTGGTGGAAATGCTGCAGAACCCCGACTACGCCTCGGCCTACTACGGCAAGTGGCACCTGGGAAACGAGATCTTCAAGCAGCGGGGCTTCACCGATTTCGACAGCACCGAGATCTATCAAAGGTGGTGGTCCGAGGATCAGGATCATTCCCAGCGCTCCGGTTACTACCACTTCCTGAAGGAGAAGGGGATCGAGGCGGACACCCCCTACGGACACTCCCGCGATCTGGCCAACCGCTTGCCCAAGGAACTCTCCAAGCCCGTCTACCTGGCCCAGCGAGGGATCCGGTTCCTGGAACAGCACCAGGACCGGCCCTTTGTCCTCTATCTGAGCTTCCTGGCACCCCACGCCTTCGCCGATCACAAACAGGGGCCTCCTTTCACCAACGTCTACGGGGACCTCTACGACCCGGCCGACATGCCGATCCCGGATTCCTATTTCCAGGCGATGGACCCCACCGTCTCCTTTGCCAAACGGCAGATGCGGCTGGCGTTGAACCGGGGCGAGCTTCCCATCGCCTATCCCCAGACCGTCCAGGAACTGAGGGAAGCCATGGCCCGCTACTGGGGGCTGGTCACCCTGGTGGACGAGATGGTGGGCCGAGTGCTGGACCGGCTCCGGGAATTGGGGCTGGAGCGGGACACCATCGTCGTCTTCACCAGCGAGCACGGCGAGATGATGGGCGACCACCGGCTCATGTCCAAGATGAACAGCTACGAGGAGGCGGCGAAGGTTCCGTTTCTGCTCTCGGTCCCGGGGCTGTGGGAGCACTCCCGGCGCATCCGGAAGCCGGTGAGCCAAGTGGATGTGACGCCGACTCTGCTGGACCTGATGGGGCAACCTATTCCGGACCATATGCAAGGAGAGAGCTGGGCCGAATACCTGCGTGCGGGACAGAGTCTTCCCGACCGGGACGTTCTGGTCGTCAGCGACGAATCGGGTTACAGCCAGCCGTGGAACCGGCAGCACATCTATCAACACCGGACCCTGATCACGCCCGAAGGTTGGAAGCTCACCGTGAGCGCCGCCGGCGACGGAGAGCTCTACCACCTTGTCCGCGACCCCAAAGAGATGAAGAACCTCTATTTTCTCCCGGAGTACCAGGATCAGGTTCGGAAGATGTGGGACCGCCTCCGGGCTCGTCAGAAGGAACTCGAGGATCCCGTGGTGTTGGACCTGAACCAGCCTTGGCCCCAGCAGAGGGGTGCCCATCCGGATTTTCCGTGAGCCTCGCGGCAAACCCCGGTTGAGGAAGCCATGAGAATTCCGAAATGGACTGACGGGAAGCGTTGGCGTTCTCCGATCCTGTGGTCGGTGCTGCTGGTCTGCATCAACAACGCCGGTGCGGCTTCGACCGCACCTCCCAGCGTCCTCTGGGTCATGCTGGACGATGGGCGGGCGGATACGCTGAGCTGCTATGGCCGGCCTTGGGCCGACACACCTCACATGGACCGCATCGCCCGTGAAGGAGTCCGTTTCGAAACGGCCATCGTCCAGAACCCGGTCTGCGTCCCGTCGCGAACCTCCATGAAATCGGGGCTCTACGCCCACCAGACCGGCGTCATGGCCATGGGAAGGCCGGCTGGGACGCCCGGACGATACCGAAACAGTACTCTGACCGAATACCCGAATCTCCTCGACGCTTGGAAGGAGGCCGGAATCCCTCTTGAGAACGTGGGCAAGGCTCACGCCTTCCGTGAGGATTGGCGTCTTCTGGGCGATGCTCCACGCTTTCTGGACAATCGGGGACGGCCCACCCAGCACCTGCCGCGGGAGTGGCACCGCCGTCTCCTCTCGGTAGTGCGAACCAAGACCCATCAGTGGATGATCGGGGGCCTGCTCGACATTCCCCCCGGCCAGATCCTGACGGCCCGGCTGGGGGACCTGGCCCAGGGACGCTTGCGGGAACTGGTCCGATCGCCGGACCCCTTCTTCCTGCGCGTCTCCTTCCATGCGCCGCACGTCGCCTGTTCCACCACACCCTCCTGGTTCGTCGATCCCAGCCGGATCGACCTGCCCCTCCCGACACCCGAAGAGATCCAGGGAAAGCCCCGGTACGAACGGGAGAATATCCATGTCTACAGCGGCGCACCCCTCCTGAGCCGGGAAGAGATCGGGCTGGCCCGGGGGACCTACTACGGCATGATCCGGGCCGTGGACCGGGAGGTCGGGAGGCTGCTTTCGGTCTTGGAACAGTCCGGGCGCCTGGATAACACCATCATCGTCATCAACTCGGACCAGGGATTCCAGTTGGGAGAACACCGCAACTGGAAGAAGCGGGATTTCTACGACACCAACGTGAAGGTCCCCTTCATTCTGAGGGCGCCTGGTCTGCTGCCTCAGGGAAAGGTCGTGACGGAGCCGGTGGAGATGGTGGATTTCCTTCCGACCCTGCTGGAACTGTCCGGTTTCGATCCACCCGCCGGGATTCGGGGACGGAGCCTGCTGCCCTTGATCCGGGGTGAGGTCCGGGAGTGGCGCCGGGCCTGCTTTTCCGAGCACGATCACAGCGAAGACGCCTACGAGGAACTCCGCCGCGGCGGCGGGCGGCGGGTCATGGTCCGGACCCGGGACTGGAAGCTGGTCTTCTTCATGGACGAGCGGGTTCCGGACGAGGACGGGGCCCTCTACCAGCTCCGGAGCGACCCCTGGGAACAGCGCAACTTGTACGCCGACCCCGCCTATAGCGGAGTGGTGGCGGAACTGAAGCGCATGGCCCGGGAATGGGACCGGGGAGAACGAGCGGGGGTTTTCAACCCCCTCCCGGGGAATGAAGAGGGGACAGGAATGTCCCTCCTCCTATGCGCGGCGGTATAGGTGGAACGGAGTCGTGGCGGCGGGATATAATCGCGCAAAGTATTTCTCGCAGGAGTGTTTCGGACCAATGAGACGGAAACCTCTTCCAGTTTGGGCTATTCTTTGCTTCGCCTTGTGGGGCCTTCAAGGCGTTCACGCCAATGACAAGCCCCAGCCCTCGGACCCCGAGTTGCGTTCCCACCACCCTCTGGGCGGGTCCATGGGATCCCCTTTCGAGATCCGGGTGAGGGGGAAGCGCCTGCAGGGGATCCGGACCGTCTGGTTCGAGTGTGAGGATGTCCGAGCCCGGGTCGTGACGGTGAACGAAATCACGGAGACGGGAGAACAAGACGGCGACGAGTACTACAGGAAGAGGACGTTGGCCCTCCTGGGCCAAGATCAGAAGGAGCCGGAGTTCGTGGCTGTTCTGGAAGTCCGGACCACTTCCGAGACGCTTCCCGGACTGCATCACTTCCGCCTCGTGGGTCCCACCGGCCTCTCCAACTCCCTGAGCCTCCATCTGGTGGATCAACCCCTCCGGAACGAAGGGGATTCGCCGCACCATCGCCCCTCGCAGGCCCAGGAACTGCGCCTCCCGTCCATCCTCAACGGGACCATCGAGGAAAAGGGGGAACTGGACTACTACTTCTTCGAAGTGGAGGCCGGCGAGACCTTGGCGTTCCAGGTATTGTCCGGATTCGAGCTGGGCGTCAATTACTGGGCCCAGACCGAGGTCCGGCTCTACGAGCCCTACCAGAGCTGGTTCGGGACCGACCGGGCTCGTCCCCTGGTCCTGAAGGGCCCGCGCCTTTCCTGGGAACCGATCCGGGTCCGGAGTTCCTGGTTTGACCGCCGCGACTTCGTGACCCAGTTTGTCCTGCACCCTCTGTTGGAGCACCGTTTCGAGAAGGCTGGGCGCTATCTGCTGTCCGTGGGCACGTTTCAGGGACGGAGTCGGGACAACGGGTACCAGTTGCGGGTCGGACCGGCCCGGAACGAGATTGTCTCGCGCCGCATGATCGGGGCCTTCGGCCAACCGGCCCACGCCGACCCGGCCGACTGGCTGGAGCGGGATTCCTCGACCCTGCGTCAGTTCGGGAGCTTTTACCGGCGACTCACGGACGACCGGCTGGCCGAGTTGAGAGCCCGATCGGTGACCGCCTCCTCGTCCGGCAGCGATGCCTCGCCCTCCATGGCCTCTACCCGGGATCAAGAACCCAACGACTCGACGGAGGTCGCCCAGGAGTTGACTTTGCCCGGCTTCGCCGAGGGCCGCATCGACTTTCCCGGCGACGTGGACCGTTTCCGGTTCCGGGTCACTGCGGGACAGGCGCTGGCGGTGGAGGTCGAGACGCCCCGGCTCGCTCCCCCCCACTTCAGTCCCTGGCTCAAAGTGTTGGACGCCCAGGGAGAGGTGGTGGCCAACAACATCTACCGGGAATACGGCGGCAACGGCATCGACCCCAACAAGACCATCGAGCGGAAGACACTGCACACCTTTGAGGAGGAAGGCGACTACTGGCTGTTGGTCCGGGACGTGACCGACCACGCCTGGGGAAACGAATTCCAATACCGGGTGCTGATCCGGCCGCAGGTACCCCACGTGGGCCGGATGGAGGTCTCATTGGGCGTCTTCTCGGTGTCGTCCCAACTCATCGAGATGACGGACCGCCTCAACCTGAAGCCGGGGGAATCCCGGCGCCTGACCCTCGTAGCCGACCTGGAGGAGGGTTTCGACGGAGGAATCCTGGTGGAAGTCGACGGCCTTCCCGCCGGAATGCGGGTCCAGGCCGCCACCCCGGCCAGTTGGAACGGGCTGCTGGTCGAGGGTATCCAGTACCGGCCGCCCGGGGAACATATCGTGGACCCCAAGATCCATCGTCCCGACCGGCGGGCGGTTACGCTGGTGCTGCAGACGGATTCCCAGATTCAATCCACTCCCCTGCCCCGGTTCCTGAGGATTCGGGCTCGGCCCATGTCGGCGAACCGGATCGGCCCCCCGATCATGGCGGGCAGGATTCCTCTTCTGATCCTGAATTCGCCTGAGAACACCGTAGCCGTTCCCGACCGGCAGGAGGTGGCGTTGGCCCCATGAAATCACCCAGCTTGGCCAGAATCCTGTTCGCCTGCGTCATGGCAGGCGTTTTTCCGGGCGCCGGGAGCCGGGCGGCGGCCACCTCGCCGACCGTGCTGTCACTGCGCCTGCTGCCGGAAGAGGCCGTGCTCCCGGACACCGGCGCCGCTCAACGTTTTCTGGTCCTGGGACGGGGAGCCGACGGTCTGGAGCGAGACGTCACCTCCCGCAGCCGGTTTTCCTTGGCTTCGAGCGGAGTCGCCCAAGTGGACCCGGCGGGACGAGTGACTTCCCTGGCGGCAGGAGAGACCGCGCTCCAGGTCCGCATGGGCGGGTTGGCGGCCCGGGCCTCGATCCGAGTCTCCAAGGTTGGAGCGCAGAGACCCTTCAGCTTTTCTCGGGATGTCGGAACCATCCTCACCAAACGGGGATGCAATTCCAGCGACTGTCATGGCGGAGTCAAGGGCCGAGCCGGGTTCAAGCTCTCCATCGACGCTCTCCATCCCCGCGACGACTACCGCTGGATCGTCCAGGGCGGGGACTATCAGGTCATGAGCACCGAGGCGGGCGGCGCCATTGAGCCCCGAGTCGACCTGGATACGCCAGACCGGAGCCTCCTGCTGCAGAAACCCACGCTCGAAATTCCCCACGGCGGCGGGGAACGCCTTTCTCCGGACTCGCCGGACTACCGGGTGCTGCTGGATTGGGTTCGCCGCGGCGCCGGTTACGGCGACGAATCGGCCGAGAGGGCGAGTAAGATCCGCAAACTGGAGATCCTCCCTTCCGAGGTGGTCCTGGAATCCGGAGCCCACCACGGCTTGCTGGTGTTGGCGCATCTTCCAGACGGTTCCCGCGAAGACGTGACCGATCAGGTGCGCTACGAATCCTCCAACCTGGAGACCGCGAAGGTCGATTCCGAAGGAACGATCCGAGGCGTGAACCCGGGCGAAACCACCGTCCTGGTACGCGCTCCGGGCCTCGTGGCGAGCGCTCGGGTCGGCGTCATCACCGATGCCGTGACCGACTCTGTCTCCTACGCCTCGCGCAACTACATCGACGAGCACGTCCTGGCCAAAATGCGGAGGTTCCACCTCCGGCCCGCGCGCCGTTCCACCGATGCCGAGTTTCTCCGGCGCATCTGTCTCGATCTGACCGGAACCCTGCCCCCTCCCCATCGGGTCCGGGAGTTTCTGACCAGCCGGGATCCGGACAAGCGGGAGAAGCTGGTGGACCTCCTTTTGGAGTCGTTGGAGTTTACCGA
This sequence comes from Acidobacteriota bacterium, assembly GCA_963668095.1. Lineage (GTDB taxonomy): Bacteria > Acidobacteriota > UBA6911 > RPQK01 > JAJDTT01 > JAJDTT01. The sequence continues at coordinate 4,972,332 of OY764083.1, read as the reverse complement.
CTACTGGACCTTCCGTCTGGCCGACCTGATGCGGGTCGGCCACACCGCCACCGGCATGGCCGAGCACGGTCACATCTACTGGCAATGGGTCCGCGACTCCGTGGCCACCAACAAACCCTACGACCAGATGGCCCGCGAACGGATCACGGCCCAGGGCTACGACGGGGCCTCGCGCCACTTCCTGCAAAACGGGGTCATCCCCCGGCCTGAGAACGCCATGGCCGAGCAGTTCCGGGTCTTCCTGGGACGGCGCCTGGACTGCGCCCAGTGCCACAACCATCCCTATGAGTCGTGGAGCCAGGACGAATTCTGGGGCTTGGCCGCCTTCTTCAAACGGGTCACCCGTTCCGAGTGGTCCGGATTCGGCACCTCCCTGATCTACGACGACCCGGATGGACCCGACCCCGACTTCGGCGCCGACCCCGACAGCAAGAAAGCCATTCATCCCCGGACCGGCCAGGAAGTGGAACCGGTGCTGCCCGACGGGTCTCCCGTCCCCGCCCACGTAAACACCAGTCCCCGCCAGACCTTTGCCCGTTGGGTGACCAATCACCCCTGGTTCGCCGAAGCCGCGGTCAACCGTTTCTGGGACACCATCTTCGGACGCGGCCTGGTGGAACCGGTGGACGACTTTCGATCGACCAATCCGCCGACTCATCCCCGGCTTCTGAAGGCCCTGGCCCGCGATTTCCGGGAGCAGGGGTATGATCTGAAGCAGTTGCTCCGCCGAATGGTCCTTTCGGAGACTTACCAGCGCTCATCCTCACCGTATCCCGGATCCGAAACAGACCGCATGAACTACTCCCACTCCCTGCCCCGGCCCCTGGATGCCGAAGTTCTGCTCGACGCGGTGACTTCGGTGACTGCCGTGCCCCAGACCTTCGAGACCACCGACAAGGGAATGGCGCCGCCGGGCACTCGGGCCATCGAGCTGACCATGCCGGACATCTTCCCGTCGGCCTTCATGGACATGTACGGGAGAACCGATCGCGCGCAGGTCCCGGAGCGGAGCGTCGAGCCCAGCCTGAATCAGGCGCTTCATCTCCTGGTAGGATCGACCTATACGGAGAAACTGGCCGCTGAGGGGAGCCGTCTGGATCGCCTGATGGCTGCCGGCGCCACCGACGCCGAGATCATCGAGGAGCTCTATCTCGCCGCCCTGGCCCGCTATCCCCGCCAAGAAGAACGGGACGGGCTGGAGCAGCTGATCCAGCGGAATCCCTCTCGGGGAGAGGGCCTGAAGAACCTGGTCTGGGCGCTCTTGGCATCGCGGGAATTCGCCCACAACCACTGAGTGAAGGACCTGAGAGAAACAACATGAAATATACGGGGTGTCTGTTGCCGACTCCGGATGTCCTGGCAAGGCGATCCTTCCTGAAGGTGGGATCTCTGAGCCTCCTGGGAATGTCCTTGAGCCGTTACCTGGAAGCCGCCCACCTCATGGCCAAGGCGGGGAAGGACGTCGAGCCGGCCAAGGCCCGTTCTTGCATCCTCATCTGGTTGGAGGGGGGGCCCGCCCAGATGGACACCTGGGACCCCAAACCCAACAGCAGCTTTGGGTCCATATCCACCAACGTGCCCGGCATCCGGATCTCCGAGCTGCTCCCCAACATGTCCCGGCACATGGACAAGGTCTCCATCATCCGCTCCATGCAGTCGCTGGAGCCGAACCACGAAAGGGCTATCTACTACGGCCTCACGGGACACCGTCCCACACCGGCCATGGACTTTCCCGGCATCGGGTCCATCGTCTGCCGGGAACTGGGTCGGCTCAACCATGTCCCGCCGAACGTCGTGGTTCCGGCCAAGGTGGGCAACCGGCACTTCGACTGCCAGAAGGGACAGTACCTGGGACCCGAGTTCGATCCCATGCGGGTGGGGAATCCCAACGACAAGGACTTCCAGGTACTCGACCTCAGCCTTCCCAAGGCCCTGACCCGCGAACACCTGGAGGACCGGCGGACTTTCCTGAACCTGGTGGACAGCTACTACCGCAATAAGGTCCAGTCCGCCGAGCACACCAAGATGGACCGTTTCAGCCAACAGGCCCTGGAGATGATCACGGCTCCGGAGGTGCGGCAAGCCTTCGACCTGAGCCAGGAATCGGAGAAGACCCGGGACGCCTACGGCCGGACCAGCTTCGGCCAGAGCCTCCTTCTGGCCCGGCGCCTCGTGGAGTCGGGCAGCCGGTTCATTACGGCCGCCGGCCACGACCTCAACGGCTGGGACACCCACTCGCACAATGACCGGCGGAACCTCACGCAGACGGCGAAATTGGACGAATCCCTGCCGGCCCTGTTGGAGGACCTTCACCAGCGGGGCCTTTTGGAGTCCACTGTCGTGGTCGTCATGGGGGAGTTCGGACGCAGTCCCCACCTCAACTCCAAGCTGGGAAGAGACCACTGGCCCCATTGCTGGTCCCTGCTGCTGGGAGGGGGCGGTATCGAAGGTGGCAAGGTGGTGGGCGCCAGCGACGACCGGGGAGCCTACGTGGCGGAGCAAAGGGTCACCATCGGGGACCTGTTCGCCACCCTCTACAAGGCGTTCGGCATCGACTGGCACAAGGAGTACATGAGCCCCATCGGCCGCCCCGTGAAGATCGCCAACTCCATCGACGACGAGACCGGCCAGCCGGTTTCGGAGTTGATCTAGCGGGAGGCGCGGCCGGCCCGGCCACAGGTCGGGGCAATTTTTCAGCCGCGCTCCGAGGCCGAGTGGGCTACACCGGCCATGCAGGCGAATATGCTCGCCCGCCTCCTGCCATATGCGAGTCAGGACCGAAGAGGGCACCCACACAAGGGGTGCCCCTACCGGATTTGGGAATGGCCCAACGGGTCGACCGCCTCGACCAGGAAGTCGTCGGTACCGCTACGGGGATTGGGAACGGTCCGTTCCCGCAGGTGACTTTTCTGTTGCCGTACTACGGTAAAACCCCGCCTCAGTAGCGGTAATGATCCGGCTTGTAGGGGCCGTCCGCGTCGACGCCGATGTACTCGGCCTGTTCCGGGGTGAGTTGGGTGAGCTTGGCTCCCAGCTTGTCCAGATGAAGCCGGGCCACCTTCTCGTCCAGGTGCTTGGGCAGGACGTAGACCTCTCTCCCGTACTTTTCCCGGTTCTGCCAGAGTTCGATCTGGGCCAGAACCTGGTTGGAGAAGCTGCTGCTCATGACAAAGCTGGGATGACCGGTGGCGCAACCCAGATTCACCAGCCGGCCCTCGGCCAAAACGAGGATGCTGTGGCCGTCGGGAAAATGCCACTCGTGGACCTGCGGCTTGATTTCCTCCTTGCGGATCCCTCGAGTGCCCTGCAGACCGGCCATGTCGATCTCGTTGTCGAAGTGGCCGATATTGCAGACGATGGCCTTGTCCTTCATCCGGGCCATGTGGTCCAGCCGGATGACACCGAAGTTGCCGGTGGCGGTGACGAAGATGTCCACGTCCGAGACCACGTCCTCCGTCCGCACGATCTGAAATCCCTCCATGGCCGCCTGCAGGGCGCAGATGGGATCAATCTCGGTCACCAGCACCCGGGCGCCCTGTCCCCTCATGGACTGGGCGCACCCCTTGCCCACCTCGCCGAATCCGCAAACCAGGACCGTCTTGCCCCCGATCATCACGTCGGTGGCGCGCATGATGCCGTCGGGCAGCGAGTGGCGGCAGCCGTAGATGTTGTCGAACTTGCTCTTGGTGACGCTGTCGTTGACGTTGATGGCGGGAAAAAGGAGGGTCCCGGCGTTCTGCCTCTGGTAGAGACGGTGGACCCCCGTAGTGGTCTCCTCGCTCACACCCACGATCCGCGCGGCCATGCGATGCCAGTATCGGGAATCTGCCAAAAGGCGATCCCGCAGCAGAGTCAGCACCACCTTCATTTCCTCCGAGTCGGCAGTCCTGGGATCGGGAAGCGTCCCGTCCGACGCGAAGGCCTCCTCCGCCTCGTATCCCAGGTGAATCAGCAGCGTGGCGTCGCCGCCGTCGTCCACCAGTAGATTGGGGCCGCCTTCGGGAAACCTCAGGATCTGGTCGGTGCACCACCAGTAGTCCTCCAGCGTCTCCCCCTTCCAAGCGAAGACCGGAACGCCCGTTTCGGCGATGGCGGCCGCGGCATGGTCCTGCGTGCTGAAGATGTTGCAACTGGCCCAACGCACGTCCGCACCCAGGTCGGCCAGAGTCTCGATCAGGACCGCGGTCTGGATGGTCATGTGCAGGGAACCGGAGATCCGGGCGCCGGCCAGAGGCTTGCTGCCGGAGTACTCCTTGCGGACGGACATCAACCCCGGCATCTCGTGCTCGGCCAGGGAGATCTCCTTGCGTCCGAAGCCGGCCAGACGAATGTCGGCGACCTTGTACTCGTTCTTGACTGCGGCTGTACTCATGAGTCTGGATTCCCTTCTCTCAGTTTCGGTTACGGTTGCCGCAAGCCCGAGCGTGAACATCCCGCACGACGCCGGACCCGGTGTCCAAGGCTCCTCGACGACCCCTTCCCAAGGGTTGTAAGGATAGCAGAAAGTCCGCCAAACGGAGCCGTTCGGCATTCTGAAACAGAGCTACAGGGACGTCCTTTTACCGCTTGCGGGACGCCTCGTAGAACTTGATGTAGTCCTCCACCGGGGTACCGGCGATGGTCTCCGCAATGAGATCCAATGGCAAGTCATCCACCCTCCTGAAGCGAACGCACGACTTGCCCATGTTGAGTTTCTTGCCGCTCGCCCTGTACCTCTCCTCGAACCAGGTCCTGGATTCCCGGTGGCTGTAGACGCACATCAGGTAGAGGGACATGTACCGCTTCTGAGAGGCCAGGGCAGCGTACATGAGGGGCTGGCTGTTGTACGTCTTGGGATAACGGTCCAAGGGAATCTCGTAAGTGATCATCCCCCAGTTCATGGTCTCGACATAACCCGGCGGCAGGTTGTCCAAGACCAACTCCCTCACCAGCTGAATGGCCTCCCGGCGGTCCGGGGCAAGCTCGTGCAGGTATTCCTCGACCGTGGCGGCAGCGCTTCTGACCATGGGGTCACACTATCAGAATCGATCCGCATTCATCTCAGGAGTTTCGTGGCCTCCCGGCTGTTGCCGATGCGGTCTTCGGCGGGAGAGAATCAGCGCCCATGCAATGGAGTCGCCTGCTGTCCAGCCTGTTGCTGCTCTCCGGCTGCGGCCAGAGCACCGAATCCGGTCCGCTCTCACCGGAGGAATCGATGGCCAGTTTTCAGCACCTCGGCGATGTCCGCATAGAGATCTTCGCCGCCGAACCGTATGTCAGGGATCCGGTCGACCTGGTCTTCGACGAGGAGGGGAGAGCCTTCGTCGCCGAGATGCTGGACTACCCCTACGACCCTCCGCCGGGCCAGCCGCCTCGCAGCCGGATCCGGGTCCTGGAGGATCGGGACGGCGACGGGAGAGTGGATCACTCGGTGGTCTTTGCCGACGGGTTGCTCCAACTCAAGGGCCTGGCTTTGTGGGACGGAGGCGTGATCGCCTCCGCGGCGCCGGACCTCCTCTACTTCAAGGACACGGACGGCGACCTCCGTGCAGACGTCCGGCGGGTTCTCTACACCGGGTTCGAAGTGGGTCAGCCCCAGGGCCGGGTCAGCAACCTGCGCTACTCCCTGGACAACTGGATCTACGTCTCGAATGACGGGCATCCGGGACTCGTCCGGTCTCCGGACCGGCCCGGAGCCGGCCCGGTCTCGGTCCTGGGAACCGACTTCCGGTTCCACCCCGGCCGGGGCGCCTTCGAAGCGGCTTCGGGAGCCGCCCGCTTCGGTCAGACCTTCGACGACTGGGGCAATCGCTTCGTCACCCGCACCGGAACCCACGTCCTGCACGTGCTGCTGCCCCGCCGCTACCTCGAGAGGAATCCGTACCTGGCGGCACCCAGGGACATTATCCGGGACGTTTCGGACCACGACGGCCGTATCTATTCCCGGACGTCCCCCGAGAAGTGGCGCGAGCTTCGAACTCGGGTGAGACAGGAGCGCTCCGACGAGATGGGCCTGGGGCGCACCCGACAGGTCCAGGGCTTCTTCACCGGAGCCACCGGAGGCACCGTCTATTCCGGCGACCGGCTTCCTCCGTCGTACCGGGGCAATCTCTTTACTGGAGGAGTCGCCGGGAACCTGGTTCACCGGGATCTGCTGGCGCCGAGCGGCATCAGCTTCGTGGCCAGACGCGCGCCGGAAGAAGGGCAGCGGGAATTCCTCTCCTCCACCGATCCCTGGTTCCGGCCCGTACAGTTCACGACCGGATGGGACGGGAACCTCTACATCGTGGACTTCTACCGCAAGCTCGTGGAGGACCCCGAGTCGATCCCCGAGCCCATCAAGCGGAATCTCGACTTCTATGCCGGGACCGACCGGGGCCGAATCTATCGCATCGTGCCCGCACGCGATCCAGGTCCCGCTCCCTCGAAGCCCTCACTGACCGGAATGGACCCCAAGAACCTGGTTCGGCTTCTCTCCCATCCCAACCGTTGGTGGAGACTCACGGCTCAGCGCCTGCTGGTCCAGCGGCAGGAGACTTCGGCCGCCGCCACGCTGGCGCAGCTCGTCCACCAGGGGGAAGCCGCCAAGGGCCGCATACATGCGTTGAACACCTTGGCAGGTCTCTCCGCCCTTGATTCCGAGACCCTGACCCTGGCTTTGCAGGACTCCAGCCCCGAGGTGCGGGAGCATGCAGTCCGGTTGGCCGAGAAGTTTCCGGACCTGCTTCCGAGACTGACGGACATGGCGGTGAAAGAGGAGCCGCGCGTCGGCTTCCAACTCGCCTTGAGCCTGGGCCGTTTCCAGGGCGAGGCGGTCACCCGGGCCCTGTCCCGGCTGGCGCTGCACCAGGACCTGACGCCCGGCTTTCAGGCGGCCATTCTGAGCTCCGAGGCCGGGTCCTCGCCGGTTCTCTTGGAAGAGCTCCTGGAGAAAGACTTCTTTGCCGGCGTGGATCTGACGCGGCGGGCAGAGTTTCTGGAGGAGCTTGCGGCCGTCGTGGGCGCCCGGCAGCGGAGAAACGAGATTGGACGAATCCTGGCCCTCCTTGCCCGGTCCCCGGCACTGGCCGGCGAGGCTTGGCTGGGAGCGGGCCTGGAAGGATTGTCCCGGGGACTGGAGTTGGCAAAGGCCACCGGCCTGGAACCGGCTGGCGCCCGGGCCACGTTCCGGAAGCTGCTGGAAAGTGATTCCGGCCGTGTCCGAACGGCGGCGGCCCGTGTGGCCCGGCATTTCCGGATGCCGGGGTTGACGGCAGAGGCCCGCCGGCAGGCCCTGGACCCCGACCTCTCGCTTCAACAACGGATGCAGGCCGTCCACACCCTGGCAAGTGTCCGATTTCGGGACGCGCGTCCCATTTTCGGACACTTTTTGGATTCCGTTACCGATTCCGCCCTGCGTTCCGAGGTTTTTCGGCTCCTGGGAGGATACGACGACGACGAGGTCGGCGACCTGATCCTCGCCCGCTGGAGCACTCTATCCCCCCGCGAGCGCAGACCGGCCCTTCATGCCCTGATCGCCCACCGCGGACGCGCGTCCCGGCTGCTGGACGCGCTGGAGCGGGGGACCGTGGAGACGGCGGCGATGGAGCAGGACCACCGCGTCCTGCTGGCCCAGCACCCGGACGAAGCGATTCGGAATCGAGCGCTGGACCTGCTGCGGCCCGATTCCCCGGACGAGAGGGACCGTGTGGTTCAGCGCTACCAAGAAGTTCTGGACCTGGCCGCCGATTCGGAGCGGGGGGAGCAGGTCTTCGAACGGGAGTGCGCCCGCTGTCACCAACCCCAGGAAGGGGACGCGGTGGGTCCGGATCTTCGCGTCGGGGTGCAGGGACACACCCGGGAGGAGTTGCTCCAGGCGATTCTGAATCCCAACGCCCGGATCCTGGGCCTGTTCCAGAACTACATCGTGACCACCCGAGAGGGTCTGGTCTACGGCGGCGTCCTGGCGGCGGAGGGTCCCGGAAGCCTGACCTTGCGCAGCGGCCCGGGCGAGGAGGAGACAATTCTGAGGGCCCGCATCACCGAGATCCGTGCGTCCCAGGTTTCGCTGATGCCCGAGGGTCTGGAAGAGAACATCGACCCACAGGAGATGGCGGACGTCATCGCCTACATCCAGGCCGGAGACATGCTGGAGGACTGACCGAAGTCCACGGCGAAGCCCCGCATCGCCCGTTTTTCAGTCACTCGTAGAAACGGATGGAATAGAGATCCGCGTCCTTCATCACGAAACGGAGCCGAATGGCGGTTCCGGCCAGACGGCCCACGTCGCTGCCCCCGTTCCACGACACGTCCCGGGCAATCTCGTCTCCGATGATCTCGGGACAATCCGCAAGGGAGAAGCCGGGTATCGGCTTCCCCTCGGTGTCTTGAATCTCCACTCTCACCCCCCCTGCGGCCGAAGTGGAGTAGTTGATTTCCAGACGGTTCCCCGAAAACTTCAGGGGCTTCGTGAGCATCTCCCCACCGGCGTACGGCGCATTGACGGAGGCGAATCCGTCCAGCCGCAGGGTCAACCGCTGGATGTGCCACGTGGGATGCCCATAGTGCCGGCCCACGTAGATGGACATCTCGGCCGGACCGGTCCGGACCACGCCCTGAAGCGGATAGTTGGTGCGGGAGACCCAGTTGAGGGTGTCCGGTCCCGGGCGGACGAAGACGCCCATGAAGGTGCGGTCGTAGAGCGTGCCTCCCCGGGAGGTCATGAAGGCGGCGTCCGCGCAGTCGTGGGACAACCAGTCCGGATTCTTCGGTTGGGTGGCGTCCGAGACAACGCCGGCGGCCTTGGCCTGCTCCTTGGTGAGCGCGGAGCGGCCATACATGAACCGCGGCGGGAAGGCCACGTAGATATGGGGGGCCCGGAAATACTGAACCGTCTGGTGCTCATAGAGATGTTCGGGCGGGACGATGCCTCCCGTGGTGTACTCCATGGGGACAGGATCGGTCCAACTCAGGAGATCCGGGGATGTGCTCCGGGCCACGGAGCGTTTTCGGGGCCGTTTGTTGGAGGTCATGAATCGGAAGTAGAGAAGATACTTCCCCTCGGATTCGGACCAGAAGATGGATTGAACGCCGTCGAAGCCGTTGGGGAGCGTCGTGATGAAGACCGGATCTTCCTGAACCTTCCGAAAATCCAACCCGTCGGAGGACTCGTACAGGAACAGGTCCACGTACTTCCTCCCGTCCAGGGGATGCTCGTTCTTCCACTCGGGCCGGTCCCGGTAGTGGGAGCTGGTGGCCTTGAGGCGGCGATCGGCCGGCACGCCCGGCCGGTTGTCCACGAAGGGGACCAGCCGCCCCAGCTTGATCACGTTGTTCTCACGGCTGCCGTCCACCTCCACCAGTCCCAGGTTCGGCTTCTCCCAGTGGATGCCGTCCCGGCTCCGGGCGTAGCTGATGGCGCGGCGGAATCTTTGCTCCGACGGCAGCGTGGTCCGGGCCAGGTAGTAGAGGTGGTAGAGGCCCCCCTCCTGAAAGACCTTGTATCCGAAGTTGAACTCATTCTCCCAGGGACGGTCGATGCGGATCACCTGCTCGGCGGGTCGCGGTTCGTGCAATTGTAGACGGACTCCCCGCAGGCGGTCGATCAGAAAGTGGTCGACGAAGAGCTCCCGGCGGGAGCCGATCTCCCGGAGTTCGGAGTCGTGGCCCGATACCGCCCAGGCCGGGCTCGGCGCTGCAAGATTGAGCGCGAACAGCAGAAATCCCAGGAACCGACTTGATCTCATACAATTTTCCTCCCGCGAAGAGCATGCATGCCATCGAGACTCTTGGCAAGTTGCCGCACAGGACGGGGCTGGAGTCGCCGATTTTTTGTCGGATTCCGGGCTCAATCGGCAGCGAATCGGAAAGCGTACAGATCGGCGTCCTTGAGGACGAACCGGATCCGCACCGGTTTGCCGGCCAGTGAGCTGACGTCAGAGTTCCCCTTCCAGGTCACCACGCCTTCGATCTGATCGCCGAAGACCTCATCCGCATCTGCCTGGCTGAAACCCTCCAGCGGCTTGCCATCCACGTCCTGGAGCTCGACCCAGAGGCCGCCGCTGCCCGAGGTGGAGTAGTTGAGGCGGAGCCGATTGCCGTCGAAGCGAAGAGGACGGGTCACCATCTCTCCGCCGGCCAAGGGGGCCTGCACGGAAACGAATCCGTCCATTCTCAGGGAATAACGGCGAACGTTCAGGCTCCGGCCCATCCAGTACCCTTCCACTACGTAGATGGAGAGTTCCTCGGGAGAACCGGCTCGGTCGGAGCGGGTCTGGACGATTCCCCAGGCAATGCTGTTGTCCCCGTAGACCCAACTGTCGGTGCGGGCAAGTCCGGGCCGAAGGAAGGCCTCTCCCCAGCGTTTGAAGTGGAGCCGGTCCCGGCCGGTCATCAGGAGGGAGTCGGTCACGGCCGTCCCGTAGCGCTGGGAGACCTTCGACCTGTGCTCCCGGGCTTCACGGCCCGGCAGGCGCCAAGTCGCTTCGGTCGAGCCCCGGTCCTTGTAGCGCATGGGAAAGCCCACCAGGATGTGGGGCGCCCGGTAGTAGGGGCGCAGTTGATTGGTGTAGAGATGTTCCCTGGGGGCTCCCGGATACTCGCACCAGACTGGATCCGTCCAGTTGACGAAGTCGGGAGAGGTGGCCGTCAGGATGTCCCTGACCCCTTGCTGGAATCCTCGGAAGTAGGCCCGGTACTCTCCCCGAACCGAGTCCCAGAAGGCCAGGTTCTGCGAATCGAAGGCCCCTTCGGAGATCACGACCCGGTCCGACATGGGGGTGAAACGAAGTCCGTCCGGCGACTTGAGCGCCAGCAGGCCCTTCTCGCCGTTGGACCGGATGATCATCTTGTAGCGGGCGTCCTCGGGGCAGTCGGGACTGTCGTCCTTGAAGATGGCGGCGTGGCCGGGGTCGGCTTCGACCGAGCTCAGCGTCGTCTGGGAGAGGATGATGTTGTTATCCGTGCTGCCCTGGAACTCCACCAGGCCCAGCTTCGGTTTCCGGAAGTGGATGCCGTCGCTGCTCTCGGCATAGCACATGTACGGGCGGTGGGGATAAGTCTGCCCTGTCTCCGTGACCTCGTACTGATAGGCGCCATAGTACATCCGGTAGCGCATCCGGTTTGGGGATCCATCCTGGAACACGGTTCGGTAATGGCTGGCGTTTCCTTCCCAAGCCTCATCGGTCACCAGTGCGACGTTCCGCCGGACAGGCCGGTGGAGCTGCAGCCGGGCTCCTCCCGACATGCCGTCGATGAGATGTTCATCCACCATGAGTTCAAGACGAGAACCCACATCGGCAACCCCCTCGGAGGCGCCCATCACGGCGGTTCCCGTGCCGAGCAGAAGCAAAATCACGAGTAGCAGCATTACGGAATTCCTCCCTGAGTGGTAGCGGACAGCGGCGATCGGCTCGGGTGGATCAAAAGGAAGATTGCGCGCCTCCCAGGCTTCGACCATCGTTACCAGAACGTCCAGCCGGTCGCCTTCGCGCGCGCCGTGTTCAGCGGTCATCAGGCCTTCGATCTCCTTGAGCGTGCGGCGGTAATCCCGGTCGGTCCTGATGGGTAAGGCTTCCATGGCGTCGCCCTCAAATCGATTGCGCATCAATCGCGAATTGGGAACTACCGTCCCCCCTATGCCCCGCGGCAGGGCGACTGGAAGTCGTCCCTCCTAGTCGGCGGCAAAACGGAACGCAAACAGGTCGGCGTCCTTGAGGACGAACCGAATCCGGACCGGTTTGCCGGCCAGGGAGCTGACATCACGGTTCCCCTTCCAGGACACCACACCTTCGATCTGGTCTCCGAAGACCTCGTCCGCATCCGTCTGGCTGAAACCCTCCAGCGGCATGCCGTCCTTGTCCTGGAGCTCGACCCAGATGCCACCGCTGCCCGAGGTGGAATAGTTGAGGCGCAGCCGATTGCCGGCGAACCGAAGAGGATGGGTCACAATCTCCCCTCCGGCCAAGGGCGCCCGTACCGAGACGAACCCGTCCATGCGGAGGGAGTAGCGGCGAACCTTGATGCTTCGCCCCATCCAGTACCCTTCCACCACGTAGATGGAGATCTCGTCGGGAGAGCCGACCCGGTCGGAGCGGGTCTGGACGATTCCCCAGGCGATCTTGTTGTCCCCGTAGACCCAACTGTCGGTCCGGGCGGGCCCGGGTCGAATGAAGGCTTCTCCCCATCGCTTGAAGTGGAGCCGGTCCCGGCCGGTCATCAGGAGCGCGTCGGAAACCGCCGTCCCGTAACGCTGGGAGACCTTCGCCCGGTGCTCCCGGGCTTCACGGCCCGGCAGGCGCCAAGTCGCTTCGGTGGGGCCCCGGTCCTGGTAGCGCATGGGAAAACCCAACAGGATGTGGGGCGCCCGGTAGTAAGGGCGCAGTTGGTTCGTGTAGAGATGCTCCGTGGGGGCTCCCGGATACTCGCACCAGACCGGATCCGTCCAGTTGAGCAAGTCGGAAGAGGTGGCTGTCAGGATGTCCCGAATCCCCTGCCGGAACCCTCGGAAGTAGGCCCGGTACTCTCGCCGCAGCGGGTCCCAGAAGGCCAGGTTCTGAGAATCGAAGGCCCCTTCGGAGATCACGACCCGGTCCGACATGGGGGTGAAGCGGAATCCATCCGGCGACTTGAGCGCCAGCAGACCCTTTTCGCCGTTGGACCGGATGATCATCTTGTAGCGGGCATCCCCGGGGCAGTCGGGATTGTCGTCAATGAAAACGGCCGCGTGGCCGGGGTCGGCTTCGACCGAACTCAGCGTCGTCTCGGAGAGGACGATGTTGTTCTCTGTACTGCCCCGGAACTCCACCAATCCCAGCTTCGGTTTCCGGAAGCGGATACCGTCGTTGCTTTCCGCGTAGCAGAGGTACGGACGGTTGGGAAAGGTCATTCCCGTCTCCGTCGTCTCGTAGTGCCAGGCACCGTAGTACATCCGGTAGCCGTTTCCATCCTGCAACACCGTGCGGTAGAAGGAGGCGTTCCCCTCCCAGGGTTCGCCGGTCTCCAGGGCCACGTTCCGCCGGACCGGCCGGTGGAGCTGCAGGCGGGCTCCTCCCGACATGCGGTCGATGAGATGCTCATCCACCATGAGCTCGAGACGCGAGCCCACGTCGACGGCTTCCGCGGAGGCGCCCATGACGGCGGCTCCCGTGCCGAGCGCGAACAAGATCACGAATAGCAACAATTCCCGATCCCTCCCTGAACTCCTTGGCCTGAATGCCGAAACCGCCTCAGGAGGCGGCGCTGCAACTCTCGATGGCCCCCGACAGGCAAGCCCTTCGCACCGCATCCAACACGGCCATGTTCTTGACACCCGTCTCGATCCTGGCGTCCGCTGCGCCACCGCAGGCGGCGACGAAGGCGTCGACCTCGTCGGCATACTGGTTGACGCCACGGATCCGGTGCTGCTCGTGTCTGCCATCCTGGTCGATGACCGTCACGTGAACCCGCTTGTGCGGTGCGGGCACGTAGCCCTGAGGCGCCTTGATGATTCCCCGATCCCCGTATACGGCGTAATGCTGTTCCCTGGCAAGATGGGTCCCACAGGTGACGGTAGCCACTGGGCCACCGTCGAAATTCAGGGTGAAGTGGCAGAACTCGTCGACTCCGGTCTTGGATCCCAATCGCCAGGCACCTGAAACGGAACGAGGCTCCGCGCCGAGGATGTAACGGGCGCTGTTGATCCCGTAACAACCTACGTCGTAAAGGCCTCCTCCCCCGGTCTCACGCTTCAGGCGAATGTTGTCCGGATCTTCCATGAAGTAGTGGAAGTGGGCTTCGAACAGGAAAATCCGTCCGATGGCGCCCTTCCGGATGAGCTCCTTCACCAGGGCATGCTGCGGATGGAAGCGGTACATGAACCCCTCCATCAGCACCCGGCCGGCCGCTCTGGCGGCCGCCTTCATCTCCCGGGCTTCCGCCAGATCCATCCCCAGCGGCTTGTCGCAAAGGACATGCTTTCCGTGGGCCAACGCCTTCAGGGTCCACTCCTTGTGGAGATGGTTGGGGAGGCCGATGTAGACACCGTCGATGCCAGGATCCTCCAGAAGCTCCTGGTAGCTGGGATAGCAGCGGTCGACGCCGTGCTTGGCGGAGAGGGCTTGCGCCTTCTCCCGGGAACTGGTCCCCAGAGCCGTCAATTCCGCCGTTCTGGCTTGGCGAATCCCGGGAATCATGGCCTTGGTGGATATCATCCCAACGCCGATGATGGCCATTCTGTACATGTTACGTCTTCCTCCGCGTCATATTTTGAGCCATTCCAGATTGAAACGGGCGATGCTGATCCGCTCGCACCAGCGCCGGCGATGGTCCAAACGCGAAAAGCTACCGTACCACTCGGCGAGCTTGGACTCGGGCCAGTCGAGGCTGTCCTCGTGCAGACAGAGAATTGTCTTGTCCTCCAATACAGCCAGGTCGGAATAGGCGGACGGACCGTCATCCAACAGTTTCGACAGCGGCCAGGTCCGGCCCTCGTCATAGCTGGCCCGCAGGGTGAGACGCTGTCTTCGCCCCTTCGTCGGATTGGAGGGATCGGGACCCGCCGGATTGGAGAAGAGGAAGATATTCTTCCCCCCGTTCTCCCCGGTGGGGTAGCGGGTCAGCCCGGCGTGGCAGACCGTGGTGGTGAGATCTTGCGGTTGGGTCTCCTGAGGCTCGAAGCTCTCGCCGCCGTCCCGGCTCCAGGCATGCCATCGCCAGTCGTTGTGAAAGGGCCGATTCTTGCGGAAATTGGCGTAAACGCCGCCGTCCGCCGTCTCCACCACGATGACCTCGTCCGAGCCCACGGGCAGGACGCCCCCCACCTGCCAAGTCGAACCCTGGTCGTCGCTGTAGAGGACGCCTCCGCGGACACCGGGAATCTGGCCTTCTTCTCCGTCCTTGTACAGGAATCCAGGGATTACCAGCCTTCCCTTCTTCGGACCGCAGGTCAGTTGGATGCCGTGGACCGAGTTGTTGGTCCAACCGATCCAACCGTCCGGGTTGGGTCGAGCCTTCTTGGGCGCCGGTTCCGACCAAGTGAGGCCCTGGTCGGTGCTCTTGGCCAGCCAGAAGCGTCCGTCGGTCTTGGCATACGTCGGGAAATATCTCAAGTCGTGAGGAGCCGTCGTCGGAAGCTTCCAGAAAGCGGAGAATATCGTCCCGCTGGTCCGGTCCTCGAACAGCGGACCGACGAGACAGAAGGTCCCCCGCTCCCGGAAGAGCACTCGCTGCTTCCCCCAGGTCCGCCCCCCGTCCGTGCTTCGCTGCACCAGGACGTCGGTGTCGTGGCCGAAGTCGGTCATGTTGTCCCACCGCCTCTGGCAGACGGCGACCACGGACCCGCGGCTCGTCGCCAGCAGTCCAGGAAGCCGGACTCCGAAGCCCTTTCCCGGGTAGAAGACCGTCGTCTTCTCGAAGAACGGCTGTGGCGCCTTGACCGGCAGCGACCCTGAGAACAAGCGACCGACCTTCCCGGCCGCAACGACTGCCCCGGCTCCCAGCGGCCTCAAGAAATCACGTCGACGCATCATGGTTTTGCGGCCTCCGTTTGGCGGTGCGGCCCAAGTCTACTATGAGCGAGGAAAGAGAGAAGAGGAAATAGGAAATAGGAAAGAGGAAAGAGGAAAGAGTGAAGTGTTCGGGTCGCGGGAAGAAGGACGGACACATGTCTCCCTCGGGGACATCTGCACCGAATCATCTTGACGCCCGGTCGCTCGCCTGACGTCTCCGGGCGTGGGCTGCTGTGGGAAGCTTCTTGGTCTTGACTCTTTTCTCATTTCCCCTTTCCTCTTTCCTTTCCCATAATGGTAGTATCTCGCGAACCGAAAGGGACGGCCGCGAGGACGGAGGACAGGATGACCCTCAGAACAGCGTTTGCCATCATCGCCGCCGTTTCCCTGCTGGGTTGCGGTTCCGGGGAGATGGTACAGGAGCCGGCAGCCGGCGAAACGGGCCGGATCGACGGCGCGCGGATCTACGACTACGACCCGGCCACCGAGTTGGGCGACGACATCTTCGGGGACATCATTGCCGATCTCGAGCACGACGCTCCGGGACGCTGCACCCACGGCGGGCCCGTCTGCATGGAGTACGCCGACGGCCGGATCGTCGCCTTCCACACCAACACCACCGATCACAACGTGGACGGATGGTCCGAATACGCCGAGAGCTCGGACGGCGGCAGGACCTGGAGCAGATACAACAAGTTCCAGTATTCCTACGACCATTACTACCCGGATCGGAAGCGATCCGTCTGGGTCGAGGAGGGCCTGGTCACCGAGAAGGGCACCGCCGTCCTGTTCCTGACCCATTTCAAGATCGGCAAGGGCAAAGAGGGAAGCGGATTCATGAGGAGCCTGGACCACGGCTCCACCTGGAGCGGCTACCAGCCCATCGATGGGGACTATATCGGGTATCCCTGTGCCGTGGCGGTGTCCGGCGAAACCAACTACGTGCTCTATGACAGCAATGACGGCGGACCTCACGTCCTCTACACCAGCGCCGATGACGGGGAGAGTTGGACCAGGAGGAGCACGCTGCCGCTCGACGACGACAAGTGGTACGGCACCATGTGCCTGATGGCGGACGGACGCCTTTTGGCCGGCGCCTATACCGAAAAGGACGAGCACCATTTCTACTACTGCATCAGCCAGGACCAGGGAAAGACCTGGGGCGAGCAGCAGAAGACCTACGTGGACAAGATGGTCCGCGATCCGGAGCTGGCCTACCTGGGAGGCAAGTACTACCTGCACGGACGGTCGGGCCAGGAGGGGAAAGGCAGCCGGCGTTTCGTCCTCTACCAGTCCGACGACGGCATCGACTGGGGCAGCGGTATCATCGTCAGCGGGGACACCCGGCATCCTGACGGCTACAGCCACAACTGCATCATCAACCGGTACAACGACGAGGAACCGCTCAAGTTGATGGTGGAATACAGCATCATCTACGACGGTTGGGACACAAACGAATACGTCTTCTTCATCGAGCCCGACCCGCGCTGAGCCATTTTCCGCCAGCCGGATCGGACTTCCGGGTGCATCTTGCGCGTCGCCTTCTACTACCACCAGCAGAAACGTCTTCCCGCCAACCATGAGGGAAACAATCCCTACGGGGCACTACTGGCGGAGGCCCTGGAACGGCGGGGCGTGGAAATGGACTTCGAGACGGACTGCAGCCCCGAGTATCTCCGGCAAAACCAGGGCAGAATCCAGGTTCTGCACCTCCACTGGCCCCACCACGACTACTACAACGACGACGCGCAAATCATGCAGCGGCAGATGGAGGAGCTCGCCGCCTCCCTGGAGCTGGCCCGGGAACTGGGCTACAAGGTGGTCTGGACCGCCCACAACATCTACCCGCACAACCGGACTCACCAGCACATCGATCACGAGTTCCGGCTTCACATGTGCCGCCTCTGCACCGCCATCATCGCCCATTGCGCGGCGTCCGCGGCCGGCGTCAAGGAAGCCTTCGGCCGTTCCCACGACATCTTCCTGGCGCCTCACGGTCATTTCGTCGGGGTCTACCCGGACATCGCCTCCCAGAGCGAGGCCCGTCTGGATCTGGGCATACCGGCCGGGGATTTCGCCTACGGCTTCATCGGCGGAGTTCTGCCCTACAAGGGTCTTGAGACTCTGATCGACACCTTCCGCAGGCTTCCGGGTGAGGATTCCTGGCTTCTGCTGGCCGGCGGAGGCCGCCACAAGCCGTACCTGAAAAAGATTCGGAATCTGGCCGCCGGTCATCCCCGGATCCTGGACAAGATCATCGAGCCGCGCGCGCCCACGCCGGACATGATGAAGGTCCTGCGCGCCGGCAACGCCGTCGTCCTGCCGTTTCTGGCCACCATGTCGTCGGGGACCGTCACCCTGGCCCTTTCCGAGTGCCGTCCCGTGATCGCGCCGAACATGGGTTGCCTCCCCGAAGTCATCCTTTCCGGCGGCGGTCTGCTCTACGACCCGAACCGACCCGGGGCGTTGCTGGAAGCCATGCGGGAGATCCGGGGCTGGGATTTGGAAGAGGCATACCGCACCGCCCTGGCCAGCATCCAAAGGTACGATTGGGACCGTATCGCCAAGATCACCCTGGAGGCCTATCGAAGATGACACTTCTGACACCGGAATGGAGCCGGGACCTGGGCCGGCGGACCTCGGACTCTTCCTTCTCCGCGGCCCGGGAGGCGCTGGATCAACGACTTGCCGATTATCACCGGTTTTTGCCTCAGGTCCCCACGCACCAGGCTGGTTACTACCACGACTTCTTCTGCCCCGAGCACGCAGTCCAATTCGTGTACGACCCGCGGGAGCCGCACCGCCACGTCTGTCCTGTGGACGCCGCCGTCTACTGCGGTGAGCCGTACGACAGCGCCTGGCGCTGGTCGGTGAACGACATGCTCAGCGACGCCGCCCTGAAGCTCGCCTTCCGGAGCCATCTCACCGGTGGACAGGCCGAACAGGCCCGGGCGGACCGGGATCTGTCCAGCCGGATCCTGTTCACGTATGCCGAGCGTTACCGGCACATGGAGCCCCCTCCTCTGGATCACCCCAACCACCCCGGGATCGTCGCCTGGTCGGGCCTGGACGAGTCGGTCTGGCTGATCCGGATGTGCTGGGCATTCGCCCTCCTGGAGGAGACGCTCCCGGAAGGGTCGTCCGACCGGTTGGCCCGCCAGATGTTCCGGCCCGGCGCCGAGCACATCCAGCGAGTCCGATGGCCTGAGATCCACAATGCCACCAACTGGAACAACGCCGCCCTGGCAACGCTGGCTCTGGTCCTGGAGGACGAAGATCTGCTGGAGGTGGCTCTGGGCGGCGACCTGGGCCTGGAGCCCCAGCTCACCCAGGGGGTCTCCCAAGACGGGATCTGGTGGGAAGGCTCCCTCAGCTACCACTACTACATGCTGGACGCGGTGGTCTGGACGCTCCGGATTCTGCGGGCCTCGGGCCGCTCCTTCGACGATGGCGGCATCCTCAAGCGGATGTTCCTGGCGCCGATCCTCATCTCCTTCCCGGATCTGAAGCTCCCGGCAATGAACGACTGCTGGTACTTCATCGGCCTCCAGCAGCGGGTCGGTCACGGGATACCGGAAGCGGACGGCTTCTACGAGACCGCCTACGGTTGGTTGCGCGACCCGGTCTTCGCCTGGGTCCTGCAACAGAACTATGAGGACCGTCCGCGGACCTGCTTCGAGGCGCTCCTGGACGGCGCCCGGGAAATCCCGTCCGGGGAGGAACCGGAGTGGAAGAGTCTGCATCTGGAGGACTTGGGCTTCGCCGTCTTGCGCAGCCGGGACCGCGGGAACCGCAGTCATCTGATTTTCAAGGCGGGTCCGGACGGAGGAGTTCACGGACACCACGACCAGCTCCGGATCCAACTCTTCGCCAACGGGTCTCCCTGGTTGCCGGACCTGGGGACCCCCGGATACGGCATCGAGCTCAACGACACCTGGTACCAGCAGACGGCCAGCCACGCCACGGCGCTGGTGGACAGCTTGTCCCAACCGCTGGCTGAGGGAAAGATCAACCGGTATGAAGCCGGCGACCGGTATACGCTCTGCGACGCCTCCGTCTCCTGGGACGAGGGAGCCTACGCCGGAGTCGAGATGCGGAGAATCCTGCTTTGGCGCGACCACTACTTCGTGGACCTGCTCCAGGTCCGGTGCCCCACGGTTCGAGATCTGGACTGGGTCTGTCAGGTGCGCGGCGAGCGGGTCGGGGAGCCAGTGGGCCTGTCTCCAGCCTCTCCATTGACTGGCGACGGCGGTTACGCCCATGTGCGGCTGGAAGGGCGGGTCCCCGAATTGGACAACCTGAACCTTCGCTGGCGGCATCAGGGTGGACTTCTGGATCTGCATCTCCTGGAGCCCTCCGACCGGATGTTCCTGGGTTCGGCCCCGTCCAACCCGGCATCCGAATCCCTCTCCACCTGCATCCGGCGCCGGAAGGCTGCTGACACCACCTTCGTATCGGTCTTCGTTCCCTTCGGAACGAATCAGAGTTCCCCAGTGCATTCCGCGGCCAGCCGGCTGAGGCACGACGGATCCCGGGCGGTCACGTTGGTGACGGATCGGGGAGTCGACAATTGGACCCTGGGATCCGACCTCGGAGAGGTACGCTTGGAGACTGCCTGACAGTGCAGTGGGACTGCTCCCGTCATGCTAGACTGAGCGGCAACGATCAGGACGGCCGACATCATGAAAAGACGAACATTCCTCAAGAAAACAGCCGGCGGAACTCTGGTCTCCTCCCTGGCCTTCCCGGCCGCGAGCCGGATCGAGGCTGCCGGTGACGGCATCCCGGTGGGCATCATCACGCAGGAGAGAGGACCTCACCTGGGCACTTATCTGAAGGCCTTGGCCCAAGCCCAGGGAGTCGCCTCCGTCGCGCTTTCGGACGAGAGTGGAACCACCTTCGACCGTGCCCGCGAAGTCCTGGGGGGAAAGCTCACCACGTACCAGGACCACGGCAAGATGTTGCAGGAGGCGCAGCCGCGCGCGGTCCTCGTCAGTCTGGCCGCCCACCTGGCGCCCCCGCCGATCCGGAAGTCCCTGGAGGCAGGCGCTCACGTCCTGGCCGAAAAACCGGCCTGCGTCCGGGCCGAAGACTTCGAGCCTCTGGTCCAGTTAGCCGATTCAAAGAATTTGAACCTGATGCTGGCCCTGGGATCCAGGCTTCATCCGGCGGTGCTCAAGGCCCGGGAACTGATCCAGTCCGGATTCCTGGGCAAACCCTTCGGCACCCACCTGGTCTTCGTCGCCGACCAGACCCGCCTGACCCGGCCCCGGTACCAGGAGTCCTGGCTCGCCTTCAAGGACAAGGCCGGCGGGGGACAGCTCATCTGGCTGGGGATCCACTACCTGGATCTGGTGCAATACCTCACCGGCGACCGGATCGAGCAGGTCTCCGCCGTCACCCGGAACGTGGGCGGACAGCCGGTGGAAATCGAGGATTCGGTGGCCCTGGCCCTCCGGTTCAAGGGAGGGATGGTGGGGACCTACCACGGCGGCTACTACCTGGACCGGGGGTATCACCTGGGCGTCACGCTCTGGGGTTCCAAGGGCTGGCTCCGGATGAACCTCTTGAAGGGTCCCATGCATTGGTACTCGACCCACCCGGACGCGCCTCGGAGAATCCAGGTCCACGAATTCGAGACCGAGCCGAGCAGCTACTACCCCCTGGTCCAGTCCCTGGTGGACCTGGGTCGCGGCAAGGGGAATCCGCCGCTCACGGGAGAGGATTCTCTCCACGTCCTGAATGTCGTCTTCAGCGCCTACGAGGCAGCGGAGACCGGCGTCAGCCAGCCGGTCTGAACCGCTCTCGCGGCTGAGAATGGGGACCGTAGGGGCACCCCTCTTGGGGGCAGCATCCAACGGGAGAATGACCATGGCCGAAGTAAAACGCCGACAATTCCTCAAGTCCTCCACCTGGGCGGGAGCCTCCTTGATCGGCACCGCCAAGGCTTGGGCCAACGCCAACGACCGTATTCGCGTCGCCCTGATCGGGGCGGGCGGCCGCGGCAGGCGACTGGTGGAAGAGATTCTGGAAAACGAGGGTGTGGAACTGGCCGTGGTCTGCGACGTGGACGAACGGAGGGCCTTGGAGAAAGCGGATCAAGCTCAGAAAATCGCCGGCAAAAGGCCCCGGATCGAGAAGGACCTGAGGCGGATCATGGATGACCAATCCATCGACGCCGTCACCATCGCCACCTGCAACCACTGGCACGCCCTGGCCGGAATCTGGGCCTGCCAGGCCGGCAAGCACGTCTACGTGGAAAAGCCCATCGCCCACAATGTCTGGGAGGGTCGCAAGCTGGTGGAGGCCGCCCGCAAGTACGACCGCATCGTCCAGGGCGGAACCAACCGCCGCTCCAGCGGTTCCTTCCGAAAAGTGGCCCAACTGGTTCGGGACGGGGTGATCGGCCGGGTCTACTGGGCCCGCTGCGAATTCCCCAGGCCCAGGGACCCGGTGGGCTTCAAGACTTCCGAGCCACCCCCCTCCTGGCTGGATTGGAATCTCTGGCTGGGACCGGCGCCGGAGCAACCGTTTCACCGGAACCTGGTGCATTACAACTGGCACTGGTTCTGGGACTTCGGGAACGGGGAGATGGGCAACAACGGGATCCACATCATCGACATCTGCCGGTGGGCCATGGGCCAGGAGGTCCCGGTTCGGGCTCACTCCGCAGGGGGCCGGTTCGGGGAGAAGGATCAGGCCGAGACCCCGAATACGCACCGCGCCACGTTCGAGTTTCAGGACGGCGCCCTTCTCACCTGCGACCTGCGTAACCTCTACTCGGATAACGGCCGCGTCGTTCCCCGGCGCGCCATCTATCCTGCGCCCAGGTTGCAATGGATGGCAGAGTTCACCTGGGACCTGTACGGCACCGAAGGCTACATTCACATGAAACACCGGATCCAGAAGAAGGGCGCCGGCTGCGACTACCAGGTCTTTCTGGGACGGAACAAGGAGGCCGAGCCTCCCCAGCCGGATCTGGAGAGCGGGGGGCACTACCAGAACTTCATCAATGCCCTGCGGGCCGGGGACAGAAGCGTCCTGACGGCGGACATCGAAGTGACCCACCGATCAGGCATCTTCTGCGAGTTGGCGAACATCTCCCACCGCGTGGGCCGGGAGGTCCGTTTCGATCCGGCCAACGAGACCATCCCGGGAGACGAAGAGGCGAACCGGCTGCTGCGGCGCGAATACCGGAAACCGTTCGAGGTTCCGGAAGAGGTTTGATTGGAAGGGGGATATTCTTGTCCCCCATTCTTCTATTGCCCGTTCCATTATCGACCCTACCTACTCCGGAAGAGTGGGGGTAGGAAAACCCCCACTCCTAAACCGCCGCTCCTCGGAGCGCCTGTTCCGGAATATCCATTCCCACTCTCCGGCTCCAAGCATCGATCAGCCGGCGATAGATGGGTCCGGGCCGGCCCTCGCCCAGAACATTGCCGTTGTAGCGCGACACCGGGAGCATGCAGTAGGAAGTGCTGCAGAAGAATGCCTCCTCCGCGGTGGTCACATGGTAGGGTTGGATGTCCTCCTCCACCGCGGGAATCGCTTCCTCCCGGGCCAACTCCAATACCGTGGCCCGGCTGACTCCCTCCAGGCAGTTCCGGGTCGTGGGCGTTCTCAAGCGTCCGTCACGGTAGATGAAGAAGTTGGCCCCTTTGTTCTCCGTCACGTTGCCGTCGATGTCCAGGAGGAGCGAGAAACCCTCCGGGTCCACCTCCTTGACCTCGAATTCCGCCAGCGTGAAGAAGATCCGGTTCCGGTGCTTGAGCTTGGCGTCCAGCGACTGGGGCGGGATGTGACGAGTCGAAGGGGTCACGGCGTGGACCCCCTTCTCGTAAAGGTGAGCGTAGTCGCCGAACCCCAGGGGAAGCGTGGCGATGAGCAGGCCGGGGCGGTCGAACTCGAAGCGTCCGATGGTGCTGCGCATCCGGCCACCGGTGGCTGTCTGGGTGACCCAGACGTCACCGTCCGGGTCCAGCACGGAAAGATTCGCCTCCAACACCTCCAGGGCAATCTCCTCCATCCGCTCCGGAGTCATGCCGGGATTGATCCGGGCCACCGACATGGAACGGTAGAACCTGCGGATGTGCTCCTTCAGCTTGAAAGGACGGTATCCGAAGGTCCGCGCCGAGTCGGTCACGTTGTGACCGAAGCTGAGTCCGGAGTCGGTGTGATGGATCCGGACCTCCGAGTCCGGTACGAGCCGGCCATTGAACCAGGTCAGCAGTTCCCTTTCCATAGGAATGTTCCTTTCAAAGGCGTCGTGGACAATGCCGCCTACTCGCTCCGGTAGCCGATCTCCACCTCCTCCAGGACCGGGGAGTTGACGCCGCCCGGTGAAAGCAGAGTCGCCTTGTATTGGATCCAGCGGTTCGCGCCCCCGAGCCCGTTCGGACGGCTGCCCGATCGAGTGTAGTGACTTCCCGGTCCGTCGGGACCGGACCACTCGGCAGCCTCCAGCCCCTCCAGCGTCTCCGATCCTCGGACCTGGAACTGGATCGAGGTCTCGTGCGGTGTCTGCGCCTTCCAATTCAGGTTCTCGACCTGGACCGTCTCCGGCAAACGGAACGGAGAGGAGACGTAATCGTAGCTTGGAGTGCGGTCGTAGACGTTTCCCACGTCGTGATGAATCGCCCAGTGCACGCCCCGGGTCGGGACCAGGAGCCGCCTCTCGGCCGAGTATCCCGCCTCCGAGCCCCAATAGAGGAACGAGTCGGTGCGGTGGTTTCCACCCTTGGTGTGGCAGACGAAGAAGATGTCTTCGTGCCCGTCCCGGTTGTAGTCGGCCACCATCACGCCGGAGGCGGAATCGGTGGGCAACAGGAGCGGCTTCGGGTCGAGTCCCGATTCGGCGCCCCAGAAAACGTAGGACGGGTGATGCCGGTTCACGCCGGCGTGGTAGCTGGAAACCACCAGGTCCAAGTGTCCGTCCCGGTTCAGATCGGCAATCGATGCGTCCTCGCTCCCCACCGTGTCCAGGAGCAGCATCCGGTCTTCCGAGAATCCCGCTTCCCCTCCCCAGTAAACGGCGGTGCCGGCGGCGAAGGGAGCCGCCTGAGGCTCGGCGTCGATGGGGCGGTCCCCCTCATCCATATGGAGCTTTTCCAGGTCGTAAAGATTGCAGATCACCACGTCCAGGTAGCCGTCGGCATTGAGATCTCCGATCTCGGCTCCGACGGCCATCTTGGAGGGGAGATACTGGACGTTTCGATTGTCGAATCCGCCGGGTCCGTTCCAGAAGATGGCGACACGGTCGCTGGTCCCGGTGAACAGCAGGTCCAGATAGCCGTTGCGGTCCAGGTCTGCCGCCTTGTGGAGCCGCACGTCGGGAAACTTGAGGATGAAGCGGTTGTCCATCCGATAGCCACCGGGACCGCCCCAGAAGAGGCTCATCTCGTCCCGGCCATGGGTCCACTCGCTGAGGCTCAAATCCAGGTAACCGTCCCGGTTGAAGTCCGCCACCACCACGCTGAAGCCTCTCCGAGTGGGAAGATGGGTGGCGCCAGTCCTTGAGAGTCCTTCGGGCGTCCCCCATAGAATGTCGATCTGGCCGGCAAGCACCAGGTCGGTCCAACCGTCCCGGTCGAGATCGGCGATATTGGCCGCGCTCAGGCCGGAGTAGGGCAAGGTCCAGCGGTCGTCTGGCGTGTAGTCTCCATCGGACCGGCCCCAGTAGACATAGGCATTGGGCGCCTTGTCGGAAGCATAGCCGTCCCTGCTCTGGGCAAACGCCAGATCCTCTTTGCCGTCACCGTCCAGGTCGCCGGCAGCCACCGAGAGGGCCCCCCGGGTCGGCACATCCAGCCGGCGAGAAGTATCGAACCCGCCGGGACCGTTCCAATAGACGGTGGAGGAGATGTCGTAAGTCTCGTCGTTCTTCTCGTTGGCGAAGACCAGATCCAAATATTCGTCCCCGTTCAGGTCGGCGGCGACGCTGGCGCTGGCGGCCAGCGTCGGGAGCGCCGTCCTCAGTTGGGTCCGAAACCCGCCCGGGGAACCCCAGTAGATGAAGGATGCCTGACCCGCCTGGTTGGACAGGATCAGATCGGGGTGTCCATCCCGGTTGAGATCGGCCGCTTCGATGCCCCGGGTTCTCCAGCCGGGCAACTCGGTGCGCCGAGCGGAGTCGAACCCCTGGGAAGACCCCCAGTAGACATAACAGGGAATGGGAGTGACGGCGATCCCTCCCGATTCGCGGTCAATCCCGGGAGCCGTCTCGTTGGCCACCGCCAGATCGGTCCAGCCATCTTCGTTCAAATCGGCGGCAACCACGGCGACGCTTCCCAACCCCTCCAGCCAGAGGGAGGCATCCGCCGAGTAGCCGGATTCGGATCCCCGGTAGACCAGCACTCCACCCGGGTCACCCTTGTAGTTCTGTACTGCAAAGACCAGATCGGGCGTGCCGTCCCGGTTCAGATCGGCGATGGCCACGTCGCGGGCGAAACGGGTGGGCAACTGTGTGGTTCGGCGGGGAGAGTAGCCTTCATCGGATCCCCAGTAGATGTCCGAGACGGGCCGAACTACGCTGAAATCGTTCCCCTCCCGAGTGAACTGGTAGGAGAGGCCGTTGCTGGCAAAGACGACTTCCGGGTAACCGTCTCCGTTCAAATCCCCCGCGGCCACGGCCTGGGCCGAGACCGTCGGCAGATCGGCTCTTCTCTCGGCATCGAAACCGGATTCGCTCCCCCAATAGACGGCCGACCGGTTTTCGGTCCGAGTGCCGTTGTAACCCTTGGCCACCACCAGGTCCGGATGACCGTCCCGATTGAAGTCCGCAATGGCCACGTCCTGCCCTCCCTCCCCTGGGAGCGCGGTTCGCCCGTTGGAACCCAAATCGTCCCGTCCCCAGTAGATCCAGGCATCCATGTCGAAGTTGTCGTCGTGGCTTCCCGGCAGGACCAGGTCGATGAGCCCGTCCTGGTTCAGATCCAACTCGTTGATGAGCCGGACACTGCCGTCGGCGCCTACATAGGTGTTTGCCCCTCCGTCCGTCAGGACGCCGTCGGCGAAATCGGCAAAACTGGACTCCCGCCAGACTTCCGTTACTTCCCCGCGAGGAGTCTGTTCCGGAGGCGCACACGCCGCCAGGAGTCCCACAAGAGCGATGACGGCCGTATCGCGGTACGCAGATCTCATGGTGCTTCCCCCGGAACCTGCACCCTTCTCTCCAGAACGAGCGGGCGATCCGCGCCGGAAAGCAGGTTGGTGACGGTGATGACGAGTCGAACCTCCGTCTCTCCCTCGTTCACCCTGATGGGAGCCACGGTCTGACCCTGCTCCGCAATTCGGAACTCGCGGTGACCGGGGGACTCTTCCTCTTCCGCCCTGAAGATCTTCATCCGAAAAGGGAAGGAGGAGTCGTTGGCGACAGACAGGTAATGGCGTTTCCGGTTGCGTTGGACGCTGGGGGTCAGGTTGAAAGCGAGCGCGCTCTCGGCCAGGGCTCGGAGCCATTCTTCCCTGCCCCAGATCATCTCTCCGAAATAGGCCAGGGTGCGGCGGGCCTTGATCGCCTCTCGGATCGACTTCTCGTCCCGGCTCTCGGCCAGGATAAGGGTCATTTCCCGGCGCTCTCCTCGGCTCCGGTCCACCATCTGGTCGATGGGCCAGTGGGCGTCCGACGAGGCGATGACGGCCAGATCATGTTCGAGGCACCAATCCATTACCTGGGTGAAGACGGGTTCTCCCCGGTGGTATCCAATCCCCTCCCCCCCTCTTTGGCCACCATTCCTCAACTCGATCCCGTCCAGCCAACCCAACTCCAGAAGCCGCTTGGCGTCCCGGACCCACCGGGGACCGGGGTGGGCCCAGATGATGACGGCTCCCTGGTCCCGGGCCGACCGGACCGCCGTGTCGAAATCGCCGTAAAAGGGACTCTCGTCCTGAACGAACGCGACGACGTGATCCGAGTCCTCTTCCGTGTAGCGAGGTCCCGAAAGTGTCGTCAGCTCGGCTCCGCGAACCAGCATCAGACCCAAAGCCCTGGCCAGCGGAAGGGCCCGGCCGTAGGCTCGTTCCCGGTCCTGGGGCAGGGCCAACTCCAGGTACTCAGGATGATCGGTGATGACCATCAGATCCAGTCCGTCCCGCCACGCTTCCCAGACTCGTGTTTCGGGCAGGACCTGTCCGTCAGAATAGATCGTGTGGATGTGGAGATCGGCCTTGACCACCTGCAGCCCCCGGACTCGGGGAAACACGACCTCCTGGCGGGAGAGACCCTTGTGCCCCGGCACGTAGGGCCAGCCATACTTGCCTGCCAGCTTTTGGGCGATTGTCTTATCTGCCGGTGTCGTGTCCTGACTCTCTGCAGCCGGGGCGTACGCAGCAATCAGAAAATGAAGGAGTGCCACCGCGATGGCTCTTCTACGGGCAGATTGGGAGATCGTGATCATACTCCGCTCCGAAGGCATGAGGTGATATAAGTATGCGCAGTCATGAACGTCAAGCAGCTCCTGGATCTTACCGGCAAAGTATCGGTCGTCACCGGCGGCACCGGATTCTACGGCAAGCCCATTTCGGAGGGATTGGCTGAGGCTGGAGCCCACGTCGTCATCGCCTCCAGAAACCGGCAGCGCTGCCGGGACTGGGCATCGGAGTTGGAGGGGAGGGGCCTCTCCGCCAGCGGCGACGGATTCGACCAGGGGAGCGAGTCTTCAATTCTGGATTTCTGCGAACGGATCTGGGAGAAATTCGGCGCGGTCGACGTTCTGGTCAACAACTCCGTGGCGCGGCCCATGCGAGCCTACACCGACCCGCTACAAGCCTGGGAACAATCCATGGCGGTCAATGCAACCGGGGTCTTTGCCATCTCCAGGGCATTCGTCGACCGGATGATGGAACGGGGCCAGGGCGCCGTCGTGAACATCGGCTCCATCCAGTCGGTGGTGGCCCCCGATTTCACCAACTACGCCGGCACCGGCATGACCACGCCGCCCGATTACCACTTCCACAAGCACGGAATGGTCGGTTTGACCAAGTATCTGGCCGCGTGGGCGGGTCCCCAGGGAGTTCGGGTCAACGCCATCGCCCCCGGCGGGCTCGCCTTGGGAGGGGAGAAGGAACCCTTCTTGTCCCAGTACTGCAGCAACACCTTCCTGGGACGCATGGCCCAATACGACGACATCAAGGGGTCGGTGGTCTTCCTGGCTTCCGAGGCTTCCGCCTACGTCACCGGGCACACCATCCTGCTGGACGGCGGCTACTGCGCCTGAGCAGGATCTCGCACACGCTCTCAACCTCTCAACAAAAAAAGCGCGCCCACCGCAAGGCGGGCGCGCTTTTGAACACTGACTGGAGCCTGGATCAGTAATAGATCTTCAGGCCGAACTGCAACTGCCTTCCGGTCAGGGCCGCTCCAATGGCGCCGAAAGATCCGGCGCTGAAGTTGAAGGTGTTGTTGCTCGAGTTCAAGTTCGTGTGATTGGTCAGGTTGAAGGCCTCGAACCGGAACTGGATTCGGGTCTCCTCACCCAGATAGAAATCTCGCAGCAGCGAGAAGTCGAAGTTGATGGTACCGGGACCCTCGACAATGCCGCGGCTCGCGTTGCCATACCTGCCCGGAGGCGGCGCCGCAAAGGCATCCGTCCGGAACCACTCCTCGGGCCGCCGAGTGCCGGTATTGGGATCCCGGAGCAGGTCCGGCCGCTGGGAAGCATTGCTTCCAACCGCCAGCAGATCGGCAGTGGACACGGTATACCAGTGCCCCTTCTGGAGAGTGGTGATGGCGTAAGCGCTCCAACCTCCGAAAATCTGGCTGAAGAAGCCGTCCGAGCCAAAGGCGCGGCCAGGACCAAAGGGGATATCCCAACCCTTCAACCAAGCCAGCCGGACGGGGATGTTGCCTTCGCCCCTCCCCCGGTTGATGGTGCCGAAATTTCTCCCATAGAGGTTCCGGCTCACACCTCGAGGGTCGCCGGTGACACCGAGGCGCCCACCAGTGGTATCGAGGCTCTTGCCCCAACTGAAGGCCAACAGGGAGGTCAAGCCATACTGTCCCGGCCGCTTCTCCCACTTGAAGTTAAAGCCATGGTAGGTCTGGTCTCCGTTGGCCAGGAGCATATGATACCGACCCATGGAGGACCAAGGCCTCCGGGACTGGATAGATCCTTCACCCGGGACCGCGTCGTTGAACTCGAACACCTGCATCTCGTGCACCGAGCGGGAGCCCTCGTAGCCGATCTCGAACATGTTGTTCTCGCCGGCGCGATGCTGGAGGGACAGGCCGAAATTGGGCACGTACCACTGAGGCATTACGTCCTCATATCCACCCCCGGGAAGGATTTGCGCACCGGAGGCGCCTACCAGAATCGATTCGTCGAAGGGATTGGAGATATGGAGGTTCGGTGTCACCGCGTCTGCGTAGAAGTCCCTCTGGCCTGAGTTGGGCCTGGGATTGCCCAAGGCCGCCGCGCCGTACATCATGCCGCCCGGCGGCTCGTTACCGTAGATTCCGCCACCGATACGCAACACCGTCCTGTCCGTCAGACGGTAGGAGAGCCCGAGGCGGGGCTGGAATCCGTTTTTGGTCCAGGTGAATATATTGACCTGCGGCTCGAATCGGCCGGTCTCGGGAAATATGAGGGTTTGGGTCTGCAGAGCGGGGGAATAGCAATCAGGAATCGGATTCTCGGTCCGCAATGCACAGTCGGCTTTGAGGTTGGTGGAGAATCCACGCTTGTCTTCCCAGCCCTGACGGAGCTCGTAGCGGAGCCCGAGTTGGAGAGTCAGTCTGGGAGTGGCCTTCCAACTGTCCTGTAGATAGATGTAGTGGCCCGGGAAGTTGTGGTTCAAGCGGGCCTCACTCCCTTCTCGGGACTGGTTCAGATGGCCCAGGTAGAAGTTGGCCAAGGCATTTCCGGCGTAACGGGTCGGAGTATTGAAGTAGAGAATACTGCGGCGCTCCAAGCCAAAGAAGACGTAGTGGTACCGGTAGTGATAGCCCGCCTTCAGGTAATGGTTGCCCTTGGTCCAACTGACGTTCTCCTTGAGTTCCCACTGCCCCTCGGGGACGGGTCCGCGGTTACCGCGAGAACCGATGCTGGGATAACCCGTCACGATGGTGGTAGGCGTTCCGAGAAGGTCCACTCCCCGCTTGGGCCAGTTGGGAAAGTTCAGCTG
Organism: Acidobacteriota bacterium; assembly: GCA_963668095.1. Taxonomy (GTDB): domain Bacteria; phylum Acidobacteriota; class UBA6911; order RPQK01; family JAJDTT01; genus JAJDTT01. The sequence continues at coordinate 4,941,769 of OY764083.1, read as the reverse complement.
GTTGGCCAGATCGGGCCCACCCGGCGGGAAGCCCGGATTGTAGGGCCTCCGGTAGAAATGCAGTCCCAACTCGTTGACGACGCTGGGTCCGAAGTTTCGCGTGTTGACCACGTTCTGGGCCCAGTTGTCGAGGCCGTTGATGACGGTGAAGGCGTCGACGACGTTGACGAAGGTGATGGGCCGCTGATTGAAGAGAAAGCGGCCGAACCAGCGGCTGTCGTCGCCCGTCTTGATGTCCATCCGGACGATGTACTCGTTCCGCTCTTGGGGAGCGTTGGAGGCGCTGGTGTAGTTGAATCCCCGGCCGATGTCGGTGTTGGGCGACGGCCAGAGGTCTCCCAGCAACTTGGACTGGGCGGCGAACCGGTTTGCGGGGATGGTGTTGTTGGGAAAAGGCTCGCCCGTCATGGGATCCATGATGGTGCTGGAGAAGACGCCGCCCCGCTCCGCCGGAGTGGGCACTGTCGCGGTCAGCGAACGGAATTGGCGAATTCGCTCGCCGCTGTAGGCGAAGAACCACCAGGACTGGTCGCGGCCATCATAGAGGCCCGGGAACATGATTGGCCCACCGGCAACCGCCCCGAACTGGTTCCGCTTGAACTCGTTCTTGGGACCGGTGTCGAAGAAGTTCCGGGCATCCAGGTTGTCGTTGCGGTGGAACCAGAAGATGGTGCCGTGCAGCTCGTTGGTTCCGCTCTTGGTGACGGCGCTGAACTGTCCGCCCGGCTTGATGCCGTACTCGGCGCCGTAGAGGCCGCTCTTGACCTCGAACTCCTGAATGGCGTCGGGATTGGCGAAGAACTGGAGCGAACCGTTGGTCTCGCTCATCTGCGAGCCGTCCAGCGTGGCGTTGTTGTCGGCCCGGCGCATGCCCCGGACATTGAACGCGACGCCGCTGGTGACGCCGCCCACGTTGCGCAGCGGCTGGACACCGGGCGTCAGCCCGCCCAACACGCCGAAGACGTCTCTCTGATTCAGCGGAATGTTGATGATCTTCTTGTTGTCGATCACCTGTCCGAACTCCGCGGTCTCAGTCTTGAGAATGGGTGCGGTGGAGGCAACCTCCACAACCTCGGACACTTCACCGACGCTCAACTCGATGTCGATGCGGAAGGTCTGGCCCACGTCCACCTTCAAGCCGGAGCGAACCTCCGTTTTGAAGCCGGGCATGGTGACCCTCAGTTCGTACACGTCCGCCGGCAGCGCCGCAATGGCGAACTGGCCGGTGTCGCTGGAGAGCGAGGAGTGGACCTGGTTGGTGGCGACCTGAGTCATGTACACCTCGGCGCCTGGAATCACTGCGCCCGTGCTGTCACTGACGGTTCCCACCACCGTGGCCCGGTCTCCCTGTCCCAGGGCCAAGCCGAAGCTCAGTCCCACCAGAACCAGTGCGAGACACAATCGTTTGCTGTCCATCAAGACCCCCTACGTTTGGTTAATTGAGCCTGGGATACACATATCCAATCGAAGAGCCTGGGAGGCGATCGACATTCTGACGATATCCCAGACCCCTGTCAACCCGGATCCGCCTATTTTTCGCAGGCTCGACGCATTGTCCCAGAGAAAAACGAATGCCTCCTGGTCCCGCTCCCTCTTTCTCTCTCCTCACTCCTATTTATTCTCTCCTCATCTTCCGTATTGATTTGCCGTCCGCAGGAGAATATATTGCCGCCGTGGAGTTCAACCTCCGCAGCGGGCCCTACCGAAACGCGAACAGTCCATGCACGAGGACAAGTTTCACGACGAGTGCGGCATCTTTGGCATCGCCGCACACTCCGAGGCGGCCCGTCACGCCTACCTTGGACTCTACGCCCTCCAGCATCGCGGCCAGGAATCGGCCGGAATCGTCTCGTCCGACGGGACGAATCTGCACCAGGAACGGGGAATGGGCTACGTCGCCGAGGTCTTCAGCGACGAGAAGCTGGAAAAGCTGCCGGGGCTGTCGGCTACGGCCCACGTTCGATACTCCACCATGGGAGAGAGCCTGCTGGCCAACGCCCAGCCCATCGTCACGCAATCCTGGCGCGGCCCGGTCTCCCTGGCCCACAACGGGAATATCGTCAACACCGGATCGCTGAGGCGGAGCCTGGAAGCGGAAGGGGCCATTTTCCAGTCCACCAGCGACACCGAAGTCGTCCTCCATCTTCTGGCTCATTGTCCGACGGAGAATCTGGACGACGCCCTGCTGGAGATCTTCCGGGTCATCCGGGGCGCCTACTCCATGGTGTTGCAGCGTCCGGATTGCATCTACGCCATCCGGGACCCCATGGGCGTGCGTCCGCTCTGCCTGGGCCAGTTGGGGGAAGCGTACGTGGTCGCCTCCGAGACCTGCGCCTTTGACCTGATCGGGGCACGTTATCTGCGGGATGTCGAACCGGGCGAGATCCTGCGAATCCAGGACGGTTCGCTCCATTCCTTTCGGCAACCCGACGCGCCGCGCCACGCCTTCTGCATCTTCGAGCAAGTTTATTTCAGCCGGCCGGACAGCCGGGTCTTCGGGCAGAGTGTCCACGGAGCCCGCTACCGGATGGGCCGCCAGCTGGCTCGTGAAGCTCCGACCGACGCAGACGTGGTGGTCCCGGTTCCGGATTCGGGCGTCACGGCCGCCCTGGGCTACGCCAAGGAGTCGGGCATTCCCTTCCAGTTCGGGCTGATCCGCAACCACTACGTGGGCAGAACCTTCATCGAACCCAAGCAGTCCATCCGGCATTTCGGCGTCAAGGTCAAGTTGAATCCTATCCGGGAACTGCTGTCGGGGCAGAGGGTCGTCCTCTGCGACGACTCGGTGGTTCGCGGAACGACGAGCCGAAAGATCGTGGAGATGGTCCGCTCGGCGGGCGCCACCGAGGTCCACCTGCGCGTCAGTTCTCCGCCCACCGTCTCCCCTTGCTACTACGGTATCGACACACCGACCCATGCCGAGCTCATCGCCGCCAACAACACCGTCGAGGGGATCCGCGAACATGTGCTGGCCGACAGTCTCGCCTACCTCTCCCTGGAGGGTATGAAGAAATCGGTGTCCGACCGGGGGAACTTCTGCGCAGCCTGCTTCGATCAGAAATACCCCATCCCACCCACTCGAGATTCGGGCCAGAAACAGTTGTTCGAGCTGGCCAATAGTGGAATGACCCAGAACCCTTCGTTGAAATGAGGTACCGCGACGCCGGGGTGGACGTGGATGCCGCCAACCGGGCCTACGCCGGAATTCGGGGCTTGGTTCAATCCACCTTCAACTCCCGGGTCCTGACCGACTTCGGGACTTTTTCGGGCCTCTATCGGCCCGGCTTCGACGAATTGGAGAGACCGATCCTGGTCTCCAGCGCCGACGGAGTGGGGACCAAGCTCAAGATCGCCTTCCTGACGGGTGTGCACGACACTGTCGGCATGGACTTGGTGGCTCACTGCACCAACGACATCCTGGTTCATGGGGCCCGGCCCCTTTTCTTTCTCGACTACATCGCCACCGGCAAGCTCGAACCGCACGTGGTCCGGGGGGTGGTGAGTGGGCTGGTCAAAGGGTGCAAGGAAGCCGGTTGCGTTCTGCTGGGCGGTGAGACCGCCGAAATGCCCGACTTCTACCAGGAGGGCGAATACGACCTTGCCGGGTTCATCGTGGGGATGGCGGACGAATCCAGGGTTCCCAACACGGGTCGAGTCCGAAACGGGGATCTGCTGGTCGGACTCCCCTCCTCCGGGCTTCACACCAATGGCTACTCACTGGTCCGGAAACTCTTCTTCGAACAGGAGGACATGACGGTCGACAGCTACGTCGAATCCCTGGGGAAAACCCTGGGAGAAGAGCTTCTGATCCCCCACCGGAACTATCTCCCGTCCCTTCGGAAGCTCGTGGGACAGGACGCGCTCCACGCCGTGGCGCACATCACCGGCGGCGGGATCACCGACAATCTGGCTCGAGTGCTCCCTCCCGCTCTGGACGCTCGAGTCCGCCGGGGAAGCTGGGAGAATCTCCCCATTTTCCACCTCATTCAGGAGTTGGGGCGCGTCGAAGAGGCCGAAATGCACCGGACCTTCAATATGGGTCTGGGCATGATCCTGGCCGTGGACCGCAACGGTATTGATACGGTCATGAAGGAGCTGGAACGGGCCGGAGAAGAATACGTCCTGGTTGGTGAAATCGGGGAGGGAGAGGGCAAAGTCCAATACGCATGAAGAACGTCGGTATTCTCATCAGCGGCCGCGGCTCCAACTTCCGGGCTCTGTCCGACAGCATCGAGGAGGGACGAATACCGGGCCGGATCTCCCTCGTCATCTCCAACCGGGCGTCGGCCGCGGGACTGGCGCTGGCGAGAGAGCGCAACTATCCCACGGCCTGCATCCCGTCCAAGGGTCTCGGGCGGGACGCCTACAGCCGCCTGCTGGCCCGCGAGTTGAAATCGGCACAGGTGGACCTGGTCTGTCTGGCCGGGTTCATGCGTATTCTCGGCCCCGAACTGGTAAGACGGTACCCACTTCGAATTCTCAACATTCATCCTTCACTCCTCCCGGCCTTCACGGGTCTGCACGCTCAGCGCCAAGCCTTGGAGTGGGGCGCCAAGGTGACCGGCTGCACCGTCCACTTCGTAGACGAGAAGCTGGACCACGGCGCCATCATTCTCCAACACCCGGTTCCCGTCGAAGACGGCGACACCGAGGAGAGCCTCTCCCATCGAATCCTGGTGCACGAGCATCAGATCTACCCTGAGGCTCTGAAGCTGGTCTGCCAGAACCGGGTCCGGGTGGAGGGCCGAAGAGTCCGAATCCTGCCCGAGCGTCTTCGTGATTAACCAAGCCACATCCGGAGGTAGCCGCCATGAGACTCGATGACTTGGAAACTCCCGCAATGATCATCGACGTGGACATCATGGAGGACAATCTCCAGAGGATGGCGGCTTACGCCGAGCGGCACGGCATCGCTCTACGGCCTCACATCAAGACCCACAAGATGCCTCGCTTGGCCCGGCAGCAACTGGAGTCGGGAGCCTGCGGCATCACCGTCGCCAAGCTGGGCGAGGCCGAAGTCATGAGCGAGGCCGGGCTGGATGACCTGATGCTCGCCTATCCTCCCGTCGGCGAGAGCAAGGCCCGGCGCCTCCGGACGGTGCTGGAGCGGGCTCGAGTTTCGGTCAGCCTCGACTCGAAAGAGGCTGTCGCCACGACCGGCCGCGCCGCCGACGGCGCCCGGATCCCGGTCTACGTGGAGATCGATCTGGGAGCCCGCCGCTGCGGCGTGCCGCCCGGTCCGGAGGCGGTCCGTCTCGCCCGTCTCATCGAAGCCACTCCCGGCCTCGACTTCGAAGGGATCATGTTCTATCCGGGCCATGTCCACCCCGACTTCGACGGCAATGACGATACGCTCGAAAAGCTGGTCAACGATCTGGAGCGGTTATTGGAGCTCTTCGCGGCCGAGAAGTTCCCCGTCCCCCGGATCTCCGGCGGAAGCACTCCGTCCGCACCTTACTGCCACCTGATCCCGGGCCTGGACGAGATGCGTCCGGGGACCTACATCTTCAACGACCGCAACACCTTGGAATGGAAGACCTGCACCGAAGAGCAGTGCGCGGCCTCGCTGCTGGTCACCGTCATCAGCAACGCCGTTTCCGGCCGAGTCATCGTCGACGGCGGTTCCAAGACCTTCACCAGCGACCCGCTGGGCCCGGGCACACGCAAAGGCCATGGACTGGTCAGAGGCTACCCGGAGATGACCCTTTTCTTCATGAATGAGGAGCACGGATTCCTGGAGTTGCCGCCCGGCGTTCACCTGGAGGTGGGACAGCAGCTCCGGATCATCCCCAACCACATCTGTGGCGCCGTCAATCTCCACGACGTGGTCTTTCCCTACCGGGGCCAGGAGGTCCTGGGGGAATGGACCGTGGAGGCCCGAGGCCGGATCAGGTGACCCGGGCGCCCAAGGCGGAGCCCCCCCGCGTGGAAGTGGCCGTTGCCATTCTTCTGTCCCGGGGTCGAGTCTGGGTCCAACCGCGCCGGACCCGGGACAGTCTCATGGGCTGCTGGGAATTTCCGGGCGGGAAGGTGGAACGGGGAGAAGCGGCTCGGGACGGACTGAGACGGGAAGTCCGCGAGGAATTGGGCCTGGACCTGTCTGAATACCCTGTGGAGTTGTACGGGAGAGCAGGCTATTGCTACCCGGAGCAGACGGTGGACATCCGGTTCTTCCTGTGCCGGCTGCCGTCGCCGCCGTCACTGACGCAGGGTCGTTGGGTCGAATTGGCCCACCTTTCTACTTACCGGTTTCCCCCGGCGAACAGGTCTATCGTCCGTAAACTTGGAGAAATGAAGAGACAAACGTAGGGTCGCCCCTTGTGTGTGGGCGCCCTCTTCGGTCCCAAGCGGAGCAAACCGAGGCCGGAGGAAGAGGGGGCGCCTGAAAGACGCCCCTCCAATGGGTGACTGGAAAGTCGCCTCCTAGTATCTTCGTCCCTGACGAAGGATGGCCGGCACTTCCACTTCCCGGCTCATCACCGGGATCGGGGGAACGGCGATGGGCTTGCCGTTGGGCTGGTCCGATGATAACGACTCTCCGCGACTGTCTCCGGCGGCATTGGCGGCCTGGTCTTTTCGGTCGCTTTTCGAGTCGCTGAACCCAGTAGCGATCACGGTGATCTTGATTCGGTCTCCCATGTTCTGGTCCAGCACCGAACCGAAGATGATGTTGGCATTGGGATCGGCCGCATTCTGGATCAAGCCGCTGGCTTCGTTGACCTCGTGCAGGGTGAGACTGTCGCTGGCCGTGATGTTGATGAGAACGCCGCGGGCACCCTGGATGGTCGCGTCATCCAGCAAGGGACTGCTCACGGCAGTGTTGGCCGCCGTTATGGCGCGGCCTTCCCCTTCTCCCACGCCGGTCCCCATCAGGGCCAGCCCCGTGGAGCCCATGATGGCCTTGATATCGGCGAAGTCCAAGTTGATGAACCCGGGCACGTTGATGAGGTCGGCGATGCTCTGAACTGCCTGGCAGAGCACGTCGTCGGCAACGGCGAAAGCGTCCGCCAGCCGTGTGCCGGGGGCCACGGCATCCAACAGCCGCTCGTTGGGCACTGTGACCACGGTGTCGGCGTTCTCCATCAGTTCTTCCAGACCCCGCTGCGCCTGCTGCGTTCTCCGCCGGCCCTCGAAAACGAAGGGAGTCGTCACCACGGCGACAGTGAGAGCTCCCAATTGACGAGCCAAGTCCGTAATGACGGGAGCTCCGCCGGTTCCGGTGCCGCCGCCGAGCCCTGCGGTCACGAAGACCATGTCCGCCCCCTCCAGCAGATCCATGACCCGCTCGGTATCCTCCAAGGCGGCCTGCCGTCCTATTTCAGGGTTGGAGCCGGCTCCAAGCCCCATTGTGATCTTGTTGCCGAGTTGGACCCTGACCCCCGCTTTCGACTGCCGGAGCGCCTGGAGGTCCGTGTTCGCGGCTATGAAGTCAACACCTTGGACCCCCATCCGGACCATGCGGTTGACGGCGTTTCCGCCGCCACCGCCGACGCCGATGACCTTGATGCGGGCCTCGCTCCCCAAGTCGTCTTCAAAAACCCATTCCAAGCTGCCGTTATCGTCCAATCCCGGATGGTCCATGGATTGCCTCCCAAACGAGTCCTCACGCCACCGGCCTACAGGCTCGTGGCGACCTTCAACTGCTACGTAATCTTGCGAAAGAACCAATTCATCAGGCCACCCCGCCTGGTTCTGGCAGGTTCCGACAATATCGTCCCGGCACCATTGCCGGACCCTGGGCCGTGCATCTGCACCGCGTATCTCAACAGACCCAGAGCGGTTGCGTGGGAAGGATCAAAGAGCAATTCCTTCTCCGATTCCATCGGCATTGGGTAGCCCACGCGAGCCGGCATCTCCAGGACCTCCTCGGCCTGTTCCGCCAGCCCGTCCAACTGCGCCCCCCCGCCGGTGAGCACCACACCGGTCAGCATTTCCCTGCGCATGTGGATCTCATCCACCAGCTTCCGCACCTCCAATAGAATCTCCAGGCAACGAGCCTGAATCACTCGGCACAGATCACGGTAGACGAGGGTCCTCGGGCGTCCGGTCCCGATCTCGCGGATCTCAAGCACTGCCTCCGAATCCACCCGCTCGGGGAAAACCGTTCCTTGATCCTTCTTGAGTCGCTCCGCCTCTTCCAGGGTCACCTTGAGTCCGATGGCGATGTCCTTGGTGACCAGGTCCCCTCCTATGGGCAGGACCGCCGATTCCCAGATGCTCCCCAGCCGGTAGAATGCGAAGTCGGTCGTTCCGCCGCCAATATCCAAGAGAATGACGCCGAGTTCCTTTTCGTCTTCGGTCAGCACGGCCTCGGCGGATGCCAACTGTTGCATCACCACGCCGTTCACACCCACGCCGACCTTGTTGACGGCGTTGACGACGTTTTGAAGCGCGGCAGCAGCGTTGAGCACCAGGTGCAGATTGACGGAGAGGCGACGACCAACCAGACCGAGCGGATCCTTCGTGTGTCCCTGGCCATCCACGGCAAATCCCTGGGTCAGCATGTGAATAATCTCGTAATCCCGGGGGAGCTGAATCGATTTGGCATCGGCCAGCGCTCGCCTGATGTCCTCCTTGTCGATTTCGCCGGTCTTGCTCCGGATCTCGGTCTTACCGGACCGGTTGAGGCCCTGGACATGGACTCCGCCCACGCTCACGAAAACCGAATCGACTCCAACCTGCGCGTCCTGCTCCGCCTGTTCCAGCGATCTCTTCACACTCTCGATGGTCTCCGTCAGATTGACGACGACGCCCTTCTTGAGTCCGGTCGATGGACTGACACCCACACCGGAGACCCTTAAATCCTCCTGCTCCATTCGCGCGACGACAGAACAGATCTTCGTGGTTCCGACATCGACGCCAACCAGCGTTCTCTTTCTCATCGACATGCTTCCGTCCGTACCCTGATGGTCAGTCTCCGACTCAAACCGGTTCGGGATCTGTGATCAGGTGCTCCTTTCGCGAGACTCGCCCGGAGTATGGAATATGATCTTGTTGTCAAAGGAGACGTCGATATATTCGATGCGGCCATACTCCTTCTTCAGTTGCTGGTAAATGTCCTTCTGGGACAGAAAGTTCTCATACCGCTCCCGGAAACGGCCGCTTCCCAGGTAGATGGGAACCGGATCGTCCTCCCTGACGATGGCAATCCGATCCGGGTCCGCCAGCAAAACCTCCGATATGGAGTGGGAATAGTCCCCTTCCGACGAACTGAGATCGGACATCAATCTGGAATAGAGTCCCATCTTCTCGAGATTCTCCCGGGTAGCGGAAGGGTTCTCCCGGGCGATGTTTCCAAGACCCTTCAGAATCGGACCATCCATTTGCACATGGCCGGACCCGTGGCGATCCAACACGACTCCCTCTTCGTCGACGATGTAGAGATCCTGGTCGATTGCGGCAACGGCCACCGGAACACGCTCCCGGACCTGGACGATGAGCAGTCCGGGAAGCTGGCGGCGCACGGTCGCCGTCCTCACCCAGGACTCGGATTCCACCAGATCCTTGAGCTGTTCCAAGTCGACGCGCAGGATGTTTCCCGAATACGTCTCGAGCATGAACGACTTCAGTTTCTGCCAGGAGAGATGCCGGGTTCCTTCAAAGCGAATATCGCGAATGCCGAAGAGCGCCGCTCCCCCGGAAGAGTAAGACGCATGTCGAAGCGCCATCAGGAGCGCCACAATCATGAGACCCGTCCCCAGAACCCGTCCGGCAATGACCAACAGGTTACCCAGCTTGCTAGAGCGTTGGACTGGCATCTTCTACGCTTCCGGCGCCTTCAATCGGTCCGGCCCTTCAAAAAATCCTCCCCGATTCTCCAAACGTTGCCTGCACCCAGCGTCAGGAGCAGATCTCCCGGCATCAGCTCTTTTTGCAGGGACCGCAACATGGCGTCCGGTTGCGGCTGGTAGCAGACTTGGCGGCGCCGGCCCACCGCCCGGAAAAGATCCTCGCCGAGCCCACCGGCCACAGGCGACTCTCCTGCCGGATAGACATCCATCAGGTAAAGGAGATCCGCGTCCTGGAAGCACTCGGCCAACTCCGACCTCAAATGCAGAGTTCGCGTGTAACGATGCGGCTGAAATACCACGACCAATCTCCGTCCCATCCGGCGGCACGCGTCCAACGTCGTTCGGATCTCAACCGGATGATGACCGTAGTCGTCCATCACCCGGACCCCCTTGCGCATGCCCTTGAACTCCAATCGCCGTTCCGCGCCGGAAAAGATTTCCAGAGCCCGCTGGATCACTTCAAAGGGCACCTGCAACTCAAGCCCCACGGCGACCGCGGCCAAAGAATTCAACACGTTATGCCGTCCCGGCACGTTCAGCCGGAGCTCCCCAAGCCGGTCGCCCCGGTAGACGCACCCAAAGGAAGAACCTCCGGACGTCCACTCCACCGCCTCGGCCCAGACATCGGCGGCAACTGCCATGCCGTAAGTTATCATGGGCCGGTGAACCTTTTTCAGGAGGCGCCGGAGATTGGAATCGTCCAGACAAACGAACGCACGCCCAGCCGCGGGAAGCTGGTTCATGAAGACGACGAAGGCGTCACCGATCTCCTTGAGTCCGCCGTAGTAGTCCAGATGATCCCGGTCCACATTGGTCACCACTGCGTACCGGGGACGGAGCTTCAGAAAGCTTCCGTCGCTCTCATCAGCCTCCGCCACGACCCAAGGCCCCTCGCCGAGACGCGCGTTGCCGTCCAGGTCCATGGCCCGGGCTCCCACCAGGATTGTGGGGTCCAGGCCGGCTTCGAGAAGGAGAACACCGATCATGGAGGTCGTGGTCGTTTTTCCATGGGTTCCGGAGATGGCGATTCCCTCGCCGCCGGCCACGATTTCAGCCAGCAGATCTGCTCGGTGCACCACCATGACTCCCCGCCTGCGAGCCTCTTGAAGTTCGGGATTCTCCGTAGCGACGGCGCTGGAAAAGGCCACCATCTCGGCATCTCCCAGGTTTTCCGGACTGTGTCCGATGGAGACCCGGACCCCAAGCGAACGGAGGCCGGACACGACCGTGCTACAGACCAGATCGGAACCTGAGACCTCCCAACCCCTCCGGGCCAGAATCTGGGCGATCCCGCTCATCCCGACTCCGCCGATGCCGACGAAATGGACTCTCCGGAACTGATCAAGACCTCGATTCACGCCGCTTGCCTCTTACTCCTGAGTTTCCCTTCCATTGTCGGGGCTACGGTGTTCATTCGTTAATTCCGAGAGCACCTCGATGATCCGGTCGCAACTCCGGGGATCGGCCAGAGACCCGCTGGCTTCGGCCAGAGCGCCGAGTTGAAGCCGGTCACGGTCCAAATCCCGAATCATCCCAGCCAGATCCGGACCGGAGCCCTCTCCTTCTTCCAGAATCAGGGCGGCGCCTCGGCGGACCAGAGCCTGAGCGTTGGTCCGTTGGTGGTCATCGGCCGCATAGGGATAGGGAATCAGGATCGACGCCTTTCCCGCGGCCGTAACTTCGGCCAGGGTCAACGCCCCGGCCCGGCAGATCACCAGATCGGCCCAGTGCAACCGTTCCGGCATATCGTGGATGTACTCCAGAACCGCGCCGAAAAACCCCAACTTCCGGTAACGCTCCTCAACCCGATCGCGGTTTCGGGGCCCCGTCTGATGAATCAGCCGGATACGCTCCGGAGAGAGCTCTTCCAGCGCCTCGCAAACCAGGCGGTTGATGGCGACGCTCCCTTGACTCCCGCCGAAGATCAGCACCCTGAGAGGACCCCGCGCATTCGGGGACTTCCGGTCCCGATGAAATTGAGGGCGAACCGGGATCCCGGTCAACCGGGCCTTCCGTCCAAACCGCCCGGCCGTTTCTTCGAACGCCACCGCGACCCGGTCCACCCAGGGCGCCAGCAACCGGTTGGCGAGACCCGGGTGGACGTTGGGCTCGATCACGAGACATGGTATTCGCATCCACGACGCCACCAGGACGACCGGCCCGGAGGAATAGCCGCCCAGCCCCACCACGGCTGCGGGCCGAAAACGGCGGAGGATTCCCAGGGCCCGGAACAGCGCCGCCGGAAGCTGAAGCAGGGTTTGGAGCGACTTCAGGAGACCTGTGCGTTTGAGTCCCCCCAGGGAAATCCTCTCCACCGCGACACCCAGATCGGGCAGAATTCGATTCTCAAGTCCCCGGCGGGTTCCCACAAAGAGAATCTCCGGACTCGATCTCAACTCCCGCAGTCGTTGGATGACCGCCACCGCCATATAGACGTGACCCCCGGTCCCCCCTCCGGCAAAAAGCAACCCTCGATCGATCACTGGAAACCCTGGCTCCGGGAAACGGCCCCGATCCGGTCGGTTCGGCACCTCCGGGAGATGTTCAAAAGGATGCCGATGCCGGCCATCATGGCCAACATGGAGGATCCGCCGACCGAGACGAACGGCAGCGGAATTCCCTTGGTCGGGAGCAGGCTGACCACCACGCACATGTTGAAGATGCCTTGCAGAACCACCATGCACACGATCCCCATGGCCAGCAGGGCGCCGAATCCGGTGTCGGCCCGGTAGGCAATCCGCACTCCTCTCCAGAAAAGCACGACGAAGAGCGCCACCATGACGAGCGAGCCCAACAGTCCAAGCTCTTCTCCCACTACCGCGAAGACGAAGTCGGTGTGGGATTCGGGCAGGAAATGGAGCTTCTGCTTGCTCTGGGTCAGACCCAATCCGGTCCATCCTCCTGAACCCACGGCGATCAGGCTCTGGCGAATCTGGTAGCCGATGCCGGAGGGATCCACTTCCGGATTCCAGAAAGCCAGAATCCGATTCATACGATAGGAAGCGCTGAAAATGAGGGCCATGACGATAGGAATACTCAAGCCGGCGAGACCGATCAGATAGATCAGGCGAACGCCGGCCAGGAAGAGCAGCGAGCCCACCGTCAGCGCGATGGCGCAGGCCGTCCCCAGATCGGGCTCGACCACGATCAGAGCCAACACCAGCCCGACCACACCCAAGAGAGGCGCCAGTACAGTGAGCGATTGGAGACTTGCCCGGTATCTCTGCAGGTAGTACGCCGTGAACAGGACGACGCCAAGCTTGGCCAGTTCCGAGGGTTGGAACCGCGTGGGTCCGATGGAAATCCAGCGCCGGACGTCCTGACCGGTGGGCAGCACCAGGGGAAGAACCAGGAGAATCAGGGTTACGGCCAGTGCCGGATAGATGAATGCGGGAGTCGCATAGCGCCGATAGTCCCAATGTGCCGCGATCCAGAAGACCGACAGGCCGATGCCGACACTCACCAGTTGCCGTTGAAAGATTCGGGTGGAGACTCCGTACCGGTCCAGCGACACCATTCCCGATGCGCTGAACGCCATCACCAGCCCAAAGCCCACCAGGACCAGAAGCACCAACAGAATCACGTGGTCGTACGGCGCTCGTCGGGTCACTGTCTTTCTCCCCCCGTTAGTTGCGAAACCAGATCCTTGAAGGCTCTGCCCCGTTCCTCGTAGTTCCGGAACATGTCGAAGCTGGCGCAGGCCGGAGCCAACAGCACCGCGTCTCCGGGCTGCGCCTCGCCGAACGCCCGGAGGACCGCTTCCTCCAGTCCTCTGACCTCGCTCACCGGGGCCGTGCCGCGCAGTCCCTCCACAAGGCTCTCCCTGGCCTCTCCCAAGAGCACCAGATGCCGGACCTTTCTCTTGACCAGCGGCCTCAGCACCCGGAAGTCCGACCCCTTGTTGGTCCCCCCCATGATGGCCACCAGGGGCTGCTCCAGGGCCTCCATGGCCTTGGTTGCGGATTCGACGTTCGTAGCCTTGGAATCGTTGTAGAAGGACACTCCTCCCAGGTCCCGAATCCATTCCAGGCGGTGCTCCACGCCGGCGAAGCTGCGGCAGGCGCGAGCGATCGCTTCGGGTTCGACACCCACCAGAGAGCTGGCGGCAGTGGCAGCCAGCACGTTTTCCAGATTGTGCTCCCCTTTGAGCCGGATCTCGCTCCGGTCCATCACTTGTCGCGACTCATCGTCCACTTGGATCCAGATCTTTCCGTCCCGGGAAAAAACGCCGGCGCAGCGGTCCAGCCGGCTGAAGAAAAAGGATCGGGCGTCCGCGCCGTCAGCCATGCGCCTTGAATTGGGTTCATCCCGATTGAACACGGCGAAATCCGAACCCTCCTGGTTGCGCAGAATGCGGCGCTTGGCCTGCCAGTAGTCCTCGAAGCTCGGGTGACGATCCAAGTGATCGGGCGTGACGTTGAGGACGACAGCCACCCGGCAGTGGAGTGTCCGCGTCGTCTCCAGTTGAAAGGAGGAGAGTTCCACAACCCAGACCGTTTCCTCGGTGGCGTCCTCCACCTTGTCCAGGAGGGGAACGCCGATGTTGCCCGCCACCACGTGCGGCCGCCGGCTCGCGTCCAGCATCTCGCCGATCAGCGTCGTCGTCGTGGTCTTGCCGTTGGTTCCCGTGACTCCGATCAGCGTGCCCTCAAGGAAACGGCAAGCCAACTCGATCTCGCTCCAGACCGGGATGCCCCGTTCCCGGGCCCGCACCAGTGGAGCTATTCCGGACGGTACCCCGGGGCTCAATACGATCATGTCGGCCCCGGTGAAATCCGCTTCCCGGTGGCGTCCCAGCACCAGCCGAACCTTGCCCCGGAGCCTGGCGATCCGGTCATTCAACTCATCCTTCGTGCGCAGATCGGTGACGCTGACACGAGCTCCCTTGCCGATCAGGAAGTTGGCTGCCGAAAGCCCGGTTCGGGCCAGTCCGACGACCAGGATGTCTTTACCGGACAACTTCATTGCCGATTCCTCGCCACGCCGTCACCTGAGTTTCAGCGTGGTCAGGCTGAAGAGTGCGAACAGCAGGCCCAGAACCCAGAAACGCACCACCACCTTGGGCTCGTCCCAGCCCAACAGCTCGAAATGGTGGTGCAGGGGAGCCATTCGCAGAATGCGCTTCCCGGTGGCCTTGAAGTACAGGACCTGGAAGATGACCGACAGGCACTCCAGAACGAAGATGCCTCCGATGGACAACAGCAGGAGCTCCTGCTTGATGAGCACCGCCACGGTGGCGATGGCGCCCCCCAGGGACATGGACCCCACGTCTCCCATGAAGATCTCCGCGGGGTGCGTGTTGTACCAGAGAAACCCCAGGCTCGCCCCCACCATGGCGCCGCAGAAGATGCTCAGCTCGCTGGCATACGTGTTCTTGATCAGTCCCAGATAGGTGGCAAAGGTGGCGTGGCTGGTCACGTAGGCCAGAACCGTCAAGGCCGACGCCGCGATCACCATCAGGCCGCTGGCCAACCCGTCCAAACCATCGGTCAGGTTCACGGCATTGCTGCTTCCCACGACGACCAGAGCCGTGAACGCAATCAGGGGTATGAAGGTGGACACACCCATCACCACCCAATCCAGTTCCGGCGTGAAACGCTTGAAGAATGGGACGCTCAGCTGAATGCTGTAGAGGCCCTGCTGGTGCAGCACCACCAGAGTCAGTCCGATGCCGAGGGCGATCAGCAACTGAAACAGGATCTTGCGCCGCGGCCGCAGCCCGGCGGAATTCTTCCTGGAGACCTTGAGGTAGTCGTCTGCCAGACCCACGCTGCCGAACAGGATCAGGGAGGCGACTGCGATCCAGACGTAGAGGTTTCCCAAATCGGCCCACAACAGGGTGGGGAGTGTGATGCTGACCACGATGAGCACCCCTCCCATGGTGGGGGTGCCGGCCTTCTTGAGGTGCCCTTCGGGACCATCTTCCCGGATGACCTGTCCGATCTGATAGTCCCGGAGCTTCGCGATGAGCCAGGGACCCAGGATCAGGCTCAAGGCCAGCGCCGTGAGGGTGGCATAGGCGGTGCGAAACGTGATGTAGCGGAGTACGTTCAGGACCGAGAACTGGTCGTGAAAAGCGTACAGCAGATGATAGATCAAGTCCCCTTCCCCTCTTCCAATAGCGCCGCGATCCGATCCATTCCGACCCCGCGAGACCCTTTGATCAAGAGGAAGTCTCCGCTGCAGATGAAGCCGGACAAGTACTCCGCCGCTTCCTCCGAAGTCCCGAAGTAGAGGGTCCTGGCGTCTGCCAGGCCCGCCTCGCGAGCCCCCTCCAGAACCGGCCGGGCTCCCGCACCCACTGCCGCCAGAAGATGAGGCTCGGTCCGGGCCGCCATCCTGCCGACTCGGCGATGCCAGACCGCGCTCTCGGGACCCAACTCCAGCATCTCTCCCAGAGCGAGGATCCGCCGGCCGCCGGCCGCCGACTGGCCCACGGACTCCAACACCATCTGTACGGCTTGCGGGTTCGAGTTGTAGGAGTCGTCCAAGATTCTGATCCGCCGGGAATCGGACATCTCCAGCCCCCGGACCCTTCCTCGCATGGGCAATGTGGACAGTCTGGGGATCGCCCCTTCGATCTGCTCCCGGCTCAAGCCCAGAGTCCTGGCCGCAGCCACGGCCGCCGCCAGGTTGTAGAGATGGTGGCGTCCCACGAAGGCGACTTGGCACTTCGATTCGCCCCATTCGGTCCGAAGTCTGAACCGGGTGCTGTTCGAGTCCACCGCTCGAACCTCCGTGACCAGTACGTCCGCTTCCTGCTCCAGAGAAAAGGAGACCCTGCGCCCGCGGAAGGCGGAAGCAAGAGCCGCAACCCGGTGATCGTCGGCGTTGTAGACGAAGATCCCCGCCGGTGGCATGTCTTCCAGGATCTCCCCCTTGGCTCGCGCAATCTCATCGACACTGGAGAAGTATTCGAGATGCACCGGCGCCACATTGGTGATGACGGCGATATCGGGACGGCAGATCTGAGCCAGCCGCCGGATCTCGCCGGCGTGGTTCATGCCCAGCTCCAGAACTGCCAGATCATGCCGTTCCTCCAGCCGGAGAAGGGAGAGCGGCACTCCGAAAGCGTTGTTGAAATTGGCGGGAGACTGAAGAACCCGGTAGGCGGATTCGAGCAGCCGGGCGGTGAAGTTGCGGGTCGTCGTCTTGCCCATGCTTCCGGTCACGCCGACCAGAGGCCGGCCCCACTGCCTGCGGAGTTCCGCAGCCAGTTCCTGAAGCGCCACGGTGGTGTCGGTGACGCGGAGGAAGATCCGGTCTCCATAGGCGCCCGCTTCCAGGTTCGGTGTTCGGGAACAGACCGCTACCGAGGCCCCCCGCTCCATCGCTGCCCCCAGGAAATCGTGTCCGTCCAGTCGATGTCCCTTGATGGCAAAGAAACAGTCGCCCGGCTCCACCTGCCGGCTGTCGATGACGACCCGGGGCAGAAGCCGATTCGCTTCTCGACCGAGTTCCCGACCCCGGATTCGGGCTCCCATGACCTCGGCCGCTCGTTGGAAATCTAGTCCATACACGCGGAATTCCTGATCACTTCCCGATCATCGAAGGGAATCCGAATCCCCTGGATCTCTTGATAGGTTTCTTGCCCCTTGCCCGCCACCAGAACCAGATCTCCCGGCCTGGCCAGTTCCACTACCCGGCCGATCGCCTCCCGCCGTTCGGTGATGGTCTCGAAGTTGTCCCGTTCGGGAGGAATTCCTGCCCGTATCTGCTGCAGGATGACCTCCGGATCTTCGCTCCGCGGATTGTCCGTGGTCAGAATGGTCCAGTCCGACTGGCGGGTGGCGATTTCACCCATCCGCGGACGCTTGGACGGGTCCCGGTCTCCTCCGCAGCCAAAGACGCAGAGCACTCGATTGGAGGTCAAGCCCCGGGCCAGACGCAATACGTTCTCCAGAGCGTCCGGCGTATGAGCGTAGTCCACGACCACCGTGTAGTCCCGGTCCACGTCTACCTTCTCGAAACGGCCCGGGACCCGGTCGAGGCTGGAGATGCCGCTGCAGATCTGCCGGTCCGGAATCCCCAGCGCATGGCAGGCTGCCACCGCCGCCATGATGTTGTACAGGTTGTGGTCTCCGACCAGGGGACTGGTCAAGGCAAGGCGGCGGCCCCGGCACTCGAGTTCCAGCCGCGTTCCGTCAACCGTGGTCTTCCGCGTGAGAGGACGGACCTGCGCCTCCGGCGCCATTCCGAAGGTCAAGGCCTCACCTTCCGGATGGAGCCGGCGGCTCGCCGGATCGTCGTAATTGATCACCGACCAGGACACACCCGGGTTGTAGTCGGACCGGAACAGGAGACTCTTGCTCTGAAGGTAGTTCTCGCGAGTGCGATGAAAGTCCAGGTGATCCTGAGACAGATTGGTGAAGACGGCCACCGGAAACCGGCAGCCGTAGACCCGGCTCAGGGCAAGCGAATGCGAGGAGACCTCCATCACACCCCGGCGGCAGCCGGCTTCGACCGCCTGGTTCAGAATCGATTGGATGTCGACGGATTCCGGAGTGGTCCGCTCCGAGGCCCAATTCCTGCCGTCCAGACGCGCCCCCAGGGTCCCCATCACGAGAGACGGTTCCCCTTGGCTCAGGATGGAGTGAACCAGAAAAGCGGTCGTGGTCTTGCCGTTGGTCCCGGTTATGCCCACCAGCCTCAGCTTGCTGGATGGGTGTCCGAAGAAATGATCCGCGACGCTGGCCATGGAACGCCGGATACACGAAACCTGGATCCATACGAAGCCGCAATTGTCCGGAGCCGGCCGTTCCGAGGCCACGGCAACCGCACCCCGTTTCAGAGCCTGATCCAGGTAGAGGTGCCCGTCGCTCCGGAACCCTTGGATGGCAAAAAAAAGGCTTCCGGTTCCCGCTTGCCGGGAGTCGTAAGCCAGGGACTCGATTTCCGGGTCGCCCGCCTCAACGACGGCTCTCACGAACGCCCTGACTCCTTCGGCCGAGAGCAAGCTGCTGAGTCTCATAGATGGAGCTTTCCGTGCTTTCCAAATGGACCTGGCACATCGACTCGGGGAAAACCGGAGTGCCGGGTTTGGGGTGTTGCGCCACAACCACGCCGCTGCCGGTCACTCTCAACCTCAGGGAGAGACTGCCGGCCTTTCGGAGTGCTTCCCGGAGGCTGAGACCACTCAGGTCCGGGAGCGGGAAGGTCCCGGTTGCCACTGTCACCGACCTTCCTCCATCCGCGTCCGGTTTCCCGTCTCCCATCAGGCTCGACAATTCCGCTGCCAGCCCGTCCCGCGACAACGGCTCCTCGGCCGCTGACGCCGTCAGGTCCACCGGCCGGCTCGGCCGCTTCTTCTTTTGGCGAGCCAGCAGCCTGCCGGGCTGCGGCAGCGGTCGATCCTGAGGGACTTGGAGACTGACCAGAGCCCGTTCCATGATGCGGCGGAAGGCGGGAGCGGCCACGATTCCGCCGTAGTGGTGGACTCGAGGCTCGTCGATGACGACCAGCACGGCCAGTTTGGGATTCGAGAGGGGAGCGATTCCGCCGAACGAAGCCACGAAACGGGTGCGCGAATAGCTGCCGTCCACGAACTTCTGGGCGGTGCCGGTCTTTCCGCCGGCCGAGTATCCGGCCGGCTTGGCCCTGCGTCCCGTTCCTCGTTCCACGACCATGCCCATGGCATTCCTGATGGTCCGAGCGGTCTCCGCAGACAGGACCCTCTCGCGCTCGACCGGGCTCCCCTCCAATACCGTTCCGTCCTCGGAGAGGGTGTGCCGAACCAGGCGGGGTTTCACCAGATAGCCTCCGTTGCCGAAGACCGCGAAGGCGCGGACCATCTGGATCGGCGTGACTCCGATCTCCTGTCCGATGGATAGGGCTCCGATGGAGATACGGGACCAGCGCTCCGGCGGGACCAGCAATCCGACCTGTTCGCCCGGCAATTCTATTTCCGTCTTGCTTCCGAACCCGAAGCGCCGGATGTAGGAATACAGTCGTTCCTCACCCAATCGGAGTCCCATCTTGATGGTGCCGACGTTGCTCGACTTGGCCAGAATCTCCTCGAAGCTGAGGGTCCCATAGCTCCTCTTGGCTTCCCGGTAGACCTTGCGTCCCAAGCGCACCGTACCGACTCGGCAGTCCACGAGTTCTCCCGATTGGACGAGCCCCTCCTCCAGAGCGGCCGAAAGCGTCACCAGCTTGAAAGTCGACCCCGGTTCATAGATGTCGAGGATGGCACGGTTTCGTTTTTCTTCGGGGCCGTAGCTGGTGTAGTCGTTGGGGTTGTACGTTGGATGGGAAGCCAGGGCCAAAATTTCGCCGGTGTGAACATCCATGACGACGGCCGACCCGGACGCCGCTTTGAATTCGCGGATCGTATCCCCCAGGATCTGCTCCACTGAGTATTGGATGGATTCGTCCAGATTGAGGACCACGATATTTCCTCGGGAACCAGTGTCCGAGGATTCACGGTTGTAGACATGCCGCCGGCCATCCACCTTCAGATTGACGCGTGTGGTCTCGCCCCGCATCACTCCGTCATAGAGGTATTCGACCCCTCCCAGGCCTTCGTTTTCCACCCCCACGAACCCCAGGACGTGAGCCGCCAGTTCCCATTGGGGGTAGGTTCGTTTCATGTCCCAGTCCACCTGAATTCCCTTGAGTTTCAGCGCGTTGATGGTCGTGACCTGGTGCGGAGGGATCTTTCTGGCCAGGTAGGTGAAGCCGGTGTTGGAAACGAGCGTCTCTTGGATCTCCTCTTGGCTCAATGGAAGGAATGGTGCCAGGGCCTTGGCGGCGTTGCCGGGATCCGGAACCTGGCCGGCGTGACTCCCGACCGAGCCGCTCTCGACACTTACGGCCAGTTCCCGAAGATTCCGGTCCAGAATCTCGCCCCGCTTGAACCTGACGTATACGTGACCCTCGCTCTGGGCCTGCGCCAGTTGGCGGTAGTGGTCCCGCTTCATGACCTGAAGGTCCACCAAGCGGACCGCAAGGCCCGCGATCGTGGCCAGAACGAACATGTAGAACAGGATCACCCGTTTTGGGTTCAGAGCGTGGTTCCGGTCTGGAGAATCCGCATTCATTCAGATGGAGCCTCGAAAGGTTTGCGGGCCGCGGCCACCAACTCGCTTCCCGGCTCGGAAAGGCGAGATTTGCCTTCGATGATTCTGACCGACCCGGTGCTGGAATCGATGAGCCCCAGACTCGAGGCCTTCCGGTCGATGGTCTCGGGGTTGATGAGCGTGGCATGCTCGACTCGAAGTGCGTTGTTGAATTCGCGCAGCTCCGTGTTTTCCTTGCGCACCCGTGCCGCTTCGTACTGGGATTCCAGGATCCCCATCCGCACACCGGCGTAACCGAGCACCAGGGACGCGACCAAGCCAACCGCCAACAGCCAGCGCAGCATCTCCCATCCGGTCGTCCCGGAAATTTCCTGAACCGGACGGTTGCGATAGTTCTGAGAACAACAATCCACCATCTGCCCCATCCTCAATTCACTTCCCTGGCCCCGTCACCTGACCGGGATCCGGCCGCCTTCCCGCCGCGTTCCGCACAGGTGCCGGCACCGCCAGAACCGTCGCTCGAGGCGTTCAGCCGTTCCACGGCTCGGAGCTTGGCGCTTCTCGCGCGCGGGTTGGCTCGAATCTCGCGCCCTGATGGCCGGACCGGTCTCCGGGTCAGGATTCGAACCCGCCGCTGCCGGGGGCATCCGCACAGATCCCAGGGAGAAAAACAGATGCATTTCCCTGATTCCCGGGCAAAGGCCCGCTTCACCAATCGATCCTCGAGGCTGTGAAAGGCCAACACCACGAGCCGGCCTCCCGGCCGCAAAAAATCCACAACGCCGGATAGGAATGCTTCCAGGTTCTTCAATTCCTGATTGACCTCGATTCGAAGAGCCTGAAAGACCTGGGTTGCGGGGTGGAGACGAGTCCCCCGGGGCCAACCTTTGACTCGCTCCACCACCGCCGCCAACTCCTTCGTCGTCTCGAAACGCTTTCTGTGGCGCTCTTCGACCAGCGCCGCCACAACCCTTGCCGCCCCGGTGACCTCGCCGTACGCCCTCAGAATCTCCACCAGGCGCTCGGGGCACGAATCATTGACCAGACTCGCCGCCGTAACGGTCTGGGTGCGGTCCATACGCATATCCAGCGGCCCCTCCTTCATGAAGCTGAAACCCCGTTCAGCCGTCTCCAACTGGAGTGACGAAACCCCCACGTCGGCCAGACAGCCGTCGATCCGGCGAATCCGGAGTCTCCGAAGCAGCCTGGGAAGATTCCTGAAATTCTCCCGGTGCAGGCTCAGCTTCGCCTTCGATCCCGCAAGGCGCCCGGCAGCCAGCCGGAGAGCGTCTTCGTCCAGATCCAGGACCACCAGGCGTCCCTCTCCCAACCTCTTCACGATCTCTCGGGAATGACCGCCCAGACCGACCGTGCAATCCACGTAAACGCCTTGCGGCCGAACCTGGAGATGCTCCAGTACCGATTTGCTCAAGACCGGAATGTGGACCGCATCCATTCTCGTCATGGCTAGAGCCCCAACTCCGCCAGGGCGATCTCGTCCGCTCGCGTATACGGATCCTCGTCGAGCAGACTTTCGAAGCGCTCCCGGTTCCAAAGTTGCAGATAGGTCAAGGACCCCATGACGGCGACGCCGTTGGTGATTTCGGCACGTTCTCGGAGGTGGGGAGGGATCAGGACTCTCCCCTGGCGGTCCATGGAGACCATCTGGCCGTAGTAGTTCGTGTTCCGCAGAAACTTGATCTTCTCGGGCAGCATCTTGGGAGGCTCCAGCAACTTGCTCTCGATCAGCTCCCATTCGCTGAGGGGATAGATCAGGACGTGTTGGCCGGTGGTGCTGGTGACATACAGCTCCGTGCCGTACTTCTCCTCAAAGATCCTCCGATATGCCACCGGGATCTTGATCCGTCCCTGAGCGTCGATCTTGGTTGGAAAATTCCCTCTGAACACAGTGACAATCCGGTGTTGCTTAGACCTATTTATCCCTTTTTGAACTAATTTAGGCCACAATAGTCCTATTAGAGGACGAGTGTCAAGAAATTTCCGCAAAAATCGAGCCAGTTTGACTCAGGACGGGAGTGGAGATTCGGTCGCTAGCCGGGAAGGAGCCAAGCCCGCATTTCTCGCCAGGGGGCGTGTCGATCGCGCACGGAACGTGGGGAAATCAGACCGGGTAATCGTGGAGCATCCCGAGGACGGTCTCGACGGCAGCGCCCAGCGGGACCTCCCTCTTGCTGAGATCCTTGCGGGAGAAGATCTCGACCCGTCCCTGCCGGAGGGCCCGGCCGACGGTGATTCGGAGCGGAACCCCAATGAGTTCGGCGTCCTTGAATTTGAAACCGGGCCGCTCGTCCCGATCGTCCAGGAGACAGTCAATGCCCCGGTCCCAGAGGGTCCGGTAGATCTCGCGGGCGGCGGCGAACTGCTTCCGGTCATCCACCCGCACGACCGTGATCACGACCTGGAACGGCGCCAACGCCCGGGGCCAGACGATACCGTACTGGTCGTGGTACAGCTCCACCGCGGCAGCCATGATCCGCTCCAGGCCGATTCCGTAGCTGCCCATGATCCAGGGCCGCTCCTTCCCGTCCCGGTCCAGCACCCGGGCCCCCATGGCCTCACTGTACTTGTAACCCAGCTTGAAAATGTGCCCGATTTCCAGCGTCTTCTTTACTTGCAGGGGCTGTCCGCAATCGAGACAGGGATCCCCCTGTTCGATCAAGCGCAGGTCCTGGTAGTTCGCCTGAAAATCTCGTCCCGGAGTGACATGAACCAGATGGTAGTCGTCCTGATTGGCGCCGCAGACCAGGTTCCGCCGACCCTCCAGCCCCAGATCGGACACCACCCTGACGAAGCCGGCCCCCACCGGTCCCAGACTGCCCGCGTCGGCTCCGAACAGGTCCCTGATCTCTTCGGACCGGGCCATTCGGAGATCGCCGGCGCCGGCCAACCGGCTCAGCTTGAGTTCATTGAGCTGGTGGTCCCCCCGAAGCAACAACAGCCAGGGAGAATCCTGCACCATGTAGACGAGAGATTTGATCTGCCGGCACTGTGGGACGTCCAGAAAGTCGCTCACCTCCTGAATCGTCTTCCGACCCGGCGTATGCACCCTCCGGGGTGGAAGGTCCACGGCCTCGTCTTCCTGCGGCGTCAATGCCGATTCGGCCCGATCCAGGTTGGACGCGTACCCGCAGGCACAGGTCACGACATGATCCTCTCCGGCATCGGTCCGGACCATGAACTCGTGCGAGACGCTTCCCCCCATTGCTCCCGAGTCTGCCTCGACCACCAGGTACTGGAGCCCGCAACGATCGAAGATCTTGCGGTAGGCCTGCTCGTGAAGCCGGTAGTTGCGGTCCAGCCCCTCGGCGTCGAGGTCGAAGCTGTAGGAATCCTTCATGTGGAAGTGGCGTACCCGCAGCAGGCCGGACTTGGGGCGTGGTTCATCCCGGAACTTGAGCTGGATCTGATACCAGATCTGGGGCAGTTCGCGATAGGACCTGATCTCGTCACGAGCGATGGTGGTGAAGATCTCCTCATGGGTCATCCCCAGGCACATGTCCCGGTCGGACCGATCCTTGAGCCGGAACATCTCTTCCCCCATGGCTTCCCAGCGACCCGATTCCCTCCAGGGCTCCGCCGGATGAAGGGCCGGCAATACGAATTCCTGAGCGCCGATAGCGTCCATCTCGTGGCGGATGATGGCCTCGATTTTCCGCAAGGTTCGTCTCGCCAGAGGAAGAAAGGAATAGATCCCCGAACCCAACTGGCGGACAAACCCGGCGCGCAGCAGAAGCCGATGGGAAGGGACCTCCGCCTCCGAAGGAATCTCCTTCAGAGTGGGGGCGAAGAAGCGAGACCAGCGCATGGGAGGCGCCGTTTTTATCGGTTTGACCGGATCAAGTCAAGTGGGCTAACATCCACTCCATCGGAGGCTCGCGCATGCAGATTTGGATTGGCGCCGATCACGCTGGAGTGGCCCTCAAAGAGCAGATCAAGGACATGCTCGAAGCCGATCATCACGAAGTCACGGACCAGGGGGCACACACTGGCGAGAGCGTGGACTACCCCGACTTCGCGGCGTCCGTGGCCCGGGGTGTCTCGTCCGGCAGCGCCGAGCGCGGCATCCTCGTCTGCGGCACCGGGATCGGCATGGCCATCGCGGCCAACAAGATTTCCGGCGTCCGGGCGGCCGTCTGCCACGATCTGGACACGGTCCGCCTCAGCCGCCAGCACAACCAGGCCAACGTACTGGCCTTGGGCGCTCGGACTCTTGGGCCGGAACTGGCCCTTTCCATGGTGCGGGAATGGCTCCGAGTCAGTTTTGAAGGCGGCCGCCATGACCGCCGAGTTCGCAAGATTTCCTCGCTGGAGCGCTGACTTCGCCGGCGCTCGACCTTCCGTGGCGACCATCCCTGTAAATTCCCAGTCCGGTGAAGAACCGGCTGGTCACGGCACGACAGGGACAAATGGTGGCAGAATAGGTTCAAGGAAGGCAGCCGGTCCCAGGCGGCGATTGGAGAGGCAGTAACCATGCATCGATCCTTGTACGAGACAGACCCGGAGGTGGCCGAGGCCGTCTTCCACGAGACCCGCAGGCAGAGCGAGACTCTGGAGCTCATCGCCTCCGAGAACTACGTCAGTGAGGCCATCCTGGCGGCCACGGGATCGGTCTTCACCAACAAGTACGCGGAAGGCTACCCGGGCCGCCGGTACTATGGGGGCTGTGAGCATGTGGACGTCGTGGAGTCTTTGGCCATCGATAGAGCCAGGCAGCTCTTCGGAGCCGACCATGCCAACGTCCAGCCTCACTCGGGTACCCAGGCCAACATCGCCGTCTATCTGGCCGCTCTCGAGCCGGGCGACAAGATTCTGGGAATGAACCTGTCCCACGGGGGTCACCTGTCCCACGGGCACCCGCTCAACTTTTCCGGGAAGTACTTCCGGGTCGCCGCCTACGGCGTCCGCCGGGACACCGAAAAGATCGACTACGACGAGTTGGAGGATCTGGCCAAACGGGAGAAGCCCCGAATGATCGTGGCCGGGGCCAGCGCCTACAGCCGAATCATCCACTTTGATCGCCTGTCCCAGATCGCTCGAGGCGTCGGAGCCTATCTGCTGGCGGACATCGCCCACATCGCCGGTCCGGTGGCGGCCGGCCTGCATCCCAGCCCCGTTCCCTTTGCCGATTTCGTCACGACGACGACCCACAAGACCCTTCGCGGTCCCAGAGGCGGCATCGTCCTCTGCCGCGAAGAGCACAAGAAACGACTCAACCGGCTGGTCTTTCCCGGCACCCAGGGCGGGCCTCTGGTTCACATCATCGCGGCCAAGGCGGTCTGCCTCAAGGAAGCCCTCAGTCCCGGTTTCAGGAGCTATCAGGGACAGGTCCTTGCCAACGCCAAGGCCCTGGCCCGAAGTGTCGCCCAACAGGGGTTCCGGATCGTCTCGGGCGGCACCGACAACCACCTGTTCCTCGTGGACTGCCTCTCACGAGGGCTGACCGGCAAGCAGGCGGAAACGACACTGGAACGGGCCCGAATCACGGTCAACAAGAACACGATCCCCTTCGACGCTCACCCCCCCCTGGTCACCAGCGGGATTCGGGTCGGCACCCCCACGGTGACCACCTGCGGGATGAAAGAGGCCGAAATGGATCGAATCGGCCGTTGGATCGGCGAGGCTCTCACGAATTGCGATGACGAGCAGGCGCTGGAGGGAATCGGCCGCGAAGTCGTGTCACTGACCCGGCGTCACGCCTTCTATGCCGACCGTCTCCGACAGCCCGCGTGAGCGAAGTCTCCACTTGGGTCCGCATAAGGCATCCCCGGTTTCGGTGCCTCGTGGTACTTTGACCACGGACTGGTCATGGCGTCCGAATTCACACTTGAGGAGGTCTTTGCCCCGGGAGGGCTGCTGGCCGGAGAACTCCCGGGTTACGAGTACCGGCCTTCCCAACTGGAGCTGTCCCTCTCGGTTCTGGAAGCGATTCAGCAAGGCCACCACCTCTGTGCCGAAGCCGGCACCGGAACCGGCAAGACCCTCGCTTATCTGGTTCCGGCCATCGCCAGCCGCCGCAAGACCATCATCTCCACGGCAACACGCAACCTTCAAGAACAGCTCTACCTGAAGGACGTCCCTTTCATTCGCCGGCACCTGTTCCCCGACATGAAGGTGACCTATATGAAGGGGCGCCAAAACTATCTCTGCCTCCGCAAGCTGGAACGGCAGGCCGGATCGCTTTCGCTGTCCCAGGAGTGGCTCCAGTCTCGGCAGGCCGTGTCGGAGTGGGCTCTCGAGACCGAAACCGGCGACCGTTCCGAACTGGAATGGATGTCCGATTCGGATCCCCTCTGGAGGGAACTGGATGCCCGGAGCGAGAGCTGCACCGGCCAGAAATGCCCCCACTTCGATCGCTGCTTCATCACCCGCATGCGCCAGAAGGCTTTGGAAGCAGACGTCATCGTCGTCAACCATGCCCTCTTCTTCGCTCATCTGGCCCTCGAAGTCGATGAGCTGGGGAGCATCCTCCCCGACTACTCCACGCTGATCCTGGACGAAGCTCACGCAGTCGAGGAGATCGCCTGCACCCACCTGGGGAAACGAATCAGCAGCTATCAGGTGGAGGAGCTGGCTCGGGACCTGGCCGCATCCTACTCCGACACCGATTCGATGCGGGCCGTCCGCGATCTGGAATCCCGTGCCGAGATGTTGTTTTCCGCCCTGCCGGCCGCCGAAGGAACGTGGGCTCTCGACTCGGCGAGACGAGCCGACGGAACGCCGGCCGACTTGCGTATTCCCGCCCTCGACGCCTACCGCCAGGTGGCTGCAACCTTGTCGAACCTGCACGACGAGTTGAGCCTGCGGGACCCGTCCCACCAGGAACGGGACATGCTGCTCCGCCGCGTGGAGTCACTGGCTTTGCACCTCGAACGATTCTTCGACCTGGAAGATCGGCAGAGCGTCCATTGGATGCGGCGCCGGGGACGCGGCACATTTCTGAATCTGACTCCGATCGAGGTGGCCTCAACCTTGGAGCAGAGGCTCTTCTCCCAGATCCCGTCCGCCATTTTGGTCTCCGCAACTCTCACCACCGACGGAGACTTCTCCTACGTACGGACCCGCCTGGGTCTCGGCGAGGCTCGCCAAATGGTCACCGCCGGGGAGTTCGACTACTCGAAACAGTCGCTCCTTTACATTCCCAAGCGCTTCCCGGAGCCGGGTTCACCCGGATACCTGAACCAACTGGTCCGGCAACTGGAGGAGATCCTCGAGCTGACCCAGGGGCACGCGTTCCTCCTCTTCACCAGCTATCTGCAGCTCAACCGGGTCTACGACCTGCTGCTTGAACGCCTGCCGTATCCCTTGCTCTGCCAAGGCGATCGTCCCAGGTCGCAGTTACTCCACGAGTTCCGGCAGACGCCTCACGCGGTACTCTGCGCCACCTCCAGCTTCTGGCAGGGAGTGGACGTGCCGGGAGACGCCCTCAGGGCGGTCCTGATCGACAAACTGCCTTTCCAGGTCCCCACCGAACCGGTGGTGGCCGCCCGGCTCAGGCGGCTGCAGGAACAAGGGGAAAACTCGTTTCTCCGCTACTCGGTACCGGCGGCCACCATCGCCCTGCGCCAGGGATTGGGACGTCTGATTCGCTCCCGGGAGGACCGCGGGATTCTAGCGGTTTTCGACAGCCGACTGCGCACACGCCGCTATGGATATCTGTTCACGCGCAGCTTGCCAAGCTTTCCCATCGTCGATAATATTGAACCTATCAGGACCTCGGCCAAAGAGTGGTGGTCCCCGGATCGGG
This sequence comes from Acidobacteriota bacterium, assembly GCA_963668095.1. Lineage (GTDB taxonomy): Bacteria > Acidobacteriota > UBA6911 > RPQK01 > JAJDTT01 > JAJDTT01. Next base: position 4,913,195 of record OY764083.1, on the reverse strand, counting down.
ATCGGGAAGATCCGGCTTCGGATGGACCACGATTGAGAAAGGCAGACTCATGAAATACTCCACGATCTCCATCGCCGTCGTACTGCTCCTTCTCACCGCTCCGACCTTGGAAGCTCAGGTGGGACAAATGGAGGGAACGGTCAAGGACGCGGCCGGCAATCCCGTCGAGGGAGTCGAGATCTCGATTCGAAGCGAGAACACCAGCCGGAAATACAACCTCAAGACCAATAAGAAGGGAAAGTACTACCACGGCGCCGTGAATCTCCAAGCTACTTACACTGTAGTGGCTCGGAAGCCGGGTTACCGCACCGAATACGAGTCCGGCGTTCGCGCCAGTTTCGGCGTCGATGACGGCGGCTTCGACCCCAGGGGCGGCGGCAAGCGGGGCATCGTCGACTTCACCCTCAAGGAGGGCAAGTCCGGCAAGCTGGCTTTCGAGATGACCAAGGAAGAACGCGCACAGTTCATGAAGCAGCAGACCGTGGTCAAGGAAGTCCGGGCCGCCTACAACCGCGGAATCATGGCTTTGAATCTGGGACAGTTCGAAGAAGCGGTGGTGGCATTCCGGGAATGCGTCGCCAAGGATCCCAAACGGCCGGCCATCTGGGCCAATCTCGGCAACGCCTACCTGAAGCTGAACAAGCACGACGACGCCATTGGAGCCTACGACAAGGCCATCGAGATCGCTCCCAGCAACGCCACCTTCTACCAGAATCTGGGAAACATCTACGCCAACATGGGGAATTCGTCCAAGGCCGAGGAAGCCTTCAAGAAATCGGCGGAACTCAACGCCGCCGTCGATCCGGCCGCAGCCGCCATCAACTACTACAACATGGGCGTGACCTTCATCAACAAGGGACAGAACAGGGAGGCGGCGGAGGCCCTGCAAAATGCGGTCACCTCCGACCCCACGCACTCCGAAGCCCATTACCAGCTAGGTATCGTCCTGCTGGGCATGAACAAGCTGGATGGGGCCATTACGCATCTGGCCGAATACGCCAAGCTCAATCCCAATGGCGAAAACGCGCCGGTAGCCCGAGATCTAGTCAAGCAGTTGAAGGGCGATCAATAAAAGCTTCGCCGGGCCGCCTATATCTCCTGATTGGCGGGAGAGGCGGGCGCTGAGCGGTCTGTCCTGAATTGCCTCTCGCCGATTTCACTACCTCTGCCTGCACCAATTCCTGGCGCCGGTTTCGATGGCAGCATAAAAGCGTCCTCTGGAGAGACCAGACTGGAAATTGCGGACCCGGTTTCAGCCGGACGCCGGAGCGGAGAAATAATCTTCGGCCCTGCGGCAACCCAGGTTCGCCAGCGTCGAGAGGGCAGCGACCGCCGCCCTTCGGACTTCATCCGCGCCAGCCTGGGTCATCTTGTACATGATCTTCAGGACCGTATCCGGTACCTGATGGGCGCGATGCCAGTAGGCGACGGACAATTCGGTGACGGCTTGCGCCTGCCGATCGGATTGCTCCTGAGCGACAAAGGTCAACAACTCGCCGACTGCACGTTCACTACCCTGCTGAGCCAGCAGGCCCAACGCCGACAGCACGTTCACCTTGCGATTGTGGGCCGACGGCTCACCGAGATACCTCAGGCCATACAGTTGGAGGAGAAGATCGACGGCACTCTCGTGGCCGATCTCGCCAAGAGTGAGGATGACGGCGGCTTCCAGAGCGCGGTTCTGGCCTTTGGCGAAGATCTGGGCGTCCTGCAAGACGGCGAATAACGGGTCGACCGCCTCCGGATCGCCCAATGCGCCCAGCGCCAACGCCGCAAACTCCTTGTCGCCCGGGTTCCGGGAGCCCAGCAGTTCCAGCAACGGGTCCAGGAAACGCTTGCAACGGGTCACACTGACGTGAGGAAGGATCTTGAACCGCTCGGCTTCGCTTCCGGACTTCAGGATCTCGATACAAGTCGCAACGAGTTGATCGCGATCACCGATATCCTGGCCTCGATACATGGTTCAACGGTCCTTGGAGGGGAAGTTCGCCGCGCAAATTCATCGAATCCGTCGAAGCTCCAACGGCCCACCGAGGAAATTATGATAACATATGCGCCCCGATGCAGAACAAGCCGCGGGTGGCGGCCGCGACGGGTGTCGCCATAGGGTTCATCCTCGGTTTCTTCGCCGCTCGAATTCAGCAAGAGGCCACAGTTCCCGAGCCGGCGCCCCAAGCGCAGGAAAACTCTTCCGCCCTGCCTTCCGACCACCCCCCTACGGAAGTGCTGGAGCAGTTGGCCAGACTCCAGGAGCACGCCAGGGATCATCCCGAAGACAAGGAAGTGCGAATTCTCCTGGGCAATTCGTACTACGACATGAAACGTTTCGACGCGGCCGCTTCCTGGTATTCGGAGGCCCTGGAATTGGATCCCGAAAATGTGAACGTCCGGACCGACCTGGGAACGGCCCAGCTCTACCAGGGACAGGTGGAATCGGCTATCGCATCCTATCGGAAGTCCCTTTCCCTGGACCCGAATCACCCCCAGACGCTGGAGAACCTGGGCATCGCCCACTTCGTTACCGGCGAATTCGAAGCGGCGATCCGGATCTGGCAGAGACTCTTGGCGACCCACCCGGAGTATCCTCGCCGGGAGCGGATCAAGGAACAAATCAACAACGCTCGCGAACAACTGAATCAAGAGCAGTCCTGAGGATGGACAGTGTTGCTCCGGTTTCTGTTCTTACTGCTTCTCCTCCTGGTCGTGCGGGCAATCATCGCCCGTATTTTCGGAACCCGGCGGAAATCCTCCGGAAACCGCTCCCGGGGCCGTTGGAACAGAGCCCGCGCCACGGTCCGCGGGCGGATGGTGAAAGATCCCCAATGCGGAATCTATGTCGCCACCGACTTGGCGATCCGGACCCGCGCCAAGAAGGAGAACCTCTATTTCTGCTCCGAGGAGTGCCGGGACAAGTTCCTTCGACGCAGCCGGGACTGAGCGGTCCGAACGAATCCAACCGTCGGGGAGAACGGCGGCTTTGAAAGTCGGGGTCGTTTCCAAACCGCACCGCACCGAATTCGCCCGCAACCTGCAGGAGATTCTGCAATGGCTGCAGCGGAGAGGTTGCGAAACGCTGGTGGAGGAGAGCGTCCTGGAGAACTTCGGACTCTCAGGTTACCCGGGAGTGACCCGGGAGCAGATGCCCTCCCAGGTCGATGCCATCATCGTATTCGGAGGCGACGGCACCATCCTCTCGGTGGCCCGGGCGATCGGTGACAACAACGCACCCATCCTGGCAGTGAATCTGGGTTCTCTAGGATTCCTCACCGAGGTCACTCTGGACGAGCTGTATGAAGCCCTGGACCGGCTGCTGAAGGGCGAGCATCGGATCGACGAGAGACGGCTCCTCGACGCCACCGTCAAGCGGAACGACGGGTCCAGCACCAGCTTTCACGCCCTGAACGACGTGGTCATCACCAAGGGCGCCCTGGCCCGGATCATCCAGCTGGATGCCTACATCGATGAGGATTTCATGGCCACGTTCCTGGCCGACGGTCTCATCATCGCCACTCCTACCGGCTCCACCGCCTATTCTCTCGCCGCCGGAGGCCCCATCGTGCTGCCCTCTCTGGCCTGCACCGTGGTGACTCCCATCTGCCCCCACACCCTGACCAACCGCCCTCTGGTCTTCCCTCCCGAAAGCGAGGTCCGGATCACTCTGACCTCGGGCGAAGACGTCATGTTGACCGTCGATGGCCAGCAGGGAGTGGAGCTCGCGGAGGGGGATGAGATCGTCTGCACCAGCTCCCATCGGCGAATCGAACTGATCAAGCCCCACAACAAGAGCTTCTTCGACGTTTTGAGAGAGAAGCTCAAATGGGCGCAGAGGTAGGAACTCATGGCTGCTCCGTCCCGATTGGCAAGGCTGCGGCAGTTGGTGGCCAAGGGCTCCGGCGGCCCCTTTCCCCTCTACGGTCTGGCCATGGAATACAAACGCCTGGGCAGGTTCGAGGAAGCGCTCCAGGCCTTCGGCCGCTTGGTGGACCTCCACCCGCAGTACGTCCCTGCCTACTATCAGTTCGGATCGGCTCTGGTCCTTTCGGGAGAGATCGGGGAGGCTCGGGAAACCCTCGCTCGCGGCATCCGGATCGCCGAATCACAGGGGAACCAGCATGCACGGGAAGAACTGGTCCGGGCACTGGAGGAACTGGAGAACGAGGAAATCGGACCATGAATGCGTCGAACCTGACTTTGGAGGGACGAGTTGCGCTGGTGACGGGAGCGGGTAACGGCATCGGCCGTGAGGTGGCGTCCACGCTGGCTTCGGCTGGCGCTGCCGTCTGCTGCGTGGACCTGGACCGGGACGCCGTAGGCGCCGTAGCGGCTTCCATCCGGCAGCAGGGTGGAAGGGCACTGGAGTTGATCGCGGACGTAGCCGCGGAAGACGACGTGGACCGGGTCCACGAAGATTGCATCAGGGCGCTGGGGACGGTTCATATTCTGGTCAACAACGCCGGCGTCCAATATCTCAGTCCGGTGGAGGAGTTCCCCATTCCGGAGTGGGACCGGCTGAACGGCATCCTGCTGCGGGGACCCTTTCTGTACATCCGGCGCTTCGTACCCGGCATGGCGGCCCAGGGGTGGGGACGGATCATCAACATGACCTCCATTCACGCCGTGGTTGCCTCCCCCTTCAAGACGGCCTACGTGAGCGCCAAGCACGGGCTGCTGGGACTCACCCGCACCGTGGCCCTGGAAGTAGCCACCCGGGGCATCACGGTCAACGCCGTCTCACCCGGTTATACGCGGACTCGCCTGGTGGAAAATCAGATCGACAGGCAGGCCGAGCTTCACGGACTCTCACGAGAGCAGGTGCTGGAGAAGGTCATGCTCGGGGCCGTCCCGCAAAAGGAGATTGTGGAACCTCAGGAACTGGCCCAGGCCATTCTCTTTCTCTGCTCCGAATCGGCTCGGCACATCACCGGGAACAACCTGATGGTGGACGGTGGCTGGACCGCGGCCTGAAGAGGAGAAGGCACACGACTCTCAAGTCCCTGACGCGTAATGCCCGGTGACTAACAACCCAGGTACCGGTCCCAGGTTTCCATGCGCGGCTCGGGCGGCAGTGAAACCGACCGGCCCGTCTTCAAAGAAATAGCCACGGCTTCCAGAAACTGCATGTAGAGGAGTCCTTCCTGAAAGGACGGCTCCACCGGAGTCCCTTCCAGGATGGCTCGAATGAACTGGGAGTCGGTGTCCTGCACACGCTGCTCCGCACCGGGGATGGGAATCGGCTTGAATTCCGCATCCGAACCCGAGAGTCCCTGAATCTCCTCGGCAAAAAGACGGTAGACGATGGCGCCCCGGTCGCCGTAGATCTCGATCCGGCTCCCGGGAGATCCGGCCGCCCAATTGGAAAATTGGTAACTGGCAGTGGCGCCGCACTCGAGCTGCGCCGCCACTGCCACCGAGTCGGGCACACCCATTGGCTCGGAGCCGCCGTGCCGGTGAGAACGAGCCAGCGCCGCGACCCGGACCGCGGGACCCAACCATCGATTGGCCACCTCGTTCCACATTCCCAGAGTCATGGTGTTGATACCGGAGACCTGCGGGTCCCAACGGTAACTCCGGTAACTCTCCGGATCGGTATCCACACTCATCCCCGTGATCCGGACCTCACGAATCTGCCCCACGAAACCCTCTTCGTGCAGAAGCCGGATCATGACGCGGTCGCCCTTGAGACCGGGCAAAGGCGGATAGAGGGCCGTTACCAGCCCGGACGCCTGGGCTGCAGCCGCCATGTTCCGGGCCTCATCCAGGTTTCGGGCCATTCGAGCCTGGCAGAGGACATGCTTCCCCGCCTCCAGGGCTTCGGCCGTCGCTGGCAGGTGCAGCACCGGGGGTGTGGCAATGATGACCGCATCCACCTCGGACGAATGGATCACCTCCTGCCACCGGTCTGCAATGGCGCCGACTCCGAAACGGCCGGCCACGTCCCGGGCCTTGTCCCGGTTACGGGACCAGATCAGCTTCAGGTCCGCCTCCGGGATCATCTGAAGTGCCGGCAGATGGCGATTCACCGCAACCCAGCCGGCCCCGATCAAACCGATTCTCACTCTTTGCATGGCCAACCCCAAAACCATCGGACGAACCCTTCTTCTCTCTTTCCTCTTTCCTCTTTCCTAAAATGTCGCTATGGGGTTCAACGGTGAGCCGGTGCCTCCCGGAACCGGAAGCGGCGCCGCCGTGAGGAGAAATTCCCAGCGGCCCTGTTTCTCGGCCTCCTTCCCCAGCGCCTCCAAATCACAGTTGTCGAAGATGGGGGCTCCCATGGCCACGAGCAGCAACTGATGAACCGGCTGATCGGCGCCCTCGATCTGGGACGGGAGGACGTCCGACGCGGCGTCGCTGCCCACCCGGGCCACGTCCCGCTGCCTCAGCCACTTGACGCAGGAGGCGTGGAGCCCTGCCCTACGTCCCAAGGCCCTTTTTCATCGCGCCGAGCCCAACGGCCGGTCCGGATGAAGACCGCATCGCCGCTGGCCACCTGAACCCCGGCCTGCTTTTCCCAGGCCTCCAGATCGTCCGGATAGATGGCCGTTTCCGGGTCCAGATAGGGCATCTTCTTGAGCCTCGGAGAGTATTCCACGGGTGAAGATGCCGTTCTTCAATTCAAGAACCGAAAGCTTGTTGGCCCCCGCCTCGGTCACTTCCGTCTCCGGAATACCGTTGCTCTACTCATTCCACACCTCCTCCGGACTGGGCACCCGTGAAACGCCCGCCGAGTGACTCCAGATAGGCCCGGCCCCGATCGAGGTTCCTCCAGATCGGTTCGTCCGGCCGGACCTCGAAAAGGGCGGGCCCGCTGTATCCATGCCGGGCCAGACCCGTGATCTGAGCTTCCCAGTCGATCTCACCGTCCTCGATCGAAGTCTGGTGCTCCCCGGCCCGGAACTGTTTCAAGTGGACCATCGACAGGTTGGAGACATCCAGGCTCCGGACCACGTGAGACGGATCGGGACGGTCGGAAGCGAACAACAGATTGGCCGGATCGTAACAGAGGCGGAGATGGTCCGAACGATTTCCCAATAGGCGGCGTGCCTCGTCCATTACTCGAGTGAAGCTGGTCCAAGGTTGTCTGGAATGCTCCAGAGAGAGCCAGCCCCCGGCGTCCGCCATCGGTTCCACGAGCCGGACCACCTGATGCGCAACCCGCAGCTCATTTCCTTGCAGCATTTCGCCCGTCGTCGCCAGATCGACCAGCCGCAGGTGGGGATGAAAGCGCCCCGATAGCGCCCGTGCGGCGTCCACTCCGATTTGGAACAGGGAGTCTTCGGCAACTCCGCCCGGACCCAGGAACGGAAAAGCGAGAGCCAGATCAAACCGGATTGACCGAAAACGGTCCGCCAAGCGCCCGAGGGCCGACACCTTGGGCACGAAGCCCTCCGGCTCCTCGAACGAACCCAGACAAGTCTGCCTCAATTCGACGGCGTAAAAACCCCGGTCCAACGTCTGGCTCAGCAGGTCGTCCAGCGCAGTTCCCCATTCCAACTGCCGCTGCCAGCAGTTGCTCACGATACCGGGAATCATGCCCGGAGCACCCGCGGCCTTACTGCGTCGATCCGGCCTGCGCCTTGCCGCCACGTCACGCGCGACGATCACGAGGAAAGGCTACTGCAATGCTCCGGCGACGTAGAGGTTCCCAAAGTGCCAGATCACCGTCGTCTTGCCTTCCAGCTTTCCATGGCCCGGCGCCAGGTCGAAAGAGACGTGGTGGGCGGTGCCCTCCGAGTCGGAGAAGCTGGAATCGAGACGGATCACTTTGGACTTGTCCGGCGCCATCCCGCGGGCCGGCTTGCCCGGATAGAGAGCCAGGGTCCAATCGCCGGCGTTCCTGACGGCGCCGATGGTGTAGTCACCCGCCTGAATCGCGGTCGACCCGGAAGCGGTGCTGCCGGAGAGGGAGAGGACGGCGCGGCTGGGGACGAAAGCCCCGACCTGGACCTTCTTCACGTGCTCCATGTTGGCCGGCACGGTGTAGTACGCGATGCTGGCCTCGACCTTGTTGGGAAGCGTGGCTTTCACCATCTTGTTGAGGTGGGGGTGAGCCAGAAGCGTCGCGGACGCCCCCAGAAACAATGCGATTGCCGGCAAATACCGAGTCTTCACGGCGTCCCTCCTTTTTTCGATTGAACTCAGGTTAGACTGGAATAGTACGTCCTTTGAGGGATAGCGGCAAGCTGGATGCGAAGCGGACCGGACACCGTAGTAGACTGTGCGGCACGAATTGAAGATCTGGCAAAGGGAGGCGTGTCGATGGGCGAATTGAAGGACAAGGTGGCCATCATCACCGGAGCAGGCCGCCTCAGGAGCATCGGTTTCGAAACCGCCATGGCCCTGGCCCGCCTTGGGGCCGACGTCGTGGTCACCGGTACCGGCCGAGACCCGGAAACCTTTCCGCCCGATGAGCGGAAGCTGGGGTGGCGGGACGTGGAGAGCACCGCGGAGCGGGTGCGCGATCTGGGCAGAAGGGCCCTCCCCCTGGTGGCCGACGTCACCCGGGTGGAGGACGCGGACAGGATGGTCACCCGCACCCTGGGAGAATTCGGCCGGGTGGACATCCTGATCAACAACGCGGCCATGCCCATCGGCCGCGACCGCGTCGCCACCGCCGAGTTGGACCCGGACGTCTTCCAGCGGGTGCTGGACGTCAAGGTCCGGGGCACCTACCTCTGCGCCCGGGCGGTGATCCCGCCGCTGATCCGGCAGGGAGACGGGGGAAAGATCGTGAACGTGGCCTCCTCAGCCGGAAAGCGGGGAGCCGCCGAAGCCCTGGCTTACTGCGCCGCCAATTTCGCCCAGGTCGGCATGACCCAATCGTTGGCACACGAGCTGGGGCCGCACCGAGTCAACGTCAACTGCATCTGCCCTGCCGCCGTCGACACGTCACGCATGGACCGGTTCGGCCGGGGAGAACAATGGAAAGAGATGGGCGAGTCGCATCCCATCGGACGCACCGGAACCCGGGAAGAAGTGGCGGCGTTCATCGCCTACCTGTGCACCGGGGCGGCCTCCTGGATCCATGGCCAGTCCATCAACATCGACGGCGGAATGGTCATGGAGCACTGAAAGGCGAGGAAAGAGAAAACAGGAAATAGAAAAGAGAGAGAAAAACTCCTTCCGCCGAGCGTAACCGACCCGCCTTTCTTCACTCTTTCCTCTTTCCTAATTCCTAATTCCTAATTCCTAATTCCCTCTGTCTTCCCAGCGCTCCGTGATCCGGCCCGATCCGGGATCCTTCAGGATCAGCTTCAGGCGCCCGTCCGGCATTCGCTCCCGCTTCACCACGAGGTTCCCGGCGACCGTCTCCGGCGATTCTCCACGAGACGGGGCCTCGAGACTTCCGCGCCAGGGATCCAGACCGACGGGCTCCCACCGCTTGGATTCGGCGGAGCGGTAGCAAGCGTCGATGACCGCGTTGACCACGTAGCCGTCATAGAAGGTCTCCCGCGGGGACCGCCCGGCCTCCATGGATTGGAACATGTCGTCGAACATGCGGCCGTATCCCAGCTCTTCCACCTCGTCGCCCACGGGAAAGGTCCACCCCGACTCGGTTTCCGCCTTCTCCGCCACGTAGCCGGTCCCTCCCGCCGAGGAATAGACCTCGAACCCGGTCCTGAGAAAGTGGTTGAGCCAGATGGTCCCGTCGGTTCCCGAGACCTCGTCTCTCAGGTCCATTCCTCCCCGAAAGGTCCAACTCACTTCGAACTGTCCCAGCGCTCCGCCGTCGAACCGGATGAGCGTCACCGAGTTGTCCTCGCTCTCCACCGGGTGTGCCAGGGTGTCGGCCCAACACAGGACCTCCCTGGGGTAGACCTCCTTGCCCACGAAACTGCGGATGATCTCGATGCAGTGGCAGCCCAGATCGACGATGGCGCCGCCCCCGGCCTGGTCGCGGTCCCAGAACCAGGCGCTGTGCGGACCCGAATGGGCCTCTCGGGAACGGACCCAGAGGATCCGGCCCAGGGCGCCCGACCTCACCGTTTCCAGTGCCTTCAACGTCTTGGGAGTGTAGACCAGATCTTCCAGGTAACCGGCAAAGACGCCTGCCTGCTCCACCGCCTCCAGCATGCTTCGGGCTTCGGCGCCGGTCCGCGCCAGGGGCTTGGTGCACAGGACCGCTTTGCCCGCACGGGCGGCCAGCTCTACCGCTCTCCGGTGCAGGTCGTTGGGAAGCCCGACCACCACCACCTGGGTCCGGGAATCGCCGACGGCTTCCTCCAGGTCTGCGGTCCATCGGGGAATGTCCCATCGGCGCGCGAAGTCCCGCGCCCGCTGCGAAGTTCGGGAATAGACTGCCCGGACCTGTTCCCGGCCTCTTCGCTGCAGCGCTTGCGTATAGAACCCGCCGATGAGTCCGGTCCCCAGCATGGTGATGCCGGTCATCGACTCGCCTCGCCCCCTTCGGCCTTCTGTTGTTCGTCGACAGTGGATTGGACCGGCTTGGCGGCAAGTGCCCGTGCCCGCCGCAAGATAGCGTTCAACCGGTCTGCGTCCGGCCAATCCGGATGGTAATGGAGAAACTCGGCCAGTTCTTGAGCGGTGGCCGCATACTGCTTCCGGTACCAGTAGATGTCCGCCAGGATCAACTGGGGGGCGGAGTGGTGCCGGGGAGCCAACTGTTTCGCCCGCTTGAGATGTTTGATCGCCTCGCCGTGACGCCCCAGTTGGTAATAGGAACTTCCCAACTGGGCATGGGCCAACGGATCCTGTTTTTTCATCCGAACGGCCCGAAGGTTCATGGCCAACGCCTTGTTCGTCTGGTTCAGCTCCAGTAGCGCCGCGCCCAGATTGACCACCGGCGGATAGGATTCCGGAGCGTGTTCGAGGGCTTGGCGGAAACAATACTCCGCCCGGGGAAAATCCCGGGAGACGTAGGCGATGGTCCCCAGGCGGTTCCAGGCCTCCGCGTATCTGGAATCGATCGCGACTGCCTTCTCCAATTCTTTTACCGCCTCGGCTGACTCTCCTTTCTCCAGTTTCTTCAACGCCTTCCGGTACGCCTTCACGGCCTTGGAGTCCACCGACAGGCGCGTCGCCGAAACCGTAGCCATGGGCTCGGCCAACGCCGTGGGTTCGAACACGAAAGTGGCTTCGATTCGACCCTTCTTGTCGGCCAAGGTGGGTCCGATGTCCACGGTACGCTTCATCTCTCCGCGGCCCGCAATCAGGATCACCATCTTGTAGGCCGACTGGGGCAGCTTCTTGATCCGGAACTTCCCACCCCAGCCGGCGTGAACCTTTCGCCGTAGTGGGAACTGCACCGCCTCCAGGATCACCAACGGGGAGCTTCCTCGAAGGGATCCTCCGTCCGGCAGCACGATTCGGCCCCGGAGCTCGTAAGGCCCCTCGCGAGGCGTCTTCGGCGATGCAGACTGCAGGGAAGAGGGGACCAGACCTGAGAAAACCAGCAAAACCAAGGCAAGCGCCATGGGAGCCCTATCGGATGATACGGGCCAAAACCAGAGCCGTTAGAAATCCACCGGCGAGCAAGTCGATGAATGCCGTCAGGACATACCCCGTGGAGAAATGCCACCAATTCCAATTGGGCAGGTGGCACAGAATGCCGGCGGTCAAGAGCAGGAGGAGCACGAAACCGACCCGTTCCCAATAGCTGCTGCCTCCGACCCTCGCCAAGAGCAGGGAAATGAGGAACGCCGCCAGGACCTGGATGCCCAATTGAGTCAACAGGGGCCGGACCATGGACGCTGTTCCCCCGGTACGAAAGACGACGAAGGCGAAGGGACCCCGCGCCATCTTTTCCGCGGCTTCTTCGTCCTGACCGCCTGGATAGACGTAGACGCCCGACTGGGGAGCATTCTGCGTCAGGACCGAAGCGACTGCGTCCTCGTCCTGGAATTGCCCGAAGACCGCCTGGTGCCAGGGGAGCGCCATCCAGTAGAAGACCCCCCAGAGGAACAGCACGCCTCCGCCGGCCAGAGCACCCTTGACTATCGCCCCATTGATTCGACTCATGGTCCGCTCTCCTTCAGACATGAACCGACGAGAGCCTCGGGAGTCCTGCTCCCGAAGGCGAACGCGCCACGGCGTTCGAAACGTGCGAATCGGGGACTAGGAGTCCAGCGTCTGTGTCCGTCCCGTCTCCGCCGCCCGGTAGAGGCCGAAGATGGTCTTGAGAACGCTCAGGCTCTCATCGGCGCTCTCGCCCGAATCCCCCGGACCCCGGGCACAATCCACCGCGGCCTGGATGATTCCCAGATAGAAGTTCGTCCCCCGGCTGTACGAAAACGTCTGGATCCCCTGAGGCATTCCCTCGAGGGTCGATTGCCATTCCAGCGGCTGCTGAGCCGTCAGATCGAATCGAAGCCAGCCCTTCTCGCCCCAAATGGCCACGTGGCTGTGGTATCCGCGGTCCAGATAGTAGCCCGAGTGCATGGTGCCCACCATGCCGCTCTTGTAGAGGAGGCTGAGCACCGCGGCATCTTCGATGTCCACCGGCTGCCCCCCCACGTTGCTGGTGAAGCCGCCCACCTTGTGGACCCGATCCCCGGTGATGTACTGGACCAGGTCGAGCCAGTGGATCCCCAGCCAGATCAGGTGGCCGCCGCCGGAAAGAGCCTTCTTGGAGACCCAGGAATTCTGGGTCCTGGGCCGGGTCAATCGCGTCTGATCCGCCACCATGTAGACGTCGGCGCTGAAGAGCTTCCCTAACTTTCCGGCCTGGACCAGTTCCCTGGCCTTCTGGACCGGAGGGGCGAAACGATTGGCCATGGCCAGCATCAGGCACAGGTTCTTGGACGTCGCCAAATCGGCCAGTTTCTGGAAATCCCCGACCCGGACACAGGACGGCTTCTCGCACACGACGTGCGCGCCCGACTCCAACGCGGCCTGGATCCGCTTGGGCGCCATGTGCGCCTCCATGGTCACCAGCACCAGTTGCGGCTTCTCGGCGGAGAGCATTCTCCGGTAGTTCCGGTAGGTCTTGAGCCCGGGATAACTTTTTCCGAGGATCTCCCCGGCGTCTTTGAAATGGCGTCCGGTGGAGTCGGCAATGGCCACCTGCTTCACTCCCTGGCAGGTGGCGAAAGACCTCATGTAGTAGCTCAGGTGGGGTCCCCGGTGCTTGGTGATGATGCCGACGCGGATGTCTTCGGACATGACGAATATCTCCTCTCGGTGTCCTCTAATTCAGTTGGACGGCCCGGCCGCTCCGGGACGAGGCATAGACCGACTCCACCACCTTTTGAGCGGCTATTCCGTCCTGGATGGTGATGGCCGTTTCGCGGCCTTCGGCCAGAGCCGCCGCGAACTCGCTGAGCACCTGAACGTGGGTACTCTCTTCAAACTCGAAACTCTCTTCACCCTGACGGGTGGCCAACAACAATCTTCCCCGGGAAAACTTCTCATGCAGCGGTGCGGTCCGAAGGATCCCCTCCGTCCCCAGGATCTCGATCATGGAGTTGCGGTCCTCGTCCGGGTCCCCGCTGCTCCAGTGGGAGGTGACGACGGCCTGGGCGCCGTTCGTCATACGCAGAATCGAGCTTGCCGTATCCTCGACCGCATAGTCACCGGCCAGCACATCGGTGAAGCCAATGACCTCGCTCACGTCGCCCAGAAAAAAGCGCAGCAGATCGACGGCATGGGTCCCCATGTCCATGTATGGGCCGCCTCCCCCCAAAGCCGGATCCTGGCGCCACGCCTCCCGGTTGACCACGCTCCGGCCCGAGAAGTTGACCCGAGCCGAGGTAACCTGTCCGATGGCGCCCGCTTCCAGGAGCTCCTTCATCTTGCGATGCCGGGCGTTGAAGCGTTGGTAGTAGCAGGTCATGAACGTGATCCCGGCCTGGTGGCAGGCCGCCTCCATCTCCTCGCCTTCGGCTACGTTCAACGCCAGCGGCTTCTCGCACAGGACATGCCGCCCCGCCGCGGCCGCGGCCAGTGTATCGGGCAGATGACGGTCCACAGGTGTCGCCACGTAGACGGCTTGGACCTGGGGATCGGCCAGCAGATCCTCCAGGCTGTCGTAACCGCGCCGGGCGCCGTGTAGACGGGCGAATTCCCTCGCTCCCCGAAGTGTCGTCCGGGTCACCGCCACCAGCTCGCTGTGAGGACACTCCCGCATGGCCGGCGCCATCACCCGGTGGGCGATATCTCCGGCGCCTATGATGCCCCACCCGACTTTGGGGATCTCCGACATCGTCCTCTTCTCCTGGTCCTCTCGGTTCGCCGCTATCCGGGATAGGCCACCGTCTGACTGGCCTCCTCCCGAGCCGCATCGTAGGCGGCGAAGACGACTCTCAGTGAATTCAAGCTCTCCCGGGTGGTGATGGGAAAGGGCCCCAGGCCGCGAGCGGCATTCACAGCCTCTTCCATCATCAGGGTGTAGGTGTTCGGTTCCCCGGAATAGTAGAAGGACCGGACCTTGCCCGGTGCGTCCGGGTGGGTCGAGTACCAGGTCATGGGAGGGCCGCTAGCCAGGTCGAACTGGAGCCAGCCCAACGACCCCCAGAACTTGACCAGGGTGCTGTATCCCTTGGGCAGATAGTACCCCGTGTTCAGGGTCCCCACCGTTCCCTGGCTCAGTCGATAGGCCAGGACGGCCGAATCCTCCAGCTCGACCGGCTGGTCGCCGACCTTCTCCGCGAAGCCGGCGACCTCGGTGATGGTGTCTCCGGCAATGTAATGGACCAGGTCCAGGTAATGGATTCCGTGGTAGATGAGCTTGCCGCCGCCGGCCCGCTCCCGGGACGCCACCCATTTCGTCCAGTAGGAAGGCTTGGTCAAACGGGTGTGGTCCGCCACCAGATGGACCGATGTCCCGTAGAGCTTTCCCAGCAAGCCCGACTCCACCAGTTCCCGGGCCTTGCGCGCCGCGGGATTGATCCGGTTCGTGAGGCCCAGCATCAACTCCAGATTCTTGGATTCGGCCAGGCGGGCCACCTTTTCGAAATCGGCCAGGCGCACACAGCCCGGCTTGTCCGTCAGCACGTGAGCTCCCCCCTGAAGGACGGCCTCCACGACCGGCGGGGTATGCACCGGCTCCAGAGCCATCAGCACCAGGTGGGGACGAACCTCCTCGATCATCCGGCGATAGTCCTTGAAGGTCTGGAATTCGGAGGCTCGAGGTCCCAGGTACTCCCGGCCCATTTCGAAGAATCCGCCCGACTCGTCGGCCGCAGCAACCATCTCGACTCCGTCCAGGACACCCAGAGCCCGGGTGAACCAACTCAGGTGTTGACCTCCCGGCTCCGTAATGATCCCGACGCGGATGGACTCCGTGGAGGATTCCGCCGCGGCCGTCCCGGACTGGAGGCCTCGAGCGGCTCCCAATCCCAATATTCCGCCGCTGGTGGTGAAGGCGGCCTCCTTGAGAAACTGTCTGCGATCCATGCCTCGATTCCTTTCGGTGAACCCCTCACGCCAAGCCCGCGGGTCCGCAGGCCGGAACTACAGCCTACCAGCCCCCGGCGAAAGTCGCCACGGCCTCAAACCGATCCCGGCAGGGTGTTCTCTCGCACGAGTTTCGGGGAACCGGTCATTTGCCGGCCGTCTCCGGCGGCGACATAATGACGCTCGAAATGACCGGGATTCAGGTGGCCACCTATGACGGACCCGGAACTCCTCCCCGTATCCGCACGGTCCCAAGACCGGCAACGCCCCGCAAGGCGGCCCTCATCCGAATCGAGGCCTGCGGCGTCTGCGGCACCGACCTGCACATTTTGAAAGGCCATTGGCCCAAGCCTCTCCCCTGGCCGCTGACGCTGGGGCACGAATTGGCCGGCGTCATCGACGAGATCGGGCCGGAACTCGATTCGGACTTCATGGGAGAGCCCTTGGAAGTGGGCGCCCGGGTCATGCTCCCGCCGCTGATGCCTTGCGGGGAGTGTTACTACTGCGTCCACTACCCGGCCCAGGCCAACAAATGCCTCCAGCCCACCTATTACGGCCGCTACATCCCGTTCGAGAAGCCTCCCCATCTCTGGGGCGGTTGGGCCGAGATGGTCTACGTCGACCTGGAAATGTTCCCGGCCACCAAGATCTACCGCCTGCCCGAGGGGATGCCTTCGTTGCGGGGCACTCTGTCGGAGCCTCTCGCGTGTTGTGTCCGGGCCCTGAACCGGGCCGTCTCGGCGGGCGGATTTCGATCGGGCGACACGGTGGTCATCCAGGGATCCGGCCCCATCGGCCTTCTCTGCCTGGTGGCCGCTCAGGAGATGGGAGCCGGACGAGTGGTGGTGGTCGGCGCGCCTGAGAAACCGCGCCTTGCCCTCTGCCGCCGCTTCGGCGCCGCCGCCACCGTTTCGCTGGAAGATCACCCGGAGCCTCGATCCCGAATCGAAGCCGTCCGCGCCCTGACGGGAAGATTCGGGGCCGATCTGGTGGTGGAAGCCAGCGGGCACCCGGCTGCGGGTCCTGAGGGCATCGAAATGCTTCGAGACGGAGGCACCTACGTCGAGATGGGGCAGTTCACCGACGCCGGCTCCATCGAGACCAACTGGCACCGCATCTGCTCCAAGGACATCACCATATTGGGTAGCTGGGCCTTCACCGCCAACGACATTCCGTTGGGCATCCGAATGCTGGACCGGTGTCTGGACCGGTATCCGTGGGAGGCCATGCAGGTTCTCTTCCCCTTCAGCCGGGAGGGGATCGTGGCAGCCACGGAAGCCGCGCTCGGAATGCGCTGTGTCAAAGCCACTATCGTTCCCGGGAGCGATGCGCCGTAGGGGGGATCGTCTCCTACGGCTTCCGCGTCTCGTCCAACGCCTCTTGCCAGAATGCCCGGGGGCGGCGTAATCTCAGGTCAGTGCAATTCCCATGAACCCGCCTTTGGAGGAAACCGGCCCATGTTCAACCGGAGATGGTTCCTGACCCTGATGTCGACCTCGCCTTTCCTGGCCAACTTCCGGCCGTTGTTCGGCAGGTTGAACAATCGAGACTACTTTGCCGAACTCGGCGTCCGCCCCATCATCAACGCGGCTGGAACCTCCACAGCCCTGTCCGGCAGCTTGATGCGGCCCGAGGCGATTCACGCCTGGGAATACGCCACACGCAAGTTCGTCAATCTGGACGAGCTTCACGATGTCGTGGGCGAGCGGATCGCCTCCCTGGTCGGCTCGGAGGCCGCTTTGGTCAGCGCCGGCGCCGCCTCCGCCTTGACGCTGGGAACGGCCGCCTGCATGACCGGATCCAATGAAGAGTTCATCAAGCGAATCCCGGACACGTCCGGAATGCGCGACGAGGTCATCATCCAGAAATCACACCGATTCAGCTACGACCACGCCGTGCGAAACTGCGGCGTACGCATGGTGGAGGTGGAGACGGCGGAGGAACTGGCGGCAGCCGCCGGTTCCCGGACCGCCATGATGCTGTTTCTGAACCTGGCCGACGAAAAGGGGCAGATCCAGGCGGCCGAGTTCGCCGGTTTGGGAAAGAGACTCGGGATTCCCACCTTTATCGATTGCGCGGCCGACGTGACGCCCGCCGAGAACCTCACCAAGTTCATCCGGATGGGGTTCGACCTGGTCACCTTCTCCGGGGGCAAGGCTATGCGCGGACCCCAGAGCACGGGGCTGCTGCTGGGCCGCAAGGACCTGATCGCAGCCGCCAGGCTCAACGGGTTGCCGCACGCCAACACCATTGGCCGGGGTATGAAGGTCAACAAGGAAGAGATGCTGGCCATGATGGTGGCGGTGGAGACCTTTATCGAACTCGACCACCAAAAAGTCTGGAAAGAGTGGGAGCGCCAAGTCGAGACCATCGCCAAACAGGTTGAAAAGATACCTGGGGTCACGGCCGAAAGGTTCGTCCCCCCCATCGCCAACCGATCGCCTCAGCTGCACATCGGATGGGACCGGACCCGGGTCCCGATCCACCTGGACCAGGTTATCGAACGACTCCGCGACGGCGAGCCCGCCATCGTCGCCCGTCCCTGGGAGAAGGAGGAACTGGAAGTCCTGGTGTGGACTCTGCAGCCGGGAGAGGCGAAGATCGTGGGCCGGCGAATCGCCGAGATTCTGAAGGCAGCCGTCTGAGAGGTGTCGGTTCGAGAACGAAGGTCCTCCCGCGGGTGACCTTCGACCTTCCAAAAATCCAAGCGGCGATCGATAGTCGACCCCAACGACCCGGAATGGCTACGAGTTGGCGGCACGTTGGGTCCCGAACAGGGCGTCGCGCATTCCCTCCATCAGCCCTTCGAGCTTTGCCAGCCCCCGTTCCACCGCACTCAGTCGATTGTCGATCGAATCCAGCCGGTCGTCCACCTTCTTTTCGAGGGTATCCATCCGGCTTTCCAACTTCTTCTCAAGGGCACCCAGCCCGACTTCAATCCTGGTTTCGAGGCCATCAACTCGCCGCTCCAGCGAATCGATGCGCGCAACCAGACGCTTTTCGACGCCGCGAATGCTGGTCACAAGGAAGCTGGCAAAAGCGACACCGACCCCCAGCAGTGTCACCCCGACCCCCAAAATGCCGATCAATTCGTGACTCATCTCATCGACTCACAATTCCCTGAACGCTCTTTTTGAGAAAAACGCGAGAAAAGCCGACGGAGCCGTGAGTTTCCGAAAAGCGAGGGGTGGAACCCGGCCGTAGCGAGCCCGATGGATCAAATCTCCGTCAGACGCTGGTCCGAGTCGCCGAAGCGCTCCAGGTGGACATCGAACTTGTCGAGCAACGACAGGTACAGGCTGCACATCTTCCGGTTGGGCCGCTCCCGGTAGTCCAGGATCCGTCCCCCCTGGATCTGGCCGCCCCCGCCGCCCAGGAGCACTACCGGCAACTTCGTGGCGTCGTGCCGGCCCGTGAGCATGCTCGAGCAGTACATGAGCACCGAGTTGTCCAGCGCCGTCCGCTCACCCTCCTGGATCTGGTCCAGCTTCCGGGCGATGTAGCCGTACTGCTCCAGAAAGAACTGATTCACCCGGAGCCATTTTTCGTTGTCGCGGTGCGACAGCTCGTGGTGGCCCACGTCGACGCCAAGGTGGCGGAACAAGAGGTAGCTGTGGTCGTTGTTGAGCTTGAGGGTGCAGACCCGGGTGGCGTCGGTCTGGAATCCCAGCACCACGATGTCGCACATGAGCCGCATGTGCTCCTGCAGATCCTGTGGGATGCCGTCCGGCGGGCGCGGGATGTTGGGCTTGTCCAGGGTCGGCCGCCAGCCTTGCAACTCGCCCTTCGTGCCGGACCGCTCGATGCGCTGTTCCACCTCGCGCACCGAGTTCAGGTACTCGTCCAGTTTGTGCTGGTCCCGCGAGCTGATGGACCGCCGGAAGGAGTGGGCCTCTTCCAGCACGGCATCCAACACGCTCCGGTCGCCGCGCTCCACTTCGTCCTTGAACAAGCGATCGAAGGCCAGGGCCGGGTAGAGCTCCAGGGGCGTGGGCGCCGAGGGGGAGCTCCAGGAGATGTGGGAACTGTAGAGCATGGAATAGTTCTTGTGGATCCCCGGATTGGACCGCTCGCAACCCAGGACCAGGCTCGGCACCTTGGTCGACCGTCCATAGCGCTGAGCGATGACCTGATCCACGCTGGTCCCGGACCGGATCTCCCCTCCCGATGCCAACGGCGCTCCCGACAGCAGGTTGCCGGTCTGGGAACTGTGGATGTTCCCCTTGAGGGCTTCTTCGTTGTAGAGGCCCCGGATGAAGGTCAGCTTCTCCCGAAAGTCGTTCAGCGGCTCCAGCACCCGGCCCAGCCGCATCTGCGAGCCTTCACCCTCGGCCCACCACTCCTTGGTGTGAAAACCGTTGCCCGAAAATAGAACTGCGAAGCGCAACGGCGCCTGGTTTCCGCCGTTGACGGCCGCCTTGGTTGCGGCGCCCCAGACGGGAAGCGACTCCATCCAGGGCAACGCCATGGTGACGCCGACGCCACGCAGGAATGTCCGACGAGAATGCTGTTGAATCTTCATGATGCGCCTCACTGGTCCAGGTCCGAGGGTCTTGCCGGCGATTCTAGCACAGGAACCCGCGAGAAAATGTCGTCACGGAATTCGACTGGCGTTGACCCTTCACCCCCTATCATTCCCCCTCTTCCCGCTGCCGCCGACTGTGCCAAATGCATCTCCCGGCCCCGGATCTCCCGGAACTGCCGGCTCCGGACAATCATGTCGACGGCGACCGAGAAGCGGTACCCGTTCTTCGCCATCCGGTCCTGCATCTCGTTCAGAAGCGGCTGGTCCGAGAGTTGGACCTCGCGGCCGATGGCGTAGCCCAGGAGCTTGCGGTAGAACTGGCGGAAGATGGCGTCCCGCCGCTTCTTGACCAGGTAGTCCCTGAGCCCGGTCAAGCCGTCGATTTCCGTGCCGTCCGGAAGCGTGGTCCGCGTATCGATGACGCGCCCGCCGAGATCATGCTGGCGGCGGCGCCCGATGGCGTCATAGCCCTCCAAGGCAAATCCGAAGGGATCGATCCGCAGGTGACAGCCCGAACATTGGGGGTCGCTGGTGTGCCGCGCCACGAGCTGCCTCACGGTCAGACCGTCGGTGGCGATCTCATCCGGGGGCAACTGCGGCACGTCCTTGGGCGGCCGGGGCAGTTTCTCCCCCAAGAGGACTTCGCTGACCCAGTTTCCGCGCAGAATCGGACTGGTGCGCGAAGCGCCCGACTGCCGGGCCAGGGTGGTGGCGAAACCCAGGATCCCACCGCGGCCCAGCGACCGGACGCCGTTCACCCTGCGCCAGCCGTCCCCCTCGACTCCCTCGACTCCGTAGAAGCGCGCCAGCCGCTGGTTCAAAAAGGTGTGATCCGAATCCAGCAGACTCAGAAGCGAGGCGTCGCGTTGAAACAGATCGGTGAAGAACCGGATCGACTCCTCGTACATGTCCGACCTCAGATCGGTGAACTCGGGAAAGTGCTTCTCGCTCTTTTCGTCCAAGGTGTCGAAGTCGTGGATGTGCAGCCACTGGCAGGCGAACTCGGTGGCCAGGCGCCGCACTCGAGGGTCCTTGAGCAGGCGCCGCGCCTGTTGGGACAGGACCTCGGGGTCTCGCAGGCGCCCGGCGTCAGCCAGGGAGCGGAGTTCCCGATCCGGGAGTGACGACCAGAGGAAGTAGCTCAGCCGGTTCGCCAATTCCCAGTCGGAGACCGGACCGCCCGGACCGGCGGGAGCCTCTTCCAACCGGTACAGGAACGGCGCCGAGACCAGCATGCGGGCCAGCGTCAACCGAAACGCCTCCTCATGGTCCATCCCTTCGGCCCGAAGCCGGCGATAGAGTCGCCGGAGCCGGTTCTGCTCGCCGTCGCTCAGGGGACGCCGGTAGGCTCGGGCGGCAAAATCGACCAGGGCATCGAGCTGGACCGGTTCATCCTGGAGGAAACGCTTCCGGAATTCGGCGGCATCCCGATCATAAAGACGGCGTAGCGGAAGCACGGCGTCGTACTGAGTCCGATCTTCCAGCCCGTTCCCTTGGAACGCCTCCACCAGCAGGTCCAGGGCCAACACCCGCTGGAACGCGCTGTGGCTGACGTAGTGAAGCTCGTCCCAGAGCCGGTCGAGCCGGGCTGCCTCCTCCCGATCGAGCATGAGGCGTGCCAGGTGATCGTCTTCCCGATAGAAGAGGTTGATGGTGAGAACTTCGTCCACCGGCACGATCTGGTTGTAGCAGAGGGTGGACGGAAACAGTGCCCGGTGCTCGTCGAACGCCGCCTCCAGGCTGGCCCGTATGGGACTCTCGGAAGCGATGAGGATGGGCTTCAAGAAGGAGACGACCCGGCTCTCCGAGAAGACCTGCGTCACCCGCGAGAACGTGACCATGACCTCGCTGGGGAGGAGACTGGAAATCGGAGCCGCGGTTCCGGGCTCCAGGTCGACCTGGACGCTCCCCTTATTGCCCGTCTGTTTCTCCAGCACGGCGGTAGTGACGAAGTCGTAGCCGGCAGCGAGACGGCCCGGAATACGAATCTGAATCACCGAGGGCGCCTGGACGCAGAGCGAGTCGGCGTCGACGGCCCGTCCGTCCGGATGCCTGCCGAACAGTTCCGGATCCAGCCCCCATGCGGAGGCGTCGCCCGCGGACCCCCCATCCAATTTTCGGGCCAGCCTCCTAACGTCCCGCAGGAGAATGTCGGGCCGGCCGTGAGCCACCAGGCGCGGCTGTTGCCAAACCACGTAATCGTGACGGTTTCCGTCCCCGGCGTCCCCCACCACCAGCGAAAAGACGAAATCCTCGGGCTTGCGGCCGTCGGCGAACTGGGGAACGGAATAACAGATCCGCTCCTGCGTGACCAGAGGGTCGACCGGCTCCATCCAGCGGGTGGGGCCCCCTTTCCGCCCGATGAGTCCTACGGGGCCGAAGGTCCAGAGGCCTCTTTGCCATGCCCTGATCTGGTTCGCCAGCGATGGCACGTCCGCCAACCCGGCATTGCTCCAGGCCGCCTGGAGATGGTCCAGCAGCAGAGTGGAATCCTCGGCCTCAAGATGGGTCCAGAGGGTGTTCAGATACTTTGCGCTCAGACCACGTTCGCGGGCTACAGTCCCGATGCTCTTCCGCCCGTTTCGGAGAGCGTCCCGTTCCGAGAGAGTGGCGGACAAGTATTTCTCCAGGGGCAACCGTCCGGCCAATCCGATGCGGGTGTCGCTGTGGACTGCGAGGTTGCCCACGGCCGAACCGACTCCGAAGTCGGCCGTCTCCACGTACATTCCGTAGAGTCCGCGGATCCGGGCCAGGACCTCGTCGGTCCAGTCACGCCGGGTGGTATGGGGCGAGAAACGGAACCCGTCCGGCAGCAGCACCGCGTGACTCGCGATCTCCTTGCCGGCGTCCAGGTACTTTTGCAGCAGCGCCGGCGACATGACCAGGGCGTTGCCGGTGTTGGTGAACCCCTCGCCGGCCGCACTGTCGGTGGGAAACTGCCCGGCCGGGTCCAGATCGACACCGGTCAGATCGCGGATGGTGTAGGTGTACTCGGCGTTGTTGAGCCGCCGCAGGACGACGGGACCCGGATCACCGGCATTGGCCAACGACTCGGCCTGGAGGTAACGATCCACCCAGTCCCTGAGCAGCCGCCGCTGTCCGGGCGCCGGCTGCTTGGCGAACCCGGGCGGCATCTCGCCGTTGTCCAGCATCTCGATGACCTTGAGCCAGGACTTGGTCCCGCTCCTCACATCGGTCAGGGTCGCGAACTGTTCCAGGTCCAACTCGCCCACCTGCTTCTCGGTGGAGTGGCAGGACAAGCAGTACTGCCGGGTCAGAGGCCGGATCCGGTCCCGGTATTCGTCCGCCAGCTCCCGAAACACAACGCCTCCGGTTTCGGCGGCGAGGGACGCCGCCGCGGAGTTCCATAGGATGAGCAGAGAAACCCACGCGAAACGTCGAAAGACCGGCATAACTCTTTCACCTTCCCGGAACCGGAAGCTCCCCGGCGTAACGCTCAGACACCCCGGTGTCGGCGCATCCGGCGGGGCCTCGGCCCGTAACCATCGGACCTTAATTGAAAAGTCTACTGCAATGACGGCCCGTTGTAACCCGCCCCTCGACGCCGCTTCAGGATGTCAAGTTCCCGCATCCTGCACGGACCAATGATGGGCCAGCCCGGCTCATGCAGGATACAATGGCGCCACACCGATCAAGGCCGAGCCGGGAAAAAAGAGGAAGCCGTGACAGCACCGACCGAAGATCATGCCCGGACCGGCGGGAGCCGCACCGCCGAACTCGCGGCGGTGAGCCGCGCCCGGCACCTTCTCCGGCACCGGAAACCCCATATTTTCGAAGATCCCTACGCCATCCATCTGCTGGGAAACCGGTGGCGACGAATCATCTCGTCGCGTTTGCTCGACTGGGTGCTCTCGAAGATCGTCATGAAGAAGTTCGTGCCCATCAGTATTCAGCAGCTGACCCGCGCCCGGTTCGCCGAAGAAGCTCTCGAAGCAGCGGCCCGCAACGGCGTGTCCCAGTACGTGATCCTGGGGTCCGGCTTCGATTCCTTCGCGTTACGCCGGCCGGATCTGGATCTGAACGTATTCGAAATCGACCGTGCGGCGATGATCCGCCTGAAGAGAGAACGGCTTGCCGCCGCGGACCTGGAAATTCCCGCTCAATTGAACCTCGTCTCCTTCGACTTCGAGAGAGGAGATCTCGGAAACGCGCTCACTGCGGCCGGGTTCGACCTCGGCGCACGATCCTTCTTCAACTGGATGGGGGTCACCTACTATCTCACCCGGCCCTCCATCCTCGATAATCTGGATCGTCTGGCGGAGATCGCAAGTCCAGGATCGGAACTGGTATTCGACTACCTGATCGCGGCTGAGTGCGTGCCGCCGGAAGATCGCGATCTCTTTGCGCGGCTGATGGCGTTCGTGGAGAAAAGGGGCGAGCCCATGATTTCACGCTTCGACCCGGCCCGGGTCGGCTCGATCCTGAACCTTCGCAACACCTGGGAAATTGTCCGGAACGACTCACCGGCGGATCATCACCGCAGGTATCTGGAAGGACGAACCGATCTTCCGCCCCTGGCACCCATCACCTGGTGCCTCCATCTGAGGAGAAGAGCCGCCGGTCCTTAGGAGCCTGCGCCGGTGCGGCAACGGCCGATCTTCCGGCCACGTTGGAGGCGCGCCTCACTTGGCGTTCCACGGCCTCGGCTATCAGTTCCTCTCGAGATTGGGCCCGACCGAACAGATCGCCGCCGGGCCGCGGACCCGTGAGATCGATCAAGCGATCCATCGCGTCGCCGTGGGGCTCCAGCTGCCCGTCGGCGTGAATGTGGGCCACGCCGACGCCGAGTTTGTCGAGCTCTTGGGCGACCAGGAGTGTCCGGTGGCAGTGGAGCGGCTCCTTCTCCGCGCACATCAGGGCGATGCGGTGCCTGGCCGCACCCTCCACGACTCGCTCGAGTCCACGCCGGAACGACTCGGTAGCGGCAAGCCGCTCATAGAGGACCCGCCCCTCGTCGTCATAGCAACCTCGGTTGCCGGGCCGGCCGCCCAACTCGCGTCCCAGATAAACGTACGCGATCCCCAATGCCTTGAGGGAAACGGCCAACGGCTCCCGGTTGAACTGCGGATTGTAGCGGCTGTACGGCGCCGAGCGAACGTCGGCCAAGGCGTTCACGCGGTGTTGCCGAAGGAGACCGGCGAAAACCTCCAGAGCGTGGTTGGAATGGCCGATGGTGAGAACCGTGCCGCCAATCCGAATCATGGGATGCCGGTAATCCAATCTCGTTCAAAGCCGCAGGCGGCTTCCAACGCTTACGCTCCTATCTGCCGGCGCAATGCCCTGATCTCCTCATGGGCAGAGGCTAATTGGGCCTTCAATTCCTGCAACCCGGCATGGAGCCGGCCCACCCACCGCGGGTCCCCGGCAGATGACTCCGGAGCCTCACTCGTCACCTCGTGAGGCCCTCTCGGCGGCCCGACGTAGAATTCGAGTTCCAGCGCCCGGCAGATCTCGGCCAGACGGTCGCTTCCGGGTTCTCGGCCCCTGAGAACGGATCGGATGGCGTTCTGGGGCAGGCCGGCGTCCACTGCCGCCCGGTAGGCGTTCGTTCCGCGGCGTTCCAGTTCCCGGCGAATGACGGCTGCGATCTCCGATACCTGCATTCCGTAATGTTACTAAGAGAAAGTTTCTCTATCAATAGAATATATTTGCTTAGTATTTTCTATTGATAGTAAATTCCTCATGCAACTCGTCAGAAAGAACCGGCAATTTTGGCGGCGGAATTACGAGCGTCAGTTCGCGGCCGTCTCCGCCACGGTCTGCTCCGTAGCCCGGCGCAGGCGAACCGCATCCAGATCGGGATCGATATTCACGTCGGACCAACCCAAGGACCGGCCCGCCGGAATATCCCGGCGCAGCCGGACGCCATGGGCAAGTCCGATGGGCAGGCCGTTCGACGCCACGCTGTCGGCAGCGGTCATGAGGGTTCCCCACACGGTGTAGCCGCCCTCGCCGTCCAGGACCTCTCCACCCCGGAGATCCCGCTTGGCCACCGCCACCACGTCCCCGGAAAAACGGTCCGGGCAACCGGTAGCCTCGCCCCGCAAGACGGCGGACAGAATAGAAATGCCCAGTTCCAGCCCGATCAGGTGGAAAGGCTTGTAGTGGGCAGCATACCTGCCCGTCCCGTCGGGATTCAGACCATATTGGCGAAAGCAGCTCGCCGTGTATTCGTTCGGCGCCTCCACCACGACGTAGACTCCCCAGCGCAGATCCTGTTCCACCGCGCTGCCGTCCCGCTGCAATGAGGAGACCACCTCTACTTGCCCGCGGTGGTGCAGTTGGCCGCCGGCTTCCCGGGGACAGAGCACCTGGGCCAGTTCCTCCACACCGCAGGGAGGAAAGGTCAGTCCGCCGGGAGCCGGCGTCAGCCCCGTGGCGTTTGCCACCGCCGCCATCTCGATGGCCGATTTGGTCCCGTCCAGAAACGAATTGAACATCCGGGGGTTCATCCGCGCCGCCCGGGCCGCCTCGGCGGTGACGCCGTAATGGTCCCAGACCGTATCCGGGGTCGAGGCGTGATACGAGGGAAGGTACCGGGTTCCCTTTCCGGCTGCAGCCACCCGGAAACCGCAGGCTCGCGCCCAGTCCACCATTTCGCAGATCAGAGCCGGCTGGTCGCCGTAGGCCATGGAATAGACGACTCCAGCGGCGGCCGCTTCCCGGGCCAGCACCACGCCGGCCAGCACGTCGGCCTCGACGTTGACCATCACCACGTGCTTCCCCGCCCGAATGGCGCTGCGGGCGTGGGCGAGCCCGGCCAGAGGCTGCCCCGTGGCTTCCACCACCACTTCCACGTCATCGGCAGCGGCCAGTTCCAAGCCGTTGCGGACGATTCGGGTCCGGTCCACCAATTCCCGGTCCCAGCCCACTGCCAGGCAGGTCTGGCGCGCCCGGTCCGGATCCAGGTCCGCAATGACCGGAACCACGAGCCCGCCGGTCGACGGCACCTGGGAAAGGAACATGGATCCGAATTTGCCGGCGCCGATGAGGCCCACACGGACGGGCCCCTCACTTTCCAGGCGCCGTTGGAGCAGTTGGTGCAGATTCATGTTCGCCGTTTCTCCGCGCCGCCCGAAACGATTCCAGGCTGCATGGGCAGCTACTGCGACCCGGCCCGCGTGTGGAAGCTGCGGTCGCCGCCGTAGGAGATCCCCTCGTCGTTGGCCACCACCAGACGATAGTGGTAGCCGGTCTCGGGTTTCAGGCCCCGGAACTCGTGGAAGACCGTGCGGGGGCTGATCTGCTGCCCGGCGTACTGCCCGGGCGTCTTGGAACCGTACCCCGGGTTGGTCCCGTACTCGAAGTGGTAACGGGAACGGAGTCCCATGGCATTGAGCCGGCCCTGGACCTTGACCTCGCGAGCCCCCACGCGGAGGGCTTTCCCGGTCCGGGCGCGGGGCTTGCTGCTGTCGGGAACGATGAAGGTCCGGTCCTCGCCGTAGGCGATTCCTTCCTCATTGGCGGCCACCAGCCGGTAGTGGACCGTCGCACCCGGCGTCAGGCCCTCCAGGTCGGTGTTCACGTAATAGAGATCGTCATCCGGGAGCATCCGGGCGCCACTGCCGAAGACCTCGATTTCCCCCAATCCCCAATGTTCTTCCCGATAGCCGGAGATCAGGCGAAATTTGAGATAACGGGCCTGAGCCGTGAGGCCCGTCTCCAGAGCGAAGGCGAAGTTGGCTCCCTGCTCCGCCATTTCGGGCAGGGTCAGCGCGGTGACCGCCACGTACTCCCGGTCATCCGCCGACGCCAGAACCTCCACCTGCTTTCCCGGCCATTCGGGATTCTGGTGGAGCTGGATAATCTTCACGGTGACCTCACGGTCCAGGGCGAAGACGAACTCCTGAGGCTGGTCCGGCCGGCTCCCGCTGCGCCAAATGCGCCCCGGACCATGCCGCCATCCGTCCGTGAGGCGGGCCGGATCCTCGGCCCCGGCTTCCGGCGACCGGATCAACCGTGCGCCGTTGGAGGGATACACCAGCGAATGATTCCGGTAGACGAGCCGAAAGTCGTCGAAGTCCAGCGAGCCCGTGGGCGGATTGTCGATGTCCACGGTGGCCGCCAGGTGAAAGAAGTCGCAATTGACGTGGGCCTGGGCCTGATCGATGGACCAGTAGGAGTAGCGGGCGGCGCTCTCTCCCTGGAGCGTGGGATTGTTCCCCCCATAGGTCCATTGCGAGGAATCGTTCAGCAAGCGGTAGTCGACGAGGTTCCAACGGCCGTCCAGCAACTGATCGGTGAGGGTATGGCCGGTGTAGGCCCAGTTGGCGCGCCGCCATCCCGGGTGGTGCCCGAGCTCGATGTTGCTCTGGCTCTGGGTCCACCACAGGACCTCGGATCCGTTGGGCTGCCAGTCGTTGCCCCGGGCCCAGAGGCTCACGCGTGCGCCCCGGAGATCCGGATCGCCCCCGCCCAGCCAGGCGCGGGCCGTCTCCTCTCCTGCACCCAGAGATCCGGTCCAGAGATACTTGGTCAGATGGAGCGTGCCGATCCCGTCGTCGTGGTTGCGATCGTGCCGGCTCGGCTCCGAGAACCGGACGAAGCCGCCCTCGGCGCCTCCCGACTCGAAGCTCTCGGCGGTCAACCAACTGGACCATCCTCCCGTACCCTGGTCCCAGGTCTCGTGATAGACGGCTCCGAGCCGCGGAGGCAAGGGCGTCTCCCCGGTTCGCGATCCATAGTCCGTGGAGAGGCCGTACTCAAAGTGGTAGGTCGTGTAACGTCCGTGCGGGTGGACGCTGCCGTTGACGGTCATGGCCGTCATCCCCAGAGCGCTCGCGGCCCCCGTGGTCACTTCGGGTAGCGAAAACGCGGGTTCAACCGTACTGCCGCTCTCCGGGGAGCAAGCTCCGAGCATGAGAATCAGGAGCGGGGTCACAGGCAGAAAAAGTCTGGAATGCTTCATCTCGATCCTCTCTCGGCGGCGGAAGCCACCTGACCTCCGGCTCGGGGCATCAAGGCAATTTGATGGCCCGGATCCGATTATTGTAGTGATCGCTCACCAGTAGGCATCCCTCCAGGAGCGCCAACCCCGTGGGATGGTTGAAACGGCAGCGGGAAGCGGGTCCGCCATCTCCCGACTCACCGCCCTCGCCGGTTCCGGCCAACACGTGCACGCCCCGGTCCCGAGTCACGACCAGCACCCGGTGATTGCCCGTGTCCGAGACGTAGAGATTGCCATGCCCGTCCACGGCCACCCCGCCAGGAGAGTCGAGGGGCGCCTGGTCCGCCCGGGCACCTTCGCGAGCACGCCCCGGGCGTCCCGTGCCGACCACGGTTCGCATCCGCCCGTTGACGTCGACGCAACGGACGGCATGGTTTCCGGCGTCGGCAAAATAGAGGTTGCCTTGGCGGTCCAGAGTCAGGGCCGCCGGTCCTGAAATGGAAGCCTCACCAGCCGGTCCCCCGTCCCCGCCGAATCCCGGCCTCCCGGTGCCGGCCACGGTGGTGATGACCCCGGTGGCGGGGTCGACTCGGCGAATCCGCCCCACCGAGTCTCCCAGGTAGACGTCGCCCCGGGGCGAGGTGGCCACCGATAAAGGAGACGTCACCCCCGCAGAGACAGAGGGTCCTCCATCGCCTGAGTCGTAACTCATTCCGGTTCCCACGTAAGTCCCAATCGATCCCGAGGGATCGACCCTCCGGATTCGGTTGTAGCGGGTGTCCGCGATGTAGATCTCGCCGTCCGGCCCCTGCGCCACGTCGTGAGGGTTCCCCAGATAGGCCTCGACGGCCACTCCTCCATCCCCGCCGTAGAAGCGAACGCCATTCCCGGCGACGGTCCGGATCTGCCAGGTCTCCAAGTCCACGGCCCGGATCCGCTGTCCCCAGAGGTCGGCGAAATAGAGGGTGCCGTCCGATCCCGCCACGATGCCGTTGGGACCCGTGATAAAGGCGTTCGTCGCCAGGCCGCCGTCTCTCACCGACACGCCCCCCAGCACCGTGGAAACGATGCCGGTTCGACCGTCCACCTTTCTCAGGCGCCCGCTGCAATCGCTCCAGAACGTCGTGCCGTCCGGGTCGGCCCAGAGACCACACTCGCAGGAATTGATCCGGCTGTTGGGACCGATGTCTCCGTCCTCGCCGAAACCCGGAATCCCGGTGCCCACCACCGTCCGGACGATGCCCGTGGCCGCGTCCACGCGACGCACCCGAAACCCGTATTTCTCGGCGACGTACAGGTTGTCCCGAGCGTCGATGAAGATGGCGTCGGGCATGATGATGCAGGCGTCGGCGGCCGGCCCCGCGTCACCGATGGATGACCGGAGAGAAGCGCAGTCCACGCCCACGGGATAGGGATTGCCCAGCACCGTCGTCAGAATGCCCCGGCTGTCGATCTTGCGGATCCGGTCGTTGCTGTTGTCGCAGATGTAGAGGTTGTCCCGGGAATCGACCGCCAGGTGCTCGCAATGATAGAGCGCGGCTTCGAGCGCCGGGAGTCCGTCTCCGTTGTAGCCCCCGACACCGATGCCGGCGTAACGGCGGATGATGCCCCGGGTGTCCACCTTCCGGACGGTGGACGAAGGTTCGTCGGCGATATACAGATTGCCCTTCGAGTCCTTCGCTACGCCGGAGGAGATGTCCAACTGGGCCTCCGTCGCCGGGCCTCCATCCCCTTCCCGGCCCCGGATGCCGCACCCCGCCACGGTGGTGATGACGCCGGTGGCGGCATCGATGCGCCGGATACGGTGGTTCCCCAGATCGCTCAGGTAGAGATTCCCCTCCCGGTCCCTCCAGAGGTCATGGGGAGAGTCGAAGCGGGCATCTCTGGCAGGCCCCCCGTCCCCGGCGAACCCCTGGACCCCGTCGCCGGCGAAGGTGTGCAGAATGCCCTCGCGGTCGATCCTCCAGATGCGCTGGCCATGGTAATCCACGACGAGGAGATCTCCTTGCGGGTCGCGCACGACTCCCATGGGCCAGCCCGCGTCGGTGGCGGCGGCCTCGGTTCCCGACCGCCAGCCCACTCCGGCGATGGTGGCCACGTGGCCGCGGGGAAGATTGCTGAGAAACACCCTCAATGACATGCGTTCACCTGAGAAAACCCGGCCATTCTAACCGGCGGTGAGGCTCCTTTCTTCATTTCGCGAATGCCACGTACAGATTCTCTGACATTGGCGGGAAACCTCCCGCCTGACCAAGGGTTCCGGGGAACGCTCGATTTAGTGCTGCATCCTGGATCAGAATCCAGGTGGATGGAAATTCGGTGCAGGACCGTCTGCAGGAGGAAAAAAAGCATTTCAAATGCACAATATCGACTGATCTTGAGGATCTGATCCGTCTCATGGACTGGATCCGCCACGGAGCTGGTTGGCCTTGTCTTCGTGGATACGGGCGCTTTCGGCATCACCGCGGGCCTGGTAGACCGCTTTCATGAGAAGGTGGTGATTGGGGTTTCTCTCGTCCAGCTCCAGGGTCCGCAGGCCCAGCTCTTCGGCCTCCTCCAGACGCTGCTGGTAAATGCGGCAAAAGGCCAGAAAGAAGGGACCGGCGGCGAAATCGGCGTCAATCCGGATCATCTTCCGGGAGAACTCTTCCGCCCCGGCGACGTTTCCCCGCTGGAGCTCCAGCTCGGCCAGGCTGGCCAATATCAGAAGGCGGCCGGGACAGAGCTCGAGTCCGCGATTCAGGTGTTGGCGGGCCAGTCCGAACTTCTTTTCCTGCTTCTCCATCAGGCCCAGAAAGAGATACCCCTGGCAATCTCCACCCACTTTTTCCAGATATCTCAGGAGATGGGACCTGGCCTCCGTCCAGTCTCCCCGTCCATAGGCCAGCGTTCCCCGGCCGAGACCGGTCAGGGCCGTGTCCGGAGTGATTTCTTCCGCTCTCTCGTAGGCTTTGAGAGCGGCCTCCTTCCGGCCCAGCTCCAGATAGACGTCTCCCAAGTCGGCAAAGACCTCGGAGGAGGCCCTTGGAGAGTCCGCCATGAGACTCAGCGATTTGAGGCGTCCCTGGAGATGGCCGATCCGCCGATGGTGCTCCAGCACCTTCTTCCCCTCCCGTTCCTTCCCCTGGCGAATCAGAGCCGAGCCCAGGCTGAAAAGGGCTCCCTGATGGTCCGGCTGGCGCGCCAGCACCTGGCGGAATCGCTCCGTGGCCCGGTCCGCATCACCAGCCATGAGATCCAGCCGCCCCAGATGAAAGAGAGCGTTCGGATCGCCGGGTTGCAGGGATAAAGCCCTTTCGAGATGGCTCCGTGCCTCGGCGTCCTGACCGAGATGGATGTACGCCATGCCGAATCCCAGCTCCAACTCCCACCCGTGGACTCCCAGGTCCCTGGCTCGTCGAAAACTGTCGAGGGCCTTTGAGTAGTTCCGCAGGATCGTGTGACAGACACCTGCCTGGTAGTGGACTTGAGGATTGGGATTGGGGCCCCGGAGCGACGCTTCCAGATCGGCCAGAGCCCCCACGTAGTCTTCGCTGACGGCGATCTTCCGCAGAGCCCGTTCCAACAGCGGATCGGGAGGAGTCGTTATTCCCTGGAGGGAGAAAAGCACCCCCCAGGCGACCGGGAGGATCAGATTCACGCTACTCCTGCTCCTTGACCCGAAGCACGCGGTCCACGCCGGAGGGGGGCGGCACCGCCTGCCTCCTTCCGCAGGGCCAGCGGATTTCGATGGATTCGACTCCGGTGACGGCCCCCAGCCCGAAGTGGACCCGCAGATCGCTCTGGCTCAGGTAGCTGCTCCCGGCCCGGACCTCCTGACTGAGCCGGCGGCCTCCAGCCTCGAGAAGCACCTTGGCGCCCACGCCGTCCCGATTGCAGTGAGTCCCCTCGAGCCGCAGTTGGAGCCAGTGGTGATTCCCCGCAGACCGATTCTCCAGCAGGTCCGCCTTCTGGTTGTTGTTGGTCACCAGCAGGTCCAGACGGCCGTCATTGTTGTAGTCGGCCACGGCCGAACCTCGCGACACGTTCTTGCGGGAGAAATAGGGCCCGGATTGGGCCGAGACGGCTTCGAACCGGCCCTCACCCCGATTTCGAAAGAGCTGGTTGGGTTGAGCGTATTCCAGGCTGGGATTGATGGAGTTGATGTTGTCGAAGACGTGCCCGTTGGCCACGAAGAGGTCGAGCAGCCCGTCGTTGTCGAAATCCAGGAAGTTGGCGCCGAACCCCAGCGGCAGGAAGCTGTCCTGGGAGAGGCCGGACTGGAGCGTGTGGTCCGTGAGAATCCCCTGGCCGTTGTTCCAGTACAGGTCGTTGGTCTGAAGCGAGAAGTTGGTCACGAAGATGCTGTAGAGTCCGTTCCCGGCCAGATCCGCCGCGTCCACACCCATGCCCGATTGCGCCATGCCCATCCCGTTGAAGGCGCCTCCGGAGAGCAACGAGACGTCTTCGAAAACACCGTTGCCTGCATTCCGGAAAACGTAGTTGGCCGTCGTGTCGTTGGCCACGTAGAGATCCAGGTCTCCGTCCCCCTCCAGATCCAGCCAGAGCACTCCCAGGCTCTTGGAATACTGAGCTTCCTCGGTCACACCGGCCTTCTCGTTCGCTCGCTCGAAGGTTCCGTCACCCCGGTTGCGGTAGAGCGTATTGGGCACTCCGTCGTAGCTGTGGGGAAAACAGTAGATGAGGAGCTCTCCCGAATAGCAGCGCCGGTGGGAAGCGAAGGTGAACTTCAAGTAGTTGCCGACGTAAAGGTCCAGCCAGCCATCCCCGTCGTAGTCGCCGAAGGCGGCGCTGGCGCTCCAGAGGGGATCGGCCACGCCGGCCGCCGCCGAGACATCCGTGAAGGTGCCGTCGCCGTTGTTGCGATAGAGCACGTTGGGTCCCAGATTGGTGACGTAGAGGTCGATGTCACCATCGTTGTCGTAGTCGGCAAAGACACAACCCATGCCGTAGGAGGGGTCGCCGGCCCCGGCCTGGTCCGTCACGTCGCTGAAGCTGCCGTCCCCATTGTTGCGAAAGAGCCGGTTCCTTCCCGGCGGCGCCGCAGGAGACGATGGAGTGGCGCCGCTGTTGACCAGATAGACGTCCACCCAGCCGTCACCATCATAGTCCAGGAAGCCTCCCCCGGAACCCATGGTCTCGACCAGATGCTTTTCCGGAGATGCGCCGCTGGCGTGGACGAATGAGAGGCCCGCCTCACGGCTCACATCGCGAAAAGAGGATGCGGAATCGGACGCAGCGAAGGAGTTGAACGCCAGCAGTAGCGTCCAGGGGAGAACAAAGACGGAGGCACTCAACAGGCGATGGCAGGGACCCTCGATCGTACTCCGGAGCACCGGACAGAGCCCGGCGCGGTTGAGGGATGGATGGAGCAAACCGGATCTCTCAATCGCCCCGGATCTCGAAGTTGGCGCGGTTGGAGGCCTCCTGACCGCTGATCCGGTCCCGGAGCTGCAGCATGACCTGGTATCGTCCCGGCTCCACCCCGTTCAGGGGAATGGTATGCATCAAGATCACCCGGTCCTCCATCTGCACCAGTTTGGGTTCCTCCGACCGGATCTGTTCGCGGCCCTTCAAGATCACGAACTCGGCGTCCAGTGCCGGCTGGCGGGTCGCCTGATCCAGAGCCACTTCGTAGGCTTCCGTGTAGAGGCTGAGGAAAGCGCCGCTCGAGAATTTCTGGGTGACGTTGGGATAGACCTTGATCCCACTGGGTGTCACGAACGGGTCGGAAAGGGTCTGCTCCGGTGAGGAAGAGGCGAATCCGTCGGCCACCACCAAGGCGCTGCTGGTGAGGGTTCCCAACTTGGTCTGGGACAACTGGACCGAGGCAACTTCGGTGGCGACCCGCTTGCTCGATTCTTCCTGGAGAATGACGGTCAACTTGTACCGGCCCGGCCTGAGGGGCAGTTGCTTCTGGTAGAGAAAGTTGGTGCCCTCCTTCAGCCCCCCCGACTTCGAAGTGTCCGCGGCGATCAGATCCTCGAACTCGTAGACCACCTTGCCCGAAAGGTTCTGGGCCTTGCCATAGACTTGGATGGTCGCCCGGTTCACATTCTGAAGATTGGCGTCGTAAGTCAGTTCGTGGGCCGGCACCCGGATGGTGAGGGGAACCAGGAAGGCGTCCTCACCCACCCGATATTCTCCGATGACCATCTCCAGAGGAATGGGGTCGTACAAAAGGCGCGTTTCCACGTCGCCCCGGAGATGCTCGAACTCCACCTTGGGAGGCTTGCTGAGACGGAAATAGTTGCGCACCTTGTCGAAGGGTTGGGCCCCCCGCATGAACATTCCGTCGTTGAGCCCAATGTTGCGCATGGCCAGATCCGCCAACATAGTCCCGTCCCGCGTAACACCTCCAAACATCTCCTCAACGGTCGGGCTGGAACCCACCTGCCACAAGGCATCCTTCTCGGAAGGCCTCAGCGCGATCTTGTACTCGCCCGTCTTGCTGGCGTCGACGAACTCGATCTCGATTCCGCTGCCCACCCCGGGGATGTAGTTGTAGAACCAGCGCTCGAAGGCATAGACGTTGGTCCAGCCGCCCCCTTCCTCCAGGACTCTCCGCTGGTAGAGCCCGCCATGGTGGCTCTCCTTCTGGCTGGGGGGACCATAGGAGATGTAGATGCGCCCCCGATCCGAGTACCAGCCCTCGACGCCCGAGTAGAAGTGGTCGTTGGCGTAAGCAATCCGGCGGTAGTGCTCCTCTTTGAATTCGTTGAGGGCGGTTCGAGGATCCGTGTCCCGGCGGCGCCAGAACTGCTCGATGAAAGCGTCCCGCTCGGCATCAGCGGTCAGGTTGTTGAAGACCTTTCGCTCTTCGTCCGTGATGATGTAGACCACGTCCTCCGTCAGCCACTTCTTGTAGTAATCCTGTTCCTCCTCCACCCGCTGCCGCTGGTCGCGCTTCTTGGCTTCCTTTTCCTGTTTCCGCTCCTCCTTGGTCTTCTTGTCCTTGGATCCCAGTACGGGAGCGGGAGAAATCGCCACCATCAGGAAAGCGACACACAAAGTCTTGAGGAGTGAAATAAGGATTCGCATAGGCCCCTGTCCGGCAACTGGAATAAGCGAAATTATAACACAGCGGACCTGCGGGATTGCGAATGCCGGACTGTCGAGGAGCCGGATCCGACTGTCCCGATCCCAGGTTGCGCCTCACTCCTCGTTTTTCTCTGATCCTTCCGGCTGTTACAATCGGCCTCCCGCTTGTTCTTGGAACGATTGCAGGAAATCCGAAGGAGTGGATCCGATTTATGGCCGGTCGGGTGAAGGGACGGTTGCACGGCGCTCTTCATCCGATGGGCAGAATCTGGAGACCCGTCGTCTGGCTGGTGTGCCTGTGGTTTCCGGCCCAAGCCGCCGGCGCCGGGATCCGCGACATCACCTGGACGCCCGGAAAACCGCTGCCCTGGCCCACCAAGGGACAAGCTCAGGCCGTGCTGGGCGACAAGATCGTGGCGGCGGGAGCCCCGGGGTATCCGGGATGGAATCCTAGAGAGAACGCTCGGGAACGCGGCAGGCAAAACAGCGTCTGGCTCTTCGACACCCGTACCAACCGGTACCAGATTCTGCCCGACGCACCCGTGGGTCTGAGCTGGCCTCAGGGCGTGTCGGTGGGCGACGATTTCTACCTGCTGACGGGAACCGTCCGCTGGCCTCAGGACCGGCTGGACATCACGACCAATCGCATGTTCCGGCTCTCCCGCAGGGGGGGAAATTGGCGGTGGCGGGAGATGCCGTCACTGATCATCGGACGCTTCCTGGCAGCGGCGGTCTCCTCGGGAACCTCCATCGTCGTCCTGGGAGGCCAGGCCTCCTATGGAGCGTCCCCCTTCACCGGAGACCATCCGGGCGTCTACATCAACGCTGTGGAGGTCTTCGATACGGCCGACCCCTCCCGCGGGTGGAGGGAGCTTCCTCCCATTCCCGGCTATGGCCGCGAATCCATGGCCGCCGTGGCCATCGGTGAGCGCGTGTACGTGTTCGGAGGCTTCTACGTCAACTATGCCGAAGGAGGCGACGATTACCACCCGCATCGCCGGCACGGCGGCGACGCCTACGTGCTGGACCTTCGCTCTCTGCGCTGGCGGAGGCTTCCCGACCTGCCCTTTCCCGCCGGCGGCTGGGAAGCGGCCGTTCACCGGGACCGCTACGTCATCATCGCCGGGGGGATGAGAGACTATCCCGTGGATCATCCCTACGCTTACGCCGATCGGATCCCCGGCCGGCCCTCTCCCAACTTCGAGGTGCTGGTGTTTGACAGCGAGGAGGTGGCCTACCGGATCCTGCCCACGAAGATTCCTCCCTACCGGCCCCCTCCCGAGATGAGGCACAAGGCCCTGGACGTCGACTGGATCGATTTCTCCCGGGGTGTCTACCGGCTGGCCGCCGAACTGAGCCTGGTGCGGGGCAAGCTGTACCTGGCGGGAGGAGAGGTCATCAGTCCGGCCAACGTCACCGACGAGGTCCTGGTGGGGACCATCATCGAGGAGTGAGCGC
Organism: Acidobacteriota bacterium; assembly: GCA_963668095.1. Lineage (GTDB taxonomy): Bacteria > Acidobacteriota > UBA6911 > RPQK01 > JAJDTT01 > JAJDTT01. The sequence goes on along the minus strand of OY764083.1, from coordinate 4,875,912 downwards.
CATGGCCCACCGCGAACGGCTGCCCGGAGCCGAACGTAGACACCGAGCGATCCTGACCCTGCCTCTGCTGTTCCTGGCGCTCTGCCCGGGGTGCAGCGAAGGTGAAGATGAGGTGCCGGAGATCCTCGACATCACGTGGGAAATGGGCCCCTCCATGCCCTGGCCCACCAAGGGACAGGCCCAGGCGACCATCGGCGATCTGATTCTGGCGGCCGGAGCACCCGGCTTTCCGGGCTGGGAGCCATCGAGCCAGCGCTCCACGGGCAAGGGATGGCAGATCCGGGACCGGGGAAGGCATGTCTCGGGCTGGATCCTGGACACCCGGACCCAGGAGTATGGTTTGTTGCCCGAGTTGCCGGTGGGCATCAAGTGGCCTCAGGGCGCGACGGTGGGGGAGGACTTCTACATCTTCACCGGTTGGGTGATCTGGCCTGAAGACCAGAACGACAACACCAGTAATCGAATGTTCCGCCTGGCCGGCGACCGGAAGCAGTGGGAGGAACTTCCATCCCTCCGGGTCGGCCGTTTTCTGCCCGGCGCCGCCGTCAGCGGCACCACCATCGTGGTGATCGGCGGGCAGGCCACGTTCGGCGCCCAACCTTTCATGGGCGATCATCCCGGAGCCTACGTCAACTCGGTGGAGGCCTTCGACACAGCCGATCCCGGCGCCGGATGGCGGGATCTGCCGCCGCTCCCGGGCATGGCCCGCGAGTCGGCCGCCACGACCGCCGTCGGTGACGACATCTACGTCTTCGGCGGGGATTACGTCAACTACGCCGAATCCAGGAACGGCCGGTTCGAGGGTCACCTGCGCCATTGCGCGGACGGCTACGCCCTCAACCTCAAGACCCTGCGCTGGCGAAGGCTTCCGGACCTGCCCTTTCCGGTTCACGGGATGGAAGCCGTCGCCTACCGGGACCGGTTCATCATCATGGCCGGCGGCATCAAGGACTACCCGGTGGACCATCCGTACCGCTACCAGGACCGGATCCCTGAGGTGCGCTCCCCCAACTTCGACGTGCTGGTGTTCGATACGGTGGAGAACACTTACCGGACCCTTCCCTCCAAAATCCTTCCCTTCCCGGTCCACCCCGAGCGGGAGCAGCAGATTCGGGAAGCCACCGGCATCGACCTCTCGAACGGGGTCTACCGGCTGGCGGCGGAACTGAGCCTGGTCGGAAAGAAGCTCTACCTCTGCGGCGGGGAGGTCATCAGCCCCCACAACGTCACCGACGAGGTCGTGGTCGGAACCATCATCGAGTGAGGAGGGAGCGGCGATTTCCAATCGCCGATAAGGGAGCGGGATTTGTTGGGACGAAGTCCCCACTCCGCGTAGCGTCTTCCAACCGGGCGTAATGAACAATGGGGGACAAGAATGTCCCCTCCCCAGCGGGCGATTGGAAATCGCCCCTCCTCCTCAAAACAAAGCCCGGGCGCCTCGGGGACGAATCACGCGGAATCCATAGATCGTTGCCTGCTTCAGATACAGACGAATACTGAAGGCCCCCTGGGCCACCACCGCGGCCAGGTTCTCCCGTCCCTCCCAGATCACCTCCTGCTGATGGCCGTTGCCGGTCAGCGGCCGGCAGTCCTCCCGAGTGAAGCCCGGGATAGGCCGGCCCTGGACGTCCAGGAGCTCGGCCCGGATCTCCCCGCTTTCCGCTTCCGCGTTCAACAACAGTCCCGGCTCCCGGTCCTTCCCCAGGAGAAGGCGGGTGGTCAACGTCCCCTCGGTCCCTGCCCTCCAGCCGGCGAACGCCCCCTGCTGGTACAGCGCCAAACCCACTCCGCGTGTCCCCTCCCAGTCGTGCAGGGAGTGGTCGCTACCCGTATAGAAGACGGCCATCCGGCCGTCGACCACGGCCTCCGCGGGGATCGGCCGAACCGAGCCGGCGTCCCAGGTTCCCGCGCTGGTATCGGCAAAGTAACCGTCGCGGAATCGCGTCCAATCGATGCCGTCCCGGCTCAGGCCCAATTGCCCCCGGAAGATCTCGTTCTCCGAGTCATAGCCCTCTCCGTACATGACGTAGACGTCCCGGGCCCGGCTGTATTTGAAGATGCCAGGACCATAGATCTGCCATGCCGTAGGATCCCGTTCGTCGAGCGTGTGGACCGTGACCGGCGCCGACCAGTGGAAGGCGTCCGGACTCGTGGCCCGCCCGATGGACCGCTTGCCCCGGACGTGGGTGCGAAAATAACCGGTGTAAAGGCCGATCCGGTCATCCCAGAAGAAGAGGTTGTGGGTGTCGAATCCACCCAAACGGTTGACGTACGAGGTGAATTCCCAATGGATTCCGTCGGGGGAATAGCCGATGCCCACGCCCCGGCCCCGAAAGTCCCAGCGATTGAGCATCATCTTGTAGCGGCGGCCGGGGTCCGCTTCCGCATAGTCCTTCTCCACCCAGTAGACGGGCGTTCCCCGAGGGCGCTCGTTGGGGTCCAGGAACAGGATGTTGTTGTCCTTCGAACCCTCGAATTCCACCAGGCCCAGCTCCGGTTTCTCCCAGCGGACGCCGTCGGAGGACTGAGCATAGAGGCAATGACTGCGGTTGACCCCCTCCTCGGTCCTGCCCAGGATCTGGTACCACATCCGATAGAGCCCCTCCTCCTCGTCATGCAGGATGGCCACGTAGTTGAGAATCCCCTGCCGTTCCCAGGGACGGTCGATGACCAGGAGCGGATTGGCCGGATGCTTCCGGAGTTGGGCCTGGACCAACTCGAGGCCCTCTCGGCTCCGGACCAGCCGGTCGTCATCCAGCAGCAACTCCTGCTGGCGGTTCAGCACCAGAGGTTCCGATTGCGACGGCGGATCGCCGGGAGGCGCGCAACCCGAGCCGGCTCCCAGCAGAAGCAGCGCGAAAAGAAGAGCGGCGGAGACGGTATGTCCAAGCTGGCGTGGTTTTCTGGTCATGGTTTCTCCCGGGTGGCGTCACCGAAAATCGCGAACTATGATGAGACTCATGGTGCCACAGCAGGAGTCTGACCAGAAGGGATTGACACAGGAAGAGATTCGCCAGGGTCTGGTCCGGATCGGAATGGGACCGGGCAACGTGGTCCTGGTCCATTCGGCCATGCGGACCTTCGGACATATTCAGGGCGGGGCCGAATCCGTGGTGAACGCCTTCCTGGAGGTCCTGGGACCATCGGGCACGCTGGTGGCCCCCACCTTCACCTTTGTCCACGAAGCCGAGGAAGACCCCCTCATCGACCCGGAGAACGATTCCTCCGAGATGGGAATCATCAGCGAAACGGTGCGGCGGCACCCCCGGGCGATCCGCAGCACGGGGTTTCGTCACTCCTTCGCGGCCATCGGGCCCAGGGCCGAGGTCATCACCCAGGTGGATCCCGCACTCTCCGTCTTCGATCTGCGCTCCTCCTTCGGCGTCATGTTGGCGTTGGACACGCAGATCGTGATGGCGGGGATGACCTACCACGCGTCTACCAGCCACCACTTCGCCGAATGGTTCTGCGACGTGCCCTACCGCCGCACCATACCGCTGAACGTCCGGGTCCGCCGCCCCGACGGCTCCATCGTCCGCCAGTCCATGCTCGACTACCAGCCGAAGCCGGGCGAAGCCGGCGCCTATTACGATCGCCACACCGACTTCAACCGCTTGGGGCGCATGCTGGAAGAGCAGGGGGCTGTGGGGATCACCGCCATCGGAAACGCCGTCGTCCGGCGTTTTGCAATGCGGGACCTCATCGACCTGGCCCAAGTGGAGGCGGCGGCCGACTACAACATCTTCCGCGTGGCCGATGAGACCGCCCAGAACGATTTCGCGCCCCTGGACTTCGGCCGGACCGTTCTCAGCCCGTCCCTGCCCGACGGCGCCGGCCGCATGAGCCAATACCAGTGGTGCGTGGTGGACAAAGACGCACTCCGGGCAACCCTGAAGTAGATTTCAGAGCTCGTCGAGACCCAGGATCCGGAAGCTGTTGTCCACCGTCTCATAGATACCCAGGCTGGGCTCTTTTCCCATGTCCCCCAGCAGGCCCGGATTGGCCAGCAGCACCTGTCTTCCCCCGGCCTCCAGCACTTCCTGGCGGCAAGTGTGGTCATGGCCGAAGAAGACGGCATCGTACTTCCCCGTCAAAGCCAGGCCCCGGGCCAGCGTGGGATAGTGCTGCAACGCGATCTTCCGGCCCTCGATTTCGACCTCGCCCAGTTCGGCGCCATGGTGGTTCAGATGCGGAAACTCGGTGGTCCGGGTGACCATCAGGAACGGGTCTCCGTCCACGTTCCCCAGCACCAGGTGGATCCGGCCCTGGAACGCCGCCGCCAACCGCCGCAGGGTCAGAGGCGCACAGACATCCCCGCAGTGCAGGAGCACGCGGACGCCGAGCCCGTTCAGGTAGCGGCAGGCTCGATCCAGGTTGGGCCAGTTGTCGTGAGTGTCGGAAATGACGGCGACCTTCATTGCTTTTCAGCGTAAGAACGGCCACTCCCAGTGTCAATCGCCGGTGCGGCCGAACTTCTTGAATCTGCGGACCGAAACCGGTCTCGGGGCGATTCCTGATTCCCTTTGGTTCTTGACAGGAACGCCTGAGGAGTCCATACCTGAGAGTAAGAAAATCGGACCCGACAACCGTCCGCAAGGACCTCTGCCATGGAGATTCAAATGGCCCAAGCCAACCGTCGTTCGTTCCTCAAGTCGGCCGCACTTTCGAGCGCGGCGCTGGCGGCCCCCGCATTCCGGAAGGATGCCCAGAGTCCCAACGAAAAGTTTCGCGTCGCCTGCATGGGTGTCCGCGGCCGGGGGAAGGGCCTGCTCTACGGATTCGCCGAGCTGAAGGATGTGGAGGTGACCCACGTTTGCGACGTGGACAACCGGGTCTTCGAGGAACGGCTCAAGAAGACCGAGGATCTGCAGGGAAAACGCCCCAAGGCCGAGACCGACTTTCGGCGCCTTCTGGACAACCCGTCCATCGACGCCATCGTGATGGGGACGCCAACCCATTGGCACGCCATCCCCACCATCCTGGCCTGCCAGGCCGGAAAGCACGTCTACGTGGAAAAGCCCGCCTCCCACAACATGAAGGAGGGCCGGGCCATGGTGGAGGCCGCCCGCAAGTACGACCGGGTGGTGCAGGTGGGCATCCAGTCCCGCAATGGCCGTTTCTTCCAACAGGCCATCGACTACATTCGTTCCGGCGTCCTGGGAAAGGTCCGCTTCGCCAAGGGGTGGGAAAGCGCCCACAACCGGAACCTGGGGTTTCCCGCCGACACCGCCACTCCGTCCGGCGTCGACTACGACATGTGGCTGGGACCGGCTCCCAAGCGCCCCTTCAATCCACTCCGCTTCCACAGCAACTGGCGTTGGTTCTTCGATTACGGCTGCGGGGACCTGGGCAATGACGGGGTCCATCGCCTCGACTACGCGCGGCGCGGGCTGGAGGCGGGTCTCGATGCCCAGGGCGAAACCCTACCCGAGTGGCCCACGGCCGTGAGCGCCAGCGGGGGCAAGCTGGTTCTGGATGACTGCCAGGAATGGCCCGACACCCAACTGGTCATGTATGACTACCCCAACTGCATCCTCATGTACGAGATGCGCCTCTGGTCCCGGCCTCCCCTGGAGGGCCTGGTCGAGGGCGCCGTCATCTACGGGGAGAACGGCTACGTGATCATCGGAAACCGCAGTTGGCGCGCCTACGGCCCCAAGGCGGAATTGCTCCACGAAGCCAAGGGCTCGATGAAAGAGGACGACATCCGGCACAAGCGGGATTTCCTGAGCTGCATCAAAAACGGCGGCCGGCCCGCTTGCGACATCGAAATCGGCCACGTCGCCTCCGGAATCGTCCATCTGGGCAACATCGCCTGGCGCACGAACAACAAGCTCAAGTTCGATGCGGCCACCGAGACCTTCACCAACGACGAGGAGGCCAACCGGTTGCTGGGCCGGACCTATCGAGAGCCCTGGACGCTCCCCAAGATCTGAGTTCGAGAGGCCCGGACGGCAAATGGCGAAGCCGAGGCGTGGCTCCCCGCCACGGGACGGCATCCAATCACCATCTGATCCCTGGACGTCCGGGGCGGGGCGCGGTGCACCCACCCATTGAATCCGAAAGACCGAAACACGAGGTTGACCATGGCAGACAGCAAAACGAAGCGAAACATCATGAGCGTCAGTTGGGGCGACCACCTGGAAGCCTGGGACGGGGATGACGCCATGGACCAGCCGGACAAGATCCTGCGCTGCGCCGAGCGCTGGAAGTCCGAGTTCGGCGCCGGCGCCATCTACTGGCGGGAGATGCGAAGCTGGAGCAAGTTCCGGATCGGCTTCACTCCCCCCGGCGCCCCGCCCCGAAAGGTCTTCGACGACTACGAACGGAAGGGGTACGACGAGCACGAATTGCTCACCACCCAGGTCAAGGAGATGGGCTACAGGGTCTACATGTACGCCACCATGTTCGATGAAGGGTTTCCTCTGAGCGAGGGCTGGCAGGGAGGCATCTACGGCTGGCAGAGCCAGTTCACCATGGCCAATCCCGAGTACCTGGCCCGCGACAAGGAGGGCCGGCCCCATTACGGCATCATGGAATACACCTACCCGGACGTGCGCCGCTACACCATCCGGCGCATCCTGTCGGCGCTGGGGGATTACGACTTCGACGGGGTCTTCGTCTGCACCCGCTCCCAGTCCAAACCGGCCGTCCATGGCGATCAGTTCGGGTTCAACGAGCCCGTCGTCGAGGAATACCAACGCCGCTACGGCGTCGACATGATGCGGCGCAACTTCGAGCTGGAGCCCTGGCGCCGCCTGCGGGGAGAGGGGTTGACCCAGTTTCTGAGGGAGCTGCGGCCGGCCCTCGACGCCCGGGGAATGAAACTGGGGATCGGCGTGCCTGCCGGGAACTACATCGGCCCGCCTCTGGGCAACCTCTACCTGGACTGGAGGACCTGGGTCGACGAGAAGCTGGTGGACGATCTGGTCATCGACCAGGTGGCGGTCCGCTGCCCCTCTTTCTGGCACCTCATGTGGCCCAAGAATCCGGGATACGGATACCTGGTCGACGACGAGGACCACTACGGAATCAAGGGTGGCGACGATTACGGCGAGAAACGCTTCTGGTCGATTCCGCTGGTCAAGGGGTCGCCTGCGTACGAAGGAGCCATGGAACGCCTCTACGGCGCCATCCGTAACGACTACGGTCCCCACTGCGCCCGGCACGGGTGCCGGCTGCACGTGGCCCGCATGTGGTCGGTGCACGATCCTGACGAAGAGGCCCGGCTGCTGGACACCGAGGGCGTTTCGGGTCTGGCCATCGGCTCGTTCGGAGCCGTCGTGGACCGGCGGGCCGGCGGGGTCCGCCCCGACGTGGCCAATCCGGCCTGAGTCCGGTCCGGATCATTGAAGTGTCACTTCGGAAAGGAAGCCTGCGAGGTTGACCTTGGCTGAAAACTCCAACAAGCGGAACATCATGAACGTCAGTTGGGGCGACCACCTGGAGGCCTGGGACGGGGACGACGCCATGGACCGGCCCGGCAAGATTCTGCGCTGCGCCGAGCGCTGGCGGCGCGAATTCGGCGCCGGCGCCATCTACTGGCGGGAGATGAAGACCTGGAGCAAGTTTCGAATCTGCTTCAGCGCCCCGGGCGCCCCGCCCCGAAAGGTCTTCGAAGACTACGAGAGGCAGGACTTCGACGAGCACGAACTGATCACCACCGAGCTCAAGGAGATGGGCTACAAGGTCTACCTGTACGCCACCATGTACGATGAGGGCTATCCCCTGAGCGAACGCTGGCAGGGAGGGACCTTCGGCTGGCAGAGCCAGTTCACCATGGCCAACCCCGAGTACCTGGCCCGGGACCGGGAGGGCCGGCCCCACTACGGCGTCATGGAATACGCCTGTCCGGACGTGCGCCGCTACACCATCCGCCGCATCCTGTCGGCCCTGGGGGACGACGACTTCGACGGGGTCTTCGTCTGCACCCGCTCCCAGTCCAAGCCGGCCGTCCACGGCGACCAGTTCGGATTCAACGAGCCCGTCGTCGAAGCATACGAACGACGCTACGGGGTCGACATGATGCGGCGCAATTTCGACCTGGATCCTTGGCGGCGGTTGCGGGGAGAGGGGGTAACCCAGTTCCTGAGAGAGTTGCGGTCGGCCCTCGACGCCCGGGGGATGGAGCTGGGTATCGGCGTGCCCACCGGCGACTACATGGGCCCGCCTCTGGGCAACCTCTACCTGGACTGGAGGACCTGGGTCCGGGAAAAGCTGCTGGACGACCTGGTCATCGACCAGGTGGCGGTGCGCTGCCCCTCTTTCTGGGGTCTCCTGTGGCCCAAGCACCAGGGTTACGGCTACCTGGTCAACGACGAGGACCACTACGGGATCAAGGGTTTCGACGACCACGGGATTCCGAGCTACTGGTCGATCCCGCTGGTCAAGGGCTCGCCAGCGTACCAAGGGGCCATGGAACGCCTGTACAGTGCGATCCGGGACGACTACGGCCCCCACTGCGCCCGGCACGGCTGCCGGTTGCACGTGGCCCGCATGTGGTCGGCGCACGATCCGGAGGAAAACGCCAGGCTTCTGGACACCGAGGGCGTGTCCGGCCTGGTCATCGGTTCGTTCGGGGCTGCCGTGGACCGGCGATGCGGAGGAGTACGTCCGGACGTGTCACCGTCGGCCTGAACCCGGAATTCGCCGACGGTACACCGAGACCCTCGGGAGAAAGGAGGAACCCATGTCGAACTGGTACAGCGCGGAAGGCATGCGCATCCCCGGGCGCTGGGCGGTATGGCCGGCTCTTCTGTTGGGTTTCCTCTTGGGGGCGAACGCGCTGGCGCACCCCACTACGGAGATGCTGAAGGCCCGCCTGGCCGTCCACACCTGGGCCAACGGCTTCCTGAACCGGGACATGGAGACGATGGCTTCGATCCTGGACCCGGAGTTGACCACGGACGGAGGCGAGAACCGGGAGCAGTACCTGGAAAACCTGCACCGGGGCATGCACAAGATCACCCACGTCTGGCTGCGCTTCGCCCACTTTCAGGAGGTGGGCGACACGATCCGGGTCCACCCGATCCTGGTCTACCGGTCCCATGGCGTCACCAAGCCGGCCCTGACCCTGACGCTGCGCCGGAGGGACTCGGGCTGGAAGATCGTCCACATCGGCAGTGAACGCCGGCCGGACCTTCCGCCGGAGCTCGCGGTGGACCACCCCGAGCAGCAGCCTTTGCACCAGGTCCGGGTTCACTTGCGGGACCGGGACAGCGGTAAGGCAGTCGCGGCTCGAATCCGGGTCCTGGACCAGGAGGGAACCTACTGGCCGCCTCAGGGTCACCAGAGGCGGGTCCCCATCGGCTGGCGAGAGGACGTCGGAGGCGACGTGGTCGTGGTGGACGAGACCTATGCCTACGTCCGGCCCGACTTCGTCCTGCCCCTGGCTGCGGGAAGCTACGAGATGGAGATCCTCAAGGGAATCGAATACGAACCCCGCAACATCCGCTTCTCCGTCAAGAAGGGGCAGGTTCCGGAACTCGAGGTCCAACTGCGCCGCTGGTCCGACCTGCGCCAGGAAGGCTGGTACTCGGGCGACACCCACGTCCACTTCGTGAGCCCCCATGCGGCCCTGCTGGAGGCCAAGGCGGAGGACCTGAACGTCATCAACATCCTGGCCACCAAGTGGGACGAACTGATCACCAACGTGGAGCACTTCACGGGCGAACCGGACCGCATCTCCGAACCGGAGACCGTCATCTACGTGAACGAGGAGAGCCGGCACGACTTCCTGGGGCACACCGTGCTGCTGAATCTGAAGAACCTGGTCTATCCCCTGACCTGGGGCGGACCCGACGAAGGGGTCCCGGGCGGCATCGACTACCCTCCCATGGCCCGGCAGGCGGACCTGGCCCACGCCCAGGGCGGGTTCGTGAGCTGGGCCCACTTTCCCGGCGCCCGCGGCGAACTGCCCATCGACGTGGCCCTGGGGAAGGTGGATTCCATCGACCTCATGACCTGGGGCGACCCTCTGGCTCCCCGGCGGAATCGTCCTGCGGCCGCCGAGATCTGGTACCGCTTCCTGAATTGCGGCTTCCGGCTGGCGGCGGCCGGCGGCACCGACAAGATGTCCAACATTCAAGTCGCCGGAATCCCCCGCGTCTACGTGCAGGTCCCCGGACCTTTTTCCTACGAGGCCTGGCTGGACGGGATCCGAGCCGGACGGACCTTCGTGACCACCGGCCCCATGCTCCAGTTCACCGCCGGTGGGCGCGGGTTGGGAGAGACGATTTCGGCCTCGGCAGGTGAAGAGATCGAGGTGACGGCTTCGGTCCGATCCCGGATTCCCGTCGACTGGGTGGACATCGTCCAAGGCGGCAAGGTCGTTGCCAAGCTGGAGAACCCGTCCGGCGAACGGGACCTGACGCTGAAAGACCGGATCCGGGTCCAGGACAGCTCCTGGGTCGCGGCCCGGGCCTACGGACCCGAACTGGTCTACCAGGGAGGGATCCCCCTGGTGGCCCACACCAGCCCAATCTATCTTCAGGTGGGAAACCGGAAGCCAAGCTCCCCCAAAGACGCCGCCTTCTTCCTCACCTGGATCGACGAGTCTCTGACCTGGTTGGAGGAGACGGCCAATATCCCCGACCCGGATCAGCGCCGGGAAATGCAGAATCTTTTCGAAGAGGCCAAGGCAATCTACGAGAAGATGCGAGACGACAGTTGAACAGATGATGTAGGAGCAGCGATTTCCACCCGCGGAGGAGCGACGATTTCCAATCGTCGAGGAGCGACAATATCCAATCGCCGAGGAGCGGCGATTTCTAATCGCCGAGCAGGAGCGGCGGTTTCCAACCGCCGGACAGGAGCGGCGACTCCCAGTCGGCAGACTCCTCACCAACGGCGGGCCAAGAAGGGAATGGGCGACTGCAAGTCGCCCCTCCAGACCACCCCCAGATGTTTCAAATAAGAGATCTCCAACATGCCGGACATGCTTGAAGAAAAGGTGATTCTCATCACCGGCGCCGGCTCCGGCATCGGCCGCGCCACCGCTCTGGCCTGCGCCCGCGAGGGCGCCCGGGTCGTGGTCTCGGACCTGAATCCGGATTGGAGCGACGAGACTACGGCGCGAATTCTGGCCGCCGGAGATTCGGCCCATTCCCTGCCCGCCGATGTTGCGGACGCGGCCCAGGTCGAAGCCCTGATCCGGGACACGGTGAAGCTCCACGGCCGTCTGGACTGCGCCTTCAACAACGCCGGAATCGAAGGAGAGACGACCCCCTTTCACAACTACTCGGAAGAGATGTTCGATCGAGTGACGGCCATCAACCTGACCGGCGTCTGGTACTGCATGAAATTCGAGATCAAGCAGATGTTGCGGCAGGGAGGCGGGGTGATCGTCAACACCTCCTCCGGCTCAGGCCTCGTGGGAACCGGCAACGGGGTCAGCGCCTACAACGCCAGCAAGCACGGCGTCATGGGCCTGACCCGGGCGGGCGCCATGGAATACGCCCAGGAAGGGATTCGTGTGAACGCCGTCTGTCCCGGCGCCATCGACACCCCCATGGCCGACCGGCTGCTGGGGAGGGACCCCGCGAAGATGGCCGCCACCGCAACCCGCACCCCTTCGCTGCGTTGGGGAACGGCGGAAGAGGTGGCGGAAGTCGTGGTCTGGATGTGCTCCGAGGCCGCTTCGTATCTCACCGGCCAGCCCGTGTCCGTCGACGGCGGTTCGATGGCCGGGAGATGACTCGGCTCGACTGAAACCGCGGCAAACCTCGCCCAAGATCCCTTCCAAGCAGGTTCCGTCGCGCAGCACGTCAAGCATGAGGGCCACGCTCCCGGATGATTCTCAAAGCCAGCTCGGGGTCGATCTGGACGATCATCTCGGGCTCGGCACGGACTCCCGCGGGCAGATCGAACCCGCCGACGGCACTCCGCGCGTGCCAACCTGAAAGGGATTGGTCCCTGCCATATTCTGCAAACTGAGACAGCGGTCCACCGAAGACGTCATGAAAGACCTTGGAATACCCGTTGACGACCAGGTGCGAGAGGGTCAGGACCCCGCCGCCGGCCGAGTTGACCATGCCGAGACCTTTGACGCAGTACCAGACGTCGTTCAACGTCCCCAGAGGATGGAGTCCCCAGTGCAGAACGCGGATGTGCGCGATACCCGCCTCGCGAGCTGCCGCGGCCCCCTTCTCGACCTCCGCATCCTCGTCGGTGACCGCTCCCATGCCGGCGGTAGTGCCGGACAGAAAAACCAGGCCCGAGGGGGTGAAGGTGGCCTGGGCCAGATTCTCCGCACCTGGAGGCGGAAGTGAGTCTTCCTTCTGCCTCAGATCGATTCCCAGCCGGCTGATTCTGTCGTAGACATCGAAATTCCTCTTCCAACTCGAGTTCAATTCCACCATCGGGTTCCTCCGTACATGATTCTTGTTGTTGAAATGGATGACGAGACTGCGCCGGATCTAACTCACATCCGAGGTCCCGGCCGCCTGGTCCCAGACCCGAAGGAAGTTCTCCCCCAGGATCTTTCGGATGCCCCCGTCGCTGTATCCCCGCTTCACCAGACCCTGGGTCAGGTTCGGCCACTTGGATCGGTCTTCCAGATCCTCGACGGGCTCGTTGTCGGAGGAGACCGCCACATGGTCGATTCCGGCTACATTGACGGCATGGTCGATGTGGTCCAGGAAAGCGTCGATGGGAGGCAGGTCGATTTCCTCGGTGTAGGAATGTGAATCCAGCGTATTCCTCATGGCAGCGGCAATCTCCCACGGATCGGAGTGCTCCCGGGCCAAGCGCAGATCCCGGTCCGTGTAGTCGGGGAGGAACCGGGACTTCATCATGTCGTTCAGGGCCTTGGTGTCCAGGTAGGAGGGAACGGTGAAGATGCTCACCACGCCTCCGTTCTCGGCCAGGGCCCGCAGCATCTCGTCCGTAAGGTTGCGCTGCACGTAGCACAGGGCTCGGCAACCGGAATGGGTGGCGATGATGGGCTTGGAACTGGTTTGGATCGTGTCCCAGAACGCCTGGTCCGAAGCATGGGAGATGTCCACCAGCATCCCGATCCGATTGCACTCCCGAACCACCTCCCGGCCGAAGTCGCTCAACCCGGACTTCGGGTTCAGTTCCCCGCTGGAGTCGACCCAGTCGAACGCGGCAATATGGGTCAACGCAAAGACCCGGATCCCCATGCGGTGATACATCCTCAGGACCGCCAGATCGTTGTGGATCCAGCCTGCGTTGAGCATGGGGATCACCGCAATCCTGCCGGCTCCGGCGATCCGCTTCACATCGGACGAACTGAGGGCAAGTTCCACGGCATCCGGATGCTGCCCCACGCTCTGCTCCAGTATCTCGTCGACTCGCTGCAGGACCCGCTTGACCACGTCCGGGCCTTCAAACAGATTGTCGCAGATATTCTTGCCCACCTCGGGAGGATCGATGATTCCTTCCCGCGCATCGCTCCGGAAGATTTCTTCCACGCCGATCCCGTGGACGATGGCGTCGACTTGGCCCTTTTGGAAGTCTTCCAGGTACAGCTTCCCGTAGGTGTCGATGACGATGGCATCCCGGTGCAACCGGGCCGGGTCTACTGCCCCGGCAGATCCAACTGAGCGTTCACCCTGCGTGCATCCGCCCGCCATACCCAAAGCAACGGCCGAAAGAGACTGCTTGAGAAAGCCACGTCGCTCCATGGAGCCGCTATTCCTCATAGCAGCTTCGGATCCTGGTTTCTCTGAGATTCGCATTTAGCTTTCCTCCAACTACTTGCTGGTTCCTCCTTGCAGCGTTTCGCGTTCCAAAGGAAATTCTGCCACTCGTTTGAAATCGCTCCAGTGGGATTCCCGCCGGCTGTGCAGCGATTTGAACAGGACTCTTCCGTTGAGATAGAGCCGGAAGTAACTGGGAAACCAGATCCCGTCTTCGCCTTCCTTGCGATCCATCATGCCGTCGATCCGGGAGATGGAACCGAGTATTCCCCGCCAGATCCGGGTCGGCCTTATGAGCTCGAACTCGACCCGGGCGACCTCGTAAGACTCCCGATCCAGCCAGACCCGGCCTCGGGAGTTGTTCAGAGCCCGGTCGATTCTGCGCCTGACGGGGAGTTTTCCGCTCTTGGGCTCGAAGCTCAACCGGTAGACCTGGCGTCCGTGGAGCTCCCCGGTCCCCTCTACCCGAAAGCGATACCGGCCCACCAACTCCCGGTTGAATCGGACCTCGTTGTCGTTGGACTTGCCGGCATCCCGGTCCTTCTTCAGGCGCCGCCGAAACTTCGCCTCCTTCCGGCGTTCGGCCTCCTGCTCCTTCTTGCTCAGAGGCTCTCCGTCCTTCTCCAGCAACCTCTCATAACGCACGTTGCCTATGGGCACGACCTGGTAGAGGCGCTTTTCGACCCGGGTCGGTTGAGCCTGCTTGTTCAGCTTCTCCGAGACCCGGAGGTGGCGGAAGGAATAGGCTTGGTCCGCTCGCCGCTTATCGTTGGCCAAGCCTCGTTCCAAGGCTCGGGAGAGGATCTCTTTCTCGGAGGGCTCCGAGGCGGGATTCTGCCCCCCCAACAGGCCGCCGGCTCCGGCCCAGGCCAGCAGAAACAGACCTGCATAAACTGAACGCCTCACGCTCGACTCCACTCGTTTCCGGCCAGAAGCAAGGCTCCTTCCACAACAACGTTCTCCCCCAGTTTGGCCGGCACCACCCGATAGCAGCCGACGAGGGGAGGGAACACGTACCTCTCGACCTCCTTCCGAATCGGGGCGAAGAACAGCTCCTCGCCACTTTGACTCACACCGCCTCCGATCACGATCAGCTCGGGCGACAGCAGGGTCAATACCTGGGCGATGGCCCACCCCAGAGCCTGTGCGGCCCGGCGGAACGCGGCCAAGGCCAGAGCATCCCCCGATCTGGCCGCCTCGGCAACCAATTCCGCCGTCAGACCCGCCGGGTCCCCCTGGCATAACGTCAGGAGCCGGCTGCCGTTCCGGTCCGAATCGGCCTTCTTGCCACCCAGGCTTCTGCGGGCGAATTCGGCAATGGACCATCCGCTGGCCAGGCTCTCCACCGTCCGGTCCGGATCCGCCGGGTCCAGTCCCGGGCGCAGATGTCCGATCTCGGAGGCTGAGGGGCGGCCCTGTCCTTGAAGCCGCCCGTTCACGACATAGCCACCGCCCACGCCCGTTCCCACGGTAACGTAGAAGACGGAACGTTTGCCCCGACCCGCTCCAATACGGCTCTCGGCCAGCGCGGCCAAATCGCAATCATTTCCCAGAACGGCCGGCAGACCCAGACTCCGGCGGAACCAGCGGACCAGTGGGAAATTCTCCCACCCGGTTATGTGATGGCTCTTCCGCACCCGGCCTTCCAGGGCATCCACCGGGCCGCCGAAGCCGACGCCGATCCCCCGGATGGAGTGAAATGCCTTCAGTTTTGAGGTCTCCTCCCGAATCTGCTCCAGGATGCCGGCGGCACCGGCCGCGGGTTCGACGTCCCGGCGCTCCAGGCAGACCAGGGGAGTCCCGTCTCCGGCGCCGACGCCGAATTGGAGCTTGGTCCCGCCGATCTCTATGCCCAGGAACATGGGTTTAACAACTCTCAGAAAAACCTCGCAACTCGCCTGGATTCGGAAACCGTCGCGTCTCGGATCCGCTTCCGTTAAATGCTCCCGGGATTGGTGAAGAGCTTCGCAGACCAGGCCGTCACCGGTCTGCGTATGGCTTCAACTCCGCCCGGGGTTGAACGGTGGGATTGAAGGGAAACGGCGGCCAAAATCCCTCCATCAGGCAGGAAACGGCCTCAATCACCCCGCGGTGGACATCCGCCAGGGCCTCCACGGACGCCGCCGCATGGTGGGGTGTGACGATGGCGTTGCCCAGGCTCCTCAGGGGGCTGTCGGGAGCCAGCGGCTCCTGGTCCGTCACGTCCAGAGCGGCTCCCCCGATCCGCCGTTCCTGCAGGGCCGCGATCAAAGCCTCCTCATCCACCACGGCCCCGCGGCTGGTGTTGACCAGAAAAGCCGTGGGCTTCATGAGGCCGATTTCGTGGGCTCCGATGAGATGCCGGGTCCTGGCATTCAGAAACGTATGGATGGAGACGAAGTCCGACTCCTTCATGACCCGTTCCAGCGAGGTCAATTCCACATCCAGGTCTGAAGCGATACCCGGATCCACGAAGGGGTCGGTGGCCATGATCCGCATTCCGAATCCCCGGAGCCGGGGGACCATGCGGCGGCCGATGTTTCCGAACCCGACCAGACCCAGGGTGAGGCGATCGAGCCGGCGCAGCGGCGGGTCCAGCGGCGGATCGGACCAGCCACCCGACCTGACGTAACGGTCAGAGCTCACCACCCGCCGGGCGGCGGCCAGGACCAGGGCCGCCGCGTGGTCCGCCACCTCGTTGACACTGTAGTCCGCCACGTTGAAGACCACGATCCCGTGGTCGGTTGCGGCCTCGACATCGATGTTGTCCACGCCGATCCCGTAGCGTCCCAGGGCCCAGCAATCGTCCAGGTTCTCGATCACCCTCCGATTGAGGGGACTGGCCAACCCCTCGCTCAAAATGATCCGGGCACCGGCGCAGGTTCGGATGATCTCCTCCTCGGTCCGAGCCACCTTCAGAACCAGCTCGCCTCCCAGAGCCTCGATCGCTTTCCGCTCGGCGGCGTAGTTGTCACTCTTTTCCGCGAGATAGCAATCCACGTTCACGACTCGAACGGGTTTGTGCGGCGATTCACTGGTCATGTCGATTTCTCCTTGACGGGTCATGCAGCCTGGTTGTCAGCCGTCGAATTCGGCCGGACGCCTGTGAGCCCAGGGACGAGCCTCCTCGAAAGCCGCCGAAGCGGCCAGCACCGTTTCTTCGTCTCCCCAACGGCCCACGATCTGCAACCCGATGGGCAGCCCGTCGCCGGAGAACCCACACGGGATGCTGGCAGCCGGATTCTCCGACAGGTTGAACGGGAAGGTAAAGGGGAAGAAGCGCCAAGACGGATTGGAGAGCCGGCGGCCCGTCACGATCTCCGGAGGCCGGCCGATGGGAAACGCCGGCACCGAGGTCACGGGGGTGAGAAGGAGATCGTATCGGCCGAACAGGCGCGCCGTCTCGGCCCGGTAGAATCCGATCTTGTTGAGCGCACGGTAACAGTCCGCCGCGGACAGCCCACGGCCATGCTCAAGGGTGGCCCGGAAATAGTCGGTGAGTTGTTCCCGGGACCCGGGTTCGTCCAGCAACTGACCGAGGCAGGCGTAGCCCTTGGCCGCAAAATAGTCGAAGAAGCACTGGAACATCTCGTCGTTGGGTTCGGGGCCGAAGTCGACCTCCTCCACTTGGGCCCCCAACTCCTGGAAGACCCGGGCCGCTTCCGAAACCCGCTCCGTCACCTGGGGATCCACGGCGGCTCCCCCCAGATCCAGATTGAGCGCGACCCTCAGACCGCCGACTCCCCGGCCCAGCGCCGCCTCGAAGTCGGGAGGCTCCTCCTGGATGGTTCCGTACTCGGCGTCCGGAGCCGGACCCGCAAGTGCGGCAGCCAGGATGGCGGCGTCCCGGACCGTCCGGGTCATGGGACCGACCGAAGAGTTGTTGATGGGATTCCAGGAGCTCATGTCTGCGTGGCGGCGCGGGATGCGGCCCTGCGTGGCCTTGAGCCCGAAGATCCCGTTCATAGCACAGGGAATGCGCACGCTCCCGCCGCCGTCGCTGCCCTGGGCCACGGCGCTGAGGCCGGCGGCCACCGCTGCGCCCGCGCCCCCGCTGGAGCCGCCGGACGTCCGTTCCGTGTTCCAGGGATTTCGGCAGGGACCGTAGACCAGGTTCTCGGTAGTCCCCGAGAAGCCGAACTCGGGGGTGTTGGTCTTCCCGATGATGATCCCGCCGGCGTTCTTTACCCGCTCCACGCAGAGGGCGTCGCTGGCGGCGATCTCCTCCGCCGGTACCGAGCCGTGGGTGAAACGGACACCCTTGACGCCTTCCAGATCCTTGATGGGCACGGGAATGCCGTGCAGCGGTCCCAGAGGGTCCCTGGCCAGGACGGACGCCTCCGCCTCCCGCGCCTGCTCCAGGGCCAGATCGCCGGTGACGGTGATGAAGGCGCCCAGCCTGGAGTTGTAGCGCTCGATCCTTTCCAGGTTGGCCTCCACCAGCTCCACCGGCGACAACTCCTTGGACGCGATGAGTTCCCGGAGCCGATAGAGAGAATGAAACGCCAACTCTTGGTGCATCGCCATCTCGCTATCCCTCCGTCTTCATTTCGATGATCCGGCTACGGGAGAATCGCCCGGCTCCGGCCCCAAGCGATCCATTATCCCATGGCCGCGCCGCCATCCACGCAGATGGTCTGGCCCGTGATGTTGCGGGCGTCGTCCGAGGCCAGGAAGGCGGCCAGATGACCGATGTCCTCAGGAGTTTGCTCCCGCTGCATGGGGATGGCGCCCTTCACGTATTTTTCGAAACTCTGGCGAGGTTCCAAATCTTCAAAATCGGAGTGGCCGGAGATCATGGGAGCCAACCGGTGCCAGAAGGGTGACCAGATCATCCCCGGACAGATCGCGTTCACGTTGACGTTATACGGCGCCAGATCCTTGGCCGTGACCCGGGTCAGGCTCAGCACGGCGTTCTTGGCAGCGGTGTAGTCCGGCAGGATCTGGGCATCGCGCCGGGCGGCAATGGAGGAGATGTTGATGATCTTGCCGTAACGCCGCTCCATCATGTGAGGCGCCACCGCCTTGGAGAGCAGGAACGGACCCTTGACGTTGACCCGGTAGCAGTCGTCCCAGTCCTCTTCCTCCTGATTCGTGAAGGGCATGCCAAGCCGTCTGCCGAAGAGCCCGGCGTTGTTGACCAGGATGTCGATCTTGCCGAACGCCTTCAGGCCGGCTTTCACCAAGTCGAGACAATCCTGAGCAACGGTGACGTCGGTCCGGACGACCAGGGATCCCCGCCCCTCTTCCCGCACCTGTGAGGCACAGCGTTCCGCCCCGGCCAGATCGATGTCCGACACCACCACGTCCGCCCCTTCCCGAGCCAGGGCCAGACAGATGGCGGATCCGATCCCACCTCCGCCGCCGGTCACCGCGGCGACCCGATCCTGCAAGCGCATGATTGAACTCCTTACGGGTTTCAGTGAGTAAAAACGGCGGCAGAATACACTCGCACCGGCGTGAATGCCAATTGGCGCGGGCCCGTGGGGACGGCGGGTCGAGCCGATTCGATCTGTTAAACTGGCCGCGCTCTTGAGCCGCGCCACCATGTCGTCGACGCTTTCGGATTTTCTCTCACAGCTTCGTTTCCCCTACCTGTTTCTGCTCACCGCCGCCGTTTTCTTACTGGACGTCCTGGTCCCCGATCTCGTTCCGTTTGCGGACGAAATCCTGTTGGGGTTGGGAACTCTCCTCTTGTCGAAACTCAAGAGGAAGCCAGGCGATGGAGCGGGATAGACGTACTTTCCTCAGTCTTCCGATCGTTGGCCAACCTGGGAGCCTGCGCCGCAGAAATTGATCTACTGCGAAAAAGGCGGTGGGACTGCCGGTACCGAACGGCGCCGGACAACCTTGACCCTCGCTCACGATGCTCCGATTCAAGCCCGGCCAAGTCGATGGATGCGAGTCCGATGAGAGCATCCGTGCGGCTTCGGAGAGGGTTCGCCGTTCGTGTGACCAAGCTTGCTATATTGGAAGCGGAACTTTCCGGACAAGTGAATGATTTGGATCTGAGGGCAACGCGCTATCCGATCCCAGTCGGAATCGAGAGCCAATGCGATGGAGCGAATCTGTCCTATTTCAGGAGAAATGGCAGAGATCGTCGAGTCCAAGGACCAGTTCATCGTCGAGCAAGCGAGACTAGGACGGTACGTCATGGACGCGAGTGCTCATTCCGCGCTCTCGTCCAATGCCGAAGCAAGGACTCGCATGGCCCGGTGGATAGCCGAATCTCACTCGCTCGGCATCAAGGTCCCACGCCTTACCATGGAGCATGTTCATTTCTTCGGAAGCCTCGCGGAACTGGCGGTCCGGATTTCCGATTGGCACGAACGGCGTCGCGAGATGAGATCCCCAGATGACCAACGTCTTTGGAAAAAGCTCAGGCTCGAATGGAACTACAACAGCAATCACATCGAGGGCAATACCCTTACCTATCACGAGACCGAATTGCTGCTTTTGTTCGGTCGCACGGCGGGTGGACACCCGTTAAGAGACTACGAGGAGATGAAAGCGCATGACGTCGCCATCGACCACACGCGGCAACTCGCAGGAGAGGAGCGAGTTCTCGGCGAGGGGGATATACGGGATCTGAACCAGATTCTGCTTAAGGAGCCATTCTGGCAAACAGCGGAAACACCGGACGGCCACCCCACGCGAAAGCGCATCATTCCGGGTGAATACAAGACTCAACCAAACCATGTCCGAACTGCAACCGGAGAACTCCGTCGATTTTCGGAACCTGAGGATACGCCAGCTCTGATGGCAAAATGGACCCGTAATTTCCGTCGCGATTTGAAGCGCCGTGCACACCCACTACCCATGTTCCTCGCGGAATCACACTGGCGCTTCCTGCGAATCCATCCATTCGACGACGGCAACGGGCGCACGGCACGGTTGCTCGCCAACTACGCACTTCTTCGAAATAATCTTCCGGCGGTCGTCATCAGGAGCGGAGACCGGGACCACTACATCAGCGGACTTCAACACGCCGACTTGGGTCGTGCGCTGCCACTCGCCTATTTCATGCTGCAAAACCTTTTGAGGTCTCTTGATCTTTCCATTCGAGCTGCGAAAGGGAAATCGATCCGCGAACCCGACGACATGATCAAGGAAATCGGCGTATTCGTGCGAAAGAAAAAGGGACCCGACCCGAAAAAGTCTGATCTCGACATGCTCGATGACGTTTTTCTATTTCACGTAAGTCCAGTAGTTCAAACATTGGACAGTCGACTTGAATCCTTCTCCCCGCTATTTCGCCGGTACAACGCATTTTCATTCCTGTCACAAGGACCGGACTCGGTTCAATCCAACAATCTTTTCGCAACGAAGAATTGGGAGAACACCAAGCAAACGCACATCGCGAGGTCAGGTTTCAGCCTCAGCAATGAGCAGGAAATCACGCTCAAGCGAGAATATCGCTTCCAGGGATATACGGGCACAGGGGACGCCGGTTTCGACTTGACACTATCTGTGACTTGGAGACTGGGCTCCGACGGGTTCTGGTTTGAGGTCACAACGAACAAACCGGGCGCTGCGGCGATAAGCCAACGCATCGCATATTCGGAACTCGATGGCCAGACGACAGCAATGGATCGTACGGTCGACAAGATCTGCCAACGCATGATGAATGAAATCGACGACCGGTCCCAGAGGCTCATTGAGTAGTGAAAAGCATCTGGGTTCGACCTCCAAGCGGACTCGGTATTCCGGATTTGCCCAATTACTGAAGTGTGTGGCCATGACGTGGATCTCAGACTTGCAGATCCGCCGTGAGCTTCGGCAACAACCGGACGCGGAATTTTTGCGCAATTATTGCGCCCCACGGTGAGAATTTCGGGCTCGCAGTTGCCATGGATCACCAGCGTCGACCATCAGGCCATCAGTCGACCGTTGCCGTAGACGGTCTGACGTTCAGTTATGGCAGCAACCGGGTGCTGCACGGGCTGACGTTTGCCCTGGGTAAAGGCGAGGTCGTGGGGCTGCTGGGACCCAACGGCGCCGGGAAGAGTACGACCATCAAGGTCCTGACCGGCATCCTGGCGCCCGACGGAGGATCCGTTCGCGTCGCCGGTTTTTCCATGCCCGGCGAGGCCGTGGAAGCCAAGAAACGGATTGGGTACGTCCCGGAGGCCGCGGCACTCTTCGAAAGCCTGTCGGGGCAGGAATTCCTGGAGCTCATGGGCCGGCTGCAAGAAGTGCCGGAAGAGGTGCTTCAATCCCGAATCGCCCGATTCCTCGAGCATTTCGACCTGGCCGGAGTCCGCCTCCGGCGCCTGGACGGCTACTCCAAAGGAATGCGCCAGAAGGTGCTTCTGAGCGCCGCCCTCCTTCACAATCCCGACGTGTTGATGCTGGACGAGCCCCTCTCCGGCCTGGACGTCAACGCCGGGCTCATGGTTCGGGACCTGATTGCCGCCCTGGCCGCCGAGGGCAAAACCGTACTCTACAGCTCGCACGTGTTGGACGTAGTGGAGCGCGTGTGCGACCGCGCCCTGATCATCCATAAAGGCCGTCTCATCGCGGACGGGTCGCTGGAATCGCTGAAGGCTACGACCAAAAGGGGCCGTCTCGAAGACATCTTTCGCCAACTGACCGATGCCGAAGGGACCGTGAGCGGGGTATCGGAAATCATCGAGGCTCTCCGGTCATGAAGGCGTTTCTCATGAAGGCGCTTCGTTTGATGGGCAAGAGGCTCTTCCACGGCCCGGCATTCACCGCGCTGCTGCGACGAAACGGCATCGATCCCCGCCAATACTGGATCCTGGTCGATCTGTTCGAGACGCTCGGCAAACGGCAGGAAGTGACCGGGATGAGTTCAGATGCCTACTCCATGCGTACGTTCACCATCATCTGGTTCTTTTTTTCCGGTGTATTGGGCGTTGTGATTGGCGCTTACGGCGCTACCGCCGGAATCTACCTCCTGGTCTTTCTCGTGCTTACCGCGTTCCAACTCAGCATGCTTCTGATCCCCGAGATCGCCGAGGGCCTGGTGAATCCGGTCGAGGGGCTGATTCTGGCTCATCAGCCGATCAACGGCGCCACTTGGCTCGCCGCCAAGCTGACGCATCTGACCAGACTCGTCGTCTATGTGGTGGCGGGGGTCAACGGCGTGCCGGCGCTCATTCCCCTACTCGGTCCCAGCGGAGAAGGCTTCCGCCCTTTGGTCTACCCCGTCTTGCATATTTTCGCGGCTCTCGGGGTCGGCCTGGTGGTCGGTTTCCTCTGTTGCAGCCTCTTCGGGTGGTTGGTTCGCTTGGTTCCTGTCCGGCGTCTCAAGGCGGCCGCAGCCATGGTCCAAGTCTTTCCAATGTTCATTGCGGCGTGTCTTCAGTTATTGAGTCTGCGGGTGGATGAATTGTGGAGTTGGGGCATGTCCATCGAGCTGCCTGAAGCCTGGCTGGGAATCGGTGACAGAGTTCCCGGGGGGTTCCCGGCCCTGGTGGCTGTGATGGGCTTGGCGCTCACGACGGCCGCCGTCGTACTGGGGTTGAGGGCACTCACCGTGGACCATCTGATCCGGGTCTCGAGTCTGATGCACTCAGGCGCCACGGTGCGCAAGCAAGGGCCGAGGAGGTGGTCGATCGGGTCATGCGTCGCCAGTTTCGCCGGCGGACAGGCCGCCCGCGGCGGCTACGAGTACCTGCGTTTGATGATGATGAGGGACTGGCAGTTCTGGAAGAACATGGGCTTGAACGCGGCTTATTTGATTGTGTTTCTTGTGGTCCTGCTCTTTGTGGGCCGGGAGGTCACTCCCTTTGCATCGGAGTTTGCCTTCACCCACTTTCTGCCTCATCTGATCGGACTGATCATCTTTATGGGTTGCCTGTACCTGGCCTATGGCAACGACTACAAGGCCGTCTGGTCGTTTGCCATCGTGCCGGACACAGCCTTCCGCCCATACGTCAGGGGAATCCATGCCGGCCTCTGGTTTTTGCTCGTGGCCCTTCCCCATGCCTTCTGGCTACTCGTGCTGGCTTGGTCCTGGGGCGTCAGGGATGCCCTGTGGGTCATCGCTTTCAGCACCGCCGTCACCTCGCTGTATCTGGCCGTCGGCCTGAGGCTGATCGACGGACTCCCCTTCGGAAAACAGACCCCGCCCGCTCGTCAGGTGGTAACGGCAGCGATGACGATGATTTACCTCTTGGTTGTCAGTGGCGCCATCGGAATCCAGTACCTCATGTTTCGATCCGTCGTGGCGGTTGCCGCCGTGACGATCATGGCGAGCGTTGGCGCCTACTATCTGACGATGGCGACGCTGGCCGATTTCGAGTCTCGCATTCGGCAAAACCTGAATCCGAGTGGGACGCGACCATTTCTCGCCTTCGACCAACCGAAAACGGAGTAGACAGAAACACACATGAAGTCCACGTCTATAACGCTGGCTGTAATCGTGTTGTTGACGGCGTTCACGACCGCCTCCGGGCCGGCAACGGAGGCCGCGGGCGGTAAGGCCCTGGATGGATGGCTTGGATCTTGGAAATCCCAATTCGAATTCGAGTCGGCGGCATGGTCGCCCCAGGCCAGGGAACTGTCGGGAACCGCGACGGTCGAGTGGATTCTCAACGGCCGGTACCAACAGATTTCCAGCCGGACCGGAGAGTATGAAACCCGCGAGCTCCAGCGCTATGAAACTAGGAGCGGCAAGTACCACAAATGGGTCTTCTCGTCCGATGGTTCCAACAGCTTTTGGATCGGCGCGTGGGACGCAGAATCGTCCACGATGACCTGAGAGTACATCGATTTCGGCGCCGGCCTCAAGGGCAAGATTGTCGATCGGTTTATCAGCAATGAGAAATACGAATCGACGGCGTTCATGGAGGACAGGACAGGCAACGCGCTCCTGGATTTCCGATCCACCCAGACTCGCGTGAAGCAACCCACCCGATAGTCCCGGAGCGAATCCGCTACGGACGGCCGTCAGGCCACCCGGTACGGCTCCAGCACCTCCCAATTCGGCTCCATGCCCAGACCCGGGGTCTGGGGAACGCTCACGCAACCATCCTCGTCCAGGGTCAGAGAATCCCTGAATATCCGGCCGTGCAACGGGTTCACCGTTTCCCGGTAGAACTCCAGAATCAGGCCGTTGGGAATGGCGGCCACCAGGTGGATGTGAACCTCCTGGGCGCCGTGCGGGGCGATGTGCAGGTCGTGGGCTGCGGCCAGGGAGGCCACGTTCATGAACTCGGTGATTCCGCCCAGGATCTGGGCATCGGCGTTGAGAATGGAGGCCGAACCGTGCTGGATCAGGTCGCGGAAGCCGTAACGCGTGTATTCGTTCTCGCCCGTGGCCACGGGGATGGAGCTGGACCGGGCGACCCGGGCGTGCCCCTCGTAGTCGTCCGGCGCCACCGGCTCCTCGAACCAGAAGACGTCGTAGGGTTCCATCTTCCTGGCGATCTCCACGGCCTGGTAGGCCACGTAGGCGTTGTTGGCATCGACCATCAACTTGATATCGGGCCCGATCGTCTCGCGGACCACGCGGACCCGCTCGACATCCTGGTTGATCTCCACACCTCCGATCTTCATCTTCACCGCCCGCGCTCCCAATTCCAGGCTCTCCTCCATTTCCTGTGCCAACTCCCGGAGCCCCTTCCCCTCCTCGTAGTATCCGCCGGCGACATAGGTGGGAATCCGGTCGCGGAAACCTCCCAGAAGCTTGTGAACCGGCTTCCCGAGGGCCTTCCCCATCAGGTCCCAGAGGGCGATGTCCACGGCGCTGATGATCCAGGTGGTCAGACCCCGGCGGCCGACGACCTTGGGCAACCACATGTTCTCCCAGATCCGGCGGTAGTTGAACGGGTCCTCCCCCATCAGGACTTCCTTGAAATGTTCCACCAGGGCGACGGTCATTGGAGCCGACAAGCCGGGACCTCCCGCCCACCCCACACCGGAGAGCCCTTCATCGGTGTGCACGCGGACCAGATTCATCCGCACCGTGGCATAGGTGTACTTGCCGTTGCTGATGGGCCGGGGACGAGGCCAGGAATAGCACTGAACGGTCACATCGGTGATCTTCATTTGCGACGCTCCTTGACCCGGAACCATAGCAGTCCGCGCCTGAAGTCGCCACGGGTTGCCGACAGAGCCGGGGACGGCGGACGATCGCCCGCTCCGGAGCTTCCATCCTCGCGGCGAGAGTATCTTTTTTCGCTTCCGGTCTCTCCCGGAGCCGGTGGTAGGATGCGTCGTTGGCCCATGGTACGATGACTTCCGATTGACAGCGTAACGAAGATCTCAAAATCGCACTGCCATCGAGATGATCGCCCATTCGAGTCAATTCACCCGACGGCGTTTTCAACGGGCGCTGGGAATGGCTCTTGCCGGCGGCGGTTGGATTCTTCCCATGGCCTTCAGTGCACCGGCGGCGGAGTCCTCAACCGGTAGCGGCGGGAACGTCCCGCCGGCCTGCAACTTCCAGGCCTCCTTCATGACCTGGGACTTACCTCCCCCGGCCTACTCCGAGAAACACGACATTCCGTTCGGCAATATCATCGAATATCCCGTCAAGACCATGAACTTCATGCCCAAGGACAACTCCTGCCAGATCGATACGGGACCGCTCCTGGTCCCCGATTTCGATTTGGAAAAGGAGTCGGCCATCGATCGACTGGAGATGGCTCATGTCGCGTTCAACCACAAAGCTCCGGACCTGGCCGAGTTCATCCTTCGGCAGCCCACGCCGGTCATCGACGAAGCTGGCCGGGAACTCTGCCAAGTTCTCCACTACTCAAAGTTCCGTGTCCACTCGGCCCGCAATACCCTGCTGGCCGGGACAGCCTGGTCGACTTCATTCGGGAGATTCGCATCATGTCGAGCAAAAGCCCTTTCCCTTCCTTCTCTCTTCTCCGCTTAGGTTGCGCTTTGCGCCGCCTGGGTATCGCAGCGGCGGTTCTGCTGGCGGGCACCGTCCTGCTGCGCGCCCAGACCGACACCGGCACCATCCGAGGGTACGTCTACGATGAGACCCGGGCCGTCCTCCCCGGCGTCACCGTCACCGCTACCTATCAGGGCCGCGGCGTAGTCCGCGAGGCCCTCACTTCGGATCTCGGCGAATACGTCCTGAGCCGAATCGATCCCGGTCTCTACACGCTTCGCTTCGAGCTGCCGGGGTTCGCTCCCTACGTGGTCCAGGATCTGGAGGTGCTGGTCGGAGAAACCCAGACCTTTTCTCCGGAGATCGTGGTGGCCGCCGAGGCCATCGTCATCACCGCGGAAGCGACCCGAGGGGTGATCGCCCACGACAAGACCCAGCAGTCCAACCACATCGATTCCACCAGCATCGACGACCTTCCCATCAACCGCCGCGACTACCTGGACCTGGCGCTTCTGACGCCCGGTGTGGTGGATTCGAACTACGTGGCGGATGACCGGGACTTCCGCATCGCCCCGACGCCCGCGTCCGGACTCGGCATCGGAGGAGGCGGTGGCCGCGGCAACACCTTCACCATCGACGGCTTGAACAACAACTATGGCAGCGGCGCCGTCCGGTCCTCCATCACCCAGGAGGCGGTTCAGGAGTTCCAGATCAACCGCAACTCGTTTTCCGCCGAACTGGGCGGCGCGCCCGGTGGCGCCATCAACATCGTCACCAAGGGCGGAACCAACGAATTTCGCGGGTCGATCTTCGGAGTGCTCCGCAACCGCCATTTTCAGGCGCCCAATTACTTCGATCCGTCCGAATCGGCCTACACCCGGGCCCAGAGCGGGGGGTCCTTCGGAGGACCCATCCTGCGCGACCGGACGTTCTTCTTCACCTCCTACGAACGCCTCGACCGTCACGAGTCGTCTTTCGTGCCCCTGCTCCAGGACAGGTCGTTTCTCTACGAGTTGAAGCCCACGCAGAGGGCCCTGGCCGATCTGCTCACCAGTCCCGCCGCACCGCCGTTTCTCGTCCCGGCGGCACAGGAACTCGTCCAGGCCTTGATTCCGGGCAACTATCCCCACGTCGTCCAACTGTTCGAGAGCAACAGCGGAGTCTTCCCCTTCTCGGAAGAACGGCAACAGTTCATCGCCCGCGTCGACCATGCGGTGGGGCCCGGACACAATCTTTTTTTCCGGGGAAACTGGACGGGACAGAACAGTCAGAACACCAACTTCGGTTCGCTGGTGGCCCGGAGCCGGGGACGGAACAACAACGTGAACGATTTCACCTTCGGAGTGGGCAACAACTGGGTCATGAGTCCGGAATGGATCAGTGAAACCTGGTTGGGCTTCGGGTACCACGACTTCGGTGTTTTCCCCACCGACCCGCACGGCCCCTCCATCGACATCAGCGGGTTCGGCAATTTCGGGCGGGACTTCATCCTCCCGACCCGGAACGTCGAACGGATGTATCAGGCTCGGCAGAACTTCACCTACGTCCACGGAGGACATACGGTGAAGGTCGGCGCGGACGTCAATCCCTTCTACGACAGCATCCGTTCCGAGACATTCTTTAGCGGAAGGTTCATCTTCGGCGAGGCGGTGCCCCTTTCGTCGCTGATCGACAGCGCCTTTGGATCTCCCATTTCCCCCCTGATCAAGGGATTGCTGATTGGGGCCGGCAGGCCCCAACTGGCGGAGGCCGTCGACGAACCCATCACCTCACTCCAGGCCTATGCCTTGGGCCTCCCCATCGTCTACCAGCAGGGCTTCGGGAATCCCCACTGGCAGGGATTGGGGCAGAACTACGGATTCTTCCTGGAGGATTCATGGCGCGTCCACCCCAAGTTCCTGCTGACTCTGGGGTTGCGTTACGAACTCTTTCGCATCTCCGACTTCCCCCGGGACAACAACAATTTCGGACCGCGGGTGGGATTCGCCTGGAGTCCTGACGCCAAGACCGTGGTGCGAGGCGGCTACGGAATATTCCACGGCCGGATCGACGGTCAGATCACCTACATTCACGATCTGCTCTCAGACGAATCACAGCAGATCTTTCAAGCCTTCATCCCTCTGACCGGCATCGGCTTCACGAGTGCGCTGACCGGAGAGCCCCTCAGCTCGGCGGAGATCTACCAAACGGCCTTGGCGCGGGGCATTCTGGGCAAACGGCAGATGCGGCCGGAGGATCTGGCCATCCACGGGCTCACTCCCATGCGGGACCTCCCTTTGCGCGTCGCGTTCTCGGTGGCCGACGATATCGTGAACCCCTACTCCCAACAGGCGAGCCTCGAGATCCAGAGAGAGGCGGGCGGATTCTCCCTGTCGGCCGGTTACAACTTCAACCGCGGCGTCCACCTCATCCGGCCCCTGGACATCAACATCTACCAGGCCGGCACCAATGCCGAGGGAAGGCCCATCGTCGGATTTCGCCGGCCAGAGGTCCTGCAGGACAACGTCTACGGCAGTTGGGCCAGTTCCTTCTATCACGCCCTGGTCCTGCAACTTGAGAAGCGAATTTCCAACAGCTTCACGATCTCGGCCCACCACACCTGGAGCAAGGCTCTGGACGAGATGACCGACTACAATTCCTCGTTCCAACCGCACCTGCAATGGAATGCGCGGGCGGAGATGGCCCTTTCCTCCTACCACCGGGGACACCGATTCGTGGTCCGCACCCTGGGCAAACTCCCTTGGAAAGCCGGCCGCGGACGGGGCTTCGCACACAACGTGTTCGGCGACCTGACCCTTTCCGGCATTCTCACGGCGCGCTCGTTCGCCCCCTTCAACCTCAACGCGGGGCACGACAACGTGGGCGACCGCCACACCGACACGCACCGGCCCTGGGGCCTGGGACGCAACGTCGGGATCGGACCCAACTTTTTCAGCATCGACATGCGCGTGAAGCGCCGGGTCACCTTCATGGAGGAGAAGAGTGTGGACATCGCCGTGGAGGCGTTCAACCTGCTCGATCGGACCAACTTCAAGCACGTCAACGGCGAGGTGGGAACGCGGACCTTGGAACAGTTGCCGTCCTCCTACAAGGGGCGCATCGGCCCCGTAACGCAGCCGTTTTCATTCACCTCGGCATTCCCGCCGCGGCAGGTCCAGATCTCTCTGCGTCTCAACTTCTGAATTGAAGAATCGCACCAATAACGAGGAAAACACCATGATAAATCGATCGACCCGCCGTCATTTTCAGGGACAGTTGGGCGCCGCCCTGGCCGGAGGCAGCTTGATTCTGCCCATGGCCTGCCAAGCGCCGGCCGAAGAGTCTGCATCGGGCTCCGACGAATCCGCCACCCGGCCGGCCTGCGACTTCCAGGCCTCCTTCATGACCTGGGACTTCCCCAACCCCGGTTCCAACGAGAAGCACGACATCCCGCATGGAAACATAGCCCGCATCCAGGTGGACGCCATGATCGACGTCATCGACGACTCCGGTGGCGAAAGCGACCGGTTCGTTCTGATTCAGCCTTGCCGGACCGAGCGGGTCTACAAGGAAGACCGGCTGTTCCAGATCCCCAGCGGCGAATTTCGCGTGATCTATTCCCTGGAACAGCATCGAAGCATGGGCAAGGCGATGACCTTCCGGGGTGGGGGCTCGAAGGGATCTCCGGTGAAGGACAACTTCCGATCCCTGGTCATCGACGTGGTGACCTTTCCCAAGACCCGGGCGCTCCAAACGCCGGCGGAGGTCAATGAGGCGACGGCCGCCAACCACCCGCTGGTGGGCCGCACCGAGCTCAAGGATCCCCAGCTTCCATTGCGTTACGTCATCGAGTACCCCATCAAGACCATGAACTTCATGCCCAAGGACAACTCCTACCAGATCGACACGGGGCCGCTCCTGGTCCCTGATTACGATTTGGAAGCGAACTCGGCCATCGATCGCCTGGAGATGGCCCATGTCGCTTTCAATCACAAACATCCGAACCTGGCCGAGTTCATCCTGAGAAAGCCCACGCCGGTGACGGATGACTCCGGCAAGGAACTTTGCCGAATCCTCCACTACTCCAAGGTCCGGGTCGATTCGGCCCGTAACACGCTGTTGGCGGGCATGGCATAAGATCTACGACTTCGTTGGGAATCTCGGACCAGGATTCAATACGAGGCCGCTCCCGGGCGATTCTTGCCTCGGTCAGTTCCTTCTTTTTCAGCGCCTACGAGCGTCTCGACCGCCACCAGATGGGATATGTTCCTCTGCTCAGGAACGAGGCGTTTCTCTACGACCTGACACCCTCCCAGCAGGAGCTGGCCGACGCCCTCGCCAACGGTGCGTTCCCACCTCACGTGAGTTCGCTGGCTCAACTGCTTTCGACCTCATTGATACCGGGAAGCTATGCCCACGTCGTGTCTCTGTTCGAGGACAACAGCGGGCTCTTCCCCTTCGCGGAAGAGCGCCAGCAGTTCATGAGCCGTTTCGACCATGCGTTCGGGCCCGGACACAACCTCTTCCTGCGCGGGAACTGGACCGGGCAGGACAGCGAGAACACCGACTTCGGCGCACTGGTGGCCCGGAACCGGGGACGCAACAAGCACCTGAACGATTTCTCGCTTGCGCTCGGCAACAGTTTGGTGATGGGACCGAAATGGATCGGTGAGACCTGGCTGGGAAAGGAGTCGTTGTCGCAGTCCGATTCTCCCCAATTGGCGGCGGCGGTCGACGAACCCGTCACCTCGCTTCAGGCCCACGCACTGGGCCTGCCCCTCGCTTACCAGCAGGGCTTCGGGGATCCTCACTGGACCCGGTGGTCGAAGTCCTTCGGGTTCTTCGTGGAGGACTCGTGGCGGGTCCACCGGAGCTTCCTGTTGACGCTGGGAGTGCGCTACGACCTCTTCAGAAAGTCCGGGTTTCCCCAAGACAACAACAACTTCGGACCGCGGGCCGGATTCGCGTGGAGTCCGGATCCCAAAACCGTATTGCGGGGCGGCTACGGAATCTTTTTTGCCCGGATCAACCGTCAGATCACTCACATCAACGACCTGTTCGGAGAGGAAATCCAACAGATCATTCAAGTCTATGTCCCCCGGACCGGCATCCCCGGAATCGAAAGTTCACTGACGGGACAGCCGCTCACCTCCTCGGAAATCTACCAGTCGCTCTTTGACCGGAGTGTCCTGGGCCGACGGTCGATCGTGGCCGAGGATCTGGCGATGCACGGTCTGGTTCCGGCCCGCGGCCTGCCCTTCCGGGTCGGGTTCGAGGTGGCCGAGTTTCTCTCCGCATCAATTTCTGATTGCGGGCGAAGAAGAGGGGGACAAGAATGTCCCTCCTGCTGAATTTCTGATCGCAGAACCACCATCGAACGTCAGATGCCTGCTTTTCGGCATCCCCCCGGCGGTACCTAATCACGGTCTTGTTTGGTACATGCGGACTCGGTCGGTTATTGTATTAAGGTGAAAAACAAGCTGACCGTTGGCGACCGCGTCCGGCATCCTACGAAAACCGAGTGGGGGATCGGGCAGATCCTCTACCTCGAGGGCCCCAAGGCGGGCGTGTTTTTCGTTGAGACCGGCACCAAGACCATGTCGTTGAGCCATGTGTCCTTGACAATTCTGGATCCACTACCGAGCCACCCGCTGTTGGACCGCATTGATGCGAAGGCGGCAGCCGGAACTGCCTATCAGAGTGTCAACCAATCCATCGAAAGCTTTATGGACAGTTACCCGGGAGGCTTTCACGACGACCGGTATCTGCATGAGGAACGCGACTACAAGGTCAAGGCCCACAAATTGGCCAAGACCATTTTGAGCCGGGCTGAGCTGGAACGGCTGTTGGAGACCCAGGGGTTCGAAGAAGTGTGCCGGTCCGCTTTGCAAGCTGTAAACAAGACGAACCTGATCTTTCCCAATGAGAAGAAGGCTCTGAGGGACGGTCTGAAACCGGCGGGACGCAAGAAAACATTCGCGGTGGCGCTGCACGCGCTGCTTCACGGGGAGAACGCGTTTCGCTCGCGGTTCCAGCGCTTCGCATCCGTGCTCAACGAAGTGGGGGCTGCAAAATGGACAGTCGCCACCTACTTTCCTTTCCTGGTGCACCCCGATCGGCACCAGTTCATCAAACCCAAGTATTCGCAGAATGCCGCCCGCGTCTGCGCCTTCGACCTCAAGTACACGCCGAAGCTGACTTGGAAGACCTACGAGCAGATGTTGCGGTTCTCCGACTATCTGAAATCGGAACTGGCAGACCTTGAGCCGCGGGACAATATCGACGTCCATTCCTTCATGTGGTCGATCGCCCAAGGTTGAGCAACCCAGACGGCAAGCGGCCTTCGCATTGGGTTGCCCGATTCCGGGCCGGCCGTGGGCTATCCGGATCGCCGTTTTCTCGCTGTAATCAGGCTTCGATGGCACTTCATGGGGACGAATTCAACGTCCACGAAGCCGGCCACAGCAAGTAGATCGCCCATCTCCGATACGGAATAGCATTTCCCCTCCGTCGAGTACATGAGCAGCACCGAGTACTCGGCGACCTCCAGCGGCCCCGTCTTGGAGGCGTTGATGTGCGTATCGTGAATCGCAATCGATCCGCCCGGCAGGAGCGCTTGGAAGGAATGGGCCAGGATGTGCTCGGCATTGCCCCGGTCCCAGTCGTGAAGCACGTTTGAAAACAAGTGAACGTCGTATCCGGAGGGAATCCCGTCGAACATGTCCCCAGCGACGATCCCGATCCGCTCCGACAGGCCCATCGTCTCGATGAAGCTTCCCGCCACTGCGTCGGCCGGCGGTTTCTCCAGAATCGAGGCTTCGAGGTGCGTGTACTCCCGGACCAGATGGCAGGCGTAGATGCCTGAGCCGCCGCCGATGTCCAGTAAGCGGGTCCGTTCTCTGCAGTTCAAGCACTTGGCCAGTAAAGGCGCGAAATAGGCTCCCCGGCTGTCCATGGCCGCCGTGAACGATTCGGCGAAGTCCGCGTCCTCCATGGCGGACACCCACTCCTGCCGGCTGCTGTCGGCCCAGCTCGCCGGTTCGCCGGTCCGCAGCACGTTCACCATCGTCATGCAGACGGAGCGTGCCCCCAACGAGGCGAAGTATGGAAGAAGACTGTGCTGCGAATTCCGGGTCAGGAAGGTCCTGGAGAGCGGGGTCAATCCGAAACCTTCATTCTGGCGGTCGACCAGGCCCATGGCGGTGAAAAGGGTCATCATCACGTCCGCAGGGCGGTGCTGGATTTCCAGCGTGGAACAGATGGCGTGCCGGTCCATGACCTGGGTCTCCAGCCGGGAGAACAGGTCCAGGTGGACCGCAGCAGCAAGGAGCAGGTCAGCGGAGTAGATGCTGTCCCGGGCTCGGAACAGGGTTCCCGGATCCGGAAATCCAACGCCTCCGATCTCAGTCATGGGTCGAGTCCCTGAGTCCGGCCACCCGTCGATCGGTGGCTACCAGACTTCTTCGAAGATCCGCATCCAGTTTCCACCCAGGATCTTCAACGTGTCCTCGTCCGAGTACCCCCGGTTCAACAGAGCCTCCGCCAGATTCGGAAACTTGTGCGGACCCTCCAGGCCCTTGGGCTGGAAGGAGAGATTTTCGTAGTCCATGGAGGTGTTGCTGAAGGTCGAGGGGTAACCGGTCCCCTGCTGGGAGGTGATGTAACGCCAAAAGGAGAGCGGCTGATCCTGGGTGTTGTCGGTTCCCACAGCCACGTGATCGACGCCGACTCGCTGCACCATGTCGTCGACGGCGTCGATGTAGTCCTCGAGCGTGGACTCGAATCCTTTGGGCAAGAATATGCAGAAGGGGGTCGTCCCCACGATTCCCCCTTTGGCCGCCAGCAGCTTCAGCGCCTCGTCCTGCTTGTTCCGGGGATGGTCGCAAAAGTCCCGCGCGTTGGCATGGGTAACGGTCACGGGTTTTTCCGAAACCTCGATGGCCTCCAGCGTCGTCCGGTCGCCCACGTGGGAGAGGTCGATGAGAATCCCCAGGCGGTTCATCTCCCGGACCGCATCCACGCCGAAATTGCTCAAGCCGTCGTCGCGGCGCTCGAAGCAACCGTTGCCCAGCAGATTCCGCTCGTGGTAGGTCAGCTGAATCACCTTGACCCCCAGCGCGTGAAAGAGTCCCAGACGATCCAGATCGTTCTCGATGGGAGACGCGTTCTGGAAGCTGAGGATGACGCCCGTCTGACCGGTCCGCTTGGCTAGCCGGATATCCTCGGTGCTCTTGACCTGGACGATGTCGTCCCGTTCCCGAAAACGGCGCAGCCAGCCGGCGACGTAGTCCACGGTCTCCTGAAAGCCCTCCCAGGTCGCCAGCGTGGCGCTGATAGTGGTGATGCGGCCCTTTTGCAGGTTCTCGTAAACCGCCGGGCTGTCCCAGTTGCTCACATTCAGACCGTCGATGACGATGGCGCCATCGTAAAGGGCTCTGGCCTGCTCACTCATTTCAGGTCCTCCCGAGATGATTTCCGCCGGGCGATCATGGAATTCGTTTCGAAACGAGACTTAGTCGAAGCGGGTGCCGATCCGAAACAGGTCACCCAGGGGATTGTGCTTTTCCTCCAGCGCGTCGGCGATGACGGGTCCGATGGAGCCACCGAACTTGAAGCCGTGGCCACTGCCGCAGCCGGCGATCAGGATGTTCCGGGCGCCCGGAGCCCAGTCGACCACGAAATGGTCATCCGGCGTGTTGGTGTACAGGCAGGAACGCCCCCCCACCATCTCGGCTCCGTGCAGGCCAGGCATGCGCTCCTGGATGAATCGGGAAACCAGGTCGAGAAAGCGGCCGGTGTTGGTCCGGTCCACGTCCGGGTGGGTCTCATCCACCTTGAGATCGTCGGCGACCTTGACGTAGCCCTCCACCAGCATGGGAAACCCGTACCAGGCCTCCTGGCCCGTGTTCACGGACCAGATGGGAAGGTTCTGCCGACTGAAGAGCTTCCGATCCCGGGGAACGAAAAACGCCATCTGGTTCCGGGTGAGATAAAGGTGCTGAGCGAGGTCCGGCCAGAGCTGGATGATCCAGGCGCCCGCGGCCGCCACGACCCGATCGAAGGTCAGGGTCTGGGTGCCGCACCGGACACGGACCCCGTTATTGTTCTCTTCCAGCTTGGAGACCGGAGACTCGGAACGGATCTCGACTCCCCGGACCTGGGCCAGACCGGCAAGATCGGACACCGCCTGTCCACTGCGGAGGTAGCCGGTCCACGGGTCGTAGCGAACAGTGTCTTCGTCAAGGAATCGGAAATGGGGAAATCGGACGCGGGCTTCCGGCACGGTCAGGTATTGGGAACTGTCCGCGGTCAGATCCGGGCCCGACCAGGTCCGATAGTGGGACGTGTAGTGGGACGACCCGCTGACGATCGACACCTGTCCCGTTCGGAAGAGGAATGACCCGCCCATCTGTTCCTGCCATGCCGTCCACTGGCGCTTGGCGCGTTCGACCAACTCGACGTAGGTTTCGTGCTGGTACCCGATCCGGCGGATGACCTTGGAGACGTCGTTGGAACTGGCGCGGTCCCCGGGGACCCCCTCCCGCTCCAGAACGGTCACCCGGTGCCCCCGGTCGGCCAGCTCCAGCGCCGCGGCCAGACCGAATATGCCGGCTCCCACCACTCCGACGTTCATGGCCGCCATCATACTGGCGGAAATGACGAATTACGAATTGGGAATCGGGAGAAATGACCGCAGCCGGAGGTGTACGATAAGGGTTTGGAACTGCCGGGGAGGAAGTCGATGATCTCAAACAACTTGGCCTATCGAGCTGTATTCCGGAGCTTCGCGGTTCTCATCGTCGTTCTGGAGCTTTGGATTCCCGGCGCGGCGCGGGAGCACGCGGCCTACGACATGGGCTCGAAGCGTGAGTTGTTCGTCGACGGCTACCTGATCCAGGAGCAGTCCGGAGTGCGGCAGCAACTGCATCATCCCCAGCCCAAAGAGATCGTCATGCACCACGACAAGCTCTGGGAGGGCAATGGCTGCAACTACTACTCCATCTTTCGCGATGGAGACCTCTTCAGGATGTACTACGACGCCTGGGCCCACGAGCCGTCGAGCATTCCGGTGCACGACGTCTACATCGCGTACGCGGAGAGCAAGGACGGCAAGAACTGGGTCCGGCCGGAGGTGGGATTGTTCGAGTTCAACGGCTCCAAGAAGAACAACATCGTCTGGTCCAGTCCCAAGCTCGACAACTGGGGGTCGTTCAAGGACACCAATCCCGACTGTCCCCCGGAGGCCCGGTACAAGGCCTTCTACAACGGCAACGGCGGCCTCATGGCGGCCCAGTCGGCGGACGGCATCCACTGGTCCCCGGTTCGAGACGAGCCGGTTTTGACCGACGGAGCGTTCGACAGCCACAACCTGGCCTTCTGGGACCACCGGAAAGGGCACTACCGTGCCTATTACCGGGATTTCAGGAACGGCCTCCGGGACATCAAGACCGCAACCTCCCGGGATTACATCCATTGGACGCCCGGGGAGTGGCTCGAGTACCCGGGGGCGCCGCCCGAGCAGCTCTACACCAACAACATCATTCCCTATTACCGTGCCCCCCATATCTACCTGGGCTTCCCGGCCCGCTATCTGGACCGCGGCTGGTCCGATTCCATGAGGGCGCTGCCGGAACTGGAGGAACGCCTGGCCCGGGCCAACGTCCGCAACTACACCACGGCGTCGGGCAGAAAGGTGTCCTCGGAGCGGTACGGGACCGCCCTGACCGACGGGCTCTTCATGAGCAGCCGCGACGGCAAGGAGTTCCATCGCTGGGGAGAGGCCTTCATCCGGCCGGGGCTGCGCTACACCGACAACTGGGTCTACGGCGACAACTACCAGAACTGGGGACTGATCGAGACCGAGTCGGACCTGCCGGGTGCCCCCGATGAGATCTCCATCTACGCCACGGAACATTATTGGAGAGGCGCCTACACCAATTTGCGCCGATTCGTCCTGCGAGTGGATGGATTCGTCTCTGTCAATGCGCCCGCCAAGGGGGGAGAATTCACGACCCGGTTTCTCAGGTTCGACGGCGATCGGTTGGAGATGAACTTCTCCACGTCCGTCGCCGGGAGCATCCGGGTGGAGATCCAGGACGCCGAGGGGAAACCCATCTCCGGCTACGGATTGGAAGACTGTCCCGAGATTTTCGGGGATCACCTGGAACGGGTGGTTCATTGGAAGAACGGGCCCGACGTCGGTCCGCTTTCGGACAAGCCGGTACGGCTCCGGTTCGTCATGAAGGACGCCGACCTTTACTCGATTCGATTTCGCTAGGAGGGGACTTTCCTGTCCCCCCGAGGAGCGGGGGTAGGAAAACCCCCGCTCCAATCTTGCCGGAGCCCCTCTGCTGTTGTACAACCGGAGCCGGATGGGAGATTGGATTATGCGCAACTCGACGTTGATTTTGTTGATTCTGCCCGGAGTCCTGGCGTGCCTGGCAGGAACGGTCCTGGCTTCGGGCCACATCAGTTGGAAGGCCTCCGGCAAGGGAGGCGCCCTGGCGGCCGGGCACCCCGACGCCGTGGCGGCCGGAATCCGGATGCTGGAAGCGGATGGGAACGCCGCCGATGCGGCCGCCGCCACTCTGCTGGCGCTCTCGGTGACCGACTACGGCATGTTCGCCATCGGCGGCGAGATCCCGTTCCTGATCTACGACGCCGAGAAGGAAGAGGTGAAGGTCCTCTCCGGACTGGGGCGGGCACCCTTGGACCAGGCCGCCATCGACTGGTACTACACCAACACCATTCCGGCCCAAGGCAGCATGAAGGCCGCGCCGACCCCCGGGGCCGTTGACCTTTGCATCACTGCCCTGAAGCTGTATGGCACCAAGTCCTTCGAGGAAGCGTCGGCTCCTGTGCTGGAAGTCCTGGACGCCGGATCGGAAGAGTGGCATCCCAAGTTGGCCGTCACCTTCCGGAAACTCGTTGAAGCGGAACAGAAGGCTTCCGGAACCCGAGAGGAGAAGCTCACAGCGGCCCGGGACCGTTTCTACAAGGGGGACGTGGCCGACGAATTGGAGGCATGGTACATCGCCACCGGCTCCTTCCTCCGGAAGAAGGATCTGGCAGCCCATGTGACCCGGGTTGAAGATCCGGTCTCGGTGGACTACCAGGGCTACACCGTCTACAAGTGTCCGTCCTGGACCCAGGGACCGGTCCTGTGCCAGACCCTGAGGCTGCTGGAAGGATTCGACCTGAAGCAGATGGGGCATCTCTCCTCCGGCTACATCCACACCCTCACCGAGGCGTTGAAGCTGGCCTTCGCCGACCGGGACGAGTATTACGGAGATCCCCTCTTCGCCCAGGTCCCCATGAAGACCCTCCTGTCCCGGGAGTACGCGCGGATCCGCCGTTCACTGATCAATCCGGATCGAGCGTCCCTGGAGCGCCAGCCCGGAGATCCCTACCACCTGAAGCCTCTCAAGGGCATGATGCGGGCCGGCAACAATCCGAACCGGATCCCCATCAGCGACACCACGACCTGCGTGGTGGCGGACAAGTGGGGCAACGTGGTAGCCGCCACCCCCAGTTGCAACCTGTCGGGCAACCTCCCCGGACCTTCAGGAGTCACCACGGGGAACCGCCTCCGGAGCCTGAACACCACCCGGGACCATCCCAATCGCATCCAGCCGGGAAAGCGGCCCCGCATCACCCTGACCCCCACCCTGGTCACCCGGAACGGCAAACCGGTCATCGCCATCAGCGTGGCGGGAGGCGACCTCCAGGATCAGACCACCCTGAACGTGCTGTTGAACCACGTCGAATTCGGCATGCTTCCGGACCAGGCGGTGACGGCGTCCCGCTTCAACACGGACCACCACCAGAATTCCTTCGACCCCAATCCGAACCGCGACGAGGCTTTCGTCAAGGCGGGAAGCCTGCGGGTCCACAGCGGTGTCGGCGGCCAGGTCCAGGGGGAATTGAAGGAAAAGGGGCACCGGTTGACCACCACCGACGGCTTCATCGCTCGGCCGGTGATGCTCTACATCGATCAGGAGAAGGGCGTCATCCATGCCGCGGGTGACCCGGCCGCGGGCCGCCACGCCGCCGCGATCAAGTAGGAGGGGGGACATCCCTGTCCCCCATTCTTCATTGCTATCGCCGGAATTCGGCAGTCAAAAACCGCCGTTCCGATCCCACGGAAACGCGAACGTCGGCTGGTTCACATAGCGCTTCATCTGAATCGAGAGGCGTGAACCGGCACCGGCGCCCAGGCGGACAGTGAACTTCGAGTCCCCCACCTCGATCCGTTTCCCGTCGACCGCGACCGACACCGCGTCGTGCTCGGCGTACGCGCCAGTCTGAACCACGAGCTCGCGGCTCTCCACCGGGTTGGTATTGACCAGGAGGAGGGTGACGCCGCCGGGACGGACCTTCTCGACCAGCGCACCCACGCCCCGGGGCAGTCCCGGCCGCCTCTCTTCGGCATCGAAGTAGCGGAGCTGCGAATGGACCACGTTGCCGCCGCTGCCCGGGTCGTTGGCCCCCAGCATGAGGTTGTGGAGGCTGCTGACCGAAGTGACCACCGGCATGTGGGGCGCCTGTCGGGTGTCCGCCGTCCGGGAGTCCTCACGCACCTTCTGAACCTGCCTTCGGATGAAGTCCAGATCGTACGCCATCGCCTCCATGGGATAGTCCGGGTCGTCACCCTTCAGGTAGCGGATCCAGGGTTCATCCGCGACCCGGGGCAGGTCGGCCTCCTCCAGGGTCCAGGTGTAGATGTCGGTCAGTTCCGGCAACGACCAGAAATTGACGTTTCCGCCGCGGCGCGCGCTGTTGTCGATGTAGGCGTACCAGCCGTCGTCGCCGTACTTGTGCGGGACCATGAGCCGGCCGTCGATGACCTTCTGCGCTGCATACATGTTCTCGATCTGCGCTCGCAACGTGTCGACGTACTTGCGGTCGCCCGTGAGCAGGAACGCGATCCCGAAACCGACCCGGGCGCCCCGCATCACGTAGTTGTTGCCCGGATTGTCCGATCCGTCGGCGGACTTGGGACGGAAGTTCCAGCCGTAGACTCCGCGCCACCACTTTCCGTCCCACTCGCCTCCGATGGACCCGTCGAGACCGATGTTGCTGGGAAGGTTGCCGCCGTTGCTGGCTGCCCGATCGACCCAGGCGTCGACGTACTCCAGAATCCAGTTCCGGTACTTCTCCTCCCCGGTCAACATGTACGCGGTCATGGCCAGATTCGTGGCCAGCATGTTCTGCGGGTGGTCGCCGCTCAGGTTGACCGTGTATCCCATCCGGGTCCAGCGTTCGGTTCGCGGGGGCTGGCCCGGCCGGGGGTCATGGCGGGGACGCGGGTTGCCCCCCCAGTGATACTCCGTTGCGGGTGTCAGCAACGGTCCCCGGCTGCCATTGAACAGACTCCGGATGATCTTCTTCTCCGGATCGTAGTTGGGAGCCTCGGGGTCCTCGTTCATGTAGAAGCCGGCATAGCGCCGGGCCCGGATCAGGTATTGCGGGTCCTGCGGGCGGGAGAGACCGTACCAGTACCAGGGAGCCATCCCCTCACCCGTGTGCTCCCAGTCGAGTTGGGGGCAGAACTCCCGGTAGAACATGCCGTCCTTGGCCGCCGCCACCAGGGGCTCCCGGGCTTCGGTGAATTGATCGAGGTGACCCTCCCAGATCTTCTTGTACAGGGTCAGGATTTCGGGCGGTCCACCCAGCATGTAGAGGACGGGCAGGTCCCGATAGGTTTCGGTGACGTCGTCAGGACCGTCCATGGCGCCCCAGTTGGGGGTGATCCGCATCCAGCCGCGGACGTCGACGTACTTCTCGGCCGCCACGACCACCGCCTCGGCGTTGGAATCGATGAGCGCCCACTGAGCCAAGGCCCAGGCCGGCGGCGGCATCGGCGTTGTGATCTCGACGGCGGGTTTCGCCAAGGTCAACGATCCGGTCGTTAGACCGAGAGCGACGCAGATTGCGGCGAACCAGGGTTTCTTCCGATTTTGAACAGTTACGGTCATTTCTTGCCTCCCCGTGTCATGATAGGGGTCTCAAGCGTGCAAGAGAATCGGGAAATGCAATTCACAGTGAAGGGGAAGCCTGCAATGCAACGAACAATAGGCGCACTCGTCGTGATTCTGGTGTCATCCGGATTGGTCCTGGCCGGTTCGGGTGCCAATTCTCCGCTCGAGATCGGCTCCCGGCTGGAACTGTTCGTGGATGACTACCTCATCGAGTCCATGGACGGAGTCCGGCTCCAGCTTCACAAGCCGCTGCCGGCGGGCACGGTCATGAAGCACGACAAGCCCTGGGAAGGCACGACCAGCGCCTACCACACCGTCTTCCAGGACGGAGACATCTTCCGCATGTACTACCGGGGCAGCAGCCACGCCGGATATACGATTCAGTCCCTGATGAAACCGGGCGAGACGCCCATTCCCGAGCATGAGCAGGTGGCCTGCTACGCCGTGAGCCGGGACGGCATCCACTGGACCCGTCCCACCCTGGGACTGATCGAGTTCGAGGGGTCCAAGGACAACAACATCGTCTGGATCGGAAACCGGGCCGGGGGCCACAACTTCGCCCCCTTCAAGGACGGAAATCCCGACGCTCCCGATTCGCAGCGATACAAGGCCGTGGGCTCGAGCAATATCGGCGGCAAACCGGTCCTGCTGGGCTTCGTTTCTCCCGACGGAATCCACTGGAGCAAGGTCCGGGACGAGCCCATCATCACCGACGGCCACTTCGATTCACTGAACGTGGCCTTCTGGGATTCGGTGCGGCAGCGGTACTCGGCCATTTACCGGGATGGTCATAAGGGCGTCCGTTCCTTCAAGTTCTCTCATTCCGGGAATTTCGTCGACTGGCCCCCGGGCCGGTATGCCGATTATGGCGACACTCCCCGGGAACAGCTCTACACCAACGCCACCACTCCTTATTTCCGAGCGCCTCACATCTACCTGGCCTTTCCCAAG
This sequence comes from Acidobacteriota bacterium, assembly GCA_963668095.1. Lineage (GTDB taxonomy): Bacteria > Acidobacteriota > UBA6911 > RPQK01 > JAJDTT01 > JAJDTT01. Next base: position 4,833,547 of record OY764083.1, on the reverse strand, counting down.
CGTCTCGTTCAGTGGAGGACTTTTCACCAGGACGTTTCCGGTTCCGGCGTTTCCGAGGGAGTCTTCCTAAGCAGCCGGGACGGAGTCCACTGGGACCGGCGCTTCATGGAGGCGTTCGTGCGGCCCGGACGGGACCCCAGGAGCTGGGTGCACCGCACCAACATGATTGCGGCCGGAGTGCTGCCCACCGCCGACGACGAGGTATCGATCTACGTCGCCCGCGATTACACCTCTCCCAGCGCCCACCTGGAGCGGATGGTCCTGCGCACCGACGGATTCGTGTCCGCCTCTGCAGGCTACTCCGGCGGAGAACTGCTGACCAAGCCCCTGCTGTTCCAGGGAAACAACCTGGTCCTCAATTTCGCCACCTCGGCCGCCGGAAGCATTCACCTGGAGATCCAGGACGCCGAGGGCAATCCGCTCCCGGGTTTCGCCCTGGAGGAGTCGCCTCTGATCTGGGGGGATGAAATCGAGCACACCGTCCGCTGGGAGCGCTCCCATTCCAGGGCCACCACTGAGGAGCCCCTGAGACGGATTTCCGAGAAGCCGGTGCGGCTCCGCTTCGTCATGAAAGACGCCGATCTGTTTTCGCTGAAGTTCAGGTAATCCGACGAGTCCGGTCTGACAGAGGAGAAAAGGAATTGGCCGGGACGACCCGGAAGACATCGTTCATCCGCAGGTCGTTTCCCGGGATTCTGTTGGCAGCCGTCCTGGCGGTGTTCGGCGGAGCCTGTTCACGACCGGACGGAAACGATTCGGCGAAGGAGACCGGAGGTTTGCAGACTCGGAAAGTATCGGTCGCTACGCCTCCGGACGCCGCCACTCTCTCCCAGCCAATCCGGATCGCCGCCGTCGTGACCACCTTCTTTCCCAACAGCCATGCCGGGGTCATCGTCGACAAGTTTCTGCGCGGATTTCCCACCGACGAGGGCGTGATTCCACCCCGATCCAAGATCGTCTCACTGTACATCGACCAGATTCACGAGCGCGACGTGGGGCGCCAGATCGCATACGAGTTCGACATCCCACTTTACGAGAGCATCCGGGCGGCGCTGACCCTGGGCGGTGAGGAATTGGCGGTGGATGCGGTTCTGCTGATTGGGGAACACGGCGACTACCCGCGATCGGAGCTGGGCCAGGAGATGTTGCCGCGGCGCTACTTCTTCGAACAGATCGCCGGCGTGATCGGCGAAGCGGGACGCCCCATCCCGGTCTTCAACGACAAGCACCTCTCCTACCGGTGGGACGATGCCGCCTGGATGTACGAAACCGCCAGGGCCAAGAAGATCCCGCTCTGGGCCGCTTCGGCCCTCCCGGTCGTCTGGCGGAATCCCAACTGGGAACATCCCCTGGGTCAGCCGGTGGACCGGGCCCTCGTCATCGGCTTTCACATGGTGGAGCGGTACGGCTTTCACGCCCTGGAGGTTCTCCAGTCCAACGTCGAACGGCGGCGCGGCGGCGAGACCGGAGTCCGCTCCGTGCAATGCCTGTCTGGCGACGAAGTGTGGCGGGCCGGCGAAGAGGGCCGATGGTCGATCCCGCTGGCCAACGCGGCATTGAGCCGGATCGAGGATGGACCGGGCAAGGTGGACCCGAAACAGGTCTATGATCCCCACGTCTTCCTGGTGGAGTACGTCGACGGACTGGAGGCCGCGGTCCTGATGCTGGGAGACGGCTACGTCCGTAAGTTCGCCTACGCCCAGCAACGCGGAGCGTCCACCGATGCTCTCGAATACCACATCGCCGGCGGCCCCGCCCACGCGGCGTTCGGTTATCTCGGCCTCAACATCGAAGACTTTCTCATCTCGGGCCGCGCCCCCAACCCCGTGGAACGAACCCTGCTGACCACGGGCATCCTGGAGGCGGCCATGATCTCTCGAAGCCGAAGCGGGAAAAGGGTGCAGACACCGCACCTGTCGTCGATCCGGTACCGGACGGGCAAAGGAGCGAGGAGGCCGCCTGCATCGCGGCCAAAGGGAGCGAGCATCGGCGATTGGATCGTCCATGAGCCCGGCGCCACGCCCGGAGCCCAACCGATTACCATCACCCGCGACGGCACCGTCCGTCGGCCCCGCCCCACGAATTGATAGGAGGGGACTTTCCTGTCCCCCCGGGAGTGGGGGTAGGAAAACCCCCACTCCTAATCCGAAGTTCCAGACTCAGAGACAAGATAACTCCCTGATTATAAAGGGATAACCGACGAATCGGACTAGTTGTCCACTGGGAACACCCTGACCAACTCCAGCGCCCGGTGCTGCAGCGGTGTCGGTTCCGTCAGTCGTTGCAACTTTGGACCATCCGGGTCCGAGGCCGTTCGGCATTGGTGACGGGCACGCGTCCCCATCTCAGCCATCCTGGCTTGGATACGGCTGATGTTCTCCTGAAGGCAGGAGGCACTGGGAGTCCAGAAAAAGGAGAAACGAGCGAAGCGGCGAAAGCTCTGGGAGTCACTCAAGAGGAACGCCAACTTGGCGTAGGACAGTTGATGCCACTGCTTGAGGATGGCCGCGCGCAGAACCTGCTCGGCGGAGAGGCCTGGAGCCCCCTGACCGGAACTGTCGGTGTCACCCAGATCGTTATGACAAAATCGGGACTTGAAAATGCCATCTAACTCCCTATTTCCCAATTACTTATGGGTTTCCGGATGAGAACGAACTAGGACCGGCGAAGAGCTAATCAGGTAGCACGGGGATGCTGGTGATCAAGAAGCCCCCGAAATCATCGAAGTCCATACGAAGCGCCAAGGGATAACATGGCCCTAGGCGGCACTCGATTCTTATAGTCCCATCAAATCCCTCTGCGTCGATCAGTGTCTGGAAAATCTCATCGACGAATGCCGCGTCGTGGAGATCAGCAATCCGAACGGGGCCGGACCCGTCATCCCATATCAACGAATCCTCTAGGGACAAAGTCTGCTCTAGTACGTTGCCATTTCTATCCCGCAGAGTAAACGCAATGATGGTCTTGTCCGTTGTCGTGCTTCCCGACCGATCACGGAAAACAAAGGCAAGGCCGGTATTGTGCCCTGGTCCCTTGCTTATCGGGATCGTGAAGAGGGAAGACGGCGAATCAGCAGGGACCCCTGGAATTCCCACCGTGCTGATGAGCTCGTTCCCGGCAAACGCTTTGTACACCACAGAGACGGACAAGCCCGAAGCAGCACTCTTCCCGGAGGGTGAGTCAGGGGCACGCCAAAGCTCCATGAAACCCGTGTGCAGTTCCAGTCCCCCAAAAAGTATGTACGTCCTAGATCCGTGCCCTGGAATCTGGATATCGAAGAATGGGCGCCCGGTGTGTTCGATCACACTCAGATTGCCCCGCTCATCCACAGACTCAATCCACCACTCCCCAGGCCAGAACTCCGCGCCCTGAGTTCCTTGTAGCAAAGCGCGGCCCGTCCATTCCAGGTTCGTTTGACTGGAAATCTGAACTACCGTCTCATAAGCGATGCCGTCTCCACCGACGACGATATGAGGGAAGATGATGCGAGCGTGAGCGGTCCCTACAAACAGAAAGCATAGGGACAGAATTGCAGAACTGACGATTTTCATTTCTTGATTCCTCTCGAAACGTCCAGGAGGCGGCGCTTGCTCCGATCATGGAGCGGTAGTCTGTATAGTCGCACACAGACGAGTCTTACGAAATCGGTTCAAACGCGTGCGCCAGAGAACAATAGACTGTCCCCTTCTCGGGATAAGCGCGGGGTAGGCGTAAACCCTCGAAATTAAAAGGACTCGACCATAGCTCAGCAGGACAGAGCACGGGACTGATAGTCCCCCTCTTCATCGCCGCTCCGGAATCGGGGGTTACAAACCCCCGCTCCCACGCGAAGGGCGTGTTAAACGGCCGTTGGACGAAACTGCGGCGGCCGCCGCACTTGGGTAGCCTGCTCGAAAGCGTACGCCAGCCGGATCAGATTCCCTTCGCTCCAAGCCCGCCCGAAGAACGAGATGCCCACCGGAAGACCGTGGACGAAACCTGCCGGGACGGTGACGTCGGGGTAGCCTGCCACTGCTGCGCCGCCGGAACTGCCCCCTCCGTAGCTGTCGCCGTTGATCAGGTCAGTCACCCAGGCCGGACCGCCGGTGGGGGCCAGCAGGGCATCCAACCGGTGCTCCTTCATCACCCGGTCAATCCCCTCGTCCTGGCTCAGACGAAGATTCCGGGCCAGGGCGTCCCGGTATCTCTTGTCGGTCAAGGGCCCCCTCGCCTGTGCCTGGATGAAGTGTTCCTGGCCGAAGTAGGGCATCTCACGATCCGCATTCTCTTCGTTGAACCGGATGAGATCTTTCAGTGATCTGACCCGTGGCGACCCTCCCAGTTGGGTCAGATAGGCGTTCAGCCCGGCCTTGAACTCGTAGAGCATGACCTCCCGCTCCGACTCGCTCCAATCCCCCCAGGTCGGGATGTCCGCCGGATCGACGATCATCGCTCCCTGGCTCCGCATGGCCGCGACCGCCTCTTCTACGATGCGGTCCACGTCCGGATGAAAGCCCAGAAGCCGGCGGACCAGGCCGATACGGGCTCCACGAAGCCCGGACGGGTCCAGGAATCGGCTGTAGCCGGTGTGCGACCGACCCTGGCCAGCCTGAGTGTAGGGATCGTCGGGATCGACACCGGTCAGGGCTCCCAGAACCGCAACGGCGTCCGCCACCGTCCGAGCCATGGGTCCCGGCGTATCCTGACTGTGGGAAATGGGAATGATCCCGGTCCGGCTGACCAGTCCCACGGTCGGCTTGATGCCCACGATCCCGTTGGCATTGGAAGGACAGACGATGGACCCGTCCGTCTCGGTTCCGATGGCGGCGGAGCAGAGATTGGCTGAAGCCGCCACTCCCGATCCGGAACTGGACCCGCAGGGATTGCGGTCCAGGGCGTAGGGATTCCGGGTGAGGCCGCCGCGTCCGCTCCAGCCGCTGGTGGAGCGGGTGGAACGGAAGTTGGCCCACTCGCTGAGGTTGGTCTTCCCCAGCAGGACCGCCCCCGCTTCCCGCAGCTTCCGCACCACGAATGAGTCCCGTTCTGCAATGGAACCCTCGAGCGCCAGCGAACCGGCGGTGGTCGTCATTTGATCGGCCGTGTCTATGTTGTCCTTGATCAGGATGGGAATACCGTGCAGCGGACCTCGGGCGCCGGCCTCCCGCCGCTCGCGATCCAGTGCAACGGCAATGGCCAGCGCATCCGGATTGACTTCGATGACGGAACGGAGCGCCGGCCCCTGGCCGTCGATCTCCTCGATGCGGCGCAGGTATTTCTCGCCAACGGCGCGAGCCGTCTCCTGCCCCGAGTCCATCCTTCGCTGAAGTTCCAGGATGGAGACCTCGTCCAGTTCGAAGGGAGCGACGGATGGAAGATTCGCCCCGGTGTCATGAGGAGGTTCCGTCCGGCAGGCCGCAGGGGCCGCCGCGGCGGCTGTCCCCAGCGCGCCTGCGCCGATGAACTCGCGGCGATTCAGGTTGGAGGGAGATTCTGTTTCGGGATCGGATGGCATGGACTCTTCCCAAAAAATTATCGCTAGCTGAGGTGCAAGACCTGCACCGCGTGGGGCGGAACCTGGACGTTGAACCGTCCTTCCCGCACCGGCACATCCTGTTCGGCGATCAGGTCCTGGACCTTGGAGAAGCTCCACTTGGGCGCCAGGCCGGTTTCGGCGGCCCGAGGCTCCACGTTGAAGAGGAACATCAGCACGCCTTCCTCCTTGGCCTGGGCCAGTTGCACGATGATTCGGTCCCCCTCCGTGCGGACCGGCGAATCAACTCCCAACGACTGCACCAGTGGAACCAGAACGTCGTCTCGAGACGAACGTTCGAATCCTTCCCACAGGGAGATGGTGATCCACGTGAAGCGCCGATCCGATGTCTGCATCCCGACCACCTCATCGCCGTACCAGGCGATCGCCCGACCCGGGTCCGACACCTGCAGTCCGATGAAGTTGCACTCCTGGCCAATGGGAAACTCGCCCCCCTCCAGCCGCAAGCGATTGGTCTCGTCGCGGATCTCCTTGGCCGTGATCCGGCTGTGATCCAGGGTCTTCACCCCCAACAGCTCGGACAAGCCCTCAGGCGGATCGAAACTGAAACGGCCGTTTTCGGCGTTGGTTCCGAACGGTCCGTCGGCCACCAGGCGGGGACCCTCGCCGCCACTCACGGTGCGTCTGATCTTCTCCACCAGATCATCATCGAGGACGGCGGTCCGGGGGAGATAGACCAGCTTGTAGCCGTCCCAATCCATGCGGGGACTGACCACGTCCACCGGTATGTTGTGCTCCCACAGCGTCCGGTAGGTGCCCCTGAGGCTCTCCCGGTAGTCCGTTCCGGCCTTGCCGAACCGGTGCAACAGGTCGCTCTTCTCGTGGTAGACGATGGCCATTTCGGCTCTGGGCACCCGGAGCGGAAGGTGGGGCCGCACCCGTTCCATCTGCCGAATCGTCTTTTCAGCGGCGGCCAGCCGTGGCAGCCGGACGCCGCCCAGTGAGACCAGGTTCAAACCCGGAGCCTCGAAGCTCAGGTACTCGGGACGGTACTGCCAGAACAGGGCGCCGGAGCCTCCCCGCGCCAGCGCCAGCCACATGTTGGCGCTGATCTCCTCGGGGGTCGTCTGCCGTTTGTGCTGCATGCCGCCCGGGTTCATCCCGGCGTAGATCTCTTCGTACCACCAGCGGCCGCCCGTACCGATGCTGCGCGACCAGTCGGTGGCGAAACAGGTTTCGGCGAAACGGTAGGGGTCGTCACCGCTGAGAAAATCGTTGCTGCGGGAGGAGAATCCCCAGGAATCGAACTCCCGGGCACCCAGTTCGTCCCAGATTCGAGGGAAGTACGCCCCGTGACCGCGGACCTCGTGACGGTCGTCCAGGCTACGGACCACCTCCACCTGCCACCGGACCTGGTCCCGGAGGTCTTCGTTCTGGAACTCCTGCCACAGCATCATCTCCACGATGGCCGAATTGGACCGGGCCGGCTCCACGTCGGCCCAATCCCGGTAGCGGCGGTGCAGTTTCCGGTTCAGTTGATCCAGACTGAAACGCCGCTTCAGCCAATCGCGGTAGGCGGCGATGGAGTGCTCGCAATAGCATCCCTTGGGAAACCCGTAGTGTGCGGCCGCTGGCGCCACCCCGTCCCAGACGCTCCACATGATCAGGTTCGGCGCGTCCTTGTAGCGGTCCACCACCGCACGCAAAATGGCGCCTCCGTACTCTCGCCACTTGGGGTGGTTGTAGCAGTGCCACTGCCGGCCCTGGGGAGCGGCGTTGCCGGCCCGGGGTACGGCGACGACTCCCTCGCTGGAGACCACACGCATATCGGGATGGCGGCGCCTCATCCACTCGGGCGCAGCGCCATGGGTGGCCAGCGTCATGTCGAACCAGACCAGGAGGTCGTGCTTGTGCGCTAACTCGAAGAACCGGTCGAAATCGTCCAGCTCGTACTTGCCGGGCTGAGGCTCCATCCAGTTCCAGTAGGAGAAGGTCCGAACGATGCGCATGCCGGCACGCCGGATGTCCGCGAAGTCCTGGTCCCAGAATTCTTGCGGAGGCATGGGAGCCCGGTAGTACTCGGTTCCGAGCAGGAACTCCGTGGACCAACCGGGGCGCTGTTCCCGAGCCGCCGGTGCGGATACTACGGGCCAGGTCCCGGCTGTCATGGCGGTACCTGAGAGGGCGAGGAATTTTCTGCGATTCATGGAAGATACTCCCTCAACGGCCGGGCGGCCGGCGGATTCATGGGAGGAACCAGTCTGCGAGCCGACCCGGCTCGGCTGTCCTCGACGAGATTATTGTCCATTCTGCCTCCTGCCGTGCGCAAACTTGTCGGCTGAAGATGAAAGAGGGCGCTCACACATAAGGGGGGTCCCTACTGTTCTCACCGGTGCCCCACCCGCCGCGGGTCGTCGAAACTCTGAGAGAAACAGGAGTGGTCCGCGGGGGTTTTCCTATTCCCGCAGCGAGGAAGAGAAAGACGGGGGACAGGAATGTTCCCCTCCTACTTGTTCTTGGGAAGGAACCAACTGTATAGGGCCGGCAATAAGAGCAGCGTCAGGATCGTCGAGCTGGCGAGTCCGCCGATCACCACGGTGGCCAGCGGGCGCTGAACCTCGGCGCCGGTGGAAGTCGCCAGCGCCATGGGCAGGAACCCCAGGCTGGCCACCAACGAAGTCATCAGAACCGGGCGCAGCCGCGTCACCGCGCCCTCGACGATCGCCTGTCGAAGCGGACGGCCCCTTTCCAGCAGGGAGTTGGTCGTCGAGACCATCACCAGTCCGTCCAGCACCGCCACCCCGAACACCGCGATGAACCCGATCGATGCCGAAACGTTCAAGTTCATTTCCCGCAGCCACAGCGCGGCGACCCCTCCGACGGTGGCGAACGGAACGATGAGCAGCACCAGAAACGATTGTTTGGCCGATCGGAACGTGAGGTACAACAGCATGAAGATCACCAGCAGGACCGCCGGCAGGACCAGCATCAGCCGCTGCATGGCCCGCTGTTGGTTTTCGAACTGGCCGCCCCAGGTGATGTAATAGCCGGTCTCCAGGTCCACATCCGCCTGGATCAGGCGTTGAGCCTCTCCCACGAAACTGCCCATGTCGCGCCCGCGGACATTGCACTGAACCACGATGCGGCGCTGGCTGTCTTCGCGATGGACGACTTCCGGCCCGCTGGCGCGGCGAATCTCGGCCACCCGGTCCAATGGGACCTGCTCTCCCTCCGGCGCCGCCAGCAGAATGCTACCCAGGGCGTCCCGGTCCCTGCGATAAGACTCAGGCAACCGGACGGCGACCTGGAACCGGCGGCGGCCATCGATGAGTTCCGTCACCGCCTTGCCGCCCACCGCGGCCTGCACCACGTCGCGCACGTCGGAAACATTGAGGCCGTAGCGCGCCAACTCGTCCCGGTCCACGACGACCTGCCACTCGGCCGCGCCGGAAAAGACCTGCTTCTGCGCGTCGGCGGCGCCGGGAACCTGACCGATCACCCGCAGCACTTCGTCGGCCGTGCGGTCGAGCACTCGCTCGTCGGGTCCGAAAATCTTGACCGCGACGTCAGCCTCCACGCCGGAAATGGTCTCGTCCAGGCGCATCGCCATGGGTTGCGTGAAGTTGTAGACGACGCCCGGAATCTTCGAAAGTTCCGCCGCCATGGCTTCCAGCATTCCTTCCTTGGTGTCGGCCGTGGTCCATTGCTCGCGCGGCTTCAGGTCGACGTACAGGTCGGTTTCGTAGATTCCCATGGCCTCGGTGGCGAGGTCGGGCCGGCCCGTCTTGCCCACCGTGCCCGTTACCTCGGGGAACTCCAACAAGGTCTTTTCGACTTCGAGCCCGATATCCACCGATTCGGACAAGGAGATGCTGGGAAGCCGAAGGACCTGAACCAGCACGGACCCCTCGTCGAGGCGCGGCATGAATTCGGTTCCGATGAAACGCAGCGAGCCCAGGGGTGCGGCGACGAGCAGAAATCCGCTGGTTACAACAAGCGCCCGGTGATCGAGCGCGAAGTTCACGACGCGCCCGTAGACGGCCCGCGCGCGGTCCATGACCGGTTCCCTGGATTTCTTCGGCCGGCGTCCCAGCAACAGGCGGGACGCGGCCGGCAGCAATGCCAGGGTCAATACCAGCGAGCCCAGCAACGCCGCGCACACGGTAAAGGCCATGGGACGGTACATTCGTCCTTCGAGCCCCTGCAAACTCAGGATCGGGACGTATACCGCGATGATGATGCCGACACCCGTCAGGATCGGCCGGGACACCTGGTGAGCCGCCGACCGCACCAGCTCTAAGCTTTCGTCTCCGGTCAGCGGTACGTCGGGGTTGCGACGTCCTTTCAGGCGCCGCACATGGTTCTCGATCATGATCACGGCGCCGTCGACGATCATGCCGAAGTCGATGGCTCCCAGGCTCATGAGATTGGCGGTGATGCCGAACCATCGCATTCCGATGAACGCAACCAGCATGGACAGGGGAATCACCGCAGCAACGAGCAGTGCGGCGCGAAAATTGCCGAGAAACAGGAACAGAATCGCCACCACCAACGCTCCGCCCTGGAGCAGATTGTTGCGAACCGTCCGGATCGTCCCGTCGATCACCACCGACTGGTCGTAAAACGGAACGATGTTCACGCCCTCGGGAAGCGAACGGCGAATTCCTTCCAGCGCCTCTTTGACCCGCTCGATGACCGTCTTGCTGTTCTGGCCTCGGAGCATGATCACCGTGCCGGAGACGGTCTCCCCCTGGCCGTCGCGCGTCACCGCCCCTTGACGAGGGATGTGCCCAACCTTGACCTCGGCGACGTCACGCAGGTAGACCGCGGTTCCTTCGTGGGCCGTCAGGACGATCGTCCCCAGGTCCCGCTCGCTCCCGACGCGGCCCAGCCCGCGCACGGTGTACTGCTCGGAGGCGTGCTCCAAGAACCCGCCGCCAAAGTTGTCGTTGTTGTCCCGAACCCGCTCGAACACGTCACGGAGCGTCAGCCCGTGCGCGCGCAGCCGGTAGGGATCCACCTCGATCTCGTACTGACGCGTGTAGCCGCCCCAGGTGCTGATGTCGGCCACGCCCCGCACGGCCCGCAATTGGTATTTGATCTCCCAGTCGTGGAGCGTCTTCAGCTCCATGGCGCTGTAGCCTTTCCCTTCGATCGTGTACTGGTACACCTCGCCGAAGGCCGTGGCCACGGGCCCCAACGCCGGCTCGAGGCCGTCTGGAATCCGGCCGCGTGCTTCGTTCAGCCGTTCGTTGACAAGCTGCCGCGCGAAATAGTTGTCCACGCCGTCGGCGAAGACGATGGTGACGATCGAAAGGCCCAATTTGGAAATCGAGCGGACTTCTTCGGTGCTGGGAAGGCCCATCATGGCCGACTCGATGGGGAAGGTCACCAGTTGCTCGACCTCCACCGGCGCCATGCCCGGCGCTTCGGTGATGACGGTGACCTGGTTATTGGTCAGGTCCGGAAAAGCGTCGATGGGAATCCGGTAGAGGGCGTTGAGGCCGGCCGCCACGAGCACCGCCAGGCCGATCAGGACGACCCAACGGTGATCCAGGTGGTAGTCGATGAATCGCTTGAGCATGTTCCAGATGCCGGCAGGCTTTGCGGCTCGACCCGTGCAACCGCCAGGCTGCTAATGATGTCCGACCATCCGGGCCTTCAGCAGCTCGGATTTGAGGTGGAAGGCGCCATTGACCACCACCGCCTCGTCCGCCTGCAAGCCGCTCACGATTTCCACAATGGAGCCGGAGCGCCGGCCGGCCCGGACCTGGCGGACCCGAAAGGAGGCCTCTCCCTCGGGCACGAACAGGACCTCCTCCCCGTCCACGTTTTGCAGCGCGGCAAGCGGTGCGACGACCGCTTCCCTACCGGTGCCGGCGCCTATGGCGATTGTGGCGAACATCTCTCTCTTGAGCCGCCGGCCGGGGTTGTTCAGCTCGCAACGCACCTCGACGGTTCGCGTCTCCGGATCGAGTGCGTCGCCGATGTAGGCGATGCGAGCCGGAAACGTCCTGCCGGGGTAAGCCCGCACCGACACTTCCACCGGCTGTCCGTTCCGGAGCGAGGAAAGGTGCTGCTCGGGGACCTGGGCAATCACCCACAACTTCCTCAAGTCACTGATGACATAGAGCGAGTCCGACGCCGCGACCACGGCGCCCGGAGTGACCATGCGCTCGATAACGGTGCCTGACATGGACGAACGCACCTCGATCAAGTGCTCCTCTTCATGCGCGCGATGGTGCTCACCAGCCGCGCTCGGCAGCCGCTCCGGGGAAAGACCCAAGTAGCGCAAGTGTATCTCGGTACGCTTCACTCCGGCCCTGGCGATTTCGAGAAACATCTCGGCGCTGCGCAACTTCGATTCGGCCTCCTGCACCTTCTGCAGCGAGCCGGCTTTCAACTCATACAGGCGGGAGGCCCGCTGGTAGGTTTCTTGGGCGAACTGCAGTTCCGTCTGTCTTCTTTCCAACTCGGCCCGGGCTTCCCAATAGGAAGCCTCCGCGTCATGGACCTCGTGGCTGTGAAGGCGCGCGAGCACTTGTCCTTTTTCGACGTCCGTACCGACCGACTCGCAACACGCGACAACGACGCCTTCGGCAATCGAGCCCACGCGCGCGGTGGCGTCCTGGTTGATCGTGATCCGTCCCGGGACCTGCAGTTCTATTTCGAGTTTTCCGGTTTCCGCTTCGGCGAGGGTGATGCCGGCGATTCGGATCGCCTCCTCGTCGAGACGAATCAAGCCCGGGTCGTGTGCCGCGTCGGCTTCGGCCGGCTCCGTTTCGGCAGCCGGCTCCGCTTCGGCGGCCGGTGTCGAGCATCCGGCCCCCGTCAGCATCAGAAATGCGGCCACCGACACCGACAAGGATATTCGCCGGATTTCAGGTTCCAGAGTTAGCATGGTCACCAGCTTCACTCGACCATCATGCCAAAATACGCCGCCGATTGGGTCCCATCCGAGGACAGCGAAAGAGTCGGTGTCCCCGAGGCGGTCTCCAGATCCACCCAACTCAGTTGGTAGTCGAACACCAATCTCGAGTGGAACAGGTCGAGCTCGTTCTGGGCGCGCTGGGCGTCGAGCACGTCGAGCAGTTCGACCCCTCCTTCCTGGTAAGCGGCGAGCGCGATCCGGGAGGTCTCCCGCGCACGGTCAAGGACCCCGGTCTCCATCGAGCGCAACATCTCGGAGCGCCGCCGCACCGTCTCCACCGCTACGGCCACCTCGGCGGAAATGCGCGCTGCCGTTGCCCGCAGGGCCGCTTCACGGCGGCGCACGTCGGCCAGGGCCTCCCCGATCCGGCCCGCGTTATCGTCGCGAACCGGCAACGGAATCGAGATCCCGCCGACGAGAGTGTGGAACGTTTCGCTCCGCTTGTAACCAAAATAGGGCCTCACATCAGGCCGCGCCAGCGACCGTTGCAACCCTACGGCTGCGCGGGCGCGCTCCACCTGAGCCTGGCCCAGCAGGATCTCCACGCGATGGGCCAACGCCTTCTCCGCGGTCTGCCGCGTGGCCTCGGCAGAGTCCCAGCTCACGTCGACTGGCCATGCGTCCGGCTGCCGCAGCCCGAAGCCGGTGCTCAACTCCGGAATCCCCATCGCCTTCAGCAAGGCGATCTTGGCGCGGCTGACCTCCATCTCGGCACCGGAGACGGCCAGTGCGGCCCGTCCGACCTCGACTCGAACCTTGATCAGATCCACTTCGGCCGTCGCGCCCAGCCGAACACGCACCTCGTGATAATCCTCCAGGCGTTCCAAGGTTTCGCGGCTGCGCTCCAGCATCTCCACGTCGCTCACGGTTGCCAGAGCGTTCCAATAGGCCTTCTTGACGCTCTGGCGAATCCTCCAGGCAGCCAGTTGCCGTTCGTGCTCCGCGATGCGTTCATCGGCCTCGGCAAGCTCGACCCGCCGCGTCCGCTTGCGCGCGGTCTCGATCGGCACGCTCACCCACGCAAACAGGTCAAGGTCGCGAGAGGCCGAAAAGCCTGGATTGCCGTAGAACCGCCAGTTCTCAGTCTGCAGGGAGAGTACTGGGTTCGGCGACAGGCCGGCCTGCCGCGTCGAGCCGGCGCGCGCGTCGATCGCCGCCTGGGCGGCGTCCAGGTCGGCGTGACGCGAGAGTGCGAGCTCGATGGCCCGGTCGAGGTTGAGAGTTCTCGGCAGCGGCTGAGCCCTCAGTCCGAGCGTCAGACACGCCGAAACGAGGAGTGTGCCGGCTACAAGTGTTTTCGCCATCTGTTGCCTCCTTGCCAGCGATTCTTCGAGCATCACGCCGCCATGGAACCCCAAAGCCCTGGCAAATGACAGGAGCGGGGGCTTTCAACCTTCGATTGGGGGGGCGGGCGCGGGGGGGGGGGACTAAAAGTCCCCCTCCTAACGGCTACAGCGTCCAGCCCTTGCGGTATTCCTTGTGCACCAGCTGCTGCGCGGCCGCCGAATTGGTGATTCGCAACGAAGACGCGTCCCATTCGATGGCCTCGCCGCTCCGATAGGCCACGACACCCAGCAGAACGGCCTCGGTGAGAGCCCCCGAATAGTCGAAATTGCAGTTGGTGGTCCCGCCCGACTTGATGGCGTCGATCCATTCCTGGTGGTGTCCGGGAGAGCGGGGAATGAAGGGGTCCGGGCGCTTGAATCCGGCGAACTTCTCCGCCGGCAGCAGCATGTGCTCCGAGTAGTTGGAGAGGAGCATTCCTTCCGAACCGACGAAGAGTTGACCGCGGTCCGGGTCCAGGAGCTGACCCTCCGCGTCCTTGAACCCGGCCAGCAGGTCCGGCTTCTTCCCGCCGTCGTACCACTTCAACGTCACCGGGGGCAGGGAGCCCCGGGCCGGATACTCGTAGGTCACCACCACTCCCGAAGAGGTGCTCTCCAGAAGCGGAGCGGGGCCGTCCGCCCGCACTCGGGTGGGATGCTTGAGATCCAGCGCCCAATGGGGAAGGTCGATCCAGTGACAGCCGAAGTCGCCCAGGGATCCGGTGCCATAGTCCCAGAACCAGCGCCAATTGAAGGGATGGACCCCCACCACCGAGCCGTCTTCCTTGAAACTCTCGCAATAGGGCCGGGCCATTGCAGGGCCCAGCCAGAGATCCCAGTCGACATGGCCCGGGCGCGGTCTACCGGTGATCATCCTCCTCCCCGAATAGTCGACGTTGACCCAGACGTGGACTTCCCGGATTTCACCGATGGCGCCACTTTGGACCAGCTCGACCACCAAGCGATAGTTCTCCTCGGCGTGGACCTGGGTCCCCATCTGAGTGACCAAGCCGTTTTCAGCCGCCAATTCCGCCAGTTTTCGAGCCTCGTAGATGGTGTGGGTGAGCGGCTTCTCGCAGTAGACGTGCTTCTTCATCTGCAGAGCCATCGATACCGCCGGAGCATGGGTGTGGTCGGGCGTGCTGACGAGGACGGCGTCGATCTTCTCGGACTCCTTCTCCAGCATGACCCGGTAGTCCCGGTACCGGCGGGCGTTGGGCCAGGTCTCACCCGCAGCGTCGAGAAACTCCTGGTCGATGTCCACCAGGGCCACGATGTTCTCGTTGGCCACCCCCTTAAGATTCCCCGCCGCGCGGTTGTGAACACCGATGGAAGCGATGTTGAGCCGGTCCAATGACGATTGGGATTGCGTCGAGGAATACAGGGTTCGCGGGGCAGCCAGCGCCGCAGCAGCAGCGGCCGACGTTCCCAGGAAATGACGACGATCCAGTTTCTTCATCACGAAAATCCTCCTCTCCGTGCGGGCAGGCAGCCTCACTAGGAGTGGGGGTTTTCCTACCCCCACTCCTTCTCCTCTCCGCACGCACAGGCGGCCTCATCCCGCGAACGGCGGGCGCCACCTCAGTTTTCGGGCTGTCGCAACCCTTTCTCCACACCCTGCCGACTCAAATCCCGAATCTCCCCGGCGCCTAAAACCCTTTTGACCACCAGCACATCGTCCACCCAGCCGGTGAGTTGGTGGCGACTCGAACCCGCGCTCTCCCATCCGTGTCCGACGAAAGTCCCGCCCCGATCGGCTCCCAGATGCAGGTTGTCCGCCAGATGAACGCCGGCCAGCGGCGGGGCATCCGGAAGACCGAACATCTCGACAACCGTGTCGTCCCGTCCGAGGCGGGCGGACCCGGAAAGGACTTGGCCCGATCCCGCGATCCGGCCATCCAGGTAGAGATGGACCCGGCCGCGATCATAGGTGGCCGCCAAGTGATGATACATCCCTGCAGCCAACGAACCTGCGTGGGAAGAGATTTCCTGCCCGTTGACGACCAGGCGCAGTACGCCGGTTCCGGGACTGAAGTCGAAGATCAGCTCACCCAACGAAGGGGCGCCGCTGCCCCGATGGGTGCTGAAGAGGTGCATCCGGTCTCGTTTTTGCGTCTTGACCCGGGCCGCCAGCGTAAAGTGAAGGCCGAGATGCGCGGTGCCCGGCACCTCAAGCCGGTTCGCATCCGGTCCCGGCTCGGGAAACAGCAGCGTCGATGACCCTCCGGTGCCCGCCTCCGGATCATGGACGGTGGAGAGGGAGCCATGCCGGCGTCCCGATTGGATTCCATCCGCCGCCGCTTCGTCGTCGAATCGGTCTCCGTTGGACGACTCGAACGTATAGAAGACCTCCAGCGGCGCGGCCGGGTTGACGACCTGAACATTTTCGCCGGCCCGGAATGAAAAGAGCGAGGAGCGCGTTATAAGAAAACGAAGCCGCCGGGGTTCCGGGGAATCGGGCAGTTCGTCCCGCGCCTTCCACCTGACGGCGAAGTCCACACTGTCTTCCGTCAGGGGCCGGCACTCTTCCTTTGCGTAGCCGGGCAGGACCCGGCCCTCCTTGTCCAGCACCTCCACCCGGATTTCTCCTCCATCGGCATTTGCGTTGAGCCGCAACTCCCCCTCCAGGCCCAGCAGGAGGCGGGTGGTGATCGCCCCGCCATCCGACCCCGCGTCCAGGGAGACGAATCCGTCCTTGCGCAAGGTGGCCATGCCGACGGCGCCATCCCCTCGCTGCAACCCGTGGGTGGAATCGAAAGCACCGTAGTAGACCCGCAATTTCTCGCCGGCCATTTGCGGATGGTTGAGGGTCTGGACTTGACCGCTGTCCCACGCGCCTGGAGGGCCGGTCGGCAGAATCGGGGTTCTTTCTCCCTCCTGGCGGTCCCAGGTGACCCCGTCCCGACTGGTCACCAGTTCACAGAAGATGGGGCCGTCATTCTTCCCGTCCACGATCCGAAAGACCCAGAGGAATCCCAGATACAGACTCTGATAGGGAAAGGCCGCGAGGCCGTAGAAGTCGGTGTGCTGTCCGCTCCGGGTCACCCAGCGGTCGTCGAACTCGTCCGGGACCAGGATCAACTCGGCCGGCGGCCAGTGCTGGAAACGAGTCGTGGTGCTGATGGCCACCGAACGGCGCCGGTATCCCCGCACCGGAGCGTAGAGCTTCGTATAACCCACATAGGCCTTGCGATTGGGGTCCCAGAGAAAGTGCCCCACGTCGCCGGGATCGGGCAGGACCGGATTCCTGGGAGTGTCGGTCCAGTGGACCCCGTCCGGCGAGGTGGCTCCCCAGTAGCCTCGGACGGCGCGCCCGGGAACGTCGGCGCGGAAGTCGAAATTGACCATCTTGTATCGTCGATCGGCGTCCGCTTCCCAGGGGGTATGGATGATCTGGGGCATATGGTCCAACCGGGACCGGTGAAAGAAGAGGTTGTTGGCCCGCGAGCCCTGGTGCTCGACCAGTCCCAGGCGGGGCCGGCTCCAATTGAGGCCATCCCGGCTGGTGGCGTAGAAGTTGTGGCAGTCCCCGTCCCAGATGTCATACCAGAGGCGGTAGCCCCGGCCGTCCTCTCCCGGCAGGACGGTGCCGTAGGGGGTGGTCCGACGCTCGCCCCAGGACCCCTCCATACCCAGCAAGGGATTGCCCGGATGTTTTTCGAGAGGATGCCAGGTTCGGACAACGCCCCGCTTCTCCTCGATCAGGTGGTCGTCCACCAGGAGTTGCCAGGGTCCGGTCAAGTCGCCCAGGAACGAATCCTGAGCCGGAAGCGGAAGCGAAATCGCAACCAGGGAAATTAGAAGAGCAACCGGAATCAGTCCATGAGCCTGGAAACTGGACGTGCGCCGTGCGTTTTCTGGGGCAGACCGCTCCCTATCGGGTTCGATGCCGCCGTCGCAGATGGTGATCAGAAGCCTCCCGCCGGCTCCCCTTCCCTCATTCGCCGGGCCTGATGAAGAAGACGTGCTCGTTGGTGTCCTTCCCCTTGTAATTGATGCTGTAGAGGACCATCAGTTCGTCGGGCACGCCATCTTCGTCGATGTGGATCAGACAGTTTGCGCTGTACCCGTCTCCCCGCCCGGTGTTGCTGCTGACGAGGATGGCGCTGCCCCAGTTTTCTCCGTCGGCGGACTCGTACAGAACGAAGCGCTGCGCGCCCTCGCCATAGCTTCCGGACCGGCCATGGAGATAGTACCGGCCCCCGACGTAGCCCAGCTCAGGGTCCCGAACCTTCAGGTCGACCCGGGCCTTCCGCTGCTCGGTCCAGGTACGCCCCTGGTCCTTGCTGATGCAATAGTAGAAGTGGTGCTCGTCGCTCGAATTGTAGGCCCCGGCCAGCAGCCCGCCGTCCGCCATCAAGGTCACCGCCCCGTACCAGACGTCGTCCTGCAGCGGCAGGGTGCTCCGTTTCTGCCAGGATCGCCCGTCGTCGGTGCTGACGTACAGCACGTGGGGCCCTCGGCCATCGGAGTCGAAGATGACGTAGTTGGTGCCGCCGTCCACTGCCGTGCCGACGGGGTAGCCGACATGGACCCCGTCGACGGACTCATAGTGGGTCCAGGTGGCGCCCTGGTCGTAACTCCTCATGAAGCCGCTCATGGTCCGGGTGCCGCCCAAGATGAAATGGCTCACGAAGACGACCACGGTTCCCTTGGTCGTCACCAAACCCGCTTCGATCCAGGCCGGCCGCTTGGGGTTTCTCGAGTAAGCCTCGAAGGAATAGGGGAACCGGTTGTACATGTCCCAGGTTCTGCCGCCGTCGCGGCTCTCGGCATGCTCGCTCCAGCCGTCCAGGTTATGGTCGCTGGTGTTGGTGTTGAAGGCCACGATGCGGCCGTCGGGATACTGCATGCAGACCGGCCCACCGTGCGAATTGCGGCCCGGAAAGTCACGCTCCAGGTACGACACGATCGTCCCGAAAACATCGTTCCCCAGCTTCGTCGCCGGATCGTAGTCGTAGATGACGGCTCCGTCGATGGACTCGTAGTCCTGCGGGAAGGCTGCCCCCGCCGCCAACCCGAAGAAGCAGACGGCCAACATCGATCGCCTCAGTTTCATGGATCGCTCCCTTGATCTCTTTCCCATTGGCATCGGACCTCCGGTCCAGTGCCGATAGTGACTGCAAGCCTCCCGCCGGCTGTCCTTCCCTTATTTGTCGGGCCTGATGAAGAAAACGTGCTCGTTGGTGTCGACACCCTTGTACTGGATGCTGAAAAGGACCATCAGCTCGTCGGGCTTCCCATCGTCGTCGGTGTGAATCAGGCAGTTGGCGCTGTATCCGTCCCCCCGGCCGGTTTGTTTGCTGACGACGATGGCGCTGCCCCAGTTCTCTCCGTCGGAGGACTCGTAGAGAACGAAGCGGTCCGCACCCTCACCGTAGCTTCCGGACCTCCCGTGGAGATAGTACCTGCCTCCGATTTGGCCCAGCTCCGGGTCCCGAACCTTCTGGTCAACCCGAGCCTTCCTCTGCTCGGTCCAGGTGCGGCCCTGGTCCTTGCTGATGCAATAGTAGAAGTTGTACTCGTCTTCCGAGTGGTAGGCGCCGGCCAGCAACCCGCCATCCGGCATCAATGTTATGGCCCCGTACCAGACCTCGTCCTGCAGCGGCAGAGTGCTCCGCTTCTGCCAGGATCGCCCGTCGTCGGTGCTGACGTACAGCACATGGGGACGACCGCCATCGGGCTCACCATCGGAATCGTAGATGACGTAGTTGGTGTCGCCATCCACTGCCGTGCCGACGGGATAGCCGATGTGGACCCCGTCGACGGACTCGTAGGCGGTCCAGGTGGCGCCCTGGTCGTAACTCCTCATGAAACCGCTCATGGTCCGGGTGCCGCCCAGGATGAAATGGGTCACAAAGACGACCACGGTTCCCTTGGACGTCACCAGGCCCGCTTCGATCCAGGCCGGCCGCTTGGGGTCTCTCGAGTAAGCCTCGAAAGAATAGGGGAACCGGTTGTACATGTCCCAGGTCTTGCCGCCGTCGCGACTCTCGCCATGCTCGCTCCACCCGTCCAGGTTGTGATCGCTGGTGTTGGTGTTGAAGGCCACGATCCGGCCGTCGGGATACTGCATGCAGACCGGACCGCCGTGGGAATTCCGCCCCGGAAAGTCACGCTCCAGGTTGGATATGACGGTCCCGAAAACATCTTCCCCCAGTTTCGTCGACGGATCATGGTCGTAGATGACAGCCCCGTCGATGGACTCGTAGTCCTGGGCCAAGGCGGCGCCCGCCGCCAACCCGAATACGCAACCAGCCAACAAGAGTTTCTTCAGATTCATGTATCGCTCCTTCTATTTCTGTCCCACTGGAACCGGATATCCGGACGTGATTCGGAGATTAACACCCCCATGCCGGAATTTCGAATTGGACCCTGGATCTCATATGGTTAGTCAGCGAAACGCGCCGGTCCTGTCAGCACGAGATCGGTCCGGTGCAAGCGGCGGCGAACTTGCAGCCGCCGAGTTTCCTACGTCCAGTAAACTCAGTCTCCCGAACCCATCCCAAGGTGTCACGCCCCATTCCTTGTTCCTCGTTTCTGTCCAACCGCAACATGACATCTTTCCCGCAATTGACGCGACAGGCTGCCGCGCCGCGGCTCTCGCAAGCCCCGAATCCATTGGAAAAGTGAGTTTGGAATGAGCATTGCATGTAGCCAATGGCCTTCCGCCAACTACGGTGCACCTCTCGTTCGAGCGGGTCGGTTTGAATTGGACGCGTGCTAAACTGGGAAGAAAATATGGCGACACCCCCTGAGACTTCCACCAAGACCGAATCGGCCGGAACGCTGTTCCAAGCCCTGCGAAGCGCGGGCGTCGAGCCTGACTTGGCTTACCGAGCCGACGACGAGGTGCGAAATCGTGCCGGCCAGAACGTAGTCTCCGTCATCGGCGCAAAGATGGACGCCAAAACCAAGGAACTTGGCGCCCGAATCGATGCTCAGACGACGGCCTTGGAGACCAGGATCGACAAACAGATCGTCGAACTCCATGCGAAAATCGACACCAGGACGGACGAGCTTGGCGCCCGCATGGATGCTCAGGCCACGGCCCTGGAGGCCAGGATCGACAAACAGGGTGCCGAACTCCATGCGAAGATCGATTCCAGGACGGACGAGCTTGGCGCCCGAATCGATGCTCAGGCCAAGGAATTTGGCACTCGAATAGACGCTCAGACCACGGCCCTGGAGACCAAGATCGACAAACAGGGAATGGAACTCAACGCGGACACCAAGGAGCTCGGTGCCCGAATGGATGCTCAGACGGCAGCAATCGGGGCCAGGATTGATGCTCAAGCTGTCCAAATCGCGTCGAACGGGGCACGAATCGACGATCTCCGTGTATTGATGTTGCGGGTGATCTGGCCTCTGATCATACTCTTGGCCGTTCCGATATTCGGCGAACTCTACAGAACGCTCTCGGCGCGGTAGGAGCGGCGGCTTTCTTGCCGCCGAACTCCAATGCAACATCATCCCGGCAAGCCAACGGGTGCACACCGGGATAACCGCGTTGAAATGGGGGACTGACAGCCCCCTCCCAGCCCCCCACCTTCACCCCGCCACCCCCCGAAAGACGCGCAAAAAATTCCCGCCCAATATCTTCCCAATCTCTACGCCTCCATATCCCAACTCCACGAGCCCCTCGACGAACCGCGGCGTCTCGCCAACATCCCCGAACCCGGCGGGACGAGATCCAGTCTGATCCAAAAAGTCAGTTCCAAAACCAACATGGTCAGGCCCCACCAGGCGCACCATGTGATCAACGTGCCTGAGCATCATCTCCAGACTGGGCCGTTCCCAGGTTGGCCCCAGCGGAAAGGGACTCGGACAAATGATCCCCCCGGTTTCGGCCACAGCCCGGATCTGCTCATCGGTCAGGTACCTCACCGTGTCCCGGAGCGAACGCGCATTCCCATGGGAGGCAATCACAGGCGCAGTCGACACCTCCAGCGTGTCCCAGAAGCTCTCCTCGACCATGTGGGTGACGTCCACCAACATGCCCAACCGGTTCATCTCGCGGACGATCCGCCTGCCGGCCGCACTCAGTCCTCCCGGGGCGTCGACCGCGGAGTCGTAGACCCGCATGGTCGAATCCTCCCAGACCTGCGTTGCCACGGCCATCGCGTTCCGACCCTCGTGGACGAGGCCGACATGCCGTAGACCGGCCTCGTAAAGCGTCCGGAGCCGTCCCGGATCTCCCCGGAGCGCATCTCCTCCTTCGATTCCCAATACCAAGGCAGTCTTCGACTCTGCCGCCGCCCCCTCGATCTCTCCGGCGGTCCGGGCCAGAACCACGTGGTCCCCCGCTTCTCCATCCAGCTCCCGGTGAACATAGTCCAACATCTTCATCACGTCCCGAAAGGGCTGCCGGCTGCCGTGGGGTCCCCCGATCCGGACATCGGGCATCCAGCAGGCGGTCAACTGCGCGGTCACGCCGCCGGCGCGCATCAGCGGCACGTCGGTGAGCCCTCCCAGAGACTCATGCAACCGACGGCCCGAATCGGCGGCCAAGTCCAGAAGATGCCCGTGGGCGTCGATGATGATCGAGTCTTGCAGGATCGTTTCCGCGGACAGAGTGGGTGTCATGCTGGCAAGGATACCAACCCCGATTTACGACCGTAACGGACCACGACGAGGGAGCCGAATAATCTACTTGAAGCTGAAGGAGTAGAGTCTTGGATACCCCTCGGACCCCACGAGATGAAAGCGCATTTGGAACGCCTGGTCGAGATCGGAAAGACCCCTGCCTCCCGTCCACCTCATCCGGTGGGACACGGCATCGCCCCGAAACGGGACACTGTCGGACCGGTCGTAGCCAGGTAGCGGCCTGCCACTCTCTGGATCCAGCAACTCGGCCACCAGATAGCCTCCTTCACCACAATCCGCATTCACATGGAGATGCGATGCCCCGGCCGGCTTCACCGGGATCGTGGTCAACGCCGCACCCTTCCCCGGTTCTTCCAGCTCCAGGCGGGTGTAACCGTCGAGCCTCAGAACCGCGACTCCGCCCGAGCGCCTTTCGCCGGACGTCCCCTCGCCGCAGATGGCTCCGTAATAGACCTTGATCTCCCGGTCGTCCACCAGAGGCAGAGAGGGAGCGATGTGGTCGCAGTCCCAATCCTCGGCGTCACCCGAAGGCACCACCTTCCGCCCCGGGTCCACAAAGACGAAGTTCTCGCCATCCCGGC
The DNA here is from genome assembly GCA_963668095.1 of Acidobacteriota bacterium. GTDB lineage: Bacteria > Acidobacteriota > UBA6911 > RPQK01 > JAJDTT01 > JAJDTT01. The sequence continues at coordinate 4,810,633 of OY764083.1, read as the reverse complement.
TGATCGCCAGCTCCAGGTCCAGCTCCCGGCCGTTGTGCTGGTACTGGTAGAGGGAGAGATAGTAGTCGCCGTCCTTCCAGACCACCCAGTCGTGAATCTGCTCCACCTTGCCGCCCCTCACCACGGGAATCGCCCGGGCGAAAGGATCGAGCATGGGGTTGTCGGGATGGGCGGTCCAGTGGTAGGCGTCCGGACTGTAGGCGTAGCCGCCGCCTCGGCGCGCCAGGTTCAGAGACGAGAATCCGTATGCCTTGTAGCGTTTGTCGGGATCTGTCTCCTCCGGATCGTAGAGGACCGACTGGGGCATGAGGGAGAAGGGCCGCCCCCCCGGAAAAAACATGATGGCCGGTTCGGGAATCCAGTCGATCCCGTCCCGCGAGGTCGACAGTGTCCCGGCGTTGGTCTCCTGCCACGGATTGTAGCGGCCGGTCCGCGCCGCCTGCGCCCGGCTGCCGTGGGTCGGGAATTTGAGGAGCTTGTAGCGGCGGTTGGGATTCCGAGCGTTTGCGTCCTTGAGGACCATGGGGACATAGGGAGTGTTCCGAACCAGTACCTTTTTCCGGAAGCGGTATCCGTCCGTGCTCTCAGCGTAGCCCGCGCCATACCACTCCCACCAGGGACGGCTGCGATCCCGCCGCATCGTCGAATACCACATGCGATAGACGCCTTCTTCCTTCAGTACTCGAAGGAAGTTCCCGGCCCCGTGGACATCCGGATCGCCCTCCCCGCCGGACCGGATGACGGGATTCCCGGCGTGTTTCCGAGCCGGGTTCACCCGCAGGCGGAGATTCTCCATCGCCTGCACCTCCGCCAGGTCCAGGAAGAGAACCTTCTTCCCGGGAGACGCCTCCAGCGAGGGGACGGGAACGGAACGAAGGACCTGTTGATCCCCATGGGTCAGCAGAATCTTGATTCCCGGCTCCCCTTCGCCCATGGCCGACTCCACTGCGAGACGTTCGATGGGCAGATGGTTGTCTTCCATGCGGGGCGAATTCCGGACCAGCTTGGCGGTATTGTGGACGGGACCCCAGTCCTCGCCCAGCCATCGGGTGCGAAAGACATGTTGGCGGGCGCTGTCCACGAAGAACAACCAGGCGACGCCGTATCGGTCCAGGGCGAATTGGGGCGAATGGAAAGTATGCCAGGCAAAGCGTGGCCGCGACCGGGTCAGGGGCACGGCCCGCGACGGTGACGCTTCGGGAAGGACGGTCATCAGGTGGGAATAGGTGTCCTCGTAGACGGCAAGTGTCTTTCCCTGCGTCCGGGTCAGGACCGGTTGAAATGCGCGGCCCGGCAGGCGGACGACACTCGCCGCTTTGGGGTCGTCCAGTTGGTCCAGCCGCCCCGACGCGTAGTACGACTCCTCGTAGATGTCGTGCCAACCCAGGTGGAAACGTCTCTGCTCATCCAGGAAGAGGCTGGCCGGAAAGAGGCCGTCGCCGCGGGCGATCCGCCAAGACGACAAACCGCCGTCATGGACACGGCCCAGATGGATCGACGCCTGGCGATCCGTGATCGACTCGGTCCAGGCGAACCAGACGCTTCCGTCCGCCGCCGTCGCAATGTCCCCGATCCTTGAGTAATCGTCCGCCAGGACCAGCGCTCCGGGAGAGTTGGTTTGGGGATTCTTCCAGAGCAGATCAGTGCTGCCGGCGCCGGGAAAACCCACGACGGCATATCCGGTGGTTCCGGTCACGGTGCTCCAGACCAGATGGATGCGATCCCGGTGATCCAGAGTGATTCCGGCGCTGATGAGGGGTCCGCGATCTTGCGGCGGCGGTTCCAGAGGATACGCTGGCCCGAAGTCGCTCAATGATTCAGGCGACGAGCCCTGAGACATCCGCAGAGAGAATCCGTTGCCGGGCCCGGGACCATGCCGTGGCGACAAGAGGACGTAGTTGCCCTGGCGATCCCGCACGATCCACTTTCGGAGCGAAGTCTCCAACTCGGTCCGCAGCAGAGCTCGGGGCAGGGCGGGAACGACCGCGGCCAGCGAAGCCGCGATGCCGATATAGATGCCGATTCGAGCCAAACTCTTCCCTACAGGTCGCTTCATTACCATGACAGGTCTCTCCCGGTTTGCCCCCATTATTCCTCAGAGCGGTCATTCGATGGAAAGAGTAGATGCGCCGCCGTTCGCAGACCAGCGTACGCGAATGAAACCGAATTGATATTCTGGGACGTACCGTGTGCCCAACTCGAATCACGCCCAGACCTCCCATTCTGGACAGGCTGAACGAGGGTCAATCGCTGCTCCTGGACGGCGGCACCGGCTCCGAGCTGCAAAGACGCGGCGTCGACGTCCTCGTGGGAGCGAAGGACGGCCTGAAGGCCTGGTCGGCCACCGCGAACATCGAATTCGCCGACGTCGTGCAGCAGGTCCATCAGGATTATCTGCGCGTCGGGGCCGACATCATCACCAGCAACAACTTCTGGACGGCGCCCACCCGGCTGGAGCGCTGCGGGCTGGGCCGGGAGTGGAGACGCTACGCTCGAGCGGCCGCCGAGAATGCGTTGAAGGCCCGTGATAATCTCAACTCCGGGGCCTACGTCGCCGGTGGCATCGCAGCTCCCACCTTGCAGGGACCGCCGGAATCGAGCCCGGTGTCCGACACCCGGCAGATGGGGCGTGAGGCCTGCTTCCAGGAGTGGGCGGACCACGCCAGGCTCCTGGTCGAAGCTGGAGTGGACTTGATCCAGGCGGAATATGTGGGCTTCATCGAGGACGCGCTGACCGCCGTCGACGCCTGTTCCGAGGCGGGGGCGACGGTGTTTCTGGGCATTCGCCATCTCCGTCCGGACGGCACCATGCAATACGGCGAGCCCCTGGAGGATCTGGCAGAGGCTCTGGAGGGGCGTCCCGTGGGAGCGATCCTGCTGATGTGCAGCAGCCCGAAGGCGATCTCAGCCGGATTGCCCCGTCTCCGAAGGGCTTTCTCCGGTCCGGTTGGGGCCTATCCAAACCTGGGCTACAATCCCACGGGCCCGATAGTCAACCCTCCCATGCTGACCAACCAGAAGGTCAGCTCAGGTCCGGATATTCTGCAGAACGCCGAATACACCCCCTCGCGGATGGCCGAGTTCGCACGGGACTGGAAGCGGATGGGAGCCCAGATTACCGGAGGTTGCTGCGCCTCGGGACCGGAGCACATCAGCGCGATGCGGCCGGTGGTCAAAGGGGACGAACGCTAACTGTTGTACCCTAAGGCGTTGGACGGATTGTCGGACAGGGTATTAGGCAGGTTTTCTGTTGATGGATCCGAACATGGGTAACGGCGCAGAAACCAAGATTGCACACCTCCAGATGATCCAAGCCGTCGTCACACGTATGGCGGGGAACTCTTTCAGGGTCAAAGGTTGGACCGTCACATTGGTGACTGCACTGCTCGCCCTCGCCGCTGTCGATTCCAACAGGTTCCTTGTTCACGTGGCGTACCTTCCGGCGGCCATGTTTTGGGCACTGGATGCGTATTTCCTGCGCCAAGAGCGACTATTTCGAAAGCTCTACGACCACGTTCGAGAGGCGAAGGATGCGACGGTCGATTTCTCGATGGACACTCACCCGTTCAACGTGGGAACAACGTGGAGCGTCGCCTGGTCGCAGACGCTCTGTTTGTTTCACGGCACAATCACAACCACGATCATTGCAGTCATGCTGGTACTCATGGGGCTCTGAAAGAAATTGCATGAGTACGTGCGCGTGTGCGTTCGCGAGAAGGGGACCGTCACCTTCTCTGCTCGTGCGACGACCCCCTGCGGCTCGATTCGATCCAACCAGAACCAGAAAAACGGGTGTCTGGGAGCGAAGGCTTTCCAGCCGCCGGTTCCACGTCGGCAGTGAATATGGGGACAAGAAAGTCCCCGCCCAGCGGGCGCGAACATATCAGCGCCATGCGGCCGGTCGTCGAAGGGCACGGCGCCACCTGATCAGCGAAGCGTCAATCCTCGGAATCCGATGAGTCGAAACGTTGCTCCACCCGGACCGGATTGGCCAAGTCGATCAAACGCTCCAGATCGAACTCAGGAAAGAGCCCAAGACAGAACAGTTCTGGGGCCTCGCTGTAGGGGACCGGTTTGGACAGCAGGTGGTTCAGGCTCTTGATGCCCTTCTCGATACTGACTTCTGAATAGGCCGCGGGGTTCAATGCCGCGCTCAGCAGGACCACAACTTGGCTCCGGAATCCCTGGGCTTCGACCCGGACTTCCGGTGCGCCGTGATGGTCCTTGAGCCATTTGGCCAGGGCCAACAGATGTGAAGCTTGAATGCCCAGCGGGCGGTCTCCCACCGTGGCCAGGAGTTGGGCGTAGCGGTGGGAGTCCGACTCACCCCTCCTCCGGGGCTGAGCTTCCCCGGTCAGGATCAGGTCTACCACCACCACCTGCTCCCCCCGGTTGATCCGTTCCGAGGCTGGTTGGGCTGCCTTCGCCTTGCCCTCGTCCAAAAGCAGGATCGAGGCTGGAGCGTCATCCGCAGTGCCGATTCCCTTCCCCCAGAGGGCCGACGCCACGAGTCCGTCGCTGAAGTGGATTCGATAGGAATACGATTCCACCCCCCGGTTCTTGGTGTTGTGGAGCACCCAGCCGTGCTTGACCTCCACCGGCCGAAAACGGACCAGCGATCGAAGTCTGGCCCTGCGTTCCCAGAGGTCTTCGACCGACCGGCCCTCCTCCGAGTCCGCTTCCCGAAGGTTCCTTTCGGCCAGTTGGCGCGCCACGCCCAGGATGGTGAGGTTGTCCTCCAGGAGACCGACCACCAGCTCTTCATGAGAAGGGGACAGTCTCCTTCTCCCCCTGCGTAGCCTTGCGCCTGGGAGAATGTCAGCGTTCTTGGGTCGCCGAACCTAGATTTCAAGATTGTTCCTCTATCCTTGTGAGTCAGCGCGGAGGCACGCTAACTCCCAGCCACCCATGCTCCACCCCTTGCCTCCTTCGCGATTGTCGATCGTAGGCGCTCCTACGGGCTCGATTTTTCAGCGGGACCACCCACAGATCCTCTCCCGCTCCCGTTTTCGTTTCTTGCGCCGACGCCGGCTCACGGACACCATAATCTGAGGCCACTGGCTTTATAAGGGATACGAAGCGCGAACGTAAGGAGGGGACAGGCAACATTTCTTCCTCTGCAGATTTGAGGGTGTCTGAGGCGTCGGCGGTCCAGGTCGAAGATATCCAGTGGCGACGTGATGGCCGTTACCGGCTCACCATCCGGGCATCGAAGACGGATCAAACCGGTGAGGGAGCCACGAGGGTCTTCACACGGTATGCCCAATGGCTGGTCATGGAATGGCTGGAGGTCTCCGGGGTGAAAACTGGGCATCTCTTCCGGGCCGTCAAGACGACGGGTGATCAGGACGGGCTGATAACAACTCGCAGCATTCGGCGGGCGATTGTCCGGCGGGCATTCCGGGTAGAGTCGCGGGGCATTCGTTCCGGCGTGGAATGGCGCAGGAGATGGTGCTGCAAGGACAGCCGATCCAGAATATCTGTACGGCTGGCCGGTGGGAGTCTCCCAACATGATCATGCAGTATCTGCGCGGTGTGACCACGGATTCTTTCATCGACAGTATGTCTCGATTGAGAGAATGATCAGGATCGCGCCGGGGTGTCTGGCGCGATCCTGAGCCGTCTGACGGGCCGTAACGGGAGATGAAATGAAATCCATACGGTGGGCATTGATTTTCGGGATCGTCTATTCGTCGTTGCTCACGGCTGGAATGGCGCAGTTCGACGAGATGAGATGCAACTACACGGCTCGTTTTTCCTGCTCTCCGAAGGGGTGTAATCCCGTGCCCGAGGCGGCTCTGACGGAATCTTTCCTGATTTTGCCGGGACTTGTAGAACTTGAGCATTGGTCTCCTCCGAAGGAGAGTGAGAGGGCGGATCTTATCGCGGAACTAAAATCTCGGGCGATGACCACTGAGAAAAAACATCTTCGGTCTGAATTTCCAGAAATCCGACGGTGTGACTCAAAGGGTTGTGGTCCCGTGCCGATTTTTCCGTTGCGGACTCCGACAGGTTTTGACCTGAGAGTATTCGATGGCACCTATTTCGTTGCGTTGAATACCGCCAATCTCAATCCTTTCCAGGTAAGACGCGGGGAGTTCTTCGAAGTTGCTACCATGTTGAATATCGCGTTTGTCGGCTATGGCACCTGTCCACTTCCTGAGGAGGATGCATCGACGGATGGGGAGGAATAACCTGACGGAAGGGGTAGGCTCAAGGCGAGACAGGGGCTCTCAGAGGTAGGAAAGGGGGAAGAAATGAGTCTGGATACCAGATTTGGAAACAGAATGTTATTGGGACAGGCGACCGGTTGTTCGATATGGGGCTAGTATCCTTCGGACTGTATACCGGGATCGGGTTCAAGGACCGGGCCAAGAGGCAAGCCGTCAATGCCCCTGAACCGATCAACAAGGCGGTCAAATTGATTAATGAGGCGATAAAAATTCTTCAGGAATACGAAGATCAACTGCCGGGCCGGGAGCCACGATAGACATTATCCCCCCTTTGTCTCCGGCGATCCCGTGAACTGACGCGAGAAGGGGACTGTTACTTTTCTGCTCGTGCTCGCGCCGATCGGATCGAGTGCTGCGCCGAGTAGGGTCACGACTTGGCTCCGGAATCCCTGGTCTTCGACCCGCACAGAAGGAGGCAACTGTCACTTTCCTATCGCGCGAAGTACATGGGGCGCAAGCAGATGGATGAATTGCCGGGCACCTCACCCTCCGAGACGAGGCGGAGGCTGAATCCGAACACAAAGGAGGTTCAAGCCATATGGGCGAGTGGCTGAAGATCATCATCCCACTGGCTGTCGCAATAGTTGTTTGGTCACTGAACGAGTACGCAAAACTGAAGTGGGAAAAGCACAAGCAGAAGGAGGATAGATACAAGGGCTTTCTCGAATCGGTTAGCGGCTTCTATGTCTGTGCTCAAGACACACGCCAAAAGGAGAGATTCATCCAAGAGTTGAGGCTTGCTTGGCTTTACTGTCCAGACGAGGTGATCAAGACAGGCAACACCTTCCTGGATGCCGTGACCACGGGAGCTGAAACATCCGATGCCGACAAAGAGCAAGCGCTGGCCAATTTCGAACTTGCCTTGAGACGAGATCTCTACGGCAAGACGAAACTGACGATCCGCGATTTCCGGAGTTTTCGGAGCACCTGATCCTCCAGCCCCCCACATTGGTCGGTTCTTGCAACAACGGACATCATCGGTCCGCACGTTAGCGCGCCAGTGGCGAATGGCGATCTCGAACCCAGCGTGAGAAGGGGACCGTCACCTACTCTGCGTCGTTATTGGATCAGCAGCGCCGCACGCGTGAGGAAGGGACAGTCACTTTTTCTTCCCCCTGCTCGACTCGCTGTGAGGAGAAGCTGGCTCCAGCCGGTGGAAGGGTGGACAAATGCAAGACCTCCGAGGGCCGAGGAAGACCGTAGAGTGCCGGCCGCCGGTCCAGAGGCGTTGAGGGGAAGATGGACACCAGAGTTGGGCGAAGGAACGGACAGGAGATCCTCTACGTGTGGCTCACAAAAAGAAAAAGGGGAAACAGGCGCGGCTTCCGACGAGCGTGGCCCACGTAAGACGTGCGCTAGAGAAGGTTGACGCGTGGCATGCGGCGAAGGTCTGGAAGCAGGTGAAGTTGGTAGTGCTCCAAGTCAAGTTGCAGGTGGGATGCTTCGTGATGGGGCACGGCTTGGGGGGCCTGTGGCGGTGGACGGCGGCGCGAGTTAGTCCCACTTGGTGGGTTGCGCGGTTGGCCAAGAAGCAGCGGGCAATGGCGCTCTATCGGGAAAGTTGGCGACGAGGATTGACGAGAAGGAACTGAAAAGGGAGCGGTGACGAAATCTAGGTCATAGCCTGGACAATGGTCGCCTCGGGCGGCCGACCCTCGCCGAAGGGATGGCGCACCCCCCGGCCCGACTGAAGGGTGCGGACCGACTGAAGGGTGAGAAGAGGACAGTCACCTTTTCGTCCCCGGGAGTAGTCCCGGACCGGCGTTATGCAGCCAGAATGACCGCGAGTAATCCTGAGAAATTCACAGTCCCTTTCCGACCCGCCGTGCGCGGCGAGGGCCGAGTGTGGCACACACGATCATATTAACCGTTGCATAATAATAATTCATGCCCACACTAGCCTGACTGGGACGACGGAGTATGGCTTTGGACATCGATCACGAACGGCTCGGCAGCGTGGTACGATAGCTACTCGTTAGTGCGACCGGCGGTCGTTGATTCGCGGAGAACGCGGATGAAGACCATGACGAGCGAGGCCTGCTAGGGGAGGTACCGATGGGATTCTGGCTCAACCGTATCCACATCCGGCGCAAAGACACCTTGTTTCAGATAGCCGTCGTCGCGGTGCTCGTAGCGGCCGGCTGCGGTTGGCACGACATCGCACCGGCCGCTACGTCTACAAAGGCTCTCCAAGAGGTCCCGGAGAACGCCCGTGTGGCCGCTCCCGTCGATCTCGAAGAGCCTCCGGTTTTCATCGAGCCGCCCGAAACCGTTGATGGCCGGTGCGTCGACGGGAACAACGTGTCGATGGGGTTCACGCTGGAGAACGGCAAGACCGTCTCCATATGCGTATCCGAAGGGTCATCCGACCTGACCTATGCGTACGGAGTTCTCGGAGAGGAAGCCGAGCTGGTCTACAGCGGTCCATTGCTCGGGACGTTTGAGGGATTGAGTGGGTACAGCTACACCATCGCTGCCCTCGCCCACGGCTTCGCTACTGAGTTCTCTGGTCCCGACGTGTCGGTTAACGCATCTGGCGAGGCGCTGGCCGCCGCCGCGAGCGGGCCTGATTCTCGGGGCTTCTTCTACGTTCACAGCCTGGGGTGTTGCGGCGGCGAGGAGCACGCCTACCTGTTCAAGCGCGGCGGATGGGAATATGCCGTCAGCAACGGTTACAGCCGCAACGTGAACCCGGACATCGCTGCAAAACTAGGTGACTACTCTGGTTGGCAGGTCGTCACCGTTACCTCTCCTTCCGGAGAGCGTTTCACCATTCAGTGAGAGGAATTCTGCTTATCGACAAGATCGAAGGCTGAGCCCGAGACTGTACCCTGAGTAGAGGTTGTGTACGTGAGCATCGTCCTGCCGCCTGAGTCCGCCGGATCCACTCGGTGGCACGCGGCGCTCTTGGTGGCCCTGACAGTCGCCGTGGCGGGCTGTGAAGCCGGCAATGGGCAGACCCGACGGATCGAAGATCCGGACGAGCAGGTGCAGGAAGTCGCCGAGGGGGCACCTGCTTCCATGCCGGTCCCCGCGACAGGCCATCTGGGCCGTGTTGTTCGGGATCATCAGGGGGACGGTGGAGTCTTGGCGTATTCGGCGTTCATCTTGGACGACTGTGGGCTCTGTCCGCGCAACCCCAATATGGACTGGCGCTCGGACTTCTCTAACAGCTTTTTGGGTGAGGGGGAGTCCTGTTCCTACGCGCCTGTGATGCTTGTTGACGGGGATCAGCTAACGGGCTGGGTGGAAGGCGACGAAGGCGACGGTATTGGGGTCGACGTGGTGGTCCCGTCGCTCCTCAATCTGACCAAGCCGGTCCGGATCTGGTCTGGCTACGGCAAATCTCCCGAACTCTTCGCCGCGAACGGAAGGCCCAAGAGGGTACGGGTGACCGTACTCCGCTTGCGCGCGGCGGAGCCGGACACGCATGATGCGACCAGCTGCAGTACCTCCACATACGTGGAGCCTGTGGTGGTCGCCGAGCATGAGGTCGACCTGCGCGACTTCAACGGCTACCAAGCGCTTCCAGTCCCCGAGTTTCAACTCGACCACTACCTGGAGTATCCCATGGAGTGGTTGCTGATGGACGGCCACGAAAGGATGTTCTACCAGGAGAGGGTGGATGCGGGGGAGGCGGTGCCCTTTGAGCGGAAGCCCACGGAATACAGCTACCTGCTCAGGTTGACGCTCTTGGAGGTATACCCGGGAACCAGGTACGCCGACACTGTGATCACGGAGATCGGCAACGGGCTGCCTTGAGGGAGGGCGGCGCGCCTGCCGATCTGCGGATACGGCATGACCCGGCTGGAGCGGGACGCGATGATCTTCGAGCTCGGCGGCGGCGGAACCTCGGCGCGGCGGAGGGTCATTATCGCGGCTCTTCTGAGCCGTACGGAGCACCGCGGGCGAGAAGGGGGACAGTCCATTTCCTGTCCCGAATCGGCGCATTCCAATCAGAAAAACGGGGTGTCTGGGAGTCAGTGATTTCCAGTCGCCGGTTCCGCATCGGCGATGAAGACGGGGACAAGAATGTCCCCGCTCCAAGGGGGCCGGATTATTCGGAGGCTGATGCGGTTCGGGGCGGGAGCCTCAATCTCTGGAATCGGAGGACTCGAAGCGCTGCACCACGCGGACCGGTTCGGCCAAGGGAATCAAACGCTCCAGATCGAATTCGGGATAGAGTCCCAGGCAGAACAGTTCCGGTGCCTCGCTGTAATTGACAGGCTTGGCCAGCAGGTGGTTCAGGCTCTTTATACCCTTTTTGATCCTGATCTCCGAAAAGGCCGTTGGGTCCAGCGCACCGCTCAGCAGGACCACAACTTGGCTCCGGAAACCGTGGGCTTCGACCCGGACTTCCGGTGCGCCGTGATGGTCCTTGAGCCATTTGGCCAGGGCCAACAGATGTGAAGCTTGAATGCCCAGCGGGCGGTCTCCCACCGTGGCCAGGAGTTGGGCGTAGCGGTGGGAGTCCGACTCACCCCTCCTCCGGGGCTGAGCTTCCCCGGTCAGGATCAGGTCTACCACCACCACCTGCTCCCCCCGGTTGATCCGTTCCGAGGCTGGTTGGGCTGCCTTCGCCTTGCCCTCGTCCAAAAGCAGGATCGAGGCTGGAGCGCCTTCCCCGGTGGCGATTCCCTTCCCCCAAAGGGCGGAGGCCACCAGTCCGTCGCTAAAGTGGATTCGATAGGAATACGATTCCACACCCCGGTTCTTGGTGTTGTGTAGCGCCCATCCGTGCTTGACCTCCACCGGCTGAAAACGGACCAGGGATCGAAGTCTTGCTCTGCGCTCCTCGAGGTCCTCGACCGGTCGGCCTCCCTGCGGAGCCGCTTCCCGCAGATGCCTGTCGGCCAGGTGGCGCGCTACGCCCAGGATGGTGAGATTGTCGTCCGGGAAACCGACCACCAGTTCCTCGTAGCTCTGAATCTCCCGATCGACGGGGTCTTCCCGGTCCCAGGTCCCGAGGCCGAAATGCCGGGACAGATGCCGGTAGGCCTGAAGCCGGTTGTCCCGTTGGTAGTTGTGGGTCGAGGGATCGGTGTTTTCATGCCAGCCCAGATGGTCTCCTTTGCCGAAAAGGGCAAAGAAAGGCTTGACCTCGTTGTAGATGTAGGGCCGGACCAAGGGAGCGCGGAAGCAGCATTGGTCCTCGGCGTTGTAGATCAGCAGAGTCGGCTTGGGCGCGCGCATGGCGGTCAACGTCGAGTAATCCTGCCCCCGGAGCAGGTCGGTGGCGTTCTGCTCGATGTCGCCCGTGTCCTGCGGCCGTTCGATTCTTGAGACCAGGGCGGAGTAGCCGGCGACCGGAACGGACACGGCGACTCGCTCGTCGAGGGAGGAGAGGATGATGGTCTGCCAGCCGCCGCCCGAGAGTCCCGTGACGGCGAGGCGTTGCGGATCGACCCGGGAATGCTGTTCCAGGTAGTCGAGTCCCTTCCGCATGGCGAGGTAGAAGAGGCCGATGGCGTTGGCTCCCACCAGGTCGAGATGGGCGCCGAACCAGTGGATGTTCTCGGGAAGGTTCAACTCACCGCAGCCCAGCCACTCCAGGTTCAATGCCATCACGCCCCGGCGAGCCAGGCTGATGCATCGTTTCTGCTTGTATTCAACGGACTTGCCGGGGCCTCTCGCGTGGCCATTTACGTTTAGGACGGCTGGCAGGGGACGCCGGTCTCCCGTCGGTTCGTAGAGCAGCGCGGGGATTTGCAGGCCGGGGACGATTTGCAACAGAAGCTTTTGGAGGCGGTATCCGTCGTGGTCTTGCGGCGGACCGACCTCATGGAAACTAAGGGGGGCCTCTACCCACTCCTGGGGCCAGCCGCGATAGACGACGTCCCGGAGCAGATTTCTGCGGATGTCGTTTGCTTGGGCTGTCCATTCTTCGGCGCTGGCGGGGAGGGGCGGTAGTTTTGGGGATCGCGACAGGACGTATTCACCGAGCATGTGGTGAAGCAGCCCGGGTTCGATGGTTTTTTGTTCCAGAAGGGGCGTGAGTTGGCGGGTGGTGCTTTGGGCTTGGAGGGTCGCCAGGAAGGGGAGGAATAGGCAGCTTTTCAGGAGGGATTGGTTGAATATTGACATTGGTTTGGAGGGGCGAGTTTGAGTCGCCCGTTACGGCCTCGTTGGATTGTTACTCTGGAGTGCGGCGACAAGAAAGTCGCCGCTCCCAGTCGGCGGCAAGAAAGTCGCCGCCCCCGTTGGGCGACAGGAAAGTCGCCTCCAATTGGGCGGCAAGAAGGTTGGGGTACCCATGGATTCATCAATGCATCGACATTGCGGTTAGGTTGGACTCTGTGCCCAAGTGGCGGATCCAATCGGCCACCAGCTCCGCGCCGCGCTGGTCGATTCGGTTGGTGCTGGTCGGGGGCATTTGGTTCAGGCCCCTTACGATCAGGCGCCGGTAGAGGATTGATCGTTCAGGATCGCCGGGGGCCACCAGCCGGGCACCGGCTATGCCCATGGTGTCGTGGATCGGCGCCTCGTCGATCAGGCGGACCTTCTCCGATTCTGCCGCGTAGGTCAGGTTGATTCGCGAGTTTCCTCCGCCGCTGGGGGCGTGGCACATGGCGCAGTTCACTTGCAGGTAGGCGCGAGTACGAGCTTCCACGTCCTCGTCTGTGCCGAAAGGATCTGGGAGGGCCGGGTACTCCGCGGGAGTTTTTTCGAGCGGCTCCTTGAAGATTCCGATGTGATCCAGAGTTCGCAGCTGGTTGTCCGTGGACTCGCCGTAGTCCTGGTCGCGGTTCATCTGCCGGGTGTTCAACCCCAGCACGAACCCGGCCGCGCGGGAGTGGCAGTACATGCATTCTTCGCGGCTGGGATAGCGCCAGACCTGGTCCCGCTGTCCGCCGGGCGTATTCCGGTCCTGAATCTGATAGGTCTGGTCGCGGCCTTCACCTGCGACCAACTCCGCATCGGTCTGCTCTTCGTTCCATGCGTAGGTGTATCCGACCCAACGGTCATCCTCCTTCACCAGTAGCCGGGTTTCGATGAATTGGCGCGTCTCGGGGTTGCCTTCCTCGGTCTCCAGGGTGAATGACTTCACCATCACGGTGCCGTCGTCGCATTCCCAGGTGCCTTCCTCGTTGAACTTGATCTGCGCCTCGCCCGGCAAGGCCAGGAAACGCTCCTTGCCGGCGCCGTCGGACCAGAAAGGGGCGTTCACCGAGTACGGGATGAGGCCGGGAGCCGACCGATGATCCTTTACCGATGCGAACAGTCCGGTCTCGCTCAGCTTCTGCGGAAATGGCAGTCGCTTCTCCGGGACTGGCCGGTGATCCAGTTCGAAGACCTCGCCGCTGTCGTAGTCCACTGCATAGAAAGACCCGTCGCGTGCCTGGCCCAAACTGACGATATTGACGGACGAGTCGGCGAGTTCCTGGTGCCAGACCACCTTCTTCTGATCGTGGTCGTATCGCAATCCCCAGATCTTCCCGTACGAGTAGTCCCCGTAGAGGTAGGCGCCTTTCAACTCGGGGAACTTGTTTCCCTCGTAGACATAGCCGCCGGTGATGGACCGGCACTCGCGGTGGTGATGCTCCATGACGGGCGGGACGATGGGCGTGGGGCCCCGCTTCGCGTTGGGATGGAAGGGGTGTGAGCCCTCCATCACGGGCCAGCCGTGATTGCTGCCCCGGCTGACCAGCTCGATGAGCTCCCAGAGATCCTGTCCCACGTCGCCGACCCAGGGCTGTCCGGTGACCGGATCGAAGCTGAAGCGCCAGGGATTGCGAAAGCCGTAGGCCCAGATCTCCTCCCGGGCCCCGGGCACGCCGACGAAGGGGTTGTCCTGGGGAATGGAATAGGCCCGGCCAGGGTCCGGCCGCTCCACGTCGAGCCGCATCATGACCGCCAAGAGGTCGTCCACGTCCTGACCGGTGTGGTCCCGATCGGAGCTTCCGGTGCCGTCGCCGGTGGCAATGTAGAGGTACCCGTCCGGACCGATGATGGCTTCGCCGCCGTTGTGTCCGCCGGCCGGCCACTGGATGATGATCCGCTCCGACTCGGGACGCAGCCGCGGCGGGTTGCTGCCCGGTTCCAGCTCGAACCTGGAAACCCGGCTCAGCTGCTTGACCGGGTTGCCATCTTCATCCTTCTGGTTTTCCAGCTTGGGGTTGGTGGGGCTGAAGACGAACACCTGGCCGTTCTCGCGGTACCGCGGATGGAAGGAAAAGGCGGAAATCCGGCGGTTCCAGTCCAGGAAGAGGTCTTTGCCGGCATCGGGGTCGTCGTCCAGGAAGCTGTAGATTCGGCCTCCGTACTCGGCGACCAGCAGCCGTTCCGAGTTCGGGTCCTGAGCGATGAAGGTCGGATTCTCGAAGGTGTGCTGCGGGAAGACGCGCCGGAGGCGGTACCGAGGCGGGGGTTCGGGTGATCCGACGACGCGGGAGGTGGTCCAGAGGGTCCTCTCGGTCAGCCCGTAGGGGGCGTCGTCCGTCTCCGGGCCACCCCGGCCGCAGCCTGACAGCATCAGGACTGTGCCCAGAAAGAACAGGCGATTCCAACTAAAAAGTCTGTTGATCAATTGATTTGCCTACAGAGATTCTGGCACGTCGATTGAGCAGGTCAACTGCGCCCCAACTACTAAGGAAGCGTAAGGGGGGACTCCGTCCCCCTAAACCCCCTGGTCGGCGCCTGAAAGACGCCGCTCCCAGTCGGCGCTTGCCTTTTTTCTCTATCTTTCAGGGCTCCGGGCTCAGGCCAGGAGCGGTTTCAGCACCTTTCCGTGTACGTCCGTCAGCCGATGGTCCCGGCCTTGGAACTTGAATGTCAAGCGCAGGTGGTCGATGCCCAGGAGATGCAGGATGGTGGCGTTCAGGTCGTGGACTTCCACCGGGTCCTTGACGATGTTGTAGCTGAAGTCGTCGGTTTCGCCGTAGCTCAGACCGCCGGAGACCCCGCCTCCGGCCAGCCACACGGTGAAGCAGCGCGGATGATGATCCCGTCCGTAGTTCTCCTTGGTCAGATCTCCCTGGCAGTAGATGGTTCGTCCGAACTCGCCGCCCCAGACGATGAGGGTGTCCTCCAGCATGCCCCGTTGCTCCAGATCCAGGATCAGGGCCGCCGTGGCCCGATCGGTGGCCCGGCACTGGCCCCCCAGGTCCTTGGGCAGGTCCCGGTGCTGATCCCAGCCCCGGTGGAACAGTTGCACGAAGCGCACCCCCCGCTCCACCAGCCGCCGGGCCATCAGGCAATGGGACGCGTAGGTGCCCCGTTCGCGGGCGTCCTCTCCGTAGAGCCGAAAGATGTGCTCCGGTTCGTCCGTCAGGTCCGTCAGGTCGGGAACCGAGGTCTGCATCCGGAACGCCAGCTCGTACTGGGCGATTCGGGTGGCGATCTCAGGATCTCCGAATTCGGCCTGCTTCAGCTCGTTCAACCGGGCGACGTCGTCCAGAATGTGCCGCCGGGTGACGCTGCCCATACCCGGCGGATTGGAGAGGTATAGGACCGGATCGCCGATACCCCGGAACCTCACTCCCTGGTGCCGGGTGGGCAGGAAACCGCTGCCCCACAAGCGCTTGTACAGCGGCTGTGAGCCACTCTTGGAGTTGGAGGTCATGACCACGAAGGTGGGCAGGTCGCGGTTGGCACTGCCCAAGCCATAGGAGAGCCAGGCCCCCAGGCTGGGCCGGCCCGACCGCTCGAAGCCGGTCTGCATCAGCGTGATGGCGGGATCGTGGTTGATGGCGTCCGTGTGCATCGACTTGATCAGGCAGAGCCGATCGACCACGCCGGCCGTGTGCGGAAGCAACTCGCTGACCCAGGCGCCGGACTCCCCATGCCGACGGAATTCGAAGATGGACGGCACCACCGGAAAACGATCCTGGCCCGAGGTCATGGTGGTGAGGCGCTGACCCTTCCGCACCGAGTCGGGGAAATCGACGTCGAACATTTCCCGCAGGCCCGGCTTGTGGTCGAAGAGGTCCATCTGAGCCGGTCCACCGGCCTGGCACAAATAGATTACCCGCTTGGCGCTGGGCTCGAAGTGGGGTAGGCGTGCCGCACCGGCAACTGCTCCGGGACTCCGCAACCGAGACGCCGAGAGGTCCTGTGCCAACAGCGAGCTCAACGCCGCCGCGCCGATTCCCATCCCGGACCGGCCAAAGAAGTGCCGGCGAGTCAAGAGCTGCCGGGCGCCGTCGATTGGATGCGTGGGAGAAGTCATCGGTTTTCTCATTCCCGGTGAATGGTTTCGTCCAGGTTCAGGAGGCCGTTCGCGAGGGCCGTGTGGGCAGCCAGCTCGACGGCGTCCGTCTCGGGACCCAGATGGGAGTGACCGACACGGACCAGCCTCCGGGCCGCCTCGGGGTCGTTCCCGTAGGTCGACCGATGACGTTGCAGGCCGCGCGTCAGCACCTCGATCTCCGCCGTCTTGGGGTGCCGCGACGTCACCAGCCGGAAACCGTACCCGACGCGGTCCTCGTCGGTCGGACCTCCCTCCCGCATCAGACGCTGGGCAAGTGCGCACGCTGCCTCAACATAGGTCACGTCGTTCATGAGCGTCAATGCCTGGAGCGGCGTGTTGGTCCGTTCGCGCCGAGCGGTGCAGACCTCCCGGCTCGGAGCATCGAACACCTCCATCCCGGGAGGATGAATGGTGCGCCTCCAGAACGAGTAGAGGCTGCGGCGGTAGAGATGGTCGCCGGTCCCCGGTTCGTAGCCTTTCTTGTAGGCGCCGGTCGCGCCGCCGGCGATCTCGTCCCAGATACCGGCCGGCTGATACGGCTTGACCGACGGTCCCCCGGCCGACTCCACGAGCAGACCGCCCACCGCCAAAGCCTGATCCCGAATCATTTCGGCGGACAGGCGCAACCGGGGACCCCGCGCCAGCAGACGGTTGTCCGGATCTTTCTGCAGCAACGCGGGCGTGAGCTTCGATGACTCCCGATAGGTCGCGCTGGTCACGATCAGCCGCTGGAAACCCTTGATGTCCCACTTCCGCCGCATCAGCTCGCTGGCCAGCCAGTCCAGAAGGAGGGGATGGGTCGGCGGTTCCCCCTGCACCCCGAAATCCTCGGGCGTCGGCACCAACCCCGAGCCGAAGTGCAGTTGCCATAGCCGGTTCACCGCCACACGGGCGGTGAGGGGATGGGACGGATCCACCAGCCACCGGGCCAGCGTCAGTCGATCGGCCGACCCTCCCGGCGGCAATGAGGGAAGAACCTCGGGGACGCCCGGAGTCACCTTGACGCCGGGCTGATCGTATTGTCCGCGTCCCAGAACGAAGGTCTCCCGGTCCTCGTCCTCCCGCATGATCATGGTGGCGGGAACCTGTTCCCACAATCGTCGATGTTGGGTTTCGAGCGCCGTGTACGCAGGTGAATCCCGATTCAGGAGCTGAAGTTCGCGATGGATCCGATCCAATTGGCGCTGAACGACTCGCGGCGGCACCTTGATGGTGGGCGCGGCGCTGCGCCGATAGGTGCCCGGCTCGGAAATGTTGTTGAAGAAGGCGAAGAAACGGTAGAACTCGGTCTGCGAGATGGGGTCGTACTTGTGGTCGTGACAACGCGCGCAGCCGACCGTGAGCCCCATCCAGGCGGTGGAGACGGTGTTGACGCGGTCGACGGCGTACTCGACGCGGAACTCGTCGGCGATGGACCCGCCTTCGCCGTTGACGCGGTTGTTACGCAGGAATCCGGTGGCCAGTTTCTGTTCCGGGCTCGCCTCTGGGAGCAGATCCCCGGCCAACTGCTGGACCGTGAACTGGTCGAAGGACAGATTCTGGTTCAGCACGTCAACGACCCAGTCTCGCCATCGCCACATGATCCGGGGCTCATCGTCCTGATAGCCGTCGGTGTCGGCGTATCGGGCCAGATCGAGCCAGACGGCCGCCATGCGTTCTCCGTAGCGGGGTGAGGCCAGGAGCCGGTCGACGGCCTTCTCATAGGCCGCGGCAGACGGGTCTGCGAGAAAGGCATCCAATTCGTCCAAGGTCGGCGGTAGCCCGGTCAGGTCGAACGTCACTCGGCGCAGTATCCGGCTCTTTTCCGCGGCCGGCGCAGGATCCAGACCTTCGGCTTCGATGCGGTTGAGGACAAAGTAATCCAGATCCTGCCTCGGCCAGGAGGTGTCCTTGACCTGAGGCAGTTCCGGCCGCCGCGGCGAAATGTACGCCCAATGCTGCTGCCAGACGGCTCCCTGTGCGATCCAGGTGCGGATCAGTTCGATCTGGTCGCCGCTCAGCGTCTTTTGCGAGTACGCGGGAGGCATGCGAAGGTTCGCATCTTCATGTGTGAGACGCTGAAAGATCAGGCTGTTGTCCGGATCGCCGGGAACGACGGGCGCTCCGGAGATCCGCGCCTGGAAGACGTCTTCCTGCAGATCGAGTCTCAGTCCCGCCATCCGGACCTGGGGATCGGGACCGTGGCACTGAAAGCAGGCGTCGGACAGCAGTGGACGAATCTGCCGCTGAAAGTCGACTTTGGGATTCCCGGAGCGGGCGGTTCCGGCCAGTGGCGGCAGGAGGAGGGACAGCAGGAAAAGCCGGAAGACCGGCCGCCGTGCCGAATGGCTAATCCGAGCCCAGGGGGGGAAGATACTCCACGTGCGTTTTCTCATTCGGGTAATGGCGTTTATTGTAACAGTCTGCGCCAAAAACTCTCGATGACGTACACGATGCCGGCAATGTCCGGTCCAGGGGTCCGAACCGAACGGCGCCGGACCGAAAAGGAGTTGCGATGAAGCGATCGATACTGGTTCCCGTTGTCCTGTTCCTGTTGGGTCCCGCTCTCGTAGCGTACGCGCAGGAGGCCATCCAATTTCATCCCATCGAAGGGGCTTCGATCTACGATCACGATCCTTCCACCCGGCTCGCAGACGACATCTTCGGCAACATCATCGCCGACCTGGAGAACGACGCTCCGGGACGATGCTCGCACGGGGGCCCGGTCTGCCTGGAATACGCCAACGGCCACATCGCCGCCTTCTACGCCAACACCAGCGACCACAATTCCGACGGGTGGAGCGATTATGCCCTGAGCAAGGACGGCGGCAGGACCTGGGAGAAATACAACAGGTTCGAGTACTCGTACGAGGCGTACCAGAGAGATCCGAAGCGGCCGGTGATCGTCGAAGAAGGGCTGACGACCAGCAACGGAATCGTCGTCCTCTTTCTCACCCACGTCGACAACGGCCGGAGCCGGAGCGGCTTCATGAGGAGCCGCGACCACGGCGCCTCCTGGATCGACTACGAACCCCTCGACGGAGACTTCGTCGGTTATCCCTGCGCGGTCGGAGTGACGGGGAACACCAACTTCGTCCTGTACGACATCAGCAAGGGCCCCCACGTCCTGTACGTCAGCACCGACGACGGACAGAGCTGGCGCCGGAGAAGC
The DNA here is from genome assembly GCA_963668095.1 of Acidobacteriota bacterium. Lineage (GTDB taxonomy): Bacteria > Acidobacteriota > UBA6911 > RPQK01 > JAJDTT01 > JAJDTT01. Next base: position 4,791,060 of record OY764083.1, on the reverse strand, counting down.
ACCCTGCCTCTGGACGACGACAAATGGTACGGCTCCATGTGCATCATGGAGGACGGCCGCCTGCTGGCCGGCGCCTATACCGAGAAGGATGAACATCATTTCTATTACTGCATCAGCCGCGACCAGGGGAAGACCTGGACCGAGCAGCGGCGGGCCTATCTGGACAAGAAGGTGCGGGATCCCGAATTGGCCTACCTGGCAGGCAAGTATTATCTGCATGGAAGGTCGGGACAATACGGCGAAGGGAAGGACCGCTTCGTCCTCTACCAGTCCGACGACGGCATCAACTGGGGGAGCGGGATCATCGTCAGCGGCGACCCGAGGCATGCCGACGGATACAGCCACAACTGTGTCATCAACAAGTACGACGACAACGTCCCCAACGAACTGATGGTCCAGTACAGCATCGTCTACGACGGCCTCGACACCAACACCCACGTGTTCTTCATCAAGCCGAATTCGGGGAAGTAAGCAAGCGGCGATATCCCAATCGCCAAAGGGAGCGGCGGTTTCTAACCGCCGAGTTCCGAAAGGACCATGAAGGAATGGGCGACTGGAAGTCGCCCCTCCTGGAATGGGCGACTGGAAGTCGCCCCTCCTGAAGAGGGCGACTGGAAGTCGCCTCTCCTACCGGAAACGAAAGGCGTAGAGGCGGGCGCGCCTTTGCAGGCGAAAGCTGAGCCGGACCGGTTTCCCGGCCAGATCCGACACCCGGGCCCCGGATTTCCACCGGACCGTGCCCCGCAGGAAATCTCCGATCAGAGGCTCACACTCCTCCTGGCCGAGACCCGGGACCGGAACACCGTCCATACCCAGGACACCGACTTGAATCCGCCCGCCGGCTCCGCAATCCGCGTTCAGGGTCAGCCGCCGGCCCGAAAAGATCAACGGCTTGGTGACCAGATGCCCCCAGGCCGACTCCGCCGCCTGGGCGACGATCCGGTGACGCGGAAACCGGACCCTTCCCACGCCCCCCATGCCCGGTTCCCGCCTGACCTCTTCATGGCCCACGTCGAAGCCGCCGTAGTACATCCAGATCTCATCCCCTCGGGGAATCATGCCCACTCCCATGTAGACCATGCGGCTGTCGAAGTCCCCTTCCCTTCCCGGACTCAGAAACGGACTGCGGCCGGGCCTCCGCCAACGCACGCTGTCGCGGCTGGTGGCGATCTGGATCTCCAGGTTGTCCGTGTCGTGGTAGTAGGCCGCCGGAAACAGCAGATAAACCCCGTCGGCGAACGGATAGGGCTGGGCCGCCGAATTGTAGAGGTCCATCCCCGGCGGGTCGTCCCGGTCGGGCGCCAGGACCCGTTCGGGGCGTGGGAAGTCGCCGAAAGTCTCACTCTCGGTCCGGCCGATGCAACGGATGGCTCCCCCCTTGAAACGAGGGTACTGGTTGTCCCGGACGAAGCAGACGTACTTTCCGAGCCGGGAGTCGTAGTAGCAGACGTTGCAGGTATCGGTGTACCAGTCCATCAGAGGACCGGGCCCCTTGTTCCAACGGATCCCGTCGGGTGACGACGCACCTTCGATGGTGGGCCCCAGCCATTCCCGGGATCCTCCCCGAAGCCGAAGCGTCATCCGGTACCCGTATCCGTGTTTCTTGTCCCGCTCACCGAAGACACACTTGTACCGTTGACCCGGCTCCGCGGAAGGATCGAGAAACACCCCGCCCTCATGCTGGACCGTGAGAACGATGTTGTTCTTCCGGTTGCCCTGAAACGAGGTCACCCCGCAGGGCGGCTTGTCCCAATGAACGCCATCCTCCGACTCGGCGTAGCAGAGCCGGCTGACCTCGGACGGATCGCCGAGCGCCCGGCCCGAATACCACATCCGCACGCGTCCACCTTCATCCCCCACCGTCACCCAGGCCCATACCCCATCCTGGTCCGTCGGTATGTCCGGCGAAACCACCCGCACGTGGTCGGCCCGGGCGGGGGTCACCGAGAGCCCGACCCCCTCTTTCCGCTCCACCAAGTGATCATCCCAGAGCAACTGTGCCCGCTCGCCCACGTCAATCGCCGTCGCAGCATCGGAAACCTGGGACCCCAGCGCCGCCCCGGCCATCCCGGTCCCAAGAAAAACCCGCCGATTCACCCGAAATCCCATACCACCGCTCCATTTCTCCCCCACTCTTTCCTCTCTCCTCTTTCCTCTTTCCTCATCTTCCCCCTCACCAATTCGTGATGGAACCGTCGGGACGCCGATTCAGGGGAGCCCCCTCCATTGGCTCCGTGACTTCGGCCACCAGCTTCAAGTGTTTCGTATCGACCTCCACGCCCAATCCCGGGCGGGCGGTCGGCCAGAGTTTTCCTTCCCGGAAGTCGTAGCTCACCGGCAGATGGGCCAGATCCTTTTTCCGGCCGCCCACCATCTCCATCAGGACGGGCCCCGGAAAAGCGTTGCAGGCATGGACCAGCGCGGCAGTGGCAATCGGTCCGGTGAAATGGGGAACCAGCCCGACGTAGTGGGTCTCGCACAGCGTCGCGATCTTCATGAACTCGGTGATGCCGCCGGCGTTGGGCAGGGAGATCCTCGAATAGTCGATCAACCGTTCCTCGATCAACTCGTTGATGTCCCAGCGGTCGCCGAATTGCTCGCCGACGGCGATGGGCACCTTCACCTGAGGGCGCAACTGCCGGTAGACACCCGGGTTCTCGCTACGGATCAGGTCTTCGACGAAGTAGGGTTCCAGGTCCTCGATGAGGGTGGACAGCCGGATAGCATCGGGCATGTCCAGCCGCGTGTGGTAATCGATGGCCCAATCGCCGCTGGGTCCCACGCCTTTGCGCACCTCGACACAGAGTTTGTACGTGTCGCGAACGGATTGGCGTGGGTTGTACTGGTTGCCCGAACCCCGGGTGCTCGTCCGATAAGCCCGAAAACCGGCGTCCATGCAGGCGCGGGCCGCATCGCGCGTGTTCTTGTAGCCGGGAAAACCGGTCGAGTAGCACTCGATGTGGTTCCGCACCGGACCACCCAGCAGGTGGTAGACGGGGACTCCGAGAGCCTTGCCCCGGATGTCCCAGAGAGCCAGATCGAGGGCACCCAGCGCGTGGATCTTTTCCCGCCCCGGGGGATAGAAGTGCCCCCGGTACATGAGCTGCCAGAGGTGCTCGATGCGGGCCGGATTCTCTCCGATGAGCAGGCCGGCACACTGCCGGATCGTGTCCGCCGATCCCCCTTCGCCAACCCCGACGATGCCCTGGTCGGTTTCGACCAGTGAGACATGGGAACTCTGGTTGAACATGACCCGGGAGGGGGCCTCATAAAAGCGAATCCGGGTGATCTTCATGGATGAGAGAGCCTGATGTACTTCCCCACGGGCGTTTTGAGCCATGGCGGCGGCCAATCCGGCGGTCCCGGCCACCGAGCCGACGAATCGTCTTCGGTTCATGGTTTCCTACCTCGCGAATTTGTGACGTGTGATAATCGAGTCTCCAGTAAAGCCCCCTTCTACGCAAGCGAGAGACCCGCCTTGCCGGTGCTGGGAACCACTCCGGAAACCCGGGTGCGAGGCGCGCGGGATCCAAACAGGAACGGGCGGCTGGAAGTCGCCCCTCCACCCGGCGGCGCCATTCACACGGGGTCCAAGCTCACCAGCGGGTATCATGGAGGACGGATTGGCAATCATGAATCTTATCCGAAGAGTTCTGGCGCCGGCTTCGATCCTCTGCTTGGCGGCCGGCGTTACCCTGGAGGCTCAAATCGACACCGGCACGATTCTGGGCCGGGTTCTCCTGGCGGACGCATCGGGAGCGGCGAATGCCCAGGTCAGCCTCAGGCACATGGACACCAACGAAGTCGCCGACCTGCTCACCGGACCGGAGGGCTATTTCCGGCGCGACGGTCTGAGGGTGGGGAAATACCAGTTGACCGTGGTGCTGCCCGGATTCCGGACCGAGATTCTCCGAGATCTGGAACTGCTGGTGGGACAGGCCGTCAGGGCGGATTTCCAACTCCGGCAGGGGACGGCCGGCGGCGCCTCGGTCAAACAAGCGGGACCGGTTCTGCTGGGGGCCGGGAGGACGGATCTGGGACAGGTCATCGACCAGGAGAGACTCGACTCTCTGCCTGTCAACGCCCGCGACATCGGAAAGCTGGCCGGCTTGGCGGCCGGAGCTGCTCCCTCGGCCTCGAACCGGGGCAACGTCCAGGTCATGGGGATGAGGTTCAAGGACAATCTGACCTATATCGACGGCACCCTCTTCACCCACGGTGACGGGGAGACCCCATTCAAGGCCAGCACCGACGCCTTGAAGGAATTCGACGTGAAGACCGGCCTCTATTCGGCCGAGTACGGCGTGCGTCCCGGCGGTCAGATCACCGCCGTGACCAAGAGCGGGAGCAACCAGTTTCACGGAAACCTGTATTGGTTTCACAGGAACGACAACCTGGACGCCCGGAACTTCTTCGAACAGAGGAAGGCCGAATTCAAGCGCAACCAGTTGGGTGCGACCCTGGGGGGACCCATCCTGGTCCCGGGCATTTTCGACGGGAGGGAACGGGCCTGGTTTTTCCTTTCCTACCAGCTCCGTTCGATTCGGGAGACCCGGCCGTTGACCGGAGTCGTTCCTACCGATGCCGAAAAACGGGGCGAGTTTTCATCGCCTGTCCTGGACCCGGCGACCGGGCAGTTGTTCCCGGACGGCCGGTTGCCCGAGCAACGGCTGGATCCCGTGGCCAGGAAGCTCCTCCACTTCTGGCCGTCTCCGAATACGCCCGGCCCGCTGAACTTCACCAGTCCCGATTCGAGGGCGAACCTGGACAATCCTCAGATCATCTCGCGCGTCGACCTTGCGACTTCGCCCCGCAGTCGATGGGCCGGCCGCTTCATCTGGGATTCGAGTCCTGCGGTATCCCCTCATACGTTCAGCGTCTTCTCGACGGTACAGCCTCTGCGGACCTACGGACAATCGGTCTCCAACACCAGGACGCTGGGAAACGGAGTGATCAACGCGGCCAGCATCCACTGGTTCTTCCGTCCCTACATCGCCGGCCCTTCCCGGCCCAAGCCCCAGATCCCTCTGGGTCTCGGCATTCCGCAACTGTTGAAGAGCGAGGCTGACCGCAGCGGGGTTCCGACCATCGTCATCCAGGGCTACACGGGAATCGGCGACTCGGGCGCCGTGGGACACGCCAACCTGGGGAATTGGCAGGTCAAGGACGACATCTCCTGGTCCCGCGGCAACCACACGCTGAGAGGGGGAATCGAATTCCGGCAGCACTACAACTTCTACGTAATGGAGCGCCGTTCCAGGTTCGAGTTCTTCAGCCGGTATACAGGGAATGCGTTCGCCGACTTCCTTCTGGGCCACCCGGTACGCACCGAGCTGGGCGGTGAGGATTTCCGGGGAAACTTTCACCAGAACAGCTTCTATTTCTACTTCAAGGACGTGTGGAGGGTCCGGCCGCGGCTGACCCTCACGCTGGGACTCCGGTACGAGCTTCGACTTCCCTGGCGAGACAAGCGGGGCTTCATGTCCAACTTCGACTTGGGCGAGGGCCGTTTGATTCCCCCGCTCTCGATCGCCGACCCGCCGGTTCCCCAGACGGGCCGCTTCGAACCCGGGTTTCCTCTGGTCGAGTGGAATCGAACTGCCGCCATTCTCCCCCGTCTGGGGATTTCGTTCCGGCTCGGAAATGCCACCGTGCTGAGGAGCGGCTACGGGATCTATTCCAATGAGCCGGATCTGAACATGGTGCAGGAAATGGCCAAGAATCCACGTCCGGGAGCCCAACGCCTGGTGTTCCTGGCGCCCCTGGAGCAGGCCACCCTGAGGTTGTCCGATCCGTTTCCGGAAGGGTTGGCGGATTCGGCGGCTCCCAACCACTCGGGAATGCAGACGCCGCTTCCGCTGGCGGCCACCCATTCCTGGGGGCTCAACCTCCAGCACCGGGTTTCTCCCGGCGTCCTGCTGCAATTGGGATACCTGGGGTCTCGTTCCGTCAACCGCCTGGAAACCGTCTCCCTGAACGACGCGGCACCCGGACCGGGGGACCGGAGCCGGCGGCGCCCGTACCCTGAACTGCAAACCGTCGAGATGCCCTTCGCCGATGGCGACGCCTGGTTTCACGGCATGCAGATGCAGGTGGAGAAAAGACCGGATCGCTACGGGCTCTCCGCTCTGCTGGTTCTCGACTGGTCCCGGCAGATCGATACCGGAGGCGGATACCAGGGCCCGCCCTCGAGACGCAGATTCCGTTCGCACAACATGCCGCTGACAGCCAACCGGGCCCTTTCGGAATCCCACGCGCCCAGACGAATGATGGTGACCGCCGGTTACGATCTGCCCTTCGGCGCCGGACGAGCTTTCCTTTCCAAAGGGGCGTTCGCGAAGCTGGCCGGCGGCTGGTCGATCCGGGCCATCGCCAGCTTCCAGGACGGCGGCTGGTTTACGGTCTACCTGCCCGGCGATCCTCTGGACACCGGCTCCTACCATTCGCAATGGCCGGACCGGATTCGGAATCCCAACCTCGACGACTCGGAGCGGAGTCCTTCCCGGTGGTTCGACACTGGGGCGTTCCAGCATCCGGGAGAGTTCCGTTACGGGAATGCCGGACGGAGTTCGGTGGAGGGACCGGGTGTGATCAACCTGGACCTTTCACTCCGGCGCACATTTCATCTCCACGACAGCCAGCGGCTGGAGCTGCGCCTGGAGGCCTTCAACGCCACCAACCACCCCAACTTCCTGCTGACGGGCCGGTCCAGGACCGGCGAGTTCGGGACCTCGGAGTTCGGAACTCTGGGGAGAGCCCAGCCGGCTCGGCAACTACAGATGGCGCTGAAGTTCTATTTTTAGGAGGGGCTCCACTTGTGGGTGCCCTCTTCGACCCAACGCACAACCAGATAAGCCAGATGAAGAGTCGGCGCCTGGAAAGCCGCCCCTTCGGCGAAAAAATATTGGTTCCGGCTACACCAGGTTAGGCGTTTAGAAGGGAGAAATCCGGAACGAGAGTGTGGTCCGGGCGAATCGTCACCGCGGTGCGTACCAATTCACGTTACTTGCCCGGGGATTCCGAAGAGCCGGAAAAGGAGGGAGATCGCCCGGATCGGAAGAAGCCCGACAACTGCCAACTCGGCCTGACCCCCTTGTCACAGGCTCGGCCGAGCTGCCCGTCGCGCGCTATGAAGAGGTGAGAAGGGTGAGGAGCGGTTGGGCACCGCTCCTCACCACAAACTTCAGCCCTTGAGCCGGTTGATGATTCTCACCACGAGAACGGTAGCGGCACCTGCATACAGCGCCACGACAATCTGTCCGAGAATGGCGTTCAGGTGCCCGCCAATCGCCGGGATGCTGTCCAACGCGCCCGAGCTCACGGCGGCACCAGAGGCGATGACAACGGCTAGCTCGCCAGTCGCATCTTCAGCATCGATCTCAGTAATCGCGTAAACGATACCTAGGACAACTAGCGCCAAGGCGAGTATGCCTCCCGTGTCCAGGTTGCCTACACCCTCGATGATTGCCACCAGAACGGTCAGCGCAACGATGATTCTACCCATGGATGTTCCTCCCCCCAAAAGAAAGTTGTGGTGACACGCTACGTTGGCTTCGCTGTGGAATTGGAAGACTATAGCGCAAGGTTGGGAGATTTATACCATGGCAAAAATCAAATGAACAGCGCCAGGAAAAATTGGCCTCAATCCATTAGCAATCTGATTTGGTCAGAAACTTCGAAGAATTCCGCTAACAATAGTCCCCTCTTCAGGGCTGCCGCGGTGGGTGCCGAACCAGCAGAGTGATCGCTCGGCGCTTGTTGTGGTTGGACGATGCGGATCCGGACACGCTCCGAATTTGCCGGCCAATCCGAATAGTGGCAGTCGAATCCCGTACCGAATTCTACCCGAGCTGGGAAATGTCGCGGACGGCGCCCCGGGCGGCGCTGGTGGTCAGGGCGGCGTAGGCAGCCAGGGCTTGGGAGATGGGACGATGACGGTCGCACGGACGGTAGGCATCCGGGCCCCGGGCATCCATTCGGTCACGGCGGCGTGTCAATTCCTCTTCCGAGACGGCCAATTCCAGCGTTCGGTTGGGAATGTCGATCCGAATCGGGTCTCCCTCTTCCACCAGCGCGATGGCGCCTCCCTCGGCCGCCTCGGGGGAGACGTGCCCGATGGACAATCCGCTGGTCCCGCCGCTGAAGCGCCCATCCGTGAGCAGCGCGCACTTGGCGCCCAACTGCCGGGCTTTGATGTAGGAGGTCGGATAGAGCATTTCCTGCATTCCCGGACCGCCTTTCGGTCCTTCGTACCGGATCACCACCACGTCACCAGCCTCGACCCGTCCGCCCAGAATCCCGTCGCAAGCTTCTTCCTGGGACTCGAAGACCCGGGCCGGGCCCTCGAAGACCCAGATCGACTCGTCCACCCCGGCCGTCTTGACGATGCACCCGTCCTCGGCCAGATTGCCATAGAGGACGGCCAGCCCTCCGTCTTGGGAATACGCTTGTTCGGCCGACCGGATACAGCCTTCCCTCGAGTCCAGGTCGGACGCCTGGTAGTAGTTCTCCTGAGAAAAAGCCTCCCGGGTGCGAACCCCTCCGGGAGCCGCCAGCGCCCGGCGCTGGGCGAAGTCACACAAGGACCCGTTGCCGTCTCGCAGGTCGTTCCGGCGAATCATGCCGCCCATGTCGTCCCCGGAGATGGTCCCCACCTCGGAGTGTATCTTGCCCGCCCGCTGGAGTTCTCCCAGGATGGTGGGTATGCCGCCGGCCCGGGCCACGTCCTCCAGGTGGAACTTTCCCGTGGCCGGCGCCACCTTGCAGATGCAGGGCACCTGCCGCGAGAGACGGTCGATGTCCGCCATGGTGAAGTCGACACCCGCCTCCCGCGCCATGGCCAGGATGTGCAGCACCGTGTTGGTGGAACCTCCCATGGCGATGTCCAGACTCATGGCGTTCTCGAAGGCTTCGAAGGTGGCAATGCTCCGCGGCAGCACCGATTCGTCCCCCTCCAGGTAATAGGCGCGTGCCATCTGGACGATGCGCTTGGCGGCCCGCTCGAAGAGCTGCCAGCGCAGTGAGTGGGTCGCGAGGATGGTGCCGTTGCCCGGCAGGGCCAGGCCGATCGCTTCGTTGAGACAATTCATGCTGTTGGCCGTGAACATGCCTGAGCAGGAGCCGCAGGTGGGACAGGCCTCCTCCTCCATCTTCAGGACCTGGGCGTCGCTGATCCGGCTGTCCCCGGCAGCCACCATGGAATCCACCAGATCGAGCTTGGCCGGCCCTGAAGCCAGCAGGGCCCGGCCAGCCTCCATGGGGCCTCCCGAAACGAAAATCGTGGGCAGGTTCAGCCGCAGGGCGCCCAGGAGCATTCCTGGAGTGATCTTGTCGCAGTTGGAGATGCAGACCAGGGCGTCGGCCTTGTGACCATTCACCATGTACTCCACGCTGTCGGCGATCAGCTCACGGCTGGGGAGGGAGTAGAGCATACCGTCGTGTCCCATGGCGATGCCGTCGTCCAGGGCGATGGTGTTGAACTCCACTCCATAGCCGCCGCTGGCGTCGATGACCTGTTTGACCCTCTGGCCGATAGGATGCAGGTGAACGTGCCCGGGGACAAACTGGGTAAAAGAGTTGGCGATGGCGATGATGGGTTTCCGGAAGTCCTCCGTCTTCATGCCGGTCGCTCTCCAGAGCGCCCGGGCCCCGGCCATGCGCCGCCCCTGGGTGGTGATGCTGCTGCGGAATCCCCTCTGGTGCATGACGTCCTCCTCCGCCTACGATACTGAGGGAACAAGACAAGCTGCAAGGCGAAGGAGCGGCGACATCCCTGTCGCCGAACTCCCACCGAGAAATCGAAGAATGGGGGACTAAAGTCACGGTAGGAACGGCAGTTTCCTGCCGCCCCCCGCGCAGATCCGGACGTGCCCGTTAAGGCATCCGGCTCCTACCTTGGGTGTGGACGGCCAGCCAAACCGTTGCGTCGGCCACGGATGACGGATTCTCACGGATGGCCAGAGCAATTCCGTCATCCGTCGCAACCGTCTCCAACTGAAGCGGTCGCGCTGAGACCGGCGGCGCAAGGCTCGCAGCCACCGCCGTTGCAGCAGATAGCAGAATCCTCGCAGCCACCGCGTACTCCCGGGGACCGCAAAATAGTTCAGCCAGCCATTCAGGACCCGGCTCAACCATTTCCCGACCTCCCAGTGATCCGCGTGCCGTTGTCTCCACAGCCTCTCCCCCACCCGTCGCAGGGTCCGGCTCATCCGTTTCGCGCTTGGCTTCCGCCCCAGCCGGAACCGTCCCTTCCGGGTCTTCGCGCAGTAGTGCGTGAACCCCAGAAAGTCGAACGTTTCCGGTTTCCGCTCCCCGCGTCGCCGTCGATCCGCTGCCGCAAATCGTCCGAACTCCACCAGTCGCGTCTTTTCCGGGTGCAGGTCCAGCCCGAACTCGGCGCACCGTTCCCCCAGGTCTCGGAGAAACCGCTCCGCGTCCGCCCGTCTCTGGAATCCGGCCACGAAGTCGTCCGCATATCGCACCAGGATCGCTTCGCCTTTTGGGACTCGTGGGCGCCACGTCCGATGGAACCATTGGTCCAGCACGTAGTGCAGGTACACGTTGGCCATGACCGGCGAGACGTTGGCGCCCTGTGGCGTCCCTCTCCCCGAGTCCGACCAGGTCCCTTCTTCCATCACGCCGGCGTTCAGCCACTTGCGAACCAGCCGCAGCACCCGCCGGTCTCCGATCCGTCGTTCCATGAACTGCATCAGGCAGTCCCGGTCGATCGCATCAAAGAACGTCCGAATGTCCGCGTCCACGATCCAATTGACTTTCCGCCGCTCGATCCCAAAGGCCAAGGCATCCAGCGCGTCATGCGCCTTCCGTCCGGGCCGGAACCCGTAGCTGAGCCCGAGAAACTCCGCCTCATAAATCGGCGTCAGGAGCTCGTCCACGACTGCCTTCTGGAGGATCTTGTCCTCCAGCGCGGCCACGCCGAGCGGTCGTGTCCTTCCATCCGGCTTGGGGATTCTCACCCGCCGGACGGGAGGCGCTCGGTACGCGCCCCGGTGCACGCGGCGATGCAGGTCCAGCAGTCGCTCTTCCAGCTTCGCCCCGTACTCCTCCCACCGTATCCCGTCGATTCCCGGCGCAGCGTCCTTTCTCAGTCCGAGATAGGCGCGGCGCAGAGCCTCCACGGTGACATGGTGCAGCAGCGCGGTCAGTCGCTCCTTGGGGTTTCTCGCGATCGCTCGCCGTATCCGGTCCACCGCTTGGGACACGCTCCCCCGACTCTGCGTCCGGCGCGTGCTTTGGCACACCGCATTCCCCTTGGTTCCATCCCTTCGCTCCACCGGCTCCGCCGAGGGTCGCCCCTCTTTGTTCGCCCGCTTCATCGCTACTATGGATGAATCCGATTGCTTCGTTCCGTCCATCATGAGTTTCGGGTTACTCCTTTCTCATGCGACCCCGGGGCGACCCCCCGGGGTGAAATGAAGCCCTCCCAGGTCCCGGAACAAGATTTGCGTACGTGCCTGGGTTCTTTGACACCGCGGAGCCCGGCCGTCCCTCACCTGGGCGGTCCAGCCGGTGTTGCCTTCGACCGCGACTACAGCCTCGGCACTTCCGATCATGGAGCTTTCGATGCTCAATAGCCTGCCCATACGCACCGCTACCGACGCTTCGCCGACACCCTCACGGGTGCCCACGCACGGCTCGCGGAGAAACGTGGATGGTTAGTCCTTCGTTTCAGCGGACTTTCACCGCCTATCTTGTACCAGTTAGCCTGGCGCACAGTCCCCCCTCCTGACGAACTGGAAGGAGTAGAGGCGGGTGTCGCGCATGATGAAACGGAGGCGGACCGGCTGCCCGGCCAATGCGCTCACGTCGGACCGGCCATTCCAACTGGCGGCGACCTTCAGATAGTTGCCGTTGATCTCGTCGGCGTCCGCCGCCTTGAATCCCTTCAACGGCCGGCCTGACTCATCCTGGATCTCCACCTGAACGATGCCCCCGGCGCTGGTGTCCGCGTTCAACTGGAGCGTATTCCCCTCGAAGACCAACGGCGTCGTCGTCAACTCTCCACCGGTGTAGGCGGCTTCGGCCATGATAAACCCGTCGGTCCGGGTGACGGCCACCCCCCGCACCGGCTGTCCCGTCCGCGTCGGATCGTTGTGGACCTTCTGCCAACCGTCGAAGTAGACCTCCAGGCGCGGATCCGATGCCGAGGGGAGCGGACGTTTGACGAAGAGCATTCCGGCCCAGAAGCTCCCCTCGGGACCCAGACGAATGAAGGGAGTCCGCCCCGGCGACCGGCTCCAGTGGATCCCGTCACGGCTGGTAGCCAACTGGATGTCGGCCCGTCCCGGGAACTGGCTCAGTGATCCGTCTTTCTTGATCCTGGCTTTCCAATGGCTGTAGATGGAGACAAAGGCAACGTAGACCCGGCTCGTGTACTGGACGACGGGCAGGCTGTAGAAGTCGACGCGGTTCGGAGCCACGGAATTGGCCTCGTCCATGTCGTCAGGGGCCAGGACGATCTCCTCCTCAGTCCAGTGAATGAAATCGTCCGATACGGACCGCCCCATGCGGAGGAGTCTGGCCCGCCAGTTCATTTTTCGCTCGCCGTAGACCCGGTGGTAGTAATCCAACTGCCGCGGGTCGTCGAAGGTCTTGACCCGGCTGTAGGCCACGTACTTGCCGATGCGCCCGTCCCAGAAGGGTTCGAAGCCGCCGTCCCCCGACGTCCCCAGCTTGCCCGTGATCCGCTTCCAGCGGATGCCGCCGGTGGACACAAATCCGTATTTCCCCTTCCCGTCGGGAAGCGGTTCCATTGCATTGTCCGAATCGGGTTCCTGGGGCGGCGTGAGCTTGAAGCTGGCCTTGAGCCGATCTCCGGAACCGGACGCATGGGGATCCACGAACACGGTGTTGACGCCGACGGAGGCCACGGCGTAGGGGAAATCGTCGTTGGGAAACAGGATGTTGTTGTCGCGGGAGCCTTGCCACTCCACCAGACCCAGAGACGGCTTCCGCCAGTTGACGCCGTCGTCCGACTCGGCGTAGCGCAGGAGACTGCAGTGGAGCTTCTGGTTCCAATAGTCGCATTCGACGCCCGGTGCGCTGTAATAGAGACGATATAGCGAACCGTCGCGAACCACGAATCCCGGCGCCGGGAGCGGAACCCTCTCACCCGTGGCGATCGCCTCGCCCGTCCGCATCGTGACGTTGCGCATGGAGGCGACGAGATAGCCGTCTCGCCCGTCTTCGGTCCAGGGTCCGGCGAAGAGTTGCTTCTCGCTGCCGACTATGACCGGCTCGTCCGAGGCCGACGCGGCGAGGGTGTGCAGCAGGACAATGGCCACGCCCGTTAGACCGCAGGCCGCTTGCCGAAATCTCATCCTGGATGAATTCATTCCGCGTTTCGCATTACCGGAAGCGAATCGAATAGAGGTCCGCATCCTTCATCTCGAATACGAGGCGGACCTTCTTGCCGGCCCACGCGCCCAGGTCGCCGTCTCCGTTCCAACGGACCACCCGCTCGATCCCGTCACCGTAATTCTCGGGACATTCGCTCAGGCTCAGGCCCTGAACGGGCCGACCCAACTCATCCTGCAGACCGACTTTCACGTAGCCGACCGCGGACGTGGAGTAGTTGAGGACCAGCTCCCTGCCCTCGAAGGTGAGAGGACGAGTCAGGAGGCTGCCGCCTCCGAAGCCGGCGTGGACGGATGCGAAGCCGTCGACTCTCAGAGTGTGACGGCGCAACCGGCAAGTCGGCAACTCATAGTGTTCCCCCAGGTAGAGGGACACCTCTTCGGAGCCGGTCTGAAGGATTCCCCAGGCCGTCATGTTGTTCCGATGCCCCCAGTTCCCCTGGTCCAGGCCGGCCCGGACGAACCCCTCCCTGAAAGTGCGCTGGAAGCGGGAACCGTCGCGGCTACTGATGAGGACGGCATCCGAGACTCCGCCGAAGAGGACGATTCGGTACCAATCCTCCAGTGTCTGACCCGCTGCCTGGGCCCGCTTCCGGTTCCGTTCGAGCCGCTCCTCGTTTCCGGGCTCGTGCAGTTTCTCCCAATAGTCCTGAAACAACGCCTCATCCGTTTCCCGGACGATTCGGGTCGGCATGAAGCGCTTGGGAAAACCCAGGTAGATGTGTGGCGCCCGGGGATAAGGCGTGATGGCGTTGGTGTAGAAATGCTCCAGGGGCGCGTCCTCATAGTCCAGGTAGCTGCCCTCGGTCCAGTTGAGGAAATCGGTAGAGGTGGCCGTCTTGATGGCCCGCACGCCCGAGTACTTCCACGAGGTTCCAACGGGGCGGATGAAATCCCGGTAGAAGGCCACATACTTTTTTCGTCCCGGGTCCCAGAACGCCAGGTTCTGGGAGTCGAAGGCGCCGTCGCTGATGACCGGCTCCTCCCGGAGCTGGCTCCAGTTCACACCGTCGGCGGAGACGAAAACCAGGAGCGGACCTCCGCCCAGCGCCTTGTAGCGTTGGTCGGCCGGAGCGTCGGGGTTCGGATCCTTGAACGGAGCGAAATTGTGCGACCCCTTGCCCGTCCAGATGATGTTGTTGTCGGTGGAGCCATTGTAGGAGTGGAGGCCGAGAGAGGGTCTCTTCCAGTGGACACCGTCGCTGCTCTCAGCGTAGCAATAAACCTGTTTGGCGTCTTCGGCCGCCCCGATGCCCCGATAGTACATGCGGAACCGGTCGCCGTCCTGGAACACGGTCACATACGCCGAATACTCCCCTTCCCAGGGGCGGTCGAATTCCATGGCCACCTCGGCCGGACGCGGCCGGTGCATCGCCAGGCCCAGGTTGTCCATGCGCGCGATCAGCCAGTCGTCGACAAAGAGCTCCAGACGCGACCCGACATTCCGGACTTCATCGTGTGACCCGGCAGACAAGGAAAGCGAGAGCGGCCCCGCCAGCCAGATCGTCGCCAGTACGTACAAACTCAGCTTCTTCACGTTCCCTCCTTCTTCAGTTCCCGCCGATTAAATCACCGGAGGCGCGAAAATAACACACGGTGGCCAATTCCCCCGGCTCCGGCGCGGGTGATATAAACGAGTCGAATCAATAAGGAGAAGCGAGCCCATGGAAGCCCTCGACTATCTGCATGACCTGGTGCCCATGAACACCACCAGCAGCCGTTCCAACCTGCCGGCGGCCGACTACGTGGAGGAGGCGCTGAAGCGCCTGGATTTCGAAACCGAGCGAATCGAGTATGACGACGCCAACGGGGTCCGCAAGGCAAGCATCGTGGGCAAGCGAGGCGAAGGTCAGGGCGGAATGGCCTATTTCGGCCACACCGACACCGTCCCTGCCGACACCTGGTTCACCGACGAGCACGGGCCCTTCGAACCCACGATCAAGGGGAACCGGCTCTTTGGGCGCGGCTCCTGCGACATGAAGGGGTCGATCTCCTGCATGCTCGCGGCCGCGGGCCGGCTCTCGGGCGCCCGCCTCCGGCAGCCGCTCTACATCGCCCTGACGTCCGATGAGGAGATCGGCTACGGAGGGGCGGCCGCCGTGGCCCGAGACTCCCGATTCTTCCGCGAGATGGTCACCGGGGGAACCCGCGGCGTCATCGGCGAGCCGACCATGCTGGACGTGGTTTATGCCCACAAGGGGACCTACGGATTCATCGCCACCTCCCATGGAAAGGCGGCCCACTCCAGCAGCCGCGAGGGGCTCAACGCCAACCTGGCCATGATTCCCTTCCTCTCCGAGATGAAGGCCATCCACGACGAGACGGAGGAGGCGCCCGAGTGGCAGAACCACGAGTTCGACCCGCCTGGGATCAGCTGGAATATCGGCATCAACGATCACACCCGGGTGGTGAACATGAAGGCGGCCCAGAGCATCTGTACCGTCTACTTCCGACCCATGGCCGGCATGGACGCCGACGGCCTGATGCAGCGGGCTCACGACAAGGCGCTGGAGTGCGGGATCGAGTTCAACCCGCTCTGGACGGGCAAGCCCATCTACATGAATCCCGACTCGGACTACGTCCGGGACGCGTTGGAGTTGGCCGGACGGCGGCGCCCTCGAACCGTCGCCTTCGGCACCGACGGCGCCATGCTGACGGGGTTGGAGCGGCTGGTGGTGATGGGCCCTGGAGATATCGCCCAAGCCCATACCCACGACGAGTGGATCCTGTTGGACCAGATCGAGAAGGGGACCGAACTCTTCACACAGATGATCCGCCGATGGTGCGGAGTCCCCAATTGAAAACAAACGCACTCCGGAGAACTTTTCATGATGACCACCAAGACTGAACTGCTGACCCAGGACCGTGCCCATCTGATCCATCCCCTTCACGACCGCACCCTCCAAGAGAGGGGACACGTCTGGATCAAGGGGGAGGGCGCCGTCCTTACGGACGCCGACGGCCGGGAATACATCGACGGTCTGGCGGGCCTCTGGAACGTGGTGGCGGGTCACGGGCGGCAGGAGCTGGCCCGGGCCGCCTCCGGACAGATGGAGCAATTGGGTTACTGTTCCGGCTACGCCGGCAGTTCCAACCCGCCGGCCATCCAGTTGGCCCAGCGGATCTCGGATCTCACCTACCCGAGCATCTCCAGGTTCTTCTTCACCTCGGGCGGCGGCGAGTCGACCGAGAGCTGCGTCAAGACGGCCCGCTACTACTGGAAGCTCCTGGGATATCCGCACAAGACCAAGGTGATCTCCAGGCAGTGGGGATACCACGGGGTCACGCTGGCGGCCATGAGCGCCACCGGCATCACCGCCTACTGGCCCATGTTCGAGCCCCGGGTGCCCGGCTTCATCCACATTCCGTCCCCCTATCCCTACCGCTATGAGGCTCCGACCGGAGCCGACCCCGCCGTGGCCGCAGCCGATGAGCTGGAGCAGGCCATCCTCAAAGAGGGCCCGGACACGGTGGCCATGTTCCTGGCCGAACCGATCCAGGGCGCCGGCGGCGTCATCGTGCCGCCCGACGGCTACTTCCAGCGCATTCGGGAAATCTGCGACCAGTACGAAGTGCTCCTGGTCTCCGACGAGGTCATCACCGGATTCGGGCGGACCGGCCGCATGTTCGGCCTGGAGCACTGGGGTATCGAGCCGGATATGATCCAGTTCGCCAAGGCCGTGACCTCCGGCTACTTTCCTCTGGGCGGCATCGGTGTCAGCGAGCGGATCGCCCAGGTCATGGACGAGGGCAAGGCGACCTGGATGCACGCCTACACCTACAGCGCCCATCCCGTCGGCTGCGCCGTCGCTCTGGCCAACCTGGATATCATCGAGGGAGAGGACTTCCCAGCTCAGGCCGCCGAGAAGGGCCGCTATCTGATGGACGGTCTCCAGTCGGCACTGGGAGACCACCCCCACGTGGGAGAGGTCCGCGGTCTGGGTCTCATGGCCGGAATCGAGTTGGTCCAGGACAAGGAGACCAAAGCCGAGTTTCCCGCCGCCGAGAAGGTTGGGATCCGGGTCCACCAGGCGGCCCAGGAGCGGGGGCTCTTCAGCCGGCTGCGCCAGGACGTCTTCTGCCTGGCGCCGCCCGTCATCATCAGCCGGTCTCAGATCGATCGTGTCGTCGAGATCATGGCCGAGTCCGTCGGTGAGGTTCTGGGTTAAACGACCTGCGGCCTCCATTCCCAGGAGGAACTCATGCGAAGAGTCTTCGTCTGCCTTTTGTTGTTGTGTCCCCTGACCGGCTGGGCCGAGAACCGCCTCTTCGTCCTCCAGGGTGAGGAAGCCATCCTGGAGGTCGACATCGACGACGAAGGAAAGGCTCGGCAGGTCCGAGCCTATCGGGAGCGGGATCTGCCCGGCGTCTTTCCGGCAAGGTCGTTGGAAATGCGGGACGGAAACATCCTGGTCACCTACGACGACCAAAAACGGCAGACGGCTCGCTTGCTGTATCGCCGTTCAGACGGCCTGACGAAATACGGCGGCCACCCGGGGCAGGCCACCGATCCCCAGGGCAGGCGGCTGGAGAAAACCGATACCGAGCAGAACTTCCGCAGCGGCAGCCGACTCTACTCCGAAAGCGGAGGCGGGCACTACCGGGACCGTCAGCGCCTGGAGCGGGTGCAAGAGGCTGCCGGGAGCCGATACCGGGAAGTTTTTGTCCTGGACGACACGGCTTTCGGCGTGGCTACGGACCGGATCGACCGGCTCTCCGTTGACGACGCGGGCACCCTGGAGGCGATGGACGCATTGGCCATGCCGGGCAGCCGGCTGACGGCGGCCACGGTGAGCCCCTGGGGAGAGGCCTTCGTCTCCGACGAGTCCCAACCCACGATTCACCGGCTTCGGCTCCAGGACGGCGCGCTCGTTGCCAACGGGACATTGACCCACCCCGGCCTCCGGGTGCCACGCGGACTGGAGTTCACGCGGGACGCCGAGTTGCTGGTGGCCAACGCGGGACCCGGACCGGACGGGGTGCTCCGCTTCGAATTCATGATGGTCGACTTCAACTGGAGAGCGAGACCCAAGGGAGGAATCGACCTGGGCGGAAAGGGAGCGTCCGATCTGGCCCTGGCCCGGACCGTGGGCTACGTTCTTTCAGAGCAGCAGACTCCCCTGATCAAGCTGAGCCCGGAGCGGGCGGGAGGCCATTTCGGGATTTCCCAGGTGGGCTTCGTGCTTCCAGGCAAGAACTCGGAGGCCGCCATCATCGCCCTGGTCCAGTACGACCCCGGCGGCTACACGCCGGTGCACTACCATCCCGATATGGAACAGGCGGAGATCGTGGTCTCGGGGAGAGCCCTCTGGGAGGTGGGCGAGTTCGAGCGGGAGGTGGGCCCGGGAGACGTGATCTTCTGTCCCCGCTACGCCAAGCATGGCTACAAGGTGCTGGGAGACGAACCGTTCAAGTTCTTCCAACTGGAGTGGCGCCACCTGGGCAACCGGTACCAACCCGCGGACAAGACCATTCGGACTCGGTGACGGCGGCCGTCAATTTCCGTGCCCGGTCAGTTCTCGTAGAGCTGGAGTGGAAGGGAGGTCAACACCTCGCAGCCGGTGGCGGTGACGCGCACCGAGGCGCTGGCCCCGGAGCCGAACTCGCCGGGAATGAGGACCCCGGCCACCAGGTGGAACGTCATGTTTTCCTGGAGGCGCCGTTTCTCACCCTGCCGGATGCTGATGATCTGTCCCTCACCCCAGTCGGGGGGATAGTTGAGACCGATGGAATAGCCCAGCCGGCTCACGTGCCACTTGCCGAACCCCGCCTTGGCGATGACGTCCCGCCCCACCTGGTCCACCTCTTCCGAGACGGCTCCCGGCCGTATGGCGTCGATCACTTCCCGGATGGCCCGGTTCTGAGCGTCCGAAAGCCGGCGCAGCCGGGGATTCACCCGCCCCACGGTGGCCATGCGGAAGACCGCCCCGCAGTAGCGATGCTTGGAGGCCGCGATTTCGAAACAGCAATGGTCGTCGTCCTCCAGCCGGCGGCCCCGCCAGGTGGCGTGGCAGGCGCCTGACCGCGGGCCCGAGACGATGAAGTTGGGGAGCCCGGTGTACTCGGCGCCCGCTTCACACCATTCCTTGTAGACCGCCGCCGCGATTTCGTCTTCGGTGGCGCCCGGTCGGGTGGCCCGAATCCCCGCCAGACAGGCCCGGTCGGCGATGGCCACCGCCTGGCGGATCACCGCCACCTCCTCCGGTGACTTGATCATCCGCGCCTCCTCGACGACGCTGGAGCAGTCGACCAGCGTGGCATGAGGCAGCGCGCCGGACAGAGCCTGGTGCTCGTTGACCGTCAGGAACCAGCTTTCCGATTCGATCCCCAGGCGCTTCCGCGCCAAGCCCATCCTGGAAAGAGTCCGGATGGTGACCTCCACCGGCACTTCGTCATCCTCCACCGGAGCCACCTCGGTCAGCCAGGAGAACTCGGGAACGTTGGTCCCCACCTCCAGACGGCGCCCCACCAGAACCGGCGATTCTCCCGGGACCAGAATCAGGCAGTGGTAGCCGTAGTAGCCGGGGGTCTCGTAGCCGGTGAGGTAGGTGATGTTTTCCGGTCCCCGAACCAGCAGGGCGTCCACGCCCGCCTTTCGGATTCCGTCCGCCACGAGCCGATACCGGCGCAAATACTCCCCCTGGCTGAAACTCAGCCCGGGGTGAAAGTTCATTTGGGGATCCGGGTCGGGTTTTCCTTGCATATTTCGTTGTTCAGTCTATGTCCACATCCCGACAACACAACCGGGATGCCGATGTCAGACTATTTGAATTGGGACTTTCCCCAGAGGGCAAATCCCGGATTGGTACATCATTTGCTGTCGACGGATGAACCACTCGTCACGAGCGACCACGTTCTGGTTGAAACCTGGCGTCTCATCCACCATTTCATTTCCACCAATGCGGCGGAAACCTTCTGGGATGGCCTACGGAGAGGAGTGGCAATCGTTGAGCAGACCAACAGCGCTGACCTTGAAGCCGCATGGGCGATAGGAGAAAGGTTTCCGGACCAGGACTTTTCCGTGGTCGACCGCACCTCCTTCGCGCTCATGGAGCGACTCGGCATCTCCCGTGTGATCACCTTCGACAGTGATTTCGCAATCTACCGTTACGGGCGTGGCCGCACGTTCGCGTTTGAAGTGCTCAGATAGAAGTGTAACCCCGGACCGGCGAACATCCCTCACATCCCCCACACGGTCACCGGAGCGCCGCCTTCCGTCTCGTCGCGGCGATAGATCTTTTCCACCCACGGCTTGCCCTCGGTGCGGTCGAAAATCACCAGGTGTCCCTCCGCCGCAGTGCAGCGGTCCATGTAGGCCCGCGTCTGCGCCAGACCTTCGCGGAGCGTCTCGTCGAAGCTCCGGCGCAACACCTTGCATTCTACGGCCACCTTCTGCGCCGGCCGATCCGTCCCGGCTCTCGTTTCGCCGGAGCGTCCGCCCACGAGCCACACCATCAGGAGGTCCGTCCGCCGCCGGCCCAATCCGTACTCGCGCTCGATCCGTCCGCCGCTGTTGACGATGCGCTGCAGGAACGCCTGCAACAGCAACTGCGGCCCGGCTTCCTTGTACTGAAATCGCTCCACCCAGTGCTCCGAGTGCTCCCGAAAGAACTCCTGGAACGCGGCCAGCAACTTTCCGACTCGCAGGGCGCCGTCATCGTCGACGTACCATGCGGGATCTTGATGGATCGACATCTCCTGCGTCGTGTAGGTCAGATCGCGTGGGATCACCTCCCGGTAGATGGGATTGGCGATGGCGACGGGGCGGGTTCTCGTCACAAGGCCCAGGTCGCGCGCATACTCCAGATCGTCGGCTGGAATCGAGTTGACCGCGTCGGAGCCTTCCAACAGCGGCTCAATAACCCGCCGTACCCGCTCCTCCTGCAGCTTGTCGGTGAGTTGGTCCAAATGCGTCTCTCGACGGAGGATCAATTGCTCGCATGCGTCCTGGATGGCTTCGCCGCTGATCTCCCGGCTGCGGTCCCGTCCGGTCTTGTTCCTGAAACACGCGTCGTAGGCCAAGGCGTTCACCAACCACGGCTGTCCTTGTGTCAGTTCCCAGGTTTCGCTCTTCGCCTCGACCGTGAATACCTGCCCGGTCTCCTTGGTGTGCTGGGTCAGAAGGGACTCGACGTCGCGCTGCGAGAAGTCTCCCAGGAGCAGGGACTCGGCTCGAATGTTGAAGGCGCTGCCGCCGGCGATGATCTGGTTCTCAGCCGCAGAACGAATGCGGTAGTCGCGCACGTCGCGCACGCCGCACAGGATCACGCTCTGGGGAAACCGGCGCGGACGGTCCGGATAGCCGGCACGGAGTTGCCGCAACACCGCGAGCAGAGTGTCGCCAATCAGCGCATCGATCTCGTCGATCAGGAGCACCAGCGGTTTGGCTTCGGCTTCGGACCAGCGAGCCAGTGTGTCCCCAAGTGCATCGTTGGGACCGGACGCTTCGAGGATGTCACCCCAGACCTCGGCTACGAACAAGTCATCGAGCCCGTGGCGCGCAGCTCGAGCCAGCGCACTGAGAAACGCTCGCACGCCCTCCCGCACATTCTCCCGCGCCGTTTGGCCGCCTTCGACGTTGACGTACACGCAACGGAACTCGCCGCTGACGTTCAACTGGTCCCTCAGCGCCAGCAACGCCGAGGTCTTGCCCGTCTGGCGCGGCGCGTGCAATACGAAGTACTTCCATTGCCGGATACGCAACAGGAGATCATCGACATCGAGGCGTTCCAGGGGTGGGATGCTGTAGTGCATCTCCGGGTTGACCGGACCGGCGGTGTTGAAGAAACGCACGCCTTGAGTATCGCACGTTATCTTAGGTCACGCAGTGTCCCGAAAACCGGTTTCAACCCTTATTCGGAACGTCGGAGGAACAGGCGCGGGGGCTGGTTCTCTGCGCGCAACCGTCACCGCACGGAAAACGCGTACCCCAAGGCATGCGCCGCCTTCCGGAACGCCTTCTCGGATCTTGCGGCGACGACGAGTCGGCGCGGACCGGCACGGAAGCAGTGCTTGGAAGCCCGCGGGTCGGCGACGATGCGGTCGGCGATCGCCTTGTCCGCACATTCGATCATCAGGGCCGGACCCTTCGCGGTCAGGGCTCGCGATCCCTGCTCGACACGGCGGAGAAACCCTTCCACCCGGTCCGGCAGGGGCTGATCGTCGCGCGCGGTGAGAAACTCCCTCAGTTGCGCCACATCCTGGCCGCTTTCCACGGCGTGAAGAAACAGACTGTCCCCTTTGTTTTCGCGACTCAGTCATGCCCTACGGAACGCTACGTTCGCCTGAGAAGCCTGTCGTATTCGTGGTGATGCCCGATCCAGAACCACACCATGTCGCCTTAGTCCATTACGCCGAGAGCGCGATAGTCGATGCTCACCCGCACTGAATACACTGGACGCCTCTCACTCACCCGCTTGAAATCCAGGCTCGGGTGACGAGGGTCCGACGAAAAGAAGCGGTAAGACTCCCGCGCATGTCGCTGCACGTGGTCCGGAAGACGCCGATAGGCATCCCAAAAGCTCTGGCGCGTAAACGAACGCACGCCTACAGATCGCCCATGTCAAGAGGCCGAGTCCTCCCTGCACGGTGTTCCGACAGAGCTTCCTCCGCGAAGCGTTCCAGCAGGTCCTCCGACTCCGGACGGGCAAACAGCTCAGACCATTGCCGCTCCGATTCCAATTCAGCCAGCAGGAAGCGAGCGAACCTGTCCTGTTTCACTTGTGGGAGCTTGGCGGCTCTCTCAAAGGCCTTTTGAAGAAGTTGGTTCATCTGCTTTCCTCCCGTTTCAAGAGAATTCGGCACTGCCAAGTCTTACTTCTCTCAAGGATATCAACTGCCAACGGCAGGCATCGGAGAGTCCCAACTTGGCTTAGTGGAAGAAATAGACTGTCCCCTTCTTCCGCGTCCCCTTCTTCCGCCCTACTTCCGTCCCGTCCGGTCACGCAGTGTCCCGAAAACCGGTTTCAACCCTTATTCGGAACGTCGGAGGAACAGGCGCGGGGGCTGGTTCTCTGCGCGCAACCGTCACCGCACGGAAAACGCGTACCCCAAGGCATGCGCCGCCTTCCGGAACGCCTTCTCGGATCTTGCGGCGACGACGAGTCGGCGCGGACCGGCACGGAGGCAGTGCTTGGAAGCCCGCGGGTCGGCGACGATGCGGTCGGCGATCGCCTTGTCCGCACATTCGATCATCAGGGCCGGACCCTTCGCGGTCAGGGCTCGCGATCCCTGCTCGACACGGCGGAGAAACCCTTCCACCCGATCCGGCAGGGGCTGGTCGTCGCGCGCGGTGAGAAACTCCCTCAGTTGCGCCACATCCTGGCCGCTTTCCACGGCCGACATGGATCGAGAGAGATCCAGACGCCAGACGCAGTCGGACTCGGTCTTGGCATAGGCCTCCAGCAGCACACGTTCTCCCGGCGGCAACGGCGCCGTCGACTGAACGCGAAGATCGGTAAACAGGGTCAGCGCCGTGCGGACCGGAGGCGTGGCCGGCTCGTACCGGTCGGCCTGGCCCAGGCAATAGGCGCCGAGCGGATTGAGTCGAAAATACTCCAGGCCATCGTACCGGCTGAGGAACTCCAGATCATCGGCGCCCCACAGGCCAATGTAGTCGCGCCGCGCGTCGCGCGGGTCGGTGAACGCCACGTCCACCAAGCCCAGGGTGGCGGCGTACTCGAACACCAGACATAGAACATATCGCCCCTGCAGCGCGTTCCAACTCTGATCGCCGGCAAGCCCGAAGCTCCCGTGCTCCAGCCCGCCGAGGTAGAGATGCCAGGGGTACCGCGTGACGCTGAAGTCCAGTTCCGCCGCCTGCATGAAGCGAAAGAACTCGTCCACCTGCACCCACCGGCCGACCGGACATTCCGCGAGCGCCTCGTCGATCCAGGGACGGCGCTTGCGCGGGGCGGTCATCGTCCGTTTGCCCCGGCCCCGGGTCTGCCCCTTGATCTCCTCCACGCGGCTGAACTCGTCCAACAGGGTGTTCTTCAGCCAGCCCTTCCAGGTCCGCCGGAGGGTCTCGGCGGGCAGCGAGGTGAAGGCCGCGCGCCCGGCCTTGGTCAACGTCAGCTTGGAGCCGCGCAATTGGGCAAGCTTGCCGGCCTGCACCAACCAGGGCCAGGCGAAGGACCGGATGGGGCCGACATATTGTGTCCACCGTTTCCTCTTCTCGGTCGGGTCGTAAAAGTCGCCGTCGTACAGCACCTCCGCGACGCGCTGCACGGAGACCGCGGACGCGCGCCGCGTCTTCCTGCTGACGGAGATCCTGCCGGAATCGATCAGGCGGAGCACGGCAAGCAGGTCGTACGCCGCGGCCAGCTCCATATTGCGGCGAGTCAGGGGCACTCTGTCGAATTTCGGTTTCTGCCCCTTGGGAACAAAAACGCGCCGGCGCCGATCGACGAAATCCGGAGCTTCCTCCAGTGAGGCGACGGTCGGAAACTCCGGCTCGGGCACGAATTCCCGGAGCTGTTCCTTAAGGTCTCCGGGGATGGTGGTGGGCAAGAAATACCGGTACCCCTCCGGCGGGTAGAAAAAGAAACGCAACAGCGAAACTTTCTCGGCATTGTCCGGGTCGAATCCCTTCGGCAGCACACCATACTTGGCGCGAAACCGGTCGGCGTTGAAATGGGTGTCGAAACCATGAATCGTTTCCGCCACCGCCAACTTCTGGGTCTTGTCAAGCCGCTGCCAAAGCTCTCGCAACGACTTGCCGGTCAGTCTCTCCCGGATCGCCTTTACCATGTCCGTCTTCAGTCTCGGCCGGGGCTTGGGGAGGTTCAACAGCTTGATCATGGGTCTGAGGACCGGGACCATCAGTCCCGACAGGGCGTCCTCAAGGGTGGCTGACGGTAGTTTGATTCGCATCGGTCAAGGTCTCCTGGAACCAGGATCATACGGCAACCGTCCCGGTGATTCGAAGATGGCTGACGACCGGCTCTTCGATTGACAGATCTTCTGGTTAGTCATATCATTAGCTAATCTTACTCTCACGGAGCCGCCGATGATGAAGGTGAACGTACATGAAGCAAAGACCAACCTGTCTCGCCTGCTGGCACAGGTAGAGGCCGGCGAAGAGGTCACCATTGCCCGCAATGGAAAACCGGTGGCGCGGCTTGTGGCCTGCCGGCGTCGTGGCAAGAGGCAATTCGGTGTCTGGAAGGGCCGGGTCGCGCTCGACGACAGCTTCTTCGACCCGCTGCCCGAGGAAGAGCTGGCCGCCTGGGAGAAGTGAGCGTTGCGGCTGCTACTGGACACTCATGCGTTCATATGGTGGTTCGCCGGAAGCAGTCAGTTGTCGAGATCCGTCCGCCGGGCGATAGCAGATGAAGAGAACGACGTGCTGATAAGCGCGGCATCGGCCTGGGAGATCGCCACCAAGCATCGCCTCGGCAAGCTTCCGAGCGCCGAAGTGTTGGCTCTTGATATTTCCGGGGCCATCGCCAGCCAAGACTTTGAGGAACTGCCGATAACCGTTGAGGATGCCGCGAGAGCCGGAGCGCTGCCGGGTCTCCACCGCGATCCGTTCGACAGAATGCTCATCGCACAGACGTTGTCCCGCAATTTGCTGCTCATCTCAATCGAACCGATCTTCGATCGATATGGCGTTCGCCGCCTCTGGTGATCCATCCATCCTGATGCAGGTCCCCCTTCGCATCCTCACGCGAGCCGAACCGGTGCGGTTCTGGGCGAGAGCCTCAGAATCAGCGTCAGAGATATCAGCGCCGCCGTCACGCCGAACAGGAAGCTGGCCGGGAAGCCGAAGGTGTCGGCGAGGCCGCCGTGCAGGGCCGGGCCCAGGCTGCTCACCGGAGTCACCAACCCGAGGATGGCCAGGTTGCGGGTGGAGTCGGCGGCCGAAGAGATGCTGATGACGTAGTTGGGGAAGTAGATGCCACCCAACTCTCCGGCGCCCATGATGCCGAAGGCCAACAGGTACAGGTGGCCGGGGATGAACCAGGCCCAGAGGACGGCCGCGCCCACCAGGCAGGTACAGGTGAACAGGGGCGCTCGAATTCCCCACCGGATGGCGATCACGCCCAGCACGAATCCCCCGACGCACTTGAATCCGAAGCGCAGGGCCATCATCCAGCCAGAGAGCTCCTGAGGCTCCCGATTCAAGGCTTCGCGGGCGAACAGCGACAGGTTGGGCATGGTGTTGATGGTGAGATACCAGAAGAAGTACGCGAGCCAGACCAGAAGCAGAACCCGGAAGGTCCAGAAGGAACGAAGGCTCCGCCAGAGGTAGGGGAGCAGGTTGGGCGGCGTTTCCTCCTGGACGTCCAGCAACCGATAGCGGCTCGACAGGATCGATATGGCCACCATGCACGGCACTCCGGTCAGGTAGAGGAGGCCGAAATCATAGGGGAAGGCAAGCCCCGCAATGCCTCCCCCCAGGACGAACTGAGCCCAGAGGGAGCCGGCCACCCCGGCCATCGGCGACACCGCGTAGGCCCACTTCTACGCCCTGGCCCGGCCTTCGGGGGTCGTGCCGCGCTTCAGGCACTGGAATCCGTAGACATGGGCCACCGATGCCGACACCCCCTGGATCAGACCCTGGCCGACCACGGCCCACAACCGCACCGAATTGGAGACGGGCAGGATCAAGGTGGCCAGCACCATCAGGAAGGCCGACATGGTCACCAGATAGGCCGTCACCAGCGTAGTTCGGGTCCAGCGATGGGGGATGATCCAGGAGAGGACCAGGGGAGCCAACGATCCCAGGAGATAGGTGGAGGCCGGCAGGTTGGCCACCGTGGCGCTGGCGCCGAGGCGGTCGCACAGGGCCGCCTGGACAATGCCGATGTAGACGACGGGAGCGGCGAAATAGATCAGAAACGACTTCAGGATCAGGATCCGGCCGTTGTACCGGTCCATGGCCGGTGTCGCCGTCGCGGCGCCACCGGTTACCGTTTCTCGCTCCGGACGATCCTGTTCCATATCCTGGTCTCCAGCGAGTTCCCGTCCCAGCGGTATGCGGCCGCGCCGATTCCGTCAGAGGGGATTCAGATGCCCAGAATCCTGGCCGCGTTGCCGCCCAAGGCCAGGCGTTTGGCCTCGTCGGAGATCTGGGCCGTGATGATCTTGCCCAGTTGCGGACGTGGGTCCATCAGAGGCGTATCCGAGCCAAAGAGCACCCGGTCGGCTCCCCCCTCCTCCACCAGTTGCTCGATGACTCCCGGGGTGCGGAAGGTGGAGCAGGTCTCCAGGTAGACGTTGTCGTTGGCCTGGGCCGCGGCGATGGCCTGAGCCCTCGCCTCAGGTGTATTGCCCGAGTGCCCCGAGACGAACTTGACCTTGGGGAAGCGGGGCGCCACGTCGGCCAGGAACTTGGGATAGGCCTGCCACTCGGTTCCGGTGTGATGGATAAGGGCCAGTTCCCGCTCGTTGGCGAACTCGTAAATAGGGTCCCAGACGGGATGTTCCAGGGACCAGGGGACAAAGGGTGGATAGAGCTTGATGGCCACGAGTCCCAGATCATCGATGGCCCGCTCCAGCTCAGCCACCATGCTGTCCGCCGGCATCAGCGGACAGACGTAGGCGAAGCCCACGAAGCGGTCGGGATGCCGCGCCACGAACCGGGCCGTCATGTCGTTGCCCCGGGTTCCGTCCGGATAGTAGATGTTGAATACGCAGGAGACGTCGATGCCGCCGGCATCCATGGCCTGCAGCATCAGGTCGGGATCATCCACCATTCCCATGATGTCGTTGGCCCCCACGTGTCCATGAAAATCGATCACTCGCGCACCGTCGATCATGATTCCACTCCCAGGATTCTCAGCAGGTTGCCTTCGCAGACCAGGGCCAGTTCATTGTCGTTCAGCCCCACGTGATGCAAATAGAAGAGCATGGGACCCATGGCCAGGCGCCAGTACCACGACCCGTAGACGAAACGCTCCACGCCGAACTCCTCCAGCAATGCCTCGAGCTGGCCGATGGGTTCATAGCGGCTCAGCTCCAGGTTCGCCCGGGGCAGCGCTTTCAGCATGGGCTGAATCCACATGGCGTGCATATAGTGCGCTCCCACCAGCACCGTCTCCAGGTCCGGATAGGCCTGGAGCGTGGTCACGATGTCATCGGGGTCCATCTCCGGCAGCGGCACCCACAAGGGAATTTCCTCCCGGCTCAGCCAGCTCAGGAGCGGATCGTAACTCCAGGGACGAAAGGGGAAATCGATGATATCCACTCCGGCGAGACGAACGCTGCCCACCCTTCCCAGCGCATGCAGTTCCTGCAACTGTTCCAGTGATCGGGGCAGCGGGTGGGCGCTCCACTGGGGATGCAGCCTGCCGTCGTCACCCAACCATTCCTCCAACGCCCGGTTTCCGTCCACTGGAGAGGTCAGATCGCCCAGGGCATGGTAGATCACGGCCCGGCCCACCCCGTGGGTGTCCATCTCCGTCAGCAGGCTGGCGCGGTCGACACAGGGAGATACTTCATTGTGATGATTGCCCACCTTGACGTTGGCGTCGAAGACGGGCACTCGCGGTTTGAACGATAGTGAGGTCATGGTTCTCCTTCGTATCAGTCCACCCGGACCCGGTAGGAGTGGCGCCGCATCATCTCATGATCCGACTCCTTTGCCAGCCGCAGGGCGTGGCTGGTCACCGGAAGATAGGTGTGAACCTCGGCATCCATCTTGATGAACCCTTCGGCATAAGCCACTCGTCCCCCGACCCCGAAAGCGCCGTCGCTGGTCTCGATCCGTTTGCGGGCGTAGGCGCCGCCGTACCCCTGGCTCTCCAGGCAGTCCAGAGCCGCCAGCTTCTTGTCCACCACGTCGGTGATCTCGATCAGCACGTCGTTGTAGACCCCGATCCGCGCGGACCAGACGTCGCTGGGAACCGCGGCGGCGCCGGTTCCGAAAAAGAAGACCTGGGCCGCTTTGGTCGGCGGATTACGGTCCCCCGGGTCCACCGAGTGAGCGAATTGGATGGCGTGCATGACGATCTGTCCGGTGATGGCGTGAGGTTGGGCCACGCCGTCCCCTTCCTTGGGGTAGTGGGTCAGGATCACGTTGGGGCGGAGCTCCCGCAGCAACCGGGCCAGCCGCCGGACCAATTCCTCGGTCACCAGCAGGATGGAGTCGTCGGCCCCGAAGAAGT
This sequence comes from Acidobacteriota bacterium, assembly GCA_963668095.1. GTDB lineage: Bacteria > Acidobacteriota > UBA6911 > RPQK01 > JAJDTT01 > JAJDTT01. The sequence continues at coordinate 4,761,572 of OY764083.1, read as the reverse complement.
AAAGGTCCTCAACGCCCAACAGCCCGCAGGCGCGCCGGACCTCCCGGGCCTTCACGTCGGAACGTTCCTCGATCATCTCCTCCAGCACCGAGGCCTCGGGGATGGTCTCCCGGCCGTGCATGGAGTCGCTGATGACCTTGTCGTGGACCCGCGCTCCGTGGGTCAGGACGACGCAACCCACCCAATCGCCCCGGGCGGTGTGATGGGCCATGGTGCCGCCGCTCTGGTCGAAGATGTCCGCCGGATGCGCTCCGATGACGAGAATGCGTAGGGGTTCGGCCACGTGATCTCCTTTCTACTGGGTGGATCTAAGCTGGGGCGGCCCCGCCCGGGACCGGATCCAGGTAACTCGTCACATAGTCCCGGACCGACTCTTCCAAGGAGGTGAAGGGGCGCTCGTATCCGGCGGTCCGGAGCTTCGTCCCGGTCGCCTGGGTGAAGTACTGGTACTGGTTGCGCAAAGACTCGGGCATGTCGATGTATTCGATCTCCGGCGCTCGCCCCATGGCGGCAAAGAGCGCTCCCACCAGGTCATTCCAGCTCCGGGCTCGGCCGGTGCCGCAGTTGAAGAGCCCGGAAACCTGTGAATGGTCGTCGAAAAAGAGGGTCACGTCCACCGCGTCCTTCACGTAGACGAAGTCCCGCAGCTGCTCTCCGTCTCCGTATTCGGGACGGTGGGACTTGAAGAGCCGCACTTTTCCCGTGGAGAGGATCTGTCCGTAGGCCTTGTTCACCATGGATCTCATCTCGCCCTTGTGGTCTTCGTAGGGGCCGAAGACGTTGAAATACTTGAGCCCCACGATCCGGTCGAAGAGCCCCGCCCTGGCCGCCCAATGGTCGAACATCTGCTTGGAGTAGCCATACATGTTCAAGGGCCGGTATAGGGGAATCCGGGTATCGTCATCCGAGTAGCCCTGAGATCCGTCTCCATAGGTGGCCGCGCTGGAAGCGTAGATGAAGCGCACGTCGCTGGAAAGGCACCACTGGCAGATTTCCTGAGAGTAGCGGTAGTTGTTGTCCAGCAGGTAGTCGGCGTCCCGTTCCGTGGTGGAGCTGCAGGCTCCCAGGTGGAATACCGTCTCCAGTTCGTCGATGGAGGAGTCCGTGATGAAGTTCCGGAAGTCGTCCAGGTCCACGAGGTCGACGAAGGAGAGGCCCAGCAGGTTCTTCCACTTCTGATCCGAACCCAGACGGTCGACGATGAGAATGTCCTCGTGTCCCCGGGCGTTGAGGGCAGACACCAGGTTCCGGCCGATGAAGCCGGCGCCGCCGGTGACGATGTACTGGACCGGCACGTTGCACTAACCTCGGTTTCTCAACGGGACTCCTCTTCGGGGTCCTGGAACAGTTCCCGGATCCGCCGAATGATCCCGCTGCTGGAGAGGCCCGGCACCAGGGGCGCCAGAACCACGCGGCCTCCGTTGGCCTCCACCACGTCGCGTCCGCTCACATAGTGGGCCCAGTCCTCCGCCTTGACCAGCACGTCCGGCAGTAGTTCGGAGATCAAGTCCCGGGGCTCATCCTCGTCGAAGAGCACCACGTAGTCCACGCACTCCAGGGCCGCCAGCATCCGGGACCGGTAAGGCTCCCGGATGATGGGCCGCTTGTCCCCCTTGATGGAGCGGATCGACTCGTCCGAGTTGAGACCCACGATCAGCAAGTCTCCCAATTCCCGGGCCTGGTTCAGATAGGTCGTATGCCCGGCGTGGAGGAGATCGAAGGTGCCGTTGGTGAAGACGATGGTCCGCCCCTGGTCCCGGAGCCGTTCACATTCGTCAGCCATCTTCCGTCGCCGGAACACCTTGGACTCGGGAGCTCTCGCCTGCCGCATGGTTATCGCCACCTGTTCCCCTCGTTTTCGGGAGCGGCCCATTCTACAATGCCGGAGCGGACACCCGTACCCTGCCTGTGTGATTTGTGATTGTGCGCTTCAGAATCGGGAGAGAGTGGATGAAAGAAAACAACAGTCTGAGCCGAAGACGATTCCTGGCAACCTCCATGGCGGCGGCCGCGGCCCTGAAGGGGTCCACCACGGTCTCCGCCAGCGGACAAACTTACGAGGGTCTGCTGCCCGCGGGCTCCGGACGAATCCTGGCCGCGCTGGATGGCGGCCACATTCTGACCCTGATGAAGGACAATTCCGCGTCCCTTTCCAGAGACGGGGGAAAAACGTGGGGAAAACCCTTCCCGCTGCTGCAGGGGGGAAAACCCATGAACGTGACCCGGAACCACCTGGTCCCGCTCAAGGGGGGAACCGTGGGCATGGTTTACGCCGAGGAACTGAGCGGCGCGCCGCCACGCCACGCCGACCATCGAGTGCTCCGCTTCACCACGTCCCAGGACGGAGGCCGGAACTGGTCGGCGGGATCCGACATCGACCTGCCCGGACCCGGTTCGGGGTCTTCGGGCGCCTTTTTGCAGGTTCCCTTCGGACGGCTGACCGAGCTCTCCACGGGACGGTTGCTGCTGCCCGTCTACTGGCAGTTCAACGGCCTCCATCCCGAAACCCGCCGGGCCATGGCCACGGGAATGCTGGACGGGCATTCCATCGGACTGGAAGGACACGCCCACCGGCCGCAGATGAGCGGCTGCTTCGCCTATTTCTCCGACGACCGGGGTTCGACCTGGCAACGGTCCAAGGGGTCCATCATGGTCTGGCCCCTGCCCGGGGAGCGGAGCCTGGGGGGCTTCGGCGGAACGGCCGAGCCCGTGGTGACCGAACTCAAGGACGGATCGATCCTCATGCTCCTGAGGACCAAGGTGGGACGCTTTTTTCAGGCCCACTCGGACGACGGCGGAGAGAATTGGCATGAGGCGAGCGCCACCGCCCTCTCCAGCGGCGACGTCCCCTGCGACCTGGACCGGCTGCGCGATTCCGGGCATCTGCTGGTGATCTGGAACCAGACCACCGGGGACGAAATTCGCAGCGGGTACTATCGTTCCCGCCTCTCCGTGGCCACGTCCGCCGACGAGGGCAAGACCTGGCAGAACTTCAAGACGGTGGACTCCAGTCCCGGCCTGCCACCCGCCGGGAGGCTCTCGCCGCCGCCGGTGGCCCACATCCGGGTCAACCCGAAGGCCGGGAAACTGCCCAGCGGCTTCATCCGGTGCCACTATCCCTCCCTGGCCTTCTCCGGAGACCAGGTGCTCATGACCTACCAGTACGACACCGTTCGCGAGGGCAAGAGAACCCGCAGGATCAAGCTCGTGCGAGTGCCCGAGTCCTGGTTTCTCTCGTAGGTGCGCCCCTTGTGGGCGCCCTCTTCGGTCCAAACCGGAGCAACACGCGGCCAATTGAAGGTCTGGGAGTTGGAACGCCGCCACTCCGGCCAAGAAATTTTGGTTTCGGCTACGCCGGCTTAGGGAATCCGGTTCAGCGTGTAGTACGCCCGCGTGTGGAGCAGCCCCTCTCCCTCGGCCGAGACGATTCCCGGCAAATGGAGTTCGTGTACGTAGCCCGGCCGGAGACCCTCGACCGTCAGGTCCACTGATCGTCCGCCGGCGGCCACGCGAACCTTTGCCAGGTTCAATTCCCTGGTTTCGACCTCGGGACTGCCGTAGTCGGGATGGTAGAGATACGTATAGCTGGTCATGCGGTAGGAATCGGGCCGGGCGGCTCGATCCGGGTCGACGGGCCGGGTGAAGGTGAGCCGGAAGCCATCGGGCAGGGCCCGCATCTCCTTGACCTCGAAGGGCGTGCGACCCGTCCAGACCAGGCGTTCCAGGCCGTAGGAACGGCTGCCCAGTGAGTTCCAGCCGCGGTTGGTCTCCCCCACGAACAGCGACCCGTCGGAGCCGAAGACCAGGCGGATCACGGCGCTCTGGAATCCATCCCGGAAGCGGAAGCAGGCGCCCTGATACTGCCCGTCCACCCGTTCCAGAAAGACCCGCGAGATCATGGCGTCGGTGAAATCCCCCACGAAGAGCTGTCCCTGGAAGGGTCCGAAGCGGCCCTCTGTCTGATCCCAGGCCAAGTCTGTGGAACTCCGGCCCATCTTCCGGTACGGGAACCAGACTGCCGGCAATTTGAACCCCGGAATCTGCTTGGCCGCCTCCACCACGGTGATGCCGGTGGGGATTCGCTCCGGACAGGCAACGGGCGAGCCGGGTAGGGAGCACGACTTGAGACCGTCGGGATGACCGTAGAAGTCTCCCTCCTCCACGTGATGAAGGGAGCAGGTGGCGACCCAGCCTCCCTGCTGGTCAGTGGTGAAGACTTCCCCGCGATCGTTCATCCCGATCCCGCAAGGCGAACGCAGTCCCGTCGCCACGGGGACCAGGCGTCCCCGCGGCGTCACCTTCACGGCCCAGCCGCGCCAGGCGTCGGCAGGGGCGGTCTGATTCCCGATGGCGGCGTTGAGAGTGAGCCAGAAGTTTCCCTCGCCATCGACCCGGGGTCCGTAGGCATATTCGTGGTAGTGGCCGGTGAGGCCCCAGTCGTTGGTGACGGTGAGGTACTCGTCGATCACGTCGTCTCCGTCGAGGTCCCGGAGCCGGGTCAGCTCGCTCCTCTGCGCCAGGTAGAGGGAGTCGCCGTGGCGAACCAGACCCAGCGGTTCGTGAAGCGCCTGGGCGATCCTGCGATATCGGATCCCTTCCGGAGGTTCCTCGTAGGCGCCCTCGACCAGCCAGACTTCTCCCCGGCGTATGGCTGCCGCGACCTTTCCGTCCGGCAGGACTTCCAGACCGCTGACCTCGAACGGGACCGTCTCCGGAACGGGGAGGGTGACGATTCGATAGTAGTCTTCTTCCTGTCCGCGCAGGCTCGTAGCGAGCCCCAACAGTATCGGAAACAGAAGGCCAAGGCGTTTCACCACGAGACCTCCTGTTGCACCCGGGCGCGCCCCTCCCGGAATCGGATCGGGAGCAGCAACTCGTCGGCGTTGCCCGAACGGCGGAGGACGGCCATGGAGACTTCCGGCTCACCCAGCCGGACCCTGAGGCCTTCGGCGGAAAAGAGTCCCCCGCCCCGGGATTCGATCTTCGGAGCCCGCGCCGCCAGGAACCAGACCGAATCGCCCGCGCCGGTGAGCTCGAGAGTCCGCCGGAACCAGGTGCTGTCCTGGGAAGGGATCAGCCGTTCCTGGACAGCGACTCCCCCAAAGCTGTAGAGGAACGTCGGTTCCCCGCCAGGGGAGACTCGGAATCCACCCATCCGGTAGCCGGCCTCCTCGCCCGTCCCCTCGGGCCAGGGGCTCAGGACGTTCTCCAGAGACGCCAGTGGCATGGCGTCAGGAAGCTTGGCCAGATTCTCGCTCAAGGGGTGCACGAAAGGCGAAAAGCGATTGGACCAGGTGGACTCGGCGTTGAGGAACCGGCCTCTCCAAAGGAGTTTGGATCGGACCTCCAAGGCATCGAAGGCAAAATGGATTCCCTGGGGAAAACCCACGGCGATGGCGTGGGTGCCGACTCCCTCCATGAAGGTCCGCAACAGGATGGGGCGGTCCCCGGGGACCAACTCGAAAAGCTCGTCCGGCTCCATGCCCACGGGCAGGCGGGTCTGGTCCAGTTCCTTCAGATAGGTGAGGATGGCCTCGATCTGTTTGTCCGCGTCTCCCCCCAACACTTCCTCCAACGTTCCCTTCCCTTCTTCAAAGAAGGTGGGCATCAAGGTGCCGGGACGGCTGGAGTCGGGGTCCAGGAGGTACCGCTTGAACCAGTCGGGTTGGAGGCGTTCGAGGGTGTCGGCCAAGTCCAGGGCCGGCATGCCCGTGGAGGGGTGTCCGCGGAGGCCGTGACAGTTGATGCAATTGAGACCGTCGGCCCCCATGAGGCGGCGGCCATAACGATTCCGGTGGTGGTGCAAGGTGCCGGAGACATCCGTAGCGGGCAACTGCAGGTCCTTGTCGGCCCGGATCAAGGCGTCCGCCAGAGTTTCGGCGGCGGTCCCGTAGTCCGGCATCCGGACCATCAGGTAGGGACGCACCATACCGGATCCGTCCAGGACCTTTTTCAACCACGGGGGCGTCAACTTGCGGCCGGCTTCGGTCAAAGGGGGAGGCAGCCGGCCTTCGTTCCCCATGTCCAGCTCCTCCACCGGCAGGAAATAGGCGGCTCTTCCCGGTTCGGGTCCGCCCTGCTCTCCCCGCCGGTGACAGGCGAAGCAGTTGTAGATCTCCAGATAGCGCCGGACCTCCGCCTCGGGATCGAGACGGCTGACCGCTCCTTTCAACCCAGACAGCGCCTCGCCGAGAGCGGCCCGCTGGTCCGGGTCCAGTTCATAGTCGGGCACCCCCTTCCGGGGCGACGGATCCAGGCAGCCGCCCGGTTTTCCGGGGTCCAGTTCCTCAAGCCGCGAAAGCACCGGAATCGGGGCCGCGGCGGTCTCCCCTTCTTCAAGCCGGTGGCAGGCGTTGCAACTCAGCTCCGCAAAAAGGGCTTGGCCTTTCGCGACCTTTTCCGCGTCGGGGTTGATGTTCTCCGGAACCGCGCGGTCCGCGCCCTGATCCAGCAGATAGGCGGCGACGGAACGGGCCTCCGCATCGGTTAGCCGCATGGGAGGCATTCTTCCTGCGGGCCGGGTCCGCACGGGGTCCACCAGAAAACCGGCCAACGGCTCCAAGGTCGTCTTCCGAGTCTGATCCGCTAGGGGAACCGATGCGACGTGAGGCGTTTGGTACTGGATGCTCGCCGGAGAATATCCTCCCCCATCGTCCCGGTGCAGGATTCCGGGCGTCAAGAAGGGAGCGTGGCAGGCCACGCACCCGACCGTATGGTACAGCCGCTCTCCTGTCTCGACCTCCTGCGGATTCGCTTCCGCAGCCGGCTGTGCCGGATCCGGCGGTTCCAGGGAGGCCAGAAAGTGGGCCAGGGCCTCGGCCGCCTGGTCCCGTTCTTCCGGGTCCCAACCCGCCAGGAGATGGGGCATGGGGGTCCCCGGTTTGGTCCCCTGGGGTCGAGTCAGGAAGTCCTTCAGGTAGGTCAGGCGGATCCGGCCGCCCACGCCGTCCAGGATGGGAGCTTGCCGGGGAATGACCCGTCGGGCGACTGCCTCATCGGCCAGGTGGCAATGGGTGCAGCCCAATTCTCCCAGAAGGATTTCACCTCCGTGGAGCCGGTCCGTATCCCCATTCCGGTGAAATCGTTCGAATCCCACCACGAGAGGGGAGGACAGCGATTTCGGGAGATCGGAAACCGGGGAGCAAGCGCCGGCCAGGAACAGGCCACATAGGCCCGACGCCAGAGATGCAAAAGATTTCCGGGGGGATCTCAACTCAGCCGGCCACGGCTTGGACAAGCTGTTCCTCACGAGCCTCGATCAGCAGCCGGATCCAGTGCCCCATGTACTGGCCATGGTCGTGATACGTGCGCCCGCTCACCAGGTTGCCGTCCACCACGCAGCCGGCGTCGACGAAGATGCCGCCGCATACTTCCAGGTCGAACTTGCACTTGGGCACGGTGGCCATCCTCCGCCCCTTGACGCAGCCGGCGTAGGCGGGAATCTCCACGCCATGGCAGACACAGCCCACCGGCTTGTTGGCGTCGAAGAAATGGCGCGTCATGGCGACCAGGTCCTCATCGTATCGAATGTACTCGGGGGCCCGGCCGCCCGAAAAGAAGATGCCCAGGTACTCTTCCGGCGCCACGTCCCGAAAGGCGATGTCCGCATCGATCTTGTAGCCCTCGAACTCCCGCGTGATGTCCCAGTTGGGCCCGATCTCGTGCAGGACCATGTTGTAACGGCGTTTCTCCGGAGCCGCGACGACGGGCTGGAAGCCGGCCTCCTGGAGGCGGAAATACGGATACAGCGTATCCACCGTCTCGGTCGCATCACCGACAATGACAAGTACTTTGTCCATGTGATCTCCCCCAATTGAGTAGAAACCAGATTAGCACGCACCGCGCGAGTCTGAAAACGCGTTGCGGGTAATCACGGGATCGCATTGACGATTATGCCAAGTCTTACAAGCCGGGCCCCTCGAACTCCTTCTCGATCATACGTAGCACACGCCGATTTTCGTTCGTGAGGTCGGCCAGCGCGCCGAACCCGGCCATCCACGGTGGCTCTTTGTCTCGATCAGGGGCTTCGCGGTCATAGCGGCGGAGTTGCTCCTGGACCGCTTCAGTGACGAACTGCTCCAACCTCATCCCACGGTCGGCGGCCAGAACCTTAGCCTCTCGGAAGGTCGCTTCATCAAGTGCGACGGTCGTCTTCATGATTCCATGTTCGCATTCTCACGGCGTCGGCAGTCAATCTGATCGTGCCGGCTCCGCGCCCGCCTGATCGGCAATGCTTGCGCGGGTAACGTTCCCAGGCGTACGCTCTCGGGACCTTTTCAATAACGAGGTGCCAACGCCATGAAAATCACCGAGATCAAGACGTTCGTCGTCGACGCCGGTTGGAGGCCCTGGGTCTTCGTCAAGATCGAGACCGACGAGGGGGTGGCCGGCTGCGGGGAATGCAGCGACGGCAAGAATCCGTGGGGCGTGGTGGGAGTCGTCAACGACCTGAAGCCGCTCCTCCTGGGACAGGATCCCCGGGCCTTCGAGATGCGGTTCTGGGACATGATCCGAGGCACCCGCCAGAGTCCGGGGGGCATCGCCGCCAAGGGGATCGCCGGCATCGAGCTGGCGCTCCTGGACATCAAGGCGCGCGCCCTGGGCATCTCCGTCGTGGAGCTCTTCGGCGGCCCCCTGAGGGAGGAGGTCCGCCTCTACTGGTCCCATTGCGGAACCACCCGGACGGCCCACTACCGCCATGTCGGGTGCGAGCCGCTCCGCACGCTGTCGGACGTGGGCGCCCTGGGCCGTGAGGTGGTGGCGAAGGGCTACAACGCCTTGAAGACCAACATCATCTTCCCGGGGGATGCTCCGTTCGCCTACTTTCCCGGATTCGCGCGGGGTCCCGGCACCACGGACCAGGCCATCACCCCTCAGTTGCTGGACCACATCGTGAGCATCATCGCCACTTTCCGAGAGGCCGTCGGGCCCCACGTGGACATCAACCTGGACCTCAATTTCAACTTCAAACCGGAAGCCTGCCGCCGGATCGCCCGTGCCCTGGAGCCCTACAACCTGCTCTGGCTGGAGATCGACATGTACGATCCCCAGTCCATTCGGGACATCAAGGATTCGACCGCCACGCCCATCTGCAGCGGGGAGAACCTGATCTACATGCGGGAGTTCATCCCCTACTTCGAGTTGCGGGCGGCCGATGTGTTCATGGTGGACGTGCCTTGGAACGGCTTCTCCCAGGCCAAGAAGATCGGGGACCTGGCCGAGACCTACCAGTTGAACGTCGCCCCTCACAACTATTACAGCCATCTCGCCACCTTTATGAGCGCCAGCCTCTGCGGCGTGCTTCCCAACGTCCGCATCATGGAAGCCGACATCGACGACGTACCGTGGAGGGACGATGTGACGACCCACGCGCCCGAGGTCGTCAACGGCCACATGAAGATTCCCACCGGACCCGGATGGGGAACCGAACTCCGTGAGGAGGAACTTCTCCGTCACCCCTGGGGAGACAAGAAGTCCATGTGGTAGCGGAGGGAGGCGTCTTTCCAGGCGCCGATTCCGCACCACACAGAAGGAAACAGTCTGTCTCTTGCCGCCAAATCATTCCGATCGGACGTTTTCACGAAGGAAGGCCGTGTAGCCCGCTTCATCAAGTGTGCCGGCCGCCAACTCGAAAACGGCCCGAGCCGAGCTTTCTTCCGTGGCCGTGAAGCGATACCCGTTCAACTCCAGGAACAGAATGCCGACCACGAATCCCGTACGCTTGTTGCCGTCTACGAACGGATGGTTGCGGACAATGCCAGCCGTATAGGCCCTCGCCATGTCGACGATGTCGGGGGTCTCCGCATACGCGTAGATCTGTCGAGGCCGCGCTAGAGCGGATTGCAACAACCCCTCGTCACGCACGCCAATTGGGCCACCGTGCAGCGCGAGCAGACGATCGTGCAACGCCAATACGTCTCGCGTTTCGATCCAGACCGGCTCCGTCACTTGGCCAATGCACGCAGGGTGTTGCGATAGCGGCCAATAATATCTTCGGCTCTCGCCATTTTCTTTTCGAATGCGGGATCGTAGGGCGTCAACTGGTAGCTGCCGTCTGGAGCTTCGATCAGGAACAAAGGTTCCCCGTCTTTCGTGCGCAGCCGGTTGATGACCGCCTTGGGAAGGATGACGCCGAGCGAGTTGCCAAATTTTCGAACCTTCAGTTCAACCATGGATCACCCCCTCCCTCGGTCTATTGGAACTATTGTAATAACAATTTATCCGTTATGCTAGGAGTCTGCGCGAGTAAGGGACAGTTTGTTTCTTCCACGCCGCTCTGGGCAACGACGGAGACGATAAAGATGCGGAAACGTTTCCAAGGAGTAACACCCATCCTCGTAACGCCGTTCAAGGACGACGGCAAGGTCGCCGTGGCCGGCCTGCTGCGGCTCGTTGACCATCTGTACGCGCAGGGAGCCCTGGGCGGCTTCGGCGTCTTCGGCAACGCCGGGGAGGGCTACACTCTCCTGCCTTCAGAGAAGCGCCAGTTGCTCGATGCGATCGTGCGTCATTTGGACGGCAGGACCCCGGTTGTAGCCGGCGTCGGCGCCACCGGCACGGAAGCCGCCGTCGAAGCCTGCAAAGAAGCGGAGGGCCTCGGTGCGGCAGGCTTGATGGTCCTGCCGCCGTACTACCTGCGCCCCGATGCGGACGGCCTGATGTTCTTCTATTCCGCGATCAGCGATGCGGTTGGGATTCCGATCATGGTGCAGGATGCGCCCCTGCTCACGCAGGTCGCGATGCCCCCGGCGCTGCTCGCACGCATGGCTCGGGAAATCGAGCATGTGGAATACGCGAAGATCGAGGCTCCGCCAACCGCCCCCAAGATCACCGGAACACTCGAAGCCGCCGGCGACACCCTGACGCTGTTCGGAGGACTGAACGGGCAGTTCATGATCGAGGAGTGGCAGAGGGGGTCCCGGGGAACCATGCCGGGCAGCGACCTGGTTTCGGTCTACTGCTCGATCTGGAGCGCGCTTGAGAACGGCGAGTTCGATTCGGCATGGAGTGAGTTCCAGCGGGCACTGCCCCTGATCCGGTATGAATTGCAGCCCGGACTGGGGGTTTCGGCAATGAAGCACAATCTCGTGCATGCGGGAGTTCTCGAGAGCGCCATGGTCCGCCATCCGACTCGCTCGCTTGATGAATGCGGGTTGAGGGAGCTTGATGCTCTGCGATCGTTGGTGGGGACGAACAGTCCGCCATGCCGGTAGATCGAATCGCTTTGATCGAGGCGTTTTCGATCAGGCTGCCGCGTGACGTCGAAGCGGCGACGGGAACCGCGGGTACGCCCGCCAAGCTGGCCGCCAGTGGTTTCGATTACCGCTGGTCGGAGACGAGCAGCACGCTCTATTCGGTGAATTTCGAAGCCGCGCTGGTCAAGGTGACACTGGAGTCGGGCCTGGCCGGTTGGGGAGAGGCCCAAGCCCCGCTCGCTCCGGATATAGCGTGCCTGATCATCGATCAATTGCTGCGCCCGGCGGTCGAGGGCCAGGATTTCGACGGTTCTCCCGATACGGTGAGGTCGTTGCGAGATCGGATGTACTCGACCATGCGCGTTCGTGGTCAGACGGGCGGCTTCATGCTCGATGCGATAGCCGGAGTCGACATCGCACTGTGGGATCTGGCCGGCAAGGCTCGTGGGACTTCGGTTGCGGACCTGCTGTCATCTTCCGCCCCCAAGAGCAGGATTCCGTGCTACCTCTCGGGGCTCCCGGGCGCAACGAACGCGGATCGGGTCGAGCGGGCCCGGGAGGCCTGGGACGCGGGATTTCGAATCTTCAAGCTGTTCTACGACCGTACGGAAGTAGAACTGTTCGATCTCATCGACCGCCTGCGCGCTGCCTTGGGTCCGGAGGCTTCCATCGCGGTGGACGCCCTCTGGCGGCTTGACGGGGCCTCGGCGGGCGGCTTTGGCCGAAAACTCGACGATCGCGGGTCCCTGTGGCTCGAATGCCCGCTCGCTCCGGAATCCCCGGCCGACCACGCCGTTCTGGCGGCTGAAATCCGCACGCCGATCGCTTTGGGCGAGAGCTATCGTACGCGGTACGAGCTGGCTCCATTCCTGGCGTGCGGCTGCGCCCGGTGGTTGCAGCCTGACATCGGCCGGTGGGGCATTACCGAAGCGGCCGGCCTGGCGCGGGACATCGGCGCCGGCGCCCGGATCGTCCCCCACATCAGCATTGCCATGGGACCCCAGATTGCCGCGGCCCTGCAATTCGCTGCTGCGTCAAGCAATGTCGGGCTCGCCGAATACAACCCGGCAGTCTTCTCGGTTGCCAACCGCTATCTCGATCGGCCCCTCAATGTCGACGGCGCCGAGTACATCGTGCCCAAGGGACCGGGCTTGGGCGTCGAACTCGACGAGTCTGCAGTCAGGGCAGTCGCAGGCAAAGTGAATGTCACCCGGCTTTCGTGATTCGGAAGGACACAGGACTGTCCCCTCTTTTTGCGTCTCGCGTTCTCAGAAATGAGATGTTAGGCAAAGATCAGCCGGCAACTGTATTGCAGGTTAGAAGCTGGCCTGTAGACAATCCTCCAGGTACCGGCGAGACCTGTTCACGGCTTCCGTGACCTCCCGGGCCGTGGGCAGGATGGGAATCCCCCGGGGGACCGGGTGCATGAAGATGGAGGTCCAACCCTCGTAACGGGTCTCTTTGAGGGCCCGGACGATGGGGACGAAGTCGAGACTGCCGAAACCGGGCAATTGTTCCATTTCCTCTTCCTTGGGGAGCTTCTTCATGGCGCCCTTGCCATGTTCCCAAGCGTAGAAATGAACCAACTTCGGCCCCAGATCCCGAATGAGTCCGGCGACGAGTTCCGGATCCTGGGGCAGGTGGTAAGGAGCCAGAGCGATCCCCAGACGAGGTGAGGGAGACTTCTCGGCCAAGTAGCGAATGGATTCCGGGCTCCGGATCAGGGCCGAACCGTGGTTCTCGATGCCGATGGTCACTCCGGCCTCCTCGGCAGCGGCCACATGGGGCTTCATCTTCTCGACAAAGGCGTCGATTTCGGCTTTCAGCGATTCCGGACCCTCTCCCATCCGCTTGACGCTGCCACAGATGAGAATGCGGGTTCCCCATTGGCGTCCGACCTTCATCTCCTCCTGAAGGCCGAACGGGCCCAGGTCGTAGTGGGTCAGGATTCCCACTTGGACCCCGTGCTCTCGCAGCAGCTGGCCAAATGCCTCGTGCCCCATATCCTCGATCTGCTCCCGCTGGTCGGCATGGCCCCGGGGCCAGATGTCGATGAAGCGGCAGCCTGTCCGCGACACCTCGGGAAGGATCTCCTTCAGCTTCAACGTTCCATAGAGGCTGGACGCCAGGATGTAACGGAATCGGAAGTCCGGGGCGGCCCGCAGCCGCCCGCTTCCGGACCGGCCCCAGAGGCCTCCGGCCATCAGACCTCCCGCCATCAATTTAAGGGCGTCGCGCCTTTTCATCCGCCTTCTCGGGTGCTTCCGGCCGCGCTGACCGCAGCCTCCGGGCTCCGCTCGTTCACGATCTCGAACTCGTCGATCCGGTCTCCCTCCACCGTCAGGAATTCGCCCCGGGCCAGGTGCGTCTGGCCACCCGGATTGAAGGTGATGAACAGGGCGCCGTCCGCATACTCCTGAACCGTCTGGGCATACTGCTTGCCCTCGGGGTCCATTTCCGAGCAGTTCTTCTCCTTGACTTCGCCGTTCCGGATCCAGTAGTTCCGGGTGAAGACGGAGGCCCACCAGGTGTCGTCCTCGTGCTGCTCGCAGTGGTAGTCCCGTCCGCTCTTGCCCCCGAGTCCGTTGACCAGGACGAAGGTCTTTCCCTTCCCCAGCGCTACTTGTTCGGGGGACCCGGTGGCTCCGTGGCCCGCCTCCTCGTTGCCCAGATCGGTCAGGGTGTAGCTCCGGGAATAGGAGTGCTCGTGCCCGGTGGCGATGATGGCTCCGGCTTCCTGGCAATCCCGGTACACACCCCAGCCGGTATCGTCCCGTTTCCCGCCCGCCTGCATGTCCTGCTGGTTCTTGTGCCAGGAGGCGATTCTCCAGAGGAAGTCCTCGCCCTCCTCCAGGGCATCGGACAGGTACCGCCGGTGCCCCTGGCCCATGGAACCCACTCCCGAGAGCACCAGGTAGAGTCCCTGGTAGGTGCAGGAGGACTTCACTCCCAGATCCCCGGTGCACTCCAGCCCCGGCGTCCCGTCCACCCGTTCCTGGAGAATCCGGCTGTATCCCGGTGGGTCCCGCTGGCGCCAGTGGCGGACGTCGTGGTTGCCGACGCTGTACAGATAGGGAAACCGGCCTCCCTCGACACCCGCGTCCAGAATCCGCTCGATCCCCGAGTGCCAGTTCACCGGCGCTTTCAGGTTGCCTTCGTCATACCCGAGGTCTCCTTGGTGGAGAACCAGATGGGCACCCTCCCGGCGGATCAGTTCCAAAACCCGGTCGGTCCGCGGACCGTATCCCGAGTCTCCGATGAAGGCCACCTTGAGATCGGGTGGCGGAACCACCAGGCTCCGCTCCGTCTCCTCCTGGGAAGGGACCGATTCACCGCAGGAGAGCTGGAGCCAGAGCGGAAACAGTGCAAGCAACAACATTCGAACGAGTCGCAATCGAGATGAAAATCTAGGACTTGACGGACAATTCAATGTCTCACTCCTCCCGTCTTTTGTGCGGACACCGGTATCCTTCCAACGAAACGGCCGCTGGTTTCGGCATTGCCGACCTTCACCGCCCCCCAGTCTACTACGATGCAAACCATCAGCAGAAACGAGGCGCGGGACCACGGAAAATCGCCGTACCATGTGGTAGCATGGCTCCGATTATCGGTCCGGAACCATGTTCAATATCAGACTTCTGTTAGCTGCAGGTTTGCTGGTCATTCCGGGTGACTCCCGGGCCGCGGACGATGCCGGAAAGGCCGCGCCCAAGGAGCCCAAGACCCTCTCTGCCTTTCCCTTGGGGGGAGAACGGGGCACGACGCTTGAAGTGTCGGTCCGGGGCCGGCACATGGACGGGACCTACGCCGGCTGGTTCGAATGCGACGACGTGGAGATCCGGTTTCTGGGCCTGGAGGAGATCCGGGAATCGGAACCGGATGAGTTGGTGGAGCGGGACCCGCAGGCCAAGCAGACCGAGTTGGTCGGACATCGAGCCCGGTTGCAACTCCGGATCCGCGAGGACGCCGAGGTCGGGCTTCACCGGTTTCGGATCGTCACGCCGCGCGGCATGTCCAACGCCCTGAACTTCCAGGTCTTCAGCGAACCCCTGGTGCTGGAGCAGGAGGCGGTGGAGCACCAGACGGTTCAGGCGCCGGTCGTCATCGCCGGCACCACCAAGGCCAACGGGGAACTCGACTTCTACGCATTCCAGGCGGAAGCGGGCGAGCAGTTCCACTTCCAAACTTTTGCTTCGTTCCCCATCTACATTCCCTACAGCGCGGAGGCGGAGTTGAACCTCTACGCCCCCACCGGAAGCTGGTTCGACCCGGACCGCCTCCTCAGGCTGCCCTGGGAATCCCGTCCGCTCTCGTGGGTTCCGGTGCTCCAGTCGCGGCGGCAGGGCTGGGGCGCTCAGTTCGCCGTCTTCCCCAAGCCGACGCACCGGTTCCGAAATGCCGGCCGCTACCTGGTTTCCATGGGCTCCTTCCTGGGTGAGGGCAATCCCGACTTCGTCTACCTGCTCAGGATCGGCACCGAGCCTCCGGACTCTTCCACGGTTCTGGGCCAGCCAGCCCATCCCGATCCGGCCGACTGGCTGGAACGGGACTCGGGAGCGTACGCTCAACATGGCGCGTTCCATAAGCCCCTTGAACCCGACCGTCTGAAGCTGCTGGCAGCTCGAAGTGCCGCTCCCGCCACCGGACCGGGAGACGCCGAAGCCGAACTGGAGACCCAGGGAGACACGGCGCATGATCGGGTCATCTCTCTTTTGGAGGAGCAGGAACCCAATGACACGGAGGGTCCGGAAGTCTCCACCGCCGTGCTCCTGACGGGGACCATCGACCCGCCCGGAGACGTGGACACCTATCGCTTCCGGGTGAAAGCCGGGGAGGGTCTGGCATTCGAGGTCGAAACCCCCAAGGCGGCGCCGCCCCAATTCAATCCTTGGATCTGGGTTTCAGGCCCGGACGGGGAACAAGTCTTCAACAACATCCACTTCGAATACGGCGGGGACGGGGACGACGTCAGCAAATCGACGGAGCGCAAGACGGTCTTCACCTTCCAGCAAGACGGGATCTACCGGCTCCAGATCCGGGACCTGACCTCTCGTAGGGGAGGATCCGACTTGGCCTACCGGTTGATGATTCGTCCCAAAATCCCCCACGTGGGCCGGGTGGAATACGTCCTGGGAGTCAAAGGGCGAAGGTTGGGGCCCACCACCGATCGAGTGAACCTGGAACCGGGACAGAGCAAGACCTTCACCGTGGTCTGCGACTTGGAGGAAGGTTTCGAGGGTGGCGTCGCCGTCTCGGCGGAAAACCTCCCCAGCGGCGTCCGGGTCCTGCCGGCCACCCCGGCCCCTTATACCGACTCTCTGCTCCTGGGCGCCTATTATTTCCCCATGGGCCTGGAAAGCGGCAATATCGGCGACTTCACTCGATTCCGTCCGGTTCGAAAGGGACTGACGATGGCCTTCGTGGCAGACGCGGACGCAACAGCCACCGGAACGCCTCAGCTCGTCCGTCTCTGGGCCCAACCCATGTCGGGCGACCGGACCGGCGCCCGGCTGCCGCTGGGCGACGTCCCCATCATGACGCTGTCCACCGGTCAGGGAGCGGCGGCGGCCGAAGGCAAGAAGGAGTACGAGCAATGATAGCGGCCACCGTGCGGAAGACATGGAGCTGGACTCCAGCCGGGATACAGATGGTTGTCGCCCTGGCTCTGAGCGGCCCGCTGCTCTTTTCAGGAACGCCGGCTCCCACCCCCTCTCATCCGCCCCAAGCTCTGTCGTTGCGTTTAATGCCCCAGGAGATCCGCATGTGGGGCTCCGACGCCTCTCAGCGACTGGTCGTGGTTGCAACTCTCGCAGACGGAACGGAGCGGGACGTGACCGCCGACAGCCGCCTCGAGGTAATCGACCATGAAGTGGCCGATCTGCGGGACGAAGCCAAGCTCGTTGCCCGCAACGACGGCGAAACGACCATACATGCCGAATTCCAGGGTCAGGTTTCCCAGGCTTCGGTCCAGGTGCGCGAGACCCGGACTGCACGGCCGTTCAGTTTCTCGAGAGACATCGGCGGCATTCTGACGCGTCGCGGCTGCAACGATTCGGCCTGTCACGGCGGAGTCAAGGGCCGCGGCGGCTTCAAGCTCTCACTGGACGCCCGCCACCCCCGGGAAGACCACCGCTGGATCGTGGAGGGCGGCACCTATCAGGTCCTGTCGCCCGAGAGCGCGGAACCGATCCGGCCTCGAGTGGATTCGAAGAATCCGGAGAAGAGCCTGCTGCTCCAAAAACCGACGTTCGAAATTCCCCATGGCGGAGGCAGCCGCTTCACGCCGGATTCCGCCGATTACGCGGCGATTCGCGACTGGGTCCGAGATGGCGCTCCGGTGCGGGAACAGGAACAGTTCCGGATCGAGAGAATCGAGATCTTCCCCTCCTACCTGGTCCTGGAGACGGGCCAGCACCGTCAGTTGCTGGTCACCGGACACCTGAGCAATGGAAGGACCGAGGACCTGACGGACCAGGTACGCTATGAGACCGTCAACGCCGGACTGGTTCGGATCTCCCCGACCGGCCGGGCCGAGGCCGTCGACACCGGAGAGACAGCTCTGCTGGTGCGGGCCCCGGGCCGCGTGGCCAACTCCCGGATCGGCGTCATTGCCGACGCGGTGTCTGCCGTCCCGGAGGTGACCCGGAACAACCTCATCGACCGGCACGTCTTCGACAAGCTGAGGAAGCTGCGGATCGCCCCCTCGAGCCTCTCTTCGGACGAAGAATTCGTGAGACGGGTCTGCCT
The DNA here is from genome assembly GCA_963668095.1 of Acidobacteriota bacterium. GTDB lineage: Bacteria > Acidobacteriota > UBA6911 > RPQK01 > JAJDTT01 > JAJDTT01. The sequence goes on along the minus strand of OY764083.1, from coordinate 4,743,630 downwards.
GGATTTGACAGGGACGCTTCCGCCACCGGATCGAGTCCGGGAATTCCTGAGCAGCACCGATCCCGCGAAACGGGACCGGCTCATCGACACGTTGCTGGAAACTCCCGAGTACATCGACTACTGGACCTTCCGCTTCAGCGATCTCTTCCGGGTCTCCTACTCTTCCACGGGGACGCCGGCCCACTCCCTGGTCTATTGGGCCTGGATCCGCAACAGCCTGACCGAGAACAAACCTTACGATCAGATGGCCCGGGAGCGGATCTCGGCACAGGGAAATGACGGGCCCTCCCGGCACTTCCTGCAGAACGGAGAGGCATCTGCACCCGAGGACGCCATGCCCGAGGAGATGCGGGTCTTCCTGGGGTACCGGCTCGACTGCGCCCAGTGCCACCACCACCCCTTCGAAGAGTGGTCTCAGGACCAGTTCTGGGGACTGGCGGCCTTCTTCGGACGGCTCAGCCGGACCGAGTGGACCTCCGAAGGCGCCATCGTGGTCTTCGAAGATCCGGCGGGCCGCGTTCCCGATTACGAGGAGTCGGAGGACACGGTCAAGGTCCTCCATCCCCGGACCGGCGAGGAAGCGTCCCCGGTGTTTCCTGACGGAAAACCACTGCCCAAGCAGAAAACATTCGATCCCAGAATGGCGCTGGCCGAGTGGATTGTCGCGCAGCCCAACTTCTCCAGGACCATCGTGAACCGGATGTGGGGACACATGTTCGGCAGGGGGATTGTGGACCCGGTGGACGATTTCCGCTCCACCAACCCGCCGACTCACCCCGAGCTGTTGGACGAGCTGGCCCGGGACTTCGCCGGGAACGGATACGATCTCAGGCGCCTGCTGCGCCTCATCGCCAGATCTCGCACCTATCAACTTTCTGCCGTTCCCAACGCCACCAACCGGAACGACATGGCCAACTATTCGCACCGGGTGCGCCGGGACCTGGACGCGGAGATTCTCCTGGACGCCCTCTCCAACGTGACGGGAGTCCCCGAGACCTTCAAGAACAACTGGATGGGCACCGCTCCCCGGGGGACCCGCGCCATTCACCTCCGGGTCCCGGACCTCTACTCGTCCACGTTCCTGGACATTTACGACCGTCCCAACCGCGCCAGCATCCCGGAGCGCAAAAACGACGCCAGCCTGAAGAAGGCGCTCCACATCATGGTCGGCTCCACGTATCAGGAGAAGATCGGCGATCCCGGCAACCGGCTTCACCGTCTCCTGAAGGCCGGAAAGTCGGACGGAGAGATCATCGAAGAACTGTACCTGAGGGCGCTGGGCCGGTTTCCAAACGACAGGGAGCAAGCCCGGCTGGAGCAGGTGGTCGCAACCGGCGATTCGCGCGAGGAGACTTTGAAGGACATCATGTGGGCCATGATCACGTCCCGGGAGTTTGCTTCGAATTGATGGCCGAAGGACGGAGAGACCTGGTATAGGATGGATACGAGATCCACGAAGGAAATCCGCTCATGAGCGTACCCAGACCCGGCGACAAGATCGGCTGCCTGACCTGCACGGAGTCGCTGCTGCGGCGACGCGAGTTCATTCGTACCGGGGCCCTCAGCCTCTTCGGCATCAGCCTCAGCCAGTACCTGCAGGCCAAGAGCCTCTTCGCCGAGGCCGGCGTTGACGTCGAGGCGAATGCCACCGCCAAATCGTGCATCCTGGTCTGGCTGGACGGGGGACCGAGCCACGTCGACATGTGGGACCCCAAGACCGGCAGCAGTTTCAGCCCCATCTCCACCAACGTCCCGGGAATCCAGATCTCCAGCCTCCTTCCCCGCATGGCCAAGCGCATGGACAAGATCTCCATCATCCGGTCCATGCACACCGAGGAAAACAACCACGGCCAGGGGACATACTACGCCCTCACCGGACACCGGCCCACCGCGGCCATGCAGTTTCCCTCTTTCGGCTCCATTGTCACCCGGGAACGGGGCCCCAGAAATCACGTTCCGGCGCATGTGGCGGTCCCTGGATACAAGGAGGGAGCCAAGGGAACCTACCTGAAAGGAGCGTTCCTGGACGCCAAGTACGATCCCATGGTGGTGGGAACCGATCCCAACAGCGATGACTTCCACGTCCGGGACCTGAGTCTGCCCAAGGCGATATCGCCGAAACGGCTGGAGGACCGCCGATCACTCCTGGCCCTGATGGACGAGACCTACCGGCGGAAGATGGAGATGGCCGAAGCGTTCAAGATGGACAGCTTCACCGAGCAGGCCGTGAACATGGTCCTCTCCCCCGAGGTCCGGGAGGCCTTCGACCTCTCCAAGGAGTCGGAAAAGACCCGCGACGCCTACGGGCGCACCGGTTTCGGTCAGAGCCTGCTGCTGTCGCGCCGGCTGGTGGAGGCGGGAAGCCGTTTCGTCACTGCCGCCGGCCACGATCTCAACGCCTGGGACACGCATGCCAACAACGACAAGAGCCACCGCGACAAGCTGGTCCCGGGTCTGGAAAGGTCCCTTCCCGTGCTCCTGGACGACCTGGAGAAACGCGGCCTGTTGGAATCCACTCTGGTGCTGGTGATGGGAGAGTTTGGACGAACCCCTCGCTTCAACTCCAAGGGCGGACGCGACCACTGGCCCCATTGCTGGTCAATGATCCTGGGTGGAGGCGGTGTCGAGGGGGGCAAGGTCGTCGGGGCCAGCGACGAGCGGGGCGCCTTCGTAGCCGAACGCATGGTCTCCATGGGAGACGTGCACGCCACCGTCTACAAGGCCTTCGGCATCGACTGGACCAAGGAGTACATGAGCCCCATCGGCCGTCCGATCAAGATCGCCAACTCCATCGACGACACCACCGGCCAACCGGTTCACGAGTTGATCTGAAACTCGAACCCGTACAGAAACGCCCGCTTCAGGTGGAACTTTGCCTTTCGGGCACCTTGCGGCGCACGCTCGCCCCCGCTCCAACTCACGCGCACTCCCGTATGATCGCCCCTCAGGGGGCTGCAGTCTTTCCTGGCGAAGCCATCCAGGGGCCGATCCTCCGCGTCCAATAGCTCCACCTGCAGGTATCCGGCATCCAAATCCGGTCTCGTCGACTTTTTGGCGGGCCGAGTGACGAGGTTCACCCTTAGCGACCGATCCGCCAGATCCCGGTCCCGGGTGACCGCCATGCCGAGGGTCGGACCGCCGGCCGAAGGGATCAGCGCGTACATTCGCCCCAGCCGCCAGGAGGCACGGCAGAGAGCGGAATTGAAGGGCAGAAAATGGGCTCCGTGATCGATGGCGTTTTCCATGTAACCGACCTGTTGGCTGGGAGCGCGGGTGTCGAAGATCTGCCGGTGCGGTCCCTCGGTTCCTCCGTAGTAGAGGTGCATTCGGCCGCCCTCCTCGACCAGGTACTGGCTCTGCCAGATCATGCCTCCGCCATAGTCGCCCAAGGGGGCGTTGTCCAGGCAGGGCCTGCGGTCCGGATACCACCATCGCCTGCCGTCCCTTGACGCCGCCACCCTCAGGTTCAAAGTCTGGGTGAGGGGCCAATACATGGTCACCAGCCCCAGGAATCCGCCGGGAACCCGGTGCGGCACCAGTTCCTGGTACTGAGTGTCCCGGTGGTCGCGCTCGTCCAAGGTCAGGATCATGGACTCGTCCCGGGTCCACACGTCCCCGTCTTCGCTCGTCGCCCGGTAGACGGTCCGGCGGGGCGCATCCTCGTAGATCGGGACATGGTCGCCCGGTTGCTTCTTGCCACCAAGCCTGTAATAGGCCACCCACTCTCTTGGACCGTAGCGATAGAAGTAACAGAGATCACCGCTCATCGGGTCGTAGATGGGTTCGCCCGAAAGCTCCCAGTGATAACCATCACGTGAGCAGTATCGATAATAGCCGGTCCCGGCCGGTGTTTTTCCCTCGACGGAAGCCCATCGAAGGACGAACATCTCGTAGGGCGGGTCGGCGTCGCCGTCGTCGACGATTACGGAGGAATAGGCGGCCGTCCCCTGGTCCAGGTCGAAGATGATGTTGGTCTTCTTATGACGGCCGAACGAGGCGTTGGACAACTGTGGTCGTGACCAGCGGACTCCATCGTCGCTCTCGAACAGGCAGAGGCGGCGCTTGGAGTGGTTGTTGGAGGCCCACGGACTGCGCCAGTCAACAGCCGTTTCTTCTGGAGGCGTGGCCACCAGGTAGGCCTTCCATCGTCCGTTCCTGGGATCCTTGAACACCGAGCCGTGGATCCCGACGCCACCGGCGTCCCACGGCATGTCCCCCTCGATGAGAGGATTCTCCGAATCGGGGATCCCCGGCTCCACACGCCAAGCCGTCAGGTGCAGCTCACTGAAGTCGTCCGGCATCAGCAAAGGAGTGGGCCAGGACGGCGATTCCGGTTGTTGTCCTATGGCGCCGCCCGAAGGAGGTGGAGCCCCCCCGCATGCGAGAGTCCCGAGTGTGGTGAACGCAGCTGTTTCCGTCAGGAACGTCCGTCTACTCTTCATGGTCTCGTCCCTTTCCGCTTTTTGGGCCATGGGACCGGCTCTGAAGAAAACCCTCAGAGCACGGGTCGGATCCTGGCTTCCGATTTGAATCGTGAGCCCGGTTTCCCCCATTTCCTCGAGTGCCTGGCTCCGGCTGGAAGGTGGAGTCAATGCGCTGATTGAGTGACCGGATTGTCCCAAAATGCAATAATTTAGGTCAAGGAATCGCACTCTCCTTCAATTCTTTCGAGGCAGGTTCATGTCGCGGCGATCCATCCGAAGAATGTCTCCCAACCGGAGAGAGTTTCTGGCCGGCGCCGTCGCGACTCCGGCAGTTTTGACCGGTCTGGCTCGGCCTCAGGCCCCCATCGAGGCTCGCTACGGGGACTTCTCCGTTCCCATCTCCGAGACCCATTTCCCCAATCGGCTCCATATGTACGTCTGGAGAAACTGGGAATTGGCCAACGCCGACGGCATGAGCCGGGTCGTCGGGTCCACGGCCGATCAGATCATCCAATTGGGAGAGTCGATGGGCCTTCCCCATAAGCCGACCCTGACCGCCGACCAGCTCCGCCGCATCTACATCTCCGTGATCCGCCAGAACTGGCACGTATTGCCCGAAGAGCAACTGACCTCCCTTCTCGGATGGGATCGGGGGCACTACGAATTCACTCTCCGGGAAGACGATTTCCTGTTCTACAAGCTCGGACCCAAACCAAAGTGCGAGCCGATCCGTTGGGCGACTCCGACGCCGGAGGAGGGGCGCAGGGCCTCGGAGATCCGGCGGCTGGTGGCAACTACGTTTGGGAAGGGTCTGCACGAAAACGGGGAGGAGCCGTTTCGTTTCGTTCACGATCTGAGCCGAAGCCAGATCCCGGCGCATCGGGACCCGCGGGCACAAGCGTCTCGCGAGGAGGTCGATCTCTCAGGTTGGGCGGTTCGGATACCGGATCAAGCCAGGTTGAAGGTGATTGCTGAGAGGTTTCAGTCCTATCTGAGGCACACCATGCACTGTCCCACCCAGGCTTTCGGCGACGGCGGGGCGTCGAATGGGGGAACGCTCCGTTTCCTCTTGGATCCGGAAATCGCATCGATTCCGGACAGTTTCGAGATCCGGATCGACTCCGATTCGGTGACGGTTCTGGCCTCCGACCCAGAGGGGATTCGTCAAGCCGTCTACGAGATGCAATCGCGGATGGAGCAGCGGCACGGCCCCTTCCTGTCCAAGGGGACGATCCGAAGGGTTCGGCGACTGAAGGCAGGCTACCTGTACTCCTACGTTGCCCTCTACGGAGATCCCCTGATGGAGGAGGACATCGATCCGTTCCCACCGGGGTACCTGGAGAAATTGGCGCGCCTGGGAGTCAATGGAGTCTGGCTGCAGGGAGTCCTGAGACAGGTCTCCCCATCTCGCATCTTTCCCGAATTCGGCGAGGGTTGGCAGACACGCCTCGAGCGGCTCAACCGGCTGGTGGACCGGTGCGCCGAGTACGGCATGAAGGTCCTGCTCTACATCAACGAACCCAGAGCCATGCCCGAGTCCTTCTTCCGGGGCCGATCCGAGATCAAGGGCACCTTCGACGTTGACGATCCCCGCTACTTCGCCATGTGCACCAATACGGAGCCGGTCCTCCAGTGGGTCTCGGAGGGTCTGAGCCATGTCTTCGCCCAAGTCCCGGACCTGGGAGGGATCGTCAACATCACCATGTCCGAAAACCTCACCAACTGCTTCTCCAGAGGACGCCCCGAAAACTGTCCTCGTTGTCCCGGGATCGACCCCTCGGAGACGGTGGCGGCAGTGGTGACGGCCATCCGAGACGGCATCCGCAGCAGCAGCCGGAAGGCAGAGATCCTCGTTTGGGACTGGGGCTGGGGACACTCCTGGGTGCCGAACGGCAATGACCCGATTGCCACCATTCGCAGCCTTCCACAGGACGTCCGGCTGCTCAGCATCAGCGAGTGGGAACAACCGGTCCACCGCGGCGGAGTCCGCACCCAGGTCGGCGAATACTCCGTCTCCGTCGTCGGTCCGGGACCGAGGGCGGTGCGGCACTGGACGGCCGCGCGCCAGAGGGGAATCAGCGCCCTGGCCAAGATCCAGATCAACAACAGTTGGGAGATGTCGGCCGTGCCCTACATCCCGGTCCTGAACCTGACCCAGCGGCATCTTGAAAATCTCTTGAGAGTGGGAATCGAGGGTCTCATGCTCTCTTGGACGGTGGGCGGGTATCCATCGCCCAATCTGGAGGTCGCTCGGGAATATTGCCGATGGCCGACGCCGGATCCCGATGAGGTCCTGATTCTGGTGGCGAAGCGCCGTTACGGTCCCAAGGCCGCGCCGCTGGTCAAGGCGGCATGGAAGGCCTTCAGCGACGCCTTCGAAGAGTTTCCGTACGGGATCAGCATCTACATGATCCCGGTCCAGCACGGACCCGCCAATCTGTTGCGTTCGAATCCGACGGGTCACGGATCCCGCATGATCCTGTTTCCCCATGACGACGTGCCGGGCTGGCGCGGCGCCTACCCGGAAGATGTGGTGCAGAAACAGTTCCGGAAGATGTCGGAGAAGTGGGAAAAGGGACTTGGCGCCTTACGGAGAGCCCTGAAGCAGGTCCCAGAGCACCTGCAGGCGGAGGCGAGGAAAGACGTGGGGGTGAGCGAGACGTGCTTCATCCACTTCCGCAGCGTTGCGAATCAGGTGAGGTTCTACATTCTCCGGCAGCAGTTGGAGTCCGAACACGGCGACCTCCGGCAGATCCGGGCGGAGATGGCGGCGCTCGCGCGCGACGAGATCGACCTGGCTCGACGGCTCTACCCGATCGCTCGGCGCGACTCCAGGATCGGCTACGAAGCTTCCAACCACTACTATTACCGCCCCCTGGATCTGGCGGAGAAGGTGCTCAACTGTGATCACGTCGTCCGTGAGCTGGAGCGGGCATGAGGGACCGTGACGGCAGATTCCGGCCGGGTCGACCGCGCCGAGCCGGTTCGGCAACCAAAGGGGCAAGGTCTCATTCGTCGTCGTGCCAGCTACTGAGCCACCAGCCGACTAACGCTCCCTGTACAAAGTTCGAAAATCCGGCAGATTTGTGCTCGCGCCGGATCGGTTCCTGCCGGAGATGTTTGGCTCGGCGGCGTAAGCGCTTTGCCCGGAATTCCAACCATGCATTGAGTTCGGCAACCTCCGGTGGGGTAGTCAACTCAAGGGTGAGCGGGATCTCCACAACCGCCACTCCAGGCTCAGTCACTACCTCGACGGCTGCCGCCTCGTCAGGAATATCAACCCCCAGACTTTCCAGCGCGCCGATCGGATCACCAAGCGCTACGACCGCATCCGCTAGCCAAACTCGGATTTCGTTCAGAAAATGCCTGTGGATACTGGCCATTAAGTCTCGGGCGATTAAATCCTCCCCACTGACCCGCCAAGCCCGGACCTCAATGTAGTCCGATCTCAGAATCTCGATGTGCGCCTCAAACCGACCCATAATCCTGTATACCATCGAGCTGTCGTACTCACCGGTTTCCATTGCCTTCTCCAACTCCTCGAGCGTGTCCTCCAGACGTTCGATAGTTTCTTCAAGGTTTGTCAGGTGGGTCGCCAGGATTCCGGATAAAATGAGATCGAACGGCTCGCTGACGTCTGCGGAACCGGACGACTCCGTGGCTGATTCGCTCTCATCCTCGATTCTCTCCAATAAACGGGCACAGGCATCGCGAAGCGCGACAATCTCGGGTGGTAGTACGAAAGGATCACTCATGTGGCGTAGCCTCGCATTCAAGCGATCACCAGCGGAATTTAGGATCGCAGGCTATTTCTTCAGGCGAATCCTATTCGAAGAATCCGACTCACTACAACGCAGTTTGTTTGAGACCCAGGTTGACTCACGCCTCACAAACTTGACGTCCCGGCGATTTTGCGCGCAAATGGTGGCAACTCTTTTGGAAGCGGCCCTTGCGGTCGCCCTGTCACACGGGCAGGCGGGATGGACCGCCGACCAACGGTTTCACCAAGACTGAAAGCGGTGGAACGATCCCGGTCGGCCACCGGTGCGCCCGGAACGTCTCAGGATTCGAACAGGAGGACTCAAGATGATCTATGAACCCACGATGCTGGACATCGGACATTCCAAGCAGGTCTTCGTCGACGACCTGGTCATCGAATCCGTGGAGAACGTCTGCCGCACCTGGCACGAGCCGAGCCGGGTCGAGTCCCCGGTCATCGTCCGGGACCGGCCCTGGGAACAGATCACCTACTTCACCTTCAACGGCTCCCGGGTGGTTCGCGATCCCAATGATGGGATCTTCAAGTGCGTTTACCAGATCTGGAACCGGGGAGACTCACCCCATGATCCGCCGGCGTTCCATCTCTTGTACGCCGAGTCGGAAGACGGGATGCACTGGCGAAAGCCGGAGCTAGACGTGTTCCAACATGAGGGCCGGAACACCAATATCGTCATCCCCAACGCCTGCGGCATGACCTATATTCTCGATCCCCACGAGGAGGATTCCGCGCGCCGGTTCAAGTCGATTTATCTCAGCTATCTCCCCAAGAAGCTGTTCGAGTCCTCCTGGAAGGTGATGGCGGCAACCTCCGAAGACCTGACGCATTGGAACGACCTGCCGGAACGGCCTCAGATGGGCCGGGCCGGGTCAAAGATGGATGATTCCAATGCGCTCTCATACGACCCCTTCGGCCGGATCTTCATCCTCAACATGCGTCACTACGACATGTACGCGATCGCTCGAAACCTGGACAATCCGGAGCTGGAAGAGTGGACGATCTGCCCGCCCTACTATCCTCTGGATTGGCGCCGCATCAACAAACGACGGATCTGGCAGACGGAGAGCGCCGACATGATCCATTGGTCGGAGCCCTATGCGGCACTGACTCCCGAGGACGGCGAAGACGGCCTGGACGAGACCTACTACGGCTTCTACCCGTTTCCAGCCGGCGGCGTCCAAATGGGGTTCCTGAATACCATGAGCTACGTCTCGAACGAGATGCGGGTCCGGCTCGTTTACAGCCGTAACGGCAAGAACTGGCACCATTTGAACAAACGCCAGCCCTTCTTCAGCCCCCGGGGCGAAGGCCACTGGGACGCCTTCATGGTCACCATCACCCACGACCCGATCCGGGTTGGAGACGAGCTCTTCATCTATCACGGTGGTTCATCCAACCATCATGACTGGTGGATTTCCGGCGCCCGCGAAGGGTTGGAGGTGCCCGAGGTGACGGACCCGAACGGGGTCAACTACTCCCTGGGCCTGGCCAAGTTGCGGGTGGACGGATTCGTTTCGCTCGACGCCGGACCCACTCGCCGCGGCATCCTGGTGACCCGGCCTTTGATCTCCGAGGGCCGGCGGCTGAGGGCCAACCTGCGATGTTACGGCGGGGGCTCGATCGCTGCCGAAATCGTCGATCTCCGCGATCAGGTCATCCCCGGGTTCAGCCGTCACGAGTGCGACATCTTTCGTGGAGACTCGGTCGAACACACCTTCTCCTGGAAAGGCCGGACCGAGATGCCGACCGTGCCCGAGGAGACTGCTCCCTACCCGGCGCCCGAGTTCGAGCGGTTTCGAAAGATTCGGTTTTTCATGGAGAAGGCTCAGATCTTTTCGTTTGCCTTTGAATGACGGACGGAGCGGCGTCTGGAGCGGCGTCTTTTAGGCGCCGACTCCGGGGGGGGGAGGGGACAGGAAAGTCCCCTCCAATTGACATCGACTTGCGGGGACCCGATCATGAATCAAAATCGGACACATCGAATTTCAGTCGTCTTTCAGAAGCAGCGAGGATCGGGGATCAGCCGGTCGAGTCCCAGAACCGCCCCGCATGAGGTGATGCCATGACGTCCAGTGAAGAATCGTCTTCCTCCAGCAGATTCGGCGGGATGTGGGGCGATCCCACGTTGTGGTTCGTGCTCGTTCTGGTCTTCATTTATGCCGGCGTCTACAACTTTCTTCCCATCACTTTCCCCGTTTTCAGGGAGTTCTTCTCGGCCAATCTGGAACAGATGGGTCAGAGCCAATCTCTCTTCTTCATCAGCGGGATCGTCTTCAGCCTCATCGGCGGATGGATCATCGGCAGCATAGGGCTCCGGCGCGCTCTGGTGGGCGCGCTGTTGGCCGTGGTGGCCGCCATGTGCGTCATCGGCAGCGCCGTCGGATTCTCCATGGTTCTGGTGGGAGCCTTCTGCTTCGGCTTGGCCATGTCGGCCCTGAACGTCGTGTTCAGCTCGATCATCAGCGCTCATTTCGGAGACAAGCGGCAGAGCGTGTTCTTCCTCGCCGGGTTGGCGGATGGAAGCGGCGCGGTGGTGGGAGCCGCCGCGCTCGGAGGGTGGTTCGCGTACGCCGACCGGAGCGGCGGAAGCTGGCGGGTCGGATACTACATCGCCGCCGCCATCGTCCTGGCGCTGGTCCTTTGGGCCTGGCGCCTGCGCTCCGAGTCGGTGCGCCGCGGCGGCCCGTCAGACTCTCGGCTTCCCGCGCTCTCGGTGATGAAGGCCGTCCTGACGACTCCCGCCTTCTACACGGCCGGCTTCCTCGGGCTGTTCCACGGCTTGTCGCAGGGCGGGATGATCTCTTTCATCGGTCAGCTCTATCAGACCAGGTTCGAGATCGATGCGGCGCAGGCCGCCTATTTCATCAGTCTGAACTCGGCCGGGCTGTTCGGAGGACGATTCATTCTGAGCTGGATTACCGCACGCTGGCGGATCCCGGAGCTGGTGGTGCTCACCGTATGCGCCGGAGGGGCGACCCTGGCCTTCGCGGCGACCATTATTTCCCCTACCTACCTGTGGGGCGTAGCGATGTTCACCGTGTCCGGCATGTTCGTATCCGGCAACGGTCCTTCGCTCAGTTCCTACATCGGCCTGCGATTCTCCTCCCACTTGGCGATGGCGTACGCCCTGTTCAACGGTTTCAATGCCGTGGGAGCCGCCGCAAGTCCTTATCTGATCGGCACCATGGGCGATCGCTACGGCGTGGAGTTGAGCATCTGGCTGGGTCCGGTGTTCAGCCTGAGTCTCTCCGTGCTGGCCATCATCTGGTTCCTGCGCGAGAAGGCGCGAGCCGCCGACTGACGAGGTCGCCGACAACCGGTCGACCTCCCGAAGTTCAGCGTCCCGATTCCGATACCAGGAACCGTTCAACAAAAGGCTCATTGAGCGTGATTCCCAGGCCGGGGCCATTCGGCACGGCGATACGGCCGTCGACCGCCTGCAACTTTTCTTGCGTCAGGTCGTGCCGTAGGGGCGAGTCCTCGACGCAGTCCTCGAAAATAAAGGCGCTCTTGCATGTGCTGATCCAGTGCAGGCAGGCCGCCACGCTGATGGGGGTCTTGTAGCAGTGGTTGCAGAGTCGGGCGCCGGCCTCCTCCACACGCTGCCGAATGTAAGCGGCTTCGGTGAATCCGTTGCGCGCCAGGTCGACCTGGTAGACGTCCAGTGCGTGCCGGTCGATCCAGGGCCGGAAGGCGGCCCGGCCGCACTCCCCTTCTCCCGCCGCGATCAGCACGGGGGAACGGTCCCGGAGCCAGACGTATCCGTCGATGTCGTCCTGTTCCAGCGGTTCCTCCAGCCAACCGATCCCAAATTCACTGAACGCCTCCGCCCGCCGTAGCGCCGTGGGCGCATCCCAGACGCAGCCGGCGTCGATCAGGAGGGTGTTCTCGTCGCCGATGCCCTGCCGTCCGCCTCCGACCAACTCGAGGTCCAGGGCCTCGCTCTCTCCCATCGGTTCCCACCCGAACTTGATGGCCCCGTAGCCCGCTTCGCGCCAGCGCTGGGCGATCTCGCGAGTTTCGGATCCGTCCCTGCCGAACAGGATCGACGCATACGCCGGGATACGATCGCGATGACGCCCGCCCAACAGGCGCCAGATCGGCTGGTTGAAGAGTTTTCCCTTGAGGTCCCAGAGGGCCAGGTCGACACCCGCCATGGCAGTGATGACGACCCCGCGGCGGCCGTAATACATGGTGCGCCGATACATCTTGGACCAGATCCGATCCGTATCGAGCGGGTCTTCCCCGATCAAGAGCTCCCTCAGGCCGCACGCGATGCTGTGGCTGAACGGAGCGTCGATGATCGACTTGACCACTTCGGGGCTCGCGTCCGCTTCCCCGATCCCTTCCAGACCCTCGTCGGTACGGATACGGATGATCACGGTGTCCTGAGTTCCGGCCGTCTTGGCCTCGACGTTTTCGATCCGCAGAACCTGACAGATGACATGGGTAATTTTCATGGGCTTATCCTCCGCACGTTGGCAAGGCGGGGCCGGGTCGAATCCGCCTATTCCTGGAACAACTCAATGGCCCGGTCCAGGCTTTCCCGGTCGCCCACCAGCACCACCGTGTCGCCGGCCCGGTAATGGAACTCCGAGTCGCGTTGGTAGATGGGCTGACCCTCCCTCACCACGGCGATCTGCACGACGCCCGTACGCCGCCTCAAATGCAACAACGTGGCGTTCATTCCGATGACTCTCGCTCCCTCCCTGATTTCCATCAGCTCCAGCGCATCGTGAATGCCGAGATGCTTCAGTGAATCGAGTCGTAGATCCGGCTGGGCGGTGCCGCGCAACAGCCCGTAGTGTTCCGTACGCACCGTCTCGGCTTCCTGCCAGATCCGGTTGATGGGAATCCGGTAGCTTTCGAGGGCCTTGGCGAACAATTCGATGGAGGCTTCAAACTCCTCGACCACCACGTCCGTGGCCCCGAGCGACATCAACTCGTCGATGGAGCGAGTGTATCGGGTACGCACGACGATCCGGGCCTCCGAATTCAGGTCGCGGGCGGCCGCGACGCCGCGCCTCTCCTCGGTCGGTGAGGATATGGCAAAGACGACGACACGAGCGCGATGGGCACCGACGTGCTCCAGGACGGCAGATTGAGAACCGTCCCCGAACGCCGCCGGAACCCCGTCCTTGCGTGCGCGCCGAACCAGATTCGCGTCGTGTTCGACGGCGATGCAGGTAATACCCGCCGCATTTAGGACCCGTGCCAAATATCGTCCCGCGACGCCGTACCCGACGATGATGGTGTGATCGGACATGGCGCCGGCTGAGGCATCATCGGCGCCGGCGCGCCGCCGCAACCCTCTGCCGGACGGCGCAATGCGTTCGGCGATGGGCCGAGCGGCGCGAATCAGAAACGGCGTGGCCATCATCGAAAGGACCGCCGCACTGAGGAACAGCTGGTAGTCGCCCTCGCGAAAGAGCTCCAGGCTCAACCCTTCCGCGGCGAGCAGGATGGAGAATTCGCCAAGCTGCGCCAGGGTGAGGCCACTGATCAGCGCCGTCGCCAGCCGTCCGCCCACCGCGAGGACCGACACCGTCGCAAGGGTGACCTTGAGCGCAAACAGGACCGCCAGCAGGGGAACCAGCACGCCCAGTTGCGTCATCACGGCGGAAATGTCGAGCAGCATTCCGATGGAGATGAAGAACACCCCGCTGAACACGGCCCGAAAGGGCAGGACGTCCGACAACGCCTGCAACCCGTATTCCGATTCCGAGATGACCAGGCCGGCGATGAAGGCGCCGATGGCGATGGAAAAACCCACCGCTGCAGTCACCACGGCGGTACCGATGCAGAAGAAAGCGACGCACAGCGTAAACAGTTCGCGGTCGCGAAACAGCACGATCCGGTCCAGCGTCCGCCGGACGATGAACCGGCCGCCGATCATGAGCGCGGTGATGATCGCGAGTCCGCGCAGGAACTCGACGCCCATGGCGCTCACATCAGTGGTTCCCAGTCCGGCCAGCACCGGCAGCACCAGAATGGCCGGCAATACGCACAAATCCTGGAAGAGCAGGATGGAGATGACGGAGCGTCCGTGCGCCGTGTCCAGTTCGGCCCTGTCCGAATAGGTCTTGGTGACGATGGCAGTCGAAGACAGCGCGGCCACGGCGCCGTAAAAGATCGCCTGGCCCGGCGCAATGCCGAAGGCGATGGCTGCCGCCGCCACGGCGAGCAGTGTGCAGCCCACCTGCAACCCTCCCCCGACAAATACCGAGCTCGCCCATTGGCGGACGTGGGACAGGGACAACTCCAGTCCCACCGCGAAGAGCAGCAGGGCGACGCCGAGTTCGGCGAGCACCTCCACCTCGTCCGTGGCGCCGATCAGCCCGAATCCATTGGGACCCACCAGGATTCCGGCCACCAGGAAACCCACCAGGGAGGGAGCCGACAACCGGTGCGCCAGCGCCACGATGGGAATCGCAATGCCGACGAGCAGCGTCAGGTCGATCAGCAAGCTTGCTCCGGACACGTTTTTTCTTTCTCAGTCCTGTGAGCGCGGCGAAAGATGGGGCGGCGCGCTACCAGAATTTCCAATACAGATAGAACCAGACGATCGCGTAGATCCCCCACCAGAACGAGACCCGCTGGTAGATCGGCCGCCGTTGCCCTTCATCGTATTGCGCCAGCAGCCACGGTGACCAGAGGAACGTCTTCACTTCAACCGGGTCGGGAGGCGGTGTGCTCAGAGCGACGATCACAAACCCGATGGAGATCAGAATCTGGGCGATGAAGCCGTTGTAGAGCCAATGCAGCTCGATGCCGAACCGGGGCAGGCTCACAGCCACCAGCACCGGAATCGCCAGCCCCGCGGTGAGACCGAAGATTCCGGCGGGATAGTTGGCCCGCTTCCAGAAGAAGCCGAACAGGATGACCGTGATGAAGGGTACGGACAGATAGGTGACGCCGGTCTGAAAGTACCGGAAGATTCCCCCGGCCGATTCGACGGCCGGCGCCAGCAACGCCGCCGCGGCCAGCGCGGTGACGGAAGCCGTCCGCCCGACACGGACCAGCTTCGCGTCGCTCGCGCCGGGATGGATCAGCTTCTTGTAGACGTCCAGGGAAAAGATGGTCGCCGTCGAGTTGGCCAGGGCGCTGGTTGTCGACATGATCGCCGCCAGGAACCCGGTCACGACGATACCCCGCAGTCCCCATTCCGGGCTCAGGGTGTCGAGGGCGAAGGAGAAGGCCAGATCGCTGTTTTCCAGCGGCTCGGCCCGGTGCATGACGTGGATCCAATGGTAGACGACGAAACCGAGAAAACAGGTGACCAGCGGGCGGAGAAGATTGATGAATCCCGCGAAGACGATGCCCATCAGCCCGTCCCAGGTGGATCTGGCCCCCAGCACCCGCTGGATCATGACCTGATTGCATCCCTGGTACCAGAGGAAGACGCCGAAGGAAGCCGCGATCATTCCCAGAAATGGTGCGGTCTCGTCGCTGGCGGGACGGTAAAGATGGAAGCGGTCGGGATTAGCCTCCACCATCGCGCTCCAGCCGCCCTCGATCTGGGAAATGGCAACGAAGAAGAGCACCAGACCGCCGCCCACCAGCATCAGGCACTGGACCGCATCGGTCCAGACTACGGCCTTGAGGCCGCCTTTGGCCGTGTACAGGGCCACCAGGGCCACGGTCGCCCAGAGCACGAGAGCGAAGTCCAACCCGGTCAATTGGGACAGGACCAGGCTTCCGCCGTACAGAACCGGCACCAGGAAGATGAAGACGTAGGCCACCAGAGTCGCCCAACTGTAGATGTTTCCGCACAAGGGGCCGTACCTTCGCGCCAGCAGCTCCGGCACCGTCGTAATGCGATTCTTGAGATACAACGGGATGAAGAAGAGCATGAGCAGCGTGTATTGGGGGAGGATGAACCACTCCCAATTGGCCACGCCCATGCCGGTCTCGTAGGCAATACCCACCGTACCCACGACCTGCTCGCTGGAGACGCTGGTGGAAACGAAGGCGGCGCCGATGATCCACCAGGGCAATTGCCGGGAGGCAAGGAAGTAGTCGCGCGCGCTCCTGCCCTGGCGGCGGGACGCCCACAGGCCGACCGTGACCACCACCGCGAGCGATACCAGGATGATGGCCAGATCCGTCGTGTTCATGTCTGAGCTTGGTCGCGGCCCTGCACCGCGGGGATGGGATCACCCGTTGCCCGCTGCCTCTATCTTGCCATTGAAAATAGCAGTTCTTCTCAGCAAACAGGACCGCCATGATGCGGTAAACTGCCTTTCAACAGGGTCGAAGGACAACGCGGGGACGCTCTGATCCGCGCACTGAGGGGGAATCCAAGCCGAGACCGTCAGCGAATGTGACCGTCGCCGCGCTCGTTAGTCCCTTACTCCCATAATCTTGTGCAAGTGGACGAAGAATTTTCCGCAGGGGCGCCCCTTGTGGGCGCCCTCTTCGATCCAAAGCGCGACGGGGACGACAAAATGTAGGGGCACCCCTTGTGGGTGCTCTCTTCGGCTCCGGCGAAGGAATTTTGGTTCCGGCTACGCCGGGTTAGGATGAGCCCGGATGACTCACAAAAAATAAACTGGAGGTTCACATGACAGGAACCCGGAAAACGCTGGAGGTCGGCTTGGCTCTGGCGTTGATCGTGTGTCAGCAGGCAGCAGCAGAGGAACTGCCGGCAAGCAATCTGCTGGGAAGATTCCGACTACTGGTAGAACCAGCAAGTCGACGAGGTCCGGACGATGCCATAAGGCTTCCCCTCACCAGAGTGAACAAGCTGATGGGAGGCCAGAAAATCGTCCTGGACAAGTTGGAGAACTATATCGACCAGAAAAAGGAAGACAGAAAGAACGCCTGGGTCGCGTTCTACGTAGTATCTCCCAAACTTGTGGAACTGGGCCGCAACGGCGTCTACGACAATAACGGGGCGCCCGTTCATCCCGAGTGGCAGATTCCCGATAACGGTAACGTCAGGGTTTTGGCAGTGGTCTTCAGTCACAGGAAATGGAACGACGATTTTACAAATAAAATCAACAGTGCGCTCAACGACCCGGACTATCTACATTTCGTCACTCAACTCGCCAATTATGCCGATCTGAAGGCGGAGGAGGATACGATCAAGAAAGCGGTGGCCGAGTGGGAAGAGTCTCGGAATGACGAACCCCTGGTTACCTTGTTGGACGAATTTGCCTCCCGTTATCGGTTTGACGCGAACCGGCTCGACAAAGGAGATCCGGCCCTACTCCGGATGAACCACTTGGTGCGCGCCGTGACCCCTGCTCTGCTGTACGACGACCCGCGCGATTCGCAGCCAAGTAGCCGTTTTCGAAGAGCGGCGCGTTCGGTCGGGAACATAGCTGGATCCGCTGCATCCGTCGGTGTGCCCTTCGCTTCGCTGATAAAGGGTCTGACTACGTTAGCCACGAAGGTTTCGGTTCCATTCAAAAAAACCTATGACATCGAGCCTGTCCTCATCCAGAAGGAAGATCCCGACAACATCACATTGTATTCCCTGTCCGCTCCCAGCAAACCTCAGGAGACTGTCTATCTGGGAGCATTGCTCACCCATGTGGAGAAACCCTCGGCGGTGACGATTGAATCCAACCAGCATCTGCCGATCGGCCAGGACGCCTTGCTGCACCTGGCACGCAGCCTCTCTCAACTGCACCGGGGTCGTGCCTGGAAGCTCGTCAACGTCGATACGGAACAAACCTTCAAACAGATTACGGTCTCACAACCCTCGCTGGATACGTTGAAGCTGAACTGGGAACGGCAATCGAGCGGAGCGGAGTACCCGGAGCCTCCGCAAGACGGACGCTACGTTCTTGAAGCCGCCTGGGATTGGGACGACGACAATTTGAAGACGGGCGAATTTCGACTCCATTCCTTGGATTCGGGGGACGTAAAGGTCCGTCTTGAACCAGAAAATCCACTGATTGCAGGCAACGGACCCGTCCGCGTTGAGTTGGAGGCCAGGGATTTTCAGTTCGTCGAAAAACTGGAGCTCCTCAACGCCCCTGATGAGGGATGGGAGAAGGACACGGTTCCGCTCTTTGCCTGGATGCGCCCACACGACTCATCCACCCGGCGTTTGTCCTCCACGGCAGACGGACAGCTCCATTTTCGGTTGTCCAATAGAGATACGGCCTCCGGAAAACAGCCAAAACTGGCCTTCGAGCTGGATGCCGGTGCCCTCACCTCCGGTTTCTACCAACTCAGGACGACCTCATCCGACGACACAACGACCGACACCGACCTGACGATTTATCCCGCCGATCCCAAGATCACCAACCAGCCGTTGAGAATTGCCGGCGAAAGCGGAGAAGCGGACACACTCACCTTGGAGGGTACCGGCCTGGAGTGGATCTGTGGAATCAGCGGTGACAAGTTGACTTGGAAACTTCACGAGGATCCGACAAGTTGTGATTTGGAAAGCTGGCCCTCTATGGGATCAGGGTCCAAGCGGATCGCTACGGTTTCATTGAATGGGACGTCCGACTTCAAAAAGGGCGAGTGTCTGCCATTCCAATTGCAACTGCTAAGCCGCACAGGTCCCCGTCGTGTCTCAGCAGGATGCGTCGAAGTCGTTGGTCCCCGTCCCAGCATTGAGGATCATGAACGATTGCTCCCACCTGGTGCCGAGGTGGGGCTGAGAGAGGATGAGATCCCCGTGGGTGTTCCTGTCGGCTTCACGATTGAAGTAAGGAATCTTGGTTCCCAGCCTTCCCTCGAGTTGGGGTGTAGCCCGGCCGGAAAGCCATTTCGAGCTGCGTTGACCCTTGGCGATGGCCAGCGTCGAGGTATGGCTTCACTCGACGTCACCGGCAACGATACGTTGTTTCTCTCGATTGACCCGGGAGACCTGAAGCTTCCCAACTGCTTTCTCACCGCGAGACTGAAAGATCCGAGCCGAGGACTATCGAACAGCTACAGCTTGGGCAAGGTGATCCGGCTCCCGAGGATTGAGCGATTCGTCATGAAACGCGAAAGGCTGGACGATCGAGTCGATTGTAATTTGGAGAACCGGAACACACCACTGTTCGAGGGGATCCTAACCGGTGAACATCTGTATCAGATCGCGAGAGCGGGCTGGAATGAGAGGGAAGGTTGTCCGGTCGTGAGAAGCGCCACCCCCTCACCAACCGGTTCCCAAGAGCAGACCCTCAGGATTCCCGTACCCTGGCCGCCCCCGGAACCGCATGCTCCACTATTCATATGGCTCCACGGAGAAGAGACCGGGCGAGCGACCCGGGCGTGTGTCATTGACGAATCGGGGTGCCGCTGACGCGGTCGAAGAATGACGTGAGGAGAGCCTGATCTTCACCTGAGAGAAAATCCCAAGCGGAAACCGTGAGCGAGGGTGAGCGTCTTCGCACTCGCGGTCTTCGTCTCCATAACGAGGTGACTCATAACGAGGTGACTGATTCTTGAATCGGAAATATTCAGCAGAGC
The DNA here is from genome assembly GCA_963668095.1 of Acidobacteriota bacterium. Taxonomy (GTDB): domain Bacteria; phylum Acidobacteriota; class UBA6911; order RPQK01; family JAJDTT01; genus JAJDTT01. Next base: position 4,724,007 of record OY764083.1, on the reverse strand, counting down.
AAGGAGGTAGCCCCATGTCCACCAGAGAACCTTGGCGATACGAAAAACTGACGTGGCCGGAGATCAATCAGGCGGTCCAGGCCACGAAGGTCGTCGTGGTGCCGATCGGATCGATCGAACAGCACGGCCCCCATCTTCCACTGGACGTGGACGTGGTCTGTCCCGTGGGAGTCGCACACCATGCGGCCCGGCTCATCCCCGATCAGGTTCTGATAATGCCGCCCATCGTCCACGGCTACACGGCCCACGTGATGGACTTCCCCGGGACTATCAACATCCACTACGAGCACTTCATCCGCATGGTCATGGACGTGGGGAAGAGCCTCGCCTATCACGGATTCAAAAAGATCATCCTGCTCAACGGACACGGCTCCAATTGGCCCAATCTGGATCTGGCCTCCCGGCGGATCAACCTGGAGACCGATGCGGAATGCAGCGCCGTCTGCTGGTGGAGTCTGATCACCATCGACAAGGAGTTCTACAAGTCCTGGAGGGAGAGCAAGTTTCCCGGCGGTTGCTCTCATGCAGGAGAGCTGGAGACCTCCGCGTACCTGTATCTCGATGAAGAAAACGTCCGGAAAGACAAGATCGCCGATGGAGACATCGAATACAACAAGGCGGAGTCCGACTTCTTCTGGACTGACCTTCTCGCTGGCGGACCGGCGCCCGTCACCTCCTGGACGGCCAGCTATTCCGACACCGGCGTACTGGGCCATGCCACGCTGGCGACCAGGGAAAAAGGCCGGCGGGCAGTCATGGAATCGGCCCGGCAACTGGCGCGCTGGATCGAAGAATTCGGGTCGACGCCGAAGCCGCCCCGCGGCGACCACCACGATCCCAAACCGACGATCACTATGCCCTGGAACCAGCCGGAACCGCCGACCCGAAGCGGCGACGTCCACGGTTGAAACCCGGTCGCGGCGTGTCAACGGCAGGGGCTCCTGAAGGCCCCGTCCTCAAGATCCGCTTCGCCAAATGGCAAGAGTCCGCTGGAGTACCGGAACCGTCGCGGTCCGGATTTCCGATAATTGGCCCTTGTACTGACCAGAAAGATCGTTCGAAGTGTCCGAAATCGGACAGTTTGTCCCGATTTCGGACACTTCTGATGGACTACCGATGAAGTCACTCACGAGCCGACGCGTGGTTCTTCAGCGTTATGGATGAGTCAGATGGACTCATGGATGTTCTGCCATGCCCCTTTTCATTGGCCATTGAAACAAGCTCCGGATGCCGGCGCCTGATTTCCAGACGATTGCTCTCGGTGATGGTCTCTTCTCCGTAGCTCACCCAGACGTCACGACGGTGCGAAAACTCCAGATTGCGTGATGTCGAATCGCCGAGCTGGAGCAAGGTGGCGGTCATGGCTGATTTCAACGGATCTTCTCCTTGCGCCACCTGCAAATGAAACTCTGCGTATCCTGACCCGGACAGCAACCCGATCCATTTCCAGACATACGTGCAACCGTCGTCCCGGACTCTCCCGGATCCGCCGCCGATTCGCATACGCCGGTGCTTGGCACTTCTGGGTCTGCCCCCTGCAATTCCGTCAGACATCGTTCCTACGAGCCTGTTATCAGTCCATTGTCGGACTGGCTCACGATTTGGCGTCCGTGCAGGCCGTGAAACACTAGCGTTACTCTGGTACACTTGGTGCAAATACGATTGTGTTTCGTCTACTTTATAACATATTGTCAAACATGCATTTATAGTAGACCAACCTGCCTTTATCAGTCATTTCAGTGGGAAGCGCAGGCTTGGTGCGGAGACGCCAGGTATGAAGCGAATCGTCGTTACCGGCGCCAAGGGGGGCACGGGCAGGAGCATCGTCAAGATCCTGCAGGCGGCCGGCGACGAGGTCGTGCCTATCGACCTCCTCCCCCCCGGACCCACCGATTTCCCCTACCTGCAGTTGGATCTGGTCAACGACTCCGGACTGAACGAAGCCGTCGCCGGCGCGGACGGCTTGATCCATATGGGCAGCGTGCCTTGCGACGCGTTCTGGTCGCGCACCACAGTGTTCAAGAACGTCGTCAACGGCGGCTTCAACGTCCTGCAAGCTTGCGCCAACGCCGGCGTCAGGCGGGTCGTGATCGCCTCCAGCATGGAGGTCTACGGGGGCATGAAGAAGGTGCGGAAGCTGCCGGTGACCGAGTCGTCGCCGTTGCGGGCCGACAACATCTATGCGTCCGGGAAGATTCTCCTGGAAAACGTCGCTGCGGACTTCGCTCGCTGGTACGGCATGTCCATCGCGGCCTTCCGGCTGGGACGGATCGTTTACGAGGACTCCTTTGAGGAGCGCTTCAAGGGACATCTGGAAATCCCGGCCCGGGGCACCGACGTGCTCTGGAACTACGTCGACGGCCGCGACGTCGCCACCGCCTGCCGGCTCTGGCTGGAGTCGGACATCGAGGGTTTTCATCCCTTCAACGTGGCGGCGCCCGACATCTATCTGGAGACCCCGGTGCGAGACCTCATCGCTGAGTTTCTCCCTGAGGTCAACGAAATCGACGACCTCGTCCAAGGCATCGTCTGTCCCTACATGAGCACGGCCATACGGGAAGCGCTGGGATGGACCATCGCTTACGACTGGCGTCGCATCCGAGACGAGGCCCGGTGAGGACTTGCCGGCAACGTTTGCCGACACACGGGCCGCATCCATTCAGGCCGCTCGTGTCGTACCCCGTGAAGGGACACGGCTCCAGTTTGTTCCCCGTGGAGATCGAGGGATGAGGAATGAAGGGTGAAGACGGAAGGCACCTGAACGCAGGGCCGGTGCGGCTCAAGTTTGCCAATGGCCAGCTCCGGTATCTGCGCGTCAACGGCCGTGAAGTTCTGCGCCGAGTCTATTTCGCGGTCCGCGATGCGCGTTGGGATACGGTGCCCGCCAACTTCGAGAGCATCGACGTGCAGAGCGGTGCGGAAGAGTTCACGGTCAAGCTCCGTGCGCGCTGCCTCAACGAGATTGCGGACGTTGACTGGAACGGCCGGATCGAGGGGCGGGCCGACGGCTTCATCACCTTTGACGTCGAGTGGGAGCCGCGCGCCGACTTGGAGTATCCGCGGATCGGAATTTGCGTGCTCTACGGCGCCGAGACCCTCGCCGGTCGTGACTACGAGTTGGTGCATGCAGACGGCAAGACGGCCCAACAGTCATTTCCCAACCTCATCTCGCCGTACCAGTTTGCCAAGGGCTTCACCTCCCACCGGACCACGACTCGGGAGCAGGTGGGCGTGACCGTCGAAGTCCCCGGGGCCCAAATGGACATGGAGGATCAGCGGAACTACGGCGACAGCTCCTTCAAGGCCTTCGTTGAAGGCGCCGCGCTTCGCCGCCAGCGGCTCGAGATCGCGGTCGACACCTCGTCGACAAAGGTGGTGAAAGCAGCTCTGCCGGCGCCGCCCATCGTCATCGGTGGCCCCACCGAGTCACGGCTTCCGCGTCTGACCCGGACGGACCGGACGAGCCCCGACGACGAGTACACCCACTACAATCGTAACCGCGCCGCCTTTGCCGACGCGGACAGGATCGAGATCCCCTTCAATCCGGCCGTCCATCTCGACGACGCCGACACGCTCATGGAGAATATTCCCGCCATTGTCGACCAGACGGGGACGATCCGTTCGTTTGCCCCGAACGCCGCCTTGCATGCGGGGCCCGTGCTGTTCGACTCGCCGTATCCGCGCCCCCAGCGCGATTCGCGCAACGGCACCGCCTTCGCGACTGCTTGGCTGGCCCGGTTTGTAAAGTTCGCCGCTCAGGCCGGAATCGTGGAAGCGGCCATCGCCTTGGCGGACGGTCCTTGGACGGCGTTGTATGAGGAACTGTCAGCGCTGTCCGGCCGCCGGCTGCTCGACGCCGGCACCGACACGCATGCCGGCTTGGACGTGCTCGCGGTCGACGGGCACGGCGCTTGGGTCATCAACAACCGGGCAACAACGCGGATGGTGAAGGTCAGACAGCGCCACGGCGAACAGGAACTGGTCCTGGCGCCCTATGAGGTGGTTCCGCTTGCTTCGGCAAGCGGCTGACTCGACAGCCCGCGACAAAGATCCCGGCGGCGACCGCCGGCGGGTCGGTCTCACTCAGGATCATTGTCGCGCGGAACGCGTCGTCGCGCGATCGGGGGGGACATGGCACTGGCCATTGGGACCTCATCGGACGCAGACCAAAGTGAAGCGGGCCTCCCGCCCCGAAGACGGCGCGGGGACCGCGCCATCGGAATGTGCTTGAACGCGATGTTCTGCCTAATCTTGCGTTGGAAATTCCCCGGATCGAGGCGGGTACCCCAGATCATCTCGTACACCCTGCGGAGTTCGCTGATGGTGAATCGGGGCGGACAGAATTTCGTGGCGACCGCCGTATATTCCAGTTTGGAACGCAACCGCTCGACGGCATCCTGCAGGATCCGTTCATGGTCGAAGGCCAGACGGATGCCTCCGCGCTCGATCTTCGCCAGCGGCACCAAGTCCGAGTAGGCGGCGTCACCCCCGCCCCGCGGTTGTTCCAGTTCGGCGCAGGCCGCCCAATACGCCACCGTGATCACCCGCATCCGCGGGTCGCGCTCCGGCGATCCGTAGCTCCCGAGTTGTTCCAGATAGGGCACGCCGACGGAGACATTCGTCTCTTCCAGAAGTTCCCGGGCTGCGGCGGCATCCAGATCCTCGTGCGGCTGTACGAAGCCGCCCGGCAACGCCCAAGCCCCCCGGAACGGCTCCTGGCCTCGTTCCACCAGCAGTACCTGGAGAGCGTCGTTGCGGATCGTGAACACCACCACGTCCACCGTGACGGCCACACGGGCAAAGTCGTCGGGATTGTACGGAGGGGGGTTGCCCGGCCGCATCTCAAAAAAGATTGTACCGAGTTCTTGACAAATCTACAATATCTGTTATTGTAGTTACAACAATAATAGTTTGGACCGAATATCGAGGAGGGCACCATAATAATTCCACACCTTTCCACCGCTGCGATCGGCGCACCCATCACCCGGCTTCGCGTTTCATTCTTCCCCATCTACCTGCCGGAGAATAACTTGCCGGAGATCAGAACGGGACCCTCCTCGGATCTCGTCGTCCGCGAGCTCGACGACGCGGCAGTGGAATCCTTGTTGGCAGTCAACCCGACCGACACGCCGGTTCTGATCGTCGAGGGAGAACACTTCCTGGGAGGCAAGCAGAACCGTGCCGTCAACATCACCGTGCTGGTTCCCCCCAGGACCGAGCTCAAGATCCCCGTATCGTGCCTGGAGCGCAGGCGTTGGGGCCGGGTGCGGTCCTACCACCGCGACGACGTGCACGCTTCGCCGCGGGTCCGCAGACGGAGTCAAGAGGGCGTCGTCTCCTCCATGGGTAGGCACCGCTCTCGAGGCGGCGATCAAGGCGCTGTCTGGCGTGAGGTCACCGACGAACTGCGCTCCAACCAGGCGCACTCCGACACGGCGGCAGCCGCCGACAGCGCCAGGCAAGTCTATCGTCGCGACACGAGGCGCGCCGATGCTGCCCAAGCGCTCGTGGAGCTTGGTCCGCTTCCTCGGCAATGCGGGATCGCCGTCTCCCATGGCCCTTGGGTGACGGCTGTCGAACTCTTCGGCGCCCGCAGTCTACTGGCAGAGCACTGGGGAGCCCTCATCCGATCGCACCTGCTGGAGCCCCCCACGAAAACCGGGCCCCCGTCGGTCGACCGGGCGTTGTGGGTGGTCAGGCGCTTCGGCACCATGGAATCGCAGGAAGCCCCGGGCGTCGGACTCGGATCCGAGCTGCGCATCCGCGACCAGAAGAGGATCGGCCAAGCGTTGACGCTCGACGGAATGCTCGCCCACGGGAGCTTCTGGATGAGGAACGGCCGTTAGGAGGGGGGACAGTCTTGTCTCCCACTCTCCCAAATGGAAGAAGGTAGGGGAGATCTCTCCTTTCTTCCCCACGACTGAGACCAAGACCACTCAATGAGGAGGTTCTGGATGAAACCAAGTCGATGGGTTGTAGCAGTCCGTGGCGAAAGTCCCGCGAGCACCGAGACCGTTCCTGCGCCCGCCGGACAAGGCGCGATTCGGGAGCATACCGGGTGTATGTGAGCCGATAGCAACGCAGTCCGCCGGGATGCAGGGACGGTCGGATGCCGTGGCGACTTTTGCCACGGGCTGATAGGGGTTGAATCACCCTTGAAAAAAGGGGGAAATCCCGATCGGATCAGCTTCGAGCCGTTCGCAAGTGTATCGTAGAATCGTGATGATCGCCGATGCGTTTCGGATCGCGCTTTGAGCTTCGGGAGACCGTTCCCGTGACGTTCCAGCGGGAAGGGGGCCGAACTTATGGAATACGTGAACTTCGGAAAGGCTGGCGTCAAGGTCAGCCGATTGGCCTTGGGCCTGGGATTCCGGGGCCAGGCGGACGAGGCGGAGGCGCAACGGACCATCGAACACGCCATCGACCAAGGAATCAATCTGATTGATTGCGCCAATATTTACGGCCCCTTGGACCAACGCGAGAGCGCGGGGCGTTCGGAGGTCATTCTGGGGAAGGCGCTCAGGGGCAAACGGGACGCCGTCGCCATCACCTCGAAGGTAGCCTCTCCCGTCGGCGATGGACCGAATGATCAAGGACTGTCCAGGGCCCACATCCTGCGTGAGGTCGAGCGTTCCCTGACGCGTCTGGATACCGATCATATCGACGTCTACCTGGCTCAAGTCTTCGATGATTCCACACCCCTCGAGGAGACGGTCCGCGCCCTGGACGACCTGGTCCGTTCCGGCAAGGTTCGCTACGCCGGCTGCTGCAACTTCACCGCCTGGCAGGTCTGCAAAGCCCTGTGGGTCGCCGATCGAATCAATGCCGCACCGTTCATATGCGTTCAGAACCCCTACCACTTGCTGAACCGGGACCTGGAGCGGGAAATGTTCGGACTGGTGCGGGACCAGGCGCTGGGGGTCATGGTCTACAGTCCGCTGGCCATCGGGCTCCTCAGCGGAATCTATTCGCCGGGCCGTCCTGCCCCGACCGGGTCCCTCTGGGCAACGGCCGGATACCGGGGAAGGTTTTCCGCCGCCATGCAGGGAGCTTCCGGCGAAGTCGTCTCGACCGTCATCGACTTGGCGAGAGAATTGGGAAAAACGCCCGCGCAACTCGCCATCGCCTGGGTGCTCTCACACCCCGAAGTGACCGTGGCCATCACCGGCGGGGATACGATCGCCCATCTGGACGACAGCCTGGGTGCGGTCAGTTGGAAGCTGGACGACTCGGTGCGGCTAAAACTCGACACGCTTTCGGCAGCCACATGTTAGCCCTGTTACCTCATCAGACAGGGCGGGCTGGAGGATCCCATGGAAAGGGGCAAGAGAATGGTTTATGTGCCCACGAATCGGATCGCCACGCATCCCGGCGCCCTGCTGGTTGAGCAGAGCAGGGAGATGGGACTGAGCGTCAACGGCGTGGCCCGGGACAGCGGCCTTCCCGCAACGCGCCTTCATGAGATCGTTCACCAGCGGCGCGGCGTGACGGCGGAGACGGCGATCGCGCTGGGCGCGTATTTCGGACAGACCCCCGAGTTCTGGATGAATGCCCAGTCGGCGTATGAAATGTCGAAGGAACTGGTCGAGAACGGCGAGAAGATCCGGTCGCGGATCCGCCGTCATGCCGAGACGCGTGCAACCCTCTGAATCAGACTCGTGTCCACCCGGAAAACAGTTCGCATGGAGTTGGTTTCTTTCCCGGATTCGTCAACCCGGCCTATGTCCGGTTGGGTGGCCAGGAACGGCTTCCAGTATCGCCAGCCGCTGGTAGATTCTCCCGCACCCGTACTCACAGGCCTTTTCGATCCGGCGGTAGCTGTAAGAGGCCGGTCAGATCTCTCAGGCAGAGTGCGGGTTGGTTTGCACGGGATCGATGGCCCCGAGTATGGACAGAGCTGCTAGACCAGAGGCGAAGACCCATCCTTGAGGACGAACGGGTTGGCGCCCAACGGCCGGTGGGGCCGATTCTTGATCATCTCCATGTCCAGCTCCACGCCGAGCCCCGGCCGTTTCCCCAGTTCGTCCAGGTCGACGTAGCCTCGGACGATGGGGACCGCGACCTTCTGTACGTCCTCGAACCAGGGGCGCAGACGGCAGTGCTCCAACAGGGTGAAGTTGGGCATGGCCGCGGCCGCGTGGGCGGCGGCGGCGAGAGCTACCGGACCGTAGGGATTGTGGGGAGCGATCAGGATCCCGTAGACCTCCGCGTAGTGGGCGATCTTCATCAGCTCGCTGATCCCGCCGGCGTGGCAGATGTCCGCCTGGCAGACGTCGATGGCCTGGTTTTCGAACCACTCCCGGAATGCCCAACGGGTGAAGAGGCGTTCTCCCACGGCGATCTTCACGTCGGGATAGGCGCGTTTCAACTGGAGCGTGGGATTGATTGTGTCCTGGTTCGTCGGTTCCTCGACGAAGTAGATGTCGACCTCGCGCAAACCTTGGATCAGGCGGGCTGCTGCCGTCGGGGAATAGACGCCGGCCGCATCGCACATCAGCGCCACGTCCGGGCCCGCGGCATCTCTCATTCGACGATAGTCATCGACGGCTCTTCTGACCTGCTCGATTTCATCGAAGGGCTGGGTCAATGGGCCGAATCCGGACTTGAAGGCGTCGAACCCTTCCTCTTCGACGGCTTGGAGGATGTCTTCCTCCAGGGTGGCCTCCCCCTCGGCGAAGACATCGCGGATCCGGGCGTAGAGACGGACCCGGTCCCGTACACGCCCTCCCAGCAGCTCGTATACGGGCAGGCCGGTTGCCTTGCCTTTGAGGTCCCAAAGCGCCTGATCGATCCCACTCATGGCGCTGGTGTGCACGACGCCCATTCTCCACCAGAAATGGCGGAAGCCCAGGGTCCAGATGCGTCCGATTTCCAAGGGGTTCATCCCCAGGAGCCGAGGGCGGAGTTCCGTCTCGATCTGGGCTTGGACGGCGAGCTCGCAGTACTCGGTGGTCGCCTCTCCGATTCCGGTGAGACCCTCATCGGTGCGAATCTCGACGAAGATCCAGTTCCGGCGCGGAGTCCGGCCGTCCGGGTCTGGAATTTCCATCACGTGTGCGATGATGTCTGTGATTTTCATGTGGCTTCTTCCTCGTCAGAACGGCAGACTTTCATTCCGTCCCTTGGGGAGGGACTCGTCATCGCTTCGTCGGCGCCATCGTCTCGTCGGACCGTGAGTCCGGAGTGCGGCGGCAAGAAAGCCGCCGCTCCCGTCTCAATTCGCGATTCTCTCCAGGGCGGCGCTCTTCTCCAGCAAGGGCCGGTAGCCGTATTCGTTGACGATGGCGATGACTCCCAGATCGGTGCGGTTGCGGGCAACCCGGGCATAGGATTCCAGTGCACTTCCCAGAGTGCGGAGAGCTTCCCGTACCTCGCGCAACGCCTCTTCCGTTTGGCCGGACGACTCGGCCGTCGCGGCTCGGCGAACCGCCACCACGGTGTTGACGTAATCGACCGCGAACTCCAATCTTCCGATCCAGAATGCTGCCAGCGGGCGTCCCGCGCCCCTGGCCTGCTGATAAGCTCGCCGCGCCGCGTCCAGGCCGCTCTGGTAGTGATTCCGGACTTGGGACAGATATTCCGGTATCGGTCCCGGCCTTCTCCAATGCTTCATCATCAGGTGCGGAACCGGGAATCCGAATCCGTAGTCGCTCTGCTCGAAGGCGGTGGTCGCCGCTTCGACCTCCCGGAACGCTTCCAGCAGAGACACGCCGCACGCCTGACCGCAGACCCCCTGCAGAAAGTCGGCGGCGACGGCATCGGGCGTCGCCTCGGCGTCCCATCCCGCCCGTGACAAGTAGGCCAGGACCCAGTCGTGGTCGGCGGGGAAACGCTCACGGGCGACGAAGCCGGCCCAGCCCTTTCGGAGCTCCTTGACCAACTCATGGACGGCCGAAATCGTGATCTGGGGCATCACCCCGACGTTGTCGTCGTCCAGGGTGAGATGCAGAACGCCCGCGACCTCCGACGTGGGGAAGGTGCCGAAGATTTCCCGGCGCTTCAGGACGTGGGTCTGGAAGTTGTCCGGCATCAGGCCGACTTCGGTGCCGGGCCGAAGAATCCTGCCCAACAGGGGCCACAGTTCCTCCGCCATGCCCCAGAACATGATCCGCTTGGGGGCGCCCGTAGAGCCCTGCAGCGGTCCCAGACTTTCCAGCAGGTGGTCGTAGAAGACGAGACTGGCGAGATCTCCCTTGACCTCGTCGAGGGACTTCTTCCAACCTTCCGGGCCCCGGAACCACTTGCGGTTGCGCCCCGCTTCCAGGGCGTCCGCGAGGGAGAGGACGCCGCTCAGGCCGTACTTGGCGTCCAGCACCTTCCAGGCGTCCTCGTAGACCGAGGTCCACTGCCGCCACTCGGGAATACTGATGGTGATCAGGTCCGTCTCCGGATAGGTCTCGATGATCGTCTTCAGCACGGCGGTGCACAGGTCGCGGTAGCGGGGGTCGTCCACCGGCGTCGAGGCGCCCGGAACCACCATCAGTTGACCGAGTTGCCGGACCTTCTGGGCGTCCTTCAGCAGAGGGGCGAATTCCGGAGGGAACTGCGTGATGTCCGCATAGTTGTTGGTTTCCAGTCCCCGCCGGTGGGCGTGCTCGATCAGGTTGTGGACCTGCCGCTCGCCGGCGGCCACGAGTTCCTGATAGCTCCCGTCTGCCGGCAGGTCCGGATTCCAGAACTTCTTGGAGTCCCCGAAGAGTTCCCGCCCCACCATGTCGGGCGTGATCGGGTAGTGGTAGTCGTACCAGAGCCACGCGGACCGGCGCTCGATCCCTTTGGACTCCCAGTGCAGGTAGGGCTGATATCCGAAGGGGTAGATGTTGACCCGGCTGAACTTCATTTTGGCCAACTGGTTGAGCAGCACCCGGAAATCGGCGATCCCCCAGGCTTCCCCGCTGCAGGCGAAATCCTGAATCGTGGGGTGGGCGCGAATGCGGAAGACCGGCTCCATCGTTACGTCCAGGTCCGGCAACTGGAATTCCTCCGCCCGCTCCGGCAGTACGTCCCGGTCGGTGAGGTAGCGCACTCCCCAGCGCTCCACCAACTCATAGACCGCCCACAACGTGGCCCGAGGGCTGCCGCCTCCGACGACCAGCGCCGGCCGTTCTTCCCAGCGGGTCCTTTTCAGGACCAGGCCCTGGTCCGTGACCTTCCCGAAACCGCTCTCGCCCAGCGCCTGCCGGACTGCCGAATTCGTTTCAGGACTGCCGATGAGAAACACGGCGTCTGCGCCGGCGCTGACCTGCCGGTGGGGATGAGCTTGGATTCCGTAGAGCTTCGCCAGGTAGTCGCAAAGCTCCTGCGCCGCGAACCGCTCCAACTCCGGCGCCGCACCGCCCACGATCACGTCCACGCCGGGGGAATCCTGGGCCGACAAAGGGGCCGGCCCGAAACCAAGGATCAGGGCCGCACCCGCCAGCACGGTGGGAGCGATCCGAAACGACAGACCGATGCAACGACCGAATGCCCTTCTCATCCCGCGGCCTCCTCAATTGCCCAGTTCGGTCCGTTTGCGTTGGAGCGCCCGGTAGCCAAACTCGTTCATTACCGCGATGGCCCCCAGATCGGTGCGGTTGCGAGCTACCCGGACGTACGCTTCCAGCCCGCCGCGCAGCAAGGTCAGGGCTTCATCGGCGTGCTTCGCAGCTTCCGCGCGCTTACCGGCGGCTTCGACCGTGGCGCCTCGACCCATGGCCTCGACCGCGTTGGCGTAGCCCAGTGCGAACTCTATCCGTCCCACCCAGAATTCGGGGTACCAACTGCCTTCCGGACGGGATTTCTCCAGGGCCCGGCGAGCCGCCTCCAAGGCCTGCACATAGTCCTGCTGCAACTCGACCAGGTAAGCGGGCTTGGGTTCCGGGTTCCAGAACTTCATCATCATTCCCGGCACGTAGAAGGAGAAATTGATCTTGTTCGTCGCCAGATTGAGGGTCGCCGACTCCACCAGGTGCAGGGCGGCCAGCATGTCCTCGACGGATGCCTCGCCGCAGACCGTACGGATCAGGTCTCTGGCCACGACGTCCGGCTCTGCCTCTGAGTTCCAGCCGGCCTCGGCGAGATAGGCCAGCACGGCGTCATGATCGGCCGGAAACCGCTCCCGAGCCGCAAACCCGGTCCAACCGTGCCGGCGGAGCTGGGTCATGAATTCGTGGAGAACGGTCGGTCGGAGTTGGGGCACCAGTCCGACCACGTCGTCGTCCAGCGTCACGTGCATGATCCCCGGGATCTTCCGAGTGTTGAGAGTCCCCAGGACTTCGGCGCGGGGCAGAAAATGTTCCGGCTGGTTTTCCGGGTGCGCACCCACCTCCCATCCACTGGGCAGAATCCGGTCCAGAAGGGGATACAACTCCTCGGCCGGCTCCATGTAAACGAACTGGATATCGGGCCGCTGGGTGTCCCTCAGCACTCCACCGTCCAGGAGCAGCCGGTCGTAGAAGAAGAGAGAGGCGATGTCGGCCTTGGCCTGGTCCAGGCCCCGCTTTCCCGGCCAGCGCCTCGATCCCTTGCGGTTCTCGGCGGCGGCGAGGATGTCGTCGAGCGAGCGCACCTGGCTGATCCCGTACTTGGCGTCCAACTCCCGCCAAGCCCGTTCGTACTGCCCCAGCCACTGGCGCTTCTCCGGCATCGCCACCATGATGCGATCCACTTCCGGGTAGGTGTCGACCGTTGCCTGCAGGACGGCGGCGGACAACTCGGAGAGGCTGGAGTCGTCGATGGGAGTATTGAAACCAGGATGGACGGTCAACTGGCCGGACCTCCCGGCTCCTTTCAGCAGGGGCGCGAATTCCGGGGGGAAATCAATCGTCGGTGCGAAGATGTCGCACTCCATCCCCCGCCGGTGAGCGTACTCCATCAGGTTGTGGACCTGCCGCTCGCCGGCAGCCATCAACTCGTCGTAACTGCCCCCCAGAGGAAGATCCGGATTCCAGAACTCGGCAGCGTCTTCGAACAGCTCCCTCCCGATCATGTCCGGGGTGATGGGAAAGTGTTGTTCGTACCAGAGGGAGGCGGACCTTCGCCGGATGCCCTTGTGCTCCCACTGGAGATAGGGTTGGTATCCGAATGGGTAGACGTTCATCCGGGTGAACTTCAGTTTGGCGAGCTGGTCGATCAGAACCCGGAAGTCGGCCATTCCCCAGGCTTCACCGCTGGGAGCGAAATCCTGGAGAGTGGGATGGGCTCGAATCCGGAAGACCGGTTCCATCAGCACGTCCAGATCGGGGACTTGGAATTCCCGCCGCTCCAGCGGCAACGCGTCCCGGTCGGTGAGGTAGCGCACGCCCCAGCGCTCCACCAACTCATAGACGGCCCACAACGTCGCCCGCGGACTGCCGCCTCCCACCACCAGCGCAGGGGTTCCTTCCCACCGGGTCTGTTTCAGCACCAGACCTTGATCCGTGATCTCCCCGAAACCACCCTCTCCCAGCACCTGCCGCACCGCTGCATTCGTTTCAGGACGACCGACCAGAAACACCGCTTCGCCGTCCACGGTGGCGTGCCTGCTCGGGTGGGCCTGAATTCCGTACAGCTTTGACAAGTAGTCACAGAGCTCCCGCGCCGCAAAGCGTTCCAGTTCCGGCGCCGCGCTGCCCACCAGAACGTCCACCCGGGCAGGGGCCGTCGCGCAACCCCAGCCCGCCAACAACAAAACCAGGGCGCAGTTCTTGAGTCTCATGCCCGCCACCTGCCCCGATTCGTCAAATATCATCCCTCATCATCGGACGCTCGGACGACGTCGAGCCGCCGACTCTTCGTCTGGCCCCGTCTTGCTCAGCTTTGGACCGAAGAGGGCGCCCACAAGGGGCGCCCCTACGGATAATTCCTCGTCGATTTGCACACACAAGGGGAGCCCCCGCGGATAATTCTTCGTCGATTTGCGCAAGCATTCGGGATTAAGGAACCAAAATTACTGTCCATCCTGCACCAGACGGGTCAATTCGGCGATCTTGGCCTGCAAGGGCCGATAGGCAAACTCGCTCAGCATGGCGATGGCTCCCCGGTCGGTCTGGCTGCTGGCGATCCGGGCGTATGCTTCCAATCCGAAGCGCAGGCTTGCCAGCCCCTCTTGGGCATGTTTCAGGGATGTCGAATAGTCGTTGACCATTTCGGCCGCGCCCGCCCCGTGGACGTTCCGCACCGTATCCGTATATGCGACCGCGAATTCGAGACGGCCCTGCCAGAAATCCAGGTAGTTGCGTCCAGCGGGCGTCGATTTCACCTGTGCTCGGCGGACGGCGCTCAGGGCCCGTTCGTAGCCGCTCCGGACCGCCGCCAGGTAGGTGGGGACCGGTCCTGGCCGCCAATACTTCATTAGCGTTCCTGGTCTTTCCTTGGAGAAGTTCCGATTGGCGTCGGCCAGAAGGGTGGTTACCCACTCGATTTCATGGAAGGCGTCGAGCATCTCTTCGGCGCATTCCGGCCCGCAGACGGCGGTGAGCTGGTCGCGGGCCACGTCGTCCGGACGGACGTCCTCGTGCCATGCCGCGCGGGACAGGTAGGCAAGGGGCCAATCGTGATCGAAAGGGAACCTCTCGCGGGCGGTGAAACCGGCCCAGCGGTTGCGCTTCAGAACCTGCACGATACGGGAAAGCCACTTGGGCGTCAGTTGGGGCACCATGCCGAGGTTGTCGTCATCGATGGTCAGATCCAGAACCCCCGGGTTCTGCGCCGGGAGTTCCTTCAGGACCTCGATCCGCCGTAGGAGGCGGACCGGCTGATTGGAGGGCATGACCCCGATTTCCCACCCGGCGGGAAGTATGCGATCCACAATCGGAAACAGCTCCTCCGACACACCCCAGTACATGAACTTCATGTCCGGCCGCCGCGTCGTTTCCAGCACCTGGGAATCCTTCAACAGGCGTTCGTAGAAATAGAGGCTGGCGATGTCCCCCTTGATCTCGTTCATCACCCGCTCCCGGTTGACCTCGGAGCCCCGGCGCCGTGCCGCCGCCGCAAAGATCTCGTCCAACGAACGGACCCGGCTGATCCCGTGCCTGGCGTCCAGCGCCTTCCAGGCGCGTTCGTACTCACCGGTCCACTGCCGCACCTCCGGCATCCAGACCGTGACGTAGTCGGCCTCCGGGTAGGTGTCGATGGTCGCCTTGAGCGTGGTCAGGGCCAGTTCCGCCAGTTGGGGATCATCCAGCGGGGTCTCGGCTCCCGGGACGATGGTCAGGCCGCTGCGGATGCCACTCCTTTCGGCGCCCTTGAGCAGAGGAGCGAACTCGGGGGTGAAGTCGGTGGTCGGAGCCGAGACCGCCACCTCCATTCCGCGGCTCTTGGCGTGTACCACCAGCGCCCGCCCCAACTTCAGCCCGGCTTCGATGATGCGCTCGTAGCTCGAATTCAGCGGGAGATCGGGATTCCAGAACTCGGTGGCGTCGCCGAACAGGTCCCTTCCCGGCATGTCGGGAGTGATGGGGTAGTGGTAGTCGTACCAGAGCCACGCCGATTTTCGTTGGATCCCCTTCAGTTCATAGTGCAGATAGGGTTGCCAGCCGTAGGCGTAGAAGTTGATGCGGGAGAACTTCAGCTTGGCCAGTTGATCGATCAGGCGGAAGAAGTCCGCGGCCGCCCAGGACTCGCCGCTGGAGGCGAAATCCTGGATCGTGGGGTGGGCCCGCACTCGCAGGATCGGCTCCATGACCACGTCCAACTCAGGGAGGTCCAGTGCCTTCTTTTCCGGCAGGACGTCACCCCGGACCAGATAGCGGACGCCCCAACGCTCGGCCAGTTCGTACACCGCCCAGACGGTGGCGCGGGGGCTTCCTCCACCGACGACCAGCGCCGGACGCTCCCCGGAGGTGACGCTCCGCAGCACGATCCCCTGATCGCTCACTTCGGGGAACGCGGTCCTCGGGATGGCTGAATTGGTCGAGGGATTTCCCACCAGAAAGGTGGTCCGGGAGGATTCGCTCCACTGCCGGACTGGCGTGACCTTCAGGCCGAAGAGCTTCTCCAGGTACCCGCACAGTTCACGGGCCGCGAACTGCTCGAGTTGCGGGGAGGAATCACCAATGACCACGCTTACCGGCGCCTGGGACCGACCCGACGCCGAAGCCGGAGCGCTACCGGACCAGAGCATCCAGAGCGCCAGCAGGAGACTACCCGCTGGTGGAAATCTACCTCTTCGATGGTGTCCCGAAATGCCCGTCACTGTGTGCAACTGCTGGATCCGCTCACTCCTGAAAATCGATCCCGTAAAGGCGAACCTGGTGGATGTAGAAGCGCAGTTGTGCGTCTCCCACGGGGCAGCGATCTCCCCCTTTCCACCGGATCGCGGCCGCGCGGTGGTCGCCGCGTATCGGGCTACAGTCGGAGCGGCTGAAACCGGCGACGGGCTTCCCCCCGGAAACCAGCTCGGCCTCCAGCTTTCCTTCCCCCACGGTGACGGCATTCACCACCACCCGGTGTTGGTGAGGGACCGGAGTGCGAGTCAAAAGATCGCCCGTGGAGTAGCCGCCGGCGGCGGTGACCGCGGCCCACAGCCGTCCCACCTCCCAGGAGGCTCGGCCGATGCCGCCGGTGAACCAGAGGAGGCCTGCAACCGGACTGCGGGTGTCCTTACCCAGGGCGAGAGGCTGCCAGTAGTGCGGCCACTCGGGTAGCTCGGCCTGGCGCATCCTCTCGGCGGGTTCGGTGCTCATGTAGTCGTTGTGCAGACCCTCGCAACCGCAGTAGTAGAGATAGATCCTTCCTCCATGGTGGACCATGGGATGCATCGGCCAGGTCATCCCGCCACCGAAGTCTCCCAGGGCCCCCAGCGGCACGCAGGCCCTCCGGTCAGGGCGCCACCAGGACTTGCCGTCACGCGAGGCGGCGAACTGGAGGTCCACCGTCTGGTTCCAGGTGTGATAGACGGTGGCCAGTCCGACGAATCCATCCCGCTGCGCCAGCGGCGACAGCTCCATGAACTGGGTGTCGTTGGGATCCTGCCAGTCCGGCGTCAGCGCCAGTTCGGACGCGGACCAGTCGGAACCGGTCCGGCCGGTCCTCCGCATGATGACCCGGCACACGCCGACCGCCACGTCGTAGGGAGACAACCCTCCCGGAAGGGCGGGAATGGCGCTCTTGTGGTAGGCGGCATAGGAACCGTCCGCCAATTGCGTGACCCACCCGCCGTCGGCGGTGTCGAATCCGGCCGATTCCCACGGTTCCCAGTGCTTGCCGTCGGAGGACCGGTAACGATAGAGGCCGGGACTGAAGGCCCCCTCCCCCTTCTGGTGGGCGTCCTGGCCAGAGGGCACGGCAAAACCCTTCACCACGCGGTAGGGACAGAACCAGCCCGGAAGCCGCAGGATGAACATCTCGTACCTTCGATCGGGCGGCGCGTCGGGATGGACGATCACGGAAGCGTTGTGGGCCGGACCTCCCGACTTGAGGTCGATCAGGATGTTGGTCCGTTGCTGCCCCTGGTAGGAGCAGATGTCCAGTTCGGGTTTGACCCAGTTCACCCCGTCAGTCGACTCGGCGTAGGCCAGGCGCCGCTCGGCCGACGCGTTGTAGGGATGCTTCGGGACGGCCGTGTACCAGGCCTTCCAGAGCCCGTCCGTGGGGTCGATCATCACCGTGCCATGACTCATGGCGCAGGCGTTCTCCCACGGCAGCTCCGGCTCGATGAGTGGATTGGCCGGCTCTTCCTGCGCCAGTTCCACCCGCCAGGCGATATTGTGTTTCTCGACGAAATCCTCTCCCATCAGGAAGGAGAACTGCTCGTCCTGATTCGCGACATAGGGCAAGAGAGGCTCGTTTCCGTGGGTCACAACTTCCTCCTCAATCCTGGTCTTTGGAGACAGTCCCGATTCCGGCGGCGTCCATCGAGCCTACTCCTTCTTCCTCTTCTCGTAGTACTCGTTCTGGATCTGCTTCTCACGCGCCGGACGCCACTGCTTCATGGACTTCCGCTGCCGGAAGGCCTTCCCGGAGAGAGCGCTGCAGTTCTGGGCCAGGACCTCGAAGATCCGGTTGGCGATGATCCGGTGCCCCAGGTTGTTCGGATGGACACCGTCGGTGTCGATCATCCAGGGGGCCTGGCCCTCGGCCGCAAAGACGTCGGCCAGGAGAACGCCGCATTCGGCGGCCAACTGCTGCATGGCGCTGTTGTAGCCTTGGAGAACGGCCACGTTCGCCCGATCGTAGGGTGCGTGATCTTTGAACCCGGTCAAGAAATAGGAATTGACCATCACCACGACGGCCCCCGTCTGCTTCTTGATATCCATTACGATGTGGCGAAGGTCTTCCAGAAACTGCCCGAGGGGCGTCCCTCCCCGGGCGTCGTTGAAGCCGTACGAGACCAGAACCAGATCGGGATCGTACGCAATGACATGCTCCCGGTAACGCTCCAGGGCACTCGGGTGTTCGGACGTCTGATAGGTGGGGCTGCGCGGGGAGATCAGGTTGGCTCCGATGCCGTTGTTGATCATTCGAACCGGCTCCACCTGGTTCTCGTTGATCAGATCGGCCAGTAGGCTCACCCAACTCAATTCGGGAGTCGTCGCCGTCCCACCGGCGGTGGTGCTCTCTCCCAAAGCCACCGCCACCCGAAACGGCTTGCTCCGATAATCCCTCTTCTTCCCCATTGCCGACACCGTCACCAACCCCACAACGATAACGAGCGCAAATGATCGAAATGGAAAATTCATACGTTGGCTGCCTTCTGCTACAGAGGGTACCCACAGGGGTGCCCCTACACCGCCACCAAGGAACGCACGGACAAGGGGCGCCCCTAATCCTCCCCTTGCTCGAGTTCTTCCGTCTTCTTCAGCAAGGGACGGTACGCGTACTCGTTCAACACGGCGATGGCTCCCAGGTCGGTCCGGTTCCGGGCGATGCGGGCGTATGATTCCGTGGCTTGCCGCAGGGACTCCAACCCGTTGCGGGCATGGCCGAGGGCCTCTTCCCGCTGACCGGCCTCTTCGGCCTGGGCTCCCCGGTACAGCGCTTCCACCGTGTCCGCGTAACCCAAGGCGAACTCCAGCCGTCCCACCCAGAACTCGGGATACCAGCGCCCGCGCGCTTCCGACTTGTCGCGGGCGCGCCGGGCGGCCTCCAGAGCCTGACCGTAGTCCCGCTGCACGGTCGCCAGGTAGGCCGGCACATCCTCCGGCTTCCAGAACTTCATCATCATCCCCTTGACGTAGAAGGCGAACGGGATGACGAGAAGCCGGGTCGGTCCGATCTTGGCGTCCGACTCGGGGCTCGTGGCCAGGGTGAGGGTGGCCGATTCCAGCAGGTCGAAGGCCGCCAGCAGGTCCTCCACGGCCTCTTCCCCGCAGACCGTCCCCACCAGATCGCGCGCCACCTCTTTCGGATTCGCCTGCTCGTCCCAGGCGGCCCGGGCCAGGTAGGCCAGGACGGCGTCATGGTCCGCCGGAAAACGCTCGCGTGCGATGAACCCGGTCCAGCCATGGCGGCGCAGTTCCTGCAGGACCTGGTGCAGCACCGCCGGCCGCAGTTGCGGCACCAGGCCCACCACGTCGTCGTCCAGGGTCACGTGCATGTGGCCCGGGACCTTCTCCGTGTTCAGAGTCGAGAGGACCTCGGCGCGCGGCAGGAAGTTCTCGGGTTGATTCTCCGGGTGGATCCCGACCTCGGACCCCTCCGGCAGAATCCGGTCCAGGATGGGAAACAGCTCCTCGGCCGGTTCATTGAAGATGATCCCGATATCGGGCCGGAGACTGTCCTTCAGGACCTTCGGATCGTTCAAGAGGCGGTCGTAGAAATAGAGAGAGGTGAGGTCGGCCTTGAACTGCGCTACGCCCAGCTCGCCCGGCCAGCGCCCGGACCCCTTGCGGTTCCCGGCGGCCTTCACCAGATCGGGGAGGGATCTCACCTCGCCGACTCCGTACTTGGCATCGAGGAGTTTCCAGGCCCGTTCATACTCTCCCAGCCACTGCTTTTCTTCCGGCATCCCCATCCGAATATGGTCCGCTTCCGGATAGGTGTTGACCGTGGCCCGCAGGATGGCGCTGGATAGATCGAACACCACAGGGTCGTCCACCGGGGTGTTGAAGCCCGGCCGAACCGCCATCTGAAAGCTCCGCTCGGCCCCTTTCAGCAAAGGAGCGAAGGCAGGTGGAAAGTCGTTGGTGGGGGCATCGACGTCGCACTCCATGCCCCGTCGGTGGGCGTACTCCATGAGGTTGTGAAGCAGCCGCTCCCCGGCGGCCATCATCTCCTCATAACGGCCGCCCAGGGGCAGGTCCGGATTCCAGAACTCTTCGGCATCTTCGAACAGCTCCCGTCCGATCATGTCCGGAGTGATGGGGAAACGCTGGCCGTACCAGAGGGAGGTCGTATCCCGCTTGATGCCCTTGTGCTCCCAGTGCAGGAAGGGCTGGTACATGTAACCCGAGAGCTGCAGCCGGTTGAACTTGAGCTTGGCCAGTTGGTCGATCAGGACCCGGAAGTCCGCCATGCCCCAGGACTCGCCGCTGGGGGCGAAGTCCTGGACGCTGGGGTGACCGCGGATGCGGAAGACCGGTTCCATGACCAGGTCCAGGTCCGGAAGCTGGAACGCGTCTTGCCGACCGGGCAGGACGTCCCGATCGGTGAAATAACGCACTCCCCAACGTTCCACCAGCTCGTAAACCGCCCACAGCGTCGCCTGCGGGCTGCCTCCACCCAAGATCAGCGCCGGCCCACCTTCCAGATCCGCCCGGCGCAGCACGATCCCCTGATCGCTCACCTCCGGAAAGGGCTGCTGCCCGGCCGCGCGTTTCACCGCCGCGTTGGTCTGCGGACTGCCGATCAGAAACACCGCGTCGGCCGAGCCGGAGATCCGGCGCGCCGGATAGGCCCGAATCCCATAGAGCTTGGCCAGGTAGTCACACAACTCCCGGGCCGCGAAGCGCTCCAGTTCCGGCGCGGCGCTGCCCACGACCACGTCCACTTGGGGAGCCCGCGTGCAGGCCGAACCGGTCAGCACCAGGACCAGCAGCGCCAGATAGATCCACTCACGTTCAAGTCTCATGGCGACGGTTCCCTTCCCTCGGTCGATCCAGCAGGAAGCGATTTGCTCAGTTCGGCCATTTTGGCCTTCAAGGCGCGATGGCCGTATTCGTTCAGGATGGCGATGGCGCCCAGGTCGGTCGGGGTACGGGCCACCCGGGCGTAAGAAAGTGTGGCCTGGCTCAGTGTTTCGAGTGCCTTCCGGGCCTGCTCCAGGGCGTCTGCAAACCGGCCGGCGGCTTCCGCCGCGGCCGCATCGTGCAACGTCTCCACCGCCTGCACGTAGCCCACGGCAAACTCCAGCCGCCCCACCCAGAAGTCCGGATACCAGCGGCCTGTCGAAGTGGATTCGTCGCGCGCCCGCCGCGCCGCATCCAAGGCGCTCTCGTACTCGCGCCGGGCCTTTGCCATGTATTCGGGCGCGGGGTCCGGGGTCCAATACTTCATCATCATCCGTGGCACCGGGAACGCGATGGCGGACCGGGAGGGAGCGAGGACCATGGTCAGGGTCGCTGCCTCCACCTGATGAAACGCCTCCAGCAGGCTCTCCCCGCAGGGAGCCCCGCAAACCGCGGTCAGGAGATCGCGGCCCACGGCGTCCGGAGTGATCTCCGCATCCCAGGCGGCCCGCGCCATGTAGGCCAGGGGCCAGTCATGATCGCCCGGGAAGCGTTCTCGCGCGATGAATCCCGCCCAGGTGCTGCGCCTCATCAGGGGAAAGATCTGGTGCAGGGTGTTGGGAGTGAGTTGGGGCACCAACCCCAGGACGTCGTCGTCGATGGTCATGTGCAGGATCCCGGGAGCCTGCTGCGAAGCCAGGGCGGTGAGGACCTGCGGGCGGCTCAACAACAGCACCGGGTTGTTCTCCGGGTGGGCGGAGATCTGCCAGCCGCCGGGAAGAATACGGTCGAGGATCGGATACAGCTCCTCGGCCGGCTCCCCGTACACGAACGGAATGCCGGGCCGGAGCGTTCCCTCCAGCACTTTCGGGTCCCGCAGCAGGCGATCGTAGAAATAGAGGGCCGCGATGTCCCCCTTCACCATGTTCACCGCCCGCTCCACTCCCCGGTTCCAGCCCTTCCGGTTCGCGGCCGCGGTCAAGAGGTCCGGCAGGGAGAGGACCTGGCCGATGCCGTACTTCTCGTCCAGCACCTTCCACGCCCGCTCGTATTCGTCCGTCCACTGGCGAAACTCCGGCATCCAGACAGTCAGGTAATCGACTTCGGGATACGTATCGACGGCGTGCCGCAGAACCGCGGTGGCCAATTCGTAGAGCTGTGGGTCGTCCAACGAGGTGGTGGCCCCGGGAACCACCGTCAAACCGGTCTGGATGGAACTCTTTTCCGCACCCTTGAGCAGAGGAGCGAACTCCGGTGTGAAGTCGGTGGTGGGAACCGAGAGATCGCAGTCCATGCCCCGGCGGTGCGCGTGCTCGATCAGACTATGGACCTGCCGCTCGCCGGCCGCTATCGTTTCCTCGTAACTGCCTCCCAGCGGCAGATCCGGGTTCCAGAATTCATCCGCGTCTTCGAACAGCTCCCGTCCCCACATGTCCGGTGTGATCGGGTAGCGGTAGCCGTACCAGAGGGAGGCCGACTGCCGTTTGATCCCCTTGTGCTCCCAGTGCAGATAGGGCTGCCAGCCATACGCGTAAATGTTCATGCGGGTGAACTTCATCTTCGCCAGTTGGTCGATCAGGACCTGGAAGTCCGCCACTCCCCAGGCCTCGCCGCTGGCGGCGAAGTCTTGAAACGTCGGGTGCCCACGAATGCGAAAGACCGGCTCCATCACCAGGTCGAGGTCGGGAAGCTCGAAATCATCCCTGCTCTCTGGCAGGACGTCCCGGTCGGTCAGATAGCGGACACCCCAGCGCTCCACCAGCTCGTAAACCGCCCACAGGGTCGCCTTCGGGCTGCCGCCCCCCACGATCAGGGCCGGCCGTCCTTCCCACTCCGACCGTCGCAACACGATCCCCTGGTCGGTCACCTCCGGGAAGGGCTGTTGCCGGGCCGCATTCTTCACCGCCCCGTTGGTCTGCGGATTGCCGATCAGAAAGAGGGCTTGGGCGGACGCCGGCGGGTGCCGCTCCGGATAGGCCTGGATCCCGTAGAGCTTGGCCAGATAGGCGCACAGCTCCCGGGCCGCAAAACGCTCCAGTTCGGGAGCCGCACTACCCACGACGACCCCTACGCGTGGCTGTTCCCCGGCCGGTCTGCACGCTGGCCAGCCGCAGAGGAGAATCAGGATCAATCCCACCGCCGCCGGCCCCATCCCGAGGAACGGATACCTCCACCAGCGGCTGGATTTCATGGCAGGCGACCTTTTCCGGCGGAACCTCCGGCCATTAACGGCGGAAGAAGCGGGCCGAATTTCTGAATGAACTACGCTGTCCGCGAGTTGTGCTTGGCGAAATTGTCCCAGTGGGGTCCCCAGGTGTCAAGCAGGGACGAGGAAAGAGGAAAAAGGAAAGAGAAAAGGGAGCAGGGATTGGGCGGCGTGCACACGCGGCGACGAAATTGGCGATGGAATCGGCAACTTGACTGGGTGGCTCCGGAAGTTTAGTGTGGATTCCAAGATCTGCAATCCTGTCAGTGTCTGTTTCACGGGGGTGAGGACTCTTGAGATCCTCATTTTATAAATCCGTTCCAACTTGCGAGAGTTCTTCCACGTACATTTATATGCATATGTTGGGCGCAGGCGTGCGGATTTTGTTTTTATCGTTCTTTATTCCTTTCATTCTTCACGGGATACAACCCGGGTTCGGCCAAAATGATGGTTCCGGGGCGAAGGATGAAGAAGCGGTGGACTATTTTGAGAAGTGGATTCGTGAAGACGCCGTTTATATCATCACGGACGAAGAACGGGACGTGTTCGAGAAGCTGGTCGCGGCCGAGGAGAAGGAGCGCTTTATTGAACAGTTCTGGCTTCGGCGCGATCCGGACCCCAGGACCTCCGAGAACGAGTTCAAGACGGAACATTATCGTAGAATCGCTTATGCCAATGAACGTTTCAGCAGCGGGTACCCGGGTTGGCAGAGTGATCGAGGAAAGATCTATATCCTGCATGGGCCGCCGGCAGCGATCGAGTCCCATTCTTCGGGTGAGAACTATCACCGTCCCATGACCGAGGGTGGCGGGTCCACTGCAGTCTATCCGTTCGAGGTCTGGCGATACCGGCACATCGAAGGCCTCGGCAACGACATCATCCTGGAGTTCGTCGACTCGACCCTGTCCGGTCAATATCGATTGGCGCTGAACCCCGACGAAAAGGACGCTCTCTTGTACTCACCGGCTCGAGGGCCGACCCGATTGCAGGAGCTGGGGCGAAACTATCGCCTCATGTATTCGATGCGGGGCGATCCCTTCTACCGATACAAGACCTACGCCATGGTTCAGGGCGCCAAGGCAATCAAGTACGACAATCTCAAGAGGATGGTCGGGGTCAACATCGAGTTCGAAGACCTCCCCTTTCAATTGAGGGAGGACTATTTCTCGCTGAACGCCGACGAGATTCTGGTTCCGGTGACGGTGCAGGTCGACAACCGTCACCTGACGTTCAAGATGGAGAATGGCCGGCACGTCGCCCGGGTCGCGGTGTACGGGGTCGTGACCAGTCTCAGCAACCGGGTCGTCGCCGAGTTCGACCATGATCTGCTCACCTCATTCTCACCGGAGCAACTGCGGATCGGCTTTCTGGGAAGGTCCAGCTTCCAGAAGATCCTGGTTCTCAAGCGCAAGCAGAGATACAAGCTGGATTTCGTGGTCAAGGATCTGAACGAAGGCCGGGTGGGAGTCCGCCGCAAGGCGATTATTCCGGTGCCCTACAAGGCCGAGCGGCTGGCTGCCAGCTCGCTTCTCGTTTCGCAGGGGATTCAGGTTCTGGACGCCGTCCCGAACCGGGAGGAGATGTTCGTCATCGGCGACGTGAAGGTGTTGCCCAACCTGCGCAAGACCTTCGATCCGCGGCAGTCGTTGTGCCTTTATTTCCAGGTCTACAATGCGGACATCGACCAGGAGACGATGAAGCCTCTTCTCAGCGTGGCCTACCAACTCCTGAAGAACGGCGAAGTCCTGAAGGTGAGGCCCGATCCGGAGGGACAGTCGATCCAGTACTCCTCCGACCAGAGGGTGGTCTTCATACAGGCCCTCAGTCTCACGGGGTTGGAATCGGGAGATTATCGAGTGGCGGTCGAGGTGGAGGATCGTTTGTCGGGACACCATCTGCAACTGGCGGAAGACTTCACAGTCCGATCTTTTGCGGCCAACTGACCGCGATTCAGGCTTCGACGGTCCGGTGATCCGATTGAACGCCCGACGGAATTCATCGTCTCAGAAAAACATGGGGGTACTGCGAGGGGGGACGGGAGGGGACATTTTGTCGCCCTCTTCATCGCCGAACCGGAACTGGCTACTCGAAAGTCTATACTCCCAAACTCCCCTTATTTCTGCCTGGACTGCGCCGGCCTGCGGCCGGTGGGGGAGCTTTCCGATTATTCCAAATGACACCGAGCAGATCGAAACGCGAAAATAACTGGCCCGAAACAGCCGGATTGTTGGCCTTGTTCGTGATTCTGGCCCCGACCCTCAGCCTGCTGCCGGCTACCCCGCCCCATGCCCTTTTTCCAGGCGGGCAGACGTCCGCACCCCAGGTATCGGAGACCGGCGGCGGTCCGTTCGAGGAAGCCGAACGGCTGTTTCGCGAGCGGAACTTCCCCGCCGCGGAGCCGCTCTTCCGCCGGATCACCAGGACGAGTCCCCACTACCCGAAAGCGCAACTGCGATTGGGGACGATCTACTACGCGGCAGGCCAGCCCGATCTGGCCGAGTTGTTCCTCGGAACCCACCTTCGGCTTCAGGAATCACCCGAGGGCCACACCCTTCTGGCCGGCGTCCAGCTCAATCAGGGGAAATTCGACGCGGCCGTCGAATCCGCCCGGAAGGCCATCGGGTTGGACAAGAGTTATGCGAGAGCCCACACGGCCCTGGGAATGATCTACGCCACGGTCGAGGATTTCCCCAAGGCCCTCTCCGCCTTCCGGAGCGCTCTGGAGTTGGACGCCGAAGACGCCAATACGTGGTTTCTGCTGGGGCGCTCCTATTTCCTCTCCCACCAGCCGGGAATGGCCCGAAAGGCGCTGAAAAACGCTCTGCAACTCAATCCGCAGGTGGTCGAGATCTATTCCCACTTGGCGCAAACCCTGTCTCGGATAGGAGAATCGACCCAAGCCGAGAAGATTTTCATCCAAGGCATCGAGAAAAACCGCCTTCGGACGCCTCCGGACAAGGGGATACACATCGCCTACGGACTCTTCCTGGCCGGGTTGGACCGGGGGGATGAGAGTTGCGAACAGTTCAGGACGGTGATCCGGTTCGCCCCCCGGGACCCGGAGGCGCACTACGAACTCGCCAAGGTCCTCTTCCAGATGAAGCGTTTTGCCGAAGCGGCACAGGCAGCGGACCGAGCGGTGACTCTGGACCGCTCCGATTATCGAATTCACTATCTGCTGGCCCGCATCTACACGGCGCTGGGCGATACCGGCAAAGCTGAGGAACACGCCCGCAACGCGGTCTACGTGGAACAGCAGTAGGCGATGGAGTCACTTGGCCCGACAGTTCGGGCAACAATAGAACGTCAGGGGATTGACCTTGCGGAGCCGGAATCGGTGAATTTCGGCGTGGGCAGCTTCCCGATCCACTCGCGAAGCGCCTCGTCGATTCGCGTCTGCCAACCGTGCCCACCGGCTCTGAAATGGTCGATTACATCCTGCGACAGCCGGACCGTGGTGGACACTTTCGGTTTCGCAACCGGTGGACGGCCACGACGAACAGCCGCCTTGGTGAACTTCTCCGGCCAGCCGTTCCTGGAAAGGTCCGGCGCGGTGTCCGGGTCAAAATCTTGGGGGATGGAGTCTTCGTTCCCGGTCATTGGCCTTCCTCATACTACCGAAGAGGGCACCCACACCTTGTGGTCGCCCTTCCTTGCCGTCAGCCGGGAGGCGACAACGGTCGAATGCCGTAGCGTCTCGCGCCACCGGCTGTCAAGGTCAAGGTCTTTGGGTTCTCGCTTCGGGGCGCGCATTCGCCGGGATTGGCTCTTCGACCCGGAGCACCTGATCGGCGGGGATTCCGGTCAATTGCTGACGGACTCCACTCGGCCACCGGATATCGAGCCTCTTGACAGACTCGTCCGGTCCCAGGCCGAAGTGGACTCGGCGATCGCTGGAACCGCCGTAACCGACGCTGGTCGTTACGTGATTGTGCTGAACTCCGCTGGCCGACTCCAGGACCAGTTTAGCCCCGATTCCGTCCCGATTGCTCCGGGAACCCACCAACTCCACCAGCAGCCAGTGTTGGCTGGCCGGGGACACGTTGCGGAAGATTCTCGCCGGCTCGTCAAAGCGGGTGGCCACGACGTCGACCCGACCGTCGTTGTCCAGGTCTCCGAAGGCGCAGCCGCGGTGGGCGCCCGCCGTCTGGAAGCCGGCTCCGGCGCCGCTGGAATGGTCCACAAAGCGGCCGCCCCGGTTGGCGAAAACGGCGCTTCGCTGCCGGTAGGGGTAGTTGGTAATGATGTGGTCGATGTCCTCGATGTAGGAATTGGCCGAAAACAGGTCCTTCCAGCCGTCGTTGTTCAGATCGTAGATGCCGTTACTCCATCCGCTCATCGTGATGCTGAGTCGAGCGAGCTCGCTGCGCCGGGTGAAGTCGTCGAATATCCCGCCTCCTTCGTTGTGATAATAGGGGAATGTCTCGTTGGTCAACGCGGTAATGAAGAGATCGGGACGGCCGTCGTTGTCGATGTCCCGGAAATCCACGCCCATGCAGGAGAGCATCCTGCCGTCGCCGTTGTAGGCGACGCCCGCCGGAATGGCCCGCTCCGTGAACACGCCCTTCCCGTCGTTCCGGAACAGCAGGCTCCGCGCCTTGTCGTTGGCCACGAAGACGTCCAGGTCGCCGTCGTCATCGTAATCGGCGAACGCCACGCCCATTCCCTTCCCGACGTAGCGGCCGATCCCGGACTCCACCGACACGTCGGTGAAGGTGCCGTCTCCGTTGCTCCGGTACAGGAAGTTCGGGAGCGGTTCGAAGTAGGACGGGTGGCAGTAGATGCGCACCTTGGTGTGCTCCCAACCGCAGAAGGGATCCTTGTCGAAATCCCAGACCACGTAGTTGGCGACGAAGAGGTCCAGCCAGCCGTCGCTGTCGTAGTCGAACCAGCCTGCGGCGACCGCCCAGGTCTTGCCGAATTGGGGATGAATTCCGGCCACGTTCGCCTTGGCCGTCACGTCGGAGAAGGTTCCGTCGCCGCTGTTGCGGTACAGCGAGTTTCGATTGACCCCCGCCACGTAGAGGTCCTGCCAGCCGTCGTTGTCGTAGTCCGCGGCCCCCGCGGCCATGGAGTAACCCTGTCCCTGGACGCCGGCTGCGAGCGTCACGTCGCGGAAGGTCCCGTTTCCCTGGTTTCGGTAGAGGCGGTTGAAGTACCGGGGGCCCGTCTTTTCGAGCGCCGGAATCTCGGCTCCGTTCACCAGGTAGATGTCCAGGTACCCGTCGTTGTCGTAGTCGAAGAGAGCGACCCCGGAGATCATGGGTTCGATCTGGTACTTGTGGGGAGTGGCTGAGTTGCGCAGTACGAAGTCGACGCCCGAGGCGGGGCCCAGTTCTTCGAACACGACGGGAGCCACGTCTTGTCCCGCAGCTCGGCCACCGGCTGCCCAGGCCTGTGACAGCGTACCCCCGACAACCGCCCACAACAGCGAGAGGCATATCCGAGGCAGTGGACCGAAGAGGGCGCCCACAAGGGGCGCCCCTACCAAGATTCTTTGTCCATTTGCAGAAAA
The DNA here is from genome assembly GCA_963668095.1 of Acidobacteriota bacterium. GTDB lineage: Bacteria > Acidobacteriota > UBA6911 > RPQK01 > JAJDTT01 > JAJDTT01. The sequence goes on along the minus strand of OY764083.1, from coordinate 4,695,218 downwards.
CATTGGGAACAACGTACTAATACTCTGTTTCCAATTCCGGGTAGAGCGGGAGTTGGACCCACTCTCCCTCCATGCTCTTGGACCGGTTTGCGGCTTCGATCAGTTCCACGCAGCGAAGCCCTTCCCGCCAAGTCAGACAGGGGTCGGTCCCGTCGGTGATCCAGCGGACGAATTCCCGTGTCTCCTTCCGGAGGGCCTCCTCGGCGCCGACCGGGTTTCCGCCCGGTTCCTCGAACCGTTCATGGTGCTCCTCGGTTTCCGTCAACAGCTTCCAATAGAGGTCGATACGCTGAAACGACGTGACCAGCCGCATTCCCCCCCGGCTGCAGACGGCGTCGGCGCCGTAAACCTGCCGGTACCGGGTCAGGGGATAGGACAGGGACACCCCCAGGAAGCCGGTCGCTCCCGACCTGAAGCGGAGCAGGACGTGGATCGAGTCGGAGAAGTCATAGCGGGAGTCTATCCCAGGGCCGCAGACGGCGCTCACGGCCACCACGTCGCCGCACATGGCGCGCATCCAATCGAGTTCATGGACCCCCGAGCAGGCCAGGACCCCGCCACTCTCGGCCTGCCGGGTCCACCAACCCTGAAAGCCGTCTTGACGCGCGTCGAAGTACCCGATGGTGGACATGGCGTGGACCGGTCCCAGCAGCTCCCTTAGTTGGATCATCCGGGCCCAGGGAGGACGCAGCCGGCGTTTGTGCCCCACCATCAGGCGAACTCCGGCACTCCGGCAGGCACGCACCATCTCCCAGCAATCGGGCACCGTGGGCGCCATGGCCTTCTCGCAGAAAACGTGCTTGCCGCACCCGGCCGCGGCCACCGCCATCGGCTTGTGGAGATGATTCGGTCCCGTCAGGGCCACCGCATCGATCTCCGCCTCCTCCAGCAGCCGCCGGTAGTCTTCGTACTGGGGAACGTTCCGCCCGGTCATCTCCAGAAAACGGGCCCTGGCTTCCGGATTGGGATCGCAGATGGCGGTCACGTCCGCCACCTCATTGATGTACTGGGCCAGAAAGGGCGAGAAGTTGCCCGTCCCGAGCATGCCGAAACGAACGCGTTGGCTCATTGGAGACACTCCCGTGTTTCAGATTCAGAATGGGTCGCCGGGAAGGGTCGACGCGCTCCCGCCACCGTACGTCAGCGTTATCGTCGCCTACGCCGCGCCGGATTGGAAGTCGCTCCGGTAACGGTCGAGGGCATCCTGCGGCGTCCCTCGCATGACGTAGAGCCGGCCCTTGATACGGCGTTCCTCGCCGGCCGTGGTGAGAGGACCGAAATAGGGATCGGCGTGGAAGCACTTGTTCCCGACGGGATCGCCATAGATGCTGTAGGCTCGTTCAAAGGCCAGGGCCGCCACGTGCCGCCGGTCCGAGGACTGGACGATCACGAGGGGCGCTTCGGCGACGGCGGGGTTCACGGGAAGCATTTCGTGTCCGACCGGGATGAATTCGCCGACGCCGTGAACGTTGAACAGTTCCATCTTGGGGCCGCCGCTCAGCTCGTTGAAGGTGCGCAGCCGACCCTCGTCGAAAAGGTAGGTTCGCTTTCGATCGGGGTCCGAGAAACGGCTCTCGAGTCCCACCACGCAGAAATGCCAATCCACCTCCCCCATGGGACGGTCGAGGCCGTTCTGAATCCCCAGCCGGATGTCCAGAAAGTCGCTCCGAGCCGACAGATCGAGCCAGAAACGGCCGTGTCCGGGAACCGGACAGTCCGCCGAGAGTTCCTCGTCACCGCTGGTTTCACGCCATTCGAAAGGAATGTGGCGATACCCTTTCCCCCTGCCCTCCGGCTGGTAAGGCGGGAAATGATCGTCGTAGAGGTACGCCTGCTCGTAGCCCACGATCTCGGAGGTCCGGAGGATCAGGCGCTCCTGAGAGCTCATCCAGGGAGCCCGCAATTCCGCACACAGGCGCCAGTCATGCCGCGCCCCCTGGTTGCGGAATTCGGCATAGGGGCCTTCCCACTCATAGGGGCGGATGGTCAGCCTCGGCTCCCCCGCCGCTCCATATCCGAGGGCGGCGCCCGGATCCAGAAAGTTCACCAAAGTTCCCCCGGCGACATATCCCATGAACTCTCGTCGTGTGACCATGGAACCCCCGTTCTTGAAATCAGCCGGCGTCGAAGGAAGGAAATCGGTCAGTAGCCCCAAGTCTTCACCGACCAGCGCCTTTGAAACAGTTGCCGGTACGACTGGTTGACCAGAGCTATGGCCGCCAAGTCGGTCCGGTTGCGCACCACCGGGACATAGGCTTCCAGCCCCTTACGCAGGACGGCCATGGCCTGGTCGGCTTCCCGGACGGCGCCGGCCCGGTCGCCGGAACGGAATGCGGCGGCGGAGCGGTGAACCGCCTGCACCGCCTCCACGTACTGCCGGGCGAACTCCAGGCGGCCGACCCAGTAATCCACGTACCATCGACCCTCCGGTGTCGCCCGGGCGCGGGCCTTCCTGGCCGCCTCCAGAGCCCGCGAATAGCCCTCATGGGCCTCTTCCACGTAGGGTGGCGTCGCCCGGTCCTTCAGATACCAGTATTTCATCAACATGCCGCCCGGCGAAAAGGATGTCGCCGGAGGCCAGTCCGCCGGAAACGCGAAGGCCGACCGGGCCAGAGCGATGGTCACCGCCTCCACTTCATGGTAGGCCGCCAGCATGTCCTCGACGCACCCCTCGCCGCAGATCGCCTTCAATTGATCCCTCGCCACCGCATCGGGAGTGATGGCCGGATCCCAGGACGCGCGAGCAAGGTAGGCGAGGGGCCAGTCATGGTCTCCGGGGAATCGCTCCCGGGCGATGACTCCCTGCCAACCGTGACGGTGCATGACCTGGATGATCTCGTACAGAGAGTTGGTGGTGAGCTGAGGCATGACGCCGATGTTGTCGTCGTCCAGAGTCAGGTTCAGGATGCCCAGAACTTGAGAAGGGAGGTCCTTGAGAATCTCGATCCGCCTCAGGAGATGGACCGGCTGGTTCGAGGGCATGCTCTCCAGAGTCCAGTCCCCCGGCCAGATCCGATCCAGGATCGGATAGAGCTCTTCCGAGACGCCGAAACAGTTCACCCGGATCCGGGAGCGGGAGGTTCCCTTCAATACCTCGGGGTCGCGCAGGAGGCGGTCGAAGAAGTAAAGATTGGCGATGTCTCCCTTGAGTTCGTTGAGCGCCCGCTCGGGACTCCCTTCCGATCCCTTGCGATGCTTTACGGCGGACGTGATCCGGCTCAGGGAGAGCACCTCCCCGACTCCGTATTTTTCGTCGAGGGCCTCCCAAGCCTTTTCGTACTCTCCGATCCACTGACGGAACTCCGGCATGAAGACGGTGACCACGTCGGTCTTCGGGTAGCTGTTGAGCGTCGCACGAAGGACGGCGGCGGAGAGGCCGAAGAGCTCGGGGTCGTCCAGCGGCGTGTCCTGTCCCGGAACTACCGACATCCCGCTCAACTGCGCGCTCTGTTCGGCGCCGTCGAGCAGCGGCGCGAACTCCGGCGGGAAGTCGATCACCGGAGCGGCATAAGCGGTCTCCATTCCCCGTTTGTGGATATGGTCCATCAGGTTCCGAACCAACTGCTGCCCCGCCTCGATCATTTCGGGATAGGAGGAGGTGAGCGGAAGATCGCGGTTCCAGAACTGGGAAACGTCTCCGAAAAGGGATCTCCCGATGGTGTCCGGAGTGATGGGATAGTGGTAGCCGTACCAGAGATGGGCCGAACTGCGCTCGATTCCCTTGTGCTCCCAGTGCAGGTAGGGCTGCCATCCGAAGGCATAGACGTTGATCCGGGTGAACTTCATCTTGGCCAACTGATCGATCAGAGGCCGGAAGTCGGAGATGCCCCAGCCTTCCATGCTGGCCACCAGATCCTGGATGGTGGGGTGGGCGCGAACCCGGAAGACCGGCTCCATGACCGCGTCCAGTTGCGGAAGCTGGAACGGCTTCTTGGGAGGCAGGACGTCGCGGTCGATCAGGTACCGGACACCCCAACGTTCGGCCAGCTCGTAGACCGCCCACAGGGTGGCGCGGGGACTTCCGCCGCCGACCACAAGCGCCGGCCGGCCTTCGAGGTCGATATTCCGCAGCACCAGGCCCTGATCGGTCAGCTCGGGAAACGAGCCGGCCGGAAGGGCCTGGCCAAGAAGGGGGTTGGTCTCAGGCGAGCCCAGAAGGAGAACCGCCTCGGCAGAGGCGGACGGTTCGGTGACCGGACGGACGTGAACGTCGAAGAGCTCTTCGAGATAGCCGCAAAGCTCGTCGGCCGCGAACTGCTCCAACTCAGGAGCCGAAGGGCCGATAACGACACTTACGGGCTGGGTTGGGACCTCGGAACAAATCGACAGGAACCCGGCCAACGGGATCAGGAGGAACAGGATCCCGACCCGACGGCGATCCAGCTTCCGCCCACTTCGCGCCGGATGGTGTTTCAAGGGCGGGACTCCGGACCGAGAACTCTGTTCAACCCGGCTCGACAAGCCGTTTCGGGCGTGCACCGACCCAGTGGCCGGCGGTCCGACGGAACCGCCGGCTGACTGCCGTTTGGAAGACACGTCAACTCACTCGTTTTCTATTGCCCGGTGCAGGCCGCATCAGAAGATGAAACGCATATCCACGACGACTTTGCGCTGACCCAAGGAATCATGCCACATCCCCCGGGCATTCCCCGATCCCCGGATCTGGCCGGCGGTGGCGCTGTTCACGGTGGTGTTGGGGTTGCCGTAGACGGGATGATTGAGGACGTTGACGATGTTGGCTCCGAGCTGGATCCGGGCGCCTTCGCGGAGGAAATTGAGCTCGAACTCCTTGTACGGATTCAAATTGAAGATCCAGGCGCCGGGTCCGACGATGGAGTTGATCTGCGCATTGCCGAGGCTTCCGGCGCTGGGCACCGCATAGCACCGCGTATTGAACCACTGACCGCGGACGTCCTTGGGGCCTCCGTTGGGATCGTCGCAGGTCTGGTTGGGACGGCCGCCGAACCTTCCGTAGTTGGCAAAATCGACTCCGCTCCAGTTCGGCGTCAGCCCGATCCCCGAACGCCAGGAGAAGGCCCCCGTGAAGGTCCAGTTTCCGGCGATCGCGTTCATCACCGGGTTCAGGTCGGCGAAGAACCGCTTCCCGCGGCCGAACGGCATCTCCGCGATGAAGTTCCAGAGGATGTCGTGGCTGGGCCAGGGTGTCGCCATCTTCACCCGGTCGCGGTCGAGGTCGAAGGGATACTCGGGCCAGGTGATCCCCTGATCGGCCGCCCAGATGGGCGCGTTCAATCCGCCGGACCACTGCTTGGTCAGCGAGAGCTGTGAGTGGAGGCCGTTGACCCACGGATGCGTCAGCCGGAACTCGATCCCGTTGTAGATGCTGTCTCCGCCATTCTCGACGAAGTTCACGCTGCCGAGATTCGGCCAGGGCAACCGATCCCGGCTCCAAGGAGTTCCGCTGGCCATGATGGCATTCAGATTCCGGCCCCACAGCAGATCGTTGCTCTTCACTCCCCGATAGGTGAGCTGCACGCCCCAGTTGGTGGCGACTTCCCGTTCATAGGTCAGGTTCCAGTTGTGAGTCCACGCCTCATGATAGTTCTTGGCGAACCCGAAGGCGCTGCTGACCGTGATGATGTCCGAGGCCGTGGGGAATGCGTTGGGCCAAGAATACAAGGCGCCCGCGGGGCTGCCGGGACGGACTTCATTGGTGAAGCTCTCGGAAACCACGAAGGGACCGAATGCCTGGAGCGGCAAGAAGCGGGAAGCTCCATTGTAGATCCCCCAGCCTCCGCGAAGCACCGTGCTCGGAGTCATTCGATAGGCAAATCCGACGCGAGGCTGCCAACTGTTGGAGCCTTCGATCAGCTTGCCGGGGAACCCGGCCTCACTGGCCAACTTGATGGGGAAGGTGTGGGTCGGCCAGGAGGGATGGATCCGCTCCCGGGCGAACTCGTCCGGCACCACGATGGAGAGGCTGTCCGGGTCGAAATTGTAGTACATTCCGTTCTTGTCATAGGGAACCGTATAGCGGCTCCAGCGCAGTCCATAGGAGATGTTCAACTTGTCGTTGATCCGGAAATCGTCCTGGATGAATGCCCCCCACTCCCATTTCCGCCGTGCGATGACGGAACGGGGCTGATACCGGGTCTGGGAACTCGGCAATCCCAGCAGGAAATCCGCGAATGCATCTCCGCAGACGGCCGGGGCTGCGCAGGTCATGGGGTCCTTGGCCACCTGGGCTCCGGTGAATATATTGCTGAAATTGAAGTTGCCGAAGTAAGACCCATTGGCCGGACCGTCGTGCAGCAGCTTGACCGCCGAAACGCCGATCTTGATGTTGTGGTTACCTTCGGTCACCGAGAGGTCGTTGAAGAACGAATACCTGGTGTCATAAGTGCCGCTCTCGTTGTCGGAATAGGTCCGCAGCCAGCCGCCGATATTGATCTGAGGCATTCCCGAAAGGTCGGGCACCGCGACTCCTTCAAGACCCCAGCGGTTCACAAACTCCGGACCCTGCGCGCTCTCGGCGTCCCCTTCCCAGTCCTTCAACTGCCGGTGGATGTAGACGAAACGGGTCGCGCCCAGTCGCATCTGGTTGACTACGCCGGGCCCGAAGACATGGCTGTGGGTCACGCCCGACTGCCAGTTGAAGACGTTGTCCTGCAGAGTCGTGTGCAGAGCATTGCTGGTTCCGGTGCTCGGGTGGTGGCGATCCGTGTTGCTGAGGACTTTGTGCCGTACGGCATGGAAGGAAAAGCTGTCGTTGCCGCCGACGTTGAAATCGGTCTTGATGTTGTGGTCGTTGTCCTGCCGGTACCGCCCGGCCAGTTGCTGAACGTTGTTGGTATAGCTCTCCGGAGCACCGAGGTAGTTGACCGAACTCCCCATGAAGTCGTTCATGACTGCCTGGGCGACGGAGCTGATGCGGCCGGTGGGAATGACGTTCCCGGGGAACTGTTCCCCGGTGGTGGGATCGATGATCTTCGACGGATACAGAGAGAAGTCGCCACCCTGCATGCGCAGGCTGGGAAAGGATTGGGGCCGGGAGTTCGACAGATTCGAAAACGAGTTCGGCCGAGCCCAGGAATAGAAGAAGAAGACCCTGTCCTTGAGAATCGGACCGCCGACATTGAAGAACTGCCGTTTCGCCGTGACACAGGGCGCCCGACTGGCTCGGGCCGGCGAGAACGGGCTTCTCAACGCGTTCAGGCAGGGATTGACCCCGGCCATCCAATACTCGGCATGGTACTCGTTGGTCCCGCTCTTCAAAGTGGCGTTGAGCGTCACCGGGCGGGCGTATTCCGCAGGCGCATTGCTCAGCACCGTGCTGACTTCTTCGATGATGTTGTTGGAGACCGAGGCGCTGATGAAGTTGTACTGCATGCCTTCGACGTTGTACTGGTTCATGTCCGCGCGGTTGCCGACGAACCCGTAGACGCCGCCCGCGGCCGAACCCGCCGCCCAGATCATCTGCTCTCCAAGGAGCGCCCCTCGCGTCATGCTGGCGATGGGCTTGTCGCGGACCTGGGAGGGAAGCGCCGTCGAAATCGTGGCGTTGTTCGACTGGATGACCGGAACCTCGTCGGTGACGATCACCGAGTCGGTGACGTCCCCGACATCCAGAACGATGTCCACGCGTCTCAGCAGGCCCGGGGACACGACGATGCCGGTCTGTACGAATCGTTTGAATCCCGTCAGTTCCGCCTCCACCGTGTAAGTGCCGGGCTGTATGCCGGCGAGACGATAGACGCCGAGGTCGTCGGTGACGGCCGATCGCTGGGCCCGGTTGTTTTCGTTGGTGGCGGTGGCGGCCACCCCCGGAATCACGCCTCCCGTGGCGTCCCGAACCACCCCGGTGAGGTCGCTGTTCATGGTCTGGGCCGCTACCGTCGCCGGCAGCAGTAAGCCGGACAGGACCGCCAAAGCGACGATGGACTTCACCGGACCTATGCCTGAAACCTGTTTCCGCATTCGCATGTCAACCCCCACGCAGTTAGTAGATTTTCGGGATCATCCACAAGGATGAACGGACCTGGGCCTGCCTCATAATTGCCGGAGCGAGATGACGGCGGATGCGAGTTGCACGACTTCCGGAAGGATTTCCGGTTCCAGGTATTCCGATACTGCGAGAGGTTTGCCGAGCGGCAATCAGGAGGAGATCGGGACGGGAAAGAGCATTGACCGAAAAACGAGTCAACGGCGGCAAATTGGACCCCCTACTGGCAGTTCAGGGCGGCGTGCACCCTCGGGTCCCGGACGTCATCTTTCGGACAAATTGAATTATAGGCGACCCGCTGGGACGTGTTGAAGACAGGCTACACCCGTTGATTTTCGGAAAGCAAGCACTGGCAGGAATTTTTTCCGTTTACACATGAAATGCCACCGCGATTCTTGGAGAAACTCCTGCTCACGTCCAAGTCTCGCCGTTCCGCCCGCAGTCTTCCAGAAATTTCTCCACGTTTTTCCTTTTGTCGTCGTTAGTTGGAAGTGTGGGCCGGTCTACGGATCGTGCTTCGCCGATCCGGTGATGTAAGGATTTCCGCAGTTAGGGGGAGGCTGAGGGGAAAACCCGCATACTGGAGCGACTCGCGTACGCTCCAGCTTCAAGTACAATGCGCTTAAACGCAATGCACTTCTATAGGTAAACGATATGGTAACCGATCAGGTGCGATCTATTGTCTGGCAAGAATACTTGGATGCGGCGAGGCTCGTCCGATATTACGAGGCTCTCTCCGACAAATACCGGCGCAACCACTTCATCGTTCGGTTTCTGCTTCTCGCGGCGGCAGCCAGTGGCATCGCCGCATTGCTCGAAATCCTACCGGCAATCGCTCAATTGATCGCCACCGCGTTCGTCGCTCTGATTGTGGTTTGGGATTTCGTATCCGACTACGCAAGAAAGGCGGCGATCCTCCACGCAATCAGTATTGAGTGCAGCGAGTTGGAGACAGAATGGCAGGAACTGTGGACTGAAATCAACGAAGATGAGATCGGCACCGCTGAAGTTCTGTGGAAGAACCGTCGTCTGTCGCGAAGAATCTTGGGAGTGACCAGTTGGGCAGGCGTTGCCGATATTCGAGAAAATCAAAAGCTGAACGAGAAATGCGCAGAGTCCGCATACAAAGTAATGGTCGATCGATATGCCGCCTGACAAGGGTATTGGAACGACTACCAAGAACATCCGTCCCAATACCACCTCAACCGTTCACAATAGGGGCAAGCCCGCCAGACCGAGTCAGCCGAAACTCCCCCTCCTCCCCCAAGACCGACGAAGGGCAACAAGAAGTAGACCAGCATAGTTCCGGACCATGAATTCCATCTCTATTGCGGCCCGGAATCTCGACTGCATTGGAGCGGGAAGGTCATGCGATCGCAGTTGGCGCGGTCACATGAAGAGCAGAATTCGGCGCTGCTACTCGCTCGTTCCGCCCGGCTCCGGGCGCAGGACCAGGCGGTGCGACTCCTGGATCGCCTCTCGATTCAGGGGGACCGGATGGTACCGTCCGTTCAGCCAGAGGTCCGGCAGATCGTCGTAGTGGGGGGAGGCCGGGATTCCCGACTGGCCGCCGGGGATTGCCGAGAGGACTCGGTCCGGCTTCGAAAAGTCGGTGATCTGCCGCACCGAGGCGCCGGACACGACCCGGAAGTCGTCTGACCGGTATTCCATCTTCCTTACTGTGGCGTTGGAGCCGGGAACCGGGAACGGACCCAGGTTGAAGTACCATCCCAGCAGGGGCGTGGTCATGCCCAGCGGATGAGGCAGGGTGAGGGTGTGGACGTCTCCCCAGATCCAACTCTTGGGTTCCGGACCCCAACGAGTCGAGAGGCGATCGACGGCCTTCCGGAAGGCGGCCCGGAGAATGTCCGGCAACTCCTCCTCCCGCGGCGTCTCGATCCGGTCGAGCCAGCGCCGGGCTCCCCGCTTCAGCACGGTTCGAACCATGGTGTCCGGCAGGTTTCCGCGGGAACGGCAGGCCCGGATCAGATCGTCGCCCAGCTCGTCCTCGAAAATCTCTTGGAACAGTTGCCGGTGGAAGACGGCGAACAGGGTCGGAGCGGCTTGGCCGGCGTCCATCACGTAGTTCCAATCGCGTAAGAGTTCAAGGGCTTCCCCCACCGGATCTCCGGGGGGCGGAGATGGTTCGAAGGCCTCCAGCAGAAGAGGGCCGATCTCACGGGCCGCCCACAGAAGGGTATCCCCGTGCAGGCGTTCCATATCCTCGACCGAGAGCTTCTCCTGGGAGGCCAAAACCTCCCGAATTCGGGAAAAACGGTCCACCGGCTCCCAATAGGCGGAGATATAGAAGGGGCCGGGCGCCTCCACCGTGGGATTGTTGGCCGAAGCCAGCCAACCCTGCGGCGGATCGAAACTGACCGGATGGTCCTCGAAGGGATGGAACCCGTTCCACTCCTCGCTGCCGTCCCATCCCACCCGGAATCGGATCCCGTCGGTTCGTCCTTCAAGACGAGGGAAGGCTCCGACGGTCTGCATGCCGATGTGGCCCTCGCGATCGGCGTAGATTACGTTCTGGGCCGCGGCGCCGAATTTCGACATGGACCTGCGGAACTCCTCCCAGTTCCGAGCCCGGTTCAGGTGCCACAAACCCTCCAACTCATTGGCGTGGTCCGCAGCCTGCAGGGTCCACCGGTAGGAGACGGGTTCCGGAATCTCGGGAAGCAGGTGATTGACCAACGGCCCGTGCGGCGTGGACAACACTTCCAGCGACCGGGATTCTCCACCCTTGATCCGGATCGTTTCCACCCTTTTTTTCAACTCCACCCATTCGCCCCGGTACCTGACCCGGCCAGGCCGCTCCGGGTCCAGCTTCTCCACGAAGAAATCCGCCGCATCCTGCATCACGTTGGTCAGTCCCCAGGCGATGTCCCGATTTCGTCCGATCACCACCAGGGGCAAGCCGGGCAGCGTCACTCCGGCCACGTCGAATCCGGGAGCGTGCAGATGAGCCTGGTACCAGACGGGCGGGAGGGTAAAACCCAGGTGAGGATCGTTGGCCAGGATGGCGTGGCCGGTGGTGCTGCGCCGGGGTGACACCACCCAGCTGTTGCTGGCTCCAGTTCCACCGAGAAATGGAAGGAGCCGTGGAGGAAACGGGAAACTCGAGGCGCCCGAAATCAACTCGTCCAGGCGGTCGAGCAATGCGACTGGTGGCGTCGTTTCCGGGACCGGAGATTTGGTCGAAGTCGTGCCGGCCCGCGGATGGACCGCCGGTGTCCCCCCTTGAATGAAGGGGAATAGCTCCAGCGCGCGTTCTTCGCCCAGGCGCGCCGCCAATTGCTCGAAACGGCGGTCCATATCCCACGAGAGGTTCAGTCCCCACGTCATGAGGCCGATCAACCCTACGAAATCGGCCGGCTCGGCCGGCTCGAACTCATGGCGCAAAAGGGTGAACTCCAGAGGAAGGGCGCCGTCCAGGTCGGCGACAGCGCTGTTGATGCCGAGGGCGTAAGCCCGCGCCGCCGCACGAACCGGCGCACTGGCACGTTCCAGCATCCGGCGCGTTGGACCGTGCAGGTCGATGGTCCGGAAGAGGAGGTCCAGGTCCAGACCAGGCTCCCCCACCAGTTCCGCCAGGCGTCCCTGGCTGACGTGCCGGATCAGGTCCAGTTGGAAGAGGCGGTCCTGGGCGTGGACGTAGCCCAGGGTGAAATAGGCGTCCGTATCGATGCCGGCGAAAATGTGGGGGACGCCCCACCGGTCCCGCACGATTTCAACCGGCTGTTGGAGCCCCGGTACGGTGCGGGTTCCGTCGAGTTGGGGCAGCGCCCGGCGCGCCAGATAGTGGAAGGTCAGGAATGACCCGAGGGCCAAGGCCAGCAAGGCCCATAGTGCGTATCGGAGTCCTTTTCTCAAACCCTGCCCGAAGGCTGCCACTGCCGGTCTATCGATGGTCAGATCTGCGAATAGGAGGTCGGGACCAGAAACCAGTTGGTGATCTTGGAGACCGTGTCCTTGTAGCGGTCCATGGCCTTCATCCTGACCCAGTCGGGATGAGCCAGAAAGGCTTCCCAGCTCTTCTTGTGCGTCTCCCGGTCGGTGCTCGACAGTATGTAGGTGAGATTGGGCACGTCGTGGCCCACGAGGACCTCGCCGAAGAAGACGGGGCCCAGGCCCGTTTCCCGCATGATCTGGGTCTCTCCCTCGTCGAACATCTGCACCTTCCGATAGGCCGCATTCTCATGATGGCTCTCGTAGGTCCGAAGCTCGAAAATTCGCGGCTCCCGGCCGGCTGTTTGCGCCGGCAACTCCATCACGGGGATGCTGTCGAAAGCCTTCATCATCTTGCTCTCGATGCGCCCGTAGGCCGGATCGTCGATGGAGGCGGAGAAGTATTCGGAGGCCGCCTTCTGATAGTCCGCGTCCTGATCCAGGGCGTCGCTCAGCCGGGTCATGAGATCCAAGGTCGAATAGGGGATAAGGGTGAAGATGGAGAAGTCGTCTCCGGGCTCCTGGAGGGTGAAGACCCCGACCCGGTCGATCCCCATCCGGTTCAATGCGGGAACCAGGGCCGTCTCCAGGTAGCGGCTGACGACTTCCTGCTTTTCGAGGCTGTCGATGCGGTAGACGCGAAGCTCGTAGTACTCCAGCATGTTCTCCTCCGCCGTTTCGCTCGCCGGCGCTTCGGAGGCCTCGTTCCGGACCGCCGGATTGCAACTCGTCGCCAGAACCATCGCCAAGCCCAGCCATACGAAGCTCCGCGACTGGAAACATTTGGAAATCATCATCTCGGCTCCCCTCCGGTCGTCCGGGTCTCTCGAATACCAGCCCTCCTCGACCCGAATCACGCGGACCAAAGTAGTGACCGGCCGAGCCGGTGTCAATCGGCGCGAGACCTCGGTTGACAGGCGAACCCGGTGGGTCAATAGTTCTCCTCGATACGAAAACAGCACGCCCGGACAAACCTGAAGGGGGAAAACGCATGATGACCAGACGCCGAGCGTGGGGTTGTCGGCAGGAACTCTCGCGCGTCGCCGCCGCATCCTTGTTCTCGCTTCTCCTCTTCTCCGTTCCATCCCACGCGTCGCAGGACGATGAGGGATTCGTTCCGCTCTTCAATGGACGAGACCTGACCGGTTGGATCGGAGACGCGAGACTCTGGAAGGTGGAGAACGGAGTGATCACCGGCTCCACGGAGGAGACGCAGATCGAACGCAACAGTTTTCTCTCCACCACCCGGAACTTCAGCGATTTCACCCTGCGAGTCTCGGTGAAGTTGATCCGGGGGAACAGCGGAATCCAGTTCCGCAGCGAGCAGCACCCCGACCACGTGGTCAAGGGCTATCAGGCCGACATCGCCGACGCCAACTACTTCGGCATGCTCTACGACGAGGGCAAACGCGGCATGATGGACTATTGGAAGAAGCTGAGTCCCGAGGAGAAGGCGGCCATCAACTCACGCGCCGACCTGACGGGATGGAACCGGTACGAGATCATCTGCGAGGGCCGCCGGGTCCGCCTCATACTCAATGGCCACCTGGTTTGCGACATTACTGATCCCGAGGGGTCGAGATCGGGCATCATCGCCCTCCAACTCCACACCGGGCCGCCCATGCGGGTCCTGTTCAAGGACATCGAGATCAGAGCCGCCAGGACTGCCGGCCGGCACCGGCGAGGGAAGGATCGTTTTCAGGCTGCCCCGGGCTTCCAGGTGGAGCAGGCGGCCACCGACGAGCTGCTGGGCTCACTGGTCAACATGACCTTCGACCACAGGGGCAGGCCGGTCGTGGCGCGTGAGCACGGCGGCATCCACATCCTGCTGGATGAAGACGGCGACGGCCGATTCGAAGGGGTCCGGGAGTTCTCGAACCGGGTCCAGCGAGCGCACGGCATGCACTACCTGGGGGCCGGAGACCTGCTGGTTCAATCCAACGGCCCCGAAGGACCCGGCCTCTACCGGTTGGTCGACGAGGACGGCGACGACCAGGCCGACTCCACCACCCTGATCGCCGCCAGCCGGGGGCGGATCGGAGAGCATGGGCCGCACGCCATCCTGACCGGAATGGACGGGGACCTGTACCTGCTCTACGGCAACTACGCCTACCCCGACGTGACCGTCGACCCCGGCTCTCCTTCCCGGGGACTCCAGGAAGACCACCTGCTGGAGCGTTACCTGGATCCCCGGGGCCACGCCAATTCGATCCGGGTGCCCGCGGGCACCATCCACCGGCTGGATCTGTCCAGCAACCGGTGGACCCAATTCAGCGCCGGGTTCCGGAACGCCTTCGACTTCGCCCTCGATCCACAGGGTGAACTCTTCACCTTCGATTCGGATATGGAGTGGGACTTCGGACTGCCCTGGTACCGGCCCATCCGGGTCCTTCACGCCGTCCCCGGAGGAGACTACGGGTGGCGGACGGGATCCGGAAAGTTCCCCGGCTACTACCCTGATTCGCTCCCCGCCGTCGAGAGGCTCGGGCGCGGCTCCCCGGTGGGAATCGCCTTTTACCTGCACCGGACCTACCCCCGGAAATATCACGGTGCCCTCTTTTTGGGGGACTGGTCCCGGGGGCGTATCCGGGTCAGCTTCCTGGAGCCGGCCGGGGCCACCTACGTCGCCTCCGGCGAGGACTTCGTCTCGGGGGAACCCTTGAACGTGACCGACCTGGACGTCGGTCCCGACGGGTTCCTCTATTTCTCCACGGGGGGACGCTCCACCAGCGGCGGACTCTACCGGGTCCGCTACGCCGGAGCGACGGCCGAGTCCTCTGTGGGAACCGGCTCGGGTATCCGGAAAGCCCTGACCCAGCCCATGCATCGCTCCGCCTGGGGACAGTTGGCGGTGACCCGGGTCAAATCCGGATTGGGAACCCGTTGGGAGCCGGAATTGGTCCGAATTTCCCGAGACCGGGCGTCCCCGTCCCGGCAGCGAGTCCGCGCCCTGGAGTTGCTTCAGACCCTGGGACCGGCGCCCGGCCCGACGTTGTTGGACCAGCTTTCCCGGGATGAGGATCCGAAGGTCCGCGCGGCCGCCGTCCTGCTACTGGGGACTCACCCCTTGAACAGGGTCTCTTCGAGCCTGCATGAGCGGCTGGGCGACTCCGATGCCCTGGTGGCGAGGCGCGCCGCCGAATCTCTGCTCCGGTCTGGACTGAGTTTCGATTCGGCCCAGCCGAACCCGGAGGCTCTGGCTCGGAGCCTTTATCGCCTCATGGATCATTCCGACCGGTTCGTCCGTCACGCCGCACGGCTGGCGCTGGAGCGGTTGGACCCGCCACTTTGGACCTCGTCGGTCCTGCGAGACTCTGTACGGGATCGGCCCCGCGCTGCCCTGGAAGGCCTTCTGGCCTTGATCCGGGTAAACAGCCCGGGCCTTGACTGGAACGCCGTCCTGGAAAGGGTCCTGGAGTACGGCCGCCACCCCATGACCGAGGAGATTCGACTCGGCTACCTGCGAATCTGCCAGTTGGCCTTCCTCCGCGACCCGGCCCCAGAGGCACCGGGACGCGAACCCTTCGCCTCCCGTCTCGGCTCCCGGCTGCTGGATCTCTATCCCACAGACGATCCTCTCGTGAACCGGGAGTTGGAAACGCTCCTGGGGTTCCTGCAGACGCCGGGCGCCATCGGGGCTATGATCGGGGAACTGAACCCGGAGAAGTCCCAGCAGGAACAGATCCATACGCTCTACGCGCTCCGATCCATCAAGCAGGGTTGGAGCCGGGACCAGAGAAACGCCGTGGTCGAGTGGTTCGACCGGGGATGGCAGATGCCGGGAGCGGCCAGCATGCACGGCTACATCACGCGGCTCTGGGAAGACGTGCTGGACCTGCTTCCGCCCGACGAGCGGGCTCAGGCCGAAGCCCGGGAGGAACAGCAGGCGCGGAAGCGGGCGGAGCGGGTTCTGGAACTCATCAGCGGAGATCCGCCACCTGAGAGATCGCGGCTCACACAGATGAGTTTCGAGGAATTGAGCCTCTTCCTGGAATTCGATCCCGGCTCGTATGAGAGGGGGAGTGCGGAACGGGGCCGGGCCGTGTTCCACCGGGCCAAGTGTTCCAATTGCCACGTATTCGGCAGCGAGGGTCGGGGCGGAGGGCCCGATCTGTCGACGGCGGTCAAGCGCTTTCGCCGTTCCGAGATTCTGGAGGCCATCATGTTCCCCTCCAAGGTCATCTCCGACCAGTACACGGCGCTCATCGTCGAGGCGTCGGGGCGGGAGCCGATGACCGGAATGCTGGCGGATGAAACCGAAGAGACGTTGACCCTCATCGACTCCTCCGGCGAGAAAATCGAGATCCCCAAGAACCTCGTCACCGATCGGCGAACCTCCCAGATCTCCATCATGCCGGAAGACGTGCTGGAGACCATGACCCTGCAGGACCTGGTCAACCTGTTCCTGTTTCTGGAACGCGGTTCGGGATTCTGACCCGGAGCCGGCATGCGGCTCTCCTCAGGAGTCGCGATCGGGCACCCAGATCAATTCGGGAACGCGGACGACACTGGTCCTCCACCGGGACCCGTCCAGTTCCAGGATCCGGGCTCCTGGCGGTATCGGATCGAAGACCGGGCTCTCCCCCTGGGGAAGAAACTGGAAAGCGGTGGAGGGAGCCGCCAGGACCGTGGCGTTCCCCAGTTGGCCCCGGAACTCGTGATGGACGTGCCCGCAGCAGACGAGCTGCACTTGGGGAGCGGCATCCACGACCCGGGAGAGGGACCCGGCATCCTCCAGGCCAATCCGATCCATCCAGGGACACCCCACGGGAACCGGAACATGATGGATGAAAAGGATCGTGGGCGTTCCAGGATCCGCCTCCAGTTCCCGCCTCAACCAGGCCAACTGGCGGTGGCCGACCTGTCCGGAGACGAATCCAGGCAGCCGCGAATCCAGCCCCACCAGCTTCCAGCCCGGCAGGTTCAATGAGAAGCCGAAGAAATCCCGGCCGGGACCGGACATTTCTGGGAACACCTCCCGCATGAATACACGGCTGTCATGGTTTCCCGGGATCATCCGCCCAGGGGTGTTTCTCTCTTCCAATGTCCGCCTCAGGAGCCGGTAGGTTTCCCGCTGCTCATCGTGGGCCAGATCCCCGGTCAGGATCACCCGGTCGAAGCCGGCGGCTTCTCTATCCAAATGAAGAAGGACCTGCTGCAAGGATCGATAGGTGGGGACACCCCGAAGCCGTCCGTCCGGGTCGGACAGCAAGTGAGGATCGCTCAACTGCAGTATGCGAACCGACATGGCGGACCCAACCTCACCCACTCAGGATACACGTTGAGATTCCCGATTGGAGCAGTTGTCCCACCCCCCGGGTTGCTATATCCTGCGCCCGTGTTGAATTCGGGACTCTTATGAGTCGTCCGTGACGGCACCGTCACTGATCAAGTCACAACGACAGGGAGACAGTAGCATGAAAGCGGCCATACTGTACGGTGCCAGGGACCTCCGAGTGGAGGAGCGGAAACTCGACAGCGACGCTCTGGAGCCGAACCAACTCTACGTGGAGACCCTGGTTTCGGCCCTCTCCACGGGAACCGACCTCGGCAACTACCTGGGCGACTCCACTTACGTTCCCGACGCACCCGACTACCCTCGCCAGGTGGGCTACTCCAACGTGGGAGTCGTTCGCAAGGTGGGCTCGGCGGTCACCCAATTCAGTCCGGGACAGAGGATCTTCTCGCGCCACTACCACCAGTCGGCCTTCATCGCCAGTGAGGACGAGGTACTGACTCCGATCCCGGACGGCGTCCCGGCCGATGAGGCGTCGCTGGCCTATCTCACTCATCTGGGCTTGGCCGGAATGCGGCAGGCCCGGTACGAGACCGGGGAGAACGTCGCCATCGTGGGCCTGGGCGTGATCGGGCTCTGCACCGTGGGTCTGGCTCGCGCCATGGGCGCCAAGGTCGTGGCCATCTCCAACTCTCCCAAGCGGTCGGAGGCCGCCCTGAGGATGGGCGCCCACGCCGCCGTCGAGTACAGGGATCCCGGTGTCGGCGACTGTATCGCCCAGACCTTCGGCGACGAGGGGACCGATCTCGTCGTCCTCACCGCGAATCCCTGGCCCGCGTACCGGCTCTCGGTGGACATCGCCCGCACCGGAGGGCGGATCAGTATCCTGGGATTTCCGGGAAGATTCGAGGCACCGCCCGATTTCAATCCCCTGGACCCCGAATGGTTCTATGCCAAGCAGCTCACGCTTCTGGGCGCCGGCTATGCTCCCGGCACCGATGCCCCGGCCTCGGACCTGCGGTTCAACATCCGCAGGAACCTCCAGTACATCATGAGCCTCCTGGCCACCCGGGACATGCGATTCGATTCCCTGATCACCCACCGCTTCCCGCCCGAGCGCATGAAGGAAGCGTATGAGCTGGCCCTGGAGCACTCCAAGGAGCTCATCGCCGCCGTGTTCGATTGGCCCCAGAAAGATTAGCGCCCCATGACCGGGAACGAGATCGACCTGGGTATCGTGGCGTTCTACGCCCTCGGCGCCCTGGGCTATGGGCTCTGGGTTTCGCGCCGCGTCCGCACCTCTCTGGACTACACCGTCGCCGGCCGGCAACTGGGCCTGTTCGCCCTGGTGGGCACGCTGGTGATGACCGAGTTGAACCCCTCCACCATGATCTGGTTCGGGAGCATCAGCTACACGGCGGGACCCCGTGCCGCCTGGCTCTGCCTGATCTTCATCGTCGGACTCGGCAGCTACGGCCTGCTGGTGGCGCGCCGCTGGCAGCGGCTCCAGGCGGTGAGCATCGCCGAGATGTTCGAGGCCCGATACTCCCTGGGATTGCGCCGAGCCGTCAGCCTGTGCACGACGTTGATATTGACTCTCTTCTCTTCGGGGTACCTCATCGCCACCAGCAAGACCTTCTCCTCGGCGCTGGGACTCGCACCCTCGGGAGAGCTGGTCCCGGGTTGGATCACGGCGGACCGAACCCTGGTCTGGACGGCCCTCGTGATCAGCACGACCGTCCTCATCTTCACCTGGGCCGGCGGCCTCATCTCGGTGGCCTTCACCGATTCCGCATCACTGCTTGTGACCGTGGTGGTGCTGCCTCTCCTGGCCATCAGCGCCCTCCAGTACGCATCGCCCGAGCCCCTGCTCCACTCCTACCAAGCCGTGGATCCCGACCCGGTTCTACCCCTCCATTTCATCGTCACTCTGAACGTGGTCATCCTCCTCTGCTATCCCCTGGCGCCCTGGTATGGGCAGCGGATGTTCGCGGCCCGGAACGAAAAGGTGGCCTTCGCCGCGGTGGGAATCGCCACCCTGGTCACGACCCTCCTCTATGCCTGCGGTCAGATCGCCACTCTCATCTATCACGGGCACCACTCCGGCCTGCAGGATCCGGATCAGGCCATGGGTGGAGCCATGAATCTGTTTCTGGTGCCCGGCATCCGCGGCCTGATGCTGGCCATGCTCTTCGCCGTCTGCCAGACCACCATGTCCAGCATCTGGAACACCACCTCGGCCATGGTGGTCCAAGACTTCTACAAGGGATGGTTCAGGCCTCAGGCAACGGATGCGGACCAGTTGAGGGTGGGACGCAAGATCACGCTGGTCCTGGGCGTCATCACCCTTCTGCTCTGTATGACGCTGCTGGGCAAGTTGCTGGTCGTCATCAATCTCTTCGGAAATACTCTCTTTGCGGCCATGTTCTTCCCTTGCGTCTTCGGATTCCTATGGTGGAAGGCGAGTCGACGCGCCTCAATCGTCTGTCTCCTGCTGGGTTGGGTCCTGGGAGTCGGAATCGCGGTATACGCCAACATTCTGGCCGACCCGGTGGTTCCGTATCCGGTCTGGGCCCGCTGGATCTACGTCTATCTGATGCCGGCAATCTGCCTTCTGGGCGTTCTGGTCAGCTACGTGGACCGTCCATCCCCCGAGGAAATCCGCCGCCGGGTGGCCTTCTTCCAGCGGGTCGGAGCCCCCTGGGTCGGAGCCAGGGACTTCGCATCTCAAGCCCGGCGCTCCAACCGCACATCATGAGGAAAGGGAAAAGCGGAGAGAGAAAAGAGTGAAGAAAGTCAGGTAGTTTACACGTAGCCGGGCGCGGACCGGACGCCGCCGAATGCAGGAGGTCCTCCTCATCTCTCTTTTCTATTTTTCTCTTTCCTCTTTCCTCCTCTCCTGTTCTATATTTCCGCCATGAGGATCACCGGCATCCGGGTGCTGCGGAACAATCCCTGCCTGGTTCGCATCACCACCGACGAGGGATATTCCGGGATTGGCGCCACTTCTGCCTACGCACCGGCGGTGCGGGCCCTGGTGGAAGAAGGCCCCGGGGCCCTTGGCGACCTGCTGCTGGGTGAGGACCCCACCGAAACGAACCGCCTCTGGCGCAAGATGTTCGAGACCTGGCAGGCGCAGCGGGGCCGAGGAGGTGAAGGGGGCTTGGCCGTCAATGCCATGAGCGCCATCGACCTGGCTCTCTGGGACTTGACGGGCAAGGCCCGGGGGTTGCCCATCTACGACCTGCTGGGAGGCGCGGTCCAGTCCCGCATCATGGTCTATGCCAGTGCCACCGCCTTCGATTTGCCGGCGCTGCGTGCCGGCCGGCCCCGGCACAAGTCTCCGAAAGAACTGGTTCGCGAATGCCGGGCCTACTTGGAGGAGGGGTTCAAGGCGGTGAAGTTCGGCTGGGGCAACTATTTTGGCCCCGAAGACCTCGAGAGTCTGGCGCTGATCCGTGAGGCCGTCGGTCCGGAGACCCTTCTCATGATCGACTTCGGCTGTCCCGCGTACCTGGATCGGGGCTGGACCGTCAAGGATGCGATGCGAGCCGCCCGCCTGCTGGAGGAATTCGACCTCTTCTTCCTGGAGGAACCGCTCCACCCCTTCGATGTCGACGGCTTCTCCGCCCTGACCCGGGCCTCCCGGATCAGGATCGCCACCGGGGAGAGCCTGACCACCTCCACGGATTTCCGGCCCTTCCTCAAGCGGCGGGCGGTGGACGTCATCCAGCCGGACGCGCAGCAGATGGGGATCACGCAGATGGTTCGAGTGGCTCGCCAATCAGAGGAAGAAGGCCTTCTTTGCATCCCCCACTGTCCCTGGACCGGCATTGCCGTCGCCGCTCACTTGAACGTTCTGGCCACGGTGGGAAACGGCATCCTGATCGAGTACCCGGCCTTTGCCGGTTTCCGGTCGCTTCCGGAGGACCTCCGGCGCTTGGAGAGGGCTCACCGGAGGCTGTTCGAATCTCCCCTGGAACAGTGCGGGGGTTACCTGGAGCTTCCCGCTTCTCCCGGACTGGGATTGGGGGATCTGGTCCTGGAAGAGATCCGGGAGAAATAATTTGCAGCTGCCGAAAGTCGACAAGATCCTGGTCACCTGGGACGCATGGCGCGACCGAATTCTGGAGCGGGCCGCGGCCGAGCAATGCGATGGGATCGAGATTGTCGTTTCGGCGGACCGGAAGACCATCCTGAAGGAGGTCGCCGACGCTCAGGTTCTGCAGGTCGGCGCCCTCGACCCGGAAATTCTGGCCCGGGGCAGGCGTCTTGGCTGGATTCATGCCATGGTGGGCGGAGCCGGACACTACTTGTTCCCCGAACTGGTGGAGAGTCCGATTCCCCTGACCTGCTCCAAGCCCTGCTTCGGGACCGCCGGCGCGGAGCACGCCATCGCCGCCATGTTGCTCTTCTCCCGCCGGATTCATCTTCTGGGCCGACCACCCATGACGCAGTGGGATCCGGGGCGGGACGGGGAACTTCAACCGTTCGACCTGGAGGGAAAGACGGTGGGAATCATCGGCCTCGGGTACATGGGCCGGGCCATCGCCCGGGTCTGCGGTTCCCTGGGGATGCGGGTTCTGGGAACGGCGCGGCGACCGCGCTGCCTGGTCGATTCCGTCGACGAGATCTTTGCCGCGGACCGGCTGCCGGAACTCCTCTCGACGTCCGACTTCGTGGTACTGGCAGTGCCCCTGACAAGGGGGACACGAGGCTTCATGGGGCAGTCTCAACTGCGGTCCATGAAGCCTTCGGCCTATCTCATCGATTCGTCCGGACGACCGCCGCTGTTCGACTTTGCGGCTCTGGAGCGGGCTCTGGAGGAGGGTTGGATCGCCGGGGTCTGCCTGCAGCCGTCGGGTCAACATCCGGACGTCCGGATGCCGGAGGCGGATTCCCGTTTCTGGACCAACCCCAACCTGGTGGTGACTCCCTGTCGAGGCACCTCCAGGGAACAGGAGGACGCCGTCCTCGACCTGTTTTTTCGGAACCTGAGACGATTTCGACGGAGTGAACCTCTGGAGGGGTTGGTAGACAAAAGAGCCGGATATTGATCCGGTTCGAAATAGGAGACCGATACGATGAAGCAAAAGTGGACTCGGCAAGAGATCCGGTCGGCACTGACGGGCCCCTTCGGATCGATTCGGACGCCCTTCAACAAAGATGGCAGCTTGGACACCAACGGTCTCAGGAGCCACATCGAACGCAACATTCAAAATGGAGCCGGCACCGTCCTTCTCACCGCGGGTGACAGCCATTTCCTGATCCTGAGCGATTCCGAGATTGCCCAGGTCACCCGCGTCACCGTGGAGCAGACCGCGGGACGCGCCCTGGTGGTGGCCGCGGACCGCTACCATTCCACGAGCCGAGCGGTTGACTTCGCCCGGTACGTCCGCGAGGTGGGCGCCGACGTCCTGATGGTGCTCCCACCCGACTGGGCCGGTTCCTGCACCTCCCAGACCCTGGCGGAACACTATGGCGCCGTGGCCCGGGAAATGCCGGTAATGGTGGTGACGAATCTCTATGGCCCCCGGGGGATCGACTTCGGGCTGGAGACCATGCAGGTCCTGGTGGAGCAAGTCGACGGAATCGTTGCCGTCAAGGATGACGTCAAGGGCCAGTTTGCACGGCGCATGTGCCTGTTGGTGCATGAGCGGTGGGCGGTCTTCTCCGGCGGGATGAAGCAGAACCACCTGGACCTGCATCCTTATGGCTGCGACGGATACATGTCGACCTATATCGCCTTCCACCCCCAAGTCGCCCGGCAATACTGGTCGGCCATTCAGGATGGGAACCTGGATCAGGCCAGAGAGGTCATCAGGACCTGCGACATGCCGCTGTTCGACTTCCTGGCGAAGCTTCAGGGAGGATTCGACGCGGGCATGCACGCCATGCTGGAGATCTACGGCATCGCCGGACGGTGGAGGCGCAAGCCCCACTATTCCCTGTCCGACCGGGAGATGGAGAGACTACGGGATCATCTCAAAGGGTTGGGGGTTCTTTGAAGCGGGAAGTCACACATCTGCTGTCTGGCCGTCCTCACCGGCGCGCCACCAGACCCTGCCGTCCTTGATAGTGGCCTTGCAGACCAGTCTCTGAGGGCCGACCAGCTTCTCGTGCTCCACGTCGAAAAAGGAGAATCGGCCCTCCTCCAACGCCAGCACCGCGATATCGGCAGTGGCGCCCACGCCGACGTGTCCCAGATGGGAATCGATGCCGATGATCCGGGCCGGTTCGATGGTGGCTCGTTCGATGACCTCGTCCAGGGAGAGGCCCAGCCCCAGAAACTTGGACAGGGTCGTGGGAAGGTCGTAGACGGGATAGTTGATGGACAGGGTATGGATGTCGGTGCTGATGGTGTCGGGCAGGAATCCCTCGGCCACCGACCGGCGCGCGATGCGGAACGCGAAGCTTCCCACGCCGTGGCCCACGTCGAACAGGATCCCGCGCTCCCGGGCATCCCGCACCACGGGACGGATCTTCCCCTCCCCGTCCAGGATCGACGCGGCCTCGGTTCCGTGGCAACAGTGAGTCACCACGTCGCCGGTTCGAAGAGGTGGAAGCAGGTCCTCCAACGTCACGTCCGATCCGCTGATGTGAATCATGAGCGGCTTTCCGCATTCCTTCGCCGCCTCCACGGACGCCTTCAGGACATCCCGCAGATCCATCCCGCCCGCTACACCCTCATAGAGACGGACCTTGACGCCCAAGGCCGTGTCCGGATGGCGAAGGACGCATTCGGCGCACTCGCCGGCATCCAGATAGTCGTGATGGACCAGTTCACCCCGGCGCGAGGGAAGGCCCACGCCGGAAAGGTTCACGTAACCGTAGATGCGAGTCTCGGAGGGTCCGATTACGTATCGCTCCAGCCCCTTGTAGTTGATCCACCCGGCCGAGCCGGTGTCGACGACGGTGGTGACTCCCGTGCGCGGACAGAGATCGTCCGCCTCGATCCCCAGGAAGGAGACCCCTTCGTAGACGTGCGTGTGCAGATCGATGAGGCCGGGCACCACCAGGAGGCCGGACGTGTCCAGGACCTCGGCCGAATCCTGGACCGGAAGGTCACGGGCAACGGCCGCGACCCGGCCCCCCTTGACGGCCACGTCCAGGAGGCCTCGCCGGCCATTGGCCGGGTCGATCACCGTCCCCCCTTTCAGAAGCAGATCGTAGTCTTCAGCGGCGCTCGTCACTCCGATTCCTCCAACTCTTCGAGGACTTCCCCGATACTCCGATCCAGTATCTCCACGATCTGATCGGCCTCCGCCGCCGTCAGAACGAGAGGCGGGCCCAGTGCGATCCAGTTGGGATCGAACCGGGTCAGCAATCCATGGTCGAGGGCCCTCTTGCCGATGCGCTTCCCGATGGAGATCCGGTCGGAGAAGGGTTCCCTGGTCTCCGGGTTCCGGACGAATTCCAGACCCAGGAAGAGTCCTCGCCCCCGGATGTCGCCGATGATGCCGTGGCGGCGGAGCCCCTCCAATCCGCGCCGCAGATGATCTCCCACGCGCTTGGCATTGCCGCAGAGATCCCGCTCCACGATCTCGGCCAGAGTCGCCAGGCCCGCCGTGCAGGAGATGGGGTTCCCCTCGAAGGTATGGCCGGCGACGAATCCGGGATTGGTGGCGGGGTCCCCCCAGAAAGTGTCGGCGATGTGCCTGCGGCAGAGCATCGCCGACAGGGGAGCATATCCGCCCGAGAGCCCCTTCCCCACGCAGAGAAGGTCGGGAAGGACGCCGAAGGTCTCGGCGGCGAACATCTGTCCGGTGCGGCCCATGCCGGTGATGATCTCGTCGAAGATGAGAAGGACGTTGTGGCGGTCGCAGATTTCCCGCAGCTTTGGCAGGTACTCCTCGGGCGGCTCGATGATGCCTCCGGTATGGCCGATGGGTTCCACGATGACGGCGGCCACGGTTTCCGGCCCCTCGCCCTCGATCACGTCGCCGATGAGGCTGGCGCAGGTGATTTCGCAGTCCGGATACTCCTTGCCGAAGGGACAGCGGTAACAGGTGGGGGGAAAGACGTGTATGAAACCCGGAGCCAGTGGTTCCCGCATGCTCCGGCGGCTGGTCAGTCCCGATGCGGAGAGGGACCCCATGGTCGACCCGTGCCACGACTGGTAGCGGGAAATGATCTTGTACTTGCCCGCGTTCCCGGTCAACCGGTGGTACTGGCGGGCCATGGTGATGGCCGCCTCCGTCACCTCCGATCCTCCGGTCAGGAACTTGACCGCATCCAGGTCGCCGGGAGCGACGGCCACCAGGCGATTGGCCAGTTCGACGGCCAGTGGATTGCTGCCATGCATGGTGGGGGAGAAATGCAGCACCTCCATCTGCCGGCGAATCGCGTCCATCACCCGCGGATTGGAATGTCCCACGGAGACCACGTAGATTCCCGAGATCCCGTCCAGGTACCGTTTGCCGTGAACGTCCCAGTAGTGGACTCCCTTGGCCCGGGACATGATGAAGGGATCCTGGGCGAACTCGCTCATCTGGGCCCGCACCAGTATCTGACG
The DNA here is from genome assembly GCA_963668095.1 of Acidobacteriota bacterium. GTDB lineage: Bacteria > Acidobacteriota > UBA6911 > RPQK01 > JAJDTT01 > JAJDTT01. The sequence continues at coordinate 4,669,553 of OY764083.1, read as the reverse complement.
CAGGAACTGCTCCTCCCCCGTCCTTTCAGGAGGTATGGAATCGGTTCGAGTAACGAACTCCGGCTCCCCTGGTCCGCCCTGTGCGTACGATTCTTTTTCTTTCACTCTTTCCTCTTTTCTCTGTTCTCTCCGGTCTTTTCTATCCGGAGCAGAACGCCACCGCCGTGGAAGCGTAGACCCGAGCCACACGGACCAGATCATCCACCGGAACCTGCTCCCCGGTGGTGTGGGCGCCCGTGGCCCGGGGGCCGTGGGTAATGGTCTCGATACCGGCCAATTCCCTCAGGGTATTGCCGTCGTCAATAAAGGGTTTGGCTCCATGGGGCAGGGATCGACCCATGACAGCCTGGCAGGAGTCCTGAAACGCGCTGACCAGGGGGTGCTCCAGGTTCATCTCGAATGCGTCCCGGCGGTAGTGAAACTGAGCGTCAACCTGGACGCCCGGCCTTGGCTCCATCCCGGCGACAGCCTCCAGAAACCGTTTCCGCACGTCATCCACGGCCGTTCCCGGCAACCACCTGCAGGTGCCGGCGAGACGAAACTCGGTCGGGGACTGGTTGTAGATCTCTCCTCCGGCGACTTTGCCGATGAAGATGCTCTCCCTTCCAGCCAGCGGATGGGTCCTGCCGGTCAGGCTCCGGTCGACGGCTTCGAGCCGGGTCACCAAGTCGGCGCCGGCGGCGATCACGCGCGGCTGCTCCAATCCACCCAAAACCTCATGGACGGGAGTTCCCTGCCGGCTGAGGGTCACCTCCACATTGGCCATGCCCCGGCCCACGACGGGAAGAGTGCTGGAGAGATACTCCGGCAACAGCGCTGCATCTCCCACGTACCCCTCGTCGATCAGCGCCGCCAACTGCTGGCCCCGGCCCCACGGGGCTTCGTGGAGGTCATGAGCCGTCAACAGGATCCCGCCTGCTTCCAGGACGTCGGAATCCCGAACCGCCAGCAAGGCCTCGCACATGGCCGCCACACCCGCTTTCATGTCCGAGGCCCCGCTCCCGTAGAGGACTCCATCCTCGATGCGGGGAGGAACGAAGGGGAGATGCACCGTATCCAGGTGGCCGTTGAACTGAAGGGTCCGCCCCGGAACCCCCGAAGTGAATCGGGTGACTACGGCCGGAGACCGGGGCCACGCTGCCTCCGGCCGGGCGACTTCGAATCCCTCCGCCGCTAGAACCTCCGCCAGACGATCCGCCACCTCGCCGGCGTTCTGGGTGGGGCTTGGGATCCGGATCAGCTCGACGGCCAATTCCGTCAGCCGGTCCGGGCGGACGGCCCGGTTCACACGATCGACTACGTCCTGGCTCAGCTTCATTGTTTCAGGGGTTTTGGATCAGGCTCGGCGGCTCACCCGGCACCTCAGGCAACTGCCGGCGCACCGACCGCCCGGTTCAACCGAGGCATGAGCTCATTGGCGAAAAGTTCCAGGTTGCGGAGCCAACTCGCCTTGTCATCCCAGTCGTAACACATGAGAATCAAAGTGCCGAAGGGGCCGGTTTCTTCCACCATGAGCAACAGCCGGCGCAACACTTCATCCACGTCTCCGGCGATGATCTGCTCCGTCATGAGGTAGTCCAGATTGCAATCGGCGTCGCTCATGTCTAGATCCCGCTTGTACATCGCGCGTCCCGGTCCCTTGTCCAGGAACCCGCCGATGTACTCGTAGTTGCCGGCCACCGAATTGGTCCGGGCGCGGGCGCGGGCCTCCCCTGTGGTGTCGGCCAGAAAAATGGATCGCGCGATCTTGAAGTCCTTCCGATCCGGCGTGCGCCCCACCTCCAGTGCGGCCTCTTCATAGGTATCCCACAGATTTCGCAGGACATTGGACGTCACCAGACAATGTCCAAAGGGCTGGAATCCCCTCCGTCCGGCTGCCTTCATGGTCCCCGAATTCCGGCTCGTTCCCGGTGCGGCGATGGGGGGATGAGGATGCTGGAAAGGCTTGGGAATGAATCCGATTCCCGCCTCATCGTCGACATGATCGTCGAGACGGATGGACCAGAACTGCCCGTCGTACTCATACGGAGGATCCGATTCCCAGAGCTTCAGGATGATGTCGGTGGCCTCGGACGCCATTTGTGAGGCGTCCTTGGGCTTCAAGCCGTAAATCTCCATATCCGCCGGCACGCTGCCCGGTCCGAAGCAGAGATTGAGCCGCCCCTTGGAGAGGTGGTCCAGAAAGGCCAGCCGGCAGGCCACATGGGCCGGGTGGTGCTGATTGAGACAGACCGGAGCCGGGCCCATCCGAATCCGGCTGGTCTCCCCCAGGGCCCGGGCGATGAAGATCTCTGGCATCACGATGTTCTCGTACTTCATGGTGTGATGCTCACCGATCCAGAACTCACTGAATCCGAGTTCCTCGGCCCGAATGATCAGTTCCAGGTCCTCGTCATGGCATTGGGATCGGGGCTTCTCCGCGGGGTGGAAAGGCATGATGAAAATGCCGAAGTCAATGGCGTCCATGGATTGGCTCCCGTTGGCGTTTCTAAGTCCCGGCACGCTCGCTTGCGACCAGCCGCCCATCATGATAGGTCACGTTCCGCAAGGGCACAAGATACCGAGCTTTACCGGGACGACGGCACCGGGTGACCTCGGATGTTCCCTGTAACCAAAATCCCAAAAGGAGATACCGCCATGAACCCGAACCTGGATCGACGCCGCTTTCTGACCGGCTCGGCCGCTCTGGCCGTCCCCGGACTTGCCGGCAGCTGGACGGCCTCGGGTTGTTCATCCGAATCTCCAAAACGCTCCCTGGTCATCGACCACCACGTTCACGTCTTTCCCGATCAGACCGGCCCCCTCGGATACGACGATCCGGATACTCACAATCGCATCATGCAGGGCGCCGTCCGGAGCCTCTGGGGGAGGTTCGTCGCCAGCCACACTGATCCCAGGTACATCCCGGAACCCGACGAGGAGATCGGCTTCACACAGGGGAAATACGGCATCTGGAGATGGCGGAAACATGGCGAGGACTGCTGGATCCGCCGCGGGCCCCAAACCATGGGCGACCCCATCCATGAGCCTGAGCAGATGTTGGCCCACATGGACATCGTGGGCGTGGACATGGGAGTGATCCAGACCGGATACATGGCCAAGGTCTGGGGCCGGGAAGTCTATTACGCCGATTGCATTCGCCGTTGGCCCGACCGTTTCATCGGAACGACCGACATCGACTACGACCTGACCAAGGACGACCGGCAGCTTGCGGTAGAGCTGGAAACACTGGAAAGAGCCGTCGACGAACTGGGATACCGGGGACTCTGCTCCCACATGCCCAAGGGGCAACCCCGGGACGACCTCCGCGCCGACGCCCTCTGGAAGGCCTGTATCCGTTTGAAGATCCCGGTGTTCCTGGAGACCGGTTTCAACTCCAAGGCCGACTACCTCCGGGAGATCGGAGAAATCGAGAACGTCTGCCGCCGGTTCCCGGAACTGCAGGTGGTGAACGCTCATCAGGGCAGCAACGTGCTGCCTCCCTCCGATCCCAACCATGTGGACAACCCGACCGAGTTCTTCGAGCTCTTCAAGCTGGGCAACTTCCACCTGGAGTTCGGTTACGTCCTGGCCTGGGAGAATGAGGCTGTCTGGGGAGCGAGAGATTCCGAATTCCCGTACCCGCGGCACAAGGAGATGATCCGGCGAATCTACGAACGCTTCGGGGCCCGGGTGATGATCTGGGGAGCCGACATGCCGTGGGCGGGGCGGGCCTGCACCTACAAGCAGTGCATCGACACCATCCGCCACCACACCGAGTTCATGACCGACGAGGACCGCAGTCTGGTCCTGGGAGGGAATGCGGCGCGAATCTACCGGGTCGCCGGGTGACGGGCGCGGGGATCGTCATGGAAATTCTGGATCGCGGAAACATCATCGACGCCGAGAATCTGCTCGGAGGCAAGAGGTCACATTGCTTCACTTCGTTGTGCCGCCTCCCGGACGGACGAGTGCTAGCCACCTTCCGCCGGGGCAGCGACAAGGAGTCGGCGGACGGCAACTGCCTGGTGGTATCGAGCGTCGACGGCGGCAGGCATTGGCAGATCGTCTCCGACAGCTTTCGTCCCGGCTTCACAGGGGTCCCCGGTGAGGTTCGGGCAGCCGAGATCATTCCCCTGTCCGAGGGCACTCTTCTGGCGTTTCTCACCTGGCTTCACCGGTCCGGCGGACGGCCCCTGTATGACAGCGAGGGCGATCACGTGGCGCCGTGCCGAATCATCCAGGCCCGCTCCACGGATGGAGGCGCGACCTGGTCCGGCTACGAAGTCCTGGACACGTCGCCGTGGAACTACCCGGTCCTGGCCGGAAGCCCGATCCGGATTCCGAGTCGCGGTTGGCTGGTGCCGATCGAACGGCAGGAACCGGAGCGGGAGGGCGGGCCGAGCCTCCACTCAGCTCATGCCCTGTTTGCGACGGATGGAAGAGTATTCGATCAGGTCGTCGACGTGGCCAGAGATCCGGCGGACCGCCTCTTCTTCTATGACCAGCGACAGGCGGTCTGCCCTCGGACGGGACGTCCGGTGGCTGCCTTCTGGACCTATGACCGAGTTTCGCGGAAGGACCTGGAAATCCATTTGTCCTGGGGGGACCCGGAGACCCTGACCTGGGAGCCACCCTTCTCCACCGGGATCCGGGGACAGATCGCCGTTCCCATCCCGTTGCCTGACGGCCGTCTGGGCCTTTTCTACGTGCATCGCCACCCGCCGGGCAGCCTGCGGTTGGTCATGTCGCCGGATGAGGGCAGAACCTGGGATCTGTCGGAGGAGTTGGTAGTCTACGCCTCCGGAGGACCCAAAGAGCGGGGCATGGGTGATCGAGACGATCTGAGCGAATTCTGGGACGACATGGTGAAGTGGACCTTCGGCCACCCTGCAGCGATCCTCCTGGAAGACGATCTGCTTCTGCTCGCCTACTACGCCGGCGAGAACGAACGCTGCCTCAACGTCCACTGGGCCCGCGTCCGAGTCTGAACCCTCCCCGCACGACAGGTTGTCTCCACGACTCCTTCTTTTCTATTTCCTATTTCCTCTTTCCTCCTCTTCCGGGTTCCATCGGTAGCGGTCCATATCCACGCGTCCCGATGGGCCGAAGCGGACGCCCTCGGCTTCCAGCAGAGCCCGTTGCAGACCCGGAGTATGAGAGGCGAGCCGATCGGTGGAACACTCACCCGTCGCACTGACGACCCGATGCCAGGGATGACCGGGAGGACAGGAGTGCATGGCCCAGCCCACCGCACGAGCCGAGAGCGGCCGCTCCAGCAGGCGGGCGATCTGCCCGTAGTTCATGACCTTGCCCTCCGGAATTCTCCGGACCAGCGCGTAGACTCCCTGCCACGCGTCGGATTTTTTTCGGGGCGTCATGGAGTGGAGGCGTCGTTCGGGCCGACCCAGACCCGCCTTCCCGCCTGGAAGACGGCCACGACCCGGCCGAAAGCGGTCACGTCCCGATTCGGGTCACCATTCAGAGCCACCAGATCGGCCCGCTTCCCTGGTTCGATGGTTCCGATCTCGTCTTGAAGTCCGATCGCCTCTGCCGAGATGCGGGTCGCCGAGGCCAGGCACTCGGACGGTGTGAATCCGACCTTGTGGAGAATCTGCAAATCGTAGTCCAAGTGCCCGAAGGCGATGTTGAAGACTCCCGAATCGGTCCCGGGAACGATGCGCTCGCGCAGACAGTAGTCCAGCATCCGGCGCATGATCTCCAGGCGTCCTTCCATCCGCTCCTCCAGATGATCCAGCTCCCTCTCTTCCGAAAACGTGGCGACGCCCGAATCCCGTCTCCGACTCAGCTCCACAATCCTGGGATAGTTGCACCAGGTCTGGAGGGTGGGACTGATCCAGATGCCCGACTCGGCCATCATCTCGGCGATCTTGGGGTCGAACCGCATCCTGTCATCAGGATCCATGAACTCGGCATGCTCCATCAGGTCGATGCCCGCCTCGACGGCTCGGCGCATAGACTCCTTGGCCCGGCAATGGGCCGCCGTCAGCCGATGGAAATGGTGAGCTTCGTGGGCGGCGGCATGCAGTTCCTCGACAGTATAGGTGGCCACTCCCGGAATAGTGCCTTCCGTCCCTCCACCGGAGGCCATGATCTTGATGTAGTCCGCGCCCTCGTGGACCAGCCGGCGGACTGACCTCCGGATCTCAGCCTCTCCGTCCGCCACCTCGTTGCACATGTGGAAATGACCGCCGGTGCAGGTGATGGGGCGTCCGCTCACCAACATCCTGGGGCCCGGGATGTAGCCTCGCGCGAGTCCGGACTTGAGAGTGAAGCCGACTCGGTTGCGGGCACCGTGCTCCCGGATGGTGGTGATTCCCGCGTCCAGGTGCTTCTTCATGTTCATGGCGCCCGTGAGCACCATCATCTCGTCGGATTCGGAGAACATTTCGGTATAGTTGCGGCCGTCCCCCGACAGACTCAGATGGGTATGGCTGTCGATCAGCCCCGGAGCCAGGCACGCCTGTCCCAGGTCGGTGACGGCAGCGTCCGGCGGCGCGGTCTTCAGAATCTCCTCCCTGGCGCCTACGGCCTGGATACGGTCCCCACGGACCAGCAACGACTGGTTTGTCCGGGAGCTGCCCGAGATTCCGTCCGCCAGACGATGGCTGTGTATGACGGTGCTGCGAGCCGGCTGTCCTCGATCGGCGGCGGACTCGGACTGAAGGGGTTGTTTCTCCATCACCTGTTACAAGCCTCCTCTTCCCTCCGTTACATTTCCCTCAGCCGGCGGGCCGCCTCGGCCATGGCCTTGAGCTTCCGATACGCTTCGTCCAGGGGAATCGGGTTGGTGTTCGAAGGGGCGAAGCCGCAGTCGGGATTCAGCGTGATCCGGTCGCGTCCCACGTAACGGGCTGCCTGGCAAACCATCTCCACGATCCGGCCGGATGGGGGAATCTCCTCGGACCGGACGTCGACGCAACCCAGTCCCAATTCCAGATGCTGCGGAAACGCCTCCAGAACTTCAATCGACCCGGCGTTGGGGAGGGCGAACTCCATGACCAGCTGGTCGACTTGGAGGTCTTTCAGGTAGGGCAGGAGATAGGAATAATCTCCTCGAAACCCGGTCTTCCTGTTGTAGTGGGCCCGGCAGAAATGGACGCCGGTCTTGGCCCGCCGGATTCCTGAAACGACCTGGTTGATGCAGTCGATGCTGGTATGTATCTCCCGCTCCACCGCCTCGAAATGGCTCCGGTAGCCTTCGTCCACGAAGAGCGAGAGCCAAGGATCGTCCAACTGGATGAAATAGACGCCCAAGGCGTCGAGTTCACGGACTTCCCGGCGCAGGACCGGAATGATGTCGTTCAGAAAATCCTCGCGAGTGGGATAGGCCTCCCGCGAGAAGTCGGGGTGCCAGAGACGCCGGGCCAGAATGTAGGGTGAGGGCAGGGTCACTTTGACCGCCAGCGACGTGTGGGCCATCAGAAACCTGGCCTCTTCCAGGACCACCGGTTGGCCGGCCTCGATGGGCCGGACCACCGCCGGGTAGCGAAGAGGAGATTCGGCCTGGGACGGAGCCACCACCCGGCGGGCCCGGCTGTCGTAGAACTGGCCGTCGTCAAGAATCGCCGAGCCGTCCAGCAGGTCCCTCTCGAACCCTCCCACCCGTTGGGCAAAGATCTTGACGTAGCTTTCGCGCCGAAATTCGCCATCGGTAATGATGTCGACCCCGGCCATTTCCTGGAGCTGGATGGCGTAAAGGACTGCGCTGTCCAATCGGGACCGGAAGGTTTCCGGATCGACCTGTCCCGAAATCTCCTGGGCAAAGAGGTCCATGACCCATTGGGGGCGGGGAAGGCTGCCGACGACAGTGGTGGGGAACAGTGAAGGTGGCCGCATCATGAGTCTACGAAACTACCAGCTTTGGGCAACTAATTCTCTTGGTTCGAGCGACGTTCCGGTTTCCGGGCTGAGTTCCGCTTCCGGGTCTTCCGATCCTGCCGCATGAACCCTGAGATCGGTCCCGGACCAGTGGGTATCCCGTCTCCAACCCGATATAATCCACATACTGGAGGACAGAATCGAGAGGTGAAGATCGGTCGTATCCACGAGCTGAATGGGAGATTTGAGCACCGTCGAAAGTCAACTGCTACTGGCCAGCTTGCTGAGTCTCTGCCTGGGACCGCTCATCTGCTATCTGGCGCGAGCCCACGGGCGGATGCTCATCCTTCTGGATGGGTTCATCTTCGTGGCCATGCCCGGTGTGCTGTTCCTGGGCATTCTGCTGCCGATCCTCATCCGAGGCCACTGGGAGGCCGTTTTCTTCGGTCTGGCAGGGATACTGGCTCCCGCCCTAGCCAAACGGTTCTTTCCCGAGCGGCCGGTTCGCGTTCACCTGACGTCCCTGGTTCTGGGCTTGCTGGGACTCTGTTTTCATTCGGCGACGGACGGCGCCGTGCTCAGCGCACACGCCTACGATTTCGAATCCGGCTGGAGTCCTCTCCATTTGGCTGTCGTCTTGCACCGTTTCCCCGTGGGCCTCACAATCTGGTGGCTTCTGCGGTCGGGATACGGCTCGTGGAAAGCGGCCGGCGCTTTGGTGCCCCTTCTGTTCGGCACCGGCTTGGGCTTCTACTGGGAACCTGGAGCCCTCGCCGAACCGTACGGAAAGAGCGCGGATTGGTTCCAGGCGCTTGCGGCAGGTTTCCTGCTCCATGCGACCCTGCAACTGACGCGGTCAAAGATCGGCGACCTCGTCCCTGCCGGGTCCGGGATGCAGAGATGGTTCTCGGGTGCGGGCTCGTTGCTGGGTGTGGTCCTGCTGACGGCCCTGTTTCAAATCGAGTATTTCTCTCACCCGGCCGCCGGGAAGCGAATTGTCTCGACCTTCTTCCAACTGGCTCTGAAGGGAGCTCCCGCACTGCTGATCGCCTACCTGGTTGCGGGATTCATGAGTTCCTTCCTGACCCGATCCTCCATCGCCTGGATGCGCCGCGGCCGACAATGGAACCAGGCGATGCGGGGAATGGCCGTCGGCCTGCCCTTTCCGATCTGCTCCTGTGGCGTGGTCCCCTTGTATCGGACCTTGGTCCGGAGCGGAGCTCCCGCTACGGCCGCCATGGCGTTTCTCATCTCGACACCGGAGTTGGGACTCGATGCGGTCCTTCTCTCCATTCCCCTCTTGGGAGGGAAAATGACCATCGTTCGCGTCGTCGCCGCTGCCTTGGTGGCCCTGCTCGTGGGATGGATCGTGGGACGCCTGGTGCCGCGTCTGGGTAGCCACACCGAGTCGGAGGAATATTGTGGACCCCCGGCTTCTCTGCCCCTGGGCCAGAAAATTCGGCAGGGTCTCTCGAAGGGATTCGGGGATGCCGTCGATCACACTGCACCCTGGATCGTCTTCGGCCTGATTCTGGCGGCCGCAGTGGAAGCGTTCCTGCCGATGAGCTGGCTCCAGCGATTGCCCGCGGCGTTGGAGGTCCCGGCGTTCGCCATACTGGGGCTTCCCACGTACGTCTGCGCCTCCAGCGCCACCCCGTTCGTCGCGGTCCTCCTTTTCAAGGGAGTCTCTCCAGGTGCGGCATTGGCTTTTCTTTTGACCGGACCCGCCACGAACGTGACCACCTTCGGTGTCCTGGCGCGACTGCACGGCCGCAAGATCGCCCTCTGTTTCAGCGTTACCATCATCCTCCTTTCGGTGGCTATGGGATACTTGACCAACGCGATCCTGCCCCAGATCCAGGCCACGGCGCTGGAGGGTCCCGCGGCCGGCGCTCCCGCCAACCTGGAACTTCTTTGCCTGATCCTGTTGGCTGGTCTCTACACGTTTTCGCTGCTGAAACGGGGTGTCAGAGGATTCGTCGGAGAGATCTCGCTCAAGGGCCACCACGGGTAACCCGCATTTCTCGCCAGGGAGCGTGACGATCACGCAGGGTTTTCGAACAACTCGAGTTTATTGAAACGACGAGTCTCGTCCTCAATTCCTTCCGTGTTGGCATCAGACGTGGCGGACCTGAGGTGTCGCGAGCCACCCTCTTGAGAAAGAGATGAGAATTGATTATCATTATGACTCAGGTACTCAGAGGCAGCTTTTCCGCCCCTACCGCCGACGCGAAACCATGAAGGGCTTTCTGGTAACGGTCCCGTCGAACGCGTATCTGGCTACCGGATCGCGACTCGCGGCGTGCGCTGCGGCTTGGTGTGGCCTGCACTGCGCGCTCACGCCGTTCCTGGTGGCGGCGGCACCCGCGCTTGCACTCTCCGAAGGCGTGGAACGAGCCGTTTGGGTCGGGACAGTCGTTCTCGGCGCGGTAGTGCTCGCGCTGGGCTCGGCTTGCCGGAACGCAGCCGTGGTCCTCACCTTCGTTGGGGGGGCGGCACTCTGGGGAGCCTCCCTCGCCGGTTGGCTCGAGCCGCTGTCCGAGACCGTGACGTCGGCTGCCGGCAGTCTGATCCTTGCAGGCGCCCTGGTGCAGAGTGCCCGTGTCTGCCAGGCGAACCCGTGCGCGCAATGCGCCGACGAGAAGCAATCAGGTCGCGAAGAATGACGACGACCGTCCACGGTGGGTCGCTCGCTTCACCGTCGATATGGTTTGCCACGAAACGATTCCATCCATCATGCGCGCTTCTATGCAACGAGACACTCGTCAGCGCCGCTCGATCCGCCGCGTGTTCATGAACGTCCGGCGCCCCCTCACAGCCGCAGAAGTCCTCGAGCACGGCCAACAGACGATGCCGTCACTCGGACTGGCCACCGTCTACCGGTACCTGAAGGTCCTCGCAGGTGAGGGGTGGTTGTCGGAAGTGGCGCTTCCCGGCGGCGGCCTCCGGTACGAGTTGGCCGAACGCCCGCATCACCACCACTTCCTCTGCCGCGCCTGCGATCTGGCGTTCGACGTCGAGAGATGCCCGGATAGAGTCGAGGAGCTGGCGCCAGAGGGCTTCGAGGTCGAAGACCACGAGTTGATACTCTTCGGTCGCTGCGCGGCGTGCAGGTGACCGGTCCTCAGAAGGCGCAACGGTGGTTCGGGCGCAGAAGGTATGGCTCGGGGGCCAGGACTCGAACCTGGATCGGCGGCTCCAAAGGCCGCTGTCCTACCAATTGGACGACCCCCGAACCGGGTCCGACTGATCTTAGCAGCCGTTGGCAGAAGCCGCCACGGTATTCGGTTCGTGGTGTTGGGAACTTTCAGAAAAAAGGGGGCGGGAACTCACCAGCCGCCCGTTCCGGGTTGGCGATGAAGAGGGGGACAGGAATGTCCCCTCCCTATTTCCCGGCGGACTCGACCTTCTTCAGGGGCTTGATGATCCCCAGCTTGACCTTGACCTTGTGCTCAATCTCGCGAAACGCTTCCTGGTTGTCTCTGAGGTACCGTTTGGCGTTCTCGCGGCCCTGGCCGAGACGCTCCCGGCCGTAGGAATACCAGGCGCCGCTTTTCTGGGCGATCCCTTGTGCCACGGCGAGGTCCAGAAGCTCCCCTTCCTTGGAGATGCCCAAACCGAAGGCGATGTCGAATTCGGCTTGGCGGAAGGGAGGCGCCATCTTGTTTTTCACGACCTTGGCCCGGGTCCGGTTCCCCACGTTCTGATCTCCCTCCTTGATGGCCGCGATCCGGCGAATTTCCAGACGGATCGAGGAGTAGAACTTGAGGGCCCGGCCTCCCGTGGTGGTCTCGGGGTTGCCGAACATGACGCCGATCTTCTGCCGCACCTGATTGATGAAGATCAGACTGGTCCGGGACTTGGAGACGATGCCAGTGAGCTTCCGGAGCGCCTGGGACATGAGCCTGGCCTGCAATCCCATGTGGGGATCGCCCATCTCGCCTTCCAACTCTGCCCTGGGCACCAGTGCGGCGACCGAGTCGACCACGACCACATCCAACGCCCCGCTTCGCACCAGAACCTCGGCAATCTCCAGAGCCTGTTCCCCATAGTCAGGCTGGGAAATCAGAAGATCGTCCACCTTCACGCCCAGATTGCCAGCATATCTGGGATCCAAGGCATGTTCCGCGTCTATGAAAGCCGCCGTCCCTCCTGTCTTCTGGGCCTCGGCGATCACATGAAGAGCCATGGTGGTCTTTCCGCTGGACTCGGGACCGTAAATTTCGATCACCCGCCCTCGCGGAAATCCGCCGATCCCCAGCGCCGAGTCCAGGGATATGGATCCGGAGGAGATCACCGGGATGTCCATCCTGGATCGATCCCCCATCTTCATGATCGAACCCTTCCCGAACTGCCGTTCGATCTGGGTCAAGGCCATTTCAATAGCCCTGCGCCTCTGCTTCTGGTCCATCACTCGTCCGTTCATCACTTTTGCTTTCATCATCCTTCCTTTCAACGCGAGTCACCCGGCTGACCGGCCCTGCGGCCCGCGTACGTATAGAAACCCCGGCCGGTCTTGCGGCCCAACCACCCGGCATCCACCATCTGTCTCAACAACGGGCAAGGTCGATACTTGGGATCCTTGAAACCATCGAACAGGACCTCCATCACATGCAGGCACACATCAAGGCCGATGAGATCGGCCAGACGCAGAGGTCCCATGGGATGGTTCATCCCCAGATGCATGATCCGATCGATGCCTTCCGCCTCGGCCACCCCTTCCATCAACACCGTGGCCGCCTCATTGATCATGGGCATGAGGATCCGATTGGTCACGAATCCAGGGAAATCCCGGACCTCCACCGGGACCTTCTCCAGTTGCTTGGCCAGCGCCACGGTGGCATCTACCGTCTCTTGATCCGTCTGCAATCCTCGGATCACTTCCACGAGCTTCATTTTGGGGACCGGATTCATGAAGTGCATACCGATCACCCGCTCCGGACGTTTCGTCTCGGCCGCAAGTCGGGTGATTGGGATGGAAGAGGTGTTGCTGGCCAGAATGACTTCAGGGTCGCAAAACTCACCCAGCTTGCGAAAGATCTCCCGCTTCACCCCGAATATCTCCACGACCGCTTCGATGACCATCTCCGATCCGGCCGTAATCTCCCAACCGGTCGTCGGTTGGATTCGATCCAGCACCGCCGCGACGGATCCCATTCTTCCCGATTCCCGCTCCAACGATTTCTCCAGACCGCGCCGGATCAGTTCCATGGAGTTGCTGAGAGTTTTCGAATCGACATCCTTGAGCGAGACCTGGTGACCGTGGGCCGCACAGACGTGTGCAATACCCCTCCCCATGGTTCCCGCACCGATGACCGTGATCTTCATCCCAGGCTCCAACCCTTAAAACGAACTCCGCGACCGATCCACGACAACATCACCGTGACACGAAGACCGGTGGATGGCGCCACCTGGCTCCAGAGTGGGAGAGTCGCCGAATCGAATGATCTGGATCGGATCATTCTACCGGTAGCTGGTGACGGTACTCCGGACCCCGGAGCGGCTTGACAGCTTGCGGACCAGAGTGTAAAACTCCCACCTTGCGAACGGATTGAACAATGGCGAAAGTTTGTCAGATCTGCGGAAAAGGGCCTCAGTTCGGGAACAACGTTTCCCATGCCCACAATCTGTCCCGGCGCAAGTGGAGCCCCAATCTTCAGCGGGTCCGCGCCAGTATCAACGGAACGACGCGGCGAATCCGCGTCTGCGCCAAGTGCCTGAAAAACGGACGCGTTCAGAAGCCCGCCATCCACTGACCGGAGCGCCGGCTGCGTCCGGCCGCTAACTCCCGGACCCACTCCGGGTCCGTTCAACCGCGTGTACGCCGGAGATCCCCTTGATAAAGCGGAGAATCTTGTTCAGGTGGCCCATGTCCCGCACTTCCACGGTGATTTCGATCTCACCGTACTGACTGCCGACAGTACGAGCCTGAGCATCGACAATGTTGGTCTTCAACTCCGACACGGCCGACGTGATATCGGCCAGCACCCCCGGGCGATCCTCGGTGGAGATGGAGATACGAACGGGATATCGGGTTCCGTCGTCGCCGTCGCTCCATTGAACCTCGAGTGTTCTCTCCGGATTGAGAAGCAGGTTTTCCACGTTGGGACAGTTCCGGGAATGCACCGAGATGCCCCGCCCGAGGGTGATGTAACCTATGATGGCCTCTCCCTGGATGGGATTGCAGCATCGAGCCCGAAAAACCAGCAGATCATCATGTCCCTTGACCCGGATGGTCGGATCGGTGTCGGATGACGCCTTTCTTTGGGTGACGTCCGCAAACGGAATGGCACCGACCGGATTTTGCTGAGGCACCCTCTCCGGCTCGAGCCGGCGCACGACTTGGCGGGCGCGGATCTTGCCGTATCCGACACTGATCAGCAGATTCTCGACATCCGGGGCCTTGAACTCCGCCACCAGTCCATCCAAACGGGACCAGAGATTCTTAAGGCTGAGCCCGAGCCTGCGAGCCTCCTTCTCCAACAGCTTGCGGCCCAACTCCAGCGCCTCCTCCTTCTGCCTCTGATTCAGCCACCTCCGGATCGCATTGCGGGCACGGGAGGTTCTGACAAATGTGAGCCAGTCCCGGCTGGGGCGCCCTTCTCCCGAGGTCGAGATCTCCACCATCTCTCCGTTCCTGAGCTCGTATTTCAAGGGAACGATGCGTCCACTCACTTTGGCCCCCACGCACCGATTCCCCACCTCGGTGTGAATGTGGTAGGCGAAGTCCACCGGCGTCGCTCCACGGGGAAGCGTCAGCACCTCGCCTTTGGGCGTGAAGATGTAGACCTCTTCGGGGTAGAGATCGATCTTGAGATTGCTCAGGAACTGGTTAGGGTCATCCCCCTCCCGGTAAGTCTCCAACAGCTGGCGCAACCAGAGAAAGCGTTTGTCTTCATCGTCGTTCTGAAGCCGTCCCTCCTTGTATTTCCAGTGCGCAGCGATTCCCTCTTCTGCTATGTGATGCATTTCATAGGTCCGGATCTGGACTTCGAACGGCTGCCCGTTGGACCCCACGACGCTGGTATGAAGAGACTGGTACATGTTGCCTCTGGGCATGGCGATAAAGTCCTTGATCCGGTTCGGAACCGGGCGCCAGAGGTTGTTGACCAGCCCCAGCACTGAGTAACAATCTCGGACCGTATCCACCAGGACCCGAATGGCGATGAAGTCGTAGACCTGATCCAGGGGAATCTTCTGGCGCATCATTTTCTGATAGGTGCTGTAGATGCGCTTGGTTCGACTCTCGATCCGAGCCTCGACGCCCTGGTCCTTCAACTGCTTCATCAGTCGGGCAGTGATGTCTCGAATGAATTCCCGGCTGTGGATCTTCTTCTTCTCGATCTGGGCAGTCAGGTCCAGATAGGCGACTTGGTCAAGGTTGGCGAACGCCAGGTCCTCCAGTTCTTCCCGGATCTTGGCCATGCCGAGACGGTGGGCAATCGGAGCGTAGATGTCGAGCGTTTCCTGGGCGATGTCACGCCGCTTGTTAGGAGCCAGGTACTGCAGCGTCCGCATATTGTGAAGCCGGTCGGCCAGCTTGACCAGGATGACTCGCACGTCATCCACCATGGCCAGAAGCAGTTTCCGGAAGTTTTCCGCTTGACGCTCTTCCCGCGAAGAAAACTGAATCCGGCTGATTTTGGTGACGCCGTCCACCAGATGACTGACCTCTTCGCCGAAATAGTCATGAATCATCTCGATGGGTGTGAGCGTGTCCTCGACCACGTCATGGAGCAGCCCAACGCTGACACAGGCTTCATCCAACCGCATCTCGGCCAGGATGTTGGCCACCTCGAGGGGATGAGAAAGATACGGTTCCCCGGACTGCCTGACCTGACCTTTGTGCTCACGGGCAGAGAAGACGTAGGCCTTCCGAAGACTTTCGAGATCTGCGGTGGGATAGTGGTTGAGGACCTTCTCCTCCAAGTCCTCGTAACGGATCATAGCGCCTGTTCGCAATATTGTAACACCTTGGCGGTCCGCAGATGGACCGCCGGGGACGGCGTTCTCGGGTGCTGATTCGCAGGTATGGGGAACGGAGAAGGAGACCGCTCGAAGGCGTTTCCTGCGGGGAAAGTGACCGCCAGAGGTGAGGAAACCGGTTTGGTTCGGTCCCGAAAGGAGTTAGCAGGCGACGTACGACCCCGGCGAAAGGGACTCAGGGCCGAACTCACCACGAGCCCCCGTGGCAGAGACATGCCGGCAGGTAGAAGCTACCTGGGTGTTTCAGGGATTCCGGTTGACGCAACTCCAGGGAGCGGTTCCGTGAGCAGGACCGGTTACTGATCTTCGGTGGCGCCGGTGAAGGTACGCTTGGCCCGCTCGGCCTCTTCTTCCTGCATTCTCTTCATCTCGAGAGCCTGCAGAGCCAGCTTGTCGGCTTCCATCTCCCAGTTGGCCTTCTCTTCGTCGTCAGAAGCCAACTTGCCCTTCTCTCTGTAGAGAAGGTTCAGATACTGCATGGCATCCGTGTACCGAGGGTTGATTTCGAGTGCCTTCCTCAGGGCGTCCACGCCCTCATCGACGGTGGCATTGACCTCAGCTTTCTCCTCGTCGGTCAGATTCTCCACGTTGTCGCCGGTCATACCGGTCCGATCGTAGGAAAGCTGCCAGTCGATGGTGCCGATTCCATACAGGGGCTCCGCATTGCTCGGATTGGCCTCCATCTGCTTCCGGTACCAATCCTTGGCCATGTCGTAGTCGCCCATGCTGTTGTAGATTCCGGAGATGTTGGCCATGGAACTCTCATTGCCCGGATCTTTTGCCAGCACTCTCTCGAAGATCTGGATCGCCTTCTGGGCCATCTGCAGATTGTCCATGCTCTGGCCACCGGGTTGGTACTGGACCCGATATGTCGTGGCCAGATACAACTCGGCGTCGATCAACTCCGGGTCGAGTTCCGTGGCCAATTGCAGGTGCTCCACCGCCTCGTCATACTTCTGGCTGCCGTAGGCCTTCACGCCTTTGTTGAGTGCATCCCGGGCGTTGAGCTTGTCCAGGATCGTGAAGAGGTTGCAGCCCAGCGTACTCGTAGCCAAGCCCAAAGCCAGCAGCACACAGCCGAATCTACTCATCTGACTCATCTCAAACCTGCCCTCGCCTCTTTCGGGTTCCATGGAATCCGCCGGACCTGGCACCAGGAGGAATAGCTACCCCTCCGGCGTCATCAAGCCGATGTCTCCCACCCCGGCTCCCTTCGCAATGTCGATGATGCGCACCACGTCTCCGAAGGAAAGATCCGGGTCCCCTTGAATGAACATGTTCTTGTTGGCCCGCGCACTGTAGATGTCGAACAATCGATTGGGCAACTGGTCCAGGGTCACCGGATCCTGGTTGATACGCAGCAGTCCCTGGGAATCGATTGATACGACAATGGCGTCCGACTTGACGATGACGTCTTCCGGAATGTCCTCAGGCGCCTTCTCGGGAACCCTGGCCTCCAGATCGTACTGGGTGGTGGGCTGAATCACCATGAAGATGATGAGAAGGACCAGAAGGATGTCGATATAGGGCGTGACGTTGATGTCGGACATCGAGCCCTTGCCGCCGGTTTGCATCGCCATGGCTCAGAAAATCCTTTCCCGTTCCTTCTCACGGTCCACCAACAGGCCGATCTTCTGAAATCCCGAATCTCGCGCACTGTTGATCACTTGCACGACCCGTCCGTAGGACGTGGCCACGTCGCTCTTGATGAACAAAGGTCTGTCGCCGGCCAGTTCGGCCCGCTCCGCAAGCCGATCAGCCAAATCCTCGTCCGGAACCGGCCTCTTGTTCATATAGATGAGCTCGTCCCGAGTGACCGTCACAGTGGTGGCTTCTTCCGCTTCCACGCCTTCCGCTTCCTGCGCATTCTTCGCCTTCGCCTTGTTGACGAAGACGCCTTCCTGCAACAGGGGAGTCGTGATCATGAAGATGATCAGAAGCACCAACATGATGTCGGCCATGGGCGTCACGTTGATTTCGGCGCTGACGCCGCTCTGCGCGCCCGTTCCACCGCTAATTGCCATCGGAACTCCTCGTCACGAAGTAGTCGATGAGCTCGGAGGAAGAGTTGTCCATCTCCACTACGAAGGACTCGATCTTGCCGGTGAAGTAGTTGTACATCCAGACGGCGGGCACCGCCACGAAGAGACCGATGGCCGTGGCCACCAGGGCTTCGGAGATGCCGCCGGCCACCGCGGCCAGACCCGTGTCTTCGGCTTGGCTCATACCGGCGAAGGCGTTGATGATGCCGACCGTGGTGCCGAACAGCCCGACAAACGGCGCGGTGGCGCCGATTGTGGCGAGACCGCCCAAGCCGCGCTTCAGCTCCTCGACTCCGACCGCCGTGGCGCGCTGGAGCGCCCGCCGCGACGCCTCGATGGTCGCACCCGAAATAGTCGCCGAGGAGCCCTGATGGGCTTGGAATTCGCTCAGCCCGGCGGCCACCACCTTGGCCAGGTGGCTCTTCTTCTTCTCCTCGGACAACTCGATGGCTTCCTGGATATTACCGTGCTTGAGACTCTCGGCGACAGCCGGAGCAAACTCCTGGGACTGTTTCCGCGCCGCACGATACAGGAGATACCGCTCAGCCATCACGGCGATGGACCAGACGGACTGAATACCCAAAATGACCACGACCGCTTTGGCCATCAATCCCATATGGCCCCACAACTCGACGAATCCTACTTCCATCCTTCTATCCTCCCCAATGACCCGAATGACTTGCGATTTCGCGCCGAGGCGATCTCAAGAAAACGCCCTCACCTGAGGACGAAGTTCACCGTTACGGTGGCGATGACGGGGATTGGCTCCCCGTTGAGCAGATACGGCGAATACCGCCACTGTCTCACCGCACGCGTGGCGGCATCGTTCAACAAGGGGTGCCCACGGACAATCTTGACCTCCTGGACACTGCCCCCTTCGCTGACGATGACCTGTAAAATGACCATACCGGATACCCGCGCCCGCTTTGCCAACTCGGGATACTCCGGCTCCACCCGGTGGACCAGCCTTGAAGCCTGAACGTTGCCACCGACACGGATCGGCTCTTTCTTCTTCTTGGGCGGCGGCGGCGGGGGTGGCGCCTCCGAAGGAAGCGCGCCGATCACTCCCCCGATCATGCCCCCCGGAATCCCACCAGGGATGCCTCCCGGAACACCACCCGGGATCCCTCCGGTGATACCGCTCAGCGAGGACACCTCGGGGATGTCATCCATGGGTACGGGTATCTCCTTGGGAACCTCGGTGGGTGCTACAAACTGGGATGGATCCAACTTGACCACCTGGACACGCTGCCTCTTGATGGGCGCTGGCGGCGGTGGCGGCGGCGGTGGTGGCGGCGGTGGTGGCGGCGGCGGGGCCAACATGGTCAAGAGTTCCTGTTCGGGAAGCCCTTGATAATAGATCAGTGGAATCACGATCAGGACACCCACGATGACCAGATGGATCATCAGGGACATGAACACGAGACTCTTGCCTCGGCCCTCCCGATTCGACGAAGATTCAATGAGTTGATCAAACATGGTCAGCCGCCCTCTCTCTGCCCCGAAGATCGTAAGGTGAGCCCCCCGAAAAACACGCCGGAGATACTACTACCCGCCTTTTGGCGAGTCAAGAGTCTAATCCGACCCAAACGCATTCTCAATTGCGCCCTCAACCGCGCCGGGACTCCCTGAACTTATGCCAGCCCGAAACAATGGGGCTGGCGACACCGATGGACGAGTAGGTCCCGACGATTATACCTACCACCAGGGCGAAGGAGAAGCTATTGAGCACCGGACCTCCCAATAGAAAGAGGGCAAGCAGAGCCACGAACGTCGATCCGGAAGTCATGATGGTGCGGTTCAGGATCTGGTTGATGCTGGCGTTGATGCGATCGTAGAAACTCGATCGCCTCATCCGGACCTCGTTCTCCCGCAGCCGGTCGAATACGACGATGGTATCGTTGATGGAATAGCCGACCAGGGTCAGCAACGCCGCGACCACCGTCAAGGTCAACTCCCGGTCCGTCAGCGACAAGGCCCCCACGGTAATGAGAACGTCGTGAAACAATGCTGCGATGGCCGCGAGGCCGTGCACGAATTTGAACCGGATCGTGATGTAGGCCAGAATGCCCAGCAGCGAGAAAAAGACGGCATTCCAGGCTCTCTCCTGCATCTCCTGCCCGACCTTGGGACCGACGCTCTCCACGCTCAGCACTACGAAGTTGCCGAGATATGAATTCTCCTCAATCACCTTGACCGCATCCGGTCCGAGACCCGCCTGTGACAATTCGGAGTAGTCCCGGAACAGTCCGACCCCGGTCCTGAGGTCGACGATCCTGGAAGCCAACTCCTGGTAGTGGGCCGAAAGGTCCGTCACCGACGGATCCTCCCGCAATCCTTCGGGGTCCCATTCCTGGAGCCGTGTGGAGAGTATCGACCGGGGGACGTTGTTGAGGTCCGCTCTACCCTTCCCTTGCGCATCCGAGTCGTATTCCTGGCGCAGTGCCAGAGAGATGTTTTCGCTTTCCGAGATCAGGTCGACGCTCTCTTCACTCTCGATGCGGGCAAGGCGGATCTGGACTTCGTTCTTGGAAGGATCGTCGAACCGGGTCACCCCCTCGGCACGGAGCTCACCCTCTGCCAGGGCCCCCCGGATCCGATCCAGGGAAGGCTCTTCCTTGAAGCGGGCGTAGACCAGCGTGCCGCCGACGAAATCGACGCCCATCTTGAGCCCGCCCTTTGTGACAATGGAAGCCATCCCGGCCAGGATCAACACCAGGGATGCGCCGAGAAAAAGCCCCCTCTTGCTCAGCCAGTCGATCTTGGGCTCTTTGACGATGTCCATGGATCCCTCAGATCGACAGCGTCTCTCGCGGTTTTCCCTGAAGAATCAGGCCGAATAGGGTGCGGGAGACGAAGGTTGCGGTGAAGATGTTCGCCACCAGTCCCACCGAAAGGGTCACCGCGAATCCACGAATGGGTCCGGTGCCGAATTGGAACAGAAAGAGGGACCCGATCAAGGTCGTGATATTGGTGTCGATAATGGTGATGAACACGCGTCCGAACGCCGCTTCGACTCCTGACCGGATAGTCTTGCCCAGGCGCAACTCCTCCTTGATGCGCTCGAATATGAGAATGTTGGCGTCGATGGCCATACCGATGGTCAGGATGATCCCGGCGATGCCGGGCAGAGTCAGCGTCGCCCTGAAGTAGGCCAGGACTCCCACCAGGATCACCAGGTTCAATACCAGACAGACCACGGCGTTGATGCCGGAGAAGCGATAGATGAAGAGAACGGTGACGACCACCAGGAGGAGTCCCAATGCGGACGCCGACAGGCCGCTGCGAATCGAGTCCATCCCCAGAGAGGGTCCGATGATCTGATTCTCGATGATCCTGATGGAGGCGGGGAGAGCGCCCGATCGAAGCACCAGCGCCAGATCCTCTGCCTCCTCAGGCGTATAGTTCCCGGTGATCTGGGCCGATTCCGTGTCGATCTTCTCACTGATATTGGGAAAGGTCCGGATCTCCCCGTCCAGAACGATGGCCAGAGGATTGCCCACGTTCTGTTCGGTGGCGGGCGCAAACAACTGGCGCCCTTCCGAGTTCAGGAAAAAGGTCACGTTCCAGCGCCCGGTGAAGCTGTCCTGGGTTCGCCGGGCGTTCTTCATGTGCTGGCCGCTGATGGTCGCAGCCTTGCGGACCACCATGTGCTGCGTCTGGCGCCCGATTTCTGCAGGATTCCGATAGGGCAGTATCTCGTACTCGTCCGGCACCGACCCGTCGAAAGCGTCTTCCGCCGCCTGTCGTGTCGCGAAGGGGCCGCCGCGGGCCGGATGCACCAGCTTCAGTTCCAGTCTCGCCGTACTGCGGATGAGTTTGATCACCCGGTCCGGATCTTCGACTCCCGGCAGCTCGACGATGATCTGGTCCTGGACCTCCCCGCTTCCATAGACGGTGATGGTGGGTTCGGCGACGCCGTATTGATCCACGCGGTTCTGAATCGTCTCCCGCGCCTGCCGGACCGTCAGGTTGGCCAGCTCCTTGCGGAACGCCGAACTGATCGCGAGGGTGAAGTCCTGGCGGCCTTGATCGTACCGGGTCCGGTAGCTGTAGCCGCCCGAATATCCGTCCAGTTGATCCTCGACGGTGTCGACTGATTCCTCCGGCACCCCCAGGATCTCGATTTCCAGTTGAGGATTGACCCGGATCTCTTCGAAGACGGCCTCTTCTTCCTCGAGCGCCCGTGCCAGGCGATCCCTCAACAGATGCGCCTCCGCCTTGAGAGCGTCGTCGATGATGACCTGAAGCACCAGGTGTATTCCGCCCTTGAGGTCCAGGCCCAGCTTGACCTTCTCCGAAGGAGGGTAGAAGAAATAGACGCTGACCGCGCAGACGGCCAGGGCGAAGAGTAATCGGTACTGAAGTTTCCTCTTCATCTTGCTTCAGCGTGGTACAGCGAGATCAAACGGAGCTAGTCCGACAACTGCCGTGAGGAGATGGCGCTCTTGGTCACCTCGATCTTGACCTGATCGGCCACTTTCAACATGACCGTATTGTCCTTGACGGCTACGACGGTCCCATGAACGCCGCCGCTGGTGATCACCCTGCTGCCGGACTTGAGGGAGGCGAGCATCTCCTCATGATTCTTCTTCCGCTTTTGCATCGGCCGGTAGAGCATGAAGTAGAAGATCGCCACCAACAGCAGGATGGGAAGAAAACCGGCAAAGGACGAACCGGATTGCTGCGCCAGCAGGAGTGACTCCGTCATGGTTATTTCTCTGCCTCAGAGGATTCATCACCGCGCCTCGCCGCGCGGTACTGATCCCGGTAGTGATTCTCCAATTCGAGGAGCGTTCCGGACGCGATACTCTGGCGGATTTTGCGCATCAAGTCAAGGTAAAAGTAGAGGTTGTGGTAGGTGTTCAGAACCAGGGAAAGTATCTCTCCGGAGACGTGGAGATGCCTCAGGTAGGCTCGGCTGAAACGCCGGCAGACCCGGCACGCGCATTCGGGATCCAACGCATCCTCCTGGGTTCGGTAAGTCGCGTTCCTGATGTTCAGCCGTCCCCGGGAAGTGAATAGAGTGCCGTTGCGGGCGTTCCGCGTCGGCAGCACGCAATCGAACATGTCGATTCCCTGCCGGACGCAAAACAGGAGATCCAGAGGCGTTCCCACGCCCATCAGGTAGCGGGGCAGATCCGCCGGCATCCGCGGTCCCAGTTCTTGGACCAGGTCATACATGAGAGGCTTCGGTTCGCCCACGCTGAACCCTCCCAGCGCCAGTCCCTGAAAGTCCATCTCCACGAGCCGCTCGAGACACTCCCGGCGAAGTTCCGAATACATGCTTCCCTGTACGATGCCGAAGAGCAGCTGCCCGCGGTTCCGATGCCGATCCTTCGAACGGCGGGCCCAACGCATCGACCGGTCCATGGAACTCCGAGCCCGTTCCCGGTTCACGGGATAGGGCGTGCACTCATCCAGGACCATGGCGATGTCCGAGCCCAGAGTCTCCTGGATCCGGACCACATCCTCCGGACTCAGAAAATGAAGGCTTCCGTCCAAGTGGGAGCGAAACTCGACGCCATCCTCCCGAATCGTTCTGAGCCTCCGGTGGCTGAAGACCTGGTAACCGCCGCTGTCGGTCAGAATGCCTCGATTCCACGACATATAGCGGTGCAGACCCGCCAACCCTTCCACCACGGCCTCGCCGGGCCGAAGGTAAAGATGGTACGCGTTGGCCAGGATGATCCGGGCTCCCATCTCCTCCAGGAGGTCGGGAGACATGGCCTTCACCGTGGCGGCGGTTCCCACCGGCATGAACACCGGGGTCTCGACCACTCCGTGAGCGGTTTCCAAAAGACCGCAACGGGCATGGCTGCAAGAGTCCTTCCGCTCGACCCGGAAGGAGTTCTGGAGAGAAGGGAGGGAACGACTCAACTCAGCTCTATCTGATACAGGTGCGATCCGTCCACGAGGTAGAGAAGGCGCCCGTCCGAACTGTAGGCAAGACCCACCAGCATGGGACCGGACACCACCAAGCGGGCTTCCTTCCGATCCACGGCGAAAAGGCCCCTTCTGCCCCGGTAGGAAGCGGCAATATGAAGGGTTCCGCCGGAGTCGAACGCCAAGCCCTGAGGTCTGCCCACGCCCTTGAAAAAGACCTCCACTTCTCCCTCGGGCGAGACGCGATACACACAGTCCTGTGTGGAAAGAGTCGGACCGGTGACGTAGAGACTGTCATCGGGCCCCCACGCCAGATGGTAAGCGGAGACGCTCGGCTCCAACTCACACACGACCGTGGTTTCCCGTTTTTGCGTGATCCTGTATATGAATCCGCTTCGGTCGCCGACATAGAGGTCGCCGGCGGGGGAAAAGACCAGACCGGAGGCCAGACCCAACCCGTCGGCAAATTTTTCCACTTGGCGGTCGAACGTCGATCGATATATGGACCCGGTGTGGCGGCTGCTGATGTAGAGATAATCGTCGGGACCGATGGCCAAGCCGGTCGGGTTGACGATATCCGCCAGAAATGGGTGCTTGCTGCCGTCGGCGTAGACGACAAATACGCTGAATGGAACTTTCTCCCCGCGAGTCCCGCTGTAGGTCACGTAGACGTTTCCGAAAGCGTCCACCACCGGATTGGAAACCGGTTGGAGATCGGAAGCAATGGCGCGGCCGACGTTCAGTTCCGCTCGGGCCACGGCATGATTGTGAACCGCGATCCCGTGGCCGGCGGTTTCGGGGATGCGGATGGTCAACGCCCGGGGCGAGGCGCCCATGATGGAGGCAACCGCTCCGCCCACGTCGACCGCCCGGGCTGGAACGTTGTCCGAAGAATCAAGCTCGATCCGGACAATGCCTGCCGGAAGCGCTGCCTTCGGAAAGACCGAAGTGATTCTCATGGGGTCACTATACCACGGGGCGAGGGGACCGAATTCCGAGTCGCCAACCACAAATCCCCGCTCCGGATGCCTGGTTCGGATCGGTGATAGACTGGCTTGTTTCAATGAATGGCGAAGAGCATGACGGCGCCTGGATCCGAATCGCAGGAGCGCGCCAGAACAACCTGAAGAACATCGATCTTCGCATCCCCATCAACCAGCTTACGGTGATCACGGGAGTCAGCGGATCGGGCAAGTCTTCGCTGGCGTTCGACACCCTGTATGCCGAGGGTCAGCGCCGCTACGTGGAGTCATTGTCGGCGTACGCACGACAATTCCTGGAACGGATCCGCAAGCCCCTGGTTCGGGAGATCGAGGGACTCAGTCCCGCCATCGCCATCCGGCAGAAGACGGTTTCTCGAAACCCCAGATCGACGGTCGGAACCGTCACCGAGATCTACGACCATCTCCGTCTCGTCTACGCCCGCATAGGCACTCTGGTCTGCCGTGGCTGCGGCCGGCAGGTGACACGCGACACCGTGGAGCAGGTGGTGAAGCAGTTGCTTCGGCTGCCGGAGGGCACCCGGGTGTATCTCAGCTTTTCCTTGGCCGGGTCCATCCTCCAGCCGGAACCCGATGTATCCCCCAAGAACCTGGCCGGCCACCTGATGAAACAGGGATTCCATCGTCTCCTGCTGGAAGATGCGGGGCTCCTCAGGGTGGTCCAGGTCCAGGACGGCCCCCCGATCGACGATCATTCGGAGATTCGGGTTCTGGTCGATCGGGCGGTGGTTCGGGACCGTGCCCGTCAGCGTTTGAGCGACTCCCTGGAGACCTGTTTTCACCAGGGTGGAGGGGCCGCCCGGATCTCGATCCTGTCGAAGGACGGCCGGAGCATCGAGAGGGAACTGGAGTTCACCCAGCGGCTCGAATGCCAGTATTGCCGGATCTCCTATCGGGTTCCGGAACCCAGGCTGTTCTCCTTCAACAATCCGTTTGGAGCCTGTCGAACCTGCCATGGCTTCGGCAGCACCATCACCCTGGATCCGGACCTCATCATTCCGGACCCGGCAAAGACGCTGGCCGAGGGGCCCGTAGACCCCTTTAACAAACCGCGCCATCGAAGATTCGGCCGGAAGCTGCAGGAGTACGCGCTTCGAGAAGGAATTCCTCTGGATGTCCCTTACCGGGATCTGTCCGAGGCGGTTCGGCGCCGGATCTGGGACGGAAGCGACGGCTTTCCCGGAGTCAAGGGATTCTTCGCCTACCTGGAACGCAAGAAGTACAAGATGCACATCCGGATCCTGATCAGCCGATACCGCGGTTACACCCGGTGTGCCGACTGTTCGGGAGAACGCCTCTGCCAGGAGGCGAGAGACGTTCAACTGGGAGGACGCCGGATTTCTCAACTCACCTCCATGCCGATTCAGGAAATCCAGGAATTCTTCGGTCGGCTTCGCCTGGATGAGAGTCAGCAGGCGGTGGCGGACTCCCTGCTCAGGGAGATCCGGCAACGCCTCGACTTTCTGATGAAGGTGGGGCTCGACTACCTGACCCTGGATCGCATCACCAGCACACTGAGCGGGGGCGAGATGCAGCGGATCCAGTTGGCTGCGGCTTTGGGTTCGTCCCTGACCGGAACCCTCTACGTGCTGGATGAACCCTCCGTGGGACTCCATCCCAGAGACACGCGGCGCCTCATCTCCATCCTGAGGAATCTGCGGGACCTGGGGAACACGATCGTGGTGGTCGAGCACGAACGGGAAATGATCGAATCGGCGGATCAGGTGGTGGACCTGGGTCCGGGACCCGGAGAGCATGGAGGCTACGTGGTCTACTGCGGTGGCGTGGACTCCCTGCGGTCCGCCGCCAACTCCCTGACCGGGCAGTATCTTCGCGGCGAGCGCAGGGTCCCCACGCCGTTCTACCGGCGCTCCTGCAGCGACCGGTTCGTGACCGTCCGGGGAGCCCGCCAGCACAATCTGAAGAATCTGGACGTGCGGCTGCCCCTGGGTCTGATGGTCTGCATCACGGGAGTTTCGGGATCCGGAAAATCGACCCTGGTGGGAGACGTGATCTATGCCGGTCTCAAGAAACAGAAGTCCCAATGGAAGGGCGAAATCGGAAGATTCGACAGCATCGAAGGCGCCGAACAGGTCGAGGAGGTCCTGCTGGTGGACCAGTCGCCGATCGGGAAATCGCCGCGCTCCAATCCCGTCACCTATCTCAAGGCGTTCGATGAGATTCGCCAACTCTTCGCATCACAGAGAGCTTCGCAACGCCAGGACTTCCGGCCCGGCCACTTCTCCTTCAACATCCCGGGGGGCCGCTGCGAGACCTGCGACGGAGCGGGCTTCTCTACCGTGAACATGCAGTTCCTGGCCGACGTGGAGCTGACGTGTGAAGATTGCCGCGGGAGACGGTACAAATCCACGATCCTGGAAATCGGCTTTCGTGGCAAGAATATCGCGCAGGTACTCGATCTGACCGTGACCGAGGCCCTGGAGTTCTTTCGATCGTATCCCCGGCTTTCCAGAAAGCTCAAGGTGCTGGAAGACGTGGGCCTGGGATACCTGAAATTGGGCCAATCCTCCACGACTCTCTCCGGAGGAGAGGCGCAGCGGGTCAAGCTGGCTTCCTACCTGGCCAAGTCCACTCGCTCAGATTCGATCTTCATACTGGACGAACCGACCACCGGGCTCCATTTCGACGACATCCAGAAGCTGCTACGAGCCCTGGATCGGTTGATCTCGAAGCAGGGCACGGTCGTGATCATCGAGCACAACATGGACGTGATCCGAAGCGCCGACTGGGTCATCGACCTCGGCCCCGAGGGGGGAGACAGGGGCGGATACCTGATCGCGGAGGGTACTCCCGAGACTATCGCCCGTACCGAAGGATCCTACACCGGAAGATTTCTGAAACAGGCTCTGGAACGAACCTGATCCGCGTAAACCCCGCCCCCTTCTTCACTCTTTTCTCTTTCCTCATTTCCTCTTTTTCTCAACTGTGGGCAGTTCGGGACCGATCCGTTGGATGGACCGCGCCATCCCGGTCGACTCATCGATGTCCAGCAGAACCGAGGCCAGGCTGGGCAGTCCGGTCGCCCCCGCGAAACGCGTGGGCATCGCGGTGAGAAATCGGGGCAACGCCGTCTCCACGCTGACACCGATCACAGAGTCGTAACAGCCGGTCATTCCCACGTCGGAGACGTAGGCCGTCCCTTTCGGGAGCAGCCGCCAGTCCGCCGTGGGAACGTGGGTATGAGTTCCCAGTACGGCCGAAACCCGGCCATCCAAGGCCCATCCCAGGGCCAGCTTCTCCGACGTGGCCTCGGCGTGAAAATCGACGATCAGGACCGGTGTCTGTTTCCGGAGCCGGGAGACCTGTTCCTCGGCGCATCGAAAGGGACAGTCGATGTTGGGCATGAAGACACGGCCCTGAAGATTCAGGACCCCGAACCGAACCCCGTGACGGGTGATGCCCACGTGGACCCCGCGTCCCGGAACTCCCGGCGGATAGTTCTCGGGACGCAACAACCTGGGTTCGTCATCTATGCATTGCAGGACTTCCTTCTTGTCCCAAATGTGGTTGCCCGAGGTCATGACATCCACGCCCATGGCCAGGATCTCGCGAGCGACGGCCGGGGTGATTCCGAAGCCTCCCGCGGAGTTCTCCACGTTGGCAATGATCAGGTCGATATCGTTCTCGCGACGGAGAGCCGGGATCATGCGGCGAACGACCTTGCGCCCCCGCCTGCCCACGATGTCCCCTACAAAAAGAACCTTCATGCGGAAACTCATTTCTAAGAGGAAACAGGAAAGAGAAAAGAGGAAAGAGTGAAGAAAGGCTGGTCGTTTGCGCCCAGCGGGCTCGGCAGGGGAGATGGTCTCATCGAGGACGCCGGAGCCGGTTGAACTCGATGCCTGTTCCTCCTACGCGTCCGCCGGGCCGGGCCGGTGGGAGAGCTTTCCGGAAACATCCACGTCGGAGGCGGTGAAGGACTCATCGAGCGTAGTCCACAACCCTCATCTCCCGGATCACCGTCACCTTGACCTGCCCTGGATACTGGACTTCACCTTCGATCCTCCGGGCGATGTCCTTGGTCAGCCAGAAGGTCCGTTCGTCGGAGACCTCGCTGCTCTCGACGATGATGCGGACCTCTCTGCCGGCCTGAAGGGCGTACGCCTTGGAAACGCCGTCGAAGGAATTGGCAATGGTCTCCAGTTGTTCCAACCTCTTGATGTAGTTCTCGAGCATCTCACGGCGGGCCCCGGGACGGGCCGCGGATACGGCGTCGGCAGCCTGCACCAGCATGGCCTCCAGGGTGCGGAACTCGACGTCGAAATGATGTGCTTCTATGGCATGGACCACTTCGGGACTCTCTCCGCATTTCTTGGCGAGCTCCACCCCAAGCTGCAGGTGAGTTCGTTCGACATCCCGGTCGATGGACTTGCCCACGTCATGCAACAACCCGGCGCGCGTGCAGACCTCGACGTCGGCTCCCAGTTCGCGGGCCATGATGCCGGCCAGATAGGCCACCTCGCGACTGTGGTTGAGCACGTTCTGGCCGTAGCTCGTCCGGTACTTGAGACGCCCCAGTAGCTGAACCAACTCCGGATCCATGTTGTGGATCCCCAACTCGAAGGCCACCTGCTCCCCTTCGTGGAGCAGGTGCTTTTCCATGTCGCGTTCGACCTGGGCGACCACCTCCTCGATCCGGGCCGGGTGGATTCGGCCATCCTGGATCAGACGCTCGATCGCGAGTTTCGCGATCGCCCTGCGATAGGGATCGAAGGCCGAGAGGATGACGGCCTCGGGTGTGTCGTCGACGATCAACTCGACGCCGGTGGCCTGCTCCAAGGCTCGGATGTTGCGCCCCTCTCTCCCGATGATGCGGCCCTTCATGTCCTCGGCAGGAAGATCCACCGCGGACACCGTGGTCGCGACCACATGCTCGGCCGCACAACGCTGAATGGCCTGGGTGATGATCTTCCGCGCCTCTTGATCCGCCTTCCGGCGAGCCTCGTCTTCGACGTTCTTGACCAGGACCACGGCCTCTTTCATGGCCTCGGCTTCCACCGACTTGAGCAGGGACTGCTTGGCCTCCTCGATGCTCATGCCCGCGGCCGCTTCCAGCCGATCCAAGCACTCCTGCTCCAGTTCGCCAATCTTTTCCCGCTGCTCTTTCAACTGTCCCTCACGCCCTTCGTGGTCTCTGATCCGCTGTTCCAAATCGCCATTTCGACGGCGCAGCTTCCGGTCCCGCCGCTCCAGATCTTCTTCCCGCCGAGACAGGCGGCGCTCGACTGCCTGGCTCTGCTGCCGGCGCTGCTGAAGCTCCCGCTCCGCCTCGGTCCGCCACTTGAAGACCTGGTCCTTGGCCTCGAGGAGACTCTCCTTCCGGATCCGATCCCCTTCCCTGGCGGCATTTTCCTTGATTTCACGGGCCTTTCGAGCAGCCTCTCGCAGCCGCCGGTCCACCACGCGGGTCTTGAGTAGATACCATCCCCCGACCGCGGCCATCAGGACTACGGCCAGGAGAACCAGAATGACTGCGGATAGCTGGTCCATGTCGTGCGCTCCTGACGGAGGCCGGGGAAACAACCGATGCGGGTAAGGACAATGCGGGGCGGCGAACCACCCCCGCTCTGCCGTGTGGAGCGCGAGATTGAACCTGTCGGAAACAGGTGGGTGCCCTGCCGTCGGCCTCAGGCCTCACCGATAACGGCGAACCTCATGGCGTCCGGACTCAAGCTCCCGATTCAAGAGTGTTGACTCAAATCTCACAAACCATCACGTACATCGCAGGGGCCGGGCTTCCATTCCTGACCACTCAAGTCCGTTCGGAACCTTCGGAACTCAGGACGGACCTCAAGAGGTCATTCAATTCTCCGCTCTTGCGGCAGACGCTCGCTTCAACTCTTTCTAGCCGCCTCCTGGCGGAAAGGCACTCGTCGGCAATGCTCAATGCGGCCAGGATGGCGACCCTGAGCGTGTCTACCGTCGGCGTCCGGTCGGAAATCCGGACCATGTGACGGTCCACGTAGTCTGCCAGGTCCCGGATGTGGTCAGCATCCCCGCGACTCCGAAGGCGATAGGTACGATGAAAGATCTTGACCGTGACACTCTGATCCATTTCGGCTGCCACGTCTCACCTATAACCCGTACGGGTGACGCTGCTCCAGGGTGGACACCTTTTCCATGATGCTTTCCACTCGCGATTTCACGTCGTCTCGCAGACGCTCGACCGCCCCAGTCTTGATCTGGTTGTCTCTATCCAGCTCCTCCAATTCTCGGTTTAGCTGATCGATTTTTTCCTGAAGCAATGCGTTTTCATTCCGAAGGCGGACGAGGAGTCTCACCGCCTCCTCCGTGGAAAGCTCCAGTTCCCGCCATGCCTGGTCAGCGTCCACTTGTCCGGCTCCAGAACTTGCCGCTACCGCCCTTCTACGCCCAATTCCCGGCGCATAAAGGAAAAAATCCGTTCACTAAGGGGCTTGACCTCAGGCAGAGTCAGCGTCCTCTCCATATCGGCAAAGGTCAGACGCAGAGTCAAGCCAACCTTATCTTTGGGAACACTCGAGCCGCGATAGAGATCAATGAGCCTGATATCCCGAAGCTCCGGAATGCCCAGACCCCGAATGGCATCTGTCAGTTTAGCGAAACTCACATTCTTGTCAACGAGAAATGAAAAGTCATGCTCCACCGATGGGAACCGCGACAACACCTCATATGTCGGATCCTCGAGGTCCCGGCCGTACAGCCCGTCCAAGCTGAGTTCCGCCACCAGTACGTCTTGAGAGAACTTGTAATGAGTATGGAGCCGGGGATGAAGTTTTCCCAAGACGCCGAAGCGGCGATCCTCCCGCAGAATCTCCGCGGAGACTCCGGGATGAAGAAACGGCAGACGGGCATCCGCGCGGTATTCGACCTCGAATCCAAATTTCCGGAAAAGCAGCTGAAGGATCCCCTTCAGGTGATGAAATCCGAAAGGCTCCGATGCGCCGCTCCAGAACGGACCGTGAGCCGACCCTGTCGCCGCCAGCCCCAGATTCCGCACTTCCTGAGCTTGCTCGGGATCCTCGCCTCTCTGGAAGAAGACTTTCCCGGTTTCGAATAGAAGGACGCCCCTGTTGCCGAAATTCAGATTGTGCCGAATCGATTCCGCCAACCCGGGAAGGAGCGTGCTTCTCAGATGCGTATGATCCTCGGAAAGGGGGTTGGCGATGGGGACCAGCGGTGCCCGGCGGCCGAGGAAGACCTCCTCCCTGCCCGGATTGGTGAAGGCGTAATTCATGGCCTCGTAGAATCCACAGGACTCCAGAGAGGACGAAACCCGCCTCTTGTGTCCTTCCGACTCGGCGAACTTCCCAACCGCCACGGCGGCGGGATAGGTGGTGGGAAGCCGGTCGTATCCGTATTCGCGTGCGACCTCCTCTACCAGATCGTCCTCGAGGGCCACGTCCGCCCGGAAGCTGGGGACACGAACCCTCCAGGAGTCATCATCCTGTGGCTCCAGTTCGAAAGCCAGGCGGCCCAGCATCTCTTCGACGAAATCCGGATCCAACGAGGCACCCAACACCTGAGTCAACCGGCTGCTTCGAAGCCGAATCTCCCGGGCGGGAATCGGTCGGGGGAACTCGTCGATCACCGGACCCTCGCAGGAACCCCCGGCAATCTTCTTGATCATCCGGCAGGCCCGGTTCAAGGCCCTCCGCGCCAGGTCCGGATCGGCACCCCGCTCAAACCGGTAAGAGGCATCTGTTCGCATCCCCAACCGCTTGGCGGTACGTCGGACCGACAACGGCTCGAAGTAGGCGCTCTCCAGAAGCACGCTTCTGGTACCGGCGGAAATCTCCGTTTCGATCCCTCCCATAATGCCGGCCAGCGCCACGGCTCGAGAGGCATCGGCAATGACCAGCATGGACGGGTCGAGGCGCCTGTCCACGGCGTCCAATGTGGTCAGCCGTTCCCCTTCCGCCGCTCTGCGGACGACGACCCTCCGCTCGCTCAATCGGTTCAGATCGAAGCCGTGCAGCGGTTGGCCCAACTCGTAGAGGACGAAATTGGTGATATCGACGACGTTGTTGACAGGCCTCTGCCCCACGGACTCGATCCGTCTCTTGAGCCAGCCGGGGGAAGGTCCGATTCTCACGTCCGTCATGACTCGGGCCGCGTACCTGGGGCAGAGGTCCGGCGCCTCGATCGCGACCCGCGCTCTCGGCTTCGAGACACCTCTTCCCGACGGCTCCGAACAGTCGGGGACTCTGACCTCCAGGCCAAATCGCGCGGAGATCTCCCGGGCGATGCCCAGATGATTCAAGCAATCGGGCCGGTTGGTCGTCACTTCCAGTTCCAGGACCCGGCCGTCCCCGGTCTCCTCCACGGACTCCACGGGGAAACCCAGCATTCCCAGGGCCTCGGAGATCCGATCCGAATCCAGTCCCTGGAGATCCAGATAGTCCTGCAGCCAATTCCATCCGATTTTCATGGCGTTACTGTCTGGCGGCCGGGTCAGAACTGCCGGAGAAACCTGAGGTCATTGTCGAAAAAGAGTCGCAGATCGCTGACGCGGTACTTGAGGATGGCGATCCGATCGATGCCCATTCCCCAAGCGAATCCGGTGTAGCGTTCGGCATCGTATCCCACCATGGAAAAGACCCGGGGATGGACCATGCCCGCGCCCATGATCTCGATCCATCCGGTGCGCTTGCAGATCCCGCAACCTCGGGACGAGCAGAATATGCATTCGATGTCCACCTCGGCGCCGGGCTCGACGAAGGGAAAGTAGCTGGGCCTGAACCTCACCTTCAGGTCACGGGAGAACAGCTCTCTCAAGAAGACTTCCAGAGTGCCCTTCAGGTCCCCAAAAGTGATCCCCTCATCCACGACCAGGCCTTCCATCTGGTGGAACATGGGGCTGTGAGTCGCGTCCACGGTGTCCCGCCGGTAGACACGGCCGGGAACCACTATGCGGATGGGGGGCTGCCGGAGCTCCATGGTCCGGATCTGGACCGGGGAGGTATGGGTCCTGAGCAGCAGGTTCCCGGTGATGTAGAGCGTGTCCTGCGTGTCCCGGGCAGGGTGCTCCTTGGGCATGTTGAGGGCTTCGAAATTGTAGTGGTCCAGCTCCAGCTCGGGTCCCGAGAGGACGGAGAATCCCATGCGCACGGCAATCTCCTCCATCTCGCGCCGCACTCGGGTCAGAGGATGAGACCTGCCCTGAGGTGGGACATATCCCGGCAGAGTAATGTCCAGACGCTCCGATTCGAGCTGGGCCCGGCGCTGTTCGGACTCGAGTTCCCGGCCTCGCTGAGCGAGGGCCGATTCGATCCGGCCCTTGATCTGGTTCAGGCTCTTGCCCACTCGGGGCCGTTCCTGGGGAGCGAGTCGCCCGAGACCTCTCAACTGGAGCGTCAACAGGCCTCTTTGACGGCTGAGATAACGGTCCCGGAGCTGGGTGAGCGCCGCCTTGGACGAGACGTCCTGCAGTTCAACCTGAAAGTTCTGCCAGAGATGAGTCGGATCTTCCGGCTTCATCGACTCGGACCCAGGAATGGAATTCGCGGGAGAGGTTGAGATCCTGACGCTAACGCAAGGCACTGCGAGCCAGATCAGCGATCTTGCCGAAGGCCTGTGGATCCCTGACGGCCAGATCGGCCAGCATCTTGCGGCTCAGATCCAAACCGGCTCTCTTCAGGCCGTACATGAACTGGCTGTAGGAAAGGCTGTGTTCCCGCGCGGCCGCGTTGACCCGGACAATCCAGAGCCTCCGGAAGTTCCGCTTCTTCTGCCGCCGGTCCCGATAGGAGTAGGCCAGAGAACGATTTACCTGTTCCTTCGCGGCCCGGTGGAGCCGGCCCTTGGCGCCCCAGTAACCCTTGGCCAAGCGCAGGATCTTCTTGCGTCTCCGGTTTCGCTTAACCCCTCTCTTTACCCTCGACATGATGGAACCTCCAGCACCCGGAGAAACCGTGGGTGCTAAATGTGAAGCATCTTTCGCACGCGCTTCGTGTCTGACGGGGACAGGCTGGCCCAGTCCTTCAAGTTCCGCTTCCGCTTGCGATTCTTCTTAGTCAGAATGTGGCTGTGATGGCTGTGCCGCCGACTGATCTTGCCGGACCCGGTGATCTTGAATCGCTTTGCCGCCGCGCGTTTGGTCTTCAATCGCATCTCCGTATTCCTCTCTGTACTTGGATTGCTCACGCTCAGCCTAACGGAAATCGAGCCCGGCCGCTTGGGGAACCGGGGGTGAAACCGAATTCCGAGTGGATT
Source organism: Acidobacteriota bacterium (assembly GCA_963668095.1). Classification (GTDB taxonomy): domain Bacteria; phylum Acidobacteriota; class UBA6911; order RPQK01; family JAJDTT01; genus JAJDTT01. The sequence goes on along the minus strand of OY764083.1, from coordinate 4,634,602 downwards.
CAGGGCTGTTTTCTGGGCACCAGGATCATGGTCATGGTGTGGCCTTCCAACCGGGGCCTCCGCTCGACGTCGGCGACCTCGGTCAACTCGCCCCGCAGTTGGTTCAGAATCTCCTCACCCAGCTCGGAGTGAGTGATCTCTCGCCCCCTGAAGATGACGGTGGCCTTGACCCTGTTGTCGTCCTTCAAGAAACGCAGAATGTGTTTTTTCTTGAACTCGTAGTCATGCTGGTCGATCTTGGGCCTGAACTTGACTTCCTTGACCTGAATGACTTTTTGGTGCTTTCGCGCCTCCTGAGCCTTCTTTCGTTGTTGGTACAGGTACTTCCCGTAGTCCATGATTCGACAAACGGGAGGCCTGGAGGTGGGAGCGACTTCGACCAGGTCGAGAGATCTCTCCTGTGCCAGCCTCCGTGCCTCGGACGGAGCCATGATTCCCAACTGGCTCCCATTCTCGTCGATGACCCGAATTTCCCTGGCTCTTATCCGATGATTGACTCGTGCTCTCTGAATAGAATCAACTCCTCTTTTTCGAATCAACGGGGACTAACGAACACCATGCCCCATAGAATGGTCAGACGTCCAGCGCTCTCTGAACTACTTTTTGACCAAGCATCCGGGAAAAATCGTCCACTGGGCATGCCCCCTGATTGCCCCGCCGGCGATCCCGTACCGATACGGTACGGCCCTGCACCTCTCGATCGCCCACCACGAGCATATACGGCACCTTGCTCATCTGGGCGCTCCTGATCTTGTATCCCAATTTCTCGTTTCTCAAGTCCGCCTCGACCCGCAAGCCTGTCCCCCGGAGCCGGTCGCGAACCTCGACCGCGTACTCATGGTGCCGTTCGCTCACCGGGACCACCGACGCCTGTACCGGCGACAGCCACGGAGGAAACGCGCCTCCGTAGTGTTCGATCAGAATCCCCATGAACCGCTCCATGGAACCCAGCAGGGCTCGATGCAACATGATGACGTGCTGTTCGCGGGAATCGGAATCGGCATAGGTAATATTGAAACGGGCCGGCAGGTTGAAGTCGAACTGCAATGTGGTGACCTGCCAGGTTCGCCCCAGAGCATCGATCAGACTGATGTCAATCTTGGGACCATAGAAAGCAGCCTCGCCTGGCTGGCGGCGGTACGGCCAGCCCTTCTCCTCCAACGCCCGGATCAGAACCGACTCGGCTCTCTCCCAATCTTCACGCTTTCCGGCATAGTGCTCGGTGTGTTCCGAGTCCCAGACGGCCAACAGGATCTCATGGCCCTGAAAGCCGAACGTGCTGAGAAGATGCTCGGCGAGGTCCAAGGTGGCAACCACTTCCGAAAAAACCTGATCCGGCCGGCAGAAAATATGGGCGTCGTCCTGCGTAAAACCCCGAACCCGCAGCATCCCATGGAGCGTTCCCGACTTTTCGTAACGATACACCGTACCGAACTCGGCGAGACGGATGGGCAGTTCGCGGTAGCTGCGCTTTCTCGACTTGTAAATGAGGATGTGCCCGGGACAGTTCATGGGCTTGAGCACGTACTCTTCGTCGTCTACGGGCAACGTGTACATGTTGTCCCGGAAAAACTCGTAGTGGCCGGACGTCTTCCAGAGGTCGCACTTGGCTATATGTGGCGTGTATACGAACTGGTAACCGCGCGCTTCATGCTCTTCGCGAAGGAACTCCTCGATCTTCTCCCGAACCTTGGCTCCCTTGGGATGCCAGAATATGAGACCCGGAGCCACGCCCTCCGGAACCGAGTAGAGATCCAGCTCCCGGCCCAATTTCCGATGGTCGCGTTTCCTGGCTTCCTCCAACCGCTTCAGGTAGTCATCCAGTTCCCCGGACGAGAAAAAAGCCGTCCCGTATATCCGCTGCAGTTGTTCCCGGTGTTCGTCACCCCGCCAATAGGAACCGGCAATGGAAAGCAGCCGGAATGAGCCGAGCTGAGCGGTGGAAAGCACGTGCGGCCCGGTGCAGAAATCCACCAGATCGCCCAGGCGATAGGAAGAAAGGACCTCTCCTTTCCGTTCTTCGATCAACTCGGTCTTCAACTCCTCACCGTGGTTCCGGAAAAATTCCAGCGCCTCGGAAAGTTCCAGAATGGACGGCTCAAAAGCCAGATTCTGCGCCTTGAGCTCTTCCATTTTTGATTCGATTCGGGACAGATCGTCCTCCGTCAGCCGGTGAGCCATCTGGAAATCGTAGTAGAAGCCTTCGCCAGTGGGAGGACCGATGCCCAGGCTGACTCCCGGATAGAGGTGGCTGACCGCCAGGGCCATCAGGTGAGAGGTCGAATGGCGCAGGGTTTCCAGAGCTTCGTCGGGATCAACCACGTCATGAACGGTTCCATCCCTGTGGATGGTCTTCATGATTGTCTCTCCGGCCATTTCGATCGCACCCCGGGTAACCAACCCGAACCAGCAGGTAAAAAAATGGTAGGTGCGAGCGGATTTGAACCGCTGACCCCTTCCGCGTCAAGGAAGTGCTCTCCCCCTGAGCTACGCACCTACAGGGCGATCATAACACACGAATCCAGAGCCACACCGGGGCCGATTTCCGATGGTGCGCCGACGCTTACCTTGAACTCGGAGGCGGACTTGATCCCTACTGAATTGAGTCCTTCAAGGATTTCCCGGGAGTGAATTTGGGAACCTTCCTGGCGGGAATCTGAATCGCTTCTCCGGTCTGAGGGTTGCGCCCCGAACGGGCAGATCGGGTGGGAGCCGAAAAGGTGCCGAACCCCACGAGAGAAACCTTGTCACCGCTCTTCATAGCCGCCTGAATGGTGGACACCATGGCCTCCACCGCTGCTCGGGCATCGCTCTTGCTGAGATTCGCCTTTCCGGCGATAGTACCGATCAACTCAGCCTTATTCATTCCCGATTCTCCTTTCCTGCCACGCTATCACATGATCCTTCCACGCCCGATGCCCTTACGCGGCTTTCTTGGCCAGCCGCCCTCTCAGTTCATCGAGTCCCTGCTGGAACTGTCTCTTGCGGACAGCTTCTTCCAAGCCCTTGTAAAACTCCACTCCCAATTCCGCATCGGGGTCGTCCGAGACATTCTCCAGAAAAATATGGGACACGAAATCCTCGTCCGGAGCTCGAACATCGGGGGAAATCCCAGAGTCCTTGACCTTCTTCTTTTGGATCGCACTGCCGCTGGGCCGATAGTAGAGCTTGGTAGCAAGATACAGCACCGATCCGTCTCCGAGTTGGAAAAGCTCCTGCCCCGATCCTCTGCCGTCCGTCTTCAAACCCACCACCGTAGCCACTTTATGGTCCTTCAGTGCTGCTGTAAGCACCTCGGCCGCGCCGCTCGTTCCTCCGTCGGCCAAGACTACCGCCGGCACGTCGGCCAGCAGGGGCTCGACGGTCGTGGTGTGCACTACGGAGCGCTCCTGTCGATCCGTGACGGTGAGTACCTTGCTCCCCTTGGGAAGCAGGAACCCCGCGATCTCGACGGCCTCCGCCACCTCCCCCTCGGCCACACCCCGAACATCCAACAGGATTCCCTTCACATCAGCGGCCCGCAGCATCCGCAATCCCTTTCGCACCCGTTTGGCGCTGCCGGTCCGAAGACTCGGGATCCGGAGCCAACCCAGCCCCGTCTCCACAATCTCCGCCTTGACCTTCTCGGGGACGTGAGCCTCCCGCACCAACCGGACCTCGGCGGGCGGTCGGCGCCCACCCCGGATCAGCCTGACCTTCACCTCGGTGCCGGCGGCTCCCTGGAGCATGTATTGTGCCTCCCAGCGGCTCATCTGCGCCGTCTTCCTGGCATCGATCGACTCGATCAAATCGCCGGTTCGCACCCCTTCACGCTCGGCAGGGCTGCCGCGCCCGACCGCAACTACGTAGGCGTACCCGTAACGCTTTGAAACGTAGATCCCGGGTGAGGCTTCGGTTCGGGCCTGATACGCCTGGTAGCTTTCCTGAGGAACGTAGCTCGAATAGGGGTCCACCGCCTCCACGATCCCGTGGACGGCCCCCAACAGCGCGTCCTTCATCTCCGGCTTTTCGACATAATCGTCCTGGACCCGGCTGACAACCGCCATGAAGAGGGAGAGTTCCTGGTAAGAAGCGTCTCTGGCCGCAACCCGGTCCATGGACCCGCCCACGAGCCCGTAGCCGACAACCAGCGCCGACAGCAGCAGAATCGCCAGCTTACCCTTGGCGAAGACCACCGTCACCCCGTCATTTCCTCGACCACTTCGGCCGATCGGCGTGATCCACTGCATCACCTATCCTCGTCCTTGACCGCCCCAAATTAAAGAGAATGAAAAGATATTCGGCCGACTATTGCAAGCCGGAGCGAGATTATACACGAGGGCGAAAAGGAAGACGAGATTGGCAAAGCGCGGGGAAAAGACCTGGGGCAACGGTTGGAGGTCCCGATCCCAGCCGAGCCCGTTTGGGCGGGAACAACCCGCCTGTCCCCACTCTTTCCTGTTTTCCTCTTTTCTCGGAACGGAGAGGGGACCGTATACCTCCGGAGGAAGCGGTGGGGCTTCGACTGTCTCATTTCGTCATACATCCTTCGAGTTGTCTGGGGAGCTCTGGTCCCTTACAGTGATTCCGCATCCCATGTGAACCCTCGTATTTTTCTGCAACGAGGTCGCCAGTCGTGTTCAGAAAACCGGCATTCGGACAGTTGTGGCTGCTGATCGCGGCGGCGCCGGTGACCTGGTTGGCCCTCGCCGCCGGGGGCGACCACCATCAACCTCAAGAAGAAGGCAATCAGGATTCGGAGTTCACCTTTCTCCGGTTGATCTACTCGGGTCCCGGCTGGGCGCGTCGCGGGTGGAGCTGGAGCTGGCAAACCGACTATCCGAAAGCCGATCTCCAGTTCCTGTACGGCCTGGAGAAACTGAGCGACTTCACCTTCGTCTCTTCCGGCAACAAGGCCCTCTCCATTCTGGATGCCGACGTGTTCGACTACCCATTCCTCTACGCGGTGGAAGTCGGGAGGATGCATCTTTCCGACCAGGAGGCGTCGAAGCTGAGGGAGTATCTTCTGCGGGGCGGATTTCTGGTGGTGGACGATTTCCATGGCCCCTGGGAGTGGAACAACTTCTACCAGCAGATCAAGAAGGTATTCCCGGAATACGAGCCGGTGGACCTCCCTCTCTCTCATCCGGTCTTCCACTGCTATTACGACATCGACGAGTTGATCCAGATTCCGGGAATCCAGTACCTGTTCTACGGAAAAACCTGGGAGAAGGGCGGATATGACGCGCGTTACATGGGGGTCATGGATGAGCGGGGACGGCTCATGGTGATGATCAACCACAACGTGGATCTCGGCGATGCCTGGGAGTGGGCCGAAGTGGAGGAGTACCCCCGGAAATACGCCAATCTGGCCTTCCAGCTGGGGATCAACTACATCGTCTATGCCATGACTCACTGACGCCGGCGAGATTTGGGGAACCGGCGAATTGGGAGACGGGCGACTGGAAGTCGCCCCTCCATGCCGCCCCTCCATGTCGCGTTTCCGATCGGGAGGAGAGGATCAGGGGGCGAAGTTGTAGCTGAGGCCGACGTGCAACTGCCAGTGGTGCAGTTTGCCGCTTGCGGGCAACGCTGATCCGGCGCCTTCCCCCTGGGAGGCCGTGCGCGGAAGACCGTAGCCGGGAACTCCCGTGATCCGATCCCGAACCTCGAACCGAAGGCCCCACGGCGGATCCAGATGGAGTTTGACGCCAGCGCCCATCTCGCCGGCCAACTTCCAGCGGCTCTTGAGACTCAAGCTCTGGGCCAGGGATTCGGGATCATTCGACGGTTGGAACCGCGACGCCCCGATGCCGGCCACCGCGTACGGAACGAGTCTGCCCCGCTTCCAGCCCTGAGGATAGAACAGAAGGCTGTAGACGAGCCCATGGACGTAGTGGGCACGCTCCGGCGGCGGTTCCGCCGTCAAGTTGCCGCCACCGAGCGGGAGGCTGCCGATGCCGTAGCGCATTTCGGCGCCGAATCTCTCCCCCAGATTTTCGATCACACCGAATCCGAGTGAGTAGCCCGCGTTGTAGTCGAGCGATACCAGGGCAGATCCACTGTCCGATCCCACCGGGCCGAAGGTCTTGTCGGACAGGAACCCCGCCCCGGCCAGGACCGCGAATTCCCACTTCCTGGGGTGGGAATCGGGTGCAGCCTGAGCCAGGATCGGCTGGCCGATCCAGCCGGTAAAGACCAGCGCGAGACAACAATTTCCGAGAAAAGAGGAACGAGAAGAGAGAAATGAGTGAAGAGGGCGTGGTGGGATGGCGGGGACGATAGCGGAGAACGCCGTTGTCGAACAAGATTGATTCAGTTTCACGAGAGATTCCGTTTTTCAAGAATTTGCCCGGCACCGGCCGGACAGCAGAGTTGGTCGATTCCTGTCGAGGCTCTCGCCACGAGTTTGCGGAAGCCGTCAATCCATAACAGGAAGATGCGGGGACTGCCTCGAAAGACGAGGCGGATTCATTGGCAAGGGCCAGCTTCGCGACGTTTTCTCTCCTGGAATCTTCGATCTCTACGCCGGGTCATCTCGTCGTATTTTTTCACTTGGTCCGGCCTGAGGAGAGCCCGAATCTGATCCCGGGCCCGACTACGGATCTCTCCGTGCATCCTGGCGGCTTCCTCGGCCGCTTCGCGGAACGTATTCCGAGTCGTCTCCACGATCTGGCGCACCTGGACTTCCTGGTCCGGGTCCAGATCCAGAGCCTGATCCAGGCGTTGGACGAACCGCGACCCATTGCGGCGGGGCTGTCCCGGTTCCCGTACCGGCGGCCGCCGATCCGGTCCGCCTCCGGCATGGAAGTGGCCCGGCCGGATCAAGACATAGCTCAGGGCGCCCCCGACGAAGCTGCCCGCGAGGAATACGAAGATGATCCAGAAGACGGCCTTAGTTCGATTCGTCAATGATCCAACCCCCTTCCGACGACAGCCTCAAGGAATCGACGGTGTATTCCAGGGAGGCCTCCTCGGGAAGGCTCTCCAACGGATTCAGGTTCGGGTCAACCGGCTGGGAGAGCTGATAGAGCAGCACGGAAACGGCTCCCATCAGTGCGATCAAGCCGGGAGCCAACTGCCGGGCGGCCCGTTCCAGGAACAGGGCGAACGGCACAACCCGCCTTTCCTCGGCCAGCCGGGCCACGGTCCGGGCAAAATGGGCCGGAGGCTCCACCCGGGGCAGTTGTTCCAGGTGAAATCGGAGCAGGCGGAAGGCGCGCAACTCCCGGCGGCACCGGCCGCACGATTTCAGATGTTCCTCATCCGGGGCCTCGGTCGGCTCCAGGTCTTCGAACCGAATGTGTTTCCGATTCATGTCTTCAACGTTTCTCCACTGGAAAGGACCTGAGACAGAGCCGCAAGCAGTCGCTTGCGAGTGCGGCTGACCCGGATCCGGGCCGCCACCTCGCTGCTTCCCAAGGCCTTGGACACCTCATCATATCCGAACCCCTCCACTTCTCTGAGCAGGAACGCGGTTCGATCCTTGTGGGACAAACGGCGCACGAGCTGGTCCAAGAGCTTGAGGCACGCTCTGGATTCCGCCTCCGTCATGGCGGCGGTGCCGGCGGAAACATCGTGAAGGGACCGGATTCTCCGCTCCTCGTCTTCGGTGAAGTTGGAGAACGCCTCCACCCTGGAACTCCGTCGCTTTCTCAAGACGTCGCGGCATTGGTTGACCGTGATCTTGGCAATCCAGGCCTTCAGCGGGCGGCGCCGATCGAATCGGCCGAGGGAGTTGAAGACCTTGAGGAAGACTTCCTGAGCCACGTCTTCCACTTCCTGCGGCCGGCCCAGTTGATGGTAAATGATGTTGAAGACCAGCCGCTGGTAGCGCTGGACGATCTGCTCGAAAGCATACGGCGCACCCTCGAGGCTCGCAATGACCAACTCGGCATCGGTCTTCTCCATCCTCCAACCTACAGTACGTTCCGGTTGGAGCCCTGTTTCATTTCGGGCTCCCCCCGCGGCCGGCTACGCTTCCGGGCGACCAGGGTAAAGATGCCGGAGCGTCCCACGACTCGTTCCAGCAGCGCGCACAGGGGCAGGATGGGCTTGAGCGAATAGTAGGGAGCCCGGGAACCGAAGAGGCTTTCCGACCAGTTGACCAGGCTGTGCTTCAGACAGTGAAAACCGATGATCCTGGAAAAACCGAGTTGATCCCGAACCTCGAAATCCTCCTGTTCCAGCAGCAGGGCCAGGGAGCGCGGAGAATAGTGGAACAGGTGGCGGGGCACGTCATCGAATGCATACCAGTGCCGGCGAAAGATCCGGGCCTGCAAGCTGCTCAGGTTAGGCAGGGAGATGATGACCCATCCCTCCGGCCGCAACAGGTCCCGGACCCGGCGAATCACCCGCCTTGGCTCCGGAAGGTGCTCCAGCACGTGCCAAAAGGTGATCGCGTCGAAGGAACCCGGCTGCAGTCGACTCGAGAAAAGGTCTCCGATCACGAAATCGATGTCCGGAATCCGCTCCCGGACCAACTCAACGACTCGCCGGGACGGTTCGAGCCCGGTTCGGCGCCAGCGGCCGCCATCCAGGCCCCAAAGGAACTTGCCGTCCCCGCAACCAACGTCCAGGAGGGATCCTTCCCCCAGGTAGCGTTCCAGCAATCGGACCTTCTCGGCCTCCTGACGCCAGGAGCGGGCCGACACGAGTTGCCCCGATTGAAACCGATCCAGGGTCTTGGCCACATCCCCCCAGTATCCGGGAGGGTAATACGCCATGAGATCCTTCTCATCGGGTGAGGGTTCGGTCCGGCCAAATCCGCAGAAACGGCAACGGACGATCTCCCAACTCTGGTCCACGATCTTTCGGAGGCGGTCCGGAACGGCGCAGAAATGCTCCCAGTCGGGCGTTCGACAAATGGGGCAGGGGTCCATGGCGATTTACCGGTCCTTCGCAATAGTGGTCAGATCACCCGACCGGAGCTGTACTTCGGCCCACATTCAAGACAGCAGGGAAAAACCGTTGCACCCACCCGAACCCGGCCCGCTTCCCGACACGAGCCCGGATGCCGGCATGTCTTGATGATTCCGATTTGGACGCGTCCCGGAGTTTTCACCGCAGACTGCAGAAGCCGCTTTCAGTGTATCATTCGCACTAAATGTACCGGGGTCGCTACGCGCGTCTGTTTCTACTGATCTTCTCCCTGCCCGTCTTCTACTACGTGGTGCAGATTTTCCGGCCATTTCTGCTGCCGGTCGCGCTGGCCGCCGTACTGGTGAGCCTTTGCTATCCCGCCTTCGATTGGCTCCGCGGGAGACTGAAGGGACGCAGCGGATTGGCGGCGCTGGTCACCTGCCTGGGAATGACGGCTCTCATCCTCCTGCCGTTCGCCCTGATTCTGACCCAAGTGGCGACCCAGGCAAAGGAGATCTACGACAAGTTCCAGGCTGCTCTGGACCAGAGGGACTGGGAGGGCCCGTACTGGCAACTGAGCGACGACCTGATTCCGGACCGATTGCGGCAATTCGTGGAACGGTACGTCGACTTGGACCAGGTCGGCTTGGGCCATCTCAACCTGGGGGAAGGGTTGGCTACGCTTCTGGAAAAAATCAGCCTCTTCCTGTTGGAGCACAGCTCCGAACTGGTGACCGGACTTCTCAGTTTCGTCACCAGTTTCCTGATCATGCTGATCACCATGTTCTTCCTCTTCCGCGACAGTGCCCGCCTGACCCGGGATTACAGGCACCTCTCACCCCTCTCGGATGAGTACCAGCATCAGATCATGACCACGTTTCGCCAAGTCGCCTCGGCCACGGTCGTGGGCAGCCTGGTCACGGCGGTGGTTCAAGGAATCGCCGGAGGACTGGTCTTCTGGATCGTGGGCATCGACCAGGCTATTTTCTGGGGCACGCTCACGGCCTTCTTCTCCCTGGTTCCCGTCGTGGGAACCGCCCTGGTCTGGGTTCCCTGGGCGATCTACCTCCTGAGCACGGTTTCGGGCGCCGGCGGCTTCGTGTTCATCGGCCTCTTCCTTCTGGTCGGGCTCCTCGACAACGTGGTCCGGCCCTTCTTCATCGAGGGCAGGGTGAAGATGCACAGTCTTCTGGTCTTCTTCTCCCTGATGGGAGGGGTTTCCTACCTGGGTTTGCCGGGCCTCATCTTCGGCCCCATCCTGGTGGCCCTCGGACTGTCGTTCCTGGAACTCTTCCAGCTTGAGTTCGGACAGAACACGACCGAGCGGCCGCCCGAATGAACACCTACGGCCGCTGGATCGAGCGCCGGGAACGAATCCTGACACTGCGAGACAGAAGCCGCAGAATCCTGCCCTTCAGCTGGGGCATCGATTGTCTCGACGATGCGGGCGGCGGCGATCCCCTCTCCCAGGTGACGAGCTACGCCCGGTCGGCACTGGCGGATCCTCGATTCTACGCGAGCACGCCCCCACGGAATCTCCGGCGATCCGGTGACCGCCTCGCTTTCGAGACTCCGGTTCCCACCGCCTATCCCGTCAACAACACGGTCTACGCCCAAATCTTTCCAGGTCCGGACCGGCGCCGGGCCGTCATCGTTGTTCCCCAGTGGAACGCGGACGCCACCAGCCACGTCGGACTCTGCCGGTTGTTGACACGCTTGGGAATCACCGCCGTGCGCCTGTCCCTGCCCTACCACGAACGGCGGATGCCCGCGGGGGAAGTCCGCGCCGAACACATGGTCAGCCCCAACATCGGCAGGACCCTCCAGGCCACGCGCCAAGCCGTGTTGGAAGTGCTTCAGGCCGCCCACTGGCTCCGGGACGAGGGATACGAGCACGTGGGAGTCCTGGGAACCAGCATCGGCTCCTGCGTCACGTACCTGGCCTTCGTTCACGACCCCCTCATCCGGACCGGCGTGTTCAACCACGTCTCCTCCTCCTTCGCCCAGGTGGTCTGGACCGGACTGGCTACGCGATATGTTCGCTGGGGTCTGGAAGGCTACATCGCCCGGGATGACCTGGAGCAGTGCTGGGCGCCCATCAGTCCCTGGTACTTCATTTCCCGGCTCCGGAACTCCCGGCGGCCCCATCTCCTGATCACCGCCCGCTACGATCTGACCTTCATTCCGGAACTCTCGCAACAGGTCTTTCTGAAATACCGCGAGCATGGAATCCCGTTTGATCGGGCCGTGCTGCCTTGCGGCCACTACACGACGGCACGATTCCCCTTCATCTGCATGGACGCGTGGCACATCTGCCGTTACCTGCACCGCCACCTGGGGCGCCGCGAATGACCACGAACCTGCTGCTCACGGGACATCCGGGAATCGGCAAGACCACCCTGGTCAAACGGATTGTGGAACGTCTCGGCCATCTGGCCCTGAGTGGCTTCTACACGGAGGAGATCCGCGTCCGGAGCCGTCGCATGGGTTTCCGGGCGGTGGCCCTGAACGGGACTACAGGAGTGTTTGCGCACCGGGACTACCAGACCACCTCCCGATATCGGCTGGGACCCTACGGCGTCCACCCCCGGATGCTGGAGAACGTGGTCCTGCCTCATCTGGACTGGAAGCAGAAGCGGCCGGACCTCATGGTGGTGGACGAGATCGCCAAGATGGAACTCCTCTCCCGGCCCCTGCGGGAAACGATTCTCGAACTCCTGGATTCATCCTGTCCGGTGTTGGGGACCATCTCGCTGCGCGGCGCCGGCGTCCTGAAACGCATTCGGGACCGGGAGGATGTGCTCCTCATCCAGGTGACGTCAAAGAACCGATCGGTTCTGCACGGCGAGATCCTTCGACTTCTGGATCGGATCCTGGTCCGGGCATCGCGAGTATCTGAGAGGTGACAGTGGTAGCCGGGTTCCGGCGTTGGGCCCACTTTCCGCTCCATCTGCCAGGATGCGAACCGGTTCGCAATCCACGGTGAGGCTCGACACCAGGAGGCACCCAACGTTTACAATAGGCCTAAGGAGAAAATGACCAGATTCTACTTTCTGCTCGCCGGACAAATTCTGGCGGGCTCTGTGGCTCTCGGCTACAAACCGGTGGAGATTCGCGCGAAGGAAGCCAGGCAGTACGCTTCCCATCAAGAATTTCAGAATCTGGTCATCGCCGCCTACCCCTGCGACACCCGGTACAAGGCGCGACAGTTGTTCGACGCCGACAAGTTCGGCAAGAAGCGGATTCTCCCGGTGCTCATCGTGGTGGAGAACAACAACGATTTCGTGGTGAGCCTGGACGGCAGGGCCATCTTCCTGATCGATTCCGCCGGGACCCGGCATCGTCCGATGCACTACCTGGACGTGCTGGCGGACCTGAACAACAAACGGCGGCCCCCGATCTCAAACATCGAACCTCCGGGCGCGGGGCGCCGCGGCTCCCGGACCGTAAAAGTCGCCAGCGAAGAAATGCTCGCCGACTTCGAGCAGAAAGCGTTCGGCGAAAAGCTCATCGCACCCTACACCAAGGATTTCGGAGTAGTTTTCTATGAGATTCCTTGGGCCGGATGGGACCTTTCGAAGAGTCGCTTCTATCTCCCGGACATCTACAACTTCTCGGCCAAGGAACCCCTGGTCTTCTTCGAGTTCGAGGTCCGGTAGTTCGCCGATTCCAGACTCCACACGGTAGAATCCTCCCATGAAGACGGATGCGGATCCCACCGGGGAAGGCTTGAATATCCCGCGCGTCCGGTTCCGGCAGGAAACCCTGCCCAACGGGCTCCAGGTCATTCTGCGTCCGAGCCAGCGCGTCCCCATGGTGCACATCAGCCTCCACTACCGGGTCGGTTCTTCCTGCGAAGTTCCGGGGCTTTCCGGTTTGGCCCACCTCTTCGAGCACATGATGTTCCAGGGGTCCCGGAACGTGGCCAAGAACGATCACGGCAGATTCGTCGACGAGGCTGGGGGACGCTGGAATGCCACCACGAGCAAGGACCGCACCGCCTACCACGAAACGCTGCCGTCCAATTGCCTGGACCTGGGGTTGTGGCTGGAGGCAGACCGCATGAATTCCCTGGATGTGACCGCGGAGAATTTCGAGAACCAGAGGCAGACGGTCATTGAGGAGAAGAAGCAGAGTTACGACAATCGGCCCTACGGACGCGCTTTCCTGAGACTGGACGACCTGGCCTACGAGAGCTGGGAATACGCCCACCCCATCATCGGCGCAGTCGAAGATCTGAAACGAGCGACCCTGGCCGATGCCAGGGAGTTCCACCGGACGCACTACGGACCGGGAAACGCCGTGCTGGTCCTTTCGGGGGACCTGCGGGAGTCCAGCGCCCTGGAGTCGATCCACCGGTACTTCGGGCCGATCCCGGATCGGACTCGATCCGTCAGGCCGGCGTTTCGGGAACCGTCTCAACAGGCGGAGAAACGAGAAACGATCCTCGACCCCCTGGCCGTGCTCCCCCTGGTCATCATGGGCTACCACATGCCGCCCGTAGGCAGTCCCGAGTACTACGCCCTCAGCACCCTCGCCCTGCTGCTGACGGACGGCTCCTCTTCGCGCCTCTACCGCCAACTGGTCTACGAACGGAACTGGGCCGCCGGACTGTCGGCCGGGCCCAACCAGTACCGCGGCCCCGGCATGTTCCAAATCTTCCTTCAAATTCAGGACGGAGTCCCGGTCGACCCGGTCCTGGACCTGGTCGAGGATGAGTTGGGCCGGCTCTGCCGGGAGGTAGTGACTCCTCAGGAACTGGACAAGGCCCGCAATCAGCTCGCGTTTCGCTTCGTCCGCCGACTGGAGAAGGTTTCGGACGTGGGCGAGATCCTGGCCCACCACGCCGTGTTTTACGGAGACGCCGGCGAAATCAACCGGGAATGGTCCCGGTACAACGAGACGACTCCCCAGGATATTCTCCGGGTGGCCGCCGAGACCTTCCGCCCCGAGAACCGCACCCTCCTGCTGGTGGAGCCGGGACGGGGTTGAATTTGAGGTTTCACCATTGCCCGCAGGCAAGACGCGGACGACGAGAGCCATGAGTACGGATCAACCTCCACCGATAGCGCCGTTGCCGAAACCGGACTACCCACGGATTCCGGATGCCGTCCTGGGGAACGGGCTTCGGGTACTGGCGGTCGAGGACTTCGCCCTCCCCAAGGTTTCCCTCTGCCTGGCCTGGCCGACGGGACGCACGGCCGATTCCAGCGAAAACCTGGCCCTGTCGAGTCTGGCCATCGAGCTATTGGAAGAGGGAACCGAGACCCGTGCGGCCCGTCAGATTGCGGATCTTCTGGATCAACTGGCGATCCACTACGGCACTCAGGTCCGGATGGAGCGGAGCCAACTCACCCTGACGGTCTTGGCCCGGTACCTGGAGCCGGCCCTGGAGTTGCTGGCGGACCTGGTGTTGCACCCGGCGTTCCCCGATGAGGAATTGGAGAAGGCCCGGAACCGGTGGAGAAGCCACCTCCTGTCCCAGAGGTCTCAACCGGCGTTTCTGGCGCGGGAGCGAAGCCATGCGGCTCTCTACCGCGGCCACCCCTATTCGCGAGTCTCCTTTCCCGTGGCCCATGTGGAGGCGGCGGATCGCGGGACCGTACGCGGAGCACACAGGCGGCTGCTGGCGCCAAAGGGAGCTCTGCTTGCCATCTCGGGAGCCGTGAAACCGGATCGGGCGACACGCCTGGCCGAGCGTTACCTGGGATGCTGGAGGGGAGAGGTGCCCCGGCCGGACCGCGCCCCGCTGCCACCGATTCCGGAATCACGGCGGGTGTTGCTGGTTCACCGGCCCCATTCCGTCCAGGCCCGGATCGTGGTGGCCGGTCGCGGACTGCCTCGGGGCCACCGGGACTCGAAGCCCCTGTTCCTGACCAATCAGATCCTGGGGGGCAGCGCCAGTTCCCGTCTTTTTTTGAACCTCAGGGAAGACAAGGGCTACACCTACGGGGCCTACAGCACGATGAAATGGTACCGGCGCGACGGCGTCATCCTGATCGGCGCCGACGTGCGCAGTGACGTGGCGGCCGAGTCGGCGGTGGAGAGCCTGAATGAAATGGAGCGCCTGAGGCGGGAGCCTCCGGGTAAACGCGAGCTGAATCGGGGACGGGCGGAATTGGCCGGCCGGTTCATCCGCTTTCTGGAGACTTCAGATGCGGTGGCGGACCTGGAAGTCAGCCGTCGCCTGGACGGCCTACCGGAGGACTACTACCGAAACTACGTCCAGCGGCTGCAACGGGTCACTCCGGAGGTCATCCGAGAGACGGCTCGAACCTACCTGGATCCGGGACGCACCGTCATCACCGTGGTTGCCGACCGTTCCCAGGTCGAGAAGGACTTGGCCCAGTTGGGACCCGTGTCCGTCCATGACACGGACGGGAACCGGCTGGACTAAATGGGAATTCACAAATGAATGGTCCCCGGTCCGGTTCCTTGACGGGACGCCGGCCGTGGGGGACGATGTTTTCGAGGAGCCGATGTCCAAGGAAGACTATTACCTGAAGGGAATGGACCTTTTCGCCGGTGACCACATGGACGAAGCCGTCGCCGCCTTCGACCGGGCGCTGGAAGAGGACGCCAACTACGGCGACGCCCTTCACGCCGCGGCCATGTGCTGCTACCACGCCAAGGATCTGGACCGGGCGCTCAAGTACGGCCTCCGCTACCGCGACGTGGAACCGGACAACCCGTTGGCCTACACCAGTTTGTCCATGTTCTACCACGCCAAGGGTTGGATCCAGGAAGCGGAGGACATGGGCGCCAAGGCCCAGGCTGCCGCCCTCAAGCAGGCCGAGTCCTGAACTTCGGGTCGTTGGCAGTCCTGGGGACTTGTTCCTATAATGTGTCCTTTCCTCCACTGGGAGCCGGCGTAGCTCAACGGTAGAGCGGCGCATTCGTAATGCGTAGGTTGGGGGTTCAATTCCCTTCGCCGGCTCCATTATCCTTGTCGGGCGATTACGGCCGCTGGGTCTTGGATCAACTCGGATCAAACTAGAGGAGACGACATGTCAGGTTGGAGCCGTTGCTGTCGATTGCTGCTGGTGCTGGCTGCCGCGGCGGGGTGCGGAACTTCCGGCGCCAAGCTGGTTTCGTTCCAGAAGATCTGGGACCAGGCTCCCCACAATGCCTTCACCGACCTGGTGCGGTTCCAGGACCGGTGGTACTGCACCTTCCGGGAGGGAGACGGCCACGTCTCCTCTGACGGTTCCGTCCGCGTGATCACTTCCGCCGATGGAGAGGACTGGTCTTCCGCCCTCCATATGCAGCCCGAACCGGGAAACGACCTGAGAGATCCCAAGATCGTGGTCACTCCCGACAGGCGGCTCATGCTTCTGGGCGCAGAGACGAGATCGTTGGGCGACGATCTCATCGAGTTCAATCCGTGGGTTTCCTTTTCCAAGGACGGAAAGGAGTGGACTTCCCGGGAGCCGGTGGGGGAACAGGATTTCTGGCTCTGGAGGGTGAACTGGCATGAGGGAACGGGCTACGGAGTCGGCTACGCGACAAGAAGATCGTACAGCCATCGCAACAGTCAGGAAGAATTCGCCCGGCTCTACACGACCGCAGACGGGGTCCAGTTCGAAACCCACGTGAACGTCTTCTTCAGCCGCGGCTACCCCAACGAGTCAGCCATCGTCTTCCGTAAGGACGGAACGGCGGTCTGCCTCTTGCGGCGGGACGGAAAGACCGACAACGCGGCCCAGGTGGGCGTCTCGGAGCCACCTTACACGCTTTGGAACTGGAAGGATTTGGGTCAGAGAATCGGCGGGCCCAACCTGATCTCCCTCCCGGACGGGCGGCTGGTGGCCTCGGGCCGGCTCTATCTTCCCGACGGGGATAGAAGAACGCTCCTCTGGTCGTTGGACCCCGAAACTGGGACCGTCTCCGAACTGCTCCGCCTCCCTTCCGGAGGGGATACCAGCTACGCCGGGATGGTATGGCACGAGGGAATGCTCTGGATGAGCTACTACTCCACGCACGAGGAGAAGACGAGCATCTACCTGGCCAAGGTGGACATTCCCAAGCCGGAGCCGGAGTCCGTTTCGGGGTATTAGCCCGCATTTCTCACCAGGGGGCGTGACGATCGCGGAGGATTTTCGTCGGAGCGGCGGCTTTCAGCCGCCGACTCTTCATTCTCCCCGCGTGCTCGCGACCGCAAGCGTAGTGGTGACTACGTTTGCGGAAGCATGTGCGCGCTGGGGGCGAAAAGACCCGCGAGCGAGCGCCCAGCGCAGTCTGTTTCTGGAAAAGTTTGTCAATAATTTCCCAAATGCCCATCGGCAAGGCCGTTTTCATCATACAAAAAGCGGCCTGGTGAGAAATGCGGGCCAGTAACCGGTCGCGCGTCGACGATGAAGAGGGGGACAGGAATGTCCACCCTCCTGCTCAAAACCCGAAGATGGCGTCGACGTTGCCCCGGAGCACTTGGCGCCCCAACTCCACGGCTCTTAGCTCCGACCACCCCCGATCGATGACGAACCGCTCGGCCAGCACCTTGGCCAGGGCTCGCTTGTACATGGCGAACTTGGGCAGCGCGAACTCCAGCTTGTACATGTCGCTGTAGTAGCCGATCTGCTTCGTGGCGGGCACTGTCTCCAAACGGGCCGCCAGATCCCCTTCCAGAAAGGCCGGGGCGTTGGAGTACCACCAGTGCCCGTGCGTCACCACGTTGGGAAAGATCCAGGCGTAGCTGGTCAGTTCCTGGTTCGTCACGCTGGCCAGAACCGAAATGGGGAAGGTCACCTGGGGAAAGGCGTTGAACAGCTCGCGATACTGAATCAGGGAGACGCGGCTGTCGTACAGGTCCTGGCCCTGGAAGACTCCCGCTTCGTAGACGCCCCGGTTGACACCGATCATCAGGTCGAAGGGCAGACCGAACTCGGCGCAGAACTCGGCGATGGTCCAGAAGACGTAAAGGGACCACACGCACTGCGAATCGCTGCCGTCCCGACTGCTCAGGATGCCTTCCAACGACCTGGCCGCATCTCCCGGCGAGATCCTCGCCGGGGTGAAGTCCGGTGGCAGAGAGATGGCCACGGCCCGGGCATTGCGGGAGGTGAAGTGCTCAAACAGGGCGCCGATGGCGCTCCGCAAACCGGCGGGATCGTGGACCGAGACCCCCGTCGCGTTTTGCAGGCGATTGCGCACGGCCGGATCGGCAAACCCGAACACCAACTCGTCGGTCCTGAGGCAGGGGACGTACAACTCCGTATCGAACCCCTCCAAGGGGTCGTCGAAGTCGCTGGTCAGGAACACCCGCCGGAGCCGGCTCCTCCGGAGCACGTCCCGTTCCCAGGTCTCTGAGGACATGAGGCTCTCCGATGCGTCGTAGACCGCCTCCCAGTTGTCGAGTGTGATCCGGTCGCCGTCGAAGCCGAACAGCGACTGGGCCATCTCCACCAGCCAACTGTACTGGACCGTGTTCTCCACCGGCCCCAGATTGGCGATCAGCCGCGCCGCCTTTTCCCGGGGTCCGATATCGGGGTCCTCGATCTGCTCCCGGGGCATGCCGGCGGAATGAGCCAGCTCCGTGTAGTAGTGATACCCCAGGATGTCGGCCAGCGTTACTGACGCCGGTCGGTGAGGATCGATGTGGGTGTGCGGATCGATGAGCCACATCGAGTCCAATTGCCGAAAGATCCGGTTTCGCAGTTCCAGGGACATGGCGTATCGGTTCCGTTGGGGTAATTCTCCAAGCCGTTTGATGGGCGGCGGCGAAGGTCAGCCGGGCGGACGGCCACCCGCTATTCCAGATAGAGGAACTCGTTGGCGGCAAACAGCGTCTGGCAGAGGTTGGACAACGCGGCCTGGGACGCCTTCTCGGGAGTGACGTTGGCCAGAACGTAGTTGCGCTCCTGTTTCCGGAGATGATCGCGGCCGATCCGGACCTCCTCCGGTTTGGGTTGGCGGGAGAGCGTCAGGAGATAGGCCATACGGACTCTGTCTTCGAGACTCTCGCCGGCCAGATCCCGGACCCTCCACCCCAGATGGCCGGCCTCCTCCACCACGAACGGATCGTTCATGAGCGTCAGGGATTGAATCGGCGTCACCGAGTTGACCCTGCGGGTGCAGTTGACCGTGATCTTGGGGTAGTCGAACGCCTCCAGGAAATTGAGCGGGTAGTTCCTCCGGGCCAGAATGTAGAGGCTGCGGCGCAACGGGTTCCGGGTGTTCGGTTCCTCGCCCCCCACGGTCTGCAGGCCCGAGGCGTCGAACTTGAGCAACTCCGGCGTCCCGCCCTGACTCCGGTCCAATCTTCCGCTGGCCGCCAGGATGGCGTCGCGAATCGTCTCAGCCTCCAGACGCTTCAGGTTCATGCGCCAGAGGAGCAGGTTCTCCGGATCCACCGTCTCGCCGGGCGCGGCGTCCGGCTGCCTCAGGGCCTGGCGGTAGACGCTGGAGGTCATGATGGTTCGGATCAGCCGCTTCACGGACCAGCCGTTATCCATGAAGTCCACCGCCAGCCAGTCCAGCAGTTCGGGATGGGTCGGAGGCGAGCCGTTGCGGCCGAAATTCCCGGGAGTGGCGACGATCCCCCGTCCCATCAGGTGATGCCACACCCGGTTGACCATGACCCGGGCCGTCAAGGGATGGTCGCGGCTGGTCAGCCACTTGGCAAAACCCAGGCGGTAGCCGCTGGTCTCCCCCCGGGTCTCCTCCGGTTTCCGGATCGACTCCCCGCCGGGCGGGCTCAGGACCGCAAGCCCCCCCGGCGTGACCCGGGGTCCCGGAGACTCGATGTCTCCCCGTTGCAGCAGACGGGTCACGGGGGGAGGTCCCACGTCGAACAGCGCCTCGATCCTGTTGAAGCTGCGCCGATATCCCTCAAGGGTATCGATCTTCTTCTGAAACCCCGCCGCTTCCGCCTTGTGCTCCTCGGAAAGGGCCTTGGTTACCTCCTCCGGCTTCACCTCCAGCAGCGTCCCGAATTTCTCCGCCAGGTATTTCTGGATCTCGTTGCGCTCCTCTTCGGGGGTCTGCCACGTCGTCTTCACGTCGGATCGAATCTCACCGGAGATTTGCTCGAGCTTCTTGTCCAGGAGCATCTCCCCGTAAGGCTTGCGCAGGTCGGCCAGCTTTTCCTTCAGCTTCGTCTGCGGCGCGTCGATCTCGGCGTTGTGCCGTTCGATGTCTTCCTGGTCAGTACGGGAAACGTCGGGCAGGAAACGGTCCTTGGGCTGCTTCCAGCGCATGGGATTGAAGGCGGGGGTGAAGACGGCCATCAACCGGTAGTAGTCGCGCTGGGGAATGGGATCGAACTTGTGGGAATGGCACCGGGCGCAGCCGGCGGTGAGACCCAGCAACCCGGTGGAGACCCGCTCCACCAGATCGAAAATGACCGAGTATCGTTCGCCCGGAAGATTGACGATGTCCGAGTCGGTCCGGTCCATGCTGCTGCGCATGTAGCCGGTGGCGGTCAGGAGCCGGACCGTCTCCGGCGTGTACTCCTTGGCAGACCGCCAGTCGACCAGCTCGTCACCGGCCAGCTGTTCGGTCAGGAAACGGTCATACGGCTTGTCTTGATTGAGGGCCTCCACCACCCAGTCCCGGTACCGCCAGAACCCCTCGAAGAGGTTGGTCGTGTGAAGATCGTTGTCGAATCCGGTGATGTCGGTATAGCCCATCAGGTCCAGCCAGTGGCGGCCCCAGCGCTCCCCGTAGTGGGGTGACTCCAGGAGCCGGTTCACCAGCCGTTCGTAAGCGTCCGGCCGGGTGTCCGAAAGAAACTCTTCCATCTCCTCCGGAGTCGGAGGCAGGCCGGTGAGATCGAAGAATGCCCGGCGCATCAGGGTCGGCCGCGACTCGTCGGGCGAGAGGCCCAGGCCCTCGGCTTCCAGCTTGGCCAGGACGTAGGCGTCGATGGGAGTGCGCACCCGATCCTGGTCCCGGACTGCGGGCACCGGAGCGGCTTCCGGCTTGCGGAAAGCCCAAAAACTCCGGTCTTCCCCGGTGATGGGAGGCGCTTCCGCGATGCTGAATGTTTCCCGTTCTTCGGTGATGAGATCGGGTCCGAAGCGGGAGGAATCGATCCAGGCCCGCAGGTTGTCGATCTCCTGTTCGGTGAGGGGGGATCCGACTCCAGGCGGGGGCATGCTCCCGGCGGAGACCATGCGGATCAGGATGCTCAGTTCGGAGGCCCCCTCCACCACGACGGGCCCGTTTTCACTCCCCTTGAGGGTCGCCTCAAGCGTCCTCAGATCCAAGCCTCCCGGCGCGGGTTCCTGCCCGTGACAGGCGAGGCACTTGGCTTCGAAGATGGGCAGCGCCTGGTGGTTGAACCGGTCCACCTGATCCGCGGTCAGGAGAGGCTGGACCTTCTCATGAGGAGCACCCGCCTCGATCCAGCTCTTTATGGTTTCGATCTGGGCTTCGGAAAGGTCCAGGTTGAAGGCCTTGGGCGGCATCTCCCGGGCGGAAACCTTCTGGTAGAGCAGGCTCTCGGCCGAGTCGCCCTCCACCATCACCGGCCCGTTGTGGGATCCCTTCAGGACCGATTGGGCCGTGCGCAGGTCCAGGCCGATCATGGAGGTGCCGCCATGGCAGGCGAAGCAGTGGGCCGTGAAGATGGGGAGAACGTCCTTTTCGAAGGTGGGCCCCGGAGCGGCGGCCAAAACGGTGGAAAAGAGCAGCGGCAACGCTCGCAGCAGTCCCGGTCCGGATCTCATGGAGGTCACGCTCCGGGAAGTGGGTGCTCGATGAGGCCGTTCACCACCTTGGCGCCGGTGATGGCCAGGTTGGTGGGCGTCTCCTCCCGGCCGCCGTGGCGGTAGGTGAGGCGGCTGTGGTCGATGCCCAGCAACCGATACAAAGTGGCCTGCATGTCGGGGCAGCTCACCCGGTTCTCCACCGACTTGTAGCCGAACTCGTCGGTGGCGCCGTAGGTCAATCCAGACTTGAAGCCCCCTCCGGCGAACAAGATGGTGAAGGCGTTGCGGTTATGGTCCCGCCCGTCCGAGTTCTGCGTGGTGGGAAGCCGGCCGAACTCGCCGGCCCACATGATGATGGTGCTCTTGAGCAGTCCCCGGCTCTTGAGGTCCTTGATCAGGGCGGCCGTCGGCTGGTCTGTCTGGGCGCAGATTTTGGCCAGGTTGGTCTCGAGGTTGGAGTGGCTGTCCCAGGGCTGGCCCTTGCCCGAGAAGACCTGCACGAACCGAACCCCCGACTCCACCAGGCGCCGCGCCATGAGACAGCGGGTCGCATACCGGGCCGTCATAGGATTGTCCAGGCCGTACATCTTTCGGGTGGCTTCCGATTCCTGGGAAAGATCCAGGACGTCGGCCGCCGCCAACTGCATCCGCGCGGCGAGCTCGTAGTTCTGGATTCGAGCCTCCAGCTCCGAAGTCTCGGGGTGATGCAGGAGGTGCCGATTGTTCAGCTTCGCCAGCAGATCGAGGCTCTGCCGCTGCACCCCAGGCGGCAGGGGGATCTCCTGCTGGAGGTGATGCACGGGGCTTCCAATGGAACTGAACTCGACCCCCTGGTAGAGGGCCGGCAGCCAGCCGCTGGACCAGAGGATCTTACCGCTCACGCTGTATCCCTCCGGGGCCCGGAGCACGACGTAAGCCGGCAGGTTCTGATTCTCGGTGCCCAGGGCATAGCTGATCCAGGAGCCCATCACCGGACGGCCCGGAAAGATCTGCGAGGTGAGGAGGTTGTTGAGCCCTTCGGGATGGTTGTTGTGGACCGAGTACATGGACCGGACCATGCAGAGCTCGTCCGCCACGCCGCTCAGGTGGGGCAGCACTTCCGCGATCTCCATGCCCGACTGCCCGTGTTTCTTGAACTCGTAGGGGCACGGCATGAGGATGTTCAGGTTGTTGGGCTGGTGGATCTCGACCCCGTCGGGATGGGGCTGGCCGGCTCTCCTGGTGAGCTCGGGCTTGGGGTCGAAGAGATCCATCTGGCTGGGTCCGCCGTTCTGGACCAGTTGGATCACCGCCTTGGCCGGACCCGGGAGGTGGCCCTTGCGCGGCTTGAGATCCATGTAGGGCTGCGGCCGGTCGAACGCCGGGGTCCCCAGCAGGTTTTCTGAATCCAGGAGACCGGCCAGGGCGATGCTGCCGAATCCAAGTCCGGACCGGGCCAGAAGTTGCCGCCGGGAAATGGAATCGGGTCCCGGAAACTGGAAACCTTCAGGTAAGTTCATGGGATCACCGCCAGGGTAGATATATGATTGAAAGGTACCCCTGAAGCCGAATCCGTGTCAAGCGCCGCTCCGGCCTTGCCGTGGCATCGTCACCCGCTTTATTCCCACGATGGGACGTTTATTTACTATAAATAGACAATAATGACTCGTAATTTACTATTTAAGGATAATATCTCGCCAAAGGGGAGTCGGATAGGATCCGCGGCGCACGAGCTCCCAAATCTGACTCGTGACCCGGTCCCGGTCCTCGCGGTAGGTCACCCCGAACCAGGAATCGGAGGACCGCAACACCCGGACCTTCGCCTGGCCGGCCGCGACGAGGTCGTTCACCAGCGTGGGGATCATGAACTCGGCCCCGTCTTCCCCGCCCCGCTCTTTCAGGAACTGGTGGAACGCCCGTTCCAGGTGATCGAAGATCGTCGGGGTGAACCCCCACATGTTCATGGAGACCAATTCGTCCCCCGAGAGACGATGGCCCCGCCCCTCCGGATCATTGTGTATGGCCCCCCGGCCGCATTTCTCGATGCGGGTCAACTCCACGACCTGTTCCAGGAAGCCCTCATGGCTGCTGCAGACTCCCCGGGCTACGGTGCCGTGATCTGACAGCGTATCGCGCAAACGGAATCCCACCATGCCGGTGTCGCCCTGTGCGCCGCCTGCCCCTTGCTCCAGATGGCCTGCCAGCTTCACGTAGGAACCGGCGCCGTAGAAGTCGTCGGCGTTGACGGCGGCGAAATTCCCGCCGATTGCGTCCCGGGCCGCCAGCACGGCATGCCCCGTACCCCAGGGCTTGCGGCGCTCCGGCGGAATGGAGAACCATTCCGGAACCATTTCCAACTCCTGCCGGCAGTATTCCACCGGCACCTGCCGCTCGATCCTCCTCCCCACCACATCCCGGAAATCCCCCTCCATGTCCGCGCGCACGATGAATACCACACGGCCGAAACCGGCGCGGACAGCGTCGTAGACGGAGTAGTCCAGCAGCGTCTCCCCGCCAGGTCCCACCGGATCGATCTGCTTGAGGCCTCCGTAGCGGCTGCCCATCCCGGCAGCCAGCACCAGCAACGTCAGGCTCATGGCGATGGGTCGTTCCCTCAGAGGGGGCGTGGCCCGGCGGCCCGGTCGATGAGGTTTCGGGTGATGCGCTGCACCCTCGGGTCGGGGCCGAGGGGCCGGGTGAAGTGAGTCCAGGGCACCGTGTGCCCCGGCGGAGAGTCCAGACCCTGCGCCCAGAAAATGGTGGAGGCATTGAAGACGAAATTCCCTTTTGGACCCGGGAAGATCGTGGCGGCCCACTCGCCGGGCGTTACACCGTGGGTCCAGACGGTCCCCTGGGCCACGACCTCAAGGCCCTCCCGCTCCAGGTCGGGGTCGCCGTGAAACTCCCAGCCCACCAGACCGGGAATGAAATCCCCCTTCGCCATGCCGGTCCCCTCGAAGATCCAGTGATCGGGGGCCGTGCAGATCCAGTCGCCCGATCCGTTGAAGGGGACCACGGTGCGGGCGCCGATGATGTTCCGCTCATCGGGACCGGCCCCCTCGAAGGGACCAAGAATCTCCGAATACCTCTCGATCTCTTCGGGACGCAAGGGACCGTAGCTGTGCAGCCGGGTGATGATCCGATTGGGGACGCCGGTCGAGGAGGGTGTAAAGGGACTGACCATGTAAACGTCGTTGGCGCTGAGCCAGAGGACGTTGAGCCCCTCCCCAATGGCGGTTTCCATGGTTCGGTACTGGTTCAGATCCCAGTACTCGTCGTGTCCGACACTGACGAAGCCCCGGCATCGGGTCACGAACGACGGCTCCAGCACGTCAGCGTTGCTGCAGTAGGTGACGTCCAGCCCCTCCCGTTCCAGCCAGTAGCAGAGGGGGTACTCCCAGAGCAGGAACTCCCCCGTCCCTACGGAAAGGGGGAAATCGGCGAACATGGAAAACTTGGCGTAGGGCCGGTCGAAGCTGGCCGCCACGCCGGGATGATGGGCACCCTCGGGGTGGGTGTAAAGGGAGTAGTCGTCGGGCCAGCGGTTGTAGGCCTGCCAGGTATTGTCCGAGCACTGGAAGAGAAGGTGCGCCGGCCGCCGGTCGCGGACGATGAAGATCACGTAGCTCTGCCAGTAGGGTTGGTTTCCTGCCGGAAGCGTGGTGAGCTTGCCCAGATAGACGCCGCTGGTCCAGTCCTCGGGGATCTTGAATTCGAGGCTCGGTTCCCAGCGGCACTCGCGCAGACGATTGGGTCCGACCTCCGGCAAGGGTTGGGACTTGCCCTCCAACGGCCCCGCCGTCTTCATCAGACGTCCGCCGTGGCCGCCGTAGTAGCCCATCCGGTAGAAGTCGACGCGGAAGGGACCGGCGGGTTCGGTGCTGACGAAGATGGAGAGGGTGTCGCCCGCCTCGATGGACTGGTGGGAGCAATATCCTTCGATGCGGGCACTGCGGTACTTCCCGCGGTCGACCCAGACACGGGTCAGTTGCCAGTCCCGGGTGCCCGGCTTGCGGTTCTCCAGTTCGATGGCTGTTTCACGGCCTGCGGATTCGCCACCCGGTCCGGCGCAG
This sequence comes from Acidobacteriota bacterium, assembly GCA_963668095.1. GTDB lineage: Bacteria > Acidobacteriota > UBA6911 > RPQK01 > JAJDTT01 > JAJDTT01. The sequence continues at coordinate 4,609,059 of OY764083.1, read as the reverse complement.
GAAGCGGCGGCGGTCAGGGCGGTGACCGCGCTGCCCTGGATGAATCGGCGGCGGTCCAACTGGCTATTGCTGTTTGTCTGGCGCGACCCGGGTTTCATCGGCGCTCCCTCCTTGCGAGATTGATAGCAGCCGGACACCCCGGAATCAACAGCGGAGCCGGTCAGGGACCGGGGATGTCTTTCAGGATCAGGTTCTCCAATCGGATCGTCTTGGAGAAGCGGCCGAGGTTCCTGGTCTCGACCCGGACCAACTCGGCATCTTCAAACCATCCGCGGTCTACGGGAGGGTCGGTGGAAGGCAACGAAAAATACAGACTCGAATGGCTGACTCCCAACATGGGAAACGAAAGTGGCGCCAGAGGAGGGGTCAGAATGGCGAAGGCGACTGATCCCTCGCTCAGAACCGCCTGCCTCTTGGCCCGGTTGCGCAGTAAGTACCACCGGCTCTTCATCCGGTCCTGGATCAGGCGGTGACGCGACTCTTTCAGTTCGATCCTCAGACTGTTCTTGTTCTTGGTCACACGGAGGATCTCGACGTGGTCCGATCCCCTGTCGTACCGGGCTCCATGCTCCAACGGGAAGGTCGCAATATCGTTCCTTTGAACCAGAAAGCCGACCTTGACCGTGAGATCGGACTGAGTCCCACCGTGGTGATCGTAGGACCCCTCGTCGATCGACAGCACCTCAGGCAAGTATTCGAGAATCGGCCTTCTTCCGCCGTCCAGAAAATCGACGCCACCCAAAGCGCCCGACAGGATATTGGCCCTCTCTTCATGCAATATAGGCGGATGATTGATTCGCCACCAGAAGCCGTCTCCTTCATAGGCGTATGGGTGCCCGTGTCTGCTGGAGAACGTCTCTTCCGTTGACCCGAATGAAACCTGTGAGATGACCTGCTCGGGAACCGCAAGAACACCCGGCGGCAACCCGTCCAGCGCAATGTTTCCGTTCAGGACCGTACTCCGTTTCAAAGGCTGGGACCGGACACGTCGAAAGAAACGTAGGCTCTCCTTCTCGATCTGTGCCGTCATCTGTTCCGGATCGACGACTCTCCTGTCCAGTCGTTGTGCCGACCCTACGAAATCCCAATTCCAGATCACTGTGAACAGACCGATGGCCAGGAGTCCGGAGCAGGCCAAGGTGGCGCTCTTCACCGTCCGTCGAGTCAGATACTGATGACTGACGACAAGTCCTGCGACGGCAAGATGGCTCAGCATGAATGCGATTTCCCGTGATGTCGCCAGAGAAATGCCGAAAGAGTCATTGAGGTCAACGTGTCTGAAGAATAGACCGCGGGAAAAATTGTAGAACAACATCCAAGCGATCGGACCCAGCAGACCCAACAGGGCCACGTGAACCAATTTCCGCGTTACGGCGGCAAGCATCAAAAGAACCGAAATCAAAAGGAGTTCATAGGCCAGAATCTGCGGAATCGAGCGAAAGACGTCCGGTAGAGTCACTCCATGGAAGCCGAGGAGCAGGAGTTCGACTATGAAGAGTGGAAGAATCACGGCAAGGCCGAGAAACGATAATTTGCCCAACAGAAGCTGGCGACCGGTAATCGGCCGGTCCAACCAGAAAGCGGTGCTGCCGACCAGGGAATCATCCTGCACCAGGCGCGCGATCATGATCGCCAGCAAACAGATCTGGGGAAACCAGGCCAAGACCTCGTAATATTTGAACGAACTGAAGTTCCAAATGCTGGGATCAAGCGGCCCGTATCCGATCACGGCGGCCCGCAGGATCACCAATCCAAACCATCCCGCCAGATAGAAGCGAAGGTGTCGAAAGTCCTTGCGAACGATGTGCCTAATCAGCTTCATACCCCTCCTTGTTATGGGACCGCCGGGTTCAGGTCAAAGAACCGGGATCTGCTCCATGACGAAATCCTCTAACCGGACCGATCTGGAAAACCGTCCAAGGTTTCGGGTATCGATCCGCACCAGCTCGGCGTCCCGAAACCAGTCCGAGTCGACGGAGGAATTACCAGGCGGTAAATCAAATGACAGTGTCACACGTTTGACCTCCAGCACCGGAGGGAAATATGCCATCGGAGGCACGAAGGACCACAGCAAGAATTCGAAAGGATTGAAGCTGAATTCCTGCCCCAATAACCCTTCCCCCTTTGACTGATTGTGCAAGACATAGCGTCTGCTGTGCCCAAGGTCGTGGACCGACCAATGCTCCGACTCATTCAATTCGATCTCCAGGCTTTCGTTGCCTGTAGTGAGTCGGAGAATCTCGGCATGGTCGGAGCCAGCGTCATAGCGGGCTCCTGTCTCCAGCCGGATAGTCGTTATTTCATTCCGTTGAACCATGAATTCCACGTCTGCTGAAAAGACCGCTCCGCTTCCGGCATGGCGCCGATACTGTTCTTCGCTGATCTCCATCAATTCGGGAAGGTATTCGGCAACTGCGTGGCGTTCGGCATCCAGAAACCGGATGCCTCCGAGGAACTCAGCCATCGAATTAACCATTCCTTGGTGAACGGTCGGCTCCATTCGGGCCAACCGGCTTGGAGCAACTACGCGAACGTACGGATTCCGATGTTCGTCGATAAACGGCCTCCGTTTCGGCATAAAGGACGCGTGGGAGACGATTCGTTCCGGGACAACTACAAGTTCCGGAGAAATATTCCCTAGTAGGATCTTCCCTTGAAGGACCAGCCAGTCGAGGCGAGTTGCTGTTCCAAACGACCCCCGGCGAAATGACAGAGTTCGTTCGTCAACCTGCGCCGAAATCTGTTCCGCATCAAGGGTATTTCTGTCCAATCGCTGTACCGCCGCCATGAAGTCCCACGTCCATAGCTGTCCCAACATGCAGCAGATGAACATTCCCAAAAAAACACAGGTCATACTGATCCGTGTACGTCGAGTCAGATACTGGTACGCGACTACGGCCATTGCTATCGCAAGAATACAAAGACTGAATCCAATCCATCCTGACGTCTGAAGAGTTAGCGGTGGAAAGAAACCACGTTCGTACCGAGAATCGCTGAGCAAGAAGGCGACCGTCCCATACGACAAGACCATAGCAACAAGCAGGAGGAGACCGAACGACACCATTCGAGGCAGATCTCTTGTCAACGACGCAGGTATTGCGAGAACCGAAATCGCCAATAGCTCCCAGAAGAGGACTTCCGGAAGGGAGCGAACAAGATCATGTCCGGTTACACCATGGCAAAAAAGGAACAGGGCTTCGACCAGAAGGGTGGGAAGAATCAGAGTCGTGACGAGAAATAATGACTTGCTTGCCAATAACCGTCCGCCGGAGACGGGTCGGCTCAGCCAGAATGCCATGCTCCCGACGGGAGAATCGTTGTGCGCCAGTCGTGAAACGATCAGTGCCAAAAAGGATAATTTTAGAACTGGCGACAAATTGCCGAAGAAGTACAATAGCGCTTGATAACCACCCGTAAGATGGGGGTCGATTCCAACGATGACCCGCATCAGAATCACGAGGCTCAACCACCCGGCCAGATAGAGACGCAGATGTCGAAAGTCTTTGCGCAATATGTGCAACACCAGCCTCATGACTCCTCCTCGCCGTAGAGCCTCCAGTTGCGGGCCAAGGCCAGAAAGATCTCCTTCAACGACATCGGGCTCACGGACAGATCCTTGATCCCTGGAAGGATCTCTTGAATGCTCTCCGCGCCAGTCCCGTCACGGAATCGGCTGTCCACGAATCGAAGCACCTGCGCTGACCGCTCCACCAAAAGCCACGATTCCGGCAGTGTCTCCGGAAGTTCCTGGCCAGGTTCCAATGTCGCCTCGCATTGCCGGAAACGGCCCCGAAGCGACGCCGCGGGCTCGGACATCTGCATCTCTCCTTTGTGGATCACTCCCACCCAATCGGCCAAGCGCTCCACTTCATCGATGTCGTGGGACGCAATGAAGATCGTCCGCTCCTGCCGGCCGGTCACCTCCAACAGACCCCGAATCAGTTCATCCCGGACCAGGGCGTCCAGACCGGTGAAGGGCTCATCCAGAATCATCAGTTCCGGTCGGTAGGAAAGGGACGACAACAGGGCCGCCTTGACCTTCATCCCACGGGAAAAGGTATTCAGCTTCCGCGCCAGGGGGAGGTTGAACTGCCGGATCAGCCGGCGGCATAAGTCGTCGTCCCAAGCCGGGTAGAAGGGCCGGCAATAGTCGATCAGCTCCTGGACGGTCATCCATTCCGGCAGTTCCTGGTTCTCGGAGACATAACCGATCCGTTCCAAATGGGGCGGTCCCAAGCGGAGCGAATCGGTCCCCAGAATCGTGGCCCTGCCGCTCGACGGCCGGACCATGTTCATGACCATCTTGATGAGCGTGGTCTTGCCGGCGCCGTTGGGGCCGAGCAGGGCGAAGATGCTGCCGGCCGGGACCTCCAAAGAGAGATCGTTGACGGCGACGGTCTTCCGGAATCGACGGGTCAGTCCTCGAGTTTCGATGACGGCGTTCATGTCAGCCCTCCTTCTCCTGCTTCCTCTGGTTCCCGGCATCCGAGAGCCGTTCCCACTGGTCCTCGACGGCTCGAACGAGTTGTTCCCGAGTCAGGGACAACCTTCTGGCCTCCACCACCACCTGCTCGACCTCGTCCTCCAACAGCGCCGAGCGTTCTCGTGGCGTCGCCTCCGGTAGCCGGCCGACTATGGTGCCGATGCCCGGCTGGACCTCCAGAAGCCCCTGATCCACTAGCCGTCTCACCACCTTCTGTGCCGTGTTGGGATTGATCCGGAGCTCCTGGCTCAGGTTCCGCACCGAAGGAAACCGGTCGCCCGGAAGCAACTGTCCCGAGACCACCGCCTTCTGGACCGCGTAGACCAGTTGCCGGTAGACCGAGATGCCGGTGCGCAACCGGACCGTAAAGGGAAGCATAGGTGTACTATATCACCTAGTACACTAGGAGTCAAGTCCTGAATGCGCCTGAATCGTCAGGTCAAGACAACAAAGCTTGCATTCCTGGAGGACAAGTCCAGGATTCCAAGGTTGCGGCATTGATCCGGCAGATGGCGTGATGCCCATCACTTTCTCGATGGCCGCGCATTGGTACGGTTACGGACTCGTCCAGAACATAACCCGCGGATACGCCGCCGCCCTGGTCTACCAGCGGACGTAAACTGGCGTTTCCCCATCCGGAATGGGACAAGGTGGCGTTGGATTAATCGAGACGGTTCGATACATTCGCTCGGGTCGCCGAACGCAATACGGCGCCGAATTCAATTCAAGGAAGGAACGAGAATGAATAACAAGAGATTTTTCCTGGCCGTCGCCGCAGTTTTCGTCGTGCACGAGGTCCTGGGAATCATCATTCATCAAGTGCTCATGACACCCTACTACCAGGAGACTTATTCCTTGTGGCGAATGCCCGAGGAGATCAACATGGGCTTGATCTTACTCGTCGCTGCGATCTGGTCCCTTCTCTTCACCTTTATCTTCACCAAGGGCTACGAAGGGAAGGGTCCCATGGAAGGGATCCGGTACGGACTGCTGGTCGGCCTCTTGATCAGCGTTCCGATGGGATTCTCTACATACGCCGTCCAACCCATCACTCTCGCGATGGCAATAAGCTGGTTCATCTATGGGACGGTCCAGGTCGTCGCCTGCGGACTCACTGCTGCCCTGGTCTACCAGCGGGCGTAACCCGGCGGCTTCAGCTTCGCCGCGCCCAGCGCCTCAGGCCGAACAGCCGGGCGGCATTGCCGCCCAGGATCAACGCCTTCTCCGCTGCCGACAGGAAGTCGCAGTGCACGCGGATGAAGTCGAGCGACTGCCGGTAGGGGCACCACTGCGACATCCCGTAGGGGCTGTCGCTCCCCCACAGCAGGGACTCGGCGCCCACGCGGTCGCGTAGTTCTCGTAGAAGTTTCTGGCCTCCGGGGTACGGGTAGTCGGGCCACTTGGCCGGCATCAGCAGCTCGGCGTGCACCTGCGGCCGGTCGAGCACCCGCAGCAACTCCTTCGGCACTCCGATCTGGTGGATGATTGCCGCCGGCACCAGGCCGTGGGTGATCACGCATGGCACCTCCGGGTGCCGCCGGGTCCACTCGTCCAGGTCCGCCACCCGGCACATGAACAGGCCCGCCCGGTCCAGCACGCGGTCGTCCAGGAACCAGAACACGGGGAGCGCCCGCCCCTCGACCAGGCGCCAGAGAGCATCGAAACTGGGATCGGTCAGGGAGCGGTCGACCTGCATCACCGAAAGCGGCTCGACGCTGAAGTACAGGCCGCGCATGCCCAGCTCATCGAACCGCGTCCGCAAACGGGCGAGCCTGCCGGCGCCGTCGGCTTCCGGCTCCCAGATCTGAGCCAGCGCGATGAACCGGCCCGGATTCCGCGCGGACGCCTCGGCGTAATACTCGTTGAGGTCCCCGTAGACGTGGTCCGACTGGAGCACGCCCACGTCGACGCCTGCCAGATCCATCTCCGCCACCATCCGCTCCGGCGGCGTGGCCGCCTCCTCGGTCTATGCGGCCACCAAGGCGGGAATCATCGCCATCACTAAATCGTACGCTCGGACATCGGCTCCCAATGTCACCATGAATGCGATTGCTCCCGGAGTCGTCGATACGGAGATGATGCGGATTCCGTCCGAGCAGGTAGCGGCCATCGTCGACCAGATTCCCCTGGGACGGTTGGCCGATCCGGAGGAGAACGCCTCCGTTGTCGTCTTCCTGGCCTCGGAGGAAGCGTCCTATTTCACCGGAGCCAACCTCGACGTCAACGGCGGCTGGTTCATGTACTAGGGTGGAGCGGCGTCTGGAGCGGCGTCTTTCAGCGCCGATCCCAGTGGGGATTAGGGGGGACGGTAGTCCCCACTCCGCGTAGCGTCTTCCAATCGGGCGAATCGAAGAACGGGCGATTGAAAATCGCTCCAGCGCGGACGATTGGAAATTGCCCCTCCTTTTTCTCAAAAACTCCAGGCAGGAATCGGCGGACCGGCGGAGATGACCTCTTCCAGGTACGAGCCGGTCTGGGGAGGCGAGACGGCATCGTGGTCCTCCACGTCCTCATGGATCCGGTACCCCATGACGTTGTGCCAATTCCCGTCCCCCAGCCGGAGATTGGCGGCAAAGGGATGGTCCACCCGCCACATGGAATCTCCCGGCGGCGGCCCGAACTCCGCCCGGCAATCGCGGGCCGGAATGGGTGCCTCCAGGCCCGTCCGCTCCCGGTTCAGCGGCCAGAGGTAGAGCTTCTGCCGGGTCCAACCGCCTCCCATCACCCGGCCTTGACGGTCCCGAAAGGTCCGAAAGCGCTTGTCGATGGGATGGGTCGGCACCAGGTAGATGTTGGACGCGATGTAAGGGGTCCCGTCCACAGCCCTGTTCAGGGTAATGGGGGCGATGGAGATGACCCCTCGGACATCGATGATCTTCGCCCAGGTCTGCCCCTCGTCCCGTGACCGCCACACCCGGATCGAGTGGAAATCCTGCGGGCCGGGACGCGCCGAAAAAAGGAGCGATCCGTCATGGTCCCGAATCAGGCTGGCCTCGCTGGAGCGGTCGGCGCCGGTGACCATGACGAAGGAGTCCGGTTGCCACCGGCCTCCCTGCCGGCTCCACCGCAGGACACCGGAGCCGCCCGGCACGCGGGGGTCATGGCCGCCCCCGCCCTCAGGCGCCGCCGCCGACACGCACAGCAGGAGATCGTCGCCCGAGGGAATGGCGTTGGCGAGACCGCCGTTGTAGATCCACCACCCCTCGACCATTGATTCCGCGTGAAATCTCTGCACATCGGTCTGCCTCATCCGTTCGCCGTCGAAGGCCAGTTGGAACACCTCGAAGTACTGGTAGTTCTCCTCCACGCTGAAGCCGGCTCCGCCAGGATGGTCCGCCCCTTTCTTGCGCCGCGCCAGCGCCAGGCTGACGCCGAATCCGGTGCCGGCGCCCGGGTGATCCGCGCCGGAGGCGTTTTTCGCTCCCAGAGGGACGAAGCCTCCCCGCATGGGGTACTTGACCATGATGGCCGTCTGCCCCGGCGGATCGGTATGGGGATTCGGCTCGTCGTGATTTCGGTGGAGAGCCAGGGTCGAGCCGGGAAGCACTCCCTCGACGGAATCGAAGAGCACCACATCGTTTCCCACCTCGTAGTCGCCATGACCGATCCTGTGGCCCATGACCCCGTTTCGGATGCGCAAATTGGCGAAGGCGCCCCCGGTGGAAGGCCCGGCCTGGAAAGGGAGAATCAGACCGTAGCGCCAGCGCGCGCCTTCCGGCATCTTCTCCGGCACCGTCAGGACAGGAGCCCCCCGGGTCACGCTCAGGATCCCGCTTCCTCCGTCCGGGATTTCGGCCGCGGATGAAGCGGGAGTCTCTGAGCCCGGACCTTGTGTGTTGCATCCCAACGGCAGGATCGCCGTGGCGGCAAGAGCGGTCGAAAACCGTTTCTGGAACTGGCGCCGATCGATCGGTTGAGACATGGACACCTCTGCTGGTTGGGTTTCCGGGATTCCGGGGAGGAGATGCTATCATGGGCCGCCACAGGCACACAGATGGCTAACAAGCACCTCGGATACTGCCTCATGGTCCTTGCCTTGACTCATACGGGGATGGCTCGCAACCCGGATCCGGTCGCCTACGTGGCCGGCGGAAGCAGCCGGATCGACATCCATGCTCTGGACCTGAATCGGGGAACCCTGGAGAAGCGGGGCTCCGGGGCCCTGCGGCCCACCGAAGACTCGGGCAGCTTTCCTTACGTGGCGCGGCATCCCAACGGGAAATTCCTGTATGCCCTGGACCGCCTGGAACCGCCTCACGTGGTCTCACTGGCCATCGAGGACGGGGACCGCAGCCTGCGACGAATCTCCCGGACCCCGGTCGGTCCGGGATCGCCTCCCCACCTCCACGTCCACCCCTCCGGACGCTGGCTGCTGGTGGTTCACTATCATCCCGGCGCGGGTTACGTCTCGGTTCTGCCCCTGGGTCCCGACGGCGCCGCGGGGAATCCGGTCCGGACGCGGAAGGTGGGAAAAAAGACCCACATGGTCCAGGCGGACCCTGGCGGCAACTACTACTTCGTGCCCTGCACCAACTCCGACTACATCGCCCAGTTCCGCTTCGACGCCGAGTCGGGGCGGCTGGAACCGAACGAACCGGCGGTGGCCCCCACCGACGAGGGAGCCGGCCCCCGGCACATGGCGTTTCATCCCAGCGGCCGCTTCGCCTACGCCGTCAACGAGACCAACAGCACGGTCCACTCCTGGCGCTACGATGCCGCCACCGGCCGGCTCTCCGGCCGGGAGACGGTGGACTCCTTGCCATCCGGGTTCGACCGGAGCGGTAACACCGGCGCCCACATCCTGGTTTCCCCGTCGGGAGGATACGTCTACGCCTCCAACCGGGGGCACAACAGCATCGTCATTTTCCGGGTGGATTCCGAGACGGGGCGGCTGGCGCGGATTGGCTGGGAGCAGGCGAACGGGTTGATCCGGATTCCCCGCAACTTCGCCATCGATTCCAGCGGCCGGCTGCTGCTGGTGGCGAATCAGGACGCCGATTCCATTCTCATCTTCCGGATCGGATCGGACGGCCGCCTGACCCAGATCGGAGACCCGGTTCCCACGAGCGACAAACCCACCTTCGTCGGAATCTTCGACAGGATCGACTGATCGTCGCGGTTTTGGCGCAACAGCGGGTCAGGCCCGCGCCAGACCGTCCAGGACCCCTCGCATATAGGCGAAGGACTGCTGCATCCCCGGGAGGGGATTGTCCGGTTCGATCTCGTATTCCAGGTTGACGTGGCCCGCATAGCCCATTCGGATCAATTCCCGGAAGATATCGGCCACCGGCATCTTGCCCTGACCCACGATGCACTGGCTCCTGTGGGACGTGAAATCCCGCAGGTCCTTCATGTGCATGTCCAGAATTCGGCTGCCCGCTTCCCGGACCGCCTCCACCACGTCGACCCCGGTGCGGGCCGTGTGGCCCACGTCGACGCACAATCCCACCCGGGGATCCATTCCCTTGATCACCTTGAGCCCGTCGGAGGGCGCCGGGAAATGCTGGTCCTCGGGGCCGTGATTGTGGATGGCCACGGCGATGCCGTAACGCTTGACGAATTTCTCCACCCGCGGCATGACCTGAGCCGTGGGAGCGATCGCCATCAGAGGCATGCCGCACTGTTTGGCGTACTCGAAGAAGAACTCCACGGCGTCGTCCGTGTCTTCCTTGAAGTGGACGACCCCCCCGCCGACGATCCGGAGACCGGACTTTTCGATCTCGGCCCGGGCCCGGGCCCGCGCCTCCTTTGAAGTCTCATAGGGAATATGAAAGGACTTGAGGTTGACGTAAGGCGTCCCCAACGCCCGCACCATTTCAATGGCTCCGGGACGCGGAATGTTCCGCAGCGAATAGCTGGCCACCCCCAACTTCAAGGCCCGCTTCCTCGCATGCGCCAACCGGGTCCGGCCTGCAAAAATCCCCCCGGAAGCCGCCGCCAAACCGACTCGCATCAGACCACGTCTAGTCAACCTCATAGCCTCACCTCACTCCCTCTGGTCGCAACCCCCGCCGATGGACAATCTCTCTTCTCTTTCCTACTTTCCTCTTTCCTACTTTCCTAACCTCCTAATCCCCCCAAAGGTCCGTGCTCAGATACTTTAATCCCGAATCACAGATCATGATGGCCACGGTCTTCCCGGCGCAAGGCCCGTTCAGGAGCTTCAGTGCGCCGACCAGGTTGGCGCCGCTGGAGAAACCGGCGAAAATGCCTTCCTCCCGGGCCAGGCGGCGGGCCATCCGGATCGCCTCGTCGTCGGAAACCTGCAGATAGCCGTCCACGTGGGCACGGTCGATGCAGGCCAGGTCGGCCATCGAGTAGCCACCTCCCTGGATCCGGTGGCCCGGACGGTCGGCCTCCGCACCAGCCAGGACCGCGGCCCCTTCCGGCTCCACCACGTAGCAGCGGATCCCCGGGTCAACTTCCTTGAACGCCGCCGCACAGCCGGCGAAGGTGCCCCCGCTCCCCACGAAATCGCAGAAGGCCTGGATCGAATCGCCCGACTGGCGCAGGAACTCGGGGCCGGTATGCAAGTAGTGGGCCCGGAAATTGCCCCGGTGCAGGAACTGATCGGCGCGAAACGCCCGGCGCTCCCGCACCAGTTCCCGAGTGGCCTGCTCCACCAGCTCCAGATCTCCACCCGACACCTGTCCCGGAACCGAATCGGGAAGCTGGTCCACCAGGACCACTTCCGCACCCAGAGACCTCATCATGCGCGCCCGCTCCCCGGAGTTGCCCTTGGACATGACCGCCACGAAGGGATAGCCCTTGAGGCCGCAGACGATGGCGAGTCCGGTTCCGGTGTTCCCGCTGGTGAGCTCGATCACCGTCTGACCGGGGCGGATCTCGCCGCCGGACTCGGCATCTTCGATGATCTGCCGCGCGATCCGGTCCTTCTTGGAAAAACCCGGATTGAGGTGGTCCAGCTTGGCCAGGATGCGGCCTTGAACGCCGCTCGTGATCCGGGAGAGCTCGACCAGGGGCGTCCGGCCGATGGCCTCTACGGCGGAAGAAAGAAGAGACTCGTTTCGAGCCATTTCACTCCCGAGGCAGGCTCACTCCTGCCAACCGTGGGCGTCGCGAACCTGGATCATGCTGGAGAGAATCTGGTTCCAGGTTTCCGGATCCGACATGATCCGGTTCGGGAACATGCAGCCGTCCCAACAGATGTGCCGGCAGGTTCGAGTGACTTCACGACCGGAGTCCCGAAGCCAGTGCCCGGCCGCCCAGACGATGTCCAGCTTGCCGTTGGGGTCGGCAGGCAGGCAGTGGCGGCCCGTCTTGTCGTGGGAGCCGGAACCCTTGACCGTGGCGTCATTCTGGGCCACGTGGAAATCGATGGTCCAGGGCCTGAGACTGTCGGCCAGCGTCCGGTAGGCCTGCGCAAAAGTCTCCTGGTCCTGCCAGTCGAAGTCCGCCGGCACGATCGCGTCGCTCTCCGCGTTGACGCCCAGCAGATAGAGCAAGGTGTGAGCCATGTCGGCCTGAAAACCCAGAATCTCGGGCCGGTCGACCAGTTCCAGGAGCTTCAGCATCTCCTTCCAACTGTGCATGCCGCCCCAGCAGACCTCTCCCTCGGCCGCCAGGAGCTCGCCCTGGTCCCCGGCCCGGGCGCACGCTTCCCGGAAGGTCTCGGCGATGCGCCTGGTGTTTCCCTCCGGGTCGACCGCCCAGGTCCCCGGATCCACCGAGGAATCGATGCGGACCACGCCATAGGGGCGCACTTCCAACTCCCGGAGCCGCCGCGCGATGGCGCAGGCCTTCTCGACCATGCTCAGGAAACGTCCCCGCTCGGCCTCGTCCCCCATGGCCGATCCGCCCCCGGTGGGCGGCCAAACCGGGGCCACGACGCTGCCGATGACCAAGCCCAGCGATTGGACCTTCTCGGCCAATCTCTTCAGGTCATCGTCGGTGGAGTCGATGTCCACGTGGGGAGCGCTCAGGAATAGGTCGACCCCGTCGAACCGGACGCCTTCCACCTCCGCCGCCGCCGTCCAGTTCAGCATCGTGTCCAGATCGATGAAGGGTTCTTCGGCATCCGGACCCTTCCCCACCACTCCCGGCCAGCCGGCGTTGTGAAGCTTCGGATAGTTGTTCATGGTCTCGGCCCCGTTAGAAAAGAGTGTAGATGAATGGCGCCGCCGCCGATCCCGACAGCACGATGAGAATCCCCAGCAGCAACAGCACGACGATGATGGGGGTCAGCCACCACTTCTTGTTGTGGCGCAGGAAGTCCCAGAATTCCCGGACGATTCCGGTCCGGGGCCGTTCGGCGTCCTGGCGGAATCGCGAAATCTCGGATGAGCTTTCGTCGGCCATGGGATCGCTCCTGGAACCTCCCTCAGAATTGCCGAAAGTAACGCTTCGGATCGTGGCCGGGGTTATGTCGAACCCAATAGGAGTCTCGTTTCCGGTCCAACTTCAATCCCAGCGGGTCGGGCCGGAACCAGCGTACCACGAGTCCGATGGGAGTGAGGATCAGGAAATAGATGACGGCCAGGACCAGGTGGGAGACGGTCCAGCCGATGGGAAACACCGCATACATCCAGCCCACGTAGACGGGACGCACCCAAGCGGGCCACAGCCATCCGACGACGGCTCCCACGACACCCAGCGACCAGACGGCGCCCGCCAGAGTCCATTCGCCGGAACCGTAGACCCTCCAGGCTCCCAGGACGCCGCAGAAGATGGGCCATCCGATACCGGCGAACTGGCGGAGTTCACGAGTCGAAGGGTCCCTGTTGATTTCGATGACGGCCACGTTCTGCAGGTCTCCGAAGCAGCCTATGAAGCGGGATCACGGTGCCTACCCCCGAAATTCCGCCCTTGGCAGGCGTTTTCGGGATCGCTCGAAAAGTCCTCGAAAACGACTCGAATGGGGGCCGATCAGGCGAAGGGAGAGCATAGCGCAATCCTCCGGAAACCGGAAGCGCGGTTGGGCATTCGAGACGACCACTTCGACACTCTCTTCCTTCGTTATGGGGCTGTGGTGCCGTGCCGGTCGCATGTTAGCGCGATTCGTTGCCGGAGCCTCCGTTTGCACGAATCTGACGCCGTGGGAATCCACTTCGGTCAAACCATGGATACTGCACTTTCTATGGTACACTTCGCGGTGACATGCTGCTGAATGGACGACATCGTCGAGACGCCGCAGAAAACCCCATTGGTGTTCTACCGCACCGGTGCGGGTCGGGAAGCCGTCAGGGGATGGCTGAAAAGGTTGGATGAGAACGAGCGGCGAGCGATTGGGAAGAATCTAATGCGGGCACAATGGCGTTGGCCAGTGGGTATGCCCCTAACTCGCCCATTGGGCGAAGGTCTCTGGGAAGTCCGGACAGACTTGCCGACGAACCGGACCGCTCGAGTGCTGTTCTGCTTTTACCGCGAACACCTTGTGGCGTTGCACGGGTTCATCAAGAAAACCAGAGCTACGCCGAAAGCCGATCTGGCCGTCGCCCGCAACCGCCAGAAGGAGTTGGAACGATGAGCGAGAAGCACATGGGATCGACCCTTGATGATTTTCTCAGAGAAGAAGGCACCTTCGATGAAACTCAAACGCAGGCGATCAAAGAAGTTGTCGCGTGGCAACTAGCCGCCGCCATGGAGAACAGGAATCTCTCCAAGAGCAAGATGGCCAGACTGCTGAAGACCAGCCGTTCCCAGGTGGACCGCCTGCTCGATCCGAACGACGATATTACGCTCTCCAGCCTCCAGCGGGCGGCGGCGATCGTCGGACGACGTGTGAATATCGAATTGGTTTAGCTCCGTGGGGCAGCTGCTCCCCATATCTCCCTTCTCTCTCAACAGCTTCCCCCTGGAACGGAGCCCGGCGAAATCCCGGAAGAAAAAAGGGTAATTCCAATCGGTGGCACTCCAGGTGCCGTTTGCGGTTCGGTGCTGAAGAAGGGCGACAGGAAAGTCCCCCTCCTAAAACGAGTACTTGAGCGCCAGCTGGAGTTGGCGTCCCGCCAGGGCCCGGCCCACGACTCCGAATTCGGGGGTTCCGAACTGGGTGATCCCGTCCCGGACCCGGGGGTTGAAGTTGGCGCGGTTGAGGCTGTTGAACGCCTCCACCCTCACCTCGAGCGTCTCCTCGTCCCGAACCTGAAGGACCCGGCGGAGGGAAACGTCGAGGTTGATGACCCCGGGCCCCTCGATGGTGTTGCGCCCCCCGTTTCCGTAGCGGAATCCCTCCGGCCGGACGAAGGCGGAGGTGTCGAACCAGCGCTGGGGATGCCGTTGGGACGGCGGCAGATTAGCTTCCCGGAGACGATCGGGCCACTGGGAGTAATGCGACCCGGTGTCGAGCGCGTCGCCGGGCAGATAGACGGTGAACCAGGCTCCGTCCTGGAAGGTGGAAATGCCATGGAGCGACCAGCCGCCCAGGATTCGTCCCGCCCATCCGGTCCGCAGAAATTGCCTTCCGGGACCGAAGGGGAGGTCGTAGCTGCCCGACAGGAGGAAACGCTTCTTGATCTGGGAGTTCGCCACGCCTCGATTCAATTCCGGAGACAGGTTGATGGACCGAAGCAGAAGGTTGCTCTGGTTCCCCTGGTCCCCGCCCCCCGTATCGATCAGGCTGGCCCAGGAAAAGGAGCCCTGCAGACGGAGCCCGTCGGGACCCGGCCGCTTTTCCAACTGGAGGAAGGAGCTGTGATACCACGCATCGGCAATGGCCGCCGTGAACAGGACCGATTGCAGCTCCGGGAAGGGGCGCCGGGATTGCCGGTCACCGCTGCCGGGTACGGCGTCGTTGTAGGAGACCGTCTCCAGCCGTCCGCCGGTTCGCGAGTTCTGGTAGCCCATATCCAGTATCAGCTCGGGGGTCCAGCGGTGCTGGAGCGACAGCCCCCAGGTACGGGTCCGGGGCAGCGGTGTGGGGGTCGCGTGTCCCGTCAGGGTGGGAACGGCGGAACTGGCCAATGCGGTGGGAAAGGGATCGGAGAGGGTCAATCCGGGACTCTCCAGCGGGCCGTTGAAGGTCAGAAGCCGGGATCCGGGCCGGGGATTCTTCCCCAATCCTTGAATCATCGAGAGATCCGTTTCATTGGAATAGAGCCCGAGTCCCAGATGGAGCACCGAGGACTGGCCCAGCCGAAGAGCCATTCCCAGCCGGGGCAGGAGGCCCTCCCAGGGCCGCCATTCCACCAGCGGATAATTGGGACGGAAGCGGCCCGTTTCCCACGGCGCCAGTTCCAGGTCCAGGAGAGAAGGAAAGAGTTCTCCCGAGACGGGATCGAAGTTGCCCATGAATCCCCGCTTGTCCCGCCATGGGAATCTCCACTCGTGCCGGAGACCCAAGGTCAGGGACAGATCAGGCGTGATGCGCCAGCGGTCCAGCAGGTAGCTGTAGATGCTGTTCTGGTGATAGCTGCCCCGGCGTTCCTCGCCTCCCAGCAGGGTCCTGGCCGGGTAACCCAACAGGAAGTCGGCAAGCCCGTTTCCGGTATAGCGATCGAAGAAATCGAACTGGGACCGTCCCTGCAGCCCGAAGAAGTTGTAATTCTGACGGAACTCCATGCCCATCTGGATCGAGTGGTGCCCGCGCTGAAGCGCCAGATCATCCTTGACCTGCCAGTTGCCTATGTTGACGGGTCCGATCCGCTGGAGATCCCCGAAGCCCGTATATCCCTGGATCGACACCAGGGGAATGCCGTCCCGGTCGATCTCCGTCTCCAGCAGTTGGGGGATTCCCAACCGCCTCACAGCCTCGGTCTTGGGCCGGGCCACCGTGGCCGTGTAGGGTCTCCGGTACCAGTGCAGACCGAAATAGTTGACTGATCCTGCGGAGAGCCTGCGGGTGTTGGTGATGGCTTGGCTGTAGCTCCCGAGGGGCATCCGGGTTGAGAACACGCTGAAGACTCTGGACCGGAACGAGGGCCGTCGATCGCCGGAGAAACGGAATGCCCAACTGCTGGACGCAGAGGTCCGCACGTCGACGCGGGCGATGAGCTGGCGATTGTCGTGTGGACGCTTTGAATCGGGACTCGTGAAATTGAGGGGGCCCACAGTGTTGGGAAGAGGATAGAAACTGAGCAGTTGCCGGGCCACCGGATCGATTCGATGGGCCGGAATCCGATTTCCGGGGAATGGTTCCCCGGTCAAGGGATCCAGGACGGCGCCGGAAAACCGGCCCTCGCGCTCTTCCGGCGTGGGCACCACGGCCGTCAAGGGGAGTGTCTCCCGGATGGTGTAGTGCAGATAGGAGAGAAAGAACCAGGCGCGGTCCCGGTTCAGACCGGGCAGGATCAGGGGACCTCCCAGAGTGCCCCCCATCTGGTTCCGTTTGAATTCCGCCTTCCGCTGTTCGAAGTAGTTTCGCGCATCCAGGTTGTCGTTGCGGTGAAACCAGAAGAGGCCGCCACGGAAGCGATTTCCGCCGTGCCGGGTGACCAGCAACACTTGGCCGCCCGATCGAATGCCGTACTGCGCCGAATAGAGGCCGGTCTTGACATCGAATTCCCGGATCGCTTCCGACGACGGAGTCAGGCTGCTGGACCCGTCACCGCCGGTGATCAGGGTCCCGTCGAAATAGGTCAGATTGTCCCTCCAACTCATTCCCAGGACCTGAATGCGCCGCGTCCCCTGGGAGACAGCCCCCGGAGCCAGTGTGACCAGATCCCTGAAGTTGCGTTCCTTGGAGGGCATGTTTTGCAACTGCTTGCGATCGATGAGTTGTCCCACGTCGTCCCGCTCGACGGTGAGTTGGGAGAGGTCCTCCGATATCTTGGAAGGCGCCCCCGGCCGGCTGGTGCGGAGGCGAAAATCGAGGCGGATCCGCTGTCCGACCTGGAGCCGGACCGGCATCCTTCGCTGCGAATCGAAGCGGTCCTTGGAGGCGAGGACTTCGTAGTCTCCCACCGGCAGGCCCTCCCAGCCGTAGACACCGGAGACATCGGTTTCGAGGACAAAGAGTTCGTTGGTCTCCGTCCGCCGGGCCCGGATCTCGACCCGTTCCAGAGGACCT
Source organism: Acidobacteriota bacterium (assembly GCA_963668095.1). Classification (GTDB taxonomy): domain Bacteria; phylum Acidobacteriota; class UBA6911; order RPQK01; family JAJDTT01; genus JAJDTT01. Next base: position 4,591,609 of record OY764083.1, on the reverse strand, counting down.
CCGTCGAGTTCCCGTACGGTCCCCTCCAACGCCGCAACCTGACTCTGGGCCACACCCGAATCAGCCGTCCACAAGACACTGAAAAGGAGCAGCGTACCTAAGCTGGAATTTCGCACAGAGTGGCCGAGTATATGACGAATGCGACCTGTCCGTGAGGCAGTTGGCAGTATCCCATTGAAGTGCCGCGGTTGCCGGCGTTGCTGGGCGCACCCTTGCTGGTATGTAAGGGGTTGGATAACCTCGGTGCTCTGTCAGCACCGAACGACAATAGGCGTGAGCAGGAGAACGCTTCCATGACCGTAAAACCCATCCCCGACGGTTTCCATACCGTGACACCGTACATGGTCGTCGCCGATGTCGACCGGTTCCTCGACTTCCTCAAGGCGGCTTTCGGCGCTACGGCGACGGAGCGCGTCCCCAGCCAAGACGGTAAGACTGGCCACGCAGAAGCCCTCATCGGCGATTCGTACGTGATGATGGGCCGGGCAATGGAGGAGTTTCCTGCGCTCCCCTGCATGCTCTACCTCTACGTGCCCGACACCGACGCCACCTACGCGCAGGCGGTGGCGGCCGGGGCAACGACCATGCAGGAACCGACGGACATGTTCTACGGGGACCGCAACGCCTTCGTCCAGGACCCGGACGGCAACACCTGGTGCATCGCGACACACCAGGAGGATCTGACTCCGGAGGAGCTGGCCGAGCGGGCCAAGGAGTTCATGCGGTGACGCCCGCAACGCGGATTTTGTGCGCACGGCGCCACCTCCTGCTGGCATTGGTTTTGGCGTTCGTTTGGGCAACCAGCGAAACTGGCCTGGCGGCAGAGCTCCCCTCGTTCACGGACCCGGCCAAGGCGGGACCCGACTTCCAGGTTCAGGGCGAATACGCGGGCAATGTGGGCTCCGACTTGCCCATCGGCATTCAAGTGATCGCCCTGGGGAACCACAAGTTCCAAGGGTTGGTCTTTGTTGGCGGCCTTCCGGGGGCCGGTTGGGACGAGAGCACCATCTCCCACATCGGGGGAAAAACCCAGGAGGACGGCCGGACCGCCTTCCACGGCATTCACGGCGAACGGCTCAAATTCGCGAGTTCCAACTTCCGGGGTTCCATCCGGAACGGCGTTTTCACCGGCGAGGCCCATACCTTCCACGGCCGGGCCGACAGCGTTGAGTTCCGTCTGAACAGGGTGCTGCGCCAATCGCCGACGCTGGGCGCCAAGCCGCCCCCCGGAGCCATCGTGCTGTTCGACGGTACGGACATCGGGGAGTGGGAAAACGGCCGCCTCACTGAGGACGGTCTGCTGGACGCGGGGACGACTTCCAGGCGAAAGTTCGGCAGCGTCCGGATCCACCTGGAGTTCCGCTGTCCCTTTATGCCGACGGCGCGGGGCATGAAACGGGGCAACAGCGGCGTCTACGTCAAGCGGGAATGGGAGGTGCAGATCGTCGATTCCTTCGGTTGGCACCACGAGAACCGCAAGTTCGAGCGGCTGTCCAAATTCGGCCGCGCCGGAGGCATCCACGAAATGGTGGGACCCCGGATCAACATGTCGTTTCCGCCCTTGTCGTGGCAGACCTACGACATCGAGTTCACCCGGGCCAGGTTCGACCCGGCGGGAAAGAGGATCTCTCCGGCAACGATGACCGTCCGGCACAACGGAGTCCTGATCCACGACCGGGTCGCGCTGCCCTCGCTTCCGCCCGAAGTGGACGAGCTCAAGTTCAAGGAAGGCGAACCCGGACCCATCTACCTGCAGGACCACGGCAACCCGGTGCGCTATCGCAACATCTGGATCGTAGAGCGAGATTGACTGCCGCAGGAGAAGGGACATTCCTGCCCCCCATTGGAGGGGCGTCTTTCAGGCGCCCTCTTTCTAACCAACCATGCCCCATGGCCAGGCCCTGCAGCTTGCGAGAGCGGGGGCAGGAAAACCCCCGCTCCTGAAAAACCCCTGTTTCTCCCAGGATCTCGCCAGCTTATGGCCGGTGGGGAAGCCTTTCTTTTTCCTCTCTTCTCTTTCCTCTTTTCTCATTTCTGAGCATCTCAGCGGGTCCGGTTCTCAGACTGTCTCGCCGTAGGCAGCGTCGATCAGGGCCTTGATGTAGGCGATGGCCCAGGCATAGGAGATCAGGTCGCCCTTCTCTTCGGCCGTGATGCCCGGCACGTGGTCCGGCTCCAACGTCCACTCGTAGCCCACCTCCCGGAGCACCTGGACCACCTTCCACATGTCCAGGTCGCCTTCGTCCAGAAACACCTCGTCGTAGTTGGGAACCGTCCCCCGGACGGCCCGGAAGTCGATGTCAAAGATCTTTTTCTTGCCGCCGAAATAGCGGATCAGGTCGATGACGTCGGCGCCGGATTCCTGCATGGTGCCCAGACAAAGGAGGATGCCGTTGTACTTGCTGGGAACGATGTTGATGAGCCGGTCCAGGCCCTCCTTGCTGTTGAGGGCCTGGGTAACTCCCCAGTAACGTACCGACGGCGGATCATCGGGGTGGCAGGCCACGTGGACGCGGGCTTCGGACGCCACCGGGATGCAGTGTTCCTGAAAGCGGGTGATCCGCTCCCACAACTGGTCGGAGGAGACGGAGCCGGCGGGCCGGCCGTGCTCCTCGGTTCCGGTCCCGTCGAACCGGTACATCCGGTAGCCGCCCCTGCCCTCGAAAACGTGCCGGTAGCCGGGCAGCGGAAGATGGAAGACGTCCCGGATGACCCGGGAGAGGAGAAGGCTGTGTTCCAGGACGGGAATTCCCGCCTTTCCCATGCAGACGATGGTTCGCGAGATCTTCTCCAGCTCCCGGTTCCAGCCGGGACGGTCAGGAGCAGGTTGGCGGTGTCCACCTTGCGCAGATAGACGGCGCCGATCCTGAGTCCCACGCTCTCGGCGCGCCGCTTGACGCGCAGCAACTCATCCAGGTCCATCTCGCCGTCCCGGACGTAGCCGGGCAGCCAGCTCGAGACGATTCGGATATCCCGGACTCCCATCTGCCGCATGTGGCGCAGCGCCGCCTTCGACAACGGCGAGGGGTCCCGCCCGACGGCGCGCGGAAAGGCGGTGACCCGCATGCGCCGGCCCTCGGTTTCCGCCGAGACGGTTCGCTCCATTCCCGCTTTCTGCAGCACCCCGGCAGCCGCAGCCGCTCGGACGAAGTTCCTTCTGCTGACTTTCATGGTTCTCCCTTCTGAAAGATCCTCTCCAGGTCCGATCCACTCCCGAATGAAGCCTCGAATGGGAGTTGGTTGCAAGAGAAACGAGCGGCGCCGTCATTCGCCGTCGAGTTTTTCTCCCGCATCGTGCCTTACAATGTAACGCATGTCGCGACGACTGACCGTGCGCATTCCCGACGATCTGAGTGAAGGAATAGCACTTGCTACCCAGAAGCTGGGTCTCACCCGCTCGGAAATTGTCAAGACGGCGTTACGCGAATTCCTCCGTATCGGCGCCGCACAGGAGTATTCGGCGCATCGGGTCAGCGACCTGTCGGGTTCTCTCGATTCCGGAATTCCCGATTTGGCGAAACGACAGCGAGAGTACATCTTGGAATCTCTTCGCAATCGCGTGTGAATTGCCACTGGTGGATTGGAGGGGCGACTGGAAGTCGCCCCTCCATGATCGCTAGTCCAGTTCGAACTGGGCCAAGTAGGCGCCGACTTCGTACTCGCGGGCCTGAGGCTGCCGCTCCTTGATCAGGATGAAATTCTCCATCACCAGCACGTCCATGTTGGTGGACATGAAACAGCGATAGGCCTGCTCCGGAGAACAGACGATGGGCTCTCCCCGGACGTTGAAGCTGGTGTTGATCACCACGGGACATCCGGTCAGCCGGTCGAACTCCCTGAGGAGCCGGTAGTAGACCCCGTGCCTTTCCGAGTCGACGGTCTGCACCCGGGCCGAGTGGTCCACGTGGGTGATGGCCGGGACCACGGAGCGAACGCCGCGGAGCTTGTCCAGGCCGGTCAACTCCACCTCTCCATTCAAGGCCACCCTCTTGGAATCCTGCACCGGAGCCACCAACAGCATGTAGGGACTGTCTTCCTCGGGCCGCATCTGGAAATACTCGTCCACGCGTTCCCGCATGACCGACGGAGCGAAAGGCCGGAAGGACTCCCGAAACTTGATCTTGAGGTTCATCACCGATTGCATTCGGCGGCTGCGGGCGTCTCCCACGATGCTGCGGCTTCCCAGGGCACGGGGCCCGAATTCCATGCGCCCCTGCATCCACCCCACCACCTTCTGGTCGGCCATGACCTGGGCCACACGCCGCACCAGCTCTTCGGAATCGTCGATCTGCTCGTAGTCGGCTTCCACCGAGTCGAGGAAGGATCGGATCTCCGCCCCCGAATAGGAGGGACCCAGAAACGAGCCTTCCTGCCCGTCCGGCTGCTGGGGACGGCGCCTGTTCCCCAGCAACTGGTGCCAGATGAAGAGGGCGGTTCCCAACGCACCGCCGGCGTCCCCGGCTGCGGGCTGGACCCAGATCTCGTTGAAGGGACCTTCCCGGAGAATGCGTCCGTTCGCCACGCAGTTGAGCGCGACGCCGCCGGCCAGGCAGAGGTTCGACTGCGCGGTCCGGGCATGGACGTGCCGGGCCATCCGCAGCAGGATCTCCTCCATGACCTTTTGGATGGAGGCGGCCAGGTCCATCTCCCGCTGCGTCAGCGGCGACTCGGGCTGCCGGGGAACTCCGCCGAAGAGGCGCTCGAACTTGCGCGAGGTCATGGTCAGGCCCTGGCAATAGTTGAAGTAGGACATGTCCATGCGAAAGGAGCCGTCCTCCTTCAGGTCGACCAGGCGCCGGAGAATCAGGTCCACGTACCGGGGCTCTCCGTAGGGCGCCAGCCCCATGAGCTTGTACTCCCCAGAGTTCACCCGGAATCCGCAGAAGTAGGTGAAGGCGGAGTAGAGAAGGCCCGGTGAATGAGGAAAGCGAATCTCGTGGGACAACCGGATCCGATTGTCATTGCCGGTTCCATAGGCGGCGGTGGCCCACTCCCCCACCCCGTCCACGGTCAGGATCGCCGCTTCCCGGAACGGCGACGGGAAAAAGGCGCTGGCCGCGTGGGACTCGTGATGTTCGGTGAAGACGAACCGCTTGCGGTAGGCCCCGTCGAGCCCCCGGGTCATCTGTCCCGGGAGATGGAGCTTCTCCCGGAGCCAGACCGGCATCGCCTTCACGAACGAGGAGAAGCCCCTGGGAGCGTAGGCCAGGTAGGTTTCCAGCAACCTCTCGAACTTCAGCAAGGGCTTGTCGTAATAGCCCACGTAGTCCAGCTCGCTCGGCGTGAGACCGGCTTCCCTCAGGCAGTATTCGATGGCCTGTGCTGGAAAGGAGGCGTCATGCTTCTTCCGGCTGAAACGCTCCTCCTGGGCCGCCGCCACGATCTCGCCGTCCCGGACCAGAGCCGCCGCCGAGTCGTGATAGAAAGCCGAGATTCCCAGTATTGCCGTCACTGTCTGCCTCGCGCGCCCCGGACCGGAGCTTCAGACTGCCAGGATATCCTCTTGGCCTCCCCTTCAGTAGAATAGCGGCCCATCACTTCCTGGGCATCCCGAATGCCGCTGTGGAAAACACCAAAGGCGAATAGAGCGCACATGAAATTCGGAATCATTCTAGGGCAAACCTTCACCGACACCGGACAAGCCAGCTTCGACCAGCTTCGGGAGAGGGTCCAGGTCGCGGAGGAACTGGGCTACGACCTGGTCTGCCTGGGCGACCGGCACCTCTGGACTTCCGGATTCCACGAAATGCTCACCACCCTGGCCGCCCTGTCGCCGGTCACCAGCCGGATCCGGCTCTGCTCCAGCGGATTCATCCTCCCCATCTACAACCCGATCCTGCTGGCCGAGCAGGCCGCACATGTGGACGTGATCTCGGGCGGCCGGCTCATCTTCGGTCTGGTACTGGGTTACCGGGAGGAAGAGCTGGCGATCTCGGACGTCACGTTGCGGCAACGGCGGGGACGGTTCCTGGAGAACCTGGAGGTCATCTCCCGGCTCTGGGCCGGCGAGTCGGTCACTTTCCAGGGCAGGTTTTTCCGGTGTCGAGACGTCCGCATCGGTCCCCTGCCGGTCCGGAAACCCCGCCCTCCCATCTGGATCGGCGGGACGGCCGACGTGGTTGTCCGCCGTTCAGCCCGGCTGGCGGACGGCTGGATTCCCAGCGCCAGTCTCGGCCGGCGTGAACTGCGGGAGAAGATCCAGGTTTATCGAAACGCCCTGGACGAGTACCGCAAACAGGGAGCTGTAGTGGTGCCCCGGCTGGGCTTCGTGGCCAAGAACCGGGCCCGGGCCCGCGCACTGGTGGAGAAACCGCTGCTCGAACAATATCGACGCTATTCCGGCTGGATGAAGGACACCCCGGAGGGAGCGCGCTACAGAAAGGCCAGCCTGGAAGATTTCCAGGGGCGGCTCATCCTGGGAAATCCAGAGGAGTGCATCGAGCAGGTGGCCGTCTATCGCGACATGGGCGCCGACACCTTCGTCTACCACTGCCAGCACCAAGGGATCTCCCAGCGAGACATGCTGGAATCCATGGAACTCTTCGCGACCCGGGTGATGCCCGAGTTCGGGAGCAGTTGAGCCGACGCTGTTCGGAACCGGCTACTTCCAATCGTCGCTACGGAAGGGTGAGGCGGGAAGCCCTTCGGCGTTGTATAGATTGCACACCGGACTGTCGCTCCAGCCGTAACGGACGGCCAAGGCTCTCTCCACCTCAGGGCTGGAAACCACCACCGTGCCGGCGTCGATCCGGGCGGTCGCGAGCACGAAGCGGCGGTCGGTTCCGGCTACCTCAAAGCCCGTCAACTCTCCCCCCCGGCTCTCGAGTCCGCTTCCCACATGGTCGAACCAGATCCGTAGGCCGGCCCCCTCAGGCGTGACCCGGCGGAATATGGGTCCCGAGTAGACCAGGTCCTCTCCGTGGGCCAGTGCGCGGGCCGCCAGGGCCAGACGCTTCCCCACGTCCTGCTTGTTCTTGGGATGGATGTCCTCCGGGTTGCCGATATCGACGGTAACCGCCATTCCCGTGTTCCTGACGCTCAAAGTCATGAGCTGAGATTCTCTGAGCTCGGGCCATTCGCTCCCTTCGGGCGTCTTGCGGAAATTGGCCAACTGGACGAACAGGAAGGGGAACGGCCCTACGTTCCAGTGCGCCCTCCAATTCCGGATCAACGCCGGGAACAGCGAGCGGTAGAGATCGGCCTCGGCCAGGTGCGCGTTGGTCTCGCCCTGGTACCAGATGGCGCCGCGGACGGCGTAAGGCGTCAGCGGAGCGATCATCGCGTTGAAGAGTCCCCCAGGCGTCCACGGATGCCCGGGACCCAGGGGGCGGCGGGGTCGGCGAGGTACAGGTTCGCCTTTCTTCTTGGCGGCCGCAGCCTTCTGTTCCCAGCGGGCAACCTCCGCCAGGTGCTCCTTCTGCCGTTCCGGATATTCGGCCAGCACCTGTTGCCACTTCTCCAAAGCCGGGGTCAGAGCGGGATCGGACTCAAGGTGAGGCCGGCTGACCCACGCCTGTACCGGCGTCCCTCCCCACGCCGTCTGGATCACCCCGACGGGATGACCCAGCTTCCGGTGCAGGTTGCGCGCAAAGTAGTAGCCGACGGCCGAGAAATGCTCGACCGACTTGGGAGAACAAGGCTGCCACTTCCCTTCCACGTCCTCCAGGGGCATGTCGGCCACCTTGCGGGCGACCTTGAAGAGGCGGATTCCGGGATAGTTGGCCTGAGCAATCTCCTCATCCGGATTCTTCGAACGCCGGACCGACCAGTCCATGTTGGACTGCCCCGAAGCCACCCAGACGTCGCCCACGAGGATGTCTTCGAGGACGATGGTATTGGTTCCCCGGACCTCCAGACGAAAGGGGCCGCCGGCTTCGGACGGGGCGAGAATGACCTCCCAATCTCCCGAATCCCCGGGCAACGGTGCGTTCGCCGTGTAACTCTGGCCCCGGAACCGGACCCGGACCGACTCCCCCGGACTGGACCACCCCCAGACGCGCGCCGGAACCCCCTGCTGCAGGAGCATTTGGTCCGAGAACACGGCCGGCAATCGGACTTCCGCCGGAGCGGGTCCGGCCGATGCCAGGATAAGAGACGTTGCAATTCCGACGATTCTCCATGAATGCGGGAACACCACTTCACACCTCCTGTCAAGACAGGTTACCGGTCGACACGGCAATCGTCGAGGCTTTCGACCCTCAGCATACGACATGCGAACCGCACACACGTTCAGGATGAACACGAGTAAGGATTTTACTCGGCACACGGATCCGATCTTTGAGAAACTGCGGAAACGAGGCCGAAATGAACTGGAAATGGGACGGAAATGAATGTACAGTTTGTAGTTGTAAACCACTTATATAATTTGAGATACAAATAAATTTATCGGAAATGAGACGGAAATGATCGCTGCAAGAATCAGCCGCTATATGGTCCCCCGGCGATGGCTGCACTACGATCCCTCTGCCGTCTTCCACCTGATTATCGAGGCCAGAACCGCGGGTGGTGTCCTGAATCGGATGCCGTATCTGCCTCAGTGGATCGAGCAGGCACACGAGGAGCAGTTGCGATTGGAAGCGGCCGGAACCTCGCGTATCGAGGGCGCTGTGTTTACGCAGCGCGAACAGGACGAAGCTCTCGCACCAATCCCATCCGAGACTACCAAAATGACCCATTCCCAGCGTCAACTGCGGGCCGCCGACGCGACCTATCGGTGGCTGCGCTCCCGACCAGCCCAACACCCGGTTAACGCCGAATTCATCCGGGAGATTCACCGGCGCATTGTGACCGGATGCGACGATCACAACTGCACACCGGGCGAGACACGTCCTACCGATTGGAACGTCACGTTCGGGACGCCACGCTGCCGGGGCGCCGAGGGCGGCAATGAATGCCGCGCGGCCTTCGATGGCCTCGTAGCCGCCATCGCCGGTGAGTTCCGCCGACACGACCGCCTTATTCAGGCTCTGGCTGCCCATTACCACATCGGTGCGATGCACCCTTTCGGGGACGGCAACGGTCGTACCGACCGCGCCCTGGAAGCGTTCATGCTGAGGCGGGCCGGCATCAACGACGTGGTCATGGTCAGCCTGTCGAACTACTACTACGAACACAAAGACGAGTACTTCACCGCTCTGTACGAAACCCGGGTGAAGGGACATGACCTGACGCCGTTTTTGAAGTTTGCATTGCTGGCGGTGGCCGAGAGATGCAACTCCGTCGCCGCGGCCATCGTCTCCAACCATCGGCGAGTGCTGTTCCGGGAATTTGCCAGATCGTTGTTTGGGAAACTACGCAGTCCTCGCCGTCGAGTTCTGGCCCAGCGCCAGTTGGAGATCCTGGAGATCCTGCTGGACACCGGCCCAACCGAACTGCGCGACCTGGTGAATCGGGGACGAGCGCTCTACCTGGGCCTTAAGCATCCCGATCGTGCAATGGTGAGAGATCTGTTCAGGCTGTTGGAACTATCCGCAGTCGTGGTGGACGGAGGACGAATCGCCGCCAACCTGGACTGGCCACAACTATTAGCTGAGTCCGAACTGCTGGATCGGTATGAAAGCATGCCGTCTGCCACTTCGACAACTCACCCGGCCATGGCCCAGTTGTCCCAACTCCTGGGCCGCCGCTGATCCACAGGCCGGACTTCCCATCCGGACCACGATTCAATATTCGTCGTTCGATGGAAGTGCGAGTCGGTGATTCCCCTGAAGCATAAACTGATGCCGAGAACCCGAAAATGGGCCGTCGAAACCAAGAGACCGCAGGCGCCGAACGAAAAGAGTCCGCTTACAGGGTACCCACCGGCTCACGAGTCGGTTCCCCGTTTAGATCGATTCCGGAAAGAACAGGTATTTCGTGGCCGAGCTTCAAGCCGAGGAAAAGCCATTCCTCTAACGTCGAGCGCAATAAATGCTCACATTCATTCAGCGTGGCTGCGAATGAGACAACTCCTTTGCATGGTGGAATCCGACCCGCAAAAGTACCGTCATCCAACTTGTCGTATGTCGCCGCCGCCATAGCCTGTTCAAGGTAATCGCTGAGAATGCAACCTGTCCTCATTCTGTACCTCGTACCATCAGTATAGTTTGGTCACGTCCTGCCGAACTGTCGAATTTGCGCCCTGAACATGAGCCGAAGGAACCGTTTCCGGAAGCGGATTGGGACCATACTTGAAGCGTTTTTGGGTGTCTCCTTGCAGTCCGTGGTGAAAGTCCCGCGAGCACCGAAACCGTTCCTGCGCCCGCCGGACAAGGCGCTAACGGCGCGCATACCGGGAGTATGTGCCCGAATCGCAACGCCGTCCGCCGGGATGCAGGGACGGTCGAATGCCGTGATGACTTTTGCCACGGGCTGCTTGACCCCAACCGTCGAAATCTGCCTCGGAAATCCATCATTGAGACTATCCGAACGTTACTTTGCAAGCACCATATTAGCGCAGGAAATCATACCCTTGAGGCACCACCCGACCGCAATTGCGGGCACCCGTGGCAACGGCGTCGCCCCTATTCCGGCCAGAAGGAGTAGAGATCGGCGTCCGTCAGGTAAAAACGCAGCCGGAGCACCTTGCCGTTCAGCTCCCGGAGGTCGTCCCGCCCCTCCCAGGTCACTTCGGCCTCCAGCCGGTCCCCACGGATAGGCCGGGATCGCTTTCCGGCCCACTCCTGCAACTCGGTTCTCCTTCTGGACGGCGGCACCACCTCCACCGTCAGTTCGCCGCCGCGGGCGTCCACGTTGCAGAACAGGCGGTCTCCCCGAAACCGGATCGGCCGCGTCTCGACGAAGCCCTCTTCGGCACCGGCCCGGAAGGAGGCGAAGCCGTCGCGCCGCAACGTGGCCAGAAAGATGGCGCCATGGTACGCGCCGTTGGGGGTGAAACGTTCCTGGATGCCCGAATAGTAGAACCAGAGTTCCTTCTCCTTAACCACCGGACGGGACGCGGCCAGGACCTGCACCGTGTCCAACCGTCCTTCCGACAACCGGGAGACGGGAATGAAGGACTCGCGACGGCCCACTTTGTTCCAGCGCTTTAGATCCCGGCTGCTGGCCAGCTTGACCGAGTTGAACCCGTCCTGGTTGCCCCGCGGCATGGGGATGAGACCGCTGGCCTCGAAGAAGGTGGGCAACCCGATGTAGAGGCTCTCGTAGGGAAAGACGGGCATGTTGTAGACCTCGGTCCGGTACTCCTGGGGACGATGGTAGGTGGGGGTGTGAAGACCGGGGTCGGACAGATGGGTGAGGATCCTCTCCCGTCCCAACTCCTGATCCCGCAGGTCGGCGTGGAAGATGAGCTCGTGGGGCGTCCAATCCTTTAGGTCCCGGCTCAACGAAAGATAGACCGATCGACCGAAAGGTCCGGGATGCTTGACGGTCAGCAGGAAGCGGCCGCCTTTTTCGTCATAGTTCAGATGGGACGTGTCCTGCCCCGGGATCGGCGGGTACCCCAGCTTTCGGAATACGTAGCCGTCGGAGGACGCGACGGCCTCTCTCCCTCGTCGCCCCACCCAGCACAAGCCGACGTAGCGGCGTTCCGCTGGGGCGTTCGGATCCATGAGCACATGGACGATCAGAGCCCTGGGATCTCCCTCGACCATGACCAGGTTGTTCTCGCCCGATCCCTCGTATTGAACATTGCCCAGGTTCGGCTTCTCCCAGTGGATTCCGTCCCGTGACCTGGCAAATCCCGTTCGTTGACCGTCGCCGACGACGTACCACATCTTCCAGACCCCTTCGTCCGGGTCCCAACCGGGAGCGCCGTAGTACTCCACCAACTGGCTGATGTTGTTCTCGCCTGCGGGAATCTTCTCCCAGGGACGGTCGGCCCGCACCACGGGCCCGCCGGCATGCTTCTCCACGGCGTGAACCCGGCGCTCCAGGTTGTAGACGGCGCCCAGATGGAAATCGTCCAGGAAAAGCTCGCGTACGCCCTCCCTTATCATGTAGGTGTAGGAATTTTGCGCTGGGGCCGATGTTGCCGCCGTCGCGAAAAGGAGTGGCACGAGGAGAAGGGCTCGGGCCCGTGACAGGTTCACTTTCAACCCCTTTCAGATTGGCTTGAGATCCGATAAAAGGCCGTTCACTGTAGCAGACCTGCGCGAGACTGAAGATGAGAAATCCGCTCTCCATATTGGGACCCGGGATTCTGGTGGCGGCCACCGGAGTGGGCGCCGGCGATCTGGCCACCGCCGGTTTCGCCGGATCGAAGCTGGGGGTCGCCATCCTCTGGGCCGTGCTGGCCGGAAGTTTCTTCAAGTTCGTACTCAGCGAGGGGATCACCCGCTGGCAACTGGCCACGGGCCAGACCCTTGTGGAAGGAGCCGTGGATCGCCTGGGCCGCCCCGTCCAATACCTCTTTCTGGGATATCTGGTGATCTGGAGCTTCCTGGTGGCGGCGGCGTTGATGAGCGCCTGCGGTGTGGCTTCCCACGCCCTCCTGCCTCTTCATTCCGACCCGGCCACGGGCAAGATCATCCACGGGATCGTGTGGAGTCTGATCGGGCTCGTGATGGTCCGCTTGGGAGGCTACCGGCTCTTCGAGAAGGTCATGAAAGTCTGTATCGGCCTGATGTTCTGCACGGTCGTCATCTCCGCGGTTCGGCTGGCTCCCGATTGGGGGGACGTCATGGCCGGTCTGGTGTGGCCTGCCATCCCTGAGTCGGACGGGCAGGGACTGGGATGGACGCTGGCCCTCATGGGGGGCGTCGGCGGTACCGTCACCATCCTCTGCTACGGCTACTGGATCCAGGAGGAGGGGCGCACCGGCACGAAGGATCTCAGAGTCTGCCGTCTCGATCTGGCCGCCGCCTACGTAGTGACGGCCCTGTTCGGCCTGGCCATGGTGATCATCGGCAGCCAGGTCGAGATTCGGGGAGGCGGCGCCACCCTGTTGATTCGCCTGGCGGAACGTCTGACCGAGTCCCTGGGGCCATGGGGGGGCTGGGCGTTCCTCTTGGGAGCGTGGGGAGCCATCTTCAGCAGCCTGCTGGGGGCGTGGCAGAGCATTCCGTACCTGTTCACCGATCTGACCTCCCTGATGGGCGTCAAGGGGGCGGGTAAACGCCGTCGAGTGGACCCCGACTCCAGGATCTACCGCGGTTACATGTACGCCTTGGCCACGATTCCGATGCTGGGCCTGTGGGTCGGGTTCGCCCGGATGCAGAAGACCTATGCCATCGTGGGGGTACTCTTCGTCCCCATGCTGGCGGCTGCGTTGCTGCGCATGAACGGTAAGGCCGGATGGATCGGCCACCGTTACCGGAACCGGCCCTGGACATCCGTGATCCTGGCCTCCATTCTCCTCTTCTTCCTGGCAGCAGCGTATCTGGGCATCGAAGCGGCCCTCCGACGGTAGCCGGAGACCCGGTCGAATGCCGTGACGACTCTCGCCGCGGACTGTTACCATGAACCCCATGGAAGCTCCTTTCACGATGACGTTCGACGCTTTCTGGAGATGGCTCAACGCCCATCCCAACTGCATCCTGAGGGCAGGGACCATGAACGCCGTCCTCTACGACGACGAGGACCTCCACTGGCATTTCGCCAGCGAGCCGGACGGCACTTTGCTGGTTCAGGTTCTCCGGGGAAAGCTCCTGCTGGGCGAGCTTTTCGTCAAATCCGAGGAGATTCGCTACGTCCAGGCGGTGGCCGGAGAAAGCAACGAGGAGAACCTCTTCGAGCTGGTCATCGAGTCGGACGTGGGGCCGGCCGCTTCCTACTTCTTCGTCCTGACCCACGGATACGAGGAGGAGAAAGCCTTCTCACCCGGCAGGGTCCACTGAACCTGGTCACTCGCGCCTTCTTCCCGGAGAGTTCCCGAGCCCAAGTTCGAACTTTCCCCTTACTCATCAGGGAACCCTGTGAAGTTGCTTCCGCCCACGATCGCTGCCCTCACCCCGCGCGACGGTGCCGGCCATCAGTTCGTCTGCTATGCGGACAGTTGTTCCGGAGTGGCGGGAGAACCGGAGGAGGCCGCCTTTGCACGAGTGAATGCCGTCCTCGCCCGGCTTCGCCCCCAGCCGCAATTCGTCTGCTTTCCGGGTGACGAGATCATCGGCCTCTCCACGGATGAGGAAACCCTGCGAAACCAATGGCGCTACTGGTTCGAGCGGGAAATGGACTGGCTGGACCGGGACAAGATCCCCCTCTACCACACCACGGGGAACCACACGGCCTGGGATCCGGCAAGTGAGCGGGTGTTCAGGGAAGTTCTGGCGCACCTGCCCCGGAACGGGCCGCCGGGCCAGGAGGGACTGACCTATTGCATACGCCGGGACGATCTACTTCTCGTCTTCGTCAACACCCTCTGGTCCGGACACGGTGGCGAAGGGCACGTGGAAAACACGTGGCTCGATCAAACCCTGTCGGACCATGCCGATGCACGGCACCGACTCGTGTTCGGCCATCATCCAGTCCATCCGGTCAAAGGGCATTTCGGTCCCCATGAGTTGGGAATCGTGCCCGTAGACGGCCGTGAATTTTGGGAAGTGCTGGTGCGACACCATGTATTGGCGTACGTCTGCAGTCACCTTCTGACCTTCGACGTACAGGTTCACCAGGGTGTGCTTCAGGTGTTGACCGGCGGAGCCGGGAGGACACGCGGGTCCCTGCATTGCGTTCAGGCAGCTCTCGATTCAGACGGACTGCGGTACCAGGTCCTGGACACTTCAGCCGCGATCAAGGCGTGGCTGGAATGGCCGCCGCACCTGCCGCCCTCCGAGAATTGGGTGCCGTTCGATCTTTCGAAAGAACTTCCGAGACCGCCCGGCGATATGGACGGCACCGATCCAGGCGAGTTCATGATCGTGTGGTGCTTCTCGGGGATCGCTGGACCTTCACGCGACGGCGAAGCCGAGACACTGGTCAGCGGTTGGGATGATCGCCCGGTCCCGCCACCGATCTGGATTGGTCTGCTCGGTCGCGAGCGCCGTGTCGCAGTCCTGCTGAGCAGAGCTCCCGGACGCAGTCCCGGCTACTGGCTCGGCCCGGCGCTTCCACCCAATGAACCCTTCACGGTTCAACTCGCCCTTCACACCGGTATGGGTCCCGGTGGCATTCTCTGGCGGAGGGAGGACGGAGACTCATGGTCGTCGCTGTCATCCGCTTCTTCCTACGGATTGGAACAGGTCCCGTGGCCATCCCACTGGAGTGCTGGCCATAGTCAGCGGGCCACTACGGATCGGCCTTTCCGCGGACGTGAGCTGCGAGTCACTTGGCACGCGCAAGCCCAGCAGCTTGATCTTTGAGTGACTTCCTAACTCTCGTTCATTCCCGGAATCCCCCTCAAACCAGATTCACTCAGGACCGGCAAGGGCAATGCTGCCCTGGAAGGCGACCGTCTGCTCATCGTACCCGCCATGGGTGGCGCAACCGGTCACCTGGTAGTGGGCGACCGGGAAAAGTTGGGCCAGCGCGCTGGAGTCGCGTAGAGAAAGCAACTGTCCCCTCCTCTTCTCGTCATGGCGGGGTGACTGCAAGTAAGGAAGTTCCTTACAATGGGAGAGGCTGACAAACCAGACGGAGGTCGGTTCCATGATCATCAGCAAGCTAACTTCCAAGGCCCAGACAACCATCCCGCTTCCGATCCGCACTGCGCTCGGATTGCAGCCGGGGGACGAGCTGTTGTACGAGATCATTGACGGACAAGTAATCCTCACCAAGGCGAGACGAGGCGCCACCACGGATGACCCGTTCCGCACCTTCGAGGAATGGCGATCGGAAGCGGACACCAAGGCCTATGCAAACCTTTGAGCAAGGTGACGTTGTCAAGGTTCCGTTCCCGTACACGGACAGCGCGGCGCGTCAGTGGCGACCAGCGTTGGTCGTATCGACGTCTCGACTTCAGGATCTGCACGGCCTGTTGTGGGTCGTCATGATTACCAGCGCCGAGAACCGAGGCTGGCCCGACGATGTTCCGGTTGCTGACCTGAAGATGGCGGGCCTGCCCGTCCCATCCCTCATCCGCAGTGCCAAGATAGCGACGATCGACGCATCTGCTGCCTCCAAGCTGGGTCGGGTGGCGGCAAGTCAAGGCAGACTGGTCACGGGAAAGCTCCTACAGGTGCTGGGAGCCGTATGAGCGATGCTATGTCTGGTGCGCCTCCACCAACCCAGAGCAGCCGCAGACACGGAGAATCAGCGCCAAGATCGCCAGGCATCGGGCAACTCTAACGCTTCACACCAGATTCGGATTCACGTCCTTCCACTCGTTCAACGGTGGCAGAAGCCCGTCCGCGATGGTCTGGTCCCGGAGGTTGGTCAGGTGCTCGTAGGAATTTCGGAGCGCCGCCATGTCCTCAGCGTCCCCCTCCGGTATCGAGTACTCCAGGCCGTCCGGTCCGAAGCGCGTGTCCATGGCCATCATGATGTGGCGGAACTCGCCCCGGTTGACGTAGGTGCCGCAGGGCCACGGGAACTCGTCCGCTCCGATGCGGCCCCGGAGCATGGAGGTGCTCAGGTGAGCGGGAGACTGGAAGGAAGAGCGCCCTCGCAGCTTGATGATGGCCGCGCCGCCCCCGCGGACCTGCTGCTGTAGATCGGTCCATTGGCTCGGCGTCAGGCCCTGACCCTCGACGGTGGCGCCATCGAGAATCTCGCCAAGGGGCGTCCCGGCGACGGCGATGCTGCCTTTGAAGACGGCCATCTGCTCGCCGTGCCCCCCGTAGGTGGCGCAACCGGTCACCTGGTCCTGGGCGACGGAAAAATGTTGGGCCAGCGCACTCTGGAGCCGGGTGCTGTCCAGTGCGGCCAGGGTGGAGACCGCCGATCCCGGCAGGCCCGAGTGGACCAGGGTGGTGAGACCGGTGATGTCGGCGGGATTGAAGATGACGACGGCCAGCTTGCAGGACGGACAGTGGCGCTTGATCTGTTGGCCCAGGTTCCTGGCGATCTTGCAGTTGTCCTTGCGCAGGTCCTCCCGGGTCATGCCCGCACGGCGGGGAGCGCCCCCGGCGGTGATGATGTAGGCGGCGTCCGCGAGGGCCTCCGCCTCATCTATGGTCCAGGTCACCTGGGCCCCCGGAAACGAACAGTGGTAGATCTCTTCGGCCGACCCCTTGAGCGGACCCTCCATCGGGTCGTACATGGAGATCCGGTTGGCGGTTCCGGTCTGAAGCAGCGATTGCACCAGGTTGGAGCCGATGGCGCCGGCGGCGCCCAGAACGGCGACTTTCTCGTTGGTCAGATACATGCGATTCCTACCTCCTCATGAACAGGGTGAAAGCTCGCGGACGGATCGGCCGCGGCCTCGATTTCAACGCGCAAAGAGTAGCCGCCGGAGGGTTGCCGGTCAAGAACGGGAGTTGAGGATTGAGAGAAAACCGGTTCCCGAAACCGCCGGTGGAAGGGCTCAGCGTTTTCGCGCGGCGTCAGCACGACGACGCGCCGTTTCGGCTTTGGACGTCCATCCCTTTTGCGCATACGCCTGGCTCAGAAAGTCGAGGGCATCGGCAAAATCGGGACGGGCGGAGACCGCCTTCTCCAATGCGCCGACGGCGTCGTCGATTCTCCCCTGAAGCTGGTAGGCCCTTCCCAGCGCGACCCGGGCCGTCACATCTTCCGGGTCCAGTTGCAAGGTCCGTTCCAGGCCCGGCACGGCCGCCTCGGTCCGGCCTTGATTAAGATAGGAGAGGGAGAGGTTGTAGAGGGCCATCAGGTTGTTCGGGTCGCGGCGGAGCACGGCCTGGAAGGCCTCGATGGCATCGCTGAACTGCCCCATCTGCACCGAGTTCAGACCCAGGTAGAGGTGCGCGTCGATGAGACCCTCTTCCTGAGCCACCACCTTTCTCAACTTGCTGTTGGATTCGATGAATCGGCCTTCCTCCGAATCCTGGAACGCCTGCTGCAGAAGTTCGTAGAGCCCGATGCGGTCCTTGGGGTCCGCCAGTCCCTCAGTGGACGGGAGCTCGGCAGTACCTGAGGCGAATCCCAGGTAGCCCAGGCTCTTGAGGCGCTCGATGGTGGCCCGGTCCATCTGCTCCGGCTCGGGAGGCTCGTCGCGGCCGGCGGAGAACTTCTGGTACTCCCCTTCCAAAGTCTCCTGCAGGTAAGCCGACATGGAGGGCCGGTCGCCGATGATGTTCCGACGCTCCCCGGCGTCACTTGCCAAGTCGTAGAGCTCCGGCTTGGGCGCGTCAATGTACTTGAAGCCGCGAGTCCGCATGGAAAAGAGCGGGCTCCATTGGAAATGGTAGTACGGATAGTAGGTCTCGCTGTAGGCAGCCAGCTCCGGCTGGTTCCAACGTCCGCGGATCAGGGAGAGGAGACCTCGTCCCTGAATCTGGTCATCCACCCGCAGACCGGCCAGTTGGAGGATGGTCGGGGCGATGTCCACTCCCCTCACCTGTTCCCGGATCACCTTGCCCTTCCAGGCCGAGCCGGCGGCTTTGATGATGAGCGGGATCCGTACGGTGGCGTCATAGAGGAACATGCCGTGACTCGACTCGCCATGCTCCCCCAGACTCTCTCCGTGATCGCTGGTGAAGACGAGAAGCGTCCGATCGTAGAACCGATGCCGTTTCAGATGCCGGATCAGGTCGCCGATCAGCGAGTCGACGTAGGCGACCTCGCCGTCGTAGGGGCGAGCCCGGTAACGGCCTCCGAAGGGTTCGGGAGCAGCATAGGGGGAATGGGGATCGAAAAGGTGAATCCAGGCAAAGAACCGACTGTCCCCTTGGGCAGACATCCATTCCAGCGCCCGTCCCATCACTTCCCCGCCCCGTCGTTCGGGAGGACCCTGCTCCGGAAGATCCCAGTAGAGGTCGAATCCCTGATTCAGCCCCGTGCCGGCGTTCAGAACCGAGGAGCCGATGAAGGCCGCCGTCCCATATCCCTCGGCGCTAAGCCGCTCGGCCAGCGTCAGATGCTCCGGCTTCAAGCTGAACCCGGCCTGGTCCCGGACTCCCGTATGGTAGGGAAAGGTGCCGGTCAGTATGGAGCAGTGGGAAGGGAGCGTGAGGGGTGACTGGGCGATGACCTGCTCGAACAGGACGCCGTCCTCAGCCAGGGCGTTGACCGCCGGATTCGGCGTCCCGGCGTAGCCGTAGGATTCGAGCCGGTCGGCCCGAAGCGTGTCCACCGTGATCAGAATGATTCCCGAGGGAGCGGCGGGACGACCCTGAGCGGCTGAGAGCCTGGACCACGACTCCAGCGCCGCCAGGGAGGCCGCGCTTGCGAGCAGCAGCGCCAGCGCCCACGTTCGCGCCTCGGATATCGGACCACGCAGACTGTTGATGATCGGGCGCATGCTCAAGCCAGGGGCCAGTCTACCGACCGGTCAGTTGGCTTCGATTTGGAAGTTGTCCTTGAGCAGCAAGCTGTTTTCCGAGATGAGGTCCGTCACCTCCATCTGGAACGAGTACTCTCCGGCCGCCAGCGTCTGAAGGGGAAAGGCGAAGAAGGCGTTGACCACCGAGTTGTTCTCGACCTGCCTCGGCTCCAGCTCCTTGGCCAGATCGGCGACCAGCGTTCCATCCTTGGAGACCACGCTGTAGCGGAATTTCACGTCCGCCGTCTGGGTCGCCATGTCCTGGGCCAGGTTGTGAACTTCCAGGTAGACGCCCAGCCGATCCGACGGAGCGAACTGTCCATCGATGCTGGGATACACCTTCAAGTCCTCGGTGACCACGAAGGGGTCGACCAGGGACTCTCCCGGCCGGACCGGCGCGGCCCGGTCCGCCAGCACCAGGGTGCCCCGGAGTTTTTCCGACGGACCCGGCACCACGACCACGGTATCCAAGGTTCCGGTCTTCTCCGACTTCACCTCGCGCACCACGAACTGGAGCTTGAATCGCCCCCGCTTGACCGGAATCTTCCTCTGGTAGAGGCGTTGGGCAGATCCGAGACCGGAGGGCGCAGCGCTCAGCGTGCTGATCACGTCGTCGTCGAACTCGTAGACCACTTTCCCGGTGAGGTCGGTCAGCCGGCCGTAGATATGGGTTTCGGCACGCCAGACTTCTCCGGTCGGGACATAATTTTCCGGGCTCACCTGAATCTTGGCCGTCACCAACGCCAGGCTCAAGCTCTCGTGGACGGGGGTGATATGAGCCACCAGGGAAACCGGTACCTGTTGGAACCGGACCCGGGTCTCCACCACCGTCCTCAGGTCATCGAACCGGATCACGGGCGGCTTCATGAGTTGACTGTAGCGGCTCAGGCGTTCCAGGGGCTGGTCCTGGATGCGCGTGCTGTGGATGTAGGGGTTGCCCGAGTTGCCCAGAAAGCGCGCCCGGTTCATCTCCGCCCGGGTCACCAGACCCAGTTGCTCGAAGGTGGTGGGTCCGATCCCCATCTCGAATCCGACCTCCTTTTCCCACTGGTCCATGGCCAGACGGAACTCGCCGCTGTTGAGACGGTCCACGAACTCCATCTCGATGTCCTGTCCCATCCCCTCGATATACCGGTACCACCAGATCTCGAAGGGAAAGGTGACCGCCGTGCCGCCTCCCTCGTAGAATTCCCGGGTGTGGATCCCCCCGCTGGGGTTGCTTCGGATCTCGTCGGGAGGACCGAACTTGATGTAGATCTTCCCCCGATCGGACATCCAGCCCGGGAAGCCCGCGGCGTAGCGCTCGTTGGCGTACTTGATCCGCCGGTAGTGCTCTTCCTTGAAGTCGTTGTAGGAGGTCCCCGGGGAGGGATCGCGGCGGACCCAGAACTGCTCGATGAACCGCTCCTTTTCCTCAGGAGTCACGAGTTTCTCGAAGACGGACCGCTCCTCCTTGGTGATGATGTAGACCACGTCCTCGTTGAGCCATTTCTCGAAGTAGTCCTGCTCTTCCTGCGCCTGCTTCGCCCGCCGATCCTCCTCTTCCGGCATTGCCGGCCGGAAGCCGCCGGCCAACAGGCCCAGAAGAACCAGCACTGCCATTGGACCGCCGCTCCATCTCAAGCTCGATGACATCTGTCTCTTCCCCTTCGAACGGGCGTTTCCCGGGAATCCGTTGACTTCCTTCCCCCCATGATATCAGCCTGCGCCACGAATCGTCTCCGCATTCGACCATGCCCGCGTAGATCCGGGAGATCCGGAACCGGACGGGCCGCGCCAGACTCAGCCTCCGGTTCTCGTCAATTCCATCAATACGATCTCCCGGTTGCGCCGGGCCTCGGGGTAGTCGGGCCGGATCCGGAGGGCCTCCGAGTAATGGGAGATCGCCTCGCGAAGCCGCCCCAACGCCACCAGCGCATTGGCCAGATTATTCTGTGCTTCGGCAAAGTCGGGCTTCAGTTTCAGGGCCGAGCGGTAGTGGGAGACCGCCTCGGCAGCGTCCCCCTTCTCGGTGAGTAGGTTCCCCAGATTCATTTGGGCCTCGGCGAAGTCGGGCCGCAGCCGTACGGCCTCCCGCAAATGCTCCAATGCCTCGTCCCGCCGGCTCTCCTCCACCAGCACGTTGGCCAGGTTATGGTGAGCCTCGGCGTAACCGGGATCCAGTTCCAGGGCCTGCCTGAAGTGCCGAATGGCCTCCTCGCGTTTTCCCACCTTGCCCAGGGCATTCGCCAAATTGTTGTGCGCGTAGCCGTAGTCCGGCTCGATCTCCAGAGCCCGCTCATAGGCCGCCACTGCCTCCTGATGGCGTCCCAGTTGAGCCAGGCCGAAACCCAGGTTGTAATGAGCGTTGACCGAATCGGGATCGGTCCGGAGCCACTGGTGGCTGAAGGCCAAGTTGTCGTGGAAGTAAGCGGACCGGTGGAAACTGATGAGTCCGGCGACACCGACCAGAAGGAAGCCCACTACGGACGTAGTCCGGCCGAGCTGTCCGGACCATTCTCCCTGGGAAACCCCAGCCACGGCGACGGAGATGACCGCCAGAGAAGCCAGGAACAGGTAGCGCTCGTCGTATTTGGCCTCCTGTTGGATGATATTGGCCGTGGGCGCCAAGGTCACCAGGAACCAGCCCGACCAGAAGAGGAGCACGGGACGGTACCGGGACTCCAGGCGCCGGGCCAGGAGCAGCAGCCCCGCAACGGCCAGGCAGGCCAGGATCAAGCGGGGCCACGAGAGCCAGATCGGCAAAGTAGGCTCGTAGACCAACTCCACAGACGGAAGGAAAATCGTCTGGAAGGCGTACCCCAGGCTGAGAAGAGGCCCCGTGGGGTCGCCGAAGGCGTACTCGGTACCGCCGAAGAGGAGGTGCCGAACCCAGAAGTACCCCGCCAGGATCGGAAGCAGCGGCAGATAGCGAACGATCCACCGGCGGGGACTCCAGCCGGGTGGGTCCGGAGTTATTCCCGCAACGTCCGCCAGCAGGAAGAGGGCGGGGATCACCACCGCCTGCTCCTTGCTGAAGAGGGCGCCGGCGAAGGCCACCAGCGAAAGCGCCCGCCAGCCCCTGCCCGGCCGCAGGTATGCGTAAACCGAGAGCAGAGTCCAGAGCGACGGCAGCAGGGTCTCCCGCCCGGAGGCGGTCGGATAGACACAGGAAGAGGCGATCGGATGCAGCGCGAAGAGCGCCGCTCCCAGGAGCGCCGGGGTCCGGGCCACCCCGAAGACGGGGAGCCGCAGCAGGAAATAGACCACCAGGGCGGCCAGGGCCATGAAGGCGGCGTTCAAGAGGTGAAACGGCGCCGGGTTGTCTCCGTGGAAGGTCTTCTGCAGGAGCAGCGTGGACCGGGTGACAGGACGGTAATAGGGGAGATTGGGGAAGTGGCGTTCACCGAAGATCCCGGCCACTTCGGCGAACGAGGTGGGCGCCTTCTGGTTGACGATGACCTCGTTGTCGTCGTAGACGAATTCGTTTGCGGCCGACGGGGCGTAGAGGCCCAGTACGGCCAGAAAGAGGAACAGGGGAAGCAGCCTGGAGACGTCGAATCGCTTCGGCGGGCGTGGCGGTGTGCGCCGCCGGGCGGCTCGGGACCGCTTACGCCGGGCTCGGCTCATCGGGGCGGCGACCAGATGACCGCCTTGGTGAAGGAGTTCTTCATGGCGACCCCTTTGTCTCCATAGGAGTCCCGTTCACCGTAGACGATGTAGTAGGCGGTGACGATCCTGCCGTCGGGCCTCTGGATGGAGACCGGATAGCCCAGATCTCCATGATCGCCATCCCACGCCAACAGAATCCTCTTCTTCTTGGACCAGGTCTCGCCGCCATCCCGGCTGAGCATGGCCTGGACTCCATAAGGCTGGTGGCGCACGCCGAAGGTGATCAGCAGTCTGCCATCGGCCAGCACCAGCAGGTCCGCGGGATGCTCCGCCGCCTCGGTCAAGCGCCGCGTTTCGCTCCAGGTGCGGCCGCCGTCGGAGGAGAAGGAGAGGGAGGCCGAGCCCCCGGTTTCGCGCAGCGCGGCGACCAGCTTTCCGGAGGGCAGGCGGGCAATGCAGAGCTCGTCGAAACGGCTGGCTATCGGGACGTACTCGCCCCACGTCTTGCCGCCGTCCCGGGATCGGACCACGAAGGAGGTGGTTGGGGTTTTTCGGTCCCTGGGAAGAGCGGAACCGTATCCGGACAAGAGAACCGTCCCGTCCTCCAGTTCCACGGGTCTTCCGAAGGGATAGAGCCAATCGTGGGGCGTGGCTTCGAGCTTGACCGGCTCGCTCCAGGTGAACCCGTGGTCGGACGAGCGGATCACCCAGGTGTCGGCGCTCCAACCCTCTCCCGTGTAGCGCTCACCCGCCCAGGAATAGGAAACGATGCCTGCGATCAGAGTTCCGTCCGAGAGGCGCCCCATGGCGTCGATGGCGTCGTCCCGGCCGGGCAGGTCGAATACGGTCACCGGCTTCCCCCAGGTCCGGCCGCCGTCGGTCGAGCGGACGATGTCGGCGCGTCCCGCCTTCCCCACGTGAGCGGCGCCCGCCTTAACTGAGACCAGCAGATCGCCGTTCTTCAGAAGCTCCATGCGCGGGAAATAGCCGCCCGGAGCCACCACCACGCGTTCCGCCTGCAACTCGTCCATGACGAATGCCTCCTGTGCGGAAGCTCCTCCCGCGAGGCACGAGACGATTCCCAGGACAAAGGCACCCGTACGCAGCCCGACGCGCGACGTTCGACTGAATCTGATCTTCATTTTGGACTCCTTCCCTCGGAGAAGAGACCGAGAGACCGGTTCATGATCTCCTGTCCCATGTTTCCCCCGCTCAGCACCAGAACCGTGTTTCGCAGCGGAACCTTGCCTTCCAGAATCGCGGCCAGGGGAACGGCGCCGGAGGGTTCCACCACCAGCTTCTCCTCGCCCATGAGATGCCCCACACAGTATAGGATCGAGTCTTCCTCCACCATTTCCACGCCGTCTACATAGCGGAGAATCAGGGGGAAGGTCAGGCTCCCGGGCCGGGTGACGGTGAGGCCGTCGGCCACGGTATCGGCCTGCTCCAGCGCCACCGGTTCCTTCTTTCGGAACGACAGATACGTGGCGTTGGAGCCCCGCGGTTGAACGCCCCACACCTTGACCGAAGGTTTCCGTTCCTTGACGGCCATGGCGATTCCGCTGATGAGCCCGCCTCCGCTGATGGGAACCA
Source organism: Acidobacteriota bacterium (assembly GCA_963668095.1). GTDB lineage: Bacteria > Acidobacteriota > UBA6911 > RPQK01 > JAJDTT01 > JAJDTT01. The sequence continues at coordinate 4,567,167 of OY764083.1, read as the reverse complement.
CGACGTTCTCCACCTGGTCCAGTTGCTCCACTATCTCCAGTCCGGCGGTCCCGTTTCCCGCCACCGCGGCGGAGTGGTCGTAGGGGTGAACCGTGCTGCGGCCCTCTTCCTCGCGGATCCGTTCCACAGTGCGGTCGCGGGCCTCGAAGCGGCTCTCGCAGAAGACCACCTCGCCCCCCCAGCGCCGAGTGCCCGAGACCTTCATGGGGTTGGAGTTCTCCATCATCACGATCTTGGCCGAGAGTCCCAGCATCTTGGCGGCGTAGGCCACCGCTTGAGCAAAGTTCCCGGAGCTGGAGGTGACGATCCCCCGATCCCGCTGATCCTGGTCGAGTTGAACCATCTGGTTATAGGCGGCCCGGATCTTGAAGGAACCGGTCACCTGGAGGTTCTCGGCCTTGAAGTGGAGCCCGGGATCGAACTTGGACCGGACCAGCGGGGTCACCCGGGCAACTGTCGAGAGTCGCTCCCGGGCCTCCAGGAACTCACCCGGGTTCAATGGAAACCTCCCGCCTGGCGCAGCCGACAGCCGGACAGAGTCTCTCCGGTCCGGACATCGAAAATCGGAACCCCAAACTGCATGTCTTTCCGCTTTTCCCCCGTCAGCGCGTCAGAAACGACGCGGTTTCGCTCCGGACCACGGCTTCTTCGTTGATACCCACGAGCCGGTAATGGTAGCGGGTTTTCGGCTGCAACCCGTCCAGGTCGGCGAAGACGGACCGGGGAGTGATCTCGGCTCCGGCGTAGCGCAGGGGAGTCCTGCTTCCCAGACCGGGATCGGGCCCGTATTCGAAGTGGTAGTAGGTGAGAAGCCCCATGGGCGACAGCCTCCCCTGAAGCCGGGCGGCCGCCGGAGTCGAGCGGCGCGGCTCCAGCACCCGGACGTGGGGCCGCCGATCCGGGGAAAGGGTGAAGCTCCTGGTCTCGCCCCGAGCGGCGCCTTCGGCACTCGCGGCCACCAGCCGGTAGTGAATGGTGGCGCCCGGCCGGAGGTCCCACACATCCCGGTTCACGTGGTAGAGGTCGTCGTCGGGAACCATTCTGGCCCCGCTTCCGAAGACCTCGATCTCTCCCAGACCCCAGTGCCGCGAGTCGTAGCCGGACAACACTCGGACCTTCAGAAATCCGGCCCGTACCGAAAGCCCTGTCTCCATGTCGAATGCGAAGTTGGCGTTGGGCACGCCCTTTTCGGGCAATGACAAGCGGCTGATCGGGGTGAACCCATCTCCGTCCGTCGCAACCGAAATCTCCAGGTCCCGGCTCGGCCACTCCGGATTCTGGTGCACCTGAATCGTCTCGATGCTCACCGGATCCTGAAACTCGTAGACGAACTCCAAAGGCTCGGACGGATCCGGTTCGCTGCGCCACATCTTCCCCTCGCCGTGGCGCCAGCCGTCCGTCAGGGTGGACGGGTCGTCGTTACCGCTGTCCGGCCAACGGATCAAGCGGCCGCCGTTGCTGACCAGGAGCAGGGACTCGTTGCGGTAGGTCAGCTCGAACTCGTCGAAGTGAAGGGCGCCGACCGGAGGGTTCTGGGGATCTATGAAAGACAGGAGATGAAAGAAATTGTTGTTGTTGTGCCCCAGGGCCTGGTCGATGGACCAGTACTCGTAGCGTTGGGACGCCCGGCCCTGGCCGATGTTCTTTCCGCCGTAGGTCCACTTGTGGGTGTCGTTCTCGAGGCGGTACACGACGTGGCGCCACTCGCCGTCCAGGAGTTCTTCGGTTAGGGTGGTGCCGCTGTAGGCCCAGTTGGCTCGCCGCCAACCCACCTGGTCCCCCATTCCCGCGTTGCTCTGGCTCTGCAGCCACCACGTCAACTCCGAGCCCCTGGGCTCCCAGCCGTCTCCCCGGACCCAGATGGAGACGCGTGCATCCCGGAGATCGGGGTCCGCTCCGCCCAGGGCGGTGTTGCCCTCCTGCCTCCATTGGGGCAGCAGCCCGGTCCGAAGGAATTTCACCAAGTGCAGCACGTCGGCGGCCATGTGGTTGAAATCGTTGTTGGTCGCCGGCTCGCGCCACTCGATATACCCCCCTGAAGCTCCTCCCTCGGGATGATGGACATGCTCCTGAGTCCAGCTGTCCCAGCCCCCGGCGCCCTCATCCCAGGTCTCCCGGTAATGGGCCGCCAGGCGCGGCGGCAACGGCCGTTCCCGGGTCTTGAATCCGAACGAAGGCGTCGGTCCGTACTCGAAATGGTAGGTGGTGTAGATCCCCTTGGGATGGATCTCACCGTTCAGGCTCAGCGCGCCCAGACCCAGGGGAGTCGCCTCTCCCGTAGTCACGGTGGGTGCCTGGCCGCAGGAGGCAATGAGGAGCGCACCGGGGATCCAGAGCAGAAGGAAACGTCTCATTGCGGCCTCCCGGATTTGCCGACGGTGAAGGAGTAAAGCTTGGAATTGGTCATATGGATCCGGAGCCGAATGGCCCTGCCCGCCAGAGTAGAAAGGTCTGAATTGCCTTTCCAAGCAGCGACGTGGCGCAGGGAATCTCCCTGGATGCGATCTGCATCTGCCTCGGCGAAGCCATCCAGGGGCCGTCCCCCGGCATCCAGTATCTCCACCCGAATCTCCCCTGGACCGGCGTCTGCGTTGACCAGAACCCGGTCCCCCCGGCAGATGAAGGGCTTGGTCAGCAGGAACCCCAGAGACGAGCCGCTGTCCAGCGAGACGAATCCGTCACGCCGGCATCGGGCCAAACCTCCGAACCCGCGCGCCCGCCGGACCCAACCCTGCTCGGCGGACGTCTCGGCAGGGGCATCAACGGCATGGGTCAGGAGGGGCTCATCCTGAGGAGAGAGGGCATGGGGTTCGTTCTCGGCGGCGTAGTAGACCCGGATCTCATCACCCGCCACCAGCGGATTGAGGGCCCTCAGTTGATGGGAGTCGAACCGGTCCGGAAGCCCGTAAGTGAGAATGGGATGCCGCCGCCCGACGCGGCGCCAGCCGACTCCGTCGCGGCTGTAGGCCAACTGCACGTCCACCGTTAGGGAGTTGGGATGGTAGACCGAGAGCAGTCCCCAGTAGACGCCGCGGTCCCGAAACACCCCCATCTCGCAGAACTGGGTTCCCGGCGGATCGTTTGGGTCTGGGGTCAGCACGGGCGTGGGTAGGCGCCAGTCCATGAAGTCGGTGCTGTGGGAGAGGCCGATGTCCCGAAAACGCCGGCTGGGCCGCATGAAGGCGACATACCTGTCCCAGCGTTCATCCCAGCCCAAGACCGTATGAGTGTCGCCGATTCCGGCGTGCGTCCCCTGGCCCCTGGTCTCGGCGAGGAGGGGACTCGGCGACTGCAGGCTCCAACGGAGACCGTCGGGAGAAAACCCGACCAAGATGCCGGCCGGGCCATCTTCGTCGATCCGATCGTATGCCAAGGCCTTGAAACGGCGTTCGGGATCGGCCTCCGTGGAATCCAGCAACACGCGGCTGACCGGATAGGGAATCAGATTGTTCCGGCGGGAGCCGGCGAAGGAAGCGAGTCCGAGGTTGGGTCTTTCCCAGGTGATGCCGTCGCCGGAAACGGCGTAGGCCCAGCGATCCCGGCTCCGGCGAGCACTGGAACGCTCGTCCCGACACTGGTACCACATCTTGAAGCGCCGGTCCCCGTCATCGAAGAGGACGGAGATCGGCAAGGTGGAACGCCCCTCCCAGGGCCGCTGAGGACTCAGCACCGGATTCGCCGCATGCTTTACCAGTGGATTCAGCCGGCGGCTGAGGGTCTCGGTCCGCTCCACGATAAAATCATCCACCAGTACCTGGGGCTGCACTCCGATTTCCAGGACAGCCGGAGACATGGGACCCGGCTCGGTGCAGGACCAAAGCAACGCGGGGAGAATTAAAAAGGCGGGCACCCGGGAACAGAGCATCAATCCTCCTCGCGAATGCGGTTCCATGCGTCATCGAGAGCCGCTTCCAATCCTTCGGACCGTGAGCCCCGGGCCTGAGCGTGGCGGGGACTGCCGCCGCCGCGGCCCGCGATCATGGGCACGGCCTTCCGAATCCAGTCGCCCATGTGCCAGGGCAGGTCCTCCGACCGGGCGAAAACGAGAGCCGGAGATTCGCCTTCCAATCCGAGAAGAGCCAACCTCTTTTCCCCGTCCTGGACCAGTTTGCGGCCCAGTTCCCGCACCGCCCCCATATCCATCCCGGTCACGACCCGCCGGACCACTCGAATTCCCCGCACTTCCGGAGCGCCTTCCAGCAGCCGGGCGGCCTCCGATTCCAGGTAGCGAGCCTGAACCTCCACCAGCTTCTTGCGCAACCCTTCTTCCCGCTCCAGGTGCTCCGTGGCGGCCTCCACCACTTCCCGGTCGGGCCGGGAATAGAGGCGGGAGAGCCGATAGACCGCCCGGTTCTTCCAACGGTAGTCCCTGAGGGCTCTTCCGCCGCAGTAGAATTCGACTCGGACCCGCTTCTTCGCCCGCTCCCAGCGGCGAATCTTGATCAGACCGACTTCTCCCGCCGACCGGCAGTGGGTTCCGCCACAGGGGGAGAAGTCGAAATTCGAGATCTCGACAATCCGCAACGTTCCCTTCCGGCCGGAGGGCTTTCGCAGGGGAAACTCGCTCTGGCGGCGGGCGTCTATCAGATGGACGCGTACGGGTCGGCACCCGACGATGATGCGATTGGCCACGTCTTCCACATCGTAGATCTGGTCCGGCGTCAGCGCGTTTCCCGTCAGATCGATGGAGCAGGACTCCCGGCCGAGGTGAAAGGAGACGGTATCCCAATCCAGGACCTGGATGAAGGCCTGGGACAGGATGTGCTGGCCCGTATGCTGTTGCATGTGGTCGAAGCGCCGTTCCCAGTCGAGGCTGCCAACCACTTCCTGACCCCCTGCCAAGTCCCCCCGCTCCAGCACGTGCAACAGCCGGCCGCCCTTGTCCGCCATCTCCACGACCGGCAGTCCCTCCAAGAAACCCCGGTCCGACGGCTGGCCTCCGGATGCAGGGTAGAAACAACTTCGGTCCAATTCGACGGCCGGTTTCCCCTTCCAACGGTCCGCGCCGGTGACCCGCGCCCGAAAATTCTTGAGATAGGAGTCCTGGTGATAGAGTCGCTGGGTCATGGAATCCCTGCTCCGGCAAGCTCCGGAAATCACGAAGAAATCCCCGGTTCCAGGTCCGGAGGGAAACATGCTAACATGGACCGATTATTGGCCAATGCGTATTTTCCCATTCTCACGAACAGACTCGGAACGGTCTGAAGGAGGTCACATGAGAAGAGCTCTCCTGTTCTCGTCTTGCGCAGCATTTCTGGTGCTACTCACGGGTTGCGACAGCCCGCCGGCATCGGAACTCGACGCGGCGCGCCAAGCTCTGGACGCGGCCCGGGCCGCGGAGGCAGAAACCTACGCGCCGGACGAGATCGGCAAGGCGTCGGCGACGCTGAAAGAGGCCGAATCCGAGATCGCCGTGCAGGACGAGAGTTTCGCCCTGACCCGCAGCTACGATCAGGCCAGAGAACTCGTGAGCCGGGCCACCTCCGAGGCTGAGGCCGCAACTGCGGCGGCCGGTGAGAACAAGATCAAGGTCAAGGGCCAGGCGGAGGCGGCCAACGAAGCGGCTCAAGCCGCCATCGAGAACGCCCAGGGCATGTTGCGCAAGGCGCCGCGCCGGGGCAAGGCAGCCCGCGAGAGCGTGGCCGCCCTGGAGGGCGACGTGGCCTCGGCCGAAGCCATGCAGGCAGGCGCGCAGCAGGCCTACGAAGCGGGCAAGTACATGGACGCCTTGAATCAATTCGGTGCAGTCAAGCGGAAGGCGGACGGAGTCAGCTCCGAGATTGAGCAGGCCATTCAGCAGAGAAGGCGACGCTGAACCGAGCCTTTCTCCTGCTTGGCGCCGTTATCTTGGGGGCTTCCGCCTTTTCCAGCCCCGACAGCCGGTTCGAAGCGTACGGCGCCAGCCCCGCCCCGGCGAAGCGGGATCTTTCCAAACCCGAGGAAAACCCGCCGCGGGGGCGCATTATTCTCATCGACACAGCGGAAAACCGTCTCTATGTCCGTCACGGGCAGCGGATCCTCCTCGATGCACTTTGCGCAACCGGCAGCGGACACCGTCTGATCGCCGGCGACAGGGTGTGGACCTTCGAAACTCCCCGGGGTGAATTCGAGATCGAGTACGTGACCGAGTTCCCGGTCTGGCGCAAACCCGACTGGGCATTCGTGGAAGAGGGTGAGCCCCTTCCCGCGCGGGACGGCGATCGGATGGAATACGGGGTACTGGGAAGCTTCGCCCTGGGGATCGGAGACGGCTACTACATCCACGGGACGCTGTACACCCGGCTTCTGGGACAGAACGTGACCCACGGTTGCATCCGGTTGTCCGAACCCGATCTGAACAAGCTCGTGGATCTGGCCCCGTTGGGGACTCCGGTTTTCATCTTCTGATGGGGAGCGGCGGCCGACTCCTTCCGGCGATCCTTTTCCTTGGAATTCAGGCCCCGGGTTGGGCGCTCTCGGACAAGGCCGGCCCAAAGGTGGAGATCGGCACCCATTCGGCACGGATCCTGCAACGGGGCGTCTTGCTCAAGGAGATCCCGGTACACCGATCCAACCGCGATTCCACCCCCCCTCGCTCCTCCCGGGTTTCCAGACTGACCCCTCCCCGTCCCGTGGAGGAAATCCGGGCTTCCCAGGGAAAACCGGTTCCCCTGACCTCCCGCCGAGGCGTCACCTCCATGCCAGGCACCTATGCGGTGGAGTTGGAGGACGGGTCGGTCCTGTTCGTCGCTCCTCCGGATCTGATCGGTCTGACCTGGAAAAAACGCTCCGGCCGGCGCCTGCGCCTGGTCCTGGCCCAGTTTCAAGCCCTGGTTCGGGAGGTGCCGGTCCTGCAACTTGAGATGGAGGAACCGGCGGCACAACGGCTCTTCTGGGTACTGCGAAAGGGGACGGAAATCGTCTACTGAACTCGAAATGTCTGCAATTCGCACAAGATCGATGCCGCCGAGAACTGGGGAACGAGTGGGAACGGGAACGAAGATCCCCGCGCTGGCCGTCCTGCTCCTGCTGGCCGGCACCCCGCCTGACGCCTTGGCCCAAGCCGCCGAGACCAAGGACTCCTCCCCTTCCGCCGCCGTCGGCGATCTGGCCGACCGCGACCGCAAGGTGCATCGGGCGGCCGCCCGGAGGCTGGAGGCCAACTGGCATCCGGGATTCGCCCCCATGCTGGTGGAAATCTTCATGCTGCTGCCCCCCGGAGACACCCGGGGCCAGAACGTCCTGAAGCTGCTGCGCAAGGGGACGGGCCAGAATCTGCCGGCTGACACGAACCGCTGGTGGCGCTGGATCTGGAGCCGGGAGGAGCAGGAACATCCCGAATATGCCACCTTCAAGGCCACTCTCTACTCCTTTATCGACAAACGTTTCGCCCGCTACTTCGTCCCCGGAACCCCGCGAACGATTCGTCTCGACGAAGTGCTCTGGGGCGGCGTGAAAAAGGACGGCATTCCGCCTCTGGAATATCCCAAGATGATCTCCGCCGCGGAGGCGGACTACCTCAAGAACGACCACATCGTCTTCGGCGTCTACCTGAACGGCGAGGCCAAGGCCTATCCCAAGCGGATTCTGGCGTGGCATGAGCTGTTCAATGACAAGATCGGCGGAATGAACGTCACCTGCGCCTACTGCACACTTTGCGGCTCCGCCATCCTCTACGACCAGAAGGTGGGAGACCAACAGTTCAGCTTCGGGACCAGCGGCTTCCTCTACCGTTCCAACAAGCTGATGTACGACCGCCAAACCAACACCCTCTGGTCGGCCCTGGAGGGGGTTCCCGTCATGGGCTCGCTGGTGGGCTCCGGGCTGCAACTGAATCGTCTTCCCATCGTCACCACCCGCTGGAAGGAGTGGCGGCGGCGCCATCCGGAAACCAAGGTCTTGTCCCTGGACACGGGTCACGAGCGGGACTACCGGGAAGGCGCCGCCTACAGGGAGTATTTCGCCACCGACCGGCTCATGTTCCCCACCCCCTTCCAGGACAAGCGCTTGAAGAACAAGCGGGAGGTCCTGGCCCTGCTCATGGACGGGGAGGCGGTCGCCTACGACACCCGGTTCCTGCGCAAGCGCCGGCTGCACCAGGACCGCGTGGCCGGGCAGGAATTGGTCATCCTCACCGACAAGTCGGGGGCCAACCGGGTCTTCGACGCCACCGGCGTCCAGTTCACCAAGTGGGACCGGAACTCCAAGGTCCGGGACAGATCGGGAAAGCAATGGGAGGCGACGGAGACCGCCCTAGTGGGACCGAACGGCGAGAAACTCATCCGCCTGGCTGCACACCGCGCCTTCTGGTTCGGCTGGCGAGCCCAGTTTCCCAACACCCGGCTGGTCAAGTAGCGGGCCCGGGCGCCACATCCAGCGTTGCGGTTTCCTCGAGGCAGAGGTTCATCACCGGCGTCAATTCCCGGAAGACGGCCAGCATGCCGGCCACCAGGTCGGGTCCCGCCGAGCCCTGGACCTCTTCCGGCGTCATGGGATAGTGAAGCTGGAAAACAAACCACTTGTCCGGCGGCGCTTTCGCAATGATCTCGCGAAGGTCCGATGCCGGAGGCAGACTGCCGGAGAAGGATTGCAGGCCGGTCCTGAACGACCCCAGCGTCAGTTGGAACCCATCCTCTTCGATCAACCGGCGGACCTTCCGTTCCCACCATCCGTTCGGCTCCAGACCCTTCGCCAGCCGATGCCAGTCCCAGTCCGGGCGGAGCCGGTAGGCGTCTTGTGCGTCTGGCGGCCGGACCAATCCTCGCTCCACATGAAGCCCGGATTTGAACAGTCCCTCCTCCCGGTCGACCATGATGAAGAACTTGGCGCTGGAGTAGCTGCGGCCGCCCGAGAGAGGCTTGGCCCGGCGATTGGCCCGCGGCACGAAACAGATCCACTGCCAGTAGACGCCCCGGCCCCAGCGGTCGATGATGAAATCCTGCCCGTACAGCTCTTGCAGGGACAGTTTGAGGATCTGGGTGATGCGGGCTCGGGACTCCAGGTGCCCCACCCGGATGCCCTTCCCGAAGTCCAGATACTCCGCCTTGAACTCACTCCCCAGCATTCGGATCCGCCTGCCGCAACGGTCATGGACCGGAACGATCCCGCCGGGGAGTCTGGTATCATTCCCCCACTTCGCGGTCAATTCCCAAGGTGACGTCCTATGCGGTTGAAGAACAGAGTGGCCATCGTGACCGGTGGGAGTTCGGGGATCGGCCGGGGGATCTGCCTGGAACTGGCCCGGGAGGGGGCCGCCGTGGCGGTCGCCGACATCCGGACGACGCCCAAGGTCGGCCGGTACTACGAGACTGAGCCCCGCAGACCTACGGTGGAGGAGATCCAGACGTCCGGCGGCCAAGGTATTTTCCTTCAAGGGGACATCGCCTGCGAGGACTTCGTCCAACAACTCGTGGAGCGGACGGTCGAGGAGTTCGGTGCGTTGGACATTCTGGTCAACAACGCCGGCGTCCACATTCCGGGAACCTCCCAGACGCTGGCCATTGCCGACTGGGACCGGGTCATGTCGATCAATCTCCGGGCACTCTTCCTGACCACCAAGGCAGCGGTTCCCCGCCTGAAGCGCTCTGCCCACGGGCGCATCATCCACATATCTTCAGTGAATTACCGGGGCGGCGGGGCCGGACCGGTCTATGCCCCGACCAAGGCCGCGGTGGTGAACCTGACCCGTGACACGGCCGTGGAGCTGGGACCAATGGGCATTACCGTCAATGCCGTCTGTCCCGGCTTCATCGAGACGGCGAACCAGGACTACCTGACACCAGAACAGATCGAGGAGGGACGCCAGCGGACGCTCCTGCCCCGATTCGGGACTCCCCGGGACATCGCCCGGGCCTGCGTCTTCCTGGCCTCCGACGACGCCGCCTGGGTCACCGGTTCCGCGCTGGTTGTGGATGGAGGCTGGATGGCGACGGTATGAGGTCCGCCGCTTGAGCACCCGCCCGTTTCTTCTCTCGGCCACCGTAGATTTCCCGGACGACGTCCGCTACGGACCCTACAACTTGGAGCTCCTCGAGGAGATGGTCACCCAGATCAAGAGTCTGGGGGTCCGAAGAATCTACTGGCTCTACTACGGCGACGAGGAGGCGGGGTCGTATTGGGCGGGCAACACTTTCGACTACATGCAGTATGGCCGGGCCACCGTGGACCGGATCGGGGAGCCTCTGAAGGCGGTGACTCCCATCGCCCACCGCCACGGCCTGGAGGTCTACGCGGTCCTGAAGCCATTCAATACGGGCATGGCGGGAACGTATCCTCAGGGTTCCCCGGACGGAGACTACAGCCGCGTCCATCGAATCGGGGGCTGCCTCCAACAGGTTTTTCCGTTCGTGGAGCGGTTCCCCCACACCCGGGTCCGGCGGCGGCCCTGGGAGGCACCGCCGGACCTCGAAAACGTTCCGATCCGGAAGATTCGGCTTCTCAAGTCGGACGATTCACCCACCCGCATCCGCAAGGAGCGTCTCCAGATCTGGACCAGTCCGGACAACTACCGCTATCGGAGACAATCGGTGGACTTCTCCCTGACGGACCGCGTGGAGCCGTCCCCCAGGGAGGTCCGGGAGTTCTTCGGCGACCTGCTGACCGCTTCCGGCGCACCCGTGCGGACCTTGACGCTGGAGGGCCTCGATCTGGCCGACCGCTTCATCCTGGTCACCACCGACTTCGAGGACGAGGACGGAGACTTCGGCAACGCTCCCTCGGCCATGATCGAAGCCTACGGTCCCGGTCCTGATCCGCTGCCCATAGTCATCGCGACCCGAAGCGCCATGTGGATCCGCCCCCGGGACTTCCGGACGGGCGGACTGGAATTCGACTCGGGGATGGGACCGTTCCCGGTCCGGTTGGACACCAACAACGCCTCCACCGAAGGCACCATGTTCGGAATCGTCACGAAGTCGAAATGGAACTGGGGCGGCTGCATCGCCTTCGCCCGGGGACGAAACGACACGCTGGCCTGCACTCCCTGCAGCGTCTACCCCGAGGTGGAGAAGCTCTGGATGGGCTGGGTGGACCGTCTCCTTGAAGCAGGTGTGGACGGAGTGGACGTTCGCGTCTCCGCCCACGGGTCCCTGACGGACGAACCCCTCGAATATGGCTTCAACGCGCCCCTGTTGGAGGAGTACCGGGAGAAGTACGGAACCGAAATCGGAAATACGGATAGGGAACTCGCACGACTGGCCCGTCTCCGGGGCCGCCACTACACCCGATTCATCCGCCAGGCCAGCCGTCGAATCCGGAGCGCCGGAAAGAAGTTCCAGGTCCACGTCCACACCGAGGCCTTCGGGTCCGACCCGTGCCACGGCCAGCTCATGGGCTTCCCCGCCAACCTGGAATTCGACTGGCAGACCTGGCTTTTGGAAGATCTGGCCGACGGCATCACGCTCCGGACCACATGGTTCGAGGCCCCCGAGGCGGATCGGGGCCTGCTCCACAATGCCCTGGACGATTCCGTAGTGGAGGAAGCCCTGGCGCTGTGCAATCGCAAGGGGATCCCCGTCTACCTGAACCGCTACCTGAAGCGGACCAACTCCATGCAGGAGTACGTCTCCGACCTGGAGCAGATCTACCACGACCCGCGTTTCGCCGGCTTCGACGTCTACGAGTACGCCCACCTCTCCCGGCCTAATCCGGACGGCACGAGGATCGTACCCGTAGAGGACCGAATGGAGCAGATCCGCAGCACCGCCAGGCGCCTTGGAATTCTGTAGAGGGGGAGCGGCATGTTTCACGCGCCGGACTGGGAGCGGCGTCTTTCAGGCGCCGGAGTCCAAAGTGACAATAAGACGTATGAATTCGGGGCGCCTAAGAGACGCCCTTCCAATGGGCGACTGGAAAGTCGATCCTCCTGAGGACGTTCAGGTGGTCCCGGAAGCGGGACCGGAGGGCGATGAAATCCCGGTGGGAGAGCTGCAGTTCCTTGGTGATCTGGCGCATCTCGGCGTCCTCGGCTGTTGAGATCCCTTCATGGGAAGCCGACACCGCCAAGAGACAGCCCATCAGTTCCAGCTTCTGACTGTGGGTGGCGATGCGATTGAATTCGCGGGTCACGAGGTAGTTGTCGGTGGCGCCGAAGAGCCGATTGTGGGTCTTGGCCATCTGAACCACGAGAACCGATTGCGACTCCGGCAGGCCCCCCTGCTCCCGGACGATCTTCTCCATCTGGGCGACTTCTTCCGGGCTGATCTCCAGATCGGCATGGGCCACCCGGTTCAGAATGTAGGCAAAGCAGGCGATATGCCGGGCTTCCGAGGATTCCAATTGATCCAGCTTGGCGGCGATTTCAAGGACGATATGTCCCTCTTCGGCAGGCTCCTCGCGCGGTTCCAGCTTGTTCAGGCCCAGAAGGCGCCAGAGGCTCATTCCAGGTCCCCCAGGTTTTCGACCTCGGCCCAGGTCCCGGTGTCGATGGAGCGCTCGCCGGCCAGTCCCACCAGATGGCTTTGCGCGACGGCCCGGGCACCGGCGGGTTCGGGAGTTCGTCCGGAGACGGCATCCAGGAAAGCCGCAACGCACTCACGCATCCCGGGCCATCCGGCGTAGGGTTCCAGTGCCGGGACCCGCTCGATCTCCGGCTCCGACCGGGTCAGGGTCCGCAGCCGGATTTCGGCGGTGAAGAGGTCGATTTGCAGGTCACCTTCCGTGCCTGTGACTTCGAGGTTGGTGGCCATGCCGGGGACCGCCGAGATGTTGGCGTCGAAGCTGCCCCAGATCCCGCCGTAGTCGAGCTGGGTCAAGGAATAGGATTGCATCCGTCCCGGATACCCCTGGCCGTCCTGCACCAGCACGCGCTTGGGAGACGCTCCCAGCACCCGGTCCAAGGCGTCGATGTACCAAGGCGCGAGGGAGTGCATCAGGCTGATCCCCGCCGACGGATCAGGACTCCACGAACCGCGCATCCGGATCATGGCCGTGCGGGGTTCGCCAATGGCGCCCTCCGCGACCCGTTGGGCCGCGCGGATGATGACCGGAATGAATCGCAACTCCATGTCGGCATGGGTCACCTGATCGGCGGCCAGGAGACGCCGGAGGACGGGACGAACCCGATCCCGGTGGTTGGCCACGGGAGGCTCATGGAAGAAGGGGAGCCCCGATTCGATGGCGGCCAGCAGGCCTTCCTCGTGCAGGGACGATGGAAGTGCCACGATGAGGGCGTCCACTTCCTCATTGAAGAGATCGGCGAAGCCGGAGTGGAGCGCGACCTGGGAGCCCAGTTCCGTTCGGATGCGCTCACGGGTCGCCGGGGTACGCGCCGCCGCGGCCACGATCCTCGCCCGGCCGTCCCGCTCCAGTGACGGGATCAAGGCTTCCCGGGTCCATTCGCCGTAACCGGCGAGACCGATTCGTATCGAGTCCAAGGCAACCTCCTTTTGGTGGTCACTCTAACACGGGCCCTGGGTTTTCCCCATTTCCCTGAGAGTCGCAGGAGAGGGGACATGTTGTCCCCTGCATAGGAGGGGGGACATGTTGTCCCCCGCATGGGAGAGGGGACATGTTGTCCCCTGCATGGGAGGGGGGACATGTTGTCCCCCAGACGCCCGGAATCGGCGGTTGGAAACCGCCGCTCCGCTGGAGTCGGAAACGGCCGCTTCCATCCGTAGTAGACTGAGCGGCCAGGAATGCTGGGAGAACGAACGAGAAGCTGGATCCCGATTCCAGGGAAACTGCAAGAGGCGGTCTTCGTGGAGCGCCCCAACCGCTTCCTGGTGAGGTGCCGGCCACTCGGCCAAGACGAACCGGTGGATGCCCATCTCGCCGATCCGGGGCGCCTGCGGGAACTCCTCATTCCCGGGGTTCGGATCTGGTTGCTCCCGGCTTCGGGCGCCAAGAGAAAGACCCGCTGGACCGCTCTCCTGGTGGAGAGTCCGGACCGGCTTGGTCTGATTTCGGTCGACACCCGGATCCCCAATCGCCTCATCGGCCAGGCTCTCTCGCAGTCGGCTCTGGAAGAGTTCGGGGACTGGAAGCTCGTACGGTCGGAAGCGCCACTGGGGCGCTCCCGGATCGATTTTCTTCTGGGCCGCGAGGACGGACGGCAACTGGCTTTGGAGGTGAAGAGCGTCACCCTCGTGGAAAACGGAGTGGGCCTCTTCCCCGATGCCGTCACCGCCCGGGGAGCGCGCCACGCCCGGGAACTGGCCCACTTGGCCCAACGGGACGGTTGGAGCGCCGCCATCCTCTTCGTGATCCAGCGGGAGGACGTCCGCCGCTTCCGGGCGGCCCGGGAATTGGACCCCGATTTCGCCGCTGCCCTGGACGAGGCCCGGGCTCAAGGCGTGCAGATAGTGGCGCGACGCTGCCGGATCGATCTGGACCGGGTCACGCTGGGAGATACCGTTCCCGTCAATTAACGAAGGAATCGCTCATGTCACAAGAGAGTCATCACCTGCTGCGGGACAAGCGGGGAATCATCTTCGGTCCCCTGAACGAACAGAGCCTGGCCTGGCAGATCAGCCTGGCCTGCCACCGGGAGGGAGCCCGATTGGCCCTTTCCAACACCAAGATGGCGTTTCGCTTCGGACCCATCCGGCAATTGGCCGAGATCTGCGGGGACGCCCCTCTCATCGCCTGCGACGCGTCTTCCTCCCGGGACCTGGAGAAGGCCTTCCAGGAATTGAAATCCACGCTGGGCAAGGTCGATTTCATCGTCCATTCCATCGGCATGTCTCCCAACGTCCGCAAGCAGCGTTCCTACGGCGACCTCAACTACGACTGGTTCCACAAGACCCTGGACGTCTCGGCCCTCTCCCTGCACCGGATCGTGGCCGAGGCTCTCAAGTCCGGCAGTCTCAACGACGGCGGCAGTATCGTGGCCCTGACCTACATCGGCGCGCAGCGGATCTTTTCCCGCTATTCCGACATGGGGGACGCCAAGGCCTTGCTCGAGAGCGTGGCCCGGAGCTTTGGCTACCGGCTGGGCTGCCGGGGCATCCGGATCAACACCGTGTCCCAGAGCCCGACCCGCACCACCGCCGGGAGCGGGATCAAGGGATTCGACCGCCTTTACGAGGCAGCGGACAGGATGTCCCCCCTGGGCAACGCCCAGGCCGAGGACTGCGCCGATTACGTGGTGGCGCTCGTGTCGGACCTGACCCGAAAGGTCACGATGCAGAATCTCTACCACGACGGAGGGTTCAGCTCCGTCGGGATGAGCGATGCGCTGCTCGATGCCCTTCGCGGGCCCGACGAGGATTGAGATCCTAACCCCTTCCAGATTGGGTAACTCCCACTCAGTCGACCTCCGACGTCTCAACGTAAGATCGTGGAATCATCGCCGCCACCGTTCAAGGAGATGAGGAATTAGTATTCCCGTTACGGTGGCTGCTCACACCGCCAGTGATAGACTGCCGATTAATGACAGTTGAATTGTCGGTTCCACTGTCAGGCGCCCAGCAGATGGACCGAAACTTTCATGGCAGATCCATCCAGCCGAGGAATAGATCATGACTGAAAATAATCGATCAGATTGGTTTGATGATTACTTGGACGGGGAAGACGAGGAGGACTTTCCGATCGACGAATACGATATCACGGCCTCTCCCAACGATTTCAATGTGATGACGCTGAACAGCCTTGTGGAATCCGATGTATTACGTATTCCCGCTTTCCAGAGAAATTTCGTCTGGGACTTGAAGCGCGCATCCAAATTGATCGAATCTTTGATTCTCGGCCTGCCTGTGCCGCAACTTTTCTTGTATGAGCAGGAGCGGAACAAGTTTCTTGTGATCGACGGCCAGCAACGGCTGATGTCCATCTACTACTTCATCAAGAAACGATTCCCCCGCCGTGACAAGCGCTCCGAACTCCGTACCATCTTCGACCTACACGGTAGAATCCCGGAGGAGGTGCTGGACGATGACAAGTACTTCCAAACGTTCAATCTTCGGTTACCCGAAAAGCTTCCCAACCGCAGGAACAAGTTCAAAGGCTTGAATTATGGGACACTTGGCAACGACTACCGGACTCGGTTCAACCTGCGTCCAGTTCGTAATATCGTCGTCAGACAGAACCAACCCTCAGATGACGATTCTTCAATATACGAGATCTTCAATCGGCTGAACTCGGGCGGCGTGAATCTGCGTCCGCAGGAAATCCGTACGAGCATGTATCATTCCGATTTTTATGACATGCTCTACAAAATCAATCTTGAAGATGGCTGGAGAAAAATTCTGCGGTCGTCCACGCCGGATCTGCATATGAAGGATATCGAGATTCTTCTTCGTGGTTTTGCCATGCTTGTTGACGGCAACAATTACGCACCTTCCATGGTCAAATTCTTAAATCGATTTTCTGAAAAGTGCAGACAGTTGAAACCTGATAGAAATACGTACCTTACACGTCTTTTCGATTCGTTTCTGCGTGCCTGCTCAAGCTTGCCGGTTGATGCCTTTATCAACAAGTATAACAGGCGATTTAATATTGCGTTATATGAGGCGACATTCGTTGCCGTCAGTGCGAAGGCGTTCGCCGAAAAACGGTTAATTGATGGCATACTGAATCCTGCACAGATACAGACCTTGGAAAAAGATATAGACTTCGTGGAATCATCTCAAAAGCGTACAACTAATACTGTAAACGTAAAAAACAGGTTGAGTCGGGCACAGGCAATCGTGGAGGCACTGTAAGAGGCTACGTCGAGATGGATACCATCGTAGACAGTCTACATCGTGATTTCCGTGCGCTTCTCGCGTTTCTGGACGAAAAGAAGGAAGTGTCGCTACGGAGCGTCGCAGATGACAATCTCAGAAAGACCCTATTGATCGCGGCGGCTAGCTCCTTTGAACGGTGTCTGACAGAGATCGTAATCGACTATGCAAAAGAAGCCACGTCTGAGGATCATGTTCTAGTCTGGTTGGTGAAGAGAAAAGCCGTAAGCGGACAGTACCATAGATGGTTCGAATGGGACAGAAAAAATGTTAACGGGTTTTTCAGTCTATTCGGTAAGACATTCAGGAAGTATGCCGAGACAACGGTAAAAAACGACGAGGAACTACAGTCTTCCATTCATGCATTTCTGGAAATTGGAAGGTTGAGAAACCAACTCGTTCATCAAGACTTTGGTAGCTTTACCCTCGAGAAGACTTCTCAAGAGATCTATGATCTTTACACGTCCGCTGAGAAATTTGTTGAATGGTTTCCTAACACCATCAGGCAATTTGCCGAAGAGACGGACCGGAGTGACTGACCGATGGACCGTGCCGTGTTGATTTTGGATGGCTCTCCGCTGCGGCTCAGTTCGAACGATGGTGAATTCTCGGTGCGGGGATTCCCTACGTCCCGCGTCGACCGGGGTCATTCGGTCTTGCCTGCCCCCGGCGCCGAGAACTGGAGCTGGTAGAGGCGGCGGTAGAGACCGGACGTTTTCAACAGCGTCCGGTGGTCACCCTGCTCCACGATCCGTCCCGAGTCCATCACCACGATCCGGTCGGCCCGCTCGATGGTGGACAGCCGGTGGGCGATGACCAGGGTCGTGCAGTTGGCCATGAGTTGGTCCAGGGCCTCCTGGACCAGCCGCTCCGATTCGCTGTCCAGGGCCGAAGTCGCCTCGTCCAGAATCAGGATCGGGGCCTGCTTCAGGATCGCCCTCGCGATGGCCAGGCGTTGCCTCTGCCCGCCGGAGAGCTTCTCGCCCCATTCGCCGATATCGGTTTCGTAGCCGGACGGAAGAGCCGTGACGACGTCATGGATGAATGCCGCTCGAGCGGCCTCCTCGATCTCCTCCCGGGAGCAGTTTTCCCGGCCGTAGCCAATGTTGTCCCGGACCGTGTCGTTGAAGAGGAAGACCTCCTGGGTCACGATGGCGACCTGATCCCGCAGGCTGTCCAGATCCACTTGGCGGATGTCGGTCCCGTCGATAGCGACCCGTCCCCGGCTCACATCGAAGAATCTGGGAATCAGGCTCGCCAGGGTCGTCTTGCCCGCCCCGCTCGGTCCCACCAGAGCCACCACTTCTCCCTGGCGAATGGAGAGGTCGATGTCCTGGAGCGCGGCCTCGGCGCCGTCCTCGTAGGTGAACGCCACGTCCTCGAACCGGATCTCACGGGTCAGGGGCGCCAACGGCGGCGCGCCGGGAACGCGGGCGACTTCCTGCCGGGTGTCCAGCAACTGAAAGATACGGGTGGAAGCCGCGAACCCATGCTGGAAGTGCAAGTGCATTCGCGAGAGCTTGCGCACGGGCTCATAGAGCCGGAACAGGGCCACGATGAAGACCACGAAGGCGCCCAGGCTGAAGCCCTGCTGCATCTGACTATGGGCGTACAACAGAAACGGCACGAATGAGACGTAACCGATGAGCTCGGTCACAGGGGAACCCAAGGCGCCGATCCGGGCGGCCTGGACGTTGACCCGGACCTGACGCCGATTGAGTTCCCGGAAGCGGTCCGCTTCGTACTCCTCCATGCAGAACGCCTTCACCGTTCGGTGACCGGCGATGGTCTCCTGCAACAGATGGCTCATCTCCTCCAGGTTCTCCTGGCTCTCCTGCCCGGCCCGGCGGACCCGGCGGCCCAGGGCCAGCGCCAATCCCACCACCAGCGGACCCACAACGAAGGCGAACAGGGACAGCAGCCAATCGATGTAGATCATCAGGATCAGGAAACAGGCGAACAGCGAGACCTGCCGCATCAGGTCGGTCAGCATGCGGCTCACCATGAGTTGCAACCGCTCGGTGTCGACGACGAGGCGGGACATGAGACGTCCGGTGGGGTTGAGGGCGAAGAAGGAGAGGGACTGGTCCAGGAGATGACCGTAGAGCCGCTTGCGCAGGTCGGCCACCACGCGCTGGCCCGTGTAGCTCATGGAGTATTCCGCGAAATAGAGGAACACGCCCTTGAGGAGGGAGAAGATAACCAGGGCGACTGCGATCCGCGTGAAATTGTCCTCGCCGA
Source organism: Acidobacteriota bacterium (assembly GCA_963668095.1). Taxonomy (GTDB): domain Bacteria; phylum Acidobacteriota; class UBA6911; order RPQK01; family JAJDTT01; genus JAJDTT01. Next base: position 4,548,286 of record OY764083.1, on the reverse strand, counting down.
TGCCCAGGAGGTCGCGGAGGAACGCGAATTTGTCCACGAAGCCGCCCTCAGGCCCCAGCGGGATTCCCGCCCATTGGTTGAACAGGGGGCCCAGCAAGAGGACGATTCCCGTCTCCACCATGCTGGTGACGGCCAGCAGCACAAAGGCCAGACCCAGCAGCGGAGAATAGGGCCGAATGAAGGGGAAGAGCCGGCGAAGATCCCGCACCGTGGGGATTATATCAACCGGAATCGAGCATCCCCGAGGCATCGGCATGCCGCATTCCGGAAACCGGTTCCTTCAACCTCGGCCGGGGCGGTTGACTTTGTCCGGGAGACGGTTCTAACGTTTGCTTTCACAAGAAGTCACAGGCGCCTGCCTGGCGCACGAACAAGGAAAGTCGAGGCAAGGATCATGGATTACTCCGGCGTGAAAAAAATCGCGGAATACTCTGGCGTGGATTGGACCGAAACCACGGGCGCACGGCTGTATCGAAAAGCCAGGAACGTCATTCCGGGAGGAGTTCAACTGCTCTCCAAGCGGCCCGAGCGATTCCTACCGCAGCAGTGGCCAGCCTATTTCAGCAAAGCTCGCGGGTGCGAGATCTGGGATCTGGACGGGCGGCACTTCTACGACACCACTATCCACTGCGTGGGGGCCTGCCTCCTGGGATACGCGGACCCGGACGTGAACGCGGCCGTTCGGGGCGCCATCGACAAGGGAAACATGTCCACCCTCAACTCTCCCGCCGAGGTGGAGCTGGCCGAGTTGCTCTGCGGACTTCACCCCTGGGCCGACATGGTGCGCTACGCGCGCGCCGGGGGCGAGACCATGACCGTCGCCGTCCGCATTGCCCGGGCCGCCACGGGGCGGGAGAAGGTGGCCTTCTGCGGCTACCACGGTTGGAGCGACTGGTACCTGGCGTCCAACCTGGGAGACCACGACGCCCTGGACGGTCTCCTGATGCCGGGGCTGAACCCGACCGGAGTGCCCCGCTCCCTGGCGGGCACCGCCCTGCCCTTCCACTACAACCGGATCGAAGAATTGGAGGCCATCATCGACCGGACAGGCGGCGAACTGGCAGCCATCATCACGGAGCCGCTGCGGGACGTCCCTCCCCGGGACGGCTTTCTCCACCGGATCCGCGAACTGGCGGACCAGATCGGCGCGGTCATGATCATCGACGAGATCAGCGCCGGCTGGAGGTTCTGCCTGGGGGGCGCCCACCTGACGCTGGACGTGGAACCGGACATCGCCACCTACGCCAAGTCCACCTCCAACGGCTATCCCATGGGAGCCGTGATCGGGCGCCGGGAGGTGATGGAAGCAGCTCAGAGCTCCTTCATCAGCAGCACCTACTGGACCGACGCCGTGGGACCCACCGCCGCCGTGGCCGCCATCCGGAAGATGGAGCGGGTCCGCATATCGGAGCACACCATGAGGATCGGCGCCAAGGTCCACGACGGTTGGCGAGCGCTGGCCCGGCGGCACGGAATCGCCATGAAGCCGCACGGCCAATACCCCATGTCGCACATGGCCTTCGGGCACGGCGGGAAGAATCTGGCGCTGCAGGCGCTGATGACCCAGGAAATGCTGGACCGAGGCTATCTGTCCACCGGAGCCTTCACCGTCTCCCTGGCCCACACCGACGAGGTCATCGACGGCTACCTGGCGGCCCTGGACGAGGTCCTGGCCGTCCTGGAACAAGCCCTCCAAGCGGACGACCTGGAGTCCAGACTGAAAGGACCGTTGCCGGAACAGGGATTCGGCCGGCTGACTTGAGGATTTGGGGTCGGTGGCAGCGGCGAGTGTTCCACCGGCGACACTATCCCCAATTGGGATCTCCCCCGGTGGATGGACTCATCCACTACTTGCGCTCGGTCCCAGGCAAATTGGATGCGAACTCGGGAACCCGCGACACCGGAAGGACCGTGATTCGTTCATCCAGGGAAATAGTGGGCGATCATGGTCCAGAAACGGCGGAGGGTTTCGGCTGGAATCGTAATCCCCAACTGCGGAATGTCACGTTCAAGGAAGGTGCTGACGAAATTCGTGCGCCAAAGTGCGGACGCCGACAAATCAGGCGCCAGGTAAGAGCGAGGAAATCCGCCCCGCAGCCAAAGCCGGCGCCACGATGCAGCTCCCACTTCACCAATATCGAATCCAGAAAGATCGACCAGGCCGACGCGGCCCGCCAACGACTCCGATACTCCCTTCACCAGCATCGGCGAGGCGCTGCCGAGTACCAGAAAGCGGGCGGCATGATCCGGACGATCAACCAGCACCCGCAGGGTTTCGAACAACTCCGGCCGACGTTGCACTTCGTCGAAGACAACGAGCCCGCTGAGCCTGCCAAGAGTTCGTTCCGGCGTTTCAAGACGCCTTCGGTCCACCTCCGCTTCCAAATCGAAATAGGTGCTGGAAGTTGAACCCTGTGCGATCACCCGCGCGAGAGTCGTCTTTCCGCATTGCCGCGGTCCAGTAAGGGCTACGACCGGATGGACGACGAAGGCCTCTTGAATTCGTCGCAGAGGAGAAGGTCGCTCGATGAGCATGGCAGAACATTACAATCCTTGAAAATCGGCAGATCACCTGCATATTTTCAAGGATTATTGTTCTCCTCACCCGTTTCGACGCGTTTTGCGGAATCGTTTCCGACGAAGGCCGGGTCGCAAACGACTCCATCCCGCCGCCTCGGCGGCCAGGACAATGCGTGCGCACGCTTCCGCGTCGGATCCCGATTCGTGATGATTCAGCGGGATGCGGAGCCGTCGGCAGACATGGGGCAGGGTCGTCGGGTAGATCCCCCACTGCGACCGCGCCAACTGCACCGTACAGACGAAGGGCTTTCGGGGAGCCGCTACGCCGTACGTGGCACAACAGGTGCGGAGGACGCTTCTGTCGAACGGCGCGTTGTGAGCAGCGACGTACTCTGCACTGTTGATCCAAGGACGGAGAGTCGGCCAGAGTTCGCCGAAGGTGGGCGCACCGCGCACGTCCTCCCAATCGAGTCCGTGGACCCAGGTGAAACTGAAATCCGGAGACGGCGGCCGAATCAGAAACGTCCGCGATACTTCGATCTCGCCTTCCCGGCCCACGACGAGGCCCACCGAGCACGCGCTGTCCCGGCTGTCATTGGCGGTTTCGAAATCGATGGCGACGAACCGGCTCATACCGTCAAGATCCGTTCTCGAACGATCCAGTTGCAACGATGACCGGCGACGCTCTCACTGGCCAAGTCGGGGCAACTCTCTCACCTCCATGTGACCAAACCGCTCCCACGCATTGTTTCCTATTTTCTCTTTTTCTCTTTCCTCGTCCTCCTCTGCTATCATTCCCCTCCGATTTGGCTGGCGGCTCTCACATCAGATCCGAGCGCCGCGTTCACGCCGGCGCGGGGAAAGCCGGCCTGGGAGGTTCCTGAAATGTCCGAAGAAACAAGCGAGTCTACTGCCCGGTTAGGCACTCGACCTGAAGAAACCGACGATATGCCGATCGTGCCTTATCGGGTCCTTTACACGGACCTGCCCGTGTACTCCGACCCGGAGTGCCGCAACCAGATTCCCGACGCCCGCATCGCCGTGCTGTTGCCTTTGGATCCCGACGACCAGATCCTGGAATTGGATGTGGTTCCCACTCGGTACAGCTACCAGCCGGGTCAGATCATCACCTGGGAACTGAACAACAAGCGTACCTGGGAGGCGGGCTGGTACCGGAATCCGGACAACGGCCAAGTGGAACAGGCCTGGACCATGCATGTCGAGTTCATCGGCGAGGTCATCCAGCCCAAGACGCTGGAGGCGAACCGGGCGAAACTGGCCGATCTGGAGCGCAGGATGGCGCCGATCGCCGCCGCAGCCGGCATCGGACAGCATTCCTCGACCCGGATCAACTGACCTCCGCCGGAGCGGCCGCCTCGTCGTCGAGCAGATCTCGCAGCGTCGCTCTCGTCTCAGAATCCGGCTCCCGGGCACAACGTCTGCGGACGGCGTCCAGTGCCTCCCGCGTGCCCAACTGCTTCAGCGCCCAACCCGCGTGGCGCCTGACCATGGGATCCTCCGAGTTCAGGAGACTCGTCAACTCCGGTGCCAGACCGGGGTTGCCGGAGTTTCCCATGGCGACGGCGACGTTGCGGACGAAACCGCGCCACTTGGCCCGCTTGACGGGACTGCCGCTGAACCTCTCGCGGAACTCGTCCGGCGACAACTGGGCCAGCTCCCAGAGTTCGGGCGACCGGTTGACGGAACGAGGCTCCAGCTCCGGGACGGAGGAATCGGGAACCGGGTGGTTCCAGGGACAGACATCCTGGCAGATGTCGCAACCGAAGACCAGGTTGCCCATGGGCTCTCGCAGATCCTCGGGAATGTCCTCCTTCAGCTCGATAGTCAGGTAGGAGATGCAGCGGCGGCTGTCCAGCAGGTAGGGTTCGACGATGGCGCCGGTGGGACAGGCATCGATGCAGCGGGTGCAGGAGCCGCAGTGGTCCAGGACCGGTTCGTCATAGTCCAACTCCGCGTCCAGCAGTATCTCGCCCAGGAAAAACCAGGATCCCAGCTTCCGGTCCAGAAGATTGGTGTGCTTCCCCAGCCACCCGATTCCCGCCCGGGACGCCCAGAACTTGTCCATCACCGGACCGCTGTCGACGTAGAATCTGGCCCCGACTCCCGGCAGTTCCTCCCGGATCGACTCCAGAAGCCGCGTCATGAGGGATCCCATGACCGAGTGGTAGTCGTCCCCCGATGCGTACCTGGAGATGACTCCCCGGTTCAGGTCGTGGTAGGGCAGCGCCTGGGAATGCGGGTAGGCCAGAGCGACGCAGATCATGGACCGGACGCCCGGCAACACCTTCCCCGGATCGAGCCTCTTCTCGGCCTGGCGTTCCAGATAGGCCATGGAACCCTGGAATCCGAGCTCCAACCAGGACCGGAGCCTGTCGTCGGGTCCCGGGTCCGCCGGTGAGACGCCCACGGCAGTAAAACCCAACTGGCGGGCTCTCTTCTTGATCTTGCGCGTGAGCTGATCGCGACGATTCGGCTTCATCCGGGCCCGAGCCTCAGCCGCCGGTTGCCTCAAGGAGAAGGGTCCTCAGACTTCTCTTCCCGCACCCAGGGGCATGTGATAGGTTTCTTCCCGGCATGGGATCCGAACTCTCCCAACCGGTGGTGATCGGTGTCGTCATCATGACGGTTCTGGTCATCCTGCAGACTCTCTTCACCAGCTTCCTGCTGACCTCCACTCTGCGCGGTCTCGGCTCATTGTGCCAGGAACTGAGCCGGACGTCCCAGCGGCTGCGGCAAGCAATCAAACAGGCCGACGACGGATTGGAGGACATCATTCCCGTCCTGAAGACGGTCTCCGGCTGGGCCAGCGGGGCCTCCGGACATTCGGGCAGCGTCCGCGATTCGGTTCGGGAGATCGAAGAGAAAACCGTCTGGAGCCTGCATACGATGCAGACAGGAGCCCAGGAAGCGGCCTCCCAAATGAACAGGGCACTGAACCGGATCTCCACGGAAACCTATCGCATCCATCGCACCATCATGGCGCCGACGCAGCAGATTTCGGCTCTGATTCAGGCGGGCCGGTCAATTGTGGAGCGATGGTTCGGGCGGGATGGGCGGCCAGCGGACGTCTACACAACGGACGAGGATAGTTTCATCTAGTCGCCGGCGGCGATATTGTTGACGCCTCCCTGATCTCCTCTGGGAGTCCACTCCGTTCACTCGCAGGAACTCCTCGAAGATTTCAAAGGTCAATGTGTTGCGGAGCCGGTCGCTGGTACGGCGCCGGGAGTTCCGGGGAGCCAATCCCGGGCCGGAAGATCAGTCCTGTGCAAGCGAGGTATCTGAACTGTGACAGGGATGTCTTCTACCATAATGCGAATTTTCGTCGAAGGGAGTGCGACATGTGGGAAAACGATTCGCCGAAACCATCGAACCCGACCCGGGGGACCATCCCTCGAGTTTCCAACCAGCAAGGTGCCGTGGGGCGAAGCGGGGACCGATCCTTCATCGGCTCCAGCATCACCATCAAGGGGGAGTTGAGTGGAACGCAGGACGTGCTCATCGAGGGTCGTATCGAAGGGGAACTATCCCTGACCGGGTGCAACATCACTGTGGGGAAAGAAGGCCGGATCAAGGCCGATCTCATGGCCAAGGTGATTCACGTTGGAGGTCTGGTAGAAGGGCTCCTCCGGGGAGAGGAACAGATCTTCTTGAGTGAAACCGGACGCGTCCGAGGCAAGCTGATCGCTCCCCAAGTCATTATGGAAGAGGGCTGCAGCTTCAAGGGAACCGTCGACATGGGCGGCCGGACGCAGGATTCCGCAGATTAACCGGTTCCGCGTTTGGGCCCAGGGTGTAGCCGTTCGGCCGTTCCCCTGATCGGAAGATTCTTCCTGGCCCGGCACTTTTCGAGACGTTTGGTTCCCGCCTTCAATCTTCTCTCCTGTGTCTTTTGTCGCTTCCTTCGGCCCAGTTTGGTAGACATTCCAGATTGTGGCAGTTTCCGTCGGTGAGACCGCACCTGACTTCGTTCTGAAGACAACACAGAATGAAACCTTCCGGTTGAGCGCGTTACGTGGCCGGAAAGTGGTGTTATTTTTCTACCCGGCAGACGATTCCCCGGGGTGCACGATTCAGGTTCGCGGCCTCCGGGACGTTTATGAGGACCTGGCAGGACTGGGCGTGGAGGTGGTCGGCGTCAACAGTGCCAGCGTGGACTCGCATCGGAGTTTCGCCGAATGCAATTCCTTGCCCTTTCCCATCGCCAGCGACCCGGACGATGCCGTTCGTCGCCTGTACGGGGCCTTTTCATGGGGGCTGCCCGGGCGGGTGACTTTCCTTGTGGACGAGCAAGGGATCGTGCGCGATGTTTTTTCCTCGTTGTTGCGGCCGTGGGCACACCTGAAACGGGTCAAAGCGTGGGCAGCCAGGTAGAAACCGGGATCCAGGCCAAGGCTCCGGGAGACCGGCTTGAGCTATGCGTGGGTCAGGCTTGACGGAGGGGCTTTCATATAGGATTCATTGTCACTTGGTGTACGGGCAATCTGATTACATGAACCGGCAAGGCGGTGAGTTCTTCAAGGGATTTTACCGTCACCCGATACTACAGGCTGTGATATTGACCTGAAAGAAACGGAGGGGGCATGAAACTAAAAAATGGCTTATCCGGGATCGTCATCCTCGCTTTGGCTCCGATCGCGTGCCAGAGCACCGGGGATTCGCCACCTGCCGGGGGAAAAGAAATGTCTCAACATTCCGGGCCTTCATGGGGTTACCAGCCTGGCAACGGCCCGGCTCTCTGGGGAACGCTCGCCCCAGACTTCAGCGCCTGCGCCTTGGGAAAGGAACAGTCTCCCATCGATCTGACCGAAGGAAGGAGCGCCGATCCCCTCGCGATCGAGTTTGACTACCGGCAGATCCGCATCGCCGTCGAAAATAACGGGCACACGATTCAGGTGAACCCGGACCCCGGCAGCGGTATCGTCCTCAACAGGATGCGATTCGACCTGCTGCAGTTTCACTTCCACCATGGCAGCGAGCATACGGTTGACGGCAATCAACTGCCGCTCGAGATGCACCTGGTCCACCGGAGTGATAGCGGCTCGCTTGCGGTGATCGGAGTTCTGTTCGAGGAAGGCCCGTCGAACGACGCTTTGGCGCCGGTCTGGGAACACCTTCCACCTGAACCTGCGGCGGCGCAGATGGTTGCCGGCGAACTCGACCTCGCGGCGTTGCTGCCCGCCAACCGAAAGACGTGGCGCTACCGGGGATCACTCACAACTCCTCCCTGCACCGAAGGTGTCAATTGGATCGTCCTGGCCGAACCGCTTACCATGTCAGCGGACCAGATCACCGCGTTCGACGCTATCTATCCGAACAACTTTCGGCCCGTGCAGCCGCTCGGCGAGCGTGTCCTGGACTGTGGCTGACGACCGATGCCCCGCGTGGGAGCGGCGGTTCCCAACCGCCGATTTCTTGATCGACTCCAAGAACGCGCGCGGGGACGGGTGACGGGGACAGTCATTTTCCATACGTGATGGCGAGTGGCCGGGTGGCATTAGTCGTCAAGAACAGGTATCCTGTTTTCTCTTTGATCGGGCTCGGCCCGAAAGTGGCGATCAACAGTACCTCATTTAGTAATCCTTCCAAGGTCGCGCCGCCAACGAACCCCTCTTACCCTTAGCTGTTGTCTGGGTCGGAAATTACAGTCATGCCGTACGGGATCTGCCTGTGTGCGCACGGCGGAGAAAAATATTTTGAATTCAAGTTTTGTTTCTGCAGTTTCGAACGGTTTCGAACGGTTCGAACTCCATCAAGCCCTCAATCGCGGCATTCGCGGCATTGGCTTCGAGAATCCTCGGCGGATCCAACAGGAGACTATTCCCGCCGGTCGCGCCGGTCGCGACGTGCTGGGCTTGGCCCAGACCGGCACCGGCAAGACGGCGGCCTTTGCACTGCCGATGCTCGACCGGCTTCTCAAAGTGCGCCGCCCGGGCCCTCGAGCTCTGGTGCTCGCTCCCACGCGGGAACTCGCCAATCAGATCGCGGCTGAGGTCCGCACGCTGTCCAGGTTCACACGCCTGAAGACCCTCACAGTCTATGGTGGCGTTTCGACGCGTAACCAGATCAACTCGCTACGCCGGCGCCCGGAAATCATTGTGGGTTGTCCGGGACGCGTGCTCGACCTTCTCGGGCAGCGGGTGCTCCGCCTCGGCCACGTAGAAACGCTGGTCCTCGACGAGGCCGATCACATGTTTGACATGGGTTTCTTGCCCGACATTCGCAAGATTCTTGCTGCGATGCCCGAGCGGCGCCAGAACCTGCTGTTTTCGGCCACCATGCCGAGAGCAATTCGTCGACTGGCGGATGATCTGTTGACGGATCCCCACGTGATCGACCTGGCCGGCACAGCCCCGGTCGCCACCGTCGATCACGGTCTGTACATGGTCGGGGAGGGGCGTAAGAGAGTTCTGCTTGAACACCTGCTCACCGGCGACGATTGCGACTCGGCCATTATCTTCACCCGGACGAAGTACCGCGCCCGCCGATTAGCGAATCAGTTGAGCAGGGACGGGCACCGAGCCGTCGGTCTTCAGGGATCCATGTCCCAGGCCCAGCGGGATCGCGCCATGAGCGGGTTCCGCACCCGTCGCTTCAATATCCTTGTAGCCACGGACATCGCGGCTCGAGGCATAGACGTGAGCGGTGTTTCCCATGTGATCAACTTCGACGTGCCGAACACTCCGGAAGCCTACATCCACCGCATCGGACGTACGGGTCGTGCGGAACGCGAGGGTATCGCTTGTACCTTCGTCACCGGAATTGATCGCAGCTGGGTTCAGGCCACCGAACGCATGATCGGGGCCCAGATCCCGCGTCGGAAGGTCGTCGGCTTTGAGCCCGACGTCGCCGAGCGGCCCCGACGCCCTCGCCGGCCCTATGGTCATTACGTACGTGGCAAGCGGCCTGGCGGAGGGTTGCCCAATCGTGGGAGGAATTCCAACTCCTCTGGCAGCAGGCGCCGTAGCAACCGGAAACGCATCGCTTAAGCCATTGTCACGTTAAGTGATCTTACGCGATCTGGATTTCGGTGCGGCCTTTCGGGAAGGACATCACCTCCTTCAGTGAAAGAGAGTAGCCCTGCCGGCGCCTGGAAGAACGGAGACCAGATCTGTTGTTCCAGGAGCCCGCGACCCGGGAAATCTCCGGAAAATTACGATTCGAACCAATCTTCTACTGCGCCGACCGGCGATCGAGCCGGACGGTCATCTCGACGAGTTGCCCCCGCCGCAGCACCAGGATCCGGACCTGGTCTCCCGGTTTCCGCGAACGGAGCAGGTTCCGAAGGTCCCGAAGATTGCGTACCTCCCGGCCGCCGAACTCCACCAGCACGTCGTTCTCTTCCAGCCCCGCGTCGTGGGCGGGACTCCAGCTCAAGACCTGCGCGATCTGGACGCCCCCCAGCGTCCAACTCATGTCGGGGGCAATTCCCAGCCAGGGCCGATCGTCGAGCGGGATCCGCCCATGCCGGAGGTCCACATACCGGGGCCGGCTCTCCAGACGGCTCAGCCGGTCCACCGTCTGACGCACAGCCTCCACGACCTGCCAGGTTCGGACCAGGTCGATCTTCTCCCAATCGTCGGACGGCTTGTGGTAGTCCGGATGCAGACCGGTAAAGAAGAAGAGGACCGGAACTCCCGCGGCGGCGAACGACAGATGGTCACTCGAACCCCGGGGGGTGCTGGCGTATTTGAAGGTCAGCGGTGAGTTCGCCTCCACCTCGTGGAGCAGGTCCCGGAACTCCTCCGCCGTGCCTACTCCTCCAATCAGCACATCGCCGTCGCTGCGTCCGATCATGTCCAGGTTCAACATGGCCACGGTTCGTTCCAGCGGCAAGGGCGGATGCTGCACGTAGTGGCGAGAGCCCAGAAGTCCCAGCTCCTCGGCTGCAAAAGCGGCGAATAGCACGGTGCGGCCGGGCCGGGCCGCCGACAGGTCCCGGGCCAGGACCAGCAGCCCGGCCACCCCGGAAGCGTTGTCGTCCGCCCCGTTGTGGATCTGCCCCAAGCGTTGTTCGGCCAACGAAGATTCGTCCCCGAACCCCAAGTGGTCATAGTGCGCGCCGATCACCACCACTTCCTCGGAATCACCGGGAAGATAGCCCAGCACGTTATTCACCCGGTGACTGACCGAGACCACGTCCACATCCAGCCGGACGGTCATCCCATCCATGGGAAACGAGTGGGGCGTGAGGTGATGGTGTATCCACCGGTCGATCTCGGCCGGGTCGCGTCCCGCCTCGCGGAGCAAACGCTCTCCCCAACGTCCGGACAGTCGAACGGTAGGAATTCCCACGTTGGCCACGGATTCCGGTTCGGGGGTCCGCCGGGAACCCCGCTTGGGGTGATTGAATCGATCGGGAATCAGAATCAGCGCCACGGCGCCGCGGCTTCGGGCGTTGAGCGCCTTGTGGATCACCGTCGAATACGACGTCAGGTCCTTGCCCTGAAAGGGGCTGGACCCGAAGCGCTCCTGGGGTTCGTGCTCGAACGCCACGACCACCCGGCCTCGAACATCCCAGTCGCCGTAATCGTCGTACCCAAGATCGGGGTGGGGGGGCGTCGTGATTCCGAAACCGGCGAAGAAGAGCTCTCCGGAAACACTCCGATCAGGTCCGTAGGTCACGAGCCGGTACTCGGCGCCGGGGGAGAATTCTCGAGCGCTCTTCGGCCCTTGAATTCTCATTCGATTGTCCGGCCCCAGATTCCGGCCCATGGTGATGGTGAAGGGCTGGAAAAACGTGCCGTCGGCCCCGGCCGGCTCCAGGCCGATCCGGCGGAATTCCTGGACCAGATAGCGTGCTGCCCGCTCCATGCCGGGCGAACCATTCCCTCGGCCCTCCATCTCGTCGGAGGCGAGATGACGCAGGTGCTCCAGTAGCCGTCCCTCGTCCCGGGCACCGGCGGCGCCGGTGAGGAAGAGCAGAGCCAGGAAGGACCACCGGAGGCGCATCGTCATGCCAATTCCCCGGGTCCCCGAGTTGGGACTGTGGGGGACAGGGATGTCCCCCCTTCTACCGGGTCGCGGAACCAGGGATCACGGCCCTTGACGAATTGGATCTGGGCGCCGAAGCCCAGGAGCTTCAGCGCCATTCTGCCCAGCATGTGGATCTGCTGCACCACGAACGCTACCAGGATGCCTACCCGGGAATCGCCTCCGGCCAGGGTATCGAAACCCAAATACAGGCCGGCCCATACCAGAGTAAAGCCCACCAGGAGAAGATAGAGCCCTGTGACACCAAGGAAGTTCCTGATGCAGAATCTGGCGGCGGCCACAACGGCCAACAGGACGCTGGTGCGGTCTTCCAGGACAACCTTGATTCGAGCGTAGTCCAAGAACAGGTCCAGTCCCAGAACCAGGACGAGGACCAGAAGATAACGGGCCAGACTGAGGTAGAAACCTGTGACCTCGGTCGCAGCGGCGTCGGAAAATGAGTCGACCCACCCGTCCACGGGGGTCAAAAGCACGTGTCTCAAGAACCAATAGAGAAGCAGCGCCAGCACGCTCACCCTGAGAAACCGGCCGAAGTACTCGGCTCCATTGCGCAGGAACCCCCGGGTGTTGCCCCCCCCGGGGTGGAGGTGGAGGGAACTGACCGCCGCCGAGAGCACGAACGTGTGCAGCAGAAGATAGATGGCGGCGGCGCCGAGAACCGCCGCCGGCAACTTGCCGAAGCCGTCTTCCAGCAGAACCTCCAGGGTGTGGAGGAAGGGACCCGGCCCCAGGACCCAGGGACCGAAGCTCTCGGCCGCCCCCTGGACCCGGTCCCGGAAGAGCTGGTACCAGTCGTAGTCCAGCGCCGTCACCAGCCGTTCCCGATAGATGCCGGAGCCCAACGAGGATTCAAAGCTCTCCATGAAGGGCAGAAGCAGGATGGACGCCGATCCCAGGATCACCAGATAGAGATAGAGGATCGACTTCTTGTGGGCCGACAGGTTCCGCCAACCCTGAGCCACGCAGCCAGTTAGGGTCATGAGATCAGAGCGAAGGTTTCCATCAGGTTCTGCAACCAGAAGAGCCACTTCGCGGTCCATTTCCATGTGGCCAGAGAGCGCCCGCCACTCGTTGGCGGCTTCACCAGCCGGCTGTTGTTGGTGGGATCGATGTCCAGAAGCAGCTTCCGGTCGGGATCGACCACGGCCGACCTGAGCCGCGACGGCCGCTTGAACTCGTAGCGGACCCACCGGTACTGCCCGTCCCAGAGGCGGCGGAACCGCTTCCCGTCCTCGAACTCCATGACCACATCGACGGGAAACCGCCCACCCTCCAACCGCGTCACCACCACGCGGCTCCAGTAGACCTTCTTTGCCGCAGTCACCTCTCCGTCAGAGGCCTCTCCGGCGGCTTCCGTTTCCTTGTCCGGCTGCGGGACCGCAGGTTCTGTCTGGGCCGGGACCTGAGTCTCGGCACCCTCGCCGACGTCGGCGACGGTCACCTCCTCAACGGTTTCGACTTCGCCAGGAGGAACTCCCTTCAAATCCGGAATGGCCATGGACCGGGCTTCGGTCACTGCATAGTCGACCCTCTCGGCGCTGTGGAGCGTCTCCCGGAAGAACCATTCCAGATCCTCGCCGGCCACCTCGCTGACCGTCCGCACGAAGTCCTCGGCCGTGGGATGGCGGTAGCGGTAACGCTCGAAGTAGGTCCGGATCGCCCGCAGCATGACCTCGGAGCCCAGATATCGTTCCAGGGTCCACAGCACCATATCGGGCTTGGCGTAGGCGTTGACGAAATAGCTGCGCCGGTTCCGGAAACTCCAGGTGTTGCGCGTCATGACGTCCAGGCGTCCACCGCGGCGCACCCAATGCAGGTTGCGGGTCTCGAAGGGACGGACCACCGAGGGGAACGACAGAGGGATTTCCCCCAGGAGCCATTCCACGTGCACCCTGGGAGCATAGGCATCGCGAGCGGCCCGATCCGTGGCCCAGGAGGTGATCCCTTCGTCCAGCCAGGCCTCCTCGGCTTCGTTGCTGGCCACCAGGCCGTACCACCACTGGTGGCCCACCTCATGGATGGTGACCCCTTCGGGCGAGAGCGTCTCCGGAGGCGACCAGAAGTCGGTCCGGCCGGTCACGAGAGTGGGGTACTCCATTCCCCCGGTGCGGCTGTTGTAGGGCGGATCGACCAGGGTGAGGACCGAGTACGGATAGGGTCCGAACCAGGTCCCGAAGAGGCGCAGGGAATGTTCCATGGCCCGGAAGTACCGTTCCTCCAGATGCGCGTGCTCCTCCATCAGAAGCAGCCGCATGTCGACGGAGGGAAGGCCGGGGTGTTCGAATCGGCGGGTCCGAGGCAGCAGCCGGGAGCTGGCCACCCAGGTGAAGTCATGCACGTCTTCCTGCCGGAAACGGTGAGTGTGGGTTCCGTCTCCATTGTCGGTCTCGCCGACTTGGCGTCCGGTTGCCCCCACCACCATGCCCGACGGCACGGTCAGGCTCACCTCATAATCTCCGAAGTCGGCGAAGAACTCGGAGTGGAAGTGATATTGGTGGCAATACCAGGCGCCGTCGGCGAAGACCCCCAGCTTGGGAAACCACTGGGCCAAGAAGTAGTAGTCCTCCACCCAGCCGGTCCTGCGGACGCCCCGGGGCAGCTTGGAGGTGAACTCGATTCGAAAGCGCACTTGCTCGCCGGGCGCAAGAGGCCGGTCCAACTCCACCAGGAGCACCGTCCGGTCCTGGGCATTGTCGTCGTCAGGATGGATGAAACGGCGGCTCACCACGCGGGTGGGACCTTCCGCTCCTTCCGCCTCGACCTGGATGGAACCAACGTCGATGAAGCCCCAGTAGTCCTCCGGGATCGGGTCCTTGCCCCTCCAGAAGGGGGCGAACGCCTGCTCCCACGCCATGGTGGACCGGTTGTTCCGGAAGGCGTTCAGATAGAGGTGAAAGTGGAACTCCCGGATCGGTGTGTCCGAGGAGTTTCGCCAACTCAGCACCTGTTGGGCTTCGACCGTCTTCGATACCGGATCCAGCTTGGCCTGGATGTCATAGCTGAGATTCCGTTCCGGAAAAGCCGGCGTCTGGCCTGGACCGGGGGTGGCCGCCGGGAGGACGGAAGTCGTCAGCCAAAGGGCCAGCAGACCAATCACTCTCATTGAAATTCCAGTCCGGCCGGTTTCCGCCGGCCGCCGCTTCGGGAACTCAATTCCTCTCCGGATGCTCGGGCCGGAGAGACTGAAATCCGGAGACCAGATTCTTCGCCTTCAGCTTCCGGTCCAGCAGCCCCAGGACTCCACGCGCCCGCATTGCCAGGTCCCCCGTTTCCAGCAGCCTCTGCTTGTCGTAGACGGAGAGGTCCAGGCAACAACAGATCAGGTTGATCATGGTCAGAAAATCGAGCTGGCCGGCCAATTTTGGCTCCAGCGGCGGAAACCGGATCTCGGGCGCCAAATCGTTCAGCCGCTTGGCCATCTTCCAGCGAAGGGCCTGCGCGTCGCGTTCGTCCGGCGCCACATCCTCCAGGAGCCGGACCCGGGCCAGCCGGAAGGGCGTTTCCTGCAGGAATTCCAGGATCTGGTAGCGCTGGAGCCCCCGGAGCAGGAGATTGTACTTGCCGTCCTCGAGCTCTTCCGGCTGAGTGATCAACCCCATGGTCCCGGTTCCGAAGACCGCCGGAGAGCCGTGGTATTGGGGCCGCCATCCCTCCCGAAGCAGGACCATGCCGATGCGCCCGTTCCCATCCAGGGCGCTGGCGACCATGGCCTTGTAGCGGGGCTCGAAGATGTGCAGGGGGAGGATCACCCGGGGGAAGAACACCACTCCGGGGAGCGGAAAGATGGGGAGTTCAATGGTTCGGCCTTGAGCCGTCAACGATTCAGCCTCAACCGGCTTCCCTCCCTCATCCCGGGTCAATTCGCCAGGGACCTCAGAACATAGTGAAGGATGCCCTGATGCTCGAAATAGGCCAACTCATTGGGGGTATCGATTCGAACCAGGACCGGGAACTCCGAAACCTCGCCTCCGGGGGAGGTGACCCGCATCCGCAGGCGGGACGCCGGCTCCAGACCCTTCGAGAGGCCCGCCAGCCCGTACTTCTCGTAGCCTCTCAATCCCAGGGACTCGCAATTCTCCCCGTCCATGAATTGCAGGGGCAGGACACCCATGCCGATGAGGTTGCTCCGGTGGATCCGTTCGTAGGTCTCGGCCAGAACGGCCTGGACGCCCAGCAACCGGGTCCCCTTGGCCGCCCAGTCCCGGGAAGATCCCGAACCGTATTCCTTGCCGGCCAGAATGATCAGGGGCGTCCCTTCGCGCTGGTACTCCATGGCGGCGTCATAAATGGAGACGACGTCGCCTCCGGGCGAACATCGGGTGTATCCGCCTTCGACGCCGGGAACCAGTAGATTCCGGAGCCGGATGTTCCCGAATGTCCCTCGCACCATGACCTCGTGGTTGCCCCGGCGCGAGCCGAAGGAGTTGAAATCGGCGGGTTCGACGCCCTGCTCCATGAGGTAGCGGCCGGCGGGTCCGTCCACCGGAATCGCCCCGGCCGGAGAGATGTGGTCCGTGGTCACCGAGTCGCCCAGCAAGGCCAGGACCCTCATCCCGTCCAGGTCACCGAGCGGTGCCGGGTTTCGAGGCATCCCATCGAAGAAAGTCGGTCTCCGGACGTAGGTGGAATCCGCTTCCCAGGAGAAGCCTTGACCCTCGGGCGCGGGCAACGCCCGCCACTGCTTGTTCCCACTGAAGACGTCGCCGTACTTCTCCTGGAACATCTCCGGCAGCACGGCTTCGCCGATCACCGCCTGGATCTCCTCGTGGGTCGGCCAGATGTCTCTCAGAAACACCTCCCGTCCCTGGGAATCGTGGCCCAGAGGCTCCTGGTAAAGATCGTGATCCATGCGGCCGGCGATGGCATAGGCGACGACCAGAGGCGGCGAGGCCAGGTAGTTGGCTCGAACGTCCGGGCTGATCCGGCCCTCGAAGTTGCGGTTGCCCGACAGGACGGCGCAAACCACCAGGTCGCGGTCATGGACCTTCTTGGAAATCGGCGGGGCCAGGGGGCCACTGTTGCCGATACAGGTGGTGCAGCCGTAGCCCACCAGATCGAATCCCAGGGCGGCCAGGTCCTCCATCAGGCCGGCCTTCTCCAGGTACTCCGTCACCACCTTTGATCCCGGCGCCAGACTGGTCTTGACCCAGGGCTTTCGGACCAGGCCCAGTTGGACTGCTTTTCGGGCCAGGAGCCCGGCTCCCACCATGACGGAAGGATTCGAAGTGTTGGTGCAACTGGTGATGGCGGCGATAACCACGGAGCCGTGGTCCAGATCGCCGGCGCCGGAGCCGTTTCCGTCTCCCTGCGCGATAGGCAGCGAATCCTCTCCAGCGGGTTTTCCGTTCCCGGCCGATTGGGACAGGAACTCCAGAAACGCCGGTTTGGACCGGGTCAAGGGGATTCGGTCCTGCGGACGTTTCGGTCCCGCAATGGCGGGTTCGACCGTGGAAAGATCCAGATTAACGGTGTCGCTGTACTCGGCCTCCGGACTCCCGGGACCGTGGAACATTCCCTGGGCCTTGGCGTAGCTCTCCACCAGGGCTACCTGATCCGGCGGCCGCGCCGTCAGCCGCAGGTAGTTCAAGGTCTCGTCATCGATGGGAAAGATGGCGCAGGTGGCTCCGTACTCGGGAGACATGTTGCCCAGCGTCGCCCGGTCGGCCAGCGACAGGCCGGCGATCCCGGAGCCGTAGAACTCCACGAACTTCCCCACGACTCCCTTTTCCCGGAGCATCTGGGTGATCCGCAGGACCAGGTCGGTGGCCGTGGCTCCCTCGGGCAGAACGCCGTGGAGCCCGAATCCCACGACCTGCGGCAACAGCATGCTGATGGGTTGTCCCAACATGGCGGCTTCCGCCTCGATGCCGCCCACCCCCCAACCCAGAACCCCCAACCCGTTGACCATGGTGGTGTGGCTGTCGGTCCCGACCAGGGTATCGGGATAGCAGAGGGCGGTTCCGTTGTCTCCCGACTGGAAAACGACCCGGGCCAGGTACTCCAGGTTGACCTGGTGGACGATTCCCGTGGCCGGGGGAACGACCCGGAAATTGTCGAACGCGGTCTGGCCCCAACGCAGAAAGGCATAACGTTCCAGATTGCGCTGGAATTCCTTCTCCACGTTGAGCCCGAAGGAACCGCGGGTCCCGAAGGAGTCGACCTGCACCGAATGGTCGATGACCAGCTCGGCCGGGACCTGGGGGTTGATCCGGTCCGGGTCCCCGCCCATCCCGATCATGGCGTCCCGCATCGCGGCCAAGTCGACGACCGCGGGAACTCCGGTGAAGTCCTGCAGCAGAACCCGGGCCGGACGGAAGGCGATCTCGGGTTGGGTTCCGGCGGCGGAGTCCCAATCGGCCAGGCTGGACACGTCCTCGGCGGTCACCGTGACCCCGTCCTCATGCCGGAGCAGATTCTCCAGCAGGATCTTCATGCAGAAGGGGAGCCGCGATACACGGCCCACCCCGCTGTGCTCCAGCAAAGTGAGATCGAAATAGTCGGCTTCGACGTTACTTGTCGTCAGTTTGGATCGGCAGCCAAAGCTGTCGCGGCTCTCTCCCATAGTGGACCGGTCCTTTCTTGGAAACGGCTCCAAAAATACCCCCGATCGCCGGCTCAAGGCAATCCCGTGGAGCGGCGATTTCCAATCGCCGAAGGGGCAGCGACTTTCCTGTCGCCGCCCTGGGGGGGCAAGGGGGACAGGGTGCCTCCTTTTTCATCCCCCCTCAGGGAAGGACGGGGCGACTGGAAATCGTTCCTGTGGGCGACAAGGATGTCGCCCCTCCCATGCCTCTCCTAGCTCCTCCGCCGCCTCGGCGGGCGAAACAGGTGCGTGGGCTGACCCAGGAAAAACTCCGCCGCCTCGCCCAACGTCTCGGAAAGCGTGGGATGGGCATGAATGAAGAGCGTCAGATCCTCGGCCAGAGCCGCCATCTCAATGGCCGCAACTCCTTCCGCGATAAGCTCCCCGGCGTGGGCGCCCACGATCCCGACACCCAGGACCTGCCCCGAGTCGGGATCGAGAATGATCTTGGTCATGCCCTCGGGCCTTCCCATGGTCTGGGCCCGGCCCGACGCCGCCCAGGGAAACCGCACGACCTGGACCTCTTGGCCGGTGGCCTTGGCTTCCCCTTCGGTGAGGCCGCACCAGGCCACCTCGGGATCGGTGAAAACCACGGCTGGAATCGCCTCCGGCTCGAAACCGGATTCCTCACCGGCGATGACCTCGGCGGCCACCTTGGCTTCCCTGGTGGCCTTGTGAGCCAGCATGGGCTGGCCGGCCACGTCCCCGATGGCGAAGATCGCCGGATCGTCGGTCCGGCACTGCGAGTCCGTCCCGATGAAGCCCTGGGCGTCGACCGTCATTCCCGTGTTCTCCAATCCCAGGCCCTCCGAATTCGGACGCCGTCCCACAGCCACCAGCACCTGATCGAAACGGCGTGTAACCGTTTCACCCGACAACTCCAGTTCCACCTCCAATCCGTTTTCGATTTCCCTGACGCGCCCGACCCGGCTTTGCAGGTGGACGGCCTCGAAGTTCTTCCGGATCCGTTTTTCCAGGGGCCGGACCAGATCCCGGTCCACGCCGGGCAGCAGACTGTCCAACATCTCCACCACCGTGACCCGGCTTCCCAGCGCCGCGTAGACGGTTCCCAGCTCCAGGCCGATGTATCCCCCGCCGATCACCAGCAGGGTCTCCGGAATCGTCGCCAAGTCAAGCGCCGTGGAGGAATCCAAGAGGCGAGGGCTGTCAACCGGCATCCCGGGCAAGACCACCGGGCGCGAGCCTGTAGCCAGGACAGCGTGGGAAAAGTCGATCTCCGCAGAGTCCTCTCCGCTGACCGCCAATCTGGTCGAGGACAGGAATCGGGCCCGTCCCCAGAACATCCGCACGCCTCGCTGGCGGGCCAGATGGGCGACTCCCGACGCGAGACGGTCGATGACCGACCGTTTCCAGGCTCGGAGCCGGTCCAGGTTCACTCTGGGTTCCCCAACCTCGATGCCCAGCCGGTCCGCCTCGCGAATCCGGGTCAGGAGGTCCGACACGTGGAGCAGGGTCTTGGAAGGGATGCATCCGTCGTGGAGACAGACGCCTCCGGGCCGTCCCCGGGCATCCACCATCACCACCTGAAGGCCTAGATCGGCCGCCCGAAACGCGGCCGCGTAACCTCCGGGTCCGGCTCCCACGACCACGACGTCGGCCCGATGCTTCGCTAGTTCCATACCATCCTCCGCCTCAACCGGGCTCGGCTCTCCAGTGATTCCTCTTCGGCTCCGAACCGGAGCCCGGACTTCAGGCATACTTCCCCCTCCTCGGGCAGAGGAGAGTCCTCCAGCACGGCTTCCACCTGGAGCTGAAATACGGAGCAGGACTCACGGTCCCCTCTCCAATGAGCCCGTCCCTTGATGTAAACGACAAAGTCGGCGTTCACGAACAGAAGAGTACAGCGGCGCCCGGTCTTGAGGAAGCGTCCCGAACGGCTTCCCTTGTGGACGAAAAACCCGAGAACATCGTCCTGGAGAAACAGTTCGTAATAGGACAAGAGAGCGACGTGCGGAAACCCTTCCGGGTCCACGCTGACAAGCGGAATCGCCTCCGCTATCGGAGGATCTCTTCGGATCTCGGACACGATCCGGTCCGGTATCGCGGTCCCCACGTTTCTGGCCACGGGTCTCATTCTAGCAGCAGCCCCGCGGGACCGGCGCCTTGCCGGCCGTCCGCATATTTGCCAGCCATTTCCCCCCTAAGCTATAATCTGCCGTTCTGCAAGGGCCTATAGCTCAGCTGGTTAGAGCGCACGCCTGATAAGCGTGAGGTCAGTGGTTCAAATCCACTTAGGCCCACCACTTCCCTGTCCCGCTACGAGCCGCCCATCGGGGAGCGGCGGTTTCCCAGCCGCCGAACTCCCGATTTTCGCCATATTCTCAGCTCCCATTCGTGACGAAGTCCCAGAAAGCCGCATAGAATGAGCCCATGCAAACAAAAAACACGACCTTCCGCCGATTGCTGATCCTGGGAGTGGTTTCGGCCCTGGGCCTCGTAGCCGCCTGGACCCCTCCGAGCCAGGACTCCGGGACGCACCCGACCCGTTTCCCCGAGATCGAGGGTCCCACGCCCTGGACCGCCAAGAGTCTGCTGAATAACCCCGATGACTTCCAATTCGTCATCGTCTCCGACCGCACCGGCGGACACCGGGAGGGGATATTTCGCAGCGCGCTCCGCAAGATCAACCATCTGCGGCCGGAGTTCGTCGTCAGCGTGGGAGACCTCATCGAGGGCGCGACGGACGACCTGGACCAGGTCGAGCGCGAGTGGTCCGATTTCCGGGACGCCGTCGACATCCTCCGGATGCGGTTCTTCTACATTCCCGGAAACCACGACATCTGGGACGACACGGCGCGGAGGGAGTGGACGAAACGGTTCGGCCCCACTTATTACCACTTCGTCTACAAGGGGGTCCTGTTTCTCTGCCTGAACACGGAAGACGGGGCTCCCAGCCGGATCGGACCCGAGCAGGCCGATTTCGCGCGGCGGATCCTGGAAGCCAACACCCAGGTCCGCTGGACCCTGGTCTTCCTCCACAAACCCCTCTGGGACTACCAGGCGGGATCGGGATGGGAAGCGGTGGAACAGGCCCTGGCCGGCCGGCCCCACACGGCATTCGCCGGCCACCGGCACCGCTACGTCCGCTACCAGCGCGACCAGTACAAGTACTACCAACTGGCCACCACCGGCGGCGGCAGTCCCCTCTCCGGGCTCTCCCACGGCCGCTTCGACCACGTCAGCTGGGTCACCATGACCGCCGACGGACCGGTGATGGCCAACCTGAAGCTGGACGGGATCCTGGGAGAGGACGTGCGGACCGAGGCCATGGCGCGGCTCACGAATCGGCTCGGCGGTGAGCATGCGGTTCGACTCGATCCCATCGCCACCGATTCTCCCGGGCGCGGACGGACTTGGATCGAGATGGAAAACCGGGCGGATCTACCGCTCGAGGTCCGAGTCCGCTGGGAAGCCCACACCCATCTGACACCGGCCCCCTACGCCGTCGTCAAGACTCTGGCGCCCGGCTCCGCCGAGAAACTGGAGGTCACGCTGAATTGGCCCGAGTCCTGGCAACCCACCGCCGAAGACGCCCTGGCGGCGGAAGTGCGGACCACCTACCGGCCGGACCAGCTCCCGCGGCCCGTCTCCTGGACTCGAACCATCTACGCCGCGGCGGAGCACCGCCCGCTCATCGCTCACCGGGAAGAGGGCCCGCCTACCCTGGACGGACGGCTCAACGATTGGCCGTCCCTACCCGTCTCCATGGCCCGGCCCCGGCAGTTGTCCGGAGATGCCTCCACGTGGACCGGCCCTCAAGACCTCGGCGTTCGTTTCGGCCTGGTTCAAGACCAGGCGTACCTGTATCTGGGTGTGGAAGTGCGGGACGATCGGCGGATCCACCTGGCCGGCAGGCGGTCTTCGCTCCGGGACAGCGTCGTCCTGTACCTGGATCCCCGTCCCGCCGAATCCGGAGGCCAGGGCCATTCCGATGACGCCAACGCAGCGAGTCGTGACCGTACAGTACGACTCGCCCCGGGCTCCCAGCCCGGAGCCGCCATCGTGTTCCGGGGCCGGGACCCCATCGACGGCCTGCGGGCCTGGAGCTCGCCCAATCCGGCCGGATATACCCTGGAGATGGCCATTCCCCATGCCTCCCTGGACGCAATCGCCGGGGCCACCTGGCGGAACTTGCGCTTGAACCTGATGGTTCGAGACGTGGACACTCCCACCGGGTCGCGGGCGGACTTCTGGTGGCGATCCCGTTGGGGGACAATGGAATCGAATCCCGAATCGGGATGGTTTCGCCGATTCGAGAGGTGACGCTCAACCGAGGAACCGGATCATGAATCAGCAACCATTCTCCAGGCGTTCTCTCCTGCAGGGGACGCTCGCCGGCGGAATCGCCGCAGCGCCGTACGTCTACTCGCGCCGCGCTGTCCCCAGCCCCGAGGCTCTGACCGGCAAGTCTCTGCGAGAACCGATCCGATCACGTGTCATGGCCGGCAGGGAAACCATCCTGGCCGAGTTGAAGCCAACTCCGAAGCAGCTCGAACACGGGCTCCAGCTCCACCACGACGCATACGTCGCCGATCTCATGGGCGCCGTCTACGTCGCCGCCGCCATCGGGCAACCGGGGCCGCGACTCGAGCATAAGCTCCGGTGGGATCGGCAGGAACTGGAAGCCGAAGGCGTCGATCCCAGCGACGCCTCTCGGGTGGTGCGCCGGACCTGGTGGGAACACAAACCCTTGGAGTCCGCCTTCGAAATCGGTTGGCAAGAGGACTGGCGGGCTCTTTACCAGCTCACGGGATTGGATCTGGCCATAGAGGACAACGCCGGCCACTACACCTTCGATCAGTGCCTGCGCTGGATGGCCACCTCCAATCTGGCCTACGGCCGCTTGCCGGACGTGGTGCGGATTGCGAGCGCTGAGAATCTACGCCAGGCCCGCAGCCAGGGAAAGCTGGGACTCCTGTCCCAACTTCAAGGCGTCCACGCCCTCTGGGTGCCCGGAAAGTCGGTGGAACACCTGGACCTCTTCTACGGACTGGGAGTGCGCATGGCCCAGCTCAGCCACACCCACTCCAACGCCGTGGCCTGGGACGCCTACCAGCTCTGGCACCGGGACCCGGGCCTCTCCCGGGAGGGCCACGAACTGGTGCACCGGATGAACGAACTCGGCGTCGCCGTCGATCTCTCCCACGCCGCCCGCCGGACCGCGCTCGATGCAGCCGAGACATCGGTCGAGCCGGTGATCAACAGTCACACCGCCTGCTCCGCCGTCTACCGGGACATCGACCAGCGCAACGTGGACGACGACTACCTGCGAGTGGTGGCGGGCAAGGGCGGACTCATCGGGATCTACATCATCGACCACCGGCTCTGGAATCAAGGGGACCCGGGTAACCGTTCAAAATGGAACAGCGACCCGCCCCGTCCGGCGACCTTCGAACAATTCGCCCGGCACCTGGAACACGCCGTCAAGGTGGCCGGGATTGACCACGTCGGCATCGGCACCGACTTGACCTATATTCCGAATTACACAGCCCGGCCCATGGAGTGGAGCAACTGGCCCTACTGGACAGTCGGCCTGGTGGCCCGCGGCTTCAGCGACGAGGAGATCAGGAAGATTCTGGGCGGGAACGCCCTGCGCTTTCTGGAGAGGGTCCTGGACAAAAAACCCTGGGGAGCCTATGGCTCCGGATAACCTGACGGCTCCGGAAACCCACATCCTATTCCCATTATCTGCCGTCGAATGACATTATTCATGTATTTAAACATCTATATCTTTATATCTATTGCCGCTGGAGGCGTGTGTGCTTCCTCACGCCTGTATCTCCCCGCAGCGGGGGAAACATAGGTAGCTGTCAACTTATTTAAATATCCGAATCGTCTCGAAGCAAGAAATATGAATTAATAGGAAAACCGACTACCAAAAATGCAAAAGAACCCATTTTGCTACGCTCTGATTCGTCGCGGAAAAGCCCATCAGGACCTGCTGTTCAAACGTCGCTACGGCACGGCTACAGGCAAATGCGCTTTCAACCTTTGGGCGATGCACTTGAATATTGATGATTCTGACCCGGCGTCAGTGCTCATTTTTGTTCGGGGAGACCTGCCTGACAATAAGATAATGAGCGAGATCAACAAGGCGCAGACCTTTTTTCGGGAACAAACCGAAGAGAGATTTCAGTAGGGGCACCTTGTGGGTGCCCTCTTCGCCCCAAAGCAGAGCAAGGCGGGGCCAGACGAAGAGCCGGCGGCTGGAAAGCCGACGGTGATGAAACGGTCCTCGCCATAGTCTCTCCGATCGCCATTCTTCCTGCCTCGGCGACGCGCGGCCGCCGGATTCAATAGGAGGCCACACGAAACTCGGGAAGACCCGCGGTCGCCTTGTAGCCTGACGGCTCCAGGACCACGATGGTGGGCCGTCCGTCACAGGCGCGCCGGGTCGGGAACGTGATGGTGTGATGGCGGGCGACGATGACCGGGTCGCGCGGACGCCGATTCAGAAAAACGTCCACCTGACTCATGTTGCCGCCGGGAACTCCCCGGAATCCGAAGGGAGGCAGAGCGTAGTGCATGGGAACGATCCAGGTGGGCTGCAGGATCTCGATCATCCGGTCCAGGGCGTCCAATGGAACCGTGAACCCCTCGCCCACGAGCGCCAGCAGCACGTCACACCGATCCGCCCACGGCGCCAACTCCTCCCGGCTCAGCTCGTACCCCACGTCCCCCATGTGGGCGAACCAGAGGCCACCGGCCCGGAAGGCGTAGAGGGCGTTGTCTTCGGGGCCGTCGGGATGATCCGGCGTCTCCGCCGCCGGAATCGCCGCCACCGGCTCGCCGTTGATGATTTCCTCCGCCCGTCCGTTGGCGACGTCCAGGGCGTTGATCACGTGAGGCCCGCCCCTGACCAGACCCACGTTGTCGTGCAAGTCGTCGGTCAGCGAGCTGACGATCACGATGTCCCCGTCCAGCCTCAGGCCGTCGTTCCCCAGACCTGTGATAGTCAGGGTGAACGGGTCCGTGACCAGGGTCGGCCTTCCCTCTTCCAAGACACGAAAGCAGGCATGTCCTACAAACTCGAGTTGAACACTCATCACACCTCCCCGCCCTGATACTGGCGCAGCGTCTTCACCAGAGCCATTCGCTTCATCGCCACGTCGACCCCCACGATGAATACTCTGACGCCGAGATCTGCGTAATACCGCGCATCGGCAGGCCCGGAGGCAGACATGACCGCAATCTTGCCCGCATCCCGGGTCACACGCAGGATGCGCTCGATCCTGGGGGCCAGATATTCCTTTGCCTCCCGGCCGCCGAGACCCAGGCCGGTGGCCCAGTCTCCGGGACCCACGGAGACCATGTCGATCCCGTCGAGACCGACGATCTCTTCCAGGTTCCCGTAGCCCTCGTCGCTCTCGAACATGACCATCATCCGCACCGACCGGTCGGCCCGGCGCAGGGTCTCCAGCGGATCAGGGCCAAGCTGAAAGCCGATCCCGGCGCTGGTGGAGGATACGCCTCGCTGTCCCAGGGGCGGGAACTTTCCCAGTTGAACCAGCCGGGCGGCCTGATCCACCGTCCGGACGTCCGGCAGGGTCACGATCCGAACGCCCCCGTCCACCAGGGGCTGGACATTGGTTCGCAGCAGCTCGGGGATCCGCACCAGGGGCACCATCCCCAGATGCTCGATGCTGCGGGTGAGCCGGATCAGCTCGGGAATGGACTGGGGACAGTGCTCCAGATCCAGCCAGACCAGGTGGTATCCGGTCTGCGCCATCAACTCGATGTCGGTCAACGTCGCGTCCCGGCACAGGATGCCGTAGAGGCATTCGTGCTCTTGAAGCAATTCGCCGAGACGATCTGTAAGCAGGGGAGCCATCGATACCTCCGATTCGGCGCCAAGTTTACCCAGGAGGGAACGTCGTCGGCCAGCCCAATATATTGCGCTTTGCCCCGGGTACCTTGAGGTGGTGGCAGCGATCCGGGCATGCCGGAATTGGATATACTGAGTTGTGGACGGCGGCGGCGCTCGGGTTCGGAAGTCCCGGACCGGCGAACTCAACCGGCTGCGAGCCACGGACTGATGGTTCTTGCCAACTGGGGACTACAAGCCTTCGCCTACTTCCCATTTGCCTCTTTCTGCCACAAGTGACCCAATGGGCCCGTCACCCGTACCGTTTTCCTGTTCCAAGAACTTAGAGACGCGGTTCATCTGGCCAGTTGGAGCCTAGATTCGAATCCGAGTAATATCCGGGCGTTTCGCGTCGGTTTCCCATTCCCTCGACCGAACGCTGAGGAGGAAACGAAAGTAAAAATGGCGGAGCGGCTCCGAACAATGTCAATCGCGTCACTACTAGTACCCCATAACACTTAAAGCTGTGGATACAGGCTCTTCAGCTTGATGCGTGCATCCTCCGTCTTGAACTGCCAGTCGATCTCGGTTTGCCGTTGGTTCCGATCCGCAACCCAAGCCCCGATCTCACGTTGCATCCCGGCCAGGCTTGGAATCCGGCGGTCCAGGCATTGTCCGCACAGCGCGCTCAATTCGATTTCTGCAATGTTGAGCCAACTGCCGTGCTTCGGCGTGTAGTGGATTTCCAGTCGTTGTGCCAGTTGGCGGGCATGTCGGGGCTCGTAAGTTGCGTACAGCGATTCGATTCCGTGTGTGTTCAGGTTGTCCAAGACCAGGACCACCCGCTCGGCCTCCGGGTATCGCCTCTCCAACATGCCCTCGATCCACCGGGCCCAATCCTGGCGCGTGCGCCGTTCGCACGCCTCCACATGGCTTCGCCCGGTCAATGGCTCCACCTCCAGGAAGATCTGTGCGACCCCGTTGCGCACGTACTCATGCTCGATCCGCTCCGGCTGGCCGGGCGCAACCGGCAACGGTTCCCGCACTTCTCCGATCAACTGCTTGTTGGTCTCGTCCATGCAGACCACCGGACGACGGGGGTCGTATGGACGGGCATAGACTTCTAAAACGTCCTCCATGCAGGCTACGAATGCGGCGCTGCCCCGGGGCGGGATTCGCCAGTACTTCTTCCGGTGAGGCTGCAGTTGGTTTTTTTTAACGTCCGCTGCACCGTCATCACCGAGACCCGCTCGACCCAGCCCAGTTCCACCACTTTCTCCGCCAACAGGCGCAGGGTCCAGCGCTGCCGTCCCGGCGGGGCCGGGGAGCAGGCCAAGGCGACCAGGCGAGCCTCGAACGCGCCGTCGAAGATCACTTTCCGCGGCGGCCGCACCCGCCGCTTGCGCTCCAGGGCGAACTCCAACCCCTGCTCCACAAACCGCCGTTTCAAGTGCTCGATCGTGCGCGCCGAGACGCCCAGCGCCTCGGCCACCCGGGCCACGGTCCATCCCGGCCCTTCCGGCCCGCGGTCGCACAACAACAGCGCCCGCGCGTACAGGAACCGCTTGCCGGTCGTCTTGGTCGCCGCCCGGGTCAAGGCCTTCAATTCTGAGCGCTCTTCCACTGTGAGCGTGACACGATAGCGTGGTGCCATGAGAACTCCTCCTTACCGAGTCCTCCAGCCTCCCACCATAGTATACGAATGATTACATGTTATTGGGTACTAGCTTTTTGGGCGCAACTGGTCCCGGCGATCGCCGCCACTGAATCGGCACAGGAACCACTGGAAGTCCGAGTCGGACCCCAGACGGTGGTCATGGAGGACGCCATCTTCCCCTACATGACCACCACCCGGGAAAGGACCATTATCGTCGTCGGAACCGTCCTCCGGCCCAATCCCGAGTCCTACACCGGTCCCAATTACCCGCGAGACATCCCCCGGACGGTGCGTTCCGCCGACGGCGGCAAGACCTGGAAACTTTGGCATCCCACCGAGGAACAGGGCGACGGGCCCATCATTTCGGGATGCACCCTCGAGCTAGGATCCGGCCGGATCCTGATCTTCGACTACTACAGCAAGTACATCGGGGACGGCCGTTTCCAGGGGCAGGTCTGGCATTCGGACGACCAGTGGCAGACGGTGACCCCATCTCCCTACATCGCCCACGTTCCCCGGGCCAAGCCGAATCTGGGCGACGACCGGGGAGACACCGTCCCTACGGGGATTCTGTGGCACCGCACCATCCTGGAGCTGCCCAACGGAGACCTCCTGGCCGGCATCTACGGCGTCTTCAAGGAAGACAACACCCCCAGCCAGTACAAGCCCAGCATGAAGCAGTTCCGAGCGCTGCTGCTCCGCTCCACCGACGTGGGCAAGAACTGGTCGTACGTCTCCACCATCGCCGAGGGACCCATGGGGCAGGAGGGCTTCAACGAACCGGTAATTGTCCGCCTCAGCCAGGGGAGGCACGTGGGGCGGCTCGTCTGCCTGATGCGCACCGGTCGGGAAAACCCCATCTACCAAGCCCATTCCGACGACGAAGGAGCCACCTGGAGCCAAGCCCAGCCCATGCGCTGGCAGTACAGCCGCTGGGGCCGGTGGCGGGACATCGTGGGCGTCGACCCGGACCTGATCGAGATGCACGACGGCACCCTGGTGGCCAGCTTCGGGCACAAGCCCGATTTCAAGGACGACGGGATCTTCGTGGCCTTCAGTCTGGATCAGGGGCACTCCTGGACCCAGGTGACCCGGCTCGCCATGGACATCACCGGGGCCTACACCACGGTTCGCGAGATCAGCCCCGGCAAGCTGTTCATCGTCTACGACAAGCGGGACGACTACTACACTTCCCCGTCCCGCCGGATCTGCGGCCGCATGATCGAGGTGAAGCGGCGGTAAAGGCGGGCTGGACCGCCTCGACGGAAATATTGGACGCGGCGGTACCCGCCGTTCGGTAACGGAGGAGAACACCGGCGGTCGCCGGCAACGGATTGGCGGCGAGTTTGAGCAACTGGAGATAAAACCATGACTGAAGGAAAATCCCGTACCGGATTCAGCGGCGCCGTGAGGGCTATGCTCGCGGTGCTGATCGGCATGCTCGCCGGCGGCGTGTTCAATGCATCGCTCGGCGAGCAAGGCGCGGACACGCCGGCGTTCGTATTGATCGGCGGAGTATTGGGGTTCGCCGCTGTGATCGTGGCGCGGGTCAGGCGGCGAGGGCGCGAGGCGCGGGAGGACTGACGAAAGAAACACGGGTCAGGCGGCGGCCATGAAGACGAGGACAAGACGGTCTTCGCTCCCAGGGCGAACGGCCTAATTTTGGCCCCACTCGCCTTCCCCTTTCACAAAGTACATTTCCTCAAGCACAATCCCTCTCTTGCGCATGATCCACCATCCGTGACGCAGTGAATCAACATACACGCCTTCCGTGACGTACCCGTCCTTGTCGCGCTCGACCCAATGCCCGTGACGCTTCCCCGCCTCATAGGGGCCTTCCAGGACGCTCCCGTCCGCCAAACGCAACACCCATTGGCCCTGCTCCTTCCCCGCCTCATACGCGCCTTCCAAGACGTCCCCGTCCGCGTAGCGCTCGACCCAATGACCCTGGCGTTTCCCCGCCACAAACGGGCCTTCCTGCACGCCCCCGTCCGCGTAGCGCTCGACCCAGCGACCCTGGCGCTGGCCCGCCACAAACGGGCCTTCCATCACGGTTCCGGAATGGAAGCGCAACATCCACCGGCCCTGGCGTTTCCCCGCCTCGTATGGGCCTTCCTGGACGGTCCCGGAAGCCAGGCGCTCAACCCAGTGGCCGTGACGCTTCCCCGCCTCATACGGGCCTTCCGAGACGTTACCGGAAGCGAAACCCAACACCCACCGGCCCTGCTGGTTCCCGTCCACAAACGGGCCCTCCATGACGGTCCCGGAAGCGAAGCGTAGTTCCCATTGGCCATGACGCTCCCCGGATTCGTACGAGCCCTCCTGCACGGTCCCGTCCGCCAGACGCTCGACCCATTGGCCATGACGCTTCCCTGCCTCGTATGAGCCTTCCGCGACGGTCCCGTCCTGGTCGCGGTAGACCCACCGCCCCTGTGGTTTTCCATCCACAAGGGATCCTGTTTTTTCCTTGGTATTCTTGCCACCGTCCCAAACCGCCGTGAGCGAGCCCGTGCCCTGAGCCAACCCGTCAACACACTCTGAGGTCCAGTTCACAGTCTCTTCGGGCTGGTAATGGTTGATCCAGACGGAACATCCCGGGTGGTTGGCCAGTTCCATCCAGCAGGACGCGCCCGCGGGCTGACCCTTGCACCGGGCCTCCTCGGCGGCAGGACCCGCTCCCGCTCCAGGGTTTACCCGAGTCTCCGGAAGAAGCGGCCCGGCGAGACCGGAATTACTGAACAGGACCAAAACAGCCAGGAGTCTGCGCCGTAGGCTCCCGGAGTGCGGAACGGACCTGTCATGGAGAGGCTCTCCTGCTAACTTTGGCCCCACGCTCCTTCCCCCTTCACAAAGTACGCTTCCTCAACCACGACCCCTTTCCTGCGCTTGAACCACCATCCGTGCCGCTTCCCCTCCTCATACGGACCTTCCTGGATGGTCCCGTCCGCCAAACGTTCAACCCAATGGCCCTGCTCCTTCCCCGCCTCATACGAGCCTTCCAGGACGGCTCCATCCGCGTAGCGCTCGACCCAATGACCCTGACGCTGTCCCCCCACGAACGGGCCTTCCATCACGGTCCCGGAAGCGAAACGCAACACCCACCGGCCCTGGCGTTTCCCTGCCTCGTACGGGCCTTCCTGCACGGTTCCATTCGCCAAACGCTCGACCCAGTCGCCGTGACGCCTACCCGCCTTGTACGGGCCCTCCGAGACGTTCCCGTTAGCGAAACGCAACACCCACGAGCCCTCCTGGTACCCCTTCACGAACGGGCCCTCCATGACGGTCCCGGTAGCGAAGCGCAGAACCCACTTGCCCTGCCGTTTCCCCGCCTCGTACGGCCCTTCCTGGACGGTTCCTCCCGCCACGCGCTCGACCCAGTCGCCGTGACGCATCCCATCCTTATACGAGCCTTTTGAGTCGGACCCATCCTGGTCGCGGAAGACCCATGGCCCCTGTGCCTTTCCTTCCACCATGCGCCCGGTTTTTTCCTCTTTCTTTTTGCCCCCGTCCCAGACCTCCGTCAGCGTGCCTTTTCCGTGAGCCAACCCCTCGGCGCACCCTGCGTTCCAAGACAAGGTCTCGTCCTGCTGGAAGTAGCTGTTCCAGACGTAACATCCCGGCTGATTGGCCAATTCCATCCAGCAGGATGTGCCTTGAGGCTGGCCTTTGCAGTGGACCCCCTCGGGAGTGGATTCGGCACCTGCGCCGGAACGGCCCGGCTCCGCCAGGGTCTCTGCGGGAAGCCCACCAGCGAAACCGGAGGCGGTCAAAACAAGGGAGACAATGATCGTAAGTATCGAACCTGTCATGGAAAGATTCTCCTGTTATCCTCCGCGTGTGCGGGCAAAAATCGTTCGCGCCGCATCATACCGCAGGAGCGCGCTACGAGTTGGAGATTGATCCGAACGCCCGCGGCCGGACCACCTTGCCGGGTCAACCGGACCCGTCACCGGTATCGAATCGGAACCGGGTTTTCGTCTCGTTTGGAGAAGATCCTCCGCAGGACGTTGAGGGCGACGTCGGTGTCGAAGGGCCGGAAGCGAAAGCTGACTTCGTTGCGTCCCGGAGGCAGGAACACACCTCGAAAGGCGTAGTTGGCGTAATGGATCGGCAGTTCCCTTTCGCCCAGATAGGCCTTCCATCCGTCGGTAAGCACGTCCGCCAGGACCAGCAGGCGGGGATGATTGCTGTCGGCCACGACATCCACGCGGTCATTTTCGTAACGGACGATCCGGACTCGATCGCGGTCGCTTGACTCGGTCGCAATCTCGATACTCGAATCGGCGGCGAAAGGATCGACTCCACCCGCCCCAAATACTTCTTCCAACTCGGAAGTCAAGCCTCCCCGCAATTCGACCACAGCGTTGCCATGATGAGAAAAAGACGGACTGGCCAGCAGTTCCGCCGCTCGCTCCCTGCTGCCGGCAACCTGGAACCGCTTCAAGAGGCGTGCTCGCGGCAGCAGATCCGGATTCTCGTAGACCGAGATGTTGGCAAAGCGAGTCACCAGCGGCAGTTTGACGGCATCGTAAGTTGAATCGTAATCCTCCAGGTCCAAGGCCGTGATCACGTATTTCACATCCAGAAAATCCAATGCCTCCGATGAATAACCCGGCATCATGGGTGAGAACAGGGGCGGGCCGGAGTAGACGTTTCGTTTCCCCGCGAACATCTGGTAGCGGCCGGAAACGAATGGATTGGCGCCCGATATGGAATGAAACGGAAATAGATTGGGCAGATTCGACATCTCCGCGCCGGCGTAGATCAGATCGACACGACGAGGCGGAGAACCGCTCTCGCCGGCCGCCGTATTTTCGCGAATGAACTCCACAATTTGCCGATGTGCCTTCGGCAGCCCCCCGGGATGGCTGATGTCGCTGGTCCGGACCAGATTGATCCTGCGGTTCAGGTTGACCAGTCCCAGGTTGGCCACCACGAGAGCGGTGGCCACGATGGATAAGTGCCATCGGAACTTGCCGTGCCGTAACAGCAGCGACAAGACCAGCGCCGACACGAAGATCCAGGCGGAGGCGACGCCGACAGCCTGTAACACCGGCCTCCAATTCTCGTGAAGGGCCGCGCTCTTCCAAGCGGCAAGGGTACAGGCCGTCCCAAGAAGCACCAGGCAGACTCCTCCCGCGACACGCGTCCAGACGGATGGGAGCCGCTTCGGGCCGCTTCGCATCACTTCGTCCAACACCAGGGAGACCAGACCCGCCAAGGCGATATTGAGCAGAAAACCGGCGTCCGGTGGGCGCTGGAAGAGTGCGACGCCGGGAATGACGTCGTAGAACAGACGATATGCGGGCGTCAGGTCGCCCAACACGTACAGGAGCGAAAACACCAGCATTCCGAGGAAAAACAGGTTGCGGCTCCGCCAGAGGCATCCGCGCCACAAGCCCCAGAACGCCAAGACCCAGGCGCCGAGGCCACCGATGTACAGCAACGACTCCGTGCGGTCCGACACCCCGACATAGTTGTCCCCAAGAGCGCCGAACAGGTTGGGTACGACCAGCGTCGCCACAAAATAAGGCCAAATGGATTGCCGGGCAGCGAATGCATACTCGAAATGGGGGCGGTTGCTGTCGTCCAGAAACAGAAAGATGCCGTAGATCTGGGGCAGCAGAACCAGGAATCCGACAATCCCCCCAACGGCCAGCCAGGGCAGTTTTCGGCGCAGGAACACGGCTTTGTCCGGCGTCTTGAAAAACGCCGCCACCGGGACGGCGGCGAGAGCCAGCAACAACAGGTACGACACTTGGTTGCCGTGCACCGCCATGCCCCCGGCGACCGCGCCGAAAGCCAACGCAATGCCGGCGCGGGGCGAGCGCAACAGTTGCCTCAACAGCACGAGTGCCCAGGGGAAGTACCCGTAGCTCAGGATCATGGTCGTATGTTGCAGCCTCGCCAGTGCGTAACCGCCAAACATGAAGACAACGGCTCCCACAGCCGCCGGCAAAGGCGCCGCGTCCGAACGCCGGAGCAGAATGTAGAACCCAATTCCGCCAGCCAGTACATGAAAAGCGACGATCAGGGTGAACCAGTGGATGTCACGCGGGTCCCCCAGAACCATCAAAGGCGTCAGCAGGGGAGAGAACATGAACATCTGAGGGTCGGACAGCGCAGGATGCCCGGCGAAGACGTATGGATTCCAAAAGGGGGAATCGCCTTGCTGAATCGCAGTTGCCGAGAATGCGGCAGCGGGGAAGTTTTGAGCCAGGGCGTCATAAGTAACCACCCATCGCCCACTCAAGAGCGGGGAATAACAGGCCGCCCACGCCAGAATCACGAGACAAAAACCAGCGTACCGGAGAGGGAACGGCTGAATGAAATCCGATTGCCGGGATTCATTCTTGCCGTCGTTGCTCAGACCCATTGGCAACCGGGATTGGACGAAGCGTTCGGAACGGGAAGGGTGATCTTTCGACTATTCGTCGGATGGCCCCTCGGACTCCTCCTCGGACGGCTCCTCCGGAAAGCGGCCAACGAGAAGCCCGGGGAAGCGGGACCGGCCCCTGTCTTCACCGGAGATTCCGTAGAAGGCTCCATCCAGGTGCAGGAACTCGGTATCCGCCAAGCCCGGCTCGAATCCGGAAACCAGCGTGTAGGTGTCTCCGGCAGGATCGTATTCGTACACGGTTCCCTGAAACGTATCGGCGTAGCCGCCAGAGAGGTAGATCAGTTCCCCCACCGGCTCGGCCCACCAGGCCCGGGCCGCCACCGGAGTCGGACCCAGCGGGGTCCATTGCCCCGACTCGGTGTCGAAACGGTAGGCGTCATCCAGGTTCCGCAGCCGCTGGCCCGGCTTCTTGGTGGAGCCTCCGAAGACATACACCGAGCGTCCCAGAACGGCCGCCGCATGAATCATCCGGGGCGGCCCCGGAATCGGCGCCAACCTCTGCCAGCCGCCGGTCGAAACGTCCAGGGACCAGACCTCATCGGTGCAACGGTCCAGATCGCTCATGCTGAGGCTTCCCGCCAACAGGTAGATGGTGGACCCGACGGCCACCACCGAAGCCAGGTAGCGGGGCGCCGGATTTTCGCCCACCACGGACCAGCCCGATTCGGTCAGCTTGAAGACCTTGCTTTGAGGCTGAAGCCCATTGCCTCCGCCCAACAGATAGAGGTCCTCCTCGATCCGGACCATTCCCCCATAACCCAGAGGCTCGGGCAGCGACGGCCGTTGCGACCAGGCTTCAGTCTTGGGGTCGTAAAAGTCGACCCGGTCTGTCCAGAGTTTCTCCCCGTCCCGCCAGTACGCTCCCCCAACGACGAGAATTCCCGCCTGGTAGACGGCGGCGCTGTAACCGCCTCTGGGCAGCGCCAGATCCGGCCCCTTGGACCAGGTCAGAGAAGTCTCCGCCGGGACGGATCCCGACAGAAGAATCAGCAGTGAAACCGCTTGTGCGATGGGCCGCAACATCAATGCCTAGACTGCATTTACGGTATGGAACTTGCAAGTTGCGGTCCCCCCTCACGGCCGCGGCGGGGAGCGCTCAATCCACACCCGGGCCCGCCAGATGCCGGCCGGCATCGATTCGGACGGTCTCGCCCGTGATGGTCTCGCTCTTGAGGAGGGTCACGATCATCTCGGCGATCTCGCCGGCGGCGGACTCGCGCCGGAGGGGAGTTCGGGAGATCACGTTTCGCTCCCAGTCCTCGCTGCTGATTTCCGGGGGACGCATGGTGGGCCCGGGGGCGATGGCATTGACCAGAATGCCATGGGGCGCCAGTTCGACGGCAAAGGCACGGGTCATGAAATCGATAGACGCCTTGGAGGTGAGGTAGGGGAGGTAGTTCCGATACGGAGTTCCTCCGGCGGCCCAGTCGCTGAAGAAGATCAGGTGCCCCCGGGTCGGTCCCGGGTTTTCCCGCATGCTGCGGGAAGCGTGGACGGCCAGCAGGTAGTTGGCCCGTGCCGCTGGCTCCGCCGCTTCCCATGCGGCCGCATCCAACGAATCCAAGGGCGCCCGCGGAAATCCCGACGCCAGGTTGACGAGAAAGGAGAGGTCCCCGAGTTCCTCGCGGACCGTATGCATCAACCGGACCACGTCCTCCGGCCGGCTCACGTCGGCCTGGACCAGGCAGGTCCGGGTCATCGGCGTCAACGCCGCCTGGAGCCGCTGGGCCGCACGCTTGGAACCCCGGTAGCTGAGCGCCAGGCGAACACCCGCTTGGGCCAGGCGTCGGGCGACCAAGGCCCCGACCCGCTTCGTCCCCACCATCAGGGCGGTCCTGTCTTTCAAATCCAACATGAGATCGCCTGTATCGACGGGCGAGTATAGCAAGTCTGGGCGGCGACTTTCCTGCCGCCGGGAGCGGCGTCTTTCAGGCGCCGATTAGGGGGGACTTGGGGGGACGGCAGTCCCCCCTCCGCGAAGCGTCTTCCAGCCGGGCGAAGTGAAGAACGGGGGACAAAAACGTCCTCCCTCTCTAATGGGCGACAAGAAAGTCGCCCCTCCAGGCACCCCAAATCGGATATGATGCCGGGACTTGGATGACGTCATGATCATCAATACCACGCCCCGGTCCGGTCGGGCCCTGATCCACGCCCTGGTCCTGTTCCTGTCCCTCGGGAACTCGGGCTTTTCTCAATCCCAGGACCCTTTTCCCGTGGAGTTGGGCCACGGGCTGATGGCGGGCGCCGTGGACGACACCTCGGCGATTCTCCAGTCCCGTCTCACCTCCACCGAGCGCCTCGTCGATCCGCGCTGGTCGGGAGTCCTGGGGATCGAGGGAATCTCCCGGTTCGAGTTGGCGACCGGCGCCGACTTCAAGAATCCGATCCGGACGGCGTGGCTCGCCGCCCTTCCGGAGAACGATTACATCGTGAAGGTCAAGGTGGAAGGGCTGCGGCCCGAGGCCCGCTACCACTATCGCCTGGTCTACGGACCGGACAAGTCCCGGCTCAAGAAATCGGCGGCAGCGACCTTCACCACCTTGGGCGGCCCTACGGGACAAGTCTCCTACAGCTTTGCCCTCGCAGCCTGCATGAATTTCACCTATTTCCATTACACCGGGCACGGTGGACACCCCCCCTACCGCGGGCCGGACAAGGAGCTGGGCTACTCGGGGCTGGCTTCGATCCTGGCCTTGGAGCCCGACTTCTTCGTCGGTTTGGGTGACAACGTCTACTACGACGTCCCCGGAGCCGACCAGGACATGAGAGGGCGGGCGGAGACGCAGCACCAGTTGCGCATGAAGTACCACGAGCAGTTCTCGCAGCAGAGGTTTCCGGACCTGTTCGCCCGAGTGGCCACCTACTGGTTGAAGGACGATCACGACTACCGGTTCAACGACTCCGATCCGGTCAATCCGGTCCGCATCCATATCTATGACGGGTCCAATGCCGGAACCTATCCCAAGGAGAACCTCTTCCCGAAGCACTCCGGATCCGGCCACGCTCCCACCCATGAACTGGGAGTACGGATGTTCCGGGAACAGCTTCCCGTCGTCGATCCACGGGCGTCCGGTCCGGTGACCTACTCCACGAGGCGAGTGAACCGGGACCTGCAGATCTGGATCGTGGAGGGACGCGACTACCGGAGCCCCAACGATTCTCCCGACGGTCCCCGGAAGACGATCTGGGGGAATGAGCAGAAGGAGTGGCTCCAACGGACCCTGCTGGAGAGCGACGCCACCTTCAAGGTCCTATTATCCGCGACCCCCATGGTGGGTCCCGACTACGCCGCCAAGCGCGACAACCACGTCAACCCGGGCGGATTTCAACATGAAGGGGACGAGTTCTTCCGCTGGCTGACGGCCGAGCGTTTCTCACCGGACCGCTTCATGATCGTCTGCGGGGACCGGCACTGGCAGTATCATGCCGTCCACCCCTCCGGCTTCCAGGAGTTTTCCGTCGGTGCTATCGACGACTCCAACGCGATTCTGGGTTTCTTTCCCGGCGACCCAAAATCGTCGGACCCCGAGGGAAAGATCAGACATCCCTATCACTTCGAGGAACCCACCGGCGGTTTCCTGATCATGAAGATCGGGCAGACCGGCGAGGGCCGGGCCCGCATGGATTTCACCTTCTACGACGAAAAGGGCAAAGTGCTTTACACCCACGCCAAGGAGGCCGCGCCAGAATAAATGATCAGACTCCACGATCTTAAGGAAAGAATGGGCCGCCTGCCCGGGGTCTCCGCGCTGGTTCTGTATCTGGCCCTGGGAAACCTGAGCTTTTCCCAGCCCGGGGATCCCTTTCCCATGGAGCTGGGCCACGGCCTGATGGCGGGAGCCGTGGACGGCACGTCGGCCATCCTCCAGTCCCGCCTGACCTCGACGAAACGCCTCGTCGATCCCCGGTGGTCGGGAGTCCTGGGCATCGAGGGAATCGCCCGCTTCGAGGTGGCGGCCGGGGATGATTTCAAGGACCCGATCCGGACGGAGTGGATCGCCGCCCTCCCGGAAAACGACTACATCGTGAAGGTCAAGGTGGAAGGGCTGCGGCCGGAGACCCGCTACCACTATCGTCTGGCCTACGGGCCGGACAAGTCACGGATCAAGGAATCGGCGGCGGCGGCGTTCACCACCCTGGGTGGGGAAACCGGGCAGGCTTCCTACAGCTTCGTCCTCGCCACCTGCATGCACTACAGCAAGTTCCACTACACCGGCAGCGGTTCCCAGCCTCCTTACAGCGGCCCGGACAAGGCGCTGGGCTATCCGGCGTTGGCGGCCATCCTGGCCTTGGATCCCGATTTCTTCGTAGGTTTGGGAGACAACGTCTACTACGACGGCCCCGGAATGAGAGGACGGGCGGAAACCCAGCACCAATTGCGGATGAAGCACCAGGAGCAGTACTCGCAGCAGAGGTTCCTGGATCTGTTCGCCAGAGTCGCCACCTACTGGATGAAAGACGACCACGACTACCGGTTCAACGACTCCGATCCGGTCAATCCGGCCCGCGTCTATGCCCAGGACAGGATCGGAGCCTACCCCAAGGAGAACCTCTACCCGAAGCACTCCGGGTCCGGCCACGCCCCTTCCCACGAACTGGGGGTGCGGATGTTCCGGGAACAGTACCCCGTCGTCGATCCGCGGGCGTCCGATACGGTGACCTACTTCACGCGGCGGGTGAACCGGGACCTGCAGATCTGGATGGTGGAGGGACGAGACTACCGCAGTCCCAACGACTTTCCCGACGGTCCCCGGAAGACGATCTGGGGGAAGGAACAGAGGGAGTGGCTCAAGCGGACCCTGCTGGAGAGCGACGCCACCTTCAAGGTCCTTCTCTCCGCGACCGCCATGGTGGGACCCGGCAGCGGCTCGAAGCGGGACAATCACATTAACCCAGGAGGATTCCGATACGAAGGCAGCGAGTTTTTCCGCTGGTTGACGGACAACCGCTTCTCTCCCGACCGCTTCGTCATCATCTGCGGGGATCGCCACTGGCAATATCATGCCGTCCACCCCTCCGGCTTCCAGGAATTCTCCGTCGGCTCGATGATCGATGCCAACGCCATCATCGGATACTTTCCGGGCGATCCCAAATCTTCGGATCCCGAGGGTAAAGTGAAACAGCCCTACCACTACGAGGAACCGACCGGCGGGTTCCTGCTCATGAAGACCGGCCGGACCGGCGAAGGGCGGGCTCGCATGGATTTCACATTCTACGACGAAAAGGGCATGTTGCTGTACACCCACGCCAAGGAGGCCGCCGCCGAATAGCGGTCCGGACTTGCGCCTGGCGCGGGGCATTCTGACGATGCGGCGCCGGAGTTTCACCGGAGGCTGGTAAACTGGCACTTGGTGGCGGGCTCCGGTGCCGGCCCCACCAATCGTTTGCTCGAAGCTTGTAAACTCCAATCCAAAGACTCACAGATGATCAGCCCTCAGGAACTTCGAGCCAGGATCGACCGTCTCCCCCGGGTCTCCCTGGCCCATCTGCCCACACCCCTGGAAGAGCTTCCCCGAATGAGCTCGGCCCTGGGCGGCCCCCGGATCTTCATCAAGCGGGACGACTGCACCGGCCTTGCCTTCGGCGGCAATAAGGCCCGGCACAACGAGTTCATCCTGGGGAGGGCCCTGGAGGAAGGCGCCGACACCCTGGTCTGGGGGGCTGGTATCCAGTCCAACAACTGCCGCCAGACCGCCGCCGCCGCGGCCAAGTTGGGGCTGGAATGCCACCTGGTCCTGACCACGGATCACGCCGAGGTGGAATTCCAGGGAAACTTCCTCCTGGACCACCTGGTCGGGGCCCGGATCGAGCTCAACTCGGAACCCATGGGGCCGCCCCTCTGGAACAAGATCAAGGAGAAGGCCGACAGGTTGAGGAGCGAAGGAAGAAGGGTCTTCACCATTGCCGAACCGGCATCGCGGTTTGCGGCCGCGGTGAGCTACACCCTGGCGCTACTGGAGATCCGGGAACAATTGGAGGAGCAGGGGGTCCGGGCCGACGCCGTCTATTTTTCCTCCGGCGGCTCCACCGGTGCGGGGATGTTCCTGGGCCGAAAACTGCTGGAATGGGAGGCGGTTCTGGAGGCGATCATGCCCATCGAATGGCCCTTCGACACCGCTTCCTACATGGCACAGCTGGCCAACGGCGCGGCCGAACTGCTGGGACTCGAACCTGCGGTCACGCTGGAGGACATTCAGGCGAGCCCCGACTACATCGGCGCCGGATACGGCATCGCGACCCCCGCAGGATTGGAAGCCATCTCCCTGTTGGCCCGGCGGGAGGGAATTCTCATGGATCCCATCTATACCGGCAAGGCCATGGGAGCCCTCCTGGCGGACGTCCGGCGGGGCCGCTGGCGGAAGGGCCACAATCTCGTCTTCGTGCACACCGGCGGAACGCCGGCGCTTTTCTATCACCATCGGGACTTGGCACCCATGTTCGACACCGCGGGAAAGGAAGGTTGAGCGTGTCGCTTCAAGATCAGATCGACTTTGACAAGCAGGGAGGGCTCGTCCCCGTCATCGCTCAGGATGACGAGACCGGCGACGTCCTCATGATGGCGTACATGAATCCGGAGGCGCTGGCGGAATCGCTCCGCACCGGCCGGGTCTGCTACT
Organism: Acidobacteriota bacterium; assembly: GCA_963668095.1. Taxonomy (GTDB): domain Bacteria; phylum Acidobacteriota; class UBA6911; order RPQK01; family JAJDTT01; genus JAJDTT01. Next base: position 4,507,669 of record OY764083.1, on the reverse strand, counting down.
ACTCCCGGAGCCGCGACCGCCTCTGGCGCAAGGGCGAGGAGAGTGGACATGTCCAGCAGATCCGATCCGTCCACGTGGACTGCGACGCCGACACTCTTCTGGTCCGGATCACACAGGTGGGAGGCGCTGCCTGCCACAAGGGCTACCGGAGCTGTTTCTTCAAAACGGTGGAAAACGGCAAGCTGACCATCGCCGCGGAGCCGGTGTTCGACCCATCCAAGGTCTACGGGAGCGGGAAAACCAAATGAGCGAACAAATCTTGACGTTGGGAATTCCCGCGGGCAGCCTCCAGGAGGCGACGGCCCAACTCTTTGCCAAGGCCGGCTACCAGATCCGGTTCCGCTCCCGGTCCTACTATCCGTCCATCGACGACGCGGAGATCGAGTGCATTCTGATCCGGGCCCAGGAGATGGCCCGCTACGTCCAGGACGGCGTCATGGACGCCGGTCTGACCGGACATGACTGGATCGTGGAGAACGGGGCCCAGGTGGTCGAAGTCGCCGAGCTGGTCTTCTCCAAGGTGAGCCGGAAGCCGGTGCGTTGGGTCCTGGCCGTGCCCGAGGATTCGCCTATTCGCGAACCGGCCGACCTGGCCGGCAAACACATCGCGACCGAGGGGGTCAACCTGACCCGGGACTACCTGGAACGCCACAACGTGGAAGCGCACGTGGAGTTCTCCTGGGGCGCCACCGAGGTGAAGCCGCCCCGGTTGGCCGACGCCATCGTGGAGGTGACGGAAACCGGTTCTTCCCTGCGCGCCAACAACCTCAGGGTCGTCGATACGATCCTGGTGAGCACGCCCCGGCTCATCGCCAACCAAGTTTCCTGGGAAGACGCCTGGAAGCGGCAGAAGATGGAGAACATCGCGCTGATGCTTCGGGGGGCCATGGCCGCCGAAGGCAAGGTGGGAATGATGATGAACGTTCCCGAAGATTCGCTCGGCGCGGTCCTCAACATCCTGCCGGCGCTCCAGAAGCCCACCATCTCGTCGCTGTCGGACGACGGCTGGACCGCCGTCAATACCATCATCGACGAGGCGGTGGTGCGGGACATCGTTCCCCGGGTTCGGGCGGCCGGGGCGGTTGGCATCGTGGAATACCCTCTCAACAAGATCATCGACTGATGGGAAACACCGGTTCGCAGCCTACGGCCATGGTCACCGGCGGCGGTGTGGGTCTGGGCAGGAAGATCAGCCTCGCCTTGGCGGACCAGGGGTACCGGGTGGCGGTCACCGGCATCGAGGGCGTCGAAAAAACGACGGGCGACATTGAAGGCCAGGGAGGGGAGGCGCTGGCCATCGATCTGGATCTGACCCGGCCACACGAGATCGACCAGACAGTGGACACCATCCTGGAGCGGTGGAACCAGATCGACGTCCTGGTGAACAACGCGGGAATCGCCGGCCCCACGGCGCCGATTTCGGAAGTCACCCTGGAGGATTGGGAGCAGGTGTTCGCGATCAACCTGACCGGATCCTTCCTCTGCGACAAGGCCGTCTATCCCCACATGATGGGCCGGCGGTCAGGATCCATCGTGCACATCTCCTCCATGGCGGGCCGCATCGGATTTCCGTTGAGGGCGCCTTACGCCGCCTCCAAGTGGGCCGTCCTGGGATTGAGCCGGACGCTGGCGGCCGAGTTGGGACCCTACAACGTCCGGTCCAACGCCATCTGTCCCGGACCCGTCGTAGGGGACAGAATCGAACGGGTCCTTCGGGACCGCCAGGTGGCCACGGGTCTGCCCGACTCCGAGGTGAGGGCGGAGTTCACCGACAACATCGCCCTGAGGCGCATGATCCCTCCCGAAGATATCGCCGATATGGTCCTGTTCCTGGCGTCGGACGCCTCCCGGAGCGTCACCGGTCAGGCCATTCATGTCTGCGGCGGTCTGAATCTGTGAAGGAGCGCACATGAACAGGGAAAGAGGACTGCGAATTCTCAAGGAAATGCTGGGAAAGGACCAGGCCGCCCAGGTGCAACGAGCCTGGCAGGAGATCTCGCCCGATTTTGAAGCCTACGTCATCGGCTTCCTGTCGGGAGAAGTCTGGGCCCGGCCCGGTCTCGACCGCAGGACCAAGAGTCTCTGCACCATCGCGGCACTGGCCGCACTGGGGCGGGAGCGGGGCCTGGAACTGAACATCCGCATGGCCCGCCGCAACGGCGCCACCCGGAAGGAGATCGTGGAGACCCTGCTTCACATCGCGCCCTACGCCGGATTTCCCGCGGCCTGGGAGGGAATCGCCGCCGTACACGAGATCTTCGGGTCCGGCGATGAGGATGAGAACGAATCTTCGGGTTCATGACTCTGGCCGGTCCCCAAGACACGACGAACCCGGGCACCCACTGAACCCCTTCGCATCCCGTACAATCCAAATAGGCGAGAGTTGGTAGCAGACTCACTCGATCAATGCGGCTTGGGCCCGGGAAGAACAACAATTCGTCCCGAACAGCCCGAGCCGGCGGAGGAACAGTTGGCATGATCAGACGCCTTCTCGCGACCGGACTCCTGAGCACGATTCCGCTCAGCGGCCAGAGCATCGATGACACCATCATTCCCGGAAAATCCGATATCTTCATCAGCCTGCAGCAGAGCTTGAACACCAAGTCGGCTCGCTCCGGAGACAAGTTCTCCAGCCAGGTCGAGGTACCCGTCACGGCCCACGACCGGATCGTCATTCCAGTGGGCAGCTACATCATCGGCTACGTGGACAGGAGCAAACGGGCGGGCCGGATCAAGGGCAAGGCGGAGCTGACCCTGAAATTCGATACGGTGATCCTCCCCGACGGGACGACGCGTTACATGAGGGCCGGAGTCCAGACTTCGGAAGGCTACGCCACCGACCTGGAGAGCGAAAAAGGAACGATCCAGGCCCAGGGAGGCACGAAAGGCGAGGTCCTGACGGGCGCCGCCCGTGGAGCGGTGACCGGGACCATCGTGGGAGTCACGGCGGGCGCCATGCGGGGCAGCCTGGGCCGCGGCGCCGCTGCGGGCGCCGCCATCGGCGCCGCCGTCGGCGGGCTCATGGCGCTCTTCAAGCGGGGGGATGACGTGGTCCTGCCCCGGGGCTCCACCCTGACCATCCAGCTTCAGGACGACGTCCACTTCCAAAAGCCGGTTCCCCGCCTCCCCAGGCGGCCTCTCGGCGGCGGGTGATCCGGCCGCTGAAATCGTCACCTCGAAACGGCAGCCGGCTCTGGAGCGGCTACTCCAGCTTCGCCGATACCAGGCGGAACGACTTCATTCTCGGGCTGCCGATACCGGCGAAGTAGGACGAAGCAATCAGCACAAATTCTCTGGCCAGCTCCTGCCGGTCCAGCCCTGGAAGATCCCCGGTCAACCGGTAGAGGTCCGAAGGTTCCGGATTCTCCAGGGCAAGACGGGTGATTTCCATGCCTTCCGCCTGCACCGACAAGTGGAACGGAAAGAGTTCCGGCAGGGGAGGAATCCGGATCTCCAGCGCCAGCCGGCGCTCCCGGCCGCCCTCCAGCCGGCTCATGAGGAACCCGCTTCGGATGGACGCCCAAGGATAGCCCTGAAGCGCCTTCTCTCCCCCCTGTTCCGGAAAGATCCCTCCCAGGAACGCCCGGGTCTCCTCACGGGTCAGGCGACCGAAGTCCAGACTGTTCCGCAGGTGATCGGCGACGAATTCCTCACGGTCCCGCCTCAGACGTTCCGGGTCGGGTTCGGGATCGAGGTCCAGCGCGAGCTCTTCCGGAAGATGCGGGAGATCCGAGTCAGGAACCGGAATCCATCCGAGCCGATTCAGAGCATGAACATAGTGGGCGGCCAAGTAGCTGTTCCCCAGCCGGTTGGGGTGTGCGTCATGCGGAAGCTGCGTCTCGAATGACGGCAGAAACGAGGTCGCCAGAAACGGAACCCGGAGCTTGGACTCGTGAAAATGCCAGGTGTAGAGCTCGCTGAAGAATTGGCCGGAGAAGGGGTAGTCCAGGACCGAGAGCAGGATCTTGCCACCCCTGCCCTGCTGGAGCTCTACCAGGCGGCCCAGGGCCGACAGGGCGCGGGACCACTCCCGCCGGCTCTGGGGCGACAGGCTCCAGGCCAGGGCGCTGAAGTTCCGCTCGCCGAAATACCGCGCCGCCTGGTTCGAGAAGAGGCCGGAGCCCAGATGCCGCGCCTCCGGGCTGAACTCGTACGTGGCCATGCCCAGGCCGTTGACGCCGGCCAAGGGCGTAATGTCGTTGGAGACACTCAGTTGCAGAATGACGTCCGGATCGTAGGCGGAGATGCGGCTCGAGAGGTAGGTCGTTTCCTGGGACAGGGTCCAGCTGTCCAGCCCCAGGGCATAGGTCTCGATGGCCTTGCCGCCGGCGCGGATATCGCGGCTTCGGTAAAACTCCTCGACCTGATCGCAGAACCGGTCCTCCTCCGGTCCGCCGGTCCCGAACACGTAGGAGTCGCCTAAACAGACGATCCGAAAGATCCCCTTCGGCTTGGCCCGATAATCAGAGGAACTCCGCATGCCGGCGTTGTTGATTCGGACCTCTGCCCCCCGATATCGGGTCACGACTCTTCTCTTACCCAGGCGTCCCACGCCGGGTTCGGGCACGGCGTCGTAGAACTGGCCGGACCGGGCGGCCAGGGACTCATAGAGCTCCATCCGCCGGTCGTCGGAGAGGTTGTCAAGCAGATAGTGAAGCAGCGCCGGGCGCAGGATATTGAGCGCCAGAGGGGAAGCCAGAGCCAAACAGAGAGCCGCGACGCCCAAGGCCAGAAGAACCCGGACGGAGTAGTACCGGAAATTCTTCCCGAAGCGGGAACCGCCGCCACTTGGCGATTTGGGAGACGGACCCATTCAAACTGCTCCCGAAGACTCCCTCAGGGGAGAAATGAGGTTGCGAGTCCCGCAATTGGGACACTCGTACCAGGTCCGGAAGAGGACACGAGAAGGTTGGAGCGTCTCCTCCCGATGTCCGGCCCCGCAGGCAAAACAGACATTGGCGTCTCCGGAATCCACTCGAAGGCCGGGCAGGTCCGTCGCCGGCCATGAGGCGTCCTCTTCCCGCCGAGCCACCACCGCCCAGCCGTACTGGCTCAGACGGGTCCGCAAGAGACGATCCAACACCCGAACCGCATAGTTCATCCAGCAGAGCAGAGTCCTCAGCATTCCGGAAGGGACTCGCGCCAGCCACTGAGCCCGCGGGGGATAGTACTGGACTTTTCCGGGATCGGGAGGATTCAGATAGACAAAACCGGTGAAGAGCTTCTTGCAGGAACGGATCCGAAGGCGGGTTCCGGCCTCGATCGCCTCCACCAGGCTGGCGAGAGAAAAGCAGTTGACATGGCCTCCTCCCAGAAAAAGATAGCGGTACAGCCGATCGTCCAGGCAGCCGCTGTCGGGAACGGCCACCCAGAGGGAGCCCCCCGGCCGGAGCACGCGATCGATTTCCCGAATGGCCTTCCGGCAGTCCGGAAAGTGCTCCAGCGTATGGTTGCAGACCACCACGTCGACGGTTTCCTCTCCGAGAGGAATCGCACCCGAATCTCCCAGAACCCGGGCCCAAGCACCTTGTGCGGCATCGGGAAAACCCACGTCCAGCGCCAAGACCCGAGCCTCGGTCGAGGCATAGGAAAAACTCCCTGGCCCCGCTCCCAGATCCAGTACGACGGCGGCGGGCGACAGAGGACGAACGAGATGATCCATGGGCGTCGTCGGCCCGGCCCAATCGACTTGACCCCAAGCCCCGGGCCGGACCACTGAAAACATAACACGGCGGGGGATGAGTGAGGAGCAGCGACTTTCATGTCGCCGTGGAGCGGCGATTTCCAATCGCCGATCGGGGGGTCTAGGAGGGACGAAGTCCACTTTAAGCTTTCTGCGTACCGAATCGCATGGCAGCACGAAAGAGCAGGCGGCAAGAAAGCCGCCGTTCCCAACGGGCGATTAGGAAATCGCCTCCTCGCCAAGAAAAGTCGCCTCCAGTCACCCCTCTTCTTGCGCTCGTTCAGGTCCTTCTGCTGGAATGACGGCGCCGTGGGGAACACCCGATGGAGGCGCGACGGGGACCGCCTCAGATGAGTAATCCGAATCGAAGCCAACCAACCGCCGGAATTCGAATCCGGTTCATCCACCTCCTGGTCCTGTCGGCGTTCACCACGGCACAGCCCATCTACGACCTCCTGTCCCGGCATCCCGAGTTTCTTCCCGCCCACCAGAGCGAGCCGGTGGACGTCCTCCTCCTCACCCTGTTGCTGTCCCTCCTGTTGCCGGGAGCGGCGGCGCTGGTGGTCCGGAGTCTTGCCCGAATCCATCCGCAGTTGGGCTCAGGGGCCTACCTGGCCCTGTTGGGCCTCCTGACCGCCGGACTCGTCCTCCAGGCACTCAAGAAACTACCGGCGCCCGATGCGGCAGCGCTGATCCTTTCCCTGTTCTCCGGGGCAGGCTTCGTGTTCGCGTATTGGCGATTTTCGGTGATCAGGACCTATCTGTCCTATCTGATCCCGGCGGTCGTTCTATTTCCCCTTCTCTTCCTCCTGGATTCGGAGATCCGAAAGCTGATCCTTCCCGAACCGGACTCCGAAGTGGGGATCGGGTCCGGCGCGACTGCGCCCGTCGTGATGGTGATCTTCGACGAGTTTCCACTCATCTCCCTGCTCAACGAGCGCCGGGAGATCGACCCGAACCTCTTTCCCAACCTGGCTGACCTGGCAGGGAACTCATACTGGTTCCGGAACGCCACCACCAACAACGAGAGCACCCTGTTGTCCATTCCGGTGATCCTGTCGGGTACCCTGCCCCGGCAGCGCCCGTTTCCCCTGCCTATATTTCGCGAATACCCCAGGAACCTGTTCTCCCTCCTCTCCGGCTCCCACGATCTGCGGATTCGGGAAAACGTGACCGGGTTGAATCCCCGGAGAACGCCCGCGCCCTTCGTTCCCCGCTTCCGGCTGCTGGCCGAGGACCTGTCGGTCGCCTATCTCCACCTCCTGCTGCCGTCCTCCTGGGCCTCGCGGTGGCTTCCTCCGGTGACCCAGACCTGGAACCAGTTCCTGAATTCGGGCGCCCCCGGTCCAATCCGGCGCGCCTGGAAGGACTTCCGTGTCGACTGGTCGAGACGGGCCGGCCGCTTTCGGAACTTCGTGGATTCCATCCGAGGGGACGGACCGCCGGCCCTCTATTTCCTGCACTCCATGCTTCCCCATGCCAGCTGGATTTATCTTCCTTCGGGCAAGTTTTACACGCTCTCGGAGCGGCCGGGGGTGGCCGGCGTGGTAGGGCCCAACAACCAGGGTCTCGACGTGAATCAATGGCTGGATGATCCGTGGCTGGTGATCCAGTCCTACCAGCGCCACCTCCTGCAGGTGATGTTCCTGGATCGCCTGGTCGGAGAACTGGTCCAGCGGCTCCGTGAGCAGAACCTCTACGACTCCACGCTTCTGGTCATCACCGCGGACCACGGAGCCAGCTTTCTTCCCGGCGACTCGCGCCGCGTGGTGACCGCCACCAACTACATGGACATCATTTCCGTCCCGCTGATCATCAAGGCGCCGGGGCAGCGGGAGGGAGTCGTGAGCGACCGCAACGTGGAGAGCATGGACATCCTTCCGACGCTGGTGGAAATGCTGGGCGTCGGGACGGAGTGGCCGCTGGAAGGCCAGTCCGCCCTGGCCGCCGAGGCCCCGGAGCGGCCCGAGAAGATCGTCTGCAACGATGACGGCGAGATGTTTTCTTACGATCCCCGCCTGGAGGCACGCTGGAAGAGCCTGGACCGGAAGCTGGCACTCTTCGGCGCAGCCAACAGTGAACTCTCGGAGCAGGATCTCTATCGGATCGGACCCTATGCGGAACTGGTGGGCCGGCGAACGGATGCGTTGATCCAAGGGCAATCGGACCTCACGGTGGAGATCGACGGAAGCCACCTGTACCGGCAGGTCGATCTCGACTCCTCATTCCTGTTGTCACGAATCTCGGGCCGGGTCATCGGCAGCCAGGACTCGCGGATGGACCGGACCTTGGCCATCGGCGTCAACGGCACCGTCGGCGCCGTGACCCGAACCTCCCAACTGGACGATGAAACCGTCTTCTCGGCGCTGGTTCCGGAGAATGCCTTCCGGGACGGAAGCAACCAGATCCGAATCTACGAAACCCGCGGCACCGGATCAGGCCTCGCGCTCTGGTCCGTGGAGGTGCCCAAGCCCGCTTCCTACCGGTTGGATTCGGTTGGAGAGGCAACTCTCCTGGTGACGCCGGCAGGGAAGAAGATCCCGATCGGCGACCGGGGCGTCACCGGATGGGTCGTCTCTCGCCTGAGTCCGGACGGGAGCCGGATCTTCATCGGCGGCTGGGGCGCCGACGTGGAAAACCGCGTCCTGCCTCAAGCCATCGTGTTGTTTCGGGATGGAGAATTCCTGTACGCCGGACGCACCAGCCGATACCGGAGCGACGTCGTCAAGACCTACGGCAGCTCGGAAATCGACAACAGCGGCTACCTGTACGAATTCTCCCTCCTCGACTTCCCCGATCCCGGAGAGAGGGAAATCCGGGTCTTCATCCACTCCCAGGACGGGAGGGCGTCCGAGTCCAACTATCCCCAGCCCGGCAACACCGACAACTGGCACTTCCGGCGTTGACGAGGGGGGAGCGGCGGTTTCCAACCGCCGGGGAGGAGCTTCAGTTTCCAACCGGCGAACTCCCAATCCCCATGAGAGCAGGCAAGGCAGGTAAGAATGGGCGACTGGAAGTCGCCCCTCCAGCGGAGCTTGCTACAACAGCAGATCCCTCACCAGCGGCGCCCGGCGCTTGCTGACAATGAACTCAAGACCGTTGGTCAGCGTCAGAAGCCACCGGCGGCTGCTCAGAGCACTCAGTCTCCGGATCCGATTCGTGTTCACCAGCACGCTTCGGTGAACCCGCTGAAACTGCGTGCCCCGAAGGCGCTCCTCGAGACGGCCCAGATTGTGCACGGCCCGGTATTTCCTTCGTGCGGTGAGAATCCAGACGATTTCTCCGTCGGCCCGCAGCGCATACACGTCGTCCAGGTCCAACAGGTAGTAGTCCAACCCGCGGCGGGCCACCAGCTTGGCAACACGCGGGGTCTCGTGCCGGTCCAGAGCGGCCAAGGTGCGCTCCATTCTGAGGGCACTCTCCCTTGGCCTGCGCCGGACTCGCCGGGCCCGGTCGACAGCCGTCCGGAGACGATCCTCGCTGACCGGCTTGAGCAGGTAGTCCACGGCGCCGACCTCGAAGGCATCGAGGGCATACTCGGAGTACGCGGTCACGAACACGATCACCGGCAAGGGGCCCTTGAGCCGGCGAATCACCTGGAACCCGTCCATGAGCGGCATCTGCACGTCAAGGAGTACCAGGTCCGGCTGGAGATGACGGATCTGTCGCAATGCCGTCCCACCATTGTCCGCTTCGCCCACGACTTGAACGTCTTTCCTGGTGGCCAGGCCGTCCACCAGGACCCGGCGGGCCAGAGGCTCGTCGTCCACCACCAGTACGCGTAATTCCTTCACGGGCAAGTCTCACCGCCTCTCAAAGGCCGTCCCGACAACATCGATTCCGAATTCTATCAGCCGGTCCCACACGTCCTGCAGCCCATAGTAGACTGAACTCAGCCGATGCAAGGGAATCTACCACTCGTCATCAATTTACTGGGGCACGCGGCGGGGGTCATCATCTTCGGCGCATTCCTATACCTGCTCTGGCTGGGCCGGCGGCGGGTGCCAGGAGGCGATTTCGTCGTGCCGGCCATGGCCGCCACTTTGGCCCTGCTTTGGAATGCCCTGTCCCTGGCCGTCCTGGCTTCCGCCGAATTCGGAGGTGGGTCCACCCGAATCGCCGTGGCTCTGAGTTTTGCGGTATTGAGCCTGCTTCCAGGCGTTCTGCTCCATCTTTCTCTGGGTTCGGGACACCGCTGGATTCGTAATTGCGGCTACCTCCTCTCCCTGTCCGCCGTGGTCACCCACCTGGCGGAACTCTTCGGCGGCGGCGAGGCATCGCATCGGTTCGGACTTCTTCTGATCACGTTCGGCTTCGGAGCGCTGGCTGTTCTCGCCGCCTGGGCCCTGGCCAGAGAGAAGCGCCAGTTGGAGGGCGCCAGCCTGCGGGCGCTTGCGGCCATGGCCCTTTTCTTCTTCGCCGTCTCCTTCATTCACTTCGGCTCGGGGCACGGCTCCGACGCCTGGGCCCATGAGGTTCTTCTGCACCACGCCGGAATCCCCCTGGCCCTGATCATTCTCCTGCAAGGCCACCGGCTGCTGCTGCTGGATGTCTACCTCAGGTTCCTCGGCAACGCGCTGACGGCTGCGGTAGCGGCGGGCCTCCTGATGGGCTTGGCCGGTTTGTTGGGTCTGTTCGTACCGATCGGGAACGCTCCCTTGTCGCAGGCGATCCTGATCGTTGGCGTGGGTCTGGCCCTGGCGGCCTTTCCGGCGGTCCGGCTGCGGGTTCAGAAACGGCTGGAGGCTGCCATATTTCGGGGACAGGACCCGGAGCAGGCACTGGGCGAGATCCGAGCCTGTCTGGAAGCAGGGAGCAACGGCGACCGGTCACTGGAGCAGGCAGGCGGAATCATGGCCCGTTTCGCCGGAGCCGAGCGGTGGCAGGTCGTGGACGGGCCGCAATTCGCGGGGGAAAAGCTGATCCGAAGCCAGCTGTTGTCGGATCGCGAAACGGACGGCTTGACTCGAAACCATCGCTGGGCCGAAGTCCAGGTTCCACTTCGAGTTAGCGGCGACGAAACCCACTGTCTGCTTCTGGGAAGGCGGAGGGGAGGCCACCGCTATTTGAGCCGTGACCTGGATGACCTGGACCGGCTCGCCACCGAGCTCGCCGACGAGATGGAGCGGCGCCGCAGGAACGAACTCCAGCGGCTCGTTCTGGAGGCGGAGCTCGATGCTCTCCGGGCTCAGATCAATCCTCATTTCCTGTTCAATTCCCTCAATGCCTTGTACGCCACGATCCCCCGGTCCGCCGTGGATGCGAGGAACACTCTGGTCAGTCTGGCGGAGATCTTCCGGTATTCGTTGCAGGGCGACCGCCAGTTCGTCTCCCTGGAACAGGAGCTCCGAATCGTTCGGGCCTATCTCCAGGTGGAACGGTTGCGGCTGGGAGACCGGCTGCAAACCAGAATTCAAGCCGCCGAAGACACCTTGCAGTTCACGGTCCCGGTTCTTTCCATTCAGCCACTCGTGGAGAACGCCGTGAAGCACGGTGTCGGCTCCGGGATCGGAGCCGGTACGGTTCGGATCGAGTCTCGGATCGCGGGAGACACTTTGCAGGTGATCGTCTCCGACGACGGGCCGGGTTTCCCGCCGTCGGGTCCACCAAACGGCGCCCACGGCCTGAATAACGTAAGGCGCCGCCTCCGCCTCTGTTACGGAGAAAGAGGGAGTCTGAAGATCGCTTCTCCCGCCGCCGGAGCGGAAGTCGAACTGACGATCCCCATCACGCCGCATCCTCCGCCGGACCCGGATCCGGACGGCAGCCACCGGATGGTGAACTGACGGACCCCGGCAGGACAACCGCCCGGATTCAGAGATCGCCCGTCCGGAACTGCTCGGCCAGAAAGTCGCTGGATCGCCAGGCGATCGCCAGAATGGTTTCGGTGGGATTCTGGCAGGCGGAGCTGGGCCAGCAGCCGCCGTCCATGACGAAAAGGTTCGAAACCTCGTGGGCCTGGCAGAACTGGTTCAGGACGCTGGTTCGCGGATCTTCGCCCATTCTGGTGGTGCCCATCTCGTGGATGATCCGGCCGGGAGCGCTCAGGGACTTGTCCTCGCTGAGAATCTCGGCTCCCGCCTCGTGCATGAGCTCCTGTAGATTCTGAAAGGCGTCGTCCAGCATATGGTAGTCGTTGTCGGTCCGCTTGTAGTGAAACTTCAGGACCGGGATTCCCCACGCGTCCACCACTTCCGGGTCGATCTCCACGTAGCTGTCGAAGATCTGGAGCGCCTCTCCCCGGGCGTAGACCCGGACCACCGCCGGGTGCAGTTCCTTGATCCGTTTCTTGTAGCCGGCGCCGAAGCCGCCGATCAGGTCCGCGTGCCGCGGGAAGACGCTACTGCCCCCCTTGACCATGATGGCGTAGCCGCGAATGAACTTGGGATGGCGGCTTCCCAGATTGCTGTACCGGGGAATGTAGGAGCCGTTGGCCTTGCCGTCGTCGTTGCGGATTTTCGATCCCACCAGCTCCGGCAGGACTCCGATCACCTGACCGGCGGTGAAGTGATCGGTCAGGTAGTGCCCCAGGACGCCGCTCTCGTTGGCCATGCCTTGCGGGTGGAAACGGGAGACCGAATTGAGCAGGATGCGGGTCGATTCCAGCGTTCCGGCGGCCAGTACCACCACCTTGGCGCGAACCTTCCGCTCCATTTTGCTCTTCCGGTCGATATAGGAGACGCCCCGGACCCGGCCCTCCGTGTCCACCACCACCTCCCGGACCACGGCGTCGGTCAGCAGGGTCAGCTTCCCGGTCTTGGCAGCGTCGGGGAGGGTGACGGCGATGCTGGAGAAGAAGGCCCCGATGCCGCATCCGGAGCCGCAGCTTCCGCAATAGTGACAGGGAGGCCGTCCCCGGTGATACCGGCTCAACTGGGCGGTTCTGAGGGCCGTCATGCGCCAGCCCTTCCGGGCCGCCGCCTTCCGGATCAGATGTTCGAAGCAGTTGTAGGCGAAGGGAGGCAGGAACCGTCCGTCGGGAATCTGGGGCAAGCCCTCCTTGAACCCCTGGATCCCCACATAGTCTTCGACCTTGTCGTAGTAGGGCGCCAGATCCCCGTAGGAGAGGGGCCAATCCACTCCGAAACCGTCGATGCTCGCCGCCTTGAAGTCGAACTCGGCCAATCGGAAGGACTGCCGGCCCCAGTGCAGGGTCCGTCCCCCCAAAATCCGGGAACGCCCCGTCCACTTGTAGGGCTTTTGCGGACCGCTCGTGGGAGCGTTCGTATAGGGATGCTCGCTTTCCTTGGTGTAGTAGCCGGAAAACGGAGTCTGCTCCCTCGCCGCCAGCGGGCCGTCTTTCTGGATCACCCGAGGATTGCCCCGTCCCCGAAAAGGGAAATCGTAGGGCATGGCGTGGGTCAGGAAATCGGTGTTCTTGACGGGGGGGCCGGCCTCCAGCACCAGCACCTCCAACCCGTGCTCCGTCAGGACCTTGGCCGCCATGCCTCCGGCGGCGCCGCTGCCGACGACCAGGACATCGTATTCGCGCTGGGCCATTGTCGAACCTCGAATGCGTACGGACTAATCCTCGTCCCCGTGATGGCCGGGATGGGGACAACCCTCCCATTCCGCCAAGACCTGCTTTCCCTGGTACCCCAATTCCTGGTGGATCCCCTCCTGGGAGGTGTAGTAGGCAAACACGGTTCTCCGGCGCAGATCCCGGAAGAAGCGGTGGCCCCCGCCGGCCTCGGGATGATCCGGTTCCGAATTCGCAAGCCGGTCCAGAAGCGCCTCCTGGCGCTGTGGGGAAAGTCGGACAAACGCCCTCTCGAACTGAAGTTGGCTGAGGCGATCGACCTCTTCCAGTCCCTGTCGAAAACCCTGTTGGACCTCGCCGGTCTCGTGACTCAAGACCAGATCGATATGCTCGTGGACTCGGGCGGACCTGGCTCCCGGGGTGTCGGTTTCCGGAATGATGAGTTCGGCCAGCGTAGCCAAAATCTCCGCCTGCTCCGGAGTCAGGAAACTGGGCTTCCACGTCGCGACCACGCCTTGAGCGGCTGCCGCGGCCAGTTCTCGGGCGGCTGCCGCGGCTGGCGCCGACGCCATCAACTGCACCAAGCCGGAGGAACCGACCGCCATGGTTTTGATGGCGTCCCGGCGTCGAATTTGCTTCCCCTTCATGGGCGGGTCTCCTACTTCCAGGATAATACCGATTGTCTTTCGGTGATAGTCGGCAGCTGAATTCCTGCCTGGTCCGGTCCTCCTAGCAAGCCGTGGCAAAAGTCGCTGGAGGCTGGTAACGTTGGCACTCCTTAATCGAACCAAGCATCACAAACCGACCAGGAGCAAGTCCAGATGAAGATCGCCATTCTGCACGGCCCCCGGGACCTCCGGATCGAAGACCACGATCTCGACCCCTCGAATCTGGCGCCGGACCAGGTCTGGGTCCGGACCATTGTGACCGGGTTCAAGATCGGGACCGACCGCGGCAATTACGAAGGGGCCGAGGACGTCCCGGGAGCTCCCGTCTATCCCCGCTGGGTAGGAGACAGCAACCTGGGCGAGGTCCGGGGCGTCGGCTCCAACGTCACCGGATTTCAGGTGGGAGACCGGGTCCTGTCCCAGATGCATCACCAATCGGAATACATCTGCACTCCGGCTGAAGGCTTCCTGGTCAAGGTTCCGGACGGCGTTCACCCCGAAGATGCCGTCTTCGGAAACCTCTATTCCCTGAGCGCCCATTGCTATCACAAGGCGCTCCTCCGGCCGGGCGAAACCGTGGCCGTGGTCGGGCTGGGGACGCTGGGCCTGGGCGCCGTCGCCATCGGACCCCTTTACGGGGCGCGCACTGCCGCCATCGGCAACAGCGACCTGCGCCTGGAGATGGCCCGGCGCATGGGGGCCCACGGGCTTTTCAGCAGCGACGACCCGGATCTGGGCGCGAAGCTGGACGAGTTCAGCGGCGGCCGCGGCATCGACCTGGTCATCCTGACGGCAAACCCGTGGCCCGCCTATCGAACCGCCGTGGAGATCGTCCGGGACGGCGGCCGTGTCTCCATCGTCAGCCTGTTGGGCCGTGGAGAAGAAAACCTGGAGTTCAACCCCCTCTCCATGCAGCTCTTCTACATCAAGGGGATCTCACTCATCGCCGTCTCCGGCAAGGATCCCAACCTCTTCCCCGGAGCCGGCGGCGACGTCCAACAGACGCGGCACCGGGCTCACCTCTTCACGCTGATGGCCGACGGGCTGCTGGAACCCAAGCGCCTCGTGACCCACCGGCTGCACTACACTCGAATGGTGGAGGCCTACGAGATGGCCTACCACCGGGACAAGACCATGATGAACGTCGTGTTCGACTGGCGGGACGCGCATGCCGGAGAGGAATGAGGGAAGCGGCGGTTTCCAATCGCCGGACTCTGGACGGGACATTGCGGAATGAGCGTATTTGACCGGTTTCGGTTGACGGGAAAGAGGATGTTCATCACCGGCGGCAGCCGGGGGCTGGGACGCGAGATGGCCCTGGCCATCGCCGAGGCCGGCGCCGACGTGATTCTGGTGGGACGCGATGCCGCGTCACTGGAGCGGACGGCTGGAGATCTAAGGGACTTGGGTCGGGAGGCGTTCCCCATCCAGGCCGACATCGGCAACATGGAAGATTGCGAAAAGGCCTGCGAGCAAGCTCTCCGGGATCATGGCCCCATCGACATCCTGATCAACAACGTGGGAGGCCGCCGCGAGAACATCCCCACGACGGAGATGACCTTGGAACAATGGCGACGGCTCACGGACCTGAATCTGACAAGCACTTTTCTCTGCACCAAGATCATCGGCGGGGCCATGGTGAGCCGGGGCAAGGGGGGGCGCATCATCAACAACGCCTCCATCAATGGACTGATTGTGGCCCGAGACATCGGAGGCAGACACTACGAGACCTCCAAGGCGGCCGTGATCCACTTCACCCGGGCCGTGGCCGCCGACTGGGCGCCCCATGGCATCACGGTCAACGCCATCTGCCCCGGAGGCTTCATGACCGAGCCCAACATCCGCTGGTCCAAGGAACATCCCCAGGTGATCAAGACCTTTATCGCCCACATTCCCATGGGCGGATTCGGACAACCCGAGGATCTGGGACCGCTGGCCGTCTACTTGGCCAGCGACGCCTCCCGCTACGTAACCGGCGCCAGCATCGTCATCGATGGAGGCTACACCCTCTGGTAGGAGCGGCGGCTCCCGCCGGGCGATTCGCCTTTCCGTGCCGGCGCGGAATGACACGGCCATGAAAAAAATCAAGAGAAGAGGTACCGACCGGCGTCACTTTCTGGTGGGTCTGGGAGCTTCCCTGCTACCGTTCCCGCGGCGTGCATGGGGGAACCCGCCAGCCGATCAGGTGATGGTTGGCCGCGGTGAGTTGGAGGTCTCCGCCCTCCGCTTCGATTGCACTCCGCCGCCGGGCGTCCCGTCGCCTACCCTGGGCGTCAATCCCGTGGCCCGGAAGATCGAGGGTCCCATGGAGACCCGTCTCCTGGCCCTGCGGCAGGGGAAGCTGACTCTGGGCTGGGTCAACAGCGACTACAACATCTGGTCCGAGGGACGGCGTTATCTGGCCCGGGGACTGGGCATTCCCCATGAGCAGACCATCACCTCCGTGACCCACAACCACTCCGTCGTCACCCTGGGCGGCCTGAGGAGCAACGCACGAGGGTTCGGGAAGCGGTTCTTCAGGGATCTCCGGGAGGCCTCCCGTTCCCTGGAGGCCGGTTTCGAGCCGGCCAGACTCTCCTGGGCGACAGCGGAGGAGTCCTCCATCACCTACAACCGAAAGGGGGTCCGGCCCGACGGCTCCACCTACTTCATGCGAGAGGAGGACCGGGTTCTGCTGGGGGACTTCGAGGGCGCCAACGATCCCCTGGTTTCGCTGCTTCGCTTCGATCGGCCCGACGGCACGCCTCTGGCCATCATGGGACATTTCACGGGTCACCCGGTGGCGTCCTACAACCTGGAGGAACCGGTGATCAATCCCGACTTCTCGGGCTGGGCCATCCTGGACCTGCTGGAATCGTTTCACCCCCAGCGGCCGGTGGGGTTCTTCCTCCAGGGATGCGCGGGGGACATCAACGTCAAGGGCATGTTCGACGGCGCCGAAAAGGCCCGGGCCGCCGGACGGCGCCTGGGAGACGCCTTCATCCGGGCCGCGTCCGAAACCCGGCCCAATTCCAGGTCCGCCCTGGCCCTGGCCTGGGGTACGGCCCAGGTTCCCTATGGGCCCCTGCCTTCGCCTGAGGAGCTCCGGCAGCAGCGGCAGGAACTGATGGATTTTCAGCGCAGAACCGAGGCCGGCGACCCCGATACGCTGCGGGTCCTGGGCTACAACTTTTCCGCGACCATGAAAATGAAATACAGGAGGAACCTGGCCCGGCCTCTACTGAGATGGACCGACTGGGCGTTGAAGGTTCAGAAAGAGGGCACGGCGCTGCCCGAGTCCCTGCCCGTGCCGGTGCAGGCAATCGTTCTGGGAGACGTGGCCGTCGTGACCATCCCCTGTGAAGCCTTTTCCGACATCGGGCGGCAGATCCGACAGGGAAGCCCTTTCCCCATGACGATTCCGACGGCCTACAGCAACGGGTACCTGGGCTACATCGGAGCCAGCCAGGACGTCGGGGACGGAGAGTACATGTCGGCCGCCTACCGCTACTACCTGCGGCCTCCGTTCGCGCGTCCGGCCGGAAATGCCATCGCGGCGAAAGGGCTGGAGCTGTTGCAGATGGCCAAGAACGGCATGGGGTGATTCAGGCCCCGGAACGCGGACGCGGTTCTGGGACCAGGAAGCCTATTCCTCGTCCGGAAGGTAGTAACCGGACCCGATCAGGATCGGCAGACCATAGGTAACGACCCTCTTGACGAAGACCACCTTCCGCTGCTCCATCCCGGTGGCGGGGTTTCGCGCCATGTAGTAGAGAAAGGTCTCACCGAAGGCGTCGGCCACGCTCAGGTCGTCCCGGTTGGCCAAGGAGGTCAACTCGGTATCGGCCCCGCCCAACGTCCAGCCGCCCCAGCGGTAAGGATCCCCACTGAAGAGGGTATTGCCGTTTCCGTCCACACCGAACACGTAGACCGAGTCCTGTCTCCAGCGCGGGTCCGAGGTCAGGCTGATGGAGGCGAAATACCCCATGGTCTCCAATTCCATGGCGGCGCAACGGACGAATTCCTGAAGCTTCCGGTTGGAGGGATCCGCGACGAGTTCCGAGGCGTTCACCTCTTCCCGATTGCAGGAGCCCGGAATGTCGCGCTGGTAGATCCCCGCGCCGATGCCGGCCGGGGTCCCGTTCCAGTCGATGCTCTTGATGTAGGTCGCCTTCGGCTCATCCCTGCCGGTCGCGAAATTCGTGAACGAATAGTACAACCAACCTTCCCCGAAGCCGCTCGTGATGCGGTGCTGCTCCTTGTAGTAGTCGTTGCCGAAGACATCGATCAGGAGTCCGCGCGAGGTTCCCTCCCGCTCGGGTTCGGGCGGGAAAACGAAGTGATGAGCCTGATCGCTCTCCGGCGTCGATTCGGAAATGAAGACGTAGATGGAACCGCTATTCCAACGTTCATCCTCGTTGAATGCTCTGCGAGCCTCCTCCGGGCCCATCTCGATGGTGTATTCGTAGGCGCATTGAACGAAGGCGCGAACGTCGTCGCGCGTGCGCACGGCGCTGGCGACGACGGACTTCTCCGCACACGAAGGACCGTTATCGCTGGCGAATGCCTGCGGCGGGACGGCCATCAGGGTCAATAAGAAGAGGCAACCGGACATCTTGTGATTGGTAGTCATGAGGATCCTCCAGATCTGCAATCGGCCTTCGATAGCGCGTCACTCGTCCAGGTAATAGCCAGAGCCAATGAGGATCGGCAGGCCGTAGGTGACCACCCGTTTGACGAAGACCACCTTACGCTGTTGCATCCCGGTGGCGGGGTTTTGAGACATGGAATAGAGGAAGGTCTCGCCGAAGGCGTGGGCCACACTCAGGTTGTCCCGGCCGGTGAGGGAAATCAACTCGGAATCCTGCCCGCCCGAAGTCCAGCCTCCCCTCCGGTAAGGGTCCCCGCTGAAGAGCGTGTTGCCATTGGCGTCCAAACCGAACACGTAGATCGAATCCCGTCTCCAACGGGGATCCAAGGACAAGCCGATGGACGCGAAATACCCCATCGACTCCAACTCCATGGCGGCGCAATGGACGAATTCCTTCAGCCTGTCCTCGGACCGGTGGGCTGCCAGAACCGACGCGTTGACTTCGTCGCTCCGGCAGGTGCCGGGCAAATCGCGCGAATAGATGCCGGCACCCAAGAACGCGGGAATTCCATTCCAGTCAACAGGGACGATATAGGAAGCCTTGGGGGAGACCAACCCTGTTTCATAGTTCGCGAATCCGTAATGCCACCAACCGCCGCCGAAGGTTGTAATGATGCGGTAGGCTTCGGCAATGGTGTCGGACCCGAACGCATCGGAGCGGTCACCCAGCATCGCAGGATCCGTGGTTTCGCGGGCAGGTCTCCCCGGATGCACAAGTGATCTCGCCTGCGTTCCGTCGGGAAGCAACTCGGTGATGAACACGTAAATGGGACCGCTACGCCAGCGGGGATCGTTGTGGAAGGCATCGTAAGCGCTGTCCTCCCCGACCTGTTCCAGGTGCTCCCGGGCGCAGATCACAAAGGCCTTGACATCCTCGCGGGTGCGAATCGCGCCCGCGGAGATGGACTTGTCGGTGCAAGACGGAGTTTCGGCCGCACCGAATCCCTGCATGGCAACGACTAAAACCGAGAACATCAACAGTTCGGACAGCCACTTCCTGTTCATATGGAAAACTCTCCTATCGGGTCGAAGCAACACACACCAAACAGCCAACGATTCATGGTTTTCCGCTTCGCTATCAAACTTTGTTCCAGAATTAGCACGAAAAATCGGGCTCGTCCAGCCAACCAGACCCGTTAGCACGCCCTTTTTTCAGTCCTGCTCACAGCACGCCAGGAACTAGCGCCGGTTCCCGAATCCACTGGTCGACGTCGTCGCATGGATTGGGAAATCGGAGTATCCTACGCGGATGCAGATCACCTACATCGAGATGACGGTACAGGGGCGGTCCGGTGCCGAACAGCGCTCCCTGCCGGTGGGGTCGGTTTCCGGCGCCCGCTTCTGTTCCCGGGACGTGGAGGGGATGCGCAACGAGATGGATGAACAGCTTGAGCGCGATGGCCGGTTTACCATGGCGACGCTCACGAATCCGTCCATCTTCCACCTCGGCCGCTATCTGCTCACCCAGAGTCCCGACTTCGAGGTCCAGGGCTCGATGACGGGTGGAGAGGCCGAGGTCGTCGCCATTCGAGACGGCGACGAGATCTTCGTTTCCGTCGGCAGCGATCAGTGCGACCGGGAACTGGATCCCCTCTTTCCGGACAAACCCAAGCAGATGTGTCCCCACCCCTTGGCGAGGACGGCCTGGCCTTACGAGGAGGTCCGTCCCCACTGGGACGAGTTGCGCATCTTCAGCCACGTGGTGGTGGGAGAGCATACGGTGCCGTTGCAGGACAGCAAGATCTCGGAACTGGTGGATCTGGAGTACCTGCTGAACATGAACGAAATTCGAACGCTGGCCGATCCCATGGTCCTTTATTGCGGTTGCGGTTCCTTCCTGGATTCGGTGGATGAGACGGTCAAACGGTTTGAACTGCCCCCGGAAACGGCGCTGGGCGTCGGCGACAGCTTCCTCGTTGGCCTCAACGACCCGGTGCTGGACCGCACCATCCGACACGAGTTCCGCGCGGTTCCGTTGGGAGACGACCTGCAATACCGGCAGGACTTCGATCGGCGGTCCCAAGACGCGTAAACGAGAAGAAAAGGAGTAGGCATGCCCAAGCTGACTGTGGAAGGTGCAGGAGATTTCGACGTCGATGCCGGCAAGCGGCTGGTTCTGGCTCTCACCGACGAGGCCGGTATCGATCAGTTGCACGCCTGCGGAGGGAACGCCCGCTGCACCACCTGCCGGGTGGAGTTCGTCGAAGGCGAGCCCGGCCGGATGACGGCCGCGGAAAAGAAGGTCCTGGAGATGCGCCGCGTGACCGGAGTGCGCTTGAGCTGCCAGATCCGGTGCGATCACGAGATGACGGTGCGGGTCATCAGCCGGCTGGAAGGAAGCGGACGGCGCGACGCAGGGCGCCGGCCCGCCGACGAGATCCACCCCCAGCCGGTGGAATATGTGGAAGCCCCGCGCCGGCGCTGAAGGGAATCCAGTCCCTTCCAATCAACCGTTGGTGGCCGGCCGGCGAGGCCCCAACCGGTCCCGCACCTTGGGATTGGCCAGGGACATGGGCCACTCTCCCCTGAGAATGCGGGCCGCTTCCTGTCCCATGATGGTGGCCCCCCGATCCCAGATCGCTTCCGAGAGCCCGGCCGAATGCGGAGTCAGGACCACGTTCTCCATCTCCATCAGCGGGCTGTCCGGCGAGAGCGGTTCCACCTCGAAGACGTCCAGACCCGCGCCGGCAATCTGTCCCTCCCGGAGCGCCGAAATCAGGGCCGCCTCGTCGACGGTGCGGCCCCGGCCCGTGTTGACGAAAAATGCACTTGGCTTCATGGCCCGGAAAAAGTCTGCGCCGAGCATGCCCCGGGTGGCGGCGGCGTTGGGCACGTGGGTGGACACGAAGTCGGAGCGGCGGGCCAACTCGTTCAGGTCCGGGACCAGCTCGATCCGGTACTCCTGCGCGATCCAGGGGGGGATGTACGGATCGTAGGCGATGACCTTCAGGCCCAGAACCCGTGCCTTGTGGGCAAAGAGCCGGGCGATGCCGCCGAAGCTCACCAGACCCAGGACCTGTCCGACGAGGGGAGGAATGGGGTCTATTCTGCCCCAGAGATTCGGCGTCCACCCTCCATTCCTCACCCGGCGGTCCAGACTGACGATCTGCCGGGTGCAGGCCAACAGCAGGGCCAGGGCATGATTGGAGACTTCTTCGGTGCAGAAGCCGGGCGTGTTGACCACCATGATTCCCTGCCGGGTGGCGTCGTCGATGTCGATGTGATCGAAGCCGTGGCCCTGGCTCAGAATCGCCTGAAGCCTCTCCGCCTGATCCAGCACCTCCGTCCGAAGCGGCACGCCGACCGTGACAGCCACGTCGCCGCCGCGAACCGCCTGAACCGTTTGTTCCGGGTCCGGCGAGAGAACGACTTCCAATTCATAGTCCAGGCCCGAGAGTTGAGCTTCCAGCGGGGAGGTGTCCTGGTCGACGATGGTCAGCCAGACGAGACGATGTTTCGGCATGGTTTCTGTCCTCCTGATGACTTCAAACTTGCTTCAAGGTCGGTTCCAGATTCTCTCCGAGTAGCTCGGAAGCCCCCCAACACCCAGAGCCAGACTCCAGATGGCGCCCGTGGCCCCTTCGCACACCAATAGATTACCGTCCCGGAAGACCGCGTTGGTGGGATAGAGGCCGGGAAGCCGGATTCGATCGATCACCTCGGCGCCGGGGGAGACCACGGCGATCTGGCCGCGGCCGAAGAGGGTGACGTAGAGATCGCCATCGGCGGCGAATCGGATCCCGTCGGGACCGACCCGGCCCGGGAAGCGCACGAACTCCTCGAGCGGTTGCGCCAATGCCCCCGCCTCGTCCAGCGGCGCCCGCAGGATTTTCCCGCTGGTCGTCTCCACCACGTAGATCTCTCTCCCACCGGGATGGAAATCCAACCCGTTGGTGAACTCCAGACCGTCCGCAAGAATTTCCGCCAAACCCTGCTCCGTAACCCGTGAGACGGCTCCACCGGGTCGGCCGCGCCACGCCGTTCCCGGATCGGTGAAGTAGACCTGCCCGCCGGGACCGAGAAGGATCTCGTTGGGTCCCCGAAGCCGGCGCCCATCGACGTAGCGGGTGCAGAAATCTTCCAGCGATCCATCGGGTCCGGCCCGAAGAATCTTGCGCAACTTGTGGTCCGAAATGAGCAGGCTCCCGTCCGGATTCACGACGACGCCCTGGGGCTTGCCGCCCGTGGCCAGGAAGCGGGAAACCCGGCCGGCCCGGGAGATTCTGGACACATGGTCGGCGCGGCAGTTGGCCACGAAGAGATTCCCGCCGGCGTCGAAGGCCGGGCCCTCGGGCATGGAGAGACCCCGGGCAAAAAGGGTCGGCTCCTCCAGGTCCCGCCTTCGGGAAAGGGGACCTCGAATGATGGCGGGAGCATTCCGGCGCGGCAGCGGCAGTTCGACCTGCCGTCCGGTCCGAGCCGAGAGATAGGCGGCCTCCATGATCTCCACGCAGCGCAGACCATCCCAACCCGTGAGCACCGGCTCCTGGTCTTTCAGTATCCAATCGGAAAAGCTGGTCAACTCTTCGACATAGGCACTTCGGAAACCGGCCTCGTTGTCGAACCGATGCCGTTCCTCCCAGCCGTCCCGGCTCCGGATCGAGACGGTGCAATCGCCCGGATCGTAGAGGACTCCGCCCTGCTCCAGCACGATATGTACGCCGAAGGACTGGCGGAAGGTCCGAATCGGCGAATAGGGGCTGACCTGCAGCGTTGCCACCACGCCCGATTCCAAGTGGATCAATGCCGAGATCTCGTCTTCGAAATCGCTCCGATGATCGGTTTTCACGGGACTCCTGGCGAACACGTTCCCGGCGTCGCCACAGATGTGCCGTAGAAAATCGATGTCGTGGACGCCGGAGGCGTGCAGCAGCCCTCCCCCCCGGTCTCGCCGCAGCCACCAGCTCCACCAATCCCGGTGGTAGAACCCATTGATGTTGACCGCCATCACCCGCCCGAGCCGGCCGCTCCGAACCACCTGGGACATCTTGGCGTACTGGGGCCGCAGCCGGCGCTTGTGGCCGACCATCAGCTTCACCCCGGCCGCCGTCGCCGCCTCCATCATCTCGTGGCACTCCTGGACGTCGAGCGCCATGGGCTTTTCGCAGAAGATGTGCTTGCCCGCCCTGGCCGCCGCCACCGCTTGCGGGCAGTGCAGGTGGTTGGGCGTCGCCAGGAAGACCGCGTCGACCTTGGGGTCGCTGAGACAGTCGGAAAATGAATCGTAGGCGGAAGTCTCCAGGCTGGCCGACAGGGCATCGGCGCCAGCCCGGTCGGAATCGTAGCAGCCGGCGATCCGGAAGGGCTCCAGATCCTGGATCAGGCGGGCCATGTGCGAGCCGAAATTCCCGCAGCCCACAATCGCAATGGCGACTCGCTCCATGCTCGACCTACGTCGCCGGAGCCGGAATTCCGAACACATTCATGGAAGGTTCTCCAGATGCCAGAAAACGCCGCTGACCATGGCAATGTTCCGGCTCAGGTTTCCGTGAAAATAGACGCTCAGAAAGCGATTTTCGGAGATCTGGACGCTGGGTGCCGTGAAGGAATGTCCGGGGGGCATGGGGACCAGCACGAATTTCCGGGATTGGTTCATGGCCGTTGTTCCCGCGGCCGTTCCGTCCAGCCACCGCTTGCCGCCGTCGAGACTGATTCTCGCCAGCAGGGTCCCGTCGGGGCCTCCACCCGGGTGGGCCCCCTGATGGGTCACCACCACCGAATTGTGCGGCGTCCAGAGAATGGTCCCACGAATCTCGTAGAACCCGGTGAGCCCCCCAGGCACCTCGGTGAAGGTCCGGCCCCCGTCGCGCGATTCCAGCAGCAGGCCGTTTTTGTAGATGGAAGGATGGTCGGACTTGACGGTGGCCGGAGCGCCCGTCTTCTTCAACGTCTCCAAACGTTGCTCCCCCGCCAGAAGAGGCCTCTGGATCCGGGTCATGGCCAGGATGTGGTCCGGGTCCGCCGGATCGACGGCATAGCCCACCTCGGAGGCAAACTCATGCACCAGGCTCGGTTCGCCCCAACTCTTGCCGCCGTCGCGGCTCCGGAACAGGAAGAGGCCGCCCACGTCGGCGTCGGGCGAGACCAGTCCATCCTCCATCAGGGACGGATCCTCGTAAAACCAGGGGATTCGCCGCAGACCGGCCGAGAACATGAGGGTCCCGTCGGGCCGCTCGTTGAATGTGTTGTAGTCGTCGCCGGTCCAGTTGTAAGGCCGGGTCGGTTCCGGGGAGAGATCGGAAACGTCAAGCGCCGTCGTGGTCCAGGTTTCGCCCGAGTCGGAGGAGTGGCGCACCACCAACTGGGAGCCGTCCTTGACGCCGTCCGCCAACCAGAGCCGTCCGTCGCGGCTGACACCCAGGGCAAAGGCCCTCTCTGCCGGGATCAGGCTCCAGGTCTTCCCCTGGTCCCGGCTTCGGGCCAGACCCCCGGTCTGGGTGTTCACGAAGATGGACCCGTCGGGATGCCGTACGATTCCCAGCATGCCCCGGACCAGGCGCGTGCCCTGGGGAACGATATTGACCGTCTCGCCGATCTTGACTTGGACACGCTCCCAGCCGGCCGCGTGGATCGGTTGCAGCAACCATGCCACACTCACAACCCACAGCAGCAGTCGTCCCATCGCACACCCCCTTCCCGGGTCTCGGCTCAGTGTACTACCGCCCCGGCTGCAAGAATACAAGGGAGAGAGTGACACACTAACGCCCCGGCAAGCGGCGTCTAGATCGGCGCCGGCGCTTCAATCCCGGAACGGATCGAACTCGTCCGCGCCGGCCATGGCCACGCCGATGGGATCGAGCGTGTGCAGGATCCGGATGGTGCCCTGGCAGGCTTCCAATACCTGGGACAAGCGCTTGTAACATTGGGGAGATTCGTCGGTGCCGGCCAGGTGGAGTTCGACGTGCTCCCGAAGTATTCGCTTAGAAGGAGGAGGTTCCCAAGCCGTCGCGAGTTATCTCTTTCCCCCTATTGTCCCCGAACGATGAATCCCGCTCGCCCCGGAGTTACCGGACAGGCAGCAATTCCCCCCAGACTCGGTGGATGTATGGTCCGAAGGTCTCAATGCTGCGCTGTTTGTCAGACTTCAGGAGCCGTGTTCCGGCGAAGCCGATCAGGGTAACACCGGGGAGGATCGCCTTCATGGCCTTGTGCAGCTTGCCGGACTGGGTGCGGTAGCATTCGTCCACGAAGACGAAGATCTCACCGGAAGGCCGGGAATCCGCTGACGTGTGGCCCCGGAAATCGTTCACGTAGCAGTCGACAATGCCATTCTCGGAGCTGCCGAACTTACGGCCGAGAACAGATCACGATTTGTCGGTCTCCCGCAGGACCTGGGCCAGATCGGCCCCGCTGCTCGTGCGGTAGATGTCCTCGCCCACACCCTTGAAAACCTTCCCGATCTGCTCGTCGATCTCGGTGCGGTCCGTGACGATGAGCACACGGCCGTCAACGCCCTTGAGTTCACGGATCCACTTCGCCAGCCACACCATCGTGAGACTCTTCCCGCTGCCCTGGATGTGCCAGAAGATCCCGCCTTCGCGGCGCCGGACGTACTCCTGGGTCGCCTTCACGCCGAAGTACTGGTTGTGGCGGCAAATCTTCTTGACACCGGCGTCGAAGACCACGAAGTCGTGTATGAGTTCAAGCAGGCGATCAGGGGCGCAGAGCTGGCCGAGTTGCGAAGGAGGGGAGAGGTCGGAGCGTCGGAGGAAGGGGCACCGGCTTCCTTCCATCGGAGCCAGTACTTCTCCGGGGTCCCGATCACGCCGTACCGGATCCCTCCGGTATCGTTGCCCGCCAGGACGATCTGCACTGTGGCGAAGAACAACCGGATGAACTCCCTTTTCTGGTTGTCCAGATTCTGGCGGATTCCCTCCGCCACCGAGACGGTCGAGCACTTGAGCTCAAGCACGGCGACTGCGGTCATCGGGAGCTCCGGGAGTCGCGTTCGGGGGTAGGGTCGGGCTCGACAGCGGATTCGCCCAGCACCTTCCAATAGCCGCCCTTGTCGGGACCGACGCGCTCGATCTTCCCGGCCGCGCGCAACTTGTCCAGCCGGTACCGGACGATGGATCGCGTGGTGCCGAGGGTGGTGGCGATTTCGCGGCGGCCCGCGAACGGATTCCGGCGAAGGAGAGCCAGGATGCGGCCGGAAAGGGATGGGGGTTCTGGCGATTGGCCTTCGTTTCTGGCGGTTTTCTGGTGGTTTTCTGGCTGGGTCTCCCTTGCGTGCCGACGGTCCCCCGCAGAGTCATCGGGCTCCTCCCTGGCGTCCGTTTCGGGATCGTCGACAACCAGCCAGCGTCCTCCCCTGTTGGGACCGACGCGACGTAACTTACCCAATTCCTTGAGCTTGTCCAACCGATACCGGACGCTCCCTTCGGTGGCGCCTTCAAGTACTACAACAATGTCGCGACGGCTGGCGGACGGATGCTCCCGCAGGAATGTGAGGATTCGGTTCGCCAGATTCTGGCTGGCACCCTTCCGTTCTGGTGGTTTTCTGGCGTTTTTCTGGTGGTTTCTGGTTGCGTCCTGGGTAGTGTCGCGACGGTCCTGGGTGGTCTCGCGATCTCCGGACCGCCATATCCTGATCAGGAACCCCGCCCTGACCTCGAACTCCGGCTCCGGCAGGCCCGCCTCCGCGCAACGTCGGATCATGTCCACGGTCCCGGTTCCCATCCTTTCGATATATCGCTGCAGGTACATCGACTCCGCCAGCAACGGATTGCCGGGGAGAGACTGGTGCGGTACGCGCAGCTTTTCGACGGTCAGCGCAGGCGGCAACCGGGCGGAGTTCATGACTTCCAGTCAGCTCGACCACGGCGTCGTTCTTCGCATCGCAGAGCAGGATCCCGATGGTCGGAAGTTCGTCGTCGAACCTCACGAAGCGATCAAAGTATTTCACGTACATTTGCATTTGGCCGGGATCCTGGTGAGTCAGCTTCCCGGCCTTCAGGTCGATCAGCACGTAGCAGCGAAGCAGCCGGTTGTAAAACACCAGGTTCACGAAGAAGTGACTGTCGTCGAAGCTGAACCGCTTCTGCCGTGCCTCGAACAGGAATCCCTTGCCGAGTTCGAGCAGGAACTGCTGGAACCGGTCGATGATCGCGGTTTCCAGATCGCTCTCGGAGTAGGCCGGCTTCTCCTCCAGGCCGAGGAATTTCAGCACCACCGGGTCCTTGATCAGGTCCGACGCCTTCTCGACCACTTGTCCCTCGCGGGCGAGGCGGCGGACCTCATGCTTGTCGCGGCTGAGGGCGAGCCGCTCGTACAGGGAGCTGTTCAGTTGCCGCTTGAGTTCGCGGACACTCCAGCCATTGTCCGCGGCCTCGATCTCGTAGAAACGGCGGGCCTCGGGGTCGGTCACGGACAGAAGCGTGACCTAGTGAGACCAGCCGAGGGTGAGATGGTGAAGCAGCGTGGTGGAGGCAGACCGCAGTACTTGGGACAGGCCCTCTCCTGATACCGTGGATTTCGCAGACGGTGTTTGCGGATTCTGGGCAGCGGCGGAAATCGCAGACCGTGTTTGCGCTTTTCCGGCTTGTGGCTGGGTTTCTTCGGATTGCAGGTAGAAGCGTCGAAACTGCTCAAGAGTTCGCAAGGAAAAACCCCGCCCGATCCTCGCTTTCAGAGCTGCCGACAGCTTCTTCAGCGTCTGCGCGCCATACTCCACCTTGTCGGAACCCCTCTGACCGTACTCCACGATGTACCAGCCGAACAGCCAGTTCCGCACGACCAGCGAGCGGTCGACGGCGCGGGCGGCGGAGCACCGAGTCTCTTCGTGGGTATGCCGGCACAGCTCGACGAGGCGTTCGAAATCAAATCGCTGGCTCACCCCGGCAGCCCCAACCGCCTCAGGTGGCCCTCGACTCTGGCGCTGTAGTCCTCTACGTGACGCTCCAGCTCCGGCAACGCGTCCGCATACCTTCCCGTCAGCACCCTGACCCGATCCACCAGCCCACCCGCCAATCGCTCCACCTGCTGCCCGATGCTGGCCTTGACGCTTGTCACCCACTTGTCGTCCACCACGATCTCGGCAATCTCCGCCACGGTCAGCATCGCGTACCGAGCGAGCACTTTCGCGTCCAACTCCGTCTGTGCCGCTTTCGTCTTCCTCTTCGCTGCCGCGCGCGACTTCATGAGATCGAGGCAGACTTCCAGCGCGTCACACTCGTCACGTCCCTCGGGATCGTTGCGGACCGCCTTCAGTCGCTTCCTGACCGCGGCCCGACGGAGTGTAGAACTGTCCCTTGCTCTTCCCCGACTGGGTCGCGAAGTGCCGCATGAGGTACTCGTACGCGTCGCCCAGGAGGTCGTCGCCATGGGCGCGATTGGCACGAAAATCGAGCCCCTCGAAGATCCCGACGAGTTCCGAGAGGCGCTCCTGCATCTCCTTTCCCTTGCCGAGCTTCGTCTCGTCGTTGAAGTCGGCCTGGTCGATCACGCCCTTGAGCAGGAAGTCGTTGGCGTCGGCGAGCCTGCCGATGACCTTGTTGATCTCGTCGCCGATCTCCTTGGTTCCCTTGAGCGCAACCATGTCGGCGAAGCTTCCCTCCGGCGGCACCGTGATGTCGGCGAAGTCGTCGTCGCCTGCGTACTTGTCCGAGGCGTACTTCATGAAGAGCAGCGTCAGGATGTAGTCCTTGTATTGGGACGCATCCATTCCGCCGCGCAACTCGTCGCAGCTCTGCCAGAGCGAGGAGTAGAGATGGGACTTTCGGAGGGGCATGGCTGGATCAGTAAGTGGGCTGGGAGATCAGGGGTGAAGGGGATGAGACCATCGGCTTGGTGCGAGCCAGCACAGGTTCAGGCCGACCGCACACAACCTTGAGCGCCAGGATGCCGTCCAGGTCCATGCCGTGCTTGAAGGTGCCCGGCACGAGTTCCGCCACCCGCCACATGACGCTCGGGAACTCGCTGTGGTCCATACCTCAATGTAACACGTCGTCCGACACCGGTCTCGAAGCCCGCCGGATCGGGATGGGGCGTAGGCGATGGTGGCCCGGACTGAAGATTGCAGGGTGGCAGAGCTCCACCGGAACGTCCGGCATGCGGCGTTTCGAATGAAGCCGCCGATTCAATCGCGATAGGGATCAAACTCGCCCGCGCCGGCCATGGCCACACCGATGGGATCGAGGGTGTGCAGGATCCGGATGGTGCCCTGGTGGGCTTCCAGGACCTCGGGCAGCCGTTTGTAGCAGTGGGGCGATTCGTCGGTGCCGGCTCCACGGAGCTCGACTCCCATGCCGCGGACCCAATCCAACATCATGTCCCGGCTGATTTCCCCAGCCGAGATGCGGACCCGCTTCCCCTTCTTGAATCGGGTCTTGCCGGCGGCACGGGTCCGGGACATGACGCGGCCGGCGCCGTGGACGGTGGAGTAGAGGGTTTTCTTGCTCTCTTCGGAGTCGACTCCTTCCAGGATCACGGAACGGTCGCCCATGGAACCCCCGACGAACCCCTTCTGTCCGGGAAAGGCGGGAGTGGCTCCCTTTCGAACCACCCACAACCGGCGGCCGCCATGCTCTTCTTCCCAGGCGAAATTGTGGTGATTGTGGACTTCCTCCAGGATCTCCGCTCCCAGAATGGAAGCGACTTTTTCGCAGACCCAATCCCGTCCCGCGTAGGCATAGCGTCCCGCCAGTTTCATGCAGGCCACGTATTCGGCCCCCAGTTCGGTCTCCACGTCCAGCAGCACCGGGTCCACGTGCATCCCGTTTTTGCCGCCTCCGGCCTTGATGAAGTGAGTGGCCAGCTTGTGGCCCAGACCGCGCGACCCGAAGTGCACTCCGACCCAGATCCGCTCCTGCTCGTCGGAAAAGAGGTCGACATAGTGGTTGCCGCTGCCGATGGTGCCCAGCTGTTTTCTGGCGACCGGTTTCAGCCGCTCCGCCGCCGGAATCTTCCAGGCCGGATCGTCGTATAAGAGGTCGTGGTCGACCGGCTCCCGGTTGACCCGGCCCACACCGAAGGAGAGCGACTTCCAGATCTCATCCATGATGGACGGGATGTTCTTCCGGATGTCCCCGTGATCACAGTCGAGTCGGACCGCCTTGTTGCCGCAGGCGATGTCGAAGCCGACGCCCGAAGGGCTGACGCGGCCCTCGTAGGCGATGACTCCGCCGATGGGGACCGCATAACCCAGATGGTGGTCCGCCATCAGGGCGCAACTCTCCGCCTCCCCGGCGCAATTCTTCATCTGAAGAACGGCGTTCTCCTGAGGATCGCCCCAGACCGGAATGTCGCCGATGAATCGCATCTCAGCGGGGAGGCGAATCGCCCTTCGTTATTCGGACAGTTTTACCTGGCGTCCCTTCCAGGCCCGTTCCAGGAACTGATCCCGCCCCGAATTCCAACGATAGTAGCGGTACCGAAAGGCGTTCTTCTTGTAATAGTCCTGGTGATACTCTTCGGCCCGGTAGAACCGGTTGAGTTCCGTGATCTCGGTCACGATGGGCCGATCGAACACGCCGGATTCCTCCAGCCGCTGCTTCGATTCCTCGGCCAGTTTCCGCTGCATCTGGTCCTCGTAGAAGATGACCGTCCGGTAGTGGGGTCCCCGGTCCACGAACTGGCCGCCGGCGTCGGTGGGATCGACGTGCTTCCAGAACACCTCCAGCAACTGGCTGAACGTCACCCGCGCCGGGTCGTAGACGGCCTGCACCGCTTCGACGTGGCTGGTCCTTCCGGCGGAGACCTGCTTGTAGGTGGGATTCACCTCAGTCCCCCCAGCGTATCCGGAGATCACCTCCTTCACGCCGTCGACCTTCTCCAGGTCCGCCTCGACACACCAGAAGCATCCGCCCGCCAGGGTCGCCGTGGCAGTGGCCGCGCCTCCCGTGACCGAGTCGTCGCTCGCCAACTGTGCCCAAGCGCCAGGACCGAACAGGAGCGCCGAAAGGATGATCCCGGTCAAGCCGATCCCGAAAAGATGTCTCATCGTCCACCTCCTCACATTCAGGAACATTCTGGTGACTCCTCACTACCATTGTGACTATCGGCTTCGAAGGTTGTCCAATGCCACGGCCTGGAAGGTGAATGGGAGATGTGGTTTTCTTCAGTGCGGCGCATCGTGATGACTTCGATCTCTTCGCAACCGGAGGGGACTATGGATTGGAGCCGGATATTTTTCCTCGATTCGATGGTGTTGACCGATTTGGCCAGATCCGCGAATCGTGGCATCGACCAAAGTGAAATCCCAAGGCGGAGGTGGTTCTGAAATGGCCGGGCTGAGACCGTCCCCTGAGCGATCCCTGGCCGCATTGGAAGAGGTCCGGCGGTGGGTGCCGCCGACTCGTTTGACCCTGGAGGATGACCTGTCCCGGCTCCTGGGGACCCAGGTCTACGTCAAGCATGAGTACGAGAGTCCGGTCCGATCCTTCAAGATCCGTGGGGCCGTGAACCTGGTGGCCGACTTGGTCTCCGATCCCGGAATCTCCCGGCTCTATACGGTTTCAACCGGGAACCACGGCGCGGCCATGGCCTACGCTTGCCGGCAGTACGGGATGGCGTTGACCGTGGTGGCGCCGAACGGAGCTGATGAGAGCAAGTTGGCTCTGATCCGGAAGTTCGGAGCCGATCTGGAACTGCTGGGACATGATTTGGACGAGGGCAAGGAGATATTGCTGGCGCGCGGTTTTGGACCGGGTCATCGTTTCATCGAGGATGGAAAGTCGGCCCGGATCGTGGAGGGGACGTCGACCATCGGCCTGGAGCTGGCCACCCAGCAACCCGGCTTGGAGGCGGTCTTCGTACCGGTCGGAAACGGCGCGTTGATCGGAGGGCTTGCCAGCAGTCTGAAGGCGGCGAACCCGGCGGTTCAGATCATAGGAGTCCAGTCGGAGGAGGCGCCCTGCATGGCCCTGTCGTTCGCCAACGGCAAGCCGACGGACACCGCAACAGCCGAAACCTTTGCCGGCGGCATGGCGGTCCGAGTCGCCATCCCCGAGGCCGTGGAACTGATGCTGGAGGTGGTGGACCGGATGGTCCTAGTCTCAGAGACCGAGTTGAAGCGAGCCATGCTCCTCTTCCAACGGGTCACAGGGACCTTGCCCGAGGGCGCCGGAGCCGCCGCCCTGGCCGCGGCCCTGAAGCTCCGGCGGGAGTCGAAAGCCGGTGAAGCCTGGACTTGGGACAGCGTCTGCCTCATCGCCACCGGAGCCAACGTCGACTCGAAGCTGGCCCGCGAGGTGGAGAGCCTCCCTCTCTGATCCTGCCGCTTACCGGATCAGGATCTCTTGGACCACTTCGCCCGGCGGCGGCGTGGCTCGGGCCACGGCAGGTTCACCTGCTCCTTCAGAAACGACTTGAGCCGATCCTGGAGTTCCCCCGGGACCTGCGCCTCCTGGTCTCGCAGCTGTTGGACCATTTCCGTACAGGAAGAATAACTGCGGAGATAGTGCTGACAGGGAGGACAGGCGGACAGATGTTCGTCCAGCTTGCTTCGGACTTCGGAGTCCATGGAGCCGTCGGCGTAGTCCAGGAGCAGGTGGATGCAATCCTCGCACGTGAGCAGGTCAGTGCGCCGATTTCTGAATTTCATGTCCTCCCGTCGTGGTAGCGAGCCAACTTCTCCCGCAAGAAGAGGCGGGCTCGATGAATTCTGGTCTTGGTGGTGGCCTCCTTGAGGCCCAACAGGGAAGCGATCTGCCGAATCGGATATCCGTCGATATCCCGGAGCACGAGCGGCGCCCGATACTGGAAGGGCAGCGACTGGATGGCATCGTAGAGTTGCGCCGACAGCTCCCGATTCAGGAAAACCTCTTCCGGGTCCCCGGTCCAGCCGAAGATCGGATACGTCAGTTCGCCGTCCTCCCGGAAACGGGGCATCCAGTCGTCCAATTGGATCTCCCGCTGCCGCTTGCGCTTGCGCAGCCACATGATGCTGTTGTTCACGGCGATTCTCTTCATCCAGGGCCAGATGTCGCTCTGCTGCCGGAAGGTGTCGATCTTGCGGATGACCCGGAGCAGCGTGTCCTGGAGGATCTCCTCGGCATCGGACGGGTTCTTGGTGTAGTTGAGGATGACTCCGAAGAGAGGGCGGGAAAACTGATCCACGAAGGTGTCGATGACCTTGGTGTCCCGGCTCTTGAGGCCCTCTATCAGGTTCCCTTGGTCCAGTGTTTTCGCCTTCATGACAACTCTAGATTACCGGGTTCCCGGCTCAATTCCAAATTGAGTTCGCAACCCCCGATTGCTACGATTTGAACATGAGAGCGATGGTTCCCGGTCTCTTGTTTCTGGTCTTGACCCTGCCTGTTTCCGGGGCCAAGGGCCAAGCCGGACGCCGGGATCTCGCGCGGCCCGAGTATGAGCGAAGCCTCACTCACCGGGAGGACCGGCAGAACCTGATTCGGATTGTTTTCAGGAACGGACTGACCCTCCTCATTGAAGAACATCCCGCGGCTCCCCTGGCATCCGTGGTCACATATCTGCGCGGCTCCACCGGGGCTCCGGACGACCGGCGCCGCCAGAGGCTGCTGTCCGAGCTTCTCTTGAACAACGAAAAGCTCAAGACCCTGAGTTTCGAGGCGGCCTTGCAGCTGAGGCCTGAAGAGGGACTCACGGGACCGTTTTTCGTTTCTACGGCTCCCGCCGACCATCTGGAAGACGCACTCAAGGCTCATGCCCACTTGTTGGACCCGCCGGCTCCGACGGAGCTTGAGTTGGAACGCGCCGTGGCGGCGGTGCAGGAGCAGGACCGTATGCTCCAGCACTCTCCGAGGGAGTTGTCCCGGGCCAGATTGCTGGAGGGACTACTGCCCGAAGTGGGGCCGGCGGCGCGAACAGAGGAACTCCAGCAGGCATTGGTCCGGCTGCACCGGGAGCGCTATCACCCGTCCCGGTTGGTTCTGTCCGTTTCCGGCGCCGTGCTGCGGAACCAGGTGCTGGAACACGTGGTTCGCATCTATGGCAGCCGTCCGGCGGGGACGGAGCGGGTCCGGCGGCGGTCGACAAAGCCTGAAAGCAAGCCCTGGCGTCCCTCCGTGACGCGCCTGACCTACCACCACATGACGGGCAAGCTGCAGCAGGCTCACGTGCTGCTGGGCTACAGTATTCCGGGTCTCGCCCACCCCGATCACGAGGCCCTGCTGCTCCTGGCGTACCTTCTCGGTCAAGGGAAAAGCTCCTTGCTCCACCAGAGGCTGGTCCAACCGGGAACGGCCGTTTGGTCGCAGTCCCGCGTGGAGGCCGATTCCGGCACGGGCCTCTTCTGGGTTTCCCTGGCGGCTTCCTCCCGCCGGATCGATCGAGTGGAAGTCGAAACCCTGGCCGTCGTGGAGGACATCAAGCAGGAGGGGATCACCCCGGGTCTGCTCAACCGGGCCAAGGCTCTCCTGGTGAAGGACTTCTACCGGGACCAGAACAGTCTTCGGCGGCGTGCGGTCCGTCAGGCCCGGATGGAGGCGGCCGGCCGATTCTGGCAGGGACCGGAAACCGTCGGCCGGATCCAGTCAATGACCCCGGCCCGGGTGCGGGAAGCCGCTTCCAAGTACCTGAAGCTCGACCGGTTGTCGGTCTTGGAATACTACCCGGCGACCGCGGAGAAGCGAACCTTCTCGGCGTCATCGTTCCAGGAGATGTTGGACCTGCTGGTGCCGCCGGCAATCCTGCGGCAGCAGGATTCGCCGCTGAAGTCGGCGCGGGGCGATGACTTCGCGCCGGTTCGGTTCCAGCCCCGGTTTTCGCGGCCCGAGTTCAAGTCCACGTCGATCCTTAGAGGACCCTCGGTCTACTTCCAGGAAGAGCATACGGCGCCTCTGGTTCACCTGGGCGTGTTCTTTCCGGGTGGCCGGATCCAGGAGTCGGCTAAAAACGCCGGGATCACGGAGCTCATGGTCCGCAGCACCCTCCGCCAGGCCGTCGAAGAAAAGGGGGAACTCCGCTGGTACGACCTGGAACTCATGGGCGCCGACATCCAGGTGGTCAACGAACCGGACTTCTTCGGCCTTCGGTGCACTGCACTGTCCCGCCATCTTCCCGAGATTCTGGAATTTCTGATCGATTGGTACCGGGAGTCGGGGCTGGACAAGCAGTCCCTGATCCTGGAGCGGCAACAACTGCTTGCCGAGATCCGGAGTTGGCAGGATGGCGACCGTTCCCGTCCCCTTCGCAGAACCCGCTCACTCCTTTACGGTTCTCAACCGTATGCGCTGGACCGGCTCGGGTCTCGGGAGTCGGTCTCAAGACTGGAGTTGCAGAACGTCGACGAGTGGCTCCGGATTCGGATGCAGGGCGTTCATCCTTGGATCTTCATCGTGGGAGACATCGAGGGGACCTCCTTCCTGGATGACTTCATCTCCCAACTGGCCAACAGCCGCTTTCAGCGCCGCTGGGCGGTTCGCAAGGATGAGGAAGAGGAGATCGAGGAGGAGCCGAACCGGTCCGATCCCGATCCGGCCATCGTGGCGCGAGAGGGCGTGGTGATGGTGGGACTGCCCGGACCCGCCTACGGGACCCGCGACTCCTACGTTGCCGACGTGTGGACACACCTTCTCCTCAGTCCTCAGATCCGGGATCTGGTGTCCGTGGGGAGTCCGACGCTGTCCGACCCGGATCTCCAGTTTCAGTCGACACTGAGCCGGGGCGCCCTGTTCGCCTCGGTGTCGTCCATCGAGGGGCGGGAGAAGGAAGCCCGCCGCGAGTTGTTGGCGCTGCTCTCCAGCCTCCCCAAGGTCCAGTTCTCCAGGAACGACGTCCTGAGCGCCATTGTGGGGGCCATCACCCACCATCACGCTCTCCGCCAGGATCGGCAGAACCTGCTCCTTCAACTGGCCTTGAAGGCCTTTTCCAACATCGACTCCCGGCCGCCGCGGGAGTACGTTTCGGTCATCCGGAACGTCACGCCCAGCCACATCCGATCCTTTGCCAACCGGTACTTTCCCGGAACGGATCAGGGGGGCAGCTGACAGCCCTGAGACAAGGTGGCTCTCTCGCAGGGAGACCGGACGGGATGATCCAGATTCTAGACGACCCGCGCGAGATCCGGCGCCGGGATTCTCAGGACATGCTCGGCTACCTGGGCCGGTTCGACCGCCAGCTGGACCAGGCTCTGCAGATCGGGAACCAAGCTGATCTACCCAGCATTCCCGCCGGCGTCCGGTCCGTGACGATCAGCGGGATGGGAGGCTCGGCGGCCTCCGGCGACTTCCTGCAAATGGTTCTGGGCCGGGAGCTGAAGGTTCCGCTGTGGGTGAACCGGAGCTACGGCGCGCCGGGGTTCGTGGGTCCCGATACCCTTTCGCTGCTGTGCAGCTACTCGGGCAATACGGAAGAGACGGTGTCGGCCTTCCGGGCCGCTCATGCCGCGGGAGCCCCCATCGTCTGTATCTCTTCGGGCGGTAAGCTGGCTCGCCTGGCCCGGGAGCATGGACACCCGTGGGCCCGGATTCCCGGCGGCCAGCCTCCCCGATCCGCTCTGGGCTTTCTTTCGTTTCCCTGTCTGGCGATCCTGAGCCGCCTGTCTCTGATTCCGGGTCGCGACCGGGAGCTGGCGAAATGCCTGGGATGGGTCCGCGACAGGATCCGGGCCTACGGTCCCGATCAGGCGGCCTCCACCAACCCGGCCAAGCAGGCGGCCCGGGTTCTCCATGGCAGAATTCCCTTCGTCTATGGGAGCCAGGACCGATTGGAACTGGCGGCCCGCCGGTGGTGCGGCCAGTTCGCGGAGAATGGAAAGCAGCTCTCCTGCTGGAGGGCCCTTCCCGAAATGAATCACAATGAGGTCGTGGGATGGAAACATCCCGCGGATCTGTTGGAGCGTATACTTCCTGTTTTCCTGAGGGACTCGGAGGACCATCCCAGGATCCGGCTCCGATCGGATTGGACCCGGGGGTTCCTCTCCCGGCGTACCGGGACCACCCTGGAGTACTGGACCGAAGGCGATAGCTGGCTGGACCGATCGTTGATGCTGATTCTGTTGGGCGACTACACGAGCGTGTACCTCGGCCTCCTCAACGGCGAGGACCCCAGCCCGGTGGCCGCCATCGACGAGCTCAAGACCGAGCTGTCGGGAATCTCGGAAACGAGTTAACGGATACTGGAGACTCGATGAACCCAGAGCTGTTTCGAGAATACGACATACGCGGAATTGCGGACACCGATCTGGCGGACGATTCGGTTGAAACGCTGGGCCGCGGCCTGGGCACCTACTTCGTCCGGCACGGCGCTGCTCGTGTCACGTTGGGACGGGACGTCCGGCTGAGTTCGACGCGGCTCCGGGACGCCTTGGCCCGGGGATTGACACGAACCGGCCTGACGGTCATCGACATCGGGGTCTGTCCCACTCCCCTGCTCTACTATTCGCTGCACCGGTTGGGGCCGGAGGCGGGAGTGATGATCACCGGGAGTCACAATCCTCCCGAGTACAACGGCTTCAAGATCGCACTGGGGACCGGCACCATCTACGGCGCCGAGATCCAGAAGGTCCGGAGGATCATCGAAGCGGCCGACTTTGCTGCCGGCGAAGGCAGTCTGGAAACGGGGTCCCTGATGGAAGATTACCGCCGGCACATCCAGGAGCGGATTCCGCGCTTGGGGAAACGATTGAAAGTCGTCGTCGATTCGGGCAATGGGACTGCCGGTCTGGTGGCGCCCGCCATCTATTCCGATCTGGGTTGTGAGGTCCGGGAGCTCTACTCGGAACCGGACGGCCGATTTCCCAACCACCACCCCGACCCCACTGTCGTGGAGAACCTGCAAGACCTGATGCAGGCCGTCCACTCGGGCGGGGCCGATCTGGGAATCGCTTTCGACGGCGACACCGACCGGATCGGGGTCGTGGATGACGAAGGGGGGATCCTCTGGGGCGATCAGCTGATGATGATCTACGCCCGGGAGATCCTGGAGCGGCGGCCCGGCACCACGTTCGTGGCCGAGGTGAAATGCTCCAAGAGCCTGTACCAGGACATCGAGGCCCGCGGCGGAAGAGCCGTCATGTGGAAGGCCGGCCACTCCCTCATCAAGGCCAAGATGAAGGAGGAAGGGGCGGTCCTGGGCGGCGAGATGAGCGGCCACATGTTCTTCGCCGACCGTTACTTCGGCTACGATGACGCCATCTACGCGGGAGCCCGGCTCTTGGAGATCCTCGCGACGACCGGGCGACGGCTATCGCAACTGCTGGAAGACGTGCCGCCGACTTTCAGCACTCCCGAGATCCGGATGGACTGCCCCGAGGACCTCAAGTTCCGCATTGTCAGCGTGGCTCAATCCTACTTTTCCCGAAACTACGAGACGGTGGACGTGGACGGCGTGCGAATCGTGTTTCCGGACGGCTGGGGACTGGTGCGCGCGTCCAACACCCAACCCGTCCTGGTGCTCCGTTTCGAGGCGGACTCCCCGGAAAGGCTGGAGGAGATCCAGAATCTGGTCCAGGGAAAGTTGGAGGAACTCAGCAGTGGGATCCACGCGAGCTGAGGCGGCGAAGGCCACCATGATCGCGGCCTCCAAGTACCAGTCCTACGGCAACGACTACCTGGTGATCCGCGAAAGCGATCTGACCCGCCGGAGTGCGGCCGCGTTGACCCGCGACATCTGCCGTCGTCACTTCGGGATCGGCGGCGACGGGTGCGTCTTCGTCGAGCCGGCCGGGAAGGACCGCTTCCGAATCCGGATCTTCAACCCCGACGGCAGCGAGGCCGCCATGTCGGGGAATGGATGCCGGTGCGCCGGCGCCTTCGTCCATCACCGGGGCTGGTCCCGGAATCCGGACTTGATTCTCGAGACCCTCTCCGGGGTCAAGGAGCATTGCCTCCTGGACAACGGCGAATCCTCTTGGCGCTACCGTTCCTCATTGGGGCGGCCTTCCTTCGTTCCTGAGGAGATTCCGATTCGCCTGGAAGAGAAGTTGTCCCAGATCGTGGACCACTCGCTGCAGGCAGGATCCGCCCCGGTGACGGTTACGGCCCTGTCGGTGGGCAATCCCCAGTGCGTGGTCTTCGTCTCCACTCTCCCGCGGGACGCCGATTTCCGGCGCCAGGGTTCGGCTCTCGAGGTGCATCCCGCCTTTCCGGAGCGGACCAACGTGAGCTTCGTCCAGGTGACTGGGCCTCGACGCCTCGACGTGCGGATCTGGGAGAGAGGCGTCGGGCCGACTCATTCGTCCGGCACCGGTTGCAGTGGAGCCGCGGTCGCCGCCATCCACACCGGAAGAGTCGGATCCCCGGTTCGCGTCGGGACGGAGACCGGGGAGCAGGAGGTGGCGTGGCAGCCGGGAGAAGAGGTTCGATTGACGGGGCGGGTCGAATTTGTCGGAGACGTCCACTACGACTGGAGGGAAGATGACGGGGAATGAGCTGCTGAGAGCCTTCGAAGAGGAACGGGACTCCACGGTGGAGCTGCTCCGGAAGCTGGTGGAACTGGAGAGTCCCTCGACGGACAAGGCGCTGGTGGACGAGTTGGTGTCCTTCCTCGCCGGCCAGGTGAGGAGTTGTGGTCTGGAGCCGCGGATCATTCCCAGAGAAGACGTGGGAAATATCGTCTGGACCGAATGGGGAGAGGGCCGCGGAGGTCGAGTCCTGGTGCTCTGCCACGTGGACACGGTCTGGCCCCAGGGGAGCTTGGAGCGGATGCCCTTTCGGATCGAGGACGGGAGGATCCACGGTCCGGGGATCTTCGACATGAAGGCCGGAGTGACGGCCACCCTGAAGATCCAGGAATTCATCTCTCGCGGATGGATTCGACCCAACCGGACGGTGCGGTTCCTCTACACCACGGACGAGGAGACGGGCAGCGACGCCAGCCGGGAATTGATCGAGGAATTCAGCCGCGAGAGCGACCTGGTGCTGGTGACCGAGCCTCCCCTGCCCGGAGGCGTCCTGAAGACGTTTCGAAAAGGAGCCGGCATGGCGGCTATGAAGATCCATGGCCGGTCCGCCCACGCCGGAGTGGAGCCGGAGCGGGGAGTGAACGCCGTCCGGGAGTTGGCCCACCAGATCGAGGCGATTCACGGACTCGCCTCCAGCCGTCTGGAGACCTCGGTCCATGTGACCATGGCGGAGGGCGGAACCCGGGACAATGTGATTCCCGAGTTCGCCAAAGCGACCATCGACTTTCGGTTCCGGACCGTGGAGGAGGGTCACCGGGTCGAGGATGCGCTGCACGCCCTGAAGCCGAGGCACCCGGAGATCCGGCTGGAGGTCACGGGAGGGATCAACCGGCCTCCCATGATCAAGGGCGAGGGCGGACAGCAACTCTTCGATCAGGCCCGCGAGATCGGGGCCGAGTTGGGTCTCGACCTGGAAGAGGGAGAGACCGGAGGGGGAAGCGACGGCAGTTACAGCGCTGCACTGGGCGTCCCCACGCTGGACGGCCTGGGCGTGGACGGTGACGGGGCCCACGCCCTGCACGAGCACATCGAATTGGAGGCCCTGCCCGCCCGCGCGGCCCTGCTGGCTCGTCTCGTGGAGAAGCTGTAGGGGCGCGCAATTGGGAGAGGGGCAATGGAAGTAAATACAGGAAACGGTGGGCAACTCGACGCTCTCGACCGATTGCAGACGTCACTGCACGAGCGCAAGGTCGATTTCAGACGGTGGGAGCGGGAACAGAAGGCCGAGCGGCGCGCGGCCGCTCGACGGCTTTCTTCAAAGCGCCGATGATCGATTTGGAATATTGACGGCGAACCGGCCGCGAGTCAGTTCCCCTCGCGACCGTCGAAACGCTCCAGAACCTTAGGAAGATCCGCCAGCGGCGCCACCTCGGCGTCTCGCCGGAACTGCCGGTCAGCGCCCCCATAGACCACTGCTTTTCCGGAAATCCGAGGCAGCACCTTGACGACCCGCTTGAGCGCCCGGAAATAGTCGGACGCGATCGTGGCGCCGGCTTTGACCTCGATCGCGCCGATGCCATCTCCAGTCTCATAGAGCAGGTCGCATTCCAGACCCCGTTTGTCTCGGAAGAAGGACAGATTGGAACGGCGGACACCGTTGAAGCGATGCTTGAGCGTTTCCACCACCACGGCATTCTCGAAGAGCGCTCCGCGCAGGGGATGGGTGGCGATCTGCCTTGCGTGCTCGATGCCGATGAGATAACTCGCCAGCCCCACGTCGTAGAAGTAGAGTTTGGGAGACTTGACCAGACGCTTGCGAATGTTGGCATGGAACGGCGGCAGCCGAAACACGATGTAGCTGGCTTCCAGCAGTGCGAGCCAATGTCGCGCCGTGGTGTGGGAGATGCCGGTGTCGGCACCCAGCGAAACCAGATTGACGAGTTGCCCGACGTGCCCGGCGCACAGACGAACGAAACGCCGAAAACCCGGCAGGTTACGAATCTCCCCGATCCGGCGCACGTCACGTTCGACATAGGTCTCGAAGTAGTCTCCGAGAGCTTGCCGCGGTTCCAACTTCCGATCGTGAATCCTGGGATAGAAACCCGAGTACAGAATCTCATCCACAGCGTTGCCGGCACCGGTTTCCTCCCGCTCGGCGAGGGAAACAGGCAGCAGACGGAGCAGAGCCGTCCGTCCCGCCAACGACTGGCTAATGGATTCGGAGATCCTGAGTTGTTCGCTTCCGGTGAGCACGAAGAGACTGTTCCGGCCTTCCTCATCGGCCAGAACTTGAAGATAAGATGGGAGAGTCGGGACACGTTGGATCTCATCCAGGATGGCTCCGGTGCCGAGCCGTGCAAGGAAACCTCGAGGGTCGGATTCGGCGAATTCACGCTGGTCCGGTGCTTCCAGGTTCACGTATTTCAAATGGGGAAATGCCATCCGGCAAAGCGTGGTCTTGCCGGATTGACGCGGTCCGGTCATGGTGACAAAGGGGTACTGCTGGAAGAGCTTGACCAGAACGGGCGTCATTTCACGCCGGATCATGGTGGACAACGTATCAGGATAGTGGACAATCTGAAAGTAGTAGTTTCATATTGTCCCTTTTTTCCAAGAACGACTCTCATTGGCCGCATTTGGGACGCCAGCGGCCGGAACGGAGTGCGGTCCCTGGCACCGGATCCAAGGGTTCTCAAAACTGATCTTATCTGCTGGAATCGGTGCCGAAGTCAGCTTCCGTGACCTTGCTTCATGAAATGTTTGCTGCCGACAACATATCTGGTTCTGGTTTTCCTGTCGGGAGCGCCGGGAATCGCCGGCGAAACTCCCAAGCCGACGTTGGAGATGTTCCAGGACGTTGACGCACCCTGCTACGACCGGTCGGCACAGCCGCAGACCTCCGTCGTGGATACGCATCTGCATTTCCGCCCCTTCGGCGGCCCGGCAATTCCGTTCCCCGAGGTGGTCTCCTTCCTCGAACGGACGGGAGTCCTCTTCGTCAACGTGTACGGCATCGGCCAGAGGCTTCCAGTCGGTTCATCATGCACCTACTACCTGGATTGTCCGGGCACGCCGGTCCGGCCCACGTTGACGAACGACTTCGCCAATGCCGCCGACTACGTCGCACAGGCGCCGGACGGCGTGCACATGACACTGTCCATGACCTTCCCGGACCTGTCCCGACCCGAGTCGATCCTTCCCGGCATGCAGCTCCTGGATCGGGAGTACCCCGGCGTTTTCACCTGGATGGGCGAAGTCAACCTGGTGAAGCAGGCGTTATTCAATAACGGGCATCGACCGGTTCCGCCGGCCAAGATCCCAGAGTGGGCCGCCTTCATGTCGGTGCTGAGGGACCGGGGCATCCCCCTGGCGATTCACGCGGATCTGGGGAACGACCGGGAGCCGACCCGATACCTGCCGTTGATCCAGGAGGTGCTCCGCCTCTACCCCGACAACAAGATCGTCTGGATGCACATGGGATTGTCCAAGGAACTGGCGAACATGGACCCGGGACAGCACATCCGGATCATGGAGACGCTGTTGGACCGCTACCCGAACTTGATGGTGGACATCTCCTGGCGCGTCGTCGACGACCACTATTTCTCCAAACTCGAGAAGCGGGAGGCGTATGTCCCGTTCTTCAACCGATACTCGGAGCGGGTGCTTCCCGGGACTGACTTCCTGGCGTCAGCGGACAAGGACTTCGACGTCTACCGGACGGAGTTGGAAATCACCAGCCGGATCAACCGTGACCTGAACGACGAGGCGTTTCGGAACATCGCCCTGGGTCAGAATTACTTTCGGTTGTTGGGACTGGAATACGTGGCGCCGCCGGTCTGCGGGCGTCAACGTCCCTGAACTCGGCGCGGCCCACAGAACCGCTACTGGAAGCAGATGCGACCACCGGAAT
Source organism: Acidobacteriota bacterium (assembly GCA_963668095.1). Classification (GTDB taxonomy): domain Bacteria; phylum Acidobacteriota; class UBA6911; order RPQK01; family JAJDTT01; genus JAJDTT01. The sequence continues at coordinate 4,464,033 of OY764083.1, read as the reverse complement.
TCCAGATCTTTGGGACGCCTCACCTCATCGTGACGGGTCTGACATTGGCCGTCCCGATTCTGCTGGCGGAAGCGGCGCGAAGGACAGACTCGAAGAGGGTGGCCGACGCCGGCGCCTATCTGTTGGCCGGCATCCTGTTGGTCAACGAAACGATCCACTGGGGCTACCGGTTGAATGCCGTCGGCTGGAGCCGCTTCATTCAGGACCACCTGCCCCTTCACGTCTGCGGAATTACGATCGTGCTGACAGCCGCAGTACTGATCTTCCGCCGACAGAGGATTTACGAGATCGTCTATTTCTGGGGCCTGGCCGGTTCCACGAACGCAATTATCACCCCAGGGGACCTGGAAGCGGGATTCCCGGACTACCGCTTTTTCCAGTACTTCATCGCCCACTCCGGCATCGTGGCGGGAGTCCTGTATGCCACCCTGGCCCTGAAGATGCGGCCGACGCTGGGCGGGCTCTTCCGAGCATTCGTCGCCCTCAACGTCCTCGCGGTCGTGCTCGGCGTCCTGAACTTCCTCTTGGGATCCAACTACATGTTTCTCTGCCGTCCCCCGGCCGGCACCGAATCGCCCTTCTTCTTCGCCGGATGGCCCTGGTACATCCCCATCATCGGCCTGGTCGCCCTGGGCATGTTCTTCGTCGTGTTGTCTCCTTTCCTGGTGACGCGGTGGTGGGCATCCCGAACGCCAAACGGCCCAGCGTGAAGCAGAATCCGCCAGTGGATTGTCCTCGGCGGGTGATCAAGGGTCCCCGCTGACATCGATCACTTCGATCGAGATCTTTCTCCTCTCGTCATCGGATAGCTTTTCTTCGAGGCACTCCCGCAGTTCTTGAGGGTTGGCGGGACGGCGTCCGGATGGGGCCCGTTGAGTGAGGTGCGGACCAAACCAGAACACGAGATAAATCCCGTATCCGTCCGTGGCCGGATCTCTAGTGTATTGCTCGATCAGTTGAGCCCAACATGCCCGCCACAGGTCCGCGTGAGCGTTCTTCTTGATCTCAATCGGGATCTGGAAATCGTGGCAAGAAACGCGAATGTCAGCTCTCTTGTCTCTCGCATACTGCCCTTCACGCTGTGCGTCGACTCCATTTGGGAGGCGGAGACGCAGAGCCGAGAGGATCGCATTCCGGCAAGAATCTTCGTGTTTCGGAGTACAAAGTCGACGGTGATGATCTTCGTTCCAATAATGGCGCCAATCGTCAGTGTTGCCAGTCCGGATCTGCTCTCCAATCTCGTCCAGTCGGTCCACGACTAGAGCGGACAGGTCAGCAGCGTTGGCAGGTGGTCCTCCACTCAACGTTCTGCAAACTTGGTCGATTCCGGGATGGCGGTAGCGAGCATCTCGCCAGATCACTCGTTGGGCATCCTTTGCGTCCGAGAGCGCATAGCGCCAGCGGGAGAGATCCGGATCAGAACAGAGCGCGCCCAGAATGTTCCCCGCGGCCTCATCAGACGAAGCGGCGAGCATTCCAATCAGTTTGTTGACAAGATCCGAGGAATTTTTGGCCGCAGTCACGGCACCGTTCTCACCCGCCCAGTCACTCGGACCGACGAAGCTTCCGACAAGTTGGATGAGGAGATCGACTATGGGCATCTCCAGTTCTCCCAAGGAGAATGGCAAAGGGTCATCGGAGCTGAAGAATGACGCCAAATGACGAATTCGTCCCTCTTTTCCCTGGACGAAATTGTAAAGGGCGTCTTTCCAAATGCTTGGTGCGACGACGACTCCTGCGGCCAGCCAATTGACGCGCTGGGGAGGATTCATGCTGGTTAGTGACAGCTTTTTCTCGATCCGTTTCCTGAGCGAGTCCCTGTCGGCATGCTGCAGAGATGCCCAGAGCAGGTGACGTAAATCCCGAAGCTGTTTCAGCTTGCAGCGTGTGGGAAAGGCCCTGAGCAGGGGCAAGACCGCACGATGCGCAACTTCGACGTGCTCCTGGTCATGGGCGAGTTCCCAAATCTTGCAACCGGACTCATGACCACTACGGAACGCGGAAACGGCGAATTTGACCTGGATGTCCGCTACGGTCTCGGGGCGGGTGCGAAGGAGGCGCCGGTACCATTCGGGTCGATAGTCCCCATGCGGCGTACAATAATAACTGGCGACAGCCTTTCGAATCCGGCTTTCGTTCCAGTGTGCCGGGTCTTGCCGTGTTGTCCTATCGAGCTCCGCCAAACCTGCCAGGAAGGGCAAGTGAAGAATTGACCTTCTATTTTGTCGGTACAGTCCCAACACCTCGTCAACGGCGGGAATGTCCGATCGGAGAATTGAACTCTGAAGTCCCTGCAGCACGATGTCCTTTAGACGTTGGGCACCATGCACTGACTTTTCGATAGCAGTTGGTCCCCATTCGAAATTCGGATTGAAGAACTCCCCGAAGTACACCTTTGCCATCCGGTGAAGCAACGCGGGCGCCGCCCGGTTTTCTAGGAGGGCAAATTGATTCGAACGGATATAGTTAAGCCATTCCTCCTTTTGTTTCCTCCGCTCTTCAACGTAGCTGTCCAGCCGGTACGGCTTCTCTGGAGGAGTCGACCCAGAAGAAAGGTAAAGATCCAGCTTCGTCCTGAACGAATCGTTCAAGCCAGAGTGATCCTTCAGCCGTTCGAGCGACAGGTCAGCATCGTTTTGCCGATGACGATGCGAATAGATCGCCTCTTCGAACAGATATCCTGCAACCTCGGGTTTCGATTCCGCCATGGCAACGGACTGTTCCAGGCACCAACGGCCGAAATCCACTGGCAGCACTCCGAAAAGCCGCGCCTTGACGCTGTATGCGCAAATTTCGACCTCTCCGGTTCCTCGGTAGCGGTCTAGTCCCTCCAGGATGATTTCCTTCTGTACCTCAGGACGCCGCTTGAGCCATGACCTTACGCCAGCTAGTTCAGGCGACCACGCGAACGTAGCTAAACCGAGCCAGTCATAAAGTCGCTGAATGTCCAGTTCGTCCCCGCATGCCTCAAAACCCCGAATCAGCAGTCTTGCCGGAAGATGTCTAAGCCAACGGCGCTCCAACGCAGGTTGTAATCGCGGAAGTTCTTGGCACATATGGTCGAGGAGTCGGGCCACGTCTTCGTCGGTGGATTTGCTTGAAAGCCCAATCTCCCAGAAACGCCAGTATCGGCCGATGAGATCCGGATTCCCGTCCACGGTTAGATATTCCAGCACCTCCGACGGCGGAACCTCCCTGGGATAGAGCAAATCAAGCAGGGTCCCAGTGAGCTCGTAGTCTGGATCAGGAACTGCACCGTTCCATATTTCTTCCAAAAGCACCTTGAGGTCACTCGTTCCTTTCTGCGCCTGCTGGCACTGGATAAAGGCATCCAGAGCCAAGCAATTGATTCCGGGCCACCAAGTCTCGTCGCGGACGATTCCACGGAGAATCTCGGAAAGACACGCCAGCGGTTCGCCGTTCAACAAAACTCGCAGTACGAATTCGGTGAATACCTGATGCATTTCGCTTCGTGAGGAGTCGGTCAGAACCTGTCTGAGGGTATCTTTCATGTCTGGAGCGGCGATCACTCCAAAGCCCACTGGTATCCGAGGAACAACCAGACGAGACGCCTCGCGATGCAAAGCTCTCAGAAGTGCCCGTTTCTCGTGGTGTGAGAACTCGCTGAGATCACCATATTGGCCGACACCAATAGGGTCACGATCGATGAGTTCTACCCGGGATTCTCTGCAATGAGCCGCTAACCACGCTGAGAGGCCCCTCATCTCCGTAACTACACTTCCGTCTTCTCCGGCGATCAGGGCGAGAATCCGGCGGGCTGGAAGCCGATCTTCGACGACGCCCGCCACGTACCGGGCACCGAGGAACTCGGCGATGTTTCGGTGAATGGGGACGAAACGATCAACGGCGTCTCCCTTGAACAATTTCGTCCCGAGAGCTCGGCGGAGAAGTTCAGGAGAGGCATAGTCACACCGATCCAAGGGGGGGTAGTCTGCGAGCATCTCGTTGGACCGTATGGAATATCCCGCGATCCCTGATAGAAGTTGAACGGCGCAGAGGCAACCGGCGGCGTCGAGCAGTCGGTCGGGTGGCGGCGGCCCCTCAGGCTCCGCCGCCGCTTGATGTTCCTCGTTGTGTTCTTGAACCATCCGGCTGCATGCCATTTCGAAGGTCTGTTTACGGCTTTCCGGCCAGCGGCGGCCGCCGCCAACCACATCGGCCAACATCTTGAGAGTAAGTGGGTTTGCGAGCAGGCCGTAAACTCTCTGCTCACGAGCAGTCTGGATGAATTCATCAGGATCAGCGATGTCCGGCCGGGCTGCCAGGTTTTCGACGATCTTGGGCTCCGTCAAGGGATTAAGCTGCAAGACAGTTACCGCCGCCTCGGGCGAGACAGAGTTCAAACGCCTGCGGTCGTTTACTCCTAGCCAGTCCGCCGTCCGGCACGACAAGCGGAATCGGGGCCGTCCCAATGCATCAAGGCGTCTTCGGATCTCGTCGAACGGCGTGCGGACGTTAGACGACCCTGCTCGAATTTCATCTAGACCGTCAATGAAGAGAGTCTTCCCGCGCCATTCTGGATGGCTGTTCAAGTCGAGCGCGATGAAGTCACGGGCGTCAACGAGGCAGGCACTATTTCCAAGTGCACGGCACTCTGACACGAAGGCCGTCGTCTTGCCGGCGCCAGGATCACCGAGGAGCACGTACGCTGATTCCGACCGGAAATCTTTCAGCGACCGGGGATTCCTCTCCCGGTTCCGGCCCTCATCCCCAGCCGGAATCTCCGTACAGGTGCGGGATACGATACCGTCCATCACTGCTCGAACCACTGATTGGGCGGCGCCATGAGAAACTCGTCCAGCGGTATGCCATCCTCTCCCACCAGCAAGACACGATTGGGACGAAAACGTTCCCGAAAAGCTTCCAGTCCCCGCAGAGGCTTCGTCTTCGATCCCCCCTTGACCTCGATGGCGATGATCCGGGGACCCCGCCGGAGGATGAAATCGACCTCGTGCGGACTCTCTCGCCAATAGTGGATGCTCATCCCCGGCGGGGCCGTGTTGAAAAGGTGGGCTCCGACCGCGCTTTCGACGATGCGACCCCAAAAGGTTCGGTCTGCCAATGCTTGGTCGAATGTGTACCCCGAACCGGCGGTCATCAAGGCGGTGTTCAGCACGTTGAGTTTTGGGCTCGACGCCCGGCGCCGATACGGTTGTCGGAAGTACTTGGGCAACCCAGCGACCAAACCCGTGTTGGAGAGCAGGTCGAGGTACCGGGCGAGCGTGGTCGTGTTGCCTGCGTCCTGGAGCTGGCCCAACATCTTGTTGTACGAAAGGATCTGCCCGGAATAGGCGGCGCCCAGTTCGAAGAGCCGTTTCAGCAATGCCGGTTTGTCCACGCGCGTCATGGCGAGGAGATCCTTTTCGATGTTCGGCTCGACCAGCGCGCCGAGAATGTAATTCCGCCATCGGTCCGGGTCTCTAACCAAGGGAACAGCACCTGGATAACCGCCGAAATAGAGGTATTTCGGCAGATCGAATCCAAAGGCCGCAGACATTTCATCGAATGACCAATGCGTAACGCGGATCGGTTCGAAGCGGCCGGCCAGACTCTCATTCAAGCCCGATTGCATGAGCAGAGGAGCCGAGCCCAGGATGACGACGTGCAACGGGCAATTCCTGGCCCGGTCGGCGTCCCATAGGCCCTTTACGGTTTCGGACCACTGGGGAATCTTCTGGATTTCGTCGAAAACCAGCACGAATCGGCCGGCTTGTTCTGCATCGAGACGGGCTTGCTCCCAGTTCCGGACCAACCAATTCGTATCTCGGACATGAGTCAGAGCGAAACTCGCAGCCGGCCCGTCATCCCGGAAGCCGGGGCGCGGATATTCTGGCTCGTCGACTGCCAAATAGCGGCGGCAAGCAGGGCTGATCCGCTGGAGCGCCTGGAGCACGATGGTGGTCTTGCCGGTTTGGCGCGGACCGAACAATGTAATGAGACGGTGGGGTGGCTCGGCCAAACGTTGGCTGAGAGTTGCGACCTGGGACCTCTGGAATGATTCCACAGATCTATTTTACTCTATTGAGTAATTTCTCTCAATAGAGTAAACCCGCGCAATCATCACTTACGTAACGTCTTGCATTACAAGCGATTCCGTACCCCGCCGTCAGCCAGCAGTGGTCTGGAAGGCTCGGGCCCGGTAGAGGAAGTCCACCAGGTTCCCCTCGTGCGGTTGGAGCCAGTTGAGGCGGATGGTGGGGATAGGGCCCAGGTTGAGGCGGTCGATATGGGGACAATCCATGAGCTTCTGCCGGAACGCGGAATCTTCCGTGATGCCCGTCACTACCAGGCTGTCGCCGATGCGGTCCAGCATCTCCGCCTGCGGGCATTCCACCACGCTGGCGAAGGGGAACATGTACTCGGTATTGGCCAGGGTGGCTTCCGGAGACGTTGAGTGGATCAACGTGGGCCGCAGGTAGGAGCAGCGCTCGTGGGAAATCAGGCGGTCGCCGCCGCGGTAGCGAGCCGTCACGTCCTCGACCCCGGGCTCCCGAAGCCCCTGCTCGATGCCGGCGTCAATGGCTTCTCCCTGGCCCTGAACCGTAAAGGCGGCCAACTGCGCCTCCGGATCCTCAGGATTCTTGGGTGCCACCGGGCCCAACCGGCGGGCCAGAGCGTCGGCGATCTCCCGGCCGTGGCGCGAGACCCAGATTCCGGAACAGCTGATGCAACTGCGGCCGCTGTTGACCAGGACGCTGTCCACCATGAGGTCCAGATGGCTTTCCCAGTCGTCGACCTGGTCGTCTCCCAACAGGATCTTGCTGAATCCGGGGCCGTGCACCTGGACCCTTGGATTGTTGCCGTACTGCTCGATGGTCGGGGTTCCGCCGAAGATGAGGTTCCGGGTGCAGTGCTGGAGGACGGCCGCCCCCACGTCCCCCAATCCCGGATAGAGGGAGATGGCGTTGCGGGGGATGCCCGCCTGGAAGAAGGCTTCGCTCATCCGGTACGGGGTCCATGGCTCCTGGGGCCCAGGCTTGAGCACCAGACCGACCTGAAGCGGAATGACGGGGAGCCAAAGGCCGTGCACACCGGGCGAGTTGGACGGGAGCACCATGCCCAGCACCGGGGTCGTGGCCTGAAAGCTCCGGACGACACCGTTTTCCTCTCCATAACCCGCAGTCAATATTGATAAATCGAGGCCCCGGGTCAGAGCGTCCAGGATCTGCTCCATCGAAGTCAGGACATGATGGAGCTTCTCCATGTTCTGCCGGCACATGTGCTCCGGCAACCCGGTGGTCGCCGACTGGTAGCGCACGAACTCGTCGGGAGTCTGGCTTCCGTCCCCGGCGGGGAGCTCGGAGGACATGAACAGGTCCGCCGCCCGGGAAACCCGGCCGATCAACTCCTGGATGGGGATCTCCCGGAGCGCGTCCCGGGCCCGCTGTGCTTTGCGCATGTCCCGGGCGATCATCCCGCCGATGGACTGGCTGACTTCCGCCAGCGGCTCACCGGAGATGAAATGAACCACCTGGTCCACTTCCAGGCTCTTGTAGGGCTTGCCCCAGCGAAGAATGGGAAAATGAATCACCGAACCCCTCCCGGGTTATGACTCGTCAGCTGGAGCGGCGGCTTTCCGGCCGCCGACTCTTTGTCCGGTCCCGTCTTGCTCCGCTCTGAACAGAAGAGGGCACCCACAAGGGCCGCCCCTACCAAACATTCTTCGTCCATTTCCACAAGATCTCAGGATCAAGGACCTAATAAACACCAACCGTCGTGGTGGCCGCAAAGCGGTGAAAGGGGCGAACGCCGCTTACACCGTCCCAGGGATATTGAGCACAGGGATGTTCCCGTTCCCCTTCGTCCCTTTCCAGGAACTGGGGAATGAAGAGTTCGGGGGTCAGGGTAGTCAAAAGGACCCGGCCCGTTTCGCCGTAACCCACGACCTTCTCCGGGTCGTCAAAGTCCACGACCCTCAGAACCGCCCTGGGCTGCGGCGCGTAATAGGTGATCTTGTAATTCTCCGCCGGGTCGAATGCCTTGGAGCCGGCCAGACCCATGAGCGAATTCCCGTAGGTCGGTGTCATGTAGACGCCGTCCAGAAGCTCCTCGACCGCGAATCGGTACCACTGGGGAGTGAACTCGGTCCCGCCCGAGAAGATCCCCTTGATCCCCACTTCGCGCAGGCTGGTTCCCTGATCTTCGAGCCTGTCGCACAGCGCCTCCAGCAGCTTGGGCGTCGTGAACAGGCAGTGGATATCGTGGCCGGCAAAGAGAAGGGTCATGGCCTGATCGATCACGTGATCCTGGTAGGCCTTCAGGTGGTCCGTCCACCCCTTCTTGATGAGCTTGATGACCCAGCGAGGGTCCAAGTCCACGCAAAAGCAGATTCCGCCGCGATGGTGAGCCAGATGCTCCACGGCCAGGCGGAGGCGCCGCGGTCCCGACGGACCCAACATGAGCCAGTTGGAATTCAGGGGAAAACGCTCCGGCGGCAGAGTCTCGGAAAAGAGTTCGTAGTCCACCCGGAAGTCCCGCACGTTGACCCGGCTCTTGGGGGTGCCGGTGGTTCCACCGGTCTCGAAGACGAAGATGGGATCCCCAGCGAACGCCCGGGGGACCCAGCGCCGAACCGGTCCGCCCCGGAGCCAGTTGTCGTCGAACCGGCCGAAGCGGGAGAGGTCGTCCAAGCCCTTGACCTCTTCGCGCGGATCCCAGTCCGCCTTGCCGGCCCAGTCAAGCCAGAAAGGACAACCGGTCTCGGGGTCGAAATGCCATTGGACCATGGCCCGGACATGAGCGTCCAATTCTTCTCGTCGAGCCCGGGCCTGCTCCTGCAGGGATTCGGAATTCATGAGGGCGCAGTCTATCCCGGCCCCGAAGAGGGGGTCAAGAACACCGGCGAGGCTCGGAAAACGGCTCAGAACGTAGGAGCTTTCGCGCCCTTGACGGCGACGTTCACACAGGCGGGAAGACCCGAGTCGAGGGCTCGTTGCAGGGCAGACTCGAGCTGTTCCGGCTCCGACACCCACTCTCCGTGGCCCCCCAGAGCCTCGACCACTTTGTCGTAGCGGCTGGGAAGCAGTTCGCACGCCACGGCCCGATCCCTCCCGTAGTGGTCCAACTGGAGCTGGTATTCGGCGTTCCATCGGGCATCGTTGCCCACGACGGCGACAATGGGGAGCCCGTAACGCAATGCCGTATCGAATTCCAGGGCGTGGTATCCGAAGGTCCCGTCTCCCAACAAGGCGAAAACCGGTTGCCCGGACCGGGCCAGCTTGCAGGCCAGCGCCATGGGGATGGCGCTGCCGATGGCGCCCGACGGCCCGTTGATCAGGTTCACGCGAGAGTCGAGTCCAGCTTGCACCCATTGGCCGAACTCGCCTCCGTCACTCACCACCAAGGCGCCATCCGGCAGGACAGTCCGGAGGCCTTCGCAGACCCGGAGAGGGTGCATGGGACTCTGAGAGGATGACCGCCAACGCTCCCACGCGTCCGGCGTCTCCGAACGGGCCGACTCGACGGCGCGGCGCCAGGAATCGAAAGAAGCTCCATCCATTTGCGAACAGCGGGCCAACTCCGAGGCGGCCGCGGCAGGGTCCGCCCGCAGATTCAGCACCATCCTGGGATGGGCCGGCGCTCGGCTCTCATGAGAGCCGATGCTGACGAACCTGGTATTGGCTGCGAAGGGAGCCCCTCCGAACCGGAGGGCGAAGTCCAGTTCCTTCCCCAACAGCAGCACCAGGTCGGCGCGGCCCAACAGGCGGGATGCGCCGTATAGTCGAGGGTCGTTGACGCCGCGGGGACTCTCCATCTTGACGGCGGGCGCGCCGCAAGCATCGGAGAGTTTCATGATGGTCCGCCACCGTAGCGGACGAGACATGGCCGCGCCGGCCAGCAGGACAGGCCTCCGGGCGCTGGCCAGAAGTCGAAGCACGTGCTCCGCATCGTCGTTGTTGATGGACTCGCACGGGTCCGGTTGGGGGGCGTTTTCAGGGAACACCGCCTTCGAAGACAGGACATCGCTGGGGACGCTCAGGTGAACCGGCCCCGGCCTCCCCGAGCCGGCCAGAGCAAGAGCCTGCTCCAGCGCGGCTCCCGCCGATTCCGGGGAATCAACCCGCCAGGATGCCTTGGTCACGGGATCGGCGATGGCCACCTGGTCCATCTCCTGGAAGGCGCCCTTCCCCAACTGGCTCAAGGGAGAGTGTCCGCTGATCAGGACCAGGGGCGACTCGGCTTGGCGCGCCACGTAAAGGGCGCCAATGGAGTTGCAGTGCCCCGGCCCCGCCGTCACCACGGCGACCCCAGGAGTCTCCTGCAACCGGCCCCAGGCATCGGCCATGTGCACCGCGGCCGCCTCGTGGCGGGTGTGGATCAGTTCCAGGTCCCGGCCGATGGTGGCGTCGTAGAGGGAGAGGATCTGGTTCCCTGACAACGTGAACAGATGGCGGACTCCGTGGCCCAACAGGCAGTCGACCAGGTTCCCGGCAACGGTTTGAGTCATGGGGTGGATTCTCTTCCAACGGCGGGTCGGCTACAATCCCAGAATCTGAAAGGGGGCCGAAACCGATGCCCATAGTAGAGCACCGCAGTCTGTCCGCGAAGCCTTGGAGGCCCAACTACCGGAGCTACGACATCACTCGCGACGGAGACGGAACCACCACCAGCAGCGTTTCGTGGGCCCTGGTGGGAAGGGGGGCCGGGGCGCCCCTCCACTTTCACGAAGCCGAGGAGTTCATCGTCGTCCAGGAGGGAACACTGGAATTCCGCCTGGGTGCCGAAACGCATCGGGTGGGTCCCGACCATACGGTCATCGTGCCCGCCCGCACACCCCATGGATTCACCAACGTCGGTCCCGGCGTGGCCCGGATCATGGCTTTCTTTCCCGTGCAGGATCCTTTTCTGGGGACCACCTACCTGGAGGGCGAACCGCCGGCCGTCCATCGGGGCCGCTCCACTGTCCAACACCAGACTCCGGGCGGCACCTCTTGAGAATCGGAACGCAGGCGGGAGAAACGGATCGGAGAAACTCGATGAAAATTTGGAGCAAAACATTTCTGGCCCTGGTTGTCTTCGCGCCGGCTGCGTTTTTCCTAACCGCGGCGGAACTCGCCGCCGCCGACTGGCCCCAATGGCGCGGCCCGGCCCGCGACGGGATCTCGCGAGAGCAAGGGATCATCACCGCCTGGTCCCAGCCGGGTCCGCCTCTGACCTGGAGGGTGGAGGGAGGCGAGGGTTTTTCTTCCATCTCCGTCTCCCAGGGACGCCTCTACACCATGGTCGACCGGAACGATCAGGAGTGGGTCGTGTGCCTGGACACGGGTACGGGACTGGAACTCTGGAAGGTGCCTTCGGCGGATTCGTACAAGGAATATCAAGGGGGCAACGGCGCCCGCTCGACGCCCACCGTCGACGGCCCGCGGGTCTATGCCCTGGGGGCGACGGGGACGCTCCTCTGCCTGGACAAGCGTTCGGGACGGGTGATCTGGAAACGGGAGATTCTGGAGGAGATGGGTGCTGAGAACCTGACCTGGGGCGTCTCCACCTCTCCCCTGGTGGAAGAGAACATGCTCTTGGTGAACGTGGGTGCTCCGGGAGCTTCGGTGGTGGCCTTCGACAAGGAGACGGGTAAGGTGATCTGGAAGGCGCTGGACGAGGCCGCCAGCTACTCCTCCCCCATCGCCATCACCGTGGACGGGATCCGCGAAGTCGTCTTCTTCGGAGGACGCGCCATCATGGGCCTTTCGCCGCGAGACGGGAAGCTCCATTGGAGCCACGAATGGCGGACCACGTCCGACATGAACATCGCCACCCCGATTTTCGCCAATCCCTACCTGTTCATCTCCTCTGGACGGGGAACCGGAAGCGGCCTCCTGCATCTGGCCCGCAAAGGAGACGGCATCAAGTCCAAATTCGTCTGGACCCAGGAGACCATGCAGAACCACTACAACGGCTGCGTGCTGGTGGGAGAGTACCTGTACGGGTTCGACAACTCGGTCCTCAAGTGCATGCGGCTGACGGACGGAAAGGTTCTCTGGGCCCATCGGAGCGTGGGCAAGGGTTCCCTGATCGCGGCGCAGGGCCACCTCATCGTCCTGGGCGAGCAGGGCCACATCGCCATGGTCCAGGCCACCCCGGAAGGATACCGGCAGACGGGCGTGAAAAAGATCCTCCAGCACCGGTCCTGGACTCCGCCGGCGCTGTCGGGAGGGCGGATCTATGCCCGCGACCATCACCACATCGCCTGTCTCGACCTGAGGAAGCGGCGCTGACGTGAATCGGCCCAAGTCGGAACCGCACGTCTATCCAGCCCCCCCGCCGCTGCTGCTGCGGCCCACCCTCTCCTCACTCTGGGCCTACGTGGGCCCCGGAGTGATCATCGCCTCGGTCACCATCGCCAGCGGCGAGCTGGTCTTCGCCTCCCGGAGCGGCGCCATCTTCGGCTACGGAATGCTCTGGTGCTTCCTCTACGCCGGGATCTTCAAGGGAATCCAGGTCTACACGGCCTCCCGGCACATCGTCCTGACCGGAGAGCATCCCATGACCACCTGGTGCTCCATGCCGGTGGTGGGAATGGCGTTCCCCCTGCTCATCGTCGTGCCGGCGGTCATGCTCATGCTGGTTGGGTTTTCGGCGTTGCCCGAGATCTTGGCGACCTTCATCCACCGGCTTCTGGACGGGGCCGTGGTGGGAGCCGGCATCGGCCCCTGGCAACACCTGGAATTCTGGCTCAACGTCTGGGCGACGGTGGTGCTGACCATCTGCCTGGTCCTGGCCCTGATCTCCACCTACGACGTCGTCGAGCGTCTCTCCACCGTGATCCTGGGAATCATGGTCGTGTGCATCGCTTCGGCCGTTGTGGTCCTGGGGCCCGACATTCCTGACCTGCTCCGTGGGCTTTTCCTGCCCCGGGTCACCGACTACCAGCCCTGGGTCCTGGAGAAATATTCCGAGACCTTTTCCGGGCGCAGCCCCTGGCTGGAGATCCTGCTCTACATCGGAGCGGTGGGAGGGGGCAGCCAGGACTACGTGGGATACATCGGGTTCCTGCGGGAGAAGAAATGGGGTCTGGCGGGAATTCGTGTCGCCGGTCGCCGGGAACTGGCCGAGGCCGCGCGGAATTCCGCCTCCGACGTGGCCGAGCGGGCCCGCGTCTGGACCCGGGCGCCGCTGCTGGACACCACCCTCTCTTTCACCTTCGTCATCCTGGTGACCCTGCTGTTCGCCGTACTGGGAGCCATGGTGTTGAATCCGAACCGGGCGATTCCCGACGGCAGCGAGTTCCTGACCGTCCAGGAGTCCTTCCTGACCACCCTGCATCCTCAACTCAAGTGGCTCTACCGGGTGGGTGTATTCCTGGCCTTCATCGGTACCCTTTACGGGGCTTTCGAGGTCTACTCCCGCGTCATCTCGGAAGGGGTGCGCAGCATCTTTCCCCGTTTCGTTGCCCGCCCCTTTTTCAAGTCCCTGCGAACGGTGACCATTTCCTACTGCTTTCTGGGCGGATTGCTGCTGGTCTGGCTGCCCAAGGAGATCGCCGGAGACGTGCTCGGGCGCATCACGTTCACGGGAGTGATCAGCGGGGGGATTGCCGCCTGCGGACTCTGGTGCTTCGCCATGATCTGGGCCGATCGCTACCGGCTGCCGCCCCCGCTGCGCATGAGCTGGAAGCTCAGACTGGCAACCGCCGTTGCCGGCGCCGTCATGTTCTCACTGGGAGTCCGAGTCATCGTCTCCTACTTTCAAGGAAGTTGAATGAAGCTGAAACAATACGAAATCCACAGAGTCCATCTCCCGCTGCCCCACCCCATCGGCGATTCCCAGGTCCGCTTCGTGGATCATTGGGGAACGATTCTGGAGTTGGAGTCCGATACCGGCCTGCGCGGAGTCGGTTTTCAGGTCCACCAGGGGATGCCTACGGCCGCCCTGAAGGAACTGAAGGAACAATTCGAATTCCAGACCTGGGCCGGTCTTGTGGGGTCGAACCCCTTCAATGTGGCCAGCCGCATCGAGCGCCCCCGGGGAGGGAACGTCGGCGCGTCTCCCTTTGGCCTCGTCGTAGAGACGGCTCTCTGGGACCTGATGGCCAAGCATCTGGATCTCCCCCTCTACCGGCTCCTGGGCGGAACCCGGTCCCGGGTTCGGGCCTACGGGAGCACCCTCGACTTCCATCTGACGGACGATGAGTTCCGGGCCAAGCTGATCCGGTTCCGGGAGCAGGGGTTCAAGGCCATGAAGATCAAGGTGGGCCACCCCGACGTGGCGTGGGACCTGGCCCGGATGGCCATCGCCCGCCAGGAGATGGGGCCCGAACCGGACCTCATGATCGATTCCAACGAGGCCTGGTCTCCCAAGGAGGCTCTGCTGCGGCTTTACCGCTACCGGGACGAGGGGTTTGAAATCTACTGGATGGAGGACCCCATCGACCGCAATGATCTGGACGGCTACCGCATGCTCTGCTCCGAGGTTCCATTCACCCGGATCAATACCGGAGAATACCTGGGCTTCTCCGGGAAGCGGCGACTGTTGGAGGCGGCCGCTGTAGACGTTCTCAACGTGCATACCTCCATCTCCGAATCGCGAACGGCCGCCCGTCTGGCGGGCGATTACGGGATTCCCGTCTCTATGGGCAATACCCCTTTGGAGACCGGAGTCCACGCAGCGGTGAGTTTCCCCGAGTGCCTCTACATGGAGTTCTCCGACCTGATGTGGAACGTCCTGGCCCAGGAGCCGATCCGTTTCGAAGACGGCTACGCCATCGCGCCCGATCGGCCGGGTCACGGTCTGGAACTGGACCGGAAGGCCCTGGCCCATTACTCGGTCCCGGGATAAGGATGAGTCCATCGCGGCGACCCTGTCGGAGGGCAACCAGTGCCTAAATTTCGGCCGGAAGCTCTGAGCCGAGTCCTGCAACGGATACTGGTGGCCGCCGGGGCGACACCGCCGGAGGCCTCTACCGTCGCCTCGCTGGGGATCGACGCCCATCTCTCGGGCCACGATTCTCATGGCACTCTTTCTCTCTTGGGCTATGTGAACAAGATCTCCACCGGCGAAATCGTCCCCGGGGCGAAGGTGGAGGTCATTCGGGAGACCGACTCCACACTGGTCCTGGACGGGAACTGGGGCTTCGGCCACGTGGTGGTCCGGGAGGCGACGCTCCGGGGCATCCGGAAGGCGCGGAATGCCGGGACCTGTGTGGTCAGCGTACGTCACACGAATCACCTGGGACGCCTCAGCGACTACCTGAGAATGGTCACCGGCGAGGGCATGGCGGCCATCATGATGGCCAATGCCCACGGTCAGCGCGGGTTGGCGGCCCCATTCGGGGGCATCGACCCCCGCCTCTCCACGAATCCCATGGGAGTCGGGGTGCCTACCGGTGGGACTCCGCTGATCCTGGACATGACCACCACCGTTGCCGCCGGCGGCAAAGTGGCACTGGCGCATAATCTGGGGGAGCCGGTTCCCGACGGGTGGCTGATCGACAGCCGCGGGCGCCCCACCAACGATCCGGGAGTGATCCTGGAAGACCCTCCCGGTTCCCTGCTTCCCCTGGGAGGGCCGGCCGGCTACAAGGGATTTGGCCTCGGACTCGCCGTGGAGGCCCTGGCCGGAGCCCTGAGCGGCGCCGGCTGCACCGACTGGGACCAGATCCGGGGCGGGAACGCGGTTTTTCTCAACGTCATCAACGTCTCCAGCTTCGCCCACCCGGAGAAATTTCACGCCCAAATGCAAGGGTTCCTGGAACGGATCAAGGCGCCTCCCAGGGCGCCCGGATTCGACGAGATCCTGATTCCGGGCGAGCGTGAGGCCCGGGAGCGGCGCAAGCGAAGCCGGGAAGGCATCTGCCTTCCCGAGCGTACATGGCAAGAGGTATTGGTAGTGGCCGATGGTCTGGGTCTTGACCTGGAGAACAATGAGGACGAATCGCCATGAAACAAGACACGGAAAACATTGTCCGGCAGGCGCTCATGCACTTGGACCTGCAGGGTTGGTACGTCTTGGAGGACGTCATTCCCGCCGACCGGGTCGGCGAGATCTGCCAACACGTGGAGGAGACGGTCTCCCGCCACGGGACCGGGGAGAACATCCAGGGGCTGGGCAGCCGCAAGGGACTCCTGGCCTTCGATCAGTCGTTCGCGCCCTACCTGGCGGACGCGCGCATCCTGGGGGTGGCCGAGGCCCTCTTCGGTTCCCATTACCGGATCTCCTTCACCACGGCCCACATCAGCTATCCGGGAAACCAGCGCGGGAAGCTGCACGCCGACTGGCCCTTCAATCAACACAACGCGGGGCACATCCCCGCCCCCTACCCCGACGCGGTCCAGCACCTGACCACGCTCTGGATGCTCTCTCCCTTCACCGAGGAGACGGGGGCCACCATCATCGTGCCGGGCAGCCATCGCTATCCGAACAACCCAACCGGCGACATCGGGGTGGAAACCATGGCGGCTTTCCCCAGCGAGATCCGGGCTACCGGAGACGCGGGCAGCGTCCTGCTTTTCGACAGCCGGCTCTGGCACGCCATCTCCCACAACGTGAGCGATCGGGCCCGCGTCGGAATGGCTGTGCGGTACGCGCCCTGGTGGTTGAACCTGGACATCCTGATGCCAGGCTCAGTGGAGCGGACGAGGATGGTGGACGAGACCGGGATCACGGACAACGTCGTCGTTCCCGTGCCCCGGCACGTCTACGACGGCCTGCCGGAAAACGTCAAGCCGCTCTTTCGCCACTGGGTTGCATCGTGACCGAAACCGGACCTTCAACTTGACAAAAAGTGCGGCACTGCCGCACATTGGGTTCGTGCGTGTCTTCGTCACCAAGACGTATGAGCGAGCGGTGCGCAAGCTCCTGTCGGAAGCAGATCGACAGGCCATGGAGGTGGCCATCGCCGCCGACCCGGGCGCTGCGCCAGTGATTCGGGGAACCGGAGGGCTACGGAAACTGCGCTGAGCGAGACCGGCACGGGGCAAGCGGGGTGGAATCCGCACGATCTACTTCCATCACGCACGATACGAGGCAGTCTATCTGCTGACCGCTTACGCCAAAGCGGATCGGGACGACCTGAGTGCAGGGGACAAGAAAACGCTTACGCGGCTTGTGGCCGCAATCAAGAACGAGGAGAAATACCGATGACGACTCAGCGCACGCGAATGGGACGCGAGGTGGAAGAGGCCTTGGAAGAGGTACTTGCCCATGTGCGTGGTGAAACGCCGCTTCCTTGCCGAATCGTCGATGATCCGGCTGCGGAGCACATTGTTGCGCTACGCAAACGCATGAGACTCAGCCGCCAGAAGTTCGCCGATCGATTCGGATTGGACGCCCGTGCGGTTCAGGACTGGGAACAGGGCCGACGGGTCCCCGACCGCGCGGCGCGCGTCCTGTTGACGGTTATCGACCGCGACCCCGGGGCGGTCGTGCGCGCCCTTGACGGGTAAGGGAGACCGATAACGATGGAACCCGGCAACAGCAATTGTTCGCTGGCCTGAGACTCCCGGACCCCGGCGCCCACCTGATCGAAGTCTAGCCCGAGTTTACCACGTTGAACCACAGAATACAGATAAGTTATTTTGTTTCATAGACATAGAGAAGACAGTCCGTATGACCTAACGAGGCTGCGGCAGGGGTTGGATCGCGTGGCTGTCGAGGCCCAGGATTTCGTACATCCGCCGCTGTTCGGCCCCCATCTGCGAGAGCGTCGTCCTGAGTTCGGGCTCGCTGCCTTCCTCCCGAGCGGGATAGAGCACGTCGACCTCGCGGATTCCGCGGAGCGCGTCCAGCAGTGCGGGAATTGAGTCCTTCACGCCGTGGCGGCTCAGTTCCCGCTGCAGCAGCCCGCACAGCATCAGCGCCAGCACGCAGCAGAACACATGCACGGCGATCTTCTGGTCCGTCCAGTGGTATTGCGGCCGGATCGCGATACAGTCGCTGTCCTTCAGCTGCCGGAAGGCGCTCTCGACATGATGTTGGGCCCGGTAGCCCCGCACTAACTCGGCGTCGCTCCAGTCTGCCTGGTCGGTGAACAGCAAGGTCTTGCCCAGCAGCGTGCGCTGCAGATGCTCCCAGGCGCCCCTCTGGAACCGGTAATTCACCTTGGGCAGGCCGTCCTCCTCACGCACCTGGACGTTGAACAGGTCCCGCATGTGCCGGGCCCGCAGCCAGCCGTCGACCTTCTTGCGCGTGGTGGCGACGCCCGGCTTGCGCCCCCCGCGGATCTTGCCGTCGCGCCAGCGGCGCAACCGTTGCTGCAGCGCCCGCAGGTGCTGGCGCCGCTTCGCGATCTCGCGCAGCAGCGTCCGGCACTGGGCGTCGAACAGCGCCTGGTTCCAGATCACCAGCACCGTGCGCTCGACGCCGAACACCTCGGGCGAAGACAGGCGCGAGAAGGGGACAGTCACGTTCTCGTCCTCCACGCGTCCTCCACGCACGTTTCGAGTTCGACGAGCAGCGGACCTTCTTTCAGGCCACACCTGCCTGCACACTCGGAATACGCCGCGCTGTCGGCACTACGGGACGCCGCCCATTTGCGGGGACTCGGGGAATCCAACGAGGCGTTTCGGCGCATTGAGTCCGCGTGGGAGTCCCATCAGGCTTCGGCGCTCCTCGCATCGGAGATGATCCGGGGCCACGCGGAACGCGGAGAAACGAGGCGGGCGGAAGATGTCCTGAATGCGTTTTCGGCGCAAGGACCCGAGAGCGCTGTGCCGCACGTCGCGAATACTCTGATCGAGGCACTGATAAAGGCCGGCGAAGAAGAAAGGGCGTTACGACTGCTGAAGAGGGACCATCTGGTTATATCCGTCCAAGATGCCGTTGACGCCGCCATTCTCGCCCGGCGCGCTGGGGACTCCCGTACCGCGCACCGGTACTTCGAGCGTGCCGGGGATGCGTTGTACCCCGATCCGCGCGCCCTGCTTGAGTTCGCACAGACCAAGATGCGGCTGGCAAAAGAAGCTTACCGGCACCGGGAGCGAGCATCCAATCGCAGGTTCCTCACGGAGGCTCGAGCTCTGCTGGAGCGGGTCATCCAGCTCGACGCGTCGCCCGCGCGCCATGCCTGAGCGTGGCGGGAACTCGCCCGGACGCTCCGCTGGCTGAGGATGCCGATTCGCGAGGTCAAGGACGCATACCGGAAGGCAATAGAGATATTGCCGAATGAACCAAGGTTCGTGAAGGAACTGGAGGAAGTCGGAAGGCGCCGGGGACAAGGCCTTGAAAGAGAGAGATGACACGAATCGTGCGAGGGAACAGTCACGTTCTCACATCACAGAAAACATCGTCCGGCAGTCGCACATGCACTTGGACCCGCAACGTAGGTAAATGATATGAGCAAACTTGCCACTGCAGATAATATGAAAGGATTTCTCAGATGGTTGAGAGATGCATAATCATGCGTGCCGTCGCGGACGGGCTCAATAGTATCGACGTCGAAATTCCTTCGCAGGTTACAGAGCCGGTCGTAAAGGCCAAATTGTGCGAGATCGGCCGCGGATTCCGCTTTTATACCTGCGCGAACACCGTTGAAGGAGCCGACTGTAATGAATGGCTTTTCGACGTCACTTGGCTCAAGTATGACTGCGACGAGTCATTGATCGACGTGCCCTTGGTAGCCGAGTGCGAGTGGGTCAATCGCAAATACATCTACGATGACTTCCAGAAGCTTCTTCTGGCACGCGCAAGTGTCGTTTTGATGATCTTCGCTGGCGGGGACGAATGCGGTTCCAAAAAGATGGCCGACTGGCTTGTCGAAAAAGTCGGGAAGTTCAATGGTTCACGCGACGAGGAGGCTTGGCTGTTGGCGGCGTGGGAAAGGAACGATAACGAAGAAAAGGGCTGGTCGTTCAGATATTTCAAAATTCGGGATAACACTGCGATCCTCTTCCTCCCGTCATCCGGGGACTGCTGACCATCCCTTTCGGTCGCTGAAACCTTGGGATTGGCGCGTCACGCTGGAGTCCCTTGAACTCGATGATCACCTTGGTTCTGACCTAATAGACGACGCGGCTCGTAGCGCTCAACCTTGATCTGGTCCTGGGTACGGCGTGCCTGGGCGAGATCGTAGGCGGCCTGCAACGTCACCCAGTGGTCAGCCGTGGACCATCCGATCTTCTCCAAGCGGATGGCCATCTCGGCAGAAATGCCCGCCCTTTCGTGAACCAGATTACTCAGGGTCTGACGGGACACACTGAGAAATTCGGCTGTCCTGGTCACGGTCAATCCCATGGCATCGATACAATCCTGCCGGACAATGCGGCCTGGATGAGGCGGATTCTTCATTGGCATGGCTGCCTTCTCCTTGGCTTCAGTGGTAATCAAGTCAGCGGCGACTCCGGCGCAAGATCCAGTAGACCGGGATTCCGGTGCTGATGAGGACGACTCCCGCGCTGGCCTCGAAGGGCTTTCCCAGGTACACCTGGGTCAGGAACCAGAAGTAGAAACCGAGATAGAGCACCGGGACCACGGGGTATCCCCAGGTCCGATAGGGCCGATTCCAGCCGGGCCGTTTGCGGCGGAGGATGAACAGCGCGGCCGCGGCCAGGACGTAGAAGATGCTGTTGGCGAAGATGATGAAGTCGGTGAGGATCTGGAAGATGGTCTTTTCTCCCGACCAGCCCAGGAATTCGATGAGCAGCCCGGAGACGACCACCAGGAGAGCCGCCATGACGGCCTGCACGATGATGGCGACGAAGGGAGTGCGGTAGGCGGCGTGGACCTTTCCCAATACGGGTGCCAGGAGGCGGTCCCGGCCCAGGGCGAACGGGATCCGCGTGGAGAGAAGAAGGTTGCTGTTGATCCCGCCGAAGGTGCTGCACATGACGACGGCCGCCATGGCCGCGGCGCCGAACGGCCCCAGCAGGGCGGCCACCATGGTCTCGGCGGCGTGGGGACCCGCGGCAGCCATCTCTTCCATCGAGAGTACTCCGTGATAGGCGATATTGGCGGAGACATAGAGCACGATCAGCACACCGACGCCGCCGAACATGGCCTTGGGGAGGTTGCGTTCCGGGTTCCGCACCTCCTCGGCCACCGGCGTGATTCCGTGCCAGCCGTTGTAGGCCCACATGACCGAGAGCAGCACCAGGCCGAAGCGGGTGCCGGAAGCCATTTCTCCAGAGGGCTCCACGCGGGAGCTGTAATTGGCCCAGTCGATCCCGGTCTCGGTAATGGGGGTCATGAGAAACGGCAGCAGCGCCACCAGTCCCAGGAAGGAGGCCTTGACCAGAGTCGTGCCCCCCTGCACCCATCCCCCCCAGAGGACGCCCCGGATGTTGACCCAGGTCAGAAGCAGGATGAGGCCCAGGGCAAGGACGATGGTCTCCAGTTGAGTCAGGGTCCGGCCCATCGAGAGGCCGAGAGCGCCAGCGAACGCCACCGACAGTGCTCCGATGCTGGCGGGCCGGTTGAAGAGGAACTCGTTCCAACTGAAGAGGAAGCCGGCGGGTTTACCGTAGGCCTCCTTGAGAAAGGCGTAGAGGCCCCCGGCGCGGGGCAGCATGGCGGCCAGCTCCGAGAAGCAGAGGGCGCCCAGGACACAGACGGCGCCGCCCACCAGCCAGGCCGACAGGATCAGGCGGAAGTCCCCGGCTTCGGCGGCAATGCTCCCCGGCTTCAGGAAAATTCCGGAACCGATGACGTTGCCGACGACGATGGCCAGGGCCATGCCGGGTCCCAGGGCCCGGCGCAGGCCCGGCCCGGATTCCCCTTGATCTTTCGCAGACGGAGTCGGCACCGGCTTACTCGGAGGTGCCGATGTCCTGGCGGTGCTTGGCCCTCTGGGCCTCGGCCCAAGCCGTGGGATAGCCCTCGTCGTCGTACCAGCGGACCGGTTCGTAGGACTTCAGGAGAGGGCCGTACAGATCGGGACGGCGTTTGACCATGGTGCTTCGGTCCAGTCCCCGGGGGACTTCCCATGGGGTCACCCGGCCGATGCTCACCATCTCGTTTTCGTACTTTTCCAGGCGCACGTCACCACGCGGGCTGATGATGGCTGCGCTCCAGGTGTTGGCGATGATGATCCAGCACCCGTTTTCGGCGGCGTATCGAGCCATCCTCTTGGTATTTTCGGGTCCGCCCCCTCCGTCCATGGGCAGGAAGACCGTTTCGACTCCCTGCACACCCAGGGTCCGTATGTTCTCGGGAACGGTCCGGTCCATGCAGATGAGGAAACCGATCCGTCCCAGAGGCGTATCGAACGGTTTCAGCTCGCGGCCCGGCGTGATGTAGGACTCGCCCCCCACGTGGACCTTGCTGTATTTGGCGAGGATCTCCCCTTGAGGATCGGTCATGACCAGGCTGTTGAACATCTCCTGTCCCGACCGCTCCAGGAACCCGAAGACCAGGTAGATTCCCAGCTCCCGGGAGAGCCGCCGAGCCCGCACGATATAGGGTCCGTCCGGCAGGCTCTGGGCCACTTCCATCATCCGCTCCCGCGTTACACCGGGCGCGGCGTAGCAGACGTAGCCGTCCAGGACGGCTTCGGGCGCCACCACGACTTCAGCTCCCCTGCGGGCGGCCTCCCGGACGTACGACTCGAGACGCCCGTAGTTGTATTCCAATTCCCAGGGCTTGGCGTCCATCGTGACGATGCCGACCTTGGTATAGACGATGGGTCCCGTCCGGCTCTTGTTGGGTAGAGGTTTGACATCAGCGGCCGCAGCCGGTTTGGGAGCGCTGGCCTCGACGACTCCGGGCTCGGCGCGCGGTGCCTGCTCCTCTGAGGTGCATCCGAACAGAGCCAGGGGAAACAAGGAGAAAAACGGAAGGCGGGCGCGTGAGATGGTCATCGGGGTCCTCCAGTCTGCTTTCGGACCCAGTCTACTACGATGTTGATGATTCGACTCTTGATACCGGGTCCTATCGGATGGTGGAATCCGGCATCGGACAGCTGAACCAGAAGGAGGAAGAGATGAAATACCGGTTTGCCGAGATGATCTGGAATGAGATCAAGGAAGCGGCCCGCTGCGACCGCGTGGCGGTCCTGCCAGTGGCGACGTATGAGGACCATGGCCCCCACCTACCGGTGGACGTGGACGTTCGACTCTGCAACGAGATCTGCGAGCGGGCCGTCGCCAGAATCCCTGAGGAGGCGGTGCTGGCGCCTGCCGTCAATCACGGCTACAGCCCCCACCACATGGATTTCCACGGGACCCTGACCATCGATTGGGACGTCTTCATCCGCTATGTGAAGAACGTCTGCTGCAGTCTGGCCCACCACGGATTCCGGCGGATCCTCATCGTCAACGGGCACGGCTCCAACACCTCGCCTCTGGACCTGGCGGCCCGGCTCTCCATCCTGGAGTACGAAGGACGCATCCTGTGCGCGTCGGTGAATCACTGGGGGCTGGGCAAGGTCAAGGAAGTGGGCAAGAAAATCAGGGAATCCGACTTCGGTGGGACCTCTCACGCCTGTGAGTTCGAGACCTCTCTCTATCTGGCCCTCAAGCCCGAGCTGGTGGAGATGGAGAAGGCCGTCGACGAACGCTCCCCCATGTCGTCCAGCTTTCGGTTCGACCTGCTGTCGGGCGGCATCGCCGGAAGCGCTTCGGCCAATCTGATGCCCTACTGGAGCGCACTCACCGCCAGCGGCATCATGGGTGACGCCACGCTGGCCACCCGGGAAAAAGGAGAGAAGTTTCTGGAGGCTGCCGTGCAGGGACTCGTCGACCTGACCCTGGAACTGAAGTCCAATCCCATTCCCACGCGGCGGGACCAGCACTCTTCGAACCGAAGCTAACCTCGACCCCAGGTGATCGGAACGCTGATTTACCGGAACCGGGCCCTTTGCTATGCTCCGCAGATCGAAGGAGGTGCCTTGTGGTGCGAGTTTCCTGTTTCTTGTCCCTATGGATCCTGATCGGTGCCGCGTCGACGGCACTGGAGGCGAAAGACCACGAACCGTTGCAGTTGGGGACCCGACTGGAACTGTTCGTCGACGACTTCCTGATCGAACGGACGGAGGGGGTGACGAAACGCCTTCATACTCCCGTTTCGGCGGGAAAATTCCTGGAGCTCAACAAGCCCTGGGAGGGGAACACCTGCTTTTACACCACTGTGTTCCGGGACGGCGACCGCTATCTCATGTACTACCGGGGCAGCAGCGACCCCACGGCGACGCCTCCCTCTGTGATCGAGGCGGGTGAGTCCGTGATCCCCAAACATCCGCAGTTTTCGTGCGTCTTGGAGAGTTCCGACGGGATTCACTGGGAACGCCCCACTGTGGGCATCATCGAGTTCGACGGTTCCCGGGACAACAACATCGTCTGGACCGGCAAGGGCAGTCACAACCTGGCCCCCCTGCTCGACCCCAAACCGGGAGTCCCGGAATCGGAACGCTACAAGGCCCTGGCCGGGGGGCCCCTGTTTGCTCTCAAGTCCGCGGATGGATTCCGCTGGGAAAAGATGCAAGAGGAGCCGGTGATCAGCGATGGAGCTTTCGACTCCCTGAACATTCCGGTCTGGGATCAGGCGCGGGGCCGTTACCTGGCCATCTACCGGGACTTCACCGAAGGCGTCCGCACCATCAAGATCGCCGAGTCCACCGACTTCCTCAATTGGACCCCAGGAGAGTGGGGCGATTTCGGGGACGCTCCGCTGGAGCATCTCTACACCAACGGAACGGCCCCGTATATCCGGGCTCCGCACATTTTTCTGGGTTTTCCCAAGCGTTTTCATCCCTGGAGAAACAAGTTCTCCGATTCACCCCGCCCCGGGATTTCGGAAACGGTGCTCATGTCCAGCCGCGACGGCTACCACTGGCACCGGTATCTGGAAGCGTTCGTCCGTCCCGGCCGGGACCCCAGGGACTGGCTCAACCGGAATAATCTCCTGGCTGCGGGAACGGTGGCCACGGCTCCCGACGAACTCTCCCTCTACATGGTTCGCAACTACAAGTTCCCCAGCATCTATCTGGAGCGGATGGTGCTGCGCACCGACGGATTCGTCTCCATGCACGCCGACTACGGGGGTGGTGAGTTCGTCACCAGACCGCTGGTTTTCGAAGGTTCCAACCTGGTGCTGAACTTCGCCACCTCGGCAGCCGGAAGCATTCACGTGGAGATCCAGGACGCCAAAGGACAGGTCCTGCCCAGCTTCGGCCTGGAGGAGTCTCCCCTGATCTGGGGGGACGAAATCGAGTACGTCGTCCGCTGGGAACGGGACCTGGCCGCCACGACTTCGGACAACCCTCTGAGGCGGATCGCCGGAAAGCCCGTGAAACTGCGGTTCGTGATGAAGGACGCGGACCTCTACTCGATCCGGTTCCGGTAGCGATATTTCCTCGCCCGGGTCAGTTCTGAAACGCGATCCGGAACACGTCTTCGTAGTCCCGGGCGAAGTGCACTTCCAGACCCTCCTTCAGGTAATCGGGAAGGTCCCGGAAGCCCTTTTCGTTCTCCTCGGGAAAGATGAGGGTCGTGCACCCGGCCCGGCGGGCGGCGATGACCTTTTCCTTGACTCCGCCGATGGGCAGCACGCGGCCCGTCAAGGTCAACTCGCCCGTCATCGCCAGGCCCTTGCGGACCGTTCTGCCCGTAGCCATGGAGACCAGTGCCGTGGCCATGGTGATTCCGGCCGAGGGCCCGTCTTTGGGGGTGGCGCCCGCAGGGACGTGGAGGTGGATGAAGTGACGGTCGAAGTACCCGGTCTCGCCCCCGAACACCGCCATGTGGGCCCTCACGTAGGAGTAGGCCAACTCCGAGCTCTCCACCATCACATCTCCCAGTTGACCCGTCTGCTTGAACCCCTTGGACTTGGCGGCGACGGCGCTGGCCTCCACCTGCAGTGTCGCCCCGCCCCGGTTTGTCCACGCCAGTCCCGTCACGACGCCCGGCGCCGCGTCGAAGATCTCGTCCCCCTCGTAGACGGGATGCCCCAGGTAAGCTTCCACGTGCCTCTTCAGGACCACGATGGGCCCGTCGCCATTCTCGGAGAGGGCCACGGCCGCCCGGCGCATGATCTTCTTGAGCTGGTTCTCCAGGCTGCGGACTCCGGCTTCCCTGGCGTAGTGGTCGATGATTCGCGCCAGGGCCAGCTTGTGGATTCTCAGCTGCCCCTTCTTGAGACCGTGATGCTCCAGGTTCTTGGGAATCAGGAATCGGCGCGCGATCTCCAGTTTCTCCTCCAGGATGTAACCCGAAAGGCGTATCACTTCCATTCGATCCAGGAGAGGGCCGGGAATGGTGTCGACCTGGTTGGCGGTGGTCACGAACAGGACGTGGGAAAGATCGAAGGGTACGTCCAGGTAATGGTCCCGAAAGGATTGATTCTGCTCCGGGTCCAGGACCTCCAGCAGGGCCGACGCCGGGTCGCCGTGGAAGGAGGCGCCCACCTTGTCGATCTCGTCGAGCATGATGACCGGATTGGAGGTGCCCGCGGTCTTCATGGCCTGGATGAACTTACCCGGAAGGGCTCCGATGTAGGTCCGGCGGTGCCCCTTGATCTCCGCCTCGTCCCTCATTCCGCCCAGGGAGAAACGGTAGAACTTCCGGTTCAGCGCCGCGGCAATACTCCTTCCGATGGAGGTCTTCCCCACCCCGGGCGGACCGACCAGACAGATGATGGAGCCGGTGATGCCCCCCTTCATCCGGCCCACGGCCACGAACTCCAGGATCCTCTCCTTGACGTCCTCCAAACCGTAGTGGTCCCGGTTCAGGACCCGTCTGGCCCGCTTCAGATTGTATGAATCCTTGCTGAATCGGCCCCAGGGAAGGACGGTGAGCCAGTCCAGATAGTTGCGGGTCAACGCATACTCGGGAGAAGCGGCCTCCAGCACCTGTAGCTTCTGGATCTCATCCTCGATGGCATCTTCCGCCTCCTGGTTCAGCCGGAGCTTGCGCAACCGGCGCTGGAACTTCTCGATCTCGGTTTCCTTCCCTTCCTTCTCCAGTCCCAGCTCCTTCTTGATGGCCTTCAACTCCTCCCGCAGGAAGAACTCTCTCTGCTGACTGGAGATCTTCTTCTCGATCTGCTTGGTGATCTTGTTCTGGAGGCGGGTCAGGTCCAATTCCTTCCGCAGCAGGACCAGGGTCCGGTCGATGCGCCGGCGGACGTCCAGGGTCTCCAGGACCCTCTGCAGTTCCTGGCCGCCGGCCGTGGTCAGGCTGGCGGAGAAGTCGGCCAGCCGGCCCGGGTCGTCCAGAGTGGAGCGGCTCAGGAACATGCGGATCGCCTCGGACTGGAGGGGATTCAGCTTGATCAGTTCCTTGAGCGTGGCGACGATGGCCATGGAGTAAGCCTTGAGTTCCGAGTTGACCGACAACTCCGGGGCCGGATGGTATTCCACCCGGGCCACCATCCCGACGGGAGTCGGACGAATTTCCCGGATCTCGAACCGCTCGATGCAGTTCATCACCAGATGGGCCGAATTATGGTCCTCGGCCTGACTCGCCTGGACGATCTTGGCCGCTACCCCGATGCGGTGGAGATTCTCGGGTGAGATCTCGGCTTCCGGATTGCGGACCAGGACCAACCCCATGGTCTTGTTCGATGACTCGATGGCGTGCTCCACGAGCCGCAATTGGTCGCCGCCTAATTCCATTGGAACCGGAAGACCCGGAAAGAAGGGACGAACCGCAAGGGGAAAGATGGGGATCTCTTCGGGCAGGAGCTCCGAGACCAGGACCAGTCCCTCCCCGTCCCCGGACTTCCGGCCGGCACCCTCCACCGTTGGCTGCTGGATTTCTTCCGCCTTGATCTCGGACTCGGGATGGTTGTCCATAAGCTCCTTTGAGGAAACCGTTGCTCAACCTCTAACGTATAATATCGTACGGATCGGATTGCCAATGCCGGAACGGCCCAATGCAACCCGGGAGCGGTTCACGGGAGGCGATTCCGAGTCGGTGCGGCCCGGGTGGACTGGGTGCGGGAAATACGGGATAGTATCGGGAGCGGATGCCGGCGGCACCGGCAATCCATCCCGCTGGAGGTGAGTCCATGTTCTTCGATCCGCTTTATCTGCTCATGGTTCTGCCGGCACTGGGTCTTTCCCTTTGGGCCAGCTTCAAGACCAAATCGGCTTTCAACAAATACTCCAAGGTCCTGTCCATGCGGGGCCTCAGCGGAGCCCAGGCGGCCCGGCAGCTCTTGAACTACGCCGGCATCAACGACGTGAAGATCGTGCAGACGGCGGGAATGTTGTCGGACCACTACAACCCGACGAGCAAGACGCTGGCGCTGTCCGAGAACGTCTACCGCTCCTCTTCGGTGGCCGCCATCGGCGTAGCCTGCCACGAAGCCGGACATGCCATCCAACACGCGGAAGGCTACGGACCACTCTGGCTCCGGTCGATCCTGGTTCCAACGGCCAACATCGGATCCTCGGTGGGATACATCGTCATGCTCGTGGGCCTTTTCATGGCCAGCCAGAACATGGTCCTGCTGGGAGCGATCCTTTTTTCGGCCGTCCTGGCCTTCCAGGTCGTGACCCTTCCCGTGGAGTTCGATGCGTCGGCCCGGGCCAAGAGGCTGGCCGTGGAACAGGGTATCGTCACCGCCCAGGAACGGCGCGGCGTGGACCGCGTGCTCAACGCGGCCGCTCTGACCTACGTGGCCGCCGCCGTCTCCACCTTGATGACGCTGCTCTATTTTCTGCTCCGAGCCGGCCTCCTGGGAGGCCGGGACGACTGAGGCGCTCCCGTCGCCGGCCGTCAACGCCATGAAGCGCCACCCTTATATCCTGAATCGCGACCACTCGGCCCTGCTGGTGGTGGACGTTCAGACCAGGCTCACCCAGGCCGTCCGAAGCGGCCAGGCGATGGTCGGCGAAGTCGTCAAGCTGGTCCGCGGATTCCGGACCCTGGACCTTCCCATCTTCGTCACCGAGCAATACCCCAAGGGACTCGGCCATACCGAACCCAGGATTCTGGAGGCGCTCGGCGGGAACCCCGCCGTGGTGAAGGCCACCTTCAGTTGTTGCGGGGCGCCGGACCTGGTTGCCAACATCGAAAGTCAGGGAATCCGGCAGATCCTGCTCTCGGGGACGGAGGCGCATGTCTGCGTGCAGCAGACGGCTCTGGATCTGCTCTCTCGGGATTTCCAGGTCCAGTTGGCCGTGGACGCAGTCGCCTCCCGCAAGGAGTTGGACTACCGGACGGCTCTGGATCGCATGGCCCGGTCGGGGGTGATCCTGACCAGCGTCGAGTCGGCCTTGTTCGAGCTCCTGGAAGTCTCGGGCACCGCCGAGTTCAAGCAGATCGCCTCCCTCATCAAGTAGGGAATCGATCCGGCCGCGACGGGGGTGAACGACGAGGGACCGTGTCCCTCCTTGGAGACGATGGCACACTACAAATTCCAAGAGATCGGAAGACTCCCCGCTCCCGCGGACAACGTCGCCATCGCCATCCGCACCCTCGCCCCGGGGACCCGGATCGAATACCAGTCCGGCGAGTTGGTTCTGGACCACACCGTACTGGAGGGGCATCGATTCGCCGTCGCCCCCATCGCCGAGGGGGAAGCGCTTCTCTCCTGGGGATTTTCCTTCGGGTTCGCCTGCCGGGACATCGCACCCGGCAACTACGTTTGCAATCGGAGGGCCGTGGAGGCCCTCTCCGGCCGGAACCTGGAGATCTCCCTGCCTGAGACCCCCAACTTTGAGGATCGGATCGACCCCTACCTCATGGACGAAGCAGGATTCCAGCCGGGTCTCCGGACGCCCCGCGACCTTTTGGGAAGGACATTCCTGGGCTACGAGAGGTCTCCGGCCCGAGGGGTGGGGACCCGCAACTACGTCGTGATCCTGGGGACCTCCTCCCGCACCGGGAGCTTCGCCCGGGTCCTGGCCGAACGGCTCAAGGGTGAAGCCGAGCTCTTGGAGAACGTGGACGGCGTCGTGGCCGTGGCCCACACCGAGGGGGGACAGGATGAGGAGCCCAACAATCTGGAACTGGTTCTTTCCACCCTCTCGGGGTTCGTGGTCCATCCCAACGTGGGCGCGGTGCTGTGCGTGGACCGCGGGACCGAAGCCGTGAACAACGGCCGTCTGCGGCGGCACCTGCTGCGAAACGGCTATCCGCTCGAGGACGTCCCGCACTATTTCCTGACCCTGGAGGACAGCTTCCAGAATGATTTGGACCGGGGCGAACGAGTCGTGCAAGACTGGCTTCCCCGAACCAACGCCTGCCGGCGTTCGCCGCAGCCAATGGCGAGCCTGCGCCTGGCCCTCCAGTGCGGCGGTTCGGACGCCTTCTCCGGCATCTCCGCCAACCCTCTCTCGGGCTGGGTCGCCAGGGAACTCCTGCGCCATGGTGGATCGGCCAATCTGGCCGAGACCGACGAACTCATCGGGGCCGAAGCTTACGTGCTCCAGAACATCAGCGACCTGGCGACGGCGCGGGCCTTCCTGTCCAAAATCGCCCAGTTTCAGGAGCGGGCGGCGTGGCATGGCGAATCGGCCCAGGGAAATCCCTCCGGCGGCAATATCCTCCGGGGGCTCTACAACATCGGGATCAAGTCCCTGGGAGCCGCCACGAAGCGCCACCCCGGCGTGCGGCTCGATTACGTCATCGACTATGCCCAGCGGATGACGGAGCCTGGCTATTACTTCATGGACAGCCCCGGCAACGACCTGGAAAGCATCGCCGGTCAGGTGGCCTCGGGAACCAACCTCATCTTCTTCACCACGGGTAACGGGTCGGTCACCAACTTCCCCTTCGTTCCCACCATCAAGATCGTCACCACGAGCGGACGATTCCGTCTGCTCTCGCGGGACATGGACTTTAACGCCGGCGCCTACCTGGAGGGGACTCCCCTCCCGGAGCTGGGCCGGGAACTGTTGGACCTGAGCTTGCGGGTGGCTTCGGGTCTCCGGAGTGTCGGCGAAAAGGCGGGCCACTCCCAGGTCTCGCTCTGGCGGAACTGGCAACAGTCCGACGACTCCAACCTGGTCCGTCTCCAGAACCCGCGCCGGCCGCAGGTGGAGGTCCCGATCCGGCTCAAAGCCCCCGTTTCCGGCCGCCGGCTCCAGTTCGACGGAATCCGGACCCCCGACGGCTGGGTCACCCGTCAGGTCGGACTCATACTGCCCACCAGCCTCTGCTCCAGCCAGATTGCCCGTCTCCTCGCCCTGCGGCTCAACCGCCGGCAGGCGGGGAAGGACCGTTCCGTCTCCTGCTTCGTGGCGCTCCCTCACACCGAAGGCTGCGGATGCTCGGGAGGTCAGACGCGGCAACTCTACTCGCGCACCCTCCTGGGCCATCTGACTCATCCCACGGTCGCGGCCGGCCTCTTCCTGGAGCACGGATGCGAGGCGACCCATAACGACTACATGACCGGGCAGCTGACCCGGATGGGAGGCGACGTCGAAGCCTACGGCAAGGCCAGCATCCAGTTGGACGGAGGGATCGAGAAGGTCGGACACCGGGTGGAAACGTGGTTTCAGAATGCTCTCTCGGGCCGGTCCTCTCCCCGGCGGCAAGCCGTGGGACTGGAATCATTGAGGATGGCAGTCCTGACTTCGGGCCGGCTGACCGAGGCCGCCTGCCGGGCTCTGAGTACTTTCGTACAGCGTTTCGTCCATGCGGGCGCCACGGTCGTCATCCCGGAAGGGGACACACTGATGGAAAGCCCGTTGTGGCGGGAGATCCTCGTGGAGCCGGACCTGCTCGGGCCTACAATTCTCTTCGGAGAGAAGGCACAGGGCACGGGCCTGCAGATCATGGAAGCCGCCACCGGCCACGGAGTCGAGCTCCTGACCGGTCTTGGGGCGACAGGAGCGGAGGTCCTCCTGGCATGGGTCGGCCAGGAACCCCTGCCGGGTCATGTCATGGTCCCGACGCTGCAGGTTTCCGATGGCGGGAGCATGGCCAGGGACCGGAGGCAGGATCTGGATCTTGTCCTCACGGGTCCTCCCGAATCGTGGGAGAAGAGGCTGTCGGCCCTGGTTCTTAGCTTGGCTTCGGGAAGATACACCCCGGTGCTTCAGGACCAGGGAAACGTGGATTTCCAGATCACGCGGGGACCCCTCGGGGTATCTTTGTAAGGCACGATCAAGGGTCCGGCCACCCTGCCGGACGGACGCTGTCGGCACTCGGGTCCGGCTTTCGAGGGCTTGACCGGACGTCGATCAGCCCATAGCATCCAACCCGCCAGATTTCAGGCAGATCAGACCATCAAGGAGTCAATCATGACGGAACTCACGGCCAAGGTATTCGAGACCATCGACGGAATGCAGGATGAGATCGTCGAGAAGATCAGCGAAGTTGTCCGGATTCCCAGCATCAATCCCAAGTATCCGGGAGTGGTCGCGGAAGAGGTCCTGGGAGGGGAGACCAATGCCAACCAGGTCGTGGCGGAACTCTATAGGACCGTCGGTTGCGAAGTCGACGTCTGGGAGGCGGAGGCCCGCCGGGCCAACGCCGTGGGAGTCCTCAAGGGCGCCGGCGGGGGACAGTCCCTCATCTTCAACGGCCACATCGATACCGTACCCACCGGACGGCCGGCAGATTGGAGATGGTCCGATCCATTCAGCGGCAAGGTGGACGGCGGAAAAATCTACGGCCGGGGTTCCTGCGACATGAAGGGGCCGGTGGTGAGCCAGACCATGGCGGCCCTGGCGCTGCAACGCCTGGGGATCCGGCTCAAAGGGGATCTGCTCCTGGAGAGCGTGGTGGGCGAAGAAGTGATGGACCACGAGGCGGGCGTCACGGCCACGGTTCGAAGAGGCTACCGGGCGGACGCTGCAGTCGTCTCCGAGGCCTCGGCGCCGGTGCGGCCCCTGGCGATCGTTCCCATCAGTCCGGGACTCCTCTGGATGGCGGTCACCTGCCGCGGCAAGTCCAGTCATGCGTCTACCCGGGCCGAGACCTTCCGGGCCGGCGGTTTCGGAGCCAGCGTGGCCGTCAACGCCATCGACAAGGGCATGTTCATTTTCGAGTGCCTCCGGAAGCTGGAGGACGAATGGGGGCTCACCAAGGTCCACGACCTGTTCAAGCCCGGACATTTCACTCTCCATCCCGGAGTGGTCATGGGAGCGCCCCACGGCGTGGGAGTTCCCTTCTTCATTTCCGAGTACTGCACCATCGAGTACGCCATCTGGTACCACCCTGAGCAGTCGGAGGAAGAGGTCAAGCAGGAGGTGGAGAACCAGATCCACCACGCCGCCCAGTTGGACGAGTGGCTCCGCGAGAATCCCCCGGAAGTGGAATGGAAGCTGCATTGGCCACCCTTCTCCGTTGACCGGGAGCATCCCATCTGCAAGGCCATGGCCGCGGCCCATGAGACGGCCGCCCGGGGCACGCCCTTCGAGGGACCCGCCGCCATGCAGGGCTTCTACGCCGTTTGCGACGCGGCGTTCCTGAGCGCCAAAGGCATTCCCAGCCTGGTGTACGGTCCCGGAAGCCTGCTCCAGGCCCACGCCGTCGACGAGTTCCTGGACATCTCGGAGTTGATGGTCGCCACCAAGGCTTATGCCCAGGTCGCCATGGACTGGTGCGGAGTCGCCTGACCGGACGCTTGTCGAGGAGCCTCGAGTCTCGAAAAGGGGCCGGTAGAAAGCAGCCACCGGTAGGAACTACGGGCGGAGCTTCAATTCCGGTCGGGTCCGCCCTTGCCCGTATTCTCGAAGGAACCGCGCAATTTCAAAGTACGACTTTCAATTTGCACGGTGACTCCGACTCCCCGACCCCGATTGCTCAGACTCATCATGATCCGCGACCGGAGTCGGCGGCCAGGACCTCCATGAACCTGCCGTGAGCGATCTGGGCCCTCTCGAAGCTGGCCAGGCGGAAAAACTCGTCGGGACTGTGGGCGCATTCGTCATCCAGGCCGAAGGAAAGATTCACGGTGTGAATCCCCAGGTGGTCCAGCATGAGGCCGCAGGTGGCGATGCTTCCTCCGGACCCGACCACGTAGGGCTTCCTGCCGTAGAGCTCCTCCAGGACGTCGCCGGCTGCCCGGTTTCCGGGGTGATCGATGGGGATGGAGTAGGGCATGGACGACGATCCCAGAGCCACGACCTCCGCCTCGACTCCGGGAGGAGCGTTCTGCTCCACGTGACGGGTGATGGCCTCCAAGATCCGGTCCGGCTCCTGATCGGCCACCAGGCGGCACGTGACCTTGGCGTGAGCCTGGCGAGGCAGGACCGTCTTCATACCGTCTCCCTGGAAACCTCCCCAGATGCCGTTGATCTCCAGAGTCGGCCGAATCCACTCCCGCTCGTAGGTGCTGTAGCCCGGCTCGCCGAACGTCTCGCTCACTCCGATGGAGGCCAGCAACTCCGCCTCCTGGTAGGGGATCCGGGCCAGCTCGCTCCTCAACCTGTCGCCGGGCTGCCGGACATCGTCGTAAAAGCCCTGGATCAAAACTCTGCCGTCGGCCGAACGCATGGAGTCAAGCAGCCGAACCAGGGCGTGCACGGGATTCTGGACGGCGCCACCGAAGAGTCCGGAATGCAGATCCCGGGAAGGTCCGTGGACGTTGATCTGAATGCCGCAGAGACCGCGAAGCGAGACCCAGGTGGCCGGCTCCTCCTCGCTCCACTGGGAGCCGTCGGCGCTCACCGCCAGGTCGGATGCGAACCGTCCCGCCTCGGCCTTCATGAAGGGGGGAAGATGGGGACTTCCGATCTCTTCCTGGCCCTCCAGCAGGAATTTCACGTTCAAGGGGAGAGTTCCCGTGGTCTCCAGCAGGGCCTGAACGGCCAGGATCGGAGCCAGCATGTTCCCCTTATCGTCGGAAGATCCTCGAGCGTAGATCCGGCCATCCCGGATCACCGGCTCGAAGGGCGGGTGGCTCCAGAGTTCCACCGGGTCCACCGGCTGCACGTCGAAATGCCCATAGACCAGTAGGGTGGGGCGGCCCGGGGCATGGAGCCAGTCGCCGTAGACCACGGGATGCCCTTCGGTGGGAAGGACCTCGACGTTCTCGATGCCCGCCTTCTGCAGCCGTTCCCCGACCCAACGCGCCGCTTGCTGCACGTCGCCTGCGTGATCTGGCAGCGCCGAGATGCTGGGGATGGTCAGGAACTCGCTCAGTTCCCCGATCCACCGGTCCTGGCGATCCTTCAGATAATCCTGCCAATTCTGCGTACCCATCGTAATGCGATCCTCCGGCCTCGAATCGGTTCGGGAGCGCTCTATTTATACTCCGCCCGGTCCGTACAGTGGTCCATGATGCAGTCCCAGTCATACTCGACGCCCAGTCCCGGGCCGTCGGGGGCGACGACGCAACCGTCCGCGTCGACGGCGTCGATGGCGTCCCGATAGCCGCACTTGAAGGGCGCTTGGTGGAAGGGGGCCAGCTGGGGATGAAGCAGGCCCATTTCGTAGTAGTTGGTGTTACGGATGGCGGCCATCACGTGCCGCCGGTCCGGGCCCGGTCCATGCAACTCCACGTCCAGTCCGAACCCCTCGGCGGCGTGGGCGATCTTCATCACGCCGGTGATGCCGCCGTCGTAGTCGGTATCGATACGGACGAAGTCGGTGCCGTCGGCCACGATGAAGTCCACATGCGACTCCAGCCCCCTCAGGTGTTCCAACTGAAGGAGGGGTGTCTTGATGAGCTGGCGCAGTTTCCGGTGGGCGAAAGCCGAAACCCCGCCGTCCCGGAACGGATCCTCGTACCAGTAATAGTCGAACTCGTCGCAGGCCCGGCCCAGTTTCAAAGCATCCGCGAAGGTTCTGATGGCGCAGAAGGGATCCAGCATCAGGTCCATCCGGTCTCCCACCCTCCGGCCCACGGCCCGGACCAGCTCGATCTGATCCTTCAGAGGACCGTCCTGCCAGCCGTGGATCTTGAAGCCGGGATACCCCAGCTCCAGGCACGCCTCGGCGAAGTCCGCGTAAGCCTCAGGGCTATTGAGCCCTCCCTCTTCGCAATCGCCGACGTAGGTGCTGGCGTAACAGGGGAGCATTTTGCCGGCCGGTCCGCCGAGAAGCTCATAGATGGGCGCATCGTAATACTTGCCGGCCAGATCCCAGAGGGCGATGTCCACCACCCCCATGCCCATTCGGGACTGCTGCCGGGTAGCCTGCTTCAGATCGTCGTAGATAGCGTCCCGCTCCAGGGCGTTGCGGCCGATGAGGGTGTGGGCCAGCCCGGCGATGACGGCATAGTCGGCCTCGAAGCCCCCGAAGTATTCCCCTGAGACCCCCAGGTCGGTATTGATCCGGAGGCCCCGGCCGCGAAAC
This sequence comes from Acidobacteriota bacterium, assembly GCA_963668095.1. Classification (GTDB taxonomy): domain Bacteria; phylum Acidobacteriota; class UBA6911; order RPQK01; family JAJDTT01; genus JAJDTT01. Next base: position 4,427,950 of record OY764083.1, on the reverse strand, counting down.
TTCTGAACCCCGCCCGGCTGATAGATGAGAATGCCGATGGTCGGCTCGACCCCGACATCGAGGACGTTCTTCTCATACTGAAACACTTCGATGCTGGAGATTTTGGGCCTGTCCTTCATGCACTCGCTCCCTTCAAGCTATTCCAGCCAGAACGAAAACAGGCGTGCGTTGTAGAGGCGGAACCGAAAACGGATCGACTCGCCTTGAAAGGCGCCAAGGTCCGGTTTGCCCGTCCACTTCACCTCGGCTCGCAGCTGGTCGCCCTGCACCGGTTGGGACTGGTCCCGGCTCCACCCTTCCAGCACCCGTCGGCCTCGTTGGTCGATCACTTCGACTCGAACTTCTCCGTCCGTGGCGTCGGCGTTGATGAAGAGCCGGTTCCCGTCAAAACGGATGGCACGAGTCTCTACGAATCCACCCTCCTGGTCGGCTCCAAAGTACGCGAAACGGTCCCGTTTCAGCTTCGCCAGGTGTATGCCGCCCCGGTAGGGATCGTCGGTCTGGAAGCGATGGTTCAGGCCGGTGTAGTAGAACCAGAGTTCGTCTCCGTGGACCTGAGGCCGGGAGGCGGCCAGAACCTGGCCCGTGTCGATGGCCCCGTTGCCCAATTCCGAGACCGGGATGAAGGATCCCCGGTTGCCCACCTTCACCCACCGCCGGAGGTCGCGGCTGGTGGACAGCTTCACCGAGTTGATCCCTTCCTGGTTCCGGTTGGGAGAGAGGCCGGCGGCTTCGAAGTGGTTGGGCAAACCGATGTAGGTCCCTTCGTAGGGAAAGATGGGCATGTTGTAGATTTCGGTGTTGTAGTGCTCCGGCTGGTTGACGGTCATCAGGCGAAGCTTGGGATTGGCGAGATGCTCGCGGACCCGTTTCTCGCCCAGCAACTGGTCATAGGCGTCGGCGTGGAAAATGAGCTCCGGATCGGTCCAGTTCTCGAAATCGGTGCTCAGGGAGAGAAAGACCGAACGGCCGAAGGGGCCCCGGTGCTTGACCGTGGCGATGAACCGCTTCTTCACCTCGTCGTAATTCAGATGGGACTCGTCCTGGCTGGGAATCACGGGCACGTCCAGCTTGGTGAATTCGTAGCCGTCGGAGGAAACCAGGGGATGCCGGTCGCGGGGACCGGTCATTCCCTTGTATCGCCGTTCGGGTCCGGCGTCGGGATCCAGCAACACGTGCTGGATGCGGGTCTCGGGCTCGCCTCGAACCAGCACCAGGTTGTTGTCCGTGGATCCCTGAAACTCCAGCTTTCCCAAAGACGGCTTCTCCCAGTGGATCCCGTCGCGTGAACGGGCGAATGCCGTATTGCCGGCGGCGGAGTACCACATCTTCCAGACCTTCTCCTCGGGATCCCAGCAGGGAGCGCTCCGAATCTGGATCGACTTCGTAACCCCCGGATTCCAACTGGGTCCCGGCGATTGCTCCCAGGGCTGGTCCGCCCGGACCACCGGGTTGCCTTCGTATTTCACCGGCGGATTGACCCGCCGTTCGACCCGGTACAGGGCGCCAACCATGAAGTCGTCTAGAAACAGTTGATGCTGGCCCGTGGGAATGTGGATGTAAGTCGGCGGTTTCGCCGGAAAAGCCGTTGCAGCAAGACAGATCCAGATCAGTATGAATCCCGGAACAGGACGTGATTGCATTAGAGAATTCCTCCGTTTCGCCTCCGACGTTCGGTCCAGAGGCGTACCACGACCTCCGACGGAGAGTCAATAGAACAAGCGGCGGGAGCTCTCGCCCCAGCCCGAACGTTCGAGGCCCGCAAGGAGGGGACCTGACCGGCCGCGGACAGGTTCGGAAGATCGCTATAAACTTTTTGAATACAACTACAAACTCTCTGAGCAAACGGCTACACTTGTGCGCTTTGAGGCCTGTCATCCGGGAGAATCCGAGGGACGGAGTTGGGGGAGGCTTGCGGCTGACGAATCGTTGGAGGTTGGGTAAATGAAAGTACATGCAGAGAGGGAAGAGGGCATCGTGATCGCCAGGACGGTGGGTCGCGTCGACGGCGCCAACGCTCTGGAATTTCAGAATGCGCTGCGAGCGGCAATCAACGACGACGATGACGTGATCCTGGATCTGGAGGGTCTCTCCTACGTCAGCAGCGCGGGCCTGCGCGTCTTTCTGCTGATGGCGAAAGAAGTCGGGAAACGGAGGAGACGATTCTCGATCTGTTCGCTCTCGGATTCCATCGACAAGGTCTTCACCATCAGCGGCTTCGACAAAGTCATCCAGATTCATGGGTCGCCGGCCGAAGCCCGTGCTGCATATACGGGCTGAGTGCCTACGTTATGCGGCCCGGGGAGTTCGGGATCGACTGGATGGATTCGATAGTTCTGCCGGAGATCAATCTATCGCGACTGCGGATCCAACGGGTTCTGCAAACGCCACGATTTCAAGTTGGGAGGGAGCGATGAGAGAGGGAGTGAGGATGCCGTTACACAAGCGACTGGTGCGGGGACCGGTGGGGAAGCTGCTGCTGGTGGTGATCTGTCTGCTTTGCGGAACGACGGCGGCGCAGGCGGCAGTGGACGACGAGGTGCTGTACGTGTTCAACACCTTCTCGTTCATGATCTGGGGCGCCATGGTGATGTGGATGTGCGCCGGATTCACGATGCTGGAGTCCGGATCGGTGCGGACCAAGAACGCCTCCATGATCTGCATGAAGAACATCGGTCTGTACTCGATCGCGGGGCTGGCCTACTACGTGATCGGCTACAACCTGATGTACACGGACGTCGGGAGCGTGATCGGGTCGTTCAAGCTGCTGTACGGGCCGTCGGCGCAGGATCTGGCGCTGGTGGCGGGCGAGGACGGAGCGGCGGCGGCGGTGACCGGGGCCGACAGCAAGTACTCGACCATGTCGGACTGGTTTTTCCAGATGGTGTTCGTGGCGACGGCGGCGTCGATCGTCTCGGGGGCGCTGGCCGAGCGGGTGAAGATGTGGACGTTTTTCGTGTTCGTGGCGGTGCTGACGGCGGTGATCTACCCGGTGGTGGGCGCATGGACCTGGGGCGGCGGCTGGCTGGGCGAGATGGGGTTCCAGGATTTCGCGGGATCGACGATCGTGCACAGCACGGGCGGCTGGGCCGCATTGGCGGGGATCCTGATCGTGGGGCCGCGGTTGGGCAAGTACCGGAAGGACGGATCGGTGAAGCCGACGCCGCCGTCGAACGTGATCGTGGTGACGCTGGGAGTGTTCATCCTCTGGTTCGGATGGTTCGGATTCAACGGCGGGTCGCAGTTGGCGCTGGGGAGCGCGGCGGACGCGATGGCGATGAGCCACGTGTTGGTGAACACGAATCTGGCGGCGGCGGCCGGGGTGGTGACGGCGCTGATCGTGTCGCGGCCGATCCTGGGGCGCAATGACCTGTTCGCGACGTTGAACGGGGCGATCGCGGGGTTGGTGGCGATCACGGCGGGACCGGACATCGTGTCGCATCACTGGTCGATCATCATCGGGGCCATCGGCGCGCTCCTGTGCACGGCGGGGATCCGGTTCCTGGAGAAGGTCAAGATCGACGACGTGGTGGGGGCGGTGCCGGCGCACCTGTTTGCGGGGACCTGGGGCACGATTGCGGTCTGCATCGCGGCGGGCGGCAACATCGGCGTGCAGTTGCTGGGCATCGTGGCGGTCGGTGTGTTCGTGTTCGCGACCTCACTGATCGTGTGGAAGGTGCTGGAGATGACGATGAGCGTGCGGGTGTCGGCCCAGGTGGAACGGCTGGGACAGGACGTGGGAGAGCTGGGCATGGAAGCCTATCCCGAATTCATCCTCATGCCGGAAGAGATGGACGAGGAAGATTAGCCCGAATCTTCCCTCGCACTCCGCGGCGAGCAATCCGGGCCAGGAAATAAGGGACCGCAAGGTCCTCATTACGGGGGCTTCGTCCGGCATCGGTGAAGCCGCGGCCTACGCGTTCGCCGCGGAATTCTGCGGACTCTTCCTGGTCGCTCGCCGGAGCGATCGGTTGGAACAGGTGGCTCGATCAACCTCGGAGTGCGGTGATGAGGCCGAAAGACTTTTCCGTCGTGGGCACGACCGGGGCTCAAGATATCGAGACCTCTTCCCGGGAGGCATCGGGTCAGAACCGGCGTGACTTCCTCAGGGCCGGAGGAGTATCCCTGTTCGCAGTCGCCTCCCAAGAGTCCTCCCTCAAGGCCGCTACGCCCGCCCCGGGGTCCCCGTACCGCGCCGCCATCGTGGGATGCGGCCGCAAAGGGACCGGCTACGCCAGGGGCTACGTGCTCCATCCCAGGACCGAGGTCGTGGCCGCCGCCGATATCGACCCGGAGAATCTGGAACTGTTCACCAGAAGGTTCGGCGTTCCGGGATACAGCGATTACAGGGAGATGCTGGCCCGGGAGAAGGTGGACATTGTCTCCCCAATCCTTCCGGTGAAGGCCAATCCTGCCGTAGTTCTGGGATGCACCGAGTTCCCGGTCAAGGCGATCTACTGCGAGAAACCCATTTCCGCGAGCCTCCGGCAGGCGGACGAGATGGTCGAGGCCTGCAAGAGAAAGGGAATCGTTTTCGCCGGCGGCGACATGTACCGCAATTTCCCCCAGTTCTGGCAGGCCCGAGACGCCTTGGAGTCCGGGGAGTTCGGCGAAGTCCGCGGTCTGAACCTCTACCAGTCCACCAATGAGATCTCCGGGGGCGGGTGCCAGGGGCTGAGCGTCATGAGGCTTTTCGCCGGGGATGCACCCGTGGAGTGGGTGTGCGGATGGACCGGGGGAGATCCCTTCAGCGACCAGGACCAGGGCATGGGCGGAACCGTCCGCTTCAGCAATGGGATCGAATGCTTCATTCACAATAAGCCGGTGGCCCGCATGGGGATCGAGGTGCTCTGCAGCAAAGGGGTCTTCCTGAGCGACTGGTACACGTTCCGCCTCTTCCGGATGAAAGCCGGCGCCAAGGACCCTCGGCGCCGGGACAGTCTGGAGGAGATTCAAGGTCTGTACCCCGATTCGGGACTCGGGCAACGGAATTATGATGACGAAGGATGGCGGCACCCCGGTACCCGTCAGATGGCCGGAATCCAGTCCCTGGTGGACGCCCTGGAAAAAGGAATCCCGCCGCGAACCAGCGGAGACGACCTCCGGTTGGCCTTGGAGTTGGGCATTGCCCTGCGGCAGTCGCACCGGCAGGGTTACGCCCCTGTCCGGTTACCGGTTCGGGACCGGGAGCTGAAAATCCTCCCCCACATCAGCCGTTACCGCAACAAGAAGGAAGTGCACGGGGAAGAGTGGTACCGGGAGCAGATGGAAGGCTGGAAACGGGAACCGCAAGGCTAAATTCCACGAGAGCCCCGGCATCATGAAACCGAACTGGACCCGGAGACGATTTGTGGGCGTTGGGTCGGGGGTGGCAGCCACATCGCTGGCTGCGTCCCGCAGGGCATCTGCCGGCGAAACGGGCCGGGAAGCCCCGGCCACCACGGATCGTCGCGTTCCGACGCTGCCCCGCCTCATCTACTACAACGACGCCCACCACTTCCATGCCAAGAGGATCGATCCCCCGGTGAGCCGCTTTCAGCTCCAGCGGCCGGTGGACGAACTTCTGGGTACCGGAGTGGGAATGCTGGTCCTGGGGTTGGGCTACGGCGACGTGTATTTCCACGACAGCCAGGTCGGACGGGTGGTGGGACAGGAGAAGCAGACTTGGGAACACATCATCGACTGGCGGATCATGTGCATGGTTCGGGACGCCAGGAAGCTGGGGACGGACCAACTCCGTGAGGTGATCCGCCGGGGACGCGAGGAGAGTCTGCCGGTTCTCCCCAGCCTCAAGCTTCAGGACGGAAACAGGCCCGGCTCCCAGCGCTGCGGGTGGCTCAAGTGGCGACGGGGAAAGTCGGTCTGCATCGGGGAGACGGACGAGAGGCATCCCGGTTTCGAATATTGCTACGACTTTGCATTGGACAGCGTCCGGGCGGACAAACTGGCCATGGTCCGGGAAGTACTGGAAGACTATCGTGCCGACGGCATCGAGCTGGACTTCATGTTCTTCGCCTCCTACTTCAAGAAGCGGGACTTGGAGAGGAACATCCCCCTCATGAACCGCTTCGTGAGCCAGGTCCGGAAGCTGGCCGATGAGGTCGGCCGCAAGCGCAATCGACCGGTCACCGTCAGCGCCCGCATTTTCCACCGGAGGGACGAGAACCTCAAGGCGGGCCTCGACGTCGAAACGTGGCTCCGGCAGAACAATCTGGATCTGGTGGTGGGCCAAGTTTCTGACCAGCTTTTCGAGCCGGCCATGGACGTGCGCTGGCTGGTGGAGGCGTCTGATGGAAGGGCAGGAGTCTATGTCCGTCCTCCATTGAGAGTCTACGACGAAAGGACGCCCCGCCCCACCATCGGGATGTATCGAGCCTTGGGACAGTCCCTCAGGTCCCAGGGAGCCACCGGCCTTTATCTCGGCTACCTGCGCTGGCCCCTGGCCCGGAAGGAGCATCAGATCCTCCGGGAGATGGCCTATCCGGAGACGTACCAGCGAGAGGACAAGCGTTACTTTCTCCAGCCGGTGGAAGGCGCCGGAACCTTCACCGATCCACCGCCGAAACGGATGCTGCCGCTCGCTCTGAAAGAAGGTGAGTGGTCCAGAATGACGCTTCAGATCGCCGACGATCTGAAGGGAGCGGAGAAAGACGGCGAGTTGAGTAGACCCAGGCTCACACTGCGGCTTCAGAACTTCCCGGTAGAGGACGAGATCCAGATCCGCATCAACGGTCGACTTCTGCCCTTGGAGCGCTTCGAGATGACGGATGAACGCGCGCTTCGAATTCCGGTTCGCTTGCGCCGGCCGATTGGGGCGCCGTCCGGTTTCGCCGCCCACTGGCTGCGGACGAAGCTTGACCCCGATCTACTGAAACAGGGAGAGAACACGGTCGAGATCCTGGCCCGGAAACTGACGCCGACCGCGAGTTGGACCCGCTTCGTCAGTGGAGTGGAGATCCGGACACGGTACCGGAGTTTCGCCCGCCCGGAAGGAATCGAGGGGGGCGACCGCATCGAACCGTCGTGAAACCGGGGGCGGCGCTGGAGTTCTGAGCTATTGTCTGGAGCGACTCACACCATGAATAGAAGACGGTTTCTCATGCAGACCGCCGGATTCGGGTCCGGCCTGTGGGGGCTTGGCGCGCGGGCCTCCGGCGTGGCTCGCGGCCGCGCTTCAACGGCCGAGTCCGGCGTCTCCTTGGCGATCCGGGACGTCACCGTTCAACTGGTTCAGTCCGACTGCGGGCGAAAGTGGACCCACGTGCGGGTCCACACCGGGGAAGGCCTGACCGGCATCGGCGAGGCGACCTACAGCCGAAAGGAGACGGTGGTCGCTCGAATGGTCGAGGAGTTGAAACCCTACATCCTGGGCCGGGACGCACTGGACATCGAAGGGATCTATCGGGACCTCTACTCCGGCGGCGGCACCGCCTATCGAACCGGAGGAATCATCTTCACCAGCGCCATCAGCGGCATCGACCAGGCTCTTTGGGACCTGAAGGGAAAGGCCCTGGACGCCCCGGTCTGCACCCTTCTGGGCGGCCCCCGCTCTGCCCGAATTCCCGTTTACTCCCATTTCGGCGGAAAGGACGAGGGCACACTCGTGGCCAACGCACAGCGGGTCCTGGGCGAGGGTTTCAAGGCGCTCAAGTCGGGCATCACAATCCAGGAGGCTCGGGGACCCGGGATCAGCCGTCAGGAGCTGAGGAACCTCGACCGGCGTTATTCCGCCCTTCGCAGGTCGCTGGGCGAAGAGGTGCTGCTCATGGACGATCCGCATGCCGCCTTCGCTCCCGGCGCCGCGCTGGAGGTCGCCCGTCTTCTGGAACCCTATCGCCTGCTGTTTCTGGAAGAACCTACCATCCCGGAAGACCCCGCCGGATACGCTCAAGTACGGCAAGGCACCCTGACACCCATCGCGGGTTCCGAGCGCCTGACCAGCAAGCACCGATTCAACGACTTTTTCCGGGCCGGCGCCGTCGACGTTGCGCAACCGGACCCCGTTTACATCGGCGGCATCACGGAGATGAAGAAAGTCTGTGCCCTGGCCGAGACCCATCAGGTCTCCATCGCGCCGCACAACACCAAGGGACCCGTCGGGACCATGGCCGCCGCCCACGTCATGGCCGCCATTCCCAACCCGCTGATCCTGGAGTGGATCGCTCCCAGCCGGATTCCCTGGCGGGACGGAGTGCTCAAGGAACCAATGGTTTTTCAGGACGGAGCCTTGCTCGTGCCCGACCGGCCCGGTCTGGGCGTGGAGTTCGACGAGGACGCCCTCCGGCCTCATGTGGTGTCCTCGTAAACGGACTTTCAGAGGAGGTGGCCGGCTTGAGAGTGGGCGATCATGGTCCCCCTGCGGGGAACCAGAGGCGCAGGGTTTCTCTGAGTTCGTTGAAGGCGGGGTCTTGACAGTTGCTCAAGCGGACCCTGGCAGCAAGTTCCGAGAACTTGCGAGCCGATTTTCTCACGCGCTTGCGATGCATTGCTGCCTGCATTGCCCTCTTTGGTTCGGGAGGTTTCGGGCATTCGCGTGGCCAAAGATGCTGAGAATACAGCCAGTTCCGTAAACCCGAATAGTCGGTGCCCCAGCCCAGAACTTCGGAAACGCACTGAGAATTGCCCCAAACCCAGACCTCAAGTTCCGGATCGATCACGATTGCTTTTGATCGACCATCCCAGCCGTTGCGCTCCAGGTTACGCTCGACATTGTGCTGAATTTCCCCACGCGGCGCGTCGTCACCGCAACCTTCTCTGTCGAACACTACGAGTGCATACCGGTAATAGCGGATGCGGTGGCGAAGATATCGAGACGCATCGGTTCGACATCCCGGATCGCGCTGCAGATGCCTATCAACTGAGTATCTGATGGAACGAATTCCAAGATCTTCGCCACGTGCCAACAGCTTGCGCATGGCTTGGTACATGTCCTGATCCGCGACAAGCACGAAGAGATCCTTCTGCTGGCGCCCCATCGTCAGCCTAATACCTCAGAAGCAAAGAGCAGATCTACGTCGGCGGAGCTGCGCCAATCCACCAACCTTGGATGCTGGTGTCCGGCAATGATATCCGTGGCCCCCTCGTCGTTCTTGGCAAAGCACAAGATCTCTTTCGGCTGAGCACAACCCAGAAAGACCGGAGAGTGAGTCGCGACCAGCACCTGCGAATCGTATACGGAGGAGAGTGACTGGTAGATGGTCTCGACAGCCATGGGATGTATTCCGTTTTCCGGCTCTTCCAAAAGGTAGATCTTGTCGTTTTCCGGAAGGTATGCGGCAAGAGTAAGCGCTAACAGGCGCAGCGTGCCGTCGGAAACTGCCCAGGAGGGAACCTCCACTCCCGTCGCGTAGCGGAGCATCAGGTACGCGTGGCGGTCATCTTCCCGTTCCACGATGCGAATACGTTCGATTTCGCGTAACGCCGTGCCAACGTGGTCGAGCCATTCGTTGTGCCTCGCGGGATCGATCTTTCCTAGTCGCTGAATCGCCCAGGGAAGGTTGGAGCCATCCGGAACGAAACCCAGACGACGACTATTGGGCGAACTGGCCCGCCGTAACCGCCGACTGTCAAGAAACAACTTTTGCACGCCTGATTCCAGAACTCGCTTCACATGCGTGGCAACTGGAAACTGCTCGGAGTCTTCCGGCAGATTCTTGAGGGTCGAGCGCCGGGGGCCGAACGCAAAGCTCATCCCCGAACCCCCTAAATCCGCGTAACGCTCCGATGTCTCCATGCTGAAGGTGTCCGTACCCTTCCCGGACTTTTGGAGGACAAGGCGATAGCCGTAGTCATTGGCATTGGTGAGAATCGACTTCGGGGTTGGTCTAGACGATGGGAAACTCCTTGTCAGCGAGAATGGGTCTTCGTCAAACGATGGGTGTTCCTCGGGGTTCCTCCGCCACCGAGTTCCCAGAAAGCCTCCTTCGGAAACGATGCCGAGGCCATCATTTCCCTCTCGGATGGCGATCTCGTATCGGAAGATTCGATAATCCTTCTTATCAGGCAGCTTGCGTGCAAATGCCTCGGGAATGTCGAACTCCACTGCCAATTCGAACCCTGGGTTCTTTCTCGGACGATTCCACACCAAATCCTGGAAGTTTCGCGTGCGCCGGTCGACGGCCGCGTCGAGACCATCGCGAATCAGGTCGCCCAGAAAACCGATCACGTCGAGCAAGGTGCTCTTCCCACTTGCGTTGGGGCCGACCAGGATGTGAAACGAGCCGTCGAGGTGAACATCCACATAACGTAGACAGCGGAAGTTCAGAGCTTGTATGCGGCGAATCATGGAAACAGTCTACAAGAAGGCCTCCTGTCTGGAAACGCGGCCTCGTTCCAAGGCCACGCCGTCCCTCTGAATGAACGCACGCGCCGCTCGTGGCTCCGATCCGCTCTCGCCCCGGTAGTGTTTCACGTTACTCGCCAGGCTCGTGGTGCATCGGCTGTCGCTCTTGATGCCGCGTATTCAGCGCGCGTCTCGCATCCCGCGGCAACTGGAAAAATAAGCCTGATATAGTCTTCGAGCCATGCCCGTCGACGACTCTCGATTCCAGCTAGCTGTTGCCCGATTCCAGGAGGCCGATTGCCAAGATCCGGTCACCGTGGAGACGGAAGACGGCACGGTCCCGTGGTCCGTCCACTACCACCGCCGGCTGGTGGCGTGGGTCCGCCGGCTGGAGCCGGAGGCCTCGGAAACGCTGGTGTTGGCTGCTCATTGCCAGCACATCCGCCGCTGGACCATTCCCCGTAACCGCTACCCTCTGGGGGGAGCCGGGTACAGACGGTGGAGGAAGACTCTCGCCCAATACCACGCCCAGGAGGCGGGGCGCATACTCGCGGACTCAGGATACGATGAGCCCACTATCGGACGGGTCCAGGCGTTGGTCCGGAAACTGCGCCTCAAGCTGGATCCGGAGTCCCAGCTTCTCGAGGACGCGGTCTGCCTGGTTTTCCTGGAGAACGAGTTCGAGGCATTCTCCCGGATGCACGACGAAGCCAAGCTGGCCGACATCCTTCGGAAGACGTGGCGGAAGATGTCCCCGCTGGGGCATGACGCAGCCCTGGCGGTGGCTGCAACGCTGCCGGACCGCCTGCAAACCCTGGTCCGCAACGCGGTCGCGCCCAAACCCTGATTTCAGTCGAGCCGGCGGACGTAGACGTTCTTGAAGTAGAGGGGGTTTCCGTGGGCCTGGAGTTCGATGGCGCCCGTGGGATAGATGGGCTTGTCCCGTTCCCAGTAGTTCTCCATGGTGGTCTTGTGGACCACCAGGCGATGGTTGAGCCAGACGGTCACCTTCTCGCCGGACATGAGAATCCGGAACTGGTTCCACTCCCCCACCCGATTGTCGGCCGCCAACTTGGGCTTGGATGGGTTCTTCTTGTTGTTCCAAATAGCCCCTGAGCCTTCAGGGTCTCCCCAGATCTGAATCTGAGGACTGCCTCGCAGGTAGATGCCACTGTCCCCCTCGGGCTCGATCTTCCAGTCCACCCACAATTCGAAGTCTCGAAAGTCCTGGCGGCTGCAGAGGCTGGCGCCCTTGCCGTCGAAGAGCAGAACACCCTCTTCGACCCTCCAATGCTTCCGCATTTTGGCGTCCGCTTCGCGTTGGGCCGCCGCCAGTTCCGCAGGGTCCATGGCGGCCCGTTTCTTGGGATCGGCCACCAAGCCCTTCCAGCCCTCCAGGTCCATGCCGTTGAACAGGGCCTGGAAACCTTCGGGAGCCAGGTTGTCCGGCTGTTCCCCACCCAGGTCCTTGATGCGGATGTTCCGAAACTCCACATGAGTGGAATGTCCCAGGAGACCCACGTGCCCCCGGGAACGCATCATTCCCGGATGCCTCTGGAGAACCTCGGGGTCACGGATGTCGTTCAGGTTGGCGCTGACGATCACCGTTCCATTGAGCGTGACCTTCACCCGGCGGCCCAGAAGCGCGATCTCCTGCCGGTTCCATTCCCCCACCGGCGCCAGTGCGCCGCGGCGGGCCGGAACCAGGCCGTAGACCGATCCATGCGCCTGATAGGGCTTGATCCCAGCGTATTTGGGCGCCGTGTTGTCCAGAATCTGGATCTCCATCCCTTCGATGGAGGCGTGTCCATCCATGGGAGCCCGGATGCCGACGCCGTTGTTGCCTCCCGGCGTCAGCCTGAACTCGAAGCGGAGGATGAAGTCGGAGTATTCCTCTTCCGTCAGGAGCTTCGCCCCCTCCCCGTCGGGGCAGATCAGGAGACCGTCCCGGACCAGCCAGCCCTGGTTCCGCTGCCGGATCGTCCTCCAGCCGGTCAGGTCCCGGCCGTTGAAAAGGGAGACGAATCCCGGTTCCGGATCTCCGGCGCGCAAGGCGGGGGTGGACGGAACGGCCAGTAACAGACCCAGCAATCCGGAAGCCAGTGCCATCTTCACGGAGTTCCCTCCGACATCTCGACCCAGACCGCGTCCCGGCCGCTGGACTCCACAGCCTTCTCGATGAATTCCAATCCCCGGCGCCCGTCATAGACGTTGGGACAGCCGTATTCTTCCGGTTTCAGCGGCGCGCCCTCCAAATGCCGCCGGATCGCCTCGACGGCGCCGCAGTAGATGGTGGCGAAGGCCTCCAGGTATCCCTCGGGATGCCCGGGAGGAATTCGGGTCACGGCTCCGGCCGATTCGTCCAGGTACTCGCCGCGTCCGCGGGTGAGAGTCTGACGGGGCTCGCCGTATCGGTAGAATTGCATCTGGTTCGGATCCTCCTGGCCCCAGAGGATGGCTCCCTCCGACGCATACACTCTCAGGCGCAGCCCATTCTCTTCGCCGGTGGCGATTTGACTGATGGTCAAGACACCCTTGCCGCCTCCTTTGAGCCTCAAGAGGATGTTGGCGTCCTCGTCCAGTGTCCGGTCCGGAAGAAAATGGCTCGTGTCGGCGCAAATCGAAGCCACCGGGTCACCCGTCACGTACTCCAGCAGGTTCAGACAGTGGACTCCCAGATCGCCCAGAGTCCCGCCCGCGCCGGCCTGGGCCGGGTCCACCCGCCACGAGGCCTGCTTTTGCCCCAGCTTTTCGTGCGGGACCGAGAGGAAATCCTGCAGATACTCGACGATGACCTTGCGCACCGTGCCCATCTGGCCCGAGCGGAACAGCTGTCGAGCGTGCCGGATCAAGGGGTGTCCCGTGTAGTTGTGGGTCAGGCCGAAGACCAGGCCCGTCCGCTCCACCAGCCGGCACAACTCGTCCGCCTCCGCCAGGGAGTAGGTCATGGGCTTGTCGCACACGACGTGGATGCCCGCCTCCAGGAAGGTCCTGGAGATGTCGAAATGAGAGGCATTGGGGGTCACGACGCTGACGAAGTCGATCCGCCTGTCCGCCGGCAACTCCGACTCCCGAGCCGCCATCTCCTGATACGTGGCATAGCAGCGGGCCGGATCGGCGTACAACTGCTCTCCGGTGATTCGCGTATTCTCGGGATCCTGAGAGAAGCAGCCCGCCACCAGTTCCGCCTGCTGGTCCAGGGCGGCGGCCATGCGGTGAACACCCCCGATGAAGGCGCCTTGGCCGCCTCCGACCATTCCCATTCTCAGTTTCCGTTTCCACGATTCCATGTTCTTCCTCCCATGCCGGCCGGGCCGGTTCAGGTCCTCGGCGCCCGCGACGCTTCAGAGCCGCGCCCGGTCTCCCGCCATCAAGTCCGGTGAGCGCACCACTGGACGGCGTTGGCCACTACCTGAAGCGGTTCCTTGTGGAAATAGACCGGGTCGGTCTCGTGACCGGGACGAAAATAAAAAACCCTCCCCTTCCCCACCGTCCAGGTGCAGCCGCTGCGGAACTGTTCTCCCGTAACCCAGTAGCTGAACAAGACCACCTTCTCCGGGGGTGGCACGTCGAAGGGCTCGTTGTACATCTCCGTCTCAGGGATGGTGAAATCCGAAATGCCACGCGCGATGGGGTGGGACGGAGCCACTACCTTCATATGTTCGGGCCCGGCGCCGTGCCTCCAGCCCCCGAGGTTCCCCGTGCATTCCAGGATGCTCTTGAACATCTTGGACCAGTGGGCCGAGTGCAGCCCGATGAACCCTAACCGGCCGGCCCGCACCCGGGCCACCACGTCGGCGACGCGGTCGAAGAGGACCTCCTTGTGCTTCTTGTGTCCCCACCAGATCAGAACGTCTGTCTCGTCCAGAACCGACGAGGGGAGCCCCTGGTCCGGGTCCTGAATGGAGGCGGTTCGGGCCTGCACATCAGGAAGGGCACGGAGGTGCCGGGCGATGGCCCCGCTGATTCCCTCCGGGTAAACGTCCTGGGGCTCCGTGTGCTCCGACCAACAGAGGACCTTGACCGGACCCGGTGCGGCCACCACAGGGCGCGCCCGAAATCCGGCGGCGGCAGTCCCGCCCGCCATCAGACTCCGTCCGAGAAACTCGCGTCTTGCAATGAACGCCGGAGTTCTCCGGTTCGAATTCAACTCCGATCCGCGCCGGGCATTATCGGCTGCGCTGCCGTCCGTCCTCTCCATATATGTCAGGAAACCTCACTGGAAACGGATGGAATAAAGATCCGCGTCCTTCATCACGAACCGCAAACGCAGGGGTTTGCCGGACAAGTGCTTCAAGGGTTCCCGGTCGGTCTGCCCGCTGGGGCGCACCCATTCGACACGGTGTTCGATCTCGTCTCCGAAGATAAGCGGGGAGTCCGCCAGCGAGAAGCCGGGGACGGGATGACCATTGATGTCCTGTAGCTCCAGCCGGATGCTTCCGGCGGCCGAGGTGGAGAAGTTCAGCACCAGGGCGCCGCCGTCGAAGGTGAACAGACGGGTCAACAGCTCGCCTCCGGAGTAGCCGGCTCGAATGGAGACGAAGCCGTCGGTCCGGAGGACCATCCGCTCGAAGTGAACCGAGGGGAAATCCCGCTCCCGGAGCACGTAGAGCGAGATCTCATCGGGAGCCGTGGGAACGACGCCCCAAGACGCCAGGTTGGTCCGATGCATCCAGGCCCGCCGCTGCCGGCCAGGGCGGATAAACGACTCCATGAAACGCCGGTCCCAGTGGACGCCGTCACGGCTGGTCATGAAGACCGTGTCCGAGGCCCCCGGCCAGGGGGACTCGCTGAGACGGGTCTTCCAGGGGATGTATCTCCGCGGGAAGGCCAGGTAGATCTGGGGAGCACGGAAATAGGGCGTGGTGCCGTTGGTGTAGAGGTGGTCCCGCTCCACGTCTCCGAACTGACCCCATTCACCCGGAGACCAATTCAGGAAGTCCGGAGATGTGGCCGCCTTGATGGTTCGGACCCCGTGCTGGAAATCGCGGTATATGGCCACGTACTCTTTCCGGATCGTGTCCCAAAAGGCCACGTTCAGGGAATCGAACTTGCCGTCGGTGATGATGGGCTCCTCCCGGATCTTGCTCCATCTCAGGCCGTCGGACGAGACGAACCCGTAAAGCACCGGTCTTTTGTCCCGCACGCCGGAACCGACCGCCTTGTATCGTTGAGAATCAGTTGCAGCCGGGTTCTGATCCGGGAAGGGTGCCAGATTGTGGGCTCCGTCTCCCTCCAGGACGATGTTGTTCCGCTTGGAGCCGTTGAACTCGATCAACCCCAGCTCCGGACGGGTCCAGGTCAGGCCGTCGGGGCTCTCCGCGTAGAGCGAGAATTGAGGATGCACCGGAACCACCCCCTCCCCCGGCTCCAGGAACGACGGGATGGTGTAGCCCTCGTGACTGCTTCCGCGATAGTACATGCGGTAGAGGTCCCCATCCTTGAAGACCACCTGGTAATCGCAGGTTATTCCTTCCCAGGGTTTGTCCAGGGTGAGGATCTTTCCCGCGGACACGGGATAATGCAGCCTCTGCTCCAAGCCCTCCATGGACTGGATCAGGAAGTCGTCCACGAAGAGCTCGAGCCGGGAGCCCAGGTCCAGCGGCGCCGGCGACTCGTTGTCCTTGGCCGGCAGGTTTGTCGAAAACAAAAGCAACAGGCCGGCGGCCAGTCTCAACAACATCACGAAGTCTCCTCCTTGCAGTGCGTGGTGGCTACCACAACCGGGGCTCCTCCAGGTGCACTCCCCCATTCTGTGCCTGAGCCTGCAGGTTTCTCCACGCCTCCGACCCGTCGTCCGGAATGCTCTTGAGATCCACGCCAGACGCGAAGACGGGCAGTTTGTCGGCGCTGAAGTCTTCCCAGTACTGGCGGGCGTGGGCGTAGTAGCTGGTTCGTCCGGAAGGCCACCGGATACCGATCAGAAGACCGGGATACGGGTAGGGCCTTTCCTTGGGGGGCTCCATGCGCAATTGCTCCACCGCGTCCTCATCCAGATCCACACCGAGACCGGGTCCTTCCGGAATTGAGGCCTTCCCTTGGGCCACCTGCATGGGCTGGCGAACCATGGGATGAGTGTAGAGCTGATGACAGTTCACGGCCGGCCAGACCGCCTGCTTGAGGACGGCGCCCAAGTGGAGAGAGAAGGTGGCCGTGATGGTGGTTCCCACCAACTGGAGCCAGAACGGCAGCTCCACCTCGGCCGAGAAGTGGCCGGCTCTCATCACCCGGGAGGCTCCACCCCCCACCACGAATCCGTCGCAGACCTCTTCCCGGACCGCCACGGCCGGCTCCGGATTCCCATAGTGCATGGCGATGGGGACCCGAGTGGCCGCCTTGAGACGTTGGTTCCCCGGGATGTCGCCCTGGGGGATGGGCGTCTCGTAGATGGCGATCTGCGGATACGCCTCCCAACGCTTCAATCGCTCGGCGCCCCGGTCCGCGTCCAGCAAAAATCCGTTGAAGTCCATGTCCACTTCGAAATCGTCCGGCAAAGTGGGCACCAGGGTCGCCAACTGCTGATCCAAATCGAACCAGGGACGCCCCTTGGTCTTGAAGGCCTTGTAGCCCTGCCGCATCGCCTCGGCGCACTCCAGGACCCAGTCGGATCCCGGCATGTCGATGTCCCACCAGCTGACCGGCGCCCGCTCCCGAACCTGATGTCCCAGCAGACGGTGGCAGGGGACGTCCCAGGCCTTGCCCACGGCGTCGAAGAGGGCTATCTGAAGGCCGGCGCCGAGAGAATCGTCCCACATGAGCTCGGCGGCGTTTTTGCCCCGAACCCGCTGCAGGCTCTCCTCCGAGACTTGGCCCCAAGTGTAGTATTCCATGGTTTCGCCAAACCCGGCGACACCGCACTTGAGTTCCACCTTGCAGATCTCGAACACCGTCCAGTGGGGGATTTCCCGGATCATGTTCCGGGCCGGAACCGGACGAAACGGAACATTGACGGTTACTGTTTCGGTCCGCGTCACCGTCAGGTCCAAGGGGGCCGCGATGGCAGGGCTGGAAGCCGGATTGCAAGCCAGGGCGGCGGGCAACGAAACGCTGGCGGCCGTCCCCGCCGTCAGGGCGGTTGCGGAAAGAAAACGGCGGCGATCAGGTCGTTCAGGAGAGTCTTTCATTGGCCCAAATAGAACCACACCGGAGGAGGTGACGCAACAGCGGGGAAGACGGGAAATGAGGGCATGAGGGCATGAGGAGAGAGAAGAGAGGAGAGAGGAGAGAGTGAAGACGAAGTGTTCCTGCCGGGAGAGATGGAAACCGAAATCGTCGCTGCAGGTCCCGCCCGAGTCGTTCCGTTTTACTGCTCGAATATTCTCTGGACTTCAGCGGCTTCCGGTTGTTGGAGGCAGCTCCCAATCGCCATATTGCAACCTCTTTCCTCTTTTAGTCTTTCCTCATTAAGTCTCCGGACTGCGATTGATGCCGGTGCCGGGCTGGACTATGCTTGTCGGCACTTGCTCCAGGAGATACCCGAATGACTGTGATCGCCAGACGTCAGTTCATCTCACACACGGCCGCAGCGGCGGGTGTGGCGGCCGTCGGGGCGCGATCCGCGGCACCGGCGGCGTCCCACCCCATCGGGGCCGCCATTATCGGCACCGTCCATTCCCACGCCATCGGTCACTTGCAGACGCTTCGCAAGTCCTCCAACTACGAAGTACTGGGCGTGGCGGAGCCCGACCCCAAGCTGCGCGCCCGCGCTGAGAAGAATCCCCGATGGGAAGGCGTTCCCTGGGCCAGCATCGAGGAGATCTTGAGAGACGACCGGGTTCGGATGGTGTGCATCGAGACCGACCCGTTGGAGGCACTGCGCTATTCCCACCGGGTGATCGTGGCCAACAAGCACCTGAAGATCGACAAGCCGCCGGGAGCCGACCTGACGGCTCTGGAGCGCCTCTTCCAAGAGGCCGTCCGCCGGAACCTGCTGATCCAGATGGGGTACGTGTATCGCTACAATCCCGCCTTCCGCCTGGCTCACCGCGCCATCCGGGAGGGCTGGCTGGGCTCGATTCGATCCGCCGTCTGCCAGATGAACGACACCTTGAGGCCGGCCGGACGGAGGCGCCTCGACAACTACCCGGGCGGACTGATGTTCGAGATCTGCGGCCACATGATCGACGCCCTGATCTGGCTGCTGGGCGCTCCCAATCGGGTGAGCTCGGTGCTGCGCCACAGCGACCCGATCCCGGACCAGGTGGAGGACGACGTGCTGGCCACTCTCGAGTTCGACTTGGCGGTGGCCGTGGTCAAGAGCCACAGCCTCAATGGGAACCGCTATTTCTACGTCTTCGGTGAAGAGGGATCCATTCAGATCGACTCACCCGACCGCCCCAAGGTGAGGCTGGCTTTGAGCCGCCCCCACGGTGGGTTCGGCGCCGGAGTCCACGACGTGCCGGTGGGACCTTCGCCGCGTTATCTGCCCGACGTGGACGATCTGGCCGGCGCCATCCGCGAAGACAGAGGGGTCGAATTCTTCACGCCGGAGCACGATCTTGCAGTGCAGCAGGCCCTGCTACAGGCGTGCAGCGTCGACGTCTGATATCGGCCGCATACGGCAAGAGCCGGAGCGCCATTGGACCGGCACGGCATTCCAATGCGGATGCGCTGCCGGTTGGTCACTGTGGACCGTTGAATTTCGCAACCGGAAAGGAACTGGGCATGAAATCCGTAGCTCGAAGAGAATTCCTCACCGCTCTGGCCGGAACCACGGCTGCCGGCACGTTTGCCGCGCCGGCCCTGAAGGCCTCCCGGGCATCGCTGAACGATCAGATATCCGTGGGCATCATCGGGACCGGCGGCATGGGACGCGGCCATCTGAGAAACCTGCTGCTGAGAGAAGATGTCCACATCGCCTGCGTGTGCGACGTGGACGACGCGGTTCTGGAACAGGTTTCGGGCACGGTCCAGCAGGCGAATCGCAAGAAACCACGGCTGGTGAAGGACTACCGGCGACTCCTGGAGGACGCCTCCATCCACGCCGTGGTGGTGGCCACGCCCCACCACTGGCACATTCCCATCGCCCTCCCGGTCCTGCAATCTGGCAAGGACCTCTACGTCGAGAAACCCGCGTCACACGTCTTCCGGGAAGGCAGGCTTCTGGTCGAGGCCGCCCGGAAATACGATCGGATCGTCCAGCACGGAACCCAGATGCGCTCCACCAGCGTGACGCTGCGGGCCGCGGAGGTCCTGAAGTCGGGTCTGATGGGCGAGATCAAGATGACCAAGGCCTGGAACGTCCAGCGCGGCAACGCCCTGGAGCCCAAACCCGACGGTCCCGTCCCCGACGGTGTGGACTACGACCGGTGGTTGGGCCCGGCGCCCAAGCGCCCCTTCAACCCCAATCGTTTCCATCGGAGTTGGCGCGTCTATCGGGACTATGGAAACGGCGACATGGGGGACGACGGCGCCCACGACCTCGACATGGCGCGCTGGGCCCTGGGTGTGACGACCCATCCTGTCCGGATCACCGCCCACGGCAGCACCATCGACCTGGAAGGGGAACGGGAATATCCGGACAACATGACCGTTGCCCTCCAGTACGCCGAAGGGAAGGTTCTGCTCTACGAGGACCGGCTGTGGACCCCCTACGGGCTCCACGGGTACGACAATGGCAACGCCTTCTACGGGACGGAGGGCTACATGATTTTCTCCCGCCGCGGTCACTTCCAGGTCTACATGGGCCGCAAGGAGGAGAAGGGGCCGGGGGTGACGGGACGGGAGTTCCGGCAGAACTCGAGAGCCCACATGTACAACTTCCTGGAGTCAGTCCGAAGCCGGAAACAACCCAACGCGCCGGCCGACGTTGCCCATCTCAGCTGCGGCGTCATCCACTTGGCCGAGATCGCTTACCGGGTCGGCCGCGTTCTGGAATTCGATCCGGACACGGAGACCTTTCCCCACGACTCGGAAGCCAATGCCATGCTCACCAAGTCCTACCGGGAGCCATGGACGCTGCCGGAGAAAATCTGAAGGACGCGGACAAGGGTAGGAAACGTTGGTGAGATGCGGCCGCGACGGCCATTGAGGTCACGCCGCGACGATAAACGATGCCGCGGTGCAATATGCGTGCGGCGCCGCCGGCCGGAGCCGTCGGCGCCGGACGCGAGTTGACCTTAGCGGGCAGGCTGGACGGTCTGGGTGACCAACGCGCTGCCTTCGATCTTGATGACCACGGGGACCACCGGCCGTGTCGAGCTGATATCGACGGAACCGAAGAAATCGGCCGGCACCAAATGGGAATCGAAGAATGGCGCCTGATTGAGGAAGGCCACCGCTTTGCTGCCGACGGCCAGGGGAATCGTTTTCTCCCCCATCATTTGGCCGGCACCGTCGAAAAGCGTCACCGTGACCTGCGCAGCCCCTCCGTTATCGGGCGGATTCAAGAGCGCCAGCCCGGTTTGCCCGTAGGCCAAGATCGTGAAGCCCATGGTCGGACTCTCGGGCAGGACGCTGGTGGTGGTGACGCGAACCCCGTTCGCGAAATTGCGAAACACTGCCTCTACTCCGACAGGACCGTCCGAGGTGATCTTCGCGTAGCCCACCTCGAGACTCGATGCGTTTTCATTCAGGCTCTGGACCTCTCGAGTTCCCATTGCAGGGATTTCGATGCCGTAACTGCTGGCCGCTCCGCCGCCACCTCCAACAATGCCGATGTTGGCAATAAGATCAGGCCTGTTCAGCAGCGCGGCGGGATCGCCGTCGTCGTCGAAGGTCTCGATCAGGACGTTCGCCGTGGTGTTGGTGAGTCCGACGAAGCTGAGGGTCGTCTCGAAGCCGCCGCCGTGACCCACCTGCGCAATGTACACGGTTTGATCCTGGGCCAGAACCGCCCCGCAGAAAATGGACAAGATTAGAATTCTGAAACCCGACATGCTTTTTCCTCCCCCACTTCAATTGTCAGTCTTGAAGCTAAAGATCTTGAACTCCCCGTTTCGCTCGAAGACGGAACTGAACAGCTTCAATTCCCGCTTGCCTCCGTCCGGCAGACCCACCTCCACGCGGGCGTCCCGGTGCAGACGAAATTCCTCATAGTCCCGGATTCCCTTCCGGAATCGGACCCGGATCAACTGAAATTCCTTTCCACCGTAACGACTCAAGGTGACGGAAAGATCCAGCCGGCTCCTGACGGCGTCCAGACCCCAGACGAAATCGGGCGTGAAATTGGAACCTGGCCTGTTCGCCGCACTCACCGGCCAGACGTGGCGGGTCCACTCTTCCCTGGTAAGACCGAGTTGGGCGACCTCCGAGAGATCCCCCTCCCGAAGCCGCTTCAACAAGAGGCGTCCCAGAGCCTGCGGCGAGACGGCGGAACTCTCCAGGTCGCCGTCTTCGAACAACATCGAACTACTGCTGAATCCGCTGATGAGCAAAGCCAGAGACGCCATCAGAACCACCGTGCCTCCTGTTCCCAGGAGCCAGAGGCTCGCCACGGATTTCCTTGTGGATTGAGGCCTGTTCGACATGTTGCTCAATCTGCTGCGCGATTCGCCGTGGAGCGTCGGGCCCGGCGACAATCTCCGAACCCGTCTCGAAGTCCTCCGTTTCATTAGTTCCCGGAGGCCAGTGACGGTTCGCTCGTGCTCCAGCTATGGGTCCAATCGTCGTTTGGACCGACACAACCCGCGTAGGTCACGGGCGTGAAGAACCCATCTTCCGGCAGCGTCTTGACGTAGTTCACGTCAAGGGCCATGGAGTTGGACATGGGCCGGAAGTCGGGCGAAAGAGCATTGAACGGATCGGCCAGGCCCACCGCACTCGCCGAATCGGCAAAGCGATTCATCTGGGACGCGCCGCGGATCCAGGCGTCAACCCCGTAACTACCGGCGTCACTGCCGGCCGCGAACTGAGACCGCTGAGTGTCCCGTGTTCGGTTCGGCCCAAAGATATTGTTGGCGATCACGAGGTCCCCGCTGTCGACCTGCCGGGTGGTGGCCGCCTGATCAATCACCACCGCTTCCCGGCCAAAACCGATGACAATGGAGTTGTAGATCTGGCCCGCGGTGCCTTCGCGAACGAGCATGCCGATGTCGCTCTCCTCATCGCTCCCCGCGCCCGGATTCCCACCCACAAGGGTCACATTCGAAATCGTGGGATTGGAGCGGGGCAACAGATCGTTGGCGTCGCCGTTGCTATCGAACTCGAAGCCATTGTCGGCATCGGACTTGTCCTGCTGGATGCAGATGAACTGAGCGCTGCCCCTCCAGCCTTCCGTGTAATCGAGGCTGTCGTCGGCAACCCCCGTCAGGAGCGCGTGCCGGATATTGGCAGTCCCCCCGAACATCTCTATGCCGTCATCCTTGTTGTAATGGACCTGGACATAGTCGACTTCGGTCTGGTCTCCGATACCGTGGAAGGCGATACCGTTGAGCTCGTTTTCGGGTGAGAACTCTGCTCCGGCGAATTCCACTCGGACGTACTTCAGCACGCCGCTGTCATCCGCGTCATCGGCGCCGCCGTATTTGGCGTTGCTCACACCCTCGACGTCTCCTTCACAATTGCCTTCCTCGCAACCATTGATGGAAGCCCGGCCGGCGAGCACCAGTCCGCCCCAACCTTGGACACGACGCGAGCCGACACTTTCGTCGGAGGTCATGATGATCGGGCTGAGCGCGGTTCCCTCGGCATGGATCCGGCCTCCCCGGTCAATCAGCAGGGTCGCGATGTCGGTTCCCAACAACACCGTGCCGGGCTCAATGGTCAGGGTGGCGCCATCACCGACCCGGTGGAGCCGGGACGGCAAGACCCAAAGGGTTTTCCAGTCAAGTGTCATGTCGGCATTGATCTCGGCGGGCAGTTCCGTGGCCTGTTCGGCGATCACGAAATGCCAATAGGCACGCTGAAAGATCCGGGCTCCGGTGACGTCCCGGATGTCGAAGACGACAGCCCAGCGGCCGACTCCAAGGTCACCGGGATCCAACGTGCTGACGGGAGCAGGCGCGGGGCCCACGAGGGCGTTCAGGGGCGCCTCAAGGGTCGGAATGGGATAGGCGTTGGCTTCACCGGGGGGATTCCCTTCGAAATCAACGACTCCTTCGGAGGCTTCCAGCAACCGACCACCAATCACATCCAGGTAGCGGGACTCTCCCGTCTCCTTGTTCAAGAAAAAGACGAAAAAGGTCTTGTCGTAGGCGTGGCCGTTGGGATCCATGTCCACCATCACCGAGATCTGGTTCCGCGGATCATCGGGCGACTGGGCCAAATAGCCGACTTCGTTGGTCCGCAGAAAGATGCTGGCGTGCGGGCCGCTGGGCCGATCCATCATTTGCACGAACTGGATGTCCCCAGCCGCTCCGGCACCCGGCGAAGCGCCCGCCAGATTGGCGACCGCCAGGATCGGGATCAAAGGGAACAATCTTGCTGCAATGGTTCTTCGCATGGGTCTGGGCTCCTTTCCAAAAGGTGGTTCAGAGTTAGTCGTCTACTCTTCGAAGAAGGTCTTGGAAATACCGACGGAGAAGCTCCGTCCGACTCGAAACGATCGCTGAATCCGGTCCCCCTGCCGGAACTCGTACTGGTGGTCCAGGAGGTTTTCGGCGCTGAGCTTGAGTCTCCAGCTCTTGCCCAGAGGTTGGATGAAGACGGCGTCCATACGGGGGACTCCTACCTGAACCACGTCGGGCAACCCCTGAGCGCCGACATCCGAGATCCGCTGGCCCTGGTAGTTGTAGAGCAGCCGGGCCAGGGACCTGCGGGTCGGATGCTCGTACTGAAGAACCCCGTTGAAGACGTGCCGGGACTGTCCTTCCAGCGCCCGATTCAAGTTGGTGAGCAACGGAGCCTGCTCCCGGGAGATTTCCACCGCCGAGTCGACCAGGGTGTAGTTGGCCGAGACGAAGAAGTTCTGGAGCGACGACGAGAGGCCGCCCAGGTTCTTGCGCGTCTCCAACTCCATCCCCAGGTTCTTGGCGCCTTGGGCATTGATGTAGGAGGTCCTGAGCTGAGCGGTCAACTGGATCTCCCTTTCAATGGGGTTCTCGAAATCCTTGAAGAAGAAGCTGGCCGAGAGCAGTTCGTTGGAACTCACGAACCATTCCCACCGAACGTCCCAGTTCCGGATCCGGGCGCGGATCAGATCCGGGTTTCCGACCACGGCTCGGCCCCCCACCACGTCGGTGAACTCGAAGGGAGACAGTTCGCGAAACTCGGGACGATTCAGGGTTTTTCCGTAGCCGCCCCGCAGATTCATGTCGTTGTTTAGGCGGTACACCACGGAGAAGGCGGGGAGCAGATCCGTGTTGTCGAGGCGGGTCGAGACGCCCGTAGGGGCCGTTCGGTCAAAGGGGTCGAAAGTCTCCACCTGTTGGGAGTCGGCCTCCACCCGGGCGCCGCCGATAAACCGCCACTTGTCGATGGACACGTCCAGCATGGCGTAACCGGCCCGGGTCAACTGCTTGGCGTCGTAGGTGTCGGTGGGGCGGGTCTCCTCCCGCAGCTCGAAGGCGCTGGGATTGATGTTATCGGCCGCGAAGATCCGCTCCGGCGACTGGGACAGATCGATCCCGGCCGTCCGGAGGGGAACGAACCGGAACCGCCGCGAGAGGAAGTCCCGCTGACGCGAACGGTAGGACGCTCCCACCTTGACGGAGCTGTTCACGCTGCCGCGGTTGAAATAGGTGGTCCAGTCCAGACCCGGCTCCCAGATGTCTTCGGCCAGGTCATTGAAGAGCCGGAAGCCGCTCTGGCTTTCGTCGGCCAGAAGGAAGCGGTTGTTCCGCTCTTCGTAGAGAGCCTCTCTCAGATCCGGTTCGTCCAGGCTGGAGAGGGAGTAAGACAGCCGCCAGGTCAGGAAGCTGTTGCCCAGGGCGGTCAGATAGTGCTCACCGGAGACCTTGGTGGAGCCCACGTCCTCCTCGATCATGCGGATCCGCTGGTTCCGGACCCTCTGTTGTCCGTCCGAATCGAACCCCTCGAAGAACCTGGATTCGTCGCTGGTGTCCTTGCTGAAGAAGTTCTGGAACTGGATCCGGTTGTTGCTGGTGAGTTCGTACGCGAAGTTGGCGGTGAGGCCGGTGAGGATGGAACGGGTGCTGTAATCCATCTCGTACTCCCGCAGGGGAGAGAGTTCTCCTCGCCCCGCGGACCGGTAATAGTTCCGGACCTCCTCTTGACGGTGCCATTTGTTGCCGTGGGAGAGGGCCAGAACCACGCCCAGCTTGCCGAAGGTGTTTCCGGCCATGAAGTTGAAGCTCTGGTTGGGGATCGCGTTCTGGCCACCCCCAGGCGTCCAGACGTTGCTGAAGGACCGGCCGAAGCCCTGCAGTTCGTCTGACGTGAACCCGGTGGTGGAAAAGCGCCCACGGCGCGTCAGTCTCTCGTTGGGGATCCCGCTGGGAAGCGACCGGGTCCCGTCGTCGAACCCGAGCCAATCCCGGCTACCGCCCGAATAGTCGGCGAAGTCATTGAAGGTGGTGGTGCTGCCGAAGCTGGTTCCATAGCTGAGTTTGAGGATGGAACTGCGGGGAAAATCCACCGTGTTCATCTTCACCAGGCCGCCGGAGAACTCGCCCGGCTGGTCGGGAGTGTAGGACTTTTCGATGCGGATGTTCTGCATCAAAGCGGCCGGGAAGAGGTCCATGGGGACCACCTTCTTGTCCGGACGGGTGGATGGGACCACGGCGCCATTGAGCATGGTGGAACTGTAGCGCTCCCCCAGGCCGCGAATGTAGACGTACTTGCTGTCCACGATGGAGACCCCGGTAACCCGCTGCATCACGTCGCTGGCGTCCGAGCCGACCATTCGGGACATCTCCTGTGCCCCGATGGCGTCGCTCACGGTGGGCGCCGATTTCCGTTCCACCAGCAGGGCGGCTTCGGAGGCCTGGTCGGCCATGGCCACGACCGTGACCTCGCCGAGGCTCACACCGCCTAACGGATTCAGGGCCACGTCCTGAAATGCCGTCTCTCCCACGGCCACATTTATTCCGCGAATGACTTGGGGGACGTAACCATTCTTCCGGACCTCCAGCTCGTAGGTTCCGGCGGGGACGTCCATATGGAAGATGCCGTCCAGATTCGAAACCGCCTCACCGGCGTCAGGGCGGGTTCGGACCTCAACCCCATTGAGGAAGGTGCCGTTGGCCACGTTGACCACGAAACCCGAAAGAGTGCCGATGTCGGACACGTCTCTGGGCCCGGCCGGTTCGTTCTCCGCCGCGGCGAGCGGTGAGAGCAGGAAAAACGACAGCGCGGCCTTCAGGCAGAACGGCCACGTTGCAGACAGGCTCTTACTCTTGGTTTGCATGCGCATCTGTCCCTCTCCGGCCGATCGGTTCTTGCGCATGCGGCCATGCGCAGTTCTCCTCCCTCGACCTGGGGAAGAACCGTCCAGAGCTTAGGTTGTGGGATTTAAGGAGCCGTGAAGATGGCTTGAAATCTCAGTGTATCCGCAGGTTTCCGGGTCGTTTTCACCAGGGCGTACACTCTCGGCACAGCTTGAATGGGCGCTTCCCGGAGCGGATCGGACCCATTTGGGCTACACTCGGGTCTGAGTTCCATGAGTCGACCAGAGGTTACGATCGGCACTGCGGCCCAAACGGCCAGGACTGTGGTTCTGGCAGGATTGTTGGCCTCCGGCGCAGTTCCGTCAGCGACCCAGGCCGAGACGGCGGCCGACGCCGTCGACTACAGCCGCCAGATACGCCCCATCCTTTCGGACCACTGTTTCGCTTGCCACGGTCCAGACGAAAAGGTGAGACAGGCGGGTCTGCGCCTGGATTCAAAGGAGGGGATGTTCCAGGACCGGGACGGCACCAAGATCGTCACGCCGGGAGACCCGGAGTCCAGCCGCCTGTACCAGAGGATTTCGGCGGAGCATGAGGGCGCGCGAATGCCGCCGCCCGGTTTCGACCGGAAGCTGAACCAGAACCAGATCGACCTCATCCGCCGCTGGATCAACGAAGGCGCCGAGGCCAAAGACCACTGGGCCTTCGTCAAGCCTCGCCGGCCGCCCCTCCCGCAGGTGAAGCGCATCTCCTGGGTCCGCAACCCCGTCGACCATTTCATCCTGGCCCGCCTCGAGAGCGAGGGACTCGAACCGTCACCCGAAGCGGATCGCGTCACCCTGATCCGCCGGGTGACCCTGGATCTGACGGGCCTGCCTCCCACACCGGAAGCGGTGGACGCCTTCCTTGCGGACGGCAGCCCCGGAGCCTACGAAAAGGTGGTGGAACGGCTCCTTGCCTCCCGGCATTACGGTGAGCGGATGGCCCTGGAGTGGCTCGACTCCAGCCGCTACGCGGACACTCACGGCTACCACATCGACAGCCACCGGGACATGTGGCTCTGGCGGGACTGGGTCATCGACTCCTTCAACCGGAACCAGCCCTTCGACCAGTTCACCATCGAGCAACTGGCCGGCGACCTTCTCCCCGGCGCTACGGCTCAACAAAAGCTGGCCACCGGATTCAACCGCAACCACATGATCAACTTCGAGGGCGGCGCTATTCCGGAGGAGTACCAGTTGGAGTACGTGGTCGACCGGGTCAACACCACGTCGACGGTGTGGATGGGCCTGACCATGGGATGCGCCCGCTGCCACGACCACAAATACGACCCCATTCGACAGCGGGAGTTCTACCGCTTTTCGGCCTTCTTCAATACCATCCCCGAAAAGGGTCTTGACGGGCGAAAAGGCAACGCGGCTCCGGTCATGGAATTGCCCTTTCCCGACCAGGCAAGCCGTCTGCACGAGTTGCGGGAGAGGCTGGAAGCCATCGAGAACCGGATGCCGGAGAGCCTCTTGAAGTCCCTGGTACGGGAGTGGGAGGCGCCCACCTCGGCCAAGCTTGCCGAGAGTCCCCGCCAAGGCCTCCTGGCCCACTACGAACTGGATCACCACACGTCGGACACCAGCGGCCACTACCGTCACGGGAAACCCAGAGGCGAGGAACTGGTGCCGACCGAGGGCAAGGTCGGAGGCGCTTTCAAATTCACCATCCGGACCCATGTGGACCTCGGCGACTTGGCTGGGTTCGACCGGACCGACGAGTTCTCTCTGCTGGCCTGGGTCCGGCTCAGGAACGAGGGGGACCAGGCCGTCGTCGCCCGCATGGACGATGTGGAGGGGCTTCGCGGCTATGACCTTTTCGTCGGCGACTTCAAGGAGCATGACGGTCCCAAGTACAGCGGTCCCCTGCTCATGGCGCATCTGGTTCATGCCTGGCCCGACAACGCCATCAAGGTACGCACGCTCAACCCCGTTTCCTTGAACGAATGGCATCATTTGGCCCTCACCTACGACGGCACCGGAAAAGCCTCCGGCGTGGCCCTCTACCTGGACGGCAAGCTTCAGGAAGTGGAGGTCCTGCACGACAGCCTGACCGGCTCCATCAGAACCGAACGGCCGCTGCTTCTGGGCCGGCGCCACGCCAAGGGGCTGTTCGACGGCCAGATGGACGAGGTGCGCATCTACGAACGGAATCTGACGGCGAACGAAGTGGAGCAGTTGGCCGTCTTCCATCCCATTCGCGCTATCCTGCAAGAGCCGGAGGAGGAAAGGACCGAGCAGAAGCAGGAGGACCTGCTCCGGTATTACCTGGACAGAGACGCTCCCGCCCTCTACCGCGACCTGCACCGGGAGCAGGAGGACCTTCGCAGGGACGATCAGAAGCTGCAGGCAGCCGTTCCCACCATCATGGTGATGGAGGAGATGGAGGAACCGCGGGACACGGTCGTCCTGGACCGGGGAGACTACCGCAATCGCGGCGATAAGGTGGCGCCGGGAGTCCCGGCGGCGCTGCCGCCGTTTCCGCAAGACGCACCTCCGAACCGTCTGGGCCTGGCCCGATGGTTGGTCGATTCGGGACACCCGCTGACGGCTCGGGTTACCGTCAACCGATTCTGGCAGATGTATTTCGGCACCGGCTTCGTCAAGTCGGCGGAGAATTTCGGATCCCAGGGGGATCAACCCAGCCACCCCGAACTTCTGGACTGGCTGGCCAGCGGGTTCGTGGCCTCGGGATGGGATGTGAAGGGTCTGCAGCGGCTCCTGGTGACCTCTGCCACCTACCGCCAGAGTTCCCACGTCACGCCCGAGTTGTTGGAGAAGGACCCGGAAAACCGGTTGCTGGCGCGGGCCTCCCGGTTCCGGCTCCCGGCCGAGCTGGTGCGTGACAACGCTTTGAGGGTCAGCGGGCTCCTGGTGAACACCATCGGTGGACCCAGCGTCTTTCCTTACCAGCCTCCCGGGTTGTGGAAGGAGATGGCCTACGGCGAGAAATACACGGCCCAGGAATATATTCAAGGAGAGGGCGAAGACCTCTACCGCCGTGGCCTCTACACCTTCTGGAAGCGGACGATTCCTCCGCCCACATTGATGGCATTCGACGCCCCCGACCGGGAAACCTGCACCATGCGGCGGCCGCGGACCAACACGCCGCTGCAGGCGCTGATCCTGTTGAACGACCCGACCTACGTGGAGGCGGCCCGATCCCTGGCCCAACGCACTCTGAAAGGAACGGCTTCTGACACGGAGGACCGGATCCGCTTCGCATTCCGTCTGGCTACCGGACGAGTACCCGACTCCCTGGAGACTCCGATCCTGGACCGGATCCTGCAGGAGCAGCGAAGCTACTACAGGTCGGACCCCGAAGCGGCCCGGCGTCTGATCGAGGTGGGCGACTCACCCTTCGACCCGAACCTGGATCCGGTGGAACTGGCGGCTTGGATCACCGTCACCGGCAGCATTCTGAACCTGGACGAGACCATTACCCGGGAGTGAGCGTCGTGGATCCCGAAAACCGATTACGACTGGAGATCACCCGGCGCCAGTTCCTGGGCCGGACCAGCACCGGCATCGGCACGGCCGCACTGGCCTCGATCCTGAATCCCCATCTGTTCTCACGCAGAACAGATAAAGCGATTCCTCCCGGAAGCCGGACCGGCCTGCCCCACTTCGCACCCAAGGCCAAGCGGGTCATCTTCCTCTTCCAGTCCGGCGCGCCGGCCCAGATGGACCTGTTCGATTACAAGCCTCAACTGGAGAAACATAGGGGCACGGACCTGCCCGATTCGGTGCGCCGCGGTCAGCGGATCACCGGCATGACCTCGCGGCAGAAGACTCTCCCCGTGGCTCCGTCAATCTTCAAGTTCGGCCGGTACGGGGAGTCGGGCGCGCGGGTGAGCGAACTCTTGCCCCGTACCGCGCAGATCGTGGACGACATCGCCATCGTCAAGACCCTGCACACCGAGGCCATCAATCACGACCCGGGCATCACCTTCTTCCAGACCGGAAGCCAGCAGCCGGGCCGTCCCAGCCTGGGCGCCTGGCTCAGTTACGGATTGGGAAGCGACAGCCGGGACCTTCCCAGCTTCGTCGTCATGGTCTCCATCGGCAGGGTCAAGACCAACCCCCAGCCCATCTTCTCCCGCCTCTGGGGGGCCGGATTCCTTCCCTCCGACCACCAGGGCGTCAAGTTCAGGGGGGTTGGAGACCCGGTCCTGTACCTGTCCAACCCGCCCGGAGTGGACCACCGGAGCCGGAGACGGATGCTGGACGGGATCGGACAGCTGAACCGGATGCGAGCCGAAACCTTCGGCGACCCCGAGATCACGACCCGGATCAGCCAGTACGAGATGGCTTACAAGATGCAGCTCTCCGTCCCCGAGCTGACCGACGTCTCGAACGAGCCGGACCATATCTTCGAGCTCTACGGTCCCGACTCCAGAAAACCCGGAACCTACGCCGCCAACTGCCTCATGGCCCGCCGCCTCAGCGAAGCGGGCGTCCGCTTCGTCCAGCTCTATCACCGCGGTTGGGACCAGCACAACGACCTGCCGGCCCAAATCCGGGGACAGTGCGAGGACACGGACCAGGCTTCGGCGGCACTGGTCACCGACCTGAAGCAGAGGGGATTGCTGGACGAGACCCTGGTCGTCTGGGGGGGCGAGTTCGGGCGAACCGCCTATTGCCAGGGCCGGCTCACCGAGGACAACTACGGGCGCGACCATCATCCCCGCTGTTTCACCATGTGGATGGCGGGCGGCGGGATCCGTCCCGGAATCAGTTACGGCGAGACGGACGAATTCAGTTACAACGTGGTGAAAGATCCGGTGCACGTCCACGATTTCCAGGCGACCGTTCTCCACTGCCTGGGAATCGACCACACCCAGCTCACCTTCAAGTTCCAGGGCCGCCACTACCGGCTCACCGACATCCACGGTGAAGTGGTGAAGCCCCTGCTGGCGTAAGCCGGAAACCGGGGAAGGATTCCTATTCCTCGGGGCTGGGCGTGACCCCTGTGGCCCGGGCCACACAGTAAGTGATCAGGGCGGCGGCGAAAGAACCCAGCGCACCCATTTTGGCGGCGTCCTGGATCTGTCCCGGAGGAAAGGCCACCGTGGTCACAAAGAGCGCCACGGTAAACCCGATGGCGGCGGCGAACCCGACAACCACCAGGTCCCGGGAGCCGATCCCCTGGGGGAGTCCCAACTGAAACCCTCTGGCGACCAGCATCGCTCCGGCCCAGATGCCCACCGGCTTTCCCGCCAGGAGGCCGATCAGGACCAGGAAGGTGGGTGAATCCACGGCGCTGAACAATACGCCGGCGTTGAAGAGGCCGAAGAGCATCAGGATCAACTCCACCGGTTTCTGCCACCAGTGCTCGAACTCGTTCAGCGTGTCCGTCGCCTCCAACTCCTTCCAATCGAAGAGGCCCCTGTCGGAGTGATGGTGAGGCATGGCGGGAATGATGGGCAGCAGGCCCAGAGCCGGATGCAGGCCCGCCATCGCAAACCCGATCCACGAAAGGGTGCCGGGAACGGCCAGATACCACCAAAAGCTGTGGAGGCGAAGGCGCTGGAACAAAAAGGCGACGCCCACACCCACCACGGCCAGGACCATCCAGAGCATCTGAACTTCTCCCTGAGGGTAGAAGGCCGCAAGAATCAGCAGGCCCATGGCGTCGTCGGCTATTGCCAGCAACAACAGGAAAGGAATCGCGGGATGGCCGGCGCCGAAGACGATCCGTGCCACCATGTAACTGAAGGCGATGTCCGTGGCGCAGGGAATGGCCCAGCCGTTGGACAGTTCATCGAAGCGCCCGACCAGAGCCGCACCCAGCAGGTAGAAGAGGGCCGGCGCCACCATGCCGCCCACGGCCGCGACGAGCGGAACGGCGGCCCGCTTGGGACTGCTGAGGGGACCGCCCGGAAGCGTGGCTTCCCAGACCTCCTTGCCGGCGATGGCGAAGAAGAACGCCATCAGCACGTCGTTGATCAGGTAGTGAAGGTCGAAGACCCGCGTACCGTCGGCTTTCAGCGTTCCGAACAGCGTGTCCTCGAACAGCTTCAGGTGGATCAGATGGTGGTAGGAGTCGTGATCCAGATTGGCCCACAGCAGGGCGCCGAAGGCCCCGGCGATCAGGAAGATGGAGTTCTCGAACAGGAAGGCGATAATGCTATTCTTGGACCCGCTCGTAGCCACGATTCAACCCTTATTTCGATGGGAAGATATTCATTCCAACGGACACAGAGTCAATCGGGGACACGGTCACCCATGCCATGCCGCCGGGGCTGTGACGAACTCGAGTATCCAGCAAGGTTCACGTCTGTCTCCGCGCCGCTATTCACCATTACCATTATTCGCAATTTTCAGTTTCGGAAGGTCACCTTCCCTTGCCGGCGCCGCTCGCGGGGATCGTATTCGCAGGTCACCAGGAAGATCTCCTCCGATTGCGTCCTGCCGGGAGGAATGGCGATCTGGACATGAGTGAACCCTCGGGCCACCCAGGAGACGAAGCCATCCGATTCGGACGGGGCTACGACGTGCCCGTTGAGCCTGAGGTCGAGGATGCGGGCGTTCTGGTAGGGGATTCGCAGCCGCACGCAGATCCCGTGACGGACGGGGCCGCTCCTCTCCGCCTCCAGACGGTCGGGACCGGAGTCTTGCCGGTAGAACTTGGCGCCTCCCCCTTCCACCAGAAAGCGCGCCGGACGCTTGCCGTCGTCCAGCGGATGACGATGGACCAGCCGCCGGATGGGCTCCAGGTTCATCCCCGGATGACGTTCGATTCGAGAGAGCATGTCCAGGAGCGTGTTGTTCCCCAACCACTTGCGGGCCGCTTCCCGGGAGGTGGCACAGACGCAAAGCGCCATGCCCTCGACCTCCGGCCAGTCGAAGCCGAAGCTGAGGTGACGCAGTCTGTTCCACAGTTCCACGCGGCTCCTCCGGCGGGCTCCCGCCGTAGTTCCGTAGGCGGTCAGGCGATGCAGGTCGTTGCCCATCATCACCCGGGTCGGGTACCCCGGGTAATACTCTCCGGGCCAGACGTCGTTCCCCACTTCGAGCAGCCGGCGATACCGGAGCAGCGCGCTTCGTTCCCAAGCATTCTCGTTGGCCGTGACCAGCGAGTGGTAGCGGTTGTAGCAATAGGTGGCGGCATAGACCCGGGGCCGGCCCTTCCAAGTCTTCTCCCGCATCGGGTCCAGATCGGGGCCCCAGAACATGCGCTCCGAATCCTCCTCCAGCCAGTCGGCCGGGTAGCCCTCCTCCAGAGCCGCTTCGTTCATGAGCCGCATGATCTCGTGATGATACGGCCGCAGGGAGACGTTCGAGTAAGCGGCTGCCGTATCGGCGTGGATGGATCCGTAGAACTCCAGGAAGGAGCCGTGCAGGTCTCCGTGCACCTCGGGCTGCAGCTCATCCATGAGGCGCTGGACGGCACGGGCCTCGGGATGTTTATCCGGCTGCACCGGACCCTCCAGGGTCCAGCTGTTGTAGGGATCCAGATCGTGGGCGTTGTGAAAGCTGCCGGCCACGTACCCGTCCGGATTGACGATGGGGATGCACACGACCTGCTGGCGCGAGAGAATTCGCCGGGCCAGGGGATGCCCGGAGAGCAACCACTCCACCAGGTCCAACATGGCGCTGGGGCCGATCCGCTCCCCGCCCGAGTGTAGAGTCGTGAGGAGCACGTGCTCCTTGTGCTCGTCCGCGATCGACCAGTCGCTCAGACGGACCGCGATCAGGGGGCGTCCCCGGACACTGCCGCCCAGATCCTCCAGCTTCAAGAAGTCGCCATGTTCACGGCCCAATCGCCGGATGCGTCGGTAGAGATCCTCCAGGGGATACCAGGCGGGACCTTCATGGCCACGAACCTGCGCCCGCAAATGTTCCTGAGCAAAGCCAAGGATCCCGAGGCCGGCGGCCTTCATGAAGGTCCTTCGCCCCCAGGATCTCCCGAAGCCGGCCGGATGGGTTCCGGCCCGAATTCGGGGTTGGGATCGCGTCACTGCACTCATTCTGGATTCCCTGCGCCTACCGGAACCGGAGGGAGAAGAGGTCGGCGTCCTTCATCTCGATCTTGAGGCGCACGGTGCGCCCCGCCAAGGAGGTCAGGTCGGAGCCCGTCCGCCAGGAAACGGCCCGCTCGATCTCATCCCCGTAGATCTCGGGACAGTCCTCCAACCCGAATCCAGGCAAAGGCTTCCCCGATTCGTCCTGGACCTCCACCCGAATCTGGCCGGCGGCCGAGGTGGAGTAGTTGAGCACCAGGCGGGAACCGGAGAAGGTCAGGGGACGGGTCAGAACCGTCCCTCCCGAGAATTGGGCCCGCAACGACACCAGGCCGTCCACCCTCAGCACTCCCCGCCGAATGACCGTCTGAGCGGTCTTGCCGTGCTCGATGAAGTAGAGGGACATCTCCCGTTCTCCGGTGGGGACCAGGCCGGTGCCCACGTGGATCGAACGTTCGTGCCAGGCCAACGGGTTCCGGCCCGGCCGGAGGAAGGCTTCCATGTAACGGCGGTCGAAGTTGAGACCATCCCGGCTGAACATGAAGACGATGTCGGAAAGACCGATGTCCTCCCAGTCCGGATCGGCCTTTCGGGTGGGAAGGAAACGCTTCGGGAACATGAAGAAGAGGCCCGGGTCCCGATAGTAGGGAGTCGCGGAGTTTTTGTAGAGGTGCTCCAACGGCGCTTCGCCCAATCCGATGTACTCCTGGGGGGCCCAATTCGCGTAGTCTTTGGAGACGTAGCGGCGGATGTCCCGGATGTGGGTAAACTCCCGGCTCTCTCCCGAGGGGAGTTTCATGGTTACGGTGTCCGCGGTCCGGCCCACCCGCTCCGAACCCGGGGGAGGCATGCCTTTCCGGTACCAGCCCCGGGCATAGATGGCGTAGTGCCGGCGGACAGCGTCCCAGAGGACGATGTTGTGGGAATCGAACTGGGGGTCTTCCACCAGGGCCTTCAACATCGGCTCCGTCCGGAGATGGCGCCAGCGCAAGCCGTCGGGAGAAGCGAGTCCGTAGATCACTGCCCTCCGTTTTCCCGCCGCGGTGATCTCATTCAGATTGGTGATGGCCTTGTAACGTGCGCCGGCCCCCGCATCGGGGTTCTCGTCCTTGAAAACGGAGAACGACCTCCCGTCCGCCCCGGGAATGGGCCAGATGATGTTGTTGTCCCGGGAGCCGTCGAATTCGATAAGGCCCAGGCTGGGCTTGACCCAGTGGATGCCGTCCAGGCTTTCAGCGTAAGCGGTCAGAAACGGTCTTTCCAAATATTTGGCCCGGTACCACATGCGGTAGCGATGACCGTCCTTGATGACCACCGGGTTGTACATGTAAATGTCTTCCCAGGAACGGTCGACGCGAATCGCCGCTTCGCGCCGCTCGGGACTGTGGAGAACCCAGCGGATGTCGTCGCCGGAGTCGACGAGCCAGTCGTCCAGAAACAGTTGCAATTGCCCACCGAGGTGCCGAATTTCGCTGCCTGAAACCTCGGTCGCTCCGGTCGTCAACAAGAACATGGCCGCCAGCAGTGAAACCCTGGTTCTGTTCTGCATTGAATCCTCCCTGAATTCGTCTTGAAGCCGGCCCCCCCTCGGTGGACGGCGGCAACCTCCATGTCAGTACTCGATCCGGCCTTCGGCGTCGACGCGCCGCAGTTCTCCCTGGGTCTGGAACGCCGTGGCGCACAGAACGGAATGGAGAGATTTCCCCGCCGGCAACCGGTGTTGAGTCCCATTCTCCACCGCCTCCGCCAGACCTCCGCCCGTGGGCGTGCTGTTGGGCTCGATTCCGGCCACGTAACATCGTCCCCACCATGGGTAGTCCGCGGATCCGCATAGTTCCTCCCAAAACCAGAGGCAGGGAAACACTTCCAAATCCCAGGACATGGCGAACCCGAGTCCGCTCTTTTGGTTGACCACGGCGTACCAACCCTCCGCCAATTCCCGCAAGAAGCTCTGCATGGTGACCCGCGCGGACGGGGGTGGAATCCGGGAGATGTCGAAAGGCATCCCATCCGCCGTCTCGACCATGGGATATGACTCGAAACGCCGTTGGGGGGACAGGTAGAGATTGGAATCATCCGTCTCCACGACCCGCGCCGGGGTATACAGGCGGCAGTCCCCACTCAAGAAGGGAGCCCCCAGAGCCGGATGGTGGCCCCAGATGAAATCGACGGCATTCGCACCCTCGTTGGTGACCGTCTCCTCGATCAGGAGCGTGGCCCGGCCGGCCTCCAGAGTCAGCTGCTTTTCCAGCAGGAACGGCGTCCGGACCATGCGGGCCCGGAAGCGGACCGAGATCCTGCGCGAGGTCTCCTCCGTGATCTGCCAGGACCAGGGCACCTTGCAGGCCTCGCCGTGAACCCCCAACTCGGCTCCCCGATAGGTGCATCCCGCTCCCGCGTTGGGAAAGAGCTCCTGCCAGCCCCCAAAGTAGTAATCGAGGAACGAAGAAGCCGGGTTGGCCGTGTCCTGGATGGTGGTGCCGGGATTTCTCACTCCCCAAGGGGCCTTCCAGAGAAAGTCCGTGCCACTGGCGCGGTGACGAAAGGAGTAGATGTCCGTCCCCTTCCCCACCAGAACGACCACCTCCAGGTGCTCGTTCGTCAGCACCAGGCTTTCGATCCCGCCGACGCTGGACATGGCGATCCGGCATGCCCTCATCCCGGCATCTCCCCGGTTTCCACGAAGCGAAGCAAGTGGTCCCGCCCCATTCCGGAAATTCCGAGCCGCTCGACGGTCCGGCTGGAGGCTCTGAAGTTCTCTCCCAGCGCTGCGGACGCGAGTGCCACCAATCCATCCATGAGTGGCGTCGCCACTCCCAAGTGCCGGCCCAGAGAACTCCACGCTCCCAGTCCATAGGGCACGTCTTCCGTCAACCAACGGCTGCCCAGCTCGCCCGGCGCCCTCAATTGGGTCAGCATGCGGCTGCCGTTGATGGTGCTCCAGAGATCGCCCTTGGGACCAAACCCGGCGGAGAAAAAGGCGTCCTCCACGACCGACAGCTCGAATCCGAGTGCCCGGCCCACTTCCCGGCGCTCCCGGTCTACGCCGTAGATGGCATTGCACACCCCCGGCGTGACTCCCTCTTCGTAGAAGTAGAAATCGCCTCTGGAGTACTCCACCCGGCCCGCGTTCATGAGAACACCGGGCGGGTGGACCACCGGGTTCATGGCGCTGAGACCGCACTCCAGAACGCTGCCGTAGCAGGAAACGGCGGAGTTGTCTTCCCCATTTGGATCACCCAGGCCGTCAATGGTGAAGATGGGCCGCAGCAGGTTCCTGGTCCGAATCGTCTCCGACGCCGGCAGGACCCCGAGACCCAAAGAGGAGACGACCCCCCAAATGTGGGCCGAGCCGGGGGTCAGCTTCCGGCAGACGTAGGGAGCCGTGTCGGTCTCGGCCAGCGTGACCCGGGACAGATCCCCGCCTCCCTTCCGCAAGAGGGCATGGAACTCAAGCGTCCCCAGTGTTCCCGGAAGCAGGACCAGGGTATGTCCCTCTCTCAGGTAGGGGGCGCAGGCCAGGGCGAAGGGACGGTGCGCATACGCGGGGACGATGAGCAGGAGCAGGTCGTTGGACAGACCCTCCTGGAAATCGGTGGTCAGTGCGTGTATGCAGGCCCGGCCGCGAGCCGCCACGCCGTCCAGCAGGATCCCACCCCCCGTTCGGACCGGGTCGAGGGTGTGGGCAAAGTCGGGATGCTCGCAGATCGTCACCTGGAAACCGCGAAGGCTCAGGTTGGCGGCGGCTGCAAAGGCGGTGTTCCCTCCCCCCAGAATCGTCAAGCTCTTCATGACATCTCTCCCTGGACCGATCTCATCGACCGCGTTTCCGGCCCATGACATAGCCAACCCGGAGAGGATTAGTCAAGTTTCGGCGGTACCGGCTCCCGACCTCGACCCCGCTTCCCTC
Organism: Acidobacteriota bacterium; assembly: GCA_963668095.1. Classification (GTDB taxonomy): domain Bacteria; phylum Acidobacteriota; class UBA6911; order RPQK01; family JAJDTT01; genus JAJDTT01. The sequence goes on along the minus strand of OY764083.1, from coordinate 4,389,521 downwards.
CGGCTCTTGCGGGACGGACCATAGCAAGCGTACTCTTTCCGGCAGGTTCCCGGAGCGCGTCGCTACAGGGACCGTTTGAACCGGATTCGAGGCAGCTGACGTGAAGCAATACATCGGTGAGAAGGCGTCCCGATTCACCGAGTCGGTGATTCGGGAGATGACTCGTCTGGCGTTCGAACACGGCGCCATCAACCTGGCCCAGGGCTATCCGAACTTCGCGGCGCCCCAAGTCGTCAAGGATGCCGCTTGCCGGGCGATCCAGGAGGACATCAATCAATACGCCGTCACCTGGGGGGCCCCGTCCTTCCGCCGGGCCGTGGCCGAGAAGTACCGCCGGGACTACGGCTGGGACGTCGACCCCGATGTGGAGGTGACGGTTGCCTGCGGTTCCACCGAGTGCATGATTTCCACCATGCTGGCCCTGGTCAATCCCGGCGAACAGGTTCTGGTGTTCGAACCCTTCTATGAGAACTACGGCCCCGATTCCATCATCGCCGGGGCGTCTCCCATCTACGTCTCCCTGGATTCCGAATCGGACTGGGCCCTGGATTTCGACGTATTGGAACGAACCATCCGCAAAGCCTGCGATCGCGGCCGGCTGCGGGCCCTCATCCTCAACTCTCCCAACAACCCGTCGGGAAAGGTTTTCAACAGCGACGAGCTGAACCGGATCGCCGAGTTGGCAGTCCGGCACGACTTCTTCGTGTTCACTGACGATATCTACGAGCACATCTTGTATGACGGGCACGTCCACCATCCCATCGCCCTGCTTCCGGGCATGAAAGAGAGAACCGTGACCATCAGCGCTCTCTCCAAGACCTTCAGCGTGACTGGTTGGCGGGTCGGGTACACCATCGCACCAGGGCACCTCGCCGGAGCCATCCGCAAGATGCACGACTTCCTGACGGTGGGCTCCCCGTCGCCCCTGCAGGAGGCGGGAGTCACGGCTCTGAGTATGGAATCCGGCTACTACCGGCAACTGGCGCGCGACTATCTGGAACGCCGGGACTTTCTCATGGAGGCGCTGGTCGAGGTGGGGTTCCGGATCTGGAAGCCCGCCGGAGCCTACTACATCATGGCCGACATCTCCCGGGTGACCGGCAAGGACGACGTCGGCTTCGCAGCCGAGCTGGTCCGGGACTACGGAGTTGCGGCCGTCCCCGGCAGCAGTTTCTACCGGCCCGGCAAGCAGCAGGGAAAGCATCTCATCCGTTTCGCCTTCTGCAAGACCATGGACGTCCTGGCGGAGGCTCGAAGCCGGCTCCTGCGGCTGCGGGACGGGAGCGGCCGGAGCGGGTCCCACCGCCGGTGAGGTCGATTCCCTGCGCGCTTACCGTCGCCGGCTCCGACAGCGGGGGCTGTGCCGGAATCCAGGCCGATCTGAAGACCTTCGCGGCGCTCGGAGTGCATGGGATGAGCGCCATCACTGCGACTACGGTGCAGGACACCCGTCGCGTGCATGAAGTGTACCCACTACCCCCCGGACACGTGGCCCGCCAGATCGACATCGCGGTCCGGGACCCCGGAGTCGATTCCATAAAGACCGGGATGATTCCCACACCCGAGACGGTGGAGGCAGTGTCGGACCGGATCCGGTTTCACCGCCTGGAGCGGGTCGTGGTGGACCCGGTCATTCGGAGCGGATACGGCCATTCGCTGGCCAACCGGGAAGCCGTATCCCGGATGAAGTCTCTTCTCTTCCCCCTCGCCATGGTCCTGACTCCCAACCTGCAAGAGTCGGAGCAGTTGGCCGGGCGAGAGATCCGTTCCGAGGAAGACGCCGCCCAAGCGGCTCAAACGCTGCTGGACATGGGTCCCCGAGCCGTCGTTATCAAGGGGGGCCATTTCCTTGATCCGGAAAGCTCGACCGACCTGCTCTTCACCGAAACCGGCCAGGATCGACTGGAGGGACCCCGTCTTCCCTCCCGCGACACCCACGGCAGCGGCTGCACCTTCGCCTCTGCCGTCGCCGCGCATCTGGCCCGGGGAAGTGGACTGGAGGAATCGGTTCGCCGCGCCAAGGAGTACGTCACCGAGGCGATTCGCCATTCCCTGCGGCTGGGAGCGGGCAGCGGACCGCTGGGACACTTCCACGCTCTCTGGGGCCAAGAAGGGAACAAGTAGGGGCGCCTCTGGGTATGGGCGCCCGATTCGTCTCAGGAAATCGTCACTCCGACTCTCGGGCAGAGATCGGCGAATGAGCATTCGCCGCAGCGGGGACGTCGAGACCGGCAGATCCGCCTCCCGTGGTGGATCAGACGGTGTGCGAAGTTGATCCACTCTTCACGGGGGATCATTCCCATCAGATCCTTTTCCACCTTCTGCGGAGTCTTTTCGTGGGTCAGCCCCAATCGTCTGGAGAGACGGCCGACGTGGGTATCCACCACCACTCCCGAGGCGATGCCATAAGCGGTGCCCAGAACCACATTGGCCGTTTTCCGGGCCACTCCGGGCAGCTTCAGAAGGTCCGGCATGTTCGATGGGACTTCTCCGTCGAACTCCTCCACCAGCCGTCGGGCCGACCCATGAAGGCTCTTGGACTTGTTTCGGAAGAATCCCGTGCTCCGAATGATCTTCTGGAGCTCTTCCAGATCCGCCTCTGCCATTGCATGGGCGTCGGGAAATCGGCGAAAGAGGGCCGGCGTCACCTTGTTCACCCGGGCGTCGGTGCACTGGGCGGAAAGAATGGTGGCCACCAGGAGCTGGTACGCGTCCTGGTGGCGGAGAGCGCACGTGGCCTCGCCGTACTCCTGCTCCAGGAGACGGATGATCTCAAAGACGCGGCGGGCTTCCTTCCGGTTGGCCATGGCGCATCCGGTTAGAGCTTCTTCCGGATCACGTATTCCCGTTCGGGCTCTTCCGGATCCGGCTGAGTCGCCCTGCGCTTGGAAGGTTTGGGAGGCCTGGGAGACCTGGGAGAAGACCGTCTCCGAAAGAGCCCGGCGACCCCGGCGACAACCAAGCCCAGAAATGCGCCCGCCCCCAGCGAGACGGGCGAAATGCTCCGGACCAGGTAGGACGCCAGACCCGGCGGCGTCAAGTAGAATTCGTGGGGGTCCAGAGCGATTGTCTGGTCGTCGGAGTTGACGAGTTGAACCCGTAGCTGGGCGCGCTCCGGTTCCGAGATTTCCCCTTCCAGAATCCAGCTCCACTCGACGGCCTCACGAGGTTTGGCCTCCCTGACGGCCTCCCCCTCCATGAGAACCGCTCTCAGGCGGTCACCCGCAAAGGACCAGGAGGGCTCTATTTTGAAACGTTCTCCCAGGGAATCGAACAGGACCCGTTCTTCCTCCTGGAATTCCACCCGGTCCGGAGACTCCAGCAGAAACTTCACCCTGCAGATCTGTCCCGGATGTTCCGGAGTCTCGATCTCAAGCCGGCCGACCCGCTTGGAAAGCAGATAGAGGTCGGCAATTTCCAGAGGCCGTCCCTCCCGCTCTTGGAAGGATCTCTCCAGACGCAGGCCGGCGCTCAGGCGAGAGGCCATCTCCAAGGCGTCGCTCTGCCGTTTGGCCTGGAGGAACTGGGACTGAATGCTGTCCTTGTTGGAGGTCAGACTCCGGAGTTCCGAGGAGAGCCGCCGGTTCCGATCCCGGACTTTCTTCAGATCGGCGGTGAGTTTCGAATTGACCTGCTCCCGCTCGTTCAAGTCGGCGCGAGCCTGGGCCAATTCCTCCGAGAGCTGTTCGCGCGCCCGGCGCGCCGACTCGATGCCCGCGCTCAACGACTGCATCCGGTTGTCCAGCTCGGCATTCGAGGCCGTCTTGAGATTGAGGCTGCCCAGGAGCTCGTTCATCTTGTCCTGCGCGTCCTTCAACTGCCCTTCCAGGGATTGGCGGGTCCTGGACGCCAGGTTCTGGTCCCGCTCCAGCTCCCGGACCTGCGTTCTGAGACGGTCGAGCTCGACCGTCATGTCAGCGATCTGCGCGCGTTGCTCTCGACTGGCCCGTCCCAACCGGGACACGTCCCGATCGAGGACCTGGTTCTTCTTCTGGATCTGAGAATACTCCCGCTCCAGGGCCTGGTACTGGGGGCTGTCCTCCACGATGGTCCTCAGCACCACCTCATCCGGAGTGTTGGTAGTCGTGGCGAATTCGCGGACCAGAGTCTTCACCTGCCCCCGGATGAACTCTCCTTTGGCGGATTCCAACTCCTTGTAGGAAAGCCCTTCGGTCAGGCTGCTCGCCAGGCTTTTTTCGAAGTTCTCTCTCTGAGGAAAGGTTTGTTGCGTCGCGGTGGGAAACCGGAATTCCAACGAACCCTCGCGCGTCGTGCCCACGGACGAGAACCGGAACCGGACCATTTTGTCCCTGAAATTCACGTCGATGATCCGGACCTGATCCCCGACCTTGAAGCTCACCGGTTGGTTCAGGTTCCCCCGGTCGAGCTTGGCGCCGGAATCCAAGACGTGGACCACCTGCTGCAGTCCGCGGACCGGAACCTTCAGAAAGACCGCCTTGTTCTCGAAACGCTGAACGTATTCGTCCCGAATTTCCCTGCCGACCCTGGGAAATACGAACGAAAACGCCGCGACCGCAACCACACCGACGGCCATCCGGCCACTCCAATTCATCTGGGTGTCTCCTTGATCTGTTTCTCGATTCTAGCAGCCGCAGGTGAAATCCGTCACGGCATGCGCCCATCCTTTCATGCCGCCGCCCATTCTCTTGCCTCTGTCCTCTTTTTCTCCGGCCCTCTTCGTCCCGGGTATACTACGGGAGCCGCTTATGAGCATCGCCGCCTCCACAGACCGAAGGACCGGGACTCTCCCCGTTACCGAGATCTTCTTCAGCATCCAGGGGGAATCCAGCTACAGCGGCCAGCCCTGCGCGTTCGTGCGGCTGACCGGCTGCAATCTCCGGTGCAGCTACTGCGATACCGAATACGCCTTCGAGGGGGGCATCCGGATGTCGCTGTCGCAGATCACTGACAGATTGGAGCAATACCCAACCGATCTGGTGGAGATCACGGGAGGGGAGCCCCTGCTCCACTCCCTGGCGCACAAGCTCGTCGAGAGGCTTCTGAACGCCGGAAAGAGGGTCTTGATCGAAACCGGGGGCAGCCTGGACATCCGTCCGGTGGATCCCAGAGCGGTCCTGATCTACGACATCAAGTGTCCGGACAGCCTCATGGAGGATCGAAATCGTTGGGAAAACCTGGATCACCTGAGACCGCACGACGAAATCAAGTTCGTGATTTCGTCTCGGCAGGATTACCGGTGGGCCAAACGGAAGACCCTCGATCTGGAGCTGACCCGGAGGCACCTGGTGCTGTTTTCGCCGGAATGGAATCGCATGGAAGCCGGGCGGCTGGCCCGCTGGATCCTGGAGGATGGTCTTCCCGTCCGTATCCAGGTGCAGTTGCACAAGATCTTCTGGGGAGCCGAGGCGAAAGGAGTATGATGCGCTACGGTCTGGTGTTGGATCCTGTCTTCCTCGAACACCAGGTTCCACCAGAACATCCCGAACGTCCGGACCGGCTCCGAGCCATCTCCCAGAGACTGTCCGCTCACTCGGCATTCAAGCGTGCGGTGCAAGTGGCGCCGACGCCGGCAGCCGAAGAAGCCGTCCTCCGGGTCCACACGCAAGACCACGTAGCCAATATCCGGGGGACACGATATCAACCGCTCCATCCCCTGGACTGGGACACCTATTCGGGCGGATCCTCCCCTGACGTGGCCCTGCTGGCGGCAGGGAGCGTGATTCGAATGATCGAACTTCTCTTTCGGGGAGACCTCGACTCCGGGTTCGCGGCCATCAGGCCACCCGGCCACCACGCCGAACCGGGGAAGGCGATGGGTTTCTGCCTCTTCAACAACGTGGCCGTGGGCGCCCAGTGGGCCCTGGACCAGGGTCTGGTTCGGCGCCTGGCCATCGTCGACTTCGACGTCCACCACGGCAACGGCACCCAGGCCGCCTTCTACCACCGGGATGACGTCCTCTACGTGTCCATGCACCAGCACCCTCTGTACCCGGGAACCGGCTACTACACCGAAATGGGCGTGGGGAAGGGCAAGGGAATGACGGTCAATTTCCCGATTCCCGCGGGTCAGACCAACGGCTTCTATTCCTCCCTGTTGCTCGGCATGGTGCTGCCTGTCCTGTCCAGCTACGGACCCGAGTTGATTCTGGTTTCCGCGGGATTCGACGCCCACCGGGATGATCCCCTGGCCGGAATGCTGCTGGATGAGCGAGGTTACGCCAAGCTGGCGGTGGACCTGAACCGGGCCGCAGGGAAGATCTGCGGCGGCAGGATTCTCTATGTGCTGGAAGGCGGCTACAACCTGAAGGCCCTGGCCGCCTCGGTGGAGGCTACTGTGACCGCCGGCATGGACCCGCCGGAAGCCGGTCCCGAACTGGAATCCAGTCCGAACTCGGGGCCCTATATGGACCAGCTCCGTCCCGTCCTGAGCCCGTACTGGCCAGTTTGAAATCAGCCTGATTGGAACTCGTCCTGCAGCCGGTTCCGGACGTCCTGGAAGGTGTCGTAGGGGAGAAAGTCGATGCCCCGTCTCCGGCAATACTTTTCCAAGTAGCGTTTGGCAAAGACGCGATCCACATAGGGGAGAACGCAGATATCCGAGATGCCGTCGCCGATGAAGGTGACCTCATCAGCCTCGCTCGCCGCTCGCACCACCGACTCCTTCTCCGACTCCGGCCGCCGATGGTAGCGCCAACTCCGGCCGTCGATCCGGGCTGTATGCGCCACGACAGGCACGCCCAGGTCTCCGATCATGAAGGCGATGATCTGCTCCAGCCCCGAACTGACGACACAGAGGGGAATCGAAGATTCGCGGCACCAGTTCACGAATGCGGGAAAGGTGGGATCGACTCGGACCTTTTGCTTGAGGCAGGCGGCGACCTCTTCCCACGAGGCGTCAACCGAGGCGACCTCCTCGGCGATCACCTCGGCCGCCGACAGGGTCCCGTTTTCGAATTCCGACAGCAGGTCTCGCCGATAGCGGTCGCCGCCTCCGAACTCCTGAACCAGCAGGACGATGGAGTCACGATCGGTAATTGTCCCGTCAAAATCAGTGTAGATCTGCATCTGGAACACGACGGCAAACCTGGACCGCTGGCCGGGCCGGCCTGCAAACCCGTGAAATAAAAGAAGAAAAAGTGCTACCTAAATTTGAGGGGCGGGGTCCGGACCCCGCTCAGCCGAACTTGACCTTCAATTCCCCAGGCAGCCGGAATACGACGGCGCACTTCTCGCACTTGAGCAGCACCAAAGTTTTTTTCTTTCCGAACTCGCTTTCGATCTCCTGCCGGAGCGCATTGTCAGGCTCGTTGTAGTATCCGGCAAACGGATAATATCGTTTCAAGCTGGCGTGGCAGGGCTTGCCTTTGGCATTTTTCTCGTTGCACACGACCTGTCGGGGCAGCAAATCCTTGATCACCGCAGTGTCCTTCCGTAACGCCCGGTATTCTACCCGAGACCCGTCCGCCTCCACAAACCTGGCCGCAGAGGAACTCCGTCATACGGATACAGCGCGCATCAGCCGCCAAATCGCTCTTCCTCGCGCATTCCGGTCTCGCACCCGCCTCTCCTCCGTCATGCCTCACCGTGGCTATGATAACCTTGAACTGATGGATCCGGACCGGGACCGGAAGGAGTCAATGGATATGGCCTCAAGTGGAGACAAGCTGGTCTATTTTCTCATTGGCAGTTTTGTCGGCGCGTGTGCGGCGCTACTGCTGGCCCCCCAGTCAGGTGAAGAGACTCGGGGGCTGTTGGAAGGCAAAGCCCGAGAGGGCGCCGACAAGGTCGGCCGGAGCCTCCGGGAAGGCAGGGACACATTGGAGGAGAAGGGCCGAGATCTTGCCGGCAAGGCAAGTCAGACCCTGAACCGGGAAAGGGAGACCCTCCGGAAGAAGAAAGAGCAACTCGGTGTCGTCCTGGATGCCGCACGACGGAAATACCGGGGCGAGACGGAGGCGCAGGAAGGCTCCGCCGACTGAGGCCCCGACGAAGATAACGCGTCCCGATTCCGGCGAGCGAGCACGGTCCCCCGCTCGATTCTGTCCTAACCGTGGGGAATGCACTTGAGCGCTGAACTCCTGCTGATCCTGTTCATCGGCATTACCGCCCTCTCCATGACCCTCCAAGCCCTATCCGTCTGGCGGGCGGCTCAGACGGTTCGAAAGATGGCCGAAGAGCTGCAACAGGAGACCCGGAAGCTTCAAGCAGCCGTCGAGTCCGTCAGCACCAAGTTGACCCAAGTGTCCGAGAGCCTGGAGCCCGTACGGCACCTCAGCAACGAGTTCAACGACAATGTCCGCTTCGTGATGAGCGCCTTCCGAAGAACCACCGAAGAGGTGGATGTCCTGGTGAAGGAAGTGATTCGCCTGGGACACGAACAAGCCCAGAGAGTGGACGGCCTGGTCACCGACACGGTCGAAAAGTTCGAACAGACCAGCGAAGTGATTCAGAAGGACGTCTTGAGACCTATGCTGGAAATCGGTTCCTTCTTCAAAGGGATTCAGTCGGGACTGTCGTTTCTTCTGGGGCGACGAGGGAAGAAGACCGGAACCAAGTCGCCTGACGAGGAACTCTTCATCTGACGCCTTCGGCCCGCCTTTCTCCCCTGACCGGCAGACTTCGACAATCTTGACGCAAGCTGCCGGGCATAGGATAGCGTTGTCCGATACGCCGGGACCCGTCAAAAATGGGACGTTACGGTGGATCCATTCCCCAACCGAGAAGAATCCCTCCCCAGGTGAATCCCGCTCCGAAGGAGACCATGAGGATCTTGTCCCGCTTCTTCAATCGTCCCTGCCGGTGAGCTTCGGCCAGACAGGTGGGGATGGTCGCCGCCGTGGTGTTGGCATAGCGGTCGATGTTGACCGCGACCTGTTCCTCTCTCAATTTCAGGCGCGTCATGGACGACTTGATGATTCGCATGTTGGCCTGATGGGGAACGAATAGCGACAGCTGATCGGTGGGAATGCCGTTTCGCCGGAGCAAGCCGACTGACGTCTCGCACATGACCCGGACCGCGAACTTGAAGACGTTCCTGCCGTCCTGATGGACATAGTGCATTCGCTTGTCCACGGTTTCGTGGCTCGCGGGGCGGTGACTCCCTCCGGCCGGCATGAACAGGAATTTCCCTCCGGACCCGTCGCACCCCAAGGTAGCGTCCAGGATACCCGTCTCCTCCTCCTCGGTGGGTTCCAGGAGGACCGCCCCGGCGCCGTCTCCGAAGAGAACGCACGTGGCCCGGTCCTCGAAGTCGATGATGGAGCTCATCACGTCGGTACCCACCACCAGGACCTTTTTATGGGTTCCCGTCCGAATGAACTGTGCAGCCGTCGAGAGGCCGAAAAGGAACCCGGAGCAGGCGCCGGAAAGATCGAACCCCCAAGCGTTGCTGGCCCCGATCTTTTCCTGGATCCGGCAGGCGGTCGACGGAAACATCATGTCCGGAGTCACGGTTGTGACGATGATGAGGTCGATGTCTTCAGGGCGATGCGGCGTACCCTCCAAAGCGTCTTGGATGGCACGAACCGAGAGGTCGCTGTTGGCCTCGTCTTTGCCGGCGACCCGGCGCTCCGAGATCCCGGTTCGCTCTCGAATCCACTTGTCGGAAGTGTCCAGAACCCGGCTCAAGTCGTGGTTGGTGACACGCTTCTCCGGAACGTACATCCCCACGGCCGTTATGTTCGCCCGAATCTCGCTCAATTCGACACTCTCCTTTAGGTACCTGTCGTCTCCATCCCGGCGACGGGCCGACTTCGATGGGAAGACCGGCCGGGACCTTCCTCTTGCATGAAACCGGCGCCGGTCCCGATTCGGATGATCTCCACTCCGTCCGGCAACTCCAGGCGGAACTGTTTGTCTCGAATCTTCACGTTCTCCCGGAAACGGCTGAGGATGTAGTCGTACCGGTTCCCGATGGGCTCGACTACGGACAGTCTGTGGATAAGATAAGTTTCGGGGGACAACTCCAACAGCAGATGGCTGAATTCAGGCCGGGCCCGAATGGGCGTCAAGCGAAGGAGCAGGTTGGATTCGTTCAACGGACCTTCCCGGGTCTCGAATTCCACCAGGAAGTCGTCCCGGATCCGTTTGGGTCCCAGCAGAAATAGCAGCGGCGTATCCGCGGTCTCCAGATCCAGATCGGAGATCGTCACCTGATTCTCACCGGGGACGTAGAAGAAGGTCTGTTTGCCGTCGGCCACAAACAGCTTCCTGGTGGGACGCTGGTATTCCCAGTACATCCTTCCCGGACGTTTCATCAGCAGGATCCCCTCTCCCCAGTCGCTCTCGAAATAGACCCCCTGCGATTGGAAAACCTGCCGAAAATCGGCCGAAAAGCTTTCGACCCGCTCGTATCGCGCCTGGACACGGTCCACTATTTCTTGCACCCCGGGCAAGGACGATTCTCCCAGCAGGGGCGCCGAAAGCAGACCCGCCAGCAGAATCGCGCCCAAGGAGCCGGAGTTTCGCCGGCTGGGACGGTTCGCGGTCCGGTCCCCGCTTCCCGTTCCGAAAAAGCCCTGGTAGAGAATCGCCGCGACTCCGCAGGTGATTGCGGCATCGGCCACATTGAAGGTTGGCCAAGCGAAACGGTCCTGCCAATGAAACTCCAGAAAATCGACGACATAGCCGCGCCACAGCCGATCTGAGAAATTCCCCAGGATCCCTCCCAACAGAAGCCCCAGAAACAATTGGACGGCTCTTTCCCCGGGAGGACTGGTCCAGATGTAATACAACACCATGATCGCCGCTGCGACGGCCAGGAAAGAAAGGATCACCGGTTTCCAGGCCGATGGATTGGAATGGAACAAGCCGAATGCAATGCCCTCGTTGCGGACGAAGTGGATCGTGAAGAATCCGTCGACGACCGGGTGGTAGTGCAGCGAGGCGGTGTTCTTGACCCACCACTTGGTGAGAAGATCCAGCGCCAGCACCACTGCCGCCACTCCGATCGCCACTAGTCTCATTGTCTTCTCCACCGCAGGAATCGCTTTCGAAAGAAATCGTTTCTCACCACCCCGGACTTCAACTGAGGGCGCCGATCTGTTCCAACACCGAGCGGCAACGGGAGCAGACTTGCGGGAGATCGGCATGGGTTCCCACCGAGCGTCTATGATTCCAGCACCGTGCACATTTCCCCGCCCGGGCTCTCGTCACCCTGATCTCCGTCTCATCCGTCGCCATATCCTCCCCCAGTCCGAGGTCGACTTCGGAGACGATGAAGACGGAGGCCAGATCCTCGGAATACCGGCTGAGATACGTGAAAGCCTCCGCGCCGGCCTCGATCCCGACCTTTGCCTCCAACGAGTTCCCGATGACCTTCGCCTGCCGGCACTCCTCAAGTGATTTACTGACCCGGTGGCGAATCTCCAGGAGCGGCTCCCATCGCTCCAGGAGCTCGAGATCCGCATACCGGTCCAGTTCCCGGGAGAATTCGACCATGTGGACCGACTCGGCCGGAGGATTCTGGCCGTGAAGTTCTTCCCAGATCTGGGTCGTCGTAAAGGGCAGGATCGGAGCCAGCAGCCGGACCAATGCGTCCGCGATCCGGAAAAGGGCTGTCTGGGCCGACCTGCGCTCCCTGGAATCGGCCGCCGAGACGTAGAGGCGATCCTTCAAAACGTCGAGGTAAAAGCTGGAAAGCCCCACGACACAGAAGTGGTAGAGGGAGTGGTAGACGGTGTGAAACTCGAATTTCCGGTAGGCTTCCTCCACGCGCCGTGCCGTGGCGGCGGTGCGAGCGAGAGCCCAACGATCCAACTCCAGCAACTCCCCGTCCGGAACCGCCAGTTCCGGAGAGAAGTCGTGAAGGTTGCCCAGGAGGAAGCGGCTCGTGTTTCTCAGCTTGCGGTAGGCGTCCCGAAGACGGGAAAGGATCTCTTCCCCCAGGCGGACGTCTTCGGTGTAATCGATGGACGAAACCCAGAGACGCAGAATCTCGGCACCGTCCCGCTTGGCAATGTCCTGGGGAGAAATGACGTTGCCTCTGGATTTGGACATGGCCTTCCCATCGGCATCCAGAGTCCAACCATGGCACAGGACCGACCTGTAGGGCGCACCGTCGCTGACACCGACCCCGATCAGCAAGGAACTGTGAAACCAGCCCCGGAACTGATCTCCACCCTCCAGGTAGAGATCCGCCGGCCAATCGAGTCCCGGCGTTTTCCGCAGCACGTGATGGCTGACCCCTGAGTCGAACCAGACATCCAGTATGTCTTTGTCTTTCTCGAAATCATTGCTTCCGCAGGCGCAACGAGTGCCTTCCGGGAGCAGCTCTGACGCGGACATCCGGTACCAGGCGTCGGCTCCCTCCCGCTCGAAGACCCGGGACACATGTTCGATGATGTCGCTCTCCAGCAGGATCTTTCGGCAAGCTTTGCAGTAGAAGGCGACGATCGGAACACCCCAGGTTCTCTGCCGGCTGATGCACCAGTCCGGGCGGCTGGAGATCATGTTGTGGATCCGCTCCCGGCCCCAGGAGGGAAGCCATTTCACCTTGGATATCTCGCGCAGAGCCCGGCCGCGCAGGTCTTCCCGGTCCATGCTGATGAACCACTGGGCCGTGGCGCGAAAAATGACCGGGTTGTGACAGCGCCAGCAATGAGGATAGCTGTGCCGAAACGGCCCTTCCCGGACCAGATGGCCTCCCCGAACCAGAAGTTTGTTGATGGAGGGATTGGCCTCGAACACGGGCATGCCCCCGAAGTGATCCACCTCCGGCAGGAACCTGCCGGAGTCGTCCACCGGACAATAGATCTCAAGACCGTTTTCGACCCCCAGACGGTAGTCCTCTTCTCCATGGCCGGGCGCGGTATGAACCACTCCAGTGCCCTGATCCAGGGTGACGTGATTTCCGAAGACGACTGCGGACCGCCGCGGAAGCCATGGGTGGCGGCACTCGAGACCGCCGAGAGCAGCTCCCCGGAGCTGTCCCAGAATCCGGTAGTCGCCCAGATCACACTCTTTCACCACGCGGGGAACCAGATCGGCGGCCAGGATGAAAACATCTTCCCCGGTCTCCACCAAAGCGTATTCGAAATCGGGATGAAAGCAGAGACCCAGGTTGGCGGGGAGGGTCCAAGGGGTCGTGGTCCAGATCAGAACCGAGACGGGCCGGGCTCCGGCATCCAGCCCGTGAAGTCCTCCCGTCACCGGAAACCGGACGTAGACCGAGGGACTGACATGTTCTGAATACTCCACTTCGGCCTCGGCCAACGCCGTCTCGCAGTGAATGCACCAGTGTACCGGCTTCAGTCCCTTGTAGACGTTTCCCCGGCGGACGAAATCACCCAGGAGCCGAGCCGTCTCGGCTTCATAGGAATGGCTCATGGTCAGGTAGGGCGCGGTCCAGTCCCCCGTGACACCCAAGCGGCGGAACTCTTCCCCCTGGATCCGGACGAACTTGTCGGCGTGCCGGCGGCACCGCCGGCGGACCTCCAGCGGGTCCAGGCCGGCCCGCTTTCGGTTCATGACCTGGATCTCGATGGGCAGCCCATGGCAATCCCAACCCGGCACGTAAGGACAATCGTAACCCTCCATGGTCTTGGAACGGACGATGAGATCCTTGAGGATCTTGTTCAGGGCGTGCCCCACATGGAGATGCCCGTTGGCGTAGGGAGGACCGTCGTGAAGGATGAAGAGAGGCCGGCCCTTCCGCGAGTCGCGGATCTTCCCGTAAATGCCCGACTCCTCCCAAATTTTCAGAATCCGCGGCTCCAGAACGGGCAGATTCGCCTTCATCCGGAAACGGGTTCTGGGAAGGTTGATGGTTCCTTTCAGGTCGAGTTCTTCACGCACAAGAGCCGGAATTATAGCGGGATAAGATGGCGTAGGGGCAACCCTTGTGGTTGCCTTTGGCCTAGTAAAGTGACGCTGCCGGAGCCGTCGTCTACCTCAGGTTGAACTGGACTTCGATGGTCGCCAGAACGTCCACTGGACTCCCATTGAGCATTCCGGGTCGAAAGCGCCAGTTGGTGGCAATCTCCTGGATGGCCTGTTCTTCCAATCCGTGACCCAATCCCCGAATGACCTTGAAGCTGTCGACGTTGCCATCCTTGCGGATGATGGCCTGTAGCCAGACCACACCCTGAACCTTGGCCTTGATGGCGGCGTCGGTGTAGCTGGGAGTCGTTTGCACGATGGGGACGGGGTTGGTGACTCCGCTCCCATATCGATAGATGCCGCTGCCGTCTCCGGCCGCAGGTCCCGAGCCGGCAAGCGGGCCGGTTCCCGTACCCTCGCCCCGGCTCTCACCCTGACCGCCCCGGCCCGGACGACCCGGCGGAGCCTGGATATCGTCCAGGTTCAATTCCGCGACGATCTGCTTGATGACCTGGGGGACGTCTTCCAGTTCCTCCTTGCGGATGGGTTCGGGTTCTCGAGGAGTTGGATCGGGGATGGGAACCAGAATCGGCTTGGGTTTCGGCCGCACCGGCTGGGGTTTGGGCGGAGTCGCCTTGGGCAGGTCGCCGCCTCCGGTGAGAGCCGCCGGCTTCGCCAGATTCTTGAGCACCAGAACCTGCTGGGTCGGGATCAGAACCGTCTTGCCGAACGAGGGGAAGACCATCAGCAGGAGAACGGCGTGAAAGAGGATGGCCAGGATGGCGGCGACCACCAACGGCCTCCGGTCGTCGAGATCCCATTCATAGATATTATATGGGTCTCGCGGCCCCTCCATTTGGGCCTCGGTGACCTTCAGACCCAACAGCCGTTCCAGGAAATCCTTCACCGCCGGTTCAATACCCCTTCACGCTATCCGCAGACACACACCTGTTGCAATGTTAGTCAAGGCGGCCGTATCGGGTCAACTGAACCCCGATCCGACCGCACCTTCTTGAGACGTGAATCTCCCCCAAAAGGGTCACCCGAAAACCGGATGGTGAGTTGGGTCGCGAAGCAGCCGGTGCAGGCAACGGCGAGTGTGCCGGAAGACGTGGAGTCGATCTGCCTCGATCTCCGCGTGGAGACGGGCCAGATCGTCGCCGTCGTCAACGTCGAACCAGGTGGGCAGCAACGCATATTGTTCCGGCTGCAACCTCTGAAGCGTCTCTGCCAGAACCTTTCCGGTCCCCCAATCCAGATTCGAGAAGAGTTCCGGCCTAGGGTGGGAAAGACCGATGAGATAGTACCCCCCGTCCTCGGCCGGTCCCAGGACTACGGGCCGTCTCGCAAGTTGTGCCAGGGCTTGCCGAATGTATTCTCGCGGCACCGTAGGGGAGTCGGCACCCAGGAAGACCACGGGCTTCTCCTTAGATTCCGCAGCAACCTGCCGGCAGGCCTCCCACAATCTCTCTCCCAGGTCGGATCCTGTCTGTCCGCGGAGAATCAGATCCGCGGGCAGGCGCCAAGCTTCGGCGAACCGGGCCCGTTCCCGGGCGGTCGAATCTCCCAGATACAGGTAGTGCCGCCGGCACAGGAAACGCGTCCGTTCGACAGTGTCCAGAAGCAGCGCCCGGTGGAGTTCCAAGCAACCTCGCTTCCCCAACACCGGCTCCAGCCTGGTCTTCACGCGGCCCAATCGGGGAAACCGGGAAAAGATCACCAGCGATCCGTCCATCAGGTTCCCCCGGACCAGAAGATGTAATCCTTCCAACTCTCGGGAACAGCCGGCTGCCGGAAAAGGAGACGGACGCGGTAGGGAAAACCTGAGGGAGCCTTGGGGATTCTCAGCAGGCGAAGGTTGGCCTGCGCCGGAGAGCGATTCCCCTTCTTCCGGTTGCATTGGATGCAGCAGGTGACGATATTTTCCCAGCTCTTGATCCCTCCTTGGGCCACGGGGATCACGTGATCGTAAGTGAGCTGGCTGAGAGGGGCCTTCAAGTCGCAATACTGGCAACGATAGTTGTCTCGAGCGTACAGGTTTTCACGGCTGAACTTGATCCGGTGGCACCCATGCCGGAGATTGACGTAGTGAAGAAGACGCAAGACCGAGGGGAGGCGGATCCGGTTCGAGACACTCCGGATTTCGCGGTCATATTCGGCCACTACCTCGACCTTCTCCTGGAAGACCATGCGGACGGCGCGTTTCCAACCGATGATCTGAAGAGGCTCGTAAGTAGCGTTGAGAACTAGAGTGTGTTCCACTTGTCAACGGGGCGCGGGTCGATATGTAAGGGAGGCGTCCGCCCAATGTCAAGTCGAGGATCCGCGAGCCCACTCCCACTCGCATCCGGCGGCGGAAGAGCGCATGTCAGCCCGGACGCAGACGGCGATCGGCCGCTCCGGTCGTGGACCCGCAAAGATCAGGGCACGGGGCCGGTTCATTTTGCTAGACTGATGCGGTCATGAGACATCCGGATCCAGGAAATCGAGTCCCGGGCCAGGAGGCGCCGCGACTGTCCGGGGGCACGCGGACGGCGCCGATGAGAACGGTCGGATCTCTCTTCATGCCCTGGCTGCGGGAGATCGTCCGGGACGAGAAGGTGGCCGTGATCTTCTTGCGTGAGTTCTGGCCTCGGATCGTCGGTGCGCCGTTGGCCGCAACGACGGATCCTCTGCGTCTCCGAGACCGCATCCTGGAGATCGGCGTACCTGACTCCGGATGGGAGGGGGTGCTCCGGGGCATGACTCCGGCCCTGATCTCGAAGGTCAACGGGTTCTGCAACCGGTCCCTGGTTCGAAGCCTGGATTTCCGAGTGCTCCACCCCCGGTCGGGAGATCGCTCCACTTGAGTCGGGTCTATGGATTGAACGGCCGGTTCCGGCCGGAATATCATGAAGGTCCAGTGATGCGCCGCCAGCTTGTGATTCTTCTGTTCGTCTTCCTGAGCCTGGGGGGATCGGCCCTCCGGGGCCAGCGCGTATTCATGACGTTGGATCCCAGCCAGCCCGGGAACGAGCTGCATATGGATCCCAACGAAGTGCCCCTGATACTTGGGGCCGGCCAGAGCGATCTCAATTACTCTCCCAATGTGGTTTTCACTCCCGACTCGAGCAAGGCCTTCGTCAGCTACACCTTCTCGAACAAGGTCCTGGCCTTCAATCCCAAGACCGGCGACATCCTGGGCATCGTGGACGTTCCCGAAAGCCCGGGTCATATCGCCCTCATGCCCGGCGGGAACCGGGTCGCGGTCCTGTGCGCGTTCATCAACGAGAATGGCCGGGCCGACGCCTTCAGGGCCGACGCCTCTCAGGAAGAGACGCAGCCGGTACAGGGTGCGATCGCGGCCATCGACGTAGACACCTTGGAGGTCCAGATCCTGGCGATGGAGGCTTTCTTCTCCGTCGCCAACAACATGGTCTTTTCGGGAGACGGGGGCATGGGCATCGTGGCCTCGTCCGGGACCGACGAGATCCTGCGCTTCGACACGACTACTCTCCAGGAAGTGGAACCCAGGCTCCAGATGCCGGGTGGAACTCGTCCCACGACCCTCCGTATGACTCCCGATGGAAGCCGGTTCTTCGTCATCACGGTCGGGTCGACCCTGCTGACTCCCGCGGAAGAAAGGGACGCCATTACCATTGTGGACACTGTTTCATTCTCTCCGGTGACGACCATCATTCCGGATCCGGAACAGGAAACGCCCCCCCATGATTTCGAGGTGGGTACGGGGGCGGCCATCTCTCCGGACGGCCGGTACGGGCTGGTGGTGGACCGGCAACTGGGGGCCCTGCAGACCCTCGCCGAGTTGGGAAGGGATCGGGCCACGATGTTCGACATCCAGACGGGACAGGTCGTGAAGATCTTCGAGGTGGGTGGCGTTCCAGTGGAAATCGCACCGACGCCGGATGGCAAGTGGTTCGTGGTGCTGAGCAATCTGAACGTGGAACTGGTCCCGATACCCGTTTCCGATGAGAACGGGTCCATCGATGCGGACAGCCTGGAAGTCGTCACCTTCCAGCCCCGGACATCCGATTTCCGAGACTCCAGCCGTCCCGTCTTCCTGGACGGAAACACCATGATGATGGGCGCTCCCATGGACGACGTCCTCCTGCAATTCAAACTGAATACGGGCGAACTGCTGCAACCCGTATTGGTTGGACAGAAGTTGCGGGGCGCCAGCGAGGACCTCCGGCCCGAGGTTCCCGGAGCGCCTCTGGACGTGGCCGTGAGTCCCGACGGAGAAGCGATCACCGCGGTGAACTTCAACCTCGGGACCATCGAACTTTTGCGCCCCAGCCGCCGCCTGTTCCTCCCCTACCTGTTGAGTTCCCAGGAGTGGTTCACCGCGGTCCACCTGACCAGCCTCTCTTCCCGGACCAGCGACATCATGGCCCGGGGATCCAACGTGGCCGGGATCCGATTTCAGGACTTGAACGATACGGAAGACATCGTGGAATTCGGAGCGAACCCCACCAATCTGACCATGGTTCCCCGGGGCCAGTTGGCCACCACGGTTCGGCAAGTGGTCAGCGCCGACCGCAATCAGTTCATGGAAGGGTGGATGCTGCTGGACGATGACCAGGCCCAGGCCCAGGGGTTCTTCAGGGTTGGGGATCGCGGGGAACGGCGCCGCCTGGATGCAGCCTCCTTGCACTCCACGACGGCGCAAAAGGTCGTTCTTCCCGAAGTCCGGGTCAAGGACGGCTTTACCACTGAGCTTTTTGTTCTCAACCCCAACTCCAACAACACGGATATCTCCGTTCGCCTCCACACGGCCGAGGGAGCCGTGATTCTCGAAGATACTCGAAACACCCTGGGCGGTCTGGTGGTACGGGGACCTCTGGGAGCTGAGGTCGGTTTCTTTCAAGGACTCGCCTTCGAATGCTTTACCACCGGCGGGATCTTCTTGGACAACTTCTTCTGTCAGCGCGGGACCTGCTCGGACAACGGGCAGCCATGCGCCGATGACAGCCTGGCCGCTTGCGAGGACCCCGAGGAGGCGACCTGCCGGCCCTTGACCGAAAACGGCTACGACGGCTCCTACATCACGGTGGAGAGCGAACAGGGGATCATGGCCTACCAGCGTTGGTACGATGAGGAGCGCATGGCCATGGTGGACGGATTGGTGGTGGAAGCCCCGGGAGTCGCCCCGGCCGAGACTCTCTACCTGCCGCAGGCCGTGACCTTCGGAGGCAGCCAGACCCACGTCAACCTGGTGCACCAGGGAAGTGACGAGATGACGGTCCAACTCACACTGATGGACAATGAAGGGGAATCGGTGGAAGTTTCGGAGCTGCTGGAGTTGGCTCCCGGCGAGGGCCTGCGCATGGAAATGGCATCCATCTTTCCGAACCTCATGGACACGGGAGGGCTGGTGTCCGGCTGGATCCAGATCGACGGCTCGCAGCCAGGGCTGGTGGGCAGCGCCGAATTGCAGCTCTTTTCCGGAAAGGGCATGATCAGCACCCCGGCCGTCTCGGCGCCGGCCAAGGAGTATATTCTACCCTACCTCGCCCACGGTGGAGCCGAGAAATACAGGACCGGTCTCGCGTTTCTCTATCCCGGTCCCGGTCCGGCGGCAAAGGTGAAGCTGACGGTCCTCTCCTCTGGTGGAAACCCGTTGGTAGAGGAAAGGACCCTGACCTTGGACAAGGGCCACCGCCAGATCGGGATGGCTCAGGAGATCTTTTCCGGTCTGCCGGCGACCATCGGCGGATCCATCGCCGTGTCGTCCGACGAACCGATCGTGGTGTTGGAGCTCATCTTTACCGAAGATCTCGAAAAGATATCGATCATCCCTCCGCAGGTCATCGATTGACGCCGAAACAGTTGCCGGGCTCACCATTCCTTCCGGTCCACTCTCCGCTCTCACTTCCCGTACCTCCCTTCTCGCTTCCCTCCCGGACGGTTGTCGTCCCGCGCGGAGTTGGGTACTATCGGCCTGAATTTTCTTGCCATTAGCCGTCGAGTCTTTATGACCGGATTGGTATTCGGAGTCATTCTCGGAACCGTTGTGGCCGTCGAACCTGTTCCGACCCCGCCGAACCGGCAGGCCCAGGCCTACTATCACTTCGTTTTGGGTGTGCTGCACTCGGGCAACAAGGACTTCGGCCTCTCCATCACCGAGTTCGAGAAAGCGCTGGAACTCGATCCGGACAGCATCCAGCTCCGGATTGAATTCGCCCACACCCTGGTCAGATCGGGGGAGGTCTCCCGGGCGATCAGCGAGGTTGAGCGGGCCATCGAGAAAGATCCGGACAGTGTGGCTGCCCACTACTTCCTGGGCCAGCTCTTTTCCAACTACCACGGCGGGCAAAGCAGGCTGTCGGAGAAAGCAATCACGGAGCTGAACAGAGTCATCGAGCTGGATCCGGATCATGCCGAGGCTCTCTATCAACTGGGGAATCTCCATCTGCGGCGGCGTGAGCACCGGAAGGCGGCGCCCGTCCTGGCGCGTCTGGTCGAGTTGCGGCCGGACTTGGCGGAGGCCCACTACCAGCATGCCGAAGCCCTGAAGGGGCTGGGTGACCCGGTTGGGGCCATCCGGGCACTGGAAAAGGCCCTGAAAATCCAGAAGGAAAACTACGAGGTCATTCGCGAACTGGGACGTTTGTACGAACAGACCGGACGGGCGGACCGGGCTGTGGAGATCTATCTGTCGGCCCCTCAGCTCCTGGCGGACCCCGAACTCCAGATGCTCACTGGAAGGCTGCTGGGGCAACAGGGCCGGCACGGCCAAGCTGTCGATCTGCTGCGGAAGGGAACGGTGCAGAATCCGCAGGATCCGGCGTTGGTGCTTGAATTGGGCCGGGCGCTGATGCGGGCCCGCAAGTACGATGAGGCCACGGAGCTGTTCAGCCGCGTTCTCGAAAACAATCCGAAGCAGATGCAGGCAACCCTGGAGTTGTCTCGTCTCGAAGCGGTTCAAGGTGAACGGGAGAGCGCCATCGGGCGGTTGCAGCGCCTTCTTGCCGATCTGGGCAACCCCAAGTCGCAGGAAGAGTGGGAGTTTCGAGAACATGTCCAGACCACTCTTGCCCAGGTCCACCAGGAATCTCGCCAGCACCAGGAGGCCATCCGGGTATTCCGTGGGTTATTGGCGGGCCGACCCGGCGATCCCCGTCACAAGGCCATGCTCATATACGCCTTGAAGGATGGGGGGAAGCTGGATGAGGCACTTTCCCTGGCCGGGGAGTTGCTCCAAGACCATCCTCGCGATCCGGACGCCGTCGCGACACGAGCCCAGATGCTCTCGGCAAGCGATCGGCTGTCCGAAGGATTGGAGGTCGTGCAACGCGGGCTGAGCCGTGAACGGGACCCCGAAACCTATTACCGCATCATCAGCCAACTCTACATGGATCACCAGAATTACGGGAAAGCCGAAGAAGCCATCAAGGAAGGACTCGGTCTCAAACCGGACAGTGAACCCCTCAAGTTTCGGCTCGCATCCGTCTACGAAAGACAGGAGAAACTTCCTGACGCCGAAGCCGAATTCATGAGGATTCTGGAGTCCAACCCGGACCACGCCGGCGTCCTCAACTATCTGGGCTACATGTGGGCAGATCGGGGGATCCGTCTGCACGAAGCGTTGGACTACATCAGAAAAGCGACAGAAATGGACCCGTACAATGGAGCCTATCTGGACAGCCTGGGATGGGTCTATTTCAAGCTGGACCGCCTTGACGAGGCCGAGGTCAATCTGAAACGGGCGGCCCGGCTGATCGAAGACCCGACGATTTTCGATCATCTGGGAGATCTGTACATTGAACTCGGTCAGCTTGAGACTGCACTTCAGTATTACGAGCGGGGCGTGATCGTGGCCACCGACGAGGAATTCCAAAGACTTCAACGGAAAGTGGCTGATTTGAAGCGGCGCCTCTCGTCGAAAGCCCCGTGATCTGCGACAGCCGTCGCGGGAAAGCCGCGAATTTACTCATTCCACGCTCTGATTGGTTGCGTTGCCTTCACTTGCTCTCCCCTCCTTTGCCAAGACCAACTGGATCCTGAAAATTCTGGGTCTTCGGGAAGACGGGTTTCATGAGTTGCGAACCGTCTTCCAGATGCTGGACCTGAAGGACGAGATCATCCTGCGGGTCATGGCGGATCCGGAGATTCGGATTCAGGTTTATGGCCGGGCCGCACCGGCGGGACCCGAGAACCTGGTGTGCCGCGCCGCCCGTCTGCTGAAGCGAAAAACAGGCGTGTCCTCCGGAGTGGAATTGACCCTGACCAAGAGAATTCCTCTGGGTGCCGGCCTCGGAGGCGGTTCGGGGAATGCGGCGATGACCCTCCTGGGACTGAACCAGCTATGGGGTTGCGGACTCAGCCTCTCCGAACTGACTGCGTTGGCGGCAGAACTCGGCTCCGATGTCGCATTCTTCCTCCGGGGAGGGTCCGCTCTGGGAGAAGGCCGGGGAGAACGCATCACTCCCTTGCCGGACCTCAGGCGCACCGTGGACATCATGCTCTTTTACCCGGGCCGCCATCTCTCCACGAAGGCGATGTATTCCATGCGTAATTGGGGCGTCTGGGAGGGCGGCGAAAGGTTGACAAGGTCCTGGACGACGAATACAATCCATCGCTTCTCACGCTTCAGAGACGGTCTGCATTGGGCCCATCTGGAGAACGACTTCGAAACGCTGCTGTTCCAGCGCTACGGCTTTCTCGAAGAGGCGAGAAAAGCGCTCATCGCCTTGGGCTGCGAGAGAGTCATGGTTTGTGGGAGCGGCTCGACACTCATGGGCTTGGGTTGCCGGGACCGGCACCAATGGGGGGAAAAGCCATCCGCCTGTCAGGAAGGCGGAGAACTGATATTCTGCTCCACTCTTTCCAGAAGACGTTATAGGAAACTACTGAGAGAATCGGGGCTCGACGTTCTGGCCTGACCACTTCGGTTCCGATCGAATGGGGTCCGGAAGCTGGTCGGCGCGGGATTGATTCCATGTCCAGTCTGAAGATCTTTACAGGCAGCGCCAACGCTCCTCTCACGGAGGAGATCTGCCACCATCTGGGAGAACCTCTGGGTCGGGCGAACCTGACCCGATTCAGCGACGGCGAAGTCAATTTCCAGATTCTGGAGAACGTTAGAGGAAAGGACGTCTTCGTGGTTCAGCCCACCTGCCCGCCGGTGGGAGAAAACCTGATGGAACTCCTGATCATGCTGGATGCCTTTCGGCGTTCCTCGGCACGGCGAGTCACGGCCGTGGTTCCCTATTACGGCTACGCCCGTCAGGACCGGAAGGACAAACCCCGAGTGCCCATCTCGGCCAAATTGGTGGCGGACCTTCTGACGGCGGCCGGGACCCACCGCCTCCTTTCCATGGACCTGCACGTGGGACAGATCCAGGGGTTTTTCAACATTCCCGTGGACCATCTCTTCGCCACTCCGGTGATCCTCTCCCATTTGAAGAACAAGACGTCGTTGATTCGGCCCACAGTGGTTTCACCCGACGCGGGAGGCGTGGAGCGGGCCCGGTTCTACGCGCGGCGAATGGGAGCCAATCTGGCCGTCATCGACAAGCGCCGGGTCGGGGTGAACACGGCCAAGGTCATGCGCATCGTGGGCGACGTAGACGGCCGGGACGTGGTCATCATCGATGACATGGTCGACACGGCGGGGACCCTGGTTCAGGCCACGGACGCCCTGAGAAAACAGGGAGCCCGGAGGCTCTTCGCCGCCGCCACCCATGCCGTCCTTTCGGGGCCGGCCGTGAAACGCCTTCGCAAATCGCACTTCGAAGGAATTGTCGTAACCAATACGGTGTGGATCAGTCCGGAAAAGCGGATTCCCAAGATTCATACCTTGAGCGTCGCCGGTTTGTTGGGCGAGGCGATCCGGTCGATCCATGAGGAAACCTCGGTGAGCCGGCTGTTTGTCAGCTGATCCTGAATGCGGAAACCGAGTTCTGCGAGTTACCGGTTTTCTCGGAGCGGCTCGAGCACAGGAATGAGGAGTTGGAGTAAATGTCTCGATTGACGATGGAGTCGAAGATACGCCAAGAGTTCGGGAAGAACGCGAACCGGAGGCTCCGGGCCGCGGGACGAGTGCCTGGAATCGTCTACGGCCGCAATGTGGAACCGGTTGCCGTCTCGGTCGATCCCAAGGACCTGGACCGGATCCTCCTCTCCGATGCCGGCCACAATACGATTTTCACGTTGAAGTACCTGGACCAGGAGAGAAATGTTCTGATTCGGGAGCACCAGCGAGATCCAGTGGGTGAAGAGTTGATCCATGCCGATTTCATGGCCGTATCCATGGACCGGACCATGATCTTCGACGTACCCGTGGAGATCGTGGGCACGCCCGACGGTGTGAGGTTGCATGGGGGTATTCTGGACTTGGTAGTGCGCGAGATCCAACTGGAATGTCTTCCGGGGACCCTGCCCGATCACATTCGAGTCGATGTGACCGACCTGCAGATTGGAGACTCGGTACGGGTGGAACAATTGGACGTGGATGCGGACAATGTAACGATCCTCTCCGACCCGGACCTGACGGTCCTGACGATAGCGGCTCCATCGGTTGAGACGGATGCCGACGAGACCATGCTGGAAGACGAAACCGCCGAACCGGAGATCGCGGGAGAAGGCCAGCTGGAAGGAACCCAACCCGCGGAGTAGCTCTGGTGTTTCTGGTCGTTGGGTTGGGCAACCCGGGCCGCCGGTACGCAGCGACCCGACACAACGCGGGGTTCATGCTGGTCGACCACTTGGCGGACCTGAGTACAACCCGGTTCGGTCCCGCCGTCGGCAAGGCTCGAGTCTGCCGGGTCGAGCGCGAGAGCGGATCCCTGATTCTGGCAAAACCGCAAACCTACATGAATCTCAGCGGCGTGGCGGTTCGCTCGTTGGTTGTTCACTATGGCGTCGACCCTGAGGAACTCTTGGTGGTCTACGACGAGGTTCAGTTGCCGTTGGGACGGTTGCGGGTCCGGCGTTCGGGCAGCTCGGGTGGACAGAAGGGTATGGAATCGATCATTCAAATGGTGGGAACGAAACAGATTCCCCGGTTGAGAATTGGCGTCGGCGGCGACTCGGTGTACGGCGATCTGACCGACTACCTGCTCTCCCCCTTCTCCTCAGATGAGCGGCGGGTATTGGACTCCGTACTGGACCGTGCGGTCCTGGCTGTCGACACGATTATGACCCAGGGCCATTTGCGGGCCATGGACCTGGTCAATGGTTGGAGGCACGAAATCCTCTGACCACTGAACTGAAAGGTGGGTTTTCGATGGTCTATGCGAATTTTCTTTCTGTCGGAGAACTGGTGCCCGCAGTGGGCGCGGTGGCCTTGGCCGGACTCCTCGCAGCCGGTCTGATCTACCGATTCATCAACAAGATAGACATTCAGAACAAGGAGATGCGCCGCATCTCCGACGCGATCCATGACGGAGCCATGGTGTTTCTGCGCCGGGAGTACGGGATTCTGGCCATCTTTGTCGTGGTGGTCTTCCTCCTGCTCTGGTGGAGTCTTTCGGCGGGAACCGGAATGGCCTTTCTGGCCGGAGCGGTCCTGTCCATGATCGCCGGTTTCTTCGGCATGAAGGCGGCGACCCGCGCCAACGTCCGAACCACCCAGGCTGCCTCAGCCTCCGGTATCGGCGAAGCCCTGAACGTGGCTTTCTCCGGAGGAGCCGTGATGGGGCTCTCGGTTGCCAGCCTGGGCATGTTGGGAATCTGCATCGCCTTCCTGCTCTACAGCAACGGCTTCATTTCCGAGCGCGACATCAACGGCTTTGCCATGGGCGCCAGTTCCATCGCACTTTTCGCCAGAGTGGGTGGCGGAATCTTTACCAAGACGGCGGACGTGGGCGCCGATCTGGTAGGCAAGGTGGAAGCGGGAATACCCGAGGATGACCCGAGAAATCCGGCCACCATCGCCGACAACGTGGGCGATTGCGTCGGAGACACGGCCGGCATGGGAGCGGACATATTCGAGAGTTACGTCGGCTCGGTGATCGCCACAATTGCCATCGCGGCGGCCGGGACCAGTCAGATTCTCATGATCGGGGACGCCGAAAAGAGCCGTTACATGCTGTTTCCCCTGGTGGTCATCGCCATCGGCCTCATCGCTTCGCTCATCGGCGTGGTTTCCATTCGCGTGCTCCGCAATCTCAGCCCGGCTGCGGTGCTCCGCAATGCCACGTATGTGAGCGCCCTGCTGCTGCTGGCGGGGACCTGGGCCGCGGTCCGTGCGCTGGAACTCGAGTCGGGCGTCTTCTATGCGGTCTTTTTCGGGGCCGCCGCAGGAGTCCTCATTGGATTGCTGACCGAGTGGTACACCTCGGGCAATCCGGTCCGCCGCATTGCCGAATCCTGCAAGACCGGCGTCGCCACCAACATCATCTCGGGTCTGGCCGTGGGGATGGAGTCGACGGCTCTCCCCATACTGACCATCGCCGGAACCATCCTTGTCGCTTACAACTTTGCAGGCCTCTACGGAATCGGGATCGCCGCGGTGGGCATGCTGGCGACGGTGGGTGTGACCATGTCGGTCGACGCCTACGGTCCCATAGCCGACAATGCCGGCGGGATCTCCGAAATGAGCGGCCTGGGGCCGGAAGTCCGGAAGATCACGGACAGCCTGGATTCCCTGGGCAATACCACCGCCGCCATCGGCAAGGGGTTCGCCATCGGCTCGGCGGCCCTCACCGCTCTGGCCCTGTTTTCGGCCTATTCCCAGACCGTGGCCCAGAGCCTGCCCGGCAAGCAGCTTCAGCTGGATCTCATCGATCCCCGGGTCGTTGTGGGCTTCTTCATCGGGGGCACCCTCCCGTTCTTTATCGGGAACCTCACCATGTCCTCGGTGGGACGTGCGGCCTTCAAGATGGTGGAGGAGGTACGGCGCCAGTTCAGGGAGATTCCGGGACTCATGGAGGGCAAGGCCGAACCGGACACGACCCGGTGCATCGACATCTCCACCCGGGCGGCTCTGAAGGAGATGGTGGCTCCCGGTATCACCGCCGTGGCGGCCCCCGTAATCGTCGGTTTTGTGCTGGGACCCCATTCTCTCGGAGGTATGCTGGCCGGATCGATGCTGGTGGGCGTGCTGCTGGCGCTCTTCATGTCCAATGCAGGAGGCGCCTGGGACAACGCCAAAAAGATGATCGAGGAGGGCATCATGGGAGGCAAGGGCTCGGATGCCCACAAGGCGGCCGTGGTGGGAGACACGGTGGGGGACCCGTTCAAGGACACGAGCGGTCCGTCCATGAACATCCTGGTCAAGCTCATGTCCATCGTCGCGCTGGTGATCGCGCCGCTGTTGGTTTAGCAGCCCATGGCTGGACCCGGCGATTATGGCTCCACGCTGTCAGCAGAGACGGGGGCTGTGCTACACTTGGCAACTTCCGAAAATGTGGTTCGAACCACAGAGGATCAAGCAATCGAATGAGGGAATACGAAGCGATTTTCATTCTGGCTCCAACGCTGGACGAGGAGCAGATCCAAACCATAATCGACAGCCTCAGCAAGGCCGCCGAGGAGCGCGGGGCCGAGGTGGCCAATGTGGACAGGTGGGGGCGCCGGCGTTTGGCCTTTCCGGTAAAGAAACACAAGGACGGGCATTTCGTCATTTTCACCTTGCGGGCCGACTCCAACGACGCGGTGCGTGAATTGGAGCGGCGGGTCAAGGTCAGTGACTCCGTCATCCGTTTCCTTACCGTTCGCGTCGACTTGGAGCGCAAGCGCGCCGAAGGCAGAAAGAAGAAAAAGGAACGGCCGAAGGCCCAGCCGGAAACACCCGCGCCGGCAAAGGGTTCCGCGTCCCGGGAAGCGAGCCATGCCTAGAAGACGCAGGTTTTGCAAGTTCTGCGCCGACAAGATCGAATACATCGACTTCAAAGATGTGAGGATGCTGAATCAGTACGTGCCGGAGCGGGCCAAGATATCTCCCCGCAGGCTCAGCGGCGTCTGTGCCCCGCATCAGCGCAAGTTGAAGCGGGCCTTGAAGCGAGCCCGCCATCTGGCCCTCCTTCCCTACGTCTCGGACTGACCTCCGCCCACTGTTTTTCCACTGAGGGGCACGACCATGGAACTGATTCTGGTAGGAGATGTCGAGCATCTCGGGCGGCGCGGCGATGTGGTTCGCGTGGCCAAAGGCTACGGACGAAACTACCTGCTTCCCAAGGGGCTGGCGCTGCTTTCGACTCCGGCCAACCTGAAGCTGGTGGAGTCGCAGAGGCTGGCCCAAGCCCGGCGGGAAGCCAAGAACAAGGCAGAGGCCGAGCTTCTGGCTGAGGAATTGACGAGCCGGCACGCAGTCCTGAGTCGAAGGGCGGGAGAAACGGGAGTGCTGTTCGGCTCGGTGACGTCGAGAGATGTCTCCGACCTGCTTTCCGCAAACGGGTTTGAAGTGGACCGCCGCAAGATCACGCTGGAGCACCCCATCAAGAGTATCGGCAACTACCGGTTGGACATCCGGTGTCACGGCGAGGTCACGGCCCAACTTCTGGTCTCGATCATTCCCGAGGAAGAGGATCCGGTGCAGCGGCTGAAACGGCAGGATGACGAGTCCAACCGGTTGGTGGCCGAGTTGGAGTTCCTGGTCGATGAGATGAAGACAGCCGGAATCGAAACTCCCGATTCGGATGCCCGTGAACAGTAGATTTCCTGGTCCGCCACAGCCGTGACAATCGCGCCTGGCTTGTCGACCGACTTCCGCATCTTGCCCCAACCCCCGTATAATCGGGGCGCATGAATTCCTCCTCGCTGGAGAAGACACTCCCTCACAGCGCCGACGCGGAACGAGCTGTCCTGGGGGCGGTGCTGCTGGACAACCAGGTATTCGACCAGGCGGCCGAATTGCTGGTCAGCGAAGACTTCTATCTCGAAAGCCACCGCCGCATCTACGACACCATCGTCTCCCTGGCCGGAGCGTCCCGGGCCATTGACACCCTGACCCTGCGGGAAGAATTGACGCGGAGCACCCACCTGGACGCGGTGGGAGGCGTTTCGTATATCGCCTCCCTCGTGGACGGGGTTCCCCGTGTCTCCAACATCGAACACTACGCCAGCATCGTCAAGGAGAAGTCCATCCTTCGGAAGCTGGTCCACTCCGCCAACGACATTCTGAATCGCAGTTTTTCCGACGAGGAAGATCCCGGGCTCCTCCTGGAGGAGGCGGAGAAGGCCATTTTCCAGATCGGCCAAGAGAGATCCCGCACCGGATTCGCTCCTCTGCAGGAACTCCTTTCCTCGGCCTACAAGCACGTGGAACTCCTCAACGAGCACAAGGGAGTGGTCACCGGAATCGCCACCGGATTCTCCCAGCTCGATCAGATGATGTCGGGCCTGCAGGACTCCGATCTCATCATCATCGCGGCGCGGCCCGGTCTGGGAAAGACCAGCCTGGCGCTGAACATTGCCCAACATGTGACGGTGCAGCAGCAGAAAGTGGTGGGTCTATTCAGCCTGGAGATGTCCTCCCAGCAGTTGGCCCTGCGGCTTCTCTGCTCCGAGGCTCGGGTGGACAGCCACAAAATGCGCTCCGGATTCCTTTCCAAACAAGACTGGACCTTGATGGCCGGGGCTCTGAGCCGCCTCTCACAGGCTCGGCTCTTCATCGACGACACTCCCGGCATCTCCCTCTTGGAGATGCGTTCCAAGGCCCGGCGGTTGGCGTCGGAACATGGACTGGATCTGCTCATCGTGGATTATCTCCAGTTGATGTCCGGAGAGGTCTCCGCACGGCGGCGGCAGGAGAACCGGCAGCAGGAGATTTCCACCATCAGCCGGTCGCTGAAGGCCCTGGCCAAAGAGTTGAACGTGCCCCTGATCGCCATCTCCCAGTTGAGCCGGGCGCCGGAGCAGAGACGGGGGAACCACGAGCCCCAGTTGTCGGATCTGCGCGAGTCCGGTTCCATCGAGCAGGACGCCGACGTGGTCCTCTTCATCTTTCGAGAGTCCTTCTACAAAAAAGAGGATGATCTGGACGACGAGGACCGCTACGCCCAGATCATCATCGGCAAACAGCGGAATGGACCCACGGGTCGGGTGAAGCTGGCATTCGTGGATCAGTGGACCCGTTTCGAGAACCCCGCGTAGCCCCGAGACGGAACTGCCTCGGCCGGACCGGCAGTGGCGACTTTTTGCCACGGGCGGCTGATAGAATTTCCACAATGGTTGCAGCCCCCCTCAAGCACTTGCACGTCTGCAGCGAGTGCGGCTTCCAGAGTCCCAAATGGTTCGGCCGTTGCCCCTCTTGCGGCGACTGGAATGCCCTGGTGGAGGAAAAGGCATCCGCTTCCGGAAAATCCAGACCGGCCGTGCCGGCGCACGCTTATGCGGAGATTCAGGGCCGCGGGCTGCAACGGATAACTACCGGAAACCCGGAGGTCGACCGGACCCTGGGTGGCGGGATCGTTCCCGGTTCCCTGATTCTGTTGGGAGGAGAGCCGGGGATCGGAAAGTCGACGCTCCTGCTTCAGGTGGCCGAGAGCCTCTCGAACCAGGGCCGTCCCGTCCTCTACGTGGCGGGGGAGGAGTCCGTCGAGCAGATTCGCCTTCGCGGTGATCGGCTGCAGGTCAAGGGGACGCGACTGTACCTGCTGGGAGAAACCTGTCTGGAGCGGGTCCTGGACCAGATCGCGAGTCTCCGGCCTTCGGTGGTGATCGTGGACTCGATCCAGACCGTGTTCAGCGAGGCCTCCGATTCCATCCCGGGCAGCATCACCCAGATTCGAGACTGCGCCGCCGAGTTCCTGGTCTTTGCCAAGCGGGAAAGCGTTCCGGTCCTGCTCATCGGGCACATCACCAAGGACGGGGCTCTGGCCGGACCCAAGGCCCTGGAGCACATCGTGGACGTGGTGCTCTACTTCGAGGGGACTCGCCACCGGAACGAAAAGATCGTCCGGGCGGTCAAGAACCGATTCGGTCCGTCCAACGAGCTGGGCATCTTCGAAATGTCCAGCCGCGGACTTCGCTGTGTCGAGAATCCGTCCAGGCTTTTCCTCTCCCAGCGTAGCGAGCAGGTTTCGGGATCCGCCGTCACCTGCACCATGGAGGGTTCCAGGCCGGTCCTCGTGGAGGTCCAGGCTCTGGTCAGCCAGAGTGGTTTCAGCGCCGCCAGGCGGATGACGGACGGAGTCGACGCCAACCGGGTGGCACTTCTCCTGGCCATGCTGGAGAAACGCCTGGGACTGGATCTCCTGGGTAGCGACGTCTACATCAACGTCGCCGGCGGCTTCTCCTTGACCGAGCCGGGAGTGGACCTGGCCATCGTCGCAGCCATCGTGTCGAGCTTGGGAAACCGCCCTATTCCCGAGTCGACGGTCGTTTTCGGAGAAGTCGGCCTCGCTGGAGAGATCCGTGCCGTCAGCTTCCCCCAAAACCGGGTCAAGGAAGCGTCCATGATGGGTTTTTGCAACCTGATTCTTCCCGCCAACAGCCTGCCCTTGGGTGAACCGGTTCGCGGGGTCTCCTTGCAGGGCGTGGCCACGGTCGGCGAGTGCCTCGAAGCGATCGCGCTCCCGGGAATCGGACCTTGACGGGACTGATTCTGGCGGCTGCCGGCAGCGGCTCCCGTTTCGGCTCCCAGATCCCAAAGCAGTTCTTGAAGACGGGGGGCGAGCGCCTGTATCGGCTCGCCCTCGATCCCTTCCTTCCATTCCTGGACGAGGCGGTGGTATTGGTGCCGGAAGACTGGATCGAGACAGTCCGAAAGGAGTTGTCGGCAGGGGCTTTCGGGGACAAGAGACTGCGGGTGGCCCCAGGTGGGCGCCACCGCCAGGATACCGTGGCCAGGGGTCTCCAAGAACTCTCGCCTCGCGTGGAGATCGTCCTGGTCCACGATGCGGCCCGGCCCTTCGTTGATGGCCCGCTCATCGCCCGGGTGATTCGGGCGGTCCGCCGAGGGAACGCCGCGG
The DNA here is from genome assembly GCA_963668095.1 of Acidobacteriota bacterium. Lineage (GTDB taxonomy): Bacteria > Acidobacteriota > UBA6911 > RPQK01 > JAJDTT01 > JAJDTT01. The sequence goes on along the minus strand of OY764083.1, from coordinate 4,357,860 downwards.
TTCCCATCTTGAAGATTCGGGACACGGTGAAGGTGGTGGCTGCAGGCAGGGTGGAGCGAACCCTGGAGCGCGAGCGCCTGGGGCTGGCCCAGACGCCTCAGGGATTTCCGGCCGAAATCCTCAGGGAGGCTGTCCGAAATGCCGGGCAGGACCATTTCTACGGGACCGACGAATCCTCCCTGGTGGAGCGCATCGGAGTGGAGATTCAGGCGGTGGCGGGAGACCCCGGGAATCTCAAGGTCACATTCGAGGGGGACCTGTGAGATCCCGCACGGTGGCCGGCGGTTCGGAAACCCCGCCACGTCTTCGCAGGAACGGAGTGCAGACATGACGGAAGGGTTTCGTGTCGGCCTGGGATTCGACTTTCACCCTTTTGGACAGGATCGCCGCCTTTTGCTGGGAGGTGTCCGGATCCCGCACCCCCTGGGTTTGCAGGGGCACTCGGACGCCGACGCACTGCTCCACGCGGTGACCGACGCCCTTCTGGGCGCCGCCGGGCTGAGGGACATCGGCACCTGGTTTCCCGACTCCGATCCGGCTTACCGCGGCAGCTCCAGCCTGACGCTTTTGGAGAAGGCGTATGAGCTGGTCCGGGACCGGGGGTTTTCCGTCGTCAACCTGGACATCACCGTGCTGGCGGAAGCTCCCCGGATCCAGCCCCACGTGGAGGCCATGAAGGCGAATCTGGCGAGGGTGCTTGCGGTGGAACCGGGACGAATCGGCCTCAAGGCAACCACGATGGAAGGTTGCGGCGCCATCGGCCGCCGCGAGGGAATCGCCGTTCAGTCAGTCGTGCTCCTGGTCCGGACCGGCGGGGACACGTGATGGGAACGAGCGCAATCATGGCAGTGGCCAGGGACGCCGCACTGGAGGGTGGCCGAGTCCTGCTGGAATACCTGGACTCCGATTTCGAGGTGTCCGCCAAAGGCCCCAGAAACCTGGTGACGGAGGCCGATCTCGCCGCCGAGAGGACCATTATCGACATCATCCGGCGCCATTTCCCCCACGATTCCATCCTGGCCGAGGAATCAGGCGTTCATGGAGCGAGCGAGCGGCAATGGGTGATCGATCCCTTGGACGGCACCACCAACTATTCCCACCGGTACCCCTTTTTCAGCGTTTCCGTGGCTTATCGCGTCGAAGACCGGATCCGGCTGGGAGTCGTCTACGACCCGGTGGCGGAAGAGCTCTTTTCGGCGACGTCGGGCGGCGGAGCGCAACTCAACGGCAAGCCGATCCGCGTGTCCGAACAAACCGATCTGCAAGACGGCTTTCTCGCCACGGGTTTCTCCTACGATTACCGGGAGATGGAGATGAACCTTGAACTGTTTGCACGGGTGTCCCGCAAGGTCCAGGCCGTCCGTCGTGATGGATCGGCCGCGCTCGACCTCTGTTACGTTGCATGCGGGCGTTTTGACGGTTACTGGGAGTTGAGTCTGAGTCCCTGGGACATGGCGGCCGGCTGGCTGGTGGTGGAGGAGGCCGGAGGAAGGGTCAGCGATCTGGACGGTTCCCCGTTCCAATTGGAGGAACGGACCGTCCTGGCCAGCAATGGCCGGATTCACCATGACCTGCTACAAATACTGCACTTTGCATCACCGAAGAGGAGGAGTGAAAGAGTTCGGCAAGGTATGAAACGGGTCGAATACGGCATCGAAAAAAGTCGCCATGGGCTGCTAGACTGAATTGAGATGAGAGTCGCCGTTGGGAGCACTCGGCCCGCCAAGGTGAATGCCGTAAAGCAGATCTGGGAACAGCTCGCGAAAAGGATGCCTCGTGGGATCGATGATCGCGTTGACTTCCTCTGTTACGACGTCCCCACCGATGCTCCGAAGATCCCCACGACCTCGGCGGACCTGTCCTGGAGCGCGCTGAGTCGGGTGGACCATCTCATCATGCAGTTGAAGCGGGAGCGGAGCGAGGCCGACTTCTATGTCGGCCTGGAGGAAGGATTCAACGTGATCGCTTCCGCGGGGGCTCGGCGGCAGGTTGTCTTGGAGAGTTGGGTTTACGTGTCGGACGGTCTCAACGGATATTTCGGCCATGGCAACGGGATATCGGTTCCATCTCAGATTGCGGATCCGGTGATCGATCGAAAGATCGAGTTGGAGATCGTCATCGACCGGTTTTGCCGAGCTCGGCAGTTGCAATCCGGACAGGAAGGCTGGATGCTCCTGAGCCAGGAACTTCTGAACCGGGACCAGTCCTATGCCTTGGCTCTCACCGCGGCTTTCGCTCCCTTTTACAACACCCACGTCTACGGGTAGGAGCGGGGACATTCCTGTCCCCCTCTCTTTCTCCACATTCCGTTGGACGGTCGTTCCTTGCCCGCTCCCGCGGTGCTTGACTGTTGCAATGGCGTTCGGCGGCAAGAAGTCACGGTAGGAACGGCAGTTTCCTGCCGCCCCCCGCGCAGATCCGGACGTGCCCGTTAAGGCATCCGGCTCCTACCTTGGGTGTGGACGGCCAGCCAAACCGTTGCGTCGGCCACGGATGACGGATTCTCACGGATGGCCAGAGCAATTCCGTCATCCGTCGCAACCGTCTCCAACTGTAGCGGTCGCGCTGAGACCGGCGGCGCAAGGCTCGCAGCCACCGCCGTTGCAGCAGATAGCAGAATCCTCGCAGCCACCGCGTACTCCCGGGGACCGCAAAATAGTTCAGCCAGCCATTCAGGACCCGGCTCAACCATTTCCCGACCTCCCAGTGATCCGCGTGCCGTTGTCTCCACAGCCTCTCCCCCACCCGTCGCAGGGTCCGGCTCATCCGTTTCGCGCTTGGCTTCCGCCCCAGCCGGAACCGTCCCTTCCGGGTCTTCGCGCAGTAGTGCGTGAACCCCAGAAAGTCGAACGTTTCCGGTTTCCGCTCCCCGCGTCGCCGTCGATCCGCTGCCGCAAATCGTCCGAACTCCACCAGTCGCGTCTTTTCCGGGTGCAGGTCCAGCCCGAACTCGGCGCACCGTTCCCCCAGGTCTCGGAGAAACCGCTCCGCGTCCGCCCGTCTCTGGAATCCGGCCACGAAGTCGTCCGCATATCGCACCAGGATCGCTTCGCCTTTTGGGACTCGTGGGCGCCACGTCCGATGGAACCATTGGTCCAGCACGTAGTGCAGGTACACGTTGGCCATGACCGGCGAGACGTTGGCGCCCTGTGGCGTCCCTCTCCCCGAGTCCGACCAGGTCCCTTCTTCCATCACGCCGGCGTTCAGCCACTTGCGAACCAGCCGCAGCACCCGCCGGTCTCCGATCCGTCGTTCCATGAACTGCATCAGGCAGTCCCGGTCGATCGCATCAAAGAACGTCCGAATGTCCGCGTCCACGATCCAATTGACTTTCCGCCGCTCGATCCCAAAGGCCAAGGCATCCAGCGCGTCATGCGCCTTCCGTCCGGGCCGGAACCCGTAGCTGAGCCCGAGAAACTCCGCCTCATAGATCGGCGTCAGGAGCTCGTCCACGACTGCCTTCTGGAGGATCTTGTCCTCCAGCGCGGCCACGCCGAGCGGTCGTGTCCTTCCATCCGGCTTGGGGATTCTCACCCGCCGGACGGGAGGCGCTCGGTACGCGCCCCGGTGCACGCGGCGATGCAGGTCCAGCAGTCGCTCTTCCAGCTTCGCCCCGTACTCCTCCCACCGTATCCCGTCGATTCCCGGCGCAGCGTCCTTTCTCAGTCCGAGATAGGCGCGGCGCAGAGCCTCCACGGTGACATGGTGCAGCAGCGCGGTCAGTCGCTCCTTGGGGTTTCTCGCGATCGCTCGCCGTATCCGGTCCACCGCTTGGGACACGCTCCCCCGACTCTGCGTCCGGCGCGTGCTTTGGCACACCGCATTCCCCTTGGTTCCATCCCTTCGCTCCACCGGCTCCGCCGAGAGTCGCCCCTCTTTGTTCGCCCGCTTCATCGCTACTATGGATGAATCCGATTGCTTCGTTCCGTCCATCATGAGTTTCGGGTTACTCCTTTCTCATGCGACCCCGGGGCGACCCCCCGGGGTGAAATGAAGCCCTCCCAGGTTCCGGAACAAGATTTGCGTACGTGCCTGGGTTCTTTGACACCGCGGAGCCCGGCCGTCCCTCACCTGGGCGGTCCAGCCGGTGTTGCCTTCGACCGCGACTACAGCCTCGGCACTTCCGATCATGGAGCTTTCGATGCTCAATAGCCTGCCCATACGCACCGCTACCGACGCTTCGCCGACACCCTCACGGGTGCCCACGCACGGCTCGCGGAGAAACGTGGATGGTTAGTCCTTCGTTTCAGCGGACTTTCACCGCCTATCTTGTACCAGTTAGCCTGGCGCACAGCCGCCGCTCCCGTTCGGCGGTCGGAATGCCGGCGCTCCCTCAGCCTGATTCGGACAGGCCCTCCTTGACGCGGATGGCCAGCTTTTCTCCCAGGAAGGGGGCCAACTCTTCGGTGGTGGCGCGCCGGATTCGGTTGACGCTGCCGAAGTTGCGCAACAGCCGCTTCTTGCGTTTCTCGCCGATGCCGCGGATCCGGTCCAGCTCGGAACCGAAATCCCGTATCGAGCGGCGCTTTCGATGGTAGCTGACCGCGAAACGATGCGCTTCGTCCCGGATCTCCTGGACCAGATGCAACAGGGGCGAACCCCGGTCCGGGACGAGGGCATCCTCCCTCCCCTTGACGAAGATGTGCTCCTCCCGCTTTGCCAAACTGATCAGGGGCGTGTCTTCGACTCCCAACTCGGATAGCGCCTGATACGCGCTGTGCAGTTGCCCCTTGCCTCCGTCGATGAGAATCAAATGAGGAAGGGCCTGTTTTTCGTCGAGCAGACGCCGGTATCTTCGGCGAACGGCTTCCCGCATGGCCGAATAGTCGTCGGGGCCGGACACCGTCCTGATCCGGTATTTCCGATACTCGCTATGCTCCATGCGTCCGTCCAGACAGACCACCATGGAAGCCACCGTCTCCTCTCCCTGGATATTGGAGACGTCGAAGGCCTCGATTCGGCCGGGAGTCTCCTCCAGGTCCAGAAGACTCTGGAGTTCCTCCAAGACCTTCAATCGAGCCGTCCTCAGGACTTTGAAACGGCGCTCGAAAGCCACCTTGGCGTTGCGTTCGACCAATAGCAGAAGGTCGTGTTTGCTGCCCCTCCGGGGCACCAGGATGCGTACCTGCCGCCGCTGTCCCATGGTTCGCCGGCTGTCCAGCCAGGTCCGGATCAGTTCCTGGTCCTCGGCCTCGGCGGGAAGATAGATCTCCCCGGGAACAAATCCGGAATTCAGATAGTATTGCTGGAGAGCATCCCTCAGGAAACGAGCGGGATGGAAATACTTCAGGTCCTCCCAATAGAACTCCCGTTTCCCGACGATCCTGGCGTTCCGCATGGTGAAGAGCTGGAGGGCCAGTCGGGGCCCCTCCCGGTAGTAAGCGAAGATGTCCACGTCTGACGGCCCACTCAAAATCATCTTCTGCTTCTCATTGAGTTCCCGGACCATGCGGATTCGATCCCGGTAGAAGGCCGCCGTCTCGTACTGCAGTTTCTCGGAAGCGGCCAGCATCCGGCGAGTCAGATTCCGGAGCAATTCCTCGTTCTTTCCCTCGAGCAACAGGATCACGTCCCTGACCGCCGCGGTGTACTGGGGCTGGGAGCAGAGACCCGTCACGCACGGACCCAGGCAGCGTTTGATGTAGTACTCGAGACAAGGTCGATCCAGACTTCCGTCGATCTCCATGTCGCAGGTTCGGAGCAGAAAATGGCGGTTGATGATCTTGATGGTGTTGCGGGCCAGAGAGGCCGGCAGGAAAGGCCCGAAGTAGAGGGCTCCGTCTCGCAGCTTGCGCCGGGTGAGCAGAACCCTGGGGAAGTCCTCGTTCACCGTCAGCTTCACCAGCAGGAAGGATTTGTCGTCCTTCAGATTCACGTTGAACTTGGGCTTGTATTTGCGGACCAGGTTGCTCTCCAGGATGAGAGCTTCCACTTCGGTATCGGTGACGATGAACTCGAGATCCCGAATTTGGCGCTTCAGAACCTCCGTCTTCTGGTCCCAGGACCGGCTGGCCTGAAAGTAGGAGCGCACCCGGTGCCTGAGACTCTTGCCCTTGCCGATGTAGATGATCCGCTGCTCGGCGTCCCGGAACAGGTAGACGCCGCACTTGTCCGGAAGGTGCCCGAGACGGGCCTCCAGAATCTCCTCACTCATCGAGCGGAATTATAGCAATCGGCAGGGAAAGGCCCGGTTTTTTGAGAGAGCTAACTCAGCGCATCCGTGGGAATTTCCCGATCCCAGCCATGGCGCAGAACCCGGACCTGAACTCGCTGTCTGCCGAACCGCATGGCCTCGTTGTAGTCGGGAACGTAGATGTCGATGATTCTGCCCTTGATCGCAGAACCGGTGTCGAGAACCCGGTAGATCCCACTGTAGCTTCCGGCCCTCACCTGGATGACCGATCCCAGAGGAATTCTGGACGGATCGGCCGCCACGATGCCACGTTTGACGCGCACGCCGGAACGGGTCACCCCCTTGAGGCAGTAGGCTGTGGCGACAAAGACACGATATCCGGAATCCCGCGGTCCCACGAACTGCTCCGGGGACGCCGATTCCTGCCGGAAACGTCCGAGCAGCGCGCCCGTTTCGGGATCTGAAAGCAGACCGATCCCGGCGGAGGCGCCAAGCACCAGCGTAGTGGACAAAATAAGGACAACTTTCCCAACTCGCGTCATTCCGGAACCTCTCTCCAATCTCCGGGTCGCCCATTTGACGGATTCCTGGGCCTTTTGTCAATCCCTTCGAACGAAATTTGGATTCCGGATAGCCGAAAAAGTTTCATATTTGACGCAAGTTCGGCCCATTCGGCCTCTGCAGGCGATCCAGACCCGCCATTCGCCCGCACGAATCTATCGAACCTGGGAGCAAGTGGGCTCAGAGCCCCCTGGAATCGTTTGTGACTCTTTCGGGGATTGTGTTACTTTAGCCAGCCATGAACCTGCCCAACGGCCTTACGGTTACGCGAATTTTTCTGGTGCCCCTGCTTCTCGTGGTGCTGCTGACGGGGAAGTTCAAGGACCGGGAATTGTGGGGATTCATCGTGTTCCTCGCCGCCTCGGCCACCGACTATTTCGATGGCTATCTGGCGCGAAAACGGTTGCAGGTGACCACGCTGGGCAAGCTCCTGGATCCGGTGGCGGACAAAGTGCTCATATCGGCGGCCCTGGTCGCACTGGTGGAGTGGGGCGTGGCCTCAGCCTGGATGGTGATCCTGGTCATCGGCCGCGAGCTTGCCGTAACCGGACTCAGAAGCATCGCCTCGGCTCAAGGAGTCACCATCGACGCTTCCCGATTGGGGAAGGCCAAGATGTGGACCCAGGTGCTGTGCGTGAGTTGCCTGATTCTGGGACAGCGGGATTCTGCCTGGCTGGCTAGCGCCGGACAATACCTGCTCTGGGCGGTGGTGATTCTGGCCTGTGCTTCCATGGTCGAATACTTTTACAGGTTCTGGGGCCGAATCGACGGCGGCGCCGACTCCGGTTCGGTCGTGAACGGGTGAGACGCCCATGCCCAAACTCTGTCTTGCCCTGGGTGAGGAATCACCGTCACGCCTGCTGGAAAAGGTTCATCGATATGCGGGCCGGGTAGCCCTCATCGAATGCCGCCTGGATAGCCTTTCCACACCCCAGGTCCCACCCCTGCCGGCCGGGACTCGGACCGAGTTCATCGCAACTTGCCGCCCGCCGCGCGAGGGGGGGAGCTACACCGGTCCGGAAGCGGATCGATTGAACCTGCTCTTGGAGGCCGCGAGGAGCGGATTCCATTGGGTGGACGTGGAACATGACGTCCAGGAACTCCCGCCCTTCCCCGACACGACGCGACTGATCCGTTCTTTCCACTCCTTCGACACCTTTCCCGGAGATCTGAACCGGCTCTACGCCAGACTCGACGCCTTGAAGGGCGATGTGGTCAAGATCGCCGTGATGGTCTCTTCCACCCGGGAGTTGGTGACCCTGTTGAGCTGGATGGAATCGGTCCCCCAGGAGGAAGCATACGTCCTGCTGGGCATGGGGGACTTCGGCCAGCCCTCCCGGGCCTTGGGCGCCTTCCTGGGGAACGCCTGGACTTTCGTGGCGGAGGAAGAAGGTGAGGGAACGGCGCCAGGTCAATTCAGCCTGGAAACCGCAGTGGACCTCTACCGGCTCGATTCCTGGAATCAGGCTCCCGATCTGTATGCCGTTCTGGGGAATCCGGTGGCTCATTCCCGGTCTCCCTGGATCCACAATCAGCTCTTCAGGCAACACGATTTCGAGCGCCGACTCTATCTCCCGATCCGGCTGGACGAGATGGAGCCTTGGTTCCACTACCTGGAGGGCAGCCGTCTGTCCTTCAAGGGGTTCAGTGTGACGCTGCCGTTCAAGCAGGATGCCGCCGCCCTGGTGTCCCGAGACACTGCCGCGGCGCCCGCCGTCAACACGCTGGTGCGCGAGGACGGCCGGTGGGAGGGATTGAACACGGACTATCGCGGGTTCCTGCAGCCACTTCTCTCCAGGACCCCCATTCGAGGAAAGGATGCTCTGGTCTTGGGAAACGGGGGCGTCGCTCACACCGTGACGGAGGCCCTGATCGGCCACGGAGCGAGGGTGACGGTGGCCGGACGCAGTGCGGAGCGGGTCGCACGGTTCGCGCGCCAATACGGCTGTGCCCATACCGTGCTCCCGGAACTTCCCGATTCCGCGTTTCTCTGCGTCAACACCACTCCGGTGGGCCAGTCCCCCGACGTGGACGCCTCGCTGCTGGCAGGGCCGGACCTGCGTTTCGATTGGATCTACGATCTGGTCTACGAGCCGGAGCAGACGAAGCTCTTGCGGTTGGCGGCTGCACAGGGCATCGGGACCATTTCGGGAATGGAGATGTTCGTAGAGCAGGCGGCGCTCCAGTTCTCGGCCTGGACGGGCCGGGATCCGAAACGGGACGCCATGCTGGAACTGGTCCGGAGCCACCCGCAGTAGAGCAGGATGAACTGGAAGCCATTCCAGGTCCGCGTCCCGGCCAGCACCAGCAATCTGGGGCCCGGGTTCGATACTCTCTCGGCAGCGCTGAGCCTCTACCTGACCGTCGGTGTGGAACCCATCGAAGACGGCGGACTGGAATGGCCTCCGGATTGGAGCCTGCCCCTGGAGGAGAACGTCCTGGACCGATCCCTGAGAGTCGCCTTCTCCGCCTTGGGCGTCGACGTCCCCGGTATCCGCCTCAGCATCGACAACCCCATCCCCCTCACTCGCGGACTGGGCAGCAGCGGCGCTGCAATCATCGCGGGGATCAAGATCGCCGAGAAGATCGCCGGTGAGCGCTTTTCCAACGATGACGCCCTCCGGATCGCCTATCCCCTGGAAGGCCATCCCGACAACCTGGCCGCCAGCCTGCTGGGCGGATGGGTCCTTTCCTGGACCTCAGGAGCCCGGGTCCGCTCCCTGCGGCTGTGTTCCGCCCTGCACTGCCGTTTCGTCGTGGCCGTGCCGGATCAGGCCATTTCCACACCCGAAGCCCGCGCCATCCTGCCGCGGACCTACGATCTGGCCGCTGCCGTGTTCAACATCCAACGCTCCTCCCTGTTGGTGCATGCGCTCCAAGCGGGCGAGCCCCGGCTCCTGAGGGAAGCGACGCTGGACCGGCTCCACCAGTCCTACCGGGCGAGCCTGGTGCCGGGATTGGAGAAGGTGCTTGGCGGACCTCCCCCGGAATGCGAATGGAACGCCTCGCTCTTGGGCACCTTCGTCAGCGGTTCGGGTTCTACCGTGATCGCACTGGCTGACGGGCGCGAAACGGAGATCGGAGCCTGGATGGTCCGGACCCTGGCGGTCGCCGGGACTCGCGCCCAATTCCAGATCCTGGATCTGGACACCCACGGCGCCCGGGTCGAAGAATCTGCATAGTTTTCTTCAGTGCTTCCCGGAGTCTCCGTTCCAGGTCATCCGTGAGACCAGCCATATGGAACAGCCCGAGATGATCACCGACGGGATCAACTCGTAGGCGACGGAGGAGAGAAACTCGATATTGCGCCAGACCAAGCTGGTCCCGGCGCCGATCAGGATTCCCGCCAGGCATCCGGCTCGAGTCATTTTCCGGTAGAAGAGGGCCATTACGAGGGGGGCGGTGAAGCAGGCGGAGAGTCCGCCCCAAGCGTACAGGACCAGATGATATACCGTGGCTTCAGGATCCCAGGGATCAGTCGAAAGGGCCAGCAACAAGGCTCCCGTTCCCAGCACGATGGTCACCACTCTCGATATCTTGAGCAGTTCCCGTTCCGAGGCCTGTTGCCGGAAGATGCGCTGGTAGACGTCCCGGGTCATGGAACTGGCAGCGGAAAGCAGGAAGCTGTCGGCTGAGGACATGATGGCCGCCAGCATGGCCGAGACCAGAATTCCGGCAACCCACGGATCCAGAACCTGGCGGGCCATCATGGGCAGAACCTGCTCCACGTTGAAGACCAAGGCCGTATCCAGCCTGGACTCGACCGTTCCTCCGGCTCCGGCAACGAACCGGTACCAATAGTGGGCGGTCAACCCCAACAGCACGGCCCCCGAGACGGCCAGCAGATTCCAGCAGACGGATACCATGAACGCCGTCTTGAGGTGGCGCACCTTCCGAACCGCCATATAGCGAGCGCAGAGATGAGGTTGACCCACGTACCCGACCCCCACTCCGGCGTCCTCGAAGAGAAACGTGAACAGCACCAACCCCGTCAGCCCCGCGAACCAGTGATCCAGGTTGGAGCTGGCGGTTCCGGGCATCTCGGAGGAGACCTGGGAGAGGTGTCCCATGAGCGCCGTCCAACCGCCCACGTTCGCCAGGCAGATCAGGGGCAGAGCCGTGAGCGCGAACAGCATCATGAAGCCCTGGAGAAAGTCGGTCCAGGCAACGGCCCGGAACCCTCCCAGCAGCGTGTACACGATGATGATGACGGCAGCCAGCAACGTGGCTTCCGAATAGTCGACGAAATCCAGAATGGCCGACATGGCCTTGCCTGCGGCGACGAACTGGGCCCAGAGATAGATGAGCATGAAGACCATGATTCCCAGCGTGGCCACCAGTTGAACTGCGTACCCTCCTTCCTTGACGAACCTCTTTTCGAAGTACTCGGGCAAGGTCAGGGCCCGCAGCCGCTCCGTCTGCCGTCGCAATCGCCTGGAGACCGACAGCCAACTCACAGCGTCCCCCATGACACAGGCCATTCCCACCCAGATGGCCGAGAGTCCGTAGGTGAATGCACGAGCGGGGACGGCGATCAGCAACCAGCCGCTCATGGCGGAGGCTTCGGCAGACATTGCCGTGACGAAAGGCCCCATGGAGCGGTCGGCCAACAGGAATCCCTTCAGGCTCTTGATGAAGCGGGCCGCATAGAGGCCCAGCCCCAGCAGGATCACCAGATAGAGGACGAAGGAGAGGATCATGTGATTCGGTTCCCCTGGCAGAAGGAGCAACTCTAACAGCCGGACGTGAACGTGGCTACGACACTCGATGGCTGCTGCTGGCTGGCCCGAATTGGTGCCGGCCGGCTCGGCGTGGACCTCCCGGAAGAGTTGTACCAAAATCCTTCACGGCGATAGAATCCCGCCCGGACCCATGAATCCTCCCAGACTTCCCCGCCGCGCTCGGGTGGTAATCATTGGCGCCGGCGTGGTGGGTTCCAGCGCCGCCTACTACCTGACCCGTTTCGGTTGGGACAGCGTGGTCGTCCTGGACCAGGGCCCTCTGTTCCAGGTTCTGGGATCCACTTCACACGCTCCCGGACTCCTCTTCCAGACAAATCCCTCCCGCACCGTCTGCAAATTGGGCCAGTGGACCGTCCAGCTTTACCGCGAGCTGGGCTCCCAAACGGAGGGCCCCTGCTTCCATCAGGCAGGAAGCATCGAAGTGGCCGGCAGTCCGGAACGGCACCGGGACCTTAAGCGGCGTGTCGGGCTGGCCCGATCCTGGGGGTTGCCGGCCCGGATACTGACCCCTGAAGAGGTCGGGTCCCTCATTCCCCAAATTGACACACGGCGGATATACAGCGGTTACCACGTCCCGTCCGACGGCCTGGGGAAAGGGGTCCGCATCTTGGAGGCCTTGGCCCGGGAGGCGGGGTGCCGGGGTGCGCGCTTCGTGCCCGGCGCCAGGGTCACCGCCATCGAGACCCGCGATGGCCGGGTGACGGCAGTGGTCTGCAACCAGGGCCGCATCGAAGCCGAGGCGGTTCTCCTCTGCGCGGGAATCTGGGGTCCCCGCGTCGGCAGGATGGCGGGAGTTCCCGTCCCCATGCAGCCCATGCAGCATCTCTACGCCCGGACGGGTCCGCTGTCCGCGCTGGCCGGTGCAAGCGAGGAAGTGATGCAGCCGATCCTCCGCCACCAGGATCGCTCCATGTACTCTCGGCAGGACTTCGACCGCTACGGCGTGGGCTCCTACCGTCACGAGCCGCTGCCGGTGGACGTCGAGTCATTGGGGCCCGACCGGTCGGGTGCTCCCCAACCGGCGCTCCGTCCGTTTCCGTCCCACCACTTCGAGAACGCCCTGGACGATTCCAGGGAGCTATTTCCTTGCCTGCGGGAGGCATCGTTCCCCTTTCGAATCAACGGGATCTTCGCTTTCACCCCCGACGGCCAGTCACTGCTGGGACAATCCTCTCAGCTGGAGGGTTTCTGGCTGGCAGAGGGAGTGTGGCTGACTCACGGAGGAGGCGTGGGCCGGGCCATCGCCCAGTACATGGTGGAGGGTCTCCCCCCGCTGGACCTGCGTGACCTGGACTGCAATCGCTTCCACGCCCATGTCCCCAGCCGGCCCTACGTCCTGGCTCGAGGACGAACGCAGTATCGGGAAGTCTACGACATCATCCATCCCAACCAGCAGATACAGCATCCGCGCCGGTTGCGGCTGAGCCCCTTTCACCCACGTCTGGAGGAACTGGGTGGGGAGATGTTCGAGAACGCCGGTTGGGAACGGCCCCACTGGTTCGCCGCCAGTAAGCGTCTTCCGGTTCCCGAAGGAGGACACGACCGGCAGGGCTGGAGTGCTCGATTCTGGTCCCCCCTGATCGGTTCCGAGCATCGCGCCGCCCGGGAGCGGGTCTGCCTCTTCGACCTGACCCCGTTCACCAAGCTGGAGATCGCGGGACCGGGCTCCCTTGGCTTCCTCCAGCACCTGGCCGCCAACCGGATGGACCGGCCTCCCGGCCGAATCACGTACACGGCGTTGCTGAACCGCCGCGGAGGGATGGAGGCCGACCTCACCGTCACCCGCTTGGAGGAGGATCGTTTCTGGGTCATCACGGGAGCCGCGACGGGCATGCGGGACCTGGCTTGGCTCCGCTTCAATCTGGACCGGAAAGGGCCGGTCCGAATTCGGGACGTGACGTCGGCCTATTGCTGTCTTGGAGTCTGGGGGCCCGCCGCTCGCGAGCTGGTCCAATCCGTCAGCGAGAACGACCTGTCGAACCAGGGCTTTCCCTACCTGACCGCCCGGTGGGTCCATGTGCGCCACGTGCCGGTGCTGGCTCTTCGCATCTCCTACGTGGGAGAACTGGGCTGGGAACTTTACGCCCCGACGGAATACGGGATGCAGTTGTGGGATACGCTCTGGGAGGCGGGCCGTTCCCTGGGTGTGGCGGCCGCCGGTGGAGGAGCCTTCGAGAGCCTGAGGCTGGAGAAGGGTTACCGGTTGTGGGGTTCCGACGTCCACACGGAATACAATCCGCTGGAGGCGGGTCTCGGTTTCGCCGTGCGCATGGACAAGAAGGACTTTCTGGGGCGCGCCGCGCTGGAGAGGATCGGAACCGAAGGTGTGAGCCGGCGTTGGTGCTGCCTCCGGCTGGATGATTCCGATACGGTGCTCATGGGATCCGAACCGGTCCGATTTGAAGGAAGCCGGGTGGGCTACGTCACCAGTGCCGGGTACGGCTACACGGTCCGGGAGAGCCTGGCGTACAGCTACCTCCCGACGGCGGCGGCGCTGCCGGGAAGCCGCCTGGAAATCGATTATTTCGAGGAGCCGCAGGGGGCGACGGTAGTGTCCATTCCCCGCTACGATCCCGGCAACCGAAAACTCGCCGGATGACGGCAACCGGCCCGCACAGATGAACGAACGGCATATATTCGCCGGATTGGACGGCGCTCCCCGTAGCCGAAAGCCCCGGGCGTCGGGCCTGACCATGGTCGTGGATTGGGGCCTGGGGCCCGGCCGGCAGAATGACCTGACCGCTACGGCGGCGCCCTACATCGACTTCGCCAAGATCGCCGTCGGTCTGTCACGGCTGCTTGCGGACCAAGTCCTGGTCGAGAAGATCGACGCGTACCGGTCCCACCGGATCGAGCCCTTCCCCGGAGGCCAGTATCTCGAGTATGCCCAGATCCATGGGGAAGCCGATCTCTACCTTCCCGCGTGCCAAAGGGCAGGCTATCGCTGGATCGAGGTCTCCGACAACGTCGCCGACGTCCCTCTGGAATGGAAGGTCCGGGTCATCGAGGATGCAGTGACCTCATTCGGGATGGGTGTCCTGGGAGAAGTCGGAAAGAAGGAAGGGCTTTCCCACGGTCCCAGCTTTCCCGACGACGCCCGGGCCTGCCTCGACGCCGGCGCCAGCATCATACTGTTGGAGGCCGCAGAACTGGTTCACGCCAATGACGCGACCCGCCGCGAAATCGACGAAACGGTGGCGGCCGTCGGCCTCGATCGAGTCATGTTCGAACTGCCCGGACCCTGGATCTCCGGTGTTCAGTCCCACGACATCCACCGGATGCGGCGCGATCTGGTGGATCGCTTCGGACCTGAGGTGAACGTGGGAAACGTGATGCCGGAGGATTCGCTCCCGCTCGAGGCATATCGGCGAGAGCTCGGCATCAATGCTGGAAAGGGACCGGCGGCCTGAGACCGGCGCACGCGATCAGGGGATTCCTGGCGAGCCTCCCGCCGACTCAGCCGCGACCATCGATTTCGAGGGTTAACGCTCCGGCAACTCGACGGCCCGGATATTCCTGAAGTCCAGATTGGTGGTGGGATCGTGGGCCTGAAGGCTGACCACGCCCGGAACCAGCCGGGCTTGGCGCCGGGCGTTGTTCCCGGGCGGCCGCGGGTCTTCCCAGTCGCTGGTCTGGACGCCGTTCACCCAGACCGCAAGGTGGCGGCCATTGGCGATGACCGTCTTGTAAAAGAACTCTCCATCTTCGGGAATGACTTCGCGGGCCGGGACGTAGAAGTAGAGGCCTCCGGTGCCGAAATCATGGGGCTGCCTGCGGTCGCCGTTGCGGAACTCGTTGCGGATCTGGGACTCGTATCCGCTCCAGAAGACCCCCTTCTCCCCGCGGAAGAATACACCGCTGTTGGGATGGTGTCCGGCGTGGGGCGGGTTGGTGCGGATTGCCAACTGCAGCACCAGATTCCTGAACTCCTTCTCGGTCTCCAACTGTCCGGCGCCCTTCTCGACGTGGAGAATGCCGTTCCGCACCGACCATTCATGCACATCGTCCCGGTTGGGGCGATCGACCTTCCGCCAACCGTTCAGGTCCTGTCCATTGAACAGCGGACTCAACCCCAGCGGCTTGAGCTTGATGTTGCGGAACTCGATGGGTTTGTCCACGTTGTGTTGCAGGCCAATCACACCCACGGCATGCGACGAGTCATTGGCGTCGAGTACTTCCCTGCCGTTGAGCCTGACCACAAGGCGGCTTCCCACGGCACGAACTTCGTATTGGTTCCACTGGCCGCCCTCGAACCGGGCGGGTTCGGCCTTGACGTAGAAGACCAGGCTGCCGGTATTGTAGCCTTGCGGCTGCCGGTTGTAGATCTGCAGCTCATACCCGGTCTCGTGGGGCGGACCCCTGCGGGCCGAGCGCAGAAAGAGGCCGCTGTTGCCGTCCTCCGCGGTGCGAAACTCCAACTTGACTTCGAAGTCGCCGAACATGCTGGTGGTGCCCAGCCACCCGTAGCCGCCGCCGTCTGATCGAAGCACCCCGTCGTCCACCTTCCAGCGTGCGTCCCCGTGCCACTCCCAGCCATATTCGGTCTTCCCGTCCCAGAGCAGGATCCATCCGGCCGCGGCCTCCTCGGGGGTGAGGGTGTTGTGGCTCGAGGCAACGACCGAAAACGGCGCCAGCAAGACTGCGAGGATGCAAATCACGTTGCGCATTTCGTTTCTCCAGTTCCCGCCGTCCGGAACTTTCACGCTCGATCTCGTGATGCAGCGTCGAGCTCCGAAGGCTGTATGCCGATGAGGAAAACCGCTTCGTATAGTACAGGGAAATCGTATCCGTTCCAGTCAACTACTACCGTATCGAAGACCGTCCCTCAAACGGCCGGCGACTCGTCTCGCCGGAATCTCTGTTGCGCCAGGTCCCTGGTCCGCTATGCTATGGCCCCGTTGAGAAACGCGGATCGGAGGAATTGACGTGGACGGGCCAAGGGTCAGTCTTCTGGCGAGCTGGGGTGTCATCGAGGGTGGTCATGGCGCGTCGGCGTTCCGGAATCCGTCGGCCCTGGCGGCGGACCATGAGGGGAACCTGCTGGTTGCCGACACCGGCAATCACCGTATCGTGAAGCTCGACCCGGACGGCCGCCGGCTCTGGGCCGTCGGCGCAGAGGACTCGGCCGGGAGACCCCGGCGCGGCACGGCCCAGTCGGAGTTCGACAGTCCGCAAGCTATTACCGTGGACTTTGAGGACAACGTCTACGTCGCCGACAGCGGGAACTGCCGAATCCAGAAATTCTCACCGGAGGGCGACCTGCTGACCCTGTTCGGGAGCTGGGGGAACGCGCCGGGACAATTCGGCGGCGACGGACCTCTGGGGATCGCCGTCGACGAGCAGGGCCGGGTTCTGGTCAGCGACAGTCACACGGCGGACGGCGGCAACCACAGGGTCCAGATGTTCACTCCCAATGGCGATTACCTCGAGCACTTCGGCAGCTACGGCACCGGGCCGCGGCAGTTCGGCGGCGCCGCTCCCATTCGCCAGTACGGCTTCGATCACGGGCCCGGAATCGGGCCGGGTCCCATCGGTCCCGCCGGCATCGCCGTCAACATCCAAGCCGGCCACCTCGCCGAAGAGCACCTCCGCGGCGGTACGGTCTACGTCGCCGACTGCGACAACGATCGAGTGATCGGCTTCCGGGGACGGACCGTTCCTCCCCTCCATATCGGAGCCGGAGAGATCTTTCGACCGCGTCAGGTGGCCGTGGAAGGCAACGGGCGGGTCTACGTCTCGGGAGTCCACATGCACGAGCCTCCCATGGCGGTCCACGACCTGAACCGGCCCGGCAAGTGGAGGTTGGAGGCCGAAGCACGCTGGGTGTCGGTGTTCTCCGCCTATGGGACTCCTCTGGGCAGGGTCGGCCTGACCGAGACCCACGACCTGATGCGGCATCGTTACGGCGCCGGCCTGCACGCACACGGATACGGTCTGGCCCTGAATCGGCTGGACGAAAGCATCGTCTACGTGCAGGGCGATCACCTGATCTTCAGCTACCGGGTGGAATGGTGACGGGTCCCGGAATCGAGCTTCTGAGCGCCTTTGGTCCCAAACAGGGAGGACATCTGCCGGGTCAGTTCCACAATCCCGAAGGGCTCGCGTCTGACAGCCGCGGGCGCATCCTGGTCGCCGACGAGACCAATCATCGAGTTCAGAGGATCAGTCCCGACGGTGAGCCGTTGTGGTCGCTGGGTGCCGTCGGAGCGGACGGGAGGCCGAGCCACGGCACCGCACCGGGGCAGTTCTTCATGTTCCGGGGCATCGGAGTCGATGCGGACGACAACCTCTTCGTCGGCGACTCCTGGAACAACCGGGTGCAGAAATTCGATTCCGTCGGTTCCTTCCGGATGATGTTCGGCAGCTGCGGGAACAAGCCCGGTCAATTCGGCGGGGCGGGTCCCAACGGTCTGGCCTTCGACGCCGACGGCCACATCTACGTGAGCGACACCCACACCTACCTGGGCGGAAACAACCGGGTGCAGAAGTTCGATCATCGCGGCCGATTCGTGGCGGCGTTCGGAGGACATGGCGAGGAACCCGGCCGATTCGCCGGGAGGTCACCGTTGAGGGGCCGCTACGGCCACGAGATCGGCCGCGGCGCGACCTCTCCCGAGGGCCCATACGGCTTGGCCGTGGGGCCCATCAGCGGTCACCTGTACGCCTCCGATACCGAGAACAACCGCATTCAGGTGTTTGACCTCCAGGGAAACTTCCTGAGGTCCATCGGCGGCGGAGCGGTTTTTCAACCTCGCCAGATCTGCCTCGACAGCCGGGAAAACATCTACGCCGCAGGCTTCCACTGTCCTCCCGACGTCGCCGGAATCGGCCCGGTGGTTCCCGTCGGTCCCCAGCATCGGTTCCTGTGGATTTTGAGCAAGGACGGAGATCTCCTGGCCACGATCACGGCGGACGAAGCCGACGGGATGTTCGACCACGCCGGCGGGCGGCACCACGCGGTGGCTGTCAGCCGGTCGGACGAGGGACTGGTCTTCATTCAGGCGGGACATCGGATCCTCAAGTTCCGAGTCCACTGGTAGCGGGGGAGAGGAAAGAGGCCCGGGCCTGCTCCGCGTGTGCTATTCGCCTTTCCCGCCGACGCGCGTCAGCTACCTGTTCCCAACTCAGTGGTCCTGAACGGTTCCAGGTTGTCGATGGCCTCCAACGGTTGGCTGTTCACGTCCCATTTGTACTGCCGCAAGACGATCCGGTCGGCCGTAAAGTCCGCCAGGGTGAAGCCGTGCTGCTCCACCGGCGGGACCGTCTCCTCCAGATCCAGGTGTGCCGGAGGCGTGGCGCCGATACCGCGGACCACTGATGGAAAGCCCCGGATCGAGGTGCCGATAGGGCCACTCAATACAGTGTTCAAAGGATTGTCCTTCAGGTCGAGCTCCCCCGCGCGACGCATCCGGCCGATGCCGATGGCATGTAGATCTCCGCTGACCACCAGAGGGACGCGTGTGGGCTGGGCCGAAATCGCTTGCACCAGCCGGTCGTGTTGCTTGAGCCATCCCGATTGCCAATACGGCTTCGGAACAGCCGTCGTAAGGGCGCCCGCCTCCCAATCCAGCACGTCCGGATACCACTCGCCCCACTTGCCCGCACTCCAGCCGAGGGGGTTCGAGGGAGCGTGGACCAGATGCCGCACCTCGTTGGAGCGGGTGCGGGCCAGCAACCATTGCTCAACCTGACTATCGACAAAGACCGCGGTGGGTCCCGCCAGACTCAGGGTCCGGCGCACGTCGTAGAGCAGAACCTCCGCGAGCCTGCCATAGCGGATGGTGCCGAAACTCTCGGACAGGTCGCCCCGGTCTCCCGTACCGGACCAGGGCAACCCCGCCGGCCGCCGGAGATCGGGAAGAAACTCCGGATAGTAGAGTTGCTGGGTGGCCCGGGCCAACTGCAACTGGAACCAGGGGATGGGAAAGTTGACGAGTTCGTCGCTGGCAGCGTCATTCTCCCAGTGGTCGTGGTCGTCCTGCAGGAAGAACACCGGCGTCGACCGGAAGTCCACGCCATAGACCGGTACGATCTGTGATCCGGTCGCCGCCTTCAGTGCCGTTTCGTTGCTGCCGCCGAAGGGCGAAGCCGAAAAGTCGAAATCGGATTCCCGTCCGCTGGGGCTGAGCTCGCCGACGCCATCCCCCAACCAGGTGTGGAGATCCCAATACATGTGGTCGCCGTTGGCCACGGCGGCATGCGGCCGGAGCGACAGCGCGCGCCGGAGAAGTCGATTGCGGATGGCGGCGGGGAGGAAACCGCTCCGCTTGCCGACCCCCGAATAGGTCCCGCCCGGGCCGCCGGCACAGGTGAAAAAGAGCAGCCGGAACCGTTCGGGACGGGAATTTGGCGCAGGAAGGGTCGAAAGCGTCCACGGTTCGCAAAGACTTCGTCCGTCGCTCCCTGTCAGTTCCAGGGAATACGGCCTGCCCGGCTTGAAGCCGGTGGCGTAAAACTGCCAGAACACGCCGGCCGTGTCGTTCATCCGGCCCGCAAACTCGCCAGATCCGATTCTCAGTCTCGGAGTGTCCGGCAACGGACGGTTGAAGGAGACCTTGATCAGCATCCGGGAATCGCTGACGGTGGGCAGGAGATGCCGGACGCAGCCGGCATCCCAATCTGGAGCCGGTGGCGGAGCACCTTGATTCGCCAGCAGTGGGAGCGGCAGCCGTCCGAAGATAGCCGGTCCCATGGCGCCGGCCGTTCCGGCCAGGAATCGCCGGCGGTCGAACTGAACTCTTCTCTTGTGCAACAACGGAATCCTGCCGGAAGAATGGACCGGGAGAATCTCAGATTACCATAGCCCGGCCGTACAACACTTCACACGAATGGCGCCAAGTCGATGCCGTTTGTCCCGTCGAATAGTCAACGTTGCGGCGGCAATTTACTCGCTGGTACCGCGACCATGTCCAAAAGCAGGCTGCGGTCCGCAACGCCGACGGCCGCCACGGAGATCTTGGACGCGGCCGGCGGACGAGTCGGAAGATAGTACTCGGGCCGCAGCTTGTTCAACGCGGCCGATACCGGTTTTCCGGAAACATAGTAGGTCGCCTTGGCCAAGTGATCGAGGTTCGACCCGGCCACCTCGGCAAGACGCCGCAGTTCGTCGAGAACCGAGCGGACCTCTCCATCAGGCGTGCCCGCATCCCTGGCGACGATGCCTCCGATGTAGATCACTTCGTCGCCGTGGACACGCGTCACGCGACTGTAGACCGGGGACGCCTCGTCACCGGGAGGAGTGATGTAACTGAC
Source organism: Acidobacteriota bacterium (assembly GCA_963668095.1). Taxonomy (GTDB): domain Bacteria; phylum Acidobacteriota; class UBA6911; order RPQK01; family JAJDTT01; genus JAJDTT01. The sequence continues at coordinate 4,337,172 of OY764083.1, read as the reverse complement.
GGTTGCTCCCGTTCCCTGCCGGTCGGGCGCCGCTGCGATCAACTCGATCTCGGTGGCTCGCGAAGGGGACGTCCACGCGACGTAGACAACCGGCGGTGTCGCGGCGTCGCCGAAAGCCCGGTCGATCTCGTCTTCGACGGTCTCCCACCGGGACATGGGTTGAATGAATGCCTTGACCTGCACCACGTCGGCTGGGGTGCTCCCCGAGTGGGACAGGACTTTGAAAAGTTGCCTCATCGTCTCCGCCGTGGCCTCTGCGAGCGCACCGGAGGCCGCTCGTCCGGAAACGTAGAGGATGTCGCGTCCGGCAGGCATCACGGACGCCCGTTCGACGAACCGAGTCACTACGTTTTCGTCCGCGGCCACGGCGATGACGGCGTCCGCGGCGATGGCCGCGGCAGCTCCCGGAATCGGCGATGGAATCAGCGTAAGGACCGGACAGGCTCCACGAGGCCATGACTGCTCGATTTCAGTTTCGATCCGGCCGATCAGGGCAGGACTCGGGTCCGCGATGTAGAGATTCAACTTGGCTACGCTTCCAAGGGTCGCTCCGTAATGCCGCGCAATGGCTTTGAGCTGCAGGAGGATCTCGGAAAAACCGGACGCTTCTTGTCCAGCCGGGGACCCGAGGAGCATTCCAGTGTGAACCAGACCCGATCTTCCGACACGGACCGCCCGGGGAATGCCACTGCCGCCGATGGGATAGCGGGTGAGTTCTCCCGCCATCGCCTGCGAGACGGTCAGCAGCAGAGCCGACATGACGATTGATTTGGATATTCGCATGAGAGAATTGGACACTCCCTGGACCAACCCGATACCCATGCCGCGAAACGGTCCGGATCGGAATCAAACCTGCAGCAGGCGCCGATCTAACGGTCAGCGGGCCTTCTCGATCTCACCATCCGGCAACGCAAACGCCAAATAGCTTCCCCCCGACGGCGCACCCGACTTGCCGCCCCCGGCGGCAATCACAACGAACTGGCGCCCCCCGACCTGGTACACGGCGGGAGTCGCATTCCCTCCCGCTGGAAGACCGGTCTCCCACAAGAGCCGACCCGTGGCCTTGTCGAAGGCCCGGAACTTGCTGTCATGATTGGTGGCCCCGATGAAGACGAGGCCCCCCGCCGTGACCACCGGACCGCCGTAGTTCTCGGTCCCCGTGTTCCCGAGCCCTTGGGCGGCCAACTCGGGAAACTCACCCAAGGGGATCTGCCATGCGATCTCTCCCCCGTCCAGATCGATGGCTGTGAGAGTGCCCCACGGAGGTTCGACGCCGGGATATCCTTCCGGATCCAACAACTTGACGTATCCGTCGTGGCGATAACGGAGTATCGGGTCCGGCGTTTTCCTCCCCTTCCTGCGCAGAGGAATATCGTCGCCCTTTATGAGATAGTGCGCCACCGCCCGGAGTTCGTCCTGTTCCAACTGATGAAAACCGGGCATCCGGCCTCCGCCCTCACGGATCATGCGGACGACCTCCGCCTCAGTCGAGCGATTCCTCAGGTGAATCAGGGAAGGAAACTCGGGTGGGGTGCCCCGGAGATCCTCCCGGTGACACCCGGCGCACCGGTCCAGGTACAGTTGCCGGCCGCCGAACGATTGGTCGGGACGAGACGTCTCCACCAACTTCAGGATCCATGCCATTTCGTTGGCATTGACGTAAAGCAGGCCGGTCTCGGGATCGAAGGCGGCTCCTCCCCAATTCGCTCCACCGTCGAACCCGGGGAAGATCACCGTTCCCTGGAGGCTGGGAGGCGTGAAGGGCCCTTCGTTGCGAAGGCTCCTGAGTCGCTCCAGAACGGCCTCGTGGGCCTCGGGAGTGCGACGCGTCACCATATCCTCCGTCAGCCGCTGCCGGGCAAACGGGGGCGGCTTCAGGGGAAACGGCTGGGTGGAGACGACCCGTTCGCCTTCTACGTCGGTATCCGGCGTCGGCCGGTATTCGATGGGGAACAGAGGAGTTCCCCGCTCCCGGTCGAATACGAAGACATGCCCCGACTTCGTGGTCTGAGCCACGGCGTCCACCAACCGCCCGTCCCGCTTCACGGTGACCAGCGAGGGCTGTGCAGGAAGATCCCGGTCCCAGACATCGTGCCGGACCATCTGAAAATGCCAGACTCGCTCTCCGGTCGCGGCCCGGAGTGCGATCAGGGAATTGGCAAAAAGATTTTCGCCGTGCCGGTTAGCCCCATAAAAGTCGAAAGAGGCGGACCCCGTGGGGATGAAGACCAGTCCCCGCTGCTGATCCACGCTCATGCCCGCCCAGTTGTTGGCGGCGCCGGCGTATTTCCAGGCCTCCTCCGGCCAAGTCTCGTATCCAGGCTCTCCCGGACGGGGAATCGTGTGAAAAGTCCAACGGAGTTCTCCGGAACGCACGTCGTAGGCGCGCACATCACCGGGCGGAGCAGGAAGGCCCTCGCTCATGACACTGCCCTGGATCAGGAGGTCCCGGTAGATCACACCGGGGGTCCTGGCCCAAATTCGAAGGGTCTCGGGCGGACGGCCCAAGCCGACTCTGAGATCGACCCGGCCCGAGTCGCCGAAGCCCGGAATCAGCCGGCCGTTGCGGGCGTCCAGGGCATAGAGGTACGGCCCCTTGGTGGCGAAAATGCGTCCTTCCCGCTCGTCTCCCCACCAGGCCAATCCCCGGCTGCGCCGCTGCGCGCGCGTGAACTTCCCGGGCAGTTCGACACGCCAAAGCAACTTGCCGGTGGCTGCCTCCAACGCAAAGATCCGCAGCGTCGGCGTCACGGCATAGAGGACATCGTCGATGACGATGGGGTTGCAAGGCATTTCCGAGTCTTCCAAGGCATCCCCCGTGTCGTGCTTCCAGGCCAACTGGAGCCTTTGAACGTTGTCACGGTGGATCTGGGCCAAAGACGAGTAGCGAATGCTCTCCGCAGTGCCCCCGTACACCCGCCAGTCCTCGTATCCACGTTCGGGAACACTACGTATCTGAGCTTGGGAGAATCCCGAATACGCCAGGACGACAAACAGGAGAGACAAGAAAGCCCGTCCCCGGTTCAATGGTCCAAAACCCCCACCGACTCGAATAAAACGAGAATGCGTCAATCCACTGTCCGTTCTCTGGCAGGCCTCGCGGCCATCAAGTTGCTGGCAGCCGGGAGATGTTGCCGGATGCGTGACGTCCTGATGTGACTACCATACTTGCGTGTCTCCGGGAAGGATCTCTTCGAAATATGCGGCCGACGTGTCTTTCGTGTGTGTCTCCCCGGGGGTGAGGCCAATTTCCGGAAAGATCCGGAGAATGCTCATCGGGACTTGGCTGTCGGTCGGTGTCGACGGCTGGAAAATTTCCCCGGTTCCATGTAAAGTTTGCTTTTCCCGGCGGAACTCCCGAAACCACTGTCTTCCAATCCCCCGGAGGTTCTCCATATGGCCAGGAAGTCTCGACAATCCTACCTCAAACGGCAAAAAGAGCTCCGCAGAATGGAGAAGGCCAATCTGAAGCGTCAGCGGCGTTTCGACCGGAAGAAGGGGCTGGCTCCGATGGAGCGCTACGATTACGCCGAGGACCCCGAGTTGGAGGAGGCCGAGCCGGAAACCATCGGCTTCCATTATCACGAGGTGGATAATCTCAAGCCCATGGGGCCGGGGTCCGGGACCCATATGCGGCCCAGAATCAGGAAACCGTCCGCCGAGTCCCAAGAGTCGGAATCCGCTACCGACACCAATTCCCCCTCTAGAGAGTAGCGGGCGAATGAGACCCGTACCGTCGGTCTGCCTCGGACTGATTCTGATTCTGCTGAGTGGAACGCTGCTGAGTGCGGCCCACTATGTCGAGATCAGAACTCGAATCGCCAACGTCCGCAACGCCCCCCGGCGGGGCGCCGGAATCGTCGCCAAGGCGGCACGGAACGACGTCTTCCAGTTGGAGGACGAAAAAGGTAACTGGTACGCCATCCATCTCTTCTCCGGAGCGACCCGTTACGTTCACAAGTCGGTGGCGCGGCCCGTCGCTTTCGTCGCTGAGCTTCCATCGGACAGCTCGGTTCGCAATGACATCTTCAAGGCCTGGAAGAAAGCGGAGCAAAAAGCCCGGGTCGAGGCCGACCGGAGGCGGCCGCCGGAAAGGAACCTGAAGCGGAACATCAGCCTCAAGAATCTTTTGAACGATCGCTACAAGCTGAGGGTCTTCCACGACTTTCAACTGCCCCCCGCCGTCTATCGCCGAATCGTCCTGGAGGGGTACCGCCGCGGCTGGTGATGCCGCCGGGTTTCCGGCGGACACACCCGCGATCGACATGCCGCTTGAGTTTCGGCGGTCCACAGCCGGTACCGGCAGCCTGGATAACCCTATGAAAGTAATTCTCCTCATGTTGCTGTTTTTCACTTCGGCCGCAGCCCAAAGAAAGCCCCTTGCGGACCGGATCGGACACACGAGTCCCGAGGCCCTGCGGACCATTGAGGCCGTCCACGGCGGCGCCGGGGAGATGGCCTACATGACCCTGCTGGGACGGGACGCCCTGACCACGAACCTCCTGTTCGTCCACCGGGGAGTGCTGCATCCCGGCGGAGGCATCGGCCACCATTTCCACAACCGGATGGAGGAGATGTACGTCATCTTCGACAACGAGGCCGAGTTCACCATCGATGGGCGGACCTCTACGGTTCAGGGTCCGGCCGGAGCGCCTTGCCGGCAGGGGAGCTCGCACGGCATCTACAACCCCACGGATCGGCCGACTCAGTGGATGAACATCGCCGTCTCTTCGGTCAAGCGAAAATATGATGCCTTCGATCTGGGGGACGACCGCGTCGGTGTCCCCAAAGACCCGGTGCCCGTCTTCATGACCATGCGGCTGGACCGGCGAATGCTCAAATCCATGGAGAGTCTCCACGGCGGGACCGGAACCGTCCTCTATCGCCGGGCGCTTTCACCGGAGGTGTTCCGAACCAATTGGGCCTACGTGGACCACCTGCTCCTTCCTCCGGGAACCTCGCTGGGAAGGCACCGGCACCAGGGCGTGGAGGAAGTATTCTACGTGATGCACGGGTCGGGAACCTTCCGCATCGGCATGGGCAACCGGGAAGAGACCGCATCATTGTCGGAGGGAGACGCCGTTCCGGTCCTTCTCGGCGAAGCTCATTCGGTCGCCGGCGGCCGGGATTCTTCCCTGGAACTGATGATCATCGGCGTCGCCCGGGAAAAGGACAAGCTGGACACGGAAGTCGTAGAAACACGATAAAGGAGCGGCGACTTCCAGTCGCCGACCAGGGGGCGACAAGGATGTCGCCTCTCTTGGCCCCTCCGGGGCATGGGGGACAGGAATGCCCCCCTCCTACGCCGTGGAGAACTCGTAGGGCCCCAGATCCGGATCCACGTATTCCCGGTGGAAGTTCTTTCCCATCAGGTACCGCGTCTCCAACTCCAGATCGCGAACCGTGATCGGTTTTGTCACCTCCGGGTCCCGCTCCAGCAGCGTGATCTCCATCCGGTTGGCGCCCCGCCGGGGCCAATGGTCGCGCTCTAGCGTGTAGACGAACCAATAGCCTGAGATCCGCTTGCGCGGGGCGTGCATCTTGTACATGTGGTTGATCTTCCGGAGCGACTTTCCGGGGAGTTCCCGCCCGTTCAGCCGAAACCGAAAACGGTCCAACTCGGTCGTCTGCCTCACCCGAATCCTCAGCAGGACCCGATGAACCCGTCCCACCGAATCCCAACGGGGCAGATTGTCGCTGATGGTGAAATCGAGGTGGACCGGCCGTCCCACCTCCAGTTTGGCCGGAAGCGGAGCCCGGGTATGAAGGACCGTCTCTTCGGCCCCCCGGTCCGGCTGCGTCAGCAGGTGGTAATGCTTGTCCCGGGTTTCCATCACGCGCGGATAGGGCAACTCCCGGAGCTTCTGGTAGAAAGGCGCTTCGTAGGGCCAGTCCAGAAACCAGCCCCGATCCAGGACCATCCCGCCGATGCCCTGGGCCCAGTAGTTGCAGGCGGTGGCCCGGAGCATTTCGATGGTTTCCACGTCCAGCCGGTCGGTGTGCACCCTGCTCTGGATCGCGGCCACGATCCGGGTTCCCGTTCCTCGCGCCGCCTTCACCAGGGGACGGAAGTCAGCCATCTGGTTGACCACGCCCGGGCGGTCCTGAACCACCAGGACATCCACCAGGCCCTGCCGAATCCACTCCACGACATCCATTCCCAGCGAGTAGCTGCCGGCCAGATTGGTGGCAACCCGCACCAGCAGCTCGCGGCCCGCGCCGCTGCCTCGGACCGTCTCGGAGACGCGCTTCACCCACTGGGTGAGGACGGGACGCCCTTCTTCGATCCGGTGAGGAGCGAAGAAATAGGGATAACCGCTCAGGTTGAGTTCGAAGCCGTTCACCGGGTATCGCCGGACCGTCTCCTCCACGATGGCGAAGCGTTCATCCCGTGCTTCCCGATGTCGAAAATCCAGGCACCCGAAGCCGGGATACCCGGGGTCCACGTCCCCCTCGGCGCCGATCTCCAGGTGTTTGTTGTTCCAGCGGAAGTCGGAGACCCTTACCCAGACGGTTCCTTCGCCCCGTTCGACGGCCGGCCATTGAACGTTTAAGGAGGGAAAAAACTGCATGTTCTCGCTACGTGCCCGGTCGGCGACGACTCGCAACGGATCATGCCCGGCATCGATCATCATGCGGGCGTTCTGATGGGCGCGCCGCCAGATCAGATGGGGCCACTTCTCCACGTTGTGCCCCCAAAGCTCGCCGGCCTTCGTGTCGTGGAGCATGGTGCGCCCCTCGCCCAGGGCGAAGACCAGTCCTTCGACGGGAGTTCCCAACAGCTCGTCCACCGCAGCTTCGTACTCCTCCTTCTGCATGGGAGGCTCATGCATGTAGATCAACGGATGGCGGCCGTCGTTGTAGAAGTAGATGCGCGGCTTCTTCATGTTGTTCCTTGCGGCGCAGGCTCCTAAGGATGCCGGAAGCCCTGAACCCTCGTCGGTATCCTCCAGACGGAATTGGGACTGACCATGTAAAGCTCGTCGTAGTTGTCTCCACCAAAGGTGCAGCTCACCACCGGAAGCTCGGGAGTATGGATTGTCCCCACATAAAGGCCGGTCTGATCGAAGATCTGAACACCGGAGAGCGTCCCGACATAGATTCGGCCCTCCATGTCCACCGCCATCCCATCGGCCTGGGTGTTGACGCGGTCTTCCGGATCGGCGGCATCCATCACCTCGGGCGTCAGGTTGAGCATGGCGAACTTGCGCTTGTTGGCGAGCGATCCATCCTCCTGAATGTCGTAGGCCCAGATGAAGTTCTCACCCGGGCTCTTCCAGGTGTTGTTCAGGTAGAGGGTCTTGCCGTCCGGCGAGATCTCCACGCCGTTGGGCATGGCGAATTCCCCGGCGGGCACCACCACCCGGGCGCGGCCCCGCCGCGGAACGTAGTAGACCTGGGCGCCGGGCTGGCTCTTCTTCGCCTCCAGCGTGAACTGGGGATCGGTGACGTAGATGCCCCCCTTGGCGTCCATGACCAGGTCGTTGGGGCCGTCCACCGCCTTGCCGCCGACCCGTCTGAGCACGTTTCGGACCACCCGTCCGGACCGGGGATGGACCTCCACGACGCGGTGTCCGAACATGTCGCAGACGATGAGGTTGCCGCGCCGGGAGGCAATCGTTCCATTGGTCTGCCGGCCTCGGGAGAGCACCTTGGTCTCACCATTCGGCTCCATCCGGATCAGGCGGCTCCGCTTGGGATCTCCCGTCCAGTCGCCGTTGGCCGGATCCTTGAAGTACATGTCGGAGAAGTAGAGTCGCCCGTCCAGCCAGGTGGGTCCCTCCAGGAACGTAAATCCGGTGGCCACCCGCTCCGGCTCGCTTCCGGCGGCGATCACCTCCTGAAAACGGGCGCTCTGCCGGGAGGCCGCCTCCAGATAGTCGGGTCTCACCGGCCAGAAGGCATCCAGGACATCGGCTCCGAACTCCCCCGAATCTCCGGCGTGAACCATCCCTCCCGGAACGAAGAGGGCGTGCCGGGCATGCCCGTCCACCGGCAACTTGTGATCCACCATGGTCTGCATCAGTCCCCCTCGAAGCACGATCATCAACTGGTCCTCGGGGTGGATGTGCAAGGGGAAGGAGGCCGCCGGATCCAGGGTGATGAAGCTGAGCATGGCGTTCTTGCCCCAGATGAGGCGGGAATTCGCCGTGCTCCGTGGATAGGGGAGATTCTTGTCGGCCGGGATCAGGGGCGTGAGCTGAATCTGCCCCATGTTGTAGACCTTGCCCGCCTCCAACGAGGGCATCACTCCCTGATCCGGCATCTCGGCGGCGTCGGCATGGACGCCGGCCAACTCCAGGTGGTCGGTTCTGAGAGGAGAAAATACCTCGACCAGTTCCGCGCCGCCGGCGCCCGCCTCCATTCGGCGGCGGGTCCCCTCGGCCAGATAGATCACGCCGTTTCGACCCAGCGCGTGGTCCGTGTCCTCCACCCGCACGGTGACGCTGCCGGCCCGGACCGTGGTGATCACTTCTACGGACAGCATCTCTTCGGGATAGACGGCTCCCGGCGCCAAGGTCACATATTCGTAGAGGGTGCCCTGGCCCCAAGCGGCCCTGGCCGTGACCCCGTCGGCCAACTCCAGGTTGGGAAGCGTCTCGTTCGGATACACCTTGTCCCAATCCAGGTTGGAGCGGACGCCCAGATCGGGAACCTCCCGCTCTCTGCCTTGAACTCTGTTCTCCTGGATGACCCGGGCGTTGTCCTCGCTCCAGGGATCTCCCATCTGGCAGCCGGCGGCGAGCAGGACCAGCACGGGCACAGCCGCCGCGATCCCACACCATTTCCCGAAAAGTGAATTCATCATGCTCTCCTCTCCCGATCCAACACGGTCATACCAAGCGGGACCCCGGCCCCAAGCGGACGATGGTTTCATTTCTGCCCAGATCGTCCGGGTCGCGGCCTCTTCCCGCATTCTTGCCTCGTAGATACCGGATCTCCAACTCGACGTCCCGGAGTTCGATGGGCGGTGTCACCTCCGGGTCCCGTTCCAAGAGGGTCACTTCGATCCGATTCCTTCCCTGCCGGGGCCATTGTTCCCGGTCCGGACGAAAGACGAACCAGTAACCGGTGACCCTCTGTCTCCTCGGAGCCCTCATGGTGTAGATCTGGTTGATCTTTCTCATCCGCTCCCGGGGCAGGATCCGGCCGTTGAGGGTGAACCGCAACCGGTCCAGTTCGGTCGTCCCGGTGATCCGGAGACGAAACAGCACCTCGTGGACGCGGCCGACGCGATCCCAGCGGGGCAGGTCGTCCGCGATCTCCATATCGACCGCGACCGGCCTTTTTTTCTCCAGCTTCCGGGGAAGGGGTATTTCCGGCTCGTGGGGGCGGAGCCGGGTCCCGGCCCGGGTCGGCACGAAGTAGAATTTGTCCTTGGCGGCCATCACGTCCGGGTGGGGCATCTCCCGGAGTTGCTCATAGAAGGAGGCCTGGTAGGGCCAGCGGGCAAACCACTGATCCAGGTAGAGTCCGTCTACGCCTTGGGCCCAGTAGTTGCAGGCTCCCGCGCGCGCGAGTGTGGTGTCGGCGTTCTGAAGCCGGTCCGAGTAGACCTGGCCGTTGAGAGCTGCGTGAACCCGGCACGAGGATCCCGCAGCCGCCTGAACCAGGGGCCGGAAGTCGGCCACATGGTCCATGGAGTTGTGGGACGCTCCCACCAGGACGTCGACGCTTCCGTCGCGGATCCACCGGCGCACGTCCAGCCCCCGGGAGTAGGCCCGGTCCAGGTCGACGGGGACCGTGATCACCAACTGCCGATCCTCACCGCTGGACTTCACCGCCTCGTGGACCCGAACCACCCAGGACGACATGATGTCGCGGCCGCCCGCGATCTGATCAGGGTGAAAAAAGTAGGGTCCGGCGTAATTGAGCTGGAGTTCGAATCCATCGACGGGGTAGTTGTTCAACACCTCCCGAATCACGGCCAACCGTTCCTTCCGGACCGCTTCATGCTTGAAGTCCAGGTGCGTCTTTCCCGGAAATTCTTCCAGGTCCCCGGCGGCGCCGATTTCCAGATGGCGATTCTTCCAGCGAAAGTTGGACGCCCTTGTGTCCTCTTCGGGCGTCGTCCCAAACATCCACTGATTGACCAACAGGGTCGGGTACAGGAGCATGTCCTTGGCCCGGGCCCGTTCGCAGACGATGCGAAGCGGGTCCTGGCCCCGGTCCAACATCATCTTGACGTTCTGGCGTGCCCTCCGAAAGATCAGGTGCGGCCACTTCCTCACCGGGTCCCCCCAGATCTCGCCCACCTTGGTGTCGTGAAAGAAGGTCCGGCCGTCGGCCAGCCCGAACATCAGGACGTCCACGGGGGTCCCCGCCAGCTCGTCCACCGCCGCCTCGAACTCCTCCCGCTCCATGGGTGGTTCGTACATGTAGACGGCCGGGTGGCGACTGTCGTGGGTGAACATGATCCGGGGTATCGAAGAATCAGGCGACTTCCGGCTGCCGCGGCCCGTTGCGCCTCGGGCCACGGTCAGGCGCGAGGAGAGCCCGGCGGTCAGGGCGGTGAGAAAGAAGCTTCTGCGTCTCATCCGTGATTCTCCAACTCCCGCCGGCTCAACGGAACCACGCGTAGTTCAAACCCAGAGACCGGTCGGCCAGAGGCAGTTCCACCCGCTCCCCTCCTCGAGCCGAAGATTGCTTGAGGGCGATCTCCACCTCGAAGGCCTGAGCCACGCGGCGGCCCGAGTTCTTGGGTTCGTCCAGGTCGCCGGCCAGGCACCGCAGGGCGTCGTCGAGGCAGTTGACGGCTCCATAGGAACCCACGAACTTGGGATCGGGCCAGGGGACTTCCACGCGCCGCGGCCGGCCGGTCAGAGACTTCACCTCCCGCCAGATTCTCCACCCCTCGCTGCGGTCGAAGGTGATCTCCCCCTTCGACCCGCTGACCCGGAGCATGGGACCGCCGGGCCGGTAGTGGACCACCTGCCCATTGCGCGTCACCATCATGCCCTGGCCTCGGAACTCGTCGCTGCCGTTCTCCAGGCGGGGAAGATCCCCGATGCCACACACCCAGGCGGGCGGACTGTCGATAAAGTAGGTCCAGTTCTGATGCTGGGAGAGATAGAAGCCGGCCTCGATGGAGACCACCTCCCCGATGGTCCCGTCCTGTACCAATTGCTTGGCCTTCTCGAAGGAGGGATGGACCGTGCTGATAGCTCCGGCCACCAAGGGGACGCCCCGGTCGGCGCAGGCCCGGACCATCCGGTCCGCTTCCTCCAGAGTGAAGACCATGGGCTTCTCGGTGATGACCGCCTTGGCCCCGTGCTCCACCGCGGCGCAGGTCAGATAAGAACGGCCCTTGACGTTGGTGCAGACCGCGACGATGTCCAGCCGCTCATGGCGCAGCATCTCGATGGCGTCGGTGTAGAGAGCCTCGATTCCATAGCGCTCCCCGAAGATCGCCAGCCGTTTCCGGTCCCGTTCCGCTCCCGCCACCAGCTCCACTTCGGGACGGGAGTGAAGCGCTTCCGAGTAGGAGACGGGTAGTCCCTCGTTCCCGGGGTGATCGTGGTGGTAGAACTTCCGGTGGACGTCGATCTCGTCCGGCGTGGGGCGGTCTCCCTCCAGGTCGTAGGCCGGGTCCCAATAGGTTCCCTGCCGGTGTAAACCACCCCGCCCGGCCAGATCGTAGAGGACGCCGGTCCAACCCAGGCCGATGACGCCGGCCCGGTACGCTGGTCTTTCCGTCTCCGCCGTACCGGAGGAGGACGCTGTCCCCAGCGCAGCAGCGGTCCCCGCCGCGGTCTTCAGAAAATCCCGTCGAATCATGGCCGATCTCCTTATCCCTTGGTCAGTTAATGCGAGTGGAAACAGCCCTAGGCAAACCTGCTCCCGGAGCCGATCCCCTCTTTAACTCTTTCCTGTTTTCTCTTTCCTCTTTCCTGGCTCCCGGTATTCCAGATCCACTTTCAACTCCACGAGGACTACCGGCCCGCCCAGACGGGAGTTCCGGTGGGCGAGCCGGATTCGAAAACGGTTGATCCCGGTCCGCAGCGGGGGGACCGGCAACTCGTAGTCGATCCAGTACTTCCAAACGTACATGTGCGTGTCGTCGATCCTGAATTTTCCGGCCGCGGGATCCAGCGCCGTTCCGTTCAGCGCCACTTCCACCCCGTCTTCGGAATGAAGTCCCTCGAACCGCATTCGTAGCCGGGCACCCCTGAGCTGGCCTCCTGCCGCGTCAGCGGCCACGTCATCACCGATCCTGAGCCGGATGTCCGCCGCGCCCTCAGCCGACGCGAGGGGTAAGCTCAGGGGAAGCTGGGCGGGAGGGTGGGTATCCGCCCAGAGTTCTCGTTCCTGGGAATGGACCGGATAGACCTTGTCCCGACGCCGCAGGAGGCCGGGGTCTCCGATTTCCCGGAGCGACTCGTGACGCCGGTCCTTCCGTGAGTACCAGTTGAAGAGGTAGATGCCGTCGGCGCCCTGATTCCAGAAGTTCAAGGCGGCCCCGCGGGCCTCCTTCACCGGCTGGTGCCAGCCCAACTGCGCCAGCAGGGGAATGTAACGGTCTCGTACCGCTTCCACATATTGCTCCAGCGGAAGACTCAGCTCGAAGCCCCGGGGCGTGGCGGCGATGACCAGGTCGGGCAGTTCCTCCCGGATCCAGGTCTCCACGTCCAGGCCCATGCGTTTCGAGATCTCCATCGGCGTGGCAACCCGCACTGCCAGCCGGACCCTTCGGCCCGTCTCCTCCCGGTGCCGATCCAATCGCGCCCGGACCCGGCGGACGAGTCCGGTGATGAGATGCCGTTTCCGGTAGGCCTCGTCCGGCTTGAAATAGGCCGGATGCCGCAGGAAATCCAGCTCGATGCCGTCGAGCCGGTAACGAGTGGCCAACTCCTCGATGATCCGGTAGCGGCGCTCGCGGACATCATCATGAGTGAAATCGAATCCGGTGCTGAAACCGGGATGGACGGCGTCTCCCAGCAGAAACTCGGGATGTTCCTTTCGGTAACGGCTGTAAGTGTCGGCCATCTTCCAGACCGGGCTTTCGTGACAGTCGTTCATCCGCAGCGAGGCGAAGAACTCCAGTCCCCTGGCCCGGGCCCGGTCGGCCATGGCTTGGAGATAGTCTGGCCGCTCGTCGATGATCTTCATCAGCCGCTGGTACCACTGGAAGTAGCCGGCCGATTCGAAACGCTCCAGGTGGGCGCCCACCATTTCCGCCACTTCCGAGGGGTAGTGGAGCACGTCGCTGGAGACGACGTTCCAGAAGAGGGCGTCCACTTGAGTGCCCCGGAAACGATCGACGGCCAGTTCCAGGAAGTGCTCCAGGCTCTGGGACATCAGGATCGGCGCATTGGAATCGTCGTTGTAGACGATCCGATAGCCCGGCTTCCGCTCCTGAGAGGCTGGTTCCCGGCCCAGCAGCCCCTGTCCCGCCGCCAAGGCCGCGGTGGAACCGGCCAGGAAGCTCCTCCGATCCAATTCAGATTTTCTGGCGATGCCCATTGCGGTTCAACGGAATCGGATCGAAAAAAGATCGGCGTCCTTCATCACGAAGCGCAAACGGACCACCGTCCCCTGGAGCCGGCCCAGAGCCGTACCCTCTTTCCAACGCACGACCCGTTCGATCTCGTCGCCGATGATCTCGGGGCAGTCGCTGAGACTCCGTCCCGGAATCGGCTCTCCCTTTCGATCCTGGACCTCGACGCGAATCCCGCCCGCCGCCGACGTGGCGTAGTTCAGGACCAGCTCGTCTCCCGAGAATCGCAGGGGACGGGTCAGGAATTCGCCGCCGCCGTAAGGCGCGCGAACCGAGGTGAAACCGTCGGTTCGGACCACGAAGCGCTCAAGCCCATTCATCTTGAAGCCGTAGTCCCGCTGGACGTAGAAGGAGATCTCCTCCTTCGAAGTGGCGATGAAGCCCTTCCCCGGGTAGTTGGTCCTGGCGCTCCAACTGCTGGGTTCCAACCCTGGACGGACGAAGGCTTCCGGGAACGTCCATCGAACCCGGTTGGGATCGGAGGCGCGGATGCTCATAAAGACGGCATCGGCGATGCTGCTGCAACCGCCCCCCAGCGGATGCCGTCCCAGCTTCCCGCACTCTTCGTCGGTGAGGGACCTCTTGTTGGGCACGAAACGGGCGGCCAGCGCCAGGTAGATGTGGGGCGCCCGGAAATAGGGACGGACGCCGATGGTGTAGAGCTGCTCCTCCCGGGTCGGGGGATTCGAACCGAAGTCCATGAAGGAGAACTCCCCCCAGGTCGCAAAGTCCGAGGAGGTGGTCCGGCTGACGGTGCGGATCAACTCGTCGCTGCTTTCGTCGTCGGACCGGACGTACTGGACGTAGCGGTCTTCCGCCGTGCTCCAGAAGACGCTTCCCAAACGGTCCCCGGGGTAGGCATCGTGCATCATCTCCCAGTGGACGCCGTCTGAGGAAACGTATGCCCTGACGCCGATCTCGGTCTTCAACCGCGGTGGTCCCTTGAGCGCCTTGAGGCGCTGCGAGTGGGGCACTCCGGGACGGGAATCCAGGAAGGGTGCGAACCCGCTCCCTTCGAAAATGGCGTTGTTCCGGGTCGAGCCCAGGAGCTCGATCCGTCCCACGTCGGGCTTCTCCCAGTGGATGCCGTCACGGCTCACGGCCACGCAGGTGGATTCCACCAGCGGTTCCCCCTTCTTCCAGGGAGGAAGGCCGCGGTAGTACATGCGGTAGACGCCGCCGTCGTTGACGATTCTGGGGAATCCGGAAAACTCTCCTTCCCAAGGCTGATCGAAACGCAGCACGATGCCCTTGGACCTGGGGCTGTGAAGCTTGAGGCGGGCGCCTTGCAGACGGTCGATCAGGGTGTCGTCGAGGAAAAGCTCCAGCCGCGAGCCGATGTCACGGACCGGCTCGCCGGATGCATTGTGTGGTGGTGAAACGAGGAATATCAGGATCGGAAGAACGATGCCCGGAATCCCGGCCCGAGACCGGCCCCAGGAACTCCGGCGCCAAGTTGATCTGGTCATTTCTGTTTCCTTAGCTTGCATTTCTCATCCGGGGCGAGATGAACGCACGGAGTTGTCACAGTCCTAGTTCCGAATGGGACCCGAGGCGAACCAGCCGCAACGCGCCGGTGGCAGGTTTCGAGTGGATCAGCACCAAATCGGGCTTCACGTGGCAATCGCGGTGATCCTTCCAACTGCCGCTCAACGCATGGTCGTGGTGCCTGGGTTCCAATGGCTGGTCATCGGCCAAGGCAATCAAGAGCGGCACCAATGCAGCGTCCAGTGACGCCCGATGCCGGCCGTTGGCCTCGCGTTCGTAATCGCGTTTGAACTGGCTGGTGCGCTCAATCTTGCGCATGCAGGTCGTCCATCAGGGCCTGCACGTTGTTGAACTGAGAAAGACCGCCCTTTCGGGCTTCCTTCATTGCCTCGATGGTGGCTTCATTCGGAATCAGCGGCGCGAACGGCAGTCTCTTTTCCTGCGCAACCTTGGTCAACAGCAGCCGCACCGCATCGGACACCGTCAATCCGATCGCGGCCAGAACGGCGGCCGCCTCTTCCTTGACAGCCCCGTCAATGCGGGCCTGGACGAGTTGATTTGCAGCCATTACTGATTCTCCTTTGGTATCGTGCATGACATTATCATGCGGTTCAGAACCAAATGCAACGAGGAGAACTTGGCGCGCCTGGGGTTCGAAGTAGATCTGGAGGGTAACAATGATTCGGCCAACTGAAGTGGAACCGCGAGACGGTTTCCGAATATGGCTCCGGTATTCGGACGGCATCGCTGGCGAGATTGACCTGTCTCATCTGGCCGGGCGCGGCGTATTCAAAGCCTGGAACGATCCTGCGTGCTTTGAGGCAGTACGTATAGACCCCGTCGGAAGCATTGCCTGGGGAGAAGACTTGGATCTTTGTGCCCATGCCCTATACCTGCGCCTCACCGGCAAGTCCGTCTCGGAAGTGATGCCGGGCGTACAGATCCTGGTGGATAATGCCTGAGCTCTGCCGGTTCTACGGGATCATCATACCGAAGGATGGCAACAGGAGCTTGCCGTTCCCACGTTCCGTCGATGGCGCATGATAAGGAGGGAAGGTTCCATGAATCGACTGATCAACGCCCTGATTCTCTTGGCCGCACTGGCCTTCGCCTCAGGGGCGGTGGCCCGCTTCCTGGGCGGAGGGAATCTGTTGGGCAACGAGGCGGTCGTCTACTGGAGGGGATCGATCGGCTTCCTGGCCTTCGCCGTCACCCTGGTGCTGATTCAGATCCGGGAAAAGTAGCCGGGCGCGGGACCGCCGGAGAAAGCAGCACCGCATCGGCCCGGCAGACTACTCCAAGCGTAACAGCTTTTGTGCGTTGGTCCAGAAGACATCCTCAATCTGGGAGTCGGAAAGGCGCAGGTTCCAGGTTGCCGTCTTGAGCGCCCGGAGCGACTCCAGACCCAGGTAGACGGGCTGGATTCTCCGGTAGGAGAGATTGTCCCAGTCCACGTTGTTCTCGTAGAGCCAGATATGGTTGTCACCGATGGCGACACACCGTCCCCGCAGATGGCTGATGGGGTAGTCGGACCCCCACATCAGCCGCTCGTGGCCGAACTGGTGGACGATGGGTTCGAAGGCGCCCGTCTCGGTCATGGCCGAAGTGTCGAACCAGACGTTCTCAAGTCCCGCCAGGGAGTGGATCCCCTCGGCCGTATGGTGAGGGTTGAAGGCGGTTCCGGAGTGCGCCAGGACCAGTCTCATCTTGGGATACGCCTCGCAATAGTGCCGGATGGTGGCCTGGTTGACCGGGTCCGCCAAGGCCCGGCTCTTGACCATGTGGAGCATGATGACCAGCTCTTCTTCGTGAGCCACCCGCACGTGCTCCTCGGTCAGGAACTCCTCGATCTCCGCTTCCCACGTCTCCTCGCCCGGAGCGAAATGCTGGTAGACCTTCAAGCCCACCATGGAGAGGCGCCGGACCTCCTGGCGCACCGCCTCCGGATCCATGTGCGGGGAGACGATGAGAAGGGACCGTGAGGCCGGGTCCTTGGCCACCTGGGCCGCCACGTACTCGTTGGAGGCGCGGAAGGTCTCCTCGTGGAGCCCGCCGCCGAAGAACAGGCCATGGGTCTCCCTTCCCGGAGTGATCCACTGGATCTCTTCCTGGTACCGTTCCAAGGGAAGTTTCTCAGGTCCTCCCTCCAGGATCGTCGGCTTCTTCCACTGCCACAGTTCGTACAGGTGGGCGTGAACGTCGTAGATCCGGTCCGGAACAAAACTGTCCAACTCCCTGTCGAACAACTCCCGGTCCGCGTCCGTCGGCTCCCAGGTCAACTCCATGGCACCCCTCCCGGTTGGGGTGTAATTATTCCACAAGCGATCCGGCTGCGACCAAGCGCCCAGGCTGAGTTTCGCCCGGTTGGGCGCCGGTCCAATTCCGGTGGCGGGTTTCGGGGCGGTCCGGCAACTGCTAGACTGGACCGGAAGCGGGTCTGCCGAAAAACCGATCATCCTTGATGCTCACTCGACGCCACGCCCTAGCGGCCTTTGCCCAGTTTCTGGTCTCCTCCCCACTTCTGGCGGGACGGTCCGGCCTGATCGAATCCGCGCTTTCGACACCGGAAAACGAGAAACAGCTTCTGGACCTGGTCAACGTCTTCGACTTCGGCAAGCTGGCCCAGGCCGAACTGGACCCGGTGGCGTGGGACTACATGGCCGAGGGCTCGCAGGACGAGGTGTCCCTCCGCGACAACCGGAAAGCCTTCGAGCGGATCATCCTCCGGCCCAAGATCCTCACCGACGTCCACAAGATCGACACCTCCGTCGATTTCCTGGGACGGAAACTGGACTACCCCATCTTCGTCTGTCCGGCCGGCGGCAAGAACTGCTTCTTTCCGGGGGGAGAAGAGGAGGCCGCCCGCGGCGCGGAGGCTGCGGGAGCCATGTTCATCACCAACGGGGGAATCGACGAGTTCCTGGAATCGGGCGAGGGACCCAAGAACTGGTGGCAGTACACGACCGGCGGAGAGTTCAGAAACGAAGACAGCATGCTGGACTTCGTGGAGCGGTTGGAGGATCTGGGCGCCGCCGGCATCTGCTTCACCGTCGACAACATGCACGTCTCCTACCGGGAACGGAGCATCTACAACCGATTCGTGCGGCGCTGGTGCGAGACTGGTATTCCCCGGGACGCGGAAGGCAATCTGATCTACCAGCCCCAGGACCGCCCCTGGCGCACCGGCGTCTATCCTGAGCGGCCGTTTCCCAACCCGACCTGGGAGACCATCGACCAATTGATGGAGATGACGAACCTGCCACTCATGATCAAGGGCGTCATGACGGCCGAGGACACGGCGAAATGCGCCGAGCGGAAGGTGGCGGCGGTCGTGGTCTCCAACCACGGCGCCCGGCAACTGGATCACGTGGGCAGCACCATCGAGGCTCTGCCCGAGTGCGTCGAAGCAGCCAAGGGCCGCCTGCCCGTGCTGGTCGATGGAGGCTTTCGCCGCGGAGGCGACATCCTGAAAGCCCTTGCGCTGGGAGCCACGGCCGTGGGCGTGGCACGTCCCTATCTCTGGGGACTGACCAGCTTCGGTCATCAGGGCGTTTCGCGGGTGCTGGAACTACTGCGAGTGGAGTTGGCGCTGGATATGGGGATGGCCGGCGTCGCCGGAATTGCCGACATCGACAAGTCGCTGGTGCGAATTCGGAGTATCTGATGTTCTATCGAAGAGAATTTCTGGAACTGCTGGCGGCAGCCGCGCTGGGGCCCCGCGACTTCCCGGTCCGCAAGCCCAGGGTGGAGCCCCTTTGGCTCTCTCCGGACAACTATCCCAACGCCTTGGAGGCCACCGACGACGGCCTCTGGGTGGGTGAGCAACTCACCAACAAGGCCTACCTCCTGGACTGGAAAACGGGCAAACCGTTGCAGGAGGTCCCTACCGAGTCCACCAACACCAGCGGCATGGCCTACGGCGGCGGACACCTCTGGATGGCGGCCAACGGGCCCGCCCTGAGACGGGCGCCGAGACCGACGGACGCCACGACCGGCAGGATCCTGAAGGTCGATCCCGCAACCGGCAAAACCCTGGCACGGCACCCGGTTCCCGGCGGAGGTGGCGTGCACGGCCTTACCTGGAACCAGAACACCCTCTGGATCACCACCCTGAGCAGCAAGAGCCTGACCCGGGTGGATCCCGATTTCCGGGTCCTCCACTCCATCCCGGTGACCTTGGGGCGGGCCCACGGGCTGGCGTGGGACGACGGCTCCATCTGGTGCATGTTCTCCAACGACTACGTGATCCACCGTCTGGACGGCAAGGACGGCCGCATCATGGAAGCCATCCAGTTGAGCCGGTCCGATCCCGATCCCCACGGGATGACCATGCACCAGGGGGTCTTCTACTACACCGACGCTGGTATCGCACCCGGCGGAGTGGACTCGAAGAGCCCATATTCGGGTTACATCTGCCGGCTCCACCTGTGAGAACCCTGGGAGCCGCCCTGATGATCGGTCTGCTCCTCCCGGCCGCCGCCGGGAAAGAGGGAAAGATCGTCCGGCCATCCGACGGGGCCATCCTGCCCGGCGGACAGATCAGCATCGCGGCCAGGGGCCCCGGGGCGCGATTGGAGCTGGACGGCAAGATCCTCCCCGCCCACGAACCCTTTCCCAACGTCTTTCATGCCCAGGTGACCCCCGCTCCCGGAGAGCACTCGCTGGTGCTGGTCTGGGATGGCGGACGGCAGCAGATCCGGTTTTTCGTGGGAGACGGAGCTCCTGAAGGTTTCGATCTCTTCCGCCTGCATCCCCCGCTCGCCGTCGACTGCCAGACGTGCCATACGCTGAGCCGGCGGGGACGTTTCCGCTCCAAAGGAAGCTGCTTCCGCTGTCACAACAAGACCACTTTCGTGGACGGCCACCAGCACGCCCCTCACATCCTGCGAGATTGCGGCCTGTGCCACAACGCCCATGGTTCCACGGTGGCGGACCACCTGATCGTGAGTCGTGACACGGCCTGCAAGCTCTGCCACAACTGACACGGGACACAAGTTGACTGAGGCCTGTTCCATTGGTTCGGACCGCGGTCGCGTCCGGAACGGTCACGTCTCTCGAAACCCGCCGCGACGGCCTTGGTAGGATGGGCACACCATGAAAAATCCCATGAATCGCCGGACGTTCCTGCAGGCGGCAACGGCGACGGCAGTCGCGTCGGCTGCCGCCGGGACGGCTCAGTCCCACACAATCTCGTTTCGGCGGCCGGACTCCCTTTACCACGGCGACGAATGGGAAACGCTGAATCCCGGTTACTGGAGTCTCCGGAACAACGCTCTTCGGCGGCGGATCCGCAACTACGGCGACCGTGCCCGCAACACCGGATTCCCCTATCACTACGAGACTCACGGAGATCGGCTGGGGAGCCATACCATGCCGGTCGACTACGACCCCACGCTTCCCCCCGGGCTGATCTGGCATCGGCATTGGCGTCTCGCCGGCAACTACAAGCTGGAAATGACGGGGCGGGTACACGAGCCTTCGCACGGTCCGGCGTCTGGCGACGATCCGAACTGGCGTATGTATCAGGACGATTGCGGCCTGCTGGGCCTCGCCTTCGGTTCGGCCTCGTTGTACGAGTCCTTCGGCATGTCCGGACCCGAAGGGAAGGCGGCGTGGATCGCGGCCTGGACCGAAGACGGCAGATTCGGAATCCGCGAGCACGGTTCGGACAAGATCATCGCGGTCAGGCGGGTTCCCAAGCCGTCGTCCGGGGACCGTTTCCGGATCGTCGTGGCCGTCTCGGGCGACGACGGCGAACGTGGAACCGTGTCGGCATCGCTGGACGTGGACGGTCGCGGCAGGGTGGCCGAGATCCAGGTCGAGAACCTGAACCGGGCCAAGCATCTCCAAGGGTTCCCCGGCATCGCCGGACGGGGTCTACTCGATTTCGAGATCGGCAAATACACCATCGCTCCCGGCGAGAACCGTCCCCTGGACCCGCGGATCAACGATTGCCACGTCTGCTACGCCCTGGGCGACACTCTGCACCAGGAAGAAGATGCCTGGCGGGTGCGTTTCATCGCCCTGTTCCGCGGTGACGGCGAGAGGGCGGAGGTGAGGGTCGCGGATACCCGCAATCCGGCCGGCGGCTGGGAGTCGGTTCCGACCGCGGGCCGGGCGCCCATCGTCAACAACGACTTCCGGCGCAACACGGCGGTGATCGACGCCGCGCTGCCGCGGAATCCTGCGGAAACCGACCTCTTCTACACGGTCTGGAAGGACGGCCGCAATGTGACGGCGGATTCCAGGCTCGGCAGCGACGCCGTCGGCATCGGCACCGGCCAGGTCGGCGACGTGCCCGAAAGCGGGGCGTACGTTGGAAGACTCCCCAGGCTCTCGGCTCCCTACCGTCTGTGCGGGCTCTCCTGCCACGCCATCCACGGGAGTCAACCCAATCTGCCCGACGCGGGACCGGGTGGAGGTTTCTTCGTCCACGACCAGCCCACGCCCGGCGCCTACCGGCATCTGGACGAATACGGATTCGAGGTCATGATGTGGGAGGACGACGTCTGGTATATGGAACTCCTTCTCTACCCGCCTTCAACCGACGACGCTTACAAAGTCGTCACCACCACTCTCTGCGGACCCACGACTCGCTGGCAGATGATGCGCCACTGGAACACCATCAATCCCGGTGATCACGACTACGGCATGGACGACGTCAAGGGTCCGGAACAGATC
This sequence comes from Acidobacteriota bacterium, assembly GCA_963668095.1. Classification (GTDB taxonomy): domain Bacteria; phylum Acidobacteriota; class UBA6911; order RPQK01; family JAJDTT01; genus JAJDTT01. Next base: position 4,315,505 of record OY764083.1, on the reverse strand, counting down.
GCCATCCGGGCCCACGGCGATCTCGGCCAGGACCGGGACTACATGCGGCGCAACTTCCAGATCGTCCACCACCTGGTGACGGGAGACGAGGCGCCCTCCGGAACCGGAAACCCCAAGAAATGGCGGCGCTGGAAGATGCCCGGCGGCGATTTCAGCCTGCTCATCCTCGACTCCAGGCTCTGGCGTTCGAGCCAGGACACCAACATCTGGGACGACCAGGGATGGGGCGCCAAGGAGAACCTCTACCCGAGAACCGACGTCACCCGTAGCCTCCTGGGCGAGGAACAGTTCGCCTGGCTGCGGGAGACGATTCTCACCGATTCCTCGCCTCTGATCTGCCTGACCGGAATCAACGGCCTTCACACCATCTGGACCGGCGACGGCCGGCGGCCCGACGCCAAGACCCGTTTTGGCGAACGCGACCGGGTCTCAGCCGATTACGCCGGATGGGTCGCGGCGGGGGCGGACCGCGTACTGGAACTGCTCGGCTCCCGCACTGGGGTAACGACCGTCTACGGGGACGTGCATACGGGCATGATCCTGAAAAACCTGGAGCACCGGGTCTTCGAATGCTCCTTCGGTCCCATCGGCCGGAGTGGCGGCCGGGGCGTCAAGGAGGGCTTCGGGCCGCGCATGACCGACTTCGACGGACGGGAGGTGGCCGTCACGGCACTCTACCATCAGAGCTACGACACGCCGGATCTGCGCAAGCTGGACGGCCCATTCTACTGGAATTTCCTGGAAATGGAGTTCGATCCGCGAGGCGAAGACCCGGCCATCGGTCTGCGCGTGCGGAACTTGGTGGACCCGCCGGCCGAGCGGCCCCGCGGCGGCGGCCATGTCCGGGAACTTGCGTCCCGAACCGGGAGGATCCCCTCCTGCTCCCTGCCCGTCATCCGGCTACTCCCCGAAGCTGACGTGCTGCTGTCCCGAAAGGACGGACGGCCGTTGCGCGGCGCGCGAACCCTTCCGGACGGGAGGCTCTCCGTCCCGGGCCTCATCGGCGTGAAGCCCGGGGAGACTGTCATCGCGACGGCGCGCTCCGGAGGAAAAGTCGTCGCCAAGCCGATTGTGACCGGCCCGCCGAAGGCCTGACCGGACTTGCATCGACTCAATGACGCGTGAGTCCGAAACTCACCAGGGCATCTTCCGCTTGGTGTGCCTGCGGCCCTTCTCAGCGGCTTCCTGCCCCCCGGACCCGATCATGACCCCTTCGTCGATCATGGCTTCCACGTTCTCCGGACGCACCCCGTTGAGGAAGGCGACCCCGGCGGCCTTGCAGGCGGAGAAGACACGTTGCCGGGCCTTCCGCATCAACGTGGAGAGCTCCTCGCCCGGGAGTTTCGTGGAGCGCAAGGAGAAGCCCATGTCGCTGGGTCCCCACTCGGCGAATCCGACACCCGGCACCTGCACGCTCGCCTCGGCGTTGATCAGGGCGTGCCGGTCTTCCACCTTGAGGCCCAAGAGAATCTCCCCCTGTGGATTCAGGGGCCAGGGGTCCGCGGTCTCGAGATAACGGTTCCCGTCAACGCCCCAGATCTGGCTTGCAAAACCCTGGCCTCCGCTGCCTCTCAGACCCTCCTCCAATGCGGTTCCCACGCTCTGGCGGTGAAAGGGATAGCGGGCGGCCTGCACCAGGACGCGGACCGCACCGGGCGTCCGGGCATGGCAGAGCAGGATCCCGTGGGCGCCGGTGGCCAGGATCTGCTGAACCATCCAGTAGTTGGCCTTCATGGTGGCCTCGTCGATCCCGCCGACCGGCAGAGTGCAGATCACGGCCGGCGTCCGGTGGCCGCTGGGAGTGGGGCCGCCGTCCGCCAGGCCCTGCATGAATCTCCGGAGCGCAGTCACGTCGTAGGATCCGTGCTCCATCTCGTAGTTGATGTAGTCGGCCCAGGTCCGGGCCAGCTTGCGCCCCTCCTCGTAACCGCCGTGGCCTCCCGTGTAGTAGATGGGTTGCCCTCGCTCCAGCAGCTCGATGGCCTTGTTGATCCGCTTCGGGGGCTCGCCCGCTTCAGAAGAGGCGACGGTCCCGGAGCCGGCCAGATGGGGGAATAGAGTCAACGCCAGCAATAGTGTCCACTTCTTCATGGTTCTTGCACCTCCGATCCAGGTTTGATTCCTGAACAGTTTGTCTCATTATGGGTTCAGTGTCCCGACTTGGCGTCAGTTTTTAAGTTCGATCCCACCAAGGAGAAGGTTATGCACTCGCGTTTCGCACTTCGGACAGTGATTTGGTGTTTGCTCTTGATCGTGGCCCAGGGCCAAAGCCGGCTCCTCGCCTCGAAGGTGAAGGTCCTGGTCGGGGCGGGCTACAAGAAACAGTTTGCGGACCTGGAGAAACAGCATCCCAACCTGGAGCTGGTGGCGGCCGGCCAGGGCGGGATCGCCGGCGTCATCGCCGACTGCGACGCCATCATCGGACTGCCCTACGGCCGCAAGGGCCGGGAAATCCTGCGCCAGGGCAAGAAGCTGAGGTGGGTGCACAGCACCAGCGCCGGCGTGGAGAAGATCGTCCACTTTCCGGAACTGAAGGACAGCGACATCATCCTGACCAACGCCAAGATCATGATGGGACCCGAAATCGCGGACCACGTCTTCGCCCTGTTGCTCACCCTCACCCGGAATCTGAAAGAGTACGACCGGGAGATGGACCGCGGAAACTGGATGCGCGGGGAGACCCGGTTGCCCATGATCGAACTTCGTCACAAGACCATGCTGATCATCGGCTTGGGCGGCATCGGCTCCCAGGTGGCCCAACGCGCCGCGGCCTTCGACATGCGGGTCCTGGGCGTCGACCCCAAGGACATCCCGTTGAGCCGGGACGTGGAAAAAGTGGTGGTTCCCGACCAGTTGCACGGGGTCTTGCCGGAGGCCGACGTGGTGGTGAGCTGCGTGCCCCACACGCCCGCCTCGGAAGGAATGCTGGGTCCCGACGAGTTCGCCGCCATGAAGGATGGCGTCTACGTGGTGAATGTCTCCCGGGGAAAGGTGATTCAGACCGATGCGCTGGTGGCGGCCCTGCGATCGGGCAAGGTCCGGGCCGCCGGACTGGACGTCACCGATCCGGAGCCGCTTCCCGGCGACCATCCCCTCTGGAAGATGGACAACGTCATCATCACTCCCCACGTGGCGACCCGCTCCTTCCGGTCGCGTGTGCGGCTCGCGAATCTAATCCGGGACAACATCGAACGGTTCGCCACCGGCCGGCCCCTCCGGCACGTCGTCGACAAGGCGGCCGGGTACTGATCCTCCCCCTGATCGGGGGATCGAACCTTTGTTCCGGCCGTCCCGTCAACAAAAGCGTGAGGACTGGAGGATTAGAGATGCAGACAAAACGATTCGTACTGATCTGGCTCGCCTTCACGGCAGTCGCCTCGGCACAGAACTTTTTCCCCAAGAAGGACGCCGCGTTCGGACAAGTCGTGGTGGGAGGCGGCTACGAGACGGTCATCAACCTCACCAACCGGGGAACTCACTCGTATGTCGGGACGCTGGAACTGTTCCGAACCGCAAACAATGAGAGCGTGCCCTGGAACCCGACGGTCAACGGCATCGCCGTCGAAAACGGGGAACTTGGCGTGGAAATCCAGTCCCAGGCCACGGTTACCCTTAGTTTGACGGGATCCCAATTGGAGGCCGGGGCCGCCATTTTGCAATCCGATGATCTTTTGCTGGACAACCTCATCGAGGCGAACCTCACATATCTGATACTTGAGGACGGCCGGGTGAGCGATAGCGTCGGCATTGCCCCGTCCAAGGAGTTTTACCGGGCTTCCATTCCGTTCGAGAAATTCTCGGAGACCGCCCTCGCCCTCGTCAACGGCGACTTGAGCGAAGAGAGAACGGCCAACGTCACACTCTCCCTCTACTCGGGAGACGGCAGCTCGTTGGGGCCCAAGAAGCCCCTTACACTGGGGCCACTCTCTCACACGGCCAGATTCCTCCATGAGCACTTTCCGGGTCAGACGCTGGAGGGCGGCAAGGTCGAAATCGCTTCCGACATCCCAATTTTCGGAACGGCCCTCACCTTCTCAGGCGGACAGTTCTCCAGTCTTCCACTGGACCCGGCCCCGGTCACCTATTCGGTTCGCCTTGAGGACGATGAAGGATACGCCACTGGCGAACTTGCCCTCTGGGCTGACGGCTCGTTCATTCGTGGTTACATGATGATCTCGGGCCTGGACGGTGTAGCCTGGGAGGTTCCGGAGTTCAGTCTGGTCAACGGCGAACTGGAGGATGGCCGACTCCGGCTTGCCTTTACGATTCATCACGATCCTTTCCTGGACGAAGAGGCAACCATGTCGATGGCACACGACCAGTTCTCCTTCGAGTCGAATCTGGTTTCGGGTGAATGGATCGAACAGTTCCGGGATACCTCGTATTTGAAGGGGACCTACAAGCTCACACGCTGAGGAGGCAAGCCAGCGAAACTCGATCTAAGACTTTGTATTCAGATTGAACCGGACAAGGATTGTCTCCGTCTGTATACTGGGAGACAATCATGAAAGCACCTTCCTCGGATCCCACAGGCAGTTCCGCACATTCAAGAGCGCGGCAATGGAGCCAACCGGCGCTGTTGAGTGCGTTCCTTATCCTGATCACGGGGTTTTCGACCACATGGGTTTCGGCTGGCCGGGAACATCCGGCCCGAGTCAGCTTCATGGACGGCCGCGCCGCCTACGAGACTGCCGGTGACGTGGACTGGAACGAGGTGACCCTCAATCTTCCCCTGGTCAGCGGCGACCGGATCATGGGCCACCCCGACTCTCGGGTCGAGGTGGAGTTGGGGGACGGCAATGTCGCACGGATCAGCGGAGAGACGGACATCCTCTTTCCAGAGCTGTCCCAGAAAAAAACCATCCTGAAGATTCACGAGGGAGACCTGATTCTGCGGGTGAATGATGTCCGTCGGGTTCAAGTCGAGTTGGAACAGGCATCGGTCACAATCCGCAAGAAGGGGCTCTACCGAATCTTGGTCGATCATGACGGTTCGATGCGGTTGGTGGTCCGCGACGGCCGGGCGGAAGTCAGCAGCCGTCATGGGAAAGAGAGAGTTGAGACGGGACAAGAGTTGCTTTTGGACGGCCGCCGGATCGGAATCCAGGCTCTAGTTCGGGATCTCGACGAATTCGAACAGTGGAGCGATGGCCGGGACGCGGTCATGGTCAGCAGCCGTTCAGTGGCGTATATGGGACGCGCTGACTTTCCTGGTGTTCATTCGCTGGACAATCATGGTTACTGGTCCAACTACGGATCCTACGGGAATGTCTGGATTCCCGACGTCTCGGCGGGATGGGCTCCGTTTAGATTCGGACAGTGGCGTTTACTCTCTACCGGGTTGACGTGGGTCAGTTCCGAGCCCTGGGGTTGGCTCCCCTACCACTATGGGAATTGGGTCTACTACCGGGCCCTCGGCCGTTGGGCATGGGTGCCTGGCAATTTCAAGTCGTGGCGGCCGTCCCTTGTCGACTTCTTTGCAGGAAACGGCTACGTGGCTTGGGCTCCAAGGGGCTACTACGGGTCAGGTGATCGGCCCCATATCCACAACTGGGACCGCCGTTATCACTCATATGAATTAATGGCCAATGGACTTACCGTCATTAACCGAAATGACTTGGCCAGAACACCAACAAGAACTCGAGTCGTGGCCTCCGAGGCCATCGTAGGCAGTTTGCGGCAAGGTCTACCCAGAGAACTCCGGCGATCTCGTGTGTGGAATCGCAACTCCTCATTTTCGGGTAGCGGTGTCCGCTCTTCCAGATTGGTATCCCGACCGGTGGGGATTTCTCGGGAGGGAGTCACGCAGGGCGGATCTCGACGCCCCAGCGTCGCCAGAAGTGGAGCCGACGGCACTCGGACCCGCGCGCAGCAGTCCTTCCGGTCAAGGTCGTCGAGCCGTAGCTTGTCTCGCAGTTCGCCCGCTTCCAGAGGGTCCTTCGCCACCCGCAGCGGTCGCAACGCGTCCAGGCCATCCGTCTGGAATTCAAGACGATCGAGGCCATCTTCCTCGTCGACATCTACGAGTCCGTCAGTCCGATCCTCTTCGCGATCTGTTTCCCGGACGCCGTATCCGTCGATGCAAAGGACGACTCCCACATATCGTTCTCCGGCACCGTCGGTCAACCGTTCGCCCAGCCCTCGGGTACAATCCCCTCCCAGGCGATCCGGTTCTTCCGGAGGCGCGTCCCGCTCTCGGAGCACTTCCCGCAGCCGGAACTGATTCAGGACTGGTCCGGAACGCACGGTGACACCAGGATTGCAGTAAACGGGCAACCCGCGTGGTTGCCCGTTTTCGTTTCAGACATGGCAAAATGATGCTGGCCGCCAGTACACTGCACCGGTCAATTGAACCGGGCAGCGATGCGCCCCGTCTGAAATGATGTGAGGCCATTATGAAAACAGCAAGACCAGTCCCAGCAGGCGTTTCCGGAAACTCGAGAGCATGGCGAGGGGAGCGACTGGCTCCGATGGCCGCGCTCCTGATCCTGATGACGGGGTTTTCCGCCACGTGGGTTCTGGCCGGCCGGGAACATCCGGCCCGGGTCAGCTTCATGGACGGCCGCGCCGCCTACGAGTCTTCCGGCGACGTGGACTGGAGCGAGGTGACGCTCAATCTTCCCCTGGTCAGCGGCGACCGGATCGTCGCCCACCCCGATTCACGGATCGAAGTGGAGTTGGGGGACGGAAACTTCGTCCGGATCTCCGGAGAGACCGACGTCTTCTTCACGGAACTGTCCCAAAAGGAGAACATCCTCAAGGTTCACCAAGGCGATCTGATCGTCCGTGTGAACAAGGGCGGGCGGATCCATGCGGAGACGGATCTGGCCTCGGTGCGCTTTCGAAAGAAAGGACTCTACCGAGTCCAGGTCGATCCCGGCGGCACCATGCGCCTGGTGGTCCACAAGGGCCGGGCCGAAATCACCAGCCGGCACGGGAAGGAGAGAGTGGAAACCGGGCAAGAGTTGCTCTTGGACGCACAACAGACCGGAATCCAGGCGTTGGTTCGGGATCTGGACGACTTCGAACTCTGGAGCGGACGCCGGGACGCTCTTCTGGTGAGTAGCCGCTCCACCGGATACCTGGGCGGAGTCAACCACCCGGGAGTCCATTCGCTGGACCATCATGGCCACTGGTACAACTACGGCTCCCACGGACACGTCTGGGTGCCCACCGTCACGGTGGGATGGACGCCGTTTCGGCACGGACGGTGGGGCTACCTCGCCGGCGGGTGGACCTGGATCAGCTACGAGCCCTGGGGTTGGCTGCCCTACCATTACGGGCGCTGGATCTACTATGGCCCCCGGGCCCGGTGGGCCTGGGTACCCGGCGGGTTCAACCGCTGGCATGCGGCTCACGTCGACTTCTATTGGGGAAACGGTTACGTCGGCTGGGCGCCCAGAGGCTATTACGGAAGGGGCCGCCGTGGGCGCGGCAGCACGACCGTCGTGGTTCAGAACAACATTTTCAGGAATTGGAACCCACGGGACCGCTCCAACGGGCTGACGGTCGTTCATGGGCGCGATCTGGGAAGAGGACCCACCAGGACGCGAGTCGTGGCCTCCAACGCCATCGTGGGCAAATTCAGGGAGGGGCTCCCCAGGGAACTCCGCCGTCCCCGGGGGCGGGGACCGAATGCCGTCTATTCGAGGAGCGGCGTCCGCTCCTCGAGGCTGGCATCCCAATCCACCGTACGCACTCGGGATCGAGTCGTGAAAGGCGGCTCGCGGCGCTCCACCGTCACCCGGAGGGGCTCCGGCGACTCTCGAGTCGGGACCACCTCCCGGCGATCGACCGTCACGCGTGCCGATCGAACCGGATCCACCCGAACGATTACGCGCCAACAAGGCGCGTCCCGAGAGAGCCTGAGCCGTTTGCGCACCCCGGCCTCACAGCCGGCCCGTTCTTCGACTTCGAGCCGGAGTATTTCCCGGTCCTCGTCCGGATCGAGCAAATCCGTCACCAAGCAAACCAGGCGTAGCCCGTCGACCCCCTCCGTCTCACGCTCCGGAGGTTCTCGCGTTCGAGCACCCTCCCGGCCATCGAACGTCAGCCGTCCCAATCGAACGGGATCCAGCCGATCATTCATCCGCCAGCGGCCCAACTCCCGGCCGAGCGGGCAGTCCGGCGCCAGCGTCACCCGCACCCCGACCCGGACCCAGCGATCGTCCAGACCCTCCTCTTCGAACCGAAGCATCTCCCGGTCCTCGTCCGGATCCAGAGGGTCCGTCACCAAACGGACTCCCCGCAACCAGTCAAGGCCTTCCGTCTCCAGCTCGAGGCGGTCGAGATCCACTTCCCAGCGGACAGTCTCGCGTCCGGCGGTCCGGTCCTCGTCACGGTCCAGCTCCCGTCCTTCGGTGCGATCGCAGCCTTCACCCAGGTCGACTCCCTCGTATCGCGCTCCGGCGCCGTCGAGAAGCAGGCCATCCAGCTCTACGGTACGGTCTGCACCAAAACGGTCCGGGTCTTCCGGGGGCAGTTCCCGCTCTCGACGTTCATCCAGAGACCGCTAGCGATTCCGGAATCCCTCGGACCGCGTGGCAGCGCGGCGCCAGACATGCAGACAAGAACGGGCAACCCTGGTGGTTGCCCGTTGTCGTTTCTGGATGGAGACAACCGCCGGGACGCCGCGCCAGCCATGGGCCGCGGCGACTTTGACCACGGGCGCGTAGTAGACTGAGCCCGACATACCTGTGCCCTCAACCCGTCCGATTGAAGCGTGTCCCAGGCTGAGATCGGCAGAGCGCATTCGGGGAGGCGCTTTCCTATGGCGACGATGACGGGAGCCCGCTTTCTGGCCGAGACCCTGCACGGGTACGGCGTCACCCACTTCTTCTTCATGCCCGTGGTCATCCCCGAGGCCATGCCCGAAATGGAGCGGATGGGCATCGCGAGAATCATGACCCACGGCGAGAAGGCGGCGGCTTACATGGCTGACGGCTACGCCCGGGTCCGCCGGGGGATCGGCGTCTGCGGCGCCCAATCCGTCGGCGCCCTGAATCTGGCAGCCGGACTCCAGGACGCCTATCTGGCCTGTTCGCCCGTCCTCGCGCTAACGGGGCGGCTTCCACAGGTTCGGCAAGACCGGAACGCCTATCAGGAAGTGTCCCACACCGGGCCCTTCGCCGCCGTGACCAAGTACAGCATGGCTGTGACCGCGGTCGACCACTTTCCCCGCTTTTTGCGCCAGGCCATTCGGGAGGCCACGACTGGGACGCCTCGACCCACGAATCTGGAGTTGTGGGGAATCTTCGGCGGAGAGGTGATGAGCGGCGAAGCCGACCTGGAGATCGTGGTCGAGGAGCCCTTCACCCGGATCCCACCGTTTCGTCCCGAGCCGGAGTTGGCCCCGGTGCTCGACGCCATCAAGCTGCTGGTCGAGGCCCGGCGTCCGATCGTGGTGGCGGGGGGCGGCGTGACCGTCTCCGGGGCCGGCCGGGAACTGGTGGAACTCTCGGAGCGGCTTCAACTGCCCGTCATCACCTCCCTGAACGCCAAGGAGACCTTCCCTTTCGACCACCCGCTGGCCGTTGGTGTTTCGGGCCAGTACTCCCGCGCCTGCGCCAATCGGGCCCTGGCCGAGGCGGACCTGGTCTTTTTCGTGGGCAGTCACACCGGCGGCCAGGTAACCAACGACTGGCGGATCCCCCGGCCCGGAACCCGGGTCGTCCAACTCGACATCGATCCGGCCGAGCTGGGCCGATCCTTCCCCATTTCGGTGGGCATGCAGGGGGACGCCCGGACCGGGCTGCGCAAGATGCTGGCCCATTGCGGCGGCGTCGAGTCGTCGGAGTTGTCCCGAGCCCGTGCCGGCTGGATCGCACGAATTCACCAACTGGTCCGGGAGTGGCGCGACGAGGTGGCGCCCATGGCCGACTCCGATCTGCTCCCCATGCGGCCGGAACGGCTGTGCAAGGAGCTGACCCGGCTGCTGCCGGACGACGCCATCCTCGTGTCCGACACCGGGCACTCCGGCATCTGGACCGGAACCATGGTGGACCTGACGTCGCCGGCTCAATCCTACATCCGCTGCGCCGGATCCCTGGGATGGGGAATTCCGGCGGCCATCGGCGCCAAGTGCGCGGCCGGCGACCGGCCCGTCATCTGCTTCACGGGAGACGGCGGAGTCTGGTACCACATGACGGAGTGGGACACGGCTCTCCGCTACGGCATCCACACGGTGACGCTGATCAACAACAACGCCTCACTGAACCAGGAGAAAGATCTCAACGAAAGCATCTACGGCGGACGCCAACCCGGATCCGATCTGCTCTGGAGACTCACCGACGCGGACTTTGCAAAGATCGCCGAATCCATGGGCTGCTTCGGGATCCAGGTCAACCATCCGAGCGAGTTGGCCGGCGCCCTGGAGCAGGCATTGGACTCAAACCGGCCGGCCGTAATCGACGTGAAGACCCACATCGAGGGCATCGCACCGAAAGCCTGGGATGGGGACTGATTTGAGAGAACGCGGAGAAAAACAGGAAATAGGAGAGAGAAAAGAGTGAAGAAACGCGGGTAGTTACGTGGAGCGGGGCGCAGGAGGAACGACGTGGAGGGGGGACGTTCTTGTCCCGCTTTCCTGAACGCCCCTTCCTCCGGTCCCCTCTGCGCTCGCACCCCCATGTTTCGTGCGGAGGTCGGCGGTTGGAGTCACGGTAGGAACGGCAGTTTCCTGCCGCCCCCCGCGCAGATCCGGACGTGCCCGTTAAGGCATCCGGCTCCTACCTTGGGTGTGGACGGCCAGCCAAACCGTTGCGTCGGCCACGGATGACGGATTCTCACGGATGGCCAGAGCAATTCCGTCATCCGTCGCAACCGTCTCCAACTGAAGCGGTCGCGCTGAGACCGGCGGCGCAAGGCTCGCAGCCACCGCCGTTGCAGCAGATAGCAGAATCCTCGCAGCCACCGCGTACTCCCGGGGACCGCAAAATAGTTCAGCCAGCCATTCAGGACCCGGCTCAACCATTTCCCGACCTCCCAGTGATCCGCGTGCCGTTGTCTCCACAGCCTCTCCCCCACCCGTCGCAGGGTCCGGCTCATCCGTTTCGCGCTTGGCTTCCGCCCCAGCCGGAACCGTCCCTTCCGGGTCTTCGCGCAGTAGTGCGTGAACCCCAGAAAGTCGAACGTTTCCGGTTTCCGCTCCCCGCGTCGCCGTCGATCCGCTGCCGCAAATCGTCCGAACTCCACCAGTCGCGTCTTTTCCGGGTGCAGGTCCAGCCCGAACTCGGCGCACCGTTCCCCCAGGTCTCGGAGAAACCGTTTCGCGTCCGCCCGTCTCTGGAATCCGGCCACGAAGTCGTCCGCATATCGCACCAGGATCGCTTCGCCTTTTGGGACTCGTGGGCGCCACGTCCGATGGAACCATTGGTCCAGCACGTAGTGCAGGTACACGTTGGCCATGACCGGCGAGACGTTGGCGCCCTGTGGCGTCCCTCTCCCCGAGTCCGACCAGGTCCCTTCTTCCATCACGCCGGCGTTCAGCCACTTGCGAACCAGCCGCAGCACCCGCCGGTCTCCGATCCGTCGTTCCATGAACTGCATCAGGCAGTCCCGGTCGATCGCATCAAAGAACGTCCGAATGTCCGCGTCCACGATCCAATTGACTTTCCGCCGCTCGATCCCAAAGGCCAAGGCATCCAGCGCGTCATGCGCCTTCCGTCCGGGCCGGAACCCGTAGCTGAGCCCGAGAAACTCCGCCTCATAGATCGGCGTCAGGAGCTCGTCCACGACTGCCTTCTGGAGGATCTTGTCCTCCAGCGCGGCCACGCCGAGCGGTCGTGTCCTTCCATCCGGCTTGGGGATTCTCACCCGCCGGACGGGAGGCGCTCGGTACGCGCCCCGGTGCACGCGGCGATGCAGGTCCAGCAGTCGCTCTTCCAGCTTCGCCCCGTACTCCTCCCACCGTATCCCGTCGATTCCCGGCGCAGCGTCCTTTCTCAGTCCGAGATAGGCGCGGCGCAGAGCCTCCACGGTGACATGGTGCAGCAGCGCGGTCAGTCGCTCCTTGGGGTTTCTCGCGATCGCTCGCCGTATCCGGTCCACCGCTTGGGACACGCTCCCCCGACTCTGCGTCCGGCGCGTGCTTTGGCACACCGCATTCCCCTTGGTTCCATCCCTTCGCTCCACCGGCTCCGCCGAGGGTCGCCCCTCTTTGTTCGCCCGCTTCATCGCTACTATGGATGAATCCGATTGCTTCGTTCCGTCCATCATGAGTTTCGGGTTACTCCTTTCTCATGCGACCCCGGGGCGACCCCCCGGGGTGAAATGAAGCCCTCCCAGGTCCCGGAACAAGATTTGCGTACGTGCCTGGGTTCTTTGACACCGCGGAGCCCGGCCGTCCCTCACCTGGGCGGTCCAGCCGGTGTTGCCTTCGACCGCGACTACAGCCTCGGCACTTCCGATCATGGAGCTTTCGATGCTCAATAGCCTGCCCATACGCACCGCTACCGACGCTTCGCCGACACCCTCACGGGTGCCCACGCACGGCTCGCGGAGAAACGTGGATGGTTAGTCCTTCGTTTCAGCGGACTTTCACCGCCTATCTTGTACCAGTTAGCCTGGCGCACAACCGCCGCTCCTTCGCTTTTTCCTCCCGGGCTGGCCCGGCGGGTGAGCTTCCATGAGAACCAGTCCTGTGTCCATACCAGAGCGATCCCCTGCCCTCACCGACCAGGAATTGTCTGCGAGCCTGAAGTCGGGATGTCGCTGGATCAGGTCCCTGATGGACGAGCGGGGACGCATTCGGAACCCGGATCACGCTTCCCTCTACTACAAGATTCCCGGCAGCCTCGCCGCCAACGGCGCCTTTGACGCGGCGTTCTCCTGCCTCGACCGGTTTGCCTCCCGTTTCCTGGACGATCACGGCCAACTGAAGATTCCGCCGGAGCAGGAGGCGTCCCGATTCACGAACACCTACGATCGTGGCTGGCTGGTGTGGGGCGCCGGGATCTGCGGCCGGTACGACATCGCCTTCCCACTCGCCGAGGACATCCTCTCCTATCAGGACCGGGAGAGCGGCGGTTTCCTGGACAGAGCCGCGGATCTAAAGGAGAGAGCAGGCGTCCAGCACGCCATGACCGCCGGATTCGCCGGTCTGGCGCTTCTCTCTACCCGCCATGTTGCCGCCGCCCGGCGGGCGGGTGACTTTCTCATCGACCTGTTGAAGCTCCAGCCCCACCCTGACGAGGGGATCTACCTGGCGGCCAACCGCCGTGCGGACTGCACCCAGACGCTGCTCCGGGAACGGACCAGCCGGGACTTCGTGGACCGCAACGGGCTCAAACAACGGCCGGCCCGCCTGGGACCGGTCCAAGTCCTGTTGGTTCGGCTCTTTCGCCTGACCCGGAAGCAGCGGTACCTGGAGGCGGCCCGGAAGTACACGGAGGCCGTTTTAACCGGAAGAGACGGGATCTACGACTGCGTGGAATCCCACAAGTTTCTCTGGGGCCTCACCGAGCTGCACCAGGTGTCGCCCCAGGATCGCTACCGGCTTGCGGCGCGACGGATTGCCGCTTATCTGATCCGGAGCCAGCGTCCGGACGGACAGTGGTGGGGCGATGCCGTGGGAGGAGGAGATCCTGGACAGTCCCTGGACCTCCGGCTCAACACCACCTGCAACGCGCTCGTCGGACTGGCCGCCTACCGTTCCTGGACGGGACGCTGAGATTCGCTCGCCTGTGGACGCGCGCGGGCGAATTCCCGGTACCGGACGGGGCTTGTCACGCGAGCCAGGGCCGGACGGGCGCCGTGCGATAGACGAGCTGCAGGATATTCTCCTCCGGGTCCCGGAAAAACGTCAGCTTGGTGCCGTTCGGCAGTTCCCGGATCGGGCCGACTTCAATCCCTTTCTCCTGCAGGTCGCGGCGAGAGGCGTCCATGTCCTCCACGAGGAACGCGATATGCCGAATCCCGGCGTCGTCGTCCTCTTTCCGGGTCCGGGGCTTTCCGTTGGAATTGAGGATCTCGAGCAAGGCCCCACCCGACAGGCCCAGAAAGTGATAGGAGATCTCGGTTTCGCCAAGCACAACGGTCCCTTTGGACAAGAGTTCGAATCCAAGGGTTTCGCAGTACCAGTCCGCCAAGCTTTCGGGATCGTCCGCCACGACTGCCACGTGTTCCAGAACTTTCATAATTCCTCCAGGAGTAGTTAGGGATTGGGAGGAGAGGTGCAGATGAGGATCTCCATCGTCTCATCTCCCGTGTTCTCGACACCATGCTCGCACCAGGGCGGCAGATGTATGAAGGTTCCCGCGCTCACCGGAACCTGTTTGCCCGCCAAGGTCATGGTCCCCTGCCCCTTCAGGATGACGTAGCATTCCTCGGTGTGGTGGCTGCCCACGTCCAGAACCACGTGCGGCGGGACGAAAAACACGACCATTCCCATGTTCTCGGCCGGAGCCTTGGGATTGGAAGGATGCACCACGCGAACGCCAATTCCCTCGCACCCCGGGTACTTGACGGGAACGCCGTCCTGCACGGTGACGATATTAGGCTCCACCAATGTGTCCGGCTTCGGAATCGGCGGTTCCCCCTGATATCCGCGGAACTGGGTGATCTTGGCCATCTGCAATCTCTCCGTTTCTATTACCCAACCAACTACCAGTCCCGAGTATATCCCGCGGTCCATCCTCCATCGACCGTCAGGACCGCCCCATTGATATAGCTCGCTTCCGGCGAAACCAGAAAGAGCACCGACCAGGCGATTTCCCGGGTTTCAGCCGGCCGTCCCAGAGGAACATGGGCCAGCAGGCTCGCGGCGTTCTCCGTGTAGACGCCATCGGCGCCGTAGAAGAGTTTCTTCGTTCCCCGGGTCAGTGTGGACCCCGGCGCCACCGCGTTGACCAGGATGCCTTGAGGACCCAGCTCCAATGCCATGGAGCGGGTCAGATTCACCACGCCCGCCTTGGCCGCGACGAAGGCGCTCTGCAGACGCAACGGCACGAGGCCGGCGACGGATGAGATGTTCACGATCCGCCCCCCACGGTTGCGGACCAGGACGGGGACCGCCGCCTTGCTGACGACGTAGACGCCCGTCAGGTCCACCTCCAGGATCCGGTTCCAGTCTTCCTCCCGGAACTCATGAATGGGCACCCGGCCTCCGAGGGTGTTGATTCCCGCGTTGTTGACCAGAATCGAGAGCTTGCCCCATTCCTCCACGATCCGCTCGACGGCCGATTCCATCTGCTCGGAGCGGCTCACGTCCCCTTCGATGGCCAACACCTCGCCTCCGGATTCCCGAATCCCGGCGGCCGTTACCTCGGCTGCATCCAGATCGAGATCCACGATGGCCACGTGAGCGCCGTTGGCCGCCAAGAGCTTGGAAATGGCCTTCCCGATGCCCTGGGCCCCTCCGGTGACCAAGGCCACCTGATTCTTGAGATCGACGTTCAAAGCTCCGTCCCCCGAGTTCTGTCGTGGACAGCCGCCCGCAATCGGTTGCCGTTCCTCATCTCCGGCCAGCCTACATTGATCGACGGGTCAGGGCCGAGTACAACCGAGGCCGTAGACCCGCGCCCGTTCCAGATACAGCTTGAGGCGAAAGGGTTGCAGCACGGCGTCACCCAATCCGGGCTTTCCCTTCCACCGGACCAACAACTGCGAGCCCCTTCCGCTGATGGGAACGCTGTCCTGCCTGGAGAAGCCTGGGATGACCTCCCCGTCCACATCGAGCAACTCGGCGCGGATCGATCCCCCGGAAGCATCCCCGTTCACGTAGAGGGACTCCCGTCTTCCTCCGACTGCCAGCGGATGGGTGGTGAGAGTCCCCCGAGTCCCGGCCTCCCAAGCGACGAATCCGCCCTCGTCCAGAAACGCCACACCGATGCCGGGCCGGCCTCCGGTTCCGTGACCGACACGATCGCCCCGGTAGTAAATGGCGGTGTCGCCCCCGACGGAGACCTGGGAGGGGGCGGGATATAGGGAGCCGGAGTCCCACTCCCCTTCCGAACCCAGGGGAAGAAAAGGAGCCCGAAACCGGTGCCAGTCGATCCCATCCCGGCTGACGGCCAGCTGACCGAATAGCCGGTCCGCTGCCCGATCGAAGGCTGCGGTGTAGAGGACATACGTGTCCGCGGCGCGACTGTATTTGAAGACGCCCGGAGTATAGAGGTCGAAGTCCCGGGGGTCGCGCTCGTCGGGACCATGCACGCTCACGGGAAGAGACCAATGGAAGGCATCAGGACTCGTGGCTCGGGCGATGAAGCGCCGTCCCAGCAATCGGGTTCGGAAGTAGCCCACGTATTGTCCCACGCGGTTATCCCAGAAAAAGATGTTGTGGGTGTCGAAGCCCCCGTGAAGGTTCACCCGGGAGTCCGCCCTCCAGTGCAGACCGTCCGCCGAGTAGGCGATGCCCACGCCGCGGCCCCGAAAGTCCCAGAGATGAAACATCATCTTGTACCGTCTGGCCGGATCCGGGTCGGCTCGATCCTTGATGACCCAGTAGACCTTGTTCCTGGCCCCTTCCGGACCGGCGAAGACGATGTTGTTCTCCCGGGATCCGTGGCTTTCGACAATTCCGAGGATCGGCTTCTCCCAGACCAGTCCATCTCCGGATGTAGCGTAGAGACAGCGCCCCTGCTCCAGTTTGGGACCGCTGAGCTGTCCCGGGTTGAGGCGGGACTCGTACCACATCTTGTAGAGCTTCTCCTCGCCGTCAAAAATGACGCAGGCGTACCCGACGGAACCGGCCTCCCAGGGGCGATCGGCCACGAGGACCGGGTTGCCGGGATGCTTCCTGACCGTTCCCATGACACGTTGCAGGCCCCGCGACCGAGCGACAAGATGATCGTCGTGGAGAAAGAGGGACCCCATGCGGCCCCAGCCTCCGACCTTTTGACCAATATGGACGAGTCGAGGCTCTCCTGCCGGCTCGGACAACCCAATCCCAATGGCCAAAGTTGCCGGCGCCGCCAAGAGGATGAGAAGAGGCAGGCAGCACCGGAACGAAGCGGGTCTCACAATCTTCTTCCTACGACGATGTCACCTGAGAATAGCCCGGCCAGAGCGCCGATAAGGTCAGGTCGTTGAATGCTCAACTCTTGGAAAGTGGTCGGGGCAGAGGGATTTGAACCCCCGACTTCCTGCTCCCAAAGCAGGCGCGCTACCAGACTGCGCCATGCCCCGCCACGACCGAGAATTGGAGAATATCACACGGCGCTCCGCCCGCAGCAGGCAGGATTCCTTGTGGATCGTGCGCTTGCGTTAGAATGTTTTTAATAGCGAAAGTGGCGGAATTGGCAGACGCGCCAGATTTAGGATCTGGTGGGGTTACTCCCCGTGGGGGTTCGAGTCCCCCCTTTCGCACTCCTCCCTGCAATAAAGTGTCAATGGTCATTGAGAGGGATCGCGCATCTGCCATGTTTCACCCGTACCGGCCCTCGTTCCAGAGCTGGCCGACGCACATCACTCTCGCGGCGCTGGGCAAGCCCAGACCCAAATCGAGACCAAGGACCCGATTCGAAACCACCCCAGTAATGCTCCCACCCCCGAACCTCCCCTCTCCGAGCGGCCAGTGCGCAGGAATCAGGCTCCGGCAGGAGGGGGCATGACGACACCAGGGTTTTCGATGGCCATTGGCAGGTCGGAGGGGACCTCGAATTATTCTCGGTAAAGTACGTTACCGTAAACAGTTGTGGCCGACTCGCTGCCCGCCTCCCTCAAGCCCGTCCGCGGCGACGTCGCCACGCCGGCGTTCCCGCCGGTGCTCAAGCGCCGGCTCGCTTCAGCCGGTCTCCCCGACAACCTGACGCCTCATTCCTTCCGCGTCATGGTCGTCACCGCTCTGTTGTCCCAGAACGTCCCCGTCGAGGAGGTCCAGCACCTGGTCGGTCACTCCCACCCGTCCACTACCCAGCTCTACGATCGGAGGAGGCGCAGGATCAACCGGAGCATCGTCGAGCGCATCCCATTCTGAGTCGCTCGGCGGCGGAGTCCGGATTAAGGGGTCCGACCGCAAGTAGAATCCCAACGTCCGTTGCGCTCCGCTTGCGGAACGGGGACGACGTCCAGGGGCCTATCCCTAACCTTCGCCCACCTGTTCCAGGCCGACACAGGCCGTCTACGGCGGTCGAATTCTTCGGAAATCGGGGGAATCCCCTGTTTCGACAATCAGCAAATCACGGAAGGATCGGAGAGGCCAAATGAAGGTCGAGAGGGTTAGCCCGGCATTCTCATCGACCAGAACACCGGAGAGATCTTCGTCACCGCCGTCTGGATGTGGGGAAAGCCGGGCAAGCACCAGTGGCGCGAAGACGGCTCCGAGCCGGGATTCAAGATCGGAAAGACGGCCCAGTTCCTGATGGTCCGTTCCAAGGACGACGGCCTCACCTGGACCGAGCCGGAAAATATCACCCGCAAACTGAAGAAATCGGAGTGGTGGCTGTTCGTCCCGGCGCCGAACCGGGGAATTACGCTTTCCGACGGCACCATCGTCATGCAGACTCAGGGGCGCGACGAGACTGGTTACCCCTTCGGCAACATCACCTACAGCCGCGACCACGGCCTCACCTGGACGGTGTGCAACCCGGCCTTCAGCGGAGGCAACGAAACCTTGGCGGTGCAGCTCGGCGACGGGGCCGTCATGCTCAACATGCGCAACGACAAGCCGGACCCCTACCGGGCCGTCTATGTGACCTGGGATCTGGGAATAACCTGGATACCGCACGAAACCAACCGCAAGGCGTTGGTTGAACCGAATTGCAACGCCAGCCTCTTTCGATTCGACTACGAGGAAGAGGGGGAGTCGAAGCACATCTTGCTGTTTGCCAACCCGAACTCCACCGAAGGGCGGCATCACCACACCATCAAGGTCAGCTTCGACAACGGCATGACCTGGCCCGAGGACTACCAGATCCTGCTGGACGAGGGTCGCGGGCGCGGCTACCCCGGCATCACCCGGGTCGACGACCGGCACGTGGGGATCGTGTACGAGGGGAGCCGGTCGGACCTGATCTTCGAGAGGCTGTCGCTGGATGAACTGCTGAAGCGGTGAGCGGAGTTCCACCGACTCGCCCGGTCCGCTACCCGAACCCTGAATTCTTGCTTTCTCAGGAGGTTATACGAGCCGCGATTCTGACCATTCTTCCATCGACTTTGCCGCCTTGTCCGGTTCGACCGTCATGCAGATCGAGTATGGACAAGTCGACGAATCCGGAACGATTTGGACCATGACCGGGGAGATGACCGATCTGATCACCGGACAGCCCGTGGTCAAAGGTCCCATCATCACCTTGATCGACCCGGATCTCCATTCGATGGAAATGTACTACGAGACTCCGGAATGGAAAACCAAGGGGATGGAGATCCAATACAGGCGATTACGCTGAAATCAACTTCCGGAGAGGCCTGCCTCAACTTCTCATCACCGAGACGACAGTCGGGAACTTAACCCGCATTTCGAGGAGTTTCGCTCGCTCCCGCCCTTTCAACCCCGGGGCAATCTCTGCTAACCTCAGAGGATGATGGCTAGAAGAGGATCCGAGCACGCCGGGCTCGCACGACTTGGCTCCGGCTGGCGCATCTGGATCGTCGTCCTGGCGCTGGCGCTGGCCGGCGCCGCAATCACAGCGGCCATCTGCCACGAGGAGCACGCAGCCGAACACGACTGCGTGGCCTGCCAGCTCCGGCACCAGCCCGCCGCCGAACTGTCCGGATCCTTGCGGATCGATTTCTCGGACGTTTCGGCGCGGCTTGAGCGGGCTGGCGACGGCGGATGGATCGCATCCGGTCATTCCCGCAGCCTCTGCGCCCGCGCACCCCCCGCCTGATTCCCGTTACACGCTTAGTTCGCCTTTAGTACCGCCATCGCCGGCGACACCACCCGTTTCGGTGGTGCATGCAATTGCGCCCCGTACGACCAACAGTGTTTCCGAGCGCCGCGCGGGCGCGCGACTTCCGGCGCCGCCTGGGGGAACTCTTCCCAGGGTCCGGCGGTGGCGCACGTCCCGAGCGGTTTTCAATCACGACGGTGGCGGATCAATGAACCATTGGGACTCAGGAAGGGAACCGGAAAGATGAACCGAAGAAAAAAGATGTACCCGAAGGGAACGGGGAAAATATACCGAGCGATGGCAACATGTCTTGTGGCGGCCGTATTGGCCGGCGGCGGCGGAACGCCGCTGCTGGCCAACGAAACCGGCACTGTGCGCGGAACGGTGACGCTGGAGGAAAGCGGGTACTTCATCCGCGGCGCGGTCGTAGTCGTCATAGGCTCCGGCGACTCCACGCTGACCGACAATGAGGGAAAGTTCGTGATCGACGGAGTACCCGCCGGCGAGTACGAGGTGCTCGCGCAGCGGGAGCATCTGACCGCTGGTCGGCAGACGGTGATCGTCGAATCAGGAGGGACGGCCACGGCGAACTTCGTGCTGAGTCTCTCGCCGTTGCTGGAGGACATGACCGTGACGGCCTCGCCGGCCGGAACCAAGACATCGCTTGAGGCATTCAACGCAGTGTCGACGATCCATGGGTTCGATATCGTCCGGGAGTCGGGAGGAGATCTTGCCACTACGATCGAGCGCGAACCGGGTGTCGCACTCCGCGGCTTCGGGCCCGGATCGAACAGGCCGATCATCCGCGGGTTCGACGGTGACCGGGTGCTGATCCTGCAAGACGGGATTCGTGCCGGCGACCTGTCGGCCGAATCGGGCGACCATGGCGTCGCGATCGATCCCTACGGCGCAGAGCGAATCGAGATCCTGCGCGGGCCTGCGACTTTATTGTACGGCTCGAACGCGGTTGGAGGAGTCGTCAACGTGATCACGCCACACGCAAGTTACCGCGAGTCGCTCTTCGATGGCACACGGGCGCAGTTGAGCGCCGATCTGGGAACCGCAAACGCGCAGGCAGGCGCCAACGCCGGACTGCAGTACGCGCGGAACGGCGCTCATTTTTGGGCCGGCGGCGGCCGGCGGCACACCAACGACTACACATCCCCCGAGGGGATTGTCGAGAACACCGCCACCGAGTCAACCAGTGCGCGGGCCGGTGCCGGCTGGGCGGGCGACCGGTTCTTCACGAGCGCCGGCGTGAAGTTGAACGACGGTCGCTACGGCGTCCCGTTCGCCGGCGAACTCCACAGTCACGGTCACCACGAGGAGGAGCACGGCGGGCACGAGGACGACCACCACATGGAGGAGCCCGGTGGGCACGAAGACGACCACCACGGGGAGACCGCGATCGCGCTCGACTGGCAGTATCGCGGGCTGCACTTCGACTTCGGTTTTCAGAACCTCGCCAACCGCGTCGTCGAAAAGGTGCAATTCAGCGTGAACTTCAACGACTGGCAGCACAACGAACTGGAGATCGAGGGCGCCAGCGAGCGCGTCGGCACCCGCTTTGAAAACCGCTCTTACATCGCCCGCGCCGACGTTTTCCAGCGGCAGACGGGCCGTCTGTCGGGGAGGTTCGGCGCTTGGGCACGGGTACGCGACTTCGAGGCCGCAGGCTTTGAGGCGCTGGCGCCAAGGACCGATCTGGGGTCGTTTGCGGCCTTCGCCTACCAAGAGCTGAGCTTCGGGCGATTTCGCCTGCAGTTCGGCGGTCGGGTCGAGCAGGACAGCTACCAAGTGGCCGAGCGAACCGGAGGCCCTGCGCACGATGCGCACGATGACGAGCACGACGAACACGACGAGCACGATGCGCATGATGACGAGCACGATGCGCACGATGACGAGCACGGCGAGGATCACCCTCCGATCGAGGCGCCCGATCCGCGTGACCGCAAATTCGTGGGTGCGTCGGCGTCGGTCGGACTCCATACCCGCCTCGGCGGCGGCAACGTCTTGGTCGCCAACTTGACCCGTTCGCACCGCGCACCGGCCATCGAGGAGATGTACAACTTCGGCCCCCACGTCGGCACGCTCTCCTTCGACGTCGGCAATCCGGACCTCGACCCCGAGGCCACCGTCGGCCTCGACCTGAGCCTGCGGCACCGGGGAGATCGCGTCCGCGGAGAACTGAACTTCTTCGTATACGAGATCGACAACTTCATCTTCGGCAACCGCAGCGGCCAGATAGCCGACGGCCTGCCCGTGTTCAACATCCTGCAGGGCGACAGCCGCTTCGTCGGATTCGACGCGAGGAGCAGCATCCGGCTCGCCGGGCGAACCTGGGCCACGCTCGGCCTCGGGCGCGTTGACGCGAATCTGACGACGACCGACGAGGCGCTGCCGCGTATTCCGCCGTTGCAAGGCACGCTGAGCCTTGACGTGCCGTATCGTGGATTCACTCTGAGTCCGCGGTTAGTGTTCGCGGCGAGGCAGGGCGAAGTCTTCCGCGGGGAGACCCCAACGGACGGCTACACCCGAATCGACGTGCGAGGGTCGTACGTCTGGCCAAGGGAGCGCACGGCGCACGTCGTATCGTTTACGGTCAGCAATCTGACCAACGAGCTGTATCGGAACCACACGTCGTACATCAAGGATCGGGGTGCGGAGATGG
The DNA here is from genome assembly GCA_963668095.1 of Acidobacteriota bacterium. Classification (GTDB taxonomy): domain Bacteria; phylum Acidobacteriota; class UBA6911; order RPQK01; family JAJDTT01; genus JAJDTT01. The sequence goes on along the minus strand of OY764083.1, from coordinate 4,293,062 downwards.
GCCGCAGTTTCAGCGTAAGCTACGGGTTGCGGTTTCACTAGCCGCAATTTCTCGTGCGCCGTGGAAAGGCGCTTTCTCCTAGCGGGTGCGAAACCCGATCGGCAACTGTCGCTCCGGCCGGTAGCAGTCGGAGCGGTTCAAGGAGGTAACGAATTGGACTGAAGCGCTCCGATGCCAAAGGGTCGCGGTAGGCGACTCAGCGAATCCGCAGGCCGTAATGTATGAACGCTGCGCAGGCCTCGAAACGGGTAATGCGGAAGCCGACCCGCCGAGAAAACGGGGAAGGCTGCCAGCGGACGGGAAGCGAGCGACGCGAGCACCGTCCGATTCCGCCGGGGTATTGGCGATGGCATGTGGACAAGAGGGAGAGGGTGGCAACACGGGAAGCCCCGCCGGTGGCGCGGCACGCGTCAACCGGGAATCCGCGAGGACCAGCCTGGGCCGTCGGGGTGGCGGAGAGGCCCGTAGTACCGGAGAAACCGGGTAATTCCGGTGGAGGGAAGGGGCCTCAGGTGAGGACGGGTGAGGGAAAGAGCGAAGGACTCTGGGAGTGGCTTGGCCTAGAACCCCGGTTTGAGTTCGGGAGCGCTGGAACCACCACATGCGAAAGCGAAGGGGACGACCGTGGGACCGCGCGAAAGCGAGGGGCTGCGGGCGGCGGCGGCGAGGCGAGAACCGGCTTGCCGTCGGGATCGTCAACGGTCGGGGAGAAGACAGAGCTGTGCCACTCTTGAGGTGTTGAGATTTCCGGGTTAGGCGGCCGTCTGGCGGGTGATCGCCTCGCGCAGGCCCGCGACTTCCGGTGTCCCCTGGAGAAATTCTTCCCGGGATCCGGCGGTGGCGCACGTACCACGCGGTTTCCTTTCACGACGGTGGCGGATCAGTGAACCGATGGAGCCCAGGAAGGAAAGCAGGAAAGATGTACCGAAAGAGAGCAGGGAAAATATATCGAGCGATTGCAACATGTCTTGTGGCGGCCGTGGTGGCCGCCGCCGGCGGAACGCCGCTGCTGGCCAACGAAACCGGCACCGTGCGCGGAACGGTATCGAGTGCGGGTTGCGCCGCACAGACGACAGGAACCTGCGCGGCGGTTCGGCCCGCGCTTTCGTCGGGATGTTGTGCCGGCGGCAGATCCGCTGGACAGCGGCCGTCGTCCACGCCCCGGCCGTGTAGCCGGCGCGCCGGCCGGGAGGAGAGATCGACCCTTCCAGGGCCGCCGTGATCTTCCGCAGTGACCAACCGAGAATCCGGCCGCCCCAGATCAACATCACCACCTGGTCATCGTGCTCGCCGACCAGTTCCCGGACCCGCTCACGGGCCGCGACGCAGCCGGCGCGGGTGTTGATCTTCCGGCATCTCGGCATGACTCCAGACATGATACAACTCCGGCGGGACCAGGTTCCGCCGGAGCCGAGTTCCGGCAGCTCGTTTTTGCCCCCGATCGGACGCGATCGCGGCGAGACGTCCCTCCTGAAGGGCCTCGTTGACGTCCACAATCGCCCATTTCCCCTGGTCGAGCAGCTCCTCGGCCGACTGCAGGCTCTATATCAAGTCCAGGATCTCGGATTTTCCCCGTACGAGTTTCGGGTCCTCGTCCGCAAACCCCAGGCAACAAACGAAACTTACAGCGCGTTCCGGATCCAGGATCGCGCTTTTTCGTTTTCTCGAGTCCGGATCCGGAGTTCGCGAAACCACAAAACGGGCTGGGACCGTTCGTAGAATTCCCCGCCGCCGCGCCCTGGGCGGCCTGGCTGTTTCCCAGCCTGGAACTCCGCGCCGCCAATTCCTACACATGTCTCATTCTCGACCTCGACGGCTGGGGAAGCTATGAGCGCGCGGAGCGAGCTGTGCATCAGACGAAAGTGGGGGCCCTGAATTGGGCCGTCGAGAACCGCCGGACCGGGGGCGTTCATGGAGTCTGGACGCTGGCGAATCCGGTCCATCGGGCCGATATGGCCCTGGCAGCGCCATTGAAGAAGTATGGGCGGATCTCGGAATACTATGCGGCGGCCCTGGGCGCGGATTCGGGCTATACGGGCGTCCTGACGCACAATCCCATGGAGGACGCCCAGCTCCCGGGCTTCGAGACGCACTGGCTGCGCCGGGAGCCGTACACACTCGACGAATTGGCGGAGTTCGTTCCCTTCGGCTGGCGACGTCCATAAGTCTCCCGGACGGCGGCGGGCCGCAACTGCGACGTGTTCTGCCACTGCATGCGCTGGGCGGGATCGCCGGCGAATCTCGGCTCCGCAGTCCTCGCCGAGGCCCGCCGGGTCAATGACGGTTTCGATGTGCCGTTGGACCCTCCGGAAGTCGTCGGCATCGCACGCAGCGTGGAGCGCTACCGCCGCAAGTGGATCAAACAGGGCCGGTTCTACTCGAAGACTCAACGGACGGCCTGGGGCCGGGAACGGGGGATCAGAAGCGGCCTGGCTCGCCGTAATCGAACGCAGGTCCGCGACCAAACCATCGTCCAGACTTGGCTATCAGGGATCTCCATACACGCGCTCTCGCGGCTCCACGGCTCGACGGAAGGCAATTCGCTACATCCTTGACCGTGATGCCCCGCTTTTGAGAAGAGGGGGAGAACGAACTACACAGGTTAGTCCGGGATCCGGGCGTGTTTAAGGGCTGCAATTGTCCAAGTCTTTGACAGTGTTTTGAGAGGAAGCGGCTGTTTGGCTGGTGGAGTGGAATGCTGCGGATCCGGCGCAAGGGACCCATTCTTATGGGACGCGACAAACAAAAGCGCCAGGTTCGGTGGAGGCAATTTGAGCCTCCACGGGTTCTGGCGCCACGGGGGGGTCTGGGGGGCAGGCCTCCCCGGTCCTCCGTTGCCCGCCGATCGCCGGAGCGATCAGAAAGCTATCGGAACAGGACAGTGGCGGCAGAACCTAAGACGACGACCAGGATGGTCACCACCAGGGTGATCAGCAGGTTTGGCTTCGATTCGATGCGCACTAGGCGTTGCTCGAAGTTCGCGATCTGCTGGGCGGCGGCTTGGGCCTTCTCTTCGCTGGCCCCGGCCTCGATAAACGCTTGGTAGGTATCCGACAGCATGACCGCCATGACAGAGGCCAGTGTACCAAACCCACTCGCGGCCTTTTGTTGGTGTCCTAATGCTGTGAGGGGGAATTGAAATGAACTGGCACATTCTGGACGCCCGGTTGTCGGACCGCGCTCAGGCGCGGTCCTGCGCGTATCCGCTTCTGGATCTCCTCGTTCCGAAACCTGGCGGCACGGCGCGCCGGGATGGAGTGAGAAGAAAGCGGGCGACCTGGTGGAAACGGTTGACGCGATCGCGCGATGGATCGCGCTGGTGTGGGTCCTGATCCTCGTCTATGGGACGATCCAGGACCTTCGGAAATGGCTCGCGCGGAGGCGAAAAAGTGAGGAACGGGCGGCAGCGCTCCACGAGGCGAAAATTTCCAGGGTCCCGAAAAAAAACGAGGCCGTGAGAGATTCTACAATCGACGATCTCGTAGGGACGAAGGGTTAGCTATCGGGCGAATGAGTTGCGAGGAATGGTTTGCGAGACTCCGCCGGGCGCTCGCGGAGATAACGGCGGAAGGTGAGGGGAGAGGGAACGATGGTGAACGTGGGACTGGAACTGGACGACGATGTGGCGGTGGGGCCTTATCACCTGCGGGACAATCGCAACGTGGACCTGAGCGTCTGGGTGCAGGGTCTGATCCGGCTGGGTCTGCCGCCGGAACTGCAAGATCCGAAGCTGGCTCCGGCCCTGGTGGGCTGGACGCCGGTGAAACTCGATGACGACTCCTGGGAAGCGGCCGCTTGGCCATTCGTAAAAAGTCGTTGATAGGATCTGAACGACGGTTTTTGGTCCCCGCACCCCGATTTCGGTCGACCGGCCGAAAAAAGAAGCCCTCAGAGCGCCTATGTTGGTCTGAAAGTTCCGCACCTGGGGTGCGGAGGAAGGGCGGAAATTAGAATACGATAAAGTATATTATATGTATCATTTACGGTGGTTTAGGAACTCGTCCCGACCAACGCCGATGCGCTGACGAAAAACCACCTCGAAGGGGCTTTTCCGGCCGTCCTCGTGGGAACCGGCAAGGCGGCCTGCTTCGCTGCGGACGAGTTCTTTCGGGCTCGGCTCTCCAATCCTCACACCCGGACCGCCTACGCCCACCAAGTGGGGCTGTTCCTCGCCTGGTGCGAGGAGGAGGGACTGGAGCTCCACCAGGTCACGCCCGGCCTTGCAGACCAGTTCCTGGACGAGCTCCCCTGCAAAGCGCCGACCAAGAACCAGGCCCCGGCGGCCCTGCGCCACTTCTTCAACGTCCTGGTGGCCCGGCATGCCGTCCTCTTGAATCCGTTTTATTCGGTCCGGGGGGTGCTCCATCTGTTCGGAGAGGGACGGACGCCCGAGGCGAGTGTCAAGCAGGACCGCCGGCTCCCCGCCTCTATTAAAACGGAGGACGTGTACGGGCTGCGGGACCGGGCGGTCCTGGGGAGGGACCGGGCGGTCCTGGGGACTCTCATCTACACCGGCGCCCGGGTCGGGGCCATCAGCCGGCTCCGGATGGAAGATCTGCGCGATCAAGGAAACCCCAATCCGGATACGGCGGGCCTCGGGGGATGCAATGATGTAACACCGTTGCACATCGCCAAGAACATCTTCGAGATCCAGCCGCTATTGGATGCCGGCGCGGACCCCAATGTTCAAGATGTACAAGGTAGAACGCCGCTGCACCTTGCCATGATTCTGGACAAGGGCGAGGAAGTCATGATGGCGCTCCTCAACGCCGGTGCCGATCCCGACATTCTTGACAACAAGGGCCGTGATGCCGCCATGGCCCTAATGCAGAGACTTGATCCGCATCAGGGAAGCCACGTCCAGGACCTCATGTGGGCCGAGGTGGAGGCCGATGCAAAAGGGATGTCGATCGATGAGTTCTACAAGGCTCATCCTCATCGGAAAGCTAGAATCGATAGCTACAAGCCCAGGGACGAGAGGCTCGAAAATCGCATGCTGGTCGAACTGAAGAAGGCTGGCAGCTTTGGGCGCGCGTTGCGGCGGTCCTTCGAGATGGACCCCAACGAGAGACATGAGTACCTGAAGCGAGTTCTAGACGATCGGCGAGATCGAATTCTGATGCGCATGTCCAGCCCATAGTGAAGGTTCTTCGAACCGGCGGGATGCGAGACCGGCGGGACAGCTTCATTCTGTCACTTTCTCTGAAAACGCTTCTTCGGCGCCCAACCGGCGTAGCAGATCCGCGGTCTCGCTTTGTACCGGGAGCGGCGGAGAGCCGGGATGGAAATAGTGCCGGGCGACGAAGAGCGGCGTCTGCCCCTGCCGGTTGCTCACGTTCACCTCGGCGCCGTGGCCAACCAGCAATTGCACCAGAGCGGGGGACTTGATGCGGGCTGCACCGTGCAGAGCCGTGTCCCCGTCCTGGTTGGCGGCATTCACGTCGGCTCCCAACTCCAGGGCGGCTCGGACCGCACGTAGCGACTGTTCTTCAGTCACCCGGCTCTCGGTCAGGTTTTGCCCCACGCCGGCCGCCGCCATCAGCGGCGTCGTCCCGTCGTCAGCCGCGAGCCGCGGCGAGGCGCCTGCCTTCTCCAGAACCTGCATGACGCCAGCGTCTCCGGCCATGGCCGCCAAAAGGAAGGGGGTCGCCCCCGCCGGCCGCTGCCGGTCGGCGGTGTAGCCGAACCGGGGAGGATGCTTCACGAGCTTGGCGTCAGGGTCCGCTCCCCGTGCCAACAGCGCGAGAATCAGTTCCAGCTTGCCCTCCTGCAGGCCTCGCATGGCGCCCCACTCGTGGCCGGGACGCGCCACGATTCCCTTGGGACCGGTCATTTCCGTCTCCCACGAGCCGGCGGCCCAGTGCAGAGCCGTGTATCCCGAGCCATCGGAGTTCGGGTCCGCCCCCCGCTCCAGCAACCAGAGGGCAAATGGCACGTGACCGCGAACCGTCGCCACCACCAGCGCACTTTCACCGCCGGAAGCCGTCTCGTTCAGGTCTACGCCCGTCGCCAACAAGGCGCGGGCACCGTCGAGATCGCCGGCGCGAGCGGCAAACAGCAGAGGCGTGAAGCCATACTTGGAACGTGCGGATACCTCTGCGCCATGCTCGATCAGGGTGCCGGCAACATCTGCATGTTTCTCCGACAACGCCCACATCAACGCGGTCTGCTCCTCCAAAGGAGTCATGGCGTTCACCTCCGCGCCATGAAGCAGCAGCAGCTTGACCGCGTCCACGGATCCGCTGCGGGCCGCATGCATGAGAGGAGTCTCGCCGCTGGAGGGAGCGGCGTTGGGATCGGCTCCGGCTCCAAGCAGAACCCTCACCATGGGGACGCTCCCGTTGATGCATGCCAGCCAGAGAGGTCGTACTCCAAGATCGTTGGAAGCCTTCACGTCGGCTCCGGCGTCGATCAGCAGAACCGCGTTGTTCAGGTCGTCTCGATGGGCCGCCCAGTGCAATGCCGTGGCGCCGTCGGCCTGACGCTGGTTCACGTCCGCATCCGCGGCCAGCAGGGATCGCAAGGACTCTCCGCTCCCCGACTTGGCAGCCTCCACCAGGCGATTCTGGGCAATCCGGCCGGCGGTGGCCAGTGGTATCTGGAGCCGCAGCACCAGGAGCACCGCTATCAAGAGACCGAGGGTACGCAACACCGATACCACGGTTGACGCCAGGACGCGGGCGCCAACATTTCTGTTCGGACTGAATTTCATCCCGGCCGGACCCTTTCGAAGTGCTTGCGGGCCATCGCAGGCCGTCGCCATAATACTTCGAAAACAGCCGGTCGCGAACTCATGAATTCCAGGATCATCGTCGCCTTGTCGGGACTCTTGCTGGCTGGAACACCCCAGCCGCAAGCAGTAGGCAAAGGCGTCTCCGGGAGTCCCGGCGCCGGATTCGGGCTGCAATCCTCCGCCACTGCCTCACCACCGCCGGCCCCTCACCGAATGCTCCTTGACCGCTACTGTGTCGGCTGTCACAACCGCCAACTCAAGACCGCCGGGGTCGAATTCGATCATCTGGACCTGGCCCGCGTCGGCGACGATGCGCCGGTCTGGGAGAAGGTGGTGCGGCAGCTCAGAACCGGAGTGATGCCGCCGGAGGGGATGCCACGTCCGCCGGCAAAGGACCGTTCGGCGTTCAGCCTCTGGTTGGAGTCCGCGCTCGACCGGGCCGCGGAGACCGATCCCAATCCGGGCCGGCCGGCGCCTTACCGCCTGACCCGAACCCAATATGCCAACTCAATTCGGGATCTGCTGGCGCTGGAGATCGACGGATCATCGTTGCTGCCGCCCGACGATCTGGCATATGGGTTCGACATTATCGCCGATACCCTCTCCTTCTCCCCATTGCTCTTGGAACGATACCTGGCGGCGGCCCGAAAAATCAGCCGGCTTGCCGTGGGCGACCCCACACTGCGTCCAGCAGCCGCCACCTACGCGACTTCGCCGCTGGCAGTGCAGTCCGGCCGGATGAGCGAGGAGCTCCCGTTCGGGTCCGGTGGAGGACTGGCGATCCGGCATCATTTCCCGCTGGACGGCGAGTACGTCCTGACGATCTCACTTCAGCGGCGCCGAACCAGCCAAACGAGGGGACTGGACGTCCGTCTGGACGGGAAGCGGCTCCGGCTCATTCGGCTGGAGGCGTACGATCGGAACTCCGCCTACGGACAACCGGCGACGGCGGATCCGACGGTCCGGTTTCCGGCCGGGGCGGGGACCCGGACGGTAGGGGTTTCGTTCCTCCAGAGAACGCCGGCGCCCGAGGGCCTGGGACCGGCGCGGCTCCCCGTCGGCAGTCTGCGAGGCGGACACTCCGATTGGGGCGTGCGCAGCTTACGGATCGACGGCCCCATTCGGGTCCGGGGCTCCGGTGACACTCCCAGTCGCCGTCGAGTCTTCGTCTGCCGTCCGCTCTCGGCGGGAGCAGCCGACGAGCTGGACTGCGCCCGGAGGATCCTGGCCAACTTGGCCCGCCGTGCCTACCGCCGGCCGGTGACGAATGAAGACGTCGACCCGTTGCTCGAGTTCTACCGGGAGGGCCGAAGTCGAGGCGGCTTCGACGCCGGGATCCAGTCGGCGCTGGAAAGGATCCTGGTCGATCCCGAGTTCCTGTTCCGGGTCGAGCGCGACCCGGCAACGGCGGCGCCGTCGACCGCCTTCGACCTCAGCGATCTGGACTTGGCTTCCCGCCTGTCCTTCTTCCTCTGGAGCAGCGTCCCCGATGAGGAACTGCTGGAGGCCGCGGCCGCTGGGAACCTGGGCGATCCCGGCGAGCTGGAAGTCCAAGTCGGGCGGATGCTCGCCGACATCCGGTCCAAGTCCCTGGTGACGAACTTCGCAAGCCAGTGGCTGCATCTCCGAAACATCCGGGCGGTGACTCCGAACGAGAACCGGTATCCGGAGTGGGACGACAATCTTCGGCAGGCGCTCCGGCAAGAGACCGAGTTGTTTCTGGAAAGCCAATTGCGGAACGACCGGAGCGTGACCGGCCTGCTGGACGCCGATTACACCTTTGTCAACGAACGACTGGCCCGGCACTACGGAATTCCCGGGGTCTATGGGAACCACTTTCGAAAAGTGACCCTGGACGATAAGCGGCGCCGGGGCCTGCTGGGACATGGCAGCATACTGACCGTCACTTCGTACGCCACCCGCACCTCGCCGGTGCTGCGGGGCAAGTGGCTGCTGGAGAACATTCTGGGAACCCGGGTCCCTCCTCTGCCGGCCGACGTGCCCGAATTGCCGGAGCATGGCGAAGTGGAACGTCCCACCTCGACGCGGGACCTGATGGAGCAACATTCCAGGAACCCGGCTTGCTCGAGTTGCCACCGCTTGATGGATCCACTCGGTTTTTCGCTGGAGAACTTCGACGCCATCGGCCGGTGGCGTGAACGCGACCATGGCGATGTCCCTGTCGATGCCCAGGCGACGCTGCCGGACGGGACCAGGGTTCAAGGGCCCGCCGATCTCAGGAGTCTGATTCTGAGCCGCCGCCGGGAGTTCGTCGAGACCATCACCGGCAAGCTTCTGACCTTTGCCGTGGGCCGCGGGCTCGAACCCTATGACATGCCGGCCATCCGTGAGATCATGAGGGAAGCGGCGGCGTCCGAATACCGCTGGTCGGACCTGATTTTGGGCGTTGTCAAGAGTCGTCCGTTTCGAATGAAAAGATCGCGGCCATGAGGATCATCCGCAAAATCTCCCTGCCCCGCCGCACGTTTCTCCGGGGCCTCGGCGCCGCCGTCGGGCTGCCCCTGTTGGACAGCATGGTGCCGGCCCTGGCCGCGGGCCGCGCCGGAGCGAGTCCACCGGCCGACCGTCTGGGCGTGGTCTATGTGCCTCATGGCGCTGTGATGGACAGTTGGACACCCGCGGTCCAGGGAGCCGGATTCGAATTCACCCCCATCCTGGAACCGTTGACTCCGTTCAAAGACCGGGTGCTGGTGCTGACCGGACTCAGCAACGAACCGGCCGTGGCCCTGCCCGGCGAACCAGCCGGCGGACATGGGCGGATCGGGGGTGCGTTTTTGACCGGCGTGCACGTGAAGCCGACGGAGGGGGCCGGGGTCGAAGCCGGAGTCTCGTTCGACCAGATCGCGGCCGGCCAGTTCGGCCGCCACACCCAGCTCGCGTCGCTGGAATTGGGACTGGAGGCGACCGACCTGGCGGGGGCCTGCGACGTCGGCTACAGCTGTTCCTACATCAACACGCTCTCCTGGCGGAACTCCACCACTCCCCTGCCCACGGAGAACAACCCGCGGGCGGTCTTCGAACGCCTCTTCGGCGATCAGGAGAGCACCGATCCTGCCGAGCGGCTTCACCGGATCCGCACCAAGCGGAGTATTCTGGATTCGGTTACCCGTAAAGCGGCCCGGCTGCAAACGCGGATCGGAGCCGGCGACCGCAACAAGCTGGTCGAATACCTGGACGCGGTTCGGGACGTGGAGCGGCGGATCCAGATCGCGGAAACCCAAGCCGGCCGGCAGGCGGCGGTGCTGGAGCGTCCCGCCGGGATCCCCGGCAGCTTCGAAGAGCACGCCAAGCTGATGATCGACCTCCAGGTTCTGGCCTACCAGTCGGACCTCACCCGCGTCATCACCTTCATGATGGGCCGGGAGCTGAGCCAGCGGACCTATCCCGAGATCGGAGTCCCGGATCCCCACCATCCCCTGTCCCACCACCAGAACGATCCGGAAAAGCTGGAGAAACTGACCCGGGTCAGCATTCTCCACATGCGGATGTTCGCCTATTTCCTGGAGAAGCTGCGATCGACGCCCGAGGGGAACGGTTCGCTGCTGGACCAGGTGACGCTCCTCTACGGCAGTGGAATGAGCGACAGCGACCTGCACACGCCCCGCAATCTGCCCATTCTCGTGGCCGGCGGGGGTGCGGGACGGATCGAGGGAGGCCGTCACGTTCGGTTCGACGAGGGGACGCCTCTGACCAACCTCTATATGACGGTGCTGAGCCAGTTGGGAGTGCCGGTCGAGCGCATCGGTGACAGCACCGGACAGGTGGAGATCCTCTCGGTCTTGGATTCGGTTTAGATCCGGCGGCTAGGAGCCTACGCCACTCGTTCCCGATGCCCCTGGACGACTTCCCTGTAGCAGTCGAACAGCGATCCGAAGACCACGTCCCAGGTCCGCTCCAGCGCCATCTCCCGGGATCGGGCGCCCATGTCCCTTCGCAGCACCTCGTCCTGGATCAATCGATTCAGGTAGAGTTCGAATTCCTGGTCATTGGACGCGACGAAACCGTTGGCGCCGTGTACTACGAGTTCTTTAGGCCCCATCTTGTCAGTCACGACGACAGGCAGGCCCGAACTCATGGCCTCCAGAACCACGTTGCCGAAGGTGTCCGTCTCCGAGGGAAAAGCGAACAGGTCCGCCGATGCGTAGGCCCGGCTCAGTTCGAGTCCCGTCAGGAATCCGGTGAAGTTCGCGTACGGCGCTTCCTTCTCCATACGGCTTCGAAAGGGTCCGTCTCCCACCACCTGCAGGAGGGCTTCCCCGTGCCGCCGAAAGATCCGCGCCAGCAACGGCAGGTTCTTCTCCACCGATACACGACCCACGTACAGGACCGTGGTCCGGGAGGGCTCCCGGCGATGCTCCGGACTGAATCTTCGCGTGTCGACGCCCCGGGAAAAGCAATCCATGGGGACCCGGATCCTCCGGCCCAGGGTCCGGGCTATGCTGCGGGACGGCGCCAGGACCTTCTCGCAATGCCGGTAGTACCACTCGACGAACTTCCAGCAACCCTCCAACATGGACTGCTCCAGGAGATCGGAGGGAAACCCCAGCCTCGCCATGAGACTCCGTCTTCGGGTTCCCACGTACTCGGGTAGAGCCGTGTGGTACACACCCACCAGGGGCAGTCCCAGCTTGCCGGCGGCGGCCAGAGCATTGAGCCCCATGGACCCCGGGGTCGCGGCGTGGATCAGATCGTATCCGCCCTGGCGGCAGTCCTTCAGGAGGTTTCCCCGGGGTGTCCAGAGATCGAAGACCAGGCCCGCGTAATAGCGAATGGGGAGCCGGGGCCGGCAGCGAAAGATCCGGACCGAACCCCGCTTCTCCAGGGACGTTCGCGAACCGTAGGTGTAGAAGTCCAGGTCGATTTTTCGCCGCCTGCAGTAGGCCGCCAGGTACTGGTACGTGTTGGACACGCCGTTCACCTGGTCCAGGGTGTCGGTGAAAACGGCGATTCTGGGAATCGGACCGGATCTGCCCGACACCACGGGCTTGGACCCGGCAGCCGGCGTGCCGTGAGCCTGTCCGGAACCGGAACAAGACCTCCGATGCAATGAACTCATTCCGTCAGATGCATCAGGAATGCCGAAGTGTCGTCTTGCTCCATCGATGCGCGGATTTCGGGCCGGCGAGATCCGAGGTGCTGCCGGCCCGCTCGATGAAGACTTCCTGGGCCGCGCGCGAGGGCTGCCCAGGTTCAGGAGACCGGCCCACGTACGTTCCGTCCGACTGGCAGTCCCAGGCCGACGCATTGTCCCGTTCGTAGACCCGCAGGATTTGGTCCAGCTCCCGCTTCGAGGCCGGGTCCCGAACCGGCACCACGGTCTCCACCCTTTTCTTCAGGTTCCGCTTCATCCAGTCCGCGGAGCCGATGAAGAGCTCGGGGGCGCCGCCGTTGACGAAACGGTAGATTCGGCTGTGCTCCAGAAAACGTCCCAAGACGCTGAAGACCCGAATGTTCTCGGACAGCCCCGGGACGCCCGGTCTGAGGCAGCAGAGGCCCCGAATGTTCAGGGAAATGGGGACTCCGGCCTGGCCGGCCCGGTAGAGCTCCCTGATGATTCCCGCGTCCTGGAGCTGATTCATCTTGGCATGGATGCCGCACGGTCTGCCGGCGGCCGCGTGTTCGGCTTCCCGGCGGATGAGCTGATTGAATCTCTTGCGCATGGCCACCGGGGCGACGATCATCTGCGAGTACCGGGTGTGCGGCGTCTTTCCCGTCAGGGAGTTGAAGACCGCCGCGATGTCGCGGCAGACCTCCGGGTCGGAGGTCAGGATTCCCACGTCCTCGTATACCTTCGCCGTACCCGTATGGTAGTTGCCCGTTCCCACATGGGCGTAATGCCGAATCCTCCCCTGCCCTTCCTCTCGAAGCACCAGGGCCAGCTTGACGTGCGTCTTGAGCCGCTCCACGCCGTAGGCCACGTGGACACCCTCGTTCTCCAGATACTTTCCCCAAGCGATATTGGGAGCCTCGTCGAACCGGGCCGTCACCTCCACCAGCACCGCCACCTGTTTCCCTCTCCGGGCGGCTTCGGCCAATGCCTTGACGATGGGGGAATCGCCGCTGGTCCGGTAGATGGTCAGCTTGATGGCCAGGACGTCCGGATCGATGGCGGCGGCCTCGATGAACCTCAGCACTGATGAATCGAAGCTGTGATAGGGATGATGGAGGAGGATGTCGCCGCGGCCGATCTCGTGGAAAATGGCTGTGGGGTGGACTTTTTCGAGGCGACGCAGGCGGGGATGCGTCACGGGCCGATGAGGCGGGAAATGGAGATCGTCGTGGTCTCCCGGATTGAATTCGGACAGGTCGCTGAGCCTGAGCAGCTGACGTGTGGGATAGAGGTCATCGGGTTCCAACTCCAACTGGCGGATCAGCCACTCGGCGAGCTTGCCGGGCATGTCCCGATTCACCTGGAGCCGGACCGCACCCGCGAAGCGTCTGGCCTTGAGCTCGCTGCTCACTTGCTGGATGATGCTGCCTGGTGTCTGGGACTCGTCCTCCAACAGATCCCGGAAGCGTTCCGGATCTCCCGAGCTTCCCCGGGTCACACGAAAAGCGTAGATTCCCATGGGAGGGATCTCCGGGTACAACAGATCGATGTTCCCGGCAATGACCTGCTCCAAGGGCGTGAACCCGGAACGGTCCGGGAGGGGAACCCACCGGGGACGATTGTCAGGCACCTTGATGCGGACGAACCGCTCGCGTCCGTCGTCATCGGTGAAGAGAACCGCCAGATTGAGTCCCAGGTTGCTGATGAAAGGGAAGGGGTGCTCCGGGTCCACGGCCAACGGCGTCAGGATCGGCATCACCGCATCCTGGAAGTATTCCCGCAGATACTCTCTCTGCGACGCTTCCAACCGATCGTAATCGACAATACCGACTCCCTCGCGGGCCATGGCCGGACCCAGGTCCTCCCGCAGCGTCCGGGCCAGCCTCCTGAACTGCTTCCGCAGTTCGGCCTGGCAAGCTCGGAACACGGTTTCGGGTGCACGGCCGTCAATGGTGGTCTTCTTGGAGCGATTTCGGATCTGGCGCTTCAGTCCGCTGATCCGCTTCATGAAGAACTCGTCATGGAGCATGCCGGCGATCCCGGCGAACTTGACTCGCTCCAGGAGAGGCAGTTCACGATTCTCGACCAGGGCGACGACGCGGCTGGCAAACCCCAGCCAGCTCAACTCCCGGTTGAGATAGGCTTCAGCGGAATCCAATGTGACGCGGGGCAGGGAGGTGGATGCTGTTCCAGAAACCGCTGACATATATGAAGTTTCCGTGAATAGCAGCATAACACGGCCAGGTTCTGCAAGGGAATCTGGAACGAGTATTGGGAGACGGGACGGAATCAGGTATGCAAGCGCCCGTCAGATGCCGCGTTGGCTCTTGCCGCCGGCCGACCTCAGTGTGACTCCGGCCAATGCAACGAAAACTCGAGACCATCTCCGGTATCGAGGACGCCCGGCTCATCTACGAGGGTGTCGTCCACGGCCTGGCCCGTCCGGCCGGACGCAAGCTGGTGGTGGACAGCGACGGCGAAATCACCTCCCGCCGCTGGAAGCAAGCCGAGCTGGCGGCGCACCAGGAGTTCGAAACGGTGCCGGCACGATACCGGGATTTTGCCTGGGAAGAGGCCATGGGAGCTTCGGGCGCCGTTCGCGCTATCCAGGCCGTGGTCCGGAACGCCGGCTGGAGCCGCGACGGGATCACCCCCGAGGCTCTCAGGCGTCTTCGAGATGCGATCCTCAAAACGGGGACCATCGGAGAGCTTCGGTTCGACGGACTACGTTCGGCGCGGCGGCGCGTCTTCCCGGGTGGGCTGGCCGTACTCATGGCGGCAATCGATTTGCTGGTGATCGAGCACATGCGTTCGGCTGACGGCGCCCTGCGCGAGGGCCTTCTCTACGATCTGATGGGCCGCATCCGTGAACAGGACGCCCGCAGCCAGACCGTCGCCTCTCTCACCGAACGCTACCATTTGGACCGGTCACAGGCGGAGCGAATCCGGACGACGGCGCTGGACTTCCTGGAACAGACCTCCCAGAGCTGGGAGTTGGACTACAGGGAAGCCCGGCTGATGGTTTCCTGGGCAGCCCAACTGCACGAGATCGGACTCGACATCGCCCACCATCACTACCACAAACACGGAGAGTACATCATCGCCCAATCCGACCTGCTGGGCTTCTCACGGGAGGAGCAGAAGCTCCTGGCCACGCTGGTCCGGGCGCACCGGCGGAAGTTCCCCGTTTCCGTGTTCAAGGGTTTGCCCGCGCAACAGATTCTGAGTGCGGAACGTCTGACCATCCTGCTTCGGCTCTCGGCCGTGTTGCATCGCAGCCGGGTCTCGGCACCCACGCCCGAACCTCGGCTCCGAGCCGAGGAGAAGCGAGCGACCCTGGAGTTTCCCGCCGGATGGCTGCGGCGGCATCCCCTCACGGGCGCCGACCTGGATGAAGAGACGGCGTATCTCCGTTCAGGCGGTTTTACGCTTCGCTTTTCCTGATCCGAATCCGTTCGGACTCACGACAATCCATTGTCCATCCCCCCTTCCCCACCGGTCACCATGGCGTGGTTTGGGCGCGGAACCGCTGGAATCTTCCCTCCGTCGTATCTTTGGCCTGGGTTTGAAGCTGCTCCAGGCGGCAGAGCAGATCATCCAGGCCCGCTGCAGATTCAGGTCGAGGATGAAGGTCCGTCCAGATCCGTTGCGCCATCTCCTGATGGACCGCCAAGTCATGAATGTCACCCAAAACGCCCTGGAGAGACTTGACACTCTTGATCAGGGAAGCGGCCTCCCGGGCCGGATAAAGGCTGCGAAAGAACTCGAGCAGGTAGCGGAATTTCTTGCAGTCGATCCGAAGCCGATGCAACCCCTCGACCCCCAATCCGACGAGACTCGCTCTGCGGTTGACCCGGCGATAGGCCTTCCGAATCCGCTTGGAGGCGACGGTCCCGATGGGCCTGCGGCCCTTTTTGGGGAGAGTCTGCGGCCCGGTTCCGGCCCCCAGAAAGGATGCCCATCGTCCCACCGCCTCCGCCCATGCATCTGAATTCAGGGCCGTTGCCAGGACTGGCTGTTCTTCTCTTCGCCGGCGCCGCGCCGATGCCTTGACCGGGACCAGGTTCTTCCGTACCCGTTGCGCCAGGCCGGACTCGTAAACCTCCAGTTTCTCCAGAAAGACATCCAGGTCCCGCGCGGGACCGGTCGCCCGGGTCATCGACGAGAGCGCGATTCTGATGGGTTCGGCCGCCGCTGCCGGGAAGACTCCCCTGACCTGGGTCAGCGCCGATCGAGCTCGGCGTATGGCGACGCGGAAATCGTGAAGAAACTCGGGCTCTCGACTCTTGAGCACACCCTCCTGGTTGTGGAGGATCGCGCTCACCAGGGCCAGATGGATCCTTGCGAGAGCCTCATGGGCCGGCATGCCGGGAGACAATTTCTGCGCCGGTTTGGAAGAGTGGCGCACAATCCGGCCCTGGTCCGGGGCCGGATGGCCCGGAGCTGCGGGCGACCCCGATCCACCGTCGATCCCGGCAGGACGGTCTCCACTCTCCCTGGCTTGCATACTTGACGCTCGACCGTAGTAGACTGGCCTTAAATCGGATGGTGACAGGATTCAGCGGGTCATGAAACAGTTGCTCATTTTCCGGCATGCCAAATCGGATTGGAATACCGCATGTGGGTTTGACCACGATCGGCCGCTGGCGCGGCGCGGCATCGCCGCGGCCAAACGGATGGGACGTTACCTGGCCCGGTTGGGCCAAGTCCCGGACCGGGTGATCTCCTCCTCTGCAGTTCGAGCGTGGACGACCGTGGAACTGGCCGCCCAGACCGGCGATTGGCCCTGTCCCCTCGAAGCCACAGGCGATCTGTACGACGCCGACTCGGATGAGGTGCTGGAAATCATCCGCGGCTGCTCCGATACCGATTCGCGCCTGCTGCTGGCCGGCCACCAACCCACCTGTTCCGTGCTGGCGGGCCGCCTCATCGGGAGAGCCCAGATGAGGTTTCCCACCGCAGCCATGGCCAGAATCGACCTGCCGGGGGATCGCTGGGGGAGCGTCCGTTGGGGCGAGGGGAGCCTGATCTGGTTCGTCACTCCGAAGCTGCTGAAATCCGTGATTTAGGTGGCTCCGGAACCCCCCGGCAGGTCCGAGTTCGGACCCGGCGCCCTTGGCAAGCCCCTCAAACCAGATATTTCTTGGCGATCTTGGCGGCGACCGTGCCGATGGCGTAATAGCCGACCGAGATCCGTCCCACGTGCGTCAGCAGGTCGTACGCCTTCCAGCGATTCCAACCATACTCCTCCTCCATCCAGAGGATGAGCCAGGCGTAGGCTTGAGCCGTGGCGCGTTCCATGGGACAGCCGGTGGCCACGGTCATGATCTCTTCCGCCGACACGATCCGGGGTCCGGGAATCTTCTTCCCTCGAATCAAGTCGACGGTAATGATCGTCTCCGAGGGCATTTCGAGACCACTTGCCGAAAGTTCACCATGTCCCATGGCGGCGTGGGCGTCTCCGAGATAGAGGTAGGCTCCCGGAACGTAGACCGGGAGATAAACGGTGCTGCCGGGACCGGTCTCGATGATGTCCATGTTGCCCCCGTGGGCTCCTGCAGGACCCGTTGTGGGCACTCCAGTGTCCGGAGCCGTCCCGATGCACCCCAGCATGGGGCGATACGGAATCGTGATCTCGTCGCTCCAATAGATCTTGCCGTCGCGGATGGGGCAGACGTGAGTGCCATGGGGACACTCCGTGCCGATCCACTCGGCGAGCTGCTTGGGATCGCTGGTCCGGGTGGCGCATTGGCCGATGCTGGGGCGAATCTCGTGGATATGGACGGCCAGCGAATCCCCCGGCTGTGCTCCGTTGACACAAATGGGGCCGGTCTGCGGGTTGCCGAAAGGGATCGCCTCCCGGTCGCGGCGATCCTCATTCGTGCGAACCTGCCCCGAAAACGCATCTTCGGCCTCGACCAGCACCTTTTCTCCGGGGTCGACCCTCAGACGCACCTCATTGTGCCGGCTGTATTCGTAGTAGAGAGGACCCACAGGTAGTCTTCGCATGTTTCACCTCGTTCTTCCGCGGCGGATTCGATCCGCGCGAGTCTACCAGCCCGCAGCGAGGTGCGTCGGAGCAGTCCGGCACACCTTCCATTATTCCCTTCTCCTTCCTTTCCGCTGTGTATAATCTGACCTTTTCTTGGCTGACCGCCCCGACAGGAGGATCCCAATGCCGACAATCAGCGACCGCGCCGCAGCTCTGAAGAAACGCATCAGCGCCGGCGAAACCATCGTTGGCGTTTCCGCTTCACCCGACAGCGACAGGGACACGCTCCGTTCCATCGTCGAAGCCGACTCCTATGACTTCCTGTGGGTGGACAGCCAGCATGACGCGTTCAACGAGTCGAACCTGGTCCGGCTCTGCAAAGTCGCCGCCGAGTTAGATATGCCGGTGCACTTCCGCATCAAGCACACGCGGCACACCTACCTGATCGGAAACATTCTGGACCTGGGCCCGGCAGGCATCGAGGTTCCTCAGGTCGAGTCCGTGGAGACTGCCCGTGAAGCCGTCGACAACTTCTACTATGCGCCGGAAGGCGTCCGCAGCTGGGGCGGCTTCAATCGGCTGAACTTCCATCCCGAGGACGATCACCGGGAGTACCGGCGCTGGTGGGGAGAAACGGGAGTCCTCTGGATGCAGATCGAGTCGGTGGCGGCGGTGACCGCGGCCCGGCAACTGGCTCAACCGGGCGTCGACTGCCTCTCTTTCGGACCCATGGACCTGACCTTCAGCCTGGAGAGCCACCCCCACCACCCGTTCAAGAGCGTCGATGACTGTGTCCGGCACATCTGCGAGCAGCTTCGAGGGTCTGAGACCAAGGTCTGCTTCCGGAACTATACGCCCGATACCCGCCAGAAATACCTGGACATGGGGGTCACCGTCCTGTTGGAGAGACCTCAGGATTAGTCCGCACGCCCGGTCAGACAACCGGTCAGGAACGCGGCGATCCGGGAAACCGCGAGCGGCGATCCTCCCCGGCGTCAGAACTTGTACGATGCGACCAGGTAGGTGAAGGTGTTCCCGTGTCCCGGCGTATTGGCCTTGAGAAAAGGTCCAGGGATCATGTAGCCAATGCCGCCGCTCAGGCTCACGGCCTTCGAAACCGGCACGGTGAACACGGCGTCCAGCTCGTTCCCGACCTTCAGGTCGGTGGCGCCTCCGGGCGGCGGCGCAACGGACAATACGCCGGACACGTTGTAGAGGGCGTCATTCCCTGTGGCCAGCCAGAAGGAGTGGAAATCGAATTGCAGTCCGAACTTCGGATGGGGCTTGAACTCGGCTCCGAGCCGGATGTTTCTCAGATTGCGCCAGCCCACAAGGTCGTTGTAGCCGTACAGGAAGTGGGCGGTGGGATACAGGTTATCAAAGCCGCCCACCCGGCCGTCGCCGCCGTCCTCGTCACCCGAGCCAAAGTTGTAGTGAACATAGAGTCTCGGGCTTGATTCGGCGTCGAAGGAATAGCCCAATTCCGCGTAGTAGCCCCAGGCGTCGATCACGGCGTCGGCTATGTCACCCCACTGCCGGACCAGGGCCAGGTTGTAGTCCCAGGGCCCCAGACCCTTCGCCCAGGCTCTCAAGCCCATGGTGTAGCGGTTGAGGTCCCCTCTTTGGTTCAACTCGTTGACGACGGACCGGGTCGACCGCAGTAGAAGATAAGGTTCCAGGGTGGAACCAGGGATCACGTTTTCGATGGCGCCATACACGCCATGCAAGTTGTTCCCTTCCATCGACCGGTTGATTCGCACGGCGGGGTCGTTCTGCACGACTTGCGCCGAGAAGACATCGACCCGGGCCCCGTCGCCGCGGAACTGGAGCTTCACCGCGTCGAAGGCTCTTGAGGTGTTTGTCCAATTCAACGCGCCTACGAGACGCTGATCTCCATAGGCCAGGACCTGGCGGCCCACAGTCAAATTGACCGGCGATTTTTCACTCCCGATCTGGGCGTAAGCCTGCCGCAAGTCGAACCCGTCACGGAAGACTCCGATGTTCGGCACGTCACGGATTCCCGGAGCACTGGCATCCTGTCCCTGCAAACCGAACTTCAGCCAAGAGGCAGGGGTGATCCCCAAATCCAGACGGGTCCGGATCAAACCGTATCCGTCGTCGTTTCCCTGCCGGTAGCCCAATGCCCGCCGGCCTTCGTATCGGACCCGGAACTCGCCGGAAAGGGAGGCCCAGCTTGGCAGGTCATTCGCGAAGGCCCGATCGACCGTGACCGGAGGCTTCTCCGCGGTTTTTTTCTTCTCGTCGTCGCTGCTGAGAACGGCCGTCGACGACAGCAGCCAGACGGCGCCGGCCAGCATCGCCCGCTTCACCGAAAACGAAAAATTCGGGAGGTTGCCAAAAGTGCCGAAGGTCTGGCCGCCTTCCGCGTCGTCTCCACTATGAGACTTCGCAGCCGGGCCCTCTGCCGACAGGCAATCGGCGCGCCGCCACGGTTGTTCCTCCAGACCACCAGCAACTGGGAAAACTCCTTCATCGTGAATCTTCATGGTCACTTGCGCGCCCTTCAGCATTTGGCACCAGCCGGTGAACAAACTCGCCGGGCCTCCGCCCAGAAGAGGACTCCCGTGTAACAATACCGGAACCCGTCCTTCTCTTCCTCCCCCTTCAGCGACATTTACCCGGCGGGATGAGGCCACCCAAGCACCGGACCGACGTCTCCCCTATCACTCCGGTCGCCACTGCCGTTTTCGACCTTGAGCCCTCTCGGCGGTGCGGCAGTCCTCCAAATCCAAGGTGACCGCGTAGTCTTCCCGGGCCGACCGGAGCGAAACCGTCCCGTTCTTCACGTCCCGCAGCACGGATTCGGAAGACCGCTCCCGGTGCCGGCCACCGCAGTCGACCAGGGTGTTTCGGCCACGGTCTTCTCCGGCACCCGGACGTTGGTGCGCAGCAGGGCGAAGATCGCTTCGTCCGGCTCCCCCCGGTGATGGAGCTTGAGCCAGAAGATGCGCAGTCCCTCCTGAAATATCTCCGTATTGTCGCAGGCCGAGCTCCCCGGCAGTCTCTCCCCAGGTCCAGATAGTGGGCCGTCGTCACGGCGAAGCAGACGATTTCCCCTTCCCAGAAAACAGGTTTCACCACGTAGATGTCAGGGATGTGCATCCCCCGGCTCCATCTTCCGGCAGTATTTCTCCAAGAGGGTTTCCATGGCGTGCGGCACCGAACCCAGGTGCAGCGGTATGGTGACGCCTTGGGCGATCATCTCCCCGCGTGCGTTGCAAAGGGATGTGGAGTAATCGAGGCAGTCCCTGACGATGGTGGAGTAGGCGGTTCGGTATAGAGCCAGCGCCATCTCGTCCGCACCCGAGGAGAGCGCGTTTCTCAGACCGGCAACTCCATGACCATTTCTCAAGTTTCCGGAGGATGACTTGGCCCGGCGCCTCTCTGGCGAACCTTTACATCGACCTCGAGCCTCGTCACTCCGCCTCCTTGGCGAACACCCTGAGTCGGCGAGACGTCCTGATAGTCGCGGCCCACGGCGATTCGCACATGGCGCTGATCGGCCAGACTCTCGTTGGTGGGATCGAAGCCGATCCATCCAAGACCCGGCAACAGGCATTCGATCCACGCGTGGGTGGCATTCCCCACCGCCTGCTCGCCGGGTTGCCCTGTCGGACTCAGATATCCCGAAACATACCGCGACGGAATGCCCCAGGAACGGGCGATGGCGATCATGACATGGGCATAATCCTGGCACACGCCACGGCCTGATTCGAGGATGTGTTCCACGGGAGACGCCACGGAGGTGCTGCCCGGGACATAGTCGAAGCAGCGGAAAAGTCGGCAACACAGCTGCAACAGCCCTTCCAAAGGATCGTCTCCGCGCTCGATCCCGTTTCTGACCACGAAGTCCTCCAGCAGAGGCGACGGCCGGGCCAAAGTGCTGGCGTGGGTGAATTCCCAATGGTCGAAAGAATCACTCCAAGAGAGAATCTCGCGCCAGGCGTCGGCACCGAGATTTCCGGGAAGGCGAACCGGGAGCGCAGGTTTGACCGTCGACCGTGCCGTTATTTCCAGGCCTTCGTGCGGCCGGTGAAGATAAAGAACATGACGGGCGTTGCCGAAACCGTCCGTCTCAGCGGTCACGGATGCGGTCGGTTGCGCTTCGATATCGAATTCAAGGAGCCGCTGTCCACCGTCGCTCCTCGGCTTCAGGCAGAGCAACATGACGCATTCCCGGGCCGGGAATGCGTACCGGTACCGGGAAACGTGCTCGATCTCATAGTGGACGGTCCCGGACATGGGATCAGCGTAGCGGGGAGTCCTCGATGGGGTAGTCGACATAGGCCGCGATGATCAGTTGGTGGAGCTTCCGGCAATTCTCCCCGATCCACTGAAGCAGACTCTCGTGATCCTCCCGATCCGGCCAGGCATAGTGGATCAACGCTCGAAGACGGCCCGCCAGACGCCGTGCCTGTGCACCCGATTCGGCGATGGGACCGGGGCCGATGGCGTCAAGCTCCATGACCGCCGCGTCGAGGGATCGAAAGAGGGAGCCGGGCAGATGCGGGTCCGTGACCAGCAAGTCCAGAACCTGATCCGGCTGCACGTCGACGCTGTATTTTCGATTGTAGGCGTCAAACGCCTGGCAGAAGCGGAGAAGGCCGATCCAGTCCTCTCCCAAAGACGAGTCGATCCGATGGTCGGCGTTCAACTGGGCCAGAAACAAACCGGCCGATGACTGGGCCCGCTCGATGGAGCGCCCCAACCTCCAGAAACGCCAGCCTTCGTCACGATACATGGTCACTTCCGCGACACCGTTGAAGGTGTCGATGTCACGTGCCGTTGCCGTGTAGAAGTTCTCTGGGGACACCTTCCAGATCTCTTGGATGGTCATGTCGTGAAGCCGCAGGTACGCCCGGTTCAGACAGCTCCACATCTCGGCACTGATCCGATTGCGCATCTGGCGGGCATTTTCACGGCCCATGGCGAAGCAATTGAATACCGAATCGGGATTCGACCTTTCGAAAGTGAGATCGTCGGCCAAGGTGTAGGAATCGGCAAGCGTATAAGAATCGGCTAATGGATCGTCCTCTTCGACCACGTGAAGCTCCAGGGGCCCCCCGGGCGGATGCCGGTTCAGACTGATGTAGATGCGGCTCCATCCGAAGTGGATCTCACGAACCGGACGATCCACAAGAGACTCGACCTGCAGTCTCAACAGTCGGCAGAGATGCTCTGCCCTCTCAAGATAACGCCCCAACCAATACAGGCCTTGGGCGTTGCGCGAAAGCAATCTGGACCTCCTATTGATCGACCTCGATTATTCGTCGGACTCGTCGTCCAGTTCTTCCGGCATGAGGACAAACTCGGGATAGGCTTCCATTCCCAGCTCTCCCACGTCCTGTCCCAGCCGTTCCACCTGGGCCGACACCCGCACGCTCATCGTCATCTCCAGCACCTTCCACACGATCAGTGAGGTCGCGAACACGAACACACCGACCGCCACGATGCCCAGCAACTGCACGCCGATGTTGCCGCCCGCCGCGATGCAGACCGCAATCGTGCCCCAGGTCCCCGCAAACAGGTGCGCCGGCACCGCCCCCACCACGTCGTCGATCTTGACCTTCTCCAGGAACCGGATCCCCGCCGTGCACAGGAGCGCGCCGATGGCCCCGATGATGATCGACCAGTGATGCGACACGATGTCCGGTCCCGCCGTGATCGCCACCAACCCCGCGATCGCCCCGTTCAACGTCGCGAACAGGTCATTGCGCCCCAGGATCGGCCGCGACACGATCAGCGCCGTCACCACCCCGGCCGCCGCCGCCAGATTCGTGTTCACCAACACGTGGCTCATCGCCATCGCGTCCGCCGCGCTCCCCAGCGCCAACTGCGACCCGCCGTTGAATCCGAACCATCCGAACCAGAGGATGAACACTCCCAGCGTCACCACGATCACGTTCGACGGCGGCGTCGGCTTCACCGATCCGTCCTTCCGGTACTTGCCCAACCGCGGCCCCACGATCAGGATCCCCGCCAATGCGGCCCAGCCGCCCGTGCTGTGCACGATCGTCGATCCCGCGAAATCCTGGAACCCCATCTCGCCCAGCCAGCCGCCGCCCCACGTCCATGCGCCCACCACCGGGTAGATCACCGCCGTCAGCACCGCCACGAACACGAAAAACGACCACATCTTCACCCGCTCGGCCAGCGCCCCCGAGACGATCGACGCCGCCGTCGCCACGAACACCATCTGGAAAAACCAGTCCGACATGGTCGAGTACTTGCTGTCGGCCCCGGTCACCGCCGCCGCCGCTCCGTCCTCGCCCGCCACCAGCGCCAGATCCTGCGCCGACGGCCCGTACAGCAGCTTGAACGACCCGATCACGCTCCCGACGTCCGTGTACATCAGGTTGTAGCCGATCACGTAGTAGGCCAGCCCCGCGATCGAGTACAGACCGATGTTCTTCATGCAGATCATGGAGGCGTTCTTGGTCCGCACCGATCCGGACTCCAGCATCGTGAATCCGGCGCACATCCACATCACCATGGCGCCCCAGATCATGAACGAGAAGGTGTTGAACACGTACAGCACCTCGTCGTCCACTGCCGCCTGCGCCGCCGTCGTTCCGCAAAGCAGACAGATCACCACCAGCAGCAGCTTCCCCACCGCTCCCCGCACCAGTCGCTTGTGTAACGGCACCCTCACTCCCTCTCTCATCGCTCCCTCCCAAGTCGTAGTCGAGTCAAAACAACAAGCTCATTCGCCGGTCACCGCACTCATCTAGCGACACCGTCCACTCAGTTTCCCAACACCCACAGGTCCTTGCCGCCTCCGCCCTGACTCGAGTTCACCACCAGGCTGCCCCGGCGTAACGCCACACGGCAGAAGGCTCCGGGGACGATGCGAATCCGACGGCCATTGAGAACGAATGGGCGCAGATCGACGTGGCGCGGCTCAGGCTGGCCATCGATCACACAGGGCGCGCGTGAGAGCGACAATACCGGCTGCGCAATGAAATCGGCCGGGTTGGCCCGCATCTGCTTCGAGTAGGCGTCACGTTCTTCCGGAGTCGAATGCGGACCGACCAGCATGCCGTACCCGCCGGATTCACCCACCCTCTTCACCACCATGTCCTCCAGGTTGTCGAGAGCATATTCGAGTTGATCGGGTCGCCGGCAAATCCACGTCTTCACGTTGTTCAAAAGCGGCTCTTCACCCAAGTAGTAGCGGACCATGTCCGGGACATAGGCATAAACGCTCTTGTCATCGG
Organism: Acidobacteriota bacterium; assembly: GCA_963668095.1. Classification (GTDB taxonomy): domain Bacteria; phylum Acidobacteriota; class UBA6911; order RPQK01; family JAJDTT01; genus JAJDTT01. Next base: position 4,268,028 of record OY764083.1, on the reverse strand, counting down.
CGACGCCGGTACCAGGCGCGTTCACCAGCGACACATTGCCCTGCTTGTAGGCGTGGATCAGCCCGGGTACGCCCAGCAGAGAATCAGGACGAAATACGAGAGGATCGAGAAAATCGTCGTCCACACGCCGGTAGATCACGTCGACGCGCTTCAGGCCCGCCGTAGTGCGCATGTAAACGTAACCGTCGTTGACCAACAGGTCACGCCCTTCAACCAACTCCGCACCGATCTCGTTTGCCAGAAATATATGCTCGTAGAACGCAGAATTGTAGACCCCGGGTGTCAGCAGCACGATGCAGGGTCCCGACCGGTCTTTGGGCGCCAGTTCCCGCAGGGTCTGGAGCAGAACTCGTCCGTAGTGCTCAACTTCTCTCACCCGGGAGTTTCGGAACAGGAGGCGGAGACTGGCCTTCACCGCCTTCCGGTTGGCGACCATGTACGACACCCCCGAGGGCACCCGCAGGTTGTCTTCCAGCACGCAGAATCCGTCATGGGTGCGAACCAGGTCGGTGCCGCAGACGCCGACCCAGACGCCGTGGGGCGCCGAAAACCCACGCATTTCCAGACGGTACTGCGGACAACTCCGCACCATGTCCAACGGGATGACACCGTCCGCAATAATGCGACCCTCGTTATAGATATCCTGCAGAAAATGGTTCAGAGCCGTGAGTCGCTGGGTCAGGCCGGCTTCCAACTCGCGCCACTCGTCCCCCGAAAGGATGCGGGGTACGCAGTCGATGGGGATGATGCGCTCCTCGGCCTCATCGTCGCCGTAGACGGTAAAGGTGATTCCTTCTTGGGAAAACGAACGCATCACGCGTTCCTGAATGCTGCCGACTTCCTCGATCGACAGTCGGCTCAGGGCTTCGTACAGCAATTGGCTATGTTCGCGCGGAGTGCCGTCCGCACGGAACATCTCGTCGTAGTACTGGTCGTCCAGATCGTAGGATCGAAAATCCATGAAGCTGACTCGCGAAACGCGATTGCGGTCGATATTAGAACATCTCGTCAGTCGCCACCACTATCCCTCTCATGACAACGTTACGCGGTGAGAAACTCGGAACAAGTCCCAGAAGTCTGCGCCATAGGAATGATCGTAGCGAGAAAGTGGGGAATCGAGGCCTGATTTTCTCGATTTTGAGGTGCATAGTCGTTCTATTCGCCGAGAATTCGAGGAAATATGGACCGATTCACCGCTTTCGCAGTAGATTGATTTCTGCGGCGCAGGCTCCTAGCCCGGTTCCTGCCCGGGGGGCCCTTCCACGCCAACGGAGCGCATCGCGGGGATCTCGACAGTCATTTCGGTGAACTCGCCGGCTTCGGTCTCCACTCGAATGGATCCCCCATGCTCCCGCACGATGTCGTTGGAAAGCGCAAGGCCCAGTCCTGTTCCCTGATCGGTCGGCTTCGTCGTGAAGAACGGATTGAAGATCTTGTCCACGATCTCGGATGGAATTCCGTTCCCATTGTCCTTGATTCGGATCTCGATCCGGCCATCGAGACGCCGGGTTGCGACCCAAAGAGTCGGCATGTAAGCGAAAGGATCTTTCCCCGCCTCGATGGCCGCGCGCCGTTTCTGATCGGTCGCGTAGCAGGCGTTGCTCACCATGTTCAGAAAAACCCGGCCCATGTCCTGTGGAATGACTTCGAACTGACCGGTGTCCGGATCCAGGCTCATCTCCATGTGAAGTTGGAAATCGGGATCGGTTGCCCTCGCGCTGTGGTAGGCAAGCCGCGTGTGCTCGTCGATCAGGTTGTTGACGTCGGTCACCTGCCACTCTCCTGAGCCGCGGCCCATCATGAGCATGTCGTGAACAATCCGGTTGGCCCGTTCGCCGTGTTCGTGAATTCGACGGAGATTATCGTTGAGATCCTGAATCAGCTCCTCGACCAGTTCGCGGTCGTCCGCCTTCAGTTTCTCGCTCTCTTCTTCGAGTATTTCCTGGAGCTCCTCCAGGAGCTCCTCCGACGCTTCCGAGAAGTTCTTGACGAAGTTCAAAGGATTCTTGATCTCATGGGCGACGCCGGCCGTGAGTTCGCCGAGTGCCGCCAACTTTTCACGCATGACGATCTGGCCCTGTGCCTTCCGCAAGTCGGCGAGCACACTTTCCAACTGGGCGTTCTTACCCCGCAATTCCTCCGCCAGCTTCTCCACCAGGTTCAGACGCTGGACCTCCAGGGCGTGACGGCGAAACACCTCCAACGCCGCGGCCATGTCCGCGACCTCATCCCGTCCTTCGATCTCGACCTTGCCTTCCAGCTCGCCACTGGCCATCCGCCGCATGCGCTGCGACAACAGCGCCAAACGGCGCAACAATATCCGGCCTACGATCAGCCAAGCGATGAGCACGGCGCCGACGATGCTGAGCCCATTGATGGCGACGAGCAGGATCCGGCCTGCCTGGATGGCCTGCGTCGATTCTTGTGTGTCCGCTGCCGCGCTCGCTTGAGACGCTTTCACCAGCTCATCGACCGCCGTCACCAGGTCAATCGCGATTCCGCGGTTCCGAGCCAAAAGATCTCTCTGACGCGCGGTAAGCCTCAGTTGGCGGACCAGCAGATTCAGACAGCCCTCCTCTCCGGCGCCCAACTCGAACAGAAGTTTGAAATCGGCAGAGATCTGCTCGCTTAAATTGGACTCTCCCAGCGCCGACAGGCTCCTTTCTATGCGGTTGCGAGACGCCTCGAACTTGTCTCGCAAGGGCTCGATCAAGAAGGCGTCCGAAACCGTGAAAGCGCTCTCCAGAAGTTCGGTGGCGGTGTTGGCGTCCGCCAGCAGATCGGTCAAATGACGAAAGCGGTCAAACTGATCCTCCGAAAAATGTTTCCAACGAGGAGCCGGAGGCTCACCCAGGGTTCGGTGCCCTGTGATCGTGTAGAAGAATTGGTCATCAACGGCTGGGAATATCACCCTCTGCAGGTGTTCTTGCAGTTCCCCGAGTTCGGTGCGCAGACCCGAACTCCGACCGGTCAATTCGTAAATCGCGGACATGTCGCTTTCGATCGCCTCGATGTTCGATCTCAAGTTATCGGCGCGAGCACGAATGCGCTGGAAGCGTTCATCGGCCGAATCCTGACGCTCCAGAACGGCCAACTGTTCCTCGAGCGCCGTATTCGCCTCGGCGATGCTTGCTGTAACCTGGGAGAGGTCCTCGGTCGTTTCGGCGGTGGTCAGCCGAGGTGCAGCAGCGACCAAGGCGGCACTGTACTGCGCGACCCCGAATGCAGCCTCCAATTCCGGGAACCGAAGTTCATTGACCCGCCGCTGGAGGTCGCCCACGCGATCGAAGGAAAACCAGCCCACCAGGCTTGCGGCAATGGTCAGAGCGACGGCGCCTCCGATGGTGACGTAAAGTTGCGTCGAAATACGAAACCGGCTCTTCAGCAGATTTCCGAGCAAACGGTTCAGTCGTTCGATCACGGCGCCGCTTCCAGCAATGATCTGATCGGACGATATCGACCGTCATGACCGATTACGGTCAAAAAAACGGCGTCCGATCCCTGATTGTCCTCTTTGCCGAAACGAAGTCGGAACCCGCCGAGATTGATCATTCCGGCTTGGCTGAACCCGTCCAGAAATTGGGTGCGACTGACCTCACGTCCACAACTTTTCAGGCCGGCAATGGCCAGGCGTCCGGCCAGATACCCTTCGAAGGAGATAAACCCGGGAACCGTGCCGGATGCGTAGGCGGACAGGGCTCGATGATAGTTGACGACGATGGGAAGAGATCTGTCGGTCGGAAAGGGAACGACCTGAGTGACATAGACACCGGCGCCACCGGATCCAAGCTCTTGCGCCAATGCGTTGCTGCCTACGAAGGAGATGTTCATGAAGACGGCATGCAGACCCGAAAACCGCGCCCATGAGATGAATGTGGCGAGAGGTTTGTACGCGCCGATGAGAATCACGGCTTTGGGGTCCCCGTCACTCACATCCAGGAGAGCCATTTTCACTGCCAAGGTATTGCGGGGATAAAGGCCGATGGCCACCGGCGTCATCTTTCTCCGGTCGAGTGCGTTCCGCACTCCGCGGTATCCCGCCCGACCGAAGGAATCGTCCTGGTACAGCACGGCGATCCGCTTGATGCCCATGTCCTCGGTCAACCGGGCCACCATCTCCTCTGTCTCCTGGTTGTAGGAGGCTCGGAGGTTGATGACGTTGCTCCATCTGGCATCGCGCAGGAACGCGGCCCCCGTGAACGGGGCGATATAGGGCACACCCGCCTCCGCGGCAACCGGAACGGCCGCGCGTGAGGTCGGTGTGCCGACAGCGCCGATGAGAGCGAAAACCTTTTGTTCCCTGATCAGAGCGTGGGTGTTGGCGACGGTGACTTCCGGCTCGTAGGCGTCGTCCAGCGACGTCAGTTCCAACCGCCGGCCATGGACGCCGCCCTCCCGGTTGACCTCATGAAAGGCGGCCTGGATCCCAAGACGCATGCTGATACCCAACTCCTGGGCAGGACCGCTGAAGGCGGCGGACTGTCCGAAGAGAATGCGTTCATCGGAAACGCCGGGATCCTGCGCCGGCACCGGCATCGCCGTCAGCAGCCAAGGAACGATCAGAACGAAAAGAGCCGCCAAGCGGCGGGACGATCGCTTCAACGGACCCGCTCCTTGACCAGTGTCACATGATTTTTCCCCCTTTGGCGCCGGTAGCACAAGCTGTCCATCAGGCTGCGCACGATATGGACACCGAGTCCGCCGATACTACGTTCCCCGATTCCGGAATCCAGGTCGGGTTCGGGAGCATCGCTGGTCGGATCGAACGGACGACCATTGTCTACGATTTCTATGGTGAGGGATTCCCCTTCCGCGGTCAGAGTGATCTCGATCATCTCGAGATCCTCGCTCATCCCGTGGGTCATGATGTTGAGTCCCAGCTCTTCGATAACCAGATTGATTTGAAAAACCAAGTCGGGGGCCCATTGCTCCGCGTCTCCGAACTGCTCTACGGCGGCCGTAATCGTGCTCAATTCTTCGACGCTGGGTTCAATTTCCAGGGACAGCTTCCGGCTCAAAGATGCCTCTTGCTCCGAAGTAACTTCATGCAGGAGAAAACGGGGTTCTGCGCCTTCTCACCAACGTCGTAACTCCCTTCCGGTTCGAATATTGCTCGTCATCAGGTATGCCCCGACAGCGAAATGCAAAAGCCTGGACCGGCCCCGAAACGGGCCTCCGCGGTGGAATCCTACCCGCCGTGCCTGGCGAGTGCGTCGGCCCGGGAGGTATGGGTGGGGATGATCTTGCTGAATCCACTGATCTCAAAAACCTCGTTGATGGTTTCGGTAAGCGAGCAGACTACGAGTTTCCCGCTGCGTCTCTGGAACTTCTTGGCAATCATCAGAAAAACTCGGAGGCCGGCGCTGCTGATGTAGGAGAGATCCTGCATGTCCACGATCAGGAGACGATCGTCTTCTCCGATTGCCGTATTGAGCGCCTCCTCGAACTCGCGGGCATTGTTGCCGTCGACACGACCCTCTGCCCGCGCGATCAAGATTCCGTCTTCCCGCTCGGCATGAACCTCCATTGCTCTAACTCCCTTATATTTTCGCCTAAACCTCCCGACAACTTTTCGGGGATATTACCACCGGCAACGATCCAATCAAAGCTGTCGCCCCCCTGCCGCCCGGTGGCCGACCCGCACGTCGCGGCAGCGGACACTGAAATCGGCTTCTGGCGATGGCGGGGCCATCGGCTTGGAGAGATCGGACTCGGGACAACCCGCCGACGCATTCGCATGCTCTTGAGGACACACCGGCAGCATCTAGAAATTGTAGACCAAGCTCAACTCGACGAAACTGTCGCGCCGAGTCACGAAGATGAGATCCGCCTGGTCGATGCCTCGAAGTGCGATCGCCTCCAGACGCAGAGACCACTGGTCCGAGATGCGCCGGTTCAATTCCAGAGTCAGAACTTGGCCGGCACTGTCAGCATCTCGCAGAATGCTGGTGAGAATCTCCGTGCTCTGAATGTCATTGAACGCAATCCTCGCGGCAAGGAAAAAATCATTCTGGAAGATGTTGGTGGCATATTGGCGCCGGCCGTCGTAGTTCCATTCGCTGAGCAGCGTTAGATCCACAGCCGAGCCCGATACGGAATAGAACGTATACTCGCCGCCAAAGGAGGAAGCCGAGTAGTCCTCTTCCGCACCGAGGAGGTTTCGGGCGCCGGTTCGCCGAATCGCCTCGAGCTTGAACAGCCAGGATCCGGCCGTGAGCTGGGCGTCCAATCCGAACTGCCGGATCTGCTCGTAGTACGGGACCAGGGCCGGTTCGTCGGTGCGGTCCGGATCCAGAATCAGAAAGGGGTCCCGACTGGTGCCGTCGAAAACGCTCATGCCCAGGTCGAGTGGCCCGAAGCTGCGGCTGTAGCGGCCGGCGACATCCAGATGCCATTGCTTGGCGTCGCTCTCATAGGCGACCCTGTCGTTGTCCACTACGAAGGGGAAACGCAAACGGCCGAAACGGCCCGGAAAGGTGCGGCCACGGTGATACGTCAGGCCGAAGACTTCGGCCGTTCCCCAATCCCCGGAAAAAGTGAGATGAGCCATGGGTTGGCCCAGCTTGGGCTCCTTGTAGGGATGCTCCACCAAGTCGATCTGGTTGACGATGTTGACCAGATGGCGCGATTCGGTGACCCCCCAGAAAACCCGGTCAACACCCAATCGCAGTTCCCATTCATCGTTTCCAACCTGCCCGAACAGCAAGAGATAGGCCTCACGCAGATCGGCATGGGTGCGGCGTGGGTCCGCGGCGTCGTAGCGAAAAAACGGCACCAGATTGAGGCTTCGACCTCCGTGATCTTCGAGATAGAGTGTGGGTTCGGCGAAAAAACCGCTTGCATGTGAGCGCTGGCCGGCATACGCCGCACTTTGCGGATGCCATCGGCTTTCGACGCTCAGACGCCCGGAAAACTCGCGCCTGACGATTTCGGCCTGCACCCCGACAAGACAGACTGAAACCAGTATCCAGGCGGCGCCGAGCGGCGCGCACCGAAGGACGAAACCGAGGAGCATCAACGAACCCGTTGCAGCCCGGTGCGGGTGAAGTCGCGGTCGTTCAGCTTGGTGCGGAACTGATAGTCCGTCCATGTCAGAACGGTGCTTTTTCCGGTGAGATGATTCACCATCGTCATCTCGCCAGCCTGCCAGAAACGGTCCAGGTACTGTTCGTAGTTTTCCAGAGTGAGTGTCTTCAGATGAGAATCCTTGCGGTCGTAGTACTCCACCTTCCAAACCCGAAACTCGTCTTTGTCCTGCCAAACCAACTGCCGGCGGTAACCCGACTTCTTGTCCACCGGAACGCGTTCGGAAACGGTGCAGGTCAACTCGCCGCAGGGTTCGTCACGCAAGTATCGATAAGTGAATCTCTCCACTTCCTGCGCGCTCATGTCCTCATATGCGAATTCACTGCCCATGAAGGAGCCGGAGCGGTTCGACGAGCTGATCCGTTTGACCCGCTTCAGCGCGGGCAGATAGAGCCATTGGCCGTCCGCCTTGTCCGTGTGGGCATGGATGAGGAACGCGGTTCCCTTGACGTCACGCGGTTCATCGAAGACGAACATGCTCTTGTCTCCGTCTCCGGGAACCTCGAGTACCCTGACCCGGAGCTGGCGCCGGCTCTCCTTCCCCTGCTTGTTCCGCAACACCATGGTTTGCCGAGCCGAAAAATTGCCGAATCCATTACCCCGCTCGCGAGCTTCCAACGCGATTTTCAAACCGATCTCTTCGGGCGAGGCATCGTCTGAACGGGCGAGTAGCTGCGGACCCAGACAGGCCACAACGGCCACGATAGGAGCCAGATACGAGAGCGCGGATCGGGTAAGACAATAGTCGTTCATGATTTTCTCCGATCGAGGGCCATGAGTAGAGTCGGAAGTAGGAAGAAATCGGCGAGTAGCGCAAATACTATGGTGATCGTGACCATGAGACCGAGCGACCGGCTGACCTCGAATCCCGATGAAGCGAAAACCAGGAAACCCGCCGACAAAACTGCTGTCGTGGTCCACAGCGCCTTCCCAACGGTGATGAAAGTGGCACGCACAGCCGCGGCCGAATCGAGGCCCTTGCGCCGCGCCATCAGATACTTGCTCAGGAAATGGATCGTATCGTCAACGACGATACCAAAGGCGATTGCGGTCATCACAGACCCGGCCAGACCCAAATTGCCGACCAGGTAGCCCCAGAGTCCGAAACTCATGGCCGCGGGGAGGAAATTGGGTATCAGGCTGACGAGTCCATGCCGCACGCTCCGGAATACCAGGATCAGAATGAATGAGACGATGACCATGGCAATGATCGTCCCGCGCAGCATGCTTTCGATGTTCCGAAGCGAGAGATGGGCAAAGATCACGCTGAGGCCCGTCGCCGGGACCACTCGATCGGGTATGTTGGTGCGGAGCCAATCTTGCGCGCGGATGTCCAAATCGCGCAGGCTCCGCGACGACGAGTCGCGCACCGTCACCGTCATGCGGGTTTCGGATTTGGCGACGTCAATCCGGTTATTCAAGTCATTACCGAACGGAAGCGACAACTCGTAGACCAACAGGTATTGGGCGGCGAGCTCCGGGTCGTCCGGCAATCGATGGAAATCGGGATCGTCGCCGTGCATATTCTTGTTCAGGCGTTTCATGATGTCCGGGAACGCTTGGACATGAGTCACTTCGGACTGCGTGCGGTACCATTCGGCGAATTCCTCGACTTCGGCCAGATACTCGGGATCGGTGATGCCGCCTTCCCGACCCGCTTTCAGCGAATATTCCAGCGTATCCAAACCGGTCAGGTTTTCGATGACGAAATCCGTATCCCGGCGGAACTGGTAGCGCTCGTCGAAGTATTTGGGCCAATTGTCGCTCAACTGATTGCGAGGAATGCCCATGACCAGACCGGCGGCGAGAACGGGAACGAACCAAAGCAGGAATCTGCGGCGCGCCACCACGAAGGCCGCGAGACGCTCGAAAAAGAGAGTCCTTTCGGGATGAACCGGACGTGCGCGCAACGGCAGGATCGACAGCAACGCCGGCAGCAGCAGCATGGAATAGACAAAGGCACAGGAAACACCGAACGCCACCAGATTTCCGAGGACGCGGAACGGAGGGGAATCCGAGGCGTTCAGGCTGAGAAAGCCGATCACCGTGGTGAGTGTCGTCAGAAATACCGGATAGGCATTGGTCCGCAACGAGGCCGCTATCGCGGCGTTCCTGCTCAGACCGCGGCTCATGCCCAACAAGGTGTTCGTGACGATGTGAATTGAATCCGCGACGGCGACCGCCATCACGATGATGGGCACTCCGGCATTGGTCGGACTCATCACGGTGCCGATCCAGCCGGCGAATCCCATCGTGGTGTTGACGATGAACACCAGCAGGACCGAGATGGACAGGGTGCCGAGCAGCGAACGCAGAAGAATGGCGGCAGAGGCCGCGATGACGAGAAAAACGATCGGCATCAGGATCCGCAGATCGTCCTGCGTGGCTTCGGCGAACGCGCGGTGCATGACGACGTCGCCGGTCAGGTAGTAGTCGATTTCAGGATGGTTTTCGCGGGACTGGTCCAGGCTGGAATTGAGATAGTCGGTGATCTCCACGACCGCCGCGTCCGCGTCGTCAGGCAGTGCGAAATTGATCACCAGGCCGCCGACGCGGCCGTCGGCGGCGACCAGGCGCCCGGCGATATCGGTGGCATTCAGGGCAATGCTCCGGATTCGCGCCAACTCGGAATCGCTCAGGGATCGTGCGTCTTCGACCAGGGGTTCGACCACCAGATCGTCTTCGACGGCTTCGCTATGGGAATAGTTGGTGAGGGAGTCGACCCGCGTGGAATAGGGGGCGCCCCAAGCGGCTTCCGTCAGTTCTTCGATGGCACTCAACGTCTCGCGAGTGAAAACCGAACCCGCCCGAGGCGAAATGGCGATCAACACCTTGTTGGAGGCGGCGTACGTGTTCTCCAAGGCGTTGAATGCGGCTAGTTGGGGATTGTCCTCTCCGAACATGATTCGGTAGTCGTTCGTGGTGGTGATGAATTGAGCGCCTGCCGTGAGGCCCAGCATGACCACCGTCGCGAACCCGGCCACCAGCCACCGGTAGTTCAGTACGGAGGCGATATAGCGGTCCAGCAACGAGGTTGTCATCCATTCCTCCAGCAAGACAAGTCGAGTCCGGCGACAGGCTCAGCCACGTGAATGCAGGTCATTATCGATGCGCTCGCCGGCAGATCCCTCCGTTCCACCCGGCCCTTTGGCCGGACCCCGGACAGCAGGCGGATCCGGCTTTGATGAATCGGTGCAAATGGTGGGGCGGCAGAGAGGAGATCTCCCCCATCACGGGGTCGAGCGCCGGGTCGCCGACGGTCGTGTGCCTGATAGAGCTGCCGGCAAGCGCCTTGTCGTAGAGTCGGGCTTCTCGATAGCCCTCGACATACGCCAAAGGGGATCGCAGCATGCGTTGATCTCCTGACAGTCTGCCTAACTGGTCTTCAGCGATGGATCTCTACGACGCTCACTCTACGGAATGACTCCGCCAGAATGAATATCCCGGAATTCCCGGGGGATCTTTCGGCGCCACCGGTCCCGGCGGATCATACCCTGATTTGCCGAACCTGCCCGCCGCAGAGGCTTCCCGACTCGCTCGAGCCCTAACTTAAAGCGGCAGAGCATCATAGCACATGGTGGCGACCCGAAAAGATGATGACAGCGGCCGGTTTATGCCTGCCAACCGGAAGCCTGCTATCCCCGGCCAACGCCCGTCGGACGGCTTCCAACTATTGCGCGAGCCGCCATTTGGCCGGAGCGAACGGCGCTCTCGATGGTTGCGGGCAGACCCGTATCGATCCAATCCCCTGCCAGATAAAGGTTGGCAAACTCGGTTCTGGTTTGTGGACGACGCTTCACCTGGTTCGGCGTCTGGGCAAAGGTGGCGCGCTTCTCCTTGACGATGCGACAGGGCGGCATCTTCTCCCGTTGATGGCCCAATGCCCTCGCCACGTCGTTCCAAGCCTTGCGGACAATCGTTCCGGACGGCTCGGCCGCCAGCGCGTCCGCCGCGCTGACTGTGATGGAAGCGACATCACCACGAACGAAGAGCCACTGCGCGGTCCCTCCGATCAAGCCCAGCAGGGGAAGGTCCGGCGGCAAACCAGGAGGTCCGGACAAGCGGAAGTGAACGTTCACGATGGCGTGGATCTCATCCGGCACGGTCAGCGCCGGCACGAGTTCCGCCGCGGCCGGCGGCGGAACTGCCAGAACCGCGGCGTCGCCATCTCGCAATCGAATTCTTTCGGAGCCGAAGTCAAGACCGTTCGCGCGGCGGCTCGTGTAGCTGATCTTGCGCAGGCGGCGGCCAAACCGAACCGTTGCGCCTTTTTGCCGCAGAAATGTCAGCGCCGGATCCACAAAGGCGGCGGAGAGTCCCGCCTTTGCGATGCGTGGACGGCAGGCCGCCTCCCCAAGGGCGAAAGTCTCACGCAACACGGACCACAGAAGCTGCGCCGCACCGGCGCCAGCCGGAGTATTCAATGCCCCCACTGCCAGCGGTCTCCAGAATCTCTCGAACAGGACTCCAGTGTCTCCGACGCAGTCGGTCACAGTCGTATCGGTTCCAGCCATGGCAAAACGCAGTGCCGAAAGGTAATTCCAGACCCTTGTATCCGGCACGCGCCGGCTGGAATTCAGTACCCACCATGGAATTCTCCCGGCGTTCGGCCGCAACACCCATCGCTGACCCGTGCGCAGATCCAGGAATGGAAAGGCGGCCGGGACCGGACCGATCAGGAAATCCTTAGCCTTGATGTCTGCCAAGTAACGCATCGCGGCCTGGTTGCCGCTGAGCAGCAGATGGTTGCCGTTGTCTATCGTGCGCTCGAGCTTGGCATCAAAGAATGAACGGCAGCGGCCGCCTGCATGCCCACTGGCTTCGTAGACCGACACGTCGCGGCCGTGGCGCGCCAATGACACCGCGGTGGCAAGACCGGCCAAGCCGGCACCGATGATGTGGGTTCGGAGCACGGTGAACGTCCGTCAGAAAAGTCCGTAACGCAGAGCGAGAAACATCTTTCGGAGCCGCGTCAGCCGGATCGGAACATCGATTCGCGTCCATCCCCGATCTTCCAGGCGGTCGAGCAATTCTCGATAGACCACCATCATCAGAACGGCAGGCCGAATCCTCCGCCATCCGATTTCCGCAATCAAATTCTCGGTTTGGGAGTAGTAGCCACGAGCGAGGCCAGCGAGTTCGGCGCATGCCTCGCTGAAGCCTGGATGGACCAGAATCTCGTTCAACGACGTGGTGGAGACACCGTGCTTACTGAGTAGTTCCAGAGGCACGTAGAGACGTTCCAACGCCGCATCCTCTTTCAGGTCGCGCAGGATGTTGGTCAGTTGCAGGGCGTTCCCGAGCTTCTCGGCGATTTGAAATCCGGGGTTTCGCGGCACGCCAAAGGCATGGATGGAAAGCATACCGACGGCTCCCGCGACCTTGCGGCAATAGTGCAGTAAATCATCCAGGTTCCGCATCCGAACCGTGGCTCTGGCGTCAATTTCCATGCCGTCGATCACCGCGAAGAATTCCTCTCGAGGCAAATTGAAACGGCGAACCGGTTCCAACAGTGCTCTTGTCGTCGGCCAACTCGGCTTCCCGGCATAGAGTCGGCCGATCTCTTCCCGCCAAGCCGCCAATGCTCGTCTCTTGCCGGCGTTTTCGCCCGGTTCGTCGGCAATGTCGTCGACTTCCCGGCAGAATGCATAGATCGCATAGATGGCACGGCGCCGTTCCGCCGAGAGCGCCCTCATACCCCACAGGAACGACGTGCCCGATCGTGCCACGATGCGATTCACGTGATCCCGGGGCCGGACCTGGCCCCACGACCGTTTTCCCGGACCGGACTGAGATCGGGATACCGTACTCACGTCGTGAGAACTCCCGCGGTTGAATTCCTCATGTCACACCACCGCGTCGCGGTGCAAATCCGTTAATGGGTATGGGAGGGGCGCGGCGGCGGCGGATGGCGCCGGCGCCAGACCCTTCGGACCAGGACGCGGCCGATTCCACGCAGGATGCAGCCCGCATACTGCACCTTGGTCAGCACGACTCGTTCCGCCAGGGGATCCCGCCACCGCAGTTCGGCACCGAGCTTCTTGGCGATGGCGACGATAGCGGCCGTCTCCATGGCAAATCGAAGGTTTTTAAACTGGGCCGGCAATCGATCAGCCGACTCCAGCAGCTTATCGGTCGCATCGAGGCATCGATCCAACACTCTCCTGAGTGCCGGCGTTGAATGCTTGCGGCCGAGCGCCTCGACCCGGGCACCTGCCGCCGCCATCCAGTTCTGGGGCAGATAGACCCGGTTCAACGCGTAGTAGTCATCCCTGCAGTCCTGGAGATGATTGAGGACCTGGAGAGCGTTGCAAAGGGCGTCGCAGGCCGGATACGCGGCTTTCGACTCACCGTGCAGATCCACCAGGTACCGGCCCACGGGCGCCGCAGAGAGGTCGCAGTAGCCGAGCAGATCGTTCCAGTCAACGTAGCGCAATTTGGTCGCATCCTGTATGAACGCACGCGTCAGATCGACGCAATGACGATGCGTTACCTGCGTCGCGACCAGGCTCCGGCGGATCTCGTGTGCTTTTTGAAAGGCGGGATCTGCTGTTTCGACCCCACTCACTGCCCGGGCGAAGCCGAGCAGACGTTCGACCTTGTCGTCCGGACCCAAATCGGGGTTGTCGGCTATATCGTCGATTGCCCGGGCGTAGGCATAGAAAGTGGCGATATGGGGACGCAGGCGCGCCGGCAACATCCAGGAGCCGACTGGGAAGTTCTCATCCGCCGCGGCCTTGCCGGACGGCGTCTCCATGGCAGCGGCCCTGTCCATCGCAAACCCAAACGCGACCGAACGGATCGTTCGCGTGTCCGGCATCTCAGGGTGCTTGTCGCCGTGGCCGCCAGCCTCGTGCTATCGCGAGGGTGACCGTCCGTTCCACCCGCCGCGACGGCGTGGAACACCGGAAGCCGGCAGATTACAGCCTGTTCGTCGAGTTGGACCTCCGCTTCACTCGACTCGCCCTTTGACCAGTGTCAGATAGTTTCTGCCCCCCTCGCGGCGATAGCGCAACTCGTCCATCATCGTGCGCACCAGGTAGACGCCGAGACCGCCTATGGGACGTTCCTCAACCCCGGCGTCCACATCGGGGTCGGGTGCGTCTTTTCGCGGATCGAAGGGGCTGCCATTGTCCACGATCTCGATGGTGAGGGACCCCGGTTCCGAGATCACAGTGATCTCGATCTCATGAAGATCGTCGGTCCTCCCGTGATTGATGATGTTGAGTCCTACCTCCTCGAGAACCAGATTGACCCGAAAGATCAAGTCGGGAGGCCATTGTTCGGCGTCGCCGAATTTCTCCACGGCGGCCGTGATCGTATCCAATTCTTCGGCTTTGGGTTCGATCTTCAGGGATAATTTCCCACTCAACGATCACTCTCCCTGCGATAGAGCGTCATGCACGTAATGTCGTCCGATTGTGGCGTATCCCCGACAAAGTCTCTCACCGCGTCGAAGACGGCTTCGATGGCCTCTTGGGAATCATTGGGGGAGCCATCCGCGAAGATATTGAAAAGGCGCTTCGTGCCGAACTCTTGTCCGTCGTCGTCCATCGCCTCGGTGACGCCGTCGGTGTAGAAAACGACGGTGTCTCCAGGTGAGAGGACCACGGTGTGCTCGAGGAAATCGAGATCGGGGATCACACCCAGGGCGATCCCACCGGTGAGGGGAAGCAGGGACGAACTGCCATCGGCATGGACGACGAGCGGGGAGTTGTGCCCGCCGTTGGCGTAGGTGAGTTCCCCGGTGGCCGGATTGTACACCGCATACAGAACGGTGACGAACATGGCGGCGTCATTGTCCTCGTCCAGCAGATTATTGACTTCCCGCAGTACCGGTCCCGGTGCCAGGGTTCCGATGGCGGCGCCCTTGAGCAGAGTCCGGCTGGACATCATGAAGAGAGCGGCGGGCACGCCCTTGTCCGAAACGTCCGCAATGGCCAGGCCGACCCGGCCTTCGTGAAGGTGGATGACATCGAAAAAATCGCCGCCCACATTCCGCGCCGCCTCCATGCTGGCGGAGACTTCGAATTCGGCGCTCTTGGGGAAATGGCTGGGAAGAATGGACTGCTGCATCTGGTTGGCGACGTTGAGCTCGTTCTGCAGCGCTACCAGCTTATCGCGCGAAGCCAAGGCCTCGCGCCACTCCATCATGTGTTGCACCGTCCGCTCGATGGTGATTCGCAGGTCCTTGAAATCCAGCGGCTTGGTGACGAAGTCGAAGGCTCCCCGGTTCATGGCCGTACGGATGTTCTTCATGTCACCGTACGCCGAAATGATGACGGAACGGATGTTGGGATCGACCTTGGGGATCTGCTGCAACAACGTGAGGCCGTCCATCTGAGGCATGTTGATGTCCGACAGCACCATGTCGATGTCCTGTTCCTCGTTCAGCCGTTCCAGGGCCTCGACACCGTTACGGGCGAACACGAAGGTGTAACGGCCGGAGCGAATGGCCCGCCGCATGCGCTGCAGCATGAGTGGCTCAAGATCCGGTTCGTCGTCCACCACCAGGATCTTGCACGGACGGTTCAAAAGGTCCAATTTCGTCGGTTCCACGTCAGGTCTCCCGTAGACTTTCCCGTACGCCTACTATTTCCGATGATCCATATCCCGCTCCGGGAGCCGCCGGCCTAAGCTTTGACGGCCCCCCGGCAGAGGGCACCAATGTCGGTCAGGTATATTCGTAAATCAACTTCGTTGCCACTTGTCCGACGAATACGTCTCCGGAATCAAGCGTAAACAGGAGTTTCCTACTCGCCGAGGGCGGCGAGCGCTTCGGAACGGGTCGTGTGGGTCGGGATGATCCGGTTGAAGCCACTGATCTCGAAAACCTCGCTTATGGAATCCGACAGTGAACAGACGGCGAATTTCCCGCCCCGCCTCTGGAGTATCTTTGCAGCCATCAGAATGACGCGAAGGCCCGCGCTGCTGATATAGGAGAGAGACTGCATATCCAGGATCAAGGCACTCTCATGCTTGCCGAGTGTCGCATGAAGGGCATTCTCGAATTCACGCGCGTTGGCGCCATCGATACGGCCCACGGCCCGGGCGATCAAGGCGCCGCCTTCCCGCTCCGTGTGAACTTCCATCAAATAGACTCCTTGAAAATATGGGCCGGCTTCTCGATTCTGCCCAGAGAATATCGCAACCGCACGGCATCATAGCAAAGCCGTTCCCAGATCTCAATTGGCTCAAGGTTGCGAATATCAGCAGCAAGCGGCATCGGCCACGCCGTAGGGGAAACACCTACACGAAGCAGGGAAGTACTGCGGCCCGGAAGGTGTTGGCAAGGCGCTGGACAAGCTGGCAGGGTGGCCGGCTCCGGTGCGACCAACAGGCCAACCTCCAGGTTATGGCCACCAGCGAGATCGTGGATTCCTGACCGCAAAGGTACGAATTCTTAAGGGACGGTGTGGCGATCCGGACTGATTTCTCTGAAGGACTCCTTGGCCACGGGCATCGCGTTCTCGATGCGGCGGACGCGATCCTGCAGATCTCCGATCTGTGTTTCGAGGCTGGTGATTCGGACGTCCAACTGCAACTCCATCCGTTTCAGAAACCGAATCTGGCCCCGCAAGGCGACGGCCAGGTAAAGAAAGCCAACGACGAAAATCAGGTTCCAGATCATCCCCGTCTAACGCGTCCAATCCTCCCGGTCCGGGATTCCACGGCTGGTCACCACCTCCAGGCCCGGCTCCCGAGTCAGCGCGGAGACCGTGTCATCGCCGGCCAGACTTCTGGCCGCAGAGCCGCGCAGGATGCCGCGGATCTGCCCGGTCCGAGGATTTCTCAGGATGGAGACGGGACGGTCTGCGTCCTGATCCAGGGTGACTGAACCGCCGGGTCCGGAGAGCGTGATGCCGGCCAACCGATCGGGCCACGCGGGCTGCACGGGCAGGATGAAGGCGAAGGAGGATCCGCCATCGCCGTCCGCTACCTCCGGCATCTCGAACGCCAGCGAGAACAGCAGGTCGCCCTCAGCGCTTCGTCCGTTCATGCGAAACTCGCCGGGTGCGCTCGGCAGTGAGGCCGGCGCCTTCACCACGAACGACGGTTCCAGGAACGGTGTCCCGTCGGCGTCCACGCCACCCCACAGCAGGAGGGATCTCGCCGGAGCGGCGACCAGGGAGGACACTTCACCCGTGGCGGCCATGTGCAAGCGGAAACGGAGCATGTTCGTGAAGTGGTAATCGCTGATCCAACTGTGTCCACAATATGACATCAGGTCAGCTTGTCCCGGTCGCACGAGTCGGCCGCCCTCGCGGAAGTCGTATCCCCATGCGCCGATAGAACCACGGGTGTCAGGAAACGACGGGTCCAAACCCCCTGGAGCACCACAAGGCGCATGGCCAAGACTCAGGTTGTGTCCGAGTTCGTGCACTATTGGCCTTTCGTGAGGAATTGTGAAACTGGACTTGCCGGGCCTGAAAGCTACTCCCGCGGCACCCGTGACCGGCGTCGGCATCATCCCCATGTAGTAGCCGCTGCCGCCTTCCATGACCCGGATCGCTTCGGTTTCCGTCAACAACGTGATGGCGTTGTTCCTGTGACTCAGCACCGGTTCGTGAGCGGTCACCTCGAGACTGCCGATCGGCAGCAGCGTGCGCGTGGGCCAGAGCAGTTCGTGTTTCTCGGGATCTTTGGCCATGGCATTGACCAGGTCCACGATCGACTGGTCCGGTTCTGAGCGCCAGAGGAATGGAATCAGCGTCAGATCGAAGGTGGGCATCGACCGGACCTCCACCGCCTGCCGTCCGGTCTCCGGAATCCGCTTCGTCAGCCCGGGCACCGATCCCAGCGTTTTCTCCGGGTCGACCTCGATGACCATCTCGAGACCCGGCTGCACGACCTCACCCGGAACGTCCGCGTTGGCTGTAAACGAGAGCGATCCCTCGTTCACTTCGGCCGGGACCGGAGTGGGCGTCCCAGGGATGTCCAACACGTATCTCTCCCGGCCCCGGTCGTAGAATCGAGCCCGGACCGGAGGGATCCTCCCGAAGGACGCCCGCGGCGCCGTCACGAACACCCGCAGCAGGGCCTTCTCTCCGGCCACCAACGGCACCGGAAACTCCCGCGACTGTACGGCTTGGGTCAAGTACGCCCTCGGCAGGAGGCCACGGGAGCAGGGGTCCACTCGCCGTTTCCAGGCCCCTTTCAGCCAATTCCGGGCGCTCGCGTCGGAAGGGGCGCAAAGACGCGTATCCCCGGCCAATAGTGCGTCGAGACGACTCAGACCCTCCAGGCGACCGGGCACCACTCCGAACATCCCGGGATTTCTCGACAGAGACAGAGTTCGCAGACGCGCCAATCCGCCCAGTTGCCGTGGGATCGGGCCCCTCAGCCGGTTGCCATCGAGGACCAGGGACTCCAGTTGGGAAAGTTTCCCCAATTGCGCCGGGATCATGCCCGTCAACCGGTTGTCATTGAGGACCAGGGACTCCAGTTGGGTGAGGTTCTCCAGTTGCGCTGGGATCGCGCCCGTCAACTGGTTGTCATTGAGGACCAGGGACTTTAGTTGGGACAGGTCCCCCAGTTGCGCTGGGATCGCGCCCCGCAACTGGTTGCCACTGAGGTCCAACCACTGCAGATTGGAGAACGAACCAAGTTCCGGCGGTAGCGGCCCGGTCAGCTGGTTCCCAGAGAGGTACAGGCCCTGAAGGCTGGAAAGCAACCCCAGTTGCTCCGGGATCGATCCCGTCAGTTGGTTGCCACTGAGAAACAGGAATTTCAATTCGGAGAGGCTCCCCAGTTCCGGTGGAATCGGCCCGGTCAACTGGTTCCCAAAGAGGTACAGGCCCTGAAGTCCGGAAAGCAACCCCAGTTGCTCCGGGATCGATCCCGTCAGTCGGTTGCCATAGAGAAACAGGGAAATCAGTTGGGAGAGGCTCTCCAGTTGCGCGGGGATCGATCCGGTCAACTGGTTGTCATTGAGGATCAGGTATTGCAGTTGGAGGAGGTCGCCCAGTTGCTCCGGGATCGATCCCGTCAGTTGGTTGCCATTCAGGGCCAGGGAATTCAGTTGAGAGAGGTTGCCCAGTTCCGGTGGAATCGAGCCCGTCAACTCATTGTGTTCAAGGTGCAGGTACGTCAGTCGGGCGAGGCTTTCCAGTTCCGGCGGGATCGCGCCCGTGAGGTCGTTTCTTGGAAGATTCAGCCCGTTCACGCGCCCGTCGCCGTCGACACTGATCCCGGACCATGCCCCCAGCGGCGCATCGGTCAGCCAGTTCTGTTTCCAGATCCAGTTCGGCCCCCCCGTCGCGTCGTAAAGCTCCACGAGGAGATCGCGGTCCGTCGCCGGCGCGCACTCCATCCCGGTTCCTTCGTCCGACGCGATGGCGTTCAGCCAAGCCTGGAACCGTGCTTCGACCGGAGCACACAATTCGGTGTCCATGTAGTCGAACGCCTGGAGCGGGAGATGGGTCAAGCCGAGCGGCAACCGGCCGGAAAGGGCGTTGCCGCCGATCCGCAACTCGATCATCCGGGACAGTTGAGCCAAGCTGCCCGGCACCCGACCCTTGAGTCCGTTTCCGCTCAGATCGAGTCCGGTCACCCGGCCCAGGGAGTCGGCTTGGATCCCGTACCACTCGCTTACGGCGTCCTCCCCGAGCCAGCCGTCGGAGTTCGTCCAATCGGCTCCGCCAGTGGCTTCGTAGAGCGACTTGATCACGGCCACGTCGGACTCGTTGCAAAATGGCCCTCGGTGTTGTTCGATTCCTTTCATCCAAGCATTGAAATTGGATGTCCCGGGAGCGCAGAGTCCCGCGTTGCCGTCAAATCGGAATTCGTTCAGTTCCTCCAACTGCAACAAACTTGACGGGATCTTACCCGTCAACCCGTTCCCATGGAGGTACAGATGTGTCAGTCGGGACAGGTTCCCCAGTTGCTTCGGGATCTCACCCGTCAACTCGTTCCCATGGAGGTGCAGGCCTGTCAGTCGGGACAGGTTCTCCAGTTGCGCCGGGACCTCCCCCATCAACTCGTTCCCATGGAGAGTCAGGAGGGTCAGCTGGGAGAGGCTTCCCAGTTGCGCCGGGATCGCGCCTGTCAACTCGTTCCCATTGAGGTACAGACGTGTCAGTTGAGAGAGATTCCCCAATTCCGGCGGGATCGCGCCTGTCAACTCGTTCCCATCGAGGTACAGACGTGTCAGTTGGGAGAGATTCCCCAATTCCGGCGGGATCTCGCCCGTCAACCGGTTGGCGAAGAGGTACAGGAGCTCCAAACGGGAGAGGTTCCCCAGTTGCGCCGGGATCCCACCCGTCAACTGGTTCGCTCCGAGGGTCAGGAAGGTCAGTTGGGAGAGATCCCCCAGTTGCGGCGGGATCCCGCCCGTCAATTCGTTCTGATGGAGTGCCAAGTGGATCAGCTGGGACAAGTTCCCCAGTTGCGGCGGGATCTCTCCCGTCAATTCGTTCGCTCCGAGATACAGGTAGATCAACTGGGAGAGGTTTCCCAGTTGCGCCGGGATCGGACCCGTCAGTTGGTTCCCGGAGAGGTTTATAACTTCCAAGTGGGAAAGGCTTCCCAGTTGTGCCGGGATCGCGCCCGTCAGTTGGTTCCAGGAGAGGTCCAGGATCTGAAGGTGGGAGAGGGCGCCCAACTCCGGTGGAATCTCCCCGGTCAGTCCGATCCCAACCACTTCCCCCTCCGCTGTCCGCTGGACCATCCGCAGAGCGTTCACTCGGCCCTGATCATCGACCCCGACCCCGTGCCAATCCTCCAGCGGGGCGCCGGTCCCCCAGTTCTCGCTGTGGGTCCATTCCGGTCCGCCCAGAGCGTCGTACACCGCCTGCAACGCCGCCCGCTGGGATACGGACACCTTCACCGTTACCGACGCCGTGGCCGTCTGCCCGCCCGCTCCTCGCGCCGTAATGCGGTAGCTCGTTGTCACGCCCGGCGACACTCTCCGGCGGCCCGACGCGGGCGCCGCCCCGATGTCCGGTTGGATCTCGACGCTTTCCGCATTTGTGGAGATCCAACTCAAGGTAACGCTCTGGCCCCAATCGATCTGCGCCTTGGAAACCGACAGCGTCACCGTCGGAGAAGGAGTCTGACCTTCGTCCGCGATCCGGATCGCGGGCACCGCCGAGAGCGAAGAGGTCCTCTTGCCGAACCTCAACCCCAGGGGAGTCAACCCCGATTCGTCCTCGGCGTCCACCAACAACAGCCCCCGAAAGTCTTCCAGGAATTCCGTGTCGCCGCCGTCCACCCCGAACCATTCCGGAAGCGTCCGCGCCGCCTGACGAAAACCTTCCCAGCGGACGGACCCACCCTCCAGCGGGTCGTTCCCCTCCTCGTCGCGCAACCGCAGTTCGACGCCCGACGCCGCCTCCCGCTTGAAAATGGCGACTCCCGCCCCCACCGTCGGCGATTCCTCCACGTACAGGGCGAACCGTTGTCCCAACTCCACCGGGTTGACCCCGACTTCGATCCCCGAGCGGGCGTCCCGGTAGGTCAGCAACCCGTTGACCGCCGCCGATCCGGTCCGGACCTCGATCCATCCCCGCCGAATCGCGCCCTCGCCGTCGCTTCGCCAGACCCGGCTCCCCAACGACGCAATCTCCACCTCCGATTCCGATTCGAACAAGTCCGCAACAGGTCGTCCCTCCTGGTCGTAGACCTCCACCGCCGCCTCCGCCCCCACGGCCGCATCCACGTTGCTGAGCACCAGTTGCACCGACCAGCCCCCTCCGTCTACGTAGTCCGGGAACACCAGGACCGTCTCCTGCGGCTCCGGACTCCGATTCCGGATCACCGGCACCGCCGAGAGCGACGAGGTTTCCTTGCCGAACCTCAGCCCCAGTGGGATCAACGACGATCCGTCCTCCGTTTCCAGAAACAAGAGACCGCGAAAGTCCTCCAGGAACGCCGTGTCGACGTGGTCCGCCCCGATCCATTCCGGAAGCGTCCGCGCCCCTTGGCGAAAATCCCCCCAACGCACGAACTCTCCCTCCAACGGGTCGTACCCCTCCTCATCGCGGACCCGCAGCTCGACCCCCGACGCCGCCCTCCGCTTCAAGATGGCGACTCCGGAGCCCACCGCCGGAGATTCCTCCACGTACAAGGCGAACCGTTGGCCCGGCTCCACCGGGTTGACCCCGACTTCGATCCCCGAGCGGGTGTCCCGGTAGGTCAGCAACCCGCTGACCGCTGCCGAACCAGTTCGGACCTCGATCCATCCCCGCCGAATCGCTCCCTCGCCGGCGCTTCGCCAGATCCGGCTCCCCAGCGAAGGGATCTCCACCTCCGATTCCGATTCGAACAGGTCCGCAACGGATTTTCCGTCCTGCCCGTAGACTCTGATCCGAACTTCGGCCGCCGCGTCCGGGTCCACGTTGCTGAGCGCCAGTTGCACCGACCAGCCGCCTCCGTCCACATAGTCGGGGAACACCAGGGTGGTCTCCCCTCCGGAATCCTCCGTCTGCTGTGAGATGGCGCCGTCCGGCGATCGATTGGCGTCCTCGACAGGTTGGACAGGCTCTTGCGCCCGGGACGAGATCAACACCAGCAACAATGCCGACAAGGGGCCCCAGAACTTCATCCTGAACCTGGGAAGTCCTCCCGCAGATGGGCGGATTTTCGGGAGTTGCCGAGCAAGGGATCTTTCGTTTTCGACGCGAGCTATAGTGATCTCCCCTATAAGATTACTCGTCTTAGCTCGGGCCGGCGTCCGGGGACGCGGAATCCGACGCCGGTCTCGGGGTGGAAGAGGATTCATCCCCGTCTAACGCGTCCAATCCTCCCGGTCCGGGATTCCGCGGCTGGTCAACACCTCCAGGCCCGGCTCCCGAGTCAGCGCGGAGACCGTGTCATCGCGGGCCAGACTTCTGGCCGCAGAGCCGCGCAGGATGCCGCGAATCTGCCCGGTCCACGGCCACGGAATACGAACTGCTTCGAGTGCTCTCAGTCAACGCGGGACGCGTCATGACGTACGCTTCCCTGCTGCGCCAAGTGTGGAATCGTTGGGAAACCGACGACCTTCGGCCGTTGCGCGCCGTCGTCAAGCTGCTCCGTCGCAAGCTGGGCGACAATGCAGCCCAGCCCGAGTACATCTTCAACGAGCGAGGGGTCGGCTACCGCATGCCCGGACGAGACGACTTCTGAGGGCTTGGTATTGACTCGGCCTGGCGATATCCTGTCCAGACGACCGGAGACGGACTTCGACACGATCCACCCAGGGAGACTCCACCGTGACAGGCACCCAGGACCCGATACCAACCGCCAGAGTCCAAGGCAGCTGCCCCGGCCGCTTCAGATGTCTGGTGTTCTTGATCGCCGTCCTGACGGCCTGCCAGCCGGCGAAGACACCGGCGGGCGACACGGCGGGTGAGTCCGCCCTCCAGGGTTCGAGTCCCGTCCGCTTCACCGAACACCTGATCATGGACGGCTATGCCTATCCCTATGGCATCTGGGCCGCCGACCTGGACAAGGACGGGGACCTGGACCTGACCAGTGCGGACTACACTCCCGCCAACAACCTCTACTGGTTTGAGAACGACGGTTCCGGAACCTTCACCCGCCGATTCATCCAGAAGGACGATCCGGAGCGGCTCGAGCGGCACATGGTGAGCGACGTCAACCAGGATACCCACCCCGACGTCGTGATCGTCAAGAACCTGTATGGTCACCTCCTCTGGTTCCAGAATCCCGGAAAACATGACACCGGGGAACTGTGGAAGCGGCACGTCATCACCACCCGGCTGGCCGGCGCCTACAGCGTGGCGGTCTCGGACCTGGACGGCGACGGAGATCCGGACGTGGCCGCCTCCTCCTGGAGGATGGGGAACCAGTTCGCCTGGTTCGAGAACCCGGGGATCCTGTGCAACGGTCCTCCCACTCAACTCTGCTACGAAGAGGGACGAGAGTGGCCCAAGCACATGATTGACGCCAACGTTGCCGAGACTCGTTGCATCCGGGTGGCCGACGTGGACGGCGACGGCGACGAAGACCTGATGGGAACGGCAGCCGCCGACGGGCTGGTCCTCTGGTACGAAAACAGCGGCGATCCACTCTCTCGACCCTGGAAACGTCACCTCATCGACGGCGAGGTCAGCCGTCCCGCGCACGGCAATCCGGTGGACATGGATGCCGACGGTGACCCGGATCTGGTTCTCGCCATGGGCATGGGTGCGAGCCCGGATGGGGAGGACCGCTCCGGAGTCGTCTGGTACGAAAACGACGGCACCCCTGGGGACGGCCCGTGGCCCCGGCACACCATCCTGGAATCTCTTCCCGGCGCCTTCGAGGCGGTGGCGGGCGATCTGGACGGCGACGGCGACCCGGACGTGGCGGCCACGGCGTGGGGCCCCGCAGGGCAGGTCGTCTGGCTCCAAAATCCCGGGAACCCCCGTTTGCAGTGGCCGGCCCACTCCCTGAAGACCTCCTGGCCTCGCGCCAATATGATCATTTTGGCCGATCTGGATGGGGACGAGGATCTGGACGTGGCGGCCGTGGCCGAAATCGGGAGCAACGAGTTCCGCTGGTGGCAAAACCAGGGAGCGAGAAGCGCGGAGTGAGAGAGGGCCGGACTCAGGCGTAGTCGAACAGCGGCGGGAAGCCGACCGCGACGAAACCGGCCCATACCGCATAGACGGGAAGATACGCAGTCTGCCAGCGCTCCAAAGCGAGGAACGAACCGCGCCCCAGCAGGAAGCGGCCGTAGATCCAGGCCGACCACCCCAGATTGACCAGCAGGATCAGGTTCTCGCCCAGCGCCGCCACCCGGTTGGGGCTGAATCCGAACTCGGAGATGCGCGTTCCGATGGCGGCCAGAGCCAGAAGGTCGACGACCAGAGCGCTGACCACCAATACGAACTGCAGCACGTCGAAGGCATCCGGTGGCGACTTGGGGTCGCGCGCCGACACGGCATAGAGCAACAGGCCCAGCACCAACGCCAGCAGCAGATCGAAACCGATGAGCACTTCCCGCTTCACGTCGATGCCGCTGCCGGTCCAGACCATGGTCGCCAGAAAGGCCAGGAGGACGGCAGTGAACAGGGGGGTGAACAGACGGGTCAGGACGGGCGCCATGTTTTCGATGACGCTCTGCTTGGCCTCCACCAGCCAGGCCCCGATGATGACGGCCCCCGCAGCGCCGCAGGGCAGCAGCCACCCCTCCGCCAGCCACTCCACGTCCAGGCCGATGGCCTTGAACATGACTCCGGTGAATGCCGTCAGCACGCCGCCGCCCAGGGCGATCAACACGTAGTAGATGAACAACTCCCCGGAGAAACGGATGAAGTCCATGCGCCCGCCGGTGCCGTGCCAACGTCCGCCCGCGTAGGCGACGCCTACGACCAACCAGAGCGCGATCGGCAGGTGAAGCGCCGCGAGCACCTCCGTGTGCCCGTCTGGCTTGAAGGGAAGAAGGTTCATGAAAAGGGCCGCCACGAAGAAGGGGAGTGCCAACCAGAGGCAGCGGAGATCGAGAGTGCGCCGTTTCCAGACGAAGAAACCCGCGAGCAGAGGCAAGACCAGGAGGCTGATATTCCGAGGGTAGAATCCGTCGCCGTAGCCGATTTGGGGGTGGCCGAACAGCTCGGGCACCTTGACGGCCAGCGCGGCGGCTGCGGCCACACAGACGGCCACAGCCGTCTCGACAGACCCCGCCCGGCCCGGCTCGCCGGTCTCGTCGTTCACCAACACCAGTTGTTTCCACAGACGCTCCGAATGCTCCCGAGCGAACTCGCGAGAGAGAGCGTCCTGGCTGCCCATCCGCTTCACCGCCACCAGGAAGGCTTCGTCGGGAGCCAGACCGGCATCGACCAAGGCCTTGACCTGATCTCTCAGGTGGCTCTCCAGTTCCTCGACGTCAGGGGAGTAAATCGCCCGGCGACGGCGCAGGTAGGCGCGCCATTCGGCGATCTGCCCCTCCATAGTCTCCCGTTGTCTCCAGGAACTGTTCATCCGCTTCAATTCTCCTGCAACAGCAGCTTCCCATGCGCCGACGACCTCTCGAACCAGAGGTCCCGGAGAATGCCGTCCACGACCTGCCACTGCCGGCGTTGGACCTCCAATTGCTCCCGGCCCCGCCGGCTGATTCGATAGTATTTGCGCCTGCGGCCGCTTCGGGAACTTTCCCACCGGGCTTTGACATATCCGAGCCGATCCAGCCGGTGGAGCACCGGATAGAGCATGCCGTCCGTCCACTGCAGCCGCCCCCCTGACAGTTCGCGAACCCGTTTCAGGATCGCGTATCCATAGCTGTCTCCCTCGGCGAGAATCGCGAGGACGAGCGGCGTCGCCGAAGCCGCCACCAGGTCCTTGCTGAAGTTCACTGCTTCCCGACTCCTACGGCGACGCAGCCCGTGGATCGATACATAGAAGAATAATGCATAGCTGTTCTATGTATGTCAACCTCAGAGCCCATTCGACGGTGCGCGGCACCCGGCGCCGATAGTAGAATCTCCCCGTTATGCGCCTGATCGCGGCTTCGGCGCCACTGTTGCTGCTGTTGGCAGGGTTTGGGCCGGCTGCGGCCAAGCCACCCAACATCCTCTTCATCTTCACCGACGATCACGCCTACCAGGCCGTCGGGGCCTACGGCTCGAGGCTGAACCGGACCCCCCACATCGACCGGATCGCCCGCGAGGGAATGCGGTTCGACCGGGCGCTGGTCACCAATTCCATCTGTGCTCCGAGCCGGGCCGTAATCCTCACTGGCAAGTACAGTCACCTCAACGGTGTGCTGGACAACCGCCTGCGGTTCGACGGCTCGCAGCAGACCTTTCCCAAGCTGTTGCAGGAGGCCGGGTACCAGACGGCCATCTTCGGCAAGTGGCATTTGAAGTCGGCGCCCACCGGCTTCGACGATTGGGAAGTGCTGCCGGGACAGGGCGCCTATTACAACCCGGACATGCGGGTCGGACCGAACGACAGGCGCCGCCGGCATACCGGGTACACCACGGACATCGTCACCGATCTCTCGCTGGAATGGCTCAAGAACCGAAACCCGGACCAGCCCTTCCTGCTCATGAGCCAGCACAAGGCTCCCCACCGCCACTGGATGCCCGGTCCGGAGCACTTGACGCTCTATGACGGGGAACGGATCCGGGAACCGCCGACGCTGTTCGACGACTACTCCGGACGGGCATCGCCGGCGGCCCGGAACCGGATGGAGATCGGACGGCACATGACCGCCCACGACCTGAAGTTCCGGCCTCCCCCGGGTACACCCCGGGACGACCCGTTCATGATCCGTTGGAAGCGGACCTACGGAAGGATGAACCCGGATCAGAAAGCCGTCTGGGATGCCATCTACGAACCCAAAAACGAGGCCTTCAAAGCGGCGAAGCTGACGGGTAAGGAACTCGTCCGCTGGAAGTACCAGCGCTACATCAAGGACTATCTGCGCTGTATCGCTTCCGTCGACGACAACGTGGGACGCCTGCTCCGCTACCTGGACGCCACCGGTCTGTCCCGGAACACCATCGTGGTCTACAGTTCCGATCAGGGCTTCTACCTGGGAGAGCACGGCTGGTTCGACAAACGCTGGATGTACCGGGAATCATTGCGTACGCCACTCGTGATCCGCTGGCCCGGTGTGGTCGAGCCCGGCTCCTCCAGCCGCGATCTGGTCTCGAACCTGGACTACGCCGCCACCTTCCTGGAGATGGCCGGTGTCCGGATCCCTCCCCGGATGCAGGGCCACAGCCTGGTTCCCATCCTCAAGGGGGAGGCGCCCACGGATTGGCGCCGCTCCTTCTACTACCACTACTACGAGAGCCAACTGGCTCACGGCGTCCCGGCGCACGAAGGGGTGCGGACCGAGCGCTACAAGTTGATCCGCTTCTACGAAAGCGATGAGTGGGAGCTGTTCGACCTGGAGCGGGATCCGCAAGAACTGCAGAGTCTGTACGCACGAGAAGGCTCGGAGCGGATCACTGCCGATCTGAAGGCTGAACTCAAGCGGCTGCGAGCTTTCTACGGCGTCTCCGAACCTCCGCTCTGACGGCGGGACGAGGCGCCGCTCGGATTCGTCCTACCGAAAGCGTAACGTATAAAGATCGGCGTCCTTCATGACGAGCCGGAGCCGGACCGGCAGGCCCGCCAGAGAGGAGATATCGCTGGCTTCGGTCCAGGACACCACCCGTTCGATCTGGTCCCCTGAGATCTCCAGCCTGGATCCGATATGGGGACAGACAGGCCGGTCCAACAGGGCCGGGGACAGATCATCCCTCCCCTGCGTCCCGGAAAGTGTGGAATCGGAGGCCCCGGTTCCCAGCAGAATCGAAAACAGTGCCAGCCTGGCGATTCGCATGTCACGACTCAGTGAGAACGATGATCTCGCAACTCTCCAGGGTGGGCCAGGGAGCGTACCGGTCCGTGTGCTCCGCAGGAGTCTTCGTGCCTTCCAAGACCACGAGGACGGTGTTGACGCCGCCTCGAACCGGCGGGTCGTCCACCACCAGCCACTCTTCCCCTTCCCGGTTCCGAATCCTGCCGGCGGTGGCGAGGTCGACTTCTTCCCCGTTGACTTCGCAGCGTACGCGCTCCAACGATTTCTCCGCGTGGGTCAGACGCAGCCTCAACTCGGTCTTCCGGATTCTGCCGGCGGCCCGGCCGGCGGCGATGTCGTCGTCCACGCGGATCCGAATGGCATGAGCCGGTCCGGCGCCCCGTCCCGCGAGAGACAGTTGCTGCGGCACCTGGGGCGGATAGTCGCCCGGAAAGTTCATGGCGCGGCTCTCGGCATAGTAGCAGCGGTCCAGCCGCTCCAGCGCCTTGGGATCCCCCAGATCTTTCAGGTCCTGCAGATCGGACGCCGTGAAATGGCCCCTCGTATCGGTTCCGGCCGGCTTGCCCGCCACCCCGGCGCCCTCTGGAACGGGTCTCTGGCGATGACTCGGGTAGTCGTAATTGAACAAATGGACCCCTGCGGCGCCCTGCTTGTACCCATTCATGGCCGACGCCCTGAGCACCGTGACGGGATTCCGTTCGTACCCCCCTTGAGGCGAAGCGGAGTGCGTGGAGGAATCGAATCCGGTGTAGACCAGGACTCCACTCCCGGAAGCGGCCTGGACCGCCCGCTCAATGTCGATCCGCTGCGTGCAGTAGGACGGAGAGCTCAAAATCACCGCATCAGCCAGTCCCTCCCGGATCCACGTCTCGATGTCGAAACCCAACTCCAGAGCGGAGTCGATGCTGGCCGGGACGCGAGTGATGAGCTTGATCTCCCTGCCCTTCTCCGACTGTTTCCGGCGAACGATCTCCCTGGCGTTCCGCATGAATTGGGTCAGCGTCGGAATGTTCTCGAACCGTTCACCAGTCCGGAACAGAATGGCTCCCCGACCGAAATCCAGCTCCAAACCGTCGAAGTCGTAGCGGGTCAAGACCTCCTCGAAAAGGCCCAGAAAGCGGGCTCGAACCTCTTCTTCAGCGTAGTTCCACTGCCAGGAGAAGTTCCACTTGTCGGCGTTTCCGGCTCCCCACCAGACCGGGTGGCCCAAGAGCAGGTCGGTTCTCTCAAGCTTCAGGGCCGACCGTCCGTACCAACCCCGGTCCTCGAGATTGACGTGGGCGTCATTCATACGGAAGGAGGCGAACATTCCCAGGTCCAGCTCACGAGCCCGGTCGATGTAGATCTTCAGGAGATCGTGACCGTCGTCGACCACCGTGGCCAGATTCTGGTGCAGGCGCTCCACGTCGGACATGCTCATGCCGCCTACCGAGGCCACGGCTCTGTCATCGTCCGGGTCCCAGTCCTCGATATTGTCTCCCCAGAGCTGGCCATGTGGACTCCCGCGCCAGGAGAGATCGTCGTCGATGCCCACCAGCACGGTGACGATGTCCACCGCAGTTCCCTGGAGCGCATCCAGAATCACCGTCAGATCCCGGGTGTCGCGGTTGGCCAAGTAGTCGAAGGCCCAGTTGCCGTCGGTGTTGTAGATGATCCGGGGAGGCCAGTTGGGCGCCGGTTTCAGGTTGGTGCCGGGTTCCCGTGGGACCTGGCAGACGACCAAAGGCAGGAGCACGGCCGACAGGATCAAGAGACACTTGCGCCAACGATTCATATTTGCATCCTCTGTCGGCTGTGCCGGCCCGATCCGTCACTGGCGTGGAGGACGGCGGCAGTAGAAACCGTACACAGTCGCCCGATCCACGTAGAGCTTGAGCCGAACCGTCCCGTTGCGCAGGTGCTGCTTCAGCGACTCCTGGCCGTTCCAGTGCACCGGCAGCCGGCTGCCCTTGCCCCGAATCGGCCGGCAGTCTTCCCGGGAGAAGCCCTCCAAGACCTGCCCCGAATCGTCCAGCAGCTCGGCCCGGATGGATCCTCCCTCGGCGTCGGCATTGAGATAAAAAAGGCTCCGGCTGTCCCGAATGCGAAGCGGGTGAGTGAGAAGATTCCCTTGGGACGCCGCTTTCCGTCCCACGAAGGCGCCGCGGCCCAGGAAGGCCACGCCGATGCCCCGCTTCCCCGTGCTGTCGTGCGCCGGCGTGGTACTCCCCTGGTAGAAGTGAGCGGTCTCGCCACCGATGGACGCGTCGGCGGGAATGGGCATGACGTGCCCACCGTCCCACTCCCCCTCTCCGGAAGTCCCCAGGAAGGGCCGGCGGAACCGATGCCACTCGATGCCGTCCCGGCTCACCCCCAACTCTCCGTACATGGCGTGGGTGACCTCGTCGAATCCGGCGGTGAGCATGAAGTAGGCGTTGCGCGCGCCGGCGTACTTGAAGATGCCCGGCGTGTAGAGGTGCCAGGTGGGAGGATCCTGCTCGTCGGGAGTGTGGATGGTCACGGGCCGCGACCAGTGGTA
The DNA here is from genome assembly GCA_963668095.1 of Acidobacteriota bacterium. Taxonomy (GTDB): domain Bacteria; phylum Acidobacteriota; class UBA6911; order RPQK01; family JAJDTT01; genus JAJDTT01. The sequence continues at coordinate 4,237,183 of OY764083.1, read as the reverse complement.
TCCATCGGGACTGGTGGCCCGGGAAATCGAACGCCGGCTCCCCACATGACTGCGAAAATAGCCCACGTAGGCTCCAACGATGTCGTCCCAGAAGAAGATGTTCCGGGTATCGAAGGGACCCAGCCGGTTGCCGAATTCGGGAATCGTCCAATGGATTCCGTCGGGGGAGTGGGCCATGGCGGCGCCGCGTCCCCGAAAGTCCCATCGCTGCAACATCATCTTGTAGCGGCGTGAGGGATCGGAGGCGGCATAGTCCTTCTCCACCCAGTAGGAGGGCGTTCCCCGAATCCCTTCATGCTCGTAGAAGAGGATGTTGTTGCGGGTGGAGCCGTCGTGCTCCACGATCCCCAGTTCCGGCTTTTCCCAGACGAGGCCATCAGGAGAAGTGGCGTAGAGGCACCAGCTCTCATTCCCTCCGCCCCCCGCCTTGGGCCGGATGATCTGGTACCACATCTTGAAGAGCCCCTCTTCCCGGTCCTGGAGCACGCAGGTGTAGTTGAGGATTCCCACTTCCCACGGGCGGTCCTTGACCAGGATCGGATTCCCCGGATGCCTTCGCACCGTCGCCGGAGTCAACACCAGACCCTCGGTCCGATCCACGATCCAGTCGTCGTGAAGGAACAACTCTTCCAGATTGTATTCCGGCCCGACCTGCACCACCCGGCTCCCATCTCGCTGAGCTCCCGCACGAAGCCCAACAGAGGACGGCAGCCCGGCATGGACGATCCAAGTCAACAAAATGATCCGGATTCCGGAATGTGTGAGCATGTCTGAGTCTCCAATTGGTTCAGCAGTCGAATCGTCGCCGACGTTGAGGCATTTGCAAATCCGAGTCAAGCGACTCGTCAGCCCCGGATGACCCTCGATTCCGGCACAGAGTAGAATGGCGCACTCATGAGCGGAATTACAGCGCTTGTCTACGGGACCGCATCCTACGCCGTTTCCCTCGCCACCGTTCTTTACACCATCGGATTCCTGGGAAACGTGATCGTCCCCAAGAGTATCGACTCCGGGACTCCATTTCCCTTGACCGATGCGGTTCCGGTCAATGCCGGACTGCTGGGCCTCTTCGCCCTGCAACACAGCGTCATGGCCCGTCCCCGATTCAAGGCCACCTGGACCCGGATCGTGCCCAAGCCGGTAGAACGGAGCACCTACGTTCTCTTTACCAGCGGCGCCCTTCTGTTTTTGTTCTGGCAATGGCGAACGGTTCCCGCACCGGTCTGGCAGGTGGATCATGGCGCCGGAGTCATTATTCTGACCGGACTATTCTGGTTGGGGTGGGGAATCGTGTTTCTTTCCGCTTCCATGATCGGCCACCTCGATCTGTTCGGCCTGCGTCAGACCTGCCTTCGGTTCAAGCGCCGGGAATCTCCGCCCGACCGTTTTCGAACGCCCGGATTCTACCGGCTCGTTCGCCATCCCCTCATGCTGGGACTCATCGTCGCCTTCTGGGCCACCCCCGTCATGAGCGTCGGTCACCTGATGTTCGCCGCGGCCGCCACCGGCTACATTCTCCTGGCGATTCCTCTGGAGGAGCGGGATCTGGTGACCCGGCACGGGGACGACTACCGCCGGTACCGGGAGGAGGTCCCAATGTTGGTACCTAACGGAATACACAAGGATCAGGAGTAAAACGATGCCCGATATCAGAATCGATCTGTACAGCGACACTTTGAGCCTGCCCACTCCGGAGATGCGGCGTTTCGCCTGTTTTGCGCCGGTGGGGGACGAACAGAAGGGAGAGGACCCTTCGGTCAACCGACTCCAGGAAATGGTGGCGGAGATGCTGGGAAAGGAGGATGCGGTTTTCCTCCCTTCCGGAACCATGTGCAACCAGATCGGCCTGGCGGTCCATTGCCGGCCGGGAGACGTGATCCTGCTGGACCGCACCGCCCATCCCCTCATCGCCGAGTCGGGCGGCACGGCGATCCTGGCGGCGGCCACGGCCTATCCCATCGACGGACCCAACGGAATGTTCACGCCGGAGCAGCTGAGAGCGCTGATGCACCCTCCCAGCCGGTACCGGCCCACCATCCGGGTCGTCTCCATCGAGCAGACGGTCAATGCCCCGGGCGGGCGCATCTGGCCCTTGGAACAGTTGCGGGAAGTCTGCGGAGTCGCTCACGAATGGGGATTGGGGACCCACATGGACGGCGCCCGCCTCTTCAACGCCTCGGTGGCCAGCGGGATCGACGTCGCCGACTACGCCGCTACCCTGGACTCCGTCTGGATCGACCTGAGCAAGGGTCTCGGCGCGCCAGTGGGCGCCGTTCTGGCCGGAAGCCGGGAGTTCATCGAAGAGGCCTGGCAGTGGAAACAGCGCATCGGCGGAGCCATGCGCCAAGCCGGCATCATTGCGGCGGCCGGGATCCATGCCCTTCGGCACCACATTTCCCGTCTTGCCGAAGACCACGGGAATGCCCGGCGGCTGGCTCGCCGGATCGCCGAGATTCCGGGTTTCGACATCGACCTGGCCTCTGTGGAGACCAACATCGTGCGTTTCGATGTTTCCGGACTGGGAGTTTCCCCTCCCGAGTTCGCCCGGCGGCTGGAAGAGGAGGAAGGGGTTCGCGTCAGCACGCCCGGAACCTTCTTGAGGGCCGTCACCTATCTGGACATCAGCGAGTCGGATGTGGACGAGGCCGCAGCCGCCATGCGCAGACTGGCCATGAGAATCCGGCCGGGAGAGAAGTGAAATGCGAGTGGGAAAATCGATCAAGGATTGCCGGCCAAGCCGACTGTCCCTCGCTGATTCCTAATTCGTCACGCTCGACGGCTGACCCAAAGCCAAATCCGGCGTCTCCCGGCGACGGTAACTCCACAGCCGTTCCATGATGAGAAATAAGGTGGGAATCAGAAAAAGGGTCATGAAGGTGGAAGAGATCAAGCCGCCGATGAGGACGCGGGCCATGGGGACCTGAAGCTCGGCGCCTTCGCCGATGCCTATCGCCATGGGAGTGAGGCCCAGAACCGTGGTCAGGGTGGTCATCAGGATGGGCCGAAGCCGCCGCCGGCCTCCCGTCACCAGGGCGTCCATCAGCGCCAAACCGTGTTTGCGATGGAGCTGCAGGACGTAGTCGACCAGTACGATGGCATTGTTCACCACAATTCCGACCAGCATGATCAGGCCGATGAAGCCCTGGAGATTGAAGTTCGTCTGGGTCAGGAACAGCGCCAGGATCACTCCGATGAAGGCGAGCGGAATGGAGAACATGATCAGGAACGGATATTTGAACGACTCGAACTGCGCCGCCATCACCAGATAGACCAGGACCACCGCCAGCAGGAAGCTGATCTGCAACAGGAAACGGGCCTCCTCCTGCTCCTCCCACTCGCCCGAGAAGACCAGCGCGATGTCCGGAGACATCCCCAGCGGCCGCACCTTCTGTTGCAGCTCGCGTACGATCGACCCCATGTCGCGGGTGCCCGAGAGATTGCCTGAGACCGAGACGATTCTCTGCTGGTCCTTCCGGGAGATGGAATTGGGTCCTTCACTCCGGTCCAGAGCGACCAATGAGCGCAACGGCACGACGGAACCCGCCGGAGTCTGGATGGGAATCGCCAGAACGTCCTCGCTGCTCAACCGATCCTCTTCCCGGTAGCGCACCAGGATCTCGTACTCGTCTCCTCCCTCCCGGAAGTAACCGGACACAGTACCCCCGATGCTGGCCCGCACCGTGGTGGCGACGTTGGAGACGGTAAGGCCCATGGTGGCGGCCTTGGCACGATCGATCCGGATGTGACTCTCGGGCCGGCCCGGGCTCCTGCTGATGGCGGCGTCGGAAACTCCCTCCAACGATTCCATGATCCGCTTGATCCGCACGGCCAAGTTGAAACATTCGTTCATGTCGTGCCCGCGAATGTCGATGGAGAGGCGATCGCCTTCACTCTCGGTGGCCCAGCGCATGGCATAGTTGCCGCCGCTGGTGCGGACACGGGGAACGACTCCCGCGAAGTTGGAGAATACCGGACGCAGGGCGTCGGCGATCTGCTGGCTGCTCCGCTCCCGCTGGGCCAGCGGGACCAGGTACACCCGGAGAGTCACTGTATTGGTGTTGGCCGTTCGCCAACCTCCGCGCGAACCGACCTCCACCAGGAGATTGTCCAGCTCGGGAACCAGGTCCCGCACCAGTTTCTCCGCCTCGTGCGCGAACTGGTCCGTCACCTCCAGACGGGTCCCCTCCGCCAGCTCCAGCCGGACCCGGACCTGACCCTCGTCCGCCTCCGGCTGCAGCTCGAGACCGATGAAAGGCAACAGCAGAAACCCGCCCAGCACCAGCATGGCGCTGGAGGAAACGATCAGAATCGGGTGCCGCAGGGACCAGCGGAGAACGCCGGCATAGCTCCGGTCCAGTCCTTCCATCCACTGTCCGCCTTTTCGGGAGATCGCATGGACCCACCCTTTGCGTTCGGGTGGTCTGACGCGAATGAAACGGCTGGAAAGAAAGGGAACCAGGGTGAGCGACACCAGGAGGGAGCTGAACAGCGAGAAGGAGACCACCCAGGCCAGTTGCTGGAACATGAGACCGGACATGCCGCTCATGAAAACGACCGGCAGGAACACGGCAATGGTGGTCAGGGTCGAAGCGGTGATGGCCAGAGCCACCTCCTTGGTAGCGTTGCGGGCCGCCGCCTTCTTCTCCTCGCCGTCCTGCCGGTGCCGGAAGATATTCTCCAGCACGACGATGGCGTTGTCCACGAGCACGCCGACCCCCAGTGCAAGACCTCCGAAGGTGATCACGTTCAACGTGAACCCGCTGAAATACATCAAACCGAAGGCGGCCAGCACCGAAATGGGGATGGAGATGGCCACCACCAGCACACTCCGGAAGTTGCGCAGGAACACCAGGAGAATGAAGACGGCGAGGATCGAACCATAGAACGCGGCGTCCCGCACATTGGCCACCGCCCGACTGATGAACTTGGACGTGTCGTAAAGAGAGTAGACCCGGACCTGCGGATAGTCCCGATTGATCCTCTCGATGGCCCTGTCCACCTCTCGCGCCACCAGCACGGTGTTGGCGCCGGACTGCTTGCGGACGCCCATCCTGATGCCCGGGACGCCGTTGACCCGAACCATGTGCCGAATTTCCTGATGGCTGTCCTCGACCGTGGCGATGTCCTCGATGTAAATGGGGGTGCCCTGGCGGATGGTCACCATGGTTCGCCGGATCTCGTCCATCGAGGCGTACTCGCCCTCGGTTCGCATCAGCACTTCGAACGTGTCCTCGATGACGTGTCCGGCAGGCTCGTTCAGGTTCTCGCGGCGCAGTGCGGCCATGACCTGGGCCGGGCTGATGCGGAGGGTCTGCATCTTGGCCCGGTCCATCACCACGTGGATCTCACGCTCCAGGCCTCCCCAGATATCGGCCTGCGCCACGCCGGGAATCCTTTCGAACCGGTACTGGATCTGCTTTTCCGCGAATTCACGCAACTCCCTGGGGGGCAGCTCGCTGGAGATTCCCAGAAACATGATGGGGAAGATGCTCAGATCGTACTTGTACAAGGTCGGAGGATCCGCATCCTCCGGCAGCTGTCCACGAATCCGGTCGATCCGGGCGCGCAGTTCTTCGGCGCCTGCATCCAGGTTCACTCCCCACTCGAACGAAACCCGGACTCGGCTGGTCCCCTCGGAGGACCGGGAGGTCATTTCCTTGATGCCGGGAGTGGAGGCCAGGGTCCGTTCCAGAGGAATGGTGATCAGCTCTTCGATCTCCCGCGGCCCCACGCCCTGATAGGTGGTGGTCACGCTGATGGTGGGGAAAGAGACATCCGGCATCAGGTCGACGGGGAGATTGAGAAAGGAGATCCCGCCCATGAGGGCGACGATGAGGAAGACGACGACGATGAAGACGGGGCGCCGGATCGCCAGGTTGGGAAGACTCATTCGGACCTCACCGCATCCCCTTCGTTCAAGTTCTGGGCTCCGGAGGCGACCACTTCGGCGCCATCGTGCAGGCCGGTCAGAACCTCCACCACGTCACCGTCGATGCGCCCGATCTCGATCTCCCGGAACACCGTGGTCCGCTCCCGGGTCAGAAAATAGACACCGTGGCGCTCGCCACGGGTCAGCAACGCCGAGCGGGGGATGCTGAGCGCCGTCACGGATATCTTGGCGTCGATCCTCACGTGGGCAAACATTCCCGGCTTGAGCATCCCGTCACCATTCACGATCTCGATTTCGACATCGGCGCTCCGCGTCTCCGGATTGAGGAAGGGGCTGATCCGGGTGACGGTCCCCCGGTAGACCCGGTCGGGATAGACATCCACGATGACCCGGGCGGGCAGTCCCGCCCGAATGCTGCTGATCCCGCTTTCCGAGACCGGAACCACGGTCTTGACCCGCTCCAGCTCCAGCACCGAGACGATGGGCACGCTGGGGTTCACCAACGCTCCCGGCTCCAGGTGCCGGACCCCGACGAACCCGTCCAGCGGTGAGTAGATCCGGGTCTGGTCGTGCTGAATCTTGTACTCACTCAGCGAAGCCTCCGCCTGTCTCACCTGGGCCCGGACCAGGTCCAGTTGCGCTTGCGAGACCCGCATCCGGCTGACCAAATCCTCCAGATCCTGGTTCGAGATGAGGTTTTCCTCATGGAGTTCACGGTAGCGCGCGACCTGGACCTTGAGGTTCTCGTAGGTCGCTTCTTCACGGGTCACCGCGGCAGTGGCGACCGCCACGGCGGCTTCCGCCCGGTGGATCTGCTGCAGGAGATCCACGTCGTCGACGACCACCAACAACTGCCCCTTGCGGACCGGATCGCCGCGGTCGGCCCGGACCTGCTGAAGGCGTCCACTGATCCGGGACATGACGTCGACCACGGCCTGGGGCCTCAACTCGCCCAGGAGATCCAGATTGGTCTCGAACGCGTGTGGCCGCACGGTGGCCGTCTCGACCAGAAGGGCGGGCCCTCGCTGCGGAGCGTCCATGGACTCCACCGCCAACTCACGATAGAGGCGCAGTCCTACCCACGCCAATAGAGCACCCAGAATCAGGACGACGAAGAGCCTCTTCACGGAAATCGACCTCCCCGAATTAGAGCAGTTTAATCGTTTGTTCGTCCAAGGTCAGCCCGAAAAAGTTTCGAGCCTGTGGTACTTTGCCGTCGGAGATCCCGTACCCCGCCAAAATTCGGCGGCGGCCACGCAATTCTCCGGCGCTGGGAACCGGGCCGACGCTCTTTTTGAACCCGAATCCCGGAGTCGAATCAGATACGTCCAATGAGGCATCCAACACTTAATGCCGGTTTCCTCGTCGCAGCCCTCCTCTTGTCCGGCTGCGGAACCGAACCGGCAGGAAACCAGACGCTGCCGTCCGATCTGACCTCGCGGAAGCAGTGCTTCCTGATCGAGTTGGGACTCGACGACCCCAGGCCATCCGATTGGAGTGGACGCCTGGAAGCGGAACCGGGGTCGGTCCAGATCCTGCCTTGGAGAACCGGCGGGGACACGTCGGTGGGTCCAGGATTCTCCTGGACCGCACGAACCCGGAAATATGATCCGCGCACCGCGCTCTATTGGGAAGAGCCGACGGGCAACCAGATGTTTGTTGGAGGGAACTCTCTCCGGAGCACGAGCGCCTATTCGCGCCTGGAGTGGCCAGGTCTGCTGGCGAAGACGGATCGACCGCAGGAACTGACTCTGTCCACCCTTGAAGGTCGCTTCAAGGTCGATACCCGCACCTTGTTGCCGGGTGTGAGAAACCGACTCCTGGCAGGACGGGCGGCCGCCAGCCAGGTTCCTTTGTTCCAGGTCCTGGCGCAGGAACAGACCTACGATGATTTCCCCGCCTTGGTCGTAGCGGAGGGAGGCTGCCGGATCGGTTGGATCGAATTCAAAGATGGCGCGCAACGGATCCTGAGCCGCCACCTGGCCGGCGGAGCCTGGTCTCCCTCTCTGGAGATCGCAAGGGGTCAGGACCTCTCCGGCCTTCAGATGGTGAGAGCCGGGGACGGCAGCCTCTCGTGGATCTGGTCGCAACAACTGGACGGGAACTGGGACATCTTTGCCCGCTCCGAGCAGGACGGCGTGTTGGGCCCGGTGACACGCCTCACCAAAGATCCCCATCCCGACCTCTACCCTCGAGCCGCACCCGGGCCCGGAGAAGAGGTCCACCTGGTTTGGCAAGGATTTCGCCGGGGCCAATCGGACATCTTTATCAAATCCATGCAATCCGGCGTCTGGGGTCCGGAACGAAGAGTGAGTCAGTCGATGGCCAACGATTGGAAACCCGTTCTCGCCGTCGATTCCCGGGGCGGAATCCACGTCGTCTGGGATACCTACGAACGGGGTGACTACGACCTCCTCCTGCGCCAGGTGGGTACTCGGGGAATGGGGGAAATCGTCCCGGTGGCTCGCTCCAGAAACTTCGAGGCCTATGCCGACGTCGCCTGTGACGACAAGGATCGGGTCTGGATCGCCTGGAACGAATCCGGCCCCGACTGGGGTAAGGATTCGGGCTTCTGGGTCGACCGGTCGCGGCAGACCTTTCTGGACGAACGGACCATACGGGTGGCCGTATACGATGGGAATCGGTGGAGCCGTCCAGTAGAAGAACTGTCTCGGACCCTGGAAAACCATTTCTCCGATCTTTCGCGGAGCGGATTGCGGCCTCGCCGTCCGCCAGAATCCCACCAGGTCCGATTTCGAAACGACAATGACCTGCCCCGGCTGTTCTGGGACCGCCGAGGACGCATGTGGCTTTTCTTTCGCCACCAGGAAACGACTGCCGGGGATGGATCCATGAACCGGCCGGGCTGGGAAGCCTACGCCGTCTTCTACCAGGGTTCCTCCTGGTCCACTCCCTTCGTCCTTCCCCGGAGCATGGGGCGGTTGGACATGCCCCTGGCCCTGGATGCCTCTGCGGATGGAACTCTATGGATGGCTTGGCTTACAGACCACCGATCGATCCACCGCGCCTCTCCCGACTCAAGAAACTTGCAGGAAGACGTGGTGGTGGGGCGGCTGGAGCTCCCCCGCGCCGGCGAGGGGTCTGAACTGAGAAATCACCAGCCTCGAGAAGAACCCGTCGAACCCTACCACCGGGACGAGCCGGGCGACCTGGACCGGATTCGATCCTACCGCGTGGAGGTGGACGGGAAGGCCTACCGGATCGTCCGGGGAGACATGCACCGGCACACCGATTACTCCGGTGACGGCACACTGGACGGTTCACTCCATGAGACTTACCGCTACGCCCTGGACGCCGCCTCACTGGACTTTCTGGCCGTCACCGACCACTACCCGGGAGAGTACGTCTGGTGGGAGACGCAGAAATCGATCCAGCGGTTCCACCTCCCCGGCAGGTTCGTTCCGCTGTTGGGATACGAGCGGAACATGGGTTACCCCAATGGCCACCGGAACGTGGTCTTTGCCCGCAGAGGAGCGCCCGTACTCCAGGCCGGACCCCGGGAACGTTCGGGAGTCGTCAACAGCGGAGACGTCCTCTACGACTACCTCAGAAAGTACCAGGGGCTCTCCATGCCCCACACTTCCGGAACCCCCACCATGGGGACCGACTGGCGGGACCATGCCGGCGATGTGGAGCCGCTGGTGGAGATCTTCCAGGGGGACCGGACCTCCTACGAACGTCCGGGAGCTCCCCTGGCAGCGGTTCGGGAAGATGCCTCCACCCATCGGGGCGGCTATCTCGAGGAAGGCTTCGTCTGGAAGGCCTGGGAGAAAGGTTACCGGTTGGGAGTCCAGGCCAGCTCCGACCACTGGTCCACCCACTACTCCTACGCCTGCCTGCTGGTGGAGCGCTTCGACGCCGAAGGGTTGATGGACGCCATGCGGCGCCGGCACGCGTACGCCGCCACCGACAACATCGTCCTCGATTTCAGGGCGGAAGAGGGCGGCCGCACCCACATCATGGGGGACGCCTTCGACGCCGATTCGGGACCCACGCTGCGAGTTCACGCCGAAGGCACAGGACCGGTCGCCGACATCGTCCTGATCCGGGACAACCGGGTCGTCTATACGCGAAAGCCGGGCCGGAGCCGGGTGGACTTTTCCTTCCTGGAAACGGATCCGGAGCCCGGAACCCACTTCTACTACGTGCGGCTCCAGCAGGCCGATGGACACGTGGCCTGGTCATCACCCATCTGGGTCACCTATCGTTGATGCCCTCTACCCGTGCTTTTTCAAGCGGACTCGCCCTCTCGGTTTGCCTGCTCTGGACCATGTCCGACGCGGCTGCGGTTCTGACACTCCGGACAGGCAGCCACAACGGAGCGCCTCCTTTCCCTCGGACCAACGGACGACAAATCGCTACCAACTCCCAGGGCATCTGGGTTCTGGTCCACGATGGCCTCGCCGATGGGCAACCCACGGTTTTCCTATCGACGTCCAAAGACTCCCGTCCTGAGTTTGCAGGCGATTTCACCCCCGCTATGGCCATGGCTGGGGAGTCGAGCCAGTCGGTCCTGGCCGGTCCGTTTGCGGGGGCGCAGGCAGCAAGCCTGGTCATCGGCCCGGACGACACCCTGCACCTGGTGTTCCAGAGTTCCGAACCGCAAGGGATCTGGTATGCGCGGTGCCCAGCCGGAGGCATGAACCCGTCAGCGAGCCTGGGAAGGCGAGAGAATTGGACACGGGCCGCCGGCAAGGCACCAGGTCCTGAAAGAATCGATCACGGTGAGGGAATCGAATTCGGGGACCTGGTGACCGATGCCCGAGGACGAACCTCGGGGGCTCTGGGCATGGCCCTGGCCACCCGGGGCGGCGAAGGCGGCGTCTTCTTCGACACCTTGAAGATCCCGGACTTGAATCCGGGTCCAGGACGCAAGGTCCTCTTCCTCGACATGCTCGAGGTGAGCGCTCTGGAGGGCCTGAAGCGCTCCTTTCACTCCATGCGGAAACACGCGGCCAACCCGGTCCTGCGCACCGGTTCCCCCGGGGCCTGGGATGACACTCGAGCCGTCTCCTACGGAGAGGTTCTGATCGACGAAGGCAAGTTCCGAATGTGGTATTCGGGCACCAACCGGGATTCCATGCGAAGGGGGGAGGGCCAGACAGTTGCTATTCCGGACTCCCGCCGGCTCCAGCTCCGCTTCCGGCTCACCGGTCGAGCCCGCCTTTACAGTTTCACCTTCAGATAGGGGAGAGGAACGACGCAATGTCTGAAACAGCGACCAGGATTCTGATGATTGCCTGCCTGCTGGGGACCGGCGCGGTGTCCGCTCAGGACTCGGCCGCCAGACCGGATTCGAAACCGTTGCTGCTTCATTCCCGCGCGGCGGTGACGTCGGTGACCATCTCCGAACCCTCAATCGTGCATGAAGATGGGGCGGCGCCCCCTTATTACTTTCTCCAGACGCCACTGCTCAAGCTGCTCGACGGATCCATCATTCTCAGCGGCACGACGGACAGGATCCTGCGTTCCACCGACGCCGGCCGGACCTGGCAGGCACAGCAGGTTCCGATCTCGCGATTTCAGACGCTCCAACGGCGCGACGGCTCGTTCTATCTCCTGAAGCGCGGCGCAAAGCCGTCAGAACGGAAGGGGATCTTCCTGGCCGGACACATGAAGTTGCACGGGCTCGCCGACTTCGCGGTTGCGAGTGATGCCTCCTGGGAAGAGACCACCATCTCGGTGCCCCGGTTCAAGGACGTCATCGGGGACGATTACAAGACGGTGTTCCAGGCTCCCAGCGTCGAACCTGTGCTTGAGCTGCCGGATGGCACTCTCCTGGCGATGGCCTACGGCAACTTCGTGGGCGACGACGTGCCCATCAGCGGATTCACCACCAACCTGGGCGTTCCGCCCATGTATCGCACCTACATGTTGTCCTCGACCGATGATGGAAAGAGTTGGAAATACCTTTCGACTATCGCCTATGACGGCAAGACCGGACAGGAGAGTTTCTGCGAGCCGGACATCGTGGATTTCGGCGGCGGCGAGTTGCTCGTGATCATGCGCACCGGACGTTACGCGCCGCTTTTTCAGTGCCGTTCCATGGACGGCGGACGGACCTGGAGCGAACCGGCCTCATTGGAGACGCTGGGCCTGCAGCCGAAAATGGCCCTGCTCGACAACGGGATTCTGGTCTGCAGCTTCGGCTGGCGCCCCATGCGCTACATCCACTGGGAAGACCCCAACGGCGGGTACTACCCCGCAGGCCTCGCCGACTATCACAAGCGCTACAAGAGCCAGGTCGGAATTGAAGACCCTTCGGCGGCGGCCGGAGACTACGTCATGTTCAGTCCCGACAAGGGGCATACCTGGAGCCGGCCCCGCAAGATCGCCGAACCGTTGACGCAGGGGTACACCCAGATCGCATCGACGGGACCCGATTCATGCGTCGTGCTCTCGTATCGATTCGTGCTACCGGGGAAATCGCACGGGGAAACCCTCCGGATCTGGGAAAACGACAGCGAACACTTTCTGAGGGACATGAAGACACTGTACGAGGCGCGCCGGATCACGGTCCGGCCCTGACCACCGATGATCTCCCGATTATGGACTCCATTCAACAACGGCCGCGGCATGGCGATCCGATGCGGAACCCTTTTTCCGGGCCGTGCTAGACTCGCTCGCAAGAATCGATTCTGAAGACAGCCCATGACCTCTCTACTCGGCGCTCATTCCCCAAGGCTGCAAACTCTTCTCCGGTTGAGCATTCTGGTCGCCATGCTTCCTCTGATCGGCTGCGGGTGGACTTACTCAGGCGCCGATGCCGGATCCGGCCCGCTGGACGTCCGGAAGATCTACTTCATGTTCCATCCGGTCTGCTGGCAGACTGCGGGACTCGATCCTCCGCCGGGGAACTGGGACGAACACAGCCCCTACAGCCGGCCCGTCTGGGACGCGACCTACCGGAAGGAACTGGAGGTCAACCGCCTCCAGAAGGAGCTCATGTCCAAGATGGAGCCGGACGAGGTCCTGCTCCTTTTTCCCATCGGGGACAAGGCGCCCATGATCGAGTTGCAGGAATACGCCCGCCGCACTCTGGGACGGCGAGCCATTCTTGTGGACCGGAAGCTGAAGCAACCGCCGGTGGAATGGCGGAAGCTGGACCATCCTTTGGAGCGATTCCTGGGCAACCCGGACCTGCCGGGCCGGGCCGCGTTCCTGGAGGGCGTTCCGCCGCCGATCCAGAAGGAGTTGGAGGCGGAGATCCGGGAGGCCATCGACGAAGCCGGGGCCGTGGCCGCCACCTGGAACCCAGCAGTGCTGGAAGTACTCTACTTCAGCCGCCTGGCCGCGTCGGACATCCGGAGCGAATTCCGGGAGCGCAACCTGAGATACGATCCGGCCACAACCCGGGGCGTCGCCTTCGGCGAGGGGTTCGAGCAGTGCGCCATGACCTACAAGCAGATGCTGGCCCCGTACCTGGGGCTTCAGACCCCCGTAGAGAACCGGTACGACCTGTCCGTCAGCGGCGCCTCGTTTCTCATGGGATCCCGATTTCGGGAGCGGGTCGATCTGGACTCCAATCTGCGCCTCTATCTCTGGGAAGGAACCGGAAACCGCCTGGTGGGCCTGTATACACGGGCCTGGTGCCGGCTGAAGGATCCGCTTCTCTACGCCCGGATTCCGGTCCAGGATCTCGAGCTTCAGGTCCGGGAGGTCCACGGAAAGCTCTGCTGGCCGGAACCGGCCGCTCCGGAACTGGCCCTCGAGTCGGAGGGAGGCGAGTTGAAGTTGCCGGTCTACAACGGGATCCGGCGCGACTTCGACTGGCACGACGTGGTGAGCACTGCCGAGGACGCCTGTTACGTCATTGCCCGGAACCTGACTTACGGCGACTTCCGCCGGCTCCTGGTGAACGCCCGGATTTCGCGGTAAGGGGGCTTCCAGAGTCCGGCGTCGAGGAACGCACTCGCCGCGGCGAGCCCCTCAGGCGTCCAAGTGATGATAGCGAATGTTCGTCCTACTCACCGCGATCGAAACCCATTTCTTCGGAGGGAAAGTGGAGACGAGAAAGGAGTAAAGAGGAAAGAGTGAAGATGGGCGTCTGGTTCTCATGTCAAGGGAGGGCGCAGACCGGGAAGTGGTCTCGTCGACGATCCCTGAGCCGGAATTACTCGATTCCTTTTTTGCCCTCTATCGCGCCCGGATCCGGGCCGGAGGGTCAGCGTTTCTTTCCTCTTTCCTCTTTCCTCTTTCCTCATGCGGATTGGTAAATCTGGTCCAGCCAGAAGACCATTTCGGCGGTGATGTCGTTGTTGGCCGAGGTCTCGCCCACGTTTCCCCACCAACCCTCCGCCGATTGAGACGCGATCAGGCTGTCGCCCACGCGAACCGCCATTTCCCGGTATTTTTCCTCGGAAGTGAGCGTGTACAGCAGGGAAGCGGCCCATCCCAACTTTCCGGCGCGGACCAGACTGTACAGATAGTCGGTGGCATCCTCCGCCAGGAGCACATACCGCCTGGCCAACTCCAACCACTCCCTCTCCCCGGTGGCCTGATGGAGCTGCGCCAGGAATCCTCCCGCGATTCCGGGATTGTAGAAGGGTTCGTCCCGCTCGGCGTCCTGGTTCAGGACGTAACGGAACGCCTCCTTGGAATCGTGATCGACATGTAACCCCTTCTCCTTGCTGTAGACCCCGTACAACCGCTTCGGGTATTCGGGTTGCGCCTCCATGAGAGTCCTCATCCATCGGCCGGCCCCCCGGGCGACTTCGATCCTGCCGGCGTAGAGGGCCGACCAGCCGCAGCCGGCAACCACCCAGAGGTCCTGTTGCAGCAGTGGATCGTGTTCCGCCGGACTGGACAGGAACCCGCCGGTCTCGCTGTCCCGGAAGGTCATCAGGAAATCCATGCCTCGCTGGGAGAGATCGAAATGCCCCAGCCGGTGCGCCCCCTTGATCACCCACGAGTTGTAGTAGGTATAACCGTACCCACGAATCGACACGGGTCTCGGTCCGAAGTCCCCGTTCGGGAGCATTCCATTTTTCCGAATCCAGCTGCAGAGGCGGTTGGCCGCCCCCGTCTCGCCACAAGCGGCGAGCGCTGCAGGGACCTTGTAGTACTGAGCCAACCCCTGTTCGACGTCGCCGAAGCCTCCGTCGGGTCGCAAACAATCCAGGAGGAATGCGCAGCCGCGGTCCCTGGCGTCTCTGAAACGTCTGGCCGCGGCGGCGGTGTTTCGTACCGTCATTTCTCTGTCTCCAGTATCTAGGAGTCTGCGCCGTAGAAATGATCGTAGCGAGAAAGTGGGGAATCGAGGCCAGATTTTCTCGATTTGGAGGTGCATAGTCGTTCTATTCACCGAGAAATCGAGGAAATATGGACCGATTCACCGCTTTCGCAGTAGATTGATTTCTGCGGCGCAGGCTCCTATGTCGGCATCGGCGGGGTTCGAGGGGCCGCTCCGACTCGGGCAACGCGAAGAGGTCAAGCCAAAGGTTCCCGACACAAGCGCCCCCTTGGCGGCCACCGTCCCCATGCCCTTGAGGAAACCCCGGCGATCGACCCGCGTCACAGTCACGGTCCTCGCGCAGGCGGCGGGGACATTGAGGATATCGGCAGTCCGGACGTGCTTTCCTTCCCGATGCCGTCCAAGAGCCGCATGATGTTGCTCTCCTGCCGCCCGAACTCCTCCAGGCTGGCACGAGCGACGAGGACGTGCCCGGTGCGGACGGCTCGTTGGCCCCGCGGCAGGTCGCCGAACCAGAAAAGCAGATCGGTGCAGGGGGCATGCTGATTCGCGAGTACGGCAAGTGCGTCCCGGGAAAAGTGCGCGGTCAGGAGATGCCCCTTGTCGGTAATGTTCCAACAGACCACTCCCGGAAATCCTACCGAGGCCGGCGCCTTCGACCGGGGCCGGACTCTGTGAAACTCGCCTGTTCTTTCCACCACCGGCAAAAAGGTGGCAGGCCCGACCCCTGGAATTTTCTGGTATTCGGTCCAGGAAGACCCGACCTTGAGATAGGGCCGGTATCCGGTAACCGGCGTGTGGTAGTGGTCCAGGCAGACCCAGGCATGGACGTCTCTCCAAGGTTCATCGGAACCGTTGGTGACCGACAGGAAATAGTGGGCGCCGGTGGAGTCCGCGTGGATGCTGGCGCCCTGCCTGCCCAGTACGGGTCTCCGTTCCGCAGCCGGGTCGAGTTGGAACCGATAGGAGTCGGATTTCGGATCCTGCTTCCAGAAACCGTTCAGATCTCTCACCGGACTGTCGGTGTAGGTCCACCTCTCTCCTTCTCTCACCCATCTCATCCCCACCTGGTAGTGGAGCTTCCTTCCATTGACGTAGATCTGCTCCGGCAACCTCAGGATCCAGGAGGCCTTCTCGGGGCGATCCTCCCAACCGATCCGGTCCAGACCCTGGGCCGTAACGACCACGACCTGGGGGGCCAGAGCATCGTGGTAGCGCCGGTAGGTCGGATACGTCGAATGCACAAGTGGGGTCACCTGGAGACGGTGAAAGTCCAGATCCGCAGACGATTGAATCCCTGTCTCCTGATCACGCAGAGAGGGAGCACAGCCCACGAGCAGAACGGATGCCAGCCATAGGGCCGCGACCGGTGCCAAAGAAGTGACTCTATCCTTCAACGAAATTCCTCAAGCAGCACCCTCTACCGTCGCTCGTTCCCCATACGCAACTGACAACCAGTTCCAACGACATTTACAGTTTGGAGCGGAGGCGTCACCATTTGGACGCTTCAACACCAGCTTCACACTCATGAACTTCAATCTGTCCCGCCGCGATTTTCTGGCTTCCCTTCTCTTCGGCCCCGCGTTGGCCTTGACTCCTCGCGACGCCTCGGCATCGCAGTCCGGTTTCCTGTCCGCGTCGCCAATGCGTTTCTTCTTCTCGACGGCGGGCAGGACGGCCATGATGGATGCCAGCGGCGCCGGCCTGCAAGTGCTGGATCTCCGGGAGCCGAATCAAGTGACCTGGCAGCCGGCAGGATTCTTTCCTGACGGCCGCAGGATCCTGCTGCTGAGCATGGAAGCGCGCCGGGACGGTCCGGGCCGGCCGTTCGCCGAGTACTACACCCGGACACCCACCCATATCTGGATCTATGATCTCGCGAAGAAGAGCCTGACCGAGATTGCCACCAGGGAGCGGATGGCGGTCTTTTACACTCCCCAATTGCTCCTGGGCGACGAACGCATGCTGGTCCAAGTCTTCCGCAACCAGGCCGGCCAGATCTTCAGCATGAATCTGGACGGCACTGACGCGCGGGAATTCACGGCGGCCGGAGAAGGCCTGCCGTACGGCTTCAGTCTCAGTCCGGAGGGGAGACGGGTCGCCTTCCATCTGGCCAGCCCGTCGGGCTATCAGATCTGGACCAGCGACCTCGAAGGAGGTCGCCGCACGCTCATTGCAGCCCATCCCGACCACCTCTACTTCGGACCCGCCTGGTCTCCCGGCGGGGAATGGCTCGCCTACCTGGACTGTCATTTCCGGGAAGATCCCGGGCACGACTGGGCCGATGTCTGCGTCAGCCGCCCCGATGGATCCGGGCAGCGGGTCCTGACCGAAGGACAGTCCCACTGGTTCGGCGCCAGCTACGGCAGTCCGGCCAACCGGGGTAGCGGCTCCAACATGCTTTCCTGGGCTCAAGACGGATCGATCCTCTTTTCGCGAAAACTCCCCGGCAGCAAGGTGCCTTGGGAATTTCAGCCGGAGCGACCTGACACGGACCATTTCAACCGTGACTACAAGCCCGAGTTGGCACGAGGGGGGACCGAGATCTGCCGGATCGACCCCGCGAATGGTGAGACGCGGCAGCTGACCGAGAACCTTCCACCCGTCTGGGACTTCCGGCCACAACCATCCCCGGACGGACGCGTCATTCTTTTCTGCCGTGCAAAGACGGGCCGGATGCCCACCATCTGGCGCATGGAATCGGACGGAGCCGACCCGAGACACCTCACTGACGGCTGGAACGGACAGGGAGCCGACCATCCCCGCTGGCTGCCCCTTCCGTAAGGAAGTCAGATCCGCGGGTGCACACCCGGTTTCAGATCCCCACGATTCCTATAGTGGCGGCGAAGCTGTCCTGGTAAGGCTGAGGGTCGACCCGGGCGTCGATCAGAGTGGTCTTGTCGGCAACCAGCGCCTTCTTAAGCTCTCTCTCGTATTCCTCCGGCGACCGGACCACGACGCCGGCCAGACCCGAAGCCCGTGCCACGGCCGCCAGATCGATGGGGTGCAGATCCAGGCCATAGTCCTCCATACCCCGGCTCTGCTGCCTTGACTTCATGGTGCCCAGGGCATGGTCGTTCAGGATCACGAGAGGGACGCGAACTCCGGTGCGGGCGAAGACCTCCAATTCCCCCAGCCGCATCAGGGTGCTGCCGTCGGCTCCGATGCCGATCATGGGCCGTTCGGGCCGGGCCAGCTTGGCGCCGAGAATGGCCGGCAGCATGAGCCCCATGGTCCGTCCCCCGGAAGTGCAGAGGTGGCTTCCCGGACGATCCACGGGATAGAGATGGTGCAGCATCAGGATGAAGATCCCGGTCTCGGACACGAGCAGGCCGTCACTCGGCATCTGGGTCCTGGTGATCTCGATGATGTCCTGGGCCGCCAGACGGGCGGACCCGGGACGGCGGAAGTGCCTCAGCACCCTCTCCCGTGTCTTCTCGACATCTGCGGGAGGGAATCCGGGACGGGGAGACGGGGGAAGAAGCCGACGCAGGGAAATTGTCAGGTCGCCGTCGATTCGGAGCCGGGGCCGGGCGGCCAATGATTCATACTCCGCCCGTTGAACCAGTTCGCAGGCGGGCGCCCTCGATTCCCACTTCTTGTCCGACGTAATGGAGTCGCAGCCGACCAGGAGCGCCAGGTCCGCCTGGGGGGCCAGCTCGCCTTCCACCGTGTTGGGGATCTGGTGACCGACGAAGGTGCCGGCCCAGAGAGGATGGGACTCGGGGAAGACGCCATGGGCGTCCATCTGGACCAGAACGGCGGCCCCCACGGCTTCCACCAGCGAACGCAGGGCGTCGCAGGCGCCGGCTCGGATCACGTCCTGTCCGGCCAGGATCACCGTTCTTCCGGATTCTGACAGAAGCTCCTTCAAGACTCTGAGTTGGGACTCGTCGGGAAGGGTGGCGGGAGGAACCTCCAGAGGATCGAGAGCCGGGCCCGCGACCGAACCGGTTGCGAGGTCGGCCGGCACGTCCAGCAGAACCGGACCCGGCCGCCCGTCGCACGCCTGGAAGAAGGCGGTTCGAAGATCCTCCCGAGCCGTGTCGAGGCCGACCGTCTGCTTGGACATGACCACCGGGGAGAACAGCCCCTCATGGGAGCACTGGCAGACCAGCTCCAGATGGCCGGTGGACAAGGGACTCCGCTCACAGCAACAGATGACGGGGACGCGCTCGAAGTAGGCGTTGACGGCGCCGCCGACCAAGTTGCCCGCGCCGACCCCCCTGACGGCCAGGGCCAGTCCCGCCGTCTCTCTCATGAGTCCGTAATAAGCAGCCATGATGGCCGCCGAGGACTCATGAGCCACGGTGACGAAGTCGAGACCCAGACGCCGCCCCCAGTCCATGATGTCCAGGGGTAGTCCGCTGCCCGGGATGCCAAAGTAGTGGTTCAGGCCCCGTTCCCTGGCTTCCCGGACGATCAGTTCGGACAGCTGCATTTTTGCCTCCCTCCGCGCACCCCGGGATGCATGCCGCGCTCGCGCCAGCGCCGATCCTCGGCTGCAGCAGGCTAGCGATGGCCGCGGGCAAGAATCGGCCAGACTTCCACTACCTGGTCTCCCCGGGTGCAGTGGATGCGATCGTAGAGGTTGACCGTGGGGTCGCAGTGGGGGGGATAGAATTCCAGCTTGTCGCCCAGGCGGACATCGGCGCCGGAAGCGTCCAACGTCAGGATGCCGTGTTCGTCGCCGCCCCATCGAAAGCCCGCGCCCTCGATTCCCACCGGCTGCGGCCCGAATGCCCGGTCCGTGGAAAAGGCCTTGAGCCCGGCATCCAGCGTGGCCTGCCTCGGGAGGTTCCTGCTGGTGACCGTGGAAAGAACCGTCAGGGCGGGTTTGAAGTCGTCGTAGACATCCCCTCTCCGGCCCCCGATGAGCATGTAATCCAGATCCATGAAGACGTAGGATCCCGCCTGCATCTCGGTGATGCCCTCGATCTCGGAATCGATGTTGTAGGTCCCCGTGCTGCAACCGGAGAAGATCTCCACAGGAAGCCCTTCCTGCTTCATCCTGGAGAAGGTCTCCAGAGGGGCCGCCATGGATTGCTCCGAATGTCTGCGCCGTTCTTCAAATCCGTGGACGTGGGAGGACTTTCCGCAGTAGCAGTGGACCCCCCTCAGGTTCAGATGCGGGAGGCGATCCACTTCCCGGGCCAGACGGAGCGCCGGCTCTCCCGCTTCGACTCCGGTGCGGCGGTTGGCCGGATCGATGTCCACCATGACGTTGAGCCGCACGCCGCCGGCCTCGGCCGCATCGTTCATCCGCTCCGCCTGCCACGTATGGTCCACCACCGCCATGGTGTCGGGCTGGTCCCGGGTGAGTCGAACCAACCGTTGGAACTTGTTGGGGTCCGCCATCTCGGAAGTGATCAAAAGGCCGGAGATGCCGGCTCGCGCCATGGTCTCGGCTTCGGAAACCGTAGCCGTGGAAATCCCGAGGGCGCCTGCAGCCATTTGGCGCCGGGCCACCTCCGGGCACTTGTGGGTCTTGGAGTGAGGCCGCATCCCGATGGAGCAGCTTCGAGCATGGCGGGCCATGGTCGCGACATTGGTCTCGAAGCGATCCAGATCCAGCAACAGGGCGGGAGTTGGGAGATCGGTCTTGCTCACGCCGGAGATCCCGTTTCCGGACTCCAGACGCGCCTCGGATTCCTCCAGACTGTAGCCTCCAACCCGATCACCGCGAGCCAACGTCTTCCCGGTGCTGCTCATGGACCTGATCCTCTCGTTCCGCAGTTCAAAAACGCGTCCATACTATGCGCTGGGCCGGAGGCAGTTCAAACGATGACATCCCCCCGCCGCCACTGCGCCCCGGCCGGACGAGTCATTATCGCCGATCCCCCCGGCGAGGCGCGATGCGGCGTTCGACCGCAGCCGGGATGGGAGCGGCAGTGTAGACTGGGTTGCGGAAATGCAGGCACGGCTATTGATTTGCTCCGGGCTCCTCCTGGTCCTGGAGGCGGCCACCGTCACCGCCTACTGCGGTCTGCTCTTCGGGTGCGGATGCACCCTCTTGGATGGAATGGCCTACTGCAACGTGCACAACCTCCAGGGACCCTGGTGTCCCTGGTGCAGCCAAGGGAAGTTGGGATTTTATGTCCCCTTTGCGGTGATGACCGGCGGCGCAGTCGCCGGCGCCTGGTGGGGGCTCCGGCTACGCTCCAGCCTCTGGGCTGGACTGCTGGCCGGAGTGGCCGGTTACCTGTCGCTCGGCGCCGTCGCGGCCTGGGTCTCGGCCCAACTCCAAGGCTATCCCCTCTGGCCATGACCGGAAGCAACCGGGAATTGCAAAGCGTCGGGCGCTTCAGTAGGGTCCGGAAAGTGAGATTTTCCTCCCTCCTGATTCTGACAGGAGTTCTGCTGACGGCGTGGACAGACGGTCAGACGGCCTTCGGTCAGGCTTCCGTAGAGCTTTCGCGCCGGACGCTCCCATTGGAGATGACCGGCGACATCGCATCCCACCTGGTGGCCGGCGCCGACCGTTTCCTCCTGTCCAAGCTGGAGCAATCCCGCCGGGACCGGGCGCGGCACTGGAACCGCGACTTCTCATCTCCTGAAAACTACAGCCGTTCCCTGGAACCGAACCGCAAGAGGCTGGCCCATATCCTGGGAGTCCGGGACCCTCGAATCCCCTATTCGAGTCCGGAGCTGATGGCAACGATCCGGCAAGAGGCGCGTGTCGGCGGGACCGATTCCTACGACGTGTTGTCCATCCGCTGGCCCTCCATCGGTCAGATGCATGGAGAGGGGCTGCTCCTGGTTCCCCGACAGAGTCGGCCCGTAGCCGACGTCATCGTCGTTCCGGACGCGGACCAGAGCCCGGAGCAGATCGCCGGCCTGGTCCCGGGAGTCCCCCCCGCATCGCAGTTCGCGCGCCGATTGGCCGAAAGCGGTTGCCGGGTGGTGGTCCCGACCCTCATCAGCAGGGAGATGAAAAAGCGGATTGGCCGTCCCATCTTGACGCATCGGGAGTTCATCTACCGGTCCGCCTTCGAACTGGGGCGCCACCTGCTGGGCTACGAAATCCAGAAGATTCTGGCTCTGGTGGATTGGTTCACGCAGGATGCCGCAAGCGGAAAGCCCCGCATCGGAATCGCCGGTCACGGCGAGGGAGCGGGGCTGGCTCTCTATGCGGCTGCTCTGGACACTCGAATCGACGCCGCCCTGATCAGCGGGTATTTCAGCGACCGGAGAAACCTTTGGGAACAACCCATCGACCGCAATGTATTCGGGCTGCTGGAGCAGTTCGGCGACGCGGAACTGGCGTCGATGGTCTCGCCTCGAGTCTTGATCGTCGAAGCGGCCCGGGGCCCCGAGTTGGAGCTCCCGGGAGAAGGGGGAGCGCCGGCGCGTCTGGTAACACCTTCGTTCGAAACCGTCCGCCAGGAGGTCGAGCGGGCCCGGGAACTGGTCGCCGGACTGCAACCCGCCGATACAATCCAATTGGTGTCCAGCGGTTCTCAGGGCACCGGTCCCCCAGGCAGCGACTCTGCCCTGGAGTCTCTCGTTCGGACCCTCGTCGACGATCTTGAACTGGCTCCCTCCGGTCCTTCGCCCCGCTTCCTCCTGGACTCTTTCGATCCTGGGGTCCGCATGGAGCGTCAGGTCGGCGAAATGGACCGCCACAACCAGTCGCTGCTTTTTGAGAGCCCGTACGTCCGGCAGGCCTTCATGGAGAATCTGGACACGACGTCACTGGAAGGCTACCGGACGAGCATCCAGGACTATCGCCGGATCTTTCGGGACGAGGTCATCGGCTGGTTCCACGACGAGCGCCTGCCTCCCAATCCTCGCAGCCGCCCCATCTACGATGCGCCCGAATGGACCGGCCATGAGGTCGTCCTGGATGTCTACCCCGACGTCATCGCGTACGGGATCCTGTTGCTGCCCAAGGACCTGGTCCCCGGTGAGCGGCGGCCCGTGGTGGTCTGCCAGCACGGCCTGGAAGGCCGGCCTCAGGAAACCATCCGCGGCGACCACAGGGCCTATCACGACTTCACGGCCAAGCTGGCCGAACGGGGCTTCATCACCTTCGCGCCCCAGAATCTCTACATCTTCCAGGACCGCTTCCGCACCTTGCAGCGTAAGGCCAATCCCCTCAAGAAGTCCCTGTTCTCCATCATCGCGGCCCAACACCAGCAGATCCTGGACTGGCTCAAGACCCTCCCCTGGGTGGACTCCGGCCGGATTGGCTTCTACGGCCTCAGTTATGGAGGGAAGACGGCCATGCGGGTCCCCGCCCTGTTGACCGACTACGCCCTGTCCATCTGCTCGGCCGACTTCAACGAGTGGGTCTGGAAGAACGCCTCGTCCCGGGCCAGGTACAGCTACGTCTTCCACGGCGAGTACGAGATCTTCGAGTTCGACCTGGGCGGCACCTTCAACTACGCCGAGATGGCGGCCTTGATCGCCCCCCGGCCATTCATGGTGGAGCGTGGACATTTCGACGGCGTGGCGCCCGACGAGATGGTGGGCTATGAATTCGCCAAGGTGCGCCACCTGTACGCGGCCCGCCTGGGCCTGTCCGACCGGGTCGAGATCGAGTGGTTCGTGGGACCCCACACCATCAACGGCAAGGGAACCTTCTCCTTCCTGCACAAGCACCTGGACTGGCCGGAAAAGAGAAACTGACGGCTGGCGGCCACGGCAGCCCGGAAGTCACCCGACGGGAGCGATTCCGGTCTCCGCCACCAGACGATTGAAGGCGGCCACCTCGCGATTCACCAGCGCGTCCAATTCTCGCGAGGCTTCATCCGCTTCGCCGGAAAGGGTTTCGAACACCTCCAGGACCTGTGTAGTCGGCGCCGTATCGGCGGAGGAGACGACGCTCATCAGAGAAATGAGCCTGTAGTTGAGACCCGCCGGAATCCGGATCCAGTCGAAGTCTCCCTCGGCGCGGAAGGTCACCAGGTGAGACTCGATGCCATCGAGTTTACGGTTCAACTCATCCGTCTGGCTCGATGCCTTCCCGGCCGCTTCTTCCTGGCCGGCTTCCTTGAGCCGTTCGATCCATCGCTTCACTTGGTCCCTGATGCGAGCGATCCGCTCAAGCGTCCCGTGGGTCTCGGACACCTTGTCCCGGATCCGGACCAGAGTCTGGAACTGGGCCGCCAAGTCCTCCTGTGTGGCGGATGACCTGGGGTCCTTGTTGAGCCGGAATTCCTGCGACCAACTCCGGTCACCCAACTTCAACACGACCCGATAGTCCCCCGGCGGCGCCAGAGGCGATGTATCCGAGCCCTTGGTGGTCACGTCACCGGCGAAACTCTCCGCCTCGGGATAGCACAGGTCCCAGACGAAGCGGTTGATCCCGGCGTGGGACGTCAGATGCCGCTTTTTCTTGGAAGAATCGTCACTGTTTTCCTCAGACGAAACCTTGTCTCCCTGCTCTTTTCGGCTAAAGCTCCTGATCTCGTTGCCCTCGCCGTCCTGGAAAGTCAGGCGTAGATCCTGGGACGGGACCTCGCTCAGGCAGTAATAGACGATGACGCCCCGAGGGGGGTTCTCACCCACGTCCAGACCATGAAGACGTGGTTCGTTCTCCTTGGTGGGATCCTGCCGATAGGTGCCTTCCATCCCCAGTCCCAACATGTAGTTTTTGCCCGGCCGGTCGCCCCCGGCGGCCCCCCACTGGAGCCACATCCGAATCGTCGTTCGCGGCGGAAAAAGAATCCCCGGTCCTTCCGCCTCGCCGGCGGCCGCCTGCCGCAGTGGTGTCACATCGTCCAGGATCCAGATGGATCTCCCGTGAGTGGCCGCCACCAGGTCCCCGTCCTTGACCGCCAAGTCGTAGACCGGAGCCACCGGCAGGTTGTTCCTAAGGCGAAACCAGGACTCCCCCGCATCCAGGGAGACGAAAACGCCGGTCTCGGTTCCGACGTAGAGCAGACCCTTCCGCACAGGGTCCTCCCGGATCACCCGCGTTATTTCTCCCCTCGGCAGGGATCGCCCCAGATCGTGCCAGGTCTCACCGTAGTCCCGGGTCACGTAGAGGTAGGGATCGTAGTCGTCCAGTTTGTAGCGGGTCGCGGCGACGTAGGCGGTGGCCGGATCGTGAGGTGACGCGGTTACTCTGGAGATAAGGGACCAATCGTCCACCTCGGGCGGCGTGATCTCCCTCCAGCTCTCGCCGCCGTCCCGGGTGAGATGGACCAGGCCATCGTCGGTCCCGGCCCAGAGCAGTCCCGGGACAAGGGGAGACTCGGCCAGGGTGGAGACGGTGGCATAGACCTCGGCTCCGCTGACGTCCTTGGTGAGGGGACCGCCCGACGCACCCAGCTTGGATCGGTCCCGCCGGCTCAAGTCGGGGCTCATGAGCTGCCAACTGCTCCCCTCGTCCCGGGTGCAGAAGACCCGATTGCCGGCGGCATACAACAGGCCGGAGTCGTGGGGGGAGAACAGGATGGGGAACGTCCAGTTGAACCGGTATTTCAGCTCGGCCGGCGGCCGGCCGGAAGCCACGTCGGGCCAGACCGTCACCAGGCGGATCTGGCTGCTCTTCCGATCGTAGCGCTGCAATGGAGCTCCGCCCCCGGGCGAACTGCCGACGGCGCCGACGTAGACGACGTCGGGATTCTCCGGATGCACCGCAATGTATCCACTCTCACCGGTGCCGGCGGCATGACACATGCCCCATGGAATGGCGCCGAACTCCGTAGCGCTGGGAACGGCGATACTGGAGTTGTCCTGTTGGGTCCCGTAGATCCAGTAAGGAAACCGGTTGTCCAGATCGATGCGGTAGATCTGGGACGTGGGCTGATTGTAGATGGTGGACCAGGTGTCACCCCCGTTGAAGCTGACGCAGGCGCCGCCGTCGTTCCCCTGAATCATGCGCCGGGGATTGGCGGGATCGAACCACATGTCGTGGTCGTCCCCGTGGGGGGTGGAGATCCGGGAGAAGTTGCGGCCTCCGTCGGTCGACTTCCAGGTGCTGAGGTTCGTGACCCAGACCGTCTCCGGATCCTGCGGGTCCGCGAAGATGTGAAGGTAGTACCAGGGACGGTTCAACAGATCCCGGGAGCCGTTCAGCCGCTCCCAGGTGTCCCCGCCATCGTCGGAGCGGTAGACGCCGGCCTTTTCGGCCTCGATGATGGCCCAGACCCGCTGGGGACGGGCCGGGCTGACGGCGATTCCCATCTTTCCCAGAATGCCCTTCGGCAGGCCCTTGTTCCTTCCGATGTCGGTCCAGGTATCCCCGCCATCGTTGCTGCGATAGATGGTGCTGTCGGGACCGCCGCTGGAGAGCTCCCAGAAGTGGCGGTGGGCCTCCCAGAAGGTGGCGAAAAGAATCCTGGGGTTGGTCGCGTCCATGGCCAGGTCCACCGCCCCCGCGCGGGGACTGCGAAACAGCACGTGCTCCCAGTTGGCGCCTCCGTCACGGCTGCGATAGACACCTCGCTCCGAATTGGGACCGAAGGCATGGCCCAAAGCGGCGACGTAGACCAGATCCGGGTCCTGGGGATGGATTCGGATCTCTCCGATGTGACGGGTCTCCTCGAGTCCCAGGTGCGCCCAGGTCTTTCCTCCATCGGTGGAGCGGTAGACTCCGTCGCCGTACGACACGTCGGTGCGGATGGTGGTCTCTCCGGTCCCGGCGTAGATCACGTTGGGATCGGAGGGGGAGACGGCCAAGGCGCCAATGGATGAAGTGTTGAAGAAGCCGTCGGAGATGTTCTCCCAATAGGTGCCGCCGTCTTCAGTCTTCCAGACGCCGCCGGCCACGGCGCCGAAATAGAAGACCATGGGGTCGGTGGGGTGGCCGGCTACGGCCACCACCCGTCCTCCACGAAACGGTCCCGCCAGACGCCACCTGAGTCCTGAAAACGACTCCTCCGTCCATGAAATTCCTGGCATATGAAGTACTCCTTGTCGGTGATTTCAATCCGTGGCTAAAGCCCCTCAAAAAGGCAACACGCAGACTCCCAGCCGCAATCCGCCGCGCTTTCGGGCCGGCGATGGCATGGGGACTCCTGACACGGGCAGTAATGGTAGAGGGTCGAGGGTAACGAGTCCACATGCCGGGAATAGTCCAGTGTTTATGGTAGCGCCGCTGGAATCACATCCGGTCGGCACACGCGTGGCAGGCGGGCCGGTTCTTCCCCGGGCACTACACAGTCTCGCTCGCATGCACAAAACCTTGGATGGTCGTCCATGGAATCGCCCCCGGGCTCGTTTTGTGAATTGAAGTCAATCATCCATTCAGCCATGATTTGGGAGATACACAGATGAGCACCCCATTCGACTCCTTGGCCAATGCCCGCAGACTTGAAGCCGCGGGAATTGCAACCAAACAGGCCGAGGCGATCGTTTTCGCCATTCAGAAGAGTCGGGGCACCGCCGCCACGAAAGAGGATCTCGACACGAATGTGGCAGCGTTGCGTTCCGACGTGGAGGCCAATACGGCGGCGTTGCGCGCCGAGCTAAAGGCCAATACGGCAGCGTTGCGCGCCGATTTGGAGGCCAATACGGCAGTGTTGCGTTCCGAGATCACCGCCATGGCAGCGGAATTGCGTGCCGATATGGGCAAGCTCAGGGGCGAAATCTTCCGAGCCCTGTGGGTACAAGGCGCCGGACTGGCCGGAATTCTCCTCGCCTCCAAAATCCTATGACAGCCCGGCCATTCGGGCGTCCCATGGGCCATATCGCTCAAGAAACGAATCAGGATTGAACTGAGGGAGATCTGCGATGATCCATCGACGCACTTTTATCGGTGCCCTTGGGGGCAGCTTGACGGCCGTTCCTCTTCTGGGGAAAGGCCATGCAAAACCCAAGCGGCTGGCCATGGTGGCCACCGAATGGCGGCTCTATTCCCATGCCTGGCACATGGGTCAACGGTTTCTCGCGGGCTATCCCTTGGAAGGGCGTTGGCATCAGTCCCCCATCAAGTTCGTCTCGGCCTACGTGGACCAGACGCCCGAGAACGACCTCAGCCGCGACCGCGCACGGGAGTTCGGGTTTCCCATCTATCCCACAATCGCCGAGACGCTTCGTTGCGGCGGGGACAAATTGGCGGTCGACGTGGTCCTCGTGATCGGCGAACACGGTCGATACCCGGTCAACGATCTGGGCCAGAAGCTCTACCCCCGCTACGAGTTCTTCAAGGAGGTCGTCGAAGTCTTCAAGCAAGACGGGCGTACGGTGCCCGTCTTCAATGACAAACATCTTTCCTGGAGATGGGATTGGGCCAAGGAGATGGTCGACACGGCCCGATCCATGGGGTTTCCGTTTCTGGCCGGCTCATCTTTGCCCGTCACCTGGAGAATGCCGGACATCGACATGCCCTATGGCGCCGAGGTCGAGGAAGTGATGTGCGTTGCCTCGGGCGGCGTGGACAGCTACGACATCCACGCTTTGGAGACGATTCAGTGCATGGCCGAGCGCCGCCGGGGAGGGGAAACCGGCGTCGCCTGGCTCCAGGCGCTGCGGGGCGATCCGGTCTGGAATGCCATGGGAACAGGCTCCTTCGACCGCGGGGGCTGGGACCCGCAACTGTTCCGGTCGTGCCTCTGCCGAAGCCACAAGCTCACTCAGCCGGAAAACATGAACCACCGATACCCCACCCCGGAGCAGATTCGGCAGTGGGTGAAAGAACCGGTCGCATACCGGTTCCAATACAAAGATGGATTGAAGGGGACGATGCTCCTGCTGAATGGATTGGTTGAAGACTTCACATTTGCCGCGCGCCTCAAGGACCGCTCCGAGCCTCTCTCCACACTGTTCTACCTGTCGCCGGTGCCCAACGTGGTTCATTTCGCGGCCCAGATGTCCAAGGTGGAGGAGATGGTTATGACCGGCGCAGCCCCCTATCCCGTGGAGCGGACTCTGCTGACCACCGGGCTGGTGGAAGCTGGGGTGCGGTCACTCGCCCAAGGTGGGAAAACTCTTGAGACGCCCCACCTGTCGACCCGTTACCGGGCGCCAAGAGAGTCCCAATTCTCGCGGAGTTGAGATGACACGAGAATCGTAGCGGCCGACGCGGCGGGCGCCGCCCCTTTGTCGTGCTACGTGGGACTCTTACCACGGACTGTTAACCTCCCATTGTCGACCCCCTGAGGAGAATCCGCCTCACCTTTCGGGCGAACTCCGGTTGAGGGTGTTGAAGTCGGGGAACAGTTCAGCGAAGATCCCGGAGAGGCGCCGATGAGTCCTGCATTCGATTCAGACACCGTCAAGCAGGACCTTGAATCCACTGGCTTTCAGGCACTCCGCGCAGACATAGTCAAGTTCAGGCGCGATTTTGTCCGGGCCATATGGATTCAGGGCGCGGTCTTGGCCATCATCCATCTTGCCTGCGAATTCCTCTGAATCCCGGCATTTGGCCGGCGCCTTTCAATCCCCCTCCCCAAACTCGCCGATCAGATGAGACGATTGAGAAACCTGAGTGCATGGCACACTCGAATCCCGTCCGCCGTTACGAACTCCCGCCCCTCGCGGGCTGTCACCATCCAGCTCTCGCATTCCGGGAACCGTTTTTTCCAGTAGCGAAGGCTCCGGACCGGACTCGACTGGGCCCACTTGCATTCGACCGCCAGTACGGGCTGCCTCCTGTCGGTGACAATGAAGTCCACCTCGCGCCCATCGGTATCGCGAAAGAACTGGAGATCGAGATCAAGCCCCTCGGCGTCCTGCCGGTAGTGGACCCACTTCAACAGATGCGCGGCGATCAGGTTTTCAAGCCGCGGACCGCGCCGGGGAACCAGTGACCAATCGAAATGGTAGTGCTTCTGCGCCTTCTTGATCGCCCTGATCTTGGGGCTGCCGAATGGGGAGATCCGAAACAGGGCGTAGAGCCTTTCCAAGCGGCCACCCAATTGCGGACCGCCTTGTGGCTCGCTTGCAGATCTTCCCGGAGCGCGTTGAGTGAGAGCAATGATCCGACCAGTTCCGGCAGGCGCATGACAAGCAACCCGAGGTTTCCCAGATCCTGGATCCGTTCCAGTTCCCTGATATCTTCTCGTATGAGCAGATCCCGATACTCGCGCGACCAGCGCCGTGCCTGCACCTCGGAACCCGAAAAAAGCGGAAAAGGAACCGCCATCCCCGTACGTACAACTTTCGCCTCCGGTCATGGGCCGGGCGCAGATGGGTTCGCCGGGCGGTGGCGAGACGCAGACGATCGCGCTGCACCCGACGGATCCCGGAATCATTTACGCGGGAATGACGAAGGGCGTCTTCCGAAGCACCGACGGGGGTTCCCGCTTCCGGCCGGCCGGACTGCAATGGTCCAACCGGACCTGGACGCTGGTCTTCGATACGAAGACCGATCCGCCGACCCTCTACTACGGGGGAGAGGGGGGCGTGCTCAAGACGACGAACGGAGGAATGTGGTGGGACGTGACGGACCCGCAGAGGAAATAGCCGACCTTCCCGGACGGCGGCTTGAAAGCAGTACGCATATAAACTAGTCTGAGTATAGTTTAATTCCTTGCCGGGCGAATATTGGAGGATCGTCGAATGCCTGAAGTGGGCGCATTCGAAGCCAAAACGAACCTGTCGCGATTGTTGAAACGCGTGCAGGAGGGGGAACGATTCGTCATCACGAAGCACAATCGCCCGGTGGCGGAGTTGATTCCGTTCAGACCACGTGACGCCGGAAAAATCCGGGATGCGATCGATAGTATGAAGGCGTTTCAGGAGACCCACAGCTTGGCTGGCCTTTCTGTCCGTCAGATGATCGAGGAGGGACGCAAGTATTGATGGCGTTCGTACTCGATTGCTCGGTGACCATGGCATGGGTCTTTCCCGACGAGGCCACGGAATCGACGAATCAGCTAAGGGAATCGCTGATCGAGGGGAGGGCGTTCGTTCCGTCCCTCTGGCCCGTCGAAGTTGGAAATGTACTCCTCATCGCGACCCGTCGGGGCCGGATCACCAGAGGCGATTGGCCCCGAATTCACGCAATTCTCGATGCACTACCGATCGAAATCGATCCGATTTCCACCTCTCGCGTTTGGAATGTTGCGCTTGAACTGGCGACGGAGCACCAACTCTCCGTCTACGACGCCACGTATCTCGAACTGGCGGTCCGGTTGCATTTGCCTCTTGCAACCCTGGGCCGTCGGCTCAGCGCCGCCGGACAATCCGAAGGGCTCGCGATCCCGACGTGCACCTGGGAGCCTGCGCGCGAACAATGAATGCGCCGTGAAGGAAACGATGGACAAGCACATCGAATCGGACGAACCGTACCTGCTCGGCACCGATGCGTCGGAGGAAAGGCGCCTGGAGACTCAACACCGATTGTGGGCAGGGGCGGTGCGGGATCTCTGGGACCGTGCCCGATTCGGACCGGGTGCGCGGCTGCTCGATCTCGGCTGCGGACCGGGATTCGCTACCCTTGAGCTCGCGGAGCGGGTCGGCGAAGGAGGCCGGGTTCTCGCCGTCGACGAGTCGGTTCGTTTCATCGGCAGGGTGACCCGCGAAGCGAAACGGCTCGGATTCGAGCAAATCAACACGCGGGTGGAGCGGGCCGAGATGCTGCGGCTGGAAACGGCCTCGCTGGACGGCGCCTTCGTGCGCTGGCTCTTCTGCTTTCTGTCCGATCCGGCTACCGTCATCGACCGGGTCGTAAACGGTTTGCGGCCCGGTGGCCGCCTGGTGGCCTGGGACTTCCTGAACTACGACGCGATGACGCTTCTGCCACGGAGCCCGGCATTCGAACGCGTCCGTGCGGCGGTCTACGAGAGCTTTGTGAGCAGCGGTGGTGATCTCAACATCGGCGACCGGCTGCCGGGACTGGTCGCGGCTTCGGGCTGCCGTTTGGTCAACTTGGTCCCGCTTGTGCGGTTCATCAGGCCCGGCACAAGTTTCTGGAAATGGCCGACGCAGTTTTTCTCCAACTACCTGCCACAGTTGGTCGAAACCGGCTTCTTGACGGAGTCGGAACGTCGTGCGTTTGAAGCCGAGTGGCGGGATCGGGAGCGGGACCCGGGCACGTTCCTGTTTGCCCCACCCGTGATCGGTATCGTCGCCGAGAAAAAGTAGCGCCATCATCGGACCCTGTCGCCAACTGCCGAGCAGTCCGATCCTGAGTTTTGCAGACACATTCTCTCCCCTGGACCCGTGTGAGAACCGGGTCTCCAGAGTATGGTGACAGGCCGAAACGGAGTTCCGCGGGACGGAAAGCGAGCAGCCAGAATGAACGGCGGCATCGGTTCAGAAGAGCAGGGCACCACCCGTCAATCGCCGGAAAGCGATTTCGTGCAACCTCCAAGAAGACAGATCGCAATGACGATGATCTGCGTGATGTCTGCGGCCTTTCTGGCCGTACTTGGCCAGATGGTCGTGGCCGCCGCCATGCCGCGCATCGTCGCCGATCTGGGCGGGTTCGACCGTTATACGTGGGTGGCGGCCGCGTATCTCGTCGCGTCCACCGTGGCCATCCCCATCACCGGGAGACTCACCGACATTTACGGGCACAAGGGATTCCTCGTTCTGGGAATCGTCGTCTTCATCGTGGCCTCCGTACCGGCCAGCTTCAGCCAGTCGATGAATCAGCTTATCGCTTCCCGAGCCCTGCAGGGTATCGGCGGAGGAATCCTCATCACCATGAGCCTCCGTTCCATTCCGGACCTGTTTCCGCCCCGGCAACGAGGACGGTTTCAAGGACTGATCGCCCTGGTGTTCGGAATGGCCTCGGTCATCGGGCCGAGTCTGGGAGGATTCATCACGGACCAACTCTCCTGGAACTGGATCTTTCTGATCAACCTTCCAGTCGGGATTCCTGTGCTCCTGTTGACCATTCGCGCCTTCCCCAACATCAGGCCCGAGGCTCGTGATCGAAAGCTGGACTACCCAGGCATGATGGCCCTGGTGCTTTCCGTTGTGACCGCGATGCTGGCCCTGTCGTGGGCAGGCGTTCAGTACGATTGGGCTTCACCGCAGGTCATGGGCCTCCTGGGATTCGGGCTCGTAATGGCTACGGTATTCCTGGTCGTGGAATCCAGGTCCGATTCCCCCATCATGCCGCTGGAAATATATCGAAACCGGATGGTTTCCATCTCGGCGCTCGTCGCGTTTTTGACCGGGTTTGGGCTGTTCGGAAGCGTCATCTTCCTGCCGCTGTTTTTCCAGGCCGTCCTGGGCGCTTCCGCGACCGGAAGCGGCGGCTTCCTGACCCCCATGATGTTGGGCATCGTCATCGGCTCCATTGTGGCCGGCGGACGGCTTTCCCGATCCGGCGGACGATACCGCCGGCAGGGTCTGGCCAGCACCGGCTGCATGGCCGCGGGCATGGTTTTCATCTCCACCATGAACAAGAGTACGAGCTTCGCCTGGGTAGTGGGATACATCGTGATCCTGGGGCTCGGGGTGGGAGGGACACTGTCCACCTTTGCGGTGGCCGTTCAGAATTCGGTGCCGGACCGGTTCATGGGAGCCGCCACCTCGGCACTGCACTTCTTCAGGTTGATTGGCGGGACGACGGGCCTCGCCCTGCTCGGTGCATTGATGAGGCACAGGTTCTCTTTGCGGGTGGAGGAGGCGGTCTCGGACACGGCAAGGGCTTCTCTCCCTCCCGGGCGGCTCGACGCCATAACAGACAACCCAAGGGCGCTGATCGATCCGTCCTCCATCGGCGAGCTCAGATCCGGATTCTCCGGTGCCGGCGTCGACGCCGCAGGGATGGCGGACACTCTTCTCGCCGACCTGAATTCCGCTTTGTCCGGAGCGGTGGGAGACGTGTTTGCGGTCAGCTCCGTGGTGATGGCGGTCGCCGTAGTCGTTACCCTCTTCCTGAGAAGGTCACCCGTCTGAAAGCACGGGGCGAACGCGGACTCGCTTGCCGTTCAACATCGTCCCGATCCAGGTATAGCGTACCCCCCATTCATACACCGCCAGGAGGAGACCCGGCACGGTCACACAGATCAACACGAATGCCAGGTGAGGATCGACCGACCAGTCCACGGCCAGCATCTGCGCCCAGATCACCAGCGGGAGATGAACCAGGTAGATCCAGTAGGATGCGTCCGAGACATACCGCACCCAGGTTCGCTCTCGCGAAGCCAACCATCGGAAGAGTCCCATCATGCCGAAGCACGCCAGCCAGGTATACGCAACCTGCAGGACTGCTGCGACTACCGGCACCCAGGCCCCTGCCGGGTCAACGAATTCAATCCTCTCCGGATACAGGAACACCAGCGCCAATAGCATGACGGGAAGGGCCGGGAGGAGCGCCGTGGTCCACCACCGGCGCACCTCGACACGCTGTTGGTAAAGAAAGGCTCCAAAGACGAAGAACACCAGGTAGTAGCCGAGTATGGCGGGTACGGGCACGATGACAGTGGAAAGGTCGGCGCCCAGGATCTGGCGCATGAAGTACTGGGGTACGACCGGTGCCGCGACGAGCAGCCACCACAGGGGACGGCGAAACCGCAGGCCCAGCTTGGCGACGATGGCAAAAGTTCCCACGATCAGCAACAGGTACCAGAGAAACCAGAGATGGTAGAAGCGCCCCGGCCAGGCGACCGACTCGACGCCACTTTCCGAGAACGCCCAGTAAGTGATCGGGATGACAGTGAACAGTCCGGCCAGCAAGGGTAGGCCGATATGCTTGAGGCGAACCAGAACCATCTGCTCCAGCCCTCGCCGCCGCCACTGCAGGGCCGAGAAATATCCGCTCAGGATGAAGAACAGCGGCATGAGAAACCCCACCAGAGCGCTGCCCAGGTACGCGTAGGGGTTGTAGAGAGGTTCCGTGTCCACGGCATAAGGATGTTTCGCCGGCCAGAGGTCGGAAAAGGGCATCAGGAAACACAACGCGTGTAACACGACGACGAGCAGCATGGCTGTGGCGCGCAACGCGTCGAGGTCGTGCAGCCGGGTCATCTCTGATGAGGTCCCGCTCTTTCGGCCGAGTGTCGGCATCCTCTTCCCGTCAACACTTCGGCTCAATAGGTGGTCCGGCCGCCGCTGATGTCGAAGACCGCGCCGGTGCTGTAAGAGCACTCCTCCGAGGCCAGCCAGGCCACGAGCGCCGCGACTTCGGATACCGTCCCCGTGCGCCCCATGGGAATCCGCGTGATCATGCCGGCAATCCGCTCCTTCGTCAGCCTTTGCAGCAACCGGGTCATGACGGCGCCGGGAGTGACGCAGTTCACACGAATGCCCGTCTTCGCCAGTTCCAGGCCGATCGACTTGGTGAGGCTGATGACGGCGGCCTTGGTCGCGGCATAGGGTACGGCCCCGGCGACCCCTTCCTTGCCGGAGGCGGAGGAGACGTTGACGATGCGGCCGTAGTCCCGTTGCATCATGTGGGGAATCACGTGACGGCAGAACGAGAACACGCCGCGCAGGTTGATCCGGTAGATGCGGTCCATCTCTTCGACCGGCATTTCCCAAGTGGTGGCAACCGGGCTCCCAACACCCGCATTGTTGACCAGAATGTCGATTCGCCCCCAACGGCCGATGGTCCTCCGGACCGCTTCACGGGCCGTCTCCTCGTCGGCCACATCACCGGGCACCACCTCTGACGGCACTCCCTGCCGGGCGAGGGTACGCGACGCCCGCCGGGCAAGATCGGCGTTCACGTCGACGACGGTAATTCGAGCCCCTTCGCTTCCAAGACGTTGTGCGACACCAAAACCGAGACCCTCTGCCGCACCGGTGACAATGGCTACCCGGCCTTCGAATCTGGACATCCTTCCACCTCCGTTCCAGACCGTGTCCAACTATACATTCGCCCGTGGCGCCACCGCACGACTCCTGGATCTCGCAAGCCGGAGAAACGCTTCACGACGATGGGAACGCGCCGGGGGATTGAGAGTCACGGCACTTTCCCCCAATATCCAATAACCGCGCGACACGCCGAAGCGGCGCAGTCAGGGAGTAGATGAGCAGTTGATCGAGGCATGGATCCCCATCACCCTGACAGCGGCCTTTCTTCAGAACGCGAGGTCGTCGCTCCAGAAACACCTGAAGGGATCGCTAAGCACTTCTGCCGCAGCCTACGTGCGTTTTCTCTACGCCTTTCCTTTCGTCCTGCTCTATCTGGCGATTCTCCGGTACGGTGCCGAATTGGAGTTCCCCGAGGTGAACGGCCGTTTTCTGTTTTTCGCCGCCCTGGGTTCCACGGCCCAGATCGCCGCGACGGCGCTCCTGATCCACCTTTTTTCATTTCGAAACTTCGTCGTCGCTACGGCTTACTCGAAGACGGAGACGATCCAGGCGGCCGCCGCCGGAATGCTTATCCTCTCGGACCCCATTACCTCCTGGGCGCTGCTGGCCATCGTCGTGAGCCTGGCCGGCGTCATGCTGTTGGCCATCGCCAAACGGGAGTTGGGCGTCCGGGAGCTCTTCTCTTCCCTGTTCCGAAAAACGGCTGGGATCGGATTGGCCAGTGGCGCCGGATTCGGTCTCGCCGCCGTCTCCTATCGGGCCGCCAGCCTCTCCCTGGACGGCGGCTTCGTTGCATCCGCCGCGTGTACTCTGGCCGTCGCCCTCTTGCTGCAGACCGTGACCATGGGACTCTACCTTCGTCTGAGGGAGCCTGGACAATTGACGCTGGTCTTCAGGTCGTGGAAGATCTCCGGCGCCGTCGGTCTGGCCGGAATGTCCGCCTCCGCCTGCTGGTTCACCGCCATGACCATCCGCAACGCCGCCCATGTGAAGGCCCTGGGACAGGTGGAGCTGATCTTCGCTCTTGTGGTGTCCACCGCTTTCTTCCGCGAGCGGGTCACGCCACGGGAACTGCTGGGAGTCCTGCTGGTCGTGGCGGGAATATTGGTTCTGCTGCTGCGAGGATGACGGCTCACCGGGAGCAAAGAGGAAACGGAGGTGAGAAATGAGAGAAGGAGATAATATGGCCTATTCTCCGGCTCCTATTCCCCGCTCCTTTCTGGAATACGTCCGGTCCATGGGACCCGGGATCGTGGTCGTCCTGACCTGGCTGGGAGCCGGCGACATCGTCGAGTCGGCCATGGCGGGGGGGAATTACGGCTATTCCCTCATGTGGGCCTTCGCGCTCTGCCTGGTCCTCCGCTATCTTTTCGTCTCCCTCATTGCCAAATACCAGCTCTGCAATCAGCGGGGAGAGACGGTGATGGCAGGCCTGGGTCGGCTGCACCCGGTTTTCTCGTTTATCGTCTTGACGGGGACTTTGTTGCTCACCCACGGCATCGGCGTGTTTCTGCTGGTGGGAACGGCCGAGATCTGTATCAAGGTGACGGGATTCGGAAGTACTCCAGCTTGGGGCGCCGCGCTTGCCCTGGTCGTACTGCTCCTGGTGATCCGCCCTCACTACCGGCGAATCGAAGTGATCTTTTTCGTCTTGGCAGGAGCCTTGTCCGTTTCCCTGATCGGACTGGCTGGCTGGTCCGGACCTTCGGCGACTGGAATCGTCAAGGGGATTCTGGGACTACAGGTTCCCGAGACCCTGGGACGCTTCGACGCCGTATTCCTCATGGTGGCCCTGGTGGGGGCCATCGCCGGCAGCCTCGCGAATCTACTTTATCCCTACTTCATGCGGGAAAAGGGATGGGTCACGCCGGACCACCGGCGGGTTCAGAGATACGACCTGATACTGGGCATCATCGTGCTCATCGTCCTGGACCTCTCCATCTGGGTCGTGGGGGCCGAAGTCCTCCATCCCAGAAACATACAGGTCGTGGACCTGGAGAGCCTCTCGCGGCTCCTGGGCGAAACCATGGGCGATGCGGGATCCTATCTCTTCTATCTGGGCGTCTTCGCCGCCCTGTTCAGTTCCATGGTGGGGAACGGCACCGCCTACGCCCTGCTCATCTCCGACGCCTATATTCAGCTCCGGCCAGCGGCCCGGGAGGCCTGCGGCGGTGACTACAAACGCCATCCCAGCTTCCGTTTGGCCACCTATTGGGTCGTCCTCTCCCCCCTGATCTGGGTCTTTCTCGGCCATTCGGACTTCGTGGGTCTGACGGTGACGGTCAACGCCGCGCAGGTGGTGGTCCTCCCCTTCCTGGTGGCCGGAATCTGGGTCTTGACGGCTCGCCGAGCGCACATCGGAGCCGAGCATCGCAACCGCTGGTGGGAAAACGTTCTGGTGGGGTTCCTGTTCGCCGTGGCGGCGGTCAGCGGATACTTCTCGGCGGTGAAATTGTTGGGCGGGTGATCCGGAATGGAAGCCGGTTCAGGGAACCGTCTTCTCGCTGTAGACCTTGGCGATCTGTGACTCGAACCAGCTCCCCACGTGGAGGCTGACCGAATCCGGGAGCCGGATGGATTTCTGCAGGTCCTCGAGGCTCTTCCCCGCCGACAGCCCCAGCTCCACCTCCCGGTGCAGCGCCCGGATGAAGGCTTTCTGCTTACCCAGTAGCGAGCGGTCCGTGGGGGGGCCGTGCCCCGGAGCGACAGTCTCGACCCGAAGCCTTTCCAGCGCCTCGATGACGCCGATCCAGGAGTGGGTGTCTCCGTCCCCCATGTAGTTGTAGGGCCCGTTGACCACGGCATCCCCGGTAAAGAGGATCCGATGCCGGGGGAGATAGGCGAAACCGTCGCCGCGGGTGTGGGCCGTCCCGAAGTGGAGCAGTTCCAGGCGCTGAGTCCCGTCGTCGATGACAAACCGGTCCGGATAGGTCACGATGGGGGGCTGGGCGCTCCTGAGCTCCAACGCGGCGACGTCCTTCCGTTTGGCGGTTTCTTCCTTCCAGCGGTGCGGCTCAAAACGATCCATCTCCTGGACCACGTTCTCGTGGGCGACCGTCAGGGCTCCGTTGGCGACCCAGACCGGATTCCCGTAGGCGTGGTCGCCGTGATGATGGGTGTCGAAGACCAGGCGGACCGGCTTTTCGGTGACCTTGCGGATATCTGCCAGACAGGCTTCGGCGCCATTCGGAAAGTTGGCGTCGATCACCACCACAAAATCGTTGAAGACCACGACCCCGTTGTTGCAATGGCCCTGGTGCTCCAGATCCCCCTCCCGAAAATAGACTCCGGGCGCCAGTTCCTCCAGCGATCCGGACTCGGACGAAATCAGCGCCGCAGCCACACCCGAGCACAGCGCAAGAGCGGCAAGCGTCAGTACAATCCTCTTCCGAACGGTGGGCTGTCTCATCTGCGGCTCCTTCCCGGTTTCACCCGCTTCGACCTTCGGCGGATTGTATCTGTCGTCCCCGCAACGGGCAAACGGGCGACTGGTAGCCTCCCTTCCCGGGCCCGCCTGGATTCCGGCAATGACTTTTGCGGACGGTTCCCAGGTGCTAATCTGCCCAGTGACGGCAGTGTCTTTCCCGCCACCCAGCAAAAGGAGAGTTCAATGGCTCAAAAAATTCGAAACCTGATCTTCGGGTCCCTGGCCTGCCTGGTATTGAGCCAGCCAGGCCTGGCCCAGTTTCCCTCCGGAGACCCCAGCATCATCGCCGCCGGCGTCACCCTGGAGAAGCTCTTCGAAGGAGGATGCATCCTTACCGAAGGCGTCGCCGCGGCCCCGGACGGCACCATCTACTTCAGCGACATCACCTTCACCAAGAGTTGTCAGAACGAGCAGGGTCAACCCGAAGCGGGACATATCTGGACGTACGATCCCAAGACCGGCGAGACCAGCATCTTTCGTTCCCCCAGCGGCATGTCCAACGGCATCAAGTTCGACGCCCGGGGTGACATGATCATCGCCGAAGGCGCCGATTTCGGCGGCCGGAGGATCATACGCACCGACATGAAGACCGGGAAGAGCTATATCGTCGCCGGCCTGTACGAAGGCCGGCAATTCAATGCCCCCAACGACATCACCATCGATGAAAAGGGCCGGATCTATTTCAGCGATCCCCGCTACCTGGGCCACGAAACCGTCGACCAACCGGTCATGGCCGTGTATCGGATCGACGCCGACGGTTCGGTGCAGCGGATCATCACCGACGCCGGCAAGCCCAACGGCGTCGCCGTCTCCCCCGATCAGAAGTCCCTCTACGTGGTCAGCAACGACGACGGCACCACCGATTTTTCCCGGCTGCCCGAGGGAACGCCTTTGAACAAGAACCGCATGGCGTTGTTGGCCTACGATCTGGCTCCCGACGGCACCGCCAGCTTTCGGGAGGTCCTGGTGGATTACTCTCCCCAGGATGGGCCCGACGGCATGGTGGTGGACGTGGACGGCAATCTCTATGTGACCGTGCGCGACGTGACGCGCCCCGGAGTCGCCGTCTACTCCCCTGAAGGAGAGGAACTGGCGTTCATTCCCACCGAACTTCCCACCAACGTGGGCTTTGGGCGCGGGACTGAGAGCAGGACGCTCTACATCACGGCCGGAAAGAGTCTCTACCGGATCCACGTCAAGCGGGAGGGCTACCAGCTGCCGCCTCGGTAGGCGGACAGCCGCTCCGGATTGCCGATCCTCAGAGAAAGCTCTGGACGTACTTCACGATTCCGATCAGGGGGATCACCGTCAGCCCGATTCCAGCCACGAGTGTGCCCAGCCATAGCGGCCATTTCATCCGCAGTTCCCTCGGGAGGTGGTTTCGATCCGACCAGAGCATGGCGAAGCACCAGAGGCCGCAGATGAGACCCGAACCCACCAGTGCCGCCGGAGTCACGATGAAGACGGGGTCCCGCTCCAGGAACCAGAGCAGGCTCAGGCCGGGCACTGCGCACCAGGTCAGGGTCCAGAGCCGAAACTTCTTCAAGGGAACCTTCCGCAGCGACGGGAAGAGCGCGGCCAGGCATTCCCGGGTGGTGCGGGTATAGAGTTCGTAGGCGCCATAGATGGTGCCGAAGAACGCGAAGAAGATGCCGGTCTTGTAGAGCCAGGAAAGCAGCGTCTGAACCACCGGAGACTGGTCCGGCCGGACCAGATACCCCAATTGCAGGGTCAAAAGGTCGAACCCGCTGGGAATCTCCTGCCGGGGGTAGAGGATGGTGGCGCCCAGGACGGCGAAGCAGAGAGTGAAGATGAAGATGCAGGTGAACGACACCGTCACGTCGATGCGTGGGGCCCGAAGCCAGGCCAGGCCCCATTTCAGATTTTCCCGGCTCGATTCGATGGGGCCCCGGCGCGGACTGCCCAGAAGCCCCCAGGCCTTCTCGCGAAGCATCCCCAAATAGCCGAGATAATCCTGGGTGCCGCCCCCTACCGCCCCCAGGTAGGTGACCATTTCCACCCAGGGATTCCGACCCCGGAATTCGGAAAACCGTTCCAGGACCCAGCCGTCGTATCTGGGCTGGGTGGGGACCAGCGTGCCCCCCAACAGGGCCAGGAGATCAGGGCTGGAAACCCCGGCCGCCAGGACCATGCAGAGGAGCAATAGACCCACCAGGACCGTCTGGACCCGCTCCAGGAAACCGTAGCTCTGAACCCAGGTGAAAGCCAACGCCACCAGGATGAAGAACGTCCCCCAGAGCCGGCCGAAAAAGACGTAGTCGGCCGTGTTGTCGGGGTCCGGGAACCCGACCACCCAGTTGGTGAACTCTCCCAACATCTTGGGAAGCCCCCCGCCCACCCAGAAGGGCATCCAGACGATGGTCATGACGGACACGAAGAGGACGAACCAGCCGCGGGGACCCGGCAGCTCCATCCAACTGCGCAGCGGATGGCGGCCGGTCAAGGTGATGAACCGGGCGCCGGTATAGACCTGGAGACCCTTCAGCGCGGAGCCGACCAGAAAACACCAGAACAGTGAATAACCGAAGACGGCCCCGCCCCGGGAGGCGAAAACGGTCTCGCCGCTTCCGATGGTGACCGAGGCGATGATGGCGCCCGGGCCGAAAAGCTTGAGCATTCCCATCAGGGAACGATCGCGGAGCTGAGGCGAGAGCTCCGGATACCGGACAGGATACTGATCACCGGGCCTTGTCACCGGCACTCGACTTCCTTTTCTCTCATTCCTCACTCCCTAATTCTGGCCGTTCTACAATTTCCATGGCTTACGGTAGTTGATACCGACCAAGCGTTCAGCTTCCGTATCGTTTACGATCCGTTCCCGTTCCGGATCCCACTCGACCCTGCGCCCGAGCCGGTAGGCGAGGTTTCCGAGGTGGCAGGCGATCATGGAGTCGTGACCGATCTGGACATCCGAGCGGGGGCGTTCCCTGGAACGCATGCAGTCGACGAAGTCCCGGACGTGCCCCAGGTGGTAGGCGCCCCGGCCTCGAATGTTGTGCCGCGGCTTGCCGCGGGACCGGAATTCGCGCACGGACTTGTCGATCCTGTCGGTCTCG
Organism: Acidobacteriota bacterium; assembly: GCA_963668095.1. Lineage (GTDB taxonomy): Bacteria > Acidobacteriota > UBA6911 > RPQK01 > JAJDTT01 > JAJDTT01. The sequence goes on along the minus strand of OY764083.1, from coordinate 4,194,965 downwards.
GAATGGACTTCCCAGCCGTTGCGGTCGACCACCAGTACGCCGTCGTTGCCATGGAACTGGACACCGTGTTCCCGCGCCTCCGGGCCGCGCCCCACGCCCAGTGCGTGTTCCCAGACCATGCTGAAGTCGTCGAATTCCCAGATGACCTGTTGGGTGTCGGGTGTCTGCATGGCGTCCCGGGGATAGCCGAACTTTCCTCCCACCGAGACCGCCGCCCGGGGCGCCTTCACGTCCATGGCCCAGTTGGCGATGTCGATCATGTGCGCGCCCCAATCGGTCATTAGGCCGCCCGAATAATCCCAGTACCAGCGAAACGAAAAATGAAATCGATTCAGGTTGAACGGACGTTCGGGAGCCGGTCCCAACCACATGTCGTAATCCACCCCCGGGGGAGGAGGCCCGTCCGGCTGAGCCGGCATCTCACCCTTCCAGTCCAGATAGGCCCACGCCCGGACCAGCCGGATCTTCCCCAGCTTCCCGCTCTTCACGTAATCCACCGCTTCGGTGTAGTGAGGGGCGCTCCGCTGCTGGGTCCCCATCTGAACCACTCGGCCGTGTTTGCGGGCGGCGTCCACCATGACCCGGCCCTCGCCGATGGTGAGAGACAAGGGCTTCTCCACGTAGACGTCCTTACCCGATTCGCAGGCCATGACGGTGGGAATCGCGTGCCAGTGATCAGGGGTGGCGATCAGGACCGCATCCAGATCCTGACGGTCCAGAAGGCGCCGGAAGTCCCGGGTCCGGAACTCCGCCTTCTGGCCGGCGGGATCAAGAATCTCGGACTGGGTCCGGTCCATCTGAGAATGATCGACGTCGCAGATGGCCGCGCACTGGATCCCGTCGATTTCGAGAAACCGCCGGAGATCGCCTCGTCCCCGGCCGCCGCAGCCGATCACTCCAAGACGTATTCGATCGTTGGCCCCCGTCGTGCGGGCTGAGGAAAGGGCGGACGCAGAGCGCCCCGCGGCCAGAGCCGCCCCACCCGTGAGGGCTGCCGAGCGCGTCAGAAAACCTCGCCGGTTCTGTTTCTTCATGGTGTTTCTCCTTCTTTCATCTGTGGCTCCGGAGGAACCTTGAGATAGTCCAGAATCGGGGTGTCCTGGACGTAGAGATCCTCCACCACTCCGAAACCCTCGTGGATACGGAGCAGGACATGAGCCTCCTTCATCCCGGAGCCCAGAGTGCTTCCGGCCGCCTTTTCGGTGCCTGCCACCACGTCTTCAGGCAGGTAGAAACGGTCGAAAGGCAGTTGAATGGCGCCCTTCTTTTCGTTCCGCCGGACCTGGACCCTGAGGTAGACGCCGGCTTCGGGCGCGTCGTCCCGAATGGCGGAAAAATGGCCGAATCCCTCCGGGTCCACTTCCAGGAGGGCGTAAGCCCAGACCTGCGACGGCCGTCGAACCGGATCGTCGAGGGTGACCTCCGAAGAGGGTATCCGGAAACGAACCGAGCGCCCCAGAACCGCATCCTCGGGATCCATGGGTTCCACCTTGAACTTGACTCTGACCCCGTCGCGGAGAGTCCATTCGCGGTGCAGGATCATCCAAGCGGGAACGCCGAGCTGGCAGAGGACCACCAAGGCGAACGCCAATGTCCTGAACTGGCTCATGGCTCCTCCCCGGACGTATGCGATAGACCTTCTTTCGGCCGCTGGAGGCCACGGAAGCGGCGCCCAAGATATGCATTTGCCGACAGAAAGGCGGCACCCACAAGGATAAATCCGATTCCGCGGACCACCAGTCCCAAATCGCTGTCGAAGAACCTGGCCGCGATGAGGGCCGCCAAGATGAGCATTCCGAGATTGACAGTCCCGATCCTCTCCCGGTGGAGGCCTCGAACCAGTACCGATACCCCGGCGGCCAACAAATAGAGATTCATGAGGAGCACGGGACCCAGGGTCGACTCCGTTGACAACAGGAGAACATGGGCCAGAAACGCCACCGCCCCGAACGAACCCCAGAGCAAGTTCTGAGGACGACCATTGACCAGGCTGAACCAACCCAGGATGACGGACAGAGCGAGGCAGGCCCCGATCAGAACGACTCCCGGCAGACCGTCCCCCCAATCCCACTCCCTCCCGCCGAAGCGTTCCAGATGTTGCCAGGAATCCTGATAGGAGAATCGCAAGGCCAATCCAAATGCTCCCAATCCCCCGATGCTCTGCAGAGGACGCCGCCAGACGCGGGGCGCCTGTCCGAACCAGATCCGGCCCGTAAGGTACAGGACGGAGAACAGGCCGGCGTACGCGGCCAGATAAAGCTGTTCCCCATACTCGGCGATGGAAAAACCGAAACCAAAACCAAGAGAGGCGGCGCCGAGCCAGAGCAGGCAGACGGCTTCGGTACTCTGCCGGTCATGCCGCAGCAGAGACCAGAGATATGGTCCAAGCAGCGACAGCATCCCCCAGTATAGGAGGGAGCCTTCCCCACCAGCCGCCTCGGATCCGCCCAGAGCCGTCACCCCGACCAGGTAAAGGGCCGCGGCCGCACTGGACCTCGTGAGATAGACGACGGGGACGGCCAGCAACATCCAGGTCAGCAGAAACCGGCTGACGTCTCCCGGGAGGTGATAGGTCTGCGCGATCAGGGCCATGGCGGACCCCAAGGCCAGAAACCACAGACAAGCCGTCCCTTCGCGCCAGGGGCGGGACGGTATGGAACGCAAGAACACCCAGCCGGCTGCTGCCTGGGCGCCCAGCAGGATTGAGAAGGAGATTCCAGCCCGGAGCGACCTGGATAGTTCCTGCCAATTGTATGCCAGGACCAGAATGATCCCGAGACCGATCAGGGCGGAGCCGAAGACCGCTGTGACGGTCAGACCAAGTTGGCGTCCTGCGTCTGTATCGCCAACTCCGTAGTGGGCACACAATCGATCGGCTGCATCCTGGCTCAAGATCCCGCGGGACACCAGATCCGGAAGTTCGCCCAGGAGCCAATCCGAGCCCTGCCTGCTCATACCGTTTCCACCATGAGAGATCGTTGACGACTACACAACATTTGGATCCGGTCCCGTGACTGCTCCCCCGGCTTCCCTCCCTTCTCGTCCATGCTATGATACATGCTCTTTCGAGAGGGAGGATGGCCCGGAACCCGCATGCGGCAGGCGCTTTTCCGGCCCTCGAGCAACCGAACAGCAACATTTCAGGGCTCGTTCCCTGTGTCTCGTCCGGGAGGAACTTCGCAATGACTCAAGAGTGGAAAACGGACAGCTGGTTTGCCAGCCCCTGGAATTTTTCGCCGGAAGCCCAAAAGCAGCTCAACTTTCCCGATCAGATCCGAATTCACGACGTGACCCTCCGCGATGGCGAGCAGCAGACGGGAATCGTGTTCCGGCGGGAGGAGAAGGTGGCCATCGCCAAGAAACTGGCGGCCGCCGGCGTTCATCGGATCGAGGCCGGAATGCCCGCCGTCTCTGACGAAGACGAGGCGGCCATCAAGGACATCGTCGCTCTGGGCCTGGATTCGGAGATCTTCTCTTTCGCCCGCTGCATGCCTGCGGACGTCAAGCAGGCCAAGGACTGCGGCGTCCATGGGATCATCACCGAGATTCCCTCCAGCGACCACATCATCGCCAACGCCTACGGGAAGGACATGGACTGGGCCGTCAAGGCTTCCATCGAAACCACCCTGGCCGCCAAGGAGGCGGGACTCTACACCGTCTTCTTCACCATCGACAGCACTCGTTCGGACCTGAACCGTTACCTGGATCTGATCGAGCAAGTCTCCACCCAAGGGCACATGGACGCTCTGACGCTGGCGGACTCCTTCGGCGCCTGCTCTCCCGAGGGGATCGCCATGGTGCTCAAGAAGCTCAAGGCCCGTTTCAAGCAGCCCATCGAGATTCATTGCCATGAAGATTTCGGCCTCGGTGTCGCCAACACCATCACCGCCCTCTCCAACGGTGCTTCGGTGGCCCACGTCACCGTTTCGGCCCTCGGAGAACGGGCCGGAAACGTGCCCCTGGAGGACACCGTCATGGCCCTGAAGGTGCTCTACGGAGTCGATGTCGGCGTCAGGACGGAGGAATTCTACGAACTCTCCAAGCTGGTGCAGAAGCTGTCCAATGTCGAGCTGCCGCCCAATCGGCCCATCGTGGGCGATTCCCTGTACAAGATCGAATCGGGAATCGTGGCCATGTTTCACCGGCGCTGCAAAGACGTGGAGCCCTTGGAATACATCCCCTTCCTTCCCCAGGTGGCCGGACGTCCCGGTGTCTCGATCGCCCTCGGGAAGGGTGCCGGATTGGCCAACGTGGAGGAGGCGCTGGAGGAGCGTGGAATGAGCGCGACCGCCGATCAGACCAAGGAGATCGTGGATCGCGTGAAGCAGGTTTCGATCCGGAACAAGGCGTTGCTGACGGACGAGGAGTTCGAATCCATCGCCGCCGAGGTCATCGGCTCCTGAGCCGCTGATCGAGCACTGCCCCGATTCCCGGGTGGACCAAGGGAGTAAGGAGAAATGTTTCGCAATCTGGATGAATTGGTCGAGACTGCCATCGGATTGGGTCCGGCCCGGATCGCCGTGGCCGCGGGACACGACCCGGACGTCATAGAGTCCCTCCAGCAGGCTCGTGAGATGGGCTTGGCCCAGGCAGTGCTGGTTGGAGACCGGGAGAAGATCGAGCCCATGGCGGCGGCCGCCGGACTCCAGCTCGGCCCGGGACAGCTGATCCACCAGCCGGACGATAGCGCAGCGGCCCTTCAGGCCATTGGGATGATTCGAGACGGTGACGCGGATCTCCTGATGAAGGGGAAGATCAACACCTCCGTGCTGATCCGCGCGGTCCTGAATCGGGAGAAAGGCCTCCGAACCGGCCGCCAACTGAGCCAGGTCATCGTTTTCCAGATCCCCGGCATCGACCGGCTCATGATCATGACCGACGCCGCCATCAACCTGGCTCCCGAGCTGGCTCAGAAAGCGGAGATCTGCCGTAATGCCATCGACGTGGCCCACGCCCTGGGCATCGAGAAGCCCAACGTCGCTCTCCTCTGCGCTCTGGAGTTCGTCAATCCCGCCATGCCGGCCACGGTGGACGCGGCGGCCCTGACCATGATGAACCGGCGGGGCCAGTTGAAGGGCGGATATGTGGAGGGTCCCATCGCCCTTGACGTCCCCATGAGCCGGTTCGCGGCCGACCGCAAGGGGATCGAGACCCCCCTGGTCGAGAACACGGACGTCTTTATCGCTCCGGACATCGAAGCCGCCAACATCCTCTACCGGGCGATTCTCTATATGGCCGGCGGAGAATCGGGTGGAATCGTGGTCGGGGCCAGAGTCCCCTTGATCCTCCTTTCCCGGGCCGAAACACCGGAAACCAAGATTCGTTCCATCGCCATCGGTCGGCTGGTCGCCCAACACGCCGCCGACTGACCGGGATCGGACTTCCGCCATGCTAGTCCTGGTCGTCAACGTCGGATCCACCTCCCTCAAGTTCCGTCTCTTCCGGATGGAGGATGAAGAGATTCTGGCCGCCGGCCGGGTGGAACGGGTGGGTAACCCGTCGTCTCCCTTCAACTATCGGCGCGGCCAGGAGCCGGAATTGACGGGAGATCTGGAGTGTCCCGACCAGCGAGCGGCCGTAGACCACGCACTCAAGCTGCTGACCGACCCCGAATCCGGAGTCCTGAACAGCCTGGAAGAACTGGACGCCGTGGGATTCAAGCCGGTGCACGCCAAAGGGATCGCCGATTCGGTCTTCATCACGGATCAGGTCATCGCCGCCATGGAGGAGTACACTTCCCTGGCGCCCGCTCACAATCCTCCCTACATCCAGGCATTCCGTATCTTCAGTGAGATACTTCCCGAGAAGCCGTTGGTGGGAGTCTTCGAGCCCGCTTTCCACAAAACCATCCCCGAGGCCGCCCGCACCTACGGCATTCCCTTCGAATGGTCCCGAAAGCACGCCATTCGCCGCTACGGGTTCCATGGCGCCTCCCACCGGTACGTGTCGCTGCGAGCACCGCAACTGTTGGAAAACCCGGATCGCGAGTTGCGAATCATCTCCTGCCATCTGGGAGGCAGCTCCAGTGTCTGCGCCCTCAAAGGGGGCGTCTCGGTGGAGACCAGCATGGGCTTCTCTCCCCAGTCCGGTCTACCCAACGCCACCAGAAACGGCGATCTGGACCCGTTCATCCTTCTCTACCTGCTGGAGAATGAGGACCTCAGTCCTGGACGGCTTAGGGAGCGGCTGGTGAAGGACTCCGGCTTGAAGGGAATCTCGGGGGTGAGCGGCGACGTCCGGGATCTGGAGGAAGCGGCAGGCCGCGGGAACCCGAGAGCCGCTCTGGCCCTGGACGTGCTGGTGCACGAGACTCGCAAGTACGTGGGGGCCTATACGGCGGTATTGGGTGGACTGGACGCCCTCGTGTTCACCGGCGGCATCGGAGAAAACGGCATCGCGATCCGGCAGAAGATCTGCCAGGGGCTGGAGTTCCTGGGGGTCCACCTGGACGCCGGCGCCAACGATTCCCGGGGCCGGGAGGGCTGCATTTCGGCCCCTGGGTCACCGGTCCAGGTCCTGGTGATCCTGGCCAACGAGGAGCTGGTCATTGCCCGCGAGACCGAGAAGCTGGTCCGGGGGAGCGGCGACTTTCTTGTCGCCGATTAGGGGGGGCGGCGACTTTCTTGTCGCCGACAGGGGGGTCTTGGGGGGACGGAGTCCCCACTCCGCGAAGCGTCTTCCAACCGGTCGAATTGAAAAATGGGGGACAAGAATGTCTCCCCTCCCAGGCTGCGCGCAGACCACCCGCCTGTCTTTCCCCGCTCCTACGGCGAGATCAGAATCTTCTGTCCCGGGAAAATCCGCTGCCTTGGACTCAGTTTGTTCCAGCGGAGCAGGTCCTTGAGCTTCACCCCGTAGGCTCGGGCGATGTCGTAGAGCGTGTCTCCCCGGCTGACCACGTGCGGGCCCGAGGAATTGGAACGACGGACCTTCGAGGCCGCGCGGCGAGTTGCGCCGCCCCTTCCGGAAGGGAATAGTGGAATAGCCAACTCCTGCCCGATCCGGAGCCGGTGGATGCTCCGGAGCCGATTGGCCTGAGCGATGGCCTGGATCGAGGTGGCGTAACGGCTGGCGATCAGCGACAGCGTCTCTCCCTTTCTGACCTGGTGGTGCTGAAGCCTGATTCGCTTCTCGGGTGGAAGTTGGGCCACCTTTTCCTGAGTCAGCGCTCCCCTGCCTACGGGCACCTTCATCCGATACCCGGGGAGCTTATGGGGAGTCACCCGTCTCCTCAGCTCCGGATTGAGGTCATCCAGCATCCGGGCCGGGACCTCGATGAGTTCGGCCAAGGTGTCCAGGTCCACCTGGTGTTCCATGGGAACCAATTCGAACCTCAGTTCGGGATCCGGTTCGACTTGGAATCCGTACCGGGCCGGGTTCTTGAAGATTATGGTGGCCGCCAGGTAAGAGGGCACGTAATTCCTGGTCTCCCGGGGCAGGAGCCGGCGACGGGCCATTTCCCAATAGTCGATGCGCCCGTAGCGCCGGAGATTCCGCTCGATTCTCCGGGGACCGCAGTTGTACCCGGCCAGAGCGAGGTACCAGTCCCCGAACTCGCCGTAGAGGTGCTTCAGGTACCGAGCGGCAGCCACCGTGGACTTCAGGATGTCGGAACGTTCGTCGATCCACCAGTCCTGCCTGAGACCATAGAGGCGTCCGGTTCCTCGAATGAATTGCCAGATGCCCCTGGCCCGCGCCCGTGAGACCGCTTTGGGTCGGAAAAGACTCTCGATATGGGCCACGTAGACCAGATCCAGGGGAATACCCTCCCGGCGAAACACGGCCCTGAACATTTCCAGGTAACGGCCCGATCGCTGCAGTCCCCGCTCCATGAAGACCCGGCCGCGCGTCCGGTAGTAGGTCAGGAATCGGAGCACGCGTTCATTGAGGACCACGGGGACGTCAAATTGGGACGTCAGCAGATCCTCGCTTGCCAGATGCTTCAACTTCGGGTCCACCCGAATGGTGAAGACGTTGCGGTTGGCCAGCCATTCGATGGGACTGTCCTCATCCCGGACGCCGTCCAGGTCTTCCAGCCTGAGGTCCTCGATCTTGCCCAACAGGGAGTAATAGGCTCGTTCCAGCTGCCGGTTCAGAGCGGAATCCGCCTCGGTTTCGACCAGTTCATCCAGCGCTCTCAGAAAGTAGTCCCCGCTTTGGTCCGCCAGTCCCTGATTGAACAGCGATTCTCCTTCCAGGTAGAGCTGTCGGGAAGACCGGATCCGCTCCCGCACGCGGTTTTCGGCCATCTCTCGCTGGATCTCCAAATCCAGGTCCGGAGCTTCGTCTTCGATAACCGCGGCAGGTTGAGTCCCGGCTACCGGTGAACTGTCGGTTGGAACGGGTACGGCGACTCGACGCTGAGAACCACAACCGGCGAGCAAGGCCAAGCCGGCCAGGGCAGCCACGTGCCTGACAAAGCACCGCCGAAATCCGGGCACCGAGCCGACGGGAGGCTCAAGCCTCCGCACAGGAACCCACTCCCGGTCTGTTCCAGCTGCCGGCCGAGCCATTTCGGTCTAGGTGTCACCCTGTTTGACAGCAACGACGTTGTCAAAGAGAGCTTTCGCCCGGGGAAGGAGTTCGATGGCTCTTCGGAGTTGCTTGTCGATGCTCAAACGGACCCGCTGTCCTTCTTCCTCACCCAGGACCCGGGTCATGAGCTGCTGTTCCAGATAGGTCTTGATCAGGTGCTCGTTTTCGTCGAAATCGGCGTGATTGTAGGCGATCTTCTCGTCGTCGAGATATTGCCGGAACCGGCTGAGAATCTTATCGGTCACCCGGTGCTGCTGGCGAAGCCGCCCCTTCTCCGCCTCCGAGAGACTGCTCCAGCGTTCCAACTGGCTGGGAAAACGGAACTTGGAATCGAGATCTCCCTTGGACAGCTTCTCCACGAATTGGCGGAAGCTGTCCTTGCGGGCCAGCTGACGCAGGACCTTGGGGAGCGTCAGCCGAGAGACCTCCTCATCCGGAGTGATGCCGCCTCCGCCGAAGACAGGCCTTCCGCTGTCGGTCTTGTGTTCGGTCCGTTCCGTCGAAGAATTCTCACGCCTTCCCGAAAAGTATTCGTAAAAGCTTTCACGGTAGCTGCGCTGGATGAGCCGGTCGCTCGGCGTGTAATACCTGCCGGTGGTCAGAGCCAGACCTCGGTTCTGTTCCAATGGGTAAATGGTTTGGACCAGCGCCTTGCCGAAGCTGGTCTCCCCCACGATCAGGGCGCGGTCGTGGTCCTGCAGCGCGCCGGCTACGATTTCACTGGCGCTGGCGCTGTTGCGATCGATGAGGACGACCATGGGATAGCCATGAACCCGCCCCTTGGGCGCCACATACTCGTGGCCTCGACCCTTGCGCATGCGCGTCCGTACCACCAGTTGTCCCTTGGAGAGAAACCGGTCTGCAACCTGGATCGCCTGGTTGAGGGCGCCGCCCGGATTGTCTCGCAGATCCAATATCAAGGCCTGCAGCTTGGATTCGTTCAACCTCATCAGTGCGTCGTTCAATTCCTCTCCCGTGGTCTCGGAGAATTTCTTGATCTTCACATAGCCGATGCCGGTCGGGAGGTAGAAAGCGAACTCGATCGTGTACATGGGGATCTCGTCCCGCTCCACCGTCATTTCGATGGGTTCGGGAACACCCGGACGCTCGATGGTGATTTGGACCGTGGTCCCCTTGGGGCCTTTCAGGTTGGGGATGACCTCTTCCAGAAGGTCCCAGTCCTCGATCGATTCGCCCCTGATCTTGGAGATCACATCGCCGACCTGGATGCCCGCCCTGTAGGCCGGCGTCCCGACGGAGGGAGGTTTTTCCACCACCACGCGCCCGCTCCCCGGGGATTCCGCCTTGATGCTGATTCCCAGCCCGTAATACTTGCCCTTCTGCTCTTCCTGGAGCTTGCTGTAGTCGGCCCGGGAGAAAAAAGAACTGTGGGGATCGAGGGATCTCAGAAGACCCCGAATGCCACTCTCGATCAGGCGGTTCCCGTCCACATCCCGGGCGTAGTCCGAGTGGATACGATCCAGCGTGGCCGTGAAGGCCTGCAGCAGCCTCTGGGTGTCCTCTTCGAGCGGAGCGCCGGCGATGACCTTCTCGCCCAGCCATCCGCCGAGCAGGGTGACGACCAGGATCGCCAGAACCAGAAATATTCCGAGTCCCTTGTTCGACCGGTCTCCAGAGTAATCCAAGTTCCCGAGCCCTTTCCGTCCAGGTTTCCCCAAGACCGCCGAATGACGTTGGTTGCCGGGCAGTATAACATCAACGGCCCGCTGCAATAGTCGCCGAGGCATCCGACCGGGTCCGGATCCCGGCGGACGGCGATTCTCTCTGCCCACGCGGGTCCGTTCCGGTTTGACTTGATTCAATGCGTTGACTTACTATTCCCCTCCAGCGAGACGAGGCAATCATGTGGAATCTGGGCTTTCAGGAAGTGGTGATCATCTTTATCATCGCTCTTGTCATCTTCGGCCCTCGGAAGCTTCCTGACCTGGGCAAGTCTCTGGGTAAGAGCCTGGCCGAATTCAAGCGGGCCTCCAACGAGTTGAAACGAACCTGGGAAGACGAGGTTCGGGCCGAGACCGACGAGTTGAAGAAGATCCAGAGAGATATCGATGCGTCATGATCGGCTCCCGGTGGCTCCCGCTCAGCCAATCGACCGTCTTTCATGAATGACTCCCCGGGTTCTCCGCCTCCCCAAGACTCAAGCGCGTCCGAGACTCAGTCGACCGGAGACGCGGAGCAGGAGATCGTCCCGGTTTCCAGTTCCTCCCCGCCCCCATCCGATCCCCCAACGCCGGTAGCCCCAACGGACGCCGAAGACGACCCGGAATCTACCGACGACGAGCTGGGCGCCAAGATGACGTTTCTGGAGCACCTGGACGAGCTTCGCAAACGCATCCTTTGGAGTGCGGTCGCCGTGGCGGTCGCTTTCATCGGCTGCTGGATCTTCCGCGAGCCCGTCTTCGAGTTCCTGGCCGTACCCATCAAGAACAGCGGTATCGAGAAGTTGACGTTCATCAAGCCCACGGAGCCGTTCACGATCTACCTGAAGGTTTCTTTCGTCGCGGCCGTTTTCCTGGCCGCTCCGGCGATTCTGACGCAAGTCTGGCTCTTCATCGCCCCGGGCCTGTACCAGCGGGAGAAGCGCTACGTCATCCCCTTCCTGGTCTCATCGACGGCGCTGGTCCTGCTGGGCGGCACCTTCGCCTACTACGTCATCCTCCCCACGGCGCTCGACTTTCTGATCAACGAGTTCGGCAGCGCCTTCCAGCCCATGGTCACCGCCATCGAATACTTCAATTTCGAGGTGATCATCATTCTGGGCATGGCGGCCATTTTTCAGCTTCCGGTGATCGTGGCCTTCCTCTCCATGTTCGGGCTCATCACTCCCGGCTTTCTCTGGCGAAACTTCCGCTATGCCTTTCTCCTCATGGTCATGGTCGCAGCCGTGGTATCTCCCACCACGGATGCCATCAACCTGTTCCTCTGGAGCGGGCCCATGGTCATGCTCTACCTCGTGAGCATCGTCATCTCATGGGTGTTCAAACGGAGAGCCGAGAAACGGGCCGGACTCTAGATTTGAGAGCGGATTGAGCGGGCGGCGGACGCCGGCGGCGGGTGTGATGAGCGCTGCTGTTTTCCAGGCTCAGAACTTGATCGACGTCAGTCCCATCTCCTCGACGTCGTACTCTTCCTGGTAGCTGGGATCGACGTAGATAAAGCTCTCCTCCCGCAGGCCTTCCACGTACTTCTTGAGCTGGGGCGCGGCTTTCTTGACGTAAAGCTGCTGCTGGACGTGGCCCCGCACCGTTTCCAGATCCAACTGCCGCTTGGGCGTTCGCTTCAACAGCTTGAGAATCTGAAACCCGTAGTCGGCCTCGATGAGGTCGCTGGACTCCCCCTCTTTCAACTTGGTCACGGCCGCTTCCTGAACCTGCTGCATGGACCCCCGCTTGAAGGACCCGATCGACCCTCCCCGATTGGCCGTGGGACCTTCGGAATGCTCCTTGGCCAACTCTTCGAACGAGCCTCCAGCCTGGAGCCGGTCCAGGACTCCCTGAGCCTTGGATTGGACCTGGTTCTTCTCCTTGCCCTCGGTCAGAAACAGGATCTCGGCCAACTCCACCTCCTCGGGCTCGGTGTACTGTTCAAGGTTCTGATCGTAGTACTCCTGGATCTCCGGCGTCAGCAGTGTGATCCGGGAGTAGACCATGGCGCGCAACAGGCGTTCCTGTATGAATCTCTGCCTCAGTCTCTCCCTCATTTGACCGAGGTTCAAACCCTGCCGGCGCATGGCCTGATCCATGGCCTCGAGGCTGGGAATTCCACTCTCCTTGCGCATAGTCTCGAGGTGAGCCGAGACGTCGTCGTCGACGTTGGGGGCCACGCCCAGTTCCTCGGCCTTCTGCAGGAGCAGCCGCGTGTCGATCATTTCACGCAATACGTGTTTTTTCTGCGTCTGCCAGATGCGCATCGCACGTTCCCGATCCTGTATCCGCCGCCGCACATCGGATTGGACGACGTACAACTCGTGGTCCAGGTCCCTGCGGGTGATGGTCTGGTCGTTGACCCGGGCCACGATCTCGTCCAGGAGAACCGGCTCCGGAGGCGGCGCCTGCTGCTTCCGCTGTGCCGGCCGCGGCGAATCTCCCGCCACTCCCTGGTCCTGTCCCTGAACCAGCCCGGACAACAGCAGGACCCCAGCAATCGCAATCACCTCAATTTGGCGCGGAAACATGATCATCGCTCTCCCGGAATTCGAGTTCGCTGTCGTAGATCTGGAGCGAGGCCCCGGCCAGCAGGCCCTCGATGTAGGAATCCACTGCGGCGCTCTCCTGCTTTGCAATCAGAGTCGAGAAGATCCCCTCTTGAACATGGTAGAGACTCTTGTGGTGCCGCGGTATCCATTCCTCCACCATGAAGAGGTGGTACCCATGCCGGGATCGAAACACGTGACTGATCTCGCCCGGCTCGAGCGACAAAATGACCTTTTCGAACTCACTCGGCAGTTGACCCCGCTCGAAGGTCCCCAAGGACCCGCCGGATTCTGCGGTCAGACCCTTGGAGTTCAATCGGGCCATCTCCTGGAACTGCCGTACGTCTCCCGGCTCCAGCGCTTCCAGGATTTCCTGCGCTCGATCCCGGTCGTCCACCAGAATCTCCAATACCCTTCCCGAATCGCCAACCCGGAACTGTTCGCCGTGACTCCCGTAAAAGTCGCGAATGTTGGATGAGGTCACTTCCACCTGATCCCGGACCTTCAGCTTGAGCAACTTCTGAGTTGTGAGGAATCGGCGCAAGCGTTCGGTGAACTGGGAGTCTCCGGCTTCGATCTGAAGATTCCCCATCTGCTCCTCCAACTCCTCGTCGGCCACGCTGATGCCGTCAAGCCGAGCCTGATGCAGAAGCATTTTCTCCACCACAAAGTCACGAAACCGGCCTCTTCGAGGCGGGTCCTGTCCCGGGTCCGAATCAGTCGTCAAGTAGGCTTCGAATTCTCGAAGAGTAATTTGCTCCTCGTCCAACTGCGCCACCAGAGTCTCCTGTTCAGGCGAACTGGCGTCTCCCGCCGGAAGCCCGCAGCCGACCCACCCGAGATGAAGCAGCACCACCGTCCCGATCCAACTCCGGCCCAGCGTCCCACCGGCACGAATCGGTATCAGATTCGTGAGCATCGCCGTTCATTCTATCAGCCTGCACCCGATATCGCCGTGCCGGGGCCCCTGGCCGCGCCGAACTCACAGGCTCGCAGCCCGACACGACCGTCAAGATCTCTTCCTCAACAGTCCGGACTACTGATTTCTCGTTTCTCTACCCTATCCCTGATGCTCTCGATCACCGCGTTGACCGACGCGAAGAGGGCCGCCGAATCAGAAGAAGGGACTCGAAGGTTGAGAACCCCGCCTTGAGCCAGAGTCAGATCGGTCCTCTCCTGGACCAGAGCGACGACGTCATGCGGAGACACCGGCGTGTCATCCCTGAACCTCAACGCAACCCTCGGGCCCCGGAGGTCGATGGAACTGATTCTCAAGCGATTCGCGCTCAGCCGCAACGCTCCATATTCGAAAAGATTCGAGACGGAACGCGGGTACTTGCCGAACCGGTCTTCGACCTCCTCCTTCAGGCTTTCCAAAGATTTCCGGCTCGACAGAATGCTCAGCCGCTTGTAGAGCCAGAGTCGCTGACTCGGGTCGCCGATGTAGTGTTGCGGAATGTGGATGTCCAGACCGAGGTCGATACTGATGCGGATCTCCTCCTGGACCTCCTCTCCCTTCAACTCCCGAACCGCCTCCTGCAGCAGCTTCAGATAGAGCTCGAAACCGACGGCATTGATGTGCCCATGTTGTTCCTGCCCCAGAAGATTGCCCGAGCCGCGGATCTCCAGATCCATGGCGGCGATGCGAAATCCGGAACCCAGGTCGCTGAATTCCCGGATGGCCGCAAGGCGCTTGGCGGCGGCGGTGCTCAGAGTTTCCTCGGACGGAATGAGCAGATAGGCGTAGGCCCTGCGATTGGAGCGCCCGACCCGGCCCCTGAGCTGGTAGAGCTGGGCGAGTCCGAATCGGTGGGCCCGGTTCACCAGGAGAGTATTGGCCCGGGGGATGTCCAGGCCGTTTTCGATAATGGTGGTGGCGACCAGCACGTCGTAGCGATAGTCGAGGAAATCCAGCATGACCTTTTCAAGCTGATTCTCCCTCATCTGGCCGTGCCCGACGGCGACGCGAGCTTCGGGCACCGTCTCCTGGACCATGCGCGCGATGGTGTAGATGGTCTCCACCGAGTTGTGGACCAGGAAAATCTGTCCCTGGCGCTTCAACTCCAGGTCGATGGCGGTGCGGATCAGCGAACGACTGAATCTGACCACGGCAGTCTGAATGGACAAACGGTCCTTGGGAGGGGTCTCGATGATGGAGAGGTCGCGTACACCCGTCAGCGACATGCTCAGCGTGCGAGGAATCGGCGTTGCCGAGAGATTGAGCACGTCCACGCGGGTCTTCAACCGCTTGAGCCGTTCCTTTTGGGCGACCCCGAACCGTTGCTCCTCGTCCACCACGATAAGACCCAGGTCCCGGAACCGGACGTCCCGGGAGAGGAGACGATGGGTTCCAATGAGAACGTCGGTCTTCCCCGATTCCGTGTTCTCCAGGATCTCTCGTTGCTGGCTGCGGTTGCGAAGGCGGCTGATCATCCCGATGGAGACGGGAAACCCCTTGAAACGCTCGCGAAAGGTGTTGTAGTGCTGCAGCGCCAGGACGGTCGTGGGGGTCAGGACGGCAACCTGCTTGCTGTCGTTGACCGCCCGGAAGGCGGCTCTCATGGCCACTTCGGTCTTTCCGTATCCCACGTCTCCACAAATCAGGCGATCCATGGGACGCGGCGCCATCATGTCCTTCTTGACAGCCTCGATGGCGGCAGCCTGGTCGGGAGTCGCCTCATAGGGGAACGCCGCCTCGAACTCCCTGACCAGAGCGTCGTCCTCCGGGAAAACATGTCCCCGGGCCACCTCCCGTTGCGCGTACAACTTGAGCAGATCCTCGGCCATGCTCCGCATGGATTTCTTGATCCGCGCCTTCGTCTTCTTCCAGGAAGCGCCTCCCAATCGATCCAACCGCGGTTTGGATTCGCCGGAACTCCGATACTTCTGGAGCTGATCCAGCCGATCCGCAGGGACGTACAGCTTGTCGTCCCCCCGGAAACTGACCACCAGGAACTCCCGGGCGTCGCCGCCGACACCCAAAGACCGAAGTCCCCGGAAGTGTCCGATTCCATGATCGACGTGAACCACATAGTCCCCGGACTTCAGATCCCGGAAGTCGGAGAGGAAACTGGCGGCCGGGTCGGGCACGCTCCGGGACGGCGCGGGAGCCTGGGAAACCTCCGCGAACAGGTTCTCTTCGCCCAACAGGCGCAAACCCAGGCTGGGAGAGTGGAAACCCTCGGAGAGCCGTCCCTGGATCACGGCGGTTCGGTGAACCAGGGCGCTACCGAACCCGGAAGCACGATGCAGATGAATATCGTACTCGCGAAAGATATCGACCAGCCGGTCGACCATCCCCGGCGTCTTCATCACGAAGACGACCCGTTCTCGCCTGGTCCATTCCTCAAGGTCGGCCAACAGACCCCGAAATTGGCCCGAGTACTGCCGCTCGATCCGGAAATCGAAACGCTCTGTCTCTGCCCGGTCCTGAAACAGCCGGTTCAGGTAGAAGGTCGGACATTGCTTCGTCCAACTCTCCATCACCTCCACGGACCAATACAGCCGGTCCGGCGGCAGGGCGAGATCTCCGTTGGCCGTGCGTTCTCGATAACTCTGCTCCCATTGTTCCCGAATCTTCCCGTGCTCATTCCGGAGTTCATCCCAGTCGGACAGAACCAGCGTCGGGGACGATCTGCCTTCCGCTTGGATGAAATCCAAAAGATGATGAGGGGTCCGGACCACGAGGGGCAGCAATGCCTCGAACCCATTGAAGAGCTCGCCGTTGGCCGTGAACTGGAGTCTTTCCTCCAGGGCCTGAGCGAATCGAACTTCCGACCAGTGATCCGGAGCTTCGCGGTGCCAACGAGCGATGTCTCGGGCCGTGACGCCCAGTTCTCTCATAGGAACCACACGGCATCCGGGCACCAGCGCTACCGAGCGCTGGGAGGTCGGATCGAATTCGCGGATGGACTCGATCTCGTCTCCGAAGAACTCGATGCGGACGGGAGCCGAAGCCGACGGAGAGAAGACATCGATGATGCCGCCCCGCATGGAGTACTCCCCCACGCTGCTGACCGGGTCTTCCCGGACGTAACCCACTTCGTCCAGAGTTCGGGTCAGGTGATCCGGAGGGAAGAACCTTCCCACCTCCAGGTCGAGACACTGGCTCATGAAGGTTTGAGGAGAGGGAAGCCGGGGTCCCAGGGCGGTCAGGGTCGTGAGGATCAATCCCTGTTTCGCGCGGCGTATCCTCCAGAGAGCGGCGGCTCGAGCCACCGCGATCTCGGGGTGGGGAGAGAGCCCGCGATAAGGATCCGCTTCGGACCCGGGAAGAAGCAGGACCTGATCCCGGCACTCTTGGGGCAGGAACAGCCGAAGATTCTCCGCCATGGTCTCCAGATCCCGATTGCGCGGACACAACCAGAGATAGAAGCCGGGATTCCTGCGATAGATCGAGGCCAGCACCAAGGCCGAATCGGCTCCGTGCAGGCCCTCGAGCCGCCGGTTTCGGAGGGCTTTCTCAGCCAGGGTCTCGAACAGGTGTTCTGCTGTGGGAAACCCTGGGCTCGAGGTCTCCCGGGATGGTTGCAAAGACGATTCCGGACTCACGACCGCTCCTGCCGCCTGGTTTCGTCCGGCGCCGCCAGACGTGCTTGGAAACGCCGGATCTGCGCGGCAATCCCTGCTACGCATTCTTCCAGGTGCTCCCGATCCTCTCCTTCCGCCATGATCCTGACCACCGGTTCGGTCCCGGAGCAGCGCACCAGGATCCGGCCCTTGCCCTGCAAGGACTCTTGAACGGATTCGATTCGACCGCGGACCATCCGATCTTCCAGCAGGTCCCGCCTCCGCCCTCCCACGGGAACGCTTCGCAGAACTTGCGGCCGGAGTCTCAGGCCGGCGCTCAACTGGGCCAGCGAACGCCGTTCCAGGAGCAGGACCTGAGCGATTTTCAGGGTGGTCAGGATACCGTCTCCCG
The DNA here is from genome assembly GCA_963668095.1 of Acidobacteriota bacterium. Classification (GTDB taxonomy): domain Bacteria; phylum Acidobacteriota; class UBA6911; order RPQK01; family JAJDTT01; genus JAJDTT01. The sequence goes on along the minus strand of OY764083.1, from coordinate 4,177,296 downwards.
CCATTGAGTGCTCTCCCAGAATGATGTGGCCCGAAGGCTCGCCACCCAGAGAGACCTCTTCCTCCAACATGGATTCCAGAACGTTCCTGTCTCCGACTCGTGTCCGGACCAGGCCGACTTCCAGGTTGGCCAGGGCGGCCTCCAGACCCAGGTTGGACATGACCGTGGCGACGATGCGCCGAGTCGGCAGAAGGTTTCGCTCCAGCAGGTGCCTGGCCAGAACATAGAGAATGTGATCGCCGGTCAGGAGCCGCCCATGGCGATCGGCAAGGATGGCTCGGTCTGCGTCACCATCGAAGGCGGCGCCGAAGTCGGCGTCTGTTTTCATCACGGTTCGAGCCATCCGCCGCGGATGAACCGCCCCGCAGTCTCGATTGATGTTTCGGCCGTCGGGTGGGTCATCGATCACCGTAACGCGAGCCCCAAGGTCACTGAAGAGCCGGGGCGCCACCTGGGACGCGGCTCCGGAAGCGCAATCCAGAACCAGCTTCAGGGGCTCCAGACTCTCCACTTCCAAGACCGACCGCAGAAACCCGGAGTACCTCTCGAGACAGTCGGGATCGGTTCGGACCAACGCCGGCGGATTCGAACCGGGCGTCGGCGGCACGGAGGAAGAGGAGCTTTCCGCCTCCAGATGCGTTTCGAGGGCCAGTTCCTCACGCCGCGACAGCTTCCGCCCCCGCTCCGTGAAGAATTTCAGACCGTTGTCGCTATAGACGTTGTGAGAGGCCGAGACGATAACGCCGGCGTCGAATTCCGATTCCCGGCAGAGAACGGAGATGGCGGGAGTCGGCAACACGCCGGCGGAGGTCACGCGGACGGCGGCGCTCGAGAGACCTCGGATCAAGGCCTCTTCGATCCAGGGGCCGCTTTCTCGAGTGTCCCGCCCTACGACTACCGACCGGCACCCTTGGCGGGCGAGGCACCGGCCGATTTGAAAAACGGTTGCAGGGTCGAGAGGAGGCTCGCCCGCCACTCCTCGAATTCCGTCGGTCCCGAAGAGACTGGACATTCGAACTAGCCCGCACTACTTGCCGGATCGCCGGCCATACGACGTGACCAATCTTTGCTTCAGTTCCCTACGATGATTCGTCGAGGTCTCCCGGGCCCGGAGCGTGCGGCAGGAGACGACGGACTAACGCCTGACCCGGACCTTGACCTGTGCCGGCTCCATCGCCTCTACCCGGTAGAGGTCTTCCAAGTCTTCCACCTCGGAAACCGACACGATTTCGGGAAGAATCTCGTAGGGATTCCGGCTGGGCTGGAGGTCGTTCGCCTCCACCCGGACCCGAAAATCCTTGCTGGAAACCTCGCCTTCGAAAGAGATGGGCACCGACACGATCAATTTCAACGAGCGGGTCACGAGACTGGTCCCGTCTCTCGGAGGGTCCAATTCCACGGGAACACGGGTCAGCGTGAGCTGGCGCCTTTTTTCCTCGATCAAGAGCTGCAGGACTACGGACGAACCACTATCGATCCTGAGGCGCGGACTGGGTGGGTCCACGTCGACCTCCGCGTCGAACCCTGAGGAACGGCCGGAGATGTCCAACGGTTCGGTTGCAATGGCGGAAACCTTGGCCAACTCTGCCTCCAGACCCGATATTTGCAACTCCTGGGGCGACGTCAATACTTCAACCAGTTCGTACCCCTCCTCCGGTTCGCCCTCCAATCGCGGCCGAACTTCCACCATCTTGACGTGGATCTGTTCCAACTCCAACTGGAGCGGGTTGGGCGCAATGCTCAAGACCTCCACCCCCAGCGGACGGTTGCTGATGTTGCGCTCGTTCAGGGAAATCTGGACGTTGCCGGCCACCATCGTCTGGAGATCGATTTCAGCCGACATGCGGCCCTCCACCTCCTCGACGGCGATTCGGCGCCGCGAACGGATGGTCACCTCCACCTGCCGCTGGTAGTCGGTGGAGATGGCCAGGTCCGGCGCCAGGTTGACGAACTGGACCGGGACCGTCACGACTCGAATGACCTCGTCCTTGACGCCTAATAGATTCCAGAGCAGGAACGAAAGGCCCAGAGAGACCACCTTCAGGCCGGGATTGTTCAGGAGCCACTGGCGCGGACGAATCATGCGGGCTCGGGACTCCTCTGGGCTGCTTGAGCCGACGGGCTACGGGGAGTTCCCATCAACTCCCGCAGCAACGCCAACAGCTTCGGACCTTCCAGGTCCTGGATCAGATTTCCCTGGAACGCAATCGAGATCCGGCCGGTCTCCTCGGAGACGATAATGGAAATAGCGTCGGTTTCCTCCGAGATTCCGAGACCGGCCCGATGGCGGCTTCCCAATCGGTGACCCAGGCCCGGACCGGTGGTCAGGGGAAGGTAGCAACCCGCCGCGGCGATGCGGTCGGCCTGAATGATCACGGCCCCGTCGTGGAGTGGACAGCCCGGGCTGAAAATACTCAGCAACAGGTCATTTCCGAGCAGGGCATCCAGTTTGATCCCCGTCTCGATGTAGTTGCGGAGGCCTATTTCCCGCTCCATGACGATCAACGCCCCGGTTTTTTCCCGGGATAAGCGGGCCGCCGTCGCTACCAATCCGTTCAAGTTGACCCGCTCCGCCGACGTGAACAAGGGAAGGAAGAACCTTCCCCGGCCCAGCGCCGCCAGTCCCCGGCGAATTTCCCTCTGATAGATGATGATGGCGGCCAGGATGAAGTTGATGAAGAAGTTCGAGAACAGGGTCTCCACCATCTGGAGTTCCAGACTCCGGGCCAGATAGTAGACCACCAGAAGTCCCATGACTCCCAACGTGATCTGCAAGCCGCGGGTGCCTTTGAACAGAAGCAGGATGTGGTAGATGAGGACGGCCACCACCAGGATGTCGAGCAGATCCCGGACACCAAGATCGAAAATACCGGAGAATGCGTCCACTTCAGCAGATTCTCCTTTCGCCCAGTATCGAGTCGGCTATGCGGAGCGCATGGGCCATTTCAGTCAGATCGTGGACCCTCACGATGTGGGCTCCTCTGACCACCGCCATAACCACCGAAGCCGCCGTCGCCAGCAGCCTCTCCTGCACCGGGATGTCGAGGATTTTGCCGAGAAAGCTCTTTCGGGACGTACCCACCAGAATCGGGAACCGGAGCCTGCCCAACCGCGATAACCGATTCAGGATCTTGAGGTTGTCTTCTACTGTTTTGCCAAACCCGATTCCGGGGTCGAGAACGATTCTATCACGTGCAATCCCGTAGCTGCCGCAAAGGCCTGCGGCCCGGGTCAGACCCTGTTCGATCTCGGTCAGAATGTCCCGGCTGGGAGGCAGGGTCTGCATGGTTTGCGGTGTTCCCCGCATGTGCATGAGCACGATGGCGGCGCCGGTCCTTCCCGCTATCTCCGCCACATCCGGGTCCAGCTTCAGCGCACCGACGTTGTTGACGATATGGGCGCCTGCGTCCAGGGCGGCCGCAGCCACGCGCGACTTGTAGGTGTCGATGGAGACGAGACACGGGGTCCGGCCTCGGATACCTTCCAGAACCGGCAGCACCCGGCCCAACTCTTCCTCAACCGAGATCGGAGATACGCCCGGACGAGTGGACTCGCCCCCGATGTCCAGGATGTCGGCGCCCTGGGCCGCCAGATCCAGACAGCGGTCGACGGCCTGGTCCGGATCGAGGAACTTGCCGCCGTCGGAGAAGGAGTCGGGAGTGACGTTGATCACCGCCATGGTCCGAGTGGTCGGACCCAGTTCCAGACTCCTGTCCCGGGCTCGCAGGGTGAAGCCTTTCCGGCCGTCTCCGAGTTCGGTTTCTGGGTGGCTGTCCTGCATGGAAGAAGAATGGGGCCGGTGCCGGATGGAGATATGGAACCGGCGCACCCTCCGTCCTCCACCCGCGCCCCGCCGGCAACGGATGGAAGGAATCAGGCCGGCGCCGGACGCTCTTCCGGCTTCACCAGGGGAGGAAGGGACGAAGCGATCTTCTCCTGCGGTTCGGCAGGTTCTTCCGCCTCATCCTGGGCCGGAGGTGCGGGTTTCCGCGCGGGAATCCGGATTTTCCGGCCCTGGATCACGGCCTCGACCTCGTCCCCGTCGAGGGTCTCGTATTCCAACAGAGTCTCTGCCAAACGGATCAATGGCCTCCGGTCGGCCTCCAGGATCTCCGTGGCCCGGTTGTAGCTGTGCAGAATCAGCCGCTCGACCTCCTTGTCGATCTTGACGGCGGTCCGTTCGCTATAGTCCTGGTGTTGCGCGATTTCCCGGCCCAGGAAGATCTGCTCTTCCTTCTTGCCGTAGGTGAGAGGCCCCATCGCCTCGCTCATGCCCCACTCGCACACCATCTTGCGGGCCAGATCGGTGGCTCGCTCCAGATCGTTGGAGGCTCCGGTGGTGCAACTTTCCAGGAAGATCTGCTCCGCTACCCGTCCCCCCATGAGAATGGTGATGGAGGACTCCATGTATTCCCTGGTGTAATTGTACTTGTCCTCCTCGGGCAACTGCATGGTGACGCCGAGGGCGCGTCCACGAGGAATGATGGTGACCTTGTGCAGAGGATCGGCGTCGGGCAGCTTGTATGCCACGAGGGCATGGCCCGCCTCGTGGTAAGCGGTGCTGCGCTTCTCCGTCTCGTTCATGATCATGGACTTGCGCTCCTTGCCCATGAGCACCTTGTCCTTGGCCTCCTCGAAGTCCTCCATGTTGACGGCCTTGCGATCGTATCGCGCCGCGTTGAGAGCCGCCTCGTTGACCAGGTTGGCCAACTGGGCGCCCGAGAACCCGGGGGTTCCCCGGGCCAGCACCGAAATGTCCACGTCCTCGGCCAGCGGGGTTTTCCGGATATGGACCTTGAGAATGGCGTCCCGGCCCTTGATGTCCGGCAGCGTGACCACCACCTGACGATCGAATCTCCCGGGACGCAACAGTGCCGGGTCCAACACGTCCGGACGGTTGGTGGCGGCGATCAGGATGACGCCTTCATTGGACTCGAACCCGTCCATCTCCACCAGGAGCTGGTTCAGGGTCTGCTCCCGCTCGTCGTGCCCGCCGCCCAGACCGGCGCCGCGGTGGCGTCCCACGGCGTCGATCTCGTCGATGAAGATGATGCAAGGCGCGTTCTTCTTCCCCTGTTCGAAGAGGTCCCGCACACGGCTGGCCCCGACACCCACGAACATCTCGACAAAATCGGAACCGCTGATGCTGAAGAAGGGTGCATTGGCTTCGCCGGCGATGGCCCGTGCCAGCAAGGTCTTGCCCGTTCCCGGAGGTCCCATCAGGAGCACGCCTTTGGGAATCCGCCCCCCCAACTTCTGGAACTTCTGGGGCTCCTTGAGGAAATCGATGATTTCCTGAAGTTCTTCCTTGGCCTCCTCCACGCCGGCCACGTCCTTGAAGGTCACCTTTTTCTGCTGGCTCGTGGAGAGACGGGCGCGGCTCTTGCCGAATGAGAGGGCCTTGTTCCCGCCGCTCTGCATCTGACGCATCAGGAAAATCCAGAAGGCCAGGAAAAGAATGATGGGAAACCAGGAGGTCAAGATCACGTAGATCCACGAACTCTGCTCGCTCTCGTTGACCTCGACCACGACCCCTTTCGCGTCCAGTTGGTTGGCGATGGTCTCTTCGGATCCCTTGGGGATGATGACGCGGAAGGATCGGAGGGTTTCGGACGCGGCGGAATCGTACTCCCCCTCGACCTTGTTGCCGGTCATGGTGATCTCTTGAATCTTGCCGTCGGCGAGAGTCTGAATGAACTCCGAATAGTTGAGCTGATCCACCTCGCCGCTCTTGACGGTGCTCAGGAATTGCCAGAGAGCGACCACCGCCACGATGACGACCACCCAGAGAAAGATGCTCCTTGCGGTAGTGTTCAAGACCGGACCTCCCGAGGCGCAACTACGTCAGACACTCTTTCATTATAGGGAAATGCCCTGAGCCTGAACACGCCCGCCGATAGTTTCATCATTGTATGCAGCTTTCCTGCGGCGCTTCACTATAGACGACGATCACGCCTCCCGGGTTCCCTCGAGACCGGTGGTTCATCCGAGACTTGAATCAGAACGGCCCCCTTCTCGCCCGGAACGGCCTTGACCCGTGGGTCGATGGGAAGGCCCTCCACCCAGAGCAGCCGGCCTCCGTCCTCCACCACCACCAGGGTGTCTCGGGCGCTTCGGGGAATTCGGTGCTGCAGGAAGAGCCGCTTGAGTTTTTTTCCACATGGACCCGGATAACGGTCCCCGTCATGGCGGCTCCGCACCGTCAAGCTGGAGCCTGGAAAACGAAGCAGCGACTGCCCCGTGTCGCCGGTCGGCGACGTCAGCCGGCGGCAGACAACGCGCCGCCCCGTCTCCGGAATGGTCACCTCCCCGGGAACCGATAGCCGGTGACTGAACCGGACCGGCAGGATCCCTTTTGCCAGCCTAAGGTGGTCGAATTCCAAGCTGGCCTCAATTCCCCCCGGCAGATGAATCCGTCTTCCGCTTTGTCCCGAGACCAGATTCAGAACCCGGTCGACGTGCTCCAGCCCCAAACCCCGGAGATCTCCCTTGCAGTCGGTCACCGAACGGCGGACCACCTCTTTCCTGAGAACCGGCGCCAGACCGAGAAGCGCCTCCACCCTGAGCCAGACCTCCCCGCCGCGGCGGCCCCGCGTCTCCCGGCACGACGCAAAGGCCCTGCACCCCTCCTCTTCCAGGAACTCCGCCAGCTCCTGGAAAAGCCGGGCGGACCGTCCCAGGGTCGAAATCAGGGCTGGGTTCAGACGGGTGCTCATGTCGGGAATCAGGTGGTGGCGGACCCAGTTGCGATCGTACCTGAGGTTCCGGTTACTGGAATCCTCCCGGAAAGGCTGCCCCCGGCGCTCGAGGAAACCCAAAATATCGTCCCGGTCGCTCTCCAGCAACGGGCGGACTACGCGGACCGGGCTCTCTTCCGACCCGTGAGGGAAGATCTCCCGCGCCGGGAAGATTCCCGACAACCCCATGGGACCGGAACCGCGCGCCAGCTTCAACAGGAAGGTTTCGGCCTGATCCTGAAGATTGTGCCCGGTGGCTACGACGGACCCGCCGGCCGCGGCAATTTCGAAGAGGAACCGATAACGGACCCTCCGGGCCCGATCTTGAAGATTCTCACCCGGCCCCACCTTCAGCCGGTGCGATCGAACGTGGAGTGGGATCTCCAACTGACGGCAGAGCGTATCGACGAAGTCCGCGTCCCGGTCGGATTCGGCTCCCCGAAGGCCGTGATTCACATGGAGGACCGATAGTGAAAGCGGCCACTCGAGCTTCAATTCCTTGAGGGCCAGGAGCAATGCCACCGAGTCGGGGCCGCCAGACACCGCGCACAGCACCGAATCACCCGGCTTCAGCAGCGAAAACCGATTGATGGTGTCCCAGACTGCCGTTACAAAGAGGTCCATCGCGTAGCTCGAAGACGGCTGCGGCCGGAATCAAGAGGGGCCGGCAGAGGAGGTTTCCTCCTACCAATAGAACGACGCTCTTGACAAAATCGTGGACGCCAACCTATTATCCCATTTCTTGTTCCTTATCCAGAGTGACGGAGGGATCGGGCCCTAGGATGTCACGGCAACCGGCCCTTGAATGGTACGGTGCCAATTCCCGCAGACGGGTTCGCCCGCTTGTCTGAAAGATAAGCCCGGTTGCGTGGGAGCCCTTTCTCAGCGGGAAAGGGCTTTTTTGTTGTTTGGCCCTCCGATCTGCCGGGACAGGGGAAAGGAGACACAGGATGAGTTACTTGACGGGTCTGCGCTGCAAGGAGTGCGGCCACCGCTACCCTGCGGACCGGAGCTTCATCTGTCTCGAGTGCTTCGGCCCCCTGGAGGTCATGTACGACTACGAGAAGATCGGGGCCGATCTAAATCCCGCCAAGATCGCCGGACGGCCCCCGAACCTATGGCGCTACCGGGAGCTGCTGCCCTTGGATGGAGCGCCGGTGACCGGGTTCCACTCCGGCTTCACTCCCCTGATCCGGGCGGACCGGCTGGCCCGCCGGCTGGGCCTGAAGGAACTCTATCTCAAGGACGATTCGGTCAATCATCCCAGCTTCTCCTACAAGGACCGGGTCGTCTCCGTCGCCCTGAGCCGGGGGAGGGAGTTGGGATACGAGGTCTTCTCCTGCGCATCCACGGGCAATCTCGGCAACTCGGTGGCGGCCCACTGCGCCCGGACGGGTCTTCCCTGCCTCATCTTCATTCCCAAGACGACGGAACCCAGCAAGATCCTCGGCTCGCTCATCCATGGACCCGAACTCGTGGGACTGGAGGGCAACTACGACGACGTGAACCGCCTCTGCGCCGAGATCGGCGACCACTACGGCTGGGGATTCGTCAACGTCAACCTCAGGCCCTACTACACCGAAGGGGCCAAAACCATGGGCTTCGAGATCGTGGAACAGTTGGGCTGGCGACTCCCCGACCACCTGGTCCTTCCCACGGCTGGCGGAACCCTGCTTCCCCGCGTTACCAAGGCCCTCGAAGAGGTGGTGCAACTGGGTTGGGCCGACGGCCACACCAAGATCCACTGCGCCCAGGCGGCCGGTTGCGCGCCGGTGATCCGGGCCCTCCATCAGGGACTCGACTACATCAATCCCGAGAAACCGAACACGGTGGCCAAGGCCATCGCCATCGGCGACCCGGCCGACGGCCCTTACGTGCTGCAGGACGTTCGCCAATCCGGCGGTTGGGGCGAGATGGCCGAAGACGAGGAGATCCTGGCCGCCATCCGCCTTCTGGCCGAGACCGAGGGCGTCTTCACCGAGCCGGCCGGAGGGACCACGTTGGCCGTCACCATCAAGCTTCTCCGTCAGAACCGGATCCAGCCCGACGAATCGGTGGTGGTGGGAATTACGGGCAACGGCTACAAGAGCCAGGACATCTTCATGGGGAGCGCCCAGATCGCGACCGTGATGCGCCCCAACCTCATGGTCTTCCGGGAGTGGTACGAATCCCGGGAAGAAACCCTCACCGTGGCGTCGGCCGCCGTCTGAGCCCGACCGCCGGAGTGCCGATTCGACGGCCGCTGCCGAATTGATGTGGCGTTGTCCGTTCGGTTATATTCGAACGCCGTTGGCGGTGTAGCTCAGTGGTCAGAGCAGGCGGCTCATATCCGCCGAGTCGGGGGTTCGAGTCCCTCCACCGCCACCAAAGAAACCGCCCCCGGTCGGGTTGAAGCCGGATCTCCCAATGCCAATCACCATCCGCCCCCGCCGTCTTCGAACCAGTCCCCGACTGCGCCGCATGGTCCGGGAGACCCGCCTCGAGGCGGGCCAGATGATCTATCCCATGTTCGTTCGCGAGGGGCGGGGCGTCCGGGAGGAGATCGCGTCCATGCCGGGCCAGTTCCGGTACTCGGTGGATCGCCTGGTCCAGGAGTTGGAACGGGTTCAGGAGTTGGAGATCGCCGGAGTGATGCTCTTCGGAATCCCGGACCCGGCCGAGAAGGACGCACTGGGAACACCGGGGTACGCAGAGGACGGGCTGATCTGCCGGGCTCTCCGGGAAGCCAGCGAAAGAGTGGAGGACCTGCTGCTGATCGCGGACGTCTGCCTCTGCGAGTACACCGACCATGGGCATTGCGGCCGCCTGCTGGATGATCCTCCCCGCGTCGACAACGACGGCACTCTCGAGTTGCTCTCCGAAGAGGCAGTAGCCTATGCCCGGGCAGGCGCCCACGTGGTGGCTCCATCGGACATGATGGACGGACGCGTGGGAGCCATCCGCAGGTCTCTCGACTCGGAAGGTTTCCAGGAGACGGCGATCCTCTCGTACGCGGCCAAGTACGCCTCGGCCTATTACGGACCCTTTCGGGAAGCGGCCGAGTCGGCCCCCGGTTTCGGCGATCGGAAGAGCTACCAGATGGATCCGGCCAACGCCCGCGAGGCCGAACGGGAGGTCCGCCTGGACCTGGAGGAAGGGGCCGACATGGTGATGGTGAAACCGGCTCTGCCTTACCTGGACATCATCCACCGGGTCCGCCGGATGGCCGAGGTTCCAGTGGCGGCCTACCAGGTGAGCGGAGAATACAGCGCGCTCTGCGCGGCCTTCGCCCAGGGTTGGCTGAACCGGGACCAGACCGTGAGGGAAACGTTGCTTTCGATCCGCCGGGCGGGCGCCGACATCCTGCTGACCTATTTTGCGTGCGAGGTGGCCGAGAGGATCCGCCGCGGCGATTGGAACGAATAGAAGAAACCAGGGGGAACTCCTTGAACAACCGGAACGACTCTTCGGAAGCGGGCAGGCTCCAGGCCAACGCCGCAAGCGCTGCCTTGATGGATCGGGCCCGGCAGGTCATGCCGGGCGGCGTCAACAGTCCGGTGCGGGCCTTCAAGGCGGTGGGGGGAAGTCCTCCCTTCCTGCGGTCGGGACATGGGTCGCAGGTAGTGGACATGGACGGCAACCGCTATGTGGACTATCTGGGCTCCTGGGGTCCCCTGATCCTGGGGCATGCGCGCCTCGAAGTCGTGCAGGCAGTGACGGAAGCGGCTCAGCGGGGAACCAGCTACGGCGCTCCCACGGAGGGAGAGGTGCTCCTGGCCGAGAAGATCTGCGATCTGTTCCACTCCATCGAGAAAGTGAGGCTGGTCAACTCAGGCACCGAAGCCACCATGACCGCGTTGCGGCTGGCCCGAGCCTACACCGGCCGTTCGTTGGTGGTGAAATTCGACGGCTGTTACCACGGGCACTCCGACGGCCTGCTGGTCCAGGCGGGATCGGGCGTCCTGACCCTGGGGTTGGCGGACAGCCCCGGCGTGCCCGAAGGGTTTGCCCGGGAGACGCTGACGGTGCCTTTCAACGATTTCGACCGGTTGCAAGCCGCCTTCGACGCCTATCCCGATCAGATCGCAGCCGTCATCCTGGAGCCGGTGCCCGCCAACATGGGGGTGCTGCTTCCTCACGAGGGATTTCTCCAAGGCGTGCTGGAGTTGGGCGAAGCTCACGGTGCGGTGGTCATCTTCGACGAAGTGATCACCGGGTTCCGGCTGGCGTTGGGAGGGGCTCAGGAACGATTCTCGGTGACGGCTCCCATGACCTGCCTGGGCAAGGTGGTGGGAGGCGGCCTGCCCATCGGCGCCTACGGAGGGAGGAAGGACATCATGGAGATGATGGCTCCCCAGGGCTCCGTCTACCAGGCGGGGACCCTTTCCGGGAACCCCATCGCCGTGGCCGCCGGCCTGAAGACGCTGGAGATTTTGGAACGGGACCGTCCCTTCCAGGCCATGGAGGCTATGGCGACTGAACTATGCCAGGGATTGAGAGAAGCGGCTGACCGGACTTCGATCCCGCTTCAAGTCCAGCGTTGCGGCTCCATGTTCACACCGTTTCACCGGGAGGGTCCGGTCACCGGATTCGCCGAGGCCAAGGCTTGTGACCTGGAGCGTTTCGCCGCCTTTTTCCGCGGAATGCTGGATCGCGGCATCTACACGGCACCCTCACAGTTCGAAGCCAACTTCGTTTCGGCTGCTCATTCCGATGCGGATATCCGGAAGACGCTCGAAGCCGCGGACGAGACGCTGACCTCCCTCGCGGGCAGTCTCCAATGACACTACGGAATCATGATGCCTCGAATTTTCCCTGAATTCTATGGGGAAGCCGACTCTGCCGGCACCATGGGCAACGTCGTGAAAATCCGGTCTTGCACATCCATCTCCAGAGCGACACCCGTGAACCTTCCGTCATCCGGAGCGATGCAGCGTACCGATCCCACGAAGTCCGACGTGTCGGTCTGGGCGAACATCTCGTCAATGAACTGGGCAGTCTGTCCGTTGGCCGATAGTAAAAGCCTGTTTTCCTCCAATGTCCGACCGTTTTGCATCAATTGACAGGTGATCTCAGCTGCTTCCTCTCCCAGGTTACGGATCGCGGCTCCAGTGTTTATGCCGCCCTTCATACGCCGAGCTGGAAAGATGGCGGTCGTCACAGCCTCGCTGGCACCGACTCCAGCAACTCCGACCGCTGGGCTGTCAAACCTCAGGAATCCCCCGACTATGCCATCGGAAACCAATTTCACCGATCCGGTCACCAACTCCCCCCGTCCATGGGTCGAGATCGTCAGTTCACCCAAGGGGGGAACGTGTGACTGAACGGTCAGGCCGCTACCTCGAACCTGAAACTCATCGCTGACATCCACCACTGTTGCCGGATCCATGAGTTCGCCCTCCTTGTCGTAAAAAAAGATGGTGGGAAGGATCGGCTTCGAAGCGACGTTCACGAATACCAGGTCAGAGGTGATGGAGGAACCGTTGGCGAAATGGGCGAAATACAGTTGCGTGGAATCCTGCGTCCCCGTTTGTGAAACCGGTAACATGGGCAAGGTGGTGAAGATTCGGTTCTGAAAGTCCATTTCCAATGCCACTCCCACGAACGCCGACTCTGGGGGCACACTGCAGCGGACCGAGCCCACGAAGTCCGACGTGTCGGTCCGGGTGAACAGCTCGTCGATGAACTGGGCGGTCTGCCCGTTGGCCGGCAGCGGGATCTCCGCCTTTTCCAGTACACCTCCCCTTTGCAACAATCCACAGCTCACCCGGATCGGACTCTCTCCCAGATTGCGAATCGCCGCACCAGTGTTGATTCCACCGGTTTGACGGCGCACCGGGAAGATCGTGTCCCGCAAAGGTGAACCCGATCCCACCCCCGCAACTCCGATGGCTGGGCTGTTGAAGCGCAGGACCCCGCCGATGTGGCCGCCCGCCACGGCGCGTGCTGATCCTGTAACCAACTCCCCTTGACCATGAGTCGAGATCGTAAGTTCTCCCAGGGATTCCAGATCCGCTCGCGTGGTTAGACCACCATCCTCTTGTGTCACCAGATTTCCAGTCATTTCCACCACCGAATCCGCTGCAATCTGCCGGCCCTTCTGATCGAAAAAGTAGATCACGGGACGGATCGGATAGGGAGCCACGTTTACAAACACCAAATCGGAAGTGATGGAAGATCCGTTGGCAAAGTGGGCAAAATCCAGCACCGCTGCCGTCGTGACCTGGACAGGTTCGGAAGGAGCACTTCTGATTCCCAACGAGTTCACTGCCCGCAGTTCGAAGAGGTAGGATCGATTGCTCGCCAGTCCGGCAATTCTGTAGGACGTGTTCCTGGAACCGATGGCGGTCCAAGTACCCGTCTTGTTTATCCGGTACTCGTAACCCGTGATCGGCGAATCCCCGCGGTCGGACCACCCGCCCTCGTCCGTCGGTGCATTCCAGGCCAACAGCACGGCTCTGTGTTCGGAGACCCCTTTCAGATTACGAGGCGCGGACGGCGCGATGACGCCGTCGGTGGGCATGAGCATGCCATTGTCGCTCGCCTCCCACTGGAAAAAATCCTTATTGTCCGCGCGATGAACGATGACGTCGTCGAAACTCCGGAGCAAATGCTCGCCGGCATCGTTCCCTGTCAAGTACTCATACAGGTCCTCCCAGTGGGAGTATTTGGCATTGCTCTCATGGAAAAAGGTCCAGAAGTCGTCTCTGAATTCCAGAAAACTCCGGCAGGAATACAGGTAGTTTGCCTGTTCCGTTCCGGATTCAATCATGTTCTCTCGTGAGTATTCATAGGCTTTTCGTTTGAGATCAATACGAGCCACAAGGGCTTCCTGGAGATTCGAAGTTTCGGCAAACAACGCGTGGAACTGCGATTCCGGATCGGTTTCCGTATGCTTCTCCCAAGTCCATTCATCAAACGTATATCCCCCATTGGGAAGATCCGACGCAATGTAGTAGGCGGCGTGCCGACAGAAATTATCCAGATCAGAAAAGCCACTCTTGTTGCACGGCCCCCCCATGTCGATCATCCCCAACGGTCGACCCAGAGACTCGACCCAGCCAGTCAGCATCTCGTCGGCATGTTCGTACAACAACTGTCCCGCGAATAGTTTTCCGCCTGGTCCCCCGTGGCCGCTGTACATCAGGTGGTGCTCAGAGTCGGGATAGCGGGAAACAATATAGGAGGTGAACTCGATAAACGCCTGTGCGATGAAGAGGCTTCTCTCTTCGGTCCACGCCTCCGGCAATCCGGTCGCCTGCATGATTCGGTAACTCTCCCGGTGGGCCGTCATCTGCTGGGAAGTGACCTCGTCTCCCTGCCCCAGATGAGGATCGAATGCGTTGTCGAATTCATACATATGAATGGCTTCCGTTTCCTCCCAGATCGCAACTTCGAACCATTTAAGGGATTCGCTTTCCTTGACAGGCACTGCTGACGGCCACCCACCGCTAAGGATTTCGTATGCATGCCAGTCTGGTGTCACCCGGACAACCCGCAGTATGACGTTGTGCCGGCGTTCCGCATCAGGTGTCTGAGCCATAACCTCCGTCCGGGTCGTCAGGAGGACCATGCCCAGTGCCCCGAGCAGGAGCAAAGACAAATACCTCCAAGGGATCAATCTCTCACTCATGGATAGCTTGTCCCTCCTTTGTGGTTATGGCCCGTCGCCCGTCGCCGCTTCTTCGCCGGTGCCTGAGACAATGTTTCCCCCGTGGACGTCCATGCCATCCATCACTTAGAGTCGAACTTTAGTGTCCATTAGTCAGGAAAGCGCATCGATTCTGTTTTCTTGTATCGGCGTCATCGTTTGCCGGGGCTGCACGCGCTTTGCGATCCGGCGGCCAGACTCGATCTCCTCCCGCCGCAGTTCCCAGGTCTTCTGGAGATTCAGCCAAACCTGCGGGGTCGTCCCGAAGTAGCGCGCCAAACGCAATGCCGTGTTGGCGGTCACACCCCGCTGTCCATTCAGGATCGCCGTGATTCGATTCACCGGAACGTCCAGCGCCTTCGACAGCGCATTGGCAGACATGCCGAGCGCATCCAGTTCGTCCCGCAGGATCTCTCCCGGATGCACCGGTCGCATCCCATTTTTAAAGCTCATCACCTAGATCTCCTCAGTAATAGTCCACGATCTCGACTTCGTGGGGTCCATCCTTCCCCCAACGAAAACAGATTCGCCACTGTGCTCGGGGTTTACGTTATCCGTAAACCGTCACGGACGGAAGATCATCGACCCCGCGAGAGAATCCAGTTTGGACTCTAACGCTTTTAAAACGCCATGGAGTCGATGAGATCTCCCGGCCAGGAGCAGCCAAAATTCCAGTCATCGTCAGGCACGACCTTCGCCACCGGGCATGGGAAGGTTCCGCCAGCACGCTCGACATCGGTGTTCTTGACCTCACTCGTGTTCTCGTCCATACCTGACCCAGCATGTCCATTCTTAGAATTCTGCTGTCGATTCTGGCTGTGATCCACGCGCTTTTCGCAGGATTGACGGCCCTGGTTGGGGCATTCGCTGATGGTGAAGGGGTCTGGGAACGGCTGCTACTGATGCTCCTTCATCCCCTTGGCGCTGCGGGAGTGCTTCTCCTGGTGCTGGCGCCCCGCCTCACCAGGAACGCTGTTCTCGCCATCGCCGCGCTCCTCCTCGTGATCGTGATTGCGGACCTGGTGCTTGCCCAGAGGATTGCAGCAGGTGCCGTGAAGGGAGACTGGGAACTTGCCCTGGTATTCTCGGTGGTGCCCGTCATCAGCATCGTCTACGCGATGATCTTGCTCCGAACTGCCGGCACAACCGGCGAGTGACGTCAGTTTGAGACCCGGAAGACAGAATGCCTTCGGCGCAATTGCGTCCTCGGAGGTGGTGGAGAACCGGGTCGCACATTCACCCGCTTCAGATTGGATTGTTCAGGAGTGTCGGCAGATGTGGTCTGCGAGTGGAAATCGCCTGTGCGGGTCCGACTACCGGTTCGGCCCGGTGCCGCGTCCGGCGCAGTCCCGTTAGAAAAGGGGAATTTGGGAGCGCAGGCATTCCGGTCGGGGATTCTCGATCGGTGTTGAAGAGGGGGACAGGAATGTCCCCTCCCAGTGGCCGGAACGGATTCAGGAAGGCAGGCTGGCCTTGGTGCTTTCGCAGGCCGCGCTGAGCATCTTCTCCACGTCCTCGGAGATTTGCTCGTCCGATTCGTCCTGCACCGTTGCGATCTCGGAAACCACCAGTTGGCGGGCCCGGTCGAACATCTTCTTTTCGCGGAACGAGAGGGTCTTATGCAGGTTGAGGCAGTAGAGATTCTTGAGCACCTCGGCCACTTCGAAGATGGACCCCGACTTCATCTTGTTGACGTTTTCCTTGTAGCGGCTCTTCCAATCGGATTCCGGCTTGCCGATTTCATTGCTCAAAATCTCGAACAGATCTTCCAACTGCTCCTCCGTGCAGAGCTTTCGCAAGCCGACGTGGAGTGCGTTGGCGGTGGGAACCATCACCGTAGAATTGTTGGCGGTGAGCTTCAGCATGTAAAACTCACCCAGTTGCCCGGCGATCCGAGTCTCGAACACCTTCTTGATGACGCCGACTCCCTGATTCGGATAGACAACCTTCTCTCCAACCTTGAACTCCATTTACGCCTCCGAGACTGCGGTGTGAGTACCGCGACAGGCCAAGCCGCCAACGGGACGAAACGCCCAATACTGAAGCCGGAAGAGCCGAACCAAAGGCCTGCCGATATCGCCCAGATGGATTGGCTGTCTCATTTTAGGTTAGCTTTTCGCCAAATGTCAAAATGTGTTGGGCTGCACCGCCAGCGTAGTAGACTGAGCAGGAGCAATCGAAATCCGACTTGGATTGCATCCGCCGGAGGAGGCGGGCCACGGCCCCCATGGAGCAGATCTTCACGTTTCTCTTCAAATACCGGCCCTTCCACTTCAAGGAAGGGGAGTTCCTCCTGCAGTGGCGCCTGGAGGCGTGGCTGCTGGCGATTCTGGTTTGCGCCGTCCTCCTGGCCGCGTGGCTTCCGTACCGGGGATGGCTGAGCCGGGCCGCCGCCCAAGGGTGGATCCTACCGGCCGCCAGAGCGGCGTTTCTCTTGGGAATCCTGGTGCTGCTGATGCGGCCCAGCCTCGTGCTCTCCACCCTGGCGCCGCGGGAGAACGTGCTGACTCTGCTGGTCGACAACTCCTTGAGCATGGGCATTGCCGACGGAGAAACGGCGCGAGGAGAACCGGTTCGGACGCTGCTGGAGGCCGGCAGCCCGTTGCGCCAGGGTCTCGATGATCGATTTCGGCTGGTCCGAATGGAATTCGACGCCGAGTCCCGCCTGCTGAAGGAGGACGCGGAACCGGACTGGCGCGGGAGCCGTACCGATATCGCGGGCGCCCTCCGGGATGTGCTGACCCGCACCCGGCACGAGGCCCTGGGGGGAATCGTTCTCTTCAGCGATGGTGCGGACAACGGCTTCGGCGGGTTCAAGGAGGTCCTGGCCGATCTGCAGGCGCGAAGAATACCGGTGCATACCGTGGGCGTGGGGCCCCGGGTGCTGGAGCCCGATCTGGAACTGGTCCAGGTGAGCCTTCCCCGGGTCCTGGTTCCCGAGACCCGAACCATTGCCCGGGTCACGCTCAGGATCAACGGCTTTCAGGGCCGCGAGAGCCGTCTCGAGGTCTGGGAGGGAAACTCCCTGATTCAGTCTCAAGACGTGAAGCTGCCGTTTTCCCAGACGGCCCTGGTGGAGGTCCCGCTGACCCCTAGAAGCAGAGGGGCTCGAATCTACCGCTTCCGGGTGGAGCCGCTGGAGAACGAAGCCCTGCGGGAAAACAATGAACGTTCAGCGGTGCTTCATGTGCGGGATCTGGAGAATCGAATTCTCTATGTGGAAGGGCGGCCCCGCTGGGAATACAAGTTCATTCGGGGCGCCGTTTCGGATGACCGTCACCTTCGCCTGGAAAGCCTCCTGCGAACCGCCATCAACAAATTCTATCGGCAGGGCATCGAGGAGGAGAGCACACTGGCCGCCGGCTTTCCTGCGACCCGGGAGGAGTTGTTCTCATACCGGGCCCTGGTGGTGGGGAGCGTGGAATCTTCCTTCTTTACCTATCCTCAAATGGAAATGCTCCGGGATTTCGTGGACAAGAGGGGGGGCGGTTTCCTCATGCTGGGAGGCAGTTCCTCTTTTTCCGCAGGGGAATACCAGAACACCCCGGTCGAGGAGCTGCTGCCGGTATGGATGCTGCCCGACGGAGACCGGGCGCCGTCCGACACCCTCTACCGGCGGGGATCGGCCCGGGTCCAGTTAACTCCCCAGGGGCTCAGGCATCCCGCCCTGCAACTGGGCGCCGGCGAAACGGGGAACCGCCGGGAGTGGGAAGAGATGCCCGATCTGAAGGATTGGAATCGGGTGGGGAGCCTCAAGCCGGGCGCCACGGTTCTGGCCCGGCTCCAGGACTCCCAGAATGGGACGGAGGTCCCATTGATGGTCTTCCAGCGCTATGGACGGGGCTTGGCCATGGCCTTCCTCACCGGCAGCAGTTGGCGCTGGCAGATGCTCCAGGAGCATGAGGACCGGTCCCACCAGAACTTCTGGCAGCAGGTCCTGCGCTGGCTCGTGAACACGGCCAAGGACCCGGTGGAAGTGGAAACGGAACGGGAGGTCTACTCCCAGGGCGAGGAGGTCAAGGTCCGGGCCCAAGTCTACGATTCCTCCTACAACCCGGTCCAGTCGGCACGCCTGGCGGCGACCCTGGTCTCTCCGGCGGGCCGGGAAACCGCGATCGAGTTGGACTGGAGTCCCCGGGAAGGCGGTATCTATGAAGGGGCGACCCGTCCCGAGGAAGAGGGGCTTCACCAGATCCGGTTGGAGGCGGAGGGCGTCCGGGGCGCGGACCTGATCTCCTATGGGACCGGTGACGCCTACTTCCTGGCGCAATCCGGCCTCCGGGAGTATCACGACGCCAACCGCAAGGCCGAGTTTTTGAATTGGCTGGCCCAGGAGACGGGAGGACACTATTACAGTTTGGACGATGTCGGGAACCTCCCGGAGGAAGTCACCTACGTCGAGACCAATGCCTCCGTTCCCCAGACCCTGGAATTGTGGGACATGCCGGTGAACTTCCTGTTGCTGGCGGCGCTGCTGCTGACGGAATGGGTGATGTGGCGGCGTTTGGGAGCGATATGAGGGCCTTGACCAGATCGACGGAACGGAAGGTCTCCCTCCGGCGGCGGATGGGAGTGGGGGTTTTCCTACCCCCACTCTTTTCGGGGACGGGGGAACAGGAGAGTCCCCCCTTCTGGCGGGGACGTCGCCGTTGGCAACGCCCGTTCTCTTCCGGACTGGCGGCGTTTCTCGGGGTGATGTTGCTCTGCTCCTTTCCGATCCGGGGAGAGAATATCGACCGCGTCAGCCTCATCGTCACGGGACTCGCCGGAATGCCGGAATACGGAGCTGATTTCGCCGATTGGGCAACCCGCATGGAGGAAGCGTTTCAGGGCGAGCGGGCCCGGGTGCTGCGAATCGACGGCAGCGTCCGGACCCGGGAAGAGATCTTGCGTACCGCCCGGGAGGAGGCGGGAAGGCTCTCCCCGGACGGCGAGTGGTGGCTGATCCTGGTGGGCCACGGCAACTACGACGGGAGGCGGTACAAGTTCAACATCAAGGGTCCCGACCTCACGGATCAGGACCTCGGTCAACTCCTGGAGGGATTGGAGGGCCCCAGAGCCGTGGTGGTCGCGGGGACCAGCTCGGCCGGCGCCCTGGTTCCGGTTCTGAGGGGCGCCAATCGCGTGGTGGTGGCCGCGACCCGGGAGCGTGAACGGCAGCCTCCCCTGTTCCCCCGTTTCTTCGCCGAAGCCCCGGCATCGCCGGACGCCGACCGGGACAAGAACAATCGCGTGTCGCTGCTGGAAGCCTTTCTGTACAGCCGCCGAAAGGTGAGCGCCTGGTTCGAGGAAGCCGGCCGCATCCAGACCGAACACGCCATCCTGGACGACTCCGCCCAAATTCAGTTGGCCAAGGGTGAGGACGAATCCCAGGCGGAGGTCCGGCAGGGAACCGGATTGCTGGCGGCCGTCTGTTACCTGGACCCGGCGAGCGGGCCGGCCTCACATCCGGAGGAGCGGAGCCGAGCCGAGACGCGGTCCCGGATCCAGCAGCAGATCGACCAACTCAAGCTGCGCAAGGGAGAGTTCACGGAGGAGGAATACTACCAGCGGTTGGAAGCGCTGATGGTGGAGCTGGCCGCCAACGAGGAGGAGACGGAAGGCGCTCCCGCAAAGGAGGTTCAGCCGTGAGGGGACCTCTCGGCTGGTCGCGGTTCCTTCTCCTGACGGTGCTGCTACTGGCAGCGTCCGGCTTTCGGCAGGAGTCCCCCGCCCCCCTGGACCAAGCCCTGGAGCTGATGGCGGCGGGGTCCTACGAGGCCGCCCGGGAGCGGCTCTCAACCGCCGGAGACCGAAACCCCCATGTCTTGCGCCTCCGGCTGGAGCTCGCGGAGCGCAGCGGAGACGAAGAGCGGGTGCGGCGCCTCGCCGGACGCCTGCTCGATCTCTACGACTTGGGCGCTCTTCAATCCCCCGGCGAGATCGCGGAGGCCGCCTACGCGGCCCGGCAAATGGAGCAGTGGAAGCGGGCCAACCAAATCTACCTGGAGGCGGCTCGGGGCTCCGGCGCGCCACTCTGGCTCTACGTGGACTGGGGCAACCTGTATCTGGAGAAGCACAACGGCGCCGAGGCCGAGTCCATTTTCCGGGATGCGCTCAAGGCCTCTCAGCCGGACGGACCGTCCCGCTGGGAAACGGACGACGCCCGGCTTGGGGTGGCCCGCGCCCTCAAGGCCCAGCAGATGGCCGGGGTGGAGGTGGCTTTGGACCACGTCCTGAAAGAGAACCCGGGGAATCTCGACGCGCACGTTCTCAAGGGGCTGCTGGCCATGGAGGCCGGCGACTGGAAGGAAGCCCGGGACTGGATCGAAAGGGGGCTCGACGGAAACCCCAACTACGTCCCTCTGCTGGAGTTGGAATGCGTCCTGCTTCATTTCCAGGAGCAGAAGGAGCGCTTCGAGGAACGCCTGGCAAACCTCCTGGAGATCAACCCCCGGAACGGGAACCTGTACCGGATCATGGGAGATTTCGCCGCCCTCCGGCGCCGCATGGACGAATCCATCGAATACTACCGCGAGGCCGTGCGGAGAAATCCCAGAGAATGGCCGGCTCTGGCCTCCCTGGGGGTCAATCTGCTGAGAATGGCCCAGGAAGAGGAGGGCAAACAGGTCCTGGAGCGGGCCTACGAGAACGACCCCTACAACGTCTCCACCGTCAACACGCTGCGCCTGGTGGACAGCTTCGACCGGTTCGTCCGCCGCGAGACGCCCCGGTATTGGCTCCGGCTGCACGGGAAGGAGGCCGGGGCCCTGGAGCCCTACGTGAGGCGCCTTCTGGACCGGAGCATTTCGTTTCTGGAGGAGAAGTACCGGCACCGGGTCGATCACAAGTTCCTGGTCGAGTTCTATCCGGATCACGAAGACTTCGCCGTGCGCGCCCTGGGCCTTCCGGGACTGGGGGCTTTCGGCGCCACGTTCGGCCGCATCCTGGCCATGGACTCCCCGTCGGCGCGTCCCAAGGGCACCTATCACTGGGGATCGACGCTGTGGCACGAGATGGCCCACGTGGTCATCCTCTCGCTGAGCCGGGACCGGGTGCCCCGTTGGCTCACCGAAGGGATCTCCATGATGGAGGAGCGCCTCGCGGGACCCGGCTGGGGCGACGGCTTGAGCCCTTCCCTGGTGAAAGCCTACGAGCGGGGGGAGATCGCCCCCCTGAAGGATCTCAACAAGGGATTCGAGAGTCCCCGGACTCGCGAGCACTTGCAGATCAGCTATCTTCAGGCCGGATTGGTGGCACGGTTTCTGGAGGACCGCCACGGGACCGGGAAGGTGCGGGCGCTGGTGGAGAGCTTTGCGCGGGGACTCGACCTGGAGGAATCCTTCCAGGAAGCGTTGGGGATCTCCGACACCGAATTCGACCGGGAATTCCTGCAGGAGCTGGACCGGACCCTGAAACCTCTGGCCGACCGCATGAAGCCCCCGGCGGTTCTGAGAGGCCGGGCCAACAGCCAGTCCCGGGACGAGTATCTGAAATCTCTGCTGGAAGCGGCGAGCGGGGACGAGGAGAATTACTTCCTGAATCTGGCCCTGGGCGAGACTCTGGACGAGGCCGGAAGGAGTGGCGAGGCCGTGCCGTATCTGGAACGGGCAATTGCAACCTTTCCCGATTTCGCCACCCCGGAGAGCCCCTATGCGGTTCTGACCCGGATTCACCGAAGGAGCGGCGACACGGCCAGGCTGATCGGAAGCCTGGACCAGTGGTTCCGGGCGGCTCCGCAACTTGCGGAGAACGGCCTCGAGCTGGCCCGCCTGCTGGCTGACGGGGATCAGGACGAACGAGCCGTCGACGTATTGGAACAGGTCCTTTTTGCCGATACTCTGAACCCCGAGGTTCACCGGCTGCTGGGTCATCTTTACATGGAGCTGGGACGGGGAACGGAAGCGGCGGCGGAATACCGGGTCCTGCTGGAGTTGTCGCCGCTGGACACGGCGGACGCCCACTACCAGTTGGCGCGCGCCCTGGATCTGGCCGGCGCCACGGCCCAGGCCCGCCGCCAGGTGCTGCAGGCCCTGGAGATCGCCCCCGGCTACCGGGACGCCCAGAAGCTGCTGCTGGAGCTGGTGCGAAGATGAAGCGATACCTTTCGTGGGCTCTGCTGCTGGCGGCGGCGCTGGTCCTGAACACCAGTCCGGAAGTGTCGGCGGACCCGGAGCCCAACGACTCCACCCTCTTTCAGTTCGTGCGGATCCGCTACAACGGATTCGTCTCGAGTTGGGGCGGAGGGCGGGGACGATGGGTCCCCCCCTGGATGCACGACTACCCGCGGGCCGAGCAGAACTTCCTGAAGATCTTCATGGAGCTGACGGGAATCGAGACCACGCCCGAATCCTACCTGGTGCTGGATCTGAACGACCCGCGCATCATGAACTATCCGGCCCTGTACGTCAGCGAGCCGGGCTACTGGAACATCACCGCCGAGGAGGCCGCCAATCTCCGCGAATACCTGCTGCGTGGAGGTTTCATCATTTTCGACGACTTTCGCGGCGCCGGAGACTGGCACAATTTCACGGCCTGTATGAAGCAAGTCTATCCGGAGCGCGGCTTCGAGGAGCTGACGACGGATCATCCCGTGTTTCACTGTTTCTACGACATCGACAGCCTGGACATGCTGCCGCCCTACAACGTCCCGGGGAAGCCCCGCTTCTACGGCCTGTCGGACGAGGAGGGGCGGCTTCTTGCCGTGGCCAATTTCAACAACGACATCGGAGACTACTGGGAATGGTCCGACGAGACGCTGGTCCCCATCAGCGCTTCGAACGAGGCCTACAGATTCGGAATCAACTATTTCGTATACGCCCTCACGCACTGACCGCGGGACGGCAGAGGACCGACCATGAACGATATGGACCAACCATCAGAGGCTTCCACTGCCGAGCTGATCGATTCCATGCGGGACTCGCAGGCCCGCATCCTGACGGAGTTGCGCAAGGCCATCGTGGGACAGGACCAGGTGATCGAGGAGGTGCTCATCTCCCTCTACGTGGGAGGACACTCCCTCATCACCGGACTGCCCGGCCTGGCCAAGACCCTGCTGGTGCGCAGCATCGCCAAGACCCTGGGCCTCTCCTTCAGCCGCATCCAGTTCACCCCCGATCTCATGCCATCGGACATCACCGGAACGGAGATCATCGAGGAGGACCGCGCTACCGGGAAGCGGGTGCTGCAGTTCGTCCCCGGCCCGGTCTTCACCAACATCCTCCTGGCGGACGAGATCAACCGGACGCCTCCCAAGACCCAGGCGGCCCTGCTGGAAGCCATGCAGGAACGAAGGGTCACGATCCGGGGCATCACCCACGAACTGGACCTGCCCTTCTTCGTCCTGGCTACCCAGAACCCCATCGAGCTGGAGGGGACGTATCCGCTTCCGGAGGCCCAGTTGGACCGCTTCATGTTCAATATCCACATCGGCTATCTGAACGAGGAAGAGGAAATCCAGGTGGTTCTCCAAACCACCGGAGAGGGGGAGGAGGAGGTCCTGCAGGCCGTCACGGGAGAAGAGATCCTCCGCTTCCAGCAACTGGTGCGCAAGGTTCCGGCCTCGGAGTCGGTCAGCCGCTACGCGGTCCAACTGGTCCGCAGCACTCGTCCCGGGGACGAACTGGCCCCGGATTTTGTCCAAAACTGGGTTAGCTACGGCGCCAGCCTCAGGGCTTCCCAATATCTGATTCTGGGTGGGAGGGCCCGAGCCCTGATGAAGGGGCGCTTTCACGTCTCTTACGAGGACGTACGGGAGCTGGCCCTCTCGGTCTTCCGGCACCGGATCCTGATCAACTTCCACGCGGAGTCGGAGAACGTGACCCCCGACCAGATAGTCCAGCGTCTCCTGGAGGCGGTTCCTCCGCCGAGCTCGGGACTCTGATCCGCTGAGGAATGCAACCTGGAAACGATGCAAGCCCGATTCATCGATCCGACCCTGCTGGCCAAGCTGGACAACCTGCAGCTCGTGGCCAAGACCGTGGTGGAGGGGTTCATCCTGGGGATGCACCGCTCCCCTTACCACGGGTTCAGCCTCGATTTCGCCGAGTACCGGCAGTATGCGCCGGGAGACGACATCCGGACCGTGGACTGGAAGGTCTACGGGAGGACCGACCGCTTCTATGTGAAGAAGTACGAAGGCGACACCAACACCCAACTGCACATCATTCTGGACGGCAGCCGAAGCATGTCATTCGCCGGCGGCGGTCTGTCCAAGTTGGACTACGCCCGTTTCCTGGCGGCTTCGCTGGCCTATCTTGCCGTTCGCCAGAACGATGCCACCGGGTTGGCCGTCTTCGATTCGGATGTCATGGAGGCGGTACCGCCTCGGGCCCAGTACCGGCATTTCCTGTCGATTCTCCACCTTTTGGAGCGCCTCCAGCCGGGTGGACGGAGTCAGATCACCGAATCGCTGGGACAAGTCTCCCGCTTCATCCGCAAGCGGAGCATGGTGGTGCTGATCAGCGACTTCTATCAGGACGTCTCCTCCCTTTCCCGGGCGCTCCACTACCTGCACCACCGGGGCAACGACGTGGTCCTGTTCCACGTCCTGGACCCGGTCGAGCTGGAACTGCCGCTGGAGGCCGTGAGAACCCTGGAGGACCTGGAGACAGGCGAGCACCTCCCCTACGTTCCCGGCGACTCGCGTCAGGCCTATCTGGACCTGCTGGAGAACCACATCCGGGAGCTGCGGCGCGAGTGCCGCGACATCTTCATCGACTACCAGTTGCTGAATACCCGGGAGCCGCTGGATCGGGCGCTGCGCTCCTACCTGGTCGCTCGCCGGAGGAAATACTGACGGCTGAGGAAAGAGGAGAGAGGAAAGAGGAAAGAGTGGAGACGGTCGAGAGGTTAATGCTCGGAGATACCCCGGCCGGCGGGGAAGCTTGGGAGCGCGGTGGACCATGCAGTTTCTGACCCCCCTGTTCTGGCTCGGGGCCCTGGCAATAGCCGGCCCCATCCTGCTTCACCTGGTTCGCCGCGACCAGAGAAACCGCATGCTCTTTCCCTCCCTCATGTTCCTGCGCCGGGTTCCCATCCAGGAATACCGGCGCCGCAAGCTGCGCTATCTCCTGCTCCTTTTTCTGCGCTGTCTCGGACTGCTCCTGCTGGTGGCGGCCTTCGCCTCGCCCGTGACCCATCTGTCCTGGTTCGGAGCCGTCAGCGGCCAGGTCTCCCGGTCTGTGGTGGTGCTTTTGGACAACTCCATGAGCATGGCCCGGCCCGAGGTCTGGGCGCGGGCCCTGGAGAAGGCCCGCGCCAAGCTGAAGTCGATGCAGGGAACGGACCAAGCCTGCCTGATC
The DNA here is from genome assembly GCA_963668095.1 of Acidobacteriota bacterium. Lineage (GTDB taxonomy): Bacteria > Acidobacteriota > UBA6911 > RPQK01 > JAJDTT01 > JAJDTT01. The sequence continues at coordinate 4,151,647 of OY764083.1, read as the reverse complement.
CTGTTCGCGGGAAAACCGGCCGTCCTTTCGGCATGGGAATCCCGCTCCGCCAGGCTGCTCCAGGTCCTGGAGAACCGGGCGGAGCCCTCCTTCGAGAGCACTTCGTATCTGGAGGGACTGCGGGCGGCAGCCCAACAGTTCGACCAGGAGGTGCCGGGACGCCGGGAGATCTATCTGATCACCGACCTGCAAAGGACGGGCATGCCCCGGGACCGGGAGTGGTCGCTGGACGGCGACCTGCACCTGGAGGTGGAGGACGTGGGAGAACCGGCCACCAACGTCTTCATTCAGGAAGCGGACCTGCAACGGCTCGTCTACTCGGAGAAGTATCCCCAGCCGGTCAGCGTTCAGCTTCGCTCGGCGCCTCCGGGGCCCGTCCGCGGAGAGCTTCAACTCTTCGTCGAGGGCCGGATGCTGGATCGCCAGACCTTCGAGCTGGACCAGGAGGGGTCGGCGCCCGTCATTCTCCGCACCTTCGAGCTCAAGGAGGGCATCTTTCGCGGGCGGCTGGTGCTGGCCGTCGAGGATGCCATGGAAGCGGACAACGTCTTCCACTTCGTCGTGGAGAGAACCTCACCCGGACGAATCCGGGTCCTCTCGGATCAAGGGGCCGGCTCCGTCTATCTGAGAAACGCCCTGAAGGCGGGCCGCAATCTGCCTTTCGCGACCGAATTCGCAGACCCGCGCGATGCGGGGGAACTGGACCCGGATCTGGTTCCCATCGTCATTCTGGATGACCTGAGGACGCCTCCCCGCTCCGACCGGCTGAACCGCTACCTGGAGGCGGGAGGAGGTCTGATCCTGGCCCCGGGCAAGCGGGTCGACGGCCGGGCGTACAATCGCACCGGGATCTTCCCTGCCCGGTTGGCCGAGCCCCGGTTCCTCGGGGGCCGCGGCCAGTCCTTCACCTCCATCACTCAGGTGGACTGGAGCCACCCCGCCTTCGCCATCTTCCAGGACCTCCAGCGGACGGCCCTGGCGTCGGTCCGATTCTATGGACATTGGAGACTCGAACCGAGGGAGGATTCCCGTGTGCTCGGGCACTTCGACGAAGGCGATCCGGCGCTGGTGGAAGGACCAGCCGGCGCCGGAAGAGTCCTGGTCCTCGCCTATCCCTTGGACCGCGTGTGGTCGGACTTTCCGTTACGTCCGGCGTTCCTGCCCTTCTGGCAGAGCCTGGTTCGGCACATGGGCGGGGTCCGGCAGCCGGATGCGGCCCTTCGAGTCGACCAGTCGCTGGCGTTCCGGGAGGAACCGGCGGAGGCCGAATCCGGGAGCAACGCACGCTGGAACGTGCTGGATCCCAGCGGCCGGAGAGTGGTGGATCTGGACCGGCCCGCGCCGGCTGCCATAGATTTGCAGTTCCCGGGCCACTATGAAATAAGAAGGGACAAGAAGACGGACTGGGTGGCGGTCAACCCCGATCCGAGCGAGTCCGATATCCAGCCTCTTCCCGTGGCCGAACTGCTGGGCCGATTCCAGGCCGGAACCCGGGCCGCCGGCGACGGGGTTTCCGTGAACGCCGCTGCGGCAGACACGAGAGAGCCTCTCTGGTGGCTGTTCCTGCTGGCCGCCGTTGTGGTTCTGGCGGCCGAGTCGGTGGTTGCCGGCCGCACCGGGCCACGGTAAGGGTTCCGCCCAAAGCGGACCAGAGTCCAATCATGCTGGAAATCATCGCAACGGTGAGGCGGAAGCTCCTGGGCGAGCGGCTTCTCCGAGGCCTCGCCGCCGTGCTCCTGGTTACCATCCTGGCATCGATCCTCTTCAGTTACGTCCTGGCCCAGCAAAACTTCTCCGAGCCGGCCCTGTTCTGGGTCCGGTTGCTGGGTGGAGCGCTTCTCATTCTCCTGCTGGCAGGCGGGCTGTTGGCCCCGATGCTGCGCCGCCGCTATTCCCCCGGGCGTCTGGCCCGCTTCCTGGAGGAACGGAATCCTCAACTGGAGCAGGGGCTCTCCACCGTCGTGGAGATCCGGGAGGGGCAGGCACCGGCCGACCCCGAGCTGCGGCGCCTGTTGGAGCGGGACGTGAGGAGGAAGCTGTTCCGCGTCTCGCAGCCTCGCTTCTACGATCCCCGGGGCAGCCTCCTCTCCCTGCTGACGGGGGCGGTCTCGGTGCTCCTCTTCTCCTACCTCTTCTTCGGGGGTCCCGAAGCTTACCGCTACAGTCTGGACCGCCTCTTCCTGGGCTGGACCGCGGACGGCACGCTTCCCCTCTACTCGATTCAGGTCACACCGGGCAGCACCACCGTCGCCAACCACGCGGATGTGGAGGTCCGGGCCGTGCTGGCGGGTTTCGAGAGCCAGCGGGTAAGTCTTCTGGTCCGGTATGGGGAAGATCCCTCGTGGGAGGAGGTCCGGATGCGGCCCGACCCGGACTCGGGAGGGTTCATCTTCCTCTTTTTCGATGTCCGCGATCCCATGGACTACTACGTGGATGCGGACGGGATCCGGTCCGAGACCTACTCGCTCGCAGTCTCGGAGATTCCCCGGGTCAGTGCCCTTGAACTCCGCCTGGTCTTTCCCCGCTACACCCGCCTGGACCCGGCCGTGCAAAAGGACGACGGAGACATCGAGGCCCTGGTGGGGACCACCGCCCATTTTCGCATCGAGAGCGACCAGCCCATCCGGGGAGCGAACCTGAAGCTGGAGGAGGGCGGCTCCATCGAGCTGGAGGCCGACGGCACCGGCGGCTACCGGGGTTTCCTCGAGATCCGCCGCAGCGACTACTACCGAATTCACCTCCAGAATCAGGAGGGAGTGTGGAACCCCGGGACCAACGAGTACGTGATCCTGGCGGTGGAGGACCAGCCCCCCCGGATCGTTTTCAAGCAACCCGGACGGGACCGGCGGGTGAGCAACATCGAAGAAGTCTTCATGGAGCTCCAGGCCGGAGACGATCATGGGATTCGGAGCCTGTCCCTCCGCTACTCGGTCAACGGCGACGCGGAGCAGGCCGTCGAACTGACGCCGGTGGCCGGCGCCGGCTCCTTTACCGTCGGCCACACCTTCTTTCTGGAGGAGCACGATCTGGTGCCCGGAGATTTCGTCTCTTATCACGCCCGCGCCTCGGACGCCGTCTCCCATTCGGATACCGACATCTTCTTCCTGGAGATCCAACCGTACGACCGGGAGTACTACCAGTCCCAGACCGGCGGCATCGGCCTTCCCGGCGGCGGCTCCCAGGAACTGGAACTCTCCAAGCGCCAGAAACAGATCATCATCGCCACCTTCAAGCTGCAGAAGGACCGGGCCTCGACGCCGGCCGAGGAGTTCAAGGAACAGAGCCAGACGGCGGCCCTGGTGCAGCAGCGCCTCCGGGAGGAGGTCCAGGTGATCGCCGAACGGCTCGAGCGCCGCCAGGCGGCCGCGTCCGACGAGCGCTTCCGCAAGATGAGGGAACGGCTGAGCGAGGCCATGACCCACATGGAGCCGGCCCACGAGCGGCTCAACCAGATGGAGCCGGAGCAGGCCCTGCCCCACGAGCAGAAGGCGTTCCGCCAGTTGCTCAGCGCCGAATCCCTGTTCAAGGAGATTCAGGTCTCCTTCGGCGAGGGCCAGGGCGCCGGCGGAGCCACTTCGGAAGAACTGGCCGACCTGGTGGACCTGGAACTGGACCGGACCAAAAACCAGTACGAGACCATTCGTCAGAACCAGCAGTTCCGCCAGGAGCAGCAACTGGACGACGCCCTGGAGAAGTTGAAGGAACTGGCGCGGCGCCAGGAACAGGCGGTGGAGCGGTCGCGGCGCATGGCCGGTCGCGGGTCCGGCGCCGACCGGCTCACCACCCAGCAGCTCCGGGAGGAGATCGAGCGATTGACCCGCCAGTTGGAACGGCTCTCCAGGCAGGAGCAACAGCGGGAGCTCTCTCAGGTCAGCAATCGGCTGCGGGAGGCGGCTCGCGACTTGGGGCAGGGCGGAACCGGCCAGATGGGGGAACGGCAGCGCATGCTTGCCGAACGCGCCCTGGAGCGATTGAAGGAGGCCCAGGAGGCGCTGGAGAAGACCCAGCAGGAGCAGATATCGGAACAAATCCGGCAGCTGTCCCAGGACTCCCGCCGCATGTTGCACCGGCAGGAACAGGCACTCGAGGGGATGGACGGGGTCGGACAACGGCTGAACCAGGGAAAGGTGGATCGGGAGACGATCCGCCAGATCCGCAACCTGCTCCGTGAGAAGGGCGAACTCCAACAGGAACTCTCCCGGGTGGAAGGGGAACTGCACCAGACCGCCAAGCGGACCGCATCACAGGAACCCCAAGCGTCGCGCCGGCTGAAGCAGGCCGGGAACAAGGTCCGGGACGACCGCCTCTCCGAGAAGATGCAGGAGGGCTCCGAGTTGCTGTCCCGAGGCTGGGTCGACCTGGCTAAGGACCGGGAGGACGGGGTGACCGAGGGGCTGCAGGAACTGGTGGAGAACATCGACGAGGCGGCACGGGCCCTGGGCCAGAAGGGGCCGCCCGGAGCCGAGGAGGGTCTCAAGCAGGCCGGGGAGGAGATCGCCGAGCTGGTGGAGGGGCTCGAGTCGCTACGGCGCCGCCTGTCCCAGGGCTCCAAGGAGGGAACGGATGGTTCCGAAGGACAGGACGGGTCCGGGGAAGGCTCCGGTGAACTGTCGGGCAAGGAAGGATCCCAGGGTGAAGGAGATCGAGGGTCCCGGCCCCAGGGTCGGCCGGGAGACTCAAGGCAGGCCGGAAGCCGCGCCAACCTCTCCGGTATCGACCCGCGCCAACTGAGGCGGGAGTGGCAGGAGCGGCTTCAGGAAGCCGAATCCATATCCCGCCTGCTCCGGGGGGAGCACTCCCTGGGGAGGGACGCGGCGGCCCTGTCCCGGGAGATGCGCGAGCTGGCTCCTGAGCGGATTTTTTCCGACCCGGAGGAGATCGCACGTCTAAAGTCCAAGATCGTCCACGGCTTCCAACAACTGGAGTTGGAGATCAACCGGGCCCTGGATCGGGAAGAGGAGAGTCTCGTCTGGCTGTTCCAGGAAGAGGAGGTTCCGCCGGTCTTCCGCGAGCGCGTCGAGGAATACTACCGAACCCTCTCCAACGAACGGGGCGCTCGCTGATGGCCCCGTCGGGCCGGCTGAAGGCGAATGGGACGACCGTTCCTCCATCCCCGCTCAGACTCTCTCGCCGCCAGGCACTGGCAAAGCTGGGCTGCGGAGCAACTCTCGCCGCTTTCTCGCCGCTGGTTTCCTGCACCGGGGAAAGGGGCCCGGGAGAGGCCGGTTTCGACCGAATCCGCGTGCGGGAACGGGAGTCCGGAGCCCCCGGCCTGGAACTCATTCTGGGCCGGTCCAACGAGATCTACCCGCGTCACTCGGAAGGGGACCTGGTGCAACTCCCCGACGGACGCCTGCTGGCCGTCTGGTCCCGTTTTTCGGGCGCCAGCGACCACGCCGAGTCCCAGATCGTGGGGTGCTATTCGGAAGATTTGGGACTCAACTGGGGACCGATCCATCCGGTGGCTTCCCTGAGAGAACCGGAGCACGCCGCGAACTCGAACCTCATGAGCGCCAGCCTGTTGCGCCTCTCCGGCTCCGGAGAGATCCATCTGTTCTACATGGGAAAAGAAGAGACGGAGCCGGAAAACAAGGCTTTCCACCGGAAGATCCGCAGCAGCATCCACACGCGGGCTTCCCGGGACGGCGTCACCTTCTCCAGGCCGGTTCGGCTTTCGGACCGGGACCATTATTACGTGACCAACAATGCCCGGGCCCTGCAGCTCTCCAGCGGCCGGATCCTGGTTCCCTCGGCAGTCGCCCTGGACCCGGGGAAGGAACTGGGCTGGGAGAAACAGTCGGCCCTGGCGCACTACTCGGACAACGGAGGAAAGAATTGGACCCGGGGAGAGTCCTGCACGCTGCGGCCCGAGGACTATCCCGGCCACGAGTACTGGCAGATCACACTGCAGGAACCGGGACTGGTGGAGCTGACGGACGGCCGGATCCTGATGGTGAACCGGACCAAGCTCAACCATCCCTACAAGTGTTTCTCAAGCGATTCGGGAGTGTCCTGGAGCGAACCGGAGCCGATGCGGGAGATCGTCGCCCCCACTTCGCCCCAGACCTTCCTCCGGCTGCCGTCAGGGCGCCTGGCGATGATCTACAACAACAATCCCAAGGGAGCCGAAGCGAAATGGACCGAACGCCGGCCCCTGGCCTTCGCCGTCAGCGAGGACGAGGGAACCAGCTTCCAGTACGCAAAGACCATCGAGGAGGTGGAGGGACGCTGCTGGGCCTACCACGCGGCACGGATCTTCGGTGAAAACGTCTACCTCTTCTACTACGAGTGGTACCAGGGACATCCCACATTTTTCTTCTGTGACGTCAAGCTCTCCATCATTCCCGTGGACTGGTTCGAGAGCTGACCACCCGAGGCGCGAAAGAGGGCACCCACGAAGCGTGCCCCTACGCCTGCCGCCCCGCCGAGAAGGAACATCCGCACGAGGTCCGGTAGGAGGGGACTTTCCTGTCCCCCATTCTTGGTCCGCTACGCATCTCCCCCCATGCCGCCCAGAAGGAATGTCCGCACCAGGTCCAATGCGTAAAGGCTTGTGCGGGTCCGGTCCGGCCGGCCGCGGCCGGCCATTCCGAAACGGCGAGTCTCCATTCGCCGCCCGTCGGTGACACAGAAGAACGATTGGCCCTTCGCCAGATTCCGGCTTCGATCCTCCGGGTCCGGAATCCCGTGCACCACCAATCCCAAGTCGGCGTGGCAGACCGTCCGGAGGGCCCGCGACAGTTCCCGGGTCCGGAGCTTCGGTTCCGACACCGACGCGTCGGCTCCCGCCGCCTCCAGGACCCGCCGGGCGGAATCGGAATCGCCGGCGATGACCCCTTCGACAAAGCGATCCGGATCGGCCAGTTGTAACCTCTCCGCCACCATCCCGCCGGTAATATCCTCGTAGACGGCGATTCGCAGATCGGCCCGCCGCAACAGCTCTCCCACCGAGGCCTCCATGGATTCCTCGTCGGCACCGAACACATGGTGTCCCAACAGGCCGCGGACCTCCTCCTCCACCGGGGCGATCAACCGCGCGGCCGCCTCCCGGTCAGGGGCCTTGGCGGCGATTCGCACATCCACCTGGCCGGGATGAGCCAGGACTCCCACGGTGGGATTGGTGGACTCAGTGATCAGATGTCCGATCAGGTGATCCACGTGGCTCTCCCCCATGGCGGAGACTTTGAGGATGCGATAGACGATGGTGTGGTCCAGACGAAAGCGACTCCTGAGACGGGGAATCACCTCATGGTCGAAGAGCCACTTGAGCTCGTGGGGCACTCCGGGAAGGGCAATGACGACGCCGCGCGGATCCTCCACGAGGAAAGCGGGCGCGGTGCCGTTGGGGTTGCGGATCGGCACGGCCCCCTGCGGGATGTCGGCCTGACGCTCGTTGTTGGCCGTCAGGACAAAACCCCGGTTGCGGAACCGCGTGTAGATCTCCTGCAGCAGATCCGGGTCCCGGACCAGCGGCCGTCCCGTCACGCGGGCGATCACTTCCCGGGTCAGATCGTCCCGCGTCGGTCCCAGACCGCCGCCGGTGATCACGATGTCGGACCGATCCAGGGCCCGGCCGATGACCTCCTCCATACGGCCCGGGTTGTCCCCTACAACGGTCTTGTAGAAGAGATCGACTCCCAGCCCGGTCAGACGATCGGCCATCCAGGCCGAGTTGGTATCGACGATCTGCCCCAGAAGCAGTTCGGAACCGATGGCGACGATCTCCGCGTTGGGCATTGAGGTCTCCTTTTCAATAATCCTGTTGCCAGGAATCTTGGGGCATCCCGCTCCCGCTGTCCAGATATCGACGCTCACGCGCAGCGACGGCTGCGGCGAGGGGCTGATATACTTCCGGACAGAACGCCAGTTCCTTTAAACCGGAGCCGGAGTGGCGGAATTGGCAGACGCACCAGACTCAAAATCTGGCGGGTGGCGACACCCGTGGGGGTTCGACTCCCCCCTCCGGCACCACACAATTGGGGGGGGTTGACTTCCTCTTCCTCTCTTGTAAGATCAATTCAATTGTCCTTGCATCCCGGCACAATGTGTGCGCTTAGGACTTAATGGAACGTCGTCCAGATTCGGAATCCTTGCGAGTAGCTGTTCCCAGCAGCTTTGAGCCGTATTCTACTATCGCCTGCCGTGAACGACGAGATTTGAGCAACCGTAGCGGACGAAAATACCTAAGGTCCGCAATTCTTTAATGGGAGAGTTCATGAGACCGAAAATCCACCTGTTTTCCTGCTTTCTACTGATCCTGGGCTTCCACCTCGGTGGACCGGTTCAGGCACAGCGCGCCCAGCAGGGCGCCGGAAACATCCAGGGGACCGTCACCGACGCATCCGGCGGCGTGATCCCGGGTGCGGAAGTAACCGCGCGAAACCTAGCCACCGGCATCGGAAGAACGTCGGTGAGCAACGACAGCGGCTATTACCTGATCCAGGCCCTCGGGATCGGCGAATATGAGGTGTCGGGCGGCCTGACCGGGTTCAAGACCAAGGTGATCACGGGACAGCGCATCACCTCGGACACGACCCGGACCGTGAACATCGTGCTCGAGGTCGGCGACGTGACGGAAACGGTCACCGTCGCGGGCCAGGCGACACTGATCAAGACCACCGACACCACCGTGGCTCACGCCCAGGACTCGGAAGTGCTCGAGGTGCTTCCGGTCCACATGAGCTTCTTCGTCCGGCAGTCCATGGTGTTGATCAACACCCTGCCCGGCGTGATCTTCAAACCCACCTGGGACGGGAACAAGGGGACCATCCACGGTGTGGGCGACAACGGGCCTCAACGGAACCCCCTCGGGTACAACACCGACGGCCATCAGAGCAGCATCAACTGGCATCAGGGGTTGCGCGACGAAACGGGACCGGCGCCCGAGTTGATCGAAGAGTTTCGCATCGAGACCAATCAGGACGCCGAGAAGGGATTCAACTCCGGGGTGTCGGTCGAGATGATCACCAAGTCGGGAACCAATGAATTCCACGGGAGTGGATTCTTGTTTCACCGCAACGACATCCTGGACGCGCGCCGGTGGACCGCCTCCGGAAAGGGCGAACAGATCCAGAACGAGTGGGGCTTCATTCTGGGAGGCCCCATCGTGAAGGACAAGGCCTTCTTCATGATGAACTACACCGGTTATGAGTGGTCCACGCAACCGTCCGGAAGGATCGGAACCGTCCAGACCGAACTCATGCGACAAGGGAATTTCAACGAGATCCTCGGTTCGTCTCTCGGAACAGACGCCATGGGCCGGGAGGTCCGGGCCGGCATGATCTACGATCCCCTCACCACCCGGGCAGATGGGCAGGGGGGCTTCCTGCGGGATCCCTTTCCCAACAACACGATTCCCGACAGCCGCATCGGCGGCGTCGCCAAGCACCTCATGACCGCGTATCCGGGACCGAACAGAGGCGGATTGACCAACAATTATGAGGGCGAGGGTTCCGACACCTTCGACATCGACAAGGTCTATCTCAAGACCGACATCGAGCATGAGGACCACAAGGTCACCATCGGTTGGGAAGACACGCCAAATATGAAGCTGAGCTTCCTGTCGCCGGCCAACCGGCTGAACAGCGTCGCGGTCGAGAGCCGCGGCGTCCGGGTTCGGCTCAATCACCTTTGGACGGTGAACCCGTCTCTCCTCTTCAGCACCCGGCTCGGGATCAACCGGATCACATACGGCGAGGGGAAATTGCCACCCGCCTCGGACCATTGTCCGGGCGGTTGCGTCACGGGTGCGTTGACGACCGCGATTCCCAGACTGAGGATCCAGAGCGCGGTGGGAGGCGGCTTCGGTGACAACACCGACACGGCCTCACACTTCCAGTCGACGGTTCCCGTCTTCATGGATCTGTCCTGGACTAGCGGGAACCACAACGTGAAGGTCGGCGCCCAGCTCAGCATCTGGGCCGGAAGATTCCTCGTGGAAAACCACACGGCGGGCACTTATACCTTCCGCAACCGCACCAGCGGCCTGCCCGGTTATCCGGAGACGGGTGACGGGTTCGCCTCCTTCCTCATGGGCGACGTGGACGAAGTCCTCCAGGCGACCGCCAGCGCCAGGAAGGTCACCAGCTACAGTTGGGCCTTCTACGCTCAGGATTCCTGGCGGACGACTCCGAGGCTGACCATCAACTACGGCCTCCGCTGGGAGATCCCCATACCTTTCCACGAGACCTACCGCGCTGGGGCCTCATGGACATCCACACTCCCAATCCGGCGGCGGGCGGCCTCCCGGGCGGTCTCACCTTCTACGGAGAGGGAGAGGGACGCAACGGCCGGGTCCGGGCGTTCAACGTCGGCTTCAGGAGTTTCGGGCCGCGCCTGGGTTTTGCCTATCAATTGAACGAAAAGACCGTGGCGCGAGCCTATTACGGGCTGATGTATTTCCCCCTGAACGGGGAAATGGGCAACGGCGCCGGCATGCCCAACCAGGGTTTCGGCGCCTCGGTGACCGCGACGACTCCGGACTTCGGCCTGACGCCGGCCCTCAATTGGGATCAGGGAATCGACATTCTTCCCAAAAACCTGCCTTTCCTGAATCCTTCCCTGATCAACGGCTCCTCGGTCGGTTTCGTGGACGTCAACGAGACGCAGCAGGGGACCGCCCAGAGGTTGGGTCTGGCCATCGAGCGGGAACTCCCTTGGGACATGGTGTTCACTGCCGAATACATCGGCCTGTTGGGCCATGGCGTCGTCGGGACCCAGATCGCCCGTTACAACCAACTGCCCCTGAGCTATCTCGCTCTCGGAAACCTCCTGCTGCAGGATATCGATTCCCAGGCCGCCAGAGACGCCGGCTACACTCGCCCCTATCCGGGATTCACCGGAACCGTGGGGCAGTCCCAGCGGCGCTTCCCCCAGTACAACTGGGTGGCCCAGTTGAACTCCCATTCGGGCTACAACCTCTACCACTCGGGCATCTTTATTTTGCAGAAGCGGTTCTCCACCGGGTTGAACTTCATGCTGTCGCACACCATTGCCAAATCGCTGACCTCGGGGGACGTTGCGGAGAGGGGCAGCTTCGCGCCCCGCGCCGGTTCCTCCCTGCAGCATTGGGATACCTGGAAGGCCTCCAAGACAATCGTGCCCTTCAACCGCTCCTGGGCGACCAAGGCGAGCTTCTCTTGGGAACTTCCCTTCGGAAGAGGCAAAGCCATCGGCGGCGGCGCCGGCAGATTGGCCAACCTTCTGGTCGGCGGCTGGAGAGTCGCCGGTCACATCGTCTACCACGCCGGCAATCCCCTGACCGTCGGGACGGGCCAGTTCCTTCCCTACATGGGTCCCGCGTGGGCGGTCTGGAATCACGGCGTCACGCCCACGACCGGCGTCAGTTGCGGCGATTTCGATCCCAACCAACCGGGACGGGATCGTATCTTCAATCCCGCGGCATTCAGTCCGCCGGCCAATTTCTCGTTGGGGAACTTCCGCGTCCATCCCAGTGCACAGAACTGCGGATTCATGCAGGAAGACATTTCGCTCATGAAGGATTTCCAGATCAGCGAGGGCGTGAGTTTCCGCTTCGCGGCGGAGATGTTCAACGCCTTCAACCGGGTCAACTGGCGCACGGCTGGCTCCAATGTGGACAGTCCCCAGGGCTTCGGGAAAATCGGCAACACCTTGGATCCGCGGATCATCCAACTCTACTGGAAGATCAACTTCTGAGGATCGCCGGCGGCGGGCTGCGCCGTGGACGGTTCCATGGAAACAGGGTTGTCACCATTCAGATGCAAAGGTCATAAACAATGAAAGCCATCTCTTTGTTCCTTACGGTTCTCCTGGTCTTCTCGACGAGCCTGCAGGCCGGTCCCATCCCGGCTCAGAAGGCGATTCACTCGGTATCGATCGAGGAGCTGAAGAGCCAGATCTCGGAACGGACGGCCGTACGCGCCGAAAATATTCGTGAAGTTCAGACCCTGCTTCGTCACCAGGCGGTGCAGGATCGTCTGGGACACCTTTACAACTTGGAGCTGCTCGCGGTCGCGGTACCCAGGCTGGACGACGAGACGCTGGCCCGGCTGGCCCGGGAAAGCGAGCAGATGAACGAGCAGTTCCAGGCCGGCCTGCTCGGCCTGTCGTTCATGAGCTGGGTGGTCATCACCGGCCTCATCGTCTTCATCGTATTGGTTCTGGTACACACGTACGACCGGGGAGAGCCTTAACGCTTCACTGCGGGTAGACGCTCTTTTTGCTTTCCATTCGGAAAACTCTCCATCGGGCTGGCCGCGCATGCTGCGGCCAGCCCGATATTTGTTATAGTCGTTGATACGGCGTTCGCACCGATAGGCGTCCGGTTCGGATCACGGAACCGGGGACGCTTCGACCTGTCGCGGTCATGAAGAAGCAACACCACCCTCCGTTGCTGTCGCTGCTCCTCCTGCTCACCGTATCTCTCACCTTCCCTGGCCAGGCCCTGGCAAACGAGAAGAAGGACGATAGGGACACCTCCGCCGTTCAACAGGAAGAGGCGGAAGATTACTACGAGCGCTGGCTGAACCAGGACGTCACCTACATCATCAGCGACGAGGAGGAATCGGTTTTCAAGAACTTGACGAGCCCCGAGGAGAAGGAGTTGTTCATCGAACAGTTCTGGCGCCGCCGGGACCCGGATCTGAGGACGGCCATCAACGAATTCAAAGAAGAGCACTATCGGCGTATCGCCTACGTCAACGAGCGATTCTACGCCGGTGTGCCGGGCTGGAAGACGGACCGTGGGATGATCTACATCCTCCACGGGCCGCCTCATGAAATCGAGAGCTACGTGACTGGGGGCAATTACACTCGCTCCTTCAGCGAGGGCGGGGGCAGTACGGTGGTCCACCCCTTGGAGGTGTGGCGCTATCGGCACCTCGAGGGTGTCGGGGACGACATCGTTCTGGAATTCGTGGACCGCACCTACACGGGAACGTACAAGCTGGCCCTGTTCCCCGACGAAAAGGACGCTCTGCTCCAATTCGACGGATATGGCCTGACCATGTCGGAGCAGTTGGGCATCAGCGACAAGCAGCATCGTCCTTCCCTGATCGGCGGCAGGAGCACCGCCTACGAGACTCGGCTCCACAACAACAACCCCTTCCAGCGGTACGAGATCTTCTCCCGGGTCATGGTCCCGAAGAAGATCAAGTACAAGGACCTGAAAGAGTTGGTCAAGGTGGAGGTCGGTTATTCCAACCTCCCCTTCCGCGTTCGGAGCGACTACTTCAAGCTCAACGACGGGCAGGTCCTGGTTCCCGTCACCGTCGAGATTCGAAACAGATTCCTTTCGTTCGAGGCCGACGGCGAGGTGCACTCGGCCCGGGTCGGGCTCTATGGCGTCGTCACGAGCCTCAGCAACAAGTTCATCGAAGAATTCGATCAGGATCTGGTGATCTCTTTCGGACCCGAACGGCTGATGAGGGGTCTGGAGGGTCGTGCCACCTACCAGAAGATCCTGCTTCTGGACAGCGGGACCCGCTACAAGCTCGACCTGATCATGAAGGACCTGACCAGCAACAACATCGGCGCCGTCAAACACGGCATCATTCCACCGCCCAGCATGCGGCAAAGGGAGAAGCTGAGCAGCAGCTCAATGCTGCTTTCCAATCACATGCAGGAACTTCCCGAAGCGCCGGACCAGGACCAGATGTTCGTTTTGGGAGACGTCAAGGTCCGGCCCAGCCTCGACAAGAGCTTTTCCAAGAAACTCCCGCTGGGCGTCTACCTGCACCTCTACAACTTCGGCATGGACCAGGCCTCCAACACACCCCAGATACAGGTGGCGTACCGAATTTCCCGCGACGACGAAGTCATCGGCGAAGCCACTGACAGCCGCGGTGAATCGATCCAGTTCTTCTCCGACCGGAGAATGGTCCTGCTCAAGAGGCTGAGCCTGCGCACCCTGGAACCCGGTAAATACCGGCTCGAAGTCGAGGTCTGGGACCAGGTCAAAGACGTCAGGACCAGGATCCAGGAAAACTTCCAAGTCCAGGGCAGCTAGGAGGGGGGACTTTCCTGTCCCCCTCTGGGAGGCGACTTTCTTGTCGCCCCTTCTTTTTTTTCGAAGGCTGGGTCCATGAGGAGCGCCTTAGACGTTTGCTCGGCTATTTCCGAGCTTGGAAGAATCACCAATGATCCTGCGTGTTGACGTCAAACCGGAACTTCTGCGTTGGGCCAGCGAGCGCGCGGGTATCGAGCCAGAAGCGTTGGTGAAGCATTTTCCCAGGTATCGGGTTTGGGAAAGTGGCCAAGAACGGCCCACGCTCAAGCAGTTGGAGAACCTCGCCAGGGTAACCCGAGCGCCGATCGGCTCATTTTTCCTTTCGCAGCCGCTGGAGGAACGGGTCCCGATCCCCGACCTGCGCACCGTCGACAATCGGCCGATGGCTCACCCCAGCGTCGACCTCCTTAATACGGTCTATCTCTGCCAACAACGACAGGACTGGTACCGGGAATTCGCTCGTATGGAGGGCGAAGATCCGCTACCGTTTGTCGGGTCGTGCACTCCGGCATCCGCTATCGAATCTACGGCGGAGAAGATGAGGACTGCGCTGGGTCTAGACTTGGACGAACGCCGCGCCCTGCCGACTTGGACCGAAGCGTTGCGGGGATTCATCGAGCAGGCCGACTCTCTCGGCGTACTGGTGATGACGAGCGACATCGTTGGCAACAACACCCACCGCAAATTGGATCCGGACGAATTCCGAGGCTTTGCCTTGTCCGACGATCTTGCTCCGCTGGTCTTCATCAACGGCGCCGACAGCAAGGCCGCGCAGATGTTCACAATGGCGCACGAATTGGCGCACATCTGGCTGGGCGAGTCTGCCCTCTCGGATGTTGAGCCGATTTCGGTGCCGTCCCACGCCATCGAGGCTTGGTGCAACCGTCTCGCCACGGAACTTCTCGTCCCCCTGGCTTCGTTACGCGAGGAATTTCGAGACACTGAGGAACTTTCCAACGAGATCAATCGATTGGCTCGTCGCTATAAAGTGAGCACGCTGGTCGTTCTTCGCCGGGTCTTCGATTTCGGCGCCCTCAATCGCGACACACTCGCGTCTGCCTACCGCCGCGAGTTGAACCGGCTCGGGAAGGTACCGACAAGGAGCGGCGGCATTTTCCATCCGACGCTCAAGGCACGTGTGGGACGGCGCTTCGGCCATGCCTTGGTCAGCAGCACACTGGGAGGCCGGACATCTTTCTCCGAGTCCTACCGCCTCCTCGGCATCAGGAAATCATCGACCTTCCGTGATTTCGCGGCAAGCCTGGAAATGGGATAGTAGATGGCCTATCTCCTCGACGCCGATGTCTTCATCCGTGCCAAGAACCCGCCGCTAATAGGCCGCAGTTCCAACGCTGGGAAGCCCAGCCCAGTGATGAAAGGTCCGACTCCGCGTATCCAGCCCCATGAAGACATTCAGAAACTCCTGGCCCAACACCTTGAAACGCAACCCCACTCCAACGTCCTGAAACCACTCCCCCTCTCCCGGCAGAAACGGCCTGCCCGAGACAAACGCCGTATCGCTGAAGACGAATCCCCCCACTTCCAGGAACCTCCATCTCCAGAGCCTGCGCCCCAGTTCCGCGCCCAACAGGACAAAGTCACGCCCCATGGGACTGTTCCCCCTCCGGCCGTCCCCCAATTCGGGATGCGCCTTGAGGGGCAGCCGGGCATCGGGACCGATCCCGAACAGAAAATAGTGATCCAGCGGCAAATCCCGGCCCGAGAACCCACCCTGGAGCGACAACCTCAACCGGGTCTCCGTCTTCCTCGCCACCGTCCAATCGATCCCCAGACCCGACGTCATCCTGTGGGCAGGTTCTCCGGCTCCGGCGAGAGGCGAAAAGGCGTCGAACCGGGCCATCCAACTCAACCGCGCGTTTTCCCCGGCATCGAGACCCCACAGTTGATTCCATTCCAGTCCCACGGCCAGGAGGTGAGGACTCTGTGGAAGAGCGGCGTCGTTCCCGTGAAATCGAAAAGACTGGCGCTGGTATCCACCATGAAAGGCGAGGGACCTGCGTTCGGACATCAACCATTCGTAGGCGCCGAAGACCTTTTCCGTCCGGTAGTCGTATTCGGCGCCCGATGCGGTATGACTCCATTCCTCGTCCCGGAAATCGAAGCCGACACGCAAAAGGTCGGATGAGGACGAAAAGAAGGGGACTCCGGCAGATGCCCCGGCCCGCTTCCGGGGAGCGTCCCAGCGAACCCCTCCCGCCAATTGCCGCCCTCGGCCGTCCCGTAACCCGAGACCGACCTCCCGATTGAAGAGGACCCGGGAAGCATTCTGGATCAGAAACCCGGTTTTGTTGGAAAAAGAGTCGCTGCCGGGAGGAAGGTCCACCCTCAGATTCCAACGTCCCCCCGTCTGTGGGTCGAGCTGCCATCCAAACCGGGGGCCTAGCCTGAATCTGCCCTGGACCCAGTACGCCTGCAGGAGCTGCTTCCGGTCCAGAACCTCGCCTTCATTGAATCGGAAGAGGGATTCCGCCAGCTTCGGCTCTGTGTCGCCGGAAATCAGGACCTCGACCTGAGCGATGTGCGGCTCTCCCAACAGATTCCAATGGTGCAGAGCCTCCAACCGCCGGTCCTGGAGATAGGAGAGGATGGCCAGGAAACTTCGGGCGTAACTGTTCTGAGGATCCAGCTTCAGGGCCGTTTGCAGGCTGGCTCGGGCCTTTTCCCGCCTGTCCCGCTTGAAATAGACGCCGGCCAGTTCCGCATGGGCTGCCGCGTATCCGGGCCTCAGGAGGACGGCGCGCTCCAGTTCCTTTTCGGCGTCGGCCCAACGCTCCTGCTTGGCCAGGGCCAGACCGAGCAGAAAGGAGGCCTCGCCGTTGGACGCCTCCTGCTCCAGAACCTGCCGAAAAAGCGACTCGGCAGCCAGGTATCGTTCCGCCTCCAGTTCCGTTCGGCCGCGGGACAGAAGCTCTCCCGTGCCGGCGGTCAAGGCGGGCGGAATGAGGAGCAGGCTCAACCATGCCACCAGGGAGATGCGGACGGAAATAGGCGCCGGCCGGACATGCCCGAGCATACGCCGGACATTGTAGTCAGTCTCGATTGCGGTTGTTGCCGGGGCCGGTTCAGGAAGGAGTCTCGGGGAGGACCAGAAGCGTCCAGTTTTCCAGCCGCGACCGCTGCCGCGCCATCTCCCCCGCCGGCCGCCGCTGATAGGGTCCCTTCACCGGATCGTGCACGATCCATTCCCGGCGGGATTCGTCCCATCCCACCAACACCACGTAATGATTGTTGGTCGTCAGGACGGACGGGTCGATCACGGTGATCAAAGGCCGTCCCTGACGCAGATGCTCGAGCATTTCGGAAGCATCGCCGCCAAACGAGTAGGCCTGGAACCCCTCGGCGGCCGCCAGATTCTTCAGTTCGAGGCCACTCAGCCCCTTTTTCGGAAAGGGACGGAAGCGTCCCGCCAACTCACGGTGATCGGCCGGATGCTCCCAGTAGCGCAGGAGCATGGCGAGCACGGCGGGACCGCAGTAGTTCTCCGCCTGGCGGACATAGGGGACTTCCAGGAAGAAGCCCTTGGCGGGCGGCTTCGGTCCTTCGCCTCCGGAGGCAACCGCCATGGCCAGCACCAGAATGGGAAGGTAGCAGGCCAGAAGCCTCACCATTCCTGTCCTGCCTTTCCTTCTTGAAACACTCCATCAATCGACGAGAGCCCGCGTAATCCGCGCTGAAAAACGGTGGGAGCGGCGGCTTTCTTGCCGCCGATTCTTGGGATTGCGGGTGAAAGAAAGAATGGGCGACAAGAAAGTCGCCCCTCGCAATGGGGGACAGGAATGTCCCCCCTCCTGGCACGAGTTAATCGAATCAACCAAACAGGTTCCTGGGGAGACCGGTCTGTTCGAACGCCTTGGCGCCCGCTTCGACGTGGCGCTTTCCGCGCTCCAGCGAGAAAGCCAGATGAGACGGGAGCAAAGCGTCGAATTCGTATTTCAGCAGCTTCTGCATCGAGGCCGCGCAGTCCTGAATGCTCGAATCACGGACGTTCTGGAGAACCACTGCACCGCCCCAGAACACCTGGTCCCCGGCCAGAAGATAGATCCGGTCCCGGCCCTTCAGCAGGAGGGAATAGTGGCCGCTGCAGTGGCCCGGGGTGGCGATGGACGTGAGGTCCAGACCTCCAATTTCGAACCTGTCCCCGTCCGCCATTTCTTCCTCGACTTCACACGCTTCCCACCGGAACTCCGGCGGATAAAACCCGAACTCCTGAGCCCAGGCCAGACCCGTCTGCTCCGCATCCCCGTTTCGGATCGTCGGCGCCGCTTCCCTTCCGGCGATCACGGTGGCGCCCAATTCGCGCTTCAGTTGGGCCAGGGCCCCCACATGGTCGGCATGATAGTGGGTGACGAAGATCCGGCGGATCATCCCCGGATCCAGGCCGTCGTTCTCGATATTGCTCAGAATCTTCCCGGGTCCGTCAAACCCGGCGTCCACCAGGGCAAGCTCGTCCTCCCCCCGAATCACGAACACGTGACAGTCCATGCGATTGGAGATGTTGAAACCGGTGTCGCCGCCACCCACCAGATAGACATCTTCCGTCAGTTTCATGTCGATCGATCCTCAGGGAAGAAAACGGCTTGCCGGACGTCATTCCACCAGAGATGGTGGGGCGGCTTTCTCCGGCGCGGCTGCGTCGTACTCCGCGGCCAAACGCGAGTACTCCTGCTCCTTCGCGTCCATCTCCGCCTCGAGCCGATTTCTCTCGTCACCGATGATTTTGTTGGCGTTGGTCGAAGCCCATCGCGAGTTGGGAACGTTTTTCAGACCATCGTGGAGCCTCTGCACATGCCCCTTGGCCGAGTTCGCGGCCGGCCCCTCCACCACCGCCGCGCGGGCATAGGCCAGCAGAGCGGTATCGTAGTCGTGGGTCCGGGACGCGGCGAATCCGAGACGGAACGCGGCATAACCGTGTCCGGGATTCATCTTCAGAGTCTGCTTCAGGTGCTCCACCGCCTCCTCAAGGTCCTTGACCGGCTTGTTGGGAGACTTGGTCCAGACTTCCAGGATGGATCGACCCAGTGCATAGTGCGCGTCCGCCGCCCACCCCTGCTTCACGGCAATCCAGTCGACCGTGGGCTGACCCATCGGTTTCTCCATCTGGTCCAACAGTTGGAGGGCTCGGGCAGCGTAGTCCGTCGCCCTTTCGGTCCTCTTGCTTTCGGAGTAGATATTGGCCAGCGGCGCCAACAGCTCGGGGGTGTCGGGGATTTCGACCAGAGCCTCTTCTGCGTGCCGAATGAAACGATCGAGATCGTTGCGCGAGAAAGCCGCGTTGGCAATCGCGAGGTGGGCCCACGCAGTCAGTCCGCTGTCGGGAAATTTCTTCAGGAATCTCTCCGCCAACCGGGCCTGCTTGCGAACATCGGTCGTCTCGCTGATCTCCTGCCACGCACTGAATTCCGCTCGAGACCGGGGCTTGCCCACGGTGCGGGCTTCGTCCAGCACCTGGTCTTCTACCAACTGCCCGGCCTGGTCCCCCTCAGACTGTTTCTTGTCCTGAGGCGAGAACGGGCTGGCTGGCGTGGCAGCCATCGTCATGGCCAGCAAGAAAACGGAGAAAAACAATCGCGGATTCTTCATCATGATGTCCAAATCTACCCGAGTTCAGGACTTCCGGCCATGCACCATGGAGCGGCGGTTTCCCAGCCGCCGGTCTCCCGAGTCACAACGTGGCGCCGAAGAACGGGCGATTGGAAATCGCCCCTCCAAGACTCAAGCCAACAGCTTCGTCACCACCTCGCCTCCCACGTCGGTCAAGCGGAAGTCGCGTCCCTGAAACCGGTGGGTCAACCTCAGGTGGTCGATGCCGAAGAGATGGAGGATCGTGGCATGGAAGTCGTTGATGGAGACGGGCTCCTCCTCGACTCCCCAGCCGATGTCGTCCGTCCTGCCGATGACCTGCCCTCCCTGGATGCCCCCGCCGGCCATGAAGACGCTGTAGGCGAACGGGTGGTGATCCCGGCCGGTGTTGATTTCGTCTTCTCCTCCATTGTTCTCCGCCAACGGGGTCCGGCCGAATTCCGCAGCCCAGACGACGAGCGTCTCGTCCAGCATGCCCCGTTGCTTCAAGTCCTGGATGAGGGCAGCCACCGGTTGGTCGACGATCCGGCAGTTGACGGGCAATTGGCGGTCCAGGCCGCTGTGATGATCCCACGAGGCGTGATAGACGTTGACGAATCGAACGCCCCGTTCCACCAGACGGCGCGCCAACAGGCAGTTGCGTGCGTAGGTGCCGAACACCCCGCTGGTGAAGCCGCGTCCCTGGCTGCCTTCGGGATCCTTCCGGTTGACTCCGTACATCTCCAACGTCTTGTCGCTTTCCTGAGAGAGGTCGATGAGTTCCGGTGTGGCCGCCTGCATTCGGTAAGCCAATTCGTAGGCGGCGATTCGAGACAGGATCTCAGGGTCACGGGCCTGTTTGAAATGCTGTTGGTTGAGCTGCTTCAAGGCCTCCAGGCTCCGGCGCTGGCACTCATGCGGCAGACCCTCGGGATTGGACAGGTGCAGCACCGGGTCGCCCTGGTTGCGGAAAAGCACGCCCTCGTAACTTGAGGGCAGGAAGCCGCTGGACCAGTTGGACGCTCCCCCGCTCGTGCCCTTACCGGCGGTCAGGACGACGTAACCGGGAAGGTCCTCCGACTCGCTGCCCAGGCCGTAGTTGAGCCAGGACCCCATCGACGGACGCCCGAAAGTGGGCACCCCCGAATTCATCATCAACTGTCCCGGGTGATGGTTGAAGGCCTCGGTATGCATCGACCGGATCAAGGCGATGTCATCGGCGCAGCCGCCGATGTTGGGCAGATAGTCGGAAATCCGGATGCCCGATTCGCCATGCCTCCGAAACCCGGCATTGCTGCCCATCAGCACGGCCGATTCCTTCTTGATGAAGGCGAACCGGACCTTCTCCAGCATGGACTCCGGCATGGGCTGGCCATTCAGCTCCGCCAGTTTCGGTTTCGGATCGAAGAGGTCGATCTGGCTGGGGGCCCCGGCCATGAAGAGAAAGATGCAGCTCTTGGCCTTGGCCGGAAAATGGGTCGACTTCATCCGCCTGCCGACGGCGCCGGCGGCATTGGCCTGCCCCAGCAACCCCTGCTCGGCCAGCATCGTCGTCAAGGCGACACCGCCCAGACCGCTGGCGCTGCTGGTCAAGAAGTCTCGACGCGATTCAAGAATTTTTTCCGTCAAAGAACTCATGTTCTACTCCCGAGTGACGAATTCGTCCAAGTTGAGGATGGTGCGCGCCACCGTCATCCAGGCAGCGGACTGCTCTTGGGACAACTCGCCGGAGAATTCCGGTCCCGCGACCTTGGCGGCCGACCCTTCCCCTGCCGCGAAGACCCGTTCCTGGTCGTCCAACAGCTTCGTCAGCACGCTCATCTCGACCGGGTCCGGCTCTCTCGCCAACGCCCTCCGAAATGCGTAGCGAAGCCGATCCTCATCCGTGGACTTCTCGGAGGTGATCTTCCGGGCGAACGACCGGGCGCACTCGACGAAGACGTCATCGTTCAGCAACGTCAGCGCCTGAAGCGGAGTATTGGACCGGGTTCTCCGGAGACAGGCGGTGTTGGAGTCCGGACTGTCGAAGGTCATGAGCATGGGGTAAGGAACGGTGCGCTGAAAGTGAATGTAGAGCCCGCGCCGGAATTTATCGGTGCCCGGACTCTCCGGCCATTTGACCCCGGAGCTGTAACCCACTTTGGCCACATCTTTCGGAAGCGGCGGACGAATGCTCCGGCCCCCCACCCGGCGTTCCAACAGGCCGCCCACGGCCAGAAAGAGATCCCGGGTGACTTCAGACTCCACGCGAAACCGATTCTGCCGGGTCAGCCAGACATTGTTCGGATCGGTCTTGAGAAGCTCCGGGTCCACCTGCGAGGACTGCTGATAGGTGGAGGACAGGACGATCAGCTCGATCAGATCCTTGCGGCTCCAACCCAGATCCACGAACTTGCGGGACAACCAGTCCAGCAGTTCCGGGTGCGAAGGCTTCTCGCCGCGGGTCCCGAAGTCGTCGCTGGTCGCCACGAGCCCTCTGCCGAAAAGCTTCTCCCAGATTCGATTGGCCTCCACGCGGGCGGTGAGCGGATTGACAGGATCCACGATCCACCGGGCCAGATCGAGCCGGTCCGGCCGTTCTCCACGCCAACGCAAGGGAGGCAGAACACCTGGGGTTCCCGGCATCACCTGCCGGCCCTTGCGCAGGAAATCGCCCCGGACGTGAATGTGGGTCTTGGGTGGATCCGCGTTCTGCGCGATGGTCTGCGCCAGCGTCTCGGGGACTTGCGGCATCGCTTTGTGATGCCCTTCCAGAGCCGCGTGCCATTCCCGCATCCGAGGCTGCTGATCGACGGCGTAGTCCAACAGCAACGCCGTCTGCTCGCCGGACCGGGCCTGCGGCTCCACGGCCAGCACCCGCTCCACGTCGATGGGCACCAGTGACTTCAGCGTCGGCCGCGGGGCCCTCGTCGCCGAGAGCCGGAACCGGCCCATGGTCCGGTGGTCGCCCAGGCGCTGTTCCAACCTGAAATTGAAGGTGGCGCCGGAAGACGAACCAGTGTCCTCCTTGAGGATGACGACGATCTGACGGTTGTGGTTGGGACCCTCGAGTCCACCCGGCGACCACCCCGTCCGCTCTTCCCCGTCAACCGCCCGGGAGACCTCGAAGCCGTCCAGCTCCTGCAAGGCCACTGCCGAGTCGATCTCCAGCTTCTGCGGCTCCTTGCCAGCTTCACCCGTCGACGCTTCGATGACCACTTCCGACAGTGCGAATTCCCCTTGAGCGGCCCGGCCCGGCCCCGAATTCGGAAGCGTCGGGTCCTTGAGCACCTCGATTCGAAACGCGGTGATCCCGGCCAGCGAGCTCCTGACCTCGACCTTGTAGTTGTTGTGAGCGGGACTGTCCCCCCGGGCCAACAGGCTGCCGTCATCCTGCTTGACCAGCTCGGTCTCCTTGGAGTCGGTGGCGGTGAAGCTGACGGGATCGAGCACCTGCCACTGGCCCAGAAGAGGATACGGGTTGCGGGCCTCCCAAGCGGCCAGTTTCGGGGCCAACTCCTCCTCCAAAGGCTTTCTCTCGGCCTCCATCTTCCCGACCAGCATCTCCTGCCTCAGGTCCCACTCCTGTTTGGCTCGCCGATAGGCCGCCAACTCCGGTTCCAGGGCCGCCGGGATGTTCTCTTCCTCCGCCTCGTTGAGAAACGCAAAGAACTCGTAATACTCCTGCTGGGAAAGCGGATCGTACTTGTGGTCGTGGCACTGGGCGCAGGCCATGGTCAGACCGAGAAAGACGGAGGCTGTGGTGTTGGTCCGATCCACGATCTGTTCGACCCGGAACTGCTCCTTGTCGACTCCCCCCTCGGTGTTCGTGAGCGTGTTGCGGTGGAAGCCGGTCGCCACGCGCTGTTCCGTTCCGGCATCCGGCAGCAGATCTCCGGCCATCTGCTCGATGACGAATCGATCATAGGGAAGGTCCCGATTGACGGCCTGAATGACCCACTCCCGGTAACGCCAGGCGTGGGGGCGTGGATGATCCTTCTCGAATCCGTCGCTGTCGGCGTAACGGGCCAGGTCCAACCAGTGACGAGCCCAGCGCTCTCCGAAATGAGGAGAGGCGAGCAACTGCCGGACCAAGCGGTCGTAGGCGTTGGGAAGCGGGTCGCTCACGAACGCTTCCACCTCGGCGGGAGTGGGAGGGAGACCCAGCAGATCCAGGTGCAGCCTGCGGACCAGCGTCTCCCGCGACGCCCGGGGGGAGGGCTGCAAATCCCGTTTTTCCAGGGTTTCCAGCACGAACGAATCGATGGGATTACGAACCCGGTCGGGGTTGCCCGTCTTTGGGATTTCGGAGTCGCTGATCTCTTGAAACGACCAGTGGCCGTTCGCTCCAGCCTGCAGGCCGGCGTCAGCGTTGGCGTTCTCCTCGGGCCACTGGGCTCCTTCATCGATCCAGGCGCGGAGGCGGTCGATCAGGTCTGCGTTCAGAGGTTCGCCTTGAAGCGGCATGATCATGCCGCCGGTTCCCGTGACCATGTCGATCAACCGGCTGCCCGAGCTGTCGCCCGGAACGATGGCCGGACCCGAGGCGCCTCCCTTCAGGGCCGATTCCCGCAGATCGAGGCGCAGGCCGCCGGCCGCCTGCCCGGGACCGTGGCAATGGTGGCATCGCTGGCTGAAGATGGGTTCGATGTCCCGCTTGAAATCCAGCGTTTCGGGCGGCTCGTTCCGGCCCAGGCCGGGTGCGGCCAGAAGCGCGAGTGAGAGCAGAACCAATCCCAAATACCACCGTCGATAAATCAGCATAAGTCCCTCAACGATATGGATTTGCCGCAATTCTACCAAAACGCCCTTGAACCGGGAAGAAGAGCGGGGTACAGGTTAAGAACGGAAAGGGAGTCCGACCATTCAAGGAGGCCGCAATATGACACCGAAACAGGGATGGAGCCGCCGGAGATTTCTCGGGACCGCATTCGTCGCCCCCGCGATGCACCGGAACTCATTCACGACCCCGGCGCCCCATAAAGGGCCTGCCGGAAAACCTGCCTTGGTCATCGACAACCATGGACACGTGGGCGCCCTGAAGCCCGAGGATCTCGTGGAGGGCTATGATCCACAGCTCGACCGCACCATCTTCGAGGTCACCGAATCCAAACTCGGGCTATCGGCCCGCGAACTGATCGAAGTGATGGATGCGTTCGGCGTGGACATGGCAGTGCTCCACACGCTCAGGGTCTGGGCCAACAAGTACCAGGCCCGAGTCCTGCGAGAGTTCCCCAACCGGTTCATTTCCGTTTGCAAGCTCGACGAGCAAAATGCGTACACCACTGAACAGGTCGACAAGCTGCACCGCTACGTCGGAGATTGGGGGTTCCGGGGGGTGTACTACGATCCGCCACCCGGCTCCGATGGTCACGACAACCTGGCCACTTCCAAGTACGATCCCTTGTGGAAGGCCGTGGACTCACTGAAGATCACCGTCTCCTTCGTAACTTACACCGGCAGTCCCTCCATCGGCTACGGATCGAATTTCGAGAGCCTGTGGCCCATTCTCCTGCGGCTGCTGGAGAAATTTCCCGACCTTCCGGTGATGATCGTCCATGGCATCCCGCCCAAGCCCTGCCTTCAGCCTGACAACTCGGTCAAGCTCCCGGAGAAGGCCATCCGCCTGGTCAAGGAACACAACGTGATCCTCGGCATTCTGCCCGGGCACATGGATTATGGACCCAACGACGAAGTCCTCAAGAGCTTCTACGACAACTTCGGACCGAGGAGGATGGCGTGGGGTTCGGAATTCGTCAAGAAGGGCCTGCGTAGTCCTGCCGAGTACTCCCGGAGGTTTCACTACCTGCAGAACCGCTGCCCCTACATGTCCCAGGAGGACCTGAGCCTCATCCTCGGAGGAAACGTCCAGCGACTCTACCGGCTGGAGCCGAAGACCGCCGGCCTCCAGTCGCCGCCACGGAGATAGGTAGTAATTATCGTATTTATGATATTATTTTATAATCATGTATGCGCCCATATGGAATTGATTCCCAATGAAATAAAAAGTGGCCGTATCGAAGCTGTGGAAATTCTTCCGGGGCATCGTATTATCTTCTGACTGTCCTTTTTAATGGGGATTATATACGAAAGTTCCGAAAAGGTTGCCCGTATGGGTTGACAATCCCGGTACTTTCCTATATAATGTGTCTTGTAAGTCAGGAGGATGCAATGAGTTACGAGACACGGAACAAGGCACCCGGAAAGGCGTTTCGAGAGGGACTTTCACTGCGCGGATTCTTCAAGAGATTTCCCGACGATAAAGCCGCTGAGGAATGGTTCATAAAGCAGCGGTGGCCGGAGGAAGTCTGTTGCGTCCATTGCGGCTCCACCAATGTCCAGACCGGAGCCAAGCATCCTTCCATGCCGTATCGTTGCCGCGATTGCGGCAAGCGGTTCAGCGTCCGGGTCGGGACGGTTATGCAGTCCTCCAAACTCGGCTATCAGACTTGGTTGCTTGCGACCTACCTCCTGACTACCAGCCTCAAGAGCGTTTCCTCCATGAAGCTGCATCGTGACCTGGACGTAACCCAGAAGACGGCTTGGCACCTTGCTCACCGGATACGAAAAGGTCTGAACCTGACTGGAATGGCCCTGTTCTCCGGCCCGGTCGAGGCTGACGAGGCGTATCTCGGCGGAAAGCGGAAGAATATGCCGAAGGTCAAACGCGCCAAACTGGAGGGACGTGGAGCCGTTGGAAAGACGGCCGTGGCTGCTGTCAAAGATCGCCCCTCCAACCAAGTGTCGGCCCGAGTCGTCCCTGACACCAAGTCTGAAACCCTCTCCCGTTTCGTCTTGGAGCAGGTGGGAGAAGATGCCAAGATCTACACGGACGATTCAACCTCTTACGGTCGGCTTGTCAATCACGAGACGGTCAAGCATTCTCTTCAGGAGTACGTCAAAGGCAACTGCCACACCAACGGAGCCGAATCGTTCTGGTCGATGTTGAAGCGGAGTTACCACGGAACCTTTCACCACTTCTCGGAACAGCACACCGACCGATACGTTGGAGAGTTTGCCGCACGTCACAACCTAAGGCGCATGGACACGTTGGATCAAATGGCCCGGGTCGCTGACCGGATGGTGGGAAAGCGGCTGCGTTACAAGGATTTGGTGGGTTGAACGAAAATCGACTGAGCTTTGGAGACAACCTTGAAGTCATGCGGGAGGATGCCCCGGATGAATCCGTTGGGAACACACCCAAGACATTGGCCTTCCCCATACCATCACACACGCTCAGGAGCTTGCCAGCATCGATAAATTCCGGTTTGAGAGGTGGGCTGCTACTCTGGTGGAGGGTATGGAGCCGAACCGAATCCAGAGACGGGATGGCGGAATTGACGGCGTGGGACGGCTCCCGGTCCGCAAGGGCCGGTTCATTGACATCGTTTCTCAGGTCAAAGGCGCCTCTACCAATCCCGGACACGTCCAAGCCTTCAACGGCACACGCCAACAGGCCGGAACTGATCTCGGCATCTTCACCTGCTTTCGAGACAGAGTGACCAACGGCATGAGAAATGCCGCCGTCAACGCCGGACGCTTCATGGACCTGGCCAAGATTCAAATCTACACGCCGGAAGACTACTCTGAGGGGAAACAACATAGGAGGCCGAGGGCCGCATGAAGAAACCCAGACACGATTCCCAACATCCCACCATCGAACTGGTCAAGGATTCCTACCAACCGACCAAGGCCGAACTGGAACAGGATATGCGCGTGGAAGCAGACTTCGAGGAGTTGGCCCGTGCATTGGTCCAGCCCGTGAATATCAGATGGATAGACCGGCCACGGAACCGGCGTTAATGCTCAGGTTTCGGCACTTTCGTATATAATCCCCTTTTTAATTGGGGATTATATACGAAAGTTCCGAAAAGGTTGCCCGTATGGGTTGACAATCCCGGTACTTTCCTATATAATGTGTCTTGTAAGTTAGGAGGATGCAATGAGTTACGAGACACGGAACAAGGCACCCGGAAAGGCGTTTCGAGAGGGACTTTCACTGCGCGGATTCTTCAAGAGATTTCCCGACGATAAAGCCGCTGAGGAATGGTTCATAAAGCAGCGGTGGCCGGAGGAAGTCTGTTGCGTCCATTGCGGCTCCACCAATGTCCAGACCGGAGCCAAGCATCCTTCCATGCCGTATCGTTGCCGCGATTGCGGCAAGCGGTTCAGCGTCCGGGTCGGGACGGTTATGCAGTCCTCCAAACTCGGCTATCAGACTTGGTTGCTTGCGACCTACCTCCTGACTACCAGCCTCAAGAGCGTTTCCTCCATGAAGCTGCATCGTGACCTGGACGTAACCCAGAAGACGGCTTGGCACCTTGCTCACCGGATACGAAAAGGTCTGAACCTGACTGGAATGGCCCTGTTCTCCGGCCCGGTCGAGGCTGACGAGGCGTATCTCGGCGGAAAGCGGAAGAATATGCCGAAGGTCAAACGCGCCAAACTGGAGGGACGTGGAGCCGTTGGAAAGACGGCCGTGGCTGCTGTCAAAGATCGCCCCTCCAACCAAGTGTCGGCCCGAGTCGTCCCTGACACCAAGTCTGAAACCCTCTCCCGTTTCGTCTTGGAGCAGGTGGGAGAAGATGCCAAGATCTACACGGACGATTCAACCTCTTACGGTCGGCTTGTCAATCACGAGACGGTCAAGCATTCTCTTCAGGAGTACGTCAAAGGCAACTGCCACACCAACGGAGCCGAATCGTTCTGGTCGATGTTGAAGCGGAGTTACCACGGAACCTTTCACCACTTCTCGGAACAGCACACCGACCGATACGTTGGAGAGTTTGCCGCACGTCACAACCTAAGGCGCATGGACACGTTGGATCAAATGGCCCGGGTCGCTGACCGGATGGTGGGAAAGCGGCTGCGTTACAAGGATTTGGTGGGTTGAACGAAAATCGACTGAGCTTTGGAGACAACCTTGAAGTCATGCGGGAGGATGCCCCGGATGAATCCGTTGGGAACACACCCAAGACATTGGCCTTCCCCATACCATCACACACGCTCAGGAGCTTGCCAGCATCGATAAATTCCGGTTTGAGAGGTGGGCTGCTACTCTGGTGGAGGGTATGGAGCCGAACCGAATCCAGAGACGGGATGGCGGAATTGACGGCGTGGGACGGCTCCCGGTCCGCAAGGGCCGGTTCATTGACATCGTTTCTCAGGTCAAAGGCGCCTCTACCAATCCCGGACACGTCCAAGCCTTCAACGGCACACGCCAACAGGCCGGAACTGATCTCGGCATCTTCACCTGCTTTCGAGACAGAGTGACCAACGGCATGAGAAATGCCGCCGTCAACGCCGGACGCTTCATGGACCTGGCCAAGATTCAAATCTACACGCCGGAAGACTACTCTGAGGGGAAACAACATAGGAGGCCGAGGGCCGCATGAAGAAACCCAGACACAATCCCCAACATCCCACCATCGAACTGGTCAAGGATTCCTACCAACCGACCAAGGCCGAACTGGAACAGGATACGCGCGTGGAAGCAGACTTCGAGGAGTTGGCCCGTGCATTGGTCCAGCCCATGAATATCAGATGGATAGACCGGCCACGGAACCGGCGTTAATGCTCAGGTTTCGGCACTTTCGTATATAATCCCCTTTTAATTGATCGAATGAATATTATTACAACCGTATCATTGAAACTAAAATAAAACCTCTACTCGCCCTTCGTTTCTCCACTGTCCCTCCGTCTTCAAGTTCAGTATTTTGATCTCCCTGCGGGAGATCCATCGGGGGAGGCAGGTCCCAGACGAGCGGTGACCGTACCCATTTTCTGCCCCAAGTTTTGGAGACGGAATCAAGCCTGCGCCTGGAGGGCCGCGACGGTGCATATTCGGCCATTGCGATGCCGGATTTGACGCTGGATGCCCCTGCTTGTAGTGCCCAAGGCTGCTGAGGTAGAATTCGGATCAGTCGTCCGCCTACGGAGATCCCTATATGCGATCCATTCCGGCTCTTCTGATTTTCGCTTTCCTTTCGTTTCAACTGGAAGCCGCAGATCCGCCTGCCAGGCCCAAGCTGACCTCCCTGTATCCCCTGGGAGGACAGGCCGGGCACACGCTCGAAGTCGAGCTTGTCGGCAAGTTTCTGGATCCGCTTCAGGTGGCTTGGTTCTATTGCGATCAAGTGGAGGCGGAGGTCCTGAAGCTGGAACGGACCGAGGAACCCAAAAAGGCTGCCGCCGACCAGGAGAAAGGCTCCGAGACCAAGCCCTATCAGGGGAAATACCGGGCGCTCCTGAAGGTTCGCATCGCCCCCGACGCCGAATTGGGAGCTCATTACTTCCGGGCCGTGACCCCCGGCGGAATATCCAATCCCCTGAGGTTCCGCGTCACCTCCGAGCCCAACGTTCGCGAAATCGGCGCCAAACACAACGAGTTGGACACCGCCCAACCCATCGACTCCTTTCCTTCCGTGGTTCAGGGCAGCCTGCCGGAACTGGGGGAAGTGGACTTCTATCGTTTGCAGGCGACTCAAGACCAGGTCCTCTGTTTCCAAGTGGACTTCTTTTCGAGTACTGCACCGCTGGGCCTTTGGACGATGCGGCCGAAGCTGAGCATCCACGAGCGGGGAGGCAGTTGGTTCGATCCCAACCGTGATCATCGGTTGGTCATCAATGACCCCATGCAGCATCGGCCGGCCTTGGCGTACAAATTTCCCCGGGACGGCGAATTCTTTCTTGCCGTGGCGGAAGTCTCCGGAAAGGTCGGCATGTTCGAAAACCCCGGCTACCAGTTGAGGGTTTTCCCCGGCGGGACTTCCGGTGAGGCATCCTGCGCCTTCGTCCCTGATGAACCGGCCCATGACGGCCCCCTGAAATGGACCTGGGCGGGAGAGGCTCCCCAGTCCCTCGTCCCCATGGTGTCCGAAAGGGACTTCGCCCGAAAAATCGAAGCGGATTGGATCGAGAGCCTCCAGGCACGGAGCGTCCTTGAGGAATCGGCCGAGGAATCCGGCGGCGGCGTCTCGTTCGATTCGTTCTCCGAGCAGGAGCCGAACGACCAGTTGGGTCAGGCTCTCGAAGTGGGGGCGATCCCCGCAGCGCTGGAAGGGACCATCGGCGGGCCGGGCGACATCGACACCTTCAAGTTCAAGGTCGGCGATGGGGCCTTGGTGGCCTTCGAGATCGAGACTCCAATCACAAAGCCGTCTTTTTTCGTCCCATGGATGAAGGTCATGGACGCCGACGGCGAGGAAGTGGTCGAGAACCTCAACAAGATCTGGGGCAGAAGCGGGAATTTCGTCGTCAAGTACCTGGAAGCGAAGACCACCTGCAGCTTCGAAAAGGGGGGCGAGTACACCCTCCAGATTCGCGACATAACGTCCCGAAAAGGAGGCTCCGATTTCAGGTACAGGCTGCTGGTCCGAAACCAGGTTCCACACGTTGGAGCAATCCGGCCCGAGGAAGATCACATCCGGATCACTCCAGGACAGGCGAGCACTTTGGAGCTGTCGGTGGATCTGGAAGAGGGATTCCAGGGCGACGTCCTGCTCAGCGTCGAGAACCTTCCTCCCGGCGTGAAGGCGTTTCCGGTGGTAGCGAGTCCGAAGCCGAGCCGGGCGACGGAGGACCTCCCCCCGTTGAGGGACCAGAAACGCTACCGGCCGGCCTCGCAAAAGGCCTTGATCGCGTTGATGGCCCACTCCAGCGCTCTGCCGAGCCGCAGCCCCTGGCTCATCGATCTGACGGCCCGGCCCATCAAAGGGGGCAAAATGGGCGAGGCGTTCCCCATCGGAACGCTCCCGCTGCTGGTGGATGGGAGTGAGAAAAAGCGGCAGCTCGCCGCGAACCGGTAGGAGCTGCAAGGAATAGGCACCGTGAGACTCGAAGAGATGAAATTCGCGAGCGGCTTCGGCGGATCGCCAAGGGTCATGCTGTTCATGCTGGCCGTGGTCTTGAGCCTGTCCGCCGCATCCCCCCAGGGAGAGCCGTTGCGGCCGGCCAGCAGCCATGCCCTGACCCTCGTCTCCATCGAAATGTTCCCCGATGAGGTCGACCTGAGAGGGGCGGATCCTTCACAGCGATTCGTCGTGCTCGGCACCTTTTCCGACGGGCTGCAACGAGACGTGACATCGCGTAGCAGTTTCGACGTAGCTGACGACGAGGTCGCCAAGATCGAGGGGTCTTCCCGAATCGTCGGCGTCTCCCAAGGCGAGACGCGAGTTCGGGTCGAGATCGAGGGCCACAGCACAGAAGC
Organism: Acidobacteriota bacterium; assembly: GCA_963668095.1. GTDB lineage: Bacteria > Acidobacteriota > UBA6911 > RPQK01 > JAJDTT01 > JAJDTT01. The sequence continues at coordinate 4,119,893 of OY764083.1, read as the reverse complement.
GGCGATCCGGGTCCAGGATCTGGTGCAGGAAAAGACCTACAGTTTCACCCGTGACGTCGGCTCGATCCTCACCAAACACGGGTGCAACAGCAGCGATTGCCACGGCAGCGTCAAAGGGCAGGGCGGATTCAAGCTCTCCCAGAACTCCCTCTACCCCGAGGACGACTACAAGTGGATCCTGGAAGGCGGCACCTTCCATGTCCTCACGGACAAGTCGGACGACCCGAAGGTTCCCCGGATCGACTTGAAGGAACCGGAGAAGAGCCTGCTCCTATTGAAGCCGACCATGGCCGTGGCGCACGGCGGCGGGCCCAAGTTTTCCCTCGACTCCCCCGATTACCGGACCATACGCGGTTGGATTCAGGCGGGCGCCCCCTTCGGCGAGGCAACGGACAGCAGCGCCGCCGGAGTCGACGGCGTCGAGGTGTTCCCGAGCAAGTTCGTGCTGGAACCGGGAGGAACCCAGCAACTGGTCGTGATGGCTCACCTTTCGGACGGGCGGAGCGAGGATATCAGCGACCAGGTGCTCTACTCCTCCATCAATCCCTCGATCGTAAGCGTGGGCGGCGACGGGACGGTGAAGGCGGTTGGCAAAGGAGAGACGGCGATCATGATCCGGGCTGCGGGCCACGCGGTCAGCGCGCTCGCCGGCGTGATCACGGACCTGGTTCCGAACTATCCGTCCGTACCCGAAAAGAACTACGTCGACGAATACGTCTTCGGCAAACTCCGGCGCTTCAACATCGTTCCTTCCGACCTTTCGAGCGACGCCGAGTTTCTGAGGCGCGTCTGCCTCGATCTGGCCGGCACGCTGCCGCCGCCCAACCGCGTCCGCGAGTTCCTGGCCTCCCAGGACCCGCAGAAGCGGGACAAACTGATCGAGACGCTGCTGGACTCCCCCGAATACGTCGACTACTGGACGTACCGATTCTCTCAACTGTTTCGAGTGGGCCGCCTTGTGAACGGCGGCACGACCGAGTTCAACGCGGCGTATTGGGAATGGATCCGGGACAGCGTCATCGACGGAAAACCCTACAACCAGATGGCCCGGGAGCGGATCTCCGCGCAGGGATGGGACGGGCCCTCCCGGCACTTCTCCAGGTTCGCCACCGAGAACGATCCCACCGGTCCCCAACAGGTGATGGGAGAGCAGATCCGGCTCTTCATGGGCCGCCGGCTGGATTGCGCTCAGTGTCACAACCACCCCTTCGACAGTTGGAGCCAGGACCAGTTCTGGGGGCTGACGGCGTTCTTCGGCAGCCTGGTTCAAGTCGGATGGTCTGACGAGTCCGACATGGTGATCTTCGACAACCCCGCCGGCCGGGACTATGCCTGGGGCCAGTCCGAAGACATCGCCAAGGTCATCCATCCGCGGACCAAGAAAGAGGTGAAGGCGACGTTGCCCGACGGCACCACTCTACCGCCGGAACGGCAGTTCGATCCGCGGATGGCTCTGGCAGAGTGGATCACCGGCCATCCCCATTTCGCGGAAGCCACGGTGAACCGCATTTGGAGCTACTTCTTCGGGAGAGGGATCGTCGATCCGGTGGACGACTTCCGTTCCACCAATCCCCCCTCGCACCCGGATCTGCTCGCCGCCCTGGCCGATGACTTCAGAAGCCAAGGGCATGATCTGAAGAGGCTGATCCGGACCATCGTTCGCTCGAGGGCCTATCAACTGACGTCGGTCCCCAACGAGACGAACCGGCACGACATTACGAATTACTCCCACTTCCAGCCCCGGCCCATGGACGCCGAACTGTTCCTGGACGCCATCTCCTTCGTGACGGGAGTGACCGACGAGAAGTATCTGGATACCACGAGGGGCCATGAGCCGGTGGGAACACGGGCCATGAACCTGAAGAATTGGTCCATCGACCACAGCATGTTCATGGAAGTCCATGGCCGCTACGACCGCGCCGGCAAGCCGAGCCGGACCGGACCCACCCTGTTGCAGGCCCTGCATTCCTTTTCGGGCCGGACCTACAACGAAAAACTCGGACGCGAAGGAGGCCGGCTGGACCAGATGCTCCGGAGCGGCCGCTCCGATCGAGAGATCGTGGAAGAACTTTATCTGCTAGCGTATTCCAGATTTCCGAGCCAGGACGAATTCGATCGTTTGGAGCGTTTGCTTGAGGAAAGCCCGTCCCGGAAGACGACTCTGGAGGATCTGACCTGGGCTGTGATCAGTTCCCGGGAGTTTGCGTATAACCACTGACCGCCACTTGGCGCCCATGAGCTTTTTGCGAAGTCGCCGACGGAGAAACCAACGATGTTGAGAAAAGTAGGTTGCCTGGATTCCAGGCTCGCCAGTCGAAGGGACTTCTTGCGATTGGGCTCTCTCAGCCTGCTGGGAGCCAACCTCACGCATTACCTTCAGTTCAAGAGCCTGATGGCGAGTGCGGGAGTGGATATCGAGCAGGAGGCCACGGCGAAGTCGATCATCCTGCTCTGGCTGGAGGGGGGACCGAGTCATATCGACACGTACGATCCCAAGCCCAACAGTTCATTCAAGCCGATTTCCACCAACGTTCCGGGGATTCAGGTGACGGAGCTCTGTCCTCTCGTCGCCCAGCAGATGGACAAGATCGCCGTCGTCCGGTCCGTCCGTTCGGAGGAAGCCAACCACTTCGAGGGCGCCCACAACGTGCTCACCGGGCATCGTCCCAGTGCGGCCATGGCGTTCCCCAGCGTCGGCTCCATCATCACCAAGGAATTGGGTCCCATAAACACCATGCCCCCGTACGTCCTGGCCCCCCAGTTCGACGTGGACCGGCAATACGAGCAGCTCTTCAAGAGCGCGCACCTGGGGTCGAAATACGATCCGTTGATCCTGGGGGACCCGACGGGGTGTAGCTTCAAGGACATCAGCACGGTCTGTGACCCCGACTTCGGGGTCGCCGATCTGACTCTCCCCAAGGGGTTGCCGCTGGAACGGGTGGAGTCCCGGCTTTCCATGCTGCAGATGGTTGATTCCGCCTACCGCAAGAAGGTGGAAATGGCCGAGTTCACCGCCATGGACGGTTTTCGTGAACAGGCGCTGCAGATGATTCTGACGCCGGAGGTCCGGGAAGCGTTCGAACTCACCCGGGAGCCGGAAAAGGTCCGCAACGCCTACGGCAGGAACGGCTTCGGCCAGAGCGTGCTCCTGGCCCGGCGCCTGGCGGAAAGAGGGTCCCGTTTCGTGACGGCGGCCGGCTACAAGTTCAACGAGTGGGATACACACGGGAACAACGACAAGCAGCACCAGGACGCGTTGGTTCCGCCGCTCGACCAGGCCCTCTCCGCCCTGTTGGTCGACCTGGACGAGAGGGGAATGTTGGACTCGACCATGGTCGTCGTCATGGGCGAGTTCGGCCGGACACCGAACCACAACGCCAGCGGTGGACGGGACCACTGGCCCCATGCCTGGACCTTGCTCATGTCCGGCGGCGGAGTGCAGGGGGGGCAAGTGCTCGGAGCCAGCGATGAGAAGGGCGCCCACGTGGCGGAGCGGGAGGTTTCCATCGGCGACATCTTCGCGACCGTCTACAAGGCCATGGGAATCGACTGGACCAAAGAGTACATGACCCCCGTCGGACGCCCCATAAAGATCGCCAACTCCTTCGAGGACAAGACCGGGAAGCCCATTCCGGAGCTGCTTGGGTAATTCCTTATTCCCGAAATAATAATTCGTAGAGGCGCCCCTTGTGGGCGCCTTCTTCGTTCCGGGGTAGGAGCGGCGGTTTCCAACCGCCGGGAGGGGCGATTTCCAGTCGCCCTCTTGGGGGTATAGGCGGGACGATAGTCCCCCCTCCGCATTTCGGCGTGGGGGCAAGGGCTCTCCAACCGCCGATTCCCATCCAACAATGAAAGGGGGAAAGGGATGTCCCCTTCTGAGAAACCCGCAGGAGCGCCAGGAGGGGGACTTTCCTGTTCCCCCGGAGGAGTGGGGGTAGGAAAACCCCCACTCCTGGAGCCTCCCTGTTTCTCCCGGGACCTCGCCGGCCCATGGCCGGTGAGGGAGTTCCTATTCCCCTACGGGGCTCGATCCAATTCTCTCAACAGCTCCAAGGCGGCCTGCCGGATGGCGGGATCCGGACTCCCGGACGCTTTCCGCAGATGGATCACCGCTTGCTGCATATCCCCCGAGAGAGCGAGGACGGCGCCGTAGCTGTAGTGCGTCCGATGATGGGCCGGGTTCATTTCCAGGGCCTTCTCGAAATGAGTGACGGCCTCCTCGATCTTGCCGTCTGACGCCAATATCTCCGCCATCAAACTGTGAGCATCCGGCCGCCTGGGGTCCAGCTTTAGAGCGTCGTCCAGATAGGTTCGAGCCCGCCCGTAGAGCCCCCTCTGAGCCAGGATCGCCGCATAATCCAAATAAATCTGCACATCGGCTGGATTGTTCTCGATAGCTCTCTCAAGATGAAATTCCGCCTCGGCCCAATCTCCCCGTGCCACCAGGACGGTGGCGAGGTTGTGGTGGGCGGCCGGCAGGTCCGGTTCCAGACGGACGGCCTCGCGCAACGCCGTTTCCGCCTCGCCGAACAACCCCGTTTCGAGCAGAAGCGTTCCCAGGTTGCTGTGCACCTCCGAGCGTTCCGGATCGTCCTTGATGGCTTCCCTCATGGTCCTCACGGCCTGCTCGGCCCGCCCCGCTTCCCGGTGGAGGAGAGCCAGGTCGTTCAGTGTCGCTCCCGGCTCCGGATCGTTCCGTGCCGCCCTTTCCAGTGCATTCACGGCCCGGGAAAGCTGCCCGGATCTGGCCAGAGCCAGACCCTGCCGGTGAAGGGTAGTCCACAGATCGGGTTGGCGGCGCAGGGCCTCCTCATACATGTGAACCGCCTTGGCGAACTGCCCGGTTTCGGAATAGGCCTCGCCCAGATGATGGTAAAACTCGGGTTCTGAAGGCTGGTGGGACTTAATGGCTTTCTCCAGATTCGCGATCCCCGCTGCCAAATTGGACTTGTCCTCCACCTGGGCCAACGCCAGATAGAGATCCTTGTCCCGTCTTGCGACTTGCCTCGGATAGTAGAGCTTCACTTCGCCTTGATACGACTTCTCGTAAAAGAGTTCCTCCTCCAACGGGGCCAGAAGATCCCGCTCCGGCTTGAAGCGCTGGATGTAGTGATCGGTCATCACAGCGTGAATGACGTCGTCGGTCCGGCGCTTCGGCATGTGACAGGTCAGGCAATCTGACGAAGAAGTGTGTTCCCTCAACGCGATCTGCTCATCGAGCGCCGATGCATGACAACTCCGGCAGACTTCCGCGTAGTGGCGAGCGGCCTCCTCACCCCGGGGGATGTCATGAGGATCATGGCAGGTGACGCAGGTCATCGCTCCGCCGCTCTTCTGAAAACAAAGTGACTGGCGCAGCCGGTAGGCGGCATTGACGATGACGAACTTGCCGTCATGTCCGGCGCCCGGCGCATGGTCGAAATGGAGGACGTAGTTCGCCAGTTCCTCGCCCGGACGAAAGGAGAACACACCCCGCCCGTAGCGGTGAATGAACGGCGGCAGCCGGGCGCTGGTAGTTTCCAGGTGGCACTGCATGCAGACCTCCATCTGCCGCTCCGGGCTCATTTTCCCCGGGTTTTGAATACTGGCCCGAACGGCTTCCAACGAGGCTTCCGCCGTTCTCGCCGCGGCGACGTGGTCCCGCCCGGGCCCGTGGCACCGCTGACAGTCGATGCCTTCCGGAATTTTCCCCCTGAAAAAGGAGGCCCGTCCGAATGAATCGCTTTCCGGTTCGATTTCCGGATACGCGTTGTGACAGAACATGCAACCGTGATGGATTCTCCGCTGGAATCCATGGTGGGAACGCGAATCGTACCCGGGACTCATGGCCCAGAAGGACCCCTTCTCGCTGTACCAGCTCACCGGAAGCTCGAAGAGCTTGCCGTCGGGCGAGTGGTGGAGGTAGGTCCGCGACCGGTTTCCGGAACCCACCACGAAATGGATCTCCTTCTCCACCACGTTCACTTCCTTGCCGCCGTACCCGATCTGGTGGCGCCGCTGGAAGTACTGGCCGTCCCGCTCGAACATGGTGTAGTAGCGCTTCGAGGCCGCGTGGTAGAAGACGTTGTTCCCGGCCCAGTCTTCGACCGCCTTCTCGGGCCGCATTCGATAGAAGGAGCGCCCCATCCCCGTATGTTGGTAGGTCTCGTAGACGTCCGAGTGGCACGGCCGGCAGGAATCGGCACTGATGTAGCCCGCATCCGTCCCGGAAACGAGAAGAGGTTTCTGACGCTGTTCCGATTGCCAGAAAGCGGCGCCAAGGACGGAGGCTGGAATCAGCAGGAACAGGGCAAGGGAGGACTTCAAAACCGAGGTCAGAATAGCAAGGGAGAGAGGAAAGAAAAAAGAGCAAATAGAAAAGAGTGGGATTGGCGCGAACTCTTCACTCTTTCCTAATTTCCTATTTCCTCTTTCCTCTCCGATGTATACTCGACGTCAACACCAACCCCCACGGAGTTCAGAAGCGATCGCAACTGCCTTGAATCGGTTTGCCAGACTCTCTCTGATTCCACTCCTGCTGTCCCTCTGCGGCACCGGTGAGGGCGCCAGGCTCGACGCGCTCGATGCCAAGGAAACCGAAGAGGGCGTCTTGATCACGGACGGGGCCCAACCGGTCCTCTTCTACCAACAGCGCACCAAGTCTCATCAGGGCAAGATGCCCCGGGCCAACTACATTCATCCGCTCTACGGACTGGACGGCCACGTGCTGACGGAGGATTTTCCTGAAGACCATCTTCACCACCGGGGCGTCTTCCTCGGGTGGCACCAACTCACCGTGGACGGAAAGCCCGCGGGGAACCCGTGGCGGGCCGAGAATATCGAATTCGATGTGCGCGACGTCGAGATTCTGTCCGATGACAAGAATCGGCTGACTCTCGCCACCCACGTCTGGTGGAGATCTCATTTCCTGCGCGAAGCGAACGGCGATCCCAAACCGATCGTTCGGGAAGAGTTGAGGGTTCGCGTCGGCGCCGTCCGGGACGACATCCGTCCCATCGATTTCGACATCCGGTTGCAAGCTATGGTCGATGGCGTCCGGTTGGGCGGGGCCGCGGGAAAGAAGGCCTATGGGGGTTTCACGATCCGTCTCGGCTTGCCGGATGACACCCGGTTCACCGGCGAATTTGGGGAGGTCGAGCCCATAGAAACCCCGCTGACGGCTGGCCGCTGGATGGATCTGACCGGCACATTTGATTCCAACGCAGGTCTTTCAGGGTTGACCATACTGTGCCATCCGGAAACGCCGGGTACGCCCCGCCGCTGGGTCTTGCGCCGGGGTAGAAGCATGCAAAACCAGGTATACCCCGGACGGGTTCCGGTCCCGATTTCCAAGGAGACACCCGTCCGGCTGCGCTATCGAATGTTGATCCACCGGGGTGAGCTGGACCCCGAAAGAATCGCCGAAATGTTGCGACAATATGGAGAGGACAAGTGATTTACGCCCCTCCGAAGCGAACAGCCCGGCTGGAGTGAGCGGGGAAGAGACGCCCATTCACCATGCAACCTCCAACCTACAAGGTGGCTGCCGCTCACGTGGCCCCGGTGTTCCTCGACCAGGACGCCACACTGGAAAAGGCCTGCGCCCTGATCGGGGAGGCCGCCCGCAACGGGGCTCAGCTCATCGTCTTCCCGGAGACCTACATACCGGCCTTTCCGCTCTGGTGCGCCCTGCAGGCCCCCATCAATAACCATGATCTTTTCTGCCAACTCGCTGCCGGCAGTCTGCGGGTGGACGGGCCCGAAATAGGCAAGGTTGCAGACGCGGCCCGCCGCAGCGGCATTTTCGTCTCCCTGGGATTTAACGAGGTCTCGCCAATCAGCGACGGTTGCCTCTGGAACGCCAACCTGCTCTTGAGCGACCAGGGAAACATTCTCTGCCACCACCGCAAGCTGGTTCCGACCTTCTACGAGAAACTGGTCTGGGCGCCCGGGGACGGCAGCGGACTTCAGGTGTCCGAGACCCGGCTGGGTCGAGTGGGGATGCTGATTTGCGGAGAGAACACCAATCCCCTGGCTCGTTTTGCCCTGCTGGCCCAGGGCGAGCAGGTCCATCTATCCACCTACCCGCCCCTGTGGCCCACCCGCGATCCTGCCACCGGCGGCAACTACGATCTCAAGCAGGCGATACTGATTCGGGCCGGCGCCCATTCCTTCGAAGGCAAGGTCTTCAACGTGGTGGCCTCCGGCTTCCTGGATGCGGCGGCCCGAGAACTTCTGGGCCGACTGAACCCGGAGGCCGGGCGCATTCTGGACGGGAGCCCCAGGGGTATCTCGGTGGTCGTGGGTCCGGAGGGAACCCCGGTCAGCCAGATTCTGCAGGACGAGGAAGGTCTCCTCTACGCCGAGATCGATCTCTCCCAAACGGTGGCCCCCAAGCAGATCCACGACGTGGTGGGCGGGTACAACCGGTTCGACATCTTCAAGCTCAGCGTGGACCGGTCCTCCAGATCGCCCGTGAACTTCGAATCCACAGACCCTCGTCTCGAATCGGTTGATGCCGACCCATTCGAAGAGGACCGCTCGTGAGAAACCGAGCAAAGAGGAAAAAGCAAAGAGAAAAGAGTGAAGACAGGTGGATCGTTTGCGCCCAGGGGACTCGGCGGCGGAGACGGACTCGTAGAGAAAGACGAAGCCGGACGAATCCGGTGCCTGTTTCTCCGTGGCGTCCGCCGGACCGGGCCGGTGGGGGAGCCTTTCTCTTGGGGATTATATACCAAACTAGCCAAAGCCCCTGTTAGTCGGGCCGGTTCCTGACGCGGATAGACGGGTCTGGCGGCTTCGAGTTGGCGAACATCCGCTTGGCCACTTCCTCCGGCGTCGCGTCCAACTTGATGATCCGGGTCTTGGGTCTTCCCGGCTTTTTCGTCCGTTTCTTATCCTTCATTCACTCCTCATGGACAGCTTTGTCGGGAATTCCGATTAGGACCAATGGGCAGGGACTCCCAACACCCCGATCTATCCGATCCTGGAGTTTCACCCAATGGGTTGTGGAGGAACCGAATTTATCCCGGACGAACATCCGCGCCCATTCACGGGAGAAATCATCCCCAACAGACCGGACGCTACGTCTCTGCCGTATGGTCGGATTCAATCCAAAAAGCGATGACAAATCATCGAAGTCTTGCACTTGATGATTCTGCGCGCACCGGAGGACAATCCTTTCCAGATCGTCCTGAAGCGACCGCCCCCGCGTCACAATCACACCAACGCTAATTGCCCCCTCACTATGCAAGCGATGGAAATTCTCTAGATCTCGATCAAAGAACGGATCCTTGTTATTCCATTCGATTTCCAAGGCCACAGAGCCGTTAGGAGTCTGTCGAACGTGGTCTATTTCATGCGTCATGGAAGACCGCTCTTCGCCGTCTACGGTCTTGCGGATAACGATGTTTCGCTTGGTCCATCCCCGGATTGTGAGCGCTCGCCTCAGTCGTTGAGTCGGAGCGGATTCTCCCCCACCCCCACGGATCAATTCCACGTCCGCAATCCTGAATTCCAACAGAACCTCGCAGATTTCCCGAAACGGAATCGGGAAGTCCCGAGTGAGGATAGCTGTAGCGTGGTTCTCTGTCTGGACATCAAAACCGACACTCCTCAAGTCAGACAGCATTGGTGGAGTTGTGGGCATAGGTCGGCCAAGCGGGAGAATAATCGTCTTTGGCCTGATTCCCCCAGACCGTCCAATTATCCCTGATTCCCCGGCCAAACAACTCCAGATACGGACCCCTGCTGCAACTTTCAATGACGTCATACTGCTCATCAGGCTTCCGAGAATGCTCCCGCTTCCGGGATGCAATGAGATTGACCTGACGGCGGCCTGGGGCCAGAGTTCGGGCGTGTTTTCCCCGGACCCCGAACAGGATCACTTCCGTCACGTTGCGGAAGTAGAAACCAACGCCACGCCCATCGGGTCCGCCATCCTTGCGAATTTTGAACCAGATCAGATTCGTCTTGTACTGGAAACCCCAAGCGCGGAGAGTCTGGAGGCCGTGAGGGAGAAGCGCGTTTGGAACCCACAGATAGCAGTGAGCGACGTCCGCCAAGTGGTTCTGAACCGGAAGACCCTCGATTTCTTCAAACGAGAGCGTTTGGTAGCGAGACAGGCGTCGGTGCTCCGGGGCTACCTTGCCCGTCCGATTCATGAACCTCCACGGCGGATCGGCCAAAATGGTCCCGAACCTACGTCCGTGCAGATAGCTGGATAGGTCATCAGCCGGTGACACGGCGTCAGAGTAGGCTGCTAGACTCGGCATTGCAACAAAAACCCCCGTAAACAGTTGAGAAACAAGAACTTAACAGGATTCCCAAAGGATTCTCCACAGCTTTTCCTCTGCTACTCTCTGGCACCGGACGAAAGGCCGTTATCGGCGATTAGGTCCCGGTAGTGGAGGATGGTGTGATCCAGACCCTTGGCGATGATCGCCATTTGGGTCAGGGTGTCGAACTCTCGGATGTTCTGACGGCCGGCGAACTCCCGGACGTAGCGGTCCAGGTGCTTGGGGCTCATCTTGTGGTAGGTCCCGACGTAGCCGCGCTTGAGCATGGACCAGAGGCTTTCCACGCCGTTGGTGTGGACATCGCCCCGGACGAACTCCTGGACGGTGTGCTTCACGCTTTCGTGGTTGCTCAGCGAGACGTAGGACGAGGAATCATCCGTGTAGACCTTCGCTCCCGGCCGGGTGTGATCGTGGACGAAACCCTGGAGAGTCTTGGCCTTGGTGTCAGGGACAACCTTCGCCGCAACCCGCTTGGTGGATCGGTCCTTGGCTCCCACGACAGTCGTCTTGCCAACGGAGCCGCGCCCAGTTCCAGCCAACGCCTTGCGCTTGGCGTTGCTCATGTTGCGACGCTTGCCGCCCATATAAGTCTCGTCAACCTCGACTGGGCCGGTGAAGTTGCCAGCGTTCCCGAAGAACCCCTCACGGATTCGCTGCATGAGATACCAGGCGGTCTTTTGCGTGATGCCCAACTCGCGGTAGAGCTTCATAGAAGAAACTCCCTTGAGCCCCGTGGTCATCATGTAGATGGCGATGGCCCACTTCTGGTAGCCGATCTTGGAGGACTGCATCACCATGCCCTTGCGGACGCTGAAATGGCGTCGGCAGTCCCGGCAGCGGTAGGGCATCGGCTTCCGGTTCTTGGTTGCCATCGTGTTGACTGAGCCGCAGTCCGGGCAGCACCGCTCTTCCGGCCACCGCTGTTTCTCGAACCACCTCTCAGCCGTGGAATCGTCGGGGAACAGCTTGAGCAATTGGATGATGGTCAGCCCTTCCCTGTGATGCTTTCCCGGTGCTTTCTTGCTCTTGCGTTCTCTCATCATGGCTAGGATTGTACCAGAAACCTATGACAGTTTTTGGCTAGTTTGGTATATAATCCCCTTTCTCTTTCCTGGTTAAGGTAGACTGATGCAATGATACGATCAGGGAAACAGCACTGCACAATCGGCCTGCTTGGGTCGTTCGCCTTCCTGCTTCTTGGTTTCGTTGCCTGCAGTCCTCCCGAGAGCGCCCCTGACGTTGAGACATCCGTTGAGAAAGCGGAAAAGCCGAACATTGTCCTGATCCTGGCGGACGATCTGGGCTACGGCGACCTGGGCCTTTACGGTCATCCCGAGGCCAAGACCCCCAACATCGACCGCCTTGCTCAGGAGGGAGCGCATTTCACCCAGCATTACGCCAACGGGCCGGAGTGCACTCCCACCCGGACGGCGCTCCTGACCGGGCGCTACCAGCAGCGGGCCGGCGGACTGGAGTGCGCCATCGGCACCGGCAACGTGGGCCGTTACGACGACGCCATCCGATTGGCCGAGCAGCGGGAGCTGGGGCTCCCCGCAAAACAGACGGTGATGCCGGGGGCATTGAAGGACGCCGGCTACGTCGCCGGCACTTTCGGCAAGTGGCACCTGGGTTACGAACCCCATTTCAACCCGCTGGAACACGGCTGGGACGAGTTCTTCGGCTACATGGGCGGCAACGTGCACTACTTCAACCACCGGGAAACGAGCGACCTGCACGTCCTCTTCGACGGAAGAATGCCGGTCTATCGGGAGGGCTACATGACCCACCTGATCACCGACGCATCCATCGATTTCATCCAGCGGCACAAAGACCGGCCCCTGTTCCTGTACGTGGCGCACGAAACGCCTCACTTCCCTTTTCAGGGGCCTGAGGACAAGGACAAGGTGGTCACCAAGGAGAACTGGATGGATAGGGACCCGGCCACCTACGTCGCCATGCTGGAGGACATGGATTCGGAAGTCGGCCGGTTGCTGACCGCCATCGACGACGCGGGGATTCGGGAAAAGACCGTCGTCATCTTCGTCTCGGACAACGGCGGTCTGCAGGGAGCGGCCAACATGGCTCCCTTGCGGGGCGCCAAGGGGACGACGCTGGAAGGGGGCATCCGCGTCCCCCTCATCATTCGCTGGCCCGGCCGTATCGAAGCGGAAACCAAGAGCGAACAGGTGTCCGCGACCTTCGACCTGACTCGATCGTTCCTCAAAATGGCCGGCGCGAGTGTGCCCGCCGAACGGCTGGACGGCTATGACATCATCGGTCACGTGGCGGAGGGCCGCGAAGATTTCGACCGCACCCTGTTCTGGCGCGGCCGGCGCGGCGACCGGACTTGGGCCGCCGTGCGCGACAGCGATCTCAAGTACGTCCGCCTGATCGAGGGTGAGAGCACTGAAGAATGGATGTACAATCTGTCCACCGACATTCACGAGGAGAACGACCTGCTTCAATCCCGATCCGATGACGCGGAGAGATTGAAGGAACTCCTGGCACAATGGGAAACCGACATGAAACCGGCGCGGTGACCGCGCCGGCAAATGGTGTATTTACGGGTCCGAACAACGAGGAAGAACCTATGACGACGAAAAACAGCGATCATGTCCAATCCGGCCAGGACACCGCGGAATCACGCCGGACCTTCATGAGATCGGTGGCGGCCGGAACGGTCGGGGCCGGATTGTCCCTGGGGTTCAACGCGGCGAGCTATGCCAAGGTGAAAGACGCCAACGACCGGGTTCGAGTCGCCGTCGTGGGTCTCCGCGGGATGGGATGGGGTCACGTCCAGGGCTACGCGGGACTCGACAACGTCGAGGTGGCGGCCATCTGCGACGTGGACGAGAGCATCAGCGCCAAGCGGGTCAAGGAGATGGAAGACATGGGTCTGCCGCGGCCCGAGACCCATTACGATCTGCGCCGCGTGCTGGACGATCCCACCATCGACGCCATCAGCGTGGCGACACCGAATCACTGGCACGCCCTGGCCGGATTCTGGGCGGTGCAGGCCGGCAAGCACGCCACCCTCGAAAAACCGGGCACCCACAACCATTTCGAGGGGCAGCAGCTCATCAAGGCGGCCGAGAGATACGACCGCCTGATTCAGCACCACGCGGAGCGCCGGACCTTCAAGGGCTACAAGGCCGCCATGAAGTTCCTGCACGAGGGCGGACTCGGCGAAGTCTACCTGGCGAAGGGGATGTGCTACAAGTGGCGCAACACCATCAAGCGCAAGGGACCCGAGCCGGTTCCCGCCGGCGTCCACTACGATCTCTGGCTGGGGCCCGCACCCAAGCGTGAATTCACCCGGAACCGCTTCCACTACAACTGGCACTGGCACTGGGATTACGGCAACGGAGACATCGGCAACCAGGGCGCCCACCAGGTGGATATCGCGCGCTGGGGCCTCGGTGTCGCCCTGCCCACCAAGATCTCTTCCATGGGCGGCCACTTCATGTTCGACGACGATCAGGAAACCCCCAATACGCAGATGGCTCTCTTCGAGTTCCCCAGCGAACAGGGGGGCGGCGACAAGAAGAAGATGATGCAGTTCGAAGTCCGCCACTGGGCCACCAACCACGAAGGGGGACTGGGGAAAGGGGCCGGCAACAACATCGGCAACCTCTTCTACGGCTCCGAGGGGTACATGGTGATCGACGGAGGCGGGAACTGGCGGACGTACATGGGAAAGGGACGGGAGCCGGGACCATCGGGGAGCGGCGGGGGAGACATGTTCCGCAACTTCGTGGAGGCCATCCGCGCCAATGACCGCTCCATCATGGAAGGAGACATCGTCGAGGGCCATCACAGCTGCGCGCTGATTCACATGGCCAATACGTCGTACCGCCTGGGCCGAACCTTGGATTTCGATCCCGTCACGGAGCGCTACATCGGCGACGACGAAGCCAACGCCATGCTGACTCGGAACTATCGTGCGCCCTATGTGATTCCGGAGAAGTTCTAAATCCTCATTAGTGGATGCGTCGTGAAGATCATTGTCGTTGACCGCACCTGAACTTGCTTGTCGACGAGTTCCTTATTCTATACGCTCGAAACTATGTACGACTCTACTACTGGAAATACTATTGTATCTTAAGAAAACAGGTGCTTTGTGGGTGGATGGGGAATAGGAATTCTTGAACATATCACATGATCGACAGACTGTAAATAGATTTTTATCGCAGCTTAACATTCTCCCACCAATTACCGTGAATCCCGTTTCGATTGGCACACTCAGGCCGTTCCACATTGACATTTGATGACAACTCAACTAAACGCAGCCAATATCACCGTAAGTGAAACCCTGGCGATTCTCGATAGCCAGTTCGAAGCCTTCGCCGATGGCGTTGCGGAAAACCGGTATGCGATGTGGCTCGGTTCCGGTATTTCTCTGGACCGAGTGGACAGCCTAGGTGAAATAGTAGCTCGTGTCATTGAATTCCTCCGCAAGAAAATTGCGCACGGAAACCCACATTGCCGATTTTATAGAGCACTCAAGCGAATTCTGGCACTCGCCCATCTTTCGAATGAAGAGGAGAGCCATGTTGACCTTACGCAGGCGTTCCCAGAATGGCAGTGTGCCCAAGCAATCACGGATCGGCTCATCATCAACTATTCAATGATGCTCGAGATTCGAGTCGACGGCGAGCCGGATGATTTTTTGCTATGGAATGGTGTAGACGTTGTGGCTACGTTCGCGGACTCCACGGTCGAACCGGATGTAGAGCACCTATGCATCGCTATCTTAATTCTCGAAGGTGTGGTCACGGAAATTGCAACAGCCAACTGGGACGGCTTAGTTGAGAAGGCATTGGAAGAACTGACAAGTAGCAATACATCCGTCGTCGTTCTTGTACGACCTGAGGATGTACGGGAGCCCGACCTAGGAGCCAAGATAATCAAGTTTCATGGGTGCGCATTAAGGGCTAGCGCGGATGAGGAAACTTTCCGGTCCTACCTAATTGGCAGACACTCTCAAATCCACGGGTGGGTCGAACAACCAGAGTATGCTCCAATGGTCACTGGATTAGTCGATCTGATCGTGAGGAAACCGACTCTGATGATGGGTCTGTCGGCCCAAGATGCCGATATACATTTACTCTTCGCAAGAGCCGCGGCGGTGATGTCTTGGCCTTGGCCTGGCGACCGCCCTAGCTTCGTTATTTCTGATGATTCGATTGATCTCACCCAACAAAGCTTGCTAAGCAACGTTTATCGTAGGGACTGCATTTCGACTGCGCACAGTGAGATTATGAATAGTGCGCTAATTCGAGCCTACGCTAAGCCATTACTCATATCGTTAGTGTTGTACGTACTCTTCTCTAAGTTGAAAAAATTAATCCTGATTGCGGGCGGGACCTTTAGTGCTCCGGCTCGTGAGGCTTTGCAGACCGGAGTTGTCGCTGTTCGCGACCTATTGGCGAATGCCGTAGAGCCTGATTCTTTGGACTTCGTCCGTACACTGGTCAGCCAGAGCAGCTTGAGATTCATGATTTTTCGAACTGGAATCGCGCTAGATCCTCCACGGTCATATAGTCCAATCACGTCCTACTCTATTCTGAGGATGGAGAACGATACTACTTTGCTGACCTCGGGCATACCGGAAGTCGCTGTAGCAATAGGCATCCTTGGCATTGGTATCAGCGATGGAAGTTGGACATTGGATGCGTTAGGTTCTGACCAAGATGACGGGACAATTCGCATTAATTCGGCGATCGGTTCCATTCGTGCATATTTTGTAACAAATAGTCATGCGGCCCTCTTTCTGCAAAATGACGGACGTCTGGATGACGGGGCCAATACCGTCGTGATCCATAGTCTTAAGAGGACATCGGTACAACAGAGATCACCGCATCGCGTACCTGGTCGAACTGGAAGGCTCGGGCAAAGGGAAGTCAGTATTTCTGAGCTGATGTCTGAGGTGAATACCAGTGAGGAATTGGTCCAACGCTTTCGGGAAGAACTGGCTCTATGACCTCAGTAACACTTGTGAATCGCATTTCCGAGATTCTCGCTAGCGCAGGTTACCGAAGCCTAGCAAGTCCTCTCAACCCAGATTATTCATGGGACATGTTGATAAGGGCTTCCAGCCCGGCGTTTTCGTGCGGTCGGAGCCCGGTTTCTCCTGAACCTCTGTCGATTCGACTGAATCGCCTCACAAACAGGACGATTGAACCAGTCATAAACCGTTTTCCGGCCAGGGGGACCGTCACCCGGCGACAGGTTGACTCTGCGGTGAGAAATTTCCACCGTTTCGGTCCCTTCCACGGGCCCGATTCCTTCCTTGTCCACTATCCCGGAGCCCAGGACACCCGCGCCAGTCTCTTCCACAACCGCTTCCAGTCCGTCGCCCCTTGACCGATGACGAAAATCAATCGCCTCCCCTGACGCAACGCGCGAGACGCCACTCGCAACAGCCGCTCGCGAAAACGACGCAGACTCCAGCCCCGACGCGTCGCCTGCTCCATCAGCACCCGACCCAGGTGCAGGATCTCGTATCCCAGCAGATTCAGCAGGAACAAGACTTCGTTGTGGGGCCGAACCCCGGCCTCCGTCGTCGCTTCCGGCTTGGCTCCTGGCTTCAGCGGTTTGCCCCGATAGTGCGTCTTGGGCCGGCTCGCGGAGGACAAAGCCGGATCGAGCACGTCCATCAACTCTCCCATGTGCCCTTCCGCCTTCCCCCGCTTTCGATACTGTGCCAGCAACGCTTCCGGCTCATAACGCTTCCGGCTCAGGCTCGTCAGCAACCAGAAATGATCCGGATACAACTCCCCCGGCCGCTCCCGCACCACCAGCACCACCCGGCGCGCCCGATCCCACGTCCCGGCCTGATAGGTCAGCTCATAAAACCACAGCCTCGGCGGCTCTTTCGGGGCGCGCCTCGCCGGCTGGGTCAAGTAGGGCTTCGCCATCCGGTTCAGGACCTCATTCTTGCGGATTCGAGCGATATAGGGCACGCCTCTCGATTCCAGTCCCTTCAGCAGCCCCGGCTCCGGGAACCCCGCATCCATCCGCACGATCATCGAGCCGCACAGCCGCCCCCGACAGCGGTCCACCACCCGGAGCGTCAACTTCAGCGCCTGCTTTCCCAGGTAGCTGGCTCCCGG
The DNA here is from genome assembly GCA_963668095.1 of Acidobacteriota bacterium. Taxonomy (GTDB): domain Bacteria; phylum Acidobacteriota; class UBA6911; order RPQK01; family JAJDTT01; genus JAJDTT01. The sequence continues at coordinate 4,102,501 of OY764083.1, read as the reverse complement.
AAAAATCTCCCCGTCAATCAGGTCCCCCGTCTCGGCACAACTCGCCACCAACCCGTGATACATCCGCTGGTGATAGTGTCCGTTCCATTCGCTTCCCGGGGGATGCCCATGGACCTCCACCGGAAGACCGTCCACGTCCAGATACATCGTCTTTTTCCGTCTCTTTTTCCCCCGTTGTCGCCGCCGACCTTCCATCATCTCGATCCGACGGCACGCCAACTCCGTCACCGCCTGATGCAGAACCGGAAGATTCTCCTCCCGGCTGAGTGTATCCAGCAGTCGGGACAAGGTCGGCTGTGACGCCAGCCCGTGGCCCTCCTCCAAGGCCGCCGTGCCCCGACGGCTCTGGCTTGCCACCCGCAAGCTCGGATCCTGACGCAGGCGGTCGGCGTCGGACTGGTCGCGCCAGCCCTGCCCCAACAGCAGAAGTCGAGTCCGCAGCAAATCCGACAGCGGATAGCGGATCGAACTCGGGTGTCGCGGATCGTGCAATCGCTCGGTCAACCAATTGATGAGGCCGCTACGATCCATCATCTCCCGCTGCACCAGGGCTCCCGTGTCCCCACTGAGCCATTCGGAGCGGGTCTCGAGACGGAGGGATCGGTTGAATGAGGGCCGGATCTGCGGTATCGTTTCAGGCATGGCGTGCTCCGTTCTTTGTGGTTGTTTTGTAGCACAATAATCATACCACAAATGACGGGCACGCCGTCTCTTTATGCCGCCCGTGGAGGGGACGCAAACCGTGGAATTGCTTGGGTTTCGGCCCCACTTGAATCTTGGGGTTAAACCGACGTTGAAAATGAATATAGCGTTTCACCCAGGTCGGGTCCCAGCCGTTTTCTGTGGGTATCCCGTAACCCTCTGATCCGACTCGACATGAAGGGCACGCTTGCTCATTCTATGTTTGCGTGATGAATAATCTGGGCTCAAAATTGCAGGCCTAGAGTTCAGCCTACCGGCAGCATTTGTCGGAATCAGTCGTTCGCCCGATTTGATTCTAGTGCTGGATACTGAAATTGAACACGAGCAGCGCATTCTCAAAAGAGTCGAGGCTATCGCCCGGTCCATGGACGTAGTGGGGTCGAAGCGCCCTCTAACCGTCGTGCTTGCTGGCCCCCGACCTCGAACCGTTTATCTTGACGCATTGTCTCAAGTTTGCCGTGTCCTTCCGGTCGGCAGTGTTGCCGACGGAGACCCGGATACAAGATTGCTGGACTGGTTGGCCGTTCTTATGCCGCTGATATTGCCCGACCGAAGCACCTTAATTGGCGATCCATTGACAGAGATAACAGACCGGTTACCAAATCTCCCCGCTGTGGTGACTAGTTTGTTGGAATTATCGAAGCAGGGATCAGGCGCAGTAGAGAACCGTCTTTATGAGCTCATTTCAGAGGCACTCCGAGACGTGGATTTAGAGGACAAGCCATGACACCTTTATTAAAGTCAATTACTGTCACTAACTTTCGCAGCATCTTGGGGGAGGTCACTGTTCCATTGGATGCGCCAGTGGTGCTTATCTATGGGCAGAACGGTTCAGGAAAAACCAGCATCCTATCGGCAATCGAACTCGGTTTGACCGGTCGAATCTCTTCGTTTAGACGTGTAGATCCAGCATACGTTTCGCACCTTGTACACAAGGAAGCCACAGAGGGACGTATCGCTGTTGCGGTGGACAGTTTGAACGGCGCTTCAAAATTGAATGACTTGGTTATTTCCAGTTCAAGAGTCATCGGTAACCCTCTGTTCTCTGGGGTCCACGCCCATTTTTACAGCGAACGATGTTATCTCGCACAAGCAACTTTGAGTCGACTATTGGAGATCTACGAGTATGAAGGCGCCCACCGAAGCAAATCGCCACTGACGAAGTTTGTTAAAGAACTGCTTGGCCTAAACTACCTCGACGCTTTGATAGACGGTCTGCACAGAGCTGGCGACATTCGCCGGCTCCGTGTGCCGCTGCCATTGTATTGGAGGGTTCGGAAGAAGGTCCCGGAGCTCAAGGATTCAATCAAAAGCGATGCGGCGGAACGTGAGCGAGTTGAGAATCAGATCAAGGCTATCGATGACCAGCTGCCAAAAAAGCTTGACCATCTGGGGATTCAAGCGGATGTGATGATGTCGGATGCGGAACTGACTCGGGTAATAGAAAGTCGTCAGGAGGACAAGGAATTCCGTCGGCTTGCGCAGTACAGGCTGAAAATCACTGCGACCACCGACGAGTGGCAAACTATTCGGTCCGCGACAGATCCGGTTTGCCTTAACAAGGCTGAAAAGGAGGCTTCTGGCGCCCATTCCGCACTCAAGACCTGGAAATTGTCAGATGGCAGAGCGCTTGAGAATCTTTTAACTCAACTCAGCGAGTTTTTCCCGAATCTACCTTCACCGAACGTCGTAGGACCGGAACAGGCCCGTTCTGCCGCTCTCGCCATGGTTACCGCAGAACTCAGCCGGTGTTCAGCCACTCTGTCGAAAGATTCTGAGGACGCAGCAACAATCCCCACCTTGGATCAGCAAATTGTCAAGGCAAGAGAGCACTTGGCTATGCTTGATCATCACATTACTAAATTTTCTAGCGATTCCGATGCACTTGCGCAGCTACTTGCGGTCGTCCTCCAGCATATCGATTCGGACGACTGTCCCGTATGTGGACGCAACTTTAGTGAGATTTCAGACGAGACGTTGGATTCGCATGTATCTAAACGGCTTACTGCGTTGTCGAAAAATGCCGAACAGCTGCAGGCACTAATACGAGAACGGTCGAATACTTCCCAAATTGTGGCAGAGACTGTGCGGCAACGAAGGGAAGCAGCAGTTCGACTAATGAAGGACGTAGCCCGTGAGGAACTAAAGCTTCGGAAATCTCGGCTTGGGCAATTGAAGAGAGCACTGACCGATATCGCCCAGCCTATGGCGACCGGAGAACAGATGATATTGGCGGCAGATAAAGCATCTCGTCGTTTGAACGAACTTCGGTCCCAAAATCAACGCGGATCCACCATTCAGGCGACTATAGTTCAGATCGCCCGAGACCTTCGTCTGCCGCCGAGTGGTGACACTGAAAGCGTAGATACGGCACTGGAACGACTGCAGGCGGATATCACCAAACGAGAGTTAACGCTACGCGCGCGTCAATCAACACTAAGAGATGCCTTGGAGGATGTTCGTGAACGGCGTACACTTCTGGGTAGGCGAACCGAAATCACAAACACTATTTCGGCGAAACGAAGCCAAATGCAGCATCTGGTGGTTGCGAAAAAGAAAGCCCGTAAACGCATAGACCAAGCAAAAGCACTTGCGCATGAGGTACGCGAGACTAGGGCAAGAATCGTTCGTCGCGTCTTCAACGACTCTCTAAACAAAGTCTGGCGCGATCTTTTCGTGCGATTAGCACCTGACGAACCCTTTGTGCCGGCCTTCGCACTTCCGAAAATCGGATCAGGTCCGGTGGAGGTAATACTCGAAACATTTTACCGGGCCGGCGGAAAAGGCGGGAATCCGCGGTCTATGCTGAGTTCTGCCAATTTGAACACTGCAGCCCTTACGTTTTTCCTCGCATTACATCTGTCTGTAAAACCGACGTTGCCGTGGCTTGTCATCGATGATCCTGTACAAAGTATGGATGAGGTCCATATTTCCCAGTTCGCAGCATTGCTTCGGACGCTATCTAAGCAGCATAAACGACAACTAATAATCTCGGTACATGAGAAACCTTTGTTCGATTATCTGTCGCTCGAGCTAAGCCCCGCTTTCCCAAAAGATTCTCTAATTACAGTAGAAATTGCTCGGACGATGAATGGGGAGACGTTGTTGGAATGGAAATCTCAGACCTGGAGTCCAGACCCCGCAATAGCAGGATGGCGAAGAAATCTCTTCTTGTGATTTAATGATCTGTCACGTTTCTGTCGAGATGGTTGATACTCTATAGAAGTCTAAACGACGAAGTGGACTGAGCTATAGAGGAATCACGGAGGGGGCGGGATCGTTCGACCGACATGTCACCATAGAGTAGCCCTGAATCACACGGATCCTACTCTCTCGAGCCGGGTGGCACGTTGGAAGCCACACCTCACCCCTTTTCAGCAGTGTATGCGTTCTACTTACGTCAATGGGTGCCTCCGATCCTTTAGCGGGAACCTCACCCGCGCACCCGTTAACTGGGATTCGTAGACGGCTGAGATCATCTCGGTGGTCCAACGGCCGTCCAACTCGTTGACGGCCGGTTCACGATCCTCCTCGATGGCCTGGAGCAGGTCGGCCACCATGAGGGTGGCCAACTGGTCGGATCCGGCCTTCTCTTCCGCAGTGAGTTCGATGGGCTCCCAAGCTCCACTGTGCCAATCGGGGGAACGAAGAATCGCCGCTCCCGATACGGTCGGCAGGTAGATCACACCCTGGCTGCCATAAAGGTAGACTCCAAATCGGCGGCCTGTCTTGACGTCATTTGCCTTGGACCCGAAGTACGCGTGGACGCCCTGCCCTCTAGATAAAACATGGCCGCGATCTGGTCTCCCGCCAGCAATCCCATGCTTCCCGGTCCCTGCTTCTCGCGGATGTGGCTTCGTTCCATTTCGGACTCGTGGTCCGTCACGTGGGCGAACACCCATTTCGGGTTACCGGCAAACATTCTCAACAGGTGCATGAGGTGGCACCCCAATACGATCAGGTCCTCGCCGCCGGCCCGGCGGTCCTCCTTGCCGCGGGCACGAATCTCCTGTAAGACGCCGATTTCGCCTTGCCGGACCATTTGCAGGACGCGCCGCGTCATGGGCAGCGTTGCCGTCACGAAGCCGACCTGGACCTTCACGCCGCTCTTCCGGATGGCCTTCACCATGGCGTCCGCTTCCACCAGGTCGCGCGCGAACGGTTTCTCCATCAGGACATGTGCGCCGGACTCGGCCACGGCCGTGACCATTTCCAGGCGGTGGTCCAGGGCGTGGGGACAGATTGCCACCAGGTCCGGTCGCTCCTTTCGGAGCATCTCGTGTTAGTCGCGATAGCCTTGCGTTGCGCCGGTACTGCCCATGACCTCTTTTCGGCCTGCGTCGTCCGGATCGGCGACGGCCACGACGTCGATGGTGTCGAAGGGATTGAAGGCGGTGTCCCAACCGTGACCGTAGCCGCCCAAGCCGGTGTGGCCGATTACGGCGGCGCGGTATTTTTTGTTTCCCGAATAGAGATTGGCGGTGTTGCCGGTGAGATGGGTTGCCGCCCAGGTCCCGGCCGCCGATGCGATGAAATGGCGTCTGTTCATTTGTTCCTCGCTGATGGAGGGGGGACTTTCCTGTCCCCCCGTGTTCTTCTTCGGAACTTTCCCTCAGGCCGCTTCAGGATCCAGCTTCATTGAAACATCTGTTCGCTGTGCGATTCGGCGGCGGGAACGCGTAAAGGGGGGGCTGCCGTCCCCCTACCCCTCTGCCGGCGGTTGGAAACCGCCGCTCCTTTGGCTATTGGAAATCGTCGCCCCTATTGGTCCACGTCCTGCTCCCAGGCCGCGAACAGGCGTTTGATTTCCTCCACGACTTCCGGCTTCTCGTAGGTCAGCGTCTGACGCTCGCTCGGATCGGTCCTCAGATCGAACAACATGTCCACCTGCTCGACCCCGTCCAAGACGTACTTCCAGTGCCCCTTGCGGACCGCCTTCTGCACATAGCACTGCCAGTAGGGCCGCTGTGGATTGCATTCGCCTACGAACTGGATGCGCCAGAAGAAGGTGCGCTCCTGTGGAGGTTTCTCTCCGTTCAGGATGGGGAGGATGTCGATACCGTCCAGGGTGCGTCCCTCCGGCGGCGCACTCCCCGTGGCCGCCAGGATGGTGGCCGAGAAATCCATGGTGATGACCTGCTGATCGGAGGTCTTGCCGGCCGGGAGGCGTTTGGGCCAACGGACCAGGCCGGGAACCCGAATCCCGCCCTCCCACAATGTGGCCTTGTGATTGAAAAAAGGTGCGGTGCGCGAGAGGCGCTCGCCTCCGTTGTCGCTGGTGAAGATGACCAGGGTGTCGGCGGCCAGACCCTTCCGATCGAGCACATCCAGAATTTCGCCGACCCCGTCGTCGATTCGCTCGACCATGCCGTTGTAGTCCTCGCGGGTCCCCTCCAGCCGATTCTCCGCCGTCGCAACCCAGCGCCGGTTCGGTGGCTGGAACGGCCAGTGAGGTGCGTTGTAGGAGACGAAGAGGAAGAACGGCTTGCCCGCGTGGCGTTCGATGAAGTCCACGGACCGCTCGGTGATGAGATCGGTCATGTACCCATCTTTCTTCACCGGTTTGCCGTCTTCGTAGAGATCGGGAAAACCTCTTTCCGGAATCACCTCGCGATGGGTGTAGAAATCGATGTTTGCACCCAGGAAACCAAAAAACTCATCGAATCCGTGGGCATTCGGTCCCGTCTCGGGGGTGATTCCCACGTGCCACTTCCCCATAAGTCCCGTCGCATAACCGCTGTTCTTCACCATCCTGGCCACCGATGTCTCCGACGTGGACAGTCCCGGAGACCCCGCGCCCGCGAACGCCCATTCGATCCCACTACGCTGTTGGTAGCGTCCGGTGAGGAAAGCGATGCGCGTCGGCGTGCACACGGGGGCCGCCGCGTAATTGTCCGTGAGTTTGACTCCCTCCCGAGCCATGCGGTCCAGGTGAGGGGTTTGGAGGTCCGTGGCGCCGTAGGGACCCACGTCGCCATATCCCATATCGTCGACCAGAATGAAGATAACGTTCGGTTTGTCACCAGCTTCAGCGTCCGGCTGTATGGAGACGGCGAGCAAGAGACCGAATATCGTCGAGAACCACTTCATTTGCCTTTTCCTCCTCCTGGATGACATCGGAACGACGCCCGGATCCTAGGAGCCTGCGGCGCAGACTCCTAGCTGGGAGCGAGTATACGTCCTCGATGCAGCAAGGGCACGGGTGCAACTATCGGCAGTCCGCGCTTTCCAATAGAATGAGCGGAACCTGATCATGGCCCTCAAAGCAGGAATCATTGGTACCGGGACCATTGCACTGGACCATGCGGTCACCTGCCTCAGCAACCCCAAAGTCGATTTGGCAGCGGCCTGCGACCTTTCCTCCGAGGCCGTGAACGCCTTTGGCGACCGATTTCAGGTCCCCAACCGCTATACGGACCTGGACCGGATGCTGTCGGAAGAACGGCTCGATATCGCCATCGTCGCCACCTGGGGACCCGCCCATGCGCCGGTCAGCATCGCCGCGGCGAACTCGGGTAACGTCCGTGCCATCCTGTGCGAGAAACCCATCGCCGGCGACGCCGCCGAATGCGAAGCGATGGTCGCCGCGGCCCGCGGGAACGGCGTCGTGCTGGTGGAAGCCTTCAAGTGGCGGCACGATCCGCAACATGTCCGGATCAAGGAGATCATCGACTCCGGCCGGATCGGCCGGGTCGTCTCCGTCCAGGCCACGTTCTCCTCGCCGCTGGTTCGATTCGCCGAGCCGGACAACTGGCGCTACGATCGGCGGCGCGGCGGTGGGTCCGTCTACGACACGGCGTGCTATCTGATTCATTTCTCGCGGTTCGTCATCGGCGAGGAGCCCCACCGGGCCTATGCGGTGGGCCGGTTCATCGAAACGGCCGATGCGGACATGACCGCCGTGATCCAGCTTGAGTTTCCGGGAGGCGCAACCGCCCAACTGACCTCCAGCTATCAGTACGGCTACTGCCAGGCGACGGAGGTGCTGGGCCTGACCGGGTGGATCCGCGCCGACCTGCCGTTCGACCAACGGAGCGTGAGGGAACAGGAGTTCGTCGAGAAGGAAGACCTGCCTGCCACCATCGAAGTGTTCCATGACAACTTCGACCATGAAGTCCACCGCTTCGCCCCCGTGGACCAGTTTGCCCTGCAGCTCGACCACCTGGTGGAATGTCTCGAGACGGACATGCCGCACCGGGTTTCCCCGGAGTTCAGCCTCGGTAACATGCGGGTCATCGACGCCGTCCACGAGTCCATGAGGACGAGGAAACCCGTCGACTTGGAATCCGACTGAAGGAGGGATCCCCCAATGGCGTTCAAATATTCCGTCATCTCCGAGACCATCGGGAGAATCGGACACTACATCCTCGAGACACCGCAGCCGATTCTGGAAGCCATCAAGCGGGCCGGGTTCGACGCCGTCGACCTGCCGGGCAATCCGCAGAAGCTCGATGTGGACAAATTTCGCCGTTTGCTCGACTCTACCGGGCTCGAGGTCAACGAAATTCTGGGTGCCTGGGCGTATCATCACGCCGGAGAAAGCAGGGACCTGGCCGGCGACGACGTCGAAGCCCGGCAGAGAGGCATCGACTACGGCAAGGCCTGTATCGACCTGGCGTCGGCCCTGGGGGCAAAGTACTATCAGATCTGCGCTACCCAGACTCCCGTCCCGCAGATTCCCTTCCCAAAGTTGCCTATGCACGTTCTGAGAAGCAATTTCCTCGAGGGCGCCAGAGAAATCTGTGAGTACGGAATAGAGCGGGACATCACCGTCCTGTTCGAGCCGCTGAACCGCTATGAAGCCTATTCCGGCATCATGACCTCCGTTTTCGACGCCATCAGCCTGATCGACGACCTGGACTTGCCCAACGTCGGCATCCAGCCGGACATCTACCACATGAACATTTCCGAGGCCTCGATCACCAGCGCCCTCCTGGCGGCAGGCGATCGCATCAGGGTCATGCACGTGAACGAGACCAATCACTGCTTCCTGGGCGAGGGGCACGCCGACTATCCGGCCATCTTGAGTACCCTGAAGGAGATCGGTTTCGACGGATACCTTTCCATCTACATGGGCTTGGTTCCCCCGGAAATTTCATATCGAGCCGGCATCGGCGAGGCGGCGGCGAGACCGGGTCTCCAGGAGGCCCTGGAGAGACAGATCAATTTTCTGAAGGCGGTTGAAACTTCCGTCGACTACCAGCGGCGGCTCTACGATTCGGGCGCTGGTTACGTCACCCGGGAGGGATCGGCGGACTTGGACGAGAGTGGGACAAAATATTGAGACCTTGGTAAACCGAGATTTTTTCTGAACTATGCAGACTAACCGCGCAAAAGAAAAACTGAACGCCGGGGAGGCCGTTCTCGGCACCTTCATGGGGCTGGGAAGTCCCAATGTCGCCGAGCTGATGTCGCAGGTGGGGCTCGACTTCCTGGTCATCGAAACCGAACACAACGGATTGGACTCGGCCGAGATCGAGCATCTCCTCATGGCCATCAAGGGGACGGACACCGTACCCATCGTCCGCATCCCGTCCCATGAACATGTCTTCATTCAGCGAGCCTTGGACATGGGCGCCATGGGCACCATCGCTCCCATGTTGAAGACCGCGGAAGAGGCCGAAGCCCTGGTGGCCGCGAGCCGTTACCCGCCCCACGGAATCCGGGGCTGGGGCCCCATGCGCGCCAGCCAGTACACCATCGACACCGACGACTACATCAAACGGGCCAACGACAACATCATTGTCGCCGCGCTATTGGAGACGAAGGAAGCGGTCGAGAACCTGGAGGAGATCACTTCAGTCCCGGGTCTCGATGCCCTCTATCTGGGCATGTGGGATCTCTGCTTCTCCATGGGCTTCAATCCCATAGACATGCCCTTCCCGGAAACGGACGCGGTGATCGAGTACGCGGCGGAAATCGGGAAAAAGAACGGCGTCGCCATCGGGATCGGCTCCACGACGCCTGACGAATTGAAAATGCGCAAGGCCCAGGGCCTCACCTTCCTGGGTTTCGGTCCCGACTACTACCTGGTCCTGAACGCGGTCCGGGCCGGAATCGACGCCTTCCACGAATCCGAGAAAGGAAGTTGACGCCGCCATGATGGAATATCGAACGCTGAGAGATTCCACCGGGCACCTCGGCGATTTCAAGCGCCTCTCGGAAAACCTCGCCGAAGACGGCTATCTCCTCCTGCGGCGCTTGCTCGATCCCCATCGAGTGTTGCAGGTCAAGAGAGACATCATCGGGGTCCTGCACGAAACCCACATCATCGAAGAAAAAGACACGGAGGACCCCATGTGGAGCGGCGGACCCCACCCGTCGGAAGCGGAACACATGAGGTACTACGACAAGATCGTGCGCCTCGATTCCTTCAACCGCCTTGCGGAGTCGCCGGAGATCGTCACGGTGATGGAGAGCTTGATCGGTGACGCCGTCACGGTCTGGAAACAGCGGCTCATCCGGGTCATGTTTCCCGATCCCGATGCGGCGGATGACGTCGGCGTGGGCACCCACCAGGACGGAGCCAGGAACCTGGGGTACCAGGCCGACCGGTTCTACACCTGTTGGCTGCCCCTCATGGAGATCGATCCCAACATCGGGGGGCTGGCCATCGCTCTCGGTTCCCACAAGATGGGATTCCTGGAGCACGCTGGGTCCAATCCCAGCGATGCCAAGAAAGCGAGGTCCAAGGGATTCGGACTGGATTCGACGAATTTCGCCTGGGGCACCACCGATTACCATCCCGGCGACGCCATTTTCTTCGGCCATGTCACGGCCCACCGCGGACTCGTGAACCGATCCGACCGGATCCGCCTTTCGTGTGATTTCCGCTACCAGTCCGTCAAAGACACGGTCAATTGGATCGCTCATACGCCGGGCCCCGACGTCCGGCGGGTCGCCCAGAAGATCGATGCCGTCGTCACCAGCCGCGCGCTCTACGTGACCACCCACGCAGACAAGGAGACGCTTCAGGAAGTCCGCCGGCTCATGCTGGAGGAGAAGTCGACGTCCCTGGAACGCGCCCAGGAGATCGTCGAAGAGGTCGCACGACGGAATTAGACACTTCCATGAATGAGTCCGAGGCCGAGACCCGCGCCCTCGGCGTCTCTTCTACACGCCCTCCCCGGCTGCTGCTCCTCTTCTTAACGGCTTTCCTAGCTTACGGATTGTCGGCGAGCGGCACCGCCGCGCCGACAACTGATCTCTTCAACAAAATCCCGTCCTCCAGCAGCGGCATCGTCTGGGTGCACGAGAACGCCATGTCGGAGATGCGGCATCTGCCGGAGACGCTGGGACCCGGCTGCGCTTTTTTCGATTACGACAACGACGGGTGGATGGATCTTTATCTGGTCAACTACGGCCGCTCGGATTTCTTCTCACCGGAGAAGAGTCTCAGCAACGCCCTCTACCGGAACAACGGCGACGGAACCTACAGCGACGTCACCAGCAAGGCAGGCGTCGCCGCCGGCAGTTTCGGCATGGGGGCCGCAGCAGCCGACTACGACAATGACGGAGACGCTGATCTCTACGTCACCGCCTATGGCCGCGCCATCCTCTACGAAAACCAGGGGAATGGGACCTTCCGGGACGTGACCCAGGGCGCCGGCTTGGCCGCTCCCGGGTGGACGACCAGCGCTGCCTGGTTCGACTATGACGGCGACGGATGGCTCGATCTGTTCGTCTGCAGTTTCGTCAAATACCGGATCGACAATCCGGTGCGGTGCGGAAACAACCAGTTGGGCAAGAACTACTACTGCATTCCCACCTTCTTCGAACCGACGCCGAACCTGCTCTTCCGAAACAACCGCGACGGAACCTTTTCCGAAGTCGGAGCCAAGAGCGGCATCGGCCGGTCACTGGGGAAAGCGCTGGGCGTCGTCGCCACCGACATCAACAACGACCGCAGGATGGATCTCTTCGTCGCCAACGACACGGTCCAGAACTTCCTGTTCGTGAACCGGGGCGACGGCCAGTGGGAGGAGATCGGTTTTCTGGCAGAGGTGGGGTTCAGCGCCAACGGGAAGGCTCGTTCCGGCATGGGCGTCGATGCCGCCGACTACGACCAGGACGGCCGGCAGGACCTGTTCGTGGCCAACGTGGACCAGGAGATGTTCGCCCTCTACCGGAATCAGGGGAACGAGTTGTTCCGCGACCACTCCCATCCCAATCAGGTGGCTCAGTCCACCCGTCTCCTGAGCGGCTGGGGACTGAAGTTCCTGGACTTCGACGTGGATGGGGACATGGACCTGTTCCTGGCCAACGGGCATCCCGACGACATGATCGCCTCCTACTCCCTGCAGGTCACCTACGCCATGCCGCTGCTGCTCTTCGAAAACGTGGACGGGAGGTTCCGGGACATCAGCGGGCGGGCGGGCGCCGTCTTCGCGGAGAAATATCCGGCCCGCGGGATGACGGTGGGCGACGTCGACAACGACGGGAGAGTCGACGTCCTGGTGGCCAACAACGGGCAAGCGCCAGTGCTTCTACGGAACCGGGGGGGGGCCGGCAACCACTGGATCGGTCTGAAACTGGTGGGAACAACCTGTAATCGGGACGCCATCGGGGCGCTGATCCGATGGTCCGCCGGCGGAGTGGTCCGGAGTCGTTTGAAGACGAGCGGCGGGAGCTATCTGGCGTCCCACGATCCGCGGGAGGTGTTGGGGTTGGGCCGGGCAGACAAGCTGGACTGGGTCGAGATTCAATGGCCGGCCCCCAGCTACCGGGTTCAGAGATTCGAGGATCTGCCGGTCGACGCCTATGTGACGCTGACCGAAGAATAGGCGGCAAGGAGCGGCGGTTTCCAACCGCCGACGCGGGATTAGGGGGGACTGACAGTCCCCCCTTCTAAGCAGGCTTGGCCGCTTCCCCTCCGGAGGGTGACGTATCGATTGGCTCCCACGCCGCTCCAACTCTCGCAGAGTCCATCTGGCCAGTGAACCTCCACTCGCACCAAATCCTTCGACGAACCGAGCCCCAAGAGGATTCGGCTGTCGTTGGCGCTGAGATAGCTGCCGTCGGAGTGGCAACGGCGCCACAGGGAGTTGCGGCCCTCCCGGAATAACCCAACCCGAGCTTGATTGACAGCCGGCGTTCCTCCCCCCTCACCCTCCAACCGCACGCCCAGCCAATGGTGGCGGGAGCCAACCTGGTTGAGGAGAAGCCGCGCCGGGCCGTTGTTGTTGGCAATGGCGATGTCCACGTCCCCGTCGTTGTCGATGTCGCCGAAGGCGGCTCCCCGGCTGACCTCCACAAGATCCAGCGCCGGGCCCGCAACGTCGGATCCGATCTCCTGAAACCGGCCGGTTCCGTCGCCTCGGAAAAGCTGGTTCTCCTGCGCGTACGGGTAGATTGAATCGGCCGGTTGACGATCATCCATGACCACGGCTCCGTTGGCCACGAAGAGATCCAGCCATCCGTCGTTGTCGTAGTCGAACCAGAGCGTGCCGAATCCGGCATAGGGGACGCTGGCGTTGGCCAGGCCGAAGCGGGACGTGGCGTCCGCAAATCCCTTCTGCCGTCCATTCAGATAGAGGGTGTTGGTCTCCTTCTTGTTGTGGGTCACAAAGAGGTCGTCGTCGCCGTCCCCGTCGAAATCGGCTGCGGTGACGCCCATACCCGCCTCGGCCATACCGTCGATGTTGTAAGCGGTTCCGGACACCAGGCCCTGGTCCTGGAACGTCCCATCCCCCTGGTTGATCCACAACTGGTTGGGGGTCCCGTCGTTGGCGACGTAGACGTCCACGCGACGGTCGAGATCCAGATCCACGGCCACGACTCCAAGTCCGGCACCGAAAGACCGGCCCAGACCCGCCTCCTCCGACCGGTCGGTGAATCTTCCGTTGCCTTCATTGCGGAAGAGGCGGTCGGGCAGCGGCTGGTAGACGCCGGGAGCGCAGTAGTCCCGGCGCTCCCCGCCGCATCTGCGGTTTCCCTTGATGGTGAAGGAGACGTAGTTGGCGACGTAGAGGTCCAGGTCGCCGTCGGAGTCGTAATCGAGAAAGGTGCCGCTGGCGCTGTAGCGGGGATCGTCGACACCGGCGTTGCGGGTCACGTCGGTGAAGGTCCCGTCGCCGCCGTTGCGGTACAGAACGTTGGAGCCGAAGTTGGTCAGGTAAAGGTCCGGATGGCCGTCGTTGTCATAGTCTCCGACGGCCATGCCCATGCCGTAGCCCGGATCTCCGACCCCGGCCTCACCGGTGACGTCGGTGAACCGCAGATCTCCCGTCGGATTCAGTTCATTGCGGAACAGCCGGTTTCGGGGCGGTCCCTCTCCGGCAAATGGAAACACCGATTGGGACACTTCCTTGGCCGGGTCCAGCATCGCTCCCTGGACAAAGTAGAGGTCCAGGTCCCCGTCGCCGTCATAGTCGAACATCCCCACCCCCGAGCCCATGATCTCCGGGAAGAAATACTCGCCCGTCGCTCCGATGAAGTGGTGGAAATCCAGACCCGTTTCCTGAGCGGATTCTCGAAAAACGGGGGAACCGCTACTCGCACGAAGTATCCGGGAGATCGAGTTGAATCCCAGGACGGCGATGAAGAGCAAGCAAATGATTGCGAACGCGGCCGGCGGCTTCCTAATTCCCATGGGAATCGGACGCTCTCTTGAGTTCGGTCAGCAGACTCTCGATGTCGCGGGCGACTCCGGCATGGTCCGGACCAACCGCTTTACGCTTCGCCTTCAGGGCGTAGTGTTCGGCCTTTTCCAATTCGCCCAGTTGAGCATAGGCCAGGGCCAGCGTGTAGACGTGCAAAGGATCGCCGCCGCCTTGGCCGTCGAGCGTCTCGTGAAGATGGCGGACGGCTTCTTCGTATCTTCCCTGGGTCAGCAGCAGGCGTCCCAGGTTGAAATGGGGGAGTTGGAAATTGGGTTGATGCCGGATGGCGAGGCGCATATGCGTCTCCGCCTCCATGCTTTTGCCCAGTTGCGCCAGTAGATGTCCCAGGTTGCTGTGGCTGTCCGCGTGAAACGGATTGATTTCGACGGCCTTTCGAAGTGTGGCGACGGCCTCCCCGGTGCGCCCCCGATGCCCCAGGTAGGTCCCGAAATTGTAGTGGGTCTTGTACAACCCGGGGTCGGCGGCGACCGCCGAACGATAGTGCTGCTCGACCTTGGCGGGGTTCCGGAGAACAATGTAAAGTGAGACCAGATTGGCGTGCGCGATGGCGTGGCCGGGTTCCAGGTTCAGCAGTTCCTCGAAGGCTGCGGCCGCCTCCTTGAATCTCCGCTCTTCTCTCAGAACGAAGCCTTCCCGAAAGAAGTGTCCGGCGCGGGACTCCAAGGTTTGGACCGCATCAAGCAGGGGGTCCTCAACCGGCGGCTTTTGCGCCGAATGGCGTTGGAACTGGGAGAGATGCTCCCGGGCAGGTTCCAGTTTGCCCAGACTCCGGTACGCCTGCCCCAAGGCGTAATGGGCGGCGCCATACCTGGGGAATCGCTCGACGGCCTTCCGGTAATTCTCGACGGCTTCAGAAGCCTCTCCCGCTTCCCAGGAGATCCGTCCCAGGCCCGCCCAGGCCGACGCGGTCTCGGGATGATCCTCGACGATCCCGCAGTAGAGCTCCCGGCTTTCCTCCAACGCTCCTATCTTCCGCAAAGCCTGGGCCAGTGCCAAACGTGCGGGCAGATAGTCCGGATTGAGCTTCGTCGCCAGTCGCAACGACGACGACGCGTTGTCCAGTTTCCCCAACCGTCCCTGAATGATCCCAAGATAGTAGGCCCAGGAAAACGAGTCGGACTCCAGACGGTGGGCCCGCAGGTAGAACGGTTCCGCGAACTCGTAACGTTGATGAGCATGCAGCATCATGCCCATCCGGCCGTTGGCTTCCGCATCCCTGGGATGCAGGCGGACCCTGTCGAGTGCGTCCCGAATCTGCTTTCGGCTCGCTGCGTCGAACTCGTCGAGCCGCGGAGCCAGATCGAGAACGGGAGGCAGGATTTGGCTTTGGGCCGGAAGGAAGGGTGCAATCGTGATCGCGAGCAGGAAATTACCGAGAACCATACGAACTGGGGGCTGTCCCTCCACTATTTCCTGCGATACAGGCCTCTGGCCGCAGACGACCGCTCAGCGAGGTTTCAACTGACCAATGGCCGGAATTCGGGCCCGCTCATGGGTTCATGCTCGTCCCAACTGCCACGCATCTGGATCAATACGCGCTGCTTCGACGGCGCAGGCTGGGGATTCACCCGAACCACGCGAGCAGAATATTTGGGAGATTCCGCCATCGCCTCGACCAGATCCGCCACTAGGTAACGAGGCGCCCAACCGACCATATGGTAATCCTTCGACTGAATCTGCACGGCCATTCTGGACACCGGATTCGTCAATTCTAATGTGACATACAATTCTTCGCCCTTGGCCAATTGATCGATTCGCTTTTGGGCTGACGCATTGACGTGCCGCCAACCGTGCAGAAAGAATCGGCAGGCAAAACTGCCGTCGGCGCGCTTTACGAGTTTCGGAAACACTTCGTAGGTGTCCGTCATACGGCTGCCGCCGTTCGCTGACAGAATCTCGATGGGATCCGCCTTGGGAGGGAGATCGAGACTGCGCAGATAGTCGGTGAAATCCGGCCTCCTCCGATTCATCACCCGGTTCTGGAACACGGGAAAGAGTTCCGGAGATCGATAATCCTCCTCCAACTTGGGAAATTCGATCAACAACGGAAATCCCGCCGTCTCTTGCGCCCGTGCGGCGCCGCCAATATAACGGAAGCGATACTGCGGACGTTCGATGTCGGCATCCAGCCGACCGATGGGGAACCAACGCCGGCTCCGCGCTTTGTCTTGCCAAGCCAGAAACAAGGTCTTCTCACTCATCTGAAAATCTCCGACAATTGTTCGAGATTGTAGCGCATCAACTCGATTGCGAATTCTCGGGCTGTCGGCGACATCCAATCGGTCGGGACACGGTCGAGTACCTTCCAGATGTTGGCCAAAGTATGCCTCGACTGACGAAATCTTTTTCCAGGATCATAGCCCCGTACTTTCCACTCAAACATCTGATTGCCGTGAACCAACTCGCGCCCATTGTCCGCGAACGATTTGGTCACCGAACCTTTTTCCTGCGAGAATATCGCCAATTCTACCCTCGCATGGGGGATTTCCAACACGGAAGCGACCTCGGCAGCAATCTTCTCGGACCAATGCTGACCGGTGTTCGGTTGAGGAAATTTGAAGAGCCATTCAGTCTCCTCTTCCAGACCCGGGCGGCGATACCAGAACTTTCTTTTGCTCCCCATCTCTTCACGTTCACGATTCCATTCCGGCAGTACTTCAGTGACGGGGTATGGATCGATTATCCTGGAAACACGGTCTTCGGCCACGGCGCTTCCTCCGAGTCCAAACCGTCTTTGCTCGCCGGCGGCGTCAGGGCTGCTTTTGCCCGCCAACGGACTGCGGACCCTCTCGCTGGCTCCGGTAGATCCCGTCCAGCCGCAGGAATTCGCCCCGTGCGCGTTCCGCCTCCGCCTTGCGTCCGGCCCTCGCATAGGCCCGGGACAGAGCGAAGTGCATCTCGGGATCCTCGGGTTTCAGTTGAACTCCGACTTCCAATTCCTGGACGGCTCTTTCGATCTGGCCCGTCTCCAGTAGAACCCTGCCCAGGACCTTTCTGGAAGTGAAGAAGTCCGGCATCTGCCGGTGGGCTCTTTCCGCCAGAGGCAGAGCCTCCTGGTATCTGCCCTGACGCAGGTACTCCATGGCGATCTGGAGGAGACTCGGCACATGATCAGGATTCTTCTTCAGCTCCTGTTGGAAGTGCTGGACCGCAAGGTCCGGCTTGCTGCCCATGAGGAACGCCCCATACGCATAGTGAACGGTCGCTTCGTCCGGGTAGCGTGAGACGAGTTCCTGATAGAGCCGATCGGCGTTCTCCGCTCGCCGGGCCGCCGTCTCGTAAGCGGCCCTTCCGGCGAGCATGACGAGGTCCCGTTTGGCCGGCGGATACTCGGAGGGCAGATACCGCATGCGCAGGATGGACAGCCCCAGGGCCTCGACCACCTTCGGACTCGTGTTGTTCTGATAGACGAACTGCTGCAATGCCTCGTAGGCCGATTCGAACTGCTCCATCCGGGTCATCAGAATTGCGCTGTGGTAACGCACCACGGCCGCGATCCGATTGATATCGGTGCCCACGATTTGGCCGATGGCGGTGAGATCATCGGTCTCTTCGGCGGTCGACTGGCCGAATGAAGCCGTACCGGCTACGACCCACAGCGCCAGCAGAACGGCTGCCGCACCGGGTCTCCTAAGACTTGGGGCGCCAGTCACTGTCCGGTTCATACGAAGAAATTGGAATAGAAAGGAACTCCCGGTTCGCGCTCAAGTTAGCAAGCATCCCCATGCAGGACAAGTCAGGCTGCGAAGCCCGGTATCCGGTCCGGTTGTGCCGGAGGCGCCAAGCCCCTACACTGAACCTCAACGTTCACCCCCCTTCCCTGGAGGCATCATGGCTTCATCCACTTGTCGCGTCTGCTTCACGATCCTGCTCCTGTCTCTCGCCGCCTGCGCCCCACCGGATACGACTCAAGAGATGGAGGCACTCGATCCCGAACGGTTGGTCCTCAAGATCGACAAGGAGGTCAGCATCATCGAACCCGGCCCCGAAACCGGCCTGGCACACGAGATGGTGGGAATGGTCCGACATCCGGACGGGACCATCTTCGTGAACACCGAAACCCAGGGAACAGGTGAGGCCCTGGGATTCTTCAAGAGCACGGACCAGGGCGAAACCTGGGAGCCGGTGCGCTTGAACCTCGCGGACGCTCCGCCCGGCCAGCGTCTGATCGGTTCGGGAGTCACTCGAGACGGACGCCTCTGGCTCGTGCATCAGAGCACCCCGAAGGAACTCTTCGTCTCCTGGTCCGCCGACGTGGAGAACTGGAATACGACACCCATCGATTTCCGGCCGCTGGGTTCCCGAGGCATGGAATTCCCATACGTTTACAGCTACAACGACTACAACACCTTCATCGAGCAACCGGACGGCACCCTCATGTTCTCGGTGGGGCTGCGTTACCACGGGGACTACTACAAGGACCCGAAGAACCGGATCGACGGACTCATGCGCTCCGACCTGGACTTCGGAGGCGAGACGATGTTCCGCTCCACCGACGGCGGAAAGACCTGGGGAGATACGACGATTATCCACCCCCACGTCACCGAAGTGGGACACGCCCTGGATCCCTTCGATCCCAACCGGATCCTCTCCATGACCCGAACCCAGCGGGAGCTCCTGGCCGGAGAGGACCGGGAGGCGACCATCAAGAGAACCGGCGCACCCTCTGACATGCCCTCCGACCTGCCCTCCATCTACAAGAACGGCCTGCTGATGGAATCCGCCGACGGCGGACGGACTTTCCATGAAGTTCCGGGCGGCTTGACCGAATTCTACGGCCAC
This sequence comes from Acidobacteriota bacterium, assembly GCA_963668095.1. Lineage (GTDB taxonomy): Bacteria > Acidobacteriota > UBA6911 > RPQK01 > JAJDTT01 > JAJDTT01. The sequence goes on along the minus strand of OY764083.1, from coordinate 4,083,395 downwards.
CGGGCGACCATCGTCTGGGGCAGCAACAACCTGGTGGTGGTCGCCGCCAACTTCCAACGCAAGAACTCCAGCCGAGTCTTGAGATTCAGCCTGGACGGAGGCCGGACCTGGGTGGATGGGACTTCAGAGGGTACGCGAGAGTTCAATCAGGCGAAAAGGTTCCCGCTCCTCACGCCGCCCCTCACCGTCTCCTTCACCAGTCCCATGCTGGAATTGTCGCCCAATCACTATCTGTCGGTGTACGCCTACTGGGAGAACGAGTCGCTGAAGCGATACTACGAAGCGCCCAAGAGTCCGTGTCCACAGGGCACTGAAGTCGGAGACTGCCCCTGGTTAGGGCTGCGAGCGGTGTTCTGGCACTTGGAGAACGCCCCGGAGGAACCGCCCGAGGCCGGGTGATCACCGGGAGGGCTTTCCGGAGGCTCGTTCCAGTTCCCAGAAGAACCCCTGCACCGATCCCAGGGTCCGGTCCCCCCGGGGCTCCGCCATGATCTTGTACGCGGTGAAGAAGCGATCGAGCTCCAGCTCGATGGTGGCCGCGCCGACGATCTCCAGAAACTGCGTCGACTGATTCATCCGCTTGGTCCCGCTCCGGGTACCGTCCACCCAGGTCCGGGCCCCCGTCCAGGCTGATCCGGGCACAGGTTGTGGGGACCGGCGGTACCGAGTCATGGTAGTAGCCGGTGTTGTGGGTCACGACAACCACGTTGCTCTTGGTCCACAGAATGGCCCCTCGGTGAGCGTAGTAACCGGCGTAGCTGCCGGGGACCTCCCGAAAACTGCGACCGCCGTCGTTCGACTCCAGCAACAAGCCCCCTTTCCAGAGCCACTCGGCGCCGGAAAAACGAGTCCCCCAGATGAGGGCCTCCTTCTCCGCCTGTTCCCGGTCTTCTGCCGGGAGCAGCAGCCGCTGCTTGCGGGTCATGGCCAGGATGCGGTCCGGATCGGCGGGGTCGACGGCGTAATCGGTCTCGGTGGCGTGCAGGTGAACGACGGTAGGATCGCCCCAGGTCTCTCCCCCATCCCGGGACCGGACCAGTACGTCGCGGATCCCGGGGCGTGACTGGTCCTCTTGCCCGTAGTCCTCCCAATCGGAATAGCGCATGCTGGCCGAGAACATGAGCGTCCCATCGGGCCTCTGGACGAAGTTGGGGAAGCAGGCCGCCACGTCCATCGAGGTGTAGGGATCCTGGGGCGCTCCGGGGGAGAACCGGCCATACTCGAACGGGCGGCTCTTCCAGGTCATGCCCCCGTCGTCGGAATGGGAGAGAAACACCGTCCTGTCCACGTCCGGATCTTCCTTTTGCCCGTACAGCCGCATCTGCTGGTGCAGCATCCAAAGGCGTCCGTCGCGAGTGATGCCGAAACCGGACGCGAATTGCCGCGGCGGCGTCCCCTCGAAGTTCAGGGGAAGGACGGTCCACGTTTCCCCTCCGTCGGTGCTCTTGGCCAATCCCCGCGAGAGATCCGCGGACTGGGTATTCAGGTAGAGGGTGCCGTCGGGATGACGGAGCAACTTCATCATTCCGGCGGCTCTGCCCACGGGCAGGATCTGCAGGCTCTTGCCCAGCTTGATCTTGATCGGGCCCGTCGTTAGGTTCCGTCCCCTAATCACAGGCGGGAGAAATGACAAGCAGGAAAACGACGGCCGGAATAGAGATGTGGCTCATGGCGCCTCCGGCAACGAGGCTACCAAATCCAGGAAACCCCTTCTTCCCGGGGCCGCGCGTCGCGGCACTGGAGAAAACGTCGACGACAGGAGGAAAGCCACCATCATTTGGGACTGCTAGAATAGTCTCCAATGAGACGGCCGTTCAGTGCCGGCGTGTTTTGCCTTCTGGTCTTGCTCGTCTCCGTCCCGGCAGTTCCCTCTTCGGACGGAAAGAGCATGTCCCTGCGCATTCTGGTGGTAAGCAACCTGTCTTTGGCCCAACAGATCCTGCAGGAACTGAACCGCGGGGCATCATTTGCGAATCTGGCGCGCCGACATTCCATCGACCGCACGGCTACGGACGGCGGTTACCTGGGAAACATCTCCCTGACCCGGATGAACCGCGAGTTCCAACAGGCCGCCGCGGGGTTGGGTCCCGGCGCCTACAGCTCCATTTTCCGTTCCGGTTACGACTATGCGTTGCTTTACCGGATGCCGGCGGATTTCCAGGAGCGGGCCCGCCGTCTGGAGGATGAGGGAGACCGGTTGCGCCAGGAGCGCGAATGGGAGCGAGCGATTGAGATCTATCGCGAAGCCTTGGAGCTGGACCCCAACTTTGCCGAGGCCTTGGCCAAACTCGGCTCCTCTTTCACCCGGATAGGAAAAGTGTCAGAGGCCCGGACGGCTCTCTTCCGAGCCTATCGGATCGCCCCCGATTCAGGCCGGGTCCGTTACGCCTTGGGGAAGTTTCTGGTCTCGCAGGGACAGTTGCGGGAAGCCGCTGAGCACTTGAGAAGCGCGGCGGATCTGGACCCCGACCTGACCCAACTCGCCGCGGTCGAGATCTCGGCGGGACAGGTGGAACAGGCTCTGAAACGCACTCCTTACGATCCCAAGCTACTCATTCTCAAGTCCAGGCTGTCCTTTGAGCGGGGCGATCTGGAGCTGTCTTCGGCAGTGCTGGAGAAGGTGGATCGGAAAAGGCTCGACAATGAGTTGAGCCTGAGGCTGGCGGAGCAGCTTTTCTGGTTGGCCCGCTCCGACGAAGCCCTCACCTTCCTGAAACGACTGGACCTCAGTCCGGAAGAACAAGAGGAATCGGCCCGGATACTGATTCGATTCAAGTACAACGATGAGGGAGAACGGATTCTCAAGTCCGTCAACTCCTCCTCGGCCCAGTTGAAATTGGTCAACCTCTATGGAAACCAGAGCCGCTTCCCCGAGGCGAAAACAGTCCTTGAACGGGTCACGGCGCTGGATCCCGGGAACTGGGAAGCCCACTACTATCTGGGCTCCACCCTGAACTCGCTGGATCAATTCGAAGAAGCCTCCGATGCACTGTTGGAGGCGCTCCGGCTTCGACCCGATCAGGAAGAAATCTTTCATCAGTTGGCCGACGTCAACTCCAGGTCCGGTCAGACGCCGACGGCTTTGGATTGGCTGGACAAAGGAATCAGGCTGCACCCTGATTCTTTCATGCTCCATCTGGAGAAGGGACGTCTCTTAATGAAGGGGAAGGAAATCGGAGGCGCCCTTGAACATCTCCGGAAGGCTCTGGCCCAAAGACCCGACCACGTGGAGACCCACTATTTGCTGGGAAGGCTCCACCACCGGATGAAAAATCCTACCACCGCCCGGAAATACTTCGACCGGTTCGACATGCTGCAGAAGCGAAAACCCAAGTCGAGCCGAAAGCCGGGACTCCGAAAGATCGATCCGAGTTTGCCGTAGGAGCGGGGGTATCTTACCCCCGCCTCTTGGGAGTGGGGAGGACAAGGATGTTCCCCCTCCCAGCTCTCTCGAAGAGAAGAAACTGGCCATCTCGCAGTCTGGCCTTTGCTGGATTTTCACGCACGTACTCAGTGCAATTGGAGAAGTGCAGCGGGTGGCGGACTAGCCGGTCCCAATAATCCTCCTGCCAAAGACGGCCCGATTTCCCGGTTCTCCTGTTGATCTGCCGCGCTGTGAACCATTTCCAGGATTTCACGATTCTCGGAATTTGGTGTGATCCAAGAGGACGAAACAGCACATGGACGTGGTTGGGCATCACGACGAATGAGGCCAACTCGTACCGTTCGCCGTCGAAGTGGCGGAGCGCGTCAGACACAATCTTCGCCAGAGCCGGGTCCATCAGCACGCAGGATCCGCTCCCTTGGTCCAACCAGTCCTCGATTCGTCGCGAGAACCGTTTGTGGAAGCGTATCGCCGTTTTCAGGTTCCAAGGCCGAGGATGGCGTTTTAACCAGATTTCCCGCTCCTCCTTCCATTGGCCCAGTTTCGCTTGGGGCAACGAGTCTCCCAGGCGCCATGTCACGAAGACGAAGACGTTATGTTGCTGCCAGTGGGGAAGGCGGTTTTCAGTGACGTCGATCTCACCGTAGGGGTCGAAATAGGAGTGAGGGTTTTCCAAACCCCGAATCTTTGTAGCGTTGGACACAATAGTCCTAACGTCTACCTGTTAGTTTCGACGAATTAGCGGGGGTTTTTGGCCCCCGCCTCTTGGGAGTATGGGGGACAGGGATGTCCCCCTTCCTGTGGGGGACAGGGATGTCCCCCCTCCGGGGACTCGAAGATCTTGTGGTAGCGGTTCGGTTGGAGGTCGGTCAGCTTGGTCCTGGCGCCGCTGGGCCATTGAATCTCGACCCGGTCGAGCGCGCCGGAGGAGCCCAGGCCCAGGATCTCCCGGGGATCGCTGGAGGAGAGGTAGCTGCCACCGGCCCGCTTCAGCCGGCGGTGCTCGACGCCTCCGGCCCACCAGGTGATGACGGCGCCCACAGCCGTTTGGCCGCGGCGCGGCGCCAGATCGAGGCCGATCCAACGGTTGCGGTTGCCTCCCCGGTTCAGGAGCAGCACCGGCGGTCCGCCGTTGTCGGTGATGAGCAGATCCAGATCGCCATCGTTGTCCAGGTCCCCGGTGGCCAGTCCCCGGGCGGAAAATTCACGAGAGAAGACGGCGCCCGATTGGCGGCTCCGATCGCGATATTGGCCGTCGACGTTCTCGAAGTAGAGGAGGGGTTCCCTGTACCCCAGTCCGGGCCGGAATTTCTCAACCATGTCGTCCGGATGGCCGTTGGCCAGGAACAGGTCGTCGTCGCCGTCGTTGTCCGCATCGAAGAAGCGCAATCCCCAACCGCTCAGCAGCCAGGTCAGTTTCCCCACATCGGCGGCTTCGTCGGTGAAGGTCAGGTCTCCCTGATTCCGGTACAGGCTGAACACCTCGTGGTCGATGTTGGAGACGAAGAGATCCTGCAGCCCGTCGCCGTCGTAGTCGGTGGCGTCCACGCCCATGCCGGAGCGTGGCTTGCCGCCGTCGTCGAACGCGACTCCGGCCCAGAGGCCCATCTCACGGAAGGTCCCGTTCCCCTGATTCACGAAGAGGAAGTCGGCCACCGTGTCGTTGGCGACGAACAGATCCAGATTCCCGTCATTGTTGACGTCGGTGGCCACTACCCCGAACGCCTTGCCCGGGTGCCCGGCAATCCCCGACTCCCGGCTGACGTCGGTAAAGCGGCCATTGCCGTCATTGCGAAACAGATGACTGGGTGTGGGATCGAAGAGGGTCGGCAGGCAGTAGTAGGTCCGCTTTCGCAGGTGATCGAAACAGAGCTTGCTGAGGGACACGTCGTAGCGGACGAAGCTGCAGACGAACAAATCCAGACTCCCGTCACCGTCGTAGTCGAACCAGACCCCGCTGGTGGACCAGCCGGGGGCCAGGACACCCGCATCCTTGGCCACCTCGGAGAAGCTCCCGTCGCCGTTGTTTCGATAGAGGAAGTTGGGTCCATAGTTGGAGACGTAGAGGTCTTGCCAGCCGTCGCCGTCGAAATCGGCGACCGCGACACCCATCCCGAAACGACCTCCTGCCACTCCCGCTGCTTCGGTGACGTCGGTGAAGGTCCCATCCCCGTCGTTTCGGTAGAGGGCATTCCGGAGCGGCGCGGCGGGAGAGAAAAAGTCGGAGGTTCCGCTGTTGACCAGGTAGAGATCCATCCACCCGTCGTTGTTGTAATCGAAAAAGGCGCAGCCGGGCCCCACTGTCTCCGGCAGGTGCCGTTGCGGCGACATGCCGTTCTCATGAACCCAACGGATGCCGCTCGTTTGGGATGGGACTTCCTCGAAGACGATCCCGGCACCGGCGGGTTCTTCCGCTGCGCCGGCGGCGGGAGCGAGCCAGAGCAGCGTTGCGGCAATCCACCTCAACCGAAACCAGCCACAGCGAGCTCGGGCCACCGCTCCGGGCGGCTTCTCTTTGGCCCAATCCTGGATCACGTTTTCACTCCGGAGAAACGGGCTCAACTGCCCGGTTCGGCCGGTTCTTGCCCCTCCCGGATCGTGATGATCCGGTCCACGGGCAGATCCGTTAGAGTCTGGCGCCGGCCGCTGGGCCAGAGGATTTCCACCGACTCGACCTTTTCGGCTCGGCCCAGTCCGAAGTGCAGCCGGAAGTCGGAGTGAGAGGAATAGCTGGCTCCGCTGATGACGTCTCCCCGCTGCCGCCGGCCGGCGGCGGTCACGAAGACGGTGGCACCGATGGCGTCGCGGGGACTCTTCTCCCCGCCTACCAGCCGCAGCGACAACCAGTGATGCTCCGGCGTCGAGGTCTCGTTTTTCAGGACCACCGGCGGGCCGTCGGCGCAGTTGAGCACGACGTCGACGCGTCCGTCGTTGTCCAGGTCGCCGAAGGCGGCTCCCCGGGCGGAGACGACGACGGCCAGACCGCTCCCCGTGGCGGGAGGAACCACTTCGAAGCGTTCTCCGTCCAGGTTTCGGAAAAGTTGCGGCCGCTGAGAGTAGGTGGTCCCCCAGTCGTAGGAGTCCACGGCCGCATAAATGTGTCCGTTGGCCACGAATAGGTCCTTCCACCCGTCGTTGTCATAGTCCAGGAATCCGGTTCCCCACCCAAGAAAGGGAAATGTGGCCTCGCCCAATCCCACTTGGAAGGTCACGTCCAGGAAAAAATTATCCCCCTCATTCTTGTACAGGGTGTTGTGATCGTCCGAGAAATTGGTCACGTAGAAGTCGACCTGCCCGTCGTTGTCGTAGTCCCCCACCGCCAGGCCCATTCCGGCTTGGGCCTTCGCATATTGGTTGAACGCGAAACCGGACGGGTAGCTCATGTCCTCGAAGGTCCCGTCCCCCCGGTTCCGGTAGAGGTAGTTGGGCTTGGAGTCGTTGGCCACCACCAGGTCCACCCAACGGTCTCCGTCCACGTCCACAAAGGTGCTGGCGAACCCGTAGTACCGGTTCGGATCGTCGACGCCCGCATCGGCCGCAATTTCGGTGAAAGTCCCGTCCCCGTTGTTGCGGAAGAGGAAGTCCCGGATTCCGATGAGGCCCAGGGGACCGCAAAGGACCTGTTTTCCGCGAAAAGCGCAGGCGTGCTTGGGAATCATGGCAAAGGACCGGGCCAATGCCTCCTCCGAGAGTCGAATCTCCGGAGCTGTCTCCATTTCGGCTTTCCGGTCCCGTAGACATTCTTCCGGTGGGTTCGGAGTTGATTCGGGGCAAGGTGGAAATTCCAGGTATCCGCAGACGAAGAGGTCCAGGTCTCCGTCCCGATCGAAATCTCCGAAGGACGCCGCCGTCGACCATCCCGGCACCGAGACCCCCGCCCGGTCCGTGACGTCGCTGAAGCTCCCGTCCGCGTTGTTGCGATAGAGCCGGTCCTTACCGAAGTTGGCAACGTGGAGGTCGGGCCAGCCGTCGTTGTCGACATCTCCGACGGCGGCGCCGAAGCCCCAACCCTCGTTGGCCACTCCCGCCGCCGCCGTGGTGTCGGTGAAGGTTCCGTCGCCATTGTTGCGATAGAGGGCTGCCTTCGGATGTTCCTGCTGGCCTCGAATCGCCTCGAAGTTGGAACCGTTGACCAGGTAGATGTCGATCCAGCCGTCCCGGTCGTAGTCGAAGAGAGCCACGCCGCCCGACGGGACCTCCATCAGGAACCGTTTCACCTTCGATCCGGCGGTGTGTTGAAAGCCGCCCAGACCGCTCCGCGCGGTGACGTCAGAGAAAACCACGGGCGCTCCGTCGACGAAACCGCCCGCCGTAATGGGACGCATCATTTCGTCCCGCACGGGGGCCCGGGGAGCCCCGGCGGCCACGGCACTTTCATCCTGGCCGACGGCGAAGTTGTCCCCGGCAGGAACCAGCAGGAGCAGGGCTATTGAGAGAAACCGTCTTCTGATCCCAAACTGAATTGAACGAAAGAAGCCTTCCATCAAGCGCGGACCAGCGCAATCCCGGCAGAAAAAGGGATCTTGGGAGCGCAGACTTTCCAGCCGGCGGTTTCGGGTGGTCAATGAAGAGGGGGACAAGAATGTCCCCCCTCCTACGAGAACAACTCGTGGACGAAATTGCCGTCTGCGGCGATCTTGACGGGGCGCCCGCCAGCGTGGAATTCATGTTCCGGGTCGATACCCAGGGTGCGGTAGACGGTCACCGCCAGATCTTCCACCGACACCGGCCGTTCGTGGGGATCGGAACCAGTCGGCGTGGTGCTGCCCACGACCAGTCCTCCACTGATTCCGGCTCCAGCCAGAGCCACGGAAAATGATCGTGGCCAATGGTCCCGTCCTGCCTGGTTGTTGATGCGCGGCGTCCGTCCGAACTCCGAGAGGACCAGGACCAGCGTCGTCTCCAACAGGCCGCGATTCTCAAGATCGTCCAAGAGAGCGCCGAAGGCCTGGTCGAACGGAATGTTGACCTTCTCCATCCCGGGTTTGTTGTCGAAGTGCGTGTCGTAACCGCCGTGGAAGACCGTCGCCACACGAACGCCGGATTCGATCAGCCGGCGCGCCAGCAGGACTCCCTGTCCCACCGTGGTGTGCCCGTAGGCGTCCCTCAGTTTTTCGCTCTCTTCGGAGATGTTGAAGGCCTTCTTGGCGGCGGGCGAACTCACCAGGTCGTGGGCCTTCTGGGAGAACTGATCCATCCGGTCCAACAGGCCGGAACTCTCCACCTTGCGGAAACGGTTGTCCAAGGCGTTCAGCAGTTCCGATCGGGCCCGGGCCTGATCCAGTTTCATTCCCAGCGGCAGAGTCAGGTCCTTGACCGAGTAGTCCTTCTGGTTGGGGTTTCCGGATTGGAAGGGATCATAGACCGAGCCCAGAAAACCGGCTCCACCGGAACGGCTGTTCTTGGGAATGGCGACATAGGGTGGAAGGCCTGCCGAGGAGCCCCACTCATGAGCCAGGACCGAACCCAGAGCGGGATGAACCAGGTCATTTCTACGCTTGGTGCCGCTGATCACGTATTGCTGGGCGCTCTCGTGGACCGCATCGTCCGAGTACATGGACCGGATCACCGCGTACTTGTCGAGCCGCTTCGCCGACTCGGGCAACAGCTCGGAGAAATGGATCCCCGGGATCACGGTCGGAATCGCCTTGAAGTAGCCTCGAATCTCCGCCTCGGCGTCCGGCTTGGGGTCCCAGGTGTCGACCTGACTGTTGCCGCCCGCCTGGAACAGCACGATGCAGTTGAGATCCCGCTTCTTCGATCCCAATACGCTCTGCTGGCGCAGCAGGCTGGCGAGGCTCAAGCCTCCCAGACTCGCCATGCCGATACGGATGAAGTCCCTCCGCGACGGGCTGCAGGACAACTCTGCAGGATAGATTCTCATGGTGTGGTGATCCCTAATGATTGACCAGGAATTCCTGGGAGTTTATCACGGTCCAGAGAATGTCATCAAGAATCTGCTTCCGTTCCACGCCCTGCGAACCCATGCTGGCGACGTAGTTGGAGGCGAGATCCCACTCGCGATCGGTCGCCCTGCGGCTGTAGGCGCTCATGAAGACATGATCGTAGATCTCGTGATCGGACTTGCCGGACTCGAGCAGCTTGGCCACCACATTCTCATCCGATTGGACCTTGTCCATGACCGTGTCGCCGAACCTCATGTGGAGGGCCTGGCTCAGCGTGGGTTCCTTGGGCCGCTCCTCCAGGCTCAAGCGTTCCGGGTAACCGAAGATGCTCAGGAAATAACCCGCATAGTCGGGGTATATGACCTCCTGGGCCCGGGTTCCCTTGGGACTGACATTGAAGGAGTGTTCGACTCCGGTGACTTGCGACAAGGCGTCGAGCATGGCCTCGGCGGGAAGAATGCGAATGTTGTAACGGGTGAACAAGCGAGGATCATCCAGCTTGTTCAGGGGATTGGGAGAGGATGTCCGCTGATAGGTCGCGGAGTTGAGGATGGCCCGGTGCACCGGCTTCAAACGAAAGCCGTTGTCGATCAGATGCCGGGCCAATCCGTCCAGCAGGGCCTCGTTGGAGGGAGGATTGGTGGTTCGGAAATCGTCGTAGGGCTCCACGATTCCCTGGTTGAAATACTCCCTCCAGATGCGGTTGACGATGGACCGGGCGAAAAAGGGGTTCTCGGGTGAGGTGATCCACGCCGCCAGGTCCTTACGATAGTCCCCGTTGGCCCTGACGGGAAAATCCGGTTCGAAGGGGATTCTGGGCTGAAGCGGCTTTTTGGTCCGCGGATGCACAAAATGGGACTTCGGGTCCAGCCACCAGACTCGGCGGTAGGTCTCGTATCCCCGTTTCTGACGCAACTGGCCGAAAAACGCACTCAAGTCGAAGAAGTCGTCCTGGGTCAGATTCTCCAGGGGATGATTGTGGCATTCCACGCACTCCATCCGGATACCGAGGAAGAGGCGGCTGACCGTGGTCGTCACCTGATTGACATTGGTGATGTCTAAAACGGTGTTGGACATGGGGGACCAGAACATGGCTGCAGGATTCCTGGTCTGGTCTCCGGTGCTGGTCAATATCTCCTGAACGAACTCATCGTAGGGACGGTCATCCCTGAGAAAGGTCCGGATGAATCTCTTGAATAATCCCTGCGCGCGACTGGGAATGTTTGTCTGGTGGACGCGGAAACTGTCTCCGAGCTTGGTCGTCCAGTAGATGGCGTACTCGTCCCGCTCCAACAGTTCGTCGATCAGAGCCGCCCTCTTGTCGGCCCGGGTATCCGCCAGGAAGCGCTCACTCTCCTCGACCGTCGGCAGCAACCCGATCACATCCAGGTAGACCCGTCTCAGAAACTCCTCGTCGCTGCAGATCTCCGATGGGACCAGATTCAGCTCTTTCCACTGCCGGATCATGGCCTCATCGACGAAGTTGTGAGCCGAAAGGGGAGGATAGTCCGCCATTGGGGGCTCGTCCAAAACGCCGACCCTGGCCACCGCGACCCGGCCCATGGCCCGGACCATCACGTGAGTCTGACCGCGCCCGACCGCCTTCGACTCACCCTCCGGCGTCACCTGGACGACGCTGTCGTTTCCCACCTGGTACTTGACCTCCCCGGTCATGTCCCGCGTGGTTCCGTCGGACAGGCGCCCCAAGACCACCCAGCGCTGGGTGGTCCCCAGCCCGAGCATTATCCGTTCCCGGGGATAGATGGCGATGCCGGTCACCCGGGGTCCGTCCGAGTTGTAACGGGCTCCCTGCTTCAGCCAACCGGCGATGGTTTCATATTCGGCCGATTCCAGGGTCAGCCGTTTGCCGCCACCGTGGGGCACGCTGAAGGTGGGCTTCATCAGAAGCAGGCTCTTTTCCGGGTCTTCCAGATCGACCCGGCGACCTTCGTCGGCTTCGACGATCATCTGGAAATCAGCTTCCGGATCGTAACCGAACAGAGAGAGCTTGAAGCCGGCCTGACCGGTGATTGCGCCGTGGCACGTGGGAGTGTTGCAGGACCTTTGAGTAAAGATGGACAGCAGGTCCTGACTGAAGTTGATGCTCACCTCGGTGATCTGGTCTGAGACCCTGGCCTGGAGGCCGGACCGAGCCTCACCCAGCCAGGCTTCGACTTCGGCCCGTCCCGGCGTCAGAGCCCGGAGGACACCATCGGAACTGACCGAGACGACTTGAGGAGCGGATGAGACGTAGCGGCAAAAGAGGCTCACGTCGTGGGAAGTCCCGTCGGAGTAGTAGCCCGTGACCACCAATCGCTGAGTCGCGCCGGGATGGGCCAGAACGAGTTCAGCCGGTTCCAGGACGATTCGCTTCAGACCGGCTGCCGGGTCGGGCAGAAAGTTCGGGCCCGGCTCGGAGGCGGCTTGAGGGACGTCCGTTGCTGCGGTTTCCGGCTTCGCCGTCTCACCCCGGGTCTCCGCCGCTGCACTCGGCAAGGCCAGAGCTTGACCCGGAAGACCGATCAGACAAGACAGAGACAGGATCCTTACCGCAATTCCCAAGTTCCCAAGAAGTCCCCCCGCCGATTCCGGGTCGGCGTTGAAGAGGGGGACAGGAATGTCCCCCCTCCCAGCGACTGTCATCTTGGCGGTTCGGAGGTTGAGGGTCACGGCAGATGCTCCCTCGCAACGACCTGGACGGTAAAGCGATGGCTCGAGACGACACGCCTGCCGACGTCGAACTCAACGTAGACATTCTCGGCGGACTCGATCCCGGTCTCCCCGGCCGCCCGGAAGCCCACCAGCAGGTTCCCTTCCGGGTCCGAATCCAGATGCGCCGAAACACCTTCAGGGGCGTTCGTCAGCCAGACGCTCGGTTTATCGCCCGCCCCGACGGGTAGCCGGTTCTTGATCCCGACCAGGGAGGTCTCTCCCTGCATCACCACGACCTTGCCCTCTTTCGCATCCAGTTCAACGGTCACCGCACCCGGCTCGATGACGGTGAGAGCCGTTTCGGCGACGGGCCGGCCCGGAAAATTGTACAGCTCGGTGATGCCGCCCATGGAGTCCATGGCTCTGCCGACCGCGGTGACCCCTTCATTTCCAACGACTTCGCCCAAAACACGAAAGGGGTAGGTTCCAGGCGGCACCGCGTCACCGGCGCGAATCGTGAGCAGCCGTTCCGGCACCATGAAGGTGGCTCCATCCCCGCCCGGCTCGACGACTTCGTCGGCGCGAAACCGATGCTCCTCGGCGGTCACTCCCGGCGGAAGCCCCTCGACCCAGACCCGAACCTCCCCCTCCATCACGGCCCCGGGAGGCGGGGCCAGGGCGGCGGGAGCTGGATCGTCGGAATGAATCTTGGGGGGCATCCGGATCATGCCCACCACCATGTTGCTCTCTCCCCCCTGCTCCACGGTGAAGTTGGACAGGGAGATCGATTGTAGTCCGAACTGCGGGGAGACGAGGAGGAGAAACCCCGGCTCCTCCGACTTGACATGAAGACGGTAGTCATACCCGGGACCGCCTCGGCCGACTCGGTCCGATACGGAGATGACGAGCTTCTGATCCCGTTCGGGGATGTAATACAGGTTGCTGTCGACACTTCCCGTGTAGAACCCACGGCCGTGCGTCAGATCGTCACTCTCCGCCAACAGTTTTCCGTTCGTATCGAACAGGCTGACGACGGTGTCGATACTCGGCGACAGGAGCTGGTAGGCGTTGGTGTGAATCCGTAGCGACACGCCCTGCTTGGCGTCGAGGGCATAGAAGTCCTTGTCCTGACTCAGCTCCGTAACCTCGCGCCGCTCAAGCCGGCCGTTGACCACCAGGTTCTTGCCGGTCGAAAAAGGCAATTCCTGCGGTTCGCCGCGCCGGTCATTGGATTCGGCTTCCGCGATCTCCTCCGACTGTGTGACCTCGAAATACTTGGGATCCGCGATCCCATTCGTGTCCTTGACAAAGAGCGACCAGGTGCCCAGCGGTTCCTCCGGCAGGTCGAACTCGACTTCCAAAGCCTCCGATGCTCGACGCAGAATGTTCCCCTCCACCCTGGGGATGTCCGACGCGGTGGAATAATCGTCGGCGAATCGGACGTCCATGGTCCAGGGAATCGTCAGGGTGACATGCTCCCCCCGGCGGGTGGGTGACAAGTAGACCTGTTCCGCCTGCTGCAGCCCCCGACCCGAAAACCGGACGGTGACCCGGCTGCCCGCGCGGCCTCCCAGAGGCGAGACGTGGTCGATCAGGGGGACCCGGGAGACACGCAGGACGTATCCGTTGTTCTTGGTGAAACCCCACCCCCGAACGCCCCGGAAAGAATCGACCTCGATGAAATACGTGCCGTCTTTCTCGAAAGTGTGATCGATCAGCGAGTTCACGTCGAAATCGGCGCGATCGTCGTTGAAGACCAGTTCTCTCCCGGTTTCGTCTCGCAGATTGAGATAGCTTTCGAACATGGATCCGAACTGGATGCTCCGAACCTCGAAGATCCAACGGTCCCCCTTCTTCGCCTTGAGAGCATAGAGATCGCGCTCTTTCTTCTCCATGGTCCCGTAGATCTCACAGGGTGGAGAGATGGCCTGCGCGCCGGCGAGGGTCTCGTTGGGCTCCTGTTCGGGAACCGGTTCGAATTGCCCCACCGTGAACCAGAGAGCAGTGGTGTAGCCGTCCTTGGTCCTGGCCCTCAAGATATGCTGTCCCAAGGGGGCATGCTTCGAGATCCGGATCGTTCCCTCGATTCGTTCCGCAGTCGCCTTGGTCAAGGTGAAGTCGAGATCTTCGCAATCGAACTCGACCGATTCGGCGTTGGAGAGCATGTCTCCCAGAAGTACGACCTCGACCTGGGCGCCGGCCTGCCCGCCGATGGGACGCATGGCTTCCAGGTGGGGAAGGCGAACGCCCTTGTCATTGCCGTAGCCGTTTCCGGCTACGAGTACCGTCAGGAAGGCCACCACTCCGAGTCGATGCTTGAAAGAGGACAAAAAACTGCCTCCCTTGAACTTGAGACTCCCCGTGATCCGGATCGCCGGCGTCGGAATGCGGCCGATCTCTCCGGGGCGGAGAGCGAATCGGACAGGAATCATTTTAGATCATCGGGACGAAATATGCTCAGAGTAGGGTGTTCTTGATGAATTCAGGTTGTGGTTTTGATGGAGGCAATCGGGACTGATAGGCTACCCGGGAGACGCTCGATGGCGACACGGACGGACGGCGGGAATCCAGGTCAGAGATATCGGGGCAAGGTGGCTCTCGTCACCGGCGGGTCGCGGGGGATCGGCCGGGCCGTATCCCTGCGCCTGGCTCGGGAAGGTGCCCGGGTCGGGATCAACTTCGTGAGCAACGAGCCAGCCGCCGCCGAGACCGTCGAGCAAGTGAACCAATTGGGATCGGAGGCCGAGGCGGTGCGAGCGGACGTCTCTGATCGCTCCGCGGTCCAGGCTATGGTCACCCGGATCCTGGAGAGGTTTTCCCGCATCGACGTCCTGGTCAACAACGCAGCCATCGTGCTCGACAGTGACCTGACCTCATACGCCTCTGATGAGGAATTGGAGCGGGACCTGGAAGCCATGTGGGGCGTCAATGTCCGGGGCATCATCAACTGCACGCGCGCGGTCCTGCCGCAGATGCAAAAAAGGCGTTCCGGCTCCATCGTCAACGTCTCGTCCATTGCCGGCTTCGGCAACATCTCCGGGCTGCGGACCTTCTACAGCGCCACCAAGGCGGCGGTCATGAATATGACCAAACGCTTCGCCCTGGAACTCGGCCCCGACAACATCAATGTCAATTCCGTGGCTCCCGGTCTGATCCGTACCGATCTCCTCGTGCAGCTCAATCCTCCCCAGGAGTTGGAGCGGGTCATTCAAGAGTTCGCCGGGCGCAGCGTCCTGGGACGCATCGGTGAACCTGAGGACATCGCCGCCGCCGTGGCCTACCTCGCCTCCTCCGAAGCCCGCTTCGTGACCGGACAGATTCTGACCGTCGACGGGGGACGGACGGACTACCTGAGTTCTTCCGGATAGAGCGGCTACGCCAGTTTCCGAATCAGCTCCGACACCCTCTCGACGACGACCTGCTCGGCGTCCGGCCGCGGCGCCACCGGCACCCCGTAGGATTGGAAGAGCAGATCCGGAACATGGTACATCTCACCCAATTGCCATCCGCCCTCGGGGTAGTCCGCTTCGCGGGGCAGGTAACTGATGGAGCTGTTGGTGTATCCCAACGGAAGGGTGTGCTTCAGGGGCGATCGCGCCTTGATGGACAGTCCCGTCTCGAAGAAGATCTCCATGTTCATGCCCAACAGGACGATGTCGTTGACCCGGATGGCCTGCGCTTCCAGGTCCAGCGTCGGACGGTCCGCCATGGCGGCCGCCAGCAGATTCTCGGACCATTCCGCAAACCGGGCCGCGACGCGAATCTCCCACTGCCGGGCATTGCCGGTCTTTCGCCGCTCCAGCTCGGCGCTCCACTGGTCGCGGATCCGCTGAGCCTCCTCGCGGGAGGGGAGGTTCCCGAATTCGAGCCCAACGGTCTCTTCAACGGCTCCCAGGTAGGTGCAGGTGTCCCCTTGTACGGACCGCCAGGGCCGGAACAGGATGTTGGGGATGTTTCCGAGAGGGATCCGGTCTCCCCGCTCCAGGTGGGTTCGGATCCCGGAGGCGACACGTAATGCCTCCGCCCCAAGGGCCATCCCGATTCGTCCTTTCACGTCCCGGCAATCGACCTCGAAACCGATGCCGGGACGGGGATTGATGTTGCCGCCGCACGCCTGCAGGAAAATCGCCGTCCCCCCCAGGCATTTCTCGAGCACCTCTCGTGCCGGACCGGGAAAATCGGTCGAGGCCACCATGGAACGGGGACCCACGGTGACCGGGTGGCAGCCGTAGCTGAACAGGACTGAGATGGGCCGGCCGTCCAGGTCGTCGACCCGCACCACACCGACGGCCGGGTCGATGGGGTGTTCCGGCACTTCTCCCAGGACATCCCGGCCGTCGGGTCCCGTCTCACGCCGGTAGATCCCGATGTCGCTCTCCCCCCAACCGGCGCCGATGCGCGCCGGTCGAAGACCGGAATCCGCTTCCTGCACCGCTTCGACAAGCCAATCACTCAGGTTGTCCCGGTATCGGGTCTTCAGCCGGATCTGCTCATCGGTATCCGGCACCCAATTCGGCAGGCAGGGAGAACTGTGGTTGTGGCTCAGGTTCAGCATGACGTTGGTCGCGGGGACACCGATGGCGTTTCCCATGCGCTCGCGCATGGCGAGGCCCTCGGCCGGGGAGAGCACGGCGAGATCCAAGGCGGCGACCGCCACCTTGGTGGCCTGGTTCGACAGCACCAGGACGGTTGCCGTCAAGTCGCTCTCGATAGCCTGGATCGGACTCGAGAACAGCCTCAGTCCTCCCATGGCCGTGCCGATCTCGGGGTTGACCATCCGGCGGGCGACACCCGCGTAAAGTGTTGACGACATGACTTGAATCTCCCTTCGGACGTGATGAAAAGGCGCAACCCGTTTAGCCGGAATCTCTCACCGCGTCGCAAGTATATGACGAGAATACACTGCTCTTCAGTCGACTTCCGGTGTTTTCCCGGCCTCTTCGCCAAGCAGACCGCGCTGGGCGAGCCCACCGTTCGGAAACAGGGCCAGACCGCGCAGCTTGAGATAAACTGACTGGAAGAATTCTGGAGCGGACGCTAGTCCATGAACGTTGCGACACACTGGGATGGGGAATGATGGAACGCATCGCGTACATTATGAGACTGAAACCGGACATGGTTCGGCGCTACAAGGAGGCCCACCAGCGCGTCTGGCCTGAGTTGATCGAGGCGGGCACCAGGGCGGGAATCAGGAATCACAGTTGTTTCGTCCGAGGAAATACTGTGATCATCTACCTTGAAACCGAGGATTACGCGGCAGCCGCCCGAGAGCTATCGGAGAAAGACGTCGTCAAACGCTGGAATGCGTACATGGCAGACTATTTCGACGGCAGCATCCAGGCCCAGCAGTCGGAACCCTGGGAAGAGGTCTTCCACATGGATTGATGCCGACGCCCCGGCAATTCCTGGCCGTCGAAAATCAAGGTGGATCGATGACTACTTCGGTGCCTTGACTTGGAAAAGGGCTTCCCCGGCCGTGTCCGCGCCGGCGATCCGATCCTCGACCTTGATCTCCAACCGGTAATCCCCTGGTTCCAGCGACTTGAGGTCGAACACCTGAGCGACCAGCACCCGGTCGGTGTAGGGAACGATCTGATTCTGCCCGGGAGAGTTCAAAATCGCCTTTCCTTTCCGATCCCAGACCCTGGTATGGATGCCCAGATCCGGAGCCTGGCTGGCGCCGTCGACGGCGTAACCGTAGATCTCGAAATAGGTGCCCAACGGATCTTCGGGCTGAAACTCCCCGTCCATCGAAGGATAGACTTTCCAGCCGAGCGGTGTGACGAAGGGCTCGGTGAGCGTTTCCCCCTGCGCCGGGACGATGTATTCGGCCAAGGTCACCGAGGAAAGATTCAGTTCACTGGGAACCTTCATGGGAAGACCCAGCCGACGCTGGATCGCTCCCATGCGGCCGCTCTGTTGATCGCGGACAATGACGTTGAGCTTGTAGAGCCCAGGATGAAGAGGGAGCTTTTTCTGGAAATAGACGTCGCGGGCAACGTGTTCCCGTTCGCTGCGAAGATCCCGGTAGATCGATTCCTCGAACTCATGGACCACCCGGCCACCCAGTGCGGTGATGGATCCGTACAGCTCGACCGTGGCGCGGCGCGTTCCGTCAGCCAGGTCCTCATAGGTCAACTGCGACCCCGGAACGACGACGGTGATCGGCACCAGGAAGGTCTTCGGGTTCAGCACCTGGTAGGAATCGGTCACCTGCAAGGCCAGCTCGTCATAGGTGATCCGAGTCACTACCGCGGCCCGGAGGTCGTCAAACTTGATTTCCTGGGGTCGCTGGGCTTGGAAATAAGTTTCCAACATCCGGAAGGGATTCGAAGAGGTCCGGTGGTGCCCCTCCCCCTCGAACCCCGAAGTTCGCATCAGATCCCTGGCGATGAAACGCCCGGGCCGGGTTTCCGCACCGATCATTTCGTAGAACGTCCACCCGCCCGCCGGCACATTCATCAGGGCGTCCTTTTCCTCGGGACGCAAGGCCAACTGGAAGTCGCCGGTCTGGGACCGGTCCACGAACTCCAAATCGACTCCCTGGCCGATTCCCGGCATGTGGTTGTAATGCCATCTCTCATAGGGAAAGGTTCGAGTCCGCCCTCCGCCCTCGGACAAGGGCCGGAAATACATGGCACCTGACGTGTAACGCTCGCGGCTCTGCGGTTCTCCGAAAATGATGTAGATGCGGCCCCGGTCCGTCCTCCATCCGGAAACGCCGGCATAGTGGAAATGATCGTTGGCAAACGCGATGCGCCGGTAGTGCTCTTCCTTGAACTCGTTTTCCCGTGTCGAGCCGTCAGGATCCCTCCGCCGCCAGAATTGTTCGATGAAGTTCTCTTTCTCGACGGCAGTGGTCAGATCCTGGAAGGTGCTCTTCTCTTCTTCCGCGATGATGTAGATGACATCCTCCTTCAGCCACTTTTCGAAGGGATCGACCTTCTCTTCCTGGTTTTGGGCGGACGCATACCCCGGAAAAACCAGGATGGAGAGCGCGAAGGCCAGGAAACGAATTGGCGATGTCGCCTGTTTCATCTTGTTGGCCCTATTCTACCGTCATTTGGAGAAGCTGTGCCACGTGCACAGTCGCAGCGGTTGCCCTGCGAAGAATTGCAGGCTGGAAGGGGACGGCTGGACAGGGACAGTCAGGTTCTCGCGACCCAGTTGGGAAGTTGCAGAATTAGATCGTTCAAGACCCGCTCCGTATTTTCTACATAGATCTGTACCTTGCCCGCGTAAGCTTCGCCGCCTCCATCACCCACCAGATCGGTCACCCCACGCAAAATGAGACATCGGACCTGGTTCCGGTTTGCCACCCAGGCGATTGCACCCGATTCCCAATCTCCTGCCACTGCACCATATTTGGACTTCAAGTCCGGAATGTCTTCCGGCATGAGATCCCGGTCTGCGGATACGAGAGTAGTTCTCAACACAGGATGGGGATAGGACTCGCTCAACCACGAAAGATCGATCTCCGTTGAGTAGTCCCGGATCGCTTCCTCCGCATCCACCATCTGCTCGATAATGTCATAGACGACCGTCCGCTCAACCATCACGACCGTATCCTTTTCGACCTCTCCCTCGAATCCACCGCAAGTCCCCAGATTCACGATCAGATTCGGAGACCATCGGTCAATCACATACTGCGCTGATCCCGCCGCAGAAATCTTGCCCCATCCACCATGAAAAAAGATGACGGATTGCCGATCATTTCCAAGGTCAAGGTCCGTCTCAAACCATTCGCCATAAGGAGAGGTTTGGGGGATGGCTTCCGGCAGAATCCTCCGGACGGCGTTCCATTCAATGTTGGCTGAAATGATCACGATCACTGTCACGGAAAGCTCCTCGCGACATTCTCGGAATAGCCTTGAATTCTGACTATATCAGGCGCGTACCTCTCGAATTCAGGTTAGAAGGGGACAGTCACTGTCTAGAATGCGTTCTCGAATGCGTTCTCGCACCCAGAAGGGGACAGTTACGTTCTCACGATCCCGTTCCGTTCGGAAGGGGACAGTCACGTTCTCACGCGTACACGTCCGCACGCGCTGCATTCGTTCGCCCGCCGAAATCGTTCTTGACAGAAACAGGTTTTTGTAGCTACATTGAAGCTACTCAGAAGGAAATCGAAGATGGGTTCAGACACCGTTGTACGCGCTCGAATCGACAGCGACACCAAATCCCGGGCGACCGAGGCGCTCCGGGCCATGGGCTTGACGGTTTCCGATGCGATTCGCCTGCTGTTGTTGCGCGTGGCGGACGAGAAGCGACTGCCCTTCACCATCCAAGTCCCCAATGCCGCGACCGTCAAGGCCATGAAGGAATTGGACGACGGTAAGGGCCGGCGTTTCGACAGCGCCAAGGAACTATTCCGAGATCTCGACATCTGACATGTTGACGCCGGTTCGCTCATCGCAGTTCAAACGCGATGTGCGAAGAGCCAAGGCACGAGGCAAGGATCTGGCGAAGCTGCGGTCGTTGCTGGCCTCGTTGATCGAGCAGGAGCCTCTGTCCGCGCGGAAACGCGACCATCCGTTACGGGGAATTTGGAAAGGGTACCGCGAGGCGCATCTCGAACCGGACTGGCTCGTGATCTACCGTGTAGAGGGCGACGAATTGCACTTGGTCCGTACCGGCACCCACTCCGATCTCTTCAGGGAGTAGTCCGGACTTCTCAAAAACCTCCGTGTGGATTGGGCAAGCGCGCGAGAAGGGGACAGTCACGTTTTCAGGTAATCCTGAGAAGGGGACAGTCACGTTCTCGGGCGGGGCGGGTACTCGCGCGGGCGGGCTTTCCAGTCGCTCGTCGCTTCTGGTTTACTTGTTCCGGGGGTTGGAAACTCCCGCTCCCAGACGTCCGAACCTCACGCCTCCCGGAGCGGATCTCGACAAATGAGCCAACCGTATCGGATCGCCGTCGGCACCATCTTTACGGAGTCCAATCACCTGGTCGGCACGTTCACCGATCTGGCCTGCTTCGAACGGACGGAGTTGCGCCGGGGTCAACAGATTCTCGGATCCACGGACGGCGTCGTCGGGGGAATGCTGGCCTGTTTGAGGGATCGCGGCGCCGACATCGTGCCGCTGCTGGTGGCCACGGCCGTCCCGGGAGGCATCCTGAGCCGGGAATGCTACCTCACGCTGAAGACGGAGCTGCTGCAAGTGTTGCATGATTCCATGCCGGTGGACGGGGTGCTGCTCCCCTTGCACGGAGGCGCCGCAGTCGAAGAAATCGGCGATCTGGAAGGGGATCTGGTGGAAGCCGTCCGTGACGTGGTAGGACCCGGGGTCCCCGTCGTCGGGACGCTCGATTTGCACGCCCACGTCAGCGAGAGGATGGTCGAATGCACCGAGGCTCTCCTGGCCTGGGAGACCTACCCCCACCGGGACACTTACACTACCGGAGTCCGCGGAGCCCGGATGCTGCTCGACATCCTCGACGGGACGGTTCGGCCGGCCATGGCCATGGCCAAGGTGCCGGTCATCGTGGGCGGGATCATGGGCTCCACCGAAGGTTCGGCCCCCTTTGCGGACGTAATGCGCTTCGCCAAAGCCATGGAGCAGCGGCCCGGTGTGCTGTCCACAAGCACCTTCCTGGTCCAGCCTTATCTCGATCATCCCGGCATGGGGGGCGGCGGCCTGGTCATCACCGACGGCGACCTCTCCATGGCCGTGGAGTTGTCCACGCAGATTGCGGAGATGTACTGGCAGCGCAGGGTCGATCTGGAACCCCAAGTCTGGACTCCGCGGGAGGCGATCGCCCGTGGACTGGAGATGGAGGGAGGTCCCATCCTGCTGCTGGAGACCGCGGATAGCGTCGGGGGAGGCGCCGCCGGGGACAGTGTGGCTACCTTGCGAGCTCTGTTGGAGAACGCCGTCTCCGCACCCGCTCTGGTTCCCGTCGTCGATCCTGAGGCCGCCGCCCGATGCCACCAGGCGGGAGCCGGCTCGGAAATCGAGCTGACTCTGGGTCACAGGGTCGACCCGCGCTGGGGGCGGCCCATAACGGTGACCGGACGAATCGAGCGGCTGACCGACGGAGAGTTCGTCTATTCGGGTGGCATCTGGGGAGGCCAGGCCGTCGACATGGGGCCTTCGGTCCGGCTCCGGATCGGCTCGGTCCAAGTGCTGATCTGCACCTATCCCACGTATGATTGGGCGGACGAGCAATACCGGTCCGTGGGCATGGACACGCGGAACGCCAAGTTCATCGTGGTCAAGAATCCCATGAACTACCGCGTCGGGTATGAGGGGAAGTTTGCGGAAGCACTGGTGCTGGATACGCCGGGTCCGACCCCGGCGGTCTTGCGCCACGTTCGGTTCACGGAGCTCAAGGGGCCCTATTTCCCGGCGCAGAAGGAGATTCCGGGGCTTAGACCGGTTGTCCTCCGCCGGGAGCCCCGGTGAGAATGAGAGTATCCACGTCGCAAGTGGGAAATTCCATACTTCAACAGACAAGCGGCGACCTTCTTGTCACCGACCTGTCACCGACCGCTGGAGAGGGTCGTTGGCAATACGACCATGAATGATCGGGAATGAAGAATGGGGGGACAGGAATGTCCCCTCCTGGAGGCAAACGACCATGGCATCGGCAACGTCAAAAAAAATTCGGGCGGGATTTATCGGGGCGGGAAACTGGGCGCAGACCAATCACATGCCGGTGTTGCAGGCCCGGGACGACGTCGTGTTGGCCGGTGTCGCCACCCCCACTAAGGAATCGCGGGACCTTGCGGTGGAACAGTTCGGCTTTCCCTACGCCACGGCCGATTATCGCGAACTGCTGGAACAGCCCATCGACGCGGTGGTGATCGCCTCGCCTCACGGATTCCACTACGAGCAATCCAAGGCCAGTCTCGATTCGGGCCGGCACGTCCTGGTGGAAAAACCGATGGCGCTACGGGCCGCCGAGGCCTGGGACCTGGTGGAGACGGCCGACGCGCGCGGGTTGGTGCTCTCCATTCCCACGGGTTGGCACTACATCCGCATGGTCGCCGCCGCCAAGGAAAAGATGGATCAGGGCGCGGTCGGCGAGGTCGAGTACATCGTGTGCCATATGGGCTCGGCTCTGCGGGCGCTCTACATGGGACAGAAATGGCCTTATCCCATGGAGAATATCCCTGACCCGGAGACCTTCTACAGCGATCCCGATCTCGCCGGCGGCGGGCAGGGATACTCCCAGTTGTCTCACAGCGTCGCGCTCCTGTTCTGGCTCACCGGTCTGCGCGGCATTGAAGTGTTCGCCTATATGAACGGAGCGGGCGCGCCGGTCGAGATGTATGACGCCATCGTGGCCAAGTTCGACAACGGCTCCATCGCGACCATTTCCGCCGCCGGCACCCAGCCCGCCACCAAGCCCAAGCATGAGATGGACATCCGCATCTACGGCAGTGAGGGGGAGTTGAGTCTCGATCTGTTTCATGAGCACCTCACCATCCATCGCAACGACGGCGACAATTTCGAGTTGGAGGTCGAGTTGGGTGAAGGGGACTACGCCTGCGACGGCCCGCCCAATCGGTTCATCGATCTGATCCTCGGCCGGAGCCGGGAGAACTGGTCTCCGGGAGAGGTCTCCGCGCGCACCATCGAGCTGCTGGAGGCCGCCTATCGGTCGGCGTCCGGCGGCCGTGCCGAACGAGTGGTCACCGGCTCCCAGGGGATCCCGACGCGCACCTGAAATGGAGCTGGCTGAGGCGATAGAAGTCACTGTATTTCAAGAACTTGGGAACTTGAAGCCGCCATCGGCGCCCCATAGAATCGACTGAATATATCGAAAAAGGAGTTGTTCCATGACTGACAAGCGAACCCAATCATTTGCGGCGCATGCCAAGGATGCCCAGTGGGGCAAGGACCTGCGGCCCTATTTCGCCTATCGGGACCTGGGGATCAAGGAGGCCACCGAAGGCCGGGTGCTGGCGCACGTCATTCGGGCCGAGCAACCCTGCGGGGGCCCCATGGACTACCACTCCCACGATCTGGAATTCCAGATGGTCTATCTGATCCAGGGCTGGGCGCTCCTCTACTTCGAAGACATCGGCGAGATCCGCGTGGAGGCGGGCGACGCCTGGTACCAGCCCCCCGGGATCAAACATCAGGTGCTGGACTACTCCGACGACTGGCAGGTCCTGGAGATCACCATGCCGGCCGAGTTCGAGACCCACGACGAATCGCGTTAGCCCGCGAGATTGGAAGAGTCCACAGGATTTGACCGGCTCCCTCGGATTTCCTTCTACGGCGCCGACGACTTCGCTTGCTTGATCTGTGCCAACAGGTCCAGCGCCATCGGATCGTCCGGATTCACCTTGAGCAGCCGGCGGAGCACGTCCTCGGCCTTCTCTATTTCATTCGTCCGCAGATGCGTCATGGAAAGGTTGATATAGGCGGGCCTGAACTCGGAGTCGGCCTGGATCGCCCCCTCAAACGCGCGTCCCGCCTCTTCAATCCTGCCCTTTCGCAAGAAGACCGTCCCCTTGTTGTTATGGGCGCTCGCATACTGCGGCTGCAGTGCAAGCGCTTTTTCGAACGACGCCAAAGCGTCGTCGAGTCGACCGGACTCCAGATACGCGAAACCCAAGTTGTGGTGGACGTCTGCGGAATCCGGCTGCATCTGCAAGACCCGACCGTATGCTGAAATCGCTTCCTGAAAGCGCTTCATCTGGAGATAGGCATTACCGAGGTTGAGCAGCGGCTGGGGAGCCTGACTGTCGATCTCATGGGCCCGCTGATACGCACGGACGCCCTCAGCATGCCGGCCTTTTTCCACCAGCGCGTGGCCGAGATTGTTCTGGACGTCGGCTGACCAGGGAGCCAGGCGGGCGGCGGTGCGGTAGTTGTCTATGGCCTTGTCGATTTCTCCCGCCTTCAAGTGCATCGCGCCGAGATTGTTGTGGCTGTCCGCATAGTCGGGATTGAGCCGGAGGGCCTTTTCGTAAGCCTCACGAGCCTGGTCCAACTTTCCCTCTTGTTCATATAGAAGCCCGAGGCTGTTCCACGACTGGGGCGTGTCGTGGCCCTGCTCCAGCAACTGGTGCTGATAGTAGACTGCCGCCTGATCCTCGAGTCCGGCTCGTCGGAACCCGTCCGCAATCACAGTGTAGTCCCGGACGAATTCCATGCCGAAGGTTTGACCCGGAAAGGGAAAGGCAGCCCGGACCAATTCTTCTTCGGATCGAGGGATACTTTGAATGTCCCGGATGATCTGCCGGGCGGGAACTCTCCCCCGGTAGATCTTGACGATGTTCCCGTCCCGATCCAGGAGCATGGAGGTGGGTACGGCCAGGTCGCGTATCTTGTCGAACAGGAAGCGATTGACCAGGTTGTACGCAGTGATGACGTCCTCGTCGGCAAGCAGTACGGGGAATGGAAGCTCCTCCTGCCGAGCGTACTCCCTCACCTTTGCGCGGTCCGCCGGATCGTCGACGGAGATCGCCAGAATCACGGCCCCGAGGTCCGCCAGATCCTCCTGATGCGATCGCAGGTCGCGCAGCTCTTCCCGGCACGGCGGGCACCAGGTCGCCCAGAAGTTCAACAACACTCGGCGGCCACTGTACATGCCCAGGCCATGTTGCCTTCCATTCACGCTTGGCAAACGGAACTTGGGCGCGGCAAGCTTCTCCAGCAACCACGTTCCACTGTATCGCGGAGGATCGCCGGAAGGCGCTTCCCTCGCGTCGCCCGGCCTTTCGTCCTCCCGCCGGGAAGATCGAAAGGGTATGGTCTCCGTCCTGTCCACACCCTCTACGATCACGATCCGGTGGTTGGCCGCAAGATCGTGAAACGTCTGGACTTCCCCGCTGGGCCAATCGATCTTGACCCGCCGGATCCCTTCTTGGTTCCCCAGGCCGAACCAGACCCGGCGAGAGCTCTGGGACAGGAATCCCGATCCGATCTTGACGAATTTCGACCTGGAGCCCGCGTCGGTCTCGATGGTGATTCTCGCTCCGACGGCGTCCCGGTTGCTGCGCGTGCCCTTGAGATCGAAACTGACCGCGTTGTAGCCGCTTCCGGCCTGATTCCGTAGCAGCCGGAGCTGCGGCGAATTTCGATTCTTGAGAATGAGATCCAGGTCGCCGTCCTGGTCCAGATCGCCGACGGCGAAGGCTCGTCCGTCCTCGGGAAAGTCCAGTCCCGTGATGCCCGAGGCGTCGGCAAAAGTTCCATCGCCGCAGTTGATGTAGAAATTGTTGGTCTCGCGCGAACTCAGAGATCCACCCTGCCGGATCAACAGGTTCACCGCATCCCACCCGTTCCGGTATTCGGAGCCGATCCGCGCTCCGGACGGGGCGGAAGCGACGGCATCCTGCGATGGCGATTGCGACACGACCTGCCGCCAAAGGAAGCTTCAGAGGTCCTTCGTGTCTTCGTTGGTGATGAAACCGTTCACCACGTACAGGTCTTCATGACCGTCATTGTCGAAGTCGAAGAAATCGCTGCTCCAGGCCCACCGGCCCAACTCGACGTCCGCTTGCGCGCCGACTTCTTCAAACGTGCCATCACCCCGATTGGCAAACAGGGAATTGCCCTTGGCATGGCGTTGATAGCTCCGGATCTCCTCTTCCGGACGCTGTGTTCGAAACTGCTGCAGTGCAGTGATCCGCTGACCGGCCGACGACCACATGTTTCCCACGTAGAGGTCCAGGCGCCCGTCGTTGTCGTAGTCCTCCCAAGCGGCGCTCATCCCCGCTCCGATATCTTCCACTCCCGCCTCTCGGGCCACGTCGGTGAAGGTACCGTCACCGTTGTTGCGATAGAGGTTGTTGCGGCCGAAGTCGTTGGCCACATACAGGTCCGGATACCGGTCGCCGTTGTAATCCCCCCACGCCGCGGCAAAGCTGTAACGCAGATTGTTCCGATCCACTCCGGACGCCCTCGTGACGTCGCGGAACGACCCGTTCCCCTGGTTCCGCAAGAGCATGTTGGGGGCGCCGTTGTTGGCGTCATGGTAGGGAAAGGGATAATTGCCCAGTTCTTCCTGTCCCTGCCAAAAGGCGTATGAGCAGACATAGATATCCAGATGTCCGTCCAGGTCGTAGTCGGCCACGGCAGCGGACACTTTGCTCCCGTCGCTGCCGTCGATCGCCTCGAACCCGGAATCGGGAGCCAGCCGGAAGCGTCCGGAGCCGTCGTTGTGAAACAGCAGTGAGCTGGCGCCAATGAGGATCAGGTCCGGATCCCCGTCATTGTCCGTATCGGCAAAAAAACTGGATGCCGTGTTGTCCAGGACATCGACTCCCGCCTTTACGGTGACATCCAGAAAGGTGCCGTCTCCCTGGTTTCGAAACAGCAGATTGGGCAGGCCCGCCGGCTGGCAGACATGGAAATCCTCGTCGCCATCGCCGTCGATATCGGCAATCGCGACGCCGTTGTGACCATAGATATCCATTCCGGAGACATAGTCGAGGATTCCCTGCCAATACTCGACTCCCAG
Source organism: Acidobacteriota bacterium (assembly GCA_963668095.1). Lineage (GTDB taxonomy): Bacteria > Acidobacteriota > UBA6911 > RPQK01 > JAJDTT01 > JAJDTT01. The sequence continues at coordinate 4,056,028 of OY764083.1, read as the reverse complement.
CAGCAGTTGTTGCCGGTAGGAATCGTTCTTCCCCAGCGCTCGCTGAGTGACCTCCATGAAGGCCTTCCGGGCACTCCGACCCCGCGACGTAGACAGCACTTTCAGCCGCGAGAGTTTCCAACGGCCCACGTGGTCCTTTTGCCAGTCGAGCTGCCAGTCCCCCATCCACTGCAAGGATTCGCCGTCCTTGTCCTGACCCAGAATGGTGTACTTGACGTCGCTGACGACGGTCGATCCCGGAAACCGAGGCGATTCGATCCTCGTCACCTTGAATTTCACGTTGTCTATCCGTGCGGCTTCACGCAATAACTTTGCGATCTCCGACGGAAACGCCGCCGTCGTGACTCGTTCCTCGCTGTCGGGCTCGCCTCGGAAGATTTCCAACCCCTCCTCAGCCTTGACCCTCCGGGTGGCGGCCGGCTCCAGCGGCGTCCCTTTGAAGTCGGAACCGAGAAGTCCGGGCGGAAACGATTCGGCACCCGGTTCACCCTTGAGGACATTGGCGAACTCCTGGAGCCTGTTCTCGATCTCGACGTCCACCTCCTCGGAATCCCATTCGTCAGCCCCTTCCGGAAACTTCCTCAACGCTTTTTCGACGTCGCCAAGCGGAAGATCCCTGGGAGGGATCGTGTACTCGTCTGTCCAGACGTTCCGGGGGAAGGGTTCACTTCGGTCTTTGAAGAAATAGAGAGCACCGGCTGCCAGAACGGCGCCGAGGACCGCCAGTCCCAGGTAGAGGCTCCTGGGCCTCCGGTCCGGGGACGGTTTCTGCGGGACGGATTGAGGCCTTGTCTTCGCCGAGGCCCGTTGAACTCGTTTTTTCTTTCTCTGCCGGCGACGCGACCCACGGCCTTTCCGGGGCATGAAGCGGATTATGATGCGTCACGGATATAAAGTCAATTTAGCAATGGGTTATATAATCACAGTATATTAAACTATTGAAATTATATTAATATGAGTCGCTATGAGATCCTTCCATTCCCATAGGAGGGGGTTTTTAGTCTCCAATTCCTGGAATTGTGGGGGGCATGAAGGGGGGACAAGAATGTCCCCCCTTCTGGCTACCATCTCGAGCATGATGTCGCGAGGTCAGTCAGCCGGCTGTCTCTCAGTTCTCTGTCTGAGTGTCCTCTTGCTCAGCCCGGTGCGGCTCGCCGCCAGCGGGTTCTCAGCCGGATTCCCCCAGCCGACAGATGAGGAAGCCTTGGAATTGAAGATCCGGAAGGCGTGTACCCAGTGCCACGAATGGACGCCTCCGGAGATCCTGCCCAAAAAAGAGTGGCCCGGCCTGATTCAGAGGAAGTTCAGACTGGCCAATATCTCCCTTCTCCAGTCTCACAACAAGCCCATCTGGGACCTCGACGCATTGCAAGTGGCCTCCTACTTCCAGTCGAAGGCGCCTTCCCAATTGGAAACGCCCCCTTGGGCGAAGAAGCGCGGTGGACCGGAGCTTCAGTTCAGCCGCCGGCTCCTGCCGGGCGAGAAGGTTCGGGGTCTCCAGCCCGGGGCGGCCAACGTCCGCCTTCTGGAACTGTTCTCGGACCTGGAGGGACCCGAACTCGTGGTCAGCGACATGATCTCCGGGTGGGTGAGTTGGACGGATCCCGATGACGGCCGGATGGACCTGCAGCCCATCTCCAAACTCACCAATCCATGCCATGCCGAGGACGTTGACCTGGACCGGGACGGAAGGACCGACTTGCTGATCGCGGATCTCGGATGGCCCAAGCCGACCGATCAGCGAACCGGATCGGTGGTTTGGCTCCGGCAGACCAGGAGTCGAGAGTTCGAAGTTCACCGTCTGCTCACCGGGATCGGCCGGGTTTCCGACGTCCAGGCGGCAGACTTTGACGGGGATGGGGACCTGGACGTCATCGTCGCCGAGTTCGGATGGAGGACAGTGGGAGGCATCCACTATCTGGAAAACGGGTCCCGTCCGGAAGACCCCTCGGAACTCGGAGCCGGCGACTTCAAACCGGTAGAACTGGATAACCGGGCCGGGGCGATTCACATTCCCATCGTGGACCTCGATCGGGATGGCCGACCCGACTTCATCGCTCTCTTGTCCCAGGAACATGAAGCGGTGGTCGCTTTCATCAATCGGGGACCCGGAGTCTTTGAGAAGAAAACCCTATTCTCCGCGCCTCACCCGCACTGGGGATCAAGCGGACTCGAGGTGGTCGATCTGGATCGAGACGGGGATTCGGATGTTCTCTTCACCCACGGAGACACCCTGGACGCCATGGCGGAGATGCGTCCGTACCACGGGCTGTCGTGGCTGGAGAACCGGGGCGACTTGTCATTTGGCCATCACTTGGTGGACGTCTACTATGGCGCCCTTCGCGCCGAAGCCGGGGACCTGGACGGGGACGGGGACCTCGACTTGGTGGCGGCTTCCTACTTTCCCAATCTGACCGAGGAGCGGCGGCGTCAATACAATCTTTCGGGAGTGGTCTGGTACGAGCAGACCCAACCTGGATCCTTCCAGGCCCGGTCCTTGGCCGAAATTCCTTGCGACTACATCACCTTGGAGCTGGGTGACGTCGACGGGGATGACCGCACCGATATCATCCTGGGAAACTTCGGCCTGGCCCGGGAAGGCGTGGGGTGGGAACTGGTCCAGATCTGGCGGCAGCAACCATGATGATCCGGATTCCCGAGCGCCGGGGCCTGGCCCCGATGATTGTCGTACCATGATTCCGATGCGTCCCATGGGATGGACCCTGGTATGGAGCCGCTTGGTCCTACCGGTATCGGTATTCTCCTTCATGGGGTTCCTTTTCGCCCAATTCGAAACAGCCGCCCGCGGCAACGAATTGAAATCCATCCGGTATATCGACATCGCACCCAAATCGGATTTCGGCTACCAATCCAATAACGACTTCACCGGCCGCAAGTACTTTCCCCAGCCCATGTGCGGCGGCGTGGCCATCTTCGACTACGACGGCGATGGCAGGCAGGACATCTTCTTCACCAACGGCGCCAAGCTGCCGGAAGTCCGGAAGACAGACCGCTCCTTTCACAACTGCCTCTTGCGCAACCTGGGCAACGGCAGGTTCGAGAACGTCACCCGGCAAGCCGGTCTCACCGGAGTCGGTCTGGGCTACAGCTTCGGCGTGACCGTCGGGGATTACGATAATGACGGCGATCGCGACCTGTTCATTGGCAACGCCGGACCCAACGCCTTGTATCGAAACAACGGCAACGGGACGTTCACCGACGTCACGGCCGGGTCGGGCCTCGACGCTAAGCCGGACGATCTTTTGAGCGTGGATGCCGCGTGGTTCGACTTTGACCAAGACTCCCTCCTGGACCTGTTCGTCTCCCAATACACCTATTGGAACGCCAAGGACGACAAGCCTTGCCTGTTTCCCGACGGCACTCCGTTCTACTGCAGTCCCAAGACCGTTCAGAGTGTTTCCAACACGCTCTACCGGAATCTGGGTGAAGGCAAATTCGCCGATGTCTCTCACCAGGCGGGCCTCGACAAGGCGCTGGGCAAGGGGATGGGATTGGGAATTGCCGACTTCAACCAGGACGGCCGCCCGGACGTGTTCGTCGCCAATGACACGGTGCAGAATTTTCTCTACTTGAACCAGGGAAACGGAACCTTTCGGGAAGCCTCGTTTTTCCTCGGCGTCGCCTACAAGGGTTCCGCGGTGGCCGGATCGGGCATGGGGGCCGATGCCAAAGACTTCAACAATGACGGCCAAGTCGACATCTTCTACAACGATCTCAGGAATCAGCTCCACGGGCTTTTTCAAAATGCTGGTGGACGCTACTTCGAATATGTCAGTTACCGGACTCAGGTAGCGAAACTCAGCCGCAAGTTCACGGGCTGGGGCAGCGGTTTCATCGATTTCGACAACGACGGCTGGAAGGACATCTACTCGGCCAACGGGGGCCTGGAATACCTGAGTCCCGATACCGCCCAGCACGACACCATGCTGCGAAACCTGGACGGGTCGGCTTTTGCCGATGTCTCCAAGAGCCTGGGGCAGGATTTCATGCGAATCGCCTATCAGCGTGGATCATCGTTCGGAGACCTGAACGATGACGGATTCCTGGATATCGTGGTCACCTCGCTGAACCGGAAACCCAGGATTCTGCAGAATTCTGGAGACAACGGAAATCACTGGTTGATGTTGGATCTCCGCGGCCGGTCCAGCAACCGGGACGCGATCGGGGCCACCGTCGTGCTGCGGACAGCCTCGGGCAGGACCCTCCACAACCATGTTTCCTCGACGGTGGGGCTCATGTCCTCGCCGGACAGACGGGTTCATTTCGGTCTGGGGAAGGAAGAAAGTATCGAGTCTTTGGAGATCCGCTGGCCCTCAGGCAAACGGCAGGTGTTGAAAACCGTCGAACCCGACCAGGTTCTCAGGATCGACGAGGGAGATTAGTTCGTCGTGGCCGCCGTGCTACTTCTTTGAACCGGTTTCCCTGGCCCGGTAAGCCCTTTCCAGAAGCCGATTGATACTGGGGAATCTGGCAGCGGCGGGCCGGGCTCGCTCAAGAGTCTCGATGGCCGGTTCGGTCTCTCCCAACTCCAGGTAGAGGGCACCCAGCTTGCGCAGATGGTTCGGATCGTCGGGAGCTTGCTCGACAGCCTTGAGAAAAGCCTCTTTCGCCCCCGGCATGTCCCCCAACAGATAACGTGCCGTTCCCAGCAGCGAATAGGCAAGATCATTGTACGGCTGCCTTCTGATGCTGCCTTCAGCAAAGATGCGGGCTTGCTCATAGTCCCGCTTGCGGAGATGGATCTGCCCCCGCATGAGATCGACCCGTGCGTTTTTCGGTTCCCGTTGGGCCAGGAAATCCAGGACCTGGAGAACCCGGTTGTGCTCTCCCATCTGAAAGTAGGTGTCTCCCAGAATCCAGGCCTGGCGGGAGTTCAGTTGCGGCCATCGATCCCGGCCCAGAGACTCCACGACTGGCTGGGCCAGTTCATGCGCCCCCGATTGCGCTAACGCATTCGAATAGTAGACGGCGTACTTGGGATTGCCGTTGCCCAATCGCACGGCCTCCTTGAACTCTGCGGCGGCGCTCTGCCAATCCTGCTCTTGCCAACGCGCCATTCCCTCCTGGAAGTAGGGTTCGGGATCGGACGGGTCCGCCTGCTTCTGGCGCTGGAACAGCTCCGTGGCCTGTGAGATTTGTCCCATCTTGATCAGGTGCTGCCCGTCCCTGCTGGTCCGCAGCCGCTCGGCGGCGACGCGGTGGCGCTCGGCTTCCTCCTCTCGTCCCAACCGAAAGTACAGACCCGCCAGAGTGACATGACCCTCCAGGAAATTCGGGTTCTCATCCACCACGCTCTTTATGGTTTGAACGGATTCTTCGATCCGGTTGGCGGAATTGTAGACCAGGCCCATCTGAAATCGCGCATCGGCATCTCCCGGCCGCGCTTTCAGTGCACGTTGGAGGTGGGCCAGCGCGTCGTCATATTTCTGCTCGTTCTCAAAGAGAAAAATGCCGCGATACAGATTTGCGTCATAGTCATCGGGATTGATCTCGAGTTCGTGCAAGAAGGCCTGGTTCGCCGTGTCGTGACGGTTCATGAGCCGCAGCAACTTCCCGTACGTGGCGTTCAGGGTGGGAACCCTTGGGTCAAGCGTGAGGGCTCTTTCCAGGTGCCTGGCGGCTCCAGGGTAATCACCGTTTTCCATCAGCTCGCTGCCTCGGCGCGCCAACCGATTGAGCCAATCTGCGCGCATCTCGGACCGGAACCGTGACGTCGGCCAGTCCGTATCTTTCAGGGCATTCTCGACGAGCGGCGTTCCCTCTTCCGCCCGCCCGTCTTCTTCCAGGGCAACCCCCAACAGATAGGTCAGGGGTGGAGACTGGGACAGCTCCGTCTCAAGCGGTGCCAGAAGGTCGATCACCTCTTGCCACTCGCCCAGATTGAAATGGCAGGAGGCCAGCAACTGAAGGGCCTCCCTGCCCTTCGATCCATCGGCGACGACCTGGACCAGGACCTGCTTGGCCCTTGCAAAGTCGGCCATTCGAACACGGGCCCACCCGAGGGCGTATTTGGTAGCCGTTGGGTTTTCGAGACCGCCGGATTCGAGAGCCTGTTCGTATTGGGCGACTGCATCCTGATACCGGCCGCTCGAAGCATAGGCATTACCCAACTTGAGTCGGGCCTCCGCCAGAGCCGGGTACTGGGCCAGCAGGGCCTGATACTGTTCGATGGCGCCGTTCAGATCACCGTCCTGCTGGAGTTGCACCGCCCGCCGCAGGGCCTTCTCCGGCTCGCTCTGCGCCAACAGCAGGAAACCCGCCAGAGCCGCGATTGCCGGGATCTGGAGCATCAGAATATCTTAGCATGTATTGCTATATACACACGGATCCCACGCCACGTCCGGAAGCTCAGGAACTTTGCTTGATATTTCCCCCATCATGAGATAGAAATGCTTGTATATATTGAGGTGTTTGCATGGATTTCCTGGGTCTGCTATTTGCATACGCATTATTAGTGGAGAGTGTGAATATAAACACGTCCAAAGCCATGCGGGCGGGTCTTGTTTCTGGTGGCGGTGCTGACGATACCTGCCTGGCCCAGGAGTAGAAAGGACGGGTCCGACTTCGCGAGTTTCCGGACACCGAGTTGGACAGCGGCGAGGAACTCGGCCTGAGCGAAGTGGTCCGGAACTGATCCGCTATTTTTCGATTTGGCACACCGTGGACAAAGGAACGTAAATGGACCTGGGACTCAAAGGAAAACGCACTATCGTCACTGGCGGCAACCGCGGTATCGGAAGATGCTGTGCCCTGGCGCTTGCCCGCGAGGGGGCACGGGTATGCATCACCGCCCGTGATCGGAATCTGCTGGATCAGACCGTCGGAGAGATCAATGAGGCGGGAGGCGAAGGGTATGCCGTTTCGGCGGACCTGACCACCTTGGAGGCGTGCCGCCGTGTCGTGGACGAATCGGCAGAACAGTTCGGGGGCGTCGACATTCTGGTGAATTGCGCCGGCGCGGCGCGGGCGCACGACATCCTGGACCTGCCGACCGGGCTGATCGACGATGCGTTGGGTTTGAAGAGCTACAGCTACCTTCGCATGTCTCAGCTCGTGATTCCCCATATGAAACGGAACGGCTGGGGGCGTATCGTCAACATTGCGGGGAGCGCCGGGGCGAGTCCGGCCCAGGGCAACATTCCGGTGAGCCTGGCCAACATCACCATCCTCAACATGACACGCGCACTCTCGGACGCGGTCTCGGGGGACGGTATCCTGGTCAATACCATCTGCCCCGGCTTTACCAACACCCAAAGGGCGCGTGATCTGTTCCAGGCGAAGGCGGACAAAGAGGACCGCGACGTGGAGGAAGTCCTCAACGATCTGGGGCTCGGGCTTCCGGCCGGCCGCATCGCCGAGCCGGAGGAGATCGCCGACGTGGTCGTCTTCCTGGCATCGGAGGTCTGTTCCTACATGTTCGGGAGCTCCATCTACATGGACGGCGGCGATCGGCGCGGCACGCCATAGATCCGTATCAGCCTGGTCTTCCCGCCGGCCGTGTCCGTTATCGACTCAGGACCGCTAGAGAGGTGCCGATATGAGAGTCGGATTCATCGGCCTGGGCGCCATGGGGAACCCCATGGCAGCCAACCTGCAGAAGGCAGGATACGAACTGACCATCCACGACATCCGTCGCGAGCAGGGTCAAAACCTCGAGGATTCCGGTGCCGCCTGGGCAACGAGCCCCGCGGAGACGGCCGCCCGGTCCGACGTGGTGCTGCTGTCGTTGCCCGGTCCGGTACAAGTGGAGTCGGTCGTCCTGGGCGAGAACGGCGTCTTTGCCGGAATGGACGCGGGAGGCGGCTGCATCGATACCAGCACCAATTCGCCGGCGGTCATGCGCCGCATCGCGGAAGCCGGCGCCTCCAAGGGCATCCAGGTCCTGGACGCTCCCATCAGCGGGGGCATCTGGGGTGCGCGAGATGCCTCGTTGACCATATTCGCCGGTGGGGAAGAGGCAGCGTTCGAAATGTACCGTCCGCTCTTCCAGTGCATTGGAAAGACCGTGGTCCACATGGGGCCGCTCGGTTCCGGCCATGTCGCCAAGCTGGTGAACAACCTGATCATGTACATCAACTTCATCGCCGCCTGCGAGGGGATGGCCCTGGGCGTGAAGGCGGGTCTAGATCCGCGGACTCTGCTCGACGTCATCAAGCCGAGCATGGGCCACAGCACGTTCCTGGAAAGGAGCATGAAGCTGTCCCTCGACGGCAAACCGCTTCACTTCGTGACGGACGGGGCAGTCAAGGATCTGCGCCTGTGTGTTGAACTGGGCAAGGAGCTGGACGTGCCGCTGGCGGCGGGTCCGTTGGTGGAAACGCTCGTCACCCGGTACCGGGATGCGGGTCACGGGCAGGAGGACACCCTCGAATACATCCGCGACTACATGCGACGGTCAGGTGTCGATTGGGGACAAGCGGCAACATCCCTGCCGCCGGGAGCGGCGGTTTCCAACCGCCGACAGGGAGAGTAGGGGGGACGATAGTCCCCCCCTCTACGCTTTCAATTGGTGGTAGGGAAGACGGGGCGACAAGAAAGTCCCCTCCTAAAAAAAGAGGGCGCCCACGAGGGGCGCCCCTACGTTTTCCACAATAGTGGGATGCGTCAGAAATAGACCTTCAGAGCAGTTTGGATCACCCGGCCGAATAGCGCACCGCTGACCCTTCCGAAGGCGGCGCTCTGAATATTGGCGCTTGGGCCGCCGAAGTTCGGATGGTTGAAGGCATTGAACAACTCGAACCTGAGCTGCAACCGCCCCTCCTCGGTGGGCAACATGGTCAGGTCCCAGTTCTTGATCAGAGCCAGATCCTGGTTGATGATCCCGTCTCGATCAATGATATTGCGGCCGCTGTTTCCGTATGTATTCAACGGATTTTCCGCAAATGCGGCTGTGTCGAACCATTGTTCGATCGTCGGGCTGCCTTTCTTGCCGTCGCGCAACCGGTTCGGCTGACGTGCGTTATACGTGGATCCCGTGTTGGAATTGTCGCTGGACATGCCAATCGTAATCGGCAATCCGCTGTTCAACGTCGTAATTCCACCAAACTGCCAACCGCCCAGAATATTCCGGATCAAGCCGGGTTGCCCTTGCATCTTCGGAAGCAGGTAGTTCCAGCTGTAGGACAAACGGTGTCCCATATCCCAATCGCTTCGAGCTTGGTTCGTGTCGGTGAGACGGGACGTCGTCACGGATCCAAAGGAATCCCAGTCGGTCGTCTTCGCGTACGTATAGCCCATGAGGAAGCTGAGTCTGGCGCCGGTTTTCCTGAGGGTGACCTGAAGCGCATTGTAGTCGGACATTCCCGCGCCGGCATCCTGGATATTGAAGCCAATATTGGGCCAGGGGCGCCGCTCCTGCTCGAAGGGGGGCGCGCCGAGCTGCGGAAGCGGCCGATTGAGTTCCTGCCTCTGGGACAGCTTCCTTCCCGTCGATCCGACATAGGCCGTCTCCAGCAGGACCTGTCCAGGAAGCATGTTCTGGATACTCAGGGTCCAGTTCTGCAGATACGGACTCCGTCTCTTGCTGGTAATCAGTGAGACATAGCCGATCGGATCGCTCATATCCAGAATCTCATTGAAGTTTTCCGCATCGAATACCGGCGGATCCTTGAACAGTGTGCCGATGTCGATGGGGTTTCTCGGATCCCGGCTGATCGCATTATTGATGAATGCATTCTGCGGACCGGAACTGTCCCAGGCCAGATCGTTCCCGGGGGTTTCGTCATAGAAGACACCGTAGCTGCCCCGGAACACGACATTCTGGTTGGCAGTGGGTGTCCAGGCGAAGCCGATCCGCGGCGCAAAGTCATTGAAGTCGGTGTCGATGAGACTCCCGGGTCCTCCAAAGATCACGCCTCCGCGCGGACGCGTGAAGTCCATGATGTCCAGATAGTTGCCCCCTTCCGGTCCGACCTCCAGAGCCAACCAGGGATGCACCTGGTAGCGCAAGGCCAGGGTCAGGCTGAGATTGGGGGTGACGCGGATGCGATCCTCGAAATAAGCGTCCCACCACATGGAGACTCGATTCGCTCCAGCCGCCGCGGCGCCCGTGGAGTTCTCAGGATGTCCCAAAAGGAAGTCGGCCACGTCGTTCCCCGTAATGATTCCCGAAAATTGGAAGTTTCCCTGGGTCCATGAGGCCGCCAGTTGCTGTGTGAACCGGTCGATGACGGTCATGCCGAAGGTCATCTCGTGCCGGCCCTGGGTGTAGCTCATGTCGGCCATGTAGTACATGTCGTTGTTGACCGGGACGATGCAGTTGCCGGCGCCCCCAAAGCGCGTGTAGGTGACCATGGCCGCAGCCGGGGCATAGTTGCAGGTTCTGGCCGTGTTGATGTTCCTGATGCCATACCTCTCCGACCAGATCGGGTCCGTGTCCCGTTCCAGGTTCTGCGCCAGTGACATGATGGCGCGGTTCAATCCGGCCCGCGCATCCAGAATCAGATTGTTGGCAAAAACGTGGGTCCAGTTGACGACTGCGTTTCTTCCATAGAGCGGATACTCGACATTCGCGCCTTTGTTGATTCTGCTGTCGTACAACTGAGAGTCGGAGTGGATCACCCGGGCGAAGAATTTATCGTTTTCCGTGATCTGCCAATCTCCACGCCAGATCCATTTCGTGTCGTCCTGAATTCTCGGCGCCGCACCGGTGAAGTTGTTGGCAGCGCCTGGGAGATTGGGCGCCGGGATCAGGCCATCCTCCATGTACAACCGGGCCCAGGGGTGAATGCGATTGGACGGAATCTGGTTGTTGGGAAATGCCTCGCCCGTCATCGGGTCCATGATGGGAGTCGACAACGAGGAAAAGTTCCCCTGGAGGTAGCTCGTCGGCGGTACGGTGAGAAATTGGGTGTTGAAACGGAATGAATCCAACCCCTCCAACGAGACGTACCAGAACAACTTGTCCTTCAGTACCGGACCGCCGACCTCGAAGCCCCATTGGTGTTGCCGAAACTCTCCGAGTTCCCGGTCAAAAAAGCCTCTGGCGTCCAGATTGTCGTTGCGGTGAAAGAACCAGGCGCTTCCATGAACCTCGTTGGTTCCCTGTTTCGTGACGACGCTGATTACGCCCGGGGTCTGGCCGCGGCCCGTGAAAAAGCCCTTCTGGACCTTGAATTCCGAGATGGCGTCGACTTGAACGAGGGCCCCCGGAGCGCCGTAGAAATGCTCCTTGAAAGGAATTCCGTCGAATACGTACGACGTGGAACTCACTCGCGTCCCGGATATGGCCGCCGACGTCTGGCGGGGACCGTAAGCCCACTGCGCGACGCCGGGAGCCGAATCGCCGGCCTGCACGCCGGCCTGAATCCCGGCAAGCTGCAGGAACCCTCTTCCGTTCAGCGGCAGTTCCTCGACCATCTCCTCGCCGATCACGGTGCCCAACTCGGCGGTTCTCCGGTCGACGACCGTCGCCTCGGCCGTGACCAACACCGTATCGCTGACTTCACCCACCTGAAGCGTCAGGGTGTGGTCCACGACGGCGAACACCTCGAGTTGGATCCCTTCCACCACCGCCTTCTTGAAGCCGGGCATTTCCACACTGAGAGTGTACGAACCGACCGGCAGGGCGGCGAAATTGAAGACCCCCTGATCGTTGGAGATGCCGGCCCTTCGGAGACCCGTCGCCTCGTTAACCACGTCAAGGTCGGCCCCAGGGACCACCGCGCCGCTGTCGTCCAGCACTCGGCCGGCGATGGTCCCGGACCCTTCCGCCTGGGCACGAAGACCGCCGGTCGATGCCAGTACGATGGCGACCAACATGATTACCGCCAATGAACTACGTCGCATTTCTTATTCCTCTCAATCGGTTGGGAAATAATGGGGCTGAGGGACGCCACTCGACGTAAACGCGCAGATTTCGTCTTGCAGGAGAAAACTCGGCGAGATTGGTCGAATAGAAGTGAGCAGCGTTTACACTATCGGGCATTGGCCGTCCGCCAGCCTGGGATGGCGGAAGTTTAGGGGATGCCGTCCGGCAATGTCAATACGAATATGGTGGCTGTCCCCTTCACCTCGGTCATCGGGGTAGAATCATTCCCAGTCGGACCCACGCGCGACAGGACAATGCCCATGCTCATGGAGGAGAACGAATGAAGGCCGCAAACGGATTCCCGAGACTGACCCGTCTGATGACGAAAGGACATGTGGCCTTGCTCCTGCTGCTGCCCGTTCTCCATGGATGCGGAGGAATGTTCTCCGGCAGCTTGGAAATCACTGCTTCCCAACGAGTTCATCCGGTGCTGATCCGGAATGAACACAATCCGCTGCTGCGACTGACTGTCGAAGCACAGGGCGACGGCCACACCGCCGGATTATTCCTCTTCAAGCTCAGCGGTACGGACGATCTGAACGACATTGAGTCCCTGGAGTTGTTCTACTCGGGTGACAAGGAGGAATTCGGGGTTGAGAACCGGTTCGGCGATCCCGCCCGCCCGGCTGAGGAAATCGTCTTCACCGGAAACCAGGAACTGTCGCCGGGAATGAACGTCTTCTGGCTTTCCGTCCGGTTGCGGCCAACCGCCGACTTGGGGCACAAGACCGATGCCGTCTGCACTTCCGTCAACACCTCGGCAGGAGTGCTGACTCCCGAGGACGCAACTCCCGGAGTCCGCAAACGGATCGGCGTGGCCCTGCGCAAACACATGGACGATGGGGTCCACACCTATCGCATCCCTGCCCTGGCCACGACACCCAAGGGCACCCTGCTTTGCGTCTACGATATGCGGTGGCGGAAATCGCGAGACTTGCAGGAAGACATCGATATCGGGCTGATCCGCAGCATGGACGGCGGCCAGACCTGGGAACCCCAGCGGGCAATCATGGACATGCAGGAATGGGGCGGGTTGCCCCAGGAGGAGAACGGGGTCAGCGATCCCGGCATTCTCGTCGACCAGAACACCGGGGAAATCTTCGTCACCGCAGTCTGGATGTGGGGCAAACCCGGCAAGCATCAATGGCGGGAAGACGGCTCCGAACCGGGATACGAAATCGGAAAGACGGCCCAGTTCCTGATGGTCCGTTCCAAGGACGACGGCCTCACCTGGACCGAGCCGGAGAACATCACCCGGAAACTGAAGAAATCGGAATGGTGGCTCTTCGCCCCGGCGCCGAACCGGGGGATAACGCTTTCAAATGGCACCATCGTCATGCCGACCCAGGGGCGTGACGAGACCGGATACCCATTCGGCAATATCACCTACAGCCGCGACCACGGCGCCACCTGGACGGTGAGCAACCCGGCCTTCAGCGGAGGCAACGAAACCTTGGCGGTGCAGCTCGGCAATGGATCCATCATGCTGAACATGCGCAACGACAAGCCGGACCCCTACCGGGCCGTCTATGTGACCTGGGATCTGGGGATAACCTGGTTACCCCATGAAACCAACCGCAAGGCGTTGGTTGAACCGAATTGCAACGCCAGCCTGTTTCGATTCGACTACGAAGAAGAGGGGGAATCGAAACACATCCTTCTGTTTGCCAATCCCAACGCGCCCGACGGACGGCATCACCACACCATCAAGGTCAGCTTCGACGACGGCATGACCTGGCCCGAGGACTACCAGATTCTGCTGGACGAGGGCCGCGGGCGCGGCTACCCCGGCATCACCCGGGTCGACGACCGGCACGTGGGGATCGTCTACGAGGGGAGCCGGTCGGACCTGGTCTTCGAGAGGCTGTCGCTGGATGAACTGCTGAAGCGATGAGTACCAACGAATCGAGCGGGCAGCCGTTCCTCACCATGCCTGTTACCGGAACCTGGACTTTCTGGTTTCTTCAGGAGGTAGTATGAGCAAAGAAACTGACCAAACTCCCATCGACTTTGCCGCCTTGGCCGCTCCGACTGAGGAGCACACACAGTTGCAGGCTTTCGTCGGAACCTTTGCGGCCGAGGTCAAAAACTGGATGGGTCCGGGCGAACCCAACGTCACGACGGGCGTCATGACCAACAGCATGGATCTGGGAGACCGCTTTCTGCGGCAGAGCTACCAGGGTGATGCCGTTGAGGGTCCCTTTCCCAGTTTCGCCGGGCGTGGCTACTGGGGCTACAACAAGACCGACAAGCGTTGGGAGGGATTCTGGATCGACACCGGCTCGACCGTCATGCAATTCGACCACGGCCAGGTCGACGAATCCGGAACGGTCTGGACCCTGATCGGAGAGATAACCGATCCGTTCACCGGACAGTCCATGGTCAAGAGTTCCGTCATCACCCTGATCGATCCGGATCACCATTCGATTGAAATGTATTACGAGACCCCGGAGGGAAAGACCAAGGGGCTGGAGATTCAATACAGGAGAAAGCCCTGAGACCCACTTCTTTCGGCGTGTAAGGAACTCTCCCACCGGCCATGGGCCGGCGAGATACTGGGAGAAACAGGGGTGGTCCCGGGGGTTTTCCTACGCCCGCGTCCGCAGCCTGCGGTTCTTGGCCATGAGTCATGGTTGGTCAGATAGAGGGCGCCTGAAAGATGCCCCTCCAATGGGGGACAGGAATGTCCCCTCCAGAGGGCACCTGAAAGATGCCCCTCCAACGGGGGACAGGAATGTCCCCCCTCCAGAGGGCGCCTGAAAGACGCCCCTCCTGACACTCCTGCGCGTTTCTTCAGAGGGGGGCGGACTGTTAATCCCCCCACGGCCCCGGGCGCGGGGGTGAGCAACGCCCGCCCATGTCATTCCTCACCTTGCACCTCGGGTTCCTCGATCTCCAGGAACCGATTCGCGCGGACTGATCGGAGCGTCTGCACCACTCCACTGGGCCAGGTGACGCGGACTTCCTGGACGGATGAATTTTCCGCCAGACCGAAGTGGCAACGGACGTCGTTGGAGGAGAGATAGCTGGAGACCCGGGATACCCGGGCGAACTGCCGGTCTCCCGAGTCCAGCGTGATCCGGATCTCGGCGCCGATCCCTTCGGAGTTCGACCGTCTTCCCTTGAGCCGGAAACTGATCCAATTGGCGCCGGACGTTTCGTTCCGGAGAATTTGGACCCGGCGGTCCATGTTGACGATCACCAAGTCCAAGTCGCCGTCGTTGTCCAGGTCCCCAAACGCGGCTCCCCGGCCGGCATGGGAATTTCGAAAGGGGCGGCCGCTATCGGCTGAGACATCTTCGAAGACACCGGACCGGCTCCGAAGAAGCAGCGGTGGCTGGAGATAGCTCAGCGTCGAGTTGGTGGACTCGATGGTGTCCATGACGTGCCCCTGAGCCACGAAGATGTCCTTCCGGCCGTCGTTGTCGGCGTCGAAGAAGAAGGTTCCCCACCCCGAGTAGAGCCGGGTGGCCCCGGCCACGCCCGAGCGCTTCGAAACGTAGTCGAAGGCGCGGCCCGAGAGGTTGCGGAAGAGGGCGTAGGTCTCCAAGGAGAGGGTGGTGATGAGCACGTCGGGCCATCCATCCCGGTCATAGTCCTGGAAGTCGACGCCCATCCCGGCGAAGGTGTTCCCGTCTTCGTCGAATGCCAGGCCCTTCAGCAGAGCCTCCTCGCGAAAGGTCCCGTTTCCCTGATTCAGAAACAGGGATTGAGGCACCCCGTCGTTGGCCACGACGACGTCAAGCCGATCGTCTCCGTCGAAGTCGTTGAAGGCGACTCCCAGTCCCTTGCTGGGGTGGGAACCAATGCCGCTGCTCTCCGTTACGTCGGCGAAGGTCCCGTCGCCGTCGTTCCGATAGAGCAGGTTGGAAATGGCGCGGAAGTGTTTCGGGTCGCAGTAGGCGCGCAGGTCGGAACGGCCGCAGAAGACATCGTCGAAATCCCACTGCAGATAGCGGCAGACGAACAGATCCAGGTCACCGTCGCCGTCATAGTCGAAGAATCCGGCGCTGCTGGACCAGCCGCCGCCGCTGACGCCGGCCGCCTCGGTCATCTCCCGGAACGTCCCGTCACCCTGGTTGCGGAAGAGTTGATTCGAGGGGTAGCTGGTGACGTAGAGATCGGGCCAGCCGTCGTTATCATAATCCCCGACCGCCACGCCCATGCCATAACCGCGGCCTGCCATCCCGGCCTCTTCGGTCGTATCGCTGAAACTTCCGTTTCCATTGTTCCTGTAGAGGCGGTTCCAATACTCGGGCGTGGATTTTTCCGGTATCGACCCGGGGACCATGCCGGGGATCACCTTCGCCCCGTTCACCAAGTAGATGTCCAGGCGCCCGTCCCCATCGTAATCCACCAGTGCAACCCCGGAACCCATGGTCTCCAGCAGGAATTTCTCAGGGGTGGCGGAAGCACGGTGGACAAACGGGACCCCGGCGCTTTCCGAGATGTCGACGAACACCGGCCAGCCGGGAGCAGAACCCTCCGTAGCGAGAAGGGTGATTCCGGCGCCGGTACACAGGAGCAACAACGGAAGTGTCCAGGTGCGGACGATAAACATTGAACGCTCGCTTTCGCCGGTCTCGAGCCAGCCCGGGCTGTCGCTATCATAACCGGAGCCGGCCAAGCCGAACGGTGGGACTGCCCTGGTTTTCCCGGCGTCCGGTGGGATGGACCGCGTCCCCGTAGTAGACTGGCCCGGACCGCCACGTTAAAGGATGCCAAGCCTTTCGGTTCCTGGAGCCTCTTCTTTTTTGATTCTGGCCGGACTCCTGTTCTGGTCCGGGCAGCACGCCTTCCCTTTCCCGCCGCCTTCGAGTAACCGACTGGACAAGGCGCGGACTTCGCTGGCACGCGGCGACCTGTCCCAGGCCCGATCGATTCTGGAGAGCATGCTGAAACGGGAGCCGGAGAACGCCGGCGCGCTCATTCTCCTGGGGCGGACCCTGGTCGAATCCAACCGTCACGGCGAAGCCGTCGGTCCGCTGGAGAATGCTCTGCAACGGACTCCCGACTCCAGTGAAGCTCTCTTTTGGATGTGGCGCGCCAAGCAGAAGATCGGACCTCGGGAGGAGTCGGCCCCCTATTTCTTCAAGGCCCTGAAAGGGGAGGCCACGGACTCCGTCCTGTATGAACTGGCGGAAGAGGCGTACGAAAGAGGACTCTACCAGGAAGCGATCCAGTCTCTCCGCCGGATTCAGGATCCGGACCGGCTGGACCAGCCGCACACGTCACTGCTGGCCGCTTGCCTCCAGGCGAGAGGCGACATCCAGGGCGCCCTGGATCTCCTGCGCGAAGCGGTGGGGAAAGACTCCAATGGCCAGACCCATTTTTCCCTCGGCTACCACCTGTTCAAGGCCGGACGGCTCGACGAGGCTGCAACCCATCTTCGCCGAAGTCTCGACTTGGCTCCCGACTCCGCGAATTCAAGGTTCTACCTGGCCAAGATCCGCGAGAGCGAAGGAGATCCTGGGAGCGCGGAAAGGCTCTATCGCGAGATCGTGAACCTGCGCCCCAACCATGCCCGGGCTCTTGCGGCCCTGGGCCGCCTGGCTCTGAAGGACGGCCGGTTGCAGCAGGCGGAAGCACTTCTCAAGCGCAGCACTCATCTGGACCCGGATTATCGCCAATCCCGCTACACGCTGGGACTCTTGTACAACCAGAAGGGAGAGCTCGAGAAGGCACGAGAGGAACTCGAAAAATCGGAGGAACTGCGGCAGGCCGCGGCAAGACCCGCGGAAGGCTTGTTGATTCGAGACTCCGGCAGCGACGAGATTCGGCGCCTGGACCGGGACAGCCCCGTCCTGGAGGCATTCCGACGAGGGGTCGAAGCCCACAAGCAGGGGGATCACGCCACGGCGGAGGCTGCGTATCTTGAGGTCGTTGGGAAGGAGCCCGGTTTCGCGGAGGCTCAGATGAATCTGGGCCTGCTCCTGCATGATCTGAATCGATTGGACGCGGCCATCGAACGGCTTCGGACCGCAATTCGTCTCGACTCCAGACTGCCGGCGGCGCACTATTTTCTGGGAATGGACCTCTACCTCACCTCCCAATTCGAAGACGCGCTCTCCTCGTTGCGAACGGCGAGGGATTTGGCCCCCGGCACGCCACAGTTGAGCTACTGGCTGGGCCTCACTTTTCTTGCATTGGGCCGATACCACGAGTCTGTGAAGGAGCTCAAAAGCCATCTGCTCCGGAATCCGGAAGATACTTCAGATGCGAACCGGGCCCTGCTGCACGCGTACGTCCAGCTCTCCGAACGGGACTCGGTCTGGCGCCGGGCGAAGCTGTTGGCGGGAACGGGAGCCGGATCGGAGTCACGGGCGCATCAGGTCGCCGCCCGAGCCTATCTGGAGGCCGGTCGGAGGGAGGATGCCTTGCCCCACTTGAAGAAAGTGGTGCGGCTTGAACAGTCCTCACCGACTGCGATGCAAGCTCTCGCCGCCCTGGTCGAGACATACCGCCAATTGGGCATGTCTCGTGAGGCCGAAGCCGCGCAGGATGCCTTGACCGCAATGCGGAAACGAAGCGACAAGTAAGGACACTTCATGCTATTCGCAGTAGGAAATCTCAATTCTCCAAACCCTCCCGGACAATCCTTTCTCCGGAAGCTTCCGGTCCGCTGGTGGATCGTGGGGATGCTGTTCGTGGGCGGCATCGTCAACTACCTGGACCGCATCACCCTCTCCATCGTGGCGCCCATGCTCCGGGACGAATTCGGTCTGAGCGCCAGCGACTACGCGCTCGTGGTGAACGTCTTCTTGGTCGCGTACACGTTCTCCTACGGTTTCGGCGGCAAATTGGCCGACTTCCTGGGGACACGGGCCAGCTACTACTTGACCGTCACCTGGTGGTCCATCGCCGCCTGTCTCCACACCCTGACTCAGGGGCTCTACTCGCTCTGCGCCTTCCGTTTCCTGCTGGGTCTGGGCGAAGCGGGATTCTTTCCCACCGGCGTCAAGGCCATATCGGAGTGGTTCCACCCCCGCGACCGCGGCAAGCCCGTCAGCATCATGCTGCTGGGCCTGGGGATCGGTGCGCTTCTGGGGCCACCGCTGGTGAGTTGGCTCACCCTGAATGTCGGTTGGCGAGCCATGTTCCTGATCACCGGACTGCTGGGGTTTCTGCTGTTGCTGCCCTGGACCTTCATCTACCGTAAACCGAAAGAGCATCCGCGGCTGACGGAGGATGAGCAGGAATATCTCCGGGAATCGGCCAATGCGGTCCAAGACGACACCGGTCAAAGGATGAAAGTTCGGGATTTCCTGCGTTATCGCGGGGTCTGGACGTTGCTGGCAGCCCGCTCCCTGGCCGACGGCACCTGGTATTTCTATCTCTTCTGGATGCCCGAGTACCTGATGCGGGAACGCGGCTTCAGCATGGAGATGATCGGCGGGATGCTCTGGATTCCGTTCCTGGCCAGCGACCTGGGTCTCCTCCTGGGCGGTTGGATTTCCACCTTTCTCATCCGGCGCAACCTGGGAATCCCGAAAACCCGGAAGATATGCATGTTGGGAGGCACCCTGCTGGTCCCGCTGGGGATCCTGGTGAACAGCGTTTCCAATCCCTACATGATCATTCTGCTGATGTGCGTCGTCTTCTGCGCCTTCGCGATCTGGTCCGTCAACGTCCAGACCGTGGCCACCGATATGACGGAAGCCCATTCGGTGGGCACCCTGTTCGGCATGGCGGGCTGCGCCGGCACCATCGGCGCCGTCATCGTCCAGAGCCTGATCGGCCGGTTCATCGACCTCGAGCTCTACAGCCTCGTGTTCTGGCTGATCGGGACTCTGCCGCTCGCGGCTGCGCTGCTCATGCTGACAGTTCCGATTCGGAAGTTGCGGCATCCGAGCGGCGACGTTTCGCCCGGAGAGGACCAAGGATGAGCCGACCGGACTCCGGAATCGATTAGCCATGCCTCCGAATCCAAGAACCACGGCTGAAACCTACTTCGCGGATTTGCGCCGGACCCGGGCCTCGGGGGGTGTGACCGAGGAACGATCGAGCTACGGGGCACTTGCGACGCTGCTCAATGCCGTGGGTGGAAGGCTCAAACCGAAAGTGTTCTGTGTCGGCGAGTTGGCCGACCAGGGCGCGGGCCATCTTGACTTCGGACTCTACGCTTCGAACCAGGTGCAAAGGGGCCGCCCTCGTCCCGGCCAGACACCACACCGAGGCGTCGTCGAGGTGAAAGGAGTCGAGGAGAACGTCTGGCACATGGCGGAAAGCGACCAGGTGCGCTGCTACCTCGACCGCTACCAGCTTGTGGTTGTGACCAACACGCGTGATTTCATCTTGGTGGGCACGGACGCAGCCGGCCGTCCGGCCAAGCTCGAAACGTTCCATTTGGCCAGAGACGCGGAGCAGTTTGTCCGCCGACTGGAGACCCCTCGCACCTTCGCTCGCCAAGTCGAGTCTGGTCTTGTCGAATATCTCACACGCGCTCTGTCACACCGAGCGGCGCTCGCCGAACCGAAGGACTTGGCCTGGTTGCTCGCTTCCTATGCACGGGATGGCCTCGCTCGAGTCGAGTCGGCGGGGAACTCACCGGCTCTCATGACCGTGCGTGAGGCGCTTGAAGAGTCCTTGGGAGTGCAATTCAAGGGAGAAAAGGGGGAGCGCTTTTTCCACTCGACCCTGGTGCAGACACTCTTCTACGGCCTTTTCTCGGCCTGAGTCCTGTGGTCGCGTAGCGCCGATACGGTCTCTAGGCCGTAGCTCGAAGTTGCCGAGAGTACCGCGAGGTTCAGTTGGCGCGAGGCGGTATGGCACCTTCGGGTGCCGGTTCTGCAAGCGCTGTTTCAGCAGTTGGCTCAACCGGGCCGCCTTCAACCGCTGGGTCTCGTTGAAGTGCTGGATTGGACGGAGGCGGCGCTGAACCGCGTGAATCGGAACACCTTCTTCAGCCGGTTCGCCGAGGGCGAGGCGGTGCCCTATTTCTACGAGCCGTTCCTGGCCGAATTCGACCCGAAGCTGCGAAAGCAGTTGGGCGTCTGGCACACGCCTACTGAAGTGGTCCGCTACATGGTCGCCCGCGTCGACCGGGCGCTCAAGGAAGATCTCGGCATCGCCGAGGGGCTCGCGGGGGAAAACGTTTACGTCCTCGATCCTTGTTGCGGCACCGGGGCCTATCTCGCCGAAGTGCTCCGCCGGATCAACGCCAATCTCAGAGGACAGGGCCTCGGGGCGCTCACGGGATCGCGGGTGAAGCGGGCAGCAACCGAACGAGTGTTCGGCTTCGAGATCATGCCGGCTCCTTTCATCGTTGCCCATCTCCAGGTCGGCGTCACTTTGCGAGAGCTCGATGCACCAATGGCCGATTCCGGAACTGAGCGTGCCGGGATCTTCCTCACGAACGCGCTCACCGGTTGGCAATCGGGGCTAAAGAGGCCATTGCCATTCCCAGAACTGGAGGAAGAGCGAGACCGGGCGGAAAAGGTGAAGCGGAAGACCCCAATTCTCGTGATCCTCGGAAACCCGCCATATAACGGCTTCGCTGGAGTGGCGGTGGAAGAAGAACGTGCGCTGTCCAAGGCCTATCGAACGACGAAGCTCGTGCGCCGTTCCGAAGGACAGGGATTGAATGACCTCTATGTCCGCTTCTTCCGCATGGCAGAACGGCGCATTGCCAAGAAGACACGCCGTGGCGTCGTGTACTTCATCTCCAACCATTCCTGGCTGGACGGGTTGTCCTTCACGGGGATGCGGGAACGTTTTCTCGAGGCATTCGACGCAATTCGCATCGACTGTCTCAACGGCGACAAGTACAAGACCGGAAAAATCGCTCCGGACGGCTCTCCAGACCCGAGCATCTTCTCGACAGAGGGCAATCCGGTAGGAATCCAGGTCGGTACGGCTATAGCGACACTGGTTCGCAAAGCTGATCACGCTCCTGCCGACGTGGTTCAACTTCGGCACCTCTGGGGACAGAAAAAGCGGACCGCTCTGCTGGCGACGGCCGGCGCAAAACCGGATACACTCTATGACCGTAACCAGCCCATCCTTCCGCTTGGATTGCCCTTTGTCCAAACAACGGTCAGCGAGGACTGGTTCGAATGGCCGGCGCTACCCGATCTGTTTCCGAAGTCGTTTCCGGGGGTTAAAACCAGCCGTGATGCGTTTCTTGTTGATGTCGATCTCGACCGGCTCCAGAAGCGAGTTTCCGAATACTTTGACGCAAACCTGAGCGACGAGGAAATTGAACGGCGCTATCCAGGGATCATGAAACGTACGGCGCGGTTCGACGCCCGCGCCGTACGCGACGCGCTGTTGACACGTGGCGGTCCTGCCGAGGCTGGTTTCGTTCGCTTCGCCTATCGACCATTTGATATCCGCTGGCTTTACTGGGAAAAAGACACGAAATTACTCGACGAGAAACGCGCTAAATACAGGCCCCATGTGTTTGATGGAAACCTCTGGATCTCAGCGGCACAGCATCTGCGAAAAGGTGGGGAAGAACCGCAGGCCTGTTTCACGGAACATATGGCGTCGTTGCATCTGATCGAACGCGGTGCGCTGATGTTCCCCGTCTGGCACCGAAGCGCTGTGAACGAGGTGCGTCAACCGAATCTTTCAGAGAAGGCGCACGGCTATCTTGTACGTAGTAACTGGAGCCCGGAAGACCTGTTCCATTTTGTTCTCGCCGTTCTCCATGACCCTGGTTACCGCGCTGGCAATGCTGGAGCACTCAAGATGGGCTGGCCGCGGATCCCACTTCCCGGATGGTCCGACGGGAAGTCCGAAGATGGGACCGAGGCGTTCACACGCTTGGTGGCTCGAGGCCGGAACCTCGCCGCCCTGCTCGACCCCGAAACGTCGGTTCCAGGCGTTACTGAAGTCCCCCTGCGTTCAGATATCGCCACCATCGCGAAGCCCGCCACGACCGACGGGCGGAACATGACCGAAGACGATTTCGCACTGACTGCGGGATGGGGATACTCGGGTTCAGGAAATGCCGTCATGCCGGGACAGGGACGCGCCGTAAAACGACCCTATGCACCCGAAGAACGCGCCGCATTGGTTGGCGCCGGATTCAAACTCGACAGAGTCACGTTCGACATTCACCTGAATGACAATGCCTTCTGGCGGAACGTTCCGGCCGCTGTTTGGAACTACAGGCTCGGCGGTTACCAAGTCCTGAAGAAATGGCTCTCATACCGGGAGCATGCCATCCTGGGCCGTGCTCTGTTACCTGAGGAAGTAGAATACTTTTCCCACGCCGCGCGGCGCATTGCGGCCATATTGGGAATCACTTCCTCTCGTAAAGTAGAGGTCGCGGCACATCGCCAACACCGCCCTGCGAGCCAGGATTGAATATGTTTGTCGGCAACAAGGATATGAGCCTCCGATCATTTGTACGCCCAACGAATTTATGGAGCCTGATCATACAGATGCCGCAAACTGACCCTATCATCGCTGAAATCCGGGCCGTACGAGACAAACACGCCGCCCAGTTCGATTACGACGTCGATGCCATCTTCAAGGACATCCAGGCGAGACAAACAACTTCTGGGCGAAAATACGTCCGTCGACCGCCAAAGTGATTCCGGCCAGGGAGAGTCCTCTTAGCGCATGAGTCGGCCATCTCCAAGGTCTGCAGAAACTCCCTTCGCAAGGTCCGCGAGTCCTTCTTCTGGAGGCTTACAGACAGTCGCTCGGGCCCGGATAGCCACTTGGGGATAGGCCAGACCTGTGACGGGCCTTTGATTGCCGAATGCAATCAGCGGAACATCCATCGCTCTCCCCAGAAGGCAGTGCCCCAGGCTCGCAAGCCCCCCTTCGGGGCGCAACCGTCGAACCGTCGGAATACTGAAAGGAAGAACAGAGTATCGTTGAAGTATTGACCCTATTTTTTTACCGCACGGTGGGCCACGCTAGCTTGATAGTATCGACCCACTTTTCCATTGACGACTCCAACTCCAAACGAAAACCTGGCACGGATCAGGTTTCGGCGAATCGTCATCCAAGTCTGTTCCTGATCTTCACGTCGGAGTCATGCGACCTCGCTTCGGCATCGTAGGCGGCTGCAATACCTTCGAGGACGCGACCGACATAGGGGTAGTCGAAGGCGCGTTGCTTAGCCCATTCCCGGTATTTTGCGGCAAGCGTCCGTTCCTGCGAACCACCGTCGTTGATTCCACGCGTAGTTACACCACGCCTGTTCCGAACACCAACAATGAATCCCAATCCAATGTGCTTGGCGGAAATTCTCTGCATCACTTCGCAGACTGGGAGGCACGGCCAACTCCCCGAAGATTCGCCAGGAGCCCCGGACAGAAGTTGACCGATATATTCGTCTCCGATCTCTACCCTGCCGTGTTCGGAGCACAGACGCCGCACCTCGGTCACCCACGCGAACAGGTTCTCGGTGCTGATTCCGCCGTCTAGCCGGGTACCTGGCAGACGGTTGATGCGTCGTAGAACTCTGAAAGCGGAATTGGCCCTAGTCTGACCATGATCGGAGTCTTCGATTCGCCATTCCGGTGGGTCCTGACCACCGTCCCGGCGCCTGAAACACCGGGCGAGAAGTTGAACGAACAGAATCGGGGATTCGGCAACCATCCACTCCAGGTTGGGAATGCCGTGTTCACCACGATCGAGTGCATTGATATACAAATACTCAAGTTGAGCCATCTCTTCCCGACTCGCGCCGGAGCGACCATCAAGTGCGGACAGTGCCTCTGAGATTTGGTAAGCCTCGGGCAAATAATGACCCTCAGGCTCTTGGTTCATAGTCGCAACGGCAAACAAGAGACGCTTGAGCCTCGATGTCTCGATCTTCGACGAATTCCACTGTACGGCGCGGAACGCCGCCCTCGGGCGCTTTGCTTCCAGCAGACGGTCGATGATCTCGATCAATTCCGACTCACTGTGTCGTGCCCAATCGGGAAGGACTTCCGACCAATATCGACGTCGGACTTCCCCGTCGTACTGGTCAAGGTGGCGCCACGTGTCCTGCCCGAAGGGGGCGCACCGGATTAATCGAACGATTTGGTCCGTGTCAAGGTCATTCGCGAACAGGTCGAGGGTTCCGCGTCTGGCTTCGGGTTCGATGGCGCCCAGAAAACCCCGAATGCAGCCGTCAATCTCACTCTCACGATGGCTAGTGATGGATAGGCACTGCTTCAAGAAACTCGCCCGCTGCCGTGTATCAATGAGGGTAGACACCATGTGGCGTCCCACGAGATCCGCTATTCCGCCGTCGGATAGCAGCGCCGTCACACCGTCAAAACCACGAGTGGCCCAGATCTCACCCATCGCCTCGGAGCGACGACTATCGATTCTATCCGCGTGTTTGTCGTAGTCGAAATCACCCTCCTCGTCATCGTCCATAGAATAGTGAATCCAGGTGTCGGCAAAGAGCCAAGCATGACAGACGACGGGATCCTCCGGTCGTAACTTCGAGTACGCACTTCGTGCTCTCTCTTGCCCCACTTTATTCCAAGAAGTCTTGGCACCGGCCGGTTTGAATACAAACTTGCGAATTCGCTCGGCAAGGACGGCCTTGGCCCTATCATCAGCTTGCGAATCCGCCCAGCCGTCGATCAGATTCCAAACCTTGTCTCGGTCTTTCTCCGGCATTCGCCAAAGCCCGTCGACAAGATCGCCAAACGTATTTTCGTCATGATCTGGCCATGCGAGCACAAGGTCGAGCACCTTGCGTAAGAACTCAAAGGGCTCTCCAGTTGTCAGTGGGCGACCAGCTCCTGATGCATCGCCGCGCCACCGTGGCCGATACCTGGACATCCCCATCTGAGGCCCGTTGCTTAGCTGTTCAACACATATCCGCCATCCGATATCCGGAAACCGTATCGTCAACGCCCCAAGGGCTTTGATCCGCTCTTCGAGCGAAGCTGCCGTCTGCGGCATCCAAGAGCGATAGATCGCTTGCAGACTGTTGATCGGTGTGTTGGCCCAATTGTCATTAATGACTGTTCTCGACAACTCCGCCAAGATCAGGTTCGTGCGACCCAGGTTCTTCCAAGCAAGACACTCCAGTGCCCACAAGAGCCCTTTTCTCGGACACCCACCAAACAGACCGCCGTCGGCAGGCTTCAGCAATCCCGGCACGACTGGCGACGCACATCGCAAGTCGTTTTCGATCAGATCGAGGAATCCGTCCGGCGACGCCTCGGCGTAGCGAGGAAGGTGATCTCCGTGTGAGAGCAGCTTGTCGAGAGTGAGAGGCGTCAGTAGACGACTGATAAACGAAGAGACGCGAACCTCGACATCCATTCCAAGCTGGTCCCGAAAGAGGTTGTTTCCGTGGATGGCGAGAATGACGAGATTGTCACAGATCCCATTGCGCATCGGCTTAGAATGAGCGCGCACCTTGCCATGTAGTGCAGCGGTCCATCTCTCTTCCTCCGGCAGGTCGAGTGCTGGATCGGTCTCCGAGAGAACATTTTCGGCCACCTCGAAAAATTTGGTCAGGTCCTCGTTGGTGATCTGCCAACCGATCGCAAAAAGAGCGTCGATTTGCGAGGTAACTCCCCGATGTTGTCCAACGGACCAGACAGGTCTATCGTCAGATTGCAGCAGGCGCCTGATACTACTCTCGATTTCTCGATAAGGCTGGCCCGAAAGGCGCTCCAAGACCTCACGATCCGCATTCGAATCTGCGCGCCATGACCCAATCAAGGCCATCGGGATCAGACTCTTGGTGATTGCTTCATCCTCGGCCCACTGCGGAGTCCTGATGGCATCGATCTGTGAGAGGCGCCGTCTCAGGATCGTCGGTGACCGGCCCGATTCTCTTGCGAGTCGTCGGGCTTCATCTTGGCCGAAACCCATTTCGTCAAGAGCCTCGACGAAACCATCATCGTCCAACGGATCGAGGGCGATATCGGGCGTCGAATTGACAGCGTTGCGCGGACGAACGATGAGACAGTGAAGCCGACGACAAATGGGAGACAACTCGCGTTCGACCGCTTTGGAGAAAACAATCGGAATGAAAGACACCGGTGATGATGCCAGCTTCCGTAAGGTCTGAGCGGAATCGAATACAACTGCCAGGTCACCGGATTGCTTCTCTATGGCATTGTCTCGAAACAGACACGCGAGAAACGCGATCGCTTCCTCTCGAGAGTCGGCGCTGACCACGAACGGTCGTTCGCTTCGTTTTTTCAGCCACTTGCTGAATTTGTCTCGGAACGCAGTGATGGAAGGCTCAAATATCGCCGGCGTGATGCTCGGATTGCTCGCCTCCGACCACCGCTTCCAGAAATGATCGAGCGTCTCGAACCCGTCAGCCGGCACTTGCAGCCTCTCGGCAAGCCATATCTGTGCGGGGATCGACTCTTCCAGCCACTGCTCTAGGTCGCTTGCGTCATAGGCCCGAACTGCCTTCCAGTTTCTTGTCTCAAGCTTTCTTTTTGCCCATTTGGTCTTTCCGTGCCAATTTCGCGGCGTGACAAAGACAAACGTGCATTCATCCCTCTCTTCCTTTGAAACGGAGCGAGTACGATTCCGATAATCGTCCTCAGCTTTACGGCTTGGATTCCGATTGGTGCCAAATTCCCAACGGGACTCTCCCTCGGGAATCCACGGCGTCGCCGCGCGCGCATCTATCAATCCATCCCATCCTTTGCGCTCCGCATTGTCGTAGCCGGGAAAATCGACTCGGCGCAGGCTACGGCCTGTCGAATGGATCAATCTGCGCAGAAGAACCGCCAGCCTATGCCGAGCGTCAATAGTCTCCGCCCAATCCTCGATTTGTCGGGCGTTGATAGTCAGGAACGGGGGAACGTAGGCGCGAACGGCCACCGACCTTACTTTCCCGCGCCGCTCATGTCGATTGAATTCTGCCTGAAGATCCAGGAGTTTCTGGTGATCTTCCCCGAAGGCTTTTTCAAGTCTGATGGCCATGTCGTCCGAAAGCGAAGATTTGCCGTTCAACAGGTTGGACAAAGCCGGCCGGCCCACACCCAATCTCTTCGCGGCATCCGTCACCGACATTTTCGACGGGATCACGTGCTCCCTGATGAAGCGACCCGGATGTTTGGGCTCTCCCATTTCTCGTCTCAAATGCTATCCTTCAAAAATTTCGCCTTGGATTGTATCGTGTCGCGCTACAGGATACAATATTGATTTTCGGTCTTGCAACTGCCCAATGGGCTTCATTAAGCGGCTCAGGGGACGCAACCCCGTGCGTACCTATCGTATGGGGAACCCAGGACACGCCGATGAAGTTGGTAGGATCTCTATTCCTTTTGGCCTGTCTGGAGACGAGAAGAACTCGGATTGGCTGAATACGAGAGGACCCTTGCGTGAGTAACTCAGCAACTCCCTGCTCCTACATTTTTCTTGACGAGTCCGGCAACTTCGATTTCCGGAAGAGTGGAACCCGTTATCTGGTTCTGACCAGCGTCGGCATGCATCGACCGTTTCCGATTTCGGGCCCGCTCGACCGATACAGATACGACTGCATCGAAAACGGGACCAACATCGAGTTTTTCCATTGCTACAACGACCGAAAGTCCACGCGCCATGTCGTCTTCGATCTAATCGCGACGCATCTCAACAACATTCGCATCTACTGCGTGGTCGTCGAGAAGGCGAGAATCGCCCCAGCGAGGCAGACAACGTCACGAATGTACCGTTGGATGTTAGGGTACTTGCTGCGAGGGGCACTGACCGCCGAGTTGGGCACGGGCGCCGACAGGGTCGTTGTCATCACCGATACGATCCCAGTGAACAAGAAACGAAAAGCTGTTGAGAAAAGCATTCAGGGTGCAGTAGCCAGGAATCAGCTACCTGGAGTGAACTACCGCATCCTGCATCACCAGTCACGTTCCCACTACGGGCTGCAGTTGGCCGATTACTGCTGCTGGGCGATCTTTCGGAAATGGGAGATGGAGGATAGCACTTGGTACGGTCGCATCAAATTGGCGGTGCGCCGGGAGTCCAACGTCTACCCAAAATGATGACCCCCCTGACTACTCCGTCGCCGGAGAGAGCACCCCTGGCACTCTTGTCATCAGGAGGGGACCTTTGCTCTGATATTAACACGCCACGGTCTGCTGGTCCAAACAGGCAGGGCGCCATGGCGAAGCGGACCATGAAGGTCTTAAACAAAATGTGTCAGACACTGGTCGAGGACGTGGCGCCGGACAGAATCTATGGAGATCCGAACGCGGGAGAATGCGAGCAGGGGGGCGGCGTTCTCCCGCTACGTCAACGGGACAACGGATCTGGCAAGTCGGTGGGAGCCTGGTCGTGCCTACGCGGCGGCATCCCGCGACCGAAACGGTCACCGGCGACAGGAACCGTTCGGTCGTGCGGCGATGGCGGTCAGGAACACACTGGACCAAGCTCCTCGTTGTCCGGCAGGACATAAAAAACGTCCCTGGTCCAGCAATGACTTCACGAACCGAATTGCTATAGTAGATGCTTTGTTGAGTAGAAATCGATACTTGGGAGGTTGGCTTTGTAAATTCGCCTGCCTCAATAGGCATCTCGGAAGGCATGTGCAGATGAGCAATGGACCATACAGATCAACAGGGATCATCCGGGTCCGGTTCAAAATTGTAGCGTCCAAGGGCGATTCCAAGTGTTGTGAGAATCTTGGTCGTTCCCAGTCGCGATTGACGACAACGATATTCTTCACTCCAAACGCCGACTCGACTATCCGCTACGGTGGCACGGATTACGCGGTGTTCATCGGTAACGACGGAGACGATTGTTGCAAAAAGAGCAAGCTTCCAGACTCCGGTAAGGGAATTCAGATCAAGGTCACAAGCGATTGGCCCGGTCTAGTTGCAGCGGCGACCCAACAGACATTGGTCGAAGTCGAAGTCAAGAAGTGCAAAGAAGTCAAGAAGTGCAAACCTGACTTGGTCCTACACGCCATCACGATTCCTGCAACCAGCAATAAGAAGTGATGACCGGTTCACGCACGGTGCTGTTCTGGGGTGCCGGCGCGACAGCATCTCTCGGCCTTAGATTGACAGATCAACAGGCCGAGTTCCTGCATGCACTCGCCCCTTATCCCAGAAAATCGGAGACGGAATCCGTCCACACCCGCGTTCGGAATGCCTTCGGGGAAGGCGTTTCGAACCGATGGGTCGATGCGTTCTCCGACGTGCTCCGGATACTCGGTGATCGTTACGCCGCCACCGGTCACGAGTTCTCGACTGCGGACATCAATGCGCAAGAGCTGGCCGCCATGGCTCGCAACTGGAGATGCGACGACGAAGACGAACTTCGCAATCGCATTGTCGAGCTGCGGAACCTCTACGACTGGCCGGGACTTGTCGCCGCCATCAACGTCTGTCCACGCCGCGCCGCCGAACCCCGTTCCACCCCCACCGCTGCATCGGGCGACACCTGCTTCAAACTTATCGACCTCTTCAACCTTCTGGATATGCA
The DNA here is from genome assembly GCA_963668095.1 of Acidobacteriota bacterium. GTDB lineage: Bacteria > Acidobacteriota > UBA6911 > RPQK01 > JAJDTT01 > JAJDTT01. The sequence continues at coordinate 4,025,829 of OY764083.1, read as the reverse complement.
CCATCGGAGCGGTCACGGGTTCCCGGACAGAGACGGCAAGTTCCTCACGCCGCAACGAGTGCTGGGTGCTCGCGGGGCGCTGGGGCTCCTTATCCAGTCACTGTTCTATGTCGACTGGCATAGTCGCGTCCGAACACACGCCCATCTGAACCACCACTATGACTTTGCCGCCAAGTTGGGCCGAAGGATGCAGTCTCAGGGTCTTCGGTTCGCCGCAAAGGCCGGTCCCGGCGATTTCGAGGAGCTTCCTTTCATTTTGGGCGATGTCAGCGTCGTGAGTATGAACTGGGATCCCGTCGGGATTTGGGCCCAGTTTGTCGCCAACGGCGACTTGAATCGAGCTGCGAACGTCCCGAACGTCGGGAGTCCCGCCTGCAGGATGCAGCTCTACCACGACGTCGGTTACTTCGTCGCCGGTCCCAGGGTCCGTAAAAACCACGTCGGCAGCAAGGTCTGGCAGCCCATGAATATTTCGGGTGCCAGGCAGCTCAACGACCGCGACCACGGCGCCCGAGTCCGCATTCGGGTCAGCAAGTACTTGTTCCCGCACGGCTGCTTGTGGTGGCGCGAGTGTCCGAACTGCGGCAAGCTCTCGTCCTACATTGGCGACACACGGGAGATCGATAGCGAGTCCTTGCTGCCACCGCCACCACTCAAGACCTTCGCGGATAACATCCAATTTCAAAGCTGGATGCAGGAAGAGGACACGGAACGTGACGAATGGGAAATCGGCAGGGTGGACGCCCGCGCGTGCGTCCACTGCAAGACTCTGACCTATGCGCACCACACGCCCCTGGTCAGACAGACGAGCTTCAAGTCCACGCCACCACCGTTTCTGGAGGAGATCCAGCGCGAAATGCGCGTCGTGGTCCAGAAAGCGAATCATATCGTTTTCATGGGCTACTCCCTGCCGCCCGACGACGTCGCCTACCGGGCATTTCTCGCAGCACGGATCCGCAAGGAGGACTCGAAGGACCAAGTCCGATGCAGCGTGGTCGACAAGCAAGACGATTACGAGAGCCGATGGCTCTATCCTGAAGATCTCGAAACCAGGAAGCCCCTGCCCAAGGTCGTCACCCGCGCACGCGAACTTTTCGGACGCGACAGCGTCCGGTATTTCGGTGCCGGAATCCCCAACGTGCTCCTCGACGGCGGCGCGGCCGTCACCGCGCACGCCGTCGATCGGCTGCTCACCTGGAACCAACGCTCTTAGTGTCTGGATGTTGAAGCGCCAGGAGTGTGTCGGGCACCCCAAGATTCAAACCGTATCCAATGGATTACTGACAGAGTCATCTGTCTCCGGCCAACGTGTTCGACTTTTTGCCGGGGGATCACGAATGTTTTCTCCATCAGGAATTATTCAAGCAGGTGGACACGTCGGCAGTGGAGGACCAGTACAGTTAGTAGGGCCGTCGAGCCTACCGCCGCGCGTCAGATCGAGTGGATTCTGCTCTACGCCTACAGCCACGGGGTGTTCAGTTCGCGCAGATCAAGAAGCGTTGCCGAGAGGACTCGGACCACCAAGAGGAGACGGCGTACGACTTGCCCGACTGCATTGCGGCGGACCTGCCGAGACTGACTGAAGCCGTGATCGGAGGCACATGACAGCCACTGCTATTTCCGGCGATCCACCACTGGGAGTGTGAGAACCTCCGCAGGGCCACGTAGTATAAACGCTCCGAGATAGGTGTTCCGCAAATCCAACTGGTAGCGTCGACCTCCGGAGGCCAATCCGAAATGGATCGCCTCGGCGTCTGAGTTCGTCTGAGTTTCGGTCGGCTGTTACTCTATATATGAGAAGCGATGCCAGCAGTGAATCCCGAGATCCTCCTCTGGGCGCGCGAGACCGCAGGCATGACCCTCCATGATGCCGTCGTGAAGGTCGGCATTGGAGATGCCCGGGGCGTCGCAGCTGTTGACCGGCTCGCGGCTCTTGAACGAGGTGAGCAAGAGCCAACGCGTTCTGTACTGGTCAGGATGGCTCGGCACTATCGCCGGCCCTTGCTCGCTTTCTATTTGGCCGCGCCACCACCACGGGGTGATCGTGGTGCTGACTTTCGCACGCTTCCAGAGACGCGGTCCCGCAAGATGGATGCCCTGATCGATGCGCTGGTCCGGGATGTGCGGAGCCGGCAGGGCATGATTCGAGCCGTCCTGGAAGCGGAGGGCGAGGCTGATTCCCTGCCGTTCGTGGGTTCACTCTTCGAGCGCGAAGGTGTTCCGACAGGCACCGATCGCTTGGCCCAGCGCGCTGCCGAGGCTTTGCGCGACGTGCTCGGAAACGACCTGGACGCCGCCCAATACTACGCGCAGACCACGCCGAACAAAGCGTTCTCTTTGCTCCGGTCCCGAACTGAAGATGCCGGTGTGTTCGTTCTGCTCAAGGGGGACTTGGGCAGCTACCATACCGCTATTCCTGTGACTGTTTTCCGCGGATTTGCCATAGCTGACGACATCGCCCCTTTCGTGGTGATCAACGACCAAGACTCGACACCAGCTTGGTCTTTCACACTCCTACACGAACTTGTCCATCTATTGCTCGGCCAGACCGGCATCAGTGGGGCGAATCCTGGGACAGGAATCGAGGCGCTCTGCAACAACGTCGCCGCGGAGTGGTTGCTACCTGCGGAGGAACTCGAACAGATTAAGATCGACTTGAATCAGGACATCACCGAGCAGCGACAACGCATTAGCAGGTTCGCCCGTCGGCGGAATCTGAGCCACACGATGGTTGCCTACCGGCTCCTTCGCTCCGACCGCATCAATCAGCAAACCTTCAACCGCCTCCGTGCGGATTTCGCCGAATGGTGGAATCGCGAGCGCAACCGACGGCGTGAGAAAGCACGCGAATCAGAGGGTGGCCCCACTTACTACGTCGTACGCCGTCACCGGGTTGGGGAAGCGCTGCTATGGTTCACTAGGCGCATGATGAAATCAGGCGCATTGTCGACGACCAAGGCAGCCAAGATCTTGAGCGTCAAGCCCAGGCAAGTGGGCGAACTACTGCGTCCCGCCAGGGCGTTGTAGGAGTCGACGTTTGCTCTATCTCCTCGACGCCAATGTCCTCATCGACGCGAACCGTGATTACTACCCCATCAGTCGTGTGCCTGAATTCTGGGACTGGCTCGTGGACCGTGCTTCTAAGCAGCAGACCAAGATACCGTTGGAGATGTACGAGGAGATCCTTAAGGGAAACAAGGACGATCTCACATGGTGGGTGAAGGACAACAGGGGCAAGCTGCTGCTCGACGAGAATGTTGACGTAGTGCTCGTTGCCCATGTGACAGCGTCAGGATACGCGCCAGATCTAAACGACGAGGAAATCCAGCGACTCGGCCGCGATCCGTTTCTGATCGCGTACGCGCTCCGTGATTCCGCGCAACGCATCGTCGTCACCACTGAGGTTTCGAAACCGACGAAGAATCGAGCAAACCGACGGATTCCCGACGTGTGTCGGGATCTTGGCGTGAGTTGTTTCGATCCCTTTGATTTCATCAAGGCGTTGGACTTCACGACCAGTTGGAGACCGTGAGGCTATATCCTGTAACGACATAAGGGAAATTGTCTGCAGAGGAGATGGGAAATGGGACTTGATGACATAGTGGGCTGTATTGAATTGCTCCAACAACGCATGCAGGCCCATGGGACCGTGTTGCGAGAATACGAAACGCGTACGCGCATGGCACTGATTGACCCGCTGCTCGACGCGCTGGGTTGGGACACCGATGACCCAAGCGCAGTGATTCCGGAGTACAAGGAGAGCGACGGCTGGGCTGATTACGCTCTGCTTCGACCCGACGGCCATCCCGCCGCCGTGATAGAAGCCAAGAAACTGGGTACGGTGCTGGACGCCAAATCCCGGAGGCAGATGCTCAATTACGCGAACGAGTCCGGCATTGAATACGCGGGTCTGACCGATGGAAACAATTGGGAACTGTACAAGGTCTTTCAGCCGGGCCCATTGGAAAAAAGACAGATATTGGAAGTCTCCATTGTTTCCGCCCGGGCGCATGAAAGCGCACTGAGACTGTTGGTGCTGTGGAGACCCAATCTGGCGTCCGGCGAACCAGTCCCAGCCGGGGAGCCAATTCTCGGTGTCCGTAAAGATCCGCAGCCGGCTGCGGTCACAAATGTCCCACCGCCACGACCGCAGGAACCTGGCTGGCTTGCGCTATCCGGATACAATCCGTCGGCGGGGACATTGTGCCCGGAGACCATCCGGTTCTGGGACGGGAAACAACAGAAACTGAAATATTGGAACCAGGTACTTACCAGTGTTGTCGAAAAGCTTTACAGAGACGGACGGCTCACCGTCGAAGATCTCCCGATCGGATGGAGTCCGAAAGTGCACAGCGTGCATACTGAGCCGGTTCATCCAACCGGAAATGAGTTTGGAAAAACCAAGCACATTGACGGAACACCATTGTTCGTCAATGTAAATCTGAATGCCTGGCAAGTCAGGAACAACACCAAAAAGTTGTTGGAATACTGCAAAATGGATCCTTCCGAAGTTTATCTTCAGGTACTCGAATAGCCTCTCCGGGGCGTCCCTACGACATTGGTGACCGCGGTGGAAGTGAGGAGCTTCCGTTCACAGGAGGGAATAATGCACGGGTCATTCGCGACAAGGGCGGCAACCAGGAAGTGGGCACCTTCAAGAACGGCGTGCGGGTGGGCTGAGGCGTCTGGCGGGGTGGAATCCGGGCACTCGCCACGATCCCGCTTATTACCGCCGCTCGCGATCGGATGCCCACTTGAGTAGAGGCCCGAGACCGTCGACCGGCCCTTGATGTCCGAATGCGATCTGCTGCACCTTGGTCGCTCTGTCCGGCAGGCGGCGGGCCAGTGCGGCAAGCGAATCCTGGTTCGATTCGGAATCCTCGGAGAAAAGCCAATTTGCCTGGAACGAACCATCGTACGCGGCAGCCGCGCTGTCCCCCAGAAAGAGGACGCCGTACACCAGGTAGGCAGCGCTGCCCGATGTGTGGCCCGGTATCGCGAACACCTCAAACTTCGTACCCGAAGCCTTGACCACATCACCGTCCGCCAATCCTTGCACGGTACGTGGATTCGTGCGGCGAATGGCCTCCGCGTCGGCCTCGATGGCGTAGACCTCGGCGGCGGGAAAGGACAGGAGTCCGCCCATGTGGTCTCCGTGGGCATGGGTCACGAAGATGAACCGTACGTCCCGGCGCTCGGCGCCTCGGCCCTGTAGGACCGCCCGGATCGCTAGGGCTTCCGAATCCATTCCGGCGTCCACCAGGGCATAGCCGCCGTTCTCCAGGACGATCAAGTACGACCCGATCGCTATCGGGCCCATTGTTTCCACCACAGCCTCGACGCGGCCGCCGCCCAAGATCGTTCCGTCTTCAAGAGGCAAGGCTCCGAAGCGGAATACGGCGAGAACAATCGCCACGAGAACCACTACGAGAATGACTACGCCAGCCAGCGCGGCAAGTACCCACCTTCGGAACCGTGACGTCGCGCCTCCCATCGGTCGCTGATCGTAACGCGTCCCCGCCGGAATCCCCAAATATGGCTTCGGATACAGGTGTTCTGGTTCGTCGAGGCGAATCAGCTCGGGTTCGCTGACCCAGGCGAGCAATATGTTCAAGTCGTGCCGGATGGGGGGCTGCGCCTGCGACTATAGTTAACGATCGCCCACCTTCGAACGTCTTATGAGTAAGTCTGAAAGGAGGCAGGAATGTGGATGCATAACACACTCGTACCACTTGGGGTCTTCGCCATGGTGGTGCTGATTATTTGGCTCAGCCATGTGACTCGCAGGAGAGCACAGGAGCAACGGGCGGAAATTGTCCGCCGGATGATCGAAAAATTCTCGACGGGCGAAGCCTTTGCCCAGGCGATCCAAGGACCGGCGGGATCAAAACTCGCCAGTGCGCTGACGTTGGAGACTGAAAAACCTTCCAAGAAATGGAAGGGGCTGTTCGTCCCGGCTTCCATACTGACGCTTATGGGTATTGGATTCGCTGTCCTGGCCCTTGTGCGTGACGACGATTTTCTGATCGCTGCTGTCGTCGTAGGTGCCGTCGGTGTTGCCCTTGCGTTGTCCACGTACGTCATGTGGCGTGTGGAAGAACGTAACGGGGACCAGACTGGCGCCGCCGACACACGCGGGTGAGGGGCTAAAAACGCTTCCTCAGACGTGGACCTTCTTTGGAACATCCTGCAGCACAAGTTTGGGAGTGATGGAGCAGTCCGGCTCGAACGACGATGCGTTCGCCCGCTTCTACGACGCCACGGCAGCAGCTATTCGCGCATATGTTCTTCGCCATTGCAGCGATCGGGACTCGGCCGACGACCTGTTCCAGGTCACGTATGTCAAGTTCCTGTCGAGCCCGATGGCGAAGACTCCGGACGCGCCCGGGGCGCGAGCGTATTTGTACCGCATCGCTTCAAACGCGATTGCGGATCACGGCCGCAGATTGCAGAAGGTCAACAGACTGGAGAAGCCGGAAGATCAAGTTGTGGCACCCGAGCCAAAAGCAAACGTTGCCGACATTCTCGCCTTGCGCGAGGGACTCCGCACGTTATCGAAGCGCCAGCAGCAAATGCTCTGGCTGTTGTACGCGGAGGGATTCTCCCACCAGGAGGTCGCAGGGATCATGAACCTCAGACGGAGAAGCGTTCGAGTGCTGGCATTTCGGGCTCGGAAGAAGCTTTCCGCTTACCTGACCCGGACTGACCCAACGGCGGATGGAGCGGGCTAATGACTGAACTGCGGAATCGGCGCGCCGATGAATTGGAGGGGCTCCTACGGGCGACCTTCGAAAGCGAGATCGCAGCGCAATGCGACCGGGTCCCCCGCCGCGAATTCGTCCTGCTGATGGCAAGAATCGCTGAGTACAATCGGCGACAGTCAAAGCTCGCCACGATTCAAGCGTGGTCTGAGATTCTCCTGGTGGGAACCACCGCGGGCCTCATGGCATTTTGGTGGAACGACGCGACGTCTGGATTGGAGTCCGTCCTTCCACTTTCTCCGACATTCGTATCCTGGTCGGCGTTGCTGGGTCTCGCCGCGGGATTCCTGACTCTCATGCTGTTCTGGGCTCAGACCTCGATTCGTGACAGATAACGACTGACGCCTATTTCCGTAGATGGAGGAAACCGTCTGCCACACCGGCCGAACCGAAAGGATACGAACATGATCTCCAATAACCACTGTCGTCCGGGTGTTTCACTTGGTCTTCTCCTTCTGCTGTCGGCGGCCGCATGTTGGGGAGAAGCGGATTTCGAGCAAACCGAGGTTACTGAGCGAACCTACCCGGCATCCGTGATCCGAACCGTTTCGCTGGAAAACAGAAACGGGCCCATTGACCTTCAAGCCTGGGACAGGGCTGAAGTTCAGTTGAAGGTGACCAAGAGAGTGAACGGGTGGGGACTGGATCAGACCGAGGAAATCCTGAAAGAAATCCAGGTCGAACCGATTCACGAGGGAGAGACCTTGACGATCCGTGCCGTTCGGCCGAACCACTGGAGTTGGCGGGTCCGTTCCACATCTGTCCAAATTGAAATCAAGCTGCCCCGCAGGATGAACGTGAAGACGACGTCTTCCAATGGGCGTGTTTTCGCCTCCGGCCTTGAAGGAAAGGAGCAATATTCCTCCACTAATGGAAAGATTCAGGTTCAGGGTAGCAAGGGGCCCTTGAAGGCGGAGACCGTCAATGGCGCCATTGAGATCGATGGCGCCAGGGGTGCTATTGAAACTCAGACCAAGAACGGATCGATTCGTACCCGGAATATGCAAGGCCGGCTTCGGGCCAACGCGACCAACGGACGTGTCCGGGCAAGTTTTTCCACCCCACCCGACGGTGAGGTGGTGTTGAATACCACAAACGGTTCGGTTCGTCTGACCATGCCGGCCCAGACCCACGCCGATGTGGTCGCCCGGACTGTCAACGGATCCATCGCAACCGATTTTCCGCTTATGGCTCAAGGGAAAATCGGGAAGAAAATAGAAGGTAAACTCGGCGAAGGCGGCCCGCCCATAACACTTTCCACCGTCAACGGCAGGATTCGGATTTCCACACTGGGACAAGTTCCGAATTAGCCTTCCATGTGAAACCGTTTACCTAAATTGGGCTCCGTCGACCAACTCAATCCACCCTTCCTATTTCGTGGTTATCAGAACCACCAAAACGATCATGGTCATGGTAGCCACCACGGCTACTATTGCCGTCCAATTCGGACCGCACAGGTGGCCAGCCTGAAATTGCTCGTTCATCCGAGCGCTTTCATCGGCCAGCTTGGCCAAGGTGGCGTCGTCCAGTATTGGGATTCCAGTTTCGATTTTCACCAGATCGAAGAGGTGGCCAAGTTTTTGGACCTCCGGATGCCGGAGCAGAGATTGGATTTCACGAATGTTGCCTGCACGTTCGACATATCTGTCCGAGATCTCGGCTCTCAGATCCTCAATCGACACCAAGTGAGCCACGTCCAGGACGGGGCCCGAATGGAGACTGGACGACAAGATCATGAAGACAGACAGGATGGTGGAAACAGGTTTCATTGATTCCCTCCTATTCCATTGATGCTCTCCTCCTCTCGAAGGATCATTCCGGGGCCGTCCCGGTGCTGTCGCAGCCAACACACAGAAATCGACGAAACCGCCTGGCCCGGTATGGCGTGTCAGCCGCGGCTATTCCGCTTGATCGATCAGTTGGGTCAGGACGGCAAGGTGCCGTTTCAGGTTGGTCCGCCCGACGGCGCTGAGCCGGTACCAGGTGACCGGCCTCCGGTTGCGGTAGGCCTTCTCCACGTCCAGGTAGCCGGAACTCTCCAGCTTGCGGAGATGAGCGCCGAGACTGCCGTCCGTCTCGCCCAGCACCTGCTTGAGCCGAGTGAACGACATGGCGTCGTACTTGGAGAGCAGGACGCAAATGGCCAGCCGCACCCGGTGCTCCAGGAGCCCGCTGAGCAGTTCCAGCTCTTCCAGAGCGGGCAGATCGGGGTCAGCTGGCGGTTTCACTCTTCGGTGTCCCAAGGAAGGCTGCGGCCACGAGGGCGATGGCAAGCACAACTCCGGCCGCGGTCCAGCCGTAGGCCGGCACCCAGACCGTGACCAGATACCCGGTCGCCATCAAAATCCCGATAGGCACCAATCGCCGCTCCATGTGCAGCCCGAGTTGGAAATAGGTCAACGCCAGAAGCAGCACCCACAGGGATCCGAATCCCTGCCACGTCAACTGTCCTGCATGGACCAGCGCCAGTCCAAGCACGCCGGCAGTCATGAACGCCAGCCAGTGAAAACTGTGGCGAATTCCCGACTCGCGACTGGTGGCGCCCTGGTTGCGACCCGCCCGGAAACCGAGCCAGAACGACAGCGCGAATCCGATCGGTGCAGCGAAGAGCCAGTAGATGCTAATCCACTTCTTGTCGTCGACGAAGTCGACCAGCGCGAATCCGCATAGCCCGATCATCGCCCACAGAAGATAAATTGGACGTACAGGCTTCGTCCTCGATCGTTCGGCGACGGCGCGAACATATGCGATGTCTGCCTTGAGTTGCGTGTTGTCGGTCATGGATTCCTCCTCAGTACAGTGTCACCATATTACTCTGCATTGCAGAGTTACTCTACAATACAGAGTTCTTGTGGCCGCTGTCAATCTTTCTTTCGAGTCGTGCTGGCGACGGTCAGATCAAGCCCGGAAACAGGGATTTCCGGTTGGCGGGATAGTCAGGAAACCGTGCCCGGTACCACTGATGGTGGCTGCGCGCTCTCGGGATCAGGTTTGCCGCGGTGTATACGAAATAGGCCAGTCCAGCCGGCGACCATGTCGCCAGCGCCCAGCCCGCCCATTCCATTATTTCCCCGAGGTAGTTCGGGCACGAGACGTAACGGAAGGCGCCGCCCTGAGGAATCGAATACCCGGACTCCCCGGTTTTTCGCAGGTTCAAAAGGATGTTGTCCGATTGGACGTTCAGAACCAGACCGGTCAGAAAGATGGCGAGACCGGCCAGGAATCGCGGGTCGGCCAGCAATTCCGACCCGTACTCACCGAATTCGGAGATGAAACGGGCGTTGACGTACGCGTTGATCGAATTGAAAGTGAAGCCGCAAGCCATTATCAAAAGAGGCATCTTCTTGCCTGCGGTTCGAAGGCGCCGAGGATAGACGAACGCCCGGTTGAGATAGTGGCCCTGCCAGAATCCGAGCATGATCAGCGGAACAGTCTGGAATGCAGCTGATCCTGAGAAATAGACGTACAGGAAGACAATCGCCGACGGAAACTCCAAGAGGATCCAACTGGTCCTGTTGGAAATGTGCGGCCCCCAACCCTTCCCCGAGTAGTGCCGGCCGTAGGGAGCAGCCAGAACCGATAGGCTCGCGAAGCTCACAACGGCGGTCAGGAAGATCGTCCAGACCAATATCCCGTGGAATTGCTCCTCAGTCATAGGTGAGATCGGTAGGCTTTTCGAACCAACGGGCAGGTGGCCGGTCGAGTCGGCGACAAATGCCGGTCACGGCTGGCCGTATCGGTCGATGACGTCGGCATTGTAGTGCCAGCCCAGTCCCGGGCCTTCGTTGGGATACATGAATCCATCGGAGATGAGGGGCAGGTCCTCCACCAGCTCGTACCACATGGGGTCCCGCTCTTTCTGATGGAAGATCTCCACATACGTGGAATTGGGAATGGCCGCCAGCATGTGAAGCGCCACCTGGGGCTCCTCATGGTGACCCATGTCGATGTCCATGGTTTCGGCGAAGGAGGCGATCCTCATCCACTCGGTGATGCCGGCGGCGATGGTGGCGTCGACGTTGAGCGTGTCGACGCAGCCGCCCAGGACCAGGTCCCGGCAGCCCCATTTGGAGATCTCCCCCTGCCCGGCGACCAGGGGAATGGCGGTGGAGTTCCTCAGCCGTTTCAACCCCTCCAACTGGTCGTACCAGCAGACCGGTTCCTCCAGCCACTTGAGATTCAGGTCCGCAACGCCCCGAGCGAAGCGGTGCGCTTGCTCGAAAGTCCACGCCTGGTTCGCGTCGCAGGCGACCACGAAGGTGTCTGCAAAATGCTTCCGGATGTATTCCACCCGGCGGATGTCCTCGTCGACCGAAGCTTTCCCGACCTTCAGCTTGATCCCCGCAAGGCCCAGGTCGATGCAGAGTTGGATCTCCTCGCCCAGTTCCTCCAACGCTCCAGGCTTGTAGTAGCCGCCGATCCCGACGACGGGGACCCGGCTTCGGAACCCGCCCAGCAACTGCCACAAAGGCTTGCCGAAGGACTTTCCGACGGCGTCCCAGATCGCCATATCGATGATGGCGATGGCCTGCATCAGGATGGCGTGGTTGATCATGTCCAGCGTGTGGATGCCACGATTGTGCAGCGGTAGATCCGGAGTGGCGAACATCTTGCGCCAGAGCGGTTCCACCGGCCAGATCTCATTGCCGATCAGGCGGGGCGCCAGGCTTTCATTGGCGACCTGGACCACCTTCTCCTGGTGGATGTCCTCGTCCCCTCCGAAGGCCTCGCCGACGATCCCACCCTCGGTCTCGATCCGGGCGTAGATCGTGTTCCGCGAAACGATCTGGTAGGTGCTTCCGCTGAAGACCCGGTCCAACCGACGGATGAGGGGAATGACTTGGATCGTTCGTATTTTATCCATGGTCACCGGACGACCTCCTTGGATCACCAGTCCCGGGCGGCTTCCGCCAACCGGTCGCTGTCCGTCAGCGGCGGACAGAGGGGCGGGAGATCCGCTACGGTCCGGAACCCGGGCGCCGCTGCAATCACCTTGGGAATGGAATTGGCCACCATGGCCGCCGAGCCCAGTTGCGGCTGGCAGCCCGGCCTGATGGTCAGATTCAGTGGATTGTATCCCTCAATCGAAATCGAGTCCTGCGCCACGAAGTCCCCCGCGGAAGGATCGATGAATGCGACGAACTCGGAATCGATCCAAGGCTTTCCGCCGATGACCCCCTCGTCCCGCTGGATGAACGCCACGGTCTGGCCCGGCTGGACCGTAAGGAAGTCGTTGGAAAAGGGGCGCTCGGCGATCACCGGCTCGAACGACTTCCGGTAGTCGTCCAGCGTCCGGCCCAGACATTTTGCGGCCAGATGAAAGGATTGAGGAAAACCGATGTGGCCGAAGATGGTTCCGGCTTGAACCCCCGCCTCGAACCTCTCTCTGGAGAAACCGATGCCCAGGCGCCGCTGGATGGTGGCGCTGAACCGGGAGACGTCAACGACCCGCCGAATCCGAATCCTGCGTGCATCCCAGGCCGGGCCGGTGGCCGTCAGCAACAGGGCGTCGAAAATGAAGCCGGGGTTCAGTCCCACTCCCAGGAGGGAAACGCCGCGGTCCTGCGCCAGTCGATCCAGTTCATCGGTCAGGGCCTCGTCGGTGAGCCAGGGGAAGGCCGCCTCCTCGGCCGTGGTGATGGCGTTGAGGTTGTGTTCCACGGCCGCTCGAAGTTCGGGCGCCACGGCTTTCAGGAACGAGGTGGTGGCGACGATCACGATGTCGGCCGGCTGCCGCAGGGCGGCCTCCCGGTCGGTGGTGACGATGACTCCATTGGGTTCGATACCCGCCAGGCGGCCCAGGTCCTGACCGGCCAATTCCCGGTTCCTGGTATAAGCCGCTACGACCCTGTAGCCGGGCCGGACGCTCAACAGACGGGTTACTCTGCGGCCGACGCCTCCGACGCCGCAGAGAATCACTCTCGGACCGGAGGAGTTCTGGGCACTCATTTCGGGTTCTCCTTCGGACTAAGACACAAACCATTGGGAGGGCGGTTGGAAACCGCCGCTCCCCGTCGGGCGGCTGGAAGTCGCCCCTCCCGGCGGTTGGAAACCGCCGCTCCCCGTCGGGCGGCTGGAAGTCGCCTCGCCCGGCGGTTGGAAACCGCCGCTCCAGGCGATTGGAAATCGCCCCTCGCCGCAGTCACGCAAAGATATCTTGTTCGAGCTGCGCCGTGCCCGTAAAGGGGCTCCGGATGGCGAATTCTGCGGCTTCATCGGCGGCCTCGCCCGCCTCCTGTTCGATCTCTTCAAGCACCGATGCCGAGATTGACATCTCCTCGGTGAGGGTAGTTCGGAACCGCGGGATGGGATCCACGACCTGCCAGCGTTTTCTCTCTTCCCGGGATTCGTAGAATCCGGCCGAGAGAGCGCTGTGGCGTTCCCAGCGGACGGTCCTGCACTCGATCAGGGTCGGCCCCCCACCCTCACGGGCTCGTTCCACCGCCTGCCTCGTGGTCTCGTAGACTTCGACAATGTCGTTCCCATCGATGGAGATACCGGGCATGTCGAACCCCCGCGCCCGGGTCGCGATCTCAGGAACGCTCAACGACTTCTTTGTCGGAACCGAAATCGCGTAGCCGTTGTTCTCGCAGACCAGCACCACCGGAATCTTCCAGAGGGCGACCATGTTCAAGGTCTCGTAGAAGGCGCCCTCACACGAGGCCCCGTCGCCGAAGAGGCAGAGGGTGACCCGATCGGTCTTCTTCAATTGGTTGGCCAGGGCGACACCCGAGGCGATGGGGATGTGGGCCGCCACGATGGCGTTGGTCCCCAGAAAGCCGATGTCGGGGTCGCACAGGTGCATGGACCCCCCTTTCCCCTTGCAGCAGCCGGTCTCCCGGCAGAGGATCTCGGCCATCGCGGCCTTGGGGTCTCCGCCCCGGGCGAGAAACGCGCCATGGCCGCGGTAGGTGGCCAGCACCAGATCCTCCGCGCTCATGGCGGAAATGCATCCTACGGAGACCGCCTCCTGGGCGATACAAGGGTGGGTGGAACCGCTGACCAGCCCCCTGCCGGAGAGTTCCACGACCTTCTCCTCGAATTTCCGGATGTGGACCATCTGGCGGAACCAGGCCAGAGCCTGGTCCGAGCTGACTGTCGCGGCGCTTTGGGCCTGCTCTGTCATGACTCCTATCCTTCCTCCATGAGATCCCTGATTGCCACGGCCAACTTGTCGCGGTCCGGAAAGACCTCGTCCTGCAGCGGTCCGCTGGGGATCGGCTGGTGCTTGCCGGCGACCCGGCGGATGGGGGCGACCAGGTAGTCGAAGGCGCCCTCCTGGGCGACCTGCCCGATCTCGGCTCCGACACCCGCGGTCCGGTAGGCCTCGTGGGTCACCAGCAGGCGCCCTGTCTTCTTCACCGACTCGACGATGGTCTCGCCGTCCAGGGGAGCCAGGGTGCGGGGATCGATGATCTCGACGCTGATCCCCTCCTTCTCCAACTCGTCAGCGGCTTCGATCGCCTCCTGAACCATCATGGCGATGGCTACGACGGTGATATCCGAACCTTCGCGAACGATTCGCGCGCTGCCGAAGGGCAGGCTGTACTCCTCCTCGGGCACCTCACCCTTGGTGGCATAGAGCCGGACATGTTCGATGAAGATGACCGGATTGTCCTGGCGGAGCGCAGTCTTCAGCAACCCCTTGGCATCGTAGGGGGTCGCCGGCATCGCGATCAGCAGTCCCGGAGTGTGCATGAACCAGGACTCGAGGCTCTGGGAATGCTGAGCGCCCAGTCCCAACTTGCTGGCGCTGGGCATCCGGAGCACCAGGGGGACCTTGACTTTGCCCCCGAAGAAATAACGCATCTTGGAGGCTTGATTGGCCACCGCGTCCAGGATCAGCGGCGAAAAGTCCATGAACTCAATCTCCACGATCGCCCGCATGCCGGCCACGGCGAGACCGATTCCGAAGCCCGCGGTGGCCGCTTCCGATAGCGGCCCGTCCCGGACCCGGTCCTCGCCGAACTCCTCGCAGAGTCCCCGGTAGACGCCGAAGGTCCCCCCGTAGACTCCGATGTCCTGGCCCAGTAGGACGATGTCGGAGTCGCGGCGCATTTCTTCCCGAATCGCTTCGTTGATGGCCTGTGAGTAGGTGATCTCTCTCATTTTCTTCCCTCGGCCCCGCCTATTGCCCAGCCTTCTCGTAGAGTTTCACGATCTCCAGCCGGTCGGCTCCGACCTCCAGGCAGCGGCCGCACAGCGTGCACTCGTCTTCCTGATCGCGATTGACGGCGACTCCTTCCTCAGCCGGCTCGAAGATGTTCACGGCGCAGGCCGCCACCAGCTTGCGCGATTCGTCGGTCTGAAGAAAGTCCGGGTCCCGGACCGAGACCTCAATGAACATGCCCATGGTTCAGCAACCCTTTGATCATTTTCGGGACATCGGACAGCCGGTCGGCCACGCGGATCCCGGCTTTCTGCATGAGTTCCCTTTTCTTCCTGGTGCTGCCGCGGTCCCCTTCGACGATCACGGCAGCGTGACCGAATCGGGTCCCCGGCATCTGGTCGGCGAAACGTCCCGCGATAAAGGCCACGACCGGTTTCGGGTCGATCCGGGCGGCATAGAACCGGGCGAACTCCTCCTCCATGATCCCGCCGGGCTCGCAGAAGAGGGCGACCGCGCGGGTCTGGCCGTCCTCCTCGAACAACGGAAACAGGTCCTGAAAGGTCGAGCCGATCATGGGATCGCCTCCGATACTGACGCAAGTGGACTGGCCGAGCCCTTCCTGGCCCAGGAGATTGGCGAATTCACTGGTCATCCCGCCGCTGCGCGACATGACTCCCACGGGTCCCTGGGTAAAGGTTCGCAGGGTGTTTTCGACATTGCCGCCCACGGCTCCCAGTTTCGACTCGCCCGGAGAGATGAGGCCCAAGCTGTTGGGGCCGATGACCCGCGCACCGTTCTCCCGAGCAAAGTGCAACAAAGAGGCAACGTCCCGCCGGGGGACGCGCTCCGTCATGACGACCAGCAAGGGAATTCCGTTTTCGATGGCTTCCAGGGCGGCGTCCCGGACCGCGAAAGGAGGGACCGAAACGACGCTGGCGTCGATCCGGTGGTTGCCAAGGGCGTTCTTCACACAGTCGTAGACGGGGATTCCATAGACCTCCTGGCCTCCCTTTCCGGGCGTCACGCCGGCGACGACCCGGGCACCGTAATCGAGAGACTCGCGCGTGAAGAAACTGGCTTCGCGCCCGGTGATCCCTTGAACCAGAATCGTGGTGCTCCGATCGATCAGTATTCCCATCAGACAAGTTGATCAGCCGGGTTCCCGGCCCGTGCGACCGCCAGGGCGGCGGCCTCGTCAATGGACACTTCCCGTCCGCAAAAGGGGACACCGTAATAGTCGAGTATCTTCCGGCACTCTTCTTCGCCGGCGCCGGGGAGACGGAACACGGCAATGGTCCGGCTGGGATCCTTGCCCGCTTCGACCATCCCCTTGATGACACCCCGGGCCACGAGGTCCGACCGCGTGTTGCTGACCACGTTCATGATCACGGCCAGCTTGTCGACCCCCGGCCGGCTGACCAGGAGTTTCGTCAATTCCTGCACTTTCCTGACTGTCGGGTTGCCCCCGATCTCACAGTAGTTGGCGGGCGAGCCACCGGAGTTTCGCACCGCGTCGAAGGCGGTGAGGCTGGCGCCTCCGCCTCCGATTAGCAGTCCCAGGTTGCCGTCGAACTCGATCATCCGGCCGGCGACGCCGCGATAGTCGAGTTGGTCGATCTCGCGGGCTTTCTGCTCGAATTCCGTCGGCTGCCGTGCGCCCTCCATCCGGCTCGACAGCCCTTCGAATTCCAGCGCCTGGCGCTTCAGCGCATCGTCGTCGATGTCCAGGTGGCAGTCCAGGACCACTAGATCCTGCGCATCCGTGCCCGCCAGGGGGTTGAACTCCAGGAGCAGGGCGTCGTAGCGGTGAAACAGGCGAGCCATTTTGCGAACCAAGCCCGCCAGGCGAAGCAACAACTTACCGGAAAAGCCCCATTCGGAGAGCCATTCGATGGCTTGGTAGGAGCGCACTTCGCCATCTGGCGGCAACAGTTGAGTCTTGACCAGTTCCGGACTGGACCGGGCGGTCTCTTCGATATTGGCGCCGCCGTGCCGGGAGAAGAGCAGGAGGGGTTTCCGGGCGCGGTTGTCGTAGGTGATGCCCAGGAAGTATTCCTCGGTGAAGCCGATCCGTTCTTCCAGGAGAATGCGATCGACCGGTTCGTCGCCGAATCCCTGCTTCAGGAATCGCTCGGCAAAGTCTCCGACGGCGCCGACATCGTCGACTGCCTGAACACCGCCCCGGAGGGCCCGTTTTCCGGTCAGGGTCTGGACTTTGACGATTCCGGGCAGGAGGTCTTCGGACGGAAAATTGGAAGAGGCTGAAGAGATCAGTCGAGATCGGGGAACTCTGATCCCGCTCCGGGCCAGAAGCTGCTTCGACTCGAACTCGTAAAGTCTCATGGAACCAGAGGTCGGGTCATTCTAGCTTGCGTCCCGAGTGTGGGTAAAGGAATAGGAGGGGACATCTCTGCCCCCCAAGGGCAAAAGAACGGGGGTTACAAACCCCCGCTCCTACCACGTAGCAGATTCGCCAGCGTCTTCAGGAACTTGGCGGCGGCAACGCCGTCGATCAGGCGGTGGTCCACGGTGAGGTTCGCCCACAGCCGGGAGACTTCCACGAGCGATCCATCTTGGACCGTTGGCTGAAATCGGATGCGGCCGGTCGTGAGGACGGCGACCTGCCCGTAGGGAATGACGGCCGTGAAGAGGTCGACCTCGTGCATTCCAAGATTGCTGAGGGTCACGGTTGCCCCGCTCACTTCGGCATGTTGGAGGGTCCCCTGCCGCGCCCGGCGAGTCAGGCCCCGAACCTCGGCAGCCAGATCCTGGATCGACTTGCCCGCCGGGTCTTCGATGGTCGGGATCACCAGAGCGTCCTCCACGTCGACGACAAACCCCACTCTGGTTGTCTCCGGCTGGTGGAGCCGATCATCCACAAGTGAGGTCTTGAACGCGGGAAATTCCTCGACCGTCAGCGCCAGGGCCTTGAGCAGAATCTCCGTGTAGGTGACATCGCGGGCACGTTGTTTCAAGGCGATCAACCCATCCGCCGGCAGCTCCCTGCAGATGTGGATGTGGGGAATCGCCTGGATGGACTTGGTCAGGGTGGCGATGATCGGTTTTCGCTTTTCGAGAGGACCTTCCGGCGTTTCGGCGGCGGCTTGCGCGCGGTGAACGTCTGCCGGCAGGATGCGCCCCCCGGGACCGGTTCCCGGGATGGAGGCGAGATCCAGGCCCAGTTCCCGGGCCAACCGGCGGGCCGCCGGAGCGGCGCGCACCGGGCCTCCCGGTCTGGCCGCAGGTACCCGGGGTGTGGCTTTGGGGACAGGCTGCGCGGCAATCGTCCCGGCTTTCGCCACAGGCTCGAGTCCGCGCCCTGCGGGGGGGTTGAAGGGAGCTCTCAATTCCGCTTCGTCATTGGCGATATAGGCCAGCACGGCTTCCACCGGAGCGGTTTCGCCTTCCTTGACGGCGATTTTCTTAAGGTACCCGTCAAAGGTGGATTCAATCTCGGCGTTGGCCTTCTCGGTTTCGATCTCGACCACCGGTTCGCCCTTGGCAACGGGCTCGCCCTCCCGTTTAAGCCATCGCACGACGGTTCCCTCTTCCATGGTGATGGCCAACTTCGGCAAGTGGATTGTCTCCATTTCACCTCCAGTGTAGTTTCTGATCAGGAGACTTGCCTATGGAATCCGGTTTCGGCCTTGGAATTCTGGTGATCCTGACGGGATCGACGGCCAATTCCGCCTTTGGACTGGGCCTCAAATTCACGCGCAGTTGGAAATGGGAGCATATCTGGCTTCTCTTCTCCGTGACCGCAATGATCGTGATTCCCTGGCTCCTCGGGTTTTTCACCATCGAGTCTCTCTTTGCCGTCCTGGCGGCGGCCGAAGCCCGCGACCTGCTTCTGGTCTTCCTGTTCGGCATGGGGTGGGGAGTGGGGTCCGTCCTCTATGGGCTGGCGCTCAAGATGGTCGGATTGGCCCTGAGCTACGCCATCGTCATGGGCCTGACCGCGGCCGTCGGCACCATGGCGCCGTTCTTGCTGCTCCATTGGGATGATTTCCTGACCTTCAAGGGGATGGTGATCAGCGCCGGGGTCCTGCTCGTCGTCGTCGGAGTCCTGCTCTCCGCTTGGGCGGGGAAGTTGAGAGAGGAATCGCCCGGACGGCTCCAGGATCCTGCGGAGGTTTCCGAGACGGTTTCCGAGACCACGGTGAAAGAATCCGGAAGGTCGGCGCCGGTGCTCCTGGGGCTGCTGGTGGCCGGCCTCTCGGGAATCCTCTCGCCCATGCTGAACCTGAGCTTCGCCTATGGGATCCGGCTGGCCGATCAGGCCGTCCTGCTCGGCACTTCGCCCTCGATGGCCTCGAACGTTATCTGGGTCGTAGCTTTGTCCGCGGGTTTCCTGGTGAACGCCGGCTACTGTGTCTACCTGATCGTCAGGGGGAGAAGCTGGCACATTTTCCGGGGGCAGCCATTTCACTATGGCGTGGGTGCGGCCATGGGGATCTTGTGGGTCTGCGGGGTCGTCACATATGGGATCGGAAGCTCTATGCTGGGCGACATGCGCGAAGTCATCGGATGGCCCATGGCTTCCGCCATGTCGATTATTGCCGCCACCTTCTGGGGGGCGTTGGGCGGGGAGTGGACCGGCGCGTCGAGGAAATCCATGGCGGTGATGGGAGTTTCGATACTGGTCTTGTCTGCTTCGATGTTTCTGATTGGGTGGACGAATACGCTCGGGTAAGCATCGTGAGGGAAGACGGGGGGGGACAGGAAAGTCCCCCCTCCAATTCCTCCTCCTGGTTTGAACCGGACGGGCCGGGAAGTAATAATGTGTCCAACGTCTGATTTCGAGTTCAAGGGGAATGCCGTGCCTACGATACGAGTCTTGCTGATCGCGGCTCTTCTGCTTCCCGTCCTGATCCACTGCCTGGCTCCGGAGCCTCAGGCTCAACCACGATATCCACTGACCAACGAAGATGTCGATCAGTGGATGGAGGAGCTTTCCAACTGGGGCCGCTGGGGCCCGGACGATCAGTTGGGCGCTCTCAACCTGATCACGCCGGAAAAGCGAGTTCAGGCCGCCGCGCTGGTCAAGGATGGTTTCACCGTGTCGCTGTCGCGCGACGCGACCAAGGAGACGTCCATCGACAACGCCTCTCCCTATAAGCATGTCATGACCATGACCGGGGTCGACCCGGATGCCAAGTTCGCCGTCGACACCTTGTCGGTCTTGTTTCACGGTTACGCTCACACCCATTTGGACGCCCTCTGCCACATGTTCTATCGGGGCAAGATGTACAACGGCTATTCCCAAGAGGAGGTCACCGCGGAAGGCGCCGGGCAACTGGACATCCACAAGCTCAAGAACGGCATCTTCACGCGCGGGGTCCTTTTCGACATTCCGAGACTCAAGGGAGTGCCCTATCTGGAACCCGGGACACCCATCTTTCCCGAAGACCTGGAGGCTTGGGAGAAGAAGGCCGGATTCAAGGTTTCGAGTGGGGACGTGGTGTTCATCCGGACCGGCCGCTGGGCGCGGCGCGCGGCCGAGGGCCCCTGGGACGTGACGAAGGCCTCGTCCGGGCTCCACGCCTCCTGCGCCAGGTGGCTGAAGGAGCGTGACGCGGCGATGCTGGGAAGTGAAGCCGCCAGCGACGTCCATCCGTCCCTGGTGGAAGGGATCACCCATCCGATCCACCAGTTGGTCCTGATCGCCATGGGAGTGCACATCTTCGACAGTTGCGACCTGGAGGCCTTGAGCCAGGCCGCGGCGGAACGCCAGCGCTGGGAGTTTCTCCTGACTACGGCCCCGATTCCGGTGGAGGGGGGGACCGGTTCTCCCATGAATCCAATCGCGGTATTCTGAAGCGGTACGTTTGCCCGTGACATGGAGGGATGTCTCGACGATGAATAGATTCGCAGGCGGAATGCCGAAACATTTCTTGCGAGTCGTTGCACTGGCGGTGGTCTGCGCTGGAGCCCTCGGAGGGGCGGCGAAAAAGGCCGAGAAGAAAATCAGCCCGGATGAGCTGGAGTTCTTCGAGAAGCGAATCCGTCCCGTCCTGGTCGACAACTGCCAAAGTTGTCACAGCGAAACCCAGGCCATGGGGGGCCTGCGTCTCGATTTTCGGGGCGGATGGCAGGAAGGCGGCCAGGCGGGACCGGCGTTGGTCCCGGGCGACCCGGACCAGAGTCCCCTGATTCGAGCCATCCGGCACGACGGCTCTCAAACCCCGATGCCCCTGGGGGCAGCTCAACTGCCGGCCGGCATCATCGATGACTTCGAGCAGTGGATCCTCCTGGGAGCCCCCGACCCGCGCGAGGCGCCCCCCGCGGCAAAGGCCGCGTATGTGGCGGACGATTCATGGGAAGAATTGTTCGAGAAGCGGAGCCGCTGGTGGAGTCTTCAACCGGTGGTTCGGCCGCCGCTGCCTCGCGTGGAGAACGAGGGCTGGTCGGATCTTTCCATGGACCGCTTCATCCTCGCTCAACTGGAAAAGAATGGCCTGGAGCCGGCTTCCTCGGCGGACCGGAGCGCGTTGGTCCGGCGCCTGAGTCTGGTGTTGACCGGTCTTCCTCCCACCGCCGAGCAGGTCGAGGCCTTTGTAAACGACCCGGAGGATGGCGCTTATCAGCGCCTCGTGGACCGTCTGCTCGAGTCTCCCCACTTCGGCGAGCGCTGGGCGCGTCACTGGATGGACGTGGTGCGTTACAGCGACACGTACGGCTACGAATGGGACATTCCGGCCAAGGGCTCCTGGAGATTCCGCGACTATCTGATCCGAGCCTTCAACGACGACCTGCCTTTCGACCAACTGGTCCGCGAGCAGATCGCCGGAGACATGCTGGAGTCTCCCCGAATCAATACCGACCAGCAGATCAACGAGTCGCTCATCGGTCCCATGTTCTACATGATGGGCGAGAAGCGTCACGGGGACAGCGTGGTCTTCAATGGCGTCCATCAGGAGATGGTGGACGACAAGATCGACGCCTTCTCCAAGGCGTTTCAGGCCATGACGGTGGCCTGCGCACGCTGTCACGACCACAAGCTGGACGCCATCGCCCAGAACGACTATTACGCGCTGGCCGGCGTCTTGATGAGTTCCCGCTGGGGGACCAACACGCTGGATCTCCCCGACCGGAACAGGCATGTCATCGAAGATCTCTCGACCCTCAAGAAACGAATGCGGCGGCCGCTCGCGGACTGGTGGCTGGAGGCGTCCCATGAGATTCCGGCCTATATCCTGGCCGCACAGGCGCGTATCGACGGGGATGAGCCTGCAGGCCGGCTGGCCGATGGGTTGAAGCCCGAGCGGCTTCAGGCCTGGGAGAAGGCGCTCCGGTTCGAACCGGTCGAGGAACCGGCCGAGAGCGAAGAGAAGGCTGAAGCAGCGGAAGAAAGGGATGCGGCCGAGAAAGAAACGGAAGAGGAGGAGGCGGAAGACAAGCCTGGACTGGAGGACATTCTCTATCCCTGGCTCCAACTGAACGCCTCGGCGAAACAGGGGGGCAGCGTCGACGCCCGCTGGTCAGAGTTGGGCCAGGAATATGGAACCGCCCATCAGGAGCGTTCGCAGACCAATGCCGAGAACTTCCCGCTGATGGCCGATTTTCGGGAGGAATTGCCCGAAGGCTGGTCGGCGGATGGGGTCGGACTGCGCGACGGTCCCGTCTCCAACGGCGACTTCACGGTGTCGCTGGAGGGGACCCAGGCGGTGAACATGCTGCTTCCGGCGGGGCTCTTCACCCACGCCATCTCACCGCGGCTCAACGGCGTCCTCCGCAGTCCTTTCCTGGACCCCACCAGTCCCCAGGTGGCCAGCCTGGAAATGAACGGCGGCGACTACAGCACCCGCCGGCTCGTGGTGGATAACGGGTTCCTGACCGAACGCGAGTGGGGATACATGGACGACGACGAGTTGCATTGGGTGTGCCATACCCAGAATGCGGCCGACAAGAGTGCCTGGCCCAAATCAGCCGTCGAAGCGGCGGAAACCCGAAACTATCTCGAGTTCACCACCAAGACTTCCAACCCTTACTTTCCGCCGCGTTATGGGCTGGGCGGATGCCGAGAGAAAGAGATCGCGAAGGACGACTGCGGGTTCGAGGACCCGAAGAGCTGGTTCGGCGTCACCCGGGCGTACCTGGTCAATAAAGGCAAGGTCACGAACTACGGCGCCATCTTCGACTGCGTCGAGTCGCCGGCGGACGAGCTGTCCCGGTTCGAGCCTCTCTTCTCCGGCGATCCTCCATCCAGTCTGCCGGAAGCCGCGGGCCGGATTGGCCAGTGGCTGACCGCATCCCTCGAAGACTGGGCCAACGATCGCGCGGACGAGGATGACGTCCTCCTGATCAACTGGATGCTCGACCGGAAGCTGTTGCCCAACAGCCTGGAGGACCGGGAGCCGGTCCGGGAACTGGTCTCTTCCTACCGCACGGTGGAGAAGCAGCTTCTGGAACCCCAGACCATCAACGGAATGGTCGACTTGGACCCGGGCCGGGACTACCGCGTCAATATCCGGGGAGTGTACGAAGACCTGGGAGACCTGGTTCCCCGGGGCCACGTTCGGGTTCTGAGTGCGGACGGCGACGGACGACCGCCAGGAAGCGGCCGCCTGCAGTTGGCCAATCTGGTGGCCAGTCCCGAGAATCCGCTCACCGCCCGCGTCTTCGTCAACCGGGTCTGGCAATGGGTGTTCGGAACCGGGATCGTCTCCACGCCCAACGATTTCGGCCACTTGGGAGATCAGCCCTCTCACCCGGGACTGCTGGACTACCTGGCCGACGATTTCGTTCGAAACGGCTGGTCCGTGAAGCACCTGGTCCGGACGCTGGTCATGAGCGAGACCTTCAGGCAGTCGGGACAGGCCAACACCCTGGCAATGGAGACGGATCCCTCCAACCGCCTCTGGCATCACATGCCCCTCCGCCGCCTGGATGCCGAGTCGATTCGCGATACGTTGCTGGCCGTCTCGGGACGGTTGGACCGGAGCCTCTTCGGCGAACCCATCAATCCCTTTCGGAAGATGGAAGACGCCACCAAGCGCCTCTTCTCCGGACCGCTCGACGGCGACGGGCGCCGGTCCATCTATCTCAAGATGACCGTCATGGAGCCCTCCAAATTGCTGGCGACGTTCAACCAGCCGAAGCCCAAGATTCCCACCGGACAGCGGGACGTCACCAACGTTCCGGCTCAGGCCCTGGCCCTGCTGAACGACCCCTTCGTCGCGGGACAGGCGGAGTTCTGGGCCCAGGAACTGGTGGCGGCGCCTCATGAATCGCCGCGTGAGAGGCTCGCCTACATGTTCAAGCGAGCCTTCAACCGGAACCCCGAGGACGAGGAATTGACCCGCTGGTCGGAAGCCGTCAACGACATCGCCGCACTCCACGAGCGGGAAGCGGCATCCGAAACAGAGCGGGACCCGGTGATGCGGTCGGCGCAGGTCTGGAAGGACACGGCTCACGCCCTGTTCAACGCGCCGGAGTTCATCTATGTGCGATGATCCTCTGCCGCACTCCGTACCCACCAGCCAGGTCGAGACCATGACGAAGATTCGCCGTGTCGACGCTTATCCCCTGCGTTACCCGGAGCCCCACGACCACAACAACATCCGTTACATCACCCTGGCCCGGGTGGAAGCGCAAGGGGGAGCCGTGGGCTGGGGGGAATGCATCAGCCAGTTTCCCGAGTCGGCCGCGGCCGTCAAGACCATCATCGAAGGCGGATACGCCCCCATGTTGACCGGC
This sequence comes from Acidobacteriota bacterium, assembly GCA_963668095.1. Classification (GTDB taxonomy): domain Bacteria; phylum Acidobacteriota; class UBA6911; order RPQK01; family JAJDTT01; genus JAJDTT01. The sequence goes on along the minus strand of OY764083.1, from coordinate 4,001,259 downwards.
GAGAACGCCCTCGACGTGGAGCGCCTCTGGCACAAACTGCTGAATCACATCTGGTGGTACGGCCCCCAGGGCATCGCGGGCTTCGCCGTGAGCGCCGTGGACATGGCCCTCTGGGACCTGAAGGGACACCTGCTGGATCAGCCGGTGTGCCGCCTGATGGGTGGTCGGGTTGTCCCGCGGGTCGTGGCGATGGCGTCCATCCACCTGGACATGGTGGACCTGGACTGGACGCTGAACGAGTTCCAGACCTTCAAGGACCAGGGCTACCGGATCGTCAAGGGTGGATGGGGCAGCCAGCCGGACGCCGTCTTCGGGCTCGACCATGCCAAGGACCTGGCCTTGGTTCGGGATGTCCGGGAGATCGTCGGGCCCGATTGCGAGATTGTTTTCGACGTGCTGGGAGGCCGGGTGAAGTGGAACGCGCAGGAGGCGATTCGCCGGGTCCGTGACTTCGAAGCCTACCGGCTGCGCTGGATCGAAGAGCCGCTTCCGCCCCAGGACTATGCGGCCCACCGGCTGCTACGTGCGGGGACACGGACCCCCATCGGCACCGGCGAGCAAGAGTGGAATCCGGAGGGCTACCGGCGCCTCTTGAAGCACGGCGCCGTGGACGTGGTGCAGATGGACCCGGGACGGTGCCTGGGAATCACCGGTTGCGTCAAGGTCGTCCCGCTGATCGAGGCCCAGAACATCCAGTTCTCCGCCCACACGTGGAGCAGCGCTCTGAATACGGCGGCCAGCGTTCATCTTCTCGCCAGTTCGACCCACGGGGCGGCGATGGACTTCAAGCCGCACACCTCGCCCATGCAGCATGAGTTGGTGAGCGATCCCTGGGTGCAGGAGGACGGTTATCTTGAGGTGCGGGAGAGCCCGGGGCTGGGGGTGTCGGTGGACCAGTCCGTGGTGGAGAAATACGCGTTCTAGGAGGGGCGATTTCCTAGTCGCCCATTCCCCCACGCGAAAATGTCACTCTGGAGATCGGCGGTTGGAAACCGCCGCTCCCTCCTAGTACATGAACCAGCCGCCGTTGACGTCGAGGGTGGCTCCGGTGAAATAGGACGCTTCCTCCGAGGCCAGGAAGACGACGACGGAAGCGATCTCTTCCGGATCGGCCAACCGTCCCAGGGGAATCTGGTCGACGATGGCCGCCACCTGCTCGGACGGAATCCGCATCATCTCCGTATCGACGACTCCGGGAGCGATGGCATTGACGGTGACATTGGGGGCCAATGTCCGAGCGTACGATTTGGTGATGGCGATGATGCCCGCCTTGGTGGCCGCATAGACCGAGGAGGCGGCCACACCGCCGGTCCGGGCGCCGATGGAGCTGAGGTTCACGATCCTCCCCCAACCCTGCCGGACCATCACCGGCGACACGGCCTTGGATACGAAGAAGGTCCCCTTGAGGTTGATCCCGACGATTCGATCGAAATCCGCCTCGGTCACCTCCTCCAAAGGGATTCGGGGGCAGATGGCGGCATTGTTCACCAGCACGTCGATGCGTTGGTGCCTCTTTACGACTTCCTCGATAACGGCCGCGACCTCAGGGGGGCGGGAGATATCGAGCGCGTAAGCGGCCGCCGACCGTCCTTCCCCGGTCAACCGGTCCGCCAGGCGCCGGGCGCCCTCAAGATTGATGTCGCAGAGCAACACCGTTGCCGACTCATCGGTGACAGCCCGGGCGATGGCCGTCCCGATCCCGCCTGCAGCCCCTGTGATCAGAACCACCTTGCCGGCCAGTTTTTCTTTCATTTTTGTATTCCTCCAGTCCCGATCAGGCGAGCTGCCGGATCAGGTTGGACACCCTCTCGACGACGGTCTGCTCGGCGTCCGGGCGGAACGCCACCGGCATCGAATAGCTCTGCACCAGCAGGTCCGGTACGGCATAGCGCTCGTGAACACTCCAGCCGCCTTGGGGATAGTCATCGGCACGGGGCAGGTAGGCGACGAGGCCGTTCGAGAACCCCAGGAACTGGGTATGCTCGAAGGGCGATCTCGCCTTGACGTCCAGCCCGGTCTGAAAGAAAGCCTCGACGCTGGCGCTGGCCAGGACGATGTCGTTGATCCGAATCGCCTGGATGAGCGTATCCAACGGCGGATTTCCCCGGTGCACGGCCTCCACCAGTTTTTCGGCCCAGTCGGTAAAGCGCATCGCCACGCTGATCTCCCAGTTCCTGGCGTCGCCGGCCCGGGCCCGGGCCAACTTCCGCTTCCACTCGTCACGAATGGCCTCCGCTTCCTCCAGCGGCGGCAGTTCCCCGAACTCCAACTGGATGATCTCGTCGACGGCGCCCAGCCAAGTGCATGTATCTCCATCCACCGGCTCCCACTGCCAGAACAGGATATTGGGAATAACCCCCATGGGCCGCCGCTCTGTCCCGCGCTGCAGGTTGGTGCGGATGTCGGCGGCCACCTTGACCACCTCGGCGCCCAAAATCATTCCGGTCCGGTTCTTGGTGTCCCGGCAGTCCACCTCGTAGCCGATCCCATGGACGGGATTGACGTTTCCGCCGCAGGCCTGCAGGAAGACGGCCAGTCCGCCCAGGCTGTCTTCCACCAGATCGCGGGCCGGACCGGGAAAATCGGAGGAGACCAGCGACGAACGGGGTCCCATGGTCACGGTGTGGCAGCCGTAGCTGAAACAGGTGGCGATGGTCCGGCCTTCCAGATCGTCGATTCTGAGGACCCCCACGGCCGAATCGATGGGGACGCCGGGATCCTCACCCAGCACGTCCCGGCCGTCGGGACCCGTCTCCCTCCTGTAGATACCGATATGGGCTTCACCCCATCCCGCCCCGATTCGAGCCGGCTGTAAAGACTGGTCCGCCTCCACGCACGTCTCCACCAGCCACCCGATGAGTTTTTCCTGGTAGGCCCGTTGAAGCCTCATCTGCCCCGGCGAGTCGGGCAGGTAATCGGGCAGTGCCGGACCGCTGTGAGTATGGTTGAAATTGATCAGGACATGGGACGCCGGCGTCCCCACCGCCTCGCCGATTCGGCGCCGGATCTCGAGAGCGACGGGCAGATAGATGGTGCAGATGTCGATCCCGACGATGACGACCTTGCTGGCCTGATTGGAGAGCACCACGGCGGTCGCCGACAGATCCGATTCGACGGCCTGGAGCGGTTCGGCGAACAGCCGGATGCCGGGCCGTTTCGTTCCCAGGGGCGGGTTGATGATTCTCCGGGCGGCGCCCGCATAGAGGATGTTCGACATTCTCAAGCTCCCATGGTCATCGCTTCGACTTCTTGTCAACAAAGACGGATAGCTCGAACCGGAAACGCTTCATGCCATGATTCCATGGGCCACTCGTCCGTGCACGTCGGTCAGACGGAAATCCCGCCCTCCATACCGGTACGTCAGCCTCGTGTGGTCGAGACCCAGCAGATGCAGGATGGTGGCATGCAGGTCGTGCAGATGCATCCGGTTCTCCACCGCATGGTAGCCGAATTCGTCGGTGGCGCCGTAGATCATTCCCGGTTGGACCCCGCCTCCGGCCATCCACATGGTGTATCCGTACGGATTGTGGTCCCGGCCGTCCCCTTCAGCAAACGGAGTGCGGCCGAACTCGCCGCCCCAGAGCACCAGCGTATCCTGCAACAGGCCCCGGGCCCTCAGGTCCGTCAGCAGCCCGGCGATTGGCTTGTCGACTTCACGCGCATTCTTGGCGTGAACCCGGGCGAGCTGGCTGTGCTGATCCCACAGTATCGAGCCGGGCTCGTAGTTGCTGTGGGAACATTGCACGAAACGGACTCCCCGTTCGATTAACCGCCGAGCCAACAGGCACTGCCAGGCAAAGTCTTCGGTGACCTTGTCGTCGAGTCCGTACAGCTTCCGGGTCGCCTTCGATTCCTTGTCGACATCGAATACCTCCTGCCCTTCGAGTTGCATTCGTGAGGCCAATTCGAAGGCCTGGATACGGGATTCCAGCTTGGGATCGGAATCTCTACCCAAGGCGTGTTGCCGGTTCATCTTCTGCAGCATCCCGAATTCATACCGTTGCTGCTCCCGAGTCATTCCCCGGGTCAACAGGTGCTCGATGGGCTCGTCCCTGAGGTCCCGCAGGGGCATCTTGTCGAGCCCCAGCGGAATGCCCTGATAGGCTCCCGGAAGGAAGGCCGAACCCCAATGTTTGGATCCGCCGTGATAGAGCGAAGGTTTGATGGTAATGAATCCCGGCAGGTTCCGATTCTCGCTTCCCAGGCCGTAGAGGACCCAGGAACCGAAGCTCGGGCGGCTGAAGTTGAGGGTGCCCGTGTTCATCTGGAGAATGGCGCTCCCGTGATCGACGCCGTCGCTCACCATGGAACGGATGACACAGAGCTCATCCGCCAATTCGCCGACCCTGGGAAAGAGGTCGCTCACGGGAATACCGCTCTCGCCGTACCGCTTGAATCCCCAGGGCGACTTCATCAGGCCGCCTTTGTAGGACGGGTTGAACGAAAGCGAGAGCCTGAAGGGAATCGGCTTCCCGTGGTCCTGCTCCAGGCGCGGCTTTGGGTCGAAGGTATCCAGGTGGGACGGTCCGCCGTGCATGAAGAGGAAGATCACCCGCTTGGCGCGAGGAGTGAGGTGGGGTGGTTTCGGAGCCAGAGGATTGTGGGAGGACGAGGTGGCGGACAGCCTCGTCTCCTCTGCCAGCAAGGCCGAAAGGCTCAGGGCCCCGAATCCGCACGCCGCCCGGCGCAGCAGAGCCCGCCTTGGAATCGCTCTTGGCGCCGCAGGTTCCATTCTCTCTTTGGTTCCCCGTCCAGACGATCGATGGTTTCGGTCGCCGGGCTCCGTTAATCGACGTAGTGAAACTCGTTCGACCCCATGATCAGCCGGCAGAGACTCTGCCAGGCACTGGTCTCGTGATCGGAATTCCCGGACCCCGGATAGTCACGAACATAGGCCAACATGGTTTTCGCCTCGTCGGGACCCGGCTTTCGACCCAGAGTGATCCGGTAGGCCTGCTCCATCCGCGCCATGTCTTCCGAGTTCGATCCCAGCAGGAAATCCGCAAGCGTACGGGACTGACGGTGAATGAAGTCGCTGTTCATCATGAACAAGGCTTGGGGAGCAATGTTGGTCTCGGTTCGCCGCGCCGTGCTGGCGGTGGGGTCGACGAAATCGAAAAGCCTCAGGACACTCGGCAGCTTGTTTCGAATCAAGGGAAAATAGACGCTCCGGCGTCGAATCCCGCCTGGCTCCAGGTCAGGGTATGCGTCTCCCTTGAGCTTGGTTTCCACCTTGCCCCCAATCGTCAGATCCAAGACGCCGGAAACGGCCAGAAAAGAATCACGCATCTCCTCCACACTGAGCCGACGCCGATCGAAGCGGCTGAGGAGCCGATTGCCGGGATCCTGTTCGATGGCCGGTGGAGTGCGCCGGCTGCTCATCCGGTAGGTGTTCGACAACATGATGAGACGGTGCATCGCCTTGATCGACCAGCCGGTCCGGACGAATCGGACGGCCAGGAAGTCGAGAAGTTCCGGGTGTGTCGGCGGCTCGCCGGTGGTCCCGAAGTTGTTGGGGGTGCGGACCAGGCCTTCACCGAAGTGCCACTGCCAGATCCGATTCACCATGACCCGGCTGGTGAGCGCATGGTCGGGCCGGACCAACCACTCGGCCAACTCCTTGCGGCCGCTGCCGCGGGCAATGTCCGGCTGCCGGTCTCCCGCAAGCACGACGGGGAACTGTTTCGGCACCAGGTCTCCGAGGCTCCTGGGATCGCCGCGGAGCAACACTCGCTGATCCACTCTCTCGCCCTCCGCCACGGCACAGGCCATGGGCGGGGCCGGAGGAGCAGACTGCTCCAGGTTCTGGATCTCCTTCCTGAGGGCAGACAGGCTGGCTACCACCGCCGCCGGCAAGAGAGTGTCCCTCTCTTCATCCGAAAAAGCAAAGGGACCCCGGATGGAGGGTTTACCGAAAGGCGTGTCGAGGTAGTAGGTGACCTCGTCGAAAAATCGGGCCTTGTCGTCCTCCCCGCTGAACACCGACTCGGGGCCCTCAAGTGACGGCTTGTCCGGGAGGCTTTCACCCTTGAATGCGGCCCGGCCAATCGCGTCCTTCCACGCCTTCAATTGCCGGGTCCAGCGGGTTTGGATGTCCTCGTAGATGGCTCGGTACTCCGTTGCGAGCTTGCCCGCAGCCGCGTCATCGACCCGGCGCCAGTCCTCCAGGTAGGGCCTGAAATCACCGCGCGGGTTGAGATAGTCCACCCATCTCCCGAGAATGTCCTGGTTCAGGGCCTGCTCCCGGGCCACCTCTTGCAGGTCTTCCCCTCCCTGGCAAAGCCTCCGGGCCGCCACCATGTAAGCGGCGAAACGGGGCAGCAGTTGGTCACGCACATAGGCGGCCACGGCGATTTCTTCCGTGACCTCGAGAAGTTTCTGCTTGACTTCGATCGCGCGCCGGCTCCTCCAGTATCGCTGATATTCGTCCCGAGAGACCAGTGGAGCGAAGTAGATCTCGGAAACCTTGGGCTCCACGTCCACAAAATTCTTGGTGCTGGCAAATATTGAGACCAGCGAGTAGTAATCCCTGGTGGTTATGGGATCGAACTTGTGGTCGTGGCAGCGGGCGCAGGCAACCGTCAGACCCAGAAAGGCTTTGGTGAGGGTGTCGATCTGTTCGTCCAGAACGTCGTAGACCATCCTCACTTTGTCCTGTTGAGCCACCGGTTTGGGTCCCAGGGCCAGAAAACCGGTGGCCACGATCTCCCGGCCGCCGGCCTCATGGGCAGTCAGATCGCCCGCCACCTGCTCGGCGACAAACCGGTCGTAGGGCAGGTCGGAGTTGAAGGCGTCGATCACGTAATCCCGGTAGCGCCAGGCTTCCGGAAGATAGAGATCCTCATCCAGGCCGGTGGAGTCGGCGTAGCGAACGACGTCCAGCCAATGCCTCCCCCATCGTTCACCGTATCGGGGAGAGGACAGCAAGCGATCGACCAGCCGGGCGAATGCTCCCGGCGCCGTGTCCGAAAGGAATTCCTCGATCTCATCCATGGTCGGGGGCAGGCCGTGAAGGTCGAATTTCGCTCTCCGCAACAGGGTCAGTTTCGGAGCCGCCGGAGCCGGTGTCAGACCGCTGACTTCCAGCTTGGACCGCACGAAGGCGTCGATCGGGTTTCGAGTCCAAGCCGGGTCTACCGTGCCGGGCGCCGGCGAGATTTCGGGTTTGCGAAAAGACCACCAGGTGGCGCCGGCCTCCTCACCGGCGGCATCGGGGTCCCAGTCCGCCCCGGCATCGATCCAACGCCTGAGCGTCTCGACGTCTCCCGCTGACAGAGGATCCTGATTCGGCGGCATCCGCAGATCCCCCAGGTGTGCAACGGCCTGATAGAGCAGACTGGTCCCGGAGTCACCCGGGATCAGAGCCGGACCTCGAGCGCCTCCCTTGAGAATCGTCTCCCTGTCCCGCAGATCCAGTCCCGCCATTTGAGTCGGACCATGACAGCCCAGACAGTTCTCCTTGAGGATGCGCCGCACCTGCTGACTCGGAGATGAGGCAACGCTGGACTTGAAACTGGCAAAGACGAGCAGCGGCAGCGCGACGCTCAAGAAACGAAACACGTATTTCGAGATCCGCACTCCCACCGTCCCGATGGCCATGGATAATTTCACAACTTCAGCCGTCGAAACCGGCCGAGGCCGGGTGCTCATCCGGAGGGTTTCTCCACCAGCCCGCTCCCGCGCACATACACTGCGTAGAGCCTGGGATCGCCTCCCGCCGACGTGAGTTGGATGCGAAGCCGCACCTCCCGACCCGCCAAGTCTGAAAGCTGAGCCCCGGGCCAGGCGATGGAACAGTCGAGCCCCCCGTTCCGCTCCCGGAAACGCCCCGTGCCGATGGGACAGGAGACCGTACCGGCGTTGGCACCAGAGTAGCCGGGGAGCAGATTGAAATCGACGTCGGACACCTCGACCCGCATCTGCGGAGCGAAATCGGCGTTCAGGTAGACTTGCGCCTCCCCCTCGGGCCAACGGAGAGGCGCCGACCAGACCCACCCTTCCGAGACTCCCCGAATCAGACCCACGGCGCCCCACCGATCACGAGGCAAGGTGGCCAGGGCCACTTCCCCATAATATTCGGGTCCCACCGGAGCGTTACGCCAGCGGCCGTGATAGATCCAGGTCTCGTCGTCCACATTCAAAATCCCGTTGGCCTGGCACAGGATCGTGGGATAGTCCTTCCCGGGCACCGGCGTGACCGGAGAATCGTGCCGCGAGATGTAGACGTGCTTCTTCACCGGCTCGCGAAAATGGATCCCGTCGTTGCTCACCACCAGGCCCAGATCGCAGGTGGTTCCGCCCACTCCCGTGCCACCGTGGCGCCAGATTCCGTACAGTCCCACCACCACCGAGCCGTAGCTGGCCCCCCCGACGCCCAGATGGACCTGATCGTACTCCCCGGCGGCTCCCCTTGGACCCAGGGTCCTGGGCTCCGGTAACCCGAAGGTCTCGGCCTGGCCCGCCAGCCAAGTCTCGAAGTCGGTGGACACCCAGGCGTAACCCCGGCGCTCGTGCAGCTCTCCACCCTCCCCGAACAGCTTCCCCTGGCCTTGAGCAATGTAGAGGCCGTTGTGTTTGTAGAAAGAGGAGAGCTCGACGAAGACGTCGAGCGGCAGGTCGGGCCTTGCGGTCCAAGTCAATCCGTCCCGGCTGGTGGCGGTTCGGAGCGTGGATCGGGCCGCCCCGTTCAGCTTGGGTTCGGCCCAGCGTTCCCTCACCGCGACGGGATTGTAGACCATCTTGTAGCGTCGTTCGGGATCCGTCTCCTCCTGGTCCTTGATGACGGTGACCCCCATGACTCGATCGTCGGGCAAATGGATGGCGTTGTTTTCCGGATTTCCCTTGATGGAGACCTGCTTCAGCGACGGCTTGATCCAACGAATGCCATCCTCGCTCTCGGCGTAGGCGGCGGGACCGATTTCCATTTCGGATGGCTGGGCGCCGAAACGGACCGGGTAGTACCACATGCGAAATCTGCCCTCGTCCAGGATCACCGTGCCGTAGAAATGGGCCGCCAGCCGGTCGGCCGCGCCGGGGTCGTCGCCACTGGGGACCAGCACCGGCTCCTTTCGGACCCGCGGCCGGGACAGGTAGTAGCAGAGGTTCCGCCGGAAGGGGAGCAGGTGGTCGTCGATGGCGAGTAGAACGATGTCCCGATGCCGTTGGGGCGCCGGTGCGACGCCGCAGGCGAGAGTGAGCGCCACTGCGCTGCAGAGTAGACAAGCGGCGGATCGGAGAAGCATCCACATGAGTTTCCCCATTATGAACGGAGATGGCAATCTCGTCCGACGGGTTGCGGGGCCGATCGAATTCCGCGACGGATTTGGCCTCGGACTGTTCGCCTGTTTCGCGTGGAAATCCCTTGGAGGCAACTTGGATGCTTGCCAAGCAACCTTGAAAGAAGCTAGGATTGACAGCAGTGAAGGCACTTCTTTGCAGGCATTGCTCATGGCACAACTAACTGTTCGGAACGTGACCCGGCAAGTGGTTCGTGCGCTTAAGCGGAGGGCTGCGGCCCATGGCCGATCCGCTGAAGCCGAACACAGGGAGATCTTGCGTCGGGCGCTGCTCGAACGAGATGAGAACTTCGCCTCCCGCGTCAAAAGCCTACGACAACGTCTTCGATCCTCCGTCGACAGCAGTGAGGTCATTAGGGCCGACCGGAATCGGGACAACATGGAATGAAGGGCTATGTCGTCGATGCAAGCGTCGTCGTGAAATGGTTCGTTAAGGAAAACTGGTCCGACGAGGCATCGAGCCTGCTGGAAACCAAAGCGACACTGGTCGCACCGGAGCTCCTATTCGCTGAAGTTTGCAACGCACTTTGGGCCATGCGGCGCCGCGGCGATATCGACCGTGCGGATCTTGCGGCTGTTACCGATGCGCTGAGAGCGGCTCCAGTCGCAGTTCCCCTCTCGATGCGCCAGCTTGCCGCTGCGGCAGCCCGGCTTGCGGTGGATCTTGACCATCCGGTCTACGATTGCTTCTATCTTGCGCTTGCGATTCAGGAAGAATATCCCTTGATCACGGCCGATGCGCGGTTCCACGATAAAGTGTGCAGCCACCCGTATCTGTCGGAACGGATCATTCATGTGGCAAGTTTGGCATGAATGTTGGCCTTTCCTGTGAAGACTACGACTGCGTTACTTCAATCGCGGCTTGACCATATCTCCGGTTCGGCCCTAAACTACTTGGAACTGGAATGTTCTTCTCCAATTCCAATTTGAGTTCAGCGGTCTTTCTGGTTCTTTTCCTGACGCTCACTCCTGGGTTTGCCTGGGCGGGTTCCAAGGAAAAGGACGCCTCCCGTGAAGAGGCCGTCGACTACTACGACAAGTGGCTGAACGACACGGTCGTCCACATCATCGCCCACGACGAACGGGCGGTCTTCAAGAAGCTCACCAGTCCCGAGGAGAAGGAGAACTTCATCGAGCAGTTCTGGCGCCGCCGCGATCCCGACCCGCGCACCATGATCAATGAGTTCAAGGAGGAGCACTACCGCCGGATCGCCTACGCCGACGACCACTTCTCCAGCGGACTCGCGGGCCGAAATACGGATCGGGGCCGGATCTACATCGTCCACGGTCCGCCAGCCGACATCGAGAGCTACCCCGCGGGCGGACGGTACGACCGGACCCTGGACGAGGGACTCGGCACCACCATCGCCTATCCCTTCGAGCGCTGGCGCTACCGGAACCTGGAGGGCATCGGATCGAACATCATCATCGAGTTCGTCGACCAGACCTTCACGGGAGACTACAAACTCTCCTACCACCCCGACGACAAGGACCTGATGGCCGACAAGGGGTTCGGCGGTCTGAAGTGGGCCGAGATCGAACGGCTTACTGACAAGGCGGATCGCTGGATGAGACACGGCCGTCCCATGATGGACACGAGTGGTGCCAACGATTGGTACGAGATGCAGAAGCAGTTCGATCGGCTCCGCATGACCACGGCCACCATGGGGCAAGTCAAAGGCAAGTACGACGACCTGAAAAAGATTGTCAGGACGCGGGTCTCCTATACGCCACTTCCTTTCGGGCTCAGGAACGACCAGTTGGAATTGAATGCCCGGGAAGTATTGGTACTGTTGACATTGGAGATCCCCAAGCAGGAGCTCAACTTCCGACCTGCCGCCGCGGCCACCTCAACCGCCACGCTGGACCTGTATGGGGTGGTGACCAATATGTCCAATCAACATGTGGCCGAGATCGACCAGGAGGTGGCGGTCCACGTGTCTACCGACGAAGTGGCGCAAGGTTTGACCGACATCGCTTTGTATCAAGTGGTGCTTATCCTGGACCGCGAGCAGCGCTACAAGCTGGAGCTCTTTCTACAGGACATGGAAAGCGGAAAGGTGGGCACGAAGATCTTGGCCATCAACCCCTTTCGATCCCGGAACGAGGGTCTGGGAGCCAGTTCTCTTCTGCTGTCGGACCACGTGAGGCGGTTGGGATTCGTCCCCGACGAATACGAGATGTTCGTCATGGGCGACCTGTTGGTCCGTCCCAGCGTCTCCAGGAACTTTGCCGGCGAAAACCCCCTCTGGGCCTACCTGGAACTGTATGGATTGGAGTTGGACTCCACCTCCAGCAAACCCTCCATCAAGGCTGATTACTACATCCTGAAGGATGGTCAGATCGTCTTCGAGATCCACGATTCTCTGGGCAAATCGGTCTACTTTTCCTCCTATCGCCGCACCATGTTGCTGCAGCAGTTTCCCCTGTCCAGGCTGAAACCGGGAAAGTATACGCTCAAGGCGCAGATCTCGGACCGGATCGGAGGAAACAACACCAGCCGCACGGACGAGTTCACGATTCTGGAGCCGCCCGGTGATGCCGGCCAGGCCCAGGTGTTGGGGCGCTGACCGGGATTGGAGGAACGACTTTTCGGGCGGCCATCTTCTTCGCCCGGCGCCATTTCTTTGGCCTGTTGAATTGCAGATCGGCGGCTGGAAAGCCGCCGGCCCCGGTCGGCGCCTGAAAGACGCCGCTCCAGACGCCGCTCCCCGACGACTACTATCTGGCCGTCGCCGTCGGTCGCAGAGCGTCCAGGAGCGCCTTGGCATCGGCGGCGGTGGAACTCTGGGGCGCAAATTTCAGGTGTTTCTCCAAGTGGTCCAGGGCTTCTTCCATCCGGTTCTGCTGAAGCAGAAGAACCCCCAAGTAGAAATGGGCATCGCCGTGTTCGGGATCCGCGGCGAGAGTTTTCCGCAAGAACTCCATGGCTTCCGAGTTCCTCCCCGAGTTGAGGTGGTTCGCGGCGATGAAGTACTGGGATTGAGCCACTTTCTTGGGATCCTGGCTTCCAGCCAACTGGGCTCCCTTCTCGTACATCTCGGTGGCCTTCTTCGAGTTCCCCATATCCGAGTAGACGTGTCCCAGGTCCTGGTAGAGAGTCGCATTCCCGGGATCGAGCACGATGGCCCTCTGGTAGGCGGCCACTGCATCCGACGGCTGTTTCAGCTTGGTGTAGACGTGGCCCAGGTTGGCCCAAGTCGGCGAAAGAGTGGGTTGCAGTTCCACGACCCTGCGGAAGGCTTTCTCGGCATCCTCGTATCGACCCTCATCGACCATTCGCATCGCCAATTTGTGGCTCTCGTCGATGGCTTTCACCTTCTTTTTCAATTCTTCTGCTTGCTTCAGCTCTTGGACCAGAGTGTCTCTCTCCGTTTGGCTCATCTCGGCAGGGGTGGAGCGGCCGGGCTGCATGGTGAAGTTGTTGATGCCGCCGCTTTGTGACCGTGACGCTCGAACCCCCACCGAATCCTCGGTCCAATAGCCCTCCTTGGTGACGACGATTCGATACGTCACATAGGGATCGACTCCAATGTGGAAGTATCGTCCCCCTTTGTCGGTCTTCAGCTCGTACCGGATCTTGCTGTTGAGTCCCTCGATCCTGACCTGAACGTCTCTGAGAGGTTTGCCCTCCTGGTCCTTGACTTGGCCCTGAAGCGTGCCCCGCTGGCCCTGGGCCGTGGCCCAACCCAAGACCAGAAGGAAAATGGCTCCCAACAAAACCTGTAGGCGCGGACTCATGCTGCACATATTCTGAACCTCACAACAAAAAGGGGGAAGGGAATTGAATCCCTTCCCCCCGTCAAACCGATCGTTCTGCGCTTGGACAGCTACCAGACGATTTGGAACTGGAAGTGGGCGTTACGTGGACCCGCCTCGTGTCTGAGCCTTCCGCCATGCCCCGGTATTCCGAAGCGAACCGGGTCGGTGACGTAGAGACCACGGTCTCGGCCGGACACCCTGTGGTGGAAGACATTGGCGATGGTTGCGGAGATCCGGGCTCTGATGTCTTCGTGGAGGAACCGGATGGGGAAATACTTGTAGAACGAAGCGTCAAAGGCCCACCCCGAGAGCTGGCTCGTGGCGTCGCGAGGCGTATCGCCGTAGGTGCCGGGATCCGGGACCTTGTAGCAATCGATATTGACGATCCTCGGCCGCAGATAGGTGTGGGGACGGATCTGCGGATTGCAACCAGACCTGGACATGCTGGCCCGGCCTCTGAATCGGCCGGTGTTGGTGGGATCGACACCGCTGTAGGACTGGTGGTAGGGACGTCCGGTGCCGGCATCGAAGATGCCTGAAATCTCCCACCCACCGAGCAGGCCACTCAGTATCGAACCCTTCCGCAGATGGGACAGGTAGGGTTGATCCGGCCCCCACGGGAGTTCCCAGATGAAGTTGACACGGACGGAGGAGCGGTTCAAGTAGGCCTTGGCCCGGTCCCGGTTCCGGTCGTAGGGATCCTCGATCCCTGCATAGCCCCCGATGCGCGGAGCGATACCGCGGCCGTAGAAGGAGGCAAACGAAGTCGAATCGTCGACATCCTCGATCTCGTCGATCCACTGGAATATGCCGTCAAACATGAGCCCGCCAATGGGAGTCCGGGACATCCTGCGGGTGAACTGCCATTGGAACTCGTGGTGGCGCATGTGGCCCCCGCTGTCCAGATAGATGATGTCGTCAAACCCCGGGTTGTGGGGGTAGATGAGCCGCTCTTCCGTAAAGGGAATCAGGCTGGCAGGAGGAAGATTGATGTCCCGGGAATACCAGAGGCTGACGGCCGAGGAACCGACATAGGAGAAGCGGAAGGAGGTCTCGCGGCCCAACTGCCGCTCCAGGGTCACGTTCCACTGCTGCAGGTAGGGCTCCTTGATCTCGGGATTCACACCTTGGATGTTGAACGTGGCTGGAGCCGAGCCTCCGACGGCTACCCGGGGAAAGGGCCGGTCGGTGGTGACCAGGGGGACACCATCGGTAATGGTATTCCGAAAGGACTCATCCAAAGCGAAAGGCCCGCCCGTGAGCAGCGTCGCGAAGTAGTTGTTGGTGCTCCCGGCGTCGTGCATGAACATGCCGAAGCCAGCCCGCAGGACGGTCTTGTCGTTCAGCCGATAGGCCCAGCCCAAACGCGGCGACCACTTGGTCAGAGAATTGACCAGATTATTCGGAAAGCGGGCCTCGTCCGCCGTCTGGATGGGGATATCGGGATGAAATGCGGGGGCGATCAAACTCCGTCCCGCTTCCGGCACTACCAGCGCTCCCGTGGCCGGATTGAAGTTGTACCAAGCTCCGTTGGCGTCCCGACGCGGCGTAATCCGATCGAAACGGACCCCGATGTTCAGCTTCAGCCTGGAGCTGACTTGGATGTCGTCCTGCACGAACATGCCGAACTCGTGGTAGCGCCCCTCCACGGCCGGCCGCGGGGTGTGGCGTCCGGTCTGGGTCGGCAAGCCGAGCAGGAAATCTGCGAAGGGGTCACCGGTAAAGAAACCGGTGTGGGTCCAGGCGCCTGCAACCGCCCTGAGGGCCCGCAGGTCCGATAGGTGCCGGATGGCATGGTCGTACCCCAGCTTCCAACTGTGGATACCCGTGCGATAACTGAGATTGTTGCGGATACTGTAGTTGTTGCTCACAGTGTCGTTGGTGGCCCCGAACCGGGTGCCGATGGTGTGAATCGTATCGACGCTGATGAAGGGAAGGGTGTTGAACGACTTGCGATTGGCGGCGTCGTCGCCCAGGTCGATCCCGAGCGAGTCGATGAACAGGGAGGCCGGATGCTCGGTTCTGTTGTACGCATCGCGGCGGAACAGACCGAACCGGAACTCATTGATGAGGCCGGGAGTGAAGATATGGGTATCGAAGACGTTGAAGACGTCGTTCAGGTTACCGAAGTGGTCCTGACCGGTGGCGGGATGCCGCGTTCCCAACCAGCCGGAAGACCCGCAATGACAGGTTTCCCAGAAGTCCCGTTGGGTATGCATGATGCCGAAGGTGTTCTTATTGAGGATGCTCTGGTCGAAGCGATAGATCCACTGCTTGTTGGCTCCCTGAGCGTTTCCCTGGAATTGGAGATTCTCCTTCGGAATATCAGGATCTCCGATATTTGAGCCCGTGGGAGGCAGCAGCCATTTGTCGATCATGTTGACGGCGACGGGGTTCCAGCGTGAGCGGGGAATGATGTTTCCGACAAAAGTCTCCCCGGTGATAGGATCCTTCAGCTCCCCCAACTCGGGCCGAACCTTGGCCAGATACGCGGAAAGGTCGCCCTCGCGCATGGCCCCGGTCGGAGTGTGGTACCAGGTCCCCTGCCCGAAAGTGATGTTGGTGGGCGGATTCTGCTCGAATGAAACGAAGAGCCAACTCTTATCCCGTCCGTCGTAGACCTTGGGGATGTATATGGGGCCGCCCCCCGTGAAGTTGTAGCGAATCGCCCACTCCCCGGGATTTCGTGTCGCGTTCGGTGGCCCTGGCCAGAGGGCTTGCAGGCGAGGGTGGCGAAAGTTGAAGGTGACCATGCCATGAGGCCGGTTTTCGCCCCGCTTGGTGACGGCATCGATGGTCAACGGGGTCCGGTATTCGGCCGCGGCATTCAAGGCGACCGTCTTCTCCTCGGCGATGGCCGAGAAGGGAGGCCCGACCTGCTCACCGTTCATGGGGGTCCCGTCCAGCGAGGTCTGGGTCATGGTGGTTCGCGACCCGTTGGACTTGTAGTTGTCGGCCACGTCGACGTTGATGAAGGCCAGGCTCAGGGGCCGGGTGCTGTGCCCGAAGCGGCCCATGACCATGGTCCCGCGTGGTCCCGCGTTGATGAGCCGGTCGGTCCGAGTCTCGCTCCATTGCGACGTGTCGGTATTGATCACCGGCACCTCGCTCCGGACCGTCACCTGATCGGCCACCTCACCTACTTCAAGTCTGACGTCGAACCGCTGGATGACCCGGGCGGCCAAGTAATTGTCGATATTGACGTACTTCTTGAAACCGGGCAGCTCTGCGCTGAGGGTGTAGGTGTTGGGCGCCTGGACCACGGCGAACTCGAAGTCGCCACGGTCATCGGTGATGGTCTCGCGGACGAACCCCGTGTCCTGATTGGTCAGGGTCACCGTTACCCCTGGAACCACCGCCCCCGCGGTGTCGATGACGGTACCCAGCACGGTACCGGCGGTGGTCTGCGCCTGGGCTGGTGTCAGCAGGAGGGGGATAAGCGCCGGGATCAGCAGCACCCAGAAAAATCGACTGTTGTTCATGACCTCTCCTTATTTCAGAAGAAAACCGGTTGAAGGGAGCGCCTGGGAATGCGCCCGGTGGTGTAGGAGTCGAAATTCCGGCTGTAGACTTCGGATAGCCAGGATAGGGCAACTCCTTGGAAACTGGTTCCTGGTTTATTTCAACCAGGAGATAATGGATATTGAGCCCTTCTTGCAATCCGGGCCCATGCGTATGGTCCATTTCTAACATGTGCGATTGAACATCGTCAAGAAGTATTATTTTCGCAGTCACTTAGGAGTCTGCCCGGTAGATAATGATCGTAGCGAGAAAGTGGGGAATTCGGACCGATTCTACCGCTTTCGCAGTAGATCAATTTCTGCGGCGCAGGTTCCTGACCTGAATTTCTCACCAGGAGGCGCTTAGCAATTCAAGTCTCATGATTTGGGAGGACGAATCGAATGAACATGAGCGGCAAGACGGCGGTCGTCACCGGCGCCGGCGCCGGGATCGGTCGGGGGGTAGCGCTGAAGTTCGCCGAGCACGGCGCCAGGGTGGCGGCCGTCGACATCAATTTCGACACGGCGCGGAAGACGGCCCGCGAGATCCGGCAGAGTGGTGGAGAAGCACTGGAGGTGCAGGCCGACATCGGAGAGGAGAGCAGCACCGACGCCGCATTCGAGAAGATATTGGCCGATGTCGGGACCGTCGACGTCCTGGTGAACGTCGCCGGCATCGAGCACTACCAAGACTTCCTGGAATTCACGGACCAGGAGTTCGACCGCCAGATCGCCGTCAACCTGAAGAGTGTGTTCTTCTGCAGCCGGAGGGCCATTCCCTCCATGATTCGGAACGGGGGCGGAAGCATCGTCAACACCGCCTCGGTGCAGGCCCTGGCCACAACCGGACAGATCGCACCCTACGCCGCCGCCAAGGGAGGCATCCTGGCCATGACGCGGGATATGGCCCGCGACCTGGGCCAGTACAACATCCGGGTCAACACCATCTGTCCCGGTTGCATCCAGACCCCCATGCTGGACCGATCCTTCACCAGCACGGCGGACCGGGACGCCTACATGGAGAGGCTGCTGGCCTCCCTTCCCCTGGGGCGGGTGGGCCTGCCGGAGGACATCGCCAACGTGGCACTGTTTCTGGCCTCCCCGCTCTCCGCATACGTCACGGGGATCGCCATCAACGTCGACGGAGGGATGATGAGCAAACTGCCCCTCCCGGAGTAGGGACTGCCGGGCCTCGATTCCTCGCCCGGTTATTCGCCTACGGAGAGACGGTGCCCACCCGGACGTGGAGTCGATATCTTCCGGGCGGACTGACTTCGGAAGGGAGAAAAGGAGATTGACAATGCTGAATCCAAGTCGCAGAACATCCCTTTTCCCCTTTCTCCTGGCCGTCTGGTTGGGGGCCGGCTTCTCCTCACTGGTGGCCCAGAGTTGGAACGAAGACAGCTACGTGGACTTTGCCGACGGCCGGCTGGACGCCTCCGGCCAAAACATCTACGTGTCTCGCGACGGGACCGTCCGCACCAATCACCGCTTCGATCTGAATCAGGACGGCTACCTGGACCTGATCTTCAACAATACGCATGACAGCATCACCTACGTCGATGCCACCTGGGCCGGTTTCGACTCCGCCCGGACGCTCACCCACTCATCGCTGGCGGTTCTGGGGAGTCTCAGGGCGGTTGCGGGAGACCTGAACCGGGACGGTTTCACCGACCTGGTCTTCTGTCCCAACCCCGACGGCATTCAACACCCCCGCAGATTCATCTCCATCGCCTGGGGGGCCGCGGAAGGCTGGAGCTCCAACCGGATCAGCGGCGTCCTGCCGGCGTGGGACCCGCGAGCCGTGGCCATCGCCGATCTGAACCGCGACGGGTGGCCCGACATCGTGGTCCTGGCCCAGGCGCCCCGGAGGCAGCCGGGCGGGAAACCGGTCGAGAGCATGGTGATGAAGGTGTTCTGGGGCGGTCGACTGGGTTTTTATCTGGGGCGGCGTCAAATCCGGGAGCTCCCCATATCGGTCGACATGAAGGCGGCCGACTTCGACGCCGACGGAGCCCGGGACATCGCGGTGCTGACCGCCGAAAACGAGATCCGGATCTTCTGGGCGTCTTCTGAGCCGTCCACCGTGCCCGTGGGCCTGAACTCCACTCGCATCCCTCTGTCTGGCCCTGCGGCCGGCTGCCTGGCGGCCGGGGACATCGACGGGGACGGACTCACCGACCTGGCGGCGGGAACCTCCCACGAGACCCTCTTCACCGTCAACGCCGGCTCCCACCGAAACTGGAGCCATCCGGTCCGGGGGCAAGCCGCGCCGGCTTCCCACATCTCAATCGGCGATCTGGACGGCGATGGACACGCCGACCTGGCGTTGACGGAGTTCGGGATCCGGCATGCTTCGGGCGGCGAGCGGGGCGCCGCCGACCGTCCGGGAGGGATCCGCATCCTCTGGGGGAAGGCGGGAAAATACGATCCTGCGCACTCGCTCAACCTGGAGGTGGATCACCCTTCGGCCTCGGCTATCGGCGACCTGGACGGCGATGGGAGGTCCGATCTGGTGGCGGCCGTCTACCAGGGGACGTCAGACTTCGCCGCGGAGTCCGCCGTCTTTTTCGGAAACGGCGACCGCTCCTTCCGTCGGACAAGCCGCGGCGTCCCCTCCTCCGGAGCCGCGGACGTGCTGGTGGTCCCGGCGGAGGAAAACCTGCCGGCCCGAGTCGTCGTCTGCAACAGCCAGGGCGGCACTCTGAACGAGAGGGTTCCCCTCTACCTCTACTGGGGCGGCAAGGGGGGCTTCGAACCGGACCGTCGTTTGGTCATCCCCTTCAGCGGCGGCTACGGCGCCGTCGGCGCCGACCTCAACGCGGACGGCATCACCGATCTGGTGGCCATGAACTCCGGGCACGGCGGACACGCGGACCCCGACGTGGGAGCCCACATTCTCTGGGGCACGTCCCGGGGATTCGACCTGGAAGGACGCCGAACCATCCTCTCGGAGAATCACCTCTCTTCCGGCAACGTCGCCGACTTGGACCGCGATGGTTACCTGGACCTGATCCTGAACGGTTTCGATCCGGCCCAGACCGTCCTTTACTACGGGTCGGAGACTGGATTCCACCGGAGCCGGCGCCTGGTTCTACCCTCGGTGCTGACCGTGGCCGACTTCAACCGGGACGGCTGGTTGGACCTGTCCGGGAGCGCGTCGAGCGGAGTGGTGGGAATCGTCTGGGGCGGTCCGGAGGGACCGGGCCGCGAACTGGAACCCATAGGGTACGTGCCCTGGGCGGGCAACCAGGAAACGGCCGACCTCAACGCCGATGGACACCTGGATTTGATCGTGGGCGGCTACGCCGATCCCACCACCCGCACCTTCGACGTCGGACTCTTCGTCTTCTGGGGATCGGTAGAGGGCTTCACTCCCTGGAACAGCCAGTGGCTGCCCGGCATGGGACAACTGGCCCCGTTGGTGGCCGACTTCGACCGGGACGGCTTCCTGGACCTGTTCGCGCCCTCCTATCACGGAACCGGCGTGCGGGAGTCCATGCCCTCCTACCTGTTCTGGGGAAGCCGGGACGGCCTGCGCGCCGAGAACAAGACCCGCCTCGTGTGCGACAGCGCCAGCGACGCCATGGCGGGAGATTTCGATCAGGACGGCCGCCTCGATCTGGCGGTCATCTGCCACACCCGCCACGGTGACCACCGCATCGACTCGAAGGTGTTCTACAACGATGGAAAGCGCTTTACCGCCCCCAGGACGGAGGGGCTCCCGACCCTGGGGGGACACACCATCTATCTGACCGACGTCGGGCACATTTACGACCGGAGCTGGCGCCAGACTTACGAGTCGTCCCTGTTTCACTGGGACGGTGACCGCAGCGGCGGCCGGCTGGAGGCCAAGGCGGAAACGCCCGCCCATAGCCGGCTGAGCTTCCGCGTCCGTTCGGGTGCCGATGCGCCCGGACTGGAGCATCGGTCTTGGCGCCGGGTGAGCGGGGACCGCTTCTCTCTGGAGAGCGGCGACCGGGTCCTGCAGTACCGGGCCGTCTTCGAGTCCGGCAATGGAGACAGCTACCCGATCCTGGACCGGGTGAGTGTCGAGCTGAGCTCCAAGTAGGGGCGACTTGGAGGGGACTTTCCTTTCGTCCATTCTTTTTTTCGCCTTATTGGAAGACGCTGCGCGGAGTGGGGACTCCGTCCCCCCAAATCCCCCCTGGTCGGCGCCTGAAAGACGCCGCTCCCGCTCCAGTCACGAACTCAGCAGCAGGAAGACGATCGCTATGGGAGCCCCGGCGGCGATGCTGCAGAGAAGGAGGAAACGCCAGGATCGGCCTTGCGTCGGCAGCAGACTCGCGGCCGAACCCACCAGCACGTGGACCAGGAATGGAAGCAGGTAGATCCATTGAAAGCTGAGACTCGGGCCGCCGGTCAACATGTCCCAGAAAGCCCACAGGAAGGCGAAGGAAAAACCGTAGACAGCCCCCACGATCGCTCCGAACGGAGTCGAGAACGGCACGAACAGGCACATGAAGAAGAGCCCGAACAGGGGAGCGACGAACAGCCCGTTGGTCTTGTTCGTCACCTCGGTGATGTTGCCGGGGACGTTGCCCACCGGCGCACTGAGCAGGACCACGGCGATGCCGATGCCCAGCACCAGCGCCCGGGCCAGTTTGAGACCGTGTTCCTTCCGCAATTTCCGGCGGCGGAAACGGTCCAGGAAATCGACGTGGAAGACGGTCACGATGGAATTGATGCCCGAGTCGAGGCTCGACATGGCGGCGGCAAACATGGCCGCGATGACCAGGCCGGCCAGCCCGTGCGGCAGATAGTTGGCGATGAAGTGGGGAAACAGAAAATCGGCATCCGCCAGCAGGTCCTTGCCGTCGGCGATGGCGTGGGGATGGGTCTGGAAGAAACCCAGGACCGAGAAACCCAGCCCGGCGAGCAGCACGGAGACGGCGAAGCCGGCGCCGATGTTGATGTACAGGGCGCGGCGGGCGGCCCTGGTGTCCCGCGTCGCCAGATAACGCTGAATGGCCACCTGATCCGATCCGTAGGTGAAGATGGTCCAGACCGCCCCGGAGAGGATCGACCCGATCACCGTCACTCGTACTGCCGGATTCCAGTCGAAGACAGGAATTTGGTCCCAGTGGGGCTCCCATGAAGTCGGGACCCAACCCCAGAGACCGATGTCCATGGTGACCATCGCAATCGTGATCAAACCTCCGGCAAAGAGGATGAGGAACTGAATGACGTCCGTCATCACTACGGCCCGCAGACCCCCGAGGGCGGTGTAGAGCACCGCGACCGCCCCGGCCACCATCACCACCGTCGGCGTCATCGACTCGGGCCAACCCACCATGACCACCACGGCCTTGGCCGCCAGATAGATGAGCAGAGCCATCCAGACCAGGCGCGTCAGGATGAAGATCACCGCCGCCGTCAGCCGGACCCCGATTCCCAGACGGCCCTCCAAGATCTCGTAGGCGCTCGTGATGGGGAGCTTCATGAAAACGGGGATGAGGAAGAAACCGCAACAGACGATGATCAGCGGAATCCCCAACAATCCCCAGACCAGGATGCCCGGCCCGTGCTTGACCAGCTCCCCCGGAACCGCCAGATACGAAATCGTACTGAGCAGCGTGGCGTACAGCGAAATCCCGATGACGAACGAACCCAGGCTGCGGCTACCCAGGAAATACTCCTCGGTGTTGGTCTGGCGGCGAGAGTAGTACCAACCGACGCCGAGCATGAAGGCGCCGTAGGCGGCGACCACAAGCCAGTCCAACCACCCCAAGCCCCGAAAGTCCCTCCGCTCGATCCTGAGCAGCGCATTGGCGGCGGCGACACGGATTTCCGATGCGGTCCCCTGGCGGACCAGGAGCGACTCTAACAGCGGGATCTGATCCTTGCGTCCGGCCTGGGCCAGGGCCTCGGTGGCCTCCAATCTTTGCTCCCCGGTCCCGCTCTCGATGTAGCCGAGCAGTTCGGACCGGTACGCCGGGCTGGTTTCTTCGCCGGTGTGCGCATAGAGCGCGCTCAGTAGGTAGATCCGGTCACTTGACTCGGCGGACTCCCTGGACAGAGCCCGCTCCAGAGCGGCAGAGACGTCGGGACCAATGCTCTCCAGGTGGCGAAGCGCGTAGGCGGCCCGGGCGCGGACGGCCGGGTCCCCGGAATCCAAGCGCGACGCGAGAGCCACATGATCCGCAGCCTGCCCGTAAGCCGCCAACAGCCAGAGGGCGTCCACCTGCCGGACACCCTCACCCTCACCAGCCAGTCCCAGCAACCCCGCCGGCCGGTCCGCGTAGCCCAGCTTGGCCAAAGCCTCTGCGGCCCGGCTACCCCGTTCACCTTCACTCGACAGGAAGGCGTCGAGGATGCGGTCCACGTACTGCTGACGCTCCAGCTCATGTTGGCTCTTCCGGAGAGTTGACTGAGCCAGGATCTGCCAGACTCCGATCTCTTGACTTGAGCCGGGTTCCGGTCGCTCGTTGGAGAAGATCTCCTTCACGCCCTCGCCATAGTTGTTCCAGAGCAGGGCTCCGGCGGCTCGGATCCGGACCCATCCCATCTCATCTTGCAGCGCTTGGCGCAAGACTTGGACGCTGCGGTCCCTCAGGAGTTGGGCGTGGTCCTCTCCGAAGACGGGAGAATGCCAAAGGCAAATCAGGACGAGAAGAGCCGCTGCGCGGAAAGCACCTGAAGTCAAATTGGAATTCTCACTTTCTTTTTGCCCTGCACTTCATCCGGAGTTCGGCGGCAAGAAAATCGTTGCTCCCAATCGGTGGCAAGAAAAACGTCGCCTATCCCACCCCCAGATATTGGGAGGTCCCGGTGATGGGTTCTTCCGGCTCGCCTCCGCTGTCTTCCGGTTCGGGCGGAGCTTTTTCGAGCCGGTAGACGGTTCGCTCGCCCAGCTCGGCGCTGACGTCTCCCCGCCGGACTTCGGGAAGAACCAGCCTGAGGGTCTTGATCTCTCCGGCGGCCAGGGGCAATCCCCGGGCCGGGGCCTCCCGGCCGAGCTGCTTCACGTTGTCTTCCAGAAGATTGGCCTCCCAGGCCTCCACTACCGGCAGCGGACCGAATTTACGGGGGGTCAGCGGCGCCCCTCCCCGGCGGTGCAGCGCCAGCTCGTAGGGACGGAAGGTCACGAAGGGGGCCAGGAGCTCGCAAGTCATATTTACCGCGCGGCCCTCGGCCTCGTAGACGCGGGCCACCAGGTCCTCTCCTTCCTGGGACAGCTTCAACGCCGAGAGCACGACGTTGTCCGGGCCCACGGCCATGAGACTCGCTTGCTCCGGAAGGATGTCGTAGCGGCGGTCCGGAACGATGGGCAGGAGCCGGTTCCATCCTGCCAGGTGCTCCCAGCCGAACCGCCAATCCTGCCCGCTCTTCCAGTCGCCGGCGCGGGAGGTCAGTGAAAGCTGAGCCTCCTGCTCTCCCCGGAAGAAGTTGAAGGTGGGCGCGTAGATGCTGCAATTGCTGGAGAGCTGGGCGCAGAGGGAGCCCCGGTCGAACCGCATCATGCTCCTGGGAGGAGTGACCGTGACGCAGAAATCGCGCCGGCGGTCCCGGACGCTGAGGAAACGGCCCGTCATGCGGGCGTCCCGGTCGGCCCTCGCCTTCTCGCCCGCCAGCCAGACCTCGTCCGCGCCCAGCCGGTCGGTCAGGTGCCGCTCGTGTTCCTGAGTGGCGAACAGAGTGTCGAAAACTATTTCCGGGTCCTCCAGGTTCAGCGGAAAGAACCAGCGCAATCCGTGCATGGGACGGTTGTTCCAGTGCCAACGGAAGAAGAAGTCCACGCGCCGCAGGCCGGCGTAGAGGACACAGCGTTGGCTCCAGTAACCTCCGAAGCAGGCGGGACCGTCCTTCGGGGTCAGGAGGGGTCGGCGCACCTCGATGCTCGCCGAAACGGCTCCTCCGTTGACCCGGATTTCAGGCGGGCCATGATCGCGGCTGCGATACTCCCGTCCGGTGGGATCGAAGTCGATGCAACTGCGCCCGCTGTCCTCTTCGATGAGCAGTTCTCCCGCTCCGAATGCAGCCGAACCGTCCACCAGCTCGACTCCCAGTGTCTTGTCGTAGAGGCTCTCGCAAAAGCCGGTCGCCGGGTCCATACGTACGCGATAGAACTCATTTTCGATGGAGTGCCGACCCGTTTTCAGGGGGCTGTCGATCTCCTCCGGTTTTCCGTTCCCGGTCAGATAGAACGTCTCGTATCCCATGGCGGGGACTCGAGCGCCGAAACGCAGCGTGTCTTTCGGCCCCAACTCGTACGGTACCGCGGAACCGGCGGAATCGGAGAGTGCCAGACGTCCCTTGTCGACCGGGCCGGGAAGCGGAAGCTCAACCACGTCCCGGCGCTCCCAATTCAGCAGGTTGAAAACCACCACGGCCGGATCCTCACGCCGGAAGGCGATCTTTGAGGCGATCCGGTTCGCAGCCGAAACCGTCACGTCGCCGGCCGCTCGCTGGACCCGCCTCAAGATGTCCCGGGTGTGCTGGATGGTCTCGTCGCCGGCCCAGCCGATCTGCTCGTGCTGCTGGGTGAAGAGCAGGTCGGACCAGAGGGCGGACAGCAGGTCCCGGGGATAGAGGGCACCCGTAACGCAATAGTCCAGGGCGGCGGCCTTCTCCGCGGCCGCCAGGGCGTAGCCGGCTCGATGGGACTGCTCCATGATGGGGTACATCCCGTGGGCGTTCAGCGCGAAGTGGGGCAGATAGCCTTGATGGCGGTCCCGCCGGACGCGGGAGTCGGCCGCCACTTGGTCCGAGAACCGGTTGAGGGTATTGAACCGGGCCCGGGGAGTGACGAAACTGCGATTCCAGGCCGTCACCCGGTTGATCAGGGCCCGCCTGGACTCGGCCTGGTCCCGGGCCGCGGCGTGACCCGCGTAGGGGGCGCCCCAGGCCGCCAGGACCGCGCGAATGGAGGCCGCCGTCTGGCGCACCACCTTGCTCCGGGAGGCGAAACTTCCCTCTATGAGTTCGTCGGTTCGCCAGAGGGCGGAGATGGTGGGCGTGGTGTACCCGGCCAGGACCCCTTCCTGCGGAACGAAGCTGGGATGGCGGGTGCCGTCCGCGCCCTCGACGTCGAGCAACTGACTGCCTGAGGGGCGGGGATAGATACCCCCGTAGCGTCCGCGCCAGAAGAAGGAAATCCCGCACTTGTCCAGGATCTGAGGCATCTGCGGGTCGAATCCGGGACTGTCGCAGGAGTAGAGGACGCGGCCCTGCACTCCCAGCCGGCGGCGGAGCCACCACTGGCTTTCGGCGAATTGCCGGATGTAGGATTCCCCTTCATAGAAGTCTGCGTAACTGGGCGCCAAGGTGGGGCTGATGTCCAACCGCCCCTCCCGGATGAAACGTTTCACCGGCTCTTGCAACTGCGGCCGCTTGTGCAACAGGTTCTTGAGTCCGTAGAGGAATTCCACGTTGTAGGTGTAGTGGTCGTCCTCAGAAATCAACTGGACGGCGTCACGCAGCGACCGGAATGCCTCCCAGTGCTCGGGCAGGCCGGTAAAATAGCCGAAACAGAGATGGGACGAAGGCATCAGGTGGTAGTCGAAGATGGGAACCGGCCCGGTCTCGAACTCGGCCGCGGCCAGAATCCGTTCCCCGGCAAGCAGGCGGACCGAGGCACGGACCGGGTCGGCGACGTCCTTCACCACTGCCAGGAGCGACAGCCTGCCCGCTTCCGGCCAGGGCTCGGCGGGACAGCGCAAGGCCACGTCTTCCGCCGTCGTTTCAAGCGTCAGGGCGGGCGGAAGCGACACCTCCGGCTTCGCGATCTCCAACTCGATCCAACGATGAGGGAAAGGCAGATCCGCAGCCGGCCGCCCCACTACCGGGAGAGGATCCACATTCAGGATCTTCCACTCTTCCATGTCACGCTCCGTATCTTTTCTGCCGGCTCGGCCGGAATGGATTTGATTCGAGCGTACCAACATCCGGAATGAGGAGAAAGCATGGGTATCGAAGGCGCCGTCAACTATCGGAAAATCAGTGCGCGGGTCGCGACCTCCGGATCGGTGTCCGAAGACCGCCTCCGGCGGCTCAGGAGAGAAGGATTCGATGCGGTGGTCAACCTGTTGCCGGACTCATCTGAGGTGGCGGTCCCGAAAGAACGTGAAATTGTCGAGGGTCAGGGGTTGGAATACCATTACATTCCCGTAGATTTCGGGAATCCGACGGAAGCGGACTTCAGCCTCTTCAGACGCGTCATGGAGAACGCCGGGGACAAGAAGATCCTGATCCATTGCGCGGCGAACTACCGGGTCAGCGCCTTCTACTCTCTCTATGCGATGAAAGACTTGGACTGGTCCTGGGAGGGCGCCCGCACGCATATCGCTTCGATCTGGGACCCCGCCGATTATCCGGTCTGGAAACGGTTTATCGACGACGTAAGGTCCCAGTCGAGCCAAAATCCACGCCGGGGCGGATGATGGCGGAATCGTGAGTAAAACGGGTCGGCGCTCTCGGATGACGGCTGACGTTTTCGCCAGTCTCACGTTGCTCATTCCACTGATACTGCCGGCCGCCGATCTTTCCGGCCAGACCACCACACGAATCAGCGTTCACGGACCCAACCGGGGAAACGGTCCCAGTCAGTCCGCCCAGATCAGCGCCTCAGGACGCTTCGTCGTCTACACCTCGACCGCGTCCAACCTGGTGGACGGAGACACGAACTGGGTGTCGGACGTCTTCGTGCACGACCGTGAAACGGCGGAAACCATCCGGGCCAGCGTGGACGACGCGGGGAATCAAGGCAACAGCCTGAGTCAGTTTCCCAGGATCAGCGCCGGTGGCCGCATCGTCGCCTTCGAGTCGCTCGCTTCCAACCTGGTGGACGGCGACACCAACGGTGCGCTGGACGTCTTCGTCCACGACCGCATTACAAGCAAGACCACACGAGTCAGCCTCGGCAGCGGAGGGGACCAGAGCAATCGCGCCAACGGGGTGCCCTGCCTCAGTTCCGACGGCCGTGTCGTGGCTTTTGAGTCGCTCGCTTCCAACCTGGCGGATGGCGACACCAACGAATCTACCGACGTCTTCGTCCATGATCGCGAGACAGGGGAGACGAATCGGGTGAGCGTCGACAGCCGGGGACGCCAGGCCAACGGCTCCAGTGCCGGTTCCAGCTTGGACGGAAGTGGTCGATTCGTCGCCTTCGAGTCGCTGGCCACCGACTTGGTGCCCGGAGACACAAACCGGGTGTCGGACGTCTTCGTGCACGACCGGCAGACGGGGGAGACCACCCGTGTGAGCGTCGACAGCCGGGGACGCCAAGCCAACGGGGCCAGCTCGGCCCCGAGTCTCAGCGCCGACGGACGTTTCGTGGGCTTCGGCTCCTACGGATCCAACCTGGTGGACGGCGACACCAACCAGGAAATCGACGTCTTCGTGCACGACCGGCAGACCGGGGAGACCACCCGTGTGAGCGTCGACAGCCGGGGACGCCAAGCCAACGGGGGCAGCGGAATAGCCGCCCTCAGTGCCGACAGCCGATGGGTGACCTTCCACTCCTTCGCCTCCAACCTGGTGGACGGCGACACCAACGGAACGCTGGACATCTTCGTGCACGATCGGATGACAGGAGCGACGACCCGGGCCAGCCGGACCGAAAATGGCGGGGAAACGAACGGCCCGAGCCGGGATCCAACCATCAGCGCCGATGCCCGCTTCGTGGCCTTCGAGTCCCTGGCCTCAAACCTGGTGTCTCGGGACGACAACGGGATCGTCGATGTCTTCGTCCGGGATCGGGGGGACACCGATTCGTCCGCTGCACTTGACAGGGAACAGAGATCCGAGGAGGAGGGATGGCTGCGGCGAGGATGGGACGGCCTCATCTCCGAAACCCGTGTGAGGGTTGAAGCCTTCATTCAGAAGCGGTTTCGGATGCCGGCCGCCGCCTTGGCTCACGCCGAACCGGTTCCAGTCCAGTTCACCGACGTGACCGAAGCAGCCGGCATCCGCTTCCGGCACTACAGGGGGAAGACGGGGAAGCGGTACCTGCCCGAGACCATGGGCTCGGGAGTGGCGGTCCTGGACTTCGATCGGGACGGGTGGATGGACCTCTTCTTCGTCAACGGCTGGCGCCTGGAAGGCGGGACGCCCGAGGGTGTCGGTTCCGTCCTCTACCGCAACCGGGGAGACGGCACTTTTGCCGACGTCACCCGGAAGGCCGGGCTGGAAGTTCAGGCTTATGGAATGGGAGCGGCGGCCGGAGATTATGACAACGACGGCTTTCCGGACCTCTACGTGACGATTCTGGGCCTCAACCGACTCTACCGGAACAACGGCGACGGGACCTTTTCGGACGTGACCATTGACGCTGGCGTGGTAGATCCCTCCTGGGGAGCCAGCGCGGCTTGGCTGGACGCCGACAATGACGGCAAGCTCGACCTCTTCGTGACCAACTACGTCCGCTGGACCCCTTCCCAGGATCAGTGGTGCGGTTACGGCCCCGGGGTCAAGCACTACTGCACTCCCGAGATCTTTTCCGGCGAAAGCTCGCGCCTCTTTCGCAACCTGGGCGGCGGACGATTCCGCGACGTCACCAAAGAGGCGGGACTGTTCAACCCCTCGGGAAAAGCCTTGGGAGTGGCTCTTTGGGATTTCGACGGGAACGGATTGATGGATCTCGTCGTGGCCGAGGACACTCAACCCGACAAGATCTACCTGAACCGGGGCGGCTTCCGCTTCGAGGAGGTGGGAACTCGCAACGGATTCGGCTTTTCCGAATCGGGCCAAGCCCGGGCCGGCATGGGGGTCGACGTGGCCGACGCCGGCAACGACGGGCGAGGGGTGGTGGCCGTAACCAACTTCTCCTACGAGGGGATCGGCTTCTACCGCTGGGGCAGCGACCTGAACTTCATCGATCAGGCCGTCCCGGCGGGCATCGGACAGCCCAGTCTCTTGACCCTGGGCTTCGGACTCCTCTTTCTGGACTACGACCTGGACGGTTGGCAAGACCTGTTGGCGATCAACGGCCATATCGACGACCTGGTGGAGACGGTTCAGACCCGCCTGACCTACCGGCAGCGGCCGCTCCTGTTCCGTAACCGGGGGGAAGGCCGCTTCCTGCCCATGGGCCGGGAGGCGGGTCCGGCGCTGGATCAAGCCTATGCGGGCCGCGGGGCCGCGGCCATCGACTATGACAACGACGGGGACCTGGATCTGGTCGTCACGGAAAACGGAGGTCCGGCGCACCTGCTTCGCAACCAGGGGGGAAACCGAAACCACTCGCTCCGGATCCGGCTCGTCGGGAGCACCTCCAGCCGGGACGGCATCGGCGCCCTGGTCACCGTGAAATCCGGCTCCACAACCCAACGGCGCTACCGCCGAAGTGGATCCAGCTATCTCTCCGAGAGCGATCCGCGGCTGACCTTCGGCCTGGGCGAAGCGACCCGGGTGGACCGCTTGGAGGTCCGCTGGCCCAGCGGCGCCACCCAGGTCCTGGAGGACGTTCCGGCCGGCCGCCTGCTGGTGGTGCAAGAGCCTGTCGAAACGGATCCGTAACCCGTTCCGGCTCGTTGCCTGCCTCTCCGATCAGTTTGCCGACGGCCGCACCAGACGCCAGAAGACACCCTTGACGGCCCGGCTCTCCCACCCTGGATGCCGGGTGTTGTAGACGGTCAGGAAGTGGTCCGGCTCCAGCTCCACCGTCGGGGCCGTAAAAGAGTGGCCCGGCGGCTGGGGCACCAGCAGGAACCGGGTGGAATCGGCCATGGAGGGGGTCCCCGCTTCCGTCTCGTTCACCCAGGTCCGTCCCCCGTCCAGGCTGACCCGCGCCAGCACCGTGCCGTCAGGGGCGCTCTTGCCCGGGACGCCTCCCTGGTGGGTGATCACGACGACGTTTCTCGGGGTCCAGAGGATGGTCCCCCGGTGCCCGTAGTATTCGTTCAGGCCTCCCGGCACCTCCCGGAAGGTTCGTCCGCCGTCGCTGGATTCGAGGAGGATTCCCTGTTTGTAGATGGAGGAGGCCCCCGGAGGCGCTCCGCTGCGCTTCGACATCGCCGCCACGTCTTCTCCCGGAAATGGAGGCCGTTGGATGCGGGTCATGGCCAGGACACGCATCGGGTCGTTGGGATCCACGGCGTAGCCGGTTTCAGCCACGTGCTGGTGCACTTCGGTGGGGTCGCCCCAGGTTTGTCCGCCGTCTCGGGAACGGATCAGCGTCTCGTGAAATCCCGTACGTGACCGGTCCTCCTGCTGATAATCGTTGTGGTTCGGGTAACGCAGACCCACCCCCAGCACGATGGTCCCGTCGGCCTCCTGAAAGAAGGTGTTGTAGTCATTGAAGCAGAAAGCGTAAGGGTCCTCGGACCCGCCCGGTGAAAAAGGTCCGAATTCGATGGCGGTGGTCTTCCACGTGATCCCGGAGTCGCTCGAAACCGAGACGAACAGATCCTTGCCGCCGGGGGACTGGTGCATCAGCCAGAGGTTTCCGTCGCGGCCGGCATAAAGGCCGTGCTGAACTTGGCCGGGTGGTGCGTCGGAAAGATTCACCGGCAGCATGGTCCAACTCCGGCCCTGATCGACACTCTTGTAGAGCCTCTGCTGGGTCTGAGTGTTGACGTAGATGCTTCCGTCCGGGTGGGTGACCATGCCCAGCATGGAGCGTTCCAGTCCCGATTCTACGGGGTCCACCATCACCTCCGCCTCGATCTCGATCTTCGCTCCGGGAGCGACTCCAGTCGGAGTGCAGGAGGCGCCCAACACCAAAAAGAAGACCCCAATCCATCCCGATTTCCGTGTCATCGTTCAACCCTCCACTATCGATCTCGAAAACCGAACGAGAAAAGCTTGGCCTTCTCCAAATGGAACTTCAGCCGGACCGGCTGCCCTTCCAAGCCTTTCAGATTCCCCTGGCCGTTCCAGGTCACGCGATGGCGGACGGCGTCCGATTCCAGAGCGTCGCAATCATCCTTGCCGAAATTTTCCAGCGCACTGCCGTCCGCGGAGAGAATCTCGACCTGGACCCGGCCCGCCGTGGCGTCGGCGTTGATCAGGAGTGTCCCGCCCCGGAAGCGGAAGGGCTTGGTGGTCAGGATGCCCCCCTCCGCGCCGGCGTCGACGGAGACGAACCCGTCCCGGCGCAGCTTCGACAGCGCGACGCCGCTCTTGAATCCGGTGAAGCCGTCCGGCGGCACGGAATTGTGATCGGCGCCCCACCCCACGTAGTAGATCCGGATCTCGTCATCCCGGACCAGCGGCCCCTGCACCGGCCAGATGAACCCCCAGTCGAAGTCCCCGGGCCGCTCCGAGGTGGGGAGGAAGACCTCGCGGCCGCCGCCTCGATGCCAGTTCAGGCCGTCGCGGCTGTAGGTCAACTGGACCGGGCCCCGGGGCCGCTCGTAACCGTAGCTGAAGACGGTCATCAACCCGATCCGCAGTTCGTCGTGGAGCATGACCTGCATGTTGTAGAACTGGTCCCGGTGCATCGGGTCGCGGTCGTCGGCCGCCACCACCGTCCGCATGGGAGTCCAGTGCACGAAGTCGTCGCTCTCCACCTGGCCGACCCGGCGCAGGCTGTGGTTCTCGGGAACCCGGTCCTTCTTGGGACCTCCCCAGAGGTGGGCGTAGACCCGGCGCGCCCAGGGATCGGCAACCATCTTCTTGCGCACCTCTTTGATCATTCCGGTGCGGTCGCGGATGATGGCCACGTACTTGCCCAGCCGGCCGTCCCAGTAGGGAACCGGCTGGCTGTCGTGCCCCGGCGCGTGGAAGATGACCTTTTCCCCGCCCTTGTAATCGGTCCAGCGGAGGCCGTCCGCCGAGTAGGCGGCCCGGATGCCCTGGTAGAGCATCTTGAAGCGCCTGGCGGAATCGGTCTCCCGGGGATCGATGAAGACGCCGGTCTCCAACCCGTCCCGATCCATGATGATGTTGTTGTCCCGGCTGCCCCGGTGCTCGACGACGCCGAGGGAGGGCTTCACCCAGCCGATTCCGTCGCGGCTGTAGGCATAGGCCAGAATCATCGACTGGTCTTTCTCCCCCCAGAGGCTGTACCACATCTTGTAGAGCCCGTCGGTCTCGTCGAAGAGTATGGTGGTGAAGCAGAAGTGCATTCCCGCTTCCCAGGACGGATCGCCCTCGGGGACCATGGGCAGCACCGGGTCGGCCCCATACTTGACCGGCTGGTTCAGAGTCTTGGTGGCACCGTCCAAAGATTCGATGATGTAGTCGTCGACGAACAGCTGCCGGTTCTGCGCCACGTCCAGAGTTGACCCGGCTGCGGCCGTGACCCAGACGGCAAGCACGCATCCCGGCAGGATGAACCCGGACTTGGATTTCCGCGGTGATTGCATCAGAATCTCCTGAACCAGTTCCAAAAGAGAGAAATACGTCCGGACAATTGCCCCCATCATAGAGGAAATTCGCCGACGGCGGCAGACCCGGTCCCGATTCGAAAGAGGGGAAGACAGCGCATGTCAAGACGACTCGACTCCATAATCACGCTCTTGGCCTTTGCCCTGACGGGCTGCGGTGCTCCGGAGGGGGGAAGCCTGGCGGACGTCCAGCTCTTCATCGAAGACGAGGTGATCCTGGCGCCGGCGAGCGACCGCCTGAGCGCCCAGAACGTGGTCCGGGGACCGGACGGCGCCATCTGGCTCAACACCGGCGAACCCGAACCGGGCCTCTTTCGGAGCACGGATCAGGGCCGCACCTGGGAGACCCTTCCCGTGACGCTCTCCGATGTCCCGCCCGGGCAGCATCTGGGAGGTTTTCACGCCGCCCGGGACGGCAGTCTCTGGCTGGTCCACCAGGCCGCCCCCTACCGAATTGTCGACGGCGAGTCGATCAAGTCCACCGACAGGCGGGGCTTCTTTTCCATCTCTACGGACGGTGGCCGGACCTGGGAGACGCAGGAGCTCGACCAGGGCCGCTTTGCTCCCGACCCCGAGGCGGACCCCTATACGTCCATCGATATCGCCTGGTGCCACCCCAATTTCGTGGAACGGCCTGACGGGAGCGCGTTCTTCTCGCTCAGCATGCGCTACGACGATTGGGAGGACTACTCCCAGGCGGATCAGACACGCCCCGGCGTCCGCGACGTGATGGTTCGCACCCAGGACGGGGGGCGGACCTGGGGAGATCCCAGCATCGTCCACCAGCACGCCACCGAGACCGCCTACGCCGTGGATCCCGACGACCCGGATCACATCTTCGCGGCCACCCGAATCCAGAGGAAAGCCCTGCCGGGGGAGGACCTGCAGGCGATCCGGAAGCTGACCGCCATGGACATGACGCCGCCCGACTACATGCCCGACTGGGCCTACAAGAACGGCATCCTGCTGGAATCGACCGACGGGGGCCGATCCTTCCGGGAAGCGCCCGGCGGATTGTTCGGGTTCGGCAGCTACCGCTGGTCCATGGTCTGGACGGAGGACGACTGGTTGATATTGGCGGGCACGGCGGGTCAGGACCCGGGACAACGTAAGAGTCATGGCGACCAGGTGCTCCGAATCAGTCTGGACGGAGGAACGACCTGGCTCGACGGCACCGAAGAGGGCACCTCCTCACCGGCGAAGGCCAAAAAGTTCGCGGTGGTTCCAGGGTACCGGGACGTGGGCAGGGCGGACCACTACAGCGCCTCGGTGCCGGCGACCATCCAGATCGCCAAGAACCGGTTCCTGACCTTCTGCACCTACAAGAAGGACCGAATCCTCCGAGGCCGGTTCTGGCGTCTGGAGAATTTACCGTGAGGGCGGGGCGAATTGCATAACGCGGGTCCGAGAACCCGGGCCCCAGTTGGAGTGGGACATCCCGCCGGATAGTGACCAGGGGCACCCACGAGGAGGGCCCCTACCGTTGCCGCACGATGGGCCGGATAGGGATCTTGGGAGCGGCCCTTGTGGGTCCCCTCGTCGGGCTGAGGCGGCAAACCTGCGAACAGGAGGCAAATGGGATGAAATTTTTCTCGTGGATTCCGTGGATCGTTGGTTTCGCGATCCTTCATATCTTTTCCGTGCCAGCGATGGCGCCCGCGGCACAGGAAACCTATCGGATCTTCATTGCGCCGATTTCCGACTTCGCACCGGACGACGATGAGGGGCCGACCCGGTATGAGTACGTCACCAATTTTGAGCGGCGGGATGAGTGCAAAGGGGTCTTGCCGACGTCCAGGGAGGATCTCGCAGACTTCACTGCGTGGTTCGAGTTCGAGGGAAGACACTTCGTGTTGCTGTGGGATGCGCAGGGGGATCTCGTGTATTCCGGCGGCGGAGTCCGCAGTTCGGGCAACATCGTCAAGGACGTGTGCAATGAGATTCGGTCCCGGGGACTGCGACCAAGCCCGGATCGACCGACTCGTTGACCGCATTCGAGTGAAATTGGTCGAATTGACCAATATTGGGAGAAGCCCTCGCAGGGGCACCCTTTTGTATACGGTGTAAGGAGATCCTTTACACATTGCGGCCTCCCTCTTTGCCCGAGACAGGAGAAGACAGCTCATGCCGAAACGAATCGAATCCGTGATCACATTGTTCGCGTTCAGTTTGGCCACCGTGACCGTGTGGGCCGGAGGTAGCCAGGCGGACATCCAGCTCTTCATCGAAGACGAGGTGATCCTGGCGCCCGCGAGCGCCGACCTGGACGCCTATAACGTCGTTCGCGGACCGGACGGAGCCATTTGGCTCAACACCGGGGAACCGAAGCCGGGCCTCTTCCGGAGCACGGATCAGGGCCGGACCTGGGAAACGGTTCCGGTCGAGCTGTCCCAGGCCCCTCCCGGCCAGCATCTGGCAGGCTTTCACGTCGCCCGGGACGGCAGTCTCTGGCTGCTCCATCAGGCCCCCCCGACCTACACTGCCGACGGCAAGTCCATGGAATACAAGGACCGGAGGGTCTTTTTCTCGAAATCCACGGACGGCGGCCGGACCTGGGAGAGCCGGGAGATCGACTACGGCCGCTTCGCTGCCGACCCCGAGGCGGACCCCTATACGATGATGGAGACCGCCTGGTGCCACCCCAACTTCGTGGAGCGGCCCGACGGGACCGCCTTCTTTTCCCTCAGCATGCGCTACCCCGATTGGGATGACTGGCACCAGGAGGATCAGTCCCGGCCCGGCATCCGCGACGTGATGGTCCGCACCCGGGATGGGGGGAAAACCTGGGGAGACCCCACCATCGTCCACCAGCACGCCACCGAGACCGCCTACGCCGTGGACCCCAAAGATCCGGACCACATCTTCGCGGCCACGCGAATCCAGAGGAAAGCCCTGCCGG
Organism: Acidobacteriota bacterium; assembly: GCA_963668095.1. GTDB lineage: Bacteria > Acidobacteriota > UBA6911 > RPQK01 > JAJDTT01 > JAJDTT01. The sequence continues at coordinate 3,965,510 of OY764083.1, read as the reverse complement.
GCGAGGACCTTCAGGCGATCCGGAAGCTGAGCGCCATGGACATGACGCCGCCCGACTACATGCCCGACTGGGCCTACAAGAACGGCATCCTGCTGGAATCGACCGACGGCGGACGATCCTTCCGGGAAGTGCCGGGCGGCTTGTTCGGATTTTCCAGCTACCGCTGGTCCATGGTCTGGACCGAGGGCGACTGGCTGGTCCTGGCCAGCCACGCGGGTCAGGACCCGGGACAACGAGAGAATTATGGCGACCATGCGCTCCGAATCAGTCTGAACGGTGGGAAAACCTGGCTCGACGGCACCGAAGAGGGCACCAGGTTACCGGCGAAGGCCAAGAAGTTCATGGTGTTTCCGGCGTTCCGGAACATAGGCAACGTGGACCACTACAGCGCCTCGGTGCCGGCGACCATCGAGGTCTCCAAGAACCGGTTCCTGACCTTCGGCGCCTACAAGCGGGACAAGATCCTCCGGGGCCGGTTCTGGCGGTTGGATAATCTGCCGTGACGGGAGCGGAGCGGCGGTTTCCTAACCGCCGGTTTCTTGATCGGATTTAGGGGAAGAAGAATGGGGGACTACAAGTCCCCCCTCCTAACGCGGGCGTTCGCCTTTGATGGTTACTCGCAGTCCGCGGCGGCGGTTGGGGTAGTAGTCCCACAGGGCGTAGTGCTGGGCGCAGCGGTTGTCCCAGAACGCCACCGATCCGGGACGCCAGCGGAACCGGCACTGGAACATGGGGCTGGCGGCGTGCTCCACCAGGAATCCCAGGACCGCTTCACTCTCCGGCCTCGAAAGCTGAACGATGCGGGTCGTGAACATCCGGTTGACGAAGAGCGCCTTGCGTCCGCTCACCGGGTGGGTCCGGACGACGGGATGCTCCGAACGGGGGAAGGTCTTCCCCTCATCGTCGGCCCCGTCGTAACGGCCGCGGTAGACATACTCTCCATCGTGGATCGCGGTCATTCCGTCCAGCATCCGACGCATCGGCGCCGACAGCGACTCGTAGGCCGCGTACATGTTGGCGAACAGGGTGTCGCCCCCCACCGGCGGCACCTCCAGCATCTGCAGGATCGTTCCCAGAGGCGGCTCCCGGTCGCAGGAGACGTCCGAGTGCCAATCCTCACCGGCAATCCGGCGAGTGTTCTCGTCGGCGTAGATCTCCATGATTTCGGGATGGCCGTCGACCAACCGGGGCCACGCCGGGTGGATGTGCAGTTCACCGAAATTGCGGCCCAGCGCCTTCTGTTGGGCCGGCGTCATGGATTGGCCGCGGAAGAAGAGGACGCAGTGTTCGGCAAGTTCGTTGGAGAGAACGTCCGCGACCTCGGCGCCAAGCGGCCGGGAGAGGTCGATGCCATGCACTTCGGCGCCGCAATAACCCGTCATCTTCCTGAATTCGAATTCGGTAGCCGGCATGGGAGGCGTCTGGGTCCGGCGGGCAGTCTATCGGAAACGTCCGGTTCCGTTCCAGGCGAGAACGAAGGGGGGACAAGGATGTCCCCTCTCTTGGCCGTCAAGGGGATTTGTCCATAGATCGACCAAAATGAATCATATTTTACTATCTATAGTAATTCCAAGAGCGACGGGAAGGACGATCCGGGAAGGGTGCCGGGGGGAGTGGTGGATGACCTGACGGGCCGGCACCAGCTCGGTTTCGGTCAGATCGTTCCCTCCGGTGTTGTGGTTCCGATCGTGGTTCGGGAAGTCGCTGCTGGTGATCTCCAACCGGATCCGATGTCCCTTGAGGAAACGGCAGGCGGTCGGTCCCAGGCGGATGGGGTACTCGACGATCTCACCCGGAGTGACCAGGTCCTCCCGATCCATGGAGATCCGGTACCGGGCGCGGACCATGCCGTAGCCGACGTCCAGAGCCCGGCCGTCGGGATGTTCATCCACCAGCCGTGCGAAGAAGTCGGTGTCCCGGGCCGAGGTCGAGGCGAAGAGGACGGCTTCGGGATAACCGGCTACCTCCACCTCCTGCTCCAAGGGACCGGTCCGGTAGATCAGGATGTCCCGGCGGTGGGAGAGGGCGGAGCGATCGGAGGGTTGAGTGAACATCTCCGGGCTCCAGAGCGTCGGGACCGGATCCCGGGGATCGTAGTCGTATGCATCTTCACCGGACCGCGACGGAGCCGACGCCAGCAGACTGCCCGAGCCGTCCGGACGATGGGCGTCGCCCTCGCTGTCCAGATGGAACTCGCACCGGCCGATGCCATCCTGTGGAGGCCAGGTCCGGGCTCCCTTCCAAACCTGCGATCCCATGACGAAGTACCGAACCGGCGGTTCCCGCCGCAGACCGTCTCCGTCTCCCTTGAGCCAATGATCGAACCAGCGAATCATCACCCGGGTCAGGTCCACCTGGGCCTCCGGTCCGTAGTCCATACAGCCAAGGGACCGCTCCCCCAGGTGCTTATGGTTCCAGGGTCCGATGATGAGCCGGGTCTGTTCACGCGCCTCCGCCGTCCGGGCGTGTTTCTGCATCAGTCGAAGATGCCTCATGGAACCGTTGCAGTGGTCGTACCAGCCGCTGAAGTCCAGGTTGGGGACCTCCACCTCGTGGTGGACCCGGTCGAATCTCCAGCAGCGGCGGACCGGGTCTCGGAACCAGTCCCGAGCATATTCCCGAAGCCCCGGCGGCAGATAACTGGGAAGATCCATCCAGGGAAGGAACCAGATCCAGCGCAACTGCTCCTGCTCGTCCCAGATCTCCTCGGCCTCTTCCGGAGTGTGGGGCGGAGGCAGCCCGTGGCGGCGGCGAAGATCCGGAGCGATGCTGGTCATCCACCATTTGACCCGGCGGCCCGGACGGAAGGAGCCCCACCAGTCCAGGTCGGCGATCTCCAGGGGGATGGAATTGGCGCACATGGCCACCAGGTGAGGCGGCCGGAGCCGGGCCAGGGACCATTGCATCCAGCCGTTGTAGGAGGCTCCGAAGGTGCCCACCTTGCCGTTGCAGTACGGCTGCGAGGCCAGCCACTCCACGCTGTCGTACCCGTCCTCCCCGTCCTGAGTCCGCTCCACCGTGAACGGGACGTACTCCCCTCCGGAGGCGTAGCGGCCCCGGCTGTCCTGGACGACCACGGCGTAGCCGGCATGCACCAGCGGCGCCAACCCGCTCTCCGGCTTCCCGTAGGGGGTCCGCATCAGCAGGCCGGGACAAGGAGAGGGAACATCGGGCCGAAAGACATTGGCGCGAAGGACGACGCCGTCCCGGACCGGGACCTTCACGTCCATCTCGATGAGGATTTCCGGCGTTTCGACGCCGATTTCAGGCATCCGGATCCAACCGGGCCCAATAACAGCTCATTGAATCAGCATCGCCGGCGTAGTAGACCACCATCACGCTCCCGTCGGGCAGGACCTCGGCGAACGGCAATCCGAAGCTCCAGAGGGACATCTCCGAGAGCAGCTCGCCGGTTTCATCCTCCGGCGAGTCCTGGGACCTTGAAGAGCCGTGGGTGTAGACAACCACCTCGCTGGCCGGATCGAAATCCGCGTCGACGCTCCCGGCCAGGCGCGCCCGGATGGAGTGGGTCCAGTACCGGTCCACCCAGGCCAACAACACTCTGCCGTCGGGGAGCATGGCCGGATGAGCGGCCTGGTCCGCGAAACCCAGATCCTGGGCGCGGGACCAGGTGAGTCCGCCGTCGGCGCTCAGGCGCCGGTGGACGTTCAAATATTTCTTGGCTTCACTGTCGTAGGTCCAGAGGAAAGCCGCGATCCGGCCGTCGGGTGCGACCCCGACTCGCTGGTCCCAGTTGAAGATGCGTCCGCTCGGATCTTCACCGGCCACGACCGGATCGCCCCAGCTCAGGCCGCCGTCCCGGGAGTGGAAGAGGACCACCTTCTGGTACCACTTGGACCCGTCGCCGTAGTGCTTGTTGCTCTCGATGCTCATCCCCAGCCTTCCATCGTCGAGGCGAAAGACGGGACTGGTCAGACTGGGCGGACCGAGTTCTTCCGGCATGGGCATGACCCGCCAGGGTGACCACGTCCTCCCCGCGTCGTCCGACTCGGCCAGAACCGCCGCCATGGGAAGGCAGCCTTCGGTCTCCGGATTGAACAGTCCTCCGCCCGGGTAGGTCTGGCGATCCACCCACATGCCGGCGGCCAGAAGACGACCCGGCGCCGTCTCGGTGAGGTAGCAGATCTTGAGCGAACCCCGCACTCCGTCCACGGTGGGCGCCGTCCAGGGACGGCTCGGGGCGCTCCAACGCCGCGCCTCTCCGTCCCACCGAAAGAGCTCGGGACATTCGTCGGCGCCATCCTTGCTGGACCCGGCGCGGCAGGTGGCCAGGAGGCCGCCGTCCGCCAGGACGCAAATCGCCGGAAAGGTCGTCACGGCGCGGTGGGTCCCGGGCTCGCTCTCGGCCAGGACGCCTCTTTCCACGATCTTCATGGCTGTCTCCCCTGGTTCTGCCACCAGCGAAACTCGAGGCTGCCCCGTTCGGCCACGGCGGCGACGTCCAGATCATCATCTCCGTCCAAGTCGGCGATGATGACCTGATTGGCCCGCTGCCAATCATCCTTCAACAGGTGAAGGATCCATTCGCCCTTCGGGTCTCCCGAGTTTTCGAACCAGGCGACGCGGCCCGGCTGACCCCAACCGGTGGCCACGACATCCACGTCTCCATCGCCATCCAGGTCCGCGGCATCCGCCTCGAACGCATTCTGGTAGGGCTCCCGGATCACATGGACCGGCCACGGACCCTCGGCCGGATCGCCTCCGTTCTCGTACCAGAGGACCGAGTGGGTCGATTTCCCCGGCGTGAGCTCCCGGCCCGCCGCCATGACCACGTCCAAGTCGCCGTCCAGGTCCATGTCGACCGGTTGCCCGTGGAGGGCCCGCGGCGCTTCGGCGATCAGGTGCCTCGTCCAGGGGCCGGACGACGGACGGCCGCCGTTCTCGTACCAGACGACCATGGCCTCCCCGGCTTCGTTGGTCTTGATGGAGACGATCTCCTCGGGAGCGGCGGTGGCCAGCAGATCCCAGTCCCCGTCGCCGTCGAAGTCCGCGGTGCGGATCGCGGTGGTCTCGCGAAGGTCGCCTTCGATCAGATGCTGGTTCCAGGAACCGACCGACGGATCCGTCGGGTTTCCCGGATTCTCGAACCACGCGAACTGGTAGCCCAACCACCAGGAGGAGGCCGCCACGTCCAGGTCGCCGTCTCCGTCCAGATCGGCCAGGGCGACATCGTAGGCGCCGGGCAGCGTTCCCTTGGCGATGTTTCGCCGTTTCCAGAGATCACCGTCCCGGGGAGTGCCGCTGTTTTCGAACCAGAGCAGGTCCCCGTGCAGGTTCTTCACGATCACCACATCCGGATGTCCGTCCCCGTCGACGTCCCCCACGGCGTGACGCTCGAGACGTTCGGGATCGTCCTCTTGGATGAAACGGCGGGTGAACTCCCCCGTCCCGTCGTTCTCGAACCAGTACAGGTCATTGTGCGGAAGCGCGTCGGCGCTGGTCAGATCCAGGTCGCCGTCTCCGTCCAGGTCGGCGGCGGCGATCCCGAAGGGATAGGTGTACCCGTCCATGATCAGATGTTCGGTGAACTGAATGGCGGAGGGTGGTTCTTCATTCCGCGGCGCCGCGCAGGAGAGGAAACCGGCGGCCGCCAGGAACAGGGCGATGTCGATTCTTCGTCTTGTTTCCTTCACCTCTTCCAGTATCATGAGCCGAATCCTCTTCTGGAGAAACCCCAAATGCTGCGTTACCGACTGTTCTTCCTGCACTGGCTCCTATTCGTATTCCTCACGGCCCAGGAAACCGCCGCCGAAACTCCGGCCCTTTTGAACCGGCCGGTCCTGGTCGAGATGAAAGACCGTCTGGAGTTGTTCGTCGACCATCACCTCATCGATCGCCTGCAGGGCGCGCGCCTGAAACTCCATCACCCCAGGCCCGCGGAGGCGGTGATCCGGGGTGACCGGCCCTGGGAGGGCGAACTCGGATTCGGCCAGACCGTGATCCGCCACGAGGGCAAGTACCTCATGTATTACCACGGCTCCAACAAGCTCTGCTATGCCGAGAGCCGGGACGGGATCCACTGGACCAAGCCGGCGCTGGGCCTGATCGAGGTGGACGGCAGCCGGCAGAACAACCTGGTGGGGACCGCCGACGGCGAGTATCTCTACGATCATCTGAAGGAGCCTGCCGCCAGAGTGTATCTCGACACCCGGCCGGGTGTCCCTCCCGGCCGGCGTCTCATAGCGCTCAAGTTGAACGAAGGACATCGGGCAAATCCCACCGCAGAGGAACTTGCCCGGAAGCTCACGGTGAACGAAGGAGGATTGTGGCAGGGATCTCCCACCGACGTCATCCCCTGGGTCTCCAAGGATGGGAAGGCCTGGGAGAAACTCGGAGACAGGCCGCTTTTCCGGGACAACCTGTACGGGACTCTGGACGGTGATTTTACGTTCTTCTGGTCGGAGGTCGAGCAGCAGTACGTCATCTACTCGCGTTACTTCACCTCGCCCAATCGATCGGTGGGCCGGCGGGCCATCGGGCGGCTCACGGCTCCCGACCTGTTCGAGTGGTCCGAGTTTCGGCCCATGACCTACGGAGACGGCGGAACCATTCCCGAGAACCACCTCTACATCAACCTGACGCTGCCCTATTACCGTGCGCCCCAGATCTATCTCGCGTTCCCGGCCCGGCTCATGGTGGGCCGCCAGGTTCTGACCGACGAGGAGGCTCGGACGGCCGGGGTTCCGGAAGGGAGATGGATGGACAGCTCGGAGACGGTCCTCATGACCACGCGTGGACCCGGCAACCGCTACGACACGACGTTCCGGGAGGGTTTCATTCGTCCCGGACCGGGAGCGCGGAACTGGATCACTCGCACGACCTTCGCCCTTCGCGGCGTGGTGCCCACGGGACCGCGGGAGATCTCCATGTACGTCACCCGGGAGGCCGGCACCCGCCACTGGCACATCCGGCGGTACGTCCTGAGAGTGGACGGGTTCGCCTCGGTCAACGCTCCCTATGACGGCGGAGAAATGGTGACCCGCCCGCTCACTTTCTCGGGAAAGGAACTGGTGCTCAACACCTCCACGTCCGCCGCCGGCAGCATCCGGGTGGAGATCCAGTCGCCCGGCGGCGAGCCTATCGCCGGTTATGCGCTGGAGGATTCGATGGAGATCGTGGGGGACGAGATCGAGCGCGTCGCCGCGTGGCGGCATGGAGTGGACGTCTCCTCCCTGACGGGGCAGCCGGTCCGCCTCCGCTTCGTCCTCAAGGACGCGGACCTTTACTCGATTCGTTTCAGATAACCGGCCACGGAGACGAACCCGTTCGCTGCCGGTTTCAGTTGGCCAGACGCCATCGGACGACCTGGGCCGTGTAGTCGCCGACAGGGCGCCCTCTCTCGTCCAGGGGCGTGTTCCCCAAGGCGGTCACGATGGTGTCATCTTCCAGAACGATGCTGGCGCCGTAGCCGTGCCCCGGGCTCAGGTGGTAGACCTCGGGCAGCCAGGTCTGGCCGCCGTCCCGGCTGATCCGGGCCCTCACGTCCCCCTCCGGGTAGGGGTAGCGATCTTCCACCACCAGGACCACCGTCCCGTCCGAAAGCTGAACCATGTGGCCGTGAGCCTGACCGAACTCCAGATCCATGGGCCCGTCCGGCTGGCGCCAGAGGGGGCGGAAGTTCTGCCAGCTACGGCCCCCGTCCGCCGAGTCCGAGAGGAAGACGCGTTTTCCCACGATGGCTTTCTGGATCTCCCGTTGGGCATGATCCTCGATCAGATGCGGCGGTTCGTTCTGCGGGGGCGGAGCCTCGAATACGCGCTGGTAACGGATGGCGGCCAGGAGGCGGCCGTCGTTCAGTTCCAGCAGATTGGTCTCGGTTCCCCATTCCTGGAGAGGATGCTTCTCCTCCCAGCTCTTGCCTCCGTCGGTGGAGCGGAAGACATAGGTGGTGGGGGGCGGCTTCGAGGCGTCCTCAATGTGGTCGTAGGCGTGTTGAGCGGCCATGATGGTGGGCCACAGCAGCGTGCCGTCGCGAAGTTCCAGCAGGCAGTTCTGGTTCCCTCCCGCCCGGATGAAGGGGGAGAGGTTTTCCAACCGGCTCCAGGGATGCCACGACTGGCCGCCGTCGGTGCTTCGCAACAGGAAGTCGGTGGGCGGGTCTTCGGCGCGGTAGGCCCAGAGCAGGGTGCCGTCCCGGAGCACGCCGAAGGAGTCATAATTGTCGGCCCGCATGGGTGGGTCCAAAGACTCGACGTCGATGGATCGGCTCTCCCACGTCTTTCCGCCGTCGCCGGAGAGGAAGATGCGGGCATAGAGGGCAACGTAGATACGTCCGTCCCGGGTCATTCCGATGCCGGGGTCACCCCGCCAGGGCATGTCGGGATAGTCGAGGGGGATGTATTCGGCGGGGAGGGTTCCGATCTCCTGGTTGTCCCGGGTGATTCGGATCTCACCGTTGGGGGTGAAATGGTGAGGAGGTGTTGGTTCGCCCTGGGTTACGTCGTTGGGGTCCGGTGAAGGACCGCAGCTGGATCCCAGGATCAGTAACAATGCGAATGTACAGCCGATCGCCAACAGAAGTGCCCATAGGAAATGAATGACGTGAATCCTGGGTCGCTGCATGTGGACTCCTTGGAAGGGATGAATTTCGAGTCGGGTGTTCCTCCGGAGATCGGCGGTTGGAAACCGAAGCTCCTTGGGCGATTAAGAAATCGCCCCTCCAAGGCGCCAGTGGAGCGCTGCCATGGTCCGGCTCCCCAGCACGCGGCCCCGGTGATTCAGGTCCGTATTCTCGCAGACGGTCACGATGGTGCCGTCGGGGTAGACGACACTGTCCGGATAGCCGTGCCCGTGCATGAGCGAATAGGTCGTCGGACCCCAGCTCCGGCCTCCGTCGGAGCTGATGCGGGCCCGGATCTCGGCCAGCTCGTAGGGGTAGCGCTGCAGCCAGATGGCCGCAATCCTCCCGTCGGGGACCTGCACGAACTCACCCGGGACACTGCCGCGCAGGTCGAACAGCCTGGGGTTCACCCAGGTCCGGCCTCCGTCGGAAGACTCGGCGATGACGCCGTTCTTAAGGACCCATTCCTCGGTCGGGCTGGCTCCGTTTTTTTCCGGAAGTCGGGCGGATCTTCCTTCAGCATGGGCCTCTGGGCACGGATGTAGGCCAACATCCGGTTGGAGTCCTTCACCGCCACCAATGTGGTCTCGGCCGAGTAGGGGAGAATCAGGGTCCGGTCTCCCCAGCTCCGGCCCCCGTCCCGGGAGCGGAAGATGTGGTCGTGGAAACCGCGAACCTGAGGGTTGTCCCATTCGTTGACCCCGTCCCGGTGGCGGAGCGTCACGGTGATCATGGCGGTCCCGTCCGGGTGCTGGTAGACGTCGCTCCAACCGGAGCCGCTGAAGGTGTAGGGGCTGACGTCCAGGGGAAACGGCTCGCTCCAGGTTTCACCGTAGTCCGTGGAGCGCTGGACGTATGTGACGGAATGGTCCGGTGCGTCGTGGATCAGGATGAAGACGTCGTCGTTCAGTATTCCAAACCCGCCTCCGGTGCCCACCGGGAGCTTTCGCATGTTCCAGGTCCTGCCCCGGTCCCGGGACGCCCAGAGGTAGCCGCTTCCCGCCGCCCAGATGTGGCCGTTTCGGGTCAGGCCGGTTCGGGTGTCGGTCCGGGAGAAGGGGCTGGGCATGGGGTAGATTCTGGCCCCCTGGATGGGAGTCGTCGTTCGGGTGTGGGGAATTTCATAGGAAAAGGGGACAGGAACTGCGGTTCCCGGGTCGCCTTTTCTGGAACCGGCGGCGCCTGCACCCACCTTCCCGCTCATGGCCAAGGCCCCCGATGCGACAGCCTTCCGAAGGAAATCACGGCGTCTGATCACTTCTCCGGTCTCGGGCAGATGGGCCTTGCCGGGGCCTGGCCCAAAGTACTAATGTGAACGCTGTTCCGGTCGGCGTTCAGCTAGGAAAACTTGGCCCTGATCCTAACACCATCCAGAAGAAAGGTACGACTCCAATGGCAAAGAGACCCCTGATCGTGGTCCCCGGTGACAATCCGGTACAGCTCGCCGGATCCCCGCACCTGGAGCGCCTGCAACCCTATGGAGAAGTGGTCCTCCACTCCACTTCTCCCTCCGGCGACGCCGAGAAATTGAGCCGGGTCCGGGACGCGCAGGTCATGATCAATTCCCGGGGCGCGGTCAAATGGCCGCGGCATCTGCTGGAGCAGCTTCCCCGTCTCCGCTTCATTACGGTGTGCGGGATCGGCACCGACTCCATCGACCTGGAGGCGGCGCGGGAACGGAACATCGTCGTCTCCAATATTCCCGGGATGACGGCTGCGGTGGTGGCCGAGCATGCGATTGCTCTCATGCTGGCCGCCTCCAAGCGGGTGTCCTACCAGACCGCCGAGCTGCGGGCGGGACGGTGGAAGGGCATGAACAACGTCTACCTGCGGGGCAAGACCGCGGGCATCATCGGGACCGGCGCCATCGGAGTCAAGATGATCGAGCTCTGCCGGGCGCTGGGAATGGAAGTGGCCGCCTGGACCTTCAATCCGTCCGCCGATCGAAGCCGGGAGCTGGGGGTTCGGTTCCTGGAGATGGATGAGTTGTTGCGAGCGTCGGACGTGGTGACGATCCACGTCAAGCTGACTCCCGAGAGCCGGCATCTGATCGGCGCCCGCGAGCTGTCGCTTATGAAAACGGGAAGCCTGCTGGTCAATACGGCCCGAGGAGCGATCGTCGACACGGCCGCGCTCGTGGAATCCCTCAACTCAGGGCATCTGGGGGGCGCCGGCCTGGACGTGTACGACACCGAGCCGCTGCCTGGGAACGATCCGTTGCTGGACTGTGAGCAAGTGGTCCTGACTCCGCACAGTGCGGACCAGACCCCCGAAGGGTACGACCTCCTCAATCAGGGCGTCGTGGACAACGTCATCGCCTTCCTCGAGGGCCGTCCGCGGAACGTCGTCACGTGACGGATTCCGGAAAACGTCAGACCACGTCGTAGAGAAGGACGCCGTACTTGGAGCCGGTGAGCGTCTTCTCGATGGTGGGCCAGACCCGCTGGTGCTCGTCCGTGGCCACCCAGGTCTGGCGCTGCTCCTCGGTCTTGAAACTGATGAGGAGCCGGTACTTGAAGTTGCCGGGAGCCGGACCCGCCAGGGCTTGGCGCAGCTTCATCAGGCGGACCTCGACGAAGCCGGGCTGGGCGCTGATGGCCGGCCGGAAGATCTTGTGGAAATTCTCCACCATCTCTCCTTCCCGGGCCGGGTCCACTTCCAAATCCACGTGAAGCTGGATCGGCTTGTGATGGGCAGCACGGGAAGCGCGGCCGGAGAAGAGCCCGATTCCCAGAAAACCAAGAAGACAGTTGCGACGATTCATGCGGTGATTCTACCGCACGCCGATCTGCCGCGCCGTTTGTGCGGAATTCCGAGGCAGCGTGGACGAGTGCAGGGACGGCTCCCTGGGCCGACCGCTCCCGGTTCGCCACATTGCTCCACCGGAGTTCGGCGGTTGGGAAACCGCCGCTCCTGTTCGGTCTATAATTGCCTTCGTGCGACGCTTCTTTCTCTGCCACTACCATGAGGTCGGCCTCAAGAAGGGGAATCGAGCCTTCTTTGAGAGGCGCCTCTGCCAGAACATCCGCAGGGCTCTGGCAGAGTATCCGTACAAGTCGGTTCGCCGGATCTCGGGCCGGATTCTGGTCGAAGTGCCCGGGGACGCCCCTCATGAGCGGATCGGACAACGCCTGCAGAAGGTATTCGGACTGGCGTCCTGTGCTTCCGCGTGGCTCTCGGGACAATCTCTGGAGGATCTGGAGCGGAATCTCTGGACGCTGGTTCGGGACCGGGAGTTCGACACGTTCAAGATCGAGGCGCGGCGCGCTCAGAAGAGCTTTCCGCTGACGTCACCCGAACTGAACCGCCTTCTGGGATCCCATGTGGTGGAGCGTTCGGGAAAAGGAGTCAATCTTACGGCTCCCGATCTGACCTGCCACGTCGACATCGTGGAACGTTACGCCTTCCTCTACTTCTCCAAGCTGCCAGGCGCCCGTGGTCTTCCCGTCACCACTTCGGGCCGGGTCGTCGTGCTCCTTTCAGGTGGGATCGACTCCCCGGTGGCGGCGTACAAGATCATGAAGCGGGGATGTCCGGTGATCTTCGTCCATTTTCACAGTTACCCCTTCACCAACCTGGAATCCCAGGAGAAAGTTCGCCGTCTGGTGAGAATGTTGAACCAGTTCCAGTTCCAGTCCGTCCTTTATCGAGTGCCGTTCGCCCACACCCAGCGGCAGATCGTCGCCCTGACGCCCCCGGAGACCCGGGTGGTCTTCTATCGTCGATTCATGCTGAGGATTGCCGAGAGGTTGGCCCTCAAGGAGGGCGCGCTCGCCCTGGTGACCGGCGACAGCATCGGCCAGGTGGCCTCCCAGACGCTGGCGAACCTGTCAGTCATTTCCAGTACCGTTGGCATGCCCGTGCTCCGACCCTTGGTGGGGGACGACAAGGAGGAGATCATCCAGACCGCCAGGCGTATCGGGACCTTTCCCGTCTCCATCTTGCCCGACGTGGATTGCTGTTCCCTGTTCGTTCCCAAACACCCCGAGACTCGTGCGCGAGTGGCCGCGATCGAGAAGATCGAGGCGGCTCTCGACGTGGAAGAGCTGGTGGAGGCCGCACTCGAGGGCGCCGAACGGGAGATCTTCGAATCGTGTCCCTCGGAATCGCCGGCGGCTGAGGCCATCCCCAGTCACGGGAACGGCCCGTCATGAAGCGATTCGCTGGGACTCTTCGCGGAGCCGCCGGGATCGTACTCTCGGCCGCATTCCTGGCCGGTGGCTCCGGAAATGCCTTCGGGGGTCCGAATGAGGCGGCGGCCCGCGTGGAACAGCTCCTCCAGCGGCTGGAGACGCAATCCAATTCTTCCGAGTCCCGTCCCGAGACCCATGTCCTTACGGAAGAAGATCTCAACGCGTTTCTGGCCTTTCGCTTGCGGAAATACGATCCCAAGGGAGTCGAATCGGTAAGGGTGGTTTTCCGCCAGGATCGTCTGCTGGTTCAGGCCGATGTCGACCTCAGTCAGGTGGTTTCAAGCAAGAAGGCTCCCGAGGCGGGCCTCTTGGCGGCGCTCCTCGGCGGGCGCCACCAAGTGGAAGTGGACGGAATCCTGGAGGCTGAGGATGGACGCGGACGATACCGACTTGTGGGACTGAGCCTGGACGGCGTCACCTTCCCCGCCATGCTGTTGGACTCCCTCATGGACCGACTCATCGAGGCGACTCAGCTCCCGGTCGATCCCCGAAAGCCCTTCACCATGCCGTACGGCATCAAAGATGTCACAATTAGTCCGGGCCGGGCCACGATCCAGACCTGACTCGGGGACCCGATCCCTCCATTCTTAGATCTAATCGAAGGGGCGGCGAGTGCTGGAACGAATCGAGGCACGCCTTCTGGAGGGTGCTTTCCACATCAGCAAGGTTCTGGCGGCCGAAGGCTACCGGGTCTATTTCGCCGGAGGCGCCGTCCGGGATCTGCTCCTGAATCACACCGTCGAGGAGATCGACATCGCAACCGCGGCTCCTCCCGACGTCGTGGAGAGACTCTTTCCCAGGACCATTGGCGTGGGACGCGATTTCGGCGTCGTGGTGGCCGTGGTCGGCGGCAACAATTACGAGATCGCCACCTTCAGGTCCGAGTCCGGCTACACGGACGGAAGGCATCCGGGAAGGGTCCGGTTCACCGACGCGCGGCAGGACGCCCTGCGGAGGGACTTCACCGTCAATGCTCTCTTCCTGGACCCGGTCACCGAGGACGTCATCGACTTCACCCACGGACGGCAGGACCTGGACCGGGAGCTGATCCGGACCGTCCGGGATCCCCGGCTGACGTTCGGAGAGGACAAGCTCCGGGTGCTCAGGGCGATCCGGTTCGCCTGCCAGCTTGGCTTTCGAATCGACGATCCCACCTACGACGGCGTGACTCTCTATGCTCATGATCTCTCCCAGATCAGTTGGGAGAGAATCCGGGATGAGATCCTGAAGATTCTATGCGGTCCCGCACCGGCGCGGGGTCTGTCGCTGCTGTCCGACTCGGGCGTGCTGGAGGCTGTCCTGCCGGAGGTTTTCGAGTTGCACGGCGTAATGCAGCCTCCGGCATTCCATCCGGAAGGGGACGTCTTCCAGCACACGCGCCTCATGTTCTCCCTGGCTCGGAACCTGAGCCCGACCCTGGCCCTGGGAGTGCTGCTTCACGACGTGGGCAAGCCCGACACCTTCGCTTTCGGGGATCGGATCCGATTCGACGGGCATGCCGAACTGGGGGCCCGGATGGCCGAAGATATCTGCCGCCGGCTCAAGCTCTCGGGTGCGCAGATTCAGCAGGTGGTCCGTCTGGTCAAGGACCATCTCCGTTTCATGCACGTCCGGCAGATGCGGGAGAGCACGCTCCGGCGCTTGCTTCGAACGGAAGGGTTCGATGAACACCTGGAGTTGCATCGCCTGGACTGTCTGGCGAGCCACGGCGATCTTTCCAACCATCGCTTCTGCGCAGAAAAATTGCGCGAGCTGAATCAGGAGGCGCTGTCCCCTCCGCCGTTGATCAACGGGCACGATCTGATCGCGATGGGTCTGAAGCCGGGGCCCATATTCTCCAAGATCCTCAAGCAAGTCGAAGATCTCCAACTGGAGGGGATTCTGACCGCGCGGGAAGAGGCGCTGTCCTGGGTTCGGAAGACCTGTCGATCGAACTTTTCGTAACTCCTGGTACACCGGCCGAGACCTATCATATCGACGAGGCCGATGTTATAAATGAGGCACCATGACACTCAGAATTCTGCTCTCCGCCGCTTTCTTGATCGCGTCACTGGCCCAGCTCGGGTGCTCGGAGCCACCCCCACCGGAGCCTGAGGTTCCGGTCGACCTGCCCCCACCCAAGCCCAAGCCGGGGGACATGGTGCTCATTCCCGCAGGGGAGTTCATGATGGGGACGGACAACGTCGCGAAGAACGCGCCGGGTCTGGAAACACCGGCTCACAAGGTGACCATGGACAAGCCCTACTACATCGACGTCTACGAGGTCACCAACGGCCAATGGATCAAGTTCCTGACCGAGAGCGGCACCAAGGTGGAGAGCAACTGGCGCCCCATGTACTCGATCGGGAAGGAGGATGTTCCCGTCACCAATCTGACTCTGGACGATGCCAAGACCTACTGCGAGTGGGCCGGCAGGCGCCTCCCCACCGAGGCGGAGTGGGAGCGGGCCGCCCGAGGCCCGGAGAACCTCCCCTTCCCCTGGGGCGATACCTACGATCCGAGCAAGTCCAATACCAATGACACGAGTTACCACCGCCCGGTCGACGTCGGCACTTTCGAGACGGACAAGAGCGGCTACGGCGTCTACGACATGATGGGCAACGTGCAGGAGTGGACCAGCGACCGGCTCCGACCGTACCCCAAGAGTAAGGCTCGCAACAACGACGCGTTCAAGTCGCGTTTCCGACTCTATGCTCTGAGAGGTTCCTCCTACGCCTTCAAGGGGGTCAGCATGACCCTGATGACCCGCAGCGGATATCCGGCCAAGGCCCAATACGGGACTGGTTTCCGTTGCGCCAAAGATGCTGAGGAAGAGACTTCCGCGGAGGGTGCCGGAGAACAGTAACCCAGACAACGGACCCATGATCCAGGCGACGGGCGAGCTTGACAAGTTCTCCCGCCTTCAACTACGATTTCCCGTCTCTGTTGCGGGGTGGAGCAGTCTGGTAGCTCGTTGGGCTCATAACCCAAAGGTCGGGGGTTCGAATCCCCCCCCCGCTACCAATCCCACCTCGTTTCCCTACATTCAGTGTTCTGAAGCCATTCAGGCCATGTTTCGCACTGCGGCTGCATAGATCCGGGCCGATTTGCGTTTAGGAAAAGTGAGGAGTAGTGATGATGAAAACCATTCGTCTCAGCTTGCCAGCCGGCTTGATGGCTCTGCTCGTCATCGTTCTGACGCTACCGGCATTCGCGCAAAAGACCGGCAAGCAGGAGGCGCAATGCCTTGAGATTCGAGTTCTCGACCCTTCGTCCGCGGCGATCCAGGGTGCCACAGTCTCCATCGGGGATCGGGAAGAGAGGACCGGCAATTCGGGTGTCGCCACCTTCTGCGGGCTTGGATCCGGACCCCACTGGGTCGTCGTGACAGCCGAGAATTTTCAGATCGACGAAGGCTCCGTGGACCCATCGGCAGACATGGTCGCCATTACCCTCCAGGCCCGCCTCGAGACGGAACTGGTGGTCGTCGGTAGCCGCGCTCAACCACGGTCGGTGACCGAATCTCCCGTCCCCATCGACGCCATCGCGCTGGAGGACGTCATCAGCCAGGGCGCCACCACCCTCGACTACCAGTTGCGGACCCTGGTCCCTTCGTTCAATGTCGCCACCCATCCCATCAGTGACGCGGCGACCCTGGTGCGGCCGGCCAGCCTGCGCAATCTTGCCCACGATCACACGCTGGTGCTGGTGAACGGCAAGCGCCGCCACCGCTCGTCGGTCATCGCCTGGTTCGCCGGAGTGACGGACGGTGCCCAGGGCCCGGACATCTCCACCATCCCCTCCATCGCGTTGCGCCAGGTAGAGGTGCTGCGGGACGGTGCGTCGGCCCAATACGGCTCGGACGCCATCGCCGGCGTCATCAACTTCCTGCTCAAGGACGCCCGGGAGGGAGGCAGCATCGAATTCAACACCGGCACCTACCACGCGGGCGATGGTGATTCATACACCATCGCCGGCAACGTGGGACTGCCTCTCGGCGAGACCGGATTCGCCAACCTCAGTCTGGAGTACGGCAACTCCGACCCGACGAACCGTAGCGTGCAACGCGCCGATGCGGCGGCCCTGATCGCAGCCGGCAACACTGCCGTGGCCGACCCGGCGCAGATCTGGGGCAACCCGACCATCGAGGGCGACGTCAAGTTCTTCGGCAACTTCGGACACCTGTTCTCCAATGGCACACAGATCTACGGCCACACCAACTACGCCGAGAAGAAGGTGACGGAAGGATTCTACTTCCGGAATCCCAACAACCGGGCCAACATCTACAGCCTCGACGGCGGCGAGACGCTGATGATCGCAGACGTTCTGGATGCACGGGACGGCGTCGTCGACGGTTCGGCCAACTGCCCCACAGTGCGGATCACCGGCAACGTGCCGGACCAGGCCGCCCTGGCGAGGGTGTTCGAGGATCCGAACTGCTTCTCCTTCCGGGAGATCGCCCCGGGCGGATTCACGCCCCAGTTCGGCGGCGTGGTGACCGACATGTCGGTGGTGGGCGGCGTGCGGGGGATCCTGGCCAACGGCCTGAACTGGGACGCCAGCGCCAGCTACGGCGCCCACGAGTCGGACTTCTTCTTCAAGAACACCGTCAACGCCTCACTGGGACCCGAAACTCCGCGTGACTTCGATCCGGGCCTGTACCGTCAGGAGGACGTGAACCTCAACTTCGACGTCTCCTACGCCGCCACCGACATGGTCAACATCGCCGCCGGCACCGAGTGGCGCAACGAGCGTTTCGAGATCGGCGCCGGCGGGAGGCCCTCCTGGGAGGTGGGACCTTACGCCGCGCAGGGCTTCGTCTCCGGCTCCAACGGCTTCCCCGGATTTCCCGACTATACGGCGGGGGCCTGGGATCGCAGCAACGTGGCGCTCTACGGAGACCTGGAACTGCAGGACCCGGGCGACCGGTGGCTGGTGGGCGGCGCGCTCCGATTCGAGCACTTCGACCTCTTCGGATCCACCACCAACGGCAAGCTGTCGGCCCGTTTCGGGCTGAGCGATGCGGTCTCGGTGCGGGGCGGAATCAGCACCGGGTTCCGCGCCCCGACGCCCGGCCAGCAGAACACCCTGAACGTGCAGACCACCATCGATCCGGAGACACTCCAACTGGTCGACAGCGCCAACGTTCCCTCCACCTTTCTGGCAGCGGAGCTGAAGGGGGGCAAGCCATTGGAGCCCGAGACCTCCGTCAACACCACGGCCGGCCTGGTGGTCGACACGGGACCGTTCACGCTGACGGCCGACTATTTCCGCGTCGACCTCTCCAACCGCCTCGCCCTGTCCCAAACGTTCACCCTCACGGATGACGAACGCGCGCTGCTGATCTCGGAGGGGATCGCCTCCGCCGGCACGCTGGCATTCTTCCGGTTCTTCATCAACGACTTTTCGAGCCGGAACCAGGGGATCGACCTGGTTTCGACATACACCCCACCCGGGCTGGCCGGAAATACGGTGTTCAGTTTCGCCATGAACTACACCCACACGGAACTGACGACAGAGTCGGCTCTGCTCACCCCGGGAGATGTCCTGGGCCTGGAGCGCGGTGTGCCCCGGATCCGCTGGAACGCCGCCGTCAACCAGAGGGTGGGCCGCGTCGGTTTGCTGGGCCGCCTGAACTACTTCGGCTCGTGGGTCGACCACTTCGACGCCCGGTTCGTCCGCGGCACCGATTCACCCCTTCTGGAAGGCCGCTACATCGTCGACCTGGAAGCGAGCATTCGGCTGGGAAAAAAAGTGACGCTGGCGTTCGGCGGACAGAACGTCCTGAACACCTTCTCGCAGCGGATGGACCTCTTCGCCGATATTTTCGGACTCCCCTACAGCCAGTTCACCCCCTGGGGGCTGAGCGGCGGCTACTACTACGCCCGCCTCAGCTACACGTGGGGGAGCAGTTTTTAGTAAGGATCTGTCCCGAATGCGCACAGCCCAATTCAAACAACCGGCGTAATAGTGCAGTTTCGTCCACCCTGGAGAGCAACAAGACATCCCGGGAGATGGTGGTTTCGATGAGCGAGTCGCGGATATAGCGGGACCACCGATTCGGCTGTGTGATCAGCGGAGCCGTGCCGGGGTAGGCTCCGTAGAACAAGAAATCTTCCAAAGCCAGCCTACGGGCAGCACAGATTCCGATCCAGGGTCGGTTCCGGCATCAGGGCCAATAACCGTCAGTATTGAAGGAGACAAAGGCCCCCTTCCATCCCTGGGGCCCCCGCTTCCATATGAAGATCAACTTGCCCCGCTGTCCCTGTCTCTCGCCCCCGGCGGCTGGACTAGTCTCCAACAGGTAGACACCATTCTCGAAGGCCCAGTCTCCGGCGACCGTCTTGGACCCGGTGAAGGCGAAATCGTGGATCCGGTTTTCTTGCAGGAGCCTTCGGGCCCAGGCGGTGACTTCTTCCCGTGAAGAGATCGTCGGGCGGCCCGGAGGCATGACGGCCACGCCCTTGTCCAGGTGGGACTGGATCCATTCCTCCACCGTTCCCTCGTTCATGGCCCGGATGAAGGCGGAACGCATGCGGGCCAACTGGGCGCGATCCTCTTTCCGGTCTGTTTTCGTACCCGATTCAGACACCGTAGTCCAGGGTCCTCCGACACATGAACAGATGAGAATCGCGGCGAGGACGAAGGTTCGTTCCAAAACTTGTTTCATTTTGACCGTCCGGACTTGTCTGCAGAGAGGAACTGGAAGGAGTAGAGTTTCGTGTCCCGCATGACGAAACGCAACTTGACGGGCTCGCCGGCCAGCGAGCCGAGGCCGGGAGTTCCCCGCCAACTGGCCAGGATGCGAATGTAGTTGCCGTTGATGTCGTCGGCCTCCTCCAGGGTGAATCCGGGCAATGGCTTCCCCTCCTGATCCAGGATCTCCACTTGTAGAAGGCCTCCCGCGCCCGTGGACAGGTTCAGTTGCAGCCGATCACCGGTGAAGACAATCGGATCTGGGACATCTCCGTCAAAGACTACACTTGGAGGCGCGCCGTGCCTATACTGTCCGCCGCAGGCGCCTCCCGGGAGAACCCTTATGAACAAGTACTTCCGCCTTTTGGCCGCACTCCTGATTGCTCTTCTGTTGTCCGGATGTTCCATCCAGGAATCCAACCCCGCCGAAACCGGCGGCGCGACGCAGGAGGAGACCCGGCGCCCGGGCGGGCTGAGGCTGCTTCTGAACAGCGATGGCGGCGACGCCGCTCTGATGGCTTTCGAGCCACCCATCACGCCGCGTCAGCTCTGCCGGGCGGTGAACGAGATCGAAGGGACTCAGGTGGACGTATTCATCCAGTGCATCCAGTGGAGCGACGAGCAGATGCTCTACCCCACCCAGGTCACCGAAGTCTACGCCAAGCCCATCAGTGACGACCACAAGCGGGACTTCGAGAAACATCCCGGTATTCGACGCTGGGCGAAAAATGTCGACGCCTTGCTCGAAGCGGGCCAGGATCCGTTGGAGATCTGGAGTCACCGAAGCCGTGACGCGGGGATGCAATTCTGGCCCAGCCTGCGGATGAACGACATCCACAAGGACTGGTCGGAGCGCTGGCCGTCCTTCCGGAGCCAGTGGGAACGGGCCAATCCCCAGGTGCGGCTCGGATCCGCCGTACCCGACCGTTATCTGCATCACTCGAACCGCTCTCCCCAGCCCTCCCACGGTTACTCCTGGGCCATGGACTATGCCTTGGAAGAAGTGCGCGACCGAAAGCTGGCCATCATCGAAGAAGTGTGCACCAACTACGACGTGGACGGCTTCGAAATGGATTTTCTGAGCCACCCTTACTACTTCAAGAAGGGGGAGGAAGCCCGGGGAGTGCCTCTGATGAACGACTTCGTTCGTCATGTCCGCATGCGGCTGGACAAGATCGGTGAGACCAAGGGGCGAAAGCTGACGCTGCTGGCACGGGTCCTCCCTTCTCTGGAACTCAACGAGAGGATTGGATTGGACGTCCGGTCCTGGATCCGGGAGGAATGGGTGGACATGATCGCGCCCGCGACCCGGGGCTATCTGGACATTTCGGCGGATTTGACGCCTTTTGTGGAGCTGGCGCGGGGGACCGGTGTCGAGATTTCCGGCGGCCTGTCCGACCTCTACGTGCGCGACTATACGGGGAGCAAGACCGGCCGGGCCTCCCTCGAGATGCTGCGAGCGGCAGCGGCGGCGGCCTGGCAGGCCGGCGTGACGAGCTTGCATCTCTTCAACTACGACTGCCACGCTACCGGCAAGGGCAAGCCGGGGACGCTGTTCAGTCCCGAAGAGCTCCAGGCCTTGAAGGAGATCGGTAATCCGTCCGTGATCGCCCGCCAGGACAAGCACTACTACGTGACTCGCGAGATGGGTGGGCTGACACCGGAGGCGGGAGGAGAGATGCAGCTTCCCACCGAGATGGTCCGCGGAGACACCCGGGAACTTCGGTTCCTGGTGGGAGATGACGTGGCTTCGGCAAAGGCGGACGGCGTGCTGGAGTCCGCTTGGCTTCTGGTGTCCCTGGAGGGATATGACCGTTGGGACGACGATCTGCGGGTGCGGTTGAACGGCCGCAGGTTGCGGGGACGGTTCCAGGGGGACGCCCTGCGTTTCGAAGGCGTGACCCCGAAGCAAGGAAAGAACCTGTTGTCTCTGAACCTCCGGAACCGGCCGGCTTCGCGCCAGGATCCCATCCGGATCCAAGGCGTCGAGCTGCTCATCGATTACCGGGAATGAGCCGGACGATCCACGGCTGGAGCCTGCTGGGTCGTTCCCTGGGGAAGGAGAAGCTGCACTGGACGCTCGGAGAACAGCGCAAGCTCTGGAAACGAGGACGGTAGACCGTCGACACGGGTGAAGTCGTAGGGGCACCCCCTTGTGGGCACCCTCTTTCGTCCGACGAGGAGAGGCGGACTCGGGAGAACCGGAGATGCGACACGTCACCAGCAGAGTTGCCACCTGGATGCTCGCGACCCTGCTCCTTCCCGGAGGCTACGTCGGAGACGGACCCGGGCCGAGTTCGAATGCCACGGAGAAATCGGCGGCGCTCCGGAAAGTTGATTACCGGATGTAGGGGCACCCGTTCGGGGTGCACTCTTTCTGCGGGAAATGAAAAGGGGGGACTGTCGTCCCCCCTAGACTCCTTGGCGGCGCCTGAAACACGCCGCTCCCAAGTCGGCGCCTGCAAGACGCCGCTCCGACGCCGCTCCGTCGCCGCTTTCGTAGAAGTTCTCCCCCCAGGTGTAGCCGACCCGAACATAGTAGTAGCCGCCGTTGAAGCCGAACGGCCCGAATTGGCCGTAACGGTTGCCCACCCCGGCGAGTGCGCCCGGATTCTCGTCCGGGTAGGTATTGAAGACGTTCTGCGCCCCGAACGACAGCGTGAGGTCTTTGATCGGGATGCCGAGCTCGACGTCGACCAGCGGCTTGCCGGAGTACAGCGGATACAGGTGCGACATCGACACGCCCATCGCGGAGCGCGCGTCCTCCCGATCCCAGTACGAACCGTAGTAGTGCAGCCGGGCCATCAGGGTCCAGCGGCTTGCGTTGTGGTTGACCCCGAAGTTCCAGCGAATCCTCGGCAGCCCCAGGGTCAGCGACGTGACTCGGTCCGTGTCGAAGTGCTCCTCGCTGAACTCGGTCACTTCCGTGTCGGTGAAGTTGAAGACGCCGGTGAACGTGGTCCGTCCGCCGATGGCCAGCGGCGTCCAGGACGCGACGACGTCGACCCCCTGCGTGAGGGTCGAGAAGTCGTTCACGAAGAAGCGGAACGCGGCGAGGTTGCCGGCTTCGGTTATCCCGTCGGCCAGCAGCGTCGTGACCTCGGCCTCCGAAAGGTTGTAGTTCCTCGTGATGGTGAGCCGGTCCGACACGTCAACGCGGAAATAGTCGGCGGTGACGGTGAACGGACCACCGGTGTCGACAACCGCCCCGAACGAGTAGTTGGTCGACTGTTCCGGCTGCAGGGGCACCCCGCCTCGAAGTGCCGCGACCGGCGATGTGGACGGAAGGGTGGCGTTGTTGATCAGGTCGTTCAGCTCGTAGTCGAACTCGGTCGTCACGTTCAGCACGTTCTGCTGACCCGGCGTCGGGGCGCGGAATCCGCTGCTGACCGCGGCGCGCAGCGCGAAGATGTCGGTGAAGCCGTAGCGCCCCGACAGCTTGCCGTTGATCGTCGTGCCGAAACTGTCGTAGAAGTCCTCGACGCGTACGGCGCCGCCGACATTCCAGTCGTTGGCGCCGCCATGCAGCTCGACATCGCCGTAAAACGCGTAATTGGCGCGGTCCCAGGTGCCGGCGTTCTCGGGTCGGACGCCGTTGTAGCCGTTGGAGCCGGAACTGAAGCCCTGCGCAACGTAGGGGCCGATCGCCCAGGACGCCGGATCACCTTCGCCGAGGTGATACTGCTCGTTCCGCCACTCGAATCCCCCAGCGACGTTGACCATGTCGCTCGCGGCGTACGAAATGTCCGTGTTGAGGCTGTTTTCGGTCTGCTGCAGCAGGTTCGGCTCGAACCGGGTCGGGCTCTCGGGGCCGAGAGAGGCGTTGACCGTGTCAAAGATGAAGGTCTGCACGTAGTTCCGGCCGGTGGAACCGCTGATGTCCCAGTGGAGTCCGTTCCCCGTGGTCCCGCGCAGGCCGGAGACCAGTGAATAATCGTAGACGTCGCCGCCGAACTGGGGCGTGAAGCCGCCCGGCAGGCCGTCCGGTGCGCCAAGGAACGGCTGGTGGAACGTGAAGCAGTTCGGATCGTTGCGGACCGCCGCGAAGGCGGTCTGATCCGGCGTGCCGTCGACGATGCTGACCGTCGGGCAATTGGCCGAGCCCCTGCCCGCCGCCGCCAGCGCGTCGCCGACCAGCAACGTATCGCCGCCGTCGATCGAATACACGTTTCCGCGGTTGTTGGGATTGCGGTAATAGAAGCCGCCAGTCACCAACTTGCTGGCGTAGTTCGTGTGGCCGTAGAACTCCACCCCATCACCCCCGGTGCCGAAGTTGGCGAACAGCTTCAGGTCGTCCTCGACCAGCGGCGTGCCCCAGACTCGCGACGTGGTCCGCACATTGGTGTTGCCGCCATTGATCACCGCCGTCGTACCGTTGTCATTCACGGCCCGATTGGTGGGATTCGTGGCGCCGTACTCGAGGCTGATATTCACGAACCCTTCGGGGCCGAGCGGCAGACCCACGTTACCGGCGAAAGCGTAGTTCATACCGCGACCACCGATGCCGTTGCACGAGCGGCCGATGGGACCGCACGTGCCCGGGTTGCCGTCGTTCTCGTCGAAGTACTGGCCGGTGCGAAATTCCACGCTGCCCCCGGAGCGGGCGTTCTTCAACTCGAAGTTGATGACGCCGGCAATGGCGTCGGAACCGTATTGCGCGGCCGCGCCGTCGCGCAGCACCTCGACCTGCCGCAGAGCGATGGCGGGTATGGTGGACAGATCCGGCCCCTGCGCCCCGTCGGCAATACCATTGCCCAGCCAGGCGATTACGGCCGCTCGGTGGCGGCGCTTGCCATTGACGAGGATCAGCGTGTGGTCCGGGGCCATGTTGCGCAGGTTGGCCGGCCGCACGATGGTGGCCGCGTCGCTGATGGGCTGGGTGTTAACGTTGAACGAGGGGGTCAGCGTGCGCATCAGGTCGGTCACGTCGGTGGTTCCCTGATTGGTGAAATCCGCGCCGCCGATCACGTCGACGGGAACCATCGATTCGGTGCTGGACCGCGCTTCGGCGCGCGTCCCGACCACGATCAGTTCGGTCTCCAGGAGGACCTCCAGCGTGAAGGCGACTCTGCCCTCGGATTTCTGCACCAGGTCTTCCAGCACCTGGAAGTTGGGAGCGACGATCACTACCGCGTGGGGAGCCGGGCCCAGATCGCAGAACTCCGCGGTTCCGGAATCGTCGGTGGTCTTTTCCTGATCTCCGATCAGTACCGACGCGCCGGCTATCGCCGCGGCTGACGGATCCAGAACCGTGACCTCAAGACATTGGGCGGCAGCGGAACCCGTAGTCATTAGGGTTGCCAAAGTCAGTACCGCAAGAACGCCGACTGCGCGTAAGCACAGCCTTGCAGGAAACCACCGATTTCGCGAGAACGATGACGCCATGATGTGCCTCCAAATAGTTTTATGTAGTAGCCAGTTCGTGTGCGAGTGCAAGTTGGTCAACGTTATATCCGGTCACTCTGACGTGACTCTTACGCGATGCCATGAGAGGAGCGCCAGTTCATTACGCCTCGCCCAATCATGGAACGGTCACGCCAGGGTCACAATTATTTCACATGGTGTCCGACTTTGAAACCGGCGCATTCAGGCGCAATGGGCCGCAATTCAATCGGCCCGCCGGTTCCTGCCATGAACCGCCGGAATCCGCCGCTTCGTCAGCCGGCCTGAATGACTCGCGTCTTCGGATCGAAAACCATGCGCTTGCCGCTCCAATAGGCGTCGGTCGCCATGATGCAGGCGATGGAGTGCCCGTAGCCGGCCTCGACGGGACAGAATAGCCCCTTGGGATCGCGGCGGCGCACGGCGTCCAGCCAGTTGGTCATGTGCACCATTCCCATCTCGTCCATGTCTTCGGACTTTCGGGGAACCACGATGGAATCCTGGATCTTGCCCTCGGAGTTCACGCCCCGGCCGGAAAACTGCCAATCCGAATCGGGGTTGGAGAAGGACTCCCCCTCGAAGCTCCCCAGGGTGCCGTGGACCCGGGTGCCGTTGCCGTAACCGTTGATCCAATTGGTGGAGTAGACGGCCAGGAACTTCCCGTCACCCTTCTGGTACTCCAGAGTGACCTCCTGGGTGTCGGGGTTCTCCCGGTAATCCTTCCACTTGTAGATCCCGCCGTGGGAAACGGCGCTCACCGGATACGAAACTCCGGTCAACATGTGGGCCAGATCGATCCCGTGACTCATCCACTGGTCGATGATTCCGCTGGAAAAGTCCTTGAAGAGGCGGAAGCTGCGGAAGATGCGGGGATCGAAGGGCCGCTGCGGCCGTCCCATGAGCCAAGTGTTCCAGTCCAAGTCGCTCTCCCGGGCCATCAGGAGGTCCTTTTTCTTCCGGGCCCAGCGGTAGGGACTGTAGAAGCTCCAGTGGAGATCCACCTTGACCACGTCCCCGATCAATCCGTCGGCGATCATGCGGGTGGCCTTCCGGTACCGGGGATTGGCCCGCCTCTGGGTTCCGATCTGGACGATGACACCCGCCTTGCGCACGGCATCCAGGGCCTCGTTGGCCTCGGAGAGCACGTTGGACATGGGTTTCTCGCAGTAAGCGTCCATCCCGGCATCGGCGGCCAGCTTCAGAATCTGGGCGTGGGCATGGTCGGGGGTGGCGATGATTAGCGCATCCAGCTCCTTGTCGGCCAGGATCTCCTCGTGGTGCCTGTAGATCTTGGGCGCCCGCCCCTCCTTTTCCTCGACCAGGGCAGCAGCCCGATCACGGCGATAGTTCCAAAGATCGCAGACCGCCGTCATGCGGGCTCCGTATTGGCTGCCGCTCTCCAAAAACCTTTTCAGGAGACCGGTGCCGCGCCCTCCCGGGCCCACGATTCCCACGTTGATGTTGTTGTTGACATTGCGCGCGCTGAGGATGCCGGGAAACCCCGCCAGCGCCAGTCCGGCCCCCGCCGAACGGGACAGGAAAGAGCGCCGGTGAATGGACGATTGAGTCATGATTCGTGTTCCTCCCTGGAGACAATCAGATTTGTCGTCGAAATTGGCGCCATATTACGCACAATGTTCTTTCCGGCACAACCATGACTCCTGAAACTTCACACTAAAAGGTGATCTTCATCCCAACCTGGAGAGTCCGGGGAGAAAAAGCGGAGCTGATCTGGCCGAACAGGGGGCTGTTGGGATTGTGCATGTTGGTGACGCCGAGGCCGCTGATTCCGATCCCCTTGTTGGTTACGGCGAAATTCGTCCGATTGAGACTGTTGAAGAAGTCGAACCGGAGCTGGAGCCGCGCATCCTCCGTCACCGGGATCGGAAAGCTCTTGCGAACCCCGAGATCCAACGACGCGAACCAGGGTCCACTGACGGGGGACAGGCCCAGGGATCCCGCTTCCAACATGGCGGGATTCGCAAAGTACCGCGATTCCATTCCCCCACCGTCCGCAATCAGGCGGTGGTCGAACAGGATCACCCGGCCCTGCGAGTCGCGGAAAGACCCGGTCTTGTTCTGGAGTTCGCGGTTATCCATTCCCACGAGATGAACCGTATTGGTCAACCCTCTGGAGCCGCCCCGGTTGATGGTTCCTCGGCCGGAGATGAGGTTGACGACCTCGCCGGAACGGATCCTCAGGAATCCGCTGAGGTCCCATCCACCGGCAATGTAGTCCATGAATCCGCCGCCGCTCATCCACCTGCGCCCCTTGCCGAAGGGGACCTCCCAGACCCAGTTGGCATTGTAGGTATGGGTGATGTCGAAGTCGGGACGCATGATCTCCAAGTGTTGCTGGGCATTGTCGAAATACCCGCGGAAATTGGACTGGGAGCCGGCAAAATTCGTCAGCACCTTGCCCCAGGTATAGTTGAACTGCCCTGCGAATCCCCCTCGGAACTGCCGCCGGATCTCGAATTGAAGCCCATTGTATTTGGAGAAGGCATGGTTGCCGACCACGTCGGCGACGAAGGCATTGGGATTGCGCAAGAAGAAGCTGATGGGAAGGGTTGCCCCGAACCTCTCGCCCCCTTCACCGTTGAAGAAGAACGCTCGGTTGGGCGCCAGGAACCCACCGATGTACTGCCCGATCTCGCCGTTCCGAATCCAGTTCTGAACGCCTCCGGACTGAAGGAACCCACCAAATCCAAGTCGGGGGAAGAGTTGCAAGGGTTCACCGGCGTACGGATCTCCATAGGCGGCCAGATTCCTTTGAGCTCGCCTGAAGTCGGTGACGAACTCCGGCGGCAGCAGCACCTGGTTCAGATCGATGGCACGGGTGAGCTTGATGCCGTGGTTTCCCACGTAGCGCAACTCGACGGCGGTGTTCTGCATGATTTCATGCTGGAGGCCGATGTTCCATTGCTGCACATATGGGGTTCGCAGGTTCTCGTCGATGGTGAAGAGGGCCGCGGTGGGATCGGCCAGAACCTGATCACGCGCGGTACGGGGGACCTTGAATTCGGGGACCGGAATCGGCACTAGGCCGCCGCTGCTGAGGGTGCCGCTGATTCCACTGACGGTCTGCGCCAGACTCAAACCAGCGTTACCCCGCATCGCGTTGATCACCGTCGTTAAATTGTTGTCGACGACGTAGTTGAGCCCGTAGCCGCCGCGCAGCACGGTCTTGTCCGAGACTCGCCAAGCGAACCCGAGGCTGGGAGCATAGTTGTTCAGGTCGTTCCTGAAGAACGGCCGTCCATTGGACGCGCCTGCGAAATCGATGACGGCGTTGGGATCGAGCACGGACTCGGGCCCTCCCACCGGCAGCAGGGCCAATCCCCGGGTCTCGTCCGGGACCGTGTGAAACTCCCATCGAAACCCGAAATTCAAGGTGAACTCGGGGGTGACGCGCCAGGTATCCGCGAGATAGAAGTTGACGAAATTCTGATTGAGTATGTTGGCTTCGGAGGCCCCATCGATGTATCCGGAACCCACCGACGCGACGTTGAACGTCTGATCGGCCTCGTCGACGACTCCGGCCAGGGTTGCCAGCATCCCGGAGGCCGCGCCCAAGTCGCTGGAAGAGATGCCGCCGGGGAAAAGGCCGGGAACCAACGGATCCGGATTCCCCGGGCCGAAACCGAGATAATAGGTCGGCACGATCCCCGCATCGTTGAACGAATCGACTTTGGTCCAGCGAACGCCTCCACCGACCTTGATGGTGTGATTTCCGGTGACCCAGGTCAGGTTGTCCATCGCGTCCAGATTGCGGGTGTCACGGCCCTGGGCCATGAAGTCCTGTACCGGATTCGAGAATCCGCCGGCGAAATCGAGCCGGTACCCCGGCGCAAAAGTCTCGTTGGTGAAAAAACCGACGCTGGCGGCCTGGAAACCGAAACGCGCTTCATTGGTGACGGTCGGACTGAGTCCGCTCCGGAGGGAGAAGGATCCCAGCCGGCGGTCGGACCCCTGGCCTGCTCCCGGAAGCCCCGGGAAGACGGAATCGATGCCGTTGAACGCGGAGTTGGGCACGTCCAGAGTGAACTGGTGAAAGGTCCCGGTGAGGGAGTGGTTGGAGTTGATCTCGTAGTCTCCCCGGAAGACCACCCATTCGCTGGTGGAGGAATCGGGACTGTTGAACCGGAACCCTGCGGTATTCCTCCCGTCGCCGGCGGTGGCGTCGTTGGGCGGCGGAGTCAGGCTGATCAGGGACTGGATGATTGGGTCCGGGCTCATTCCAGTGAGCTCAAACAGGTTCAGTGTGGCCAACTCACCGGTGTCCTGCCGGACGTAGGTGAAATTCCCGGCGCGGGCCGGGTTCCTCAGGACGGTCCGGACCACGGAGACGGTAGAAGGACTGGGCTCCCGCTCGTAGTTGAAGAAGAAAAAGAGCTTGTCCTTCAGGATGGGACCGCCCAGGTTGAAGCCGTACTGATGGTTCAGGAGCCTCTCCTTGGGGACTCCGGCGGCGTTGTTGAAGAAATCGGTGGCGTTGAGCGCGTCGTTCTGATGGTAGTAGAAAAGTTCCCCGTGAAACTCGTTGCTGCCGGAACGGGTCACGAACTGCGTCTGGGACGCTCCGAGTCCGGCGTCGACCTCCGAGTTGGCGGTGGTGACGTTGATCTCCTCAATGAAGCTCTCCTGGACCGGAATGACACCGAAGAGGGCATCGGTCCGGATAAATGTGTCCTGGTTGTTGATCCCGTCCAGGGTGAAGTTGTTGAAGGTTCCTCGAGTCCCGTTGATGGAGGCCGTTCTGGCCCCTCCCACGCTGGTCACTCCGGCCTGCGTGAGCGCCAGTTGGGTCACGTTGCGGCCGTTCAGCGGAAGCTCCTTCACCTGCTCCCGGTTGAGGTTGGTGTTGATTTCGGCGTTGACCTGGTTGATGACGGTCTGGGCCAGCGCCGCGCTCACGGTCACCTGCTCGTCGACTCCGCCGACTTCCAGCACGACGTCGACCGAGGCCGGGGTGGCCAGCTCGACCCGAACTCCCTCGATGACGGCGGTCTTGAAACCGGGGAGCTGAGCCGTGACTCGATAGGCTCCACGGGGAATCTGCGGAAACACGTAGAGGCCGATGTCACTCGTCACCGCTTCCGAGGCCGCATTGGTATCGACGTTGGTCAGCGTCACTGAAACTCCGGGCAGAACGGCGCCGCTCTGATCCCGCACCGTCCCGTCGACCCGGGAGGTGAGAACCTGCGCCGACGCCGGGATGAAGGCGGCCAGCAAGATCGGTAACAGTCCGATCCATCTGATGCGTGATTTGTGACCCGATCTGCTTAGTTCGTGGCGCATAACATGTCTCCCGTTTGAGGGCATTTGCGAAGTTGTTGGCGAGAAAATTCGATTTTCCAAGCCGAATTTTGTCATTCTGCGGCCCAGTACAAATTTCAATTTTATTATATCTCACGATACCGGCGTGTCGAACGAATATCGGGTGGCGAACGTCCTTGCAACCGTCCGCGGGCCTCAATAGACTCGGCTTGCGGTTGGGTTACCGTCTCACAGGTTGCTTCCGATCCGCAGCCGGGTTGACCGGTTCAGTCGCATCTTCCCCAGGTTAATGGAATCCAGGAACAAAACGATGTTCGACAGAAAAACGCCGGCGGCTCTGATTCTGACGGCAGTTCTCCTATTGGAGACGGTTTCGCCTTCCGGGACGCTCTTGGGCGCCAAAGGCACTCGAACCGAGGCCCGGGGCCTTCGTGGCGCGGTGGCGGCGGGTCATCCCTTGGTGGCCGGCATCGGCATGGAGATTTTTCACCAGGGAGGCAACGCCGTGGACTCGGGCGTGGCCATGATCCTGGCGGCATCGGTGGTGGAGTTCAATTCCTTCGGGTTCGGGGGAGAGATGCCCACCCTGATTTATTCCCCCCGGGAGAGGCGGGTGGTGGCGGTCAACGGAAACACGCGGTCCCCCCGGGCAGCCACTATCGAATGGTTCCGTCAACAAGGATACCGCCTGATTCCGGGAGACGGTTTCATGCCGGCGGGAGTCTGCGCCGTCCTGGCAGCCGTGGTTTTGAGCCTGGACCGGTACGGAACCCTCAGCTTCTCCCAGATCGTTCAGGGCGCCATTCGCCTGGCCGACGGGTTTCCCGTGGACGAGCGCTGGCGGCGTGGTGTCGGACGCAAAGAGACGGAAAAGTACCGGGGGGCCAAGACCTTTCGCCGGGAGTGGCCCAGCTCGGGCGCGGCGTTTCTCCACGACGGCCGCGTCCCCGAGGTGGGGGAGGTGACCCGCCTTCCCGACCTGGCCCGCACTTTCCGCCGCCTGGCCGCAGCCGAGAAGGGGGCGCTGAAGAAAGGCGCGGGCCGCAGCGAGGCGCTGCGGGCGGTACACGATTATTTCTACAAGGGTCCCATCGCCCGGCAACTCGTTCGATTCTCCCGGGAGTTCAAGATTCGCGACAACGAAGGCGGCCACCACTCCAGCCTCCTGACCGAGGCGGACTTCGCCGACTACGAAGCCCGGATCCAGGAACCATGGAGCTTCGACTACCGCGGGTACCGGGTCTACAAATGCGGATCCTGGACCCAGGGACCCGTCTTCCTCCAGCAACTGGCGCTGCTGGAGGGCTACGACCTGGCGGCGCTCAAGCATAACAGCGCCGATTACCTGCATCTCTGGCTGGAGACGGCCAAGCTGGCCCACGCCGACAAGGAGAAGTACTACGGCGATCCCGAGTTTGTCTACGTGCCCCGTCAGGGGCTTCTCTCCCGGGAATACGCCAAACTGAGGAGAAAGCTCATCGATTGGAAGACCGCCTCTCTGGAACTGCGCCCCGGGGACCCCTTCCCCTTTGACGCCCACCCCGAGAAACGGCCGGCGAATCTTAGTTTGGCGCCGGTCCAACCCCGTTTGAGGGATGACGGGACTACCGGAGTCCGGGCCGTGGACTCCCACGGAACTGTTTTTTCCTCCACGCCCAGCGGAGGCTGGCCCGCATCCTCTCCCATCGTGCCCGGCCTGGGATTCGCCCTGGGAAGCCGGGTGCAGATGTTCTACCTGGAGGAGGGTCTGGCCAAGTCTCTGGCTCCGGGCAAGCAGCCTTCCACCAGCCTCACTCCCACCCTGGTCACCAAGGACGGACGCCCCTGGATGGGATTCGGCATGCCCGGAGGAGACGTCCAGGACCAAGGCACCCTGCATTTTTTCCTGAACGTGGTGGACTTCGGGATGGGCCTGCAGGACGCGCTGGACGCCCCCAAGGTTTGGACCCGCCACTTCCCCGGCCTCTTCTACCCTCACCGCGCCTATCCGGGCCGCGCCGTCCTGGAAGGGCGCCTGGTCAACCTGGAGGAAATCGCCGCTGACCTACGCGGGAGGGGGCACGACGTACAGATCGCCAGTCCCTGGAGCGGAGACAACACCATGGTGGTCATGATCGACCCCAGGACGGGCACCCTGGTGTCCGCCACGAATCCCCGCATGGAGGGGAGCACCGCCCTGGCCTGGTAGCCTGCCGAGCGAAGACTCCCAGGACCGTTTCCATTCCCCGGCTCGACGCCGGACAACTGAGACATCGGAGATCGAATTGGAACAGACGGGACTCTCCTGGATCGACTGGTCGGTGATCGTCGTCTACGCCAGCGCGACCATCGCCCTGGGCTGGTACTACAGCCGCAAGCAGAAGGACTCCAGGGAGTACTTCATCGGGAGCGGCAGCCTGAACCCCGTGCTGGTGGGAGTCTCCCTCTTCGCCACCCACCTGAGCACGATTTCCTATCTATCGGTTCCAGGCGAGACGATCTCCAAGGGTCCGATCATGATCCTGTTGATCATTCCCTGTTATCCAGTCTCCTATTTCATCGTGCGGCGGTACCTGCTCTCGGTCTACATGCGGCACCGCGTGACCAGCGCCTACGAACTGCTGGAGGACCGATTGGGATTGGGCGTGCGCCTCCTGGGCGCCGGCATGTTCGTGGTGGTGCGCCTGAGCTGGATGTGCCTGCTGGTCTTCGTGGCGGCCCGGGCCATGACGGTGATGCTGGGAGTCAGCGAGGAATGGATCCCCTGGATCGTCCTGGTCACCGGGTTCGTCTCCATCATTTACACCTCTCTGGGTGGTCTGGGAGCCGTCGTGATCACCGACTTCCTGCAGACGGCCCTGCTCCTGGGAGGGGCGATCGTGGTTATCGTCCTGGTGACCGTCGAGTTGGGCGACTTCAGTTGGATCCCCACTGCCTGGCAACCCACCTGGGACACTCAACCCGCCTTCAGCTTCGATCCCCAGGTCCGGGTCACCATGTTCGGAACCTTCCTCTCGGTCCTGGTCTGGACGGTCTGCACCGCAGGAGGCGACCAGTTGAGCATTCAGCGGTTCATGTCCACCGGAGACGCCGAGGCCGCAAAGCGTTCCTACCTGGCCCAGACGGTGGTGGCTTCCACCGTCCTGTTCACCCTGCTCTTCGTCGGCTTCGCCCTCATGGGATACTTTCAGGCCCGGCCCGATGAGTTGCCGGCCGGCCTCAACCTGGCCACGGACGGAGACCAGATCTTCCCCCGGTTCATCGCCTTCCACCTGCCCATCGGGATCTCCGGGCTGGTCGTGTCCGCCATGTTCGCCGCAGCCATGTCGAGTCTCGACTCGGGCGTGAACTCCATCACCGCCGTCGTGACCACCGATTTCCTGGAGCGGTTCGGCCTCATGCCCAAGACCCGGAAGGGTTACGTCCGCCTGGCCCAGTGCCTGGCCTTCGGCCTGGGAGCCATCGTGGTCATCGGGAGCTCCTACATGGGAACCGTCCCCGGCAACATCACCGGGATGACGCAACGGACCACCAACCTGCTGGCGACACCCGCCTTCAGCCTGTTCTTCTTCGCGCTCTTCTGCCGTTTCGGGAAACCGGCCGGGGCCGTCGTGGGGGCCGTCTACGGCATTACGGTGGGCGCGTTGATCGCCTTCTCGGGAAATTGCTACAGCCTCCTGCACGACTATGCGGTTTTCGGTTCGAGCGGCGGCATCGACATTTCGCCCATAAGCTTTCAATGGATCAGCCCGCTCTCGCTGCTGGTCAATCTGGCCGCCGGAGCCGCCCTCAGCAAGGTGATCCGAACCGGCGACTCCAAGGGACGGATCGCCGCCAAGTCGGCCATCGCCCTGCTGCCTCTTTTCCCCGTGGTCGGCCTTATCCTGGGATGGCCCTGGATCGCCGGGGAATGATCCCGGAGAGAAGCTTGTTCCAGTCAATCGGAGACCGGAGTCCATGGCGGATGAACTCACCATCGAGATCCTGAGATCAAGATTCTCCGAGGCCAGGGAGAATCTCCCGCGCGATCTTGCGCTTCGTCTGCACCGCTCGCTGAGTTGGATCGAGCGCGCCGGGAAGGAAGCGGAGGATATCGACGCCGCTTTCATCTTCTACTGGATTGCCTTCAACGCCGCGTATGCGAAGGACATGCCCGAGTCGTACGCAATCGAGGAACGAGGGCTGTTCGGTGAGTACTTCGAGATGATCGTCAGATTCGATGCCGCCAGAAGCGTCTACGACGCCATCTGGTCGAGATTCCCGGGTCCGATCCGTTTGCTCCTGGACAACAAATATGTGTTTCAGCCGTTTTGGAGACACCACAATCAGACGCTGCGATACGGCAACTGGGAGAACTTCTTCAAGCAAGACCGGAAGCTGATCGGGGACGCCCTGGCTTGCCAGGACACCAGGGTCGTTCTGAGCATTCTGTTCGATCGGCTTTACGTGCTTCGGAACCAGCTTTTTCATGGAGGATCGACCTGGAACAGCGGGGTGAATCGGCGCCAAGTCCGGGACGGAGCAAACATCATGGCTTTTCTCGTTCCGCATTTCATCGACCTGATGATGGACCACCCGGATGCCGGTTGGGGACCACCCTACTACCCGGTCGTGGATTGAATCTCTGTCCTGGACTGTTCCCTCATTTCCTTCGCCGGCCATGAAATACGAGTAAAATCTATCTCTGGAACCGGTTGCGTCGGCCAGCCGCAGTTCAGAGACTTGCGGCGCCAATTGGACAAGGAGCGCATTCCATGATCATGACCACCACGAACAGTATCGAAGGCAAGACCATCCGCGATTACTGCGGAGTCGTCACCGGCGAGGCGATCGTCGGCGCCAATATCTTCCGGGACTTTTTCGCCGGCATTCGAGACATCGTCGGGGGGCGGTCCGCGGCCTATGAGAAGGAGTTGCAAAAGGCCCGCGAGATTGCCCTGGACGAGATGGCGGATGCGGCCCGCCGGCGAGGCGGGGACGCCGTCGTCGGCATCGATCTCGACTACGAGGTCGTGGGGAGTGGAGGCAGCATGCTCATGGTCACCGCCAGCGGGACTGCGGTGAGGGTCCGCTGATCGCGATTCCGATCAGAAACGGCTGACTACGGTATTCCTGGATCACGCGTTGCCAGGTTACGCCTGCCCCGCCAGAAACAGGTCCCGAGTGAAGTCCATCAGAAACTCGCGACCGTTTTTCGTCACGTGACAGACGTCTCCCAGCGGCACGAACATCTTGCCCGAACCGGGCAGTGTGTAGGCCGCGTGGATCACGCAGGTCATGCCCTCTTCCAACGGCTCCCGGTTGGCTTCGGTGAGGGGCGCGGGCTGTTCGCTGTAGTCCATGCCGATCCCGTGGCCGATGCGTCCTCCCATCAGCGGCATCCCGCGCCGGGCGGCCAGGTCGCCGATGGTCTTGGCGACCCGGGCGATGGGGACTCCGGCCCGGAGATGCTCCAGTCCGGCGTCCTGGCACTCGCGTGCGGTACGGTAGATATCCTCCAACTTTGCGGAGGGACGGACCAGCGTTCCGGTCCGTTGGCCGTGGCACCAGAAACCCTTGTAGACCACGTAGGAACAGGAGGCCATCAGGTCCCCTTCTCCCAGCACCCGCTCGTGGGGCTTGATGTCCAACCGGGCGTCGCTCCACTCGGTGGGCGGCCCCGACGCCATCCAGTACTTGGCGTGGTCGGCCCCCTCCCGGCGGACGACGCGCTCCATCTCGGCCAGGACTTCGATGCCCCGCATTCCGGGCCGGGCCACTTCGAGCATGGTCCGGAAACCCAGATCGCTCAACTCGGCCGCCCGTTTCATCAGCTTCACTTCGGCCGGAGACTTGACGCCGCGCAACCGGGCGACCACGTCGTCCGTCCGCCGGAGCTTGGACCCGAGCCCGGCGGCCAGAGCCTCGTAAAAGGCCAGCGGCATGTTCTGGATTCCCACCACCCCCACGTCCTTGCCTCCCACCCCGTTCTCCTCCAGGATGGCGACGGTTTCGGCAGCAAAGTCGCGAGGTCCCTTGCCCCGTCCCCGGGCGACGGCGACCGCATGCGGATCGACTGCCTGGACCAGGCGGACGTCTTCCAGCGGCGACACCTCCTCCGCCTGCTCCTGCATGTATTGAATGCCCGCAAACAGGAGCGCCGGCGGTCCGGTAACCGGGACGACCACCACCGAGTCCACGATGCGGTCGTGGTTGGCCCAGCCCGAGAGGTAGGCCACATGGGCGGTCTGGCCCCATTTGTGCTCCGCTGGAGGCGAATAGACGAAGAGAGCGCCCAGGTCCCGTTCCCGCAGAAACTCCCGGACCCGCTCATGCCGGGATTCGTATTCCTGGGCTGAGATAGTTCCGTTCATGCTGTTTCCTTTCAGCGAAACAATGCCATCCTGGATAAAAACGTAGACGCGCCTCTCGTGGGCGCCCTCTTTCCACCTCGCCGGTCCCATTACCGGCTTGGGAGTTCGGCGGTTGGAAAACGCCGCTCCAATGGCCGAGTCTAACGCCGGGCGGACAAAATCGGCTCCAGGTGGATGCGAGCCATGCCGTAGACCAGGAATTCCGGCATGGTGAACCGAAGCCGGCCGCCTTCGACCTGAATGGCGACGGTCCGCGGCTCCGGACGCTCCGGCGCCAGTGCTTCCACCTTCACCACCTGGGACCCGGCCGGCACCACGAAGTCGACGCCGATTCCGGCGACGGCGATGGGTTTCTCGTCGGTGATGCCGACGCCCGCATACCCCTCCGGACCGGGCTGCCGGTCGTAGTTCACGAAATGGAGCGTCACCTCGCCCCCTGTGGCGGGCCGGCT
The DNA here is from genome assembly GCA_963668095.1 of Acidobacteriota bacterium. Classification (GTDB taxonomy): domain Bacteria; phylum Acidobacteriota; class UBA6911; order RPQK01; family JAJDTT01; genus JAJDTT01. The sequence continues at coordinate 3,928,615 of OY764083.1, read as the reverse complement.
CGCCGAGACCCGCACCGTCTTTGGCGCCTCGAACCGGCTCAGGTCCGCGAAGCTCTCCGTATCCATTCCCTCGGCGGAGTCGATCTCGTAGACCCGGCGGTAGGCGCTCCTCTGCTCCGGACGGATAATCTCGTCCGGAATCACGTCGAAGAGCACATGACGGTCCATCAGGTGATTTCCGATCTTCTGGAACACCGTCATGGACGGGATCAGCCGACCCTGGTGGTTGTGGCTGCGGGGGTGCGCCAGCAGGACCTCGCCGTAGGGACGATTGGCTCGGAAGACCGAGTCGTAACGCTTCAGGAACTGGTAGTAGCGCACGAACTCCCGTTTGGCCGCCGGATCGGTGAAATCGATGTACCGGGCCATGGGCGCTCCGCCGTTGGCCATGAGCTCGGCCATGGAGGCCCGGATCTTGACCCTCTCGTAGTGGCAGACCGTGTAGGGCTTGTCGTCGAACGCGCCCCGGATGTAGCGCAGTTGCAGAGTCGGTTCCTGGCGGCCCAGGCAGTACCAGAGGTAGGTCTCGTCCTTTCCCCAGAGTTCGGAGGGGAGCATCATCCGCTCGTCGTTGTTCCCGGTGGGCGGATGCCCGAAATCCTGGGAGCTGTGGCCCCAGACGGAGGTGATCAGGTCCGGCTTGAGGGAGCGGCCGTACTGGTGGAAGACCTCGTCGAAGGCCTCCTTGTTGACGATGTCCGAGAAGAGCTGCATCTCCAGCCGCAGTGGAGTCGTGTCGCTGGGAGGATGGCGGGAGACGATTTCACTGAATTCATGAGCCTCCAGGTCCTCGATCCCGAATCGGCGTCGCAACTCCTCCGGATCGTAGCGGGACGCCAAATGTGCCTTGAAACCGTGCACGCAATACCGGCAGTGACAGTCGACCCGGTAGAAGTAGTTGATCTGGAAGCCGTCCAGACCCCGCTCGATGCCCCTCTTGACCCACGCCTTCAACACCCGGCGCCAGTTGGGGTTGGCCAGGCACCCCCAATAGACGGTGTAAGGGGCCGCGTCCTCATCGAAACTGACGTAGGGAGTCCCATTCCGGTTTTTGGACAACAACTCCAAGGGATCAGCCACCGGTTTCGGGCCCAGCTCGTTTTCGTCCCAGAGCTCCTCGTAGAACTTGAAAAAACCGTCCCTGGGCCGGCCGGTCTCGTCGGGACGTCCCAGCAGGTACTTGGCGACATCGAAGTGACCGATGGGCCTCACTCCGCGTTGCTTGAGCTCATGGTTGATTCCCTGGAAGTAGTCGGCGCTGAGCCGGATCCGTTCTGCGGGATCCTGCGCCTGAACCACCCCGGCATGGATGGGCAGCAGGGGTCCGGTGACGCCCTTGTACCTGTCCGGAAGATGGGCGATGGACCAGAAGTCGGCGCCGTAGAAGCCGACCTGGGCGATCTCCGGCTCGGCCTCCTGAACAAAATCCAGGTAGCCGGGTTCCACGTACCGGGTCCAGTGGACGATCATTCGAGTGAACTCAAGGCGCTGGGGATCGTTACGGGCGGTTTCGGAAGGAGGTGCTCCCGTCCGGCAGCCGGACGAGGCCAACGTTGACAAAACGATGAACGAGATCAGGGAACAGATTTTGGAAAGCACCCCCACCGGCCCGGTCCGGCGGACGCCAAGGAGAAACAGGCATCGTGTACGTCCGGCTTCGTCTTCCTCTACGAGCCCTTCTTCGCCGCCGAGTCCCCTGAGCACCAACGATCCACCTGTCTTCACTCTTTTCTCTTTCCTCTTTCCTCGTTTTCTAAGAAGAGCATTCATTGTTGGATTCCCGAGGCTTATGGATTCAGGGTATACGATCCTCTTCAGCCTCGCACCGGGTTGTTGACATCGTTTCGCCTGGCTTTTTGAATGTCCGTCATGCGTCTTGAGAGTGGCAGGTTGATTTTGAAGAGACTCTTGACCAGGGCGGGTTGGATCGGTCCGGCGGCGTTATTGGGAACCTGGGCCGTCTCAACTCCTGCTTCCGATGCCCTGCCGGCCCCGTTGCGCGAGCCCTTTCGCCCGGACCCGCACACAATCGTCCTATACCACTTCGACGAGGGACAGGATGAGGAAGCCCACGACGCCATGGGCGATCCGGCCCTGACTCTGAGGGCTCACAAGAAGGCCCTGTGGGGAACACGTCCCGGATTCGGCTCCACGGCCCGGTTCACGGTCCGTGAGGATGACGCCAACGTGCGAATCGGACCGGTGAACAACGACAAGCTGGAGTTGCGCACCTGCGCCGAGGCGTGGACGGTGGAAGCCTGGGTGCGCTATGACGGATTCGCCCTGAGCGGAATCCGCTTGAACCATCCGGCTTCCTACCGGCCGCGCGGTTCCGGAACCGCGGGACCCTTCGCCAAGATCTGCGGGACCGACGACGAGGGATTCAGCCTGCCGCCCGGGGTCCGCGGCGGATGGGATTTCAGCCTGCATTCCTGGTTGGACGAATGGCCGGTTCAGCCCGGGCTGCTGCCGGCGGCCCGGTTCATCGGTTCGCAGAAGCGGGCGCCTCACAGCGACACCGGCGGTTTCGTCTACGCGGGACGCAAGGCCGATTCCGGCACCCTGGTCCACGCCGACGCCATTCAGCGGCCGGAATGGCGCCACGTGGCCTGGCAGTTCCGCTACGAAGACCAGACCCACTATCTGTTTCTGGACGGAAGGCTGATCTGGAAGATCACTCCGAGCCGGCGGGTGGTCAATGACGCCGAACGCAACGACATCCCCTTCATGGTCGGCGGGATCGTCAATTCATTGGATCCCCCGTACCACGTCAAGACCTACGATTTCGAAGGGGAAGTGGACGAACTCCGCATCTCCGACGTCATGCGCTACCCGGTGGCCGGGAAACTGGCCATCGTCCGGCGGCTGCTTCCGGAAGCCGGGTTGCACGCCCCCTATTCCGTGAAATTCTCTACCGACGCGGCCCGGGGAGACGTCCGCTGGGAGCTTGCCGGCGGAAAGCTGCCGGATGGATTGACCTTCATCGAGGCTGCGGGGACCTTGGAAGGCCAGCCGGCGGAACCGGTCAAGGAACGTGCCTTTACCCTGCGTGCGACCGATTCGGCCGGGAACCACGACGAGTACACCTTCTCCGTCACCGTGGCGTCGGCCGAGGTGGTCACCGCCTCCCTCCCCCTCGGCTTCATGGGAATTCCGTACCGCCAAGCGCTGGAAACTCACCATATGGTCGAACCGGTGTCGTGGCGCGTAACGGAGGGGAGTTTGCCGGCCGGGATCTCTCTGGATGCGAACCAGGGTGAACTCGTTGGCAACCCGACCGCTTTGGAACTCAGAAGCATTCGGTTCGAGGCCACCGATGCGGCGGGCCAGAGGGCTTCGAGACAGTTCGAATTGAAGGTCGCTCCGGCACAACTCAGGCGGGTCGGCCCCGACGACCGGACCGTGGCCCTCTGGGACTGGCAGGGACCCGGTGGCCGGTACATTCCGGACGTGATGGGAGATTCGGAATTGACCCTGACCTGGGTCAACACCAAGGGCGATACGCGATTGCCCCGGCCGGGCTGGGGGCGCTATCCCCATTTCATCGGAGGTGGCGAGGGGGGCTTCGTCGGGCCCCAGTGGAACCGGAAGGTGGATCTCCAGACCATCGAGACCGAGTGGACGGTGGAGGCGTGGGTCCGCAGGGCCGGTCCCGTCGACGGCTACTTTCGCGAGTTTCACTTCGGCCACGTCTGCGGCACCTACGACAACACCGAACGGGGGGTCTGGGAACTCTATCTTTCCGATCGAGGTTCGTCCGACGGCAGCATGGCGCCCGGGGTCCATTTCTTCGGGGCCGAGCCGGATCAGGCCCTCAGGGACCTGCACCCTTACAGCCGCCCCGAGGGCACGGTGGCGGATCCGAAGTGGGTGGGAATCCGCGACACCGCCTGGCACCACATCGCCTGGCAATACTCCTACGCCGAGGACCTCCACCAACTCTTCCTGGACGGCCGGTTGATCTGGGAGATGAAGAGCCCGGACGGCCGCAGGCTGGTCAACAACCGTCGGCATCTGGCCCAATTCTCAGTGGGGAGCCGTCTCAACGGACGCGCCCGCTACGGCGGGACCTTCAACTGGCTGGGGTTTGGGAATTTCTTCGGGCAGATCGGCGAGATCCGGATTTCCCGGGTTCGGCGATATTGACGATCAATACGGGGGTGATGGCTCATGAAGGCGACTCGACTACTCCGGCACCCGATCCTGGCACTCGCGCTGCCTCTTTTCGCCTGCCAGGCGCCGTCCGAAACCACCCTCCCCAACCTGGTCGTCATATTCTGCGACGATCTGGGATACGGGGATCTGGGAACCTACGGCCACCCCACCATCCGGACTCCGAATCTGGACCGCATGGCCCGGGAAGGACAGAAATGGACCGACTTTTACGCGGCCGCCAGCGTCTGCACTCCCAGCCGCGCCGCTCTTCTCACCGGACGGCTGCCCGTGCGCAACGGCATGATGAGTCCGAAGAGCCGGGTGCTGTTTCCTGATTCTGCAAGTGGAATCCCCGCAGAGGAGGTCACGCTGGCGGAGGCGCTCCGGGCTGAAGGTTACGCCACCGCCTGCGTCGGGAAGTGGCACCTTGGGCATCTCCCCCAATTTCTGCCCACGAACAACGGCTTCGACTCCTACTTCGGCATCCCCTATTCCAACGACATGGACCAGACCCGGAAAGAATCGACCCGGGATCTGGTGAAGGCGGCGCGGGTCGAGTATTGGAACGTCCCGCTGCTCCGGGACCAGGAGGTGGTGGAGAGGCCGGCCGACCAGCGGACCATCACCAAGCGTTACTCGGAAGAGGCGGTCCGTTTCATTCGGGAAAACCGGGAGCGGCCTTTTTTCCTCTACCTGGCCCACAACCTGCCCCACGTGCCGCTGTTCGCGTCGGAGAACTTTCTGGGAGCCAGCAAGCGTGGCCTCTACGGCGACGTAGTGGAAGAGATCGACCACGGCGTGGGACAGATCATGCAGGCCCTCACCGACCTGGGCATTGCCGAGCGCTCGCTGGTGGTGTTCACCTCGGACAACGGCCCCTGGCTTCCCTATAAGGAGCATGGTGGTTCGGCGGGACTGCTTCGGGACGGGAAGGGAGCGACCTGGGAAGGGGGCATGCGTGAACCCACCATCTTCTGGTGGCCGGGGAAACTCGATTCGGGTGTGGTGATGGAGATGGGCTCCACCCTCGATCTGTTCTCCACCTTCTGCGAGATCGCCGGCGCCAAGGTCCCCTCCGACCGGATCATGGACAGCTACGACCTGTCACCGGTGCTTTTCGGTACCGGCGAGAGCCCGCGCAAGAGCATGTTCTTCTACCGGGAGTCGAAGCTCTACGCCGTCCGAAAGGGCGAATTCAAGGCCCACTTCATCACCAAGCCGGTCTACACCGGCCGGACCGAAGTCGAGACGCTCCACGATCCACCGTTGCTGTACGACCTGGGCCGGGACCCCGGGGAGCAGTACAACGTGGCCCACCTTTACCCGGACGTGATCAAAGACATGAAGAAGCTGGTCGCCGATCACCGGTCAAAGATGGTTCTGGGTGAGGACAGGCTCGTCGAGCGAAGCCCGGACGCCCGACGGTGAAGAAAATCCCGGAACCGGGTTCGCCGACGTTCGTCACATCTGAGGCTTGTCGAGCTGATCCGTGCTGATCTCGTCGCGGGAGATCTTGTGGACGCTCTTGGGATTGAAGGTCTGCCGAGTGCCGGAGCGAAGGGCGACCTCGATTCTGCCGCCGGTCAGGACAAAGAACTGAAGCAGGAAACCGCCTCCCTGCATGGTTTCGATCTGGTAATCCTCCTCCGTCAAATCACCGAGCCAACCGGGTAGCCGGCTTTCCAACTCCGGGTTGTCGGCGATCTCCCGGGGAAGGGCCATGATCAGCGTTCCCGGCTCCGAAGCCAGCAGGCCGGGGATCCGGGTCCTGACGTCAGCCATGAAGGAGATGATCCGGCCGGCTCTCTCCAGCGGCGCGTCCGCACCGCTCGTATCCGGCGGCGCGATGCCCCACGTGATGTGATGGATGAATGGATTGCCGTGTCCCTGCCGGAGCATTTGATCCCGGGCCGGCTGATCGACCGGATGGACCACGGCGATGTAGTCGAACCAGCCCTGGTCCCTGGCGGCGCTGTCACCCACCAGGCCCGAGGGAACGTTGATGTAGTCGTGGCCGTCCACCGGTGAGGGATAGCAGCGAGTGTCCCATCCGGCCACATACCCCAGTTCCCTCAGTGGGCCGGCGACCAAGTGCGGAGGATCGCTGAAGATGGCCGCGTGGTCCGGATTGGGTAGGAGGGGTATCCCGGCCCCGGCCATCTTCTCCCCCACTTCCATGGCCTCGTCCAAGCGGGCCTCGGCGTTGGGTATGGTCAGGTAACGATCGAAATCCTGGGGAAGTCGAATCGGTCCGCTCATGGCTCCAGGGGTCGCGGTCAATCGATCTTCTCGACGACCATGGTCACCTCCTTCACGTCCCCCTTCAGCTTGTAGTAGGTGTGGACGTAGGCGCCGGGTCCGAAGTCCCCTCCCTTGATGGAGGCGTCCGTCATGGCGAAGTTGAGGCGACCCTTCTTTCGGGCGGTGATGACCAACTCGTCCGGCGTGATGGACTCCACCGTCCCGTAGATGTCGAAGACCCTCTCTTCGATGGGTTTCTTCCGCCAGAAGCAGGCGGGCTGAAGCAGCGTCAACAACAATACGACGCAGAGAAGTGACCGGAACATGCCTTGAATTCTAGGAGCCTGCGCCGCAGAAATCAATCTACTGCGAAAGCGGTGAATCGGTCCATATTTCCTCGATTTCTCGGCGAATAGAACGACTATGCACCTCAAAATCGAGAAAATCTGGCCTCGATTCCCCACTTTCTCGCTACGATCATTTCTACGGCGCAGACTCCTGGCAGTCACCAACATCCGCCGTCACATAATTCTTCACGGGGTCAGGCGTTTCAGCAGCCCCAGGACCCGTCGCTCGATCAGATACCGGACCACTCGAAAGCCGCCCATCCTTTCCTCGGGCGTCCCCCAGATCCGGGCCGGGTCGGGAAGATCCCAGTGTTCCGATCGAAGCTCCGCCGGCAGCACCGGACACGAGTCCCGGGCGTTCCCGCACAGGGTGATGAAATGATCGTAGCGCCGGAGATCCTTGTCTCCCAGGGCGTCGGAGGTCTGCTGCGAGATATCGATGCCCACCTCGTTCATGGCCCAGACGGCATAAGGGTTGAGACCGGCCGGGCGGACACCCGCGCTCTCCACCCGGACCCATTTCAATCCATGGCGCCGGGCGAAGCCCTCGGCCATCTGGCTGCGGGCCGAGTTGCCGGTGCAAACAAAAAGAATGGAGGGCATCTTTCCCATCGTCGCGAACGCCAAGCTTACTCCGGCTACCGGCAGAGAGTACGCTTCACAGGGACTGTCTGACAAGCGCCGGAAAGAGAGGAAGCGAGGAAAGAGGAAAGAGGTGAAGAGGTCAAGAGAGGGAGAGGACGTTCTACCGGGTGGTGCGCAGTGTATGGGTCAGAAAAACAGGGCAGCGAGGACGACTGGCCCGGACACCCTCGGCGGCCCATTATTCGATCTTGTCTCCGATGGGCGAGCGCCTCTTCTTCATTCTTTCCTCTCTCCCCTTTCCTCCTTTTCCTCGTCCGGGTGCTACAATGCGGGCGCTCCCGAAGACTCTGACCGGATCAGCAGAGAGGTGGCCACCTTGACCTGGAGGCAGATCGGACCCGTGTCCAAGAGAACTTTATTCACGCTTGTGTCGTGTCTCGTTCTGAGCGGCGCCGGCGTTTGGGGCCAGCAGCGCTGGGAAATTCCTCAACGGGACAGACACATCCAGATCGACGGGTTCACCGACGAGTGGCAGGGCGTTCCCGGGATACGGCTCTCACCCTCCGCTAGTGACGAGAAGTTCAAGGAAGGAGACGTCGAGCTTCGCATTCAGGGCCTCTGGGACAAGGAAAACCTCTATCTGGCGATGCACTGGACCGACGACACCTGGGATATCGCGCGTGTCCGCAGGCGGGACGCGGTTTGGCTGACTCCCGACCGGAGACGCCGGGACCGGACACTCTTCTATGACTACCTGAAATTCCACATTCGGCGGTCCGACTACGACTACACCTTCTGGATGACGCCTCGCATCGAAAGCCGGGGACCCTTTGGATGGCACCGCTTGCTGAAGGGTTACAGGGGTATGGAGTCCGCCACCTCCGCTCCCATCGTCACGGCCAGACAGAAACAGCACACCGCCACCTTGGAGGTCCTCTTCTCCTGGAGGGAGATGAGCATCAAGCCCAAGTCCGGAATGGCCATTCCCCTGCTCCTGACCCTGGCGGACAGCGACTTGCCCGGCACTTCCCTCGAGATGAAGTTGGAGCAACTCAAGGCGATCCGCTGGAGAGGTGCAATGACTCTGGCCAAGACTCGTAGATGAACCACGCGGGAACGGGAGGACTCGACCCGTCAATGCGGCTGCGGATCGGCTTTGGCCGCTGAGACCAAGGACACCGTCGAATCGCGAAACCATGCAACACAAGAAGGTCCTCATCACCGGGGCGTCGGCCGGAATCGGTGAAGCCACCGCCTACGCGTTTGCCGAGGAAGGGTGTGAGCTTTTTCTGGTGGCACGCCGAAGCGAACGGTTGGAGCAGGTGGCCGATGAGTGCCGCCGCAGAGGCGCTCCCCAATCTCTCTGGGTATCTCAGGATCTGAGTCAGCCGGATCGCGGGACGGCCATCGTCCACGAGTGCCGCCAGCGCCTCCAGGGTCTCGACGTGGTTGTCTCGAATGCCGGTTACGGTGTCGTTGGTCCGGTGGTCGAGATTCCCCCGGAGACGGTGGCTCGAATCTGGCGGGTCAACTTCCAGTCCGGATACGAAACCATCCATGCCGCCCTTCCCGAGCTGCTTCAGCAGGGAAGCGGACACATCGTTCTGGTCAGCAGCATCATCGGCAAAAGGGCCATGCCCTTCAACTCGGCGTACTGCGTGACCAAGTTCGCACAGGCGGCACTGGCCGAATCGCTCTGGGGCGAACTCAGGGGGAGTGGCGTCGGAGTCAGCCTCATCTGTCCCGGATATACGTCGACCGAGTTTCACGAGGCGGCCACGCGGACCGAAAGCGCCCAGGCCGCCAGCAGGCCGTTCCGGCCGGACACCTCGGAAACCGTGGCGCGCGCCATCGTCAGTGCGGTCCGGCGCCGGCGCCGGGAAGTTCACATGACGGGACTCGGCAGGCTGCTCATCGGCTTGAACCGTCTATCGCCCGCCCTGACCGCTCGCGCAACGGCCTGGGTGGGCCGCCGTCAACTCAAGAAGCCCGCCTGAATCAACCCCGGCATTCCTCGCAGGGGCAGAGTTCACGCAAGTAGTCGAAGGTATAGATGCCGCTGGAGTGCCCGTCCTGCCACCAGATCCGGATCGCGTAACGCCCCACCAGTTCCAGAGACGCCGGAGCGACGCCCTTGCCGACTTGACCCGGCTGCAGGATGCGCAGACCCGTCATCTCGTCGACGCAGGAGGCGCAGGGACAGGCGAGTCTGAGGTCTCGCGCCGGGTAAAGGCTCTGGTGCCCGTCACTCCAGGTGATGGCCACATCGTGCTGATTGGCCCGGGTGATCTTGGAAGGAATGTTCAACCGGCTACTCGACCTGGAGCCTGCGCCGCAGGAATCAATCTACAGCGCAGACTCCTAGAATGCGATCTGGATCTCCTGATTCAGCTCGCCGGACATGTTGCGGATGCTGATCTGCGCCGCGAGATTTTCGGCGACGGTCACGAAGGACCGGGCGGCCAGCGACTCGGGAGCGTCCAGAACGATGGGACGGCCCCGGTCGGACTGGACTCGAATGTCGGTAGACAGCGGAATATCGCCCAACAGCGGAAGCTCCAACTGCTCGGCGACCCGCTGGGTGCCTCCATCTCCGAAGATGGCCTCGCGCGTGCCGCAGCAACTGCAGACGTAGTAGCTCATGTTCTCCACCATTCCCAGGACGGGACAGTTCAACTGGTTGAACATGATGATGGCCTTCTGGGCCACGTTCAGGGCCACGTCCTGCGGGGTTGAGACCACAACGGCGCCGGTCAGGGATATCTTCTGGCAGAGGCTCAGCTGAACGTCCCCCGTACCCGGCGGGAGATCGATCACCAGATAGTCCAGGGCCCCCCACTGAACGCCGCCTAGGAACTGGCCGATCATCTTGTCCAGCATGGGACCCCGCCAGATGACGGCCTTGTCCCGCGGGAGGAAGAAGCCCATGGAGATGACGCCGACACCATACTGCCGGATCGGGAGGATGCGATTCCCAGGCGCCATGTCCGGCTTGCCGGATATCCCCATGAGCGTGGGAATGCTGGGCCCATAGACGTCGGCGTCCAACAGGCCGACATTTGCCCCGCTCCGGGCCAGGGCCAGGGCCAGGTTGGCGCTCACTGTCGACTTCCCGACACCTCCCTTTCCGCTGGCTACCGGGATGACGTTCTTCACGTCTGGCAAGAGGCCGGTCCCCCGCGACCCCATCGACGATCGCACCTGCGCCGTCATGGTGACGTGGGCCTCCTCGATTCCCGGCACCGACAAGATAGCTTGCCGAGCCTGCTCCTTCAGCAGGTCCTTCACCGGGCAGGCCGGCGTCGTCAGTTCGATGGTGACGGCGGCCGCCGGACCACAGAGCTTGACCTCTTTGACGAACCCCAGGGAAACGATATCCCGTCGGAGATCCGGGTCCTGAACCCTTCTCAGCGCCTCCAGGATCGCCTGCTTGTCACTCATCTTTTCATTTCCAGTCGCAATAAAATGTTGTCCGGCACAAACATTGCGCCTCTATTCTACACGCCTCATCAACCCGGAGGCGCGCCGGCTTCACTGGCTGAACTCGACGAAGATCCTTCCCGGAATCCGCCGGGTAAACATCCGGACTTCGCGCGACTTGTCCTCGGATCGGGCGTCGGACTGATAGTACAGGACGTAGTGGCTCTTCATCTCTTCGATGATATCCGCGTAGATCTGTCTCAGGTCGAGGAAGGAGTCCGAGAAAATGGTCCGGCCCCCGTAACGCCGAGTCTGCTCCAGAAACCGGTTCTGACCCACTACGAACCGGTGGAAGGCCCGACTGATGTTGCTCCGGACCGGCGCCTCTCGATCGCCCAGTTCATGGCGATAGTTCTGGATGAACTGGTTGGTGTAGATGATGGGATAGACGGTGATTCCCTCTTGCCGCGAGACCCGGATCATGTCACGAAAACTGGCTCTGCTGGCGGTGTCTATTCCGTCGCTGATCAGGACCACCACTTTCTTGCCCGATCGAGACTTCAAGACGTTTCGGCAGACCCAGATCACCGAATCGTAGAGCGCCGTCTTGCCGTCGCTGGAGACATCCGCCATCAGAGACTGGATATCCTCCGGTCTCTCGTCCCAGTCCAGGATCAACTCGGGAGTTCGGGAGAATCGGACGACGGCCGCGCTTTCGTTCTCCAGCCCGCGGAAGAAGTCGATCGCCGTATCCACGGCATTCTTCAGGAGGTCCTGGAGGCTCCAACTGGTATCCACCATGACCGCCACATTGATGGGAACCTCCTGCTCTTCAAGCAGAGTGATGTTCTGGGGCCGGCCGTTCTCCAGCACGACAAAGTCGTCTTTGGAGAGATTGCGAATCAAGTGACCCCGATCGTCGCGCACCAGGAAGGTGACCCGGATGTGCTCCAGCGCCATCTCGACTTCAATTCTCGACGTACCGGCACCATCATCCTTTTCTGTCGGAGCGGCGTCTTGGGCTGAAGCGAAGAAAGGAATCCCGAGAGCCAAAAGACTGGTCACTATCCAAGTGGTCCGCCTGAACATTAGGAAATCTCAAGATAGCCTACCGGTCGGTCAAAAGCGAACCGGTACCGGCGGGCGCGGAACCGGACGGGGCGCAACCCGGGACTTTCACCACGGACTGGTAAACTATCAGGTCAACGGGAGCAAGCAACCGCAGTGAAATACGCCAACCAGATCAACACCGCCCTGGTCGTAGTTTCGGCTCTGTTCGTCGTCTACACCCTGACTCAAACCTATTGGAGCGCCGACCCGGGAGAGGAAATCGTGCATCCGACCCAGCAGGAGAGACGCCTGGTCGACACCCCGTCGCCGGAAGGATCGACTCCCATTCCGGAACGACGAATTCCGGCACCCAGGAGACTTCCTCCGTCCGGATCGGAGGCGGACCCGGTTGAACCGTCCACTCCGGGTTCCTCCACGGCGGCGCCAACCGTTCGACCCGGGGAATCGGGTCGGCGGCCGGGTGGCCGGTCCCAGTCGACGGCCCCTGGCAGGCTCACTCCATCCCGGAACCGGCCGGCGCCGGTGAGCCGAAGCCCGGTGCCGAGGACTTCCCGGCAGCTTCCTCCGATTTCGGCTCCCTCCGGGGGCCGCGCGGATCGACCGCTGACCCGTCCACCGCGCCAGATCGTCCCCGAGGAGAAACGCCAGACCGGCGATCCGGCGCCCACTCCTCCCGTACGATCGTCCGCACCGGAGCAGCGCTTGCCCGGCCGGTAGTTCCAGCCGGTGTCCACGATTCAGCCTTGCCGGAGAGCCTCGACCGGATCGACCCGCGTGGCGCGATTGGCGGGAATCACGCCCGAGAGAAGGCTCAGACCCACCGCGAAACCGATGGCGCCGGCCACCAGCCAGAGGGGATAGGCGAAGAGGTTGGGAGCGTTCAGAATATCGTGGCTCTGGAAGTAGCGGTCGATGAAGACCGTGGCTATCCGGGTCAGGGTCCACCCGGCCAGAAGCCCCATGACCCCGCCTGAGAAACCGATCAGACCCGCCTCGGCCAGAAAGATGCGCCGGACGTCCCGGTCGGTTCCTCCGATGGCCTTCATGATGCCGATGACCTGGCGGCGCTCCATGACCGAAATGATCAGGACGTTGGCGATTCCCAGTGACGCGACGAGCATGGCGATTCCGCCCAGGACGCCGAGGACCACCTCCAGCACCAGAAACGCCTCTTGGATCCGCTTCATCTGGTCGACGATAGCGAACGTCGCCGCCCCCCAGGAGCGGACCTCTTCCCGAACCCGCTCCAGGCTCACCAGGTCCGCCACGCGCACGTCGATGCTGTCGTATTCCCGCCCTCGGCCTTCCTCCAGTGAGGTCAGGCCGGACAGGGACGTCATCCCGCTCGCATTCTCCTTCCAGAGTTCCCGCGCCTCTTCCAAGGGGATGACCACGCCCCGGAAAAACGGGTTGGTCTGATTCGGGAGCAGACGAGGCAGGACACCCACGACCTGATAGGAGAATCGCACCGTCTGGAAGGGAAGATCCCCGTCAGAGACGTCCCGCTTGAGACGGTCCGTCAAGAGTTGGATGGTCTTCCCCACGGCCTGCTCCGGGGGCTCGAACCCCAACCGGCGAGCCACCCGGCCGGTGAGGACGATCTCGGCCCCCTGGGTCCCGGAGAGAAAACGCCCCTGAGTGATCTTCGAATACGGGGACAGGGGAGCGACGTGAGGACCGGCCCCGCGAACCCGGGTCAGGTGAACTTTGTCGCCGTGCTCCAGGCGAGCCGCGAACCGGATGTCCGGCTGGACGCTCACGACTCCTTCAAGAGCCGCGACCCTGCGGACCAGGTCTTCATCCAGCACCGGCCTGGCGGTGGGGGTGGCGGAGTCCGGACCGGAATCCCGAAACCGCCGGAAACTCTGGGATCTGGCGGGTCCCAGAATCTGGAAAGAAGTGAACACCTCCCGCACCTCCAGGTTCCCCACCGTCTGGAGGCGCAGCCCGGCTCCGAAACTCACCAGGGCCACCAGGGTGGAGATGGCGATCAGAACCCCCAGGCAGGTCAGGACGAAGCGGAGACGAGCCTGCCCGATGTTGCGCCAGGCCATCTGGAGGATGTCTCTCCAGGGCATCAGTCCTCTTCCCCCGGGATTCCATTCCAGCCGCCTTCACTGCTCCCAAGCCGGTCTTCCCGGAAAAGGCGGCCGTCTCTCAATTCGATCACACGATCCAGGCAATCCTTCCAGAGATCCTGCTCATGGGTCACGCAGATCACGGTGCGTCCCTCCAAGTGAAGCCGTTTGAAGATTTCCTGGATCTCCCCGGCCGTGGTGCTGTCCAGGTTGCCGGTGGGTTCGTCGGCGAGAAGAAACTGGGGATCGTTGGCGAGTGAACGAGCGATGGAGACCCTCTGTTGCTCACCGCCGGAGAGCTGGGAGGGAATGTGGTCCAAGCGGTGGGATAGTCCCACGTTGTCCAGCAGCGATCTGGCCTTTTCCGCCCGTTTTCCCGGTCCCAACCCGGAGAACGCCATGGGCAACTCCACGTTTTGCAGGGCAGTCAGGGTCGGGATCAGATGAAAGAACTGAAACACGATTCCCACCGTGTGCTGGCGATGAAGAGCCAATTGTTCGGGACTCATTCGGGCCAGGTCCCGTTCACCGACCCAGAGCGAGCCCGAACTGGGGCGGTCCAGCCCCGCCAACAGGTTGAGCAGCGTAGACTTCCCGGAACCGGAACGGCCCACGACACCCAGAAACTCTCCCGGAACGACCTCCAACGAAACCCCGTCCAGGGCCCGGACCACCCGCTCTCCCATGGGGTAGTCCTTGGTGAGTTTCTCGACTCTCAATGATTCCACGACGCGCGTATTGTGACCGATTTTTGCACGTCGTGCGCTGAGTCCCGTGTCAGACCCCTTGGGACGTTTGGAAGCGCTGCCGCCGAGCGGGACGGATCGCACTTGCAAGATATGGGCTGGTGGTCCAGCATCGTAGCGCCATGAGATACGCCTTGACCTCCTTGTGGTTGTCGGCGGCCGCCGCAGTGGCTCCCGCTTCCGGGTCGAGCCGGGTCCTGGAACATATGGACGTTGCATACCATCAAGGACCCGGCGCCCACCCCGGCAAGCACAAGTTGGACCTCTTCCTGCCCTCCGGAAGCACCGGACATCCGGTGTTGGTATTCGTCCACGGCGGTTCCTGGAAACGGGGCGACAAGAACGCCTACGGAGGGGCCTACAGCGCCATGGGGCGAACTCTGGCGGCTGAGGGCGTGGCCGTCGCGGTGATCAATTACCGGCTCACGCCGGAGGTGCGCCACCCCGAGCACGCCCGGGACGTGGCTCGAGCGGTCAGTTGGGTCCACGGCAATGCCTCACGGTATGGATGGGATTCCCGAAAGATCGTTCTCGTGGGGCACTCGGCCGGCGCTCATCTCTGCTCCCTGACCGCAGTGGACGGAGCGTATCTTAAAGAACATGGCCTGACGCCCGATTTGATCGGCGGCGTGGTTGCCGTCAGCGGCGTCTACGACCTGACCCGGACCGGGGTGACGGGACAGCTTCTCTACCAGGACGTCTTCGGCACCGGCGATGAGCAGCTCCGAGCCGCCTCTCCGGCCCTCCGCGTGCGGAGCAAGCCGGCGCCTTTTCTGCTGCTCTACGCCGCGCAGGACTATCCTACGGCCGACTATCAGACGCGGCGCCTCGAGAGCGCGGTGGCCAAATCAGGAGGAACGGTCCGGAGCCTGGAGATACCGGATCGCAATCACGTGAACATCATCGCCGGATTGGGTCGAAAGGGCGATCCGGTCCGGGAGGAGATCCTCCGCTTCTTGAAGGAACTCTTCCCTTCCGGCCAGAGGTCGATGCCATGACCGCAATGTATCCGATCCTGCCCGGGCGCCTCCTCTGGTCGGGAGAACACTGGATCTGTTTCCTGCGTGCGCCCGGCGCCCAGGAGGATCCAGCTCGAGTCAGCCTCTACCGGTCCGTCTACAGCCCCGCCGGTGAGGGGCACGTCGCCTTCGTGGACCTGCCCGGCCGCTTCCGGGCCGTCTTGACCGACAATCGAGACTTCCTGGAGTTCGTTCGGAAGACCATGTTTCGGGGAAAGGCGCCGCCCTTCGGGTCGGGCCTTCCGGTCGTGGAAGCCACCTTTCGGCGGGAAGGCGACCTGAAGGAGTCTCCGTCATGGGTCATGGAAGCCGGAAAGCACCTTCTGGACGTGACCTGGACCCGGCTTGAGCCACCCGCCGTAGCCTTCCGGGGCGATCCGGAATTCCAACGGCACAGGCCCGCCTTTACGGTCCTCTTTTTCTGCCAGGGGGCGCGGCTCCTACTGGATGGCCGGCGGATCGAAGGAACTCCCTACCCTCGACGCATCTGGAGGGAGGCATTGGGAGGAGCCGACCGGAGTTCCTGCGTCTTCGCCATTGCCGAGACCATGATCCGGCCCCCGGAGTGAACCATTTCCATCCGGTGCCGGTCTAATATATTTAGAGCCGAATGATGTAGACTGGCAGGAAACACGATCATGGTACTTCGACTATTCCTCATATCTATCTTTCTCCTTCATCCCCTGGCTGCAGAGAACAAGGCCGATACCGGGGAGGGCAAGGGGTCGGCGACCGTCGAAAAGACCGGACTATTCAACGTGCGCGGGTTTTCTTTTGGAGCTGGCGCCAGCTACAGCCGGTTTCGATATTACCCACCGTTCGGCTACTACCGTCCCTACTCCTATTCCTGGGGCAGGTACCCGTTCCACCACTTGACCGGCGCCTGGGCCTATCCCGATTTCTACCATCCCGCTTACTTTGCGGGTTACGGACGAACGGCCGGGGGAGGCCGAATCAAGTTGAAGACGAAGTTCAAGGAGGCGAGCGTCTACCTGGACGGAGCCTTCGCCGGCTTGGCCAAAGACCTCAAAGACATCTGGCTGAAACCGGGCGTGTACCAGCTGAAAGTGGAGACCGACCGGCACCAGCCCTTCGAGATCCGAGTCTATGTGTTGACAGGAAAGGCCGTCCGGATAGAACCCGATTTCGAGGAACGATCCCAGGAGTAGATTATGAACAAATCGATTCAAATCCTTTCGTTCCTGCTGCTCTCCGGAATCTTCGTCCTGGCCGGTTCGGACGGAACTCAGCCTCTGAGCAATGTCGGTAAATATCCTGTCTCCGTCGAGAAGGACAGCTACAGTCTGGGTGCCCGGTTGCTCAGCGAGAAGGAAGTCCTGCAGAGGTTCGTCACGCCCCTTGAAGGGAAGTACGTCGTGGTGGAAGTGGCAATGTACCCCGGCATTAACGATATCGAGGTGGACAACCGGAACTTCGAGCTTCGGATTGACGGTTTCGACAGGTCGTTCCGGCCCGAGGAGCCGAGCCGGATCGCAATCGGCCAGCAGCGGACGACCAAGCCGCGAAGGCAGATCGGCATCGTTCCGTACGGCAACATCGAATACGAATCGGGTCGAGGCCACTATCCCGATCACCGGCGTCTCCCCAGGCGCAGTGACCGCCGTGACGTCGAGGATCCCGACTGGGACCGCCGCGACCCCAATCGGCGATATGGTTACGGTGGTCTCCGGACCGTCGTCGGGGTCGGGATCGTCCTGGACCGTCAGCCTGGGGTCTCCAGCGACCAGGATCGATACGTCATGGAGACGGAACTGCAGGACAAGAGTCTTCCCCAGGGATTCGTCGGTTCGCCGGTCGCCGGCCACCTCTACTTCGCTGTCGGAGAATACCGAGAGAAGGCGGAGCACCGGCTCGAATACCGTGGAAACGGGGAGACCGCCGTCCTGGTCCTTCCCAGGAAATAGGTTGGCACCATTGCCGGCTTGTCCAACCACCACTTGGGGACCCAACTCTTGGGGGAGTTTCCGGTAGGCGACCATGAACCAGTTGATTCTTGGCCTTTCCGTTTCTCTGCTCTCCGGCACCTTCGGCTTTGCAAGCTCGGAAGGAACCCGTCCTCTGAGCGACGTGAACAGGTACCCCGTCTCCTTCGAGAAGGGGGGGTACAGTCTGGGCGCCCGGCTGCTCAGCGAGATGGAAGTCCTACAGAGGTTCGTTTCACCCCTGAAAGGGAAATACGTCGTCGTGGAAGTGGCGCTCTACCCTGGCAATGCCGATATTGCGGTGGACAACAGGGACTTCGTTCTTCGGGGTGCCGGTCAGGACCAGGTCTTCCGCCCCCAGAAACCGGAGTCGATCGCGACCGGTCTGCAACGGAGAGCCTCGTCAGCCAGGCGAACCGGGGTGGTTTCTTCGGGAACCATCGGATACGAATCGCGCCGAGAGCGGTATCCGGAAGCCTATCCCGGTCGCCGGAATCGGAATAACGACATCAGGTCCGGAGGCCCCCGCGCTACGATTGGGATCGGCGCATTGCGCGATCGAAGCCCCCGGCCCTCCACCGACCGGGACCGGCAGGTCATGAGGACGGAGTTGGAGGACAAGAGTCTTCCCGAGGGCGCCACCCGGTTGCCGGTCGCCGGCCACCTCTATTTCGCGGTGGAAAAGCTCCGCAAGAAAGCGGCACTTCGGCTCGAATATCACGGCAACGGGGAGACGACCGTCCTGGTCCTCCCCAGGAAATAGGACGGCCCGACTACATTGGCCGCCCGCTCGCAGGCAGGCCAGTCTGAATTCCAAAACCCGGCGGCGAACCTTTATCTCACTGCCAGTTTCCCAACCTCGAATGACCCTTTCGAACCGAATTTCACTTTCTTGCTGATAGGATTGTGGCATGGAACCCGTGCCCTGGAAGATTTCTCTTCACGGTGGACACAGCGGCGCCTTCTGCGATCACGCCGAAGGAACCCTCCGGCAGATCCTGGAGGCTGCGGTGGCGCAGGAGATGTCCGTATTCGGGATCACGGAGCACGCTCCCCGGCTGGGAGAGCGCTTCCTCTATGCCCGGGAAATCGAGCTGGGATGGGACGTGCCCAAGCTGGAACGGGACTTTCGCGCCTACCGGTCGACCCTGGACCCCCTGGTTCGCGAATTCAGCTCCCGGGTGCAGGTCTTGAAGGGTTTTGAAGCCGAGGTCGTCCCCAGTTCGACCTATGCCGACGTCATGCGCCGTTACCGGTCGGACCTGGGTTTCGACTACATGGTGGGCTCCGTCCACTTCGTGGGAGACATCATCATCGACAGCGAGCCCGAAGAGTTCGAACGCGCCCTGAACCGGGCCGGCGGCCTGCAGTCCCTGGCGAACCGGTACTATGAGAGCGTCGCTCGCATGGTCGAGGCACTTCGGCCCGAGGTGGTGGGGCATCTCGACCTGATCCGGAAGAACGGCCGGAATTACGGCCAGCTGGATACACCGGCGATCCGGCGTTCGGCCCGGCAGGCCCTGGAGGCGATCCGGCGGCACGACAGCATCCTGGATCTCAACACGGCCGGATACCGCAAGGGTTTGGGATGCCCCTACCCGGAACCTTGGCTGTTGCGGCAAGCCCATGAAATGGGCATCGGTGTGTGTTTCGGCGACGACAGCCACGGCCCGGACCAGGTGGGATCCGGTATCGAGGAGGCCCGTCTCTACCTGTTGGACAATGGCATTTCCGAGATTCGGACTCTGGCCAAGGAGGGGAGCCGGGTGGTCCGCAAATCCGTTTCCCTTCATTGATTTCCCTCGGCCGAAGTTACGGAGTTACCGATGAACCATTCCTCAGAAGCGGCAGGAGCAGATCGAATCGAAATCGGCGGCCGCATCCTGGTGTGCCCGGGAGGACACGCGCCCAAGGTGGTCCGATTGGGAGACGACCATCTCCTGACGGCCACCCGCACCGGTTTGACCGGAGTCGCCGACAACAGCTCCGTGTCCCTGGTGGAGTCCCGTGACGGAGGCCGGACCTGGACCCGTCCTCGCATTATCATCGATTCACGGGACGACGAGCGGGTGCAAATGATGAGCCGCCTCCCGGGAGGCGGCATCCTGCTCGGGTTCACCCGGCGTTCCAACGGCGCCTGCAAGGGCATGCTCATGACCTCCTCCGACGAGGGCAGGAGCTGGGACGACCCCTTCGAGGTGCGACCGGGACCGTTCGACTACGTCTACCCATTCGGCGGCGTGACCGCGCTTCCGGACGGCGAACTCCTGCTCACCGCGTACGGCGGCTACTACCCCGTCTACGAACACGGGGACAAACCCCGGGAACGAAAGGGGGACTTCACCCTCTTCTTCCGCTCCCGGGACGGAAGTCCATGGGATTACGGAGGCCTGATCTGCCGTTATACGACCCAGCCCCATCTGTTGCGCCTCTCCTCCGGCGTACTCTTGGCGTCGCTCCGCAGCGCCGAGCTGGAAGAGGCCATGACCTATGAGGAGTCGCTCAAGCGGCCGCTGGCCCGAACTCTGGTGAGTGAGTCCCGAGACGAAGGGAGAATCTGGTCCCGTCCCCGGCAGGTGACGGATGCCGCCGAAATGCAGGGGTTTCTACTGGAGACCTCATGGGGCGAGCTGGTCATGACCTACAGCGTGAGGCACAAGCCCTACGGCGTCGCCATTCGGACCAGCCGCGACCAGGGAAAGAGCTGGGGACCGCCGGTGGCCTTGGCCGACGACGCGCCGGCGACCGACGTGGGGCTGTCCCAGACCCTTGAAATGGAGCCGGGGAAATTCCTCACCCTCTACCACTGGGAGGATCGGAGCACTCCCCGGCGCGAGGCCAACCTGTTCGGGATCTTCTGGCGGATGAATCCGCCCTCCGACCGTTCGTAGCGACCTGGGGATCCACCGCAAGATTCAGGCGCAGTACTCGTTCAGCTTGGCGCCCAGCCTTTCGATCTCCTCCCAGGTGTTGAAGAAGTGGACGCAGACGCGAATATCCCGGGGATGTTCCAAGGGCGCCACTACGATCCCGTCCTTCTCGGCCAGCCGCTCGTAGAAGTCCATCCCCAGAAAACCTTCGGGCAGCCTCAGGCTCACGACTCCGCTCCGGCTCCCATCCTCAAGGGGCGAGATCAGCTGGAAGAGCCTTGAATCGCGGACCCATTCCGAGAACCGTTTTGAAAGGTCCGCAGTCCGGCGGTGGATCCGATCCCAACCCACGTTGTCGAGCCAGCGCAGGGTTTCGGCAAATCCCCCGAAGACGGGCAGGGCCCGGGTCCCGAACTCGTAACGGCGGCCGTCAGGATGCCACTCATATTGCCCGTCGTCCTCGATGGTGACCTGACTGTGGGCTCCGGTCCACGAAACCGGTGTCGAGTTCAAGATCTCCTTCCGGGTCAGGAGTCCTCCCGTCCCCTTGGGGCCCAACAGCCACTTGTGACCGCAGAACGAGTAGTAGTCGCATCCCAGGCCGTGGAAGTCGAGCGGGATGTTACCGGCGGCCTGAGCGCCGTCCAGCAAGAGCCTCACGCCATGTTTGTGCAGTTCCTGGGCCAGCTTTCGCGCCGGAATGACCCGGCCGTTGCGGCGGGAGACATGGCTCATGGCCACCAGCCGGGTGCGCGGCGAAATTTGGCTCAGTACGCTGCCAAGGACGTCTTCACCCACGTCCATGGGAGCCCGGCGATAGACAACGCCGAAACGCTCGTGGAGATTGTAGGACGGTTGCAGCAGAGCGGGATGCTCATGGTTGCTGATGAGGATTTCGTCTCCCTCCGTCCAGTCGATGGACCAGATGACGATGTTGAGACCCTCCGTGGTGTTGTGGGTCAGGGTCACCTCTTCTTCTTCGGCGCCCAGGGCAGCGGCGGCCAGTGCGCGGCACTCTTCCTCCACCACCGCGATTCGGGGGTTGATTCGGGGGTCTCCGGGTCCACGGTTCTGCAGGTCCAGAAGCTGCTTGACCCGCTCGATGACGGGAGTGGGCGAGGGACCGATGCCCCCGGTCAGAAAATAGGCCGATTCCGAGGTGGTCGGTATTTCCTTGCGCACCCGGCTCACCCATTTTGGAATTGTGGCTTGACTGGTGGTCGCGACGGCTTGTCCCATGTTTTGAATCCAGGTTGTGCCGGCCGCTGCTGCCAGCGACGCGGATTTCAAGAAGGTTCTTCTCGGTGGTCTACGGCTTTCGGATCGGGGCAGCTTCTCTTTCATCGAACTCCTGAAGTCTTGTGGGCGGAAGGCCTCTCAGGTCAGTTCAGGCGCCGCAACAGGTATCCCGGACGGAAGGACCGCCGGACGCGGACCCGGACGGAAAAACGTTCCCGTGGGTCTTCGACCCGGTCCAGGCTGAAGACGCCCCGACCCAGAATCCCGGACAGCGCCCGGGTCAGCCCGGGTCTTAGCTGTTCGAAGGTTTCCGCGCTGTTGGGGGTATGCAGGCGATCGTTCGCCAGCAGCAGCATCTCCCGGGTATGGAAGCGCACTCTGCCGCCCAGAACGGGATCGGATTCCAGCCGGCTGCAGGCCAGCAGCGTGTGCCTGAAGACCTCGCGGATACAGTGCTCACGTGTCCCGTCCAGATCTTGCTTGCGGTAGTAGAGGAGTCCGGTCCGGCCATCGCCCTGGTCCAAGCTGAAATTTCCCTCGTGAGCGACCAGCAGTATGCCGGGTCCCCGGTGGACGTGACTGTAGTCGTGGACGTCGATGAGCAGGTGTCCATCCACGGCCTGGTTCTGAATCCAGGAATGGAAGACGGGGATGAATTCCTGCGCCTCGGCCCGGAGGGGTTCCTCCAGAAAGATCTTGAGACCCAATTTCTGCCAGCCGCCCATACGCCAGCCTAGTGGACTCCCGAGATCTCCCGGGCCATGCGCTCGTAACAGGCGTGAGCCGCCTCAATGAAGAGTTGGCTCTCTTCCACCGACTGGTGGGCCGCGTCCCTGGTGGGGCTCTGCGAAGGCGACTTGTGACGGCGGAACAGGTAGTTGGCAAACTTGCCGCCGGCATACTTGTCGTAGAACAGTTCCGTGTCGTAGAAGCGGCGCCGAAACTCCGACACGACGGTGTCCGGAGCGCCCGGAACGTCCAGGAACTCAGTCTTGACCAGAGCTCTGGCGGCCTCCACCATGGCTCGGTAGCTCAGCGAGTCGGCGCCGGCAAAGTCCCTGTCGTCCAGCCTGATCTGGGCCTCGAAGACCAACTGCTCGGCGGACGCGAGATTGAACTGGGTCAGGGTGACTACCTCTCCGGCGCATTCTCCCGTCCCCAGATCCCCCATGGAGAACTCTCTGGGATCGCCCCAATCGCTGTAGAAGGAGGAGTCGACCTCATAGGCCGGAACCTGCAACAGGTCCTGCAGCATGGCTCTCAGTTCCTTCTTGCCGACGCTCCGGACGAATTCCTGAAAGCTCTCGCCGTTGCTCCGATACTCCAGGTATCGGCCGGTGATGCGTTCCAGAACCTCCGGCACGTTCCGGGCCGGCGCCGAACCCATCGCCAATCCATACGAGGCGGCGTTCTCGGTCCACTGGCCTCCGAGCACCACCTGGAAGTGAGGCACCTTGTGGCCCTTGATGGTCCGGCTGGTTCCGTAGAATCCGATGTCCGCGACGTGGTGCTGACCGCAGGAGTTGAAGCAGCCGCTGATCTTGATCCGCAGATTCTTGATCGAATCATCCAGGTGGAAGAATTTGGCGCCGAGCCTCCTCCGGAACTCGGCAGCCAACCCTCTCGAGGAGGCGATTCCCAATTTGCACGTATCAGTCCCCGGGCAGGCCGTCACGTCCACGATCGTACCGGCGCCATGGGCGCCCAGTCCGATCTTCTCCAGTTCACCGTAGAGTTTCGGCAGGTCCGCTTCGCTGATCCAACGCAGCACCATGTTCTGCTCGACGGTGGTCCGGATGTTCTCACCGGAGAAACGGCGGGCGATCACTGCCAGCTCCCGAGCCTGCCACGACGACAGGTCCCCCAAGGGAAGAGTCGCGGTGGCGACGGCGTAGCCCGCCTGCCTCTGACGGTAGACGTTGGTCCGCACCCAGTGCTCGAAGCCCGGAGGCGGCTGATGTCCGTTCAATGCCGCGGGGGGCCGGACCGCGGTCTCCTGGAATTCCGGAACCTGCGGCAGGTACGCGGTCCACCGCTCGTCCGGAGGCATGATCTCCCGCTCTTTCAGAACCTCCTTGCGAAACTCGTCTATCCCCAGCTTGGCCACCAGGAACTTGACGCGGGCCCGCGCCCGGTTCTTCTTCTCTCCCAAGCGGGCGAACACCCTGGAGATGGCCTGCGCCGTGGGCAGCAACTCTTCTTCGGGAAGAAAGGGGTCGAAGAGCTTGGCCTGGTGCGGCACCGCTCCCAGACCTCCTCCGACATACAGCTCGAATCCGCGCCTGATCCGGCCGCCCTCGCGCCGGACCACCGCGATGGCCCCCATGTCATGCATGCTGGCCAGGCCGCAGGCCTCTTCGCGGCATCCCGAGAATGAGATCTTGAATTTACGGCCGAAGTCCTGGGCATCGGGGTGCCCCAAGAGAAAGGCGCTGCAGGCCTTGGCGTAGGGACTGACGTCGAAAGCCTCCGTGTGGCAGACGCCCGCCAGAGGGCAGGCGGTCACGTTCCGCACCGAGTTTCCGCAGGCCTCCCGGGTCGTGATCCCCACCGAGGCCAATCTCCGCATCAGATTCGGAGTGTCGTCGATGTGGACGAAATGGAGTTGGTAGTCCTGTCTCGTGGTGACGTGGAGCACTCCGTCCGAATACTCCTCCGCTATTTCTCCCAGCGTCTCAAGCTGGCGGGGATTGACCCCCCCGTACGGAATTTTGATTCGCATCATCCCGGGAGCATCCCAGAGGGTCTCGGGCCCCTTGATGACGTCACCGGAAGGATAGGAGAGCTGCTGCGAACGGACCCCGTCGTGGCGGGAGCCGTTATCGTATCTCTGGCCGTAGATGCCGCGCCGCAACCGGGTCTCGGCGAAGATCTTCTCGTCCAGCTTTCCCTGACGTCTCAGCTCCATCTGCATCTCGAAGATGTCGATCTCGCGGCCGAGCTCGTCCGGTATTTCCGTCCCCAAGTGCTCCTTCCACGTCATCATGACCCGTTTCCTCCAGGTCTCTCCAGCCAATGAGATGAGACTAAGTTTACCCAATTGATCGGTTTAATCAAATGAGACGCCGACGCCTACTCGAGACCCAGCAAGGGGCCGGCATCGCGATGGATCATCGCTTCCATCTGTTCCGGGTCCAACCGCGGCAGGGCCGTGCCTTCCAGCTGATCGTTGATGGATCGCAATCCGGCCAGAGACTCGTCCACGTTGGTGATGGGGTAGTCGGTCCCGAACAGGAGCTTGTTCCAGACACCGTACTCCTGCACCAGCATCAGGCTCTGGTAAAGCTGGAAGGGCCGGTAATGGATGGCTGAAACGTCCGAGTAGACGTGAGGATGCTTCCGGATCACCGCTACCGTCTCACCCTCGTAGGGGTGTCCCAGGTGCGCCAGAATGATCCGGCACTCCGGGTACTTGATGGCAACGGGATCCAGATGCCGGGGCAAGGTGGTGTCGAGAGGGGCGCGGTCAATAAAAGTGGTCCCCGTGTGAAGCAGGACCGGCAGTTGGTGGCGCTCGGCGTACTGCCACAGGTGATCCAACTCCGGGTCCTGGGGATAGAATCCGGCATACATGGGCATTATCTTGACGCCCTTCATCTTCAGGTCCTGGTGCCCCTCCTGCAGTTCATCCTGCCAACCCGGTTGGGTCGGATCGAGGGAAAGGAAGGGAATCAGATTCTCGGGGTCCTGAGAGCAATATTCGACGATGAACTGATCGGGAGTCCAGAGGCCCGACAGCTTGGCCTTACCACCGAAGACGACGGTCTTGACCCGATCGGGGACGGTCCGGCAATGGGCGCGATAATCCTCAAGGGTGCTGTCCAAGGGGATCTCATGGCCTCTCATGCGGATTGCCTGTTGGCGGAACCGGTCCGAGAAATGGTCCGGATATTTCCAGCCATGGGTATGCACGTCAAAAATCACACGTCACCTCCTGAGCCAGAGCAGGGTAACGTGTTCCCGGGGCGACTTCCAGGATCGAATCGCTCCCGTGGCCGTGACGACGTTTGCTACGGGCTGCTACCATGTTCTCGATTTCGGCGACACCTTTCTCAGGCGCAGGAGGCACTGTAGTTCCCATGAAATTCCTTTCCAATCCGGTCCCGATGGATTCGACGCTCCGCCGCCCTGCCATCGCAGCCGCGGCTCTCCTTGCCATCTTTCAGACTGCGCCCTCTTTCGCCGAGTCCGACCATGGGGTCCGACTGGTCAAGACGGAGGCGGCTCGGGTGGACATCTACGTCGGCAAGAGCCTGTTCGCCTCCTACCACTACGGAGTCGGCTTTCACAAGCCGATCTTCCATCCCCTGCTCAGTCCCGAGGGCCACCGCCTGACGCGTGCGTACCCCATGGAATTCGCAACACCCAACGAGCATTACGACCATTGGCACCACGAGGGGATCTCATTCACCTATGGGAACCTCAACGGCGTCGATTTCTGGTCCAAGCTGCCTGGCGGACGGGACAAACCGGGCAGCGGCCGGATCCGGCACACCAGCTTCACCCGGCTGGAAGATGGACAAAAGGGAGTCATGGAAACCACTTCGGACTGGATCGCACCCTCGGGAGAGGTGCTGCTGGAACAGGACTCCCGCATGACCATCGAGGCGGGACCCGGGTGGCGGACCCTGGACTTGACGTTCAAGTTGACTGCCCAAGAAAAAACGGTGACGTTCAACGATACCAAGGAAGGAATGATGGCCGTTCGCGTCGCCCCCGACCTGCGGGAAGACCGGACCGGCCGCTATCTGAACGCTGAGGGTTTGGAACTGTCGAAGGGAGTCTGGGGAAAGAAGTCCTCCTGGGTCGCACTCCGCGCCTCGGTCCAGGGAGAGGACCTGACTCTGGCCATCATGAATCATCCCAAGAGCATCGAATCCCCCACCTTCTGGCACGCCCGGGGCTACGGCCTCTTTTCCGCCAACCCCTTCGGCCGTAAGGATTTCCAAAAGGGCTCCCCACCTCTGAACGTCTCTCTGGAACCGGGTGAATCGGCCCTTTTTCTCTACCGGATACTGGTGCACTCCGGACACCTCTCCCAGTCCGATATGGCGGCCCAATTCGAGAGGTATCACGAAACGAAACCGTGACGGCATGTGCCGCCACCGGCGGCGATGCAGGGTCCGAGTCTTCTTGTCCTGCTCCAGAGCGGCAGATATAATCCTTGGCGCATGCCTGGGACGATGTTCTCTATCCTTTCCCCCGACGGCGACGTGGAATCGGAGGCCGACATTCCGGCCCTTGGATTGGATCAGCAGCTCCATCTCTACCGGCTGATGTGCTTGAACCGGATGGTCGACGACCAGATGATCCGGCTTCAGAGACAAGGCCGGCTCGCCTTTTACGTCGGATCCCGAGGAGAAGAAGCGGCCATCATCGGAAGTGCATTCGCCCTGGAACGGCGGGACTGGGTCGTCCCCTGCTACCGGGAGCTGGGCGCCGCGCTGGTCAAGGGTTTTCCGCTGGTCGATCTGGTCTGCCAGTTGTTCGGAAATTCCCGGGATTTGACCAAGGGCCGGCAAATGCCGAACCACTACGCCAGCCGCGACTTGAGGGTGACGTCGATTTCCAGTCCCGTGGGAAGCCAGATCCCCCATGCCATCGGTCTGGCTCTGGGCGCCCGTCTGGCGGGCAAGGACGACGTGGCACTGGTCTATTTCGGCGACGGCGCCACCTCCCAGGGCGACTTTCATGTCGCCACCAACTTCGCGGGAGTCTTCAAGACTCCGACCATTCTCTTTTGCCGGAACAACCAGTGGGCGATCTCCGTTCCGGTAGAGTCTCAGACGGCCTCCCGGAATCTGGCCGTCAAGGCGACCGCGTACGGTATTGAAGGGGTCCGCGTCGACGGAAACGATATCTTCGCCGTCTACGACGTCACCTCAAAAGCGGTGGCGAAGGCGAGAAGGGGGGACGGTCCGACGCTGATCGAGGCGGTGACCTACCGCCGGGGAGGCCATTCCACCTCCGACGACCCCAGTTCCTATCGGGACGACGCCGACGTCGAGCCCTGGGTCGAGCGCGACCCGATCCTGCGGTTCCGCTTGTACCTGACCCGGCAGGGACATTGGGACGACGGCAAGGAGCAGGCGCTGGAGGACGAGATCCGCGCGCATATCCGCAGCACGGTGGAAGAGGCCTCCCGATCCGGACCGCCGTCTCTGGACACCATCTTCGACGACGTTTACGACGAGATGCCGTGGCATCTCCGAGAGCAAATGGAGTCGGTCTGCATGCCGGAGGAGTTTCAGACCGTCGAGCAAGGGTCCTGACCCGCTTCCGCGAAAACGAGATGCCGAATCGGAACATCATCCAGGCAGTCAACGACGGTCTGCGCACGGAGATGCGGCGCGACCCCAGCGTCGTGGTCCTGGGGGAAGACGTGGGACGTTTCGGCGGAGTCTTTCGCGCCACCAAGAACCTCCAGAAAGAGTTCGGAGACCACCGGGTATTCGACACGCCGCTGGCCGAGTCGGGCATTGTCGGAACCGCCATCGGCATGGCCATGTACGGCTTTCGGCCGGTTCCAGAGATTCAATTCGCGGACTTCATCTATCCCGCCTTCGATCAGATCGTCAACGAGCTGGCCAAGATGCGGTACCGTTCCGGAGGCCAATTCACGTGCCCCATGGTGATCCGAACGCCCTATGGAGGAGGCATCCGGGGAGGGCACTACCACTCCCAGAGTCCGGAGGCCTATTTCGTCCACACTCCCGGGCTAAAGGTGGTGGTGCCGGCGACTCCCTACGATGCCAAGGGGCTTCTGATTTCGGCGATCCGGGATGACAATCCGGTCATCTTCCTGGAACCGAAGCGAGTCTACCGGGCAGCCCGGGGCGAAGTTCCGGACGGCGACTACACCGTGGAGCTGGGTCAAGCAAACGTCGTTCGGGAGGGTCTGGACGTGACCGTCGTGGCTTACGGCGCCATGCTACACGCCTGCCTGACGGCGGCGGAACAGTCGGAGGAGGAAGAGGGAATCTCCTGCGAAGTGGTGGATCTGAGAAGCTTGATGCCCTTCGATGTCGAAACGGTCTTGAGTTCAGTCCAGAAGACGGGCCGCCTGGTCATTGTCCACGAGGCTCCCAGAACTTGTGGGTTCGGAGCGGAGTTGGCGGCGACCGTCGGGGAGAAGGCACTCCTGCACCTGCAGGCCCCCGTAACCCGGATCACGGGTTTCGACACCCCCTTCCCCTATGCTCGCGAAGAAGACTACCTGCCTGGCAGCGAACGAATCCGGAATGGATTGCGCGAGATCGTCGAATTCTGAGCAGATTCCTATGCCCTACCAATTCAGGCTACCCGACATCGGCGAAGGCATCGTGGAAGGCGAGGTCGTTCGCTGGCTGGTTCGGATCGGAGACGAGATCGAAGAGGACCAGCCCATGGTGGAGGTCATGACGGACAAGGCCACCGTCGAGATCCCGTCGCCCGTAAAGGGACGCGTCGTGGAGCAGGGAGGCAAGGAAGGAGACGTCGTCCAGGTCGGATCCGTACTGGTGGTGATCGATACCGGCAAGGCGGAAATCGAGTCTGAGCCGGACCACGCGGTTGCTCATCCATCTCTTCACGGACCTCCAATCTCACGGCGCCGGCGGACAACGGCACGGGTCTTGGCGACCCCCGCCATCCGGCGTCTGGCGAAACAGATGAAGATCGACCTGGAAGCGGTCAAGGGCACCGGTCCGGGCGGGCGAATCACGAGAGAGGATCTGACCCGGGCCCAGAATTCTGCGCCCGTTGGCGAGGCCGTTCCGGCCGCGGTCGGACCGACGGAACGGATTCCGTACCGCGGCATCCGGCGCCGGATCGGCGACCACATGCTCCAGGCCTCCAACCACGCCCCCCACTTCACCTATGTGGAAGAGGCGGACGTGACCGAGTTGGTCCGTATGCGCCAGAGGGCTCAGGGGAGCGAGGAATTTCAGGGAGTCCGCCTCACCTATCTCCCCTACATCCTGAAGGCGTTGGCCCACGAGTTGAAACGGCATCCCTATTTGAACGCCCGCCTGGACCTGGACGCGGGGGAGATCGAACTCCGGAAATACTACAACATCGGCATCGCCACCCAGACGGAAGAAGGTCTCACGGTTCCGGTGATCAGGAACGTGGACCAGAAGAGCCTGCCGGAAGTGGCGCGGGAGATCTCCCAGGTATCGCAGCTGGCCCGTGAGGGGAACCTGAAGCTGGAGCATCTGCAGGGAAGCACCTTCACCGTGACCAGCTTGGGCGCCTTGGGAGGCATCGTCGCCACGCCCATCGTCAACTATCCCGAAGTGGCCATCCTGGGCGTGCACAAGATCGCACCCCGGCCGGTCGTGCGCTCGGGCCGGATCGTGATTCGGGAAATCATGCACCTGAGCCTGTCCCAGGACCACCGGGTCGTGGACGGCGCCGTCGGCGCCCGGTTTCTGCAGGATGTGATCGCCCGGCTGGAAAAACCCGAGAACGGACTCTGACCCGGAGCCGCCAGCAACCCATGGACGAACTGTCGAGACGTTCCCTGCTCCAATACGCATGCGGCGCGACGGCCGCAGGAGCGGTGGCAGGACCCTTCGCCGCGGAGGCGCAGGGCCTCGCCGGTGGATTGACGGGGGGATCCCTTCCCGGTCCGGGAACCGCCGCGGATTCCTATCGGGTGGTTCCGGAAGAAGAGGGCAGCCGGCGCTACGGAATGGTGGACGACCTGTTTCGCCACATTGAGAACCGGTCCGACGTCAAACGGGAAATCCTTTACTGGCTCACCGACGGCCGGTCCTCCTTCCTGGGCGCGACCAACCGCTTCCAGTTCCTGGAGCCCATCATTCGGCCCTTGTACCGGCAGGCGGGCATCCCGCTGGAGTTCGGGTACGGACTGGGATTGCAGGAGAGCCTGTACCGCAACTACAGCGTCTCCTACGCCAACGCCAAGGGAATCTGGCAGATGCAGTGGGCGGGCCGAAGATACGGTCTGAGGGGAGGAGACTATTTCGACGTCGTCAAATCCACCCAGAAGCAGTTGGAGTACCTCGGCCATTTGGTGAAGGTCTTCGCCTGGAATCTGGAGCTGGTGCTGGTGGACTACAACTACGGTCCCGGCCAGAAGTTTGCCCGCTACAGTTCCAACCCGAATGCTTTTCGCAGAATCGCCAGCCGGATCCCCCGCCAGACCCGCCGCTACGTGCCGCGGGTCCTGGCCGCCACGGCCATGGGCCTGGCTCCGGAACGATTCGGGCTCGACATTCCCCGGTTGGATCCGGGAACGGTGAAGATCCCGCTGGATCGCAGCCTCCATCACCTGGAGTTGGGACTCTTGCTGGGCACCGACCATTGGAACCTGGGAAATCTCAATCCCAGGAACAGCATCCGGGTCTGGTTCAAGGAGGGGGAGGAGGTGACCATTCCCCGGATCTTCCAGGAAAACTGCCGGGAGCGCATCGAGAAACATCCGCTTCGCGACGAATTCCACGGCTTCGTGGCCAACGTCTATCCGGCCCCGGGACAAGCCATCGAATACCGGGTCCGGAGCGGCGACACCCTCTTCCGCATCTCCGGAAAATTCAAGGACTGCGGAGTGGAAGGACCCAACCAGATCATGCTCTACAACGGTCTGAGCAGCACCGTGATCCGTCCCGGCCAGAAGCTGCTCATTCCCTGCGCCGACTGAAGCGGCGTACACGAAGGCGCGAAGCACTCGTTACGGCTGATCTGTAGGGGCGCATCGCAGCCAAATTGGGAACTGCTTCCTCCGATAACTTCAACGCAGCAAGATCATCTGTCCGATAACGCACAATAGATGGCTCCAACCGTATACATCGAAACGTCAGTCGTGAGCTACTTAACGGCTCTGCCTTCCCGGGACGTCGTGGTCGCAGCGTATCAGCAAGTGACCCGTGAGTGGTGGCAGACAGCTCGAACCAGATTCGAACTCGTTGCGTCGGAGCTTGTCATTCGAGAAGCCGCCGCTGGCGACGCAGATGCCGCTCGTGCCCGTTTGGCGGAACTCGAAGCGGTGACGCTTCTTGAGGCAACCGACGATGCAGCAGAGCTCACAAGGAAGTTTCTCAATCTGGGAGCGATGCCGCGCAAGGCTGCCGAAGATGCTGCCCACATCGCCATCGCGGTTACGAACGGAGTCGATTATCTGGTAACGTGGAATTTTCGGCACATTGCCAACGCCGCCCTGCGAGCCAGGATTGAAAATGTTTGTTGGCAACAAGGATATGAGGCTCCGATTATATGTACGCCCAACGAACTGATGGAGCCCGATCATGCAGATGCCGCACACCGACCCGATCATCGCTGAAGTCCGGGCCGCACGAGACAAACACGCCGCCCAATTCGATTACAATGTCGATGCCATCTTCAAGGACATCCAGGCAAGACAGGCAACTTCCAGGCGAAAATACGTCCGCCAACCACCGAAGCGACTCCATCCAGGGAGAGTCCGTAATGCATGAGTCGGGCATCCCCAAGGTCCGCAGAAACTCGCTTCGCGACGGCCGCGCGCGATTCTCCTGTTAAAATCGAGATCCATGAGCACTGGTGGGAGAAGAACATTGGGTGCCATCGGGATCCACCCGGCGGCAGCATTTGGAGTCGTGGTAGTTGATAACATGCTCTTCGGTGGCGCAGTCGCAACTCTCGGGACCGGTTGGATTGCATCTGTCCCAATCGGTGTCGCTCTTGGCATCGCCGTCACTCTTATTCAGCACCGAGGATCACCACACGACGACCTTGGCCTCGCAGCCGGAAAGGGAATCCTCGTCGCCATTCTCACGGCGATACCCACATCGTTGGCTTCGGCATTACCTGCCGCTGCTGGAACAGCTGCCGCAGTCCAGATGTTCCGCAACCGGAGATACCGTCGGTTGGGTTCCCGGACCTCGCGCTCCAAAGCATCGACGCACAGTCCAAATCCTCTATAACTGGAGGCATGGGACGGATCTGCAAGTCCACTGTCTTCAAACAGACGGCTATTCGCCGGAACGGCGCCAACTCAGTTCCACCTTCACTTTCGCCCCGTCGGGAGCGTCGGGGCCGAGCCGCACCAGGCTAAAACCGAATCCGGAGGTGGGCACCCGGGCGCTGCCGAAGGGGAGGTGCGGATTCAGGTAGCGTGCCGGATCGGAGTCGCTGAACTCGTGGAGGGCCGGAAAGTCGACGCCGTCGAAGGGGACCATCTGCCCCTGGTCCTCCCGATAGAGGACGATCCCCTGCCGGAACGGCTCCAGTGCGAAAGGTGCGTCCGCCGAGTGAAAGGAGCGCAACAGCCGATCGTAGAGACGATACGTCAGACGGTTCTTACGTAGACGAATGTCGACCAGGTTGGTGGTTCCGCGGTATGGCTCCCGGTCCGGTCCCGGCAACAACTCGTTGTAGAGCGTGTATCCATAGATCAGTTTCTTGTCCTGAAATCGGAGGCGTTCCAGAGGTGGTCCGTCCTCCCCTTGGCGGCATGCCGCCCGGTCCCGCTCCGGCAGGTCGGGAGGAAAGTATTCCGGCCGGCGCTGGAAACAGAGCAGGTCCAGGTAGTTCCGGCGGAGCCACTCCTGGGCCTTTTCGTCGAACTCATAGTAGCTTCGGTCCTGCTCCCGTTTGAAATACCGCTCCGGCACGGCCGGATATCGAAACTCCTGAGGGATGGAGTCCACGACCAACAGAAAACCCTGGCCCGGACCCTGCATGGAGGGTTCGTTCTGGCTCCAGAGGAAAGACCCGTTGGCGTACCAGAGCACCACGCCCGGCCGGTAGCGGACATCGAAGGCCCGAAACTCGCCCGCTTCCGGATCCCGATAGAAGACCTGCGACTCGCGGCGCAGCGTGCTGTCGTAGTTGAAGGCCGTCTCGAAGTCCTGCCACGGGTCCCGGTATTCCAACAGGTAGAAGTGGGGGACCGGGAGCCGATGGGCACCCCCTGAAAGACTGAATCCTTCCACCTCCCACCCGTTCAGTTCGGAACCTTCGAAATCCTCGGAGAACCCCAGGGCCTCGATCTTGACGTTGTCGATGAGGGCTCCCGCCTCCACCGCAGCCATGTCGGTGAAGTAATGGAAACGGATCTCCACGTTCTTGCCCCGGTAGGCCGACAAGTCGAAGCGGGCGCGAATCCACTGCCCGATCTCACACGGATCTTTTTCTCCGCCCACCCGATCCTCGGCCAACTGTTTGGGACGAGACGGATCGCACCCCGGCGCCGACTCCACCTTGCCGTCCGCGTCCAGGTCGCCGCTGCGTCCCGTGAAGCCGGGTAGGGTGCCGTCGCCGTCATGTCCCTTTCGGGACGGCATGATGCTCTGGGCGTCCTCCGCCGAATCCTTGTCCGTGGGCAGAAGGCGCTCGTAGTTCGACCCGTCGGTGGAAGCCTCCACGTAGAGATAGTCGTAGTCTCCCTCGATCTCGAACCAGAGGTCGAACTCCAGGATGGGCTTTTCCCGGGTCTCGGTCAGGTCGAACGTACGGGAAAGGAATCGATTCATCTCGTTTCCCTGCCCCGTGTAGACGGCTCGCCGCTGTTGGCGGGAGGTCAGCGGCCCCAGGTCCAATGACCGAACCTTGGGCGGCAGGATCACCATGACGGCGTCGCAGACTCCCCGGGCCCGGCTCCCGCCGGGTTTACCGGACCAGTCGTTCATGGTCTTGAGGTGAACCGAACGGCTCCCGGTTCCCCCGAATTCCGGGGGTCGAAACACACAAGGTTGCAGCCACCCCAGCATCATCCGGGACCACGCGCTCAACTCCTGTGGGAACCTTCCCGCCGTGCTGCTCATGGCGTCCCAGGCCGCGGTGGAGTTGTTGGTCCGGCGGGCGTAGATGTCCGGCAGTCCCAGGGAATGGCCGAATTCGTGGATGAAGGTGGAGACGGAGGTGTACTCGGACTGCATGTTGTAGTCGTAGACCCAGAGTCCCTCGCGAACCGGAATCCCGCCCCGGTCGTTGGTGATGCCCTTCAGCACCGGACCCCGGCCCAGGTTCTTGCTCAGGGCGTAACGGTGGGGCCAGATCCGGTCGGCGCACTCCCGTTCCCTGGAACTGAGCTTGTCCACGAGGTCGGCGGGTGCGTTGGCGGTGAACTTCTCCGAGAGCTTGTAGAGTCCCTGGCACGAGGACTGGCCCTTCCCCGCATAGACCAGGACGAAGTGATCAATGTAGCCGTCCGGTTCTTCCGAGATCCCGTCGCCGTCGTAGTCGGTCGGGTCCCAGACGTCGAAGTCCCCCCAGGGGAAGTCGGGTCGAGCCGCATAGGCGGCGCGGAAGGCATCCTCCACCAGACTCTCGGGCGAGTTGTCGTTGCGCCATTCCCCGTCAGACAGGCGGGAGGGACGGCCGTAGTGGGACAGAGGTTTGTCCACGGTGACCAGAGAGAAGACCGTCCCGGTCACGTAAAACCTTCCCCGAGACTGGTGATGGTAGTAGTGAGTGAGGGTCTTCCTGCGGGGTTTTCTGAGATCTTCCGAGAAGAGCAGCTCCTGCAGGTATCGGCGGTTCTTATCCTCGGCGTCCTCCTCGCCCCGGTAGCGCTCGAAACGCAGGTCGGAGAACTGGACCGGGATGATGAGCAGCCGGTGAGGCCGTTCGGGACTGCTGCGAACCGGACGTATCGAGTCGGTTTGTATCTGGGGATGTCCAAGTTGATCAAACCGAAGCTTGGCCAGGGACTCGACAATGGCGGCGGGGTCCTTGTCGGCCCCCAGAAGCGGCGGGCCGGTGAGAACCAGGATCAGCCCGAACAACAGGGTCAGCGGCATGGCATCTCCGAAATGGTGTCGGTTGGTTGAAAGGGGAAGTTTAACAGTCCGGATCAAATGCCGTCATGGCGTTCGAGCCGAACCGAATCCGGGCCGCCATCTTCGACGCATGGCCACATGCGCCGCGACTGTACCGGTTGCCCACAATCTCACCATGGCTTAATCTCGGCTCCAATCGCGGCATCACAATGAATTCGGCGTGGAGGATCCTGCCATGAAAAAGGTTTGTTTTCTGAGCTGCCTGCTTGGGGTTGCCCTGTCTGGTCAGGTCCGGGCCGGGACCCGAATCGAGATCTCGACTCCCATGCCTCCACCCACCTGGGCCCTCCTGGAACGGCAGCTTCTGGACGCCAACGGGACGGCCGTGGAGGAGTTCTACAGGACCTATCACGACGAGCGCGGTTACCTGCTGCACACACCGCGCTGGGGCACTCTGGACGGCACCGACGATGCCATCGAATGCTACGCCAACTGGACGCTGCTGCACATGCTGGGCGCGTCCGACCTGGTGCTGGAACGGTACAAGCAGGGTATGGAGGGCCACCTCCTCCAATACAAGGATTTGAAGACCGTCAAGACCACCATCGCCGCCGAGGGGGCCTACTACAGGGAATTCATGCCCATGTCCGACTGGCACCACACCGGGGAGGGCATGCAGGGTTTCATGAACCAGGGCCTCTCGGACCCCGACGACCGCACCTTCCAGGCGCGGATGCGCCGGTTCGCCGGAATGTACATGGGTGAGGATCCGGATGCGCCCAACTACGATCCCGAACACAAGGTCATCCGCAGCATCTGGAACGGCAGCCGGGGACCCATGATCCGGCGGGCGACCCGCTACGACTGGGTCGGCGACCCCTTCAAGGGGCGGTACCACATCCTGCACAGCGCGGGAGGGCGGGAGCAGATGCTGGACGCCGAGGAGACCTACCCCGAGATGCTCGCCCACTGCGCCGAGTACCTGCACAGCGCCGGCGACCACCCTCTGAATCTGATCGCGACCCAATTGCACCTGAACGCCTATGCCATCGCCCACGAAGACAAGTACAAGAAATGGCTGGTGGAGTACGTGGACGCGTGGAAGGAGCGGACCGAAAAGAACGGAGGCAACATCCCCTCCAATATCGGTCTGGACGGGAGCATCGGAGGAGAGACCGGCGGGCAATGGTTCGGCGGGACGTACGGCTGGGACTTCTCACCCTGGTCGCCCGAGCACAAGGTGGTGGCGCACCGGAACATGTTCGCCAAGGGCATGTGGCCCGGATTCGGAAACGCCCTGATGATCACGGGAGACCAGAAGTACGTGGACATGCTCCGCCGTCAGATGGCCAACATCTACAGCCAGAAGAAAGTGGTGGACAGCCAGATCCAGGTTCCCAGCAACTACGGAGTCAAGGGACCCAAGACCCGGCCGCCCATCTTCACGACCATCGACGGAAAGCTCTACTGGGAGGAACGGGAAACCAGCGAACCAGGTTGGTACAACTGGAGTTCGCACCGTTTCGTGAACGAGCTCATCGACATCTACCTCTGGTCCATGAACCGGGACGATCTGGAACACATTCCCATGACCGGCTGGATCGCGTTCCTGGAAGGCAAGGAACCGGATTATCCGGAAAAAGCACTCCGCCGGGAGCTGTCCTTCATCCGGGAGAAGATCCAGGGGATTCGCAAGGATCCCACCACGCCCGACACCCGGTTGGCCGACTGGCCGCTGGGATTGAATCCGGCCGCTCCCTACGAGTTGACCCGGCTCATGCTGGGCGGCCACCTGTATGGGAAGATCTACGTCCCCCACACCCGGGTCCGCTACTTCGATCCGGAGCGAAGGCGGGCCGGAATCCCGCCCGACGTCGCCTCACTGGTGACGAAACTGAGTCCGGACAGCGTTCGGCTGGTGCTGGTCAATCTGAACCCGGTCCACGGACGCGAGTTGATCCTGCAGACCGGAGCCTACGGGGAGCATGAGTGCCTGGGAGTCCGGATCGGCGACCAGGAATTGCCGGTGAAGGGTCGATACTTCCACGTCGCCCTGGCGCCGGGAGCGGGGGCTGAGATGACCATCAATATGCGCCGTTACGCCAATCCGCCGACTCTGAAATTCCCCTGGCATTGAACCGGCCGGTTTTCGGGAACCTCATTCCACCGCGCTCCGGCGCCTGACGTCGATGGCGACCTCCTGAAGAACCGGGGTGCTGCCGCCGTCGGGAGTCGTCAAAAACACACGATACTGGAGCCATCCCTCTCCCGGGGACAGCCGCAAAGCCGTTCCCGATTCCCTGAAGAAGCTGCCCGGTCCCTCCGGTCCACTCCACGGACTGGATTCCAGAGCCGCGCTGGACGATGCGCTCCGAACCTGGAACTGGACGCCGGTTCCATGGGGGGTCAGAGCCTTCCACCGGAGCCGCTCGGCACTCTTGCCGGCGGGCACTTCCAGAATCGCGGAGACGTACTCCTCCCGGAGCTGCCGGTCGTAGATGTTTCCCACGTCCCGGAGCCGCCCGAAGTGGGGCCCGAAGGTCTGGAACCAATGCCGCCGGTCGTAGGAATAGCCGTCCGCTCCTCCCCAATAGATGTTGCTGCCCACCGAATGGTCTCCTCTCTCCAGGTGGTTGAAGACCACGAGATCCAGCCACGAGTCCTGATTCATATCGGCGACGGTCAAAGCGCTGGAGGACTCCGCCGGCAGGCTGGTCCGGCGCGACTCGCTGTAGGAGCCCCCCTCCCCACCCCAGTAGATGAAGGCGGGCAGGGTCCGGGTGTGGTAGGCGTGGTAGTTGGTCATGACGATGTCCAGATGCCCATCCCGGTTCAGGTCCGCGACTGCCTGCTCCAGAGAGTCGAAGGCCTCGAGCTCGGTGGTGCGGTCCGATCGGAATCCGTCCCGGCTCCCCCAAACCAGGATGGCTTGCCGGGTCGGGCGCCCGAACCGCTTGGGATCCCAACCCCCTCCGAAGATCAGGTCCAGCCAGCCGTCGCCGTTCAGATCGGCGATCTCGGGATTGGACGTGGGTTGGATCTTCAAGACCGTGTGATTCTCCTGGCTGAACCCGGACTCGAGGTTTCCCCAGAAGAGATCGACGTGTTCCGAATCCACGTCGGTGAAGATGAGATCCAGGGCTCCATCCTTGTTGAAATCGGCGGTCCGGCCAGCCTGACCGATGCGGATCCCCAACTTCAGGTCGGTGCGGCGCGACGGATCGTGTCCCTTCTCGCCGCCCCACAGGATCCGGGCCGTCGGAGACAGGTCCCGGTAGGCCGAACCGACAATGTAGATCAGGTCCAGATAGCCGTCGCGGTTCAGGTCACCGACGGTGACTCCGTTGGCCCTCTCCAGCTCCAGCTCTGTCTGCAAGCGGAAGCCGCTGGAGCCCCCACCGAAGATGGAGCCGTCGGGAAAGATGAGATCCACCCAGCCGTCCTGGTCCAGGTCGGCCGTCGTCGCCAACCCCCCCTTGGCGGGAATGATGCTCGCGGCGGCGGGAGAGTAGTGGTGCCTGGGGTTGCCCCAGTAGACCACCGAGTCGATGGCGCCGTGGGACCCGCTGTTCTGGTTGATGACGGCCAGGTCCTGGTGTCCGTCCAGGTCCATGTCGGCGGCGGCCAGGCTCACGGCTCCGAAGCCTTGGAGCTCCCGGCGGTAGGCGGCGTGGAATCCATCGGGACCGTTCCAGTAGAGGTAGGAGACGACATCCCGGGTCGCCCCGTCGTGGTTGTTGGAAAAGGCCAAGTCGACCCAGCCGTCCCCGTTGTAATCGGCCGGCGCGGCGTCGGTAGCGGCCAGTGTGGGTAGTTCCTGGCGTCTGTCGGAGGAGTAACCATCCGCTCCCCCCCAGTAGATATAGGAAACTTCACCTCCGCCATTGGCCAGAATCAGGTCGGGGCGCCCGTCCCGGTTCAGGTCTTCCACTCGGCTGTCTTCCGCTCCCTGGGAGGGGATCTCGACCCAGGTCTCCCGGGAGATCCCCTGCCCGGTTCCCTTGTGAATCGTCACCCGGTCGTCCTTGTGAGCCAGGATCAGGTCCGGATTCTGGTCCCCGGACACCTCCGCCAGAGTCAGTCCGATGGCGTCTCCCTGCTTCCAGGTTTCACCGGGTGTCCGGAAACCCTTCGGCCCGCCCCGGTACAGGACAAGGCTCTGGTGCTCCGAATTGTTGTTGGCGAAAAGAAGATCGGAGTAGCCGTCCCGGTTGACGTCCGCCGCTGCCACGTCGGCCGCGCTGGTGGTGGCCAGTACAGTGCGGTCCTCTTCCCGAAAACCCCGGGGGCCGTTCCAGTAGACGTAGGACTCCAGGTGGAGGTCGAACCCGAAACGCTCCCCCCCTTCGATGCCCCGGTTGGAGAAGGCGAGATCGACCCAGCCGTCACCGTTGAAGTCAGCCGCCGCCAGCCCCCCGGCCAGAAGCGTGGGAAGCTCGGTGCGATGACCCCGTTGGTAGCCGTCCGGGCTGCCCCAATAAATAAGGGCCATCATGTGAACCGAGTAGTTGTGAATGAAGTTGCAGAAGACCAACTCCGGATAGCCGTCGTGGTTCAGGTCCACCACCAGGGAACGGCCGCCTCCGTCACTGGGCAACCGGGTGACCCCTTGGTCGCGAATCCGAATCTGCCTCAACAGCCGGGCCAGCGGCTGATGGCCGGGCAACGGGGGCAGTATCGATTCCGGTCCTCCCTTCTTGCCCCAATAGACCAGGACGTCGGTGTTTTCCAACGGGTTGTGGTCCTGGATCACCAGCAGGTCCAGGTAGCCGTCGTTGTTCAGGTCCCAACGGTAGGTCATCTCCAATTGTCCCGAACGGGCGATGTAAAGATTGGTCCCGCCGTCCGCGATCCGGCCCGAGGCGAAATCATCGAAACTGGAGTGGGTGATCCAACTCTCGTAGTCGTCCCGGCCCAAAGCCGGTCCGGCCAGAGCCACCAGGATCACCAATGCCGTCAGCGTCTTGTTCATTTCTTCACTCCATCGATGTTGCGGTCAGGACAGCGGAGTCTATCAGCCCGAGTCGGGAGCCGCCACAGGAGCTCCGGGCCGTCCGTTACAACTCTGTAGACGGCTCTCAGAAGTCCCGCACCAACCGCGGCGCGGCGGTTTCCAACCGCCGACTCCGAGAGGGGAAGGGGGGGACAAGGATGCCCTCCCAAGTTGATGCTCGTCGACTGTAAAGATTATAATTTGTAAAGAATCCATGAAGGTTGAGGTTCAGGGTCGGCGTTTGCGGTTGGACCCCAATTTACAGCGCCTGATCGGCAGACAGAGCGCCAAGGTCCGCAAGCTTCTGCCCAGCTTCAGTCCTCACGATCTGGATCTGCACGTCGCGGTCGAAAGGCTGCCTCGGGGCCGGCAATGCGAGACGGTGCTGGTATTGATGGTTCCGCAGACGGCCATTCGGGTTCGTGAAACGGCGCCCAATCCTTCCACCAGCATCACGCATGCATTTCACGAGTTGCTGCGGCGGGTCCAGAAGTTCAAGAGCAAGCTGGCGCGTTAGCTCGCCGGATGGATGGATCGGGCCGTCCATCCAACCCCATCGAATCGAATTCTGCATCAAGGGCCGTCATGGCTTGCGCACCTGTTCGGGGTCCAGCCGGTCCCCGCGCTGGGCGTACCAGTCCACTTGGCTGAAAATTCCCCTCAGAATTCGGACATCCCGTTCGGACAGGTCTGCACGCCCCAGGAACCGGCGAATGGCCTTCATGATGTGGTCCGGATTCGACGAACTCAGAAACCCGATACGGATCAGAACGCGTTCCATGTGCCGGAACAGCCCTTCCCGTTGGTCGTGTGTCACCAAGTCGGGTTGGACTTCACGATCGGCTTCCTCGCAGGTGTTGATCTCGTACGTGAGAACCATGACGGCCTGAGCCAGATTCAACACCGGAAAGTCCTCGTTCGACGGCACCGTCACCAGGTACCGGCATCGGGAAAGCTGACGGTCGGTGAGTCCCCGGTTCTCGGGACCGAAGAGCAGCGCCACTTCCTGGGTTCGGGCATGCCGCTTCAGAAGGGGGGCGATCTGGCGCGGTGTGTACACCGAATGATGGGAGCGTCTCTCCCGGCCGGAGGTGGTTCCCACCAGGATCTGCGCTCCAGCCACCGACTCGTCGAATGAGGTATGGACCTGGATCGGGTCCATTCGATCCAGCGCTCCCGAGGCCATCTTCACGGCCTCTTCCCTCCACTCCGCCACCGGACGGACCAGCTTGAGACGGCGGAGGCCCATGTTGACCATGGCGCGCGCCGCCGAACCGATGTTGCCGGCGTTCCTGGTCCCAACCAGGACAATGGAGAAGCGCCCTGCCAATTCGGATTCGATCATGGCGCCCCCGGAGGGAAATTCGGGCTGGGACTGTGCCGGAATGGGCTTCCGGCCCATCGCGGAACCGGAGTCGACTACTCCGGACCTCTTGCCATCTCCATCTTCATCAGAACCAGTCCAGTCAGGAGTTTGGGATAGAAATCGGTGGACTTCTGAGGCATTTTCTGCCCCAGATCGGAAATTTCCCTGACCTGTCCCAAGCGAGTGGCATTCAACAGAAACCCGGCCTGAAGCTCGCCCTTTCGGGCCTTTGCGATCAGTTCACCAGGATCCCGGAAATATTCGACGAATTTCTGGCTGGAGAGTTCCTCAGCGCCGATCCCGAGAAGCGGGCTGAGAATGCCTTCGTGCAGTATGTTCACGTCCAACGAGCGAGCCGGTCCCTGAATGGCCGGCATGAAGGACGGGGCGGAATAGGACTGCTCCCGCAGCCGGAGCAGCAAGGCCTTGCCTGAACCACCGAAGACAAGACCCGAACGGTGTCCTTCTCCTTCCAGGAGCGGGATCAGATCTTCCGCGCCGGCAACACTTTCCACTTGGAAAAACGGCTCCAGGCCGGCCCGGAGGCCCCCGATCCGGACTGCGTCCACGTTCTTGATTCCACGATGCGTCGCCAGGACCTTGAGTCCGGGACTCTCCATGTTGAAGAGGCCGATCATTCGCTTGTCAAAGCTTTCCGGACCCGAGGTTCGCCAGCCTTGGGCGAGACACTCGTTGCGGTACTCCACCGAGGTCTGGAAACGGTGATGACCGTCGGCGATGTAGAGGCGGTGATTCATGAGGGCGGCGGTGACATCCGCCTGGAGGTTGGACCGGGTGAGCTGCCACAGTTCGTGGCGCACGCCGTACTCGTCGTGGACCTGGATCACAGGTTCGGTGGACTCGGTGAATCGGGCGAGCAACCGGTCCACGGACAACTCGGAGTCCGAATAGAGCATGAATATCAGCCCCTCGTTGGACTCGGTGTGGCGAATCAGGTTGAGACGGTCCTGGAGTGGTCCGCGAAGCACCCGCTCGTGGCCCCGAACGGCCAGATCCGCCTCGTCCAGGGATATCAATCCGATGAAGCCCAGCCGAGCGTGGGATTGGCCCTGGATTTCGAAGACCTGCCGATAAGGGTAGAACGACGGGACTCCGTCGCGCCGCATGACCCCCGCCTCGATCCAATTCGTGAGATTCCGCGCCGCGTCGGCATAGTCCGTATTCTTGATGACCCGGGCGATGTTCCGGGGGTCCTTCCGCAGATATCCCCGAAGCATGTCCGGAGAAATCTTGTCGTAGGGCTGGGTCACGACGTCGTCCAAACGCGGGACCATGCGGGAGTCGTAACGGTAGCCTCGAAAGGGAAATAGTCTTGCCATAGCGCAATTTTACCAGTCTGAGGTGAATCTGCGATGAATATAGGTACAGTATTGGATGCCGGCCTCGGAGGAAACTCGCTCCCGGCTCGCTACACCTGCTGGGCGTCCAGGCTCGCTTTGTAAACTTGCCTCCGAAAGTCTCGACCGTTCATTTCGACGATCCGGCACATCTCCATGATCCGGGAGTAGAGTGGGGCGCCGATCCTCTCGGCAAGATTCTGTTCCCTTCCCAGATTCTCGGGGTAACCGCTCCCGGCGGGCTTCAAGGGCAGGTTCGTAGTGAGCACGATCTGCTTCCCCCGCGTGTAACGGTGGTTCAGGATAGTCCGGATCGTCTCAGCGACCCAATCCGTCGGCCGGCCGGCGCCCAGATCATCCCAGACCAGAAGTTCCACGGAATGGAGAGGCCGCAGTACTTCCCGCTCGGTTTCGGGGGAGTCCGGGCCGTAGGAATACTGGAGTCTCCGGAGGAGCTCGGTCTCGTCCACGAAACGGACGCTGACGTGCTTTTCCAGAACCAGGCTCTTGAGTACGGCGACGGCCAAGTGCGTCTTGCCGACGCCGCAAGGTCCGCTGAAGAGGAGACCACGGCGAACCTCCGGAAAGTCTTCCACAAATTGAATGGAACTCGTGAGCGCTTCCAGTTGCGAGGGATATTTGGGATCGGGATCGTAAGCGCGAAAATCCTTGGAGATATAGCGGGCGGGAATCCTCGCCCGGCGCAACAATTGATCCACGCGATCTTCGGCTACGCAGCGAGGACAGGAATCCACGACCTCGGTCCCGCCCCTCTCCACCAGGGACCAGCCCGTACCCCGGCAATCGGGACATTCAGATTCCCATTTCCTCAATTTCGCGGTCTCCAAGGAGTCTCTTCCGCTCCTGCCCGGAAGTTCTCGTAGCGCGCCACCACGAAGAGCAGGTCCGACAGCCGGTTCAGGTATACCAGAAGGTGTTCGTTGACGTCCGGCTCGGCCCGCATCAGGCGAACCAGCAAACGCTCTCCTCTCCGGCAGACCGATCGCGCCATATGAACGATCGAGGCGGCGGCGGAACCGCCAGGGAGAACGAAGTTCCTCAGCGGCGGCAGCTTTCCGTCCAGTTCGTCGATCAGGCACTCCAGCCTTCGCCAGTCATCTTCCCCCAGACGGCGAACCCGACGCCGGTCACCTACCGTCGCCAAGTCCGCTCCCGCCTCGAAGAGTTCAGACTGCAAGGCCGTCAGAATCTCCGAGATTTCGGTGCAGCCGGTCTGCGTCTCGGCCCAGCCCAATAAGGAGTTGAGTTCATCCAGAGTTCCATAGACCTCCACCCGTCGAGCGTCCTTCCCAACGCGCTCACCGCTGAACAGAGACGTTTGTCCACCGTCTCCTCCGCCCGTATAGATCTTCATGACGATGGGGTGCTCGACTGCATCGGGTTCGTTGTCAACTCCCGAGTCTCCGGCGCAAGATTTTCCTCATGGCATGCTTGTCGATCCGATGCCTGAAAATTTCCCGTCCCTCCAGTTCACCGACCGGAATTTCATGTCCGTAAGCCGCAAGGAGATGCGGGGAACCGTCGATGTCGACGAGCTGCACGCGGAACTTGAACTCGTTCTGGAGTTCCTGCAATACTGTCAACGC
The DNA here is from genome assembly GCA_963668095.1 of Acidobacteriota bacterium. GTDB lineage: Bacteria > Acidobacteriota > UBA6911 > RPQK01 > JAJDTT01 > JAJDTT01. The sequence continues at coordinate 3,883,871 of OY764083.1, read as the reverse complement.
CTTCTTGCAGAGGTGACATCCCTTACGCGTGTAGAATCTGATTTGCACAGGGTCCATGGGGATGGCAGACACCAAATTTTTTCAAGGTGTTTCAAAGACTCACTGACGTCGTTCCCGTCGGCTTCCGGGCGCCCGGCCCGATTGCATTTCTCGGCGGCGCGACGAGATGAACCGAGTCAGGATGCTCCAGACGGGGCCAATGTAACCGCCGGCTGCTTGCAACTCAACTAGATCGATTTCAGGGATCGCTTGATTCTCCGTTACCGGCCCGAATTTTCGGCAGGAGGGCAATGATGAGGAAATACCGCCAACACGGCTACGAAGACAACCGGGGACGGCGCGAAAGACCGCGAAGGTCGTCCGGACCACGTCCGTCCGGACCACGCCCGTCCCGTGGAGGCCCCCGCTCTCCCCGCATGACCAAGTTTCATCAAGTGATTCGATGTTCCATGTGTGGAGGAACCCTTCCTCCCTCGTTCTCGGAGGTGGGCGCCACCAGCCAGTGTCCCAAGTGCGCCACCGACCTGCACACGTGCAAGAACTGTGTCTATTTCGATCCCGGCGCCCGTTTCGAGTGCTCGGAGCCGGTCCCTCAGAGAGTTGCCAACAAGAACGACCGTAACGATTGCCGGTTCTTCGAGATTCGAACGGCCGTGGAGAAAGCGACCACTTCGGTCCGGGAGCGGCCGTTGGAGCCCCGGGAGATGTTCGAAAGACTGTTCCGTAAATGAAGGTCTTCACCTGCCTCAAGGAAACTCCGAGTCGAGACACCCGCTATGAGTTGGCGCCCGATTCTTCCTGGATCGGGAATGCGGAAGTCACCCACGAGATCAGCGAATGCGACGAGTACGCCCTGGAAGAGGCTCTGAAGCTCAAGGAAAAACACCAGGGGGAGGTGGTCCTCCTCACGGCCGGCCGGGCCGAAGCGGAGAAATCGATGCGCAAGGGTCTCGCCATGGGGGCGGACCGAGGCGTCTTGATCCTGGACCGGGCGCGTGACCTTTCGAGTCCCCACCGGGTGGCCGCGGCTCTGGAGAAGGTTCTGCAGGACCAGGACTACGACCTGATCCTGACCGGGACTCAATCCGACGATTACGGTTACGCGCAGACGGGGCCCATGCTGGCCCATCTCCTGGGGCTGCCCCACGCCACCATCGTCATGCAGATCCAGGTCCAAACGGATCGAGGAAGCGTGAGGGCCCTGCGGGAGATGGAAAGCGGATGGTTCGAGTGGGTCGAGATTCCACTCCCTGCCGTCTTGACCATCCAGGCCGGAATTTCCCAGATCCGCTACGCGACCTTGCGGGGAATCATGCAGGCCAGGCGCAAGGAGATCCGGAAAATCGAGTTGGGCGATCTGGAGTTGGACCTCTCTTCCATGCCTCACCTGGAGATCGAACGCCTCTATTTCCCGGAACAGACCAGCAAGGCGGAGATGATCGCGGGTACACCGGACGAAATCGCCTCGACGCTGGTGGACAGGCTCAGACGAGAGGCAAAGGTTCTGTAACAGGAGCGGGGACATGTTGTCCCCAATTCCCCGTTCGTGCGAAAGGCAAGGGTTCCGAAAGGCGCGGACGGTCAATTTGCGGCGGTGAAACGATGACCGGTGAGATCTACGTATTGTTGGACCAGTCCAATGGACGGGTGGACACCCTCTCCCGGGAAACCCTGGCCCTGGCGCAGCAACTCGGGCACTCGCACGGACTGGGGGTCAAAGCCCTGCTCCTCTGCGGACCGTCTCGATCCTCGGTGGAGAACGTGGCCGGATTGCAAGTCGATGAGGTCTTGGCCGTCTCTCACGAAAGGTTGGAGCAATACGACCCGGACGCCCATTGCCGCGCCCTGACCCAAGTCCTGGCGCAGGACCGTCCCCTGGCCTTCCTGATGGGTCACAGCTACCAGAACATCGATCTGGCCCCCAAACTGGCTGCTTCCCTGAAGTGCGGACTGGTGACGGACTGCATCGACTGCAGAATCGACGGCGGGGGGATGATCTTCGTCCGGCAGATGTTTCGAAATCGAATCAATGCGGATGTTCGGGTCCGGTCTCCGCATCCCTGGATCGCCACTTTCCAGTCGGGAGCCGGCGCTGGGAATGATCTGCTGGAAGGCGAGGCCACCGTGGTGGAACGGACCGTCGACCTCTCGGGACTGGCCCATAGGCGCACAGTCGTGGAAACCGTCGGCGCCGTGAAGGAGAAAGTGGACCTGACCAAGGCGGCCACGATCGTGGCCGCAGGCCGGGGCATCAAGCGCAAGGAAAACCTGCGTCTCCTGGAGGAACTGGCGGAGGTGCTGGGAGCCGAGTTGGGCGCCAGCCGGGCGGCCGTCGACAGCGAGTGGCTGGAACGGGACCGCCAGATCGGCAGTTCCGGCCAATCGGTCGCGCCCCGGCTGTACATCGCCTGTGGCATTTCCGGCGCCATTCAACACGTGGTCGGAATGAGGAACTCGGCCAATATCGTCGCCATCAACACCGACCCGGACGCTCCCATCTTCAACTTGGCGAACTACGGCATCGTCGGGGACCTGACTGAGATCGTTCCAGCCCTGACCAGGAAACTTCGCGAGGAGAAGGGGCTTTAGCCTGCATTTCTCAATCCTCGAATGGGCAGGCCGACAGACTCAGGCTTTGCGAGAGGTCGAGACTCATGGGGATGGGGACGGCTCCGAATCCGGAGGCCTGTCCTCGTGAGAAACGAGCGTCTCGTGCCAGAACCAGGATGCGGTCCGGTTCCGGTTTCACCTCGTAGAAAGTGAAGCGGCCGAAAATCTCCATCACCCGCCCGGGGCAAGTGGCTCGTGCCGCTTGGACTGCCCCGTGTTCCAGGTGCCTCTCATAGACCTGGGCTCCCTCAAGCCGGCCCCCGCCCAAGGACGTGTTCCAAATTCGGACCCGGGTCTGATCCTGCCAGAAGATCTCCCAACTCAATGGATTGGCCAAACGGGGCAACGCGGACAAATTTTCCGTTTGCACCTGCGGATGCTCTCGAGCGATTTCAGGCGCCGCCCCCGTCAGGCTTACGGTTCGAGACATCAGCAGAAAACCCCAATAGGCCGCGACTCCACTCAAAGCCCACAGGTTCACGGATCCACTCCAAAGCGCCCGCCGTTGCTTGAAAAACAGAATCAGCGCCAGAGCCGAAAAGAAGACAACCGCAACGACCGGACCCTCCGGACGGGCCTCGGCATTCCTTACCACCAGAAAAGACATGAAAACCACAACCGCGATCCAAACCGGGCGCGTCACCCGGGTCCTTTGGGCAGTCAGGAATACGGCGCCACCCAAGATCAACCAGAGGTAGGGATCCACGATGTAGACCAGATCGCCGTAATACCACTTCCCGGAAAACGGCAGCCAGGGTCGGATGCCATAGGAATTGGTCCAGTCCAGGAGGAGATGACTGGCCAGGGTCAGGGTGACGCTCAAGAGGAGTGGGCCGAATGGAAATGCCTTGTCTCCGGATCGGAACCGGGTCAGAAACTTGAGCAACAGGGAAAACGCCAGCGCAAGCACCAGAATGCCCAACACCGAATGGGTCACACCCCGGTGATGGTGGAGATAGTGGAGCGGGCCCCATCCGCTGACAACGATATCGGCGTCCGGCAGGTTGGCGGCCACGACGAGCGAGACGGCGCCATAGGGAGTCATTCGTCCCAGGCCCGCCCGGGCCAGAGCCACTCCTACCAGTGAATGAGTCAAGTTCTCCATGCCGCGCCCATTCTAACGGCGCAGACTCCTAGCTTGGGAAATAGCGGGATCGGAAGTGTTAGAATCCGGGCGTTGGAGACACCCCAGCCGTGACCATGGCCAGAATCCTATTCCCGATCCAGACTGGAGAATTGCCGGAATGACCCCTGAAGAGACCTATCTCTTCGACCTGAATGGCTACCTCATTTTGCGGGATGTCGTCCCGCCGAGTCTCGTGGACGAGTTGAACCGTGAGTTGGACAAGCTGGAGGCGCTGTCCGACAGCGAGATCCGTGAAATAGGCCTGACCCGGAGCTACTACCCGGACGAACCGGACGGTTCTGCCGGGTGCCGCGATTATTCCTGCACCCTGCTCAAATACGGGGGAGTCTTCGAGCGACTCATCGATTGGCCCGCGGTGGTGCCCTACATGGAGGCCATGATCTCGGTCCCGATCCGGCTTGACGCTCTGCACCTCCTGTCCCGTTGCCCCGGCCGGGCCACCGTCTTTCATCACGGCTACTCGGAGCTCCTTTCCTACAGCGAATTCGCCACCAACCGGAGCCGCTTCGAATGCGTGAGCGTCAAGGTGGGCTACGCCCTGACGGACGTGGACGTGCACGAGGGAGCGTTTGCCGTGATTCCGGGAAGTCACAAGGGAAACTACGCGAGCACCCTCCATCTGGAGAATCCCGACGAGAACCATCCCCTGGTTCAGACCTGTCCCTGCCGGGCTGGGGATGCGGTCATCTTCTCCGAGGACCTGACTCACGGCGCCGTCAACAATCGGAGCCACAAGATCCGGCGCACCATCTTCGCTTCCTACGCGCCCTCGTTCCAGGCGGCCTGGGACGATCAGATCGAGACCGCACCCGGTTTCGAGGAGCGGGCCACACCGCGGCAACTGGAACTGGTCCAGGGTCCGCCGCCCTTCGATTCGGCGCCGGGTTTCAATCTTTCCCCCTTTCGCGCATCTGAATCGGGTTAGACGACCGGGAAGTCATGGTCGAAAAGAGACTCTACCAGCAGAAAGAGGAAGAGAAGGACATCCGGCCCTTTCAGACCGGGACCGGAATCCGGTACCTGACGGACGAGGAACGCTACGGTTTCGATATTACCGGCTACCTGATCCTGGAGGACTTCCTGAGCGCCGCGCAGGTCCGCGAAGCCTCCCGGCAGGTCGAGAGAAGTCTGGTCATCCCCCCGGAACAGGTGACTCTCCGCCGCAACGGCCCCGAGGACGAGCTTCTCAACATCGTCGAGTGCGGCGGGACACTGGAACAGGCGTTCTCCCACGGGAGGCTGGTCCAGGCCATGCAACAGCTCATCTGGGGAGATCAGATCCGGCTGGTCTCGTCCCGGGCCATCGCTCGCGAACCTGGAATCTCGGGACATATCTCCCAGGGCGGCCTCGCCGACCCCCGGCGCTACACCCGCTACCGCTGCTTCATCGACGGCGAGTTCCGCTGCCTGCTGGTCTCCTGTCTCATTGCCCTCAACGACACGGGGAGCGGCGACGGTTCTTTTTCCGTCATTCCTTCGAGCCACAAGAGCAATTTCCCGCATCCCTATGGAAAGCGTCCGCCCGAGAGCGTTCCGGCCCTGAAGGATCTCCCACTATCTGCGGGCTCCGCCGTGATCTTCAGCGAGAGCATTTCCCACTGCATGAAGAAGTCCCGTACGGAATCGAAGCTCTGGCTGCTGTATCAGTACGGCCCCTCCTACATGGTGGACTGGCCGGGTTGCGAAGCGTCTCCCGAATTGATGCGCAGGGCGGCGGCCGACGAGACCAAGGCCCGTCTGCTGCGAAAACCTTACTATCACCCCTGACCTCTGCAGGAAATCCATCTCATGAAAGCCGTTTTGATCCATCGACATGGAACCCTGGACCAGGTCCGCATCGAGGACATCCCCACCCCCCCGATCCGGGGAGGCGAGGCGCTGGTGCAGACCCGTGCCGCAGCTCTGAACCATCTGGACCTCTTCGTCGCGGAAGGCATTCCGGGCATCAAGCAGCAGATGCCCCACGTGTTGGGCTCGGATGCCGCGGGGATCGTCCGCGAGCTGGGTGCGGGCGTGGATGGTCTCCAGGTCGGAGACCGGGTCATGCTCAACCCGGGGATCTGGTGTACAGAATGCGAGTTCTGCCAGGCCGGCGAGCAGAGTCTCTGTGTCCGCTACGGTCTGGTTGGAGAACACGGACCCGGAGTCTATTCCGAATTTTTCGCGGCCCCGGCCCGCAATCTGGCCCGGATTCCCGATGGGGTGACCTTCGAGGAGGCGGCGGCTTTCTCGCTGGTGAATCTGACCGCATGGAGAATGGTCTGCACCCGGGGCCGGCTCAGACCGGGGGAGGACGTATTCGTACACGGGATCGGAGGCGGCGTCGCCACCGCCGCCCTGGCCATCGCCAAGCTGGCGGGGGCGCGTGCCTGGGTCAGTTCCTCGTCACCGGAAAAGCTCGATCTGGCTCGCCGGCTGGGGGCCGACTTCTGCTACGACTACACCCAATGCGACGTGGCCAGGGAGGTCTACCGGGAGACGAATCGGCGCGGCGTCGACCTGGTGGTGGAGGGACCGGGCGCTGCGACCTGGCTTCAGAGCCTCAAGATGGTCCGAAAGGGGGGCAGGATCGTGACCTGCGGGGCCACCACCGGACCGAACCCGGCCACCGAGATCCGCCTCATCTTCTGGAAACAGATCGATATCCTCGGCTCCACCATGGGGAACCGGGAAGAGTTTGCCGAGATCGTCCGGCTGTTGGGCCGGAGACGGCTGCTTCCCTGTATCGACCGGGTCTTCGACTTCGAAGACGCCACCGCCGCCCTGGAGCGCCTGCAGTCTCAACGCCAGTTCGGAAAGGTGGTTCTTCGGTTCGACCGCAGTCCGTCCTGACGGACGACCTGACCACTCTCCCATGGTGCGGCGTCGGGCGAAGTTGAAGTGGGGACGAAAGAGGGCAACCACAAGGGATGCCCCTACGTTTCCAATGTCCTGATTTTCTCAAAACGTCTGGGTCAGGAACGCAAGCGTCTCCTCCAGATGGCCCGCCACAAGTTCCCACCCGTGCGGCTCCCCCTCGAAGATCATGCACCGGTGGGAGATCCCCCGCTCTTCCAGAATCCGCGCCAGCGATTTGACGCCATGTTCCATGGGGAAAAGGCGGTTGTAGCGGTCGGCGGTGCCGTAGGAGAAGTAGAGATTCAAGCCGGTCAACGAGGCGCTTCGGGCCAGTTCTTCCAAGCTGTTCTGTTTCCAGTAGTCCTGGTCCATCGGGTCGCCGAAGGCCTTTTCCACCAGACGCAGGAAGTAGGTGGATCGTCGGGACGGATTGGAACGGAGGCCTTCGAAGGGGTCCTCGCCCAGAAAAACGATGGGAGAAACGCCGGCAGCCGAGGCATAGAGTCCGGAGTGCTTCATGGCAATCTTGAGAGCCCCGTACGCCCCCATGGAGACACCTCCGATGGCACGTCCCTGGGCATCGGTTCGAACCCGGTAATGCCCCTGTATCTCCTGCAACAGGTCGCCGCGAATGTAGGTTTCGTAGTTCCCGGTCCCGTCGGGAGAATCGGTGTAGAGACTGTTCTGGCCATCGGGATGGACCATGACGAAGTGGGGCAGCTTCCCCTGGCTCATCAGAAGGTCGATGCGGGCCGGAAGATCCCCGTAGCGCGGGGTCGCCCAACTGGTATGGTCGTTGTTCAATCCATGCAGAAAATAGACGATGGGAAAAGTCCTGTCCGATTCCACATCGTAGCTCGGCGGGAGCAGGACGCTGTAATCCGCATTCATCCCCAAGGTGGAAGATCGAAAGCTTCGAAACTCGATCCGGGATTTGTTGGGGAGTTTGAGGTCAACTGGGTTCTCCAGCCGCCGGGGCGGACCTCTGCGCTGGGCTTCGAGCGCAATACAGCCCAGAAGCAATCCGAACACGCAGAGCGTGCTCAGGAGGAACGGTCGCGATAGTGCGCCGATTCGAAGAGAACTCATTTGGGCCGACATCCGTGTTTCCTTGCTGCGATCGAGCTTCACCATCTTACCAGCCGATTGCAGAAATCGTGCCAGGCTCTTGGAAATCATCCGGGACCGGGAATTGCGGACCGGTTTCGAGGGTGGGAACACTCCTCGACGAGCTTGGTCTTTCGATCCGAGAACGGGGGGCCGATTCATAATGACCTCGGCGGCACCACGATTCAAAAAAGCCTGTAAACCGGAATCGCCCAGAGGCTCGGTTCCAGCTCCACCAGATCCTCACCACGGTAGACGACCAGACCGCCAATCCACTCGTGTCCCAACGCCTTTCGCACCACGCGCAGACCGGAGCAGTCGCCCCTCCCAACCCGGGCGCGGTTTTTCACTTCGACACCGATGACACCGGCGGCGGTCGTGACCAGCAGATCGACTTCTCGCCCCGAACGTGTGCGGTAGAACCACAGCATGGCGTCCCGTCCGAGGGTGTCGATCCACTTTCGCGCCTCCGATACGACCAGCGTCTCGAACAGGGGACCGGTGATCACACCCCAGAAACCGGTCCCCTGGCGCAGCAGACCCAGGTCCATCCAGTAGAGCTTGGGGCTTTTCACCGTCGAGCTGGTGAGGTTGCGTGCATACGGCCGCAGCAACTCGACCTGGTAGGACAGACGCAGGTACTCCAGGTAACGGCGGGCCGTGGCGGCGCTGACGGCAGCGTCGCGACCCAACTTCGCATAGTTGAGAAGTTGGCCGGTGCGGAGCATGGCCAGCCTCTGCAGAGAACGAAAGGGCAGTAGATCGGAGACGCGGGTCAAGTCCACGAGATCACGCTCAAGCCACGTCTGCTGGTAGGAACGCAGCCATTCGCGCCTATCACCGTCGTTAAGCGACAGAAGCTCTGGCATCCCGCCCCAGGCACTGAGATGATCGATTGCCTCAAGGCGTGGCGTCGCTTCGTCACCCAGCAGCCGCGGTGGTTCTTCGCCCAGAATCTCCGAGAACGAGTTCGGACCAGTGATGAGCCGATCAAACAGCGGACGGGGCGGAGTGACATCGAACGCGCATCGCACCTCGGACGGAGTGAGCGGCCACAGATCGTAAACGAAGGCCCGGCCGGCCAGCGACTCCCTGATGCGTTCAAGGAGCAGGATACGGGACGATCCCAGCAGGACCGAGAACGACAGGTGGCCCTCATCGTATGCCAGTTTCACCTTGTCGAAAACGCCGGGTTCCTTCTGGGCCTCATCGATCACGGCTGCGCCAACGACGCGACCCCAACTGCCGCTACGCAAGGCGCGCACCGTTTCCCGTTCCTCGATCGCGTCCAGGTTCAGATACCGCAGATCTCGGTAAAGATGCCGGGCCAGGGTCGTTTTTCCAGTTTGGCGCGCTCCGGTCAGAACCACCAGCCGACGCCTGTCCCCAGTTGGCAGCCGGGTGGTGAGCCACCGATATCTCTGTATTTTCGTTCTCACAGAACACGATATTACAGATAATTCGATTCTTATACCAATGAATTTCCTGTATTTTCATTCTGGATACGATTGAACATACAAATATCCCGTTTCTGATCCAGTGGTTGTCAAGCTTCTATCTTGGCATCCAAACAATCTCCGGGAACCGCCCACGGCTTACCCTGGTGTAGCCGGGGTCGCCCCTGCGGTAGCATTACCGCGATGGGACTGGGAAGATCCCAGGTTGGAATTGCCGCGGCACTGGTGCTGCTCACCTCGTGCTCGCGTTCGGAACCCGGAATGACCAAGGACGAGACGACGATTTCCATGCGAGAGAACCCCTTCTTCAATAAGAGCCCTCTAACCTTCGAATATCCGCAGTTCAATCGGATCGACGAGGACAACTACCGGCCCGCCTTCGAGCGTGGGATGGCCCGGCAGTCGGAACAGGTGAACGCCATCGCCAACCAAGCGGAGCCTGCTACTCTTGAGAACACGTTGGTTGAGCTTGAGCGCTCCGGCCGGATGCTCAGACGGGTCAGGAGCGTCTTCTTCAATCTGGTCTCCGCCCACACCAACGACAAGCTGGAGGAGATCCGGAGCGAGATGGCGCCCAAGCTTTCCGCCCACAGAGATCGAATCTTGCTGAACCGCAAGCTGTTCGAACGGGTTCGGGACCTGTATGAGCGCCGGCTGACGCTGGATATCGATGACGAGTCGCGACGGCTGATCGAAGAGTATTACATCGACTTCGTACGAGCGGGAGCGCGGCTCTCGGACGCCCACAAGGCTCGACTCCAGGAGATCAACGTCGAGTTGGCCAGCCTGCAGACACGTTTCAGCCAGAATCTGCTTTCCGAGGTCAACGCGTCGGCCGTCGTCGTCGACTCCCGCGAACTTCTGGATGGACTCTCGGAAAACGAAATCGAAGCGGCGGCGGATGCGGCGGCGGCCCGCGACCTGAAGGGGAAGTTCCTGGTTGCGCTCCGGAATACCAGTGGGCAGCCGCCATTGACGTGGATCCGGGATCGAGCGATGCGGAGACGGATCATGGAGGCGTCTCAGGCCCGCGGCAGCCGGGGCGGCGAGTTCGACAATCGAGGCATCGTGGCCCGCTCCGCCAAGCTTCGTGCCGAAAGGTCGGGGCTCCTCGGCTATCCCAACCATGCCGCCTACAGCCTGGAGCGGCAGACGGCGAAGACCGTCGACGCGGTCAACCGGTTCCTCTCCGAACTGGCGGCGGCAGCGGCCGTCAACGCTTCGCGGGAGGCTCGGGAGCTGCAGGCCATGATCGGCGGCGGCGGTGAAAGCCATCCGCTGGCCGCATGGGACTGGGCCTATTACGCAGAGAAGGTTCGCAGGGAACGGTACGCCTTTGACGCCTCCCAGCTCAGACCCTACTTCGAGATCGACAACGTGCTCCAAAAGGGCGTTTTCTACGCGGCCGGCCGACTCTACGGGATGACCCTTCGCGAGCGAACGGATCTCCCGACTCATCACCCCGACGTGCGGGTGTTCGACGTGCTTGACGCCGACGCCCGGCCGCTGGCTCTGTTTCTGGTCGACCTCTATGCACGTCCCTCCAAGCAGGGCGGCGCCTGGATGAGCTCGTTCGTATCCCAGTCGGAGCTGTTGGGGACCAGGCCGGTCGTCGCCAACTACATGAATGTCCCAAAGCCTCCCGCCGGTGAGCCGACACTGCTGACCTTCGACGAGGTGGGGACGTTGTTTCACGAGTTCGGCCACGCGCTCCACGCCATCTTTTCCTCGGTGCGCTACCCCTATTTCTCCGGAACCTCCGTGCCTCGCGACTTCGTCGAATTCCCCTCCCAGATCAACGAAATGTGGGCCACGTGGCCGGAAGTGGTGGAGAACTATGCCGTCCATCACCAGACGGGGGAGCCGATGCCCATGGACCTGGTGGAAAAGATGTTGGCCGCCGAGAGATTCAACCAGGGATTCGCCACGACCGAATACCTGGCCGCCTCCCTGCTGGACCAGGCGTGGCACCAGTTGACGGCCGAGGAAGTGCCCGGGGCCGAAGGTGTGACCGATTTCGAGAAGACCATGCTGGCCGAGGCCGGCGTCGCGCTCGATGCGGTGCCGCCGCGTTACCGCAGCACCTACTTTTCCCACATCTGGAGCGGCGGCTACTCGGCCGGTTACTACTCGTATATCTGGAGCGAGGTGCTGGACGCCGATACCGTGAAGTGGTTCAAGGAGAACGGTGGGTTGACGCGGGAAAACGGAGATCGCTTCCGCAGAATGATCCTGTCGAAAGGAGGCAGCCGGGAGGCCATGACACTCTACCGGGCCTTCCGGGGCGGCGAACCGGATGCGGCCTCGTTGCTGGCCCGCCGCGGTCTGAACTGAGGGCGGTCGGCACACGTGGAAGTTCCTGGTCCCGGACTTCCAAATCGGGATCAGCCGTCGTGATTCCGGCGGTAGAGCCGTGCGATCTTGGCCACGTACGAGGGGACCGGAACGGAAGGCTCGCCGCCGGGATCGGCCCAAACCAGCCCGGATGGAGGCGTGGCCGTCCGGAGCGTGGCTACGGCCGGGTGCAGGGTGAGACGCCGGAAGGTGATCTGATGACGAACCGGTTTCAGTAAGCTGCCGATGTTGAGCGACAAGCCAAGTTCGAGATGGAAGGCCCCCTCCAGCTCTTCGGTGCTGAGGTCCCGTTTCCGGTTCTCAACGCGAATCCGGGGAAACTCCCACATCCCCTTCAAGAAATCACTTTCCCGGTTCCGAGCCAAAAGGAATCGCTCCCGGTGACAGACCACCGCCACCGCGTAGCTCAGCCTCCGCACGGCACGGCGGGCCCGGGGAAGAGGAAGCTCCTCCTGCACTCCCGCCTGGAGTCCGAGACAACTCCCCTCCAGCGGACAACGGCCGCAACTCGGCGAGCGTGGCGTGCAGACCAGGGCGCCCAGTTCCATGAGCGCCTGGTTCAGATCGGAGACTTCCTTCCGGGCCGCCGCAAAGCGGCTGATCCCTGCCAAAAGGTCCCACAGCGGCGGTGAATCGTCTCCGGCTGAGAGGCCGTCCATTTTGAGGTAACGGGCAAAGACCCTTCGGATGTTGCCGTCCAGGATGGGCAGGGGCTGCCCATAGACGATGGAGAGGACGGCCCCGGCCGTGTACCGGCCGACTCCGGGCAACCGGATCATCTCCTCATAAGTCCGGGGGAACACTCCGCCGTGGCAGTCGCGGATCTGCTGGGCCGCCCGGCGGAGATTCCGGGCCCGGCTGTAGTATCCCAGCCCGGACCAGAGGGAAAGGACTCCGTCCTCGTCGCTTTCGGCCAGATCTTCCAGCGTAGGGTAACGCTTCAGGAACCGCCGGTAGTAGGGGACAACGGTCTTCACTTGGGTCTGCTGGAGCATCACTTCGGCCAGGAGAACCGAATAGGGCTCGAGCTTCCGGCGCCATGGCAGATCCCGCCGGTGACGCTGGTACCAGCGCAGCAAATCCCGGCAGAAATTGGAGACGGGAACCGGCAGTTCCAACTTTTCCATGGAAATGACGACCAGTCCCGGACGGAGCCGCTACGGGTTGAGGACCTGCTTGGCGATGGTGGCGAGCTGCATGTGGGTCGTGCCCTCGTAGATGGACCCGATCTTGGAGTCTCGAAAATACTTCTCCACCGGATAGTCCCGGGTATAGCCATAGCCTCCAAAAATCTCGATCGCCCGGGACGTGATTTTCTCGGCGGCCCTGGAGCTGTAGTACTTGGCCATCGCCGCTTCCTTGAGAAAGGCCTTGCCCGCGTCCTTCAACCGTGCCGCGTTGTAGACCAGGAGTCTCGCCGCCTCCAACTCCGTCTCCATTTCCGCCACCGAGAACTGGACTCCCTGAAACTGGCCGATGGGCTTGCCGAACGCCTCCCGCTCTCCACAGTAGGCCACGGCATGGTTCAAAGCTCCCCGGGCCAAGCCAATCATCTGGGCGCCGATTCCGATCCTGCCTTCATTCAGAGTCTCGATGGCGACCTTGTAGCCGATGCCCTCTTCTCCCAGCACGTTGTCGGCGGGCACGGCGCAATCCTCCAGAATCAACTCGCAGGTGGACGAGGCTCGAATGCCCAACTTGTCCTCCTTCTTTCCAACGCGGAATCCGGAAAATTCCCGCTCCACCAGGAAGGCGGTGATGCCCTTGTATCTCTTCTCGGGAGCCGCGTTGGCGAAGACGATGAAAAGATCGGCCTCCGCCGCATTCGTGGTCCACAGCTTCTGGCCGTTGAGAACGTAGTGGCCGCCCTGCCTGGAGGCCCGGGCGGCCATGCTGAAGGCGTCGCTGCCCGAGGTCGCCTCCGAGAGGGCATAGGCGCCCACCCACCGCGAGGCCATGCGGGGCAGATACCGCTCTTTTTGAGACCGGGTCCCCCATCGCAGGAGAGCATTGTTGACCAGCGTGTTCTGGACGTCCACGACGACTCCGGCCGAGGCGTCCGCTTTGCTCAGCGCCTCCACCGCCAGAATGGACATGAAGAAGCTGGCGCCGGCCCCACCCAGGGACACGGGGATCTCGATCCCCATCAGGTCCAGTTGGAAGAACTGTTCCAGGAGTTCGGGCCGGAAGGCTCCATCCCGATCCATGGCGGCGGCCAGTGGCCGGACCTCGCGCTGCGCGAAGTCGGAAACGGCGTCTCGAAACAGCACCTCCTCTTCCGACAGTTCCGTCAGGGGCAGTGGCGGCGAACCGAATTCAGACATGGTTCGGATCATATTAGGACCCCTCCATCCTGACAAGACGGAGACTTCTACCGCGGCGGCTCCGGATCGACCGCTTCCGACGGCAGTCGACCCGGGCGGAGACCGCATCCTGACAGAGATTGCGGCGCCGTAGTAGACTGTTGGCGAGGATTCAGGGTCATGGGTTCCAAAACCGTCCGCTCGGCCCCAGGTGGACGTTCTCTTTCCAAGATCGTCGAAGAGATCGCCGGCACCTACCGGGACAGCAACCTGAAGCTCCAGCACTTGGGAGAGACGCCGTTTCCCAACGAACGGGTGGTGGTGGAGGTGCTGGCAAAGATCCGAATGATCCTCTTCCCCGGCTACTTCGGGCACGTATCGGTCACCGAACAGGGCGTTGAGCAGTACCTGGGCGAATTGGTGGACGAGGTGTACCGCCGGCTCTCGCACGAGATCCGCAAGGCTCTGCGCCTGGAATCCGGTACCGGGATGGACCGGGAGGAGGAGCGTGCGGAAGAACTCTGCCGGAGGTTCCTCCAGACCCTGCCGCGGCTCCGGCGACTTCTGAGCCTGGACCTGGAGGCTGCCATGGACGGCGATCCGGCGGCCAAGAGCACCCACGAGATCATTCTCAGCTATCCCGCCATGAAGGCCGTCAGCGTTTACCGGGTCGCCCACGAGCTGACCCGGTTCAACGTGCCGTTGATTCCCAGGATCATGACCGAATATGCCCATCTCGAAACGGGAATCGACATCCACCCCGGCGCTCGCATCGGCCGCCGTTTCTTCATCGACCACGGCACCGGCGTCGTCATCGGCGAGACCACCGAGATCGGAGAGAATGTCAAGCTGTACCAGGGTGTGACGCTGGGGGCTTTGAGCTTTCCCGAAGGGGCCGCCGCAGCCCGCGGGAAGAAGCGCCATCCCACCATCGAGGACAACGTGGTGATCTATTCCGGCGCCACCATTCTCGGAGGCAACACGGTCATCGGCCGCGACTCCATCATCGGCGGAAACGTCTGGATCATCTCCAGCGTTCCTCCGGGGTCCAAGGTGATGGTGAACGTCCCCAAGCTCCGGATCACCGCGGCGGTCTGATATGGCGGTAGCGGGTCCGGTGGCCTCAAAAAGTCGTTCCCGGCCTGCTCCACCGTCACCTCCCGCTCCTCGCCGACCGTTGACAGTTTCTCCAGGGCATTGGTAACTTTGCCTTCAAACCCATGATCAGTCGAGTCTTACTGGCAATCGGAACCTGGCTGGTTTCGGCTCTGCCCCTGTTCGGGTCCAATCCGGCCGCCGCCGAGTTCTTCGAAATGCGTATTCGGCCCTTGCTGGCCGAGAACTGCTACGCCTGTCACACCAGCGCCCGAAAGGGAGATCTTCGTCTGGATTCAAGGGTGGATCTGGTTCGCGGCGGAAGCTCGGGACCGGCCATCCGGCCGGGAAATTCTGCCGGCAGCCTCCTGGTTCGGGTCGTCTCCCACACCCATGACCGGCTGCAGATGCCCCCCCAGGGAAAACTCAGCGACCGGAACATCGAGGATCTGCGCAGTTGGATCGACGCGGGGGCGGCTTGGCCGGATACCGGTGACAAGTTGATCGCGGCGGAGCCGGCCGCTACCTACCCCGTCACATCCGAACAGCGCGCCTTCTGGTCGCTCAGGCCGCTCCAGGAGACGGACCCACCCGAGGTGGCCGACACCTCCTGGCCTCGAAGCTCCATCGATTATTTTGTCCTGGACCGGCTGGAAGAAAAGGGTCTGGCTCCCGTCGGGACCACCGACCGGCGAACTCTCATCCGGAGAGCCAGCTTCGACCTGATCGGACTTCCGCCCACGCCCGAAGAGGTGGAGGCCTTCGTCGGCGACACCTCCCCGAATGCCTTCTCCCGAGTCTTAGAACGGCTCCTCGGCTCCCGGCACTACGGCGAGCGTTGGGGCCGGCACTGGCTGGACCTGGCCCGGTATTCCGACGGCAGATTGGGAGCCCGGACGGACACTCCCTACCCCAACGCCTTCCGCTATCGCGATTGGGTGGTGGAGGCTTTCAACCGCGACCTGCCCTACGATCAATTCATCCTGGCCCAGGTGGCGGCCGATCAACTGCAACCCGAAGTCCGGGAGGAACTGCTTCCGGGCCTGGGCTTCCTCGTCATCGCGCCCAACCTGGACGATCTGGTGGACGTCACGGCCCGAACGTTTCTGGGACTGACCGTGGGTTGCGCCCGGTGTCACGACCACAAGTACGATCCCATCCCCACCCAGGACTTCTATTCCCTGAAGGGTGTGTTCGCCAGCAGCAAAGTCGCGGAACACCCCTTGGTGGCCGACTCCATCGTCCAGGCTTACAAGAAGAGCCAGGAGCGGATCACCGCCCAGAAGGGAGCGATCCAGGCCTTCATCAAAGTCCAGTCGGAACAACTGGCGGAAATCCTGATGGGACAGACCTCCGACTACATGGTGGCCGCCTGGAAGGCGATGAACGAGAATCCGCAGACGCCGCAGGACCTCGACTCGGAGGTTCTGGAGCGCTGGGTCAACTATCTGGAGCGAACCGACCTGGAACATCCGTACCTCCGGGAATGGGACGAGTTCAGAAGCCAGGGTGGAACTCCCCAACAATTGAAAGATCTCTCGCGCCGTTTTCAGGACATGGTTCTGGCCGTCCACTCCGAGAAAGAGGCCATCGAGGACCGGAACTACGTGAAGCTGGGCGGGGCCAAAGGGGTTGCCGACCAGGGTACCCGCCAATTCACCAACCTGGAGTTCCTTGACCTGGAGAAGTGGTACCTGTGGAGAGACTTGGCGTCGGAGCCCCATCCGAGAGGGAGCTTCAGGTTTCCGGGTGGAATTTTCTATTACGGTGCGGAAGAGGGGCTGGAAATCGATCGCTTTCTCAGCCCCGTCTGGAAAGGCCACCTGGACCGGATGCGCGCCGAGTTGAAGCGTCTGGAGGAGTCGGGGCCCGAGCCCTATCCCTTCCTCCACAGCTATCAGGACCAGGAGAAACCGAAGAATCTCCGGGTCGCCATCCGGGGCGACGAGAAAAACCTGGGGGAGGTGGCTCCGAGACGCTTCCTCCACATTCTGAGCGACGGGACACCCGAGAACTTCACGCGTGGCAGCGGCCGCCTGGAGCTGGCGAAGGCCATCGCCGATTCCCGGAATCCCCTGACCGCGCGAGTCATGGTCAATCGAATCTGGCAGCACCATTTTGGCAGGGGGATCATCCCGACACCAAGCAATCTCGGGAGATTGGGAGAATCCGCCAGCCATCCCCGGCTCCTGGACTATCTGGCGGCCCGTTTCATTCGGAGCGGATGGTCCGTCAAGCAGCTCCACCGGGAGATCATGTTGTCGTCCACCTATGCTCTGAGTAGCCGGTACCGGCAGGAGAACTTCGAGAAGGATCCGCAGAACCGGCTACTGTGGCGGATGAATCCGGTCCCGAGACTGGATGCGGAAGCCTTGCGGGACACGATTCTGGCCGTCTCGGGGAAACTGGATCGGAAGCTGGGCGGGCCTCCGGCGCCGCTGGACGAAAAGCACCGGCGCCGTGCGCTGTACGCCACCGTTAGCCGGACCCAGCCCGACCGCACCATGGCCCTGTTCGATTTTCCCGACCCCAATGCCCACAGCGATCGGCGGCCCGTCACCGTCGGCCCCATGCAGAGGCTCTTCTTCCTGAACAGCCCCTTCGTCATGGAGCAGGCGGAAGCCTTGGCCCGGCGCCTGGCCAGGGAGTCGCCCCAAGGCGGGCGAGCCCGGATCCGGCGGGCCTACAGCCTCTTGTACGGGCGTTCTCCGGAACCGGCCGAGATCCGCATGGGTCTTGAATACCTGGATGGAGAAGAAAATCCCTGGCCCAAATATGCTCAAATGTTGCTGGCGTCCAGCGAGTTCAGCTCGGTGAACTGACGATCCGGGAAGATTTTTGTACCGTTGGAATAGGAGGAGCCCAACATGAACCGACGTGAGATGCTGTCTCTCATGGGGACCGGGTTCGGTACGGTGGGAATGTCCAGCCTGCTGGCAGAATCATCCGGCGACCAGCCGCTGTCCCTTCGGGAACCTCACTTCCCGCCCCGGGCCAAGCACGTCATCTTTCTCTTTCTCAATGGCGGTCTTTCCCAAGTCGACACCTTCGACCCCAAACCGGCGCTGGGTCGCCACCACGGCGAACCGCTCCCCGGCCCCAAGGTCAGGACCGACCGCGCGTCGGGCACCCTGATGAGATCTCCCTTTGAATTTCGCCGTTGCGGCGAGAGTGGAATTCCGGTTTCGGAGATCTTCCCGCGAGTAGGCGATTCCATCGACGATTTCTGCGTGATCCGCTCCATGCATTCGGACATCGGCAATCACGAGCCCTCCCTTCTTCTTATGAGCTGTGGGCATCAACTCCCCGGTCACCCTTCCATGGGTTCGTGGATCACCTACGGTCTGGGCTCCGAGAACGAGAATCTGCCTGGGTTCGTGGTCTTGTGTCCCGGCTATCCCATCGTGGGTCCTCCCCTCTGGTCCTCCGGCTTCCTGCCCAACGCCTTCCAGGGAACCCACGTTCGCAACAGCGAGACGTCGCCGGAGAAACTGGTCCGGAACGTTCGCAATCCGAAGTTGCTCCCCGGAGAGCAGGAACGGCAACTTGCGTTGTTGAACCAGCTCAACCGCTCCTTTCTGGGACGTCTCGGCCGCCAGCCGGAACTGGAGTCCGGCATCGCCGCCATGGAAGTGGCCTTCCGGATGCAGATGGAAGTGCCCCATGTCTTCGACATCACCAGGGAGAAGGAGTCCACGCGCTCCCGGTACGGCGACAGCGACTTCGGCCGCGGCTGCCTCATGGCCCGTCGACTGGTGGAGCAGGGGGTTCGAATGGTCCAGGTCTTCTACGGAAGCTCCCAGCCTTGGGACAGCCATGACGACATCATGGACCACCGCCGTCACGCTCAGGTGGCCGACCGGCCCATCGCCGCCCTGGTCCAGGATCTGAAGTCACACGGCCTGTTCGAGGAGACGCTGGTCATCGTCGGCAGCGAGTTCGGCCGCACTCCCATGATCCAGAACAGCGGTCTGGAAAAGATCGGAAAGGGCCGCGACCACAATGTGCACGGCTACAGCACACTACTGGCCGGAGGTGGAATTCGCGGCGGCGGCACCTACGGCGCCACCGACGATTTCGGTTACAGGGCGGTTGAAAACCGGGTCCATCCCAACGACCTGCACGCGACGGTCCTGCATCTGCTGGGTTTGGACCACACCCGCTTGACCTATCGTTACAGCGGGAGGGACTTCCGTCTCACCGACGTGGGAGGCAGGGTCCTCCACGACGTCTTAGCGTGAGGGGCGCGCCGCCAGCAAACGAGCCGCCTGCTGGACCTCGCCGGAGAAGGCCCGGATCAAGCCGGCGGCCCGTTCGATTTGGACCTCGACCTGTTCCCATTTCCGTTGCTCAATCGCCTCTCGGACGCCGGGCAGGGTCTTGACGCCGTAACCGGTATAGAAGCCCGGCGCATAGATGTGGTGCCGGTACCAGGGGCGCCCCGGCAGGCCTTCCGGGTGTGCGAATTTCTGCTCCAGTCCCCTGAGGATCCGATTCAGCTTCAACCGTTCCGCCTCTGGGAGCATGCCCGCGGAAGCGAACCGGCCGTAAGCCTCGGCATACTTGCGGGCGCTGGCCTGAAGTCCCGCCACGGCGTTTCGAAGCGGTGCAAAGTTGAAAAACGGAACGGCCTCCTGCGGCGCCGGAGCCACGTAAGTCTGTGTCGGATCTGACGCCGCCTTCAGATATCCACGCCGAATCCAACGGTTCCGGGCTTCGGTACCCCGCCGCATTTCGTCGCTCAGATCCAGGATCTCCGTCAGGTAACCTTCCAAAGTGGCGGCCAGACGGGTGAACTCCAACGGCAGCACCTCGGCATTGGCCAGCCGAAGGACGGTTCTGCCGGCCACCTGGGCCAGGACGACGCCGTACCGGTATCCCGGATCCATGAAACGGCGGTAGTGGTCGAAGGAGTCGTAGAGGGAATGATAGGAGCCTTGAGGGGACTCGCCGCCGAAGGACAGATTGAGGCTGGCGACTCCCAGGTGCTGGAGAAACGGAGTGTAGTCGGAACCCGATCCCAAGGCTCCCAGTTCCACCCCCTCCACCGGTGAGAGCGGCAACGGGTCCTTGGAAACCGTACGCCGGGCCAGGGAACGCTGCAGGACGCTCAGGTCCGTCTGGGGATCATCGACGTCCCTTGCGACCTGGTTGACCAGTGTCTCCAGGCTGTGGGAGCCTCCGGCACTCAGGAAACCACGGCCGTTGGAGTCGCTGTTCACGTAGACGACGGCCTTCTGCTTCAACTCCACGGCGTACTCTTCGACCCACTCGGTGGAACCGATCAAACCCGGCTCCTCCGCGTCCCAGGCAGCGTAGACGATGCTGCGGCGAGGACGCCACCCGTCTTCGGTCAAGCCGGCCACCGCTCGGGCCTCGGCCAGCATGGCGGCCACGCCGCTCACCGGGTCCCTGGCGCCGTGGACCCAGGCGTCATGATGGTTCCCGCGAAGGATCCACTGATCCGGCTCTTCCCGGCCTTCCAGCCTGGCGATGACGTTGTAGGCGGGAACCAGGTCCCAATTGAACTCCAGCTTGAGGCGCACGGTGGCCGGACCCGGACCCAGGTGGTAGGTGATGGGCAGGGCGCCGCGCCAATGAGGGGGAGCCACAGGACCCTCCAGGGCGCTGAGCAGGGGAAGCGCGTCTTCATGGGAGATGGGAAGGACCGGGATTCGAGGCAGGGTGGGAGCTTCGCTCCGGGACAATCTGTCGGCATCCTCGGTCGCCGCCGTAAAGGGGGTCAATGGATCCCCGGGATGGACAGGCATATCGAGCACCGATCCTCTCTCCACCCCATCCTTGTTTCGAAACGGACCCGTGGGGTAGGCGTCACCCTGGAAATATCCGTCGTCCCTGGGGTCGGAATAGATGATGCAGGCCAGCGCTCCCCGCTCGGCTGCCAGCTTGGGCTTGAGCCCCCTCCAGGAACCGCCGTAGCGGGCGATGACGATCCGGTCCTTGACCTGGATGCCCCGGCGCTCCAGTTGCTCGTAATCGGCCGGTATCCCGTAATTGACATAGACCAGCTGGCCGGTCGCCTCCCCATCCGGCGAATAGGCGTTGTAGGCAGGCAACCGTTCCGAGGTCTGATCGGACGTGGAATCCTGGGCCAGCGCGGGTTCGATCAGGCGGGCCCGGAAGGGCTCGGGCTCCAGCATTTCCAACAGCCGAAGCTTGGGTGTCGGAAAGAGGATCCGATATTCGTCCAACCAGCTCTCGTACCCCCATGAGCGAAACAGGGAAACCATGAATTGGGCGTTTTCCCGGCCCTTGGGGGAGCCCGGATGATGCGGGCGGGAACTGAGTCTTCGGATCCAGTCTTCAATCTGAGCCGGATCCAGGGCAGCGTCCAATTTCGATTCCAGGAGCCGCTGCTCCTCGGCCGCACCGGGGGAAAACCCCACCATCCCGGGTGGATTTTCCGGCGCGCTCTCCACCGGAGTCCAACCGCACCACAGGATCAGAAATACGATTCCACAGTTTCTACAGACACGCATCGGGGACCTCCGGGAAATTCGCGGCCAAGAGTGGCTCAAAACGGCCAGAATCGGGGAATGAACACGGTCGCCATGACCCAGAAGACCAGGCTCAAGGGACCGCCGAACCGAGTGTAGTCCAGGAACCGGTAGTTGCCCGGGGCATAGACCATGAGATTGGTCTGGTAGCCCATGGGGGTGAGAAATGCCGACGACGCGGCGAAGCAGGTCGCCATCAGAAAGGGTCTCGCGTCCACGCCCAGGGCGGCAGCCAGGCTCAGAGCCACCGGGGGCATCAAGACGGCGGTGGCCGCATTGGACACCACCTGGGTCAGGACGCAGGTGACCAGGTAGATCAGCGCCACTCCGACGTAGGGGGCCAGATCGGACCCCTCGAAAAATGAGACCACGATCAGGATCTGGTCGGCGATGTAGCCGGCCGTTCCGGTTTCGATCATGGCTTCGCCCACGGGGATCAGCGATGCGATCAGGACCACGACCGACCAGTCGATGGAGCGGTAGGACTCCTGTGGAGAAAGAATGGAAAGAACAAGAAGCAGCATCACCGCCAGGAACGCTCCCTTCAGAATCTCCATAATTCCAAGGGCCGCCAGCGCCACCATCACCGGAATCAAGACCAGGACCAGCCACCAGAATCGTCCTCTTCTGATATGCAGATCGACCTGGGAGATAATAATGAGGTCATCCGAACGGCGAAGATCATCGAGTCGATCGGGCGAAGCCAGGATCAGCAGCGTGTCGGAAAACCGCAGGGGAATGTTGGCGATCTTGTTCCTCAAGATCTCGCCGTGGCGTCGGATGGCCAGCACGAATGCCCGATAATGCTGCCTGAAGTCGGCATCCTTCAGGGTATTGCCGATCAGCGAACTGGTGCGGGTGACCAGACCCTCGGCCATGAGCTGTCCCTCCCGGGCCAATTCCTGATCGTTGAGCTTGATGTCCGACAGCAGGGCCAGCCCCAATTCTCGTCGCACCCGCAGGATGTTGTCGATGGTCCCGCGAACGATAAGGACGTCACCGGCTTCGAGGCGCAGGTTCCGAATATTCTGGGAGACATGGCGGCCGCCTCTCAGGATCGAAAGCACGATGATGTCATAACGCTTGTTCATACCGACGTCCAGGCAGGATTGTCCGGCGAGCCTTGACCTCTTCCGGACCCGAACCTCGGTCAGATAGGCGCCCATATGGTAGTTGCCGGAAAGGGAGACCGGTGTGGAACGGGAGGGTAGAAGGCGCCGTGAGAGAAGACAGACGTAGATCAGCCCTGCGATCAACAGCAAGATTCCCAAAGGGAAGAACTCGAACATTCCGAAAGGAGCCTGGCCAGCCTTCTCCGCGACCGAGCTGACGATCAGATTCGTGGAGGTCCCCACCAGGGTCAGGGTTCCACCGGCCATGCTGGCGAAGGAGAGGGGAATCAGGGCCTTGCTGGGACTGAGGTGGAACCGGCGGCACAGGTTGATGGCCAGGGGAATGAAGACCGCTACCACCGCAGTGTTGTTCAGAAACCCGGAAAGAATACCGGCCACGCCCAGGAAAATGCACATTCCCAGCCATTTCCGGGTCCCTACCTGGCGGCTGAGACGATCGGCGGCCACCTCCAGAATACCGGTCTTCACCAGGGCATGACTCAGGAGGAACATGGCGGCTATGGTGACCACCGCCTTGTTGCTGAACCCCGAAACGGCCTGTTCCACAGTGAGGGTCCCAGTGACCAACAGGACGCCCAGGAGAGCGACCGCCGTCACCTCGATGGGAAAGATTTCCAACGAGAACACCACCAGCGCGACTGCGATCAGCCCCAACATGAAGGCGACCTCGAAGGTCATGGTGCGCCGGTCTCCCACATTTGGGTATTCGGGCTTCTGATCACGAATCCTGCCCCGTGTATCCGGACCGCAGCTGACGCCGAAGGATCTTGTTGGAGGCGGTCCGGGGCATCATCCGGACCACCTTGACGTCGTGGAGTCTGAAGAGGGGATTGAGATGATCCGCAATCGCCTTCTGGAAGATTCCCATGAGCTCCTGCTCGTCGAGCTCCGGTTCCGGCGTGGCCGGGACGGCGTAGACCACCAGCCGGGTTGCGCCTCCACCGGGAGGAGAGACCGCCACCGCCGCCGTCTCACCGATCCCCGGAACCCGATTCAGGACCCTTTCGATCTCTGCCGACCCCACCTTGATGCCACCCAGGTTCATGGTGTCGTCCATCCGCCCCTGCGCCCGGAAATAGCCATTGTCGAGCCGCTCCATCCGGTCTCCATGACGGCGCAGCAGACCCCCTCCCGGACCCTGGGGCGTTCCGGCGTAATACTCCCGATGGTGGTTCCGGTTCAACAGGCGCGTGGAGAGCCCGATGGAGGGGGGAACGATGAAAATCTCACCCTGATCGGACTCGGCGCCAAACCGGTCCAGAATGGTCAGATTCATGCCCAGAGCCGCCGTCGAGAAGGCTGATGCAACCGAGGTCTGCACCACGGTCCCCGTGATGTAAGCGCCCCCGATCTCGGTTCCGCCACAGTACTCGACCACGGGCCGGTACCCCGCCCTGGAGGTCAGATAGTGCATGTCGTCGGGATTCGAGCATTCTCCCGTGGAGGTGAAGACTCTGACGGACGACCAATCGAGTCCCTCCACGCAGCCTCCGGCCCGCCAGGCCCCAACCAGAGTGGGCACGACCCCCAGAACATTCACTTTCGCATTCTGCACGAACTCGCAGAACGGCCTGGATGTGGGAATGCCGTCGAAGAGTGCGATGGTGGCGCCATTGATGAGGGAAGCATAGATCAACCAGGGTCCCATCATCCATCCCAAGCTCGTAGGCCATGCCACCACGTCGCCCTCCCGAATGTCCTGATGCAGGCATCCGTCGGCGGCGCACTTGATGGGGGTCAGGTGAGTGAACGGAATGGCCTTGGGCTCGCCCGTGGTCCCCGAGGAGAAGAGAATGTTGATGGCGTCGTCGGGGTCGCACGCCACTGCCTGGAAAGCATCGTTGTCACTCAGGAAGTCGTTCCACGACAGGTCTCCCTCCCGCAGCGGCTCGGAGAGTCCTCCCCGAGCCGGCACCACTACCGCCACCGGGGCTCCGGCCTCCATCATCCTGGTGTAAAGAGGCAGCTCCCTGGAACCGCGCAGAATCCGGTCCTGAGTAAAGAGGGCCTTGGCCTTTCCGGCTTTGAACCGAGTCCGGACCTCCGGTGCGGAAAAGCTTTCGGCTACGGTCAGCGCCACACAACCCGCCTTGATGACGCCCAGGTAAATGGCCACGGCTTCGACGTTCATGGGCATGTCGATGGCAACCGTGTCACCCTGATCCACTCCCAGGAGGGGAAGCGCGTTGGCGACGCGGTTCGACATCGAGTCCAACCCCTTCCGGGTCAGACTGGAAAGGGGCGCCCCCTCTCTCTTATAAACGACGGCCCGTTCCGATCCACGGCCAAAGCAGCTCTCGGCAATGTTCAGCTTGGCTCCGGGCAGCCACCTCGCGTTTTCCACATCCGATGTCGAATTCAGGATCTTGACCGGCGGAGTCCGGAACCGGATCCCCAGGTGCCGGATCATCATTTCCCAATACGCGGAGCGGTTCTCCACACTCCAGGAGTGTAGTTCGGAATACGATTCCAGACCCAGTTGCACCTGGATTCGCGCCAGGTTCGATTCCCGGACGGAATCCGGCGCCGGAACGAAAATGGGCGCGGGACCCGCATCGTGCTCGTTGTCGAACACGGTCCGGTGCAGCAGTTTGTGGACCGGGAACGGATGAGCCGGACTCAGGAGGCCACTGCTGATCCGCCGCCAACATTCGACGGAGGAGCAGGTGCCCAAAAGACGTTTCACCTCCGCCGCCAGCCGCCGGGCTTCCCCAGGTTCCAATCCAAGGGCCACGAGATCGTCAAGACACACCCGTCCGGCGCCAGAGCGCCTCACTCTCCCCTCCCCCTCTTCACTCTCTCCTCTCTCCTCTTTTCTCTTTCCTCTCCTCCCCCCATTCCAATGCCAGCCGCAGAAGACCCGAATCGGAACCGCTGTGGGTCACGGAGAAGGGTTCCTTCTTCTCGGCCAGGTCATAGGACTGGAGACCCGCGGTATCGGTGGCAACGACGTTGAAGTAATAGCGGCCTTCCAACAGCGCCATTCCAGGAAATACCACTCGGGCGTGGTATTCGCCAGGACCAGCCTCCCGGAGCGGAACACCGTCGAAGATGGTGCTGGTGACGTAGACGACAATCCCGTCGTCTCGCACCACGGCGACTCCCAGGCCGGGAGTCCCGTGGAACTCGGGGAGAAAGTGGGCCGAAACGTCCAACTTCAAACTTTCTCCGGTCCGGAAAGGCCCGGTCCGGGGACGTTCGAGCTTGACGTCGTCGATCCAGCAGATTTTTCGAGAACCGGCCTCCTGGACCTGAACCGGGTCCCACTCCCGGCTTCCCGTCTGACAAAAATCACGATATCGCCCCACCACCTCACGGCTTGAACCCATCGCCTGGACCCGCCCCCGATGCAGCCATATGGCTCGGGAACAGAAGTTCTGTATCTGATGGAGGGCGTGGGAGCACAAGACGGCCGTGCATCCTCGATCCCGGAGACCTTGAATACGATCGAGACACTTGCTCTGGAATTCACCGTCTCCCACGGCCAGAACCTCGTCCACAATCAGGACGTCCGGCTCGAAACTGGTCGACAGGGAAAAAGCCAGCCGCAGCATCATTCCCGCGGAGTAGGTCTTGACCGGTCGATCGATCTCGTCACCAAGGCCACTGAATTCGATGATCCCGGCCTCGCGGCGTGCGATCTCATCCCTGGAAAAACCGGCCAGAGTGCCCCCGAAGTAGAGGTTGCGCCGTCCCGTAAACTCCGGGTCGAACCCGACGCCCAATTCCAGAAGTGCGGCCAGCCGGCCCTGGAGACGGACCTCTCCGCTGGTGGGAACGCAGGTTCCGGCCAATATCTTGAGCAGGGTCGACTTCCCCGCCCCGTTGTTGCCGATGATGCCGAAACTTTCACCTTTTGGGACTTGAAAGCTGACCGATTCCAGGGCCGCGAACGGCCGATGGGAGGGTTTGCCGGAACTGATCTCTCGTAACAGGGCGAACGGACCCGGGTAGGACCTGTAGACCTTGCTTAACTTTAGGGCCCGGATCACGCCGGGAGTATAACAGCCGGTGGCAAGAGTCCCACCTCGTGCGGCGGCCTCCGGGGATTCATGCGGAGCGGGAGAAAGAACAGTTCACTTCTTTCTCAAATCCAGGCAGATCAGACGGACCTCGTTGCGGAGATAGAGAAGCCCGTGGGAGAGAACGGGTGGAGCCCAGCAGGGGTATGTCAGGACTCGTGCGCGGGCTTTCTCCCGGTACGAGTCCGGGATCAATTCCACCAGAGCCAGATCTCCCCGCTCCCCCAACAGAATGAGTCGGCCTTCGGCCAGGACAAAACTGGATCGTCCCAGGTCCCGAGGTGATTCCCAGCGAACCGCGCCGGTCAGGAATTCGATGCAGCGCAGGTTCGCCTGCCCCTCGTGCCGGCCGTCAACGCCATACAGGTATCCGTCCCGGTAGAGGCTCGTAGCCCAGTGATTCTGCATCGCCCGCCGGTCTCGCCAGACTTCCGCCAAACCCTGCGAACCCAGCTTCAGCAGAACGGCTCCCGTGTTGTAAGTCGCCGAGAGAAAGACATGGTTGCCCACCACGACCGGGGTGGCGGCATTGACCGATTCAAAGCTGCGGGAACGGAAAGGATAACGGTACAGTTCCCGGCCGTCCGCCGCGTCCACCGCCAGGAAGCCCCCCCGGGTCAGGAACATGGCGACTCGGCGTCCGTCCAGATCGGCGACGGCCGGCGTCGAGTAGCTCGCCTCGTCATCGCCGGCCTTCCAGATGGTCTCCCCCGAGTTCTTGTCCACTGCCAGGACACCCGCGCCGTCGCCGCCCGCGTTCAGCAGGATTCGATTCCCTTCGACCACGGGAGCCGAACCGACGCCGAAAAAATTCTGGGGGACGCGGTAGTCACGGTTGATCCAACGCTGCCAGAGGATTCGGCCGGTGGAAAAGTCCAGGCAGGTGAGCTTTCCCTCGGCCCCGAAGGTGTATACACGGTCTCCGTCGATGGCTGGAGAAGACCGGGGACCATTGTTGTAACCGTAACGATCCCGGTAGCGAGTAGGATATCCCTGCTTCCAGACGGGACGCCCCGTTCCGGCTTCGAGACACTCGACGACCTCTTCATCCCGAACCCGGTGAAATACGACGATACGGCCGGCAGAGGTTACGGGCGGACTGAACGAACGCCCCAGCCTCCGCTCCCAGACCAGGGGCGGACCTTCTTCGGACCAGCCTTCCAGCAAACCCGTCTCGCTTGAGCTGCCGTCTCCCCGAGGTCCCAGGAACCGGGGCCAATCCTCTCCTCCCGTCTGGGCCGGCAGCGGCAGGGAAAACTGAAGCCCCAGCATCAGTGGAAAGAGCCACCGACGCGTGCACGCGAAAGATCTGCGCATTTTATTCTGTGCCGGCAGGGAAGTGTGCCGCCGCCGCGGTTGACAGGCCGTGCACCCGAACCGAGGCCGACGCGCCGTTTCCCGCGTGATCAACCGCCTCCACTCGAAGCCGATTCTCTCCCTCCCGGAGCCGCAGGTCACAGTCGAAGTCCGTGTCCCAAGACGTGACCGGCGTTCCGTTGCAAGTCACTTGGGCGACTCCGGAGAGGGCGTCTCCAACTATCCCCGTCAACCTCAGCCTCCCCTCTTCCAGCCGGGACCCGGTGGTGGGCCACGTCACCTCGATCGAGGGGGGTTGCTTGTCCAGTTTGACTGCCAGATCCAAGGAAGTGCTGTTTCCGGCTCGATCGACGGCCATGCCCCTCAGGCGTCGAACCGGACCCTCGGTGGTAATTTTCAGGTCAGGAGTCACACTGGCCAAACCGGCCAGGTTGTCCTGCGCGTCAAACGAAACGGTCACGTCCGAATTGTGCCAGCCATGGCGGTTCGGCGGAGGAGTGATCTCGAACTGGAGAACGGGTGGTGTGCCGTCCAACATGACGGTGCCGACTATGGGAAACGATGCGGCCCGGAACTCACCCGGCCTGCGCACGGGAATCCTTCCCCGGCGCCGGTCGAACACCGTGAGCCTCGTGAGCTGACCGAAAGCCAGATAGGGGTAGCTCCCGTCGGGAACGGTGCGTCCGGTTCCGTCCTTCCCGTCCCAGGGACGATTGTTCAATATTCGGAGCGCCTCGCCACTGGCCGGATCTTGAATGACCCGAACATAGTCCAGCGAGTAGTGTCCCCGGGCCAGAATCTTGAACGTGATGGACAGAGTGCTGGTAGCCAGCCCCGGAGAAAACGGATCGGGAGAGTCCCGAAAGGAAACGACCGCCAGATTCTGCCGGTGCACGGCCCGCTGCGACACCTCCCAGGCCTTCTTCAGCATATCCATGGCCTTCCTGGAATCAGCGTGCAGGCCGGCTCTCTCCAATTCCCGAAGGGCTCTTTCCACCTTCCATTCGTCCGCCAGACCGATGGCGCTCAACCGCTGGGCAGCCTCGATGGAGGCCCGAGCGATCTCGGCCTGAGCCTCGAGGAGATTCATTGTCACCCTCTTGAAAACCGACTCGGCCTCTCGGTTCCCACGCACCGACTTGAAACCCCGCTGGAGCCGGCGCAGCGCCCGTTTACTGTATTTGAAGACCCTCTTACCGTCCGGATACGAGCGGATCTGCCTCCCATCGAGATAAAGGCTCTCTCCCTTGTGGGACAGACTTTCGGAGATGGCCTCGACGACGTCGTCGACCGAACGGCTCACGCGACGGTTGGAGTCGGGAAGCCGCCGAAGTTGGAGAATCGCTTCGCGCAGCAGTTCCAGGGGTGACGGACGCGGCTCGGCGGCGGAAACTGAAGACTCGTCGAATCGCGGCGCCGCCGCCGAACCAGCGTTTGAAGCCGGCTCCTGGCACCAGACGGAGTCCGCCGCAACCAGGAGAGGCAACAGGAGCAGCCAAGTCCTCCACCTGCCCGCACTCTGCTTCATCTGCGACTCCACGATTCGCGAACCACCCGAAGAGACGCAGCACCAGCGTCCCCAGCGTGGTTCATCAGGTTAGCCCTACCGGCAACAGTTTGCCAGAGCGGAACCTGTCCCGGGCTCGGTGCTGCGTGAGACTTTCACCACGGACTGTTAAGATTGACTTCATCCCCAACCTATTCCGTGAGGTGAGACTATGAGCAAAAAATACCGGGTCGCCGTCATCGGCAGGACCAATCGAGGGAACTATGGGCACGGACTGGACACGGTCTGGCCGGCGGTGGACCGGGCGGAACTGGTCGCCGTCGCCGATGAGGACAAAAAGGGTCTCCAGGAAGCGACTGCCCGGCTGGGCGTCAAGGCCGGCTACTCCGACTACCGGGAGATGTTGCGCCAGGAACGTCCTCAGATCGTGAGCGTGGCTCCCCGGTGGCTGGACTGCCACCATGACATGGTGTTGGCCTGCGCCGAGTATGGAGCCAGCATCTTCCTGGAGAAACCCATGTGCCGGACTCTGGCCGAGGCGGACGCCATGGTCGAGGCCTGTGAGCGTTCCCACGTCAAGCTGGCCATCGCCCACCAGACCCGTTACAGCCCCAAGATCCAGGTGATCAAGGATCTGATCGCCGAGGGACGTCTGGGCCGGGTTCTGGAATTCTGCGGCCGCGGCAAGGAGGACCGTCGCGGCGGCGGCGAGGACCTGTGGGTCCTGGGAACGCACATCTTCGACCTGATGCGCATTTTCGGCGGAAATGCCCTCTGGTGCTACGCCCGGGTCACGCAGAACGGACGCCCGGTGAGCCGCGCCGACGTGGCCGACGGCGCCGAAGGCATCGGCGCATTGGCGGGAGACCGGGTGGAAGCCATGTACGGCATGGAGAACGGCGCAGGCGCCTACTTTTCGAGCCACCGGAACGCGGCCGGTCGGCCGACTCGTTTCGGCCTCACGATCCGGGGTTCCAAGGGGCTGCTCGAAACCCATACCGGTCCGGTCCCCGACGTGCATCTGCTGGAGGACTCGGCGTGGTCGCCGGGCCGGACCGGCTCCAAGTGGATCAGCGTGAGCACGACCGGAGCCGGCCAGCCGGAACCGCTAAAAAAGGGCGGCGCTCACCAGGGGAACATCTGGATCTGCGAAGATCTGATCCGGGCCATCGAGGAAGATCGCGATCCCGTAGGCAGCGTCTACGAGGCTCGCGGCGCCACCGAGATGATCGTGGCCGCCTTCGAGTCCCATCGCCAGGGAGGTCCCGTCAAACTGCCACTGGAGAACCGGGAGAATCCCCTGCTCTCCCTATGAGTCCCGGAACGTCGGAGAGGCGGCTCATTTTCGCCCTGGATGTGGGGAGCCGGGCCGAAGCGGAGGCCTTGGTCGAGACGCTACGGCCTTCCGTGGGCTTCTTCAAGGTGGGCCTTGAGCTCTTCGTCTCGGAAGGGCCCGATCTGGTGCGGTGGCTGGTCCGGGAGGGACTGGACGTCTTCCTGGACCTCAAGCTGTACGACATACCCGCGACCATGCGCCGCTCCGTCGCCGCAGCTTCCCGGCTGGGCGCCCGCTTCATCACCATTCACGACGCGGGAGCCGGAGCAGCGGCCGCCCGAGAGGGAACAGGCGATTCTCGGCTGCAGGTATTCTGCGTCACTCTGCTCACGAGTGTGGATGCCCGGGACCTGCGAGACAACGTCGGGCTGGGTTCGGGAGGACGGTTCCGGGATTTGGAGGATTACGTCGGCTGGAGAGCCCGGACCGCGGTCTCCAACGGCTGCGACGGGCTGATCTGCTCCGGCCAGAATGTGCGGCGGCTGCGACGGGAGCTGGGTCCGGACCCAATCCTCGTCTGCCCCGGCATCCGGCTCGGAGGGGATCGGCTCGACGACCAGAAACGGGTGGTCACTCCCTGGCGTGCGGTCCGGGACGGCGCCGACTATCTGGTGGTGGGACGGCCCATCCGCGACGCCGCCGACCCCCTCGCGCAAGCCCGGAAGTTCCTGGCCGAGATGGACCGCGGCCTCCGGGAGCGGAAAAGCGGTAAACACTCGCCAATCCCTTTGGACCCGTGAAGAGGCGGAGGGGCTGAGTCAGGAAGACTGTAATCCTGTGCCATTGATTTCTTCTTTCCAAGGGCGTTCGATGAACGGGGTGCCTACACCGTCACCGCCGTGGAGTTCCCGATGGAAGGTGAAGACGCGATTCTAACGTCCGCAAACCCTATCGGGCAGACCAATGCAGTTGGACACGAGTTATTGCGACAGCACAGAATCCACCATATGAGCTCCATATCCTCTTGACTGACCCTCTGTAATATCATATGATTTGGATCGAAATGGGGCAGAGCCGCTACGCACGACCGGAACTACAATTTGAGCATCGAAGATTCGATCCGGCATCAACTGATCGTGCTCGCCCGCAGGAAAGAGGCGCGCATCACAGCATTCAGCCGCTACCGACCGACCGAATGGCGGCCAGGCGAAGTACGCAATCCCGACGGAATGATCGCGACGCACTTTTCGGACGCTTCTGCGTGGGAATTTATCGCCTCAAGGCTGGAAACTGGCGAGAATGTAGACGTCGTCGAACTCCGAAGGCCGCCGGGCAAAAAGGGCTACGTCATGAAGATTGATCTTGGAGCAAATTTTCCTGTGCTCTACGTAAAGCTCGAATTGGGAGCCGGAAAAATCATAGGCCGCAGCTTTCATTACTCCACATACTGCTGAAGGAATCGAGATCATGGTATCCGGTAACCCAACCCACTCGTTCGACAATGCTGTTGTCAATGACCACTGCCCGCAGTGTAGTGCCTACTCGATCGTTACATTATGGCATCACGATGTTTTTTCCTACGGATCTGGAGATTCAGCGGCCAAAATTAGCGTAGAAATTCCCGTTCGCCATTGTCAATCGTGCGGGTTTGAGTTTCTTGACCAAGAAGCCGAAAGGCTCCGACATGAAGCAGTTTGTCACCATTTAGGGGTCTTGTCTCCGACGGAAGTACGCGGTCTCAGAGCAAAGTACGGGATGAGTCGTGCGAAGTTTGCTAAGACTACGGGTCTTGGGGAAGCCACGCTCAACCGTTGGGAAAATGGGGTTTTGGTCCAGAATCTTGCCAACGACCGTTATCTTCGACTTTTGGCACTACCCGGAGTCATGCGACAACTCACACAGATTCTGCATTCCAATACAGAAACTCTTCAGTCACAGGATATGGGAAGTCGCCCACGATTTCGCGCGTTGAGAGTATCCCAACAACATCGGCGCGACCAAGCCAGTTTCCGCCTTAGACTCGCGAGTTGATTAGTGTACATCACAACCTTCTACTCTTTCAAAGGCGGTGTAGGCCGAACGATGGCCCTCGTCAACGTGGCGGTCGATCTCGCGAGTAAAGGCCAGCGTGTTCTTGCTGTGGACTTCGATCTGGAAGCACCCGGCCTCGACACATTCGATCTGCCGGGCCCTCGAATCACGACGGCTGGAATGATCGACTTCGTGAGCAGCTACCTTAGCACCGGTTGCGCTCCGCATATTAATGACTTTGTCTCCGAGTCGCGCGGTATAGGAGACAATGGCGGCGGGCTATGGATCATGCCCTCCGGTGCCCATCAGGACACTTACGCAACGACCTTTACTCAGGTCGACTGGGGCACGCTCTACGAGCACCACGATGGGTTCCTTTTGTTCGAAGATCTCAAAGAGCAATGGAAAACGTTCATTAAACCAGACTATGTGTTGATCGATTCGCGCACTGGCCATACGGACATCGGCGGTATCTGCACGCGACAACTTCCCGATGCAGTCGTCATACTCTTCTTCCCCAATGCACAAAACCTCCGCGGCTTGAAGAGGGTCGTTAGCGACATCAGAGCGGAGAGTATGGAGCCACGAAGTAAAGCGATCGACCTTCACTTCGTGATGTCCAACGTTCCTGATCTCGATGATGAAGATGAGATTCTCGAAAACAGCATTGCATCATTCAAGGAGGATCTTGCCTTTAAGCACGATCCCATGATGATCCATAGATACGACAGCCTCTCGTTGTTGAACCAAGTCATATTCACCAAAGATCGACCTAGAAGCCGGCTCTCGAGAGAATATCGCGCGCTCACATCCGAAATTATTAGGTTCAATCCGGAAGATCGCTATGGAGCCCTCGATTTCATCGACACAGTCGGCGACGAAAGAGGTCGAGCAGGCCGAATTCGCAGAACTTCGGAAAGTAGGCGCCTAACGCCGGCAAGAATAAAAGAGCACGTGAGAAAGATCGAAGAGCATCACTCAGGCGACGGCGAAGTGCTCTTTCGACTTGGCTCGTGGCATATGGATGAGGGCCAATTCGAAGACGCGGAGAGTCTATTTAACAGAGCTGTCGACATCGGCTATGGGGAACCGGAAGTCTATTTACAACGGGCCTATGTCCGGCGTGGGCAGGACGATCGGGACGGCGCCAGCGTGGATGCCATGCAGACTCTCCAAGCTGAAAACGCTTCATCCTTGCAGATAAGAAGATCCCTTACGCTGATCAAGCCGGACGAACTGAAGCGTTTCGCTGGATCGCCTACCGTAACGTCATTTGCGCCTGATAAGCGACTCTTGATCGCGTTGCGCCTGACTCGCTCCAAGGAAGAAGTGGAAATAGCGGCGGCTCTGTTGCGTCCGCTCGCGTCTGACGATCGGTTGTCGAAAGAGGAACGGGAGCGAGCGAGACATGAGCTAGTGTTGGTATCCATCGGACGAGGCTCGTTCGTCGAAGCACTAAAAGCCATTCGAAGTGGACAGCCCGAAGTGAGCAAGATGAATATAGAATACGCATTCAACTACGGTATGGCGCTGTGGGGAGAGCGCGGTGCTGTCGTTCCGGAACCATTTGCTCGGGTAGTCGAAATAGAAGAGTCGCGTCCAGACTCTACGCCGACGCCAAACTATCTCCAGTGTATGACTGTCGCTTATTGGGTGGTCGGTCGGCGGGATGAAGCGGTACGGTCTGCACAATTGGCGAAGCAGGTCATGCGATCCAGGGGCGGGTGGCAGTTTAGTTGTTGGCGATACCGAAACGTGCTGGCACACACATTCGTCGACGATGTCGACGACATTCTAAGATTGATCGAAGGAGTCGATAAATTAGCGCCGCTCTTCATGAATAGGCGCGGGACCGTTGCACGGACAGAGGATACGCCCGTGTAGGCTGGCCGATATCGTGTCGTCCACCTCGTCGGCTTCCTACCTGACGGTATAATCAGCAGATGATCGCTCGCCTCACAGGCGTCCTCGCAGAGAAGTCGGCCGGCCGCGTCATCGTGGACGTTCGCGGCGTCGGATACGAGGTTCACATCCCCTTCTCGACCTACTACGAGTTGGGTTCCGAGCCCGACCCTGTCACCCTTCAAATCTACACTCACGCGAAAGGGGATCAGCTCAGTCTCTATGGTTTCTCCACGGTCAGAGAGAAGGAGCTTTTCACGCGCCTCATAAAGGTATCGGGTATCGGCCCTCGACTGGGAATCGCCATCCTGTCGGGAATGCCGGTCGACGAATTTCTGGAGGCCGTCGCGGCCAGGGACCTGGCTCGATTGTACGCCGTCCCCGGTGTGGGCAAAAAGACGGCGGGACGGATCGTCCTGGAGATGCGTGACCGGCTGCAGGATATGGCGCCGCCGGTGGAGACAGCCAGCGTTTCGGGGGTTCCGGGCCGATTGCGGCAAGACGTGGTTTCCGCCCTGGTCAACTTGGGCTATGTCAAGCGAATCGCGGAGAAGGCGGTCACCCGGGTGCTCAAGCAGGAGAGCCCGGATCGCTTCGAGGACCTGCTCAAGAGCACGTTGCGCAAGATTTCCAGGTAATCGGCAGGTGGGACCGGGGATGAAGCACAGCGGCCAAGTGCCGACGGAAGCCGAGCTTAGGAGGAATTGACCGGTGCAGGACCGACTCATGAATCCTCAGCATCAGGAAGAAGAGGTCCTCTACGAGACCGATCTCCGTCCTCGCCGGCTGCGCGACTTCGTGGGCCAGGACCAGGTCAAGGAGGGGCTCTCCGTCGGCATCGAAGCCGCCCGCCGCCGCGGCGAGGCGCTGGACCACATTCTGATTTTCGGGCCTCCGGGTCTGGGGAAAACGACTCTGGCCCACGTCATCGCCAATGAACTCGAGGTCAGCTTTCGCTCCACTTCGGGACCCGCCATCGAGAAACGAGGGGACCTGGCCGCCATTCTCACCAACCTGGAAGACAAGGACGTTCTCTTCATCGACGAAATCCATCGTCTCCATCCCGCCATCGAGGAGATTCTCTACCCGGCCATGGAGGACTTCCAGATCGACATCATCATCGGCGAAGGCCCGGGCGCCCGCTCCATCAAGATCGACATCCCCCGGTTCACGCTGGTGGGGGCCACGACCCGCACCGGCCTGATCACCTCTCCGCTCCGGGGAAGGTTCGGAATCATACAGCGGCTCGACTTCTACGACGTCGAGAGTCTGATCTCCATCATCCGCAGGTCGGCGAAACTGCTGGGCATCGAGATCAACGGCAAAGGCGCAGCGGAGGTGGCGCGGCGAAGCCGGGGCACCCCACGGATCGCCAACCGCCTGCTCAAGCGGGTCCGCGATTATGCCCAGGTGCGGGCCAACGGAAAGATATCCCGGGACATCGCCTGCCGCGGACTGGAACTGATGAACGTGGACCGTTTCGGCTTTGACGAGATCGATCGCAAGCTCATGGACACCATCATTGCAAGATTCGACGGCGGCCCCGTCGGGCTGAGCACCCTCTCCGCCGCCATCAGCGAAGAGAAGGGCGCCATCGAGGACATCTACGAGCCCTACCTGATTCAGATCGGCTTCCTGGCCCGCACTCCCCGGGGACGGGTAGCTACCCCGCTGGCCTATTCCAACCTGGGCCTCGAAGCGACAACCTCCCAAAAGACCCTCTTCACCTGACGCCGCCGGAACCGGAACCGGCGTGATCGGCAGGGGGGGCACGGCAGCGACCGGAGCCTCTGACCGGGGGACGGCGACGTCTGCCGGAACTCAGCGACATTCGCCACGGACTGCTATCATACGCGCGTGTCAAACGGTGCCGGAATCGCCAGTCTGACGGAGAGATTCAAGGCCCTCCAGTACTCGGTGGAACGGGTCATCAAGGGCAAATCCGACGTCGTGGAGCTGGCGGTGGTGACCCTGTTGGCCCGGGGACACATGCTGGTGGAGGACGTCCCCGGCGTCGGCAAAACCACCTTGGCTCACGCTCTGGCGCGTTCCGTCGACTGCCGCTTCCAGCGCATCCAATTCACCAGCGATCTGCTCCCTTCGGACCTGACCGGAATCTCGGTCTTCAACCAGGTCCGACGGGAATTCGAGTTTCGGCCGGGCCCGCTGTTTGCCAACGTGGTGCTGGCCGATGAAGTCAACCGCACCACGCCCAGGACTCAGAGCGCTCTGCTGGAAGCCATGAGCGAGGCGAAGATCACGGTGGACAACCACACCCACCTGCTGCCTCAGCCATTTATGGTGATTGCCACCCAGAACCCGACGGAACACCACGGGACCTATCCGCTTCCGGAATCCCAATTGGACCGGTTTCTCATGCGCATCTCCATGGGCTACCCCAGCGAGTCTCACGAAACGGAGATCCTGCGCTCGCAGGGGCGGTATGAGACCTCCGATCTCGATCCGGTCGTCAGCACCGAGGATCTGTTGAGGGGTCAGGAAGAGGTTCAGGAAGTGCGGTTCGAGGAGACGCTCCTACGGTACCTGATGGCACTGGTGAGGGCCACGCGGGAGTGCGAACTTCTGGCCCTGGGAGTGAGCACCCGGGGCGCCATGTTCCTGTATCGGGCGGCTCAGGCGCAAGCCTATTTCCGGGGCAGATCCTACTGCATCCCGGACGACGTCAAGCGCTTGGTGGTGCCCGTATTTTCCCACCGCGTCCTGGTCAGTCCCAGACATGCCTCGCCTCTGGAAAAGACCCAGGAAGCCGAATCGATCATTGCGGACCTTGTGGACCAGGTCGAGGTCCCGGTCTGA
Organism: Acidobacteriota bacterium; assembly: GCA_963668095.1. Classification (GTDB taxonomy): domain Bacteria; phylum Acidobacteriota; class UBA6911; order RPQK01; family JAJDTT01; genus JAJDTT01. Next base: position 3,846,436 of record OY764083.1, on the reverse strand, counting down.
TGATCTGGGGGCTCAAGCTGAAGTGGGCCCGGGGAGAAATCGTCTGGCCACTGATTCTACTGGTGTCCGCGGCGGTGCTGGCCGCGCTGAGCGCCCTGGCGCGCTGGACCGGTCAGAGCCATGCCGCGGCTTTTCTGGCCCTGGTCTCATTGATCTTCGCCGCGCTGGCGGCCGTGACCCTGGCGCCCCATGTCTTGTCCCGTTACCGGAGGGATCTGCGGGAGAGGATTCCCACCCTGGCCATCACTCACCGAGGGGCTTTCTTCCTCCTGTTGGTGACCGTGTTGGGATTCTCCTCCATGAACTCGGGCAACAACCTGCTGGTGCTCCTGCTCTCTCTTCTCCTGGCCGCACTGCTGGTTTCGGGACTGCTGTCCGCGCTGGTTCTGAACGGATTGAAGGTGAGCATCAGCGTGCCGGAGACGATCCGGGCCCAGGACACCGCGACCTGTTTCGTCACTCTGCACAACTTGAAGCGTTGGATTCCATCCTTCGCGCTGAAACTGAGGGGCCGCCAGAACCGGGAAAAGGATCCGGAACCGGCGACGGATTTCTTCACCCGGGAAAAGGTCTTTCCCTACATCGGTGTCCGGTCCGACCTGAAGCTGACCTTGAAGTGCCTGTTCCGCCGCCGCGGCTCCTATCCGGTCGATGGCTTCGAGATCGGCACCAGGTTCCCCTTCGGCCTCTTTCATCGCAAGCGAACATTGCGGACCCAGGGCTCCATCCTGGTCTACCCCGCGCTGATGAATCTGCAGACCCTCTTCTTCGTCTATCCCGAGCTGCAAGGGGCGGAGGCCCTGAACCTGAGAGGGCACGGTGACAGCCTCTATGGGATCCGACGGTACCAAAGCGGAGACAGCGCCCGCCTGGTGGATTGGAAGTCAACGGCCAGGTTGGATCAGCTCATGGTCCGGGACTTCGTCGCCGAGAATCAGAACCTGATCGATCTGACGTTCCATCCCCATCTGAACGATTTCTCTCGCCGCAGCCTGGAACAGTTCGAGAAAGGGGTCTCCTGCGTGGCGGCCCTGGGGGACCACTATTGGCGAATGGGGCAAAGGTTCCGTTTCACTTGCGGCGAAACCCTGGTTCTCGTTGATGGCCGCAGGAACGGCTACGAGAAGTTCATGGAGTGCCTGGCGCTGGTGCAGCCCATGAGCCGCCCTCCGGAGACCTTCCAGCAAGCGTCGGCACCAAACGGCATCGAGGTTGCTGCGGGCCATCGGTGGGTCCCGCCAGGGTCTGTGGCCATAGACTACTTGCGGATTTGACGCAATGCGGTTCAAGACGGTCCTGCATCTGACCAGTTATGGACTACAGGTGACGGGTGTGTCGACACTCTACTCGTCCGGCGAAATCGGCGGCGGGATGTTGCTCGGTTACCTCGCATGCCTGGCCGCGACTCGATTCCTGCCCCGAATCCGGCTGGACGGCGCGGTTCAAGGCATCGTCTTCGGCATCCTGCTGACTCTGTTCGTCGTCGATGCCGTGGCCTTTTCCCCGTTCATTCCGGCGACGGCCCATCTGCTCATGCTGGTCAGCCTGGTGAGGCTCTGCAGCGCCCGTACGAAGCGCGATTACCTACTGCTGCTTTTCATCTCCTTTGCTTTCGTCCTGATTGCATCCACCGCCACCATCTCCGTGGTATTTCCGGTCTGGGTCCTGGTGTTCCTCTTCCTGGCGGTGCTGGCGCTCATGTTGCTGGAGAGCAAGGATCCCTATGAGAAAAATCGCGGGCTCAGCCTCGCACTTCGCGGTCATCTGTCGACTGCCCTCCTCATAACGTTGCTGCTGGCGGTCGTTTCCGTCCCCATCTTCGTGGTCATTCCCCGGGGCACCCTGGGAGTGTCGCCGCCAAAGCGCGTTTCAGGCCACCTGAGCGGATTCTCCGAGAAAGTGAGCCTGGGCGAAATGGGAGAGATCCTCATCAACGAGGAGGTGGTGCTGCGAATCAAGGTGGACAAACCACCGCACCGAATGCCTCCGGAGCTGAAGTGGAGGGGCATCGCCTTCGATCACTACGACGGAAAGACGTGGTCCGGTACCCGGGGCCTGAGGCAGGTCGTCCGGGACGATCGCTATCAGGGTTTTCTGGTGGCCGGCAGGCGCCGGCAGAAGGAGTCCCTGATCCGCCAGACCATCCACCAAGAGCCGGTGACACGAGTGTTGTTCGGGCTCCCGGACATCATCCTTATCTCCGGCCGGCTCCACAGGCCCTACCTTTTCCAGGACGGGAACCGGTCCTTCAGGACGGCCGGCGTCGGGGTCAGGACCTACACCGTCTTCTCCGACGTGATGACCCGAAACGAGAAACTCTCCCAAGCTCCCGTCCCAGCCTACCTCCAGGCTCCAGGGCGGCACTATCTGCAACTTCCCGAATTGGACCCGGAGATCGTCCGTCTGGCCCGGCGCATTACCTTGGGAATAACCGATCCCATCCACAAAGCCTTCATGGTGGAACAGTTCTTGAAGGACAACTACGAGTACTCCCTCCGGAACACCTCAGCCGCCAGCCGTGACCCACTCCACGATTTCCTGTTCGAGTCGAGGGCGGGGCACTGCGAGTATTTCGCCACAGCCCAGGCCGTCCTGCTGCGAACATTGGATATTCCGACCCGGGTGGTCAACGGCTTCAAGCGGGGAGACTACAACCGGTGGAACGGTTACTTCATGGTCCGCCACTCGGATGCCCACAGTTGGGTCGAAGCCTATTTCCCCGGGCGGGAGTGGATCGAGTTCGACGCCACGCCGGCAGTCTCCGCCGCTGCCGCTCTTCCGGCTCTTGCCGCTCTGCGCGAGTTGCTGGACGCCATCGATCTGGCGTGGCTGGACGTAGTGACCTTTGACCACCTGAAACAGTACGGCTTGTTCCAGACGCTGGGCGATTCCTGGAAAGAGAGTTGGGACAGCTCGCGGCGGCGAACACTGGCCGTCTGGTCCGAGTGGTTCGCGGGAGTCTCTTGGCAACAGGCGGGACTCGCCGCAGCGGCCGTTCTGGTTTCGACGCTGCTCCTGGTTCGGACCGGGCCGCGTTTCTGGAGGAGGATACGGACCAGGTGGGCAGGCAGGAGGTGGGGCCGGCGTTCTGCCACTTTGATTCCCGACTACTATCTGGAGCTGGTTCAGATTTTGGAAGCGCAGGGGCTCGTCCGGAAGAGGTCCGAGACTCCAGGAGAATTCGCAGGAAGAATCAGCTGCGTATTGAAGAGCAGCGTGCCCCAGAGACTGACGGAGATCTACTATAGAAATCGTTTCGGTGGGCTGAATCCCAGTCCTTCCGAATTGGCGGAAATTCGTGTTTCCCTGGATTCACTGCGGCGTCCAGGCGGAATCTGAGAATTTGTTTTCGCGCCGGAGAACAGGTTCGAGTAGAAGGTCTTGGAAATGAGTCGAAAAATCTCCAAGTGCCCCATCTGTAAACGAAACGTGCAGGGGAACGACCCCGAGTTTCCCTTCTGCAGTGAACACTGCAGGTTCGTGGACCTGGGCCGTTGGCTGGGTGGGGAATATCGAATCGGCCCACTGACCGGGAAGGACACGGAAGAAAAGAATGGGTGACAACGGTCGGCTTGCCACCGCTCTGGGCACCGCGCTGGGTCTTGGGTACGTCCCGTACATCCCCGGGACATTCGCCTCGCTGGTCACAGCGGGAGGCGTCGCCCTGCTGCACCGGGCTTCCGATTCGGCAACGCTGCAACTTGGCGCGGCCCTGGTGCTGCTGCTACCGGTCAGCATCTGGGCCTCGGCACGCGTCGCCCGCCGGGAGGCCAAGCACGACCCTTCGCACGTCGTCATCGATGAGGTGGTCGGACAGGTTTTCTGCCTGCTCTGGGTTCCGTTTTCATGGACGTTCCTGGTCATCGGCTTCGTGGCATTTCGCGTCTTCGATATTGTGAAACCCTATCCCATCAAGCAAGTGGAACGACTCCCGGGAGGCGTGGGAATCGTCTGTGACGACCTGATCGCCGGCCTCTACGCAGGTGTTCTGCTGAGGATCGTCTACGCCTTCATTGTTTGATCGCACGCCGATGACAGACGCCCGGCACAGTAGGAAACCAGCGCTGAAGACCGTGAATCGTACCCTGGACGAGGAGTCCCTCGAGTTGGTGGTGGGACGCTTGCTGAGACGGCAGGGGTCGACCCTGGCCACCGCCGAGTCGTGTACGGGAGGCTACCTGGGCAAGCTCTTGACGGACATTCCGGGCAGCTCCGATTTCTACCAGGGCGGAATCATCAGCTACAGCAACGATCTCAAGATTCGGCACCTGAAGGTGAGTCCGGCGGCCTTGGACCGATGGGGCGCGGTCAGCGAGCCGGTCGCATGTCAGATGGCCCGGGGAGTCCGGAGTTGGAGCGGCGCCGATCTGGGCGTTTCGGTGACCGGGATCGCAGGCCCCTCCGGAGGAAGCCCGGAAAAGCCGGTGGGCCTGGTCTATCTGGGACTTTCCGATTGCACGGAAACTCACGCCCGCAAACTCTTGCTGGAGGGCGGCCGCGAGGCGATCCGGTTGGAGGCATGCCGTATCGCCCTGGACTGGATTCGAAGGCATATGACGTGATCCGCGCCTTCATCGCCGTCGAAGTCCCCGCGGAAGTCAAGAACCACTTGAGCTCCGTCTCGGCCGCTCTCGGCTCCTTGGATCTGGACGGCAGGCTGGCCCCGGTTTCTTCCATTCACCTGACCCTTCGATTCCTGGGCAACGTCGAGGCGAGCCGAGTTCCCGGGCTTGGCGATGCGCTTCGGTGTTGTGCGCGCCAGGTCCAACCTTTCCCCCTGGCGGTCCGGAGCCTGGGCGCCTTTCCCAGCCGGAAACGGCCTCGAGTCGTCTGGGCGGGGATCTCCGGAGACGGAGAATTGGAACGCCTGCACCACCTCCTGGAACACGAGTTGCAGCAACTGGGATTCGACCGCGAGAGAAAACAGTTCAGCCCTCACCTGACCCTGCTCCGCTTGAAATCCTCCCGGAATCTGAGGCGGCTGTCGGACTTCCTCGACCAAGATGTGGACCGGCCGATCCCGGTTTCATTTTGTGTCCGCCGGATCCACCTTTTCGAGAGCCGGCTGCACAGCCGCGGAGCCCGGCACCTCAAGCTGGTGACGGCAAAACTGGGAAGCTGACCGGCCCTCCACCTCGCATGGCGGATTGGGACAACTTCAAAGAGGTCAATCGAGACGTTCATACACAATATGGCGCATCCCCCATTCGATCCTGTCCTTGCAGGTCTGAGCCTGGAGTTGTTCGAGCCGGCGGGCAAGGTTATCCAGAAAAGTTGTTTCGTAATTTTCGACAACGAATCGATCTGACCTCCAGACACTCAAGTTGAGCGAGAACATTTTTGCGGCGTCTCCAGTAGATACGGGCGCCCTGTAGACCTCACTCGACAGTCGCCGCAACTTCTTGGGATCAGCAGCGGCCAGGCGCGGGCCCAGGTAGAGCGTTCCACCGCTGTCGGCAATCAAGCTCTCCACAACGGACAGGTAGGTCGAGAATACGGGATGTTCGGTCTTGATGAATTCCACTTCAGCGACGGCAACCAAACCCCGGGGAGCCAATTCATTGGCCCACGCTTCCAGAATGCCCACGGGATCAGAAAGATGGGTCAGTAACAGCCGGGCAATGATCAAGTCCGGGCTCTCGATGGGAAACGGAGTCTGCGTCACGTCGTGCACCACGAACTCGAGATCCGGAAATCTGGTCCGAGCCGATCGCACGTAACTCCCGGAAATGTCCAGTCCCACTACGCGCAACGGTTGCGCGACGTCCAAGAGAAACCGCGTCGTGAATCCGGGGCCACTACCGAGATCGAGGGCGAGCTTAAACGGCATCTTGGGGAGCCTGCCCAGAAGCCCTCGCATCTCCGGCTCGAAGGCCCTGGCGAGAATGGCAAGTCTCACTTCAGCTGGGTCGGTATCACGGAACGTATAACGTGTCATCTGCCATGTCTTCCGTCCCCGAAAAATGGCCTGTCCCCTTTTCCGGGGATTCGACCGCGAGAGAAAACAGTTCAGCCCTCACCTGACCCTGCTCCGCTTGAAATCCTCCCGGAATCTGAGGCGGCTGTCGGACTTCCTCGACCAAGATGTGGACCGGCCGATCCCGGTTTCATTTTGTGTCCGCCGGATCCACCTTTTCGAGAGCCGGCTGCACAGCCGCGGAGCCCGGCACCTCAAGCTGGTGACGGCAAAACTGGGAAGCTGACCGGCCCCTCCACCTCGCATGGCGGATTTTGAAGGAGGCTGCCGATCACCCTGAAGTGTGCCCCTACGCCGTTCTCCCGAACCCCCGGAAATATGGGGGAGTCCTGGCCGAGCCGGATTGACCCCGGCGAGTCCCAGCCGATAGTCTTAGCGCCGATGGCAATCAACCCGGAGTTGCTGGAGATCCTGGCTTGCCCGGTCTGCAAGACCGAGGTGATCCTGACTGCAGTCGGCAACGGATTGAAGTGCGGTGCCTGTTTCCGAGTCTATCCTATCCGTGACGATATCCCGGTGATGCTCATCGACGAGGCCAGCATCGAGCCGCCGGAAAGTCCGTCCGCGACCGAACCAGCTGGGGGATGACCCGCCGCTCCCGAGTCCTTCTGGTGCGGCTGCGCTCTCTGGGGGATACGGTCCTGATGACCCCGGCTCTCACGGTACTCAGACGAAATCCCGGAACCCGTGTGGCCGTGCTCCTGGAAGCGCCGTTTCACGAGGTGCTGGCCAACAATCCCGACGTGGACCGGATCATTGCCATCCCCCGCGGCCGATCCAAGCTGAAGACCCGGAGCCTGGCCATTCGGGCGGCCCGAGGTTTTTCTCCGGACGTGACTGTCGACCTGCATGGGGGGACCACCAGCGCTCTCATCACCGCTCTTTCGGGTGCGTCCGTGCGCCTCGGCTACGCCAGCAGCCGCAGCAGCCGCTTCTATAACCGATCCGTTCCCGATTCGCGTCAAATCTGGGGCAAGGATTCGATTCACACCGTCGAGCACCAGCTTTCGCCTCTCAAACATCTCGGTTTCCAAGTAGAGCCCATACCGCGGCTCCAGGTTCCGGCCGGGACCGCGGCCCTGGACCAGATTCGGACGCTCCTGGACCGGCGCGCCATCGAGGAGGATTTCATCCTGATTCATCCGGGCGCCGCCTTCGACACCAAGCAATGGGAAACGGCGAGGTTTGCGGAGACCTCGGCACTGCTGGAGGCCGAGGGGCACCCGATTGTCTTCACGGCGGGTCCGGGCGAGGAGCCGCTTCTGGAGGACCTCAGGAAAACCGCTCCGGCCTCGGTCCATTTCATGGGCCCGCTTCCGCTGGACCAGTTCATCGCCCTGGCCGCCCTGTGCCGCCTCTATCTGGGAAACGATACGGGCACGACCCACATCGCCGCGGCCCTGGGCAAGCCCCTGGTTGCCATCTTCGGTTCTTCCGACTCCCCGGTCTGGTCCCCCTGGGGGACCCGCCACCGCTTGATTCGATCGGACCTCCCCTGCATTCCCTGCCCGGGTTACTACTGTCTTCACTACCAGGAACCCATGTGCATCCGGTCGATCACCGTCCCCCGCGTATTGGAGGCGGTCCGGTCTCTCCTTCGTGAATCCGGTTGACCGGAATTCCCCGAATCTTCCGCCTCGCCGAACCCGGCTCAGACGGCCTGATTCAGAAACCGGATGATGTCCCGGGTAGAGGATCCCGGTTGAAAGATCTCGGCCACACCCAGTTTCTTGAGGCCGGGAATATCTTCGTCCGGGATGATGCCGCCGCCGAAGACCAGGATGTCCAAGGCATCCTGGTCGGCCAGAAGCTGCATGATCCGATTGAAGAGGTGCTCGTGAGCACCCGAGAGGATGGAGAGTCCGATGGCGTCCACGTCTTCCTGGATGGCAGCCTGCACGATCTGCTCGGGAGTCTGGCGCAACCCGGTATAGATAACCTCCATACCGGCGTCTCGTAGGGCGCGGGCCACGATCTTGGCTCCCCGATCGTGTCCGTCTAGCCCCGGCTTGGCGATGAGGATCCTGAGTCTTCGGTTGCTCATTCGGTCTGAATCCTCAGAACAGGGGTTCCTGATAGACCCCGAAGACCTCCTTCAGCGAGGAACAGATCTCCCCCACGGTGGCGTATTCCCGCACAGCATGAGTCAGATGGGGCATCAGGTTCCGGTCGGTCCGGGCAGCCTGGCACAGGTCGCGGAGGGCCCGGCTGACGCTCACCTCGTTCCGCTCCCGCCTCAGGGCCCGGAGGCCTCTGACCTGAGCGTCCTCCACTTCCGGGCCGATTCGGAGAATTTCCGGCCGGGACGGCTCATCGGTGACGAAACGATTCACACCGACCACCACCTGGTCCTCTTTCTCGATGGCGCGTTGCTCCCGGTAGGAGGCGTCCTGGATTTCGCGCTGCGGGTACCCGGCCTCGATGGCGTCGATCATCCCTCCCATCCCGTCGATCCTGTCCATGTACTCCACCGCCTGATCCTCGACCCGGCAGGTCAGGTTCTCCAGGTAATAGGACCCGCCCGCGGGGTCCACGCTCGCTGTGAGGCCCGACTCGTAAGCCAGAACCTGCTGAGTCCGAAGGGCGATCTTGGCCGTCTCCTCGGTAGGAAGCGCCCACGCCTCGTCCAGGGCGTTGGTGTGAAGGGAATTGGTTCCTCCCAACACCGCAGCGACTGCCTGCAGCGTGGTCCGGACAATGTTGTTGGCCGGCTGCTGCATGGTCAGTGTGCAACCGGCGGTCTGCGTGTGGAACCGGCACATCCAGGAGCGCTCGTTCCGAGCTCCAAAACGGTTTCTCATGGTCCGCGCCCAGAGCCGTCGGGCGGCCCGGAACTTGGCGATCTCCTCGAAGAAATTGTTGTGGGAATTGAAGAAGAAGGAGAGGCGGGGCGCGAAGTCATCCACCTCCATTCCGCGGCGGACGCACCAGTCCACGTATTCGACACCGTCGCGCAGGGTGAAGGCCAGTTCCTGCACCGCAGTGGAGCCGGCTTCTCGAATGTGGTACCCGCTGATGGAAATGCTGTTGTAACGGGGAAGCTGCTGCGAGCAGAACTGGATCGAATCCACGACCAGACGCATGGACGGCACGGGTGGGAAGATCCATTCCTTCTGCGCGATGTACTCCTTCAGGATGTCGTTCTGGAGGGTGCCCCGGATCCGGCGGGCCACAACTCCCTGTTTCTCCGCCGCCACCACGTACATGGCCAAGAGGACGGCCGCGGGAGCATTGATGGTCATGGAGGTGCTGACACGGGACAGATCGATCCCATCGAAAAGGACTTCCATGTCCCGGAGGGAGTCGACGGCAACACCGCATTTTCCGACCTCGCCTGCCGAGAGCGGATCATCCGAATCCAGGCCCATCAGGGTCGGCAGATCGAAGGCGACGGAGAGGCCGGTCTGGCCGTGCTCCAAGAGGAAACGATACCGGCGATTCGTTTCTTCGGCGCTTCCATGGCCCGAGAATTGGCGCATGGTCCAGAGACGTCCCCGGTACATGTTCGGGTAGATGCCCCGAGTGTAGGGGTAGGAACCAGGCTCGCCGATATCCCGGCGGTAGTCCAGTTCGGCTACGTCCGGCGCCCCGAAGGAGGCCCGCGCCGATCCGAATCGACTGCCTTTCACGAGCTTTGCCCCGCGATTGCCTTCAGATCCATCGCTTCCGTTTCAAGGACCATTCCACTGAACTCCGACCCCCGAAGACCCTGATGCTTCGTATGGTTACCCCTTTTCGCCATCGTTGCAAACTACCGTGACGGAACCAAGCGGGGGCTATGATCCCGTCCGGGACGGGTTGTCCACGGGTTTTGTGGAAATGCCAGTGGAAAACTGTGTGAAGACACGATTCAAGCCGCTGTCAAATGAAGACTTCCTGCATTTTGCATCTTTTTTGTGCAATTTCTCGAGGGTCAACCATCCCCGAAGTGGCGCGAGACTTCTACCGCCGGCTGCTACACTGGGGGCAATGTCCACTTCGGATCGCGATGATCTGATTCAAGAGGAGAATCGGAGACTCCGGCGCATGCGCTTTCTGGTCGATCTGACGCTCAGCGTATTGTACCAGGACCCCAGGTTGACATTGGCAGAAGCCCGGCAGATGGTCCGGCGGACTGAGAGAACCGTTCTGGGCATGTTTCCGGACAAAGAGTTCACCTTCCACCTGTTGCTCATGCCGCGTTTCGAGAGAGTCCTCAGGAAACGTTGGGGAAAGGGAATGGAGCCGACCATCCACTGAGTCCCCATGCGCGTCGTGATCCAGCGAGTTTCGAAGGCCAAGGTGGAAGTCGATGGCCGTGCGGTGGGCCGGATCGGCCCCGGGCTGGTGGTTCTGGTTGCCGTATGCGCCGGCGACACGGACCGGGACCTGGCTTTCATCAGGAAGAAGATCCTTCAACTCCGTGTCTTTCCGGATGGCGCCGGAAAGATGAACCGTTCCCTGCTGGAGGCGGGACTCTCGATCCTTCTGGTCTCCCAGTTCACCCTCTATGGGGACTGCCGCAAGGGGAACCGTCCCAGCTTCAGCAGGGCGGCTCCTCACGACGCGGCACGGACCGGGTACCGGCGTCTTGCGGACACGCTTCGGGAGGCTGGCGTCCTGGTCGAAACGGGCCGATTCGGAGCCATGATGGCGCTGTCTCTGGTAAATGACGGTCCGGTGACGTTGATCCTCGACTCCAGAAAAGACGCTTATTAGTTCCCTACTCCCAAATTCTTGTGCAAATAGACGAAGAATTGTCCGTAGGGGCGCCCTTTGTGGTGTGCCCTCTTCGCTCCAAAGCGGAGCAAGAAGGGGCCAGACGAAGAGTCGGCGACTGGCTGAAGACACGGTAGAGTCTGCCGGAGGTTCCCGGTCCGACGTCGGCAGGAGTCCGGCTCCACCTTCATTTTTTGTTGCCCGCAGTTCCTGGCAAGTGTCCCAAGCAACGCCGAAACCGCGATTCTTTGGGCGGTTTGCGAAACTCGGCACCCTAAATCCGCGTATATAAGTTTGATATGTGACCGCAACTCGACAACGTCGGCCCGGAGGAAGGACCGATCGTATACCGAGGGGCCATCAGCCATGAGCGATTCAGAGCAACGGGGGCCCGGCAAGAGTTGCTGAGTAAACTGGCGGGGAAAGGATCTCAGAAGGAATTCGAGATGTCTTTCGGAAGCAATATTCAGTTTGTCGACCTGGTTCAGGAAATCTCCCAGAGCATCACCCGAATGGCCGGGTTCGATGACGAGGCAAGCCATTGGATCTGCTTGTCGGTCCGCGAAGCGGTGACCAATGCCATCCAGCACGGAAACCAGCAGGATGAGAGCAAGAAGGTGGGCGTCCGATTCCGTATCGATCGGCGCCGTCTTCTCATCGCCGTTTCAGATCAGGGACCCGGTTTTGACGAGTCCTCCCTGCCGGACCCTCTGGACAGCGGAAATCTATTGAACCCCTCGGGCCGTGGGGTTTTCTTCGTCCATACGTTTATGGACGACGTGACCTATCACAATCTCCCCCAGGGGGGATTTGAAGTCACAATGGAAAAGCGGCTCAAACACACCACGTGAGGAGGAAACCATGAGCATCGAAACCAGAAACGTGCACGGCGTGACGATCCTGGATATCCAGGGCAGGATCACCATCGGCGAAGAGAGCGCCCTGATTCGGAATACCATTCGCGGATTGGTCCAGTCGGGTAAGAAGAACCTGCTCATGAACCTGGCCGATGTCCGTACGGTCGACAGCACCGGGATCGGCGAGCTGGTCAGTTCTTACAGTCACGTTGCCGACCAGGGAGGAGCACTCAAACTTCTCCATCTGACCAAGAGGACACGGGAGCTGCTGGCCATCACCAAGCTCCTGACCGTATTCGACACCTTCGAAGACGAGACTCGAGCGGTCGCCAGCTTCGCTTGATCGCGATCGATCCACGAAGCTCCCCCAAGAGTCGCTGGCCGGGGCAAACCCGGCAGAAAAAGGGTGCGAGCGGCGGTTTCCAATCGCCGAACTCCGGCCAGCGCCCGGCGGAGTCAGGAGGAGAACAAGGCATCGAGCAAGTCTGGCTACGGTGTCCGTGACGAGATCGCTCTCGACGGTGGGTTCCGCTACGCGTAAACGACGCGCCCTTCTTCACTGTGTTCTCTTCCTCTTTCCCGGTTTCTCAAAAGGGCAGATTCTTGGAGAGGTCGTTGAAGAGGATGACACCCATCAGCAAGATCAGGAAGATGAATCCGGCCTGAAAGATCCGGTCTTTCACCTTGAGGCTGAGGTCCCTGCCGATAAGGCCTTCGATGGCCAACATGGCGATGAGGCCTCCATCCAGGACGGGAATGGGAAAGAGGTTCAGGATCCCCAGGTTCAGGGACACGAGGGCCATTAAACTCATGAGGGGAACCAGTCCGCCGGAAGCCGCGGCGCCCGAGAAACGGGCGATATCGATGGGCCCCGACATGATTCGCAGGGAGGCCTTGCCGGTTACGATTTTGCCGATGGTGTGACCGATCAACAGGACCAATTCTCCGTTTCTCCGGATCGACCGCGCCAGGGACTCTACGATTCCATATTTCTCGATGTGGAAGGGAGGCCCTCGCTGAACCCCGATCAGGACCCTGTCTTCGATCGGCGCCGGCCGAATGGTGGCCTCCAGGATCTCTTCGCCCCGCCGCACCTTGAAGATCAACGGCTCCCCTTCGCGTTCCGAAACGAACGGCGAGATGGCGGAGGGTTCGTTGACCGAACCATCCTTTCCCCGCACTTCGACGATCTCGTCACCCGGTTTCAGGCCTGCGGCTTCCGCTGGTGAACCCTCGATGATTCCGGTGATGAGGAAGGGGATCCAGGGCTCTGCGCCGATGGTCCCCACATCGCCCCGGTCCGACGCCGCGGTGACCAGAACCCGTTTTTGGATTCGGTTCCCTCCCCGGTCCAGAGTCAGGCGAAGGCTCTGTCCGGGACTCGTGGCGATGGCGATCTCGGCTTGCTGCCAGTTGGACACTTCGTCTCCATCGATGGCGACGATCGTATCCCGAACCTGAACGCCCGCCGCTTCCGCAGAAGAACCTTCAGCCACCGCCCCCACCTCGGCGGGCCCCGACCGGTACGTCGGCACCCGGACCCCGACCGTGTAGGTGGCTGCCGAAAGGAGAATGGCCAGGACAATGTTCATCATCGGGCCGGCAACAGCCACCGCGAAACGATGCCGTTTGGGGCGGGACAGGAACTCGTCGCCGGCACCGGTCAACGACTCATCGTAGTTCTCTCCGGCCATCTTGACGTACCCGCCCAGGGGCAAAAGGCTCACCCGGTATTCGGTTTCCCCACGGCGAAAACCCACCAGCCTGGGGCCGAATCCGAGTGAAAACACATCGACGCGAATCCCCAGAAACTTGGCAACCGCGCAGTGTCCCAACTCGTGGAAGAAGATCATGACCCCCAAGACGAAGATGAAGGCCAGCAGAGTGGTCCCGAAATCACCGATCAACTGCAATGGAATTTCGCCTTTCCGACTGGGCTCCAGGGACGGAAACCGGTGTCCCCGCGACCGCCCGTCTCAAACGTCAAGAACATCCGCTCCAACTCTCGGATCCTCAAGGGTGTCCCTCTCGACCCGCGTGGGTTTCCCGTTCTCACCCACGGGCAGTTACATCCTGGCCAGGGCCAGTTCGTTGGCCTTCCGGCGAGACGTTCGGTCCGCTTCCAGAACGGCTTCCAGAGAATCAGGTACCTGTGGACCGTGCGTGTCCAGCACTCCCCCGACAATGGCGGGAATGTCCGGAAAAGGAATTCGTCCCTCCAGAAAGAGTCCCACCGCCACTTCGTTGGCTGCATTGAGGGCTGCAGGGTAGGTCCGTCCCTGCTGCAGAGCCTCTTCCGCCAAGCGCAGGCAGGGAAACTTCACGGGGTCCGGCTGATGGAACTCCAGCGGCGGCATGGCCAGGAGATCCAGGGACGGGACGGGCAAATTGCAACGGTCCGGGTAGCTCAAGGCATAACCGACCGGGAGCCGCATGTCCGTGATTCCCAGTTGGGCCATGATTGCCCCGTCCACGAACTCCACCATGGAGTGAACCATGGATTGGGGATGGATCACGATTTCCACTTGCCCCGGCCGCAGGCCGAAAAGGTGGTGAGCCTCGATGACCTCCAGTCCTTTGTTCATGAGTGTTGCAGAATCCACCGTGATCTTGGGTCCCATCTTCCAGGTCGGATGATTCAAGGCTTCCTGTACAGTCACCTCGCCCAGTTCACGAAGAGATTTCCGGAAGAAAGGACCCCCGGAAGCGGTCAGGAGGATCCGCCTGATCTGCGCCCTCTTTTCTCCGTTGAGGCACTGATGAATGGCGCTGTGCTCGCTGTCGACAGGCAAAAGGCGGACCTGCGCCTCCCGCGCCTCCCGCATGACCAACTCTCCCGCCATCACCAATGTCTCCTTGTTGGCCAGAGCCACGTCCCGGCCTCCCAGGATGGCGGACAACGTGGGCACCAGACCCGCCGCACCGGTAATGGCAGCCACCACCATATCCGCATCAGACTCGGCGGCCAGCCTGGCCACTCCCTCCTGCCCCTCCAACACCGGGGTCCCGGGAAGTTGCTGCCGGAGCCACGCCGCCTGCTCCCGATCATGGAGGGCGACCGCGAGCGGAGAGTAGTCGCGAGCCTGTTCAAGCAGCAGGCCGGCGTTTCTTCGCGCCGCCAGGCCGACGACCCGGAACCGATCCGGGTTCAGGTCGACCAGACTCAGCGTGCTGCGTCCAACGGACCCCGTAGAGCCCAGAATCGATATCTTTTTCATCTTCGTCCGGGATTCGTCAGACGATGGATCAAGCGCGGCACTGGAGATTCCTGGCCGCGAAAAACAGCCCAGGGCGAAAATCGATACGGGTTGCCAAGCGCGAAAAGATGCCCAAGACAGCCGCCTCAACGAATTATCCTAGCAGAAAAGACAGGCAGTGATAGGCAGGAAAAGCGAAGAGCAGACTGTCGATCCGGTCCAACAGTCCGCCGTGTCCGGGAATCAGGGAGCCGCTGTCCTTGGCCCCCACGGCCCGCTTGAGGAGGGATTCGAAGAGATCCCCCAGGATGGCCGCCGACCCCACCACGACGCCCGCCAGCGACAACAGTCCCCAGTCGGAACGCCCGAGCAGGCCGTACCCCAGGAAGAGGGCTGCCGCCAGAGCGGCGGCGAGACCGGCGGCGAATCCCTCCAGGGATTTCGCCGGGCTCAGCTTGGGAGTGATGCGGTGGCGTCCCCAGCGCGTTCCGACCAGATAAGCCGCTATGTCACAGGACCAGACGATGACCAGCACCATGATCAATTCGTCGGATCTGGCCCGGTACCCGGCCAGCAGCGACACGGGTAGACCCAGATACAAGAGCGCCATCAGGCTGGCGGAAGCCGAAGCCAGGGCGTCCCGGTGGTTGACGACCCGATATAGATGCGCGGTGAGGAGGCAGAGGCAGGCCACCAGCAAGTATGCCACTACCGCGCCTCCTCCCAGATTCCACACCCAGGGAAGCACCAGGCAGACGACGATCGCCGGAACCGGTGTCCTCACCCCCACGGGCGCCAGCAACCGGAACAATTCCAGGATCGCGATCACGAGGACCAGATCCAGGAACACCAGGAACAACGGGGCGGGAGCCAGAACGATGATCGCGAGGACCAGCGGCGCCAGCACGGCGACGCTGAGCAGACGGAGGATCATCTGGCGCCCTGCAGAGAACGGGACCGGATTCCCCCGTATCGGCGCTCTCGTTTCTGGTAGGCCAGGATCGACTCCAGCAGGTGATGGGATCGGAAGTCGGGCCAGAGCACGTCGGTGACGTAGATCTCGGAGTAAGCGATCTGCCAGAGCAGGAAGTTGCTGATTCGCATCTCTCCACTGGTCCGGATCAACAGATCCGGATCGGGAAGATCGCCGGTATAGAGGCTCCGCTGCACCTCCGTCTCACTCACCCTCCGGGTTCTCCCCTGCAGGAGCAGCGAGTTGAAGGCGTCCACCAGTTCGGCTCGGCCACTGTAATTCAGCGCCAGAACCATTTTCATTCCCCGGTTGAACCGGGTCTCCTGCTCCACGTGCCGCAGCTCCCTCCGAACCGAGCGGGGCAACTCGTGGATCCGCCCAATGGCGTGGAAGCGGATGTCGTTTTCCTGGATTTCCGGCAACTCCTTCCGCAGATACTCCTTCAAGAGCCCCATCAGGGTATTGACTTCGCGCATGGGCCGTTTCCAGTTCTCCACCGAGAAGGCGTAGAGGGTCAGCACTGGAATCTTGAGGCGGGCGCTGGTCTCGACCGTAGCCCGAACCGCCTTGATCCCGGCGGTGTGGCCATTGACCCGGGGCAGGCCCCGCTGCCGGGCCCAGCGTCCGT
Source organism: Acidobacteriota bacterium (assembly GCA_963668095.1). Taxonomy (GTDB): domain Bacteria; phylum Acidobacteriota; class UBA6911; order RPQK01; family JAJDTT01; genus JAJDTT01. The sequence continues at coordinate 3,830,106 of OY764083.1, read as the reverse complement.
TTCCGTCCATGATGATGGCCACGTGACGGGGCAGCTTGTGGGGGTCGAGTTGCGCCAGCAGCCGGGCGTCCAGGCCTCCAGGCTCCACGATGCCGGTGAAGTTCTCAAAGGGGGGAGTCATTGCGGTGGGATCAATTTATCACAAGCCCGTCCGGCTGGGCCGAGCGGTCGCCGAAACTCTCAATTCCGGTACCAGACTCGTGCCAGGAAAAGGCCGCGCGCGGGGGCCGTCGGCCCCGCCAATCGCCGGTCCCGGGATTCCAGAATCGTGATCATGTCCGTCGCGGGCCTCTGCCCGTGTCCAATCTGGAGCATGGTGCCCACCAGGTTCCGAACCATGTGATGCAAAAATCCGTCACCCTCGATCCGATAGGAGAAGTGCCTGCCTTTCCTTTGCCAACGGGAAACGAAAACGGTTCGGACGTGGTTCCTGACCTGCGAGGCCGAGGCCGTAAACCCTCTGAAATCGCGGGTACCGACGACCAGTTCCGACGCCTGCTGCATCGCCTCCAGCGAGAGGGGCCGATAGACCTGTTGCACCCTGCCCTCCAGAAACGGAGAGAGTACGGGTCCGTTGTAGACGCGATAGATATAGCGTTTCCGTTGGGCGTCCTTCTGGGCATGAAAGGCGTCGGAGGCCACGCTCAACCGGAACACCCGAATCCGGGAGGGAAGAACACCGTTGAGAGATTTCAGCAAGCGGTCGGCCGGCCATGAACGCCCGAGCCTGAAGTGGGCCACCTGGCCCAGAGCATGCACTCCGGCGTCGGTTCTTCCGGCGCCTACGACAGAGGGAGTTTCACCCGTGATCCGGGCTAAAGCGGCTTCGATGGTTCCACCGATCGTAGGACGGTCCTTCTGGACCTGCCACCCGGAGAAACCTTCGGCACGATACTGGATCGCAATACGATACTTGGTCAAAAAACCCTTCCATCTCCCCGGTTCCACCCTCGGTCCCGGCGGACTCTGGTCCGCTGAGACGCCATGTTACAATAGCTTCCAATTACGACTAGGAGATCCGCTCATGTCAGGACATTCCAAGTGGCACTCGATACGGCACAAGAAGGCCATCGTGGATGCCAAACGGGGCAAGATGTTCAGCAAGATGATCCGGGAAATCACCGTGGCAGCCCGGTCGGGCGGCGGAGACCCGGACGCCAATCCGCGGCTGCGCACCGCCATTCAGACAGCCAAAGCAGCCAATATGCCCCACGACAACATAGAACGAGCCGTCATGAAGGGGACGGGCGAACTCCCGGGCCAGAACTTCGACGCCGTGACCTATGAGGGCTACGGCCCCGGAGGCGTGGCGGTTCTGGTCGAGACACTGACCGACAACAGGAACCGGACCGTGGCCGAGATCCGGCACATCTTCTCCAAGAACGGCGGGAATCTGGGTGAGACAGGCAGCGTTCAATGGATGTTCGAGAGAAGGGGATACTTCGGTGTGCCCAGCAACTCGGTTTCGGAAGAAACCCTTATGGAGGTCGTGTTGGAGGCGGGAGCCGACGATCTCCAGACCGAGGGTGACACCTTGGCCGTCTACACCCCCTTCGAAAACTTCGAGCAGGTGAGGCAGGAGCTGGAAGCCTCCAACATACCGACGGAATCGAGCCAGATCACCATGCTTCCGCAGAACTCACTGCAGATGGAAGGCAAGATGGCCGGAAAGATGCTGAAGCTGATGGACGCCCTCGAGGACCACGACGACGTCCAGCATGTCTACGCCAACTTCGACATCGAAGAGCAGGAGATGGAGGCACTTCTCCAGACCTGATGGGTCAACCCTCCCCCACCATCGTCATGGGCATCGACCCGGGTAGCCGCATCACCGGCTACGGGATCATTTCAGTCCTGGGCAACCATTATCGTTGCCTTGACTACGGAGCGATCCGTTGCCATAGCCGGGCGGCTCAAACTCCCTTCGCCCAACGCCTCAAGACCATCCACCACGAACTCCTGCGGCTGCTCCGCCGCCACGCGCCGGCGGTGGTGGCCGTGGAAACCGTGTTTCACGCGGTCAATGCCCGCAGCGCCCTTCAGTTGGGGCACGCCCGCGGGGTGGCCCTGCTGGCCGCCGCCGAGTTGGAAATTCCGCTGGTCGAGTATTCTCCGCTGGAGGTCAAGAAGTCGGTGTCCGGCGTTGGCCGGGCGACCAAGGAACAGGTTCAGACCATGGTCCGGATCCTGCTCAAGCTGAAGGAATCTCCCCAGCCCAATGACGCCTCCGACGCCTTGGCCATTGCCCTCTGTCACGCTTTCAAGGGAGTGGCGACCCAACGGCTGCAGCAGCAGGCAAGAATCGCCCGTTGACTCCGGTCCCGCAGTCATCCCGCGAGGCCCTCACTCCGTTTTCGCGCCGGAATCGGACTCTTCGCCGGATACGGTGTCGACCAGCCGGCCGACTCGAGCTCTTGCGGGACGCAGGAGACGGTCCCCGTACCGATAGCCTCGCTGAACCACCTCGACGACCCGTTGATCCAGCGCGGGATCGGTGACTGGAATGAGTCCCACGGCTTCCGCCAGATGGGGATCGAAGGGTTGGTTCAGCACCTGGATGGGCTCGATCCCCGCTTCCTTGAGCCGGTCGAGAAAGAGCCGCAGATTCAACTCCACGCCCTTCCGGAGCTCTTGCAGGTCGGAACCGCCCTCTGCGGCCTCCAAGGCCCGCTCCAGGTTGTCCGCCACCTCCAGGAATTGGAGCAGGAGATTCATCTTGAACCGGTCCAGGCGCTGTTCCAGGGTCCGTTCAAGCCGCTCGCGAAGCGCGTCGTTTTCAGACTCGAGCTGTTCGAGTCTCTGCTTCAACTTCCGTTCGGCCAGCTCGGTCCTGGCCTTCAGTTCCTCGACGTAAGAGGGGTACCGCGTATCCGGGACCTGAGACTGATCGATGACCGACTCATCTTCGAGCCAACTGCGCCGGTCGGTGACCTGAAATCTTCCTTCCCGGTCCTTGTCCGCCATATCGGGCCTCGCTCCACCGTGCCTTGGAACGGGCGCAGTCTACTACGGCGAGCGGGTGCGAGAAACCGGGAATATCCGTAGAGCTCAAGCGTGCAGCCATCGTCCGGCGGCACGGGAAAACGGAATTGCCACCACAGCCCGTGAATCCTTGCGATGCTTCCGGGCCGATCCTATAAGAGGATAGACCGAACGGCGGGAGGACCGAATCATGGACCTGAATCGATTGACCGAAAGCGTTCGCGAAGGTCTGAATCGGGCTGAGGCGGTGGCCAGGAGTCTTGGACACCAACAGGCGGACGTGGAGCATCTACTGGCCGCTCTGCTGGAGCAGGAGCAAGGGCTGGCGCCATCCATCCTGAACAAGGCGGACCTGGACCCCGGACAACTGAACCAGAGGCTGCACCAGGAGTTGCAGAGCCGCGCCAACGTGAGCGGCCCCGCCGGTGCAGTCGATCAGATCTACGTTACCCGGCGTCTGACTCAACTGTTGACCAGAGCCCAGGAAGAAGCAGCACAGCTCAAGGACGAGTACGTTTCCGTCGAGCACCTGTTGCTGGCGATGGTGGCGGACACAGGCGGATCGGGGCGCCTCCTGCAGGCGCAGGGACTCACCCGTGAGCGCCTGATGCACACCCTGCGGGAAGTTCGCGGGAGCCAGCGAGTGACCTCTCCCCATCCCGAGGCGACGTACGAGGCACTGGAGCGGTACGGACGGGACCTGACCCAACTGGCCACCGCTGGGAAACTGGACCCGGTCATCGGGAGAGACTACGAAATTCGCCGGCTGATGCAGGTCCTTTCCCGGAGAACGAAGAACAATCCGGTCCTGATCGGCGACCCGGGCGTCGGCAAGACGGCCATCGCGGAAGGCCTGGCCCAGCGCATCGTCCGGGGCGATGTGCCCGAGGGCCTGAAACGGCGCCGGGTCGTCTCCCTGGACATGGGATCCCTGATCGCCGGCGCCAAGTACCGGGGCGAATTCGAGGAGCGCCTCAAGGCCGTTCTGAAGGCGGTCCAGGAACAGGAAGGGGAAGTGATCCTCTTCATCGACGAGCTTCACACGGTGGTTGGAGCGGGCCGGGTCGAAGGGGCCATGGATGCGGGCAATCTGCTCAAGCCCATGTTGGCCCGGGGCGAGCTCCACTGCATCGGCGCCACCACTGTGGACGAATACCGGAAACACGTGGAAAAGGACAGCGCACTGGAGCGTCGGTTCCAGCCGGTCCTGGTGGACCAGCCCTCGGTCGAGGACACCATTTCGATTCTGAGAGGCCTGAAGGAACGCTACGAGGTCCATCACGGCGTCCATATCAGGGACGCGGCGCTGGTGGCGGCGGCCGTCCTGTCGAACCGCTACATTCCGGATCGTTTTCTGCCCGACAAGGCCATCGACCTGATGGACGAAGCCGCGGCCAAGCTGCGGACCGAAATGGATTCCATGCCCACCGAGCTGGACGAGACCCAGCGGCGGGTGATGCAACTGGAGATCGAAAGGGAGGCGCTGCGCAAGGAGAAGGACAAGGGCTCCCGGGATCGGCTGAACCGGATCGAAAAAGTGTTGGCCGAGGAACGGTCCAGGGCCGCCGCGCTCACGGCTCAATGGCAGTCCGAACAGGACGGAGTCCGGCAACTGAGAACTCTCAGAGAGCAGATCGAGGAGTCCAAGATCCGGATCGAGCAGGCGGAGCGGGAATACGACCTGAATCGGGCCGCTGAGCTCAAGTACGGGGCTCTGGCTTCCCTGGAACAGAAACTGGAAGCGGAACAGCAGAGGCTGGGCCGCAAGCAGGGAACGTCGCCTCTGCTGAAGGAGGACGTGGGCGAGGAAGACATCGCCGACGTGGTCAGCCATTGGACCGGCATCCCGGTCTCGAGGCTCATGGAGGGCGAGATGGAGAGGCTCCTGAACCTGGATCAGACGCTCCATCGGAGGGTCGTCGGTCAGGACGAGGCGATTCGAGCCGTCACCGAAGCGGTCATCCGTTCCCGAGCCGGCCTCAAGGACCCCGCCCGCCCCATCGGCAGCTTCCTTTTTCTGGGTCCGACAGGAGTCGGCAAGACCGAGCTGGGCCGGGCTCTGGCCGAGGCTCTCTTCGACGATGAGCAGGCCATGATCCGAATCGACATGTCCGAATACCAGGAGAAGCACACCGTGGCCCGGCTGATCGGCGCTCCTCCCGGATACGTGGGACACGAGGAGGGGGGACAACTGAGCGAGGCGGTGCGGCGAAGACCCTACTCGGTGCTCCTCTTCGACGAGATCGAGAAGGCCCACTTCGATGTCTTCAACGTCCTGCTCCAGATCCTGGACGACGGCCGCCTGACCGACGGCAAGGGCAGGACGGTGGATTTCAAGAACTGCATCATCATCATGACCTCGAACCTGGGCAGCGCCAGCATCCTGGATTACCGGGGAGCCTTTGACGGAACCGAATACGAGAGGATGAAGCAGGCCGTGATCCAGAAACTGGCCCGGCATTTCCGTCCCGAGTTCCTGAACCGGATCGACGACCAGATCGTCTTCCACGCCCTTTCCCAGGATCATCTGAAACAGATCGTGGAGATTCAGTTGGACCTCTTGCGGCGCCGCCTGAAGGAGCGCCGGCTGACACTGGAACTGAGCGGCGATGTCCGGACCCAACTGGTGCGGGAGGGCTACGATCCCGTCTATGGAGCCCGGCCGCTGAAGCGGGCCATTCAAAGACGGATCGAGAATCCTCTGGCGCGGCTCATCGTCTCCGGACTATTGACCGACGGCACCCGGGTCCTGGCGGAAGCGGCCCCTGGAGGGGGGGAGCCGATCTTCAAGCAAGAGTCGGACCGGGAGGAGATCGGCGCCGCGCGCTGAAGTAGGGGTGTCGGGTGCGGCGCAGACTCCTAATTCGGAATGCGTAGAGTCTGGCCCGGGTGAATGCGATTGCGGTTCCGGATGCCGTTGGCTCTCTGAAGCTGGCGCGGAGAAACCCCGAACTTCCTGGCAATGACCCAGAGGTTGTCCCCTCGCCGGACCCGATAAGTTTCCGGGTTGTTCGTCTTGGCGACGGTACGGCGTTGCGCTCTGGGGGGCGTACGGCTCTGGGCCTGGGCGACGGTACGGCCTCGCGGCTTGCTCTTCGAAACCGTGAGAATCTCTCCGGCAATGATGCGGGTGCCCCGAATGCTGTTTTCTCGTCTGATAGCAGCCACCGAAGTCCCGAACCGCCGGGCGATCCCGCTCAGCGTATCTCCATGCCGGACGCGGTACTCACCCGGACCGGCCTCTCGCTGCTGGGCCAACTGCACTCGAGGAGCCTTCTTCAGAGCCGCCGTCACCTGCTCCCGCTTGCCGGGCGGGAAATAGAGGGTCACACCGGACGGAATGACTCCCGTGCTCCGCCATACCCTGCGCAGGATATGCGGATTGTGACGGCGAAGGGTGGCCATCGTCACTCCGGAGTGGGTGACCAGGTGGCCCACCCGGCGGTTCGCCTGGAGGCGGACGGAAGGAAAGCTTCTCGGTTCGTCCAGTTGAATGGGTCCGAAGAACTTTTCCGGGTTCCGGCCGATCTCGATGGCGGCCAGGAACTCGGCATAGAAATTCCGTCCCGCGAAGCCGAAGGTCCGGGACCGATGGCGTTTGATGATGACTCGCAGGTCCGGACCATGGCGCCGCTTGGCCCTCGCCATGCCGTTGGCTCCCTGGTTGTAGGCGGTCACCGCCAGGGGCCAGTTCCCCAGTCTCCGATAGTTGTCCCTGAGCAGCCGCGCGGCCGCTTCGGTAGCCCGAATGGGATGGAGCCGCTCGTCCACCGAGCGATTCACCTTCATGAACTGGCGGGCCGTCGACCGCATGAACTGCCAGACGCCCGCCGCTCCGACATGGGAATAGGCCCGGTCGTTGAAGCTGGACTCCACGTGGGGTAGATAGGCCAGCTCTTCCGGCAGCCCCTCCCCGCGAAAGATCTCCTTCATCCGCTTCAGATACCTGCCGGAGCGGATCACGCCCGCACGGAACCTTTCCCGGATTCCCCGTTGATGGCGGATGTTTCCCGAAAGACGCTTCAAGGTCTTGGAGGAGAGAGAATAACCGGCGCCTCGAACGACTTCAGCGATCTCGCGGTGCTTGGCGCTCCAGCGGCTCGGCTCTCGCCGGGCCAGATCCAGAAGTAGCCGCCGCACTTCCGCCCTGGCATTCCGCAACTTCTGACGGCGGCGGCGTGTGGCGGTCCTCCCTTTCTGCCCGGCTCCGGTTTGGACCATCCGGTACACCAGCCTCATATCGTTCTTGTCGTGAATCTGGTACTCCCCCTCTCCGTACCGCGTGAAAACGTCGGTCCAGAACTTCATTCGATCCCGGTACCCCTCGGTGGAGAAGAGTTCCGTCGACTGGGCGTAGACCGGTTGGGCAACGGCAACCAGAAGGAGGATCAGCAGAACAGGCATGGGTGGACAGTCCCTTTCCGATCGTCAAGGCTAGCGCCAGCCCGCGCCGACAGCGGGGCGTTGCAAGGATAGCCCAGAACCCTGTCCATTTTTGGGGCCCGGTTCACACTTGATCGCGGTAAGAATCCGGGATCCGATGGACCGTTTCGAGACGGTCCCGGATCAATCGGCAGATCTGCTCCGGCGTCCTGCCCGAAACCCCGACCATCAGATCGGCCAGATCGTAGTCCGGCTGCCGCTTGAGGTAGAGGGTCTCGAACTGTCGCCGATCCCGGGCCAGCGGACGGTTGTCCATTTCCGTGGAACGCCGCCAGGCAAGTTCCACCGGAATCCGGAGGGTCACGGCGATTCCGGTCTTGAAGATCAGGTCCCGGTTCGGCGCCTGGGAAAAGGCGCCTCCCCCCAGAGCGACGACGGATGGCTCCCGGTCCCGGACCGACGCCAGGATACGAGTCTCCAACTCCCGAAAATGTGCTTCGCCCCGGAGATCGAAGATGCGGGGAATGTCGGTCTCCTCCGCCTCCTCGATCAAATCGTCCAGATCCAGGAACTCCCGGCCCAACTGCCCGGCCAGAATCGGCCCCACGGTCGATTTGCCGCTGCCCATGAACCCCACCAGGTAAAGGTGTCCGTTCAACGGCGGCAAACCTCCTCCAAATGTTGGAAAAAGTCAGGATAGGACACGGCCACGCACTCGGGACGATCCAGTTCCACCGGGGTCTCCGCCACCAGGCCCGCCAGGGCGAAGGCCATGGCGATTCGATGATCGCCGAAGGTCCGCACCTTCCCGCCGCGGATGCGGCTGCCGGGAGGGATGACGAATCCATCCGGGAATTCGCGGACGTCCACGCCGAGTTCACGCAAATTGACCACGACCGAGTGGATCCGGTCCGACTCCTTGTGGCGCAGCTCCTGGGCGTCCCGGACTTGGAACCCCAGTTCCAGACTTGTCCCCAAAATGGCCAGCGCCGGGATCTCGTCGATGAGCCGGGCCACCCAGTCTCCCGAGATCTCGTTGGGAAACCGTCTTCGGACCTGGGCGTCGGCACAAATCTGCAGATCGCAGACCGGCTCGCCGTTGCTCTCTGCAGCCATGGACCTCTCGACACGGATGCCGGCCTGGTCCAGCAGCGAGAGGAAACCCGCCCGGGTCGGATTGACACCGACTCCCTTCAGGGCGATCCGGCTGCCCGGAACCAGCAGGCTCGCCACCAGGAAGAACAACGCGGAGGAAAAGTCTCCCGGGATCCGGAAATCGACGCCGCGGAGCCGGGCGCCTCCCTGCACCCGGAGAAGAGCCCCGTTCTGAGCCAACGGGGCACCGAAGAAGGGGAGGGCCCGCTCGGTATGATCCCGGGACGGCCCCGTCTCCTCCACCTCCGTCTCGCCCTCGGCCATCAATCCGGCCAACAGGACGCACGACTTCACCTGGGCGCTGGCGATGGGCAGCCTGTACCGGATCCCGGTCAGCCGGCCGCCCTGGATCAGCAGCGGCGGGAACCTGCCTTCCCGGGCGTCAATCCGAGCGCCCATTCGCCTCAGCGGATCCATGATGCGCTTCATGGGACGCTGGTTGAGAGAAGAGTCCCCCTGGACCTGGGAGGAGAATCGTCCCGCCGCCAGCAGGGCCGAGAGAAGCCGGATGGTGGTGCCGCTGTTGTGAACGTCCAGTACGTGAGCCGGCGCGGTGAAATGCCGCCATCCCGGGCTGGTGATCTCCACGCGGGGGCCGTTTCGATCCACTTCCACCCCGAGCGCCTCGACGCAGGAAAGACTGGCCTGACAGTCTTCGCTGGAGGAGAAATTGCGAATCCGGGTCGTTCCCCTGGCCATGCCCCCGAAAAGGGCGTAGCGATGGGAGATGCTCTTGTCCCCCGGCACCTGCACCTCCCCCTTGAGGGGAACCTTCACCGGATCGATTCGTCTGGGCTTCATCCGGCAGCCTGCTCCCGGCCGTTCGCCTGCGGGTCGCCTGCCAGTTGGAGATGGGTTTCCCGCAACAGCTTGATCCGATCCCGCAATTGGGCCGCCTTCTCGAACTCGAACTCCTGAGCCGCCTTCTTCATGTCGCCGTTCAACCTGAGGATCTCCTGCTCGATCTCCTGCGGAGAACCGTACTGGTCCACCTCTTCGGCCACCAGCGGGATTTCATAGTAGTCCAGCCGGGTCATCTCCAGCAGCGCCGCGTCTACCGGCTTGACGATGCTCTCCGGAGTGATCCCGTTCTCGTCGTTGTAGTCGCGCTGAAGATCCCGGCGTCTTCCCGTCTCCTCAATGGCCTGTTTCATGGACCGGGTGACGACGTCGGCGTACATGATGACCTTCCCGTTGACGTTTCGAGCCGCCCTTCCCGAAGTCTGGATCAGAGACGTGCCGCTGCGCAGGAACCCTTCCTTGTCGGCGTCCAGCACCGCCACGAGGGAGACCTCAGGCAGATCCAGACCCTCGCGCAACAGGTTCACTCCCACCAGGACGTCAAACCGGCCCAGGCGCAGATCCCGCAAGAGCTTGACCCGGTCCAACGTATCCACTTCGGAGTGAAGGTAACGGACCATGACGCCGATCTCGGTGTAGTACTCGGTCAACTCCTCGGCCATCCGTTTGGTCAAGGTGGTGACCAGAACCCGTTCCCCCCGTTCGGAACGCCTCCGAATCTCTTCCAGCAGGTCGTCGATCTGGTTGCGGACCGGGCGCACTTCGATTTCGGGGTCCATGAGGCCGGTGGGCCGAATGACCTGCTCCACCACCTCCCCTTCGCACTCCTCCAGCTCGAAACCGGCCGGAGTGGCCGAAACGTAGAGGGTCTGGGGACGCCGGAGCTCGAACTCGGCAAAGCTCAAGGGCCGATTGTCGAGCGCCGAGGGGAGGCGGAACCCGTACTCCACCAGGTTCAACTTTCGGGAACGGTCCCCCTGGTACATGCCCCGCACCTGAGGGACGGTCACGTGGCTCTCGTCGATGAAGATGAGCGATTCCTTCGGCAGATAGTCCATGAGCGTGGGCGGAGCCTGCCCCGGACGGCGGCCGGTGAGGTGGCGGGAATAGTTCTCGATCCCCCGGCAATAGCCGACGGTCCGCATCATCTCCAGATCGAAAAGGGTCCGCTGGCGCACCCTCTCGGCTTCCATCAGCCGTCCTTCCTCCTCGAGCCGGGCCTGATGCTCCGCCAGTTCGTTCCGGATGCTCTCCATGGCGCGTTTCCGCTGCTCCTTGGGCATCACGTAATGGGACCGGGGATAGATGGGAATCCGGGGATGGCGTTTCTGCGTCTGGCCGGTCAGCGGATCGAACTGATAAATCCCGTCCACTTCGTCGCCGAACAGCTCGATCCGGATGCCGTAGTCTCCGTAGGAAGGGACCACCTCGACCACGTCCCCCCGGGCCCGAAAGGTCCCCCGGGCCAGATCCAGATCGGTCCGCTCGTACTGGATGTCGACCAGCCTGTCCAGCAGCGACTGCCGGGAGATCTGCTGGCCCTCGCTCAGCATGAGCAGCATCCCGTAATAGGCTTCGGGAGACCCCAGGCCGTAGATGCAACTCACGCTGCAGACGATGATGCAGTCCCGGCGCTCGAACAGGGACCGGGTCGCCGAGTGCCGCAGCCGGTCGATCTCGTCGTTGATCAGGGCTTCCTTCTCGATGTAGGTGTCGGTGGAGGCAATGTACGCTTCCGGCTGGTAGTAGTCATAGTAGCTGACGAAGTACTCCACCGCATTTTCGGGGAAGAAATTCCGGAACTCCTGGTAAAGCTGGGCGGCGAGCGTCTTGTTGTGGCTCAGGACCAGGGTGGTCCGATTGATCCGCTCGATGACCTGGGCCATGGTGTAGGTCTTGCCCGACCCGGTGACTCCCAGCAGCACCTGGCTCCGCTGGCCTTCCCGAATGCCCCCGACCAACGCCTCGATGGCCCGACCCTGATCCCGGCTGGGAGAGAACGGACTCCTGAGCCGGAACCGGGCGGAGGAAGGCGCCGCCTCCCCGTAAGTCACACCCGCGTACGAGATCCCCTGTGGATCGGCCATGAAGGCCCATTATAGAAGACAAGGGGAGCGGCGGCTTTCTTGCCGCCGACTGGGACCGGCGACTTTCTTGTCGCCGCACTCCCAAGGCAACAATGTGGCACGAAGTGACAAAAGAAGGCGCCCACAAGGGGCGCCCCCTACGTGTTTTTCGGAAGGCAACGGGAACGGAAAGCCCCATTACTGACTCCGGCGATCTCCGATGCCATACTGAACCCGGTAGAAAGCGCGAGGGCGCCCACAAGGGACGTCCCTACGCCCACGCGACCGGGGGGGTCACAGGATGATCCGGGAACGGATACTGGTAGCGGGAGGCGCCGGATTCATCGGCAGCCACCTCTGCGAATCGCTGCTCCGGCAGGGCGCAGACGTGCTCTGTCTGGACAACCTGTTCTCGGGCACCCGGCGCAACATCCTCCCGCTCGTGAAACACCCTTATTTCGAGTTCATCCGCCACGACGTGACCCAGCCGATCCTGCTGGAGGTGGACCGGATCTACAACCTGGCCTCTCCGGCGGCGCCGGTGCACTACCAGTACAACCCGGTCAAAACAGTGAAGACCAACGTCATGGGCACGCTCAACCTGCTGGGTCTGGCCAAGAGGGTCGGGGCCCGGATCCTCCAAGCCAGCACCTCCGAGGTCTACGGCGACCCTCTGGTCCATCCGCAGCGGGAGGACTACTGGGGCAACGTGAACCCCATCGGTCCTCGCAGCTGCTACGACGAAGGCAAACGGGTGGCCGAATCCCTGATGATCAATTACCGGCGCCAGAACGGCGTCGACGTGAGGATCGCCCGCATCTTCAATACCTACGGACCCCGAATGTCGGAGGTGGACGGGCGGGTCGTCAGCAACTTCGTGGTCCAGGCGCTCCGGGGAAAGCCCCTGACCGTTTACGGAGACGGCTCGCAGACCCGCTCCTTCTGTTTCGTCTCCGACCTGGTGGCCGGGCTGGAGCGACTCATGATGGCCGAGAGCGTCCCCGGACCGGTCAACCTGGGCAGTCCCCACGAGTGCTCCATACTTTCGCTGGCTGAGCTGATCCTGGAAATCATCGGCTCCAAATCCGAGATCCGGTTCGGCCCCATGCCGGTGGACGACCCGGTCCGGCGGCGACCCGACATCGGCCGGGCAGAACGGCATCTGGACTGGGAACCGTTCGTGGACCTGAGGGAAGGACTCCAGCGGACCATCCCGTACTACGAGGAACTCCTGGCCCGTAACCCGCCGGGGTGACGGCGACCAACCCGAAATTCAGATGACCTGCAGCGCGCAACGTAGGCGCTGCTACTCAGGAAGATCGGCGCAACCAACTCCCCCAAATCCGGCCCCACGCCGAACTCACCAGGACGATCCATCCGACTACTGCCTTTCTCCATCCGCTTCTCTGGCACTCCAGTCCGGGCGGCTACTCTGCAGGAGCCCTTCCGCAAGGCGCCGGAGAGAGTTCCCGGTCCCTCAGCACTGCGGTACTCACGCGGCGTCCAGCTTGCGGCGTTCTTGCGCCAATTCGTAGTTGGCTTGCAGGCGCATCCAGAATTCCGCATTGCTCCAGCCAATGGACTCCAGTCCCAGGGCAACCCGCGCCGATATCCCGATCCGTCCGTTCAGCAGTCGAGAAAGGTTGTTGCGAGTAACGCCAAGCCGGTCCGCACACTCCGTTACCGTCCAGCCGGATTCATTGATGCAGTTGCGGACACTTTCGCCGGGATGTGTCGGGTTCATCATTTGGGGCCTCCGTCAGTCAATGGTAATCGATCAAATCTACCTCCACCGCCTCACCCTCGACGAAGCGGAACACAATGCGCCAGTTGCCCGAAACGCGCACGCTCCATTGCCCACGTCGGGTGCCTTTCAGCCGATGCAGCCGGTAACCGGGCAGACTCATGTCGTGGGCCGATTGTGCGGCTGTCAGTTCCGTCAAGATGCGACGGATTCGGCGGGTGAGGGATTGGGGCAGCAGTCGAGCATCGTCTCGTTCAACCAGTCGTTGCAATCCTTTGTGCGCGCACCGAATGCAACACATTATGCCGCAGAGGCACGCTTTGTTGCAAGTCTTGTCTCTTAGCCAGGCCGATGCAATTCGTTTCCTTGACCGTAGGCGACACGCAACCAAGGATGTGGACACCTTTGGTTCGGTCACCGCTCTTCTTCCTTCCGATGTCGTCTCACGCGAATGAGAGGGGCGGCGACTCTACAGTGCGCAAACTCTCGCTCTCGAGAAAAGTCGGGCGACAAAGGAATGGGCGACTGGAAAGTCGCCCCTCCCAACTCCCAACTCGCCACAAGTTGTTGAAATTCCCGGAAGCGATTTCCCGTCGAACGCCGGGATTCGGTCTGCTAGAATAGGCACCCGTAAGGCGAACGGGTCCCGGATGGGACATTCCCCAAGGAGTCAGCGGTGCTTGGATCCTACATTCCCATACTGATCTTCATCCTGGTGGCCATCACCCTCCCCGTGGTGGGACTGCTGGTGGGAAGGCTTCTTCGGCCCCATCTGCCCACTGCCGACAAGCTGATGCCCTACGAATGCGGAGTCGACCCCGTCGACGACGCCCGTGGCCGATTTTCGGTGCGCTTCTACATCATCGCCATCCTCTTCGTCATATTCGACGTGGAGACGATCTTCCTGTTTCCCTGGGCAGTCATCTACGACAAGCTGGCCCTCTTCGGGTTCATCGAAATGGTCATTTTCCTGGGGATCCTGATCGTGGGGTATTTCTACGTTTGGAAAAAGGGCGCACTGGAATGGGCATAGGGGCCCGTGGTACAAAACCCGCTGAACCCGACCGGGGCGGAGCGGGACTTTCGCCACCGACTCCCGAACCGTTTCGGATCAACCCGACCGAGGTCGCAACATGGACCGCAGTATAGAGAAGAACGTCATCACCACGACGGCCGACTCGGTCTTCAACTGGGCACGGAAGTCCTCCCTCTGGCCCATGACATTCGGTCTGGCCTGCTGCGCCATCGAGATGATGGCCACCGGCGCCTCCCGATTCGACATGGACCGGTTCGGAGCCGGCATTTTCAGGCCCTCGCCGCGCCAGTCCGACCTGATCATCGTGGCCGGAACCGTCACCTTGAAGATGGCCGAGGTGATCCAGCGGCTCTACGAGCAGATGCCGGATCCCAAGTGGGTCATCTCCATGGGGGCCTGCTCCAGCGCCGGCGGCCCTTTCGACACCTATTCGACCTTGCAGGGCGTGGATAAAGTCATTCCGGTGGACGTGTACATACCAGGGTGCCCGCCGCGGCCCGAGGCGCTCCTGTACGGGCTCATGCGTCTTCAGGACAAGATCGATCTGATGAGTATCACGGACAAGCCGGAGCCGCGGGCCAGCTAGCTTCCCCCGGGAAGCCCTTCCCAACCCCTCTTGAAGATGGACGACGAGACCAGGGCCAAAAAGACCAACCCGGGCGGCAAAAAGCCCAAGCGGGCCCGGCGATCGAGGATTGCGGGTTACCGCCCCAAGCCCAAGATCCGGACTGCCCGCCCCGAACGAGAGACTCCTGCCGCCCCTCCCAAGAAAGAGGCCTCGGCTGCCCCTCCCGAGGAGGAAACCCGGCCTGCCCCTGCTGTGAAGGAGACCCCAGCTACTCCTGAGGAAGAGACCCCGGCTGCCCGCCCCAAGCGACGGCCCCGGGCCCGCGCCGAGGAAAAGACCCCAGCTGCCCCCGCTGAGAAAGAGACTCCGGCTGCCCGTCCCAAGCGAAGGCCCCGGCCTCGCCCCAAGCCCAGGATCCGGGCCCGGACCAAAGGGGAGACCCCGGCTGCCCCCGCCAAGGGAGAGGCCTCCGCTGACGGCCCCGCGAAAAGGACTCGGGCTGTCCGTCCCGCTCGGAAGAGGCCGGTCAGGAAGCCGCTCCGCAAGCGGCCGCTACGCAAGCGGCCGATTCGGAAGAAGAGAAAGAAGGGGCCGAGCTACGAAGACCTGAAGGATGATGCCCTGCTGGAAGGTTTGAAAGAGCGGTTCCCGGGAGAGATCCTGTCGGGACAGTCTTTCCTGGGCCAGAGCATCTACACCGTGAAGCCGGGCGCCCTCTACGACGTCATGCTGTCCCTGCGGGACCATTCCGAATCGCCTTTCGACTACCTGATTGACGTCTCGGCCCTGGACTACCTGGGGGACCAGGACCGGTTCCTGATGGTCTACCACCTCTATTCCTACGCGACCAAGAAGCTGGTTCGCGTCAAGAGCCGCTTCGGGGAAGGTGATCCGGTTCCCTCCATGACCTCCATCTGGAAGACCTCCGACTGGCTGGAGCGGGAAGTCTACGACATGTTCGGAATTCTGTTCTCCGGCCATCCCGACTTGAAACGCATCCTCCTTCCCGACGACTGGCATGGATTCCCGCTGCGGAAGGACTACGACATCAAACTGCAGGACCAGAGCTGGATCCGCAATCACCTGAAGATCCGAAAGACACCCGATTGACGCCATGAACCGGCAGACCATACTCGACACCAAGGAACTCGAGATCAACATGGGTCCCCAGCACCCGTCCACCCACGGCGTGCTGCGTGTCCGGCTCAAATTGGACGGAGAGCGGGTCGTCGATGCCGAGAGCATCATCGGCTACCTCCACCGGGGGGTGGAGAAGATCGCCGAGAACCGCAACTACATCAAGTGCACTCCCTATTTCGACCGGACGGACTACATCGCGGCCGTGTCCAACGTCTACGGATATGTTCTGGGAGTGGAAAAGATGCTGGGCATCGAGGTTCCGGAGCGGGCCCGCCGCATCCGGATCATGATGACCGAGTTCAACCGGATCGCGAGCCATCTGCTCTGGTTGGCCACCCATGCCATCGACATCGGGGCCATGACCGTCTTCCTCTACTGCTTCCGGGAGCGGGAAGAGATCCTGAAGTTGTTCGAGGCGATCTTCGGCGCCCGCCTGACCACCCACGCCTTCCGGCTCGGAGGTTTGTGGTTGGACATGCCTCCCGGGTTCGAGGCGGCGTGCCGGAAGTTCATCGACGAGTTCCCGGCGCGCGTCGACGAGTACGAGCAGCTCCTCACCCGGAATCGCATCTGGCTGGAGCGGACCAAGGGCGTCGGCGTCATCTCGGCCGAGGAGGCCATCGACTGGGGACTGAGCGGCCCCCCGCTCCGGGGCTCCGGGGTCGACCACGACGTGAGAAGGCTTCGACCTTACGGCGGGTACGAGCAGTTCCAGTTCGACGTGCCCATGGGAAAGCACGGCGATACCTATGACCGCTACCTGATCCGGCTCGAAGAGATGCGGCAGAGCCGCCGCATCATCGCCCAGATCCTGGACGACTTGCCGGACGGTAAGATTCGGGGCCGGGCCCCCAAGATTCCCAAGCCCCCCGTCGGCGAATACTACTCGGCCATCGAGAGCCCGCGGGGAGAATTGGGATATTACATCGTCAGTGACGGATCGCCGCAACCCTTCCGGCTCCGCATCCGTCCACCCACGTTCATCAGTCTCCAGGCGCTGCGGCGGCTGGTTCGCGGACATCTGGTGGCGGACGTGGTGGCCATCATTGGAACGCTGGATATCGTGCTCGGGGAGATCGACCGCTAATGGCCGAGTGGATCATCGTCTACGGAATCATACCGTTCGCCAAGGTCGCGGTGATCGTGCTGGTTCTTTCCGGCGCCGTCGCTTACATGACCCTGCTCGAGCGCAAGGTCATCGCCCATATCCAGGTGCGGCTGGGCCCCATGCGGGTGGGTTGGCACGGGCTGCTCCAGCCCATCGCCGACGGGTTGAAGTTCATTCTCAAGGAAGACATCGTCCCGGCCCGGTCGGACAAGCTGCTCTTCACTCTGGCTCCCGCCATCAGCCTGATCCCCGCCTTCGTGGTGTTCGCCGTCATTCCGTTCGGTCCTCCGGGAATGATGGAGGGCCTCCTGCGCTGGGTGCTGGCCCCATTTATGGACACCGCGGCGGTGGAGTCCATCGCGACCCAGTCCGCCGCCTCGGGCGGGTTCGTCACCGACATCAACATCGCGCTCCTGTTCGTGCTCTCGATTTCGTCCGTCGGAATTCTGGGGGTCATCCTGGGAGGCTGGGCCTCCAACAGCAAATACCCGCTGCTGGGTGCGCTTCGCTCCAGCGCCCAGATGATCAGCTACGAGGTGGCCCTGGGCTTCTCCGTGATCGGAGTCCTGCTGGTGACCCAGTCCCTGAGCCTGGTTCAGATCGTGGAGAATCAGCGCGAAGCCGAAGTCTGGTACATCTTCTACCAGCCCCTGGCCTTCGTCCTCTTCTTCATCTGCGGCATGGCCGAGACCAACCGGCTGCCCTTCGATCTGCCCGAGGCCGAAACCGAGCTGGTGGGCGGCTTTCATACCGAATACAGCGGCTTCCGCTTCTCCCTCTTCTTCATCGCCGAGTACGCCGCCATGGTCACAGTCTGCGCGGTGGCGGTGACCCTGTTCCTGGGAGGTTGGCTGAGGCCCTTTCCCAACGTGGAGTGGCTCTCGTTTCTGGACCTGATCCCTCCGCTGTTGTGGTTCGTGATCAAGGTGTTCCTGCTGCTGTACGTCTTCATCTGGATCCGGGGCACGCTTCCCCGATACCGTTTCGACCAGTTGATGAGTTACGGCTGGAAGGTCTTTCTCCCGCTGGCCCTGGCCAACGTGATCGTCACGGCGGGAGTGGTGCTGGTGTTCATGTAGACAACACCAATAGGGGTTTGTAAATTGACGGGTCGAGCCGGGCGGTCCTGTTCGAGTCCGGCTCCAAAAATCAGACGGATCAGCAATGATTGAATTTCTACGCCGCATGCTCTTCTGGGACATCGTGAAGGGTCTGGCCGTGACTTTTCGCTACACCTACACCAAGGTGTACACGGAACAGTATCCGACCGAGACACCCAAGCTGGCGGGGCGCTACAAGGGAGCTCCCCGCCTGAACAACGATCCGGAAACGGGCGAGACCCTCTGCATCGCCTGTGACCTGTGCGCCCTGATCTGTCCGGAAGACCTGATCGTGGTCGGCTCCACCCGGGATCCGGAGAGCCGCAAGAAGGTGCTGACGCACTACACCTTCGACACTTCCCGCTGCCTGTTCTGTGGACTCTGCCAGGAGGTGTGCCCGACCAACGCCATCGAGCTGACCCAGGATTTCGAGCTGGCCGCATACGACCGAAGGGACATGGTGTGGAATCGGGAGCGGCTGGAGAAATGTTGGGACCGGATCGATTTCGGGAAGAACTACAATTGACGGCCTTCATGCACGCGCCGGTTTCTCCGGATCCGGAGCGTTTTCGCAGTGACCGCCGCATCACGGACCATTGGATGAGTCGCACGTTTCCAGACATCGGAAGATAGAACATGGAAACCTATCTCTTCTACGCGCTGGCGCTGATTCTGGTGACCTTCTCCATCCTCACCGTGACCGCGCGGAACCCGGTGCGGAGCGCCGTCTATCTGGTCTCGGCGCTGCTGGCGGTGGCGGGATTCTTCTTCCTCATGGAGGCGGAGTTCGTGGGCGCCGTCCAGGTGCTGGTCTACGTGGGCGGCATCATGGTGCTCTTTCTCTTTGTCATCATGCTGGTCAGCATCGAGTCTCTGGAACGGCAGCCGAAGGTGAGTCGGCAGTGGCGGACCGGCGTGGTCCTAGCCGTGGTCCTCTGCCTGGAGCTGAGTCTCCTCATTTTCCGGGGAACCGTTTCTCTGGAGGAGGGGCTGGCCGAATCCGGGATCATCACCACCACCGAGACCATGAACACGGAAGCCGTAGGGGCCATTCTCTACAGCACTTACCTCCTTCCCTTCGAGATTGCATCGGTCCTGCTGCTGGTCGCCATCGTCGGCGCCGTGGTCTTGGCCAAGAAGGAGATCTGAACCGGCGCGGAGTCAAGGATGATCGGACCCAACCACTACCTCTTCCTGAGCGCCATCGTCTTCACCATCGGCGCCGTCGGCGTCCTGACCCGGCGCAACGTCATCATCATCTTCATGTCCATCGAGCTCATGCTCAACGCCGTGAATTTGAACCTGATCGCCTTCTCGGCGCACCTGCAGGATCTGGCGGGCCAGGTCTTCGTCGTCTTCGTCATCACCGTCGCGGCGGCCGAGGCGGCAGTGGGACTGGGCATCGTGATCGCCCTGTTCCGCAACCGGGAAACCATCAACATGGATGAGATCGACCTCATGAGAGGCTGAGCCGGGGCCCATGGCATGCTGAACTACATTTGGCTCATTCCCCTTTGTCCCCTGGCGGGATTCCTGATCAACGGCCTGTGGGGACTCTGGTGCGTCCGCCGGACCGGCCGCCGGCCCCGGAAGAGCTTCGTAGCCGTGGTTGCATGCGGCGCGGTGCTGCTGGCGTTCCTGATCTCACTGGGCTCCTTTTTCAGCTTGCTCGAGTTGGATCCGGAGAACCGGATCCATGAGGTGAATCTCTTCAATTGGATCCCGGGCCTGATGATCCGGACCGTCTCCGGCGAACTCGCCCAGTTCCAGATCAACTGGGGCTTCCAGCTGGACCCCCTTTCGGCCGTCATGATCCTGGTGGTCACGGGAATCGGATTCCTGATCCACCTCTATTCCATCGGGTACATGTACGAGGAAGAGGGCTTCTACCGCTTCTTCGCCTACATGAACCTGTTCATGTTCATGATGCTCACCCTGGTCCTGGCCAACAACTTCCTCCTCATGTTCGTGGGCTGGGAAGGAGTGGGCCTCTGCTCCTATCTGCTCATCGGCTACTACATGGAGAAGAGGAGCGCCGGGGACGCCGCCAAGAAGGCCTTCGTGGTCAACCGAATCGGCGACTACGGCTTCATCCTGGGAATGATGCTGCTTTTCTCCTACTTCGGGACCCTGGACTTCACCGATCTCTTCTCCCGGATCGCCACCCTGGTTCCGGAGCCTGAAGCCGTCTGGGGCCCGTTGAGCTGGGCGGCGCTGCTGCTCTTCATCGGCGCCACCGGAAAGAGCGCCCAGATTCCCCTCTACACCTGGCTTCCCGACGCCATGGAGGGTCCGACTCCCGTCAGCGCGCTGATCCACGCCGCCACCATGGTCACGGCCGGCGTCTACATGGTGGCCCGATCGACAGCCATCTACAGCCGGGCCCCCGAGGTCATGCTGCTGGTGGCCGTGGTGGGAATCGTCACCGCCGTGTTGGCGGCCTGCATCGCCCTTTTTCAACGGGACATCAAGCGGGTTCTGGCCTATTCCACGGTGAGCCAGCTGGGCTACATGGTGACCGCCCTGGGCGTGGGCGCCGTCACCGCCGGCATCTTCCACCTGATGACCCACGCCTTCTTCAAGGCTCTCCTCTTCCTGGGGTCTGGAAGCGTGATCATGGGAATGCATCACGAACAGGACATGTTGAAGATGGGAGGTCTGAAGAAATACCTCCCCGTCACCTGGTTGACCATGCTGGTGGGGACCCTGGCCATCGCCGGCGTTCCCGGTCTGGCCGGCTTCTTCTCCAAGGATGAAATCCTGTGGCGCGCCTTCAGCCTTCCGGGCGGCAGCCCCCTGATCTGGGGCGTGGGCGTCCTGGTGGCGGGCATGACCGCCTTCTACATGTTCCGCATGATGTTCCTGACCTTTCATGGGGAGGAACGCCACGACCTCCACGGCCGGCACGCGCCTCACGAATCGCCACGGGTGATGACCGTCCCCCTGATGGTGCTGGCAGGGGGATCAGTGGTGGTGGGCTATCTGGGACTTCCGGCGTGGCTCGGACCCAATGTCTTCGAGCACTTCCTGGAACCGGCTCTGGCCACGGCTTATCTGCCCGAGGCGACAGGCCACCATTCCTACTTGGAGGAGATTCTCCTGACACTGGTTTCGGTGGCGGTCGCCGGCGGCGGCATCTTCCTGGCCTATCATTTCTTCCTCGCACGGCCCGAGAAGGCGGGGCAGCTGCGCGAACGGTTTCAGGGCCTGTACCAGGTCGTCTACAACAAGTTCTACGTGGATGAGATCTACGACGCGGTCTTCGTGAATCGCTGCAAGAGCCTGGGGACCTGGCTCAGCGCCTTCGATCTCAAGGTGGTGGACGGCCTGGTGAACGGAAGCGCCGCCGCCACCCGCATCTCCGCCTGGATCTCGGGTCAGGCGGACATCCACATCGTGGACCGGCTGGTGAATCTGACGGCGGAAATCGTGGAGTTCTTCAGCTCAGTCCTCCGCCGGTTGCAGACCGGTCTGGTTCAACGCTACATCGCCTTCTTCGTCTTGGGGCTGGTGCTCATCATCGGCTGCTATCTCTACCTCGGAGCATAGTCCTATGGGCTTTTTCATGACCAATATCCTGACCATCGTCTGCTTCTTCCCGTTGCTGGGCGTGCTGATCATTGTGCTCTGGCCCAAGGGGAAGGAGCACGAGACCGAGGTCAAGTGGATCGCCAACATCGTCGCCTTTCTGGGGTTCCTGGTCTCCATCCCCCTGATCACCCATTTCAACCGGCCGGAGTACATTGACCCGAGCGGGATGCGGTTCGTCTTCAAGGCCCCGTGGATCGAGTCGCTCGGCGTCCAGTACTACTTTGGAATCGACGGCATCAGCCTGCTGTTGATCCTGCTGACCACCCTGCTCGGTTCCATCTCCATTCTCTCGTCGTGGGACGCCATCACCACCCGGGTCCGCGAGTACTACTGCTACTTCCTGATCCTGCAGACCGGGATGCTGGGCGTCTTCATGGCGCTGGACTTCTTCCTCTTCTACGTCTTCTGGGAAGTCATGCTGGTGCCCATGTACTTCATCATCGGCATCTGGGGCGGCCCCCGGAAACTGTACGCGGCCATCAAGTTCTTCCTCTACACGCTGCTGGGATCGGTGCTCCTCCTGCTGGGAATCCTGGCCCTCTACTTTCATCAGTACGCCGTCAAGGGCATCTGGTCTTTCGACGTCCTGGCCTTCCAGGAACTGGGCATCCCGCCCGATCTCCAGTACTGGATCTTCCTGGCCATGTTCGTCGGTTTCGCCATCAAGGTCCCGTTGTTTCCCTTCCATACCTGGCTCCCGGACGCCCACGTCGAGGCTCCGACGGCCGGGTCGGTCATTCTGGCCGGGGTGCTCCTCAAGATGGGCACGTACGGTTTCGTCCGTTTCAGCCTTCCCATCCTGCCTGACGCCACCATGGAGTTCCTGCCCTGGATGATGGCCATCTCCGTGATCGGCATCATCTACGGGGCCCTGGTGGCCATGATGCAGAAGGACATCAAGAAACTGGTGGCGTACTCCTCCGTCAGCCACCTGGGATTCTGCATGCTGGGCGTCTTCATCGTGACGCCGGTGGCGCTGGAGGGGGGCATCCTCCAGATGATCAACCATGGGATCTCCACCGGAGCCCTCTTCCTGATCGTGGGAATCATCTATGAGCGCCGTCACACCCGCATGATCAGCGACTACAGCGGTCTGTCCCACGTCATGCCGGTGTACGCCGTCGTCTTTCTGATCATGACGCTCTCCTCCATCGGCATGCCCACGCTCAACGGATTCATCGGAGAGTTCATGGTGCTCCAAGGCGTCTTTGCCGATCCCGACTACAAGCTCTGGGCCGTTTTCGGCGCCGCCGGCATCGTCCTGGGGGCGGCGTATATGCTGTGGCTCTACCAGCGGGTGATGTTCGGGACCATCAAGCAGGAGGAGAACCGCAAGCTTCCGGACCTGACTCCCCGGGAGCTGGCGACCTTCGTCCCCCTCATCATTCTGGCCTTCTGGATCGGCCTCTACCCGAGCCCGTTCCTGTCCTACCTGCACGAGCCGGTCAACCAGATCGTGGAGAAGGTGAGGCCCGGGGAATTCCAGCCCCGCTCCATGCAGGCCGAGATCGGAGATCGATAGATGCCCGAAATACCGACGGGCGGGGATCTTCTCAGTTTTCTCTCCCTGAACGCCCGGGCCATCGCACCTCAACTGCATCTGATCGTCTGGGGCCTGGGACTCCTCTGCATCGACTTCATCCTGCCCGGGCGGGGGACGCGGATCCTGGGATTCCGCGGAAAGTCCCTGTCGGTCCTGTTCGCCCTGGGGGGGCTGTTGGGGGCCGGGCTTCAACTCTGGCGCCTGTGGGGGACCGGAAACGGGGATGCCTTTTACAACATGGTGACCCAGGACGCCTTTTCCGAGGTCTTCGGAATCCTCTTCCTGGCCTCGGCCATTCTGGCGGTCGCCCTTTCCTACCGGCATCTGGACATTGAGGACGCCCAGCACAGCGAGTACTACGCCATCATCCTCTTCGCCACGTCCGGCATGATGTTCATGGCCGGGGCCATCGACCTGGTCACCATCTTCGTGGGTCTGGAGCTCATGTCCGTGTCGACCTACATCCTGGTCGGCTTTCTGCGCCGGCAGCGCCGCTCCAACGAGGCCTCCATGAAGTACTTCCTCATGGGCGCCTTCTCCACTGCCATCATCCTGTACGGGATGTCCCTGCTCTACGGGATCAGCGGCAGCACCAACCTGAATGTCATCGCCCAGGAGGCGGCCAAGCGGGAGGACAACACCCTGCTGATCCTGGCCCTCTTTCTGATGCTGGCCGGTCTCTGCTTCAAGATCGCGGCCGTCCCCTTCCACATGTGGGCGCCCGATGCCTACGAGGGCGCGCCCACCGGCATCACCGCGTTCATGTCGGTGGCGGTCAAGGGAGCCGCATTCGCCGTCTTCCTGCGAATCTTCTACGTGACCTTTCACGACTTCCACGACCTGTACATCGGGGTCCTGGCCGTCATCGCCATGGCGACCATGACCTGGGGCAACGTGGCGGCGGTCACTCAGCAGAACGTCAAGAGGCTACTCGCCTATTCCAGCATCTCCCACGCCGGATTCGTCC
Organism: Acidobacteriota bacterium; assembly: GCA_963668095.1. Taxonomy (GTDB): domain Bacteria; phylum Acidobacteriota; class UBA6911; order RPQK01; family JAJDTT01; genus JAJDTT01. Next base: position 3,805,922 of record OY764083.1, on the reverse strand, counting down.
TGATGGGGCTGGTGGTCGGTTCCCAACAGGGGATCTCGGCATCGGTGCTCTATCTGTTCGCCTATACCTTCATGAATCTCGGCGCCTGGGCCATCGTCATCCTGCTGCGGCGACGGGACGTGATCGGCGAATCGATCGAGGACTTCAACGGCCTCTACTTCAAGCATCCCGGCCTGGCGATACTGAATCTCATCTTCTTCCTGTCCTTGGCCGGCATTCCTCCGCTGGCCGGATTCATCGCCAAGTACGCGGTGTTCGCGGCGGTGATCGAATCGGCCCTGGCGGCCGGTCAGGCCCATGGACAGCTGCTGATGTGGCTGGCCGTAGTGGCCGCCCTCAATGCCGTCGTCTCCCTCTTCTACTACTTGCGGATCGTGGTGGCCATGTTCATCGAGAAGGAGTCCCTCCCGGTCCCGTTGAGTTTTTCGGTGGGTGTGTGGTTCGTCCTTTTGGTCACGGGGTTCTTTACCATCGCCATGGGGATCTATCCGGATCCTTTCTTCCACTTGGCTCGAGTCGCCAGCCTCCCGCTGATTTTCTGACGGTTCCGGACGCCTCTTTTCGCCGCCGGCGGCGCCGGCGCCGCCGTTCGTGCGGCAACTTGGAGACGGATCGGAAAGGCCAAAAAAGAGTTGCGAAACGGCAGGCGGAAAAAAGGGGGTGTCTACGCCCAAACGGCTCGATACAGCTCCATCATTTTTCTGCTTCCCTCGTGTCTTCTGATCGGTTACCTGATCGGATATTTTCTGGACCGGCGTTTTGCTTCCGATCCTTGGATCTCCGTGGCCGGGTTGCTTCTCGGGGGAGTGGCTGGTCTGGTCCGGGTCGTGAGAATGTTCAGCAGGTAAAATTTGGAGCGAATTTCACGCAATGCAATGATTCTCCTGATCGGCATATCCGTTGTCGGAGGATGGATTTATGGATTCTGGACAGCCCTTTCCATACTGGCCGGCGCACTGGCCTCCCTCCTGAACCTCAAGGTTCTGGACCGGCTGGCCGGGCGGCTGCTGGCGCCGGAAGGGAAGCCTTCAGTACTGCGATTCCTGGCCCTGAACGGGGGGCGCATGGTCTTGATGCTGGGAGGTCTCTTTGCTATTATGCAGGTTCCTTTTTTGAGTGTGCCGGGCGCGGTCCTGGGGCTTTTCATACCCATCCTTTCAGCAATGTTGGAGGCGTTGTACAAATCCTGACCCGCACAGTTCATGCCTGATCCGGCGTGACACCCCCGGGACGGACGAACTTCTGAAGCAGGATCGGAAATGGATCAACACCACGAATTCCTGTCGGCGACTCTCTTCAACCGCTACATCGCGAATCCTGTCGCCGAGGCCCTCGGCTTTCAGGTAGACCACGATGTGCTGCCGGCCCACCTGGTCATGGTCATCTTCGTCTGCCTCATCCTCACCGTGGCCGCCCTCCTGGTGAGGAGGCGCCTGAGCGTGGACAATCCGGGTGCGGTCCAGCAGATGCTGGAGGTTCTGTTCGAAGGGTTGCTGGGGTTGATGAAGGAGATTATCGGACCCGATGCACGCCGCTTCTTTCCCCTGATCGGGACTCTGTTCCTCTACATTCTGGCGGGGAACCTCCTGGGGCTCTTCCCCGGGTTCATGCCGCCCACCAGCAACATCAACATCACTGCCGCCTGCGGCATCACCGTCTTCCTCTACTACAACTACCATGGGTTCCGGGTTCATGGCTTCGTCAAGTACATGGCCCACTTCGCGGGTCCCTCGCTGGCCATCGCCCCGGTCCTGTTCGTGATCGAGATCATCAGCCACCTGGCGCGGCCCTTTTCCCTGTCAGTCCGGCTCATGGGCAACATCTACGCCGAGGAGCTGATCGTCACCAACCTGAACCAACTGTTTCCCTTCGTGATCTCGATGCCGGTGATGGCGCTGGGCCTATTTGCCGGCACGCTACAGGCTTTCATTTTCTCCGTCTTGACCATCGTCTACATCGCTGGTTCCGTGGAGCATGCACACGACGAAGAGCATTGAATCACGCGCTCCATGCGACGGGCTCACACCTCAAACCTTGGAAGGAGTCAACTGATGAACCGAAAGTTCGGCCTTCTGGCCATTGCCCTGGTCGTTGTCCTGCTGTTGCCGGCCGTCTCCGTGCAGGCACAGTCCGAAGACGGCGGCGCCTCAACCAGCCTGGAGATCCACTGGCTCGCCGTCGCCATGGCCATCGCCGCCGCCGGCTGCGGCTACGGTCAGAGCCGGGTCCTGACCGCCGCCTGCGAAGGCGTCTCCAGAAACCCCGGAGCCTCCGACACGATCCGATTCTTCTTCATCCTGGGACTCGCCTTCATCGAGTTCCTGGCCCTTCTGACCTTCGTCGTCGTTCTCCTGGTGAGCGGGTAAAATCCCCGTTCAGGAGAGTGCGGCGGCTCCAGCAAAGAGATACGACCCTCTGGAAACTCCGAAGGGGGTCGTGTCTTCACCCACCGGTTCCCGGCGCCGAGCGGATTATTGCTCTGATCGGAGGCCGTATTTCTTCAACTTGCGGTACAGCGTCGCGCGATTGATGCCCAGCCCTCGGGCTGCACGCGCAACGTTGTTTCGGGAAGCTTTGAGTGCATGGACCAGTGCCTGCCGTTCGACCGTCTCCAGCGGCAGAATCCCGGCGCTGTCGAGGGCGTCTTCCGGGTCCGAAAGGGGCAGCAATTCCGGCGGGAGATTATTGACTTGCAGAACAGCCGTCGTTTCCAACAGAACGGCTCGCTCAATGGCGTTCTCCAACTCACGCACGTTGCCGGGCCAGGCGTACTGAAGCAACGTTCGCACCGCAGCATTGGAAAGGCCACCGATGGAACGATCGGCGCGTTCGGCGTATTTCTTCAAAAAATGGTTGGCCAGAACAGGAATATCTTCTCGACGTTCTCTCAAAGGCGGGATCTCGATGGGGAAGACGGCCAGACGATAATACAGATCCTGGCGGAAGCTTCCGCTCTGCAGCGCATCCTCCAGATTCGTGTTGGTGGCCGCAATCACGCGCACGTTGATGGACCGCGTGGCCGAGGCTCCGACAGGTTGAATCTCTCGCTCTTGCAGAACCCGCAACAGCTTGGCTTGCGCCGACGGATTCATCTCGCCGACCTCGTCGAGAAAGATGGTTCCGCCGTCAGCGCGCTCGAAGGCCCCGGTTCTCCGGTTGTCCGCTCCCGTAAAGGCCCCCTTCTCGTGGCCGAAGAGCTCGCTTTCAATCAACGTTTCCGGGAGAGCAGCACAATTGACGGTCACAAACGGTCTCTTCCGGCGGACACTGTTGAAGTGAAATGACTTGGCGACCATTTCCTTGCCGGTCCCACTCTCACCCCGGATGAGCACCGTAATGTCGCTGTCCGCCACTTGCTGGATCAACTCGTACACCCGACGCATCTGGGAGCTGGCTCCGACCATGCCGGCAAACGAGTAGGTCGTTTCCAGTTCGGTCCGCAGACGGAGCACCTCCGCTCTCATTCGCTCGACTTCGATTTCACTCGACACGTCCCGAAGCACCATCAGACGGCCGATCTCCCCTTGTCGATCATCATGCACCGGGGCATCGGATCGATAGAACAGGCGCTTTCCCGGCAACTGATCGGATGCGATCTCTTCCACCAGGTTTTCACCGCTCATGAAAACGAACTTTCCTTCCACCTCCGGCAAACCGGGTTCCCGGAACCGTTCCTCGAACCGAGCCGAGAGTTCCACCGGGGAGATCGCCTTCATTTCATTCTGCCTCAGGTCGACCAATTGCTGGTACCCTCGATTGGCAAAGACCACACGTCCGTCAGGGTCGAACATGACCATGGCGTCGCCGGCGGCGTCGAGCACGGCTTCAAGCCTCTGATGGCTTTCGGCGAGTTGCCGCCGTTTGTTGTTCAAATCCTGTTCGATGTTCCATTTCCCGACCAACGACAGCGTAATCTGTTGTATTTCCTCCCACGCGAACGGCTTCCGGATATACAGCAATTTGTGGAGCAACTCCATATCCTGAATGATGTCGGACAAAGGCCTGTCGGCGTATGCGGTCATGATGACGATCTCGATGTCACGATCGATTCTTCTCACTCGCCGAATCGTCTCCACACCATCGATGCCGGGAGGCATTCTGATGTCGACAAAGGCCAAGGCGATGGGATAACCGGAGTCTTTGGCCTCCTGCACGATCAAGCAGGCCTCCCGGCCCCCGGTCGCGTGCGAGATTTCGAACTGTGGAAAATCGAACGTGTCCACCTCTTCGACGAAGGTAGCGGCAAACGCATCCGTGGACTGATCGCGAGGATTCGGCGTCAACATCTCGATGAAGTCGTTGTGGATCTCCGCCTGATCATCGACCACCAGCACCCGATTGTTCTTATATTGTTCAAGTGCCATCACTTGCTCTTCTTCACAGCAGCGCCCCCCTTCGGGGCCGATCTTCAGGCCTGCCTGTCCTCCGGGCACACGGAGGCGAGCCGCAACATGATGCGCATGGTCGTTCCGTGGCCGATGCCCTCGCTGACGGGATGAATCTGTCCCCCGGAACCGATGATGAAATTGGCGGCGGAGTGGAGCCCGAGCCCGCTCCCGGATTTCTTCGTGGTATAGCCGGCGGCAAAGATGATCTTGGGATTGGCCTCGCCGATGCCGATGCCGTTGTCGGTCACGTCGATGTGGAGAAAATCTCCCTTGGCGTATGCCCGGATCTGAATCCGGGGCTTCCTGCGAAATCTGCCTACTTTGATGCGACTGTCGATCGCTTCTATCGAATTCTTGATCAGATTGACCAGCATCTGATGAAATTGACTCTCTTGAGTCCGAATCTCCGCGGGCGCCACTTTGCAGTCGATTTCCACGTCGATGGCCCGCTTGGCCATGGACCCCTTCAATACCTTGACCGCGCTCGAGATTGAAGACTCCAGATTGATGTATTTCCGCGACATGCTGGGACTGGCGACCACCTTCTGGTTACGAACGATGTCGGCGATGTGCTTTGCCCGATCCCGGACCCGTTCCACCGTCATGATCGAGGTTTCCCGCTGCCGGGAAAAATCTTCGCTGAGAGCCTGGACAAACGGCAGGACGCGCTGGCCCTGCGGGTCATCCCGGACGTAACCGACCAAATCCCTTCGATGGGCCTTTATCCCATCGGCGGCGGCGCCAAGGCGGCGCACCAGCGGATCGTCCACCAACCGGCGGTAGACGGTCTCAATCCCTGTGGTCACGCTGTTGATCGCGTTGCCGATGTTGTGGAGAACGGTTTCGACGACTTCCAATCGTCCCTGCGCAAATGCGCGCACCAGCGCTTCTTCGGCCATTGTCTGCGCGGTGACGTCCCGAAAGACGATCACTCCTCCCCTGACCCCCCCGATCTGGTTGAGGAGCGGACGCCCGCTCACCCGAATAGAAACTCCGTTCGGCCTCTCGCGGTTGCGTATGAACAGATCTTCTTCGTCGGTGGAAATCCCTTCGAATATGGCCCGCATGAGGGGCAGATCCTCAGCCTTCACCGGGGTCTCCCGATCCGGATAGAAAGTCCCATAGGTGTCCGCCCATTCTTGAGGATCCGTCTCGGTCGCCCCCATGCCGACGATGGCCTCGGCGGCCGGATTCACGTACAGGAAGTTCCCTACTGCATCGGCAACAACGATTCCGTCACTGATGCTGTTGAAAGTGGCTTCCATCAGCTCAGTCTGCTCCTGCTGTTGTCTCATGGTGCGTTTCAACTGCATTTCCGAGGACTTGCGCTCGGTGATGTTCTGAAACACGACAACACCGCCGCCGTGGCCCTCCACATCCCTGGTCAGGGGACGCGCGCTGCAGCTGAGGTAGACGCCTTCGGGCCTCTGCGGGTTGCGCACGAAGATCTCCATGGTGTCGACAAAATCGCCGCGCATGGCCTGCACCAACGGAACCTGTTCGGTCGGAATCTGCGTCTTCTGATCCGGGAAAAAAAGACCATATTCATCACTCCACTGATCGGGCGGAATATCCAACCCGCCGACACCGACGATTCGTTCGGCACCAGGATTGAACAGAGTAAAGCGACCTTTCGCATCGGCGACGACGACGCCGTCACTGATACTGTCGAAGACGGTTTCCATGAGCTGGGTCTGACGACTCAGGTCGTTGATCGTACGTTCCAATTTGATCTCGGCCATCTTGGATTTGGTGACATCACGGAAGACGACGACACCGACCTGTCTGGTGCCGTCAGTCCACAGGGGACACGCGGAAGCGGTGACATACGCTCCGTCCGGAATTTCCTCATTACGAAGGAACAGTTCCATCTCCTCGACGACCTCACCCCGAATGGCGCGCGTCAGCGGTATCTGATGGGGCGGAATGGATGTCTTCCTGTCCGGAAAAAATACCCCGTATCTTGAGGTCCAATCGTCCGGGGACGAATCGGTCACCTCTTTGCCCACAATTTGCCTCGTCCGACCATTGGAAAGCAGGATACGACCCTCGGAATCGGCAACGACCACGCCCTCATTCATATTTTCCAGAACAGCTTCCATCAACTGCGTCTGTTTTCTCAGGTCGCCGACCAAACGTCTCAGTTCCAGTTCCGTCTCTCTGCGGCCGGTGACGTCGTGAACCACGCTTACGCCGCCATAGATCCGGCCGCCGTTGTCCGACTGCAACGGCCAGGCGCTGATTTGAACGAACACTCCGTCCATGTTCTTTTCTTTTTCTACGAACAATTCCATGTCGTCCACCACCTCACCCCGAATGGCGCGTGCGAGTGGAAACTCAACCGCAGGAACCGGAGCGCTCTTGTCCAGGGAAAACATCTGAAATCCCTTGCACCAGTCGTCTATGGTCGATCCTGTATGGTCCACGCCGAAGATCCGTTTGGCACTGGAATTGCTGAGCAAAATACGGCCATTCACATCGGCCACGAAGACTCCGTCGCTCATCTGCTCGTAGACGGCTTCCATGAGACGGGCCTGATCCTTCAACTCGATGACCTTTTCTCTCAGTTCCTCTTCTACTTGTTTGAGCTTGGTGACCTCACGAAACATGACGACGGTGCCGGTCCCACGATCCGAGCCGAGACAAAGGGGCCGACTGGTCGCACTGAAATAGAGTCCGGTGACCGGTGTCTTCGGGGTGCGCACGAATAGCTCGAGGTCGGTTGCCGGCTCACCGCGAAGCACGCGCGCAGATGGAAGCTCATCGACCGATATGGGTGTCTTCTTATCGAGGTGATAGAGACCGTACGCGTCCGGTCGTCGCCCCATCTCGACATATGGTTCCGCCGAATACTGGCTGAGGATCTCTTTCGCAGCCGAATTCAACATGAAGTAATCCCCGTTCCCATCGGTGGCAACCACGCCCTCGCCGATGCTGTCGACAATGTCCTTCATGAGCCCGATCTCGTGTTGCAGATCGTCGAGGGCAGCCTTTTGTTTTCCTTTCTTCTCGTACAGGGAAAGGGCGGTTTGGATGTTCAGATGCAGTTGGCGTTTGTCGAACGGTTTCAACACATATCCACACGGACCCGCGGCCTGGGACCGGTGAAAACGGCTCCCCTTGATATCGTCCGTCAGATAGACCACCGGAACCTCGAACCGGCTCCCGATCCGTTGAGCCAATTCGATGCTGTCGACATCTCCTTCGAGCCCAAGGTCGATCAGAACCAGATCGGGATCCGTGTCCTTGACATCCTCGATGGCATCCCGTTCGGAACCCGCCGTGGAACAAACGGTGTAGCCCATTTCCTCCAAGCTGTCCTCAAGCAAGCCCGCGGCGGCATCATCGTTCTGAACGATCAATAGTCGTGTTTTCGCCATCGGATTCGCGTACTCTTCCATCAACCTTCTCCGAGCCAGACGCCAAGAACCTATTCCGATTCGACTCAGTGCATTCAGATCCAAAAGGGATCGTGAATATGACTTGACAAAGCTCCCTTTTTCTTGCGTGATCGTGGAACGTACGATCCGCTACACATATAGTACGATGTTCGAGTGAACTCGGAGTGTAATCAATAGCCTGTAATGTGTTCTTATTGTGATACTTCGTGCTTTCGCTAACTATCCTGCGGTTCTCGGATGGCCGTGTGGCGCAAGGCGGAGATCCAGCCCACTCCCGGATGGCTTTTCAGATGCTTGATCCGAATCCCGGTCAGCAGGCCCAGGTACCCCACCAGCACCACCCGCTTCAACCCGAACCGGCGGCGTAACCTCTGAAATTGGTCCGGGACCGTGACCGGGTCTCCCGTGTTGCCGGGCCCGATTCTTCTCGATCCGATTCTGGCGTTGGAGCAACCAGCCCATGGCCCCGTACTGGTCGTCCTGGCCGGCGTCTTCCAGGGAGAACCCGCCCGCCAGGGTGGTCGTGTGCCAGAGCCGCCTGGTCCCGAGCTTGGAGACGGGATGCAGCAAGCGCCGAACCATCATGGCCGGCACCAGGTCGCGCTGGCGCGAGGGCTTGGGATCGATCAGAGGCGGGAGCTTGAGGCGGCGGATGGCCTTGAGGACCATCTCGACATGGCCATGGGGGAGGGAGCGTTCGATGACGAAGAGTTCATCTTAACCCGAAATGCAAGACCCCATTGTCCATACTCATGCCATACACGCGGGAAAGCCACGTCTCCCGAATCGCCACGAAATGACACAATCCGAGTCGTCTGGAGAATCGGTTCAAAAACTAATGAAGAAGGAAGCGCCGATACGATAGTCGGATGAAGTCCCTTCCGCCGATAGCAGACCGCGGCCCATATTGCGCTGGGGCGGACGATAGTCGCCGGTGAGCTCCAGGCGCAGGCCTCGACCCCGATCACCCATCAGCCCCCGGCCAGGAGAATCGAACAGGCTCGGGATCTCCAGTTTCATTCCCCCTCCCAGCCGGGGCGATCCTCGACCGTCCAGAGACATCATGGCAAACGGTTCCAACACACTGCGCGCCCGCCCTGCCCCGAAACCATAGGCCACGGCTGCCTGTGCCCGATCGGGCCGCCAACTCAACTCTTCGCGCCGTGCTCCGGGGGAACCGCCCATGCGCATCGCCTGATCCCTCCACATGGCCTCGGCGCCGCCGCCGGGCGCCCCCCATACGGGAGCCAGTCGGAGGCTCCAACCCTTGCGGTCCGCTCCCGGATCCAGCCGTACTCCCAGACTCACGCCCCGCTCCTTGAAGTCGCCATCCTGGTGCGCCACCAGCCCGTGGCCGCGAGTCTCCACCCGCAGCCCCAGGCGGCGGTTCACATAGGACAGGCCTCCGGCCAGCTCGGCTCCCAGTCCGGTCTCGGCGTCCCCGCCGTCCAGCCGGACACCCAACTCCAGGCTCGGCGTCAGATTGGCATGAGGCGACACCTCGAAGTCGCTGCTCCCTTCCAACATCATCCGCACTCGCCGCGCGTCCCCGTTCACCGTCCGCAGTCCCGCTACGCCCTCCGAGCCGATGCTCACAGCGAAGGCATCCCCCTTCAGCGCCAGATCGACTCCGCCCAGACGGGCCAACTCGTTCCGTCCTCCGACCGCCGCCATGCGAATGTCGATTCCCATCTTCGTCGCATCGCCACCGGCCTCCAGTTCCGCCGATCCCTGCCCCACGCCCATCAAGCTCCACAGACCCAGTCCCTCACGCGGGGACCAATGCACATAGGGATGCACAGTGGTCAGATTCGCCCCCAACTCACCGGCGCCCACGCCCACGTCCTCGTATTCCAACACGCCCCGGCTGTGAGAGACCGCAAGGCCCAACACCGCCTTCGATCCCCAACTGTGGTCCGCCCCCACGTAGGCCGCCCCCACCTGGCCGTCCAGCCGTGATTCGTTGAGAGAAAGTCCCGAAAAGAAGGTTCCGACTCCCTGTCCCCACAGGGCCCACGCTCGATCCTGGGAACCCTGGGAACCCTGGGAATCCTGCGGTTCCGGAGACCATTGAAACGAACTCCCGCTCATCCCGTTCCGGTCCGAAAAAACGTCGAGGCCGCCGAGTCCGGATGCACCGGCTCCGAATCCGGTGCCCACGCCGGGCAGGTTGACCGGCTCCAGCACCGGCCGGCCCGGTCCGCCCGCCGGATTCCGCAAGAGCTCCATCGTCGCGTTCATCCTGCCCGGACCGCCAAGACCGGCAGTCCCCAGCAGTCCCGGACCGGTAAATCCGGAAGTCCCCGGAAATCCTTTGGCAGCGTGGCTCGCCTGATTCGATCCGGAACCGAACGTCATCCTCTGCCCCCCGATGGTGGCGTGCGACTCCCGGACCGAGTCCCGGAAACGGCCGCTGATCGCATCGACCGCCTGACTCGCCACCGTTCGTCCCAATGCCGCCAGGGATAGCTCCAGCATCCGTTCCGCGTCCACCGTGTCCGTCTGCACGATCACTCCGAAAACCTGTTCCGCGCTCAGGCCTTCGGGGTCGCTTGCCGTCACCGTCACCTGGGTGAAGAACACTCGCACCGGGCTCAGATCGACCCGGCTGTCCGTCAGCTTCGCGGTCACGACCCTCACATCCCAGGACCTCACTTCATAGGTCAGCGGGTCCCCGTCCGGGTCGCTGAAGTACTCGGCGACCTCCACCGCTCCGTCCTGACCCAACCGCAGTGTCTGGTCCGGGATCGTCCCTACGGCCACCGGCCCCCTATTGGACGACACCACCATGATGGTCACCGTGGCCTGGTTGCTGTAGGCGCCGTCGCTGTCCTTTACCCGGTAGATGAAGGAATCCTCGGACGCCGGACCACCGTCGTGCCGGTAGCTGAAGGTCCCGTCGGGATTCAATTTCAAGTCGCCGTGTTTCGGCGCAGCCACCAGCTCTGCCTCCAACTGCCAGATATCGTCTTCCACGTCGCTGTCGTTGGCCAGGACCGAGGTCAGACCCGGTTCCGGCGAAATGGACTCCTCCCAACCGCTTCGAAGCGCACTGCCTCCGTCCCTGAAAAGAGAAGTCGCTGTCCGGCCTCGAGAGACTCGGATGACGTCGTCCTTCGCCACCGGGGGGTTGTTTCCGCGCTCCTCCCGGCCCGGATCGGACCAGTCCCCCGTCCCCTCGTCGTTGGTGGCCCGCACCCGGACTTCAAAGAGGCTACCTGCGGCGACTCCCGAGATTCTCGCATTCGTGTCCGTGCCGTCGTAGCCGGCGTCACGGAAGGGATCGTTGCTCCCCACCACCCGATACTGCAGATCGTAGTCGGTGATGGGCGGGCGGCCGCTGTTTTCCGGAGCCACCCAGGTCACATCCAGGGTCGTCGTCTGCGAAATCCGCAGAACGACCGGCGGGTCAGGGGCCACCGGAGGCTCGTCTTCATCCGTCACCCTGATGAGCACCTGCACCTTGTCGTCCGGTTCCGGGTCGGCTTCGCGGAGGACGTTTACGTCGTCCCACACGCCGACGGTCACCCGGTACGACGAGATGTCCTCGTAATCCAACGGCTCCCGGGTCAGCAGTTGACCGGTAGTCTCGTCGATGGAAAAAGAGTCGGCATCGCGGCCCAACAGCCCGTACTTCAATTCATCTCCGTCCACGTCGTGCGCCGTGACCGGATCTCCGATGGCTTCCCCGGAAGGAGTGTTTTCGGCGACGTCCCGAATTTGAAGGACGTCGTCATAGTAGGGGTCGCTGTTGTCCACAATCGTCAACTCCGCCGAAGCCACGTTGAAACCGTCGGAGGTCCCATTGATCAGAACCGTCTCGTCGGCCTCCTGCAGGGTGTCCCGGACCGGCGTCAGAGTGAAGGCCGCGGCGCCGGATCTTTGGTCCGCCGGGACGATGACGTCGAAGTCGTTCACCGCCTGGAAATCGGAACCCACCGTCGCCGTTCCACTCCTCACCTGTACGGCAACTTTCGTGTCGGTTGAGAAGACCCGGGACAGGGTCGCCGTGACGGTGACCGTCGTCGGACCGGCGTCCTCGGCCACCCTCTCCGGATCCACGGAAAGCGAAAGCACTTCGGAGTCAGTGGGACGGGCAGACAAATCCACCTCCACCGAATACTGATCCGCCGCCGTGTTGCCGTTTCCGTCCTCGTCCTCGGCGACGTTCTCAGCCACGTCCACCGTCACCGTCCCGCTGGAGACCGGCCGAATCGTCGCCGTGTACTGAGCGCCCGATCCGGAGAAAGATTCCACCGAACCGTTCCCCACCGTCACTTCTCCCTGCTCGAATCCCGTCACCGTTTCGGAGAAGGTGATCGCCACGTCGAACGGCCCTGTTTGAACCTCCGATGGACCACTCAGGACCACCGACGGGCGATCCGCCTGACCGGCGCCGTTGTCGGTGATCGTCCCCGTCGCCGTGTCGGTCGCCGTCACCACCGCCGCCGTCCCCGAGACCGCCAGGCCCACGGCGAACGTCTCGTCGGCTTCCGCCAACGCATCCTCGATGGTCGCCACCGTGAAACTCTGCGTCTCACCCACCGTCCCGGTGAAGCTGAGTGGCGCGGTGTTCTCCGTGTAGTCCGTCCCCGACGTCGCCGTCACGTCCGTGAAGCCCGGCGTCACATTCAGCCCGCCCGACACCGCCTTTTCCAACGTCACCGTAAAGGTGAGCGGATCGCCCTCAACGGCTGATGCGTCGGCAATCGTTACGGCCGCGCTGTCGTCGTCGGTGATCGTTCCGGTGGCCGTATCTGTCGCTGTCACCGTCGCCGTCGTTCCGGAGACCGCCAGACTCACCGTAAAGGTCTCGGCCGGCTCGACGTCCGTGTCCTCGGTCGTCGCCACCGTGAAGCTCTGCGTCTCACCCACCGTCCCGGTGAAGCTGAGTGGCGCGGTGTTCTCCGTGTAGTCCGTCCCTGACGCCGCCGTCACGTCCGTGAAGCCCGGCGTCACCTTCAGCCCGCCCGACACCGCCCTGCCCAGCGTCACCGTGAAGGTGATCTGATTCCCCTCATCTGCCACCGCATCGGCCACCGTCACGGCCGGCGTGGCGCCGCTCCGACGCCGGTTGGTGATCGTCCCCGTCGCCGTGTCGCTCGCCGTCACCGCCGCCGTCGTCCCGGAGACACTCAGGCTCACGGTGAACATCTCGGCCGGCTCGTCCTCTGAGTCCTCCGCGGTCGCCACGGTAAAGGTCTGCGTCTCGCCCGCTGTGCCCGTGAAGGTGAGAGCGGTTGTGTTCGCGGTGTAGTCGGTGCCCTCGGTGGCCGTGCCGTCGGTGAAGGCAGGCGTCACCGTCAATCCGCCGGACACCGCCTTGTCGAGGGTCACGGTGAACGTGATCGAGTCGCCTTCGGTGGCCGACGCGTCCTCGATGGTGACGGCGGGCATGGCACCGTCGTCGTTGGTGATGGTGCCGGTGGCGGTGTCGGTCGCCGCTACCGGCGCCTGTGCCGTGGTGACAGTCAGGTTGACGGTGAAGGTCTCGTCGAGCTCTGCTTCGGCGTCCTCGGTCGTCGCCACGGTGAAGGTCTGCGTCTCGCCCGCTGTGCCCGTGAAGGTGAGGGCGCCGGTGTTCTCGGTGTAGTCGGTGCCCTCGGTGGCCGTGCCGTCGGTGAAGGCAGGCGTCACCGTCAGCCCGCCGGACACCGCCTTGTCGAGGGTCACGGTGAACGTGATCGAGTCGCCTTCGGTGGCCGACGCGTCCTCGATGGTGACGGCGGCCACGGTACCGTCGTCGTTGGTGATGGTGCCGGTGGCGGTGTCGGTCGCCGCTACCGGCGCCTGTGCCGTGGTGACAGTCAGGTTGACGGTGAAGGTCTCGTCGAGCTCTGCGTCGGCGTCCTCGGTCGTCGCCACGGTGAAGGTCTGCGTCTCGCCCGCTGTGCCCGTGAAGGTGAGGGCGCCGGTGTTCTCGGTGTAGTCGGTGCCCTCGGTGGCCGTGCCGTCGGTGAAGGCAGGCGTCACCGTCAGCCCGCCGGACACCGCCTTGTCGAGGGTCACGGTGAACGTGATCGAGTCGCCTTCGGCGGCCGACGCGTCCTCGATGGTGACGGCGGGCATGGCACCGTCGTCGTTGGTGATGGTGCCGGTGGCGGTGTCGGTCGCCGCTACCGGCGCCTGTGCCGTGGTGACAGTCAGGTTGACGGTGAAGGTCTCGTCGAGCTCTGCTTCGGCGTCCTCGGTCGTCGCCACGGTGAGGGTCTGCGTCTCGCCCGCTGTGCCCGTGAAGGTGAGGGCGCCGGTGTTCTCGGTGTAGTCGGTGCCCTCGGTGGCCGTGCCGTCGGTGAAGGCAGGCGTCACCGTCAATCCGCCGGACACCGCCTTGTCGAGGGTCACGGTGAACGTGATCGAGTCGCCTTCGGCGGCCGACGCGTCCTCGATGGTGACGGCGGCCACGGTACCGTCGTCGTTGGTGATGGTGCCGGTGGCGGTGTCGGTCGCCGCTACCGGCGCCTGTGCCGTGGTGACAGTCAGGTTGACGGTGAAGGTCTCGTCGAGCTCTGCTTCGGCGTCCTCGGTCGTCGCCACGGTGAAGGTCTGCGTCTCGCCCGCTGTGCCCGTGAAGGTGAGGGCGCCGGTGTTCTCGGTGTAGTCGGTGCCCTCGGTGGCCGTGCCGTCGGTGAAGGCAGGCGTCACCGTCAGCCCGCCGGACACCGCCTTGTCGAGGGTCACGGTGAACGTGATCGAGTCGCCTTCGGCGGCCGACGCGTCCTCGATGGTGACGGCGGCCACGGTACCGTCGTCGTTGGTGATGGTGCCGGTGGCGGTGTCGGTCGCCGCTACCGGCGCCTGTGCCGTGGTGACAGTCAGGTTGACGGTGAAGGTCTCGTCGAGCTCTGCTTCGGCGTCCTCGGTCGTCGCCACGGTGAAGGTCTGCGTCTCGCCCGCTGTGCCCGTGAAGGTGAGGGCGCCGGTGTTCTCGGTGTAGTCGGTGCCCTCGGTGGCCGTGCCGTCGGTGAAGGCAGGCGTCACCGTCAGCCCGCCGGACACCGCCTTGTCGAGGGTCACGGTGAACGTGATCGAGTCGCCTTCGGCGGCCGACGCGTCCTCGATGGTGACGGCGGCCACGGTACCGTCGTCGTTGGTGATGGTGCCGGTGGCGGTGTCGGTCGCCGCTACCGGCGCCTGTGCCGTGGTGACAGTCAGGTTGACGGTGAAGGTCTCGTCGAGCTCTGCTTCGGCGTCCTCGGTCGTCGCCACGGTGAAGGTCTGCGTCTCGCCCGCTGTGCCCGTGAAGGTGAGGGCGCCGGTGTTCTCGGTGTAGTCGGTGCCCTCGGTGGCCGTGCCGTCGGTGAAGGCAGGCGTCACCGTCAGCCCGCCGGACACCGCCTTGTCGAGGGTCACGGTGAACGTGATCGAGTCGCCTTCGGCGGCCGACGCGTCCTCGATGGTGACGGCGGGCATGGCACCGTCGTCGTTGGTGATGGTGCCGGTGGCGGTGTCGGTCGCCGCTACCGGCGCCTGTGCCGTGGTGACAGTCAGGTTGACGGTGAAGGTCTCGTCGAGCTCTGCGTCGGCGTCCTCGGTCGTCGCCACGGTGAGGGTCTGCGTCTCGCCGGCGGTGCCGGTGAAGGTGAGGGCGCCGGTGTTCTCGGTGTAGTCGGTGCCCTCGGTGGCCGTGCCGTCGGTGAAGGCAGGCGTCACCGTCAATCCGCCGGACACCGCCTTGTCGAGGGTCACGGTGAACGTGATCGAGTCGCCTTCGGCGGCCGACGCGTCCTCGATGGTGACGGCGGCCACGGTACCGTCGTCGTTGGTGATGGTGCCGGTGGCGGTGTCGGTCGCCGCTACCGGCGTCTGTGCCGCGGTGACGGTCAGGTTGACGGTGAAGGTCTCGTCGAGCTCTGCGTCGGCGTCCTCGGTCGTCGCCACGGTAAAGGTCTGCGTCTCGCCCGCTGTGCCCGTGAAGGTGAGAGCGGTTGTGTTCGCGGTGTAGTCGGTGCCCTCGGTGGCCGTGCCGTCGGTGAAGGCAGGCGTCACCGTCAGCCCGCCGGACACCGCCTTGTCGAGGGTCACGGTGAACGTGATCGAGTCGCCTTCGGTGGCCGACGCGTCCTCGATGGTGACGGCGGGCATGGCACCGTCGTCGTTGGTGATGGTGCCGGTGGCGGTGTCGGTCGCCGCTACCGGCGCCTGTGCCGTGGTGACAGTCAGGTTGACGGTGAAGGTCTCGTCGAGCTCTGCGTCGGCGTCCTCGGTCGTCGCCACGGTAAAGGTCTGCGTCTCGCCGGCGGTGCCGGTGAAGGTGAGGGCGCCGGTGTTCTCGGTGTAGTCGGTGCCCTCGGTGGCCGTGCCGTCGGTGAAGGCAGGCGTCACCGTCAATCCGCCGGACACCGCCTTGTCGAGGGTCACGGTGAACGTGATCGAGTCGCCTTCGGCGGCCGACGCGTCCTCGATGGTGACGGCGGCCACGGTACCGTCGTCGTTGGTGATGGTGCCGGTGGCGGTGTCGGTCGCCGCTACCGGCGTCTGTGCCGCGGTGACGGTCAGGTTGACGGTGAAGGTCTCGTCGAGTTCTGCGTCGGCGTCCTCGGTCGTCGCCACCGTGAAGGTCTGCGTCTCGCCCGCCGCGCCGGCGAAGGTGACGGCGGCCGTGTTCTCGGTGTAGTCCGTGCCCTTCGTCGCCGTCCCGTCGGTGAAGCTCGGCGCCACGGTCAAGCCCCCCGACGCCGCCTTGTCCAGCGTCACCGTGAAGGTCAGCGAGTCGCCCTCACTGGCCGATGCGTCCGCGATGCTCAGTGCCGGCGACTCGTCGTCGACGATCGTCCCCGTCGCGGTGTCGGTCGCCGTCACCGTTTCCGTCCCCGAGAGTCCGGAGACGGCCAGACCGACGGTGAACGTTTCGTCCGGTTCCCCTTCGGTGTCCTCGGTCGTCGCCACCGTGAAGGTCTGCGTCTCGCCCGCCGTCCCGGTGAAGGTGAGCGCGGCCGTGTTCTCGGTGTAGTCCGTGCCCTTCGTCGCCGTCCCGTCGGTGAAGCTCGGCGTCACCGTCAGACCCCCGGACACCGCCTTGTCGAGCGTCACGGTGAAGGTGATCGAGTCACCTTCGGTGGCCGACGCGTCGGCCACCGTCACCACCGCCGGGCTGCGACCCCTCTTGGCGGCGTCGGTTACGGTTCCGGTCGCCGTGTCCGACGCCACCGTCGCCGACGTTCCCGAGACGGTCAGGCTCACGGTGAACGTCTCGTCGTCTTCCTCGTCGGTGTCCTCGGTCGTCGCCACCGTGAAGGTCTGCTCCTCGCCGGCGGTGCCGGTGAAGGTGAGTGCGTCGGTGTTCTCGGTGTAGTCGACGCCCTCCGTCGCGGTCTCGTCGGTGAAGGCAGGCGTCACTGTCAGCCCGCCGGACACCGCCTTGTCGAGCGTCACGGTGAACGTGATCGAGTCACCTTCGACGGCAACCGCGTCCTCGATGGTAACGGCGGGCACGGCGCCGTCGTCATTGGTGATGGTGCCGGTCGCCGTATCGGTCGCGGTCACCGCCGTCGTCGTCCCGGAGATGACCAGGTTCACGATGAAGGTCTCGTCGAGCTCTGCGTCGGAGTCCTCGGTCGTCGCCACGGTGAAGGTCTGCGTCTCGCCCGCCGTGCCCGTGAACGTGATGGCGGCCGTGTTCCCGGTGTAGTCGGTGCCCTCGATGGCGGTGCCGTCGGTGAAACCGGGGGTGACCGTCAGGCCGCCGGAGACGGCCTTGTCCAGGGTCACGGTGAAGATGATCGAGTCGCCCTCGGCGGCGGACGCGTCGTCGATGGTCACCGCGGGCACATCGTCGTCGTTGATCGTCCCGGTGGCGGTGTCGGTGGCCGTCACCGTCGCCTGCGTCCCGGAGACGGCGAGGCTGACGGTGAAGGTCTCGTCTTCCTCCTGGTCGGCGTCCTCGGTGGTCGCCACGGTGAAGGTCTGCGTCTCGTTCGCTGTGCCGGTGAACGTGATGGCGGCCGGGTTCTCGGTGTAGTCGGTGCCCTCGGTGGCGGTGCCGTCGGTGAAGCCGGGGGTGACCGTCAGGCCGCCGGAGACGGCCTTGTCCAGGGTCACGGTGAAGGTGATCGAGTCGCCCTCAGCGGCGGACGCGTCGTCGATGGTCACCGCGGACTCGTCGTCGTCGTTGATCGTCCCGGTGGCGGTGTCGGTCGCCGTCACCGTTTCTGTGGTCCCGGAGACGGTCAGGCCAACGGTGAACGTCTCGTCCAGCTCGGCATCGGCGTCCTCGGTCGTCGCCACCGTGAAGGTCTGGGTCTCGCCCGCCGTCCCGGTGAACGTGATGGCGGCCGTGTTCTCCGTGTAGTCCGTGCCCTTCGTCGCCGTCCCGTCGGTGAAGCTCGGCGTCACCGTGAGCCCGGTCGACACCGCCTTGTCGAGTCTCACCGTGAAGGTGAGCTCGTCACCCTCGGCGGCCGACGCGTCGGCAATCGTCACGGCTGGCGAAGCGTCCTTGTCATCCACATCGGTCACGTTGATCGTGAGCAGGGCAAACGAAGTCCGATTGTGCAACATACCCCAGTTCGTCCGTCCGGTGTAGGACCTCTTGGTCTCGTAGTCCAGAGCGGCGCCCTGCTTGACCTTGATCTGGCCGGACGCGGCATCCACGACGAAGTCCGACATCATGGTGTCGCCCGGGGCGGGGTCCTCGAGCCAGTATTCCAAGGCCTCGCCGTTGTAGGGGATCCCCGTCACGGGATTTCCCACCGCCGTCCCGGCGGGGGAGTTCTCCGGGACGCTTAGCGTTATCCGGGCGAGGCCAAAGTAGTTGGGGAGAAGGTTTGGACCGACCCCGCCGTACGAGTCATACGCCGTGATGCGGATCTTCGCGGTGGCAGGGTTGAGGATTCTCACGAACACCGAGCTACCACTTATCCAGGCCTCGATGAAGCCGGGGTCCAGCGATTCGACCGAGTAGGTGAACGAATCACCATCCGCGTCGGCGTAGTGCCCCCGGAGATCCTTTTCATAGGTGTCCTTCCAAAAGACGGTGAACGTGGGGTATTGCGGCGGATAAGTCGCCCTGCGCGGCGCCGAGTTGGCCCGTCCGGACCCGATCTTCGACCAGGGGCCGGGTACCCCGTCCCTGAGCGCGCGCACCTGGGCCTCGTAGGCTGCGCCGGGCACAAGGTCAGGCACATTGAAGCTGGTGCTGTTCGCGCCCAAGCCGCCGGCGTAGTCGATCCAAGCGCCGCCGGACCTACGGTGCCGCGCCTCGTAGCCGGTGACAGTCTCGCCGCCGACGGCCGGGGCGCTCCACCTCACGTCCAGCGCCGGGTTTGTCGGCTCGTTGAACCGGGTGCGGGTGAGCGTCGGCGCGGCTGGGACAGTCCTGTCGACAGACACATGGACGCCCACCGCGTGGGTGCTCTTGTTGCCATCCGCATCCACGGCCGCGTGCCGGTTCACGAACAGACCGACAGTCCCCCTGACCACCGTCGGCGTGATGGTGGCCGTGTAGGTTGCCCCGGAACCGGAGAAGGCCGTAGGCGAGCCGTCGTCCGCGCCCTCTTGCACCCGGATGTCCGACCTCTCGAACCCGGTCACCGGCTCCGAGAAGGTGACGGTCACGTCGAAGGGGCCGGTCTGGACACCGGTCGGAGCGGTGATGACCGGCGACGGTCGAGTGACACTCACCGGCACCGACAGCTGGGGCGCTGCCGTGTTGCCGTTGCCATGCTCATCCACGGCCACGTTCGCCGCCACGTCCACCGTCACCGTCCCGCTGGCCGTCGGCGTGATGCTGAGCCAGTAATAGTCGTAGGTGGGAGTTTCGCCAATGACGTTCAAGGGGCCCGTCTGCCCATTGGTCACCGTCACGTCCGCCAGCTCGAACCCGGTGACCGGCGCCGAGAATTTGATGTGCGCCGAGAACGGTCCCTCCCTATCCTCGGCTTGACCATGCATTTCGAGCTTCGTTGTCGGTCGACTGACGCTCACCGACACCGAAAACCGGCTCGCCGCCGTGTTGCCGTTGCCCGCGCCATCCACAGCCACGCCCGCATCCACATCCACCGTCACCGTCCCCGCGACCGTCGGTGCGATCGAGACCGCATAGCTCGACCCCGAACCGGAAAACGCCGTCACGGCCCCGTTGCCTACCGTCACGTCGGCCTTCTCGAGTCCGGTCACCGCTTCCGAGAAGGTGATCGTCACGTCGAAGGGACCGCTCTGGCTGGTCGTCGGACCACTGATGGTCACCGTGGGTGCGTCCAGGTCGGCCTCCACCGAATAGCGGGTCGCCGCGGTGTTGCCGTCACCGTCGCCATCGGTGGCCACGTTCTCCGCCACGTCCACCGTCACGGTCCCGCTGGCCGTCGGCGTGATGATGACCGTGGCGACGCTCCCGCTACTGGCAAACGAGGTCACCGTTCCATTGCCCACCGTCACTTCCGACTGCTCGAACCCCGTCACCGACTCCGAGAAGGTGATCGTCACCGTGAACCCGCCCGTCTGGACGCCGGTCGGACCACTGATGGCAACCGTCGGACGCGTCTGGTCTTGACCCTGCTGGGCTCGGGCCGCCTTCACCGTGATCGTGAACGTCTCGACAACGGGCGCGTCGCCTCCGTCATCCGCCTGGATCGTCACGGTGTGGTCCCCGGGCACCGCGTCGTCGCCCAATGTTCCCTGCACCTGGCCGTTGGCGAACGACAGCCCCGCGGGCAGGCCTGTCAGCGTCACCGTCACGTCGTCGCCGTCCGCATCCGTCACCGTGATCCCGAAAGCCGTGATCGTCTCGCCCCGCTCGTAGGTCTTGTCGCCGGGGTCCGTGATCACCGGCGCCGCGTTCGGCGCCGTCTCCGCCTGCACCGAATACCGGCTCGCCGGCAGGTTGGGGTTGCCCGTTGCATCCGTCGCCACATGCGTGGCCACATCCACCGTCACGGTCCCGGCGCCCGCCGGCGCGATCGTCGCCGTGTAGCTCCGCCCCGATCCGGAAAAGGCCGTCACCGAGCCGTTGCCGACTGTCACGTCCCCCTGCTCGAATCCCGTCATCGATTCCGTGAAGGTGAAGGTCACGTCAAACGGTCCATTCTGGAGTCCCGCCGGGCCACTGATGGTCACCGTGGGACGAGTTTGGTCCCCCTCTACCGAAAACCGGCTCGCCGCCACGTTGGGGTTGCCCTCTGCATCCGCAGCCACGTTCGCAGCCACATCCACGGTCACCGTTCCGGAGAACCCCGGCGTGATCCTGATCTTGGCTCCATACCTGGCTCCCGAACCGGAAAACTCCTTGACGAATCCATTGCCAACCGTCACGTCTCCCTGCTCGAACCCCGTCACCGGCTCCGAGAAGACGATACCCACGTCGAACGCGCCTCTCTGGGGTACCGTCGGGCCACTGATGGTCACCGTTGGAGAAGTTCGATCCGCCTCGGTCACCGTGATCGTGAACCCCGCCGTCACGGCAGTGTTCACTCCGTCGTCCGCCGTGATCGTCACCGTGTAGGCTTGCGCCGCCGCGCTGGTCGACACCGTCCCCTGCACTTGGCCGTTCGTGTACGACAGCCCCGACGGCAGTCCCGTCACCGTCACCGTCACCGTCACCGGGTCGCCGTCGGCGTCCGTCGCCGTAATGCCGAACGCGGTGATGGTCTCCCCCTGCTCGTAGGTCTTGTCTCCAGGGTCCGTGATCACGGGCAGCGTGTTCGCCCTTACCGAAAACCGCCTCGCCGGCAGGTTGGGGTTGCCCGTTGTATCCGTCGCCACATGCGTGGCCACATCCACCGTCACGGTCCCGGCGCCCGCCGGCGCGATCGTCGCCGTGTAGCTCTGCCCCGATCCGGAAAAGGCCGTCACCGAGCCGTTGCCGACTGTCACGTCCCCCTGCTCGAATCCCGTCATCGATTCCGTGAAGGTGAAGGTCACGTCAAACGGTCCATTCTGGAGTCCCGCCGGGCCACTGATGGTCACCGTGGGACGAGTTTGGTCCCCCTCTACCGAAAACCGGCTCGCCGCCACGTTGGGGTTGCCCTCTGCATCCGCAGCCACGTTCGCAGCCACATCCACGGTCACCGTTCCGGAGAACCCCGGCGTGATCCTGATCTTGGCTCCATACCTGGCTCCCGAACCGGAAAACTCCTTGACGAATCCATTGCCAACCGTCACGTCTCCCTGCTCGAACCCCGTCACCGGCTCCGAGAAGACGATACCCACGTCGAACGCGCCTCTCTGGGGTACCGTCGGGCCACTGATGGTCACCGTTGGAGAAGTTCGATCCGCCTCGGTCACCGTGATCGTGAACCCCGCCGTCACGGCAGTGTTCACTCCGTCGTCCGCCGTGATCGTCACCGTGTAGGCTTGCGCCGCCGCGCTGGCCGACACCGTCCCCTGCACCTGGCCGTTCGTGTACGACAGCCCCGACGGCAGTCCCGTCACCGTCACCGTCACCGGGTCGCCGTCGGCGTCCGTCGCCGTAATGCCGAACGCGGTGATGGTCTCCCCCTGCTCGTAGGTCTTGTCTCCAGGGTCCGTGATCACGGGCAGCGTGTTCGCCCTTACCGAAAACCGCCTCGCCGGCAGGTTGGGGTTGCCCGTTGCATCCGTAGCCACATGCGCGGCCACATCCACCGTCACGGTCCCGGCGCCCGCCGGCGCGATCGTCGCCGTGTAGCTCGGCCCCGATCCGGAAAAGGCCGTCACCGAGCCGTTGCCGACTGTCACGTCCCCCCGCTCGAATCCTTTCATCGATTCCGTGAAGGTGAAGGTCACGCCAAACGGTCCATTCTGGAGTCCCGCCGGGCCACCGATGGTCACCGTGGGACGAGATTGGTCCCCCTCCACCGAAAACCGGCTCGCAGCCACGTTGGGATTGCCCGCTGCATCCGCAGCTACATTCGCAGCCACGTCCACGGTCACCGTTCCGGAGAACCCCGGCGTGATCCTGACCTGCGCTCTGTACCTGGCTCCCGAACCGGAAAACTTTCTGACGAATCCATTGCCAACCGTCACATCTCCCTGTTCGAACCCCGTCACCGGCTCCGAGAAGGCGATACGCACGTCGAACGCACCTCTCTGGGGCGCCGTCGGACCACTGATGGTCGCCGTTGGAGAGGTTTGATCCGCCTCGGTCACCGTGATCGTGAACGTCGCCGTCACGGCCGTGTTCACTCCGTCGTCCGCCGTGATCGTCACCGTGTAGGCTTGCGCCGCCGCGCTGGCCGACACCGTCCCCTGTACCTGATCCGACGTGTACGACAGCCCCGACGGCAAGCCCGCCACATCCAGCGCCAGCGTATCCTGGTCAGCATCTGTCACCGTGATCCCGAACGGGGCGATGGTCTCCCCCTGCTCGTACGTCCTGTCACCCGGCACGGTGACCACCGGTGGGGCGTTGTCTGCTGCGCTTGCAGTGAGAACCGGGATGGCGAGGAATGACAGCAGAAAGACTGCGATTTTGCCGGCGGCCAGGGCGATGACATTGATGGCGCGGCCGACTACGGTATCGGAATGACGGTCTGGATCTATTGCTAAAAACACGTTTCGGTACTCCTGTCACACGACTTTTGTGGCTTTTTTTTGGCCCAGAACAATTAGGACCGAGACTGTTTAAAGCACGCTCCGTGCCAAGATCATGAAGAAACTCATAAACCATTGTTTTTAAATAGGTTAAGGACAATCCTCCACGATATCCCGATTGCTATCAGGTGTCTCGAAGTGCAACGATCGAGTGTCGATCGGAGAAGGGGGAGATCGGCTTCAAGTCCTGTGATTGAAATAACTTACGGTCGAACGAGGGGAATTGGTCGCACGTTGCGACAGGTGTCGCATGTTGCAGCGCTTGGCGGGCGGCTCGACCAGCCCAGACCCAGTCAGGGTCGGAAGGACCGATGCGATGCGATTCGCGGAATGCCGGTCGGGTCTCTTCAATTTTCGACGACAGGGTCGTCCGACTGATGCACATGACCCGGACTGCGAATCAATCAGCCGGCCGCGACAGGACCGTTGCGCATATCGATCCGGAAGAAACATTCGACCGCGACGATAGAAGTGCAACTGGATCGTATCCATTCATCTCCAGAATGGAAGATGCACATGTGCCGGCCGCGCACTCGCTTCTCCATCCGCCAGGAACTTGCTACAATGACGGGCATCATGGCCGGTTCCAGATTGCCTGCGCCCAAATTCATCGTGGCGGGCCTCTTGATCGTAGGCGCCGTGAGCTACCTGATGGTCAGCGGCATCGACGACAACATGCTCTACTACTACACCCTGTCGGAGTTGATGGAAAAGAAGTCGGAACTCGCCGGCGTGGGGGTGCGTGTCCATGGACACGTCTCATCCGGCACCATCCGGATCCATCGGGAACGGTCACAGGTCGATTTCCTGGTGATGGAGAAGAAGACCACCCATACGCTTCCCGTCACCTACCAGGGGATCATCCCCGACACCTTCAAGGATGGAGCCGAGGTGGTGGTGGAAGGCACCTACCAGGCCGGCCGGCACCATTTCCAGGCCACGATCCTGATGGCCAAATGTCCCTCCAAATATGAGGAGGCACAGACCGCTTCCTCCGACAGCCCCCCGGCCTCCGACAGGCCGTATTGACGGAACATGATTGAACTGGGTCGATACTGTCTGCTTGGCGGTGTAGCTCTGTCCGGCTACGGCGCCGTCGCGGCGGCCATCGCGGGACGCCGGAAGAACCTGGCCCTAGCCCGGAGCGCCGAGAACAGTCTCGTCGCCGCCTTCGTGGTGGTGGTGGCCGCCTCCGCCTGCCTCATCCGCCTCCTCATGACGGACCAGTTCCAGGTGAAATACGTCGCCGGCTACAGTGCCAGCAACATCCCCACGGTCTACAAGTTCACCGCGTTCTGGGGCGGCCAGGCGGGGAGCCTGCTCATGTGGGCCCTGGTCCTGGCCTTCTTCTGCCTGGTTGCGGTGATCCAGAACCGGAACCGCAACCGGAAATTGATGCCCTACGCCACGGCCGTGATGGCCGGGATTCTGGGCTTCTTCATGCTGCTGTTGACCTTCGCCACCAACCCCTTCGACACCTTTCCTCCCGGAACGGCTCCGTCCGACGGCAACGGTCTCAATCCGCTGCTCCAGAACTCCTACATGGTGATCCACCCGCCGATTCTCTACCTGGGCTACATCGGCCTGACCATACCCTTTGCCTTCGCCATGGCGGCGCTCATGTCCCGAACGCTGGACACTTCCTGGATCCGTGTGACCCGGCGCTGGACTCTGGTGGCCTGGATCTTCCTGACCATGGGCTTCACGCTGGGAGGAGTATGGGCCTACGAGGAGCTGGGATGGGGCGGATATTGGGCCTGGGACCCGGTGGAGAACTCTTCCTTCATGCCCTGGCTCTTCGCCACGGCTTTCCTGCACTCCATCATGATCACCGAGAAGAAGGGGATGCTGAAGCTGTGGAACTTCATCCTGGTTCTGGTCGCCTTCGAGCTTTCCATCTTCGGCACCTTCGTCACGCGGAGCGGCGTCATCTCATCGGTCCACTCCTTCGCCCTATCCAACCTGGGACCGATGTTTGCGATCTTCCTGTTGATTTCGACCCTGTTCGGGGTCTTCTGGATCGTCCGTAGATCGGATCAGTTGCGGAGCGAGCAGCGGATGAAGTCCTTTCTCTCGCGAGAAGCGACCTTCCTGTTGAACAACCTGCTGTTCGTCTCCATCTGCTTCGCCATCTTCTGGGGAACCGTCTTTCCCATCATCTCCGAGTGGGTCCAAGGGGAGAAGATCACGGTGTCGGCGCCTTTCTTCAACAAGGTCACGTGGCCTCTGGCCCTGACCCTCCTGGCGCTCACCGGAATCTGCCCGCTGATCGCCTGGAGAAAAGCCTCCTTCAAGAATTTCCGGCGGAACTTCCTGATTCCCCTGGCCGGCGGACTGGTTTCGGGAGGGCTGGCTCTGTTCCTGGGAGTGCGGAGCATGATTCCGCTGCTCTTCTATTCCGCTTGCGGCTTCGTGGCCTTCTGCGTCTTCTTCGAGTTCTACAAGGGCGCCCGGGCCCGCCAGGGCATCCGGTCCTCCTCGTTTCTGGTCGCCCTGAAGGACCTGACCCTGATGAACAAGCGCCGCTACGGCGGCTTCATCATCCACCTGGGTGTCGTCGTGGCCTTCCTCGGCATCATATCCAGCTCGTTCTTCTCCTCCGAGGAGCTGGTCACCGTGAACCGCGGCGAAGAGTTCGGGGTGGGCCGGTACACCCTCAAGTTCCATGAGCTGGTCCAGAGATCGGATCCGGAAAAGAACGTTGTCTACGCTCGAATCAGCGGATACGAGAACCAGGATCCCATCGGCAACTTCTTTCCGCAGAAGCACTTTCACCACAAGGGCCAGCAGCCCATGAGCGAAGTGGCGATACGCCGCACCCTCATGGACGACATCTACGTGGTGCTGTCCGGATACGACGAAGAATTGACCCAGGCGACGTTCCACGTCTTCCTCAACCCCATGGTCCAGTGGGTATGGATCGGCATCGGCATCATGGTCCTGGCCGGAGTCTTCCTATTTTTCCCGGACAAGAAGCCGGCCGCCCGAACTCGCGTTCGACGCCGGAGAAAAAAAATTCGAACCGAAGCCGCCTGATCCGCGGACGGCGTTACGAGGATTCGTCATGGAGCTGATCATCGCTCCCATTCTTTTCATCGGAATGGTCCTCTACGTGGCCTATCCCCTCCTGTGGGGTGAAGCCAGAGCGGAACCTCCTCCGCAAGCCCCCCCGACCGGCCGGCAGGCGATCTTGCGGGAGAAGGAGGACGTCGTCGCCAACCTGAAGGACATCGAGATGGACTACCGAATGGGCAAGCTCTCGTCCCAGGATTACGAGGATCTGAAATCCGAATACGAGGAACAGGCCGTCGATGTCTTCGAGCGGGCCGAGGCGCTGGAGCGGAAGAAGACCCGGAAGACCAGGGCCTGACTCATCTCGATGGCGCTGCGGATCAGCCACCTCACCAAGCGGTTCGGGACCTTTCGGGCCGTCTCGGACCTGACCCTCCGGATCGAAGAGGGCCAATTCGTCAGCCTGTTCGGGCCCAACGGCGCCGGCAAGACGACCCTGCTGAAACTCGTTGCCGGCTTGCTCAAGCCCACGAGCGGAACCATCTCCCTCCGGTTCAACGGATCCGGACCGGCACGGCGAATCGTCGGCTACGTGTCCCACCAGAGTCTGCTCTATCAGGAGATGACCGGCATCGAGAATCTTCTGTTCTACTCGCGGCTCTACGGTGTCGCGCGACCACGGGACCGGTCCCGCCGGGTTCTGGAGAAGATGGGGCTTTCAGGAGCCGGAGGAAAACCGGTCCGGGAGTATTCACGCGGCATGAAACAGCGGCTCACGCTGGGCCGGGCCCTCCTGCACGCACCCAACCTGCTCCTGCTGGACGAACCCTACGTGGGTCTGGACCAGCAGGGCAACCGGCTCCTGACCAGGATTCTTCGAAGTCTCAAGGATGGGAACCACACCGTGTTGCTGGTGACCCATAATCTGTCGGAAGGCCTGGAACTTTGCGACCGAGTCCTGATTCAGCACCGGGGTTCCCTGGTGTACGACCGCACCTCCGACGGATTGGGCCGGCCCGGCGTGGAGGCCGCCTACTTGCGGGTGGTGGAGGGGAGGTGAGCGGCACCCCGCTCCCGGCACTTGGCACGATGCTCACGAAGCTGTTCTATCGGAGTCTGAATTAGTGAGTTGGTGGAACCTTTACTCGGTGCTCGGATGCTGCATGCTGGTCCTGCTGGCCTGGCTCACTTCCACCAATCGCCGGGGGATCAACTGGCGAACGTCGGCGACGGCTGCCGCCACACTGACGGCAATGGGAGTCGTGGTCTTCTGGTGGCCCTTTTTCCGAGTCGTTCTGGTCACCCTCAACGGCGCCGTCGCCACACTTCTGACCGCCTCCAGCGCCGGCTCACGATTCCTTTTCGGTCCTCTCGCGGCCGGTCCCGGCCAAGAGGGCACGCTGGGCTTCATCCTGGCGTTCCAGGTTTTTCCCGCCGTGGTCTTCTTCTCGGTGATCATCTCTCTGCTCTACCACTTCGGAGTTCTTCCCTTCGTGGTGAGAACCATCGCCCGCTGGGTTCACCGCGGCTTCGGCCTCAGCGGAGCCGAAGCCCTGGCCACCAGCAGCAACCTTTTCTTCGGCGTCGAATCGACGCTGACGGTCCGGCCCTTCCTGGAGCGCATGACCCGTTCCGAGTTGATGATGCTCCTGACGTCGGGCCTCTCCACCATCGCCAGTTCGGTGCTGG
Source organism: Acidobacteriota bacterium (assembly GCA_963668095.1). GTDB lineage: Bacteria > Acidobacteriota > UBA6911 > RPQK01 > JAJDTT01 > JAJDTT01. Next base: position 3,777,925 of record OY764083.1, on the reverse strand, counting down.
CCGTCTATGCCGGTCTGCTAAAGCCCATCTTTCCCTATATCGCAGGGCACCTGATCTCCGCCTCCGTGCTGTCCATCCCCGCCGCTGTGCTGATGGCCAAGATCATCGTCCCCGAAGGAGAAGAACCGCAGACTCGGGGTTCCGTGCCGCCGTTGGGGGAAATCGGCAAGTCTCGACACTGGATGGGGAGCATCATCCAAGGCGCCAACGACGGTGTCCGGCTGTCGGTGGGAGTCGGCGCCCTCCTGATCGGAATCCTGGGATTGGTCGAGCTGCTGGACGTGATATTGGGGTCGACGGCGGGCTGGATCTCGAGCCTGGCGCTCCAAGAGGAGTTCCGTCCGACGCTCCGGATGGTTCTGGGTTGGGTCGCCTATCCCCTGGTCCTCTGCCTGGGACTGACGCCCGACGAGTGGCCGGCCGCCGCCCGGCTCGTCGGGGAGCGCTGGATCCTGACCGAGGTGGTGGCCTATCAGGACCTGGCGAGCATGGTCGCGGCCGGCAGCCTCTCGCCCCGAGGTCTCATGATCTTGAGCTACGCCCTCTGCGGCTTCACTCACGTGGCCTCCGTGGCCATCTTCGTGGGGGGCCTCTCGGTGCTGGTTCCGGCTCGAAGGAACGATCTGGCCCGCCTCAGTTGGCCCGCCTTTTGGGCGGCCACCCTGGCCACGCTCATGACCGGAGCGGCGGCGGGAGTCTTTTACCACGGTCAGGAAGGATTGATGGGGCTTTGAGTCCCTTTCGGAACGCGATGGGCGGGCTGGGTCTGATCTGGACGCTGGCCGAGAAGGATCTTCGAATCGAGCTCCGGTCCCGTCAGGCTTTTTTCACCACCCTGTTCTTTTCTTTCCTGATTCTGATGGTCTTCAACTTCGCGTTCGACCCGGCGAGCCCGGCCACACGAAAGGCGGCCCCGGGGATTCTCTGGGTGGCCCTGATCTTTCCCGGCGTGATTCAGCTCAATCGCTCGTTTCAGTCGGAGAGGGAAGAGGGAACGCTGCTCGGGGTATTGCTCTCCCCGATGGACCGGGGACTCATCTTTTTCGGCAAGTTCCTGGCCAATTGGATCTTCCTGCTGGTCGTCGACCTGCTGACCCTGGTCATCTTCATGACCGTCTACAATTTCCCCCTGAGTTCGGCCACGCTCTGGATGCTGCTTCTGATCCTCCTCTCCAGCCTGGGTTTCTCGGCTGTGGGGACGTTGTTCGGAGCCATGGTCTCCAACCTCCGGACCCGTGAGGTCCTGCTTCCCATTCTGCTTTTCCCCATCGTCATTCCAGTGATATTGGCAGCGGTGAACGGCAGCACGGAGGTGCTGTTGGGGGAAAAGTTCCGCTTCCTGTTCCAATGGATTAAGATATTGGTCGCCTTTGACGTGATCTTCCTGGCGGCCTCCTATCTGGTATTCGAGTATGTGGTCGAAGAATCTTGATTCGGACCGGCAGGCGATTCGCCGTTACACGGCGTGGGCCGGTCGGCTTCTGGCGCCGGCATACGTTCTGGGAGCGTTGGCTCTCTACGCCGCCTTCCTATATGCCCCCACGGAGCGTGTCATGGGCGATGTCCAGCGGATCTTCTACTTCCACGTGGGGTCCGCCTGGAACGCTTTTCTGGCCTTTCTGGTGGTCTTTCTTGCCAGCATTGCGTATCTCAAGACCGGACGCATCAAATGGGACCAGTTGGCCGTCGCGTCCACCGAGGTGGGCGTGGTGTTCACCACCATCACCCTGGTCACCGGATCGATCTGGGCCAAGCCGATCTGGTTCACGTGGTGGCCCTGGGGCGACCCCCGGGTCACGACCACCCTGGTGCTGTGGCTGATGTACGTCTCGTACCTCATCCTCCGGAGCAGCCTTCCCGAGGGAGATCAGAAATACAAGTTTTGCGCCGTGCTGGGTATCGTCGGTTTCATCAACGTCCCCATCGTCTGGATGTCCATCCGCTGGTGGAGAACCCACCATCCGGTGGTCATCACTTCCAGCGGCATGAATCTGGAAGCGAGGATGGTGCACGCGCTTTTTATCTCGGTATTCGCTTTCGCGGCCCTCTATGCGGCCCTTCTCTGTTTGAGAACATCCATGCGTCTACAGGAACGCCTGACTCAGGAAATGGAAGTGGAGGTCATGGCCAAATGACGGAGGGAGGATCATGATCGGCTATCTCTTCGCCGCCTACATGGTCATCTGGACACTTCTGTTTGTCTACCTGCTCCACATCACCCGGACCCAGCGCCGGTTGGGCCGGCGGCTGGAATCGCTGGCCGCGGAGATCCGGGACCGCGGCGGCAGTCCCCCCGGCTCCCGATCCTGAAATCCGGGCCGGGCAGCCGCCCTTGACAGCCCCAAGATCGCATCTTACTAGTCATTAGCTACTTAAATAGGCAGGAGGAAGTCCGAAATGTCGAAAATCATCGGTATCGATTTGGGAACCACGAACTCAGTCGTGGCGGTGATGGAGGGGAACAAGCCGACCGTCATCGCCAACCAGGAAGGCGGACGTACAACCGCTTCAGTCGTCGCCATCACCAAGAGCGGCGAGCGGCTGGTGGGTCAGGTCGCAAAGCGCCAAGCCATCACCAATCCCGAGAACACCGCCTACTCCATCAAGCGTTTCATGGGGCGCAAGTTCCACGAAGTGAACGAAGAGATCGGGATGGTCCCCTATAGAGTCAGCGCCGCAAGCAATGGCGACGCTCGCGCGGAATTGGGGGGCAAGAATCACTCACCGCCCGAGGTGGCGGCCATGATCCTTCAGAAGCTCCGGTCCGCAGCCGAGGAATATCTGGGTGAGAGCGTGAACCAGGCTGTGATCACTGTACCCGCCTACTTCAACGACTCGCAGCGGCAGGCGACCAAGGACGCTGGGAAGATCGCGGGCCTGGAGGTCCTGAGGCTCGTGAACGAGCCGACCGCCGCCGCTCTGGCCTACGGTCTGGACCAGAAGACCGACCAGACCATCGCCGTCTTCGACTTCGGCGGCGGCACATTCGACATTTCGATCCTGGAAGTCGGAGAGGGAATCGTCGAGGTCAAGGCCACCAACGGCGACACGCACCTGGGCGGCGACAACATCGACCAGCGCCTCATCGACTGGGTGGTCGACGAGTTCCAGAAGGACCAGGGGATCGATCTCTCCCGGGACAAGATGGCCCTGCAACGACTGAAGGAAGCGGCGGAAAAGGCCAAGACGGAACTCTCCACAACCCAGGAGACCGACATCAATCTGCCCTTCATTACGGCGGACGCGAGCGGTCCCAAACACCTGAATCTGAAGCTGACCCGGGCCCGTTTCGAGCAGTTGGTGGAGGACCTGCTGCAAAGGACCGTGGAACCTTGCCGCCGAGCCCTGGCCGACGCCGACATGAATCCCCAGGAAGTGAACGAGGTGGTTCTCGTCGGCGGCTCCACACGGATACCGAGAGTTCACGAGATCGTGCGCGATTTCTTCGGCAAGGAGCCTCACAAGGGTGTCAACCCGGACGAGGTCGTGGGCGTGGGCGCCGCCGTCCAAGCCGGCGTCCTGGGCGGCGAGGTCAAGGACGTCCTGCTCTTGGATGTCACTCCGCTGTCACTCGGTATCGAGACCCTGGGAGGCGTGGCCACCGTGCTGATTCCCAGGAACACGACCATTCCTACGCGCAAGAGCGAGGTCTTTTCCACCGCTGCCGACAGCCAGACTTCGGTGGAGGTCCACGTCCAGCAGGGGGAGCGGCCCATGGCCAGAGCCAACAAGTCCTTGGGCCGGTTCCACCTGTCGGGGATTCCACCTGCTCCCCGGGGCGTCCCTCAGATCGAGGTCACCTTCGACATCGATGCGAACGGCATCCTCAATGTGAGCGCCAAGGACCTGGGAACCGGGACGGAGCAGAAGATCACCATCACCGGCTCCAGCGGGCTCAGCGACGACGAGATCCAACAAATGGTGAGGGAGGCCGAGGACCACAGCGAGGACGACCGGCGGAAGAAGGAGGAGATCGAGGCCCGGAACCAGGCGGACAACCTGATCTATTCCACCGAGAAACTGGTCAAGGATAACCGGGACAAGATTCCGGAAGCGGACGCCAAAGCCGTCGAGGACGCCATCGCCGAGACTCGCAAGGCCATGGAGGGAGGAGACGCCGAAGCCATCAATCAGAGCGTGGAGAAACTGCAACAGGCCTCGCACCAGGTGGCTCAGGCCATGTATCAACAGACTCAGCAGTCAGAAACCGCCGAGTCCCAGCCCGGCGGGCCGGGCGGACCGGAGCTCGTACCGGCGGCACTCAAGAGGACGATGGACAAGTGATCGACGCCGAATACGTCGACGTGGACGACAAAAAGTAGGGGCAGGCGCCCTCTTCTGGCCAACGCGGAGCAAGATGGGGCGAGACGAAGTGTCGGTGACTGGAAAGCCGCCGCTCCGGCAAGGAGAACTTGGTTCGGCCGATGCCAACTGAGGAGGTCAGCAGGAATCGATCGCGGCCATTTTCCGCTCGACCTCCCGGAGACGATCCCTCAACTTGGCGTATGTTCGTCCCCTTCTCCTCCGGGCCGTCGGCGAATCGGCGGCCCTCGACGAGAGTTCCTTGACCCGACGGAAGGAGTGTTCCAATTCGGGAAGGATCCTGGCGGTCCGCGTGGGATCATAGGGGATGCAGACCCGGTCCAGTCCCAACTCGGTGAAGATCACCAGATAGCGAGCGCTGGTGATGTCGGGACAAGCGATTTTCCTGGATCCGGCGTGGATCTCATAACCCAGAATGGTGTCCATGATCCGGGGACGGCACTTCCTTCCCGGCAGGCTCACAAAGCGCACGCGTTCGCCCAGAACATGGTCTCTGTAGAGGGCCTCGATGCGGCCCATCTCAAATTGGATGCCTTCCGTACCCATTTCTTGTAACGGCCCACCCAAGGACGAAGCTCCCTTTTGAATTCTACCCCATTCTATCGTCGCGCCCCCGGTGAGACACGCGGGCCGGCCCATCGATCGGCTTTGGTAACATGTCAATCGAAATGTCCATGTTCACAGTCTGCAGCCTGGTCTTCTGGCAGCAGATCCAGGAGACGCTCAGTGGTCTCTACGAGACCGTCGTCGAGTATGGAGGGCCCGCCCTGCTGCTGGTGGCGCTGGCCGATTCCTCTTTCCTTTCCATTCCCGAAGGAAACGACATTCTGATCATTGCTTTGTCCACCGGGCAATCCTGGGACCTCATGTCCTATTACGTGGCCATGACCATCACCGGGTCCGTCCTGGGATGCACGCTCCTGTACGGCGTCGGCCGTCGAGGCGGGGATTTCGTGAAGAGGAGGTTGTCCGAGGAAAGACGAAACGAGATGCGGAGACTGTACGACCGCTGGGGAATCTGGACCCTTCTGGTGCCGGCCGTACTGCCCCCGCCGACTCCCTTCAAGATCTTCGTCCTTTCCGCCGGCCTCTTCCGCATCCCTCTGGGTCGATTTATCGTGTTGATCTCTCTGGGCAGGAGCATCCGGTACTTCATGTGGGGAATTTTGGCAGTTCTCTATGGGGAGGCCGCCAAGCAGGTCCTCCAAGAGGAAATGAAAACCGTCGGTGTCGTCCTTTTCCTGTCCCTGGCCGCCGTCCTGGCGGGAGTCGTCCTGATCCGGAGAAGAAACCGGAAAAAGGCTTTCTCCGGGGAGGCCACGTGATCCCACCGGCCTCCGGTTCGGCGGGGCGCGCGCTGCTCGCGATCCTGATGCTTGCGCTGTTGCCGGCCGGCTGCAGAAAGGTCATCAAAACCAAGGTCCGGGTCGAAAAGGCTCCAGATCACCGGCTGGCTCTGGAGTCCACACTCCCGGATCTGGTCCAGCGGATCAACACGTCATACGCCGGGGTGGAAAGCCTGGTCGCCAAGGTGAGGTTGGAGCTGGAAGGGCACTCTCCGGACGCCGGATACCATGAGCGTTATCGAAAGGCGCCGTCCCAGCTCATCGCCAAGCGCCCCGACGCCATCCGCATCAACGTGCTGAATCCGTTGACTCGAACCACCGTCATCGCCATGGCCAGTCGACAGGCCAGATTCCAGATCTGGGCGCCCACGAGGAACAAGTTCGTCACCGGGAGCACCCATTTGGAGCGGGATTACGACAATCCCCTTTACAACGTCCGGCCGGAGCATGTGCTTCCGGCCATCCTGATCGAGCCGCTTCCGGCTGCACCGGGGGCACGAATCTTCCTGGTCGAGGAGGAGGACGCCAAATCCAGGTACTACGTCATCTATGAACTGCACCGCCGCAAACTGCGCCCGAAGAGGAGGCTCTGGATCGAGCGCAGGAAGCTGGAGTTGGTGCGCCAGGACTACTTCGACCCCGACGGCCGGGTCGCCAGCTCGATCCGTTACACCGCGCCCGCCGCTCTGGATCAGGTGGTCGTCAACACTGGAGTCGTGCTGGAACGCCCCCCGGAACGTTACACGCTCAGGCTCCAATTGGAGCCGAAGAGCCTGAAAATCGGCCGCGATCTGGAAGATCGCCACTTCCAACTGCCGGTCCCTCCGGGGGCCGAAACGATCACTCTCGAATAGTCGCGAACAGGAGGCGGGACAGTTTTTCCCCCTCACGCTCCCCGGAATCGGAGGTGACGAACCCCCGCTCCCGGCACTTGTCCTTTCCTCGAATCCGGAGCCGTTGAAGCCCGCTTCCGAACCGGTATACAATGATGGTTGCGGCTACCCTGGATTGTCCGACTAAGGTTCGCGGCCGAGAGGGCTCCCGTCATTTGAACTCCGTTGGGGGCTCTCCTGAATGAGGCACACTCAGGAAATGGATCGAGACAAGAATCTGGTGGTGGCCGAGGACCTCCAGATGGTCTTCCGCATCGGGAAGATGGAGGTTCCCGCTCTGCGCGGTATCAACCTGAAAGTCCGCACCGGCGAGTTCCTGGCCATCATGGGGCCCAGCGGTTGCGGAAAATCCACCCTGCTCCATCTCTTGGGCGGACTCCTGACCCCCTCTTCAGGCCGGATCTGGATCGATGGCGTGGAGATGAGCCGGATCAGGGATGCGGAAAGAACCGAGATCCGCAAGGCGAAGATCGGATTCGTCTTTCAGCGATTCAATCTCCTGCCAACCCTGACAGCCCGGCACAACATCGAGCTGGCGTGCCGCATTCATGGCAACGGCCATCAAAATGAGGCCCGAACGCGAGAGATCTTCCAGCTTTTGGGGCTGGAGGGCAAGATGGATCACAAGCCCTCCGAGCTTTCAGGTGGTGAACAGCAGCGCATCTCCGTGGCGCGCGCGGTCATCAATCGTCCCGCCTTGCTTCTGGCGGATGAACCCACCGGAAACCTGGATTCCCAGAACTCCGGCAACGTGCTCTCCATCCTGAAGGAGCTGAATCACCGTTACAACCAGACCATCCTGATGATCACCCACAATCCGGATGCGGCCGCCGCCGCCAGCCGTGTGATCCGGATGAAGGATGGCCGCCTGGTGAGCTCGGATTCCGAGTAATGCCGGCCACAGTTGACTGACGGACCAGCCCGCTCATTTCCAGTCAGAATTCGATGACGTTGACGTCGGGAGGCAACTCCAGATCGAATCTGGAAGCTGGCAGGTCCAGGTTCAAGCGGACGTCTTCGAACCGGATCAGCAGGTAGTCGCGCGTGGGCTCCACCAGCTTCTGCTGAATGGGGACCCAGAGGCGACCATCGACCCAGAGCACGATTCGGGAGAAAAAAGCGGAGACTTTGCCGGATCGGGGAGTCAATTCGAGAGCGTAGGTCTGCCGCTCGCCAATCATCTCCGGACCCAGCCATCGAATGTCATAGGCCTCGCTGAGTGCCTCCTTCTTGGAGGTGAAGCCCAGCAGCAGGAATTCGGCTCGATCCTTCCTCGCCCCCAGATCATACCGGTTGGCCTGCTTGAGAAGCGGCTGATAGAAAGTTCCTTTTCCGTCGTTGATCAGGAGCGTGCTCAAGCCGGGTTCCGTGATGTCTCTCCTCAAGCGGATCGCCTCATGGTCCCGGAGAAAATGAAATTCACCCCGCTCTTCCTGGTCGAACTCCTCCAGAATGTCGGTCCATTTCCTCTGGACGATTTTGGCGCTCATGGAACGAAGACTGCCGCCTCGCCGATCCATGTTCTCCAGAACCGACTCCAGACCCGGGTCCGCTTGAGCCGTCTCCACGGCCTCCAACGGATGAGCCGTGAGGAGATGGAGAAACAGAAAGAGGAGGGAGATCCGCGGCGCTGAATCCATACGTCCCAAGGCGGTGCGCTCTCCTACCTGGAGGGCAGCGGTATCCCTTTGCTGAAGGTCCGGACCTGGGTTTTCCTTGGATCGGGCACGATCTCTTTCGGACTTTCCGGCTCCTGTCTCTTGGAGAAGAGGGAGCCGTCGAAGACCGTGGCCGGAGTCAGAAGAATAAAGCCCAGGATCATCACGCAGACCAAATCGTAGCGCCAGGTTCCGCGGACGTATCGCATCGCTCCCGCCGGCGCCCGGCCGGAGCGCTTTTGACCTCGCTGCTGCCTCGACGGCCTCATCTGCGATCGAGTGTGGAGAATGCGGTGAATCACCGTCCAGTTTCCGATGACGGCAATGGCCCAGAGGACGGGCTCCATGGAGTAGAAGGAACCGATGATGAGCAGGACCAGGCGTTCGGGACGCTCCAGGAAACCGACCTTGCAACTGGGGATCAAGCATTCGGCCCGAGCCCTCGTATAGCTGATCAGAACCGATCCCATCATGGCTATGCTCACCAATACGACGTAGGTGAACCGGTCCTGCTGGCCGTAGTAGATGATGAGGCCCAGGTAGATGATCAGATCCGAGTACCGGTCCATCACCGAATCGAAGAAGGCGCCGAAGGGAGTCGCGGTGTTGGCGGTTCGGGCCACCATGCCGTCCACCATGTCGAACAGGCCGGCGAGAATCAGAACCAGGCCGGCGGAAACGAAATGGCCGCTTGCGAAAACGAAAGCGGCCCAGATGCTGGTGACGAACCCGAGAAAGGTGAGGTGATTGGGCTTGACGTGCAAGGTCATGAGCACCCACACGATTCCCCTCAGGATGACCCGGGCTCCCTGGCCGATGGTTTGCGAAATCATGGATTCTCTCCCCGACTCAGAACAGCTTGAATCGGATGGTCAGGAACTTCCTGGGATCCTGCCGGAAGTCATGGATCAACTTCACCATTTCCGAGGTCAGGTGATTCAGATTCTCGTACAGCGCTTCGTCCTTCGCCAACCGGCCCAAGGTTCCCTCACCGTCCTGAATGTCCTCCAGGAACACCGCCATCTGGTCCATGGTTCGGCGCATGTCCACATAGAGTTGTTCATCCGTGGACAGTCGTCCCAGAGTGCCCTCTCCGGCTTCCATGCGCTTCGTAATGGACTCGAGGCTGGCGGTCGTGTGTTCGATCCTGTCGTAGAGTGAGGGATCCTTCGAGAGCTTTCCCAGAGTGCCCTCCCCCTGCTCGACCCGCCTGATGATTTCATCCATCCGGGCGGTAATGCCCCGGATGCTCTGGTAGATGTCATCCTCTCGAATGAGGCTGGGAACGGTCCCGGATCCTTCGATGAGACGTTCGACGAGCGCGGCCACTCTTTCGCTGGTCCGCTGGGTCGAGGCCATGATCTTGTTGATGTTGTTGAAGAATTCGGGATTGGTCAGGAACTGGCCGACGGTGCCCTTCCCTTCACCCAGTCCCTGCATGATTTCTTCCAGCCGCCCGGACAGAGCCTCGACATTGACCAGCACGTCGTTGGCTCCGATGATCAGTTCCCTGAATCCAGGCTCGGTGGAACCGGTGATCACCACCACCTCATCGGCCTCCACGCCGAACCAGGTCTCGAATTCCTCCTTGACCACGAACGCAGGTTCATTGGACCGCCCCAGCGACACCTCAACATACTTGTCGCCCAGCAACCCGATGGACCCCAGGGAGATGTTGCTGTCCCGTTGGATCCAGACCCGGTATTCCTGCTTGATGTCCAGATAGACTTCCACGTTCTGGAGCCGCCACCGGACCCTTTCGATCCCGGACCGGATCTGCTTGAGTCGTTCCTCGTCAGGAGGCTCCTTGCGCCGCTCCTCCTCCGCCAGTTTTTCCAATTCGCCGATCTGCGCCAGATTGATCTGGTTCGACTCGGTCGGAGGCATCTCCCCCGGCTTGGAGATCTTGATCCGCGTGACGTTTCCGGCTTCGACGCCCCCGATGAGGACAATGTCCGACGGTTTCAGTCCCGAAGTGTCGTTGAGGTACGTCTTGGCTCGAAACGTCTCCTCCAGGAGTCCGACCCGGGTGCCGATGTTGAAGACGGCCAAAGCCAGGATCGCCATGGTGACGATGGCGAAGATTCCGACCTTTAATTCGGCGAGACGGGTCGGCCTCCCTCTGCCTCTGTTCATGCTTTTTCCCCACAGCTCCCTGACAGCCCGAGGTGGAAGTCCAAGGGAAAATCAGGCCAGGAACTCACGGACGTACTCGTCACCGCCCTCCCGGGACGGATCTCCTCCCTCGTAATGGATTCGTCCATCCTTGATCATGATGAAGCGAGTGTTCCGCGACGTCGTTTCCGGGTCCACCGGCCTGAAGCCGACGGTGCCATCCGGCGCCTTGGTGGACACTTCCCCCGAAAGGGCACGAACCGCCTGCAGGTCGTTGGTGACCAGAATCCCGCTCACGCCCTCCAGGTCCCGCAGCCTCATGATGAGTTCGCAGGTGATTCTGCTGGTGATGGGATCAAGCCCCGCCGTCGGCTCATCGTAGAGCATGATCCTCGGGTTGCCCATCAATGCCCGGGCGATGGCCACACGCCTTTTCATTCCCCCCGACAGTTCCGAGGGCATCTTGTCGATAGCATCCTGCAATCCCACAAATCCCAGGAGCCGGAACACCCAGTTGTCGACCTGCTCCATCGTATATTCATCGGACTCGAGGATCCGATAGGCCACATTGTCCCTGACCGTCAGGGAATCGAAGAGCGCTCCCTCCTGGAACACGATGCCGATCTTTCGCCGAATCGGCATCAAATCCTCCTCTCGGAGGCGTGTGATCTCCTCGCCGTCCACCGACACGGACCCGGAATCGGGACTGACCAGGCCCACCACCATTTTGAGGATGGTCGATTTCCCCGAGCCCGATCCGCCCATCAGGACCATGGTCTCGCCGCGGCGAACCTCCATGTCGAAATCCTGGAGCACGGTGTGATCGTCATACTTCTTGGTGACATTCTCGAAGCGAATTACACTCAATGCCACAACTCCAGAATGAGCTTGCCCAGGAAGAAATCGGCCACGATCACCAGGATCGAAGCCGTCACCACGGCCTGCGTCGTATTGCGGCCAACGCCCCTGGTTCCTCCCCGGGTCCCCAAGCCGTAGTAGCAGCCCACGGACCCGATGATAAAGCCGAAGACGACCGGCTTCATCAATCCCTCCAGCACGACATTGTAGTCGATGGATCGAAGCGCCGTATTCCAGTAGAGCGCCGTATTCAACCGGAGATTATAGAACGACACGATCCACCCTCCGACCAACCCGAATACATCTGCGATCACGGTCAAGAGGGGCACCATGGTGGTACAGGCGATAATCCTTGGTGTCGCCAATTTTTTCGACGGATCCGTCCCGAGAGCCCGCATCGCGCTGATCTGCTCCGTCACCACCATCGAACCCAACTCCGAGGCAATGCCCGAACCCGCCCGGCCGGCCAGCATCAAGGCGGTCAGCACGGGTCCCATTTCCCGGATCAGCGACAGGGAGATCAGTTGTCCCATCAGATTCACGGCGCCGAATGCCTTGAGCGATTTGGAGGTCTGCAAGGCCAGAACGCCGCCGGTGAAAAAACCGACGAGGACCACGATCAGAATCGAACGGACCCCGATGGTCTCCATCTGCTGGAACGTATCCTGGATGTAGCGTGGACGGCGGAAGACGTTGGTGACGCTTCGGATGGTGAGGGTGATGAACTCCTCGACCTCGTACAGGATATTGTAGGGGAAGCCCATGGTCACCCTCGGCCCCGGCCGCTCCCGCCGGCGGCAATCTGATTAATGTTAGACTATGAGGCCTCCACAATGCGGAGACCGCTGCCATCAGGGGCAGCCGGAAGCGGGCCGAGAAAGCCCGGAGATTCTACCAGAGAAGGCGGTTCTCTTCCAAGCAACGTCTTTAGTAACAGCAGGTTCCGGAAAAACCACCATGTTGCGATTCCTCACTTCCGGCGAGTCTCACGGCAAGGGCCTCATCTCCACCATCGAGGGCTTTCCGGCCCAGGTGCCCGTCGACGTGGAGTTCATCAACGCCGATCTGCGGCGGCGCATGGGCGGATACGGCCGGGGCCTCCGCATGAAGATCGAGAGCGACCAGGTGGACATCTTCGCGGGTGTCCGCAACGGCGAGACGCTGGGGTCCCCCATCGCCTTCATCATCCACAACCGGGACTGGGTCAACTGGACCGAAGTCATGAGCGTGGAACCCAATCCCGAGGGAGTCCGCAAGCGGCAGGTCACCCGGCCGCGGCCGGGACATGCCGACCTCGTGGGCGCTCTGAAGTACCAGTTCAAGGACATGCGCAACGTCCTGGAACGTTCCAGCGCACGCGAGACCGCCTCGCGGGTGGCGGTCGGCGCCTTCTGCAAGCTGCTGCTCCGGGAACTGGGAATCCAGGTCTACAGCCATGTCATTTCGGTCCGGAACGTTCGGATCTCCGACGAACTCCTGGACTCCGTCTCCGCCGATCTGATCCCCCGGATCGAGTCCTCGGAACTGCGCTGTTGCGACCCGGCTCTGGACGAGTCCATGAAGGCGGCCGTGGACGACGCCATCGACCGGGGAGACACCATAGGCGGCACCTTCGAAGTCCGTGCCGCCGGAGTTCCCCCGGGACTGGGGAGCCATGTCCACTGGGACCGGAAACTGGACGGCCGCATGGCACAGGCCCTCATGTCCATCAACGCCATCAAGGCTGTGGAAACCGGCAGCGGCTTGGATCAGGCTCCCATGGGCAGCGAATTTCACGACGAGATCTTCTACGACGAACAGAAAAGGGAGTTCTACAGGAAGACCAACCGCGCCGGCGGCATCGAGGGAGGGACTTCCAACGGCCAGGAGATCATCGTTCGCGCCGTGGTCAAACCCATCGCCACCCTCAAGCGGCCGCTGATGTCGGTGAACCTGGAGACGAAGCAACCCTTCAAGGCCCAGTACGAGCGTTCGGACACCTGCGTGGTTCCAGCGGCCGGAGTCATCGGCGAAGCCATGGTGGCCATCGTGCTGGTCCAGGCGATTCAAGAAAAGTTCGGGGGAGACAACCTGTCCGAACTCAGGAACAACCTGGAAAGCTTTCGCGAGCGGGTGCGGAATATGTGACCGCCGCCGGACTTCCTGGACCTCGGAATGATCAGACACATCCTCAAGTTCGGGGCTTCTGAACTCCAGCGCAAGAGTGAACCGGTCGAGACCTTCGACCCGGAGTTGAGAGATCTGGTCCGGGACATGCTGGAGACCATGTACGCCGCCCCTGGAATCGGCTTGGCGGCGCCGCAGGTGGGAGTCAACCTCCGGCTCCTGGTCGTGGATGTCAGTGCCGGGGAAGAGAAAGGGAACCAGATCATTCTGGTCAATCCGAAGATTATCGAACAGGAGGGGGAGCAGAAGGGGGAGGAAGGGTGCCTCAGCATCCCCGGGTTCACGGCCATGGTGGCTCGGCCGCAGCGGATTCGAATCGCCGGACAGGACACCCGGGGAAATCGGGTCGAATTGGAGGCCGAGGACCTTCTCGCCCGGGCCCTCTGCCATGAGGTGGACCACCTGGACGGCATTCTCTATCTGGACCGGATTTCCTTTTTCAAACGGGACCTGATCAAACGCAAGATTCGCAAGCTGATCCGCTCCGGGGACTGGTGATGCGAGTCCTGTTTCTGGGGACGCCCGATTTCGCCCGGACGTTTCTCGAGGCATTGGCTCGCAATCAAACCCGGCTCGGAGTGGAGTTGGCCGGGGTCGTTACTCAGCCGGACCGAAAGAGCGGCCGGGGTCGCAAGTTGTCGCCGCCGCCGGTCAAGGTCACGGCCCGGCGGTTCCAACTGCCGATCCTTCAGTGCGCCAGGATCCGAGGAAACGTCGAGGCCCTGGAATTCCTCAGGAACATTCGGCCCGATGTCATAATGGTCGTTGCCTTCGGACAGATTCTTCCGCGCGAGTTTTTCGACTGGCCTCCCTTCGGCAGCCTCAATGTCCACACCTCCCTCCTGCCCCGATACCGGGGCGCCGCGCCCGTCGTGCACGCCATTCTGAACGGAGAGAAGGAGACCGGAGTGACCATTATGAAGTTGGACGAGGGCATGGATACGGGTGACGTGCTGGCTCAAGCCAGGACCCCCATCGGACCCGACGTCAGCTCTGGAGAACTCGAACGGCAACTCTCCCGGCAGGGTGTCGAACTCCTGCTCGAGACCCTGCCCTCCTACCTTTCCGGTGGTCTCACGGCTCGGCCTCAAGACCATGAGCGAGCGACTCCCGCCCCTCTCATCCGGAAAGAGGACGCGCGTATCGACTGGACCCGGCCGGCATCGCGGATTCATGACCAGATCCGCGCCTTCAACCCACGCCCCGGCGCGTTCACCCGTTTTCGGCGGGAGCGCCTGAAAGTGTGGCGAAGCCGCAATCCTCTCGGCTCGACCTCCCCGGTCCCAAGCGGCCAGATTCGAACCACCCAAAAGGGCGCCATTTTCGTGGGATGCGGCGAAAACAGTTCGCTGGAACTCCTGGAGCTCCAGCTGGCAAACCGGGGCCGCCTGCGGGCCCGCGACTTCATCAACGGGATGAAGCTGAGGTCGGGAGAACGTCTGGGAGTTCGCGGGTGAGGCGCACGGCCAGGTCCGTGGCCGTGCGGGTGCTCCTGAACAGCGTAAGCGGCCGGCGAGTCTCCCTGGAAACTCATTTCGAATCCTCCGATTTCGGATCTCTGCCGGATCGCGATCGCAGACTGGCAACGGAACTGGTTTACGGCGTCCTGCGAAACCGCTCTCTCCTGGACTACCAACTGGATTCTCTGTTGGAGCGGCCCCGGTCCCGCTTGGATCCGGAAGTGCTGCAGATATTGCGTGTGGGCCTGTTTCAACTCAACTATCTGAGAATTCCGGAGCGGGCCGCGGTTCACGAGTCGGTCCGGCTCTGCAGGGAATTCCGCAAGGCCTCCGCCGGACCCCTGGTCAACGCCGTCCTCCGCCGCTTGCTCGGGAACCGGCCCGTTGCTCCGGATGCGGACGATACCCGGAGTCTGTCCATCCGCTACAGTCACCCCGAATGGCTCGTGCGCCGGTACGTCGCGAGATACGGCCCCGAGGGAACGCGGACGATCCTGGAGCGAAACAACCACCCCCCGAGGCTGCATCTTTGGGTCAACCCATTCCGGACGACGCTGGAGGAATTCTGCCGCCGGCTGGACCGGGATGGAATTCCCTTTCAACCTCATCCCCGCCTTCCCCATTGCGTCAGAGTGAACTCCAGGTCATTCGTCCGGCATCCCCTCTACCTTCGGGGCCACTGCTTCCTGATGAGTCCAGCCAGTCAGGAGGTCGCCCAACTGGGAGACCTTGGCCGGTGCCGGGTTATAGGTGATTTCTGCGCGGCTCCCGGGGGGAAATCTTTCATTCTTCAGGCCCGCAAAGGATCCGACGCCCATATTGTCTGCTGTGACCTCAGCTCGTCCCGGCTTCGTCAGATGAGAGCCAGAGCCGACGTTCACCGGATCCCGCAACTGGGGATCGTGCAGGCCGATCTGGCCCACCCCCCTTTCCGGAACCGCTTCGACTTCATCCTGTTGGATGTCCCCTGCACCGGGACCGCCACCTTGAGGGCCAACCCGGACATCCGGTGGAGGCTTGCCGAGGAGGACGTCCGACGTATGGCCCGGATCCAGCGTTCCCTTTTGCGGAGCAGTTTCCGAATGCTGCGTCCCGGGGGGCAGTTGATCTACGCCACCTGTTCCACCGAGCCGGAGGAGAACCATGAGGTGGTTGAGAATCTGCTCGACCTGGAACCGGAGGCCAAGTCGCTGCCGCAGCCGAGGGAGGATTTTTTGAAGCGCGAGACGTTCTTCGCCGCCTGTCTGGTTCGGAAGCGAGAGGGGACTCCCGGTGCCCCCACGCGTCCCGGAATCGGCGGTTGAACGCCCCCGCTCCGACGCTTGTCACTTCGGAATTCGGCGGCAAGAAAGCCGCCGGTCCCGGTCGGCGACAAGAAAGTCGCCGCCTGTTCGGCCACAGGAAAGTCGCCGCTCCCGGCGCTTGGAGTCATCCCTGGCGGTGTGGTAGCGTGTTTGGCCTGCAAGTAACGACCCGGCATGGTTTCCAAGAGGCGAAAAAGGAAGAGTTCGGGAAAACGGCGCAATCCGTTTATGACCGTGGTCAAGCTGGGCCTGCTGGCGGGCGTCCTGATGGTCGTCTTCCTTCTCAGCCTGAACATCAGCATGCGTATGGCGACGCGGGCGACGGAAGTCGTGGTCCCGACCGTCTTCCGAGTCGACATGGAGCAGGCAAGAGAACGGTTGGAAGCGGTCGGCCTGGGCATGGAGGTGGCGGGAGAAGTCTACGACGCGTCGATTCCCAACGGTGCCGTCGTTTCTCAACTGCCCACTCCAGGAGAACGCATCAAGGCCAACGGACGAGTCAAAGTGATGGTGAGCCTGGGAGTCCAACACAATCCGGTTCCCGATCTCATCGGATCCACACAGCGGGTCGCCCGCCTGATGACGCAGCAGTCCGGTTACGAGATAGGACACACCAGCGAGATCTTCCTCGCCGACGTGGAGTCGGACCAGATCATCCGTCAAGTCCCCAATCCGGGATCCGCGGCAGTCCTCACGGCCCGGGTCGATGTCCTGGTGGGTAAGAAGCGCGTCCAGCGCTACATCATGCCTGATTTCAGGGATCTGGATCTGAACCGGGCCCGGTCCCTCATTCGAAAGAACGGCTTCGAGTCACCAACGGTCAATTACACCAGAGGCGCCAGGAGGACTCGGGGCAAGGTGGTCCGTCAATATCCCGAGCCGGGGAACATGTTGAAGGAAAACGATACCATCATTCTGGAGGTCGCAACCTGATGCCTTGGATCGCCCCGTCTCTACTCTCGGCCGACTTTCTCGACCTGGGAGGTTCCGTCAGGGAAATGGAGGAGGCAGGATGCCGGATCCTGCATCTGGACGTCATGGACGGACATTTCGTCCCCAACCTGAGCTTCGGCCTGCCGGTGATCGAGGCGGTGCGCAAGCAAACCGACCTGGTCCTGGATGTCCATCTCATGATCTCCAACCCGGAAGACATGGCGGATGCGTTCATCGATGCCGGAGCGGACTATCTGAGCGTCCAATATGAAACAGTTCTGCATTTGGACCGTCTAATGGACAGGATCCGGGAAAAGGGGGCCAAACCGGGCGTGGCCCTGAACCCGCACACTCCGGTTGGAGTCCTGGAGGAAATCCTCCCCAAGTGCCATCACGTCATGATCATGTCGGTGAATCCAGGTTTCTCGGGACAACGTTTCATTGCCACGAGCTTCGACAAAATGAGAAAATTGAGAGCGATGGCGGCCCGGGACAATCTCCGGGTGAAGATCGAGATCGACGGCGGCATCAAACCCGCCAATACACAAGATGCGGTTCGGGCTGGAGCAGAGGTAATGGTGGCCGGTTCGGCCATCTTCGGAACTCCCTCCCCGGGCGAGACGTTTCGGCGAATGCAGACTCTGGCTGACGAAGCTTGTCCGTAATCCAAATGGGGACAGTGAAAATGAGAACTGTTATCAGGCTGACCTTGCTGGCAGGCGCCCTGATCCTTCTGGCCTCCTGCGGCGGCCGCAAGGGCGCGGATCTTCAGGAGGGGGCCGTGGCGCCCGACAAGACCCTCTTCGAAAACGGGATGAAGTTTCTGGGCAAGAAACACTTCATCAAGGCGCGCCTCTCCTTCCAGACGCTCATCAGCACCTATCCCGAGAGCGAGTACACACCGACCTCGTTCCTCTCCATCGCCGACTCCTACTACGAGGAGGGAGGTAAGGAGAACCTGCTCCAGGCGGAAGCCCAATACAAGGACTTCATCATTTTCTACCCCACGCATGAAAGCGCGGACAACGCCCAGATGAGGATCGCCGCCATCAACTACCGGCTCATGAAGCCTCATGATCGGGATCCCACCTACACGCGCAAGGCGGAGATCGAACTGAAGAAGTTCCTGGATGACTTCCCGGACAGCGAGTTGGCGCCGACGGCGGAAGAGTTTCTCAGGCAGGTGCGCGAGGAACTGGCCATGGGGGTCCACGGCGTCGGTAACTTCTACTTTGAGAAAAAACGATACTCGGCCGCGGCCAACCGATACGAAGAGGTGGTGGAGGAGTACAACGAGTTCAGCCGGCTCGACGCGAGCCTGTTTCACCTGGCCGTGTCTCTGGAGAATCTGGGACGGGTCGAGGAAGCGACGGTCTACTACTCCTTTGTGGCGAGAGAGTATGAATTCAGCCCCTACTTCGACGACGCCAGGGAGAAGCTGATCCTTCTGGAAAGACCGGTCCCGCAGCTGGACAAGGCCAAGGCCGCACGGAACCTGGCACGCATGAAGCAATACGAGAAGGAAGGATTCTCCTTCCTCTCCCCCGTCCGAGGCGTCTTGGGAATCTTTACCGGACGCGAGGACCCCTACGAGGTGGCGCGCCGCCGCGCCGAGCAACGCCAGATGGGAGAGTCCGGGGGCGACGAATCACTTCGCTGACCGATTGCCGATCGGGCTCCAACCATTCCAGGAACAGCCGCTGATCAGGGGTTGAATTCCCGGTCCCATCGCGGAGGGGCCCCTCCGCGAGTCTGCTATAATCCGTCCTTCTTTTAGCCCAATCCATCGATTCAACCGGGGCATTCAGATTGATCAACCTGCCCAAGACCTACGACCCGAAGCGAGTCGAACGGAAGTGGTATTCCCTCTGGGAAGAGAGGGGCTACTTCAAGGGCCGCACCGATACCGGCAAGCCGGCCTATTCCATCGTGATTCCTCCCCCGAACGTCACCGGATCGCTGCACATGGGCCACGCCCTCAACTGCACGCTCCAGGACATTCTGATCCGATGGAAGCGGATGAAGGGCTTCAACACCCTCTGGCTGCCGGGCACGGATCATGCGGGAATCGCGACCCAGAACGTCGTGGAACGCCAGTTGGCCCAGGAGGGGAAGACCCGTAAGGACCTGGGCCGGACCGCCTTCGAGAAGCGGGTCTGGAAGTGGAAGAAGATAGCGGAAGACAACATTCTCTCCCAGATCCGCAAGCTGGGATGCTCCTGCGACTGGAGCCGCCAGAGGTTCACCTTCGACGAGGGGCTGTCCCGGGCAGTGAGAGAGGTCTTCGTCCGCCTTTACGAAGATGGGCTCATCTACAAGGGGGAGTATCTGGTCAACTGGTGTCCCCGGTGCCGCACGGCGATTTCGGATCTCGAGGTGGAGTTCGCTCCCACGCGGGGCCACCTGTGGCATATCCGTTATCCGGTCAAGTCTTCGGATGAGTTTCTGGTGGTGGCCACCACTCGTCCCGAGACCATGCTGGGGGACACGGCCGTAGCGGTTCATCCCGATGACGGTCGCTACCACCACCTCCGGGGTGGAACTGCCGTTCTGCCCTTGATGGACCGGGAAATCCCCATCATCGAAGACACCTTCGTCGACCGTGAATTCGGGACCGGAGCCGTAAAGGTCACTCCGGGACACGACCCCAACGATTTCGAAGCGGGCCGGCGCCACGAACTGCCCATCGTGAAGGTGATCGACGAGGACGGCCGGATGACGGCCGACGCGGGTGCTTTCGCCGGACTGGATCGCTACCGGGCCCGGCGGCGGGTTGCGGCCGAGTTGGAACGCCTGGGTCTACTGGAGAAGGTTGAGTCCCACGGCCACAACGTGGGGCGGTGCCAGAGATGCTCGACGGTGGTGGAGCCTCTGGTTTCGACGCAGTGGTTCGTCAGGGTGAAGCCGCTGGCCCGGACCGCTCTCCAGGCAGTGGAGGACGGCTCCACAGTTTTCGTCCCCGCAAATTACTCGAAAATCTATTCTGATTGGATGACCAACATCCACGACTGGTGCATCAGCCGGCAACTCTGGTGGGGACACCGCATCCCTGCCTGGAACTGCGAGGACTGCGGCCACTCGACGGTGGCCCGAACCGAGCCCGAATCCTGTTCCCGCTGCGGGAGCGCCCGGCCGGTACAGGAATCGGATGTCCTGGACACCTGGTTCAGTTCCGGCCTCTGGCCCTTCTCGACCCTGGGTTGGCCGGACCGGACGCGGGACCTGGAGACCTTCTATCCCACCAGTGCTCTGGTCACGGGATTCGACATCATCTTCTTCTGGGTCGCCCGCATGATGATGCTCGGCCTCCGCTTCCGCGGTGACGTGCCGTTCGGGAAGGTGTTCATTACCGGACTGGTCCGGGACCCGCACGGGCAGAAGATGTCCAAGTCCAAGGGCAACATCATCGACCCGCTGGAGGTCATCGAGGAATACGGGTGCGATGCGGTCCGTTTCACGCTGGCGGTCTCAGCCGCCCCCGGAGCCGACATCCCTTTCTCCATCAGCCGCATGGCCGGATACCGGGCCTTCTGCAACAAGATCTGGAACGGTGCCCGCTACCTGCTGCTGAACCTGGATCAGGGACTGAGCGCCGAGGAGGAGGATATCGGCAGGCTTTGGGAGAAGGGTTCCTTGCGCCTGGAGGACAGATGGATTCTGGGCCGGCTGCAACAGATCAATCAGGAGACGGAGCGGAACCTGGAGCGGTTCTTCATTCACAGCGCCAGCAACGATCTCTACCACTTCTTCTGGCATGAGTTCTGCGACTGGTACGTCGAGTTGATCAAAGGACGCATCAACGGCGGCGACACCGTTGCCGCCCAGGTCGCCACCCATGTTCTGGAACGCTCACTCCGGCTGCTGCATCCCTTCGTGCCTTTCCTGACGGAGGAACTTTGGCAACGGCTACCCCATTCGGGCGACACCATCATGCTGGCCCCGTTTCCGGAGGCCCGGCCGGAATGGATCGACCCGGATGACATCGAACGCATGACCCAGCTCCAGGAGTTGATCACGGCGCTGCGAACGGCTCGGGCCGAGAACAACATCGACCCCAGGAGGCGACTTCCCGCCGAATTCACCTGTCCGTTTCTCACCCGCGGTTTCCTGGAATCTCAGAGCCACCACCTGAAGACTCTGGCCCAACTCGGCGAGATCGAGTTCCTGGACGGATTGAGCCGGGAAGGACTGCGCATCACCGGCGTGGCCAACACGACCCAGTTCTCCCTGCGGCTGGACCAGGCCATCGACCTGGCGGCGGAGAAAGACCGCCTGCAACGGCAGATCGGCCGGCTCGAGGAAGACCGGATTCGGCTCGACCGCAAACTGGACAACGAAAACTTCGTTCGCAAGGCTCCGGCCCATATCGTGGACGGCGCCCGCCGGCGCCGGCAGGACGTCGGAACTCAGCTGAATCGGCTTCAGGACATGCTCCATGGACTTCCTGAGCCTTGACCCCCTGCTTCGCCAAGCCCTTCAGGAGGACCTGGGACGAGGCGACATTACGACCGAAGCCATACTGCGGTCCAAGCCCCATGCCGATGCGGTCCGGACGGCTCAGGTTCTGGCCCGCCAGCGAATGGTCCTGGCCGGTTGGCCGGTCTTCATCCGGGTTTTTCAGCTCCTGGGCCCTGTCGCCGGCCAAGTTCGATACGGCGAGGGGGACTGGGTCGATCCGGGCTGCGTGGGAACCCTGGAGGGATCCGTTTCCATTCTCCTGAAAGCCGAGAGAGTCGCTTTGAATTTCCTCCAGCGACTCTGCGGGATCGCCACCCGGACCCGCGGCTGCGTGGACCGGCTCGGTTCCAGCCGTGCCCGGGTGCTGGACACTCGCAAGACCACGCCCCTCTGGCGCAACCTGGAGAAGTACGCGGTCCGAACGGGAGGCGGGCAGAACCACCGGATGGGCTTGGACGACGGCATCCTCATCAAGGAAAACCACATCGCGGCCGCCGGGAGCGTCGCCGCCGCCGTGCGGGCGTGCCGGGAGCGTTGCGGTCATCTGCAGCGGATCCAGGTGGAGGTCACCAATCAGGACGAACTCGCCGACGCACTGGACGCGGGAGCGGACGCCGTCCTGCTGGACAACATGACGGTGGCGGAAGTCCGGCGATCGGTCGCCATCTGCGCGGGCCGGTGCCTGGTGGAGGTCTCAGGCGGCATCACTCACCGAAACCTTCCGGCGTATGCCGAGACCGGCGTCGACTACGTTTCCATGGGGTCCCTGACCCACTCCGTCGCCTGCTGCGACATCAGCCTGATGCTGGACCCGGATTGAGCGGACTCTGAGTTCGAAGATGCGTTTCAGGCAATTGGACTACCTGGCCAGAGTCAACTCGACCAGCGACTACCTGAAGGCGTTCATCAAATCGGGTAAGGCCCGCGTGGCCGTCGCCGAGGAGCAGACCGGAGGGCGCGGGCGGTTCGGACGCTCCTGGCATTCCCCGGAGGGATTGGGACTCTACGTGTCGTATCTCTGCTTTCCCGCCGCCGAGGTTCGCCGGGCGGAGGACCTGACCCGGGCCGCGGCTCTGGGTGTGGTGCGTGCCATTGCCACCTGGTGCGGGCCGGGGGCGGCCCCGCGCATCAAACTGCCCAACGACGTCCTGTTGAGCGGCAAGAAGTGCGCCGGCATTCTGATCGAGATGGGATCCCAGACGGATCGGATCCGGTGGGCCATCATCGGCATCGGAGTCAACCTCTTTCACCGGGCGTTCCCCGATGAGTTGGCCTCCACGGCCACCTCGCTGTCTATGGAAGGGATTCACGTACCCAACCTGATGGCCTTCTGCCGGGAGCTGACGCACCAATTGGAGCGGACTCTGTCGAGTCTGGAACAGGGTCAACGGCGAAGACTCCGGGGAAACTTCGAGGACTATGTGCTGACGGCTGGCGGCAATACTGGATGAATCCCTCAACGCCGAATGAACGACCCGGCTATTTCGGACGCTTGAAGAGAGCGCTTCAGGCGACCCGCCGGGAGTTGAGGCGACGGGTGAACGAATTGCTGGGGCCTCGGGAGAGTCCCATCTCACCGGAACAGATGGAGGAACTGGAGTATCTCCTCATCGGGGCCGACCTTGGAGTCGAGACCAGCGAAAACCTGGTGGAGAAAATCCGTCAGAGTAGCCGGGGGTCACGGCCAATCAGTTCCGGACAGGCGCGCAAGCTCCTGGCTTCCCAACTCCTCGAGTTGTTCGAGGCTCCGGGTTGGCAGGAAGAATGGGTGCGGAAACCACACGTGGTCCTGGTGGTGGGGGTCAACGGTGTGGGCAAGACGACGACCATCGGCAAGCTGGCCCATCGTTACGCCCACGCCGGCAAGAGCGTCATCGTCGCGGCCTCGGATACGTTTCGCGCCGCCGCGGTGGAGCAACTCAGCGTCTGGTGCCAGCGCAGCCGGGCCGACTTGATCATGCAGCGGGATGGGACCGATCCCGCAGCGGTCCTGCACGACGCCTTGCAGGCGGCCAAAGCCCGTAACAAGGACGTCCTCATCGCCGATACGGCCGGCCGGTTGCACACCAAGCGGAATCTCATGGAAGAGGTCAGGAAAATGGCTCGTGTCGCCGGCCGGCTGGTCCCCGGCGCGCCTCACGATGTCTACCTGGTTCTGGACGCGACTACGGGACAGAACGGTCTCATCCAGGCTCGTGAGTTTCTGAACACCCTCGGAGTGACCGGGATCGTAGTGACCAAACTGGACGGCACCGCCAAAGGGGGAATCATCGCCGCCATCGCCGGTCAGTTGAAGATTCCCATCCGTTTCGTCGGCACGGGAGAGGGGCTGGATGACTTGGCGCCCTTCGATCGCCAGACCTTCGTGGACTCTATCCTGGGCTAAAAACCGGCGCCACGGCTTCCCGCATGGCCGCTTTGATGCCGGCCCCCAA
Organism: Acidobacteriota bacterium; assembly: GCA_963668095.1. Taxonomy (GTDB): domain Bacteria; phylum Acidobacteriota; class UBA6911; order RPQK01; family JAJDTT01; genus JAJDTT01. The sequence goes on along the minus strand of OY764083.1, from coordinate 3,753,976 downwards.
GTCGATCGGGGCACCCAGTTCCAGAAGACAGACCTCGATGGCTGAAATCACCGCGAAGACGTCGACCAGATCGAAGTATCCCAGGTGTCCGATACGGATGATCTTTCCCTTCAGTACACCTTGTCCGCCCGCTACGACGATTCCGAATCGCTCCTGAAGAACCTGGATCAGCCTGGCCGCGTCGATCCCCGGTGGCGGAAAGCAGGCAGTCAAAGCGTTGGCCGGCGCCGACGAGACCTGTCGGAAGCCGAGAGCTTCCAATCCTCGGCGCGTACACCGCGCCCGGACCTCGACCTGTTCCAGAATCCGATCCAGACCCTGCTCGACCATTTCCCGGCTCGTCCGGTTCAGGGCCTGCACCAGGGCCACGGCAGGGGTCAGCCCCGTTTGCCCCCGGCGCTGCCCCTTCACCTCCTTGAGCAGGTCGAAATAGAAACGCGGTCCGGAACAGGACCGGATCGTGGAAAGCGCCCGGGAACTCAGAGACAGAAACGAGAGGCCGGGCGGGATCGCAAAAGCCTTCTGGGCGCCGCCGATGACCACGTCCAGACCCCAGGCGTCCGTCTCCACCGGCTGACTCCCCAAAGCCGTAATCGCATCCACCACCAACAGGACGTCGGGGAAACGGCTGCGGACCGTCCGAGCGATGGATTCCAGGTCGTGGATGGTGGCGGTGGAACTCTCGCAGCCCTGGATCAGCAGGGTGCGGATATCCGGATCGGCCTCCAGAGCGCGTTGGATCTCCAGGGCCGAGGCCGCTTCACCGTACGGTTTCTCCAGAATCTGGCAGGGCACGTTGAAGGCCCGGCAGATCTGGACCCAGCGATCACCGAACTTCCCGGCGGAGACGGCCAGGGCTCGGGACTCGGAGGAGAGAAGGTTGCTCACCGAGGCTTCCATGGCTCCGGTCCCGGAGGCGGTGAGAACGACGACGTCGGCCTTGGTTTTGAAGAGAGCCTGAAGGTGGGATCGGGTCTCGAGAAGCAATTCCCGGAATTCGTCCTTGCGATGGTGGACCAGCGGACTGGCCATGGCCAGTTGCGCAGACGGGGCGACCGGGGTCGGTCCGGGTGTGAAAATCCGGGTTCGCCTCATGATCTCATATTACCACGGGGCCGGACCCGGCCTCCCGGGTAGAAGCGGGTGCGCAGGGGACTCGGATTCCCGCCCAACCGGTCAGTATCCAGGCGTAGACGCTACGGAAATCCACCGTGTGAACCAGGTCTCCCGACGGCGTCAACTCCTCACGAGACAGGCCCGGGTGGCGCCCGTGCAGCCCCGGGATCACGCCCTTGCCGAGGATGAACATGGGATTGGCAGTTCCGTGATCGGTGCCGAAGGTCCCGTTCTCCGCCAGACGGCGTCCGAACTCGCTGAAGATCACGACGAGGACTTGTTCTTCCCGACCTCGACGGGTCAGGTCGTCCAAGAAACCGGTAACCGCGGTGGAAAGCGTAAAGAGGAGGCGGGCATGGATACCTCGGGTTGGATTCCCCGGAACAACTTGGAAGGCATGCGTGTCGAAGCCGCCAATGGACGTGTAGAACACCCGGACTCCCGTCCCGGCTGCGATGTTGTGGGCGATGGCCGCCAGATTCGCGGCAAGAGCACCATCCGTCACCCGCAATCCAAGTTCCGGCAGGCATCCGAGGTTCGGAATGCCGCCCTCCGCCTCGGCTTCCAGCCGGGCCGTATGCCAGATCTTTCTGGACCGGAAATGGGATCGCCTTGGATTCGGATAGCCCACTCCCTGAACCAGAGCCATCTTTTCCGCGTCGAACAACCGCTTGAATCCTTCCAGGGAGGGATGCAAACCGACGACGTGGTCCAGTTTCAGGACGGCCGCGGGAGGAATGGCCAGATTCGGGCGTTGCCGGTAGTAGTCATTCAGGCCGTGAGGCACCACCGCGTTGAGGCCATCGCAGCCTCCGGCCAGCTCGATGAAAACCAAAGCTCGCCGCAGGTCAGCCAGCCCCTCCGCCGCTGGCCGGGACGAGTCCAGATCCCGAGCAAGAAAGGCTGTTGCCAAAGAGGCGCCGGAGAATAGGCACGATTTGCGCAGAAACGCCCGCCGCTTCACCTGCCCCCCAATGTTTCCCAGTCTTCGGAGTTCCCCGCTTCCCGTGGAGACTTTCGATGCAGATTCCTATACTACATTACAAGCATTCGGCGATTCGGCCGAAGCGGTGACGGGAGTGGCGTCTTGCGACTTAAACATGCGATCTGCAGTGAGATTTTTGGAGACCAGGACTTGGCCCGGACCTGCCGGACGGTCCGTGGGTTGGGGTACCGAGGCCTGGAGGTGGCCCCCTTCACCCTGGCCGACTCGGTGGATGAGATCTCGCGCCGGCAGCGGCGGCAGATTCGCGAGACCATCGAAGGCGAAGGAATGGTCTGCTCGGGGATCCACTGGCTCCTGGTCAAGCCCAGGGGACTGCATCTGACGACCCGGGACCGGACCCTGCGGGAGAAGAGTTGGGCCTATCTTTCACGGCTCATCGACTTCTGCGCGGACCTGGGGGGGCATCTCATGATCCTCGGCTCGCCCCATCAGCGGAACACACGGGACGGGATGTCGGCCCAGGAAGCGCTGGGACGGCTCGCGGAGGGTCTGGCCGAGCTGGCCCCTGCGGCGAGGGGCCGGGACGTGACGCTCCTGATGGAGGCCGTTTCGAGCGAGGAGACGGATGTGGTCTCCACTCTGGCGGAAGCGGTCGAAGTGGTGGACCGGGTCTCCCACGATCACATCCAGACCATGTTCGACTGCCACAACGCGGCCGACGAGGGAGGTGACTTCCTTCACCTTGTCGAGCGTTACTGGTCACGGATTCGTCACGTTCACGTGAACGAGATCGACGGCCGTCACCCCGGCACCGGAGACGTGGACTTCGAACGCCTCCTCCGATTCCTTCGGGACCAGAACTATGGGGGCTGGGTCTCCTTGGAGGTCTTCGATTTCCGGGCCGGCGGCGAGCGAATTGCCCGAGAGAGCATCTCTCATCTTCGAGAAATTGAATCGAGGCTGGATTCGAATTCGACCCATTGACACCACCATGCTCCCATGCCGAACGGATGGATTGGACCGTCGTGATTTCCTGATCGCCACGGCGGGCTTCGGATCGTCGGCGGGTGCCCTTTTTGCGTCCACACCGAGGCCACAGGAGCCTCCCAGGCGGAGACGGACAGGACCCATGAAAATCACCGGAATGAAGACCTATATGTTCAATGTGCCGACCGGGAGTCCTCCTCCCAAGAAGGGAGTCCGAAGGAGCATCGCCAGCAGCTTCAAGACTTGGCTCTTTCTCAAGATCGAGACCGATACGGAGATCTCGGGATGGGGGGAGGCCAGTATCGAATGGCTTTCTCCGGTGGTGAAAACGACGCTGGAGGGCTGGCAGGAGCTTTTGGTGGGGCAAGATCCTCTGAACGTGGTCGCCCTGTGCGACGACATTTCGGACCGGCTTCCCTGGAAGGGCGGACCGGTCCTGGGATCGGCCCTGGCGGCGGTGAACATGGCCCTCTATGACATCGCCGGCAAAGCCTGGGGAGTCCCGGTCTCCCAGATCCTGGGAGGCCGGAAGCGAGACCGAATCCGCGTCTACCACGGCGGCATCAGCTTCGAATCGATCCAGGAGGCCGTGACCAAGGCTCGCGCTGCAGTCGCCTCGGGAGTGCGAGGCCTCAAGGGAAACCCGCTGGAAATGCGGACCTGGCCCATGGACCGTGGAGCCTTGGAGGAATGCGTCCGGATCGTGGCGGCCGTTCGGGAGGAGGTGGGGCCCGAGATCGACCTGATGCTCGACACACACGGCAGCCCCAATCCGGCCCTGGCCATCGCCTTCGCCGAGGCCGTGGCTCCCTACAAGCCTCTCTTCCTGGAGGAGCCTTGCAAGGTGGGATCCATAGCGGCGCTCAAGGAGATCTCGGCGCGCAGCCCGGTTCCCATCGCCACGGGGGAAAAGCTCTTCTCCTACCGGGAATTCAAGGAAATCATCGATGCACGAGCCTGCGCCTTTCTTCAACCCGACCTGAGCCATGCCTTCGGCATCACCCAGTTCCTCGCCGTCTCCCGGCTGGCCGAAGACGCCCAGATCCTGATGGCGCCCCACAACGCGTCGGGGCCCATCCATTTGGCGGCCCTGTTTCAGGCGGATGCCGTCATCTCCAACTTCCTGGTCCAGGAAGCCTGGGGGCTGGAACGGATGGATCGGTACGTGGAGCATGACCTCTCGCTGGTCGACGGCCACGTCCGGCTCAGCGACCGTCCCGGCCTCGGGATCCGGGTCAAGGAGGCCGATGTCGCTAAACTTCCCTATGACGCCGAAATGTCCTACCGCCAGTACCGGCACGCCGACGGCAGTTGGAAGGGCTGGTGAAGGCGAGGTTCGCCGGAGCGGCGGTTTCCTAACCGCCGGATAGGAGCGGCGGCATACTTGCCGCCGACCAGGGGGGGGGGCAGGGGGGACGGAGTCTCCACTCCGCGTAGCGTCTTCCAACCGGGCGAAATAAAGGATGGGGGACAAGACTGTCTCCCTCCAATCCCCCCGGAGGTCAATCATCGTCGGCCCGTTCCTCGAACTCAAGGACGATGGGCCAATGATCGGAGAACTGTCGGCGGAAGCTTCTTTGGGCCGCGTCCGGCGGCGCGATGATCCGAACCTGAGTGACGCCCGCAAACTCGTTCTCCCGCTGAGATCTTGGTATGTAACACCGGTCGAAAGGAAAATCGGCGATATGGGTCGATCGATCGGAATAGTTCAGATCGAACAGGCCTCCCTTCCTCCGATAAACACGGCCGGCCGGTTCGCTGCGCCGAAGCATGTTGAAGTCGCCGATGAGAATAAGGTCCTGGTCCTGAAAATGATCTTGAATCTCCGACAACTCCCGGACCAGCGCCTCCGCTTCACTCCGTCTCTGCTTCACGGCCGCCTCGTTCCGTCCCGCCTTCATGTGGATGGGAATCACCACGAAATCGGTCCGGCCCCGGCCCCGGGTGAACTTCATGGCGTGGGGATGCCGGTCCCACTCGAAGAACCGGTGTGAGGTGACATCGTTGACGGGTACTCGGAAACACCTGCCCACGGCTCGAACCCGCTGCCGGTTCCAGGCCAGGCCGGTGTGCTGGGAACTGTGCCGGCGTATCCGCCTGGGGAAGAGCCGATAGGTCCAATCGTTGCCGGAACGGCGATTCAGAATCGCGAAGGCCTCATCCAGAACCCGGTTCGTCGCCGAGCCGTCCCCCGCTTCCGTGTCGTCGATCTCGGTCAGGGCCAGCACGTCGAGCCTCAGAACTTCGATCTGATCCGCCAGCTCCGGCGGCTTTCGAGCCACGCCATATCCGTTGGACGGGGACTTTCGCAGATAGTCCCGGCTTTCGGGCGATCCCAGCGTCTCGATGTTCCAAGCTCCGACCCGGATTCGGTCCTGCCCCTGGAGCCATGAAGCCGTAACGAACAGAAAACAGGCCAGCAGCCGCGGGCTCATGATGAAATCCTACACTCGACCTTCGGCGACAGGACCGTGGACGGCCGCCGACGGCCTCATTCCCTGATTCGCCGCAGTAGAGGAGAACCTATTCAGGAATCCGCGTCTCCGGGTGGTCCGCCATGTATCGTCCCTGGCGGACCCCGAAGTTCTCCTGAAGCTGGATGGAGAGTCCGCCGTCGATGACCAGAGCGTGGCCGGTGATGAAGGAAGCCTCCTCCGAGCAGAGGAAGACCGCACCATTGGCGATGTCCTCCGGAGTGCCCAGGCGGCGGACGGGGTACTGATCCTGGAAATAGGCTTGCCCGGTGGGATTCTCGTCCCACATGGGCTGGAGGCGCTCCGTCACCATGTGGCCGGGCAGAATCGAATTGACGCGAATTCCGTTGGGCCCATACTCGCAGGCCATCTGCCGAGTCATGCCGATGACCGCGGCCTTGGCCGTCTCATACACGAGAAAACCGGGTGCCATCAGCAATCCGTGGACCGAAGAGACGTTGACGATGCTCCCGGCGCCGCTCTTGATCATCTCGGGCACCGCAAGCTTGACCGCCCGGTAGATGGCCTTGACCATGACGTTCATTCCGGCGTCCCAGGCCTCTTCCGAGACCTGAACAGCTCCTCCGGTACCGGCGGTCGACACGTCGAAGGCGTTGTTCACCAGGATGTCCAGCCTGCCCCATTCCCGGGTCGCCCGCTCCACGGCCGCCTCCAAGTCCTCCCTCCGGCTGACGTCGGTCCGCAGCGCCAGCGCGGAATTGCCGGCTGACGTAATCCTCTCGACGTTCCTTTGAGACCCTTCCAGGTCGATGTCGGCGATCAGGACCGAGGCTCCCTCCGCGGCCATTTCCCGTGCGATGGCGCCTCCCAGACCCTGGGCGCCTCCGGTCACGATGGCCACCTGGTCCTGAAGTCTTCCCATTTGAAGTCCTCGCATTCTACTTGCTGCGAATCAGGAGGCGATCCCGCTTCCGGTGGCGCGCCGGTAACAGAAATCGAAGAGAAGCTCCCATTCCAGACGCTGGATTCGCCGGCAGAGAGCCTCGCAGTCCGAGCGGCCGGAGACGCAAGCTTGGCAAAGATCGACGAAGGCGTACGGGTCCCAGCGGTTTCCGGCAGTCAGCTGTTCGGCATCGGTTCCGGAACTTGCCGTCAACCGGGCAGCTCGTCGGGCCAGATCCGGAAAGACCGGATGCTCCCCGGTCCGGCGAAACCAGTACTTGGCGTTGGGGAAATCCCACTCCCGCCGGTGCATGATCCCGTGCCAGTAGCTTCCGGTAGCCGAGCGAATCGTCTGGCTGACGGCGTGAGAGCGGTCCAGATGGTCATGGTGGAGCCAGAGGCCGGCCAGACAGGCACGGGCCATCTCCCGATCCACGAGAGTCGTGTGGGCAAACGCCTTGTCCGGCGTCACCGCATCCAACAGACCCTGAATCTTGGAGTCGGGCCGAACCTGCCTCAGCTCCGGAAGAGGTCCCGGGTCTAGCAGTGGGGCCAGAATCGGTCCGTAGTCGGCAGCTTGGAAGGTCATGAGTTTCAGGTCAAACCCGGCCAGGTCTCGCCCGACCGGGACTGTGCGGAGCGAAAAGCCCGGCGAATCTTTCGGACGACTGGATCAGCCAGTGGTCCCTGACCGGCGGCCCGGATATTGGCCCTCGCGTTGTGAATGCTGGTGGTGCCTGCGATGGCGCAGTGGACTCCCGGCTGGGACAGGGTGAAGCGCAGGGCAATTCCGGGCCATACCCGAGCCGGATCGCCGTCGAACCCCAGATCGGCCAGCGTGAATCCCATGGATTGCAAGCGTGCCATGTAGGACCTGGAGTAATTCTGGTAAATGCCCCGCTGGGCCGACACGTCCTTCCACGCGGCGTTGGCCAGCGGCCGTTTCGCCAATACGCCCTGTCCCCCTTCCCGGGTGCGGGGAAGCACCGAATCGATATTGGACTGGTCACAGATGTTGACGGAGGTCTGGACCACCGCCACATCCGGTAGACCGGCGGCGTAGGCGGCAGCTTCATTGTCTCCCGAGTAGCCCACGAAGCGGATCTTTCCCTGGTTCCGGGCCCGCACCAGGGCAGCCAGCGCGTCTCCTTTTTGCAGCAACGAAAGCGGGCAGGAGTGAAGCAGCATCACGTCGAGGCAGTCCGTGCGGAGGCGCCTCAGAGCCCGGTCCACGGTGTTGGTCACGAGCCGGGGAGACCACTCGCTTCCGGCGGCTCCCTCCAATTCGTGGCCGCACTTCGTGACCAGGACATATTCGCCGCGCCGATGACTTACCGCCGCGCCGATGAGTCGCTCCGACCCGGGGTAGCAGGCCGCGGTATCGATCAGGTTCAACCCTTCGTCCAACAGCGTGTTGAGGAGGCGGGAAACGTCCTTGAGTTCCTCTCCCAGGTAACCGACCGGAGCTCCTCCGAAACCAAGCGGGGAGACCATGAGACCGGTGTTGCCAAAGGGATTGAGTTGCATGGCGGCATTCCTCGCTGCCGGCCCGGAGCCCCGGAAAACTTGGCGGCTCAACCAGCAATTGGGCCGATTCTATATGCGGCGCCGTTAGCCAGGCAACAAAGAGGAGGAGTGAGACTCCAGGAATGGGGCTTAGGCGCTGTCAGCCGCGTGCGCACCGTCGCTCCGGTTTAATACAATGCGATGGAATCGCCCAGGAACCGTCAGTCTCATGCAAGCTTATCTGGATCTGCTCCGGCACATTCTCGAGGACGGCGTCGAGAAGAGCGACCGCACCGGGACTGGGACCCGGAGCATCTTCGGGTATCAGATGCGCGTCGATCTGGCCGACGGCTTCCCGCTGCTCACCACCAAGAAGATGCATCTCCGGTCGGTGATCCATGAACTTCTCTGGTTTCTGGCGGGAGACACCAACATCGCCTACCTGAACGAAAAAGGAGTGAGCATCTGGGACGAGTGGGCCGACCGGGACGGGGATCTGGGCCCCATCTACGGCTATCAATGGCGCTCCTGGCCGACTCCCAGCGGCGGCCACATCGACCAGATCTCCGGCGTCATCGAGGCCATCCGCACGAATCCCGACTCGCGGCGCCATATCGTGAGTGCGTGGAACGTCGCCGACCTGGACCGGATGAAGCTTCCGCCCTGTCACGCGCTGTTCCAATTCTACGTGGCCGAGGGGCGGCTCTCCTGCCAGCTCTACCAGCGGAGCGCCGACGTCTTTCTGGGCGTCCCCTTCAACCTCGCCAGCTATGCCCTTCTGACCCGGATGATGGCCCAGGTCTGCGGACTGGATCCGGGGGTATTCGTCCATACCTTCGGGGATGCGCACCTCTATCTGAATCACCTGGAGCAGGCCCGCCGGCAGCTCTCCCGCCAGCCCCGGCCTCTGCCCCGCATCGTCCTGAACCCTCGGATCACTTCGATTTTCGACTTCCAATACGGAGATTTCGCGCTGGAAGCCTACGATCCCCATCCCCACATCAGGGCCCCCATTTCGGTATGAGGCTGTCCATCATCGCGGCCATGGCCCGGAATCGCGTGATCGGCCGCGACAATAGGTTGCCCTGGCGCCTTCCGGCCGATTGGCGGCGGTTCAAGCAGCTGACCATGGGCCATCATCTGATCATGGGGAGAAAGACCTTCGAGTCCATCGGAAGACCGTTGCCGGGCCGGATCTCCATCGTTCTCAGCGGACAGCGTTCCTATTCTCCCCCTGGAGTTCAGGTGGCGGCCTCCCTGGAAGACGCCCTTCTCCTGGCCCGAGGTGACGACGAGGTCTTCGTGGGAGGCGGCGCCGGAGTCTACCGTCAGACTCTGGATCGGGCAGACCGCATGTACCTGACCTTGATTCCACACGATTTTGAGGGCGACACCTACTTTCCCCGTTACGACGAGTCGAAATGGGTGGTCCGGCAGAGTGAATTCCATGAATCGGAGGAATCGGACCCGAACCGCTATACCTTCCTGACTCTGGACCGGGTCCGACGCAGACTTATTGGGGAATCATGAAACGAGAGCCAGAGCCGGAATTGATGGAGGGGCAGGAACAGGCCCGGGCCTACGCCCAAGCGGACTTCGAGGAACCGCACAGCCGCTTTCTGACGCTCCTGCAGGAAACGCTACCGATCCAAGACGTTGGACCCTGGGTAGTCGACCTGGGGTGTGGCGCCGCCGATATCAGCATTCGCGTCGCCAGGGCCTTTCCGGCCTGCAGGGTCCACGGCGTCGACGCCTCCCAGGCCATGCTCGACTACGGAAGGCAAGCCATCCGAGAGGTGAGTCTTGAGGACCGGGTTCAACTCTATGCGGGATATCTGCCGGGAGTCACCCTCCCCCGGTCCAACTACGACACCATTGTCAGCAACAGCCTGCTCCACCATCTGCCCGACCCGATGGTCCTGTGGCGGGAAATCCGCCGCTGGTCCCGTCCCGCCAGCGGTGTCTTCGTCATGGACCTTCTCCGGCCCGACGACCGCCGCCGGGCGCGAGAGCTGGTGCAAACCTACTGCGGCGACGAACCGGAGATCCTCCGGCGAGACTTCTATCATTCGCTGTTGGCAGCCTACCGCCCCGACGAAGTCGCGGATCAACTAAGGGACGTAGAATTGGCGCACTTGGAAGTGCGGACCGTGAGCGACCGGCACTTGGTAGTTTGTGGCCGCATTCCCTGAGTAGATACGCCGTCGGCTCGCCGGCAGGCTCAGGTGGCGACCGGAAGCGGAATGACCCGCAAGTTCAAAAAGCGCAAAAAGGGGACAGTCAAGCGCAAAAAGGGGACAGTCACGTTCATTTGTGGTGGACGCGAGGGCGGTGGGCGAAGGGGGGGGCGAAGGGGACAGTCACTTTCTCGGGTGCCATAGACAGTTGTCTACTCGCACCAATGTTCAAGCATTTGACCGCCTTTCACTCCAATCTTCGCCCCCCGGGGAACCGCAGGCGGCCTGTCCCCCACGATGGCAGAATCCCCAACTTGGGCGTCAGGAAGCGATCTTCCAATATGTGATCTGAATGCACGTCACGTCGTTGTTCTCGTCCCTTCCGTAGTAGGCGGTCAGAAGCGTGCCGTCATCCAACTGTGTGGTGGTCGGATATCCCAGATCTCTGTTCTTGAGATCATCCCGGAGGACAATCTCACTCTCAATATTCCAACTTCTACCCTCATCTGAGCTCAGGCAGGCGCGGATCCCAAAAGGCTCTCGCCGGTGGCCGTAGGTGGCCAGAAGTCTCCCATCCTGGAGCTGCCGGAGATGGGCCGGATACCCCCACATCGGGGTCTTGGCCGGTATGCTCCAGGATTGCCCCAGATCGTGCGAATCGCTCTGGTAAAGCCATCCGGCCGGGCCGGTCCTGAGAAGAGCGATCATCCGACCGCTGGGCAGGTGAATCAGAGCCGGCTCATTGTATCCGATGCCATGAACCCCATGTTCCCCAATCACGGATGGCTCACCCCAACTCCTCCCCCGATCACGAGATCGGAGGACATAGGCCGTCCAGGTCATCGCCGGCTCCGAAGTCGATGGCCCGTGGAACTCCTCGTAGCAAGGCAGGAGCAGAGTTCCATCCGGCAGTTCGATGATCGCCCGGAGTTGACATCCTGCTTTGAAGGGGGAGACGTCCACGTGGACCGGCTCCAACCAGGTACGAGCATTGTCCAACGAATGAAACACATAGGTCATTTTGTCGCTGTAGCCGGTAGCCCACGGATACGGCTCCACCCGGGCCAATCGAACATCTGTTCTTCTGTCCACCGACGCGGCCGGGGCAAAGGAACGGCGGAAGGCGTTGACCAGGATCTTTCCGTCGGACAGCTGCGTGATGCCCGGATCATCCATTCCGTAGTACTCATAGCCACCGATGACTTCGGGATGCTCAGACCAGCTTTCACCCTGATCGCCGGAGCGAATGATCATGCCGTAGAAAGAGGGATCCGCGTGGGTCAATCGGGCAGTCCGGCGCATGGCTTCACAGAACGCAATCAGCATTTCTCCATCCCGGCACTTCAAGATCGTAGGCCAGGCTGAGTATCCGTAAGGATCCCAAAAGACAACTCTGTGCTTGAGGATCCCCGGGTAGGACTTGACCTCAGGAGGAGCAGGAGGCTTCGAAGGAGCCACTTCCGATGCCGCCGACAGGGCGCGGAGGCTCAGCGGCAGCGCTCCAAGGATGGTCAAGTGTTTCGTGAATTGCCGACGGGAGAAGTTTTTCCAGGCCATGGGAGCCCTCCGTGTTCGATCGAACCTCAGGCTGAGACTTCAACACCCAAGATACAGGAAACGAAAAGGGCGAAAAGGGGACAGTCTCGTTCTCGTGCGAAAACGAAAAGGGGACAGTCTCGTTCTCGTGACTTCTTCGGTCAGACTTCTTCGGTCTGATCGGGGAGATACGGATCTCCGATGTCCGCCGCTATGGCGGCGAGGCGGAAAACTGATACAACCAGTCCAACCAGAATTCTTCAGGTAATGAGAATCCCGGGTTGATAGTGTTTTGCCGCGAGATTCGAACAGAGGATCGACTATGCCAAGAACAAGCCTAGTGATTTCGGGGGTGGCCTGCCTGGTGCTCATCCTGGCGGTGGCACCGCAAGCTGCACGCCCAGCACAAAAAAGCAAAACGTGGGAACAGCAGGCCCACGACTACTTGAAAAGTATTCTCTACCCGCGGGAACAGTTGGAGGACTGGATCTCAGGCAGGGCAACCCTGGGGGAATCCTACGACAGCGAGCTGGGATGGCTGCTTGCCGACAGACGGGTCAAACACGGGGTCGATGGATCGATATCGACCTATCGGTATGCGGGCGCCCGCCGAACCATCATGTACGGCGACAATCCTTGCCGGATCAACACCTACGGTAACAGTTTCACTCACTGCGACCAGGTCAGTGACGGCGAGACCTGGCAGGAAGTGCTCGCCGCCCACCTCTGCGAACCTCTGCGCAACTTCGGAGTCGGGGGGTACTCCGTCTACCAGGCCTACCTGAGAATGCTGCGGGAGGAAACTCGTACCCCCGCCCGGTACATCATCTTCAACATCTACGACGACGATCACTATCGGAACCTGCATGCCTGGCGCAACATTCGATTGGGCTATACGACCGGAATGTGGCCGGCGGTGGTCGGCTCCACCATGCCCCATGTCGTTGTGAATCCCGCAACCAGGCAATTTGCCGAGTTCAAGAACCCCTGTCCTACTCCCGAATCGGTTCGTAACCTCAGCGACCCCGACTGGGTGTTCGAGCGATTCAAGGACGACTTCGTGCTGAAGATCGTACTGGCTCAAAGGGATCCAGGAACGAGTTCCCTCCAGCCAAACTACGACATGATTGAGGAGTTGGCTCGGGAACACGGGCTCAAGACCAGCATCGGGACTCCGGAAGAGTTGAAACGAACCGCAGAGAAGCTCTACACCAGAGCCGCGCTGTTCGCCACCATGAGGATCGTCGAGAAGATCGAGCACTTCGCATCGGCTCAGGGAAAACAAGTCCTCTTCGTGCTCTCCTATGGGCAACGGAACGCAGCACAGGTGCTGAAAACAGGGGAACGTTTCGACCAGAGCCTGCTTGATTTTCTAGAAGCGAAGAGGCTGCCCCATGTCGATCTGATGGAGGCGCACAGGAGGGATTTTGCCCAGTTCAACCTGACTGCGGAGGAGTACATCAGGCGTTATTGGATCAGCCACTACAATCCCCGGGGCAACTTTTTTCAGGCGTTTGCCATCAAGGACAAGTTGATCGAGCTGCTCGACCCGAAGCCCGTCAGCTACTCCACCGATCCATCGAGTTACATCGAGATGAAGCCCAACAGGCCCCAAGGTTCCAGCCTGCGGCGCGACGGCAGATTCAGGCGGTGACCGGAAGCGGAAAGACCCGGGCGTGCCAAGCCTCTCCGTAAGGAAGTTCGAAGCGGCCGGCTCTCAACTGCCCCAGGTTCTGAATCATGGTATCGAACACCAGGGTGTCGGGCTTGAGCCGGCCCGATTCGGCCACGTCACGGAACTCCATATGGTCGATGGACCGGATCCGGCCGTTTTCGTCACGGAAGTAGATCAGGTTCCCGGCGGGAGGCGCGACACCGACAGCCGCGTACAGGTCCCGCATATTCCTCATCATGCTGTCGATGGAGCAACCGGACACGGAGCCTGGAGTACAGGCTGAGATCACCAGGAATCGATCGTGAACGACGTCGAATGCGGACTCGACCGGGACCTGATGCGAAGCCCACCCGGCTGAGAAACGCGCCATTCCTGCGCGGACCGTCTCCTGCTCGGCCGGATCGAGCGGTCGATCGAAACCACTGATCCAGACCCGGGCGTCGTCGGGAAGTCGGCGGAAGATGTCCAAATTCATAGTGTCAGCCTCAATGTCGGTGAGCTCTGCTCTGTTCGATGCAGAGATTATACATTAGAGTCTAGGCATCGTAGCGAAGCCCAGCCCAGGAGTCTTGGCCAATGAAGATGAACAGACGCAAGTTCGTGGTATCGGCAGCAGCAGTCGCGGGGGCTCCCGCCCTCCAGACCAGCAAGGGAGGTCCCCTCGGGGCCAACGACCGCGTGATCTGCGCCTTCGTCGGAACCGGGGGCATGGGCCGCAGCAATCTCAGGGACTTCCTGCGGTCGGGGCAGGTCCGGGCAGCCGCCGTCTGTGACGTCTGGGATCACAACCGGGACCTGAGTCTGCAGATGACCGACGACCAGGAGGGCGGCCGGGCGGCCGGCTACACGGATTTCCGCCAAGTCCTGGATCTGAAAGAGGTGGACGTGGTCGTCGTCTCCACTCCCGATCACTGGCATGCCCTCCCCACCGTCATGGCCTGCGATGCCGGTAAGGACGTCTACGTCGAGAAGCCACTCTCCCTGACCATCTACGAAGGACGGAAAATGGTGGAGGCGGCCCGGCGCAACGGACGCATCGTCCAGATGGGGACGCAGCAGCGTTCAGGTGTGCACTTCCAGGAAGCCGTCAAGCTGGTGCAGGACGGCGTCATCGGCAAGGTGAGCCGAGTCGACACCTGGAATTACGGCAACGAGAGTCCGGCCGGGATGGGACGGCCCCGGGACACGGAACCTCCGCCGGGACTGGATTGGGACTTCTGGCTGGGTCCGGCGCCCAAGGCCCCCTTCAACGGCAACCGCTTCATTCACACTTTCCGGTGGTTCTGGGACTACTCGGGAGGAATGCTCACCGATTGGGGCACCCATCACCTGGACATCGTCCAGTGGGCCATGCAGGTGGACGCGCCGCTGGCCGCGAGCGCCGTCGGGGGAAATTTCTGTATCGATGACAACCGTGAGACCCCCGACACGCTGGAGGTCCTCTACGAGTATCCGGAATTCATCGCCTCCTTCTCCCACCGGGTCGGGAACGCCCACGCGCCGGCGGGTCGAGGCTACGGCATCGAGTTCTTCGGCACCGACGGGACGCTCTATCTGAACCGCGGCGGCTTCGAGATCCGGCCCGAGACCGGGGGGACGCCAGTTGCCCCGCGGCCCCGCTACCTGAGGATTCTGGATCAGAAAACGCCCGACCGGCGCAGGCGGGAATGGAGTTCCGGAGAGGGACGATCCAAGTTCGTGACGGCGCCCGGCTCCGACCAGCACTTTGTCCACGTCCTGAACTTCCTGGAATGCGTGCGAAACCGAAAGAAGCCCAACTCGGACGTGGAGATCGGACATCGGTCCACCTCGACTCCCCATTTGGGGAACATCGCCCTCCGGTTGGGACGGCGGATCCGGTGGGACGGCGCAAAGGAACGCGTGGTGGGCGACGACGAGGCCAACGGACTCCTGCGCCGGGAGTATCGAAAGCCGTGGGTCCTATGAGGGATCTGCCGGAATCGGGGTGACGTCGAAGCAGGCCATCTGGGTCTGGTTCCTCACCAGGAGCCGTCCCCCGACGATGACGGGATAATTCCAGGTCTTTCCGGTCAGCGCCGAAAACCGCACCAGCTCACGGTGTTCCTGCGCGTTGGCCTCGACCAGAACCAGCTCGCCCCGCTCGGTCAGCACCACGAGATGGCCCGAGGCCAGAAGAATCTGGCCGTAACCATAACGGCCTCCCTTCCACGTCCTCTCTCCCGTGGCCACGTCCACGCAAGCCAGGATGCCCTCATCCAGTCCATAGACGTGACCCTCATGGAGGACCGAACCGTTGAACTTGTTCTTCATCTCCTTGTTTTTCCAGACGGTCTTGACGGTGTAGCCGTCGCCGTCCCGTCCGATCTCCAGCACCGCTGCCCCGTGGCCGTAACCGGAGGAGATGAAGAACCGATCGTTTCCCAGGAGAAGAGGTTCCACGGAATTGACGTCGTAGGACGTGACCCATGGATACCCCCAGAGCAGGTCCCCACCGTTCGGGTCCAATCCCACGACTCGCTCGGCCGTCACCACCAACAACTGCTCCCGCCCGGCCAGCTCGGCTTGGATCGGCGCGGCGTAGGCCTGCTTGTCGCTGAGCGAACCCCAGAGGAACTCGCCGGTGAGCCGATGATAGGCGACGACGGACCGGTCCGAAGGGCCTCCGGGCAGGAGAATGACCTGGTCACCCGTGATCAGGGGTGAGGCGGACATACCCCAAACCAGATTCCTGGCTCCGTTGTCCGAGAGGATGTTCAAACCCCATTGAACTTGTCCGCTGGCGGCGTCGAAGCAGCGGAACTCGCCCGTGGCCCCCAGGACGTAAAGCCGTCCGTCGTGCCACTGGGGAGTCGCCCGGGGCCCGTCACCTCCCATGGCCTCCTGGAATTCGGCGTCCCAGCCGTGGGTCCAGACCTCGGCGCCCGTGTCCGGATCGTAGGCGGCCACGACCTCCTGGGGTCCCCGCTGTTCGATGGTGAAGAGGAGCCCCGAACCGGCGGCAATGGAAGCGTATCCGCCTCCCACTGACCGCCGCCAGAGCAACGGTGGCCCATCGCCGGGCCAATCGGTTCGGATCTCTCCCTCCAGATAACGGCTGTCCCGGTCCGGCCCTCGGAACCCGCTCCAGCCTCGGACATCTGCCTCGGCGGAGCGGTGAGCCGCTACTGACGCGGAGACCCGCTCCACCGTAGCGTACCGGGTCCAGATGGGTGTGACGGAGACCAGAGGCCTCCAACCTGTGCCGTCGCGTTCGATGTTGAGACCGACTGCGTGGAATACGTAGACCCAGGTCAACACCAAAAGCGCGAGGCTTGCCAGCAGCCGGTTCCGCGTCCTCCAACCGGACCTCGCCCAGACCAGAACCAGACCCACCGGAGGCAGCAGCAGGGACAAAACGACAAGAATCCAGGGGTTACCGGCGCGTCCCTCGGTCATCGGTGAGGCTTATTTGTAGCGGTATGTGAGGCGGCCCCGAGTCAGGTCGTAGGGCGAGAGTTCGACCATGACCCGGTCGCCACGCAGGATTCGGATGAAATGACGGCGCATCTTGCCGGATATGTGGGCCAAGACCACGTGGCCGTTCTCCAACTCGACCCGAAACATGGCGTTGGGAAGAGGCTCGGTTACGGTTCCAGTGACCTCAATGGCGTCGGACTTCTTTTCCTTGGGCTCGTCCCGTTTCTTGGGAGGCCTCTTGCGTTTACGCGGTCTACGGCGAAAAGGTCTTGGTCGAAGTCTAGCCATCTCCCTCCAATGGTCGGCGGACCAAGGCTGCGAACACGCAACCAGGACTGGAGGCTAGCACAGCCACAAACGGGAAATCAAACAGACCGCGGACACGTTCGCTGACAGGACAGGCGGAGGCAAGGCTCCTCAACAGCTCAACGTTGAACGACGGAGACCAGGACTTCCTCGATGACATCGAAGGCCCGCTGGACTTCGCGATCCTCGATGACGTAAGGGGGAAGGAAGTAGAGGACGTTTCCCAGAGGCCGCAGCAAAAGGCCCCTCTCCAGAAAGGCCTGGATCAAACCCGGAGATCGAGAGTCGAGGTAGCCGGCCTCCCGTTCGGGTTCCAGTTCCACCACCGCCAACGCTCCGATGCCTCGAACCTCGGCCACGCCCGGCATCCGGGCGATACGGTCCAGACGCTCGGAGAAGAGCTGCTCCAACCGGGCCACGCGCTCCAATCTGTTCTCCTGATGGAACAGGGCCAGGCTTTCCAGGGCGACGGCGCAACCCAGGGGGTTCGCAGTATAGGAATGCCCGTGCAGAAATCCGCGTCCTCGATCCTCGCTGAGGAAGGCTTGGTAAAGGGGCTCGGTCACCAAGGTAGCGGCCAGCGGGAGATATCCCCCGGTGAGTGCCTTGGAGAGGCACATGAGGTCGGGGGTCACCGGTCCATGGTCGCAGGCGAACATCTTCCCCGTCCGGCCGAAGCCGGTGAAGACCTCGTCGGCGATGAGGAGGGTTCCGTGACGGCGGGTCAGCTCACGGACCAGGTTCAGGAACTCCACCGGCCAGATGATCATTCCCCCGGCGCCCTGAACCATGGGCTCCACGATGACCGCCGCTACCCGGTGGCCCGACTCCCGCAGGAGATCCTCGAGCCGGCCGCTGCACTCGATGTGACACGTGGCGCGGGTCCGTCCCACCGGACAGGTTCGGCAAGTAGGCGAGTGGGTCTGAAGCTGCTGAACCAACAGGTCCGCGAACTGGGCATGGAAGGCATCCACTCCCCCCACTCCCATGGCCCCCAGGGTGTCGCCATGGTAGGCATGTTTCAGAGAGATGAAGAGGTCCCGGGTCTCGCCGCGGTTCTTCCAGTACTGGTAGGACATCTTCAGAGCCACTTCCACGGAGGTGGAACCGTTGTCCGAGAAAAAGACCCGAGTCAAACCCGCCGGCGCCAGCCGGACCAACTCGGAGGCCAACCGTGCCGCCGGTTCGTGTGTGCAACCGGCAAACAGCACGTGCCCGAGCCGCGAAGCCTGTTCCTCCAACGCACGGTTGAGACGGGGATGGTTGTGTCCGTGGATGTTGACCCACCAGGACGAGATGCCGTCCAACAGGCGCCGGCCGTCACGGGTGTGGAGATAGATCCCTTGGGCCCGCTCGATGGGGATGGGAGGAGGCGCCGTCTGCATCTGGGTGAACGGATGCCAGACGAATTTCCGATCCTGGGACACCCAGCCGACGAAATCTCCCATTGCCGACTACTCTAACCTACTGCACGCCGACGTCCGGCCGGATCCCAGGAGATAGCGCTCCAGAACGCCGTCCCGATCGAATTTGGAAGCTGCCCGGGCGACGGACTCACGAGAGAGGGGATTGAGAGGTTCCAACTCCGCCACGACACGGGTCCGTCCGAACCGCTCAATGGCCCGCCGATTCTCAACGTTGACGGGACCGTTCAGAACCACTCCCGCCGGATGCAGGCCTCTGGAACGGAGGGCTTCGAGGGTCAGGAGAGTGTGGTTGATGGTCCCGAGTTGGCTGGATGAAACCACGAGGCAGGGCAGGTCCATGGCCTGGAGGAGATCCGCAACGAGATACCCGCATTCGGTCATGGGAACCAGGAGGCCCCCGATTCCCTCCACGACCAGGAGCCCGTTTCCCGACGCCTCCCGATGACGCCGGCAGGCGGAGACGATACGCTCCGGTTCGATCTCGACTCCGGCCATGCAGGCCGCCAAGTGGGGCGAAAGGGGAGGACCAAACCGGTAACATTCCTCAAGAATCCGCACTTCCGGACCCACCAGGGAAGCCACCTCCAGGCTGTCGCTGCCCTCCTCCGTCCCCGTGGCCACCGGTTTCCAGTAGGCAACGTCCATCCGTCCGGCCCAACGGGCCAGAAGTACGGCGGAAACGACCGTCTTGCCGATCTCGGTTCCGGTTCCGGTGACTGCGACCTCCATCAAATGGTCTCCAGGGCTTCAGCCAGCACGCGGCAAAGACGATCCAACTGCTCGGGAGTATGGTTGGCGTGAACCGAGATCCGGAGCCGCGCGGTGCCGGCCGGCACCGTGGGGGGCCGGAGCGCCCTCACGTCCAGTCCCTGCTCCCGAAGCCGATGGGCAACGGCGAGGGCACTGCGGTTGTCCCCCAGGATGACCGGAACGATGGGACCCGCGCTGTCCAATGTGTCCAGGCCCTGGGCTCTCAGCCGGCGGCGCAGGCGCCGGGAGAGCTTCAGGACCCGTTCCCGGCGTTCCGGGTCGCTCCGGATGATCTCCAACGCCGCCTCCAACGCGTAAAGGAGAAGCGGCGGCGTAGAGGTGGTGAAAATGAAGCTGCGGCAAGTGTTGATCAGGTATTCGATGACGGTTCGGGGGCCAGCGACGAAGGCGCCGGCCACGCCCAAGCCCTTGCCGCATCCTGAGATGATGGCCGCAACTCGTTTCTCGATTCCGAAATGCTCCGTCAGACCCGACCCACTCCGGGCCCCGAAGAGACCGGTGGCATGAGAATCGTCCACGATCAGATCCGCTCCCCACTCCTCCGCCAAGTCCGCGTACTGGTCCAAGGGAGCGATGTCACCATCCATGCTGAAGAGGGACTCGGTGATCAGAAAGGTTCGGCCCCGCGGATGGGGAGACGAGAGAGCGGTTCGCATCGCCTCCAGATCCCGGTGTGGGTGGATGATCTTCCGCGCTCCGCTCAAGCGAATCCCGTCGATGATGCTGGCATGGTTGAGCCGGTCCGACACGACCCGGTCCCGGGGCCCCATGAGGGCGGAAAGGAGACCCAGATTGGCCTGGTATCCGCTGGGAAAGATCAGGGCTGCTTCGGTGCCCTTAAAGCGGGCAAGTCTCTCTTCCAGTAGGCGATGGTGCTGCGTGTTTCCCCGCAGCAGCCGGGAAGAGGGGGCGGAGACGGGACGGGATCCGGCTTCCTCCTGCAGGCGTCCGATCAGGAACTCCCTCAGCCGAGGGTCGCGGGACAGATCCAGATAGTCGTTGGAGCAGAAGTCCTCGATTTCGGGGGACGCTTCCTCAAGGGACCGGTAGAGTCCGGACGAGCGGATCCGCTCGAGGCGCTGCTCCAATTCCCGACCGAGAGTTCTCATCGAGTCCCCGCCGGCATGAGCTACAAGCTATTGGAAATGCCGAAACCGGTCAAGAACCGGACCCGGTCTCGGCACTTCGACCATTTGAGTTCCAATTCCGACGTTCCCTATAATGGACGGAATCGGTGGCGGCGTACCCAAGTGGCTAAGGGAGAGGTCTGCAAAACCTCCATTCACCGGTTCGAATCCGGTCGCCGCCTCCACGTCCCTTGAAGCACCGCCCGGAGACGAAAAATGGGTCAGGCCCGCCGATTCCTCCTGCTTGCGGCGGCAGTCATTCTCGTCACTCTGCTCTTCCGGATCGGCAATCAGAAACAGGAATCCACGCCGAAATCGCCCTCCTATTCCGGCGGTCAAGCCCGGATTTCACAAGATGAGAACGGACTGCGGCGGAGGTCGCCGCGCGGCAGCGCTGAACGGAGAGCTCACGGGTTGTCCCCGAATCGAATCGTTAAGAGAACGGGGGATTGGACCGATGCGCCCACCCGCCTCGAAGTTTTGGTGATCGGCGAAGAAACAAAGGCACCCTTATCCGAAGCCTCGGTTCAAGTCACGCAAGTGTGGTCGCGATCCGAGAAATTTTCGGGGCAGACCGGACCCGATGGAAGGGCCTATTTCGAACTGGACCGCGGCCAATACTGGGTCTGGGCAAACCATCCCGCGTACCTTCCCGACAACGCCGGCTTCGCCGCTGAAGGATCGGAGTCCCGGTGCACCATTGTCCTGACCCCCAGAGATCCACCGGGGTCGCTCGTGACCGGATCGGTCCGTGACAGGGCAGGGCGCGGAGTTCCCGGGGCTCTTGTTTCTTTGGACATTCCGCACGAGATGCACAATGCCCCTCCCTCGGATCCGACGGAACCCGCAACCGCCCCCATCCAAATCCGGAATCGGCACCTGAGAAGAATGGGGATTCCCGGTCATGCCGAGACCGACCAGACCGGAGGCTTCTCGCTGGAAATGCCGGAGGGGATCTATCGACTCTACGTTTTCTCATTATCCCACGAGCCGTATGAGGAGGACGTGCAGGTTCCCACTTCCGGACCTCTCGAAGTCGTCGTGACGGAATTGGACGAGCTGGTCCGGCTTTCGGGCCGGGTTTCGGACGGGGAGGGACATTCCCTTTCCGACGCACGCGTTGACTTGGGAGTCAAACCCAAGTCCGGACCAATTGGAATTGCCGACTCCACCACTGGCCCCGACGGCTATTTCGAATTCGTACTGCCTCCAGGCGTCGCCACGCTGGAGGTCAAAATCAAGGGACACAAAACCTACTGGCAGACCCACGAGGTGTCTCAAGACACCGAGATCTTTCCGGTCCTGGAGAAATACAAGAAGTATCGGAGCTTCACGGTGCGCGTCTACGACAGCAAGGGACAGATCGTGGCGGATCCCTTCGTGATCGGGACCGCCGTGGAGAGCGGCAAAGGCGTCGTCTCCCCGGTCGCCGGCAACTTCGCCAGATCGAAGCCGCCACAGAACTACCACGCCAGCGAATATCCCTTTCGCATCTACGCCACGGCCCTTCACCTGGGAATCGGCATCACGGAGGCAAAGGTGATCCACTCCTATCAGGCCAACATCGATCTCCGGGTCAAAGGCGGGGGGCGGATCGAAGGCAATGTCGCCGACGCGGATGGCAACCCCGTGCGGGATTTCACCATCGTATTGAGGAAGGACGGTTTCGACCTGGGGATCTTCAGGAGCTTTTCCGAGGAGGGACGATTCACCCTTGAAGAGATCCCGCCGGGCCTCTACTCCTTGAGCTTCCATTCGCGTCCGGAGCAGGATCCGAAGGAACTGGCGACGGTCCGACCGAAATTGGTGATGATTCAGAACGATCGGACCAGTTTTCTGGACGTCGTGCTCCGCCCGCAGGGGTGGGTCAAGACCGCCGGCCAAAGGAGCGGACGATTGGACTCGAACCCTGAACTGTGGGCGGACAATTGATGCGAAGCGTCATATTCCGTATCGTCCATACCGATTCCGACCATTGACGTTCCGTGCACCAGGAGGTGACTCGTGTCCAGTTCTCGAGTTGACGGCGCCCAGACGCGCCGCGGTTTTCTTCACCGGTCCGCCCAGGCACTGGGCACCGCCGCCACGGCTCATCTCATTGGAGCCGAGTTACGAAGCGCCGGTATCCCGAGTCAAGACAGGAAGGACGACCGCCCCATGAAGATCGATGCCCACGGCCACATCAGTCAGGTTGAGATTCAGGACCTGGAAGGGGAGTACAGAAAGAACTGGAAGTATGGAATGTCCCACCGGGACAACCTCTACTTGATGGATGCCGTCGGCATCGACATGCAGGTGCTCCAGTGCGCCTTCTACCTGCACCGATACCACCGCCGCGTGATGAAGGAACATCCGGGCCGGTTCGTCGCCATCAGCAAGATCGACGAACGGCTGTTGCCCGGTGACCGCGGGTTGAACCTGATCCAGCAACACGTCGAGGAATGGGGGTTCAAGGGCTGGTACTACGACTGCTGGCCGCCGGAGCAGAGAGTGAAAATGGGGATGGACCCCAAGGAATGGGGCACCCCAGACCCCTTCTACCACTTCGACCACTCCCGGTACGATCCTCAATGGGAACTGGTCCAGTCACTGGGAGTCCCCGCTTGCGTCACCTGCAACGAGGTGAACTTCCAGACCCTGGGGCCAGCTCTCTTGAATGTGGTCAAGAAATTTCCGGATCTGAAGGTGGTCATCATCCACGGCATCTGGCCGTCCAGCTGCCTCCAGGACGACGGCTCGGTCCGAATCCCTGATGCGGTCGTCGAGCTGGTCAGGAACTACAACGTCGTCATGGAGATCCTCACCGGACTCCAGCACAGGTCCGACATGTACGGTCCCGGCGACGTGGTCCTCAAGGCGTTTTACGACACCTTCGGCCCGTCCAAGCTGATGTGGGGCTCCGAGTTTACCCACGTGAACCTTCCGACCGTCGAGCAGTACCGGCACCAGTTCGATTACGTCAAGGAACGGTGCCCGTACATGAGCGAAAGCGACATTGCCCAAATCCGGGGTGGAACCGCCATGAAGATTTATGGCATCCGGACCTGAGGCCGATAGCGGCTCTACATGTCTCCGTGATCCGATCCTCCGTCATTCGCCGAAGGCCTGCTAATCACGCAGGTGCGTACCCGTAAATATTTGATGGGACTTGTTCGTAAGACTATTGCAAGTAATACTATTACAATGAGAATTACCTCAAAGGGTCAAGTAACGATCCCGCAGCGACTCAGACTCAAGTTCGGATTGCTCCCCAATACTGAGGCGGCCTTCGAAGAGTCCGACGGTGGAGTATTGATCCGGCCCGTGTTGAGCAAACGAGCGCTCATCGAGCAACGCCTCCGCGCTGCACGCGGCGTCGCGGACAGTGGTCTAGATACGGATGACGTGATGCGGCTCACGCGCGGGGATGAGTGAGTGTTTCTGGTCGACACCAACGTGCTACTCGACATCTTCACAGACGACCCGGTCTGGCGTCCCTGGTCCGAGCGTGCCGTGGGCGACGCGCTGGACACCGGCGCAGTCGGAATCAATCCGCTTATATTCGCCGAGACGTCACTCGCTTTCACCGACTCCGCGGAATTGGACCACCACCTGAACACCCTGCTGCTGGTGCGCTATCAGCTTCCATACGAGGCTGCTTTTCTCGCGGCGAGAGCCTTTCTCCGGTACCGCCGGGCCGGAGGTGTGCGCTCATCGCCGCTGCCGGACTTCTACATCGGCGCGCACGCCGAAACGGAAGGACTGACGGTTCTCACCAGGGACATCAGGCGATACCGGAACTACTTCCCCACGGTGAAACTGGTGACACCGCGGGACCCGGTGAGCGGCGCCCGTCCAGATTGATGTGGGCTCGAAGGATCATCCGAACCGGATGCGAATGTCCTACCGGAACAGCACGACCACCTCTTCCAGGATCGGCGATACGACTCCTGTGGGAGCGGGATGGAGCGTCGCCCGGTACTGAATCACCGAGTGTGACGGATCCGGATGCGGGATATCGGCGGGATGCTCGAAGAAAGTCGCCCGCCCGCCGGGTCCCCGCCACGCGGCGGCGTTCAGTTCGGCTTCCGACCCGGCCGTCCTGATCTGGAAACGGACTCGGCTGCCGAGGGGCGTCTGGGCTTTCCAGGTCAGGCTGGCCGGACGTCGGTCGGTGTATGAGTGCACCGACGAGACGTAGGCGAACTCGAAACGACGGTCGTAGATGTTGCCCAGGTCCACTCCCGAGTCGTTGTGGGGCCCGCGGACCGGAATCTCCAGCCGGCGGTCCGCCCGGAAGCCGTCCCCTCCGCCCCAGTAGAGGAAGGAGTTGGTGACGTGATCGCCGAAAGAGCCGATCCGGTTGGGGTCCCCTTCGGAACGGTGGCAGACGAAAAGGATGTCGGCGTATCCGTCCTGGTTGAAATCCGCCACCATGCTTCCGGCCCCGGAATTGGTGGGCAGCTTGATCATCCGCTTCGGGTCGAACCCGTCAGGTCCGCCCAGATAGACTCGTGAGAGAGTCGCCCGGCTCGATCCGGTGTTGTAATTGGGACACACCAGGTCCAGCCATCCGTCCTGGTTCACGTCCGCCACCGTGATCAGATTGGTCCCTTCGATCTCGAATTCCGTGCGCCGTTCGACCGAGTATTCTCCCTCTCCCGCGCCCCAATAGACGAAGCCGGTGGTCAATCGGGCACCGTTTTCGATGGCACGGCTCAGGATCAGGTCGAGCACTCCGTCCCGATTCAGGTCGGCGACCTCCACGCCCCGAAGACCGGCCGATCCGGGAACGATCTCACGACGCGACGAGGAGTAGCCGCGGCTGCTGTCGCCCCAATAGATGGGGACCCCCTCTGCGTTGGCCGAGAAAATGAGGTCCAGGTGTCCGTCCCGGTTCAGGTCGGCGATGGCCGGTATGCCGGTGGGTCCGTTGTCCAACTCCAGCCGCTCGGTGACGACGAACCCTTCGCCGCCGCCCCAGTAGACGAACGCTCCCGTTTCCGCCAGTTCCTCACTGGGGACGTTGGACAGGACAACGTCCAGCCATCCGTCCCGGTCCAAGTCGGCGATGCTCACGCCGGCGCTGCCGCGTCCCATCAGGGCGGATCGATTGTCGTTCTGGAACCCCTCCGGATCACCCCAGTAGATGTGGCTCTCCTGGCGCCATCGAACCGTCTCTCCGAAGTTGGAGACCACCAGATCGGTCCAGCCATCGTCGTCCAGGTCCGCCGACCCCCATTCGTAGGGATCGACTGCGGGTAGCGAGATTCGCCGCTCGGCACTGTATTGGCCCCGGGCGTCTCCCCAGTAGACGAAGACCGGACTGTTTCCACCCCGGCTGCGCGCCACCGTGTTGTTGAAAAGGATGTCCAGGTGGCCATCGCCGTCGAAGTCGGTCACCAGGTTTCCAACCGCACCCTGGGTGAAGAGGGAAGTACGCCGGGTCGGAGCGAAGCCCGCTTCGGAGTTCCACTGGATATACGAGGGGACCTCGAAGGAAAAATGTTCCTTGTAGTTCGAGATGACCAAGTCCACGTGCCCGTCCCGATTCAGATCGGCCGCCGAGACGCCCCAGGCGCCTACCGTCTCGAACTCCTGGCGCCGCTCATTGGAGAAGCCTGAGGCAGAGCCCCAATACAGATAAGAGTGGGTGAGAGGGTTTCCATGTGACTGGTGATTGGTGAAGAAGATGTCCTGGTGGCCGTCGCCGTTGAAATCGGCGACGGCGGTGTCCCGGGCCTCGCTGGTGGGAAGCTCCAGCCGTCTCTTTGCCGAGAAACCCTTCTCACTGTTGAGATAGACGAACGAAGCAGGCCCCTTCCCATTGGCTATCACGAGATCCGTGTGGCCGTCGCCATTCACGTCGGCCGCTTCCACGGCGAACGCCTGATGGGTTGGAAGATCCACCTTGCGCTGGGGGCTGAATCCTCCCTCACCGCCCCAAAGAACATAGGAATCGATGTCCTGGTCCCCCTTGTCTTCCTGGTTGGCCAGGATGAGATCGGGCCATCCATCCCGGTTCAGATCGGCGACGGCGGCGTCCGAGGCCCCCAGGGCCGGGACGTCCACGTAGCGCTCCCGGTCCGGACCTTGGGCGGAACCCCAGAAGACACGTGAGGGGGAATCGTAACCCCCTCCCCGGAAGCCGACACGGTACTCCCAGAATCCGGCGGACAGAGCCAGGACCACGTCGGGGTGTCCGTCGCGGTTCAGATCGGCCACGGCGGCTCCCTGGGCCGCTCGCGACGGAAGGGTGATCTTCCTGGAAAAGGGGTGGAAGCCCCACGCCGAGTCGGCCCGGCGGTTCTTCAACTCCTCGATCCCGCCAAAGTAGATGAACGAGTCCATGCCGTCCCAGGTGCCGTTGGTGTAGTTGGGAAAGACGACGTCCATCCGGCCGTCCCCGTTCAGATCGCCGGCAGCCGCCCACTGGGCGCCGTCGTTGGGGATGAAGGCGCGGCGGGAGACGTCGAAGTCCCGGCCGTTTCCCCAATAGATGGCCGCGTCCATCTTCTCCTTGTGGGGATGCGTGTTGGAGAAGACCAGGTCGATGAACCCATCCTGGTTGAGATCCCATCGATTCACCAACTGGATGCGTCCCCGGCGGGAAACATAGGTGTTGGCGCCGCCGTCTCCGAACCGGCCGTCGGCGAAATCTTCGAAGCTGGATTCCTTCCAGACCTTCGTCTCGGTCTGGCCCCAGGCCGCAACGGTGCAAGCCAGAAAAAGCAAGGTCAGCCCCAGATTCCAGCGCATATCAAACCCCCCGGGAATTCAGTGGCCAGCATGTTCGAGGTACTTCCGGGCGAATTCCAGCAACCTTTCGGATCGCAGACCGACCTTACGGGCCTCATCCTCCGCCTTCGCCAGGCTCCAGCCATGGTTGATCACTCGGTGAAGAATCCAAAATGCTCCGACCCGATTCGCGCTGGCGCAATGGATGAAGAGGGGCCGGTTGGACTCATTCGAGACGATCCTTAGAAACTCGTCTCCCAACTTCGTGGTCAGACGACTCGAGTCCACCGGAAGATGAAAGTACTTGAGTCCAAGCGCCTGCACGGCAGCGCCCTCTTTCGCAACACCGGGGTCCTCGGCGGCAGTCCGCAGGTTCAATACCGAGTGGACCCCTCTCTGCTTCAGCCGGATCAGGTCTTGGTGGGACGGTTGTCCAGCGGTGCAGAAATCTTGGTTGACCCAGAGAAAGTTCCGAGCCGCAATCGGCGACTCGGAATCCTGTGCCGACATCATTCCAGGCAGCAAGACCGCCAAGACCAGAACGGCCGGAAAGATGAATCTCACGACGTGAGTATACCGGAGGCAGTCCGCAAAGTTGGGCCCTGGAAGGATCCCGGCTTCATTCGAAGACGGGGCCTGATAAAATGCCCTACCTGTATTCAGTGACCGGAATCGAAGTCCTTTCTGGTGCCGCCATGCGAATTCACCGCCTGTCATGCGTCATCGCTCTCATGGGGTTCACTCTCGTTCCCGTCGATGCCCAACAGGAGTTGGCCCCCTCCTTCCGAGCCCAATCCGAGGTCGTCCTGGTCGACTTGGTGGTCACCGACAAGCGGGGACAATTCGTCCACAACCTGAAACCCGAGGAAATTCAGGTCTTCGAGGACGGCAAGCTCCAGCTATTGACCTTCTTCGACCTGCGCCGGCGGGCCGGGTCCGAGGAACAGCTGGTTTCGGAAGTCAGAACAGGCGCCGTTCCCGCACCCGCCCTCGCCTCCAGGACCCTCCCCACGACTCCGCAGGACAGGGGCTATTTCGTCTTCCTGTTCGACCTGCAGGCCATGTCCTTTCATGGGCTGGAACGGGTCAAGGAATCCATACGACGGTTCGCCCGCTCCGAACTGGCTCCCACCGACCGGGTGATGGTGGCCAGCATACGGCCTCAGTTCCGGGTCGAATTGCCCTTCACCAGCGACATTTCCCAATTGGGCACCACCCTCGACCAACTGGTCGCGAGAGATTTTGAAGAGACCAGCATCGCCCGGTTCGTGGAGCAGTTGGACTATGCATTCGCCCGAATGGAGATGGGAGCCCTGGACACCTTCGATCCCGGCCAGGGCGCAGCCGGAGGAGAGCAGAGACTCGATTCGAATCTGGATGGAGCCATCTCTCAGGCAGCGGACCACGGCCGCGCTCTCATGGTGAAAATCGAACTGCAAATGGACTTCACCTGCGCCGCCATCGGCGCACTCTCCCGGCATCTGGGCTCCCTGCCCGGACGAAAGCAGTTGATCTATTTCTCCAACGGCTATCCGCTCAATGCCAAGCGCACCGTCACTCACCTGATTTCCCAACGAGCCGTTACCTACTCTCCGGGACAGATCACCCTGATCCATCTGGCAGCCAACAACTACATGGCGGGAGCCTCCGAATCCTCCCACCTGATCAACCGGCTCAACTCAGCCGTACGACAAGCCAATCGAGCCCAGGTTTCGGTCTACAGTATCGATCCCCGGGGTCTGATGGTCCCCGCGATCAGCAACTCTGAACACAGAGGTTCGGGCAATTACCTCTACCCGACCTACTCCACCGAGGACATCACGGCCCCGCACCAGTTTCTGGCCTCGCTCTCCATGGAGACCGGTGGGCTCTGGTACGCCGATGACAACGACCTGGAACGCCCGATCCGCAGTGCCTATCGGGACGGCAGTCAGTACTACCTCTTGGGATATGTCCCGTCCTCGATCCGGAAGCAGGGCAAGTTCCACAAGATCAAGGTGAAGGTCAGGCGAAAGGGCATCCGGTTGCGGTACCGGGAAGGTTACGTCGAAGAGGACCCGCGGGAAGCCGAAACCGTCGATCTGGCCAACGCCTTCAAGTTCCCCGACCTGTTCCAGGACTTTCCCGTTGACACTCAGGTCCTGAACCGTAAGGGTCAGGTGCAGGTGCAAGCCCGAATTCCAACCGGCGCCTTCGTCTTCAGATCCCAAGGAAGACAGAACCGGTGCGTTATCGAAATGTTCGGGGCACTCTTCGACGACGCAGGCAAGTGGGTCGGGGACAACTTCTATTTCGTGCAGAAGATCGACCTGGACTTCAACCAGCAGGATTTGGCCAAATTCCTCCGCTACAAGCACTTCGCTCCCGTGGCGGCGGGGATCGCGCCGGATCGGCCCCACGATCTGGTGGTCGTGGTCCGCCAGAGTCTCACCGGCAGGATGGCGGCGTCGACCCATCGGATCGTTCCGAACTGACGGAATTTCAGCGGATTCTTAGCGGCCTCTGGAGCTGAAGAAGTTGGACAAACCCAACCTCGTCTACATCACTGCCGACCAACTCAAGGCTTCGGCGGCGCCCATCCTGGGGAACTCCCTGATTTCCTGCCCTTTCATGGAAGGTCTGGCGGCAGAGGGAATCACTTTCCCCGAGACCTATGCCGCCAGCACGATCTGCACCCCCAGCCGGGCTTCCGTCTTCACCGGTGTCCATCCTCTGGTCCACCAGGTGACCTGTTGGCAGAACAAGGCCCCCCTGAACCTGCCGCAGATGTCCGAACTTTTCGCCTCTCACGGCTACTACACGGCAGTTTCGGGTCATTTCGAACAGGGCCGAAACTTGAGCCGCGGCTGGTGCGAGCAGGTGGATCTGCGCGAGCCGGGTCCGCTGGCCCGTGCGCTGGAGACCAAGTACTCCCACGGCCGAAAGGACGTGGGCTGGTCCTGCGGAGCCATCGAATGCACTCCCGAGGAGGGTCATTCGGCACTGTTGGCGGACCGGTCGATCCGCATGATCGACACGGCGCGGCGATCCCGGATGCCCTTCTTTCTCCACTTCTCCTTCAATGACCCTCATCCCTCCTATTTCGTGCCTTCCCCCTACGATTCCATGGTGGATCCGGACCAAGTCGTGCTACCGGTGACGGACCACGACGGAGCAAGGCCATCCTGGCAAAACCAGGCCCTCAAGGAAGTCAGGACCAACGAGGCTTCCGATCTCGATCTGAAAAAGGTGGTGGCCGTCTACAACGGGATGATCCGGTACGTGGACGATCAGATGAATCGGATCTTCCAAGCCCTGGCGGAACGGAACCTTCTGGAAAATACCTGGGTGGTCTTCGCCTCCGACCACGGCGACTTCATGGGGGAGAAGGGACTCTTCGAGAAGTGCGAGGTTCCGTATGAATGCCTTACCCACGTCCCGCTGGTCATCCGCCCACCCACGAATCTCGCGGCTCGGAGGGGAATCCGGATCCCCGGCCTCGTGGATCTGGTGGATCTTTTTCCCACTTTCCTTTCCCTGGCCGGAATTCCCGT
The DNA here is from genome assembly GCA_963668095.1 of Acidobacteriota bacterium. Taxonomy (GTDB): domain Bacteria; phylum Acidobacteriota; class UBA6911; order RPQK01; family JAJDTT01; genus JAJDTT01. Next base: position 3,723,337 of record OY764083.1, on the reverse strand, counting down.
TCCCGACTACGCTCAGGGAAGGGACCTGATGGCATGGGTGGGCCGGGGAGCGAAGCGGCCACTGCGCCATGTCGCCTACGCCCAAGTCGGCGATTACCACGGGCACCTCAAATCCACGTTCCCCACCGGGACCTTCAACTCGGGGCGGCGAAACCTTCTGGTCCGCGCCGGGCGAAGCCGGGAATTCTCCTACATCCGGGATCCCCAATACGGCGACGAAGCCTACGATCTCACCCGTGATTCCCGCGAACTGGACAACCTCCTGCAGCGAGGGACAGTCCCCGACGGAGTCAACCGGCTCAGGGATGAACTCGACCGCTGGGAGGAAACCTGCCTCGACTTGCGGAGACAGTTGAACGTCATCCCCGGTGACCGGGGGTTCGAGCCGGGTTGGGAGTAGCGGGGGCGTGGGAGCGGAGGCCTGCAACTCCCGATTCCGGGATGTATGGGGTACATGACTGTCCCTCTCCTAGTCTGAACTTCCAGCCTGTCTGACCCCAATTTTCATTGCAAGTCATTGATCCGAAAGGGCTTCTCTCGAATTGTGGGTCGTAGTGTGTACCCATGTATAGACTTGACTATGTTTTCCTTATCTTTTATAATGTCTTTGGTTGGTGGAAATAAGGAGTAGCCATGTATATTGAAGCCGTCCCCAACCGCAACTCTCCCCCCGCCGTCCTCCTGCGCGAGTCCTACCGCCACCACGGCAAGGTCAAAAAACGCACCCTCGCCAACCTTTCCAAATGGGACCCCGACCTGGTCGCTGGCCTGCGCATCCTGCTCAAGAAGGGCACCGCCGTCGCCAACCTCGAAGCCTCCCTCGACATCGTTCGCTCCCAACCCCACGGCCACATCGCCGCCTTGGTTGGCTCCTTGCGCAAGATCGGCCTGGATCGCTGCCTGGGCCCGCCCGGTCCCCAACGCGATCTGGTCATCGCCCTGGTCGTGGCCCGTCTCGCCCATCCCCGTTCCAAGCTCGCCACCGTCCGCGGTTTGCAGGCCGCCACCCGCACCGATTCCCTCGCCGAGGTCCTCGGACTGCCCGACCTCAACGAAAATCACCTCTACGACGCCATGGACTGGTTGTTGCAGCGTCAGGACGCCGTCCAGAAGCGTTTGGCCCGGCGACACCTGAAAGAAGGATCGCTGGTTTTGTATGACCTGACTTCCTGCTATCTCGAGGGCCGTCGCTGCAAGTTGGCCAAGCGCGGGTACTCGCGCGACGGCAAGCGTGGAAAACTCCAGATCGAGTTCGGCCTCATCTGCAACCGGGACGGTTGTCCCGTGGCCGTCCAGGTCTTCGAAGGCAACACCTCCGATCCCGCCACCGTGGGAACGGTCCTGAAGACGTTGAGAAACCGTTTCGGGCTCTCTCGCGTGGTCTTGGTGGGGGATCGCGGGATGCTCACTCAGGCCCGGATCCGTGAAGAAGCCCAGCCCTCGGGACTGGACTGGATCACCGCCCTGAGGGCTCCGGCCATCCGCCAACTGGTGGAGTCGGGGTCGGTGCAGATGTCCTTGTTTGACGAGCGGAACCTGTTGGAGATCCGCTCGGACGCCTACCCGGGCGAGCGGTTGATGGTCTGCCGCAATCCGTTGCTGGCTCGGCAGCGGGCCGCCAAGCGCCAAGAACTGCTCGCCAAGACCGAAGAGCTGCTGGAGCCCATCGCCGCCTCCACCCGTCGCGAGCGCCGCCCCTACCGGGGCCGGGACCGGATCGCGCTGCGGGTCGGCAAGGTCCTCAACAAGTACAAGATGGCGAAGCACTTCGACCTCGACATCAGCGACGAGTCCTTCGCTTACCGAAGAAACCAGGAATCGCTCGCCGCCGAGGCGGCTCTGGACGGTCTGTACGTCGTGCGCACCAGCCTGCCGGCCGAGGAGATGGACGCCGAGGCGACGGTGCGCGCCTACAAGGGGTTGAGCGTGGTCGAGCAGGCCTTCCGCAGTTACAAGACCGTGGACCTGAAGGTCCGCCCCATCTATCACTGGACCAACGACCGGGTTCGCGCTCATGTCTTCCTGTGCCTGCTCGCCTATTACGTCGAGTGGCACATGCGCCGGCGCCTCGCTTCCCTGCTGTTTGATGATCCAGACCCGAACGGCGCCCCGCGCCCCTCTGTGGTGGCGCCGGCGAAGGTGTCTCAGGCCGCCCGGAAGAAAGCCCAGTCCAAGCGCACGCCCGACGGCCTGCCCGTGCACAGCTTCCGCACCCTGCTGGAGGACCTGGCGACCATCGTTCGGAATCAGGTGGTGCCGAAGCTCCCCGGAGCCCGTCCCTTCACGATCGTGACCCGGCCCACGCCGTTACAGCAGCAGGCGCTGGATCGACTTGGAGTTCGCCTATAGACGGACGTACCCAGTAGCGCAACTCGTACTCTTGTCCTATCTATATTATAATCAACGAGTTACGTCTTATCCTTACTGGAAGTTCAGCCTAGTCTGAAGTTCCAGAGCCAGATTCGATTAACCCTTTCATTTATTTTGACCTAGGGTTTTTCCACCGTTCGCTTGTCTGGCTGCATCAAGGCATCACTCCCAGCTGTTGGAACGCTCTTCGCTACAACTGAGTGAGCCCTTCTTGGAAAGGGACAGTCTATTTTCCCTGCTCGTCTTCTTCTTGCGCTTGCGGTCGAACCGAACCAGTTCCTTGCGGGTCGGCGTCGGGACTCCCGAGCTCTTTGCCAGTCCCTTCACGAAGGTCTCATAGTCTTGTTCCGTGTCCCGGCGCACCAGGCTGCGCATCGCCGCGTGCGCGACAAGGTCGAGTGATTCGGCGGCGTCTCCTCCGGATCCAGGTCCAGAAAAGCGCACAGGCTCATCGAATCCGCCACTCGCCAGGCGATGGCCCGTTCCGAGTTCAGTCCCTCGACGTACCCGACCAACAGCATCCGGAAGTACCGTCCGGGCCGCAGACTCGGCCGCCCGATCCCGGCGGCGTAAAACCGGGCGCACACCCCTTCCACGAAGGCGTCGAAACCGGCTTTCTCCAGGACCTGATTCAATTGCTCATAGAAAGGATGCCCCGGACTCCGGGGCAGTTTCTGGGTCGCCACCCACATCCCCCGCTGTCGTCTCGAAGACGGTTTCTTTCCCATCGCCATAGTGTCATTTTATGTCGGAGGTCTGGCGTTGTTTCCCGGACTTTTGCCACGGGCTGCTATACGATACTGCAATACGGCAGTAAATCGCGTAGTGCGTCGATTACATTCTTTGACGCATTAGTTTTATGTAGATACAGAATTCGAAGCGCTTTGAGTTCAGACAGGGGACCAAGATCAACGACCTTCGTACCAGATAGATAAAGCGATTGAAGTGCTCTGACCTCAGACAAAGGACGAAGGTCCACGACCCTCGTGTTGTCAAGATCAAGCATTGTAAGCGCCGTGAGTTTGGACAAAGGTCCAATGTCCATCACCCTCGTGTTGTCAAGATCGAGCGTCGTAAGCGCCGTGAGTTTGGACAGAGGACCAACGTCCATCACCCTCGTGTTGTCAAGATGAAGCGTCGTAAGCGCCGTGAGTTTGGACAGGGGACTAAGGTCCATCACCCTCGTGTTGTCAAGATCGAGCGTCGTAAGCGCCGTGAGTTTGGACAGGGGACTAAGGTCCACGACCCTCGTGTTGTCAAGACGAAGCATTCTTAGCGCCGTGAGTTTGGACAGGGGACGAAGATCCATGACCTCCGTACCACGAAGATGCAGCGATTGAAGCGCCGTGAGTTTAGACAGGGGACGAAGATCCACGACATTCGTACCAGACAGATACAGCGATTGAAGCGCCGTAAGTTTAGACAGGGGACGAAGATCCACGACATTCGTGTCGTCAAGATCAAGCGTCGTAAGCGCCGTGAGTTTGGACAACGGACCAAGGTCCACGACCCTCGTGTTGTCAAGACGAAGCTTCTTAAGTGCCGTGAGTTTGGACAATGGATCAAGATCAAGGACTTCCGTATTAAACAGGGATAGCCATTGTAGAGCCGTAAGTTTGGACAATGGACCAAGGTCCGAGACCTTAGTACCGGATAGATTCAGCGCCCGTAGCGCTGTGAGTTTGGACAACGGACCCAGATTTATGACCCTCGAATGAGGCAGAAGGAGCACTTTAAGCGTCGTGGATTTAGACAATGGACGAAGGTCCGAAACCTTTGTCGAACCTAGATTGAGTGTCCCTAATTGGTCGAAATCAGATAAAGTCGTAATGTCTTGGACCCCTGTATTCGACAATGAAAGTACGTTAAGATTCAACTTCTCTAGTTGGGTTCGTATGACTTCGAGCACGGTTGTGTTCCAACCAGTATCTTCACCGAGAAGTTCTACAACTACACCGGGTGAACCTCGCCAGCCTACCCCCGAATCCGATTGTTGCTTCAGGGCTACTTGTACAGTAGCGTGAATCGCATTATTTCTCTTATCTCCCGTAAGTCCAGAACGTGAGTTTACGGAAAGGCGCGCCAGTAACTGCGCCAGATTAACCGTTGGCTCATCGGGAACACCCTGAAGTTGCGCAAATCCTTCACCAAATACGGAATCCAGTAGATTCGCGTGCCAATCCTCCTTGGAAGCAAGTAGCTCAAAAAGAAATGCAAACGTTTCACGCCAGATACTCTGACCAGCCCACTCAGCTAGGGTCGGACCGTCCAGCTTCAGCGGAGTCGGATCGCGTCTCGCCCAAGCAATACCCGTTACCTCGCGTTCAAGCGCAACAGCAGCGAAATACTCCTGAAATGAAAGATGGACAAAAGCATAACGATGGTGGCCCCGCGGTAGAAATAAACCGCTCCGTCGACCGACATAGTCCAGAAATTCTTCTGGAGTAGACAATCCTTCTGAAGTTCCACCACGTTGCATCTCCTCGTCCAGCCAGACAGTAACTTCGCTCGAAGTCACAAGGAGTTCCGATTCGCCGCTACCTCCATTCGGTTTTCGCCTTCGCTGCATTTCATACCCTACACGGGCAAGCCATCGCTTCTTCTGCGGTAGATTGTACGCTCCCGAAAACACGCCCCGAAACCTATCGATGGACTCCAGATATGCCTCGGCAATTCGATCGTATAACAGCGCACGTCCGTGTGGCAGAGTCGCTTCTACCCGGTGAATCAGCGCCATCATTGTCAACAGATTTGGGGTGCGCGCCAGCCGGAGAATAGCATCGTCCGCATGCACCGCTCGAACCAGATGCAACGCGTCTTTACCCGCACGCGTCGCCGCCGCCTCGCGCTGTATGTACCAATTGCGCGCAAACGATTCGATCCTCGGGTCATCGAACGGAGCGATATAACGAGTGGCGATCTGACTGGCGCCAGAGCCCCTCGCTCGACTAACTTTCTTGCGGAGTTCCCGGTGTGTGAATATTTCCTCCCGGTTGGGGAGTAACGGCTTCCTCTGAAAATCTCCGTGCAGCATTTCGTCAGATGTGAAATGCTGGCCCCCAGATTCCCACCTTTCATCGAATGGGACTTCGTCATACCCAACAATCCGAGAAGACAACAGCCAGCGACATCCAGGATAACGAACGACTCCGTCGAACACAGCGTCACGGAGACTTTTTCGAACTGCCACGTCACCGATCTCGTCAATGCCATCAAGCAAGATGAAGGCCTTTCCGTCCACAAGCGCCTGATGCAGGATCTCGCCGTCGCGTAGCGGCTCGCTCATCGTATGACTAAGAAACGCATTCAATAGCCCACGAAAGTTCTTCAGGCCGCGAAGGGGCAATTCCCGTAGTACCATCGGAATCGGCAGCATCCAGGGACCCCATCGCTTAGTCCAATTTGGCTGTGATGGGCGAGCAAGCGACCAAACAAGATAGTTCAGCAGAGTAGACTTCCCGGTTCCAGGATCGCCCAATAATACTAGTGGCTTGTCTTTGGCGAGTGCCTCGAAGACCGTCTCGGTTTCGTCGAGCCAGTCCGACGGATTCTCGTCGGGGGAGATGTGTCGACGAGTCAGAAGAGGCTCGACGAATAGCCGATCGATGAGGACATCCGGGTTGTCACGGCGGTCCGGAAGGCCCAAAAAACGAATGTATCCATGCCAGTCCCGAACATTAGATAGGTAGTTCCGAAGTTCCGGATTCTCTAAGAGATCCGACATCGCCAGGCCCGTATTCGTTAAGACAGAATTCGTCATCTCGTCGACCCGTGGAGATATCGCACGAAATCATTTGGGTTCACCTCGCTACCAAGGTTCAGGATCAGCGATTGAATCCAAAAAACGTTAGTGTTGGTCGGGTCTGGGTACTCACTCTTCAACACGCTTTTCTGAAAGGGTGCATTCTCACCTGAGTCGACTTTGTTCGGCATCACCAACGACTCGAGAAACTCCAGATTTAGATCTTGACCGCGGCACAGATCGAAGATTCGATTCCACAGTTCGGGGTCAGCCTCCCATCGAACGTAAATATCGTGATGGAATTGATAAATATACGCAACAACTACGAGAAGCTTAGCTTCGCGGAGGCCCAACTTGTCACGGTGTTCACCTTCCAGAATCGGAAACTTCGACGACATCCTACCAATCAGATTTGCCAAACCTTTGAGGCGACGCGGATTCGGCGGCAGACAGTCACGACTTGCAACCGCCCCAAAGATCCACTGTCGAATTTCCTCACTCTGCACCGTTTTTCTCATCAAACCGATCAGCAGCTCGTCAGGCCGTCGGACCAAGGGTAATCGCCACACATTCTGGCAAAGCTTTTCCAAATAAGCGTTGGCCCGGGTCTTGACTATATTTTCTATCGTCTCAACATTCCGCTTTACTGCCCGCTGGTCATCGGCTGACCTGGGCCGCTGAAAATAGCTGCGCTTGTCTCCCATTCGGCTGCTGATGGCCATTTCGACCACCTCTTGATTCATTCCCAACACAAACACACAATTGTCCAAAGTAAGATAGATTTTCAAACCTTCGAGCAGACGGTAAGCAGCTTCTGGGTCGCACCGATCAACATCATCGATGAATACCGCAAGCCTAGGTGGCAAAGTCCCGGATCTTTCTCTCGGCAACAACTTCATGATGGCGTCGCGTAGATGCTCACGTAGCGTATATGATGGAAGCGCAGTCGCAAGATTCTCGGTCTCCCACTCACGATTTACCTGACGGTATTTAGAGTACTGAAATCCTATCTTCTTTGTTACCTCCTCCATCGAAAAAAGAGCACTCCGCATGGCAACCTCAGACACCCTCGATACTGATCGGATTGCGCGATTTGGGAACGACAATTGGGCTCGCATTTCCTGCAGCAGCGCGACTACGGGCGCATCCTCGTTCTGGTAGCGCCAAGCATCGAACCACACAACTCGTATCGCCTTCCCATATTCTCCCGAGCCGTTCCCTTCAGCATTTAGTCTGGCCTCTTCCGTCACCTTTTCGGATTGCTGAGGACAGTCACCGGTCAAATAAAACTGAACCTGATGCAGGAAGCTGGTCTTCCCCAGTCCCCAATCCCCGTGAACTCCAAACACTTGAGGCGGAGTGCAGTGAACAATAGCTTCACCGACTTCCCGGATGAGTGCTCCTCGATCCAGCGCATCGAACAGCGTCGGTTCGTCGTTATGCAAATGTGAATCTCGTTCGTTAGTCATAAATCGGGGCCACCGGGCATTCGCCACGAATCATCCTACCCATCACGTGACGCTACCGCATTCGATTGATTCAGGAATCGATCGAAACAGAATTTAACGATACTTATTCAGCAATTCCTCCAGTGGAAGGTCTTCCTTTGTCGACGTCAGCGGCTGTAGGGCGGCGTTCGGACAATCCTAGAATCGACGACTGGAGATCTAGTCGTAATCGCCATTCTAGCGTACAACGAAGTGATGACTCTAAGGCAACTGAATTGTCAGCATCTTTCGCTGGTTTTCTCTCCAGTCCACTATTCACATCCCATGTCCCTCAACGGCCATCGTAAGCCAACCCATCGTAAACGGGACATCGTCATTCTCCAAAAATACTATGCTGGCGTTCAGAGTAGCTGCGGATCCTATTTGCTGGCACCCGCCTCTTGCAGATATTGGACGACCTCCGTGTGGCGGTTGGAGGCCGCGGCTGAAAGGGCCGTGAGGCCCTTCTGGTCCTTGATGTCCAGTTGAGCTCCCGCGTTCACCAGCGCCTGCACGACTTGCAGATGGCCGTCAGTCGCCGCGCCGATGAGTGCCGTCTTTCCCTCGTTCTCGCGGGCATCGACGGCAGCGCCAGCCGCCAACAGGTCCTGGGTGGTCTCCAGCCGGCCGTTCCAGGCGGCCCACATCAGAGCGGTGGCGCCGGTGTAGTCACGCGATTCCAATTGGGCGCCGGCGGCAAGCAACATCCCGACGATCCTTGTGTGCCCCTCCCAGGCGGCTCCCATGAGCCCGCCACGGTCGTTCTTGTCCTTGAGGTTCACGTCGGCTGCGGCTTTCAGAAGAACCCCCACGGTTTGGCCATATCCCTTCCAGCAGGCCCAGATGAGGGGCGTCATTCCGGCCAGCTCATCCCGGGGATCGATCTCGGCGCCTCTTTCCAACAGGATCTTGACCACTTCGGTCTGACCCACCCAAGCGGCGGCCGTAAGAGGCGTGGTTCCCTGCTCGTCCTTCCCGTTGACGTCCACACCGAGGCCCAGCAGGTACTTCACCGCGTCCACGTCTCCCCGTTCGGCAGCCTCGATGAGATGGGTCGGCTTCTCCTGCTGCCGGAGCGCACTCGACACGGCTCCCGACATCAGGAGCGCCGCGATCAGGGTCACAACCGCCGACTTCATATTCATTGGCGTCATGGCTGGGCGATCCTGGCCAGGGAGTCGGCCTTCAACCAACCCACATTTCCGTCGGCGAGAAGGACCTCGACCCACGATCCCGAGACTTCCTGAATTTGCACCTTGGTCCCCTCGTGGAGCGTGAAGACCTGGATGCCTTCTTCTCCCGGAGCACTCACGGCCCTAGCCTCGCTGGCCAGAATGATGGCCTCGGAGGACTCTCGTTCCTGGCGAATCTGACCAACAAGGCAAAAGGAGGATATGATCAGCAGGAGAGCACCGGCCCAGATGGTCTTGCCGGAGAACCTGCGACTTCGACTCCACAGAAGCTTAAGAATCCAAGCCGCCGCGAGGACAGCGTAGGAACTCCACATCAGGATCCATAGAGCGTTCCGGGGAAAAGAGAACACGAAACGCTCCAAGAGGACCAGAACCCGGAACCGCGGCAGCTCGGGAATTTGATCGACGACCTTGAGCCGAGCCAGCGACAGGTTGACCTCCAAATCCTCATCTCCGGGGATCAGGCGAGCGGCTCGTTCGTAGTGAAGAATGGCCTGCCCCGTTTCGCCCAGCTTGTAGTAGCAATTCCCCAAGTTGAAGTAGAGCGGACCCGACTCGTATCCCATGGCGGCGATACCGGAGTAGCTCTCTAACGCCTTCCGGTAGTCGCCAGCCTCGTACAGACGATTCCCCTGAAGGAAGAACGCCTCCCTGGAGTCTCCTCGAACTGGACCGGGGACCAGAATCAGGAAGAGCAGAGCGGCTACCCTCGGTTTAGTCAAGAATGCCTCCCTTCCGGCCGGGACACAAGCTCCTGCTCCATCCGGGCGAGGGCTTCCCGGGCGCTGACCATCAGGTCCCGCATTTCCTCCTGACCGGAGGAGGAAGGCGCGAACTGTTTCAGGTCACAGATCTGGAGACAGTCGAAGTAACGCGCCAGCGATTCGTCCGGGATTCCCCTGGCCCGCAATGACTCCTTGATCTCCTGACTGACCATTCCAGCTTGGGCCACGTTGAGCTTGTCGGCCAGATAGCCCATGAGAGCCTGTCCCACGGCCTGATAAAACTCCTTCTCGGCCCTCTGGTCCAAGTGGGTCCGGGCCTGGGCCAGTCTCTGCCGGGAAACTCGGCGAGCCTTCCTGGCCCGCGCGTAAGCCACGTCTCCCTTGAGGCGCGTCAGATGCCGCCTGTAACCGACGGCGCCCAGAAGACAAAGAAGCGGCAAGGAGAAGGGAATCCAGAACCCCTTGGCCGTCAGCAAGGGCTCCCCGGTCTTGCGGAATGAACCGGACCCGATCTTGATGAACCGGATGTCCTGGCCCAGCAGCTTCACCTCCTGGCGTGAGAGCCCTGCTTCCGCCGCTTCCGCCAAGTGATCGCCTGGCCCGACGTGGACGGACAACTCGGGAGCGCGGCTGATCCGGTAGGCATCGGCGGCCGGATCGAAGTACGCCATCTGCACCGGTCCCAACCGCACCGGACCGGCACGGCGTGGAATGAGCACGTACTCGAAGATCTTCTCACCCGAGATCCCCCTCGGATCCCGTCTGATCTGCTGCTCCACCCTTGGCGGGTAGACTTCCAAGCTGGGGGGGAAGGAAATTTGGGGTGCGCTCAGCCCTGCCAGATTGCCGCTTCCGGAAATCCGAACCTTGAAGCTCAGGACCTCGTTGGCCTTGACCTCAGGTTTGTCCAATTGAGCGGAAACTGAGAATTCTCCGACAGCGCCCTGGAATTCCGGGGGCCGGCCCTCCTGGGGCAAGGGCATGACTTGCACGCGAACCGGGTTGGAGGCGACTTGGCGGGTCGCCTCGCGGCCGAAGAGGTCACCGGAGAAAAAGCCTCGAAAGGGATCGCGGGAGCCGCCTCGGGTTCGCACCCGGCATTCCAGCACCAGGGGCCCGACCTCCCTCTCCCCGGCACCGGTGGGGAAAAGCGCCATCTTCTTGATCTGCGCCACCCTGTAACGCAGCCCATCGATGACCTCTGTTTCGGCTTGCGGCTGCCGGGGCTGCGGATAGTCTTCCACCCAGAACCCCGCCGTCTCCGGCTGCTTGGAGATCCCGTATGAGGAAATCTGCACCCGCGTATAGATCTTGTAGGTCACTACCAGCGCCTGATTCCGGTAGACGGTCTCCCGGTCGGCCGTAGCGCGCACGAAAAGATCGGATTGGCCAGCCGTGCGCGCCGGCTGACGGTCACCAGAAGGAGTGGGAGCCGGCTGACCGGCGCCGCCGATCCGGATCCGAAGGGGGGCCGACTTGTGGACCTTGCCGTCCAGCTGCGCTTGGACCGCGCCGATCTCGAATTCCCCTTCCCGGGTCGCCTGATATCGAAATCTGTAGGTCACGGACGTGGACATGCGTCCGTTTGTCAGCCGAAACTGTTGTGAAGTCCCGCTTCCCAGGAACGCGGCGAACTCCTTCATGGGAGGCAAGCTCGGCTCTCCGGCACCGGTGGCGCCCCTGCCCGAAACCTCCACCGAGAGTGTGAACTGCTGTCCCACCAAGACGGAAGTACGGTCCAGAAACGCCCGAACGGTCGGGTCCTGACCCCCGATCGGTCCGCAAAACAGGACCGTCGCCAGAAGTGTCCCGAAAATCTTTCTCACCAGTCCTTCTCTACCTTCACGCTTCCCGGGCGTGTTTCGAGTTTCTTCTTGATACCCGCCTGAGCCTGAGCCAGGGCCTCCAGCAACCGCTCCGCCTCTTCACGAGACATGGGTTGGGCGCCACTGGGAGGAGTCTGAGCCTGATCCTTCTGAGCGGGTTCCTGTTGCTGGTCGCCGCTGCCGGCGCGAGAATTCTCGTCCCTGTCTTCCTGCGGGCCGCCCCGGCGCTGTTCAGGATCTTCCGCGTCCTTCCGGTCATTCTGATCCCGGGACTGTTTTCCCTCTTGCTGCGGGTCCTGACCATCCTGATCCTCCGGACGGTCCTGCTGGCCCTGCTTTGACTGATCATTGCCGTCGGACGGATTCTCGTCCTGGTTCTTATCCTTGTCCTCTTCCTGCTCCCCTTCGCCCTGCTGGTTCTGATTCTTCTGTTGCTGTTGCTGCTCCTGCAATTGCTTGAGCACAAACTCCAGATTGTGCTTGGCGTCGCGGTCCCCCGGAGCCAGCTTCAGCGCTTCCCGGTAGGCGCTCAAGCTCTCCTGGAGTTTTCCCTGGCGATAGAGCGAATTGCCCAGATTGTACTGGGCCCGGGACTTGATTTCGGGGTCCTCCGACCGCAGCGCCCGGGAGAAGGAATCGGTGGCGTCTTCCATCTCCTCCTTCTTGAAATGCGCATCCCCCAGATTGAAACGGATGGCCGGGGAATCCGGGCTTTCTTCCAGTGCCTCCCGGTACAGTTCCAGGGCCCTGTCGTAGTCTTCTTCCGAGAAGTTCCGGTTCCCCTCCAGAACCTTTTCCCTGCCGGCCTGACCCCAAAGGGGCTGGGAACCGGACAGCAGTCCCGCCAGCAACAGTCCCACGAACAGACGCCGAAACCCGATCACCGAAACCGCCCTCTCCAAACCCTGTCGACTCGCCGCCGCTCGGCCAACAGGACGTCGGCCAGCAGCAGCACCAGACCCAATAGGACGGGGATCTGAAACCGCTCCTCATACTGGGCCACCTGAATGGAGGCAAGCTGCTTCTTGTCCATGGCCGCCACTTCCCCGTAGATCCCCTCCAATTCCGACTCTCCGGGCGAGGCCCGATGATAGGTGCCCCCCGTCTCCTCGGCCAGCTCCCGAAGCGTGCTCTCGTCCAGCCGTGTCATCACCACTTCGCCCGCCCTGTTCTTCTTGAAACCCTGGCCGCGGCCTTCCGAATCGAAGACCGGGATGGGGGTTCCCTGCATCGACCCGATTCCCACGGCGTGGATGACCACTCCGTGGCCGGCCGCCTCCCGGGCCACCTCCGCGGGCCGTCCCAGGTGGTCTTCGCCGTCGGTGATCAGAACCATCACCTTGTGCTTTTTCTCCTCGGTCGAGAAGAGCTCCAATCCCTTGCGCAAGGCTTCGCCCAACGCCGTTCCCGGCACCGGTATCGACTCCGGACCCATGGAGGCCAGCAGCGTCCTGGCCGCTCCGTAGTCGAGGGTCAGGGGACATTGAACGAACGCCTCTCCGGCAAACCCCACGATCCCGACGCGGTCCCCCTCCAGCAGGCCGATGAGCGTTCCGATGGCGCGCTTGGCCTTTTCCAGTCGGTTCGGCTGGATGTCCCGCGCCAGCATCGAGGCGGACAGATCCAGGACCACCACCAGGTCCTGTCCCTCTCTTTCCACCGTCTCCAGACGGGTCCCGAACTGGGGCCGGGCCAGACCGCCCACCAGCAGGCCGACGGCGGCCACCACCAGGAACCCCTTGGACCACTGGCGCCGGGTGCTGGAGTTCCCGGTGAGCCGGGGCCCCAAGCGGGGGCCCACCAGGATCTGAATCCCACGCCGCTTGCTCCGGATCACCCAGAACAGAAAAGCCGGCAACAGCGGCAACAGAAGCAGCAGATACAGCAACTGCGGTTCACCGAACCGAAACAAGATCCCCTCCCTCTGATCTTTCTGATTTCACGGTATCTTCCGAAACCAGGTTCCGGAGAGTCCCAGTTCACCCAACAGAATCACGACCGCCAGGGACAGCGGATAGGGAAACAGCTCTCCGTACTGCGTGAATTGATTCACCTTGATCTCGCTCTTTTCCAATTCGTCGATCTCACGGTAGATCTCCTCCAGGCTCTCACGATCCGTGGCCCGAAAATATCGCCCCCCCGTCGTGGCGGCGGCTTGTTGGAGAGCCTCTTCGTCGATGTCGACGCGAATCCGGGTCTGGCGGCGGCCGAAGACGGGGTCGTCCACAGGATAGGGGGCCACGCCCCGGGTTCCGGCTCCTATGGAGTAGATGCGGACTCCGAATGCCTGGGCCATTTGGGCCGCAGTGGCGGGGTCGATCTCCCCCGCATTGTTGCGGCCGTCGGTGAGCAGGATCAACACCTTCGACTCGGCTTCACTCTCCTTGAGGCGGCCGACGGCGGTGGCGATGCCCATGCCCAGGGCGGTTCCGTCGTCCAGCAGGCCCACCTTCAATTCGTCCAGGAAATCCAGAAGGATCCCGTAGTCCAGGGTCAGAGGACACTGTACGAACCCGTGACCGGCGAAGACCACCAGTCCGATGCGATCATTCGTCCGGCGGCGGACAAAGTCGGCGGCCACCTGCTTCGCCGCCTCGATCCGGTCCGGCTCGATGTCCTGCGCCAGCATGGAAGTGGACAGATCCAACGCCAGAACGATGTCGATCCCTTCCGCCGTCACCTCTTCGCGCGTGGCCCCGCTCTGGGGCCGGGCCGCCGCGAGAACGAGAAGCCCCAAGGCGATCAATCGAAGGGCGAATAGAAAATGGCGGGAACGGGCCGCCATGGGCTTGTAGACCTTCTTTAGAGATCCCACATGCGGAAACCGCAGACTGGAGTTGCGGCGGCCCGCCCGCCTCAGCGTCCAGACCATGATCGGGGGAAGGATCAGCAGCAGGCTGAGAACCCAGGGATCCGCGAAACGGTACGACATGGTCAAATCCCGGGGCAAAGCGAAATCAGGTCGCAGATCCCCAATTGTCCAAATCGAGGCTCTCTACGGCTCCAAGCGTCCACTCTACCGGTTTCGGACCCGCAGGCGGTCAGCTTTGAATTCCCACTCGGCGGAAGAATCCGCGCGGCCGTGATCCTGAGCATGATCCTCATCCGAAGACCCAAAGGAGGGCCGCAACCATCCCCACGATGCCGACGGCTTGTACCGCCAAGGCCCGATAGATCCGGGATTCCAGATCGCGGATGGTCGATTCCAGGGCTTCGCTCGTGGGACGCGATGCAATTGCATCCCGGATCTGAGCCAAGTCGTCGTGCAGGGTCGTCGTGGCCTCATCGAATGCCTGGCGCACATCTGCCGCATCGATGCCGGACCCCGGGTCATTCGTCATTCGTTTGTCAATGACTCTCGTAACGGCCGTGACAACAGCGTCGATCAGAGCCCCAAGCAAAATCGGGGGAACAGGAACCATGATGACCTCCTCTAATGTCTATCGTCTTGCCCGGAGCGGCGATCCCCCGGCTCACGGTCTCCGGTCTCCGGCGCCGACTGTGGGGCGGGCGATGGAAGCGGTTCCGCCGGACGGGTGACCTCCAGAATCCGGAAAGCCAATTGTGTGACCCGCTTCTGCTCCGGCACCGGGGGTGCGTATTTGGCGAACTTGACCAGATCGCAGCAAGGGAAAAAGTCCTGAAACAGTTGCAGTTCTTCCAAGCCAAAAGCCATCTTCCGCAGTTGGTCCAAGACCTCCGTGGTCGTCGATTCCATGGCTTGGATCGGATACCGCCGTTCCAGGTAGCGGCGAATGATCTCCGAGAGGCGGGTGAAATATGGCTTGAGCCGACCCTCTTCCAGTAGTCCCGAGTCCCGGAGCCGGCAGAGCGCCTGGTACGCTTCATCATACGGCGGGAGCCGGGGTTGCCGGGAGACCGCTGATGGAGTCTCTCCGCCCCTCCGGCGAAGATACACAAGGATCAGGGCCGCCACAGCCACGACGGCAACGGCCCAGGGCCACAGGGACCAGAGGCTTCGCGGAATCTCCAGCGGTCCCTTGATGTCAAGGATGTCCTTGGAATCGTCCGACAGGGTGCTCTCGACCCGAACCGAATGCTCCTCGGTCCGGACCGAGCCGGATTCGATCCCATCGCCCCCGTAACCCACAGTGATCGGTGGAATCTCGAAACTGCCCGTTTCATAGAGAGCCAGAGTGTAGGCAACGGTCCAGATCCGATTTCCTTCCTCGTCGACCGGACCCGCGACCTCATGGCCGAGAACCTCGAACTCGCCCAAGTCCGGGTCCGGCTCCGGCAGAACCACTTCCACGCCGGGGACAGCCGTCACCGTCAGGGTGAAGCGAATCAGATCTCCCACGGTGACCTGGGTCAGGTCCGGCTGGGAATCCAACTGGACGGGGGGTTGACCCCGCGGCACCAGCAGGCAGCAGATCAGGATCAGAATGCGTATGGCGTTTTGTCTCATCGCCGCAGTCGCCGGGTCCGGGTCCGGAAGAACCGGACCAACAACTCCAGATAGCTCCGGTCGGACTCCACCTCGATGCTGTCGACGCCGATGGAGTTGAGAAAGCTCCTGAGTTCCTCGTCCTCCCGTAGAACCTGGGCCTTGAAAGCCTCTCGAACCTCGGGGTCATTGGTGTTGAGGACCAGTTGCTCTCCTGTCTCGGCATCCTCGAACTCGACGAAACCCACTCGCGGAAGTTCCCGCTCCCTGGGGTCCCGGACCCGGATGGCCACCACGTCATGCCTCCGGTTGGCGACCCGGAGCCCGCGCTGGAAACCGTCTGCGAGAAAGTCCGACACCAGGAACACGATGCTTCTTCTGCGGATGACCCGCATCAGGTATTCGAGGGCCAGTCCGATGTCGGTGGCCCGATGCCGGGGCTGGAAATACAGCAACTCCCGCAGGACCCGGAGCACGTGAGAACGGCCCTTGCGCGGGGGCACGAATTTCTCAATCTGGTCGGTGAAGATGATCAGGCCCACCTTGTCGTTGTTCTTGATGGCGGAAAACGCCAGCAGGGCGCAAATCTCGACGGCAACCTCTCCCTTCATGCGTTCCCCGGACCCGAACTCTCCCGAGAGGCTGGCGTCCACCAGGAGCATCACCGTCAGGTCCCGCTCCTCGTCGAACAGCTTGACGTAGGGACGATCCATTCGGGCCGTCACGTTCCAGTCGATGGTTCGGACATCGTCCCCGATCTGGTACTCCCGGACCTCGGCAAAACTCATGCCGCGACCCTTGAACACCGAATGGTATTCACCCGAAAAGACGTTGTTGACCAGACCTCGAGTAGCAATCTCGAGACGGCGCACTTTGCGGAGGATCTTGCGCGGAATCATCTCAATGGAAAATCCCAAGTCCGGCGCCGGCCCCGGCGAGGTGCTCACGGCCCAAGAATCCAAATCGAGCGGCAGCTTTTCTCATCTTCCTCTCTTTTCTCTCTCCTCTTCTCTCTTTCCTCGCCCTACGGCACTTCCACGTTGTCCAGGACCTTTCGGACCACGTCCTCGGCTGTCACCTCTTCGGCTTCCGCCTCGTAGGTCAGAATGACCCGGTGCCTGAGGACGTCCATACCGATGGCGCGAACGTCTTCCGGAGTCACATAGGCGCGATGGTCCAGAAAGGCGTGGGCCCGGGCCGCCCGAGCCAGAAAGATGGAGGCTCTGGGAGAAGCTCCGAAATTGACGAGGTCGACCAGCTCGTCCATGCCGCAATCGCCGGGAGTTCGTGTCGCGAAGACGATGTCGACGATATACCGTTGAATCTTGGCGTCCATGTAGATTTCCTGCACCGCGTCCCGGGCGCGGCGGATCTCCTCCGGCGACACGACAGGGCCGGCCTCGGGAACGACGTTTCCGGACATGCGGCGCATGATCTCCAATTCTTCCATTCGCGACGGATACCCCACCGACAGCTTCAACATGAAGCGGTCGACCTGTGCCTCCGGAAGCGGATAGGTGCCCTCTTGCTCGATGGGATTCTGGGTCGCCAGGACCAGGAAAGGATCATCCAGGGGATAAGTGGTATCGCCGATGGTCACGGTCCGCTCCTGCATGGCCTCCAGCAGGGCCGACTGGACCTTGGCCGGTGAGCGATTGATCTCGTCGGCCAGAATCAGGTTGGAGAAGATGGGCCCCTTCTTGGTCTTGAAGGTTCCGTCGCTCTGGTCGTAGACGAGCGTGCCGATCAGGTCGGCGGGGAGCAGGTCGGGCGTGAACTGAACCCGTTGAAACCCGGTGTCGATGGTCTGGGAGAGGGTCTTGACCGTCAGGGTCTTGGCCAGACCGGGCACCCCCTCCAGCAGCACGTGACCGTTGCTGAGAAGTCCGATGAGCAGCCGCCTGACCATGTATTCCTGGCCCACGATCACCTTGGAAACTTCGCCCAGGATTCGCTCCACCAGAACACACTCGGCGTCGATTCTTCTTTGAATTTCTCGGATCTCGATGTTCATCTTCGATGGTTCCGCCTTCTTGACTTCTCAAGGGAAAATGGGATTTCGGGCTTCGAAATATTTCACGACAGACCCTGGAGGCGAGTTCCATTTACCGGAAGGGAGACCGGCAAATGAGAAACGGCTACGGTGGTTCTTGCGGCCGGCCTTCAGCCCGCAGAAGCGACGGCCTCTCCAACCAGCCGCTTGAGGGTGGCCAGATCCCGGCCGATGGACTCCAGAATCCGGTCCCGGTCCATGGTGAGCCGGCGGCGGCCACGCTCGGCGCCGCCGAGGGAGTATTCGCAGTGAAGGCTGATCGGACCTGCGAAACCCGATTTTAGCAAAAGGGCCAGAAAGGGGCCGATGGGAACCATGCCCTCGCCCAAGGGGCAGTTTTCCACCCGCCACCCCTCGGATGTTTCCTTCCACCTGAAGTCTTTCACAACGACGGTGTGGATACGGTCGGCCAAAGCCTTGAAGTTTGTGGGCCAGGCAAGCCCCCCCTCCACGGTGGCGTGACGAATGTCGAACTGGCAACCGAGCCAGCGCCGGGGGAGACCCTCCAACGCTTGACGCAGGTCCCACAATGCCGCTCCAAAATGGGACGCGCCGGCGTGGTTCTGATAGTCGCCGCAGATCTCGAGCCTGCGATTCAAAGCGGCCAAGCCGGCGAGGTCACTCCTGATCGCCGCCAGCGTTTCCGAAATGCCCGTGGCTTCCGGGTAGCGATAGTACCCCAGCCGATAGAAGGGGATCCCCAGACCGCTGGCGGTCTCCAGGATCTCCCGCGTGCCCGCTCCTTCCGGGTCGGTAATGGCCGTCGTGATCGTGGGCACGCGGACACCCGATTCCCCAACGGCCGACACGGCCCGGGGAAGATCCGTCGTCACCTTCTCGGGCAAGACATGCCCTGAGGGACGGACCGTGAGGTCGACTCCGTCAAAGCCCAGTTGGGACACGGCCCTGCCCAATTCCCGATAGTCCAACCACTGCAGATGCTTGGAGAAGATGGAATACGTCCAATCAGGGACCGGGGGCCGCCGGTGGCGAGCCAGGGGCGCGCCTCGGATCGGCTTCCCGGAAACCGCCAGGAGACCGGTTCCCAGGCCGGCAAGGAACTTCCGGCGTCCGGTTCTTTCGGCCTTCACTTGACCACCGTTCATCGACGCCTCGCGTGCTTCATTCGGAGCATTTCCACCTGGAGAGTCCGTGATAGGCTATCGGGCTACTTCGACCGTTGCCGTCCGATTCTACACCGGATCGGAAGCGGACAAGGGAGGACTTCGACGGAGGAGAACATGTCCCTGATCCAAACTTTGAACCGCCTCATCGAATATGACACCGCATTGCTCGCCAACACCATCGGCTACATCGATCCGACTCCGCCCGAGGAATTCTACATGTCGGGCGCCATTCAATCGGTCACCCCTTCGCTGGGCCCCAGCGTGGGAGTGGCCGTGACCTGCAAGCTGGACAGCAGCACGCCGGGAAGGCAGGCGGACCTGAGCGGGTTCTGGGAGATGGTGGACCACATCGACAAAATGGATGTGCCCGTGGTCTGGGTATGCGAGGCGGCCGGTTCCCGCCCGGAGCACGAGTGCGTGTTCGGCGACGGTATGGCCAAGGCGCTCTACGTCGCCGGTTGCAACGCCCTCGTGACCAACGGCGGGGTCAGAGACATTCCCGGACTGATGAGCATTCCCTTCGCAGCCTACTCTAGAGGCCTCACCATCCACCACTGCGCGCTGACGGTCTCGGGGGTGAACGAGCCGGTTCAGGTCGGCGGCATCCAGGTGAACCCGGGCGACGTCATCCACGCCAACAACGAAGGGGTCATCAAGATCCCCGCGAGCTGCCTTCAGATCCTCCCAGAGAAGGCGGGACAGATGGTCGTCTTCGAAAAGGAGGCGCACGAGATCATGCGCCGGCCCGATCTGCCACCTCTGGAGAAGCCGAAAGAAACCGCCCAACTGTTGAAGAAGTTCGGGTTCTGACGCAGCGGAGATTCACCGGCCCCGGGCATAGCCCGCGAACGGATCCATCACAGGTATCCCACCAGGCTCAGCGTGGTGACGATGGCCAGCAAGGTGAAGAAGGATCCGGCCAGGAACATTCCGATGCGCATGGGCCAGCCGGGGCGTAGTTCCGGCGGCAGCAGGAGGACGTTGACAGCCAGAGTGTGGAAGCAGCTCACCCCCAGAGCGTAATTGAAGATGTTGGTGGCGAACTTCAAGAGCTCCAGCGGCGGCGCCAGAGAGAGCATGATGAGACCGAAAACGGCGTAGCCGGCCAGCACCTTGAAATAGACGATTCGGATTCGGCTGGGGTCCAGCTTCCGCAGTCGTGAACTGGAGGTCCAGAACACGTCCACCCACCGGCGGATCACTCCGTCTGCCGACGTCGCCATGGTCGGAGCCAGAACCAGAAAACCGCAGAACATGGTGAGGTACCAGAAGAGCACGCCGGCATCCAGGCCCCAGGCCACCCCCACGTGATCCCGCACCCCGGACGCCGTCATGCCGGCTGCAACCCAACTGCTGGCTTCCGTGCCCCGGGGCAGAAACTGCACCGAGAGCATGCTGGGCAGGGCCAGGCCCAGGAAACAGGCCGGCATCCAGACGGCCAACTGGTCACGGGCCACATGCCGGTACCAGCGGCGGAATCTGCCCAGAGAGCTCCGCGTCACCTCGAAGACCATCCCCACGTGGGACAGGCTCAGGTTGTGCCCCCCGATGACGCTGGGGATGGCTCCGACGTGACGCCCCATTCCCCAACCCTGATCCCTCGTGTAGTTGCTGATGGGAGCATTGGAGAGCCCGCCGCTGCCGGCGATTGCGGCGAATGCCGCCAGGAGGGAGATGGTGCTGAAATCGATCTCGGGCAGGGTGCCTTTGTCCAGCAGGGAGACGAAGATATTCTCGGTTTCCGTCCCGCCGACGGGCACCGTACCGAACTTGAGGAAGCCGCTGAAGATCTCGGTCCAGGTGGAGAGGCTGGAGTGGAAGATCCCCAGGATCGAGAGAAACCCCAGGACGACCACGATCTTGAAGGTCATCACCGCCCGGAGCGAGTTGTAGATCTTGCCCCCAATCAGCAACGGAACCAGGGCCGCCAGAAAAATCAGGTAACCCAGGATCCTCAAGAGCCACCAGTGGGCATCGTTGTTGAGGGGGTCGGGAAGGACTCCCCCCAGGAGCACAGCGGCCAGAGGGGTAGCCGCATTGGCCGCAAGATAAGGGAAAACCGCTCCAAAATCCAGGAATATGTAGGCGATGAGCCAGAACTTGGGTCCGGGCAGAGTCCGGAACTTGCCGGTGAAAATCGGTTCTCCCGTGTAGAGAGTGTAGCGGCTGATCTCGATGTTGTAGAGAACCTGGCTCACGATGCTCAGGGTGGCGAGCCACATGAGAGTGCCGCCGTATTTGGCCGTGACGGCGGGCCCCATCAGCCATTCGCCCCCGCCGATGGCGCCTCCTCCCAGAATCAGTCCGGGACCCAGCAACTGGAACCAGTTTCGAGTCGTGAAGACAGGCGCCTTTACCAGCTTCCCGGTTTGCCATCGCGGCATCGCCTTGGACCCGGGATGGGGTGCCTGAAAGCCTCGGCTCGCCGAATCAGGAGACGAGATTTCCGGTGTCGTGTCTTGCATTGCTGAGACCTTTCCGCTGGGGCTCCCGCTGCGGGCCATTAAGGGCTGCTATGCTAGACTGCGCTCGGGAACTCCGCAACATGCAGGTCCACTTCAAAACCCTGCCGGCGAGACTGACGAGCGTAGCGATTCTCGTGCTGATGACGCTGCCGAACCTCGCGGCAGCACAGATCAAGAGTTCCGGAGCGCTTCCCACTCCAGACGAAATCCCTTCGCCACCGGTGGCGGGACGCCCTGCCCGGGCGGACCTGGATCGAGCCATCACCCGGGGCACCCGATCCTTCATCCGGGACTTCGTCGAGCCCTCATACGCCGCCGTCTCCAACGGCGGCTACGTCGACTACAAGAACGCTGAAGGCGCCGTCAAACGCTACGGACCCAAGGCCTACGTGGCCTACCAGCTCTACCTGCTGACCCATTTCCTCATGTACTACCAGGACTTCGGCGTCGACCCCGAGAACGAGCTCTTCCGGAAAGTCAGGGCTTGGTTCGTGGAGGAATTCGATCGCCGGACCGGGAGCTGGCTCTGGTCTCACGAGGGCTGCCTCCATCCCAAGGGAATGATCGCACTGGCCAACCTGGGCCGCTCTTCCCTGGTCCGGAAGGCTTACGACTGGGCGCTCAGGTCACCGCTCTCCCTTCCCTATCTGCCCCCCAGTTCCCTCCCTGTCCCCGACCGGGTCTTCACCATCATGCAATCGGGCAACATCATCCAGACCCTGGGCAACGCCCGGAACTCGCTCACCGGAAAGCACGGCTGGGAGCACGGCAGCCCGGTGCCCGACATGGAGAACAGCGCCAAGCTGCTCTACGCGCTCCTGCAAGCCGGGTTCCCGTCCACGGACGCTCGCCTGACCGATCTCCGCCGGGGACTGGCGAACCGGCTCCTGGCCCTGGGCCCGCCCATGATCGCAGCGGACTACGTGGGACTGGCCTGGTACGTCTTCCTGACCCACGACTTCGAGCTGGAACCCGACCTGGCCTACCAGCGGTGTCTTCATCTCATGGAGGCGACCATCGGCGGTGGCTGGAAGTCGCACTTCGCCCTGATGGAGTTCCCGGGCTTCCGCAGCCTTCTGGTGCGGGCGCTCATGACCGCCGGCAGGAGATCGCCTCAGGTGGACGCCGCCGTGAACGGGTACGTCGTGTCGCAGAGCGAATCCGGGGCCTGGCCGCTCCCCCGCGCCCTCAGTCTATGGGGACTGGACAAGCCGCCGGCCGCCGGGATCAAGCTGGGCAGCATGGACGGCGCCAACACCTACCTGTTGACGCTGACGCTGATCCATTACCGGGACAGGATCTCCAGTGACAATTCGGCGTTTGTTGTCCCTTCCCTGTCCCTGAAACACCGTCCCGCGCCGGCCGCCGTAATGGACGACTCTCCAGGAGCGAGGGCGGTGGAGAGGGCCTGCACCGGTTGCCATGCCCGGCCTC
Source organism: Acidobacteriota bacterium (assembly GCA_963668095.1). GTDB lineage: Bacteria > Acidobacteriota > UBA6911 > RPQK01 > JAJDTT01 > JAJDTT01. Next base: position 3,700,507 of record OY764083.1, on the reverse strand, counting down.
ACCCCGACGCCTACGGCCGTGAGGATTGGCCGGGTGTGACCCGGAAAATGGAAGAGTACATGTTCGAGAAGGGGATGAACGTCGCTCCCCGGGATCTCACCCTGGTTCTCGAGTACCTGATGGAAAAAGCGTCTTACCGGTCGGGACCGAACCAGGCCAGGTGAGTCGAATCGGATCCGCCGGTTTCAGCTGAAACAGCTCGGACGGCTCCTACTCCTGCTCCTGGAGCAATCTGGCCGTGACCTTTCGGCCTTCGGCCTGAGCCAGCATGAGGGGAGTCCTCCCCCTGTGGTTCCGAATGCGCACGTCTGCGCCGCGGCTCAACAACAGCCGGACGAGGTCCGTCTGGCCTCGGGATGCGGCAAGGGCCAGGGCCGTCGCGCCCTGTCCGTCCTGGGCGTCGATCCCAGCCTTCCGGTCCAGCAGCAGTTCCGCCACTTCAGCATGACCGTTCCAGGCGGCTTGCATCAGCGGGGTCCGGCCGGAATCGTCCTGAACGTCCGGGACCGCTCCCCGGTCCAGCAGCAGCCGGACGATCTCCGGGAATCCCTGGTACGCCGCGAAGGCGAGAGCCGTCTGCCCCCCCTCCCCTCGTATTCCCACGCGAGCGCCGCGTTGCAGCAGTTTCCGCACCGACTCGATTCGCCCCCGATACGCAGCCATTCCCAGAAACGACTGGCCACCGGGGGCCACCGAATTCACATCCACGCCGGCCGCCAGGAGAGCGTCGACAATGGGAACGCGGTCCTGACTCAGCGCCAGACCCAGGGCCGTCCAACCCTCTTTGCTCCTGGAGTCGAGCCGGGCGCCGGCGTCGATGAGCCGGCGGGCCACTTCGGCGTGGCCATGGAGGGCGGCGTAGATAAGCGGCGTCCTCCCCTCCCGGTCCGGCCGGTCCGGATCGGCCCCGCGAGCCAGCAGGACCTTGACCGTCGCCTCGTTTCCTTCCAACGCGGCGTGCACGAGAAGGGTTCGACCCGCCTCGTCGGGGGTATCGACTCCTTCTCCGACCGGGAGCAGCGCTTCGATGACCTTCGTGTGGTCGTACCAGACGGCCAGGTCCAGAGCCGTCTGGCCCCGATTGGACTTGATCTGTGGATCCGCATCCGCCGCCAGAAGCGCCTTGACAACGTCCGCCTTCCCTTGGGAGGCGGCCTGCATGAGAGGTGTCCGGCCTTGACTGTCGCGAGTGTCCACCACGGCCCCCGCCCGGATCAGAGCCTCGACGATGGGTGCAAAGCCATTGTACGCCGCCGCCGCCAAGGGCCCGTTGCCCTCCTTGTCGCGGAAGCCGGTGGCGGCGCCGTGGGCCAGCAGAAAACGGACCGCTTCGGTCTTCCCCCCCGACGCCGCGTGCATCAGGAGCGGTATGCCGTTGACGTCCACTTCATCGACATTGGCTCCGTGGCGGACCAACAGGGCAGCCGTCCGTCCGTGGCCCTCCAACAGGGCCAGGGAGAGAGCCGTCCAATTGTCCCGGCTCCGGGTCTCCACCTTGGCTGCTCCTTCCAGCAGCGCCTCGACCATGGGCAGGTCTCCCTGGGACGATGCCCGCATCAGGACGGTCCAGCCCGTTTTGTCCCGCGCGTCGGCTCCGGCCCCCGCCACAAGCAGAGTCCGGACCACCCCCACGTTCCCTCCCAGAACTCCCCAGACCAATGGTGAATGCCCACTGGCGTCGCTGGCCCGTAAATCCGCTCCCGCCTCCAGCAGGGTGCGAACCGCCCCCACATGTCCGGAGCCGGAACCGATCATCAGGGCGGTGGCCCCGTCTCGGGTCCTGGCCTCCAGTTCGGACCCCCGGGCCAAAAGCAGACGGACGGTCTGTTCATTCCCGCCCATGGCAGCGTACATGAGGGGGTTCAATCCATCCGGATCCCGGACCAACACGCTGGCGCCCCGGTCCAACAAGGCCGCGACCTGAGCGGTGCGGCCCTCCACGGCGGCCCCGATCAGGGCCGCATTGAGTTCCTGATCCTGACCGGCGGCGAAGACGTTGGACGACAGAAGAAACAAGACCAAACCGCAGCCGAGGAAGCGCCGGCCCTGCGGTTCAGAACCCGTACGCACTTGATATCCGGTGGCTTGGAACATAAGATTTCGTCCCGGGAAACCCGCTCCAGTCTAGTTTAATCGACCGACCCCATGCCAAGAAGAAGTGTCGTCGATCTTCCGCCTTCCAGTATCCGCATGATGTTCAACGAGGCTGCGGGAAAGGAAGACGTGGTCCATCTCTCCATCGGGCAACCGGATTTCCACACCCCCGGCCCGGTCATCGAGGCCATGGTCCAGGCCCTTCACGAGGGCAAGACCCGCTACGCCCTGGACTCGGGCGTCCTCGAATTCAGAGAGGCCATCGGCGGCTACTACGAAAGAACCCAGAAGGTTCAAGTCCGTCCCGAAGAAATCCTGGTCACCGACGGCGCGGTGGAGGCCATCACCCTGACACTTCAGGCCTTCATCAGTCCCGGCGATGAGGTCATCCTGCTGGAACCGGCCTTCGTCGTCTACGCTCCATTCATTCGGATGATCGGCGGGGAACCCGTTTCCGTGGTGACGAGGGTCGAAGACGGCTACATACCTGATCCCGGCGAGGTCGAAGCCGCCGTCACTCCCCGAACCAGGATGATCCTGGTCAACTCCCCCTGCAATCCCACCGGGTCGACCTATCCGGTGGAGATCCTGCAAGAGTTGGCCGCGGTGGCGCGGAGGCACGGCCTGTTGCTGGGATCGGATGAAGTCTATGAACAACTGGTCTACGACCATGAGGGGAGCTACCCCTCCATGCTGGCGCTGGAGCCGGACCGGGACCGACTCTTCGTGTTCCACAGCCTGTCCAAGACCTACGCCATGACCGGCATCCGGGTCGGCTGGGTCGTGACGGGTCACTCGAATTGGAAAATCTTGCAAAAACTCCACACATTTACCACTACCGTGGCCAACACGCCGGGCCAGTGGGCCGGCATCGAGGCGCTGACCGGAGACCAGACTTTCATCCCCCCCATGGTTTCCGAGTACCGGGAACGGCGCAATCTGGCCCTGGATCTGCTTCGAGACATCCCGCATCTCTCCAGCTACACCCCGGGAGGGGCCTTCTACATCTTTCCCAGGTACGATCTGGACCTGGATGCGGATGCGTTCTGCCTGCGTCTCCTGGAGGAGGCGGGAGTCTGTTGCATTCCCGGAACCGGCTTCGGCGAATCTTGCCGCCGGGCCTTCAGAATTTCATACGCGGTGGGTCCGGACACCATCCGGGAGGGACTCAGGAGGATACGACAGTGGCTTACCCGATTCTGATCATCAGCCAGAAAGAGATCATCTCGCGATTCAGCATCCAAGAGGCCATCGACATGGTGGAGCAGGCCTTCGCCAATCACGAGAAGGGAAACGACATCCTTCCCAAAAAACTCATCTTCCAGGTGCCGGGCGGCATCAGCGCCTGCATGGCCAGCATGCTCCCGGATCTGGACGTGCTGGCCATGAAGCTGGGACAGGGCCGGGAAGAGAACCCCAAGCGGAACCTGCCCAACATTCTCTCGCAGATCTCGCTTTTCAATCCCGACACGGGAAAGCCTCTGGCTCTGATGGACGGTTCCTGGGTGACCGGGCTCAGAACCGGAGCCTCGGCCGCGGTGGCCGTCAAGCACCTGGCCCGGACCGACGTCCGGTCGCTGGGGATCCTGGGAGCCGGATATCAGGGTAGACACGCCCTGAGAGCCGCGGTCCAGGTCCGGTCCTTTGAGGAGATCCGGGTCTACGACTCCTTTCCCAAAGCCCTGGAGAGCTACGTTGCTGATCTCTCCGAGGAACTTGGCCGCCCCGTGGAGCCGGTCCGCCTCCCGCAGGATCTGGTCGTGAACAGCGACGTCATCATCACCTGCACCAACACCACTGTTCCCATCGTCCAGAAGGATTGGTTGCGGCCCGGGTCCCACCTCTCGTGTATGGGGGCGGATCAGGCCTGGAAACAGGAATTGGCCAATGGCGTGCACGCAAGGTGCACCATCTTCGGAGATCACATCGATCAGATCTGCCACTTGGGCGAGATTTCGGAGCCGTTGGAAAAAGGCCATATCGACCGGGAGGACATCCGGGGCACACTGGGCCAGGTGATCAACGGCACCGTTGAGGGCCGCACTTCCGACGACGAGATCACCCTTTTCGACGCGACCGGAATGGCCATCCAGGACGCGGCCGTCGCCCGCCGCATCTACGACCTGGCCGCCCAGGAAAAGTTCGGGATCTGGGCCGAGCTCTGACTCGCCCCCTCTACGTTGGCCGTATGACCTTCTGCTCCGGTTCGAGCTCGCTTTCCACGGATTCGGTGCAGTCGATGAAGAACCAGGTCAGTGCGCTGACCAGATACAAGCCGGCGACGACGACGAACAGGGGGTTGTAGTCGGTCGTCCGGATCCAGGCGCCGTCCACCCATTGCCGGGCCGTGTTGTAGTCCAGGATCAGACCGAAGAGTGGAGGAGCGAGGACGCCCCCCGCGCTTCCCGACGTGTTGATGATGCCGAAAAGAGTCGCCGAGTATCGTCCTCCCAGATCGGTGCAGGTTCCCCACACCGTCGGTTGGCTCCAGTCGGTGAAGAACTTCACCGCGAAGAGGGAGATCCCGGCCGCCACCGCGCTCTCCTGGCGAATGGTCAGGAGCATCAGCAAACAGGCCAGGAACTTGCCGGTGAAACCGATGGCGCTCCGGCCCCAACGCCGGCTTCCGCTCCACTGGATGGCCCAGTCGTTGCAATAGCCTCCCACCATGCCTCCCACGGCTCCTCCCCACAGGGGCAGGCTCACCAGTACGCCCGCCTGGATCATCTCGACACCTTTGGCGTTCAGGAAATAGTCGCCCATGAACGAAACGTAAATGGTGTCGGCGGCCGCGCTCGTGATTTGGCCGAGGACGAAATAGCGCATGCTCCGATTGCGCACGACCCGGCGCCAGGGAAGCACCCGGGAACCCCCGGGGTTCGGTTTCGGCGACCCCTCCCGAATCAGATCCCGCTCCGCCCGGTTGGTCCTGGGGTCCACCTCCGGCGAATTGCGAAACTGGTGCAGGAAGAGGACGCCCAGAAGAACCCCTCCTCCCCCTAGAAACACCAATGCGGATTGCCACGAGATGCCGCAGTAACCGATGAGCAGGGTCCCGAATAGGATGGGGGACATGGCCCCTCCGCCCCGCCCGAAGAAGGTGGCCACCCAACCCTGGATGACGGTGCGCCGGCTGCGCGGAAACCAGACCTGGGTGACCTTGGCCAGGTTGGGATAACAGCCCGCCTGGAAGATTCCGAAGAGAACGCGAACGACGGCCAGCGATGCGAAGCTGCCGGCCACGGCATGCAGGGGAAGCGCCAACGACCAGAGGATCATGGTCAGTCCCAGAAAGAGATGGGGGCCGACCAGATCGCTCAGAATACCGCTGGGAATCTGCAGGAGCCCGTAGGGTGGGATGAAAAAGGAGAAGAGGGTGCCCAGCTCGGCCTTGGAGAGGCCGTAGGACTTCTCCAACTCAGGTCCAATGAAATTCCAGGTGTACCGGTGCAGATAGAGCATCCACGACGAGGCGCAGGCCAAGCCGAAGACCAGCCAACGGACTCGGGTGGGAGGCTGGAGGGACTTCTCCATGCTGGACGCCGGTGTCAAGGGGAAGGTAACGGGAGTGGCGGGACCGACGAGACTCGAACTCGCGACCTCCGGCGTGACAGGCCGGCGTTCTAACCAATCTGAACTACGGCCCCGCTTGACCGAACGAACATTATATTCATTCCCCTTCTGTCAGGCAATGAAGCGGCCCCGTTCCGGTACGCCGGCCGGCCCGGGGAGAGCAACCACAAGGGTTGTCCCTACGTCTCGGGGAAGGTGAAATGGAAACCCTTTGGAACTGGGATAGACGTATTCTTGAATTCGGCAGGATGTCCGTGAATCCGTTCCCAGGTCTGAGACGGTTACTGACAGTTGTACTGCTGGTTCAGCCGCTCCTGCAGGCGCTGCCGGATGGCACTGTGGTCGGCGTCAGCCAGCTTGCACCAATAGGGAAAGCCGTCTTCGTCACTAACGATCCACTCGATGGCTTTCTTCTTGAGCAGGCGGTAGTCTTTGCGGGAATTTTCCTTGACGATCCGCAGGTCGATAACAGCTTCGTGCCAAGCCTGTCTCAAGATGGCTACGGCTAAGTTTCTCTCGGACCTGAAATCTACCTTTTGACGCGTCTCGGTATTGCGACCGATGCCCCTCATCCGCACGGTCAGTGATGATAACACAAGTTCATGGATTTACTAAGAAAAATCTGAACGGCGGCCCGCCCCGAGAGGTTCCGAATGCAAGTAGCGGATGCCGTTTCCGCTTCTTCCTTCATTCCCTGGAAGCCGGAACAACGGTCAGAGTGATCCTCTTCCCCTCTCTCACCACGACGATCCCGGTCGGGGAGCCGATCTCCAGAAAATCAATCGCATAGGTGTAATCGTAGATGTCCCGGATCTCCCGCTCGGCCAGACGCACGACCACATCCCCCGCCCGGACCCCCGCCTCTTCGGCAGGCCCTCCGGGTGCAACCCCGGAGAGGCTGAGACCCTCATTCTCACCCTGGGCATAATCGGGGATCGTACCCAGATAGGCTCTCAGCCCGCTCCTGGCCCCTCGCCTCCTGGGGTCGCTCATCTCCCGGTAATCGGGACGATCGGAGTCCTCCAGGAGATGAACGGAAATCCGGCTCAAGAATGACGCAATCTTTCGAGTTCCCTGGTAGTTGAGTTTTTCCGGTCGGTCGCCGGGTGTGTGATAGTCCTCGTGGGAGCCGGTGAAAAGACTCAGGATCGGGACCTGTTTGACATAGAACGAGGTGGCGTCGGTGGGCAGATGGCTCTCGGGTTGCATCACGATGGGCAGGCCGAGATTCAGATTGGCCCTCTCAACGGCGGACGGCCAGACGGAACTCGAACCCACACCCTGCACCACCAGGGAATTCCTCAGGCGGCCCACCATGTCCAGATTCAGATAGGCCAACAGACCGCTTCCGGACTCATCTCCATGGCCCGATTCCCGGGTCTTCATGAAATGGTTCGAGCCCAGAAGACCCAGCTCCTCGCCTGACCAGAGGGCGAACAGCACGTTTCGTCCCGGCGGAAGTTCTCCCTTGTCCCGGAGGTCCACGAGATGCTCCGCGATCTCCAGAACGGCGGCGACCCCGGACGCGTTGTCGTCGGCCCCGTAGTGGATGCCTCCCTCCTCGTCCGACCGGGCGAGCGATGCAGCCGTGGCTCCCGAGCCCAAATGGTCCAAATGGGCGCCAACCACCAGCACTCCCTTCCCGGAACTGCTCTGCCCCACCTGCAGGAGCCCCAGAACATTTCGGCCAGTTCGCTGCTCCGTGTTCAGATCGACGCTCGAAGCCACCTCGACTCCGGGCAGCACGAAACCCATCTGGAGATCGCCGGAATCCAGTTCCCGCTGGAGCTCTTCCAGGGTCCGGTCGTTGGACTCCAGCAGAAGTCCGGCTGTCTGGTCGGTAACGGAGATGACGGGGAGGCGTCCATCCGTGACCGCACCGTCGAGCCTCAATGGGATCAGCTCCCTTCGAACCTTGGAAGTGGGCCCACTGGCAATGAGGAGTCCCTTGGCGCCCCGGTCCAAGGCCTGCATCGCCTTGTATCGGAGGCTCCCGTACCGTGCCAGATGCCGCCGCCGTTGGGGGGGCACCTTTTCAGGGTAGTAGCGCAGCGCCAGGACCCACTTGCCGGCCACGTCCAGGTGAGCGTAGGAATCGTAACCGGGGCCCTCCTCCAATTCGGGCGCCACGATTCCGTAGCCGGCAAAGACCACCGGGGAGGCTCCAAAAGTTCCCGTGGCGGAGAAGGACAACGGCCTCCAGTCGTGGTCCACCCGCTGCGACTTCTTCTCGTCCCCGCTCGCGATTTCCAGCCGGTTCCGGGAGCCCAGGGAGACTCCGGCCATGAAGGGGAAGGACTGGAAGTAGGACCCATCGTCTCCAGCCGGCTTCAACCCCAAGCGGGCCAGAACCGAAGCGACGTACTCGGTGGCCAGAAGCTCACCCCGGGTACCGGTCATTCGTCCTTCCATCTCCTCGGAAGCCAAGTGGTTCACGTGGCGGCGGAGATCCTGGGCCCGGATGCGGCCCGCAGTCGAAGGCTCCGAAACCGTTTCAGAGCGAGCCTGCCGCTCCGGCGCGGAAAGTCCCAGCAGGCGTCTCGCTTCCCGGTCGTCCCAGTCGGCCAGATAGATCTGGGAGGTCTTCCCGGGAGTCCGGTTGGTGGTCCAGGTCAGTGTCTTCCCGTCGGGCGCGAAGACGGGCAGACCGTCGAATCCGGGGGTCCGGGTGACGCGCACCGGTTCGGAGCTACCGTCGGCGGCCACCAGGTAGAGCTCGAAGTTGTCCAAGCCATGCAGATTGGTAGTAAAGACCAGGTAGTCTCCCGAAGGATGGAAATAGGGCGCCCAGGACATCTTGCCCAGTCGCGTCACGGGCCGCTGGCGGCCTCCGTCCGCATCCATCAGGAAAATCTCGGCCACCATTCCATCCTCGGTGAACCTCCGCCAGCAGATCTCCCCGCCGGAGGCGCTGAAAAAGGGACCGCCGTCATATCCCGGTGAGGCGGTCAGCCGGCGGACGTCGGTTCCGTCCGAATTCATGGAGTAGAGGTCCAAGAAGGACGAGGGGTCCCCGTCCCGGGACTTCACCTGCTCGGGAGTCAGACCGCCTTCATAAGCCAACCGATTCGAGGCGAACACGATCCGTCCGCCGTCCGGAGACCAGGAGGCTTCGGCGTCATAACCCAACTTGTTGGTGAGGTTCCGGAAGGTTGAATTTCCGAGAGAGAGCCCGTAGATTTCATATTCGGGATCGAAGTCCCACGTGTACCGGCGGGTCCTGCCCGAGGCCCGGCGCTCGAATTCCTCCCGTTGCTTCCGTTCGGATTCGGGATCATGGTGGGTCGAAGCGAAAAGGACCTGACCGCCCGACGGATGAATCCAGCCGCAGGTGGTCTTGCCGTGGCCGGGAGAGAGCCGGCTCACCTCCCGCCGGACCAGGTCCATCAAGTAGATCTGGAAGAACGGGTTTTCCTCCTCGCGCTCGCTCTGGAAGATGAACAGGGAGCCGTCCGGGCTGAAATACCCTTCCCCGGACCGCCGGCCTTCAAAAGTGAGTTGTCGGGTCTTGGAGAGTAGCGGCTCTCCTTCTACCGAAGAAGAATTTGGCTCCGGCGCCGGAGTCCCGCTGTATCCCTGGCTGGCCGAAACGGATGCCAGGATGGCTGCCCAGATCCAGAGGGGCAGCATGGAGGAAAATGACCCAGAACGCGTCTCGGGAGATCGGTCTCTCATCGGGCTACAATAGCAGCCCCTGCCAAGCATCGTCATGGCATCTATGGGGCGCAAACTCGTCGGCCGCCGGTTGCGGGCAGGTGATGAATACGGGGGGACAGGAAAGTCCCCCCTCCGAGTTCTCTCCTCGGCCCGTTTGACACCCGAAAAGTGGGGTGACTATTCTCCCGTGATGGCCACGGACGCGACGCCGACGCTGCAGCGGGCCCCCCTTCGGGAGGGTGAACTGGTTCTGCTCATCGGACCCAAGAACAAGCGCCACATGTTTCAACTGCGCCCGGGAGGACTCTTCCACCATTCTCATACTGGACACGTCTACCATGACGAGATCGTGGGCCAGCCTCCCGGCTGCCGTTTCCTGAGCCGCCAGGGAATACCCGTCATCTGCCTGCGGCCTACCCTGGAACGTTACGTTCTCAAAGGGCTGCGCCGCCGAACCCAGATCATCTACCCGCGCGACTCAACGCAGATCCTGATTCGGGGCGACATCTATCCCGGAGCCCGGGTTCTGGAGGCGGGCCTGGGGTCCGGATCGGTGGCCCTGCTCCTGCTCCGTTTCCTGGGACCGCAGGGTCATCTCATCTCCTACGAGCGCCGGGAAGAGTTCGCTTCGCTGGCCCGGGACACGCTCTCCGAATTCGCGGGCCTCTACGGGGCGTCGGGAGCGCAGCACACGATCGTTCTGGAGGATGTCTACGACGGGATCCAGGAGGAGGACCTGGACACGATCCTGCTCGACGTCCCCGAACCGGAGCGCGCCGTCGACTCGGCGGCGGCGGCCTTGAGACCGGGCGGCAGCCTTCTCTGTTGGCTCCCCACGGTGCTTCAGGTGTACCGCCTGGTGAGGAAATTGCAGCGCGACCCGGACTGGGCGCACGTCGAGACCACCGAGTCGCTGGTCCGTCCCTGGCACGTCAGCGAGGAGTCCATCCGTCCGGTCCATCGGATGGTGGCGCACACCGGATTTCTGGTCTCCGCCCGGCGCATCTATTCGGAACCTGAGGATCAGAACTCCACGGTGGGAGCCGCTTCGGCTCCCTCAGCGGCTTCGAAGTAAGCCGTGCTCCGCTCGAAACCGTAAAAACCGGCCACCAGGTTGGTGGGGAATCGGCGGACCGTCGTGTTGTAGTCCCGTACGGTCTGATTGTAGCGGCGCCGCTCCACGGCGATCCGGTTCTCGGTCCCGGCCAGCTCATCCTGCAGAGCCAGGAAATTCTGATTGGACTTGAGCTCGGGATAGCGCTCGGCGACCAGGAGAAGACGGGACAGCATCCCTTCCATCTGGCCGGCGATCTGAGCCTTGCCGGCTGTGGTCCGGGCGGCTCCCCATTGGCTCCGCAGCCGGGTGACCTCCGTAAAGACCTCCCGCTCCTGGGCCGCGAACCCCTTCACGGTGTTCACGAGGTTGGGAATCAGATCGTAACGCCGTTGCAGCACCGTCTCCACCTGCGCCCAAGCACCCTCCACCCCCTCATTCAACGTGACCAGCCGGTTGTATGAGCCGGTCAGACTCATACCGACGATGAGGAAGAGAAGCAGGACAACTCCCAAGACGATCCATGTCTTCTTCAAGACGACAACTCCTGTTGATCAGCCCGTCCCCGCCCCTGGACGTAGCTGTCGATGGCGTCCACCACCGTCTCGACGGTCTTCAGAAAATCTCCGAAGAGGGCGTCCGCATTGACTTGTTTGACTTTCTTACGGCCTTCCTTGAGGGCTTCGACGGTCTCGAACGGCGCAGGGTCCAACGGGACCCGCCGGGCCAGACCGGCCAGAGCGTCCAGTTTCCTGGCCGGAACCTCGGTCTGATAAAGGCGCAGGGCCGCTCGAAAGAGGACCAGGAAAGAAGCAACGGAACGGACCAGGACTTCCACCACGTCCCGGGGCTTGCCGCCCGTAATCAGATAGGCTTCCCGCAGTTGAATCAGCTTCCCCTTGAGCTCCGACTCCACCTGGTGCCTCAGATTCCCCTCACTGACCGGAATCCGGCTCAGAACATCCTCGCCGTAAAGGACCCGGTTGGCCGCCTTCATGTCCAGGATCTCGATGGGGAAGACATCCGCCGACTGTTTCAATCGCTCGAGGGTAAAGAGCAGCGGAGGAGGATTGCCGGCCTTGACCCAACGCCGGGCTACGCCGGAGAGGGCGCGCAACTCCGCCACGCCCAAACGTTCGGCGATGACGAGCACATTGTAGTCGGAACGCTTTCTTACGAAGTCGCCGGTGACGGCCGACCCGTACAGAATGACCGACCTGAGACTCAAGGGTTGGACTTTACGCAGCTTCTCGACCAATTGTTCCGGTTTCATGTCTTCAAATCCGATCCAAGACGAACGCTCACCAACTCCTGCCCGCGCCGCCACCGCCGGAGAGCCCGCCGCCGAAGCCGCCGAAGCCCCCGCCGGAGAACCCGCCGCCATAGCCGCCCCGCGGGAATCCGGCGCCCATTCCGAGTGGCAGAAACAACCCCAACAGGGGACGCCGCAGGAACAGGAACAGCAGAAAAAGGAGGTAGAGCAGGTTGCCGGCGCCCGGACGGCGGCTTTTTCGAGCTCCCGACGGGGCGGGAGCCCCGCTGAGAGTGACTCCCGAGTCCCGGGCAATCACCCCGGCAATCGTGAGCGCGCCCCGGGCCATTCCTCCCCCATGGCGCCCGTGGCGAAAATCCGGCAACACCGCCTGGTCCAGAATGCGTCCCACCAACGCATCGGGAAGGAGCCCTTCCAGGCCGTAACCGACTTCGATCCAGATCTTGCGATCCTCCACCGAGGTGAGAATCAGAACGCCGTTGTCCTTGCCTTTCCGTCCGACGCCCCAGCGCTCGAAGAGCCGGTTGGCAAAGTCCCGGATCTCTCCTCCCTTCAGCGACCGAAGAGTGACCACCGCAATCTGAGCGGACGTCTTCTGCTCCAGTTCCCTGAGCCGGACCTCCAGCGACCGCCTCAGATTGGCGTCCATCACGCCGGCGTAGTCGCTGACGTAACCCTGGGGCTTCAGACTCTCCAGCAGGGCGTCCGACTCGACCTGGGCCTGGGACGGACCACCCAGCAGGAAGAGCAGGGGCGCCAGCAACCAACGGCTCGTTCTCACGGGCTCCATTGTACTCGACTCGCCGCCATCCCTGGCGCCGATCAGATCCGGACCCGCTGCAATCTCAAGGCGTTGGCAATCACCGAGAGAGAACTGAGAGCCATGGCCGCTGCGGCCAGCATGGGGTTCAGTGTGATTCCCCACAGGGGATACAGGACCCCGGCCGCTACCGGCACACCCAGCATGTTGTAAAGAAAGGCTAAAAATAGATTTTGCCGAATGTTTCGCAGCGTCGCCCGGCTCAATCGGAGAGCACGTAGTATGCCTCTCAGATCGCCTTGCAACAGGGTCACGCCGGCACTCTTGAGGGCGATGTCGGATCCAGTGCCCATGGCGATGCCGACTCGGGCCACCGCCAGGGCCGGAGCGTCGTTGACACCGTCTCCGGCCATGGCGACGATCCTGCCCTTCTCCTGGTCCCGCTGGACCAGACTCGCCTTCTCGCCGGGCAACATCTCCGACCGGACCTGTTCGATCCCCAGTTCACTCGCCACCGCGTCGGCCGTGGTCCGGCCGTCTCCGGTGAGCATGACGATCCTGAGGTCTTGGAGCCTCAACTGTGCCAGAGTCTCCCGGGCGGACGCCTTGACCGGGTCTCCCAGACCCAAGACGCCGCAGGCCCGGCCTTCGACGGCCACATAGAAGGCCGTCAATCCGCCCCGGCGCAGTTTCTCCGCCTGCCGATCCAGATCTCCCACCCGGATGGACAGGCCCGCCAGGAAACGCCGGTTGCCCACTGCCACCTCCCGGTCCTCTACTTTTCCCCGGACACCCTGTCCGGCCACGGAATCGAAGCGTTTCACGGAAGGCAGCTCCAGTCCCTCCCGCTGTGCTCCATCAACCACCGCCCCGGCCAGAGGATGCTCACTCCCCTGCTCGACGCCGGCGGCGAGTCTCAGGATCTCCTCACGCTTCCACCCGGCGGCCGGAAGCACGGCCTGAAGCCGGGGCTTCCCCTCGGTGAGAGTGCCCGTCTTGTCGACCATCAGAGTGTCCACGCGCTCCAGGACTTCCAGGGACTCGGCGTCGCGAATCAGCACCCCCGATCGAGCCCCCATTCCCACCCCCACCATGATGGACATGGGAGTGGCCAGACCGAGGGCGCAGGGACACGCGATCAGCAATACCGCCGCCGCCGTGACGAGCGCGTTGGCCCACCTGGGTTCCGGCCCCAACAGTCCCCACGTCACCGCCGCCGCCACTGCCACCAAGATGACCGCAGGCACAAACCACGCCGCCACGCGGTCGGCCAGACGGTGGACGGGCGCCCGGGAGCGTTGGGCGTCCGTCACCAACCGGACGATATGAGCCAACAGGGTTTCGCCTCCGACTCGAAGCGCCTCCATGACGAATGTTCCGGAACCATTCACCGTTCCGCCCGTCACGCTGTCTCCCGGGTGTTTCACGACCGGGATGGATTCGCCACTGATCATGGACTCGTCGACGCTGCTCTGCCCCTGCAACACGCGGCCGTCCACGGGGACCTTGTCTCCCGGGCGCACCCGCAGCCGATCGCCCGGCTGCACGTCCCCCAGGGGCACCTCTTCTTCGCCCCCGCCGACGATCTTCCGGGCCGTGGGCGGAGACAGTTCCATCAGGGACCGGATGGCGCTGCCGGTGCGCGCCCGGGCCCGGAGCTCGAGGACCTGTCCCAGAAGGACCAGGGTCGTGATGACGGCGGCGGCTTCGAAATAGACGCCCACCTGCCCGAGGCTGTTCCGGTAGACATCCGGAAAAGATTTTGGAAACCCGACGGCCGCCAAGCTGTAGACGTAGGCTGTGCCCGTGCCCAGGGCGATCAGCGTGAACATGTTCAGGCTGCGGTTCAGAATGGAGACCCAGGCTCTGTGCCAGAAGGGGAGCCCTCCCCAGATCACCACAGGCGTGGCCAGCAGCAGTTCGATCCATTGGCGGAGCGTCGGAGTCAGGGTCCCGGAGACCGGATGTCCCGGAGCCATGTCCAACATGGACAACAGAAAAAGGGGAACGGTGAAACCGAGACTCCAGCGGAAACGCCGGGTCATTCCCCGCAATTCTCCGCCGTCTCCTCCTGCCGCCGCGTCGGACGGCTGCAAAGCCATGCCGCATATGGGACACGACCCAGGTGTCGGCGACTCGACACCTGGACACATGGGGCAGACGTAGGTGAAGGCGTCCCCGCGGTCCCGGGCCTGGTCCTCGGAAGGTTCTTCTCCCTGGTGCCCAAGGGCGAGTTCCGGATCGGAGCGAAACAAATCGGCGCAGTGCGAGCAACAAAAGTAGTACGTGGTTCCCCGGTGGTCGACGGTCGCGGTGTCGGGCCCGGGAATCACCGTCATCCCGCACACCGGATCGATTTCACGCCGCTCGGACTGTGGACTCATGATTCCTCCAACGGCAACTCGATTCTGAAGGTGAGCCCGCGATCCGGATTGGCCCGGGCCGAAATGGCGCCGCCATGATTCTTCACCAGTTGAAAGCAGATGGACAAACCCAAGCCGGTCCCCTCGGCCTTGGTCGTGTAGAAGGGGTCGAAGATTCGTTCCAGATCCACCCCTTCCGGACCCACGCCGCTGTCCGATATCTCAACGGCCACACGTCCGTTCTCCAGCGCCCGGAAGACCCGGACCTCCAGCAGTCCTCCGTCGGGCATGGCTTCGAGACCGTTGAGCATGACATTCAGCATGACCTGCCGGATCTGGTCGGGGTCCATGGGAATCGGCGGGATCTGAGGATCGTCCAGGATACGGATTTCGACCTGGGCGTCCCGCGCCGGCTTCTGCAGCAACGTGACCGTCGAATCGAGAAGCTCTCCGACCGGAGTCGGCCGTATCGAAGGTTGGGGCGGCCTTCCGAACCGGAGAAAATCCTCCACGATGGCATTGAGCCGGCCGATCTCCTGATGGACGATCCTGAGGAATTCCCGCTTGGGATGATCGGAGGGGAACTCGCCCGACAGGATCTCGATGGAGCCCTTGATGGTGCCCAGGGGATTGCGGATCTCGTGGGCGATGCCGGCACTGAGTTGTCCCATGGAGGCCAGGCGATCCGCCCGCCTCAGATGCTCGAAGGTCTTCTGCAACGATTCGTACGCCTCCGACAGACGCCTGGAAGTTCGCTCCAGGTCTCTTCGCTGCCGTCTTTCGCGGCTGGAGAGGATTCCCACCAGGAGCCCGATGGCGTGGTAGAGGAAGATCTCCGCATACTGGTTGAACGTGTACATGGGGAAATGGGACCAGTCCCGCTGGATGTGGTAGAGGTAGAGTCCACTCGTCAGCAGGGCCGTCGAGACGCCGCCGGCGGGTCCATACCAGAAGGCGGCCAGCAGGATGGGAACGTAGTAAACGCGCTGGTAGATCTCGTGCAGATACCGGAACTCCGTGCTGGTGGTGTAGTGGAAAGCGGAGATGACCAGCACACCCGCCAGAATCGAGACCGGTCCGAACCAGTTGGCGCGTTGCCCCATCATAACGGAGGTCGGCCCTCCCCCCTGATTCGCCTGAGTCCGAACTTCCGCATCCGGTAGATCAGAGTGTTTCTGGTGATCCCCAGGTACCGCGCCGTACGAACCTGATTCCACCGGTTCCGCTCCAGCGCCGCCAGCAGAATGTCGCGCTCCAGCTCTTGCAGAGAAAAGCCTTTCTCGGGGAGCCGGAACATCCGGCCGCCGGAATCCCCGGGAGGGCGTCGGATTTCGATGGGCAGGTCCTCGTGCCCGACGCTTCCGGTCTGGTTGAAGAGCACCAGCCTCTCGACGACGTTTTCCAACTCCCGGACATTGCCGGGCCAGCGGTACGACTGCAGAAGCGAAACCGCCTCTTCCCCGATCCGCACCTCCTTCCCCAGTTTCCGAGACGATTCACTCTGGAAATGGTGGATCAAAAGGGGGATGTCTTCCCGGCGCTCCCGCAAGGGGGGGATCCTCAAAGGCGCGACGGAGAGCCGATAGAACAGATCCTGCCGGAATCGGCCTTCAGCCAGGGCCCGGCCCAGATCCTGATTCGTGGCCGCCAGGATCCGGACGTCCACGGGAGAGGGCTCCGGGTCTCCGATCACGTCCATCTCCTTCTGCTGCAATACCCGGAGGAGCTTCACCTGCATATCCGGCGGAAGCTCCGCCACCTCATCCAGGAACAGAGTCCCCGTGTCCGCCGCGGCGAACTTTCCACGCCGGTCGGCGACGGCTCCGGTGAAGGCGCCCTTGCGGTGACCGAAGAGTTCGGACTCCATCAGGTCCCGCGGAATGGCGCCGCAGTTGACCACCACGAATGGATGATCCCGGCGGGGACCGTTGAAATGGATGGCCCGCGCCAGGAGTTCCTTCCCGGTCCCCGTCTCTCCCTGAATCAGGACCGTCGTTCCCACCGCCGCCAATTGGCGCGCCATGTCCAGGACCTCCCGGAACTCCTTGGACGATCCCACGATCCCCTCGAACTCGAACCGGCTCCGCACCTCCCGGGAGAGTCTCCGGTTCTCCCGAATCAACTGCGTCATCTGCAGGGCTTTCCGGATGGAGTGGTGGATCTCCTCCCGCTCGAAGGGCTTGGTCAGAAAATCGGAGGCCCCGCCCTTGACGGCGTCGACGGCCCCCTCGATGGAGCCGTGGGCGGTCAGAACGATCACGGGCAGGTCGGGGTCCAGACGGCGGATCCGTTCCAGCAACTGGAGGCCGTCCATCCCCGGCATGCGCAGGTCGGTGACCACCAGGCCCACGTCGGACTCTTGGACTCGCTCCAAGGCTCGGATCCCCGAAGAGACACAGCAGGTATCGTACCCGAACTCCTGGACCTGGTAGCCCAGAACCCGCAGGAAATTCCGGTCGTCGTCGACCAACAGGATCCGTTCGGAATTCATCTTCTACCCATTGTACTCAACAAGTGTGTCATATGAGACAGATGATCTATTTCCCACACTCGATGATTCATATAAACCAAAGAGCCGATTCGTCGATCCCCGGACCCTTTCAGACCGACAAGAACCAAATATCCGATTTGGAAGGACTTAGCATCCGCATCCGGGACAAGAGCTCCAGTTGGATCGGAAATTGCGTGCAGAAACAAGCGAGCCGGAAATTCGACGATGAAAAGATCGAAGGCCCTATTCCTGACGGCCGTATTGCTGGGAGTCGGACTCCTCCTGCCGGGGCGCCCTGGAGTCTACGGAGCGCAGCCGGGTGCGGAGCAAGCCTTCCACATCCCGGACCCGCTGCTGGGCGAGTACATTAGCACCGCCCTCGACTCCAACCCCTCGATTCAGACGGCGTATGCCCATTACCGCGCGGCTCTCCAAAAGGTGCCTCAACAAACCTCTCTGCCCGATCCCATGGTGACTTTCGGCCGTTTCCTTCGCAGTGTGGAGACCCGGGAGGGTCCTCAACTGAGCACGCTCACCCTCAGTCAGCGGTTCCCATGGTTCGGAAAGCTGGATCTGAAAGGCAAGATTACCGTGAAACGGGCGGCGGCCCGATACCGGCTCTACCGCGCCCGGGAAAGGGAAATCGCCGCCGACGTGAAACGAACCTTCTATGACGTAGCCTACCTGGACCGGGCTCTGGATATCGTGAGCGAAGAGCAATCACTGCTGGATCACTACGAGGAGCTGGCCCAGGCTCGTTATGCTTCGGGCAAGGGACATCAGCAGGAGGTGATCCGGATTCAGACCGAGATCAGCCGGACCATGAGCCGGCTCGAACTCCTGCGGCAACAACGCCAATCGGCTTCGGCACGGCTGAACAGCCTGCTGGATCAACCGCCGGAGAAACCCGTTCCCCGACTCCTGCTTCCCGCCCCAACGAGGGTCAGGACCAACCTGGATGAGCTTTACAAGCTGGGAGTGCGTCACCGGCAGGAACTCAAGGGAGCCATGGTTCGGATCGAAGCATCGGAGCAGGGCGTGGAGCTGGCCAAGAAGAGCTTCTGGCCGGATGTCACATTGAGTGCGGGAACCGTCAACGTGGGCGGCCTTCCGCCGCAGGACCTGCTTCCGGACCCGAGTCCCGGTGGCGGCAAGAACGCCTACAACCTCTCGGTGAGCATCAACATTCCCCTCCAAAGAGACAAATACCGCGCGGAGGTGATGGAGGCTGCGGAAAATCTGATCGCCGAACGCAGCACCTATCGAGATCTGCGAAACCGGATCCAACTCTCCATCCGGGACCTGTCGGGTCGCATCCGGACCCTTTGGAGGCAGATGGACCTGTTTGAACGGGTCCTGATTCCCCAGACCCGGGAGGGGCTCCGCTCAACCGAGTCCGGATACCGGAACGGGCTGTTGGGAGCCCTGGAGCTGTTGGACAGCGAACGGTCCCTGTTGGAAACGCGAGTGCTCCAGGCTCGCCATCAGGCCGACTATATGCAGGCCCTGGCGGAAATGGAGCAGGCCGTCGGAACACGTTACCCCGCACCGGGAGAAGAGTGATGAAGGCAAGGATTCTTTCGGTCCTGCTGGTTTTTCTGGGTGCAGCCGCCCTGATCCTGGTGGATCCTTTCGATTGGCGCTTGAGTCACCGGATCCGGAACGGAGCCGCCTCCTGGTTCGGCATCCTGTCTCCCCAACGAGCTTCCCAGGAGGGACAACTCTGGACCTGCGGCATGCATCCCCAGGTGATCCGGCAAGGGCCGGGAAGCTGCCCACTCTGCGGGATGCGTCTGAGTCCGTTGAAGGGGTCGACCGCCGGCCGTGAAGGCTCAGATTCACACCGGGAAGGCTCCGGGACACACTCGGAGGGTTCCGGGACCGACCAAGGCATGTCCCATTCTCGACTCTCGCACGGCCCCAGGGACGACGGCGGTGCTTCCGGTGAGATGGCGACTCGCACCGCAGACAAGCGACAGACGGACGTTGCGGAATCGGAATCCGGGATCGGGGATCAGGACGTCGTTCGAATTGATCCGTCCTTCGTCCAGAACTTCGGCGTGCAGTGGGTTGCCGTCCGGCGGGCCGATCTCTCGTTCACCATCCGAACCGTGGGAAACCTGGTCTACGACGAAGGCAAAATGTCGTGGATCAACACCAAGTTCGACGGTTGGATCGAGAAGGCCCACGTCAACTACGTGGGTGAGCCGGTCGAGGAAGGCCAAAAGCTCTTGGAGATCTACAGCCCCGAACTGGTGACCAGCCAGCAGGAGTACCTGCAGGCCATGGAATACGCCGCGCGGCTCAGCGGAAACCAATATCCCGAGGTGGCCGAGCGGGCCCGCTCCCTGGTGGAGTCCAGCCGGCGGCGTCTGGATCACTGGCACATCGGCTCGGAGCAGATCCGCCAACTGGAAGAGTCCCGTGAACTCCGGCACACCGTCACCCTGGTCTCGCCGGTCAGCGGAGTGGTGGTGGAGAAGATGGACGAGGCGTTGGAGGGGATGCGAGTCCATCCAGGAATGAACCTCTACAAGATCGCCGATCCTTCCAGCCTCTGGGTCGAGGCGGAGATCTTCGAACATCAGATTCCCTGGATGCAAGCCGGACAAGCAGCCTCCATCGAGATCCCCTCCCAGCCGGGACGGAAATTTCGCGGCGCCGTCCGGTTCCTGTCTCCCGCCTTCAGCGGCCGGACCCGGACCCTGAAAGTGTCCCTGGAGTTGATCGATCCCGATCCGAGCCTCCGCGCCGACATGTACGCCAACGTCACCTTCGACGTGTCATCGGTCCGCGGCGCGCTGGCGGTCCCCGAGGACTCGGTGATCCACAGCGGCCGCCGGAACCTGGTGGTCCTGGATCGGGGAAATGGAGCTTTCCAGGTTCGGGAGGTGGTGGTGGGCAGAAACGGCAATGGCTTCTGGGAAGTGAGAAAGGGTCTGGCCGAGGGCGATCGCGTCGTGATCTCTTCCCAATTCCTCATCGATTCGGAGAGCCGTCTGAAGGAGGCCATTCGGAAGATCGTCTCTCCGAACTCCACGGGCGCGACGGGGGACTCGGGAGCCTCCATGCAGCATCAGCACTGAGGGTCCAGTCCGCGGCGATCTGAGACATGCTGGGAAAAATCATAGACTGGTCCCTGGAAAATCGGCTCCTGGTCGTCCTGGCCACCGGTTTCGCCATCCTGGCCGGACTCTATTCCTTCCAGAGGACGGCTCTGGACGCCATTCCCGATCTCTCCGACGTCCAGGTGATCATCTACGCCGAGTATCCGGGCCAGGCGCCGCAGGTGGTGGAAGACCAGTTGACCTACCCCATCACCACCCAGATGCTCTCGGTGCCCTATTCGAAGGTGGTGCGGGGATACTCTTTCTTCGGCGCCTCATTCGTTTACGTCATCTTCGAAGACGGGACGGACATGTACTGGGCCCGGAGCCGGGTGCTGGAGTCCCTGAACTACGTCAGCGCCCGTCTGCCCGAAGGAGTGAGTCCCACCCTGGGACCGGACGCCAGCGGCGTGGGCTGGGCCTTCATGTACGTCCTCAAGTCGGACCGGAGAAACCTGGCCGAGCTTCGAAGCATCCAGGACTGGTTCCTCAAGTACGAACTCACGTCGGTGGACGGCGTATCGGAAGTGGCCAGTGTCGGCGGCTTCGTCAAGCAGTACCAGATCACCGTGGACCCCAACAGGCTGCGAGCCTACGACATTCCCATCTCCCGGATTCGCCAGGCCGTCCAGCGGAGCAACAACGAAGTGGGCGGACGGGTCCTGGAGATGTCGGAAACCGAGTTCATGATCCGCGGCCGGGGGTATATCCGAAACGTGGCGGACCTCCGGGAGATTGCGCTGGCGGTGTCGCCGGCCGGAACGCCGATTCTCCTGAGAGACGTGGCCACGGTCCGGATTGGACCCGAAATGCGGCGGGGGATCGCCGAATTCAACGGCGAGGGAGAAGTGGTCGGCGGAATCGTCGTGGTGCGGTCCGGGGCCAATACCCACCAGGTCATTCAAGGAGTCAAGGAGAAGTTGGAGGAGCTGCGTCAGGGCCTGCCCGGGGACGTGGAGATCCTGACCGTCTACGACCGGTCGGCTCTGATCGAACGGGCGGTGAAGACGCTGGGAGAGAAGCTCCTGGAAGAGGGGCTGGCGGTCGCCCTGGTGTGCATCCTGTTTCTGCTCCATCTGCGCTCCTCGCTGGTGGCCATCATCACCCTGCCGGTGGCGGTCCTCATCTCCTTCATCGTCATGGAGCGTCAGGGGATCGACGCCAACATCATGTCCCTGGGGGGCATCGCCATCGCCATCGGGGCCATGGTCGACGGCGCCGTCATCATGATCGAGAACGCCCACAAACACCTGGAGGCGGATCGCGGCAACAAGGACCACTGGCAGATCATCGCCGAAGCCTCCAAGGAGGTCGGCCCCACCCTCTTCTTCGCCATGCTGGTCATCACAGTCTCCTTCATTCCGGTCTTCACGCTGGAAGCCCAGGAAGGGAGGCTGTTCAAGCCGCTGGCCTATACCAAGACCTGGTCCATGGCAGCGGCCTCGATCCTGGCGATCACCCTGGTACCGGTCCTCATGGGTTACTGGATCCGGGGGAGGATCCGTTCCGAGAAAAGGAATCCCCTCAGCCGTATCCTGATTGGGCTCTACGACCCGGTGCTCCGGCTCCTCCTGAGGTGGAAGTGGACGGTCCTGATCCTGACCGCGGGGACCTTGGGGTTGACCTGGTTTCCCTACTCCCGCCTGGGATCCGAGTTCATGCCGCCCCTCTACGAAGGCGATTTGCTCTACATGCCCACCACCCTGCCCGGAATCTCCACCACCAAGGCCAGAGAGATCCTCCAGCAGACGGACAGGATCATCGCCTCCTTCCCCGAGGTCGATCGCGTCTTCGGGAAGATCGGGCGGGCCGACACTGCCACCGACCCCGCCCCGCTGAGCATGATCGAGACCACCATCATGCTCAAACCCGAGTCCGAGTGGCGCCCCGGCATGACCCCGGACATCCTCATCGACGAGTTGAACGAAGCCATTCAGTTCCCTGGGCTCACCAACACCTGGACCATGCCCATCAAGACCCGGATCGCGATGCTCTCCACCGGAATCAAGACACCGGTCGGGATCAAGTTGTCGGGACCGGACCTTACCGTGCTCCAGAACCTGGGGCAGGAGATCGAGGCGGTTGTCCGCCGCCTGCCCGGCACCCTCTCCGTCTACTCGGAGCGGGTCATGGAGGGCAACTACCTGGACTTCGACATCCGGCGGGACGCCATCGCCCGCTACGGGCTCACCGTGGGCGACGTGCAGGACGTGATCCAGTCGGCCATCGGGGGAATGAACATCACCACCACCGTCGAAGGCCTGGAACGCTATCCGGTGAATCTGCGCTACAGCCGGGAATTGCGGGACAATCTTCCCGCCCTGCGGGAAATCCTGGTTCCCACACCCCACGGGGCGCAGATCCCCCTGGGACAGTTGGCTTCCATCCGGATCCGGAAGGGGCCGTCTTCCATCAAGACGGAGAATTCCCGCCCCAACGCCTGGATCTACGTCGATCTGGCGGACATCGACGTGGGGAGCTACGTGACGATGGCCCGGCAGGCCGTCGCCGGTCAGGTCGACGTCCCGGACGGATACAACGTCATCTGGAGCGGTCAATTCGAGCACATGGAGCGGACCCGACGACACCTGATGGCCGTGATCCCCATGACGCTGTTGATCGTCTTCGTCATCATCTACCTGAACACGCGGTCCGTTTTCCAGACGGCCATCGTGTTCCTGGCGGTCCCCTTTTCCCTGGTGGGGGCGTTCTGGCTGCTCTATCTGCTCGACTACAACATGAGCGTTGCGGTCTGGGTCGGGATCATCGCCCTGATGGGACTGGATGCCGAGACCGGCGTGGTGATGCTACTCTACTTGAACGTAGCCTACGGGAAGGCGGTCCGGGCGGGTCGCATGCAGCGTCTTTCGGACCTCACCGATGCCATCCGCCAGGGAGCGGTCCACCGTGTGCGCCCCAAGGTGATGACGGCCTGCATCATCCTGGCGGGTCTCATTCCCATCATGTGGAGCCATGGAGCAGGCGCGGACGTCATGAAGAGAATCGCCGCACCCATGGTCGGCGGAGTGACGACATCCGTCCTCCTGGAACTCTGCGTCTACCCGATCATCTACTACATCTGGAAGGGTTGGAAGCTGAAATGAAGCGAAGTTTGTGCGCTCTCCTGACACTGCTCTGTTTCGCCACCTGGGCTCGGGGAGAATCGATGCGGGTCCGGCACGACCACGATCCCTGGGGCAAGTGCGAGGGAGAATTGATCATCGACGAAGAGGGGATCGAATACCGGTCCCCCAAGAAGATGGAACACAATCGGAAGTGGGTCTGGCAGGACATTCAGAGCGTGGACCGCAAATCCCCGTCCCTCCTGAGCGTGCTCACCTACGAAGACCAGAAGCTCCGGCTGGGCCAGGACAAGGTCTTCGACTTCGAGTTGCTGTCTTCCGATCGGACATTTTCCGACCGGACACTTTCGCTCATCTCCGGCAAGCTGAAGAAACCGGTGACCGATCGCGTGACCGATCCCATCGACGCCGAGTACCAGGTCCCGGCCAAGCACAAGCATGCTCTCGGAGGCTGCGAAGGCACGCTCTATTTCGGACCGGAGACCATCGTCTACGACAGCGAGGACTCGTCGGATTCTAGGAAGTGGAGAAAGGACCGGGACGTGGCCAATGTCTGGTCCTCCCAGCGGTACGAGCTGGAGATCCGGACCTACGAAGAGAACCGCCGCAACTTCGACAAGATGCGGGTCTTTCGCTTCCAGCTCAAGGAGCCTCTGGATCAGGCATACTATGAGAAACTCCGCCGCGAGTTGCCGTAGCCCCGGCAAGCGTAGACCGGCCCCCAGGGTGACTGTGTCATGAAGGAAAATGGCTCCCCGCCAGACGCTCCGGCCAAGCCTGCCGGAAGAGTCTCCCAAGTGCTTCGAGGAACTGCGCTCGTACTCTTGTTGCTGCTGCTGGCCGGCAGCGGCTATTTCCTGTACACGCTGGAGTCGGAAATCTGCGCCGTCTGCCAGAGACCTCTGCATGGAGCTTCGACCTATCGAATCGTTCTTTCCGGGGGAGAGAACTTCGACGTCTGCTGTCCTCGTTGCGGGCTCCATTACCAGGAATTGAACAGCGACCGGGTGAAAGAGGCCTGGATCGGCGACATCTCCACGGGAGAGCTCTTCCCTGCCGAACAGGCCGTCTACGTCGAAGACAGCTCGGTCCGCCAATGCTGCTCAATGGAACGCCCGCGAGAAGATGGATCCGGACACCAGTACACTCTGGCCTGGGACCGGTGCCTGCCCGGCCTGGCGGCCTTCAAGGATCGCCGGAGCGCCCTCGAGTTCCAAGAGAGCCGCGGCGGCGTCATCAAGAGCTACCAGGAATTGTTGGCGGCGGGGCACCCGTAACAGCGAGTCCGCACGGTAGCGCAATCAGGGAGAGAACCATGAAGAGAAGACGATTTCTGGGTGCGGCGGCAGCGGTGCCGTCCGGACTCCGGGCCGGAGAAACTTCCGCCTTGCCCGCAGCGACCCGCCAGGTCACCCGCAAGCTCCCCCTGCGTCTGGGAACGGTCACCTACAACCTGGGCCGGAGCTGGGATCTGGAGACGCTCCTCCGCAACTGCGCCGAGACCGGGTTCGAGGGGGTGGAGCTGCGCAGCACCCACGCCCACGGCGTCGAGATCGACATCTCTCCCGAGAAGCGCCGGGAAGTCATGATGCGATTTCAGGATTCACCGGTCCGCCTGGTCGGCCTGGGCAGCGCCTGCGAATATCACTCGCCCGATCCGCAAGTCCTGCGCCGCAACATCGAAGAGACCAAGGCCTTCGTCCGGCTGGCCCACGACGTCGGCGCCCCCGGCGTCAAGGTGCGCCCCAACGGACTCCCCGAGGGGGTCCCGGAGGAGAAGACCCTGGAACAGATCGGCCTGGCCCTGCGGGAATGCGGAGCCTACGGCAACGGCTGGGGCGTCCAGATCCGGATGGAGGTTCACGGACGCGAGACCGGCCGCATCCCGCGCATCCGCAAGATGCTGGACTATGCCGACCACGACAACGTCCGGATCTGCTGGAACTCCAACAAGACGGATCTTCTGGACGGGGGTGTGGAGACCAACTTCAACCTGATCAAGGACCGGATCTCCCTGGTCCACATGCGGGACCTCTTCGTCGAAGAATATCCCTGGCGGCTTCTGTTCCGCCTGCTCCGGGAGATGGAGTACCCCGGCTACTGCATGGCCGAGATCCCCGAGAGCACCGATCCGATCCGGGTCATGCGCTACTACCGGACCCTGTTTCGAGCCTTTCAGGACTTGGTCTGAGGCAGGGGACAAAGAAGTGGACGGTAACGGTCTCTTCAGGCTGGGGAGCATGGAAGGGAAGAGTGAGGAAAGCATTCTTGGTGGCGAAATGATCACGGTGACCGACGTTCTGCAATTCGACGGCATCGGGAAATCGACAACATCCTGGCTCGAAAAATATGGGGATTATATACGAAAGTTCCGAAAAGGTTGCCCGTATGGGTTGACAATCCCGGTACTTTCCTATATAATGTGTCTTGTAAGTTAGGAGGATGCAATGAGTTACGAGACACGGAACAAGGCACCCGGAAAGGCGTTTCGAGAGGGACTTTCACTGCGCGGATTCTTCAAGAGATTTCCCGACGATAAAGCCGCTGAGGAATGGTTCATAAAGCAGCGGTGGCCGGAGGAAGTCTGTTGCGTCCATTGCGGCTCCACCAATGTCCAGACCGGAGCCAAGCATCCTTCCATGCCGTATCGTTGCCGCGATTGCGGCAAGCGGTTCAGCGTCCGGGTCGGGACGGTTATGCAGTCCTCCAAACTCGGCTATCAGACTTGGTTGCTTGCGACCTACCTCCTGACTACCAGCCTCAAGAGCGTTTCCTCCATGAAGCTGCATCGTGACCTGGACGTAACCCAGAAGACGGCTTGGCACCTTGCTCACCGGATACGAAAAGGTCTGAACCTGACTGGAATGGCCCTGTTCTCCGGCCCGGTCGAGGCTGACGAGGCGTATCTCGGCGGAAAGCGGAAGAATATGCCGAAGGTCAAACGCGCCAAACTGGAGGGACGTGGAGCCGTTGGAAAGACGGCCGTGGCTGCTGTCAAAGATCGCCCCTCCAACCAAGTGTCGGCCCGAGTCGTCCCTGACACCAAGTCTGAAACCCTCTCCCGTTTCGTCTTGGAGCAGGTGGGAGAAGATGCCAAGATCTACACGGACGATTCAACCTCTTACGGTCGGCTTGTCAATCACGAGACGGTCAAGCATTCTCTTCAGGAGTACGTCAAAGGCAACTGCCACACCAACGGAGCCGAATCGTTCTGGTCGATGTTGAAGCGGAGTTACCACGGAACCTTTCACCACTTCTCGGAACAGCACACCGACCGATACGTTGGAGAGTTTGCCGCACGTCACAACCTAAGGCGCATGGACACGTTGGATCAAATGGCCCGGGTCGCTGACCGGATGGTGGGAAAGCGGCTGCGTTACAAGGATTTGGTGGGTTGAACGAAAATCGACTGAGCTTTGGAGACAACCTTGAAGTCATGCGGGAGGATGCCCCGGATGAATCCGTTGGGAACACACCCAAGACATTGGCCTTCCCCATACCATCACACACGCTCAGGAGCTTGCCAGCATCGATAAATTCCGGTTTGAGAGGTGGGCTGCTACTCTGGTGGAGGGTATGGAGCCGAACCGAATCCAGAGACGGGATGGCGGAATTGACGGCGTGGGACGGCTCCCGGTCCGCAAGGGCCGGTTCATTGACATCGTTTCTCAGGTCAAAGGCGCCTCTACCAATCCCGGACACGTCCAAGCCTTCAACGGCACACGCCAACAGGCCGGAACTGATCTCGGCATCTTCACCTGCTTTCGAGACAGAGTGACCAACGGCATGAGAAATGCCGCCGTCAACGCCGGACGCTTCATGGACCTGGCCAAGATTCAAATCTACACGCCGGAAGACTACTCTGAGGGGAAACAACATAGGAGGCCGAGGGCCGCATGAAGAAACCCAGACACAATCCCCAACATCCCACCATCGAACTGGTCAAGGATTCCTACCAACCGACCAAGGCCGAACTGGAACAGGATACGCGCGTGGAAGCAGACTTCGAGGAGTTGGCCCGTGCATTGGTCCAGCCCATGAATATCAGATGGATAGACCGGCCACGGAACCGGCGTTAATGCTCAGGTTTCGGCACTTTCGTATATAATCCCCAAAAATATGCCGGGATCTCGGAGCGGATCCAATCCGATAGAGATCAGTATTTATACGGTGGTCGTGATGCGAGAGAAGGGGACAGTCACGTCCCCATTCCTGAGATCAAGGAACCGAGTCCGAGAGTCAGCGGGGAACCTGCCCGGTGCCGAGGTCACCTGACCAGTCTACCGCCGAAGGCAATCCGTCCCTTGCCGGGCGGCTCATAGAAAATGTGTGTGTTCCGTCGAGGCCGCTGCAACCGCTTCGACACAATCCGGGCCAGATCCAAGGCTTCCCGTGCGACTTCTTCCTCTGTCGGCAGTTGGTGCTTCAACACGTACACGAGTGTTGTCTTCATGTCCGCGGGCAGCTCAAATCGGTTTTCCGCATACTGCTCGACCGGAAGGTACTCGACTTCAACCCACGTCCCCGACGGTTCCGACTCGAAAAAAATGCCGAGTTCGTTTGCCAACGTCTGCAACGCACCCTTTCCGAGACGCTCGGCGTCGTCCTGAATAATAAGTTTTAGGCGAATTATCGGCACTCTCCTCTTCGCCCCATTTCTCACCATGTGACGCACCCGTCATGGATTTGTCCGGGACGGCGCCAAACGACGACCGCCAAACTATACCGCGTGGTTCCTTCGACAACAGGGGCGCGGGAAGCCTCCGAGCGAGAAGGGGACAGTCACGTTCTCACGTTCTCGCCTCCGTCCTGAGAGCGTCCTGAGAGCACCGCACCGAGTTCGTCGACCGTGTGGCAGGGGACCGTGTGGGAAAAGGGACAGTCACGTTCTTAGGAGCGTTCTTAGGGATTCTAAAACGCAGGAGCCACGGGGGTTTGGGTATGAGGGTGGACACGCGGCGAATGTTCAAGAGCTGACTCGAGTTCCCTTGGATGCCAACGATCTTCCGTCCCGCTCGCTCTGCGTCCTTGTGGTCACAGATTTTCTGACCCAGAACGCGCGTGGGAAAAGGGGGCAGTCGCGTTTTCAGGTCCTCCTGAAGTCACTACGTGTGAACCAGCAGGATCCGCTAGCTGACGCGTTCTTCAGAAGGATCTACGTGGAGGGGTAGATCCATGGAGTCATGCAGCAAGCGGAGCACGTCGATTATGGGGGGATCGACTCGGGAATTCGCTCGGTACAGGACGAAATGGCGGCCCCTCCGTCCTCCACGAGCGACGTGAAGTACCCGGATGTCTTCGCCGATATCATTGCGCTTCCTGGACCCGGCCAAATCTGGCCCTTCCGTCAACGCCCTAATGGCTTGGCTCAGGGTATCCGCATAGATGCGAGCCTGGCGCCCACCAAAGTGGTCAGAAGTCCAAACCAGAATGTTCTGGAAGTCTCTCTCGGCCGCGACCGTCATACGAATACGCCACCTGCGACGCGAAGTCATCACTCCCAGGTCGATTCAAGGGAATGTTCGCCCATCGCATCGCGGGCCAATTCTCCTAGGTGGCAGCGTAGTTGTTCCGGCGCGTCGAAGCTTTGGAAGCATCCGGAGTCGATGTCAGCAATGCCGATCTTGGCTGCTTCCCGCAACCCCTTCAGTTGAACTTCGTATTTCTGTTCTTGACGCTGGATCAGGCGGATCCCCTCGCGCAGAACCTCACTGGTGTTCTGATAGCGCCCCGAGGAGACCATCTGCTTGACGAACTTTGCCTGTTGTTCCGTGAGAACGACGTTTCGCGTCGGCATGATCCTTACTCAGAAGCACTTTAGCATATTATGCCAATGGTGTTCCTCAGTCTGAAACTTCAGCCTCCACCGCTTCCGTCCAGCGAGTGTGGAAGAACTCGCCACGGGGCCGGTCGACGCGCTCGTAGGTGTGGGCGCCGAAGTAGTCCCGCTGGGATTGCAGGAGGTTGGCGGGAAGCCAGGCCTGCCGATAGCCGTCGTAGAAGGCTAGGGCGCTGGAGGTTGCCGGGACCGGGATGCCCCAGCGGACCGCCCGGGAGACGACGCGGCGCCACGACTCCTGTGCACTTTCCACCTGCTCCTTGAAATAAGGATCCAGGAGAAGGTTCTTCAGATCCGGCTGCCGGTCGAAGGCCTCCTTGATCTTCCCCAGGAAGACGGACCGGATGATGCAGCCGCCTCTCCACAGCAGGGCGATGCCCCCGAAATCGAGACTCCAACCGTATTCGGCCGCCGCCGCCCGCATCAGTTGGTACCCCTGGGCATAGGAGATGATCTTGGACGCGTAAAGGGCTTGCTCCAGGTCGTCGACCAGATCCGCTTGAGCCGCGGCACCGCCCGGGCCGGGCCCGGTCAATAGCTGAGAAGCTTCGACCCGATCCTCCTTGATGGCCGACAGGGCCCGCGCCAGGACAGCCTCGCCGATGAGGGTGAGGGGCACGCCCATGTTCAGAGCCGAGATGACGGTCCACCGTCCGGTCCCCTTCTGACCCGCGGTATCCAGGACTTTCTCCACCAGCGGACTCCCATCGCCGTCCTTGACCGCCAGAATGTCCCGCGTGATCCGGATCAGGTAGGAATCCAGCCTCCCTTGGTTCCAGCGGGCGAAGACGCGGCTGATTTCATCCGCGGGCATTCCCAGTCCCGCCTTCATCAGATGGTAAGCCTCGCAGATGAGCTGCATGTCTCCGTATTCGATACCGTTGTGGACCATCTTGACGAAGTGCCCGGCGCCGTCGTCACCCACCCAGTCACAGCAGGGTTCGACTCCGTCCACCTTGGCCGCCACAGCCTGAAAGAGCGGCCGGACCTGAGGCCAGGCTTCGGCGGACCCGCCGGGCATGATGGAGGGCCCCCGCCGGGCTCCCTCCTCGCCGCCCGAGACGCCGGTTCCGATATAGAGAAGGCCCTTGGACTCCACCAGGGAGACCCGGCGGCGGGTGTCCTCGTAGTTGGAGTTCCCGCCGTCGATGATGATGTCTCCCGGCTCCAGATGGTCCAGGAGCTGCCGGATAAACTCATCGACCGGCCAGCCGGCCTTGACCATCAGCATGACCCGCCTCGGCCGTTTGAGCATCCGGACAAGTTCGTCAAGGGAATGGGCACCCAGGATCCTCGTTCCCCGAGCTTCCCCCGAGAGAAACTCGTCCACTTTGGAGACCGTCCGGTTGAAGACCGCCACCGTGTAGCCATGATCGTTCATGTTCAGGACCAGGTTCTGGCCCATGACCGCCAACCCGATGAGTCCTATATCCGCTTTGGTTTCCATCTTCGTTTTCTCCTGTCCTGCGCGACGAACTCCCTATTCTAGCGCGAAGCCGTCGAGGCGCCGGTAAAGCTCCAGATGCCGCTCCATCGCCTCGCGGTGACGGCGGCCGCGCGCGGGGTCGGGATCGTAACTCTTTCCCATCATGGGCGGGACCGCCGCCAGGTCGGGAACCAGACCCAGGGATTCGAGCGCCAGCAGAGCGGTTCCCCGGCCGGTCACTTCGGGCTCGGCACAGGCCACGACCCGGCGGCCGAGGACGTCCGCCATGATCTGAAGCCAGGCGGGAGAAGAGAGCAGCCCCGCGCCTCCACCGATAATCTCGTGTTGTCCGGCCAAGTGGGGCTCCATGAGCCTGTAGATCAGACAGAGCCGGTAGGCCATCGATTCCAGAGCTGCCCGGATGATTTCCACCGGCCGCGTCGAAAGCGTGATCCCCATCAGACTCCCTCGGGCTTCGTCCCGCCACCCGGGACTCCTTTCTCCCCCCAGGAACGGCAGGAAGACCAGGCCGTGAGCTGCCGGTTCCATGGCCTGCAACTCGGCTTCGAGGCGATCCGGTTCGAAACCGACCTGCAGCCGGCTGGTCAACCACGAGAAGACGCTGCCTCCCTCGGTGGTGGCTCCCCCCAGGAGGGGATGTCCGGCATCGACCAGGTAGCTCCAGAGACCCGCGGGAAGCGGGGAGGCCGGACGATCCAGGACCGCCCGGATCGCCCCGGTAGAGCCGATGGTGAGGGCCACCCGGTCCGATCGTATGCAACCACTGCCCACGTTGGCGGCGGCTCCGTCTCCCACCGCCGGGAACCAGGGGATTGGAGCCAGGGCCGGCCAGCGCTGAGCCCAGGGGTTACGCAATTCCGTGAACGGTTCCGTGCAGTCGCGAAGCGGCGAGAGTTGAGAACGACGGATTGGGAGCATCGAAATCCAGGACTCGTCCCAGTCCAGGAGGTGGCGGTTCATGAGTCCGCTCCAGGAGGCGACGGAATAGCTGACGCCACAGGTGCGAAAGAATCGCGAATAGAGAAACTCGCCCAGAGTCATCCAGCGAAAGACTCGGGAGAAGAGGCGGGGGCGGCTCCGTTCCAGCCAGAGGAGGCGGGAGGGCAGATAGCTGCTGTGGATGGGACACCCCGTCCGCTCGTGGACCTCCGCAGGATCCAGCCTATCCCTGAGTTCGCCGGCAGCCTGCCGGCTGCGGGTGTCGGCATAGGTGTAGACCGGCGTCAGCGGCCGTCCCTGCTCATCCACTCCCAGGAGTGTGGGAGAGAGCGTGTCCAGAGCGACGGCGGCAATCCGGGCGCCCCGGGACTCGGCTCGGACCACTGTCTCGTCGACCGCTTCGGACACGGCCGAAAGGA
This sequence comes from Acidobacteriota bacterium, assembly GCA_963668095.1. Taxonomy (GTDB): domain Bacteria; phylum Acidobacteriota; class UBA6911; order RPQK01; family JAJDTT01; genus JAJDTT01. The sequence continues at coordinate 3,668,408 of OY764083.1, read as the reverse complement.
CCTCCTCGGGCTTCAGCCAAGCCCCGCCCTCCGGGTCGGTCCAAAGGCGGTATTGGGCGCGGGCGCCGATTTCGGACCGGGGATGCCCGTCCACTGCCCACACCTGAGCCCGTAAGGAAGACGTTCCTGCATCCAGTGTCAGGACATGGGGCCGACCCGGCCGGGGACTGTTCAAGATCCGTGCTCCACGTTGATTTCCTCGGACGTTACCCTGCACCGGGGGACAATGGGGGGATACAATACGCTCAGCCATGGAACGACGGAGACAGCCAAGAGGGGAGCGGCACGCATGAGTTGGCCGTCCCTGCTGCTGGTCGTTCTGTCGCTGGCCGGCTTCATCATCTCATCCTATTTCACGGCCGTGGCCTACCGCTGGACACGGCCGGACGCCGCCTGGATTCCCAGCTTCTGCAGGATGGGAGAAAAGACCTGCGCCACCATCGTCTTCACACCCCGGGCCCGTGTATTCGGCGTTCCCAACTCGGTTCTGGCTCAACTCTTCTACCCGTTCATCGCCGCCGGGACCGTGGAGGGCTTCCTCTTCACCTTTCCCATCTTCCACTTGTCACTGCTGGCAAGTCTAGTCACGGTCCTGCTGGGATTGTTTCTCACCTACTCCCTTCTGTTCCTGACGCGGGTTCCCTGCGTCCTCTGCTTCACGTCGCACGGCATCAATTTCGTCATCTTCGTGCTTCTGCTTCTGGAAAAGGATTCCGTTTCCGGAGCGCCTTGGTGAGTAAGCCGGGCCGGGCTGACAATCGTGGGTTCGCATCCCCTTCCCGGGTTACGGACTGATGGACCACGCCATCAACCGCTACTTTCCTCAACTGAGGCAGATCCCTTCGACCGGCAGTCTGGAGTCCTCTTCCCTGTACCGTCGGCTCCGGCCCGAAATAGACCGGATCCTGAATACTGTCGAGACCGGTGAAGACCCGGCCCCGAATTCCGGACCGGCCAGGAACTCCGTCCGCTCCGTCGCCTGGAATATCGAACGGGGCCTGGAGTTGCCGGGCCTGACGCGGGCTCTCCAAGAGCATCCGCTGTTGCGGAAAGCCGACATTCTGTTGCTGACGGAACTGGATTACGGTATGGCTCGAACCGGGAATCTCCACGTGACCCGCGAGCTGGCCCGGAATCTCGGGATGACCTACGTTTTCGCCCCCAGCTATCTCAATCTGGACAAGGGAGCCGGTCTGGAGAGCGAGGCGCCGGGAGAGAATGCCCAGGCTCTGCACGGGAACGCGCTGCTCTCGAGACATCCGGTTTCGGAGCCCCATGCGCTGCCCCTTCCCAACGGCAAGGACAAGTTGAGGGGGAAGGAGAAGCGCCTGGGTTGCCAGCGGGCGATCCTGGGTCTGGTGAAGCATCCTCTGGGGCGTTTCCGAGCCGTCAGCCTCCACTTGGACGCCCATTCCAGCCAGGCGCATCGGCATCTGCAGATGACTCTGGTGCTGGACCATCTTCAACGGTGGCATCCTTCGCTGCCGGTCGTCATCGGCGGCGACTGGAACACCTCCACGCACCATGCCCGGCGCGCCGTTTACTCCATCCTTGGTTACGCCCGGCGGGTCCTCATGGGGATCGACAACGTGCTGGACAACCACTACGCCCATCCGCAGCGCTGGTTCGAACGGCGCCTGTTCCGGGAACTGGAGAACCGAGGCTACCGCTATCGCGACCTGAACCGGATGGGCGCGTGCACCCTCCACTACGACGCCGCCAACCTGGCCACCAACCGGAACATGGCCGAGTGGATCCCCAACTGGTGCTTCTGGTTCATCGACTGGGCCCTGAAGGACCACAACGGGCGATGTTCCATGAAGCTGGACTGGTTCGCCGGCAAAGGGATCCTTCCCGATCCCCAGTCCTCGCCGCGAGTGATCGGCGAACTCGAATCGACCTTCGGCAAGCTGTCGGATCACGACCCGATCCTCTTGGATTTCAGGCTCGGCTAGGAGCGGGGGTTTTCAACCCCCTCCGGGTCGGCGATGAAGAGTGGATGAGAGTGAAGAGGGGGAGAGGGATCAAGAGGGGGACAACATGTCCCCCCTCCCAGGAATTCGGGCTATACTCCGTATCCAACCAAGGAGGAATTTCATGACTAGTACCGGACTGGCTTGGCTCGGCTTCGCGTTCGTGACGGTGTTTTGTTGGGGATTGTACGGCACCATGCTCCATGCCGGGCAGATGGCCATGGCGGATCCGGTGAACGGACGCTTCAAGGCCTTCCTCTTCGTCGGCCTGGCCTATTTCCTGGTCGCCATCCTGGCTCCACTGCTGGTTCTGAAGAGCCAGGGGGCGGACTGGAGCTATCCGGCTCCGGGAATGGGCTTGTCACTCGTCGCTGGAATCCTGGGAGCGGTCGGAGCCTTCGGCGTGCTTCTGGCCTTCGGAGCCAAGGGCTCCCCCAGCGTGGTCATGGCCATCGTCTTCGCCGGAGCTCCCATCGTCAACGCGTTCGCCTCCATGATCAAACAACCGCCGCCGGGCGGGATTTCGAGTATCCAGTGGCCGTTTGTCCTGGGCATTTTGCTGGCCGCTCTGGGAGGCTGCCTGGTAACGCTCTATCGTCCGCAGGGGTGACGCCGTCCGTGAGACGAGACATTATGCAAACAGGACCGGAGATCAGCGTCGCCGTCGTCCCCGTGGCCGGATTGGGGACCCGCCTCCTGCCGGCCACCAAGTCCCAGCCCAAAGAAATGCTGCCGGTGGCCAAGAAGCCGGTGGTCCAATACGTGGTCGAAGAACTGGGCAGGAACGGCATCCAGGAGATCCTCTTCATTACCGGAAGGACCAAGACGTCGATCGAGAACCACTTCGATCCGGACCACCAGTTGATCCGGAATCTGAGGGAGTCGGGCAAGGAAGACCTGCTGCTGGAGCTGAACTACGAGCAAACCGAGGTCCAATTCTTCTACACCCGTCAACGGCTTCAGCGGGGACTCGGGGATGCGGTGCGGTGCGCCCGCCAATTCACCCAGGACCGTCCCTTCGTGGTGGCGCTGGGAGACAGCATCATCGGTCGCGATTCGCCCTCGCATGTCGTGAGCGCCATGACCCGGATCCATCGCGAGTCGGGGGCGGCCTGCGTGGTCGCCGTCGAGACGGTTTCTCCTCAGGACGTATTCCGATATGGAATCGTGGAGCCGGGAGGAGACGGTCCCGAATTCCCCATTCTGGGCCTGATCGAGAAACCGCCAGTCGGGTCCACGTCCAGTCGGCTGGCCCTGGTCGGCCGCTATGCCTTCTCGCCTTCCATCTATCGGAGACTGGACCAGATCCAACCGGGAGTCGGCGGCGAGATCCAGTTGACCGACGCCATCCAAATGCTTCTGGAAGAAGGAGAAACGGTCATCGGAGTCCGTCTTCCGGAGAACGAGAGACGCTACGACATCGGCAACTTTGAGAGCTATTTTGAGACCTTCGTCGAGTTCGCCATGCGGGATCCGGATCTGGGTCCCGGGCTCCGCAAGCGTCTGATGGAGCGATTGGTTGAAGATCATTAGGGCCGAGGCGAACGCTCGGATCGGCCTTCTGGGCAACCCTTCCGACGGTTTCTACGGCAAGACCATCTCTTGCATTCTGAGGAACTACGCCGCCAAGGTCGTCGTCTACGAGTGGCCCGAACTGGAAATAATCCTGAGCCGCCAGGACCGGTGCGAGTTCCGGCAAATGGAGGATCTGGTGGACGACGTCCGCGTCAACGGGCTCTACGGCGGTCTCCGCCTGGTCAAGGCCACGATCAAGGTCTTCGCCGAATACTGCTGGCGAGAGAAGATTGGACTCCCTCAACAGAATTTTTCCCTCCGATACGAAACCGACATTCCGCGCCAGGTGGGCCTGGGAGGATCCAGCGCCATCATCACCGCGGCCATGCGGGGTCTGGCCGAGTTCTACCAGGTGTCCATCCCTCACGAGATTCTGCCCGGACTCATCCTCTCGGTGGAAACGGAGGAGATCGGTATCGACGCGGGACTCCAGGACCGCGTCTGTCAAGTCTACGAAGGCTTGGTCTACATGGATTTCAACCGGGAGACCATGAGCCGCCTCGGACACGGACTCTACGAGTCCCTCGATCCCGGCTCGCTGCCCCCGCTCTATCTGGCATTCCGCAACGATCTGAGCCGTATCTCGGGGATCTATCACAGCGATTTGAGGGGCCGCTGGAACCGGGGAGAACGGGCGGTTCATCGGGCCATGGACGAGTTCGCCGATCTCGCGCGGCAGGGGAGAGAATGCCTGTTGCAAGGGGACACGGTGAAGTTGACGCGCCTCATGGACCAGAATTTCGATATCCGATCCGGTCTGTCCAGGTTGGACCCCAAGAACGTCGAGATGATCGAGATGGCTCGAGCCCACGGAGTCTGCGCGAAGTACGCCGGCTCAGGCGGAGCTATCGTCGGAATCTGCGAGTCCGACGAGACCTTCCGCGACCTGCAGGAAGACTTTCGCACCATTGGATGCACCGTCATCAGGCCCAGAGTGAGTTCGCTCATCGATTCCCAGGGAGTATGAAATGACAGCGGAACGCCAAGACCAGAGCTCAAAAAGAAAATTCAAGCTGGTGATCCATCCTGCCGTGGATGCTCACCGCCTCGCCGCGATCGTGGATGCTGCAGGTGACGGCGGCACCGTGGTGAACGCGCCGGACGAGGACGCCGCCGCAGCAGCCATGGCGGACGCCGACGCCTTCTTCGGCAAGATGACGCCCAAGCTCCTGGCGGCGGAAACAGAACTGCGCTGGATCCAAGCTCCCAGTGCCAGCATGGAACATTTTCTCTTCCCCGCCCTGGTGGAGCATTCTTCGATCCTGACCAACATGCGGGGGATCTTCTCCGACGTCATTGCCGACCATGTCTTCGGGTTCGTCCTCTGTTTCGCCCGGAATTTCCACCACTATGTCCGCAACCAGGCGAAAGCCACTTGGGAGGTCATGGGAGACCCCAGTTGGAAGGTCCCCAACTTCGCGCGCAGCCTGAGAGATGTCGCTCCGGCGGACTGGGTGCACATCCACCTTTCGGACACCACTCTGGGGGTGGTCGGACTGGGCAGCATCGGATCGGAGGTGGCCCGCCGAGGCTTGGCCTTCGGGATGCGGGTGCTGGCGGTCGATCCCAAACGGGAGGAACGTCCGCCGGGTGTGGAGTCGCTTTGGAAGCCGGACCGGCTGCAGGATTTGCTGGCCGAGAGCGATTTCGTGGTGATTGCCGCGCCTCATACGCCGGAGACGGTCAAAATGTTCCGGCGGCCCCAGTTCCGCCGGATGAAGCCGACCGCCTTTCTGATCAACATCGGACGGGGAGTCATCGTGGACCTGAACGACCTGGTCGCGGCGCTGGAGGCGGGAGAGGTCGCCGGCGCCGGCCTCGACGTGTTCGAAACCGAGCCGCTCCCGCCGGAACATCCTCTCTGGCGGATGGAGAACGTCATCATGACGCCACACTGCGCCGCCCGGTCCCCCAGGATCCCCGATCGTTTCGCTCAAGTGGTCGTGGACAACGTCAGGCGATACGCCAATGGCCGCCCAGTCAAGAACGTGGTCGACAAGACCGCTTGGTATTGAGGAGCGGCGTCTTTCAGGCGCCGACAGGGGGGGGCAGGAAAGTCCCCCGACTAGATCGAAACCACCTTGCCGGTGGCCGCAGACTCGTAGCCGGCCAGGAGCACCTTCAACACCTCGGCGGCCTCGGCGACGCTCATGTCGCTCTCGCGGTCCTGCTCGATGCAGTCGATGAAGTAGGACTCGTCCGACTGGCTCGCATCGGGGACCGTACGCCAAGTGATCTTGTGGACTCCGCCGGCTTCCCGGGTGCTGCTTCTCCAGAATCCCATGGGATCTTCGGGGTGCGGCGGTCCGGGACGCCAGGCAGGAGCGTCGCAGGCCACTTCGAACCGGGGGCGGGCGCCGTCCACGAATCGGCAATCCCGGGTCCCGGCCAGGAAGATCCCCGAAATTCCACCGGCCAGATGGCTCAACCAGCCGATTCTCCCTCCGCTCAGGGTCCCCACCAGTCCGCCTTCGAACTCCATGGTCAGGGCCGCGAAATCTTCCACGTCGTTTTTCTGGTGTTCCTGGAAGAAATAGTTGGCGGTTCGGGCATAGACCCGTTTCACCGCACGGCCTGAGAGCCAACGCATGATTCCGATCGAATAGACCCCCATGGTGAAGAGTTCCCGTTTCGAGTCGATATAGGTGAACCTTCGGGGCGGGAAATGCTCTTGGCGGGGACGGTCCAGGTCGGCGGTCCCGGAGTGGCCCTTGGAGAACAAGAGGTCGCTGTGCATGCTCACGATTTGCCCCAGGGCACCGCTGTCAGTGAGCCGCCGGGCCCGTTGTGCCCACGGGGTTCGGAACATGCTGAACATCTGGCTTCGAACGCCGGCACGTCGGATCTCCGACACCAGAGACGCCGCCTCCCGGTTGGAGACGGTCAAAGGCTTGTCCACGTAGACGTGCTTGCCGGCGCGGGCGCACTGGGCGGCCACCCGGGCGCGGCGTTCGAACTCCACGCAGACGCTGACGACATGGACGTCACTGCGCTTCAGCGCATCGGACAGGTCGGTGATGAAAGGAATTCCGAAGCGCCGGGCCAACCTTCGATTCAATCGATCCCGCCGTTCCGGTACTCCTGGCTCGTCGGTGACCGCCACTACGCGGCAACGCGGATCTCTGCCGAACGCCGCACCGTAGTTCTCCTGGTGAGTCAAGTCTCCGGCCACCAGAAGGACCCCGTAGGTTTTACTCATCGATCGCTCCGTTACCCGAGCCGCACCGGCGATCTCTTCCGCAAGGACTCTTCCACAGCTTCGACCAACTCCGCTCGTACCGTACCCGCGCTCCAGAGCCGCTCCCCGGTCTCATCGGCGAGACCGGCTTCCGCCAGATCGTGACGTAGCGTGCCATGGTTCCCCACCAGAAGCAGATCGGCTCCCGGCGAGCCCTCCCGCTTGAGGGTCACTACGACCTGTCCGGTACGCCCGCCCTCCAGATGCATTTGCAGAGACAGGTTGCCGGATTCGACGCTACCGGCAACGAAGATCTCGCCGATCGGCGGTCCAAGAAGCTCCTGGACCACCTGCATGCCCGCGACGGAGACGGGGACAAGGTGTCCATGGTCTGATGAGGCGACGATCACCAACCGCACGTACACGGGCGTCCCCAGTCGGCCCTGTTCCAATTCCCTCTTGATGGCCGCGGTCAAACGCGTCAGGTAGGTCATGATTCCGGCGTTGGCCCTTGCCTGTTTCCAGCGGTTTCCAGAGCGTTCATAGAATGATTCAGAAAGGGTCAGAAATCCAGCAGATAGGTGAACTTGGCCAGAATCGTCCGGTCCAGGGTTCGGTGGGTCCGATAGGCGCCGGGCACCATCGGTCCTTCGTGAGGGTCGATCCCCGTGGGATCGAAATGGCTGTTGTAGACGATGAAAAATCCGGTGCTGCCGGTGCGAAGCAGGGCGAACCGGATGTTGGCCCCGATCTCCCGCTCGGTGCTGTTGTACTGGATCAGCGACTGAATGTAGCTCTTGGGCGTAAAGGAATAGTTCAACTGAACCATGGCCAGATCGGTGTGGAAGGGCCCCTCGGGGAGGTCCACCGAATTGTGGACGTAGCGGGCGGCCAGCAAAAACTCGGCTCCGACACGGAATCCGGCCCGCATGCTCAAGGTCTTGATGCGACCCGAGTAGAATTCCCCCCAGGAGTAGTTGGCGACGCCGAACAGATCGGCGCTCTCGTCCGATTCGACGGTCAGCAGAAAGTTGTTGAAACGGTAGATTCCCTTCGGCAGCACGATGTCCTCGAAGATCTCGAAGGGCTCGAAGAGCTGTTCGAAGTTCTGGTTGAACGCAAGCCCCACCGACCCGCCGTCCTGGAAGAACACCCGCATGTCGTTGTGGCGCCAGCCCGACTCGGGTGTTCCGTCGAAACGATAATGTCCCCGCCAGGAGTGATGCGGCCAGAAGCGGCGGAAGAATGGATGATTCTTGGGGCGGGGATTGAAGTAGATCCCGTAGGAGGGCCTCCGGTAGCCTGACCTGGGCACGAATCCCACCTCCGGATTGAAATCCTCTCCCACCTCCAGATAACCCACGTCCCAGTTGAAGAAATCGGTGTTGTAGCTCACCGCCGAGCTGGCGGCGTGATCGCGGCCGTCAAGATCCGGCGTCTCGGTGCGGGCAATGTAGTTGAAGAAGGTCCAGCGTTCTCCCAGTCCGATGTTGGCGTCCACGCCGTAGGTCCGGTTGAACTCGTTCGGCCCCGCCGTGGGCCCGGTGGCCACCTTGTTGATGAAGATCGCCCCGAACCCGCTGCGGGAACCCACCTCCCGGGCCACACGCAAAACGGTGAAGTTGTGCGCCGGAGTCACGTCCTCCACTTCATTGGTCTGCATGTTGAGGACGCCCAGGTTGAAACGATTCAGCTTTCCGGTGACGCGGGCGCCGCCCAGAATGGGAACCTCGACTCCGCTGTCATCGATGCCGATGCGGCGACTGAAGAAGAGTTCCGCCTGACGGGGACTTCCAACCTGGAAGTAACCGGCATTTTCCAGGAAGAAGGGTCTCTTCTCGGGGAAGAACAGATCGAAGCGGGTCAGGTTGACCTGCTCTTCGTCCACCTCCACCTGGGAGAAGTCGGTGTTCAGGGTCGCGTCCAAGGTCAAAGTCGGGGTGAGCGTAGTCTTCATGTCCACGCCGGCATCCAGAATCCCGTCCTTCGATGGAGCGGATCCCCGGTAATCGTGGAGGAATCCGCCCTTGACGTAGGGAATGACCTGGCGGCTCGGCCGAAAATCCAGGTCCAGTCCGGTCAACTCTCCGGCCAGGGAAACGCGGTGGATCTCGAACCCGCGAGTGACCGGGGCCCAGTAGGACTGTTCGTTCTTTCGCCGGAGGTTGCGTTTGAAGTTGATTCCCCAGGTGCGATCGGTTCCGGGTTCGTAACGCAGGCTCCGGAGAGGAATCGCGAACTCCGCTTCCCAGCCTCGCTGTGTGATCCTGGCCTGCACCGTCCAGACCGCATCCCAATTCAGATTGAAAGCGGACGCCCCGCCCCTTTGGGCCCCTCCGAAGCCGCTGCCGCCGACGGACCCCGCTCGAGCAGGTCCACCTCCGGCGCGGCTCTGGCCGCCGTGGATGATCTGGGCGTCGAACTCGATGCCTCCGGGAGTCGTGGCAAAAAGATATCCGCTCTGGTCATCGTCGTACGTATCCAGGAGCACCTCGAACGAATCGGTCTCGTCCAGGACCCCGTCACGCCGGGCCTGGGTGGAGACAATGGCCTCGGGCCGGGAATCGAAGCAGATGACGCCGATGAAGAGGGTGTCGCGGTCGAAGCCGATCCGTACTTCCACCCGTTCGGTTGCCGGGGCTCCCGTCTCCGGGAGCTGTTGGATGAATCCGGTGGCCGGCTCCATGGACATCCAGGAGGAATCCACCACGCCGTCCAGCACCGGCGGCTCCGACACGCGAAACGCCTTCATGCCTGGCGTGCCGGGGGCAGCTTCCAACAGTTGTGGACCTCCCAGCAATAACGCCAGAAGAATGGGCAGAGAGGGAATGGTCCACGCCGCGAAAAAACGCGTTGTACGGTTCACACTAGTCCGCATTTCCCATCGGGGGATTTCCGTAACTTCCAAGGATCGATCGTTTCAAGAGGTCGGCTGGATTCCGGCTATCCCCTCCGGACTTCTCCGGGCCAGCGTCCGATTCCACCGGCCAAATTGTAGAGATTGACGTATCCCTGGGCACCCAGTTGGGCGCAGGCCTGGGCCGAGCGTCCTCCGCCGGCGCAATGCATGATGATGCGGTCAGCGTCTCTCGGAATCTCGGAGACACGTTGGCCAACTTCTCCCAGGGGGATGAGCTTGGCGCCGGGGATCCGGACCGCGGCGTGCTCATGGGGCTCCCGGACATCGATGATCAACGTATCCGGATCCCGGCGCAGCATTTCCAAGGCTTCTTCACCGTCGATTTCGTCGAAAAGGCCGCCGGACAGGACGGCCTCGGTCACGTGTTTCCCCTGGGCCACCCTCCGGAGCAGTTGTCCCTGACTCTCGAGTTGCTCCTTCTGTTGGGAACCCGCCCTGGAAACGTCCTCTTCCAGGGTCTCGAGCTTCCGCTCCAGAGCTCGGGTCCGGCTCTTCGCCGCGGAAGCCGACCTGAGGGCCAGCAGGCCCGACGCCAGAGCCAGAAACGAAACCACCGCCACGATCGTTAGAGTCTCCATGTTCAACACCTCAATCCCTGGCAAGAATCTGATCGAAGAAAATCCGACTGTCCGGGAGCCCCTTCGCCCGGAGAACCCTGGTCACCATCTTCACCATTATGGGCGGGCCGGCCAAATAGGCTTCCGCCTCGGACGGGGCCTCCACGTGTTTGTCGACCGAGAGTTGAATATAACCGGTCTCACCCTGCCAGTCGTCCTCTTCACGGGGAGAGGAGAGCGCCGGCGTGTAGCTGAAGTTCTCTTTCTCGGCGGCCCACCGGGAGAAAAGGTCGTGCAGCAGAAGATCCCTCCGGCTCCGGACACCGAAGAAAAAGTGGATCTTCCGGGTCCGGTCCATTCCCTGTTCGAACCAATATTCCAGCAATCCGACGAAGGGGGCGGCGCCGCTGCCGCCGGCCACCACCACGATGGGACGGTCGCTGTCCTGGCCCAGGTAGAGAGTGCCGGTAGGATCGCTGAGGTAGAGAACGTCCTGGGGCCGGAGACGGGTGTGGACGTAGGTCGAAGCGACGCCCGGCGGCACGTCCTTGCCGGGCGGCGCCCGGAAGTGCTTGATGATGAAGTCGAATTCCGGAAGCCGGCTGGGCGGGGAGGCGAAGGAATAGGGTCGAAAGATCGAGCCATGCGTCGTCCCGTATCGAGCGTTCCACTCCTGGACGAATTCTTCCGGGACCTTGAGGAATACGAATTGTCCCGGTTTGAAGACGAACCCGCCTGGATTCAGCAGGACCAGGCGCACCCGCTTCACGTCGTGGGTCAGGTCCGTGATCTCGACGACCCTGGCCCGGTGCGGAAAATCGAGGGCCAGAATCTGGGAGCTCAACCCCAGGCAAAGCAGCCAACTCAGACGCATCATCCAGCCCATCGGCATCTTACAGCTACCTCCCGGTTCCGAGTTCATTGAGCCAGCCTTCTCCTGAGGAAATCAAGGGCGCGCGTGATGAGCCGCTCGCGTCCCGATCTGCCGCGCCGGAAGCCGGCCGATTCGATTTCGAATCCTCGGGTCCGGGACCCGGCGCAGAGGGTGACCCGGTCGGCGTCCCCATTCTCCGGTCCGGCCACCAGCAGCACCCATCGATCCCGACCGGCGCCCGCCACCTTGCGGGCCAGATCACGGACCGTCACATTCCTTTGGAGAGCCAGTTGCGAAGGCCCTGAAACGCCATCCTCCAGCAATGCCTTCAGTCCCGCATTGGTGGCAGCCACGTAGCTGCCGAACAGAACCGACGACCCGGAGGGAGTCCCGGTCAAGCGGGACGAAAGGCCGCCTCCCGTCGCCACTTCGGCCACGGCCAACGTCGTCTTGCGATCGGCAAGAAGCTGCAGGATCGTCTCCTCGAGCGTCGATCCGTCAATGGAATAGACATGTTTCCCGAGCTGCTCCAGCATCCGGGTCCGCAACGCCAGCAGGCTTTCTCGAATGCGGGACAAGCCGGAGTGGCCGTAGAACGTGAGGTCGACCCGTCCCGCTTCGAAGGTGGAAGCGACCCTCACCTCAGCCGGCAGGTCAATATGCTCGTCGATGACCCTCTGGATGCTCGACTCGCCGATCCCGACAAACCGCAGCGTGACCGATTCGACCGACGACTGGATTCCGAAGCGTTGGGCCAGGAACGGAATCAATTCATCCCGGACCATGGGCCGGAGTTCCCGGGGCGGGCCGGGCAGCGCCACGATGACGCGTTCGTCATCGTCGAAGACGAGGCCGACGGCACTTCCAACCCGATTTTTCAGATACGTGCCGCGGGACGGAACCCGAGCCTGCCGCCGGAGGCTCGGACGGGATACCCGGTCTCCGTAGCGGCGCCGGTACTCATCGATCACCTGGGGCGATTCCCGCAAGGGGATGCCCGTGTACCTGGCCAGTGTCTGGCGGGTGATGTCGTCGCCGGTGGGTCCGAGTCCCCCGGTGACGATGACGATCCGGCTCCGCCGCGAGGCGTATTCGAGAGCTCGCTCTATTTCCTGTTCGTCGTCCGTGACGGTGACCGACCCGACGCATCTTCCTCCGAGGGGCCGGAACGTCCGCGCCAGAAACTGAGTGTGCGCATCGGCGTAGGCACCTTCCAGCAGCTCTCTTCCCGTGACGACGACGACGTACTCGGTCTCCGAATCGGAAGCCTGTGGAACCTGTGCGCAGATTTCGGCGAGCAGAAAAATGGCTACAAACCCGGGCGTAAACAGCCACCGCCTTTCAAAAAAATGCATGTCACGCTCCCGATCGACTCCCGCTCCAGTCTACTACGATGATACCTCCCAAGCCGACGAGATCCCTTGCCGTATCCGACCCGGGCTGGTATCGTTTTTGGCCGAGCGGGCGCCCCGCTCAACCAAGAACATCGAAAGGAGATCTCATGCCATTCGAATTGCCGTCCCTTCCCTACGCCAATGACGCGTTGGAACCCCATATCGACGCTACCACCATGGGGATCCATCACGACAAGCACCACGCCGCCTACGTGGGCAACCTGAACAACGCCCTTTCCTCGCATCCGGAGTTGGCCGGCCTGAGCCTGGATGAATTGTTGGCCGACAACTGCGCCGCGGTTCCCGAGAGCATTCGGACGGCAGTCAGGAACAACGGCGGTGGCCACGCCAATCACTCCCTGTTCTGGACCCTGATGGGACCCGGAGGCGGAGGCGAACCGGGCGGCGCCCTGGCTGACGCCATCAACTCGACCTTCGGCAGCTTGGCCCAGTTTCAGCAGGCTGTCTCTGCCGCTGGTGTGGGCCGGTTCGGATCGGGCTGGGCCTGGCTGGTGAAGAACGGGTCGGGATCGTTGGAGGTCCTCTCCACCGCCAATCAGGACTCGCCCATCATGGCCGGACAGGTTCCTCTTCTGGGTGTGGACGTGTGGGAGCACGCCTACTATCTTCGCTATCAGAATCGAAGGCCCGACTACATCAAGGCGTGGTGGAACGTCGTGAACTGGGATGCCGTAGCGGCGCGCTTCGGTTCCTGAGTTTTTGATTGGCTCTTGACTAGTCGCGCGCTCCGAAGCTCCCCTTTCTGAAAACGGTGAGGCGCTTGGATCCGCCTTTCCTCAAGCTGCCCAAGTGCAACCACAGGATCAAGAACAGATAACGGGGAAGAAACAGGACTGCCTTGATCAGGATCAACGCGCTGAAACGGAACTCTCTTCTCGAAAGGCGCCGATAGGGTTCGATTTTGGGAGGGGAAGGGGTGCGCCAGAGACCGAGCAGATCGCCCACGCTCCGCTTGACGTAATGGCAGTCTCCGTGCTCATTGAACACCAGTCGGGACCGAGCCGGGAGCAGGAAAAACAGGCGTTTGTGGGCCCGGAATATGGGCCGTCCCGATAGGATGGCCACGACGACGTCCACCTTCATCCTGGCCAATCTGAGGACGGTTCGCAGGTTTCTCAGGCCCTGCCTGTTTCCATAGGCGACAACTTCGCTCACTTCCGACTGTGACTCGTAGAGGATTTTCTTCACGTCCGAGCAGAACACCAGAATCCGGCCAGGGCCCACGATCTTCCGGTCTTGGAGCCTCCTCAGGACCTCCAGAGCAATCGAATCCTCTTCGGTAGGCAGAAACAGGATCGTCGCCTCCATCTCGGGGAGAGCCTCCTGGTGCCGGCTCCTTCGGAGAATCTGAGGGAGGTTCCGGAATCGCAACGGGTAGGGCTGAGCCTGCGCATCGAAGATCAGCCGACGCCGAATGGGAAGCAGGAAGAAGAGAAGCTTCTGTTTTCGGAATACGGGACGGCCGCTGAAGACCCCACAGACCAGATCCGCACGGAAACCGGACATCCGCCGCCACAGGTCGGAGAACCGATTGCCCCGCGACCGGGCATAGGTCACAAACTCCACGTCCGGAAGATCCTGGAAAGACTCGAGATCCTCCTGGCGGCACACCAAAAGCACCTTGCATCCGGGATACAGGTTCGATTTCCTCAGCTTTTCCACAGCGGCGCGCACAAGCTGCGGATGTTCCGTCTGGAGCATGAGGCAGCGGGAGACGGGCCGGGAGGACCCGGCACCCGTTCCCAATTGCCGAGGACGCAGATTCACGGGACGATCGGCCATGGTTCAGACCAGAGGACAGTCCTTCATGGTTTCGAGCAGACTCTCCACGTCGTCAGCGGTGTTGTAAAGATGGGTGGACACCCGAATCCGCCGCGAATCTCCCCAGATCAGGATTCCCCGATCCTCAAACCAACGCATCACGGCCTTCTCTTGGGGAGCGACGAAGCAGACATTGCCGGCGCGTTCCCGGGGCCGGGAGGGAGTCATGATTTCCAAGCCGAGGTCGGTGAGTCCTCGCAACACCGTTTCGCTCAGACCCAACACATAGCTTTCGATCTCGGGAACACCCACGCCGGAGATGTATCCAAGTGCGTTGTCCAGGATGTAGACCGAGATATAGGAGGGATTCCCGGCCTCGAAGCGGGCGGCGCCGGGCCGCAGCTCGTAACGGGTCGGGTGGCGCCAACCGGTGAGGCTGGCCGGAGAGTGCCAACCCAGGAACGGAGGCTTCAGGTCGGGCAGGCGACTTCGATTCCAGTAGAAGATGGACACGCCGTGGGTTCCCAGCAGCCACTTGTAGCAACTGCTCATGAGGATGTCGGCGAGGCCCGCTTCTACCGGGACGACGCCCGCCGCGTGCGTCGCGTCCACGCTGAGAAGAGCCCCGGCGGACCGGACCCGTTGAGAGAGCTCGCTGAGCAACTGCCGCTGCCCGGTCAGAAAACTCACCAGGCTGACCGCGACCACACGGGTCCTGGAGTCGATGTGAGATTCCAGATCGGACACGGAAACCCGCCAATCGCGATGCCGCACCAGGCGAAGTTCCACTCCCAGACGCTCCAGGCGAGTCCAGGGAAGGACGTCGGAAGGAAATTCCAGGTCGGCCACGACCACATTGTCGCCCGGCTCCCAATCCAGAGCATGAGCCAACAGGTTGACCCCTTCCGAGGTGGAGGAGAGAAAAGCGATCTCCTCCGGCGAGACGTTCAGGAGTCTCCCCGCCTTCTCCTTGCACTCCAGATAGGTCTCTTCGAACCGATTCCGGCCCTCGTCTCCCCCGGCCTTGTCGTGGAAGAAGCGGCTCACGGCGTCCTGATGACTCTTTAGAATGGGAGTTTCACCCCCGGCGCAGAGATGGACCCTGTCGTCGAGACCGATAAAGTCGTCCTTGGAAACCAACATCTCAATCATTCCTTCCGGCCGGCGCCACGAGCAGTCCACGATTATGAATGGAATCGGAATCGCCGACCATAGAGTCAAATTATAATGTCCCCGCGCGTTGGCCGGGGATTACAGCTAACGGAGGAAGAGAAGATCCATGTTCTTTACCCATTTGGAATGCGCACGCTGCGAAGCCACCCACGATTGCGAAAGGTGGGCCCATCTCTGCGGCTGCGGCGGACCGCTTCTGGTTCGCTATGACCTGAATCGTGTTCGGGAGACGGTGCACCCGGCGGAATTCGGAGGACGCGAGCCGAGCCTCTGGCGGTATCGGGAACTGCTTCCCCTTCGCGAACCCGACGCGCGGGTTTCCCTGGGAGAGCCGATGACACCGCTGTTGAGATTGCGCCGGGCCGGCGCCCAAGTCGGACTCTCCAGGCTCTACATGAAGGATGAAGGCCTGTTGCCGACCGGAACCTTCAAGGCCCGGGGCGCCGCCGTCGGCGTCTCTCGAGCCCGGGAGCTTGGAGTCGAAGCCCTGGCCATGCCCACCAACGGCAACGCCGGCGCCGCGTGGGCGGCCTACAGCGCTGCCGCCGGCATCGAATGCGTCATCGTCATGCCCAAGGACGCTCCCTTGATCCACCGCAAGGAGTGCGCCGTGACAGGCGCCACCTTCTACCTGGTGGACGGCCTGATCAGCGACGCGGGGAAGCAGGTGGCCGGCGGGGTGAAAAGGCACGGCTGGTACGACGCCTCGACCTTGAAAGAGCCTTACCGGATCGAGGGCAAGAAGACCATGGGACTCGAGTTGGCAGAGCAGTTCCAGTGGCGGCTCCCCGATGTGATCGTCTACCCCACCGGAGGCGGCGTGGGTCTCATCGGCATCCACAAGGTCTTCCGGGAACTCCGGGATCTGGGATGGCTGGATCAGCCTTTTCCTCGAATGGTGGCCGTCCAGTCCAGCGGATGCGCTCCCATCGTCCGCGCCTGGGAGTCGGGCCGCCGGGAATCGGAGTTCTGGACGGACGCCCGGACCGTGGCCTTTGGAATCACGGTCCCGAAGGCCTTGGGAGACTTCCTGGTTCTGGACGCTCTGTACGGCACCGGCGGCTGCGCCGTCGAGACTTCGGACGAGGAGATCCTTCAGGCCCAACGGCTGCTGGCCCGAAGCGAGGGAAGCTTCATCTGTCCGGAGGGGGCGGCCACTCTGGCCGCCGCGCGGAAACTGAGTCAATCGGGATGGATCCGGCCCGGCGAGAGGGTGCTGCTTCTCAACACCGGATCCGGACTCAAATACCCGGAGTCCGTCTCCTGCTCCCCTCCCATTCTCGCCCCCGGAGACTCACTTCCGGTCTGAACCGGACTCTTCCGGCGCAGGAGACGGGCTTTCATCGCGAAAGCGGTCGAGGGCCTCCTGCTCGGTCTCGTAGATCTCCAGAAGGGGCAGGAGTTGGCTGAGGGAGAGGACGTGCTTGACCCGGTCGCCCGCTCTCAGGAGCTTCACCGAGCAGTTGAATCGTTTGGCCAGCCTGATTCCGGCAACCAGTTCGCCGATGCCGGAGCTGTCGATCCAGGAAACGCCGGAGAGATTCAGCAGGATCTTCTGCCACCCCTCGGCGATCAACTCATCCATGACTTCCCGAAGCATCTGATCCCCGACGCCAGCCACCAGGCGGCCTTCCATATCGACAAGGATCACATCCTCCAGGTTTCGGACTTCTACGTGCATTTTCTTCCCGCCAGATTCGAAAGCCGAGGGAATTAAAGTTGGGAATTCACTTCCAGCGAACGCTCTTGGGCGGAGTCTCGTTGCATCGCATGCTCTCCGTCCGGCCTGAGGCCAAGACGGCGCAAGCGAGCTCTACAGCCGTTCTCTGGGCTTCTTCCCGAGTCGCCCCGGCCGCCGTGCGGCAAACGGTCTGGCCTCGGAATTCGACACAGACCTCGCAACTGAACTTGCGGAGACTCAGACTGGAATACAGGAGGTAGCCCACAAAAAGAGCTACACCAAGAAGGATCAGGAGCTTGGCAGGGACAGACATGGGAGGTGAGCCTTCGGCTACGGCTCATTCGGGCGACTGCTAAGAGCCGCCCGGTTCCTGCGTCGCTTGAAGGATTCGGAACGAGGCTCAAACCGCCCCACACCCCACGCCAGTCCCACACCGGCATGGCGCCGGACTGACGCGAGAATGCGAAATTGCGAGCCGTGGAGGGAGAACCCCTCTATTCGGCCACCTTGATCGAGGAGGCGGTCAGCATCATCTTTCCGCCTTCTTTGGCCACGGTGCCCTTGGCCTTGACACTCTTGCTGCCCTGGCAGACGTTGCCATGAAACTTCTTGGCGACGTCATTGGCGACCATGTAATAGGTGACGGTCTTCCCATCCTTCTTCACCTGGATGGCATTCTGGCAGGAGGCGGTTTCACCCAAGCCGCATTTGGCGCAGGTGCCTTCACCCTTGATGGTCTTGACATGGTGGGCGCCCATGACGAGACCCGCGGCTGCCAGCATAACGACGGCGTAGGCGATTGCGAAGACGGGTTTTCTCATGATTCATCCTTTCTGAGCTCTGGCGCTCGGTTGCGCCCTGGTCTCCGAAGTGCTTCTCTCGACGACCGATTCATCGGATCCGGCCTCATACGATAAAGGTTAATAACTATTGGGAGAAACTTCAACGTGTTTGTCTCTGATCTTTGCCTCTCATTCGCATTCGTTGCAATAAATAGACATTTATGGAAAATTGTCGCTATGAGATTCGAGGTTTTGCTCACAGTGGCACGTCCCAATGGGGTATTCAGAACGGGCGAGATTCTCGCTGGGCAAACCTCGCCTGCCCATGTCAGGCGGCAACTGGACCGCTGGGTCAAGAGCGGACGAGTCATCCGGTTGAGGCGCGGCGTGTACCTGATTTCGGATCTCTACTCCAAGAAGTCGGCTCATCCCTTCGCGGTGGCGAACGCGCTCAAGAAAGCCTCCTACGTCAGTCTGCAATCCGCGTTGGCCCACCACGGCATGATCCCGGAATACGTTCCGGTCACTACCAGCGTCACAACCGGCCGGCCGGAAGAGATTTCGACGCCCATAGGACGTTTCCAGTTTCGACATGTTGCCATCCCTCTTCTCTTCGGGTTTGGGGAAATGGAAGTCGCAAGAAACCAGATGGCATTGCTTGCGGGACCGGCAAAGGCGCTGGTCGACCTGCTCTACCTGACTCCGCACAGCGACCGCGTCGAATACCTGCGCGAACTTCGGCTTGAAAGGCCCCGTGGACTCGACCTGGAAGGACTCCACGCCGTCGTCGAGAGGTGTCGGTCCTCCAAGATCGAACGCGCCGTCAAGCGGCTTCTGGAACTCTGGGAGAATCGAGGTTCGAGATGAAACCTCTTCTGCTGGAAACCCTCCGGGATCAGCCTGATGATTTCCGGCGGCGCAGCACCGCCCGGGAATACTTGCAGGCGCGAATTCTTCTGGCCCTTCAGGACGCGGGGGCCTTCAGCGACTGGGCGTTTGTCGGGGGCACGGCCCTGCGGTTCCTGTTTCAGCTTCCCCGCTATTCCGAGGATCTCGATTTCTCTCTCACGGCGCCGGGAGACAATGCTCGATTCGAAAAACTCATCCAGTCCGTCCGCAGAGATCTTGTGCTGGAGGGATACGACGTGGAGATACGGTCCCGCCCGCGCCCGCCGGTGGCAGCTGCCGCGATCAAAATACGTGGACTCCTATTCGAGCTCGGTCTGTCTCCCCATCCCAACGAGGTGATCATGGTGAAGATCGAGATCGACACCCGCCCTCCCCGCGGCGCGCGTACGACAACGCGTTTGGTGCGCCGCTTCGTCTGGTTGAATCTTCTTCACTACGACCGGTCTTCGTTACTGGCCGGCAAGCTGCACGCAGTGCTGACTCGCAAGTATACGAAGGGGCGCGACCTGTATGACTTGGGCTGGTACCTTGCGGATCCCACTTGGCCGGCGCCGAACCTGGTTCAGTTGAACAATGCCCTCCGGCAATCGGGTTGGGACATACCCGACGTCACACCGGCGAACTGGCGCGGGCTGATCAGGGACAAACTGAACACGACTGACTGGAAACAGGCTCTTCGCGACGTTTCGCCATTTCTGGAACGGAGACGGGACACGGCTCTGGTTTCCAGGGACGTTCTCCTGCGGCTGCTGGCCGGCCCGTAGCTGATCTCCGCCTTCAAGGAGGTCCCCCTGGCACGGCAGGGGCACCCCTTGTGTGGGTGCCCTCTTTTGCCGCTCACCGATCGGCCCGGCGAGGGCGACCACAAGGGTCGCCCCTGCGACGGCTTCTCCCATGCTTGGAAGATTTGACCTGATTTTTTTGGGGTA
Organism: Acidobacteriota bacterium; assembly: GCA_963668095.1. Classification (GTDB taxonomy): domain Bacteria; phylum Acidobacteriota; class UBA6911; order RPQK01; family JAJDTT01; genus JAJDTT01. The sequence continues at coordinate 3,648,681 of OY764083.1, read as the reverse complement.
CTCCCGAACGCCCGCCAGTTGACAGGGGTAGGTCCGGGTGTTCCAATTCCACTCCAATCCGAGAGGAGACCAGATGCGAGTAGGACAGGGTGACTATCAGTATGAGCCCGTGCGAGATTGGGCCAAGCTCCCGTCCGGTTGGAGCTTCGGCTGGATTCCGGCCATTGCCGTCGACAGCCGGGACCGGGTCTACGTCTACAGCCGAAGCGAGCACCCCATGGTCGTGTTCGACCGGGACGGAATCTTCCTCACCTCCTGGGGCGAGGACCTGCTCCAGCACGCTCACGGTTTGCGGATCGATGCGGAAGACAACCTCTACTGCACCGAGTGGAAGGGCCACTGCGTCCACAAGCTCACCTCTGACGGAGAGCTGCAGTGGACCCTGGGCACCCCTGGCGTCCCCCGCCCGCCGGGTCTGCCGTTCAACCTGCCCACGGATCTGGCCATCGCCCCCGACGGCTGCCTCTTCGTCAGCGACGGCTACGGCAACGCCAAAGTGCACAAGTTCTCCCCGGACGGCGTGCTCCTGAAGAGCTGGGGCGAACCGGGCACGGGACCCGGGCAATTCGACCTGGTTCACGACGTCTGGGTCGATTCCGAGTACCTGGTCTACGTCTGCGACCGGTCCAACAGCCGGATTCAGATCTTCGATGGCGACGGAAACTACCTGAGGGAGTGGACCGATCTGCTCCAACCCGATTTCGTCTGGTTCGATCCGGACGAGACCGTGTTCGTTTCGGAAATCGAACACCGAGTCAGCGTTATGAGCCGAGACGGCCAACTGCTTTCCCGCTGGGGCGAAAAGGGGGACGGTCCCGGCCAATTCCCAGGCTTTCCCCACGCCATCTGGGGGGACAGCCGGGGCGACCTCTACATCGGCGAGGTGGGCGTCAGCGGCAGCCTGACCAAATTCGTCCGGGTGTGAGGCTCCTCTCTTCCCGGACCTTGATGGAGACCATCATGACAAGAACGAAAACCCTGCTTTCGGGAATATTAGTTTGCCTCGCCTCCTGCGCCGCACCCGACTCCGAGCCGGCGATGGAGGAGGAGGCGGCCCCGATGTTGAACACCCTGACCGAGGAGGAGCGGGCCGAAGGTTGGACGTTGCTCTTCGACGGCAAGAGCCTGGATCAGTGGCGAGGTTTCAGGAGCCAGGAGGTTCCGGAGGGGTGGGAAGTCAACGACGATTCCATCCACTACACCGGAAAGGTGCGGGCCGGGGACATTCTCACCCGGGAACAGTACGGCAACTTCGACTTGCGGCTGGAATGGAAGGTCCTGGAGGCTGGCAACAGCGGCATTTTCTTTCGGGCCAGCGAGGAATACGAGAGCCTCTGGTACACGGGACCCGAGATGCAGGTCCTGGACGATGCCGGCCACCGCGACGGCGCCAAGCGGGAGACCAGCGCCGGCGCCAACTACGCGCTTCATCCCCCCTCGCAGGATGTGGTTCGAAAGGCCGGCGAGTGGAACCAGGTGGGAATCGTCGCCAACGGCAACCACGTGGAGCACTGGATGAACGGCGAGAAGATCGTTGAGTACGAACTGCGTAGCGAGGACTGGAAACAGAAGGTGGCCGCCAGCAAGTTCAAGGATCTCCCCCACTACGGGCTCATGGACGCGGGTCACATCGTCCTGCAGGACCACAGCGATCCCGTCTGGTTCCGGAACATCAAGATCAGAAAGCTGGACTGATCCGTCCCTTCGAACCCAAAAGAGGAGCGGTCGCGGCCGAGATGCAGGAGGGGACTTTCCTGTCCCCCTCGACAATCGGATCAAGCGCTGATGACCAGGAGAATCTCGCCGGCGAAGATGCGCGGATTGGTCCGAAACATCACCAGCACCCCGTCCTGAGGACTCCGGACTTCCTCCAGCGGCGTGCCGTCCAGGTCCCGGATCATTCCCAGCAGTTCCCCTTCGCTAACCCGCATGCCGACACGGGCGTCTGAGAAGAAGAGCCCGCTGCTCTGAGCCTTCATGGAGACATCCACGTCGCCGTCGCCGCAGAGCCGCAGCGGCTCGTAGTCCGCTTCCAGCCCGGCGGCGGGGAGTTGGGCCATGTCGAGAAACGCCAGCAGATTGGCCAGTCCCCGAGTGTAGCAATCCACGTCGTCGGGATGGGCGCGGCCCCCTCCCCGCGCCTCGGTGTAGAGGGACGGAATCTCCAATTTCAGGGTCTCGGTCAGGGTGCGGCCGGGAGAGACCTTCGGATGCTCCCAGATCATGGGGGCTCCGAAGCACTCCGCCGCCGCCCGGGCCGTCTCGGCCTGCCGGCCCAGGGCCGCGTAGCCGACCAGAGTCATCATGGCGTTGTTCCGGCCCGAGCTGTGCAGGTCGATGTAGAGGTCGGCATGCCGGAAAACCTTCTCCAGCATCAGAGCGGCCAGACGCTCGCTCATGCTGCCTGAGGGGGATCCGGGGAAGATGCGAGCCATGTTGAGGCCGTCTACGGGATTCGACCGCGTCGCCTGCCAGAACGCAGGAAGCGTCACCACCGGCACGGCGACGAAGGTCCCGGACAGTGCGGAAGGGTCCAGAGCTTCGAAGATGCGAAAGATGGCTTCCATGCCTTCATATTCATCCCCGTGCACTCCGGCCGTCGCCACCAGAGTCTTTCCCTGGCCGGCCCCCTTCACCGCCAGGACGGGGATCGACAGCGAGTCGCCATCCACCCTCGCTGCGATGGCGTCAGAAATCGCGTCCGGGGAAATCGTGTCGCCGCAGGTCGTCCGAACGGCGCCGGCCAGACGGGTCAGATCGGGCGCCTTCAACTGCAGCTCGTAGATATCCTTGCTCGCTTCGGGCAAGTTGTCGAAATCGAATTCCTTATGCCGGCTCATTCGTGTCCTCCAGTCGGAAGTCCTTGGCGAAAAACCCCAGGAAACGTATCCTCAGTCGACTGCGTTTTCAATATTGACAGAATCGGATTCCTTTGCATCCGCGGGGCACCGGTTCCAATTGGCGCCGAGGAGTGAATCATGCGCGTATCCTGGTTTCGAGTCTTGATGCTGCTGGCCGTATCCACGGCCTGCGGTCCCTTTCTGTCGGCGGGGGAGGCCACATCCATGGAGGCTGTTGACATCGGTTCCCGGCTGGAACTGTTCGTGGACGACCACCTGATCGAAGAGATGGAGGGTGTCGAGATCCGGCTCCACTCACCCTGGTCCGGGGGCAAGGTCCTGGAATTCGATCGTCCCTGGGAGGGCAACACCAGTTGGCAACTGAGCGTCTTCAAGGACGGCGACCTCTTCCGGATGTACTACATGGGACGAACCGCGCCGGACTATGCGCGGAAAGCCGGACTGTCACCGGATGAGAAGCTCACGCCCAATCATCCCAACTTCCTCTGCTATGCCGAGAGTCGGGACGGAATCCACTGGACCCGACCCAATCTGGGCCTCTACGAGTTCAACGGGTCCACAGAAAACAACATCGTCACCGATCAACCTCCAGGAACACCCCTCCTGGACACCCGTCCGGGAGTCAATTCGGCGGTCCGCTTCAAGGCGCCGGGCGGAGTCGGCATCAATCCCCGATTCGGTCAAGCCATGGAACGCTCTGTCGGCCTCGTGCTCTGGGCCTCGCCGGATGGGCTCCGCTGGGAGAAGTGGCGGGAGGACCCCCTCTTCGTCACTTCCTTGCCCAACGCCTTCGATTCGGTCAACGTCCTTTTCTGGTCCGAATGGGAGCAGCAGTACGTCTTCTACTTCCGATACATGCTCCAGGATGTTCGCACCTTCGCCCGGACCACGTCCAAGGACCTCCTCAACTGGACCGAGCCGGTGCCCTGCACTTTCAACGGCAACGCCCGTCCGGTGGATCACCTCTACACTAATGCGGCGACGCCCTACTTCCGGGCGCCCCACATCTACCTGGGGTTTCCCAAGCGCTTCCAGCCCTTGCGGCAAATCCACGACGATGCACCCCGGCCCGGCATTTCGGAGACCGTCTTCATGTTCAGCCGTGACGGGATCGACTGGAACGTCGTTCCGGAGGCGTTCATCCGCCCCGGCAGACAGGAACGGAACTGGATCCACCGGACCAACAGCACGGCCGTGGGCGTGATTCCCATCATCAATGACGAGATGTCGATCTACGTATCCCGCAACTACACCTACCCGTCCACCTACCTGGAGCGATTCGTCCTGCGCACCGATGGGTTCACCTCCATCAACGCACCCTACTCGGGCGGTGAGTTCGTGACCAAGCCATTCCTGTTCGAGGGACGGGATCTGGTCCTCAACTTCTCGACCTCGGCCGTGGGCAGCATCCGCATCGAGGTGCAGGACCAGGACGGCCAACCCATTCCGGGTTTCACGCTGGAGGAATCGCCGGTCATCTTCGGCGATCACATTCAGAGAAGGATCCGGTGGAGCCGGCCGGGATTCCTGCCGACCGATCCCATGCGATTCGACCGGCTGGCGGAAAGGCCGATCCGGCTCCGCTTCGTCATGAAGGACGCGGATATCTATTCGTTCCGGTTTAAGTGAGGGGCCCGTTCCGGTCGTCGGTGCTGAAGGATCCCCGGGACTCGAGAATCTGGAGATTGTCGACTTCCACTGAGAGAATCGCTATGGCAGTGCCCACAATCCATCCAGGCAAACATCTCGCCGAAGAACCGAAAGAACTCAATTTGAACGCCGTCGCGCTTGCGCGACGGCTCAAAGTTCCGACGAACAGCATCACTGAGATTCTGAACGGACTGGTGCCCGTGACCGGTGATATGGCCTTGCGCCTGGGCCACTTCTTCGGCACGAGTGCGGAATTTTGGCTCAACCTGCAAGAGCTTTACGAGTTGGGCCTTGCTGAGAAGAAAGTCAGCAAAAGCCGGGCTCAATGGCGATGAGGCCATCCGGTAGACCCCGTGCCATGCCGCAACTCCAGTTCGATGCAACATTCCGCAGATGAGCCTCGATCACACCACAGAAAACGATATTGTTGAGATACAAAGGGTGACTGTCCATGGTTGCGAAGTCACAGATCTACAAATGGGGGCCCAGCTTGGCCGTTCGCATCACCGAACTCATCGCCGAGCAGTGGGGCTGCATGAGGGCTCCACCGTGGAGATGTTCTCGCGCAGCTACCAAGTCATATTGCGCAAGAAGACCTACTACTTGGCCGACATGCTGGCGACTGTGACGGACGAGAATCTGCATCGCCAGGTGGACACTGGGCCCGCCCAAGTCAGAGAGGCATGGTAATCAGATCCTATCTCTTGGATCAGAACGAATCTTGAGAAACGGTGTAGCCGCAAGAGGGACAGTCACTTACTTTCCTTACGCGCCTGAAATCCAAATGCGGATTGCCGTCATCCGCCAGGACTGGGGCTTCGAAGGGGCTCGTCGTCCGTCAGGATGCGAAGGTATTCGTCGTAGGCGTAGGCGCGCCCGCGCCGCTTTCCCGTGATCTCGCGCAGTACGCCAAGGCTCTCCAGCAGCGCCACGGCCTTGCGGGTCGGCGGCGCCGTGAGGTCGAGCAGGTCTGACGCCGCGGCAACGGTAACGACCGGATGGGCCGGCAGGAGCTCGATCAGGCGGATGGCGGTCACGGTCGCACGCTCGTGGGCCAGAAGGCGGCCACGGTCGCGCCCGACAAGCGCATGCAGCTCCCGCGCGACCCGAGCGCCGTCATCGGCGGCCTCGCGCACGCATTCGAGGAAGAATCGGGTCCAACCCTCCCAATCGCCAGCGCTGCGCACGGCCGCGAGCCGGGCGTAGTATTCCGCTTGGTTCCGCTTGAATGCCAGGCTGAGGTAGAGAAGAGGCAGATCGAGCAGCCCCCAGTGCTCCACCAGGAGCGCGATCAGCAACCGGCCGATGCGTCCGTTGCCGTCGAGGAAGGGGTGGATCGTCTCGAACTGGACGTGCGCGAGACCCGCCCGGACCAGCGGCGGGAGATCGCTGTCCTGGTGCAGCCACCGTTCCAGCGCACCGAGCGCACCCGGCACCTCCTCCGGCGGAGAGGGCACGAAGCGGGCGTTGCCGGGCCGTCGGCCACCGATCCAGTTCTGTGAGCGGCGGATTTCGCCGGGCTGCATGTACTCGCCTCGTACACTCGCCATGAGGATACGGTGCGCCTCGCACAGGAGGCGAATGCTGAGCGGCAGCCCCTTGGGATCTGCGATTTGCGCACGGGCGTGGGCGAGCGCGTCCACATAGTTGCAGACCTCGCGGACGTCGTCCGGACGATCGCTACGGTGCGTGGCTTCGAAGGTGAGCACGTCGCGGAGCGTTGCCTGCGTGCCTTCGATCTGCGAGGTGACGACCGCCTCCTTGCGGACGAATCCGTAAAGGAACCAGTCGGTGCTCGGCACCATCGACCCCGCTACGGCAAGTCGGGCCAACGCGGTCATGGCGGCAGCATGGAGCTCGGCGGCCACGCCAGCCAGGGCCAGAGGCGGATCGGCAGGAGGAAGCGGGTAGGGGACGAACGCGCGCACCTCTTCTCCGAGGGTGCTGGTGATGCGATATTGACCGGTCTGGCGAGCCACGGTTGCGAAGCACCTCTTTCCTGCGCTTCAATTTAAGAAAACGACCGTTTCTTCGTCAACCTGATAATGAATCGATCGGTTCCTTGTCTGCCCCGGCACGAGATCGAGGAATGCGGCGATTGCGTGACGGTACGCTTCCGACGTGCAGACTATGGTTCCGCTCCGAGGCAAATGGGATGCCGTGATCAAGCGGCAAGAGCCAATTCTGGCGCTACGCGACGGCACGGAGGATGGCGTGGCGTTGCGCGAGAAGGGGACACGCGCGAGAAGGGGACAGTCACTTTCTCTCGCGACAAGGGGACAGTCATTTGCTTTCCCGTCCGACGCCTTATTGCACGCACGGCTTTGGCCGATATGCGCGCCTCGGCCACCGCTACAAGCTGGGCATATGGCTGGGCGTCAACTCCGACTTGGATGAGGAGTTCGGCTCCACACACCTATGGGTCCACTGCGAGAAGTGGGGCAAGAACGACACCCACTGGAACGTACGTGTCAGGGCGCCGCTGAAGTCTCGCGTGAGCCCGTTCAAAGAGGAGGGCGAAGAGTTGTGGCTCGCGGTCGTCCCGGAGAGAAGCAAGCGGGCCGACGAATACGGTGCCGCTCTGGAACGGATCGCCGGAATCCTGGACGAGCTTGCCGAGCCGTGGAGCTCCCGTGCCGATGTGCTCGCGGAAGTCAGCCGGCGATACGAGCAGCCTGTCATGAGCAACGCTCACCGCGCCGAGTATGTAGAGGCGCTCGTGGCTCTCGCGCTCAGGCACAGCGGTTGGACCCGCAAGGCACCGTGGGAGGCCTGGCATTTCGAGAACGAATCGGGCGTGCGGCTGAAGCTCAAACACGCCGCGGCGATGCAGTCATGGGGGAATCGCGAATCCCAATACCCTCCGCGCTTCGACATCGCTCCTGGAAAGGTCTATTGGGACGAGAACGAAGGACGCTGCTTGGAACACAACGGTCGGCTCGCCCACATCTATGTGTTTGCTTGGCACGGAGAAACGGGCGAGTCGGCAGATCAGAGAGACCCGACGACGTGGAAGTTCTACGTGGTCCCGGAGTCCGATCTGCCCGATCAGAAGACAATCGCCTTGAAGGCAGGTCAGGGCCTGGCATCCCCGTGTGGCGTCAGGGGTCTCGCGGCTGCGGTCGAAGCGCCTTACGGGTACCGCCGTTGAGACTTGGACAGCCGGTGGCCGTGGCCCGCCGGTCGTCGAACTCGACGGGCCATAAGCGGACGGCGGCCAGAGTAGAACCGAGAAGGACAGTCACTCTCTTTCATCGTCAAAGTACCCGGATCGGCCCCGGGTAGCACCCAACGACTTCATCCACCGTCACCAGCATCACCCCCCTTCAGTCAGAGCCTGTGCGACCAGGAGGCGGTCGAATGGATCCTTGTGGATCGGCGGCAGGACATGAGTGTCAAGGAGGAAACTCACGCTCCGCCTTCGAACAATGTCTCGGTCTCGTCGGCGCCCATACGGTCGAAGTCGGGAGGCACCGAGATCCTGCCGGCCAGAAACCCGATTCGGCACACTGTTCCAGGATCTGGCGCCTCTATCGCGACGACTTTGACCATGGGCTTGCCGGCCCTGGCGATGACGAACGGCTCGCCATGGGCGGCGGCCTGTACGAGACGCGAAAGGTGCGTCTTGGCTTCGTCCATACTGACGGTCCGCATGCAATCCTCCTGACCCTTAATCCAATTAACTTGGTTTATTCAAGATCATGCTGCAAGGGGCGACTGGACGGGATGGAAATATTTTCTGCTGAGCCGGCTCGACGCCTCTCCGTGAGTAGCAGGCGCTCGCCCCGCCTTCACAAAGGATATGCGCTCCGCGACGTTGTGGGTTGAGGGGGGGCGCAGGGGACCGAGTGCTGTGTCTGCGGACGGAAGAAGAAAGGGGAGAAGGCGAATTCGTAGAGGGGTGCCGGGGGACGGAATCGAACCGCCGACACGGGGATTTTCAGTCCCCTGCTCTACCGACTGAGCTACCCCGGCTCTCGAAAAGGGTTGTATTCTACCAGAACCCGGTCCCCCTGCAAGATGGATCTGGCCAACTGTGGAACCGCGCAATCCGCGCAGAAAAAGGGGCGTGGGAACGCAGGCTTTGCAGCCGACGGTTTCGGGTCGGTGATTAAGAGGGCGACAAGAAAGTCGCCCCTCCCAGGTTGCTCCCAGGGTTTTTCGACGACGTGGAAAGGGCCCCGGAGGGGGGAGGTTCCGGGGCCCTCGGGCAGGGAGCTTCAGCTGACTCGGACCGCGATCTGCTTGGGCTTCGCCGCCTGCAGCTTGGGGATCGAGATGCTGAGAACTCCGTTCTTCAGCTCGGCCGAGACCTTCTCCCGATCCAGACCGCGGGGGAGCCGGAAAGAACGCTGAAAACGCCCGTGCCATCTCTGAACCTGGCGGTAGGTTCGATCCTCCTTCTCCTCGGCCTTGCGCTCGCCCCTGACTTCCAGATTGCCATTGTTGACGTTGACCTCGATCTCGCTCTTGTCGAATCCGGGCAGCTCCATGGTGAAGACCAGGCTGTCTCCGGTCTCGTACACGTCCGAGATGGGCCGGCGCACCGGCTGGATCTCCTCACTGTCGGTGGACGCCAGGAAACGGCTGTCCCGCCAGAAATGATCCATCAATCGGTGCAATCCGTTGATGCCTGCGAATGGCGTTACTCTGATGAGACTCATTGTTGACCTCCTCGTCATATCGTTCGTTGTCGTTTGTTCCTTCTTGGCCAGCCACTGTTCTAGTAAGATCGGATCCAGGGGCTGTCAAGGTCGGTGTCCGGGAGCGGCGTGAACGCCTCCGAGTCTTGGGAAATAAGTAGGGCGGAACGGGAGAAGCAACAGCAGTGAGGCGAGTCTACCTGGACAACAACGCCACGACGCGAGTGGATCCCCTGGTACTGGAGGCCATGTCGCCTCATTTTCTCCAGGACTTCGGCAACGCCTCGTCGATTCACGAATTCGGCCAGCAGGCCCGCGAGGCTGTTGAGACCGCCCGGCAGGCGGTGGCCGACCTCATCGGCAGCCTGCCCAAGGAGATCGTCTTCACCAGCGGGGGGACCGAGTCCGACAACACCGCCATCCGGGGCATCGCCGCCAGCCACGCGGATAAAGGGTGTCACCTCATCACCACCACCATCGAGCATCCCGCGGTCCTGAGGACCATGGAGCAGTTGGAGGAGGAAGGACTCCAGGTGACCTACCTGCCGGTGGACCGTCAGGGGCTGATCCGGCTAGACGATCTGCACGCGGCGGTTCGCGAGGACACGATTCTCATCTCCATCATGCACGCCAACAACGAGACCGGCGCGATTCAGGATCTGCGCGCGGTGGGAGGTTTTGCCCGGGAAAAGGGAATTCTCTTCCACACCGACGCGGTCCAGTCGGCCGGAAAGATATCCCTGGACGTGAACGACCTGGAAGTAGACCTGCTTTCACTGTCTGCCCACAAGATCCACGGGCCCAAGGGGGTTGGAGCCCTCTACATTCGCCATGGGGTGGAGATGCAATCACTGCTCCTGGGCGGCTCTCATGAACGGGGACGGCGGGGAGGCACCGAAAACGTGCCCGGCATCGTCGGCCTGGGCAAGGCGGCCGCCCTGGCGAGGGAAGGCCTGGCGGATTTTGAACTGCGTGTGCGATCTCTTCGCGACCGGCTCGAGACCGGACTCCTGGAGCGTATTCCCCAGGCCAGAATCAATGGATCGACGCTCCGAAGGATGCCTCACACCACCAACTTGAGTTTTAGAGGCGTCGAGGGAGAAGCCCTCCTCATTTCATTGGACCTTCAGGGGATCGCCGTCTCTACCGGCGCGGCCTGCTCCTCGGGATCGTTGGAGCCCTCCCACGTCTTGAAGGCCATGGGGTTCGAGAACCGCCGGGTCGAGAGTGCGCTTCGGCTCAGCCTCAGCCGGATGACCACGGACGAAGAGATCACGACAGCTCTGGACGTGCTCCCGCGAACCATCCGGAGGATGCGGGAACTCTCCCCTCTCTACCGGGAAAGTCGACATCGTGTACAGCGAGAAGGCCAGAGAGCTCATTCGTGAGCTTCCCAACCGGGGAAGCCTCGCCGGCGCGACCCATACGGCCCGAGCCGAGAACCCGATCTGCGGTGACATCACCCATCTCTACCTGAAGCTCCATCAGGACGTCGTGGTGGACAGCCGCTTCGAGACCTATGGCTGCCCGGCCGCCATCGCCGCCTCCGCCGCCGTCACCCAAATGTGCCGGAATCGCCGGATCCGGGAGTGCCGGGAAATCACGACCGAATCGATCCTGGAGTACCTGGGAGGACTGCCTTCCCACAAACTGCACGCGGCGGATCTGGCCGTGGACGCCCTACGCAAAGCTCTGCGGTCTAACGGACCGTGACCTGGACCGGATCTCCTACCGTCAGACCTAAAACCTCGGCTGCCGACTGCTCCGAGACCGCGATCTCGTAGTACCCGCTGCTCCCCTTCAGGTAGACGAGCTCCCCCGCCGGCGCGTCGGCATAAGTGTGGCAGCGTTGGCCGATTCTGCAGCCTCCTGCTTGAAACTCCACCAACGCCGGTTGGCGACCCAGGAGATCCCGAAGCTCCCGGTCGTGGACGCTGGTGATGACGTTGCCGAAGCGGTCGACCTGCAGGACCACTCCGCCAACTCGGCCCGGAGCCTCCCGTCGCAGGAGGGTCAGAGGAAGGCTGCGCCAATCGGTCACCTCCGGTCCCAGTTGCTCCGGCGCCAAACCGGAGGCCAGCCAGGCCGCGGCGGGTCCGAAGACGTCCCGCCCGTGAAAAGTGGCCGACACCGCCTCCCGGCAATGCCTCGCCGACTCGATGGAGATGACCTGTTTCACCGTCTCCCGCCGGTAGATCAGCGCGAAGAGGCCGTTGTCCGGTCCGACGAAGCGAAACCGGTCCGTGGAGACCACGATGCCGCGCCGCTCGGACCCCACTCCCGGATCCACCACCGCCAGGTGAACGGTCCCGGCGGGGAAGTAGGAATAGCTGCAAGCCAGATTGAATGCGGCCTCGAGAATGTTGTGGGAGGAGATCTCGTGGCTGATATCTACGATCCGGGCCCGCGGACAGATCTGCAGGATGGCTCCCTTGACCGCGCCGACGTACGGACCGCTGCTCCCGAAATCGCTGCTGAAGGTAATGATGGGTGGGGAGGCCATGAGCTCACCGGCGCTGTTTCCGCTTCTGCGCGAGCCGCTTGAAGCCCGTCTCGAACCGCCGGAGCCCCTTCTTGAGCGATTGAGGCCGACAGGCGAACGAAAGCCTCAGATAGCCTTCCCCCTCGGACCCGAAGGCGGCGCCGGGAATGGTGGCCACCTTGTCCTGGAGCAGTTCCAGACTCGCCGAGAGGCTGTCGAGACCGGTTTCCTCAACCGAGACCATGACGTAGAATGCCCCGTCGGGCCGAACGAAAGCCTGTCCCATCCGCCGGCCAAGCCACCGGCAGGTGAATCCGCGATTCCGCACCAGTCGCTGCCGCATCCGCTCGATCTCGTCCTTGCCCTCCGGCGTGAACAACGCCAGGGCCGCCCTCTGGGTCAATGTGGACGCACAGATGGAGGTGTTCTGGTGGAGCACCGTCACCTTGTCGATGATGGCCTGGGGACCGCAGGCCCAGCCCAGGCGCCATCCGGTCATGGCGGCTGCCTTGGAGAACCCGCAGATGACGACGGCGGCGTCCGTCGCGTCCAGTGCCGACGCAGGCGGCGAGCCGTAGTAGATCTCCCGGTAGATCTCGTCGCTGACGAGCACGAAATCGTTTGCTTCGGCCAGACGCGCTGCACGTTGGATCTGATCCAGTGTGAGGCTCCGGCCGGTCGGATTGGAAGGCGTGTTGAGGATCAATGCCCGGGTTCGTGAAGAGACAAGGGTTTCGAGCTCCTCCAGGTCCAACTGGAAACCGTTGTCGGGCCTCAGTCGGTATGAGACCGGCTTGGCCCCGGCCAAACGGACCGCCGTCGGGTAGGTGACGTATCCCGGATTGGGAACCAGCACCTCGTCTCCCGGTCCCGCCAGGGCGAACACCACGTCAAACAGAGCCTCCTGGCTCCCGTTGGTCACGCAGACCGAATGACCGTCGCGGCCGCCGTGGTACTCGTGGATCCGGCGGCAAAGCTCGGGGATCCCGGCGTTGGGAGAGTAGCCGATCCGTCCGCCCGCCAACACCCGGCGCGCCTGTTCCCGGACCCGCGGAGGATCCGCGAATTCCGGCTCGCCCAGCCCCAGGTTCACGCAGCCCGCGGCCCGGGACATGATCTGGCGGATCATCGAGATCTCAATGCCGTCCAGGCGTCGGGCGAATCTGGGACTCATGAGGAACCGGTCGGAAAGGGGCGAACCTCGCCGACTGTCGCCACGGGCTATCGGAGCAGGTCTTCGAGTTGGACCGACCCCTCGGTTTTCGGATCCCGGTACTTGACGATCACCGGAGCATAAAGGGACAGGCCGTGTTGTTTTCCGAAACCATTCTGGACAGGCCGGGATCCGGGCACCACGACGGCGCCGGGAGGAATCTTGAGAGGAGCACCGGGCGCGGACCGGTAGACGGTCTCATGGACCAGATCGTAGACCGGTGTCGAGCCCGTCAGAATGACTCCGGCGGCCAGGACCGCCTCCCGCCCGACGATGGTCCCCTCGTAGACACCGGTGTTGCCCCCCACCAGGGCGTCGTCCTCCACGATCACCGGGAGGGCCCCCACCGGCTCCAGCACGCCGCCGATCTGGCATCCGGCACTGAGGTGCACCCGCTTCCCGATCTGGGCGCACGAGCCGACCAGGGCATGGGAATCGACCATGGTCCCCTCGTCCACGTAGGCGCCGGCGTTGATGTACATGGGAGGCATGCAGGTCACCCCTGCGGCCACGTGGCTGCCGCGGCGAATCGACGAGCCTCCCGGCACGATCCGCACACCAGAGGAAAGGGAGAACCGTTTCAGTGGAAACGTATCCTTGTCGAAGTATCGGAACCCGTCATTGATGGAGACGTCGCTGAGAACACCCATCCGAAAGCCGGCGAGAATGCCCTTCTTGACCCAGCTGTTGACTCTCCAATCCCCGTCCACCATCTCGGCCGCCCGGACCCGTCCCGCATCCAGGTCGTCCAGGAAGGCATCCAGGATGACTCGATCCTGCGGAGTGAATTCCTCGGCTTCGAAAAGGCGCTCAATGGCTTGGGACATGGCACAACTCGAGACGGTCCAGCTCCCGGTCCATCTTCTCCTTGTTCCTCGCGTCCATGGGGCAGAGGGGCAGTCGATAGGACTCGGTCAGGCGGCCCATCCGGGACAAGGCGTACTTGACCGGGATGGGGTTGGACTCCACAAAATTGAGGTTCATGAGGTGGAGATAACGGTGGTGCAACGCGCGCGCCTCGGCCAGCTCTCCCTCCCGGACCAGGGCCATCATCCGGGACATCTCCGCCGGGATCACGTTGCTGGCCACGGAGATGACTCCTTCCGCGCCCAGGCAGGCCATGGGAAAGGCCAGGCTGTCGTCGCCCGAGAGGACCAGGAACCCTTCGGGCCGCTGCCTCAGCAGTTCCATGATCTGATCCAGGTTCCCGCTGGCTTCCTTGACGCCTATGATGTTGTCCACTTCCGCCAGGCGGAGCTGGGTATCCACCGGAATGTTGGTGCCGGTCCTGCCCGGGACGTTGTAGAACACCAGGGGGATGTCCAGGTAACGGACGACTTCGGAAAAATGCCGGAAAATTCCCTCGGGGGGCGGCTTGTTGTAATAGGGAGTCACCGAGAGGATGGCGTCCGCGCCGTCATGCTGAGCACCCTGCGCCAGTTGGCGAGCGTATCGGGTATCGTTGGTCCCCGCTCCGGCCACCACCGGAACCGCTCCCGATGCCGTCTCCACACAGACCCGAATGACCCAGGCATACTCTTCCTCACTCAGGGTGACGCTCTCGCCGGTGGTCCCGCAGGGCACCAGAAAGTCGATTCCCGATTCGATCTGCCACTCCACCAACTTGCGGTACGCGTCCACATCCACGTCACGATGAGATGTGAAGGGGGTGACCAGGGCGGTTCCACAGCCTTTCAGTTCAATCATTCTGCTCTCCGAAAACGGCATCCTCGAACGCGTGGAAGCCCCGCTTGCCCTGGATCCACCGGCCGGCGAAGAGGGCGCCACGGGCGAAACCGCCGCGGCTGCGGGCCTGGTGCTCCAACGTGATGGTATCCACCGGCGAGTCGAAACCGGCGACGTGGATTCCGGGAAAATATCCCGCCCGGACGCTGACGGCGTTCACGTCACGCCCGTAACACTCCCCGAGGATCTTCTCCATAGTGAAGGCGGTGCCCGACGGCGCGTCCAGCTTCTGGATGTGGTGAGTCTCCACCAGGTAGGGATGGTATTCCTCGAACCTGGAAAACATCTCGCCCGCACGGCGAGTCAACTGAAAAAAGATCTGCACGCCGAGGCTGAAGTTGCCCGCGTAGACACACGCACCGCCGCCCCGGATTACCGAGTCCCGGACCTTGTCGATCTCGCCGTACCACCCGGTCGTGCCCACGACGATGGGAATCCCGCAACGGACGGCATTCGCCACGTTCATTGGAACGATGTGCGCCGTCGAGAAATCCATGATGACGTCCGTCCGAGCGACCCAATCGCCCGAGAAACCCGCCTCCAACGGATTCTCGTCGATATCCATCCAGGAGACGATCTCGTCTCCCGTCTCCTGGGCGGCCGCCTCGATGGCCCTTCCCATCTTCCCGTAACCGATCAACGTGATGTTCATGTCCACTCCGGACTTTCTCGAAAGTCAATGGACACCGGAACCGCGATACGCCCTTAGTCGACGGGCTCGAACAATTCCGGGTCCGGCTGCCGGAAGAACTCTTTGTGGAGCAGCCGGACGGCCTCCTCCATTGTGTCTTCCGCAACCAGAAATGTCATGTTGATACGGGACGCTCCCTGGGAGATCATTTGAACGTTGATCCCCTCCAGTGCCCCGAAGATCCTCGCCGCGATTCCGGGGGTTTCCTTCACGTCCTCGCCCACGATGCAGATGATGGCCATGTCGGGCGCCACCCGGACCTCGCCGAACTCCGCCAGTTCGCTGCGGATCGCCTCCAGTTCCTGCGAGGAATCGACCGTCAGGGAGACGTTGACCTCGGAAGTGGCCACCACGTCCACCACCGTTTCGTGGGTCTCGAACACCTCGAAAATCCGCCGCAGGAAGCCGTACGAGAGCAGCATCTGGGTGGACAGGATGTTGACGATGGTGATGCCCCGCTTGCTGGCAATGGACTTGATGGGACTGGAGGAGGAGACCGGCGCCGCGGAAATGAAGGTCCCCGGCTCGTCGATCTGCCTGGAGTTGCAGACATGCACGGGGATGTCCCGATTGATGGCCGGCGTCAGGGTGCTGGGATGGAGCACCTTGGCCCCGAAGTAGGCCAACTCGGCTGCTTCGGCGAAGGAGATGGCGCGAATCTTGTAGACGTCCGGAACAATCCGGGGGTCCGCGGTGAGGACGCCCGGAACATCGGTCCAGATCTGGATGTCCTCGGCATCCAGCGCGGCTCCGATCAGGGAGGCCGTGTAATCGGACCCTCCGCGCCCGATGGTGGTCGTGACCCCGTCGACCGTGGAGCCGATGAACCCCGGCGCGACGATCACTCTTCCGGTCCGAAGCCGAGGCAGGAGCTGTTCCCGGACGCAGTTTCGGGTGAGCTCCTGCAAGATGGCAGCTTTGCTGAAGTGGTCGTCGGTTCGAATCAGATCCCGTGAGTCGACCAACTCGGCGGGGATTCCGTTTTCCCGAAGGACTTCAGAGAAAATCAGCGTACTCAGACGTTCGCCGAAGGAGGCGACCCGGTCCATGCTCCGGGGACTGGTCTCTCCCAGCAGATAGAGTCCCTGCACAATATCGGTCATCTCTTCGAAGAGGGCCGACAGCGACGTTTCCATACTCTTCCAACGGCGGCCCGAGAGGAGTTCCCGCGCCACCGTCCGGTGCAGCTCCAACAACTGATCCCGTGTCGCCCACGCGGAATCGATGTCCCCGGACGAGGCGGTTCGAGCCATCTCCAGCAGGCCATTGGTGGTCTTGCCCATGGCGGACAGGACCACGACCTCGCCCCGGGGCAATTGGCGCCGAATCACCTGGACGGCCCGCGTCACCGCGTCCGTGCCTTGAACTGACGTCCCACCGAATTTGAGAACGATCACAGCTTCATCTCACGCGATTTCGAGAAACGGTAATATACTCCGAAATCCTCGCGGTAGATCCAGACAATTACTCTAACGGCGTCGAGGGAAAAAGAACGGAATGGCTCGCAGCAAGTCAACACTCACTGCACGGGAAGGAACCCATGATGCCCGGGAACGAGCGTCCGCAAGGCAAAAAAAAGTGTCCCAAGTGATATTCGCAAGCTGCACTCTCTCGGAAGGCACGCTCTCCCGACCCGAGTGGGGCCAGTTCCCGTACCCCCCAAGTGGAACATCTGCCGCCGTGTTCAGCCAAGCCCCGTAAGGAGCCTGCCCTTGCCCCTGACGACTTCCGCTCCTCTCCAGGGGGGCTGTCCTTCATTGAGGTACCCCGGTAACACCGGTTCACGCCAATCCGAAGCAACCCGCCGCCCTGGAGCCGCACCCCCGAGAGCAGCCTCGGAGCGCCCGCCTTCGCTGCCCTCGCCCGAAGGCTCCGACAGATCCGGCACGCCTCTTCGGCGCTCGCCCCTCAATCGATCGTAACCGGCTGAGGAACTCGCCCACCCGCCGCTGACCGCCAGTCCACCTTCAAGGCCGAAACCCTGGAGCCGGATCGACCGCTTGCGACCGGCGCCGCCTCGGGGCCAACTTGCGTTTACCCCTTGGGACAAGGAGAATTTTACGACTTTTTCGGAACCGCGCAACCAGAAATTTCACCAAGGATTAGGGCCTTTTTCTTGTGGATTTTGCCTGCAAAACCCTATCCATAATTACAACTTCACTTATGGTTCACGCGACCACAATTTATCCACAACCTGTCCACATGCCCATGAAAAACGCCCCACAATCCGATTTTCGTGGTTTTTTCGGCATCACCTAAGTAAAACTGAATTCGATCGATTTGGCTGTTTGTAATTTCGATTTTTTCTTCCTGGACCCCTGACAAAAATTTGTCAATGCCATTCACGACACCCCTCATATACGAAACGGAGTCGGGGAAACACTGCGGATTCGATGTCGCAGGCTGGCGGATGCTCGCGAGTATATTCGATATTCTTCATAGGTCTCCGGGGAAATCCCAGGCAGCTGGCAGGTTGACGCGTCGCGGAAAGGATCGTCGATCCGTTCGAACGGGTGCGTGACCCGGTGTCCGAGAGCGCAGGCGCAACGTGAAAGGCCGACCCGATCGCATCGTCTCGGGAGGACAAACGGGAGTCGACCGCGCGGCTCTGGACGTTGCTCTCGAGCTTTCGCTCGATTGCGGCGGCTGGTGCCCGAGGGGCCGCCGCGCCGAGGACGGTCCTCTCGATACCCGCTATCCGCTCCGGGAGACGCCTCTCCGCCGATACGATCAGAGAACCGACTGGAACGTTCGAGATTCGAACGGGACCCTCATTCTGTTCCGGTCCCGAGTGGACGGCGGCACCCGGCTCACGTGGGTCCGAGCCCGGCTCCGGGGGCGGCCATGCCGGCGGGTGGACCTGGACCAAGACCCCGGAACCGAACCGGCCACAGAATGGATCCGGCGGCACCGGATCCAGGTTCTGAACGTGGCCGGTCCCAGGGCAAGCTCCAGTCCCGGCGTCTACGAACGGGCCAGAGCGTTTCTGCTCAGGTTGCTGGGGAATCTTTGATTGGGAAAAGCCGCTCGAAGTTGCCGGACTGAATCTTGCGGCGGCCGTCCCGGTCCAAGCCGACCTGCTCCAAGATCCGGGACTGCGCTTCCCAGACCGGGTGTTGCCAGCCCCGCGGAAAGAATGAAGAGTCGGTTCCAAACAGAATCCGGTCCGGACCCAGGATCTCCAGAGAGCGGGCGAAGACCTGCTCCAAGGACAAGCCAGAGTATCGAACCCAGGAATTGGAGCTGGAAGTGTCCAAATGGACGTTGGGACACAGGTCTCCCAGCATGAGGGCCTCGCGGAACATCCCGGCCCCGAAGTGAGGGAGAATGAACGGCAGATCGGGCCAAGCCAGCGCCAACGGATGAAGGTTCAAGGGATTCGAATATCTGAGGTCGAATCGGGCCGGCAATCCCAGCTTCTTCCGGGCTCCCACCGTCAGCACGCCGCAATGAATGAATAGCGCGGTGCCGGGCACGGACGCCAGCCGCTCGACCAGGCGAAGCACCCGCGGGTCCGAGAGTTCATATCCGTGCATGCCGGGGAACAGGCAGGCACAGCGGAGATCCAACTCCGTGACCGCCCGGGTCACCCGTTCCGCCGCCGCCGGCTGCGTCGGGTCCACCATGAAGAATCCGACAAAGCGCCCCGGGTGCCGGCCCAAGGCTTCCGCCACCGACTCCTCGTCTTTCGGGACGCTGGCGATGATCGCCGCCCGGCCGACCTGGTGGCGATCCAACTCCGCGACCCAACGGTCCGCCAACTCCCGGTTGGAGCCGGGCGGATCCCATGCCAGGATTCGGCAGGCGTCGCCCACGGGGTCGTCCCCCCGGATTCCTCTTTCACGAGCCAGCGTCCGGACAAAATTCCGGGAGAAGAAATGGCAGTGCGCGTCATTCGGCTTCATGACACTCCCCTTCCAAGAAATAGAGGAAAATAGGAAATAGAATAGAGGAAAGAGTGAAGACAGATGGGTCGTTTCCGCACAGCGGACTCCGCAGGGGAGATGTTTTCGTCGAGGCCGCCGGCCCGGGCCGGCGGGGGAGCTTTCCTATCCATTACAGGATCTGAACGAGTACCACGGACACATTGTCCAATCCACCCTTGAAATTGGCGGCTTGCACCAGATGACGGGCCATGGCGCGCACGGTTGCGGATCGGCAAACGTCTTCGATCTCACCATCTGCCACCTGATCGCTCAATCCGTCGGTACAGAGCAAAAAGAGATCTCCGGCTCGGACGTCCACGGCGAAAATATCCGCCTCGACCGGAGGGCACAGCCCCAGCGCCTGTTCCACGATATGCTTGTGCGGGTGCCGGCGGGCCTGTTCCTTGGAGAGAAGACCTTTCCGATAGAGCCGGAATACCGGCGAATGATCCGTTGTCAGTTGGTCCAATCTCCGATTCCGGCACCGGTATACACGACTATCGCCCACATGTCCGATCCAGGCCTCTTCCGGCGCCGGACCGGATAAAAGGAGCGCGCTGAGAGTCGTTCCCATTCCTTTGTGCTCCGGGTGGGCCAGCTGGTCCCCGTAAACCCCCTCGTCCGCCTGGCGGATCGCCTCGCTCAACGCGGATGCCGGGGGCAGGACATCTCGTTCCATCACGCGCCGGAAGACCGTAGCCGCCAGCGCACTGGCCACTTCTCCGGCGGCATGTCCCCCCATTCCGTCGCACACTCCAAACAAATGGTTTTCCGGAGACTCGATCAGGGTGTCTTCGTTCACGGGGCGCACCCAACCCACGTGGGTCGCGCAGTGGTGCCGGTAGCCGGAGGTCTTCATCTCAGGACTGCTCAAGGCAACGAATTCAAGCCCTCGGGACCGTCCAGCAACCGCAGATGGCACTGGACCAGCCCGTAGACGATCAACACCAGCAGAATCCAGGCGCCCGCCTTCTTCCACGGTGGGTGGGTGAGTTGGACCCCGCAGTAGGGACACCACGTGCTGCGCCGGCTCAAGGTATACCGGCACTCCGGACAGGCCTCCAGGGATTCAGGTGCAGATTTGCGACCAGTTTTCACAACAAATCCCATCCGATTCAACGCAGTCCCGACGCTCCCGGCGGCGGCAGCCGGAGTGTTGGACCGGCGAGGCTGCTCGCAGTCAGGGCTCACCCCGCAGGAGCTTCAGGAATTCTTCCTCGGTCAAGACCGTAACCTCCAATTCGCGAGCTCGCCGGAGCTTTGAGCCCGCGTTGGCTCCGGCCACCAGGAAGTCTGTCCTCTTGGACACCGAACTCGTGACTTTTCCGCCGTTGACCGTGATCAATTCGGAGATCTCTCTCCTGCTGTGGGTCGGCAAGGTCCCAGTCACCACCAGCGTCCTGCCCCCCAAGGCTGTCCTCGTGGTCCTGTTATCGCCGGCCATCTTCAGCTGCAGGCGTGCCGCCTTCAGCCTCTCCACCTGCTCGCTATTCTCCTCGACCTCAAAATAGTCCGCCACGCTACGAGCGATCTCGGGCCCGATGCCGGGGATCTCCATGATCCGCTCCGGCGACGCCTGCATCAAGCGCTCCACCTCTCGAAACTCGCCGGCCAGGAGCGCGGCGGCAGTCTCTCCCACGTGACGAACCCCCAATCCGAAGAGAACCCGGGGAAAAGGCTGCTGCCGGCTGCCGTCGATCCCGGCCAACAGGTTTTCGATGGACTTCTCCTTGAACCCCTCAAGCTCACTCAGATGTTCGGCCTTCAGAGAGTAGAGATCGGCCGGGCCGGCCACCAGTTCCAGTTCCAACAGCTTGCGGAGAGTCTTCGGGCCCAGGCCTCGGATGTCCAGCGCCGCTCGGCTGACGAAGTGCTTGAGCGACTCGAACCGCTGGGCGGGGCAGTTGCTGTTGCGGCAGTAGGCCAGGGCCTCGTCCGGGTCTTGAACGATGGCGGTGCCGCATTCGGGGCATTCGCTTGGATACGCATAGGGTGCCCCCCGGCCCTCCTCATCTTTGTCCACCGGCCCCACTACCTGGGGAATGACGTCTCCCGCCCGTTTGATCAGAACCCGGTCTCCAGGGCGGATGTCCTTCTTCCGGATGTCCTCCTGATTGTGCAGCGTGGCGGTCCGAATGGTGACTCCGCCCAACTCCACCGGTTCCAGAATCGCATAGGGATTGAGTGCCCCGGTCCGGCCCACGTTGATCCTGATCTCGACGAGGCGAGTGGCCGCAACCTGGGATGCGAACTTATAGGCAATGGCCCATCTGGGTTCACGGCTGACGGCGCCCAGTCGATCCTGAAGGCCGAGCCGGTCGACCTTGACCACGACCCCGTCCACCTCGTAGTCGATGGTTTCGCGCCGGTCTTCCCAGGACTGGCAGTATTCGATGACCGAAGGAATACCGGCATGGGCCTGATGATGAGGATTGACTGGAAATCCCCACCGAACCAACTGCTGGAGAACCTCTCCCTGGGAAGTGAACCCCAGTCCTTCCGTATGACCCAGGGAGTAGGCGAAAAACGCCAGGGGCCGGGTTGCGGTCACGGCGGGGTCAAGCTGCCGCAGGGCTCCGGCGGCCGCATTTCGAGGGTTGGCGAAGGGCGCCGCCCCTTCCTCCGATCGCTGCCGATTCACCCGCTGAAACCCCGACAGCGGAAAATAGATTTCTCCCCGGATCTCGGCAGTGGACGGATGCGGTCCCTCCCGGAGTCGAAGGGGCAGGGACCGGATGGTCCGGAGGTTCGACGTCACGTCCTCGCCCTCCAGACCGTTTCCCCGGGTGGCTCCGTGATGCAGGCGGCCGTCTTCGTAGGTCAAGGAGACCGCCACTCCGTCGATCTTGAGCTCGGTCACCAGCCCGATCTCCTCGACCTCCAGTTGCGTCGTGACCCGGCGGTAGAAGGCTTGCAGCTCAGTCTCGTCGAAGGCGTTGGCCAGACTCAACATGGGCACTCGATGAGCGACTCTCCGGAATCGGTCCTGCGGTTCGGCGCCCACTCTTTGGGTGGGAGAATCGGACGAGACCAGTTCGGGGTGCCGCTCTTCCAGCTCAACTAATTCCCGGTACAGGAGATCGAACTCCTGATCGGAGATGACGGGGTCGCCCAGCACATGGTAACGATAGTTGTGATTTTCGATCTCTCGGCGCAACTGGGCGACGCGCTCGGCGGGGTTCACGCGATAGGACTCCTGGACCTGCGAAATATAGCAGTACGCGTCTACGCCCGCCACGACATTTGACTGGCGGCGGACGACCTTCTCACGGCAACCGCGTTTCCCTTCCTGGGCCTATCTGCTATGATTCCAGCGATTCGATGGCTGCGCCGATTGTATGCAAAATCGCCTTTACCGTGACGTTTCCCGTCCGGTACCAGCGGCAGAGTCACGTATCCGCACACAAGATGCACTCTCTTGCGACGCATCAGCTTTCCAACCTGGAAATCATCCAGACCATCGACCATCTCTTCGAGTGTCCCACCTGCCTGGACGCGTACCGGTTCATCCGCACCGCGGTTCTTCAAGACTGACAGTAGAAGATTGCCGCCGAACCGGAGCGGCGGTTTCCAGCCGCCGAATTCCGGAGTATCAATAGGCCAGGCGAGCGGGGAGAACTGCGCGCAAGGGGGATAAGGAACTGGCGGCTGGAAGTCGCTCCTCCATCGGGAGTGGAACCAGGGTTGGCGCGTCCTGTCGGGACTTGCAAAGGAGGGGAGAATACCCCTGATCCCACTCCCTGCAAAGTTTGATGCCGCCACACCGAAAAAGGTTGTAGGAATTTTTTCCGGGCCTCGCACCGACCCTCTCTCACGGTGCGGAAGATCGTGTAGGATCACCCTGTCCATGCCAGGAGAACAGGAGCTTCAGTCCGATCAAGTCTGGGCACGGTCCACCGTTCTGATCTCGCTCATCGGGCTAATGGCCGGCCCGGGTTGCGCCAAGGTCGGAGACCCGCTGCCGCCGCTCTCCCAACCGCCTCCCACCATTCGAAGCCTGAAGCTGGTTCAGGTGGACGACAGGGCTCAACTGTACTTTCCTCTGGCGTCCCAGGACATCGTTCAAGTTCAAGTCTACCGCCAGTGTCCGGGAGGGGAGGTCTCCACGGAGCCTGAGATGCTGCTGGACAGGGGCCAGCTTCGAAGACGGAATGACGGCGCCGAGTTTCTGGTGGAGCGGAAGCTGCCGGATGATGAAGACCCATGCGGCTACTACCTGCGATTCCTGGACTCGGACGACCGTCTTTCTCCGCCTTCCAATCTGGTCCGGGCATCCACCGTCAAAGCGGCTGCAGCGCCCCGGAATCTGCGTTGTGAAGTCAGCCAGGACCACCTCCGTCTGGAATGGGACCGCCCCCAGTCGAACTTCGACGGGAGCCGTCCGGCCAACATCGCCGGCTACCTGGTCAATTCCCGGCATCGTGTTGCCACCGAAGACTTTCGCGACCCGGAGTTCCGTTTCGGTCATCCCAAGCGGTACAGTGTTCAGACCATCAGCCGCGATGCCGATCCTTTGATTCTGAGCCGGGCCAGTGATACTTTGACCATCGTCCCCGAAGACTCGTTCGCTCCGGGGACTCCCCAGAATGTCACGGCGGTCTACTGGGAGGGCGAGGTCCGAGTCTACTGGGACCCGAGCCGCGAGACGGACCTGGCAGGCTATTTCGTGTACAGGGAATCGGAAGGCGAAAAGGTCCGCAAGATTTCGCCTCTGTTGCAGGGTCGAATGTTCAAGGACACCACGGTCAAGGAAGGCGTGGCCTATCGATACCGGGTCTCCGCCGTGGACAAGTCAGACAACGAAAGCCCGCCCTCGCGGGAAGCCGGCGTTACCATCCGAAATTGAGGGGAAGGAGGTCTCATGAAGTTTTTCCTCGACACCGCCAACATAGAAGAGATCCGAAGGGGAGTTGAGCTGGGCCTTGTCGACGGGGTCACCACCAATCCCAGCCTGATCGCCAAGGAAGGCCGGGATCTCGAGGAGTTGGCCCTGGAGATCTGTGAACTGGTGGACGGACCCGTCAACCTGGAAGTCGTCTCCACCGGCGCGACAGACATGATCCACGAGGCGCGCTACCTCGCCGGGCTCCACAAGAACGTCTACGTGAAGCTTCCCATGATCCGCGAAGGGCTCAAGGCCCTCCACGTGGTTGCCCAGGAAGGCATTTCCGTCAACGTCACCTTGATCTTCAGTCCGGGCCAGGCGCTGCTGGCGGCCAAGAACGGCGCGGCTATCGTGAGTCCGTTCATCGGCCGGCTCGACGACATCTCCCAGGAGGGAATGGGGCTCATCTCCGAAATCCTGCTCATGTACGAGAACTACGACTTCGGCACTGAAGTTCTGGTGGCTTCGGTTCGAAATCCGGTCCACGTGGTGGAGGCAGCCAAGATGGGCGCCGAAATCGCCACCCTGCCGGCCAAGGTGCTGGAACAACTCATGAAGCATCCCTTGACCGACATCGGCCTGGAAAAGTTCCTGGCCGACTGGAACAAGCGCAAGACTCCGGCCTGAAATTCCGAGAGCAGGGGAGATGCCCGCGGAAGCGTCTGCCGCCATGGACACCCGGGAACAGTTTGAGGAACTGAGACGGCGAAACCGGGAGGCCGAGAAGGGTCACGACGCGGCTCGAATCCGACGCCATCACGACGCGGGAAAGCTGACCGCCCGGGAACGGCTCGCCTTGCTTCTGGACGAGGGCTCCTTCCAGGAACTGGACAAGTTCGTCGTCCATCGTTGCACCGATTTCTCCATGGACCAGCGCCGGATCCCGGGAGACGGCGTGATCACCGGCCACGGCCGGATCGACGGCCGGCTGGTCTACGTTTTTTCCCAGGACTTCACCGTCTTCGGCGGCAGCTTGTCTGAGACCTACGCGGCCAAGATCTGCAAGGTCATGGATCTGGCCATGAAGATGGGGGCGCCGGTCATCGGCCTCAACGACAGCGGCGGCGCCCGGATCCAGGAGGGCGTGGTCAGCTTGGCGGGTTACGCCGAGATCTTCCTCCGCAACACCTTGGCCAGCGGCGTCATCCCGCAGATTTCCGCCATTCTGGGTCCCTGCGCGGGCGGGGCCGTTTATTCCCCCGCCATCACCGACTTCATCTTCATGGTGAACAAGACCAGCTACATGTTCATCACGGGTCCCGACGTGATCCGGGCGGTGACTCATGAAGAGGTGACCAAATCGGAGTTGGGCGGAGCGACGACGCACAACAACGTGAGCGGCGTCGCCCATTTCGCCAGTCCGACGGAGGAGGAATGCCTGGCTCAGATTCGAGAGCTGCTCTCATTCCTCCCCTCCAACAACGTGGACGACCCTCCGCGAATCGAGACGTCGGACCCGGCCGACCGGACCTCGGAGGAGTTGAATCACCTGATCCCTGCCGAACCGAACCAGGCCTACGACATCAAGGATCTGATCCGGACCGTGGCGGACGACCGCTACTTCTTCGAAGTCCAGGCGGGCTTCGCTCCCAATCTGGTCGTCGGGTTCGCTCGCTTCGATGGCCGTCCCGTCGGCATCGTGGCCAATCAGCCGGCCATCCTGGCCGGAACTCTGGACATCGATTCGTCGGTCAAGGGAGCCCGGTTCGTGCGTTTCTGCGATGCTTTCAATCTACCGCTGGTGGTCTTCGAGGACGTGCCGGGGTTTCTCCCGGGCGTGGACCAGGAACACGGAGGGATCATCCGTCACGGCGCCAAGCTGTTGTACGCGTTCGCGGAGGCGACCGTACCCAAGATCACGGTCATCACGCGGAAAGCCTACGGCGGCGCGTACTGCGTCATGGCCTCCAAGCAGATCCGGGCCGATCTGAATTTCGCCTACCCCACCGCCGAGATCGCCGTCATGGGACCGGAGGGGGCCGTCGAGATCCTCTATCGCCGGGAGCTCCGGGACGGATCGCAGCCTCCGGACTTCAAGTCGCGGAAAACCCGGGAATTTCGAAACAAGTTCGCAAATCCCTATGTGGCCGCCGAGCGCGGCTACGTGGACGAGATCATCGAGCCCAGCCAGACCCGGCCCAAGCTGATCCGGGCCCTGGAGATGAGCGCCAACAAGCGCGACACCAATCCGCCCAGGAAACACGGCAACATCCCTCTCTGACCTGGTCATGTTCAAGAAGGTCCTGATCGCCAACCGGGGCGAAATCGCTGTAAGAATCCTGCGGACCTGCCGGGACCTGGGGCTTCCGGCGGCAGTCGTCTATTCGGAGGCGGATCTCGACTCGCTCCATGTTCGATTGGCCGACGAGGCCCACTTCATCGGAGAGGCCCGGGCCGACCAGAGCTACCTTTCGGTAGAACGCGTGCTGGCCGCCGCCAAGGCGGCCGGGGCCGACGCCATCCACCCGGGTTACGGCTTCCTCTCGGAGAACGCCGGATTCGCACGCGCGTGCGAGGACGCCGGCCTGGTTTTCATAGGACCCTCCGTTTCGTCGCTACGTCTCATGGGAGACAAGATCGCCAGCCGCGGAATCGCGAAGGAGGTTCAGGTTCCGGTGATCCCGGGAACGCCGGACCCGATTCGATCCCCGGCCGAAGCAGTCCGGGCGGCCCGCCGGATCGGTTTTCCCATCATGGTCAAGGCCAGTGGCGGAGGCGGGGGCAAGGGACTCCGTGTGGTCCCTCGCGAGGAGGATCTGGAGGCCGCCCTCCGCATCGCCGGCAGTGAGGCCCATGCTTCGTTCCAGGACTCCAGGGTGTTCCTGGAGAAGTACCTCGAACAGCCGCGCCACGTGGAAGTTCAGGTCCTGGGGGATCGGAACGGCGATCTCGTCCATCTGGGAGAAAGAGAGTGTTCGACCCAGCGCCGGCACCAGAAGCTGATCGAGGAGGCCCCCTCGCCGGTGGTCACGCCCGATCTGAGGGCCGAGCTGGGGAGGGCTGCAGTGGCGGTCGCCCGCGCTTCGGGATACTACAACGCCGGGACCGTGGAGTTTCTGGTGGAACGGGACGGCGGGCACGGGTGGCGCTTCTATTTTCTTGAGATGAACACACGCCTGCAGGTCGAGCATCCCGTTACCGAGCTGGTCACCGGGATCGACCTGGTCCGGGAGCAGATACGAATCGCCGCCGGGGAACCGCTGGGACGGAAACAGGAGGAGATTCGGATGCAGGGACACGCCCTCGAATGCCGCATCTATGCGGAGGATCCCAGCAACGATTTCCTGCCGGCGCCCGGCCGCATCCGAGACCTGCTGGAACCGGGCGGCCCCGGCGTCCGAGTGGATTCCGGTGTCTATGCGGGGGTTGAGGTTCCCCTCCATTACGACCCCCTGATCAGCAAGCTGACAACCTACGGACCGGACCGCCGGGAAGCTCTGCGCCGAATGAGTCGGGCCCTGGACGAATACCGGATCGCCGGCGTGACCACCACCATCCCTTTCTTCAGATCCCTGATGGAGAACCCCCGCTTCGTTGGGGGAGACCTGGATACGGGGCTGGTGGACGAAATGATGGCCCTTTCCGGCCACCAAAAGGAAGCCGGGGAGCCGGTCGTGCCTCTGGTGGCCGCCGCGATTCACCGAATACTGGAAAAGGGGGAGAAGAAGGCGCCTGCGACCGCCTCGGGCAGTGCCTGGAAGTCTCGGGGACCCTTTTCCGGCCTACGTGGGGGTTGGTCTCGGACGTGAAGCTGGATCTCCAATACGAGGAAGAATCATTCCGGGCCGAGATCGATCGCGTGCGGAGCGGGTCGATCCCCGAATTCAGGATCCGGCTGCATGGACCCGGTGAATTCTCCCAAGAATTGACCGCGCGGCTGCTGGGGCGAACCGCCGCTGGCTGGCTTCTGGAATTGGATGGCCGGATCCGGGAAATCTCATCGTGGCGCCGCGGGGGAGAGATTCTCGTGTCCTGGCTGGGGCGGACCGTCGGGGTGCAAGCGCATGATCCGAGGGACCGGCTCCGGCGCGGAGGATCCGCCAGCGGACGATCCGGAGATTCGATTCTGAGAGCCAAGATGCCGGGCAAAGTGATTCAAATCCTGCGCGGTCCGGGTGACCGGGTCGAGGCCGGCGAGGGGCTGGTGGTGATCGAAGCCATGAAGATGCAGAATCAGATCGGCGCCCCGGGGGCAGGAACGATTCAGGCTTGCCACGTCAGCGAGAACACGAGCGTCACGACGGGAGATCTCCTCTTCGAATTGGAACTGGACGATCCCAACTGACTCCATCCGCTTCGATGGCCGACAGGATTTCTCCCACCAGATAGAAGGATCCGGCCACGACCGTCGTCGTCCCCGCCTCCAGAGCCCGACTCAGCGCGCGTACGGGATCCGGCTCCACGACACCCTGGGGACAGACCTCCTTCAACCTCTGCGGAGCCGCCACCCTGGCCGACTTGAAGGAGGTCAGATAGATCCGTTCGAACAGAGGGGCCAGGAATCCGAGTACGACCCCGATGTCCTTGTCCTGCATGATTCCGAAGACCAACGATCGGGGCGGCTTGGTGTGGGCTCGAAGGAATGCCGCCAAGTTTGCCACGGCGTCTCGATTGTGGCCCCCGTCCAGGTAAAGCTCCGGGCGGCCCCCGATCTTCTGCAGCACTCCCAGGGAACTCGCTTGCTCGACTCCCGTCCGGACCCCCGTTCCGTGCCGTGAGAAGCCTGACCGCTCCAGGATTTCCGATGCCTGGATCGCCACCCCCGCGTTTTCGACCTGATGCCTGCCCTGCACGCCCAGACGATAAATCGTCCCTCGGAAGGAGAAAGAGTACCTGCCCTGCCGTTCCTCCACCGAACACAATGCGGACAGATCCAGATCGTGAACCGGGGCGCCCAGGTGGGCCGCCCGCTCACCCAAGACCCGTCTCGCTTCCTCCCTCTGGGGAGACAGGAGCGCCGGCGTTCCGGGTCGGAGCACCCCCGCCTTCTCGACGGCAATCTTCTCCACCGTATTCCCGAGCTGCGCCTGATGATCCAGTCCGATCCGGGTGATGATGGAGAGCCGGGGGTCCACCACGTTGGTGCTGTCCAGCCGGCCGCCCATCCCCACTTCCAGGATGGCCAGGTCGACCTGGCGGCGGGAGAAGTATTGGAAGGCCGTCGCCGTCACGGTCTCGAAATAGGTGGGATGGAATCGCAACTCCGCCTGCCGGATGGCCTCCGCCACCTGGCTGAAGCAGACGGCAAAATCCCGCTGGGATATCGGAACCCCGTCCACCACGAACCGCTCCTCCAGCCGGATGACATGAGGCGAGGTGTAGACGCCGGTCCGGAAACCGCAGGCGGACATGATGGATCCCAGAAACCGAGTCACGGACCCCTTGCCGTTGGTCCCGGCGACCACGACCGCGGGAAATCCGAGATGAGGGTGATCCAACTGCCCCAGAAGAGCTCGAAAGGGCTCCAGGCCGAGACGCATGGTGAGCACTTCGTCCCCCAGCCTCCGGAGGTAGGCGAGGCACTCGGTGTGATCCATGTTGTCGCCGTCAGTGAACGGGAAGTGTGTCCCGGGGCCGGTCGCCACTAGTTCGGAGCGCGGTCCATGAAAACGAGCCAGTCTCCGATGAACGCTCTCAGGTCCTTCCTTTGGACCACGGCATCCAACATTCCATGCTCCAGGAGGAATTCGCTTCTCTGGAAGCCCTCGGGCAGCCGCTGGCGGATGGTCTGCTCGATGACCCGGGGTCCGGCGAATCCGATCAGAGCCTTGGGCTCGGCCAGATTCAGGTCTCCCAGCATGGCGAAACTGGCGGTGACACCCCCAGTGGTGGGATCCGTCAGAAGCGAGATATACGGAAGCCTCCCCCGGTCCAGGCGGGAGAGGGAAGAGCTGATCTTGGCCATCTGCATCAGCGAGAGCACTCCTTCCATCATGCGTGCGCCACCGCTGGCGGAAACGATGATCAGAGGTATCTTTCGCTCCAGGGAGCGTTCTACCGCCAAGGTGATCTTCTCACCGACGACGGACCCCATGGATCCGCCGATGAAGCTGTATTCCATGGCGGCGCAAACGACCCGATGACCGCGCAGAACGCCTTCCGCACAGACGACCGCCTCGTTGAGTCCGGTCGAACGGCGGGACGCCTCGATTCGATCTCGGTAGTTCTTCTTGTCCTCGAAGTCCAGCGGATCGGAAGAACGAATCTCGGCTGCGAATTCCTCATATTCCGAATCGTCCAGAAGCAGTTCCAGGCGCTTCCGGGCACCGATCTTGAAATGGTGGCTGCAGCGGGGGCAGACCAGGAGGTTCTCGGCCAACTCCTTGTTCCAGATGATGCTGCCGCAACCGGGACACTTGGTGAAGACCCCCTCGGCTCGAACCCGGCGGTCTTCTTCCGGCAGAGCCCGCAACGGCCTCTTTTCCCGCTTGAACCAAGCCATGGCGCAATAATAACGGAGCGGCGGCTTTCTTGCCGCCGGATGGGAGCGGCGGTTTTCTTGCCGCCGACTGGGGGGCAGGGGGGACGATAGTCCCCACTCCGCGCAGCGTCTTTCAACCGGACGAATTGAAAAATGGGGAACAAGACTGCCCCCTTCTTGCGCTTGTGTCTCCCCGGAAAACAAGACTGTCCCCTTCCGGAGAGGAAGCCGCTTCTCCGTTTTTCAGACGCCTGCGGGGGTGCTAAGGTAGTCGCGCCAGCGGCAACAGACCCGGGATTCGGATGAAGCAGCTCGACATGATGGCGCAATTCGAACAGTCGGGAGAACGTCGGATCCTGTCCGTCTCGCAGATCGTTTACCGGATCAAGTCCCGATTGGAGACCGGGTTCCGCGACGTCTGGGTCCGGGGCGAGGTCTCCAACCTGCGAATCCCGCCATCCGGCCACCTCTACTTCACCCTCAAGGACTCCGAGGCGCAGATCCCCGCCGTCTGTTTCCGGATGCGGCGGCGCTATCTGAAGTTTCTGCCCGAGGACGGCATGGAGCTCCTGGCCCGGGGCTCGATCTCGGTCTATGCCCCCAGAGGACAGGTCCAACTGATGGTGAGTCATCTGGAGCCTTTGGGCCGCGGTGCACTCCAGGTGGCCTTCGAACAACTCAAGGAACGGCTCTCCAAGGAGGGCCTGTTCGATCCCGCCCACAAGCTGAAGCTGCCGTTGTTTCCCGCCAAGGTCGGGGTGGTGACTTCCCCCAGCGGCGCCGCCGTCCGGGACATTCTCCGGGTTCTCCAGGAGCGGAACGATCGGGTCGGCATTCTGATCTACCCGGCCACGGTCCAGGGGCCCACGGCCCCGCCGCAAATCGCCGACGGCATTCGGGAGCTGGCCCGTCGCGGCGACGTGGACGCCATCATCATCGCGCGCGGAGGGGGATCGTCGGAAGACCTTTGGGCGTTCAACGACGAGGCCCTGGCCAGAACCATTTTCGAATCTCGCGTCCCGGTGATCTCGGCTGTCGGCCACGAGACCGACTTCACCATCGCAGACTTCGTGGCCGACGTGCGGGCGGCGACCCCGTCGGCCGCGGCCGAAACCGTCTCCGCGGCCCGGGAGGAACTCGCTCAGCGGACGGCTCATCTGGAAAAACGTGCTTTGCAGGGCATGTCGCTGATCCTCCACAGGAAACAGGAGCGGCTGCGTACACTCACCTCCAGCCGCGGATTCGTGGACGCCGAGACTCGTCTCAAATTTTTCCTGCAACGCCTGGACGAACTCCACGGGAGATTCCAAAAGGCGCTTCCCGCATTCCTGGCTCCCATCGGGACCCGGCTGGAGCAATCGACCCTGGCCCTCGGACACCGGATGGACCTTCACCTGAAGGAGTTGAAGCACAGACTGGGGAAAACCGCGGGACGCCTTCAGGCCTACTCACCGTTGGCGGTCCTGGAGCGGGGCTACGCTATAATCACGACCGGCACCGGGCAGGTGGTTCGAGAAGCCGCTCAGGTTTCCGACCGCGAACTGGTTCAGGTCCGAACCGGGCGCGGCAGCTTCAGGGCCAGACGCGAGGACGACGGTGAAATATAGGGAATTCGAAGGGGCGCTGTCCCGCTTGGAAAAGATTGTCGTAGACCTGGAGGAGGGAGACCTCTCGTTGGAAGAGGCTCTGAAGCTCTTCGAAGAGGGGGTTCAGGTCTCCCGTTACTGTGCGCGTGTCTTGAAGGAGGCGGAGCGCAAAGTGGAAATCTTGACCAGGAACGAAGCAGGTGATCTGGAAACGGGCCCCTTCCAACTCTCCGGGCGGAAGGAAGAGTGATGGGACGCCCGGCGCCGGCGGACTCGGTGGAGGTCAAGACCTATCTCCGGCTGCAACAGCGAAGGGTCGACGCCCAGTTGGAAAACCTGATGCCGCCTGCGGACACCTATCCGGAGGTCGTGCACGAGGCCATGCGCTACAGCCTCTTCGCCGGTGGCAAGCGGGTTCGACCGGCGCTCGCGCTGGCCACGGCCGAAGCCCTGGGCGGAGACGAAGAAACCTCGTTGCAACTGGCTTGCGCCCTGGAGCTGATCCACACCTACTCCCTGATTCACGACGACCTGCCCGCCATGGACGACGATGACTACCGCAGAGGGCTACCGACGGCCCACAGGAAGTTCGGTGAGGGAATCGCAATCCTGGCCGGGAACGGCCTGATGACCCGGGCCTTTAAACTCTTGGCGGAGATACCCGGAGCCGCGGTTCCGGATTTCGTCAGGCTGCAGGTCATTACGCATCTGTGCGACGCCATCGGAACCTCCAGCGGTCTGATCGGCGGCCAGGTCATGGATCTGGTCTCACAGGGAATGACCTATACGGAAGAGGAGGTCCGGTACATCCACTCCTGCAAAACCGGAGCCCTGATCGAGGCCTCCGTGTCGGCCGCCGCCCTCCTTTGCGGAGTTCCCCGCAGCGCCCGTCAGAGGTTGAGTGCCTATGCCCGGCAGGTCGGTCTCTGCTTTCAGATCGTGGACGACCTTCTGGATGTGGAAGGCTCCCAAGAGGAATTGGGGAAGGGATCCCAAAAGGATGCCCTGTTGGAGAAGGCCACCTACCCCGCCCTGCTGGGGGTCCCCCGGAGCCATGAGATCGCGGACCGGCTGGTGCGCCAGGCGACGCGCGAAGTCTCCTTCCTTGGCTCCAGGGGCAGGATGCTGGTGGGAATAGCCGCCTTCATCTCCAGCCGGCGCTATTGACACCGTCCTGGGTCCACTCTGCGTTTCTCACCGGGTCGCCAAGCCCATGACGAGAAAAATCCGACTCGACGAGTTGCTGGTATCCAGAGGCATGGCGGCCGATGTCAGAACGGCTGGCGCCCTGGTCCTG
Source organism: Acidobacteriota bacterium (assembly GCA_963668095.1). GTDB lineage: Bacteria > Acidobacteriota > UBA6911 > RPQK01 > JAJDTT01 > JAJDTT01. The sequence continues at coordinate 3,615,280 of OY764083.1, read as the reverse complement.
AGCGGCCGGGTCTTCCTGGGCGAGCAACGCCTGGACAAACCCGGGACGCTCGTGGCGGACCGGGAACGGATCCATCTGCGGAATGCTCCGCCCCGGTACGTGTCCCGGGGCGGCTTCAAGTTGGAGGCCGCGCTGGCCGCGCTTCAGATCCGGGTCCGGAACCGGGTCTGCCTGGACCTGGGCGCCTCGACCGGCGGCTTCACCGACTGCCTGCTCCAGCACGGAGCCCGGGAGGTGTTCGCCCTGGATGTGGGCAAGGGTCAGCTGGACTGGAAGCTGAGGCAGGATCCCCGGGTGTTGGTCCTGGAAGGAATCAACGCCCGCTTCCTGTCCCCCGGCCATCTGCCTCGATCGCCCCAACTGGTAACGGCAGACGTTTCATTCATCTCACTCCGGCTCATTCTTCCCCGCCTGGAACTCTTTCCGGAACTCGAGCTCCTGTTTCTGGTCAAGCCCCAGTTCGAAGCTTTCCAAGGCGAAGTCGAAGCGGGGGGCGTGATCCGGAGTCCGGAGAAACGGCAAGAGATCCTGAGCCGCTTCAAAGACTTCGTTTCCTCCTCCGAATTTCATCTGAAGGCAGAGTATCCCTCCCCGGTCCGGGGCCGGAAGGGGAATCGGGAAACCTTCTTTCATCTCCGCCGGCATCCGGATTGAACTCGGCGGCGATCCGCAGCAGGCCGTCCAGATAGTGGCTCAACCGGATCAGGTTGGCTTCGAATTCCCTCCGAAACCCCAGAATTCCCGTCTCCGCCGTGTCGGAAACGACTTTGGGAGCCACGGCGGGCACCCCGTGGACCCGGGCGACCTCCAGAGCGGCGGCACTCTCCATGTCGCAGATGGAAGCCCCCTGGCTTCGGTACAAGCTTTCACGATCCTGCTTCTTGATGACCGGAATTCGGACCGTGACTCCGGAGCCGCAGATTCGCACCTGACGCTCCCTGAGGAAGGCCACCAGTGCGGGATCCGATTCGGAGCATCCTCCAGTCTGCAGACACCAGCGCCTCGGGAAGACGATGTCTCCCATCTTCACCACGGGATCGAGCTGCCCGGCGGTGCCGGTAAAGACGAGTACCGAGGGGCGCTGCTTCCGGAGGTAGGATTCAAGCGCAGCTCGCGTTCTGTTCACACCCAGTCCGGTCACCAGATGAGTGCACCTGGTTCCCAACCGCTCCCGGAGGATCTTGGACTCCTTCTTCATGGCACAGGCAACGACACATTCTCCCATCGTTCTTGAATTCCTCCATCGCCTTGTTCGTCCGGAGATTCGCGGCCTCAATTCCTAATATAATCCCAGCGCCGGCACCGCGAACCTTTGGAGATCTTGCCATGACCGAATCTGAGCTGATCCGTTGGATTCGCAATCAGAAACAGGATGAGACTCCCTTCGTTCTCAAGGGCGTGGGAGACGATTGCGCCGTCTTGGATCCTACGCTGCAATCCCGGCTGGTGGTGAGCACCGACGTCCTGGTGGAAGACATTCACTTCCGGCGGCGCTGGATGCATCCCTACTTCCTGGGGCGCAAGGCGCTGCTGGTCAATCTGAGCGATCTGGCGGCCATGGGGGCCCTGCCGTCCGCCTGTCTACTCACCCTGACTCTTCCGCTCGAACTGACCGGCGGCTTCTTTCGTGCGTTTATGGACGGCTTTCTGGAAGAGGTCCGGCGGTGGAAAACCCCTCTGGTGGGAGGAGACCTTTCCCGGGGTTCCTCCGTCCACGCCGGCGTCACCGTCTGGGGCCACGTGAAAACCGGAGAACCTGTCTACCGGTCCACGGCCGCCGAGGGCGACGCCGTCGTTCTGGTAGGAGACGTCGGCCTCTCCGCGGCCGGATTGGATCTTTTGAAGCGCGAGGACCCGGCCGAACTGGCGTCCATCCGGAAGGAGGAGGAGTTGGCCGCCTGGGCCGGCGATTCCTTCCGCTGGCGCTGCCTGAGAGCCCATTTTATTCCCACCCCGCAGATCCAGGCGGGAGACTGGCTTCGCCGCAACGGCTTTGCCAGCGCCATGATCGACGTGAGCGACGGAGTGACCATCGACCTCCGGCGCCTGGCCGACGACAGCCGTCTGCGCTTCGAGCCCGGTCCCAGGATCCCGCCCGAACCCGGGTTGACCGGTTCCATCTCCAGAGAAGCCGCCCTGGCCGGCGGAGAGGACTACGCTCTGCTGGCCGCCATTCCCGCCGACCGGTTGGATCGCTTTCGGACCGAATACCCGGGGAACTTGCCCGAATGGCGGCACATCGGCTTCCTTCGTCAAACGGCCGCGGACGGGAGTATGGAGACCGATCCGGCCCACGGCTTCGACCACTTCGCCCGCCGGCCCTGACCGCCTTGACGCCCCCCAGGAGGCTGCACGGTAGAGATGATCGCAGCGAGAAAGTGGGGAATCGAGGCCAGGTTTTCTCGATTTGGAGGTGCATAGTTGTTCTATTCGCCGAGAAATCGAGGAAATATGGACCGATTCTACCGCTTTCGCCGTAGATCGATTTCTGCGGCGCAGGCTCCTGATTCTTCCACTCCTCATTCCTCACTTCTCACTCCCCGACTTCTGCATTACGATGGTCTGCGGACAATGACGCCAATCCGATTTCTCACATTCTTTCTGCTGTTCTCGGCGCCAGCCTGGTGCGAGGAGGTCCCTGCGGAGGACCCGCAATCCGCGCCAAAGAATTCGCAGCCCGCACTGGAAGATCTGGTCAACATCACCTTCAAGAACGATGCGCGCGTGTTTGCCGTCATGACCGCGCTCAACGCTGCCGGATTCGACTACGAAAGATCCGGGAAAACCCTGTCGACGGAACGGCAGGCGGTCCGAAAGCAACTGGAGGGAGTCGATCCGGATCTGATTCTTCGGCTGAAAACGTATTACAACTCCCACCGCCGGTATCGGGACGAAGGTCGGGAGAGCGCTGACTACATCTCCTTGGCGCTGCTTCTGTCGGACGTCCCGGACCTGACCTTCCCGGAAGAGACCGACCACCTGCCGGCAGACATCCTTCCCCTGCGAGGCTTCGCGGATCTGGTGCGGGAACTCCATGCTCCCGCCCGTCTCGACGAGCTGTGGCCCAGATACCTGAAGCGCTACGAACTCGAAGTCGAACGTTACCGTCCCGTGCTCGAGAAACTGATCCATCAGACCCTTCGCTACTTCCGCATCGGTCCCCGCAGAGTCCTGGATCGAACCATCATCTTCATCCCGGACCTCCTCAATGCCAAGGACACCGTGAATGCGCGGAATCTGGAGCGGGTCTACTACGTCATCGTCGGGCCCGCGGACGACCCTGCGGAGAATTACGTCGCTCTCCAGCACGAGTACCTCCACGTCCTCATCGATCCCCTGATCGAGAAGTACGTGGCCCGGATGGACGAGGACGCGAACCTCTTGCGGCTGGCCAACAAGCAGCCCCAATTGAAGCCCGAGTACCGGGACCGGGTTCTGCTCATCCTGGCCGAATCGATGATCGAAAGCCTGATCCTGAGGATGCACCCGCCCGACGACCCCAGGCGGAAGATCGTGGGCTTTTTTCGGCAGGGCCTGGTGGCCCTGCCATCCTTTTACCGGAACCTGGTCGAATATGAGAGCAGCGGGCTGCTTTCTTTTCCGGCTTACGCCGAACTGCTCCTCCAGGACCTGGACGAGGACAACCTGGAAGAGGGGGAATCCGCCATCGAGGCCATGGAGGAATCGCTGGCGGAAGAAGAAAGGAAGCTTCAGGACGCCCAAGAACGCGAGCGGCAGCGGGTGGAGCGGAAAAACCTCATCATTTCGCTTCTCAACGAGGCCGGAAAACTGATGGCTCAGAAGCAGTTTCAAGAGGCCGAGCAGCGCCTGGAAGAGCTCCTCCAGGAAGATCCTGGCAACACCGGCGGTCTCTTTTACATGGCTCAGGTCACGTCTCAGATGGGAGATCTGCAGCGGGCGTTCGGATACTACGACAGGGTCTCCAATTCGAATGCCCCCGTGTGGGTACGGGGCTTGTCCCTGGTCCGCATGGGCCGCATCCTGGCCTCCCAGGGGTCCATGACCGAGGCCCGGAAACGCTTTCGGCAAGTCCTGAGCCTCGAAGGCGACCTGAAGGGGGCCAGGAAAGAAGCGGCCGAACTGATCGAAGCACTGGGTTCGGAACTGGATTCGGAGAGGAAAAAGGAAATAGAAAATAGATAAAGACCTCCCTTGCCGAGCCCGCTGGGCGGAAACGGCCCGGCTGTTTTTACTCTTTCCTCCTTTTTCTTTTCTATTCCTCCCACTCCTGTTTCCTCGTCCTTCACTCCTCCTCATTCCGTGAATTCGATGACCGTTTATGCCACAATGACTATTGTCCGGCCGCCTGATCCAGGTGGCGTTCCTTGCATGAATATCGGAGAAAATAGAATGAAACAGGTTCTCGCCACTGTTGCTCTCCTAAGTTTGTTCACCTCTTGGGACTGGGCCGCCGCTCAGAATCAGAACAAGGGACAGCAAGACGAAGGTTTTCTCTTGGACGAAGACGAACCCCTGGTGGCTCCGCCCGAGCCGGTCAGGGTCGTGGGACAGGCCCAGACCAAGGAGGAATTCGACGCCTGGACGGCCATCGATCAGACCGAAGACCTGCAGCAGAAGGCCGAACTGGCCATGGATTTCCTGGAGTTTCATCCGAAGAGTGGTCTGACGCCGTTGGCCCACCAGCTTTTGGCTCTTTTCTTCAAACAACAGAATGAGTACGAGAGATTCGTGGATCACGGCGAGAAGGCGATCGCGGAGCTACCCTCCAGCTACGTCCTCCTGATCGAGCTGGCCGTGGGATACGCCGAAAGGGGCGAGGTGCAGAAGGCCTTGGCCAGGGCTCAACAGGGATTGGATGGCGCCGCCGCGGCCGAACGGCCCGGACAACTGAGCCTGGTGGAATGGACCCGTCAGAAGGAGCAGTTGGAGGCGGATGGCTACTACGCCCTGGGACTGGCAAGCCTGCATAAGTCCATGAAGAGCACCTCAACCAAGGCCCAGCACCTGGACAGCTGCGTCGAACATTTCTCCAAGGTGGTCGAACTGGAACCGGACCACGATCGAGCCTATCTGCGCATGGGGCGAGCCTACCTTGGAAAGCGGAATGCGGAAAAGGCCCTGGAAGCCTATGCCCGCGCGACGGCCACCGGGGGAATGACCGCTGAGATCGCACGGGAGCAGCTCAATCAGCTCTACACCTTCGTTCACAAGAAGACGGAAGGCATCGAAGAACTCATCCAGCAGCAGCGTGAGTACCTGATGCAGCAAAAGGCCGCCAAGGAAGCGGCGCTTCAGGAACTCCAGAATCAAGAGATGCAGCAGTTCATCCTTCCGGAGGTGGGTGAAACCCCTCAGGCCCAAACTCCCTGACACGAACTCGGTTCATTCCGGACAGAAGACGGAAACCGCGTCCCCGGGTCGGTACTTGAAAAGACTCTTCCTTTCATGGTCCGGGCTGTTGGCCTGCTTCCGGTCCCGGGTTCAACGTCATTACCGCCTTCGGGCGGACCCCCACCGAACGGATCTCAAGAGTCTGGAGAGCCGTTTGGGTCATCGGTTTCGCCGGATACATGTTCTGGAGCGAGCTCTCACCCACCGATCTTTCGCTCACGAAGCTGGAACGCCGGGACAACACTACGAGTCCCTTGAGTTTCTCGGGGACTCGGTTCTGGAACTGGTCATCAGCGAGTCCCTGTACCTCTCCAACCCGGACCGGCCTGAAGGAGAGCTCTCCAAGACCCGTTCCTTTCTCGTCTCCAAGTCCGAGTTGGCCAACCTGTCCGGGCGCTTGGGTCTCGGGCGGTATCTCAGGCTGAGCCGCAATGAAGAGAAGACAGGAGGGCGAAGTCGAAAGACCCTCCTGGCTGACGCCTTCGAAAGTGTCATCGCCGCCATTTATCTGGATGGCGGCCTGGAGGCGGCCCGATCTTTCATTCTGGACCAGTTTCGAGATCATCTGAAACAGGATGCCCGTGACGAACTCGAGTTGGGAAACTACAAGTCCCGGCTCCAGGAGCGCCTGCATGTGCTGGGAGGACGGGAACCGAGCTACCGTGTGATCCAGGAGTCGGGTCCGCAGCATTCCAAGATCTTCCTGATCGAAGTGCGTGGTCTGAATCGGGTCTTGGCCCGGGCCCAGGGCACGTCGAAGAAAAGGGCCGAACAGCAGGCCGCGCGGCGGGCTCTGGCCGAGCTGCATCTGCTCCAGAACGCGATCAGGAGCGGAGCAACCCCCAGAAGATCAAGAGGGTGACCACGTCATAGAGGGCATGGGCCACGATCGGAGCGGCCAGATGCCCTCTCCACAGGTAGAGAAGACCGAATAGCAGTCCCAGGACACCGGCGGCCACGGCGTAATCGACGCCTTGGAAGGAATGGCCCGCGCCGAAGAACGCGCTCCAGAGGATCAAACCCGGAACCGCTCCTCCGAGGTGGTTTCGGAAGTGGACCAGAATAAAGGCTCTCTGAACCTCTTCCTTGATCCCGCCCACAAAGACGCTGCTGAACAGCAACAACCCCAGATCGGTCCCATCCTGGATCATCTCCAGCAGCGGATTCGAATCCGAGACGTATTGCGGCAGCAAGATCCGGAAGAGGAGCCCCACCATCATCGTGGCGCCGAAGAGGACCGGCACGACGGAAACCCCGACAAATGACTCCCTCCACCATCCCCGATCTGCCCACCCCAGGTCTCGGAGGCGCCGGCCTCCCGCCCACAGCAGGATCAGAATGATGCCCAGGGTCAGCGACGATTCCAACGTCAGATAGAGGACGAGATGAGACACGTCGCCATAGATGTCCTGGGCTGAAATCCCCAGCAGCCTGATCCCGCCCGGCGCCAGGACCAAGCCGCCCACAGCCACTGCAACCACTTCCAAGAGCGCGCCCAGAGGTCTCATTTCGGAACCACTCTACTACGGAATAGGAGGGGACACGGGGGGCATTCCTGTCCTCCGTACCCCCTCGTCCCGGGGCTCCGCCGGAGTTCGGCGGTTGGAAACCTGCGCTCCCCGTTCGAGCGGTTGAACTGGGTTGGGCGGGCGGCGGATAATCGCGCCGGAGAACGAACCGATGACTGCAAGCATCTTGGCCCAGGAAGACGATCTGTACGACGAGTTCGAGGACGAGGAAGAATACGACGACTTTGAAGACTACGAAGACGAAGCGGACTACTTCGACGATTCCGCCGACTTGAACGATTTCGACGCCAATTGAGATGGCGGTCAGGAGAATGCCGGGAATTAGCCCGAACTTCTCGCTGGGGCTCGTCGCCCCGTCGATTCCGGAGCGCCAGGGAGGCGTCCCGATCGATTGTTGCAGGCATGGATAAACGCGTCACGCTGGCAGCTTTGGGTTTCGTGATCCTGCTTCCCGATGCTGTAGACGCCGCCGGACGCAACAGTATCAAGCAGTTGCGTCCCAGTTGGAAGGGTTCGACCGGTCTCTTCAACCTGGCTACCCCCGACACTCTGCGGATCGGTGAATTCAGCCTCGGACTCCACCCCGCCCGGTTTCACGGGGTTGCCGGCCAAGCCCGAATCACTCGATTTCCGGTCTCCCTCACGGTGGGATTGCGGGACTACCTGGAGAGCTTCCTCTCGTGGGAGACTCGAAAGTGGCTGAGCCCGAATCCAATGGCGGCCCTCGCCGAGAGCCGGCTACCCGGCGACAGCTTTGCGTGGTTCAATCATTCCGCCGTTCCGGACCTTTCGCCCGGAGCGTTTTCCGGGAACCTGTGGGCCGGCGTGAAGCTGAATCTGTGGTCACCCAGCCACGGACATCCCGTAGGCGTCGCGCTCCAGCCCAAGATGCGAATCTCCACTTCGACCGGACTCCCATCCGCCTTTCCCGAACTGACCCCGGAGGGAACCGGGCTGGGCCTGGATGTTCTCCTATCCCGTCGGATATCCACCTCCGTGAGACTCACCTTCAACGGAGGCTTCCTCTACTCCGGCCACGGCTCGGAATCGAATCCCGGACACCAGTTCGACTACGGCCTGGGCCTGGACTTCCCGCTGGGTCGAGAGAGCACGCTCGTGGCCGAGTTGGTCGGTACCCGTTTCGGCGGTTCCGAATTCGAGACACCTCTTGAAATGCACCTCGGAGTGAGGCTCCTCTCCCGGCGCTGGTTCCAACTCTCGGCCGGTTACAGTTTGAACTTCAACCGCGCGAGTCTTGACCCGAGCGGGGTATCGGACACCGGGAGACACGGGTGGACGGCCCAGTTGGTCATCCAGAGAAAGATCAACCGTCCTCCCTTCATCCGCTGCCGTCCAGTTCGCCAGACGGTCGAGTCAGGGGAATCGGCCAAAATACAGGTCCACGCCATGGATCCGGACGACGAGGTCCTGAGTATTGCCTGGATTGCCAGCGGGGGCGCCGTATCCCTGCAGGGGGATTCGGCCCGATTCGACTCCACCGGACTGGAAGCAGGCATCTACACCATCGTTGCGGAGCTGAACGATTCGGAGAGCACCTCCACATGTACGGTGGAGATCCGGGTGGAAAGAGAGTTGAGGAGCGGGAATTGAGCGAAGGGGATGTCCGTGCCATGCTTCTGTCCTTCACGAATCGCTCGACGACTGCGCGTTGCAAGTGAGGAACGGGACATCTTTACGGAGTAGAATACGCACGATGAAGGAGCCAAAGACGATTTTGCGAGAGTACTGCCGGAAGGCCCTACTCTGCTGGCTCACCCTGTCGTTGGCCGATCTTCCCCTACCGGCCAACGCGGATTCCCGGGTTCTGGGCCCCTTTGGGGGTGACGTGCGTTCTCTGGCCGTCCATCCCGAAAGACCGGACACCTTCTATCTGGGCACCAGCGACGGTCAGATCTACGTCTCCCGGAATACGGGATTGGGCTGGTCTCGAATCGATCCGGGGTTGGGACGCAGGGACCTCGTGGTGGACAATCTGGCCTTCGACCCCTCGGATCCGGCCACCCTCTATGCCGCCACTTGGGAACTGAAAGCCGACCGGGGACATTTGTTCAGAACCCGTAACGGGGGCTCGGGATGGGAGTCTATAGCCCTGGGTCGTTACGAGAGCACCATCCGGGCCATGGCCATCGCGCCGTCGGACCCTTCCATTATCGCCGTTGGGATCTCGGAGGGTGTTCTGCTGAGCCGCGACCGGGGAAAGACCTGGGACCGGATCACGCGCGGCTACAGGAGTCTTTACAACGTCGACTCTCTGGCCTTCGATGGCCAGAACCCGCCGACTCTCTACGTGGGAACCTTCCACTTGGCATGGAAGACTTTCAATTTTGGCCGCAAGTGGATCCCGATCCACAAGGGGATGGCCGATGACAGCGACCTGTTTTCCATAGTCTCGGAACCCGGCAAACCCGACACCATTTACGCCGGCGCCTGTTCCGGAATCTACAAATCGGACAATGGCGGCGAAAGGTGGTCCAGGTTGAAGAACGGACTGCCCAAGGAGGCGAGAAGAACCCGTTCGCTCCACATGGACCCCTCCGACCCGGCGACCCTCTACGCCGGAACGACCAAGGGCCTGTTCGTCACCACTGACGCCGGCAGATCCTGGAGACCGTTGATCTCCGGGGTCGTCATCAACGCCGTGGTCGTGCATCCCAACCGACCTTCGGTAATTCTGGTCGGTTCCGACGACGCTGGCATCCTCCGTTCCGACGATGGGGGCGCCACCTTCACCCCATCCAATCGAGGATTCGTCCACCGTCAGATCGGCGCTTTGGAGTCCGATCCGCGGCGGCCCCACGTGTATTACGCCAGCGTCGTCCTGGACCGGGATTACGGTGGATTCTTCACCCTGAGCGGAAAAAGCTGGAAGTGGAGTCCGTTCAACGACGGTCTGGACGGGAGCGCAGACTCGATCCGGGCGATCCGTCCCTCGCGCCTCTCCTCCAAGGTGTACCTGGGGACAGGAGCAGGCCTGTTCGTGGGGGTTCCCGACGAGTCTCCATGGCAACCGTTCGCGGAGGTCTCCAAGCTTCCCATTTTCGATTTGTCCTTCTCGAACCGGAAGGAGACGGGACTCTTTCTGGCCACGCCTCAGGGGGTCTTCCATTTGGATCTGGAGACCGGAACACTGGGGGAAAAGGTGATTTCAGACGATATCGGCGGAGTGCAGACCGTATTGTACGACTTGCCGACGGCGACCCTGTTTGCCGGGACCGACTCTGGCCTGTTTCGATCGCGCGACGGTGGCGAGAACTGGCTGCTCCCACCCCCCGGACTCCCGGCGATCCGGGTGAACGTCGTGGGCCGTTCAGGATCGCGCCTTTTTTGTGGAACGGGCAAAGGCGTCTACTTCAGCAACGAAAATGGAGACGAATGGGTACGGGCCGACGGCATTCAGCCTCTGGACATCGCGGCCCTTTCAGTTGGTGCCCGCGGACCGAATACCCGAGTCTTCGCCAGCGACTCCCTGCTGGGTCATCTGTATGCCAGTCCTGACGGGGGCGACAGCTGGCACACTTTCGATCGAGGCAACTCCGGACCACGCATCACGACACTGCATCTGTCCGCTTCGGGAGAGCTTCTCGCCGGCACACTTTCCGAGGGACTCCATCTCATCCACAATCCGGTAGAATAAGAATATCCGGCCCTCTCCAGCGGGCGTTGCCGGCTAGGCGGATGAAACGTGCAACAAGCGCTTCTCAGCTACCCCGTCCTGCTCCTCATCTTCGCCCTGACCTTGATCGCGCTGGGAATCTTCCTGTTCATTGGCCGGCGACGATTGGCCGCTTCATCCGATGATCTCCAACGCCTGCTCGAATCCGCTCGTACCGGCGAGCCGCTGGAGGACAATCATCACCTGGCCCCCCTGCTGCTTTACGAGAAACGGTTCCCGGCATTCTGCAGAATCCTGGCTCTGGTCCTGAAGGAGTTTCCCCTGCAGAGGTTTCTACAACGGAGCGACTTCAGTCAGGCCTTGGATTTTCTGAGCTCCAAACCGTTTTCGGACGCGGAATCGGAGGATCCGATTCCGGCCATGGTCGTCATTGTCGAGGTTTTTCTTTCCGACCCGGATGTGGAGTACCGCTGCCGTCCCCGCCTGAGGACGCTGGTGAATCAGTTCATTCGGGAAGCGGGGCGCTGACCGGCTCGACCAACGAAACCACTCGGATGCCGCTCATACGATCATGTATGCAGCGCCTCCAGGGATCGAGCAGACCCCAGAGGAGCCCCAACAGAGTCAGCGTGGCCAGAGGGTAGAGGAAAATCCACAGTGCGACGGCCCACACCGGTATCGACTCCTGTTGTTTCTCGCTCACCAGTCTCAGCCTCGTGAAATACATTCCAGGCGTTTGCCCGGCTCCCAGGAGAAAGAAGAAGGAATTGAAGAGATAGAATCCGGCGGTGGAGCCGACTCCAAGTCGTAACGATTCAAGAGAGAAGAAATCCAGATTCAATGCCCAATAGGCCAGGAGACAAAAGAAAAATCCGGTCGAGCCCGCCAGCGAGAGGTCCAGAATTGCTGCCAGAATCCGGGACAGGAGGATCTCCCTGGGGAGGCTGGTCACCGTGACCACGGACTCGGGCGACTCTACGACCCGGGGGGCGGGGGGCAGAGTCTCCAGCTTCAGCTTCTGCTGGCGGTGGATCCTGGACGGATTTTCGGGGCGCGACCTTCCCGCGACGCGAAAGCCCCTTGTGCTGTCGCCCTGGCGGCTTCTCGCACGCTGAAATTCCAGGGGCGTTTCCCGGACGGATTTACCACCGGCCCCGCGGTCGGCGGGCATATCATGGGTGGTCCCGCCCCGGGTTGAATGGATGGACCCGGATTGAAACGAAATAGACCGCTGTCGCGCTGCGGCGGCCCAACCGCAATTGGGGCATATGTTCCCACGGCTCCGAGTACGGCAACGCGAACACAACACAGTTATAGATACTAGCAGACGGGAGGGGACGAAAAGAGGCGCGTGGAAGCGGCGGTTTCCAGCCGCCAAACTCCGGTGATTCCGAAGGACGAGCCGGACTGGGGGACAAGAATGCCCCCCAAGTGAACGGAAAACGATCCTGCCCGGTACGGGCGAACCAGTCGGAATCGATGGGCAGTTTCTACCCGGCTACGCCCGGTCCAGGGCAGCAGGAAAGCCCCTCATTCTTCCAGAATTTGCAACATCTGAGCCACCTGTTCGTCGTCGATGTACTGGACCTTCTCCAGGCGCCGGGAAATCATGAACAGCTGTTCCAGGTAGACTTCAGTCTGATCTGTTTCCCGAGCCCGGCGGCGGGCTTCCTCAAAAGCCTCGATAATCCGCTCGCGGGGATATTCTTCCGGCGCTCGTTCCACGAGGCCCTCCAAAACTACGGTATGGACCAGATCCAGCCGGTATGATCTGAGGACGAAGAATGCCCCCAGAAAAATGAACGGCAGCAGCAGAATGATCGCTCGACTCGTCTTCACCAGGCCCTGCCCCCGTTCGTCACAACAGCTTCAAGATCTCGAAGCAGCTTCCGTAGTCCAGGTCGATTCCATGTCTCTTGGCGTGTCCCAGAATGGTGGATAGAAAGAGAGTCCGAATCCACCTCGGCCACCATCGCGACTTTCTGGTCCGGCCGTGGGCATAGGGATGCTTGAAGTAGAAGTCCACCACCGTCCGGCAAGTATCGAGATCCAATCGCAGGATCTTCCCCAGGGAGAGTTCGCTGATTCGCACCGCCCGGCCCTGGACGCTGACACAGCGGAGATTCAGCTTCTCTTCGATGGCCTCCCGATTCAACTCGGCGGCCCGCGCCTTGCCGGACATGGCGGACAGCGCATCCCCGTAGCTGGTCACGCCATTCTCGACGTTGACGGCCAAGGTGTGGCATAGGCGATAATCGGGATAGTAAGCGAAGAATTCCCTCGTCAGATCACGGACGCTTCCTTCAACCGACTTCATGGACTGATTCCCCGGCATTTTAACGCTATCCCATCGACGGAACTACCGCGCCGGCCTTGTTGACTTGCGAGGTAATTGCCTATAAAAGAGATGGTTATTCATTTGTGGAGCAAAACATGTGGAAAAAAGATTCACCTGAACCTTCGAATCCCTCCCTGGACCCGATTCAACCAGGGGCTGTCCCACGAAACCCAATCCAAAGGGATGCCGTTGAACGCCTGAAGGAAAGGGCCGTCATCGGGACGGCCATCGTCATCCACGGGGAGGTGAGTGGAGCCCAAGACCTCCTGGTCAACGGCCGGATTGAAGGAAAGGTGTCCCTTGCCAGCCAAAGTCTCACCGTGGGCCGGGAAGGTCGGATCAAGGCCGACATGTTCGCCAGGTTGATCAGCATCGAGGGCTACGTCGAAGGGACCATACAGGGTGAAGAGAAAATCGTTCTGCGTGGAACTGGAAGCGTCCGGGGAAATCTCATTGCTCCCCAGGTCGTTCTGGAAGAAGGATGCAGGTTCAAGGGCAGCATTGACATGGGCGACAATGACGACGACCGGGAAGCGTCAACAGATGGAGGAGAATCCCGCAGCTCGGACTTGATCATGGGTGATGCAACGGCTTCTCCGAAAGTCGTTTCCGAGCCCGTCATCTCCGCCCAGACCGCGTCTGCCTTTCCAAAGGCGTGATGCTGCGGTGGTCCCTTCTCCGTAATCCTGAGCCCAGACCCGCTCCGGAACCGACTCTGCCGGAAGCCGAAGTCCACTCCTCCGTCGGCTTCAACATCGCCTACAACCAGGTGCGGGGCCGCCGGAGACTGAGCGTTCTGGACCTGGGCTCGGCGTACGCCTCGAATCTCCAGTTCCTCTCCCAGTGCGTTGGCTCCCTGCACATCGATATCGAAGACCTCTACGAGACCTTGTCCTCCTTCGACTTCTTCGATCCCAGTGAACCCCGCTCCTATGACGCCGTCTACCGGTATCTATTTCCCTACGGTCAGGAAACCCGATTCGATCTCATTCTAGGTTGGGACTTGTTCAACTACCTGGACGAGCTTGAGTTTGCCGGCCTGATCAGGCACCTGGACCGCTTTTGCCATTCGGGGACACTGCTGTTCTCCATGATTTCCACGAACCGGTACATTCCGGAGAGACCGATCCGATTCCAGATCGTCGATTCGGAGCGGCTCCGGTACGAGTACCTCTCCTCATTGCTGCGCCCGTCCCCTCGATACCACCGGGCGGACCTGAACCGGATGATGCCCCACTTCCGGCTTTTCAGTTCTTTCCGGCTTCGAAACGGTTTCAAGGAGTACATTTTTGCTCACCACGGTCGGTCTTGAGCCATGGTTCGTCTGCTTCTGACTTCCTTCCTCGCCGGTGTCGCCCTGTGGACCATCTTCGGGTTGCCCCCCCGGAGCGATTCGGTTGAGGTGAGGGAACTCCTGCGGCTCAACAGCCGGGGCGTGGCCTTCATGGAACAACTCGACTACAAGGCCGCCGCCTCGGAATTTTCCCGACTTCTGGAACTGGACGCGAATTTCGTCCCCGGCCATGTCAACCTGGGAGTCGCGCTGTTCAATCAGCAACTCCACGAGGAGGCCGCCCGATCCTTCCGGAAGGCCTTGGAATTGGATCCGGGGCAGATCCAGGCCCACTACATGATGGGTCTCATCTACCGGAACCAGGATCAGGCCGCGAAAGCGGCAGACGCCTTCGGCCAGGTCGCCCGCCAGGATCCCCAGGACCCTTCGACGCAGTACTATCTGGGGCTGCTGAGCTCGCGCGGACGACATTACGAGCAAGCCATCGGCCACTTTCGAAGGGTCCTTTCCCTGGAGCCGTACAACGCTTCGGCCCACTACAACCTGGCCATCGCTCTGACCCGAAGCGGCCAGGGGGAGGAAGGCCGAGTGGAGATGGAAAGATTTCGAACCCTCCAGGGCATGTTCGGGGCCACGACACTGGGACTCCAATACCTGGAGCAAGGCCGCTATGCCCTGGTGCTGGAGGATCTCGACGACTATCTTCCACAGCCACCCGTCGACAGTCGAGAGGAGTTCACGGTTCGATTCCGGGAGGACGGGGCGACCGCGGGCCTGAGTTTTCGGCATGAGGGCCCGGGGCAGGCCGTAACGGAGGTGTCGTCGGTTCAGGAGCTGGAGGATGGGCTGGTCCCCTGGGTGGGGTCGGGAAGCTCTTTTGGCGATTACGATGGCGATGGTCATGTGGACCTGTTCCTGGCCAACGCCGGGCCCGGAGGAAGCTCGAGTTCACTCTTCCGAAACCGGGGAGACGGCACCTTTCAGGAGACGACCGGGGAGTCCGGACTCGACCGGAAGGGCCGGACCATGCATGGCATCTGGGGAGACTACGACAACGACCTTGACTTGGACCTCTACCTCATCAACTACGGACCCAACGTCCTCTACAGGAATGAAGGGAACGGGCGCTTTGTCGAAGTCACGGAACAGGCGCGGGTCGGCGACCCCGCCTGGGGCAGCGGTGGAGCGTTCGTCGACTACGACCACGACGGGGACCTGGACCTCCTGGTCACCAACCTCACGGTCCGGCCGGAAAGTGTCGCGGCCGGGACCCGTTTCCCCCAGGATTTCCCAGGCGCGAACAACTCCCTTTTCCGCAACAACTCCGACGGGACCTTCACCGACGTCAGCGATTCATCCGGATTGGCCGGGGAGCACCGGCAGACTTGGTCTTCCGTCTGCACGGACTTCGACAACCGAAGGGACATCGATTTCTATTTCGTCAATCGGGGCGCGCCGAACCAGCTTTTCAGCAATCAGCGGGACGGATCCTTCGTGGACCTGGCCGAGGCCGCCGGCGTCGTCGGCGACGGTGAGGGCGTCGGCGTCGGAATCGGAGATTTAGCGCACCAGGGCTTCCTGGACCTGGCACTCCCCACACTGACCGGACCCGACTTCAGCCTCCGGACCCAGAAGGCCAGGAACCGCCGGTACGCCCGCCGCCAGGACTGGATGCCTCAGGACTGGGAAGCACCGGGCCATGCGCACGCGGCCCATCTTCTGGACTTCGACAACGACGGCGACCGTGACCTTCTGATCGTGGCAGCCCCTCTGTTCGACTCGAGCTGGGAGGAACCCCGACGCAATTTTCACCTCCTGGCCAATCACCGGGGCCGTTTCCAGGACGTGAGCCGGCAGGCTCGCCTCGATGAATTCCGCGGTCTCCCGGTGCGCGGCGTGAGTGCCGCGGACTACGATCGGGACGGAGACCTGGACCTGGTCGCCAACGTGAACGGAGGCCGTCCCCTGTTGCTGCGGAACCAGGGAGGCAACCGCAACAATTGGGTCTCGGTGACCGCCCGCGGAACCAACAGCAATCGCAGCGCCATCGGAACCAAGGTCGAGATCCGTAGCGGCCGCCTCCTCCAGAAAGGGGAAGTGCGCGGAGGCTACGGCTTCCTGAGCCAGAATGCGTCTACGCTGCATTTCGGACTCGGCCGCCGGCAGGACATCGACATCGTCCGGCTGCTGTGGCCCGGCGGCGTCCTGCAGTCGGAACTCAATCAGGAAGTGAACCAGGATCTGGAGATCCAGGAGCTGGACCGAAAGGGGACGAGCTGCCCCATCCTCTATGTCTGGAACGGAGAGCGCTACGTCTTTCAGACCGATTTCCTGGGAGGGAGCGCCTACGGCTACCTGCTCGCGCCGGGGACCTTCAACTATCCCGACACCGACGAATACGTGAAGCTGAACCGGGGCCAGGTGGGGCTGAAAGACGGACGGTTGGCGATCACGCTGAACAACCAGTTGGAAGAGTTGATCCTGTTCGACAAGGTCGAACTGGTCGTGGTGGACCACCCGGACGGGTATGACGTCTACCCGGACGAGAAACTGCTTCCGGGACCTCCCTATGCCGACTTTCGACTCATGACCTTCTCCGATCCCCGGCCGCCGCTTTCGGCCACCGACGGAACGGGACGGGATTTCCTCTCGGAACTGAGCGAACTCGACGGCAAATACCCCGACTTGTTCCGGAATCTACCCTTCAAGGGCTACGCCGAGCCTCATGAGCTGATCCTGGATCTCGGTCCGGTTTCGGGAGAGCACACTCGTCTCCTGCTCGACGCCTGGATCGACTACGCGGACAGCACCAGCAACCTGGCGGCTTCTCAGGCCGGATTGAGCCTGAGCCCTCCTGTCCTCCAGGTTCAGGACCCGGCCGGCGTTTGGGTGACCGTCATCGAGCGAATGGGTTTTCCGGCAGGCCTTCCCAAGCCCATGACCGTCGATCTCTCGGGAAAGTTCCTGAGCGACAGCCGGAAGGTCCGGATTCGAACCAACATGCGGATTCATTGGGACCGAATTCTGGTGGACTCGAGCCCCCCCCGCCACGACTTCAAGACCTTCCGTCTCAGTCCACAGCGAGCCGATCTTCACTACCTGGGTTTTCCGGCCGGGATCGGGCAACCGCTCCTGGCCTATGACCGCAGCCGGATCCTTCCCACGGCTCCCTGGAAGGCGCACATCGGCAACTACACCCGGTTCGGCGAGGTGAGTCCGCTGCTGCTCGAACGGGACGACATGTTCGTCACTACCCGTGCCGGCGATGAGATCGAGGCCTTCTTCGATCTGGACCGGATTCCCGCTCCACCCGAAGGCTGGGTGAGGGATTTTCTGGTCTATGTGGATGGATTCGGCAAGGACATGGACCTTCATTCGGCCTCCCCGGATACGGTCGGCCCGCTGCCCTTTCACGGCATGCGCCGCTTCCCTTACGGCCCCCACGAGCGCTATCCGGACACGCCGGCCCACCAGCGCTACCTGCAGGAGTGGAACACCCGCCGCGTCGATCGCTGGTATTGATCCCACAGGAGACCCTTCTCATGAGCCCGATCCTCGCCGCCTTGCTTTGCTTCTGCCTCTACTTCATCGGTTTCAAGTTCTATGGCAAGTATCTGGGCCGCCGGATCTTTCGACTGGATCCGAACGCCACCACCCCCGCCCATGAGCTGAACGACGGAGTGGACTACGTACCGGCGAACCGATGGGTGCTGTTCGGACATCACTACGCCTCCATCGCCGGCCTGTCCCCCATGCTGGGTCCCGCCATCGCGGTGATCTGGGGATGGGTCCCGGCCATGCTCTGGGTGGTCCTGGGAACTCTGTTCATCGGAGCTGTCCACGACTTCAGCGCTCTGGTGATCTCAATGCGCGCCAAGGGTATGTCGGTGGGCAAGGTGGCCGAGGACATCGTGGGTCCCCGGGCCAAGAGCCTCTTCCACATCATCATCTTCTTCCTCATCGGCCTGGCCATGGGGGTTTTCGTCCACGTCTCGGCCACGCTTCTGACGACTCAATACAACCCCCAGGCCGTCTACCCCAGCGGAACCCTCATGGTGGTCGCTCTGGTCGTGGGCTGGCTGGTGTACAAGCGGAACGCGTCCATCAAGAAGGCCACCGCGGTTGCCTTCGCCGTGACCCTCCTGAGCATCTGGATGGGGGTCGAGCTTCCCAGCCCCGATCTGAGCCTGGGACAGTGGAGCGTGATCCTGCTGGTCTACAGCCTGATTGCTTCCGTGCTGCCGGTCTGGTCCCTGCTGCAACCCAGGGACTACATCAACTCATTGCTTCTCTACCTGGGACTGTTCCTGATCTACGCCGGTTTCTTCTGGCTCGGTCCCGAGTTCGCGGCTCCGGCCGTCCAGACTCATCCGCCCGGAGCGCCTCCCGTCTTCCCCTTCGTCTTCATCGTCATCGCCTGCGGAGCCGTCTCGGGCTTCCATGGACTCGTCTCCTCGGGGACCACGGCGAAGCAGATCAACCGGGAAACCGACGCCACCTTCATCGGCTATGGGGGCATGATCGGAGAATCCCTGCTGGGACTCGTCTCCGTGCTGGCCTGCACCGCCGGTTTCCTGACCCGCGACCTCTGGATGGCCCACTACCAGAGTTGGGACATGGCCCTGGGCCTGGGCCCGAACATGAAGGCGTTCATCGACGGAGCCGCCCTGTTCATGAGCCAACTGGGCATTCCCCTGGAACTGGCCAAGGCGTTCGTCGCCCTCATCGCCATCTCGTTCGCCCTCACCACCCTGGACTCGGCCACCCGGCTGCTCCGCTTCAATATCAGCGAAATCGGCGAAACCCTGGGAGTCCGGATTCTCTCGAACCGCTACGTCGCGTCTCTCGGGGCCGTCGTCACCATCGGATTCTTCGCCTTCTACCGAGTGGACGGGAAGGCCGCCGGCCTGGCGCTCTGGCAACTGTTCGGGACCACCAATCAGGTCCTGGCGGGACTCACCCTGCTGACGGTGACGCTGTACCTGATGCACCGCAAGCGGCCCTACTGGTACACGGCCGTTCCGATGGTTTTCATGCTCATCACGACCCTCGTGGCCATGTGCTTCAAGATGCGCGATTTCTGGGCCTCCGGAGCGCACCTGCTGTTGATCGTGGGAGGAGTCATCCTGGCGCTGTCTCTCTGGCTGGGCGTGGAAGCCGCGCTTCGACTGAGGAGAGGGGTGAGGAAACAGACGTAGCCGGCCCCTGTGGTCGAGTTTCCCTGACGGCGGCCACCGCCGGCCGGCTGTCGACTCAGACGGAAAGGGACGGACTCAGACGGAAAGGGACGACGGAAAGGGACAGTTTCCGATTCCCCGGATTCCACGGACGTGGCCGGACGCGCACACGCAGACGGAAAGGGACAGTCTCCGATTCCCCGGATTCCACGCGGATTCCACGGACGGGCCGGACCGCCTGGATAGGACCGCGCCTCATCACGATCCTCGGTCAAATCTACTTCCCCTGTTCTCCTGAACCGTCAGGAAAGTGGGGAAAGTTCAGAGTCTATTGGGAAGTTTCCGTGATTCGGGGCCTTCGGCGCCACGTCGGCAGAATCGACAGTCGGCGATCAGGCGAGTCTACGGGACGAAGGCGTGCGAGCGCTGCTCCCGCAGGGAAAACATCGCTCCGCCCAGTTGGGGGATGGGGTGTCGGCGACGCCGATATCGACCTTGCTTTCGATACGTCTCCAGCAGTTGCGCCACCTTCTCTGCCGGACCGACGGCCAATCCGTCCGTCAGAAACCGCAAACGCCGGCGAAAGGCTCCGGCACGGGTAAATCCACGTCGCTGCTCTTGATCGAGGATCCACTGGGGGATCGCCGCCTGGTTCTCCCGGGTGGGGACAGCTCCTCGATAGTACAACCGGGACCGGTAACTGCTGTACACGTCCGTTCCGGGATCCGAGGGGAACAGCTCCTCCAGTGGAATCAGGCCTTGATTCTCGCCGGTGAGTCTCCAGCGGGCCGAGCCCAATTTCCACTGCTCGGGCCGCTTGACCAGCCCGGCCCGGACGGCGTTGAGTTCCACGTAGAGAATGGCGTCCTGGACGGCTTCGAGTCCCAAGAGTTCCGGGTTCTTGAAACGTTCACTCCAAAAATGTCCTCGCCGTCGAAACTGGCGGTTGTACCACAGGGCATACTGACCGTCCACGTTCTGCATTAGTTTCGACACGTCAAAAAGACGCTGGTTGAACGCCTCCCACTCGGCGACGGTCCAATCGGCGGTTGTCTTCTCTGCCTGTCGCCCATAAAGCTTGTGGGCGCTGTCCATCAACTCGTCGCGGGACAAGGCGCGGGGTTTCTCAAAATGGACGACGAAGTGGAAATGATTGCCCATGATCTGGAATGCGCCCAGACGACACCGGTAGGCATTGACGTAGAACAACATCAGGTTCAGGAGTTTGCGACCGGCTTCGTGGTTTTCAAAGGGGAACCAATCGCGTTCTCCGGCGACTCGATTGGTGAGGTGATAGAAGGCGGCTTCTGTGCTCTTGTGTCGTGCGGTTCGGGGCATGGCCACGGTCCACGGTTCGGTTACGGTTACGGTTACGGTTACGGTTAATCGGACTTGGACTCTAGGGAGAATCGTTTCGCAACCCTTTATAAACAAAACGATTCGGAACTGAGAACGACGAAGGAATCTCAAGAAAATCTGCAAACTTCCCGTTTCCGGCACCACCCGAGGAAACTCGACCCAGTCGCCAGCTAATTTGTCTTTGCAGGCGAAGTAGCCGCCACCTTCGTGGGTTGCCCAGTGCATTCCGTCCCGGAAACACGTCCCCGAAAACACGTCCCGGAAAACAGACCGTCCCCTTCCGTCCCGTCCCCGAAAACAGACTGTCCCCTTCTCCTCTCCCCTCCCCCTTCTCCTCAGGAAAGAGAAAAACGGAAAAGAAATGTGGGAAGAACTCGTTGCGTGACTATGGAGGTGGAAGGTTCCTGCTGGAGGGAGACAAGAGGAACGAGTGAAAAGGTCGCGTCTGAAGAAGCTCTTAGGTGGACTCTTCTCCCTCCCGACTAACGACTGTCGACCACGTAAACGCCACTGCCGGATTCATGCAACGGGTTCCCGCTCTCTTTTCTCTCTCCTCTTTCCTGAACTCACATGTTCTTGTAGTCCGGCCCGCCCCCGCCCTCAGGCGGAGTCCACAGAATCACCTGGTAGGGATCCTGGATGTCGCAGGTCTTGCAGTGGACGCAGTTGGTGAAGTTGACTTGCAGCCGGGGCCGATTGCCTTCCTGCACCATCTCGTAGACGCCCGCCGGACAGAAATGCTGGCAGGGGTTGCCGTACTCCTTTCGGCACCGGTCACGACAGATCTCCAGGTCCGAAATCTTCAGGTGGCTTGGCTGATCCTCCTCGTGAGCCGTGTCCGAGAGGTAGACGTCGGAGAGCTTGTCGAAGGTGAGCTCCCCGTCTCCGGGAAACGGCGCTTCTCCGGCTCCCGCGGAACCGTCCATCTTGGCCATCCGCTCATGGCCCGGCACCGTATTCCAGACGCCTCCCCACCCCAACCCGGTCAGAGTCTGGACGCCGTTGTAGAGAACGCCGGTCCAGAAACCGCGCTGGAAGGACTGGCGGAAGTTGCGGGCGGAGTAGAGCTCTTTCCTGGCCTCGCTGGCTTCGAACAAATCGGCATAGCGCTTTAGCCGGGCGGCGGAACAATCGCGCGCCACCAGGGCCTCGAAAGCCGCCTCGGCCGCCATCATTCCCGATTCGATGGCCAAGTGGATCCCCTTCAACCGGGCGGGGTTGAGGAAACCGGCCGAATCTCCCACCAGGAGCAGTCCGTCGCCGTAGAGCCGCGGCATGGAGTGGTAGCCTCCCTCGGGAACGGCTTTGGCGCCGTAGGAGACGACCCGGCCTCCTTCCAGGAGGCGCCTCACGAAGGGGTGCTGCTTGTATTCCTGCAACAGCCGGTGAGCATCTTCCCGCGGATCCCGCGAGTCCAGCCCTACGACGAAACCCACATGGACCTGCTCCCCGGTCAGGGTGTAGATGAAGCCACCGGCGAACTCCCGGGTTCCGGTCGGGTAGCCGAAGGTGTGGCAGACCCGTCCAGGCTCGATTCCCGGGACCCGCCAGATCTCCTTCACCCCCAGCGAATAGAGTTGCGGGCCGCTGTCACGATCCAGTCCAAGTCGCTCCTCCGCCTGGCGGGTCAACGTGCCTCTGGGGCCCTCCCCCAGAACAGTGATCTTGGCCAGGACATCGGTCCCGGGTTCGAAGTGCGCCCTGGGCCGCCCCTTGGCGTCCCTTCCCCGGTCCCCCATCCGGGCGCCCACCACCCGATTCCCCTCCAGGAGGAGCTCGACCGCCGGGAATTCGGGGTAGACCTCGACCCCGTGATCCTGGCAGAGGCCGGCCAGCCATTTCACCAGCTTGCCCAGCGAGGCCACGTGGTTGCCCTCGTTGTGCAACGGCGGCGGGATCACGGGAAGCCGAAAATGCCTCCTTTTTGTGAGGAACAAGACGTCCTCTTTCCGCACCGGAGAGTCCAACGGCGGTTCCGTGCCGGGGAGATCCTGCAGGAGATCCCGAAAGGCTCGAGGATCCACAATTGCGCCGCTCAGGGCATGGGAACCGATCTCCTTGCCCTTCTCCACGACCAGAAGAAGCTGCTCGCCCAGGGGCGGACCCGGCCGGGACCCCGCTTCCACCTCCCGGTCATGCCGGCTAACCAGGCGCGACAGGTGGAACGCCGCACTCAAGCAAGCCGGTCCCGCACCGACGAAGAGAACGTCCACCTCCAACTGTTCCCGTTGCATCACTGCTCACCCGTCAATCCGGATCGGGGCCGGATGTTCCCGGGCAGACCCCGCCGGCCTTGAAGCCGCATCCGATACACGTGTCCGAGACCTGGGTCCGGGGAAAATGGCTCAGATCCGGCGTACTGGGCAGACCGCCGATCAGATCCCGGCACCGGGCCGCGACGCCGGCATTGAAGGGTACCGGACGGAGAGTGCCGACCTCCGTGAACAACAGGTGCCCCTCAAGATTCATGGTTTCCAACACTCGGGACACGGCCCACAGGTAGAGTTGGACCTGGAGGCGGTAACCTCTCTTGACGATCCCAGGGCCGTCTTCCGATTCAACCAGGTGGGACGTCTTGAAATCCATGACCACCCAGCGATCGTTCCGCTCTTGAAAGAGCTTGTCGATGATGCCCGTCACCAGGCGTCCCCGCTCCAGTAAATGGAACCGTTTTTCGCTGAAGACCCTCCGGGCGGAGGCGAGACGCTCCGCCAATCGGCTCTTCCGGACACCGTCGAGGCTCTTCTCGATGCAGCGGCTCATCCGGCGAACCTCCACCTCCGAGTAGACGGGGCCAAGCCTCGCCCGCCACCGGTCCAGGAAACGTTCCACCTCCACTTCACTTCCCAGCGCACTCTGATTCTCCAACAGCTCGTGCACGGCCGACCCCACCAACGCCGCCGGACCCGCGCGCCAACCCGTGGCCGTTGCCTCCGCCCGTCCCTCCACACGGGAATGGAAGAAGCTTCGGGGGCATCGATAGTAGGAGACGATCTCGGTCGGTGTCCAGGTGGTTTTACTCCAACTGTCGGAAGTCGAATCCGGACGTTGCGTCCGGGCCGCTGAGGCCGAATCCCCGGTGAGAACCTGGGACGCGGCGGCGGGAGAGAGATCATGCTCCCCGATGGCCCCCCCGGTCGGTTTTCGGGAGCGGTCGAGGGGCCGGAGGGTCAACGGGGCCATGGAGGCCTCCGCGTCCGCTTCCTGCAACCAGCGGGCGTAGGAGGGCCGCCCCGACTTCTTCCCGATCAGGACCAGCCTGTCGCAGGCCCGGGTCAGGGCGACGTAGAGAAGCCGTTTCTCCTCGGCCATCTGACGGTACCGATCCAGCTGACGCAACATCTCGTACTGAGGATGCCGGTATGCCTCATATTGCCGCTGCGGATTTCGGATCGAGATTCCGAAACAATACTGATCGTCTTCCCTCCCCAACCTCTGGCCAAAAAAGGGATCGTTCATTCCGGCCAGGAGCGGCGCACCGAGATCGGGAAGGATGACGGCTGGATATTGCAGACCCTTGGCTCCGTGGATGGTGTGGACCCGGATCCGGTCCGATCCTCCTTCCGCGAATCCCCCTTCGGGGGCTCCAAGGCGGCGAATCCCCTCCAAGTAGCGCAGGAAGGGACGCCGGGAGGGTCCATGGCCGATCTCGAATCTCCGGGCCAGTTCCAGGAGCCGGTGGATGCTGGTCCGGGCCAGATCTCCGCGCCCGGCGGCGACCATCACCTCATCGTAGCCGGTTGCTGCAATCGTCCGGGCCAGGATGCCCGCCGATCCCAGATAGGACGCCTGGAGCCAGGCTGCCAACGATTCCCGTGCGAAGACCCAATGCCGCGGCAAAGCGACCCCGGCAGATTCCGCGCACCGAAGCTTATCCCAGATCCCGCACCCCTCCCGCAGCGAAAGGAGCAGGAGGTCCTCGTCCGAGAAACTGAACAGCGGACTCCGGAGTACCCCCAGCAATTCCAGGTCCCTTCCCGGATCATCCAGAAAGCCAAGTAGATTCGCCAGGTCCACGATCTCGGGTTGATCGTGAAGCCGATTGCCTCCCCGGGAGGCAAAGGGCAGATTCCAGCGGCAAAACGCGTTCTCGAACTCCTGAAGCCGGGTGCGATTCCGGAGCAGGACCGCGATCTCATGGGCCTGGTACCCTTCCGACAGCAGGCCCTCGGCCGCCTCCGCCGCCACTTCGGCCTCCGAACCGTATCCTTGAGGGAGCTTTTCGTAGAGCAATCCCCGGACTCCCGGATCCGCAATGGCGGACTCTTGCCGGACGGGAGTCATCTCCTGATGAACCGCCTCATAGTCCACACCCGATCGCATCAGGTTCCGGAAGACCCGGTTGCTGAAACGCACCAAGCTGGCATGAGAGCGATAGTTCCGGTGCAGGTCGACGACCCGTCCCCTCTTCCGGACCCACTTCCGAACCGCTCGAAACACCGAAACGTCCGCATCCCGGAAGCGGTAGATGGACTGCTTGTCGTCGCCGACGGCAAAGAAATTCGAGCCGGGACCCAACAACGGCTTGAGGATCTCCCACTGCAGGCGATTGGTGTCCTGGAATTCGTCCACCAGGAAAAATTTGTGCCGGCTCCGCAGAATTCTGCGCACTTCCGACAGACGGACCAATGAACGAGCCAGCGCCAGGAGGTCTTCGAAGTCCAGCAGCGAGTCCTGCCGTTTCTCGGACCGATAGTGATTCAGAACCAGTCCGGCAAGTTCTTCCAGGGCCAGCGTCGCCTTCTCGTAGTGAACGTCGCCGTCGAAACCGAATTCATCGGACGATCGGGAAACCTGTAGCGGATAACGACCGTATTCCTCCTTGAGAGCCTTCCAGCACTGCACCAGGCCTGACCGATGTTCCCAGCCCGTCCAGGCTTTGGAAGGCCGAGCCGCCAAGCTGAGAGATTCCTGGAATCGAACCAGGAACTCCATCTGATCCAGCCTGGGGCGCATTGCGAGGAGTTCCCTCTGCCGGATGCATTTTCGGGCATAGGAATCGTTCCGGATCAAGAGCCGTTTCGGCACGCGCTCCAGGAGTCGCCGCAACCGGCCCCACAGATCCGACTGCGAAAGGAAGTGTGCCGTTTCCCGCCGATAAAGGCGGCGCAGGATCTCAGTGTGATCCAGGGACGAGCGGACCGTCAGGTGATTCCGCCTCTGGACCAGCTCGATCAGGACTCCTTCGATTCTCCGATAAGGCAGATATCCGAGCAGCATCGCGAACGCGGGAAGCCGTGTGCGGGACCAGGAATCGAGCAGTTCCCGAAGACACCGGTCCAGCAGCAGGCGCTGATCCCCTCCGTTCAGGACGGCGAAGCCGGGATCGAGGCCGATCCGGGTGCCGTGTTCCCTGAGAATTCTCAGGCAGAAGCCGTGCAGGGTGGTCACGGGTGCGTCTCCCAAGGCCTCCAGCGCCTGTTCCCAGGGCCGTTTCGCCTCCGGCGAGGGATCTGAAAGGAGTCTGGCCAGGACCCCTTCCCGGATGCGTGCGGCCATTTGGGAAGCCGCTTCCTCGGTGAAAGTAATGGCGACGATCTGGTGCGGCTGGTGCCCGTAACGCTCCAGGATCCGCAGGTAGCGCCCCACCAGAACCCGAGTCTTGCCGGACCCGGCCGCCGCGGACACGACCATGTGGGAGGAGAGGTCCAGGGCTCGGTGCTGGGACTCGTCGTATGTCAAGTCCAGGTCGGTTTCCCGTTCACGGGATGGGCTCGCGACGGTTTTCTCCCGGACGGATGGCGAGACGGCCGGAGTCATGCGTACGTCCCTCCGGACTGTGCCTCTTCCCGCCGGCAGACTCGACTGTAGCTGCAATGGGCGCAACCGGCTGCCGCCGGTTTGTGCGTGGTTACGGGAAAGGTTCCGGAATAGATCCTTCGGGCGGCCAGCAGAGCCTCCTCCCGATAGCGCTCCTTCAATTGTTCCAGATCCTCCACCGGTGTCCGGCTCCGCGTTTTCCGCAATGGGCGCCACTGCAGGTACCCGGGCAGGCCGACATGGTAGAAACCTCCGGACGCCGTCCTGCCCAGGAAGGACTGCACCAGAAGGAGGGACAACGGGAGTTGAAAACCCCAGCCGTCCTTGATTCGGCTCAGACGATTTCGTCGTCCCGCCACGTAGGACACGACTTGGAAACCTTCGGGAGTCCGGTCGATCCGGTCCAGAATGCCCTTCAGGCGAACCGGCGGCGCCGGCCCGTCACCGAATTCCGGCCCGCGAGGAAGATTGCCCAGAACGAGGGGCCCCAAGGTGGTCTCCACGGAATGGACCTCCGAGTCGGGTTCCCTCTCCCGATCCTCCTTCAGGAAACGCATCAGCAACCCCGGAGTGTTCGAGTCTTCCAGTCCGGCCGTGAGCCAGGTCTGCAACTGTTCCCAGAGCAGCCCTCCGACTACGGGCAGCGTCTGTTTCGATTGCGCCAGCTCATCCCGGACGATGACGGCCATCCGGCGCCGTTCGTCTTCGATATCCGGAGGTCGGCTCGCGGCGGCGTCCTGCGAATAGCGGGACAGAATCCTGCGAACCAGCTGTCGCTGTTCCCGGAGCAGGTCCGAATCCTCCGGCGACGGCGGTTCGGCCCTGAGAATCGTCCGGACGAAGTATCGGAATCCACACCGTCCGTACTCCTCGAGTCGGGTCGGAGAGAGGTCCATCCCGGCCGGAAAGTGACGCCGCCGCATCCGTTCCAGGACCGGGGATCGGTCGAGGACCCCGGCGAAGGGATTGGGGTGACCCGACCGCCTCAGCGAGAGCGCCCGAACTCCGCGGCGGACGTTTTCGCATCTCGCCGTACCCTTCGCCGATCCCGGTGGAGCCTCCAGGTGGGGCAAGGCCTCGTCCCGGTAGTCCAGGTACTCCAGCAAATGGCTGGGCAACACCGGACCGTTGCCGGCGTGCCGGGGCGAGGACAGAAGAACCGTTTCTCGACTCCGGCAGCGGATTCCGTGAAAGATCGAAAGTTCCTCCGACACCCGGGATCCGGTTCCGGAAATTGGTATCGGACGCCGGGAAGGGATCCGCCCCTCCGAGAAATCGAGCCAGAAGAGATGCCGGAACTCGCACTCCTGCAGGTGATGGGCGCTACCTACAACAACCGCTTCCCGGTCCAGGGTGGGGGAAATTCGGATCCGGGAAACCTGCCGGTGGAGCAAGGAGCGGAAGCGCGCCAGACTGAGGGGACAATCCCCCCAGAGCAGGGCGGCCTCCTGGAGACTCGCCTGGAGCCGGGACAACGCCTGGCCCTCGGTTCGCCCCCAGCTTCCCGGGCCGGCCGGTGACCGAAGGAGCGGGCTCAACCGCCCGGCCAACAGGGCAACCCATTCCCCGGCCGTTCGGAGCGGCGCCGAATCGACCTGGAGCTTCCGGATCAATTCCCGAAAAACCTCGGCGCAACCCCCCGGGACTGACCCCGACTCTTCCGGAAACTCACTTCGTTTCCGCTCGATCCATACCGGAAACGTTTCTGTCCATACGTCTCCGCCGCCCCCGAAGCCTCCACGGCAGGCCAATCGCTCCAGGAGGCGAACTTCATCCGGCGAAACCCCATCCGGATCGATCCAGGGAGAGGAGAGGAAGTCGAACAGGTCGTCCCGCCGGAAGTCGCGCCACAACAGCTCGACGTACCCCACCAGAACTCTGAAGGCGTTCGTGGACCTGACGGCGTCTCCATGCAGATTCAACCAGGGAATGTCCAGCGGGGAGAAAATCTCCCTCAAGAGCAGCAGGTAGCTCTCATCACGGGGGCAGACGACACCCACCTGGGACCACCGGAGCTGCGGCGTCCGGGTCTTGAGCTCCTGGATCTTGTGGGCCACCATCCGGATCTCGGCTTCACGGTGCGGAGGCCGGGAAAAGCGAACTCGAGCGGGCTCCTCCTCCGAGGACTGGAAACACCACGTCGGGTTCGTTCCCTCCCAGCATTCTCTTACCGTTGATACCGGAAGCGCGAACGGCGGAATTTCTTCGTGAGGCGACTCCAGATCCAACGAGAAGATGGCCTTCCCGACCTGATCCGCCAGCAGGCGCACCAGCCCCCTCTCCACCGGCGTTCGGGCGACGACTCCCTCGATGAGAATCTCTCTGACGCCGGGAAACCGGCCGCGGCAGTCCATGGAACCGGTCAGGAGAGCTTCATAGAGTCTCAGGCGAACTCCCGCTGTGTCTTCCCAGGCTTGCTCCTTCAGCCTCTTCTGGTAGGCGAGGAAGAACCGTATCAACCGGTTCGCTTCGTCCTGTCTGCGGTCCTCGCGCTGGAGATGAAGGCGAATCAGGGGTTCGCTGGTCAGGCCCCGGCCCTTGAGCATCGACACCCAGGCTTCGGCCTCGGAAAGGGGCAGCGGTTGCTCGGCGCCGTTCCCGCCGGGTGCCTGGAGCTGCTCCTCAAGGACCGACTCCAACAGACACTTCCTGCCGGTCTCCGAGACCACTCTCCGGCCGGATCCGATCTCCCGGAAGAGGGCGCGGGTCAAGTCCTGAAACGTGAGGATCGGGATTTCGAAGGTGCGGGGGTTCGCCTTCAGAAACGCCTGCACCAGCTGGTGTTTTCGCCAGCGGGAGGCGACGACGTAGAGAAACTCGGACGACCGTCCGGGGGCCGGATGGAGACGCTCCTCGAGCAGCCGCCGCGACCGGTCCGCCGCGGCGGGACCATGATGGATGACAACCTCTCCCACCGGTTCAATTTACCCTGCGGGACTGACCCGCCGGGAGCGGCGTCTTTCAGGCGCCGATTAGGGAGGACTTGGGGGGACGGAGTCCCCACTCCGCGTAGCGTCTTCCAACCGGGCGAAATGAAGAATGGAGGACGAGAATGTCCCCTCCGGAGGAGCAGGCGGCAAGAAAACCGCCTCCCGGTGGGCGACAAGAAAGTCGCCTCCAGTCACCGGGCGCGTTCGATGTAGCGGCCTTGGGAGGGGTCGACGCGGATCAGCTCACCCTCACGGATGAATGGCGGCACCTGGACCGTGACGCCGGTCTCCAGCCTGGCCGGCTTGGGAGAATTGCTGGCGGTGGCTCCCTTCAGTTCGGCCTCCGTTTCCACCACCTTCAACTCGACGGTGGAGGGAAGCTCCACGCCGATGGGCCGACCGTCGAAGAACTCCACCGTGATGGCCTGTCCTTCCTTGAGGTAGTCCCAGCTCGCGGCCAACGTCTCCCGATCCAATCCGATCTGCTCGTAGTTTGCAGTGTCCATGAAATGGCAGACGTTCCCGTCCCGGTAAAGGAGCTCCATTTCCCGGTGATCCAGCGTCGCCCGGTCCACGGCGTCTCCGGAGGCGTAACGGTGCTCGTAGGAAGCTCCTGTCCGTAGATTCTTCAGCAGGACCCGGACAAAAGCGGCTCCCTTTCCGGGCGCGCGGTGCTGGGACTCCCGGACGCGGTGGGGCTCGCTCTGATGGATGATGATCATCCCTTTTCGGATCTGCGTGGCGTTGATCATGGCCGGCTCACGATATCAGACCGCGTTTTGGCGTTGCAATTTGCCCCGGCACTGGTGTCCGGAGTCGAAATTGTTTGAAACCGTTTCGGTCCGAGTGCCGTCTCTGTTGTTGGACCTCAAAACAACGGCAACTTTCGGCCAAAATCCATCTGCAACACTAGGAGACGATTATGAACACCTTCGACGGGTGCGACCGGAAACGAATCTCAGGCTTCCTGGGCAACACCCTGAATTTGGATGACAAACTGGAATTCCTCATGCACATCGATACTTGCGCGGCCTGCTGGAATCAGATTTATTTGGCGACGAAGGCCCGATATCAGCAGAGCACCAATGTCGTTCAACCGCCGATTGGACGCCGCGCCGTTCGCCGCAAGCCCCGGGCCAAGCAGGCCGTCTAGGAGCCTACGGCGCAGACTCCTAGCGGGCAGCAGTGGTTCTCCCCAGCCGGCCCCGCACCGCTGCGCGCAGCATTCTTCACGGGAGCTTCCTTTGACAATTGGGGCGGAAAGCTCTATATCAATTGGACGAAAGGAATGGGAGAAAAGCCGAAGTGATCTGGTTGAGCTTGGGACTTTTGTTGGCAGGCACGTTGATCCTCACCGTGGTGGGCTGGTCCAGCGGAACCGGCCGCCTCGCCACGCTGGCGCACCGAGGTGGCGTCCTGTTGCTCCTGGCTGGCATGGCAATAGCCATGATCGCCATTTAGGGCTTGTCGAGATGGCGCTGGAGGAGATCCGGGACATCGAATTGCTGGGTGACGGTGTCGTCTTCCAGTATCTGGTCTTCTCGTTGCGGTTTGAAGGGGCGACCAAGAGGATCGCCCGCGGCTCCAACTACATCAGTTCCGGCGTGGACAGCGAAGAGGCCCTGATCCGCTGGACCGTGCAGGATCTGGACGAAGCGGGATTCCTGGATGCGGGTGGAGAGTTCACGGTCCAGGGCGGAGGGTCAGTGGCCCGCAATCCCTACTACGGAACTCTCACTCTCTTCGGAAAGAACACGGCATACGGCGCTGATCCGGACCGGGAGTCCCTGGCCCAGTCCTTCAAGGCGGCTTTTCCCGACTATGAGGTTTCCTGGTTCGGTCCGGACGTTGCGCCTCCTCCCAAGCCAAGGCCCAAGGTGAAACGGCGACGCCCGGTGAAACGCCGACGGCCATTGAAACGCCAACGTGCCAAGTGAGATAATAGTTTCGGGATGCAAGTCGACGTTCTGAAAGACCGCAGCACCATCAAGCGGAACGACAAGCGGAAGCGAAAGCCGGCGCTGGTTGCCGTCATCAACGACTGCTGCACCGGCTGCTCCGGTTCTCCCGCCTGCGTCGATTACTGCCCCATCGAGAACTGCATGATCTGGATCCCGGACGACGACCATTCGCCCTTCGGCCGGATCGAGGTCGATCCTCTCCTCTGCATCGGCTGCAAGCTCTGCACCAGCAAGGGCCCGGAGGGAACCTTCCTGGACGGATGCCCATGGGACGCCATCGACATGGTGGCGATCAAGGGCTACGAAGGCAGCCACGGATCGCTTCCCTACTGATCCGCCTCCCTGTTCCCTGAAATCTTCTCGTCTCGCGGGTTTTCTCTCTTGAGTATGGCTTCACGAGTCAGGTGCGCCTGGCTGCGGATGCTTTCGTTCTCCTCACCGGAGCCCAGATAGGGTTCGATCAGCTCCAGATCTTCTACCATTCCAACCAGATAGAGGGCCCGGAGCGCCTCCCACAAATGCACCGGGTCCGGCACCAGCACCATCAGTTCGGCGCCCGCATCGATCTTCTGCCCATCCTCGGCCAGATTCTCCGCCGTTCCGGAAACGGGAGCCTGCACCGCCAGGGAAACCTCCCCTTGCTCGATCTCGGCGACCGGGGAACCGCTCCTGATCTCGTCACCCGACTCGACCAACAACCTCAGACTGCCGGCCTGAGGACTCTTCACGACCCAGGGCAGAAGCATGGACCGGAATTCGGGCCGTCCCCGGTGGTCGCCGAATCGGACGAGGGAAAGGGCAGCGTTCCGGCGAACCAGGGGATCGGAGTCTTCCAGAAGCCCCGCCAGCCGCTGGCGGAAGTCCTCCGATGCGGGGTCCTGTCCCATGAGCCAGGCGGAGAGGTTCCGGATCTCGGGCTGGTCATGCCCCGCCAGTTCCATCACTCTCGCGTACCATCGCCGGGCTTCCGGATCCCCTCTGCCGATTCTTTCTCCCAATTGGGCCAATCCATGCTGCATCCGCCGGGGACTGGTCTCGTCGCTGAGATACTCCTCCAGCTCGGCGTCGTCCAGGGCGCGTCCAAACCACACGTCGTGCCAGAACAGTCCCGGAACCAGGACGAACGCCAACAGGGAGCCGAACACGAGAAGGTGGGTCTTCAGGGAAACTTTGCGGGCGCCGGATCCCTTATTGGGCATAGAGATGATAGAGCATGACGTAGATGAACACGCCGGTGACGGAGACGTAGAACCAGATGGGCAGCGTCCAGCGGGCGATGCGCCGGTGCGCTTCGAAATCCTCCCGCCACGCCCGGACCACGGTGACGGCCGCCAGTGGAACCACCGCCGCCGCCAGAACGGCATGGGTCACCAGAATCAGCAGGTAAGCGTTCCGGATCCAGCCGGTTCCCGGAAACGGCCTGGACCCGGCGTGATAGTGGTAGACGACATATGAGATGAGGAACAGGGCCGAGACACCCACCGCGGCCAGCATGAAGCCCTTGTGCGCCTGCACCCGGCCCCGGCGAATCATTGCATACCCCACCCCCAGCAAGGAGGCGCTGAGCGCGTTGAGACCGGCATTGAGAGCCGGCAGGTCCGAAAAATTCATCAGGCCAGGCCCCGCAGCCCGGGTCGCCGGACCAACCACAGGGAGACGCCGAATACCACCAGTGCGAAAAGCAGGGTCACCAGTAAGGAAACGGTGAAGGAGGGGAGGCTGATTCCGAGAGTCGGTACCTCCGAGTGAAGAACATGCCGGAGCAGCGAAACTTCGTAGCTGAGGGGATTGATCCGCATCAGAAGCTGGATCCACGAGGACGCCCCCGAAAACGGGAAGAGGGCGCCGGAGAGGATCCACATGGGAACCAGCATCAGGTTCATGACGGCGTGAAAGCCTTGAATCGATTCACTCTGCCAGGCGATGACGAATCCCAAGCCGGTCAGGGAGAGGGCAATCAGCGCCATGACGCCCATCATCCACAAGATCTGAACGAGGCCGAGGGAAATACCCGCCAGGGGCGCCAGGAGCAGGAAAACGAGACCTTGCAGGAAGGCCAGGGTCGCTCCGCCCAGGATCTTCCCCAATACGACTCCGGCCCGGGAGACGGGCGATACCAGGACCGAGAGCAGAAACCCTTCCCGGCGGTCTTCGATCAGGGAAATGGTGGAGAAGATGGCGGTGAAGAGGAGCATCAGGAGAATGGTTCCGGGATAGAAGTAGACCAAGTAGTGGAGGTCATCGGGCGCCGCCGCCGGACGGAAGGTTTCGCCGACTCCCGACCCGATGAGAATCCAGAAGACCAGGGGAGTGCCGAGGGCGCCTACGAGACGGCCTCGCTGGCGGTAGAAGCGAATGACCTCCCGGCGCCATAGAGTCGCAACTGCTTGTGCCATGCCTTGGGTGTTATATCAGCCAGCCGCCGGAGCCGCCAAGATATTCGGCTGGCGGGACGCGCGCATTTTCGAGAGAATGACGCCAGACCCGAGTGAGTGGCTGTACCGGCAGCAGAATACTGTCTTGGCCGCGTGGAGATTCAGAGTGAGCGAGAAGGAAAATCTGACACCCGCCGAACGAAGACGCCTTCTGTCGCAAAAATTGGCCGCTATGGAGGAAGAGGGCAAGAGGATTGCATTCCAGGGCGACTACCAGGCCATTGTCGCCGACGGGACTCCAATAAATCACATCCTTCACCTGATGCTCAGTTTCTTCACCGTCGGCCTGTGGGCGATCATCTGGATGGTTGACATCTCATTCCACAAGGAAACCAAGGAGTTCGTCAAGGTGGACATCAAAGGGAACGTGACCGTCTCCAAGATATAGCCGTCTTCACCATCCGGCGGGCTCGCCAACCTCGATTTCTCCGCGAAAGGCCAACTTCAATATGCATCTGAGAACTTTCGCAGTGGCGACAACGTTTGCGCTTCTGGCGGCCTCGAACACGGCTGCCCGGCAAGATTCGGGCTCTCCCCATGTCCACCTGGCGCCCCTGGAATCGGAACCGCCGCTTCGGATCGGCAACCGGAAGCAGCTCCTGGTGGACAACCACGTCCTCGCCGCCTGGTACAACGTCAAGCGGGTTCAGGGCGTACTGCGGAAACATCCCGCCAACCCGCTGATGGAGGCGGACGCACCGTGGGAGGAGACGGCCCGGAAGAGCTGGGGAATCCAACTGGGCACCGCCATCTACGACCCCCAGGACCGGAAATTCAAAATCTGGTACCAGATCGAACAGCACACCGGCGGCAACGTTGCCGCCTACGCCGAGAGCGAGGATGGCCTGACCTGGGTGAAGCCGGACTTGGGACTGGTCCGCTACCAGGGAACGATGCACAACAACGTCCTGCTCCACTCGGACCATCTGGGGAACCGTCCCCTTGCCGGCGCCATTCGGCTGATCCAGGACCCGAGAGAGCGGTCGCCGGAACGCAGGTTCCTCACCTGCGGAGTCCCCCCCTACCACCGGGACGGGGGACGTTTCGGAGGCTGGAACGGGATGGCCTACAGCGCCGACGGACTCACCTGGCGCCAGATGCCCGGCGGCCTCCGGGGCGGGGGCGGAGGTGGGAATCCCAGCATCGTGTGGGATGAGGACCTGGGGAAATACGTCCTGTTTCACCGGCAGTTGACGGAGAAGGCCGACCCCGAGACCGGCACCGGCCCCCGCTACATCGTCCGCCAGGAGAGTCCGGACCTGGTGCAATGGTCCCCCCGGCAGACGGTGTTCCACCCCATGAGCGAACGCTGGCCCGAAGTGGAGAGCATGCAGGTGATCCGCTACGAGGGCGTCTACCTGGGGCTGCCCTCCATGCTGGACAACTACGTGAGAGGAGACGTGGAGCAGCACCTGATCGTCAGCCGGGACGGGTTCCGCTGGGACCATCCCTTTCCCGAAGAGGCGTTCATCCCCCAGGGAGAAGTAGGCAGTTGGGACGACCGGATCATCTGGTGGCCCTCCATGATCGTGCACGGGGAGAAGATGCTCTTCTACTACGCCGGCGCCCGGTACCACCACGGCTCCAAGAACGTGCCCCTGGACCGGCGCCAGATCCGGATCGGGTTGGGCTGGGTGCCCAAGGACCGGCTCATGGGGCTCCGGAGCCGGGAGCGGCTGGAGGGGAAAGGGGCTTTTCTGACCCGGCCGATCATGGTGGAGGGGGACGAGCTGGTCGTCAACGCCCAGGTCGGCGGGGAGCTCCGGGTCGAGGTGGTGAACCCCACGGCGCGGCAGTTCGACACCGGGAAAAAGGTCCACATGAGCCACTACATCGGCGCCGCCGAGCAGAAACTGGACGGATTTCGCCGCGAGGACTGCGACGTGATCCGGGGGGACGGCTTGGCTCACCGGGTAACCTGGAAGGGCCGCTCGATCGCATCCTTCCGAGGCAAGGCCGTCCGCCTGCGGTTCCTGTTCCAGGACACGACCGTCTGGGCGTTCCAGGTGGCGGACAGTCCGGAAAGTGTCCGCTAGCGGACACTTTGTCCCGGAAACGGACAGTCGGGGTTCCGCACTCGAATGCCCATATTCGCATAAGTCATTGAATTAACTGCATTTGAATCTCACACCCAAGTTGGCACGCTGATTGCTAGTACCCAATAACATGTAATCATTCGTATACTATGGTGGGAGGCTGGAGGACTCGGTAAGGAGGAGTTCTCATGGCACCACGCTATCGTGTCACGCTCACAGTGGAAGAGCGCTCAGAATTGAAGGCCTTGACCCGGGCGGCGACCAAGACGACCGGCAAGCGGTTCCTGTACGCGCGGGCGCTGTTGTTGTGCGACCGCGGGCCGGAAGGGCCGGGATGGACCGTGGCCCGGGTGGCCGAGGCGCTGGGCGTCTCGGCCCGCACGATCGAGCACTTGAAACGGCGGTTTGTGGAGCAGGGGTTGGAGTTCGCCTTGGAGCGCAAGCGGCGGGTGCGGCCGCCGCGGAAAGTGATCTTCGACGGCGCGTTCGAGGCTCGCCTGGTCGCCTTGGCCTGCTCCCCGGCCCCGCCGGGACGGCAGCGCTGGACCCTGCGCCTGTTGGCGGAGAAAGTGGTGGAACTGGGCTGGGTCGAGCGGGTCTCGGTGATGACGGTGCAGCGGACGTTAAAAAAAACCAACTGCAGCCTCACCGGAAGAAGTACTGGCGAATCCCGCCCCGGGGCAGCGCCGCATTCGTAGCCTGCATGGAGGACGTTTTAGAAGTCTATGCCCGTCCATACGACCCCCGTCGTCCGGTGGTCTGCATGGACGAGACCAACAAGCAGTTGATCGGAGAAGTGCGGGAACCGTTGCCGGTTGCGCCCGGCCAGCCGGAGCGGATCGAGCATGAGTACGTGCGCAACGGGGTCGCACAGATCTTCCTGGAGGTGGAGCCATTGACCGGGCGAAGCCATGTGGAGGCGTGCGAACGGCGCACGCGCCAGGATTGGGCCCGGTGGATCGAGGGCATGTTGGAGAGGCGATACCCGGAGGCCGAGCGGGTGGTCCTGGTCTTGGACAACCTGAACACACACGGAATCGAATCGCTGTACGCAACTTACGAGCCCCGACATGCCCGCCAACTGGCACAACGACTGGAAATCCACTACACGCCGAAGCACGGCAGTTGGCTCAACATTGCAGAAATCGAATTGAGCGCGCTGTGCGGACAATGCCTGGACCGCCGGATTCCAAGCCTGGCCGGGATGCAACGTGAGATCGGGGCTTGGGTTGCGGATCGGAACCAACGGCAAACCGAGATCGACTGGCAGTTCAAGACGGAGGATGCACGCATCAAGCTGAAGAGCCTGTATCCACAGCTTTAAGTGTTATGGGGTACTAGGATGTCCCGCATGGACATCCCGCGACCTTTCGCCGCTCGCCGGCGTAGAATCCGTCACACCCTCTATCTGCTCACGGCAATCGTCTCCATCGCCGCCATCAACGCGGGTCTGTCCCGCCTGGAACCGGCCGCACCCCGCGTCGACCGCTCCACCCTCTGGATGGGAGAAGTCAAGAAGGGAGACCTCACTCGGCGCGTCCGCGGCCTGGGCAAGCTGATCCCGGAGGTCATCCGGTGGATTCCCGCCGCCACGCAGGGCCGCATCGAGCGAGTCCTGATCGAACCGGGAGAACGGGTCACTCCCGACACGATTGTCCTGGAACTGAGCAACCCGGAGCTGGAACAGGAGGCTCTCGACGCGGAGAGCCAACTGAAACGGACCGAAGCGGAACTGGCACATCTCCGTATCCAGTTGGAAAACGAAAAAATGCAACGCCAAGCTGACGTGGCCCGCGTCGAGTCACAGTATCTGGAGGCGACTCTGAGGGCGGAGGCGGACGCTGCTCTCCTTCGGGAGGGGCTGGTTTCGGAGATGGATACCAAGATCAGCCGGAGCCGAGCCGAGGCCCTGGAAACTCAACGCCTGCTGGAAAAGAGAAGAATGGACATCTTTTCCAAATCGCTGGAGGCACAACTGGAGGCCAAAGAGGCGGAAGTCGAGCAGCGGCGCCTGCTTCATGACCTGCGGCGGAGCCAATTGGAGTCCCTGAGGGTGCGGTCCGGCATCCCCGGAGTCCTGCAGCAGGTGGAGGTGGAAGTGGGACAGCAGGTCACTCTGGGCACGAACCTGGTCCGCATCGCCGAACCCCGCCGGCTCAAGGCGGAGATCGAGGTGGCGGCGACCCAGGCGCGGGATCTGGAGGTGGGTCAGAAGGCAGAGATCGACACCCGCAACGGCATCGTCCCGGGTCGGGTTTCGCGGATCGACCCGGCCGTGAAGGAGGGGCTGGTGACCGTGGACGTGGCGCTTGAGGGGAAGCTGCCCCGGGGAGCGCGCCCCGACCTGAGCGTGGACGGTACCGTGGAGCTGGAGCATCTGGAGGACGTCATCTACATGCCGCGGCCCGGTTTCAGCCAGGAGGACGGCTCGGCCAGCCTCTTCCGATTGGAGGCGGACGGGATTCATGCCCATCGAGTCCGGATCGACCTGGGGGCCAGTTCGGTCAGCGAGATTCAGGTTCTGGAGGGGCTGGACGTGGGCGATGAGGTGGTGCTCTCCGACATGGTTCAATGGAAGGATCATGACCGGATTCGGCTGAAGTAGACGCAGAGACCAGACCAAGGAGAAGAAATAAATGGACGGAAACGGAGAATGGCTGATTCGAATGAACGGGATCACCAAGATCTTCCTGACGGAGGAGGTGGAGACCCACGCCCTGTCCGGGGTTCACCTGGGAGTGCGGAAGGGCGAGTACGTCTCCATTGCCGGCCCTTCGGGCTGCGGAAAGTCCACGCTGTTTTCCATCATGGGATTACTGGACGCTCCCACCGCCGGGGAATACTACCTTCACGGCCACCCGGTGGCGGGACTCACCTTCGCCCAGCGGACCCACCTGAGAAACCGGGAAATCGGTTTCGTCTTCCAGAACTTCAATCTCATCGGCGACCTCCGGGTCTTCGAGAACGTGGAGCTGCCTCTGACCTACCGCAATCTGAAACGGGCCGAGAGGCGGCGGCGGGTGGAGGAATCCCTGGAGCGGGTCGGCATGTCCCACCGAATGAACCACTACCCCTCCCAGCTCTCGGGAGGCCAACAACAGCGAGTGGCGGTGGCGCGGGCGTTGGTGGGCAGACCCGCGATCCTGTTGGCGGACGAGCCCACCGGGAACCTGGACTCCAGGAACGGACAAGCCGTTATGGACCTCCTCGAAGAGTTGCACCAGGAAGGATCGACCATCTGCATCGTCACCCACGATCCCCGCTATTCCGAGCACGCCGAGCGGACCGTGCACCTGTTCGACGGGCAGATCGTCGATGAGGATGAGGCGGCGTAGAACGAACATGCCGACGAGCGGCCTGATTCTCTCCTTGGACAACACCCTACGGGACCTCAAACTATCGTTCCGGACGTTTGCCAGGAATCCCGGGTTCACGGTCGTTGTCATCGTGACCCTTGCTCTCGGGATCGGAGTGAATACGGCTGTCTTCACTCTGTTCGACGCCGTCGTTTTGAGGCCACTCCCGGTTCCGGATCCACATCAGATCGTGAACCTAGGTCAGGCAGGGTACCCCGGCGATGAGTTTTCTTTCCCTGAGTATCTCCACCTCCAAAAGGCCGACGACACTTTTTCCGGACTGATTGGCTACGACCCCATCATTGCCTACCTGAGTGCCGATGGGTTCACCGAGAGGCTCTGGGGAGAGCTGACGTCGTCCAATTACACCGACGTGCTGGGAATTGTTCCCATTCTTGGCCGCGGTTTTCTGCCGGACGAGGGACGAATTCCTGTGCGCGACCCAGTAGCCATGATTAGCGCTCGTCTTTGGCGCGAGCGGTTTCACTCGGCTCAGAACATCGTTGGGAAAAAAGTAAGACTGAACGGCCATCCCTTCACCCTGATCGGAGTCTTGCCGGAGAATTTCAACGGGCTCTTCCAGGGACGGATGGACGTGTGGGTGCCGTTGGTCTGGGCCCCATTGATTTCGCGAGGACAATTGCCGCAAATGTTCCTGCCGGTGTTCCAGCCTGCGGGATGGCTCGAAGATTCCGACAGCTATTGGCTGAAACTGGCAGGACGTCTCAAACCGGACGTCACGCTGAGCAGTGCTCAAGCCAGCCTGGCTGGCATTGGCGTCCAGCTAGACGCCGTTTATCCGAGGCGAGAGGATCGAACCCTCACTCTGACACCCGGGTACGTGGCGCGTCTACACCCATCACTGCAGAGCTTACGCGGGCGACTCACGAGCATTTGGACGTTGCTGGGTGCGATCGTGGGTTCAGTGTTGCTGATCGCGTGTTCCAACGTCGCTACTCTCCTCCTCTCTCGTGGCAGGGGAAGAAGGCTTGAGATGGCCGTCCGGTTGGCTGCAGGAGCCAGTCGGGAGCGCCTGACCCGCTACCTTTTCACCGAAACTACTTTGGTTTTTCTGGCTGGGGGTCTTGCATCGACGCTAGTCGCCTTTTGGTTCCTGGACGCCATGAACGCGTTTTTGCTACCCGGCCAAGAACGGCTGGAACAGGTTGTGAGTCTCGACCTAAACCGCCGCGTGCTGCTATTCGCGCTCATTCTTTCGTTGGCCACGGCCACTGCCTTCGGTCTGTTTCCAGCCGCACGTTCCAGCCGAATCGACGTATATCCGGAGCTCAAAGCCCCAGACCCGTACGATCGGGTGCGATCGGGTCGTTGGCGTCACCTTGCGGTTGTCCTTCAGGTGACTTTGTCATTCATGTCCCTGGTGGTGGCGGGCATCTTCATTCGTTCCCTCGAGGCCCAACTAGCCCCGAATCCGGGATTTGACCCGACGAATGTGAGCACGTTGTCCGTCGACTTGGTGAACCAAGGCTACAACGAAACCGAAGGGTCGCTGTTCTTGAGACAACTGTTGAGACGTGTCAGCACGATGGCAGGAGTGGAGTCGGTGAGTCTCGCGCTATACTCTCCCGGTGGCAGTTCATACGGCGGATCAACCATCAGCAAGGACGATGATCATCGCGTCCAAGCCAGTGTGAATTCCGTTTCCCCCGGCTACTTCGAAACCGTCCGAATTCCACTGTCCCGAGGTCGCGACTTTAGTTGGACGGACGATCAAACCTCCCGACCGGTCGCCATTATCAGTCAGACAATGGCCGAGAAATTTTGGCCTGATACCAATCCGATTGGGGAACAGATGTCTACGGCTATGGGGGAAGGTAGTTGGGAGGTAGTCGGGGTTGTCCGAGAGATCGAGCAACCTTGGCTCAACCGGGAAAAACGTCCTCAAGTGTACTTTTCGCTGCTGCAAAAATATGAGGGGGCCTTTACCCTAATGGCTCGCACGGAGGTGCTCCAAGCCTCCTCCATGGTCACCGCCATGCGCCAAGCCGTACGCGAGTTGGATCCTGATCTGCCAACCTATGGACCTCTGTCCTTGTCAGCAACGATCTCAGAGAGTGTATCCAAATGGCGGCTATTGAACTTTCTGTTGGCCACCCTTGGCCTTTTGGCTCTCACGCTGACCTCTGTTGGACTTTACGGAATCCTCTCCCACTCGGTCTTTCGACGGACCCGAGAAATAGCGATTCGACTGGCAATGGGAGCAAGACGCGATCAAACAATCTGGCTGATCCTGAGAAGAGCCTTGGTGCTGGTGGTTATCGGACTCTCCGTCGGGGCTGCCGTGGCGGTGGCGGGGATTCGGATCATTCGGAATCTTGTCGCCGAGTTGGAACCAGCCGATCCCGTGATCTTCCTGATCCCTGCCCTGGTGATCATAGTGGCATCGCTGCTCGCTTGCTGGGTCCCCGCTTACCGCATCACCAGACTCGATCCCATGGAAGCGTTGCGGCATGAATGA
This sequence comes from Acidobacteriota bacterium, assembly GCA_963668095.1. GTDB lineage: Bacteria > Acidobacteriota > UBA6911 > RPQK01 > JAJDTT01 > JAJDTT01. Next base: position 3,573,619 of record OY764083.1, on the reverse strand, counting down.
TTGGGCGCAGATCTGACAACGAAGACGATGCCCACAACCCGTTCCAAGAAACCCCGTGTCCTGATCGCCGACGATCAGGACGACGTTCTCCACTCCCTCCGGCTCCTGCTGAAGAGCGAGGATTACGAGATCACCACCGCCGAGAATCCCGCGCGCGTCCTGGAGTATGCCCGGCGTCTCGACCTCGACGTCATCCTCATGGACATGAACTACGCCCGGGACACCACCTCGGGCCGGGAGGGGCTCGATCTACTGACCCGGTTGCTGGCGTTGGACGGTTCGCTGCGGGTGGTGGTCATGACTGCCTGGGGCACCATCGACCTGGCGGTGGAGGCCATGCGGCGCGGCGCCCGGGACTTCATCCAGAAACCCTGGGAGAACGAGCGCCTCCTCACCGTCTTGAAGAGTCAGATCGAGCTCCGGAGGGCGTTACGTCAGGGACGGCGGCTGGAGGAGGAGAACCGGGTCCTCCGATCACGGCAACACGTTCGCCTGATCACACAGTCGCCTGTCATGCAGCCTGTTCTGGATCTGATTGCCCGTGTGGGTCCGTCCGACGCCCACGTCCTGATCACCGGTGAGCACGGCACCGGCAAGGAAGTGGTGGCCCGGACTCTGCATTCGGTCTCCACACGCTCCTCCAAGCCTCTGGTGGCTGTCAACCTGGGAGGCCTTTCGGAAGGCGTCTTCGTCAGCGAGATGTTCGGGCACGTCAAGGGCGCGTTCACCGATGCCCGAACGGACCGGATCGGCCGCTTCGAACTGGCCGACCGGGGCACGCTGTTGTTGGACGAGGTCTCCAGCATTCCCGTGAGCCAACAAGCCAACCTGCTTCGAGTCCTGGAGAGCGGAGAGATGCAGCGCGTCGGCTCCTCGCGCACCAAACACGTCGATGTCCGGGTGCTGTCGGCCACCAATGCCGACCTGAAGCGGGAGGTGGCCCGCGGCCGTTTCCGGGAGGATCTCCTGTTCCGTCTCAACACGGTGGAGATCCGCATCCCGCCGCTGAGAGACCGGGGCGAGGACATCCTCCTGCTGGCCAACCACTTCCTGGGCCGTTACAACCAGAAATACCGGAAGCGGCTGGACGGATTCAGCGAACCGGCCCTGGCGGCCCTGGCCCACTACTCCTGGCCGGGAAACGTCCGGGAACTCAGCCATGTGGTGGAGCGCGCCGTCCTGCTCGCCCGGGAGTCCTCCATTTCCGTCGTCGACCTGAGTCTTCCGGCGGACTCGCCATATTCGAATCCGCTGGAAATGATGACCCTGGAGGAAGCCGAAGGCGTTCTCATCGGCAAGGCCCTGGCCCGCACCGGCGGCAACGTGAGCCGAGCCGCTCGAAGCCTGGGGCTGAGTCGCACGGCCCTCTACCGGCGCATGGAAAAACTGGGGCTATGAGCAAGCTCGGCTTCCAGGCGCGGATCGTCCTGATCTCCCTTGCCGCCGGCCTCCCCGCCTGCGCCGCACTGCTGGTTCTGCTCTGGACCGGCGATCACGAGCCCCGGGTGCGCTACGGCCTCTCGCTGCTGGCCGTGGGAGCCTTGTCGAGTGGACTGTTCCTGCTGTACCGGAAGTTGACGTTTCAGTTTCAGACCCTCGCCAACGTGGTCTCGGCGCTTCGTGAAGGGGACTTCTCCATCCGGGCCCGGGGAGGATCTGACAAGGGTATGGGAGAGTTCGCCTCGGAGCTGAACGTTCTGGGCGAGGTCCTGCGCCGGCATCGCCTGGGAGCCGTCGAGGCGGCCGCCCTGCTGCAGAAGGTGATGAAGGAGATCGACGTGGCGGTCTTCGCGTTCGACGACGAACGGCGTCTGCGCCTCATCAACCGGGCCGGGCAGAGGCTCCTGGGAATTCCGGGAGAGGAATCGTTGGGGAAGACGGCGGCGGAGCTGGATCTGAAAGATTGCCTGAAGGGAGATCCGGTCCGGACACTCCGGATCCGGTTGGCCGGGGGGAGCGGCCGCTGGGGAATGCGCCGGACCGTGTTTCGCGAGGAGGGACGCCCCCATCACCTGGTGGTCATGGCCGATCTGAACCAGACCCTGCGAGAGGAGGAGCGGCAAGCCTGGCGGCGGCTGATCCGGGTGTTGGGCCATGAACTGAACAACTCTCTGACCCCCATCAAGTCCATCGCCGGGAGTCTCGAATCCCTCTTGGAGAAGGATCTATCGAACTCGGATCGGGAGCTGGACCTGCGGGAAGGCCTGCATATCATCTCCTCCAGAGCCCGGGCGCTGAGCCGGTTCATGGGCGCCTATTCCCGGCTCGCCCGGCTGCCGGCCCCGAACAAGCGCCCGATCTCCATTGAGAACTCGGTCCGCAAGGTGGTGAGGCTGGAGAGGCGGATGCCGGTGGCGATTCGAAACGGCCGGCCGGTCCGATTTCGGGCCGACCCGGATCAATTGGAGCAGATGCTGATCAACCTGGTCCGGAACGCCGTCGACGCCGCGGCGGAGACCGGAGGGGGCGCCAGCATCGGCTGGAGACGAGTCGGCGACCAATTGGAAGTCTCCGTGGAGGACGAGGGGAAGGGGTTGGCCGACACCGCCAACCTGTTCGTCCCCTTCTTCACCACCAAGCCCCAGGGGAGCGGTATCGGTCTGGTCCTGGCCCGGCAGATCGCAGAAGCCCACGGCGGATACCTGAGCCTGACCAACCGGAGGCAAGAGCCAGGCTGCAGAGCGTTGCTGGTGCTGCCTATGGCGTAGGCGGTGAGGTTCCAGCCCGAATTCCGCAACAGGCACGGATTGACGTCAGTGCTACCCGTGGCTACGGCGGTGCCTTTTGATGGACAAGCGACTGAGCAGGATGCTTGCCGGCAAGCACCGTGCCCATGGCGTTTCAGCTTGAGATTTCGGCGGAGGCCGTACGCGATTTCGGTTTGATTTTCGACCATCTCCTCAAGAGCTGCATCAGCTTCGGCGAGAGTGTCGGGAATGCGGTCGAGAAGGCCGGAGTTCGGCTTCTGGAAATGCGGGCAGGCGCAGGAAGCGCCGGCCTTTGATCTCCGATCTCAACCCTTTACGCCGACCACCAGCCCCGTGGACCAGGACAGCCGGAAAGACGTCAAGGCCGGATGATTCTGAATCCGTTCCAGCAGCGCTTCCACTTTCGGAGGGTGATCGGGAGGCCAGGGCGGAGCCGGCAACAGGTCGTCGATGACGTAGATTCCTCCTTGGCCCAAAAGATCCACGGCTTTCTGGAAGTCCCAGAATTTTCCGGGCCAAGCGTCCGCGAAGATCAGGTCGAATCGCGACCCACGGAGAGAATTCATCACGTCGGCTCCGTCTCCTTGGCGGAAATCCACGCGGCCATCCGTTCCCAGATGGCGTTTCGCCACCTCCAGGCACGCCGGGTCGATGTCGACCGTGATCAGACGTGAGTCCCGATCCATCCCGTCAAGGATCCAGGCCGTTGCCAGGCCGGTCCCGGTTCCCAACTCCAGGAACCGTCCACCCGGTTTGGTGGCTGCCAGGGTCCGCAGCAGGACGCCGGTCTGGTATTCGGAACCCATGCTGAACTCAAGGCGCCGGGTGTCATCTTCGATCTCCGGGAGAACGGCCGGTGGCTCGATATATGTGCTGTCGTCCATCGTTTTTCAGCCTGTCGTCAGCGAGTCCCGCAGTTGGCCCCAGAAAACACCAACTGGTATAGTCTCGCCTCCTGAGAGGACACATGGAAGTCGCCCAGGATCTCTTTCGCAAGGTAGCCGGCAGTTTCGCCACCGGCGTGACGGTGGTCACGACCCAAGATCGGGAGGGTGTTCCCTACGGCCTCACGGTCAACTCGTTCACTTCCGTTTCCCTGGATCCCCCTCTGGTCCTGGTCTGCCTGGACAACCGCCTCACCGGACTGGACATCTTCCTGGAGAGCGGCCGCTTCGCCGTGAACATCCTGACCAATGACCAAAGGGACATTTCCAACCATTTCGCCAGCCGCGGAACCGACCGGTCTCAAGGGCCCTATGCCCCGGGTCGGACCGGCGTTCCCGTTGTGACCGGATCCATGGCCTGGTTCGAGTGCGAAACCATCCACAACTATGCCGGCGGAGATCACGTGATCCTGGTGGGGGAAGTCCGGGCCGCCGGTCTCGGTGACTCCGAAGCGGAACCTCTCCTCTTCTTCCAGGGCCGCTATCGGGACATTGCCTCGGCCTAGACCTGAAATTCCCGGCCCGTCTCGCGGATGAAGACGTCTTCCAGGGTCGGCTTGCCCAATGAGATCGCCTGGATCTCACCCGAGAACTCTTCCATCAGATCCCGGATCAGCTCGTGGCCCCGGCTCTGCTCCATCCGGACCGCCCCGTTCACTACCGATACGGGACCCTGAAACCGACCCTGGAGTTGCGCTTTCAGACTGTTGGGATCCCGGGAATGCAGGACGATCACGTCGCCTCCGATCCTTTCCTTGAGCTCCACCGGGCTACCCTCGGTCACGACCCGGCCCCGGTCCAGGATGACGAGGCGATCGCAGACCTCTGCTTCCTCCATCAAATGGGTCGTGAAGAGGATGGTGATCCCGGCCGTGTCGCGAAGGTCGGTCAGATGTTCCCAGAATTCCTGGCGGATATGAGGATCGAGGCCCGCGGTAGGCTCATCCAGCAGCAGGATCCGGGGACGATGCAACAGTCCCTTGGCCAGTTCGGCCCGCCGCCGCATCCCCCCGGAAAGAGTTCGGACGCGTGAGTCTCGCCTCCCGCCGAGATCGAACTGTTCCAGTAATTCGTCGACCCTGCCCTTGAGACGTGCGCCGCTTAGACCATGCAGGCGGCCTTGGCAAGCCAGATTCTCGGCCACCGTCAATTCCTGGTCGAGACTGTTGGTCTGGAAGACGACACCCATGCGGCGCCGGACCCCAGCAGGATCCTTCGCCAGATCCAGACCCGCCAACCGGACCTGTCCGGCCTGGGGTTGCAACAAGGTGCAGAGAATCCGGAAAAGGGTGGTCTTCCCGGATCCGTTGGGTCCCAGCAACCCCAGAATCCGCTGCCGCTCCAGGGAGAAGCTGATCCCGTCCAGGGCCTTGCGGTCACCGTAACGGAAGGCGAGGTCCCGCACGTCGACGAAGGCTGCCGACGCTGCGGCCTTGGCGTTCGATTCGGGCTCCGTGGGCTGGAAGGCAGGCGTTACCACAAGCGTCCTTCCCTCAGGTCCGATCCAACGCCATCAGGACCATGAGGAGTGGGAGATAGACGACGGAGGTCTTGAGGAGATTGAGAGCCGCGGCGCGGGAACGGGTCCTGCTCACACGGAGCCCTGACCAGAGGAGGACGCCCCCCAGGACGATGGCGCCGGCAGCGTACAAGGAGCTGCTGAGCCCGACCTGGGTCGGAAGCAGGCTGACGGGCACCAGCAGCAGGATGAAGATGAGAATCTGACGTGCTGTTTTCCTTCCCTCGGAGTCCATCTGGGGCAACATCCGGAACCCTCCTCGCCGATAGTCGTCCCGGTAGACCCACGCGATGGCCAGAAAATGAGGGTACTGCCAGAGGAAGAGCACGGCGAAGAGGATCCACGCCTCCAGATCCAACGTGCCTCTGGCGCCCGCCCAGCCCAGGAGTACGGGAGCCGCACCCGGGAAGGCGCCGATAGTGGTGCAGAGGGGCGACTTCTTCTTGAAGGGCGTATACGCGAAAAGGTAGAGCGCGGCGGACGCCAATCCCAAGCCTCCGGTAAGCAGATTCGCGGTCGCCGCCAGATAGAACCCTCCTCCCAAGGTGAGTAACACCCCGAAAATCAGGGCCTTCGCCGGTGTGATCCGGCCCGACGGCAGCGGCCTGCTTCGGGTCCGTTGCATCCGCGCGTCCACCTCACGCTCCAGGTACTGGTTCGAGACGGCACAGCCGGCGGCCAGGAGCGTCGTCCCCACGATGGTGTGGACCAGAAGAACGAGATCGATGCTGGTGGAAGCCAGGTAGAAGCTGACCAGAGCCGTCAGGGCCACCATCAACGTGACCCGGGGCTTGGTCAACTCCAGATATGCCAACATGTGGTCCAACTCCGGTAACGGACGACGTCAGATTGGGCCGGGGTGCTGGCCCTCATTCAACGGCTCGCCGGCGCGGCGGTCGTATCCGCGGCATCACCGGCGTTCGAAAAAGAAATCTGCAGGGTGAGCAGCAGGGCCGTTGCCAGCAGGATCGCCCCCAGCGCCAAGTGCACGGTTGTCAGGAGGACTCCAATGGGATCTGGCTGCGCCGCACCCATCCTCACGACGCGGGCCCACAATGCCCCAATGCCCAACAGGAACTGAAGCAACACGAGAAAAACGAGGGCATACGCCCCGCTCGAGAACCCACTGAGGCTTGGACTCCTGAGCACCTTCGCAGCCGCCATCAGGAGCAGGCCTCCCGCCAGAACGGCGCCGCCAATGTGGGACAGGAGCGCGTGCGTCACCAGAGTGACTCCCTTGCTGCCCTCGCTGGTCCCCGTGTGCCGAACCAGCGCTCCCAGAATCAACTGAAGGTAGACGGCCGCCGTGGCCACTGCGCAGAAAACGGCCTCTCGCCGGTACTCCCCGGGACGGAATCGAGAAAGCTCGCGGCGCTGCCAGTCGCGGGAGGTGACCAGGGCGATCACCACCACGGTGCAGAAGAAAAGCTGAGCGAGACACGCATGCAGGACCGAAATGGCGACGGGCAGATGGAGCAGTACGGTGAGGCCGCCTAACAGAGCTTGGGCCAAAACCATCCCCACGGCGGTCCAGCCCAAACGCCGGACTCGGGCCCGCGGTTCCCCCCGGCCCAGCCAGATGGCCAGAATCAAGGTCAGAATCGCCACCGTCGCGGCGATCAAGCGGTGAGAATGCTCGTAGAAGACACCCCCCACCATTTCGGGCATGAGAGTCCCGTGGGAGAGGGGCCAGTCGGGGACCGAAAGGCCGGCGTCGTTGCTCGTGACCAAGGCTCCCGCCACCAACAGGAGGAAGGTTGCCACGGCTGTCACGACCGCAAACTTGTGCACCATATGAAGACTCTGAGGTCCCACGCTGGAACTGCCTTGTGAGATACGGCCTTTTGGGAGGGGGCACTCTTGCCCCCACTCTTTTTTTCCCGGTCCCGCGTCACGTGACTGTGACTCTGTCGACCGGCGGCAGGGATGCCGCCGCTCCTCGAAGAATGTGGATCAGCCGGAGAACTCGAAGCTGACTTCCTCGGCCTCGCTGGCCTGGACCGTCACCTGCTGTTCCTGGACCCCGAACTTCTCGTGCCAGGCTTCGATCACGTAGTCGCCCGGCGGGAGGTTCTTGATCTCGAAAGCTCCGTCGGTTCCCGTCACTGCGTAGTAGGGATGGGGCACGACGCCGATATAGGCCTTCATCCAGGGATGCACGTTGCACTTGACCGGAATCATGACCTCGGCACGAGGGAACGACCGGATGAGCGGCTTGCCCTTGGCCCGCTGCGACTGGTTCCACTCCCGGTTGTTCCTGGGAAGCGGATGAACGTTGTGCGTCGTTCCGTCGCTGTTGAGAACATGGAGCTTCTGCCGGGTCTGGATTCCGAAGACGTGGGGCGTGTAGATGCAACCCTTCTGGTCCAGCGTGACCGGTTCGGAAGGCGTCTCGAAGCCGTACTGCTCGAGACCGGTCTTGACCCAGACGAAGGTGTTGGTCAAGGCGCCGTCGTCCCCGATCAGGACATCCTGACTCCGCACGATGCCGGAATGCTCCTTGACGCAGACCGGATCGGCATCCATGCGAATGCGGGCGTTTTTCGGCACGGCGCCACCGAAGCTGACCTTGCCCGCCACCGAACCGGCTTGAGACAGGTCGGGAGCCGGCTTCATGTCTGCTGCAGGCGCCGGCGCCTCGTCGGCTGCCGGCTCCGCGTCTCCGCCGCCGCCGCATGACGCCGCCAGCAGTCCCGTGACCATCAATACGAAAATGAACTTTGCTCTCTCCATGGTCTTCTCTCCTGGAAGATTGTCTATCCCGAACGGGCGGTCTAAGCATTGCGGCCCGTGACGCCTCTTGTCACGGGCCTTCGTGGATCATCGACCCCTGAGCCGACGCTGTTCCTGCCGCGTGAACTGGAACATGTATCGTAGCACAAGGTCGGCGTGGTCCTTCTCGTAGTCCTTCATGATGGGGAGGTCCGCCAGAGCGAAGATCCAGCGGTCGTCCTGGCGCTCGAACAATCCCGAGGGCATGGAGGTCCCCGGCTGAATGATCTCCGGATGGACCATCCAGCGCCGAGTCCAGTCCGGCTGCAGGCGTTCGCTCACCAGCTCGAAGCTGGGCGCCGTCGCATTGCGGTCATGCTGCGGGTCGCCGGTCGCGTGGCACCGCAGGCAGGGCGCCGCCGGGTGAGTGAAGAGCTGGCGGGCCATGGTCAGCTCCCGCTGCGAAAGCGGTTCCAGCGTCTTGGGCAGATAAGGCAGCGGCTGCTGCGCCAGCGCTCCGAAGAAACGCACCAGCTTTTCCACCTCCCCATCGGAGAGGGTGAAGGTGGGCATCCGGATCTGGAGGTAGGGCCGGACACCGTTGCGGTTAGTCCGCTCGTCGTCAAGGGCCGGGTTCTTCAGGAAACGAGTCAACCAGTTGGGGTCGACTCTGGCTCCCTCGCCGACCAATGGCGGAGGCAGTTGCTCGCGCCAATCATCCTGCTGGTACAGCGGCAGGCTCTTGACCACGGGCTGCTGCCCCGGCGCCACCTGGTGGCAACCCATGCAGTTGTACTTGAGGATGATGTCCCATCCCTCCTGGATGTGACTCCTCTGATCCCGGGGCCGGTAGTGGTACCGCTCCGGAACCCGGTCCTCCGGCGTCACGCTTCCCAACAGGTAGGTGGTGAGCTGCGTGATTTCCTCCGGGTCCAGACCGAAGTCGGGCATCCGGAGACGCTCCAGCGGCTCCTTGAGCTTGCCCTCGTCGTAGACGGCCGGATTCTCCATCTTCCGCTCGAAGAATCCCTTGTGGTTGTACCAACCCTCCCGCTTGGCGGTCTGGGTGAGCAGCGCAAAGTCGAGACGCTCCAGAGGTTTGCTCCCCTCTTCCGTGAGATCGGTCCCGATCTTGCCTTCCTCCTCCAAGGTCGCGATCTCGTGGCAGCCGGCACAGCCGAAGTGCCGGACCATGGCGCGTCCCTTGGGCGCCAGTTCCGAATCCTCCAGCCACGCCGCGGCAGCATATTCGGCTCCCGGAGCCTGGCTCTTCAGATAAGTCGCGATATCGCGGCTCTCCTCCATGGACAGGCGCAGGTTGGGCATGACCGTGGGGTTCTGCACCTGGAGATTGCTTCCGCACACGGGACATTCGTTGTTCTGAAGGTCGAAGCGGAACGGTTTCCCGGCGGACGCATAGTCCTCGGGTGTGATGTCCCGCTTTTGGACCGGACAATAGGGGAGCGTCCGTTCCCGTGGATTGTGGATCCAGCGAACCAGGTAATCATAGTTCACCTTGTCGCCGACACGGCTCAGATTGGCCGCGAAGGTCCCTCCGACCGCCTCATCCCCTTCGCCAATGGCGTGACAGGCCATGCACCCCCGGGTCTCGAACAGGACCTTGCCCTTTTCCGGATCGCCTTGTGCCTGATCCTCCAGATTTCCGTTGACGCCGGACTGCCAGACAAAGGCCGCAATCGCCTTAGCCTGATCCTCTTCCAGGCGAAAACGCGGCATTTTTGTCGTGGGCCGAAACGTGTGGGGATTCTCGACCCAGCCCGGCAGCCAGTCACGCCGCACCTTGACCCGGACCTCCTTGAGATTCGGCCCGGGGGTCTTCACCTCTTCCAGGAGCTGCCGGCCACGTTCCTGTTCCCGGTCGGCCCGGGTGTCGAGGTCGGCCACCCGCAGCGTGAGACGATCGGCCTCCGCGTAGAGACGATTCGCCTCCTCGTTGGTTTCGGCCTCGTCGGCCTGGGCCACCGTCCGCTCGATCAGGAGACGGACGGACTCCTTCTCGCCTTCCAAGGTTGAAATGTCCTTCTGGTTGACCCGCAATGCCAGCTGTTCCTGGTCAAACCCCTGCCTGGGATGACAGCCCCAGCATCCGCGCCAGCGGAACTGCTCGCGGCCCGCACTCAACACCGGGGCCATGTCCAACCGGGCGGCGTCGCCGTGGCACCGCAGACAGCCAGCTTCCATGTTCTCGGGTGCGTAGAGCGGCCAGAGCCAATGCTTGTACCGTCCGTGGCCAGTCTGGGTGCTTACGGTTCCGATTCCGTTGCCGTTGTGGCAGGGCGAGCAGCCGTAGACTTCCGTATCGTGAACCTGCAACAACTCCTTCCGGGGATGGCTGGCGAAGAGTTCCATTCCGCCCATGTCGGCGGCCCGGATCGGAACCGGCTCGGTGATCCCGAGGTGACACGTCGCGCACCGGTCCACCAGGCCCATGTCTCCATTGTGGATCTGGTGGATCCCGTACTCGAAGTCCTCCAGCGAATTGATCAGGCCCTGAACCTGGCTGGCCGTGAGCCCTTCCATGCGGTTGGACACGTAGGTCTGAATTTCCTGCCGGACCCGGCTCGGCCGCTGCAGCACCGCCGCTTTCCGGGCCCGAACCCGTCCTTGCCGCTCTTTCAGGGAATTGAACATGTCCTCCAACTCGAGGTAGTTCAGCTCCTGAGGGGCACCTTCTCCGGGAAGCAGGACCTCATAGCGTCTCTGCTCCAACTGGTCACGGTCTTCTTCGTACCCTTTTCTGGCCGATCCGGACGTGGTCTCGATCAGGTAGATGGTGGCCTGAATCTCGCTCCGGGCCGTGGTGAAGGTCTTTTCGATGGCGCGGAGCTGGCCGTCGATGGCTTCTTCCTCAACCGCGATCTCTGCCAGTTGGGGGCCGACGGCGGCTTCGGCTTCCTGTTGCTGCCGCAGCAGGTCCTGGTACCCTTCCGAAGCCTTGATCTCCTCTTCCTGACTCGCCTGCCGCGGCTTCAGACCTCGCAGAAAGGTGGAATAGCGCCCGACGAACTCGTCCTGGTAGGCCCTCCAGGGCCTGAGGCCCCAACCTTCTTCATAGAAGGCCCAGATGAGCGTCGCCATCAGCAGCAGGGAACTCACCGCCATGGGACCAGCCAGCGAGGAATTGACGATGGGATCTTTTTCCGGCACCGGCCGTTCCCAGAAGGGTCCGCGGGACCCTCGCCGGGAAAATGGACGCCGGAGCAGCGCGATCAGACGTTGAACCATGGGGTTACCCAGACGTTTTTGATGCGAAAAACCAAACGGAGAATGATCTTGATCGGAAGCGCCAACATGATCAGCAGCAGGGTCTGGAGGAGGATGTACTGGATCAGGGTCATCCTGGCATAGATCTTCCGATTGAACTCCGTGGAAAGGATCAGCTTGTGGAGGAGAAAGCCGAAGACCACCAGATAGAGCCCGATGGCGACGGCGCCCACGATGGCGATCAATGGCTGCTGGGTGATGCCCAGCAACTCATGCAGGTCGCGGTTGGTCTCGAAGACCAGACGGTGATGGTCCCAGGTGGCCCCGGGCCAGAACCACATCCACCCCGGCCCGCGGATGAAGGTCCCGATGACGATCATGACGCTCCAAAGAACCAGAAATCCGAAACAGAATGCCAGGATGGCGAATTTTCTCTGGCGGAACGTGTAGTAGCCGTTCCCCAGAGGGTTGGTGTCGATGTAGGGGATGGCCATCAGGCCGATGATGATGAGCGTCGGCATCAGGACCCCGGCGATCCAGGGGTCGAAATAGACCAGCATCTCCTGCAGGCCCAGGAAATACCACGGCGCCTTGGACGGGTTCATGGTCAGGTTGGGATTGGCCGGCTCTTCCAAAGGAGCGTTGAGGGTGATGGACCAGACCATCAGAATCACCGTGACGATCACGGTGGCCAGCAATTCCACCCTCAGCAGGTAGGGCCAGACGTGGAGCTTCTGCTCCCAACCTTTCCGAAACGGCTCGATCTTCCGGTAGTGGCCCCGGGCCGCCTTGGGATCGGCCTCCAACTCGACGATCAGCCGGTCGGTCGCAAACGCCTGCCGGAACGCGTACCAGGTGAAAAAGGGGACCAGCACGATCATGGCCACAATCGGAATGTTGTCGGGCAGGGAAACGATCGTCCAGAGCTGATTCCAATCCATGTCAATGTCCTCGCTTCACCCGGCAGGCAGCCCGCAACAGGGTCTGCCTGTAGGAGAGCTCACCTCCTGACGCGCTTGATCTCCGATTCCAGCATGACCGGCGCCGGACCGGAGATGCTTCCGTCCTTTCGCACCCGCCAGAAATGGACGGCCAAAAATGCCACGAGCAAGAAGGGGATGGCGATGCAATGCCAGATGTAGGCCCGCAACAGGGCATTGGCATCCACGATTGATCCACCCAGCAAGGCAAACCTCACGTCGTTGTAGGCCGTGATCCCCAACTCGGGACCGAAGGGGCCCTCGTGGCCCAGCAGGGGCGTGGCCCGGGCCATGTTGGTCCCCACCGTGACCGCCCAGAAACCCAGTTGATCGTCCGGCAAAAGGTAGCCGGTGAAGGAGAGAAGCAGGGTCAAAACCAGGCAGATCACGCCGACGGTCCAGTTGAACTCCCTCGGCGACTTGTACGAGCCGGTCAGAAACACCCGGAACATGTGGAGCCACACCGTCAGGATCATCAGGTGGGCGGCCCAGCGATGCATGTTGCGCAGCAGGCCGCCAAAGGGGACGTCGTTGTGCAGGAACATGATGTCCGCGTACGCCTGACCCTTGGTGGGGTGGTAGTAGAACATGAGGAAGATGCCGGTGATGGTCAGGACCAGAAAGAGGTAGAAGGAGAGCCCACCCATGCCCCAGGTGAAACGAAAGCGGACCGCGTCCCGGTTGATCTTGGCCGGATGCAGGTGCAGAAAGACGTTGGTCAGAACCGCCAGGGAACGGTTGCGGGGCGTGTCGTCCAGCTTGTGACGAAAGACCGACTTCCAGAGCCGGCTCCCCTTGTATTCCTGGATGGCCTTGACATCATCCTTGCCTTTGTCAACGAAGGATCCGATGTAGGGATCCAGGACGGCCTGGACTTTGTTGAGGAGCGACTTCAGCTTTCCTGGAGGGCGCGCTGGTTCCGCCTGTCCCCGCCTTTTCTGGACCATGGTCTTCCTCGCTCAGATCTCCAAAGGTTCGTATGATTCTGAAACCGGATTCAGACAGCCAGGTACGACCCTTCTTCCCGGAACTCGCACGCCGCTCCCGGCGGACACTTGTAGACCCGGCTCACGTCCACCAGGATCTGCCCGTCCGGCGCCAACTCCACGTGGGCGCGGTCCATGGGGCGGGGGGCCGGACCTTCGAAGTTCCTTCCCTCACTGTCGTAGCCACTGCCATGACAGGGGCATTTGAACTTCTGCTCGCTCTCGACCCAGTCCGGCGTGCAGCCCAAATGGGTGCAAATGGCGGAAATGACGAAAATGCCCTCCGCGTTGCGCACCACCCAGATGCGGTATTTCTGCTGAAAACGAGTGTCGACGCCGAATCCGAAATCGCTCGGATAACCCACTTTGAAGCTGGTCTTGGGCTCGAACAAGGTACGTGGGAAGAAGAATCGCAAGGTCATGAAGAAATTGGCGGCCAGAAAGGTGAATATGCTGGCAAACGCAAACTTGCGGCGCCGGATCAGGCGTCTCTCATTCTTGGACTCTTCATCCGACCGAGTCACTTTTCTTACTGGCATTCTTGATACAACTCGCAGGTTTCAGAACAACGATTCGACTCGACTCCCACCCGGCGTCTTCGACAGTTCCCGGACTGTTTAAACATCCTCCGCCGGACCTTGTCAAGAGCGCCACGGCAGGGTCTTGGCCAAGCGCCCAAGGCCGGCGGCGAGAGCCTTTGGCCGCTTCAGGGCCGTTGACGAAAGGCCAGATAAAGGAACAGGGCCAGGATCATCACGGGCGGCACCCCGAGCACCAGGATCCCGGCATTCAAAGTCGAAAACTGGCCCAGTACCTGGGCCGAACTCTTGCACATGGCGCACCCTTGGGCCATTAGTTCGGAATCCGCCCACGAAATCATCCCGAGCACCGCCATGGTGACCGCGGCGCGGCGCAGAACCTGAAACATTTTTCCCCAGCGTGTGTCCACTACGGCTTCAACCCCAGCACACGGGCTCCGTCCGGAAGCGGACCCGCGAACATCAGAATGACGCAGATCAGCAACATGGGAATCAAGGAAACGAAGAGGCTGAACTTCTCGAAACGCAGGTGCATGAAGTAGGCCACGATGAGACCTGCCTTGAAGAAGGAAAGGATCACCAGCGTGGACAACATGAGCATGACCGAGAGGTTGACGTAAGCCAGCACCACCTCCGCGACGGTCACCACCAGGAGCACCACCCAGACCGTCAGATAGAGCCGATTGTGGGAATGTTCGTCACTCATGGACTCGCCCTTTCTCCGGATCTCAGATTACGTTCGACAGCAGATAGACCAAGGGGAAGATGAACATCCACACCAAGTCGACGAAATGCCAGTAAAGGCCGCTCACCTCCACGTCCTCGGAGTCGAAACGGCCGCCCTTGAAACCCCAGGCCACAATCCCCAGATAGATGACGCCGGCGGTCACGTGTGTCATGTGGAGCCCGGTCAACGTAAAGAACGTGGCCCCGAACAGCGGAACCCCCCAGGGATTGCCGAACGGAGTGACGCCATGTTCGATCAACTGCATCCATTCGTAGCCATGGAGCACGATAAAGGCCAGCCCTCCCGCTATGGTGGCCCAGATCCATTTCGCCGCAGTCGACCGGTCGCCCCGGTGAGCGGCGGCGACGGCCAAGACCATGGTCAGCGAACTGGAGAGCAGGCAGAAGGTCATAACCGAAGCCAGCGCGATGCTGGACGGTTCGAAGGGACGGGGCCAACCCTCGTTGGCGACCCGGACATAGGTGTAGGCCACCAGCAGCGCCGTGAAGGTCAAGGTGTCGGAGAGGATGAAGAGCCACATCCCCAGCTTCTTGGAGCCGACGGCGAAGGGAGACTTTCCTCCTGCCCAATCGGAAATGCTCGCGTCGTGTGCCTGCTGAGCCATCCATTACCTCCAGAACAAAATGAACAACAGAAGATAGACCCAGAGCCCATCCAGGAAATGCCAGTAGATGGCCGTGACGTTGAGGACGGTGCGGGTCGGCGGACGATCCTGCAGCAGCCTCCGGGACAGATACGCAAGCCCCGCGACGCCGCCCAGCAGGTGGACGCCGTGGGCGCCGGTCAGGATGTAGATGAAAGCGCTGCTGGGATTGGTGCGTAGATAGATTCCGGCACCAACCATTTGCTGCCAGACCACGAGCTGCCCCAGCAAGAAGATGACGCCGAGGCCGGTGGTCGCCAGCCACCATCTGGCAAGGGCGTCCGTTTGACCGTAGAGCCTTCGAGCTCTCTCCAGGGTGAGGCTGCTGGCCAGAAGAACCAGCGTGTTTACCCAGACCAGCGTCGGCAACGCCGTCGGGCGCCAATCGTCCGAGATCCCCTTGCGCACGATGTAGGCGCTGGTAAAGGCGGCGAAAAGCATCGTCACTCCCGCCAGGAGCACCAGCATTCCCGTGTAGTAGCGATGCTCGGGAACTCCCGGACGTCCTCCCCAGGAATCGCCCCAGCCGCGTCCGGCGGGCAGGGCCGAAGCGCCGGGCGGAACGGGGCCGCGGGGGTCCAATTCACGGACGGCGGTCTTGGGGGGAGGTGGTGCGACGGTTGCCATCTCTTAGCCGGTGGACCCGCGCACGTCGGGAGCGGTTTGAGGGACGAAATCTTCCTTGGCGCCCGGGACGCTGTACTCGTAGGGGCCACGATGCACGACCGGGAATTTGCCGCCGAAGTTGTCATGGGGCGGAGGAGAGGGGACCTCCCACTCGATGGTGGTGGCCCGCCAGGGATTCCGTTCTGCTACCCGGCCCTTGAAGAGGCTGTAGACGAAGTTGGCCACGAAGATGATCTGGGCGGCAGCCGTGATGAAGGCGGCCACCGAGATGAACTGCTGCAACGAAACCAGTGGCTGGAGAAAATCGAAGGCGGTCAGTTCGGCGTATCGACGCGGTTGCCCGCCGATCCCCAGATTGTGCATCGGCATGAAGATGCAGTAGACGCCGACGAAGGTGAACCAGAAGTGGACCTTGCCCCAGGTCTCGCTCAGATGGCGCCCGAACATCTTGGAGAACCAGTAGTAGGTGGCGGCGAAGATGCCGAAGATGGCGGCCACGCCCATGATCATGTGGAAGTGACCCACCACGAAGTAGGTGTCGTGGAGATAGACGTCCACCGCGGGCTGGTTCAGGAAGAGACCGGTGACGCCCCCGCTCACGAACAGAGAGACGAAACCCAGGGCATAGAGCATGGCGGTGGTCAATTGGATCCGCCCTCCCCAGAGGGTGCCCAGCCAGTTGAAGGTCTTGATGGCCGAGGGCACGGCCACCGCCGTGGTCGTGAGCGAGAAGACGATTGCGGTATAGGGGCTCATCCCGCTCAGGAACATGTGGTGGCCCCAGACGATAAAGCTGACCGCGCCGATGCCGATGATGGCGAAGGCCATGGCCTTGTAGCCGAACACCGGCTTGCGGGCGAAGGTGGCCAGGATGTGCGAGACGGCGCCCATCCCCGGAAGGATGGCGATGTAGACCTCGGGATGCCCGAAGAACCAGAACAGGTGCTGCCAGAGTAACGGCGAGCCCCCCGTGTGGTCGATGGCCTGATCACTCACCACCAGTCCGCCGGGAATGAAGAAGCTGGTCCCGGCCCAACGGTCCAAGAGCAGGAGAACTCCTGCGGACAGCAGGACGCCGAAGGCGAGCAGTCCCAGGATGGCAGTGACGAACCAGCCCCAGACCGTCAGCGGCAGGCGCATCATGGTGAGGCCCTTGGCCCGCATGTCGATGGTGGTGGTGATGAAGTTCAGTGCGCCCAGCAGCGAGGCTACGCAGAACAGGGCGATACTCACCACCCACAGGCTCTGTCCCGTTCCCAACCCCGGTCCGGCGATCTCCCCCAGCGCGCTCAGAGGAGGATAGGCCGTCCATCCCGAGATGGGGGCTCCTCCCTCCACGAAGAAAGCAGCCATGAGAACGCCCAGAGCCACGAAAGTGACCCAGAACGAGAGCATGTTCAGAATGGGAAAGGCCATGTCGTCGGCGCCGATCTGGATGGGCAGGAAATAATTCCCGAAGCCGCCCTGAGGCGCCGTGGTCAGGACGAAGAAGACCATGATGGTCCCATGCATGGTGAGCATGGCCAGATAGAACTCGGGCGTCATGATTCCGCCCGGCGCTCCCTCCGGAAAGAGGGTGCCCAGAATGGAGATCTCGGTGCCCGGCCATGCCAGGTTCAACCGGAGCAGCACCGACAGGCCCACTCCCACCAGCACTGAGAACAGGGCCAGCAGGTAGTACTGGATCCCGATCACCTTGTGGTCGGTGCTGAAGACGTACTTTCGAACCCAGCCTGACGGCGCTTCGTGGTGAGCGGCGTGCTTTTGAACCTCTTCTGCCATATCGGTCACACTCCCTGCGTCTTCGGCACCCTATTCTTCAGCCTGGTCCTTCAGCCACTGGGCGAAGTCCGCCTCCGGAAGCACCTCCAGAAAACTCCGCATGTTGTAGTGCTGCAGCCCGCACAGCTCGGCACAGGCGATTTCGAAGCGGCCGGTCCGGGTGGCCGTGAACTGGACGGGGATGAGCAGTCCCGGGACCAGGTCCTGTTTGACCCTCAACTCCCGCACCGAAAAGGCGTGAGTCACGTCCTTGGAGCGCAGGAGCAGCTCGATCGGCTTGCCCAGCGGGATTGCCATGATGGGAACGACCAGGTCGTCCTGGGCGGCCGTATCGGACAGGTCCAGTCCCAGCGGATTGCCGCCTTCGTCATCGATGAGGTCCGGAGCCACCCGCCCGAACTCGCCGTCGTCGCCGGGATACCTCATGTTCCAGGCGAACTGTTGTCCGGTCACCTCGATACGGACGGCGTCCTCGGGGGCTTCGGAGAGATAGAGGTCGGCCCAGATGCTCTGTCCCGGGATCACCATGGCAAAGAAGACCACGGTGGTGGCCACGGTCCAGATCACCTCGAGCTTCTCACTCCCGTGGGTGTAGTGGGCCACCTTTCCCGCCCCGTCCCGATAGCGCGCAATAGCGTAGCCGAGTCCTACCTGGGCCAGGATGAAAACGACCCCGGTCACGACCAGAGTCAGCATGAACTGCCGGTCCAGGTCGCCGCCATGCGCCGACGCCACTTCGGGAAACCACCAGTACTTGCCTACCATCAGTACCGTGGAAACTATCGTGATGATCCAGATCGTCACCGCCAATATCATGCGTCACGCCTCCAAAAATCGACGCTATTGTACCAACTGCCTGAGCAGATTCAAGACGAGAGATGAGGAAAGAGGAGTGAGGAGTGAGAGAAGAGGAAGCGTCGCGCACAGGTTCTCCGGGTCTCGCCCCGAATCGCGATTGCCGACGTGACCCGAGGACAAAAGAATGCCCGGGGATCCGGGGCCTTCCCGGACGGCGGACGGACCACTAGACTTCATGCATGGATCCCGCCGAGACCGGCTCTCTCAGCTTTCAGTTGGAAGGGACCTGGTACACCCTGATTTTTCCCCGCAACGGCTGGCTGGCCGTGGATCTGCTCCGCTATCTGGACGACGTATTGGACGCTGCCGACCCGGCGACGGCCATCCTGAAGTTGCTGGGATATACGCTGCAGATCGGTGTCGATCCGCCCCGGCGCAGGGGGACTCACTGGCTGGAGGTGGACTTGGCCCGGCGGCGGTTGACTACCAACTCCGGGTTGGTGCGAAGGGCCGTGGACCGGACGCCGACTCCGGAGGACCCGCACCGGACGCTGGAAAAGATCCATGGCGTCCTGGACCGCTTCGACTTCACCGTGGTGCTTCATCGCGGTAGCCGCGGTTGATTTGTGTGATCTCGTTCGGCGCTACGGCGCGGGCGGGGGACAAAGAGTCACACCTGCATCGAACGACTTGTTGAAGAACGGCAGGGGTTGAGAAGGGCGCTGCCGAGTTGATTGGAGAGAGGCTGATGAATCTCGGTGGGACAAGGGACGCCCTTCTCGGGGACGGATTATATCTCTCTACCCCTGACATTAATTTCTAGCGACAGTCATCCTGGGACGAGCCCGCCATTGAAGAAGTGAAAGTAAGGATATACTATTTCCGTGTTTCCTTACTTTCGCCACAGGAGATCTGCCGATGTTGGCCAAGCTCACATCCAAAAACCAACTAACCTTGCCCAAGGCGGTGATCGCTGACTTCCAGGGCTCCGAGTATTTTGATGTGACCAAAGAAAACGGCCGCATCGTGCTCACGCCGGTTCGCCTGACTCGCGCCGGTGCCGTCCGCGCCAAGCTGGCTGAACTCGGAATCTCGAAGGCGGATGTGGCTGAAGCCGTAGTTTGGGCGCGACGGGGCAAGTGACCATCCCGCGGCTGGTGCTGGACACCAACGTACTGCTGTCGGCACTTCTGTTCCCCACCGGATCCGTGTCCTGGCTGCGGCCCGCCTGGCAGGCGGAAACTATCCGCCCTCTCGCAAGCTACGACACAACAATAGAGCTGATCCGAGTCCTGTCCTATCCGAAGTTTCAGCTGGCGCTCGGTGAGCAGGAAGACTTGATCGCCGACTACATACCCTGGTGCGAGACGATCATGGTTACGCATCCACCGTCCGTACCAAGCTGCCGCGACCCGTCCGACCGGCCTTTCCTCGAACTGGCGCTAAAGGGCCTCGCCGACGCGCTGGTGACCGGCGACGGAGACCTCCTGGCCTTGGCACCGGTGTTTGCCATTCCGATCCTCACCCCGCACGCCACCAAAGGCCGGTGGGGACCAGGATCGACCGAACGCAACGCGTAGTGAAGAATGAAGAGTTCCCCGACTGTTGGAGTCCAGGGAATCCTTTTGGAAACGGCCATCGGACAGTCGACGCACAGCAGCATGGAGCGGCATTTTTCCGGCCGGCGAATTCCGATGTTGGATGGGAGTGTGGAAGAAGGAGCAACCAATAGTCGCCGCCAAGAGGCGACAAGAGAGTCGCCTGGCCCAATGGGCGACAAGAAAGTCGCCCCTCCAAACCAGTCCATGCTACGATAACCTCGTCTAAAAGCTCATGAATCTCCGTTTCTTCAGCCAGTTTGAGCGTCACTTGGACTCCATCCCGGACCAAGTCGCCCTGCAGGGCATCAACGATGAGGGGCGGGAAGTCTTCACTTACCGCCGGATCGGACGGGAAGTCTCCTCCATCGCCCTTTTCCTGCAGCACCACGGCGTCCGGGAGGGGGACACGGTGGCCATCCTCATGGAGAACCATCCGCGGTGGGGAATCGCCTTCCTGGCGGCACAGAGCACCGGCGCCGTGATGGCGCCCTTCGACGTCCTGCACACGGACGAGACCCTGGCTTACCTCCTCGATCATGCCGGGTGCCAGTTCGTGATCTGCTCGGAACGCTTCCATCCGCGCCTGGCGGCGATCTGGGAACACCTGGGCGACACCCTTCCGGTCCTGGCGGTGGGCGAGGTGCCCGAGGCGGAGAATCAATGGGACCAGGTGTTGGAAGAATTCGACGGAACCGCTTCCATGCCTCTGGTCGAACGAGGGGCGGACGAACCTTTCCTCATCCTGTACACGAGCGGCACCACCGGCAATCCCAAGGGTGTGGTCCTAAGCCGCCGAAACGTGTACCGGAACATGGGCGAGCTTCTGAAGATGATCCAGGTCTCCTCCAACGACCACATCCTTTCGGTCCTCCCCCTCTACCACGTGCTGGCTCTGGTGGCCAATTTCATCATTCCCCTCTACGCCGGAGCGAGGGTGACGTATCTGGACACTCTGGAAGCCCAGCGGGTGCTGCGCGCATTTCGAGAGGAGATGATCACCATCTTCGTCTGCGTGCCCCAGTTCTACTATCTGCTCCACCGGCGCATTCTCCAGGAGATCGAAAAACAGCCGCTGGTGCGCAGGTTCCTTTTCCGTTGCCTCCTGGCCGTTTCCCGATTCTGCAACCGGAAGCTCGGTTTCAACCCGGGCCGTAGCCTGTTCCGGCCCCTGCACGGCAAGTTCGGACTTCAATTCCGCTACTTCGGCGTCGGCGGCGCCCGCTTCGACGAGAACGTGGCCCTGTCGTTGCGGGATCTTGGCTTCACCATCATCCAGGCCTACGGCATGACCGAGACGGCGGCCCTGGCCACGCTGAACCCACCCTCCACCCGGGAGTTGGGCTCGGTCGGAATGCCCCTGCCCCACGTTCGGATCCGAATTCAGGACCCCGATTCGGACGGGATCGGGCGAGTCCTGATCCGGGGCGAGAACATCATGCACGGGTACTGGAAGAATCCCGATGAGACGGAGAAGACCTTCCGGAACGGCTGGCTCGACAGCGGCGATCTGGGCTACGTGTCCGAATCCGGGAGCCTCTATATCACCGGACGTGACAAGGAGATGATCGTCCTGCCTTCGGGCAAGAACGTCTTCCCCGAAGAGGTGGAGCACCACTACCAGAGCCGTTGTCCGTACATCAAGGAAATGTGCGTGCTGGGGGTCCAGACGCCCGAGGGCGAGGTCCAGGAACGGCTCCACGCCGTCATCGTCCCCGACTTCGACGTGCTGCGCAGCAATCAGGTGGTCAATTCGCAGGAGATGATCCACTACCTGCTGGAAGGGATCTCGCAGGAACTTCCCGCCTACAAGCGCGTCCACAGCTTCGCCATCCGGACCGAGCCTCTCCCCCGGACCACGACCCGGAAAATCAAGCGCTTCGTTCTCCAACAGGAGGTCGAGGCCAGCGCCGCAAGCGAGCCACCGGCCCGCTTCGAAGCTGCCAGCGCGCCCGAGAATCCTGCCGAGGAACGGATCTTCGACCTGCTTCGCCGGACCCGCAAGGCGCCGCTCATCCACAGGGAGATGAACCTGGAGCTGGACCTCGGTTTCGACTCCCTGGAAAGGGTGGAGTTCCTGTCGAGCCTGCAGGACACCTTCGGGGTCCGAATCTCCGACGAGGCGGCGGCCGAGATTCTCACCGTCGACGATCTGGTCCGGGCGGTGGAGGTAGGCGAATCGCCCGACTCCGAAGCGGACGGGAGTTCCTGGCTTTCCTGGGGAGAGATCCTGGCAAATCCCCTGGAAGGACAGGATGCAGTCCTCATGCGCAAGACGCTGGGCCACGGACGCATGTCAGACCTGGCTTTCTACGCCACGGCCAAGACCGTCCACACCCTGGCCCGGATCCTCTTCCGCATCAAGACCCGCGGCGCCGAGAACCTGCCCCGGGAGTATCCGTTCATGCTCTGTCCCAACCACCTCAGCTACCTGGACGCCTTCCTGGTGGCGGCCGTGCTTCCCTACCGTTTGAGCCGGCGGATCTTCTTTCTGGGCTACAGCGACTACTTCATCGGCCGGTTCACGTCGTTGGTGGGCCGTTTCCTCAAAGTCGTGCCGGTGGACGCGGACCGCTATCTCCGTCAAGCCCTGCGCCTGGGCGCCGAGGGGCTCAAGAAGGGCAAGGTCCTGTGCGTCTTCCCAGAAGGCACCCGCTCCATCGACGGCCGCCTGAAGCCGTTCCGCAAGGGCCCCGCCATCCTCTCCACGGAACTGAGGGTTCCCGTGGTCCCGGTGGGAATCAAGGGAACCTACGAAGCCTGGCGGCGAGGCTCCAACCGAATCCGTCTCCACCCGGTGGAGATCACGTTCGGCAAACCCTTCCTGCCGGAGCAGAAGGACTACCAAGAGGCGACCCAACGCATCTTCCAGTCCGTAGAACAATTGATCCCGACCCGAAAGCCGGCGTAACTGTCCTTCCCGGCAGCCCCCTCGAAGCATCGAGCTGAGTCGAGTTCCGCTACGACTTCGCCATGGCCTGTTAACATGAATAATATGGCTCCCGCGGCCCCCTCACTGCCCCTCCAGCATCTGGACACACTCTGGTTTCAGGTCGCCGGCACGCTCTGCAACCTGCGTTGCAACCACTGTTTCATCAGCTGCGCCCCGGACAATCACTCCCTGGAGCTGATGGAAGCCCCCCACATCTTCCGCTATCTGGACGATGCCCGGAGAATGGGGGTCAAGGAGATCTATTTCACCGGCGGCGAGCCCTTCATTCACAGGTCCTTCCTGTCCATACTCGAATGCGCCCTCCGGGATTTCCCGGTCTCCGTGTTGACCAACGGCGTTCTCATCGATCGGGCGAAAGCGGACCGGCTGCGGCGAATCGCGGACGGCTCCCGCTTCTCCCTGGAGGTCCGCATCAGCATCGACGACTACGAAGAGGCGCGAAACGACGCCATTCGGGGCGAGGGGACGTTCCGTAAAGCCCTGGAGGCATACAGGCTGCTTTACGACCGCGGCTTCCTGCCCATTCTCACGGTCACCGAGATGCGGGACTACCTGGACCCGCAGACGGGAGAGCGAGACCTTTACGACCGTTACGTGAAACTGCTCCGATCCTTGGGTGTCGACCGTCCCCGGATCAAGGTCATCCCCATTTTCGAAATGGGAATGCTGCCGGCTCCCTCCGGGCAGCGCCCCGTGACGCCGGAAATGCTCCGCGAATTGGACCCGGATGCCCTTCAATGCTCATCGTCGCGAATCGTGGCCCACGACGGAGTCTATGCCTGCCCCATCCTGGTGGGCGAGCCGGAGGCCCGATTGGCGGATGACCTGGAGGGAGGCCTCCGGGACTGCTCCCTTTACCATTCCTCCTGCCACACCTGCTACGTCACAGGCATGACCTGCAAGAACTTCTGAGAAAAAGAGGAAAGAGTGGAGAGGGTTGAGAAGTGAGAGAGCTTGAGGGGCCGGCGGCCATGCGGAGCTATCGTCGAGTCGCTCTTTTTGGAGGGGTCTACAACAACTATCTGGCGCTCGGGGAATTGGTGCGGGAATGCCGGGCATCGCAAGTCGACGCCATCTTCTGCCTGGGGGACATGGGCGGATTCGGACCCCACCCGGACCGGTCCTTTCCGCTTCTGCGGTCCGGCGAGATCCAGAGCATCGCCGGCAACTATGACCTTTCACTGGCGCAGGGCAATGAGGACTGCGGCTGCGGCTACACCGACCCCGCCGACAACCATTTCGCCCTGATCAGCTACGAATACACGTTTCGGAACACCTCCAGGGAAAACAAGGAATGGCTGGGGACGCTCCCTTCCGGACTCGCTTTTGAACTGGGCCCGCTGAAGGTCCGCCTGTGCCACGGATCCCCCCGGCAGGTCAACGAATTCCTCTGGGACAGCACCTCGCCCGACCACTTGCTCTCCGGTTTTCTGGACAGCGCCGGGGCGGACGTCCTCTGTTGCACCCATACCGGATTGAAGTGGCATCGGGAACTGCCGGGCCAGAAACATTTCTTCAACGTGGGGGTCATCGGCCGCCCCGAGAACGACGGCCGCACCAACGTCTGGTACACGCTCCTGGAATCGGACGGGTCCGACTTCAGATTCGAGTTTCGCCCGCTCCGGTACGATCACCAGCGGCTGGCCCGGGAGATGCGTGACGAAGGGCTGCCGGAACAGTTCGTGGAGACGGCGCAGACCGGATGGTGGACCACCTGCCTGGAGATCATGCCCTCGAGGGAGCGGCGCGGCGGCAAGTTCTAGAATGCAAAAAGAGGAGTATCCGATCGGCTCGGGGAATCGTTTACCGAAACGCCGGCTTCAGACCGGCGGTGGCGGCGCTGCGTAGGCCGTGGGATCGTGGACCCCTGATTCGGCGAAGGCGTCGATTCGTTCCTTGCACTTCCCGCAAACGCCGCAATGCACACCCTTCCGAGGCTCGGCGCAGCTGAGGGTCAGCTCAAGAGGGAGATCCTGCCCCAACCGGATCACTTCGGCCTTGGACATGCCCGCGAGAGGCCTCAGGAGACGCAGCGGGAAATCCAGGCCTTGGCTCAGCGTGCGCTCCAGACCCTCGAAGAACTCAGGCGTGGCGTCGGAGAAGGGGTTGCTGCCCAGAATGCCCAAGGCGATCCCTCCGACGGAGTTGAGGCGGCACCACACCGCCGCCTTGACCATGAGGACCAGGTTTCGGCCCGGGATCTCCCATCGCTCGTCCGCCTCATGGAAGCCGGGAATCCCCACGCCCGAGGTATGCCACAACCGGCCGTAGACATCGCTCATGGGCAGATCCAGAACCTGCACCGGGTCGATCCGGGGATCGGCCACGGCTTCCAGGAAAGCGTTCAGCCGATCCAGTTCCTCACCTTCCCAGACCAGGCCGCATCTCACGTAGATGGGAGTGACCTGGCAGTCCGACCGGGCCAGCGAGGCCAGCATCACGCAACTGTCCAGTCCGCCGCTCGCCAGGACGGCCGTGCACTCAGTCGTCATCCGCACGGTACTCGGCGAAGGCGTCATGCGTTTCCCAGAGCCGCACCGCCGTCACCGGAAGGCGGCGAGCCCGGGCTTCGTGGAATATGAGCTTCGCGATGTTCTCGGCAGTGGGATTCGAGTTCATCACGTAAGGACTCTCCCCGACCCCGCGCAACGCTTCGATGAGGGGGTCGTCCGCCCGGAGAAGCATCCGATGATCCAGCTGGCCGTCGATGAAGCGGGATACTTCTTTCTTCACGTCTCCGAAATCGTAGACCATTCCCCGATGGTCCAACTCACCGCTGGACAGCTCGATCTCCAGGATTCCATTGTGTCCGTGGGCGAAGGCGCACTTCCCGTCGTAGTCCAACAACCGGTGGCCATAGCAAAAGTGCAAGCGCTTGACGATGGTGTGCCGGCCCGCAACGCTCTTCGCTCCGCTCCTGCTCATCCGGCACCCTCCGTCAGGATCACGAACCACCTCTTGGGACCATGCATGCCCTTGACCAGCACCTTCCCGATGTCCGCGGTCCGGCTCGGACCCGTGACCAGGGTGAGCGCACTGCCCTCCTCTCCCGGCTGAACCCGTTCGAAGAACTGATCCATGTTTGAGAGGAGGTCTCCCTGCGCCAAAAAGACAATATGGGTCTCGGGAAGAACGTTGAGCAGGCGTCCCCGGCCCGGCCCCACGGTTTGCACGATGGTCCCGGTCTCGGCGATGCCGAACGCGGCACTGGAGGCAGAGACGGGAATCGCGGCCAACCGGTCCCGTTTGATGGAGCGGGCGGCCAGCGTGATCGGAAGCCTGACCCGGCCCTGGTAGTGGTAGCTGAAGACCAGGTTGGGTGTGGAGAATGACTCGGGCAGGCGCAGCCTGTAGGGCAAGCCGTGCTTGATGAATATCTTCTCTTCTTCCCAGAAGACCTCCGTATGCCCCGTCTGCTCCAGGACCTGGGAGAGCACCTCCGCCGGGTTCCGATCCCGGGCATCCAGAAACACACCTCCGACCGCCTCCAATTCCCTGCGGAAAACTCCCACCGGGTCTTGGAACCTGGGGGCTGCAGGAAATCCGGCCGGCAGGGGAACACGCGGCTTGATTCCGCAGGCCGCACGGACCTTCTGCATGATCCTCGGGCGACTCACTTCCCCTCCTTGCGCAACTCCCGGAGCTGCTCCCGAAAGCTTTCTTCAGGCAACGGCGGCAGATCCCGGTACCGGTCCCAGCCGCTGAAGGGCGGCATCGGCACCCGCATCCTTCCATTCCTCACAAAGAACGGATGGACCCGCCGCATGAAATTCCCCAAAAACGAATACCGTTTCGGAGAACTCATCGCCCAGGCCCAGAACTGCATGGCCCAGGCTTCCAGCGGCAGATGCCGGGCCAGGCGCTGCTTACCCCGTTGGACCCGCTCCCGCAGCTTCAAGAGGATATGGGGGATCTCGATCTTGACCGGACAGGTCTCGTAGCAGGCCCCGCAGAGCGAAGACGCGAAGGGGTGTTCGGGCGCCGCTTCCGCCGAGGTCAGTTGAGGAGTCAGTATGGCGCCGATGGGACCCTGGTAGGTGGAACCGTAGGCGTGTCCGCCGATTCGCTGGTACACGGGGCAGACGTTCAAGCAGGCGCCGCAACGGATGCAGGCCAGCGTCTGCCGCAATTCAGGGTCGGCCAGAATCCGGCTCCGGCCGTTGTCCACCAGCA
This sequence comes from Acidobacteriota bacterium, assembly GCA_963668095.1. Classification (GTDB taxonomy): domain Bacteria; phylum Acidobacteriota; class UBA6911; order RPQK01; family JAJDTT01; genus JAJDTT01. The sequence goes on along the minus strand of OY764083.1, from coordinate 3,546,684 downwards.
CCAGGTAGAAATCCCGCGGGCCGTCCCACTCTCCCTCCCGGCGCGGGCCGTTGATGAAATTCACGTAGCTGGTGCTCTTCTGTCCGGTGGCGCTCCGCGAGAGGAGCTTCAGAAAAACCGCCAGGTCCCGGGCCCGGGGAACCACCTTCTCGATGCCCATGATGGCGATGTGCACCTCCGGCAGGGAGGCACAGAGACGAACGTTGCCCTCGTTTTCCACCACCGCCAGCGTTCCCGTTTCGGCGACGCCGAAATTCACGCCGGTGATCCCGGCGCCGGCCGTCAGAAAATGGCGCCGCAGGACGGCTCGAGCCGTGGCCGTTATGGCCTCCACGTCGTCGGTTGGGGGCATGCCCAGCTCCCGTCCGAAGAGGTCGACCACTTCCTCCTTCGATTTGTGCAGCGCCGGGGTCACGATGTGAAAGGGCGTCTCCCGGGAGAGCTGGATGATGTACTCGCCCAGGTCCGTTTCCACCGGGTTGAAATGGGCCCGTTCCAACTCTTCGTTGAGATGGATCTCCTCTCCCAGCATGGTCTTGCTCTTGGCCACTTTCTTGATTTCCCGCTCCTGGAGCAGGCCCACGATGAACTCCAGGGCTTCGGCTCCGGTGTCGGCCCAGACCACCTTGCCGCCCTGAGCGATGACCTTCCGCTCCAACTGCTCGAGATAGTGGTCCAGGCGGGAGAGGGTGTGGGCCTTGACGTCGTGGGCGTGCTGCCGGAGCTCTTCCCAGTTGGAAACCTCCGCGACGGCGCGGTCCCGGGCCTGGAGCGACTTCTCCAGCGCCGGCTTGAGGTTGGCTTGAAGATTGGCGTCGGACAAGACCGCCGAGGTGTTGGACCGGATCCTGAGTTGCATCCGACTACTCCTCGAACTTCGACAACAGCTCGGCCAGGTGCAGGGTGCGGACCTGGGACCCACGGCGCTGGAGCAGACCGCCAATGTGCATCAGGCAACTGACATCGTTGGCGACCACGTAGCGTGCGCCCGACTCGTGAATGGTGTCCACCTTGTCCTCTCCGATGGCAGCGGAGACGTCGGCGAACTTGACCGAAAAGGTTCCGCCAAACCCACAACATCGGGCAGCGTTTGGCATTTCCACGAACCGGATTCCTTCCACGCCCTGGATCAGGAGGCGCGGCTGCCGGCCAATCCCCAATTCCCGAAGCTGGTGGCAGGAGTCGTGGTAGGTGACGGCCTCCGGGAAGCGGGCGCCGGTCCGGGTCACCCCGAGGGCCGAGACCAGGAAGTCCGACAGCTCGTAGGTCCTCCCGGCGATCTCCCGGGCCAGCCGGCCCTCCCGGGAGTCGGGCGGGAAAAGGGTGGGGACGAACACCTTGAGCATGGTGGCGCACGAGCCTGAAGGAACCACGACGGGGCCGCTGTCGGCATAAGCCTCCAGGAACCGGCGTGCCACGGTGCGGCTCTCGTCGGCATGCCCGCTGTTGAAAGCCGGTTGGCCGCAACAGGCCTGACGTTCATCGAAATCGACGTCGACTCCCAGCCGATCCAGGATCTTGACGGTGCTGAGTCCCACCTGAGGAAAGACCTGATCCACCAGACAGGTCACGAACAGCGACACCTTCATAGCGACGTCCGCCAAATTTACCGGAGCGGGGTCCGAATCCATGCCCCGGTCTCCGCGGTTCGCACAGTCTACTATGACGGCTTTGCAGGGGCACCCCTTGTGTGCGGACACCCTTTTTCGTGCTCGCATCCGCAAGCCGGGCCGGTTCCCCGGGACATCAACGTCGAACAATCGGGAACGGTTCGCCGAGAGGCCGCCAGCGGAAGGGCAATTACAAGGGTTGCCCCTACGCCAATTCCCTCTCCTGCAGGGCTGCTATAGTGTTAATGGCAATGGGCATGCGGACGAACGGGAGAATCGGAGTCGCCGGCCTCCTATTGGCGGCGGCTCTTCCGGCAGCGCTTCTCCTTTGCGGCGCCGGGGCGGGCGCCGCTCAGGGCGTCCTCTACAGGTCATGGATTCCCGCCGCCGAGAGGCCACATCTGGATCTGTCCGGATCGCTGTCGACCCTCGACGGAAAGCGAGTCCCCCTCCAGGAGTTGAAGGGCAAGGCCCTGTTGATCAACGCCTGGGCCACCTGGTGCGGACCCTGCCGCCTGGAGATGCCCTATCTGGCCGACCTTCATCGGAGGCTTTCGAAAGAGGGTTTGGCGATTGCCGCCGTGAGTTGGGAGGAGCCCGGGGCTGTCCGGACGTTTCTGGAAGAGACGGGCGCCGACTACCCCTTCCTGCTGTTGTCGGATCCTGACCGGATCCTCCAAGGCCGCTTTCAGGTCACCGGACTTCCCACCACACTGATCGTCGACGCCCGTGGAAGACTGGCGTTGCACCATGTGGGAATGTACGTCTGGAACTCTCCCGAAGTCGTGAGCCGAATCCGTCACCTTCTGGCAGAATGACCGAGCCGTTTCGATTCCGCTGCATCAATGACTCCTGCCTCCGGGAGTATCCGATCCGAGAAAAGCTCTACCAGTGTCCACATTGCCGGGACCTGCTGGACATCGCCTACGACTTCAGCCGGATCGACGTGGGCTCCCTCAAGGAAAGTTTCGCGCGGCGGCGTCTCTCGAATCGCCCCCTCGACGTGAGCGGGGTTTGGCGATATCGAGAACTTCTTCCCTTCGAAGCCGGGGACCTGGACCGGGTGGTGACGATGGGGGAAGGGAACAATCCCATCCTGGAAGCCCCCCGGTGCGCCGAATACGTGGGCCTGGACCGGCTTCGGGTGAAGCACCTGGGTTGGAACCCCAGCGGCTCGTTCAAGGACTACGGCATGACCACGGCCGTCTCCCAGGCGATCCGGCTCGGCGCCCAGGTCGTGGCCTGTGCTTCGACCGGAAACACCTCGGCCTCCATGGCCGCCTATTGCGCCCGGGCGGGCCTGCGGCCCGTCGTCTTCATTCCCGAAGGCCAGATCGCATTCGGCAAGCTGGCACAGGCCCTGGACTACGGCGCCTTGACTCTCCAAATTCAGGACAACTTCGACGAGGCCATGAAGCTGGTTCGGGAACTGGCCGCCGAAACCGACGTGTACCTGATGAACTCCATCAACCCTTTCCGTCTCGAGGGGCAGAAGACGGTGGTGCTGGAACTGTTGGATCAACTGGATTGGAAGAGTCCGGACCGGATCGTGGTTCCCGGCGGCAATCTGGGCAACAGCTCCTCATACGGGAAGGTCCTGATGGAACTGAAGGAGCTGGGAATGATCGACAAGATTCCCAGAATCACCATCATCCAGGCCGAGGGAGCCGACCCGCTCTACCGGACTCTGGTGACCAGCTCACAGGAACTGGTCCCCGTCAGCGACGCCTGGACCCTGGCCAGCGCCATCAAGATCGGGCAACCCATCAGCTGGAAAAAGGCAGTTCGCGCCCTCCAGTTCTCAGACGGGTGGTGCGACGAGGTCACGGAGCAGGAAATCGCCGACGCCAAGGCGATGTTGGGACGGGACGGGATCGGATGCGAACCCGCGTCGGCGACGACGGTGGCTGGTCTCAAGCGCCTGTTGGACACGAGCGGCGAGGAGCGTCCCGAGGTGACCATCGATCCCGGCGAGAACGTGGTGGCCATATTGACGGGACACCAGCTCAAGGACCCCGATTACACGGTCAATTACCATCTGGACACGCTGTACGAACATGCCACCTACAAGAACCGGATCATCGACAAGCACGGCAAGATCCGGTCCACATTCGCCAACGCCCCGGTCCAGGTGCCTCCCGACAAGGAGATGATTCTCCAGCTCCTCGGCCTTTAGCCCGTTCCTCGATCTGCTAAGATTCGCCCATGGTTTCCCAGCCTCCGGGGCCGGCCGGCTCAACGCCCGAGTCCGAACGTCTTGAGGCCATTCTGGGAGAGAAGACCAGCAAGCTGCCCTCCCGGGAAGAAGCCAAGCTGGCCAACCTGGACCCCCTCCGGCGCTACCTTCTGGAGATCAGCCAGTTCGAACCGCTGACGGCGGAAGAAGAGCGGTCACTGATCCGGCGCTATCAGCAGGAGGACGATCAGGATGCCGCCTATCTCCTGATCACCTCCAACCTGAAGCTGGTGGTCAAGATCGCCCTCATCTACCGGCGCGTTTATAACAACGTCATGGATCTGATCCAGGAAGGGAACATCGGCCTGATCCAAGCCCTGGGCCGATTCGATCCCGATAAGGGAACCCGCCTGCCCACCTACGCCTCCTGGTGGATCAAGGCCTACATCATCAAGTTCATCACGGACAATTTCCGGATCGTCCGGATCGGCACCACCAACCAGCGGCGCAAGCTTCTCTTCAACCTGCGCAAGGAGAAGGAGCGGTTGCGCCTTCAGGGGATCGAGCCCACGACGTCCCTGATCGCCAAGAAACTCGACGTGCCCGTCAAGGAGGTCCGGGCCGTGGAGCATGCCATCGAGTCCTCTGATCTGAGCCTGGACAATTATATCGACGCCAACCAGACGACCCGGCACGTGGACATGCTCGAGGCCACCGAGGATCTGGTGGACGAGACGCTGGCCCGGGGCGAGTTGAAACGGCTCTTCGCCCACAAGTTTCGCGAGTTCGCCGAAACGCTGAACGAAAGGGAGCGGGCCATCCTGAATGAACGCCTCATCGCCGAAGAGCCCAGGACCCTGCAACAGTTGGCGACGCGCTTCGGTGTGAGCCGGGAGGCGATCCGCCTCAATCAGATCTCATTGACCAAGAAGATCAAGGCCTACATGCAAGAGGCCCTGAAGACCGTGACCGACGTGGAGTTCGCCCTCATTTCGTAGGGGCACCCCTTGTGTGCGTGCCCTCGCAGCCCTTCAAGGCGAAGCGCCTTGGGAGACATTCTGATTCCCATTCTTTACCCCTTTCAGACAATGAACATGGCGTCGCCATAGCTGTAGAAACGATAGGAACGGGCCACGGCCTCCCGATAGCTCTCGGCCCACAGGCGTCGACCGGCGAACGCCGCCACCAGGAGCAGGAGTGACGTCCGGGGCAGGTGAAAGTTGGTAATGAGGCCGTCGACGACTCCGAATTCGAAGCCGGGCTTGATGAAAAGATCGGTCCATCCGCGGTCCTCCACCACGTCGCCGTGGCGTCGGTGAACCTGTTCCAGAACCCGGGTCGAAGTGGTCCCGACCGCGATGACCCGGCCTCCCGCCTCGCGGTGCCGCCGAATCCGCCGCGCCGATTTCGCCGAAACCTCGTAATACTCCGAGTGCATCCGATGGTTCTCGACTCGATCCGCCACGACCGGTTGGAACGTCCCGTACCCCACGTGCAATGTGATCTTGCAATGGTTCAGGCGGGAGAGGAGCGTTTCGGTGAAGTGGAGTCCAGCCGTCGGAGCCGCCGCCGACCCCGGCCTGTCGGCGTACACCGTCTGGTAGGCTTCACGGTCTCGGGAATCGATCTCCCGCTGGATGTAGGGCGGCAGGGGCGTGCGGCCTACTCGCTCCAGGACCTCCTGAAGATTCCCGGCGGGTTCCAGTTGGACCCGGCGGACGGCGGAACCGGGATCGTCCAACACACGAATCGACAGCAACTCCGAATGTACGGTGAGGAGGTCGCCGGCGCGGGCCCGGCGGCCCGGCTTGAGCAGGGCTCGCCAGACACGACTCCCGAGAGCATCCAGCAGCAACACTTCGACCTGTCCCCCCGTCTCCTTGACGGCTGCCAGGCGGGCAGGCAGGACTCGGGAGTCGTTCAACACCAGGAGGTCCCGCTCCGACACGAGATCGGGGAGATCGGCGAACCGGGCGTGCTCTCTGGTGCCAGCCTCCCGGCGGAGCACCATCAGGCGCGACCTGTCGCGGGGAGAGTGGGGACGTTGGGCGATAAGGCGCCGAGGCAGTTTGTAGTCGAAATCGTCCAGCTTCAAGACCTATGACATTCTACGCTGAGGCTAGGAGCCTGCGCCGCAGACTCCTAGCCCGCATTTCTCACCAGGTCGCTACGCGGGTGATGAAAAATAATCTGGTTTCCAGCATTTACGCGAATTCTGCCACGGTTTCTCAGGGACAGACTGCGCTGGGCGCGCGCTCGTTGGTGAAAAATACGGGCTACAAACGAGGCATCGAGTCAATTTGGCTCAACTGCTCCTGAAGATCAACTCCATGCCTCCGGCCGGCTGCGCCTGAACTGCGCGCCTGTCTGAACTCTTTCCTCTCTCCTCTTTTCCCTTTCCTCGTCTCCAGTCTGTGCGAGAATAGCGCGTCCATGCCGTTCCGACTTCCGAGGCCGGTTATTTCGCTTTCCGGCGGTCACTTCCTGATCGACTGCTACGCCAGTATGTTCGGGGCGTTCCTGCCCTTCCTTCACCGGGAACTGGATCTGTCCCTGGCCGAAGCCGGGATTCTGGGCGGCGTCCTGAGTTTTTCCAGCGCGTTCATGCAGCCCTTTTACGGCTACTTGGCCGACCGGCTGCGGATACCTGTCTTCACCGCGTTGGGACCCGGACTGGCGGGAATCTTCATCTCCGCCCTGGGCCTGGCTCCCAATTTCTGGGCGCTGCTGGTGATGGTCATTTTGGGCGGTGCCGGGATCTCGGCGTTTCATCCCCAGGCGGCGTCCATTGTCTCGGAGTCCTCCGCCCGCAGAAGGGGTTTCAACATGTCGGTTTTCGTGACCACCGGCATGCTCGGCTACGCCTTGGGGCCCGTCTACATCACCACCGTGATTGCCCTTGTGGGCCTGGGCTCCAGTCTCTGGGCCGGTTTGCCGGGGGTCGCCATGAGTCTGTACCTCATCCTTTACGGCCCAACCCCGTCCCGGGCAACCGCTCTCCACCACAAGGCGCTTCTTTCGCGGCTTCTGGAGAAACGAAAGCCACTTCTGATCCTCTACCTGCTCGTGGTCATCCGAGGATCCATTCAGATCATCTTCGTTGCTTTTCTCCCCTTGTATCTGACACTGCACGGATATGGCGCGGCGCAGGCAGCCCAGGCTCTTAGCTTGTTTCTTCTGGCCGGCGGCAGCGCCGGTTTTCTGGGGGGCATCCTGAGCGACCGCTTCGGGGGCAAGAGAATCCTCGCTCTTTCCATGTTCGGCAGCCTGCCGTTGCTCCTGGCCTTTCTTTGGACTCAGGGTCCAATTGCAATCGTGCTGTGCATTCTGGGAGGCGGCGTCCTGCTTTCCACCTCTCCGGTCAACGTGGTGATGGCCCAACAGATGGTGCCGGAGGCGACCTCCACAATCTCCGCACTGCTCATGGGGTTCGCTTGGGGCGTGGGCGGCTTGCTCCTGCCTTTGGTTGGATACGTGAGTCAGACGGTGGGCCTTCAGGTGACCATGACAGCCATCGTCCTCTTCGCGGCGCCGGGGTTTGTCCTGGCGTTGAAACTTCCGCCCGATCTGGGCCGAGGCGCGCTGGCGGCGGCACCACAGATGGCGCAGGAGTAAAAGCCGGCCGGCGGCGCCGACAAAACTGGGTTGGGGCTATTTACACGGTTTCAGAGCTAGTTTACAATCATCGGGCCGCATGTTGACCACCGCTAACGCCGAGACGATTTGGCAAGCCGCCGACAGGATCCTCGGCAGTATCATCAACAGTTGGTACGAGAACGTCGCCAGCTTCTACATCACCAGCGAGCAGGTAGCGAACCTTCCCGGCCAACAGGGAACCGAGGAGCTCAAGCGCTTCCACGACAAAAAGGGCCACCGGATCAAATTCAACAAGGGCGATCTGGACTTCACCTACGGACTGCGTTCTTCCTGGGTCGACGATGCATTCATCGTGGAAGTGAGCGTCAACAACAAGGTGGAATCATTCGACTATGACGATTTTCTGCGGCGCCTCATGGCCCACTACCGGCACCTTGGAAACGAGAAGTTGCCGACACCCTACGAGTTGAAGCACCTCCGCTACAACCAGGTTTTCCTCTTGGAGCCCAGTCTGCAGGACGCGTTTGCCGTGGAGAGACGGGGAGAGGGCGCCGACATCATGCGGCTCTCCTTCAGGGTCAGCACTCCCCACCTTGAGAAGTGTTTTCGCCCCCAGGCGGGCAAGCAGATCATCGAGACCTACTGCGTCTCCCCTTTGCGGACCGTGTTCGCCGCCGTTTATCGCCGCCGCTCCAATTGATGCGGTGCGGCTTCCTCACTTGTAAGTCTCACGGATCCACCGCTCCAACGATCCTGCGGGATCTTCGATGACCTGACGGTCCACGGAAAGGGGCTTTGAAGCCTGCCCGCGAGCCAGCAGTTTCATGCCGTGCTCGTATTCCCGAAACAGTTCCCGGCAATACTGCAGGACATCGGCATTCGGGCCTCTCACCCGCTCCGAGATGAGGGCCGCGGCTTCTGGCGTAAACATGATTGCCACTCCGTACTGCTTGTGGAACTCCGCTTCGAAGCGTTTGAGCTGGAACTTCAGGATGGCCTCGTGATGCAGGTCCGGCTTGTCCAGGAGTTTGTTGAGCGCTGCCTTCGGATTCTCGACCAGCGCACGATCCGCTACCAGTTCCGTCACCTCATGGTCCGGCAGATGGTATTTGTAGTCGCGGAAGACCCTCTCGCACACGGTCATCAGGCCGCGCGCGCCCGTCTCTTCCCTCGCCGCCAACTCGGATAGCGCCCGCATCGCCCCATCCTTGAAATAGGTGTCGATACCGTAAGCCAGAAAGTCCCTCTTGTACTGCTTGAGGAGGGACCCCTCCGACCTCTTGAGGATCTGAAACAGGTCGTCGACGCTGAGGCGGCGGCAGTGGGTCACGACCGGCAGGCGCCCGATGAATTCCGACTCGAAACCATACTCCACGAAGTCCGTGGACCGGACCTGCTTCAACAGCAGCTCCTCTTTCCGGTCCGACTCCTGCTCCCCTCCCGTGAAGCCGATTTGTCTTGATCCCAGGCGCTTCCCGACGATCTCGGTCAGCCCGTTGAAAGCCCCGCTGACGATGAAGAGGATGTGCTTGGTGTTGATCGTCTTCTTTTCCAACTTGCGACCCGATTGAATCTCCATCAATGACTGCATCTGGCTGGCGATGTCCGTGGGCGACCGCAACGGGACCTCCGTTTCTTCCATCAGCTTCAGGAGGCCCCTTTGCACGCCGTGCCCGCTCACATCTCTTCCAATCTGGCCCGTGGGCGCGGCGATCTTGTCGATCTCGTCCAGGTAGACGATCCCATACTCCGCCAGCCCAACGTCGTCGTTCGCCTGTTGGACCAGTTCCCGAACCAGATCCTCCACGTCGCCTCCCACGTAACCGGTTTCACTGAACCGGGTGGCGTCGGCCTTGCAGAACGGAACTCCGATCAAATGCGCGATGTTCTGGATCAGGTAGGTCTTTCCCACGCCCGTAGGACCAATGATGATGATGTTCTGCTTCTTGTACTCCCGGCACTCGTCCGGATCGCTGCAGTTCTGGATGTGGTGGTAGTGGTCGCAGATCGCCGTCGCCAGAACCTTCTTGGCTTCGTCCTGCTGAATGACGAAACGGTCCAGATACTCCTTGATCTGACTCGGCCGATAGTCGAACGTCAGATCGCGAGACTCGACCTGTGCCTGATTTGGTTCTTCCCCCGTCTCTTCCCGATCCGACTTGGGGAACACTTCGACCCGGACCCCGGTCCCGTATTTGGTCTGGAGCAGTTGTTTCAGTTCGTCAGGATTGAATTGCTTGTCAGCGCTCATGGGCTTCCTCCCACCTGCAGATCTTGCTTTTCCGAACGCACTGGCCGAACCGGAAAACCGCGTCAAAAGTACCGCAACAACACTTCCCGCGCCGAAATCAGCGCCATGACGTTGGTGACGGCGGCCCCCGCCACGGCGGCGCCGGAGAGCCAGGCCGGGACCCGTTTGTCCGGAGGCAACTGCCGATTCAGCCAGATTGCCGCGATACAGGTCAGGCCCACCCCCAAATTGACGCTGAAGAGCGCCACCATGTCCACCATTACGATGGGAGTCGTCCCACTCCAGATGAAGAACCCGGAAAGGACCAGAGCGGAGAGCCCGTAAACATTTCTCACCCTGGAGAGAGACCAATCCCGGGCGCCGGGCACGAGCTGCCGAAGAAAGCTGTGAGCGCCTCTGCCATAAATGTCGGGCAGCGCATTCAATGTCCCCCAGAGCGCAGCGAGAATCGTGATGTAGTAGAGGGGAATCATCAAGGGGGAGATCTCGGCGAAGATCTGGGCCTGCTCCGTCAGCAGATCGTATCCCTGCGGAATCCTCCGGGCGGGGTTCAGAATTGCGGCTCCGCCCACCATAAACGCCACCGTCACCAGAAACACGACGACGGCGTTGACCCCCACGTCGAATTTCAGAGGCGCCAGGGCGCGCTTCCTCGCAGACCGGCCCGAGACTCCCTTCAGGCTCCAGCCCTTCATCAGGGCCCAGTTGGAGTAAACCACGTAGTTCATGGGGATGCTGCCCGCGTATCCGAAGACCGCGGCCATCTCCAAGAGGCGGCTCCTGCCCTTGATTTCAGTTGGGATCCAGTCCGGATAGGGGGGAACCGTGCCCAGGTTGAACAGCCCCTTGAGAATCCCCGCAAAATCGGGCCGGGCCAGAAGGGTGGCGGTCACGGTTCCCGCCAGGAGCACCAGGCAGACCAACCCCTGCGATTTCTCCAGAGTGCCGTACCGCTGGGCCAGGCCGACCAGGATGGCCAGACTCAGGAAGGCCAGGGCCAGCCACTTGTAGGAGATGCTCAGTCCACCCGACGCCAGCACCTGGCTCATCAAGCGCCCGCACGGGACGGCGATCACCACGAAGACGAAGGGAGCCACCAGAGACTCCAGCACCAGGATGACCCAGAGAAACCATCCCCGTGGACCGGGCAGATCCACCAGCTTCTCCGCCACCGCACGTCCGGTGGCGACCGTATAGTGACCCAGGAGATAAAGCGTCAGGAACGACTTGGCCAGGATGGCCACGAGGATCAGCCAGAGGAGATCGTAACCGCCCCAAGCGCCGGCGCGAACGGCCAGGACCGTTTCGCCGGCGCCCACCGAGGCGGATGCCACGATAGCGCCCGGGCCGATCCGAGAAAGCCACTTGCCCGGTTTTTCCATGAGCGCGTCATGGTAACAGATCGATGTATACTCGCCACCCCATGGATACCCGGGAGCGCCTGAAAGAGATCCTGTTGACGCGGTGCTTGAAGGTGGGCCGCTTCCGGCTCGCTTCGGGCCGGCGGAGCCACTACTACCTGGACCTGAAGCAGGCCACGCTGGAGGCCGAGGGGGCCTACCTTTCAGCCCTGCTGATCCTGGAGGAGCTGCGCCTGCGAGAGGTTTCGCCGGCCGCCATCGGCGGCCTGAGCCTGGGTGCCGACCCCATCGTCGCCGCCGTGGCGGCGGTGAGTTTCGCCCACCGGGACCGGTTCGAGCCGATTTCCGCGTTCATCGTCCGCAAGCAGCCCAAGAGCCACGGAACCCGGCGCTACCTGGAAGGCTACCAGGGGCCCGTGGGTTCTCCGGTGGTGGTGGTCGACGACGTCTGCACCACGGGAGGATCGGCGCGGAAGGCCATCGTCCAGGCCGAGGCCGAAGGCTACCGCGTAGCCGCCGTCATCTCCATCGTCGATCGGGAAGAGGGCGCCGCCGGGAATCTGGAATCCTATCGCTATTTTTCCCTGTTTCGCGCGTCGGAACTCCTGGCCGAGCCTGGACCTCAGCGCCAGTTGTCCGCCCTCTCCGACTCGTCCTGCTGACCTCCGTCGCCCTTGGAGCAGTCCGGCGGGATTCATATTAGAATTGGGAGACCATGCCCAGATTCAAGGTGGAATGCCCCGAATGCGGGTGCCAACTCCTGGTCGACTCCAAGACGGGCCTCGTGATTCGAAGCGAAAGCAGGAAGCCGGACTACTCCTTCGAATCGGCCTTGGAAGAGATCGAAGAACGGAAGTCCAAGGCGGACCGGCTTTTCAGCCAGGCAATGGATGATGAGAAACGCCGGCACGCCAGTCTGGAGGACAAGTTTCGGGAAGCCTTGCGGTCCAAGGACGAACTGGAGGACCCGAAACGCCTCTGGGATCTGGATTGAGCCTCACTCCCAACTCGTGCGGCCCGGATCAGCCGGGAATCGCCCATCCTTCCTGCCCTCAGTTGGCCCAGAGCATCTTGACGGGCATCGCGAAGAGCCTGGACCCGAATTGTTGAACGCGTGACCGCCCCTCTTGCGCTCCCAGCGGCTGCGCGGATCTCTCTGATTGGCCACCAGACGCCGGTGTGTTGCTAGACTGATGTGGAGGAGAAACATCCAATGGCAAGAAAAACACTGTTTGTCGGCTTGACTCTGGCAGCCATCAGCCTCTCCCGGGCGGGCGCGGAGGGCGCTGACGTGATGTCGAAACTGACTGCGCTGGAAGGCGAATGGGTCATGCTGGACGAGAACGGCGAAGAAACCGGTGTCGTCGGCTCCAGTTTCCGGCTCACTTCCGCCGGTTCGGCCCTGGTGGAGCTGATGTTTCCGAACAGTCCCGACGGACATGAAATGCTCAACATGTACCACGCGGATGGAGAACGCGTGCTGATGACCCACTACTGTGCGGCAGGAAATCAGCCGCGCCTGGAAGTGCGGGCCACGGACGACGAAAACCGCCTGGAATTGCGTTTCGAAAGCATTACCAATCTCTCGTCACCCCAGGGCCACTACATGCACCACGCCGAGTACATACTGCAGGGGGAGGACCGCCTCACGGCCCACTGGTACAGCATGCAGGACGGGGAAATCACCAAGGAGTCCCCGATGACATTCGAACTGAAGCGCCGCAGGTAACCCGGCCCCAGCCTCTGCCGGCGCGTGCTCGCGCCCGCCCCGGTGAACGCCGACGGCATCGGAGGCGGGCATCCGAGGGCTGATCGGGAACTGAAGCGGCCATGACCAGGGACATTATTCCGGCGGGTCACATTGAAGCAGGCCTTGGACGCACTCCTCGGATCGTTCGCCCCGGACTCCGGGTCACCCGACACGGAGCAGGCGCAGAAGGCCGTCTTCCTGGCACGGCGTCTTCAGGAAACAGCCGCGTCACTTCAAACTTCCGTCGAAGAGAGGCAGCAGGCCGAACTGGAGCGGATGGTGCAGAGTCCGCACGACAAGGCGACACTCACCCAACTCACTGATCAGGCCTTCCGCTCCAACAGCCCGCATCGCGCAGTCGACCAGATCCTGCACATCCTGGACGTCCAGGGAATCCCCCGTTTCTTCAGCGGCCTGGACCGAACCCTGCTCAGGGGCTTTCGCTCCTTCGGCAGCTACCTTCCGGGAGTGGCGGCCCCTTTGGTCAGGGAGAGGATGCGGGAGGAGACCGCCAACGTCATTCTCCCTGCCGAGAAGGCGCTGCTGGTACCGCATCTGGAGGCGCGCCGCCAAAACGGCGTGCGGATGAACGTGAACTTTCTGGGCGAGGCCCTCCTGGGAGAAACCGAGGCCCAGAGACGTCTGGATTCGTACGTCCGTGCGCTGCAGCTCCCGGAGCTGGAGGTCATATCGGTCAAGATCTCCACCATCTACTCCCAGATCTCGTCTCTGGCCTTCGAGCACACCGTTTCCGTCCTTTGCGATCGGCTGGAACTCCTGTATCGCGCCGCGGCCAGGGAGCGCTTTCGCCGCCAGGATGGCACCGAGGTGCCCAAGTTCGTTTATCTCGACATGGAGGAATATCGTGACTTGGCGGTGACCACCGAGGTATTTCTGCGCACCCTCGCCCGCACAGGGCTCGAGCAGGTCGGCGCCGGGATCGCCCTTCAGGCTTACCTGCCCGACTCCTATCCGGCCCAGCAGAAGATCAACGCCTGGGCGAGAGAACGGCTGAAGCGGGGAGGATCGCCTGTGACCATCCGGCTCGTTAAGGGCGCCAACCTGGAGATGGAACGGGTGGAGGCAGCGCTGCGAGGTTGGAAGCAGGCGCCCTTCAGGTCGAAGCTGGAAACCGACGCCAACTACAAGCGCATGCTGCACGAAGCCCTGGCGCCGGAGAACATCTCGGCCGTGCGTCTGGGAGTGGCTTCACACAATCTCTTCGATGTCTCGTACGCCTTGCTGTTGGCTGCGGAGGCCGGCGCCCTGGACCGGGTGCAGTTCGAGATGCTGGAAGGGATGGCCAATGCGCAGCGCCGGGCATTGTTCGAGCTGACTCAGAACTTGGTCCTCTATGCGCCTGCGACCAAAAAGGAAGACTTCATCAACGCCATTGGATACCTGTTTCGCCGTCTGGACGAGAACACGGGACCCGACAACTTCCTCAGGCACGCCTTCAGGCTGGTCCCGGACAGCCCGGAGTGGAAACGGCTGGAAGAGGGGTTCCTGGAATCCTCACGGTGCCGCCAGGACGTATCGGAAACACCCCGGCGCGTCCAGAACCGCTTGGCCGAGACCGGTGAGTCGCCACGCCCGGACTCGTGGAACCGATTCGTCAACGAGCCCGACACCGATTTCTCACTGCCGATCAACCGGGAGTGGGCCCAAGGGATCATCGAGCGCTGGAAACCTCGGCACGGCGACAGCAAGGTGGAGATTCCCCTGGTAGTGGACGGGAGGGAGATCTTCCGGGATCGGGAAACGTGTGACTGTCTGGACCCATCCCGGCCGGGCCGGATCGTTGGCCGCTACCGGCAGGCCGACGAGGAGGACGTGGAGCGGGCCGTGGCCTGCGCCCGAAACGATCCCGACGGCTGGCGGCGCAAGCCGGTGGAAGAGCGCTCCCGGATCCTGGGGGGTGTGGCCCGCGAGCTGCGTCGCAGCCGGGCGGACCTCATGGGCGCAGCCCTGGCCGACGGCGGGAAGACCTTGCTCGAGTCGGACCCGGAGGTTTCCGAGGCCGTAGACTTCGTCGCCTTCTACGACTTGGCCAGCCGTTACTTCCACGACCTTCCCGGTTTGCAGGTCAAGCCGAAGGGCGTCGTGGTGGTGGTCTCCCCCTGGAATTTTCCCATTGCCATACCCGGAGGCGGAATCGCCGCCGCCCTGGCGGCAGGGAACACCGTCATCCTCAAGCCCTCCCCCGACGCCGTGCTGGTGGCTCATGAGCTGTGCCGGTGCTTCTGGAGGGCCGGGGTCTCGCGACGGACTCTGCAGATGGCGCCGTGTGCCGTGGCGACAGGCGGATCCCAACTGGTCTCCCACCCGGAGGTGAACGCCGTCATTCTGACCGGCGGCACGGAGACCGCCCGGCACATGCTCCGGCTCAAGCCGGACATGAACCTCCTGGCGGAGACCGGGGGCAAGAACACGACCACCTTGACCGCTCTGGGAGATCGGGAGCTGGCCATCAGTCACGTGATTCACTCGGCCTTCAGTCACTGCGGCCAGAAATGCTCCGCGACCTCCCTGCTCCTGGTCGAGGAGGAGGTCTACCTGGACCCTAAGTTCAAGGAGACGCTCTGCGACGCGGTGCGGAGCCTGGAGGTCGGCTCGGCCTGGGACCTGCGCAATCGAATGGGCCCCCTGATTCGCCCCCCCTCAGGCGCCTTGGAAAGGGGCCTCAAGGAATTGGAGCCAGGCGAGTCTTGGGCGGTCATGCCCAGGCGAATGGATAAAAACCCTTGCCTCTACTCGCCAAGCGTCAAATGGGATGTCCATCCGGGAAGCTTCACCCACCTGACCGAGCTCTTTGGTCCCGTGCTGGGGGTCATGCGGGTGAAGAGTCTGGACCAGGCCCTGGGCCTCATCCGCCAGACCGGCTACGGATTGACTGCCGGACTGGAGAGCCTGGACGATCGCGAGCAGGCATACTGGTGCGATCGCGTCGAGGCGGGAAACCTCTACGTCAACCGGGGAACCACCGGGGCGATCGTGCTGCGTCAACCCTTCGGAGGAATGGCCAAGTCCGCCTTTGGTCCCGGAATCAAGGCCGGAGGCCCCAACTACGTGGCCCAACTCATGGACTTTGGCGACGGTGTGTCTCCAGCCGGCCCCTCCCAGGTCGCCGACCCCCATCTTGCCGCCTTCCGTTCGCGCCTGAAACAGCCAAGTCCAGCCGCCGTTTCCGCGGACCGGGGCGACCTGCCCCGGGTCGTGGCCGCTCTGGAAAGCTACTGTGCCAGCAAACGGGACGAATTCAGCCGCAACCACGACCATTTTCACCTCGTGGGCCAGGACAATCTGCGGCGTTATCTCCCCGTGCGGCGGCTTCGCATCCGCGTGGATCCCTCCGATTCACTGTTTGAGATCTTCGCGCGCGCCTGCGCGGCCAAGACCGTTGGCTGTCGCGCGACAATGAGTCTCCCGAGGGGGTGGTCGTCTCCGGCCATCGGTTGGCTTCAGGAGCTGACCGAGTCGTGGGAGGGGGCCATCGAATTCATCCAGGAGACCGACGGCGAATTGGCGGCCCGGGTCCGTTGCGCCGAGACCGGCCGCGTCCGCTTTGCGATGCCGGACCGGGTGCCGAAGACGGTGTTCAGGGCGGCGGCCGCGTCCGGAGTGTACGTGGCGCGGGCTCCGGTTCTGGTCCAAGGCCGGGTGGAGTTGCTTTGGTACGTCAGTGAACAGAGCATCAGTAGCGATTACCACCGCTACGGCAACCTGGGCTTCCGGGAAGGTGAAGAGAGGATGAGGGTCTCGTAGTCCGGGGCGTTCCAGGGATTCGCGGATCAGGCTATGCGGCGTCTCACCCGGTTGGACAATGACCCTCCTGAGCAAAGTGAGAGCGAATCAGGCAGGTCCTTGCGCCGCCGACCCGGCGGACAACAGCAAACAGGCAGCCAGCGCACGCCAGAATGTCTTCTGTCCTCGGGGGGGATCCTCCTCACAAATCCTTCCGCACTTCGGGATCATGCGAGTGGCCGGGACGCCGGCCTGTATTCTCCATAGTCCACGTGGCAGAGGGGCCGTAGAACAGAGCTCCCTCGATCCGTGCCATCTTGTTCTCCAGCACGTCGAGCTGATCTGACTGGCGCTCCTGCTCCGTCTGAGTCTCAGTGATCCTCCGCTTCAGGACGATCCACAAGATGAGGATCAACAGGAGCAGAACCGTGTTGAGAAGGACGGGAATGAGTAGGTCGGGGTGAAGCATTCTCAAGTACCAGGTGGAGAGGTCATAGGAGTTGGACAACGGTTCAAGGGAACACCGACGCACCGGCGAGCGGCGAGCGGGACCGCAATCTGAAATCTACTGATGATCCTCGTTGCGCCTCCTTCATGGCCGTGACGACAATTCTCTTCATACCTCCCTGTATCAACCGTTCCACAGATTGGAATACGTTAACCGAAACGAATAACCGCCTCACGTAAGGACATTGCTGAAGCATATAATTTTGGAGTGTACTCGGCGTGAGAATAACGATGTCTACGGTGTAGATTCAGTGTTATTTCGCACTGAGGGCAAGCGTCACTGTGCCAGTTCCCGAATGCACACCTGGGAACCTCAATCGTCGCTGGGCTTGGCCATGCGATATCCGACCCCACGCACGGTAAAGATGTAGGTTGAGTTCGTCGCGCTATCGCCCAGCTTGCGACGGAGTTTCTTCACATAAGTGCGCACGGGCTGGGAGTCGCCGGATTCCGTCCGGCCCCACACTTGGCGCAACAGGACATCGTACGTCATGACCCATCCGGCATTGACCGAGAGCACCCGGAGCAGTTCGTATTCGGTTGCCGTCAGTGGAACCGGCCGGCCGGCCAGGGTCACCTGGTGTTGGTCGTAGTGAATCGTCAGGTGTCCCAGATGGAAGGCTTCGGGCACCGCTTGGTGCCGGCGCAGAGCCGCTTGGACTCTCGCCACGAGTTCCGCTGTCGAGAAGGGCTTGACGACGTAATCGGTGGCCCCGGTCTCCAGGGCTCGGACAATCGTCTCGTCTCTTCCGTAGGCCGAGATAAAGATGACCGGCAGATCGGACAGCTCGGGAACGCGCTGCATCAACTCAATGCCATCGGTCCCGGGGAGGATCAGGTCCATGAGAACCAGCTGGGGCTTCTTCGTCCTGACGAGGTGGGGCACGGCCTGCGGGTCCCCCGTCACCAGCGGGGAAAAGCCCGCGGCCGCAAGAGCGTTCCGGACGTACCGGAGCGTCTCCGGGTCGTCGTCAACCACGAGAATGCGATCTCGCCCGCGGCCTGCCCGGGACCGGACGGAAGCACTTCGGTCCAAGCCGGGTGCGGCTCCGGCGCCGACCTCTTCGCACACAGGAATCGTGAACGTGACTCGGGTGCCCAAGCCCTTCCCGTCACTCTCGGCCCGAATGCGGCCTCCATGGGCCTCCACCAGACCCTTGCAGATAGCCAGACCCAAGCCGGACCCTCGCACCCCCCGCTCTTCGCCGCCGATATTGACATGTTTACGGAAAAGGTGCGGCAGCAGGTCCGGCTGCACGCCCCTTCCCTCATCCGACACGGAGATCGCCACGTAAACGTCATCTTGCACGGCGTCGACCCGGATCGGGGACGACTCGGGAGCGTATCGGGATGCGTTTGAGAAGAGATTGTTCAGGACCTGGACGATGCGCTGCCTGTCAGCCATTACCTGGGGCAGGTCTGCCGGCAGATCGATCTGTACGATGTGCCGGCCTCCACTGCTCAGGAACGTTTTCTTGGCTTGGTCCACCAGACTGCCAACTCCCTCGGGCGCCGGGCTGACCGACAGCGATCCGGTTTCGATTTGCTCCGCATCCAGCAGGTCGCTGATCAGGCTGTGCATATGATTGGCCTGCTCGTTGATGATGCGGAAAAACTGAAGCATCTCGGTCCGGTTCGGCGACGGCGCGGCGTCCAGCACGGTGGCGGCGGAGCCCTTGATCGAGGCCAGGGGAGCCCGCAACTCGTGGCTCACCATGCCCAGGAACTCGGCCCGCGAACGTTCCAGGTCTTCAAGCGGCGCCAAATCTTGCAAAGTGACCACCACGGATTCGACTGCACCCTGCTCGGAACGGATCGACGTGGCGTTGACCAGCATCGTAATGGTCCGACCGCCGGGAACCTCCAGAACGATTTCTTCGACCCGCACCGTCTCGCCGCTGCTCAGGGCCTGGGCCAAGGGCAACTCTTCGAGGCAGAGCTCCCTACCGTCAGCGCGCCGCACCTTCAGCACCTCCAGCACCTGCTCCGGCATGCGACCCGGAGTCAAGCTTTCTTTCATCCTCTTCGCTTCGCGATTGAGCATAGTCGGCCTACCGGTCCGGGCATCAAAAACCGCGACGCCCACCGGAGAAATGTCAATCAGTGCCTCCAGATCGGCCCGGGCCCGGTACACGTTCCGATACGTCCGGGCGTTGGCGATCGCCGTCGCTGCCTGTGACGCGAACAACACGAGGACCTCTTCGTCATCGCTCGTGAACTCCCGGCCGCATTCCTTCTCGCCGAGGAAGAAGTTGCCTAAATGAGTGCCCTGATGACGCATCGGTGTCCCCTGGAAGGTCTTCAACCGCAACAGGTCGTGGGAATAGCCAAGCGAATGGGCGTAAGCGTACAGGTCGCGCCCCCTCAGTACTCCCGGAAGGTCGCGGAAGTGCTCGAAAAGCCGTGGTCCGTCGGGCCAGTCCGCCATTTGCCTGTGCTCCTCCGGAGTGAAGCCGGAACTGACGAACTCCTGCACCTGCCCCGAGTCATCGATGGTCACAATCAAGCCGTAACGGGCGCCGGTCAACTCCCGCGCACTTTCCACGACTTCTCGCAATACAGTGCCGACGTCGAGGCTCTTGCTGATACGCAGTATGGCCGCATTCAACATGGAGATTCGGCTTTGCAATGTCTCGATTTGTTGTATCAGTTCTTTGGGATTCTGCAACGGCTTATTCCTGTTGGACACCGGGACGAGATCCGGCGTTGCCTGTTCATGAGTCCGCCCGATCAAGAAATCTGGTTTAGGCCAGTCCAGGCGAAATGAGCAACGCAACGGCATAATGCCGCTATAAAACACTATATTCGACCATGATGGCACTTAGAGTACACATATCCTTGATATTATCTGCACTCGATGACCATAGTCCACTGGGTTGAATCGTGCGGGACACAAAAGCGAAAGTGGCAGTGTGGTCGGAGCGGGGCTGTCAAGGACCAAGTCGTTCAACCGACTCCTGCCCATTGCATTTCTGATGCCTTGCTTCCTGGTGCCTGGCGGCCCGGTCAGAGACCAGGAAACGCGGACTGTCGCAGGACTTCTCTTCGGCCTTCAGCAGCCTGTTGATGACAACCGGACCTCGCGCGTCGTGACCCGGACCTGAGCTCCGATCTTCAGTAACTTTCCGCGCAGGGTCCAGGTTCGTGCCCGCCAGAGGCTTGCCGCGATCCAACTCCAGGCAACCGGAACTCCCCCGTCAGGTCGTCCCGGTCACACAGCAGGGCAAAAGGGGGGATCGCTCCCGTCCACCGGCTAATTCCCCAGTCGGCACGGCGGAGCCGCGAGGCCAGCCGTAACCCCAAAGGGGACGGCAACCTGGAATTCGCACGTAGCCGACAACTCGTCGGCAACTACGTCAAGTCCGAGAGCGGGGAACTTTGGATCTGCCGAATCCTCAGCTTGATTACAAACCCTTCGTGAGCCGAGGATCATTCGGAAGGGTCTGTCCCTGGTCCTGAGTTCGCATTCGGTTCTCCAGAGTCGAAGTCGCTGACGCCCCAATGGACAGCGCGCCCTCGATTCGCGCCATCTTGTTCTCCAAGATGTCTAACTGGTCACGTTGCCGGTCCCGATCCGATTGGATTTCCGCGAGTCGCCGCCGAAATCCGACCCACAACACCAGAACGATTAGAAGCAAGAAGAAGATCAGACCGATTACAAGGAGGATGTCGGGGTGCAGAACGGTGGGCATCTTAGCGAAACGTACCGGCGCTCTGAGAGGGTCGTTTTACTCGGGACCGACCGAACTCACCCCCTGAAGGAGGAAAAACCGTCCCCCCAAGGGGAACGAAGAGAGCGGGGCTGGAAACCAGCATTTCAGAAGGATGAACCAACCCCACTCAGGAGTTGAAGCCCTCCTACTCTACAAAACGCATGTGATCTCGGAGTGACAATGTAGGCTGCCTACGTGTATATCCAGTGTAATCTTGTGTCAACAGGCCATCATTGGCGCTTTCTGGGCGGATCGCCGGTCGCACACAGCCTTTTTGAACCGGAGGCGGGAGAGAGGATAATCCGCCCCAACCTCCTCTTGGAGAGCTCGGCATGGCGGCGCATGCGGTAGCTGTCGTCCCGGATGTTGACTATGTGGCACCTGTGGAGCATGCGGTCGAGCAGTGCGGCGGCCGTGACCTCATCGCCGAGGATGCGGTCCCACTCTTCGAGGCTCTAGTTCGATGTCAGGACCATCGAGGCGCGGTTGTAACTCCGGTTGATGAGTTAAAAGAACAGAATCGCGGCGCTCTGGGTCACCGCCACGTTGCCGTTCTCATCCACGATCAGCAAAGCCGGATAGGTCAGGGTATTGAGGTCTCGAAAGGGGTCTTGGGTACGCAGAGTCCCGTGCCTCCAGGCTCGTACGGTTCCCGAATTCTGGCAGAATCCGGGCGCCCGGCAATGCCGCTTCCAAGCCACCTGACTCTCATTCATTCCGTTTACATCGAGCTTATGATCCGCTGGCACCCAACTCGACGTGGATGCTGTAACAGGTGAAATCCTGTCCCATTGCATCCAGGACAATGGACTTCGTCTCTCCTGGCGCCAAGTCAACACGGGGAGTCGGACCCAGTTCGACTCCGTTTGACAGATGAACCTCGACTCGGACCTGGCGCACCGTGGCGGCATTCGTGTTGTGTACCGTCCCTGTGAACCTCTGCCCTTCCCGGTCGTACCGAGCGATCAACTCGACCCCGCCACGGACTTCCCGCGCCGTCTCCGACAGCCCGTACTGAGTGCCTGATTCTCCTGGCTCTGTACTGCCGCCGCCGGAACATCCGGAGGCTCCATTTAGAGAAATCACCGGAATGGCGGAAAGAAAACCTTGGAGCTTGCCAAATCGCAATCCAAGGGGAGCAAACGGCGACCCGTCCGGAGTATGTAGAAACAGAGTTCCCCGGAAGTCCTGGAGGAAATTCCGGTCATGCTCCATATACCATTCCGGGAGTGTGCGGGCCGCTTGCCGGAACTCCTGAGCATCCAGAACCTGTGCCTCTCCAAGCGGGTCATTCCCGTCCTGGTCCACTATCGTGAACCCGACCTGAGCTGTCGTGCCCGGAAGGAACAATGCCAGCCCCGTGCCAATGTCATTGGACTCCTCTACGAACATCGCAAAGGAGTTTCCCAACGGGACAGGTTCGACCCCGACTTCGATCCCCGTTACCATGTCCCGGTAGGTCAGCAACCCGTGGACCTTGTTCGATAGGCTGCGGACTGAGATCCACCCTCGGCGGATCTGATCCCCTGATACGCTGCTCAAGGTTCGGCTCCCCTGAGCCGGGATTTCAACGTTGGTGTCCCCGTCGAAGAATCCCGCGACCGGGTCGCCTTGTTGGTCGTAGACTTCTATATCGACCGACACGGCCTGATTCAGGTCAAGATTGCCGAGCGTCAATTGGACCGACCATCCTTCCCCATCCACGTAATCGGGAAAGTAGATCGTGGACTCCGAGGGCGTCTCCGGTCGTTCTGGCCGGCTGCCTTCGCCGCCGGCTTTTCCACCCTCGCCACCTCCGCCACCATGTTCACCGCCGCCTTCTCCGCTGCCGTGCTCACCTCCACCTTCGCCTCCTCCCTCGCCGCTGTCCGCCAGGACCGGCCAGGCCAGCAGTGAGAGCAACAAGAACAGGACCACACACAGATCAGAAGACTTCATAACGCTACTCCTTTCACACTGAGAACAACGGGCGGGTCGCGATGGCGCTCGCTCCATCAATTATATGAGGAATCCACAGGGAACTTGGTTCAAGCAAAATGGTTTCACCTGCGGGAAACAGGCTGCCAAATGAGTCCGCATCCCCGCCCCCGGAACGCTGGATTCGGGTTGACGGAGCATTGCACCGCACGACGACCCGGTAGGGAACGATGTGCGGGATGTCTCTGGATGTAGGATTGGCGGAGGAGGTAGGATTCGAACCCACGGTGCCCTTCCGGACACAGCGGTTTTCAAGACCGCCGCCTTAAACCACTCGGCCACTCCTCCGGCGCGTGAGTGACTCCCATTCTCTCACAGCCTGCGGTCCGCCTGTGGGATTCCGCCCGGGTCCATCCGGTCCTGGATCCGCTGCATGTGGGCCATCTTGGCCTCGTGGGGCAGGAAGGAACACCGGACCGCCTGCAGCGAGACCCGTTGAAGGTCCTGTGCCGTCAGCCCGAAGATCCGCGAGGCCTTCAGGTACTCTTGGGTCAAGCTGGTCTGGAACAGGCCCGGATCGTCCGTGTTCAGGGTCACCGGGACCCCGCGGCGGTAAAATAGGGGAAAAGGATGCTGTGACAGCGGGGCCCACGCCCGGGTCCGGAGGTTGCTGGTGAGACAGATGTCCAACCCGACGGCATGCTCCCGCAGATACTCGATCAGGCGCGGGTCCCGGGCCGCCTGAACGCCGTGGCCGATTCGGTTCGCGCCCAGATCCTTGAGGGCGCTCCAGACCTGATCCGGCTCGCCGATTTCGCCGGCGTGGATATGGATGTAGATCTCATGGGCCTTGGCCCACAGAAAGACATCGCGATATTCGATCAGGGGGAGGGACAATTCGTCCCCTCCCATCCCCAACGCCACGACACCCCTGCCCCGGTGCTCCGCCGCCAGCCGGGCCGTCCTCCATGCCGCCTCCACTCCGAACTGGCGAACGCAGTCCAGCACCCACCGGATGACCAGGCCCTTCTCCTCGAACCGGGACCCTGCCTTCAGCAGATGCTGCAGGATTTTCCGGCCGTCCCGGCCCCAGATCCAGGGAATGGACGGGGAATAGATGATCTCCACATAGAAGACTCCCTGTCTGAGAAGACTCGCGGCCAGGTCCTCCAGTATGTCGCCATAGTCCTCCTTGGCCCGCAAGTGTTGGCAAACCACCTTGAAGGCGCCCAGGAATTCATTAAGGCTCCCGTAACGGTAGAGTTTCTCGGTCAGCCCGGCGACGCTCAGGGAAGCGTATTCCGTGCCGTACTTGCAGGCGAGGGCATGGAGCCGCTCAGGCCCGACGCTGCCCTCAAGATGAAGATGCAGCTCAGCCTTGGGAAGACTCCGGACATACGACTCGGAGACGGCGGGGCGCCCGGCATTTGGCCGTGTCACACGGTGTTCCCAATCGATCATTCCTTTGCCTGCCGCGGAGTCGGCCGATTGCCGTCGACCGCTACCCCAAGAGTTGGAGTGCTCGGAGCTGGTCGATGGTCTCCTGGGAAATGAACTTGTCGTACGTCTTCAGCGTCTTTGCCGGCGGCGTCCGCTTTCGCATCTCGTCCCAGCACATGGGAGAAACGAAGATCAGATCCGCATCCTGGATGATCTTCTCGATGAGGTCCTGCCTGGAAATGGGGGCGATCCAGAACTTCATCTCCGTCGAAGGGTGGTAGATGTTCATGAAGACCTCCCAGGAGGCATGCAGGGTATCCTCATCCCGCACCACGATGGCCACGTTCTCGTGACGGGCCGCACCCAGAACCTCTCGATAGATTTCGTGGCTGGGCTTGATCTCCACCAGCTTTTTTCCGAAACGGCGGGCCAGCTCCTTGACTTCCTCCAAGTGGTAGCTGGTCGTCAGAAGGAACTCGCTGTCGCTGAGGTGTGCCCGGGCGGCCTCGCTGTCGACGTCACCCAGCGAAACGCTCCGGGCCCGCACTCCCTTCATGCGAAACTCCAGCTCCCGGGAGAAGACGTACGCTTCCTCTTCGTGGTCCACGACGGCCAGATGCAACTCGCGCAGATCGGCCCCGGTCCAGTAGGCGTCCAACAGTCCGCTGAGCTTCTCCGGGGAGAGGCCCAGGCTCCTGGCCTTGGCGGATACCTCACCCAGCAGCGTGAAGACCGCCCGCCGCCGCATCTGCTCATAGGCGGCCTCCCCGCTCCGTTCCTTCAGGAAGGCCCCGCTTCCTTTCACGATCTCCAGATAGTTCTCCTCAGCCAATTTCAAGTAGATCTTGCGGGTCGTCTTGTAGTTGATCCCCAGATGATCGGACACCTCCCGGATGGACGGGAGCCGATCTCCCGCTCGAATCTTGCCGCAGTAGATGGCCGAGAGGAGCTGCCCCTTGATCTGCTCGTAGAAAGTGAGCCGAACGGATTTGTCCAGATTGAAGCCGATCATCTCTTCAGGAGCGCCCCCCGGGCACCAGACGCGCAAGTCCATGCATATAGGGGCGGAGCGGCTCCGGAATTCGGACGCTTCCGTCCTCCTCCTGGAAGTTCTCCACCAGGGCTACCCAGGTCCGGCCGACCGCCAGTCCGGACCCGTTCAGAGTGTGGACCAGCCGGTTTCCCGAGCCTTGGGCAGGACGGTAGCGAATCCTGCAGCGCCGCGCCTGGAAGTCGGTGAAGTTGCTGCAGGAGGAAATCTCCCGATAGGTATTCTGGCTGGGGACCCACACCTCCAGATCGTACGTCTTGGCCGCGCTGAATCCCATGTCGCCGGTGGAAAGCACCACGACCCGATAGGGGATGCCCAGCGCTTTGAGAACGGCTTCGGCGTGGCCTGTCAGTTGCTCCAGTTGCCGGGTCGAGTCGTCGGGGCGGGTAAACTTGACCAGTTCGACCTTGTTGAACTGGTGCAAGCGGATCAGTCCCCGGGTGTCCTTGCCGTAAGAGCCGGCCTCGCTCCGGAAGCAGGGTGTGTAGGCCGTGAGGCTGATGGGAAGATCCGCCTCCTCCAGGATCTCCCCGGCAAAGATATTGGTCAGCGGGACCTCGGCGGTGGGGACGAGGAAGTAGTCGGAGTCCGCCACCCGGAAGAGGTCTTCCTCGAACTTGGGGAGGTTTCCGGTCCCGAAGAAACTGCGGCGATTCGCCATGAAGGGAGGAACCACCTCCCTGTACCCGTGGGAACGAGTGTGGAGGTCAAGCATCATGTTGATGAGCGCCCGCTCCATCAGCGCGCCGGCGCCGGAATAGAGGCTGAAACGGGCCCCGGCGATCTTGCTGGCCCTTTCCAGGTCCAGGATGCCCAGACGGGCTCCCAACTCGACATGGTCCCGGACGGGAAAGGAAAACTCGGGCGGGGCGCCCACGACGCGGACGACTTCGTTCGCCCGGCTGTCTTTCCCCACCGGGACCCCCTCGGCCGGAAGATTCGGGATCCAGGAAAGGAACGCTTCCATTCTGCCCCGGAGGTCGCTCAGGCTCTCATCCAGCTCCTTGATCCGGGCGGAGACCCGCTTCATCTCCCGGATCTGGGCACTGGCATCGTCGCCCCGCTTGCGCCGCCGCGCGATCTCGCTGCTGGTTCGGTTGCGTCCGGCCCTCAGCTCCTCGGAGTCGATCCGGACCGTCCGCTCGCGAGCGTCCAGAGACCGAAACTCCTCGACGGCCAAGGAATAGCCGCGTTCCTTCAGCCTGGCCTCGGCCCGCTCCAAATTGCCCCTGATGAAACCCCGATCCAACATCGCGAGTCAGTATCTCAGAGGGAACATGGGGGAGAAAAGAGGAAATGAGGAAAGAGGAAACGAGAAAAGAGGAAAGAGAGGTTCGCCCGGCACCGTTTTCCTCAACCCCCCCATTTCCGCTGCCGAGTCCGCTGAGCATAAACGACCCGCCTGCCGTCACTCTGTTCTTTGCCTCTTTACTCTTTACTCATTTCCTCTTTCCTTGGACCACTGCTATATTCTACGGTTCTTGGAGGGGATGCTTGCGGGTGTCACGATGCCGCTTTACGAGTACGCTTGCGACAGTTGCGGAGAGACGATCGAAGCGCTTCAACGGTTCTCGGATCCGCCCCTGGAGACGTGCGGTTCTTGCGGCGGGTCGCTGGAGAAGCTGATCTCGGCTCCCAGCATCCAGTTCAAGGGGTCAGGTTGGTACGTCACCGACTACGCCCGTAAGGACGCCTCCCCGAAGAACACGGAAACCACCAAGGCGGAACCGGCCAAGACAAACTCCGAGAGTTCGACCAACAAATCGGACGCCAAGAAGGAGAGCTGACCCAAGCAGGGCTCCAGCCTGCTCGTCACGAAAGCAGAGTGAAAATATTAGTCGTCGGCTCCGGCGGAAGAGAACACACGCTGGTCTGGAAATTGGGCCTGAGCGACCGGGTCCGGGAGATTTACTGCTCGCCTGGGAACGCCGGAATCGCGGCGGCTGCCAAGACTCAGCTTCTCCCCGAGCTGTCTCCTGGCCAACTGTTGGATTTCGCCGTCAGTCAAAACGTCGACTTGGCCGTTGTCGGACCGGAAGCCAGCCTGGTGGACGGCATCGGCGACCTCTTTCGCCAGGCTGGAGTGCCGCTCGTGGGACCTTCCGCGGAGGCAGCGCGGCTGGAGGGGAGCAAGGCCTTCGCCAAGGATTTCATGGCCCGGCACCAGATCCCCACGGCCGCCTACCACGTGTACGACGCGGAGGCGGAGGCGGAACGGGCGCTTCGGAACGGACTCTTCGACTTTCCCGTGGTGCTCAAGGCTGACGGCCTGGCGGCCGGCAAGGGCGTCCTGATCTGCGCCGACCTGCAGGAGGCCGTCGCGGCCGTCGACCGGATCATGATTGCAAGACGATTCGGAACTGCCGGGGACCGGCTGGTGATCGAAGAGTTTCTGCAAGGAGAAGAAACTTCGTTCATGGTCCTGGCCGATGGGGCCGGCAACATGGTCCCCATGGTCCCCTCCCAGGACCACAAGCAGGTTTTCGAAGGCGGCCAGGGTCCCAACACGGGCGGAATGGGCGCCTACTCCATGGACGGCCTCTTGTCCGCCGATCTGCGGCGGCGGATCCTGGACGAAGTCATTCTCCCCACGGCAGACGGCATGAACCAGGAGGGCCATCCCTTCACCGGGATCCTCTACGCCGGACTGATGCTCACTAAGGATGGCCCCAAGGTCCTCGAATTCAACGTGCGCTATGGAGACCCGGAAACACAAGTGATCCTTCCGCGGCTCCGGACGGACCTCGCCCTGCTCCTGCTTCAGGCGGCCTGCGGCGATCTGGCGGGTGTTCAAGCCGAATGGACCTCCGATGCGGCGGCCTGCGTCGTCGCCGCAGCCCAGGGCTACCCCGGGTCCTACCTCAAGGGACAGGAGATCTCGGGGCTGGCAAGGGCGGGCCGGATGGAGAATCTGATGGTGTTCCACGCCGGAACCTCCAAGCCTGAAGGCCGGTTCGTGACCAGCGGCGGGAGGGTGCTGGGCGTCACGGCGCTCGCTCCCTCTCTCGACGAGGCGGTGCGGCGCGCCTATGCGGGCTTGAATGAGATCCACTTCGACGGCATCTACTATCGGCGGGACATCGCGTACAAGCGGCTTGCCCAATCAGAAAGGAATTCAGAATGAGCGCACCGAAAGTCGGCATCCTCATGGGTAGTGTTTCCGATCTCGGGGTGATGCAGGAGGCGAGCAAGATCCTGGAGGATTTTGGAGTTCCCTTCGACATCCGAGTTCTCTCGGCCCACCGTTCACCCTCCCTGACCCAGGAATTCGCACAGGATGCGGAGGGACGTGGAATTCAGGTGCTGATCGCAGGCGCCGGCGCGGCCGCCCATCTGGCCGGTGTCCTGGCGGCCCATACTATTCTTCCGGTCATCGGCGTGCCTATCGACTCTTCGCCACTGAAAGGCCTGGACGCCCTTTTGGCCACGGTTCAGATGCCGGGCGGGGTGCCGGTGGCGACCATGGCCATCGGCAAAGCCGGCGCGCGCAACGCGGGCCTGGTGGCGGTCCAGATCTTGAGTCGTAGCGACGCGGGCCTTCAGGACAAGCTGAGGGCCTACAAGGCGGCGCAACAGAAGAAGATCGAGAGCATCCAACTCTGACGCCGCCTCACGGGCCGTCCGGTCGTTCGAGCGGATGGAGCCTTGACGGCTCAGCGCCCTGGACTGAGGCAGTTCGCCGGGCCGGGCCGAAATCCGGCCAGAGTCCACATTCTCCGATCCGTCTTTTCCCGCCGGTAGGAATAGAACCGATCGTTGCAGCAGGAGGTGCAGAGGCCCGAGTCCACAATGCGGGTGACGCCCAATTGCTCCAGTTGAATCCGGTTGGCGCCGATCAGGTCCAGGCGCCTCCCCTGGAATATCTCCCGCGTTTCATGTCCGCGCTCCCGGTAGGCGGCCCTCACCTCCTCGCCGACCTCGTAACAACAATTCCGGATGCAGGGGCCGAACCCGACCCACAGGTCCTCGGGAGCCGCCCCCGACAAACGGAGCAAGTAAGCCAACGCCTTGGCAGTCACTCGCTTGCAGGTTCCCCGCCAGCCGGCGTGCACCAGGCCCACCATCCGCCGGCGCGGCTCCACGGCCAACACCGAAAGACAATCCGCTGTTCGAATCGCCGAATACCAACCCGGGGATGAGAGGACAACGGCATCCGCAGAAGGATTTTCTCCGGCGGAAGTCGGTCTCGCGGCCTCGACTGCGAGCACCTCGTCTGCGTGATCCTGTTTCAACAGGATCAGACGCCGGGCCGGTATAGCGAGGGCTTTCAGAAACTCCGCTCCCGGTTCCGGCGGGCAGGCGGCCTGACGAGCCGTTCGGCCCCCGTCGGTTGCCCGGGTCGTGACGGCATGGACGAAATCCGGGATTGCCGTCAAATCCTGGAAGGCAAGATAGGGGAAATCACCGGCTGTCTTCTCCTCCATCATGGGCGGCGCCAGAGTAACATGGCCTGGAACTGGCCGGCCCTCTCGCAGTAAACTGTGCCCGGTTCACAGAGGTTCCCCATGGTCGTCGGAATCGGACTGGATATCGTGGAGGTCGCACGCATCGCCAAGGCCTTGCGTGGCAGCAAATCCATCACCGAGCGGGTCTTCACCGCTGAAGAAATACAATACTGCTCCCAACGGCGGAACAAGTACCAGCATTTCGCCGGGCGATTCGCGGCCAAAGAGGCGGCTCTCAAGGCCCTGGGGACCGGTTGGCAGGCCGGGATCCGGTGGCGCGACGTCGAAACCACAGCCGGGCCGATGGGGGAGCCCCGGTTGACCCTCTACGGAAAAGCGGCGGCCATCTTCAAGGAATCGAAGGCTCAGAGGAGCCATCTCACCATCACCCACGCCACCGACTACGCAGTCGCGTGCGTCGTCCTCGACGGCTGACATGCTGAATCGGGGTTCCCGGCCAGACCATCCTCCGTCTCCCCAGAGGCCTCGACCCGGACCATTCTGTTGGGCGGCATGGGGCCCGGAAAACGAACCTTGATGTAGTTTTCGGAGATCCCCTCCCACCTCCCGGCGGCAGACTCTCCCAGGGTCAGGACCGAAAGCTTCCTGCCCATGAACCGTCGCCGGAAAGCGAGGTTCTTGGCCGCCGAAATCTGCCTCAACTCCCAACAGCGCTGGCGCCGGACCCGTGGGTCGACTTTGCGCCGCATTGCCGAAGCTCGGGTTCCAGGCCGGTCGCTGTAAGGGAACACGTGGAGATAGGTGAAAGGCATGGCCTGGACGAATCGGACTGTTTCCAGGTGGTCTCGGGGGGTCTCCCCCGGAAATCCTACCACCAGGTCCGTTCCAATGGCCGCCTGTGGCAACGTGGCCCGGATCTGGTGCACGATCTCTCCAAACCTGGACGTATTGTACGGGCGCCACATCTTCCGCAGGATCCGGTTGCTCCCGCTCTGCAGGCAGATGTGGAAATGCGGGCAGATCTTGTCATTCACGGCCGCCAACCGGATCACCCGCCGCGACAACTCCATGGGTTCTATGGAACTCAACCGCACCCGGACCAGGCCCGGGGTCTCGGCCACGTCCGCCAAGAGGCGATCCAGAGAATAACGCGGCCTCAAATGCACTCCGTAGGTTCCAATGTGGATGCCGGTCAGGACCACTTCCTGGAACCCCCTTCGGGTCAGCTGCCTCACCTGGGCCAGAATCTGCTCCGGCGGCAGGCTCCGTCCGGGGCCCCGAACCAGCGGAATGATGCAGTACGTACACTTGGCGTCACAGCCGTCCTGAACCTTGACGAAGGGTCTGACTCGAGTCCCCGGCGATCCGGCGGTGGCGCCCTCCATGGTGCGGACCTTGACGAATTCCTGCCGGTACACGTCCGCCAGCTCATCCGCCGTCACGGCGGACGGCGGCGGCGAATCCACGATCTCCACCAGATCACCCTTGTGAGTGTTGCCGATGACGGCTTCGACACCCGGTATTCGGGACAGGCTCTCCGGATCCCGCTGGGCGTAGCAACCGGTCACCACGATCCGGGCGGCCCCGTTTTCGCGGTGAAACCGGCGGACCAGTTGCCGCACCTGCTGATCGGACCGATGCGTGACGGTGCAGGAGTTGACGATGATGATCCCCGCCGTCCGCCAGTCCCGTGCTTCGCGGTAGCCGCGCCCCAGGAAATCCTGCCGGATGGCGGCGCTGTCGGACTGGTTGGTGCGGCAGCCGAAGCTGAAGATGTGGAAACTGGGAGTCACCCGATTCCGCCTTTTCTCCTGATCCTGGACCCGATCGTCCCTTTCACACCCGACTGGTAGATTCTAACAGCCGGCGCAAAACGACATCACGGCCATTCGATCGACACTGCGCACGACTAACGCTGCGGGATGTTCGGACTCCAGCATGAAACTCTGCGTTCTGGGAAGTGGCAGCGCGGGTAACTGTACGTACATCGCGACGAGAGAGACCCGGATTCTGGTCGACCTGGGCTTCGGCCGAATCAGCCTTCACCGGCGCCTCCGACAGGCCGGTCTCTCTCTGGATCGGGTGGATGCTCTCCTTCTGACCCACGAACACACGGATCACGTCAGCGGCGTCCCGGCCCTGGTCCGGGATTTGGACGCCCCCGTGTTCATGACCGGGGGGACCTTGCGGGAAAGTCCCCTGCTTCAGGAGCTGGACCGGGCGGAGGTCGTCCCCGTCGGCTCTCCCTTTTGCATCGGAGACCTGGAGGTCGAAGCCTTCCCCGTCTCCCATGACGCAGCCGAGCCGGTCGGTTTCCGCTTCGCAGCCGAAAGGACTCGAGGCCTTCTGGCGACCGACCTGGGAAAACCGACCCAGGAACTTCTGGAACATCTGGCCGACTGCGACTGGTTGATCATGGAATCCAACCACGACGAGGAGATGGTGCTGGCCGGGCCCTATCCCTGGCTCCTCAAGCAGAGGCTGATGGGACCGAAGGGGCACCTTTCCAACCTTGCTCTGGGCCGATGCCTCAGGACACGCCTGGGCCCCAAGACCAAACACATATTCCTGGCCCATTTGAGCCGCACCAACAACCATCCGCAACTGGCCTTGGATCAGGTGTCGGCGGCTCTCCGCAACACCTCCGGGAGGGGGGAATCCGGGCCCCGGGTCCACTTGACTCACCAGAACCGCCCCTCCATAGTCTTGGACCTATGATTCCGCGCTACAGCCGGCCCGAAATGGCCCGAATCTGGTCCGAGGAGAACAAGTTCCGGAAATGGCTCGAGATGGAGGTGGCGGTCTGCCAAGTGCTGAGCGATTCGGGTCGCATCCCGCCGGACGCCATGTCCGAAATCCGCGAAAAGGCGGGATTTTCCGTGGACCGGATTCACGAGATCGAGGCCGTCACGCGTCACGATGTCGTGGCCTTCATCCGGGCCGTCTCGGAAGTGGTCGGCCCGGCCTCCCGGTTCATCCACATGGGCCTGACCTCCACGGACGTCGTGGACACGGCCCAGGCGCTCCAGGTCAAGGAAGCATCCGAGTTGATCGAATCCGCCCTCCTGGATTTTATGGAAGTGCTGCGGCGCAAGGCGCACCGGTTCAAGGACACCCCGATGATGGGACGGACCCACGGAATCCATGCCGAGCCCACGACGTTCGGCCTCAAAGTGACCGTCTGGTACTCGGAAATGGAGCGCAACCTGGAACGCTTCCGGAAGGCCCGAAAGACCTTGGAAGTGGGCAAGATCAGCGGCCCGGTGGGCACCTTTTCCCATCTCCCCCCCGAGGTCGAGGAAAAGGTCTGTTCCTCACTCGGCATCGGCTACGCCGCCGCCTCAACTCAGACGCTGCAACGGGACCGCCACGCTGAGTACTTGTGCACGCTGGCCATCCTGGGCTCGACCTACGACAAGATCGCCACCGAGATTCGCCACCTGCAGCGTACCGAAGTGGGCGAAGCCAGCGAGGCATTCCGTTCGGGCCAGACCGGCAGCTCCGCCATGCCGCACAAGAAGAACCCCATCAGCTCCGAGAACGTGAGTGGGCTTTCACGGGTGCTGCGCGCCAACGCCCTGGCTGCGCTGGAGAACATTCCCCTCTGGCACGAGCGGGACATCTCTCATTCCTCGGTGGAACGGGTCATCCTGCCCGACAGCACGACATTGGCCCATTACCTCACCCTGAGGCTCGGACGGGTGCTGGACAACCTGGTGGTGAACCGGGAAAGAATGCTGGACAACCTGGAGTTGACCGGGGGACTGGTGTATTCGGGGACGCTGTTGTTGAAACTGGTCATGGCGGGAGTTCTCCGCAGCCAAGCTTACGAATGGGTCCAACGCAACGCTCTCCGAGTCTGGAACGAGAAGGTCGATTTCAAGACCCTCATCCTCGCCGACCCCGACATCGGATCCCACCTTTCCCCGGAACAGATCGAAGCCGCATTCGACCTCCGGCAGACCCTTGAGCACGTCGACACGGTATTTGCCCGAGTGTTTCCTGAAGCATGAATCTGCGGCCCTTGTTTCCCTCCCAGGAAACCCTGGGCATCCACACCGACCTTTACGAATTGACCATGCTCGCCGCCTACTTCGAGGCGGGGTTCGCCGAGGAACGCGCCACCTTCGAGCTCTTTACCCGCCGCTTGCCGGCGGAGCGGGGATTTCTGGTTGCCGCCGGGTTGGAACAGGCGTTGCATCAGGTTCTGAACTTGCGGTTTCCAAAGGAAATTCTGGCCTGGCTGCGGACTCTGGACATCTTCCGCGGAGTTTCTCCGGAGTTCTTCGATTACCTCCGCGATTTCCGGTTCAGCGGGGATCTCTGGGCCTTGCCGGAGGGGACTCCTTTCTTCCCTCACGAGCCCGTTCTCCAGGTCAGGGCCCCCGTCATGGAGGCACAGCTTCTGGAAACCTATTTGATTGCGTCGATCAGCTACCAGACGACGGTGGCCACCAAAGCAAGTCTGCTCTGCCGAGCCGCCCGGGGCCGGCCGGTGATCGATTTCGGCAGCCGGCGCGCACAGGGGCCGCAGGCCGGACTGCTGGCGGCACGGGCATCGTTCCTCGGCGGCTGTGCCGGCACCAGCAACGTCTTGGCTGGATACCAGCTTGGCCTCCCCCTCTACGGCACCATGGCCCACTCCTTCATTCAGTTCTTCGACGACGAAAAGCGCGCCTTCGAGGTTTTCCGGAGGACCTTTCCCCGGCACACGATTCTTCTCGTGGACACCTATGACACGCTTCGCGGCGTCAGGAACGCGCTCAGCCTCGGCGCGACGGTACAAGGGCTGCGGGTGGATAGCGGAGACCTGGGCCGGATGGCCGGTGCCGCCAGGGCGCTCCTGGACCAGAACGGAGGCAGCGAAACGCGGATTCTCGTCAGTGGCGACCTGGACCCGGAGAGAGTACGGGCTCTGGCAAAGGAGGAGGCGCCCATCGACGGCTACGGCGTGGGCACGAACCTGACCATCTGCCCGGAAGCGCCCACCTGCGACCTGGTTTACAAATTGGTGGAGCGGATCGAACGAAACCGGATCCTGCCGCGAATGAAGATCGGCGGGGACAAGGGGTCGTTCCCTCTTCGAAAGGAACTCTATCGGCTCCGGGAGGGGGGGGAACTCACCGGTGACCTGCTGGCGGCGGAAGGGGAAGCCGGACCGGACGGAAACTCCTCGTTGCTGGTCCAATACGTCGAGGCCGGAGAGACGAAAGGCGACCTGCCCGGCACCCGCCAGATCAGAGACTACGCCCGGACCCAGTTGGATACCTTGCCGGCGCGCTTGTGGCGGCTCGAGGGCGACCCGTATCCGGTACAGTTCAGCCCGCGGTTGCAGGAGGCGGAACGCACTCTGCGCCGGTCCCACCTCTGACCCGGCTTGGGATGCCGGGCCCTTGCCGGCCGGGCTAACCGGCCGTCGGCTGGCGGCAGACGACGGAAGCCTCCCGGAGGAGCCGAAACGATCTCCCGGAGAGCGGGTACTCCAGGTTGTAGACCACCTCGACGACGCCCGAGTTGATAATCATCTTGCTGCAGGTCAGGCAGGGCGAGTACGTCGTATAGAGGACGCCTCCATTGACGCTCACCCCATGGTAGGCCGCCTGGGTGATGGCGTTCTCCTCGGCATGGGAACAGAGGCAGTCCCCCAGCTGCGTACCACTGTCCGCCAGTCCGGCACAGCGGGGACAGCCCCCCTCGAAACAGTTTCGCGTGCCGCGCGGCGTGCCGTTGTAGCCGGTGGAGATCACCCGGAGATCGCGCACGATGATGGCCCCCACCTTGCGCTTGATGCAGTTGCTCCTGAGCGCCACCACCTGCGCCAGCTTCATGAAATACGGATCCCAATGGGGCCGGGTCATCTTGGGAGCGGTCTGGAGCAGCCAATCGGCGACTGTCTGCTGAAGATCCTCCTTGGTGCCGTTGTTGGCGAAGCTGACGTTGGCCAACTGTCCCGTCGCCAAGAGCTGCTGGCCCTGTGCATCCGGGCTGGACAGCTCTTGCCGATCCAGGTCCAGAAACTGCTCCAGTGAGACGGGGTCGCTCTCCCGTCCGCGTTCCCGGACGCGACGGTGCCGAATTTCGGCCTCCGCCTCGATCGCCACCAGATAGAAATCAGGCTGCCTCGAAAACGCCCGGACCTCCGACGGGTGACGAAAGGAATCGACGACGTAGTTCCGATCCGCCTCCAGTTTGGACAGAATCTCCTGCGCCAAGTGGTCGTTGCCGTACCTGGACCGAAGCTCCCTGCCCACTCGGATCAGCCGCGGCCGGGTGACATCCTGCCCCCGCCGCTCGATCTCCTGACGGATCACGTCCGAGAGGGACCAGAACCCGAAACCCTTGGCCTGCAGATAGTCGGCCACGACGCCCTTACCGGAGCCGTTGCGGCCAGTGAGTCCGATGATCACGAAACCCTTATAGCACACGAAAAGAGAAGCGAGGAGACGGCGGGTTGCAACGGAAGGGAGGGCGCCGCACCTCTCCGCCCCGGGCCTGCTATATTCTTCGCCGTGGCGGAAACCGTGGACTTCATGCATCTCGACGATCTTCTCTCCCAAGAGGAAAGGCTGATTCGGGACAGCGTCCGCGCCTTCGTCGCGGAACGGGTTATTCCCGTCATCGAAGACCATTTTCAAAAAGGCACCTTCCCCCTGCATCTTGTGGAGCCCATGGCCGGCCTCGGCTACCTGGGGGCCAGCTTGACCGGCTACAACTGCGCCGGCCTCGGTCCGGTCGGCTACGGCCTCATCATGCAGGAACTGGAACGGGGCGACAGCGGCCTGCGCAGCTTCGTCTCGGTCCAGAATGCCCTGGTCATGTATCCCATCCACCGTTTTGGAAGCGAGGAGCAACGAGCGCACTGGCTCCCCCGGCTGCAGGCCGGACGGGCCATCGGGTGTTTTGGGCTCACGGAGCCTGATTTCGGCTCGAATCCCGCCGGGATGCGGACCCGGGCGCGGTGCCACCGCGGAGGTTTCATCCTGAACGGAAACAAGGCCTGGGTGACCAACGGCAGCCTCGCCGATGTCGCCGTCGTCTGGGCGCGGCTGGAAGGAGCGGGAATCCGGGGTTTTCTGGTGGAACGTTCCACCGATGGCTTTTCCACCAGGGACTACCGCCACAAGCATTCGCTTCGAGCTTCCGTCACCTCGGAGTTGATCCTGGACAACTGCTGGATCCCCGAGGACCGCCTCCTGGCCGGGACGACAGGCCTGAAAAGCGCCCTCATGTGCTTGAACAAGGCACGGTACGGCATCGCGTGGGGCGCTCTCGGGGCGGCCATGGCCTGCTTTGAAACCGCCCGGCGCTGGGCACTCGAACGGCGCCAGTTCGGGAACCGCCCCATTGCCGGCCACCAGTTGGTCCAGCAGAAACTCGTGTACATGTTGACGGAAATCACGAAGGGCCAACTACTGACGTACCGATTGGGGCAACTCATGGAACAGGGCAAGTGCCGGCACGATCAGATCTCCATGGCGAAGCGCAACAACGTCGCCGTCGCGCTACGGATCGCGCGGCTGGCCCGGGACCTCCTGGGAGCCAATGGGATCCTCGCCGAGTATCCGGTTTTTCGCCACATGTCGAATCTGGAGACAGTGTCGACCTACGAGGGAACCCATGACATCCACACCCTGATCCTGGGCCAGTCCATCACCGGAATCCCCGCGTTCGAGTAACCTGGAATTGGGGATGGCTTCCAAATTAGAATGGTGGCCGAATCGACAAGCAATAATCGGAAGGAGGAGAATTTCATGCCTTATCCTGAACAATGGGTAACCCCGATGCGGCAGGAGCTGACCCGCATCGGCGTCGAAGAGTTGCGGACGGCTGAAGATGTGGACCAGGCGATTACTGGAGAGCAGGGTACCGTTCTGGTGGTCGTCAACTCCATCTGCGGCTGTGCGGCGGCGCGGGCCCGCCCTGCGATCGCGGATGCGCTCGGTGATGATCCCAAGCCGGATCGCTTGACCACGGTATTTGCCGGTCAGGACCTCGAAGCTACGGCGAGAGCAAGGGAATACTTCTTTCCCTATCCGCCGTCTTCTCCCAGCATCGCACTGCTGCGGGACGGCAAGCTGGTCTACATGATGGAGCGTCACCTGATCGAGAGCCGGGAAGCGTACGAAATCTCCCGGGATCTGAGGGAGGCCTTCGGCCGGCATTGCGCCAAGGCGGAAACCGCGACTTCCTGAAGAGTTCTCCGGCTGGGCGGTGGCGCACCCGGCGCGACCGGCTCGGCTGTGAGTTGAAACGGCTGAGAAGTGAGAGGGGGGCCAGCGGCCTCGCGCAACGGCGCGCCGCCCGGTGCCTTTCTCTCTCTTCTCTTTTTCTCTTTCCTCACTCCTCGCCGGCGTTACTCGCTCTCTTCGTATCCGTCCTTGATGGCGTCCAGGACTCCCGGGTCCTGCAGTGTCGTGGTGTCGCCGACGACCCGCCCTTCGGCGATGTCCCGGAGCAGGCGCCGCATAATCTTCCCGCTGCGCGTCTTGGGCAACTCCCCGGTAGGGATCAGGGTGTCGGGGCGGGCAATGGGTCCGATCTTTTTTCCCACGTGGAGCTTGAGTTCGGCGATCAGCTCCGGTGACGCCGCCTGATCTCCCCTTAGGGTGACGAACGCGCCGATCGCCTGACCCTTGATTTCGTGGGTGATGCCAATGACGGCCGCTTCGGCAACGCTGGGGTGGCTCACCAGGGCGCTTTCCACCTCCATGGTCCCGATTCGGTGACCAGCCACATTCAGGACATCGTCCACGCGGCCCAATAGCCAGAAGTAGCCGTCCTCGTCGCGCTTGGCCCCGTCTCCCGTGAAGTAGATTCCGGGAAATTGTGACCAATACTGATCGTACCATCGATCTGCGTCGCCCCAGATGGTTCGAGCCATGGCCGGCCAGGGGCGTTTCAGCACCAGATAGCCCCCTCCTCCGAGGGGCACCGACTCACCCGCTTCGTCAACGATATCGGCCTCCACGCCCGGGAACGGAAAGGTTGCCGACCCGGGTTTCAGGACCGTCAACCCCGGCAGCGGAGTGATGAGCGTCATCCCCGTCTCCGTCTGCCACCAGGTGTCGACCACCGGCGTTCGACCGGAACCGATATGGTCCCGATACCAGACCCAGGCCTCCGGATTGATGGGCTCCCCCACCGTCCCCAGGAGCCGGAGTGAACTCAGGTCGTGGCCTGCCGGATACTCCGTTCCCCACTTCATGAACGCCCGGATCGCCGTCGGGGCCGTGTACAGAATGTTGGCCCGGTATTTCTCGATGATCTGCCAGAAACGGTTCTTCCCGGGGTAATCGGGCGCCCCTTCGTACATGATGGAGGTAGCGCCATTGGAGAGGGGGCCGTACACGATGTAGCTGTGTCCGGTGACCCACCCCACGTCGGCAGCGCACCAATAAGTGTCGTTTTCCTTCAGGTCGAATACATACTTGGCGGTGGTGTGGACGCCGACCAGGTAACCGCCAGTGGTATGGAGCAGGCCCTTCGGTTTCCCCGTCGTCCCCGAGGTGTACAGGATGTACAGGGGGTGCTCGCTGTCCAGCGACTCGGCCTCGACGGTTTCCGTCCCGCTGGCCTCCATCTCGGAATGCCACCATCGATCCCGTCCTTCCACCATGGAAACCTGCTCGGGGGAAGCGACGCGGTTCACCACCAGGACATTCTCGATGCCGGGGCAACCGTCCAGCGCCCGATCCGCATTCTCCTTCAGCGCCACCACCTTTCCCCGGCGCCACGCGCCGTCGGCCGTGACCAGGAGCTTGGCCTGGCAATCCACGATGCGGTCGCGGAGCGACTCGGGGCTGAAGCCGCCGAACACAACGGTGTGGGGCGCACCCAGCCGCGCACAGGCCAGCATGGCGATCGGCAGTTCCGGCACCATCCCCAGATAGAGCGCCACGCGGTCACCCTTCCGGATCCCCAGCCGCCTCATGGCCGCCGCGCAACGATTCACCTCGCGGTACAGGTCCTGGTAGGTGAGAACCCGCGTATCACCCGGCTCACCTTCCCAGATGATGGCCGCCTTGTTCTTTCTCCATGTCGCCAGATGCCGATCGACGCAGTTGTAGGAAACGTTGACCTTGGCCCCCAGGAACCACTTCGTGGTGGGTGGATCCCACTCCAGAACCGACTTCCAGGGCTCAAACCAGTCGATGGCCTGGGCCATCTCGCTCCAGAAGCCTTCCGGGTCCGCCATGGCGCGCTGATAGACCTCCGGGTCGCTCCAGTTCGCCTGGGCGGTGAACTCCTGGGCAGGGGGATACCGCCGATCCTCCGTCATCAATGCAGATATGGTTCCTTCTTTCTCGGTCATCTCAGATTCTCCTTATTTGCAAGCCGTGTCCCCGGCCTGAAGGGCCTCACGGTTCTGCTGGGGCGGTGTGCTCCAAACGCACGGCGGACAGCTCCGGGCGCGGACGCCGCAGGGCGGCTATGTACGGCAGGTTGCGATACATCTGATTGTAGTCCAGGCCATAGCCCACGACGAACCGGTCGGGCACATCGAAGCCGACGTAGTCGGGGTAGGCGGGAAACTCGCGGCGGGCCGGTTTGGACAGCAGGGCGCAAAGCCTCAAGGAAGCCGGCTTTCGCTCCGGCAACCATTGGAACAGAAAGGTGGCGGTGCGGCCCGTGTCGACGATGTCCTCCACCAGAATGACGTCCTTGCCTTCGATGTCCTCCTCCAGGTCCTTGTCCAGCGACAATGGACCCGCCGGCGCCGTGGCGGCGCCGTAGCTGGAAACCGACAGGAAGTCGATGGTCAGGGGAAGGGCCAGCTGCCGGACCAGGTCGGCGTGGAAAATGGCTGCACCCTTGAGGACACCGACAAAGTGCGGTTCCCTGCCCCGGTAATCGGCCTCGATTCGACGAGCCATTTCGGCGACGCGCTGCCGGATTTCAGCCTCTTCAATGAGAACATCCAGCCCATCTGCCCGGCTTTGCGACACGGCCTGATCATAGCATAGCCTGATTCTGCCCTCCCGGAGGGATAGTGCTACAATGGCGCGGCAAAGGGGGGCCGTTTTGTGAGTGTCGATGTCGAACACATCGAGAAGGTTTACAACAGGTACTCCCGTTTCTACGATCTTCTGTTCGGGCCCATCTTCAGCAGCGGGCGGGAAATAGCCCCCCTCCTGCTGGACCTGACGGCCGAATCCCGTCTCCTGGAAGTGGGGGTGGGAACCGGCCTCTCCCTGCCGCTGCTACCGAAAAACATCCAGATAACAGGTGTCGACCTGTCCGAGAAAATGTTGGAGCAGGCGCGGCGCCGAACGATGGAATTGGGGCTGGAGAATGTCGAATTGCTGAAGATGGACGCGACCAGGCTCGATTTTCCCACCGGCAGCTTCGATCGAATCCTCGCCGCCTATTTCATCTCCGTGGTCCCCGACGCCGTGATGGTGATCGAAGAAATGAAGAGGGTCTGCAAGAAGGGCGGATATCTCGTCTTCCTGAACCACTTTCGCAACGAGAATCCCGTCCTCGGTTTCCTCGAGTCGCTCATTTCCCCCCTCTGCTACCGGATCGGATTCCGAACCGATCTGGATCGAAAGCAGCTGATGCGCGAGTGCGGACTGGAAATCGAATCGGAAATGCCC
Source organism: Acidobacteriota bacterium (assembly GCA_963668095.1). Classification (GTDB taxonomy): domain Bacteria; phylum Acidobacteriota; class UBA6911; order RPQK01; family JAJDTT01; genus JAJDTT01. The sequence goes on along the minus strand of OY764083.1, from coordinate 3,505,564 downwards.
ATCGACTTCCTGGGCCACTGGAAAGCGGTCCGCTGCATCAATCCCTGAATTTGTAGCTGAAGATCTGCCGGGATACCCGGGGAGGCATGTGGCCAAGAGGCTGGCGGGGTGCCGGGAACGGGTCGTGGTGGCTACCTGTGAAGCTGCTTCTTCATGAACTTTTTCCGGGCTCTCTTCCGTGCCAGGGCCTGCTTGAGGCGCCGTTTCTCGCCCGGTTTCAGATAGTAGGAATGGCGCTTGACATCCTTGATGATGTCTTCCTGCTGCACCTTTCGCTTGAAGCGCCTGAGCGCGCTTTCCAGGGGCTCACCATCATGAATGAAAACGTACGCCACTTCGTTCCACCTTTCGCGGCGACAATATAGTCCCGTTTCGGTCCTCGTGTCAACGGATTTGATGGATGAGCAAGAAAGGGTGCTTGGGTTTCGGGGCGGACACTAGTTCCTATCGGCGTAGAAATCCCGCTTCTGCCTGAGCCGGACAATCAGTTCGCCAGCTTTCGGGTAGCCTGTCTTGTCCAGCACGCCGGCGATCTTGATCGCCCGGTCCAGTTCGCCCGTATATTCGAAACTCTCAATCATGCTGAGCCGGCATTGGAGCAGGCATTCACCGCAGCGACCCAGCTCCCGGGTCTTCTCGAAAAGACGGATGGCCTCCCGATGGTCCCCCCTGATCTGGGCAATCGTCCCAAGACAGACGTGCGCCTGTTGCGAAAGGTGGTCCGACGAGTCATTCGCGGCCGCCCACAGGTCTCGCTCGGACTCGTCCAGCCGCTCCAGCTTCAGAAGCGCGCGGCCCCGCTTATAGAGGATCTCCCGGTGCTCGTCCGGTGGCAGCCTTCGGTCCAGGACCAGGGACCAGTACTTCACGGCTGCGGCCAGATCATATTCTCCGGCTTCATGGATTTCCGCCAAGCGGCGAAGCGCGGCATCGACGCGAGGACTCGCCGGGTATTGGGAAACCAGCTCCTCCAGGTATGTGCGCGCCTCGGACAGGTCGTAGTGGTGCGAGTAGTGGATGGAAGCGATCTCCCAGAGGGCCTCCGCGGCATGGAGGCTGTCGGGGTGACGGCGCCGGATATTATCAAAGGCGCGGGCCGCCGCCCGGTACTCTCCGGTGAGCCAGAGTTCACGTGCCCTCTCGAACTCCGCTCCCGCCTCGTCGTGACCGTAGAGAAACAGAATCGCCGCCGCCGCGACGAGGACGAACCAGGGGATCAATGATCTCAATCCGAAGCCTCCGCCTCCAATCCCTCGGCCCCGTCGGCCACCAGGCTCACATCGGCCACGGTGTCTCCATCCCCCAAATCCATCAGCTTCACGCCAAATGCATTGCGGCCGGTCATCCGGATGCTGTCCGCTTCCAAACGTATGATCTTGCCCTTTCCGGTGATGATGATCAACTCCGCCGCAGGTCCCACCGGGAAGGTGCCGATGACCTTGCCGTTGCGGCCAGTGGTCTTGATGTTGATCACCCCGAGACCGGCACGGCCCTTGCGCGGGTATTCCGTCACGGGCGTTCGTTTTCCGAACCCACCCTCCGTTACAGCCAGGATGCTCTCATGATCCTGGCGAATGACACCCATGCTGACGACTGAGTCGCCTCGCCTGAGCCGTACGCCTCGTACACCCTGGGCGACGCGCCCCATCTCCCGAACCTGGTCCTCCGTGAAGCGGGCGGCCTGCCCGTCAGTCGTGCAAAGAAGAATGTCGTCCTGGCCGCTGGTTCGGCTCACCGCGATCAACTCATCCCCTCGCTCCACCGAACATGCGATGATCCCCTTCGCTCGCGGTCTGGAGTACGCCGTCAATGCCGTCTTCTTCACTCGCCCCCGGCGAGACGCCATCACAATGAACCCGGGGGTCTTGAAGTCCTGCACGGCGATCATGTCCGCCACCTTTTCACCGCGCTCCAACTTGACCAGGTTGACGATCGGCTTCCCCTTGCCGGCGGCGCCCACATCGGGAATCTCATACACCTTCAACCAATAGAGTCTCCCCTGATTCGTGAAGATGAGGATATAACTGTGCGTGGAGGCAACAAAGAGATAGTCCAGAACATCATCGGTCGTACGCGTGGACATTCCGATCCGGCCCTTTCCGCCGCGATGCTGGCTCCGGTAGATGTGCAGGGCCGTCCGCTTGATATAGCCACCATGCGTGGCTGTGATGACCACTTGCTCCTCGGCGATGAGGTCCTCGATGGTCAGGTCGATCGCCTCGCCCAGGATCACGGTGCGCCGCGGCGAATGGTACCTGTCCTGTATCTCCATGAGTTCGTCGCGGATCACCCGCCGAAGTTCCGCCTTGCTGGAGAGAATCTTCCGCAGCTGGGCGATCCGGGCGCGAATCTGTTTCAGTTCCTCCAAAATCTTGTCCCGTTCCAGGCCGGTGAGGCGCTGCAGCCGCATTTCAAGTATGGCCTGAGCCTGGATTTCGGTGAACTCAAGGCGCTGGATCAACTGTGTCTTGGCCTCCTTCGGCGTCCTCGATCCCCGGATCAGGGCGATCACCAGATCCAGGTGATCCAGAGCCTTGGCAAGACCCTCCAGGATGTGTTCCCGTTTTTCGGCCTTCCTCAAGTCGAATTGTGTGCGCCGGCGCACCACGACTCTGCGGTGAGCAAGGAAATGGTTCAGCATTTCCTTGAGGGTCAGCACGCGCGGCCTGCCTGCCGACAGGGCCAGCAGAATGATCCCGAACGAACTCTGCATCGGTGTCAGTTTGTAGAGCTGGTTCAGGACCACCTGTGGCTGCTCGCCTCGCTTCAACTCGATGACGACCCGCATCCCATCCCGATCGGACTCGTCTCTCAAGTCGCTGATCCCCTCGATTCTCTTGCTGCGAACGAGCGCTGCAATCGTCTCGATGAGCTTGGCCTTGTTGACCTGATACGGGAGTTCATCGATGATGATGGCCTCCTTGTCTTTCCCGACCTTCTCGATGGCGACCTTGGCCCGCAGCTGGATGATGCCGCGGCCCGTGGCGTACGCGTTATGGATGGCCGTACGTCCGGAGATAATCCCAGCGGTTGGGAAGTCGGGGCCGGGGATCAATTCCATGAGTGCCGCGAGGCTCGCGTCGGGGCGATCAAGCAGGAGCAGAAGTCCATCGATGATCTCAGCGAGGTTGTGGGGAGGAACGTTGGTCGCCATTCCTACCGCAATCCCGGAGGCGCCGTTGATCAAGAGGTTGGGGATGCGAGCGGGCAAAACGGTCGGCTCCTGCAGGGACTCGTCGTAGTTGGCCTGAAAATCGACCGTCTCCTTCTCGATGTCCGCCAGGATCTCGTCGGCGATTCGCGCCATGCGAACCTCGGTGTACCGCATGGCTGCCGGCGAGTCGCCATCGATGGACCCGAAGTTCCCTTGGCCGTCGATCAGCAGCTCCCGCATGGAAAAGTCCTGAGCCATTCGGACCAGCGCATCGTAGACCGCCACATCCCCGTGGGGATGGTACTTCCCGATGACCTCGCCCACGACCCGGGCCGACTTTTTGTGGGGGCGGTTCCTGGTGTTGTTCAGCTCGCTCATGGCATAGAGGATGCGCCGATGAACCGGCTTCAACCCGTCTCGGACATCCGGCAGGGCCCGGCCCACGATGACCGACATGGCGTAGTCCAGGTAGGAGGTCTTCATCTCCGATTCGATGGTGACGGGAATCTCCCGGCCCTGGTACTCTCTCATCGACTTGTTCCTCCGGTCCCGGCCATTCGAAAGTTCATGTTGCGCGGGCGAAGCGGCGCCCGACAGGGGAAAGGTGCAGCGCCGGGGTCACGGTAGTAACGCCAGGAAGCCGGCCTCGACCGCAAACGCCTAGACGTCCAGATTCTTGACATTCAGGGCGTTATCCTCGATGAAACGCCGCCTCGGCGCGACGTGTCCGCCCATGAGGACACTGAAGATATCGTCCGTCTCGACCATGTCCTCGATGTCTACCCGCAGCAGTGTCCTGGTGTCGGGGTCCATGGTCGTTTCCCAAAGCTGCTGAGGGTTCATCTCCCCCAGCCCCTTGTAACGCTGAATGCCCAGCTTCCGTTTGCCTGCGGCCATGAAGTAGTCGATCAGCTCCGCCGATGTGGCCAGCGTCGTATCCTTTGTATCCTTCGTATTCCGCCCCATCTCCTGCAGCAGGAAAGGTGGATCCTCCAATATGTCCGCCTTCCCGCGAAGCTGGGCCAGACGCCGGCACTCCCCCGAAACGGCGAATTCATGGTTCAGGACCATGCCTTCGGAATGCCCGTTGCGCAGATGGAGTTCGTAGAAACTCCGCTCTTCATTGAACGAGGTTTCCGCCTCGAAGCCCAACGCCCGGAACCGGGACGCCAATTCTACCAATTCGGCTCCATCCCCGAAGACCCTGCGAGCCACTGTCTCATGGGACTCGGTTCCCGACACGCTGCGGAAGAAATCCAAGAACTCGCTCACCACGCCGTTTCCATCGTAACGGCGACTGAGGGTCTCGAGACCCTGTTGAAAGTCCATCAGGTTCTCGAGTTGCCCGATCAGTTCACTCCCATCCAGAACGGCGCCCGTTTTCGGGCGGACGACCCGGATCCCGTGAGTCGCTCTGCCGAGAAGATACCGGGTCAGATCCCGCTCCTTCTGAAGATACGTCTCGTTCTTTCCCTGCTGGATCCGGAACAGGGGCGGCTGGGCGATATAGACATGACGGTGGCGGAGGAGTTCGGGCATCTGGCGAAAGAAAAACGTCAGCAGCAGAGTTCGGATATGGCTTCCGTCCACATCCGCATCCGTCATGATGATGATCCTGTGATACCGGAGTTTGGCCAAATTGAAATCGGCGCTGCCCACGCCTGCACCGATGGCCGAGATCATGGTGATGATTTCCTGGTTGCCCAGCACCTTGTCGAAACGGGCTTTTTCGACATTGAGGATCTTGCCCTTGATCGGGAGAATCGCCTGAAATCGCCGATTCCGACCCTGCTTGGCGGATCCTCCCGCCGAATCCCCCTCGACGATGAAGATCTCCGAAAAGCGCGGATCCCGCTCCTGGCAATCGGCCAGCTTGCCGGGCAATGAAAGGTTGTCGAGGGCACTCTTGCGGCGCGTCAACTCACGAGCCTTTCTCGCAGCCTTCCGCGCTCGCGCCGCGTCTGCCGCCTTGCCCACGATCCGCCGGGCGATGGTGGGATTCTGTTCCAGGAACAGACCGAGGCCCTCGTTGCACACCGCCTCCGTGATCCCCTTGATCTCGCTGTTCCCCAGCTTCGCTTTCGTCTGGCCCTCGAACTGGGGGTTGGGGATCTTGATGCTCACAACGGCAACGAGTCCCTCTCTGACGTCCTCTCCCGACAAGTTCTGCTTCAGATCGCGAAGCAGCTTGTTGCTGGAGGCATAGGCATTGATGGTGCGGGTGAGGGCCGTCTTGAAACCCACTATGTGAGTGCCGCCCTCCGGCGTGCTGATCGTATTGACGAAGGAGTAGAGGCCCTCGCTGTAACCGTCGTTGTACTGGAGGGCGACTTCGACCTCGTTTTCCGCCCGGAGCGCCTTCACGTGGACCGGTTTACGGTGCAGTGTCGTCTTGTTCTTGTTCAGATACCGGACGAAGTCGGACAGCCCCCCCTTGTAGAAGAAGCGTTGCTTTTTCCGTTGCGCCGGCCGGGCCTCTGTTTCCGCTTCAGGGCGGTGATCTTCAATCTCGATAGCGAGGCCCGGGTTCAGAAACGCCAACTCGCGCATACGCCGTGACAGCGTCTCGTAGCTGAAAACCGTGGCTTCGAAGATCTCGTCATCCGGTTTGAAAGTGACCTTTGTCCCGCGGCGCGTGGTCTTTCCGGTCCTCCGGAACGCGTCCGTCGGCACGCCGCGGCGATACGACTGCTGATAAACATAGCCGCTGCGGCACACCTCCAACTCAAGGCGGAGCGACAACGCATTGACGACCGAGACGCCGACTCCATGCAAGCCGCCGGACACTTTGTAGCTGTCATGGTCGAACTTGCCGCCGGCATGCAGGGTGGTCAATACGACCTCGGCGGCGGGAAGCTGCTTCTCGGGATGGATGTCGACGGGGATTCCCCTGCCATTGTCCTCGACGGTGATGGAATCGTCGTGGTGGATCGCCAGCCTGATCTGGTCACAGAAGCCGGCCAGGGCCTCGTCGACCGAGTTGTCCACGACCTCCTGAACCAGATGATGGAGCCCCGCCGCGCCGGTGGAGCCGATGTACATGGCGGGCCGTTTCCGAACCGCCTCGAGACCTTCCAAGACGCGGATCTTCTTGGCTGTGTAGGCACCGGACTCTTGAGCCGGTGCGGCCGACTGCAGTTGGTTCGTCAATTCCGGATCCTCGCCCATTTCGATTTCACACGCGGCCCCGGCGCACCTCTTGAGGATGGTCCTCTCAGGCCGGGCTAACTCCAATTATAACCGGTACATGTGTCGCAAACGGCCCGACGGATCAGCACGGCTCAGAGGCTAAGCGGCATGATGACATACTGCATCTTGTAGCCGCCGGCCGGTTCGGAGTCGGCTGCATCGGGCGCACTGACAGGTTGGAGCAGCCCCTGCGTATCCGAGTCTTTGAGGGAAATCAGTACCTGTTCGGTCTCCACGACGTTAACGAAGTCGAGCAGGTAGTTCACATTGAAACCGATCACGACCGGCGGCCCGTCGTAGGTGGTCTCCATCGCTTCGGCGGCCCGCTCCCCATTCGAATTCTGGCATGCGAGCTTGACCAGTCCCTCGCTCAGGCTCACCTCGACCGCCGGCGCATCCTGGTCCGACACGACCGCGACACGCCGCAGGGCTCCAGTGAAACCCAAGGTATTGAGGTGCGCGACCAGACTGTTTCCTTGTGGAATGACCATCTTGTAGTTTGGAAATTCACCGCTGAGGATGCGAGAGATCAACAGCCGGCTACCGATTCCAAATGAAATCCTTCTCTCTCCACTTCTGAACTCGATATCTCCGTCAGCTTCACCGAGCAGCTTCACCAACTCGACCAACGCTTTCTTGGGAATCAGAACTCGGATCTCCTCCTGGTCGATATCCATTCCCACGTCCCGTTGGACAACGACCAAGCGGTGTCCATCCGTGGTGACCAGGGACAGATCCGAAGGGGTAATCACGGCTAGCGCTCCGCTGAGAGTATATCGGCTCTCCTCCTGGGTGATGGCGAAGACACAACTCCCGATCATGCGGCGAACTGTGGTCGCGTCCATCCGGATGAGTTGTCCTTCCGCCTCGCCGATCTCGGGGAAGTTGCTCCTCGCCAAGGCAGCCACCTTGAACCGTGACCGATCATAGCCGATCTCGACCCAATCGCCTTCGGCGACGGATTTGATGTGAATAATCGAACCTGGTGGTGCCAGACGAACAATTTCGAACAACTTCCGGGCTGAGATGGTAAGGGCGCCGCCGACCCGCACCTGGGCTTCACACCGGGAGCGCAAAGAAACATCCAGATCGGTCGCAGTCAGGACGAGGTTGTTCCCGAGGGTTTCAAGGAGAATATGACCGAGGATTGGCACTGTCGTTTTTCTCTCGACGATGGTCTGCAGGTGTTGGACCTCGGGGAACAGATGCTCCCGCTTCAAAGTTATGTCCATGATGTTCTCCGTCTTCAAGTCACAAGAGAAAATATATTTTGGATCGTAGCAGTAGAGATGGCGGAGGCTGTGGATGAATTGAAAAAACCGTTACTTTCCAAGCGGATGGAGTCACTCTTCACTTGTGAATTCGGCTCTTGATATGAAGTGGAAAAAAGGCCGGCGTAAGTCCGGTCAGCCTTTTCCACAGCCATTACATTCTACCACCAGTGGAAAAGCTGGAAAACGTCATGAAACTTGGTCGATCAGCTTGTTGACGGTGGAATGCAGCAGCGGATCCTTCTTGATGAGGCGCGAGACCTTCTTGACGGCGTGCAGGACGGTCGTGTGATGCCTGCTGCCGAAGGCGCGGCCGGTTTGAGGCAGAGAGGCCCGGGTCAACTCTTTGCAGAGGTACATGGCGATCTGTCTCGGAACCACGAACCTCGGGGAATTGTTCCGGCTTATGAGCTGGGACACGGTCAGGGAGTAGTGCCGGGAGACGACTCGTTGAATTTCTCCGATGGTGATCACTCGCTGTGCGGACGCGGCGAGATCCTTGAGGGTCGATTGAGCCAGGTCGAGGGTGATCTCCTCTCCGATCAGACTGCTGTAGGCGATGAGGCGAATGAGGGATCCTTCGAGTTGGCGGATGTTGGACTTTGTATTGCTCGAGATGAAAAAGGCAACGTCGTCTGGGAGTTCAACCTGTTGCAAGGCCGCTTTCTTCCGGAGAATGGCGACCTTGGTCTCCAGGTCCGGGGCTTGTATGTCTGCAATCAGTCCCCATTGAAAGCGACTATGGAGACGCTCCTCCAGGGTCGGGATTTCGTGAGGAGGGGAATCGCTGGAGATGACGATCTGCTTTTGGGCGTCATACAGGCTGTTGAAGGTGTGAAAGAATTCCTCTTGGGTTTTCTCCTTCCCTGCGAGGAACTGAACATCGTCCATCAGCAGCACGTCGATGTTCCGGTATTTCTGTCGAAAACCGGAGGTACGGTCGTAGCGGATGGAATTGACAAGATCGTTGGTGAAGCGTTCCGAGGGGACATAGGCCAGATCCACACTGGGAAATTCAATCTTGATGGAGTGTCCGATCGCGTGCATGAGGTGGGTCTTGCCCAGCCCGACACCGCCGTAGAGGAAGAGAGGATTGTAACTCCGCGACGGACGTCCCGCGACGGCGAGGGCTGCAGCGTGGGCGAATTGGTTGCTCGAGCCGACGACGAAGTTGGCAAACGTATAACGCTGGTTCAGGTCGCACTCGGCCGCGCCCATGCAGGAGCCCGACAGATGGGGTGACGAGATGAGGCTTGATTGCGTTTCGTCCAAATCCGCTTGGAACACGATTTCCGCATTTCGAAACCCCATTTCTCCCATTTTCGCATTCAGGAGATCGCCGTATTGCTGGGAGATCCACCTGCTGAAGCGGTTGTTGGGGACCCGAACGACAAGTCGACGAGCAACCTGATCGTAGCGGACCTGGGAGGTCGCTTGAAAGTAGACTGCCAAATTCTCGGGTGAGATCTGCCCCGCTGCTTCAAGGGAGGCTACGATGTCGCGCCATAAATCCAAATCGGGCAGTCTCCCCTGGAAGTTCCGTGGGCTCTACAAAGAAGAAGCGGGCGCCGACGCACCGCTCATGGTCATCTACGTTTTCGGGCCGGAACAAAGTAGCACAGTCGGTCTTCGAGGCCAAAGAAGTTTCTTTCGCAGCCTAGGACGATGACCGAGATCCGGATGAAAAGTCCTTTTTATCCAGTAACTTGGGAAGTAAAATCGAGTAGTTCATTGAGGTTGTGTGACAGGGAATCCCGTTTTTCCAATCCTCGCAAGGGTTTTGTGAAGATTGCGTTAACTCCGGGGCCTTGGGTGGTTCGTCGTAGCGGAGCGCTTGGGTGTTTTTTGACGTTTTGGGTGATTTTTGGATCGCTTTTTCGACGTCCCTGACACCACGCAGGCGAGAAACCGGCAGCAGAGCAACCGGAATCTCTTGGCAGCTGGGCAGGGTCGGCGGGTGGGGAGCTATGATTTACCGAAAGCCGGTGTTTTTCAGGAGTTGATCAACTCTTTCAGGTCTTTCCCCGGCTTGAAATAAGGGACCCGCTTGGCGGGAACGTGGACCGTGGCGCCGGTTTTGGGGTTGCGCCCGATCCGTGCCGCACGGTGGCGTAGCCGAAAGCTGCCGAAGCCCCGCAACTCGACTTTGGTGCCGCCTTTCAGAGATTGGACAATGCTGTCGAGGACGGCCTGGACGACCACCTCGGCTTCCTTTCTGGTGAGGCTGGAGCCGCCGGCGACTCGCTCAACCAGCTGGGCTTTGGTCATTTTTTAGTTCTCGCTGCGTCAATCGCCCGCTGTTTGAGTCCGCCCAGTTGGCTGCCCGCCAATTCTCCAATGGAGGTTTTTCCCACTTCTGGACGGTAAGACCAGGTCTCCCGGTGACTGCGCTCCACCAGGGCCTTCAGGGAAAGCCCGATTTTCCGCTCGAGAAGGTTGAGCTTGATGATCTCGAAATCGAGTTCCTGGCCGACCGAGACGTGGGATGTGGGATCCTCGACTCGTTCCTCGGACAGTTCGGAGATGTGGCAGAGCCCCTCCACGCCCTCGTCCAACTCCACGAATGCGCCAAACGAGGTCAGGCGGACCACCTTGCCCGCCACGCGATCGCCGACTTGGTGCCGGGAGAAAAAATCCTCCCACTTGTCGGGTCCCAGCTGCTTGATCCCGAGCGACAGGCGCTGGTTTTCGCCGTCGACACTCAGAACCACAGCCGTGACGTCATCCCCCTTCTTGAGCACCTCCGACGGATGCTTGATCTTTTTCGTCCAACTGAGGTCGGAGATATGGACCAAGCCTTCGATTCCCTCCTCCACCTCCACAAAGGCACCGAAATCGGTCAGATTCCGGACAGTGCCGCTGACGACGGAATTGATCGCGTAGCGCTCCTCGACGGAGTCCCAGGGATTTGGTTCGGTCTGCTTCATACCCATGGAAATGCGCCTGGCCTTGGCGTCGACATCGAGGACGACGGCCTGGACCTGGTCGCCGATGGAAAGGATCTTGGACGGGTGCTTGATCCGGCGGTTCCACGTCATCTCTGAAATATGAATGAGCCCCTCGACACCCTCCTCCAATTCGACGAAGGCGCCGTAGTCGGTAATGCTGACGACCGCCGAGGGGACACGGGACCCACGTGGGTATCGCTGGGCCACGGAGTACCAGGGATCGGTGGTGAGCTGCTTGTATCCCAAGGAGACCTTCTCGTCGATTCTGTCGAATTTGAGAACTTTGACGTCGATCTTGTCTCCCACCTTGAAGAGGTCGGAGGGATGGTTGACGCGGCCCCAGGACATGTCGGTGATGTGCAGCAGGCCGTCGATGCCGCCCAGGTCGACAAAGGCGCCGTAATCGGTGATGTTCTTCACGACGCCGGGCGTGACCTTCCCCTCTTCCAGGCTGCGGAGAGTTTCCTCCTTGCGCTTGTAATATTCTTCCTCCAAGACGGCTTTTCGCGAAAGGACTATGTTGCCGCGGCGTTTGTTTACCTTGATCACCCGCAGTTGGAGTTCCTCGTCGCGCAAGCTGTCGAGATTACGAACCGGATGCATGTCGACCTGGGAGCCCGGCAAGAAGGCGCGAACGCCAATATCGACGGATAGCCCCCCCTTCACCCGCTCGATGACGCGCCCTTGGATCACCGCCTGTTCCTGGTAGGCGCGCTCGATGCTATCCCAGATCTTCATCCTCTCCGCTTTCTCGCGAGAGAGAATCACGCCGCCGTCCAACGTCTCCGCGTTCTCCATCAGAACATCCACGGTATCGCCGGGCTTGACGCTGACGCCGCCGTCCCGCTCGCGGAACTCGCCGATGGGAACCAAGCCCTCGGACTTGAACCCAATATCGACCAGAACATGGGAGTCGGTGACATCGATGACCGTTCCGGGGATGACCTCGCCCTCGGAAAGGTTCTTGAAGCTCGAATCATATGCTTGCGCCAATGCATCATAATCGAGATCGTCCGCGATCTCGATGGTCGGGAGCGCGACGCTTGAGAGCCCCGAAGTAATCAGGCGCTCTATGCCTTTGTCGGTTCCAGTTGGAGCCATCCGCTAAGTTCCTCCTGACAGACCGGTGTCATACTTTCCTGTGCAGAATGCAAAATCCCCCCTCCTCAACCGGCTGACATACTCAAAGAGGGAACACTCAGGATAGGATATTCAATCCGCTTTCCGCAACCGCCCCGGCGCGAGAGGCGGGTCGTCCGGGGTGGTTTCGCCATCGCTCCGATCCCAGGGAAGCTGGGCTCATCGGCGTGGGGCGGCTCGACTCGAAGAGGTCGATTTGCTAAACTCAACGTTGTCCGCGTGCCAAGGTGAGCGAGAAAGGGGAGCGGTCAGCGATGAAAACAGGCATCCATCCCGACTACGATGTCGTCACGGTGCGCTGTGCGTGCGGCGCGGGTTGGGAGACCCGATCCACCCACAGGGGCCAACTGCGCCTCGATATCTGTTCCAGCTGTCACCCCTTTTTCACCGGTAAGCAGAAGCTGATAGACACCGCAGGCCGCGTCGAGCGGTTCCAGAGGAAGTACGGCCTCATCCGATAGGAGCCAGCGGTGACGGTCCAGCGTCGCACTGACGCCGGTGTTGCGCCCGAATGCCGTGGCGGCTCTCGTCGCGGGATCCTTGAACCAGAAACCGGAGTTGCGGGGGCGGGCCTCCGGAAGTCCCTGACATGTTAGAGAAATTGCGCGCCCTGGAGGCAAACTATGAGGAGGTTTCCAGACAATTGGGAGATCCGCGGATCGTCGCCTCGCGGGATCGTTACCGGGAGGCCGCGAAATCCCATTCGGATTTGCGCCCACTGGTCGAAAAATACAGGGAGTATCGGCGAACGTTGAGCGAGGTGAAAGACCTCAGGGAGATGGCCCGGGTCGAGGCCGACGCAGAGTTGGCAGAGTTGGCCAGAGACGAGTTGGGGATGCTTGAAGCTCGTGTCTCCGAGCAGGAAGAGGAGTTGCGTGTCCTGCTCCTGCCCCGGGACCCCAACGATGAAAAGAATGCCATCCTGGAGATCCGTGCCGGCACCGGAGGCGTCGAAGCCAGCCTCTTCGCACAGGAAATGTTCCGCATGTATGGAAGGTATGCCGAGTCGCACGGGTGGAGGATGGAAATTATCTCCGCGCATGCCACCGATGTGGGCGGACTGAAAGAAGTGAGCGCCACCATTGAAGGCAAGCAGGTCTACGGCCGCCTGAAATTTGAGAGCGGCGTGCACCGGGTCCAGCGGGTTCCGGAAACGGAGACTCAAGGAAGGGTTCACACCTCCGCCGTGACGGTTGCCGTTTTGCCGGAAGCGGATGACGTCGACATCAAGATCCACCCCAAGGACCTGCGCTGGGACACGTATTGCTCCTCCGGTCCCGGTGGCCAGTCGGTGAACACGACATATTCGGCCGTGCGTGTCACCCATATTCCCACCGGCGAGGTCGTGACCTGCCAGGACGAGAAATCGCAGCTCAAGAACAAGAACAAGGCGCTCAAGGTGTTGAGGTCCCGCTTGTACGAGCGGGCTCTCCGGGACCGGCACGACGAGGTGGCGGCCACACGCCGCGCCCTGGTCGGCACCGGCGACCGCAGCGAGAAGATCCGGACCTACAATTTTCCCCAGAATCGCATCACCGACCACAGGGTCGGTGTCTCGTTGCACCGCCTGGAGGCCGTGCTGGGCGGCTCTCTCGACGACATTCTCGATCCCCTGATCGCTTACGATCAGGCTGAAGCGCTGAAGGCACAGAGAATTGCTTGAGTCGCGCCGGGGCAGGGTTCCGACGGAGATGACGGTGGGGGCGGCGGTTCGGCAGGGAGCCTCGCACCTCAGGCGCCGCCGGATCCCTTTTCCCCGTTTGGATGCGGAGGTGATGCTTGGTTCCATTCTGGCGCGTCCCCGGGCATACCTGTTGGCGCACCCCGAATTGCGATTGGACTCCGGCCAGGCCGCGAGATGGGCAAGCTGGCTCCAGAAGCGGGGAGAGCACTATCCGCTCCAATATTTGTTGGGGAATCAGGAGTTCTACGGAAGGCGCTTCGCGGTTGGGCCGGGAGTGCTGATTCCGCGTCCGGAAACGGAACTGTTGGTGGATGTCTGTCTGGAATGGCTCGACAGGATGGCCCAGCCGAATCCGCGAGTGCTCGACGTGGGAACGGGTTCGGGGGCCATAGCGGTGACGCTGGCCGTCGAGCGGCCAGAGGTCCGGGTGACGGCCACGGACGTATCGCGCCGCGCCCTGGCGGTGGCGAGGCAGAACGCGGCCCGCAACGGTTGCAAGTCTCGGATTGAATTCCTGGAGGGGCGAAACTTGGCGCCGGTGGCCGGCCGGCCGGACCGTTGGGACCTGATGGTGTCGAACCCCCCCTACGTCGCAACGGCGGACCGCGGGAGAGTCGACCGGTCTGTCGCCGCCTATGAGCCCTGCGAGGCCGTCTTCGCGGGCCAGGGCGGCATGGAGATGTACGAAGCGTTGTTGAAGGGGTGCCCGTCGGTAGTGGGACGGTCCGCTCCTCTGGTTTTGGAGATCGGCGCGGGCGCCAAGGAACGTGTCTGCCGATTGGCACGGCGTTGGGCCTGGCGCGACGTGGAGGTCCGGAAGGATTTGGCGGGCATCGAACGCTGTTTGGTATTGGTCCGGGAGAACCCAGGCGAGGTTGGGTGTGAGTGATTGCCTGTTCTGCCGGATTTTGAGAGGTGAGCTTCGCGCGGTTGTGGTGGCGGAGGACGAATGGGCGATGGCCTTTCGAGACATCAACCCCCAGGCTCCCACCCATATCCTCGCGATTCCCAAGAAGCACATTGGCTCATTGGGCGAAGCGGAGGAGGAAGATGCCGCCCTGCTTGGCCGGCTGTTGCTGCTCGCCAAGAGGGTGGCGCGCGATGAAGGGCTGACCTCGGGTTATCGTGTCGTTCTGAACAACGGCGCCGCGGCCGGGCAGAGCGTGTTTCACATTCACGCACATGTTCTGGGAGGTCGGCACCTGGGCTGGCCACCAGGCTGACAGCGGTTGCCACGGCGCAGGTTCGGGGGAACGGGAATAGCAGGAGGTTGACCTTGGAGGAGTTGGTCCGGCAGTTGCTTCATGAAATAGGAGAGGATCCCCAACGGGAGGGCCTTGTCGGCACCCCTGAAAGGGTGGAGCGCGCCATGCGCTTCCTGACCAGAGGATACGGGCAGGATGTGGACGAGTTGCTCAACGGCGCCTATTTCAAGGTGGACTACGATGAAATGGTCATCGTCAAAGACATTGAGGTCTATAGCCTTTGCGAACACCATCTGCTCCCCTTCTTCGGCAAATGCCATGTCGGGTATCTCCCTTCGGATCGGGTCGTCGGGCTCAGCAAGATTCCGAGAATCGTAGACGTGTTCGCGCGGCGCCTCCAAGTCCAGGAACGGCTCACCCAACAAATTGCCGAGACCGTCGACAGCAAGATCCATCCCAAGGGCGTAGCGGTCGTTGTCGAGGCGCAACACCTGTGCATGTTGATGCGAGGGGTCGAAAAGCGGCAGGCTCGGATCATGACTTCCGCCATGCTGGGCAAGTTCAGGGATGATCAGCGGTCCCGGAGTGAGTTTCTGCACTTGGTGGGCGCCCGGAAAATTTGAAATGAAACGTGAGATCCGGAGTCGGCGACGGTGGGGGCAGCCCAGGTGGCTGACCCTGGCCCCGATTCTCTGGATCTGGCTGGGTCCGGCTTGGGCGAGTCCACAGGATCAGGCTCAAGACGAGGCGATCCGCGTCAGAGTGGATCTGGTTCTGCTGCGGTTCACCGTCAGAGATTCCGGGAACAGGTTGGTCAACTCCCTGACGCAGGAGGACTTCCGCGTTATCCAGGGAGGCAGGGAAAGGGAGATCGTCTTTTTTCGGCCCCCGCGAAAACAGACAGCCGATCTGGGCCGCCTGTGGATCGCCTTTCTTCTGGACGTGAGTGGCAGCACGTTTGCCACCAGGGCGGAGGAGATCATGGCCGCCCAGAATTTCTTGGACAACATCCACCTGTTTACCCAGATCGGCGTCTTCGGTTTTACCGACAAGTTGCTGGTTTTTCAGGAGTTCACCTCCCGCAAGCAACTTGCGGAAAAGGCTTTCGCCGCGGCCCGCCCGCACCAGGGCAGAACCGCAATTTACGAGTCGGTGGAGGCGCTGCTTGCACCGCTCGGCACGCGGGCGCGGCCCGGCGATGGAAAGGTGCTGATTCTCGTCTCCGATGGGATGGACGACGCCTACCACCGGGCCGAGAGGGCCGGGGCGTTGGCCCTGCGCGAGGATGTGAGAATCTACACAATTCTGGTTCCGTCGGCAACGGCCCTGCCGACCGCTCCGGGGCTCGTCGCGGCGGAAGATCCGAAGGCGGAGGAAAAGGCCGCGGCCTTCGCGCGTTTGGCCGCGAAGACCGGCGGCATGCACTTCAGCGGAATCGAAACCATCCTGGACTTCGACTCCACTTTGGCACAGATTAACGACGACGTTTTCGGCAACCTCTACTCTATCGGTATCGCCGGCGCCGCGCCGGGGGCCGATCCCAACTCGCCGGCCGTGGTCACCACTGGGAACTCCAATTTGCTGGTGTCACGCCCGTTCACTCGGGCGCCCGGCCGTCTCCGCGCCAAGAAAAAGTTCATCGAGGCCCTCTTCTTCAGCGAGGTCGAGTTGGGAGAACCCGAGGACGAGGGTCTGGAACGGTACGAACTGGGCGCCGATGTCGATATTCTTCGGCCCAGGGGGCAGATCTCGGGCAAAGTCGGGTTGCCCTTCCGAATCAAGATCAGCCCCTATACGCTGTCGCGGGAGGAGGGAGGAGATGTCCGGACCCAACTTGGCATCATCGGCCAGTTGGTGGATGCGAACGGTCGGGAAGTCGTAAGGATGAGAGAGTTCTTCAGGGCCACCTTGGAGAGGAAGGAGCTCCGGGACGGCCGCGGGATCATCTACACGAACAAGCTTTTCGCGCCGCCGGGGCGATACAATTTTCGATTAGCGCTGCTGGAAATTCCCACCTGGAAAATGTTCTTCTTCCAGCGCGACGTCAACGTCACCCCTTCAGCCTTCTCTTCCGGCTCCAGGGGTAGGATTCGCAGTATTCCCTGAGGGCGTCCATCGTTCCCTGATATCTGGGCAGCCAGTCCGCTGTGGATTGCCCGGGGGGCACCACGATCGGCTGTCCGATCTTCACCAGGGCCTGGGAGAAGGGCTTGGGGATTCGAAACCCGTCCCAACCGGACCCTGCCCAGAATCGGCGAGGCTGGATGTGGAACGGAAGGATGGGAACCCCAGTCTTCATGGAGAGCCAGAGTGGCCCCGGCTTGACCCTGTAGACCGGGCCCACGGGTCCGTCGGCGGCAAAACCCACGGGCCGCCCGGCGGCCAGATGCCGTTTGAGTCGAAGCAGGGCCTGGGTCGAGCCGCGACGGCTGGACCCCCTGGCCGGAAAGTAGCCGAATCGGCGAATGATGCGAGCCATGTACTCCCCGTCGGCGTGCTGGCTGGTGATCACGCCGATCTCCCGGAATCTCCAGAAATGCGTGGCGCAAAAGATCTGGTTGTGCCAGAAGCTGAAGATGAAGGGAATGCCCCGGCGATCGAACCGGTCAAAATGCTCCCAACCTTCGACTCGATACCGAAGTAGCGTGCCGAGGCTCCATATCAGGGCCCACCCGGCCGTACTCCCTGCAGCCAGGAGAAGGCGCTGCGACAGGTGTGCTGCTGCGACGTTCATGATTTCTCAAACTGGCCCGGACGTCTCGCCCCGGGAGAGAAGTTTGTCGATCTCGACCAATTTGCTGATGAACTGTCGCCGGGATGCGCTGGCATAGACGTTGCGCCGCTCCATGTCCAGGAACAGCTCCGCAGTGTCGTTTTGAACGGTTTCGGCCAGCCGATAGAAAGCAGCCGGGCCCGGTGTGGAGAGTCGCTGCCCCCGCCAATCCAGTTCCTTCAGCGCCTGGGAGATCAGATGGAAGATGGCTTGGGTGCGAGCGAGTCGACGGTCGTGCTCCTGCGGCGTCGTCTCGATGGTCTCCAAGCCGAGGCCGTGGAGATAGTCGCGAATGTTGCTGTAGTTCGCGGAGTCGATTCTTACCGGACAGACTGCGATCTTCATGCCTCCGATCCCATGCCTGCCACTGTCGGGCCCGAATAGGGGGTGGGTGCCCAAGATCTGAATCCCGGCGGGGAGGCGGGACAGCATGCAGTCGACGGGATATTGTTTGACGCTGCAGGTGTCCACGACCACTTGGCCGTTTCTGAGGCCCGGAGAAATCTGCTTGCAGACGGCATCGATGGCGGAGATGGGGGTGGCGAGAATGATGTACTTGGCCGTGAGAACCTGATCCAGGGTGGCGGCATCGGACAGCCCGGCCAGTTTAGCGGGATCTTGGTCGAATACGCCGGCGATATTGCCGGCCGGCAGGTGGCGGTAGACCAGTTGGCCGAAGCGCCCAAAGCCCAGGAGGCCGATAGTGCCGGTGCTCACGACGTGGCATTATAATGGAGTTGCGGATACTCATAAAAGAACTGGCATCTTCGCAATACCTGCCTGCCGGTGTCCGGGCCAAACGACTTTTGCCTCGGGCTGCCAAGCCCGCTCGTGTCCATATCGGCTGGAGCGGCTAACTGCATGGTGGCACTGGAGCCGTCCCGGTTGACCCTGTCCCAAATGAGGAGGGTGCTTGCCTCCGGTGAAATCCGGGTGACTTCCGCGGTGTTGTCGGCCATGGCGCGGGATCCGAGAGTCGGCGTGCGGCGGCTTGGGCTCCGGCTGGCGCGCGCGCAGGCTTCGGCCCGGGCGGAAAGGCGCAGGTTGAGTTCGATGCTGGAAAAAGAGCGTCGCCTGTGGCGTAGCGGGACGGAACGGGTCGCCGGGGTGGACGAAGCCGGCATGGGCCCGTTGGCGGGACCGGTCGTCGCTGCCGCCGTGATCTTCGAACCGGGCACGGAAATCTGCGGCATGGACGACTCCAAGAGACTTTCAGGCGCCCGCCGCGACGAGCTGGCCGAGATCATTGTCCGAGACGCGGTCGCCATGGGGATCGGAGAGGCGTCGGTGCCGGAGGTCGACCGGCTCAATATCTTCCATGCCGGTCTTCTGGCCATGAAGCGGGCCGTCGCAGTTCTCCATCCGGCGCCGGAGGTCGCACTGGTGGACGGCCGCCGGATTCCGGGCCTCGGAATCCCTCAGGAGGCCTGCGTCGGCGGGGACCGCAGGCATTTCTCCATAGCCGGGGCCTCGATCCTGGCGAAGACCCATCGGGACCGGCTCATGCTGAAGCTGGACCGGGTGTATCCGGAATATGGATTCGCCCGTCACAAGGGCTACCCGACCAGACAGCATCGCCGGGCAATCGAGAAATATGGGACGACGCCGGTGCATCGGAGAACTTTCTGCCGGGGAGCGGCATGAAACGACCCGCATGCTACGGCCCGGAACGCCTCAAGATGGTGGAGAAGCAACTGAAAGCCCGAGGCATCCGGGACCATAGGATGCTGGAGGCGTTCCTGGAAGTCCCTCGTCATCGTTTCGTGCCTGCCAAATGGATTGATCGGGCGTACGATGACGGCCCCATTCCCATCGGCCATGATCAGACCGTCAGCCAGCCCTACATGATTGCCGCCATGGTTCAAGCCGCGAGGGTGTCCCCGGGCAACCGTGTGCTGGAGATCGGGACCGGAAGTGGATATCAGGCCGCGTTGCTTTCGGCCATGAAGGCGCAGGTCTTCACCGTGGAACGGATCCCGGAGCTTGCCCGGCAGGCGCTGAGTCGGTTCGACGAGCTAGGGTATCGGGACCTCCACGTAAGAGTGGCCGACGGGACGCTGGGCTGGGAAGAATACGCACCGTTCGAGAGCATCATCGTCGGCGCAGCATCTCCCCGAATCCCCGAGCCCCTGTTGCGGCAATTGAACGAATCAGGGCGCCTGGTGATCCCGGTGGGGCGGGATTATTCGCAGGTCCTTCACATCGTGTCCCGGAGGGGAGACGGATATCGCACGAATCGCGCGGAGCGATGTATTTTCGTGCCGCTGATCGGCAAATTTGGCTGGAAGCGAAAACCGGCGGCGCACTGAAAGGCCACGGCTCGGTGTCGAGCCTTCTGCGCCGAATTCGTAGTCATTGCATGCCATGAAGAAGATGAACCACCGTTGCTGCATCGTTCTGGGCCTGATTGCGATTTGTCCACTGGTGATTGACGGGAACGTTGTGGCCCAGAGCTGGAGCGTTACGGAAGTTCAGTACCAGGGTGGCAGCGCACTCCGGCCCCACCTGGTGAGCCCCAATGGGTTCCAGCACATCCTGACCCTTCAGCACGCCAGCGGTTGGAGCCACGGAGAGAACTTCTTCTTCGTGGACATGATCTGCTGCTCGGGGTCGAGTGCGGACCGGGATATCTACATGGAGTGGTATCCCTACTTCAACCTGGGATCGATCACCGGCCAGAAACTGTCTTGGGGGCCCATCCGGGGGATCGGTCCACTGGGGGGGCTGAACTGGGGAGCTCAGTCAAAGGTGCTCAAGATCGGTCCCGGTTTCCGGTTCCAGCTCGATCTTCCCGGTTTCGCCTTTGCGAACGTCGACTACGTGTATCTGGTGGACCGCAACCAGGGGGTGGCGGCCGGCGGCGCCCCGAAGGAAGGCAACAGCCACCTTGTCGATTTCAACTGGGGCCTGCCCTTCGAAATCGGCGGTGCCTCATTCTCGTTCGAGGGGCACGGCGAATGGCAGAGCCCGCGAGACACCGAGTTCGGGTTCCGCGCGCCCTACTGGATCCTCTTTCAGCCCCAATTGCGTTTCGACTTGGGCAAGGCGGTTGCCCGGCGGCCGGGCCGGGTCTTCGCAGGGGTGGAAATGCACGTCTGGGTCAACAAGTTCGGCTTTGAGGACGCCGACGAAGTGCTCCCCCAGCTTCTGCTTGTATTTCGCTTCTGAAGGCGCATTTCGTCGCTGTCGAGAGGGTGCGGGAACCCGGTCAGCGAGACCCGGGGGATTGTGCCGTCCGTACGGAAGGCATCGAGCCAGGGCGGGTGGCGGAGAGGGGGGGATTCGAACCCCCGACCCAGGTTCCCCCGAGTAACTGCTTAGCAGGCAGCCCTGTTCAGCCACTCCAGCACCTCTCCGGCCAGAGAAGACAGCCATTCTAGAGGCGCTTGGCGTGCTGGGTCAAACTGGCTCGTGCGGGCCGCCATCGCCCAACCGCACGACGTGCTCCCGGACATCCCGGGCGATCTTTCGGTAGAGGCGGACGCGCGACTCCTCGACGCCTTCCGCGAAATACTTCTCGGTCCGGATCGGTTTGCCGAAACTCACGGCCAGCCGTCCGGGACGCGGAAAGTGGCGGCCCGCCGGGAAGGCTCGATAGGCGCCGTCGATGTGAGTTGGGACGATCGGCACCCTGAGTTCTCGGGCGATGAGGCCCAGGCCCGGCTTGAAGGACCTGAGCTCGCCGGTCCGGGATCGCGTCCCTTCCGGGAAGATGAGGATGGGTTCGCCCGCCTGCAAGATCGTCTGGATGGTGCGGAGACCCGCCAGCGAGGTTTCCTCCCGTTCGATGGGCACCACATTGAGAAAGGTGCTGAAAAACCAGGCACGAAGGGGATTGTTGAAGAAGTAGTCTCGGGCCCCGAGAAGATGGAGCTTCCTGGCCTGCTTTGGCCCCATCGCCCCCGCCAATGCGGCGATGATGGCGCCGCTGTCCAGATGGCTGGAATGGTTGGCGGCGATGATGTAGGCCTCCTCGCGGGGAAGGTTTTCCGGAAAACGCAGCCGCAGCCGGAAGTAGATTGCGTACAGGAACCTCAGCGCCGTAAAGGAGAGGCCAAGGAGGGCGCGGTCCAAGGGCGGGCGTTGCGGCCAGGGCAGGGCGGACCGGACCGCGTCCGTGGCGTCTTCGCCGGCCGAACGCGCCGACTTGCTCTCCTTCACCGCATCGACCAGATCGCCAAAGCGCACCAGGGAAGCGACGCGCTCCTCCGATAGCGAGATGCCGAACCGATGCTCCAACTGGATCAGCAGCTCCATGGCGGCGAGCGAGTCCAGGCCCACGTCGGTGTAGAGATGGGAGTCGGGCGTGATGTCCGCTGGGGGAATCCCCGAGATCCGGCTCAGCTCCCGAGTCAACTCCGTAGCAACGTCACTGCCTTGGGGACGCGCCGTCGGGCCGCCGCGGGCTCGAGAGCGTGCGAGGTTCCGGCGGACGTTCTGCAGGATGACGTCGCGGGCGAGAGATCCGTCACTGCGCCTCGGGAGGGGGCTTTCCGAAAGATGGATGTGCTGCAGGCGCTGATAGCCCGGAAGTTGCCGGGCCAGCGCTCGAGTGGCCCGTTTCATGGCCCGCGGCCATTCCTCGGCCGCGACGTCCCGCAATATCTCCTGCTTGGGGAGGATGACGGCATGGACGTCTTCGGTCAGCCCCTTGGGGGTTCCCACCACGCAGATCTCCGCGACGGCCGGCACGTTGCGGTAGATGGCCTCCAGATCCACGGGGTAGACGTTCTTTCCGGCTCCCGTGACGATGACGTTCTTCTTGCGCCCTGTAATGTAGAGGTATCCGTCCTCGTCGACCCACCCCAGATCGCCGGTGTGAAACCAGCCGTCCCGCATCGCGGCCCGGGTGGCTTCCGGGTTCTTGTAGTAGCCCTTCATGAGGCTGGGCGTACGGACGATGATCTCGCCTTCTCCCCGGTCATCGGCCCGGTAGATTCGCAACTCGGTCCCGGGCAACGGCTTGCCGGCCGAGCCCCGGCGGCTGCGATTCAGCGGATTGACCGTGAGGACCGGCGCGGTCTCGGTGAGACCGTAGCCCTCGTAGATGGGCAGGCCCAAGGCCTTGAAGTCATCGTAGAGTTCGTCGCCCAGAGAAGAACCGCCACTGACGAAGGCTCGGATCTTGCCTCCGAATTCCTGGTGGACCCGGGCGAAGATCTGGCGCCCCAGGTTCTTGCCGAAGGTCTTGTCGATGGACTTGCTGAGTTGGCGCGACTTGGCCACCAGGTTGGACTTCAGTTGTGACTTGGAGGCGCGCAGGGTGCGCCGGTTGATGTCGTCCCGGATCAGAGCGTAAAGACTGGGGACGCCCAACATGCAGGTCGTGCCCGTCTCCCGCATGGTCTTCAGGATGACTCGAGGCTTCAGGGAGTGCAGGTAGGTGATGGTCGCGCCCCCGTACAGGGGGGACAGAAACCCGCAAGTAAATTCCAGCGCGTGGTAGAGAGGGAGCACTGAAAGGATCTGGTCCGTCTCCTCTGCCGCCAGGTAACGGTTCATGCCGTGGAGATTGCTGAGGAAGCTGGAATGGGTGTGAACGGCGCCCTTGGGGTCCGCTGCCGTGGTGGTGGTGAAGATGATGGAAGCCGGATCCCCGGCTTCGACTCGAACCGGCCTGTCATCGGGCGGCTCAGGAGCCCGGTCCACCACACCGGTGCTCCTGGGGAATTGCGGAAAGTCGAACGGCTGGGCCAGGCGGTTGATGTTCAGGAGTCGAATTGGGGCATCGCCGGCTTCATTCCGCGCCCGGCTGTCGGGCGTCAGCCGCTCGATTGTGCGCTCGGAAGCCAGGATGGCGCGAGCCTCGGTAAAATGGGCGACAGACCAGACTTCGCGGTGCCACGACTGGGAATCGAGAGGAACCACGACGACGCCCCGGGAGGCGGCTCCCAGGTACGCGGCGCCCCAGTCCGGTTGGTTTTCCGCAAAAAGGACCACCCGGTCGCCCTTGGCCAGACCCTCGGCCTGGAGTTGCCGGCCGACGGTCCGAGCCAGGCGCTGGAGATCCGTGTACGTGTAGCTGATCCACTCACCGTCGCGCTGCATCCGAAGCGCGGTCTTGTCGGAGAACCGGGATGCGCTGTCGGCCAGGAGTTCGTTGATGGTCGAGACGGATCGGCCGGCCTCGGACGGTTGGACGTCCAGTTCCAGCGTTCCGGCTCCCTCCATCTTCAAAATGAATTTCTTGACCCCTGGGATGTGGATGTTCTGAACATAGTGGCGCCAGTTCAGGCGAGTCACGTCGAAGTTGAAGACTTCCCGCTCCCCGGCGGGCATCGTCTCCAGAAGGCCCAGCGTGTTCTCCACGCCGAAGCGGCAATTCAAGTTCAGATACGGTTCGTAGATTTCTCCGTAGTAATACAGCTTCTCATGAGCGGCCTTGAGCGCCGAAAGGCGTCGGTTGAAGCGCTGAGCGCCGTCAAACGCGCCGAATACGGAGAGCTTGTCCAGGATGCTGGCCGCCAGGTTCAAGGGCAGCGCCTTGAGTCGATGTTGCAAGCGGAAGCTGGCCGGTTTCGGGAAGCGGAGGTAACGGATGCTGATCGGCCGCCCCGCCCTGTCGAACATGGGGTTTCTCTTGAAATAGCGGTAGATGAGATCGTAAAGATAGCCCAGTGTGATGGGATTGCAGGATCCGGTGGCCACTTGGTAGACCTGGACGCCCGTTGCGGCCGCCGCGGGAAGCGACGCCAGCAGCGCGTTCACGACCATGTCCACGGGCACCAGGTCGATGGTGACCTTGGGGCTCAGTGGCAGTGCCCGGAGGCGGCCCTTGCCGATGGCGGCGATGAGGGGGTCCGCCATGCGAAGGCCTTCGAGCCACCCGGGGCTCGGCTCGGAAAAACCGCTCTCGATGACAGAGGGGCGGATGATGATGGTTGGAGCTCCGTCCCGGGTTCGCAGGACCATCTGCTCCCCGATGGCCTTGGTGTAGGTGTAGGTGTCGTTCCAGCCCCGTTCGCGAGCCCAGTGCATCCCCTCCTGGGAGAGCTGGTTCTGGATCCATTTCTTGCGGAGATTCTCGATCTTCTCCCGTCTCCGAACATTGCGGCCCCGCTTCGAGCGTCTGAACCGACGCAGCAGCGCCGCCGCGAATTCGCGCTCGAGGCCGGGCGCGTAGGCGCGCTCTTGGACGGAGGCGAGTATCGTCTCGATGCGTTCGATGTCCAGATCGACGTCGCTGAAGGCGCGCGCCGGGAAGGGTCCCTTGCCCGGACCGGAGACCTCCGGGATCGTTTCCGGGACGGAGCCGACGGCAGCCCCGCAGACGTACGCAGTGGAGACGTGCACCAGGACACAGCGCTCGCAGGACTGGGCGAAGCGGGCGACGCGCTGAGCCCCCAGGACGTTCAGATGGTAGGCGTCGTCCAGCGGGGCGTCGAAGGAGACGACGGCGGCGCTGTTGATGACGATGTCGGTCTCGCCCTGAAGGCGAATCCGTGTCGGCTCGTCGAGGTTCAGGCCGTCTCTGGACAAATCGCCGGAAACCGCGACCAGTTTTTCTTTCAGGAAGGCCGAAAAGCCGTTACCGAGCCTGCTCCGAAGGCGGTCGAAGCAACTGGATTGAAAAAGGTCCCGCTCCAATCTCATCTGGGCGGTCACGACCGCGCCGCGCAGGTTCGTTTGCGGGCGGATCAGGACGTAGACGCGCTCGACCTCCGGTGCCGCCCAGAGGATTTTCTCGACCAGGCACTGTCCCAGGAAGCCGGTGGCCCCGGTGATGAACAGGGTCTTGCCCTTGAGATACTCGGATACCGAATTCATTGAGAGCTACCCGGAAGCTCCGGGCCCAAGCTGTTACACCGCCGCGAAACTGTTGCTGGCGGCCCCTCCATCAACTCATAAATGCACTGGAGAGATTACGCGGACACACTCTCCCCCGCAAGCTTTCCGCGCCCGTGGAGGTAGTGGCGCCAAGCGGACAAAAGCTGCTGAATGTGAGACTTGTGGGGGCCATCCCGCTTTGTTGTAATGCGGCTTCCGGGAAGCGTCGGTCTCGGCTTGGGAATTCACGTGGCGGGCGAAAAAGAGGGCGGATTGTGAAGCTGGGTGTGCTCGGCGGCACCGGTCAAGAGGGCCGGGGCATCGTGCTGCGTTTGGCCGAGGCGGGATTCGAGGTCATTGTAGGATCTCGCAGCCGAACCCGGGCAACCGGGACGGCATCCGAGTTGAATTCTTTTCTGGGGGGTGAACCCCTGATCCGGGGCGGGCTGAATCTGGAGGTGGCAACCCGATCCCGGGTTCTCTTTCTAGCGGCCCCTTTCGCGGGGGCCGCAGGTCTGGTGTCAAGCTGTGCGCCGCACGTTGCGCCTGAGACCACCTGGGTTGATGTCACGGTGCCGGTGGCGTTCGACGCCGGCCGGGTAAAGATGGCTTCCCTGGAGGCCGGTTCCGGCAGCGAGCAGTTGGCTGCAGGCCTTCCTGATCCGGGTGCCCTGGTGGCGGCCCTGAAGACGGTTCCGGCTTCCCTTCTGGGGGACGTGGCCGCCCCTCTCGACTGCGACGTATTCGTATGTGGCGATTCGATGCGCCGGAAGAAGGAGGTGGCGCAAGTGCTGAACCGCTGGCGGGGAGTCCGCACGGTGGACGCGGGCGGGCTCGACGCGGCCCGGACACTGGAGCGAATGAGTGCCCTGGTGATCGGCATCAATCGCCGATACGGGGTTCACGAATCCCGTTTTCGTGTCGTGGGGCTCTGACGAATCGTGACGGCAGCCCCTCGTCCTGTCGAGATCGCTGATGCCCTCTGCGGATCGGCTGACGATCACGTGGTGGCGTTGGCCGGAGGTGTCGGCGCCGGAAAACTGGTCTGGGGTCTGGCGCAGGAGGGGCTTGGGAGCCGCCTGTCCGTCGTGGTCAACACCGGGGATGACCTGGAAGCCTTCGGGCTCCGAATCTGTCCGGATCTCGACACCATCACGTATACCCTGGCAGGCTTGTCCAACCAGACTTGGGGGTGGGGCATCGAGGGCGATACATTCCGCTGTCTGGAGGCCCTCGGGCGCTTGGGTGCGGACACCTGGTTCGGCTTGGGAGACCAGGATCTGGCAACCCATCTCTGGCGGACCTCCCTGCTGAACCGGGGCTGGGGCCTGGCCGCCGTAACCGCCCATATCTGCAAAGAGTTCGGGATCGAGCCTTCAGTCCTGCCTATGGCCGAAGGCTACAATCCGACTCTGGTGGAGACTGATGCCGGCCGCCTTCATCTTCAGGAATATCTGGTCAGGGAGAGGTGCGCCCCCCAAGTTCACGGTTTCGAATACACTGGATTGAGTTGCCAGAGTGCCGCGCCGGGCGTGGAGGAGGCCATTCGAAATGCCCGGCTCATCGTCGTCTGTCCCAGCAACCCCTTTATCAGCGTGGGGCCCATTCTGGCGGTCCCCGGGATCAAGCAGGCTGTGGTGGAGAGCCGGGGCCTGGTGGTGGCGGTGAGTCCGATCGTGGGCGGGCGGGCGCTCAAGGGGCCGGCGGCAAGAATGCTCCAGGAGCTGGGGCACCCGGTCTCGGCCGAAGGCGTGGCCCGGATCTATCGAGGCCTCATGGACGTTTTCGTATTGGATGAGCGCGATGCGGACAGCGCTGCCTCCATCGAGCGCCTGGGTGTCCGGGTTGTGGTTCGGAATACCGTCATGGATACCTCCGGCGCGAAACGGGCACTGGCTCGCGCCCTGCTGCGGTTGGTGTGAAAGTCGTTCTGATACCGGTCAAGAAGCTCGGCCAAGCCAAGCGGCGAATGGCCCCGTGGCTGTCCCGCCGGGAAAGGATTGAGCTGGTCTGGGCCATGTTGGAGGACGTGGGGCGGGCACTGGCTCGCGCGGGAACGCCGGACAAGGTGGTCGTGGCAGGCTCCGGCCCGGAGGTTGCGGCCTACGCAGCCCGGCGGCGATGGGGTTTCATTCGGGAACAGCGCCAATCCTCCGAGAGCCGCTCCGTGGACCAGAGCGCAGCCGTACTTCGCCAACAGGGAGCAACGTGTATTCTCCGCGTGCCATTGGACGTCCCGCTTATCCAGGGACGGGATGTGGATGCTCTGCTGGGCCGCCCCCTGGCTTCCCCGGCGGCTCTTCTGGTGCCCTCACGAGACGGCCGGGGCACCAATGCCCTTTTGAGAATGCCGCCGGATGCCTTTCCGTCCCGCTTCGGCCGGGACAGCCTGCGGCGGCATCTGGCCGAGGCGCACCGCGCCCGGGTGCCCGCCACCGTGCTGCCGAACCCGCGTTTCGGTCTTGATCTGGACGGACCCGAAGACCTGGTTCGGTTCTGGCAGACAGGAGGAGGGGCGGCGACCAGGAACTTTCTCGCCAAGAGTGGCCTCATCACCCGTCTGGCCGACAACATGCGGAATCCCCATGGATGACACTGGCGTGCACATCCTGGGCATCCCGGGACTCCCTGAAGTGAAAGCGGGGGACGCTCTGGGACTGTTGCTGGCGGAGGCACTGATGCGGATCCCTGTCCAGGTTCGCCGGGGGGACATTCTGGTGTTGGCGCACAAGATCGTTTCCAAGGCGGAAGGGCGGACTGTTCCGCTGACGACGGTCACCCCGTCGCCGCTGGCCAACTCCTGGGCCCGTGAATGGGGCCGGGATCCGAGGGTGGTCGAATTGGCCCTGTCCGAGAGCCGGAGGATCGTGAGGATGGATCGCGGCGTGCTGCTGGCTGAAACCAGCCACGGGCACGTATGCGCCAACGCCGGCGTCGATCTCTCCAACAGCCCGGAAGGGATGGCCGTCTTGCTTCCGGAGGAACCGGACCGCTCTGCGGCCGCCATTCGGACGTGTCTGGTCGAGGCATTTGGTGTGGACGTGGCGGTGATCATCGCCGATACCTTCGGCCGCCCCTGGCGCGAGGGACAGGTGAACGTGGCCATCGGCGTGGCGGGAGGAATGCCGCTGGCGGACTATCGGGAAAAAAGGGATGGATTCGGGCGCCCGCTTCGGAACACGTGCATCGCCCGGGCCGACGAAATCGCCTCCGCAGCTGAGCTGGTGATGGGAAAGCGTCGCCGGGTTCCGGCGGCCCTGGTCCAAGGTGTGCGGCTGGACGAGGGTCCTGGTGGCGGGTCGAGCCTGGTGCGCCCTCCGGAGCGTGACCTGTTTCGCTAACCGGAGTTGAAGCGAAACCGCCGCGAGCGGGTCAATTGGGCGTAGGAGCCGAAGTCGTCCCGCTCGTCGGGCCGAAGGGAGTCGAGAGGGTGATGCCCGGCTTCGCCGCTGCCGGTGAAGGCGCGCAAGGTCCCGTAGAGCGTGTTCCGTTCCGCCGGGACTCTGCCCGCATCGCGAATCAGGCGACGCAGCTCTTTCGGGGTCGCCAATTGGCCGTGACCGGCCCCGGCGGCAGTGGAGATGCTTTCGTTGATCAGGGTGCCTCCCAGGTCGTTTCCGCCTGCTGCCAGGCAGAGTTGAGCCAACTTCATCCCTTCCTTGACCCAGGAGACCTGAAGGTTGGGGATATCCTTGTCCAGCGCCATCCGGGAGACGGCGTGAACCTTCATAACCTCCCAACCCGTGGGCCCGGGCCGGAGATTCGGAAGCCGTTTGCTCTGGTACAGGGGAGCCTCCGTGTGGACGAAGCCCAAGGGAACGAACTCGGTGAAGCCGCCGGTCTGGCGCTGGATGGTTCTCAGGTGGGCCAAGTGCCGTGCAACATGCACCGGAGTCTCGAGATGGCCGAACATCATGGTGGAGGAGGTCCGGATGCCGAGGGAGTGGGCCGTCGAGATGATTCGGGTCCATTCCCCGCTGCTGATGCGTCCGGGTGAGATGAGGTCGCGCAGATCGTCGTCCAGGATTTCGGCCGATGTGCCAGGCAGGCTGCCGATCCCGGCGTCGAGGAGTTCCGCCAGGTAATCTCGAACCCGCATCCCGGAACGTTGGCACCCGTATGAAATCTCCTCCGGTGAAAAGGCGTGGACGTGCAGGTCTGGAAGCGCGTCGGTGACCGCTTGACAGATTCGAATGTAGAGGTCGCCGGGCATGGCAGGAGGCAGGCCGGCCTGGATGCAGACCTCCGTTGCGCCGAATTGATGCGCCTCCCGGGCCCGGCGAACGATTTCAGAAACGGGCAGCAAATAGCCTTCCTCGCTGCGATAGGTTCGGCTAAAGGCGCAAAAGCTGCATTTCTTTGCACAAACGTTGGTGAAATTGATGTTTCGGTTGACCACATAGGTCACCTGTTCGCCAATGGAACGGCGCCTCAGAGAGTCGGCGGCTTCGAGGAGGGCGAGAAACTCGGGACCCCGGCACTCCAACAGCCGGACCATGTCGGGAACCGCCAGATCGCGCCCCGCCAGGGATTTGCCCAAAATACGGGCGATATCAATTCGAACCCCGCTCAGCGCCCGCTCCGGATCAGTCGGCACCGGTGGCCTCCCCGATTGAAGCTGGCAAATCCGTCCGCGGGAGGACGACGGGCCAATACCCTTCCGGGTCCGCCTCGGATCGCAATCGAGAGCGGAGAGATGAGGGCAGAAATGGAGCAGGGCCTCGAATGTATTCGGGATAGACGGGAAAGCGGGCCTTGAGCTGAAAGCCTCGCGATTCGGTCTGACGGGCCAGGTCGGCAATTCGGGGCCAGGGGGCCTCGGGATTCACGAAGTCGACGGTCAGCGGAGAAATGCCGCCCCAGTCGTTGATTCCGGCATCCAGGTAATTCAGATAGCGAAGGTTGCGGCCCGAGAGGTTGGGGGGCGCCTGCAGGTTGGCTGAGCCGCCCAGGATCAGACGGGCGTGCGAGATCGTTTCCATCATCTGCCGGCCGGTTGCACGCGGCTCTCCCTCCATGGGAGTTCCCGTCTTGGGGGCGAAGTTCTGGATTATGAATTCCTGCAGGTGGCCGTAACGGCTCTGGAGACGCCGGAGCTGGTGAAGGGAATCGATCCGTTCCTGGAAGGTTTCCCCGATTCCGACGAGGAGACCGGTTGTGAAAGGGATCTTCAGCTCGCCCGCGTCCCGAAGCACTCGGAGGCGAAGCCGGGGATTCTTCGTTGGATTCCGATAATGCGGCCCTCCAGGTTCGGAGAGGCGACGGCTCGTGCTTTCCAGCATCAGGCCCATGGAGGCATTGACCTGTTTCAGCGCCGCCAACTCTCGCCGAGTGAGGATGCCGGGATTGCTGTGCGGAAAGAGGCGGGTCTCTTCCAGAACCAGAGAACACATGTCATGGAGATACTCGATCGTGCTGTCGTATCCGTGCTGACGCAGCCAGCGCCGCGCTCGCGGGTAGCGTCGCTCAGGGCGATCGCCCAAAACGAAGAGAGCCTCGCGGCAGCCCAGTTCTTCTCCCCGCCGAACGACGGTGAGCACCTGATCCGGGGTCATGTAGGGTTGGAAATCATCATTGGGATCCTGCCGGAAGGCACAGTAGCCGCAACGGTCGCGGCAGAGGCGGGTCAGGGGAATGAAGACTTTGGGAGAAAAACTGATGGTCCGGCCCTTGACTTGGTCGCGTAAGCGTGCGGCGGTGCGGCAGAGTGATTGCACGGACTCCGGGCGCCGCCGTTCCCGCGTCTTGGCCATTCCAGCGTGATGGTAGCAGCCTCAGTCCGGCCGGAAAAGAGCACCCTGACCGGTGGGCATACATTCCGTATCCTGCCCCCGGCGAGAAATTCCGGCTAAAATGTCGGCACGGAGGCACTTCTCGTCTGGTGACGGGCCTGGTCTTCAAAATCAGTCGGGCCGCGGCGAGAGTCGGGGCCGGTGGGTTCGATTCCCATGTGCCTCCGCCGGATGGCTCTGGGATAGACGGTGGGCGGGAGCAAGAATGGAGGTACCGTTTGGACGCGGATCTGCAGGATAGGGGAAAGGCGACGCGAGTCGCCATTCAGGGAGAACGCGGGTCGTTCAGCGAACTGGCGACCATGCAGATGGTTCCCGGGCCCGTGGAGTTTCTCTGCTGCCGGACGTTTGACGATGTCTTTCTGCGTACGTCCCAGGGAGAATGCGGCTGTTGTGTCATTCCCATCGAGAATTCTCTGGCCGGTTCGATTCACCGGAACTACGATCTGCTGGTTCGTCATGGATTGAGAATTCGAAAGGAGGCCAATCTGCCGGTTGAGCACAGCCTGATCACGCTGGCCGGAGGTGCCTTCGAGGACGTGAAAACGGTCCGCTCTCATCCGGTGGCGCTGGATCAGTGTGAGCTCTTCTTCAAGCAGCATCCGCACTTGGTGAGGGAAACCGGTTACGACACGTCCGGAAGCGTCAAGGAGATCGTAGAAGAAGGCCTCCGGGGCCATGCCGCCATCGCCAGCAAGAACGCGGCCCGATATCATGGTGCGAAAGTGTTGATGGATCGGATCGAGGACAGAGTGGAGAATTTCACCCGTTTCTTTCTGCTCTCGAGCGATTCCCGGGAATCCGAAGCCGCGGACAAGACCTCCATCGTCTTCAGTTTCAAGAATGCCGCAGGAGCGCTCTTCAAATGCCTCAGCGTCTTTGCGTTGCGGGACCTCGACCTCACCAAGATCGAGTCCCGCCCCATCCACGGCCGTCCCTGGGAGTATCTGTTCTACCTCGACTTTCTCGGGAACACGGGCGAGACGCGGGTGCGCAACGCATTGAGCCACCTCGGTGAATTGACGGAGTTCCTCACCGTTCTGGGTTGTTACCCCAGGGATGCGACTCATGAAAGGAAAGGTATGTAGGTGCGCCCGTAGGGCAGAGGGGAAAGAGATGTGCGCCGGGAGGGGAGGGGCGAGTTGAACCGGGCGCCTGGAATTGATAGCATCTGGTTCCTTTCAGTACGGGCGGAGACGGAGATGAAGCGAACTTTTCAGCCGAATAATCGGCGTCGCAAAAAGAATCATGGGTTCCGGGCGCGCATGGCGTCGCCGGCGGGGCGGGCGATTCTGAGGCGGAGGCGAGCCAAAAAGCGGACGATGCTTTCGGTGAGCGGGTGAAACAGTTCGGTTTCTCCTGGGAAGAGCGCCTGCACACCCGGAAAGAATATCTGGCTGTTTACCGGGAAGGGTACAAGGTCTTCACGCCCTACTTTGTCCTCTACTTCCGGGAGAACGGGCGGCAGTTCAGCCGGTTGGGGATCGCCGCGTCGCGGAAGATGGGGCGGCCGGTCGTGAGGAACCGCATCCGGCGGCGCCTGCGGGAAAGCTTCCGCAGGAACAAGCAGGGGATCCTTCCCCGCTCCGATGTAGTGGTCAACGTTCGGCGTTGCGCCGCGGCGGCAACGTTCCAGGAGCTTCAAGGAGAGTTTCTTCAAGTGGTTTCACGCTGGAAGAGAAGGATGCAGGGGTCGTGAGACGGTTCCTGACCGGGTGTCTGCGTTCGTATCAGAAGTTCGTGTCTCCTTTGTTGCCCCCGTCCTGCCGGTTTCACCCCTCCTGTTCGGAATACATGCGCCAAGCGATTCAGAAAAAGGGAGTGCTCAGGGGAATCCTGCTCGGGCTCAGGCGAGTGGCATGTTGTCACCCTTGGCATGCCGGAGGGTTCGACCCTCTTCCGTAGCCGGAATTTCCCACACCAGGCCGGTATGATTATTCTGAAAAAGAGTGTTTTTTTAATCATTTACGCAGCTATTTCCAAGGTCTCCCGGGGACTGGCTACGCTGGGTGCGCCCTTGCCGAGGGCGAAAATCCTGCGCGATCATCGTGCCCCCTGACGAGAAATGCGGGCTGGGGATCTGGTCGCGAGAGCCGCGATTCGTGGATTGTAGTAGACGATGCTGGGTGGTCAAGGACCGGAACAGATGGACATGGAGAAGCGCCTCCTTATGGCGATGCTTCTTTCCATGGCCGTTCTGCTGTTGATTCCCTTTCTTTACCAGCGGCTTGGGCCGACCCCGGCTCCGGCGGCGGTGGAGACCCCTGAGGAGCAGCGGGTCGAGGAAAAACGCGTCGAATCCGAGCCGTCCCGGGAGCGCATTTCCCAAGAGAGTCGCGGAAGCAGCGAGCCCTTGAGCCCAACCCAGGGGCAGGATCGCAAGATTCAGGTCGAGAACGACGATATGGTGCTGACCTGGAACAGCACCGGCGCCCGCCTGGAGAGCGTGCTTCTCAAGCGGTACTCGGATGAATCGGGCGAACCGGTGGAACTGCTGGTGCAGGGCCTCTCCGAGACACTTCCCCGACCCATGCAACTGCGCTTGGACGACGAAGAGTTGGACCGGGAGCTGGCCACCTCGCCGTTCGAGGTCACGGGCGCGGCGGCCGGCACGGTGCAGGCGCCTGCGCAGATTTCGTTCAGTTATCGGAACCAGGGTCTTCTGGTTGAAGAGGAGATCACCATTCCTCAGTCGGGTCATCTGATGGAAGTCCGGACGCGGGTCGAGCTCGGCGGAAGGCCAGCCGCTTATTCGGTCCTGCTGGGGCCGGGCATCGGACGGGCGGACCCGGAGGGAGGCACTTCCACGGATTTTTGGTGGCCCGGCGTTGCCTACTACGCGGCGGGCTCGATGGAAAAGTACGATGCTTCGGATCTGGCCGAGGGAGCCCACCGGATCGAGACGTCTGCCCGCTGGGTGGCGGTCGACAGCAAGTATTTTGCCAGCGTCGTGATCGCGCCCGACGAGATCCGAGCGGCGCGTCTGTCGGCGGTCTCGGGGCCGGTTGGAGCCGGCGGCGAGCCGGAAGAGGCGCCGCTGGTGGTGGGAGAAGCCGAGTTCAGAGGCACGGCCCGGTACGCCTTGTTTCTGGGGCCCAAGGATCAAGAGGAGCTGGCTCTTGCCGACCCCTTTTTGAGCGACATCGTCGATTACGGCTGGTTTGATCTTCTGGTGAGGCCCCTGCTCTATTGCCTGAAGCTGACCTATGCCTATGTGGGCAACTACGGCGTCGCCATCATCATTCTCACCTTCCTCATCAATCTGGCTCTTTTCCCCCTGCGCTACAAGCAGATCGCGTCCATGAAGAAGATGTCGGAGCTTCAACCCAAGATCCGCTCCATCCAGGATCGGTACAAGAGGATGAAACGGACCGACCCCAGACGCCAGCAGATGAACGCCGAAATGATGGGGTTGTACAAGCAGCACGGTGTGAATCCGTTGGGCGGATGCCTGCCGCTGGTGATCCAGATGCCCTTCCTTTTCGCCTTTTACCGCATGCTCGATTCCTCCATCGAATTGCGTGCGGCGCCATTCATGGGCTGGATACAGGACCTCTCAAGGCATGACCCGTACTACATCACTCCCATCGTCATGGGAGCGAGCATGGTGGTCCAACAGAAGATGACGCCTGCTGCCGGGGACCCGATGCAGAGGCGCATGATGATGATGCTGCCGGTAGTCTTCACGTTCTTCTTCTTGAACCTGTCCAGCGGCTTGGTCGTCTACTTTCTGTTCAGTAACCTCTTTGCTATGATGTTTCAGGTTCTGATGCAGAAATGGAATCCTGAATTGGCCCCGAAACGTAAGTCATCCCCCAAGAAAACCAGGAAGAAGTGATGGAGTCCCGGCCCTGGAGACCTCCGTCCGGAGGCCAGTCCGGGCGTAGCCTGGAGCGCTGGCGCCGACCTCGAGGGCATCGCGGACCGGGACGGCCGTGGAAGGCTCAGCCAAAGGTTGACAATGGCGAGATTCTGGCCAGCTCGGAGATGTTCCTGACGAACGTGTTGGAAAGGATGGGCTTGGACCTCTCCTTCGAATCAAGTCTCGATGGCGACATCATCAGTTTTCGTCTCAGCGGACATGATAGTGAAGTGGTTCTGGCCAACAATGCCCGTTTCCTCTACGCGGTGAATCACCTTCTGAACCAGATCTACTACCGCAAATCCCTGACTGGCTGTAACTTTTGGGTCGATTGCAATGGTTACCGCACGGACCGGGACGGGGAGTTGAGGCTGCTGGCGGGAAAGGGCGCGGAGCAGGTTCGGCTCACCGGCCGAGAGTTCGTGTTCCAGTCTCTGCCGTCCGCCGAGCGGAGAATCATTCATTTGAGCTTGGCCGACGAGCCCGGAGTTCGGACTGAAAGTGAAGGCACGGGAGCCAATCGGCGCGTCATCATCTACGCAACCCCCTGACGCCACAGATCCCTACAGTGAAACCATAGTTGCAGCCGCCACGCCTCCGGGGCGCGGAGCCATCAAGGTGATTCGCGTCAGCGGTGCGTCCAGCCGGAGTCTTGTCGGCCGGCGGCTTCCCTCCTCCCGCCGCCTGTCCTGGAAACCTCGGCATTCGTCCTTGACGGACTTTCTGGACGGGGACGGGAATCGGATCGACCAGGTGCTGGTGACGTTTTACGCGGCACCGGCCTCCTACACCGGGGAGGACATCGTGGAGATTTCCTGCCATGGAAGTCCTGCGGTCGAGGCACAGATCGTGGATGGCCTCCTGGGAGACGGCGCCCGTCTGGCTGAACCCGGAGAGTTTACGCTACGAGCATTTCTCAACGGGAAGATGGATCTGGCCCAGGCAGAAGCAGTCCGCGATCTGATCCGAAGCCAGACCACGCACCAGGCGCGCATCGCCCGGGACCAATTGGACGGCAGGCTGTCCCGGGCACTCCGGTCGGTGAAAGAGCGTCTGGTGCGGGTCATCTCCCACATGGAAACGGGGTTGGAGTTCGTCGAAGATCCCGTGGAACCAGACAGCCGGGACCATCTGCTATGGGACTTGCAGCGGATCTCCGGCCGCATCGGCGAGTTGGAGGAGTCCTTTCGCGTCGGACGGGTTCTCAGGGACGGGTTCGTGGCCACCATCGCCGGTCGGCCTAATGCTGGTAAGTCGTCTGTTTTCAATGCATTATGTAGAACAGAAAGGGCTATCGTCAGCTCTGTCGCCGGAACTACCAGAGACGCTATCGACCAGACCGTGGACCTGGAGGGCATCCCGATGCAACTCGTGGATACGGCTGGAATCCGAAGAGCGCGAAGCCCGGTGGAGCGGCTGGGTGTCCGAAAATCATTGGACTACGTCGGAGCGTCGGACCTGACCCTGTTCGTGGTCGATCGCAGCCGGGACTTCTCCGCGGAGGACGCCAGAATTTGGACGGAACTTAAGGACACGCCCTATTTACTGGTAGTGAACAAGGTGGATCTGGAGGGCGTAGTTCGAATTCCTTCCGAATTGGAGTCCGGCGCTCAAAGCAGGTCCGACGTTTCGGCCTTGACGGGTCAGGGGCTGGACCTCCTCAGGCGGGCGATCCGGGAGGCCGTGGCTCCTGACAGCGACTGGGAACGGGAACGCGTCGTGATCACCGACATTCGGCACAAGGGGTGTCTGCAGCGTGCCCGGCAGAGGCTCGGCGCGGGAATGGATGCTTACCGGGACGGTCTGAGCGAAGAATTTCCGCTGTACCATCTGCGGGGTGCCTTGGCCGAACTGGGCGGGGTGACGGGCGAGACGACCGTGGAAGACCTGCTGGGCCAGATTTTCAGCTCTTTCTGCATCGGGAAATAGCGGGAGCACAGGGGAGCCGAAGCGATGTCGGGGTCCCCGTTGCGGGTGCCCGCTGTCGTCCCTCACTGTTCGGTCCGGGGAGGGCGACCACAAGATCGCCCCTACGTCATGAGGTTCTCGTACAGGCGGTCCAATTCGTCGCTGGAATTGAAGTGGAATACGATCTGGCCCTTTGAGCCCCGGGTCCGGATCTGAACTCTCGTCTTCCAGCGTCGCTGCAGGCGCTGCTGCGCGGCCTTGACGTTGGGGTCAAGTGAAGCCGGGCGCGAGGGTGGGTCCCGGCGCAGCGCCTGAACGCGGCGCTCCACCTGCCGCACCGAGAGGTCCTCCGACACAATTTGGCGGGCCAACTTCAATTGCTGTGCTTGAGTCAGGGGAATCAGGGCCCGGGCGTGCCCCATGCTGATCTTGCCGTCCAGAAGGGATTCCTGCACAGCCTTGGGCAGGCGCAGCAGGCGAAGAGTGTTGGCGACGGCTGCCCGGCTGCGGCCGACGCGTTGAGACACCTGTTGCTGGGTGAGTCGGAAATCCTGGATCAGGATATGGTACGCATGTGCTTCCTCGATCGGGCTCAATTCATCGCGCTGGATGTTCTCGACAACGGCGACTTCCACCATCCTCTCGTCGGAAAGGTCCTGAACGACGGCAGGAATCCGAGAAAGCCCGGCCTGTTGAGCCGCCTTCCAGCGGCGTTCGCCGGCGACAATCTCGTAGCCCTCAGGACGGGACCGGACCACGATAGGTTGGAGAACGCCGTTTTCGGTGATCGAGTCGGCGAGTTCTTGCAGCCTGGCGCTGTCCATGCGGATTCTGGGCTGAAACGGATTCGGCCGGATCCGCTCCAGTTCGACCTGAAGGAAAAAGGAGGCGGTTTCGGGTCTGGGCAGTAGTGCGGACAGACCCCGTCCGAGAACTCTTCGCTTCATCCGTTCACCTCACGGGATATCGAGTCCTGATCCAGTCCCGGCTGGCGGCGGCCAACCAATTCCCGGGCCAGGCTCTGGTAGCTGTTGGCTCCTTTGCAGCGGGCGTCATAGAGAAGGATGGGTTGTCCAAAGCTGGCGCATTCAGCCAGTCGGACGTTGCGGGGAATGAAAGTGTCGAAAACCTGGGGTCCGAGGTGAGAGCAGACGTCAGCTCTGATCTGGGAGGAGAGAATGAGGCGCTCGTCGTACATGGTGAGGAGGACTCCTTCCAGTTCCAGGCCGGGGTTGTACCCTTCCCGGATGCGGCGAATCGTTTCCATGAGGTCCGACAACCCTTCGAGGGCAAAATATTCTGCCTGGATGGGGATGAGGACCGAGTTGGCGGCCACTAAGCCGTTGAGAGTGAGAATACCCAGCGACGGCGGGCAGTCGATCAGGATGTAGTCGTAGCTGTCGCGAATGCGGTGCAGAGCCCGGGCGACGAGCCGCTCGCGGTCCGTTGCGTCGAGCAGCTCCACTGTGGCGCCGACGAGCGCGCGATTGGCAGGGAGGAGGTGCAGGTTCTTCATCTCGGTCTGCCGCAGCGTTGAGAGCGGGTCCGCGCCGCCCGCGAGGATGTCATAGATGAATAGAGCATCTTCGTTCTTGTCGATTCCCAATCCCGACGTGGCGTTGCCTTGGGGGTCCAGGTCAACCAGGAGGACGCGCCACGCGGCGGAAGCCAGCGAGGCTGCCAGGTTGATAGCAGTCGTGGTCTTGCCGACACCACCTTTCTGGTTGGCAATGGCGATGGTTCTCGTCATTTTGCGGTTCCGGGTGCAGGCATGTTAACAGCAGGAGGTGAAAGATCCGGAAAGTGTGCCAGCCGGGTCCGCTGTTTCAGTGGCGGGGCAGTGAGCCGTCCGAGGCCGTACGGAGTGGCCAGGAGTCTGCGCCGTCCTGACTCGCCCGTCGATCCGGGCCGATATTGTTCCACGTGAAACATGCGAGCCTATTCCGCCGGGCCGTCGCCGAATAGCGTCGCGAAACGGCGTCGCGAGCCCGGAACCCGTTCCCGGCGTACGTATCGTCGGCCCTTCAGGGTGTCGCTGAGATTCTCGCCATGAAGCGCCAGTAAGGGGATGCCGCAGTGGTCCAAGGCTTCTGTCAACCTGGGTGACGGCTTGAGGCCGCGAACCGTAACGAGTTGGACGGCCTCCCAGTCGGTCTCGGTCTCGGCCTTTCCATGAACGATCCGGGCCCGCAGGGAAAGGGCCCGAGCGACGTGCTTCAAGAATACGGTCTTCTTGAAGTTCTTTTCGATGAGGGTCAGGGAAAGGCTGGGGTAATAGAGTTGCATCGCCAGCCCTGGGAAACCCGCTCCGCTGCCGACGTCCACAACGGCGTGGCTGGGCTCCAGAAACCGCTGCGCCAGCCAGAACGACTCGAAGAAATGAAATCGCAACTCGTCTTCGATTCGAACCAGGCGGGTCAGGTTCACCCGCGAGTTCCATTTGGCCAGCAACCGGAGATAGGTACGGACGCCGTTCCGTTGCGCTTGGTCGAGGGTCAGGCCGAAGAGGTCTTCAAGCGAAGAGACGCATTCGGAGAAGCGGCTCATGCGTGGGAATTCGTTCTGGCGACAGGCTCCCTTGCTGGAGACCTTCTTCTCACCTCGAGGTGAATGCTCAGCATCGACAGGGCGGCCGGAGTGATTCCGGGAATTCGAGAAGCCTGGCCCAGGCTGGTGGGGCGAACCCGCTCCAAACGCTCCTTCATTTCCAGGGAAAGCCCGTTGACGCGGTCGAAGTCGAGTCCGGCAGGGATGGTTCTGCCCTCCATGTTCTTCAGCCGCCGGACATCGTCCATCTGCAGGCGGATATAGCCTTCGTACCGGATCTGTGTCTGAACGACCTGCCCCTCCTCCCGGTTCAGATAATGCCCGTTCGCCCTCAAAATGGGGGTCATGTCACGAATGTCGACCTCAGGCCGCTTGAGCAGGCGGTCCAGGCAGGCTCCGCGGGGAGCACCGGTCTGCAACCGCAGAGCCTCGAGCAGCGGGGACGCTTTCTTCAAACGAGTTTTCCGCAAGAATTCGATGGCGTCGTCGATCCGCTTCCATTTGCCCTGGAATCTGCTGAAGAGCTTCGATGAGACCAGTCCCAGTCTTTGGCCGTGAGGCATGAGTCGGCGGTCGGCATTGTCGATCCTGAGCAGCAGACGGCATTCGGCTCTGGACGTGAACATCCGATACGGTTCGTCAACATCCTTTGTGACCAGATCGTCCACCAGGATCCCCAGGTAGCTCTCGCTCCGGCTGGGTACGAAAGGCTCACCCCCCGAGGCCTTGAGGGCAGCATTGATTCCGGCCAGGATTCCCTGGCCCGCGGCTTCCTCATAGCCGGTGGTCCCGTTGATCTGGCCGGCATGAAACAACCCCTCGACCTGCTTGGTCTCCAGCGAAGGACGCAACTCCGACGGTTGGACGTAGTCATACTCGACGGCATAGCCTGGCCGGATCATGGTTGCTTCTTCCAAGCCGTCGATCTGGGCCAGGATTTCTTTCTGCACGTCCGCCGGGAGGCTCGTGGAGAGGCCGCTCACATAGATGAGCTCGGAATCGAGTCCCTCCGGCTCCAGGAAGAGCTGATGGCGGTCGTGGTGCGGAAATTTCACCACCTTGTCCTCGATGGAGGGGCAATAACGAGGTCCGAGACCCACGATGTCTCCGCTGTAAAGTGGGCTGCGATGCAGGTTGTTGCGGATCACCTCGTGGACACGGTTGTTGGTGAGTGTGAGCCAACAGTCGACTTGGCGCAGCTTGGGCCGGTGGCTTTGGAACGAGAATAAAGTGGGATCCGGCTCGCTGGGCTGGACTTCGAAACGCGAGAAGTCGATGCTCTTCTTTTCAAGCCTCGGTGGTGTCCCCGTCTTCAGACGGCCGAGGCGAAAGCCGATGGATTTCAAGGAACGTGCGAGTTGGACGGAAGCCTTTTCTCCTGATCGACCGGCACGAAACTTTTTCTGCCCCATATGGCAGAGCCCGTTCAGGAAGGTGCCGGTGGTCAAAACGACGCAGGGTGCGTCGACCCGCTCACCGGCAGCGGTTTCGATGCCGGCGATTCGGTTCCCATTCCGCAACAGGGCCGTGGCTTCTGCCTGGACCACCGTGAGGTTTTTCTGATAGCGGAGCCGATGCTGCATCTCCTGCCGGTAGAGTTTCTTGTCGCACTGGGCGCGAGGGGCTTGAACGGCAGGGCCACGACTCCTATTGAGGAGACGGAAGTGGATTCCGTTCGAATCCGCCACCTGGCCGATGAGGCCACCCAAGGCATCGATCTCCCGCACCAGGTGACCCTTGCCGATGCCTCCGACGGAGGGGTTGCACGACATCTGGGCAATCATTTCGCGGTTTATGGTGACCAGGGCGGTATTGGCGCCCATTCGTGCCGCGGCAAACGCCGCCTCGCAACCGGCGTGGCCGCCCCCAATGACGATGACGTCTACCGAGAGATCGGGCATGGTGGGGATTATATCCGTGCTCTTCGTAGCGGGAGGCATCCTGAAAGGGCCCGGCCCCGAAGGGTGTGCTACTCGGGGCTGATTTTCAGCGAACGCAGAAACTTCTCGTCCTGACCCGTTAACTGCAACCGGACCGCTGACAGTTTCTTGGCCGGCGCCGATCCGCTCCCCCTCGCATTGAAACCGATGGTGGCTTCGATAATGAGGAAGACATCGTATCCGTGTTCGCGAATACCCTGTATGGCGGCGTTGATCTGGGGGGAGGTGACGAGGGCGTCGTTGATGGCCGACTCGAGTTTCTTCTTGTAGTCCTTGAGTTGCCCGTCTCGCATTTGAGTTC
Organism: Acidobacteriota bacterium; assembly: GCA_963668095.1. GTDB lineage: Bacteria > Acidobacteriota > UBA6911 > RPQK01 > JAJDTT01 > JAJDTT01. The sequence goes on along the minus strand of OY764083.1, from coordinate 3,464,083 downwards.
CACCCTTCCCGTTGCTAACATCCAGCCGAAATCGAGCAAGGTTTTAACCTTGCGGAACTCTGACCTTGAATTGAGCCCATGATATCAAACCCGAGGTGCTTGTAAAGTGAGGAACGACGCCACCAGAATGAGTCCCGGCACCGGCATCGGCGAACCCGAGCAGGCATGCTTCGGACCGGAAGACGTGCCGGAATTCGACGAGAATACGGATCTGGGAAAGCCGGGCGGCTATCCTTTCACGCGCGGCGCCTATCCTGGCATGTATCGTGACCGGCACTGGACGATCCGCCAGTATTCCGGTTACGCCACCGCTCGAGAATCGAACCGTCGATACCGGTATCTCCTCTCTCAGGGAAACCGGGGCCTGTCAGTCGCGTTCGACCTGCCGACTCAACTGGGCTTGGATTCGGACCATCCTCTGGCGGAGGGGGAGGTCGGCCGCGCTGGCGTTGCCATTGATGGCCTGTGGGACATGGAGACCTTGTTTCGCAATATCGACCTGAGCCGGGTCTCCACCTCCATGACCATCAATGCAACGGCGCCGATTCTGCTGGCGCTCTATCTGGTTCAGGCCCGCCGGCAAGGAACCTCCTGGGGTGCGGTGCGGGGCACGGTCCAGAACGACATCCTCAAGGAGTACATTGCTCGCGGCACCTATCTCTACCCGGTGGAGGCTTCCCTCCGGCTGGTTACCGACCTGGTGACGTTCTGCCATGGGACGGTTCCCGGATGGAATCCCATTTCCATCAGCGGCTACCATATCCGGGAGGCTGGCTCTACGGCCGCTCAGGAAATCGGATTCACTTTGGCCAATGCCGAAACCTACGTCGAATCGGTCTTGAAGGCGGGTTTCCACATCGATGACTTCGCCCCCCGGCTCTCCTTCTTCTTCGCCGCCCATAACGACCTTTTCGAAGAGGTGGCCAAATTCCGAGCGGCGCGGCGGCTCTGGGCTCGTTGCGTCAAGGAACGCTGGGGCGCCGCGAATCCGAAATCCTGCATGATGCGTTTTCACACCCAGACCGGCGGCAGCACGCTGACGGCGCAGCAGCCCGACAACAACGTGGTTCGAACCACCGTACAGGCGTTGGCCGCGGTCCTGGGCGGCACCCAGTCGCTCCACACCAACGGGAAGGACGAGGCGATGTCGCTTCCGACGGAGGCCGCGGCTCAGTTGGCGCTCCGGACCCAACAGATTCTGGCCCGGGAATCGGGGCTGACGGATGTGGCGGACCCGCTTGGCGGGAGTTGGTACCTGGAGAAGCTCACTAGGCGCCTGGAGGAGGAATCGGAGAGCTATCTGGAGCGCATCCGGTCCATGGGCGGGATGGTGCCGGCCATCGAGAGCGGGTTCATCCAACGAGAGATCCAGGATTCCGCCCATCGTCTCCAGAGAACCTTGGAGTCGGGGGAAAGGGTGGTCGTTGGGGTCAATCGATTTCGAGATGCAGAGCCGGTGGACATCGAGTTGCTGAGAGTGGACCCCGAGACGAGAGAGCGGCAGATTGTGGAATTGTCGCGTCATCGGGCCGGCCGGGACCGGGATCGCTGGGAGCGATCAGTAGAAAGATTGACCCGAATGGCCCGGGGGCGCGAGAATCTGATGGTCGCCATCGTAGAGGGGGTCGAGGCGGGCGCGACCGTTGGAGAGATGTCTGCGGCCATGGGTGAGGTGTTCGGAGAATATCGGGAGCAGGTGGTGCTTTAGCTTCCAGGATCCGGAACGTCTATCGACAACCCTGTCAACATCAGATATTTGCAGGTAATTCGTCGGGATGGTAACCGGTGACGGCAACGCGCTGGAGTGAGACCCTTCAGTCCCACTTTCCCAGCCTTGCCAGTACCGAAACTGAACAGGGATCATGAGCGGTATGGTCGATTTACTTCCCTATGAAGATGCCTTGGAGCGGATTCTTTCCCAATGTCCGTCTCCCGCGACGGTTGCATTGCCGCTGGAGCGGTGCCTCGATCGAGTTCTGGCGGCTCCCGTTCATGCTGATGCGGACGTCCCACCGTTCAACAAATCGTTCATGGATGGTTTTGCCGTCCGTAGCGCCGACGTAGGGACGGTCCCGGCGCGCTTGGCAGTGGTTGGAGAGGTGGCGGCCGGAGCGGATTCCTTGCCGTCGGTAGCTCCGGGCGAAACGGTGCGAATCATGACCGGGGCGCCTGTCCCCCCCGACACCGATGCGGTTCAGATGGTGGAGGAATCGAGAATGGTCGATGAATCCACCGTCGAGATCTTGAAACCGGTGGCGCCGGGGGCCAACGTCTCGAGACAGGGCAGGGAAGTCGCCAAAGGAAACGTCGTTTTGGAGGCGGGACGATTGATCGGTCCCGCCGAGATTGGCGTCTTGGCCTCCTTCGGCCAGGCACGACCGGAGGTCTATCGTCCACTCTCGGCCGCTGTCGTCTCCACGGGGGATGAGTTGGTCCCGGTCGAAGCCCGTCCCCGGTTCGGCCAGATTCGAAATTCCAACGGCCCCATGATTTCGGCGCTCTGCCGCCGACTCGGGATGAAGGTCGCGTCGGAGGTCTCGGTAGGGGACGATCCGGAACGCATCGCGGAGGTCATTCGGTCCGGACTGAAATTCGACCTCCTCCTTCTCTCCGGCGGCGTGTCCATGGGCGAATATGATTTCGTCCACCGGGTTCTGGAGCGGGAAGGAGCCCGGCTGATCTTCCATAAGGCCGCCGTCAAACCGGGGAAGCCGATCTGCGTGGGTCGCAAGGGGGCGGCACTGGCTTTCGGGCTTCCCGGGAATCCGGTTTCGGCGTTCGTCACTTTTCAGCTTTTTGCGAGGCCGTTGGTTCGCCGGTGGATGGGATGCGAATCCGTCTCGCTACGCCGGATTGAGGCGACGTTGACGCAGGCGGTGTCCCACAAACCGGGACGCACCTTCTTCAAGCCGGCCCGGATGGACTGGAGCGGACCACTTCGGGTCTCCCCCGTCGAGACCGGCGGGTCTGCCGATCTGACTGGATTCGCCAGAGCGGATTCTCTGTTGATCATTCCCTCCCACGTCTCCGGCATCGCCGCCGGAGCGCGGGTCTCGGTTCTGCTCCTCGACGCCGACCCGGGTCGAGGCCGATTGGCATGAGAGGAGGCAAGATGACGCGGTTGACCCATGTGGATTCGACGGGAAGAGCGCGAATGGTGGACATCGGCGGGAAAGACCTGGTTCGAAGGACGGCAGCGGCCGAGGGGAGGGTCCTGATGGCGGAGAGTACCCGCCAGGTGGTACTCGAAGCCGGTCTTCCCAAGGGCAATCCGTTCGAAGTCGCCCGCTTGGCCGGAATCGAGGCGGCGAAGCGGACCAGCGGGCTCATTCCACTCTGCCACAATATCAACCTGGATTTCGTAGATGTGGATGTGGAGTTGGACGATTCAGGATTCCTGATCCGAAGCAGGGTCAGCTGCCGCTGGGCGACCGGCGTGGAGATGGAGGCCTTGACGGCGGTGGCCGTCACCGCCCTCACGCTCTACGACATGTGCAAGGCGGTGGACCGGGAGCTGGAGATCGGTCGGATTCGCCTGCTGGAAAAGACAAAGACCCCCCTGCCCTGACCGCATCCCAAACCGGGTCGTCCGCTATAATGGACGCGTGGTCCATCTGACATTGTTGATTTGGGGTCTCTTCTGGACCGGGGTCCAGGACGACGCTCCCGTCGAAGCCGATGAGACCGACACCGGCTTTCGAATCGGTGTCGCAGTCGACCAGGTTTTCCTTTCCGTAAACGCGCGCTCCGTCCAGGGAGGTTTTCTCCGAGGCCTGACCCGCGACCAGTTCTCCGTTTATGAAGACGGCGTCCGGCAGGAGATCCTGAACTTCTACAGCGAGGCGTTGCCCGTGCGTGTGGTGCTGCTGGTGGACGTCAGCGGCAGCACCCGGGGAAGCCAGAGCGAAATCCGGCGGGCGGCGCTTCGTTTCGTGGACAGTCTCGGCGAGGAGGACCAGATCGCCGTCATCACTTTCAGCAGCGTCCCCAAGCTCATTCTCGATTGGACCAACGACCGCAAGCGGATCGAGAATGCGATGTTGAAGATCTATGCCAAGGGCAAGACCGTTCTGAACGATGCTCTTTACGTGACCTGCGACGACCTCTTGGCGAACGTGTCGGGAAGAAAGGCCATCATTCTTCTCTCCGACGGCATCGACACCCACAGCATGGTCACCGCCCAGGAGGTTATGGATCTGGTGACCCGCTCCGAGGCCATGACCTACGTCGCCTCGACAGTGGAAGCCTACTGGGTAAGCGCCAGGAGGATGCGGATCCAACTCCAGAGCCGGGGCCGGATCATCCCCAGGCAGATGACGGACGAGTACATCGTGGGCGTGAAGAAATTCCTCCGCACGCTGGCGGATCGAACCGGTGGCCGGGTGCTGGACAGTGAGGCCTTTGGAAGTCTCTCCGATGTCTATGTGCGCGTGGCGGAAGAGCTTAAGAATCAATACTATATCTCCTACCGACCGACGAATCGCGCCCGTGACGGCTCCTGGCGCGAAGTGACGATCCGGGCGGCGGTTCCGGGCGCGGTCGTGCATACTCGGCCCGGATATTATGCGCCCGGTTCGCCTCCGGGGCCCCGGCGCCAGGAGTCTGCGCAGTAGATTGATTTCTACGGCGCAGGCTCCTGGCCTCCCTTCTCTCCGGCAAGAGTCTGATGCCGCAACGGCTGCGGCCCCGTGGCCTCGGTGCACGGCGTCCCCCCCGGCGGTGTTACCCGGAGATCCCTCCTCCATGTTTGCAAGGGGCTTGAAATTAGAGTTCTGCGCACGTTGACAGAAACAGGACCAAATTAGTACTATATCGGCCCGTGGCAAGAGTCGACACGGCATTCGACCGGCCCTGCATCCCGGCGGCGCGCAGGAACGGTTTCGGTGCTCGCGGGACTTTCGCCACGGACTGATACGCGGCCGTGAGGGTGATGCGATCGTGATTCGAATGAGTAAGGAGGCCGACTACGGAATCGTTCTGTTGACGCATTTTGCCGGTGGCGAGGGACTGACCTACAGTGCCCGCGCTCTCTCCGACCAAACCCGGATCCCGCTGCCCATGGTCAGCAAGATCCTCAAGGGGTTGGCCCGGGAAGGAATCCTGTCGTCCCGCCGCGGCGCCAAGGGAGGCTATAGTCTGGCGCTCAAGCCGGGGCGAATCTCGGTGGCGGACATCATCAACGTCATCGAGGGGCCCATTGCCATGACCGAGTGCATCGGCACGCCCGGAGAGTGCAAGCAGGAACCGGTCTGCTGTATCCGAAGCAACTGGCAGGTGATCAACCAGGCGGTTCTCGACGCGCTGGAGCGGATCAGTCTGCTGGACATGACCTCCCCCCTCTCAGACTCGTTGGTCCCGCTGGAAGCGGGCCGCGGGATTGAGACGGAACGGCCACAGTTCACAGGCTAGTGCCGGAACGACCATCGTCGGTGAAAGAGGAATTCCATGCCTACTGAAATGGAGCAATTGCAGGATCTGGCGGCGGAAGAATACAAATACGGCTTCTACACCGATGTGGAGGTCGACGAAGTTCCTCCCGGGCTGGACGAAAACACCATCGGACTGATTGCATCCAAGAAGGGAGAGCCCGAGTGGATGCTCCAGTGGCGGCTCAGGGCCTATCGCCGCTGGGGGAAGATGACGGAACCCGATTGGCCCAATGTCAACTATCCACCCATCGACTACCAGGACATCGTCTATTACTCGGCTCCCAAGTCGAACGGCGACGGACCCCAGAGCCTGGACGACATCGACCCCGAGATCCGCGCCACCTACGAGAAGCTGGGAATTCCCTTGCGTGAGCAGGAGATGTTGGCCGGGGTCACGGAGGTGGCCGTGGATGCCGTCTTCGACAGTGTCTCGGTCGCCACGACCTTCAAGCAGAAGCTTTCGGAGCTGGGAATCATCTTCTGCCCGTTCAGCGAAGCCATTCGGGAGCATCCGGAGCTGGTTCGACGCTATCTGGGATCGGTCGTGCCCCACACTGACAACTTCTTTGCCTCCTTGAATTCAGCCGTCTTCACCGACGGCTCCTTCGTGTACGTCCCCAAAGGGGTCCGCTGCCCCATGGAACTCTCGACCTACTTCCGCATCAATGCCGCCAAGACCGGCCAGTTCGAGCGCACCCTGATCATCGCCGACGAGGGCTCCTACGTCAGCTACCTGGAGGGGTGCACCGCGCCCATGAGAGACGAGAATCAGCTCCATGCGGCGGTGGTGGAGCTGGTGGCGCTGGACAATGCCGAGATCAAGTACTCCACGATTCAGAATTGGTACCCGGGGGACAAGGACGGCAAAGGCGGCATCTACAATTTCGTCACCAAGCGGGGCAAGTGCCAGGGGGTCAACTCGAAGATCTCGTGGACGCAGGTGGAGACGGGCTCGGCCATTACCTGGAAGTATCCCAGCTGCATCCTGCTGGGCGACAATTCCGTGGGGGAGTTCTATTCGGTGGCGCTGACCAACAACCGTCAGCAGGCGGATACGGGGACCAAGATGATCCACATCGGCAAGAACACCCGGAGCAACATCGTCTCCAAGGGAATCTCGGCCGGTCGTGGGCAGAATACCTACCGTGGACTGGTCCGGATCGGCTCCCGTGCCGAAAGGGCCCGCAATTATACCCAGTGCGATTCCATGTTGATGGGGGACGAGTGCGGAGCCCATACCTTCCCCTATATCGAAGTGAACAACAGCAGCGCCCACATGGAGCATGAGGCTTCGACCTCCAAGATCGGAGAGGACCAGATCTTCTACTGCCAACAGCGGGGACTCTCGGCGGAAGATGCCGTCTCCATGATCGTCAATGGCTTTTGCAAGAAGGTCATCAAGGAGCTGCCGATGGAATTTGCCGTCGAGGCTCAGAAACTGCTGTCGATCAGCCTCGAGGGAAGTGTCGGCTGATCCGCCAGGTTGCCAATCCATCAAGCCGCGAGGCTCCTGAACTCAGGAAGGGAATCCAATGCTCGAAATCAGCGATCTGCATGTGAGATCGGGGAATACGAAGATCCTTAACGGTGTGGATCTGACGGTCCGAAAGGGAGAGATCCACTCGATCATGGGCCCCAACGGGTCCGGAAAGAGCACCTTGGCTCAAGTGTTGGCCGGCCGGGAAGATTACGAGGTCACTCGGGGATCGCTCACCTACCAGGGCGAAGATCTGTTGGAGTGTTCTCCTGAAGAGCGGGCCCAGGCCGGGATCTTCCTGGCCTTTCAGTATCCGGTGGAGATTCCCGGAGTGAGCAACACGTATTTTTTGAGAGCCGCCCTCAACTCGATCCGGGTCAGCCGCTCCCAGGAGGAGGTCGACGCCCTGGATTTCCTCAAGCTGGTCCGTGAGAAGACGCGGCTCCTGAAGATGGACGAGAGCCTCCTTGCCCGGCCCGTGAACGAAGGCTTCTCGGGCGGCGAGAAGAAGCGCAACGAGGTCTTCCAGATGGCGGTGCTGGAGCCGGCTCTGTGCATCATGGATGAGACCGATTCAGGGCTGGACATTGACGCGCTCAAGGTCGTCGCCCACGGGGTCAACGCCATGAGGTCGCCCGAACGGGCCATCATCGTCGTGACCCACTACCAGCGTCTGCTCAATTACATCGTCCCCGACTTCGTCCATGTCCTTGCCCGCGGCCGCATCGTCCGTTCAGGGGGCAAGGAACTGGCCCTGGAGCTGGAAGAGAAAGGGTATGCCGGTCAGGAGAATGCCCGGCCGCAGGCGGTGGCGGGAGCTTAGTCCGGGATCGAGGTACGGATCGAGATGAAGATTGCACGAAAATCCCTGGACTCCTATCTGGAAAGATTCAACCGCCTGGACGAGGCGCCGGCGGACACTCCCGGCTGGTTGTCTCAACTTCGCCGCGGAGCCATGTTGCGCTTCACCGAGACGGGGTTCCCCACCATCGCCGATGAGGAGTGGCGGTATACAAACGTCGCTTCCCTGGCAGCCACCTCATATGAGACCGCTCCTTCGCCTGCTCCGGACGGACGTTGCCGGATGGATTCGACGACGGTCGGCGGCAGCGATGGTCTCCGTTGCGTCTTCTTGAATGGACGATACTGTGCCGAGTTGTCCCACTTCGACGAGATGGAGGATCGGGTCCGGATCGGATCGTTGGCGTCCGTTCTTCGGGCTCGTCCCGAAGAGGTCGAAGCCCACCTGGCCCGGTATGTCGAGGCTGAGCGCCATCCGTTCGCGACTCTCAACACCGCGTTTATTGAAGACGGAGCGGTGGTCCGGGTCGCCGCAGGAGTCCGGATCCCGGATCCCATCCATCTCGTTTTTATCTCCACCGGTAACGGGGGTCCGGCATTCGTGACCCATCCCCGGAATCTGATCCTGGTCGGCGCCGGCAGCGAATGCTCCGTGGTCGAGCACTATGTGGGAGTCGGAGAGAAATCCTATTTCAGCAATCCGGTCACCGAGGTGGCGGTGGGGGAGAATGCCAACCTGGATCACTATCGGCTGCAGGAGGAGAGCCGCGCCGCGCACCATGTCTCAACCTTGGAGGTCCGGCAGGAATCCAACAGTGTGGTGCGCACCATGTCGGCAGACTTGGGGGGAACGCTGACGCGCAACGATCTGAACGTGGTTCTGGGGGGCGAGGGTGCGTACGCGGAGCTGGACGGCATTTTCATCACTTCCGGAGAACAGTTGGTCGACAACCACACCCGGATCGAGCACGCGGCTCCTCATTGCGGCAGCCGGGAGCTGTACAAGGGAATTCTCGGCGGACGTTCCCGAGGGGTGTTTCGGGGCCGGATCGTGGTCCATCCGGGAGCCCAGAAGACCGACTCGGAGCAGACCAACAACAACCTGCTCCTGTCCGATCGAGCCCTGGTGAATACGAAGCCGCAACTGGAGATCTACGCCGACGAGGTCAAGTGCACTCATGGCGCCACCATCGGCCAACTCGACCGGGAAGCCATCTTCTACATGCGGTCGCGAGGAATCGACGAGGATATGGCGCGAAGCATCCTGATCTACGGCTTTGCCGAAGACTTGATCCGCCGCGTGCGGTTGGCCGGCCTGCGGGATCGACTCAGCTCGCAGCTTTTCGACCGGCTGCCCCAGGGGCGTTTTCTGAGGAAGGCCCTGGCGTGAGTATCAGCACAACGGCGCGAAACAATAGCCGGAGAGTGCCTGGGGGGCTGAATCCGGAAGACATCCGCCGGGATTTCCCGATCCTCTCCCGGAAGGTTCACGGCAAGCCGTTGGCCTACCTGGACAATGCGGCCACCAGCCAGAAGCCGCAGCAGGTCATCGATGCAGTGAGCCGATACTACTCCCGTAGCAACGCCAACATTCAGCGGGGCGTCCATCTGTTGAGCGTCCGGGCAACGGACGCCTATGAGGCGACTCGTGAGAGAACGCAGAAGTTCCTCAACGCCGCGCGAGCGGAGGAGATCGTCTTCGTCCGGAGCACGACGGAGGCGATCAACCTGGTGGCCCAGACCTCGGGACGGAGCATTCTGGATCCGGGTGACGAGGTCATCGTTTCCCAGATGGAGCACCATTCCAATATCGTTCCCTGGCAGATGATCTGCCAGGAAAGGCGCGCGCGGCTTCGGGTCATTCCCGTGTCCGGCCAGGGCGAGCTGTATCTGGACGAGTACGAGAAGTTGTTGAACCATCGGACCCGGATCGTCGCGGTGACCCATGTGTCCAACGTTCTCGGGACCATCAATCCGGTGCGGAAACTGGTCGAAATGGCGCACCGGCACGGCGCCCTCGTTCTTCTGGACGGGGCTCAAGCGGTGCCGCACGTCAAGGTGGACGTGCAGGAGCTGGATTGCGATTTTTATTGCTTCTCCGGACACAAGATCTACGGACCCACCGGAGTCGGCATCCTTTACGGCAAATGGAACCATCTGGAATCCATGCCTCCCTATCAGGGGGGAGGAGAGATGATCCGTTCCGTATCCTTCGAGAAGACGACGTACAACGAACCTCCGCACAAGTTCGAGGGGGGGACGCCCAACATTGCCGGTGGTGTCGCGTTGGCTGCGGCACTGGACTATCTGGAGAACCTGGGCCTGGATCGGGTGGCTGCCTACGAGAACGAGCTCCTCGAATACGCAACTTCCCGGCTTTCGCAGGTTCCCGGCCTGCGCCTGATCGGCACTGCCCCGTCGAAGGCGGCGGTGATCTCCTTCGTTCTGGACGAAGTCCATCCTCACGACATGGGTACCATTCTGGATCTGGAGGGGGTGGCGATTCGGACTGGCCATCATTGCGCCCAGCCCTTGATGGATTTCTATGGGCTGCCGGCCACGGCACGGGCGTCTCTGGCGTTCTACAATACGCGTGAAGAGATCGATGCCTTGTGCCGGGGCCTCGGGAAGGTGATCGAGGTGTTTGAGTGATGTCGGACCTGAGCGCCCTCTACCAGGAGGTCATCCTGGATCACAATCGGCGACCTCGGAATTTCGGTGTTCTGGAGGACGCGGATCACCAGTCGGAAGGATTCAATCCCCTCTGCGGCGACCGCGTCAGCGTGTACGTCAAGCTGAACGATTCTATCGTCGAACAGATCTCGTTCCGGGGGTCGGGGTGCGCCATCTCCATGGCCTCCGCCTCCATCATGACCGAGAGCCTGAAGGGTCGGAAACTGGAGGAGGTCGAGGCTCTGTTCGAGCGTTTTCACCAACTGGTAACGGGAAATCTCGAGTCGCAAGATCTCTCCGAACCGGATCTGGGCAAGTTGGTGGTGTTTGAAGGGGTCAGCCGCTATCCGGTTCGGGTGAAATGCGCCACCTTGACCTGGCATACGTTGCGGGCGGCACTCGATAAGAGAAACGAGGTCGTCTCGACCGAATGAGACTCCGGCGGCACGCCGCGGAGGGGGATCCATGGCAGAAGAATTGAATCCGGAACCGGGTTTCCAGATCGAATCGGAAAGCGGGACGTCGCCAGCGGGCGGCCCCATTCAGGAAGAGGTGATTTCGGTCCTCCGGAGTTGTTACGATCCGGAGATCCCGGTGGACATCTACGAGCTGGGTCTGATCTACGGGGTCGACGTCGACGACGCCGGTGCCGTGGATGTGAAGATGACCCTGACTTCGCCCAGTTGTCCGGTGGCCGAGTCGCTGCCGTTGGAGGTCGAGTCCAAAATCCGGGCGCTTCCCGGCGTCGACAAGGTCGCCGTTGAAATCGTGTGGGACCCGCCCTGGACCATGGAGAACATGTCCGAGGCGGCAAGGCTCCAACTGGGGCTCCTCTAGCCAGCCGCGCTGAAAGATGTGCGGGATTATCTGCTACCTGGGCGATCGCCCGGCCCTGCCTATCCTCCTCAACGGCTTGAGAAGGCTGGAATACCGCGGCTATGACTCCAGCGGTGTCGCGGTAGCCGTGAATAACGGGATTCACTGCCGGAAGGCGGTGGGAAAGATCTCGGATCTGGCCAATCTCCTCGGGGACAAGCCTTGGACAGGCTGGGGCGGCATCGCGCACACTCGCTGGGCCACGCATGGTGTTCCCTCTCCCGAAAACGCTCATCCGCATGGCGATTGCCGGGACCGGATCTTCGTGGTTCACAATGGGATCATCGAAAATTACCGGCAGCTGCGGGAGGAGCTTCGGGAAAAGGGGCATCTGTTCCGCTCTTCCACCGATTCCGAGGTGCTGGCCCACCTGATCGAGGAATGCTATCGAGGTGACTTGGAAGATGCGGTCAACTCGGCCCTTCAACGCGTGGACGGCACCTACGGAATCGGAGTGATTTCCGCCGAGAATCCTTCCCAAATCGTTGTTGCGCGGTTGGGCAGCCCCCTGGTTCTGGGAATCCGGGACAGTGAGATCTTTGCCGCGTCCGACGCGGCGGCCCTGATGAGTCACACGCGAGAGGTGGCCTACCTTCATGATGGCGAGGTGGCGCTGCTGAAGCCCGGGAGTTACCGGATCCGCACTTTGAGCGGGGTGCCCATGAATCGGACGGTCCAGACCCTGGACTGGGACATGTCCTCCGCCGAAAAGCAGGGTTACCCCCACTTCATGCTCAAGGAGGTCTACGAGCAGCCCGAGGTGGTCGGAGAGGCCATCCGGGGAAGGCTGATCGAGGCGGAAGGGCTGGCCAAGCTGGGAGGCCTGGAGCGAGTCTGGGGCCGCCTGCGGAATATGCGGCGGCTCATCATACTGGCCTGTGGGACCTCCTACTATGCGGGATTGCTGGGACGCTACGTCATCGAGAGCTGCACCAACTATCCTGTCGACGTCGATCTGGCATCCGAGTTCCAGTACCGCAAGCTGAACCTGCAAACGGGCACGGCGGTTCTGGCCATCAGCCAATCGGGGGAGACGGCTGACATCCTGGCCGTGGTGCGCGAGGTGAAACGGCGAGGTGCTCTCAGCCTGGGCCTTGTCAACGTGGTGGGCAGCACGGTCGCCCGCCTGACCGACGCCGGAATCTATAATCATGCCGGTCCGGAAATCAGTGTCGCCTCCACCAAGGTCTTCGTTTCCCAGATCGCCATTCTCTATCTGGTGGGTCTCCTGCTGGGCCGGCACCAGCAGATGTCATTGAGCGAAGGCCAGGAGTTTGTCCACGAGCTCCGGGACCTGCCCGGGAAAATGCGCTCCATGCTCGTGCGGGCCCCGGCCATTGAAGGAATCGCCCGCCGCTACGCCCACTATAAGAACCTTCTTTATCTGGGGAGGAACTTCAGCTATCCGGTGGCGATGGAGGGGGCCCTGAAGATGAAGGAGATCTCCTACCTTCACGCTGAAGGGTATGCCGCGGGAGAAATGAAGCATGGACCTCTCGCCCTCGTGGACGAGAATTTCCCAACCGTCTGCCTGGCGCCCCGCGACAGCGTCTATCGGAAGATGGTCGGGAACATTGAGGAGATCAAGAGCCGAAACGGCCCGGTCATCGCGGTGGGGACGGAAGGAGACACGCACTTGGCCGAGCTGGTCGACGACCTGATCGAGATTCCGCACTGTGGAGAGACGTTCACGCCATTCCTGAGCGTGATCGCGCTCCAACTCCTGGCCTACTACGTGGCGAGGGAGCGGGGTTGCGACATCGACCGGCCCCGGAATCTGGCCAAGTCGGTCACGGTGCAGTGATCCGTCGCTCCGACGTCCCTGGGGAATGGGACGAAATGCCGGCTATCCGGTCATGGCGTCCACCATCTCCTGGTTGATGGTGATGGCGTCGGCGCTGCGCAGGCGTTCCAGCGTGCCTTCCACGTAGGCGTTGAAGTAGTCCGCACGCTTCTTCTCCGTCAGCTCCTTTTCCAATTGGCTCTTCTCGCCTTCGAACTTTTCCCGGTCCAGTTCCGTCTTCTCGGCCACCTGGAACACGAAGTACTTACCGGTGACCAGGACGGGCGGGGCGACCTCTCCCGTCTTCAGCCGAAAGGCATGGTCGTGAACCTGCGGCGAGAAGCGGAGGTTCTCGTCGATGGTAGCGCCCCGCTTGAAGAAAGGCGTCGTCATGACCTGCAGTTCCCGTTCCTGCGCCAGGTCCTGGAACTCACTGCCGTCCTGGATGGTCTGGTGCAGGGCGAATGCGTTCTCCCGAGCGGATTCGTCACCCTGCGTGGAGCGGTAATCGGAGAGAACCTTGTCGCGTATCTCTTCGAAAGGCGGCATGTGGGTGGGCCGGATCTCCATCAGTTGAGCCACCAGGTAGGAACCGGCCGCATGATACGGCTCCGGTGACTGGTTCTCCTGGAGGTCGAAGACCTCCTGGTTGAAGTCGTTCTTGACGGACAGACCGGGAATGAAGCCGCCGAGCTCGAAGTAGTCCGATTCCTCGACCGGTAGGCTGCGAGCGCTTGCCGCCTTCGCCAAGTCGGGGTCCTCCGCCAGCTCTCCGGATATTTCCGTCGCCAGATCCTTAGCCTGGTTCTCCGCCGCCTGTTGCCGGGCTTCATATTCCGCGATCGGCCGCCGGGCATCGCCGTCGTGATGCTCGGGATTGAAGGTGCCGCGGATGATGTGATAGCCGAAAGGCGTTATCACCAGATCGCTCAAATCTCCGGGCTTCAAAGCGAAAGCGGCCTTCTCGAATTCCGGCATCATTTTGTCTCGCCCAAAAAACCCAAGGTCCCCGCCGGCCGCCGCCGAAACGGGGTCCTCGGAATGCTCTCGAGCCAACTGCGCGAAATCCGCACCGGATCGAAGCTGCTGCAAGAGGTTCTGGGCCTTGGCCCTCGCCGCGGGTTCTTCGTCAGGGCTTCCCACCGAAATCAGAATATGGCTGACTCTCACCTGGTCCGTGTCAGTGACGCGATCCATTCGATCGCGGATCTGCTCTTCGGAGACGTTGACGTTCTCAGGGTCGACGGGAATGGAAACGTAACGAATCCTGCGTTGTTCGCCGACCCGGTAATTGTCCTGGCGCTCGTCGAAATACTCCTTGAGTTTTTCATCCGCCACATCCACCGGGGACAACTCCTCCGGGTCGAAGGTCACGTAACGGAGCTTCACCTCCTGATTCCGGTCCAGAAACTCTCGCCGGATCTCGCCGGGCGTGGGGAAGATCCCATCGGTCAGGATTCTGCGCAGCTTCTCCCGAGCAAGCTGCCTCCGGATGCTGTCCTCGAATTCCTGGGGCACCCAGTTGTTGGCCTGCAAGATGGCGCGATAGCGATCCACCCCGATGAAGTTGCCGTTTTCCTGAAATACGGGGGTCTCGGTGATGAATCGAACGATTTCATCCGAGGTCACGGCGATACCCATCTGGCGTGCTTCGTGGAACGTCGCGTATTCCGCTACCAACTGATCGAGCGCCTGTTGGCCCAGACGCAACTGCTTGATGATGGCAGGATCCTGACGGTCCAACTTGTAGACGCGCCGGTAGGCGTCGACCAACTGGATGTAGTGTCTCCGAAATTCAGCGGAGGAAATGACGAAATCGGCCACCTCGGCCGCGTGGGCTGAGGAAACGCCGGAGCTGGGACCCGGTGTGTCGACGAACAGGCCAAGCATCCCGACGCCCAGCCCAATGATGACCAACCACAGAATCCACTTTAGCCCTCGTCGCTTCTCGCGGAAAAAGGGTAGCATCGAGCCCTCCGTCAGCCCCCGAATGAGGTTTGCGTCAGTCGCCGATTATAACATGGGTCCGATACTGCTACCCGGTTTCTGGAGAGAGATCTGTTGCGACAAAAACTGACGGTGTCCGATAATGGGCGCCAGTAAAACGGGGCTGCCTTGGCCGAGGGTGTGGTCCCGCTGAAATCCCGAGGGGCATAAGGGGCCAATGATTTTTCGTTCCCTGTTCAAATCTTTTTCCCACGATCTGGCCATTGATCTGGGCACGGCGAATACTCTCGTGTTCGCACGCGGGAAAGGAGTCGTCGTCGACGAACCTTCCATCGTCGCCATCAACAGGTTCACCAACAAAGTGGAAGCCGTGGGGACGGACGCCAAGGAGATGCTGGGGAGGACGCCAGGCAACATCGTTGCCATCAAGCCCATGAAGGATGGGGTCATCGCCGATTTCGACGTGACCGAGGAAATGCTCCGTTATTTCATCAGGAAGGCTCAGAACAGGAGTTTTCTGCTGAATCCCCGGATCATCATCTGCATCCCTTCCGAGATCACTCAGGTGGAAAAGCGGGCGGTCCGCGAATCTGCGCTCCGCGCGAAGGCCAGCGAGGTCTACTTGGTGGAGGAAGCGATGGCGGCGGCCATCGGGGCGGGTCTCCCCATCACCGAGCCGAACGGAAACATGATCGTCGACATCGGGGGCGGGACCACCGACATCGCGGTCATCAGTCTTGCGGGGATCGTCCACAGCCGCTCCGTCAGGGTGGCGGGAAACGAAATGGACGAAGCCATCATTCAGTACATCAAGCGAAAGCACAATCTGCTCATCGGCGAGCGAACGGCTGAGCGGGTGAAGATCAAGCTCGGATCGGCGGCTGAATTGCCGGATCCCGTCACCGCGGAAGTGAAGGGCAGGAATCTCATCGAGGGAATTCCCAAGACCGTGACCGTTACCGACGAAGAGATTCGCGAGGCGCTGGCCGACTCCATGGTGGCCATCGTGAATGCGGTCCGAGTCGCCCTGGAGAGGACGCCGCCCGAGCTGTCCGCCGACATCTCGGACACGGGTATCATCTTGACAGGGGGAGGGGCGCTACTCCAGAAGATGGATTACCGAATCAGTCAGGAGACGGGCCTTCCCGTCTATGTGGCCGAGAATCCACTCTCCTCCGTCGCCATCGGCACGGGAAAGATGCTCGAGGACATCGATCTCTTGAGGAGGATCAGTTCCTGAGGCGCACCTGATCCGCCTTAGGTGAGAATCGTCACGGCATTCGACCGTCCCTGCATCGCGCGCGGCCCGCGTTGCGACTCCGTCACATATTCCCGGTATACTTCTATTGTGCGCCTTGTCCGGCAGGCGCAAGGACGGTCTCGGTGCTCGCGGGACTCTCGCCACGGACTGATATGAGTTGGTCGGCCGAACGCAAGTCACTCCCTCTGGTCATCTTGGCGATCGTGTTGCATTTGGTGCTGATCTCGTCGCAGGTTCGGAATCCCGACGGACATACCCTGCTGAGAACCCTGGGAGTGGCCGTGATTTCCCCTCTTGCGCTGGCTGTTTCGGCAGTGGCCGACGGCGTCGAGGGGGCGTTGAAACGCTATGTGATTCTTTTCGGAGTTCAGGAGCGGAACGAGGAATTGGAGGCGGAGATCGGGAGGCTTCGCTTGGAGAACGCACAACTCAAGAGCGTTCAGTCGATGCTGGGCCGCAGTACGGAACTCCGGATCCTCGCCCGGCAGTATCGTTTCGAAACCACGACAGCCACTATTATCTGGAAGACCGCCCCCTTCTTCAGTCGTCGTTTGGGCATCAACATCGGGACCCGTCATGGCATCAAGCGGAACTTGGCCGTCATCGGTCTCTCGGGGATCGTGGGTCGCGTCGTGGCGACCACGCCCGCGAGCTCGGAGGTGGAGCTGCTGACCAACCGTGGCGCTTCCGCCGGCGCCATGTTGGCGGACTCTCGACTGCAAGGTGTGCTCCAGGGCGACGGAAGCGATCTCCTGGAGTGGAATTTCATCCCCAATCACGAGCCGGTGGATGTCGGGGAATTGGTCTACACTTCCGGGGCCGACCGGATCTATCCCAAAGGCATCCCGGTCGGCCGTATTGTGAGCTCCGAGAAAGGAGTAATGATATATCGCAACATTAAGGTCGAGCCTTTCGTCGATTTTTCCAAAATCGAGGAAGTCCTCGTCGCACGTGAGCCTTGAAGCGTCCGCGCCCGGCCGCCGAGACAAATTGGACCCCTCTGCAAGCCCGATTCTCCCGAACCGAGATATTGCTCCTGCTCCTGATCGCAGGAAGCTTCGAAATTCTGCTCGGCAGGGTGCTGCCGGAGTTCCGGCGCTACCTGGATTTGCCGCTGGTACTGGTCCTCTACCTTTCCGTGCACTCGACGGCGGCCAAGGGTGCGTTCTGGGGCACCTGCTTCGGCCTGCTCTCCGATCTTCTAATGGGAACCCTTTTGGGACTCAACGGCATGAGCAAGACCGTGATTGGATTTCTGGTCGGCCTGTTGCGCCTGAGGGCGGCGGCGGAGGGCGTTCTCGGACGAATATTGTTGTTGGGGGCGGCAGCCTCCCTTGACACGGTTCTAATCGTTGTTATCTTGGATTTGCTCGGCCGGCCGGTATCGGATGACTCGCTGCAGTTCATCGTTATTCGCAGTTGCCTCACGTCGGTGGTCGGAGTTTTCATATTTCGCGGTTACGATCGGATCAAATTTCCTCCCAAGAATTTCTCAAGGAGTTCGATGGCCGAGGGAGATCCCTACTAGGAGACCGCTTTGGACAGGTCTGGGCATTCCGGCCGCAACAGCTTGTTAGCACCCCCTGACAACTCTCGCCACGGACTGCCGGAGGCTCATCGGTAGGCATGCCCGTCTATCAGGACAATTCACTCTGCCGGCTTCGTCTGAAATGGATCGGACGGCTTCTCGCCCTCTTGTTCCTGGGGCTGTTCCTGAAGCTTTGGCACCTGACCGTCGTCGATTTCACACAACATAGCGTGGCCGCGGAGCGGAACCGCGCTCGTACGATCCCCATCAGAGCCCCGCGCGGAGTGATCTATGATCGCGACGGGCGGGTATTGGCGAGCAGCGTGAACTCGTTCAGCCTGGTCTGTTATCGGAGCGAGGCGTCGAACTTGGAGGCCACCGTGGACTACCTGGTCCAGGGACTTGGTCTTGACAGGCAGAATCTGAAGCAACGCCTCGCTGTGACCGACGGGTATTCTCCGTATCAACCGCTGGTGGTCAAGAAGAGCCTGACCATGGCGGAGGTGGCCTATCTACTCTCCCGGAAAGGCGAGCATCCGGAGCTGGATGTTCTGGCCGAACCAAGGCGCTCGTACCCATACGGTGAATTGGCCGCACATGTTCTGGGTTACGTGGGCGAGGCATCCCGCGTTCAATTGGAGACTGCGGAGTTTTCCGATTTCAGGGCCGGCGACATCGTGGGCAAGTACGCCGTCGAACGGGTCTACAATCGTCATCTGGCGGGCCGGAACGGGTCCCGGAAAATGCTCGTCGACAGCCTGGGCCGCACCATCAACGAGTTGGCCCGTGTCCCTCCCGAGGAGGGAGCGCCGCTGGAGCTCACGCTTGATCTCGACCTGCAGATCGCGGCTGAAGGGCAACTCGGCGGCAGGCGGGGAGCGGTTGTTGCCTTCGATCCTCGAAACGGCGAGATATTGGCCATGGTGAGTCAACCGGCCTTCGACCCGAACCGGTTTGCGGCGCGAATCAGCCGAGGGGAATGGGACCGTCTCGTTGGAGACGAACACAACCCACTCCAGAACCGGGCGCTCCAGAGTACGTTTGCCCCGGGGTCGGTCTTCAAGTTGGTAGTGGCCCTCGCCGGTCTGGAATGGGGGGATGTCGATCCGAATCGGTCCTATTTTTGCGGTGGCGGCGTGACCCTGTACGGGCATCATTTCCGATGCTGGAAGAAGGGTGGGCATGGATCCGTGTCGCTCCGGGAAGCGATCCGCAGCTCGTGCAACGTGTACTTTTACCAGCTCGGAAAGAGCCTGGGCATCGATCTGATCTCCGGCTTCGGACACGCCATCGGCCTCGGACAGCCGACGGGAATCGACTTGGTGGGGGAGGTCGCCGGATTGGTCCCGTCCAAGGAATGGAAACGCCGGACCTACCGGCAGAAGTGGTATCGAGGAGAAACGGTATCCGTCGCCATCGGCCAAGGACCGGTCCACCTGACACCTCTTCAACTGGCTCGGATGACCGGCATTCTGGCCACCGGATCTGCCGCTCCCCTGCATGTGGCCCGGAGCCGGCTTCCGGGGGGGCCGCCGGCCAGAAACAAGTCTGATATCGAGCTCTCGAGTGACAACCTCGACTTGGTGCGGGAAGCCATGTGGGAGGTGGTGAATCGGTTTGGCACCGGTCGAGCCGCTCGGGTCAATGGATTCGACGTATGCGGGAAGACGGGAACCGCGCAGACCATTGGCCGGGCGGGCCTCTCGAAGCTTGAGGGGGCGCAGGCCTCCCGGTTCATCGCCAATGCCTGGTTTGTGGGTTTCGCACCCCAGAAGTTTCCCGAGATTGCCGTGGTTGTCCTGGTGGAGGCCGGCGGCTCGGGCGGTGCTGTGGCAGCTCCGATTGCGGCGAATATTCTTCAGGTGTTCCACGACAAACGGGACCCCGACAGGATGATGGAAATGGCGAGACAGTAGAAGGCCATGATACGGCGGCGTTTTCGCGTGGGTCTGGACCCCGTTCTGGTGATACTGGTAATGGCGTTCTCGCTCATGGGGGGCGTGGGAGTCTACAGCGCGGCGGAACCCGGCTCCAGCGGGCTCTTTATCCGGCAACTTATCTGGATCGCCCTGGGAATCGGTGTCTGCGCAGTTCTGGTCAGCCTGGATTACCGGCTTTACACGGCCTATGCGCCGGTCTGGTACTGCGGAGGTCTGGTACTCCTGGTCCTGGTCCTGATCTATGGTTCCGAAATCAACGGCAGTCGAAGCTGGTTGGTGCTGGGTCCGGTTCATATTCAGCCCTCCGAACTGGGCAAGCTGGCGGTCATCCTGACGCTTGCGAAGTCCTTGGCCAGTATGAACCGGCGGAATCCCGGGGCTTGGCATCTCCTGAAGGCGGGATTCCTGACGTTGGTTCCCATGGTTCTCGTCGTTCTTCAAGGCGATTTGGGAACGGCGCTCATGTACATACCCATAATGCTGGGCATTGTCGTCGTGGCGGGCCTGCGGCTACGGATCCTGGTCTGGTGCCTGCTCGCCGTCTTGTGTGCTTCCCCCGCGGTTTGGATCTACCTGAAGGACTATCAGAAGCAGCGAATCCTGACCACGCTCGATCCCGAGCTGGACCCCCAGGGCGTTGGGTACCAGACCCGGCAATCCCAGATCGCCATCGGGTCCGGCGGGGTTTTCGGGAGAGGAATCGGTCAAGGCAGCCAGAGCCACTTCGGTTTTGTCCCGGAAATCCACTCCGATTTCATTTTTGCGCTTTTGGCCGAGGAGACGGGTCTGATCGGCGCCGGAACCGTTTTGCTGCTGTATCTATTGGTCCTGATGAGGCTGATTGGCATCGCCGTCGAGTCGCGCGACAGGACCGTGATCCTCGTTGTCACGGGCGTGGTCAGCATGATCTCTTCCCATGTTCTGGTGAACGTGGGAATGACACTTGGACTCTTGCCGCCGATCGGCATCCCCCTCCCTCTTCTCAGCTACGGTGGTTCCTTCACTATCGTTACCTTCTCGGCTCTGGGCGTCGCACTCAGCGCCCAGGTTCAGAGTTACGTCAACTGAGCCGCCGGCAGGTTGCCTCCCAGTCGACACGTGTGGATTTTTCCCGCGCCCCTATCCCGCATTCCTCCCCAGCTTTCCCCCCGCCCCGGTCCGGCGGACGCCAAGGAGAACAATGGGAAACAGGCATCGTGTTCGTCCGGCTTGGAGGTATAATGAACACGGGTGCGAAGCGGCGGCGTGAAACGAGGCAGACGCGAGCCGGCGGACGCCAGACGTCGTCGTTCTCCTCACCGGTCCCGTTGCAGGATCGTCTCCCGAGGGTGCAATGATCAAGGAACTCATCATCGGCTCGACTCCGCTCGAGATGACAATTGCACTCCTGGAAGACGGTAAGGTTGCGGAAGTCTTCATCGAGAGGGAAAAGACCAGGGGCATACTGGGCAATATCTACAAGGGGCGCGTGACCAAGATCCTGCCGGGCATGCAGGCGGCCTTTGTGGATATCGGCTTGGGCCGTAGTGCGTTTCTCTTTGTTTCGGATTTCCTGGAAGAGAAATATTCCGGTGACGAAGACGATTTCGGGGTGCAGGCGGAGGCCGACCGGGCGCTGGACACCGGAAGTCGAGGAGGCAGCTCCGAACCGCTGCCGTTCCGATCCGACGGGAGCGAGCTCTCATCTGAAGGATCGATCCAGACTTCCATTCTCCCCGTTCGAATCTCTCTTGATCCCGGTATCGGTCCGGAGACCGTTGCAACGGGGACGGCGGCCGCAGGCTGGTCTCCCAGAATTTTGCCCGAGTGGCTGAGTGGATTCGATTCTCCTTCGCGAGGCAAGGGCGCAAGGCGCACTGGCGGGTCGGGCGGCGACAAGGCCAACGGCGCCGCCGGGAATTCGGGTCGGAGGAATCGGAGCCGCACGCGGCGAGGCGGCGGGCCTGCGACTCATCTGCCCATCGGGAGCGTGCTTCAGGAGAATCAGGAGATTCTGGTTCAAATTGCCAAGGAGCCGATCGGCAGGAAGGGGCCTCGCATAACTTCCCATGTTGCGTTTCCCGGCCGGTACCTGGTCTATATGCCAACCGTCAGCCACGTCGGCGTGTCGCGGCGAATCGTGTCCGATGAGGAACGCCGGCGGTTGAGGGGGCTGATCCGGGAATTGCGGCGAGATTTCGCCAAGGGCGGCTTCATCGTACGAACCGTGGCGGAGAACCATTCGGCGGAGGAGCTGAGGCGTGACATGGAATACCTCACGCGGCTCTGGAACCAGGTCAAGAGGAAGGGGAAACAGGCGGCGGCGCCGACGCTGGTCTACTCCGAGTCGAGCCTGTCGCAGAGGGTGGTTCGAGACTATCTTTCCCCGGACTTTCGCCGTGTCTACATCGGCGATGCGGAGGAATACGAAAGAACGCTGGAGATGGTTCGGCGTCTGAGTCCCGAACTGGTCTCGCGAATCAAGCTGTATCCCAAGGACTCGGATATTCTTGAGGACTACGGGATCGACGTGGAAATCAAAAAGGCGTTGCGACCGAAGGTCTGGTTGAAGAGCGGCGGTCACATCGTGATCAATCAAACCGAGGCACTGGTCGCCATCGACGTCAACACCGGCCGCTACGTGGGCAAGACCGATTCTCTGGAGGACACGATCACCAGGACCAATCTGGAGGTCGTCAAGGAACTGGTGCGCCAGATCCGGCTTCGCAACATCGGCGGAATCATCATCATCGATTTCATTGACATGTCCGACAGCTCGAACCGGCGGCAGGTCCTGGATGCGCTCCGCCGGGAACTGTCCAAGGACAAGGCTCCGTTCAAAATTCTCGATTTCAACGAGTTCGGGCTGGTGGCGCTGACCCGGAAACGGGACAAGCAGTCCCTGGAGAGGACACTCTCGCAAAAATGCAGGGTCTGTGAGGGCACCGGCCTGACCCGTTCCGCTCGCACCGTTTGCTACTCCCTGCATCACCAGGTGCATAGAATGCTTCCCCTCTCTCGGGACGCCAAGTCGATGACCATTCGTTGCCATCCGGAGATCGGAAAGGCGTTGCGGGGAGGGGAAAACGAGGTGCTCAAGGAAATCAGGAAGATGACGGGACAGAAAGTTCGGGTCAAGACGGACCCGTTGCTTCAGATCGAACAGTTCGAGGTGATTGGAAATTGACTGTGTTCGATCCGGATAACGCGTCCCATCCAGAACCGTCGCACGGCAACGACCCGGGAAATGTGGACGGCCATTTTCATTTTCGCAAGCTCGTGGAGTTGATGGATACGCTGAGGGGGCCCGGCGGCTGTCCGTGGGATCGGGAGCAAACGCCCGAAACCCTCAAGGCGATGCTGATCGAAGAGAGTTACGAGGTCTTGGAGGCGTTGGATTGGTCGTCTCCGGACGCGCTGTGTGACGAGTTGGGAGACCTGTTGTTGCAAATCGTCTTTCATAGCCGGATCGCCAAGGAGAGAGGCGAGTTCGATATCGACGACGTCTGCAGGACCATCCACCAGAAGATGGTCCGTCGCCATCCCCACGTCTTCGGGCAGGCTCGGTTCGAATCGAGCGAGGAATTGCTGAGGGCATGGGAACGAATCAAGGCCGGTGAGAAGAAGGAACGCGGCCGGTGTGAGGAACGGAAGTCACTGCTGGAGACCTTGCCGGATCGATTGCCTGCCATTTACGCTACCTATCAGATGTCGGCCAAAGCCGCTCGCGTCGGCTTCGATTGGCCGAGTCTGGAGGCTGTGGGCGACAAGGTCATGGAGGAATTCCAGGAATTGGCGGATGCCGTGCGCAAGGGAAACGAGACGGACATTCGAGAAGAAGTCGGAGATTTTCTATTCGCCGCCATCAACGTGGCTCGTTTCCTCCAGGTCGACCCGGAGACATCACTGAATCGGGCCAACCGTAAATTTTCGCATCGCTTCCGGAACCTGGAAGAGCACTTCGCTCGACAGGGGAGGCCGCTGGCAGAGATAGCGCCGGAGGAATTGGAGCGGCAATGGCAGCGCCAGAAACAGGTGGTCTGATCTGCCGGTAAGGCTTCGAGCTCAGTGTCAACGGTCAGGAGTCTGCGCCGTAGGCTCCTAGGCGCGCAGAGAGCTGATTCATGACGGGAGAATCAGGTCGGGGAGGGCTCGCGGTTCAGGGTCGACGGGTCTTTTCCGAAGATGGAGAGTTGCCGCCGGCCGGTTCGAGGAAGCAATGAAAGCGCTCGTCCTGAACGAATACAAGAAACTGGACCTGATGGAGGTCCCGAGCCCCGATGCCGCGGCCGGCGAGGTGCTGGTCCGGGTGCGTTCGTGCGGGATCTGCGGAAGCGACGTTCACGGCTACGATGGAAGTTCCGGACGCCGGATTCCTCCGGTGATCATGGGCCACGAGGCCTCGGGCGTAGTGGCGGAAGTGGGAAGCGCAGTACGTGGTTTCCACCCAGGCGACCGGGTCACTCTTGACTCGATGATCTGTTGCCGAAACTGCCTGTTCTGCCGAGAGGGCCGGCCAAACCTCTGCGAGGATCGGCGCGTGCTCGGTGTCTCCTGCGATGACTATCGGCGCCACGGGGCATTTGCCGAATACGTGGCCGTGCCGAACCACATCGTGTTCCGGATACCTGACGGTGTCAGCTTCGACGAGGCTGCCATGGTGGAACCGGTCTCGGTCGCCGTGCATGCCGTGGCGCGCGCCGGCCCGTCGCTCGGGGACAAGGCACTGGTTGTGGGAGCGGGGATGATCGGTCTGCTGACGATCCAGGCGCTGCGCAGCGCGGGCTGCGGCCGGATCTTCGTGGTCGACCTGGCGGCCGACCGCCTGCGGCTGGCGACGGAACTTGGAGCGGACGAGACCATACAGTCCGGCGACGGGACGGACGTGCCGGCAGTCGTGAGGGAGCTCACCGGTGGTCTCGGGGCGGACCTGGTCATGGAGGCCGTGGGGATCGACGCCACCGTATCGATGTCGATCGACAGCGTGCGCAAGGGAGGGAGGGTCGTCCTGATCGGCAATATCGCGCCGACCGTCGGCTTCGGCTTGCAGAGCGTCGTGACCCGCGAAATCGACGTGCTCGGCACGTGCGCGTCTTCCAACGATTACCCTGCCTGCCTGGGCTTGTTGAGGCGCGGCGCCATCCGGGTGCGACCGGTGCTGAGCGCCTCGGTCCCGCTGGGACGAGGGCAGGAAATGTTTGACCGGCTTTACGAGCGCGAGCCTGGGCTGACGAAGGTCATCCTCCAGCCTTGACGTGGTGCGAAGCGCGACCTGGGAGTTTGCGGCACAGGCTCCTGGACCGCTGTTCCCCGCGCGGGAAACGTGGGCGCTGCTGAAGTGACGGACGAAGAGAGGGCGAATTCATGACGGAAGATTCAGGCGGGGGAGGATTCAAGGTTCAGGATCGAAGGATCTTCTCCGAGGAAGGAGAATTGCGAGCGTCCCAGCCGGAGAAGGCATCGAAGACTGTGGAGAAAGGCGGGGACGGGACCGACACCAGGGAGGTGCGGGCTCCCGGGTCCGGTGACGCTTCCGATGAGACCGGGATCGATTTTTCCGGCTTCGTCCTGTCTCTGGCCACCACCGGCATGGTTCATCTGGGTGCCATTCCCGACCCGGTGACCGGCAAGAAACAGGAGGACCTTCCGGGCGCCCGGCAGATGATTGAGATCCTGACGATGCTGAGAGACAAGACTCGGGGGAATCTGTCGAACGAGGAGGCAAGGCTGCTGGACGGCCTGATCTACGAGATGCAGATGGGGGTCATGAGGCAGTCCAAGTCGATCCAGCTGTGATGCGGGCGACGTTTCTGGGAACCGGGACCTCCCGTGGAATTCCCGTCATTGGATGTGATTGCAGGGTTTGCCGATCGGACAATCCGAAGAACCATCGGCTGCGGAGTTCGCTCCTGCTCCAGGGTGAGGTGACACTGGTCATCGATACTTCAGTCGACTTCCGTCTTCAGATGCTGCGGTACGGAGTTCGTCACCTCGACGCCCTCCTCTATACCCATTCTCACGTGGACCATATTCTCGGGCTCGACGACGTCTACCCTTTCAACATGTGGTCGGAGCGGACGGTGCCCGCCTATGGGAGTAAAGCCACACTCAAAGAGATCGCGGTGACCTTTCGGCACCTGTTCGACGGCAAGGGATATCCCGGCGTTCCCAGCGTCGAGCTGATTCCGGTTGCCGGCAGGTTCCGAGTGGGGGGCTTGGAGATCGAACCCATCAACCTCATGCATGGCCGAATGCCGGTGCTGGGTTTCCGGATCGGGCGCTTCGCCTACCTGACCGATGTAAGCTACATTCCGGAGGTTAGCTTCGAGCGCCTCCGAGGGGTGGAGTGTCTGGTGCTGGACGGCCTTCGCTATCAGAGTCATCCAACTCACTTCAGTCTGTCGGAAGCGGTCGAGGCGGCGGCCCGTATTGGGCCCGACCGAACCTATCTGGTCCACATCTGCCACGAAGTGGACCATGACGAGGGGAATGCCTACCTGCCCGATTCAGTCAGCCTGGCCCATGATGGCCTTGTCCTGGAGGTATGACTCGAGTCACCACCACGAACTCCAGCACGTGAACATGCAGATCATTGACGACCTGAAGAATCTCCCTCCCGGACTGCCCTATCCGGTGGCCACGATCGGGGTCTTCGACGGTCTGCATCTGGGGCATCAGGCGATCGTCAAGGGGGTGGTGCGGCGGGCTCGAGAAAAGAACGGGACCGCGATTCTCCTCACCTTCTCCCCTCATCCTCAGAAAATCATTTCGCCGGCGGACGCGCCCTCCTTGTTGCAGTTGCCGGCGCAGAAGCATCGTCTCCTCAGCGAGATGGGTCTGGACATCCTGGTACGGCACCCCTTCAGTCGTCAGGTCTCCCGATTCAGTCCGGAGCGCTTCGTCCGGGACGTGTTGGGCTCCCATGGCTGGAGGGAGATTCACGTCGGCAGCAACTTTCGATTCGGTTATGGGAGAGCCGGCGATTTCAAGACTTTGGAATCTCTGGGCCAGAAGTTCGGCTATGACGTCTTTTCCATCGATTCGGTCCGTTTTCGGGGGCAACGTGTCAGCAGTACGGTCGTCCGGAAGCTGTTGGGCCAAGGGAGGGTGGCGCTCTGCCGGCGCCTTCTGAACCGGCCCTACCAGATCCTGGGTACGGTGGTGAGGGGATCGGGCAGAGGTGCGGACCTGGGATACCCGACGGCGAATCTTCAGCCGGCCAGTGAGCTCATACCGGCAACTGGAGTGTACGTCACTCGAGCGACGGTCAACGGCGCTGTTTTTGTCGGCGCCACTAATGTAGGCTTCCGGCCCACGCTCGGTGAACCCGCGGAAAAACCGGTGGTCGAGACCTACTTGCTGGATGCGGACTGCGACCTGTATGGAGAATTCATGACGCTCGATTTCTGGTGCCGGCTGCGTGCGGAGAAACGGTTCCGGAACCTGGAAGCCTTGAAACGGCAACTGGGGTGTGACGTACGCGTGGCCCGCAAATATGCAATGAAGTCGGATTCGGTCCTGGAGAACAAGAGCCAATGAGCATCACTCCCAAAGAAGTCCAAAGAATCGCCGAGTTGGCCCATCTGGAGTTCTCGCCCGATGAACTGCAACGGTTCGTCGCCCAGTTCCAGCGGATTCTGGACTATTTCGAACAACTCCAGCAGGTGGATACGGAAGGGGTGGCGCCGACGTATCACGGGTTGGCGGAGATTCCGGAGGAGGGTGCCGTGCGTCCGGATCGGACGCGGCCCTCGCTGGCGCCGGAAGCGGTCCTGGAGGGAGCGCCCAAGGCCCAAAAGGGGTACTTCGGAGTGCCCAGGGTCATCGATTGATGATAAACGAGCCCCCCGGACGCCCGAGTGAAATCTGCGATCTTTCCATCGCCCAACTGCACCGGGAGATCCAGAATCGGCAGCTCTCATCGGTAGAGATCGTCGAAGCCTACCTGCGGCGGATTCGGTCACGCGACCCTCGGATCCAAGCCTTCATCAGCGTTCGTGCGGAAACTTTACTGGAGGAGGCGCGGACTCTGGATCGGTCTCTGGCCTTGGGAAACCGCGAGGCCGGCCTGTTGACCGGGATTCCGCTGGCCGTCAAGGACAATATTGTTGCCCGAGGAATACGGACGACCTGCGGGTCCCGGATCTTGGAGCATTACGTTCCCCCCTACGAATCCACAGCGGTCGCCCGTCTCCGGGCTGACGGAGGGCTGATTCTGGGAAAGACCAATCTGGACGAGTTCGCCATGGGGTCCACCACCGAGAACTCGGGATTTTTCCCCACCCGCAATCCCTGGGATCTGAACCGGGTCCCCGGCGGGTCCAGCGGCGGGTCGGCTGCTGCAGTGGCCGCACTGGAGGCGCCGGGCGCCCTGGGGAGCGACACCGGCGGCTCGATTCGCCAACCCGCCGCGTTCTGTGGAGTCGTGGGGTTGAAACCGACCTACGGGAGGGTTTCCCGCTACGGACTGGTGGCCTTTGCCTCCTCACTGGACCAGATTGGACCGTTGGCCCGCACTGCCCGGGACGCGGCCATGATTCTGCAGGTCGTGTCCGGCCACGATCCGATGGACTCGACCTCCGCGAGGCGGCCGGCGGAAGATTTCGTTGGAGGGCTCGAAGGCGACGTCAGAGGCTTGAGGATCGGTCTTCCGGCGGAATGGTTCTCGTCCGGTCTGGACCCGCGGATCGACGCGGCGGTCCGGCGCGCCGCCGCCGCTCTGGAGGCGGTTGGGTGTGAGGTCGTGGAGGTCGATCTGCCCCATTCGGAATGCGCGATTGCCGCCTACTACATCATTGCTCTGGCCGAGGCGAGTTCGAATCTGGCTCGCTACGATGGAATGCGATACGGCCACCGGAGCAGCAGGATCGGGCCCCTGGAAGAAACCTACCGGAACAGCCGCAACGAAGGCTTCGGAGACGAGGTCAAGCGCCGGATCATGATCGGGACCTATGTCTTGAGCGCCGGCTACTACGATGCGTACTACCTCAAGGCCAGCAAGGTTCGAACCCTGATCAAGGAGGACTACCTCAGAGCTTTCGAGCAGGCGGACGTCCTGATGGGTCCCACCGTCCCATCGCTGCCGTTTCTGCAGGGAGACAAGATCGCCGATCCCCTGGAGATGTACTTGTCGGACGTGTACACGGTCACGGCCAATCTGGCGGGTATTCCTGGGGTGGCCACGAATTGCGCCTACACGCCCGAAGGGGTGCCGATCGGACTGCAGCTGCTGGGGCCCCACTTCAAGGAAGGCCGGCTGCTGCGGGTCGCCCATGTGCTGGAACAAGAGTTGGGCTTGGTGAAACCCGCTCTGGCTGTATGACGATTCTCCGACCCGGTCAGGGGACGATGCGGGTCCCTGCCTGCCCCTCGATTCCCCGGATCAGACCGTTGGGCGCCAATCCTCCCACGATCTGAAACATGGGGATCTGCTGCTCCAATGCCTCCAAGGCGGTCTGAATCTTGGGGACCATCCCGTCGCTGATGATGCCGGACCGCAGGTGCATGCGGACCTCATCCGCGGTCAGCCGGGGCACCGTCTCGCGAAAATCGTCCAGGTAGAGACCGTCCACGTCGGTCACCGAAATCAGACGGTCGGCCCGCACCGCGGTGGCGAGACTGGCGGCGAGAGTGTCGGCGTTGATATTGAGAATGCGCCCGTCATCGGTAGCGCACAGGCAACTCACCACCGGAAGCAGATTCGCAGCCCAGAGGTCCTGGATCAGACGAGGATCGACGCTCTCGATCTCTCCGACCAGACCGAAATCCACCAATTGTTTCTCGGAGGCGCCATTGCTCCCGGTGGTCCGCACGGAGATCGGTCCCCGCCGCCGGCAGCGAGCCAGGCCGGCATCGAAGCTGGCAAAGCCGAGGGCTCTTGCGCCGCAGGAATTCAATGTCGCCACCAAGTCCCGGTTGGCGGCCGAGAAGACCATTTTCGCCGCGTTCAATGTGGGCTCGTCAGTGACCCGGCGCCCCTCATGCTGCACCACCGGAATTCCCAGCCGGTGGCATAGGCTGGAGAGTTGCTTGCCGCCACCGTGGACCAGAAGGACCTGATGAGGGGCGCGAACCAGGGCCGTGATCTGACGGCAGAGAGACCGGCGGAAGTTCTCTTCTTCCAGGACCTTTCCGCTCAGCTTAATGACCAGGTTCATAATTGCGGACCACCTCCAGGAAGGCATCGGCCTCTTTATGTCCCAGGACCAACGGTGGCATCAGCCGGAGCACGGACGGATCGCTGGAGGTGCCCGTCAGGATTCTGCTGGCCCGAAGGAAGCGGCCCAGATCCTTGGCTGCTCCCCCCTCGATCTTGATGCCCAGCAAGAGTCCCCTTCCGCGAACCTCCGCGACCCAGGGCAGAACCTCCAGCTCCTGTCGCAGATAGCTCCCCATCCGGGCCGCATTCCGGATCAGATCTTCCTCTTCCAGAACTTGAAGCGTGGCTTCCATGGCCGCACAGGATACGGGGGCTCCTCCGAAAGTAGCTCCCAGGTCCCCGGACCGGACTCTTTCCGCCACCTCGCGGGTCACCAGAAGCGCACTGGCGGGAATTCCCGATGCGATCCCTTTGGCCAGGGTGACCATCTCGGGGTAGATTCCTCCCGTGCCGGCGTAGAGGAAGCTGCCGGTGCGGCCAATGCCGGTCTGGACCTCGTCGAAAATGAGGAAAGCTCCATGGCTGCGGCAGGCGTCGTGGATCTGGCGGAGAGTCTGCGCCGGAACTTCCTCCACTCCACCCATGCTCCGGATCGGCTCCAGCAGGACGGCAGCCGTGTCCGAATCGACGGAATCCGCTACTTCCTGGAGATCCAGGATCCGGTGACCGGGGACGGGAGTGTTCAGATATTCGGCGTAGTTGGAGACGCCAGTGCTGGACAGACTTCCATAAGTGCGTCCGTGAAAGGAATTTGACAGGGACAGAACATCGGTCCGGCCGGTCAGCGCCCGGGCCACCTTAATGGCGTTTTCGTTGGCCTCGCTGCCCGAATTGGCCAGGAACGCCTGCCAGTAGGGTGGTCCCGCCAATTCCATCAGCTTCTTGACCGACCGGGCGCGGACCGAGCTGTAGACCACGTTGGAATAGAAGAGAATTTCCTCGGCCTGGGTGCGAAGGGCTTCCACGACCCGGGGGTGGCAGTGGCCGGTCGAGACCACGGCGTGGCCGCCGTACAGATCCAGGTATTCGTTTCCATCCTGGTCATAGACATAGCAACCGCGGCCCCGATCCAGCACCAAGGGCAGCTTGGCGTAGGTCTTCAACTGGTACCGGTCCTCGGTTTCCTTGACGGTGTTGGCGAGTTCTCCCATTTTCTCTCCCTGCCGAGTCGGATCCGTCACGGGTGCGACGGAGGGATATCGAGTCCCATGGTTTCCGGGAGGCCGCAAATCAGGTTCATGTTCTGAATGGCCTGACCGGCAGCCCCTTTCTGTAGATTGTCCAGCGTCGACCAGACGATGAGGAAATGGTCGTCGTGGGCCGCACCCAGATCCACGAAGTTGCCGTTGCGGACGAAGTTGATGTCAGGGTCTTCACCGACCCAACGAACGAAGAATTCGTTTCCGTAGTAACTGGAATAGAGGTCCCGGGCTTCGTCCGTCCGCAGCGGCCGTTCCAACTCCATGTAATGGCTGGCGAATATACCCCGGACCAAGGGTGTGGAGTAAGTCTGGAAAACCAGCGGGTGAGCGGCGGTGTCCAGGATCTGCGAGATCTCGGCCACGTGCTGGTGCCGAAATGGCTTGTACGGAAAGAAGCTGTTGCTCCGCCGGGGATGGTGGGTCTTGGGGCCGGGCCCCCGGCCGGCCCCGGAAGATCCGGTCTTGGTGTCTACGAAAACGGGTCCCTTGACCCACCCCTCCCGGTATAGGGGATGGAGGGCAAGAATCGTGGCGGTGGCAAAGCAGCCCGGATTGGCGACCCTGGAGCTCCCGCGTATCCGCTCCCGGTAAATCTCGGGAAGGCCATAGACGAACGTGGACTGATGTTGTGGGGCCTCCTGGGCAAATCCGTAATGCTGCTCGAAGATGGCGGCATCGGAAATGCGAAAATCTCCGCTCAGGTCGACGACGATCAGGTCCGGAGGAAGCTGCGGCAGGATTTTCATGGCGTGGCCGTGGGGCAACGCCAGGAAAAGGACGTCCAATTCGGTGGCCTGAAGCGAATCCAGACTGTCGAAATGACGATCCACGAATCCCCGCAGGTTGGGATAGAGGGAAGCCACAGGTTGCCCGGAGAACTGCTGGGAGGAGATCCAGCGCAACTGTGCTTGGGGATGTTTGGCTAAGTTGCGGATCAGTTCACCGCCGCTGTATCCCGACCCGCCGGCTATGCCGATCTTGACCATGGTATCAACCGTTCCAGGATGAAGGTGCAGAGTTTCCCGGAGCTCTCGAAGGCGTTGGCCGCGGGAACCTGGAAATGCCGCTCGATGTAGCGAATTCCCTCAGCGCTGTCGGTGGCCGGGCCCGACACCAGAAGCGACAACTCCTGGGGTTCATGGCCTTGTTGGCTCAACCACTCCAGGGATCCCCAGACTCCCATCAGATCGTTGGCGCACAGGACCACGCTCACGATTCGTTCCAGCAACCGATCGTCACGGAGCAGAGAATCGACGTGGTAGCCACCCAGAATTCCGTCGCCGGCCTCCAAAAGCGTGAAGTCGGGCGGCGGGGTGGCCAGGTGGTGCACCAGCGATCGGGCGACGGTGGAAAGATCGGACAAATGGGCGCTGGAAGGAAGGCCCAGATCATGAAAACTCAAGACCCGGCCGGCCCCGCTCTTGCGCATTGCCTCCAGATCGGCGCACGCTGCCACGCCGGCCACCTTGCCCGCGTTGACGGTGAAGCCCTTTTGGGAGAAGAGGCGAAGAATCTGCTTGCAAACGGCGGTCTTGCCGGAGTTCATGCAAGTCCCCAACACCAGGATCACGGGAATCCTGGGAAGAGAATGGGAAAGCGAGGGAAGGGCGCCGTCCCGGAGGCTCAGGAACGTTCCCTCTTGGCGAACGGTCCCGAGATACTCGAGTTCCGCGGGCCAACCCAGGGCGCGATGAAAGGCGGTGCACTCGCCCATCACGCCCCCTTTGTTCAGCAGATGGAAGACAGATCTCGGACCGAGTCGTGCCGGCAAGCGTCCGGAAAACCCGTGGAGAGCTCGCCGGGCACCGAGCGCGCCGACGATTATCATGCCCTCCCGGACGCGGACACCCCGACCCTCGGCCGTTTCCAATACCGGGTAGGAAGGGTTCACGCTCCGGACGCGGGCCGCTACGACTTGGCCGTAGTCAATCTGGTCCGGATGTCCCAGGTGGAGATTCCCACGGAGCTGAAGACGAGAGGCCACCGAGGCAACCGCGTCAACACGGGTCGTCGCCGGAGTCGCAAGACTCGTCTCGTGCTCGAAATCGTTCATGTTCGGTCACCCTTGTCGCTGAGGGGACAAGAATTCATATTTATACAACCAAAAGCGGTATCTGGTCAAGTATAGTGAGAATATTCCGTCGATATTGCAGTATTTCTGAATAATTCTTCAGATTGAATCGGCTTCTTCACGGCGGCTGGACACCCCTCCACCTTCGAGGCAGCGGCGGTAGACCTCCCGGCGAGGGATCCCCAAGGAGCGCGCGGCGGATCGCACGGCTTGGGTGCGAGGCAGATCTCGAACTTGCATCAGTCCTTCCACGTAGGCTTCCAGGTCGAGGTTCGGGACCCTGGGATGCCGGGATGCGGCGCCTTCGATGACCAGTGTGTATTCCCCTTTCGGTTGGTTGCCGGCCAGGGAACTTATCTGGCTCAGGGTTCCCATATAAAACGATTCGTGGATCTTGGTCATCTCCTTGGCCAGACAGGCCTGACGATCGCCCAGGACTTTCCAGGCCAGCTCCAGGGTGGAAGCCAGTCTGTGCGGCGCCACGTAGAGAATCAACGACGCCTTCAAATCCTTCAGCGCCTCCAACTCACGGCGCATGGATCCGGATTGCCGGGGAAGGAATCCGGAAAACAGGAAGCGATCGGTGGGGAGGCCGGAAACCGACAGAGCGGCGATGGCCGCCGAGGGACCGGGAATCGGAGAGACGGGAATCCTGTTCTTGCGGCAGAGGCGCACCAGGCGATAACCGGGGTCCGAAACCAGGGGTGTCCCGGCATTGCTGATCAAGGCAATGTTCCGGCCCTGGCGGAGCCGGTTCAAGAGGACCCGGGCCTGAGCCGTTTCATTGTGATCGTGGTAGCTGATGGTGGGAGTCCGGATGGCGAAGCTGGTGAGCAACTTTCCGGAATGTCGAGTGTCCTCACAAGCGACGAGATCGACGGATGCGAGAATTTCGCTTGCCCGTGGGCTCAAATCCCCCAGATGGCCCAATGGCGTGGCCAGAACGTGAAGAGTTCCAGGTGCGGCGTTCCGCCGGGATGGAAGACCAGTCGCAAGATTCATTCGTTCATGGCGCGCAACATCTCCCTGACGGCGCGCTCCATGCCCACCAGGGTGGCTCGAGCCACGATGTTGTGTCCGATGTTGAGCTCTTCCACTTGAGGGAGTTGCGATACGGGTCGAACGTTTCGATAGGTCAGGCCATGACCGGCCAGGACCCGAATGCCCCGGGAAGCGGCGAATTCCGCGGCTTCCACGATCTTGCCCAATTCCCGCCTGAATCCCGGTTCGTGCTCCGACAAGCCCTTGGGGACGGCGTCGGCATAGGCCGCCGTGTTGAGTTCCACCAAGCGTCCGCCAATCCGGGAAGCGGCGTCCAACTGCTCCGGATCGGGATCGACGAACAGGGAGACCTCCAACCCTGCTGCTTCCAGGGTTCGGATCGCGGAGCGGATCGATTCAGGCCGCACCACGACATCCAGTCCCCCCTCGGTCGTGACCTCCTCATCGGTTTCCGGCACCAGAGTGGCGGTGTTGGGACGGAGCCGGGTCGCGATATCCATCATCTCTTCGGTGATGGCCATTTCCAGGTTGAGCCGGGTGGTGACGACCTCCCGCAGAATCCGTACGTCCCGCTCTCGAATATGCCGCCGGTCTCCGCGCAAGTGGACGGTGATGCCGTCGGCGCCTGCCAGCTCGGCCAGCAGCGCCGCGGTCACCGGATCCGGCTCGGGAGCCCGGCGAGCCTGCCGAACCGTGGCCACGTGGTCCACATTCACACCCAGTCTGGTCATGATTCGTTCCCCTCTGTTGTCGGTCTTGAATTCCTGTTTCGTTCAGCCTCAACGTAGCGGCCCAGCCAATCGTTCCAGCGGACGGAGATCAGACCTTGCAAGAGTCCGAGGCCGTCTCTGAGGAGATGGATCTTGCTTTCGGAGTGGTGGCGCCAGATGACTCCGACCTCTTGAGCCGCCAGTTCCGCCTTGCGGGCAAGATAAAGGATTTCCACGTCGAAGGCATAGCTCTGCAGCCGCTGTTTCCGGAAAAGGACCCGGCATGATTCCAGTTCGAACAGCTTGAATCCGCACTGCGTGTCCCGGTACGGCAATCCGGTCACGGCTCTCATGGCCAGGTTGAAGATCTTTCCGGCCGTCTCTCGGAAGATGCTTTGACGCTTTTGGATCTGGGCGTCCGTCAAGCCCCTCGATCCAAACGCAATCTCGTGCCCTCCGCGAGCCATTTCCCGTTCCAGCTTGGCGAACTCCTCGATAGGAGTGCTCAGATCGGCATCGGTGAGGAGAGCGTGCGTCCCGCGGGCAGCGAGCATTCCACGCCGCACACTGTAGCCTTTGCCCCGGTTGGTCCCGTTCTCCAGGATCCGAAGGCATTTTTCCCGCCCCCGGGCGCGGACCGCCGAAATCGCTGTGCGGACGGTGCCGTCGGACGAACCATCGTCTACGACCACCAGTTCGAAGGGGATGTTTCGGCCCTCCAGGTAGGTGACGATCCTCCTGAGACTGGCTCCCAGCCGATTTTCCTCGTTGTATGCGGGGATGATGACGGAGAGGACGACGGGCCTCATTGGAGGAGTTTCAGACACCTTTGGAGGCGCTCGACGACTCTGTGGCGACCCAGTGTGGCGATCACGTCGAAGAGCCCAGGAGACGCGGTCCGCCCCGTCAATGCCACGCGCACGGCGCCGAAGAACACTCCGATCTTGAAGCCGGAGTCCTTGGCCGTTCCCCGCAGCACCGCCTCTACGTTCTCCAGGTTGAACTCCTCGAGTTGGTCATATTCTTTGGCCAGGGTTTCCAGCCAGCGCCGGAGTCGGGAACTTTCCGCCGGGTCCGCCAGGGAAAAGTGGCGCTTCACTGCCTTGGATTCGTAGTCAAAATGGTCGGTCAGGAAAGGAGTCGCCATGTCGGAAAAGTCCGAAAGCCGGTTCAATCGGCTTTTCAGCAGGGTGATGACCGGGAGCAGTTGGTCGTCATTTGCTCGACTTTTCCGGAATCCGGAGCGCTCGAGGAAAGGTTCCAGGTGCCGGACCAGATCTTGGCTGCTCGAGCTGGCCAGATAGCGGGAGTTCATCCAGTCCAACTTCCGCCGATCGAAGACGGCATTGGCCTTGTTGACCCGATCCAGGCCAAAGCTTTTCACCAACTCGCCGTCGGAGAAGAGTTCGCGGTCGTCGCCCGGAGACCATCCAAGGAGCGCCAGATAGTTGCAAAGCGCCACGGGAAGAAATCCATGATCCCGGTACTCGAGCACCGACTCGGCCCCGTTTCTCTTGCTCAGCCGTTTCTTGTCAGGACCCAGAATCAGAGGCAGATGGGCGTAGACGGGCGCCTGGTTGCCGAGAGCTTCATGCAGCAGGATCTGCTTCGGAGTATTGGATAGATGGTCCCCTCCCCGGATCACGTGTGAAATGCCCATCTCCCAATCGTCAGTCACCACGCTGAGGTGGTAAGTGGGACTTCCGTCGGATCGGAGGAGCGTGAAGTCCTCGATGTTTTCAGTGGAGAGCGAAACCTTTCCGTAGACTTGATCCTGGAAGACGATCTGGCGGCTCGCCGGAACCCGGAAGCGGAGGGTATGGGATTCTCCCGCCGCGACCCGCGACTTGGCTCGATGCGAGGATCGATCCCGGCATCCGTGGTCCCTCCGGATCCGGCCTGACGAGCGGGACTTGAGCGAGAGAGCCTGAATTTCTTCCGGGGGGCAGAAGCAGGCGTAGGCATGGTCACTGTGAAAGACTCTTCCGGCCGTTTCCCGGTACAGATCCGAACGCTGCGACTGGTAGTAAGGACCCTGGTCCCAGTCCAGACCCAGCCAGCGCAGACCTTCCATGATTCCGTGGGCCATCTCCTGGCTGGAACGCTGGGCGTCCGTATCTTCGATCCGCAAAATGAAGGTTCCCTGCTTCTTTCTGGCGAGGAGCCAGTTGAAAAGGGCGGTCCGAGCGCCACCGAGGTGAAGGAAGCCGGTTGGACTCGGAGCGAAACGGACCCGGACGCGACTCATGGCGTCCGATTATAACAGTGCCGGCTTTGCCTCCGGGCAGGCGGGTTCCCCGGAGCCACGGAGCAGGATGGCAACACCCCTCAGGCCAGGAGTCTGCGCGGCAGGAATGATCATAGCGAGAAAGCGGCAGATCAATTTTTTGCCGCGCCGGCTCCCAGGACTGAGGAGTCGAGGCTGGGATGGTAGAATCTATACAAGCCGAGTCGTCCGGGACGGAAGTTCGGACCAGCACGGAGATCGTGGATGCAGCGCCGGTCAAATACCACGATGACTCTTGCCTTAGGCGATTGATCGAGCAGGAGTTGACTTTCGAAGGCTATTGCATCCAGGTTTCGGTGGGAATGAATTGTGTGCCCGGATGGCGTAATTGGCAGACGCACAGGACTTAAAATCCTGAGGAGGTTCTCCTCCGTGTGGGTTCGAGTCCCACTCCGGGCACCTTTCCAATATCAGTCAGTGGTGAAAGTCGCCGCGGGCCGATATGTCCACGCCGATGAAGGCCCGATCCCTCCCTGGCCCGGCTCCCCGCACGGGAGAGTCGATCAGTCCCGGTAGAAGTCGTATACGCTTTCGCAGACGCGCCTCTGCTGTTCTCGCGTCAGCTCGGGAAAGATGGGCAACGAGATGACCTCGCGGCTTGCCGTCTCGGACACCGGCAGGCTGCCTGAAGTATACCCCAGGCTGGAGAAGGCCTTCTGGAGATGTAACGGGACCGGATAGTAGACGGCGTTTCCGATTCCCCGGCTGGTCATTCGCTCGGCGAGTTCGTCACGGCGCGGCGCCCGTAGCGTATAGACGTTGTAGACGTGGCGGGTGCGGCGGGGTTCCGACGGTGTCCGGACGGGAGCTTCTTGGAGCCATCGGTCATAACGGCGGGCGATGGCTCGCCGATGGGAATTCCACTCCTCCAGCCAAGCCAGCTTGACCTCGAGGATGGCCGCCTGGAGCGTGTCCATCCGGCTGTTGAGCCCAATCACGTCGGCTCGGTGTTTGCGGCGGCTTCCCTGGTTCCGGAGCAGAGTCAGCCGCTCGACGACATCGGGATTGTCGATGACGACCATTCCACCGTCGCCGAAAGCCCCCAGATTCTTGGTGGGGAAGAAACTGAGACAGCCGGCATCCCCCAGGGAGCCAACCACGGCATCGCGGTACCGGGCTCCCGCCGCCTGTGCGCAGTCCTCGATGACCCTCAGGCCCCGCGCCGCCGCCAAGTCCCGAATCGGGGCCATTTCCGCCGGTCGCCCATAGAGGTGAACGGGAAGGATCGCCCGGGTTCTGGAGGTGATGGCGGATTCGATCCGGTCTGGATCCAGGTTGAAACTCTCGGGTTCGATGTCGGCGAACACCGGGGTTGCGCCGCAACGGACTATGGTGCTGGCCGTCGCCACGAAACTGAAGGGGGTCGTGATCACCTCGTCGCCGGGGCCAATGCCAAGAGCCGACAGGGTCAGCCGCAGGGCGTCGGTCCCTGATGCCACCGCGACGGCGAAACGGCGCTCGCAGTAACGCGCCATCCTCTCCTCCAGCCGAACGACAGCCGGTCCCAGGATAAACTCACCCGAGTCCAGGACTTCGCGAATGGCGGCCGTGATCTGCGGTTCCAGCAGGCGGGTCTGCTGCTTCAGATCCAGCAGTGGCACCGGTTCTTGCGGACGGCCGTCAAGAGGGGGCGGGTTCGACTTTGAGGCGGTCCAGAAGGGGCTGCTCATGGTCTCTTACTGCAATCAGTATCTGGTCCAGAGTCCGGGTCGATCTCCAGCCCAACAGGGCCTGGATTCTGGAAAGATCGGGCACTCGGCGCTGCATGTCCTCGAAGCCCTTCCCGTACGCTTCGGAGTAGGAGATATGGACGATGCGTGAGGAGGATTCGGTCAAGATCTTGACCCGCTGGGCGAGTTGGTTGATGGAAACCTCCTGATCGTTGCCGACGTTGAACACGGCTCCCGTTGCCGAGGGACTCGAGGCCAAGCGGATGAGAGCCTCGGCGGCATCTCTGACATCGCAGAAACACCGCGTCTGGGAGCCGTCGCCGTAGACCGTGATGGGCTCGCCGGCGAGGGCCTGCCGGATGAATCGAGGCACGACCATGCCGTAACGGCCCCGCTGGCGCGGTCCGACGGTGTTGAACAGCCTGAATACGACGACGTCGAGGTCGTATTGACGCTGGTAGGCCAAGCCCAGAAACTCGTCGATCATCTTGCTGGCGCCGTAGGCCCAACGGCTTTTTTGGGTGCCCCCAAGCAGCAGATCGTCTTCCTCGCTGAACGGGATTTTCACCCCCTTGCCGTAGACCTCGGAAGTGCTCGCCAGCAAAACCCGGCATCGATAGCGGAGGGCGGCCTTGAGAATGGCCTCGGTGCCCATGATGTTGGTCTCGATGGTGTGGACGGGATCCTGGACAATGAGCTGGACACCCACGGCCGCCGCAAAATGGAGTATGACGTCGGAGGTGGAGGCGAGACGATCCATCACGATCTCATCCGTGATGTTGGCCCGGACGAACTGGAATCGCGGGTGGTCCAGCAGGTGCGTGATGTTGGAGAGGCGTCCCGTGGACAGGTTGTCCACGACGACGACCCGGTCTCCCCGCGCGATCAGAGCGTCCGCCACATGGGAACCGATGAAACCGGCCCCGCCGGTGATGAGGAATCTGGATGTCCGCAAGCCCGACCTCACGCCTGTTGGAGCCGCCTCAAGGATCTGACGCGGCTTCAGGTTCAATTCTCGGGCACAGTCTACTACGACCGGTCGTCATGAGACGAACTGCAGAGAGTAGAGAGCCGCCGCCCGCATCGCCAGCCGCAATCGGACCGGCTTGCCTTCCAACTGGGCGACTTGGCCGTCGCGCCAGCGCAACTCCTGGCGCCCGCTCTCCAGCAATGGAATCGACTGCTCCAGGGAGAAGCCTTCGATGCTCCCTCCCGACGGATCCACCAACGCTCCACGGACTTCGCATTCGTCAAAGTTTCGATAGCTCTTGGGAAGTTCCATGGGCAGTGACGCATCGATGTCAAGCATCAGTTTCGAGCCGGCAAAGGTGAAGGGCCGGGTCAGGATCGAGCCTTGGAAAGGGCCGGCCAGGAGACCCACCCATCGATCTTCAGGAAGTGTCGCCAGGGCCACCGATATGTTGTTCTCGGAGCCCAGCCTGCTGGGACGGTAGCTGTGGGCACCACTGAAGGCGCTGTAGTAGATCCAGATCTTCCCGTCGTGAAAAATGGGTCCGGAAGGGGACATGTAGCCGGCGTCGTAGCTCCCGATCTCACCCCGCCCCAGAAATGGGACTTTCCGATCCACCCAGCTCCAGTTGAACCCGTCGCGGCTGGTCATCAGGAAGATATCCCACACCTGCTCGTGAGTCTCGTGCATCCAGAGAAAGCCCACGTAAATGCCTGCAGTCACACCGGCGGTAAAGCACATGTATTGATAATCGACCCGGTCGAGCCGGTCCGGCGCCAACATGATGCGGGTGGGAGTCCAGTGGATGAAATCGTCGCTCTCGGAATAGCCGATGGTGCGAATATGCCGGTGGACGCCGTTGCCGTGGATTTCCATGGCCAATGAGTGGCCGGGCCGGGGATACAGGACATGTTTTCTTCGAAGCGGGTCCCAGCCCATCATGGTGGGAGCGTCGCCCAGGTTGGGGCCGTGGCGGATCACAGGGTTCCCGGGCCATGGAGTCCAGCGCAGGCCGTCGGGTGAAAAGGCAACGGCGGCGCCTCCGGTGTGATTGGGAATAGGACCCTCCTGCTCGCCCAGGGCCTTGTAGCGCCGCTGGGGATCGGGATCATGGGGGTCCTTGATAACGTTGAAATAGTTGGGATCCCCAAAATTGGCCATGATGTTGTTCTGCCTGGATCCCTGGAAGTCGTAGATGCCCAGTTCGGGTTTCTCCCAGTTGTAGCCGTCTTGGGAGACGGCATAGCACCAGAGCCGGCTTCCGTCCCGGAAACCCCACGGCAGGTACCACATCTTGAAGATCTGTTCCTGCTCGTCATAAAGGACGGTTTGGCCGAAGATCTGTACTCCGCGAAAATATCCGGCGGCATCCCCCATTTCCCACGGTCGATCCCGCTGCAGGACAGGATTTCCCGGATGTTTCCATGGACGGCACATGAAGCGGGAGATCCGGTTCTCCTCCTCGGTCAGCCAATCGTCCAGAAATAGCTGCTTTCGTCCAGCCAGATTCAGAATCCCGGGTCGCGGCCGGGACGCCGGCTCCAACTCTTGCCCGGACAGTGGCGGAGCCGACCCCAGAGCGGCGGCGGACAGACTCAACGAAGTTTTGACGAAATCTCTTCTTTTCATCCCAATTTTCCTGGCATGGTGTATTGCGGAAGCATTCTCGACCGGCTCAGGCAAAGGTCGATACGGAGTTCCGGCCGTGATCCGGGGTTGCTATGGTATTCTTGGCCTGATGATCGCGAGGCCGGTGTCCCGGGAGCCGGCGGCCGGTGATCCCCGGATATGATGTGGAAGCTGATCACAAGGGTCTTCTGGATCGCTCTCCTCTCCTTTAACTACGCCCTCGCCTCCAGCCCCCGGGAATCCGATCGATTGGCCTTGGTCGATGCGATCGAGAAGGGGGATATCGAGACCTTCGAGAGACTAATCGGAGCCGTCGCCGACGTCAATTCCACCGATGACCGAGGGCGATCGCTGCTGCTGCTCGCGGTGGACCGAGGCGACCTGAACGCGATCTGGACCCTGTTGCTCCGGGGTGCCGACGCGAATCTGGCGGATGGCAGCGGCAGGACGCCGATATTGGTGGCGGCGGAACGGGGAGATGCCACGATCGTCCAGGCTCTTCTGTCCAAGGGGGCGGCCACGACGGTCGAAGATCGGCAAAAGCGGCGGCCACTCCAATTGGCCGCGGAAGGCGGGGCCTCGGCCACCGTCCAGGCTCTGGTGGCGGCCGGCGCCGATGTCAACAGCGGGGGCTCCCGGCGGACGACGCCCTTGCTGGGCGCGGCCGAGACCGGCGATGCATCTACGGTTCGAGCCCTGCTGGCAGCGGGCGCCAATGTCAAGGCTCGCAACGCCAGGAAAGAGACGGCACTTCATCTCGCTTCCTCCCGTGGAGACCCGGGGATGGTGCAAGCACTTGTGACGGCGGGCAGCGACGCCAACGCTCTGGACGGTGCCGGTCGGACTCCCCTCATGATTGCGGCGGCCAGCGGAGAGGGTGCCACTCTGCACACTCTGATTCAGTCGGGAGCCGATTTTGAGAAGAAAGACAAAGAGGGGAGGACTCCCCTTCTGTTAGCGGTGGAAATGGGGGATGTTGTCGCGGTCCAATCCCTATTGGCGGCCGGTGCCGATCCCAACACGCCGGACCGAAACAAGAATACCCCCCTTCTGGAGTCCGCCCGAAGGGGTTTCATCGTCGCGGCACAGGCTTTGCTGGCGGCGGGCGCCGATGTCAACGCCCGGAGCAAAAAGAAGGAACGAGCTCTGCTCCTGGCAATCGAAAAAGGCTTCACCCCTCTTGGCTTGGCTCTGCTCAGCTACCCGGACATCGAGGTCAATTACAAGGACAAGCATGGGCTCACACCACTTATGTGGGCTTGCGTGGCAGGACGCGCGTCCCTGGTCCGCGCGCTGGTCGCCCGCAGCGCC
The DNA here is from genome assembly GCA_963668095.1 of Acidobacteriota bacterium. Lineage (GTDB taxonomy): Bacteria > Acidobacteriota > UBA6911 > RPQK01 > JAJDTT01 > JAJDTT01. The sequence goes on along the minus strand of OY764083.1, from coordinate 3,421,378 downwards.
AAAGTGAATGAAAAGGACAATAGTGGGCAGACGCCCCTGATGTGGGCGGCGGCCGGGAAATACGCCGAACTGGTTCAGGTGCTTCTGGATGCGGGCGCCGACGTCAACCAGCGGGCCGAACAGCGGATGACGGCACTCATGGTCGCCGCCAGCAAGGATGATCCGGCCACGGTGAAGGTGTTGGCGGCGGCCGGCGCCAAGCTGCACGCGCGGGCCAAGAATGGACAGACAGCCATGATGATGGCTGCCCAGCGGGGACATGTCACCGCAGTCCGGGCGCTGAAGCAGGCCGGGGCCGAAAAATAAACGGTCTGGCAGGACTTGTTACGCCGGGGTCACTTTTCCGAATTGGCGGCCCGGTAGTCCTCGATGAATCGATCCACGGACTGGCCGGCCACTTGGGCCAGAACCCCGACCGAATCGGCCGAAACCGCACCGACACGGCACCCGGTGGCCCAAGTGGTGGCGGCCACGGCGACGGTCGGGAGACGCTCCAGTTTCACGGTCTGATTCAGTTGCAGGTCCACGGCGTAGACGTACAGGTCTTTGCTTTTCACGGCGTTGACGTTCAGATAAAGGTAAGGCGCACCTGCAGCGATGGTCCACTGGTCCTCCATCAGAACCCGGACCCCCGCATCCCACAGCCGCTGGACCACTCTTTCCTCGATGGCATCCTTGGACAGGCCGTCCTTCACCGCCTCGGGCCGAAGTTCCTCCACCACGACGTGAACACCGTTCAGTCCTCGCAACGTGTCTCGCGCCACTGCGTGGGGAGTCGACGAGACGGACTCCTGACCCACCAGCCCCCCGCCAAAGAGAAGCAGCGCGCCCGCCGTCACTGTCATCGTTCCTGACAGTCCGCCGGGATGCAGGGACGGTTGAATGCCGTGACGACTTTTGCCACGGGGTGCAAGGCTTGCCTCTCGATGCATGTTTTCTACTCCGTTCCTCTGCACCCTCAGTCGGGGTCCAGGGCATGCTCGATGACGAGATGCTCCCGGACCGGGCGCCCACCGACCAGGTGTTCCCGGATGATTCGTTCCAAAATGGGAGGGTCGCAACGCCGGTACCAGGCTCCCTCCGGGTAGACCACGGCCATGGGACCGTCCATGCAGATCCTGAGGCAGTCGGCTTTGGTGCGGCAGATGCCCCCCTGCTCCGAGAGTCCCAACTCCTTCAGCCGCCGTTTCAGATATTGCCAAGCCTCCAAGGTCCGCTGACGGTCAGCGCATTTGGGCTTGGCCTGGTCGCAGCAGAGAAAGATATGACGCCTGCAGACTGGTACCCCCAGGGCTTCGGCCACCTTTCTCTGCCGCTCCAACTGATCCTTGTCCAGCGCCGGGGTTTCGGTTGCGGTCTCGTTCCTCATTGGGCGTGAAGTCTACCGTGGAGCGAGGAGAGGAGAAAAGAGGATAAGGAGAAAAGAGAAGGGCATCGCGTTCGTCCGGCTTCGTCTACGAGCCCGTCTCCGCAGCCGAGTCTCCTGGGCGCAAACGATCCACCTGTCTTCACTCTTTCCTCTTTCCTCTTTCCTATTCTCCTCTGCTTCTCTTTCCTCTCCGGAGTCGTCACCGGCCGAGCGTATGATTGGCTGCGGGAGAGGCGAGGCCGGAGTTGACGAAAAGTATGGCGACTGATCATGTTCCGACTTCCGAGACCCGAAGCGTAAGCTCGTCTCAAACCGATTCCTACAGCCTGCTGGATACGGTTCTTCTGTCAATGGGCTTGGCCCTGAGAGGCCCTGAGGTCGAAGCCTATGTCAAGGACGAACTCTATCGGGGCGGGTCCAGCCCGGACGCGGTGGTGCGCCGGGTGTTGGAGGGCCGCCGGTCCAGACCGGGCCGGAACCCGCAGGAATTGGAAGGATTGGTGTTGTCCCTCTGGCATCAAATCAAGAAGGAATACGATCCGGGCCGGGACCGAACCGCCGGCCGGTATCGTTTCCAGGCTCTCTGGATCCTGGACGGGAATCTGCGCTGGCTCCGCCGTTTGGACCAGCGTGGAGTCGACCCTGATGCCTTGGAACCGCAACTGGGCCTGCTATTGGCTCGTTTAATGGCGGTGGTGTCACAGATTCTGGAGACGCTCAATCAAGGAGACACCCGGGAATTGGAACAGAGCACCAATCTGGATCGTCTTCTGGACGCCATGGCGGCGGCCAGCTACAGGATTCGCGAAGCCATCGAAAAGCGAATGACGGAGATCCGGCCCGAATTGGAAGGCCGGCTTGCCGAAACGGCTCTCAGTTCCTGGGCGAGTCGGTGATCGGGCCAGAAGCCGGAGCTGATGGTCCCGGGTTCGACGTATTGTTGAAGGCCCCGGTCTATTAGAGGGCATTAGAGAGGAGTTGTCCTGACACCACGCCAGGAGATTGCACTTCAATCTGCCGGCTCCGCAGGAAACCGGACGGAATGGAGTCTTTTCACGAGCCGCCCGGACCGCTCACGGCTCAGCAGGCTCGCGGAAGCCCGTTTATGACGAAGGCAGCAGGTCGCGCCAAGGGCCCGCAGGAGGTCCGCAGCATGCTGGCGCTCGCCCGTCAGTCGATCCTCGGCCTTTTCCTTTTTCTCTCTCTGGAATGGCTATTTATGGTGACCAAGCCGTCGTTTTTCTCAGCCCTGAGCTGGTTCGAACGGCTTCGCGTCCTCTTCGCCGCCCTGGGAGTCCTGCTGTTTCCCGTTTTATGCCTGTTCATTCTGTTGGTACCGGTGTCGAGGCTGGCGCCCTGGCCACACTGGCGCTGGACCGCTGCCCTGATTCCGGCGGTCACCCTTGCATGCACGGTCCTCCTGCTGGTGGACAACTTCACCTATACCCTCTTCGACGTGGGGGTGAAGACTATCGAACCGCACTGGAGTGGCATTTACGTTCTCCTCCTGCTCACCGTAGCCGCCATTGTCTTCTGGCGGGTCTTGGACAAGTGTACCCACGGCGGACCCCCCATCCGCTCTTGGCCGGCCGGCCTGGTTGTCCTGGTAGGCGCCCTGGCCCTATTCAGCTATTCGTGGAATTCCCCTGGCGTGGACCTCGGTGAAGGGCACAGCAGATCCGGACAAACAACGCTGCCTAATATAGTGATTCTTTCTTCCGACGGTCTCAATGCCTCCCACCTGTCAGTGTACGGCTATGACCGTGCCACAACTCCCTTCCTCGAGACGCTGGCAGAGAGCTCCCTGGTGGCAGAGAACTGTTTTACAAATGGCGGATCCAGTGCCGCTTCCATCACCTCCCTCCTGACTGGAAAATGGCCGACTCAGACCCGAGTGATCTATCCTCCGGACATTTTGCGGGGAACCGATTCCTACCAGCACTTGCCCGGGGTTCTCCGGCGAATGGGCTATACAGGGCTTGATCTGAGCGTCCGGCACTATGCCGACCCCATAGACCTGAACTTTCGCGAAGCCTTCGACGTGGTCAACTCCAGGTCGGTCAAGAGGCAGCCCATATACGCAGCTGGATGGATGCCCCTGGAGGCGTCCTACTTTTTGGCCCAAGTCCAGGACCGGCTCACCTCGCGGCTGCAAAAGATCTGTTTTAACCTGCCCATGGACGATGCATTCGAAGAGGTTACCGAGGGCAACCGCTCCCGCAAGCGTGATTCGCAGCGAATGGAACAGCTCTTCACCTTCATCGAGTCCCATCCCGAGCCATTCTTCGCACACGTTCACCTGATGGGAACCCACGGACCACGTTTTCGAACTCACCATCGTGTCTTCTCTGCCGGACTCGATCAGGATCGGGAGTGGCTAACCGAGTTTTATGATGATGCGATACTGGACTTCGACTCTTATGTCAGACAGCTCGTCCACTTTCTTGAAGAGCGAAATCTCTTGCAACGAACGGTTCTGGTAGTCGGTTCCGATCATGGCCGGAGGAGTCGGACTGCCGCCCGGATTCCCCTGCTCATCCGGTTCCCCGAGCGAAACCATTCCGGGAGGCTGACAGTCAACGTTCAGAACCTGGACATTGCACCAACCCTGTTGGACTACCTGAGAACGCCGGCTCCGTCATGGATGATGGGACGATCGCTGTTGAGCGATCGTCTGGAGTCCGATTATCCGATCCTGGCGGCCAATCGGGGCCAAACCCCCACCACGAAAACGAAGTGGGGCAGAGAGCTGAAATCAAGCGAGATCAGGCCGCCTTTTTATTCTCTGGGGAACGTCAGCGTCATCCAATGCAAGTATGCCTACCAGCTAAGCTTGGCCAGCGGCGCAATCACTCGATTTACAATCCCGGACCATACCGGCGCCTGCGGCCGGCCTCCGAAAGCTTCTGCGATCAGGAATATTCTTCTCGATCATTTGAGGAACCAGCAGTACGACACGGAGAGCCTGAACGTTCCGCTGCGAGTGCGTGAAACCGCCCGCGGATTTTAGTCTGAAGCACCTCTGAAACTTCAGTCCAACCCCTTGCTTGGCGGAATCCTCTCAGCTGTACTGAAGCTTCAGCGGACTCGCGAGAGTCAGAGTTCGCCGAGTTCGTCGTTGATCCAGGAGAGCGCGGCAATGGCGCCGGACCAGCCCACGGTGGTGATGGCGAGCAGTGCGGCATGGTAGATCTCGGCGTTGGTCAGGCCTGCCTTCCTGCACTTGCGGGCATGGGAGTGAACGGCTCCCCTTCGTCCGGCGCCGATGGCGATTCCCAACTTGACCAGGCGTTGAGAACGGAAATCGAGGCCATCGATGTCGCCGACCGTCCGGCTGAGCCGACCGTAATCGTCCCACACCTGAGGATAGCGCTCGACGACCCTCTGGAGGAATTCAGGCAGATCCTGATTCGCCATCAGTCGAAGCTCACCATCAGGCCACCGGAGATTTGATTGAAGCCGTAGGCCTGTCCCCTGATATTGGAGATTCTGCAGCGCCTGTAGTCGAGTCGCATGCCTAAGGCTCCCGCAAGCTTGCGCAGTTTGACGCCGCCGCCGATGTTGCTCATGAAGCTTGCTCCCTGGTCCAGAGAAAAGGAACTCTGTTTGCGGAAGACGCCGGCACCGGCAGCGACATAGCCGAACTTTCCGGAGAAGGGGATATTCAGAGTCAGGCCGCTGCTGATGCCGAATCCGGCGTCGCCAGTTCCGGAGATGTCCGCGGGTCGATTGTAGTAGGTAAAAGTGTTCTCGAAGCCGATGATGGCAAAGTACCTCTCGAAGGTGGCGCCGAATCCGGCAAAATCTCTCAGGTCGATGGCCGCCAGTGTTCCGCCCGGAGCCCAGGCTCCGAACAGAGTGATGTCGGTGGCGGCGTCCAGACGGCTTCCCGGAGAGCAGACCAACAGCATCGCGACCCACCCGGCACAGATGGACAAGGCCAGACGGCGAAACTGCCGGCGAATGCGCACCGGTGGCGGGGAAACCAGAGTCGGTTGAGCGTTGCGAACGGTGTCGATCATCCGACTAGTCTATGGAACTGCGGTGACGCTTCCTGATGGCGGGATGGAGGAGACGAAGGGCAGGAGCAAGCAGTGGGAGGAGAGCCGTCCTCAGGTAACGCCCCGGGCCCTCGCCAACGACACGAAGGGAGTTACGGACCCGGCGATACCCAGATGGGGGAGGCCCAGGCTTTGGCGCCGTCCTTCTGGACCACCACGACGAAATAGGGTGTCGGATCCGTGGGTGCGGCCGGATCCTTCAACTCGGCCTCGACGCTTTGGCCCAGACCCAGAGGCTCGCGCTGGACCTGCACCTTGAGGTCCAGTCCCCCGGCCGAATGGGTAACGGGGTCGCCCAGCAACTTCTCCAGGTCAATGTCGAATTGGACCCGATCGGTTCTGAACCGGAGCGCGCCGGTATCGGCAGGGTCCAGCTTCAACAGAATGCCGTCGGTATCGCCGCTGGTCACCGATTCCCAGGAGACCCGGTTCGGGCCGACCTTACGTATCCCTTCTGACGGGGAGTCGAAGGCGTAGCCCACGGCCTCGACGATTCGAGTGCCCACGGCCTCCACGGCGCCGTCCCAGCGAGCGGCCCGGTCCCTGCCGCGGTTCCTGGCACCCGACCAGGCGACACGGACGGTATCGGCCGCGCAGGGAATCCCGGGGCCTCGAGGAAGAGCGTCTACGCACTCCGTTCCCCGGCGCAGCTCAATGCGCTCGATGTCAGCGGTGCCTTCGACGCGCACCCGGAAGCCGGGAGGTCCTTGCGTTCGTTCCTCGCCTCCCATGGGAACGCCGCTGATGGTCTCGAACTCCAGCGCAATACGGGCTCCGGTCGTGCCGTAGCAACGGCGCCCCCGAAGCGCTGCCCACAGGCTCTCGCGCGTCAACTCCGAGGCCCGGAGACAGAGCAGTCCCCCCTGGACTCCAAAGGTTCCGGCCCCCGGATAGCTGGCGCCGGGCCGGCCCTTGTGATCGTCACTGCCGCAGCTGATCCCGACCCTGAGGCCTCGATCGAACGCGTCTTTCAGGAGCCATTCGAACTCACCCCAGGAGGAGTAGATTTCCACCAGTGGCTCCAGTTCGGGATCGAAAGAGGCGAGGTCTGCCCAGCGGCCGCCCACATGGGGAATCATGAGGACATCGTCCCGGCCTCTCAGTCGCCGGTAGAGTTCCGTCACGGGATAGCATTCGGGATCTTCATCCTGGCCGGCCGGCGAGATCAGGCAGCGGCTGGCGCGATGCAGGGGCCCGTCGTCTCCTCGAAAATAGACGTTCCTGTCCCCGCCGCCCGCGGTCAGTCCCGACCACTCGTAACCGAGAAAGGTGACGAACCGGCCCGGCTCATGGAAGGCCCTGACCGTCTCCCGGATTCGGTCCCAGACGCCCGGCGTGATCTGGAAACAGTTTCCCTGATGGCCGGCGAAGTCCACCAGCGCCCTGTTACGAGCGAACGCGAAATATTCGTCTACGGTCAGGGTCCCCACCGTCTCCTCGCTCTGTCCATGGAGATCTCCCCAGAATCGCCTGCGCCGGGGCTGGTGCGTCGACACCAGGAGTGGATTGCTGACGGCCTTCAGGCCGCGTTTCGGGTCCACCGCCTCTATCCGATAAACCCCCGGCTCCCGGGCCAGGACGCCGTCGAGACAGAGAATTCCCCGATCGGAACGATCAAGAGCCAGACAGGAAGGCAGACCGTAGAAGAGTTTTGCACTGTCGCCGGTCTCCACCGTCCCCTGGTATCGATCCGCCGGGTTGCCCCATTGGTCCAAGACCCGTACCGACACTCGAAAAGGGATTCCGAGGACCACGTCAGTGGGAACGATCAACTGTATCTCGGCGGCCGGACCACCCACTATGGGAACGCTACCAACCGGTTCCAGCTCCACAAATGAGCCCGTGCCGAAGCAGTCCACCAGGACCTTGAATTCGAACCGGGGCTCGCAAAAGGTCTGCGCCCGGGAACCCGGCCCACCTGACGAGGTGTCTCCCAGGACCAGCGTGACCGTGTCCCCCTCGCTGAGGTGCCCGTCATTCACGGAGACGGTCATGGATTTCTGCCAGGGCCGAACGTGGGCCTGCGGATCACAAGAGACCGAGACCCGCGCACTGCCGGAGGTGGAGACGGTCAGGAAATCGGCTTGGTCAGGCTGGCCTGTCTGGGGAGTGCCCCAGTCACTCACGAAACGCCTGGCGACACGGATCCTTCCTCCGTCGTCAATGCCGTATCTCCCCACCCGGTAGCATATCCGCCACGTTCCCATGGACCCGGCCACCACCGGTTCTTCGGGGCGCATACGAGCCCATCCGTGAAGGGCTCTGGACAAGGTTCCGGAATCAGAAAAAGTCATGGAAGGGCGCGCTCGTGACTGTGATAGCATACCCGGATCCATCCCTTCTGATCCAAGACATCGAGGAAAGATCATGATTTCTTTGAGAATCGTTCTGCTGGCATCCGTGGTGGCTCCGCTTCCGGTGCTGGGGACAGATTTCCCAAAGTTGCCGCTCCGGTACGTCGCCGATTGGCCTCAGCTCCCGCAAGGAGTGAATTTCGGCGTCACCACGGGGGTCGGTGTGGATTCCGCCAACAACGTCTACGTTTTCAGCCGGGGCCCCGATCCCGTCCTCTGCTTCGACTCCAGCGGCAAGTACCTGCGGACGTGGGGACGGGGACTCCTCAACGACTCTCACGGTCTGGCGGTGGACGCAGACGACAATATCTGGGTGACGGACATCGGGTCTCATGTTGTGGTCAAGTTCAACTCCATGGGGAGGGTCCTCATGGTCTTGGGACAGAAGGACACTCCGGGGGAGAGTGAGACTCAATTCAATATGCCCACCCATGTGGCCTTCGGACCGTCGGGGAATGTCTATGTGTCCGACGGCTACGGCAACTCACGTATCGTCAAGTTCACGGCGCGCGGGGAGTACGTAACGGCGTGGGGCAAGAAGGGAAAAGGGCCTGGAGAGTTCAACGCCCCCCACAGTCTGGCGGTGGACGGCCAGGGCCGGGTCTACGTGGGGGACCGCGAAAATCATCGGATCCAGATCTTCGATTCCGAGGGACGTTTCCTCACCGAGTGGACCCATCTGGGCTCTCCCTGGGGGTTGTATCTGGGGTCGGCCGGACTGCTCTACATGTGCGACGGCTATACAAATCGGGTGCTGAAGCTGGACCTGGAGGGGAATGTGCTCGGTTCCTACGGCGAGGAGGGAAGGGCGCCCGGCCGGTTCGCCTTCGCCCACCACCTGACGCTGGGCAAGAAGGGGGAACTCTACGTAGCCGAGATCCAGAATTGGCGAGTCTCGAAATTCCTCTTTGACTAGGAGTCTGCGCCGTAGAAATGATCGTAGCGAGAAAGTGGGGAATCGAGGCCAGATTTTCTCGATTTTGAGGTGTATAGTCGTTCTATTCGCCGAGAAATCGAGGAAATATGGACCGATTCACCGCATTCGCAGTAGATTGATTTCTGCGGCGCAGGCTCCTAGCTTGGCCGTGCACTCCGCTTCGAGTCTTCCGGCGAGGTCCGGACCGCGAACCGGCTCCCGTCGAGCACCCCTCCGACACACGCGCATTCCCGCTTATGGCTGCTTCCTTCCGGACCTGACCAGGTTCACGGGCGCCCGTTGTGGAGGACCCCACGTTCGACGCCGTCCCACGGGACGGAGTGACTCACCGGGGGCGACCCTCAGCGGAGTCGTCAGCCTCGCTCCAGCGGATTGCGAGTCATCCCTGGCTGTCAGGGAATCAGGGTACCGCTAACGCCCCGCCTAGCACGGCCGCCCCATGATAGACGATTGAATCCGCCGCCACCGGACGATGTCGCCTTGTGCGCCCTTTTTACGATGATGGAGGCGCGCCGCGCTGCATGAATTCCCTGGCGCCCGCCTGAATCCAAGGCGTGGGCACGGTCAGGAACAGGCGGACGCCCGCGGCGGAGTAGCGGGCGATCGTGTCGTTCGTGGCCAGGGTGCCCGCGACCCGCCCGCCTTGCTGGATTCGCGCCAGGGCGTAGTCGATAGTCTCCTGGACCTTGGGATGGCCGAGCTGGCCGATCAGACCCATGGAAGCCGCCAGATCACTGGGAGCCACGAAGAAGACATCGATGTGGTCCACCTTCAGGATCTCGTCCAGATTCCGCACGGCCACGATATCCTCGATCAGCACCATGAGCAGGATGTGATCGTTGGCTGTGTCGTAGTAGTCGGGGACACCGTAGCCTTGACGGCTCATATAGAGTCCCCGCTGGCCGATAGGTGCGAACTTCCCCCCCTGGACCACGTTTTCGGCTTCTTCCCGGGTGTTGACGTGGGGAACGACGATTCCCTGGACACCCCGGTCCAGCCCCCGGTAGATGATGGACTGAACATTCCGGTTGACCCGCAGGATCGAGGTCATCCCCCAAATGTCGCAGGCCCGGGTGAGGTCGGGTATGTCCGCGAAGTCCACTGAGCCGTGCTCGGCCTCCAACCAGACCCCGTCGAAACCGGTGGTTCCGAATTGATCGATCTCGCCGGGGCTTCCCAGCCCTCCGATCACGTACACGGTTTCGCCGGCGGCCAGCTTCTGTTTTATCCTGTTCGGTCGCATTTTCACCATGATCTCCTTTCGGCGCTCGTTCTCACGATCAGGGACGGTCAAGAGAGGGACCAGCCCGAGCGGCGGCCTGGATCATCTCCCGCAGGACTGGCAGAACGTAGATCCGGGAGAGGTCCACGGCAGAGAGGTCGCGGCAGAGGATGCCGATTTGCTGCGACAGGGGCAGCGCCTGGTTCAGAATGAATCGATTCTCTTCTCCGATTCGACACAGGCCCCCCGAGAACTCTCCCTGCTCCCGAATCAGATCGATGTCGAGACGGGCCAGCAGTTCCTCCAGTCTCTCCAAGATCTCCCGGTCGGTCATGCCCTCCCAAACCATTCGTGGTGAAAGTTCTACGCAGCACAGAGACTGGGGCTGCGCCCGCCGGAGAAGGCGCTGTCAGGGAGCATACCGGGAGTATGTGACCGAGACGCAACGAAGGCTGCGCGTGATGCGGACCCGGTCGAATGCCGTGACGACTCTTCCCGCGGCCCGCCGGGACTCGCCGGCCGGCGGCACGGGATCGTTCCTCAGTCAAGGTCGAACAGTTTCCGGCCATTGTTGCAAAAGACGTCCTCGACCTGGGAATCGGTGAGGCGGAGCCGGGTGGCGGCCAACTTCACAGCCCGCAGGGACTCCATGCCGACCAAATAGGGTTGGATCTCGACGTGAGAGATTTGTTTCCAGTCGAGGGTGTCCTCATAGAGCCACAGGAATTGGTCGCCGATTCCGACGCAGCGGCCTCGAAAATGACTGATGGGATAGTCGGACCCCCAGAGCAGCCGTTCGTGGCCGAACGTGTCCACGATGGCCTCGAAGGCCCCGGCCTCGGTGACGGCCGAAGTGTCGAACCAGACGTTGCGGATTCCTTCCAGGGAGTGGATTCCCTCGATGGTGTGGTGTGGATTGAAGCTCCGGCCGGCATGGGCCAGGATCAACCGCATGTTGGGATAGCGTTCGCAAAGGAATCGGATTTTGGCTTGGTTGCCCGGGTCCGCGAGAGCCCGGGGCTTGACCATGTGCAACGTGACGCTGAGCCCTTCCTCGTGGGCGATGCGCGCGTGCTCCTCGGTCAGGAACTCGTCGATCTCCGAGTCGTGGGACGACGGGCGATTCTCGACGAAGAGATGATAAACCTTGAGTCCCACCATGGAGAGGCGCCGCACTTCTTGCCGCACTTCCTCCGGATCCTGCCGGGGAGAGACGATCAGCTGCCCCCGGGACTTGGGATCCTTGGCGGCCTCCCGGGCCAGGAATTCATTGGAGGCACGGTAGGTGCGCTCGTAGAGGCCGCCTCCGAAGAAGAGTCCGTGGGTCTCCCGGCCCGGCGTGATCCACTGGATCTGCTCCTGAAACACTTCCAGGGTCGCCTTGTGGGGACCAACGGCCAAAGCCGTCTGGACCTTCCAGTGCCCCAACTCGTACAGGTGGGCGTGGGCGTCGAAGATCGTGTCGGGAACGAACGAATCCAATTCCCGGTGGAAAAATTCGAGATCGTAGTCTCTTTGCTCCCAGGTCATCTTCATTTCGAGTCTCCCGAAATCAGATCATCAGGTCTCCGCCGTTGATATCCAGTGAAGCCCCGGTGATGTAGGCCGCTCGATCCGAGGCCAGAAAGGCCACCAGCTCGGCGACCTCGCCGGGCTTTCCGAGACGGGAAATGGGAAAGCTCCGGGCATAGGATCGTATCCGCTCCGAGTCGATGGTGTCCCGCACCATCTCGGTGTCGATGAGCCCGGGACAGACCGCGTTGACCGTAATCCCGTGCGGAGCCTCTTCCTTGGCCAGGTGCCGGGTGAAACCCAGCACGCCGGCTTTGGCGGCCGTGTAATGAGCCCCGCCAAGGGTGCTGACGCTCTTGCCCGCGGTGGATGAGAAATTGACGATCCGTCCCCATCCTTCCCGGCGCATGACGGGCAGCACGGCCCGCGAGCAGAGGTAGGTGCCCTTGAGGTTGACGTTCACGACCCAGTCCCATTCCTCTTCTTCGATATCGATGACCGCCGTCGGCCTCAGGACGCCGGCGTTGTTGACCAGGATGTGGATCGCGCCGAAGCGTTCCAGCGCCCGCTTCACCATGCGGGAGACGTCGGTGCCGGAGGAGACGTCACCAGCCACGGCCTCCATCCCGGCAGCCTTCCCCTCCAAGGCTGTGGCCGTAGCATGAAGGGTTTCCGGGTTCCGGTCGTTGAGCACCAGGCGAGCGCCGGCGGAGCCCATTCTCTCCGCCACCGCCCTGCCCATGCCCTGGGCGGCGCCCGTGATCAGTGCGACCTTTCCCTTCAGTTCGAGCGCCATCAGTCTTGCAAGAGCCCGGTTTCCCGGCCCGCTTCTCGGAATGCGGCCAGGGCCCGGTCCAGGTCCTGGCGCGTGTGGGCCGCCGAAAGCTGAACTCGAATTCGCGCCTCTCCCCGCGGGACCACGGGAAAGCTGAAACCGACGACGAAAATGCCGCGTGCGTTGACCGCGCGGGCCATCTGAACCGTCCTGACCTCGTCCCGGATCATGATGGGAACGATGGGATGGCTCCCCTCGATGATTTCGAAACCCAGCCGGGTCAGACCGGTTCGGAAGTAGTGGGTGTTTTCATGCAGGGTGCGGCGCAGGCTGTCGTCCTGTTGAATCAGTTCCAGGGCCTTGAGAGCGGCGGCGACGATGGGGGGCGCCACCGTGTTGGAGAACAGGTAGGGCCTGGAGCGCTGCCGCAGGTAGCGGATGATCTCCTTGCGGCCGGAGGTGAATCCGCCGGAGGCTCCTCCCAGGGCTTTCCCCAAGGTGCCGGTGACGATGTCGACACGGTCCATCACCCCCAACTCCTCGGGGGTCCCGCGCCCGGTGGATCCCATAAAACCGGTGGCGTGGGAATCGTCCACCATCACCAGCGCCTGATAGGTGCGGGCCAGATCGCAGATTTTCGCCAGACGTCCCAGGTCGCCCTGCATGCTGAAGACGCCGTCGGTGGCGATGAGGCGAAAGCGGCAGTCCCGGGTCTCTTGGAGCTTCCGCTCCAGGTCTTTCATGTCGCTGTGACCGAAGACCTTTTTCTGAGCCCGGCAGAGACGGATTCCATCGATGATGCTGGCGTGATTGAGGGCGTCGCTGAGGATGGCGTCCTGAGGCCCCAGCAGGGTCTCGAACAGGCCGGCATTGGCGTCGAAGCAGGAGGTGTACAGAATCGTGTCTTCGGTCCCCAGAAATGCGGAAAGTTCCGTTTCCAGCTCCTTGTGGATGTCCTGAGTCCCACAGATGAAGCGGACCGAGGCCATTCCAAAGCCGTGACTCTCCAGACCTTCTCTGGCCGCCTCCACGATCTCCGGGTGATGGGCCAGCCCCAGGTAGTTGTTGGCGCAAAAATTGATGACCTCTCCGCCCCGGGTCCGGACCCGCGGCTCCTGGGGTGTGAGGATGACCTGTTCGTCCTTGTAGAGGCCCGAGTCCCGGATTTCCTGGAGTTCGCCTTCCAGCCAGGATTTCACTTCTCGATAGGACATGGAATCTCCGTCCAAAGGGGGAAAGTTACCGCTGAATCGCACCTCTTGCGGCGGTCGTATCGGCCGTTTCCGGGGCCGAGGAGCCGGAGACGTGGGAGTAATTGGCGCCGGGACGCAGGATGATCTTGCAGGCTTCTCCGCTGGCCAGCAGTTCCATGGCCTGGTGGATGTCCTCCAGCCCCAACTGCCGCGTGATCAGGGGGCTCAGATCCACGACCCCACTCTCCAGCAGCCACCGGGTCCGGTACCAGGTATCGAAGATACGGCGGCCGTGGAGTGCCAGAACCGTCAGGTTCTTGAAGATCATCTGTTCGGCGACGTCGATCTGCACCGGATTCGAGGGGATCCCGAACAAGGTCACCCGGCCCCCGTTCCGGACACCGCGAAAGGCGGCGTCGATGGCCGAAGGCGCTCCGCTCATCTCCAGGACGATGTCGACTCCCAGCCCGTCATTGTTCCGGACCAGCCAATCGGCGATCCCCTGCGCGCCGCCGGCCCCGGTGGCGTTCAGGACCTGGTGAGCTCCCATTTTTCGGGCCAGGTCCAAACGATAGTCGTTCAGGTCGACGCCCAGGATACGGGCCGCGCCCGAGGCCCGGGCAATGCCGACGGAAAACAGCCCGATGGCGCCGCACCCGAGAATGGCGACGCTCTGGCCCGACAAATCATGGGCATTGGTGGCGAAGACGGCGTTGCCGAAAGGTTCCTGCAGGCTGGCGACCTCCGGAGACAATTTGGAGCGGTCGTTCTGCCAGATCACCTTCTCCGGCACCGCCACGTATTCCGCAAAGGCCCCGTCCATGGCGATGCCCAGGATTCGGGTCGAAGGACACATGTGGGCCTGGCCGGTCCGGCACTGGAAACACATGCCGCAGGTGATGTGGCTCTCGGCGGAGACGTAATCTCCCACCCGCACCCGGCTCACCCCCTTTCCCACGTCCACGACGGTTCCCGAGAACTCGTGGCCCAGGGTCAACGGCGGCCGGATTCGTTGCGCGCTCCAGTCGTCCCAATTCCAGATGTGGAGATCCGTCCCGCAGATGCTGGCCGCCTCGACTCCGACCAGGACCTGGTCCCGCTCCAGTTCCGGGAGTGGCACCTGCACGACGTCGAAGCCTTTCCCAGGCCGCACCTTGCGAACCGCAACCATCCTCTCCGGCATAATGGCAGCCGAGTCTACAATGGACGAAAAATATTTGGTAGGGGTGCCCGTTGTGGGCACCCTCTTCGGTCCGTAGTGGAGCCAGACGCGGCAAGATGACCGCTCGGCGGCCGGGACGGGAGAGCCGGACCACGGGGTGGATGCCGCGGCGACTTTTGGAATCGGCTCCGATACAATGCGGAGCCTGAAGCCATGTTGACGACAGAAGGTTGCATCGGGCGCTTGGGACGGGTCCGGCGGTTGATGGAGGAGCGGAAGTGGGATGCGCTCCTTCTCGCCGACTCGAGGAACGTCCGTCATCTCCAATCCGTGGTGGTCGATCCCGGCCATCCGGTCCTCCTCTGGATCGAACGGCGGGGGACCCCTCTCCTGGCCACCGACTCCCAGCAGGGCCCGGCCCGGGCCGAAGTGGTGTCCTTCGAGAGCTATTCGCCCCGGCGGGTCCTGGACCGGCCCTGGATGGAGGCTGTGGAAGCTCTGGCGCCCAGGCTCAAGGGTCGCTCGGCCCCTTGCATCGGGACCGATAAGGAGGCGTCGAACGGGTTGGTGTTGGAACTGTTGGGGGACCTCTTTCCGGCTTCGACGGTGCGGGACGCCTCTCCGGGTCTGGACGACCTGAGACGCCGGAGGGACCCGGACGAGATCGAAGTCCTGAAACGAATCGCCGGAGTCGCCGAGGCGGGCTACGTCAGAGCCCGGGAGGTTCTTTCCCCGGGCCGTTCGGAGCTCGAGATCTACATCGAGATCGTTTCCGCCATGATTGAAAACGCCGGGGAGCCCGTCAGGGTCGGCGGCGATTTTGCCACGGGACCGCGAAGCACGACGAGTGGCGGCCCGCCCATCGACCGGAGGTTGGAGGCGGGGGACCTCAGCCCCTACGATCTCTTTCCCGAGTGCTGGGGATATGGCGCGGACCTCTGTAGAAGCCTCACCGTCGGCCCCCCTTCGGACGCGCAGCAGCGGGGTTGGGAGATCGTGACGGCGGCGCTGGAACTGGCCGAGAGCCTGCTGGAGCCGGGCCGCCCCGCGCGGGAGGCGTATCGGACGATCCGGGCGTTCCTGGAGCGGGACCCGCTTTCCGCCGGCACTTTCTGGCATCATCTGGGACACGGTGTCGGGATGGGGGGGCACGAGAACCCGCGCCTGGTCCCCGACAGTCATCACGTTCTGCGACTCGGCGACGTCATCTCCATCGAGCCCGGCTTCTACAACCCGGAGCTGCAGGGCGGCCTCCGCATCGAGAACACATACTGGCTTACGGAAAGCGGTCCTCAGCAGCTCAATTCCCATCCGACGGAACTCTATCTGGGTGCGTAGGAGTCGGCGCGGCAGAAATGATCGTAGCGAGAAAGTGGGGAATCGAGGCCAGATTTTCTCGATTTTGAGGTGCATAGTCGTTCTATTCGCCGAGAAATCGAGGAAATATGGGCCGATTCTACCGCTTTCGCAGTAGATCAATTTCTGCCGCGCAGGCTCCTGGCTGGACCGCTTCACCCTTCCTGGCCAGACACTGGTTCCTGCTGGCTCTGGCGTTTGCCGTCGCCGCCCCCATCTATTGGACCGAGGCCCTCCGTCCGCTCCATACGCTCGTCGATCCGGGCTGGAACGTGGCCGCGGTCATGCTGATCAACGGTCTCACTCTGGACGGACGCAGGATCCTCAACTCCCTGCGCGGGCCGGGACGGGTCCTCTCCGGGGTGCTCATCGGCTATGCGGTTGTGGCGATCCTCGGTTTCGGGGCATCGAGACTCCTGCTGGAGAACAACCGGGGCCTGGCCCTGGGTATCCTGGTGATCAGCGCCATGCCCACCACCCTGGCCTCCAGCATCATCTGGACCCGCATGGCACGGGGCAACGCCGCCCTGGCTCTGGTGATGGTGGTGGCCAGCAATGGTCTGGGGTTTCTCCTCACCCCGCTGATTCTGTTCCTCACCATCGGGACCTTCATGGCACTGAGCCTGGAAGAGATGATGGGGAGATTCGGCTTGGTGGTGCTGGCGCCATTGGCGCTGGGCCAGGGCCTGCGCCAGGCCGGGCCCGTGGCTCGAATCGTCCATCGACACGCCAGGACCTTGTCCCACGCCTCTCGTCTCCTGATCCTGTTGGCCGTGTCCGGCGCCGTCGTCTCCGGAGTCACCGACGTGGAAGCGGGACGGGGGAAAATGTCCGGTTGGGAGTTGGCCGCCGTCAGCCTGGTCACCGTCGCGGTTCATGGCGCCGCCGCGGCACTCTGCTGGAGTCTGGGCCGGGTGATGGGTTGGAATCGGGATGACCGGACGGCCCTCCTCTTCTGCGGTTCCCAGAAGACACTGCCGGCGGCCCTGTACGTCTCGACCGAGTTCCTGCCCGGCTTTGGCCTCGTGCCCATTCCCTGTGTGCTCTACCATGTCGGCCAACTGATACTGGACTCCTGGTTGGTGGAAGCGATTCGGTCCGGTGGGGAGTCGACCGCCTCCCACAAGACCAGGCAGTAGTAGCGCAGGTGGGGTCGCCGGGGCATACTGATGCGCGGATTTCGAAATCAGAATCGACTGGAGCGAGTGCTATGACATTGGGAAGGGATCCGAAGGATTTTGAATCCCGGCTGGAGGCGCTTCGGGCCTGGGAGCCGCGAGTGCAGGCCTTGGTGGATTGGAATGAGGCGGCCGCCCGAAGGCGCTTCTCCGAGGCCGGGTCGGGCCCGTTGGCGGAATGGTCCCTGGGGGTGAAGGACATCGTGGACGTGAAGGGTATGGCCACGCGCTCCAACGCCGATTTCATTCCCTGGCGTCCCGCCTCCCGAGACGCCGCCGTGGTCGAAACGCTCCGAACCCGGGGCGCCTTCGTCCTCAGCAAGACGGTGACCACAACCTTCGCCTTCTTCGATCCCGGACCCACTCGAAACCCCTGGAACCCCGATCACACTCCGGGCGGCTCCAGCAGCGGCTCGGCCGCCGCCGTCGCGTGCGGGATGATCCGCTTGGGATTGGGTTCTCAGACGGTCGCCTCGGTCAACCGGCCGGCCAGCTATTGTGGCGTGGTGGGGTTGAAGCCGTCCTACGGCCGGATTCCAATCCAGGGAGTCTTCCCCTTCGCTCCCAGCTTCGACACCCTCGGGTTCTTTACGGCCGATGTTTCCGATGCCCGGACGGCATACTTGGCTTTCACCGGTGAATCGGCGGCGCCCTTGGCGTCGCCGATTCGGGTCGGCCTGCTTCCCGATCTCCTGGTGGAAGCGGCCGACACGGAGATGCTCTCGGCCTTGGAGCAGGCGGGGCGTCGGCTGGAATCGGGGGGGTTCCGGCCCTCTTCCGCCGAACTGCCTTCCTGCTGCGAGGAGGCTTTCGACAACCACTGGACGCTCGTGGCGGCTGAAGCCTCGACCGTGCACCGCAGCCTGTTTCAAGATTATGGAAAGTCCTATCCTCGCAAGCTGAGCGCCTTGATTCAGAGAGGCGGGCGGATCGAATCGGCGGTATTGGAGCGGGTCCAGCGCCACCGGAAGTATGTCCGGGAGGAGGTCGAACGGCTTTTTTCGGATTTCCATGTGCTCTTGTGTCCATCGGCGCCAGGAGGGGCTCCGGCGGGAATCGGCGCTACGGGAGATCCTCGCTTCAGCCTGATCTGGACCTACACCGGGCTGCCCACGTTGACTCTGCCCTATTGCCTCTCTGAGTCGGGGCTTCCCCTGGGCCTCCAGTTGGTGGCGGCCCCGAATCGGGAGGCTGACCTGTTGGCCATCGGAAGAGAAATGGAATCCGTCTTCGAATTCGCGAGGAGGCATCCCCTGAGACTTCATCGCGAGACCGCGGCACGTCCAAGTGAAGGCGCGTGAAGGGCACTCCGATTCGGACCATACGGGCGATTCTCTTCGATTTCGACGGCACGCTCACCCGTCCTGGTTCTCTTGATTTCCAACGGCTCCGGGAGGAATTGGCGAGTCCCGCGGGTGCCCCCATATTGGAATATATCCAGGGCCTTCCCCCGGATCGGCGACGGCGATGCCAGCGTGTCCTCCACCGCTTCGAGATGGAGGGTGCGGCCCGATCGCGGCCCAACGACGGAGCCGAGGAACTGATTCGGGAACTGCAGGCAAAGGGCCTGGCGCTGGCCGTCGTCAGTCGAAACAGCCGGGCCGCAGTCATCCGCGCACTGGAGAACTTTCCCTCCATCGGTCCCTCCGATTTCGACGTCATCATTTCCAGGGACGATGCCATCTTGCCCAAACCGCACCCCGATGGGATCCGGCTCGCAGCCAGGAAAATGGGAGTCAGCAACGGCGAGACGCTGGTGGTGGGAGATTTCCATTTCGACATCGACGCCGGGCTCCGAGCCGGTTCGCCCACAGTCTTCCTCACCAACGGCCGGATGGAGCCGCCTGAGACTCCCGCCCCGGAATTCGTGGCCGAGAATCTGTCCGAGGTGGGGGTCCTGGTCCGGGAGCGGTCTCCCTTGACGGCGGGGAAGCTCCCCAACGATCTGCTCGACCGGATCCTGGGCGAGCAGGCATCGCGTGACCCCTCGCTTCTCATAGGTCCTGGGGTGGGAGAAGATACGGCCGCCGTGGCATTGGGGCAGGAGGACGAGGTTCTGATCCTGAAGTCGGACCCCATCACCTTCGCGACTGACGAGATGGGGTACTACGCCCTGGTGGTCAACGCCAACGACGTGGCCACGTCCGGGGGCACGCCGCGCTGGCTGCTGACCACCCTCCTGTTCCCTCCGGGAACCACCGCCGAACAGGTCGCAAGGCTCATGGCGAGTCTCCAGCGCTGGAGCGGCCGGCTGGGGGTGACTCTCTGCGGCGGCCACACCGAGATCACCGATGCCGTCAACAAACCGGTCGTCGTGGGGCAGATGGTGGGGACGGCCAAGCGTAGCCGGCTCTTGGACAAGAAGCGGATCCGGACCGGCGACCAGATCCTCTTGACCAAGGCATTGGCAGTCGAGGGGACTGCCATCCTGGCGCGCGGATTCCCTCAGGCCCTGGGCCGTCTGGGTGTCCCGGAGGATGAAATCTCCCGTTGCGGCCAGTTTCTCTTTTCTCCCGGAATCAGCGTACTCGACGAGGCCAGGGCGGCTCTGGAATCGGGAGGAATCTCGGCTCTTCACGACGTGACCGAAGGGGGAGTCGCCACGGCTCTGGAGGAATTGACTCATGCCGGGCGGCACCGCATTCGTGTTTGGCCGCGTCAGATCCCGGTCTTTCCCGAGACCGACCGAATCTGCCGGCTTTTGGGCGTCGACCCCCTGGGCCTCATCGGCTCCGGCAGCCTTCTCATCGTCTGCCGACCCGATTCGCACGAGCCGCTGCAGACAGTGCTCGTCGACCGGGGAATCCAGGCCACACAGGTGGGGGAGGTCCTGGGTCCCGGTTCGGGCATCGAAGCGGTGGACCGCCACGGCGAACCCCTCCCCTGGCCTCACTTCGAGACCGACGAACTTCCGCGAGCCATCGAGGAATTGAGGAGAGAGGAAAGAGGAGAGAGGAAAGAGTGAAGACAGGTGGATCGTTTGCGCCCGGGGGACTCGGCAGCGGAGACGGGCTCGTAAAGAAAGACGAAGCCGGACGAATACGATGCCTGTTTCTCCTTGGCGACCGCTGGACCGGGCCGGCGGGGGAGCTTTCCTCTGCGACGGGTCTTGTGTCGCAACGGTCCCGGGTGTACTTTGCGCGGACGTTGGTTCCGAGATCGAGGACGAAGAGAGGATGACGGAGAAAAGCGATGTTCTCGTCATCGGCGGCGGCGTCATCGGCGTCTGCTCCGCTTACTTCCTGGCAAAGCGGGGATGCGCCGTCACCCTGGTCGAAAGGCGGGAGATCTGTTCCGGGAGTTCCTACGGGAACTCGGGGCTGGTCGTCCCCAGCCACTCGGTCCCTCTGGCCGCGCCTGGAGTGCTGAGCCAGGGCCTCCGATGGCTATTGGATCCGGTGAGCCCCTTCTACATCAAGCCCCGTTTCGATCTCGACCTGGTGCGCTGGCTCTGGTGGTTTCAACAGGCTTGCAGGATGGAGCCCATGCGAAAGGGGGTTCCCGTGCTGCGGGATCTGTCGCATGCCAGCTTGGAGTTGTATCGGGAGTTGGCCGATCGAGGGGAACTGGAGTTCGGTTTCCGGCAAAAGGGCTGGCTGCAGATCTTTCGATCCGAGTCGGTTCTGGCAAAAGCCCTGGCGGAAGCTCGGCTCCTGAGGGAATTCGGTCTCGAATCCACTCTGCTGGACACGCATCGAGTCCGGGAGATGGAGCCGAATGTGCACCCCTCCATCATCGCCGGGATCCACTATCCCCACGACGCTCAACTGGTCCCGCACCGTTTCGTTCACCAGATGGCGGTTTTCGCCCGTCGCGCGGGTGCGGTCTTGCGGACCGGCACGGAGGTGCTGGAGATGAAGACCTCCGGGACTCAGGTCACGCGGGTGGTCACCAACCGAGGGGATTTCCGGCCCGAACAGGTGGTGCTTGCCGCCGGATCCTGGTCCCCCGGGGTGGCTCGGACCGTGGGGCTGGACGTCCCCGTACAGCCCGCCAAGGGATACAGCGTGACGGTCAAGGCTCCGGCCAACACGCCGCGAGTCCCCTTGATGCTGGCCGATGCCAAAGTGGCCGCCACTCCCATGGGCGACAAGCTGCGTTTCGGCGGAACCTTGGAACTGGCGGGTCTGGACCTCTCGGTGAACCTTCCCCGCGTCAGGGCCATCCTGCGGGCCGCCCGAGGCCACCTGGTCGGCATGGAAGAGTTGGATCTGCACGAGATCTGGAGAGGCCTGCGGCCACTCACGCCGGACGGCCTTCCCTTCATCGGCCGGACTCGGAAACTGAAAAACCTGATGCTGGCGACGGGACATTCCACGATCGGGATCTCCCTGGGACCCATCACCGGAAAACTGATCTCGGAAGTGGCCGCCGGGGAAGCCGCCAGCCAGGACCTGTCGCGTCTGGAACCGGAGCGCTTTCAATAGAACCTGGGAGTCTGCGCCGTAGGAATGATCGTAGCGAGAAAGTGGGGAATCGAGGCCAGATTTTCTCGATTTTGAGGTGCATAGTCGTTCTATTCGCCGAGAAATCGGGGAAATTATGGACCGATTCACCGCTTTAGCAGTAGATTAATTTCTGCGGCGCAGGCTCCTGGATCGGACCATTCATCGAGGAAAACACCATGCCCAAAGTGATGATCACACCCACCAGCATGCAGCAACGGCCCTCTCCCTACGCCGACCTCCTGAAAGGGGCCGGCTTCGAGGTGAGTTATCCCACCGACCCGGAGTTGGTCATGGGTTTGACCGGTGACGAGGAGACCATCAGTCAGTTCAGGGGAATCGACGCCGTCATCGCGGGCGGGGAACATTTCACGCCTGCGGTCCTGGACGGGCTGCCGGAACTCCGGGTCATCGCACGGGCGGGCGTGGGTTTCGACCGGGTGGCTGTCGAGGCCGCCACTCGCCGGGGAGTGGCGGTGACGGTGACTCCCACTGCCAATCACGAGGCCGTCGCCGAGCACGCCATCACCCTGTTGCTGGCAGCGGTCCGGTCCATCGTGCCCACGTCCAGGCAGGTCGCGGCCGGAAGATGGCCGCGGGAGCCCTTGGCCACGGTGAGGGGGAAGACCTTGGGAATCGTCGGTCTGGGACGGATCGGGCGCAGCACCGCAGTCCGGGCCATCCCCCTGGGAATGAAGGTGGTCGCCAACGAGATTTTTCCCGACCAGGAATTCGTCCGCGCCCACGGTATCGAACTGCTGAGCTTCGAGCAGCTTCTGGAGCGCTCGGATTTCATCACCCTGCACTGTCCGCTGACGGACCAGACCCGGCACTTTTTCGCGAGGGAGGCGTTCGACCGGATGAAACCGGGGAGCGTTCTGATCAACACGGCCCGTGGACCGCTGGTCAAGGAGACGGACTTGCTGGAGGCCTTGAGGTCGGGCCGGCTTCGGGCCGCCGGACTCGACGTCCTGGAACAGGAACCGCCGGATCCGGACAACCCCCTGCTGAGGATGGGAAACGTCCTCGTCACGTCTCACCAGGCGGGATGCGACGAGGCGTCGGTGATCGCCATGGGAATGGAAGCCGCCCAGTGCATCATCACCTTGAACCAGGGCAACTGGCCCGAGGGCGCCGTCATCAACGACGAGTTGAAGTCCGGCTGGAGGTGGTGACTCCGGAGAGGAAATTAGGAAAGAGGAAAGAGGAGAGAGCCAATACAGGGGGTTCGATTACGCTCGGACGACTCGGCAATGGAGATGGACACGCAGAGGAAGACGGAGCCTGGTGAACGCGATGCCTGTTTCTCCTTTGCCTCCGCCGGACCGCGCCTGGGGGGAGCTTTTCTCTTTCCTCTCTTTTCTCGTTCCTGCTTTTCTCGTTCCGGTTAGAATTCCTGCGTGTCGGACCTGCGAAAGCTGATTCCCTACATCCTTCCGACGGCCCATTGGCTCCTCTTGGGTTTCGTTCTGCTGTTCGTCAGCGGCGGCCTGGACGGCCTCATCACGGTGCTCCTGAAGCCGATTTTCGACCAGTTGGCGCCTTCCGCAGGGACGGTTGAGCCGGTCCGGACCAAGTTCGCTTTTCTGCAGGAATACCTGGGCCTGGGAAGGGGCAGCCTCCGCCAGATCGCCTTTCTCCTGGTCGGGTTGTCCCTCCTCAAGGCGTTTCTGCTCTATTTTGCCGAATACCTCATGAGTTACAGTGGACAGAACGTGGTGGCCCGCTTGAGGAATCGTCTCTACGGGCGCCTGCTTCACCAGTCCGCCGCCTTCTTCTCGGATCAACCCACCGGACAGCTCATGTCCCGCGTGCTCAACGACACGGAACGGTTGCTGGAAGCGGCCAGCAAGTCCCTGACCGATTTTCTGCGTCAGGTTTTCCTCCTGTTGTTCTTTCTGGGGCTGATCTTCTACATCAACTGGCAGTTGTCGCTGCTGGCGCTGCTCATGGCTCCGGTGGTGCTGGGGCTGGCGACTCGCCTGGGACGGAAGATGCGGCGCGTCAGCCACGAGAGCCAGGAGAATCTGGCGCGGCTCTCCCAATTGTTGCAGGAGACGTTGGCCGGCCAGAAGATCGTCCAGGCCTTCGGAATGGAGAACTACGAGAAAAAACGCTTTCGCCGTTCCATCGGCGACGTGGTCCATGCCAATCTCAAAGGGGCCCGGCTCTCGGCCCTGGCGTCGCCCCTGGTCGAGTTTCTCGGGTACGCTTCCTTCGTGCCGTTCCTGTTCTACGCCAACCGGCAGGTTCAGGAAGGACTGGGAATCGGGGTCCTGGTGGTTTTTCTGGCGGCCCTGTTCCGCCTCTACGAGCCGGTCAGAAAGCTTTCCAGAATGCACCTGCACTTCCAACAGGCATTCGCATCGTCCAGCCGGATCTTCGACTTGCTGGGCTCTCGAGTCGGGGTGACGGACATCCCCGCGGCCGCTGATATCGATCCCTTCGCCCGCTCCATTGCCTTCGAGAAGGTGTCGTTCCGCTACGATCAGGGCGAGGTTCCCGTGCTCCGTGCGATCGATCTGAACCTGGCCCGCGGAGAGATCCTGGCGCTGGCGGGGACCAGCGGAGCCGGCAAGAGTACTCTGGCCAGCCTGCTTCCCCGTTTCCATGACCCTTCTTCGGGCCGGATCTCCATTGACGGCACCGACATCCGGACGGTGTCGCTCCGTTCCCTGCGGCGGCAGATCGCTCTCGTCCCTCAGGAGACCTTTCTCTTCGACGACACGATCCGAAACAATATCGCGTATGGTTGCCCCGACTGCGATGATGCCCAGGTCAGGAGAGCGGCCCGAATGGCATTCATCCATGACTTTGTCGAAACCTTGCCCGCAGGCTACGAAACCCGTATCGGCGAGCGGGGAACACGACTCTCCGGGGGGCAGCGCCAGCGGGTCGCCATTGCCCGGGCGCTGGTCAAGGATGCTCCGATCCTGATTCTGGACGAGGCGACCTCCGCCCTCGACGCCGAGTCGGAGCGGCTGGTCCAGGAAGCGCTTCTGAACCTCCTCCGGGAGAGGACCACCTTGGTCATCGCGCACCGTCTGTCGACGGTGCTCCTGGCGGATCGGATCGCACTCATGGAGGAGGGGCGGATCGTGGAAGTGGGAGACCATGACACACTGCTGAAGCGTTCCGCCTCATACCGCAGGCTGCACAGGCTGCAGTTGGAACCCCAAGCATGACAACCATGAAACCATCGGAGGATCCATGTACAGCATGACCGGTTTCGGACAAGCCGAGGCGGCTTTCGAAACCATGGACGTTTCGGTGGAAGTCCGGACTCTCAACAGCCGCTACCTGGACCTGAAGCTGAGGATCCCGCCGGGAGCCAGGTTCCTGGAGGCTCGACTGCGCCAACTGGTTCGGGAAAAGCTGAGGCGGGGACGGGTGGACCTGACGTTGGAGATCGCCTGGAAGTCTCAGAGCCGGTACCGGATCGACGATGACCTGGTGAAGAACTACCTGGCGATGGTGGAGCATCTCCGGTCCCTCGGGGTCGGCGGAGAGCTGGAGGCGGCCGACTGTTTGCGGCTGTCCGGCACGCTGGTCGCCAACCAGCCGGCGGCCGAGATCCACCCCTTCGCCGATGATCTGCTGGCAGTGGCCGGCGAGGCTCTGGGCCGGGTTGCGGATGCCCGGCGGGCCGAAGGAACGCGATTGTTCGAGGACCTGACGGCGCGGATCCGGACCCTTGAAGGGACCGTGGAGGATATCGAAGGACACGCTCCGGAGGTGTTCGAGCAGGCTCGCGCCAAGTTGAAGAAGCGTCTGGATGAGATGGACCTCTCCTTCGCACCGGACCCGGGCCGCCTGGCCGAAGAGATCGCCTACTATGCGGCCCGGGCGGAGATCTCCGAGGAGATCACCCGCATGAGCAGCCACCTGGTTCGTTTCTCCGATCAACTCTCGGCGCCGGGATCCGAACCCCGGGGAAAGAATCTGGATTTCCTGTGTCAGGAAATGAACCGGGAAGTGACGACCATCCTGGCCAAGAGTGCGCTGCCCCACGTCTCGAACCTGGCCCTGGAGGCGAAGGGCGAGATCGAGAAGATCCGCGAACAAGTCCAGAATATAGAGTAGCAGCTCGCACCCCGGTGTCTGGAGACCCGGCCCATCGTCGAGAATATCGGAGGAGATCCGCGCGGCATGGCAGGCAGATTGATCGTTATGAGCGGCCCCTCGGGAGCCGGCAAGACGAGCCTGGGCCGGGCCTTGGTCGAGCAGGTCGAGCGTCTCCGCTTCTCGGTCAGTCACACAACTCGGCAACCGAGGCAAGGGGAGCGTGACGGTGTCGAATATTTCTTCGTCTCCGAGCGCGAATTTCGCGGCATGCTGGCCCGGGATCGCTTCCTGGAGCACGCTCGCGTGCATGGCCACTATTACGGCACGGCCCGGACCTGGGTCAGAGATTGCCTCGACTCGGGACAGGACGTGTTGCTGGACATCGACGTTCAGGGAGCTCGTCAGATCATGGAGCAGGTCCCGGACGCGCTGACGATCTTGATCCTGCCCCCTTCCCGGAAGGAACTGGAGCGCCGTCTGACCGGCAGGGGGCAGGATCGCCCAGCGGTCATCCGGAGGCGCATGGAACGGGCGGCCGAAGAGGTTCGCGCCTACGAACAGTATCGTTACGCTATAATAAACGATTCCCTCAAGGACGCCTTGCTGGAGTTGAAGTCGGTGGTCGGTTCCCATGGATCCGATTCCGGCGCCACGGCTCGGAACACCCGGCGGATCCAAGAGGTGATAGGAACATTCAAGGAGGCCCAATGAACATAGACATTCCTGACGAGTACGACAGCAAGTTTCGATTTATTCTGGTCGCGGCCGAGAGGGCCAAGCAGCTTCAGAACGGCTATCCTCCCATGATCGACGAGAAGTCTCCGAAGCCGGCCCATATCGCCATCCAGGAAGCGCAACAGGGACTCATCACCTGGGAGGTCCTGGAAGAAGCGGACGAGGACGCGCTCGAGACCGGCTTCGACGGAAGCGAGGATTACTGACATTCCATGCGTATCGTTCTGGGGGTCACCGGCTGCATCGCGGCCTATAAATCCGCCGTCATCCTGAGAATGCTTCAGGAGGGAGGCTGTGAGGTGCTCCCGGTGATGACTGAGCATGCCAAGAGATTCCTGGGGCCGCTGACCCTGGAGAAGCTCTCGGGAAACCGCGTCGTGGACAGCCTGTTCCGGGATTCCTCGGCGGCCATCGAACATATTGCCCTGGCTCGCAGCAGCGACCTGTTGCTGGTGGCGCCGGCGACGGCCAACACCCTGGCCAAGTTCGCCCACGGCATCGGAGACGATTTCCTGAGCACTCTCTACATTTCCACCGTCACTCCCACCGTCGTGGCTCCCGCCATGAACGTCGAGATGTGGCGCCATCCTGCCACGCAAGCCAATTTGAAGATTCTGCGCGGGCGCGGAGTCTCCGTCGTGGAGCCGGAAGCGGGCTACCTGGCCTGTGGAGAAGTTGGGGAGGGACGTCTGGCCGCGCCGGAGGTCATTGCCGAACGGGCACTTCGGATCCTGGGCCAAGGGAAAGGGCTGGAAGGCAAGCGGGTGCTGGTCACCGCGGGTCCCACCGTTGAAGACATCGATCCGGTCCGGTTCCTTTCGAACCGGTCCTCGGGGAAGATGGGATACGCCATCGCCGCGGAGGCCCAGACCCGCGGCGCGCGCGTCACCCTGGTCTCGGGGCCGACCCATCTGGACCGGCCGGCAGGGGTCGAACTGATTGCCGTCCGTTCGGCCGAGGAGATGGCCACGGCCGTCGGGAGCCGCTTCGACCGGTCGGAGATCGTGATCATGGCCGCCGCGGTGGGAGACTTCGCTCCGGCTCGCCGTTGCCGGGAGAAGATCAAGAAGGACGAAGCGAGTTTGGGCACGCTCCGGCTGCGCCCGGTTCGGGACATCCTCTTGGAGTTGGGAGAAAAGAAGCGAGCCGGTCAATTCCTGGTGGGATTCGCTGCCGAGTCCAACGATCTGCGGCGGAACGCGCATGAAAAACTGCGCCGGAAGCGGCTGGACCTGATCGTCGCCAACGACATCTCCCATCCCGATCGAGGCTTCGCTTCGGACTACAATCAGGTTTTGCTACTGGATCCGGAGGGAGGGGAAGAGAATTCTCCCCTGGTCTCCAAGACCCGGGTGGCGGCCTTCCTGTGGGATCGAATCCAGGACCGGCTGGCCTCCCGTCCGGTTCAGGTCGCTTGAAGGTGTCGTGGCCAAGGTAGGATTCGTCGCCCTGATCGGCCGCCCCAACTCGGGGAAGTCCAGCCTCCTGAACCGCCTCATCCGATCCAAGGTCTCCATCGTCAGCGACAAGCCTCAGACTACGAGACACCGGATTCTGGGCGTCCTGACCCGGCCCGGCTCCCAGATCATCTTCGTGGATACTCCCGGAGTCCATCGCCCCGGCTATCGGCTCAACGAAAGGATGATGAGCTCGGTCTACGAGGCGCTGAGGTCGGTGGACCTGGTGCTCCACATGGTGGATGCCTCCGAGCGTTTCGGCAAGGGCGAGAAATACGTCCTGGATCTGATTCGCCGGATCCGGCAGCCTGCGATCCTTCTGCTCAACAAGGTCGACCTCATCAACAAGGGGCGATTGCTTCCCGTGATGGACTTCTATCACCGGCAGCACGGCTATCGGGAGATCATTCCCATCTCGGCTCTCAAGGGGGACAACCTGCCGGTCCTGTTGGACCGGATCGCCGAGAATCTTCCCGACCGGGAGTTCGAGTATCCGGCCGATTACCTGACGGACCAACCGGAGCGGTCCCTGGTCGGCGAGCTCATCCGGGAGAAGGTGTTGGATTGCACCCGGCAGGAACTTCCCTATTCCACGGCTGTCCTGGTGGAGGAGTTCGACGAAGGACGGCGGGCGGACGGTCTGGTGGTGATCCGGGCCTCCATCATGGTGGAGAAGCAGAGTCAGAAGAAGATCGTCGTGGGCCGGGCCGGCCGCATGATCAAGACCATCGGGATCCGGGCCCGCAAGGAGATCCAGCGCTTCCTGGGCGTTCGCAGGGTCGCCCTCGATCTGCAGGTCAGTGTCGCCCCCGAATGGAGGAACCGGGAGGGACTCCTGGACCAGTTCGGAGTCGTCTAGGAGTCTGCCGGATGCTGTTTTGGCACCAGCTCGTAGTAGACTGAACGCACGGCCTCCCGGAGGGTTCGTTCAGCATGCGTGAAGTGATCCATCAACTGAATTATTTCGGTGAGTTGGGTGTCACTCATCTCAACCTCAAGAACCTGAATCGGACTCCGACTCTGGAGGAGATTCGCGAGGAGATCGGGGACTGCAAAAGGTGCAAACTGCACCGGGGACGCCAAAACATCGTGTTCGGAGTCGGGAACCCCGAAGCCGACCTCATGTTCGTGGGAGAGGCTCCGGGAGCCGACGAAGATGCCCAGGGGATTCCCTTCGTGGGCCGGGCCGGTCAACTCCTGACCCGCATCATCGAGGCCATCGGCCTGCAGCGGGAACAGGTCTATATCGCCAATATCCTCAAGTGCCGGCCTCCCAGAAACCGGGACCCCGAAAGGGACGAGGTCGAATCGTGCGAGGGTTTCCTGTTTCAGCAGATCCAAGCCATCGATCCGATGCTGGTCGTGGCGCTGGGCAGGTACGCGGCTCAGACTCTGCTCCAGACCAAGACGGCGATTTCCCGAATCCGGGGCCAGTTCTTCCCCTACCGGGGTGGCCTCCTGATTCCCACGTTTCACCCTTCCTATCTGCTTCGCAACCCGAGGGCCAAACGGGAGGTCTGGGAGGACATGAAGGCGATCCGGGCCAAGCTGACCGATCTGGGAAGTTCCTACTACACGCCGGGACCCCGGTAGTCCTGTCCGATTCCCGCCCGGGATCGGTCCTGGCCGGGCCAGGGCCGGCACTGACCGGACTCTTCGCCCGAGTTTCCAATGTCGGCTAACCTCCACCTCCCATCCGGCCGAGACCCTGAGCAATACCGGAATGTCCAGGTTGCGGTGCCCCTCCCACTCTTCCAGGAGTTCACCTACCGCGTCCCCGATCGGATGGAGACGTTGCCGACCGCCGGCAGCCGGGTTCTGGTCCCCTTCGGCCCCCGGAAGCTGGTCGGAATCGTCGTCGCCGGGTCGCCTCCGGATGCCGGCATGGAGTTGAAGGAACTGGAGCGGGTTCTGGATCCGGACCCCATCCTTTCTCCCCAGCTGTTGAGTCTCGGCCAATGGGTGGCGCGCTACTATTTCTCCCCCCTGGGCGAGGTGCTGCAGAGCATGCTTCCCCCGGGCTTGATGTCGAAGCCCTCCTCGTCGGTCTCCCGGGCGTGGCCGGTCAAAACCAGGATGTCGATTTGGAGGATCGATTCCTCCCGCAGCCCCGATCTGACGCCGCGGCAACGCGAGCTTCTGGCTCTGCTGGCCGCCCGGAAACTTCCGGTACCGGTCTCCCGATTCGTACGGGAGGCCGGTTCCAGCCACGCCACGCTGAAGGCGTTGGCGGCCCGGGGCGCCTTGGTGCTGAAACCGGAGCGCGTCTACCGCTCTCCGTGGCTTGATTCGGACCCACCCGCGCCGGTCACGCGCCATGTTTTGAATCCGGATCAGAGCAGGGTTCTGGACGAGATTCGAAGGCGGCTGTCCGGCCGCTGCTTTCACAGCATGCTCATCCATGGAATCACGGGAAGCGGAAAGACGGAGGTCTATCTCAACGCCATCTCCCAGGCGGTTCGTTCCGGCGGAAGTGCCTTGATGCTGGTGCCCGAAATCGGGCTGACTCCCCAGATCTCGAACCAGTTCCGGGGCTGGTTCGGTTCCGAGGTGGCCATTCTCCACAGCGGCCTCTCGGACGGGGAGAGATTCGACCAATGGTTGCGGATTCGGGAGGGAAACGCCCGGGTCGTGATCGGCACCCGGTCTTCGGTCTTCGCTCCCGTGCCCGATCTCAGAATCGCCATCGTCGACGAGGAGCATGACTCTTCCTACAAGCAGGGGGAGATGCCCAGATATCACGCCCGGGACACGGCGCTGAAGCGGGGGCAGCTGGAGCAGGCCCTGGTGGTGCTGGGTAGCGCCACGCCGCAGTTGGAGATCTACCACGGTTCCCGGGACCGGGGACGTCCCCGGCCGGAGGCCCTCCCTCGCAGGGTCCTGGACCGCTCCCTGCCCCAGGTCCGGGTCGTGGACATGAGGCGGGAATTCCAGAAACACGGCAAGGCGCTGATCCTCTCGGACCGGCTGAGATGTTCACTCCAGGAGAGTCTCGACTGCGGCGACCAGGCGCTGCTGTTGCTCAACCGCCGGGGCTACTCCTCGGCCCTGCTCTGCCGGAGCTGCGGGAACACCGAGAACTGCCGGAATTGCAGCATCAGCCTGACTTACCATCGAAACCGGAACCGGCTCCTCTGCCACTATTGCGGGTTTACCCGTTCTCTCCCCCCCCGCTGCCGGGAGTGCGGCAAGCGGTACATTCACCTGTTGGGGGAAGGGACGGAGAAGGTGCAGGAAGCAGTCCAGGATCTGTTTCCCGATGCCCGGGTGGGCCGCCTGGACCGGGATACGGTTCGGCGAAAAGGGAGCCTGCATAAGATCCTGTCGGATTTTCGCCGGGGGCGGACCGATATTCTGGTGGGCACGCAGATGATCGCCAAGGGGCACGATTTCCCCGGCGTCACGCTGGTCGGCGTGCTGAGCGCGGACCAGGGCTTGAGGCTGCCCGACTTCCGGGCCGCCGAACGGACCTTCCAACTCCTGACCCAGGTTGCGGGCCGGGCCGGACGGGGGGAACGGGGCGGCCGGGTCGTCATCCAGACCTATTACCCGAACCACTACAGTCTCAAGGCGGCCCGCAGGCAGGACTACCTCCTGTTCTTTCAGGAGGAGATCGAGTTCCGCCGCCGATTCCAATACCCGCCATTTTCGGCCCTGGTCAGCCTGCTGGTTCAGGGCCGGGATCGGAATTCGACCCTGGACCTGGCCGATCGACTCGGCCGGAGGCTGGTGGCGCACCGAAAGCGAGTCTCCGCACCACAGCGGCTCCGTATTCTGGGGCCGGCTCCGGCTCCGCTGGAGCGAATCAAGGGGGAATACCGATTCCAGATTCTCATCAAGGCCGTCCGCCGTCCGGAAGCCCTGGAAGTCGTCCGTTCGAGCCGGGAGGACCTTTCCCGGAAAGGGGTCAACCTGAAGAAGGTCTCCATAGACGTGGATCCGGTGAACCTGATGTGAGTTCGACTCGCCTGGGAGAGGAAAGGCTCCCCCACTGGCTATAAGCCGGCGAGATCCTGGGATAAACAGGGGTTTTCCTACCCCCGCTCTCGCAACCTGCAGTCCCTGACCAGGGGTCATGGTTGGTCCGAAAGAGGGCGCCTGAAAGACGCCCCTCCAATGGGGGACAGGAATGTCCCCCCTCCTGACACTCCCGTTCGTTTCTCGGAAGCTCTCCCACCGACCCGGTTCGGCGGACGCCATATAGAAACAGGCATCGTGTTTGTCCAGCTTCGTCTTCCTCTACGAGCCCGTCTCCGCTACCGAGGCCCCTGAGCGTAAACGATCCACCTGTCTTCACTCTTTTCTCTTTCCTCTTTTCTCTTTCCTATCTTCTGTTCTCTCGTTTTCTCACCCGCTACAATTGACTCATGGCTGAGTCTTCGGCATCGGCTGCTTCCGGACCTTATCTGAGATCGGACGATATTTTCCGAAGCATCCGGGGCTGGGCTCCCGAACCGGTCCTCGACCTCCTGGACCAATTGGCATTCCTCCTCCCGGATGACATCAAGTACCGTCTCAAGACCGTCATGGACACCCTCCCGCGACAGGGGGACAACATGCAGAAGGTACTGGAAGTGGTTCGCGGGCAGTGGCGGGAAATCCAGTCGGACGAGGAGTTGCAGATCAGTGTGGTGGGGATGCCCCAGTCGGGGAAGGCGGCACTGATTCGGGCTCTGACCCGGGATCAGGACGAAGCGGAACGGCCCATTTTTCGTTCCGTCGGCGTCCAGGGGCTGGAGGAGTTCGTCGGATACAGGACGTCGGACGTGACCGTGGATCTGCAGGAGTCTGATTTCATTCTCCTGGTTTTGGACGGCCGCTTCGAGGCCACTCGCTCTACGCGGCGCCTCTTGGAATGGCTACAGGGATACGGCACGCCGCTGCTGGTGGTGCTGAGCAAGATGGATCTTGTGGAGCAGCCGAGCCGAATGGCCCGTTCGGCCAGAAGCGTTCTGGGCACGGCTGTGTTCCCGGTTTCCGTATTCCAGCCGGAGAGGCTTGAGCGGCTCCTGAAATCGATCGTCTCGGCCCTCCCCAAAGCCCTCTATCCGTTGACGCGAAACCTACCGGGTTTCCGCCGAACCATCTGCAATTCCACCGTGACCCAGGCAGCCTTCTCTGCCGCCCTGGTGGGCGCCGTCCCCATTCCCGTCAGCGACATGTTGCCGCTGAGCGCCATTCAGACGGCCATGATCCTGAAGATCGCCAGAGCTTTCGGCTTTCCGCTGAATCGGAGCCGGGCCCGGGAACTGCTGCCGCTGCTGGCTGGCGGAGCCCTGGTGCGGGAGGGGGGCGACCGGTTGCTGCGCCGGTTCCCGGGGAACAAGCATATCTTGCGCGTTTCCGTGGCCGGCGTCTGGACCTTTCTCGCCGGCCAGTTGGCGGTCCACTACTTCGAGGAAATGCGCCGTCACACCCAGCGCCAGACCAGGGTTGCCGCCGGGGAATTGAGGCTGGTCAATTCCTGATCCGTGCGGCCTTTCCGTGAACCATGGAGGCTCCGGCGATTCGGTTGGAGTCTCTGCTGTGGCGATAAATCTCCAGCGCTCGTTGAACCAGGTTCCTGGTTGCCCCGTCAAAAAAATATAAGCGCGAGGAGGGCTCGTCATGAAGCTCGGCATCTCCAGTCTCATTGCCACCTTGATGATGGCCGGCACATCCTTTTCGGCCAAGAAATTCTGGGAGGAGATCCCACATCAAAAATGGAATCAAGAGCAGATCTCGAGAATCCTGACCAAGTCACCGTGGTCCCAACAGTTTCACATCTCCCAGGCGAAGCTTCAGAAGTTGTATCAGTCGACTGACTTCGAGTCTCAAGTCAGAACCTCCCGAGGGTTATCTCCGAATCCCGCCAATGTGGCGGTAACTCAGGGTAGTAAGCGGAGTCTCGACAACACGGGAGGTGACTTTGGCTCCTTCATTCCACTGATCGTGCGATGGGAAACTGCGCCGCCGGTCAACTGGGCATGGACTCGCTTCCGCGAGTTGAGCGGATTGAAAAGGACGAAGGGCGTAGACGAATGGTCTGCAGGAGACTCGAAATATGCCGTTGTCAGCATTTCGGGGTTGCCTCCCGGAATCGTCCCTCTTGAGCCCGAGGAGCAAACGCGATTCATGGGTGAGATAAAGGCACAGTCATATCTCAAGATCAGAAAAAAAGCGCGCTGGCTGCCCAGCGGCGGAGAGGTGCGAACCCAGCAGCGGTGGGCGGCGTTGTATCTTCTGTTTCCAAGAGAGAGAATCCCGGAAGTCGATCTACGGGACAAGTCGATCGAGTTCGTCACCAAAATCTCTGATCAGAAGATCTCCCGGAAGTTCAAACTCAAGGACATGGTCCTCGACGGTGTGCTGGCCTTCTGATGTCATCCGGCATGAAGAGCGCTTCACGGGATACTGACCTTCAATTCGCGGCGTCGCTGCTCGCGGTGTTTCTACTCTCGGTGTCTCTTGCTCGGCCTGAAGCCGCGCCGCAACTGGATGCGGTCCCCCGTTTTCGCGCCGAATCGGAATTGGTGCTTGTCGATCTTGTGGCGACCGACGGAAAGGGTCGATTCGTCTCCGATCTCAGACCGGATGAAGTCGAGGTTCTGGAGGACGGCAAGCGCCGGAAGATCCAGTTTTTCAGACTCGAGCAGGGAGAGGATGCGGACGCACACCCGGGGGAGGCGTCTCCGCGCGTGGCTCCCGGGCGCATGGATGTGCCGAAACGGAGTCCGGCCGGCTATGTCGTTTTCCTGTTGGATCTCCAGACCATGGACTTCAACTCGGCGGAGCGGAGCAAGGAGGCCATCCGGGAGTTTCTGCGCTCCGGGATGGATCCTGGAGACTTGGCCATGCTGGTCACGATCCGGCCCGCGGTCCGGGTGGACCAACCCTTCACCCGGGATCTGAAGAAGCTGGAGGTGGCCTTGGCCCAGGTTCCCTATCGTCGTGAAGAAGCCAGCCTGGAGGAGTTTGCGGAGCAGGTGGATGCAATCTTCAGTCGCTTCGGGGGGGGTGTTCCGAAGGACATCCCCCTGGACTACGCGGAAGCGGAAGCTCAGCAGTACCTCTCGAACCTGAGAACCCGCCTGGATCTGTCCTGCCGGGCGATCTCGGCCCTTTCCCGATACCTGGGCTCGCTTCCGGGGCGAAAGCGGATGCTTTACTTCTCGAGAGGGTACGCCATCAATGCCTATCACCGGGTGTCGGACATCATCCAGCGAAGGATGGGCCAATTGCATCGTGGGATGAGCAGGCCGCGGGTGGCCACTCTGCCCAGGCTCAATATCGGCAGCATGGCCTCCATTTACGCCAGGAGTCTCCGCTCCGCCGTCGATCAGGCCAATCGCAACCAGGTGTCGGTCTACAGCATCGATCCTCGCGGCCTGATGGTGGTTCCCTTCCAGCACGGCACGTACTACGACATCGGAGATATGGAGGCGACTCAGGAGTTCCTGGCCACCCTGTCGGAGGACACCGGAGGTCTCCTCTTCACCAACGAAAACGAACTCCTCAGTCCCATACGGACCGCGTATCTGGACAGCCGGTCGTACTACCTTCTGGGTTACGTTCCCGATGCCAAGTTGGAGGACGGCAAGTTTCGCCGGATTGAGGTCAAGGTGAAAAGGAAGGGTCTGAAGCTCCGGTACCGCCGAGGGTATGAGAGCGTGGCGCCGGAGAGGGCGGCCCAGTTCAACCTGGCCAATGCCTTCAAGTTTCCCGATCTCTATCGGGACTTTCCGTTCCAGCTCTCCGTCCGCCGCCAGGGCGAACGGTGGGTGGTGCGGCCTCTGATTCCCGGTCAAGCGCTGACCTTCTCCGACGATGCCGGCCGGAAACGTTGCACCTTGGAGATATTCGGCATTCCCTTCAGCGCTTCGGGCGAGCCTCTGGGAGAGAATTTCCTGTTCGTCAAGGCGTTCGAATGGGATTTCTCGGAACAGGAACTCGTGTCTTTCCGGGAGATGGAAAACTTCGGTCCGTCGCTGGAAACGAACATGCCGGAAGACAGCCGGGACCTGGTGGTGGTCCTGCGCCAGAGGCTCTCGGGAAAACTCACGGCTGCAACCCACAGGATCGGAGGGGACTCTACACGGGACTAGCGATCTTTCTGGGAGGAGCGGGCAAGCAGGGAACTTCGTCACATGATGAAGAAATTCTATCGACATGCTGAACGTCTCCGCTCCCGGCAGCGGAACGCCGTGTTCCTGTCTCTATTCGCGGTGGCCACGCTGGGGGCCGCGCCGCAAGAGGAACAAACCCCGGTTTTTCGCGCCGAATCGGATTTGGTGCTGGTGGACCTGGTCGCGACGGACAAAGAGGGCCGTTTCGTGGCCGATCTCAGAGTGGACGAAATCCAGGTTCGGGCGGATGGGAAGCCCCGAAGGATTCAGTACTTCCGATTGGAGCGCGGCGAGCCTGCCGCCGCTCCGGTCGAAACTCCGGCGGTTCCGGATTCCCCTCCACACCGGGAGCGTAGATCAGCCGGCTTTGTCGTCTTTCTCCTGGATCTGCAAACCATGGACCTCAACTCGGCGGAGCGGAGCAAGGAGGCCGTCCGTGAGTTTCTGCGCTTGGGAATGGATCCCGGAGACCATGCGATGCTGGTCACGATTCGGCCGCCGTTACGGGTTGTACAAACCTTCACTCGGGATCCGCTGAAGCTGGAACAAGCTTTGGCCCGGGTTTCCGTCCGGCGGCAACAGGCCAGCCTGCTGGAGTTTGCCGAGCGGGTGGACAAGATCTTCGAGCGCTTCGAAAGGACCGGAAAGCGCCATTTCAATCGGGACGTGGACCCGGCGACGCCGTACGTGGAAATGGAAGCCCAACAGTACCTTGCGAAGCTGAGGACGCATCTGGATCTGTCGTGCGGGGCGATTTCAGCTCTCTCCCGGTATCTGGGCTCGCTTCCCGGGCGCAAGCGTGTGCTCTATTTCTCCGAGGGATATGCTCTTCATATTAACCAGCGGGTTTCGGAAATCGTCCAGAAGCGGAGCGAAATCGGTCTCTACGGTCCGTTCCATACGCCGCTTCCCAAATTGTCCAGGCTCAGAATCGGGAATATGGTCTCCATTTTCACGCGGAACCTGCGGTCCGCCATCGATCAGGCCAACCGGAACCAGGTGTCCGTCTACAGCATCGACCCGCGAGGAACGATGACCTTTCCCATTGAAATGAGTGGTTTCTTCGACGTGGCCTATCTGGAGGCTTCCCAGGAGTTTCTGGCCACCCTGTCGGAGGACACGGGCGGACTCCTCTTCGCCAACGAAAACGATCTCTCCAGCCCGGTTCAAGCGGCGTACCGGGACAAGGCTTCCTATTACCTTCTGGGTTACGTTCCCGATGCCAAATTGGAAAAGGGCAAGTTTCGCCGCATTGAGGTCAAAGTAAAGCGAAAGGCCCTGAAACTCCGCTACCGTCAAGGGTACGAGGAACCCGATCCGGTAGAGGCGGACCGAGCCGACTTGGGCAACGCCTTCAAGTTCCCCGGCCTCTACCGTGACTTCCCGTTCCGGCTCTCCGTCCGCGCCCAGGGCGAACAGTGGGCGGTGCGACCCCTGATTCCCAACCGGGCGCTGTTTTTCGTTTCCGATGGCAAACGGAAACGCTGCCAACTGGAAATCTTCGGCATTTCCTTCAACGAGTCCGGCGAGCCTTTGGGAAAGGACTTTCTGTTCGTCAAAGCGCTCGAGTTGGACTTTACGGAGCCGGAGCTCCTGGCGTTCCTCCAGAAGTACAAGACCGTGGGTCCCTTGCTGGAGGCGAAATGGCCGGAGGACGGCCGGAGTCTGGTGGTGGTCTTGCGCCAGAGGCTCTCCGGCAAGCTGTCGGCTACGACCTACACCGTGAACGCGAAGGCGAATTCCTCGCCATAGATCCCTTGCCAGGGGCAATCCGGCTGGGATACCTTTCCCTATGCGCTTCGTGGGGGTCATTCCGGCCCGATACGCTTCTACTCGCCTTCCTGGAAAACCGCTGCTCAAAGTCGGGGGAAAGACCCTGGTCCAATGGGTCTATCTGCGCGCCCTGCAGTCGACTCGGCTGAACCAGGTCCTGGTCGCCACCGACGACGAGAGAATTCTTCGATCCGTTCGTTCCTGGGACGGCAACGCCGTCCTGACCTCGGACCAGCATCGGAGCGGTACCGAGCGGGTGGCGGAGGTGGCGCAAGGGATCGAGGCGGACGTCTACATCAATCTCCAGTGCGATGAGCCGGCGCTGCCGCCCACGATCATCGACCGGGTCTGTGGCTGCTTCGACGGAGACCTCCAGGTTCAGGTGGGCACGGCTTGTGTTCCCCTTCAAGATCCGGAAGAAGCGCTGGATCCCAATGTTGTGAAGGTGGTCACGAACTCGGAGGGCCGGGCCCTGTATTTCTCCCGGGCCCCGATCCCCTACGCCCGGGAGGGGAAGGCTCCTTTCTTCAAGCATCTGGGCATTTATGGATACCGTCGCCGGGTGCTCCTGAATCTGTCGCGACTTCGCCCCTCTTCTCTGGAGAGGATCGAGAAGCTGGAACAGCTCCGGTTTCTGGAGAACTCGATTCCGATTCAGGTCGCCACGGTGGATG
Source organism: Acidobacteriota bacterium (assembly GCA_963668095.1). Classification (GTDB taxonomy): domain Bacteria; phylum Acidobacteriota; class UBA6911; order RPQK01; family JAJDTT01; genus JAJDTT01. The sequence goes on along the minus strand of OY764083.1, from coordinate 3,383,005 downwards.
AGGACAGCATTGGTGTCGATACTCAGGAAGATCTGGAACGTGTCAGACCATTCTTTGAAAATGGCTCTTTAATTCCAAATCAGAGACACACGAACTTAGCGGCGGAAGGGGAGAGCTAGGATGGCGACCAAGTTCATTTTCGTGACGGGCGGGGTGTTGAGTTCGCTGGGCAAGGGATTGGCGTCGGCTGCAATTGGTTGCCTCTTGGAAGCCCGTGGATTGAAAGTGACTCTCCTCAAACTGGACCCGTACATCAACGTCGACCCTGGAACCATGAGTCCGTTCCAGCACGGCGAGGTGTTCGTGACCGACGACGGCGCGGAGACGGACCTGGATCTCGGTCACTACGAGCGGTTCACCAGCGCCAAGATGCGCCGGGACAACAATTCCACCACCGGCAAGATCTACCAGACCGTCATCCGGAAGGAGCGCCAGGGAGAGTACCTGGGAAAGACGGTCCAGGTCATCCCTCACATCACCAACGAGATCAAGGCCACCATCAAGAGGGTGGGGAGCGAGGTCGACGTGGTGGTGGTGGAGATCGGCGGAACGGTCGGGGACATCGAGAGCCTGCCTTTCCTGGAAGCCATCCGGCAGATGCGAATCGACGTGGGACATGAGAACTCGCTTTACGTTCATCTCACACTGGTGCCCTATATCGAGACGGCCGGAGAGCTGAAGACCAAACCGACCCAACACTCGGTGCGGGAGCTGAGGGAGATCGGCATTCAGCCCGACGTACTCCTCTGCCGCACCGGGCAGATGCTGCCCCGGGGGATCAAGCAGAAGATCGCCCTCTTCTGCAATCTGCCTTCAGCGGCCGTCATCACGGCCAAGGACGTGGAATGCATCTACGAAGTCCCTCTGGTCTATAGCAAGGAAGGTTTGGACGCCATCATTGCCGATCTCCTCCGACTGCCCGAGAGCCCCATCGAACTGGGTCCCTGGGAAGATCTCATGGACAGGATCAGGAGTCCGGAAGGGGAAGTGACCATCGGGATCATCGGCAAGTACGTGGGCTATGAGGAGTCATACAAGAGCCTGAGCGAGGCCCTGGTACACGGCGGGCTTCCGTCTCGGACCCGGGTCCGGCTCCGTTGGGTCGATTCTGAGGGCCTGGCCGGGGAAGACTACGAGTCGAGGTTGGAAGGGCTGGACGCCATCCTGATCCCCGGCGGCTTCGGAATCCGCGGAATCGAAGGGATGATCCGGGCGATTCGGCATGCCCGTGTCCACCGGATGCCCTGTTTCGGAATCTGCCTTGGAATGCAGTGCATCGTGATCGAGTTCGCTCGCAACGTCTGCTCCCTGAATGCCAACAGTTCCGAGTTCGATCCCGCGGTGCCCCACCGGGTCATCTACAAGCTTCGAGACTTGCTGGGAGTGGATGCCATGGGCGGCACCATGAGGCTCGGGGCCTACCCCTGCCTGCTGGACGAGGGCTCGTTGGCGCGCCGAATCTACGGGGATAAAGAGATCTCCGAACGACACCGGCACCGCTATGAGTTCAATCGGGAATACGAGGAGATTCTGGTGAGCTACGGGCTTCAGGTGTCCGGCAATTCCCCCGACGGGAATTTCGTCGAGATCGTGGAGTTGGAGAATCACCCCTGGTTTCTGGGTTGCCAGTTTCATCCGGAATTCAAGTCCAAGCCGCTGAGCCCCCACCCGCTATTCGTGAGTTTCATCGAGGCGGCGATTCGACACCGGCAGGAATCCCGGCTGGCGGAAGCCATGCACCAAACCCTGGAAGACGCAGTGGCCGTCACCTGACCGGAAGTTTCCGGTCCCGCATCCAATTTCGCGCAACTGGTGCCTGGCCATCAGTGCGTGCGTTTGGCGCGACCCCTCTCTTTTCCTGCGTTGCGCTATGATCTGGAGTCACTCTCCCCGTCCCGGGCGCTTACCTTCTGGTCCCGTCTGATCTCTCCATCCAGCAACTCGATTACACGATCGGTGCGAACAGCGATGGCAGGGTCGTGAGTGACCAGAACGATCGTATTGCCTTTTCGATGCAAGGCGTCGAAGAGGTTCAAGATCTCCCGGCCCGTGCGGGAATCCAGATTTCCGGTGGGTTCATCGGCCAACAGGATCGAAGGACGGTTGACAAGAGCCCGCCCGATTGCGACCCGTTGGCGTTGTCCCCCGGATAGCTGGCTGGGCCGGTGGTTGGCCCGGTCACTCAGTTCGACCTGCGACAGGATCTCATGGGTTCTGGACCGGCGCTGTGCGCGGGGCACTCGGCTGTAGAGGAGTGGCAGTTCGACGTTCCGGTAGGCAGAGGCCCTGGCCAGCAGGTTGAAGGTCTGAAAGACGAATCCGATTTCCTGGTTCCGTACCCGGGCCAACTCGTCATCGTTCATGGCGCTGACAAGTTGCTGGTGAAGGAAGTACTTGCCGCGAGTCGGACTGTCCAAACAGCCGATGACGTTCATCAGAGTGGACTTGCCGGAGCCGGACGGACCCATGATGGCCACGTACTCATTTTCTTCGACTTGGAAGCTGATGTTCCGGAGAGCGTGAATGGTCTGCCTGCCCATCCGGTAGCTTTTCCATAGGTCGACGGCTCGTATCAGGATCTTGGGGGATCGATCTTGTCTTGATGCTGCCACTTCCGCACCTGGGTCGTTGGGATCCTACTCGTAGCGCAGGGCTTCGATGGGAGAGACACGGGAAGCCTTTCGCGCCGGGTAGATCCCGAAGACGAGTCCCACGGATGCCGAGACTCCGACCGCAAGCAGGACGGACACGCCGGTGATGGTGGTCGGCCAGCCGGCGTAGGTGGAGACCAGGCTGGAGATTGAGGAACCCAAAAGGACCCCCAGGGCCGCACCGCTGAGGCTGATGGCCAGGGCTTCCAGGAGGAACTGCCGGCTGATGTCCCGGCGGCGAGCGCCGACCGCCCGGCGCAGGCCGATTTCGTTGGTCCGTTCCAGAACCGAGGCCAACATGATGTTCATGATCCCGATTCCTCCCACCAGCAAGGAAATGGAAGCGATGGCGCCCATGACCAGGTTGAAGATCCGTTGGGTCTGGCGGCTCTGTTCCAACAGGCGCTCCGGAACCACGATGGAGAAATCGTCGATGTTCCGGTGGGTGCTTGCGACCATGCCGGAGATCACGGCCGCCTGCTCGGAGAGATCCTGGTCCTGGGGAAGCTGGACGATGATCTCGTCCAGTTCGTTCTCCACCGGTTTCCGTTCGTACTTGGCCAGAAGGGTCTCCAACGGGACGTAGATGTCGTTGTTCACGCTCTCGATCTTGACGCCTTCGAACTCGTCTTTTTCCAGAAGTTGGTCGGCCAGCACTCCCACCACGGTGAACCAGAGCGCATCGATCTTCACCGGCTCTCCCAATGCCGGATTCAGTCCGAAGAGCTTGCGGCGGGCCGTCTTCCCCAAGACACAGACTTGGTGGTGCCTGAGTCCGTCAGCGGGGAGAAAGAAAGAGCCTTCCACCAATTCCAGATTGGCGGCGAGAGGGTAACCGGCGTCGACTCCCAAGATCCGCGAGTCCGCTCGGCCCATCGCCGACGCGATCTGGTAGGTCTTGTGCTCCTTCTTGGCATTGATTCGGGTCCCGGCCGGAAGCACCTGCCTCAGGGCCTGGACATCGTGGCGCGTCAGGCCCGGAGAATCCTGGCGGATGATACCGAGTTCCTCATCCTCGAATGCCTTGGCCCGGATCAGGACATTCCGCAGCCCCATCTTCCGGATCAGCGACAGAGCTTCCCGTCCGGCCCCGGCCCCGATGGAGAGCATCGACAGGACAGCGGCCACGCCGAAGATCATGCCCAGCATGGTCAGAGAGGTGCGGAGCTTGTGCAGCAGCAGGTTGGAAAGCGCAATCTTGACCGACTCGGCGAAGAACATGCGCTCAAAAGGGGACGTAACGGCGACGTTGGGTGCTCGCCGTGGGAGAACTGAAGTCGGGAAGGTGGAGGCGCTGGTCTTCCAGGGGGTGGCGCAGGCAGATCCGGGTCCCCGCTGCCACGCCCTGAACCACGTGGAATCCGAAGTCGCTGTCCACGATTTCGATCTTTTTCTCCAGGTACTCATCGCCTTCCCTGACGAAGACCACGAACTCCGAATCCTGCTTGATGACCGCGCTCCGGGGAATCACGATAACGCCGCTTTTTTCCCCTAACTCGATCTCGGCGGAGAATCGCATGCCCGGGTTCAGCTTCTCCATGGAATCGGGTGAGACATCGAGCCGGGCTTCGCAGAGGAAGAACTTCCGGGGGTCGCGCGGATGCCGCTGGCGGGCGATCTTGTCCACCTTGTCGATTTCGCCTGAAAAGTTCTCCCCAGGAAACGCATCGAGCCGAACCTGGACCTTCTTGCCGGTCTGCACTCCCCGAATCTGGTTTTCCGGGACGAACAACCGGGCACGGAAGCGTTCCATGTCGGCGATATCCATCAAGGGCTGTGCGGGCCAGACCTCGGAGCCCACTTCCAGAACGGTCCAACTCCGTTTGTAGAGGACGACCCCGCCGACCGGAGCCTTGGCTTCTAGTGAGGAGAGGGTCTCCCGGGCCATTTTCATCTCCGTTTCGGCCATTTTCCGGTCGACCTGGAGGAGACGCATGTCGGCCTCGGAGAGACCCTGCTGCACCTCCCCCTTACGATTCAGATGGCCCTTCCTGTATCGGGCCAGCGCGGCGCTCACAATCGATTCCTGGATTTCCCAGCGGGAGAAGATCTGTTCGTCCTTCCGGATCTGGTCCCGGGTATAGTCCAATTCCAGTTCCGTGCTCTCGAGATCCCGCTTCAGGGTCTCGGTCCGGCTCCGAGCCTCCATCTTCTGCTTCTCTATGAGGTGATCCTGAGTGTCGAGGGTGTTGTGGCTTTGTTTCAGGGTCAACACCGCGTCGGTCTGGTCGAACACGACGACCGTGTCCCCGTTCTCGACGATCTGGCCCTCATCGGCCAGCCAGGCCACCTTCAGCGATCCGGTTTTCACCATGGGGGCCTGAACCGGCGTGATCTGCAGTCCCGTGAGTTCTCCGTCGGCTCGAACCAGGACCCGATAGTTTTGGGGGGTCACCCGCATCAGGGGTACGGATTCGTTTTCCCGCGGATCCATCAGGGTGGCCAACCACTGTCTGCCCACGTCCCGGAAATGGGAAGCGACGCCCGCCGCGACGACCAGCAGCGACAATGCCAGGTAGACTTTCTTCATCGGCTCTCCGGCGCCCCGGGAACGGACAGGAATGCCCGTCGCAAAGCACCCTGCGCCCTCACCGTCCCGGCAGGTGGATGGGCTGGGTGAACGCCCCGTTGCCGGCCGAATCCCAGGCGGCAAACCGCACCCACTTCTTGCCCGGCGAATCGAATTCCATCCGGAATGTCTTGCGGCCGAACGAACCGAGGCCGGTTGTCGGCAGCGCCTGCCTTCCGGTCGCTTTGCCGTCGCCCCACACGAGCTCTACGAACTCAAGCGGGAATGTCCATTCGACCTCGGCGACAAACGTCTTGCGGTCCTCGAATCCTTCGACCTCGTGGGACGGGATCAAGACCTCCCCTGTCGAGACGAAGAACTCTCCCCGCCTCATCGCCTCGGTGATGGGGCTCCAGTCCTCGTCGAATGCGGGCAACTCGTTCAACCGCACGTAGTTGACGATCAAGTGCGGATAGATCTCGTCCTCGGGATACTTCGTGTACGTATCTCCCTCCGCAATCATGTACTTCGGCCCCGCCCAATTGTTCATGTCGTCGAGGGTTCCGAAGCACCGTTCCTGGCAGATCCTCGGCTGCGACAGGTCCGCCGGAAGGGATTGGAAGGCTCCCCCCAGGTAGCGGTCGCTGAGAAAGTGGGGCGCGTCCCGCACGACATCGGGATAGAATGTCGAACCCTTGGTGCGCGGGTGCGCCTGCCAGATCAGGCCTTGCTCCGTTTCGAGCATCGAGAGCATCTCGCCCGCCGAGCCCACGCGGTAAACCGTCCCGTATTCCGGGTGGCTCGTCCGGAACGCTTTATCGGATCCGCGCACCTTGGACCAGTAAACCGGCCTCGGGAACACAAGCGTGTAGTGCCCGCCGAAATGCACGTTCGGCTCCTCGCCGGGCAGCAGCAGGAAATCCTTGTCCGAGTGACGCCGGCAAGCCTCGAAGTACTCGTCCAGTTCCCTGAACCGGATTTCACCTTCGTCCTGCGGGTGTCCGTCGCCATGAAAATCCGACATCATCGCGATGTTGATTCCCAGGCCCTTGAATGCCGAAACCCACGGCGGCCTCGCGTCAAGGGAACCGAGGTCAACCAGCTGCTCGGCGAAGTGCGTATGGAAATGGCTGACGGCCACTTGATGGCCCTCCAGCGGCTTGTACTTGTCACCATGGGTGTAGGCCAGCACTTCTTTCAGGGTGGACTCGGCGTCCCGCGGTCCCAGATAGTAATAGACGGCCATCCGCTGCAGCGTTCCCGGCGGAGCGTTGTAGAGAGCGAAGTTGCCTTCCGCGAAGGCCCGCGATTGACGGACTCGCTTTTCCCAGATTTCCTTGGAAGCGCCCCACGGGCGGAACATCTCTTCCCGCTCGGCCTGGCGCACACCGGCGTCGAAGCGTCTTTCCTCTCCCTGCCGGTACCAGACGTACCCGAGATTCATCTCGATCTCACGCGCGAAGAAGAACTTGTGAGAGGGGGGGAAGATCGCCAGAGCGCCGCGCTCCCGCTCGAGCAGGAGGACTCGGTTGCGTGCGCGAAGCGGAACGGGCCCGTCATTGACTCCACCACCGAAGCGATAGTGCTGCCAGTCCCTGGCGATGTCCCTCCAGCGCAGACGCCGGTAGTCATCGCTCTTCAGCCCGCCCAGGCCGGCGCGATAGACGTAGGCGACCGATGGCCTGGTTGTCGCTGCCACGGCCTCTTGGCGAACCAGGTTTGATCCTTTGTAAACGGTGAATCGAAGGCTCCCTTCGAACGAGCCCAACGTCAAGCCATCAAACGAAATCTCGAGCCGCACACCGTCCCGGCGCACCCGGCACGCATTGACGCTGTATTGGACCTCGCTACGCGTCACCTCCGAGGGATCCCTGGGGAGCCCGGGGTTCACCCCTTCGCGGCCTGGCACGTTCAGCGGCGCGTCCCAGAAGACCTTCCATTTCTCCTGCTCCACGACTTCAGGCGTGGCCTCGCGGCCCAGGGCCTGCATCGGCCGCAACTGCTGGTAGGAAATGCGGCGCTGTCCCTCCGCGACATGGAACTGCGGGCGGGCGTCTTGCGCGAGCGGAGTCCAATGCCCCTCCCTGGACAGTGCGGCCAATTGCCGTATGACCGGCTGGGCGTCCTCCAGGCCGAACCTTGCCCGGAGCTGCCCGGCTGAGGTTCCGGCGCTGGCTTGCACCGGCGCTTCGGAGCCTGTCCACTCAAAGACCACGTCTCCGTCAACGCTCTCGGCCTCCAGGCCCTTTAGCGGCCGGTAGTCCGCGAAGTCGCAATGGAGCGATTCTCCTGAAGCCATCGCGCAAGAAAGCAGTAGCATGCCGGGCAGGGCTTTCATGAAATCGAGTATGGCACCGCCTGGGGGCCATCGCGAGCAGGTCGGTAGAATCGTCGAACGTTGGATCTTGCGGCGAACCCCCATCCTGTAGCTGGCAGGGTCCGTGCGGTGCGGAGGGGGCTGGCCGGCTCCCCGCTGTTGTCGGCAGGGATCGAATTCCTTACCCGGCATCCGGCACATTGGCGACTTCCTCTCCCTCCGACAGCCCTTCCCTGACCACGGCGACGACACCGTTGTCCCGACCCAACCTGATGGACCGCTTGACAGGTCCGCCGTCCCGCTTCACCCAGACGAAGGACTCGCCGTTCTCCGTCTGAATGACCGACAGGGGCAAGGTCAGAACATCCTGGAAGTGGTTGACGACGATCCGGATCCGGGTCGCCATACCCGGGCGCATCCTGTCCTGGTCCACGCGCTCCAGCTCCACTGTGAGGTCCAGCACCTTCATGGGCCGATCGAAGCTGGCCGGAGAGAAGAGGGTCGCCACCGACGCGATCCTCCCCATGAAGGTCCGGTCCGGAATCGCGTCCAGGTCGATTCTGACCTCTTGGCCGACTTGGACTTTGCCGGCGTCGATTTCCGCGACCCGCGCTTCCACCACGAGGCTCGACAGGTCGGGAAGGCTCATGATGGTGCTGCCCATGTACACATCGCTTCCGACCCGCACCGGCTCGTTGCGCCAGTTCCTCTGGTAGAGGACGGTGCCGGCGCGGGGTGAGACGATTTCCATGGCTTGGATCGATTTTCGATGATGAGAGGCTCTCTCTTCATAAAGCTGCCGGCTGTCTTGCAGGATCTTGAGCTGCAGGTCGGCGTCCCGCTTCACGAACTTCCGCCGCAACTCCAGAGTCTCAACCTTCCGGCGAGCCAACTCAGCCTCGTAGTCCGCCTTCTTGACGTCGAGGATCGATTGAAATTCTCTGGCTTGATCCAGTTGTTTTTCCTTCTTCCGGGCATCGACCCGGGCTTCTTCCAACTCCAGATCCAGATCCCGGGCCGCCAGCTCCAATGACGCCTTCGTCTTCTCGTACTCCTCCCGGGCCTTCTCGACGTTGGCCGATTCCTCACGCAATTTCTTCTCGACTTCCGTGGGGTCCAATCGCACCACAACATTGCCTTTTTCGACCGGGCTTCCTTCCGGCGCCATATGGGTGATCTTGTGACGCCAGGTATTGGGAAGCACGGGGGACCGGATCAAGATCGCCAAAGCTGCCTTGAGCACCCCGTTGCCGGGTACGGTGAGCGTAAAATTCTCCCGTTTCATCCGGATCCAATCCCCCTCCGATTGTCGACCCGGGCTCGCATCGGAGTTCAGGAGGAGTCTCTGTCCGGCGTCCAGTCCGGCGACCGCTACCCGGCGGTCCGTCGTATCCAGGACTTGCACGGGCAGCTTCCGGCCCATCTCACCCCGTGCGAAAACCTCACCATCGGGGCCCAGGTGGAGCGCCTCCCGGGGCGCCGTCAACCGCTCGCCGACCGGAACCGGAATCCTCACTCGAGCGGTCATTCCCGGCTTCATGATGTCCAGATCCGTTTCCAGTAGAGACACCCGGGCCTCGAAGACCTTGAGTCGGGATCTGCGCGACTTGGACTTCGCCGCTTCCGAAACCCGCAGCACACGTCCCCGGAAGGGGCGGGAAGGATATGCATCCAGGATCACCTCGGCCTTCAGTCCTTCCTGCAACAGGGCAAGATCGGAATCGTAGACGGCGGCGGCGACTTCCAGGTTGTCCAGGTTGGGGAGCATCATGACCGGATACCCTCCAAAAACCGAGTCTCCCGCCTGGAGCTTTCGCTCTTCCCGGTAATGCCGCGCTCGGACGGCCAGTCCGGACGTGGGGGCCCGGACCGTGAGCCGATCCATAGCCTGAAGCAGCTGTTTGAGTTGCAGGTCGGCCCGTTGGTGGTCGAGTTCCAGAACCTCCAGTTCGGCCAGTCCGGTTTCCTTCGTGCTGGCGAGTTGCTGGTCGGCCTTGTCGAGCTTGATCCTGGCCTGCGAGAGGTCGTACCTGTATCTGGCGGAATCTTCGCGGGGGACGAGATCCGGCGGAATCCCGGCGTGGATCCGGGCAACCTTCAATTCTTTTTCGGCGGTCGCCTTGAGCAGGAGTTGCTCCTGCCGTTTGGACCCGATCTCGGCCTCCTTGCGGGCGATCTTGAGGCGGGCTTCCTCGCGTGCCTTCTCCAGATCCAACCGTTCCGTCTCCAGGCTGGAGCCATCGAACTTCACCAACAGATCGCCCTTCCGGACCGCCGATCCCTGAGCCGCCAAATGACCCAATGTCAGGTTCCATTGTTGGGGTATGCGGGGGGAGTAGACGATGAGGGATTCGCTGGCCTTGAGTTCCCCGGTGAGAGTCACGAACTTGACGAAGGGTTGCCGCTGAACCGTGACCGTACGCGGCCCTTCCACATCGTTGGCCCACATTGGGGAGGCGCAAAACAGAATGAGAGCCGGTATGGGGGAATGTCTCATGGACACGCTGCCCGACTGGGGGATCTCCTCAGGGATACAATGTCTTCGGGAAGCGCCGTCCGGACAGACTTCGACGCGGCCGGCGATTTCCCCCGAACGCGGGGTCGATGTTCGCCTGCGTTCGGGTACGGACGATCCTTATCGACTTCGATTGCATCTCTAACAGAGACGAACCTCTGACTTGAAGATGCAACAGTGATGCCAGGAGTTCAATCATGATTGCCATTCGCCCTTCCGTTTCCGGTCTCGCCGTGCTCTGGCTCGGACTGATTCCGATCCAAGGTTCTTCGGATACGGACCAGGAATTCCCTGCCACCAGACCGTACGTGGAACGGGTTCGAAGCGAGGGAAGATACTTGGACCTCTCCTTGAAGGAGGCCGTCCGTCTCGCGCTGACCAACAACCTGGAGATCGCCATCGAGGATTTCAATGAGGAGGTGACCGAACAACGGATATTCGCCACTCGCGGCGACTACGATCCGGTGCTCAGCTTTTCCACGGGCTGGAGTTCCAATGAATGGCCCTCCACCAGCATCCTGGATGCGGGCCGCGACATCCCCACGTCAATTCGGCGCGGGCTCGACCTGAATACGTCGGTTCGACAGCCGGTCAAGGGCGGCGGGGCCCTCCGGATGGACCTGAACAACGTTCGCAACTCCACCAACAGTCTTTTTTCCATCATCAACCCCAATTTCGAGTCCTACTTCAACTTCACCTTCACCCAACCGCTGTGGCGAGGATTCCGGGAGACCCAGACCGAACGGCAGTTGAAGCTCTACAACCTGGACCGCCGCATCAACGAGAGCCAGTTCGAAGAGAGGGTGTCGGGCATCATCCTGCGGCTCCGGACCGAGTATTGGGAACTGGTTTCGGCCATCGACATTCACGAGACGCGTCGCCAGTCGAGGGAACAGGCCGTCCTGCAGCACGAGCTCAACAAGCGGAGGGTGGCGGTGGGCATCTCGGCTCCCATGGAGGTCAGCCGGACCCGGGCGGAAGTCTCCAAGCGGGAGCAGGTCACGATTCAGGCGGAGGTCCAGATCGTCATTCGTCAGAACGCTCTCAAGCGGCTTCTGACCCCCGACCGGTCGGCGCCCCTTTGGGATCTGAGGTTGATCCCGACGGATCGGCCTCGGATTCAACCTCTCGGGATCATGCTGGAAGAGGCCATCGGACAGGCTCTGAAGCGCCGCCCCGAACTGGAGCGCCTGAACCTGGAGGTGGAGCAGAATCGGATCGACAGGGATTTCTACAAAAAGGAGGGAAAGCCCAGAGTCAATCTGAGAGCCAACGTCGGTTCGTACGGCCGGTCGGGACAGGTCTTCAAGAACGTGGATTTCTTCGGCGCCCTGACTCGCGAGCCGGATCCGGCGAACCCGTTCTACGGCAACTTCGGCAATTCGATGGGACAGGCGCTGGGGTTCGACTACATCTCCTACGGCATCTTCGTCGATGTGGAGATCCCCTTGAGGAATCGTCGCAACGAAGGCCAACTGGCGGAGACCGCCATTGCGCAGCGCCGTCTCCGGCACCGGCAACGGGAGCAGGAGCAGCTCATCGTGGAGGAGGTCCGCAACGCCTACGAACGTCTCGGCATTCAGAAGCGGGAACTGGACATGTCCGTTCTGGCGGTGCGCTTCGCCCAGGAGCAGTTGGAACTGGAGACCAAACGGTTCAAGGCCGGACTCTCCACCAACTTCGAGCTCCTGCAGTACCAGCGTGACGTGGCCGAAGCCCGTCTCGTGGAGCTGCGCTCCCAGATCGACTATCAACTGGCGCTCACAGGGTTGCGGCAGGCCATGAACACCATCATCGACGACCAGGACCTGGTCGTCGCGCAAAGGTCGAATGCCAATTAGGATGGGTGTCCCGGCTGGAGCTGGGGTCCGCTGTTTTTTTCTTTCCGCCGGGATGCAGGGATGGTCGAATGCCGTGACGATTCTTGCCGCGGACTGCTAGTATGGGGCCCGAGCGGGAGTAATTCAGCGGTAGAATGCCAGCTTCCCAAGCTGGACGTCGCGGGTTCGATTCCCGTCTCCCGCTCCACATAATTCATGCGGCTCATACAGGGAGGCAATACGTTGCGGTTCGGTGGCCCACTCCTGATTCTGCTCCTCTTCCTTTTGGCGTCGACGGATCCGGGAGTGCGGGCCGCTCCGCTCCGGGCCGGCATCATCGGCCTCGACACGTCCCATTCCGTCCACTTCACCCGGATTCTCAACGATCCCGAGGATGAGGGGCACGTTCCCGGCTGCCGGGTGGTGGCCGCGTATCCCCAGGGAAGCCGGGACATCGAATCGAGCGTGAGCCGGGTCCCGGAATATACGCGCCGGGTCCGGGAGATGGGTGTCGAGATCGTGCCCAGCATCGAGGCGCTCCTGGAGAAAGTGGACGTGGTCCTGCTGGAGACCAACGACGGACGTCCCCACCTGGAACAGGCCGCGCCGGTCCTGAGAGCCGGCAAGCCGGTCTTCATCGACAAGCCGGTGGCCGGAAGCCTGGCGGACGTGGTGGCGATCTACGAACTTTCCAAACGTTACGGGACTCCCGTCTTCTCCTCTTCTGCGTTGCGCTATGCCGCCGGGGTTCAGGAAGTGGTCAAGGGGAAGGTGGGGAAGATTTTGGCCTGCGACGCCTACGGTCCCGGCTCCCTGGAGCCGACTCACCCCGATCTCTTCTGGTACGGCATCCATGCAGTGGAAACCCTCTACACCGTCCTGGGGCCCGGCTGTGTGGAGTTGAGCCGCATGACGACGGCGGGAGACGACGTGGTGGTGGGAAGGTGGTCCGACGGGCGGCTGGGCACCTTTCGGGGGCGGCGGACCGGAAAGCGGGGATTCGGCGGGACCGTCTTCGGGAGTGACGCCATCGCGCAGTTGGGGGGGTTCACCGGCTATCCTCCCCTGGTCGCCCGGATCGTTGAGTTTTTCGAGACCCGCGTTCCGCCCGTGGATCCTGCCACGACGCTGGAAATCTACGTCTTCATGGAAGCCGCCGATGAGAGCAAACGGCGCGGCGGAGTGCCGGTTCGCCTGCAGGACATCCTGGAGCGGGCCAGGACTCAGGCGCGGGAGACACTCGCCCGCAGAGTTCCATAAGAGATTAATTGTCTACAAATAGTAACAATAAAGTCTCTTTTTACTATTTGTAGACAATATTGACCTTCTTCCCGGCAAATTGCAGGGGCGTATCTTGTGAGGGTCGTCCTTCTTTTCCGCCCTGCGCCTTGACTTCCGGCAGGGGTTCGGATACCACAAACGCAACGTTGGAAACGTTTTGAGAAATACGAACCTCCTCGCTGCCGGCTTGCTGATCCTGGTGCTGACACACGAATCGCCGGCGCAAGAGCCGATCACCCGGAACCCTTACACCTCGGCCGCCGATTTGAAAAACGGCGCCCGGAACTTTCGGAACCATTGCGCCATCTGCCATGCCCTGGACGCCACCGGCGAATCGGGTCCGGACCTGACCCGGTCCGAGTATCGCCACGGAAACAGCAACTCGGCTCTGTTTCGCATCGTCAGCCAGGGGATCACCGGGACCAGCATGGCGGCCCACCGTTTCAGCGACCGGGAGGTCTGGCAACTGGTCGCGTATCTGCGATCGCTGGATCGCCGTTCCGCGTCCGAGAAGCTTCGCGGCGACCCCGCCAAGGGCAAGGTCGTCTTCGAGGAGCAAGGGGACTGCTCCCGCTGTCACATGGTCGACGGACGGGGAGGGCGTCTCGGTCCCGACTTGAGTGACGTGGGCTGGAAGCGGTCCGCCGGCAATCTGCGAGAGTCCGTCCTGGAGCCCAGCGCCGAGATCGGCAACACTTCCGAGACCTTCGTGGATGGGACCCGCCGCTACTGGCCGGTCACCCTCACCCTGGCCGATGGAGCCTCCGTTCAGGGGGTGGTCCTGAACGAAGACAGCTATTCGATCCAGGTCATCGACGAGGAAGAGCGCCTCCTCTCCTATACCAAGAAGCTCCTGAAAGAGGTTCGCAGGGGGCAGGTCTCGGCCATGCCCACCTTCCAGGACGATCTCACAGACGCGGAAGTCGACGACCTTGTGGCCTACCTGGCCTCTTTGAAAAGGAAATAGCGTCCATGAAGCGGCATTCGGCGATCTGGTTGGTGCTGTTGCTGGCGGTGGCCTGCACGCCTGATGGAACCGTTTCCAGACAGGACGCGACGGTCCTCTCGGGAGAGGTGACCCACGACGAACTGCTGACGGCGGACCAGTTGCCGGGGCACTGGCTCACCTATTCCGGCGGTTACCGGAGTTGGCGCTACAGCCGTCTGGACCAGGTCGATACCACCAACGTCCACCGCCTGAGCCTCGACTGGGTATTTCAATTCAAGAGCCTCGAGAAGGTCGAGACGACACCGCTGGTGGTGAACGACGTCATGTATGTGACCCAGCCACCCAGCGATGCCATTGCCTTGGACGCCCGCACCGGCCGGCCTTTCTGGGAATATCGCCACAAGCTGCCGGAGCGCGTCAGCGTCTGTTGCGGCCAGGTGAACCGGGGCATGGCCGTGCTCAACGGGCGGGTCTACCTGGGAACGCTGGATGCCCAACTGGTGGCCCTGGACGCAAAGACGGGCGCCGTCGTCTGGAAGGCGAAGGTGGCCGAGTACAGCGAGGGTTACAGCATCACGGTGGCGCCGCTGGCCGTGAAGGACAAGATCATCGTGGGCATCTCGGGCGGGGAATACGGGATCCGGGGGTTTCTGGATGCGTACGACGCGGCCACCGGCGAGCGGGCCTGGCGGTTCTACACGATTCCGGGTCCGGGCGAACCGGGGAATGAGACCTGGTCCGGGGACTCGTGGAAACAGGGCGGAGCCCCCACCTGGATCACCGGTTCCTACGATCCGGAACTGGACCTCATCTACTGGGGCACGGGGAATCCCGCCCCCGACTGGAACGGTGACGTTCGTCTGGGGGACAACCTGTACGCGTCTTCGGTGGTGGCCGTGGAGGCGGATACCGGAAAGATGCGCTGGTATTTCCAGTTCACTCCCCACGACGTGCACGATTGGGACTCGGTGCAGATCCCGGTGCTGGTGGACGGGGAGTTCGGCGGCGAGCAGCGAAAGCTCATGTACTTCGCCAACCGGAACGGGTTCTACTATGTTCTGGATCGGACCTCCGGCGAGTATCTCCTGGGCAAGAAATACGTGAAGGTGACCTGGGCGGAGAGGATCGACGAAAACGGCCGTCCGGTCCGGGTCCCCAACATGGAGCCCACCGAAGAGGGAACGCTAGTCTACCCCGGAGTCCAGGGGGGAACCAACTGGTACTCGCCGTCCTACAGTCCGCGCACGGACCTCTTCTATGTCCCGGTCTGGGAATTGCCCAACTATTTCTACAAGGGCGAGGCCGACTACACGCCGGGTCTTCCCTACTGGGGCGGGCTGGTTCAAGGCGCGTCCGAAGAGCCGCCGGGGAGGGGAGCGATCCGGGCCCTGGTCCCGGGGACGGGCGAGCTCAAGTGGGAGTATCCCCTGCTCACGGTTCCCTGGTCCGGCGTCCTCACCACTGCCGGCGACCTCGCCTTCAGCGGCACCACCGACGGTCAATTCTTCGCTCTGGATGCCCGCACCGGGGAGGAGCTCTGGGTGGCCCAACTGGGTGGCATGATCGCCACCAGCGCCATCACCTACCTGAATCAGGGCAAACAGCACCTGGCCATCACCGCCGGGACCTCGCTCTTCACCTTCGAGTTGGATTGACCGACCGCGGCGCCTCCTGGTGGGATACGCGTCCTTGAGGTCGAAACGGAGACGGACCGGCCGGGGGGCTGGTCAGGCCAATGCCTTCCGGATGACCTTCCCGTGGACGTCGGTGAGGCTCATCTCCCGGCCGCCGTGGAAGTAGGTGAGCAGCTCGTGGTCCAGTCCCATGAGATGCAGGATGGTGGCATGCAGGTCGTGGACGTGGACCTTGTCCTGGACGGCCTCATAGCCGAAGTCGTCGGTGGCGCCGATGATTTGTCCTCCCCGGATCCCGCCCCCGGCCATCCAGGTGGTGAATCCCCGGGGACTGTGGTCGCGGCCTCTGTTCCCTTGGCTGGTGGGAGTGCGGCCAAATTCGCCGGCCCACACGACCAGAGTGCTCTCCAGCAGGCCGCGGCTCTTCAGATCCCGGAGCAGGCCGGCGATGGGAAGGTCGGTCTGCCGGCAGTGCAGGGTGTGGTTCTCGACCAGGCGGCCGTGAGCGTCCCAGGTGTCGTCGCCATGGCCTCCGCCTGAGTAGACCTGGATGAAGCGGACGCCGCGTTCCACGAGCCGCCGGGCAATCAGGCACTTGCGGCCGAATTTCTCCGTCTCCGGGTCATTGAGTCCATACAGGCGCCGGGTGGCCTTGGATTCCCGAGCCAGGTCCACGGCTTCCGGAGCCGATTGCTGCATGCGAAACGCCAGCTCGTAGCTGGCGATCCGGGCCATCAACTCGTTGTTTTCGGGACCGGCCGCACCACGCATCCGGTTCAGGCGGGAGAGGAGCCGGAGCTGGTGGGTCTGTTGGGCCGGGGTGACTCCCTCCTGGGGCTTCAGGAAGAGAATCGGATCCCCCTTCGAACGAATCTGGGTGCCCTGGTAGCTGGCGGGCATGAAGCCGGAGCTCCAGTTGGGCGCTCCGGAGATGGGTCCGCCTCGATGGTCCAGCAGCACCACGTAGCCCGGCAGGTTCCGGTTCTCGCTGCCCAGGCCGTAGGTGACCCATGAACCCAGGCTGGGATGCCCTTGGCGAAGAAACCCGGTGTTCATCTGAAGCAGGCCCGAACCGTGGGCGAAGCTGTCGGCGTAGGTGCCGCGGATCACGGCCATGTCGTCGACGCACCGGGCCTGGTGGGGGAAGAGTTCCGAGACCTCGATCCCCGACTCACCCCATTTCCGGAAGCTGAAGGGAGAGCCCATGAGGCCGCCCAGGCGATTCTTGCGAAGCTTCAGGAGCGGATCCGCGTCCATGTCGGGCATGGGTTGCCCATCCCGCTTGGTCAGTTCCGGCTTGGGATCCCACAGGTCCATCTGGCTGGGACCGCCGTACATGAACAGGAAGATGCACGCGCGCGCCTTGGAGGGGAAGTGGGGGGCGCCGGGAGCCAGAGACGGCGGCTTTCCGGTAGCGGCGTGGACCGTTTTTCCGAAGAAGCCGTCCTGGGCCAGGAGAAAAGTCAGAGCGGTGCCGGCGAATCCGCCTCCGGCCTCCCAGAGGAACTCGCGCCGGGTCCGGCCGCAAGGGGTGAGGCGGAGTCCGTTCCCAGGCTGTATGGGCTCAGGTTCAGATCGCATTTCCGTGGCCTCCGCCGAAGGGTGATCTGCCTCAGAGTAGGTCTTTGGCGGATCATTTGCAATTTCGCCCCCACCGGCGGCCGGCTTGCCGGCGTTTGCGCGAGGAATTCTCAGTTCAGGTAGAAGAATTCGTTGGTGTTCAACAGAGTCAGGCAGAGGGACTGAAGAGCCCGCTCCCGGATGACCGGGATGGTCTGAGTTTCGGTCAGATCCTCCTGGATCTGCTCTTCCTGGGCCTGGAGAAAGTCCAACGCCGCTTTCAATTCCTCGGGGCTGGGTGTCCTCGCCAGTCCCAGCCGGAATGCCCCCCGGACCTGATTGTCCCGTTGTGCTCCAGTCGTGTGCATGACTCTTCGCGCCAGCCGCCGAGCCTGCTCGTGGGTGAAGTCTCCATTCAAAAAAGTCAGGGCCTGGGGTCCGGTGGTGGAGACGCGGCGCTGCTCGCAACTGGAGGTGGTGTCGGGCGAATCCAGCAATTCCAGTTCGGGGACGGCCAGGGAACGCTTGACGAAGATGTAGATGCTGCGCCGGAGGTTCTGCTCCGGGTCCGGTTCTCCCCAGTTGAGTCCCGGTTGCGACTGTCCCGCCAGGACCGAGTCGGGGATTCGGGGAAACATGCTGGGACCGTGCATGGAGTGATTCAGGCTGCCGCTGACGGCCAGCATCGAGTCCCGGACGGCTTCGGCTTCCAGGCGGCGGGGCTGCCATCGCCAGAGGAGGCGGTTTTGGTGATCCACGCTTGCAGCCTGCGGGTTCCAGTCGGACGCCTGGGCGAAGGTGGAGGAGCCGGCCAGGAGCCGGACCACATGCTTCACGCTCCAGCCGGAGGCGACGAATTCGGAAGCCAGGTAGTCCAGAAGCAAGGGGTGGCTGGGACTTTCCCCCGCGACCCCGAAATCGTTCTCGGTGGCCACCAAGCCTTCGCCGAAGACCCACTGCCAGATCCGGTTCGCCATCACCCGGGCGACCAGGGGATTCTGAGGGTGGGTCATCCACCGGGCCAGCCAGCGCCGCCTTCCGCTGGAATTGAATGTGGGCTCCACGGGTCCGAGCCGGGAAAGCAGGTCCGGGCGGGCCAGGATCGTTGGAACCACCGGCTGAACTTCCTCTCCAGGGGCTGCGGGGTCGCCCCGGAGCAGGACCCGCGTGGCGGGCGGAAAAGCGGTGTCTTCGTACCAGACGTAGGCCCGGGAAGGTTCGGCGGGGGCCTCGGCCTTCACGCGGGCCATCTCCCGCTCCCAACGGCTCAAGTCCCGAGCCTCCTCGGTGGTGGCTTCAGCCAGGATCTCCCGGTCCATGCGCTCCTCGAACTTGCGGATCAGGGACTTCTGATCGTCGGTCCGACGGTCTTCCACGGTCCGGAATGCCAATACCGTTTCGGCGTGGTGCGCCCAACTCAGATCCCGGTTGGAGTCCCCCTCGGTGAGCAGACGATCCAATACCTTTTGGCTCAGTTTCTTTTTCTCCCTCTCCAGCCGCTCCGTTTCCACCTCGAACTCCATAGTGGCCACGCGGTACCGTTCCAGTTCGTCCGGCGTGCCCACCATCCGGTCCAGATCGGCGCGGGGTTTCAGGAGATTTTTGGGACGCTTGAGCGGTTCGAAGAAGGCAAGCGAGCGATAGTAGTCCTCCTGGCTGAAGGGTTCGAACTTGTGGTCATGGCAGCGGGCGCAACGGAGGGTCAGTCCGAGAAAGGTGCTGCTGGCGGTCCCCAGTACGTCGTCGAGTTGTTCGTACCGGTCCCGGCGCTCCTCCGCCGGCTCGTCGTCCCAGGTCCCCAGCCGGAGAAAGGTGGTGGCGATCTGAGTTTCGGCGTCGGTACCGGCGATCTCGTCTCCGGCCAACTGCTCGGTGAGGAAGCGATCGTAGGGCTTGTCCCGGTTGAACGCGTCGATGACGTAGTCGCGATAGCGCCACGCGTGCGGTTTGGTGCCGTCTCGCTCGTAGCCGTTGGATTCGGCATAGCGCACCACGTCGAGCCAGTGCCGTGCCCACCGCTCACCGTACTGGGGCCGGCCCAGGAGTTCGTCCACGAGGCCGGTATAGGCGGAGTCGCCGGGACCCGCCGGGAGACGGGACGGTTCCTCCCAGGACGGTGGCAAGCCGGTCAGGACCAGGGTCAGCCGCCGGACCAGAGTCCTGGGGTCCGCCGCCGCCGCGGGTTGGATACCCTTCTCCTCCATCCGGCTCAAGACGAAGGCGTCGACGGGGGTCCGAACCCATTGCCGATTTCTTACGGACGGGATCGGAGGTTTCCGGATCGGGCGGAATGACCAATGGGAGGAAAGATGAGCCGTGGCCGGTTCCAGATCGGATTCCTCCGGAAGCTCGCCCAACGGAGCCCCGGCATTGATCCAGTCGGCCAGCAGCCGGACCTCCTCCGGTACCAGCTTCTCCTCCCCCTGGGGCATGCTCTGGTCTGCGACCCGCTGGTAGAGAAGACTCTCGCCGGCATTCCCTTTCACCAGCGCCGGACCCTGGCTCCCGCCCTTTTCGATGGAGGAGACGGTCCTCAGATCCAGATCGCCCATCTGGAGGCTTTCGCCATGGCACTGAAGGCAATATCGGTTCAGGAGGGGGCGAACCTGAGACTCGAACCGGGGCGCCGATTCGGTGGCGTGGACGAAGCTGCAGACCGCCGCAATGCCAGCCAACGCCAGTCCAGGCTTGATCATGACGAATCCCGCTTGGCGTGAACCCCCCTACGCGATGATCCTGCTACACCAGGATCTTCTCGGCGACCACGCCGGCGACGTCGGTCAGGCGGAAGTCGCGGCCGCTGTAGTGAAAGGTCAATTTCTCGTGGTCCAGGCCCAGCAAGTGGAGCACAGTGGCATGAAAGTCATGGATGTGCATCCGGTCCTCGACCGCGTGGTAGCCGATCTCGTCGGTGGCGCCGTAGACGAATCCGGGCTTGACCCCTCCGCCGGCCATCCAGATGGAATAGCCGTAGGGGTTGTGGTCGCGACCGTCGCCACCCTGGGAGACCGGGGTGCGTCCGAACTCACCGGCCCAGATCACCAGCGTCTCCTCCAGCATGCCCCTTGATTTCAGGTCCTTGAGCAACCCGGCGATGGGCAGATCCACTTCCCTGGCGTTCTCGGTGTGTTTCTCGTAGAGCTGGGAATGCTGGTCCCACTTGTAACTGTGGGTGCACTGGATGAAGCGCACGCCCCGCTCGGCCAGGCGCCTCGCCAGCAGGCATTGCCAGCCGAACTCCTGGGTCTCCTCCCGGTCGAGGCCGTAGAGCTTCCGGGTGCTCTCGGATTCCTTTTCGACTTCGAACGCCTCGGGGGCCCTCATCTGCATCCGAAAGGCCAGTTCGAAGGCCTGGATCCGGGCTTCCAACTCGGCGTCGTACCGGCGCAGTTGCGCGTGGCGGCGATTGATGTTCTGGAGCATGTCCAGTTCGTAACGCTGCTGCTCCGGCGTGAAGCCGCGGTGAACCAGGTACTCGATGGGCTCTCCGCGAAAGTCCTTGACCTTGAGCCCCGAATGGCCGATGGCGGTTCCCTGGTAGGCTCCCGGCAGAAAAGCCGAGCTCCAGTTGTTGGCGCCGCCATGGGCCAGAGCCGGCTTGATGGTGATGTAGCCGGGAAGGTTCTGGTTCTCAGTTCCCAGGCCGTAAAGGGCCCAGGCGCCGAGCGACGGGCGGGTAAAGGTGCTGGAACCGGTGAAGGTCTGCAGCAGAGCGGCTCCATGGTCCACTCCTTCTCCCACCATGGACCGGATCACGCAGAGGTCGTCCACGCAGGTCCGGACATGGGGAAAGAGATCGCTCATGGGAATCCCGCTCTGGCCCGTTCGTTTGAAGTCCCAGAGCGGCTTCATCAGGGGCCCCGGCGGATTCTCGTCGAAGGCCAGGGGACGTTTGATGGGAAGCGGTTTCCCATGGTCCCGGTAGAGGCGGGGCTTGGGATCCAGAATGTCGACGCTGGAAGGTCCGCCGTGCATGAACAGGAAGATGACCTGCTTGGCGCGCGGCTCGAAATGCGGCTTCCGGACGGCAAGCGGGTTGGCCGGGCCGGATGCGGCGGCGAGCCGGTCCGACTCGGCGATGAGTCCGGCGAGTCCCAGCACGCCGAAGCCGCAGGCCGTATCCCTCAGCATGGAGCGACGCGTCAACAGCGGGGGACGTTTCAACTTATTCCATGGATTCTCGATCATGAGATCACCTCAAGCAGGTCCGATCCGGGCGCGAGCCCGACCCTGTTTCCGGATTCGAGACCTTTTGCGGGTCGAGCGCATCTCTCCAAATCTTGCCGCCGGATTCGCGTCTAGTCAACATACATGAAGTCGTTGGATCCCATCAGGATCCGGCACAAACTGCCCAAGGCGTCCAGACCGGACCCCTCCGGCTCTCCGAATTTCCCCGTGAAGTCACCGAGGTAGGCCAGCGCGGCTTGCCGCTCCTCCGCTTCCGGCATCCGGTTCAGGGTGATCATATAGGCCCGATCGATGCGCTTGGCCGAGTCGGTCTCCTCCTTTTCCAGCCGGGTCGCCAGGTTCCGGGCCCGATCGGCCACGAACTCGCTGTTCATCATGAACAGGGCCTGAGGGGCGACGTTGGTGTGTGACCGTTTTCCCATGCTGGTGGTGGCGTCGCCGAAGTCGAACAGGTTCAGGAGTGTGGGGAGATTGGCGCGCCGGAGCGGCAGATAGACCATCCTCCGGTGGACCGTCTCCGGTTTCAAACTCAGTCGGTCGTTGCTGTTCTCGGTGTCGGTTCCGAACCCGGTCTGCAGGGTCCCCCCCATGGTCAGGTCCAGGGAACCGTCCAAGGAAAGCAGCCCGTCCCGGATCTCCTCGACCTCGAGGCGGCGCCGTTCGAATCGGGAGAGAAGCTGATTCTGCGGGTCCCGCAGACTCTTGTCCGGGGTCATGCGGCTACCCATTCGGTAGGTGGCCGAACTCATGATCAGACGGTGCATATTCTTGATGGACCACCCCTCCCGGATGAAGCGGCGAGCCAGATAGTCCAGCAGTTGAGGATGGGTGGGAGGGGTGCCCAACTTTCCGAAGTTGTTGGGCGTTCGCACCAGACCCTGTCCGAAGTGCCCTTGCCAGATACGATTGACCATGACCCGGGCTGTCAGAGGATGCTCCGGTTCGGTCAACCAGCGAGCCAGCTCCATGCGGCCGCTGCCTGTGGAAACCGGTTCCTGTTCCGCCCCCGCCAGAATCAGGGGGAACCGCTTGGGCGCTTCCTCGCCCAGATTGTTGTAATCCCCCCGGACGAAGACCCGTTGGCGGACCGGATCTCCTTCCTCGACCGCGCAGGCCATGGCCGGTTCGGGAGGCAAGGTTTCTTCCAGTTGTTTCAATTCCTGCCGGTAGAGTGCCAGAAGCCGGTTGGATTCCGGAGAGAAGACTCCTTCCTGCGCCTTCTCCTCCAGGAAGAAGGGCCCCTTGTCGGCGAAGTAGACTTCGTGGAAGAAGCGGTCGCTCCCCGGCTCGAAGGTGGGCTTCGGCGGCGGCGGCATGTTCATCTCCTTGAGCATCCTGCGCACTCGCTCCCGCCACTTGCGGAGGGTTTCGTTCCATTCTTCCAGACGCTCCTGAAACCGTTTCTGATAGGCGTCCGCCGTCTGGTCGCGGTCTATTGCGGAAGCCTGCCGCCACTCGTCCAAGTGAGGTCTTCGGACCTCGCGCGGCTGAAGGTAGGCAATCCACTTTCTCAGAATCGGAGCCTGCAGATCATTTTCCCGCGCCAGCGCCTCGGCCTCCGCGGACCCTCCGGCGCGGCCGGCAACCCGCATGTAGTCGGCCAGGCGGGGACTCAACTTGGACACGTAGGCCTGAAGTTCCTGATCGGCAACGTCTTCGATCTCGAATTTCTTGTTGCCGATCGACTCCTTGTGGTCCTTGTACGCCTGGTACTCGTTCTCGGGGACCAGCGGCGTGAAAAGGAGCTTGGAGACGGTCTTGCCCATGGCTGTGAAGCTGCGGGTGCTGGCAAACATGCCGAGCAGGGAGTAGTAGTCCTTGGTGGGGATGGGATCGAACTTGTGGTCGTGGCAGCGGGCACAGGTCACGGTGAGTCCCAGGAAGCCCTTGGAGACCACGTCCAACTGCTCGTCCCAGACGTCGTAGAGCATCCGCTGCTTGTCCTGTTGCGCCAGCGCCTTGGGTCCCAGGGCCAGGAACCCGGTGGCGACGATCCCGCGGCGGCGCTTCTCGATCGATTCGCCGGGGTGCAGCAGGTCACCGGCCAACTGCTCCGTGATGAATTCGTCGTAGGGCCGGTCCTGGTTGAACGCCTCGACGACGTAGTCGCGGTAACGCCACGCGTAGGGGTAACGGTGATCCTCGTCGTTGCCGGTGGAGTCGGCGTATCGAGCCACGTCGAGCCAATGGCGCCCCCACCGTTCGCCGTATCGGGGGGAAGCCAGCAGTTGGTCCACCACTTTCTCGAAAGCCCGGGGAGAGTCGTCATTCAGAAAATCGGCAATCAGCTTTTCACTGGGAGGCAGACCGATGAGATCGTAGCTCGCTCTCCGCAACAGAGTGAGCCGGGACGCTGGAGGGGCCGGCCGCAGGTTGGCCGCCTCCAGCCGGGCCAGCACGAAGCGGTCCATCGGGGACCGGACCCAGTCCACATCTTTCACTGGGGGCGGTTCCGGATCCCGGACCTTCTGAAAGGCCCAGAAGTTCCGCTCTTCTGCAGTGAAGCCGTCTCCCTCTTCCGCCTCTGCGGCCGGCGAATCCATGACGGGAACTCCCGGCCAGTGAGCGCCGGTGTCGACCCAGGCCGCCAGAGAAGCGATCTCGTCCTCGGGCAGCATTCCCGCGGGAGGCATCTTGATTCGATCCTGGTACCGGATCACTTGGAGGATCCGGCTTTCCGCGGGCGACTCCGTAGAGACCACCGGGCCACTCTGGCCGCCGCCGGCGAACCCCTCGGCACTGGACAGATCCAGCCCGCCGGTCTTGAGGCCGGAGTTGTGGCAGGCCTGGCACTTGTTGGCCAGGACCGGACGGATCCGCTTCTCGAAGAATTCCGTCGCTTCCACATCCTGGGCCGGCACCGGGGAAACGGAAACCGCAAGACCGAGAAGAAGGAACAGAAATGCACGCATGAGAGTTGGTGGAAAGTATACCAAAAGGAGTGAGATCCGTTGCTCCGGGGACTGCTGAAGGTTGGTAGACTCAGGCGTCAATGGGGTGCGATCTGGGTATCGGGATCACGGGTTCGGGATTCATGGGGCGGACCCATGCCGAGGCGGTGCGCGCGGTGCGCGGGCTCAGGCTGGTTGCGGTGGCTGCCGGACGCCGGGCGCAGCGCCTGGCCGACCGGTACGGAGTCGATCGGGAGCCGGACGTGGAGAGGCTGGTTCGGCGCTCCGACGTGGATGCCGTCATCGTCACCACTCCCCACCACGTCCACGTCCGGGATGCACTGGCCTCCATCGCTGAGGGAAAGCACGTGTTGGTGGAGAAGCCGCTGGCCACCTCGGTGTTCGACTGCGACCGCATGATCGGCGCCGCGCGGCGTCGGTCGGTCACCTTGGCCGTGGGCTACCATCAGCGGTTTCGCAGGAACAACGTGGAAGGCCGGCGCCTCATCCGGGAGGGGGCCATCGGCCGCGTCCTGACCATCCAGACCACCATGCTGACCGAGGCCTCTCTGCGGGACGGCGGAGGATGGGAATGGTGGGACGATCCGGCCAGCGTCGGCCACGTGCTGAACTCGGCGCCTCACGGCATCGACCTGCTCCGTTGGTGTATGGGGACGGAGGTCGCCACCGTGAGCGCGCTTTCCCGCAACTTCCTGGCCCAGGCTCCAGTGGAGAACACGACGCTGGCTCTGCTGAGCTTCGAAAACGGAGCCCTGCTCAGCCTCTACTCCACCAACGTGATGTCAGATCCGGGATTTCCCGGCGAATCTTTTCGCCTCAGGATCATGGGCTCAGAGGGCTTGATGGACCTGGACCCTTTCGGGGACCTCAAGCTGGCGGCCGGAGGAACCTGGCGCACGGTCTCCACCCAACCCGCGGCCCGGTTCGTTGCCGCCGACATTCCCCTCAGCCCGGCGCGCCTCAGAGCGTATGAACGCCAACTCCGGGCCTTTCGCGCCGCCATCGAGGGCAAGCCCAGCCGGATCGGATCGGGACCGGACGGCCGAGCCGGCGTGGAGGCGGTGACCGCCATGTTGGAAGCTTCAAGAACCGGGTCCGTGATCCGCCTTCCGGATCGTGAAGCCGGCAGCGCTTCTTCCTCCGATTCCTGATTCGTGCCGCTCGATTCGGCATTCCCGCCGGTAGCGTTATAAACTGGCCGCCGGACTGCACACATGCGGATCGCGACCTGGAACATCAACGGGCTTCGAGCCCGTCTCGACTACGTTTTTCACTGGCTCGATTCCCGCCGTCCCGACCTGGTGGGGCTGCAGGAGTTAAAGATGCACGAAGAGTTCTTCCCCCACGCCGAATTCCAGGCCCGGGGCTACCGGGCCGTGGTCCATGCGTCCAAGGCCTGGAACGGCGTCTCAATATTGAGCCGGGAACCGGCCGAGGCGCTTCAGTCGGGGCTGCCGGGGCAAGAACACCTGGGAACCCGCCTGGTGAGCGCCCGGGTGGCCGGGGTGACCTTCATCACCGTCTACTGCCCCAACGGCAAGCACGTGGGGCACGACGACTTCCCCAGAAAACTCTCCTGGTTCGATGCGCTTCTGTCCTACCTGGAGGCGCGGCACCAGGTTTCCGAGCCACTCGTCCTCTGCGGCGACTTCAACATCTGTCCTACCCCGTTGGACAGTTGGAATGAAGAAGAGCTCGGGGGAAAAATCTTCCACACGGATGAGGAAAGAGCTCGATTCCGGCGATTGCTGGACTGGGGTCTGGTGGATCTTTTCCGGGAGCGTTTTCCGCAGGAACGGAAATTCTCCTGGTGGGACTACCGGGGAGGCTCGTTCCACCGGAACCGGGGGCTCCGAATCGATTTCCTGCTGTCGACCCCGGCGGTGGCCAAGCGGCTGCGCCGCGTGGAGATCGACCGTGACTACCGGAAGAAAAAAGAGGGCATGACCGCCTCAGACCACGCGCCGGTCGTCGCCGACTTGGGACCGGCGACTTTCTAGTCGCCGAACGGGAGCGGCGGTTTCCAACCGCCGGACTCCCCAGCACTTCGGAATTTTCCGGGAAAAAGAAAGGGAAAAAGAAGGGGACAGTCACTGCTTGGTCCTGCCTGGGGTGGTCGTCTGATTCCCCGGCGGAAGCAGTGGGAGAACCGATGGTAAGCGGTCAGGCGAGTCCAAGTCCAGGAGTCTGCGCCGCAGAAGAAATGGCAGAGAAAATAGGCCTATCCGAGGCCAAAATTCCCCACATTTGAGTCTGAATTAGGGGGAACGATGCTCAATATGGCTGGTTTTTCAGCGTTCTTAGGCGTGATAATCCTTCGTCCAGCCTGGAAATCGTTCTGCGGCACAGGCTCCTACGTGACGAAGGCGTTGGAGCGCTGCTCGCGCAGGGAATACAGTACTCCGTCCAGTTGCGGGATGGGGTGGCGGCGACGTCGATATCGACCTTGCTTTCGGTACGTCTCCAGCAGCGTCGCCACCTTCTCTGCCGGCCCCACGGCCAACCCATCCGTCAGAAATCGCAAACGCCGGCGAAAAGCTCCAACCTGGGTAAATCCCCGCCGCTGCTCCTGCTGGAGGATCCACCGGGGGATCGCGGCCTGGTTCTCCCGGGTGGGGACGGCGCCTCGATAGTACAAGAGAGCCCGGTAACTGCTGTACGGATCGGTTCCGGGATCTGCAGGGAACAGTTCCTTCAGCGGAATCAGATCCTGATCCTCGCCGTTGAGTCTCCAGAGGGCCGAACCCCACTTCCACTGCTCGGGCCGTTTGACCAGTCCGGCTCGGACGGCGTTGAGTTCCACGTACAGGAGGGCGTCCTGGACGGCTTGGCTGTCGAGCAGTTCGGAGCTCTTGAACCGGTCACCCCAAAAATGACCTCGCTGCTCAAACGTGCGGTTGAACCACATGGCATATTGTCCGTCCAGGTCGGCCATCAGTCTCGACAGGTCAAAGAGACGCTGGTTGAACGCCTTCCACTGGGCATCGGTCCAGCCGGCGGTTTTAGTGTCTGCCTGATGTCCATAGAGTAGGCTGGCGCTGGCCATCATCTCCTCACGGGACAAGGGTCGGAACTTCTCGAAATGGACGATTAAGTGGAAGTGGTTGCCCATGATCTGGAACGCGGCCAGACGACACCGGTAGACCTTGACGTAGAACAGCATCATGTCCAGGAGTTTGCGACTGGCTTGGTGGTCCTCGAAGGGGAACCAATCGGGCCGACCAGTGACTCGATTGGTGATGTGATAGAAGGCGGCATCGGGGCTCTTGTGTCGGGCGGTTCGGGCCATGGCCATTGTCCTCAGGTATTCGGGCTCGACGGGGAGTTGATTCGCACCCCTGATGACAACAACGATTCAGAACTGAGAAAGGCGAGGGGAACTCAAAAGAAAATCAGCAAGTTCGGCGCTTTCGGAAGCCGGAAAAATAGACTGTCCCTTTCCTTGATTCCCTTTCCTTGCGTCTATTTACGCAAGAATTCGAGATTAAGGAGTTAGAAATCCAAGACCCGGATCGGGTTGTCCACCAGGATGATCCGAATCTCCTCTTCGGTGAGGCCTTCTTCCCGGAGCAAGGGGACGAAGGTGGTCAGGAGGTAGTCGAATCCGTGGCCCCCGTTCCAGTGCAGCAGGGAGTTGGCGCAGATGTCCATGGAGATCAAGACCCGCTCCAGGTAGCCGGCCTCGACCAGCTCGGCCACGTTCCGGGCCCTTCTCCATTCCGGCTGGGTTCCGGCGCTGGGCGCGCGGCCGACGTGGTCGATCTCCACGTAGACGCCCCTCTCGGCAACGGCCAGTTCGCCCTTGACGCCGCGCCGTTCCCCCAGGTGTCCGATGACGATCCGCTCCGGCGGAACCCCCTCCTCCATCAGGATGTCCATCTGCTCGTGGGCCAGGTCGCCGAAATGGGTGGTGTGGGTGGTCACGGTGGCGCCGGTCTCCCGTTGGGCCCGGGCGGCCGCCCGGAACACTTTTTCCTCGGCCGGAGTGACGTGGAATCGCTCGGTGCCGATCTCGCCGATGATCCCGGGCCGGATGCCGCCCTCCACCCCCTCGTCCAACTCCTTCACCAGCATGTCGGCCAGGGCATTGGTGCTGAGCTCATGAATGTAGGCCGGATAGACGCGTTCCCGGTACCAGCCGCACCCCATGATGATGTGAAGTCCGGTGGCCTGGGCCAACCTTCGCATCCCGGACGGATCGCGCCGGAGTCCGATGGGGGTCACGTCCACCAGGGCGGAGCCCCCGGCGTCGCGATAGAAGGCCAATTCCTCCACCAGCAGCTCCTCGTCGTCCACGGTGCTGTCGTATCCCAGTCGGCCTCCCCATTCCCAGGCGTCCACCAGGGTGTGCTCGTGCATGAGGGTGACGCCCAGATCTGCGGGTTCAATGGGCCCCAGAACGGTCTGAATCGGCATGAAACTCCTCCGCTCAGCAGGGAAGCAAGGGACGGGCCTCTTCCAGCACCTCTCGCAGGTTTTCGCTCAGGACCCGGACCTCGGCCTCTCCCATGACCGTGGTGAGCGCATACAAGGCATAGACCTTGATGCCTCGGTTCAGCAGAGCCAGATGGACCAGCGACATGATCCGGGCTCCCTTCCCCGCAGACTGCGGGTTGGACCGAACGTGAGCGGCCAGGTCCAGGCTGACCAGGGAAGCGATCCGGTTCACCTCCAGGGGGAGTTGCAGATCCTGAACGATCCGGTTGAGTTCATCGCGAAGCGATCTCCCCAGGCGGCTCAAGTGTTCGAAGGCCTCGGGCGTGAGCATCTCCATGGCCTTCAAGCCCGCGGCGGAGGTCATGGGATTGCCGTTGAGGGTGCCGGCATGGGACACGGAGGGTGTCGGGCCGTCGGCGAAGAGGGCCATGATGTCTTCTCTTCCCCCGAAGGCCCCGACCGGCAGCCCGCCACCGATGATCTTGCCCAGGGCCGTGAGATCGGGGACCATACCGTAGTGTTCCTGACCCCCGCCGGAGGAGACTCGGAAGGTGATGACCTCATCGAAAATGAGCAGGATGCCCAAGCGCCGCGTCGTCTCCCGCAGGAACTGGAGATAGCCCTCCGGGGGCAGCCCCAGGCCTCCTTGCGTCATGACCGGATTCACGACGACCGCCGCCAACCGGTCACGATGGGTCTCCATCAGGGTCCGGGCCGACGGCTCGTCGCCGAAGGGGGCCACCAGCACGTTGTGCCCCTCGTTGCCCGGAATCCCGGCGACCAGCGCCAGGGGACTCCCGTCAACCGCTCGACTGAACTCCGTTCCTTCGTAAGTGCCGTGATAGGCGCCCGCCATTTTCAGAATGACGTCGCGTCCGGTGAAGGCCCGCGCCACCTTGATGGCCTGCATGTTGGCTTCGGTGCCCGAATTGCAGAAGCGGATGCGGTCGACCGCGGGCAGCCTGTGGCAGAGCAACCGGGCCAGCTCGACCTGGTGACGGTTGGGCGCCGCCCACCCCGTGCCCCGCCCGGCCTGAGTGCGAATGGTCTCGGAGATCACCGGGTGGGAATGTCCATGGATGAGTGTCGTGGCGTTGTTGGTGAAATCCAGGATGCGGTTCCCGTCCACATCATGCAGGTAGCTTCCTTCGCCCCGAACCATATAGGAAGGATGCGGGGGGAAACTGGTGCCCAGCCGGGTATCACCTCCGGGAAGGAAACGCCGGGCTTCCCGAAACAACTCGCGCGACCTGGGAGTGCGCTCCCGGTACTGGGATTCGATCCGCGATTGCCACTCTGAAAGGGTCATCGGCACATTCTTGCAGGGCTTTTCCCGGCGGGCAAGGGGACGGAACCAGGACTTGCACCACTTTTCTGGGTGCCCTCTTACGTCTGTCGATGGTCGGCCCGCAGAGGGCGGCCACAAGGGTCGCCCCTACGATTTCCCAACCAGCGAGGAAGTGGTGAGGACGTGTTTTCCCGCGATGCTCAGAGGTTCTCCAGGATGAATCGGGTCATCAGCCGCCGGAGGTGGAGGATCTGCTCCGGGTCCCTCACCCCATGCCGGGCTCGGGGGTAGATCATCATCTGGAAGTCCTTTCCCTCTTCCTGGAGGCGATGGGCCAGCCGGAGCGAGTTCTGGAGATGGACATTGTCGTCCAGGCCACCGTGGATCAGCAGCAGCTTGCCCTGCAGGCCGCCGGCCGCCTCCAGCACCGAGCTCTTCCGGTAGCCCTCCGGATTGTCCTTCGGCAGCCCCATGTACCGCTCCGTGTAGATGGTGTCGTACAGTCTCCAGTCGGTCACCGGAGCCCCCGCTATGCCGATCCGGAAGCTGTCGCTGTGGGTCAGGGCAAAACTCGCCAGGTAGCCGCCGAAGCTCCAGCCCCAGATGCCGATTCGATCCGAATCCACAAAGGTCCGCTCCCGGAGCCATTTCAGGCCGTCTTCCACGTCGCGCAGCTCCTGGCTGCCGAAGTTCCGATGCACGGACCACGCCGAACCGGCGCCCTTCCCGCTGGCGCTTCGGTTGTCGCAGACCCAGATCAAATAGCCCTCCTGGGCCATGAGCTGGTGCCAGAGGTGGTTGGTTCCGCCCCACCTCCTTCTGACCCTGGGCATGCCCGGTCCACCGTAGACATAGGCCAGAACCGGGTACTCTCGAACGGGATCGAAGTCGTGGGGCAGGATCATCATGGCCTCCATGAGGAACCCGTCCCGGGTCGGTACCTGCAGAAACCGGGGAGAAGAGAGCCGGAACTTCTCCAGGTTCTCCCGGCGGCTGGGATGGATTTCCCTCAAGAGCGTCCCATTCGCGTCATGAACGCTCAGCCGGGGCGGGGTGTCGATGTCGCTCCAGGTGTCGAGATAGAGGGAACCCTGGTCGTTCAACCGGGGCCTGTGGGTTCCCGGCTCGCGGGAAATGCGGACCACCGATCCGCCGTTCAGGTTCGAACGGTACAGGTGCCTCTCTCCGGCGCCGTCCCGGTCCGCCGTAAAGTAGATCTCCCCTTTCTCAGGAGAGTGGTGGAGGAGATCGAAGACGTTCCATTGCCCGCTGGTGACGGGTCCGATGAGCGTGCCGTCCGACTGGTAGCGGTAAAGATGACGCCAGCCGCTACGATCGCTCATCCAGAGGAAGGATTCGTCCGGCAGCCAGCTCGGCTCGGCCAGAACGTCGACCCAGGCCGCTCCCTCCTCCCGCAGCAGCGCGGTCGTGCTTCCGGGCGAGAGCCGGTACAGCTTCAGGTCCAACCGGGTCTGGACCCGGTTCTGCTCCTGAAAAACGACGGCGTCTCCATCCGGGCTCCAACCGGCCCGGACCACCAGGCGGTCGTTGTCCGGCCCGTTCTGGATCCAGCGGACGGCTTCGCCGGAGACCGGGACCACGCCGATGCGCGCCCGAGGGTTGGGGTCTCCTGCCTTGGGGTAGCGGGTCGTCCGCATGGACGGGTAGAGAGTCTGGTAATCGAGCAGCGTGAATATGGGCACCGGAGACTCGTCCAACTGCAAAAAGGCCAGGTGGGATGAATCGGGGCTCCACCAGTAACCCTTGAAGTTACCGCGGCCGTAGATTTCCTCCTGGTACAACCAGTTCAATTTGCCGTTGATCAACTCATCGCCGCCGTCCTGCGTGAGACGCACTTCTCGACCGCTTTCGATACCGATCACGTAGAGGTCATTGGCTCGGACGTAGCTGACCAGGCGTCCATCGGGGCTGAACTCGGCCAAATCCGCCCGTTTGGAGGAACGGGTCAGCCGCGAAGCCGCTTCGGACTTCAGATCGTAGAGAAAAAGATCCCCGGAGAACTCGAACAGGATGGTCTTCTCGTCAGGGCTCAATCGGAACCGGCCGAGCTTGGCGGAGTCGGTGCCCGAGGTCTCGAGATCGGGACCCGAGAGAGCCTTTCGAAGTCGCGCCGCATCCAGCAGGATCTCGGAATCCCCGCTGACGGCGTCCACGGCAAACAGGGTGGAAGACGGCTTTCGATGGTGGAGATAGCGGCGTCCGTCCCGAAACCAGCGCAGGCCCGTCGGAGGAGAGCCGGTGAAGTCCAACTTGGTGCTGGGATCGTAGAGATGCTGCAGGGTCAGGCGGGACTTCTGTGATCCGGCGAGAGAAGAGACGAGGGAGAGAAACAGGAAAACTGCCGGCCAGCAGCGGATCGGAAGCAGTGAGAGGGGTCCGGAGGACGATTTCGAAGCGGGCGGTTGAAAGCGAGACGAGTCTCTTCTATCTGGCCGCTTTCTTCGATTTCTTGTTGGGCACCACCGGTTCAAACTCACTTCCCACCAGCTCGACGAGAGCCATCTCCGCCTGATCTCCCTGGCGAAACCCGAGGCGGAGAATGCGGGTGTAACCGCCGTTGCGCTCGGAGAACCGGGGGGCAATATCTTCGAAGAGTTTGTACACTACCGACTTGCGCCGGATGAAGCTCAGGGCTCGCCGCCTGGAATGCAGGTTCTCCCGCTTGCCCAACGTGATCATCTTCTCGGCCACCGGACGCAACTCCTTGGCTTTGGAGATGGTGGTGATGATCCGTTCCTTGTCCAGGAACTCGGTCACCAGATTGCGCATCATCGCTTTCCGGTGACTCGCCGTCCGCCCCAGCTTTTTTCCTTTTCGACGGTGTCTCATGACCGTCAGACCTCCGTGGTCTCGCGGACCAGCCGGCCCTTGCTGTCGATATTCATGCCGAACGTCAGGCCCATCTCGGCCAGCAGTTCCTTGATCTCGCTCAAGGACTTCCGCCCGAAGTTCTTGGTTTTGAGCATTTCGGCTTCGGACTTGACCACCAGCTCGCCGATGGTTTCTACACTGGCGTTCTTGAGGCAGTTGTAGGCCCGAACCGACAATTCCAATTCCTCGACCGGTTTGATCAGGTTCTCGTTGACGGCATGGTCCTCATCTTCCTCGACCACGTCCTCTTCCGAGTCCTCTTCGAAGTTGATGAACATGAGCAGGTGATCCTTGAGGATCTGTGCCGCTTGAGCCACGGCATCCTGCGGAGCGACACTGCCGTTGGTCACCACCTCCAGGTTGAGACGCTCGTATTCGGTCGACTGTCCCAGGCGGGCGGCCTCCACATTAAAGTTGGCCCGCCGAACCGGAGAATGGACCGAGTCCATGGCGATGTAACCCAGACTCAAGTCCTCGTCGTGGTTTTCGTTCGCCGGCACATAGCCCCGGCCGTTCTTGACGCGCACCTCCATGGCGATACTGGCTTCCTGGTTCAGACTGGCGATGTGGACGTTCGTGTCCAACATCTCCACGTCCGGGTCCGGCTTGAAGTCTCCGGACTTGATCTCCCCTTCTCCGGAGGCCTCGAGGTACAGGGTCTTGGGCTCACTGGAGTGCAGAATCAAGGGGATCTGCCTCAGGTTCATGACGATGTCGGTCACGTCTTCCCGGACACCCGGGATCGACGAGAACTCGTGTAGGACTCCGTCGATCTTGACCGCCGTCAGGGCCGCTCCCTCGATGGCCGATAGCAGGACCCTGCGCAGGGAATGCCCGATCGTCGTGGCGAAACCACGCTCAAAAGGCTGAGCATGGAAGTCGCCTGAAGTCGAGGTCAAGGTATCCGGGTCATAAAAGAGCTTGGTTGGTTTCTGAAACTCTCTCATGGGTAAATGTCTCCGACGATTCTTTGAACTGCCGTCTCAATGAGGCTCCGGTCCGCAGCGATGGCCCTTGTGGGGGTATGGCTCATCACTGCGGTGTGCTGGCAGACCCCAGACGAAATCTCGGGAATCTGCACAGTGAGCCCGCGCTCAGCCGGCGATTACTTGGAATAGAGTTCCACCACCAGGGACTCCTCGATAGCCAGCGAAATATGCTCCCGGGACGGCAGCTCCAACACCTGGCCCTTGAATTGATTTTTTTCCAGACTCAGCCATGCAGGAACCCCACGGCCGGCGGCGGCGTCCATAGCCGCGCGAACCAGCAGATTGTTCCAGGTCTTCTGGTGCAGTGAGACTTCATCCCCCGCCTTGACCAGGAAGGAAGGGATGTCGAC
The DNA here is from genome assembly GCA_963668095.1 of Acidobacteriota bacterium. GTDB lineage: Bacteria > Acidobacteriota > UBA6911 > RPQK01 > JAJDTT01 > JAJDTT01. The sequence goes on along the minus strand of OY764083.1, from coordinate 3,348,713 downwards.
CCGTCGTCCGTTCACCCGGATATGGCCGTGCCGGACCAACTGCCGGCCCTGATTCCTGGAGGTGGCAAATCCGAGCCGATAGACGACGCTGTCGAGTCTCCGTTCCAGAAACTGCAACAGGAGTTCGCCGGTGACGCCCCTCTTTTTGGCGGCTTTGGCGAAATAGCTGCGGAACTGGCGCTCCAGGACGCCGTAGACTCGCTTGACCTTCTGTTTCTCACGGAGCTGCTGGCCGTAACCCATGATCCTGGGCCGGCCGCGCATGTCGCGCCCATGCTCGCCCGGAACGATGTTCCGTTTCTCGATGGCGCACTTCTCCGAAAAGCAGCGGTTTCCCTTGAGGAACAGTTTCATCCCCTCCCGTCTGCAGAGACGGCAGACAGGACCCTTATAGCGTGCCAAGCTCTTTCTCCTTCCCGAACTGAACTGCCGATGACATGCAGTGCTCCCGGTCCGTTACTAAACCCGGCGCCGCTTGGGTGGACGACAACCATTGTGGGGAATAGGCGTCACGTCCCGGATTGATTTGATATCGATTCCAGACGACTGAATGGCGCGCACAGCCGCCTCCCTGCCGCCGCCGGGTCCCTTGACCCAGACCTCGCAGGTGCGAATCCCGTACAGGTCACGGGCCCGATTGGCCGCCGTATGGCCGGCCTGAGAGGCTGCGAAAGGAGTGCTCTTGCGGCTCCCCTTGAAGCCCTGCATTCCGGCAGTGGCGGTCGATAGCACATTCCCGTCCTGGTCGGTGATGGTGATGATCGTATTGTTGAACGTCGCCTTCACGTGGACGATGCCATGGAGAACGGTTCTCCGATCCTTCTTCCTGGATCCCTTCCTGCTCTTCGTCTTTCTGCCCTTGGCCATCTGGCTGTTCCTCTAATCGGTCCCCTGGGTCGAAAACGCCCGGCGACTCCCTTTTCTAATTGCTTGCCTCTCCCTCGTGCCCACGCGGCGTCTGCAAGCCTGCGGCCGAGATCGCCGCCGGAGCCCGGCGCTCGCCGCCCGCCGAGCCTCTAACGCCCCCTCTTTCTCCGCATGATGCGGATCTTGCGCGGGCCCTTACGGGTCCTGGCATTGGTATGGGTTCGCTGGCCTCGGGTAGGAAGACCCCGACGATGCCGAAGCCCCCGATAGCAGCCGACATCCATGAGACGCTTGATGTTGATCTGGAGTTCCTTGCGCAGATCCCCTTCGATCCGCCCCTGGTCTTCGATGATGCGCCGGAGCCTGGTGGCTTCCTCCTCGGTGAGGTCCCCGGTCTGCTTGTTCGCATCCACCTTCGCTGCATCCAGGATCTTCTGGGATCGGGCCATTCCGATTCCATAGATGTAGGTCAGAGAAACCAGAACCCGTTTCCTGTCCGGTATATTCACTCCAATTAGTCGCATTGCGCTGATCCACTCCGGCGTCTGTGGTTGCGATTACCCCTGACGCTGCTTGTGTTTCGGGTTGCTGCAGATGACTCGGACCACACCCTTGCGGCGGACGATCTTGCATTGCCTGCAGATTCGCTTGACCGATGCTCGAACCTTCATTCGTCTTCCCCTGTCATCTCCGAATCCGGACCGGATGCCCCGCAACGGGTCCTGCCGTCGGAGTTGCTGAGAATCCAGGGGCCGGTTTCGGTGACGGCGACTGAATGCTCGAAATGGGCGCTGAAACCCCCGTCCGCCGTCACCGCAGTCCACCGGTCTTCCAACACTTTGACGCCGGGGCCCCGGCTGTTGACCATGGGTTCGATGGCCAGGACCATGCCCGGCTTCAACCGGGGGCCTTTCCCAGGCTCACCGTAGTTGGGGACCTGCGGTTCCTCGTGCAGGAACCGGCCGATCCCGTGGCCCACGAATTCTCGCACCACCGAAAACCCGTAGGCCTCCACGTACTGCTGTATGCCGTGGGAGATGTCGGAGATGCGGTTTCCCACCACCACCTGCTCGATCCCCCGGTAGAGGGACTCGCGAGTCACGTCCAACAGCTTCCTCAGTTCGGGAGACACCTCGCCCACACAGAAGGTCCAAGCGGAATCACCGTAAAATCCCTTGTAGTAGACCCCCACGTCCAGGGACAGGATATCTCCTTCCTTGAGAGGCTGGTCATTGGGAATCCCATGCACGATCTGATTGTTGACGGAGGCGCAGACGCTGGCGGGGAATCCCCGGTAGCCCTTGAAGGCAGGCCTGGCTCCACTGCCGAGAATCAGGTCCTCGGCAGCGGCGTCGAGTTGCTGGGTGGTCACTCCCGGCCGGACCATGGTCCCCAGGTGATCCAGCGTCTTGGACACCAGGCGATTGGCCTCGCGCATCCTCTCCAGCTCTTTCGCGCCTTTGCAGACGATCATCCCAGTCAGATCCCTGATGCGGTACGAAACGTCAAGACCGAACGTCACTCCGTGACATGGTCTGAACGATGGAGTCGAAGACCTCCTGGATTCCTCCGGAAGCCTCCACCTCTCCGTAGCGGCCCTTTGTCTTGTAGTAATCGACGAGAGGCTGAGTCTGATCCCGGTAGACTCGCAGTCTTTCCCGAATCACGGATTCGCGGTCGTCGGGACGGAGCACCAATTCCCCGCCGCACGAATCACAGACGCCCTCCTTCCGGGGCTCGGAGTAACAAAGGTTGTAGATATTACCACAGCCGGCACACTGGCGGCGCCCGTTGAGGCGTCTGACAACCTCCGCGTCCTCCAATTTCAAATTGATCACCACGGGCGGAAGTCCGTTGCTGATTCGGCTCAGGTAGGTGGCCTGAGGGAGGGTCCGGGGAAATCCATCCAACAGAATTCCCTTACTCCCGTCTCGCGCCAGCTTCCGTCCCACGATCTCCGCCACCAACTCGTCAGGGACCAACTCTCCGGAGTTCATGATGGCCTCGACCCGCTTGCCCAGATCGGTGCCGCCCCGCACTTCCTCTCTCAGGATGTCCCCGGTGGAGACATGCAGGTGGTCGAAACGCCCCGCGAGGCGCTTGGCCTGCGTCCCTTTCCCGGCTCCGGGCGGACCGAGCAGAATGGTCACCGATTTTTCAGGCATCAGGATTGGATCTCCAGTCGGGGCGTCAGTTCAACCTCTTCGTCCCCGAATCCGGCCTTTTTTGAGAAAGCCTTCGTAGTGCCTCATGATCAGTTGCGACTCAATCTGCTTGACCGTGTCCATTCCCACGCCCACCACGATGAGTAGGGACGTCCCTCCGAAATAGAAGGTCACTCCCAGGCCGTTGGTGAAGAAATCCAGATTGTTGTCGATCAGGAAATTGTCCAGAACCGGGCCCACCCAGGGTATCGGCTGGACCTTGAATCCGGTCATCAGAAATTCTGGAAGCAAGCAGACCAGGACCAGGTAGACGGCGCCGGCGGCCGTCAAACGGCTCAAGGTCTGATCGATGTACTGTGCGGTTCGCCGGCCCGGCCGAATTCCCGGAATATAGCCGCCGTATTTTCGAATATTGTCGGCGACCTCGTCCGGGTTGAAGATGATGCTCACGTAGAAGAAGCAGAAGAACATGATCCCGGCGATGTAGATGAGGTTGTAGAGCGGGTAGCCTTGTTGAAGCTGCTGGGAAAGGCTCTGAACCCACCCGGCCTCGAAGACCAGGCCCATGGTGGAGGGAAAGGCGAGAATGGAGGCGGCGAAGATCACCGGGATGACTCCTCCCGAGTTCACCCGCAGAGGCAGGTGCGTCGCTTGCCCGCCGTACATCCTCCGGCCCACCACCCGCTTGGCGTATTGGATGGGGATTCGGCGTTGCCCCCGTTCCACGATCACGATTCCGATCACCACCAGGACCATCATCACCAGGAGGATGATGATGGTGAGGATGGACCGGGTACCAAGCATCCAGTCCTGATACAGGGAATGGGCTGCGGACGGCAGGCCGACTACGATGCCGGCGAAGATGATCAGGGAGATCCCGTTTCCGATGCCGCGTTCGGAGATCTGCTCGCCGAGCCACATCACCAGTGTCGTCCCGCTGGTCAGGGTCAGCATCGTCATGAGTCGAAAGCCCCAACCCGGGTACGGCACGACCGGAGGGATCGCCTCCATGCGCTCCAGGACCGAGGCGGAAGCCAGACTCTGAAACAGGCAGAGGCCGACGGTCAGGTATCGGGTGTATTGATTGATCTTTTTCCGGCCCAGCTCACCTTCCTTGGAGAGCCGCTCCAGGAAGGGCCAGACCACCGTCAGCAGCTGGAGGATGATGGACGCGGTGATATAGGGAGTGATTCCCAAGGCGAAGATGGAGAACCGGCTCAGGTTGCCCCCCGAGAACATGTCCAGGAATCCCAGGACGGTCCCGGCCTGCTGGCTGAAGACCTGTTCCAGGGCGGCGCTGTCCACTCCCGGAGTCGGGATCCAGCTCCCCACCCGGTACGCGGCCAGGAGCCCCAGCATGAAGAGGACCCGCTTCCGCAGATCGGGAATATGGAAGATGTTCCGGAAACTGCCCAGGACCGGACTGAAATCGGCCATCAGCTCAGGACCTCGACGCTACCGCCTGCCTGCTCGATCTTCTCTCGGGCCTGCCGGCTGAGATGATGAGCCCGAACCATCAACTTGCGCTCCAGTTCACCGTCGCCCAGGATCCGAAGGCCATCACCCAACTTCTTGACCATTCCCCGCTCGATGAGCAACTCGGGGCCGACGGTGGTTCCGTCCTCGAAACGATTCAGGTCCCGAACGTTGATCACCGCGAACCGCTTGCGGAAGGGGTTCTTGAAACCCCGCTTGGGAAGCCTGCGATAAAGTGGCATCTGGCCGCCTTCAAAACCGGCTCTGGACGAGTATCCGGATCGCGACTTCTGACCCTTGACGCCCCGGCCGGCGGTCTTGCCGGTTCCGGAGCCGGGTCCCCGGCCGACCCGCTTGCGGGTGTGACGCGTGCCCGGAGCCGGCTTCAACGTGTGGAGAGCATGACTCATCGCTCTTTTCCCTCGACGATCTGCACCAGATGGGGAATCTTGGCCACCATCCCCCGGATCTCCCGGGTATCCGGCCTTTCCACCACCTGATTCAACTTTCTCAGGCCCAATCCCCGAACCACCAGTTTCTGCCGCTTCGAGCGCCCGATGGCGCTGCGAACGTAACGGATCAGGATGGTTGCCGTTTGGCGGCCCTGTAGCCCCCGCTCTTCGGTCACCTAGAGGTCCTCCACAGGAATGCCCCGGCTCATGGCTACAGCTTCGGGACTGCGCAATTGGGACAACCCATTGAAGGTGGCCTTGACGACGTTGTGAGGATTGGGCGTTCCCACGCTCTTCGTCACCACGTCTCGGATCCCGACCGATTCCATCACCGCTCGAACCGGACCACCGGCGATAATTCCGGTCCCTTCGGGCGCCGGCTTGAGAATGACCAATCCCGCACCGAAACGCCCCTTGACGCCATGGTGGATCGTCGACCCCTTCAGCGGAACACCGATCATGGATTTCTTCGCCTTCTCCATTCCTTTCCGGATGGCCGCCGGGACCTCGCGAGCTTTGCCCATGCCCCAGCCGACCTTTCCATTCTGGTCGCCCACGACCACCAGAGCGCCGAAACTGAGATTCTTTCCTCCCTTAACGACCTTGGTGACCCGATTGATGGAGATGACCTGATCCTTCAGATCGTCGTTGTAGTCTTTATGCGCCATGAACACTCCGTCTCTAGAACTTGAGTCCCACCTCCCGGGCGGCGTCCGCCAGAGCCTTGACCCGGCCAAAATACTTGTACCCGCCGCGGTCGAAGACCACTTCGCGAATTCCGGAGGCGAGAGCCTGTTGAGCAATGCTGGACCCGACCCGGCGAGCGGCTTCGATATTGCTTCCGTTGGTCAATTTCCCGCCGTTCACCTTCAAGGTCGAAGCACTCGCCAGACTCCGCCCATGTTGGTCGTCGATAATCTGGGCATACGTGTGTTTCAGGCTGCGAAAGACACAAAGACGGGGACGCTCCGGCGTTCCCGACAGCACTTTCCGGATCCGCCGGTGGATCCTGGTCCTTCGAAAAGTCCGACTCGCCTTCTTCGCCATTCCCCTCAGGCCCCCTTCTTGCCCACCTTCAGGTGAATCTGCTCGTTCTTGTACCGAATTCCCTTCCCCTTGTATGCATCTGGCCGCTTCAGGGCCCGGATATTGGCGGCAACCTGTCCGACACGGTACTTGTCAACCCCTTCCACCAGTATCGTCGCGACGTAGTTCTGAATCTGGCGGCCAGCCCGCTCGACACGGATGTTGATGCCTTCCGGCACGGGGAAATCGATGGTATGGGAAAATCCCAGCGACAGGGTCAAGACCTTTCCTCGAAGCTCCGCACGGAAACCAATGCCGACGATGTCCAGGTCCTTGCGGAAGCCCTGGGTGACGCCCGTCACCGAATTCGCCAGCAGTGACCGAGCCAAACCGTGGAGAGCCCGGGACGGCTTGTCGTCTCCGCCCCTGTGGACTCGAAGCTCACCGTTCTCCACGGCGGCGGTGATTCCGCGCGGCACCGCGGTGGACATGGCTCCCCGGGGCCCTTGGACGCGAACCTGACTCCCGAGAACCGAAACCTTCACCCCGCTGGGAATGGGGATGGGCATTTTCCCTACGCGCGACATGACGTATTGCTCACAATCCTTGCAGTTGAACCTGGAGGCAAACCGGCCTGCGCGCGGTCGGCCCCGCCGTCCTGGGAGCCTGCGCCGCAGAAATCAATCTACTGCGATCATTTCTACGGCGCAGACTCCTAGTACACCTCACAAAGCAACTCTCCGCCGATACCCAACTCCCTGGCCTTCTTTCCGGTCACGATTCCCTGCGACGTGGAAAGAATGTTGATGCCCAGACCCTCCAGCACCAGCGGGATCTCGTGCCTGCCCACGTAACTGCGGCGTCCCGGAGTGCTGACACAGCGCAGGACCTGGATCACGGACGTATTGTCACGACCGTACTTGAGGCCGACCGCCAAGCACTCGAAAGGCGGCTCTCCGTCAGTCGTGTAGCCGGAAATGTATCCTTCCTGATGAAGGATTTTCACCACTTCCGCCTTGAGCCTGGAGTGGGGAATCCGGACCGTGCCGTGCCCGGCCATGATGGCGTTTCTGATCCGAGTGAGAAGATCGGCTATGGGATACGTGACTGACATGAGACTCTTCTTTCGCCTTCGTCCGCAACCACCGGCGGTTGCCGCTACAACGGCATCACCAACTTGACTTGATCACTCCCGGAATCTCTCCCAACAGGGCCAGTTGGCGGAAGCAGATCCTGCAGAGCTGGAACTTGCGTAGAAAACCTCGAGGACGCCCGCAGCGCCGACATCTGTTGTAGCGCCGCGTGGAGAACTTGGCTGGTCTGCTCTGTTTCGCAATCAAACCCTTTCGGGCCATCCTCTTACCTCCCCTGCCGGCGCGCCGACAACGAACCCGGGTGGAGAGTCTCGTCTGCGAGACCTCCTCGGGTCTGTCAGAAAATCAGCTGGCGGTCCTCCTCCCGGCCGAAGGGAAAGCCCAGCCCCGCCAGCAGGACACGCGCCTCTTCATCCGTCTTGGCCGTTGTCACAATGGTGACGTTCATTCCGTGGGTCGTCTCGGTCCGGCCCAGATCGATCTCCGGAAAAATCAAATGCTCCCTGATCCCGAGCGTATAGTTGCCCTGCCCGTCGAACGCGTTGGGAGCAACTCCTCGAAAATCGCGGACTCGGGGCAGGCCGATATTGATGAGCCGGTCCAGGAACTCGAACATCCGGATTCCCCGCAAGGTGACCATCACTCCGATCGGCATTCCTTGGCGCAACTTGAACCCGGCGATGGATTTCCTGGCGCGGGTCACCACCGGCTTCTGTCCGGTGATGGCGGTCAGGTCGGACGCCGCCGAGTCCAGCAGCCGGATATTCTGGATCGCCTGCCCCAAACCGAGATTCACTACGACCTTGACCAGCCTGGGGACCGCCATGACGTTGTCATAGCCGAACTCCTCCACCAGCTTCGGGACCACCTCGTCCTTGATTTTCTCTTTTAGCCGAACCACTGTTTCCACCCTTGTTGCCGCCCTGTTGGAACGCTACTTGTCGACGGTGCCTCCGCATTTCTTGCAGGTTCGGACCTTCTTGCCGTCGGAGAGCCGCGTGATGCCCACCCGGGTCGCCTGGTTGCACTCCCGGCAGATCACCTGCAGATTCGAGAGCGCCACGGGGGCTTCCTTTTCCAGGATTCCCCCTTGCACGTTCTGCTGCGGATTCTGCCTGGTGTGCCGGGAGATCATGTTGATCCTCTCGATCACGGCCCGTTTCCGATCAGCCATCACCTGCAGGACACGGCCCGTCTTGCCGCGGTCTTTCCCCGCCAGCACCAGCACCTGGTCATTCGCCTTCACATGGAGCATTCGAATAAGCCCTATCTGGTCACAAAACCTCAGGAGCCAACGAAACGATCCTCATGAATCGCTTTTCCCTCAACTCTCTTGCCACCGGACCGAAGACGCGGGTTCCGACCGGTTCCCGGGCGTTGTTGATCACGACGGCCGCGTTCTCATCGAAGCGGATGTAAGAGCCGTCCGGGCGCCGGTTCTCCTTACGCATCCGGACCACGACGGCCTTCACCACCTGGCCCTTCTTTACAGCGCCGTTGGGGCTGGCCTCTTTCACCGAGGCCGTGATGACTTCTCCCAGACTGGCGCCGCGTCCCACGTCGCCACCCAAGGGTGAGATGCAGGAGATTCTTCGGGCTCCCGAATTGTCGGCAACGTTCAGCACGGTCTGCATCTGGATCATGATCCACCTACCCCCTGGCCTTCTCCACGACCCGGACCAGGGTCCAGCGCTTCCGCTTGCTCAGAGGCCGAGTCTCCTCGATCAGAACCTTGTCGCCCGGGCGGCACGCGTTCTCCTCGTCGTGGGCCATGTGTTTGCTCGTGCGCCGAATGGTCTTCTTGTAGAGCGGATGAGCCACCAGACGGTCGACGGCCACGACGATTCCCTTGGTCATGGAGGCGGAGACCACCCGTCCGGTCTTCCGATTCCTCTTTCGCGCCCGTCTTTCCACCGACTCAGTCGCCATACTCTTTCCCTCGATAGACCATGGAGCGAGTTGTTCCGGGCAACTCCGCCCCGTCTCGACTCACTGCCGTTGCTGCCGTATCTCCGTCACAATCGTCTTGACCCGGGCCAGATCCCTTCGGATCTTCCGGATCTTGGTGCGATTCTCCAGTTGTCCCGTGGCCTTTTGGAACCGTAGCCGGAAGATCTGCTCGGAGAGCGCCTGGCCCTCCGATTCCAGATCCTCCAATGACATCTCTCTCAGCTTGGATGCGTTCATGCCGAATCCAGCCGGGTCACGAAACGAGTCCGCAATGGCAGTTTGTTGGCTGCCAACCGCATGGCTTCCTTCGCCATGTCGCGGGGCAGCCCCTCCATTTCATAGAGGATGGAACCGGGCCGCACCACCGCTACCCATCCGGTGGGGGCGCCTTTCCCTTTGCCCATTCGGGTCTCGGCCGGTTTCTTGGTAACCGGCTTGTCGGGAAAGATCCGAATCCAGATTTTGCCTCCCCGCCGGACATAACGGGTCATTGCGATTCGGGCCGCTTCGATCTGCCGGTCGGTGATCCATCCCGGCTGCATGGCCTTGAGACCGTATTCGCCGAACGACATGGTGCTGCCGCGGTGAGCCTTGCCCGTCATTCTCCCCTTCTGCTGTTTCCGGTACTTGATCTTCTTGGGCATCAACATGACTGCAATGACTCCCGTTCAATTGGACTGGGACGAGTCCTCGTTCCCGAAGACCTCACCCTTGTAGACCCACACTTTGACGCCGATGATGCCATAGGTGGTGAAGGCTTCGGCAAAGCCGTGGTCGATCCGGGCGCGCAAGGTGTGGAGAGGCAGCCGGCCGTGGAGATACCACTCGGCTCTGGCGATTTCGGCTCCGTTGAGCCGTCCTCCGCACCGGACCTTGACCCCCTGGGCTCCGAAACGCACTGCGGTCTCTACGGCGCGGCGCATGGCTCTGCGGAAGGCCACGCGGCGCAACAACTGCTGGCAGATGGACTCGGCCACCAGCTGCGCATCCGTCTCAGGCTTCTGTTCCTCCTGAATATTGATGTACACCTCCCGACCGGTGGCGGCCTGGAGATCGTTCTTCAACCTGTCGATCTCGCTGCCTTTGCGACCGATGATGATCCCGGGACGAGCCGTTTTCACGATGACCGTGAGCTTGTTGGCCGCCATCCGCTCGATCTCAATGGAGGAGATCCCGGCGTGGTAGAACTGCCGCTTCAGATTCTTCTTGATCTGAAGGTCCTCGTGCAGCAGATCTCCGTAGTTCCTTTCCGCATACCAGCGGGAGCGCCACGTGTTGATGTAACCCAAGCGGAACCCGTACGGGTGGACTTTCTGACCCAAAGTGCGCCTCCTATGACTTTCCGTCCGAAACCCGAATCGTAATATGGCTCTGGCGCCGCCGCTCGCGGAAGGCCCGCCCCATGGGAACGGGGCGCATCCTGAAACGCCACTTGGTCGGTCCCAGGTCGACGTAGGCCTCCTTCACGAACAGATCATCCACGTCGAGGGACGGCGACTGCTGTTCGGCGTTGGCGATGGCCGAACGCAACACCTTGGAAATGGGGCGAGCCGCTCTTCTCCCCGAAAAACGGAGAATGTCCAACGCCGCCTCTACCTTCCGGCCCCGAATCAAATCGATGACCAAACGCGCCTTCTGGGGCGACCCTTTTACGTATTTTGCCGTGGCCAATGCTTCCACAAGTCCTGCTCCGCAACCTCTGATGCCGGTCCGGCCGGTGCCGGATCCTTCGATTTCACTAGCGCATCCTGGCCATGCGCTCCGATCTTCGAATGTGTCCCCTGAAATTTCTTGTGGGGGCAAATTCTCCCAGCTTATGTCCCACTACGTTCTCGGTGATGTAGATGGGAATGAACTTCTTGCCGTTGTGAACGGCAATCGTGTGTCCGACCATTTCCGGAGTGATGGTCGATCTCCGGGACCAGGTCCGAATGACAGCCCTCTCGTTGGTCTCATTCAGGTGACGCAGTTTCTTGACCAAGTGAGCGTCCACGAAGGGACCCTTTTTGACCGACCTGGGCATGGAGCCTCCTACTTCTTTCTCCGCCGGACAATCATCTTCCCGGTCCGGTTGTTCTTCCGGGTCCGGTAACCCTTTGTCTTCCAACCCCAGGGAGAGGTGGGATGACGACCACCGGAGCTCTTCCCTTCGCCTCCGCCCATGGGATGGTCGACCGGGTTCATGGCCACACCCCGAACCTTGGGTCGGCGCCCGCGCCAACGGTTGGCCCCGGCCTTTCCCAGAGAGACGTTCTCGTGATCGACGTTTCCCACTTGACCGATGGTGGCGCGGCAGAGGACGTGAACCTTGCGCACCTCGCCCGAAGGCAGCTTGATCTGAGCGTAATTGCCCTCTTTGGCCAGCAACTGGGCGCTGCCGCCCGCGGACCGCACCATCTGACCTCCCCGGCCCTGGGTCAGTTCGATATTGTGGATCATGGTTCCCAACGGGATGTTGGCAATGGGCAGGCAATTGCCCGGAATGATGTCCACCGCCGGTCCCGAGACCACCTCGTCTCCCACCTTCAGTCCGTTCGGAGCCAGGATGTAACGCTTCTCGCCATCCACGTAGTGGAGGCGGGCGATCCGGGCGCTCCGATTGGGGTCGTATTCGATGGCGGCGACCCGCGCCGGCACCCCATCCTTGTTTCGCTTGAAGTCGATCACTCGATAGCGGCGCTTGTGGCCGCCTCCCCGGCGCCGGACGCAGATCTTCCCGCCGCTGTTGCGTCCGCTGATCCGCTTCTTCCCCCGGGTCAGGCGCTTGAGTGGCTTGATGTCGGTCAGATCCTCGCCGGTCTGAACGGTTCGGAATCTGGTGCCGGGTGACGTGGGCTTATAACTCTTCAATGGCATCGGTTCTACACCGTGTCAAAAAATTCCGGCATATCCTGGCCGGGTTTCAGGGTCACGTAGGCCTTTTTCCAATGGGCCCGTCTTCCTCGATATTTGCCCATTCTCTTGACCTTCCCCCTGAAATTGGCGGTTCGAACGGACTCGACCTCGACGTCGAAAATGCCCTGGACCGCCGCCTTCACCTGCCGCTTCGTGGTTTCGGGTCGAACCTTGAAGACCACCATCCGGCCATCGAGCTCGTCCTTTTGAATGGCGGCCTTCTCGGTAATATGAGGGAGCCTGAGAATATCGTAACTGCTCATGACCTCAGCAAGACCTCCTGAAGTTCCAGCAATGAAGTCTTGCTTATCATCAGGACTTCGGCGTTCAGCAAGTCGTAGACGTTGACTCCGAGTGCCGGAACCATCTTGACTCCCGGCAGGTTGCGAGTGCTCAGGAAAAGGTTCTGGTTCTCCCTCGAATCGACCACCAACAGCTTCCGCGTCAGGTCGAAGGCGCCCATGACGTCCACGAAATTCCGGGTCTTGTGGCTGGACAACTCCAACGAGTCCAAGACCAGAAGCTTCTCATTCCTGAGCTTGTCCGAGAGGACCAGCTTGACCGCCCCTCTCCGCTTCTTCTTGGACAGCGACTGCGCGTAGTTTCTCGGCTTGGGGCCGAAAGTGACGCCCCCCGATCTCCAGATCGGACTTCTGATGGTTCCGGCGCGGGCACGTCCGGTTCCTTTTTGCCGCCATGGTTTCCGTCCGCCTCCGCGCACCTCGGCACGAGTCTTGGTGGAGTGGGAACCCTTGCGCCGGCCGGCCAGAAAAGCAGTCACCGCTTCCCACAGCAAGGACTCGGACGCCTGGTAGTCGAATACCTGATGGGAGAGGGCCAGTGTCTCCACGACCTCGTTTCTCAGGTTTCTGACCCGGATTTCCGGCGCCGGCTCCGTCAATTCCGCCTCCCGGAACGAACAATGGTGAGGTAGTGAGCCCGGCTGCCCGGCACCGAGCCCTTGACCAGCAGGAGATGGTTCTCTTCGTCCACCTTGACCACCTTCAGATTCTGAATGGTGACCCGCTTGTTCCCCATCCGCCCGGGCAGGCGGGTCCCTGGGAAGACTCGACTGGGCGATGCGCTCTGGCCGATGGAGCCTGGAGCCCGATGAAACATGGATCCATGGGACGCCCGCCCCCCGCTGAAACCGTGGCGCTTGATCACGCCCTGAAATCCGCGCCCCTTGCTGTTGCCGACGACGTTGACGGTGTCGTCAGCTTGAAAAACCTGATGGACCAGCACCTCGTCCCCCACGTTCAGAGGCGCCTCTGAAGTCTCTTCGTAGGCAAACTCGCGCAGGATCCGGGTCCGCGGCGAGCCTGCTTTTCGCAAGTGGCCCTTCTGCCCCATGGTGAGGCGCCGGACCCCGGATTCGATGAAACCCAGTTGAAGCGCGGCGTAGCCTTCCTTCTCGGGGGTCTTCTTCTGGACGATGATGCAAGGACCGGTCCGGAGCACCGTCACCGGAATGACTTGACCCGTTTCGTCAAAGAGCTGGGTCATTCCCACTTTCTTGGCGATCATCCCTTGGAGCATGGCTAGTCCTTCTCGGCTCCGAAGGCCTTGATCTCCACGTCGATGGCGGCCGGGAGATCCAGCTTCATCAAGGCGTCCACCGTTTGCGGCGTCGGCTCGAGGATGTCCACGAGGCGTTTGTGAGTCCTGATTTCGAACTGCTCGCGAGACTTCTTGTCCACGTGGGGAGAGCGCAAGACGGTGTAGCGGCCGATGCGGGTGGGCAACGGGATCGGTCCCGAGACCCGGGCGCCGGTGCGGCGCGCGATATCCACGATCTCACCGGTGGAATGGTCCAGGACCCGGTGGTCGTATGCCTTGAGTCGGATGCGGATCTTCTCGTTGTTCATGCTGTTGGGCCTACTCCAGGATCCGGGTAATGGTTCCGGCGCCCACCGTGTGTCCGCCTTCGCGGATGGCGAAACGCAGGCCCCGTTCCATGGCGATGGGTGTAATCAACTCGAATTCGATCGACACGTTGTCCCCCGGCATCACCATCTCCGTCCCTTCCGGCAACTCCACGTTTCCCGTCACGTCCGTCGTCCGAAAGTAAAACTGCGGCCGGTACCCCGTGAAAAACGGCGTGTGCCGCCCGCCCTCTTCCCGGGTCAGTATGTACGCCTCCGCCTGGCATTTCGTGTGCGGCGTGATCGAACCCGCGGCCGACACCACCTGGCCCCGCTCCACGTCCGTCTTCGCCGTCCCCCGCAACAACAACCCCACGTTGTCCCCCGCCTGACCTTCGTCCAGCAGCTTGCGGAACATCTCCACGCCCGTCACCACTCGCTTCATTGTCGGACGGATCCCCACGATCTCCATCTCCGTCCCCACCTTGATCTTCCCCCGCTCCACCCGGCCCGTCACCACCGTGCCCCGGCCGCTGATGGAGAAAATATCTTCGATCGGCATCAGAAACGGCTTGTCCACGTCCCGCTCCGGCATCGGCACGTACGCGTCCACCGCATCCATCAACTCCCGGATCTGCCCCTGCGCCGCCGCGTCTCCCTCCATCGCCTGCAACGCGCTCCCGTGCACCACCGGAATGTCGTCGCCCGGAAACTCGTACTGGCTCAGCAGTTCCCGGACCTCCAACTCCACCAACTCCAGCAGTTCCTCGTCATCCACCATGTCCACCTTGTTCAGGAAGACCACGATGGAGGGAACCCCCACCTGCCGCGCCAGCAGGATGTGCTCGCGCGTCTGCGGCATCGGTCCGTCCGCCGCCGAGACCACCAGGATCGCCCCGTCCATCTGGGCCGCTCCCGTGATCATGTTCTTGATGTAGTCCGCGTGCCCCGGACAGTCCACGTGCGCGTAGTGGCGCGCGCTGGTCTCGTACTCCACGTGCGCCACCGCGATGGTGATCCCACGCTCCCGCTCTTCCGGCGCGTTGTCGATGGAATCGAAATCCCGGATCTCCACGCTCGGATTCTCGGAACTCAACACCTGCGTGATCGCCGCCGTCAACGTCGTCTTGCCGTGATCCACGTGCCCGATGGTTCCAATGTTCACGTGCGGCTTCGTGCGCTGAAACTTCTCCTTCGCCATCTCGTCCTCTTTTCCGATTCAGTCGATCCTGATCGACATCGCTTCCATGTCCCTTCGGGACGGTTCAACCTGACCGGGTCAAAAGCCGGCCGTGGGTTCGTGCCACCTGCTCTTCCACGACATGCCTGGGGACCTGTTCATAACGCTCGAAGTGCATGGTATAGGTTGCTCTCCCTTGCGTTATCGACCGCAGTCCGGTGGCGTAGCCGAACATGGTCTCCAAGGCTACGTAGGCCGTGATCACCTGGCTCCCTCCTCTGGGATTCAACTGGGCGACTCGACCCCGGCGGCCGTTGAGGTCTCCGATGACCTCGCCCATGTACTCCTGGGGCACCACGACCTCGACCTTCACGACCGGTTCCAGCAGGATGGGCTCCGCCTTCCGGACGGCTTCCTTGAAAGCCAGGGAGCCAGCGATCTTGAACGCGATCTCCGACGAGTCCACGTCATGAGATGAGCCGTCCAACAGGGTCACCTTGATGTTCTGCATCTCGCAGCCGGCCAGGAGCCCGCCTTCCATGGCCTCCCGCACACCGGCCTTCACCGCCGGAATGAATTCTCGGGGGATCACGCCGCCGGTGCTCACATCCTCGAACAGGAACCCGTTTTCGGACTCGCCCGGCTCCAAGGGTTCGACCCGGACCGTGGCGTCGCCGTACTGTCCCCGGCCACCGGTCTGGCGGACGTAACGGCCGCGCCCTTCGGCTGTCCCCAGAATGCTCTCCCTGTATGCCACGTGAGGCTTGCCCACGTTGGCGCCGACTCCGAACTCGCGCAGCAGCCGGTCCACAATGATCTCCAGATGCAGCTCTCCCATGCCCGAGATCAGGGTCTGCCCCGTTTCCGCATCGGTGTGAGTCCGAAAAGTGGGATCTTCCTGAACCAGCTTCGCCAGTGCGAATCCCAGCCTGTCCTGATCCTGGCGCGTCTTGGGCTCGATGGCCACCGAGATCACGGGAGCCGGAAACTCCATGGATTCCAGCAGTACGGGCCGGCCAGGATCACATATCGTGTCCCCCGTCGCCACTTTCTTGAGACCCACCACGGCGACGATGTCGCCGGCGCCGACCTCTTTGAGTTCCTCCCGCTTGTTGGCGTGCATCTTGAGCAACCGGCCCACTCGCTCCTCCTTGCCGGAAGCTGAGTTGTAGACCTTGGAGTTGGCCGCCAAGCATCCGGAGTAGACTCGGACGAAGGCCAGCTGTCCGACGAAAGGGTCGGCCATGATCTTGAATACGAGGGCCGAAAAAGGGTCGTCCTGGGAGGCTCGGGGAGTCACCGGATCTCCCGTGACCGGCTCGGTTCCTTCCGGTGGGGGCACCTCCAGTGGCGAGGGCAGAAAATCGACGATGCCGTCCAACAGGAGCTGCACACCTTTGTTCTTGAAAGCGGCGCCGCAGAGGCAGGGAGTGAAGTTGCCTTGACAGGTGCCCAACCGCAGAGCGCGTTTGAGCGAGTCGGAATCGATGGGTTCTCCGTGAACGTATTTTTCCAGCAACTGCTCGTCCACTTCGACCACGGTTTCCACCATCTTCTCCCGCCAATGTTCCGCCAACTCGCGCCATTCTTCGGGGATCTCGACTTCCACGAATTCGGCGCCCAAGGTTTCGGTTTCGTAGCGGATGGCCTTGCGGGAGATCAAGTCGATGACGCCTTCGAAGGACTCCTCCTTGCCCAGGGGAATCTGGACCGGAACCGGGTTCGCACCCAGCTTCTGGGTCATGGATTCCATTGAGGCAAAAAAGTCGGCTCCCATGCGATCCATCTTGTTCATGAAGGCGATCCGCGGCACCTGGTACCTGTCCGCTTGCCGCCAGACGGCCTCGGACTGGGGTTCCACGCCCGCGACGGCGTCGAAGACGGCAATGGCGCCGTCCAATACCCGCAGGGATCGTTCGACCTCGGCCGTGAAGTCTACGTGGCCCGGGGTGTCGATGATGTTGATGCGGAAATTCTTCCAGTGGCAGGTCGTGGCGGCGGAGGTGATGGTAATGCCCCGTTCCTGTTCCTGGGGCATCCAGTCCATGGTGGCGGTTCCTTCGTGCACTTCACCCAGTTTGTAGGTGATTCCCGTGTAGTAGAGAATCCGCTCGGTAGTCGTCGTCTTACCGGCATCGATGTGGGCCATGATGCCGATATTTCGCGTCCTTTCGAGCGCAGACTGAGTGGCCACTGTACTGATCTTCCCTCGATGCAAGCCCCGCTGGTAATCGAGACCTTCCCTCTCACCATCGGTAGTGTGCGAAGGCACGGTTGGCCTCGGCCATCCGGTGCACGTCCATCTTCCTGCGAACGGCTCCGCCACGGTCATTCGCGGCGTCGGCGAGCTCGTTGGCCAGCCTTTCCCTCATGGTCTTTTCGTGACGGGCCCGGGCAAAGCCCACCAGCCAGCGAATGGCCAGCGAGGTCTGCCGCCGGGTGCTGACTTCGATGGGAACCTGATAGGTCGATCCCCCCACCCGTCGGGACTTGGTCTCCACCATGGGCTTGACCCTGTCCACCGCCTTCTTGAAGATCCTCAAAGGATCTTCTCCCGTCCTCTCCTGGATCAGGTTCATGGCGGCGTAAAAGTTCCTCTCGGAAACACTCTTCTTTCCCCGCGCCATAGCTTGATTGATGAAACGGCTCACCAACCGGCTGCTGTACACGGGGTCGGGAGCCACGTCTCGTTTGGGGACATCCCGTCTCCTAGACATCTTGAAGACTCCTGGACACAAAGCAAGCCGCGAAAGAACTCAACGTCGATGCAGCTGCTGAAAACCCAGCTAACCCTTGGGTCGCTTGGCGCCGTACTTGGAGCGGCTGTTGTTGCGATTATCTACGCCGGCCGTGTCCAAGGTCCCGCGGATCACGTGGTAACGCACTCCCGGCAGGTCCTTCACCCGGCCGCCACGAATGAGCACTATGGAGTGCTCCTGCAGATTGTGTCCCTCACCTGGAATATATGTGGTGACTTCGATCCCGTTGGTCAAGCGGACGCGGGTGACTTTTCGCAGCGCCGAGTTGGGTTTCTTCGGAGTCTGCGTGTACACGCGAACACAGACTCCGCGCCTTTGAGGACACGACTGCAGCGCCGGACTCTTGGTCTTGGTTCGCACCGGCTTGCGACCCTTGCGAACCAACTGATTGAACGTCGGCATCGATGCCACCCACTCCTGGAACTGCCCACCGGCGCCGCCTTCGACGCCTGACGCGAGAGCAGAACAAACTCTATAAGACAAAAAAGGATGCCCTTGAGGCATCCGCACTCAACCCACCCGCGCCATGATAGGCGGGAGAATATTAGCCTCAGGGCCAATCCCGTGTCAAGCGGGGAAACAAGTTATTATATGCCTCCGTGATCGCCTTGACAAAACAGGTTCCACGGCTGAACCGTGGAGCCGGCAAAGGAGCCGCCGGTTTGGATTCGGGGCGTCCCGGCCGCGGTTCGGACAGCCCATCCCCGGTTCCATCGCTGTTGATTGCCGGCTACACGCTGGCCTATACCCTTGCCCTGATCCTGTGGCTCCCCTTCCGCCTCTTTCGCTATCTCCGGGGCCATCGCCCCGTTCCCTTCCGGAAGAGGATGATGGTTCCCGATGGCTTCTCCTCACCGGACCTTGCCCGGACCCGACTCTGGGTCCACGCGGTCTCGGTGGGGGAGGTCAACTCGATTCGCTCCCTGATAGATGCTCTGAACCTGAAATCGTCTCAACTGTGCATCTCCACCACGACTGAAACGGGGCAGCGCCTGGCCCGCCAGCTGTTCGGCGACCGGGCCCGGATCTTCTATTTCCCCCTGGACTGGCCCTGGCTCTGCAGGAGGTATCTCAGGAGTTTGGATCCGGCGGCGGTCCTGGTGGTGGAAACGGAGATCTGGCCCGGGCTCATCGTTGCTGCCCATGAGTTGGGCGTCCCGGTAGCCCTCATCAACGGCAGGATCTCCGACCGGTCGTTCGCTCGCTACCAGTACTTTCGGCGCCCGCTTCGGCCTTTTCTCCAACAGTTGGCACATCTCTGCATGCAGTCGCCCCAGGACCGGGACCGGATCGTCGAACTGGGATCGGTTGCGTCCAGAACCTGCTCGGTCGGGAATCTGAAATACGATTACGGCCTGGACCCGGACCCTGGACAGGCAGCATTGACGCGACGGATTCGGGGCCTGTTCGGAGCCGATCCGATCTGGGTCTGCGGCAGCACCCGCGAGGGAGAAGAGGAGCAACTTCTGGACGCGTTCCGCGAGATCAGACCGGAATACCCTCGTCTCCGCATGGTGCTGGCTCCCAGACACCCCCGGAGGTCGGCCGAGATCTCAGACTTGCTTCGTCAGAGGGGCCTCGTCCACCTGAAACGGAGCAGTCTCAACGGTTTCCAGGACGCCGGCTCCTCCGGCCGGCCTGACGTGCTGGTGCTGGACACAATTGGCGAGTTGGCCCACGTCTATGAATTGGCCCTGGTGGTCTTCGTGGGAGGCAGTCTCGTGACGTGGGGGGGGCACAACATCATCGAGGCGGCGCACTTCGGCAAGCCGATACTGGTGGGGCCTCACATGCACAACTTCCGGGAAATGGCTCGCACTTTCCTGGATGGGGGTGCGGCGTTGCAGGTCCGGAACTCGAGGGAATTGGCTGGGCGACTGAGGGAACTCCTGGGGAGTGTGGCGGCCCGGCGGGGACTGGGCCGAAACGCCCGCTGGATCCTTCGCGACCATCGAGGCGCCGTGGGCCGAACGGTTCGCATCGTGGGCGAGTGCCTGGGTCCGGGCGCCGGTTCCTGAGAACGCATGTGGGCTCTACTCTCCCAACTCTACTCCCTGGCAATGCGGGTCAGAGCATTGCTCTACCGGCACGGTGTCATTTCGCGCAAACGCCTTCGCAACCCGGTCATCAGTGTCGGGAACCTGACGGTGGGGGGAACCGGAAAGACGCCCTTCGTGGCCTACTTGGCCGGCGTGCTCAAAAAGGCGGGTTACCAGCCGGTCATTCTGAGCCGTGGCTACCGGGGAAAGGCCGAGCACTCGACTCTGGTGGTCAGCGACGGCAGGACGGTTCTGTGCGACGCAGGCAGCAGCGGGGACGAACCCTTTCTTCTGGCCGGTCAGCTTCCCGGAGTCCGCGTCGCGGTCGGAAAGGACCGGTACCGCTCAGGAACCCTGGTGGAACAGGACGCCGGCGACAAGGTCGTCCACATTCTGGATGATGGTTTCCAGCACCTGCGTCTGAAGCGCAACCTGGACATCCTGCTGGTGGACGCCACCGATCCCTTCGGTGGCGGCGCGCTCCTGCCTGCGGGACGCCTCCGGGAGCCTCTGACCGCCATGGGCCGCGCCGATCTGGTGGTCATCACCCGGTCCCACCTGGTGGGGGAGATCGACGATCTGGAGGCGGTGATCCGGAGACACAACAAGCTGACGCCTATCTCCTACTTCTATCATGACGCCGTCGGCGTCTTCGATCTGAAGAGCCGGAGACAATTCCGGACTCGAGATTTCATGGGCAGGCGGGTCATTGCCCTGGCGGGAATCGGAAACCCCGGACTTTTCGTCCAGGATCTGGAGCACTACCAGATGGACGTCCGGCACCAGGTCCTGTTTCCCGATCATCATCCGTACAGCCAGAGTGAACTGGACCAGGCCCTGGAGAGCCTGGATGAAAACGGAGCCGAGGCGCTGGTGACTACGGAAAAGGACGCGGTCCGTCTGCAGGACCTGGAATTCGGCGCCGGGCAGATCTTCGTATTGAAGATCGAGGCCCTGCCTGAAGACCCGGTGGAGTACCGCAAGTTTCTCTTGGATGAGGTGGCCGGCCTTCCCCATCCGCATTGAAGCGGGGGGCTCAGGCGGGAGCGATGGAACAGGTCCTGGTTCGCTGCACCAACTGGATTGGCGATGCCGTCATGTCGCTGGCGGCGCTGAGGGAGCTGCGCCGGCTGCAGCCCCGGGCCCGGTTGACTCTGCTGGCCCGGGAATGGGTGGCCCCGATCTTCGAAGGACAAGGCGTGGCGGACCGCGTGGTCACGCTCCCGAACCGCTCCCTGGGGGTACGGGGAGTTTTCCGCGTGGGACGGAGGCTAGAGGAATTCGACACGGCAGTCCTTTTCCAAAATGCCTTCGAAGCGGCGCTGCTGGCGCTGACGGCGCGCATCCCAAATCGGATCGGCTACGCCACCGACGGACGGAGGTTCCTGCTGACCCGGGGGGTTCGCCCGCGAATCAAGCACCTGGGACGTCACCAGACCTTCTACTATCTGGATCTGCTGTTCCAGGCCGGCGTTTCCCCCATCGACTATCTGAATGACGCCTCCTTTCGTCCCGACATCCACCTCACCCCTTCCCAGGCGCAACTGGAGTCGGCCGATTCCCTGCTCAGCGAGGCGGGCGCCGATAGCCGCAAGCCCCTGGTGGGGCTGAACCCGGGAGCGGCCTTCGGTTCCGCCAAGCGATGGTTTCCGGAGCGCTACGCGGAAGTGGCCGATCGTTTGATCGAGGAGTTGGGAGCCGAGGTCGTGCTCCTGGGCTCCAGTTCGGAGAAGCCGATTGCGGTCCGGGTCCGGGAGAGGATGAAGCGGTCTCCCCGATTCCTGGTGGGACGGACCTCGCTCTCCGGCCTCATCGGCGTGCTGTCCCGGTGCCGGTTGTTTCTGGGAAACGATTCGGGTCCCATGCATCTGTCGGCGGCGCTGGGAGTGCCGCTGGTGGCGGTATTCGGATCCACGGACGAAGTGGCCACGGGCCCCTTCAGCCCGAACGCGGTCGTCATCCACAAGCATGTGGAGTGCAGCCCCTGCCTGCTCCGGGAGTGCCCCATTGACCTGCGCTGCTTTGATCGCATTCACTCCGGAGAGGTCTACCGGGCGGCCCGGCGGCTGTTGAACGAACATCAAGGTCCGAGACGCCCGTGATACGATGAGTTGCCTTCTCGAGGGGCCCTTCCTATGCTCCGACACTTCTCTTCCGCCGCTTCCGGCAGCCCCCGTCCCGCTTCCTCTCCCGCCCTGAACCACCCGGAAAAGATCCTGATCGTCCGTTTGGGCGCGCTCGGCGACATTGTTCACGCACTGCCGGCCCAGCAGCGGATCCACCGCCGCTTTCCCGACTGTGAAATCCACTGGCTGGTCGAGCCCCACTACCACGGCTTGCTGGAGACCGTTCCCGGCATTCATCGAATCTGGACCGCCGACACCAAGCGCTGGCGCCGCCGGCCGCGAACGGCGTTGGACCTGATCCATCTGGTCCGCGCGTTGCGGCGGGAGCGCTTCGACCTGGCATTGGACTTTCAGGGCCTGATCAAGTCGGCATTCCTGGCTCGTCTCTCAGGCGCCGGGAGGCGGATGGGATTCTGCCGGGAAAGATGCCGTGAGCCGGCGGCGGCCGGGTTCTATACCAATACCGTCCCGACCCGCGGAAATGGCCACGTCATCGATCTGAACCTGGAGCTGGTGGGGTCGTTGGGCTGCGCCGGGGAACCCACGGCCAGGGTGCCTTTTCGGATCCCGGCCGAGGCGAAGCGCTACGTCGACGAACGGCTTCAGGCCGTTGGCGGCGGCCGGCCGGTCCTGTTGAATCCGGGAGCCGGGTGGCCCACCAAGCTCTGGCCCGCCCGCAAGTTCGCCCGCCTGGGCTCAGAGATCCGGCGGCGGCTGAAGCTTCCGGTGCTCTTCACCTACGGTCCGGGAGAGGAGGATCTGGTCGGCGAGATCCAGGATTGTTCCCGGCCCGGGTCCGTGGTCAGTTTTCCCACCACGATCCTGGAACTAGCGGCCCTCTGCCGGCGCTCGCGCCTGATGGTGGCGGGAGACACGGGTCCCCTTCATCTGGCCGTGGCGATGGGAACCCCGGCGGTGGCGGTGATGGGTCCCTCCATCGCCCGGCGCAACGGACCCTTTCACCCGGAGGATCGGATCGTCAAGCGTTACCTCTACTGCTCGGACTGCAACAAGCGGAGTTGCGGGGAGTTCATCTGCATGAACATTGCCGTGGAACAGGTCTTCCGGGCCGTCCGCCGGCGGTTGTCGGCGGTTGTGGAGGCATCGGCACCCTCATGACCCTGGTTCAGAGGATCCGGGTTCCCGCAGGTCTTGCCTTCGGCATCCTCCTCTTCGTGTTTGCCCAACCGCGGCCGGACCTGTTCTGGCTCGGGATGCCGTTGGCGGCGGCGGGAGCCTCCATCCGCCTCTGGGCTTCGGGACATCTGGACAAGTGGCGGGGCCTGGCCCGGTCCGGGCCTTACCAGCTGACGCGGAATCCGCTCTATCTTGGGTCCTTTCTGGCCGGGCTCGGGTTAACTGTAGCGGCGGCGGAACTGTGGCTGCTCCTGGCCTATCTGGTTCTGTTTCCGGGAATCTATTGGCCGGTGGTGCTCCGTGAAGAGCGGGAAATGCTCAGCCACTACGGGAGCGACTACGCCGCCTATGCCGCCACTGTCCCCAGGTTCTGTCCGCTTCGGTTTCCTGGCCCTACCGGCGCCGGAAGCGGAACCGCCACTCGTTTCCAGTGGAAGCTCTTCCTCAGGAACCGGGAGTACCGTTTCCTCATTTCGGTCGTCTTGGCCGGAATCATTTTCGTCTGGAAAATGGGATGAGGTGCGGAATGGTCGCCTCCCGGCGATGGGCACGCCCATTGCCCGCTGTTGCGTTGGCTCTGACGTCCGCCTTCTTTTGTTTCTCGCTTCCGTCCGGGTCCGAGACGGCGCGGCCTCTGCTGGATCCGGGCACCCTCTACAAGGCTCCCTTCCAAGCCGGAGAGAAGCTGCGATACGAGGTCAACTGGAAGCCCCTGTTCGCCTCTCCGGCCTTCAAGGCGGGAGAGTTGGCCTTCACCGTGAAGCGTTCCCGGTATCGTAAGACGCCGGCCTGGACCATCACCATGGAGGCGGTCTCGGTAGGCCGGCTGGTGGAAGTCGCCAAAATTTCGGTGCGGAATCGTTTCGAATCCATTGTCGACGCCCGGCACTTCCATTCCTATCGGATCTTCCGGAGGCACCGGGAGGGGAAACGCAAGCGCGATCTGCTCTCCGTCTTCGACTACCGCAGCGACTCCGCGCACTTTCGCGATCTGGACGTGTCCCGGGATCCGCCGCGGGAGCTTCACAACCGCACGTCCGATGGGATTCCGGGGCCGGTCACCGACCTGCTCTCGGCCATCTACGCGGCCAGGCTCCATCGGCTGGAGGACGCGAGCCGGTATCGTGCGCACCTGGCCGACCGGGGGAAATTCAAGGAGATGCTGGTTCGGGTGGAGGAGAAGGAGAGAGTCGAACTCCGGATCGGGGCTTTCGACACCGTGCGGCTCCGAGTCGAGGCGGGCATCCTCTCCCCGGGAAAGACGCTGCAGGTCTGGTACTCCCGGGACCCGCTTCGAGTTCCCGTCAAGTTCGAGGCCGAGGTCAAGTTCGGCCGGGTCTACGGCGAGCTTATCGGACTGGAAGCGGGCGCCGTGGGCCGGGGCCTGATTCGAACCCGGTAAGCACTTGCTCGATTCGCAGGATCTGTACCGTCGGGCGCGTCGACGCGCCCGCGTGAAATCGGTTCCACTTGGTCTTCCGGTGATAGAATGTCGTCGGCCTGAGAAGCAGGGTGGGCGATCGCCTTCCGGCTAGCAGTGCTGACGCCGGGCGGAGGAAAGTCCGAACACCTCAGGGCAGCGTGCTTCCTAACGGGAAGGGGGGGTGACCCTACGGAAAGTGCCACAGAAAAGATACCGCCCCCGGTTTCGTCATCGGGACCGCGGGTAAGGGTGAAATGGCGGGGTAAGAGCCCACCGCTTCGATGGTGACGTCGAAGGCACGGTAAACCCCACGCGGTGCAAGGCCAAATAGGCTCCGTACGAGTTGGCCCGGCTCATTCGCCTGCCCCCGGGCAGGGCGGAGGCGGAGCGGGTAGGCCGCCCGAGGGCCGGGGCGACCCGGCTCCTAGAGGAATGATCGCCGCCCAGGGCTTTCGCCCAGGGTACAGGATTCGGCTTACAGCCCTGCTTTTCAGGACCCGCATTCGTCCACTTCCGGCATGAGAAGTGATACGTATCCATCAGGAGCCGGCGCCTACGAGGGCGGCCTGACCGACGTCGGAGGCATCCGGGTCGGTCATGCCGTCGATCCCCGGCGGCCCACGGGAGTCACCGTCGTCCTGCCGGAACGGGAAGTCATGGCCGGAGTGGACATTCGCGGCTCCGCTCCCGGCACCCGCGAAACCGCCCTGCTGGACCCTGTGCGCTCGGTGAAGCGCATCCATGCCCTGGTGCTCTCCGGTGGCAGCGCCTTCGGTCTGGACGCGGCCTCCGGAGTGGTCCGATACCTGGAGGAACGTGGTGTGGGTTATCGCACGCCGGTGGCCCGGGTCCCCATCGTGCCGTCGGCCATTCTCTTCGACCTGGCGTTGGGAGACGCCTCGATCCGCCCGGGCCCCGAATTGGGACGCCGGGCCTGCCGAAACGCCGCGGCCGGCCCGGTCCCCGAGGGCAACGCCGGCGTGGGCGCCGGGGCCACGGTGGGCAAGATCCTGGGACACGAATTCGCCATGAAGGGGGGCTTGGGTTCGGCGTCCGTCCGGGCCGGACCCGTGGTGGTGGCGGCTCTGGTGGCGGTCAACGCCGTGGGGGACGTCCTCGATCCGGAAACGGGCAGGATCCTGGCGGGAGTCCGCGAACCGGGCGGGCGCGGATTCGCCGACACCCTGACGGTTCTGAGGGAACGGGGTCTCCCGGCATGGCGCTCCGGCGAGGGCGAGAACACGACCTTGGGTGTGGTCGCCACGAACGCCGGGTTCGACAAGGCGTCCCTGACCAAAATCGCCCAGATGGCCCACGATGGCCTGGCCCGCACGATCCGCCCGGTCCACATGCCGGCGGACGGGGATACCCTGTTCGCCCTTTCCACCGAAACGGTTCGAGGGCAGGACCTAGGTCTGGTGGGGGCACTTGCGGCCCACGTCACCGCCCGGGCCGTAGTCCGGGCCGTCCTTCAAGCCGAGGCGCTCCCCGATTACCCCTGCGCGTCGGACTTCCTGTAGAGGTTCTCTGTTAAGATAGGCCCCTCTCAGGTGGGGACGTAGCTCAGCTCGGAAGAGCGCCTGAATCGCACTCAGGAGGTCGTGGGTTCGAATCCCATCGTCTCCACCAATTTCACTTCCGAAGGTGTCCTACTTGACGATGCGTTTGAGGGCGGCCTGCAAGTCGCCAAGCGCAGCAAACACTCGATCGTTTCCCTTGAAGATCGTCACCCACGCGGCTTCGAGTTCTTGTACAGCGCCTCCGATCGACGCTTCAACCCCTCGCCGACATCGGTGAAACCGGCACGCATAAAACCGCCAAAACAAAGCAACACCAGCGGCGCAAGCACGCCGGTCAATCGGTCCGTGTTGTGGTAAAAGCAGCTCGTCTCGCTCGCGGGTTCCAGATGCTGCTCCCGCATTGCAGCCAGGAGCCAGCGCGCTCCGAATGCCTTTCCCCAAGCAATGAGCCGGGGTGCTTCGAACGCGGAGACGGTCTCGGTGATTCGCACCTCCGCCGGCCCCATCCTGACCAGCAGATGAGCGTGCGAACCGATCCTGAAATCGGTTCGTGCCTGCGGCGTGAACGGATTCCACTCACCGTATCTTTCAACGTCTGTCAGAACCTCCCAGACCAAACCGACCGGTGCGTCGATCCGGATGCGTTCAGTCCGTACCTGCAGGTCGTTCATCCTCATCACCGCCAGGGTTCACGAGGCTCCTGACTTATACGTGGGCACGTGGGCAAGATGGGGACAGTCCCGTTCTCGGCCGTCCCGTTCTCGGCCTGCGCGGCGACCGGGACGAGATGGGGACAGTCCGAACTCACGTTCTGGGATTCGGATTCTCTCCTGTGTTGCAAGTACAGACGATCGTCGTTTGGGGGTGGCGTCCGGAATCGACTGGCTCAACCTGAATTAGCTGAGGGTTGCCCTCGGGAACGACAACCGCAGGGAGCGCCAGGCGTTCGCCCGATCAATCCGGAATCCGGATTCGGCATCGTCGAACGACGGCCGGCGCTTCAGGTCGCGCTGGTGGAAGAGGGCCGCCTGGGGCCCGCCCCAACGATCCAATGCCGGCCAGTCTCTACGAAAGAAAGCAAGGCGAATTTCTTCTATCTCCTGCTCCTCGTCGGGCGTGAGGGGCTCTTAGCCCTTCGGCCACTGTCCTTGAGTCCAGCGGCACAAGATCTTGTCAGCCCGCCCCAAACTGAGATCGTCGCGGGCGACGGCGACGACCCGGATCCGGTGTCCCTTCCGGCGCAGCGCCCGCCAGAGTGGCGCGTGGCTCGATCCCCAGGCCATCAGGTTCCGGCCGGTGTCGCAGCCGGTGTCCACGTAGACGAATGTGATGGTCTCGGGCTCGATGGATATGGGGAACTCCAGGGCAAAGTAACGGACCCAGACCGCCTTGTTTCCGGTGTAGTAACGACGGGGAAGGGCCTGACGGGGGATGTCGAAGTCATCAAAGACGCCGACTTTATCCTGTTCCGAGGTGAGCCACGGCTGCTGCGGGTGTTCCAGGATGTAGTCGAGCGACAGCAGTCGCCGCATCAGGACCCGAGCGGAGGCGATGCGGCGGTGGCTCACGTTCTCGATGCCCAGTGCCTGGTAGATGGCTTTGCCGGAAATCCGGCATGGTCGCGCGGCGGCCGGGAGGCCGTCCAGGTCGACGTCGACCGCTTGGCGGCGATCCCGCAAGCAGTGGACGAACTGGCGGGCGCGATTGGGCCGCGCGTGCAAGTAGGTGCAGAACTGGGAACGGGTGAACAGGCCGCTATGCTGGCAGACCAAGGCGATCCACTCGGCCTCGCGGCTAGTCCAGCCGAAGGGTTTGAGCTGGAACTCGCAGTGACGTTGTTTCGGGCTCATCAATTAGATTGTAAGAAACGTGAGCCACGCCTGCGGAATGAGTTGAGCAAGAGTGTTCTGATCGTCGGCGGAGTCACCCGTGGAAACGTTTAGCCCAGCGTGTAGAGTAGGTAGACAATCACGAGTGCCCGTGGAGCCGCTTAGGTCCCGGCGCCAAGCGGCAGGCTCGGGCAGAGGAGGCTCAATGAATAAAGGTGAAGTCAACCGCAGGGAGTTCTTGAAGGGATCCGGGGCTGTAGCCACCGTGGCTGCGGCATCCCCGGTTCTGACTTCGGTCCCGGCTTCAGCGGCCGGAGCCAACGACCGGGTCCGCTACGCGGTGATCGGTTGCGGAGGCCAGGGCCGGCGCTCCCACATCGGCCGGTTTCCCAAGGGGGTCAATACCGAGATCGTCTACGTGTGCGACCCGGATGAGAACCGGCGCGTTCAGGCCGCCGACGAGGCCGGCGGGGCCAAGCCGGTGGACGACCTGCGGAAAGTGCTCGACGACACGTCCGTCGACGCCGTGACCATTGCGACCCCCGACCACTGGCATGTCCCGGCCGCGATCCTGGCGTTGGATGCGGGCAAGCACGTCTACCTGGAGAAGCCGTGCTCCCACAATCTCCGCGAAGGCCGCCTCCTGGTCGAAGCTGCGCGGCGTTCCGGCCGCATCTTCCAGCACGGGACCCAGGCCCGCAGCAGCCGGGGGTTCATCGAGGCGGTCCGGATGCTTCATGACGGGATCATCGGCGACGTGCTCGTCGCCAAGGCCTGGAACGTCCAGAAGCGGCGCAACATCGGTCGCAACCGGCCCAGCTCTCCGCCGGACGGATTCGACTACGATCTCTGGGTGGGACCCGCCCCCATGGTCCCGTTCCAGAAGAACCGGCACCATTATTCCTGGCACTGGTGGTACCACTTCGGCACCGGCGATCTGGGAAACGACGGCGTGCACGAGTTCGACATGGCCCGTTGGGGCCTGGGACTGGACGTCCATCCCACCCAAGTGGCCGTGGCCGGCGGCAAGTTTTTCTTTGACGACGACCAGGAGTTCCCCGACACCGTCACCGCGACCTTCGATTATCCGGGCCAGGGAGGCGTCGGGGACCGCAGGCAGTTGGTGTTCGAGATGAGGATCTGGTCCGGCAACCATCCCTACGACGTGGACGGCGGCGTCGAGTTCCTGGGCACCGGAGGCAAGATGGTGTTCAGCCGCCGGGGGCGGTTCCAGCTCTGGGACGAGGAGAACAAACAGGTCGACAAACGGCCCGGCGTCATGCCGAGAATGGACATGACGAGCAACTTCCTGACCTGGGTGAAAGCGATTCGAGGCCAGGCCGATCCCACGGCCGACGCCGGCACGGCCCACTTGTCCGCTTCGCTCTGTCACCTGGCCAACATCGCCGTCAGGGTGGGCCGATCCTTCCACTTCGATCCGGAGGCGGAGCGGATCGCCGGCGACGAAGAAGCGGACGCCCTGCTCACCCGCAGCTACCGGAAGGGCCACTGGGCGATCCCCAGAGGCGCGTAAGCCGCATCAGGGTCGACTCAGGGCAATAGTCTCGATGAACGCGGTCTCTTCCCGGGAGAGCCGCAGCGATCGGACCGCAAGGTCCTCCACCATGTGGTCCCGGTCGCTGGTCCCCGTAAGGGGCTGCATCCCTACTTCCAGGGCGAACCGGAAGACGACCTGGGCCGGGCCGACCCCCAGACGGCCGGCGATCTCCCGAATCCGGGGGTGAAACAGGAACTGGCGGTTGGCCGTCAGGAGCGAGAAGCCCTGGTAGACGATCCCGTGGTCGCGGCAGATCTCCCGAACCCGGTAGTCCCATCCCAGGACGGCGAAACATCGATTCTGCACCACCATGGGCTTGACTTCCGCACTCCGGCAGAGCTCGTCGAGTTGTTCCGCGGTGACATTGCTGATCCCGATCACCCGGGCCCCGCCCGACTTGTAGATCCCTTCGATGGCCGCCCAGACTTCCCAGTCCTCCGCTCCCAGTCCCATCCGGGAATAGGGGCCGTGCAGGACGTACGAATCCAGGTAACGGGTCCGCAGATGCCGGAGGGAACTCTGGAAGGATTGCCCCACCTGGGTGGTGATGTCCGCGGACGCATCGTAGGGGGTCCGATGGTCCTGGCCACCGGCGGATGTGAACTTGGTCTGCAGGAAAAGGGAATCCCGCTCGATTTCCTGGCGGCTCAGGTCCAGCAGGGCGTCGCCCACCCGCGCCTCGTCGTAATGGATGATCTGGTTGGCGGTGTCGATGGCGGTAAACCCGCTGGTGACGGCCAGCTTGACCAGACGGGTCGTCTCCTCCTTCTTCCAGGCGGTCCCATACATGAACTCGGGCATGGAAACGCCGTTGTAAGTCCGGTGGCTCCCCATGTTCAGTGCTCGTCTCGCAGGTTCCGGTAGTAATCCAGGCTGATTCTCGCCTCTTGGCCGGTGAAGCCTTCATACGGCGGCAGCAGGCGAATGGGAAACGTGGGGTCGGTCAGCCAGACCATCAGCTTGTCGTAGGCTCCGTCGATCATCGACCGTTTCAGGTGACCGAAGAGGCCTTCTCCGTGGCGCCTGAACCTTTCGGCGATCTCCAGCGCTCGGGGCAGATCACCATCTCTGCCCGCGGCGAAGTACTCGCGGGTCAAACGCGGAAACGCCCCGTGCATGCTGCAAAGGAGCGAGCACTCTCCAAACTGGCAGGCGTAGGCGAAGCAGGTCTCGAGCATGAAGTGCTGCATCTCGGGAGCCTTGACCATCCAGTCCCGGACCCGGTTCATGTCGGTGGTGCTCTGTTTGCTGGCCACCAGGTTGGGGACCTCGTCCAGGATCATCCGGTAGTCGCCGCCCGTCAGGATGCGCTTGGTCCGCGCCAGGTTGTAGTGCAGGAACTCCGAGTCGGGAAACCGGCCGCAGACGGTTTTGAAGAACGCCATCATCTCGGCGTCGTCCAGCGCTCCCCAAGCCGGCAGCGAGATCTGAAACGATCGGACTCCCTGGCCATGGGCGTACTCGAGCCGCTCCACGATCTGCTCCATGGAGAGCGAGATGGCGCCCACCTGGGCCTCGATGCCGGAGCCGGACATCTCTTCGACGAACACGTCCACCACCTCGCGGAAGCGCGTGTCCGACATGGCGTAGCCCTCGCCCGCCGTCCCCATGATGTAGAGCCGTCCGGCGCCCAGAGTCTGCAGCCGCCGGATCAATCCCCGGAAATGCTCCTGGTCCAGTGAAAAATCCGGGTTCCAGGGAATGTCCACTGCGCCCAGCATTCCGGGCTTCGTCCGTTTCTGCACTCCTGAAGTCCGGCTCATGACGTTGGTCTCCGCATTCCGCCCACGAGGATACGGTCGCAGGGAAGACAAGCCAAGCGGCGTCAGTCAGCCTCCGCGGCGAAGCGGTAGGAGAAGAGGCTGGTGGCGTTGTCGGTCTGGATCTGGAGCCGGACCTTTTTGCCGACGAAGGCGGAAAGATCCCGCCGGTCCGGACCCCAGGTGACGGGAAAATCGGTCTCGTCCCCCTTTTCCAGGCCGTTGCACTCCTCGAAGGTATGGCCGGGGGCCACAACTCCGTCGTGAACGACCCGGATCCGGACGGTGCCGAAGAAAGAGTAGGCGTTGAGGAATAGCTTGGGACCGGTCACCGTCACCGCCTCGGTCATGACGTCACCGCCCCGGATCCCGCTGCGCAGCGCCACGAAACCGTCCTTGCGCAGGGTCAGGACACCGATGGAGCTCTTCCACATTCCGGAAGTGCCATGGGCCTGGGGACGGCCCGAATACCAGAGATAGAGCTGGTTTCCCTTCAGGACAGGCGGGTTCCCGGAGGGTGTGGCCCAAGCCCCGTCCCAGCTTCCCGGAGCACCCACCGGCAGGAACTCCCGGCGCCGTCCGACGCGGCGCCAGTGGGCCAGGTCGCGGGCGCTGGCCAGTTGAGTCGGTCCCAGCTCCGTGGCGGAGTGGAGCATTCCGATGAACCCGATGTACTGATTCCCGTAGGCGAAGGGGGTCATGACGTACATCTGGTCCCGGGGATGGTCCAGATCGTCCGGCTTGAGAATAGTCTTCAGGGGGGTCCAATGGACGAAGTCCTTGCTGGTGGAGAGGGCGATGACGCGGCGATACCCTTTCCATTCCACGACGAAGTGATCCATGATGGTCCCGTAACGCCGGGTCGTGGCCAGGTAGCGCCGGCTCAGGGGATCGTAGACTAATGCTCCCGCGTCGCCGCCCCGGGGGACCAGGATCTCCTCTCCCGGGGTCCAACGGATCCCGTCGGGAGAGAATGCCGCGTACATGCCGTGCCGGTCCCGTATGGCTTGGACCAAGGCCTTCCGCGCCCGGTTCTTCTCCTCCCGATTCATGTCCGGGCGCTCCAGATCCGATTCCGCTCCGGTTGGGCGTTGCTGGTACATGCCCATCTTGTACCGCCGCGCCGGATCGGGTTCGTCAGGGTCCTTGACCACGCCCCAGGGATCGATGCCCCAGGAAGCGGGAACTTCCGGCGTCGGGTAGACGACGTTGTTGGCGGAGGAGCCGTCGACCGGCACCAGGCCCAGGTTCGGTTTCTCCCAGACGATGCCGTCTCTGGAGGTGGCGTAGCAGATGAGGTATCCGCGCCCCTCGCGCCGGTACATGGGGGTGTTGGCGGAGAAGTACCACATCTTGAAGAGCTTCTCCTCCCGGTCGTACAGGACCGATCCCCAGAGCTGCACCGCGTGTCCTTCCCAGGGGCGGTCGGGCACCAACACAGGATCGCGGCGAATCCGGGTCGGATTCTGGACCACCCGGCTGAATCCGGGGCGATCCTGAACCTCTTCGTCGTCCAGGAACAGATGCAGACCGGGGTCGTGGAGTTCCCTCCCTCCCTTGATACGTTCGGCATGCGATGATGCCCAGGTCTGGTCTGGTGTGGCCAAGCCGGCCAGAAGAGCGATTGCGGCGCAGTTGCCGATGAAGTTGAGAGTTTGTTTCCGCATGATGTCCTCGAAAGTTCCGGCTTTATGTCCCCCCCCGGACTGAAACCGACGGGAGGGCCGGAAAAGGTTAACATGAGGGCGGGTAGGGGTACCCCTTGTGGTGCCCTCTTTGGGACGTTTTCGTTATCCCAACGCTGTGGAGGCGCCATGAAGAGTCGGCCGGTTTGTAAGCGATGGAAGAATCTTGGTGTGGTCCTGCTGATTCTGATCGGCGGAGCCGCATCCTGCGCTCGCGACGAGGTGAAAACCATGGAAGAACCGGAGAGCGGAGGAGATCTTCTGGTCTTTTTCGGCACCTACACCAGAACCGGCAGTGAGGGGATCTATACGTACCGAATGGATCCCGAGTCGGGGGCACTCGAACGGCTGTCGGTGGTTTCGGGTATCGAAAACCCCTCGTTTTTGGCCCTTCATCCCAGTGGCCGTTATCTCTACGCCGTCAGCGAGATCGCCGAGTTCGAGGGGCGGAAGACGGGGACCGTCTCCGCCTACTCCGTCGACCCGGTCGACGGGCGCCTCTCTTTCTTGAACCTCCAGCCTTCGGCCGGCGCCGTTCCGTGCCACCTGGTGGTGGACCGGGCCGGACGCAACTTGCTGCTGGCCACCTACACGGGCGGGACCGTCGCCTCCTTCCCCATTGATTCTGAAGGCCGCCTGGGTCCCGCCACTTCGGTCATCCAACATGAAGGTTCCAGCGTGGATCCGGTGCGGCAGACGGGTCCCCGTGCCCACAGCATCAACCTGGATCCGGGGAACCGGTTCGCCGTGGCGGCCGACCTGGGCACGGACGAGGTCATGGTCTACCGCTTCGACACCGCCACGGGCGTCCTGGAGCCGAACGAGCCGCCGTCGGCCCCGGTCGTTCCCGGGGCGGGTCCGCGCCATTTCGCTTTCCATCCCAGCGGACGGTTCGGCTACGTCATCAACGAGATGGGCTCCACCGTGACTGCCTTTGGATACGACGGGGAGAAGGGGACGCTGGATCCTATCCAGACCATCACCACGATTCCCGAGGATTTCCAAGGCGTCACCCACACTGCCGAGGTCCGGGTCCATCCTTCGGGCCGCTTCCTCTACGGCTCCAACCGGGGCCACGACAGCATCGCGGTCTTCTCGGTCGACCAGGAGACGGGCCAATTGACGGCCCGGGGACACGAGTCGACCCGGGGAAAGACGCCACGGAACTTCGAGATCGATCCCACCGGGACCTGGCTGCTGGCGGCCAACCAGGATTCGGACAGCGTGGTGGTCTTCCGCATCGACCCCGAGACCGGGGCGCTCGAGGCCAACGGTCAGACGGCGGACGTCCCCATGCCGGTCTGTATCCGCATGTTGGCGCGCTGAATCCATGCAGACCAGGCGGATTCCGGATCGGTTGGTCGACCGTCCAGCCCGGGAAGCGGGCGAGCCGGGCTATGACTTGCTGGCGCCGGACGGATCCCGCATTCGCCTGCTTCCGGCGTTGAAAGGCGGGAGCATGGTCCACTGCAGCCTGGCTCCCGGCCAAGTGTCGAGTGCGGTGCGGCATCGGAGTGTGGAGGAGATCTGGTATTTCCTGCGGGGAACCGGGGAACTGTGGCGCAAGCCTGCCGAGGCGGCCTCGGGGGTTGTGGTTCCGGTCGGACCGGGAACGTCGGTAGACATCCCCCTGGGCACCCATTTTCAGTTCCGGAACATGGGCGCCGGCCCCTTGGAGATCGTCATCGTCACCATGCCTCCCTGGCCGGGGGAGGACGAGGCAGTTCCGGTTCCCGGGGTTTGGGAGGCTTGACGGTCTGCCGCAATTACCGTCCGCCGAGCGAATCCAGCGGTCAGCTCCAGGTTTCGCGGAGCAGCCGGACCCAGTTGCCCCCCATGATGGAGGTCACGTCCTCCAGGCTGTAGCCGCGCCTTTCCAGAATGGCGGGAATCTTGCGCAGATCGGCGATGGTGCCGAGATCGTGGGGACACTGTTCCCTCCCGTATCCCCCGTCCAGGTCCGATCCGATGGCAGCATGGCGGGCGTCGCCGGCCAATTGGCAGATGTGGTCCATATGGTCGGTCACGGTCTCCAGGCTGATGAAGCTGTTGTCCTGGTCGTCGCCGCTCCAGCCCGGTGAGAGCATCCAGGCGTCGAGGGCGACTCCGATGACGCCCCCTCGGCTCACCAGGGTCCGGATCTGCCGATCGCTCAACTGGCGGTCTCCCGGGCAGAGCGTTTGACAGCAATTGTGCGTGGCCACGACCTGGCCGCCGAACTGGTCCAGGGCCTCCCAGAAGGCCTGCTCCGCCAAGTGGCTCACGTCCAGGATCATCCCCGCCTCATCCAGGGCTCGCAGCAGCGCCGGAGCTCGGGGAGTCAGGGCGCCCGGAGCGCCCGTCCCGTGAGAATAGGTGCTCACGCCGTAGTGGCACAGGCTGACCACGCGCAGACCCTGTTCCCACCACTCCGGCACCTGCTCCGGGCTCACGATGGGGTCGGATCCTTCCATGCTCAGTACGTACCCCAGAGGTGCGAAGGAGGGATTACGGTCCCATTCCGCCAAATGGGACTCGAGTTCCGAGACGTTGCGGATCTGCCGCAGGATTCCCTTGGACTCCATGATCCGGTAGTAGGCCAACTCGCCCCAGGCCTTGGCGTAGGCGATGTCCTGGTTGCGGACCCCTGCAAACCGCCGGCCCAGGGAAGCGATGCGGCAGTGGACCGTGGCGAAGAACAGGCCGATCCGACCCTGGCGCAGCTCCTGGAAGCTCACGACCCCCGCGCCCCTGCCCTTCTGCCCCATGCCGGCCTCCGATTCCCGAATGGCATGGATGGGTTGGGTCAGGTCCCGGTTCCATTCCACGGCGTTGAAGGCAAGGTCCAGGTGAGAATCGACGGTCAGCATGGTTGGTGATCCCTCAATTGAATTGCGGTTCGACTGGTTTCAAAGCTCCGTCCCGTCATTGAGGAGGAGGAGTCAAGGTCTCGCGAAACTCGAACTCGTCCTGGCAGCACCAGCAGGGTCCGAATGCGTAGGCAGTGATGTGGCAGACCTCGCACCGGTAATAGACGAAATGGAGACGTCCGTCGACGATGGATTTGACCCGAATGATCGCCAGCCGATCCGGCGGGTCCAGGCGGCCGGTGATCTGGAGTTCCCGGGTCCGGATCCGGGGATCGTCGAACATGGACACCTTCGGATCGTCGAGGCGGAACCGGTACAGATGTCCGGTGTCATCCAGAAGCGCACGAACCGGGGCTTCGGAGGGACACTCGATGGGTTCCTGCGACTCGGTGCCGGCTGCGACGCAGACCACTCGTCCCCGGACCTGCACCACGTCGGATTGAGCTTCCAGGGAAGGAAGGAAGAAAAGAAGGCTCAGGGCAATCGTGGTCAAGTCTGACTTCCTTATCCCTTCCGGAACCTCGCGCCGCTATTCTCCGTAGTCTAGCAGCCCGTGGCAACAATCGTCGCGGCATTCGACCGGCGAACGGGTCCCCCGTCTGTGTCATCATAGGAACCCGTGCGAGTCCCGACCGTCCCCTTGCCGGGTGCGTTGAACGGGGCACACGGCACCGGATCGGCGAACAGGACAATCCAGGACCGGAACGCACGTCAATTCAAGGAGGAAGCATGAGTCTGAATCGAAAGATCGAAGAGGCCCTGAACCAGCAGATCCAGAGTGAGTTCTACTCTTCGTATGTTTACCTTTCCATGTCGGGTTACAGCGATTCGCAGAACCTGCCTGGGTTCGCCGCCTGGATGCGCGCGCAGAGCGAGGAGGAGCGGGGCCACGCCATGCGCCTTTTCGACTATGTTCAGAACCGTGGCGGCCGGGTCCGGCTCGCCGGCATCGCTCAGCCCAAGTTGGACTTCGACTCTCCCCGGATCATGTTCGAGGAAGCGCTGAAGCACGAGCAGTCGGTGACCCGGACGATTCATGAGCTCTACAGGTTGGCTCAGGAGGAGAAGGACTACCCCACCGAGGTCGAGCTGCAGTGGTTCGTTCAGGAGCAGGTGGAGGAGGAAAAGACCATCCTGGACATCCTGGCGCAACTGGCGATGATCGGAGACCATCCG
Source organism: Acidobacteriota bacterium (assembly GCA_963668095.1). Classification (GTDB taxonomy): domain Bacteria; phylum Acidobacteriota; class UBA6911; order RPQK01; family JAJDTT01; genus JAJDTT01. The sequence goes on along the minus strand of OY764083.1, from coordinate 3,311,882 downwards.
GCGGCCCTGGTCATGTTGGACCATCGGCTGGGCGGCCGAACGGACGAGGCCTGAGCCTCCCGGACCGCTCCACCATTCGAAGTTTCGGTCATGTCTGAATCGATCGCGTCCACCGGGCCCCTGCCCTCGTGGGCCCGGGAATTGTTCTCACCCTACGCAGTTCTGTTCTCCGACCAGTTCACCCGGGACGCAGTCCTGGCCCGGATGAGTCCTCAGGTGGTCGGGATCCTGGCCCGCGGACCGGTCCTCATCGATGCCGAGATGATGAGAGCGGCTCCGAATTTGAGGGTCATCGGGCGCGCGGGGGTCGGTTACGACACGGTGGACGTGGCGGAGGCGTCCCGGCGGGGCGTTCCGGTGGTCTATACGCCTGGGGCGATGGCCCGGGCTGTGGCCGAGCACACGCTCGCATTGATGCTGGCCGCCGCCAAGAACCTTTCCCACTGGCGCCGCGTGCTCCTGGAAGGGGAATGGAAGGATCGCTATGGGAGGCGGAACCTGGACCTGCAAGGGGCCGCGGTCGGGATCGTGGGGTACGGCCGCATCGGCAGGCAGGTCCGGAGGCTTCTGGCGCCTTTCGGTTGCAGAGTCCTGGTGAATGGACCCAACCTGGCGCCAGATGAAATGGCCGACGACGGCGTCGAAGCGGTTCCCTTGCACGAGCTTCTGGGGAGATCCGACATCGTGAGCCTGCATGCCCCTCTGAACCGGGAGACCCGCGGACTTATCAACACGGAGAACATCGGGAGCTTCAAGCAGGGATCGATCCTGGTCAATTTGGGACGGGGGGCATTGATCGAAAACCACGACCTGCTCTACGAGGCCCTCATGACAGGCCGCCTTCAGGCCGTGGCCCTCGATGTCTTCCTGGACGAACCTCCCGACCGGTCTCATCCCCTGTTCCAACACCCCGGCGCGGTCTTGACTCCCCATGTGGGCAGCGCGACGTTGGGGGCCCAGCGGGGAGTGTTGGAGACGGTGGCGGGGGACATGATGGCGGTACTCGAGGGGAGGCGGCCCACCGCAGACAACCTCGTCAACCCGTAGGGCGCCCTCTTCGGTCCTGGTCAATCGGTAGGGACACACGTTGTGGGCGCCCTCTTCGGTCCAAAGCGGAGCGAAACCCAGCTCGAAAGGACAGCCTCTCCCTTGTCTGGCCCTCACAATCGACTGCTATAATCGCCGCCATGAGGCTGGTCCTCTTCGACATCGACGGCACCCTCCTTCTATCTGGAGGAGCCGGCACGAGATCCTTGCATCGCGCCTTCCAAATTCGGTACGGGATCGAACCGGATACGACCTCGATTCGGTTCGACGGAAAGACCGATCCCCTCATCATCGAGGAACTCGTCTCCAAATATGGCGTGGACGATGAACCCGGACAGGAGCTCTACGACATCTATCTGTCCATCTTGCCGGACGAGATCCGCCGGAGCTCCAACTTCCAGGTCCTGGCCGGAGCACGGGAATTGGTGAGCTATCTTTCGGCGGATTCGGACTTCCTGATCGGACTGGCCACCGGAAACGTCGAGACCGGGGCGCGATTGAAGGTGGAACGGGCCGGGCTCAGCTCCTACTTCGCCTTCGGCGGATACGGCTCCGATTCCGGCGATCGGACGGAGCTGATCCGAACAGCCATCCGCCGCGGCAGCGAATTGACGGCTCCGCGGGTTCCCGACGAAGTTTTCGTCATCGGCGATACGCCCAGGGACATCCGGCACGGCCGGGCCGCAGGCGCAACCACGATCGCGGTCGCCACCGGCAACTATGGGCTCGAAGAATTGAGCCTCTACAATCCGGACCTGGCCGTAGCCGGTCTCCACCCCATGGGTCCGATTCTGGAGTTCATGGCGCGCGGCTCACGGCGGGGGCGGGAAGCCGCCACCACGGAAGCAGGGCCGGATCCGTGACCTCGTCCGCTCTCGACCGGGTTGATTCCTGAGGATTCCGGCGGAGGATTGAGAGAATGAAGAAAACCGCCGGTTTGGTTCTGACCCTTCTGCTCTGCGGTCTTTCGACACTTGAAGCCGCACCCTCCGGGCCCAAATTCGGTCCGGCCGTTCATCCCACCTTTTCCCAACTCGAGGAACGGCTGCTGGAATGGGAGAAGGCCTATCCCAGGATCATGGAGCTCCGGAAGCTGGGGGCCACGGCCCAGGGCCGGCCGCTGCTGGCGGCCGTCCTGACCGATCCCGGCGCCCCCGCCGATCGGAAGGAGCATGTCCTGATCACAGCGCTCCATTGCGGAGGAGAGCGTTCGGCCGCCACCGGGATCTTCTATCTCATGGACTGGCTGCTCCAGGGGAGTCCTGGTGCTCGAGAAATCCTCCGGGGGCAGGTGATCGCCTTCATGCCCGTGGTCAACCCGGACGGCTATGTGGCCGGAAGCCTGCGCAACAGCCACAATCGGGATACCTACAAGGAGTGGAACCGCAAGGGCCCCCTGTACCCGGAACAGATGCCGGAAGCCTTGGCGGCACAGAGTCTCATGGACGAGCTCCAGGCGGAGCTCCATGCCGACTACCACGGGACCGGCATGCAATTTCGAGGTTACATCATGGCCGAGAACTCGGGTGCGGCCTACTCCAACATCTCCCTGAAGTCGTACAAGCACGAGATCATCCGGCAGATGGACCAGGCCGCGCTGGCCGAGGGCTATCCTTCCGACGAGTTGGAGCAGGACGCGGAACGGATCTACTGGGGCCCGGAGCTCGAGGAGCTGGGGCCCAAGTTGTGGAGCGGAAGGCCCCTCTACTATGCGGCCACCTATGGCTACGAGCATTACCACACTCTGGCCTTCGCCAACGAGAATGCCTGGGAACGGAGCAGCTTCCTGCGTCATCGCCGCCTGCTGGAGATCGGCCAGGAGATCTGGCCCGGGGAGTATTATCCCGGCTACCCCACGCGGGTCATCCTCAAGAACGAGCTCCACTTCGTCACCGCCTATGGGGAGACGGCCGCCGCGCGCCGCCGTTCCCGGGTGGAGCTCTGGAACAAGCAGGGACAGATCGTCACCGCGCTCAACAATCCTCAGACCGAGGGAATGGTTCTCTTCGTCTGCTCCACCACTGGCAAGGCGGCCCGCCGCTGGCTCTCCGACAAGAGTCTGCCGCGGTTCGCAAGGCGAATCGGGGAGCATCCCAGCATCGACGGCGAGCCGATACGGCTGGCTCTGAAGGACCATCCCGATGCGGACGGCCAATTCAAGGCGCATCTCCTTCTGATGTCGGGCCGCGCCGACCGTTCCGAACTCCCGCCGGAGTCGGAGAGCGGTGCCATCGAAAACGGGCTCTCACTGCGCCTTCGGATCCCCTACCCCAAGGCTCGCATCTCCGAACTTCGAGTCAACGGGCACCCGGCGGCGGTCTCACCCCGCGACGGTTATCTGAGCTGGGTCGCCCGCGGTTTCACCTATGTGCAGGTCAACATTCCACCGGAACGATCCCGCGTAGAGGACCTCTTCGTGGTGACCTGCCTCTACGACCCTGGGGAAGAGCGGGTCTTCGGTCTGGGCTGGCAAGAAGAGACGCCATGAGGCGGATCGGTCGCCGCGAGCTATTGCGCCGGACGTGTCAGGCCGGGCTGGGTCTCCCGCTGCTGGCCGCTTCCGGTGCCGGGGCAGAGGCTGCCGCACCCCTGCCCATCCTTGACATTCACCAGCACCCGGACTTCGACCGGCGGCCGGCCGAGACGCTCATGCGGCACCAGAGGTTCCACCGGGTCAAGACCACGGTCCTGCTTCCGGGGGACGGCTGGATGACGGGGAGGATCAGCGGAAACGAAGCGGCCTGGAGTCATGTCCGCAGGTATCCGGAAGAGGTGGTCACTTTCTGCAATGTGGATCCGGAGCGGGAAGACGCGGTGCAGGCTCTGCGCGAGCAGCTGGAGAAGGGCGCACTGGGCATCGGCGAGCAGAAGTTCGAAGTGGGCGCCGACTCCGCTCCCATGCGCAGGGTCTACGACGTGGCTCGGGAGTACGGAGTCCCCGTCCTGCTCCATTTCGGCTCCAGGCACAACCACGGCCTTGACCGGTTTCACAAGATCCTGGAGAAGTATCCCCAGGTCAATTTCTTGGGCCATGCCGGAACCTGGTGGGCCAACATCAGCCGGGATGGCAAGGGAGCGGGCCGGGTCCTCAAGGGCGGCCTCAGCGACAAGCTCCTGGCCGACTACCCCAACATGTTCGGGGACCTCTCGGCCGGGTCGGGACTCAACTCCCTGAACCGGGACCCCGATTTCGCCGCCGATTTCGTCGCCCGCCACTCGCGCAAGCTGCTCTGGGGGAGCGACTGCTACTGCCACGACGGCAAGGGCGCGACCTACCCGCGCGGATACTGTATCGCCCAGCGTTCGCTGACCCGTCTGAGGGAGTATCTTCCCGACCCCCTGATGTTGAGGCGAATCACCTACGACAACGGGGCTCGGATGCTCCGGCTGCGGGGTTGAATGCAGGCAGGGCTACGCTGTCCGTGACAGGATTCTCACGGTGTCCTTGGCCGCCGTCACCGGATCCAATGCCGTGTCCGCAATTCCGGAAACCACTTTGGTGATGTTGTGGTCGGTGACACCGGCCCGGGCCCAGGTGCGGACCGGTGAACGGGTCATGTAGACGGAGAAGGCGTGATGTCCCGATCCGGGCCTCTCGCCAATAACGTGCAGGATCGCGTGCCTGCGGTCCGTTTCCTGCAGACTCCCGAAGAGCATCTCGCCGATCCGGTAACCCGCCCGGACCCGCCCGTTCCGCACCACGATGTGCTCGGGAGCCACCCTCTGGCCTGCGGCTTCGAGGCGGGCGCCAAGAGCCGTCAGGTAGGGATTCAAGTGGCCGTCGTCGGTGAGCGAGTAGACGTTCAAGCCGTCGGAGATGACCAGTTGCACGTCGTACCGGTCCCCGCGGTCTTCGGCGAGCCGCCGGATGATCGACGTCGAGGCGGCGTCCAACTCCTCTCCGGTGGGGGGATGCAGGATGTAGTCGTTGCGGTCCCGGGACCGGCTTCTCACCATGATCGCCGAGGGCAGCCGGGTCTCGAAGTTCTTCGGCAGTTCGGCCCGGATGCATTTCTTGGAATCCTGGTAGAGATGGCGGATTTTCTGCCGGAGCCGAGGCTCCGGATCCCACGTGTTCTTCCCATGTCCCTCCGCGATGAACACGCCGCGTTCCCGGACTTCGGCGATCCGGCGCCTGCCCTCGGCCAGGATTTCCCGCTCCGGGCGCTTGTCGCCCTGGGACCGCAGGTACTGCAGATAGACCCACGTCGGCCGGCCGAAATGCTCCGTGGGCCTGCCTTCCGAGTCGATCACCTTCAGGGACTGAAAGAAGCGCCACATCACGTCATTGACTTTGAACCCGAATTTCTCGCGGACACGGACGTGATCCGGGAACCCGGTGGTCAGGTAACTCAGCATGGGGTCGTTCTTCGTCGGCAGCGCCATCAGATAGGCCGGATTTGCCGGCATCACCTGCTCGATGCACCAGTTGAGGTCGTCCAGGTCGATGTCCATGTGCAGCGTCGAGCAGATGTCGAGGCCGATGGTCAGACCGTGGAGCTTGCCCATGACCGTGTCCTCCAGGCAGCAGCGAACCAGCTGGTCGCGCGTCCGAAAGATCTCCGGTCCGATGAATCCGGCCACGTCGTTCAGATGCACCCACGGCGCCGGTCTGCGCCCGGCATCGCGTTGCGCTTTGGCCACCTCATGCACCAGCGCGCGGGCGAACCCGTACTTGCGCGCCTCGTGGATGACCATGTCGAAGCCTTTGCCGTGACCGTTGGTGGCATCGGCGCCTTGTCCGGTCTCGAAGTAGAAACCGTATCTGCCGGTCCGCCGCTCGGCGTGGGACACCATCTTCTCGACCGAAAGATCGAAGGTCGTATTGGCGTCCGCGACGCCGCCGAGGCTTTGGAACCAGATCGCCGTCGATCCGGGGTCCTGCCGTTCCACTGCGGCCTGTACGTCGACATGGGAGAGCACGCAATGGGGCAACGCGTCTTCCAAGCCGAACACCTGCAGGATTTCCGCCAGAGCGTCTTGAATGGAGGCGACCGAAGCGACCTCGCTGGAGACCGGGTTGGTTCCCAGCACGACGTCTCCAACGGCGTAGGACCACCCGTCAAAGACCTGCCATCGAATGTCGTCGACGTTGTCCGTGGGCGAATTCGGTTGAATGCGGGCGCCCATGTATCCTTTGGCGCCCAGGTTGGAGTCGGGCAGCGGATTGAAGACCTTTCGTCCGACCGCGATCAGCTCTTCGTTGCTCATCAGCTTGACGATGCAGCCGATGATGTCGCTGGGAAGACCGGGCAGGATGCCCTTGATGGCATCTTCTTCGTTCTCGAGCAGGAAGCGTTTCAGGTCGGCCAGCGTCCAGCCGGAGAGGGTTCGGGTGATCTCGGGCTCGACGACGGTGTCGATGTACGACGAAACGGGGTCTTCAAAGACCGGGTGATCGATCAGGTCGCCGATGCGCGTCTTTGCCAGCAAGGCACGGGCCTGGACTTGCGACCGGTCGTCCGGTGCAGCCACGCCGATAGCCTGGTCTCCCTCCTTGAATTCGTTGGCGGCGCCGAGCAGTTGCCGGTAGAGTGCCGGGTCGAATCGTCCCTTCGTCCGTGCGATGTACCCAAAGACGTCTTCGCCGCGGTCGGAGGCAGGAGTTGCCGCAGCGGCCTTGTTGGCCGCTCCGGAGTCCCCTCCCAGGATCCAGAAAGAAATTCCCGAAAGTAGGCGCGAAAGGAAGGAACGGCGAGCGGACGTCAGTCCGATTCGATCCCCCGGAGGGAGTGATTCCGTTTCCGGCCGGCGGCGCGACGCCGTCGAATTGTCAGAACGCGATTCGGGGACCCGGACTACGGAAGGCATCGAGCTCCTCCAACCCGGTGGATCGGAGCCGTGATCGGGGCAATCTGGACAACTCGCGGGCCACCGCGCGAGATGACTCCGAAAATGCTGGTCGGGACGGGGAGATTCGAACTCCCGACCCCCTGAACCCCATTCAGGTGCGCTACCAGACTGCGCCACGTCCCGGCCGGCGGAAGAGGGTCAGTATAACAGCCCGCGGCAAATGTCGTCGCGGCATTCAAGAGATGTTCGGCCCAGGCGGACGCGAAAGTCCGCTACCCGCCGTTCTCGTCGCTCCCGGCGGGCTTTCGCTGATTCGCCGGCTCCAGGTTGGAGGTTGGGAGTTCTCGATCCAGAAGCTTCATCAGGTCCTGAAGCTCGCCCCGGATCTGGGTCAGAAGTTTCTTGGAGGAGTTGGCCCCGGCCTTGGAAAAGAGGGGAGTGGTCTGCACGTTCGCGCCGTTGCGGCGAAGCTGCTTGCGGGCCCCGGCGATGGTGTACCCCTCGTCGTACAGAAGGCGCTTGATTTCGGCCACGAGCTGCACGTCTTTCTCCCGAAAGATGCGCTGTCCGGAGCGGTTCTTGTTAGGGGTCAACGGCGGGAATTCGGTCTCCCAGTAACGCAGGACGTGGGCGGGAACATCGCAGATCTTGCAGACTTCCCCGATCTTGTAGAAGAGCTTGCCTTTCCTGGCCATCGGGATGGAGTCACACGTTGATCAGTCGCGATGGGCGAAACGTCACCCGGCGGCTGGGTCCCAATTGCATCTGTGCTCGGGTCTGGGGATTGCGGCCGCGTCGAGCCTTCAGTGAAATGACCCGGAAGGATCCGAATCCGGACAACTTCACGTTCTCTCCACGGAGCAATTCCGACTTGATGTTGTCGAAGATCAGCTTGACCATTTCCTTCGACTCCTGATGAGTCAATCCGCCGTGGGTCTCATAGACCGCGCGCGCCAGATCCGCTTTGACCATGAAATACCTGCTACGGGGGTGGTGTCCCCGGCTGCGGCTCATCATAGGCACGCCCTTTTTCGGGTGTCAAGAAAGCCTTTCTCTCCTCCTGCCGGAACGTTGCAGGATCCGGATCGGCGTGGCGTGAAAATGGTATTTCTCCCGAAGTCTCCGCGCCAGATGCCGCCGGGTGGGAAGATCCAGCTTTCCGGACCCCCGCGTGAAAAAGACGAAGGTGGGAGGCGCCGTCGCCACTTGACAGGCGTATTTCAAGCGCGACTTCCTGGCGCTTCCCTCCGGAATCAGAGCCGCAGCCACGTACCGTTCCAGGTAGACGTTCAATTCGGAGGTCCCGACCCGGATCATCCGGCCCCGGTAGGCTTGGTCCACTTGGCCGAAGATCCTGGAGATGCCGCTTCCCGTCTTGGCCGACACGAAAACCAGGGGCGCGAAAACCAGGGCCCGCATCCGGTCCCGGTAGGCTGCAGTCATGGCGGCCCGGGTCTCCGGATCGGACGGCATCAGGTCGGACTTGTTGACCGTAATCAGAATGGAGGCGCCCGCGTCCTGGGCGTATCTGCCGATGATGGTGTCGAGAGTGCCGGGGGGTTCGGAGGCATCCAGCACCAGCAGCGCCACGTCGGCCCGTTCCAGGTTCTTGCGAGCCATGATCACGCTCAGCTTCTCGGCAACCTCCACCGTCTTGCTCTTTCTTCGAATTCCCGCCGTGTCGACGAATCGGTACGCCTGATCCCCCACTCGAACCAGCGTGTCCACGGCGTCTCGGGTGGTGCCCGGAATGGAGGTCACGATCGAGCGTTCTTCACCCACTATCCGGTTCAACAGAGAAGACTTGCCCACGTTCGGGCGTCCCACGATGGCGACCCGGATCTCCTCGGCTTCGGAGGCGCCCGGAGCGGAATCGGGAAGACGGTTCAGGATCTCCTCGATCAAGGACGCCATTTGCAGGTTGTGCTCGGCGGAAACCGCAAACAGATGCCTCAAGCCCAGAGCATGAAATTGGAGCGCCTCCGTCTCCATGCGGAGAGTCTCCACCTTGTTGACCACCAACAAGGGCTCGCTGCCTCGTGACCTGAGCATGGAGCACAGACTCTGGTCGAGGGGGTGGAGGCCGTCTCGAACATCCACCACCAGGAGGATGAGGTCCGCCTCCCGGATGGCGATCTCCACCTGTCGAAGAACCTGCTCGGGAATGTGTTCCCGGTCACCGGGCATGATGCCGCCCGTGTCCATGACCTCGAAACGCCGGCCGCGCCATTCGGCCAGCCCGCAGATTCGGTCCCGGGTCATACCCGGGCGGCGGTCCACCAAGGCTCGGCGGGTCCGGGTCAGCCGGTTGAAAAGGGTGGATTTCCCGACATTGGGCCGCCCCACGATGGCCACTCGGAACCGGCTACCCTTCATCGGCTTGGGTTGGGTTCAAGATCAGTCGGCCGTCGCCGCCGGCGTGGAAAGGTTCCAGTGGCTGAAGATCTGGCCGCCGTGGAAGCGCCCGTTCTCGATGAAGATGCGGTTCGTCATCTTCCCGGCGCAGATTGAGCCGGCCAGATAGATGCCGGCGACGTTGGTCTCCAGGGTCTCGGGATCGTGATCGGGAATATGGGTCTCGGGTTCGACGCGGACTCCCATCTGCCGCAGAAAACCGGAGTCGGGATGATAGCCGGTCATGGCCAGGACGAAGTCGTTGTCCAGCTCCACGATTCCGCCGGGCGTCTCGACCACGATCTCCTGCGGCCGGATCTCCACCACGCGGCTGGAGAAAAGAGCCGGGATCTCTCCGTTCTTGATCCGATTCTCGATGTCGGGAAGCACCCAATACTTGATTTTGCTTCCCACGCGCTCGCCCCGGTGAATCAAAGTCACCTTCGATCCGCTTCGGAACAGCTCCAGGGCCGCCTCGGCGGCGGAGTTGTTCCCGCCGATGATGGCCACGTTCTTGCCGTAGTAGGGATGGGGATCGGTGTAGTAGTGGCTGACTTTCGGGAGGTCCTCCCCTGCAATTCCCAGCAGGTTGGGGTTGTCGTAGTAGCCTGTGGCCACCACGATCCGGCGGGTGTGATAGTCGTGCGGGTCTCCCAGCCGGTCCCGCGTGCTCACCACGAAGTCTCCCCGGTTTCCCTGGACCGTGAGGACCTCTTCGTAGTCCCGAATGGGAAGCTGGTAGTGCTCCACGACGCGGCGATAGTACTTGAGACCGTCGATCCGCTTGGGCTTGTCGGCGGAGGTGATCATGGGCACGTCGCCGATTTCCAGCAAATCGGCGGTGGTGAAGAAGGTCATGTTGACCGGATATCTGTAGATGGAGTTGACGAGGCAGCCTCGCTCCACCACCCAGAACTCCAGACCCCGTTTCCGGGCCTCGATGGCGCAGGCCAGACCCGCGGGTCCGGCGCCGATGATGATCAGATCCAGTAGTTGACTCACTTCGACTCGACTTTCTAGAATGGATTCCCTGTTTCGGGCGATTAGCTCAGCTGGTTAGAGCGCCGTCTTCACACGGCGGAGGTCACTGGTTCGAATCCGGTATCGCCCACCATCCACTCGCCGACAACCTCCGTTCGGAAACCGGATTGTATCAGATCCGGCTGGGTCCAAACCTGGAGCCGCCGGCCGTGGAGAGGCGGACCGCCTGCACCTGCACCTTGAGCGTATCGGAGATTCCGCCGGGAGCGAGAAGGGCCTTGATTCCGAGCCGGTCCTCCAGTCTTTCCGGCTCCAGAATGCCCATCCTTTCCTCTTCCAGCAACAGGGTCTCCAAACCCCATTTCATCAGGAAATGGCGCTGGTTTCGGAGCGGACGGTTGGTCCAGCCCAGCCGCCGGGCGGTCTCGCGAAACACTCGAAAATTGACGTGAGTGGTCAGGTCCTGGCGGCCCAGATTGACATAGGGGTCGGAATGGACGCGGTGGCGATGGTAGCAGAGCAGCGTCCCGTCCCTCCGGTCCATGGCCTCGTACTCCGGGGCCTCGAATCCATAATCCAGAGTCAGGACAAAACCCCGTTGGATGCGGCGGTCCAGTTCTTCCAGGAGTTCCACCATCCGGAGATTCGCCTCGTAGACGTCTCCCTCCCGCCAATGGGGAAATCCGAGTCGCATGTACTCCAGAATGCGCGGATCGGAAAGTTGTCCCTCCACCTCGGTAATGGGCTCTCCCAACCGGACGAAAATCTCTGTCGGTTCCGACTGAGAGACCCGCACCCGGTGCACCGGCAACGCGTCGAAGAGTTCGTTGGAGAAGACCACGCCGTGGATTCGCTCCGGCAGGCCGTCGTCTCCAATCTCGATGCCCCGGTATCGGACACGCGCGAAGATCCGGGGATGCCGGTTCTCCAGCCGAACCAGCACGCCCTTGCCCAGAGTTCCCTCGCCGGCCCCCAACTCGATGAGGTCCAAAGGCCCGTCCGTGTCCAGACGGGACAGATACCCGGCCAGAGCGTCTCCCAGGATCCGGGCGAACAGGGGATGGGCATAGGGAGACGTGTAGTAGTCTCCGCCGGGACCGAAGACTTTGGCTCCACGCCGGTAATAGCCGTCTTCCGGAGCATAGAGGCAGAGCTCCATGAACCGGGCGAAGGTCATGGTTTCGCCGGAAGACATGGCGGGTTACCGCCGGAACCACTGGATCAGCCAGAAGACCAGAGTCAGCACGACGCTCGCCAGCAGGCAGGTGATCAGGGGAAAGTGCAGGCTCCAGTTTTCCCGGCGAATGAACAGATCCCCGGGAAGTCGTCCCAGGCGTAGCGATGGAACCCAGGTCAGCAACAAGCCCACCGCCGCCAGGGCCAAGCCCAGGAAGATCAGGACCTTTCCCAGGTCTTGATACATGGGGGACCTAACCGGCGAGTTCCAGGGCGTTGAAGAAGTAGGTGATCTCGAAGTTCGCCGATTCGAGGCTGTCGGAGCCGTGGACGGCGTTGCGTTCGATGTTCTGGCCGAAGTCCTTGCGGATCGTCCGCTCGCCGGCCTGGGACGGGTCGGTGGCGCCCATCAGGGATCGCCAGCGATCGATGGCGTTGTCTCCCTGGAGAACCATCACGACGCAGGGCCCCTCGGACATGAAGGCAGTCAGACTGTCGAAAAAAGGGCGCTTTCGGTGCACGCGATAGAATCCCTGCGCCAGTTCCCGGGTCAGGTGGATCATCTTCAATCCGGCCACCGTCAGACCCTCTTCCTCCACTCGTGCCAGAATGGCGCCCAGGGACCCGGTCTTCACCGCGTCCGGCTTGACGATGCCCAGGGTGGATTGGTTCATCCCAGGGCCTCCTCCATGGCAGACCCGATCTGGGCCGGACTCTCCAAAACCCGAACGCCGCACCGCCGCATCGTCTCCATCTTTTCCGCCGCCGTCCCCTTGCCCTGGGAGATGATGGCGCCGGCGTGTCCCATGCGGCGGCCCGGAGGGGCCGTCTGACCGGCGATGAAACCGACCACCGGTTTCCGGAAGTGATCCCTGATGTATTCCGCCGCCTCCTCTTCCGCGCTGCCCCCGATTTCTCCAATCATGACCACCGCGTCCGTATCCGGATCCTTGGCGAAAGCCTCCAGGACGTCGATGAATCCGGTCCCGATGAGGGGATCGCCGCCGATTCCGATGCAGGTGCTCTGTCCGATGCCCCTGGAGGAGAGCTGGTCCACCGCCTCGTAGGTCAGGGTACCGCTCCGGGAAATACACCCGACTCTTCCAGGACGATGGATGTGCCCCGGCATGATTCCGATCTTGCACTGCCCCGGAGAGATGATGCCGGGACAGTTGGGGCCGATGAGGCGCGTTTTCCCTCCCCTGAGGAAGCTGCAGACCTGCAGCATGTCCCGCGCCGGGATTCCCTCCGTGATGCAGACCACCAGATCCAGATCGGCGTCGGCCGCCTCCAGAATGGCGTCGGCCGCAAACGGGGGCGGCACGAAGATCACGCTGGCGTTGACGTCCTCCTCGGCAACGGCTTCCCGGACCGTGTTGTAGACGGGAAGGCCGTCGTGGCGGGAACCTCCCTTGCCCGGAGTGACGCCCGCGACCACCTGAGTGCCGTAGCTGCGGCACTGGGCCGCGTGAAAGCTGCCCTCACGGCCCGTGATGCCCTGAACCACGACTCGGGTTGTCGAATCGACCCAGATTGACACTCAACTATTCTCCGAGGTTTTCGCAGCCTCGCCGGTCAGGCGACAAACCTTCTCGGCTGCATCCTGCATTCCATACGCAACTTCGAAATCCAGACCCGAATCGCGGAGGATCTCTCTGCCTCGCTCGACGTTGGTCCCCTCCAACCGCACCACCACCGGAACGCCCACACCCACCTCCCGCGCGGCCTGGACCACGCCCTCGGCCAGGGTGTCACAGCGCATGATTCCGCCGAAGATGTTGATCAGCACCGAGCGGACGCTGGGGTCGGAAATCAGGATCTCGAACGCCGTTTTCACCTGCTGAACGCTGGCACCGCCCCCCACGTCCAGAAAGTTGGCGGGATTGCCGCCGGCCAACTTGATGATGTCCATGGTCGCCATGGCCAACCCGGCGCCGTTGACCATGCAGCCCACGTTTCCATCCAGCTTGATGTAGTTCAGGCCGGCACGGCGGGCCAGAATCTCCAGCGGTTCCTCTTCGTGATAATCGCGCAGTTCCCTCAGCTCCGGGTGCCGGTAGAGGGCGTTGTCGTCGAAGTTCATCTTGGCGTCCAGTGCATAGAAATCTCCGTCGGCGGTCAGCACCAACGGGTTGATCTCCACCAGTGAGGCGTCGGTCGCGGCAAACGCTTCGGAGAGTGCCTTCATGAACCCGGCGGCCCGGCCCACGGCTTTTTTCTCCAGCCCGAGGCCGTAGGCCAGATTCCGTCCCTGGAAGCCCTGGAGTCCCAAGGCCGGGTCCACATGCTCCTTCAGAATCAATTCCGGTGTCTTCCGGGCCACTTCCTCGATTTCCATGCCCCCTTCGGTGCTGGCCATGAGCACGGGCCGCTCCCGGCTCCGGTCAATGACCATACCCAGATAGAACTCCCTCCGGATATCCAGACCTTCCTCGATCAGGACCTGACGCACGAGGGTCCCCTCAGGGCCGGTCTGCGGAGTCACGAGACGCGTCCCCAGCATCTCTTGAGCGCATTGCTCAGCCTCTTCCGGAGAGCGGACGATCTTGACGCCTCCGCCCTTGCCGCGGCCCCCGGCATGAACCTGGGCCTTGACCGCCACGACGCCTCCCAGGGACCGCGCCAGTTCGAAGGCCTCGGCGGGACTCTGGGTGATCCTTCCCCGGGGAATCCTGACTCCGAACCCGGCCAGAATCTCCTTGGCTTGGAACTCGTGAATCTTCATCGCCGATATGAAACACCATACAATGGGCTCAGTTCAAGGTGCTCCCGTGGCGATGAGGAAAGGAGGAAAGAGGAGAGAGTGAAGACAGGCGGGTCGTTTCCGCTCAGCGGGCCCGGCAGGGAGATAGTCTCGTCGAGGACGCGGGAGCCGGATGAATAGAGTTGCAGGCGGACTCTGGGAGAGTCCTTTGGCGCCCAGCCAGGGGGCTGCGCGGATCCGGCCGAGTGACGTTCAATGGACCGCGTCCGGAGGTCTCGTGTGGCGGGAAGAACGTTCCGGCACAGGTGTCCTGGTGGCTCGCGATTCCCTTCGGAACCCGCCTCGGGACTTGGCCCTGGAGTGTTCTGTCCGAGCGCGGGTGGGATACGGCGGCGGCGACTTTTCGGTGTCCGGAAACCAGGTCTTTTTCGTCTCCGAAGGAAGGGTCTTTCGCCACCGGCTGGACCAAGGGGAACCGGTGCCCGTTACGCCTCCGTGGGGTCAGGCAGCGGCGCCGTCCGCGTCTCCGGGCGGGCGCAGGCTGGTCTATGTCCATTCCAGTGAAGGAATCGACTGTCTTGGCCTGGCGAGGACGACCGGTTCCGGTTGGCCCGTTCAATTTGCATCCGGACGCGACTTCTACATGCAGCCGGCCTGGCACCCGGACGGCCGCCGGGTCGCCTGGATCGCGTGGGATCATCCCAACATGCCTTGGGACGGGAGCGGCCTCTATCTGGGTGAGATCGGCTCCGGGGCATCGGCCGGAGAAGGACCGGAACCGATGCTCGTGGCCGGCGGTCCGGCTGGTTCCGTCGCGGTCTTCCAGCCTTCTTTTTCCCCCGACGGCCGCTACCTGAGCTTCATCTCCGATCGGGAAGGCTGGTTCAATCTCTGGCTTTACGACCTGGCGGAAGGATCGCTGCAGCCGTTGGCCCAGGATCCATTCGAATACGCCGGGCCGGCCTGGATCCAGGGGCTCCGGACCCACGCCTGGACCCCGCCGGGTGATGCCGTCTACTCGATTCGGTTGAGTCAGGGCCACGCGACGCTGGTGCGGGTGGCCCTGGCGGAAAGGCGACCCCGACCGGTTGGCGGCGACCTCTCCGGCTACTCGGCGTTGAGCCAACTTTCACCGGCGCCGGACGGGGATCGGGTTGCTCTCGTCGGTTCCTCGCCTCGGCTTCCGCCGCGGGTCCTCACCGTGTCGGCGAATGGCGCGGTCTCGGTCTGGTCCGAGGTGACTCCGGAACCGCCGGAAGCAGTCTATCTGGGCCATCCCCGTCCCCTTTCCTGGAAAGTGCGGTCAGAGGTCGATCCTCCGCAACCCCCGGACTGCCATGGTTCGTTCTACCGTCCTCGAAATCCCGCGTACCGGCGAACGGCGCCGCCCCCCGCGGTCATTCGGGTCCATGGTGGCCCCACCTCCCAGGCTCTGGTCGAATACCGTTTCGAAACCCCTTTTCTGACCAGCCGGGGATTCGCGGTACTGGATCTCAACTACCGGGGCAGTTCCGGCTACGGCCGCGCTTATCGGGATGCCTTGAAGGGTCAATGGGGAGTGGCCGATGTCGAGGATGCCCGGTCCGCTGCCGAATACCTGGTCTCCAGCGGGCGGGCCGACCCGGATCGTCTCGTCGTCTTGGGAGGCAGTGCCGGGGGGCTCACCGTATTGTTGTGCCTGATCCGCTATCCGGGCCTGTTCCGAGCCGGGGTCTGCCTCTACGGCGTCTCCGATCTACTCGCCCTGGCTCAGGAGACGCACAAGTTCGAAGCGCACTACCTGGACTCGTTGGTGGGCGTCCTGCCCCGGGAAGAGTCCCTCTACCGGGACCGCTCGCCGTTGGAGTGGGCAGGGTCGATCCAGGATCCGGTCGCGCTCTTTCAGGGCGAAGAGGACAAAGTCGTGCCCCCCAGCCAATCGGACCGGATCGCCGAAGCCCTGGCGGGGCGGGGAGTGCCTCATATCTACCATCGCTTCGCCGGTGAAGGACACGGTTGGAAGAAGTCGCGGACGATCGAGACCTACCTGGAAGCGTTGCGGGATTTCCTGGCCGAGTACGCCGGCTGATCTGGTTGGAGTTTGGCGCTTGGGATTTGAAGAGCCTTCAGCCCTATAAGGCGTCGTCGCCGGCGGGCAAACGCTGCTCGCGGAGACGAGGAGGAGACCGGCGCGGCACGGGGATGTCGAGATCTTTGCTCAGTCGAACGACGATTTCAGTCCCGACCGGAATCACGATGTCCCTCCCCCGGGTTACCAGAATCCCGGCCGCTCCAACCGCGGCCCCGGCGGCCGCCCCCACCGCGACTCCTTCCTTCCCGCCGCCGATCAGGCCGATCAGTGCACCGATGGCGGATGAGGTCCCCACCTTCCCGGCATCCCGGCCCTTTTCCCCGGGCCCCTTCAGCGTGCCTTCTTCATCGGGGACGCTCCTCTTGCGAGGCTCCACCAGAGAAGCCATCTGGGCATCCATGGGGACCACTCGTCCGTCTCTGAAGCGCAACTCCTTGAAGTGCAGGTTCATCCGGGCTCGGCCCCGAATACGGCCGGCCCGCCCCAATTGGGAGATGGAACCGCGCACCTCGACGCCCTTGGGTATAGCCCTTACCCTCCCGGCATCGATGCTCTGAATAACGCGAGCTGAGAAAGCATCCCCGACTTTGTGGGTTCTGGTCGTGAGCGGCTCCTTCATTCGGATGCGAATCTCGGTCCCGGCCGGGACCCGGAGTTTGGATTCCGAATCCGCTGCCGTCCGCGATCGGGTCTCGGCGCCATCCGGTTCCGAGTCCTGGCTCCGCCGACGGGAGCGCGGCCGGTCAGGATAGTATCCATCGTCGTACCCGGCTTCGAAACCGCGGCGATAGGCGTTTCGATAAACGTCGGGATCGTCCCGCTCCGGATCGAACCCCGGATCCAACCGCTGGTAGGCCGGCTTGTTGGCCATGTCGTAGTAATGCCGAGCCGCCCGGTCGCTTTCGCCCAACCGGCGTCCGTCCTCGTATCCGCGGCCATAGGCGATCCTCGTGGTGCCGGATTCCGCTTCCTGCCCCAACAGGGCCCAGGTCCATCCCTGGGAGCAGAACAGGAACAGGAACAGGAAAAGGAGAAACCTTCCTGCCTGACAGCCGGGAAATCGATGCACCGGTCCGCTCATTGCCGTTGTCTAAGCCGGAGACCCCCTGCGGACGGGGATGGAGTGGAAATCACGACACGATCCTTGATTTCGCTCCACTTTAGCAGAAAGTTGTCCAACAGAAGATCAGTGCCGCTGGAGTGGAGGCCCCCATCCTCATCCTGGTATTGGAAATAGTGCAGCGTGTACCCCTTTACCGCGTAGAGTCCGCCGCTGCGGTGATATGGCACGATGTTGGAAAATTCTCCCAGCCGCTCGCCGTCGTTGGAGTAGACGGACACGCCATGCAGGGATTCCTCGGGGACCGTCCGGAGCACGTTGTTGGTCAAGGGAAAGAAGATTTCTTGGCGGCGAACTCGAAACAACTGCTCCAGGGTCAGCGAGCAGTCCTTGTCCTGGACGGCCTCCCGCACCCGGGTGATGACCTTGTCCACGTTCTCCCAACGTCCACGTTTCGGTTTCCCCCGGGTCTTGAGCTTGGCCGGCAGCTTCAGGCCGGGGAGGATCGATTCACAGTCCGGGCTCGCTGCGCCCGACTCCATACCGCCGGAAAGGAAGAGGAACAAACATATGCATCCGAATCGATATCGGGGAATGCCGGCCGGGGTCCCCCGCTGGACGTCCATTCTGTTCTTGATGAAATCCTTGCCGAAAACGATCATTTTGACTCTTCCCGAACCCAGTCCGCCATGGCCGCCACGGCGTCCGGATCGGTGGGCGGCAAAATGCCATGTCCCAGGTTGAAGATGTGCCCGCGGCGTCCCTGGACCTGTGCCAGCACTTCCCGCACTTTCCGCTTCAGGACCGGTCTGGGGGCCATCAGTGCAAGGGGGTCCAGATTCCCCTGGATGGCCTGACCCGAACCCAGGCGTTGCCATACCTGCCCCAGGTCGACCCGCCAATCGACGCCCAACACCGTTCCGCCGGCTTTTTGCATGTCCTCCAGCAGGGTTCCGGTTCCGGTTCCGAAATGGATCCGGGGGACCCGCCGATCCTTGAGCCCTTGGAACAGGGCCCGGGAAAAGGGAAGAACATACTCCCGGTAATCGGACGGACCCAGACAGCCGGCCCAACTGTCGAAGAGCTGGACCGCCTGGGCTCCCGAATCGACTTGCGCATTCAGATAGGCGGCCTGCACTTCAACCAGCTTTCCCATCAACTCCTTCCAGGCGTTCGGATGGGCGTACATGAACCTCTTGGTCTCCAGGAAGTTTTTGGATCGGCCCCCTTCGATCATGTAGCTGGCGAGAGTGAAAGGCGCCCCACAGAAACCGATCAGGGCCCGTCCAGGGTCCAACTCCTGCCGCACGAGGCGGAGAGCTTCCATGACGTGTGGAAGGTGCTCCCACGGATCCATGGTGTCGAGCGCCCGGACCGCTTCCGGAGTCCGCACCGGCTCGGAGATGACGGGACCCTCTCCCGCGGCGAACCCGAAATCCAGGCCCATTCCTTTCAGAGGCAGCAGGATATCCGCGAAGATGATGGCCGCGTCCAGATCGAAGCGCCGGATGGGCTGCAGAGTCACCTCCGCTGCCAACTCCGGGTTCCCGCAGATCTCCAGGAGCGTGTAGCGTTCCCTCAACCGCCTGTATTCAGGCAGGTAGCGGCCCGCCTGACGCATCACCCAGACGGGAGTGCAATCGACATCCTGGAGCCGGCAAGCTCTCAGGAACCGTCCCTTCTGTCGATCATTCCGTTCCGGCATCGTCTGACGAGACCATTTCCCCGTCTGCGCCTCCCTGCATGCAAGTAAACGAGACGTCGATCTTCACTCTTTCCTCTTTCCTCTTTCCTGGAACGAGTATACCCCGGAACCGCCGACTCCACTCGACTCCGGCCTCGTTCCCGCTACGGCCCCGGGCCGGATCCGGGGTTCGACTTCGCGTTTTGCCTGAGCAGGACGTTAACAAGCTGTTGGAGTCCGCCATGAGAGGTCGGCCTGGTCCTGCCGAACGGGAAGGACAGAGGCTGCCGGCCCGGGCGGCGACCCTGCGAATCCACGGGAGCTCCGGGAAATGCTGCTGAAAGTTCACAGTGCCTCCGTGTTGGGCATCCAGGCCGAGATCGTCGACGTGGAGGTCGACATCTCCCGGAGCATGCGGTCCAGGTACCACGTCGTCGGTTTGCCCGACACGGCGGTCAAGGAGAGCGGGGAGAGAGTGCGAGCCGCCATCTGCAATTGCGGCTTCGCCTTTCCCCGACAAGTGACCATCATCGTCAATCTGGCTCCGGCGGGTTTCAAGAAGGAAGGCAGCTGCTATGACCTGCCCATCGCATTGGGGGTCCTGGGCCTGGCTGGAAAACTGGAAGAACGGGAGCTCCGGAAGTGGCTGATTCTCGGTGAGTTGTCTCTGGATGGAAGGGTGCGTCCCATTCGGGGCGCTCTGCCGGTGGCGCTGGGAGCCGTCAAGCGGAGGTTCAAGCGACTCCTGCTCCCGGCTGAGAACGCCCGGGAGGCGGCGGCGGTCCGGGAAATCGATGTCTACTGCGCGGCCAGTCTGCCGCAGGTTCTGGAACTCCTCAACGGCGACCGCCGCCAGGATCCCCTCAAGATCGACCCGGGTGCAGGAGCCTCGGAAACGGGCTCCCGATTGCCCGATTTCTCTCATGTCAAGGCGCAACAGGCAGCCAAACGGGCCTTGGAGGTGGCATGCGGCGGGGGCCACAACCTGCTCCTGATCGGACCTCCCGGCGCCGGCAAGACCATGCTGGCACGCCGCATCCCCTCCATCCTTCCTTCGATGAGCTTTTCCGAATCCATGGAGACGACCGCGGTTCACAGCGTCTGCGGATTGCTGGCCAAGAGCCGCTCCGCCCTGGTGAGGCGGCCCTTTCGCTCCCCCCACCACAGCATCAGCGGAGCCGGTCTGGTGGGTGGAGGATCCCCGCCTCGACCCGGCGAGATCTCCCTGGCCCACAATGGCGTCCTCTTTTTGGATGAACTGCCCGAATTTCACCGGCGAGTGCTGGAAACGTTGCGTCAACCCTGCGAGGCGGGGGAAGTCACCATCAGCCGGGCCACTCGCAGCTTGACCTTCCCCTCCCGATTCATGCTGGTGGCCGCCATGAACCCTTGCCCCTGCGGCTATGCCAACAGTCTTCATCGGGAGTGTGTCTGTTCTCCCTTGGCGATCCACCGTTATCTGACCCGGATCTCCGGGCCTTTCCTGGATCGGATGGACTTGCAGGTGGAGGTCCCCGAGGTCCCGTACCGCGACTTGGCATCCCAGCCTTCGGGGGAGCCTTCACGATCCATCGCCAAGCGGGTCGCCCGGGCCCGGGAGGTTCAGCAGGATCGTTTCTCGGGAACGCCGCTTTTTTGCAACGCTCAGATGGGCGCCGAGGAGATCCAACGGTTCTGCGCCCTGAGTCCCACGGTCAAGCGGCTCTTTGACGATGCCCTTCCCAGATTGGGATTTTCGGCGCGAGCCTATGATCGCATCCTCAAGATGGCCCGCACCATCGCCGACCTTGCGGGTTCACCGGAAATGACGACCTCCCATGTCTCGGAGGCCATCCAATACCGGTCCCTGGACCGGAGTTTCTGGAACAAGACCGTCGGATGAAAAGAGCAAAGAGGAAAGAGAATAGGAAAAACGGGCGCCGAGTCCGCCGGGTGGAACCGCCTTTCTTCACTCTTTTTCTCTTTCCTCTTTTCTCTTTCCCCATTTTCCTGGAAGATCGGGCCCGAAGGAGCGGATCACCCTGGAGGAAGAAACAGATGAACGTTGCCAGTCTCAACCGGTTGAACTCTCGCCGTTTCCCGGCCGGCCGCGAGTCGACGAACCTGGTGGGCGGCCCGTCGCCCATTCAGACCGCCAGTTTCTGCATGGGATCCGTGGTTCTGGACCCGGATGGAGGTCAGGTCCCCTGGCACAATCAGGAGCAGGAGGAGATCTACTATGTCGTCGAAGGAACGGGTGAAATGTGCTTGGGCCGGAAACGGAAAACCATGAACTCGGGAGACGTCGTCTATATTCCGCCGGGCGTCTACCATCAGCTCACCAACCTGGGGGAAAAACCCCTGACCTTCATCTACTGCTATGGTCCCGCCGGGGACGTGGCCCACTGGCGCCAGGAACTCACGGGCACCCTTCCCCGCGCCGGCCGCGAGGCGCCCGCTTTGCCGGAAGGGGCCCGATCCCAACACGTCTGACGCTGAAACATGTCCGCAGCCTCGCCCCTCCGGATCGGTGTCATCATGAACGGTGTCACCGGCCGTATGGGGACCAATCAGCACTTGCGCCGGTCCATCCTGAGTATCCGGCGGGACGGGGGATTGGAGATCCCCGGCATCGGACGGATCCTTCCCGAGCCGGTTCTGGTGGGACGGAACCGGGTCAAGCTGGAACGGCTGTCCCGGGAGACCGGCGTCGAGGCCTGGACCGATCAGTTGGACCGGGCGCTGGAAGATCCCGTCAACCAGATCTATTTCGACGCCCAGCCCACCCCCCTCCGGGCTGCGTCGATGGAACGGGCTCTGGAGGCGGGCCGGCACGTCTACTGCGAGAAACCGGCCGCCGCCACGAGCGCCGAGACCTGCCGGCTCTACCGGATGGCCCAGGCGAGCGGTCTCAAGCACGGCGTGGTCCAGGACAAGCTCTGGGTGCCCGGGATCGTTCACTTGAGACGGTTGTTGCGAGACGGGTGCCTGGGCCGGATCCTTTCGGTCCGGGGAGAGTTCGGCTACTGGGTCTTCGACGGGCGGGAGCCCCCCTTGCAGCGGCCGTCTTGGAACTACCGCGAGGAAGAGGGCGGAAGCATCATCCTGGACATGTTCCCCCATTGGAGGTACCTGCTGGAAAACCTCTTTGGCGGCGTGCGGGCCGTCTCCTGCCTGGGAGCCACCCACGTTCGCAGGCGTTGGGACGAAGAGGGCCGGGAATACGCGGTCACGGCCGACGACTCGGCCTATGCGACGTTTCTGCTCGAGGGAGACGTCGTCGCGCACTTCAACAGTTCCTGGGCAGTTCGAGTGCGGCGGGACGACCTGTTCACCCTTCAGGTCGACGGAACTCTAGGATCAGCCGTCTGCGGGTTGAACAAATGTTGGGTGCAGCTCGCCCGGTCCACCCCCCGGGTGACCTGGAATCCGGACCTGGAGCAGTCGGCCCAATGGCTGGAGTCATGGTCGCCGGCACCCGGCCCCCCTCCTGTGTCCGGACCCTTCCGGACGCAGTGGGAACTGTTCCTGCGCCATGTTGTTGCCGGCGAGCCGTTCCCCTGGAACCTGTTGGAGGGAGCCAAAGGGGTTCAGTTGGCCGAGTGCGCTCGCGAGTCCTGGCGGAGCCGATCCTGGATCGATATTCCCGCGCTGCCGCCGAAATCAGGTTGACCGTTCACGGGTCGAGCCGGAGATACCGCCCGATCGATCAAGTCCAGTAAAGATTCTGGGGAATTTCCACCTTTTGGCCGGAATTGATGGACTCGCCGGCCTTGATCATGGGTACGCAGACGTTCATGGCCGACGGACCGTCGCACAGATTCTCGGATCCGTAGCGGATGGTCCTGCAGAACCCTTCCAGTTCCTTCGAATACCCTCTCAGAGCGGACGCCGCGCTCTTGCCTCCGCCCGTGACCTGGGACCCGGCGGCATCCCGGACGCGGCTTTCCGACGCCTCCAGCAGAGGGGCGTCACCCATGGCCTGAGTTTTGAGCTCGGTCGCAGCGGCCTTCCCATCCTCCGAAAAGAGCATGGCTTCCCGCTCCCGGGTGAGGATGATGGTGCCTTCGGTGCCCATGAACTGCTCGTAGAAATGGTCGAAGGCGTTGGTCTGTATGGACGAAAAGGTGTAGGTGACCCCTCCCGGGTACTCGTAGGTGACGTAGATGTGATCCTCCACCTCCCGGCCGTCGTCGTAGGCGTAGATCCCGCCGGAACCGTACACTCCTTTGGGAAGCTTGCCTGTGAACCAGTTGACGACCTGCAGATGGTGGCTTCCCAACTCGGCGTTGAGCCCGTACGAGTACTTCCGGTAGAGCCTCCAGTTCCTCAAATGCTCCATGTCCGGGTAACCCCAAGGGGAAGGATCGAAGTCGGTCTCGGGAACCGGGCGCCTCCAGCTCTTGTTCCGGTGCCAGAGGCTGCGGATGTGGTAGACGTCTCCGATGACGCCCTCCCGAATGAGCTGGTAAGCCTCCTGGTACAGGGGGTTGTAGTTGCGCTGATGACCCACCTGGAGGTGCTTGCCCGCCGAATTGGCAGCATCGATCATTCGGCGGCAACCCTCGATGCTGTGGGCCATGGCCTTTTCGGTGAAGACGTGCTTGCCTGCATTGAGCGCGTCGATGGCAAGAGGCTCGTGCATCCAGAGGGGAGCCGCAACGAGGACGGCCTCGATGTCGTCACGTTTCAAAAGCTCGCGATGATCCGAGTAGGCGACGGCGTTCGGATCGAACCGCTCTTGGGCGATCTTGAGAGCTTTTTCCCGATTGGGGGGGAAGATGTCGCAGACCGCCGAGATCCGCATGTGGCTGGGCGGGGCGTTCTCCATCAACACTCCGCCTTGCCCACCGATGCCGATGATGCCTGCCTTCACCGGCCACATGGAGGAGGTCTTCCAGAGCAGCGCCCCCGTGGGCGGAACCGTGGCTACGGCCTTGATGAAATTCCTGCGTCCCAGTTTTCTCTGTTCGTCGTTCAACATACCCCCCTCCATGGAGATCGGGTTGGATCGGGTGCCGCCATATTATCAATCCCGCCGGTGGTTTGTCCCGGTTGGCTCCACCCGCCAGCCATGGGCCTCCTCGGGTGCTATCTGCTGAACCGGCCAGTCTTCCAATGACGGACCAGTATGTCCAGACCGGCGATCTGACCGGTGGGGAAGGCCAGAATCAGCGATAGGGCCAAGGCCTCGATCAACGTCTTGTTGACATAGAGTTCGGTCCCCTCGGCGGACTGGACCAAGAAGCCGTCCGACATCAGCGCCGGGGATGCCAGGTAGAACAACATGAGCAGCGCGAATCCCCCGAAGGCGGACAGGCGCGTGAACAATCCCAGCATCAGCCCCAGCCCCAATATGACGAGTCCCCACTTGGTGCCGGCGTCGGCCATGGCCAGCAATGAAGGATCCTCGACGATCCAATGGAAGATTCCGGCAAACGGCCCCGTTGAGTTTTCGAGGTAGCCTCGGGAGGTCCAATTCACGGCCAGGAACTTCCCCACCCCCTGGTAGAAAAGGTGCCACCCGATGCAGAAGCGGAGCACCAGCAACAGAAACTTGTGGATCGGATTGAGTTGGTCGAAACGATTCACCGGAAGACCTCCAGATGATCGGCGTCCAGGCCCCAGTGGTGGACCTGAACGGCCCCATCCCGGGGATCTTTGGCAACCACCACGGCCCCTATGCCCCGGCGCCGACGACAGTACGACAAAATATCTTCCAGGTCCATGACCAGGAACGCCGTGGAGAGGGCGTCCGCCTCCGCCGCCGTAGAAGCCAGGGCCGTGGCGGCCAGATTCTTCTCCACCGGATGGCCGGTTCGGGGATCCAGGACATGGCCATAGTGTCTGCTTCCGACTCGAAAGAACTGTTCGGCCACGCCGGAAGTGGAGAGGGCCCGATTGCGAAGCTCCACGGTGGCCAGCGGCCCGGTCCTTCCCAGTGGATCCCGGATGCTGACCTTCCACCCCGGCGGCAATTCCCTTCCGGGGCCGTCCCCGAGGGCCAAAATGCTGCTGTGTCCGGCGTGGAGCAGGGCGCGGCTCGTACCTTCCTCCTTCAACAGCCGGCCGGCGCGGTCCAGCGCGTACCCTTTTCCGATCGCTCCCAGATTCAATTCCAGACCGCGGCGCCGGAAGCGAACGGTTCCGGCGGACGGGTCCAATTCCAGGAAACGGGATCCGACCTGGCTGCGAGCTTCCTCGACCGCCTCCGGATCGGGAAGGGCGCCCTGGCGCCGGGAGAATCCCCAGGCCCTCCAGAGCGGACCGGCCGTCATGTCGAAGGCTCCGCCCGTCTCGCGATAGATTCTCGCTCCCAGCCGCAATAGTTCGAAGAGGCCGGTCTCGGCAGCTATCGGCCGCTCGAAGGCGTAGCGATTCAGGTGGGCGATCTCGCTGTCGTCTCGAAAGACGGTCATCTGGCATTCGAGTTCCTGGATCAGATCCAGGGCCCGGTGGATCGTCATGATTCGAGACCGGTCCCGGGTCGACACGAAGATCTCGAAGAGGCAGGCCATGGCCTGCCGGCCCGCCCGGATCAGCTTTTCCGGGACGGTTTCGATGTCCGAAGGGACGCGGGGCAGGGCCGCGGCGGCCAGAGCCGCCATGCGTTCGGGATGAAGCAGGTCTCTCCGGCGGGTTCCGGGAGTCGCCATATTCCGGTTTCCTCGAACTCAGGGGGAGGGTGTTCCCGCTGAGATTCCTGGCAAGGTAACCGGAAATTCAAGGCGAGATCAAGAAGCCGGGTTCCCGGTCCCGGGGCCGGTGGCTCCGTAGGAACCAATATTCTCCCTCAGGCCGGCTCGCCTGGCCGGACGGGCTGCAATACTCCCCTCATGTCGTAGTAGACTGGGGATGGAGCCGGCCCGTCGCTCGGCAATAGGAGAAGACGCTCATGCTAATGGAACACTTGACCCGAAGAGATTGGATGCACTTGTCCCTGGGCCTTGCCGGAGCCGGCTTGGCCACCGGCTTTTCGGGCTGTTCATCGCCGCCGGCGGACTCTCCGGAACCGCCGGAGCCGGACCGCGGCTACGGGAACTACGAAATGGGGTTCCAGAGCTACTCGCTCAGGCATTTCGTGCCCACCGGCGACTTTCTCGGGCAGGCGAAACGGTTGAGTCTACCTTTCGTGGAGCTTTGGAGAGGCCACCTGCCGCAGGACGGCGGCGAGGACGGGATCGTCCGATTTCGAGATCGGCTGCGGGAAGCGGGAATCACCGTGAACGCATTCGGGGTGGAACGCTTCACGGAAGAACACGAGAAGAACGAGTCGGTCTTTCGCCTGGCCCGGAATCTTGGGGTGCGTGTCCTGAGCGCAAATCCTTCGAAACGGGCCTTCACCAGCCTGGAAAAACTGGTGGACCAGTACGATATCCGGATCGCCATCCACAATCACGGTCCCGAGGACGAGCGCTGGCGGCGGCCCGAGTGGATCATGGAATCGGTGGACGGCCTCGACCCGCGCATCGGCGCTTGTGCCGACCTGGGGCACTACATCCGTGCGGGAGTCGATCCGGTGGCGGCTCTGGAGATCCTCGGGAGCCGGGTCCTGGGAGTCCACCTCAAGGACTTCGACGCCGAGGAAAATGACGTGGTCCTGGGCCAGGGCAAGCTGGATGTGGTCAAGACCTTTGAGACCTTTCAGAGCCTGGGGTTCTTGGGTCCCGTCTCGTTGGAGTTCGAAGGGGACAAGGAAGATCCGGTCCCGGCCATGATCCAGTGCCTGGATGTCGTCGCACGGGCCATTTCCGGTTCCAACTCCGCATAGGCGATTCGCGCACCGGTTCGTTGACTGTTAAACTGGAGTCCTTTCATGGGAAGTATGGGCCGCTAGCTCAATCAGGCAGAGCAACTGACTCTTAATCAGTAGGTTCGGGGTTCGATTCCCTGGCGGCTCACCAGTTTTTCCGGTTGCGAGCTCTTGTGGCTCTCTGGCCCTGCGCGGGCCGCTAATCTCAGTAGCAGCTTCAAGGGTCGTCTCATGCGCAAGCCAAATGCAACTCTGACACGGCGTGATCTGCTCCGGACCACCGCCCCCGCCCTGTTGGCGCTCACCGCTCTGCCTCGCCCGGCAATGGCGGTTGCGCGAAGCAAACTGCCCCCGGTCCGAGCCATCACGCACGGCCCCAAGCATCACTGGTTCGGGTACTACGACAAGCTGGAATTCGATCCCACCGGCCGCTTCGTGCTGGGGATGGAAGTCGACTTTGAACACCGCTCGCCCACATCCGGCGATGTGATCAAGATCGGCATGGTCGACCTTCACGACGGCGACAAGTGGATCGAACTGGGAGAAAGCCGCGCCTGGTGTTGGCAACAGGGATGCATGCTCCAGTGGCGCCCCGGTTCCAGGACCGAAGTCCTCTGGAACGATCGCCAGCAGGACCGCTTCGTGTGCCGCATCTTGGATATAGAGACGCGGCAACAGCGAACCATCCCCTATCCGGTCTATACGGTCAGCCCCGACGGGGGCTGGGCCGTGGCGCCCGATTATCGCCGCGTCAGCGACATGCGGCCCGCCTACGGATATCCTGGACCTGAGGACCCCTACCGCAGCGTCGGGGCGCCCAAAGATTCGGGTATCTTCCGCGTCGATCTGGAGAGCGGGCGCCAGGAATTGCTGATCTCGATTGATCAAGTCGTCAACATTCCGATGCCGGGCGTGGAATTGGCCAAAGCCAAGAGCTACTTCAACCACCTGTTGATCAGTCCCGACGGCGCCCGTTTCATTTTTCTTCATCGCTGGGGATTTCCCAAGTTCACCGGCGCCACTCGGATGTTCACCGCCAGCCAGGACGGCTCGGACCTCCGTGTCGTCGATGCCTCCGGTCTGACTTCACACTTCAACTGGAGGGACCCGGAGGCGATTCTCGCCTGGACCCGGCCCGAAACCAGACCGTGGGGGTTCTATCTATTCGAGGACGCGACCGGGGGGGCAGTCGAGATGGTCGGAGAGGGTGTCATGACCGAAAATGGTCACTGCACCTACCTGCCGGGAGGCGAGTGGATCCTGAACGACACGTATCCGGACGAGCACCGGAAGCAACATGTGTATCTCTACCATGTGGCCACGGGCAGGCGGGTCCCGCTGGGACGGTTCTTCTCTCCGCCGGAGTACACCCGCGAGGGACGAGTGGACACGCACCCGCGTTTCAGTCCCGACGGCCGCAGCGTTGTCATCGATTCGCCGCACACCGGCGAGGGCCGGCAGATGCACCTGATCGACATCAGCGAGATCGTCGCCGTCTAGCGTCCCGCGTTTCCCAGGGGCCGGATCTTCATTCTTCGCCGGCTTCAGCCTGGGCGAGGCGAGCGGCTTCCTCTTCCATCAACTCGGCCAGCTCGACCCAGTTACGGCTGTAGAAAGCCGAATGCTGCAGTTCCAGGTACAGGTTCAGGATTCGATCCAGCGCCTTGGCCTTCTGTTCCAGAAGTTCTCTCTCACCATCGGCAGCCATAGTGTACGGGCGCTCCTTGTGGGTGCGCTTTCATTATTTCACGATCGCCACGGCGTTCGCCGAGGGCTGTTAGAATGTGTGCCGCTTTGAAAGCCCGTGGTGAAAGGGCAGCGGTGTGGGATCATGAACCTTCAGACGGAACTGGAAGATATCAGTCCGGTCAAAAAGAAGTTGCGGGTCGAAGTGCCGGTCGAGACGGTACTCGCCGAATACAATCGGGTTGCCGCGAACTATAGAAGGCACGCCAGGATTGCCGGGTTCCGACCCGGCAAGGCCCCGGTGGCGCTGGTCAAACGGCGATATCGGAAGGACATTCGCCAGGATGTCCTGCGAAAATTGATCCCCGAAACTTACGACCAGTCCATCCGCGAAAGGAAAATCCGACCCCTCGGCCAGTTGCAACTCGAGCAAGTGGATTTCAATGAAGGGGAGCCTCTGGTGTACGAGGCCGTGGTGGAGACCCTGCCCGAATTCGAGATTCCGGAATACAAGGGACTGGAAATCCGTTTGGAGAAGAAGGCTCCGGACGAGGAATCGGTGACCCGGGAGCTGGAGCAGCTTCGAGGTCGCCATGCGCCCTTGATTTCGGTTTCGGATCGGAAAGAAGCTCGCGATGGGGACTACGCGGTCGTGGACCTGGTCGGCAAGTACGTTCCGGATGGGGATGACGCCATCCGGCAGGAGAACACGACCATCCGCGTGGGAGACGAACGCACCCAGCAGGATTTCAATCAAGCCCTGCAGGGAATGGACGTTGGAGGAGAGAAGACCTTCGTCGTGGACTATCCTCAGGACTATCCGGAGGAAAAGCTGGCTGGCCGCCGCGTCCGTTTCAACCTGCAACTGAACGACATCAAGGTCAAGGATCTTCCGGAGTTGAACGATGAATTCGCCAAGGACCTGGGAGATTTCGACGATCTGGATCAACTCAGGGAGCAGATTCGGCAAGGGCTCTCAAGCCAATGGCAACAGGCCCGGGATTCCAGCATCAGGCGCCAACTGATCGAGAGGCTTTCCGAGGCCAATCGTTTTCAGGTCCCGGAAATTCTCGTGGAAGAACGGATCGACAACAAGATCCGCGACGTCGCCTACAATTTGGCTCGGCAGGGAGTGGACCCCAGCAAGGCGAACCTGGATTGGAATCGCATCCGGGACGACCTGCGCCAGGATGCCGAGCAGGAGGCCCGGGCGGCGTTGGTCCTTTCAGAGATCGCGGAGGCTGAGAACCTGGAGGTCGAGCCGTCGGAGTTGGAGGCGGAACTTCGTCAAACGGCGGAGGCGCTGAATCAGCCACTGGAGAAGATTCGGCAGAGATTTCACGACGAAGAATCGAGAGCAGATCTGAGGAATCGAATCCGCCGCCGCAAGGCACTGGAGCTGCTGGTTGAGCACTCGGCGGTTACGGAAGAATGAAGAGTGCAGAGCTGGCAAGTGGAGCTTCCCCGCGGGGCGGGTTCGGACCAGAGTATTGACCGTTTTTCCCACGAGGTGATGTGACGAGCCCGGACGGCGGGCAGCGACGAGAGGAGATCCAGGATGCCATTGATCCCCATGGTGGTCGAGCAGAGCAATCGTGGCGAGCGCGCCTACGACATCTATTCCCGTCTCTTGAAGGACAACATCATCTTCGTCGGCACGCCTATCGATGACAACGTGGCCAACCTGGTCACCGCTCAACTGCTCTTCCTGGAAGCGGAGGGGCCGGACAAGGACATTTCCCTTTACATCAATTCGCCCGGAGGCTCCATTACCGCGGGTCTGGCCATTTACGACACCATGCAGTTCGTCAAGAATGACGTGACCACCATTTGCATCGGGCAGGCGGCGTCCATGGCGGCGTTGTTGCTGGCCGCCGGCGCCCCGGGAAAACGGTTCGCGCTTCCCCACAGCCGGATCCTCATCCACCAGCCCACCATGTCGGGACTCTCGGGTCAGGCGACCGACATCGATATCCATGCCCGGGAGATCCTGAGAATGCGGGATACGACGAACCGGATCCTGGCCAAGCACACCAAGCAGACCTTGCGCCGGATCGCCAAGGACGTGGATCGCGACTTCATCATGGCCACTCCTGAAGCCAAGGAATATGGTATTATCGACATGGCCATCGAGAAGCACACTTGACGGACTCGGTCATCCCAGACAGCCTCGACAATCATTCGCCGGATCCCACGCCTCTGGTCGGCGCTCCGGGGTGCTCGTGGTCAACAGGGGAGTTCAAGTGAAGAAGAATGTGGAAGACATTTTCCAGTGCTCTTTCTGCAACAAGAGCCAAAAACACGTCAAGAAGCTGATCGCGGGTCCGTCAGTCTTCATTTGCGACGAATGTGTCGACATCTGCAACGAGATCATCGCCGATGAACTGACCGCAGAGGCGGCATCGATCAAGGAGACGCTGCCCAAGCCGGTAGAGATCAAGGAGTTCCTGGACCAGTATGTCGTGGGCCAGGAGGTCCCCAAGAAGAAGTTGGCCGTGGCCGTCTACAATCATTACAAGAGGATCAAGTTGGGCAGACGGCGCCGCCAGAACGTCGAGCTCTCGAAAAGCAACGTTCTGCTCATCGGCCCCACCGGCACCGGCAAGACGCTCCTGGCGCAGACCCTGGCCCGCATGCTCTCGGTTCCCTTTGCCATCGTCGACGCCACCACCCTGACCGAGGCCGGCTACGTGGGGGAGGATGTGGAGAACATCCTGCTTCGATTGCTGCAGTCTGCCGGGGGAGACCGGGAACGTTGCATGCAAGGGATCATCTACATCGACGAGATCGACAAGATTTCCCGTAAAGATGAAAACCCGTCCATTACGCGGGACGTGTCGGGCGAGGGAGTCCAACAGGCGCTGCTCAAGATATTGGAAGGTACCGTGGCCAACGTCCCTCCTCAGGGAGGTCGCAAACACCCTCACCAGGAATTCGTTCAAGTGGACACCACGAACATTCTGTTCCTGTGTGGAGGAGCCTTCGTCGGTCTCGAGAAATTGATTCGAAATCGTCTGGGCCGGAGCGGCATGGGGTTCCGGTCCTCGCTCGGCGACAACCGATGGAAGAAGGAAAGCACTTCCGAAGTCCTGGGCCAGACGCTGCCTGAGGACCTGATCAAATTCGGTCTGATTCCCGAGTTCGTGGGACGCCTTCCCATCGTCTGCACGCTGCACGATCTGGACCGGGAGGCCTTGGTCGAGATCCTGACCCGGCCCAGCAACGCCCTGGTCAAGCAATATCAGAGGATGTTCGAGTTTGAGGGGGTCTCGCTGAGGTTCACGGAGGAATCCCTGCTGGTCATTGCGGATCTGGCGTTGAAGAGTAAGATCGGAGCGCGCGGCTTGCGGTTGGTCGTAGAGGATCTTATGTTGGACCTCATGTACGAACTCCCCTCCAACAAGACGATGGAGGAGTTGGCGGTGACCAAGGAGATGGTCGAAAACCGGGAAATCGTGTTTCAGGTTCTCGAGAAGGCGGGATGACGTCTCCGAAGCGTATTCCTTCCGCCGTTCCGGTTGGACCGGCCGGCGTCGAAACGGCCGTTGAAACGAATCCCGATGTGCTGCATCTTACAGTGAGAAGCGCTCGTACCCTTTAGCTTACGACAGAACACGAGTATGACGGACATCCAAGACACCCGGACCGCGAGTTATCCCATGGTCCCCATTCGCGATGTCGTCGTCTTCCCGGCGATGATGGTCCCCTTCGTGATTGGGCGAGATTCTTCGGTGAAGGCGTTGGAAGTGGCGTTGAAGGCGGACAAGAAGATCTACCTGGCCACCCAGAAGGACGCATCGCAGGACAGCCCGTCCTCCGAGGACATCTACGAAGTCGGAACCGTTTCCAAAATCGTCCAGAGCCTCAAGCTTCCGGACGGAAACATCAAAGTCCTGGTCGAGGGGGTCCAGCGCGCTCGAACCGTTCATGTGTCCGGTGCCGCGGGCTATTTCAGGGCCGAGGTTGAAGTTGAGCCGGTTCCGGTGGTCTCCCGCGCCAAGATGAGTCTGCTCACAAAACGTCTGAACCTCCTGTTCGAGGAATTCGCCAAGCTGAATCCCAACATCAGCTACGAAACCATCGTCCAGTCGACTCGGAACACGACCCCCGAGCGGCTTGCGGACACGGTCGCCGCGAACCTTCCCATCGTGGTCGAGGACAAACAGGCCCTGCTGGAAATCGTGGGCCCCGCGGAACGGATGACGAAGATCTGTGAGTCCATCGAGATCGAGATCGAGAAGATCAAGATGGACCGGTCTGTTCAGGGGCGTGTGCGCCGGCAGATGGAGAAGGCCCAGCGGGAGTACTACCTGAACGAGAAGGTCAAGGCCATTCAGGAGGAGTTGGGGCGCGGGGACAAGGACGAGTTGGAGGAACTGAAGAAGAAAATCGAAGACGCCTCCATGCCCGAGGACGCCAAAGAGAAGGCGATGAATGAGATCCGGCGGCTTCAGCACATGCCGCCCATGAGCGCCGAGAGTACGGTCAGCCGGACCTATGTCGAGTGGCTCGTTGCCATGCCCTGGAAGAAGCGGAGCCGTGAAATCCGCGAGATCTCGCGCGCCGAGAAAGTGTTGGAAGCGGACCATTACGGTCTGGACAAGGTGAAGCAACGGATTTTGGAGTATCTTGCCGTCCGACAGCTTTCCCGCAAGAAATCCAATGGGTCGATACTCTGCTTTATCGGCCCGCCGGGCGTCGGAAAGACCTCGCTGGGGCGGTCCATCGCAAGGGCGACGGGCAGGAAGTTCGTCCGTCTTTCACTGGGCGGAGTCCGCGACGAAGCGGAGATTCGCGGGCACCGGCGAACCTACATCGGAGCTCTTCCCGGGCAGATCATCCAGATGATGAAAAAGGCGGGGACCCGGAATCCCCTGCTCCTTCTGGACGAGATCGACAAGATGAGCATGGACTTCCGGGGCGACCCGTCGGCCGCCCTCATGGAGGTCCTGGATCCGGAGCACAACAACAGCTTCGTGGACCACTATCTGGATACGGAGTACGACCTCTCCGATGTCCTTTTCATCTGCACCGGAAACGTTCGTCACAGCATTCCGAGGCCGTTGCAGGATCGCATGGAGGTCATCGATATCTCCGGCTACACGGAATGGGAGAAGCTCAAGATCGGCCGGCAGTACCTGTTGCCCAAGCAGTTGGATCGGAACGGCCTGAAAAGGAGGCCGCTCCGATTTGAGGACGATGCAATCCTGGAGCTCATTCGCTACTACACGCGCGAATCCGGAGTCCGCAACCTGGAGCGGGAGATCGGAAGCATCTGCCGGAAGGTGGTGCACAAGTTGGTTCGATCCCGGAAGAAGATCAAAATCCAGGATCAGGTCTTCGACATTTCTCCCGGCAAGGTCCGGGACTATCTTGGTCCTCACAAGTTTCGGAACCAACTGGCGGCGGAAACGAATGAAGTCGGTCTGGCCACGGGTCTGGCCTGGACCGAAGTGGGTGGCGAGGTGCTTCTGACGGAGGCCACCACCATGCAAGGGAAGGGCGATCTGCTCTTGACCGGAAAGCTGGGCGAGGTCATGCAGGAATCGGCAAAAGCGGCTCTTTCCTTCATTCGATCCCGAAGTTCGGACTACAGCCTGCTCAAGGATTTTCACAAGATTTTGGACATGCATGTGCATGTGCCGGAAGGAGCCATCCCCAAGGACGGCCCCTCGGCCGGCATCACCATGGCGACCACCATCGTCTCGGCCTTGAGCGGGATCGCGGTTCGCCGTGACGTGGCCATGACCGGGGAGATCACGCTTCGCGGCAAGGTCCTTCCCATCGGTGGCGTCAAGGAGAAGATTCTGGCGGCCCACCGGGCCGGGATCGGCACCGTCATTCTGGCCAAAGACAACGAAAAGGATCTGAAAGAGATCCCTGACCCTGTTCTGGAGAAAGTCAAGATTGTCCTCGTTGACACCATGGACGAGGTTCTCGACATCGCACTCGAAAAGCCCATCAAGAGAAAGAGTCGGCAACAGCGGGACGAATACTTGAACGACCCGCAGCCGCCGCAGTTGGAGGGGGGAGAACAAGCAGGCGTCCACTGAGAGGACGTACTTGTTCCATCGAATCCATCCGGAAGACAACCATCAGGTTTGGTGATTCAAGTCTCTGGGGTGTGATCACCCTCCGAGGCTGCCGGCCATCCCGCCACAAATGGCTGGTGTGAGTGATCCTGTGGCGACCATTTTGAAAGGCCATTGAAAGATGTCTGAAGCAAGCACGCCCACCTTCCGGGAAACCGGGAAGCCCCTAAATATTCAGGAATTGAAAGAGCTGACGATCAACGCGTTAAATGAGTTCGCCAAACACTTGGCCATTTCCGGAGCCGCGGGGATGCGGAAGCAGGAGTTGATATTCCAGATTCTCAAGGCCCAGACGGAACGTAGCGGCCTCATTTTCTCGGAGGGAGTTCTGGAAACGCTTCCCGACGGGTTCGGCTTTCTGCGAGCTCCCGAGTACAACTATCTGCCCGGCCCCGACGACATCTACGTCTCTCCCTCCCAGATCCGCCGGTTCGATCTTCGCACCGGGGACACGGTGTCCGGCCAGGTCCGCCCCCCCAAGGAGGGAGAACGCTATTTCGCCCTGATCAAGGTGGAAGCCATCAATTTCGAGCACCCGGACGTGGCGCGCGATCGCACCTTCTTCGAGAACCTGACCCCGATCTACCCGGACGAGCGCGTCCATCAAGAGACGAACCAGAATAATCTGACGGGTCGAGTCATGGATCTGCTCACCCCCATCGGCAAGGGCCAGCGGGGCCTGATCGTTTCTCCGCCCAGGGCGGGAAAGACCATGATCCTGCAGAGCATCGCCCACTCCATTGCCCAAAACCACCACGAGGTCATTCTGATCGTCCTCCTCATCGACGAGCGTCCGGAAGAAGTGACCGATATGCAGCGCTCGGTTCGAGGCGAGGTCATCAGCTCCACCTTCGACGAGCCGGCCTCCCGTCACATCCAGGTGGCGGAAATGGTCCTGGAAAAGGCCAAGCGGCTGGTGGAGCATGGCAAGGACGTGGTGATCCTTCTGGATTCCATCACTCGTCTGGCCCGCGCCTACAATTCCGTGGTCCCGCCCTCCGGAAAGGTCCTGTCGGGTGGTGTGGACTCCAACGCGCTGCAGCGGCCCAAGCGTTTCTTCGGGGCGGCCAGGAACATCGAGGAAGGCGGGAGCCTCACCATCATCGCCACCGCCTTGATCGACACCGGCAGCCGAATGGACGACGTCATCTTCGAGGAGTTCAAGGGAACCGGAAACATGGAACTGGGATTGGATCGGCGCCTGGTCGACAAGCGGATCTTCCCGTCGATAGACATCAACCGTTCCGGTACCCGAAAGGAAGAGCTTCTGCTCAAGCGGGA
Organism: Acidobacteriota bacterium; assembly: GCA_963668095.1. Lineage (GTDB taxonomy): Bacteria > Acidobacteriota > UBA6911 > RPQK01 > JAJDTT01 > JAJDTT01. The sequence continues at coordinate 3,276,181 of OY764083.1, read as the reverse complement.
CGATCTGAACCGAATCTGGATCTTGCGCAAGGTTCTGAATCCCCTCTCCGTCACCGAATCCATGGAACTCCTGCTGGACAAGCTGAGCAAGACCCGAGACAACGCCACTTTCCTCCGCTCCATGTCGGGGGGATAGGGAGGAGAGAGTAAAGAGGAAAGAGAAGAGAGGAAGGAGATTAAGAGGAGAGTTCTCCAAAACCACCGGGCGGAAACGACTCCGCTTTCTTCACTCTTTTCTTTTTGCTCTTTTCTCTCTCCTAACTTTTCTGCTTTCCTGCCAATTCTGATTTGACTTCCGAACTCTGACTCTGTATTTTCCCAAAAGGCAATTTGGACATGACGATTTTCAGTTTCTCCCGATACGGTTGGCGCGTCTAGCACAGCTCGTTATCGGAGGACTGTCCATCGTCAAAGGGCCAAGATAGAGATCAAGAAAGGCCGTGGAGGAAGTTCTCCACGGCCTTTCTTTTTTTGGACGAAGTTTCTGAACCATGCTGTACACCAAGGCCTTTTTGGCCGATCTGCTGAATCCGGTCACCGCGTTTCTCAGCTTGGGTTCCTCTGCCCGGAGAGGGTTTCTCCTGGAATCGGTCGAGGGAGGAGAGAGCATCGGACGGTACTCCTTTCTGGGTGTTGACCCATACCAGGTTTTCGAAGGACAGTTCGAGGGTTTCCGCCGTCAGTTTCCTCCGCTGAGGGAGCCGTCCGATCCGGACCTGCCTCCCTTCACCGGGGGCGCCATCGGGGTCTTTGCCTACGAAATGGTCCGGGAACTGGAGCGTCTTCCGAATCTGATCCGGCAAGATGGGCACCTCTCCCCCGCCACCACGGTACTCATGGATTTCTACGCCACGGTCGTGGCTTTCGACCACGTCAAACACCAGATCATCATCATGTCCCACGAGAGCCAGGACCGGATCCGGGAGATGGAGCACCGGCTCCGAAGCGCCCCACAGGCCACTGCTCTCATCGATCCCGACCAGGCGCTCCCTGCGCTCGGCTGCGTCGGCTCCAGCTTCCGGAAAGAGGATTTCTGCGGCGCGGTGGAGACTTCCAAGGAATACATTCGGGCCGGAGACATCTTCCAGGTGGTCCTGTCCCAGCGCTTCGAGGCGGACTATCCGGGAGACCCCTTCAACGTCTACCGGGCCCTTCGCTACGTCAACCCGTCTCCCTATCTCTTCTACCTCCGGATGGGGGATCTGCATCTGGCTGGATCTTCTCCCGAGATGCTGATCCGGGTTCAGGGCAGAGATCTGGAGTACCGGCCAATTGCCGGCACCCGCCGCCGAGGCCGAAATCCCGAGGAGGAGCAGTTCTTGGAAGAGGAACTGCTGGCGGACGGGAAGGAACGGGCGGAGCACCTGATGCTGGTGGATCTGGGCCGGAACGATCTGGGGCGGGTCAGCACCTACGGATCCGTCCACGTCTCCGATCTGATGTTCCTGGAGAAGTACTCGCACGTGATGCACATCACCAGTTCGCTCCGGGGCCGGCTCCGCCCCGAATTGGACCGCTTCGACGCTCTGGCTGCCTGCTTTCCGGCAGGGACCGTGACCGGAGCGCCCAAAGTCAGGGCCATGGAGATCATCGAGGAGCTGGAGCCGTGCAGGAGAGGCGTCTACGCCGGAGCCGTCGGCTATCTAGACTTCTCGGGCAATCTGGACTCCTGCATTGGCATCAGGACCATCGCCATCAAGAACGGAAAGGCATACCTTCAGGCGGGCGCGGGCATCGTCGCCGATTCGGTCCCGGAATTCGAGCACAAGGAATGCCGCAACAAGGCGCGGGCCCTGTTTCGGGCCCTGGAACTGGCCTCGGCTCTGGAGCCGTGCCGGGTCGCCCATACTCCGGGTGTCCAATCATGAACGTCATCATGATCGACAATTACGACAGCTTTACCTACAACCTGGTCCAGTACCTGGGCGAGTTGGGGTGCGATCTCGAGGTCTACCGCAACGACCAGATCACGACGGACGAGATTCTGGACCGGGAGCCCGGGAGGCTCGTGATCTCACCGGGCCCGGGAACGCCGGAAGACGCCGGAATCTCCATCGAGGCGATCCGCCGGCTGGCGGGCCGGGTGCCGGTTCTGGGAGTCTGCCTCGGCCATCAGGCCATCGCATCGGCTTTTGGAGGCCTGGTGATCCGGGCGCCGGAGCTGATGCACGGGAAGACCTCCAGAATCCATCACCAGGGGGACTCCATCCTCTCGGGGATACCCAATCCCTTCGAAGCCACTCGCTATCATTCGCTGGTGGTCAGCAAAGACCATATCCCCGAATGCCTGGTGGTGAACGCCTGGACCGGCAATGGGCTCATCATGGGATTGCGCCATCGGGAACATGATATCTTCGGCGTTCAATTCCATCCCGAATCGGTGCTGACCGACCCGGGCAAGGCCATCCTGGAGAACTTCCTATGTTGCAGGACCTGACCAGAGAGTTGGAGGCGTCCCGAGACCTCCCGCAGGAGTCGGCCGCCCAGGCCCTGGAGCTGATCCTGGCGGAAGGAACGCCGGACCGGGAGATCATGGCGTTCCTGAGTGCGTTGTATTCCAAGGGAGAGACTCCCTCGGAGATAGCCGGCTTCGCGCGGATCATGAGGCGCCACGCCGTGAGCCTGCGTTGCCGTCACCGCAGGTTCATCGACACGGCCGGAACCGGAGGAGGGTCGGACACTTTCAACGTCTCCACCGCGGCGGCCTTCGTCATCGCCGGAGCCGGACTGCCGGTGGCCAAGCACGGCAACCGGGCCGCCACTTCCCGGAGCGGCAGCGCAGACGTGCTCCAGGCTCTGGGAGTCCAGGTCGCCCGCTCCGCCGAGGTCGCCCGGAAGAGCCTGGACGAACTGGGAATCGCCTTTCTCTTCGCTCCCCTGTTCCATCCCGCCATGAAGAGAGTCGTCCAGATCCGGCGTCAGTTGCCGCATCGCACCATCTTCAACCTTTTGGGACCCCTCACGAATCCCGCAGGTGCTCCGTACCAGATCATCGGCGTCTACTCGCGGGAACTGACTCGAAAACTGGGGCAGGCCCTGGCGGCCCTGGGTTGCCGGCGGGCCTGGGTGGTCCACAGCCGCGACGGGTTGGACGAGCTCTCGACGGCGGCTCCCAGTTGGGTGACCGAAGTGGAGGAGGACCGGGACCGCAGCTTCGAGTTCGACCCGGCGCCCCACACGTTCGCTCCGTGGGATCCACAGGCAGTCGCCGGAGGCAGCCCGGAAGACAACGCCCGGCTGGTCCGGGCGATTCTGGAGGGAAGACGGCACGGTTCCCCACGGGATCTGGTGGTCCTGAACGCAGCGGCGGCCCTGCACCTGGCGGGAGAGTCGGACTTTCGGGTGGCCTTGGATCGCGCGGCTGGATCCATCGACTCGGGAAGCGCAGTCCGGAAGCTCGATCAGTTGATTGAGGCGTATGCTGGATAGAATCCTGGTCAGGAAGAAACAGGATTTGGCGGCGGCCCGGGACAAGGTTCCCCTGGCCGAACTGCTGGAGGCCGATCCCGGCCGGCCGGCCCCCTCCTTCGAAGCGGCGCTGACTCGTCCTGAAATAAATATCATCGCCGAGATCAAGTACCATAGTCCCAGCCGCGGGGCTTTCTCCTGCCGGCTTCCTCCCCAGGAGATCGCCCGCCTCTATCTGGACAACGGGGCGGCGGCCGTCTCGGTCCTGACCGAAAAGCATTTTTTCCGCGGCGACCTCCAGTTCATCCGCACCGTCCGGGAGCAGGAGACGGGGCTGCCCCTGCTGCGGAAGGATTTCATTTTCGATGCCTATCAGCTGGCGGAGGCCCGGGCCCACGGCGCGTCCGCCTACCTCCTGATCGTCGCCTGCCTCTCTCCGGGCGAGCTCCGGGAGTTGATTCGGAGTGGGCAGGACTTCCGGCTCGACGCTCTGGTGGAAGTCCACGATGCCTTCGAGCTGGAGACGGCCGTGGAGAGCGGGGCCCGCATCATAGGCGTCAACAACCGCGACCTGAAAACCTTTCATGTGGACCTGGACACGTCCTTCAAACTGGCCAGGCTGCTGGAGGGGGAGTCGGGGTTCGTCCTGGTGTCCGAGTCGGGAATCCGGGAACCTGTCCAACTGGCCGAGTTGCGCGACGCCGGTTTCGATGCCTTTCTGGTCGGCTCTCTGCTGATGGACTCCGGCGACCCTGGTGCCGGATTGAGAAAATTGCTGCAAACCAACGCTTCCGAAGGCCGGGAGGAAGAGTTGCACCGGAGCCTCGGGAGATGATCATCAAGGTGTGTGGAATCACCCGCCGCCGGGATGCGTTGGATTCGGTCCGATACGGGGCCAATGCCCTGGGCTTCAACTTCTATCCCCCCAGCCCCCGCTACCTGGAGCCCGAACGGGCTCGAGCCCTGGCCGGCGAGCTTCCACCGGAGATTCTTCGGGTGGCCATTGCGGTGGCCCGGCCCGGCGAGGACTCGTGGATGCGGCTTCCCTTCGACGTCATCCAGTTGCACGGAGTCGACGACCCCTGCCAGGTTCCGAATACGGAAAAGCGCGTCTGGGTCGCCACCAGCCCCTCCGGCGCCCGGCGCTTCCCCGAGCATGAAGTCATCATCGACACATCCTGGGGCACCGGAACGCTCGCCGACTGGTCCGCGCTGGAGTCATTGAACCGCCCGTTTCTGCTCTCCGGCGGTTTGACGCCTCAGAATCTGGGTGAAGCCCTGGAACGTCTCAAGCCCATGGGTGTGGACGTCTGTTCCGGTGTGGAGAGTTCTCCGGGACTCAAGGACCGGGACAAACTGAGGGCTTTTCTGAAGGTGGCGCGGGAGCATGCCGCAAAATATGGAGACAACGACCAATGAGACTGCAGAACACCGCACTATCCAAGGATCCGTTACCTGATGCCGGGGGACACTTCGGCGCCTACGGCGGCAAGTTCGTGCCCGAGACCCTCATGTCCCCCTTGGAGGAACTGGATCGGGCTTACGAGGAAGCCAATGCCGATCCCGAGTTCGCCCGGGAACTGGAACGGCTGGCCAGACACTACGTGGGCCGGCCCACACCCCTGACCCTGGCGCCGCGCCTCTCTCAGCGGGTGGGCGCCCGTGTCTACCTGAAGCGGGAGGATCTCTGCCACACCGGGGCTCACAAGATCAACAATGCGCTGGGACAGGCTCTGCTGGCCCAACGCATGGGGAAGAGCCGCATCATCGCCGAGACCGGCGCCGGGCAGCATGGGGTGGCCACGGCCACCGTCTGCGCCCTGATGGGGATGGAATGCGAGATCTACATGGGCACCGAAGACATGCGCCGGCAGGCTCTCAACGTCTTTCGAATGGAGTTGCTGGGCGCCAGGGTCACACCGGTGGACGCCGGGAGCCGGACCCTGAAGGATGCCATCAACGAGGCCATGCGCGACTGGGTCACCCATGTGGAGAACACTCACTATCTCCTGGGATCGGTGCTGGGCGCCCATCCCTACCCCGCCATGGTCCGGGATTTCCAGTCCATCATCGGACGCGAGGCGAGGCGCCAGATCCTGGAATTGGAAGGGAGGCTTCCGGACCTGTTGATTGCGTGCGTGGGCGGAGGCAGCAACTCCATCGGACTTTTCTTCGAGTTCCTGGGTGATCCCGGCGTGCGGATGATCGGGGTCGAAGCCGGGGGCCGGAGCTTCCGCCTGGGAGATCATGCGGCGCGCTTCCAGGGCGGATCGAAGGGGGTGCTCCATGGCACCTTCAGCTACGTCCTGCAGGATGACAACGGGCAGGTGGCCAACACCCACAGTGTTTCTGCGGGTCTGGACTATCCGTCGGTGGGGCCGGAGCATGCCCTGTTGCGGGATTCAGGAAGGGTCGAGTACACGTCGGCAGACGACAACGAGGCCCTGGAAGCGTTTCACCTCCTGAGCCGCCTGGAAGGGATGATGCCGGCATTGGAATCCTCGCACGCCGTGGCGGAGTGCCTCCGGCACCAGGGCAGCGGTGAGCTGATTGTGGTCAATCTTTCCGGCCGTGGAGACAAGGATGTCGAGACTGTCCGAGATCTTCTCGAATAACCCGAAGTGCTTCGTCCCCTTCGTGACGGCGGGACACCCGGACCTGGAAGCGACCGAGCAGATCGTTCTGGAACTGGTGGAGGCCGGGTCTCATATCGTGGAGATCGGCATCCCGTTCTCCGATCCCATCGCGGACGGGCCCGTGATCCAGACCTCCTCCTTTCGGGCGCTCCGTCACGGCTACGGCATCCCGGACTACATCGAACTGGTCCGGAGGCTGCGGAACAGGGTCGACGCCGGCCTCGTGTTCATGACCTACATGAACCCGGTCTGGAGCTACGGCCCGGGACGGTTGGCAGGCGAAGCCGTAGAAGCCGGTCTGGACGGCATCATCATCTCGGATCTGACCCCCGAGGAGCACATCCGATTCCGGGAGCAAGGCGACCCCGGAAACTGCGTCGATGGGCTCGACGTCATCTTTCTGGCGGCGCCGACATCGTCTGACGAGAGGCTTGAAAAGGTGAGCCGGGCCAGCGGCGGTTTCGTCTATCTGGTGGCTCGTACCGGAGTCACCGGCAAGAGGTCCGACGTCGAGTCGCAGGTGCCGGCGACGATTCGCCGGTTGCGGGAATACTCCTCCCTTCCCATCGCCGTGGGATTCGGGATCACCTCGGCCCAGGACGTCCGGCGGGTCTGGCGGTATGCCGATGCCGCGGTGATCGGAACCGCATTGGTCCGGTTCGTGGACGAGCATCGGCACGATGCCGACCTGCCCAGGCAAGTCGGCCGTTTCGCCAGAGAGCGCTTGATTCCAGGGTAATTCTGGAGTATCGTAAATGGCTACTTTCAAAGGACGACTATGGTGAGTCTGCGGGGCTTCTATTATTTTTTTAGAAACGGCTGAGGGTCGCCCTGCCATTGCAGGTGATCCTGAGGCCGTGGGCAACTCCAAAAGCCCACGGTTTTTTTTTGCCCGCTGATTTCAAAAAAAGGCATCCAGAGTGAATGACCTTGGCTACTGGCGTAGCGAAATCGACCAGATCGATCTCCAATTGGTGGAGCTTCTCAATTGCCGCAGCCGGTGTGCAATCGAAATCTTCAAGATCAAGGAGAAGATAAACTTGGGCATTTATGATCCGAAGCGCGAGGATGAGGTGATCGGGCTGGTTCAAGAGGCCACGCGCGGTCCCTTGTCCAAAGCCGCCATCAAGCGCCTGTTCGAGAGGATCATCGACGAGTCTCGACGAGTGGAGCGGGAATACCGCACCAGCGGTTAGGTCCGGGATGGACGTGTATCAGCTAGAGAAAGGAACCCATCATGGTCATCGTCATGGAGCACAACGCAAGTTCGGAACAGGTGGAACACGTGGTCGACAAGCTCGTCGATAACGGTTTCGACGTGCATCGGTCGACGGGTGTGGACTATACGGTGCTGGGAGCCGTTGGAGCGAAGATTGTGAGCACTCGGGATTACGAGGCCATGAGCGGTGTCCGGAGAGTCCACCGCGTCAGCGAACCCTACAAGCTGGCCTCGCGGGCGTTCCACGCCGAGGGCAGCCGGGTACGGGTCGGCGACGTCGAGTTCGGCGGGGACGAGGTGGTGATCATGGCCGGTCCGTGCACCATCGAAAGCGTGGATCAGTGTGACGAGGTTGCCGCCGCAGTCAAGGCAGCCGGGGCCAGAGTCATGCGCGGCGGGGCCTTCAAGCCCAGGACCTCTCCCTATTCTTTCCAGGGGCATGGAGAAAAAGGACTCCGGATCATCCGCAAGGCGGCAGACCGGAACGGCTTGCTGGTGATCTCTGAAGTCATGGAATCGGCCCAGATTCCACTGGCCCACGACTACATCGACATCATTCAGATCGGGACCCGGAACATGCAGAACTACAATCTGCTGCGGGCCATTGGAAAGAGCGGCATTCCGGCGCTTCTGAAGCGCGGCATGAGCGCCACCATCACCGATTTGCTCCTGGCGGCCGAATACATCATGGCCGAGGGGAACCACAACGTCCTCCTCTGCGAGAGAGGGATCCGGACCTTCGAGAACCTGACCCGGAACACCCTGGATCTCTCCGCCGTTCCGGTGGTGAAGCAGATCAGCCATCTCCCCATCATCGTGGATCCGAGCCATGCGGTGGGAATCCGGAACCGGGTGGCTCCGCTGGCCCGGGCCGCCGTGGCGGTGGGCGCGGACGGCCTCCTCGTCGAGGTGCACCAGGACCCGGAGAACGCGCTTTGCGACGGAGCCCAGTCGTTGTACGTGAGCCAGTTCGACAGCCTCATGAACGACATGCGCCGCATCGCCCAGGCCGTGGGCAAGAATATTGCCGAGCCGATATCGGCATAGCGTCCGATAGCGGGCCGGCAACGGACGGCTGGAGGCGGTCAGATCTCGACGCGGTAGTTGGGGGCTTCCTTGGTCACCACCACGTCGTGGGCGTGGGACTCCCGCAGCCCCAGGTGGGTGACACGGACGAATTTCGTTCGAGTCTGGAGTTCCCGCACGGTTCTGACGCCGCAGTAGCCCATTCCCGACTGCAGTCCGCCCATTAGAACGGGAATCAGGTCCTCGGCGCGTCCCTTGTAGGGGACTCGCCCTTCGATCCCCTCGGGAACCACCTTCTGCCCCGGGGAACTCGGATCCTGTCCATAGCGGTCGCTGGTTCCCTCGGTCAGGGCTCCCAGCGACCCCATGCCCCGGTAGGTCTTGTAGCTGCGGTTCTGGTAGAACACCATCTCCCCCGGCGACTCGTCGGTGCCGGCGAAGAGGTTCCCGATCATCACCGCATCCGCCCCGGCCGCCAGGGCCTTGGTGACGTCGCCCGAATACTTGATCCCGCCGTCGGCGATCACCGGCAGGCCCAGCTCTCGCGCGGTCCGGGCGGCCTCCACGATGGCGGTGAACTGAGGCATGCCGGCGCCGGTGACGACCCGGGTCGTGCAGATGCTTCCGGGTCCCATGCCCACCTTGACGGCATCCGCCCCCGCGTCGTGAAGGAAGCGGACCGCCTCTCCGGTGGCCACGTTTCCCGCCGTGACGTCGGCGCGGGAGAGCCGCTTCTTCAACTCCGCCACGGCTGCGCCCACCCGCTGCGTGTGGGCATGAGCCGTATCCACCACCACCACGTCCACGCCCGCCAACTCCAATTCCCGGGCCCGCTCCACGTAGTCTCCGGTGGCTCCCACGGCTGCGCCCACTCTCAAGCGCCCACGCGAGTCCTTGGCCGCCTTGGGGTAGGTGATCATCTTCAGGATGTCCTTGACGGTGATCAGCCCCTTGAGCCGATTCTCACCGTCCACCACCAGGAGCTTCTCGATCCGATGCTCGTGGAGCTTCCGCTTGGCCTCCTCCATGGAGATCCCTTCTCCCACTGTGACCAGGTTGTCGCGGGTCATCAGATCCGAGACCGGAAGCTCGGGGTCGTTCTGGAATCTCAGGTCCCGATTCGTCAGAATCCCCACCAGCTTTCCCGTCGAGTCGATGACCGGAACCCCCGAAATCTTGTACCGTTCCATGCTCTCGACGACGTCCCGAATCCGATCGTCGGGACCAGCAGTGACCGGGTCCACGATCATGCCCGACTCGGAGCGCTTGACCTTGTCCACCTCACGGGCCTCGGCTTCGATGGCCAGGTTGCGGTGAATGATTCCGATCCCGCCGTGCCGTGCGATGGTGATGGCCATGCGGTGCTCCGTCACCGTGTCCATGGCCGCCGAGGAAATGGGGATGTTCAGGGGGATGTTTCGGGAGAAGATGGTTTGAAGATCCGATTCCCCGGGCAGGACATTGCTGTAGGCGGGAGAAAGGAGTACGTCGTCGAAGGTCAGAGCTTCGAGTATCTCCATCGAAGAATGATATGAGATGGGTCCGGGGGCGGTCAACGGAGCGGCGGATTCCAACCGCCGACCGGGAGGGGCGACTTCCAGTCGCTCCTCCCGGGCACTCCTGCAATTATTCTCGTTTGGGTCGAGGAGAAACTTACATCCGAACCCGAATCCGGTGGGTGCGGATTCGCCCCTGTCCCCCTTCGATGGCCCAGTGCGTCACGAGCACATCGCCGTCATCCAGCCGCAGCAAGGAGGCTTGGCCGAACTTCAGGTCCCGGCCCATGTTGGAATAGACGGCGATCTTCATGGAGGGGGCATTGCCCCAGACCTTGGCCGTTTCGACTGTCCGCCAGCGGTCGCGCGAAAAATCGACGATCCTCACGAACACGCCGATATCCTCTCCTTCGCGGTGGCAGTGGGCCGTCAGAAGGAGGTCGCCGGCCCAGTGCATCAGGTTCGAAGCCTGTCCCCAGACGCCGGTGTCGATGGGGTTCGACCAGGTCGCTCCGCCGTCGTGGGACACCGTCACGTGATTGGTAGTGTTGGTTCCCTGGACATGGTCCATCATCCAATTCAGGGAGACGACGCGCCCTTCCTGCATTTCACACAATCTCGGTTCCGACGGCGCATAGCGTCCGGCCGGGTCCCGGAAGAAATCGGTGCCGTCATCCCAGGTCTCGCCTCCGTCCTCGCTTCGCAGCAGGGCGCCGACGCAACCGCTGGGATTGCTGCCGTCCCACCTGGGGAACAGCGAGCCGGCTCCCAGAATCGCGCCGCTGCGAAGCTGGATGGCCGGACCGGACTGTTCGATCAGTTCCGGGCGCGACCGCGGGACGATCCGGGGATGGGACCAGGTGACTCCATCGTCTCCGGAGAACGAAACCAGGTTGTCGCCCCCGCGAATGCCGTCGACCGCAGGGTCGGGGTTGGCGATGGTCTGATCCGGATCGGTGCGATGGAAGCGATAGCCCAGGGCTATCACCCGGCCGTCATTGAGCAGAGTCGGCTTCAGGTAGTCGGAGTTGTGGCGGTATGCAGCTTCCTTGCGGTGCAGCGGACCTTGGAGATTCCACGTGCTCCCCTGATCCTGGGAACGGGTCACGACCGTCGTCACGTTGGTCGCTTCGAAGGCTTCGCCCAGGACGAACAGGCCCAGCAAATCGCCGGAGGGCAATTTCACGAGACCGGGAAAGTACCCGTGGCGCGATCGATTGAAAGGTTGCGGGTTATCGTAAACCACGTGGTGGTCGAGGATTTCGATCTTGGCCATATTCGACTCCGTTAGCGAGGTCTCCCGATCCGACTGTCATCCGGCTGTCGTCCCTGAAACTACCAGCCGCTCACCCCGAGCGCCATTTCCGTGGTCGATTCCGGACGAGCATCCGGCGTAAAGGCGCCGGTGTAGTATCTTGTCGATTCAGTTTCATTCCTTCGGGCACGGGACAGCAACACGGGAGCATGCCATGGACATCGTACGTTTGGGAATCGTGGGTTCGGGATACATGGGCCGGACCTATGCCCATTGCGTGAGAGATCACAATGAGGGCGTCGCGCTGGCGGGCGTCGCTCAGGGAAGTCGAGCTCCCAAGTTGGCGTCCGATTTCGGCGTCGCGCATTTCCCCAGCTACGAGCACATGCTCCGCCGCCAGGACGTCGATGCCGTTCTGCTGGCGACGATCCACAAGCTGCATGCAGAGCAGACCATCGCCGCCGCCAGGCATGGCAAGCACGTCCTGGTGGAGAAACCGATGATGACCAACGTGGCCGACTGCGACGCCATGATCGCCGCCTGCCGGGAGTCCGGAGTCACCCTCAGCGTGATCCACACCCTGCGGTATCGCGGCGTCTTCGCCCGCGCCCGAAAGCTGATCCAAGCGGGGCGGATCGGTGAAGTGCGGATGGTGCAGATGAACACCCTCTGGCCGCTGGGCGATCCTGGGAAACCCTGGCTCCTGGATTTCGAAAACGGAGGGGACATCCTGGACCGTTGTTCCCACAGCTTCGATATGCTCCGTTTCCTGATCGGCGACGAGCCGGTCCGGCTCTTCGGTACGGTGAGCGCTCATTCGGCCCCGAACTGGCAGGCCCGGAACGCCATGGCGCAGGTCCATTTTTCCCGTGGCGCCAGCGCCCAGGTGTGGATGAGCCACGAGCTCCCCGAGCCCGGATTCCCGCGCATGATGGATTTCGTCCGGGTCTGGGGCGAGAAGGGAATGCTCGAAGCCGAACACTTCGGAAAGCTTCGACTGGCGACAGGGGGAGAGTGGCGGGACGTCTGGGAGATGCCGGAGATCGACTTCATCGGCAATCCCTTTGAGCCCAAGCGCCTGGAGGCCTTCTTCGTGCAGACCCAGGACTTTGTCGACTGTCTGCGTTACGCTCGCCCTCCGGCAGTCTCGGGGGAAGACGGCCGTGCCGCCATCCAGATGATCGAGGCCACCCATCTCTCCCATCGGACGGGCGCCGCTGTGGAGTTGCCGTTGCCCCGCGCCGCCGAAGGACACCATTTCGACGGCGCGACCGTGGAGCGAAAAAAGATTCCGGCGTAGCTCCCGGCGGAGAATGCGGGCCCGGAGGGGAGTCTCGGAGCACCTTGGAGCCGAGGAAGACATCGATCATAATCCGGGGACGTTCAGCCTCGGTCCCGGCGTGGGACCGGAGGCCGTCCCGAAGAGTCGTTTTCCACGGAATGATCCGATCCCGCATGTCGATGGCTGCCGGAATCGTGACGAGAGCGCTCCTGGGTGCCGCCTGCTGCACTCTCCTTGGGAACTGCGGGAGCGGGGACGCGCCGCCGTTTCCGGCCCAGGAAGCGCTGCAGACCTTCCATTTGCCGCCGGGGTTCGAGATCGAACTGGTGGCGGCCGAGCCGCTGGTCTCGGATCCGGTGGCCGCCGCCTTCGACGGCCGCGGACGCCTCTTCGTCCTGGAGATGGGCGACTATCCCATGCAATCGGAACCCCAGGGCCGGGTCGTGGTTTTGGAGGACTCCGGCGGCGATGGAAGGTTCGACCGAAGCCACGTCTATGCCGATGGGCTGGCCTTTCCGACGGGACTGATGCCGTGGAAGGAGGGTGTCCTGGTGGCCGCCGCTCCGCACATCCTCTACCTTCCCGACTCGGACGGCGACCTGCGGGCCGACGAGCGGCGGGTGATTCTCACCGGATTCAACCGCTACAACCCCCAGCTTCGGGTCAACGGACTCCTGTACGGCATCGACAACTGGATCTACGGGGTCTACCCCAAGGTGGGACCGTCGCGGCGCAATCCCCAGCAGTTCGGACTGACGGGCGAACCCCTCCATTTCCCCGGCCATCCGGGAGCCGCGGCCGTCGACGTCGCGGCGCTGGGCACCGACTTCCGGTTCCGGCCGGACCGGTTGCAACTGGAGCCGGTGTCCGGGAACTCTCAATACGGCAACGCCTTCGACGCCTCCGGCAACCGCTTCGGCCTGTGGAACAACAACCACATTCGCCATCCCGTCATCGCGCACCGGTACCTGTCGCGGAATCCATACCTGCAGGTCTCCTCCGCCATGGAGTTTCCCTCAGATCACGAGAACCAGTCCACCGTCTATCCCATCACCCGGAATCCCATCTACGTCCACGAATCCCAGGTGGGGATGTTCACCTCCAGTTGCGGGAACTCCGTCTACACCGCCGCGCGCTTTCCGGAGCGGCTGAGAGGCGCCTATTTCGTCTGCGACCCGTTGCACAACCTGGTGCACTGCGACCTGCTCTCTCCCTCGGGAGCCACCTTCTCCGCCCGCCGCGCTTACGAGGAACGGGAGTTCCTGGCCTCCACCGACGCCTGGTTCAAGCCGGTGTTCACCACCGTCGGGCCGGATGGAGCGCTCTACGTGGTCGACTACTACCGGAAGTACGTCGAGCATCCGGACTACGTCCCGGAAGACCTGGAGGGCCGCTTCGACCTGCGCGCCGGCGCCGGAATGGGACGCATCTACCGGGTGGTCCCCGAAAAGGGCGGAACGGGCGGGACTCCGAACCTTCAGGACTCCGATTCCAGACGCCTGGTCGAGACGCTCTCCCATGCCAACATGTGGTGGCGGATCACGGCCCAGCGCCTGCTGGTCGAGCGGCAGGACCAGGCAGCCGTTCCCACTCTGCGGGAGCTGGCGGTTTCCGCCGATCGGCCGGAGTCCCGAATTCATGCTCTCCGGACTCTGGACGGGTTGGGAGGCCTCGATGCCGGCCTCACGGAGCAGGCGCTCGGCGACTCCGACGCGAGGGTCCGGGAGCATGCGATCCGGCTCTCCGAGCAGTTCGAATCGCCGCGTCTGGTGAAGAGGCTGTTGGACCTGGTCGGAGATCCCGACCGGCGCGTCCAGTTTCAGCTTGCCTGCACCCTGGGGCTGCTCCCCGAATCGCAGTCCTTCGGTCCTCTGAACCGGCTCCTGGCGCGTCATCCGGAGGACCGCTGGCTGCAGATCGCCGTCCTGACTTCGGCCTCCGAAAACGCCGGCCGCTGGCTCCGGACCGTGACCCGGAACGACGCCTTCCTGGTTTCCGAAACCCCGGGAAAAGAGGAATTCCTGCTGAAGCTCGCTGCGGTCCTGGGCGCTCGCCAGATCGAATCCGGAATCTCGGAAGTGCTCCGTGTGGCGGCCGGTGGCGCGGAACCTGCGGGCGAGTGGTGGCGCAGCGCCCTGCTGGCGGGATTGGGCCAGGGTCTCGGCCAGGGCGCCGAAGCACGGATTCGCCTCGATCGAAGCGACGAGCGCCTTCTGTTCCGGTTGGTACGCTCGCCGTCCCCGGCAGTGGCGGCGTCCGCTTTGGATCTCACCGACCGCGTCATGCTCTCCGACTCGCCGCGGTTGCGGCGGTTGGTGGCCTCGGCCCTTGAGGATTCGGACAACCGGACGGACGAAGCCGCCCGGGTGATCTCGGTCCGGATCCTGGGACTGGACCTGGCCGGAGCGGTGACTCGCGCTCTGAAAGGGCTTCTGACGCCGCAGGAGGCTCCCACGGTCCAGGTGGCGGCCGCCCGGTCCCTCCTGAAAATGGGGAGTCGGGAAGTCGTCCCTTTCCTGCTTCGCAACTGGGGAAACATCACCGAGCCGGTCCGCAAGGCGGCCTGGGACGGTATCCTGGATCGCAAGGAGCTCGTGAGCGCACTCTTGGACGGCATCCGGGACAAGGATGCCGACGTCTGGACCCTGGGCCGGCCCCGGATCAATCAACTCCTCGAATCGCCGGATGAGGAGATTCGTAGACGCGCCGGGGCGCTGTTCGGGGATCTGTCCGAAGGCCGCGAAGACCTGATCCAGCGGTACGAGTCCGCCCTTTTGTCCAAGGGAAAGGTTCCCAGGGGGAGAGAGATCTTCCGCGAGAATTGCAGCCGGTGCCACCTGCTCGACGGCATGGGAAGCGAAGTCGGTCCGGATCTCCGGGACGTGATCCGGCGCCCCAAGAGGTTCTTCCTCACCAAGATCCTGGATCCGAACCTCAATATTGCTCCGGGCTACGAAACCTACGTCATCGAGACTCGAAGCGGCGCCACGGTGTCCGGGGTCATCGCCCGGGAGAGTCCCACCTCCGTCACCCTCCGGCGCGAGGAAGGGGAGGAGGAGATCCTGCTCCGGAGCAATATCGCGGCGTTGCGGGTCTCCAGCGTCTCCACCATGCCGGAGGGTCTGGAGGAAGAGATCGACGCCGACGCGATGGCGGACCTGCTGGAGTATCTTCAGCGGTTGAGTACGCCGGGTCCGATGTGACAGATTTGTGTATCAGCTCGTCGCAAAGATTGGAGGAGTCCTATGCGTTCGCTAGACCGTAGAAAATTCATGACTGGCTCGCTTGGAGCCGCCTCCCTGGCCGTGGTGTCCAAGGGCTCGGTCCGAGGGGCCAACGAACGAGTCGTCGTGGGAATCATGGGCCTGGGCGGCCGGGGCACCCGGCTGGCCGAAAACTTCGCCCAACGTTCGGACGTGGAGGTCGCGTACCTCTGCGACGTCGACACCCGGCGTTTCGACCGGGCCGGAAAAGCCGTGGAAGCGGCCCAACGCTCCAGCCCCAAGTTGGTGCAGGACTTCCGGAGAATCCTGGATGACGATGGCGTGGACGCCCTGGTCAACGCCACGCCGGACCATTGGCATGCCCTGGGCACCATCCTGGCCTGCCAGGCGGGAAAGGACGTCTTCGTTGAGAAGCCCATGGCCCACTCCATCTGGGAGGGCCGCAAGATGGTGGAGGCGGAGAGCAAGTACGGCCGCGTCGTCCAGGTCGGAATGCAGACCCGCAGCGCGCCCTATGTCCACCGGGCCCGGGAATACATCCAGGCGGGCAACCTGGGAGACGTGCATCTGGTCCGGGTGTACAACATGATGCAACATCCCAAGCGGGAACCGGTGCCCGACGGGCCGGTGCCCGACAGTCTGGATTGGGATCTCTGGTGCGGTCCCGCCGCCAAGCGGCCGTACAACCCCGGCCTGTATTGGTTGAATTATTGGGAGTACAGCTGCGGTCCCATCGCCGGAGACCTGGTCCACCAGTTGGACATGGCCCGCTACCTGATCGGCGATCCACCCGCCCCCAGGACCACCTCTCAGCAGGGAGCCATCTACTCCTTGCAGGACGGGCGGGACACCCCCGATACCCAGATGGCCCTCTTCGAATACGGTGATCTCACCCTGACATTGCAGTCGACCCTCTGGACGCCCTACATGAAGAAGACGCCCGGGATCGTCCGAAACTCCGACCGCTTCCCCGACTGGCCCTTCAGCAGCACCAAGGTGGAGATCCTGGGCACGGACGGGTACATGTACTTTGGCCGCCACGGCGGCGGCTGGCAGGCCTACGACGGCGATGGGGAGTTGGTGCGGTCCGAATACGGCCGCCAGGGGAACCGGGAGCATCAGGACGATTTCGTGGATTGTATCCGGACCCGCCGGAAGCCGGCTGCCGACGCGGAGACCGGGCATCAGTCCGTGATGCTCTGCCACCTGGCCAACATCTCCTACCGGGCGGGCAACCGGAGGCTGACCCTGAATCCCGAGGCCGAGACCTTTACCGATAGTCCGGAGGCCAACGGCTATCTCAAGCGCACCTACCGGAAGCCGTGGGTGATTCCCGAGAAGATCTGACGGTGTCCCGCAGGCTGCCGTAGGGGCGGCCCTCGTGTGTACGGTGTCAGGAGATCCTTTACACATTGTGTCACGACATCCTTTACACCTTAGCGTTCGAATTTTAGGGGACAGTTAAGAGTAAGGAAGCGCAGACGCTCATTTGTCCCGGTCGGTAACCCGTTGCGTCTATTGGCATTGTCTGACCTGCATGTCTCCCATCCGGAAAACCGGAGAGCGCTGGAGAGTCTTCAGGCCTTTCCCGACGACTGGCTGATTCTGGCGGGGGACGTTACCCATGGCGCGCGGCGACTCGACTGGTGCTTTCGGCGAGTGGCTCCGAAGTTCCGCCAAGTCGTCTGGGTTCCCGGAAACCACGAACTCTGGACCATTCCCAACGCGGGTTCCGGGCTCGGCGGCGTCGCGCTCTACGAGCGGCTCGTCCGGATTGCTCGCTTCCACGGTGTTCTCACCCCGGAGGATCCCTACCCGGTGATCGAACATCGGGACGGGCCGATTCTGATCGTGCCGCTGTTCCTGCTCTACGACTACAGCTTCCGGCCCCGGCACGTCCGTCGCGACGAGGTTGTCCAGTGGGCCCGGGAAACCGGCGCCGCCTGCGCCGACGAGATGCTGCTGC
This sequence comes from Acidobacteriota bacterium, assembly GCA_963668095.1. Classification (GTDB taxonomy): domain Bacteria; phylum Acidobacteriota; class UBA6911; order RPQK01; family JAJDTT01; genus JAJDTT01. The sequence continues at coordinate 3,258,669 of OY764083.1, read as the reverse complement.
GTCCTGACCCGTTTCCGGACCGGGAATCGTGGTGCGCCGCACGTTGCAAGGATGCCGCCGCTCGGCTCGCGTCGTATCCGGCGGATCTTCCCAAGGTGCTGATCAATCATTTTCCGCTTGAAAAACAACACGCCGTGCTGCCGCGGGTTCCCCGGTTCACACCGTGGTGCGGGACTCGCCGGACCCGGGGTTGGCACCGCCGCTTCAACGCGTGCGCAGTGGTGTACGGCCACCTCCACATCCGGGGCACGCACTGGCTTGACGGCGTGCCTTTCCGGGAGGTGTCCCTGGGATATCCGAAGCAGTGGGACCGCCGCCGGGGGATCGGCGCCTATCTGCAGGAAGTAGCGCTCCGGAAAGAGGCTTCCCGATGACCGCCGGCGACGTCTGGTGGAGTCCGTGGCGCGAGAACGGGGACTCGCTCATCCTGCATGTCGACCTCCGGCCCGACCCCGGCCGCCAAGAACGGGCCTTCGCGGTACTCGACGGCGACGACCAGGCGCGGTGGAACCGGTTCGTGGTCAAGGGCGCCCGGCGTCAGTTTGCGCTTTGCCGCGCGGCGCTCAGGATCAACCTCTGCCATCGGTTGGGGTGTTCCAACCGGGAACTCTCCTTCGGCTATCTCAAGCACGGCAAGCCGTTCGCGAATGTGAACGGGGTGCCGTCAGGCGCGAACTTCAACGTGAGCCACAGCGGCCGGCACGGACTGATCGGCTTCACGAAAGGGGATGGGCTCGGGGTGGATTTGGAGGTGCGTGTTCCCGGCAGGGATTTCGACGGCATCGGGAGCCGCGTTTACGGTCCGCGGGAACGACTCGCCCTGTCCGCGGCCGCCGGACGTGAGAAAAGGGATTTGTTCTACCGGCTCTGGAGCCTGAAGGAGGCGCTCATCAAGGCCTTGGGCACCGGCTTCTCGCTGAGTCCATCCCGCTTCGAGGTGCCGGGGCCGATGATCGAGGGTGAACGAACCGCGGTGTTTCGCTTCCCGCACCTGCCATCCGATCCGTTCTGGCTGAAAGATCTGGGAGAGCCCCGGTTCGCTGCCGCGCTCGCCTGCCGGTTGACGGCAAGAGACGGCAATGCTTGATATTCGGGTCCAAAACGCGCGCGAGTCCGGGAATCGTAGGGGCGCGGCTCTTGTGGCCGCCCTTTTCCCCGTCACCGGGCGTTCCCGATCGTCAACGGCTGATGGGCTGGGAGATTCTCAGATAGGCGAAGAGGTCCCGTAGCTCCTGGCCGCTCAGTCCTTCCAGCAGCCTGGCGGGCATGAGGCTGCGTCCCACGGGCTCGATGGACTCGACCTGCCGGCGCTCGACGCGGATGTCCTCTCCCGCCATTCCCCGCAACACGACCACCTGTGGGTCCTGATCGGTGAGGAATCCGCTCAGGGTTCGTCCCTCCTTCGTGACCAGCGTGACGTACTCGAATCCCTCGCGGATCTCGACGTCGGGATCGACGATGCCGATGAGCATCGTTTCCAGGTCGCCCCGCTGGTACGCTGTCAGGTCGGGTCCGCTGTTGCCCCCCTTGTGAAACAGCTTGTGGCAGGATCCGCAACGCCGGGTGTAGGCGGCCTCGCCGGCGTAGGGATTGCCGGACCCGTCCGCCAGAATCGACCTGAGTCTCGCGATCCGGCGCTGGACGTCTCCCCGGTCCAGGTCCTCTCCGCCGCCCAGGTATTCCCTGGCCCAGCCGGCAATCTCCCGGTCCTGATTCCCTCTCAACCGCTCGGCGACGTCGTCCGGAACCAGATCCGGCGCGAACCCGCCTCTGGAAACGGCCTGCATCAACTGCCGCGTCCAGACCGGCCGGCTCAGCATCAGGTCGAAAAAGGCCGGTCTGGCCTGGTCCGAATAGTCCGAAAATTGAGCCAGAGCCTGGATGCCGATCTCAGGATCCTTGAAGGCGGAGAGGGCCGCCAGGGCTGCCCGCTGGAGCGGCGGTTCCGGTGCGTTCGAGACCCGGATCAACGGCTTGACACTGTCTGCGGACCTCACCTCGGCCAGCGTCCGCGCCACCGCGATCCGTTCCTCGAGGGAGGCTTCCGGGGCCAGGAGCAGCTCGACGGCGGACCGGGACGCGTCGGCGTCCCCCAACCGCACCCGCAACTCCAGGGAGGAACGGCCGCTCTCGACCAGACCCCGGACCAGCCGATCCGGCAGGCCGCCGATCCGCCGGCCGGCATAAGCCAGCTCGAACCCTTTGAGCAACGCGTCTTCTTCCTCTTCATCGACGGCCAGTTCCAGTAATCGCGTACAGTCTTCCAGATCGCCGCTCTTGCCCTTCAACGCTAGGGCTCGCATCACCCGCTCCAGAATGTGGCGTCTCACCACGGGCCCGCGCCGGAACTCCGGATCTTCGAACAGCTGCATGACGGCGTCCCGCTCGGGATCCAGATTGGTTTCCAGCACCCACCACGAGAGCAGCGGCAGGTACGGGTCGTCGACGTCCGCGTCGTGCCTCAGCAGTGCCGTCACGAGAGGAAGGGCCTGATCCACGGGCAGCCGCCTGGCCGATGCAGCCATCTGGGACCGCACCTCGGCATCCCCCTCGCCGGCCGCGCCTTCCAGGATGGCCTGAAAGATCCGGCCGGGCACCCGCGTGGGTCCGCCTTTCGATTCTCCCAGGCTGTCGGCGAGTCCCAGTGTGGCACGGCGATTGGCGAAGCCCACGTCGTCACAGATCAGCCGGACGGCCCAGTAGCGGACCATGGGGTAACCATGGCCGAGGGCGGTCAGGGCCGTCTCCTGGTCCAACCCGAAGGCCTGGTACAGGGCCCAGAGTGCCGAGAGCGACTGCAGGTTCGAACCGCCTCCCACCAGTTGCCTTAACCGGTCGGCCGAACCGGGGGCCTTGCGCTCGCCCAGCAACCGGACGGCGGTGTGCCGGTGCCAGCGGTTGGGGTGATTCAGCAGGTCTAGGAGTTGGTCGGTGGACTTGGAGCGCAGGTCCAAGTCCCGCTCCAGCGGATCCTGCTTGCCCCGCAGCCGGAAGATCCGCCCCGTTTCGGGATCGATCTGGCTCTGGTAGTGCTGACCGTGGGCGATGTAGTGATTGTAGAAGTCGCCGATCAGGATCGAGCCGTCGGGGGCATTGCCGATGAACACGGGGCGAAAGGCGAAGTCGTCCGAGGTCAGCACCTTGCCCAGATCGCTGGTCCTGAAGGTGGCTCCGGCGCGAATCCGCCGGCTGGCGATGACGAAATTGTGAAGCGGGTCCACGCTGAAGAGCGAGTCCTGATACTTCCCGGGAAGGGCCGTGGCCTCCACCACGGCGCCGAAGTGGGTGAACCGGCGGATGTCCTGCTCGCTGGCCATTTTGGGAAGATCCCCAAAGCTGAAGGGATTGCGGGGCGGACCGAATTTGTTGGGGGTCGTGCCCTGCATCAGGTGCATGCCGCCCTGCAGGAAGTGCCAGCCCCGCGTCTGGCCGCCGTTGTGTCCGGTGAACAGCCGTCCGTCGCCGTCCACCTCCAGGCCGAAGTTGTTGCCCCCGCCCTGGGAAAAGAGTTCGAAGCGCCTGGTCTCCGGGTGATAGCGCCAGACCATACAGCCCTGGTAGTAGACCGCGGGGGCGTCCGGCGGATCGATTCCGGGACGGGTCACGTGGCAGGCCGTGGTGCTGCCCTGGGTTCCATAGAGCCAACCGTCCATTCCCCAGACCAGTCCGTTGGCGATGGCATGGGTGTCCTCCAGGCCGAATCCCCGGAGGTGGACCTCCGGCGGTCCGTCCGGGACGTCGTCGAAATCCCGGTCGGGAAAGAAGAGCAGGTACGGGGTGTGCATCACCCACACCCCGCCGCGGCCGCGCAGGGCCGCGTTGGCCATGTTCAGGCCGTCCCGGAAGACCTTGTGGCGGTCGTACCGGCCGTCGCCGGTGGTGTCCTCGTGGATGGAGATCACGTCGCGACCGCGGTCGTGGCGCGGGGGCGCCGGGGGCACCTTGTCGTAATGCGAGCGATAGTAGCGGTCCCGGCTGATCATCTTCAGTCCTGCGGGATACGGATACTGCCGGAACTGGGAGACCCAGAGGCGGCCGCGGGAATCGAAGCTGAAGTGGGTCGGCTGAGCCACCAGCGGTTCCGCCAGCATCAGGTCCACCACCAGGTCGTCCGCCGCCTTCATCTTCCGAAACGAATCCGGAGGCGGCAGCTTGCGGCCGTGGACGAACCGTTCCGCCTCCGCCAGCACCCGGTTGGACTCGCGAAACTGGTCGAAGGCCGAGCCTGAAGGCCGCCGGTCGAGGACACCGTCGAAGGAGACGCGGGCGTCCCCCGGACGGAACTCCCATGGACCGTCGAACACGCACTCCAGGAAGTAGTTCATGAGGAAGGGAGCCTCGGCCAGAAAGCCGCCTCCGCCGTCGGGGGCGTAGACTCGGACTGCAAGCTGGTTCCAGGCCTCCGGCACCAAGCTGCCGGACGGAACCTTGTGTTGGTGATTCCCCCTCCGTCCGTCCTCGAACCCGGGTGGGAAGGTTCCGCCGCCGCCGATGCGTTTCCCGTTGACGTAGACTTCGTGGGCGCCGGCCAGCCCCCGGATGTTGAAGATCACCGATTCGCCCCACAGGTCTCTTTCGTGCTTGGCAAAGAACCGTTGGGGCGGCTTGAACCAGGTCCGGTACCAGCCGTAGCCCTTGAAGCCGTGCCGGTCCGGCACGGTCACCGTCACCCAGTCCACGGCGCTGGAATGAGCCAGGCAAGTAAACAGGACGACGATCCATCCGATACGGGATTTCGTCATAACGGCCAATTTCCCGGGTTCATGGAGCTCTTCACTCTTTCCTCTTTCCTATTTTCTCATTCCTCGTCCAGACGGACGACCTGTCCGGTCCTGGCGGACTCCTCGGCCGCCAGGCAGGCGCGAACCGCCTCCAGCGACTCCCGGGGCGTGATCACCTCGATGGAGGTGTCGTCGACAACGCTCCGGACGAAGTAGTTCAACTCTTCCCGAAGCGCACCCGAGCAGGCCCCGTGGATATTCGGCCAGTAGGTCGTGTCGGGACAACGGACTCCCTCCCGGTCGACGATGGTCAGATTCGGATGGGTGTCATGGACCTGAATCGAACCCTCGGTGCCGATGATCTCCATGCGTTCGTCGATCTGGAAGGGGGTCTTCTCCGGCAGGCACCAGACGTCCTCGATCACCCCGGTGGCTCCGTTTTCGAACCGGTACATGGCGTGGCCCGCGTCGGGGTACTTGTGCCCGTGGACCGCCACCGTCTGGCCGTAGGCGCTGACGATCCTGGAGCCGGTGAACCAGAGCATGAGGTCGGTGTCGTGAACGCCGTCCCCGATGATGGGACCGATCTTGTCCAGCACCTGGGATCCGATCCAGGCGGGAAGATTCCGGCGGGCGTAGAGCGCCACGATCCGTCCCAGCCGGCCTTCGTCCAACGCCTGCTTGGCCGCGGCGTAGCGGGGGTTGAAGCGGCAGATGTGACCCACCATGAACTTGCCGGACGAAGCCGCCGCCGCATCCACGATGGCCTGGCAGTCTTCGACGGTGGAAGCCATGGGCTTCTCCAGGAAGACGTGCTTCCCGGCCTCCAGCGCCGCCAGGGTGGGGTCGCGATGCTGGTCCCACATGGTGGTGATGCTGACGCTGTCCAGCCCCGGGTCGGCCAGCATCTCGCGATAGTCGGTGTAGGTCTTCCGGACCTGGAAACGTTCGGCGACCTGGGCCAGCCGTTCCGGGGTCCGGGTGCACAGGGCGTAGATCTCGACGCCCGGGTTGCCGGCGAGCGCTTCCAGGTGCTTCTCTCCGAACCAGCCCAGCCCGATGACTCCGTATCTGGTCTTGTCCATGGTTCTGCTCCCGGGAGGTTGGGCCGGGTTCCGCCTGGCGCGGGACGTAGACGGGGAGAATCTTCGGATCTCCCTGTCTATAGTGTTGTGGCAGAATAAGTTGGCGCGTCACGGCGAGTCAAGCCGGCCCCTCGGCGCGAAGGGAGAGAAACGTGCGCATCGGTCTCATCTCGGCGGCCACCTATCGCTACCGGAAGGAACCCCGGCGTCCCGGTTCCCATCACGGGACGGCCTTCGCGTCCACCTTCAACGGGTTCGATGAATCGGAAGTGCGAAAATATGACTGGACCTTCGTCCGGACCCGAAAACGGATCGAGGGTGCCCGGGTCGTCAAGGTGTGGGACCGGGAACCGGTGTGGGCACGACGCTTGGCCGCCGCCTGCAACATTCCCTCCGTCTGCCGGACGCCGGAAGAATGCGCCGAAGGCGTCGATTTGGCGATCCTCGTCGACGACGGATCGGGTGAGCACTCCAAGTACGCGATCCATCCCTTGAAAGCCGGGGTCGCCACGTTTTGCGACAAGCCGCTGGCCATGACCGCCCGCGGAGCCAAGGCGGTGGCGGACCTGGCCCGCGAGACCGGGACCCCGTTCATGTCGGCCAGTTCTCTGAGATTCGTTCCGGACATCCTGCGGCTGAGGGCGCAGTTGCCCGAATTGGGCCCCGTCTATCTGGCCCAGGCCGTCTGCGCCAACGAGCTGATCTACTACGGTATCCACGCCCTTTCCATGGTCTATGCCGTGCTCGGAGGGGGCGCCGTTTCGGCCGTCAACGTCGGCCAGCCCGGCCTCAATGTGGTCCGGATCCGATTCTCCGATCACCGCGACGTGGTGTTGATGGTGGGGGAGCGGCAGTGGATGCGCTCCGGATATCAGATCAGCCTCTTCGGCAAGCAGGGTTGGCGGACGGTGAAGCCCGATCTGAGCGACCTCTACCGGTACCTGCTGAAAGCGGTCCTGGACTACGTCCGGACGGGTGAGGAATCGGTGCCCGTCGAGGAAGAGGTCGAGGTCATCGCGGCGCTGGAGGCGGGCAAGCGCTCACTCGCGGGACAGGAGGAGGTCACGCTGGAGAGCCTGTTCTCCTGATTCGGCCCGTCCTCAATTCAGATCGTCGAACTCGGTGGCGTCCCCTTCGAACTGCATGTACTCGATCACGACGCCGTCTTCTTCGAAGAAGGCGACGCTGAGGCCGGGCATGGGCGTGAAGGGCTCCAACAAGAGTTCCTTCCCCTTGAGCGCCGTCCCGAGGTCGTCGACCCGATAGGCGACGTGAGGCTTCTCGCGCAAGGGACCGGTGACGGGAGAGTCCGCCTCGTAGCGGAGAAACTCGACGCGGTAGGGATGGTCGGCCGGGTCGGTCACCCAGACCTTGGTCTCCTCCACATAGGTCTCGTCCGCCTGGGGATCTTCGGTGGGAAGCCCGATGTGATGGAAGGCCCTGAACATCCGTCCTTCCTGGTTCGAAGCCCCCTGCTCAACGGTTCGGGCCTCCGGCGTCCGGGGCGGCCCCTGGCAGGCGGCCGGAATCAGCAGGCAGCCGAGGATGACGAGCAATTGCCGCGAACGTCGTGGAGACATGGAACTTGAAAGCATTATGTCGGCAAATTGCAACGGAGGGAAGCGGTTACCGGGAATCAACGCCGTGGCCAGTCCAGATGCCGGTGGAGGAACTCGAAGGTGCCCTTGCCGTGGATCTCGTGGGCTCCGTCGAAGTACTCGATTCGCGTCCGGTCCCCGATTCCCAGACTCACGTAGCGGCGCCGCACCTTGGCGTATTCGAAGGCCACCCACTCGTCCTCCCCCACGCCGTCTCCGTGTCCCCGCTCCACCATGAAAGGCCGGGGTGCGATCAGGCCCGCGATCTCGGCGTAATTGAACTTCTCGCCGAAGTCGAACTCGCTGTGCTCATGCTCCTTGGTCAGCATGAAGCTGTAGGGAACGTCGATGCTCACATGCTTCCAGACCTCCTCATTGAAGTCGCCGGAACAGATGGAAAGCGCATATTGCTCAAGCACCGCCGGGATCAGCATGGCCGATTTGCCGCCGTAGGAAAGCCCGTAGAAGCCGATCCGGCCGGCGTCGACGAAGGAAAGCGTCCCGAGCCACTCCAGGACCTGCTGGTGCTGGCGCACCATGGGAGCGAAGAAGGTCAGCTTGAGAGGATTCGCCTTTCGCTGCAACGCGCGGTACTTCTCTTCGCCGATGTAGAGGTTCTGAGGAGCGTAGACGATGAAGCCGCGGTCGGCCAATTGGGCTCCGAAGGCATGGTAGGGGCCTTGTCCCTGCTCAGGGTCACAGACGTCCTGGGGCCTGCCGGCCCGGCCATGCTGGGCGACGACGACGGGGCGCCGTTCTCCCGGTTTCAGATTCTTGGGTACCAGGATCACGCCATAGCTGAAGACCTTGGGCCAAGTGTCGAGCACGACCTCGTAACCCTTCCAGCGGTCCGTCTCGTAGATCTGGCGCGTCCTTGGCTTGGGCTCAACGCTGGCCGGCGGCAGCCACCCGATGATCTCCTGCCACAGATGATCCCGGTAAGCGCGGGTCGTCCGGACCCATCGGTCCAGGGAAGAGGAGTCCGCCTGCGACCAGAATCGTTCCCGCCCAAAGGAACTGAGCCTCATCAGTTTCTGGCAATGCTCCACCAATTGCCGATACTGACGCTCCATCCGCGCGGCGGGATCGAACCTGGTGCGCCGATCCCGAAGCGACTCTTCCCGCCTGGTCTGACCGGCAGGGCTGAGTCCGTCATCCAGAGCCGAAAGCAGTGCGTCCAGCGCCCGGGCAGAGAAAGGGGAGCCCTTTCCGGAGCCGCTGACGATCAACTCGACGCGGTCGGACATCCCCAATCTTTCGAAGTGCCGGCGAGCCTTCCGAAACTCGGTGCGGACACTGTCCAGGGGCGGAGTCTCCAGCTTGCCCGAGGCCGCGTCCATGCGCCCGTTTCGAGGCGGCGGAGGGCCGGGAACCTCCGGACCCCGGCAGGCCTCCACCAGCAGTGCGCGGGGCGCGATCAAACTCGCGATCTCGGCGTCCCCGAATTCCTGGAGGAGGCCCCAGACGTTGCGGTAGACGGGCTCCTGCCAGATGCGCTCCCGGTGTTGGAAGTAGCCGCTGACCAGCGTGGCCCGCACGCGCGAATCCAGCGCGGCGCTGTAGAGGGCAATCAGTCCGCCCTCCCCGTGTCCCGCGATTCCGAGGGGCGTGTCCGGGCCGGCGGGGCCGGACCGGTTGCGGGAAAAGTATTCGAGCGCCGCCAGGACCTTCTGCACCTCGTAGCCGATCAGATGGCGACCCATGAAGTAGGCTTGGCGATAGATGAACTCCCGGTGAGTCTGGTTGCTCATCCGGACCCTGGGATTTCCCGACCAGGTGTTCTTGCGGTCGATCAGCGCGGGCACCAGAACCCGGCACCCCGCCTCCCCCAGGATCCGGGCGGCCTGAAGCCGCGGCGGAGTATGCGGGTCCAGGCCTGCCAACATCTCGGGTGTCCAGTCCGCGTCGGGAATGACCACGACCTGGGCTCTGACTTGCCCGCCAGGTTCTACCAGCAACCCTTCCGCGTCCATGCCGTTCAAGACCGGCCAGCGGACGGCGAACACGCGAAGCCGCCCGTTTTCGGCAACCAGGGACGGACTGGCGAGGGTGGCCACCAGTTCCAGGTCCCGCACCGGGAGTCTGTCGTCCACCGCTCCGATTCGGCGCCGAAATCGATCCCGGTTCGGCTCGATCGATTCCTGGTACGCCCGCGGGGAGGAGTAGTCCCAGTTCCAGAATCTTTCTCTTGCCTTCGGCGAATCGGCGATCTGCCGCAGCAGGAACCGGTCCATCGCCTCCACCAGTTGAAGAGACAGGTCCCCTTTCATCCGCAGGGGACGGGTTCCGGGAAGACGGTCCCCGGGACCCGCGGCGAGGTTCACGGACAGGGCCGCGGCGGCCAGGACCACGGAAACCGCTCTCATCACTCTCCACCTCCCGGACTCTCAATAGGCCGCGTCTTGCTCCGGTTTGGAATGAAGAGGGCGCTCACAAGGGGCGCCCCTACCTCCATTTCCGTCACCGGAACGCGTTCCGTCAGGCGCCAACGGTTCCGGTCCACCCGGAGACCACGGTGATTCGCGTAACGGTCGTAGACCCGGTTCATCTCCTCAATGGAATCGAAGTACCCGACGATGTAGGCGGCGCCGAAGGACTCTCCGGCCCGGGTCGGCTTTCCGCCGACCTCCTGGATCATGCAGACGTAGCCTCGCTGGTGGCACCAGGCTTCGTATACGGTGTCCGGAGCGAGGGTCATACCGGCGAGCCACGGTCCGTCCCGCCCTGTATCCGGGTCCCTCAGCCGGTAGGCCCGGATGAATCTCGAAGGGAGGTCATTTCGGTCTGCCCGGTAGTTGAAGCGTCCGTCGGGACCGAAATCGGCGAGGAACTCGTCCGCCGGAATCTTGCCGACGTAGCTTAGATAGACCTCGCTGAAGACGTCCCCCTTCCGGTGCTTGATGTGGCCGGGCATGTCGATGCGGAGGAAGAGGGAGTCGCTGTCGTTGACCGTATCGATCCGGTCGCTGGACACGAAGTAGCGCTCGCCTGCCGGAAACACGAGGGTCTGGGTCCACTTCGATCCCGGCTGCTTGCCCGGTGCGGCCAGGGTGTAGGTGAAATCCATGGACACGGCCACGAAGTCCGGGCCCTCCACCAGCCGGGGCGAGAGGCGCCGGGCCCGGGTGCAGATCTGGGGGCCTTCGACGATCCGCTTGGGGCGCATTCCGTGGATGAGAGGATCATCCAGGTAGCGCAATTCCTCGGGGAGCCGATCTCCACGGGATTCGGCGATGCCCGGCTCCAACAGGAAGTCGGCGATATGGAGACCGTGCCCGGCGTCGCGAAAGCCGGTCTTCCGGTCCAGGAACGATCCTCCGGCGACGCCGCTGACGTAGCCTTCCTTCCGGATCCTGGCCTCCAGGATCGGCCCCGAGATGACGATTTCTTCCGGGTTTTCGGTGACGGTGAATCCGCTGTCCGCTGACTTCGGCTCCGGAGTCCGGGCACAACCGGCCAGCCACCCGACCGCCAGCAGGACTGCACCCAGGCGGCGCGGGTCACGTCGTCGGACCAATCCGCTTCCGGAGATCGCTCTCTTCATCCCATGCCCCAAGGTTCCGTCAAGACTACCTCTCCGGATCGGCCGCTCCAAGCCGGAAGGCGGCCCTCTCAGTTTTCAATTTGGTCAACGACGCCGGTTCGGAACGGGACGCCGCGGCCGGCCACCAGGAAATCGTCGAGTGTCTGATGGCGCAGGCCGAGCAGGAACGCGTCGATCCCGGAGACCGGGGAGGACGGGGTGCGAACCAACGTCCTCCCGGGGTTGTGGAGGATCCCGGGCCGCAGATGGTAGAGTCGCATTGAAGCATGTTTTCCAGGATCGAACTGCGATGCCGTTGAAATCCACGCTGCCAGGTTGGCTCCTGATGTTCGTTCTGGTGGCGTTGGTCCCGGCCGGAACGGCTCGGGGAATTTCTGCCCAAGGCGAGCGGAAGGTTCTGCGGGCCGGCGCCTCGGTGATCGACATCACTCCCCGGACCTTTCCCGTCTCCTCCAACGGAGGCATGAGCGACCGCTCGGTGGGGAAGGCGCACGATCCCCTCAACGCGCGCGGCCTGGTCCTGGACAACGGATCGGTCGCGCTCGCCATCGTGGTCGCCGACAGTTGCATGATCCCGAGGGACATTATCGACGCCGCCCGCAAGAAAGCGTCGCGCTCGACCGGGATCCCGGCCGGGAACATGCTGATGTCGGCCACCCACACTCACACCGCCGTCACCGTCGGCGGAGTCTTCCAGAGTGAGCCTGAAGCCGCCTACCGGGAGTTTCTGAAGGAACGGATGGCCCAGGCCGTCATCGAGGCCGCCTCGCGGTTGGAGCCGGCCAGAGTCGGCTGGGCCGTTGGCAACAACGCCCGGCAGATCTTCAACCGGCGCTGGTTCATGCGTCCCGGTTTCCAGTACCTGGATCCGTTCGACGCAGGGACCGATCGGGTGAGGATGAATCCGCCGCGAGGCAGCAGCCAGTTGCTGGCGCCGGCCGGCCCCATCGACCCCGAGGTTCCGGTCCTTTCGGTTCAGGCCCGGGACGGGCGGCCGCTGGCCCTGCTGGCCAACTATTCGCTGCACTACGTCGGCGGAGTGGCGCCCGGCGGCCTCTCGGCGGACTATTTCGGCGAATTCGCCAAACAGATCGCGCAACGCGTGGGGGCCGGGGAGGTGGAGCCGCCGTTCGTGGGCATCATGTCCAACGGAACCAGCGCCGACATCAACAACGTCAATTTCTTCGAGCCGGGTGTCCGCCGCAAGCCCTTCGAGCAGATTCGGAGGGTGGCCTCCGACGTGGCCCATTCGGCGGTTCAGGCCTACAGGCGAATCGAATATCAAGACTGGTTGCCCCTGGCATCCAGCCAAGCGGAGATCGAGCTGGGGATTCGGCTGCCGGACCGGGACGACCTGGTGCGGGCGCGGAAGATCCTGAAGGCCGCCGGACCCGGACCCTACCGGGAACGGCGAGCCATCTACGCCCGCGAGACGGTCCTGCTGGCCGAATATCCGGCACGGGTTCCGGTCCGGCTGCAGGCGATCCGCATCGGCGATCTGGGAATCGTCAGCACTCCCTGCGAAACCTTCGTCGAGACGGGTCTGGCCATCAAGAAGGAGAGTCCCCTGCGGCCGACCTTCGTGATCGAGTTGGCCAATGGTTACAATGGTTACCTGCCCACCGCCCGGCAACACGAGTTGGGAGGCTATGAGACCTGGCGGGCGAGGTCCAGCTATCTGGCCGTGGAGGCCGAAGCCGAGGTTCGCAGAACCCTGCTCAGGCTTCTGCACGACGTCGCCGGAAACTGAGGCGCCGGAAGCCGCCCCCGTTCCCATCGCTCCCGAAGTTCTTTCAGCCGCCGCTCGAGTCCGGGCCGCGCCTGTTTGAACTCCGTCCACCACTCGTCCAGTTGCTCCCGGGTCGGGAGCCCGGGATTCCTGACCATGAGATGCCGCACGTGAGAACGAAATCTGCCTCCGGACGGAAAAACGCGTTTCTTGTGGCCCGGGTAGAAGATGAAGTCCATGGCGGTCCCTTCCATGCCGCCGGTGACCGCAGCCGTCGTCTCCGGGTCCAGCAGGATCACCGAGCGCCAGCCGGTGGGCGAGGCGTGGGAAACGAGCACCGGGTGGCGCCAAGTGCCTATCAGGCGGCCGTTCCCGCGCGGGCAATGGGGAATCCTGCCATCTCTGCGAAAGTAGCTTTCAGGGCTGCTCACATAGCCGTCCAGGTGGCCGACCCCTCGATCCGCCCAGAGCGCCAAGTCTCCTCCCGTATCCCAGAACCAGAAGGAACACGAGGCATTGACCGAGGTGTAACAGGCAAAGAAATGCCCATACTCCTCGATCGGGCTTCCGGTCGCGTTGACTGCGGTGAAAAACATGTCCCGATAGCCTCGACCGGGAGCGCCCTTGCCAGGCAGGAGGTAATCCTGCCGGAAACCGAAGCCGTCGGTTCCGAAATCGATCCCCAGGTAGCGGTCGCCAAAAGGACTGAGGAGAGGTTGTGGACAGCCTGTGGAAAAAGGGGACTGTGACTGTCACTATCAACACGAGCGGACCCGTGTCCAGCGGACCCGTGTCCGACCCTCCTTTCTGCATGGGAGTCTGACCGATGATGACCCGTAAGCATTTTCTGGTCCTCTACATTGTGCTGGCCTTGCCGGCGTACGGCAGGGCGTCCGATCAGGTGGAGCTTTCGTTCGATGGAGCCGGCCTCGATTCGTCCGGCCGCGAGCTGCGGCTCGTTGGGGGCTTCAACCATCGCTTGAGCTTCACCGCTGTCGAACCTGAAGACCGGGAGTTCCGGGCGCGGGTGACCCGGCGCCTGCCGTCCGGCCGGACCGTCACCGAGACCCGGCCGTTCCGGCGCCGGATCAGTTTCGATCTGGGACCATTGACGGCTCCCGGCCGGTACGAATACGAAGCGGGCGCGGTCTACTTTCGCGGCTACGAGCTCGAGCTCCAGGTGACGGGCCAGGATCTGGAGAAGAATTGGACCTTTCGCCAGCAGCTCAGCCGGGAGGTCACGACCGAGCGGCTGGGGATGGGCGAGGGCGGGCTTCCGGTCAAGGCGCTGCGGTTCGTGGAAGACGGATCCGATCGAGTCGTATTCGACCCCAAGCTGGGATCCGCCGATTTGATATCGCTCCGAATGGACCCGGAAGTCCTCCTGCACCAGGATCGGCTGACGCTGTTGGCGGAGATTCGTCCGGGAGTCGGTCCCGATCGAATGGAAGGCGAATTGAGGTTGCTGGACGCCTCGGGGAATTCCCGCTGGACCCGAAGCGTCACGCTCAACCGTCCGCAAGGAATCCAGAAATATTCCGTCCCGGTCGAAGGTTGGCCCGACGGGAACTACCGGGTGCGGTTCCTGCCCAGGCAGGCCGGACGGCTCTGGCCGGACGGCCCCGTCTTGGACTACCGGCGGAGAACCGAGCCGCCGAACAGCCTCCGGCTGACGCCCTTGGCCTCCTGGCGGCTGGAGATCGACCCGGATCGTCCCGAGATCCGGATCCGCAACTTCCAGCGGGCCCATGACCGTTGGGGGGACGGGTCCATCGACGGAGAATCCTGGGAGTGGAAGCGGATTTCGAAAAATGAGATCGCCTTGGTGGGGAAGGGCGACTACACGGCTCCTCCCGTTACCTTTCGTCCGGCCGCGCGGGGGACCTATGCCGTTTTCCTGGGGATTGGGGGTTCGGCCCTGCACATTCAGGTCGGCCGTGAGGGGTTGATTCGGGACGCGCCTCCCACCCAATTGGGCGGCGAAACCTTTGTCACCGCTGCCGACCTGACTGGAGAAGTCATTCGTTTCTACTCCAGCGGCGACCCCGGGAGGTGGCTCGACTGGAGAAAGGCCGGCGAACAGCGAGGCATGGCCACTCTCCTGCGCCTGGTTCCGGTCACGTCCGAATCGGTCCGGAATCTAAGGAACCGGATGTCCAAGCCACCGACTCCGCTGTTGGCGGTGAACGACTGGGCCTGCTATTTCGACGTGATCTGGGCCCGTCTCCTGCCGGACCAGTTCCGGAGCATCGTCTGCGGCCAGTCCGAACTGGGATTCGGGACCATCGGCTGGTCGGTGGGCCGATCCTGGGTCGAATATCATAGCCGGCTTCCCCAGACCACCCGGTTTCCTTGTGCCTCCTACGAAAAGGCGCAGCAGAGCCGGGATTTTTCCCCCCACGATTACGGCAGGCGAATCCACATGATCAACGAATACGACGCCCTCTCCCAGGTCAACCGGACCCGGGAGGGATGCGGCGCGCAGGTCTGGCCCTGGCTGGCGATGCAGCGGCACTATGGCGCCAACCGCTACGGCGGCATCTTCTCCAGCGACTTCTACAAGCGCCATCCCGAGTGGTGGAGAATCGCCAAGGACGGATCGGACTCCAGGGGCCTGAGCTACTACTTCCCCCAGGTCAGGAAGGAGCGGGTCGACATTCTGCTGGAGGTGGCCGAGCGGGGAGCGGACGGCTTGTTGGTGGGATGCGACCGGCAGGTCCCCATGCTTCTGTACAACCCTGAGATGGTCGCCGCCTATCGAAAGGCGACCGGCGTGGACCCCAGAAAGATCGACGTCTCCGCCGGCCGGGCCTACCGGGACTGGGTCCGCTGGCGGGCGGACTTCTTCACCCGGGTGCTGCGGGATCTGAAGGCGGGACTCGCTTCCCGGAATCGGCCCATCCCCGTGGCCGTGCGAATGCCTGCGGCAGGGCTGTTCCACAATTTGGCCCAGGGGTTGGACGTGGAGCGCTGGTGCCGCGAAAAGCTTGTCGACCAGCTCCAGCTCGACCCGTTGCAGGACCTCAGGGGGCAGGCCGACCAGGACATCCGTCCCTATCTGGATCTGGGTCGGCGCTATGGGATTTCCATCGTGGCCGGCATGGGCGCCTCGGCCTACATCGGAGCGGGAGGGACCCACTCCTGGACCCACGTCACCGAGCCGGACGGCAGCCTCATGGCTCCCCGGGGCGGCACTGGCCTGACCAATCTCGCACCTGGGCTGAAACGGGCGTTAGGACTTATCAAGGGAGGCGCCGACGCCATCGATGCCTACGAAACGGAACTACTGGCCCAGGTCGACCCCATTCGCTTCCTGGTGGCCATGTACGGACACCGGTCCCTGCTGGAAAAGTTTCTTCGGGAGTCCAATCTGGAGTCGGTGGCACCCGTCGATGCCGACAACGCGGCCTCCGGGCACGACAATCATTCGCGCTGGGTGGTGGGCTGGACCCTCGAGGGCTTCGGAGCGAAGTCGCTGTGAGACAAGCGGCGGTTTCCCAGCCGCCGAACTCCGGAGTAACAGTGGGACAATCAAGGTGCGGGCGGCCGGATCCTGGAAACAGCGGCTTTGCGACCGCGAAACACCCAGTGACCAGAGTTTGCAATTTGTGAATTCTCGGAATGGACCGGTGTTGTTCTGCCGGATGTGCAGGAATGGCCGATTGTAGAAACTGGTCCGCTGATGTCCGCGTGATAAACTACGAGGAGTTATGTTCAATCGTATTCTGGCCAAGGTTCTCGGCTCTCAGAACGAGCGGGATCTCAAACGAATTCAACCTATCGTCAATCGGGTCAACGAGTTGGAAGCTTCGGTCTCGAAGCTCGACGATGCGGCCCTGAAGGCTCGGACTCCCGAGTTCAAGCAGCGTGCAGAGCGGGGCGAAAGCCTGGACGATCTCCTGCCGGAGGCCTTCGCGGTAGTCCGGGAGACCTCGCTCCGGACTCTCCGCATGCGCCACTACGACGTCCAGATCATCGGCGGCACGGTGCTCCATGAGGGCAAGATCGCCGAGATGAAGACGGGAGAGGGGAAGACCCTGGTGGCGACCCTCCCCGTCTATCTGAACGCTCTGAAGGGTGAAGGAGTCCACTTGGTGACAGTCAACGACTACCTGGCCCGCCGGGATGCCGAATGGATGGGTCCCCTCTACCGTTTTCTGGGCTTGACGGTGGGCATGATCCAGCATGACATGCCGGATCAGGACCGGCGCGACGCCTACAACGCCGACATCACCTACGGCACCAACAACGAGTTCGGGTTCGACTATCTTCGGGACAACATGAAGTTTTCGGCCCAGGAATGCGTCCAGCCCGGCCACCGCTACGCCATCGTGGACGAGGTGGACTCCATCCTGGTGGACGAAGCGCGGACTCCGTTGATCATCAGTGGCCCTTCCGAGGAATCCACCGGCAAATACACGCGGATCGACCGCCTGATTCCCCGTCTGATCCGCGAAGAAGACTTCAAGGTTGACGAAAAGGCCAGAAGCGTGGTCCTGCAGGAGACAGGGATCGAGAAGGCGGAAAAGTTCCTGGGAGTCGAGAACGTCTACGATCCGCGCAACATGGCTCTGGTTCACCACATTCACCAGGCGCTCAAGGCCCACGCCCTGTTCAAGCGGAACGTCGACTACATGGTCAAGGATGGACAGGTCATCATCGTCGACGAGTTCACGGGCCGGCTGATGCCGGGCCGCCGCTACTCGGAGGGGCTCCATCAGGCCCTGGAGGCCAAGGAGGGGGTCAAGATCGAGCGTGAGAACCAGACCTTGGCCACCATCACCTTCCAGAACTACTTCCGGATGTACGACAAGCTGGCGGGGATGACGGGCACGGCCGAAACTGAAGCGCCCGAGTTCGAAAAGATCTACAAGCTCCAGGTGAACGTGATTCCCACCAACCAATCCCTCATCCGGGACGAGTACGAGGACGTCATCTACAGGACGGAGCGGGAGAAGTTCATCGCCGTCGTCGACGAGATCCGCGAGTGCAACGCTCAGGGCCGGCCCGTGCTGGTGGGCACCACCTCCATCGAGAAATCGGAACGGCTCTCAACGCTGCTCAAACGCAAGCGGATCAAGCACGTGGTATTGAACGCCAAATATCACGAGCGGGAAGCGGAAATCATCTCTCAAGCGGGCAAGCGAGGTTCGGTGACCATCGCCACGAACATGGCCGGACGGGGAACCGACATCATCCTGGGAGGCAATCCTGAATTCCAGGCCAGACTGAAACTCCGAGGCCGGCAGCTCGATGAGAATCCCCAGGTGTACGAAGACGAGTTGGAGAGGCTCCTCCCCGCCTGGGAAGGGGAGCACGAGGAGGTGGTCCGGCTCGGCGGCCTGCACATCATCGGGACCGAACGCCACGAGTCGAGGAGAATCGACAACCAGTTGAGAGGCCGCTCCGGCCGCCAGGGGGACCCGGGGTCCAGCCGTTTCTACCTGTCTCTG
The DNA here is from genome assembly GCA_963668095.1 of Acidobacteriota bacterium. Classification (GTDB taxonomy): domain Bacteria; phylum Acidobacteriota; class UBA6911; order RPQK01; family JAJDTT01; genus JAJDTT01. The sequence continues at coordinate 3,240,539 of OY764083.1, read as the reverse complement.
GAGGACGATCTGCTGAGGATTTTCGGCTCCGATCGGATCTCGGGCCTGATGCAGTCTCTGGGCATGGAGGAAGGGGTCCCCATCGAGTCGAAGCTCATCACCCGGCAGATCGAACGGGCCCAGAAGCAGGTGGAGGCCCGGAACTTCGAGATCCGGAAACACCTCCTGGAATACGACGACGTGATGAACAAGCAGCGGGAGGAGATCTACCGCTTCCGCCGCGAGCTGTTGGAGGGGAAGGACCAGAAGCCCTACATTCTCAATTTGGCGGACGAACTGGTGCAGGAACTGTTGGGCTCCCACGTTTCCTTGGAGGAGGATCCCCGGAATTGGGACTTCGAGGGCCTGGGAATCAACTTCCAGAGGATCTTCGGCCTCGGACTCCCCCATGAGGCTCACCTCATGGACCGTCCGGAACTGGACCAGAGCCTCGCCTCCATGGCCCGCCAGCGGTATGAGGCGAAGGAGACGGAGATCGGCCCCGAGGTCATGCGCTGGTACGAACGGATGATCATGCTTCAGATCATCGACCAGCAGTGGAAGGACCACCTGCTCGCTTTGGACCATCTCAAGGAGGGGATCGGCCTGAGGGGCTATGGACAGCGGGACCCCCTGGTCGAGTACAAGCGTGAATCGTTCGAGCTATTCGAGGATCTCTGGAACCGGTCCACCGAGGAGATGGTCCGGATGCTCTATCTGCTCCGGCCCATCACCGCCGAGGATGAACAGGAATTGCGGGGCGCCCACGCCCGCCGTCAGCAACAGGTTTCCTACTCCGGTCCGGAATCGGCGCCGCCGCCCCGCCCCGCCAAACCGGGCCGCATGGATGCGAGAAGTGCCGCGGCGGTGAAGACCGTGGTCCGGACCATGCCCAAGGTAGGACGAAACAAACCCTGCCCCTGCGGCTCGGGCAAAAAGTACAAGAAGTGCTGCGGCCGGTGAATTCCTGGTTGCCGAGGGCTCGGGTCAAGCTCGTCCTGAAGCTGATCCTGAGCCTTTCATTTCTGATTCTGGTCCTGAGCCGGCTGGACCTGTCCCAGTTGCTTCGCGTGGTGGCCGGCGCCCGTCTTGAATTTCTGCTGCTGGCGGTTTCGATTCAGATCCTCACGCTGCTGCTCTCGGCGTTCCGCTGGCGGATCGTTCTCGAAAACTTCAGTATCTACCAGCGTTGGTATCCGCTCACCAAGCTCGTCTTCATCGGCGCCTTCTTCAACCTGTTCCTGCCGTCGGCCATCGGCGGAGACGTTTTCCGCGCCTACTACCTCTCCAAGGGCACGGGCCGGGGCATGTCCACGACCCTCACCACGAGCATGCTGGAACGTAGCGGAGGCCTCTGCGGCCTGCTGCTCATCGGTCTCACCGCCTCCCTCGCCGTTCCCCAAGAGGTCGCCGGGCTTTCGTCCCTCCACCTATTCCTCGCCGCATGCGCCGTGTATGTGTTTGCCAACGTGATGCTCTTCCATTCCTGGACCCACGGCCGGATGACTGCCTGGATGCAGAGATTTGGATTCCATTCCCTGACCCGGAAAATGGATCTTGTCTACCAGGGACTGGACACGCTGAAGCAGAATCCTGGCAAGATGGCATCCGTAGCCGTGGTGTCGCTTCCCATCCAGGCCGGAGCCGTGGCAGTGGTCTGGGTGACGGCCCAGGGCATCGGGATCGATGCGCCCTTCTCTCTCTTTATGGTCTTCGTTCCCTTGATCAACCTGACCATCATGGTGCCTCTCACCATCAACGGGATCGGTCTTCGGGAGAGCGCATACTACCTGCTCTTCTCACAGGCTGGAGTTCCGGCCGAGATGTCCGTGACTCTGTCCCTGCTCGGATTCGTGGTGATGATGTTGTCGTCCCTTCCCGGAATCGCCTACTACTCGATTCGCAAGCAGGAGGAGGTCGATCTGGAGGAGAGAGGAGAGAACTCATCTTTCTAAAAAGGGACAGTCTATTTTTCCCGGAGGCACACGCAGAAAAGGGGACGGTCCATTTTTCGCTGTGGGACGGGAGGCACAGATCAAACCAAAAGAGTGCGGGCTTTGTCGGCTGCCAATACGACTGAGGTGATCACTTGGTCAGTTTTCCCCGGTTGCTTTCGTTAACGCGAGGTTTGCTGTTTTTCTTGAGTTTCCTCCGCCTTTCTCAGTTCTGAATCGTTGTTGGTATCAGAGGCGGGAACCGACTCCCCGCCGAATCCGAGTCCGGTGAATCGAGGATCGTGGCCATGCCCCGAACCGCACGACACAAGAGCACAGAAGCCGCCTTCTATCACCTCACCAATCGAGTCGCCGGAGAACGCGATTGGTTCCCCTTTGAAAACCACGAAGCCGGTCGCAAACTCCTGAACCTGATGTTGTTCTACGTCAATGCCTACCGGTGTCGTCTGGGCGCATTCCAGATCATGGGCAATCATTTCCACTTCGTCGTCCATTTTGAGAAACCCCGCGCCTTGTCCCGCGACGAGTTGATGGACAGCGCCCACAAGCTTTATGGGCGACAGGCAGAGAAGACAACCGCCGATTGGACCGTCGCCGAGTGGGAGGCGTTCAACCAGCGTCTTTTTGACGTGTCGAAACTAATGCAGAACGTGGACGGTCAGTATGCCCTGTGGTACAACCGCCAGTTTCGACGGCGAGGACATTTTTGGAGTGAACGTTTCAAGAACCCGGAACTCTTGGGACTCGAAGCCGTCCAGGACGCCATTCTCTACGTGGAACTCAACGCCGTCCGGGCCGGGCTGGTCAAGCGGCCCGAGCAGTGGAAATTGGGCTCGGCCCGCTGGAGACTCACCGGCGAGAATCAAGGCCTGATTCCACTGGAGGAGCTGTTCCCCTCGGATCCCGGAACGGACGTGTACAGCAGTTACCGGTCCCGGTTGTACTATCGAGGAGCTGTCCCCACCCGGGAGAACCAGGCGGCGATCCCCCAGTGGATCCTCGATCAAGAGCAGCGACGTGGATTTACCCGTGCCGGAGCCTTTCGCCGGCGTTTGCGGTTTCTGACGGACGGATTGGCCGTCGGTCCGGCAGAGAAGGTGGCGCAACTGCTGGAGACGTATCGAAAGCAAGGTCGATATCGGCGTCGCCGACACCCCATCCCCCAACTGGGCGGAGCGATGTTTTCCCTGCGGGAGCAGCGCTCGCACGCCTTCGTCCCGTAGACTCGCCTGATCGCCGACCGTCGATTCTGCCACCGCGGCAGCGAACGACCCAGATCACGGGAACCACCCAATAGACCGAATTGTCCTGTGAATGTGTGGGAAGTCCTCTGGACTTCCATCCATTTCCCAAGGATTCACTGCTCTTTTTCCGGGCGGGGCTCTCAAGGATCGCATTGCGTTCCCGTTCCGCGTTCCGGTCCGGAAATCAAGACCACGGACGAGACTGCGGACGCGGAAATCCGGAAATCCGGAAATCGAAACTGTCCCTTTTGCAGACCCTGTCCCTTTTGCAGACCGGGCGTTCGTTCTTCTGCTTGGGATTTTGGATTTCTCAGAGTTGAGGATCTTTACGGCTGACCGAGATCGGTCGAAGTCACAAGAGAATCGGGGCACCGAGTCTACTCAGACGCCCCTTCGTCGTTCACTCCTCACTCCTCGCTGCTCCGACACTCACTCCTCGCTGCTCCGACACTCACTCCTCGCTGCTCCGACATCGGGGTGACTGTCCCTTACGCGAACCCGTCCTCCTCGCTGCTCCGACATCGGGGTGACTGTCCCTTACGCGAACCCGTCCGAACCCGTCGGGGCGACTGTCCCTTACGGACTGTCCCTTACGAACCCGTCTCGGTTGGGCATTCGGACCTTGGGGAGCGTCTCCCGGTTCAGCTCTTCGTTCTCGCCCACGATTTCGTTCAAATGCAGAACGAATGCGACGACGGAATAGACTTGATCGTCGGTCAGGATGCCCGGATTGTGGAAGGGCATGGTGCGGTTCACGTAGTCCCAGAGCGTCGTCGCGTAGGGCCAATAGCTTCCGACCGTCTTCAGGGGCTTGGCGCTCTTGAGGCTTCCTTGCCCACCCACGAGCGCCGACGACTCCCCGCCCCGGCCCTTGGTGCCGTGGCATTCCGAGCAACGGCGGGCGTAGACCTCCTTGCCCTCGGCGGCGGTACCGCTTCCTTCAGGGAGCCCTGTTCCGTCCGGGAAAATCGTAATACTCCAGGCTTGGACCTCGTCCGCCGCCGGCGCTCGACCGACCTCGTACTTCGACGACTGGGCGAAGCCGGCTCCCACGAGCAGAACGGTCACGGCGAACACGGGCCAGTATCCCCTGGCGCGATCAGACATGGGTCACACTCCCGTCGGCGGCGATCTTCCAGGACTTGATGCAATTGTTGTGATAGTCGGAGTTCCGGCCTCGCGCCTCCACCAGAGTTTCCACGGTCGGCTGGACGTAACCCGTCTCGTCCGTGGCCCGGGAAAGGATCACTGTCGGCGTGCCGTCCCAGGTCCATGGCAACCGAAAACGGGTGAACGCGATCCGCTGCCGGGTTTCCTGCAGAGCTGCGTCGGTCCACGTTGCCCCGTTGTCGGTGGAAACCTCCACCCGCTCGATCAACCCCAGGCCCGACCAGGCCAGCCCCGAGATCTCGACGAATCCCGGACGCGCCAACTTCTGGCCGCCGGAGGGACGCGTGATCACCGATTTGGCCTCCATGGTGAGACTGAATTGACGGGCCTTGCCGTCGGCCAGCACGTCCGTGTATTTCGACGTTTCTTCCCGTCCCATCGCGGGCTGGTCCGTCAACATCAACCGCCGGACCCATTTGACGTTGATGTTCCCCTCGTGACCGGGCACCACCAGACGCAACGGGTAACCCTGCTCCGGACGGATCGCTTCTCCGTTCTGCCCGTAGGCGGCGATCACGTCGTCGCGGCACTTTTCGAGCGGCAGGCTGCGGTGCATCTTGCAGGCGTCCGCTCCCTCCGCTATGAGCCAGGTGGCTTCGGGCTTCACGCCGACCTCATCCAGCAGGACGGACAGCAGGACACCCGTCCATTCGCTGCAGCTCGCCATGCCATGGCTGATCTGTGCGGTGGCGCCCTTTTTCGACTTCCATTCGCCGCGGCTGTTGCCGGAACACTCGATGAAGTGGATCCGTGACACCGACGGGAAAGTCTTCAACTCATCCATGGTGAGAATCAGCGGACGTTCCACGAGCCCGTGGATCAACAGGCGGTGCTCGGCGGGATCGATTAGGGGAACACCCGCGTGATGGCGCTCGAAGTGCAGCGAGGAAGGCGTGATGATCCCGTGCGAGTCCTGGAGCGGAGTCCGCGTGGAGCCCGCTTCAGGGTATTTCGAAACCGACCCCCTCCGGGCGGACTTTTCGAACGGCGAGCGTTCGCCATACTCATCCGGCGGCTTGCCGGTACGTTTCACCCCACCGCCGGCGGGCGTGTCCCCCGAATCCGAACAGGCCATCAGGGCGCCGCCGACCGCCGCGCCCATACTCAGGAATTTGCGCCGGGTCCCTTCACCGGAGTTCCGAACAGGCTTTCCGCCGCCCATGGCACCCTCCCGTCCCCCTCGAATTCAGAGTCTTCAGATCGGAAAAAAGCGCAGATTCCGTCAAGTCCAAAGGTCACAAGAGACGAGTCGGAGCAATCGCGCCAAAACCGTCAACTCAGACCCGAAATCTTCAGCACCATGACACGATTCTCCTTCTCGTCCGTCACGTAAACGAAGCGGCTGTCGGGCGAAACCTGAATGTCGATAGGTTTCTTTCCGACTTCGACGGTTCGAAGTTTGGTCAGATCAGGACTCAGAATGGATACCGTTCGACTCCCACTCTCCACCACGAAGACGAAGCCCTGGTCGTTCACGGTGAGGGAGAAGGGTTGCTCGCCCACGCGAACCCGGCGCGTCTCCTCGATGTCGAGCAGGTCCACCACCGAGAGGTCGTTGGTCCCGCTGTTGGCCACCAGCAACCGTTCGCCGTCGGGTGTCAAAGCGATGCCGTCGGGACCGATCCCGACCGGGATCTCCTTGATCACGCGTCCTTCGTTGGCATCGATCACAAAGAGGTCGTTGGAGCCGGCACACGGAACGTACAACTGCTCGCCCAAGGGAGAGATGGCGGCCACCAGCGGGCGCACGCCCACTTCCACCGACTTGGTGACCCGGTGGGATGCCGTATCGATGAAGTCGACGCGTCCGATGCGTCCCCGGCCATAGTTGGCCACGTAGATGGTGTGGCCCCGGGGAGACACCACCACGTCGGTGGGCATACCGCCCACCTTGATGTCATCGGTGATCCGGTGGGTCCGCCCATCCACCACCTTGACCAGACCCGACTGGAAGTTGGTGACGTAGATCCGGTCGCCGCTGGGCGAAATGGCGATTCCCAGCGGCTTGAAGCCGGCGTAGAAGCTCTTCTCGGTTTGCTGGGTGGCGCAATTCATGATCGAGACCTCGTCCGAGGCGAAGTTGGTCACGAACAGGTAGCGTCCGTCAGGGCTCAGCGTGGAGAAGTTGGGGGCCTTGCCCACTTTGACCTTTTTGACCTGGCTCATCTGAACCGACGAAGCGGCCAGCACCGGCAGGCAACCGGTAATGACCCAAAGTCCGATGGTCTTCCTGATCTTGTTCATGATTCCCCCAACATCGGTTGCGATACCGTGCCGACTTTCCCCCGTCGTTGCCGGCAGGCTCGAACCGTATTTTTCATCAGGAGCGCGATGGTCAAGGGGCCGACTCCCCCCGGCACCGGCGTCACCGCCGCCGCCCATCCCGGTGCGGCCTGAGGATGGACGTCCCCCACCAGCACCGAGCCCCTCTTGTCGAACGCCGCCAATTTGCGCGAACCGTCCCCGAACAGACGCAGCACCTCTTTTCGGTCCCGGAGCAGATTCACTCCCACGTCGACGATGACGGCGCCCTTCTTGATGTAGTCCCGCGTGAGCAGAGCCGGCCGTCCCACTGCGGCGACCAGGATGTCGGCGCGGCGGCAGACCCGGGGCAGGTCGCGGGTCCGGGAATGACAGACGGTCACCGTGGCGTGTTCCTGAAGCAGCAGAAAGAACATGGGCTTGCCCACGATGTTGCTTCTTCCCACCACCACCGCCTCGGCCCCCCGGAGCGGGATCCCCTCGCGGAACAGCAGTTCCATGATTCCCTGCGGCGTGCAGGGCACCAGGCCGGGATTGCCGGAGCAGAGTCTCCCCATGTTCTCCGGGTGGAACCCGTCCACGTCCTTGTCGGGCCGAACCGCCATCAGCGTACGCTCGGTGTCGATGTGGGAAGGCAGGGGCATCTGAACCAGGATGGCGTCGATCCGGTCCGAGTCATTGAGCCTTTGGACGACCGCCAGCAATTCCTCGGTGGTGATCTCCTCCGGAAGCTCCACTGCTTCCGAGTGCATTCCCAACTCGCGGCAGGCCCGGACCTTGCTGGCCACATAGAAGCGGGAGGCCGGGTTTCCTCCCGCCAGGACCGTGGCCAGACCCGGAATCACGCCTCCCGACGTCAGCGTCCGGATCTCTTGCGACAATTCACTCTTGATCTGGGCGGCGACTTTCTTGCCGTCCAGCAGACGGGTCTCCATGGGTGTCCTCGATGAATGAATCATACCAACAGCAGACTCCCAGTTCTCGAATCGCCGCGGCTCGTCAAGGGAACAGCCGGTGGAGCATCCTGGGAAAGGGGATGGTCTCCCGGACGTGGGGGATCCCGCAGATCCAGGAGAGGACGCGCTCGATGCCCAGGCCGAATCCGGAGTGGGGCACGCTGCCGTACCTCCGCAGGTCCGAGTACCAGGAGAGAGGCTCGGCGGGAAGATCGTGTTCCCGCACGCGTTCCATCAGGAGATCGTAGTCGTGGATCCGCTGGCTTCCGCCGATGATCTCTCCGTATCCCTCCGGCGCCAGCATGTCCATGCAGAGGGCCAGTTCCGGGTTCTCCGGATCCGGTTCCATGTAGAAGCCCTTGACGGCGGCGGGGTAGCGGTGAACCATGACCGGCCGGTCGAACCGGGAGGAGACGATGGTCTCGTCGGTTCCTCCCAGGTCCGCTCCCCGCGGCGTCTCGCTGCCCTCCTGCTCCAGCAGATCGAAGGCTTCGGCATAGGTGAGCCTGGGAAACGGCGGGGTCACCTTCTCCAGCGGTCCGGTGTCCCGTTCCAGGATCGACAGTTCCTCCTCGCCTTCCCGCAGAGCTTCGGCCACCAGGTATGAGACGAACTCCTCGGCCAGCACCATGATGTCGTCCAGATCGGCGTAGGCCACTTCCGGCTCCACCATCCAGAACTCCATCAGGTGCCGCCGGGTCTTGGATTTCTCGGCACGGAAGGTGGGACCGAAGCAGTAGACCTTGCCGAAGGCCATGCAGGAGGCCTCGCTGTACAGCTGTCCGCTCTGGCTCAGATAGGCCGGCGTGTCGAAGTACTTCACCGGGAAGAGATTCGTCGTTCCTTCGCACGCCACCGGAGTCAGGATCGGCGTGTCCACCAGCACGAATCCCCGCCCGTCGAAGAAGTCGCGAGCGGCCTTGATCAACTGATGCCGAAGCCGCAGGATCGCGTGCTGCCGCGACGACCGCAGCCAGAGATGCCGGTGATCCATGAGGAAGGAGGTTCCGTGTCGCTTGGGAGTGATGGGGTAGCGTTGCGCGATCTGCACCACCTCCATCGCGGCGGCGTCCAACTCGTAGCCTCCGGGAGCCCGCTTGTCCCGACGGACCGTTCCGGTAATCTGCAGGGACGATTCCTGAGTCAGCGCCTCGGCGGCTTCGAAAACGTCAGGGGCGACGTTCCCCTTGAACAGGACCGACTGGATCACACCGGTCCCGTCCCGGACCAGGAGGAACCACAATCGCCCTTTGTGGGTCTTGTTGTAGAGCCAACCCTTGATGGTGATCTCGCGTCCCACGTGGGCCGGGACGTCCCGAATGTAGACCTGAGTCAGCATGAAACCTGCCCTGCCGCAGCCACCTGCGCATCGACCAGAGCACGAATATAGGGGAACTCGGGAATCGTCTTCAAGGCGGCGGCGACTCGCTCCAAAGTGCCCGGAATGTAGGCCCGGTACGACTTTCGCCCCAGTACACCAGCCTGGTACCCGAAGGTGCCCAAGGCCTTCAGGAGTCTCTGAATAGTCGTGAGATGGAACTGGCGCCGGAACTGGCGGGCGTCCACCGGCGGCGCTCCCCGCTGCAGGTAGAAGTCCACGAGTTCCTCGACCTCGCCGGGATACAGATCGATGGAATCCATCAGGAGCGACACCAGGTCATAAGCCTGGGGCCCGAGCCGGGCGTCCTGGAAGTCGATCATGTAGACCCGTTCCTCCTTCAGCATCAGATTCCTGACCTGGTAGTCCCGATGGCAGACGAATCGCTTCGCCTCGGCGAGCTCGCCGCAGAGTGCCAGGAACTCGGATGCAAGACTTTCCCGCTTGACGCGGAGGGAGGCGTACCCTTCCAGATAGTGGCGCCGAAAGAACTGGAGCTCCCAGGTCAGTTTCTCCAGATCGAACGCCAGTTGGAGCACCGGCCAACCCGGGTCCGCTGCCTGGGGTCCCTCTTGCTGGAGGACGATCAAGTGCTCGGCGGCCTGACCCAGCAGCCGTTTCCGCTCCCGGCTTCCCGCCCCGCGCAGGCGCCGCTCCAGGGTCATGTCCCCCAGGTCTTCCTGCAATATGACGCCCAGCTCTCCGTCAACGGCGTGGATCCGCGGAATCGGCAACCCGATTCGGCGGAGCAGGCGATAGACCTGAAGGTATGTTGATTCGGCCGGATCGAAGGGTTCCGGATACAGGGTCAGGATGGCGGTCTCCGGTTCCGAGACCCCGCATCTGAAGTATTCGCGAGTGGAGGCGTCTCCTTTCAGCTTCCGGATTCCTCTGGCGCCGGCGCCGGGAAGCTCCTTCTCCAGAAACCGTCGGATCCGCTTGTCGACGTGCATGGCTCGCGCCCACTCTAACGCAGCGGGGTGGCCCTCTATCCGGCAGCTTTCCTTTCCGGCCGGCGGCCTTCCAGGGGCCAGGTCCAGTAACCAGGATGCGTTTCACCGGTGGGCCGCAGCGGTTCCGGCAAGGGAGGAGTGACGACCACACCGGAAAGCCGCGTCCCGGCCGGAATATCCACCTTGCCGGCCACGATCGCGTCTCGCAGCCGGCAACGGGCGCCCAGGCTGGCGCCGTCCCAGACCACGCAACGCTCGAGCGAGGCTCTCTCCGGGACCCGGACTCCCCGCCCGAGAACCACCTCGCGGCAATCCCTCCCACCGAAATTCCCGGGCAGAACGTTCAGACTCCTTCGCGCAAGCAGTCCCATCGACTTTTCCAGGTAACGTTCGGGAGTGCTGCACTCGAACCAGTGGCCCCGGCTGACGTAACCCATGACCGGGCCGCGCTGGGCCACCAGCGGCTCGTAGATGTGCTTGACCAGGTCCGAGGGACCTTGCGGAATCAGGTCCAGGACGGCGGGGGAGAGGATTTGGACTCCGGTGAACACGTGCCCGGGTCCGCTCGACCGACCGGGCAGATCCTGGCCGAAGGCTCGAACCCGCCCGTCCCCGGCCAGGAAGACGGGCCGGAAGGGATCTTCCGGCTTCCGCGGCACCAGCACCAGGGTCGCCAGTGCCCGGCTCTCCCGGTGGGCGGCCAGCACCGGCGCCAGATTCTGTTCGAAGTAGATCTTCCCGTTGCAGACCACGAAGGGTTCCGGCCCCCAGAAGTCCCGGACCCGGCCCACGGCCCCGGCCGTGCCCAGGATCTCCCGTTCCGGTGAGAGACGCACCGTGGGGGTCACCCCTTCCAGCGCCCGGGACACCGACCCGCCCAAGTGGTGCAGGTTCACCACCACCTCCCCGATCCGCAGCGAATCCAGCAGGTCGAAGGCGTAGCGGATCAGGGGACGGTTCAAAAGGGGCACGGCCGGCTTGGCCCGGAGCCAGGTCAGGGGTCGCAGGCGGCTGCCCAGCCCGGCCGCCAGAATCATTCCCTTCATTCCGCTCCCGGCGACCCGAGGCCGTGCTCCCGATACAACATGGGGTAGCTCTCCCGTATGAAAGACGCCGGGTCCCAACCCATGAGATCGACCACCGCCTGAATCGATTCCTCCGGCCCTTCGACCTCGGCGAAGAAGCCGATCGGCGTCTCGTCCAGAGCGATGGTGACGGCTCCGGAGTTCAATTCCATGTCGTAGATTTCGCGATACTTCCAGTAGTGAAAGGCTTTTCGAAGCCCCAGAGCCTCGAAGAGCTCGACCATCGCGGCGGCGTCCTCCACCCGGGTCTCGATCTCTTCCCGCAACTTCAGAAAGGCGTGCTCCCGGTTCCTCCCCTTGTAGGTCAGCAGGCACTCCCGGCCGAAGGACCGGACCCGCAGCGCGGAATCGGCCTTTTCCAGTCTTCCGTCGGGGAAATCGAACAGGGTGTTCTCTTCCCGGAGGCGGGGCCGGCTGAGGCGGGCACCGATCTCCCGCAGCCTGGAGCGCAAGGGTCCCAGTTCCTCCGCGTCGAGAGGGATCTTGGCCTCGACCTCCATGGGTGGTCGCCGTCTCTCCTCCGACATTCTCCTCCCCGCTTCCGCCACGGCGTCAGTAGAGCAGAAATTTCTGCCGTACCTCTTCGAATGCCTTGAGTTGGGGCTGCCATTGCCGGGCCGCATCCTGGGGCGGCATTCCGTCTTCCAATTGGATCCGGAGGCGGTCCGTGCCGCAGAGAATGTCGAAGGGAAGCTTCTCCTTTTCGTATTCGTAGGGCGGAGGCTTCCACTCGAACCTTCCGTCGCTCAACTCCCGATACAGCCGCACCAGGACCAGCCCGGTCAGAAAGGGTTTGAACCGGGCTCTGTCGGTGACGTGGATCTGGATTCCCCCCACCAGGTCGCCGGACCATTTATGAAAGGTGGGAATGAAATAGAGAGGCCGGAAGTGGGCTCCCGGAAGCCGGGCGGATTCCAGTTCGGCGACCAGAGCCGGAGCCGGAATCCAGGGAGCTCCCGAGAGTTCGAAGGGTCTAGTGGTCCCCCTCCCCTCCGAGACGTTGGTCCCTTCCAGCAGGCAGAGACCGGGATAGACCAGCGCCGTCTCCACCGAGGGCATGTTGGGTGAGGGCATGACCCAGGGCAGGCCGGTGTCGTCGAAGTACATCTCCCGATTCCAGCCCTGCATGGGGACCACCCGGAGCGGGCACCCCAACGCGAACTCCGAGTTCAGGTAGCCGGCAATCTCCCCCATGGTCATCCCGTGCCGGATCGGCAGGGGATACAACCCCACGAAGGACCGGAAGGCCGGATCCAGCACCGGACCTTCCAATTGGGCGCCGCCGATGGGATTGGGGCGGTCCAGGACCACGACCTCCTTTCCCCACTCGCCCGCGGCCTCCAGGACCAGGGCCAGGGTGTGGATGAAGGTGTAGTAACGGGCGCCCACGTCCTGCAGGTCGAACACCAGGACGTCGGTTTCCGACAACATGGTCCGGGTGGGCCGGCGCGTCTCTCCATAGAGGCTGTGAAACGGCAGATTGGAGTCCGGGTCCCGGTAACCCTCCCACTCCACCATGTTGTCCTGGGTTTCGCCGTAGATGCCGTGCTGCGGGCCCATGACCGACACCAGATCGATCGCGGGATGATGCCGAAAGAGGTCGACGATGTTGCGGATGCGGGAGTCCACCGAGGCGGCGTGGGCGATGACGGTGACCCGCTTGCCGGCCACCAGGTCCAGCCGCTGCTCCAGAAAAAGGTCCAGACCGGTTCGAACCCGCATCAGCTTTTGCCAGCGGCATGCAGGAAGTCCGGGAGGGGATAGTATTCCAATTCCGGCGCCGTCGGAATCAGGCCCATTTCCCCGGCCAAGTCGAGAAAGGTCGTCAGGCCGCGACGGCTGCTGTCGTCCAGGACGTAGTTGAGATTGAGCAGATACTCTCGCACCTCGGCCAGTTCCAGACCCAGCCTGCCGGCATAGAGCCGGGAAATGGTCTCGATGGACCGCAAACCCTTCTCCCGGGACTCGTAGAAGAGGCGGAGCCGCTCCCCCAGGGTCACCTCGGGACGCACCGCCCAGACGGCGAAGACGAAAGGAAGGCCGGTGAACCGAAACCATTCGGCAGCCAGGTCGTAGACATTGAGGGAACCGCCCGAAACCTGCATGGCGGCGTTTCCGATGACCAGCGCCCCGTCGTAACGCTCCAGCATTCTCTCAGGGTCCGGGTCCTCCACTACGTACTCGATGGAGTCCCGGCCGTAAAACCTCTCCAAAATGATCCTCAGGAGCGCGAAGGAAGTGCGGCTGGACCGGTCCACGGCCAATCGGGAGACCTGGGATATCGGCGCCTTGCTCACGAACAGGACGCTCTTGACCTCCTGCCTGGAAGCGATACAGATATCGGGAAGGACTCTCAACCCCGGGATCCGGCCGCACTCGACAACTGGAATCAGCCCCACATCCGCCTCGCCGGCGTCCAAGCGGCGGGCACACTCGGAAGGAACGTCGAAAGCGACATCCAGGGTCCCGGCGTGCTGCCCTTCTAAAAATCCCCATCCCAGCGGAACCGCATTGAGGAACTCGATGAACGAAATCCGCAATGGCAAGCTGTCTTTCCCCCCGGCAAAGTCGACTCCGAAAGCGAAATAGAGGTTAGCAGTCGGGGGTGAAAGCCGCTATGGAGAGGAAAGAGAAAAGGAGGAGAGAGAAAAGAGAGGCCGATGGCGTGGCGCTACGCGTTAACTACGCGAATTTCTTCACTCTTTCCTCTCTCCTCTTTCCTGCTTTCCTTTCCGTGGATCTTTCCCCTCCAGCGTTATCAAAAGGAAATGAACCAGGAATCCCTGCTCTGGCTGGCCCTGTCCCGCGTCCCGGGACTGCCCGGCCGTGTCACGCGGTCCCTGGTCAAGGGGGAGCGGCCGTTGTCATCTTTTTTCCGGCTGTCCAGAAAATCTCTCCAAAGCCTCCGGCTGCCGGAAAAGTCCATCGGCGCCATCGCCGGCGGGTCCGCAATCCGGGCGGCCGAACAGGAACTCCGCCAGCTTCCGCGGCTGGGGCTGCAGTTGATGACTCTGGACAATCACCGTTACCCTCGGCTCCTCCGCCAGATTCACGATCCCCCTCCCGCCCTCTACTGCGCCGGGCGGATCGAGGCACTGTCCGGACCCTCGGTGGCATTGGTGGGCTCCCGCCGTCCCAGCGTCTACGGGAAGGAAGTCAGCCGCAAGCTGGCCCGGGAACTCGCGGCGCTGGGACTCTGCGTCGTGAGTGGACTGGCCCGCGGCGTCGATTCGGAAGCTCATTGGGGAGCTCTCCAGGAGGAGGGCAGGACGATCGGTGTCCTGGGCTGCGGCATCGACGTCGTCTACCCTCCCGAAAACGGGAAGTTGTTTCGCCGCGTGCGGGAACAGGGTTGCCTGGTCAGCGAGTTTCCTCGCGGCAGCCCCCCGGCGCGCCACCACTTCCCGGCCCGCAACCGGATCATCAGTGGGCTCGCGCACGGGACCGTCGTCACGCAGGCGGCCAAGGGGTCCGGTTCAATCATCACCGCGAATCTGGCCCTGGAGCAGGGGCGGGACGTCTGGGCGGTCCCGGGAGCCATCACTCTGCCGCTGAGCTGGGGTCCCAACTGGTTGATCCAGCAGGGGGCCAAGGCGGTCCTGTCGGTCCAGGATGTGTTGGAGGAGCTTCCCCGCTCCGTCTTGGAACGCCTCGAGGCGAAGAACGCCACACCCTCGCCGCCGGCCCGGCCCACCGCCGCCGAAGCAAAGGTGCTGGATTTTTTGGCCGTCGATTCGACGTTGCATATCGACGTCATCCTGACCCAATCGGGTCTGGATCTGTCACGGCTCAGCGACCTCCTTCTGAGTCTGGAACTCAAGGGTCTGATCCGGCAGAGTCCGGGCCGCCAGTACAGCCGGCGGTTGTCTTGATCATTTTTTATTGCTCTCGACGGAGACGCTTGTGCTATAGAAGGGGCGGCTTGGATGGCCGGTGTTACGCCGAGAGCCGCAGAAATGACGAGGAGAGGAAAGTCCCATCGTGACTGATCTGGTGATCGTGGAATCGCCCGCCAAGGCGAGGACGTTGGAAAGATACCTCGACGACGGATTCAGAGTCGAGGCGTCGGTCGGCCACGTGCGCGACCTGCCCAAGAAGGGTCTGGGAGTGGATGTCGAGGCCGGGTTCGAGCCGGAGTACGTGACCATCGAAGGCAAGGGGCCCGTGCTCCGGAAACTGCGGGCGGCCGCCAAACGAGCCGACCGGATCCTGCTGGCGATGGACCCGGACCGCGAGGGAGAGGCCATCGCCTACCACATCGCCCAGGCGCTCGGCGGCGGAAAGCCGGCGAATGCCGCACGTTTCCGGCGGGTGTCCTTCAACGAGATTACGCCCCGGGCCGTCCGTGCGGCCATGGATCACCCCGGCGAAATCGACTCCGACCGGGTCGACGCCCAGCAAGCCCGCCGGGTGCTGGACCGGCTCGTCGGATACAAGCTCTCGCCGCTGCTGTGGAAGAAGATCAAGCCCGGCCTTTCCGCAGGGCGGGTCCAATCCGTGGCCGTGAGGCTTCTGGTGGAGCGGGAGCGGGCGCGCCGGGCGTTCCATTCGGCAGCCTACTGGGACCTCAGGGCGCACTTGGCGGCGGAGGACAGGCTGTCCCAGGGCGAACAGGCTGGCCGCAACAGGCCGCCTTTCGCCGCCGGCCTCGTGAAAGTGGACGGCCGGCGAACGGCGACGGGCCGCGACTTCGATGAGACCACGGGCCGGTTGAAGGCCGGACGCAAGGTCCTCGTGGTCGACAAGAAACTGGTGGACAGTCTCAAGAAGCGACTGGAGGTCGGGACGTTTCGGGTCCGGTCGGTCGAAAAGAAGCTTTTCAAGACCAATCCTGCCCCGCCATTCACCACGGCCACGCTGCAACAGGAAGCCAACCGCAAGCTGAATCTGGGCTCGCGGGAGACCATGAGTCTGGCGCAACGGCTCTACGAAAGAGGGTTGATCACCTACATGCGCACCGACTCGGTCAACCTCTCGGGCGATGCCGTCTCCCAGATCCGTTCCGCCGTCAAGTCCCGCTACGGAAGTGAGTACCTGAGTCCCCGCCCGCGGCGTTACCGGACTCGTTCCAGTACGGCCCAGGAAGCGCACGAAGCGATTCGTCCGGCCGGGGCCAAGATGAACACGGCGGCCGAGCTCGAACTTTTCGGGAAGGAGCGGGCGCTGTACGAACTCGTGTGGCGCCGGGCGGTGGCGACGCAGATGGCCTCCTCGCGCCAGCGCCGCGTGACCGTCCTCATCGGTGCGGCCGACACTCTGGACCTGGAACTGTCGGAAGGTTCATTCCAACCCGACCAACCCGATCTGGCTGGATTTCGCGCCCGTGGCAAAACCATCGAGTTTCCGGGATTTCTCCGGGCCTACGTGGAAGGGTCCGATGACCCGGACGCGCTGTTGGAAGACAAGGAAATCCTGCTTCCGGACCTGGTCGAGGGGCAGGAGTTGGATCTCAGGAAGCTGGAGAGCTTCGAGCGCCGCACGAGGCCGCCCGCCCGCTACACCGAGGCCGCGTTGGTGAAGGCGTTGGAGGAGAAGGGGATCGGCCGGCCGTCCACCTACGCGGCGATCATAACGACCATCCAGAACCGCGGCTATGCCGAGCTCAAGAAGAAGAATCTGCATCCGACCTTCATCGCCTTCGCCGTGACTCTTTTGATGGAAAACCATTTCCCGGATCTGGTGGACACCGGCTTCACGGCCAGGATGGAGAAATCCCTGGACCATATCGCCCGGGGCGAAGTCGACTGGAGAGAGTATCTGAAAGGCTTCTACAAGGGGGAAGAGGGATTCGAGGCGCGGTTGACGACGCAGCAGGACAACATCGATCCCCGGGCCGCTTCCACCGTCCAACTCGCCGGCGTTACGCCTCGCGTCAGGATCGGCCGCTACGGTCCCTATCTGGAAGACGACGGGGCCGATGACCGGCGGACGGCTCCTCTCCCGGACGGCATGCTCCCCGCCGATCTCACCGCCGAGCAGGCGGACGAGATCCTGCGCCGCCGCGACCAGGGGCCGGCCGAGCTTGGGAAGGATCCGGAAACGGGAGACTCCATCTACCTGGTGGATGGCCGCTTCGGCCATTACGTGCAACGGGGCGAATCGAAGCAGGAGAAAAAGCCGCCCCGTCAAGGATTGCCGAAGGGCACGGCTCCTGAAGCGGTGACGCTGGATCTGGCCTTGCGCCTGCTGGCGCTGCCCCGCCTGGTCGGAGAGCATCCGGAGACGAAAGAGCCGGTAAAAGCCGGCTCGGGCCGCTACGGGCCCTACGTGGTGCACAAACGGGACTTTCGGAGCCTTGCGCCCGGAGACAATCTGTTCACGATCGGATTGGAACGGGCGCTGGAATTGCTCTCAGCCCCCAAGCGGGGCGCCAGGACCAGAATCCGGGAGGTCGGAAACCATCCGGAGGACGGGGCCCCCATCGAGATGTTCAATGGGCGTTACGGGCCGTACGTCAAGCATGGAAGGGTCAACGCCTCCATCGGAAAGAACGTCGACCCCGCCGACGTGGACCTCCCCTTGGCCGTGGAGCTTCTCAATCGACGGCTGGAACGAGACCAGGCCCGAGGCAAAGGAAACAGAAGAAAGAGAGGAAAGAGAGGAAAGAGAAAATAGGAAAGAGGGAACTCCCCTGCCAGGCCCGTTGGGCGGAAACGACCAGGCGGTCTTCACTCCCTTCCTTTTTCCTCTTTACTCTTTCCTCTATTTGCCATAGAGCAGGTAACAGCTCTGGCAGGCTTGCGGGTAGTCTCCGCTGAGGAAGCCGCCGCGAAAGTGCCGGAATGAAGGGTCGTTCCAAACCTCCAGAAAAGTCTGCTTGCGAATGTCGCCGTAGAAAAGGGAGGAGGGAGGCTTGAGCTGGCCCTCGAAATACCGGCTCACGTGGTGGCCGAAATGACAACACGGGGCCATTCTGCCCTCGTACGAGAAGTACACCGACTCCAGCGGCGTGGCCAGGCAGTGGCGTGGAGTCATCCGGGAACTCATGGGAAACTCGGAGTGGAGCGCCACCTCGATACCCATTCGCCGAGCCTGATCCAGCAGCCGGGAGATGCGGCTCTCCAGTTTTTTCAGAGGGTCGGTGTCGGCGGGACCCGTTCCCAATCGGTACTTGAGAAAGCTCTGCTCCCAGTCCCAGGGGTTGGAGACCACGTTCAACTGTTTCAAATGGAGCACCCGGGCCCCGCAGGACTCCATCCAGGGAAGCACCCGATCCAGTTCGTGAGCATTCTGCTCCTGAACGGTGAACGCGATCCCCAGCAGCAGGGAACTGCCTGACTCCCTCACCAGTCGAGCGAACTCCGTTACCTTCTTTGTGACCGTCTCGAAGGAGGCTCCCAGGCGGATGCTGTTGTAGGTCGCTTCCGTCATGCCGTCCACCGAGATGGTGAGCCGGTCCATCCCCGCCTCGATCAGGGCCGTCGAATTCCGCCGGTTCAAGATGGTCCCGTTGGTGGTCATGCTGGTGACGCAGCCCTGCTCCTTGGCCAAGCGCACCATCCGATAAATCTTCCGATGCAGCATGGGTTCTCCCCAACCCGTGAAATCGACCGTATGAGCGTAGATCATGTCTTGGCGGATTCTGAGATAGGTCTCCATGGACATGTCCAGATGGGGATCCTCGCTGGAGAAACGGGGACACATCTCGCATTCCAGGTTGCAGCGGAAGGTCGGCTCCAGATTGAAGGAGACGAATCGGTTGGATGAATTGGGACCGTTCATGACTCGGCACCCCGACTATTTGAGGGGCAAGCTGGAGGGGCGACTTTCCTGTCGCCCGTCTTCCGGCGCCCCCTTGACCGATCGGGGGCGAATTCCGATTCAGAATAGCAGAGAGACGGTGTTGGAAGTCTTCCCCTTCCCTTTCTGGTTGAATCCTCGCACCCTGTAGGAAAAGGCGCCGGTGACGTACTTGCCGATCTCGTCCTTGTAGCGGGACGAGTTGGCGCCGACGATCCCGACGACCCGGAACTCGGCCCCGCCGTCGGAGCGGAGAATCTCGAACCCCAGTTCATTGTCGGACCTGTCTTTCCAGGTCAGCTCGGTGGTGGCCATGGCGCCCTTGAAGCTCTTGACACCCTTGAGATCGGTGGGTGCCGCGGGCGGCTCACCCGCCGCCGCGGACGCTGTGCCGGGAGCGAGCCGGAACAGAAGCCAGGAAACCAAAAACACTCGTCGTTTCATCCCTGTTTCTCCGCGGTTCTCAAGTGTGTTTCCAGTCTACTACGGAAGAGAGGTCTTGGCTTTACAGGAAGCCTCCGGCTCGGCTATTTTTCACTGAATCGATCGGAAAAAATCATGGAGAGCCCGCCCGCCTACTACCCCGTATTCCTGGACCTTCGAGGCCGTTCGTGCCTGGTGATCGGCGAGGGAGAACTTGCCGACGAGAAGGCGAGGGGTCTGGAGCAGGCTGGAGCCCGGGTCCTCCGCAACCCGGCTTTCGATCCGGACCGGAGCAATGTCTTCCTGATCGTCGCCGTCGTCGACGATCCCGGACTGGGCCGCCGGATCAAGGAGTTCGCCGACCGGAAGGGGATCCTGGTGAACGTGGTCGACCAGACGCCCAACTGCAGTTTCATCGCCCCGGCTATCGCTCGGCGCGGAGATCTGCTTCTGGCCATTTCGACCTCCGGTAAAAGCCCGGCTCTGGCGCGCACGATCCGGCAGCAGCTCGAGGCGCAGTTCGGACCCGAGTACGGAGACCTGGTCCAGGCTCTGGGAGAGATTCGGCCACTCGTCAAAAAGCGTCTGAATACCTTTCGGGAGCGGAGTGAGTACTATAATCGGATGGTGAGGGATCCGGAGCTTCTGGAAACCGCCCGTTGCCACGGTGTGGCGGCGGTCCGGTCCCGGCTCGAGAAAGGCTTGCAATGAAGATCCTCCGGCCACGAACCGGACGTGTCGTCCTGGTGGGCGCCGGCCCGGGAGATCCTGAGCTGCTGACGGTCAAGGCGGTCCGTTGCCTGAGCCGTGCCGACGTGGTCATCTACGACCGGCTGGTCGATTCCAGGGTCCTGGACCTGATTCCCGATTCCGCCGAAGCCATTCCGGTGGGAAAGAAGGGGGGGCACTACGGCTTCCCCCAGGAGAAGATCCATGAGTTGATGGTGTCCCTGGCCCGCGCCGGGAAAGAGGTGGTCCGCCTTCAGGGAGGAGACCCCCTCATCTTCGGCCGGGGTGGGGAAGAGATGGAATACTTGTCGGCTCACCAGGTTCCCTTCGAGATCGTCCCTGGAGTCAGCGCCGCTTTCGGGGTTCCCACCGCCGCCGGGATCCCCCTGACCCACCGGGAACTCTCGTCGTCCGTGCTGGTCTTGAGCGGGCATTGCGCCTCGGCGACCGACCGGAACCCGTCCTGGGAACTGGCCGCCCGGGCCGACACTGTCGTCTTCCTCATGCCCTTGGGGAACCTCAAGCAGATCGTCTCCCAACTGGTGCTCCATGGAAGGCCGTTGGACACGCCGGCCGCTGTCATCGGATCGGGTACCCTGGACCGGCAACAGGAGGCCACCGGGACCCTGAGGAACATCTTCGGCCGGACTCGGAAGGCGGACATCCGCTCGCCTGCTCTTCTGGTCGTCGGGGAAGTGGTTCGCTTCCAGGCGCTGGGAAGGCCTTCGGCGAAAAACCTGCCCCGGATCGAGACCGAACTGGCGGCCACCAGCAAGAAGCCGTGACCGGCTGGAGGCCGCCGGGCTGAATTCTTCCGCCAGGCTACTGGACCCGATCCGACACCGGGTCCATGTCGTCCATCATGATCGATTCCCGGGCAGCGTAATCCTGCAACTGGGCTCTGAGCTTCTCGTTGAGCAGAACCATGGATCGGATGCTCTGGTAGTTCAACGGTTCCTTCGCTCCGTCATCGTTCACGACGAACGGGGGATTCGCCTGCACCAGAAAGGCGATGAGCTGAATCAGGAAGTTGCATTCTCCCGCTGACAGGCGCCAGCTGTAGTCACGGTTCAGAAACTCTTGAATCCGGCGTTGCTGTTCGATTTTGGACTGGTCCATACGGGGCTCTTTCAGCCGCTTCTACCGCTCTCGGTAAGACTCGGCGTAGATGCGTCTCAAAGGGGCGAGACAATAGGTTTCCAACAGATCCTTCAGGAGTTCTTCACGGCCCATGAGGCGGTCTTCATGGAGTGAATTGAGGACGAACGTCAGGCGAATGATGTCGGCCTTGTCCTTTCGGATGTCCAGCGAGACCGAGTGGGACATTCTGGGATCGAAATGGAGCAGATCGCTGAAGCTGAAGTGATCGAACTCGGGGTCGGTCCACGGCTTCTCATGCCGGCATTCCCAGTAGTAGTCCTGGAGCCGCCCCGTGAAGAGATCGTAGTCGAAGCCGGCGGACTTGTTGTTGACGCTGGCTTCCACGCAGAGCCGCGTATCCTTCCTCAGCGCACCGAGGCCGTACGTGACCTCCAGTTCCCGCCGCCGGGAGAATTTGATGCGATGGTTGCCGCGGCGATGGAATCGTTTGACTTCGGGCTCGACACCCACCTCCCGGCAGTCTTCCTGGGTGACGTAGCTCCGCTTGGCCCGCTCGTACCATTCGTCCACGATCCGGTGGGCGATCCGGTCGATAAAACTAAGCTGATCGTCTTTGCTGGAACCCATAGCAGGCGGTATTCTCACAAAATTGTCGGCCAAATGTAAATTGTTGTAGATTGGTGTGGATGCGTCCTGCCCGCGCTCTTCTCTGGATCGGCCTCTGGATGTTGTGCGCCTTTCAGCAGACCCCGATTCGGGTCGAGGTCGAAGCCGTCAACGTCCTGGTGACGGTCACCGATAAAAAGAACCGGTTCGTCACCAATCTCCAGCAGGACCGGTTCCATATCTACGAGAACGGACGGCGTCAGTTCATCACCAATTTCAGGCACGAGACCGCCCTGCCCTTGCGTATCGGTCTGCTCATCGACACCAGTTCCAGCGTCCGCTTGAAGCTGGAGTTCGAAAAGCGGGCGGCGACCCGATTCGTTCATTCCATCCTCCGCCCCCAGGATCAAGTGCTCCTGGTGGAGTTCGATTCGGGCGTCTCCCTTCTGCACGACTTCACGTCCAATCCCGGATCCATCGCCAAGGCGATCCGCGAACTGAAGGCGGGAGGCGGAACGAAGCTGTTCGACGCGTTGGTGAGTGTCTCCTCCCAGAAGATGACCGATCCCGACACCCGCCAGGCCATTGTGGTCATCTCCGACGGGGTCGACCAGGACAGCCAGCACACGATGGAGGACGTCCTGCGGAATATCCACGTCTCCGGGGTGACCGTCTACAGCATCGGCACCAGCCGCTTCGGAGCCGATCAGCAGAAGAAAGGGGAGAAGGTCCTGAGGAACCTCTCCCGCGAGACGGGCGGACGAGCCTTCTTTCCCTACACCGCAGACGGACTGCAGCAGACCTTCGATCTCGTCAACGAAGAGCTCAGGTCCCAATACAGCCTGACGTATGTTCCCAGAAACCGAACCCGTGACGGCAAGTTCAGGGAGATCGAGGTCAAACTGTTCCGTGACAAGGGGCTGAACATCAGGCACCGCAACGGCTACTACGCGCCCGCGGTATAGGGAGCGGCGATTCCCAATCGCCGAACGGGAGCGGCGGTTTCCAACCGCCGGACTCCGGAATGACAAGTTGGCGCCGAGGAACAGGCGATTGGAAATCGCCGTTTCGGCAATGGGCGATTGGAAATCGCCCCTCCACCCCTCTCAGGGTAGCCGCCGGAACTCCAGCCGGATCTGCTTTTTCAGGAGGTCGATGGCTTCGTCCCGGTCGGTGCCCAAGGCGGAGAAAGGGCGTATTCGGACGTAGGGGCCCGTGGCAGCGACCCGGGCCGACGCCATAACCAGCGGGCCCATCTCCTGCGTCGAAAGGGCGAAACGCATCCCCTTGTGCTCCCATTCCATGGTCGACAAGTCAACCTCCAAGTCCGCCCCCGCACAGCGCCCGGACACTGTCCGGAACCCGCATCTTGGACTCGGACCCGTAATCCCACGACACGCAGACGGTTTTGCCCCGGGCGACCTCGCGCCCAGTTTCGCGCTCGGTCATCTCGTACTGGAAGTCGAAGCTGGTATTGCCGACCCGGGGAATCCAGACCTGGACCATTAGGACCTCTCCCCAGTAGGCGGGCGAGAGGAACCGGCAGGAGGCTTCCACCGCGATCATCTGCAGATCGTGGATCCGCCGGGCGTTCAGAAAGTGTCGGAAAAAGGTCACCCGGGCCGCTTCCATGAAGGTGAAATAGCGGACGTTGTTGACGTGACCCATGGCGTCCAGGTCGTGAAACTCCACTTCCATGGGGATCACCAGAGCCTTGCTGCCGCCGATGGTGGTTTCGGTCGGGGCGGCCGCGGAGTCGGCACTGACCGCGGGAGTCATAATTCTATTTTAGCGGGAATTGCGCTCAGGAGGCGCCCACGGGCTCCGGATCCGCCGCCACTTCCAGCACCAGAGCCAAGCGGTTGATCATGTTGAAGAACCCGATCAGGGTGATCATCTCCACCACCTGGTCCGAGGTGTAGTGGTTGTCCAACTGCATCCAGAACTCCTCCTGGACATCGTCCGGACTCAGGCTGGTCAGTTCGGCCAGATGGATGGCTTCCTTTTCGTAGTAGACGAACAGGTTGCTTTCGGCCGCTTGGCCGATGGCGTCCAGTTGTTCTTCGGTCCAACCCGCCTCCCGAGCTCGTTTCAGGGCGGGGACCGCCGTATAGGCGCACTTGTTCACCTGGCAGGTCCTGAGGATGACCAGAGACCGGATCTTCTCACTCAGGCCGGTCTCACCCATGACCGTGCCGTACAAGGCCGCCACCGACTCCACGAAGTTGTCGCTGTGGGCCCATGTCTTGATGAAGTTGGGCACGAAACCCAGATCGTTCTCCAGCGCGGAGTAGAGATTCCGAACCTTGCCATTTGCCGCATCCGGCTGCACCGGCAAATACCTGGGCATTTTGCCTGACTCCTTTCTGATCCGATTCTTACGGTCCGCTTAATTGTACGCTTGTTGAGCTTTCCCGGTGTTCGTCCTGAGCTGGGCGAACTGGCGATCGGCCAGATAACTGGACCGGACCAGGGGGCCGCTCTCCACATGGTCGAACCCCAGACGCATTCCCGTCTCCCCCCAACGGCGGAACTCGTCCGGTTCGTAGTATCGATCCACCGGCAGATGCCAGGTCGTGGGCCTCAGGTACTGTCCCAGCGTCAGGATGTTGACCTGCCGTTCCACCAGGTCCTCCATGACCTGCAATACCTCGGCTTCGCGCTCTCCCAAGCCCAACATCATGCCGGTCTTGGTCACGGTGTCCGGCGAGATCCGGCGGGAGTTGCTCAAGAGATCCAACGATCTTCGATAGTCACCGCCGCCCCGGGCGACCGGAAAGAGCCGGGGCACGGTCTCGATGTTGTGGTTGAGGATGTCGGGACCAGCATCCAGAACCGTCCTCAGCGCCGCCTCGTCCCCCTGGAAATCGGGGATCAGGACCTCGACCGCACACTCGCGGCGCAGCTCTCGAATCGCCTGGATCGTCTCGGCGAAGATGAAAGCGCCGCCGTCCTCCAGGTCGTCCCGGTCCACGGAGGTGACCACGACGTGTTTCAGGCCCATCTGCCGCACGGCCTCGGCCACCCGCCGCGGCTCCTTCCGGTCCAGCACCGGCGGGCGCCCCTTGCTGACGGCGCAGTAGCGGCAGCCTCGAGTGCAGATTCTGCCCAGGATCATGAAAGTGGCCACCCCATGGGCCCAGCATTCACCCAGATTGGGGCACATGGCCTCCTGGCAGACGGTGTTGAGACCCAAGCCTCCCAGGAGCCCCTTCAGTTCATGGACGCCTTCGCCGAACGGAGCCCGGACCTTGATCCAGGGTGGATGGCGCCGCCGCTTTTCGTTTCCCGCCACCATGGCGCATACCTTAACAGCCTGCGGCAAATCTCGCCAAGGCAGTCTGGAGGTGTCCCGATTTCGGGGACGGTTAATATGCCCCGCTGTGGATTCCATCTCCCGGTCTGCGCCCCGTTGCGCATAAACTGTTTGCCTGTATTCACTCTTTCCTCTTTCCTCATTTCCTCTTTCCTCGTTTTTCTCTTTTCTCTTTTCTCTCTTCCCAACGTATACTGTGGCGGCTCAGAAGACGGGATCGGATCCGGATCGGGTGACTCATGATTGGCACGGAAGGCTACCTCGGCTTTCTCCTCCTCCTCGTGTTTGCCGGCGCCACGGCCGGTGGAATGGTTCTGTTCACCCAGTGGTTGGGACCGAAGGGCAGAGGCGCGATCCACGAGATGCCGTTCGAGTGCGGCAATGAACCTTCGGAGATTCGCCGGGGTCGGATTTCCGTAAAATTCTTCCTGGCGGCACTGCTGTTCGTCCTCTTTGACGTGGAGTTGATCTTTCTGTTCCCGTGGGCCGTCGTTTACCGGGAGCTCGGTTGGTTCGGGTTCTTCGAGATGCTGATTTTTCTGCTGGTCGTGCTTTCCGGACTTTTCTACTCGGTCAAGAGAGGAGCACTGGATTGGAAGTAGATTTCAAGGGCAGTCCCGAGCTGGGGTTTTTCACCAGCCGCCTCGACCAGGTGGTGGGGTGGGCGAGGAAGTACTCGATATTTCAATATCCCTTCGTGACCGCCTGTTGCGGCATGGAGTACATGGCCACCGCCTGCGCCCACTACGACGTGGACCGCTTCGGCGCCGGTCTCCCCCGTTTTTCCCCGCGGCAAGCCGACGTCCTCTTCGTCGTCGGGACCATCAGCCAGAAGATCGCCCCGGTTCTGGTCACCGTCTACCAGCAGATGTGCGCGCCCAAGTGGGTGGTCGCCTTTGGAGTCTGCACCTGCACGGGTGGTTTCTACGACAACTACGCCACGGTGCGCGGAATCGATCACGTGATTCCGGTGGATGTCTACATCCCCGGATGTCCTCCCCGGCCGGAGACCGTGCTGCAGGGGTTGATGATGCTGCAGGAGAAGATCCAGAAGGAGAGACAGGAGGTCTAGGAGAGGGAAGAGGAAGCCCGGACACCCGGGGTACGAGAGCTCCCGTTTCGCTGTTTTTTGAGCTGATCATTGGCGGCGTATCCGCATACGACGGGCGCCTCGATCCCATTTAGCTGAAGGACGTTCGTCATTCCGATGCAGAGCACATCCCTGACCCGCCTCCAGGAGAGTTTTCCGGAAGAGATCCTGGGGACCCACTCCAGGCTGGGCGAGGATACGGCCGTCCTGAAGCCGGAGGCTCTGACCCGGGTCGCACGTTTCCTGAAGGAGGACCCCCGACTCCGCTTCGACTTCCTCATGGACCTCACGGCCGTCGACCACTGGAAGCGTAAGCCCCGCTTCGAGGTGGTCTACCACCTGTATTCCCGGTCGAAAAACGCCCGGCTGCGGTTGAAGGCCCCGTTGGACGCCTCGTTTCCGGAGGCTCCCTCGGTGACGTCCCTTTGGCCCGCCGCCAACTGGTATGAGAGGGAGGTGTTCGACATGTTCGGGATCCGGTTCCGGGGACATCCGGACTTGCGCCGAATCCTGATGTACGAGGAATTCCGGGGGCATCCCCTGCGAAAAGACTATCCCATCGACAAGCGGCAGCCCCTGGTGGGCCCCAAGGATTGAACCGGCGCGATGACTGAGACTTCCCGGACCATGCTGCTGAACGCGGGACCGGCCCATCCGGCCATGCACGGCGTGATCCGCATCGAGTTGGGCCTGGATGGCGAGGTGATCCGCAGCGCCGACGTGGAGATCGGGTACCTCCATCGGGGCTTCGAAAAGCATTGCGAAGCGTCCAGCTACACCCAGTGTTTCCCCTACACCGACCGGCTCAACTACGTCTCTCCGATCATCAACAATTTCGCGTTCGCCGCGGGAGTCGAGCGCCTGATGGGTCTTGAGGTCCCGGAGCGCTGCCAATACATCCGGGTGCTCATGAGCGAGATCTCCCGGGTCTGCGACCACCTGACCTGTATCGGAGCCTCCGCCATGGAGCTGGGGGCGTTCTCCGTATTCCTGTACATGATCAAGGCCCGGGAATGGCTGTGGGAACTGGTGGAAGAGGTTACCGGCGCCCGGCTCACCGTCTCCTATGGCCGAATCGGCGGGGTCAAGGCGGACCTGACGGCCGATTTTTCCGAGCGTTGCCGCGAGGTGATGGGCAAGGTGGAAGAGGTCTTGGAGGAGGTGGACGATCTCCTCACCCACAACCGCATCTTCTACGACCGGATGCGGGGAGTGGGCATCATCTCCGCCGAGTCCGCCGTGGCCTACGGCATTACGGGTCCCTTCCTGCGGTCGACCGGCATCGACTATGACGTTCGCAAGGCTTCCCCCTACTTCGTCTACGACCGCATGGATTTCGATGTGCCGGTGGGTGGGCAAGGCGATAACATGGACCGCTACCTGGTTCGGATGGAGGAGATGCGGCAGTCGTTGCGGATCGTCGAGCAATGCCTGGATCAGATGCCCGAGGGTCCGACCAACGTGGACCCCGACGGAAAACTGATTTCCCCGGACCTGATGGCGGATCTGGGCAAGTTCGGCAAGACTCGCGGCCTCCTGAGCAACGAGGTCCTGATCGAGCCGACGCTCCAGGGATCGGAGAAGCGCTTCCACGACCGGGTTTACGCCGCCGACAAGACGAGCCGGCTACCGGCCAAGGAGCAGGTTTACTCCAACATCGAGGCCCTGATGAATCACTTCAAGATCGTGATGATGGGCCACGGGATTCGCCCTCCCCGCGGAGAAGTCTATTTCCCGGTGGAGGGCGCCAACGGCGAACTGGCCTTCTATATCGTCAGCGACGGTAGCGACCGGCCCTGGCGGGTCCGTTGCCATCCGCCCTGCTTCCCCATCATGGCGGCTCTCTCCAGCATCCTGGAAGGGGACCAGGTGGCGGACATCATTCCCACCTTCGGATCGGTCAACATGATCGCGGGAGAACTGGACCGTTGAGCTTCGAGTTCAGCCGGGAGAGAAGGGAGCGCCTGGAGTCCCTGCTCAAGGTCTATCCGACTCGGCGAGCGGCCCTGCTCCCCGCCCTTCACCTGGTGCAGGAGCAGTTGGGGCATGTCTCCCCGGAGGGGGAGGAGCACGTGGCCCGGATTCTGGGCTTGCCGGTCATCGATGTCCACGAGGTCCTGACCTTCTACACCCTGTACCGCACCCGTCCCATGGGCCGCCGGCACATTCGCCTCTGCACCAGCATCTCCTGCTGGGTCCGGGGCTGCCGTAGCGTCCAGAGATACCTCGAGGAGAAACTGGAAGTCGCCAGCGGAGGAACCACCACCGACGGCGAATTTAGCTGGGAAGCGGTTCAACAGTGCATGGGAGCCTGCGAACTGGCGCCCATGATGCAAGTGGGGAACGACTATCATGGGCCTGTGAGCCGGTCGGAAGTGGATCGGATCCTGGATGGAGAGACTTCGCGGGAGGAGGGGTGATGGAGCGGCTCCGTCTCATCTCCCGCGACTTCGGCAATTCCCGGGCCCGAAAGCTCGACTACTACCGCGCGCACGGCGGCTACCAGGCGGCCCTCAAGGCCCTGGACGAGATGGCCCCCCGACGGATCACCGAGGAGGTCATCAAGTCGAATCTGCGCGGCCTGGGAGGCGCCGGCTTCCCGGTGGGGCGAAAGTGGAGTTTCGTTCCCTCCAACACGGGCAAGCCCATCTATCTCGTGGTCAACGCCGACGAGGGGGAGCCGGGTACCTTCAAGGACCGCTACATCATGGAGTGGGACCCCCATCGGCTCCTGGAAGGGATGATCATCTGCGCCCGCGCGGTGGGAATCCACACCGCCTATATCTACATCCGCGGCGAGTACGTCCATCCCGAGCGGATTCTCCGGGAGGCCATCGAGGAGGCCTATCGGGAGGGTATTCTGGGGAGCCGGGTCCTGGGCCGCGACTTTTCTCTCGACGTCCATATGCACGTGGGAGCGGGGGCCTATATCTGCGGAGAGGAGACCGGCCTGCTGGAGTCGCTGGAGGGCAAGAAGGGATGGCCCCGGCTCAAGCCTCCGTTTCCGGCGGTGGTGGGCGCCTTCGGATGCCCCACGGTCATCAACAACGTGGAATCCCTGACTTATCTTCCCCACATCGTCGCCAACGGCGGGGAGTGGTTTGCGAACCTGGGCTCGGAGCGCAACGGAGGCCTGCGGCTGTTCTCTCTCTCCGGCGACGTCAAGCGGCCCGGAGTCTATGAGCTCCCCATGGGGACGCCCCTCAGGGAACTGATCTACGGCTGTGGAGGGGGCATGGCCGACGGCAAGCAGTTGAAGGCGGTGATCCCCGGAGGAAGCTCGGCCGCTGTCTTGACCGCCGACGAGATCGACGTGCCTCTGGATTTCGACCATCTGGCCAGGATCGGCTCCATGTTGGGCTCTGCCGGTATCGTGGTCATGGCCGAGGACGTCTGCATGGTGGAGGCCATGCGGGTGATCAGCCACTTCTATGCCCACGAGTCGTGCGGCCAGTGCACCCCCTGCCGGGAGGGTACCGGGTGGGTGGCCCGGACGGTGGACGCCATTCACTCGGGCCGGGCGCGCCGGCGCTCGGTGGAGGACCTGATGCAGATCGCGGACAACATGTCGGGAACTTCCATCTGTGCCCTCTGTGACGGCGCCGCCATGCCCCTGCGAAGCTTCCTGGTCAAGTTCAGAGGCGAGTTCGACTACCATCTGAAGCACGGGAGATGCGATTTGAAGCGGCCGGTCCCGGCCGTAGCCCGGAGCGGCGTCTTTCAGGCGCCGACTGGGAGCGGCGGCATTCCAGGCGCCGGACAGGAGTGACGGTGCCGCGAAAGGGCCGCGAGCCGATACGATGAACCCCATGGTTACGGTCAATATCGACGGACAGGACATTCAGGTCGAACCGGGAACCAATGTCCTCGAAGCCGCGGAGCGGCTGGGGGTGATGGTCCCCCGCTACTGCTATCACCCGGGACTCAGCGTCGCCGGCAGTTGCCGGATGTGCGCCGTCGAGATCGAAGGCATGCCCAAGCTCCAGATTTCCTGCCACACCCGCGTTCGGGACGGCATGAAGGTCTCCACCGGTTCGGAGCAGGTCCTCCGGATGCGCCAGGCCATGCTGGAGTTTCTGCTGGTCAACCATCCGCTCGACTGTCCCGTTTGTGACCAGTCGGGAGAGTGCGACCTCCAGAACTTCTACATGGAGCATGGTCTGCACGAGAGCCGGGTCTTTGAGGACAAGATCAAACGGAAGAAGGCTTTTCCCATCGGCCCCCACGTCATGTTGGACCAGGAACGGTGCATCCTCTGCACCCGTTGCGTGCGCTTCTGTGAAGAGATCTCGGAGAGCCACGAACTCGGGGTTCTGGATCGGGGCGACCGGTCGGTCATCGACCTTTTTCCAGGCCGGGAACTGGACAACAACTACTCGGGCAACGTCATCGACATCTGTCCTGTGGGGGCGTTGACCGAGCGGGAGTTCCGCTTCCAGTGCCGGGTCTGGTACCTCTCGCAGGAAGCGTCCATCTGCAACGGTTGCTCCCGGGGCTGCAACATCGCGGTCCACTTCAATACGGAGCGCAGCTACAAGGCGGACGGCAGGAGGGTTCAGAGGCTCAAGCCAAGGTTCAACCCGCTGGTCAACCAATGGTGGATGTGCGACCAGGGCCGCTTCGGCTACGGTTTTGTCGACCGGGACCGCATCGAGAATCCCTGCCTGCGCATTGGAGGGGAACTCCAACCCCGCGCCTGGGAGGAGGTCCTGGAGGAAGTGGCCACCGCCTTGAAAACCACCGTCGAGAAGTTCGGAGCGGAGGGACTGGGTGTCATCGCTTCTCCCCAGCAATCCAACGAGGAACTCTACCTGGTCCGGAAATTGTTTCGGGAACTGCTGGGTGTGGCGGAAATCCCGTTCCGGAATCCCTGGGAGGGCACGGGGACGGAGGACGGGATTCTGCTGCTGGGAGACCGGAACCCCAACAGTCGCGGGGCGGTCGATCTGGGCTTGCAGGGTGACGCAGAGCGGATCCTGGAGGATGCTGCGGCCGGTGGGGTGAAGGTCCTCTTCGTCTTCGGGCATGACTTCGATTCGGACCCGGCCCGGGAGTTGATCCGGCAGGCCGGGTACGTGGTGTTCCAGGGCGCCAACTGGAACTCCACGGCCCGCCTGGCCCACGCTGTTCTTCCCGGCGTCACCCACATGGAAAAGGAAGGGACATTCACCAATTTCGAGGGACGGGTCCAACACTTTGCCCAGGCGCTGCTGCCGCTGGGAGAGTCCAGGCCCGACCTGGAAATCCTGTGCGACCTGGCCCAACGGTTGGGCCATGCCCTGTTCTACGCGGAACCGGAGGACCTCTATTCCGAGTGGCGGGGCAGGAGCTACCAGGATCTGGGCGAGTTCGGGGAGGTCCGCGACTCGAATGGCGCCGGCGCCAGCTGACGGGAGCCCGGCACGCGAACAAGATGAGCACCCTGATCGTTCTGGCCAAGGTCTTCTTCTTTTTCAACGTGGTCATGGGCTTCGTCTATCTGCTCAGCTGGCTGGAGCGGAAGCAGAGCGCCGTGATGCAGGACCGAATCGGCGCCAACCGGGCCAGCATCCTGGGACTGCGCGCGCTGGGACTCTTCCACCCCATCGCCGACGCCCTCAAGATGCTGACCAAGGAGGACTTCATCCCCAATCAGGGGAACCGCCTGGTCCATACCCTGTCTCCCGTCATCGCCCTCTTCTTCGCCCTGGTGAGCTTCGCCGTCATTCCCTTCGGCGGAGTCTACGAATTGGGGGGGCACACGGTTTCGCTCCAGATCCTCGACCTGAACGTGGGTCTTCTCTACGTGTTGGCCACCATGAGCATGGGGATCTACGGCTTCGTTCTGGCCGGCTGGTCTTCCGCCAACAACTTTGCTCTGCTGGGAGGCCTGAGGGCCTCCAGCCAGATGATCGCTTATGAAATCACGCTGGGCGCCACCATCATCGGCCTGCTCATGGTCTACGGAACGCTCCATCTCCAGGAGATGGTGCTCCAGCAGGGAGAGCTGTTGCTCGGCTGGATTCCCCGTTGGGGAATCATCCTGCAGCCGCTGGGTTTCATCCTGTTCACCACCGCCGCGCTGGCCGAGACCAAGCGTGTCCCCTTCGACATTCCGGAAGGGGAATCGGAGATCATCGGCTATTTCGTCGAATACAGCGGGATGAAGTTCGGCATGTTCTACACCACCGACTTCGTGGAGACGGTGCTGGCGGCCTCGCTGGTCACCACCCTGTTTCTGGGGGGCTGGCAGGTGCCCTATCTCATGGCGGGCGGCTTCGAGTTTCCGTGGGGCGCCGTCTGGCCTCTTTCCCAGACTGTCGTGTTGCTGCTTCAGGTCGGCGCTTTCCTGTTCAAGGTCTCGGTCTTCTGCTTCATCTTCATGCTCATCCGCTGGACCCTGCCCCGGTTCCGGTGGGACCAGCTCTTGAGATTGGGTTGGACCATGATTTTGCCCCTCTCCATCCTCAACATCCTGGTGACCGGTGTGGTCCTCTTGTGGCAGGGAACGAACTGATGACGAAGTTTCTGCCTTGCCAGGAGAGAGCCGGTCGGCGTAGTCTCACGGCGTTCGTACGCCGCCGCGGATAATGAACGGGAACTGATCATGGCCATCAAGAAGGTCGAGGCCAAGCTGAGTTTCTGGGAATCCACCTATCTTCCGGAAATCCTCAAGGGACTCCGGCTCACCGCGCGCCATTTCTTCCGCAATTTGCTCATCCACCTGGCCCACAAGGTGGGCTTGGCGCGGCATCTCCGCGGCGCCGAAACCTATCAGTATCCGGAAGAACGGCGACCGCTGGCCTCCAGGCTGCGGACCCTGCATCGGCTGACCCGGCGGGAGGACGGCTCGCCCCGATGCGTGGCCTGCATGATGTGCGAGACGGCCTGTCCCGCCCGCTGCATCTACATCGTGGCCGGCGAGCACCCCAACCCCCAGATCGAGAAGTACCCGGTGCGGTTCGACATCGACCTGGGCCTCTGCGTCTTCTGCGGCTACTGCGTGGAGGCGTGTCCCGAGGACGCCATCCGGATGGACACGGGAATTCTGGAGTTCTCCTCCTATACTCGGGAAGGAATGGTCTACGACATGGCGAAGCTTCTGGAGAACTCGCCGGCGCCGCAACAGGATTGAGCCCTGCCGGCTCTCAGCCGAACACCCGGCGAAACGAGCGCCAGTAGACGTCCTTGACCTCCTCCATGCCCGGCTCGGCTCCCGCCTCGGCTGCCAGCGAAGTGACGGGGCACCCGGCCATTCCGCAGGGGTTGATCAACTGGAAGTACCTCATGTCGGGGTTCAGGTTCAGGGCGAATCCATGCATGGTCACCCAGCGGCGCACCCCCACGCCGATGGACCCCAGCTTGCCCCGCCGGGTCCAGATACCGGTCAGGCCCTCCCGGCGGAACGCCTGCACCCCGAAATGGGCGGCCGTATCCAACAGGCTCTGCTCCAGGTTCCGCAGGAACAATCCCACGTCCCGTCCCCGTCCCCGCAGATCCAGGTGCGCGTACCCGACCAGTTGTCCCGGTCCGTGATAGGTGACGTCGCCCCCCCGGTTGATTCGAACCAGGTCGATGGGACGACCGTCAGGATCGAAGGGGGCCAGCAGGTTCCGGGCGTTTCCGCCGCTCCCCACGGTGAAGACATGAGGATGCACGACCAGATGGAGCGTCTCTTCCTGACGACCGGCCGCAACTCGGCGGACCGTCTCGTCCTGTAGCGCAAACGCCTCCGAGAACGGCAAAACCCCAAGGTCGCGGAGAATCACGGGGGAAATCCTAACAGGAGAGAAAAGAGGAAACAGGAAATAGGAAAGAGTGAAGACGAGTCGTTGGAACATTCTGGCGGCGTCGGATCATGCCGGTTCTTTTCCGGACCGCACCAACGCTTCTCATTCCTCTTCCTCTTTCCTCTCTCCTCTTTTCTCTTTCCTTTCCTTCTCGGTGGTCCCTGCATTTTTGGTAGATTGTCCGCTCCCGGGTTGAGTGACCCGGAAGTGGCGGCGCAGCCATGACCAAGATCAACAAGCTCATCATCCAGGAGATCGCGGCCCCTTCCCTGATCACCCTCCTGTTCCTCACCTTCGCCGTTCTGACCCGGGAGTTCGGGCGCCTGACCGAGCTCCTCATCCGCGCCGACGCACCGATCCTGACGGTCGGCAGGACCGTGCTTTCGATTCTGCCCAGCATCCTGGTCTTCAGCGTTCCCCTCTCCTTCCTCATCGGGACGCTGATCGGATTCAGCCGCCTCTCCACCGACAGTGAGATCGTGGCCATGCGCGCCTGCGGAATCGGCGTCCACCGGATGGTGCGCCACGTGGTCAACCTCGGGTTGCTGGTCAGCCTGCTCACGCTGGGACTCACCCTGGTGTTGCTGCCGGCCGGGAACTGGAGCCTTCAGACACTGCGTCAGGAGATGGGCGTTCAGCCGGTCCTGTCCCGGATCAAACCACGCGTTTTCTACGAAGGGCTACCGAAGGGTTGGGTGCTCTACGCCGCCGATGTGGATTTGAAAAACGGATTCTGGAACGGGGTCTTCCTTTCCAACGGCAGCGACGCGGAGACTGAAATCGTCCTCTCCCGGGGCGGGGAGGCCCTCGTCGACGAAGACAAGCGCCGGATCCAGCTGCATCTTGAGGACGGGCTGCGCTACAAGACCCCGCGGGACGCTCCCGAAAAAATGACGCTGAGCCGTTTTCGCCTATGGGACATTGCGCTCCAGCTCCCTCCCGTGGAACAGAACTCGAACGGTCCCCTGCGCCCCGAGGACAAGGCGCCGACCCAACTCTGGAGGGAGATCCGAGGCGATCCGGGCGCCGCGCGGGACCAGAGCTGGATGGAGTTGCACCGCCGGTTGGCGCTGGCGGTCTCGCCGATCATCTTCGCCGTGCTGGGAGTCGCTCTGGGCGCCCGCAATCATCGCGGCGGGCGCGGATACGGGCTGGTGGCCAGCGTGGTGGTGGCGCTGGCCTACTACGTCCTCTTCGCCACCGGTTTCGAATTGGCCCGCGGCGGGATGCTGCATCCCCTGGTGGGCGTCTGGGGAACCAACCTGCTGACGGGATTGCTGGCTTGGGCCACGTTCCGTTACGGCGCCCTGGATGCGAGACCGTTGCGCTGGCGCCAGGTCTACCCTCATCTGGACCGCAAGTTGACCCGGGCCGCCGAGAGTTTCCGGCGGATAGTCTCGACGCTGAAATGGCGTTCCGGCTTCCGGCCGCGCCGGTCCCGCCTGATCCAGATGCGTCCCAGAGTGGCCCGCGTCATCGATCTCTACCTGGTGAAAAACTTTCTCCTCTACTCCTCCCTCGCCCTCTCGGTCACGATGGCGCTCTTCTATCTCTTCACCTTTTTCGACCTCATTGACGATGTCCTGGAAAACGGCAGTCCCTACAGTTTCCTGGCCTCCTACTTCTTCTACCTGGCGCCCCACATCCTGATGTTGCTGGTGCCCCTGTCCATCCTCATCGGCACCCTCGTCACTTTCGGACTGCTGGACAAGACGGGTCAGATCACGGCGCTCAAGGCCTGCGGCGTCAGCGTGTACCGCGTGAGCCTGTCGGTGCTGGGGGTGACTCTGCTGGTGGGAGCCTTCCTCTACGTGCTCCAGGAATACGTCCTCCCCTACGCCAACCAGCGGCAGGACAACCTGCGCACCATCATCAAGGGCCGTCCCGTCCAGACCTTCTACCAGCAAGGACGGAATTGGATCTTCGGCGAGGGAAAACGGCTCTATCATTACAACTACTTCGATGCCCAGCGAGGCCTTTTCGGCGACCTTTCCGTCCTCGACCTGGACATCCGGGAGGGACGGCTGAAACGGCACGTCTATTCGCAGAAGGCGGCTTGGGACCGGCATGCCGGGCGGTGGGTCCTCTCCCAAGGCTGGGTCAGAGACCTGGAACACCCGGAACGGAAAGAATTCACCCGGTTCGAGAGCCGTGACTTCGAACTGAGCGAAGGCCCCGAGTACTTCGCCCGCGAAGTGAAGGAATCCAGCAAGATGACCTACCCGGAGCTGAGCCGGTACATCCGCGACCTGCAACAGGGAGGCTTCGAGGTGGACCACCTGAAGACGGATCTCTACACCAAGGTCTCCCTGCCCCTGGTCACACCCATCATGGCCATCCTGGGCATCCCCTTCGCCTTTTCCATGGGCCGCAAGGGGGCGCTCTACGGTATCGCGGCCGGGGTGCTCATCGGGATCTGCTACTGGGGCGCCTTCGGGATCTTCGGCATGATGGGCGCCAACGGCCTGCTCTCGCCGTTGCTGGCCGCCTGGGGTCCCAACCTCTTGTTCGGATCCGGCTCCATTCTCCTTTTTTCCATGGTCCGAACTTGAGACGCCGTCGCCGGCGGTGCTGAAATGGGAAGCGTGAGCCGAATCCGGAGGAAACCCGAGGGCTTTCAGGTCATCGCCCACGAACGGACCTTCTTCAAGATCCTGGATCTCATGGAAGACTTGCCCAGGGGCAGGGTCCTGGACATTCCCTCAGGCGAGGGGGGAATCTCCCACTGCCTGCGAGAGATGGGTTTCCGGATGGTGGCGGCGGACCTGGACCCCGGCTTCTTCAAGTGCGAGGGCGTGGAATGCCTGGGATTGGACATGAACCGGCCGCTGGATTTGCCGGATGAGTCGTTCGACTATGTGGTCTGCCTGGAAGGCATCGAGCATCTGGAGCACCCCTTCCGTTTCATCCGGGAATGCCACCGGATCCTCAAGTGGCAGGGCAGGCTCATCCTTTCGACCCCCAACATCCTGAATTCGGCTTCGCGGCTGAAGTACTTCCTGACCGGGTTCTACTCCCTCTGTCCCCGTCCCCTGAACGAGTTCGCCCACACTCCCGTCTTCGACCACATCAACCCCATGACCTACTACCAGATCCGGTATGCGCTCCACAGCAGCGGCTTCCGGATCACTCAGGCCACGACCGACCTCTGGCGCCGCTCCTGCTGGCCGCTGCTCCTCTTCTATCCGTTTCAGCGGCTCTACTCGATCCGCACCATGCGCAAGGAGACCGATCCCCGCCAGCGGGAGGCCAACCAGGACGTGCGCCGGGCGATGCACAGCCTGGACCTGCTGGCCGGCCGCACCCTGGTGCTGGAAGCCGTGAAGACTCAAGAGTCGGGTATCGAGACGATCGACGCCTCGGACGCACGGTCGTAGGAGGGGCGACAAGAAAGTCGCGTCTCCTCACTCCTCGTAGTGGGGTGTCCCGCACGCGAGAAAAAGGGACAGTCCGCGAGAAAAAGGGACAGTCTGTTTTCCCGCGTGTTTTCCCGCGTGCTGGCCGGCCGCACCCTGGTGCTGGAAGCCGTGAAGACTCAAGAGTCGAGTATCGAGATGATCGACGCCTCGGACGCACGGTCGTAGGAGGGGCGACAAGAAAGTCGCGTCTCCTCACTCCTCGTAGTGGGGTGTCCCGCACGCGAGAAAAAGGGACAGTCCGAAAAAGGGACAGTCTATTTTCCCATGGTCTATTTTCCCGCGGTCGCGAGAAAAAGGGACAGTCTGTTTTACCCCTGTTTTACCCCGTGTTTTCCCGCGGGGACGTGCGCCGGGCGATGCACAGCCTGGACCTGCTGGCCGGTCGCCCGAGAAAAAGGACAGAAAAAGGGACAGTCTGTTTTCCCGCGTGTTTTCCCGCGTGCTGGCCGGCCGCACCCTGGTGCTGGAAGCCGTGAAGAATCAAGAGTCGGGTATCGAGATGATCGACGCCTCGGACGCGAAATCGTAGGAGGGGCGACTGGAGGGGCAACTTTCTAGTCGGAACTTCACTGGAGATATTCTCCTAACCCTTTCTAAATCGGGAAGATAGACGAAATCAACCTGCCAAATTACTGGCAACAAATCGAGTCGGATCCACGCCGAGCAGGTCGAAAGCCTTCTGCTGCAGCGGCGTTGGCTTGGCGAACATCGGGAACGGGTGATCCGGAGCGTCCGGCAGGGTCACCTGGTTGAGGGTGAGGGTAGCGAGATCCGCCAGCAACGTCTGGAGGTTATGGACCGGGAGCCCCTCCGCCGTTCGCTTGCGCGCGGCCTTGGCCTTCGTGCGCGCAGAGACCTGCGCCTTTTGAACCGGGGACTCGCCCGAGAAAAAGGGACAGTCTATTTTCCCGAGAAAAAGGGACAGTCTATTTTCCCGCGTGCTGGCCGGCCGCACCCTGGTGCTGGAAGCCGTGAAGAATCAAGAGTCGGGTATCGAGACGATCGACGCCTCGGACGCACGGTCGTAGGAGGGGCGACTGGAGGGGCAACTTTCTAGTCGCCCACAGGACGGGCGTCTTTGCGCCCCGTATTCTTCCGCCCTAATGTCGCTCTGGAGAACCGGCGCGTAAAACACGCCGGTCCCAGGTCGGCGCCTGAAAGACGCCGCGCCTGCCGCTTCTCCTCACTTCTTGTAATCCACCAAGATTTCGACGCTTTTGAGGGAAAGGGGGCTGGTGACCTGGGGATTCCGGACCCGGACGGCGGTACCGATCCGGTTCCAGCCCTGCTTGAGTTGTGGAGGCTCGACTGCGGACTCCAGCCAGGTCTCGTTGAAGAAGACGTGCTGCGTATGGGGATCCCCGACAGGGCGGCCGTTCAGGGTGATCTCCAGCCGGTCCGGCGGGGTCAGTTGATCCACCAGAAGGCGGAGAGTCGCCGATTTCAGGACGCCCTCCCGGCTGGCTGCTTCCAAGTCGTCCGCTACGTCCAGGGAGACTTCCGCGTGGTCACCCTCCTTCGCCAGCTCCAGCGGCAGCCGGCCGGCCCCCCACGTTTTCTGATCCGCCAGGTAGTGCTTGTCCTTGCGGGCAATGGCCCGGGGGTCCCCCAGCTCCTTCCACGGGAGGCGGTCGTATTGCCGGTCCCGAACCACCTGCAGGTAATGGTTGTTGAAGACGAAGATCCCCTGGGCGCCAGCCCGGTAGTGGGCTGCGGCCACGGCGCGGCACATCTCGGCGGTGTAGTAGTCCTTCTCGTTCCAGATCAGCTTGGCCGAGAGGGGCCTGGGCTGCTGGAAGAGCCCCAGGCCCTGGGCCACGACCTGAGTTCCGGTCCCCCGGGCCGCCTCCACGTACTCCTCCACCGGGAGACGATGCTTGTTCCCCGGCTGGTAGCCGACGATGAGGATGTCCAGGAGCCCCTTCGAGAGCCAGCTCCTCACGTCCATGCCCTGCGCCAGGGCCTCGTCCAGCGAGCGGGGCACCCTCACCGACAGGGAAAGCCGGCGGCCGGCCCGCTTCCCTTTCTCGTCCAGAGCCCGCCGGATTTCGGCCAGCAGGCCGGTCAAGAGCGGAGCGCCCTCGGCTTCCCGTCCTTGGGGAAAGAGAAATGGGTGCCGGCAGAAGTCCCAGTCCAGACCGTCCAGGTCGTAGTTCTCGATGGCTTCCCGGGCCAGGGCCAGCTTGTACTCCCGGACCTGGGGCAGAGCGAAGTTGTAAGCCGTTTTTCGGGCGCCTTCCTCTCCCAGGAGCCAGTCGGGATGCCGCCTCTTGACGGGCGACATGAGCAGGTCCTCCACCCCACCCTCCAGACGGCTGTCGTGGATGTCATTGACCCGCATGCAGACGAAGACCTCGAGGCCGGCCCGATGCCCATGCTCTATGACCACGGCGACCGGGTCGGTTCCGGCCTCCATCAACCGTTTCGCGTTCTCCCGGATGCGCCAGAGTCCGGCGCTGTGAAAGGAGGGGTTCTCCGTTCCCCAGATGGAACCCACCTCC
Source organism: Acidobacteriota bacterium (assembly GCA_963668095.1). Taxonomy (GTDB): domain Bacteria; phylum Acidobacteriota; class UBA6911; order RPQK01; family JAJDTT01; genus JAJDTT01. The sequence continues at coordinate 3,200,863 of OY764083.1, read as the reverse complement.
GTCCGGTGTGAATACTGGTCCGAGAGCCGGTGGGACGGGGACCCCAGGTAGGGGTCGGTTCCCAATTGCCAGAACAGGGTGTTGATCTGGGTGTCCCGGAGCGGTTCGATGGCCAGCTTAACCAGGCCTTCGACTCCGATGGGGGCCTCCAGCACGGGACCCGCCAACGATCCCCCGTCGTTGGAGAGGATGAATCGGTATTTCCCGGCGGACCGCGCCTCAGGTTCCTTCTCTGCGGCGCAGCCGGACAGCAGGATAACGGCACTGGTAGCGGCCGTCGCGGCCAGTAGGCGCCGGCGGAATCGGAAGCTCATGCCAGCAGCTTCTCGACCACCTTGCCGCCCACGTCGGTCAGCCGGAAATCGCGCCCCTGGAAGCGATGGGTAAGGCGGACGTGATCCAAGCCGAAGAGGTGCAGGATGGTGGCGTGGAGGTCGTTGATGTGAATCGGTTCCTCGACCGGGTTCCAGCCGATGTCGTCGGTCCGGCCCAGCACCTGTCCTCCCCGGATGCCTCCCCCGGCCATGAACATGGAGAAGGCCTGCGGGTGGTGGTCCCGGCCCGTGTTCGGCTCCCGGCCCACGCGGTTCTCGCCCAGAGGAGTCCGGCCGAATTCCCCGCCCCAGATCACCAGGGTCTCGTCCAGCAGTCCCCGCTGCTTGAGGTCCTTCAGCAGGGCCGCCACCGGCTGATCGCACATCATGCAGTTGAAACCCAGTCCGTTGTCCAGGTTGCTGTGGTGATCCCACGAAGCGTGATAGATGTTGACGAAGCGGACGCCCCGCTCCACCAGGCGCCGGGCCAGCAGGCAGTTTCGAGCATAGGTGGAGAAGACTCCCGGACGGTAGCCCCGATTGGGCTTGTCCTTCCATTTGCCTTCGGTCCGGTTCACGCCGTACATCTCAAGCGTCTTCTCGCTCTCGCCGCCGAGGTCGATGAGCTCGGGAGCCGACGACTGCATCCGGAAGGCCAACTCGTAGGAGGCGATCCGGGAGAGGATCTCGGGATCCCGGGTCTGCCGGAAGCGCTCCTCGTTGAGCTGCCGGAGCCGGTCCAGTCCCAACCGCTGGCACTCGTGCGGGAGTCCGGCAGGATTGGCCAGGTTCAGAACCGGATCGCCCTGGTTTCGAAACAGAACGCCCTGGTAGTTGGTGGGCAGGAATCCGCTGGTCCAGTTGGAGGCGCCGCCGCTGGTTCCGCGGCCGGCCGTGAGCACCACGTAGCCGGGCAGGTTCTCCGACTCGCTTCCGAGGCCGTAGTTGACCCAGGAGCCCATGGAGGGCCGGCCGAAGGTGGGCACGCCCGTATTCATCATGAGCTGGCCGGGATGGTGGTTGAAGGTGTCGGTATGCAGCGACCGGATGAGGGCGATATCGTCGGCGCAGCCGGCGATGTGGGGCAGCAGGTCGGAGATTTCCATTCCGCACTCGCCGCGTTTCCTGAACTTGGCTCCGGAACCCTTCAGGACCGCCGTTTCCTTGCGGATGAAGGCGAATCTCACCTTCTCCAGCAACGACTCGGGCATGGACTGGCCGTCCAACTCCATGAGCTTGGGCTTGGGATCGAAGAGGTCCAACTGGCTGGGGGCGCCCGCCATGAATAGGAAGATGCAGGACTTGGCCTTGGGCGCGAAATGGGGCTGCCTGGGGAAGAGAGGGTTGGCGATGCCCGCTTCCGGCTTCGCCTGGAGCATCCCCTCGCCCGCCAGCATGGAGGCCAGGGCCGCCGTCCCGAGGCCGCTGGCCGAGGTGGTGAGGAAGTCACGGCGGGAGGCCAACAATCTGTGTTCCGGAGAATCCATCGTCTTCACTCCCGGGTCAGGAACTCGTCCAGGTTCAGGATCATGCGGCTGGCGGCGACCCAGGCAGCCGTCTCGGTGGCCTCCGTCCCGTCGCCGGACCCGGCAAACTCGGCGGCCGCCTCTGGGGCATGCCCGAAGGTGTTGCGGTGCTCGGCCAGCAACTCGTGAACGATCTCCGCTTCCCGGCGGCTCGGGTCCCGGGCCAGCGCCAGGCGAAAGGCATGCGCGATCCGATCCGCTTCCTCGGAAGGGGCCTCGGCCAGAATCCTTCGTCCCAGCGACCGGGCGCTCTCGACGAAGAGAGGTCCGTTGAGCAGCGTCAGGGCCTGAAGCGGAGTGTTGGAACGGATCCGGCGGACGCAGGAAGTATTGGAATCGGGACTGTCGAAGGTCATGAGCATGGGGTAAGGGACAGTCCGCTGGAAGAAGATGTAGAGGCCCCGGCGGTACTTGTCGGTCCCGGAACTCTCGGGCCACTCCGTCCCGCCGTACCCCAGATCGGCCATTCCCCCGGGAAGCGGCGGGTAGACGCTCTTGCCGCCCACTCGCGGCTCCAGCAGCCCGGCCACGGCCAGATAGAGATCCCGCGTCGCTTCCGACTCGACACGGAAACGGTTCTGCCGGGCCAGGAGCAGATTCTTGGGGTCTCTCTCCATGAGTTCGGGACGGACGTGGGAAGACTGCCGGTAGGTGGCCGACGCCACGATCAATCGGACCAGGTCCTTGCGGCTCCATCCGCCGGCCACGAACTCCCTGGCGAGCCAATCCAGGAGCCGGGGATGGGACGGTTTCTCGCCCCGGGTGCCGAAGTCCTCGCTGGTGCCAACCAGTCCGCGGCCGAAGAGGTGCTCCCAGAAGCGGTTGACCTCGACCCGGGGGGTCAGGGGATGCGAGGGGTCGGTCAACCAGAGGGCCAGATCCAGCCGGTCCGGGTCCTTGCCGCGCGGTTCGAGCGGCGGCAGCACCGAGAGCGTGTTCGGCCACACTTCCTCCCCCGGGCTCAGGAAGTCTCCCCGCAGGTGAATGTGGGTCTGTGGCGGGTCGGGGTTTTGCGCCAGTGTCTGGGCCATGGTTCCCGGAAGGCGGGGCCGGGCCCGGCGGTGTCCCTCCACCGCCGCCAGACGGTGCCGGATTTCGGGGTTCAGGTCCACGTAGTAGTCCAGGATGGCGGATCGCTGCTCCGGGCTCCGCTCTCCGGCCGGGACCGCCAGGGCCCTCTCCACCGGCATGGGAAAGACCTGCTTCAGGTCCTTTCGCGGCGCCTGCGTCACGTAGGCCTTCAGGGAGCCGATGTTGCGGCTCTCGCCGTGGAGCTGCTCCAGGGTCAGGGTGAGTGACGATCCGCCGTAGCGCCCCAGGCTCTGCGCGGTCAAGAAGACCGCCTGCTGATCCCGGTTGGGCCCCAGGGGTCCGTTTACGCTCCAACCGGTCTTGGGATCTCCGTCCACGGCCTTCTCGATTTCGAATCCCTTCTGGGAATAACCGGCATAGACTCTCTCCACCGGAATCCCGGTGGGCTTGACCGGGTCCGAGAGCCGGGCGTCGCCGATCTTGAACTCGGAAAGGACGAAGTTGCCTTCCGGCGATCGGCCAGGACCGCGGAAGGGCAGGGATTCGTGCGTCGGAAAGTCGAGCCGGACGGCATTGACCCCCCGGAGCTCGATGTTGGCCACGAGGGTGTAGCGGTCCTTCCTGGGATTGTTGCCGCTCACCAGGAGCGCGCCGCTCTCGTCTTCGCTGAACTCGGCGCCCCCGGCGGCGGCGTAGCCGGACAGGTCCAGAGGAATCCACTCCACGGAAGCGTGGTCCAATCCCTTCTCCCAGAGAGCCAGGTCCTGGGACCCCTCCAGCTTCTCCTTCAATTCCGAACGTTCCTCCTGCAGGGCGGCCAGCAACTTCTCATGCTCCCGCTCCCACTGCCGGGACGCCGACCGGTAGGCCACCTGCTCCCGGGGAAGCGGAGCGGGGATGTTCTTCTCGATTCCGGTGTTGAAAAAAGAGAAGAGCTGATAGTACTCGCGGTGGGAGATGGGATCGTACTTGTGGGAGTGGCAGCGGGCGCAGCCCACGGTGAGGCCCATGAACACCAGGCCCGTGGTGTCGGTCCGGTCCACCACCTGCTCCACCCGGTATTCCTCCGGGTCCACGCCCCCCTCGGTGTTGGTCAACGTGTTGCGGTGAAACCCGGTGGCCGTCCTCTGCTCCACCGTGGCGTCCGGCAGCAGGTCGCCGGCCAACTGCTCCACCACGAACTGGTCATAGGGAAGGTCGCGGTTGTAGGCATCGATGACCCATTCGCGATAGCGCCAGGCATGGGGCCGCACGTTGTCCTTCTCGAAACCGTCGCTGTCGGCGTAGCGGGCCAGGTCCAGCCAGTGGCGGGCCCAGCGCTCGCCGAAGTGGGGCGACGCCAACACCCGGTTGACCAGCCGCTCGTAGGCGTAGGGACGCCGGTCGGCAAGGAACCGATCCCGCTGCGCCGGCGTCGGGGGCAGGCCCAGGAGATCCAGATAGAGTCTCCGGATCAGGGTCGACCGGTCGGCTTCGGGTGAGGGCTCCACCCCTTCGCTCCGCAGCCGCTGCAGCACGAAGGCGTCGATGTCGTTTCGCACCCAATCGCTGTCCCCGGCCTGAGGCGGCGGGTCCTGCCGAACCGGTTGGAAAGCCCAATGGCCGTCGCCTGAGGCCGATTTGCCCCCTGCTTCGTCCGGAGTTCGGCGGTTGGAAACCGCCGCTCCCTCAGCCCATACGACTCCTTGATCGATCCAGGCCCTCAGGATCCCGACCTGCTCCAGACCGAGGGGCTCCCCGTCCAGAGGCATCTTCAATTCGTCCCTGCCAGCCACCAGTTGGATCAGCCGGCTGTCGGCGCTGTTCCCCTCCAAAACCGCCGCGCCCTTGTCCCCGCCCGCCAGCAGGTCCGGCCGGGTGTGCAGACGGAGTCCTCCCATGGCCATGGCGGGTCCATGGCACTTGAAGCAACTGGCCTCGAATATGGGGAGGACGTCGATCTGAAAGTCGACGGTCCGATCCACGGGAGGAGCCATCGTCGCCGTCTTCCGTTCGGCCGCCGCGGCCGCCGACTCCGGCGCCACAGCCAACAACACAGCCAAGGCCGCCAGGATGACGAAAAAACGGCTAGCCGGCATCCAGAATGCGCTCACGGGTCCGCTCCTCTCAGTTTCGGCCATTCTATATTCCTGGGCGCCGACTTTCGCGTTTTTCTGAATCGTACCGTTTTAGATATCCAGAGACCGAGAGCGACGGTGGGGCGATTTCCAATCGCCCGTTCTTCCGTGTCCGAAGAACTCGTCCGGGATGTTATTCTTGTTTCTACGAGGAACTGATGTCATCTGAACTTGCCCAGTGGATCACTCCCGCGATTCTCATATTGGGATTCCTCTACCTGGACCGATCCATCCGTTCCGTGCGCGGCGAGTTAAGGAGTTTCCGCGATCGTGTAGATGACCAGATCGGAGACCTCCGGGACCGAATGGGGCGGATCGAAGGCACTCTCGAAGTGCTGCGGGATTTCTTCGTCCGCAAAGGACGCGGCACCGCTGCTTGAACCTGCCGAGGAACCGATGTCATCTGAACTCGCCCAGTGGATCACTCCCGCGATTCTCATATTGGGATTCCTCTACCTGGACCGGTCCATCCGTTCCGTGCGCAGCGATTCACGAGCGGACATAAGGGACTTGCGCGACCGTATGGATCGTCAGGTGGGCGATCTCCGCAACCATCTGGATCACCAGATCGGGGACCTGCGGGACCGAATGGGGCGGATCGAAGGCACTCTCGACGTGTTGCGGGATTTCTTCGTCCGCAAAGGACGCGGCACCGCCGCTGGAGCCTTTCCCCAGCCTCCGCCTCGCCGGGCCTGACCGGACGCCGTGGAATCGAGCCCCTACTCTTCTCCCAGCAGCGTAAAGGAGTCGATACGGTCCAGCAGATCGCCCCTGCTCCGTGACAACGTCCTGATCTCGAGTCCCGGCGACAGGCTGGTGATGACCGATTTTCCGATCAGAAACCGCCCCGAGATCGAATCGTCATTGGAAGCGGTCCGGAGTCCCCAGATGGTGTGGAACGCCACCGGGGAGCCCCGGAAGGCTCCCAGATAGAGCATGACGTGCCCCCGGATGTTGAGCAGCGTGCGGAAGGGGACCGCCGCTTCCAGAATGCGCTCCCGTTTTTCTTCCGTGGAAAGTTCCGAAATGTCCACAACCTTCCCCGCGGTCGCCTGGCTCCTCGAGTTGCGTGGCAGGGGAAGGCCGAAAGGCGTAAAGATGTCCAGGATGGTGGAGGAACAGTCGCGGTGACCGCCCAGTCCGCCCCAACCGTAAGGCTGCCCCACGATCTGGTTGATCAGTTCGGCCAGACGATCCTGAGAGAACGGAAACGGGATCGGCGCGGCGTCCTCAACCCCGAGCCGGACTTGTGACAAGGACGCTCGGCGATTCTCGTCGGCTACGGGGGCCAGCAACCGGAGGCCGCCCGGTTGGACTCCGTCAGCGATGGGCAGCAGCATGCCGACCCGGCCCTCGAAGAGAAATCCGCCCGGCTCCCCGGAGACTGGAATCCGGTCCCGCCGCAGCGCGGCCAGGCGGGGTCGCCGGTACGCGGCCATGAAGTCCTCGTCGACGAACGCCACGTCCCGGGCATCGATCCAACCGCAGGTGTAGGGCGATTCGGCGCCCACAAACCGGCCGTCCTCAGAGACGTGTGTCAGGAAGAGGGGCGTCCCCGCCCAGACCGCCGAATTCTGGTTGTAGTCGAAGGGGTACCCCTCTCCCGCCTCGCGGAAGTCGAAATAGAAGGGTTCGGCCGAAGGGAGCGCCCGCAGGTCCGTGTTGCGGACGGCGATCCCGTATTGCGCCCGGCTGGGAAACTCGTCGAGCCGCGCGTTGGCCACGACGGCCTTCACCTGCGAGGCGGAGAGTCTCAACAGGTTGGGACCGAAGACCGGCTTCCTGGAGAACGACTCGGCGGCCCAACCGAACGCCGCCGCCCCGCAGGCCGCGGGCCCGGTCCGTTCCCAGGGCCCGTACCAGTAGGCGTCGAACTTTCTTAGCCGGTCCTTGCCGTCCTGAAGCATGGGCCGGTCCCCGCCCGTGCTGAAGGCCCGGGCGTCCTGAGGAATCCGAGCCAGGTCATTCAGCGGCCCGGTCGAGATCAACGGAACCCGCGCAGGACCACATCCGACGCCCCCGGCGAGCGCCATGACCACCACCACTAACGGGATCACACGCATAACGCCTCTCATTGTCGGACACACCCTAACATCGTCAGATGATGCCGGACATCCCTGTTGCAGTGAGCGAACCAGCGGCCTTCCGGTCGCCGAACCGAAAGGTCGACTCCTGGTCGTCCGGTCCCTCTTGGGAATTCATGAGAACGGTTCATGAGCCCATGGCGAATTGGATTACGACATCGGTTCGAAGTAATATGATGTAAATGACATCAAGTAACATTACACAAACCAAGACGCAGATCACCGCACGCCTGCCGGATACCGTAGTCGACTCACTGGACGCGGTCGCCCACCGACTCAAACGCAGCCGGGCGGAGCTCGTTCGCCGGGCGGTCGAACGTTATCTTGAAGACTTCGGCGATCTCTCCCTAGCCGTCGACCGGCTCCGTGATCCGAGCGATCCGGTGCTGGATTGGGATCAGGTCAGGCGTGAGCTTCTCGATTCGGATTAAGGGCAGCGCGGCCAAGGAACTGAAGCGAGTCGTCCAGACGGATCGAACGCGAATTGTCGCGGCAATCGACCGTCTGGCGAAGAACCCCTTCCTCGGCAAGGTGTTGAAGGGCGATCTGCGGGGTTTGCGTCGGCTCCGGGTCGGAGATTACCGTGTGATTTACGAAGTGCGCGATGATGTGCTCGTGGTACTGGTCATTCGCGTCGCCCACCGGCGGGATGTATATCGACGTAGCTTTCCCACCCTGAGCCGCCCGGCGAATTCCTAGAATAACGGCAGGATCCGCCGTTTCGCAGGTTGCCTCAAACGCCGTCCCCGTTGTAATTTTAAAGGACACGAGACGAGATCATGTTACGCAAGTTCTGTGTGATGTCGTTGGCCTGCTTGATCTTCGGCCCTGCTCTTCAAGCGGGCGGCTCCGGCGACGCCGATTTCGAGAAAGACATCCTCCCCATCTTCGAGAAGAGTTGTCTCCGCTGCCACAGCGGCGCCGATCCCCAGGGCCAACTCCACCTGGGCACCTTCGAGGCCATGTTGGCCGGAGGGAAGTCGGGATCCGCACTGATGCTCGGGGACTCGGACCGGAGCCTGCTGGTCTCCAAGCTGATCTCGGGCGCCATGCCCCCGGGGGACGTCAACCTGTCCCAGGAGGAGATCGGGGCCATCCGGCACTGGATCGACACCCAGGCCGCTCACACAGCCGGCCGGCTCCATACCGAGAAGGACGTGCTGCCCATCTTTCAGATGCACTGCGTCAACTGTCACGGCAAGGCCAAGCAGGAGGCGGGACTGGACCTGCGGACCCGGGCCGGACGGCTCCGGGGAGGTGAATCGGGGCCGGCTCTCGTCCCCGGCGATCCGGGCCGGAGCCTGCTCTATTCCCGCATCATCTCCCAGGAGATGCCCCCCCTGGACAAGATCCGGCCGCCCACCACGGCCGAAGTGGAAGTCCTGAGGCAGTGGATTCTGGCCGGGGCCCCGGTCGACCCGCCCCAGGCGGATGCCGTCGCGGATCCTCCCCTGTCCCCCGAAGACACGGAATTCTGGTCCTTCCGCTCGCCCCGCAGGCCGGATCTGCCGCGAGTCCGTCATCCGGAACAGGCCCGCAATCCCATCGACCTCTTTCTGCTGGCACGGCTGGAGGCCGAGGACCTCGGTTTCTCTCCCGAGGCCGAGCCCCTGGTCCTGTTGCGCCGGGCCTATCTGGACCTGACCGGCATGCCCCCCACGTCCCAGGAAGTCCTGGACTACCTGGCGGACCGGGAGCCGGGGGCCTACGAGCGGCTCCTGGACCGGCTCCTGGACTCTCCCGCCTACGGAGAGCGCTGGGCCCAGTACTGGTTCGACCTGGCCGGGTACAGCGATTCGGAGGGGATCATCGACGAAGACAAGGTCCGCCCTCATGCCTGGCGCTATCGTGACTACGTGATCCGGGCGCTGAACCGGGACACGTCCTACGATCGCTTCCTGACGGAGCAGTTGGCGGGCGACGAACTGGTGAACTACAAGCAACAGAAGGAGGTCACCCAGGAACTGGTGGACGTTGTGGCCGCCACCGGCTTCCTGCGGCTGGCCCCCGACGGCACCTATGGCCAGCCCAATGGGTCGCTCCAGGAAAAAATGGACGTCATCGCCGACGAGCTCAAGGTCCTGGGATCGTCGGTTCTGGGCCTGACCATCGGCTGCGCCCGTTGCCACGACCACAAGTACGATCCCCTGAGCCAGCGCGAGTACTACAGCCTGGCCGCCATCTTCCAGACCGCGCTGGACCCCTACGACTGGCGCCCGCCCACCGAACGGGTGCTGTACGTCGCTCTGGAGGCGGACCTCAAGGAGGTCGAGGCCCACAACGCCCCGCTCCAGGTCAAGCTCCGAAACCTGGAAACGGAGCTCAAGGAAAAGGCTCGACCTTACAAGGAGAAGCTCCGGAAGGAGGCGCTGGACACCCTGCCCGTCGACCTTCAAGCGGACCTCAGGGCCATCGTCGAAACGCCCGAGAAGAAACGCACCAGCCTGCAACGTTTCCTGGCCCGGAAGTTCAAGGAGGTGGTGGACCCCGCCTATGCGGCCCTGGGGGACCGTTTCCCCGAGTTCAAGAAGTCCGCCGGCCAGTTGGAGACGGACATCGCCCACATCAAGAACTCCAAGTACGGGTCCGAGACCAATTTCCGGGACAAGACCAAGTACCGGACCCTGCCGGGCATCCGGGCCCTCTACGACATGGGAGGAGACCCGTCTCCCGTCTATCGTCTGAACCGGGGCGAAGCCCGGACGGTGGCGGAACGGGTGTACCCGGACGTTCCCCGAGTCCTGTCCGGCGTCGGTCTGGAGTCCTACCGGCCGCTGCCGCCGGCGGGGCGCGACACCAGCGGCAACCGCCTGGGCCTGGCCCGCTGGCTGACCCAGGAGGGGCATCCTCTGACTTCGCGGGTTCAGGTCAATCGGATCTGGGGCCATCACTTCGGCCGGGAACTCGTCACCACCCCGGCGGACTTCGGCAGGACCGGGTCCCAGCCGACCCATCCGCAGCTCCTGGATTGGCTGGCGGCCGAGTTCGTGGACCGGGGATGGAGCATGAAGGCCATGCACCGGCTGATCATGACCTCGGCGGCCTACCGGCAGACCTCCCGGGTCAGCCCCCGGGTCCGGCAGCAGGATCCCGACAACCTGCTCCTCTCCCGGATGCCCCTGCGGCGGTTGGAAGCCGAGGCCCTTCATGATTCGGTGTTGCGCGTCACCGGTCGCCTGGACCCGACCCCCTTCGGAATTCCCGTTCCCCTGAAGGAGGAATCCAGCGGCGAGGTGGTGCCCGAATCGACCCCGGGCGGATGGCGCCGGGCCGTCTACCTGCTCAAGCGGCGGCGCATGCCCGTCTCCTCCCTGGAGGCCTTCGACTATCCGGTGATGATCCCCAACTGCGATCAGCGCCGCCAGTCCACCGTCCCGTTGCAGGCGTTGCAGCTCATCAACGGAGAGCTGATGCGCGGCCACGCCCGCTACCTGGCGGGCCGTCTCATGGACCAGGCTCCGGGAGACACGCCGGGGCAGATCGAGAAACTCTATCTGGAGGTCCTGAGCCGCTATCCCACGGCGGAGGAGAGCCGGCGAATCGAGGAGTCGCTGGAACGACTGCAGCGGGAGTGGCGCAGCCACCTGAATCAGAAGAACGACCCCGCGCCCCGGGGCCCCGGGGCCCGCTGGTCGGCGCTGAGCTCGGTGGTCCTCACGCTCCTCAATTCGGCGGAGTTCATGTACATTGACTGACCGGGCGAGGCACCTCATGGACAATTTCGGATCGAACCTCCGCGGCACCCGGCGGGACTTCTTCTCCCGTCTCGGCGACGGAGTCCACGGCGCAGCCTTGGCTTGGCTGCTGCAGAAGGATCTCTTGGGTTCGCCGAGCCCTGACCACGGACGGCCCCGGGTCGACTTGACACCGCTGGCTCCCCACCATGAGCCCAAGGCCAAGTCGGTCATCCACCTGTTCATGAACGGCGGCCCCAGCCAGGTCGACCTCTTCGACCACAAGCCGACCCTGGCTCGAATGGCGGGAGGCGCCGCCCCCCGGGACCTGCTCAACCAGATCGAGAACATGGAGCAGGTGGGGACTCTGATGCCGTCTCCGTGGGAGTTCTCCAGGCACGGGAAGTGCGGGATGGAGCTGTCGGAACTCTTGCCGCATACCGCCGGAATCGTGGACGACATCACCCTGGTCCGGTCCATGTACGGCGAGCACTTCAATCACGAGCCCTCCATCAACCTCTTCCACACGGGCCGCACGATTACCGGCCGCCCCACCCTGGGGGCATGGGTCACCTACGCCTTGGGCTCCGAAAACCGGAACCTGCCCGGTTATGTGGTTCTGGAAGACAAGAAGCTGCCGGTCAACGGCATACAGAACTGGCAGTCGGGCTGGCTTCCCCCGATGTATCAGGGCACTCGCTTCCGGGAAAAGGACCCGGCCGTGCTCAACCTGAACCCCAGGGAGCGCCTGCCCAACCCTCTGATCGAAGCCGAACGGTCACTGCTGCGCAGCCTGGACCGTTCTCACCGCATGGAACGTCCGTGGCAGCCGGACCTGGACGCCCGGATCTCCTCCTACGAACTGGCCGCCCGCATGCAGTTGGCCGCCAGCGACGCCCTGGACCTCTCCCAGGAGAGCGAGGCCACCAAGGAGATGTACGGTCTCAACCACGAGGCCACCGCCTCCTACGGGAGACGCTGCCTGCTGGCCCGGCGCCTGGTGGAAAGGGGAGTGCGCTTCGTCCAGATCTTCATCGAATACCAGATCTGGGACAATCACTCCGACTTGAAGAAGAACCTGGAGAACTGCTGCCGGAAGACGGACCAGCCCTCCGCCGCCCTGGTTCGCGATCTGAAGCAGCGGGGACTGCTGGACGACACGCTGGTCATCTGGGGAGGGGAATTCGGCCGCATGCCCATCTCCCAGCTTCGAGACGGCGGCGCCGCCGGCCGGGATCACGGTCCCGACGGCTTCAGCCTCTGGATGGCCGGAGGGGGAGTCAAGGCCGGCTACGTCCACGGCGCCACCGACGACATCGGCCACAAGGCCGCCGTGGACCGGGTCAGCGTCCACGACTTTCACGCCACCTTTCTGCACCTGCTGGGCCTGAACCACCGGGATCTGATCTACCGGCGCCACGGCTTGGAGGAGCGCCTCACCGATCAGTATCCGGCCCGGCTGGTCCGCGAGATCCTCGCCTGACGGAAAGTAAAGAGGAAAGAGGAACGATAAAAGCGGCGCCGGCCGGAATCTGGCGCCGTGCTGTCGATCAGGAGAAATTCGCATGAAAATGGACCCCGTCTCACTGACCCGGGATCTCGTCGCCATCAAGTCCGTCAGCCGCTGGAGCAACGCTCTGGTCTCCGACCTGGTGGAGGAGCGATTTCGAGATCACGGCTTCGAAACCGAGCGCTTGGACTACGTGGATGAGAACGGAGAAACCAAGGTCAGCATCGTCGGACGGAAGGGCTCGGGAACGGGGGGCCTCGCCTTCTTCTCGCACACCGACACGGTGCCGGGACAGGAAGAGGACTGGGACCCCTACGACCCGGTGGTCGGAGACGGAAGGGTTTCGGGACGGGGCTCCTGCGACATGAAGGGACCTCTGGCGGCCACCATGGCCGCGGCTGTCGCCGTGGACTCGGGGGACTTGGAGAAGCCGGTCCTGGTCATGGCCACCGCCGACGAGGAAGTGGGCGGTGGCGGAGCCAAGCAGGTGGTCCGGGAGTCCCGGTTCTTCAAGGAAACACGGCCGATCTACGCAGTGGTGGCCGAGCCCACCGAGTTGCGGCCCGTCTATGCCCACAAGGGAGGCGTCCTGGTTGTTGCCACGGCCCGGGGCAGGGCGGCCCACACCAGCACCGATCTCGGCACCTCGGCCAATTTTCTGATCGCTCCCTTCCTGGCCGAGATGGCCGAGTTGGCCAAGGAGGTGAAGAGGGATTCCCGCTACCGGAACACGGACTTCGATCCGCCCACCAACGGTTTCAACATGGTCTTCGAAGACGGCGGCACCCGCCCCAACGTGAGCGCAGCCAGGTGCACCTGCCAGGTCGGTTTCCGGCCCATGCCCGGTGACAAGAGCCGGGAACTGATGGAGATCGTCGCCGGGAGAGCCAGAACCCATGGCCTGGAGGTGAAAACGGCGTTCAAGGGTCCTTTTTACGTTTCTCCCGACGCCGATCTGGTTCAACTGGCATCTCAAGCCAGCGGTGGAAGAAAGCCCAAGACCGTCCCCTACGGAACCGACTCCATCTGGATCAAGGACCAGGTCGAAGAGCTGGTGGTGCTGGGCCCCGGCAACATCGCCCAGGCCCACACGGTGGGAGAGTGGATCTCCATCGAGCAACTCGAAGAAGCGGTCGAGATCTACCGCCGCATGATCCGGGAAGTCTGCGGGAGGGGCGGCATTTTTGCCGCCCGCTAGGAGGGGCGACTTTCTTGTCGCCTGTTTGGAGGGGGGACATTCTTGTCCCCCATTCTTCGATTCGCCCGGTTGCAAGACGCTGCGCGGAGTGGGGACTCCGTCCCCCCAAGACCCCCCTAATCGGCGCCTGAAAGACGCCGCTCCACCCTATTTCCCACCGACCATTACTTAGTTGTTACTCTGTAAGTGCCTAACGTCGGCGGAGGAAAAACATGATACGAGAATCGGTCGCGGCAGCCATGCCGTGGGTCTTGTCCTTGGGAGTTGGGTTCACCTTGGTATTGGGTGAGCCGTCCGCATCCCATCGACAAACGATCGCCACGCTCAAGGAACTCTCGGGCCAGGAACAGTTCGTCACGAGCACCAGCGACGAGCTCGTCTTCCCGCAAGTGGCGGACGGCGTCGGCGAAGGCATCGGAATCACCACCGCAATATTCCTCACCAATGCCGAAGCGGAAGAGCTCACGGCGACCCTCCGATTCCGGCGTTCCGACGGGTTGGGCATGGTCGTCGAGCTCTACAGACTGGGGACGGACGAGCTGGTCGGGTCTGGCGATTCGATTTCAGTCACCGTCCCCGCCTCCCAATCGGTCTTTCTCGAGACCGGAGCGACCGGAAATATTTCGGTGGGTTGGGCGAGCGTGTCGGCACCCTCCGGCAAGCGGATCGGTGGAGTCGCCGCCTACAGCCTCTTCGATCCCGATTCCCGGAGAGTCAACGCCATCGTCGGCGTCGGGGCGAGCCCGGCGACTCCCGCCTTCTCCCTGCCGGTGGTCAAGGACGACACGGCCCGCACCAATACGGCGTTGGCGTTGGCCAACAGCTCGGGCGGGACGGTGCGCCTGAAGGCTTATCTCCTCGATTCCGAGGGAGACCAGGATTCCAGCAGAACTCTCGAACTCGGGCCAGGCCAGCATCAGGCGTTGTACGCCAATGAGATCTTTTCCGAGATCGGCCCGCGATTCTACGGGACCCTCCACCTGCGCCGCGTGGATGAAGCGGGCGAACCGGAAGAGGCTCTCGACGTTCACGCGACAGCTCTCCTTCAATCGGGCCATCTCTTCAGCTCGATTCCGGTCACCGGCGTCCCCGTCACGAACCCCATTCACCTTCCCGGCGATGAACCCGTGACGCGCCCGACGGCCGCGATCTCGGTATCCCCCACCTCCATCGACCGGGGCGGGCAAGCGAGCTTGAGTTGGACTTCGACAAATGCGGTGAGTGCGGAGATCGCGCCTGAAATCGGCGCCGTCCCAACGTCCGGATCGCGGACTGTCACCCCGGTTGCCACCACGACCTACCGCCTCACGGTCCGGGACGCGGACGGTCAGGCTGCGACGGCCACGGCGACCCTCACGGTTACCGAACCCGCCGCCCAAGCCTGTGCCGCCGGAAGCGTCATTCCGCCGGGCGGCCAATGCGACCTGAAGGATGCGGGAGGGAACACCGTCGGCACGTTCGCCGTGGCCGCCAGCGGTACGGGCTGTCTGCGGATGGAACAGATCATTCTCTGTACGGCTGAGAGCCACAACCTCGAAGACGCGACCCTCAATCAGTATCGGGTCACCTTCATGGCAAGCCGGGATGAGGACGGGGGCTGGACGATCTCCAAAGTCTCCATTGCGTCGAATTGAAGGCCCCGGTAGGAAATTCGGGTCAGAGAAGCAGGTTGAGTATGCCAATAACAAGGAAGAAGACCATTCGTGTCCTGGTGGCGTCGGCTTTGGCCGCGGTTTTGGCGGGATTGATCGCCTACTACGCGGCGCCTGGCGAAGAGCAGGGTCCGGTCCTGACCGGAGAGGCCCAGGCGATCCACGCTGCCATGGCCCGGATCGGGGCCGAGAGCCGGGGAGGCGTACAAGGGCCTGAGATTCAGGCCGCACCCCGGACGGCTGAGGCACCTCCCGCCGTCGATAAATCCGCGGAGGGCACGGTTCCCTCGCCGCCCGATGGTTATTCCTTCGTCTCCCACCACGGGGAGATGCCGCGGTCGCGAATCACAGGCGGCACCGATGCCGGCGACGAGCGGCCAAGTCCCGGTCCGGACTGGATGGACGCAAGCATGTCCATCGAGGCGCTCGCCGGCCAGGCAACCGCCGCCGGACGCGACTGGTCCTTCGGCTGGGTCCGGCTGGCCGGCGGCGCGGTACCGGGCGAAATGACTGGATCCCTCTCCGAATTCGGGGCAACGGCTCTCGGATCCTCGGGCAACCTGGTCCGCGCCCGGCTGCCCGGCGACCCGGCCCTGTTGCGCGAGCTCGTGGCCATGCCGGAAGTCGACGGGCTGGGAGCCGTCCCCCCGGAACGGAAACTTCCGGAGGCGTTCGCCCGCGAACTGTCGGAAGCGCGCCCTCAGGAGCAGGCGCCCGTCTTCATCACCCTGATGACAAACGATCCCGACGGCCGGTGGCGGCGGGCGTTGGAGGACCAGGGCGCCGTGGTGGGCCGATTCGATCCGGACCTGCGGGCCTACTCGGCCAACGTTTCCTACGGTCAAGTGGAAGCCATCGCGGCGGCGGATTACGTATTGGCCATCGAACCGGTCGGCGTCGTCCGGCCGGCGCACGACACGTCCGTTCCCGCCATGGGGGCGGACTCCCTGCGAGCGTACGACGGCACTCCGGGGATCTTCTCCGGCATGGGCGGCGCTTCCGTCCCCATCGCCGTCATGGACACGGGACTCAACATCAATCACCTGGACATCGCGTCGAACCGGGAGAGCATCTGCGGCGCCAACCTCGCCTGGGCATCCTTCTTTTCGTCTCCCGTGGACGAGGCCGAGGATCTCTGGATCGATGAAGCGGGCCACGGAACCCACGTCACCGGGACGATGGTCGGCAATGGATACGTCCAGCCCCGTTTCGCCGGCATGGCGCCTTCCGTGCAACACATCCGTTTCGCGAGAGTGCTCAACAGGTTTGGCTTCGGCTCGGTGGATTCGATCCTTCGCGGGATGGACTTCCTGGCCGAGGCGACGGAGTGTGCCGAACCGGGCCGATTCTCCGACCCCGTCAGGCCCCTGATCGTCAACATGAGTCTGAGCGGTTCCTCCAGGACGTTCGACGGCAGGGGATTTACCGAACGCAAGCTGGATTCCATCGTCTGGGGGCATCGTCAACTTTACGTCGTCGCGCAGTCCAACGAGAACATCGACGGCTTCTCCGATTTCGGAGCCGCCAAGAGTTCGCTCGCTGTGGGAGCCACTCTGGACAGCGGCGACATCGCTCCGTTCAGCAGCCACGGGCCCACGGCGGACGGCCGCCTGTCGCCTTTGGTCGTCGCCACCGGTGTCCGCGTCCACTCGGCCCTCGGTGGAGGGAGCCGTGGCGAATATCGGGCGATCAGCGGCACCAGCATGTCCTCCCCCACGGTGGCGGGGGTGGCCGCCCTGTTGATGGATTCCGCCCCGGAGCACCAGGAACACCCGGCGTCGGCCCGGGCCAGACTGATGGCCGGAGCCATCCGCCCGGACCCCTGGCTGGCCGCTCCGGGCGTCTTTCCCTCCACCAACACCGGAGGCCCCGGGTCGATGCAGGCGCAATACGGTCTGGGCAAGGCCTCGGCCCGCACCAGCGCCCTCACCCGGGACGGGGCCGGCGGCTGGACCGGCGGCGGCGCGGTTTCGGAACTCCGGGAGGGGGAGTACGCCCACCACGACATCGAAGTGCCGGCGGGCGCCAGCCGTCTCGACCTGGTGATGACCTGGGACGAACCGCCGGCGGACACCATCGCCAGCACGGTCCTGAACGATTTGGACCTCTGGCTGGACCGGGACGGCGACTGCGGGGAAGGAGCGTGCGGGGAGCATTTCTCCACGTCCCGTGTGGACAATGTGGAGTGGATCATCCTGAAGAATCCCCGGCCGGGCACGTATCGGGCGAAGGTGGTGGCCCGCCGGGTCTACACGGCGCCGCCCAGGGCTGCGCTGGCCTGGACGGTGATCCGGGGCGCGTCCACTCCGAACCTGATGATCGGCACGGACCAGACCCTGCTCATGGGCCAGGAGGAACAGGAACTGGTTGTGACGGTGACCGCGGACGAGTATGTGGCGGCCGGCAGCCGGTTGCACCTCGACTGCCGGGACACCGCCGGGGCTTCCGGTTGCGAGCAGATCCGGATCCACTCCGTGGCCGTTTCTCGCGAAGACGGGATTTCGGTCGACCTGTCGGATGAACTTGGAACCCCCGTCCCTCCCCCGGGAACAGAGCCTCCGGCGCCTTCGGATCCTACGGTGTCGCCGATCTCCGAGGGTTCTCCGATACCGCTGGGTTCGTCGATCCCGCTCGGCGAGATCGCCGCCGGAGAGACCCAGGATGTCCGGTTCGTCGTTTCTTCCGCCGGGGTCGGAGATCCGGTCCGCCTCTACTTCACGGCGAGCGCCTGGAACGCCACGGGAGCGTCCGCGTCGGTGGAAGTTGCGTTCGGCGGTTCCGGCGGATCCAGGGTAGCCCAGCGCCCCGCCAACGACGACTTTGCTGCTGCGGCCGTCATCGAAGGCGAGCAGGGCTTCCAAACGGTGGACCTGCTTCTGGCCACGCCTGAGTCCGGAGAACCCTTTTTCACCCTCTTTGAGGGCCGGCCCGCCGGTTCGGTCTGGTACCGATGGACGGCGCCCGCGGACGGTGCGGTCCGTTTCAATCTCGACCCGCCGGTTGAACCCGGGGAAGGGCGCGACGACCGTGTCGACGTATTCCGGGGAGACGCCATCGCCGCCTTGGAGCGAGTCGCATCGGATCAGTGGGGAGCGATCTTCTTCGCCGAGCAGGGACAAACTTATCGAGTCCGCGTGAGCCACATGCGGAGGGGAACCGTCGTCGATCTTCGTTGGTCCCAGGGAGACCGCCCGGTCAACGACGACTTCGGCCGGGCCGCCGTGCTGGAGGGCGCAAGCGGCGCCGTTCGCGGCAGCAACCAGGGCGCCACCCTGGAACCGGGCGAATGGTACGGCATCGATGCAGGCACCACTTGGTATCGTTGGACCGCACCCGGCGACGGATGGTGGCGTTTCTCGAGTGGCCCCACGAAGCGCGTGTTCGTATTCGAGGGTGACGGAATTCCGGTCCTTCGGCTGGTATCCCAGTTGCCCGGGCCTGCGGCTGATTTCGGCGCCGCCGCCGGCACCGAATACCGCATCGCGGTCGCCGCTCCCACCGCCAATGCGCCTGGAGGTCCGTACGAGTTGAGTTGGGAGCCGTTGGCGAGGGCAGCCGTCCTCGACAACGATCAACATATCGGGGCGATGCGGCTCGAGAGTGTCCCCTCGTCCCAATTCTTCATTGGCATCGGCGCTGCGGCAACGGTGGACCCCGGTGAGCCCATCGAGACCGGAGTCCGAACCCGGTGGTGGGTCTGGGAAGCCCCGGAGGACGGCCGCTACACTTGGCGGCTCCAGGAACCCGTCACTTATTCGCACTTGAGGGTGACCGTATTCACCGGCCCATCCTTGCAAGGTCCGCCGTCCCTGGAGGATCTGGAACTGGTGGCGCAGACGCGTCCCCACGCGGCGCCATCCGAATTCGTGTTTCAGGCCACGGGCGGACAGAGGTATTGGATCGCGGCCGGACTTCCGGCTCGAAGCTTCGAGGCCTATCTTCTGCCCACCGCGACCGCCGTTGTGACCTGGGGACCGACCCCGGACAACGACAATCTGGCCGCGGCGGCGCCGTTGGAGGAGGCGTCCGGATCGGTCTCCGAATCGAATCGCTTTGCCTCCACCGAACGGGGGGAGCGGACCTCGCTCCTGGGGCACTCTTCTCTCTGGTGGACCTACGAAGCGGCCGCAGCCGGGTGGTATCGATTCTGGCTGGACGACCCCTATTCTCCCTGGGTGCTCTCCATCTACGAGGACAGCCGTGACGGCACTGGATCGATCGAGTTCGTGAGGAGCAGCCATCAGCCCGAGGGAATCGAGCCGGACGCCACCGAGGTCGTCTTCCGTGGCGAGGCGGGAAGCCGCTACACGATTCGACTGGGAGCCCGCGGCGGCGCCATGGGCGGCGACTTCACCCTGAACTGGGGGGAGGCCGATCCTCCGGTCTGGCTCAAGTACGCCGGACGGCTCGCCGACGGCGACCGGGACGCCAACGGCGCCTCCGTACGGCCCGGGGGGCCCGCCAGCCTGGCCTTCAACGACCGCGGCACCGCTCTGTATGCGGCGTCGAAGCTGGGACTACAAGTCTTCGAACGAAACTCGAAAACCGGGGGCCTGGCTTCTGTCCAGCTCTTGGAAGACGATGGCCTGGAAGACAGTTCTCTGATCTGGGACCCGCATCGAGACCGGCTCTACGCCCATCGCTGCGGGGATTGGCGCGGGTTCGCACCCCTCGATGAGACCCAACGGAATCTGGACGGCGAGGGGACGATTCCCGTCACCGGAGATCCCCCGGCCACTGCCGACTGCAGCACCGGCGTTTTCGGCGACCTGTTCATGGACGGTGAAGGCTCGTTCCTGAACGCGGTCCTTCCCGGAGCCGGCCAGTTGCAGATCGTGGCCCTGGACACTCCGGGCGAGCTGCCCCATGTCCAGACCCTGGAGGTCCCCGGACTCAGACGGGCCCTGATCTCCAATGGTGGGGGTCACGTCTACGCGGGGACGTTCCGCTCGCTGCGCGTCTTCGAACGCGACGCCGAAACGGGGATGCTCACGGACGCAACCAAGGGCATGAATTCGCTCTTCGGCCTGGAGGCGCTGGCCATCACCGGCGACGACCGGCACCTGTTCGTCTTCCACGGCAACGGCCGGAACGCGACTGTGTTCGATTTGGAAGCGGACCCCTCCGATCCGAGTCCGCTCGGAACTCTTGAGGTAACGCTGGGGGGACCTCGAATTCCCGACCTCCTGTTTCCGATCCCGGGTTTCTTCTCCTTCGGTTCGAGCGGCCCGTGCGCGCTGGCGGGTATCCGGCGGGGGACTCCCGCAGCGGACGTTTTCTGTGCGGATCTGGCTTTCGGCGTCGAGTGGCGACCCGGACCCGATGAAGCCGAAAACGGCGAAGCCGGACCGGATGAAGCACCTCCCGGCGAAGTCGCGTTGACCGACCACGTTTCGTTTCAGCAGCCGGATCGTTTCAACAACCCGGTGCCGGAATTCGGCGAGGCTCGGAGTCTTGCCACCAGTCCCGACGGCAGGCACGCCTACGTCGACACGGAAGACGAAGGCATTCTGGCCTTCGAGCGGGTCGGCGCCGGAGCCGCCGGGACCGGACTGGGAGACAGCGCCTACATCCGGCTGGAATCGCTCACGGTGTCGCCCGGCGCGGTGACGTTCGGTCCCGTTTCCACGGCAGGCTGCATCGGATTGGAGGACGCCGTCATCGACGGCATCCACTACGCCGTCGTCAGTTCCAAGTGGCAGACCCGTGCGTCATCGGACGCCGAATGGTCGGACGTGGAAGGAACCCGGACCACCGGACAGTTCTGTGCCTACGCGCCGTCGGCGCCGGGAGAGTACCGGCTGGCCGCCGAGATCAGAATCGACGGCGAACTCGGCCGGTACGTCAGTAATGAAATCAGCGGTCAGCAATAGATGCAGGAAAGAGGAAAGGGAGGAGAGAGAAAAGAGTGAAGAGATGCTGGGTGACTCCGGTGGTCGAACCGCGGCCGGAAGCCGTAGCTTTCCTCTTTCCTCATTCCTCATTTCCTGTCCGCCGGCATTGACTTTCCGGAGCACCCCAAATTAAAATCCGGCCCTCGACGTCATGACCGGCGCCTGACGGCTGATGGGGCGCCCCTGGGCGGCAGACCGTGGTCGGACTCGTCCCCATCGTTCAATAAAGGCGACAGTGTTCAAGACCGGTGAAACCTATACCCTGATCATCGCTCGTTCCGGGAGGGAGGGCGCCAGGAAGTACTCCCTGTCCGTGGTCCTGACGACCATCATCGGTCTGCTCGGCGGTGTCCTGTTTCTCTCCTTCCTGTTTTCCATGCTCCATTACTGGTGGATGGCGGAACGGACCGTCCACGTCTACGAGCTCGAGGCGGATGTTGCCCGGATGCGGCAGGAAAATGCGGGCCTGAGGGCCGTCTCCGGCAAGTTGACCGACAAGATCTCCTCGCTGGAGGTGACCGCCACCCGGCTCAAGTTCCTCTCCGAGAACGATGACGACGGCTTCGGCGGCGCCGGCGGCCCCGCGCGAGTGGCTCGCCCGCTCCTGACCCTGGATCATGGAGACCTCTTGAAACGTTTCCGGACCCTGGACGGTCGGCGGATGACTCTGGAGAGTGAGTTGCGACGGCTTCAGGACTACTACACGACTCACAGCATCCTTCAGTCCGCCCTGCCCACCCTGATGCCGGTGCGGGGGTATCCGTCCGGCGGATACGGCTACCGGAGCGACCCCTTCACCGGAAACCGGGAATTCCATCCCGGGGTCGACATTTCGGCCCCGCACGGCGCCAAGGTCGTGGCCACCAGCGACGGGGAGGTGACCCACGCCGGTTGGCACCACGGCTACGGCCGGTTGGTCAACCTTCGCCACCGTTTCGGCATCGTGACCCGCTACGGCCACTTGTCCGAGATCAATGTCAAAGTGGGACAGAAGGTCCAGCGTGGCGACATCGTCGGATACGTCGGTTCCACGGGCCGCACCACCGGCGTTCATCTCCACTACGAAATCCAGCTCGGCGGCCGTCCCCTGAACCCGGTCCGCTTCTTCCGGTACTAGCTCACTCTTCACTCTTTTCTCTTTTCTCGTTCATTTCCTTCTTCCGCCAGGACGGATGAGGCCGCCGGGTTCCCACCCTGTTTCTGCGAAGCATTTGTACTGCCGGCGGCCCCACCCGATCCATTCCGGAGCCGGAGTCTCGGGGGTACGTCGCTATGCAACTTCGAGGCCAAACCCGGTCCGGGCGACTCGGCCGATCCATCAGACTCGGCCGTAACTGGTAAACTGGCAGACAGTTGGCGGGGACGGAACGTGGCTCCGGACCCGGAGCCGGAGTTGGGTCGAGCCCTCGATCAAAGAAAAGTCTTTCTGCGGTAACGACGTTGACCGACCCTTGGGAAAACAGACCGAAAACTCTTTTTCTTTAGACTTTCAGACGGCATGGAGCATCCTCATCTGACAGGCAGTAGGATGAGTTTCAGCGACGAGAATTTGCTCCAGTTGGCGTTGGCCGGAGACGGAAGCTGCTTCGGCGAGCTGGTGACCCGGTGGGAGCGGAGGATCTACGGCTTCATCTACCGCTACGTCGGAGATCGGGAGGAAGCCCGCGATCTGACGCAGGAGACCTTCGTCAAGGCCTACAAGAACCTGGGCCGCCTGACCGATCCCAGGCGCTTCTCCTCCTGGCTCTACAAGATCGCCCTCAACGAGTGCCGGATGCGTTTTCGCCGTCGCCGCTGGGATACGGTGCCGCTGTTGGAGTCGGTCGAGGCGCCGTTGGCCAAGGCCGATCAGCCGTCCCCCGAGCAGACTCTGGCCACGAAGGAGACGGTTCTGCTGCTTCGGGAAGCTCTGTTGAAACTGCCCGAGGAGCAGAAGACGGTCATCTTGATGAAGGAGTATCAGGGTCTGAAGTTCCGCGAGATCGCCGAGGTCCTGGATCTGCCCCTTTCCACCGTGAAATCGCGCATGTATCTGGGACTGAAGACGTTGAGAAGATTGATGGAGAAGAAACTATGAGCTGCAAGACCATGCATGAGCGGATGATGGATGTCCTCTACGGCGAGGAGGTGAACCCCGATCGCTGCCTGGAGTTCTTCCGCCACTTGGAGAGTTGTCCCGATTGCAAGGCCGAATACGTGGAGTTGGTGGAAACCCGATCCCTGTTGAGCCAGTGGGACCTGGGTCAGGCGGTGCCCGGGCAGCGCGCCGATACCGGCGCCAAGGTCCTCGGTTTCCTCCGTGGAATCGACCGGAGTCCGGCCTGGAGAGTCGTCTACAAGGCGGCCGCCTGCATCTTGATGCTCCTGGGGATGACGGTGATCGCCAGGGATCTGGGCTGGGCGGAGCGGGCCACCCTGCAGGTCACCCGGCAGGAATTGGAGACCACGATCAACGACGTGGTGGTCGCTCGGCAGGAGGAGGAGCGGCGCCTCATCGGGCAGTATGTGATCCAGGTGCGGGACGACCTGGAGCGGGACATGGGCCAGATCCATCAGTACCTGCAGGTCCTGGACCTGCAGCAAAGAGATGCCCAGGAGGACTATCGGGCCGTGCGCGCCCTGATCACGCGCTGATGGGCCAAGTGTCCGGAAATGGGACAAAGTGTCCGAATTCGGACACTTTTTGAGGAAAGAGGAAAGAGGAAAGAGGAAAGAGTGAAGAAACATACGTCGTATACGCGGAGCGGCTTCTGGGGGGAGTCGCCGAGAGGAGGGTTGAGGGTGATGTGGTACATTGGACTGGTCGTGCTTGCGGGCTGGTTGTCCGGCGTGAACGGACTTTCCCAGCAGCATCTCAACCTGGAGCGGTTGAAACAGGACACCGAAATCTTCGAACGCATCGTCCACGAAGTGCTCAAGCAGAACTTCTCCGATCCGTTCGCCATTACGAGTGAGCCCCGGGGAGCCTATCTGCAGGGCTACGGGATGCTCTTCTCCTTCCAGATCAACGTGAATCGCAGGACCATCCGGACCCCGTTCGGCGAGGTGCGGGACCCGCGGCCGGCTACGAAACGCACCACCCAGGAGCACATGCGCGTGATCAGGACGACCCTCATCGATGCCTTGATCGAGTACGGCGACAGCCTCAAGCAGTTGGGGGGCCACGACCGCATCTCCATCGCCGCCTACGTGGACGACCGGAACGAGCTGGATGCCCGCAAGAGCCGGAAGACCCTGGTTCTGACCGCCTCCAAGGACGATGTCGACCTGGTGTCCATGGAGAAGATCTCCGCCAAGAATTTCAGGGACCGGGTCGACGTCAAGGAATACTGATTTCGAGAATTCCCATGGTCAAACTGGCTGAGCTGAAGGAAAAGGCCCTCTTCGGAGAGGTGCTGGTCGAGCGGGGGATCATTTCTTCCGAGGAACTGGGGACGGCCCGAAATCTCCAGAGGCAGTCTCCGGAGAAGCTGGGGAAGCTGCTCATCGACATGGGGGCCCTCTCGGAGGGCGACCTGGTCAGGCACCTGAGCGAGTACCTGGAGGTCCCCTACGTCGTGGCCGAAAATTTCCCCACGGTGCCGGTGGTGGAGAACACCTTCTCCGTGCAGTTCATGCGGGAGTGCAAGTTCGTTCCCGTCGGCGCCGGCGGTGGAGAGCTGACCATCGCCATGGTGGACCCGCTGGACCGCTCCACGCTGGATGCCATCCGTCTTTACACCCGCTACGACCGGGTCACGGTGGTCCTGGCGCCGGAGAGTGAGATCCTGGATCTGATCGAACGCTTCTACGGAAACCAGGCGTCGAGTCTGGGGCGCATCGTGGAGGGGATCGAAACCGACGTGGAGGGTCTGGAGGACAGCGATGACGTGGAGCATCTCAAAGACCTGGCTTCCGAAGCTCCCGTCATCCGGCTGGTCAACCTGATCCTGTCCCGGGCCATCGAATCCCGGGCCTCCGACATCCACATCGAGCCCTTCGAACGGGAGCTCAAGGTCCGCTACCGCATCGACGGCGTCCTCTACGACGTCGAGTCTCCGCCCAAGCGGCTGAAGGCCGCCACCATCTCCCGAATCAAGATCATGGCCAGGCTCAACATCGCCGAGCGCCGGATTCCCCAGGACGGCCGGATCAAGATGAGGGTCCTGGGCAAGGACGTGGACCTCCGCGTGTCCACACTGCCGACCATGTATGGGGAGAGCGTGGTCATGCGGATCCTGGACAAGAGCAACACCCAGATCTACGACCTGGAGAAGCTGGGTTTCGCTCCGGCCACCTACGAGGCGTTCCAGAAGCTGATCCTGCGGCCCCACGGGATCATCCTGGTGACGGGCCCCACCGGCAGCGGCAAGACCACCACTCTTTACGGCGCCCTCAGCAAGATCAATCTCCCCGACAAGAAGATCATTACCATCGAGGATCCGGTGGAGTATCAGATCAACGGCATCAACCAGATCCACGTCAATCCCCGGATCGGGTTGACCTTCGCCGCCGGGCTCCGTTCCATCGTCCGCCAGGACCCGGACGTCATCATGGTGGGCGAGATCCGGGATCTGGAGACCGCGGAGATCGCCATCCGCGCCGCCCTGACCGGCCACCTGGTCTTCAGCACGCTGCACACCAACGACGCCCCCAGCGCCATCGCCCGGCTGGTGGACATGGGGGCTCAGGACTACCTGCTGGCCTCCTCGGTCCTGGGCGTGCTGGCGCAGCGGCTGGTCCGCGTCGTCTGCTCCCATTGCCGGCAGGAGCAGTATCTGGAGCCGGGATTCCTGAAGGAGATCGGTTTCCCTCTGCAGTCCGGAGTCGCGGCCTCCCAGGGAATGGGTTGCAAGGAATGCGGCCACACCGGATATCAGGGCCGCATCGGAATCTTCGAGTTGATGCTGATGCGCGAGCCGATCCGGCGCCTCACCATCACCAACGCCGACTCCACCCAGTTGCGAAAGGCGGCCCTCGAAGGCGGGATGACGACGCTACGCCATGACGGCTTCGACAAGGTCAAGACCGGACTGACCTCAGTCGCAGAGGTGTTGAGGGTGACCCAGGACCAGTAGGTCCCCCGGAGCGGCGTCTGGAGCGGCGTCTGGAGCGGCGTCTTTCAGGCGCCGATCCCCCGCGCCAGAACCGTAGGGGCACCCCTTGTGGGAGCCCCCTTCGATCCTCGGCAGGATCGAAAAATTAGCTGAAGGACCTGAATTTTGGCTTTCTTCCAGTACAAGGCAGTCACGGCCGACGGACGAGTCGTCGAAGGCACGTTGGAGGCGGCGGACGTCCGCGGCGTCACCTCGCGCCTCCGGGACCAGGGCCAGTTCCCGGTAACCATCTCGTCCGCCGGCACCACCGAGTCCGGGGGCCTGCTGAGCCGCGAGATCAAGCTCCCCTGGCGCCGCAATCGCGTCGCCCAGGCCGACCTCATGATCTTCACCCAGGAACTCTCCACGCTGGTGAAGGCGGGTCTGCCCCTGGACCGGAGCTTGAGCGTGTTGAGCGAATTGACCGAAAATCGCCATCTGCGCGACGTGGTCAAGGAATTGCTGCGGGAGATCAAGGGGGGCAAGTCCCTTTCCGAAGGCATGGCCATGCACCCCCACATTTTCCCCAAGATCTACGTGAACATGGTTCGTGCGGGTGAGATCGGCGGGGCCCTGGACAAGATTCTGGAGCGCCTGCAGGAATATCTGGAGCGCTCCGAAGAACTGCGCAACTACTTCGTCTCCTCCCTCATCTACCCTCTGGTCCTGGCGCTGGTGGGCGGAGCCTCCATCATCGTCATGATCAGCTTCGTCATCCCCAAGTTCGCGGACATTTTCGAGAACGCCGGAGCCCCCATACCCCTGCCCATGAAGATCATGCTGACCGCCGGCGACGTGTTGACCGGGTATTGGTGGCTGATCCTGCTGGCGGGGATCGCGTTTGTGCAGCTCTTCAAGCGCTATCTCCGCACCGAGACGGGAAGGCTCAACTGGGATGCCCGGTTGCTGAAGCTGCCGCTCCTGGGGACCATCTTCCGCAAGATGGAGGTCGCCCGTTTCAGCCGGACGCTGGGCACTCTGCTGCGCAGCACCGTGCCCCTGATCCAGGCCATGAACATCGTCAAGGAGGTGATCGGCAACCAGGCCATCGCCTCCACCATGGAGTCCGTCAAGTCGGGCATCAAGAAGGGAGAGGGCCTGACCAAGCCCATCCGCGACGCGGACATCTTTCCCCCCTTCGCCCTGCACCTGCTGGCCGTCGGCGAGGAGACGGGCCGCCTGGACGCCATGCTGCTGCAGATCGCCGAGGCCTACGACCGGGACATGAGGACGGCGCTCAAGCGGTTCGTGGCCCTGTTCGAGCCGGTGCTCATCCTGTTCATGGGCCTGGTCATCGGCACCATGGTGGTCTCCATGCTCTATTCCATCTTCAGCATCAACGACGTGCCGTTGTAGGCACTCATCCAAGGGAGGTTCTCGTGATTGGGACAGTCGACAGGACCGAAATGGTCATGGAAGCCGAGGACAGAAAACGCGATCGCGGGTTTTCGCTGATCGAGCTCATCGTGGTCCTGGTGATCCTGGGACTGCTGGCCACGGTGGTCGGTCCCAAGGTGATGGAGCGCCTGGGCCGGGGAAAGAGCGAGATCGCCAAGCTCCAGATCGACCAGCTCGAAGGAGCCCTGGGGCTCTTCCGTTTCGACGTGGGCCGCTACCCCACCTCGGGGGAGGGGCTCACAAGCCTGTTGGAAAACGCCGGTCTCCACAACTGGAGCGGCCCCTACCTGGACAAGCGGACCCTGCCCAACGACCCCTGGGGCCGCGAGTACCAGTACCGCTCCCCCGGTCAGTACGGTGACTACGACCTCTGGAGCTGGGGCGCCGACGGCGTGGAAGGAGGCGAATCCGACAGCGCCGACGTGACGTCATGGTAGGTGGAGGGGCGACTTGGAGCGGCGACATTCTTGTCGCCGAACGCGACCAGCGGCTTTCTTGCCGCCGAACTCCCATCAACCATCGACAACACGAACGATTCTCAATACCCAAATGACCCGAACGAAGTCAATCAACCCCACCGGTTTCACCCTGGTGGAGCTCCTGGTCCTCCTGGTCATCATGGGCCTGGCGACCATGCTGATCCTTCCGTCCTTCACCTCCGGCCTCCAGGGCCTGGAACTGGAGGCCGCCTGCCGGGATCTGGCCACGCACATGAAGCGGGCCCGTTTCGAGGCCATCGGGCGCCACTCCGTCCGCCGCGTCATCGTGACCCGCGACGACACGGGGGCCGGCTACTACGTCCTGGCCAACGAGTTCGGAGAGCAGATCGGCAGCGTGGACCTGCCGGACGGAATCGTGCCCCAGACCGTGGACGACACGCCGCTTCCCTGGAGGGTCAACTTCTACTCCAACGGCCGCAGCTCGGGCGGCGCCATCGGGCTGGTCAACCGCCAGGAGAAGCGGCTCTACGTCAACGCCGACGCCGTCACCGGCCTGGCCAAGGTGTCGCCGTTCCTCGAATCCCAAGGGAGGCCGAGGTGAGGGAAGGAGGGGCGATTTCCAATCGCCGGGAGGGGCGATTTCCAGTCGCCCGGAGAGGCGATTTCCAGTCGCCGACTCCCCGCCGCCACGTCGCGAGTCCGGCGGTTGGAAACCGCCGCACCCATGCGGGATTCACGCTCCTCGAGGTCCTGGTCGCCGTCTCCATCCTGGGCCTGGGCGTCGCCGTCACCATGCAGACCTTCTCGGGAGGCCTGAAGAACGTCAGGCGGATCGACTTGGCCCATCGCGCCATGGGACATGCCGAGAACGTCATGAACCGGCTGATCAGCGACGAGGACCTGGTGGGCCCGCTCCAACTGGACGGGAATCTGGACGAGGAGTTCGACTACACGGCCACGGTGGACTTCTGGGAGCCGCCCCGGCAGGGCCTCTCCCTGGAGGTCGCCGTCCCGCCGGTGATCCTGCTGCTGGTGGAGGTCCGGGTGCGCTACAAGAACGACCGCCGCGGCAAGTTCTACACCGCCCGGTGCCTCAAGCTGGTCCCCGACCCCTACGCCGCCCCGGGGAACCGGCGAGGATCTCAAAGCGAAATGGAGCGGATCCTCCGTGGCGGAAGATAGGATCGGAGCGGCGATTTCCAATCGCCGAGGAAGCGGCGGTTTCCAATCGCCGACCGGGAACGCCGGCTTCACCCTGATGGAGCTCATCGTCGCCTTCACAATCCTGGGACTGGTGGCCGGCATCGTCTTCTCCTCCTTTCGCCTGGCCCTCAACAGCTACCAGAAGAGCCAGACCCGCCTGGAGGAAGAAGCAGCCGAGAGAATCCTCGGAGACCAGGTCAAGCGCCAGGTCGCGTCCCTCTATCCCCTGCGCCCGGTGGCACCGCCGGACCGGACGGGACTGGGCCCGGTGGAGCCTCCGACCCGCTTTCAGACGCCCCTCTTCTTCGGCACCCCGGATTCGGTCACCTTCATCACCGTGGCGCCGCTGGTCATGCACGAGACGCCCGGACTGACGGTGGTCCGCTACGGTCTGGCCGAAGACGAGTATGGAGATCCCTACATGGGCTCCATGGAGGCCCAGTTCGTGGGCCTGGACAGCTTCAATACCATGGTCCGGATCCCGGACGGAAAGCCGCTGCCCCTGATTCGGGACATCACCGCGCTGGAGTTCCAGTACTACGGGTACGACCCCCGACAGAAGGCGTTCGCCTGGTTCCCGGAATGGCTGGGAGAGGAAATGCAGTCCGTGCCTCGGGCCATCCGCATCGTTCATAACAGAGGGGAGGTCTTCGCCTCCGTCAACGCCAGCTTCATCCCACGGCGGGGAAGATCGAACCGCGTATTCGGAACGGCGGGGGATCGGCAATGAGCCTTCGATCGAGCACTCGTAACGGCGAACGGGGCGCGGTCCTCATCATGGTCCTCTGGGTGATGCTGGCCCTGGGACTCCTGGCGCTGAGCTTCGGCGCGGCCATCCGCACCGAAATCGACGCCACCCGCAACCTGGTGGACCAGAAGCGGGCGCACTACCTGGCCCGGGCCGGAATCGATTATGCCGTCTACCGGATCATCGAATCCCAGATGGCATTCGCCAAGAGCCAACAGCGCATGGAAATGGGTCCGGGCTCGGTCCCCGAAGTCATGACCGGCGCCGTCACCTTGCAGTTGGGAGCCGATGCCGCCGACGTGGAGGTGGTGGACGAGACCGGGAAGATCAACCTGAACACGGCCCCTTCCCACCTGATCTACAATCTTCTGATCACGGTGGGAATGGAGCCGGGCGACGCCGACATGCTCACCGATTCCATCGAGGACTGGAGGGACCCCGACGAGTTCTTTCGGCCCAACGGAGCCGAGAGCGACTTCTATCTCTCCCTGCCGCGGCCCTACTATGCCAAGAACGGTCCCTTCGACGTCCCGGAGGAGCTGCTGCTGGTGCGGGGGGTGACGCCCGAGATCTACTACGGGCAGAAGGGGCTCACGCCCGAGGGCGACCGGGTCGAGTACTTCGGGCTGGGAAAGTACCTCACCGTCTTCAGCAGAGTGAACCGGATCAACGTCAACTCGGCGCCGGTCCCGGTCCTGGCCGCCATCCCCGGGCTGACCTACGAGACGGCGCTGGTCATCGACGAAATGCGGCGCCAGTTCCCCCTGGGCGACGTGAACACCGCACTGACCCAGATCCCCGGCCTGCCCACGGACACGGCCTCATATCTGTCCACGATGCGCTCCAACGTCTACAACCTCATCAGCACCGGCCGCCTGTCCGGATCGGAAGTGATCGGCCGAATCAACGCCGTGGTCCAGATCGGAGTCGGAATCAAGCAGTATGCTGTCCTGTATTGGAATGAAGCGAACACGGAACTTTAGGGAGCGGCGGTTTCCAACCGCCGGTCTCCGGTGCAACGACGCCCCGAGCGCCAACATTCACACGGCGACGTGGGCGAATTGGAAATGGGGAACAAGAATGGGGGACGGGAATGCCCCCCCTCCTGCCCCCTCCAACGAGGCGACTTTCAATCATGCGACTTAGCTTGGGAACGGCACTCGGCGTCGAAGTCCACGGCCCGGACCTGATCCTGGCCGTCGTCCAAAAGGGGTTCCGCCAGTTCGAACTCCAGGAACACGCCGTCATCGAGGATTTCCGGAATCTGCCTCCGGGCCAGCTCCGGGATCGGATTCGCCAGTCGGTCCGTTCCTACGGGGCACTCAAGGACCGGGTCATCCTGGGAATTCCCCGCGACGAGGCCGTGGTCCGGTGCTTGGATCTGCCGCTGGAGGTGGAAGAGAACCTGGATCAGATGGTCCAGTTCCAGGTCGAGCGCCTGGAACCCACCGAGGAGAACGGATCCTACTTCGAATACCAGGTGCTGGAGAAGGACGAGGCCGAAGGCAAGCTGCTGATTCAGATCACCATGCTGCCGCGGGCCACGCTGGACCGGTATCTGGAGATTCTCCAACCTGCCGACCTGTATCCCGTGGCCATCCGCCTGTCCAGCATCGCCTATCATCAGGTTCTGCTGGCTCACGCCGACGGACTACCTGCAGAGCAGCCTTGCCTGGCCCTGGCTCTGGACCCCGGTTCCATCGAGATGGTGCTGATCTCCGGCTCCAGCAAGTACTTCTCCCAGAAGGTGAGGCTGCAGGAGAACGAGGCGCTGACGCTGGCGTCGATCCTGCATCATGTGGACGTTTTTCTGACCCAGGTCACTCCGGTGGGGGCCGAGCTTCGCAAGATCTACCTGAGCGGCGCTCTGGCCGGCTCCCTCCTGGGCGAGTTCCGGGCCCGCTTCGAGGATTGCGAGCTGCTCCGCACGCAGCTTCATCTTGCCCCTCGGAACCTCCGGGCGGAGGCTGTGGAGCCATTTCTGCCGGCCGCCGGGTTGGCCATTTCAGGTCTGAACCGGTCGGGGCCGGCCCGGTACAACCTGATCCCGGAGGAGAAGCGGCTGGTGCTGGAACGTTCCAGCATGGTGCCGACGGCGCTGCTGGCAGGATTCGTGGCCGTGATGGCCGTGGCCCTGCTGGGCAGGGACTATTTCCAGCAGTCCGATCTGTCCCACCAGATCCAGTCGGAGCTCGACGCCCTGCAGCCCAGGATCCAGGAGGTCATGGGCCTGCGGGACCGGACCCGCCGGGCCGAAGCCCGCCTGGCGGAGCTGCAGGAGTTGATGCAGGGCCGGCAGAATGTCCTGGGCATCCTCCGGGAGATGACGGAAAAGACCCCGGACGACGCGTTTCTGGACCGGCTCTCGATCCGGGGAGAACAGGTCAACATGGTGGGATACGCGGCGTCGGCGTCGGCGCTCCTGTCCAACCTCACCACCTCCGAGTCGCTCGACACCGTCGAGCCCCGGAACATCGCGCCCGCCAGGGGGATGGGGAACCGGGAGAAGTTCACCTTCGACGCCACGTCCAAGTGAAGAGGGAACCATGAGGAAGCTGACACTCAGAGAACGGCGCATCCTGCAGGGAGGAGGCCTGACGGCAGCGGTCGTGCTGGTCTACTTCTTTGCGGTGGAACCCTTCAATGAGGCCTGGGCCTCCATCCCGGCCGAACTGGAGACCCAGGCCAAGTTGCTGCAGCGATCGAAGCAGCTCCTCTCTCAGCGGGACTACTACCGGTCGCGGAGCGAGAAGATCGAGCGGCTGGTCCAGCAATACGAGGGCCGCTTCATCGAGGCCGAGAATTCCAGCGACGCCACCACCCAGGTGGAGCTGGCGGTGCGGGATCTGGCGTCCCGCCTGGGCATCACCATCTCCCGGAGCAGCCGGGTCCAGGAGCGGGTCCTGGACGATCGATACGCCAAGATCACCCTGAGAGTGAACCTTCGGGCCGACCTGCGGCAGGTATTGGAGTTCGTGCACGCGGTTTCGACCTACCCCAAGTTCCTCAAGGTCGAAAACCTGGAGCTCCGGGTCGGCAGGGTCAAGGGCAAGCGCCGCCTCAACCCCAGCATGCACGTTTCCGGCCTGATTCAACTTTCTCCCGAGCCGGGCATCTCTACCAGGAGTGGAACATGAGGCAAGGAATCGTGTTGCTCAATCTGTTGCTGGTGGCGGGCGTCGGCCTTCTGGGCCAGCGCCTGATCTCGAATTGGCGCAATTTCCAGGAGTCCACCCGGCAGGAGGTCTACCAGCGGATCAACCGCAGTCCCGCGCCACCCGAGGAGGCGGCCTTCGGACAGGAAGTGGCGCGGCCCTTCAGCCACTATCTGGAGATCGACGAGAGGAACCTCTTCAGACCGGAACGCCGGCCGGAAGAGGAAGTGACCGAAGCGGTGGCGCTCGCGTCCCAGAAACCCCCTCCGTTGCCCATCAAGCCGACTCTGCATGGCGTGTCCACCATCCGGGGAGAGCAGAGGGCGTTCCTCACCGTTTTCGCGGGGAAGAAGAATCAGGGAGAGTCCCGGACGGTGATGCTGGGCGACATGGTTCAGGGGTACCGGGTGGGTGAGATCACCCCGACCACGGTCACCCTGGTATGGAACCATCACACCGAGCTGATCGACATCATGGACTCCAGGAAGGGCAAGCAGTCCAAGAAGTCGGCCTCCAAGCAGGCCGGAGCCGGCGCGGTCAACATCGTGACCGTCGGTTCCACACGGGCTGCGGTGGAAACCGTGGCCGCAGCGGTTCCGCCCCCGGAAGAGGCGGCGCGTGCGGCGGTGAGTCCCACCGCCGGCCAACAACGAATCCGGACCGGCGGATCCGCCGCCCGGGGCCGCACGACCCTCACGGGCCGCCAGGGCGCCGCCCGCGGTCGCACCAGCGCCACCACGAGACGGCCCGTCTACGGCAGCGCCACGACCCGGAGATGAGGAGGAGCGGCGGTTTCCAGCCGCCGAAAAGGAGCGGCGGTTTCCTAGCCGCCGATTCCTGGAACGTGAGGGCGAATCGAGGGGAAACGGGCGATTGGAAATCGCCCCTCCCGTCGAAATGCGAACTGTATTCGTGACCTAATGACTACTCATATGAGGTTCAAATAATGCGTGCGTTGATCGCGGTGGTTGTCATTCTATTCGGCGGGAGCGAACTCGCAGTGTTTGCGCAGCGAGTCGGCTTCGCTCAACGTTCCGGGACCACCCGCCAGACGGGTCAGGAACCGTTGATTGTGGACGACGGCGCCGGGGGGCCTCCCCCGGTGTTCGGCACCGCCGCCAAGTCGCGGGACGAGCTCGAGAAGCGCCGGAAGGCTCTTCAGGAGCTTTACCGGAAACAGGCTCGGGGAGCGCAGTCCGGCTCCGGGAATTCCTCGGCGGCAGAGTCCTCCCGCGAGGAGATCCAGAGCGCGGCGAGGGCTCCGAACGGCGGCTCGGGCCGCTCGGGGACGGGGAGCGGAGGCGTCAAGCTGGCCTTCACCGACATGCCCGTCGACCGGGTGGTGAACGCCGTCATGACCGAGCTGGGGTACTCCTACGTCATCGACCCGGCTGTCTCCGGAACGGTCAGCCTGTTCACCATGGACGACATCCCCAAGAAGACCCTCTTCCGGGTCCTGGAGCAGGTGCTCAAGCTGGCCGGTCAGGCCATCGTCAAGCAGGAGGGGATCTACGTGGTCCTGCCCATCGGCAAGAGTCCCCGTGTGCCGCACAAGATTCTGGCCCGGCCGCCTTCCTCCGGCGCAAGCCGGGCCGTCCCCGCTCCGGTCCCGGAGAAACAGGGCGCCCGGGAGGAGGAACCCGAGACCTCACCTCCCGGGCAGGAATCCCCTGAAGCCAATCCCTCGGCAGGGGCTGTGACGGCGGTGTCTCCGGGGAGAGCTGTTCCCGCGCAAGGGGCGGCTCTCCCCGGAGAGACGGTAACGCCGGCCGCGGCCGGACCAGCTCAAGAGGAAGAGGCTCCCACGGCGGAGCAGGCGGCGGCCTCCGAGTCCACTCCCGGTCCCACCGTCCTGACACCGTCGGAATCGGAGGAATCCCGTAGTCTGGAGGACGAAGAGGGGATCATCACCTACGTCATCCCCCTCCATTATCTCCCCTCCGAAGACATGATCGAGATTGTGCAGCCCTTCGTCTCCGAGGGAGCCACCGTGGTCAACCTGGTCTCGGTCAACATTCTCCTGATCACCGACTACCGCCGGAACATCCAACAGGCTCTGAACCTGATCCGCATGTTGGACACCGAGTATTTCTCCATCAACACGGTGGATCTGATCACCATCCGGCACAACCACGCCGTGGACGTGGCCACCGACCTGAGCGCGGTCTTCTCTCCCAATGAAAAAGGAGGCGGCGTGCGCATCGTCGCCATCGAGCGGCTCAACAGCATCCTGGTGGTCACGCACGCGCCCACGGTCCTGCAGGAGGTCAAGACCTGGGTCGCCAAGCTGGACACTCCGTCCACCAACACCAATCTCAAGACCTACGTCTACGAGGTCGAGAACAACACCGCCGCCTACATCGCGGACGTCCTGGGACAGCTCTACTACCAGGGAATAGGCCTGCCCACGGGCGGGACCGACCCCAACGACCCGCAGTCAGGCGACCAGATGCAGCGAACTCCGACCCAGGATCCCGGCTTCCTCCGCCAGCAGCGGGGCTATGGCGGCGGCTACGGTGGCGGTGGCTACGGCGGATACGGCGGCGGCTACGGTGGCGGTGGGTACGGTGGCTATGGCGGCGGTTACGGCGGATACGGTGGTGGTGGCTATGGCGGATACGGCGGTGGCGGCTACGGTGGCTACGGCGGTGGGTACGGTGGTTACGGCGGCGGCTATGGCGGCGGTGGGGGCAGGGGCATGGGGCCCTCCCTGTTCGGGCGTTCCCTCAGCCGTCCGTCCGGCATCCGGGTCGTGAGCGCGGGAGATATCCGCATCGTCGTCAACGATTTCAGCAACTCCCTGATCATCCAGTCCACGGAGGCGGACTACCGGTTTCTGCTGGACACCATCCGTCAACTGGACAAGCTGCCGCGTCAGGTGTTCATGGAGGCCAGGATCTACTCGGTGGAGCTGCGGGACGACCTCAGCTTCGGAGTGGCCGCCTTCCTCCGGGGCCGGCAGGCCGATAGCACTGGACACCCCACCACCGGCAGCCTGACCGGCGCCTCTGACGGGGGCGGGGGAGGCGGCGCACTGTCCATGGTGACCAAGGCCTTCATCGGAGCCCAACGGGAGTTGGAGGCGGCCATCACCGCCCTTCGATCCCGGACCAACGTGGAGATCCTGGAGGCGCCCACGCTGCTGGCGGTGGACGGGATGCAGGCTCGAATCAACGTGGGCGCCGAGGTGCCGGTCACGACCGCCTCCTACGGAGATCCCATCACCTCGGGAGTCGCCAGCGCCTTCGCCAACAGCATCAACTATCGACCCACCGGGACCTCCGTCCTGATCATGCCCCGCACCAGCGCCAGCGGCATCGTGACCATGGACCTGGCCATCGAGGTCAGCCAGGCAGCCGGTTCATCTCTAACCCCCACCATCAGCCAGAACTACGTGGAAACCTCCCTCATCGTCCGGGACGGCGAGACGGTGGCCATCGCCGGCATCATCAGCGACAGCAGCGACCAAAGCCGCAACCGGATCCCGGTACTGGGAGACATCCCCGTGGTGGGGGCTCTCTTCGGGCGGACCACCAAGAACAAGCGCCGCTCCGAGTTGGTCGTCTTCATCACCCCGCACGTCATTCATGGCCTTCCCACGTCCGTGGAGCTCACGATGGACTTCAAGCGGGCGCTCCGCAACGCGTACCACACCATCAACCGGAAGGACCAGGAACGCCGCGACTTGATCCAGAGGCGTAGAAACGAAGAAGGGCGCTAGAAATGAGACGCTTCGCGTCTGCCGTTTTGCTGCTCGCCTGGCTCGTTCCGTCCTCCGCCTCCGCCGAATCTCCTGAACGGATCCGCATCGTCAAGAGCGACGCCGCGCGGGTGGACATTTACGTCGGCGAGGCGCTCTTCGCCTCCTACCACTACGGCATCGGCCTGCACAAACCCATCTTCCATCCCCTGCGCAGCCCAGGGGGGCACCGGATCACCCGGGGCTTCCCCATGGAGTTCGGCATCCCCGGGGAGCAGACCGACCACTGGCAACATGAAGGCGTCTTCTTCACCTATCGCAACGTCAACGGCGTGGACTTCTGGTCCAAGTTCCCTCCTCGAGGGGACAACCCGGGAAGCGGCAGGATCCGTCACACCGGCTTCACTCGGCTGGCGGGCGGGGAACGGGGCATCTTGGGAACGACGTCCGACTGGATCGCCCCCACGGGAAGGATCCTGCTCAAGCAGAACTCTCAAATCACCATCCAAGCCGGACCCACCTCGCGGACCCTCGATCTGAAGATCACGCTGACCGCCCAAGAAGAGCCGGTCACCTTCGGCGACATCGAGGAAGGTTTGCTGGCCATCCGCGTCGCCTCCGATCTGCGCGAGGACCGGACCGGCCGCTATCTGAACGCCGAAGGTCTCGAGCTGGCGGAACAGGTCTGGGGCAAACGCTCACCCTGGGTGGCCCTGCGCGGATCGGTCGAGGGCGAGGACCTGACCCTCGCCATCATGAACCATCCCCGCAGCATCCGGTATCCGACCTACTGGCACGCTCGCGCCTACGGCCTCTTCGCCGCCAACCCCTTCGGCCGCGCGGACTTCGAAAAAGGCGCCCCACCGCTGAACTTCTCCCTGGCCCCCGGCGAATCGGCCCTCCTCCTCTACCGCATCCTCATCCAAACGGGTCATCTCACCCGCCTCCAGATCAAGGACCATTTCACGAACTACGCTGGGAAGGACGCTCAGTAATCCCTCGTATCTTTTCTTGTTTTGCCGTTATCAGGGAGAGAAGGACGGCGTTCCACCCCGCACCTCCCATCAATTGACACGTAACCCGTGCACACATATTCTGTGTTTCTATGAATATCACTCTTTCTGTAGATCCCGCGGTTGTCGCACGGGCCCGAAAGTCGGCCGCTACCCTGGGGCTGAGCCTGAATCAGGCCGTACGGAATTACCTCAGCGATCTCGCTGGCCGTTCGCCGCGCGAAGTGGTGATTGCCGAGGTCGTCCGTTTGTCAGATCAAGCCCACGGTGACCGGGCGGGTTGGAAATTCGACCGTGAGCAGATTCATGAGCGTCCGTAGCTTTCTGGACACGAACGTACTGGTCTACACGGACGACGCCTCCGAACCACGTAAGCAAAGGCAGGCGCTCGAACTTTACCGCCTGTGGCATACACGTGGCCACGCCGTCGTATCGACGCAGGTCCTACAGGAATACTTCGTAGTCTCCACCCGGAAATTGGGAGTAGACCCTGTCATCGCGCGGCGCAAGGTGGAGTTGTTCGCCACGATGGATGTCGTGGTTCCGCAGGTCGATGATATTCTCGCGGCCACGGACCTCGCCCGCCTTCATAGCTTGTCGTTTTGGGATGCACTGATCGTCCGCGCTGCCTTGGCGGCAAATTGTTCGGTGCTGTACACGGAGGATCTTCAGCCTGGGTTCAGGGTAAACGGACTACGGATCCGGAATCCCTTCGCCGGAGCGGGAGCGGCGGTTTCCTAACCGCCGAACCGAAGCGGCAGTTTCCAACCGCCGATTCATGGGCGTGCTGGACCGGCGAGGGGAAACAGGCGATTAGAAATCGCCTCTCCCACCGGAGCGGCGGTTTCCAACTGCCGATTCGTGGGCG
This sequence comes from Acidobacteriota bacterium, assembly GCA_963668095.1. Taxonomy (GTDB): domain Bacteria; phylum Acidobacteriota; class UBA6911; order RPQK01; family JAJDTT01; genus JAJDTT01. The sequence goes on along the minus strand of OY764083.1, from coordinate 3,162,262 downwards.
TGCTGGACCGGCGGGGGGAAACAGGCGATTAGAAATCGCCTCTCCCGCTGGAGCGGCGGTTTCCCAACCGCCGATTCGTGGGCGTTGTGAAACCGAGGGGACGCGGACGATTGGAAATCGCCCTTCCTCTAAAACGTCCGAACCATCTCTTGCGCGGACCGGTAGGTCTCGAGGGCGTCGTCGACCTTGCCCTCGTCTCGGAATACGCGGGCCTTGAACATGAGCAGCATGAACCGGTTTTCCTGCTGGTCGACGGCCTTCAGGCTCGCGTCCACCGCCTGCCGGGCCAGACCATGCTGGTCGGCGTTCAGCAGTTCCTCGGTCAGGTTCAGCACCGAGAGCGTCAATACGCCCTCATTTTCGGCACTGAAGTCCAGGTCCAGGATCTTCTGGATCTCGGCCAGGACCGCGTCATATTCGCCCGCCTCGAGCTTGAGCTGGGCGATCTCGTAGTGAGTCGCGGCCGCCGCCAGTTTGGCGTTTTCAGCCGGGCCCGCCGCCGCGAAAAATCCCGGGACCGGCGCCAACCCGAAAACCAATAGAAAAACGGAATACCGGATCAGAGCCTTCATCGCTCACCTCTGATCATAACAAACGGATTCTCCCCCATCTCCGCTCGGACGGCGAGGGAAGAAGGGAAGGTCTCCTGTTTCAATGCCACCAGGAACGGGTTCTCCGCCTTGGCGTAGACTCGAGGCGCCGGCTGCGCCTCCTGGATCCGTCCCATGAACCCGCCGGAGAGAATCGCCAGCAGGACCAGGCTGGCCGCCACGTACCGGACCTCGGGAAAACGAACCGCCGCCGCCAAACCCGATCCCAACCGTTCCCAGAGTGAAAGCCGGGGAACCGGCAGCCTCGACTCGATCCGCATCCAGATCTCCGGCGACGGCTCCAATTCCGGCGACCCGGCCCGGAGCCAGTCCGACAGCTCCCGCTGCTCTTCGAAGAGCCGGTTGCATTCGGGGCACTCGGCAAGGTGGGCCCTCACCGCCGGCGCCGACGCCGCATCCAGGTTGTCGTCGGCCAGCGCCGAAATCGCAAGCAGAAAACCCCGGCAGGAGTGGTTCATCGCTTCCTCCCCATGTAGGTCTTCACGTGGTCCTTCACCACCAACCTGGCGCGATAGATGTCGGTCTTCACCGAAAGCAGCGACCGACCCACGATTCTTGAAATCTCTACGTATTTCATCTTCTGGAATACAGCCAGCACGAACACGTCGCGATACTTGGGCGTGAGCGACCGCAAGGCACAAAGAATGACCTGATTGAGTTCTTGAGAAAGAAACGTCCGCTCCGGATCCAACTCCATGCCCTCATCGGCCAGAAGCCAGTCCAGAGGACCCTCCTCTCCATCCAGAGAGATTTCACTGACCTTCTTGGTGCGGCGGAGCTTCTGGTAGACCTCGTTCCTGGCGATGCGGTAGAGCCAGTAACGAAACTGTTTCCGGTCCCGGAGCTTCTTGATCTCCCGGTGGACCTTGAGGAAGGTTTCTTGTGTGAGGTCTTCGGCATCTTCCTTGGAGCCGATCAGCCGTAAGATAAAATTGTAGATGCGCTTGACGAACAGCTCGTAGAGCGCATGAAAGTCGGCAGCGGAACCCTCCTGGGCTCGCTTGACGATCGCCGCCAACTCATCCGGACTGATTTCGCTTGGCATACGTACGGACTAAAACGGAATTCAGGCCGCCCCAACCCGTCTCTCCGACTGTGCCAAAACTATCAGTCCTCCTCTCTTCCAATCAATTTAGGAGATGATTCCGGCCGCAAAAAGTCGCAAGATGAGGAAAGAGGAAAAGCAGGAAAGAGAAAAAGCAGGAAAGAGAAAAGAGAAAACCCCCATCCGCTGTCACCCCGCGCGTATCGGCGCCGACTTTTCACTCTTTCCTATTTTCTCTACTCCTCTTTCCTCAAATGCTATCATTGGCTGTTACACTTGGAGCGGGTCTTTCCGGCTTCGTGCCCAGCAGCCGTCCCGCGACTCGGCTCGAGTGCCCGTCGGCGGTCCGGTGAATCGAATCGGAGTTTATTCCTGCAGTGAGTCAAACTGGCCGGCGGCGCGGGTACGGCAGAAGGTTGGGGAGCTTCGGCTTCTTTGCCTCCCTGGTGGCCGCGTCGTTGCTCTCGGCGCTGATCTGGCAGTTCATCCCCGGGTCGGGAGATGAATCCCATTACCGTCCGGACCCGGATTCCTCTCCGGGAACCGCCGGATGGAACCGATCGGGCGGTGCAACGGCGAGTTCGTTTCCGTTTCCCCGCTCATACGGCGCCTCCTCGCGCAGCCGTGATGCGGGGACGTATCAGGCGCCTCGCTCCTCTTCGTCCGGCAGCCGCACGCAAACCGGGCGTCGCCGGACCAGCCAGGCGAGAAGCACGCCGCGCCGCGAATCAACAGGAGTCTCCACCACCACCGCGGGGCTGGCGGACGCGGCCGGACCGGGAGCAGGGGTCGAGCCCATCACTACCGAAGGCGCCCGTTCCACGGCCGACATGATGGCCCGGGCAACCGAGCTCCGGCAGTTCGAGCGCGACTACCAGGCGGCCTGGAGCCAGTTCGGCAGCGGCCTCTCCCTGGGCAACCCCTACATGAACGCGCGGAATCCCTTCCGGCGGGCCTTTTTGGACCGGGCGGACCCCAATGACGTGATCGGCGACGACCCCGCCGACGGGACCGGCGACACCGGCGATCCGTCCACCGGCACGGGTACTCCGGAGCCGCCGACTCCGCCGCCCACGCCCCCGCCCGCTCCGCCCGGCGGGCCCGACCCCGTGCCTCCGACTCCCCGTCCGCCCCCGTTTCGACCTGGAGGCGGTGTCATCGCCCCGGAACCCACGTTCGACTTCGTCGTGGTCGGCGACTACGGCTCCGGCGGGACCACCCGGCGCGTCTACCGGGGCCGCCGGGACGCACGGAACCAGTTCATCCTGGAAAACGACCGCACCTTCGCCATCGGTCCCAATCCTGAAGGGTACCGGGTCTTCGACCTGGACGAGCGCATCGTCATCGCCGACCTGAACCAGGACCGCCACCTGGACCTGGTCCGGGTCATGAACGGTCCCTTGGGAGCCGTCCTCGAGACTGAAACCGGGGACGGCACGGGCCAGTTCCAGCTCCAGGCCCAAGGCCACCTCCTGCGACGGCAGGTTCAGAACCTGGCCCTCTTCGATTTCAACCTCGACGGAGAGGAGGAGATCGTCATGGTGACCGACGTGGGGCCCGGCCTCACCATCTACACACGGGACGGGGATCAATGGATCCCCTTCAAGGAACTGGCCACGTCCTTCACGCCCGGATTCGTCATGACCTCCAACCTCAGGCCTCTCGACAAGCGCCTTTACATCCTGGACCGGGAGATGACGCAAGCTGTGATTTTCTCCACCCTCTACCAGGACGGGCAGGCGCGGCGCTGGACGTTTCCCGCAAGGGCCATCTTCGCTCTGGATATGGAGAACCGGGACGGGGAGGCCGGCCCGGATGTGTCAGTGTACGAGGATATCCACAGCTTCGCGGTCTTCGAGACGACGGAGCAGGGCCACGTCCTCTACGTTGCGTTTCCGTCGCGGGAATATGCAGGCTTGATTATCGTGGGAGACTATTTTAGGCTTGGTTCCCGCCAGATGGTGGTCTGGTGGTGATCGTGTTCGCGAAAGTTGCGACTTTTAAGAGGCTCTGGCATCTTGGACAATCAGTTCTGCGGGTGGGTAATTTAGTTTGCGTGTTCGAACGGCTGCATTTCGTTGTGGTCTGGTTATTTTTTCCAACGTCATTTCGTAGAGGAGTTAAGGGCATGAACAAATCGAGAGCGATGCTTGTTACGGCGGTCCTGTTGGTCGTAGCCTTCGGTGGAACGGCAACCGCGGGCACCTCAGTTTCCTTTCTGGCGGCCGGCCACACGACAGAGCAATCTGCCGTCTTCGGCAGCTACCTGGTCAGCCTTCCCGATCTGGGCTTCGACACCGCCATATCGGTGAGCAACGTCCTCAAGTCTCCCGACGCCACCAACGTGGCAGGTGGATACGGCAATGGCTACAACATGGAGGGCACCCTGGAGATTTACCTCTACCAGGGCGGCGAAATGGTGATGGTCGAGACCTCGGCGGAATCGCCCGGCACCGGCTTGACCGACGGGATGCTCGGTCCGGGGGAGACCTACACTGTGCTCTTGAGCGAACTTGTTGACGGGGACTTCGCGGGTTATGCATGGATCGTGGGCAACTTCGACGCCGTGGCCGGAACCCGCACCGTCTTCGGCCCGGGCTTCAGCCAGCACGGCGACATGACGCCGCCCGTGTCTCGCCATGGCGGAGGGATCAGGCTCGCGCCCATGGCCGATGACATGGACGACATGGGCATGCACGAATAGAGGAAGCTTCAGAACCGGAAACCGTCATCATCGACGGGTAACGGTGACATTCCCTGCGGGAGAATTTCTCGGCAGGGACTCCCGCTCACGGACCGGAACATCCGGCATGGGCAACTACGGAGCGGGAGCGACGAAAGCTGAAGTCGGGGGCTGCCGCCAACTTTTGGCGCAGCCCCCGGTTTCTTTGATTCGCCTGATCGTTCGAAAAGGCGAATTCTCACCTTGGCCGCTCTCCGGAGCGGCCATTTTTGGTTCGTATTCTCTCGGGAGGCGGGTGCCATGATTTGTCTGGTCCTCTACCTGAGCATCTTTTCGGGTCCCGCCGTGGACCCGGAGTTGGAGAAGGCGGTCCGAACCTTCTGGGACCTGCTCCAGAAGGGGGACAAGGTGGGAGCTCTCCGATACGTGGCGCCGGAGGGTCAGAATCCGTTCCTCAACCGCCGCACAGACCACTTTCGCTCCTGGGAACTGGACCGGATCGAGCTCCGGTCCCCCGATGAAGCGCTGGTGACGGTGAAGTTGGAGCAACTGCTGATGCCGGCGGGGGGCTACTATCCCGTCCCGACGCGCGAGGTCTGGGTCCGCCAACCGGACGGATGGCAGGTGCGGATTCGCCCCCTGGACATGGAGAAGCTCAAACGGGCTTTCGTCGGCGGCACGGCTCCAAAGAAGCGCGGGCCCAAAGCGGGCGTCCTCGAAGTGGTCCCCAAGCAAGTCAGGATCCACTTCCTGGACCGGGTCCAACGGGGCGCGGTCCGCGTGCGCAACGGCCTGTCCGAGACCGTCCACCTTTCCCGAATCGACTACGACAAGACCCGTTTCGAGCTGCTGGAGAGCGGCGGCTCCGTTGCTCCGGGCCAGGATCTCCGCCTGGCGTTCCGCTATATCGGGAAGGAGAACGAGAAATCCCTGAGGAGCGAGGTGCGCCTCATCCTGAAGCGGGAAGGCGAGTCCAAGGAGCGCCTCGTCGCCGTCCCGATCCTCTACAACTACGTCAGTCGCGGCGCCAGGGGCCTGCTGGGCCTCACCGGGGAAAAGCTGAAAAATCTCAAGCGCGGCGAGACCGTAAAGCCCGTCGTTCCCAGTTCCGCCTCACCGCCTCCCGTTCCCGGCCTCCCCCCGGCCGTGGAGCCGGAAGCCGAACCGGTAGAGGAATAAGGAAGGGCGAATTCCAATCGCCGTCTCCCCCGTCCCCGAAGGACGAGCCTTCGCCGGAGTGGCCCTGGAAATGGACCCCGGGAATCGGCATCATGCCCGGCGAGAGAGCCGGTTGCACGCGCTTCTCACCGATGGGATGCGTCTGATTTCTCTACAGGCAGCCAGAGTCAAGCTGCCCCGGGGCCTTGCCCCACGAAGTAGTCTCGGAGTACGTCGAGAGTGCCTTCGAGCCGGGCCATGCGTTCGCCCAGTGAAACTTCGATCTGGGCCACGCGCTCGCCTAGCGAATCTTCGAGCCGGGCCATGCGCTCCCGAATTTCTGCGCGTTCCCGTGCCGCGGCGCGGGACTGGGTGAGAATGAGGCCGCCGAGTGTGATGGTGGCGGCGATGATGGCCATGAGTTCAAGGGTCATCTAATTGCTCCTTTCACTCACTCCCCCTAAATTCCGATTTTCCGCCTTGAAACCGGTCGTGTCAACAGGAGGAAATCTCCAGCCCCGCCCCCCGTGTTTTCCCATCGAATTCACCACGAAGGGACAGCGCACCCGCTATACTCTCCACTCCAATGTCCCGGCGACTCGGCATCTCTGTCCTCTTCCTCCTCTTGGCGACCCTGACCGCCAGCGGGCAATCGCACGCCGAGGAGGACTGGATCCCGCTGTTCAACGGCAAGAACCTCGACGGCTGGATTCCCAAGATTCGCGGCCACGAGACGGGAGAGAATTTCGCGAATACCTTTCGTGTCAAAAACGGAGTCATGCAAGTCGGCTACGAGGCGTATGAGGACCCGTTCAACGCACGGTTCGGCCACATCTTCTACAAGCGTCCCTTCTCCCACTACAGGCTCGTGGTGGAATATCGATTCATCGGGGACCAGGTCCAGGGCGGTCCGAGCTGGGCCTTCCGCAACAGCGGCATCATGCTGCACTCGCAGCCACCGGAAAGCATGCGCCGCGATCAGACCTTCCCCATATGCATCGAAGTCCAACTCCTCGGCGGCGACGGCGAACGGGAGCGCTCGACCATGAACCTGTGCACGCCCGGAACCCATGTGGTGTTCAACGGAAAGCTGGTGACGGACCACTGCACGGACTCCAAGTCGAAGACGTATCACGGGAACCAGTGGGTCCGGGCGGAGGTGCTGGTGCTGGGGAGTTCGGTGGTCCGGCACATCGCCGAAGGAGAGGTGGTGCTGGAATACGAAATGCCGCAGGTCGGCGGCGGCGCCGTGGAGGGGCACGATCCGGCGTTCAAGCGTGACGGTAAGCTGCTGGAGAGCGGCTACATCTCGCTGCAGAGCGAGAGCCACCCCGTGGAGTTCCGCAAGGTCGAGCTGCTGAACCTGGCCGGTTGCATGGACCCCGAAGCGTCAAACTACAAGAGCTACTACGTCAAGTCGGAGCCGGGAAACTGTCGTTAGGAGGGGGCATTGTTGTCGCCCCCATCCTCTTGCCCAGCCTTGAGCCCTTGGCGGAAACCCAGCGCCCAGGCCAACAGCCCCCAAACCAACCAGGGAAGCCAGATGAGTGACCTCAACCCCTCCTTGGCATCACTGCGAAAGACCCGCCCCATGATCCGGGGGAGCCGCCACAGCGGCAACGCTAGACTGAGCGCCGGGAAATGCCGCAACCACGACCCGGAGACCGCCTCCAGAGTTCGGAACCGTCCGCTCCAGTAGCCCAGACGGCGCAGATGGCTCCTGGCCTTTTCCCAGGTCGCATCATTCGAGTGACAGACTCCGGTAGACGCCTCTATATATAGTAGTGTTCCCGCCTGCTTACGGATCCTCCGGCAGAGCATCAGGTCCTCGGCCATCTCCAGGCTCTCGTCGAACCCGCCGCACGCCAGGAACTCCTCCTTCCGAACCAGGAGATTGCAACTGGCGAGGGCATCCCGATCTCCGGACGCCAGCCCGGGCAGGAACGACGAAAACTCGATCCAGTGAAGCACCCGAGCCGCCGCGCCGACCCCCTCCGGCCGCCCCACAGCGCCCGAAACCATGACTATCCGGGCCGAAGATGCCAAACGGCGGTAGAGCGTCTCCAACCACCGCCGCTCCGGAACCGCATCCGCGTCGACAAACGCCAAACTAGCTCCCCGCGCCGCTGCCGCCCCGAGGTTCCTCGCCGCTCCCGGAAACAACCGCCCCTCATGAGACAGCACCTGGACCTCAGGAAACCACTCCCCGACCAACTTCGCCGTCTCGGTCCCTCCCGACTCCACCACCAGCACCTCGAAATCCAGAGCAGTCTCCTGATCCTCCAGTGCCTCCAACACCCGAGGCAGCACCGCGGCGTGCCGGTAACATGGAACGATCACACTGACTGCAGGGGGCGTCGCCATAGAAAAATCCTAACAGGAGCGGCGACTTTCAGTCGCCGACCAGGGGGGGGCTTGGGGGGACGGAGTCCCCACTCCGCGAAGCGTCTTCCAAGTACGCTACCCAAAAACGGTCGACTGGAATTCGCCCTTCCACGCGGTCGACAAGGATGCCGCCCCTCCTTCCCCCTCCCTACCGACTCCAATCCTCCGCCTCCGGAATCCCCCGGCTGACCAACACCTCCACCCCCGGCTCCAACGCCAAGGCCGAAACCGCATCATCCCCGCTCCCCGACCCGCCAGCCACACCCCGCAAAATACCCCGAATCTCCCCGGTTCCCGAATCCCGAAGTATCGTCACCGGCCGGTCGGTCTCCTCATCCAGCCTGACCGCTCCCCCCGGCCCGCTCAACGAAATACTGGCCAGCTCCTCATCCCACCCCGGCCGCACGGGAAGCGCGAAGACTAACGACGACCTCCCGTCCCCATCCGCAACCTTCGGCATCGAGAAGCTAAACGAAAACAACTCCTCCCCATCCGCATCCCGCCCGATTATTTCAAATTCCCCCTCAGACCGCGGCATTGCCGCCACCGCATCCACCACAAACGCCGGCTCCAGAAATGGAGTCCCATCGGACCCGACTCCACCCCAAAGCAGCAAACTCTTCGCCTGGGCGACAACCAGCGCAGACCCCTCGCCGCCCCCGGCAGTGTGCAACCGGTAACGGAGCGCGTTGGTGAAGTGATACTCGCCGATCCCATCTCCGTCCATGATCCGGACCGCCGGCACCGACGAGAGCGACGCGTTCGTCTTCCCGAACCGCAGCCCCAGAGGAGCGAATCGCGAATCGTCCGCGCTTCGCAGGAACAGCAGCCCTCGAAAGTCCTCCAGAAACCCCGTATCCACTCCTCCCGCGCCGAGCCATTCCGGGAGCGTGCGCGCGAGTTGATGAAAGCCTCCCCGAGGGATGAATACGCCGTTGAGCGGGTCGTTCCCCTCTTCGTCCCGGACCCGCAACTCGACGTTCGGCGAGGCGTCCGGCCTGAAAATGGCCACTCCCGCGCCGATCGCCGGCGTCTCCTCCACGAACAGGGCGAACTGGCTCCCCAACTCCAACGGTTTCACGCTCACCTCGACGCCCGTCTCGGCCTGCCGGTAGGTCAACAATCCACTGACAGCCGCCGAATCGGACTCCACCTCGATCCAGCCGCGCCGGATCGCGCCCGCGCTCCTCAGCACCCGGCTGCCCAGTGGCGGGATCCGGAACGCCGATCCCGCATCGAACAGATCCCGAACCGTCCGTCCTCGTCGAAGACTTTCAGGCCGACCTGGGCGGCGGTCCCCGCATCGATGTTGCTGAGTGCCAACTGAACGGACCACCGACTCCCGTCCACGTAGTCCGGGAAGTACAGGGTGGTCTCCAACGCCGCCTGCGTCTCATCCCGGATAGCCGGAACCGACGAAAGCGATTGGTTCCGCTTCCCGAACCGCAACCCCAGCGGCGCGAACGGGGACTCGTCCTCACTACGCAGGAACAGGAGACCCCGAAAGTCGCTCAGGAATCCCCGGTCGATCCCTTCCGCGATGAACCATTCCGGAAGCGTGCGCGCCAGTTGGCGAAAGTTTCCCCGGGACACGAACGCCCTCCAGCGGGTCGTTCCCCTCTTCGTCCCGGACCCGGAGCTCGATACTGGACCCCGCCTCCGGCTTGAAGACCGCCACCCCGGCGCCCACGTCGTCCGACTCCTCCACGAACAGGGCGAATCGCTCCCCCAACTCAGCCGGTTCGACGCTGACTTCGATCCCCGTCGTCCCCTCCCTGTACGTCAACAGCCCGCTGATCGAGTTCGTACCGATCCGAACCTGAAACCAGCCGCGCCGAATCTCCCCCCTCCCCACGCTTCTCAACACCCGGCTGCCCAGCGGTGGAATCTCGAAAGTCGACCCCGAATCGAACAGATCCAAAACCGACCCGCCGTCCTCGTCGTAGACTTCAACCACGGCCTCGGCGGCCGCGTCCGGATCAACGTTGCTGAGCGCCAACTGCACGGACCATCCGCCACCATCCACATAGTCGGGAAAGTACAGGATCGTCTCCCCCGCCTCTTGAGTCTGACTCCGGATCGGGTCCTCGTATGCGGTTTGGACGTTCTTCGGCCGCTCGGCAGGTCTCCGCAGAGGGTAGGAGGCGGGCAAGAGCAATAAGACAACAACCGGAACCCAGATCTTCTTCATGGCAATCAAGGCACCCAATCCCTCACGTGGGAACTAACGCCTCCAAAGCCATGAGGAGAACTCTGGAGGGGCGTCTTTCAGGCGCCCTCTTTCGACCAACCATGATCCATGGCAAGACCCTGCAACTTGCGAGAGCGGGGGTAGGAAAACCCCTGTTTCTCCCAGGATCTCGCCGGCTTGTGGCCGGTGGGGGAGCTTTTCTCTTCAGAGGCTACAAGCACCCGCTCCTGATCGGTAGTCGCAAACGACCACTCCCCGACCCGCAATAAATTCGTTCGTTACTTTTTCTTCTTCTCCGTTATGGAATGGGTAGAGTTCACAAATCCAGTTTATGGCGACCACGACGGGAGACTTGACCGTTACCGCCCGTGAACCCCTGCCCGGATTCCGGTTCCTCGTCTCTGGAACCCCGAGCAGGTTCCCCGCCGGGACGGGAACCCATATAATGCTGACTCTGGGAAAAACAGATGACCCCTGAACTTCTCCAGTGGATTTCCCCTGCCGTCATCGTCGGTGTCATGCTCTACCTGCACCGCCTCACGCGCCAGGACATCAAGGGGCTGCGCGGCGAAATCACGAATCTCCGAAACCGCATGGGCCAGCTTGAAGAACGCATGGGCCGGCTCGAACAACGCATGGCCCGCCTCAAGGGCACGCTCGACGTCCTCCGGCAATTCCTCGTCCGCAACGGACGCGGCACCGCCGCCTGATCCCCCCGAAAGGAGCGGCGGCATCCCTGCCGCCGAACGACGCAACATGCCCGACAAGGAGGAAGCCCAAGTCCAGGCCGTCGGGCACCAGACCATCCTCCCCATTGCCAACCCCGCGGATCTGCTCAACAATTGCCCGGCTCAGTCCATCGACGGTGACGACCCATGGAACCTGGTCTTAACGGCGTTTCCCATCACCTGCCGATCGTTGAGGCAAGACGACGCCGGCTTCCCCGTCTGTTCGTCCTGGCCCTGATCCTGGTCCTCGGACCGGTCCACGAGAATAAATCCCACGCGGATTCTTCCGATCCACCCTATGCCGGGACGGTCCGGATTCACTCGGGAATCATCACCCCGTCGGACCCGACTGCCCTGGAGAGAATCAGTTACGCCGGACGCGGACAAAGAGCGATGTACGACCGGCGCGTCGCGGGCTGGATCTCAGTGAATGCCTATCTTTTCGCGGCCCGATTCGATGATCGTTTGACGACCGAGATTCAAGTCAATCCGGAGTTCGGCAGTATCGTATCGGCGGCCGCGGAGGCGGAAAAATACGGGACCGCCATCGGTCAATTGCCGACCGTTCTCCGCACCCACGTCGACACGGTCTGGATCCACAAGGGTGACCATTCCTTCGGGGGTGGAATCAACAGCATTCTCATCCACGTCGATCATCGAGAAGCGGCAGGAGTTTTCCTGGAAGAGGCCTTGGCGCACGAGGCGGCGCATGCGTCTTTGGACCGGCGGCACGGCAACGATCCTGAATGGCTTGCTGCCCAATCGGCCGACGACCGCTTCATTTCCACCCGCGCGCGTGATCATTCCAAGACGGAAGACATCGCCGAGTCGTTCCTGCCGTACCTGGCGGTGCGATATCGATCGGATCGTATCTCTCAATCGTACGAACAGACGATACTGAACACGATCCCTCACCGGATCGCCTACTTCGATGCGCAGTCGTTCGACGACGGGTTGCATCCCATCACCGCCGCCGGCCGGCCGGGCAACGGCAATAGAGGACCGGTGGTCGAGGGTGTTCGCAAGACCCTCGACTTTGCATTCTTCGCCAACGGTGATTCCATCAGCTCCGACTTGGTGTTGATGAGTGTGGCTGACACGCTCGTGGTCCCGTCCATTTACTTCTACGGCCAGACCGGTGTTCTCATCGATCCCGAATCCTTGGTGGATATGACGGACGACATGACGATCGCCGACGGTGGAGCGTTGACCGTCGGGCCCGGGGTCCCGCCCTCGAGCGAGCGGTGGATCTCAACCAATGGCCAGGGCATGCTGACGATCGGCTCGATGAAAGTCACGGCCGACGACCCCATCGGCGGGGTGCTCCGCATCAACAACCCGGCTGTCGGAGTGGCCGGGACGGGATCCAGTCAACCCGTCCAGGACGCCGTTTTCCCCGTTCGCCGCCAGGTGGGCGGAATCAACACCGGGGCCGCCATCCGCAACCCGGGAGTGACGCCGATCTCGGTGGGTTGCCGATTGATGAAACAGGGCATCGTATTGGAAGAGGCGAAGATTCTACTTGAAGGCAGCGGGCACGCCGTCCGGTTCATCGACGAGTTGTTCCGGGAGACGGACAGTTCCGACTTCATCGGTTCCGTTCGTTGCAGTGTGCCTGAAGAAAAAACATTCGCCGGCGTCGCGCTGGAGGTGGATGCCGGGAATCACATCTTCACAATGCTGCCCTTACTCCCGGTAGAATTTCAGCCGGTTGCCCCGAGTCTTCGTCAAACCCTCCACTTTGCCTTCTTTGCCAATGGCGAATCCCGCAGTTACGACCCGGCATGGATGAATGTGCACTCCGACCTGGTGTTGGTGAATCTGGGCGCTGAAGGTGTTGTCCCGGAGATCTACTTTCATAATTCAGAAGGATCCCGCATAAGCGCAAGACTGTTGGTGGACGTAACGGGCGACTTGGAGATAGCGGACGACAGAGCCTTGACCGTCGGGACGGAGATCCCACCCTTTGGCGAACTGACGATCTCCACCACGGGAGAGGGGCAGTTTCATTTTGGCTCGGTGACAGTGGTGGCGGCCGGATCGCTCGGCGGCGTTCTGCGCTTGAACGTACCGGACGTCGGAGTCGCAGGGATGGGGGCCAGTATGCCCGTAAGGGAGGCCGTCTTCCCGGTCCGCTGGCAAGAAAACGGGATCGCCTCCTCTTACGTCGTTCACAGCATCGAGACGGAAACCATCCGGATCAAGTGCGATCTGATGCAAAATGGTGCGGAATTGACCGGGGTGAGCCACCACATGAGGGCCCGACGGCTGGACTGGCGTAACCTTCACGAACGGTCAGGGGGCAATACTTCGGATTTCACGGGATCGCTCCGTTGCACCGCTCCCGAAGGCAAAATGTTTACGGGAGTCGTCATGGAGATGGACGTCGGCCGAAGAATCTTCACCGCGTTGCCGGGGGTGCCGGTCCCATAAGGATGGGAGCGGCGGTTTCCCAACCGCCAAACTCCGGTCGAGCAGGGAGAATCGAGTCGATCTATCTGATCTGTTCTTCCGGCCACATCACGGAACCGGCGGCTCCGTCACCGTCGGAGTTCACGCCCCGGACTTCGATGAGGAACGGTCCCCAGGATCGTCTCACCGAGTAGCGGTTCAGGGGTTGAATCCGTCTCTTCCAGGTCCCGGAAGCGATCGGTTTTCCGGTCCGACTCGTCAAACGGGTTTCGTAGTGATCGGCGGATGGCAAATCGTCCCAACGAACCAGGATCAGGTCCCAACCACCCCTTTCGGTGACGTCCAATTCGATCTCGGGCATCGGAGGAACGGCGGGCGGAGGCGGCGGACGTCCGGTCTCGATCACCTCCCAACCCGCGTCGGACAATTCCCAACCCATGTCGTAGAGCATGGCCAGAGTCACGGGGCCGGGACTTTTTACCGTTACGGCTGAAGGCCTTCCGGAGGTCATCAGTGAATCGGGAGAATCGTCCGGATAGGAGCGGTAGTCCAAGTGATGGACGCTGGAAGAAGTTAGTTTCCCGGGGGACCGAAGCGGGACGGGACCTCCGTTCATCTCGGTGGTTAGCAAGGGTTCGCCGTGCCAGTTGGTGTGTGACAGATTTCCCCACAACAGGTCGTCGTTCGTCATGGCTTTGTAAATATCCCGCGACGGGGCATTGAGGCCGTATTCGGTCAACTGGCCATATTTTTGGTGCCAGAGGAATGCATCGTAGACCCGCGGAACGCCGGTCTTCGAAAACATTTCGGCCCTGACGATGCCTGCGGGTCGTACGCCCGAATAAAAGCCGAAGACGTGCCCCAGTTCGTGCATGACGACGGTCACCAAATCAAACTCGTTGTACTCTGCAAGCCCGTCGGTACCCGTGTACCAGTTATCACGGTCGTAAATCGTGACTTGCCCTTCCAGCGACGCTCCGTTGAGGTCCCGGCCCCTGAGCTGGTTGGCCAGGGAATATGGGAACTCGTATTGCCGCCATCGGTAGAAGGAGGTCCGGGCTGTGGCGAGCACGGAGGGATCTTCCGGTTTCCAAATCGCTCGAACCGTAATGCGCGTATTGAGCTCCAACAATGCAAGCCAGTTGTCGACACCCTTTCGAAACGCCCTTCTGGAGGCCTGGTTCGGAAATCCCACGTAAAGGACCGTGATGCCGCGTCTACTGACGGCGGAGTATTCCTCCGGATCCCGCCCTGCAGAGGGGGGGGATGGCAGCGCTATGTTCGTCATGAGTGGCGCCGAAATCGTCAGATGACCCGGGAACCAACGTGCAGACGACCCGCCCATCGTCCGTCACATGCATGGCGTGTCTTGCCGCCGGCGCGGGAACCGCCGGGCAGAGAAGGAATAGGAGAACGTAGATTCGGATGAATCTCAGGTGTTGGTCGAGATCGACAAGTTATGCCGTCGGGCATTCTCGCGCAAGCTCGGGACACTGCATTCGGACTCGTGCGCGTCCTGTCCAGCCATGAGTTCAACGGACGGACCGGGTTGGAAGTTCAACAGTTTGCGGAGATTTGCGGACATCATTCAACCAGCGCGGCCGCCTCGGCTCACGCTCATGGCGAACGGCCGATCATCTAATTTCGCCTTTGCGACCCGTCGTTGCGGCGAGTGAGTCTGTACCTGCCTTTCAAGGTCGTCTCATCCGGAAACAGCTCGATCCATTCCCCCGAAACCACAGTCGTGCCGAACGAGAATTGGTCATGTCCCAGGGACAGGGTTGCCTCTTCGGCGCGAAACGGATCCCTGAGAATCGTGAAGGCCAGCCGGAACCTGCCCCCTTCCAGTTCACCCTGGACCAGGCTGAACTCAGGATCGTCGAAGGCCTCGCCGTCCAGCGCCGATACTGCCAGATAACCGCGAATGAACGAGCCCTCCGCCCAAAGCGCCAGTTCTCCCGTGGCGAATCGGTCGGCCGAATCCAGCCGACCAGCATAGTTTATGGACGCGGGTTCCAGGGGGAGACTGGAATACTCGCCGCCGCTCAGGGTCAGGGCGGTTCCGAAGATGGGAGAGTCGGAAACGATTTCAACCCTTCCTCCCGCCGGCACATGGGCAGGGAAGAATTCGTGCAGGAACCGGGCTCGGTGAGAGGCGGGACCCAGCGTGACGGGAGCGGTTCCGAGCCTGCTCCCGGATGCTGAGAAAAGGGTCAAATCGATCTCGGCGGTGATTTCTCCACTCGTATCTCCGTTGGCCAGAGCGAGTCCCGTCTCGGCAAATCTCTCGACGGGAAGGGAGGCGCGGTAGAATTCCTGGGATGGGGAAATGCCAACGCTGTCGCTCACTTGCCCGTCTTCGAGAACCAGGTAGGTGAGGTTGGCTTCGATGAGATTGTCGAGCAGAAGATCGTCGGAGAGCAGGATGGCGGCGCCGCTCTCGAGTTGCGGCCCGGTCAGTCGAAGGGTGACGGTGGCGCCGGGACCGATTCTGATCCCGTATTCCCCGTCTCGCACGGCGCGGCCGTTCACCACCGGGTTCCAGGCTGCGTTTTCGAGCCGGAACAGGATCATGGTCCCGGTATATTCGGAGGTTCCACGGTTGGTGAGGTTGATGACCGTCTCGAAGCCGTCTCCCACCACCACCTGTCCGAATGCGGCGTCCTTCTTGGGGTAGAAATTTTGGGCTGGAACGACGGCCATGAGGCCGAGCCAAGCCAGCATGAATCGGTGTGCCTGCATTTGTTGACCTTCCTTTGCTCGTGCTTCCAATTGACGAGTCGTTGCCGACAGGGTCGGATTTGAAAAATATCATTCGATGGCCCGGCCGGTGTCCCGGTATCCGTTTCCGGATCCGCTCCTTCCAACAGAGGCGCAATTTCCAATCGCCCACTCCTGTCGTTCCCCCGCGCCCCCACACGCCCATGGACTCCCGCCCCTTCGGATCTCGGCGGTTGGAAACCGCTGCTCCTATCCTTTTTCTGTTCGGATTCTGAGCCGGATTAACTCGGGTCCTTGTTTCTCCCCTGATTGCGCCGCGCTCCGGGCCGGTGAGGGAGCTTTCCTCTTTTCTCGGCCCCGCTCTTTTCTCGCCCCCTGAATCCCCGCCTCAACACCGTCAACATTCGGCTCACCTGGTCCAGCAGCTCCCGGAGCCTCTCTGTCTCGTTCCGGGGAAACCACCCCTGATCCTCGCACAGCGTCAACAGCGTCTCCGTCTCGGCCAGGGACGCATGGGCGACCGACATAAAGTGAGCCTTTTCTTTCCGCGTCTCCCGCGCCCACCCCTCCGCGATATTCGCCGGAATCGAAGTCGCCGCCCGCGTGATCTGGGACCTCATGCCGTACACTTCCGTGCGCGGTAACCGGGGCACCAGCCGATAAACCTCGCGAGTCGCCAAAACAGCCTTCTGCCAGAGCTTGGTCGCTCGATAGTGCATTTGCTTCAACTAACGACGGGGGAGAGGAAATGAGGAAAGAGGAAAGAGGAGAGAGAAAAGAGAAAGAGTTCTCACATCGATTTCCGGTGGCATCGGCCCCCTCGATTTTTCCCACCAGTAGCCCCGAGAAGCCTCAAACACTCTCCCACCCGCCAAACTCCGCCACTCTTCCCATCTCCCAACACCCGACTCTGACCGGATCCCCACCCAAATGCCCCACCACCCGTCTTCACTCTTTTCTCTCTCCTTTTTCCTCTTTCCTCGTCTTGACTTTGCCTCCCGATTGCCTCAAACTCCCCCGTCACTGTTAGGTGACGGCAACGGTGGGTATGAAGAGGCCGCCGCCGGAGCTACAGGACGCAACTTTTCGAAGGGGACAGCATCTTTCATAATCGTCACTGTCGGGAAGGTGCCTGTTCGGCGCCTTTCGGTTCGCTTGTGCTCGTGGAGACGTTGAGGAGGCGGTTCAAACCGCAATCATGCCGCTCTGGAGGAAATCGCAACTTTTCGAAGAGGTCGGCATCTTTTCTAATCCACACTGTCGGAGACGAGAGGGTTTGGTGACCGTAATTTGTTTTGTGCGTCAAGAGGGAACCAGCAGTTTGGTTCCGTCCTTCCCGGAGGTGGGGTCTCGGGACATTCTCCACTCCGGGGAATTTCTGTTTTCAGGGGATTTGTAAACTTATTTCGAAGGAGGACTTTCCAATGAAAGGATGGTTGAGACTATTGGTTCTGGGCGCGATCCCGATCCTTGCGGTCACTATGGCCGTGGATACGGGCTTCGCCATCAGCAACGAGGACAAGGGTTCGCAGTTGATCTTTCAGACCAACATGGCCCACAGGAGCTTTATCTCCGTTGCGAACGCCCATGATACCAGGGCCGTTACGCTGCTGGTTCAGTACTACAACGACGAGATGGAGAGGGTTCTTTGGTACCTGAGACTTCTCCCTCCCAACGGGAATTCTCTGGTCGATCCCTTCGACCACATGATTCCAGGCTCGGACCCGGCAACCAACGCCGGTGACTTCATCATGGGCACGGACAAGGCCAATTCCGGCCATTTCGTGATCGCCATCACCGCCGTGGCTGCGGACCTGCCCGCTGACGCCGATGCCACCCCGGCCATCAACGCAAACGCCGACAATCAGGCGAACATCCTCTTCCCCACCTTCCTGGCTGAGGGAATGGATGACGTGGGTAACATCGACGAAGGCGGAACCACGTATCCCATCGATGGATCGGGTGTTGACCGCTCTGCTCCTCCTGAGGAGGGGGACGACACCACCAGCACCAACGTCGGCGACTTGAGCGTCGACAACGCTATGCCCGTAGCGTTCAATCACCTGACCGGGCATTTCACGGAGGCCCTGCTCTCCACCGACGCCGGTGGAGGTGACCAGACCGCATCCTGGGGTGGCACTCCGGTGGTCCGCGCGGCCACGGGCACGAACGTGGCTGAAGCTGTTCCCGCCGACAACGACTACGTTAAGCTGGACGGCACAGCCACCGGCATGCTGACCGAAAAGAACGCCGGTGGTGCGACGGTGGACATCGAGAACACTGATGCCCGTGCAGGTTATACGGCCGCGCAGGACGATGTCGTCACAGACGATAGCACTTCTAACAATAGAGGCATCAACGGCGGAGCGCTGGTGTTGCCGGCTCTTCACGGCGGCGGGGATGAGACCAAGCAGATCATGCTGATCCTGTCCGCGGCGGATGACTTCGGGGGTGCTGGCAAGTACAGTCTGATGGCTGCCAAGACGGGACTCATGGTGTCCCTCATGGACGGTATGGGTGGCACATTGGCGGATCCTTCTGCCGCAACTGGACCAGTTTTCGGTGGCGCGGACGATCCCGAGACTCCTCCGGGAACCAAGATCATCGTCGAAGGTATCCAGGTCATGATCGATGCTGGCGATTGCGGCGGCGACATGATCATGGGGCCTTGGACTCTGGGCCATCTGATTAGCATCGTTCCCTCGGCGAATACGGGAACCGACGACTTTGCTGGCCTGATGAACGAAGACATGGATCCCATGATGAACGCCTCGCCGGGTTGGATTAAGTTCAAGCGCACCGGACTGAAGTGTGAGATGAACTATGGCGATGGAGACGTCGCGACGGGCAACCCGCTTGAGCTCGATGACGGTGTTCCGACAGAGGACAAGCGGACCTACGAAGCGGGTACGTTGATTGTCGAAGAGAAAGACACGACTCGCAACTTCGTCACCGTGGGAAGCGCCTTGTTGAAATTCATCACCGCGGACTCGACTTTTGCGGCCTCTTGGACGCTGAAGTCTCCTCCGAATTAATCGGGAGCGTTTCAACCAAGGTTCGTCTCTCCCCTCAACAAGGAGAGAGCAACGGGCCGAGACAGAACAGGGGGATCCCATATCGGGCTCCCCCTTTCTTTTTTGGCGTCATCCAACCCTCCCTGCTCCCGGCTTTTACTCCTGCCAAATTGCCACCCTTCCGGAATTGCGGCATCTTTCCCGTTTAGCTGGTCGGGAGAAGGTCCCCCGGCCGCGACAATTGGTTCGTTTTGATCTGAAATGAGAAGTTTGCGAGATCCGCACATTCTGATCGGACATTTGGGCCGCATCCTCTTCGGCACCGTGTGTATCCTGCCCGTTGCTGCGGGCGGAGTGCAGTGTCTGGCCGCCGACCCGGAGGATTGGCAGTTGTTGTCCCGCCTCCAGGTCAACTCGCCTGAAGTACAGGCTTATGTGGAGACCTCCTTCTCCTACAATCAGTTGAAAGCGGATCGCGGCGGAAACTTGGTTCTTGGCTTTACTGCGGTTCGCGCGGCCAATTCAAGAAAGGACACGGACGTCTTCGTATCTCGCTTCCTCCGCTCGGAGGATCGTTGGACTCCAGCCCTTCCCATTGCCGAGAGCAAGGACCTCGAGCGGTCGCCGGAGATCTGGATTGATCCCCGATCCCGTGCCGTTCATGCCACCTGGGTTGGCAATGAGAGGCGTAAGTCGAGAGGGGCACGAAGCGAGCTTCGAGTTGGCTACCGGAGATCGGAGGATGGGGGAGCCACCTGGACGCCGCCGCATCGAGTTGCCGTCGGGACAGCCCTTGCGCGGCCGCCGCAGTTGATGGGGGATGGCCGCGGTGATCTGTATCTGGCCATTTCCAACGGCTATCCCGGGGGACAAGAGCGCATTCACCTGTTCCGGAGTTCCGACGGCGGCGGAAATTGGCCTCCGGTGGACGTCAATTACCCTGAAGACAAGAAACGGAGGGACACTGCATCGCCCCAGTTGGCGGTGGGGATGAACGGTCGCGCTTGCCTGGTCTGGATCGACCCGACAGTCGGACGCAGAGCAGTCGTCTTCGCCAGGAGCATCGCAGACTCGACCTGGTCGGCGCCGGTTCGACTCAACGACGACCCGTCCCTGAGCTGTTTGGCACCCAGGATAGCGGTACAGGGGAATTCGATCTTCGTCTCGTGGCACGTGGTGAAGGGAGATCGGACCACTCTCTATTTCGACCATTCACCGGACGGCGGCGCGACCTGGAACCAGGATCAGGTGATATTCGAGCGTCAGGCGCTCTCGGTCCAGGCCTCCCTCCAGTCTTTCCGCCATGGACTCCTGGCCGGCTGGTACGAATCGCAGATCCAAATCGGCCAGAGCAATCAGCGGCTTTCCTACCGTCTGTATTCATCTGGCGAAGGCTGGGTAGCCCCGGAAGGAGAGCGAGATTCCCTGGCGGGGGACCACGGACCCGGCAGGTTCTATTATGGGTTCAACCTGCTGCCCTGGCAGGGAGGATGCCTGGTGGCCTATTCCAAGGGGGCTATTGGGTTGTCTCCCGAGATCTACCTGGCCTGGAGTGCGGACCTGAAGTCCGGCTTCTCGGAGCTGATGAAAATTAGTGCGCCAAAAAAAGGTTTCGAGCATCTATATCCACGACTGGTCCGCTCCGGCGAGAACGAAATCGCCGTGGTCTACAACCGGCGCAAGATCCGCCGGTCGCCCATGGAGCCGCGGGTCATCCTGGGAGATGTATTGGTGGCCAGGATCGGGATTCCGTAGTTGGAGGTCAGGTCTGGAAGGACACTATTTTGTTAGGAAAACCCTCATACGGACACGGTTTACCGTTCGGTAAGTGTCGTGTCAGAGGTGTTGTTCTATTATGGGTCAGTGACTCTGCCCGTATTGTGCCGAGAGCACATGTCTTGCATATATCGAAATACGCAGCCAGTGCACCAAATTGGGAGGAATACCCATGCTGAGACGTGATTCCGGTCAATCCATATCTTTCTGTGACGGTTTCAGGAACCGTGACTTCTTCCACATGGGGAGGGGGCTTCTTCCCTTCCTGGCCGTGATGCTGCTGGCCGCGCCTCAACTGGCATTGGCCCAGGGCGGTCTGGCCGTCACCGTGAATCCCAGGTCTTTGACCATTGACGAAGATGGGACTGACACATACACGGTAGTGCTGGACGCCGCACCGTCCGAGGACGTGGTCATCACGGTGGTGGGCGCGCCCACCGCGGATGCGGACATTACGGTGAACAACACTACGCTCACCTTCACGGCCCCCACGAATGAAGACGGAAAGGGGGGGCAACTGGGACACTGCGCAGACCGTGACGGTATCTGCGAACGAAGACGCTGATGCGGTCTCGGAGACCATGACCCTCACCCATACAGCCACGATTGGCGACGATGACGATTCCATCGCCTTGTCGAACGCGTCTGTGCGGGTGACGGCCAACGACAACGACACCCGTGGCGTGGCGGTGACGTTTTCGCCGGATCCGCTGGTAGTCGTCGAGGCCGCGAGCGCCACGTACACCGTGGCACTGGCCACCGAACCCACCGCCATGGTGACCGTGGATGTGGGAGGGGTTTCGGGCGAGATCACGGTGAGTCCGTCGCGGCTCTTCTTCATGCCCGGCAACTACAATACCGCCCAGACGGTAACGGTTTTTGCGGGTGAGGACCTCGACGCGGACGACGACACCGCGACCCTCACGCATACCGTGCGGGGCGGCGACTACACCGGCGTGGCGGCAGATACAGTGTCGGTGACGGTCGATGACAACGACACGCGTGGCGTAACGGTGGCACCCACCTCGCTCGACATCGCCGCCGGCGCGAGGGGGACCTTTTCCATCGTCCTTAACACTCAGCCGACGGGCTCGGTGAGAATTACTGTGGCCGAGGACTCGACCGATTTGAGCGTCAGCCCGTCTTCCCTGAGTTTTTCATCGAGCAATTGGAACCGACCACAGACGGTGACGGTTCGGGTGAACTCCAATGCCCAGACGGGATCCGTGACTTTGGAGAATTCAATAAATACTTCTTCGAGCGGTAGGGACACGAATTACGACACCGCAGATGCCGATGCCGCGGTGGCCGATGTCACCGTGACGATCTCCGATTCGGAGCCAGCCGTCAGTTTGAGCACAAGTTCGCTGACGGTAAATGAAGGTAGGACGGCGGAATACACCGTCAGGCTGGCGTCGAATCCTGGCGTGACTGCGAGTCACACGGTGTCAGTGAACGTCCCCACCGGTTCGGGCTTCAGCGTGGCAGTGGATCCGCTGGGACTGAACTTTGCAGGGCCCACAGCTGAGGGTGCTACGGATGCCGCCTGGAACACGGCGCGGACGATAACGGTGACCGGGCCCGACGACGAAAATGCGGTGGAGGAGACCACCACGATTACGCACACGATCAATAGCGCGATCGTCGCCAACGGGATCATGTGAGGGTGTCCCGTTTTCGTGGACGGTTTGTTAGTGCGGTCTACGTTGGTCCTGTTTGTAATACTCCTTCTGTCCGTGGGGAGCAAGACTTCCGCCTGTCGAATGTCACTGGCCATCGACAGAGCGTTCTTTCTTTCGTGAGGGGCACCGGATGGACGCGTCAGCAAAAGGGCTCACATTGTGGGAAATCTCTGATTTTCCACAATGTGATACCGCTTAACGAGGGAGCCTCGAACGCTCTTTCCAGGGATTTAAGAGTTTTATTTGTCTCTTTGCATCCGGGGGTCTCAGGGGGGCGGAGCCACCCTGCCCCCTTCAAGCGTGTCGCGCGCGACGCTTGGTGCGACGATGGCGGTGCCGGCTTC
Source organism: Acidobacteriota bacterium (assembly GCA_963668095.1). Lineage (GTDB taxonomy): Bacteria > Acidobacteriota > UBA6911 > RPQK01 > JAJDTT01 > JAJDTT01. The sequence continues at coordinate 3,139,512 of OY764083.1, read as the reverse complement.
GTGGTCGGGCCGCTCCAAGCCGGCGTGGGTTCTACGCCGCCTGCTGCTCGTAGTGGACCGGCGACTCGTAGCCCAGCGCCGAATGCCGGCGGCGCCGGTTGTAGAATCCTTCAATGAAGTCAAAGACGGCCCGTCGCGCCTCACCCGGGTTCCGGAACCGGTGACGGTCCAGCAACTCGCACTCCAGCGTCGCGAAGAAGCTCTCGCACATCGCGTTGTCGTAAGCGTCCCCGACCGAGCCCATCGACGGCCGCACCCCGGCCTGCCGGCATCTTTTTCCAAAGGCAGCCGAGGTGTACTGCGTCCCTTGGTCCGAGTGGTGAATCACCTGCTTCGGCTGGCGCCGGATCACCGCCATGGCAAGCGCCTTCTCGACCAGTTCGGAGCGCAGATGCGTCTCCATCGCCCAGCCCACAACCAAGCGGCTCCAGGCGTCCACGACCACGGCCACGTACAACCAGCCCGCCTGGGTGCGCACATACGTCAGGTCCGCGACCCAGAGCTGATCCGGTCCCGCGGCCGTGAAGTTCCGGTTCACCAGGTCCGGTGCCGGACGCGCCTTCCGGTCCCTCCGGGTGAGCCCCGCCTTCCGGCGCCTCCGGCTCGCCCCCTGGATCCCGGCTTCCTTCATCAATCGACCCACGCGCTTCAGGCTCGTCCGTTCCCCTCGAGCTCTCAGCTCGGCATGCAGACGAGGCCGACCGTAGACTCTCCGGTTCTGGTTCCAGATCTGCACGATCTTTTCCCGAAGCGCCTGGTCCCGGCGAGCCCGCTTCGAGGGCGGGCGTTTCAACCAAGCGTAGTAACCGCTGGGGGAGAGACCCAATACGCGGCACATCACCCGAATCGGAAACCGGGCCCGGTACGCCTTCACGAACTCGAATCCTTGCCGGGGATCGAGTCGCTCTCCCGGGCGAACCAAGCCGCGGCTTTTTTTAAGATGTCCCGCTCCATCCGCAGGCGCTTGATCTCCCGCCTCGCTTGGCGCAACTCCTGGCGCTCGAACGTCGTTAGCCCGTCGTTACGGTGCCCCTCGTCCAGATCGGCCTGCTTGGTCCACTTGCGGATCGCCGACGCCGAGGGTTCGAACTCGCGCGCCAGCGCCTCAGGCGATCGACCCGAGCGGACCAGCGCCACGATCTCCTGCCGGAACTCCGGCGGGTACCGCCGCTGCTTTCTTGCCATCGTGGACTCCTCCTTTCACTTCCTTACTTTGGATGTGTCCACGAAAGCGGGTCAACTCCACGATGGTTGTGGACGGGATGATGGACGGAGTCGAGGTCGCCGACGGCGCCCTGATGGTGACGGACGAGATCCCGGCCATGGGTGAAATGACCATCTCCACCAGTAGCATGGGCGACGGCATGGTCGGCTCGGTGAGAGTCGTCTCTGACGGACCCATCGGCGGAGTCCTCCGCTTCAATATCCCCGCCATCGGGGTTGCCGGAGTGGGTGCCAGCGAGGCGGTCAACGCCGCCATCTTCCCGGCCCGCCGCATGGCGGACGGCATCAACACCGGCGCCGCCATCCGCAACCTCATGGCGGAGCCGACGACGGTGACCTGCCGCTTGATGGCGGGAGGCCAAAGGATGGGCGAGCAGCCGATTACCCTGGCGGGCAACGGTCAGAACTCAGAGTTCATCAACGAGATGTTCAAGAACGCCAACACGGACGACTTCAACGGCTCGGTCCACTGCACCGCGCCGTCGGGTTCCACGTTCACCGGCGTGGCTCTGGAGATGGACTTCAACAACCGGATCTTCACCACCCTCCCGGTGGTCCCGGTCCAGTAACGATCCCCAAAGGATCCAAACCCAAAAGGGGCAACCGCCAAAGCGGTTGCCCCTTTTTCTTTATGGCAACAATACGAGCGACGACCTTCTCGCCGGGAGCGGCGTCTTTCAGGCGCCGATTAGGGGGGTCTTGGGGGGACGGAGTCCCCACTCCGCGTAGCGTCTTCCAACCGGACGAATTGAAGAATTGGGGACAATAATGTCCCCCCTCCAGAAGAGGACGGCGACAAGAAGGTCACCCCTCCAGGTGACTAGGGCGTCGTACCTCCCACTTCCTTCTTCATCCCAGCCACGACACCTCGCCAAATCGTCGCGACCCGCTGCCAACGCAACAACACGATGTTCCACCCGAGACTCAACACCAGCGTCTTCCCCCAATTGCCCCACGCCCAGGCGCCGGCCTTGTGTTTCCTCAGGAACAGCACCGTGTTCCGCCGAACCCAGAACACCCGCTTCAGCGGTTCGTCCCGCGTCGAGTGCGCCCGCCGGTGATGGACCCGCGCTTCCGGGCAGTAGTAGACCGGATACCCCCGCCTTCCGGCGCGGAAGAGGAAGTCCACCTCCTCGTGGTACATGAAGTAGTCCTCGTCAAAAAACCCCACGTCCTGGAAGACCCTTGGGTGAACCAGAAGCGCGCAGCCCAGCAGCAACTGCACCCGCCTGACCCGGTCGTATCGTCCGCCGCCCCGCGCCCCCTTGCCGGCGAAGGACGACAGAACGTGGCTCCAGGTGATCCGGCCCCAGGCGGCGTCCAACCGTCCCGGCCTCCCGTGCAACAGCACCTTGGGCCCGTAAATCCCCGGACCCTTCTCCCGGGCGACCTCCAAAAGCCGGGAAACCGTCTCCGGCTCCACCAGGATGTCGTTGTTCAGCAGGAGAAAATAGTCGGCGATGTGACTCCTGGCGTAGTCCCCGGGGCGAATCAACGTCCGGAGCCCCGCGTTGAGAGCTCCCCCGTAGCCCAGATTCTCCGCCAGCGGCGTCAGATTGAACGGATACCGCACCATGTCGGCCGATCCGTCGGTGGACGCATTGTCCAAGACAACGATCTCGAGTTCACGGTGCACGGTGGAACGCAACGCTTCCAGCGTCGCCGGGAGCACCTCGCGGCCGTTCCAGTTGACGACCAGCGCTAGGACCCGTTCATCAGTCGGCATATTTCCCATCCCGTGAGGACCCGGTGGCGGCGTACGCGCAAACGCTTGGCTAGCGCCTGCGGAGTCCGCGCCATCCCCGCCGCGAGTCCTCGCAGGAACCACCCCAGGTAGCCGGCCTTGACGGCGTGGAACGCCGTGCTGCGGGCCCATCCGTAAGCCAACTGGAACAGGTTCCGCCCCAGTTGGTAGGTCACCATCAACTGCCACCGATTCCGGGTGATCCAGTAGACTCGGGCCGGCGAATAGCAGACGGGCAGCGGAGGTGGGGCCGAGGCGGGCTCACCCGAGCCGGCCCCCGCGTCTTTCTTCCCCAATGGGTCGATTCGGGGTTCCCCCACTTCCGGCGCCAGGAGGTCCGCCACCAGTTCGTCCCGGGACGAATCGGACGCGGCCTCGATATGGTAGACGACGGCCTCCGGGACGTACAGGCAGGGATGGCCGGTGAGCTGGGCTCTCAGGCTCAGGTCCACGTCCTCCAGGTACATGTAGTAGGTCTCATCGAAGAGCCCGATCCGGTCGAACAACTCGCGCCGGTAGAAGGCGGCGCCCGCGCTGGCCCCCAGGACCGGCCGGCTCTGCCCGTGGAGATCGCACGGGTCGCCGCGGCCCCGCTTGAACGGCATCCCCGTCCGGTCGTAGCCGTCGCCGGCGCTGTCGATCAGGTCCCGCCGGCGGAAGTCCACCATGCGGGAGGCCAGGAACCAGTAGGAGGGGTGACCGTCGAACGCCGCCACCCCCGCCTCCGCCCAGCCCGGGTCTACCTCAGTGTCGTTGTTCAGCAGCGCCACGTAATCGGAGCTGCAATGGAGGATGCCCCGGTTCACCGCCCGCGCGAACCCCAGGTTCTCCTCCAGCGACAGCACCTCCACCCAGGGAAAACGAGTCTCCAACATCTCCCGTGTCGAGTCCGTGGAGCCGTTGTCCACCACCAGGACGGGACACGTAACCCGCTGCCCGGCCAGCGACGTGAGGCACCTCTCCAGCAACCGCGCCCGGTTCCAAGTGGGGATGATCACCGTCAGCCGGGGATCGTGAGTGCCTGCCATGCCTACCGGTTTTTCACGTCGAAATCACGTTCCGGTCTACGCCACCCGCCGGTCTTCACTCTTTCCTCTCTCCTCTTTTCTCTTTCCTCATCCCCTCTTTCCTCGTGCCCTCTTCCCTCATGCCCCGATTGTAGTGGTAGCTCATGAGATCCGGATAGAGGAAGCTGAGATCCGGCCAACGCCGCTTCTCGGTCCAGGCGCAGATCCAGGTCAGGAGCTCCATGCGGACCCGGTCCCGGAGACGGTAACGGGGCAGGCGGGCGACGTTGAGGAATTCCGCCATCTCCGGATGTTTGCGGTAGAAGTTCCAGGCCGAGGCGCCGACGCGCCGCTGCCGCCGCACGAAGGCCCTCACCGAGGTCGGGTGGTGATGGTGGGCCACCGCGCGCGCGTGGTAGACCAGCCGCATCCCCATCCCGTGGAGCCGCCATCCCAGCTCGATGTCCTCCCACCCGTATTCGCCGAAGTCCTCGTCGAACCCCCCCGACTCCCGGAAGAACTCCCGGGAGATGGAAAGGTTGCTGGTGTAGAAGAAATTGAAGGGGACAGACGATTTGTCCTCGATCAGCGAGAACCCGAACTGCCACCCTTCCTCCCCCACGTACTCCATGAACCGGGTGCGAGGGTACTCCCGGGCCCAGGGCGTATACCCGATCGTCACCACCTGGTCCGCGTCCTCTTGCGCGACCCCGGCGCGGGCCCTCAGATGCTCCTCCAGAAAATCGGCCGCCGGGACCGTGTCGTCCCCCAAAAAGACCAGCCACTCCCCCCGGGCCCGGCCCACCCCCAGGTTCCGAGCCGCCCCCTGCTTGCGGTTCTCCTGGTGGAGGTAGATCAGGGGCGCCGGGAACTCCGCCGCCATTTCTCGAACCCGCTCCGCCGTGTCGTCCGTGGACCCGTCGTCCACTACGATCACCTCGTAGGGAACGCCGCCCCCCGAGTCGTCCACGGCGCGGTTCGCCAGCGTCTGCCGGCCCAGCGCTTCCAACGTCCGCACCAGGATCCGGGAGCGGTTGTAGGTCGGAATGACGACGCTGATCCGCATGGATGGTGCAAGTTTACCGGAGAGGAACGAATAGGAGGGGCGACTGGGAGGGGACGGGCGACTTTCTTGTCGAATTAGTCGTGATCGCTCAATCTGTCCTTGCGGCAATGGAATCACGCAGGCCTTTCAGGAGGCCCTCAATGTGTGCCACGCGTTCCCGGATCTGAGCGAATCCATCCTGGAGTCGGCTGATGTCGGACTTCAGCCAGGCAAACAGGGAGATCATCAACCCCCCCAACGCGATAGAGGCAACGATGATTCCGATGAGTTCCGGGCTCATTTCTACTGCTCCTTGCGGCATTTGTCGCCGGGGCCTGCTCCGCAACCTATGAAACAGAGGCTGGCTTCGAATTGTACAAGCAATCATGTTAACGCTCCCATCCAAAAAGAGAATTAGGAGGGGACTTTTAGTCCCCCATTCTTGAATATGCTGGGTTGGAAGACGCTTCGCGGAGGGGGGACTGCCGTCCCCCCTAACCCCCCCTAATCGGCGCCTGAAAGACGCCGCTCCTATCGAAATCGTTCGCATTTTCTTTGAGGCAATCGTTGTATAGTTTGAACGTCGGCAATCGCCGGAAGATAGAGAAGAGTAGGAAATGTCTGTTGACTTGGTCAGCGTCCTGGTAGCCGTCGTGGCCGTAGGAGTCGGTTTGGCCGGGCTGATATTGGCCAGTTGGCGAGGGGTCCGGCAGGAAATGCGGGATATGCGTCAGGAGATCCGGGACATGCGCAGCCACATGGGACGGATCGACTCCCATATCGGCGAACTCCGGGAACGCGTCGGTCGGGTCGAAGGATTGCTGCAGGGACTGCGGGAGTTCTTCGTCCGCCGCACCATCTCCGACTAGGAGCGACTTTCTTGTCGCCCACTGGGAGGGGGACATTCCTGTCCCCCATTCTTGAATTCGCCCGGGTTGGAAGACGCTTCGCGGAGTGGGGACTTCGTCCCCCCAAGACCCCCCTCTTAATCTGAAGTTCCAGAGGAAACCATAGGATAAATCGTTGATGTCAAAGGATTTAGGGGGTGTTTTTGGAGGAATTGTGTAGCCACTAATAGACTTGACTCATTCGTCTTTAATTGCTATATTTACTGGTATGCCTAAACGAGGTCGTGCCGTCCACGTAGCCACCACCACTCGCCGATACAAAAACAAGGTCTACCGCACTCACCTGCTCCGTCGAACCTTCCGTCAGGACGGTAAAGTCAAACATGAAACCCTCGGCAACATCTCGCATCTCTCCGACACCATCATCGATCTCATCCGCCGAGCCCTCAAGGGCGAGACCTTCGTCAACCCCGATGACCTCTTCCACTGCACCCGCTCTCTCCCCCATGGCCATGTCGCCGCTGTCCTGGCCACGCTGAAGAAACTCAAACTCGATTCCCTCCTGTCCCGCACCCGAAGCCGGGACCGGGATTTGATCGTCGCCTTGATCGTCGCCCGGGTCATCGATGCCCAGTCCAAGCTGGCCACCGCCCGGGCGCTCTCCAGCGAGACCGCACTCTCCACCCTCTCGGAGATCCTCGGTCTCGGCTCCGTCGATGAAAACGAGATCTACGGCGCCATGGACCGGCTCCTGGGTCCCCGCCAGGAGGCCGTCGAAAAGGCCCTGGCCCGGCGTCACCTGCGGGAGAACACCCTGGTGTTGTACGACGTGACCTCCTGTTACCTGGAGGGTCGCCGCTGCCAGTTGGCCCAGCGCGGATACTCGCGCGACGGCAAGCGGGGCAAACTGCAGATCGTCATCGGCTTGTTGTGTTCCCCGGAAGGCTGTCCGGTGGCCATTGAGGTCTTCGAGGGCTCGACGGGGGACCCCTCGACGGTGGCGTCGCAAGTGCACAAGATCCGCTCCCGCTTCGGGTTGCGGCGGGTGGTGTTGGTGGGGGATCGGGGCATGTTGACCGCAGCTCGCATTCGGGAGGACCTGCAAGGCGCGGAGGGGCTGCACTGGATCACGGCGCTGCGGGCGCCCACCATCCGGAGCCTGGTCAAGGAAGGCACGGTGCAGCCGTCGTTGTTCGATCAGCGGGATCTGGCCGAGGTCACGAGCGATCTGTTTCCCGGCGAGCGTCTGATCGTCTGCTACAACCCGCTGCTGGCGCATCGGCGGCGGCGCCGGCGAGAGGAGTTGCTGGCGGCCACCGAGAAGAAGCTGGAGGAGATCGTCGAGGCCACCCGGCGCCCCAAACGCGCCTTGCGGGGTGAGGACAAGATCGGAGTGCGCGTCGGGCGCAAGATCCACAAGCACAAGATGGCAAAGCACTTCATCACGGAGATCACCGAGACCTCGTTTGAGTTCCGGCGCAACCCGGAGACGCTGGCGACCGAGGCAGCGTTGGACGGGATCTACATCGTGCGCACCAATGTGGAGCCGGAGGGGTTCACTGCGGACGAGACGGTGCGGGCCTACAAGGCCCTCTCGAAGGTGGAGCGCGCCTTCCGCTGCATGAAGTCGGTGGATCTGAAGATCCGGCCCCTTCACCACCGGCGTCCGGACCGGGTGCGCGCCCACGTGTTCCTGTGCCTGCTGGCCTATTACGTGGAGTGGCACATGCGCCAGGCGCTGGCGCCGATCCTCTTTGACGACCATGAGCGGGAAGCCGCCGAGCAGGAGCGCTCCAGCGTTGTGGCCGCGGCCGTTCGTTCCCGCTCGGCGCGGAAGAAGGCGTCACAAAAGAGGACCGAGGACGATCTTCCGGTACACAGCTTTCGTACGTTGTTGCAGGATCTGGGGACATTGACCCGCAATACCATGCAGGTGGAGAATCGTCAGGACACGTTCAGGCTCAAGACGCAGCCCACCGAATTGCAGCGACGGGCGTTCCAACTGTTGGGGGTGAGACCCTGATGTAGCCACACAAGCTACAGGTGGAAAACAGCTAACTTGATCAAAATGAAAGAGTTACTCGACTTCAACTCTGGAACTTCAGCTTAATCGGCGCCTGAAAGACGCCGCTCCCATCTACACCGCTCGATTGAGGTAGTCGAACGCTCGGAGGCAGGCGGCCTTGAATCCCTCTCGCCGGGCGGTGCGGAGGAACCGCGTCGCCAGGCTTGGCGGGTCGGGAGGATGCAGGCCGGCCTGAGACCCCAGCCAGCGGAGTGCGTTCAGCTCCTTCTCCAGTGACCGGATCTTTTCCCGGAGTGATCCTGGCAGGGATTCCAACGAGGCGGCACTCGGGCCCAGATCCAGAAACGAGCCCAACTCCAGCCCCTCCAGGAGCTCCAGTTCCTCCTTGACGTATTCCGAATCCTCTACGATCCGGCGCATCGGATCTCCGAACAGCTCCACGATCTCCCGATCGCTCCGCTGGCGAAGCGCCTGCACCCGGCGGCGTTTCTCCAGCACTCGCGGGAGAGCCTGAAGCACGTCGTCCATGGCCACCAGGTGGTTCAGCGAGTCCAGCAATTGTGAACGCGCGGTCTCGTCACCCTCCTCCAGCTTGTGGCGCGTCTCGGACCAGAGGTAGAAGCTCTCCTTTCGGACCCCCGAGAAGTGCACCGCCCGCTTCACCGAGAGAAGCAGCGCCAGGGGCACGATCTTCCGGAAGTTCTCCTCGTCGTAGTTCTTGAAGATGGTCAGCAGGGCGTTCCGGTGGATCAGGTAGCGGGTCTTCTCCGGGGCCCGGGTCTCCAAAGTGGCGTGCCCGCGGTGGCGCACCACCGAATCCGGCGCCATCACCACACGATGACCGGCCAGCCAGAGCCGCCAACCCAAATCCACGTCCTCGAACAGGGCGAAGAAATCGGCGTCGAACCCCCCCAGCTCCAGGAAGACCCTCCGGTCCGCCAGCATGGCTCCGCCGCACGGGAACAGCACCTCTTCCCGGAGCGCCGCCTCCTCCACCGGCCGGCCCAGATCCTCTTGCAACCCGTAGCCCAGGTAGTGCAGCGACGAGCCGTTGTAGTCGATCCGACGCCCCTCCCAGTCCAGGATCCGGGAGGCCACGCAGGGAGTCCGCGCGTCGAGCTTCTCCAGCGCGGCCGTCAGCCAGTCCGGTTCGGGGCGCATGTCGTTGTTGATGAAGGCGACGTGCGACCCCCGGGCCGTTTCGGCGCCCAGGTTGCAGGGTTGAGCGAAACCGCGGTTGACTCCGTTCTCCAGCAGTTGGACCCGGGGATAGCGCTTCCGGAGGAATTCCTGGGAACCGTCGGTGCTCCCGTTGTCCACCACGATGACCTCCCCCGGCTCCAGCGCCAGCAGGGGAGGAAGCAGCGTGGACAGGTGAGACTTGCCGTTCCAATTGACGGTGACGACCGAGACGTCACCGGGGGATGGGGACATGGCGCGATTGTACGATAAGGCGTTTCAGTTTTGCGTCCGGCGCCCGCCGTTCCTGCTGAATGCGGCGCCTCAGCCGCAACGTTTCGGGAAGCCACCGCAGGTTCCAGGCCAGGTTGCCCAACTGCGCCCATTTGCGGCGCGGCGGCTGGCGCAGGGTCAGGAGGTCCCAGAGGGCACGGACCAGGTTGGCGCCCTCGTAGTTCTTGAGCAGGGCGCGCATGTTGTGGCGCTCGCCCAGGATCTCCCGCCAGAGGAGCCCCCGGTCCTCCCGGGTGGAGGCGCTCAGGTGATGGTAGGCGACCGCCTTGGGCGCCGTGACCACCCGGAATCCCCGCAGCCAGAGCCGCCAGCAGAGGTCCACGTCCTCGTGGTACATGAAAAAGCGCGAATCGAAGCCGCCCGCCTCCCGGAATCGGGACCGGTGGAACAGGGCGGCGCCGGCGCAGGCGAAGAGGACTTCCCGGCTCTCGTCGTACTGGCCCCGGTCCTCCTCCCCCATGCCCCGGTCCCAGGTGTAGCCGAGCCGGTTCATGCAGCCTCCGACGCCGTTGAGCCGGTGGGGCTGGTCGTACAACCTCAGCTTGGAAGAGACCGCGGCGACGGAAGGGTCCGTTTCGGCCACCGCCAACAGTTCTTCCAGCCAGTCCGGCTCCAGCCGGAGGTCGGTGTTGAGCAGGACCAGCCAGGTTCCGCGGGCCGCATCGGCGGCCAGGTTGGCCGCCCGGGAAAAGCCCAGGTTCCGCTTCTGCGGGAGCACTTGGACCCGGGGAAACTCCCGCCCCACGTAGGCGACGCTGTCATCCCGGGAGGCGTTGTCCACCAGCAGGACCTCCAGGGGCCGGCGGGTCTGAAGCTTCAGGGAGCCGAGCAGTTCCTCCAGGTAGGGGCGGCCGTTGTAGTTGATGATGACAACGGAAGCGGGGACCGCTGAGCCGGTTGCGGCCGGCCGGACCTCTCGCCGGGACGGAGCCGATTCGGCCTGCGGAGGCGCTCCCATCAGCGCCGTCTCAGCTTGTCCCGGAGGCGGAGGGCCGCCAGTTTCCAGAGGGGAACCTCGGCGCGCAGGCGCCGGACCTCCCGGCGCAGCAGCCGGATCAGCTTCTGCCGCTCGTTGATGAGGAATCGCGTATTGAGCCACGCCTCGTCCCGTTCCTGCAGCAGTTCCCGGAGGCGTTGGTGCAGGCCCGGGAATTGGGCGTTCCGGGCCATCTCCGAGAGGGCGCAGAGGGAATCGGGATCCGGGTCCGGCCCCGGTATCAGCGCCGCCAGCGAGTTCCGTTGTCCCTCCGAGAGGGGTGTCTTGGAGATCAGGAAGAGGGTCCGGTAGGACGGTTCGGCCAGGTCCGGAACGTAACAGGTCTGGTTGTAGAGGCGGTTCAGAGCGGTCATGGAGGTGTGGTCGTTCAACTGGTAGTAGTGCTGTGTCAGCACCTGCATGGCCCGCCAGCGAGGCAGGTAGCCGCTGGGAAAGCGGTGGACCTCGTAGCCGGGCCGGTCGCCGAAGTGGTCTTCCACCAGGGCGTGGGAGGGAAGTCCCAGGGTGCGATGCTCCTCCAGGAAGCGGCGGGTGTCCAGCAGTCCCTGCGCCAGCTCCTCCTCGGTCCGCTCCACGGCCGGCGTGGAGAAGGGGGCGCCGATCAGGATGAAGGAACGGGCGACGCGATCCAGTTCCGAGAGGAGGTCGGGCCGCCGCTCCGGTTCCAGGTGCTCCAGAACGTCCAGGGCCAGCACCAGGTCGAAGGAGGCGTTTTCGAAGGGCTGCTCCCAGGCCGGGGCCGGACCGTGGTCCGGATGGTCGCAATGCCTCAGGTCGGTGGTTCGGACCTCGACGGGCGCGTCCATTTCCAGTTCGGAGAAGAAGTCCGCCGTGGTGGCCAGGTGTCCGTCCCGGTCCCCCAACAGGCCGCCCACGTCCAGGATGGGACCCCGGGCCAACCGCGAACCCACCTGGGCTGCGAGGCGGTAGCGTTGGTAGAGGTCGAAGGGAAGGCCCAGGATCAGGTCCTCCTGGGAACAGGGCTCGGCGTCGATCTTCACGTCGCCGATCCGAATCCGCGGACCCAGGGGGGAGGGTTCGAAGATCAGGTGGTGTCCGCCGGTGGCCACGCTGACGGGAGGGAGCTCGACCTGGACGGACTTCCGCTCCGAGTCGAGGTGGATCTCGGCCAGAGTGGAACTGCCGGCCCGGACCCGCAGAGTGGTGAAATCGGGCGAGGAGGAGACGGAGAAGCGGGTGGTGAAACGGACCGGTCCGGCCAGCCGGTTCAAGAGGTAGAGAGCCGAGGAATTTCCCTCCATTTCCCGCGAGCCCGCCTCCAACGCCGACCATCCCCAGCGCGGCAGCACCTCCAGGGGACCGTCGACGGATGCGAATTCCGGTTCGGGGCCGGTGTAGTCGTGGCGCCAGCCGTCCGTCCGCTCCGCCATGGGGGACCCCTTGAACGCCGCCAGGAACTGGAAGTTGTAGGGGGTCACGGAGAAGCGGTAGGTCACGGCCAGGTCCAGCTCCTCCAGGGCCGAGATCCAGAAGGAGGGGGGGCGCTCGTAACAGTGGGTCGGCTCCGGCCGCCGGAAATGGAGAGGGTCCGGGGTGGCTCCCGCGATGAGCCCGTCCGGATGCAGGACCCGGACCGCCTCCCGGAGGCAGGCGCGCGGGTCCGGAAGGTGCTCCAGCAGGTCGAACAGGGTGACGACATGCGCGCGGCCGCTGGCGAAGGGGAGTTCCTGGGCGTCACCCTGCACCAGGAAGGGGCGCGCAGGAGCGTGCTGGGAGAGGGCGTAGTCGCTCAGATCCAGCCCCACCGCCCGCCGGCCGGAACCGCGCACCGCCTCCGTCAGGTAGCCGTAAGCGCAACCCAATTCCAACCACAAGCCCCGGGGCTGGAACGCCGCCAGCAACTCAATCCAAGGTCCCCAGTCCGGATGCGCCCGGGCATAACCCTCGGCCGGATAGCCGCTGGTCTTACCGTGGAAGTAGTCGTGATCGTAGAGTTTGCGGTGCCGGCGGAGGCCGGAAGAATCGTCCGAACTTCCCCTCCCGGCTGCCATGACTGGGCAGCAAGATACCACGGCGCCAAAACCGATTCCACGGAAGAAGAGCCCCGGAGCGGCGACTGGAGCGGCGACTTTCAGTCGCCGACCAGGGGGGTCTTGGGGGGACGATAGTCCCCACTCCGCGCAGCGTCTTCCATCCGTGCGAATCTGGGCTGCGAACAGAAGGGATCCTGCGATCAATCTCGCCGATACGAAACATTCTTCCGCTGCCTCTCTTCGATTGTCAACGCTCCTTACCTACAACGACGAACGAGAAAAAATGCGATCGCTCTTCGGTCCAAAGCGAAGCAAGACGGGGCGAAACGAAGAATCGGTCGTCAGGATCCGCCGCTCCAGCGATGCTCCATGCGGACCGCCCCCGACTCCCTTCCCCGGGAGCGCACGTTGAACGGAATCGCGCTCCAGCTCCCCGGCTCCGGCTCCTCCGAATGCGAGCACGCGGCAACCAGAACCCGATACCCACCCGCCAGGAGCGGCATCTGCCGCAGCGTGACCCGCCCCCGGTAACGGCCGCCGCCCAACGACTGAAGCTCTTCGATACTGCGGGTCCGGGTCTCGTGGATGGTGAGGCCGTCGTCTCTCCGGATCGCCACCCGAAGGCTGGGACGGCCCCGGAAGCCGGACGCGAACTCGGCGGCGATCTCCAGCCGCAAGGTTTCGCCGGTCCGGAAGCTCTCGCATCGGGCCCCCGAACCGTCCACCAGCCGGAGGCTTGCGATTCTACAGTTCCGTGCGGAGCCGGAACCGGCGGTGTCGGCGCTCCCGTCGCGAGGAGCCGACGCTTGCCCCAGAAATCGGCCGTAGTCCTCCACCACCGTGACGGCATCCCCCTGGGATTGGGGCCGGCCTTCCCGGAGCCAGATCGCCTCTTCGCACAGGGTCTTGATCTGGTAGAGGTTGTGGGAGCAGATGACAATGGCGGCACCCCTCTTCTTGATCGCCACGATCCGGTCCGTGCACTTTTTTTGGAAAGGCTGGTCCCCCACCCCCAGCGCCTCGTCGATGACCAGCACGGATGGATGGAATCCGGTGGAGACGGCGAAGCCCAATCGGACGTACATGCCGGCGGAATAGGTCCTCACCGGCTTGTCGATGAACTCCTCCAGCTCGCTGAAGGCCACGATCCGGTCCTCCGCCTTCCGCACCCGGTCCGGCTCCAGGCCCATGAGCGCCCCGATGAACCGGATGTTCTCGCGGCCGCTGAACTCGGGATGGAAACCGGCTCCCAGGTCCAGCAGGGCGCCGACGGATCCGTCCACCTCGACCTGCCCCGAGCTGGGATGGGCGGCGCCCGACACGATCTTCAGCAGGGTCGTCTTTCCCGAACCGTTCTGGCCGACGACTCCCAGGGCCTGGCCCGCCTCGACCTGGAAGCTGACCTCCTCCAGGGCCCGGATCCGCTGGGCCGAATCCCTTCCCGTGAGGATCTGGCGGAGAAGGCTCCGGGGGCTCCAGTGCATCCCGTAGAACTTGGAGAGCCGGACGGCCCGGACGGCGGGTGTCACAGCAGATCCACCAGTTGGTGCCGGGTCCGGTCCAGGACGTAACGCCCCAATCGATAGAACCCGAGGGACAGGACGCCCCAGTAGAGCAGCCCCCAGAAGGAGGGCTCCGGCGCTCCCAGGAAGGCGAACCGGTAGGCCTCCACCATGTGGGTCAGGGGGTTCAGGGAGAGGAGGAACTGGTAGGTTTCCGGGGCTCGGCTCCGCGGGTAGACGATGGGCGTGACCCAGAAGAAGAGCATGAAGAGAACGCCCAGGAGCTGGGCCACGTCGCGGAAGAAGACGTTCAGAGAGGCGGCCATGGCGGCCAGCCCGTACGTCATCAGGATCTGGATCGCGAAGAGGGGGAAGATCAGGACCAGGAACCGGAAGTCGGTCAGTTGCGTGACCGCCAGCACCACGAGGAAGACAACCGTCCCCAGGAGCTGGTGCACGAAGGCCGAGATCAGGACGCTGAAGGGAAGCGTCTCCAGCGGAAATCGCTGCTTCTTGATGATGTTGGCGTTCTCGATGAAGGTCCGGGCAGAGCGGACGACGCCCTCCTGAATGGCCATCCAGGGCAGCAGCGCGGCGAAGAGGTTAAGCGCGAAGACCCCGGTGGAGGCCTCGGGTCCGAACCGGATCTCCAGCACCAGCGAGAAGACCAGCGTGTAGAGAGCCAGTTGCAGAGCCGGATTCAGAATCGACCAGAAGAGGCCGGCGACGGAGCCCACGTAGCGGCTCCGGATGTCCCGGGCCACCAGCTCGCGAATCAGGTGCCTGTGGCGAAGAAGCGAACTCAACATGGTCCCGAGGCATTATAGTTCACCCTTGGACGACGGCACTTGAGTCCCGGAAGGAGGGGCGATTTCCAATCGCCCGTTCTTCAAGCAGGGAGAGGCGATTTCCAATCGCCCGTTCTTCGGCAACTTGGCAATCCGGAGTCCGGCGGTTGGAAACCGCCGCTCCTGCCGGCGACTGGAAATCGCCGCTCCCAGGTCACGAAACGCCGGCTCGGACCTCCCGGGTGATCCGGGTCAGCACGTCGTCCGGAGCGTCGTCAAGTTCCCTCAACAGATCGGCCATGAGCCTGGGCCGGCGGAGTACGATCGCCTGGAGATCCCGGGAAAGCTTCCCGGCCAGGGCCAACAACACGTCGGCGTCCTGATCCAGGTCCGTCGCGAGCCGGCGGATCGTTTGCTCGGATGGGGGCGGCGTCTGCTCGAATTCCACCTGGCTCAGGTATGCCGGTAGGACACCGGTCCGGGAAGCCACCATCCTCAACGAAAATGCGCGATCGTCACGCTGCCGCTTCTCCCGAACCGTGCGAATGTGCTCTCCAAAGGTCATCGTCTCCTCCTGGTCGTTTCCGATCGTCCAACGATCACATGTGCACCAGGGACTAGAAACTACACGACCCAGGTGACAGGAGCCGCGACTTTCGTGACGCCCCTCCCACACTATCGTCGATTGAGCGAGGGGACCGTTAGGACATACGTGGCATACGATACGAAGAATTCGTGGCTGACTCGCTACGGCATTTTGATGGCCGGCGTTACGAACTGGCCGCCTTCGTCGTGATGCCCAACCACGTTCATGTGCTGTTTCGCCCTCTTGGCTCTCATCATCTCAGAGAAATCGTCAGATCCTGGAAGGGATTTACGGCTCATGTGATCAACCGGAAGACTGGAAATTGCGCTAAGATCTGGCAGACAGGCTATTGGGATCGGTTGATCCGGCACCCTCTGCATTTTTTGAACTGCCTGGAATATATTCGCGAGAAATCCAAAAGAGCCGGATTGAGAGAATGGGAGTTCCTCCTCTTCTGCAGGGGACATTCTTGTCCCCGATTCTGCAGTTCGTCCGGGTGGAAGACGCTTCGCGGAGGGGGGACTGCCGTCCCCCCTGGACCCCCCTGAAGATCGGCGCCTGAAAGACGCCGCTCCAGACGCCGCTCCCGGCGGCAAGAAAGTTACTCCTACCAGGCGGCGCTTCCGTCACGGACCGTTTGGCTGTTTCGCAGCCGCTTGATCTGTGTTGGTTGTGGCCGCACGAACTCACCCCCGTCCAGCGGCGGCTTCCCCTCGTTCACCCGTCGGGTTCCCACGCTTTCGAGGCGATCGAGTCGAGGCGCCCCCTCCAACGCCTCGAGGTCGGCGTCGAAGTACTCGAACCAGGGGAGTCCGGCCTCGGTGTAGTCGGAGGCAGTGGGCGGTTCATACGGCGGCGCGAATCCGGTCACCGTCCGGTATTGCCCACTGTTGAGCAGGTGGACGAAGCAGCGCGAGCGGACGTCCCGCTTCCAGGCGGAGAATCCGTAGTCGTCGGAGTAGACCTCCTGGCGCATCATCCCGCCGGGCGCAAGACCCATTTGCATGGGAGCCGGCATGTCACGAAAGACGACTTCAGCTTTGCAAGGATCGAACCGCTTTGCCTTCAGCCTTTCGTACCGCGATGCCTTCATCGGATAGGCGACGATCTGCAGGCCGCCGTGCTCCGCGGCGCCGGTCAACTGCTCCTCGGCCGTGTAGCCCTGTCCGAGAGGCATGGCGACGAACTGCCGGATCAGGCCCTTCCGCACAGAGAACCCGTCGAGCCAGGGCTGGTCCGGGATCACGACATAGTCCTGGGGCCTCCGGTTCAGCTCATTGCGGAATGGTTCTCCCGTGACGGCGTCGATCTTCCCGGCGGACACCTTGACGGCCATGGGGTAATCCCCATCGAAAGAAATCCAGAGCGCTTCCGCCTGGTACATGGGCATGAAGACACCGCCGTGGTCGCTCCACCGCTGCGGCAGCCGATCGGCATAGTCGTCGACGTGGTGCAACGGAAACTCCCCCAGGCCCGGGGGCAGGGGATACTCGCGGTCGTCGTCCGGAATCCGCAGGGTCCGCACAAACGCAATCGAGCCCACGGCTTCCCGATGGACCTCGGGAAAGCTGAAAGTCAACGTATCGTTTCGTAGTTCGATCATTTTTTCCTCCTAATCCTGTTTCCTCACGCTCCAATTGCCTGTCTTTCACCAGTCACCGTCCCGGATCTCCCTCGCGACCCGCAGCACCGCGTGATCCGGCGCCTCCCGGAGTTGACGCAGCAGATCGGCGAAGAGCTTGGGACGGAGCATCACGATCTCCTGAAGGTCCTGGGAGACCTTCCCTGCCATCGCCAACAAGACATCGGCATCCTCGTCCAACTCCGTCGCGAGCCGGCGGATGGTCCGCTCCGACGGAGGCGGCGTCTGTCCGCGCTCGATCTTGCTCAGGTAGGCCGGTTCGATTCCGACCCGGCCGGCCACCTGCCGCAACGAGAAAGTCCGGTCGTCGCGCCGCCGCCGCTCGCGAACTTCTCTTATGTAGCCTCCAAACGTCATATCGGCCCTCGGACAAACTGAATCGTCCGTCATTCGAGTGTGTACTGTATACTACACACTACATGTGACAAGCTTCAAGTCGTCCGGGTGGAAGACGCTTCGCGGAGGGGGGACTGCCGTCCCCCCTGGACCCCCCTGAAGATCGGCGCCTGAAAGACGCCGATCCAGACGCCGCTCCTGCGACAAGAAAGTCGCTGCTCCTTCCGGTGTGTTAGAATCAGCCGCGAAAATCCGCCCATGAGATTGATCTCCATGGTGATTCCCCTATTCAACGAGGAGGAATCGCTCCCTGAGCTCTACCAAGGCATCGTCCAGGATCTGAGTTCCCGTTCCGGCGACTTGGAGATCATTTTCGTCGACGACGGCAGCACCGACGGTTCCTTCTCCACGCTGAAACGGCTCCAGCAACGCGACTCCCGAATCCGCATCATCCGTTTCCGCCGCAACTTCGGGAAGTCGGCGGCTCTCGCGGCCGGATTTCGGCATGCCCGGGGGCAGGTCATCGTCACCATGGACGCGGACCTTCAGGATCGTCCCCACGAAGTGGGCAAGCTGCTGGCCAAGCTGGAGCAGGGGTTCGACCTGGTCTCCGGCTGGAAGATCAAGCGCCGGGACCCGTGGCGCAAGCGCGCCGCGTCGCGAGTTTTCAACTTCGTCACCGGTCTCCTGACGGGAGTCCCGCTCCACGACCTCAACTGCGGACTCAAGGCCTATCGCCGGGAGGTGATCCGGGAGGTGAAGGTCTACGGCGAGATGCACCGGTTCATTCCGGTCCTGGCCAGCTATCGCGGCTTTCGAATCGGGGAGGTCCCGGTGGACCATGCTCCCCGCGCGTACGGGCGCAGCAAGTTCGGAGCCGGCCGCTTCCTGGGCGGTTTCTTCGATCTTCTGACCGTGATCATGTTGACCCGCTACAACAGCAAGCCGCTGCACGTCTTCGGGATTCTGGGAGTCGTCCTGCTCCTGGCCGGCGTTTCCATCCAGGCCTATCTCACCGTGGGCTGGTTTCAGGGTCGCTGGATCGAGGACCGGCCCCTGTTCATGCTGGGAATCCTGCTCCTCATCATGGGCGTCCAGTTCATCTTCTTCGGACTCCTGGCCGAGATGATCGCCTACTCCTCCCGCAGGGAAGGGGACTATTCGGTGCGCGAAGTCAGGGTGGTGGAACCGGAGGAGGCCAGCTCCAAGTCCCTGGTCTCTCTGCCCGGATGAGGATCGCCCTCCTGGGTCCGGCCCATCCTCTGCGCGGCGGAATCGCCCAGTACACCGCATCCCTGTACGGCGAGCTGGAGCGAAACCACGAAGTGCGCATCTATTCCTTCCGGAAGCTCTACCCCCGGCTGCTGTTTCCCGGAAGCTCGGAATTGGACCGGAGCCGCAGCGCCTGGCGGGTACCCTCCGAGAGGCTTCTCCGACCGCTCTCTCCCGCGAGCTGGGCCGCCGCGGCCCGGAGAGTCGCCGCCTGGGGACCCGATCTGCTGGTGGTCCAATGGTGGCACCCCTTCTTCGCGCCGGCGTACGCGGGTCTGATCCGGCGCCTCCGGAAGCGGGCGGCTCCGGTGATCCTGTTTCTGTGCCACAACGTCTTCCCCCACGAGCGCATGGTAAGCCGGCATCTTGAGACGGTGCTGGTGAGAATGGCCTTTCGCCGCGTGGACGGCTTCCTGGTCCAGTCCCGGGACCTGGCGCGGCAGGTGCGGAAGCTACGTCCGGCGGCTCCGGTTCGGAGGGTCCACCATCCCGCCTATTCCTTCTTCCGGCGCTGGGACTCGAAGTCGCCCGGACCGGGTGAAAAGCCCTGCATCCTCTTTTTCGGAAACATCCGGGCCTACAAGGGGCTCGACGTCCTCATCGAGGCCTTCGCCCGGGTTCGCCGGGAGCTGGAGGCGGAGCTGGTGGTGGCGGGGGAGTTCTATGGCGATCCCCGTCCCCTGAAGGAACGGGTCCGGGCTCTCGGCCTCGACGGCGAGGTCTCCTGGACCGGCGCTTATGTGCCCAACCAGGAGGTGCCCGCCCTCTTCCGCCGCGCGCACGTGGTGGCGCTTCCCTACCGGAGCGCGACCCAGAGCGGGATCGTCCCCCTGGCCTACCAGTTCGGAGTCCCGGTCATCGCCAGCGACGTGGGCGGACTTTCGGAGGTGGTGCTCGACGGCAAGACCGGTCTCCTCTTTCGGCCCGGAGATTCCGAACATTTGGCGCGTCTCCTGGTAGATTATTTTCGCCGGAATTTGAGACAACGGTTCCAGCCAAACATCGTGGAATTCAACCGGAAGCTGGGTTGGGATCGCGTGGCCGGCCCGATTCTGGAGCTGGCCAGGTCGCTGGGAGCGAACGAGGCCGAGGAAGTCTGACCATGGCGACACACAGGAGGGGGGACATTCCTGTCCCCCTCTTCCGCTCGACCCGGCGAAGCGAAAATCGCCGCCCCCGCGCCGGTAGAAGGAAGGGGAGAAGCTCCTCCCCAACCCTCGGCGCCCGTCTCTGGCGGCCGGAACTGCTCTACCCGTGCCTCCTCGTGGCCGTCGTCCTGGGGCTCTACTGGAACACGCTGGGCCACGAGTTCGTCCACGACGACCTCACACTGATCCAGCAGAACCGGACGGTGACGGAGCTGCGCTGGGGAGAAATCCTGAGCCAACGGGTCTACCGGCCGGTCCGCACGCTCACCTACGCGCTGAACTACTGGGCGGGCGGCCTGGACCCCAGCGGCTACCACCTCTTCAACCTGCTCCTGCACGCCCTGAATTCGATGCTGGTCTACTGGCTCTTCCGGGCCGTCACCGGCCGCCGGACCCTGGCGCTGGCGGGAGCGCTCCTCTTTGCCGCCCACCCGGTTCAGACCGCCGCCGTGGCCTACGTGTCGGGACGGAAAGACCTGCTGGCCGCCTTTTTCATCCTCGCGGGGTGCCTGTCGTTCCTCTCCTATCGGGACTCGGGCCGGCGGCGATATCTCCTGCTCTGCCTCGCTTGCCTGGTGGTGGGGGTCCTGGCCAAGGAACTGGTCATCGTGCTTCCGGCGCTGCTCCTGCTGCTGGACCTGTGCCGGCCGGACCGGGCCAGCGGTCCGGGCCGGGAGCCGTTGACGGTCCGCCTCGTCCGCGTAGTCGTACGTTCCCGGCTGGCCTACGCTCTGGGTTTCCTGCTGGCGGCGGCGTCCTTCTACTACGCCCTCTTTCTGAGTCCTGCCAGCCGCATGGAGGGCCTCTGGGGCGGGAGCCTGGCGGCCCACGCCGGCACCTGCTTCAAGCTGTTCTCACACTACCTGGCCCTGGCGCTGTTCCCGCATCCCTTGATCGCGGACTACACGGGAGAGGTCTTCCCCCTCTCTCCCGGGTTCGCCGACGCGCCGACTCTGCTGGCGGTGCTCCTGCTGGCGGCCTTCGTCGCCGTCGCCATCCGGATCTACCCGGCCCGGCCCCTGGTCTCCCTGGGGATGGGCTGGTTCCTGACGGCGTTGGCGCCGGTGCTGCAGATCCTGCCCTTCCACGAGCTGGCCGCCGACCATTTTCTCTACCTCCCGCTGATCGGAGCTTCCCTGCTGGGAGGAGTGGCGGTGGATTACGCGTCCCGCGAGCGGGGTTTCCGGGAACTGGCCGTGGGGGTGCTGGCCCTGGTCTTTATCGTCTTCTCGGTGCGCACGGTGGGGCGCAATCGGGACTGGGCCGACGTGGAGACCCTGTGGCGGGCGACCTTGGAACAGGCCCCGGGATCCTACCGGGCCCACAGCAATCTGGCGGTCACACACATGGGGAAGCAAGAGCCGGAACTGGCCCTGCAACACACGCTGAAAGCTTTGGAGCTCAACCCCGGCCGGGCCCTGGAATGGAGCAATCTGGGCGCCCTGTATGTCCAACTGGCGGAGCGGGCGCGAGCGCGGAAGGATTACGATCTGGCGTCGAGCCTGCTGGACAAGTGCCGCGAGGCGGCGGGAGAAGCCCTGGAGAGAGCCGACTCGAATTTCATGAGCCTGGCCAACATGGGGAACTGCTACGAGAAGGCCGCCGAGGTCGCCCTTGCGACCAAAGACCTCGAGCAGGTGTTGCCGTTGCGCCAGACGGCGTTGAGCTACTTTCGGAAGGCTCTCGAGTTCCGGAACCGCGAACCGGCCGCACGCATGGTCTGGCTGTCGGTCGGCGGACTCTTCCTGGACCAGGCCCGAACCGCCCACAATCAGGGAGTCCAAGCCTTCAATCAGGGCCAGTTCGAACGGAAGCGGGAACTGGATGAGCAGGCCAAAGATCTCTACGGGCAGGCGGTGGCCCATCTGAAGAAGTTCGTGGAGGCCTATCCGGGGAGCCGGCCGGGACAGCTGAACCTGGGCCTCTGCTACGTCCATCTGAGGAAATTCCAGGAGGCCATCCCGCACCTGGAGCGCGCCGTCCGGCTCCGGGCCGGGCCGGAGAGCGTGAACCTGCTGGCGCACTGTTACGACCGGACGGGAGACGGCGACCGGGCCGTCCGCCTCTACTGGCAGTCGATCCGCCTCCGCCCCGCGGCCGAGACCCATTACAATCTGGGAGTTCTCCTCCGGCGCCGGGGAGAGCTGGCGGAAGCGGAGAAGAACCTGAAGCGCGCCCTGGAGTTGTCTCCATCCAAGGACTTGGCCCGCAAGATCGGGATCCTGCGGGACCTCATTCAAGAACATGTACGCCGATCACAAGATCACCGTCGTCATCCCGTGCCTCAATGAGGAGGAGGGGATCCGCATGGTCCTGGAGCGGATCCCCCGGTTCGTGGACGAGGTCATCGTGGTGGACAACGGCTCCACCGACGACACGGCGCAGATCGCCGCGGGCCTGGGGGCCCGCGTCATTCGGGAGGATGTGCGCGGGTATGGCCGCGCCTACAAGACGGGCCTGCTCCACGCCCAGGGGGACATCATCGTGACCCTGGACGGGGACCACTCCTACCCGGTCGACGCCCTCTCCTACCTGATCGAAGCTCTTATCGGCTCCGACGTGGGCTTCGTCTCCGCTTCCCGGTTCCCGGTGCAGAACCCCAAGGCCATGTCCTGGAAGAGCTACATCGGGAACAAGTGCCTGAGCTGGGCGCTCTCGGTCCTGTTCCTGCGCCGGGTCCGGGACTCCCAATCGGGGATGTGGATCTTCTACCGGGAGGCGTTGGAGAACATGAACCTGGTCAGCGACGGGATGGCTTTCTCCGAAGAGATCAAGATCGAAGCCATGCGTCATTCCCGGATCGGATTCAAGGAGATCCCCATCAACTACTCGAACCGTGCCGGAGAGGTGAAGCTCCGGCCCTGGCGAGACGGTTGGAGCAACCTGGTCTTCCTCTTCAGGAAACGGTTCGGCGGATGAGCGTGGATCCGGACGCTTCTCTTTCCTGTCCCGTCTGCCGGTATCCCCGTTGCCCCTTCTGGCGCCGCCTGGAGGACCGGTTCTTCCAGGTGACCCGGGAGGCGTTTCCCCTCTACCGCTGTCCCGGCTGCGGACTCCGCTTCCAGCGGGCGTCTGACATTGAAGAACGGATCCCCGGCTTCTACCCGCCCGGCTACTGGTGGGACCCGGAAGGGGATCCCCGGGGCGTGGAGGGTCTCTACCGGGAGTGGGTCCTCCGGCGCGACCACCTCCGCTTCGTCCTCTCCGTGGCCCCGCCGGGGAACGGCCGCCGCCTTCTGGACATCGGCTGCGGCAGCGGGACCTTCCTGAAACTGGCCCGGGAGGCCGGTTTCCGGGTGTCGGGACTGGAGGCTTCTCCCGAGGCCGGGAAGGCGGCCGAGAAGATCCTGCCCGGCCGGGTGGTGGTGGGAGACGAGGAGGGCCTGATCCGAAGCGGCGCCACCTTCCACGTGCTGACGCTCTTTCACGTCCTGGAGCACCTGCCCCGGCCCTTGGACTACCTGCGTCGAATCCGCCGGCTGATGACCGAAGGCGGCGGCCTGGTGATCCAGGTTCCCGACAGCCACAGCATCCAGGCGGCGCTCCTGGGCTCCCGGTGGTACGGTCTGGACTGTCCCCGCCACATCCACAACTTTACGGCTCGGGCGCTGGCCGAGCTGCTGAACCGCGCCGGCTTCCGGGTTCGCCGGGTGCGCCACTTCTCCCTGCGCGACAACGCCGCCGCCCTGGTTTCCAGCCTCTTTCCGTCCCTCGACCCCATGTCTCAGAAGGTGCGCTTGCTACGAGAGACCAAGCGGGCGCGGTCCGTGGGGCTCCCGGTGAAGGAGGCCGTCTATTTCGGACTGTTGCTCCTGGCCCAACCCCTGGCCGCGGCAGAGGCGTCTCTGGGACGCGGCGCCACGGTCACCGTCTACGCCACGCCCGAATCGTAGAGGCACCCCTTGTGGGTGCCCTCTTTCCCCCCTGGCACGCGGATTGCTCTGCGGAACGTTGACCGGAATTGTCCAATCCGGCTTCGGGAGAGTAAACTTGCAAGGAGTGTTTCAATGACGTCCGACCTCACGATCATTATCCTTTCACTTGGTGGCCTCATTCTCACCGCCGCCGTCAGCCTGGGGGGCCTCATCCTCACCCAATTCCGGACCAGCCGCCGGGATCTTGACGAAAGACTCGCGGGCATCGACACAAGGCTGAGTGACGCCACCCGCGAAATCCGCGAAAACCGTGAACGCATCGCCCAGGTCGAAGTCTCACTTACCGAACGTATTGCCCAGGTCGAAGTCAAACTCACGGAACGTATTGCCCAGGTCGAAGTCAAACTTACGGAACGCATTGCCCGTGTCGAGGTCAAACTTACGGAACGCATTGCCCGCGTCGAAGGCAACGTGGACATACTCCGCGAGTACATCGTAGGAAAAGGACGCAAGGTTGTCTGAGCCCCCTGGCATTCCGGGTCCATGACAGTTGGCCGACGGGAGCGGCGGCTGTGCGCCAGGCTAACTGGTACAAGATAGGCGGTGAAAGTCCGCTGAAACGAAGGACTAACCATCCACGTTTCTCCGCGAGCCGTGCGTGGGCACCCGTGAGGGTGTCGGCGAAGCGTCGGTAGCGGTGCGTATGGGCAGGCTATTGAGCATCGAAAGCTCCATGATCGGAAGTGCCGAGGCTGTAGTCGCGGTCGAAGGCAACACCGGCTGGACCGCCCAGGTGAGGGACGGCCGGGCTCCGCGGTGTCAAAGAACCCAGGCACGTACGCAAATCTTGTTCCGGGACCTGGGAGGGCTTCATTTCACCCCGGGGGGTCGCCCCGGGGTCGCATGAGAAAGGAGTAACCCGAAACTCATGATGGACGGAACGAAGCAATCGGATTCATCCATAGTAGCGATGAAGCGGGCGAACAAAGAGGGGCGACCCTCGGCGGAGCCGGTGGAGCGAAGGGATGGAACCAAGGGGAATGCGGTGTGCCAAAGCACGCGCCGGACGCAGAGTCGGGGGAGCGTGTCCCAAGCGGTGGACCGGATACGGCGAGCGATCGCGAGAAACCCCAAGGAGCGACTGACCGCGCTGCTGCACCATGTCACCGTGGAGGCTCTGCGCCGCGCCTATCTCGGACTGAGAAAGGACGCTGCGCCGGGAATCGACGGGATACGGTGGGAGGAGTACGGGGCGAAGCTGGAAGAGCGACTGCTGGACCTGCATCGCCGCGTGCACCGGGGCGCGTACCGAGCGCCTCCCGTCCGGCGGGTGAGAATCCCCAAGCCGGATGGAAGGACACGACCGCTCGGCGTGGCCGCGCTGGAGGACAAGATCCTCCAGAAGGCAGTCGTGGACGAGCTCCTGACGCCGATCTATGAGGCGGAGTTTCTCGGGCTCAGCTACGGGTTCCGGCCCGGACGGAAGGCGCATGACGCGCTGGATGCCTTGGCCTTTGGGATCGAGCGGCGGAAAGTCAATTGGATCGTGGACGCGGACATTCGGACGTTCTTTGATGCGATCGACCGGGACTGCCTGATGCAGTTCATGGAACGACGGATCGGAGACCGGCGGGTGCTGCGGCTGGTTCGCAAGTGGCTGAACGCCGGCGTGATGGA
Source organism: Acidobacteriota bacterium (assembly GCA_963668095.1). Lineage (GTDB taxonomy): Bacteria > Acidobacteriota > UBA6911 > RPQK01 > JAJDTT01 > JAJDTT01. The sequence goes on along the minus strand of OY764083.1, from coordinate 3,114,328 downwards.
AGAAGGGACCTGGTCGGACTCGGGGAGAGGGACGCCACAGGGCGCCAACGTCTCGCCGGTCATGGCCAACGTGTACCTGCACTACGTGCTGGACCAATGGTTCCATCGGACGTGGCGCCCACGAGTCCCAAAAGGCGAAGCGATCCTGGTGCGATATGCGGACGACTTCGTGGCCGGATTCCAGAGACGGGCGGACGCGAAACGGTTTCTCCGAGACCTGGGGGAACGGTGCGCCGAGTTCGGGCTGGACCTGCACCCGGAAAAGACGCGACTGGTGGAGTTCGGACGATTTGCGGCAGCGGATCGACGGCGACGCGGGGAGCGGAAACCGGAAACGTTCGACTTTCTGGGGTTCACGCACTACTGCGCGAAGACCCGGAAGGGACGGTTCCGGCTGGGGCGGAAGCCAAGCGCGAAACGGATGAGCCGGACCCTGCGACGGGTGGGGGAGAGGCTGTGGAGACAACGGCACGCGGATCACTGGGAGGTCGGGAAATGGTTGAGCCGGGTCCTGAATGGCTGGCTGAACTATTTTGCGGTCCCCGGGAGTACGCGGTGGCTGCGAGGATTCTGCTATCTGCTGCAACGGCGGTGGCTGCGAGCCTTGCGCCGCCGGTCTCAGCGCGACCGCTTCAGTTGGAGACGGTTGCGACGGATGACGGAATTGCTCTGGCCATCCGTGAGAATCCGTCATCCGTGGCCGACGCAACGGTTTGGCTGGCCGTCCACACCCAAGGTAGGAGCCGGATGCCTTAACGGGCACGTCCGGATCTGCGCGGGGGGCGGCAGGAAACTGCCGTTCCTACCGTGACTTCTTGCCGCCGATTGGGAGCAGCGACTTCCTTGTCGCCGATTGGGAGCGGCGACTTTCTTGTCGCCGATTCTCCGGACCGCAGCAGGAAACTTGTTTCCGTCGTCGTGGTGAACTACGGTCGCGCCGAATTGCTCCGCGCCTGCCTGCAATCCCTCCTGGAACAGACTTGGCCCCGTCTTGAGATCCTGGTCGTCGACAACGGGTCCCAGGACCACAGCGCGGACGTCGTCTCCTCCCTTTCGGGCCGCGGAATAAAGCTCCTGGCCCTCACCGAAAACCGAGGTTTCGCAGCCGCCGTCAACCTGGGAGTCCGGCAGACCAGAGGCGAGCTGGTGGCTCTCCTGAACAACGATGCCGTGGCGTCTCCCAAGTGGATCGAGCACCTGGTGTCCGGAATCGGCGCCTCGCCGGAGGTCGGAATGTGCGCCTCCAAGATCCTCTTCCACGGGACCGGCGTCATCGACAAGGCGGGGCACCTCATTTTCCCGGACGGCCAGAACCGGGGCCGGGGAACCGGCGAGCGCGACCGGGGCCAGTACGACGCGACTCAGGAAGTCCTCGCGGCCGACGGCTGCGCCGCCCTGTACCGCAAGGAAGTCCTGGAGCAGGTGGGCGGCTTCGACGAGAGCTTCTTCGCCTACGCGGAGGACGCCGACCTGGGGCTCCGTGCGCGCCGGCTGGGCTGGCGTTGCCTCTACGTGCCCGGAGCGGTGGTGCACCATCATCACTCCTCGACCCTGGGTCCCTACTCGCCCCGGAAAATCTACTGGGTGGAGCGGAACCGGCTCTGGCTGGCGCTCAAGAACTTCCCCCTCCCCCTCCTCCTCCTGAACCCCGTCTTCTCCGGCTATCGTCTGGCCTGGAACCTCTGTGCCGCCCTCCTCCGCCGGGGGGCCGCAGGTAATTATAGAAGCGGGAACTCCTTGTGGAGTCTGCTCCGGGTCCAGGTCCGAGCCTACCGGGACGCCCTCGCCGGCGCCGGCCCGATATTGCGCGAACGCCGCCGCATCCGTTCCACCCGCAAGATCGGCGACCTGGAGTTCTGCCGCCACCTGTTCCGCTTCCGAATCTCCGCCTACCGCCTCGCCTTCCAGGAGCGGCGTCTTCCCCGGCGCCGACCTCCGAAATAACAACCATCCACCCTCCCAACCGGCGCCAGCAAATTTCCGCCCGACACCCTCCCCCTCTTGACTTCGAAATGTCCGTTACCAACCCCAGATTGCCGTTATGGCGAATTGTGATAATGTTCCCTCCTGACCCGCCCTACCAGCGGGAAAGCTTCCGAGCTGGCGTAGCTCAAGGGTAGAGCAACTGATTTGTAATCAGTAGGTTGGGGGTTCGATTCCCTTCGCCAGCTCTGCCTCCCCGCAATGCCGTGCCCGGACCGCGCAACCATCGGCTTGAAGTCGTCCCATTTTCGGTTTGATTCTGTTATCTGAAGTGCGTATAATTTGGCACTTCCCGTATCCTCCCTGGCAATGAGGCTGCTTTGCAGGAAGGTGGGGTGCACAGGCAGGAACGACAGGACGGGGCGGATGGGAATCAGGAATTCCCCGATTGCAATGAGGAGGGGTGGTCGAGTGGACAAAGGCAACGGGCTGTAAACCCGTCGCCCTTCGGGGCTACGCAGGTTCGAATCCTGCCCCCTCCAGACCAGTAGCCGCCCTCCCAGGACCCAGAGAGAGAGGAGCGGCGGTTTCCAGCCGCCGGACTCCTTAACGCATAGGAGAAAACATGGCCATACCCGGGGGCAAGGGGACAATCGGAATGGTCAATCTCCAGCATTCCGGGCGGACTCTGATTTTTCGCATGCGGTCGAGAGCGGGAGTAACTCAGTTGGTAGAGTAATAGCCTTCCAAGCTATCGGTCGCGGGTTCGAGTCCCGTCTCCCGCTCCAAACAGTGGCCTCGTGGACAACAGCCGGCGAGACGGGTATGTGCCCACGTAGCTCAGTGGTAGAGCACTTCCTTGGTAAGGAGGGGGTCACCAGTTCAATCCTGGTCGTGGGCTTTCCAACTGACAGTCAAGGCTAATTCAGGAGTTCCATCATGGCGAAGGAGAAGTTTCAGCGCACGAAGCCGCACGTGAACATTGGAACCATCGGGCACGTGGATCACGGCAAGACGACGTTGACGGCGGCGATCACGCAGGTGTTGAGTTCCGAGAATCCGAGCGTGGAGATCCGGGATTTCGATTCCATCGACAACGCGCCGGAAGAGCGGGAGCGTGGGATCACCATCGCGGTGGCGCACGTGGAGTACGAGACCAGCGAGCGCCACTACGCGCACGTGGACTGCCCGGGGCACGCGGACTACATCAAGAACATGATCACGGGAGCGGCCCAGATGGACGGGGCGATCCTGGTGGTCTCGGCGGCGGACGGACCGATGCCGCAGACGCGCGAGCACATCCTGCTGGCGCGGCAGGTGGGGGTTCCCTCCATCGTGGTCTTCCTGAACAAGGTGGACATGGTGGATGACGAGGAACTGCTGGAGTTGGTGGAGTTGGAGGTCCGGGAACTGCTGAGCCAGTACGAGTTTCCGGGCGACGACATTCCGGTGGTGCACGGGAGCGCGTTGCAGGCGATGGAGGGAGACGCGGCGGCGCAGGGGCAGATCCGGGAGTTGATGGATGCGGTGGACGCGTACGTGCCGATGCCGGAGCGGGACGTGGACAAGCCGTTTCTGATGCCGATCGAAGATATTTTCTCCATCAGCGGCCGGGGCACGGTGGTGACGGGCCGGGTGGAGCGGGGGAAGATCAAGGTGGGGACGGAGATGGAGATCGTGGGGATCCGTCCGACGATGAAGCGGGTGGTGACGGGCGTGGAGATGTTCCGCAAGCTGCTGGACGAAGGTCAGGCGGGGGACAACGTGGGGTTGTTGTTGCGGGGGACGGCGAAGACGGACGTGGAGCGGGGCCAGGTGGTGTCGGCCGCGGGTTCGATCACGCCGCACACGAAATGCCAGGCGGAGGCGTACATACTGACCCGGGAAGAGGGCGGGCGGCACACGCCGTTTTTCACGGGGTACCGGCCGCAGTTTTACTTTCGGACGACGGACGTGACGGGAAACGTGGAGTTGCCGGAAGGGACGGAGATGGTGATGCCGGGGGACAACGTGTCGATCGAATTCGAGTTGATCACGCCCATCGCCATGGAACGGGGCCTGCGTTTCGCCATCCGCGAAGGCGGACACACGGTGGGCGCCGGAACCATTACCCGGATCCTGGAGTAGGGCGATGCGCGACATCATCATACTCCGATGCACCGAGTGCAACCGGAAAAACTATAATACGACCAAGAACAAGAAGACTCAGCGAGCTCGGCTCGAGCTGAGAAAATATTGCAGTTGGTGCCGGCGCCACGTGGCTCACCGCGAGGCGCGATAAATGATTTACAACAGGCCAGTAGCTCAAAGTTGGTAGAGCGCCGGTCTCCAAAACCGGATGTTGGGGGTTCGAGTCCCTCCTGGCCTGCCACTTTGGGACCCTGCGCGGCTGTGGTCCGGAAACGTCATGTTGGAAAAACTTGCGAGTGCTCCCGGGAGGTTGAAGAGCTTCTACTATGACGTGAAGAAGGAGTTGCGGAAGGTCACTTGGCCCGGCCGCAACGAGGTCTACGGAACCACGATGGTGGTGCTGATCAGCGTCTTCTTCTTCGGGTTCTATCTCTTCTTCGTGGACATGGTTCTGAGCAACCTCGTGGACAGAGTGTTCGAGTTTTTCCGGTAACGAACGCGCTTTCCCCGGAGGCAGGTCCGGGGCGTTGCGGAGCGGCAAGATCGGCTCCGCAACAAAAGGGAAGGAAGGTTCGCCGTTGGAGGATTCCATGGTTGGCTCGGGCGAATCCGCACTCCAGAAGAAGTGGTACATCATCCACACCTATTCCGGTTTCGAGCGAAAGGTGGCCGAAGGGCTCATGAACCGGGTGCAGGCCTACGGTCTGCAGGGAATGATCGGTCAGATCCTGATTCCCACCGAGGATGTGGTGGAAATGCGGGGCGGCAAGAAGGTCGTCACCTCCAAGCTCTTCTTTCCCGGGTACATCCTGGTGGAGATGGAATTGACGGACGAGACTTGGCACCTGGTTCGCAATACGCCCAAGGTGAGCGGCTTCGTCAGCCAGGGGAACAAGCCCACACCCCTGACCGAAAAAGAGGTCGACCAGGTGGTGCAGAGGGTGTCGACGGCCGCCGAGAAGCCCAAGCCCAAGTTCATGTTCGACAAGAACGACATGGTCAAGATCATCGACGGACCATTCTCCAATTTCACGGGAGAAGTCGAGGACGTGAACGTGGAACGGAGCACCCTGAAAGTCATGGTGACCATCTTCGGAAGGCCGACGCCCGTAGAGTTGGAGTTCATACAAGTGGAGAAGCTTTGAGGAGCAACGACTATCTTGTGGAGCGGCGGCTTTCTTGCCGCCCATTGCGACCACCGGCTTTCCAACCGCCGCACTCCCGTAACGAGTAGGAGAAAAAATGGCCAGACGCACCAGAGGCAAACGCGTGACCGGAATGGTCAAGCTCCAGATCCCGGCCGGCAAGGCGACACCGGCTCCCCCGGTGGGGCCGGCCCTGGGCCAGCAGGGCGTCAACATCATGGATTTCTGCAAGGCCTTCAACGCCAAGACCAGCTCCGACGAAGGGCTGATCATTCCGGTGGTCATCACCGTGTACCACGACCGGAGCTACAGCTTCATCACCAAGACGCCGCCGGCCGCGGTCCTGTTGAAGCGCGCCGCGGGAATCGCCAAGGGCTCGCCCGAGCCCAATAAGAGCAAAGTCGCCCAAGTGACCATCGAGCAGGTGGAAGAGATCGCCCAGATCAAGATGCCCGATCTGAACGCCGCCGACATGGAGGCGGCCAAGCGGATCATCATGGGAACGGCTCGGAGCATGGGAGTCGAGGTCGCGCAGTAGTCAGGAGCACTCCGGATGGCGGGAAAAAAATACCTGGAAGCGAAGAAGAAGGTCGAACCCCGGGAATACGCGCTGGAGGATGCAGTGGAGCTGCTCCAGCAGATCAAGTTCACCAGGTTCGACGAGACCTTGGAGATCGCACTCCGGCTCGGCGTCGACCCCCGCCACGCGGACCAGATGGTCCGGGGCACGGTCGTGCTGCCTCATGGTCTGGGCAAGGCGCTGACGGTCTGCGTGATCGCCTCGGGAGAGCGAGTGAAGGAGGCGGAGGAAGCGGGCGCCGACCATGTGGGCGGCGAAGAGATCGTGGCGCGCATTCAGAAGGGTTGGCTCGACTTCGACGCCATGGTGGCCACCCCCGACATGATGAAGCTGGTGGGGAGACTGGGAAGAATCCTGGGTCCGCGGGGCATGATGCCCAATCCCAAGGCGGGCACCGTGACCTTCGACGTGAGCCATGCCGTGCAGGAGATCAAAGCCGGAAAGGTCGAGTTCCGGGTGGACAAGAACGGCGTCATCCATGCTCCCCTGGGGCAGATTTCATTCTCCGCCGACCACTTGGTCAACAACGCCCGCAGCCTGATCACGGCGGTGGTGCGGGCCAGGCCGGCGGCGGCCAAGGGACGGTACCTCAGGACCGTCTACCTTTCGTCCACCATGAGTCCGGGGGTGAAGGTGGACGCCAATCGTGTGGAGGTGACGTAGGGGCGAGCCCGAGGCCGCGGGCGCCGGACCGGGTCGTTCGGCGGCACCGGCGGCTCGGATCGGACCCCGCGCGACACCGGCTGAAGAAAGAGGCAGATCGCAGTGACACGAGACGAAAAACGGCAGATCATCGAGGCACTCAGGCAGACTTTCCAGCAGAACCAGACCGTATTGCTGTTGACGTTCTCGGAAGTCAACGTTCCGGATCTGACCGTGTTGCGGAGGCAGATCAGGGAGGCGGGGAGCGGATACCGGGTGGTCAAGAACACCCTGGCCATCCGCGCCGCCGAAGAAACCCCCGTCAACCAGTTGAACGACGACTTCCAAGGGCCCACTGCGATGGCCTTCTCGGATTCGGATCCCACCGCTCTGGCCAAGATCCTCAAGGAATTCGCCGAGGACCATCCCGGCATGAAATTCAAGTCGGGAGTGGTTGCGGGGCAGGCCGTGCCGGGCGACCAGGTGGCGGAACTGGCCGACATGCCATCGCGGGAAGAGCTCCTGGCCACGGTTGCCTTTATGTTCAATGCGCCGCTGACTCGTTTCGCCAGCACCCTGCAGTCCCCTCTCACCCAGTTGGGATCGCTGCTGAAGCAGGTCGTCGAGCAGAAAGAGGAAGCGTAATCGGAAAGGACCGTCAGGTCCCTCATCGGAGGTAAAAAGAAATGTCCGTTACCAGTGAACAAATTCTGGAGTGGATTGGCAACGCGTCAATCCTCGAGATCAATCAGCTCGTCAAGGACATGGAGGAGAAATTCGGGATCAGCGCCGCCGTGGCGGCTCCCGTCGCTGCTGCCGGTCCGGGGGCTGCAGCCGAGGCCGTCGAGGAGCAGACCGAATTCGACGTGGTCCTCACCTCCTACGGAGCCAAGAAGATCAATGTCATCAAGGTGGTCCGCCAAGTCACCACCTTGGGATTGAAGGAAGCCAAGGATCTGGTGGAGAGTGCTCCCAAGGCGGTTCGCGAAGCCGTGGACAAGGAAGAAGCCGAGAAGATCAAGAAGCTCTTCGAGGACGCCGGCGCGACCATCGAGCTCAAGTAGAAGCGGGCCCGTCGGGAGAGCGAACCGGCGGCTCGTGGGAACGGCGGTTTCCTTGCCGCCGGCCTGCCGACCCCCCGGCGCAGACCGCGCCTGGGGTCGCTCGCGAGTGCCCGGATTTCAGTTCTCTCTTGCCGGCGGGGCGAGCACGTTCCAATGTCTGGATTTCTTCACAACGCCGACTGGGTCTCGGGATGAGTTTCCCGTTGACCGGGCGTGGCCGGACCAACCTGGGAGTTTTTGCGCATGTCTGAACTCGTCGAGAGTGTCAATGGAGAGCGCGTTGATTTTGCCAAGATCAGGACCGTTTTCCCGATTCCCAACCTGCTCGAGGTCCAGAAGCAGTCGTATCAGAGATTTCTCCAGATGGATCTGCTTCCCTCGGAGCGGGAGGACATCGGGCTTCAGGCGGTTTTCAGCTCGGTATTTCCCATCGCCGACTTCAGAGGCATCTCTTCGCTGGAGTTCGTGGACTACTCCATCGGGAACTGGGAGTGCAAGTGCGGGCGGATCAGCGGAATCGAGTATCTGAGGAGTTCCTGCGTCAGCTGTGGCGAGGCCCTGGTGGTCAACCCGTACAGCGTCGAGGACATCACCTGCCGCGGTTGTGGCGCTCGAAATCCCAACGAGGTGGAGCGTTGCGAGGACTGCGGCGATCCGGTTCAGCTGAACATCAAGTACAACCTGGACGAGTGCAAGGAGCGGGGGATGACCTATTCGGTACCGCTCCGCGTCACCATCCGGCTGGTGGTCTGGGACAAGGACCCCAATACCGACGACAGGACGATTCGGGACATCAAGGAGCAGGAGGTCTTTTTCGGGGACATCCCGCTGATGACCGAGAACGGGCTTTTCATCATCAACGGGACGGAGCGGGTCATCGTCAGTCAGTTGCACCGCTCTCCCGGGGTCTTCTTCGAAGCCAACCCGGTCAAGAACAATTGTCTGGCCAAGATCATCCCCTACCGTGGCTCCTGGGTGGAGTTCGAGATCGATGCCAAGAACCAGCTCCACATCAGAATCGACCGGAAGCGGAAGTTTCCGGCCACCGTATTCATGCGGGCCCTGGGCGTGGAGACGGACGAGGACATCCTGCGAACCTTCTACTACGTGTCCACGATCCGGGTCGGATCGGACGGCAGGTTGTTCCGGAAGCTGGATGAGAAGCTGATCGGGACCCGGGCCAGCCACGGCGTCCCGGACCCGTCCAATCCGGACCGCAATCTGGTCAGGGCGGGACGCAAGATCAGCCAGACCAGCTATACGCGAATGCTCCGGGCCGGCGTGGATGAGGTGCAGATCGGCATCGACGATCTGAAGGGAGCCCAGGCGGGGGCGGAGGTCGTCGATCTCAGCACCGGCGAGATCCTGCTGGAAGCCAACAATTTCATCGCCGAGAGTACGGTGAACCGGGCCATCGAGGCGGGAATCGACGAGTTGGCGGTCTTCTTCCCGGAGTCGGATGACGTGGGGGTGGTGTTGACCGAGACCCTCATGAAGGATTCGGTCAAGACCCGGGAGGACGCCCTCATCGAGATCTACCGGAAGCAGCGGCCCGGCGACCCTCCCACCCTGGACACGGCGACGGCTCTCTTCAAAGGGATGTTCCAGGACCCCAGAAGGTACGACTTCTCGCGTGTGGGACGCCTCAAGCTGAACATCAAGCTGGGTCAGGACATCTCCCTCGAGGAGCGAACCCTCTCCACCAGCGACTTCTGCCAGATCATCGACTACCTGATGAGGCTTCGGAACAACCTGGGAGCCGCCGACGATATCGATCATCTGGGCAACCGCCGGGTCAGGGCCGTGGGCGAGCTCCTGGAGAATCAGTTCCGCATCGGCTTGGTGCGCATGGAACGGGCCATCAAGGAAAAGATGTCCGTGCATCAGGAGATGACCACCGCCATGCCCCATGACCTGATCAATGCGAAGCCGGTGACGGCCTCCATCCGGGAGTTCTTCGGCAGCAGCCAACTCTCCCAGTTCATGGATCAGACCAACCCCCTTTCGGAGATCACCCACAAGCGGCGGCTCTCCGCCCTGGGTCCCGGCGGTCTCAGCCGTGAGCGGGCGGGGTTCGAGGTGCGTGACGTCCACCCGTCCCACTACGGACGGATATGTCCGGTGGAGACGCCGGAGGGACCCAACATCGGGCTGATCTCTTCCTTGAGCTGCTACGCCCGCATCGACCAGTTCGGCTTCATCGAGTCCCCCTACCGAAAGGTGGTGGACGGCCGGATCGTGGACTATGTCCGGATCAGCGATTCGGGAGGCAGCCACTTTAAAATCACCGAAGCCTACCCGCACGAGGACGTGCTGCAGACCAACAAGGTGTTGAGCGGCCGCGGGAAACGGCCGGTCCGGTACGAGCCTCATGCCTTCTACCTCACCGCCTGGCAAGGGGACAAACACGTCACGGCGCAGGCCAACGTCGAGGTGGATGACCGGGGCCGCCTGATCCGCGACCGGGTGAGCGCCCGCCACGAGGGGAACTTTGTTTTCGTTCCCAAGGAAGAGGTCCAGTACGTGGACGTCAGCCCCAAGCAGTTGGTCAGCGTGGCGGCCAGCCTGGTCCCCTTTCTGGAGCACGACGACGCCAACCGGGCCCTGATGGGCGCCAACATGCAGCGGCAGGCGGTTCCCTTGATTCGGGCCGAGGCGCCGCTGGTGGGCACCGGTATGGAGCGCATCGCCGCCCGCGATTCGGGAGCCGTCATTCTCTGCCGGCGCGACGGAACCGTGGACAGCGTCGACGCCGAGCGAATCATCGTGCGGGTCGCCAGCCAGGATGGGGAAGAGACCCGGGGAGCCGGCGTCGACATCTACAAGCTGGTCAAGTTCGCCCGCTCCAACCAGAACACGTGCATCAACCAGAAGCCGTTGGTTCGTCTCGGGCAGCGGGTCCGCAAAGGCCAGGTCCTGGTGGACGGACCCTGCACCGAACAGGGCGAGCTGGCGCTGGGACGAAACATCCTGGTGGCGTTCATGCCCTGGCGGGGATACAACTTCGAAGACGCCATTCTGGTCAGCGAGAAGCTGGTCAAGGAGGACATCTACACCTCCGTCCACATCGAAGAATTGGATATCGAGTCCCGGGACACCAAGTTGGGGCCGGAGGACATCACTCGGGACATTCCCAACGTGAGCGAGTCGATCCTGGCGGACCTGGACGAGAGTGGGATCGTCCGTATCGGAGCCAAGATCCGGCCGGGCGACATCATGGTCGGGAAGGTGACTCCCAAGGGAGAGACCCAGCTCACGCCCGAGGAGAAGCTCTTGAGAGCCATCTTCGGCGAGAAGGCGGGCGAGGTGAAGGACGCTTCCCTCTATGCCCCCCCGGGAATCGAAGGAACCGTGGTCGGAGTGAAGATCTTCGCCCGCAAGGGCGTCCCCAAGGATCTCAGGAGCCAGCAGATCGAGGACGAGGAGGTGGCCCGCCTGGCCAAGGACCGGGAAGACGAGATCCGCATCATCCGCAAAGAGGCCAGCAAGGCCATGTTGGATCTGGTGTCCGGCGCGACGCTGGCGGAAGACCTCATCGACCTTCAGGGAGCAGTTGTGGCCCGCAAGGGCGACCAGGTTTCGGGGGATCAGTTGAAGCGCCTCCCGTACCGCGAGCTGGCCGAGGTGATGCCCGGCGACAAGAAGCTGAGGAAGGAGCTCTCCGGGCTGTTCCGGAAGACGGAGAAGCAGATCAAGATTCTGCATTCCCTGCACGAAGAGCGGCTCGGCCGGATCGAGAAGGGGGACGAATTGGCGCCCGGCGTCATCAAGATGGTGAAGGTTTACGTGGCCATGAAGCGGAAGCTCTCCGTGGGTGACAAGATGGCTGGCCGGCACGGCAATAAGGGGGTTATCGCCCGGATCACCCCCGAAGAGGACATGCCCTATCTGCCCGACGGGACTCCGGTCGAAATTCTGTTGAACCCGTTGGGGGTTCCCTCCCGGATGAACGTGGGGCAGATCCTCGAGAGTCATCTGGGTTGGGCGGCCAAATCGCTGCAGGTGAAGTACGCCACTCCCGTTTTCGACGGGGCGGAGGAGGAGGAGATTCGGATCCAGTTGCGGCAGGCGGGTCTCCCCGTAGACGGCAAGACGCTCCTCTACGACGGTGTGAACGGCAAGCCCTTCGACCAGAAGGTGATGGTCGGCTATATCTACATGAACAAGTTGAGCCACCTGGTGGACGAAAAGATCCACGCCCGTTCCATCGGCCCCTACAGCCTGATCACTCAACAGCCCCTGGGCGGCAAGGCCCAGTTCGGAGGACAGCGGTTCGGCGAAATGGAGGTCTGGGCGCTGGAAGGCTACGGAGCGGCCCACATTCTCCAAGAGCTTCTCACCGCCAAATCGGACGATGTCCATGGGCGGGCCAAGATCTACGAGGCCATCGTCAAGGGCGAGTCCAACTACACACCTGGAATTCCCGAATCGTTCAACGTTCTGATTCGGGAACTTCAGTCCCTGGGTCTGGACGTGGAGTTGGTGGAACGGCCACGCAGGAGGTTCCGCCGCAAGTCCGAGATACGGGAAGCCGTGGAATCCGCGGTGGCCGAAGCGCCGGAGCAGGAGGAAGCTCCTGCGCCGGAGCCCATGGACGCCTGAGGATCCGCGTGCGCGTTCGCTGACACTGTTTGGGAGGAAAGCCTTGAACATTTTCCACGAGCAGATTGACAAGACCGAACTAATGAAGAGCTTCGAAGCCATCCGCATCGGTTTGGCGTCGCCGGAGAAGATCCGTTCATGGTCCAGTGGAGAGGTCACCAAGCCGGAGACCATCAACTACCGGACCTTCAAACCGGAACGGGACGGGCTGTTCTGCGCCCGGATCTTCGGACCCGTCACCGATTGGGAATGCCTCTGCGGCAAGTACAAGCGGATGAAGCACCGGGGTGTCATCTGCGACAAGTGCGGCGTGGAGGTGACCCTGTCCAAGGTGCGCCGGGAGCGACTGGGCCACATTGAATTGGCCAGCCCCTGCTCTCACGTCTGGTTCTTCAAGGGTCTGCCCAGCCGGATCGGACATCTGCTGGATCTCACTCTGCGCGATCTGGAGCGGATCCTCTACTTCGAGGCCTACGTCGTGACCGACCCGGGTGAGGCTTCACTGAAGGAGAAGGAGCTGCTGACCGAAGACCGCTACCGGTCGCTGCAGGCCAACCATCCCGGCAAGTTCGACGCCGGCATGGGAGCCGAGGCCATCAAGGAACTGCTCCGGCGAGTGGACGTGGAGACGCTGGCCATCGACCTCCGGTTCCGGATGAGGAACGAGACCTCCCAGCTCAGGCGCCTGAAGTACGCCAAGCGGCTGAAGGTCGTCGATTCCCTTCGAAAGTCGGGGAACAAGCCGGAATGGATGATCATGGACGTGATCCCGGTGCTGCCGCCCGAGTTGCGGCCGCTGGTTCCTCTGGACGGAGGGCGTTTCGCCACTTCCGATCTGAACGACCTTTACCGCCGCGTGATCAATCGCAACAACCGTCTCAAGAAGCTCATGGAGCTGCGGGCTCCGGAGGTGATCATCCGCAACGAAAAGCGGATGCTCCAGGAGGCGGTCGACGCCCTCTTCGACAACGGGCGCCGGGGACGAGTGCTCAGGGGCGTCAAGAACCGGCCTCTCAAGTCTCTTTCCGATGCGTTGAAGGGGAAGCAGGGCCGGTTTCGACAGAACCTGTTGGGCAAGCGGGTGGACTATTCGGGACGCTCCGTCATCGTGGTGGGCCCCGAGTTGAAGCTGCATCAATGCGGTCTGCCCAAGATCATGGCCTTGGAGCTGTTCAAGCCTTTCATCTACAGCCGGTTGGAGAAGGAGGGGCACGTCACCACCATCAAAGGCGCCAAGGAGATGGTGGAAAGCCAGAATGCCCTGGTCTGGGATATTCTGGAGGACGTGATCAAGCAGCATCCGGTGCTGCTGAACCGGGCGCCGACCCTTCACCGTCTGGGCATCCAGGCCTTCGAGCCGGTGCTGGTGGAAGGGAAGGCCATCCGCATTCATCCGCTCGTCTGCACGGCCTTCAACGCCGACTTCGACGGCGACCAGATGGCGGTTCACATTCCGCTCTCCCAGGAGTCGCAGATCGAGGCCTCGGTCCTGATGCTGTCCTCCAACAACCTCCTTTCGCCCGCCAATGGACAGCCTCTGGCGATCCCGTCTCAGGACATCGTGCTGGGTTGCTACTATCTGACCAGTTCCCAGCCCAATCCCGAAGGAAAAGAACGCCTGTTCGCCAGCGCGGAAGAGGTGCTGCATGCGCTGGAAGCCGAGGACATCGGACTTCTGACCCCCGTTCGACTGCGTTACACCGGCGACTTCATGGACCTCACCCTCCAGTACGACGATCAGGACCTGACCCATGCCGACGTGCAGGAGGTCTTCGATCAGAACCTCTCCACCACCGTGGGGCGGGTCATCTTCAACGACCACCTGCCCGATGAGATGCCCTTCATCAACGGCATCCTCAAGCAGCGGGGGCTCCAACAGCTGGTCAACTACTGTTACCTGAACTTTGGCCACAAGAAGACGATCCGGATGGTGGACGAGTTGAAGGACCTGGGATTCCGCTATGCGACCCAGGCAGGATTCACCATCGGGATCGACGACCTGGTGGTCCCGGAGCGGAAGGAGGAGATGGTCGAGGCGGCCCGGCAGGAAGTGATCGAGGTGGAGCAGCAATACCTGGACGGCGTCATCACCAACGGCGAACGCTACAACAAGGTCGTCGCCATCTGGTCGGACGTGACCGAGAATGTGGCCGACGAGATGTTCGAGTCCATGTCCTCCATCGGCGAGGGCGGTACGATGAATTCCGTCTACATCATGGCGGACTCGGGGGCTCGCGGCAGCAAGCAGCAGATTCGCCAGCTGGCCGGCATGAGGGGACTCATGGCCAAGCCCTCGGGGGAGATCATCGAGACTCCCATCACCTCCAATTTCCGGGAAGGCCTGACCGTGCTCCAATACTTCATCTCGACCCACGGGGCGCGAAAAGGCCTGGCCGACACGGCGCTGAAGACGGCTGACTCGGGTTACCTGACCCGGCGTCTGGTGGACGTGGCGCAGGACGTGATCATTACCGAGGAGGACTGCAACACCGTGGACGGGATCCGGGTCACGGCCCTGGTGGAGGGAGGCGAGATTATCGAGCCGTTGCGCGACCGGATCGTGGGCCGGGTCGCCCTGGACAAGGTCGTGGACCCCTTCACCGGCGAGACCCTGGTCAACGTCAACCAGGCTGTCAACGAGAGCATGGCTGCCCTGATCCAGGCTGCCGGCATCGAGCAGGTCATGATTCGTTCCGGTCTGACCTGCAAGTCCAAGCGTGGACTTTGCCGCATGTGCTACGGTCGCAACCTGGCCACCGGCCAGATGGTCGATCTGGGCGAGGCCGTGGGTGTTCTGGCCGCCCAGTCCATCGGGGAGCCGGGAACACAGCTCACGATGAGGACCTTCCACATCGGAGGGGCGGCAACGAGGATCGAGGAGCAGTCGACTCTGGTGGCCAAGAACGACGGTAGCGTCCACTTTCTGAAGATCCAGACCGTCACCGACAAAGAGGGCTTTCTGGTGGCCATGAACCGGACCGGGAGCCTGATCGTCCAGGACAACAGGGGCCGGGAGAAGGAACGTTATCCGGTGGTCTACGGAGCCCGGCTCATGATCAAGGACGGCCAGAAGATCGAGGCCGGCCAGAAGCTGGTGGAGTGGGACCCGTTCACCTTCTCCATCTTGACTGAATTTGGGGGAACGGTGGCCTTCCGGGAGATCATCGAAGGGGTCACCATGACGGAGGAACTGGACGAGGTGACCGGCCTGGCCCGGAAGGTCATCACCGAGGCCATTGACGAAAAGCGCCAACCTCAGATCCAGATCAAGGACGAGGCGGGCAAGACCGTCAAATCCTATCTGGTCCCCTCGAAGGCCCACCTCATGGTGGACCAGGGTGACGAGATCTTCCCCGGAGGAATCCTGGCCAAGATCCCCAGGGAGACCACCAAGACCAAGGACATCACCGGCGGCCTGCCCCGGGTTGTGGAACTCTTCGAGGCCCGGAAGCCGAAGGAGACTGCGGTCATCACCGAGATCGACGGCGTCGTGCACTATGCCGGCTTCACCCGCGGCCAGAGAAAGATCGTGGTGGAGAACAAGTCGGCCCAGACCCGGGCCGAGTACCTGCTGCCCCGGGGCGTCCATATCAACGTCCAGGAGGGCGAGTTCGTCAAGGCGGGCGAGGCCCTGATGGATGGTCCCCGCAATTCTCACGACATCTTGAAGGTGCTGGGCGAAAAGGAGATGCAGAGGTACCTGGTGAACGAGGTCCAGGAGGTGTACCGCCTCCAGGGCGTCAACATCAACGACAAGCACATCGAGGTTATCGTTCGCCAGATGATGCGGTGGATCAAGATCGTGAACGTGGGAGACACCGAGTTCCTCCTGGAGGAGCAGGTGGACCGGTTCCGGTTCCAGGAGGAGAATCAGCGGGCCATCGGCGAAGAAGGGACTCCGGCCACGGGCCGGCCTCTGCTGCTGGGAATCACGAAGGCGTCTCTGAGCACCGAGTCCTTCATCTCCGCGGCGTCGTTCCAGGAGACCACCCGAGTTCTGACCGAAGCCTCCATCCGGGGCAAGATCGACTACTTGAGGGGACTCAAGGAGAACGTGATCATGGGGCGGTTGATCCCGGCCGGGACGGGCATGGATTACTATCGCACGATCGAGGTGGAGAGGCCGGCCAGCGAGGCGGAGGAAGCGCCCGCACAGGAGATGGAACTGATTCCCGTGCCCGAGAAAGTCGTGCGCAACCCCGAGTGGGAAGCTGCCGCCGCCCTGTTGTCCGGAGTCGGCTCACCGTCCCGCCGGAGATAAAGGAGGGGCGATTTTCTTGTCGCCCATTCTTCAATTCGCCCGGTTGGAAGACGCTACGCGGAGTGGGGACTCCGTCTCCCCAAGACCGCCCTAATCGGCGCCTGAAAGACGCCGCTCCTGGCGGTGAGAATTCGGCCGCTTCTTACTCTGTGACCGTTTCTTGCTCCGACGCGGTCTCGGTGCCCAATGCGGGACTGGCCTTCGTCGGCGCCGATCCGTCCTCGCTGTACCGGATCACCCCGGTCTCATCGGAGTAGAAACCCCGTTGTCCGGTGGTGCCCACCGTAATGGGAACCGCGGTGACCGAGAATCCTGTGGCTCCGTCCGGCGTCAGGGTCAGGTTGTAGCCGTCCTTGGTGCCTGACCCCAACGCCGCATCGATGAGTCCTTCATCCAGCAGGTCTTGCGTACTCCCGAAGGATCCGTTTCCCAACGTGGAGGCATAAGTGATCTCGCTCGTGACGATGACCCGAAGAGAGGCGATGGCCGAAGTTTCGTTGGCAAAAAGCCGGGAGCGCATGAAATTGGGAACCGCCAGAATGGAGATGATCCCGATGACGGCCACCACGATCATGAGTTCGATCAGAGAGAATCCGGCAGCTCCGTTCTGGGGAGAGTGAGAGGGCGTCGAGCCGGAGCTGCCGGACTCTTTTCGGATCCGGTCTCCGCAGCGGGATACCGGAAAGATCTTGGTTCGATGGAGCATCGTTATTTCTTCCTCGCTTGCCGTTTCATCCTTGCATAGTATGAAACGTCCCCGCCCGCGTATCCACGAAAAGAAATCAGGAAAGAGGAAAGAGTGAAAGAGAAAAGAGTACGGGGAGTGCAGCGTTGGTTCTCGTAAACGACGCGGCGTTCTTCACTCTTTCCTCTCTCCTCTTTCCTCTTTCCTAAAACTGGGACAAGCGTCCCATCAGGCTGAATATCGGCAGATACATGGACAGGACCATGCCTCCGACGACGATGCCCAAGATCAACATCATCATGGGTTCCAGGAGCGCCAGAAATCGGTTGATGCTAGTATCCGCTTCCTCCTCGTAAAAGATGGCCAGCTTCAGCAGCATATCGTCCAATGTTCCCGTCAACTCGCCGATCTGTATGATCTCCGACGCCATCTCTGGAAAGAGGCCGCTGTTGCTGAGCGGTTCCGCCAGGGTGCTCCCCGACTCGACTTCGCTTCGGACCGCCACCACCGTCTCTTGAAACCGAACGTTCCCCAGAGTCCGCGCCGTCAGGTCCATGGCTTCCAGGATGGGGACTCCGCTGGAAAGGAGTGTGGCAAAGGTCCGTGCGAAACGGGCCGTCAGGAGTTGAGTCGTCACCGGGCCCAACAGCGGGGCCGCCAGGATGAATCGATCCACCCACCTCCGGCCATTGGCCGTGCGAAAGTAGAATCCACCCGCCAGGGCCAACGCGGCCGCCCCCAGGCTCAGGTGCAGTCCCCACCGGCTCAGGAACCCGCTGGCTCCCATGACCATCCGGGTCGGCAACGGAAGGGGGACGTCCAGGTTGGCGAAAAGGGACGCGAAGACCGGAATCACCCAGACCAGGATGACGCCCAGAACCAGGAACGAAGTCAAGATGACGACCGCCGGATAGAGAGATGCCGAGAGCATTGCCTTGCGCCACTGGAGCCGCTTTTCCAGGAACAGGGTGAGGCGCTTGAACACGGTTTCCAGGAATCCACCCGTCTCCCCGGCCCGGACCATGTTGACGAAAAGAGGATCGAAGACACGGGAATGGCGTTCCAGCGCCGCAGCCAGCGTGGACCCCGATTCCACGTCGTAGCGGATTTGGCGCAGCGTGGGGCCCAGGGCGCGGTTCTTCTCCTGTTGCGCCAGGTTCTGCAGGGCCGACACCAGCGAGACCCCCGCCCCCAGCATCACCGACAGTTGCCGCGTGAACAGAGCCAGCTGCCGGGTCGAGATCCTGCCGATTCGAGCCTGTGCAATGCGGCGGGGACGAAACCCCCGCCCGTCTGGAATGGTCACTGATACTGGTAACGATTGGGGACCCAAAAACAATGAATCGGAGGGGGGGAGGGGCGCAGGAGGGGCGATTTCCAGTCGCCCATTCTCGCCGGTGCGCGTTCCTCCTTTGGCCTGCGCTTATTCGGGAGTCCGGCGGCTGGGAAACCGCCGCTCCAGGGAACGCTGCAGATCTACGGCGTCCGGCGAGGCCTCCAGGCAGGTCTCGTAGGAGATCCGGCCGGCGTGGAACAGCTTGGCCAGGCTCTGATTCAGGGTGCACATTCCGCTTCCGGACTGGCCCGTCTGCATGGCCGAGCGGATCTGGTGGAGCTTGTGCTCACGGATCAGGTTCCGGATGGCCGGATTGGGAATCAGGACTTCCGCGGCCGCGGCGCGTCCCGGCTCCTTCCGGCACGGCATCAGGGCCTGGCAGACGATCCCCTCCAGGACCGACGAGAGGAGGGACTGGATCCGTCCCTGCTGATCGGCAGGGAACATGTCCAGAATTCTCCCGATGGTGTCAGGGGCCGATCGGGTGTGAAGTGTCGAAAGGGTCAGGTGCCCCGTTTCGGCCAGCCGGAGCGTGGTCTCGATGGTCTCGGAATCCCTCATCTCCCCCACCAGGACCACGTCGGGGTCTTGGCGCAGGGCCATACGGAGCGCAGACGCAAAGGAGGGGGAATCCCCCGGCACCTCCCTCTGGCTGACGACGCTCTTGCGGTTGCGGTGCACGAACTCGATGGGATCCTCAATGGTGATGATGTGTTTGGCCTGGGTTCGGTTGATCCGGTCGACGAGGGCCGCCAGCGTGGTCGACTTGCCGCTGCCGGAGGAGCCGGCCACCAGGATCAGGCCGTGGGGTCGGACCACGAGGCCCTCCACCACCGCCGGCAGCCCCAAATCCTCCAGGCGTTCGACCTGAAGCGGAATGAGACGGACGACGGCCGCCGTCTTGCCGCGGCGGGTGAAGACGTTGGCGCGGAATCGGGACAGGCCCTCCACCTCGAAGCTGAAGTCGATCTCCCGGAGACGCTCGTAGCGGTCCCTCTGGCGGTCGGACATGATGCCGTAGGCCAGGCGCCGGGCCTCTTCCAGGTTCAGCCGGAGATGGTTTGCGGCCACCAGCCGGCCATGGACTCGCATGCAAGGTACGGAATCGGGAATGAGATGCAGGTCGCTGGCGCCGGAGTCGTGCGCCAGGCGCAACAGGTTCAGGACCTGTCCCCTGAAACGCGTCTGATCAACCCGCATGTTTCACCGGTTCAAACCAGGTGCGTCGCCTTCAGCACCTCCTCCACCGTGCTGACACCGGAGCGAATCTTCTCCAGTCCGCTGTCCCGCAGGGTGATCATCCCCTCTCGGACCGCCTGTCTCCGGATTCTCGTCGCGTCAGCGCCCTGGAGGATCAGTTGCTGTATGGTCTCGGTCACCTCCATGGTTTCGAACAGTCCGATCCGTCCTCGATAGCCTGTGCCGTGGCAGGCGGGGCAACCCCGGGCGTCGAAGCGGGAGATCTTGAGGATCGGGTCCGTTTCGGTTCCCGCTGGTCCCTGAATCGGAATCGGGGACCGGTTCGGCTCCTTGCATTCTCCACACAGCCTCCTCACCAACCGTTGGGCACACACCAGGTCCACCGAATTGGCGATGAGGAAGGGAGGAATCCCCATGTCCAGCAGCCGTCCCACGGTCGACGCGGCGTCGTTCGTATGCAGAGTGCTCAACACCAGGTGTCCGGTGATGGCGGCTCGAATGGCGATCTCTGCGGTATCCCGGTCCCGGATCTCCCCCACCATAAGGATGTCCGGGTCTTGGCGCAGCAGCGCCCGGAGCGCCGTGGCGAAGCCCAGACCCACCGAGTCCTTGGTCTGCACCTGGTTGATTCCCGGAAGGTTGAATTCAACCGGGTCCTCCACGGTGTTGATGTTCATTCCGGGGTGGTTGAGCCGGGACAGGCAGGTGTAGAGGGTGCTGGTCTTCCCGCTGCCGGTGGGGCCGGTGGCCAGAACGATTCCATGCGATCTTCGAAGGGCTCTCCTCATCCGCTCGAGGGAGGACTCCTCCAGTCCCAAGTCCGACAGTTTACGCGGGAGGCGCTCCCGGTCCAGGATCCTCAACACCAGCTTTTCTCCGAATATGGTGGGGAGCGAGGAGACGCGGAGATCGATCTCCCGATCATCTCCGGCCTGCGTTGCCTTCATCCGGATTCGGCCGTCCTGAGGGAGCCGCCGTTCGCCGATGTCGAGATCGCCCAGGATCTTGACTCTGGAGATCAGGGCATCACGAAGGGCCAGGGGAGGCGAGGCGACCGGATAGAGGACCCCGTCGATCCGGTACCGGATCCGGAACACTCCTTCGTAGGTCTCCAGATGAATGTCGCTGGCTCTCTTGCCGATGGCATCGAAGACGATGAGGTCTACCATGCGGACCACAGGCTCCCGCTCGTCCGGCGAGAGAGAAGTCTCTCCCGGCCGGGCCTGGGACGAGAGGTCCAAGGACAGGGTCGGAGTTTCGTCTACCGGAACAGCCATAGATCGAGACCTACGAACAGAAGCAGCCCTAGACTAATAACGCCGTTGACGGCAAAAAACGCGGCGTTGACCCGGCTCAGGTCGGAAGGACTGACGATTCGATGTTCGTAGATCAGGGCGGCCGTCACCAGAACCAGGCCGGCCCAACTCAACAGGCCCAGATCGAAGGAGTGAAAAGCGTAACCCAGGACGGCCACCATCCCGGCGTGCAGCAGCACCGAGACCTTCAGGGCCGCAGCCGTTCCCAGGCGTCCCGGGATCGAGTGCAAGCCCATGCGGCGGTCGAATTCCGTGTCCTGGCAGGAATAGATGATGTCGAAGCCGGCCACCCAAAGCAGAACGGCCGCCGCCAGGTAGAACGGGTCCAGGGACAGCTCTGCCCGCACCGCCACCCAACCCCCGACCGGCGCGATGGCCAGGGAGAGGCCCAGGAAAAGGTGGGACAGCGAGGTGAACCTCTTCGTAAAACTGTAGAGCAGGACGATGGCCAGGGCCGGCGGCGACAGCAGCAGGGCGAGCGGATTCAACTTCCAGGCCGAGAAGAAGAACAGCCCAGCGGACACCAGGATGAAGCCGGTGACGAAGCCGGGTTTCAGCAGCCTCCGTGGAAGCTCCCGGCCGGCGGTCCGCGGATTGAGCCGGTCCTGGCGCCGGTCCACCAGCCGATTGAAGGCCATGGCCGCACTTCTCGCCCCCACCATGGCTCCCACGATCCAGATGCAGGTTTCGACTCCGGGCAGTCCGCGCTGGGCCAGAAGGGCTCCCAGAAAAGCAAAAGGCAGGGCGAATACAGTGTGCTCGAACTTGATCATCTGCAGCGTGAGCACAAGTGGTCGCATGAGGACCGCGAATTATAGCAAGGGCAGGAAAGAGGAAAGGGCAGGAAATAGGAAATAGGAAATAGAAAAGAGTGCAGGCGTTGCGCAGACTGTTCAGCCGCCCTCCACTTGACCCTGGAATCCTCCCGCTCTCTCCTCTTTCCTCGTTCCTCATTCCTCTCTTCTGCAATCTTTTCTCCGTGGCGAAACGGATCCATCCTGTCCGCCTGGAGGTCTACCGGCATCTTCTGACCGCGGTCCCCGAGGAAATGAGGAAAGAGGAAATAGGAAATAGGAAATAGAAAAGAGTGCAGGCGTTGCGCAGACTGTTCAGCCGCCCTCCACTTGACCCTGGAATCCTCCCGCTCTCTCCTCTTTCCTCGTTCCTCATTCCTCTCTTCTGCTATCTTTTCCCCGTGGCAAAACGTATACATCCTGTCCGCCTGGAGGTTTACCGGCATCTTCTGACCGCGGTCCCCGAGGAGATGGGGACGGTGCTCCGCCGCACCGCGTATTCCTCCAACGTCCGGGAACGCCGGGACTACTCTTGTGCGCTCTTCGACTCGAAGGCGCAGTTGGTGGCCATGGGGGACCACATGCCGGTTCATCTGGGCTCCATGCCCATGTCGGTCAAGGCGGCCCTCGCCCATGAGAAGACCCTGCAGCCGGGCGACGTGGTGATCCTCAACGACCCCTTCGCCGGGGGAACCCATCTGCCCGATCTCACCATGGTGGCGCCCGTGTTCGAACCCTCGGACGGGTTCGCGCGCCCCGTTTTCTACGTGGCCGTTCGCGCCCATCACGCGGACGTGGGGGGAATGTCCCCCGGCTCCATGCCCCTGAGCCGGGATGTCTTTCAGGAGGGAATCCGGATTCCGCCGACCAAGCTCTACCGGCAGGGCCGATTGAACGTCGACCTGCTCCGCCTCCTCCTCAGCAACGTCCGCACACCCCTGGAGCGGGAAGGAGATCTGGCCGCGCAGGTGGGGTCTCTGAGAGTCGGCGACAAGCGGCTGCGGGCGCTGGTCGAAAAGAACGGAAGACCCGAGGTGGAAAAGTATTGCCGGGCTCTGCAGGACTACTCGGCGAAGATCATGCGCCAGACCATTCGCCGGATCCCGAACGGACGCTACACAGCCGAGGACCTGTTGGATGACGCCGGCCCCGGGGAGGGCTCGGAGCCGGTCCCGATCCGTGTCGGCATCCGGGTCACCGGGAATTCCATGAAGATCGATTTTGCGGGGTCGGCTCCCCAGATGCCCGGCTGTCTCAACGCCGTCCGCGCCGTCACCCGGTCCGCCGTTTACTATGTTCTCCGCTGCCTGGCTCCCGACGATGCGCCGGCCAGTGCCGGGCTGATGCGCTCGGTCCGCGTCATGACGCCGCAGGGAAGCGTCGTGGACGCCCGGTTTCCGGCGGCGACGGCCGGCGGCAACGTGGAGACCTCCCAACGGATCGTGGACGTCCTGCTCCGGGCCCTGGCCAAAGCCCTGCCTGACCAGATCCCGGCCGCCAGCAGCGGCACCATGAACAACATCTCCATCGGCGGGATCCACCCCGGGACGGGCGAGCCTTTTTCCTACTACGAGACCATCGGGGGCGGCATGGGGGCCGGCCCGGCCGGCCCCGGAACCAGCGGCGTGCACACCCACATGACCAACTCCCTGAATACTCCCATCGAAGCCCTGGAGTACGATTTCCCGCTTCGGGTTCGGGAGTACCGATTGAGAACAGGTTCCGGCGCCAAGGGCAGGAATCGTGGCGGGGATGGAATCGTCCGGACCCTGGAGGTCCTGACCGGTTGCACCGCCACCATTCTCTCGGAGAGGCGGGTCAACCCGCCCTACGGCCTCAACGGAGGAGACGCCGGGAAGAAGGGCCGAAACTACCTGGTGGACCGGGGCCGCCGCAAGAACCTCGCCGGCAAGGTGTCTCTCCAGCTCACGGCCGGGCAGGCCGTCCGGATCGAGACCCCGGGAGGAGGGGGATGGGGGGGGAAAGAAACGAGGAAAAAGGAAAGCGGAAAGAAGAAAGAGTGAAGCTGGAACGGGTTGTCGTTCGCGAAATCAGCCTTCCTCTCGTCCATTTCTTCGAGACGAGTTTCGGCCGGGTCCATGGACGCCGGGTCTTGTTGGTGGAGGTCCGGGCGGACGGGCTTTCCGGCTGGGGCGAGTGCGTCGCCGACGATGCGCCCGGATTCAGTTATGAGACGGTCGACACCGTCTGGCCGGTCCTGAGCCGGTTCCTGGTCCCTCGGATATTGGGTGTCCGCTTCAGCCGGGCGGAGGAGTTTCCGGACTGGGTCCGTACGGTCCGCGGGCATCCCATGGCCAAGGCCGGTCTGGAGGCCGCACTCTGGGACCTCCAGGCCAAGTCGGCCGGAGTTCCTCTGTGGAAGCTCCTGGGGGGACGCCATCGCCGCATCCCCTGCGGCGTCTCCATCGGCATCCAGGATCACCCCGACATTCTCCTGCGCAAGATCGAGGAAGAGTTGGAGGCGGGATACCAGCGGATCAAGATCAAGATCAAGCCGGGTTGGGACCTCGACATCGTGGCCGCCGTCCGCAAGCGCTTTCCCCGGATCACGCTCATGGTGGACGCCAACTCCGCCTACGGTTTGGCCGACTTCGACCACCTGGCCGAACTGGACCGGTTCGACCTGCTGATGATGGAGCAGCCTCTGGAATACGACGACGTCTTCCGGCACGTCGAGCTCCAGGCCCGGCTCCGGACCCCAATCTGTCTGGACGAATCGATCCGCCATCGGCGGGATGCGGACCATGCCATCGCCGTGGGAGCCTGCCGCATCGTCAACATCAAGATGGGGCGCGTGGGGGGGCACACCGAGGCCAGGGCGGTCCACGACGTCTGCCAGGCCCGGAGGGTTCCAGTCTGGTGCGGAGGGATGTTGGAGACCGGCATCGGACGCGCCCACAACGTGGCTCTCTCCACTCTTGAGAACTTCACTCTCCCCGGCGATGTTTCTGCCAGCCGCCGCTATTTCCATCGGGACACGGCGCAGCCCCCCATCGAAGTCGATTCGGACGGCACTATCACTCCTTCCACCGACCCCGGGATCGGTTACGAACCCGACCTCGACTGGATCGATCGAATCACCGTTCGATCCAAAACCTTCCGCCCCACGTAGGAGCGGCGGCTTTCTCGCCGCCGAATGGGAGCGGCGTCTTTCAGGCGCCGATTAGGGGGGTCTTGGGGGGACGGAGTCCCCACTCCGCGAAGCGTCTTCCATCCGCACGAATTGAAGAATGGGCGACAAGAAAACCTCCCCACCCGTTGACACAGACACCAAGCGTAGTAAAATTTGTCACTGAACTGTCCACAACCTGGACATTGAAGGGAGCGCCGTGAGAAGCCTCCGGCACAAACTGGTCCTCTTCATTCTCCCCTTGGCGGTGATTCCACTGGCCGCCATCTGTATTTTCGCCTACTACCAGGCCAAGGAGCAGATCACTCAGGACCGGACCGTCCTCTACCTGGAGCAGGTCGCCCAGGGTATCGCCGACAACATCCTGCTTTCGATCCTGGAGAAGAAGGAGGAGACGGTCTCCATGACCCTCTACCGGGAACTGGGAGACTATCTGGTCCGGCGGCGCGATCCTCCCACGCTGCTGTTGAACCAGTTGGTGGTGGTGCACGAAGTCTACGACCTGCTGGTGCTGTTCGACAGGGAGGGCCGTGTGCTCTCCACCAGCAGCATCGACCGGAACACCGTAGGGGTGCGTCTGGACCCGAATCGGCTGGCGCGACTGCGGGGACAGAACCTCCTTTCCTATACCGAGGACGGCAGTTGGCTGGAGGAGGTCCGCCAAGGGCGATTCGGCTACTTGGACTGGCACGCCTCGCCACTGATCCGGCAACTCTACTCCTATCAGGACGACGATATCGCCCGCCAGAGATCCATCGGATTCGCGGCGCCCTTCATGTCGGAGGATGGGGTGTTGCTGGGAGGGATCCTGGCCTACATGAACTGGGAGTATGTCCAAGCGATTCTCGACAACATCGAAGAGGACCTGGAACGGCGCTCCCTGACGTCCGGATACGCCTTTCTCTTCGGCAAGGACGTGAACACCGTCATCGGACACAAGTACCGGAGGAATCGGCCGGGCTCGGGAGGGGGAAGGGTTCCCCTGGTGGACAACTACGGGTCCCGCCTGGCGGAGGACCATGGCCTCGAAGATCTCCAGGCTGCCATCGCCGGCGGGGCCACCCACGACTACTACGAGTATCCTCCCGGCACCTCCAAGATCAGCGGTCTGGCGGTGGTGAATCACGACTTCTTCCAGTGGATCTGCGGAGTGGGCATCAACGACGAGGACATCTTCGCCCCCGTGCAGGACCTCAAGCAGGTGCTGATGGGCGCCGTCTCGCTGACCGCGCTGCTGGTGGGACTCCTGACCTACTCCATCGCCCGGGGCATCACGGTCCCGGTCAAGCGGCTCACCCGGGGCGCCCGCGTGCTGGCCGGCGGCGACCTGGACCAGCGGGTGCAGGTGGCCTCCCGGGACGAAATCGGCGAGTTGGCGGTGACCTTCAATGAAATGGCCCAGTCGCTTCAGGATCGGAGCTACGCCCTGATCGAGCTCAATCGCAGCCTGGAAGAGAAGGTCAGGAAACGGACCGGCGAGCTGGAGCGGTCCGGCCGGGAAGTCCGGAAGGCGTATCAGGAACTCAAGGACACCCAGGTGCAACTGGTCCAGAGCGAAAAGATGGCGTCGCTGGGCCAACTGGTCGCCGGCATCGCCCACGAGATCAAGAACCCCCTCAACTTCATCTACGGCAACACCGACTTCCTGCGCCAGTACGTTCAGAAGTTGGAGGAGGTGATCCGTTTCTACGACAGCCATTCCGGACTCGGGCCGGAGGATCGGGAGACGCTCGATTCCTTGCGGCAGCGCCTCAACTATGACTTCGTCATCGAGGATCTCGACCGCCTGATGGACAACTTCGAGGAGGGGGCCGAGCGAATCCACGCCATCATCGGGGATCTGAGGACCTTCTCGCGGATGGACGTGGACAAGACGCAGCGGGTTCCGATCCAGGAGCCGCTGGATTTGGCGTTGAACCTGCTGCATAACGAATACCGGGACCGGATCCGAATTCAAAAGGACTATGGCGACGTGCCCCCGGTGCAATGCCATCCGGGACGCATGAGCCAGGTATTCATGAACGTCCTCTCCAATGCTTGTCAGGCCATTCCCGATTGCGGTGAGATCCGGATCCGGACTTCGACGGACAACGGAGAGGCGGTGATCGAGATCGAGGACGACGGTTCCGGAATCCAGAAGGATCATTTGAGGAAGGTCTTCGAGCCCTTCTTTACCACCAAGGCCGTGGGTCAGGGCACGGGATTGGGTCTGAGCATCAGCTACGGGATCGTGCAGCAGCACAAAGGGTCCATCGAAGTGGAGAGCGAAGTGGGACGCGGAACCCGTTTCTGCGTCCGGCTGCCATTGAAATCATGAATGACAGGCACTCACTGCTGGTGGTCGACGACGAGGCGGGCAATCTCCAGAAGCTGCGCCGCACCTTCATCAACGATTACGAGGTGCTGGAGGCCTCCTCGGGGCGGGCGGCTCTGGACCTGCTGCGCCGGAGGGAGGTCTCGGCCGTTATCACGGATCAACGGATGCCGGCCATGAGCGGTGTGGATCTGCTGCATCGTTCGCTGCATATTCGTCCTCAGACGGTCCGGATCATCCTCACCGGCTACACCGAGTCGGAGGACCTGATGGACGCCATCAATCAGGGGCACGTCCATCGTTACATCACCAAGCCCTGGGATCCCCGCTCCCTGCGGAAAGTCGTGAAACAGGAGTTGGGCCGCTGGGAGTTGAAGCGGGAGCAGGAGCGATTGGGGCGGGAACTCCACCGGATCAACACCCGTCTCGAGGCGGAGAACCTGAAGCTGCGAGAGGAAAAGCAGCTCTTGGAGAATTCCAAACCCAGGCTCGTCTACCGCAGCCGCGCCATCAAGGCGCTGCTTCGTTCGTTGGACCGGGTGGTCCCCACGAGTTCCACCGTTTTTCTGCAGGGGGAGACCGGAACGGGAAAAGAGCTTCTGGCCCGATATGTCCATGATCGGAGCCCCAGAGCGAACGAGGGCTTCGTGCCGGTCAACTGCGGCGCCGTCCCGGCCGACCTGGTGGAAAGCGCGTTCTTCGGTCACACAAGGGGGGCCTTCACCGGAGCGACGGAGCAGAAGAAGGGGTACTTCGAGCTGGCCGACGGCGGCACGATTTTTTTGGACGAGGTGGGAGAGGCGCCACTGGACCTTCAGGTGAAGCTGCTCCGGGCGCTTCAGGAGGGCGAGATCTTCCCGGTGGGTGCCGAAGCCCCCAAAAATATCGACGTCCGTGTGGTCGCGTCCACGAACCGGGACCTGAGCCGGGAGGTCGCCGAGGGCCGCTTTCGTCAGGATCTCTTCTTCCGGCTCAACGTGTTCACCGTTCTTGTGCCTCCCCTCAGGGCCCGGCCGGAGGACGTGGACGAGCTGGCCGAGTTCTTTCTGGAGCGCTCCTGCCGGCGGCTGAACAGGTTCGGCTGCCGTTTCGATCCAAGGACGCTGGAAGTGCTCCGAGGCTATTCCTGGCCCGGCAATGTCCGGGAACTGGAGAACGAAGTGGAGCGTCTGGTCATTCTTGCCGATCCGGGTCGTCCCATCTCACCTTCGGCGCTGTCGGGGAGGATCTCCTTGCCGCCCGAATCGGGTCCGGCGCAGGGGTCTTTGAAGCAGAGGCTGGCTCAACTGGAACGCGAACTCATCCTGGAGGCCCTTCGCGTCCACGACAACAACCGAAGCCGGGCCGCCGAAGCGCTCCAGGTGAGCCGTCAGACCATCATCTCCAAGCTGAAACGCTACGCAGCCGCAAGGAGCGGCGACTTTTAGGGGGGCAGGGGGGACGAAGTCCAAACTATACAGTCCGAAAAGGACCAATGAATAATCACACTGCCTGTCAGCCCCATGCAGTCCGGGATTCAGTATTCAGAATCTCCCCCGAGGGAATGTCACCGCGGCCGGGGGGAGGAGGCCGCGGCGACATCTTGCCACGTGGGCTCAGGCCGCCTCGAGGCGTTGGCGCAACTGGCGGCGCCCATAGAACAGGCGCGACTTGATCGTGCCTTCGGCGACTTTCAGGGATTCGGCGATTTCGCGGATGGTGAAGCCTTCCAGGTCGTGCAGCCAGACCACTTTGCGGTGGTGTTCGTTGAGGGCCGAGATGCCGGCCCGGACTCGTCTCCTGATCTCCGTGCGCCGGAGTTCTTCAAACGGGGTGCGTTGGGAAGCGTCCTCCAAGTGGACCCATTCCGAAACGTCTCCGTCCAGATTGCGGCGATGCTTCCGGTTCCGCCGGAGCGTCTCCAGGCAGACGTTGATGGCGATCCTGTTGATCCAGGTGCTCAGCTTGGAGTCGCCCCGAAACTTGTGGCACGCCCTGTGAACATTGACGAAGGTCTCCTGCAGAGCGTCCCAGGCAGCCTGCTCCTCCTTGAGGATTCGGAGCGCCGTTCGATAGATGTTGCCCTGGAAACGCGTGAAGAGTTCCTGGAAGGCTGCCTCGTCCCCATCGCGGACTCCCGAGATCAGCCGTCTTTCCCAAGATGCCGGTTTCGCAACGTAAGCTCTCATGATCACCTCCTTCGAGGCACTCCTGTAGCAAGCCGCGTGCCAACCACGGAAACCCTTGTATTTCTTGATGTTATGGCCACCCTTCAGAAAGAGGACCGTCAACCGGTTTGACAGCCCGTCACGCCCCCAATCCAGGCAAGTCCCAATATTTCAACGAGATACCAGATGTAAAAACATTGGACACCGAATGTCTATCATTCCAACAGTCCACAGTTCGTTCGAGGCAACCTTCCGCCATAACCCGCCCCCTTCTCTCTTTCCTCTCTCCTGCCTTTCCTCTTTCCTACCCGTGTTATAATTCACATCCGCTGGCATCCATCTTGAAACACTATCGAAGACTTGGCGCGAGCGAGGTTTCCACTCCCTCACTATTTTTCCTGGTTCGGCAGGATGTCCAGGACGTGAGGTCCAATTTCCGGACCTCAAGGTCGGAGTGTTTCTGCGGCGAGTGGTTGGGCGACGCCGACCTCAACTGGACTCCGGACATGGTCACTCCCGTGAATCCCGACGAGGTCGAGGAGTTCGATCCCCCGAGAGAATTGAATTGGCCCGATTTCGCCGACAGCATGATCATCCATCATTCGATCCGTCACTATCGGCCCCGGATCTGGAAGAATAGGGAGTTGGACCTTTACTCGAGACCCAATGAAAGCCGGGAGGAATTTCTCCAGCGTTGCCATCAGAGAGAGGTTCGGAAGCGGGTCCTGCAGCGGGAAGAGTTGCGGGATGTCTATCTGCGCCGGGTCATCGAGTTGAAATCGGCGATGATGAAGATGGTGGCCGAGGAGACGTCGGTTGATACTCTTCGGGACCGCCGGCTGGCGACCGTACGGAGCTTGTTCTCCGATTTGGCTCAGGAGTGGGATCGGCTGCCCCTGCAGGACGACGATCCCGAGGTCCGGGAAAGCACGGACGCCACCGGCACGGATCTCGATCTCCATGAGATGGTCGAGACGTTTCGCGCCGACCTGCGGCATCGCTTCAGTCGCATCCGGATCGGGTTTCGGCCCCATGTCGAGGACATCGAGCCTTACGACGTACCGGTGAGCCACTCGCAGATCGAGGTCATATCGCGCGGGTTCCTTTGGTCTTAGCCGCTCGTCCCCAGTAGAATCCGGAATGGGGCCGCTTCGGGAACCAAAGGTCGAGCGGAAGCGCAACGGGCGACCCTTGTGGTCGCCCGTTCTTGTCCAGGGAACGAAGCAAAGGAGTGATCGGGAACCATGGAGCGAGTCCTTCTGGCCATGAGCGGCGGAGTGGACAGCTCTGCCGCCGCGGTCCTGCTCAAGGACGCCGGCTACGACATCGTGGGTTGCACCATGCAGCTGTGGGACCACCGCAAGGACCCGCAGGGAACGGCGGTCCGGTCCGGCCGTTGCTGCTCGCTGGACGACACCTACGATGCGCGCCGGGTGGCCGAAAGGTTGTCGGTGCCGTTCTACGTGGTCAACATGGAGAAGGTCTTTCGGGAAAGGGTCATCCGGACCTTCATCGGAGAGTACCTGGAGGGCAGGACTCCGTCTCCCTGCGTCCTCTGCAATACCTTCGTCAAGTTCGACCGGTTGATGGATTTCGCTCGTCAGATCGGGTTCCAGCGGGTGGCCACCGGTCACTACGTTCGGGTGGACCACGATGAAGAGGACGGCCACGTGCTCCTGAAGGCCCGGGACACGGACAAAGACCAGTCTTATTTTCTATTTGAACTCAACCAGGATCAGTTGGCCCGGACGCTCTTTCCCGTGGGCAAGTATCCCAAGGCCGCGGTTCGGGACATCGCCCGCGCCAATGGGCTGATCACGGCCGACAAACCGGAGAGCCAGGAAATTTGTTTCGTCTCCGGTGGAAACTACGCAGAATTCATTCGCCGGCAGGCCGAAGGGGTGGATCAGGGGTTTCTGCCGGTCCTGCAGGAGCAGCAGCGTCCCGGGCCGGTGCTCATGGGGGACGGTTCGAGGGTGGGGACTCACCGGGGACTGTTTCGATTCACGGTGGGGCAGAGGCGGGGCTTGGGAATCTCGCATCCGCGGCCTCTGTACGTCCTGCGTCTGGACCGGCAAAGGAACGCCGTGATCGTCGGGTACAAGGAGGATCTGTTCAGCACGGGCCTGGTAGCCGAGCGTGTCCATTGGATCTCGGGACGGCCGCCCCGGCGCCCGGTCCGAGCCGCCGTCAAAATCCGTTCCCGGCATGCCGAGGCTCCCGCGGAGATCAGCTGCGGGACGGCGGCGGGGGAGAACGGACGAGGCGTGGCGCGAGTCGTCTTCGACGCTCCTCAGATGTCGGTCTCCCCCGGTCAGGCAGCGGTCTTTTACGAGGCTGACCGGGTCTTGGGCGGAGGCTGGATTCGGGAGCGGATCCGGTAGCGGGGAGCGGCGGTTTCCAACCGCCGGACAGAAAACTCGGTTTCCAACCGCTGTCCGGGACCACCGGTCACCGACCCTCGCTGCAGGCCGGAATGACCTCTCGCGAAAAATCTCAGCCGCGTGAAACTTCCAGTGCGCCGTCCAGTCCAATGGATGTGATTCCAAGAGTCTCCGTTTTGGTGGTGGCCGGAGAAACCTCCGGCGAACAGCACGCCGCGGCCCTGGTCCGGGAAGTCGACCGGCTCTGCCCCGCGGTCCGGATCCAGTGGTTCGGCAGCGGAAGCAAAAAAATGTTCCAGGCGGGTGTCGACCTGTTGGAGGACGTTTCCAACCTCGCCGCCATCGGTCCCTGGGAAGCGGCTGGGAATCTGTCCAGTTATTGGAAGCTGTACCGGAACATCCTCCGGGAGGTCCGGTTGCGCCGGACCCGACTTGCCATCCTGGTCGACTTCCCCGATTTCAATCTGAGGCTGGCCCGCCGTTTGAAACAGGCGGGTGTGACGGTCGTATACTTCATTGCACCCCAGGTCTGGGCTTGGCGCTCTTCGCGCGTCCGCCAGATTCGGAGGGACGTGGACCTCGTGCTGGCCGTCTTTCCCTTCGAGCAGGAGTATTTTCGGAGCCGGGGCGTCAACGCTCTTTACGTGGGGAATCCGTCCCTGGAACGGCTTAGAGGAGTGGCGCCCGGCGGCGGCTCCGGACCCCGGGAGGAGCCGGTCGCGGCCCTGTTGCCGGGCAGCCGGATCCAGGAGGTGCGGCGAATCTTCCCGCGGTTGCTGGACGCGGCCCGCTACGCTTCCCGCCGTTGCCAGGCACGATACTGGGTGGTCAAGGCTCCGGACGTACCGTTG
Source organism: Acidobacteriota bacterium (assembly GCA_963668095.1). Lineage (GTDB taxonomy): Bacteria > Acidobacteriota > UBA6911 > RPQK01 > JAJDTT01 > JAJDTT01. The sequence continues at coordinate 3,081,803 of OY764083.1, read as the reverse complement.
GAGGAACTGAAGAAAGTCTACCGAAGCTGGTTGGGGAGGCGCGGCAAGCCCTTGCCCCTGGAGTTCCGGGAGGAGGGCATGGCCCACGTCCTTCCCCGGTCGGACTGTGCCATAATCAAAAGTGGGACCTCTACATTGGAAGCCACGTTGTTGCGCGTTCCGTTCGCCATGGTCTACCGGATGTCGTGGCCGACATGGATATTCGCCCGTCTTCTGGTCCGGACCCGGACCTACTCTCTGACCAACCTGGTCATGGGCGAACGCATCGTTCCCGAGTTCATTCAGTGGCAAGCCCGGGGACGGACCATCGGCCGCTATCTGGTAAGGCTCCTCACTCACGAGGGAGAAAGGGCGAGCGTCAGGGAGAAATTGGGACAGGCCGCCGGCCGCCTGGGCCGACAGAACGCGTACCGTGAAGCTGCGATGCAGGTCCGCCGTTATTTGCAGGAGTGATGCCATGAAAGTACTGACTGCGATTACTCTTCTGGTTCTGGGAAATGCCCTGGCGTGGGCGCAGACGGCTCCCGCCGGGCCGCGCCTGCTGGATGTGAGCCATTACGACATCGAGGTGGAGGTGGATCCGCAGGAGCGTTTCCTGGAGGGAACGGCCCGGGTCACCTTCAGGGTCTTGGAGAACATCCTCAGCATTCCCTTCGATTTCAATAATCAGCTCAGCATTCTGGCGACCACGGACCAGGACGGGAACCGGTACTCGACCCGATTCGACGACCTGAGCCAGAAAAACATGAGGGTTCAGGGCCCCAAGTCGCTCAATCCGGGGACCGACGTGACGCTCACCTTCCGGTTCGAGGGGAATCTGGAAGGCGATGAATTCGCCTTCCTGAACGTCGCCCGCACCGAGAAGGCCGTGGTCTCCCCCGACGGAGCACTGCTTCTGTCCGAGGGCCGCTGGTTTCCGCAGCACCTGTTTCCGTTCGACTCGGCAACGGCCAAGGTATCGGTCCGGGTTCCGCTTGGATTCTCGGCCGTAGCGCCCGGACGCCTGGAATCGATCCGGACCGAGGGTGTCACCGAAGTCTTCAATTGGACGAGTGATTACCCCCTGACCGAGATTTCCGTGGTGGTCTCCCAATTCCTCCGCCAGACCTTCAAGGAGGGTCCGGTCCCAGTCAGCTTCCACGTGAGGGAGGACTTCAAGGGCGACTTGGCTCCCTGGGGTCAGGAGATCGGCAAGATCCTGGAATTCTACAACCAGGAGTACGGATCCAGCCCGCTGTCCGGCCTGGACCTGGTTTCGGTGGGCAAGGTGGAATTGGAGACCTCCGGATCCTTCGGCCTGATACTCCTGGAATCCGGAATGCTCGAGGCCAAGCGGATGCCGGTGATGGAGTTGGCCAAACGGCTGGCCCGTCATTGGTGGGGCTACTCGGTGCGCCCGAAGGGGGAGCGGGACGTCTTCCTCCGGGAGGGCTTTTGCACCTATGCCGCTCTCCGCTACATGGAGATGAACCACGCCGACGATTTTCGTGGTGTGCTGGCGCGTGAGGCGGTGGACGCCATGAAGCACCAGAAGCTGGCGCCCATCACCGAGGGCCTCACCTTCAAGCCCGGCTCTTCCCAGTACGAATCCATCGTCGGCAGCAAGGGGGCCTGGGTGCTCTACATGTTGGGTCAGCTCATCGGCCGGGATGATTTCAATGGGTATTTCAAAGAGTGGTACCAGGAGCGGAAGGACCAGGAGGCCGGCACCCGGGAATTCGTCGACTTCGTCCAACGGAAGACCGGCGAAGACTATGGCTGGTTCTTCGTCCAATGGGTCGAGTCGGTCGGGGTCCCCGAGTTCAAGGTCGACTACAACATCTACAAAATGAGAGACGGGAGCTTCCAGATCCGCGGGCAGGTGAAGCAGGACATCGACCTCTTCCGCATGCCGGCCGACCTGCGAATCGAGACCAAGGGTGAGGCAAAGGACGACAAATTGGTCATCGGGGGCCGCTCCACTTCGTTCAAGCTCGATATGCAGAACCGGCCTCTCCGGGTGGTGGTGGATCCCAACGGGAAGATCCTGAACGATTCGGACCGGATGCGAGTCCTGGTCCACATCGCATTGGGTGAGGACTACCAGCGAAAGTCGGAATTCGTGGCGGCGATCCAGGAATTCGAGAAGGCCAAGGAGCAGGACCCCAGAAGCTCAATGGCCAGCTATCGGCTGGGTGAGGTGTTCTTCCAGCAGCACAGCTTTTCCAATTCGGCCAACGCCTTCCGGGAGTCGCTCAACGGGAACCTGAATCCTCCCTGGATCGAGACCTGGATCCACATCTACCTGGGAAAGATCTACGACATCCTGGGCCAGCGGGAGCGGGCCAAGTCGGAATACCGCAAGGCCGCCAACAGCAAGATCGATTACAACGGCGCCCAGGCCGAGGCCAAAAAATACCTGGAGGAGCCCTTCACCCGCCCCCGCACCGTCTCCGGGTGAAAGGAGCGGCGTCCTTCCGGGCGCCGATTGGAAAGGCGTCTTTCAGGCGCCCTGTCGCCCTCCCCCCCATGGCCACACCGGAGTTCGGCGGCGACGAGTCGCCACTCCGGACCAGGACGCACATTATCCGGGGCTGCTAAACTAAACACCCATAGCGTGAATCGCCGTGGCTGCGCGCCAACTTCTCCGGCGACGTTCGCTATGGGTTTCTTGGTCCAGGGTGGGGGTATAGCTCAGCTGGAAGAGCACCTGCTTTGCAAGCAGGGGGTCGTCGGTTCGAGTCCGATTACCTCCACCAACTCTTCATCCAAAGCGGTCCGAAAAATTCCAGCCCACGAGCGAGCCCCCCTTCGGCGCATGGGGATGGGCAAGGAGGAGATGACAGGCCTTGGGTTTCGGACAATGGTGAGGGATGAAGTGTTGGGTTTTCGTCCCGATCTTAACGAGCACCAACTGGCCCCACGCAGTGAAGGATCCCAACGGACGAGATCCTGTCCGACCGGCGGCAAACAATGCGGGCGTGGGCCGGCTGCCTGGACTGGCTCAGAGCCGGAGCAGAGTCATTACGCGCGACGGCGGTCGTGAGGAGCCATTCCAGTGGCGGAGATTTGACCCTTGATCCGGGCTAAGAGTATCGTGAAGCATGGATCGCATCACCCTGGCACCGGACAAGCGGGGGGGGAAGCCGTGCATTCGCGGGTTCCGGATCACGGTGTACGATATCCTTGAGTACTTGGCCTCCGGGATGACAGAAGCGGAAATCCTGGTGGATTTCCCAGACTTGGAGCGCGAAGACATCCGGGCAGCGCTAACGTTTGCGGCTGAGCGCGAACGCAGGCTCGTTTCGATACCGCCGCGGTGAAGTTCCTCTTCGACCAGAACGTCTCACCGCGTCTTGTGGCTGGCCTGTCGGATATGTATCCGGGGTCCGTCCACGTTCGAGATATCGGACTGGCCCGAGCGAACGACGCCGCGATCTGGGGTTACGCCCGGGACCACGGTCTCACGATTGTCTCGAAGGACTCGGACTTCCACCAGGTGAGCTTCCTGCGGGGTCCGCCTCCGAAGGTCATCTGGATTCGGCGAGGCAACTGCACCACGACCGACATCAAAGCGTTGCTGCGATCCAGCCGGACCGAGATTCTCGCTTTCGGGGCAGACGCGGAGGCAGCTTTCCTGGCGCTTTCGTAGTCGATGGCCGAATCGCGGGACACTCCGCACGCGCCTTCATCTCGACGAGTTCCATGCAGCGAGACTCCAATTCACCTCCCGGCGTTCCGGAGTCCCGCCCTCTTGGCGATACGTTGGGCCAGTCTCCTGAAATCACGGGCCGCGTCCAAAACGGCGCTCATATGGCCCCCGATGGCGCCGTCGGATGCCGTAAGGTGAAAGATCGGTTTGCGGTGTTCCTGTGCCATCGGTACCAGGCTGCGGTAATGCTTGACGGTGGCCAGACAGTTTTCGTCCTCGGCCGGCGCTTCCGGAAACGGTCCTGATTTTCGGCCCAGAAGCGTTCTGGCGTATTCCTCCGGCATCCTGTTGACCCATTTGTCATACGCTTTGACCGGACGGGTCAGACGAACCCCATGCTGTTGCACGATATAACCCAACGCTTCCATTTTTCCTTTGGGTAGGGAAAAACTTGGATCTGACCAGTTTTCAAGTCGTTTCCCCCAGTCACGACGCCAGCGGCTCAATGTCGGACCAAGATTCCTTAAGCCCTGCAGGGAGAATAGATCGGCGCCAAGCGGGACCACGACTTTGTCCGTGGAGATAAGAGCGGAGCGGTTGATGGCGCCCAGATTTGGGCCTACATCAACCAGAATGACGTTTGCACCGCACTCATCTGCACCGGCTTGCATCACCGACCAGAAGGCCGTGAGGATCCGAAACGGTCTATAGAGCATTTCGGAGCCGAGGGCATTTGGCCATTGCTCGGAAAGTGTACTTTCGAAGCCGGACAGTGCCAGATCACCCGGCAGCAGCCTGAGCCCCTCCGCCACCGTATGAAGTCTGGGCGGCAAGAGATCGCCTACCTCCGTCAACGGCTTGACGCATTGGAATATAGTCGCACCGCGATCAGTCTGTGCGTCGCTGTTCCATAAGCGCTCCAGACGATCTTCGTCCAGAAACGCAGCAGTCAGATTAGCTTGCGGGTCCAGATCGCAAACGAGTACGGGACGGCCAATTTCGGAAAGCATCCAGGCCAGATGGTAGGCGAGCGATGTCTTTCCCACGCCTCCCTTGTTGTTGAAAAAGGTCAGAACCGGAGCAGTCAATTCTGCTTGCCCTTGATGATCGCCGTCACGAACCTGTCATCGACCAGAAATTCCGGGCCGGCGTGCCCTTCATCGCGAAGCGCTCTTTGAGCGATGGCGATACCGACACCGAAACGCTGCACGAAACCAAGGACCTTCATGGCGTCCGCCAGATTCGGATTTCGGTAATCCGTGACCCCAGCCCGGCCGAAATTGTCAGGCGTCACGATTCCGAATGGACCGCCGGGACTTTGAATCTCGATCCTGTCGTTGAACCAACTGATCCGGACGGGGGCGTAGGTTCCCTCGTAGGTCCGGTGCAAGATGGCATTGCGGACGATCTGCTGGAGCGCCGGTAGCGGATAGGTCGTGATGCGGCGTTCCGTGTCCGCGGTCGTCAGATCGACAGCGGTCCGATTGTGCGCCTTCAGCTTGTCGTCGCATCGTCTGAGAGTCTGACTTATCGCGCCGTCAATGTTCTCTTCGTCGATGATCGGATCTGCGAGTTCCGATCCGTTGATGCGCAAGAATTGAACATACGCATTCGGCAAGTAGTCGCGCGGACTCTTGCCAAGCGTCAGCAAGCCGAGAATCGTCGGCGTGCCATCGTCAGCCGATGCGATCATCTTGGTGGCGGCAAGGCGTTCCGCTTCGCTCCGCTTGTTCGTGTCGAGAACTTCGGGGTCGAAGGCCCGCGGAAGATATTCCTCGCCAAACTGCCGCAAGTTCAATTCGGACAAGGTTGTTCCAGGCACGGGTTGAATATCGAAGGGGACGCCCGCCGCTCGACGCCTCTCATTGAGGATACGCTCGTCCTGTGCGGTCGCCAATCCTCGTCTGGGACCGATGCGGACGTGGATGCGCCCCCTGTAACGGACGGGCGGGGAGTCCGAAGGGAGAACCGTGACGACGGCGACGTCGAAACCCTTGAGACGACGCTTCTCAACGAACATGGAAGGCGGCGGCACGGTCAATCCGTCGGTCTTGACGTCGGAAAGCTGCCGCAGGATTTCATCGGAAATATCGAGACCTGTCGGCTGACGGTTGTCGGCGACTCCAACAAATACGATACCGGGTTGACCCAAACCGGGCAGGTCGTTGGCGAAGGCGCAAACAGCTTCGCGAATCTTGTTTCGGTTGTCTCCTCGTGATGTCTCCTTGTACTCGACATGGAAGCTCTCCCCTTGAATAAGGAGGCGCTCCAATTCTCGATCGTCCAACCTCATCGTCAAGCCTCCGCACGTTCCAGCTACGGCTGCGGGTTGAACCGGGTGGCGGTGTCGTCGTAGGCAGGCTCGTACTGGTCGGGAGCGCCCGGATCATGCCGCAGCTCACCGGAGAAGCCGTCGCCCGCCCCGACATGGGCAAGTATAGACTTCTCGGGGTCATGCCGCGACGATTTTTGCCGTGACCTCACTCCGCCGGCCGGACGTAGCCCCGCCGCACCATGTGGTCCAGTATTTCCTGAGCGTTCACCTGAGGTGGATGGCGCACCGTGTCCAGGATGATTTCCGGGTCCCGGGGAGACTCGTAGGGATCGTCGATGCCGGTGAATCCGCGAATCTCTCCACGGCGGGCCTTGGCGTACATGCCCTTGGCGTCCCGTTCCTCGCAGACCTCGAGGGGGGTGTCCACGAACACTTCCACGAAATGGTCGCTTCCCACCATGGACCGCACCTGGTTCCGGGTCTCTCGATACGGACTCACGGCGGCGCAGATCACCGTCCCTCCGTGCCGGACGATCTCGGCCGCCACGAAGCCGATGCGGAGAATGTTGGTGTCCCGGTCCTCCTTGCTGAATCCCAGGCCCTTGGAGAGATGGGTCCGGACCATGTCGCCGTCCAGTACGGTGACCTTCCTCCCATGCTCCTGGAGGAGAACGGTGAGAACCTGGGCCGTCGTCGATTTTCCGGAGCCGCTCAAACCGGTGAGCCAGACACAGACTCCCTGGTGGTGGCGCGGCGGATAGGCTTCCGCCAGGATATCGGCCACCTCGGGGCGCGTGAACCAGCGGGGAAGGTCCCGGCCCTTCCGCAGATAGTCGTCCCGCACCTGGGATCCCGAGATGGAAGCGGTTCGGGCCGCGGCGTTCTCCCGGCCGACCTCCTCGTACCGGTCCTCGTCCGGCAGATAGACCAGTTGCCGGAAGGGAATCATCTTCACTCCCGTCTCGGCGCTGAAACGCCGCACCAGTTCCTGCGCCTCGTAAGGCTCATAAAAAGGAAGGCCACCCCGCCCGGCTCCCGGACTGCCGTGGTCCCGGCCGACGATCAGGGCGTTGGCGCCGTAGTTCCGTCGAATCAGGGCGTGCCAGAGGGCCTCTCGGGGACCGGCCATCCGCATGGCCAAGGGGAGAAGACTCAGGAGCACCCGCCGGGAGTCGTAGTAGTTGCGGGCCAAGACCTTGTAGGTGCGGACCCGTGTGTACTGGTCCACGTCGCCGGGGCGGGTCATGCCCACGACGGGATGCAACAGCAAGGCGCCTCCGGTCTCGTCCATGGCGCGGCGGGTCAGCTCCTCATGCGCACGGTGCAGCGGGTTCCGGGTCTGGAAGGCAACCACATTGGGAAAATTCATTCCCTCGAGGCGGGATCGGGTCTCACTCGGGCTCAGGCGGAGCTCGGCGAAATCGGGCCGGCGGGGCGGGCGCAACACCTGGAGCCGTCCGGACAGGTTGACCTTGCCCCAGCCGTGCATTTCGGTGACCAGGGGATGCCGCATGTCCAGGGTGCCGAGCACGGCTTGGGCCGTCTCCCGGAAGCCCCACTCATAGATCTCCTCCACAGTCATGATCGCCAGCAGGTCGTTTCTGGAGTCCCGGAGGGCGATCTCCGAGTCCAGCCGGAACGCCGTTGACGGAGTGGCGGGAAGTGCGATGGGAACGGGAAAGAGGGTGCCCGACTCCAGCCGCATCTCAGCGACCACCCGCTCATGGTCGGCGCGGTTCATGAAACGGGTCAGAGGGGAGAAGGCGCCGGACGCCAGAAGCTCCAGGTCCAGTGCACACCGCCGGGATATTTGAAGCGAAGGGAGATAGGAGGCTCGTGCCCGGAGTTCTTCGGATTCTTCCGGACTCGCCACGAGATCCGCGAGTCGACCTCCCCAGGGGGAGATCAGCCTGTTCTTCGGGCTGGAGTCGCGCGCCAGCGCCTCGCAGGGCGGCATGGGGCTCATTGAGGGTTTCCGAATGGAGGCCTGGCGATCAGTCGGCCTTCTGGAGGCAGTGGATCCCGCATTCCCGGTGACTTCCTTTTTCCCACCACCAACGTCCGGCGCGTGGGTGCTCGCCAGGGCGTACAGCCCGGGTGCAGGGGGCACAGCCGATGCTGCCGTAACCCTGGTCGTACAAGGGATGATGAGGAACTCGGTTCCGGCGGATATAGCTCCAGACCTGATCGTGCGACCAATCCGCCAGCGGACTCAGCTTGATCCTGGAGCCGTGCTCCCAGTCGGTTTCCAGCTTGCAGACGCCCGCGCGGCTCGAAGACTGATCTCTCCTCAAGCCGACCATCCAGGCGTCGAGAGGTTGAAGCATCCGTGCCAGAGGTTCGACCTTTCGTACGTGGCAGCAACGCTTCCGCTCTTCCCGGGATCGGTAGAACAGGTTCATCCCGGATTCTCCCACCATGGTTTCGACGCTTTCGGTGTGAGGAAAGAAGACCTCTGTCCGGATTCCATAGTGGTCCCGGACGCGATCCATCATTTCGTAGGTTTCGGCCGGGAGGCGTCCCGTGTCGATGGTCATGACCCGGACGTCCTTGCGATAACGCCAGCACAGATCCAGGATCACCATGCCCTCGGCCTGAAAACTGGTGCAGACGGCGATCCGGGGGTGCCACTGGTCCAACGCCCAAGCCACCAGATCTTCAGCCGACATCAATTCAGCGGGAGCCGGCAAGGGCGAGACGTTGGGTAGAATTTGTGTCTCCATGACCACGTCTTCCGACGACGCGGCGCATTATCCAGTATTCCGATCGGAGTTGTCAAGAAAGAAATTGGAGGGGCGGTTTTCTTGCCGCCCACTCTTGGTTGCTCCCATATGGAAGACGCTTCGCGGAGGGGGGACTGCCGTCCTCCCTAATCCCCCCTGGGATCGGCGCCTGAAAGACGCCGCTCCAGACGCCGCTCCTGTTCGGCGGCAAGAAAGCCGCCGCTGCTGTTGAATTCGCCCAGTCGGAACCGATACGGTTTCCTGGATGAAGGTCGACGTCCTCATCGTGGGCGCGGGTTTTGCCGGCGCGTCCACCGCGTTTCACTTGAGCCGGTCATTCTCGGGCTCGATCCTGGTGATCGATCAGGAATCGGTGCCCGGATTCCACGCCTCCGGCCGGAATGCCGCCATGGTGCGGCAGCACGAGGACCGGGAGGACATCCGCCGGGCCGCCGCCGCCAGTCGCCGGGCCTACGGCCAATACGAGCCGGAGCTGAGCTTTCGCCAAGTCGGATCGTTGCTTCTGGGACCGCCGGACCGGTTGGAGGCCATGCGGGAACCGGACCGGATCGAATCGTATCTCTTGAATCCGCAAGAAGCCCGCCGGAGAGTCCCGTTGCTGGACCGCCACGATTTCGGCGCCGCCCTCTGGACGCCCGCCGACGGCATCATGGACATTTCCGCTCTCCTTCAGCTCTATCTCACCGGTAGCCGGGAACGGGGTGTCTCCTTCCTCTTCGACTGCCGTCTGCGAGGTTGCCGGGGCAGGGGGCCGTTCCGGCTCGATACCACACAAGGCGAAATCACTGCCCGCCGCCTGGTCAACGCCGCCGGCGCCTGGGCGCCCCGGGTCAGCCGCCTCGCCGGCGCCTCGCCGGTCCCCATGCGGCCGCTGAAGCGCCACCTCTTCGTCCTGGGCCGAGTCCCCGGAGTGAATCCCCATTGGCCCATCGTCTGGAATCTGGCGGACAATTTCTATTTCAGACCCGAGTCCGACGGACTCCTCATCAGCGCCTGTGACGAGGGCGAGACCGAGAGCCTGGCTCCCACCGTGGACGCGGACATGACCGAGGAGCTGGCCCGGCTCTGCTGGTCCAAGCTGCCTCACCTCAGGGACTCGGTTCAGGAACGAGTCTGGTCCTGCTTTCGAACCAAGGCTGACGACACCTCCTTCGTCATCGGCTGGGACCCCGCTCTGGAGAATTTCTTCTGGGTCGCCGCCTTGGGCGGCCACGGAATGGGAGTGAGTTGGGAGGTCGGCCGCCGCGCCGCCAGGAAATTCCTGGATTGCGCGCATTCCGATTCCTTCGATCCGGACCGATTCCAAGTCGCTCTCCGGCCGTAGGGGCACCCCTTGCGGGTGCTCTCTTGCTGGTACACTAGGCGCGGAACCTCCCGCTGAGGTCCGGAGAGGAAAGAAAACGGTGTTGAGACGACAGCGGACCGGCTCGGTAGTGTGCCGCTCCTGCGGCCTGCTGGTGGGAGTCAACGACTCCGAGTGCTATGAGTGCGGCTGCAAGAACCCGGGTCTCTGGGGATTCGCTCCCCTGGTGCGGGTCCTGGGAGACGACCTGGGTTTTCTCCGCCTGGTGATGGCGGGTTGCATCTTCCTGTATATCGCCACCCTGATCGTGGGTTCGGCGGAGAGCCGGGGTGGAGGCATGTTCTCCCTGTTGTCTCCCGGCAGTGCCGGCCTTTTCCTGTTCGGGGCCAGCGGCGCCGTTCCCGTATTCCAGTATGATCGCTGGTGGACCCTGCTCAGCGCCGGTTGGCTCCACGGCGGCCTGCTCCACATCGGGTTCAACCTGATGTGGGTTCGCCAGTTGGCGCCGGTCACCGCCGAGATCTACGGCGCCGGCCGCATGATCCTCATCTACACCGTTGCGACCGTCGCCGGCTTCGGCTTGAGCACTCTGACCGGCATGTATCTTCCCTTTCTGCCCGGTCCGCTCAAGGGAGCCATGTTCTCCGTGGGCGCCTCCGCGCCCATTTTCGGTCTCCTGGGAGCTCTGGTCTACTCCGGCCGCCGCGGCATCGGCAGTCACGTCAGCCGGCAGGCCCGAGGGTACGCCATTGTCCTGGGGATCTTCGGATTCATCTTCCCGGCAGTCGACAATTGGGCCCACGCGGGAGGGTTTCTGGGGGGCTATCTGTTGGCACGGTGGCTGGACCCAATGCAACCCGAGCGGCTGAATCACCTGGCCGCCGCTGCCGCCTGCATCGTCCTCACGATCCTCTCCATCGTCGTCTCCGTAGTCCACGGCTACCGCTTTCTGTAGTTGTTCCTCTTTTCTCTTTCCCTCCCATTGCTATAATCCCTTGGCCATGAAAAAACTGACCCAAGCCCAGATCGATCATTACCGGACCCGGGGATACCTGATCGTGGAGAACGTCATTCTCCCGGACGAGGTGGAGGCGCTGAAGCAGCGGACGGAGGACATCGCCGAGGGCCGAGTCCCTTTTCCGGAGGGGAATCTGGAGTTGGAACCCACGGCCAACGGCCGACGTTCCGTCGAGACGATTCGCAAGCTGGACCATTGCGCCGAGAACGACCCCGTCTTTCTGAGGCACGCCAGGAACGACATCATTCTGGACATGGTGGAGGCGCTGATCGGCCCCGACGTGAAGCTCTTCGAGAGCCAGCTCTTCATGAAGCCGCCCGGGGGCGTCGAGAAGCCCTACCACCAGGATTCGGCCTATTTCTTCATCGAGCCCATGGCCCTGGTCACCTGTTGGACGGCGCTGGATGACGTCACCGTGGCCAACGGGAGCATGTGGGTGATTCCAGGCAGCCATCTCGGGGGAGTCGTGGACCATGGCGAGGCCTGGCAGATCGGAGACCGCGTCGACAAGCAGGTTCCGGCGAGCGCCATGGACCTGGCGTCCCAGGTTCCCATGGTCATGCCGGCGGGGAGCTGCTCATTCCATCACAGCCTGCTGCTGCACAGTTCGCGACCCAACCGGACGAATCGCTCCAGGCGCGGTTTCGCCGTCCACTACATGACCGCCCGCTCCAGGTGGACGAACCCGTCCCTTCCCATGCCGCGATACCGGCTGCTGAGGGGCCGGGAGTATCCCGGCTGCGTCTGATCTCAAGCAGCCTTATTCGCTTCCTGGTCGCGGGTCCTTACTCTTTACTCTCTTCTTTTTCCTCTTTCTTCTCTTCCTCGGGAGGATCGGGGGCGAGCTCCTGGCCCAGGACCACTGCCAGTTCGGGAATTGACTTGCGCAAGCCGTCCACCCCCGCCGGAGTCACCTTGCTCTTCCAGACGAACAACTTCCGGAGTTTGGAGAGGCCCTTCAAATGCTGGAGGCCGGCGTCACTGACCGCCGTCTCGTAAAGGTTCAGGTAGACCAGGTTCGTGAGATCCCTGAGATGCTCCAGACCGGCGTCGGTGATGGCGGTCTTTTCCAGGTGGAGGCGCTGAAGGGTTTTGAGTCCCTTCAAGTGGGCAAGGCCGGCGTCGGTGACGGCCGTCTTGCGAAGGTTCAGGTTGACCACGTTCGTGAGCTGCTCCAAGGGCGCCAGATCTCCGTCCTCTGCCGGTTCCGAGGCCAGATGGAAGGCGACGTCGAGGCTGGGGTCGTTCTGGGCGACTTCCAGCACCAGCCCCCCTTTTTCCTGGATGCTGGCGATGGCATCCGTCTCCGCCTGTGACCGTTCGGTCTCCCCGAGTCCGGTAATGGAGGCCGAAAGCAGAACAATTGCAAGACCAATCGGTTTCTTCATGACGTTTGTCTCCCTCGTGGAACGTTCATGCAACCAAGTGACAGGCCGCCCAGTGGCCCGGCCGAACCTCCTGGAGCAGGGGGTCCTCCTGGTGGCATCGATCTATGGCAACCGGACAGCGGGTGCAGAAGTTGCAGCCGGCCGGCGGATCTGCGGGGTCGGGGGGATCTCCCTTCAAGACGGTTCTGCTGCGCCGGGACTCGAGATCGGGATCGGGCAGGGGGACCGCCGAGATGAGCGCCTGCGTGTAGGGGTGCAGGGGACCCTCGTAGAGATCGTCCCGGTCGGCCAGCTCGACGATCCGGCCCAGGTACATGACCGCGACCCGGTCGCTGATGTGCCGGACCATGCTCAGGTCGTGGGCGATGAACAGGTAGGTCAGGCCGAAACGCTCCTGGAGATCCTCCAGGAGATTGATGACCTGTGCCTGAATCGAGACGTCCAGAGCTGAAACCGGCTCGTCGCAGATGATGAAATCGGGTTGCAGGGCCAGGGCCCGGGCGATGCCGATCCTCTGCCGCTGGCCGCCGGAAAACTCGTGTGGATAGCGGTCGGCGTAGCCGGGATTGAGCCCCACCAGCCCCATGAGTTCCCGCACCCTTTCCTTTCGGCGCCCCCGGGCCAGCTGATGGATCTCCAGGGGTTCGGACAGGATCCGCCCCGCCGTCATCCGGGGGTTCAGGGAGGCGTACGGATCCTGGAAGATCATCTGCATCCGGCGGCGCATGCGCCTCAGGTCCCGGCCTTTGAGTTCGGTCAACTCCACGCCGTCCAGGAAAACCCGGCCTGCGGTGGGCCGCTGCAATTGCAGGATGGCCCGCCCGGTGCTGGACTTGCCGCAACCGCTCTCTCCCACCAGCCCCAGCGTTTCCCCTTTTCGAATCCGGAATGAGATGCCGTCGACGGCGCGAACCGCTCCCACCTGGCGCCGGAACAGGACGCCCCGGTTCACCGGATAATACTGCTTGAGGTCTTCCACCCGCACCAGTTCCGGCGCCTCCGGGCCAGTCAAACGGCACCTCCCGCCAGTTGGTCCTTCTCCCAACAGGACACCCGATGAGCCGGTCCCACCGGTTCCAGCGCGGGGACCTCGCGGCGGCACCGCTCCACGGTGTGCTCGCACCTTGGAGCGAAGGGACAGCCTGGAAGCTCCTCGATCAGGTCGGGCGGCTGTCCCGGAATGGAGACCAGGCGCTCCCCCCCGGCGCCGGCGTGCGGGGTGGCTCGCAGGAGGCCTCGAGTGTAGGGATGGCGGGGAGTTTTGTAGAGGGCGCGGACGTCGGCCTCCTCCACGATGACGCCGGCGTACATGACCATCACCCGTTGGGCCAGCCGGGCGATCACCCCCAGGTCGTGGCTGATCCAGATCACGGCCATCCCCAGCTTCTGCTGCAGTTCTTTCACCAGATCCACGATCTGGGCCTGCAGGGTCACGTCCAGCGCGGTCGTCGGTTCGTCCGCGATCAGGACTCGCGGATTGCAGGCCAGGGCCATGGCGATCATTGCCCGCTGGCGCATTCCACCGGAGAACTCGTGAGGGTACTGGTCCAGCCGGCTCTCCGGGTCGGGGATCCCCACCAGGCCCAGCAACTCGCCGGTCCGATTCCGGGACTCCCTGTAGGTCATCCCCTCGTGCAATCGCAGGACCTCCTGGATCTGGAAGCCTATGGTCAGGACGGGGTTGAGGGAAGCCAGCGGGTCCTGAAAGACCATGGCGATCTCGGACCAGCGGATCTTGCGCATCTCCTCGTCGCCGAGCTTCAACAGGTCCCTTCCGTCGAAGAGGATCTCCCCCCCCACGATCTTTCCGGGAGGGTCGGGCAAGAGTCTGAGCAGAGCCAGGGCGCTGGCGCTCTTGCCGCAGCCGCTTTCGCCCACCAGTCCCAGGGTCTCCCCCTGATCCAGGGAGTAGGAGATGGAGTCGACGGCTCGAACCACCCCGCCGGGCGTATAGTAGCGGGCACTCAGTCGTTTTACTTCCAGCAGGTGAGTCACAGGTGCGGATCCCCAGCCGCGCCTCTATGCGGGACGGTTGACCTTGGCAGCCCGTGGCAAAAGTCCTCGCGGCATTCGACCGTCCCTGCATCCCGGCGGACTGCGTTGCGACTCGGTCACATACTCCCGGTATGCTCCCTCATCGCGCCTTGTCCGGCGGGCGCAGGAACAGTCTCGGTGCTCGCGGGACTTTCACCACGGACTGCCGGGCCATGGAGACCGCCAATATACCGCCGCGAGCCCGCTCGGGCAAGAAGGGAGCCAGGAACTGAAGATTTCAACGCTGCGGCCGGTTTTTCGTTTATCGCTCCTGACGGCCTTCGCCTGTGTGGCCGCTCCGGGTTGTGGCGGCCACCCGGATCTCCCCATTCCAGAGCCCGACAAGACCTTGGTGATCGGCGTTTCCCAAGAACCGGACGCGCTCTTCGGAATCGTGGGGAACCTGATGGTTTCAGGCGACGTGGGCTCCTTCATCTGGCGTCCGCTGCTGCTCATCGATTCCCGGCGGCGGCCTTACTGCGTGCTCTGTACCGAGTTGCCCAGCCTGGAGAACGGCCTCTTGAAGGTGGACGAAGAAAAGGGGTTGATGGAAGCCACCTTCCAACTGCGGCGGGGTCTGCAATGGGCCGACGGAACCGAGATCAACGCCTACGATGCCGCCTTCGCGTGGGAACTCATGAGTGACGAGCAGTATCCCCACGGGGCGTCCTACATGGAGCCCGTCGGCGACGTGGAGGCCCTGGATTCTCACACGATCCGGGTGGTCTACAAGACGCTCTGGCCCTTCGGGAACTCGGACCTCCGGTTGCGTCTCATCCCCGAGCGCTACTATCGTCCCATCTGGGAGCAGTACCGCTCGGAGGGAGGGGCCTACTGGGACCGGTTCCTGGCCGACGAGAGGGTCAGCGTCTATCCGCGGGCCAACGGTCCCTTCCAGGTCCGGGAATGGGTCTCGGGCAGCCATATCCTGTTGGTCCGCAATCCAAGCTACAACTTGGGCCCGCCGCCCAGCCTGGAGCGGATCCTGGTGCGGGTGATTCCCGATCTCAACGCCTTGGCCATCGCCGTCTCCACCCGGCAGGTCCATCTCACCGACGGCTGGCTCACTCTGGAACAGGCACGCGAATTGGAGGAGGCGCCCGGGATCGAGATCCGGTATGTCGACGCCGCCTGGTTGGAGCATGCCACCTTGCAGATCAATCACCCCCCCTTCGACGACCTCCGGGTGCGGCAGGCGCTCCTCCTGGCCGTCGACCGGGCGGGGATCAACCACGCCATTTTTCGGGGAAAGCAGCCCCCGGCCCACTCCTGGGTCCACCCCGGTCATCCGGCTCACAACCCGGGGCTGCCGCGGTATGGCTATGATCCGGAACGGGCGCAAGGACTCCTGGAGCAGGCCGGATGGTCCAGGGAAGGGGACGGACCGCTCCGCAACGCCCGGGGAGAGCCCATGCGCCTGACCCTGATCACGATCGCGGGGGACCGGACCCGGCTGCAGGTGGTGTCGGTGCTCCAGGCCCTGTGGCAGGAATTGGGCATTCAGGTGGAGATCCGGCCCGAGTCGGCGCGCCTGCTCTTTCCGGACACGCTCCAGAAGCAGAATCTGCAACCGGGAGGCGTGGCCGTCTGGCGCTGGGTGGTTCAGCCCGAAGCCACGGTGTCGGCCTATGGGCTATGGTGGCCCAGGGGCACGAACCTGGATCAGTTGACATCAGGGTCGCCCTGGGACGCGGTCCAGGAGAACAAGGACCTGATCCGGCAGGCGCTGGGCACCATCGACGACGAGGAGCGCTATAGCCTGCTGCGCCGCCAGCAGGAGGTCTGGGTTCGCGAACTGCCCACCCTGCCCCTGTACTGGCACGTCCGGGTCGTGAGCATCGACCAGCGGTTGACCGGCTACGTCCCGTCCCCGGATCAATATCTGGGTTGGGGAGTAGACGAGTGGCGTTTTGGAGCCGCGTCTTTCTTGCCGCCGAACGGGAGCGGCGTCTTTCTTGCCGCCGGCTTCCGGAGCACCATAGCCGCAAGCCGCCACCGGCGCACAGGAAAACCCTCCCTCTTAAATCCGGAATCTCCCAACGGAGCCGATTGATGTATCGACACCTGTTGAAGCGGACGGCGCAGACCATCCCCGTGGTCTTCTTCGTGACCGTCGTCGTCTTCAGCCTGATGCAACTGGCCCCCGGGGACCCCATGGACATGCTGGTGCTGTCCAATCCCAACGTCACTCCGGAGGAGGTCGAGAGGTTGAGGGCCGTCTATGGCCTGGACGATCCGATCTACGTCCAATACTTCCGTTGGTTGTCCCAGGTCGTTCAGGGGAACCTGGGCTACTCCCGCCTCTACCATCGCCCCATCACCAGCATCCTCCCCCAACGTCTGGCCAACACCCTGGCCCTGACCGGACTCAGCCTGCTGGTGAGCATCCTCATCGCCATTCCCATCGGGATCTACAGCGCCCTGCGCCAGTATTCCGTGATGGACTATCTCCTCTCTATGGTCGCCTTTGTGGGGATCTCCTTCCCCGTCTTCTGGTCGGGGATTCTGGTGATCCTCCTTTTCTCGGTGGTTCTCGGCTGGGTGCCGCCGGGAGGGCACCCTTCAATCGAGCCGGGTCTGGGCTTCTGGGGGCAGGCCCGGTACTACGTCGCTCCGGTTCTGGTGCTGAGCTTCTTCAGCACCGCCAGTTGGATGCGCTACATGCGCTCCAGCCTGCTGGAGGTGATCCGGCAGGACTACATTCTGACGGCCCGGGCCAAGGGCCTTCCGGGACGGGTGATCTGGGTGCGCCACGCCCTCAGGAACGCGCTGATTCCCATCGTGACCCTGATCGCCCTGACCATTCCCGCCCTGATCGGCGGAGCGGTGGTGACGGAGATCGTCTTCTCCTGGCCCGGCATGGGGAGATTGATCTTCGATTCCCTGATGAACAACGACTACTATCTGGCCATGGCCATCTTCCTCATCTTCGGGGTGCTGGTGGCCCTGTTCAATCTCCTGGCCGAAGTGGCCTACGCCTTTCTGGACCCCAGGATCCGAATGGAGTAACCGCCGACCATGGAACCGTCTCGAACCCGATCGGGCGTCACCCCCTGGCAGAGGCTCCGCCGGCATCGCCTGGCCATGATCTCCTTGGGCCTCCTGGGAGTCATCGCCCTGGTCTCACTGTTGGGACCCTGGCTCTCGCCTCACAGCTACAGCCGGGTCCATCTGCAGCAGCATCTGCAGCCTCCCTCCGCGTCCCACTGGCTGGGGACGGACGAGCTGGGCCGCGACGTCCTGACGCGGCTGCTCCAGGGAGGGCGGGTCTCCCTCTTCGTGGGTCTCACGGCGGCCCTGCTGAGCGCCCTGGCCGGCATCCTCATCGGCGCCGTCTCGGGATACTTCGGAGGCTTCATCGACACCCTGCTGATGCGTTTCACCGACCTCATGCTCTCCATTCCCAGCCTGCCTCTGCTCCTGATCCTGTCCCGCCTGGGGAAGGGGACGGTCTGGGAGATCGTCGGCATCCTGGTGATCTTCGGGTGGATGAGCCTGGCGCGCATCGTTCGCGGCTCCTTCCTCTCGCTGCGGGAGATGCAGTTCGTGGACTCGGCCCGGGTGATGGGGATTCCTCACTGGAGAATCATTTTGCGCCACATCCTGCCCAACACGATGGCCCCGGTCATCGTCTACGCCACCCTCAACCTGGGCTACGCCATCCTGGCCGAGTCCAGCCTCAGCTATCTGGGGCTCGGCATTCAGCCCCCCCTTCCCAGTTGGGGCAACATGCTGCTCAACGCTCAGCATTACCTGAAGGTCGCCCCCTGGTTGGCCGTCTTCCCGGGCCTCTTGATTTTCGTGAGCCTGTTGAGCGTAAATTTTCTCGGGGACGGGCTTCGCGATGCCCTGGACCCGCGGCTGAAGATCTGAAAAATCCTCCCTCGCCGGGAGATAGGATCAGGAGTGACCGACATGCAACCGAACCTGCGCCAAAACATCGCCCTGCTCAAGAGCGAGAGCTCACGGCAGCTCTACGTCCAGGAGGCCCTGGCACGAGACCAGATCTACGAGTTCACCGATGCCTGGGGCGAGCGGGCCCGCTGGGTCAAGGGGGAGTACGCCTATCTGGCGCCAAACGCCGCCTCCGCGTTCCTCAACCGGCTGAATCTGAAGCACGACACCGTCAACGAGGAAGAGCTGCGGGAATCGATCCCCGAGTATCAGACTCTCGTCGTTCCCAATGCCGCCCGCCTGGAGGAGCGCACACTTGCCCGGATCCGGGATCGCCTCCGGGACCCGGACTTCTTTCTCCTGGTCACGGGCCGGACCAATCTCCCCGGCTCGCTCCTGGGTCTGGAGCGAGCCCGGCTGGAGCGGCCTCAGGGCTACAGCGGTTGGGGATGGACCGCCGGCTCCCCGTTCGGCGACACGTCGACCTGGGAGGACCTGTACGTCACGGGTGCTCGCGGCGCGGCCGTCCACCGAGTCGAGGCCGCCGCCGGCGCAGAGGCGCCAGCCGGCCTCTACGAGATTACGGGGGACCTCCGGAACGCCTCGACCGCCACCCGGAGCCGTCTCGGCGACGGGATCGTCCTCACCGGAAACACCCTCTACGTGGCCAACCAGGTCTTCGAGTTCCTGGGCGGAGTGCTGCAGGCGCACCTTTACGTGGACGAGATCCGGAACTGGAACAATCCGGTCCACTGGGGAGACACCCTGGTCTACTTCCTGGCCCGGCTCCTGAAGGAGCGGAACCAGGGGCTGCCCTCCTCCCGGCTGCGCACATTCGGCAGCTACCGGGGCGTCCTCTCCCTGCGGCACGACGTGGACCAGTCAGCCGACCTCGCCATGTTGGAGTACGAAGCGGCCAACCTGGTGCCGGCCAGCTGGGACATTCTGGACCCGGTCATCGCAGACGATTCCGCCACCGAGGAGGAGTCCCGGCTCTGGGTTCGGGAGGTCGCGAAGTACGAGTTCCTGGAGGCGGGGCTTCACAACGACAGCCTGGTGGGGGGCCCCCCCACCTACCTCGTGGGAACGGGACTCTACGACCACGTGCGGATCACGGAGGAGCGTCTGGGAATCCGGGTCTACACCTGCGGCCGGCACGGCGGCGCCCACGCCCACCCCGAGACGCTGGACGCCATGGACTACCTGTACGAGCATGCCCCGCACGTGCTGGGAACCTGCACCTTCTGCTTCTACGACATGTGGGAATACGGCGAGCATGCCTATGAGACCGACGGCAGCTACACCGTGGCCAGCACCGGTTTCTGGTTCCCCTATCACCCGGTCATCACGCGAGTGGAGAAGCACCAGGCCCTGCGGGGTTGGGATCGGACCCACGAATACGATTGCGACTACGGCCTGGTGGACCTGATCTACTCGGGCCGGCATGGGAAAGCCCCCTCCCCGGCTCTGGAAGCTTCCACGCGAAAACCTCCCTGGGAGTTCGAACTGGGTTCGGGCGGGGGTGAAGATGATCCGTACTGGCTGGAAAATGGAGTCTACACGCTCCAGTACCATCCTCTCTTCAGCGCCGACGCCAGCGTCAACCATGGCCGAGGCACCTTGGACTACCTGATCTACGCCGTCACTCTCGCCGAGCGGCTCGGCTTCTGGGTAGCCAGCGAGAAGATGTTGTACGAGACGATGAACGAATATGAGGACATCCGCTTCCGCGCGAACTCTCCCGGGAGCGTGACGGTGGCCAATCCCTCCGGCCGCCGCCTGGAAGGGTTCATGGTGGAGAGCGACGTTCCCGTGGAGGGGGTCTCGGCGGACGGAGTGAACTACATTCACATCGTGGATGGGCGCTACTTCACGGCGCCGCCCCTGGACCCCGGAGAGCAGGTGACCCTCCGGCTGGGACCGCCGCCCCCCGGCTGTCCGCTGCTGCTGAACGCCAACTCCAAGGGCCTCCGGATCCTGAACGCGGTCTACGACGCTGCCGGTTCGACCGTCACCCTGGATATTGAGCTGATCCGGCGCCATGGCCTCTGCCTTTACAACGTTCTGCCGGAGCGGGATTATCGAGTCACCATCCGGGCCCGGGATTGGACCCGGGTCCAGGTCTGCAGGTCTCGCGCCGAGAAGATCCTGACCTTCGAATTGGAGGGAAACCAGAATCGATTCGCCCGGTTCGCGGTCGAAGTGACACTCATGCCGGAGTCGGAATGAGCATTGAATTGAGGACCCTCACCGGCGCCGAATATCCCGCCTGGATCCGGGCCAAGGTCAGCGGTTTCGGGTTCAGCATCCCGGAATCTCAGATCCGCCGCACTCCGGTGGAATTGGACCGCTCACTGGCCGCGTACGACTCGGGGCGGATCGTCGGCACCATCAACGCCCACACCTTCCGGATGCGGGTCCCGGGAGGATGGGTCTCCATGGCGGCCGTGGCGGGGGTGACGGTTCAGCCCACGCATCGGCGGCGGGGGCTCATGACCCGGATGATGAACCGGCAGCTCCGGGACATGCATGACCGGGGAGATCCGGTCACCGGCCTCTACGCCTCCGAGAGCATCATCTACGGGCGCTTCGGATACGGGATGGCCACCTTTCACGAGTCCTGGTCCATCGACCGGCTGCGGACGCAACTGATTCCCGGTGACTCCGGGTCGGGACGGGTGGATTTCGTCTCCCGTTCCGAGGCATCGGATCTCTTTCCCCGGGTTCATGAGGAATTCCTGTCCCGGCGGGTGGGGACCGTGCATCGTCGAGCCACGCGCTGGGACCTGGCGCTGGGCGACCCCGAGGATCGGGGCGGCCGGGATGCAACCCGGATGATCCTCGCCGCGTATCGAGCCGGGTCCAGCGTGGAAGGCTACGCTCTCTACCGGATCCGGCCCCGGGATCTGGCTGTCCGAGTGGAGGAACTCTGCGGCCTCAACGCACAGGCTCAGAGAGCGCTGTGGCAATTCTGCTTCGGAGTGGACCTGATGACCACCATCAAAGCCCGCCACCGGCCCCTGCAGGACCCCCTGCATTGGATGCTGGCGGATCCGCGTCATCTGAAGCGTTCTCCCTGCGACTCTCTCTGGCTTCGGTTGGTGGACGCTCCGGCGGCTCTCTCGGCCCGCCGGTACGCCTCGTCGGGCCGATTGGTCCTGGAGTTGGAGGATGCAAGCTGTCCCTGGAACCGGGGCCGCTTCGAGCTGGAAGGAGGGCCCGGCGGAGCCACCTGCCGTCCGACCACACGCCGGCCGGACCTGGAGTTGACGGCCAACGAGCTGGGCGCGGCCTACCTCGGCGGCGTGAGCTTCCGCACCCTGTCCCGCGCGGGCCGGGTCCGGGCCCGCAACTCGAAGAAACTCAGCGAAGCGGACGCCATGTTCCGGGTCGACCCTCCCCCCTGGTGCAGCGAGCATTTTTGAAGGAGCGACTTCCCTGGCGCCGACCGGGGGGTCTTGGGGGGACGGAGTCCCCACTCTACGCTTGGCCCTTAAGTCTGAAGTATGGAATGGCCAGGCAATGGGGTGGGCGATGGGACTTGAACCCACGGCCACAGGGGCCACAACCCTGTGCTCTACCTGACTGAGCTACGCCCACCACATATTCGAAACGTCACGCCCAAGTCTGAAGTTCCCGGGCGGAAGAACCGCTATTCTATTAGAAAATCCGATCTGCCAGCAACCGTGGCGCTGATTGGCGCCGGGGATCCGGGTCCGGCGTTTCGGCAGCCTCCAGCGCCTCCCGCAGGGACAGGCCCTTGAGCAGCGTCTCCTGGTATTCCTCTTGTGGTTCGCTGTCGGCGACGATTCCGGCGCCCACGTGAAATTCCGCCCGCCCACCCCGAACGACGATGGTGCGAATGGCCACGTTCAAGTCCATCCCGCCGGTGAAGCTCAGGTACCCGAGTGAACCGGTGTAGATCCCCCGCCGGACCGTCTCCAGCTCGTCGATCACCTGCACGGCCCGGATCTTGGGAGCGCCGGTGATGGAGCCTCCGGGAAAGGACGCCTTGAGTAGGTCCACCCGGTCGCGGCCGGGGGACAGAATTCCTTCCACCGTAGAGGTCAGGTGAAAAAGGGTGGGAAAGGTCTCCAACAGCGACAACTCCCGGACTTGGACCGTACCCACCTGGGCCACCCGGCCCAGATCGTTCCGCTCCAGGTCCACGATCATGACGTGCTCGGCCCGGTCCTTCTCGCTGCGAAGGAGTTCGCGGGCCAGCAAACGGTCCTCGGTCTCGGTCTTCCCGCGCGGCCTTGTGCCTTTGATGGGACGGGTTTCGATCCGGCGTGTCTCCGGGTCCAAGTGAAGAAAGCGTTCCGGGGACATGCTCACGACGGTGAAGTCTCCGCCATCCAGAAAGGCGGAGAAGGGGGCCGGGGCAGCTCGCCGCAGTTTCAGGAAGAGCTGGAAGGGATCCCCCCCGTAGCGTGTCCGAAAGCGTTGGGAGAGGTTGGCCTGGTAGATGTCTCCGGCGGCGATGAATTCCTTGATCCGATTGACGGCTCCGGCAAACCCGGCGGGAGTGAAGTTGGACTCGAGGCCGTTCTCCATGCCGGATGCCGGAGGCTCGGGCCGGAGGCCGTAAATCGGCCCCGTCTCCGCAGATTCGATAGTCGCAGTCAGCTCCCGGATCCGAGATTCGGCCCGTTGGCGGGCTCGGTCACCACCATCGGGTTGGCCGGTGGCCGTGAGCACGATCCGTTCCCGCTCCAGGTCGATGGTCACCGCGGAATCGAACAGGCCGAGCCAGAGATCGGGCAGGGCCGTTTCCTGGTCCGATCCCGGTCGTGCACCGAAAGCTGGCTCCATGAGCGCCCCGAGTTCATAACCGAAGTATCCCATGGCCCCCGCCGGGAAAGGGGTCGGCCAACTCGCGTGCGGGAGCCGGAAGCGTTTCAGAACGTCCCGGAGGAGGGACAGGGTCGATCCACGTTCGCGGCGCCCGTCCTTCCAGGTCAGGACGGCCCGGTCTCCCCGGGCGGTCAGAACGGCAAAGGGATCGGTGGCGCAGATGCAGAACCGGGAGAGGCGGCCGGCGCTTGCGCCTTCCGGATCCCATCCGCTGTCCAGAGCCATCCAGGGGGCACGGGTCCGGCTCAGCCGGGCATACAATGCCGCGGGGTCAGAGGAAAGGGGCAGGGATCGGCAGAGCATTTCTCAATCTTCACCCGCCGGGCTGAATCGGTTCGGTTTGGGGTGAGGCGCCATGAAGACGAGGCAGACCAGAGGATCCCCGGAATGGTTGAGCACGCCGTGGGGCTCGCCCGCCGGGGCCCAGGTGGTCTCTCCTTCTTCCAGGGTGTGGGTCTCCTCGCCCACGGTGAAGCGGCCGCGCCCCTTCAGCACGTGGTAGATCTTGTCGTTCCCCCGGTGGGAGTGAACCTTCTGCTCCTGGCCCGGTTCGAAGCAGTAGATGTCGCAGAACATGCGGGGGGTCTCGAATAGATTCACCTTTTCCATTTTCTCAGGACGAAACCGGGTCAGGTTCCAAACCTGCTTGATCTCCATGAGTGCTCCTTTTCCGTCCGCGGGAGCTTCGTCCCGGGGCTGTTGAGTCGCCTTCGCAGGATTTGGTATAAACTCGCTCCCGCATCCTGCTGGACAAGCGAAGGATATCGAATCTTCCAAAGAGAGGAAATCATGAGAAGAATTCAGATCGGCGACTATGTCGAGGACGTGATCGAACGCAGCGACTATCCCATGGAAAAGGTCCGGGAGATCCTGGGCCGCGAGCGCATCGGAGTCATTGGATACGGTCCTCAGGGCCATGGCCAGTCGCTGAACTGCCGGGACAACGGGATCGACGTGGTCGTGGGACAGCGCCGCGGCGGCAACGGCTGGAAGAAGGCGGTCGAGGACGGCTGGGAGCCGGGCGTCAACCTGATCGAGGACATCACGGAGGTGGTGGAGCGGTCCACGCTGGTCATGTACCTGTTGAGCGACGCCGGCCAGGGGGCGCAGTGGCCCAATATCAAGCCCCACTTGAAGCCGGGCGACGCGATCTGCTTTTCCCACGGCTTCGCCCTCACCTACAACGACCAGACCGGAGTGGTTCCGCCGCCCGACATCGACGTGATCCTGGTGGCGCCCAAGGGTTCGGGGACCACCGTCAGGCGGCTCTTCCTCGAGGGCCGGGGCATCAACTCCAGCTACGCCGTGCAGCAGGACTACACGGGCCGCGCCCGGGAGCGCTGCCTGGCCCTGGGAATCGCCATCGGGTCCGGGTTCCTGTTCGAGACCGATTTCAAAAAGGAGGTCTACAGCGACCTGACGGGTGAGCGAGGGGTCCTGATGGGAGCCATTTACGGACTCTGGTTGGCCCAGTACGAGGTCCTTCGGGCACGTGGCCACAGTCCCCAGGAGGCCTTCAACGAGACCGTGGAGGAGGCCACCCAGAGCCTGTACCCGCTCATCGCCGAGAACGGGATGGACTGGATGTACGCCAACTGCTCCACCACGGCCCAACGGGGCGCGCTGGACTGGTTCAAGCGTTTTCGCGACGCCAACGTCCCGATCTTCGAGGAGCTCTACGACAAGGTGGCTCGCGGGGACGAGACTCGCCGGGTCCTGGCGGCCAACCGGGCCGCCGATTACCGGGAGGGTCTCACCCGGGAGTTGAAGGAGGTCGAGGAGTCGGAGATGTGGCGGATCGGCAAGGTGGTCCGCGAGCTTCGCCCGGAACGCCAGTCCGGGGAATGAACAGGTGCCGGTAAGAAACAATGGTGTAGGGGCGGCCCTTGTGGCCGCCCTCTTCGTATCCCCGGACAACTGAAATGGTCAACAGGACCGTCGGCGAGGCACTGGTGGAGCGTTTGTCGCTCCATGGGGTCGACCTCCTTTTCGGCATCATCTCCATCCACAACCTGGAAATCTTCGACGCCCTCTACCGGCACCAGGACCGGGTGCGCCACATCGGGGGCCGGACGGAATTGGCCTGCGGCTTCATGGCCGACGGATACGCCCGCTCCAGCGGGCGGCCCGGCGTTCTGGTCACCAGCACGGGACCCGGCGCGGCCAACTCCATGCACGCGGTGGGGGAGGCTTACCATTCCAGCTCACCCCTGCTGCATCTGACCACCACGGTGGCGAGAGGCGAGCGGGAGCAGGGTCTGGGCCTGATCCACGAGCCCAAGGAACAGTTTCGGATGCTCAGGTCGGTGACCGGACATGCCCGCCGGGTGGAGGACCCGGCGGAACTGGCGCCGGCCGTAGACGAGGCATTCGCGGCGTTGTCCACTGGCCGGCGGCGACCCGCCGTTCTACAGTTTCCCAACGATCTCCTGGGGTCTCCCTGTGGCCCGGGCGGCAGTCTCTCGCCTCTTACCGAACCGCCGGGAGCGAGCGAGGCAGAGTTGGAGCAGATCGTGTCCGCTCTGCGGCGAGCCGAACGGCCCCTGATCTGGGCCGGTGAGGAACTGTCCTACACCAGAGCCCACGGGACCTTGATCCGTCTGGCCGAGACTCTGGGAGTCCCCGTGGTCACCGCAGACGGCGCCAAGGACGCCTTCCCCGAGGACCATCCTCTCTCCCTGGGAACCTGCCTGGGTCAACGGATCTGGGCCGACAATCCGGTCCACGAGTTCATTCCGGGGTGCGACCTGGTGCTGGGGTTGGGATCCGGGTTCATCCATCGCAGCACCGTCCAGCTTGGAGTCCGGCTCCCGGAACAGTTGATTCAGGTGGTGGCGGATTCGGATTACCTGGGGCGGAACTACCCTGTCAGACTGGGTATCCTGGCCGACGGGGGCGTGGTGGCCAGTCAGATCCTGGAGCGGGTCCAAGGCCTGGACCTCTCGACCAGCCCGGGGTATCGAGACGAGATCCGAAACCTCAAACGCCTGATCCGCGTGGAGCTCCAACGTCAATGGCCGTTGGAGACCAGGGCGATGGAGGCCATCCGAAGCGTACTGCCCCGGGAGACCATCACCACGTGGGACACGACCGTCCCCGCCAGCCGCGCCAGCCGCGCCTTTCAGGTCTATGGGCCCAGGACTTTCCTCAACCCCTACGGCTGGGTCGGAATCGGTTTTTCCTTCCCGGCGGCGCTGGGCGCCAAAGCGGCCACTCCTGCCGCCCCCGTGGTCTGCTTCTCGGGGGACGGCGGGTTCCAGTACTGCATGTCGGAGTTGGCCACGTCCGTCCAATACGGATTGAACGTCACCGTGGTCCTCTTCAACGACGACGCGTGGGGCGTCTTGAAGTGGTTGCAGAAGACCAGTTACGGTGGCAGGTACCTGGGAACCGACCTGGTCAACCCCGATTTCGTGAAGATTGCAGAAGGTTACGGCATCGCCGGAGCGCGGGTCGACTCTCTGGCCGAATTGCTGCCGGTCCTGGAAGAAGCCGTCGGAGCCGACCGGACCACCTTGATCGACGTGAGGATTCCCCGCGGTATCAGCGAGTTCGGCTGACGACCGCCGAGGTGGCGGACCCGCTCCACAGCGCTTGGCGGATGGATTCGATCGGCACCCGGTCGACGATGGAGGCTCCCACCACCGAAGCCACCCGCTTGCGGAACGGCACCGCGTTCCCGCGCCCGCTGGGATGGAGCCGGCTGGTCAGGATCACGACCAGGGTCTCCGTGTGTGGGTCGATCCAGAGGGAGGTCCCGGTGAAGCCGCTGTGGCCGAAGGATCCCACCGGGAAGAGGTCGCCGCGTGGGGCGTGGTACCGGCTGTGGATGTCGAATCCAAGGCCTCGAAGCACCGGCTTTCCGGTTGGAGATTGGGGTGTGGTCATTTGTAGGACGCCGAGCGGCGAGAGGATTCGCCTTCCATCGTAGACACCGCCGTTGAGGATCATCTGTCCGAACCGGGCCAAGTCGTCGGCGGTGGAAAAGACCCCGGCGTGTCCGGCGCATCCTCCCATTCGCGCAGCGGTCGGGTCGTGGACCCTTCCGTGAAGCCACTTTCCTCCCTGTCGTTCGGTGGGGGCGATCCGGGACTTCATCCGCTCTCGTGGATTGAAGGAGGTGTCCTTCATGCCCAGCGGCTCGAAGATCCGCTTCCGTGAGAACGCGTCCAGATGGTCTCCCGAGATGACCCGCACCACCTCGCCGAGAACCACGTAGTTGATGTCGCTGTATTTGAAACGCGCTCCGGGCCGGGTCGCCAATTGCTCCTGGCAGGCCCGGGCGACGGCCGTCTCGTAGCCCGTCCACCGGGTCTTCAGGCTCAGACTGGGCCGCAGCCCCGAATAGTGGGTCAGGAGTTGCCGCACGGTGACCCGGTGCTTGCCGTACTGGGAAAACCGGTTGATGTGTTTCGAGACCGGGTCGGAAAGGGAGAGGCGCCCCTCCTCCACCAGGATCATGATGGCGACGGCCGTCGGCATGATCTTGGTCAGGGAGGCCATGTCGAAGATGGTGTCCACTTCCAGGGGCGAGGGGCTGGGGGAGACGGTTCGATCGCCGAAGGCCTTCCGATAGACGATGCCCCCTTTTCGGGCGACGAGAATGACGGCGCCCGGAAACTGCTTCTTTTCAATGTGCTCCAGCGTGATCGCGTCCAGTTTTTCGAGCCTCTGAGGGGAGATTCCGACTTCCCGGGGATCGACCGGTTTCAACAGGAGCTGCCCATAGCCGGGGTTCAGGGTGGCGACGGCCAGGACGAGGAGCGTGAGAACGGCACTGTAGCAGGTGTATCTACGCATGAATCGGTGCAATATTCTAACAGCCGATGGTGATAGTTCTGCCCTGCGCCGATCACCGGCAATCGGACAGGATGTCTTCCTCCGATTGAGAGCGACCCGAAGATGAGCCGATCGACCGATCTGGAATTGCCCGAGCTTCCCCTGGACGGCGAGGGGTTCATCCTGGCCGGAGGGAAAAGCGTGCGGCTGGGGCTGGACAAGGCTTTCCTCCGCTACCGTGGATCACTCCTGATCGAGGCCTCCCGGCGCTGTCTGGAGTCGGTGGGCCTGCCCGTCACGATCATGGCCGACTCCCGGGAGCGGTTTCGGAGCTTGGACCTGCCCGTGTTGGTCGACCGGGTTTCCGGAGCGGGTCCCTTGGGGGCGGTGTTCACCGCGCTGAATGCCTCCCGTTCGCAGGACAACTATTTCATTCCCTGCGACACACCCTTGGTTTCCCCCCGGCTCTACCGGATTCTGGCCCAGGCCGGCCGCGGATTCGACGTGGTGGTTCCCCGCGACGCGGCAGGCGGGCTCCATCCTCTTTGCGCCTACTATTCCCGCAATGCCGTGGATCCGATCCGAAGACTCCTGGAAACCGGCGCCCGCCGGGTCGACTCGGTGTTGGAAGCGGAGGACCTGCGGGTTCACGTCCTTTCGGCCGGCGAATGGAACCTGGCGGACGAGGGTTTTCTCAACGTGAACACCCCCGCCGACTGGGAGCGCCTTCAACGGATTTCGGAATCAGTTCGTTGTATTCGGTAGAGCGTGGCCGTTCCTGCCACGCGTCGGCAAGCTGGGGCTGAACCATGGACTGAGCAGGTGCAGGGCAACCATTCGACTCTGTTCGTCATTCTTTTCGTTACCACGGGGATTTTCCTGTTGGTCCTTGTGACGTTGGTTTATTTCCTGTTCACAGGCCAGAACGAGGAGGCCAAGAGTGTTCTCAGCCCTTTCGTGGTATTTTTGATTTTCATCGTTTGGACAACGATGACCCGTCTGGGGGAGAAGAGATGATCAATGACATCTTGATCGGCATTGCTTGGTTCGGAGCCCTGCTGGCCACCTGCGTCGGCGGGTATTGCACGGGAGCCTACCTTCAACTGAAGGAAAAGCAGGGCTCTGAGCACAACCCCGGGAACGAGCCAATCCAAGACAAGTCATAGTCCCCCCGTAGGAGGGGACTTTCCTGCCCCCCCGTGTGAAAATCTCAACGGCTGGCTCCTGCGCCGCCCATCGTTGAAAAAACTCCTCAGATCAACTTCCGTTCCCTGCAGAAATCCCCGAACTCCGCCAAACTGAACAGGGCGTAGATGGGAATCCCCAGGTCGGCCAGAGCTTCGACCCCTCCCTGTTCCCGGTCGACGCAGACCACGATGCGTCCGACCGGGATCTCCAATTTCTTCAGGCGTTCCACCGCCCGCCGGAGGCTGCCCCCCGAGGCCACGACGTCGTCGATCAGGTTGGCCTCCCGGCTCGGGTCCGGCTTGCCCACGAATTCGGAAACGATCTCGCCGGGATAGACTCGAGCCTGCTTTCGCAACACCGAGAGGGTGATGAAGGGTTCCCGCCCTTTCCGAAAGCTGGCCAGGGAGGTCGCCGTGGCGAGAGGGATGCCGGTGTCGGGGACTCCGATCACCTGTTGGGGCGCCTCGGGGGTCGACCATCGCTCCAGAACCCGGGCGAAACTGGCTCCCAGGAGCGAGAAGAGCGCCAGATCGGTGTAGAGGGCGGTTCGGAGATCGATGAAGACGGGAGTCCGCAGGCCATAACGGCGCCGCACTTCCGCTCCCAGCAGGATGGCTCCGGCGCCGACCAGGCCCTCCAGCAGATCCTGTTTGCCGGAGAAGGAGAGGATCGTCGCTTTCACCTGGCACCTCGCGAAACGTGATTTCCGCTCCGAAGTCCTCCTCCGAGGTTCGTTACGGAGCCTCGTGGGCCGTCATCATGATTTCCACCAGGGCATCCGGAGACATCAGGACCGAGCCGAATGTGGCCCGGGCGGGAGGCGCTCCGGGGAAGACCGTCCTGTAGACCTGGTTCATCTGGCCGTAGTAGCGGATGTCGGACAGGTAGACGTTGGCTTCCACCACGTGGCCGAAGTCGAGTCCCGCCCGGGTCAGGACCGCACGCAGATTTTCCAGTGTCTGCCGGGTCTGAGCCTCGATCCCGCCGGCCCAGCCGGTCTTTCCCCGGCCCACCATGCCCGCCAGGTAGAGCCGGCCCCCGGCGTGGATTCCCGGTGAGTAGGGACTCGCCGGAAGGGGTTCGCCGGCCGGGGCCACCACCCGCCGGGAGCCTCCCCGCACGGCGACGCACTGGATCTCCACCTTCCAATCCTGGTGCATGAGCCTGGTCTGGCTGGTGGCCCGGGCCGGAGGGTCCTTGGGGAAGAAGGAACGGTAGACGCGGTTCATTTCGCCAAAATCGCGGGAATCCGCCAGGAAGACCTTGGAGGAGACCACGTCTTGGTAGTCCATGCCGGCCTCCCGCAGGATGGCTCCCACGTTCTCCAGCACCGTGCGGGTCTGGGCCGCGGTGTCGCCGGACTTCGACTCGCCGTTGACGGGATCGCTGCTGATGATTCCCGAGACGAACAGGGTGTCCCCCGCCAACACCCCCCAACTGGATGGGGAACCGGGACGCTTCCATCCGCTCGGCGTGACGATGGTCTTCCCTCGTTCGGGCCGTGCGGCCACCAGGGCGATCTCCACCACCGCCTTGGGGAAGACGATGGCCCCCTCCACCGTGGCCCGCGCCGGCGGATTCTCGGGAAAATACTCCCGGTAGACTTCATTGAACGGTCCGAAGAGACGGGTGTCCGAGAGGAAGACGTTGGCGCTCACCACGTCGGCGAAGCCCAGGCCCGCCTCCTTGAGAACGGTTCCCAGGTTCTCGATGGTCTGACGAGTCTGAACCCGAATGTCCCCCGGGACTTCGCGAGTCCCCGGCAAATTTCCCAAGGCGCCGGACAGATAGAGAATCCCGTCCGCCTCGATAGCCGGACTGAAAGGCAGTCCCATCCCCGTCCCCGGAGGAGCCACGACGGTGTGCCGCTCCGCCGCCACCGCAACCGAAACCGTCAAGATCAACACTGAACCCGCGATGAAAAGACCTCTTCTCATACCGAGTAATCCTATCGGCTGAGATCTCTCCCGAAAAGTCCCGAAAAAAGAGAAAGAGAGCAAACCTCCCCCACCGGCCCGGTCCGGCGGCCTCGGGGCGACCATCTCCCCCGCCAAGCCCACCGGGCGGAAACGACCCGCCTGTCTTCACTCTTCTCTTTTCTCTTTCCTGCCTTTTCTCTTTCCTCATTCCTGTATTCTGCCCGTCATGCTCCGGCGCTACCTCCGGACCGTCCCCTACCGCAGCCGTCCCCCCCTTTACTACGAGAGCCTCTACAGCATCGGTCGGGGGGCATTTGTGGCTCTGCTGCCGCTGAGTTGGGTTGTGCTCAAGACCGTTCTGGACGGAGAGCTCTGGCAGTTGACGGTGCTGGGGTGCATCTGGGGCATGTCGGGGCTGCTGGCTCCCGGGTGGGCCTACCTGGGCCGCCTGGCCGGTCTCCAGCGCCTCGTGGTCTGGCCCAACGTGGCGGCCGGCCTGGCCCTGGCCTGTGTCGCCCTGGTGTCCGACGCCACGGCTTTTGTTCTCGTTGTGAGCCTGGCCTACCTGATGGCCGTTCCGACTCGCCTCACGGAGATGAGCCTCTATCGGATCTTCTATCCGGACTCCCACCGGTCTCTGGCCGTGGGTTGGCTCAAGGGCATCGCGTTCGTCATGGGCGGTTTGGCCACCGTGGCCGGAACCTGGCTCATCGATGCCGGAGACGCCCTCTACGGGATCGTCTACGTTGTGGTGGGCGTGCTCCTGGTCGGCTCCGCCTGGTTTTACGGCAAGATCCGGATTCCGGCCCGGGCGGCGTCCCTGTCCGACGGTTCCATCCGGTACTCCACCGCGCTGAGGGAGGGACTCAAGGCTCTCCTCTCGGACCGGAGCTTTCTCCTGTACCAGGGGGCTTTCTTCTCCACGGGTTGGGGCAACTTCATGTCCATGGTGCTGGTGGCAGAGGTGATGCGGGAAACCCTCGATGCTCCGGTGTGGGCCATGGGGCTGGCCGTGGCGATCCTGCCGCAGGTGCTCCAGCCCATCTCCTCTCCCCTCTGGGGCCGATTCCTGGACCGGGTGAACCCCATGCAGGGGCGCGCCATCTTCAGTTTCTTCATGGCCGCCGTCAACGCACTATATTGTTTCGGCGGGTTGCACCTGCTGGTTTGGCCCTTCCTCGTGGGCAGCCTGATCCAAGGCGTGACCAGCAGCGGAAACCAGATCGTCTGGACGACCGGATCGCTCTACTTCGCCCGGCCCCGGCAGGTCGTGCTGTACAACACCGTCCACGTGGCCCTGACCGGCTTCCGGGGCTTGGCCGCGCCCCTGGTGGGCGCCTGGCTCTTCAGCCAGGCTGGCCTGGGGTCCTGGGTCTTCGGCGTCTCCTCAATCCTGGGCGTGCTGGGCCTCATCTCCATGGTCTGGCTGGCCGGATGGGAAAAAAGAGAAAAAAGGGAAGAGGAAAGAGCGAGCGGGTAAGGGTGAGAGGAGTTCGCTGGGAACACGCCGTGAATACTGGCGCGAGCTGATAGTAGACTGGGTTCGGCAAATGTCGTTTTCCGGAATTCAAAGGGATTTGGACAGCACTCGCGGCACCGCTTTCCTGGCGTGGCTCTCGCTGCCGATTTTCCTGGTGTCCTGCAGTGTTCCGGCAACGTCCCGGCAACCTGCCGGCCCCGTCACCTTCAACCGGGACATCGCCCCCATCGTCTACAAGCGCTGCGCTTCCTGCCACCGGCCGGGACAGGTGGCTCCCTTCAGCCTCCTGACTTACGAGGAGGTGAAGGCGCGGGCAAGCCAGATCGAAGTGGTGACCCGCACCCGCTACATGCCGCCCTGGCTCCCCGAGACGGGAAAGGGCCGCTTCGTCGGAAACCGGCGGCTCACCGTCCGGGAACTGGACCTGCTCCAGGATTGGCTGCAAGGCGAGTTGTTGGAAGGGGACCCGGCCGCACTGCCCGCTCTCCCCGAGTGGCCCCGGGGCTGGCAGTTGGGCGAGCCCGACCTGGTCATCCAAATGCCGCAGGTCTACACCCTCCCGGCCGACGGTCCCGACGTGGTCCGCAATTTCGTGATCCCCAGCCCCGTCGGCCGCACCCGTTACGTGAGGGGCGTGGAGTTCCGGCCGGGCAACGCCCCCATCGTCCACCACGTGGTGATCCTGGTGGACTCCACCGGGACCTCCCAGGCTCATGAGGCCAAGGATCCGGAGCCGGGTTACGACGGCATGCTCTACAACCAGGCCACCAGTCCCGGCGGCCACTTCGAGGGTTGGACTCCGGGAAAGAGCCCGTTTCTGAGGCCTGCCGACATGGCTTGGCGGCTTGATCCGGGCACCGATGTGGTGTTTCAGCTCCACATGCTCCCCACGGGCAAACCGGAGCCGATTCAGTCCTCGCTGGGACTCTTCTTCGCCAAAGAGCCGCCGACCAAGACGCCCTACATGCTCCGGCTGGGCTCCAAGGTGATCGACATCGAGGCCGGAGACTCGGCCTACAAGATCCGCGACACCTATCGCCTCCCGGTGGATACCCGGCTCCTGAGCGTCTATCCCCACGCCCACTACCTGGCCCGGGAGATGAAGGGCACGGCCCGGCTGCCCGACGGGCGGCTCCGGTGGCTGGTCCATATCCGGGACTGGGATTTCAACTGGCAGGACGAATACCGTTACTCCTCGCCCATCTCGTTGCCGGCCGGAACCACCCTGGAGATGGAGTACACCTACGACAATTCGGCGGCCAACCTGCGCAATCCTCACAGCCCTCCCCGGCGAGTCGTCTACGGGCCCCAATCTTCGGACGAGATGGGGGACCTCTGGCTTCAGGTCCTGGCCTCCGACGGGAAGGGTCTGGAACAACTGGTCCGGGACCATGCCTGCCGGGAACTGCTGGCCGACGTGGAGGGTTACGAGAAGCTGGTTCAGGACCATCCCGAAGATCCCCATTTTCGCGACACGCTGGCCCATCGCTACATCCGGCTGGGCGAAATGTCCAAGGCCGTGGACGAGTGGAAGGAGGCCATCCGCCTGAGCCCCCGCTTCTGGGGCTACTACTTCAACCTGGGCCATGCCCTCGACCAGATGAAACGGCCCTGGGAAGCCGTGACCTGGTACCGGAAGGCGCTGGAGGTGAAGCCACGGCAGGCCCGGGCTCACAACAACCTGGCGGTGGCCCTTCAGTCCACGGGCAGGGGGCCGGAGGCGATCCGGCACTTCCGGCAGGCGCTACGTTTTGATCCCGATTCAATGGAATCGCACCGGAACCTGGCTGCCGCCCTGGCGGAAGAGGGGAACTTCAAGGAGGCGGCGATCCACTTTCGCCGGGCTCTGGAGACCGGTCCCCCGTCGGTGGAGATCCACACCGGCCTGGGGCGCGCTCTGGCGGCCCAGAACCGAATGCCGGAAGCGGTCGAGCAGTTCCGGAGCGCCTTGCGTCTCGACCCGGACAGCTTCGATGCCCGGAACAACCTGGGGAACCTGTTGGCGGCCGGGGGGCGTATGGAGGAGGCCCTGTCCCATTTCCGGAAAGCGGTCGAGTTGAAGCCGGACTCGGTGGAGGCGCTGGGCAACCTGGGGCTGGCCCTCCGGATGACCGGACGTTTCGATGAGGCCGGCCGCTACCTGGAGGAGGCGGCCCGCCGCCAACCCGGGTGGCCCGCTCCCCAGGCGGCGCTGGCCTGGATTCTGGCCACTCACCCGGATCCTTCCCGGCGCCGCCCGCAGGACGCGGTCCGTATCGGTCGCAGAGTGGTCCGGATGACGCGGGAGCAGGACCCTCGGATGCTGGACGTCCTGGCGGCAGCCTATGCCGCAGCGGGGGATTTCGATCAAGCCGTCACCACGGTCCGCAAGGCGGCCCGATTGGCCGCCACCCGTCCCGGGAACCCGCTGAACAGCCTGCTGCGGGAACGTCTGGACCTGTACCGTCAACGCCGGGCCTACGTCGAAATTGAAGAATGAGGGAGATGGACGGGAGGGGATCCTGGGGCAGGGCAGTCTCGGACTTGGAAAATGTAAGCCCGGTCCGTTCCGGCGCCTTACGGTGAAGCGAGCGCCAGTTCAGTTTTTTGCGCAACTCGACTCGGACGGTCCAATACGTTGTAGTTCCGGGACCGCGGAATCTTCGAAACGATCAGGGTAAATATCTATTTTTCAGTCTTTTATAGGTATTGTTCGGTCTCTTGGCATTTAACGTGCTTAGTTGGGTGGCGTGTCCGCGAAGCGGATGCACCCGGGACCTGCGGGACAGCTTTCCCGGCTCGGGTGAAATTTTTTGTTGACGCGCCGAATCGAATCGGCTACAACAGCCCGGACGTATAGGCGCAAAACACTTTTTTGTTGAGGTCGGCCGAAACGGCCGGTAAACCGAAACCTTGCTAGCTTCAAGGAGGTAAGACGGTAATGAGCTACAAGAACAAGTCTCTATGGTTGGCGACGGCGGCCCTGGTGCTCGTCGTGCATGCGCTTGCGGCGCCGCTGGCCTACGGACAGGCGGCCACTTTTTCCCGGTTGCTGGGAACTATCAGGGACCAGACCGGAGCGGTGGTGCCAGGGGTAGAGGTCACGGCCACGGCCACAGCGACCAACATCCCGCACATGGCGGTGACCAACGACCGCGGTGACTATGTCATCGACAAGATGATCCCCGGTTTCTACGACATCTCGGCGGAGTTGCCCGGCTTCAAGGTGGCGCGCTCCCTGGGAGTTCGTCTCGAGGTCCAGAGCGTAGCCCGCGTGGATCTCACCATGGAACCCGGCGACATCTCCGAGCAGGTGACGGTCACGGGACAGTCCACCATCATCGACACCGACAATGCCGAGGTGGCGGCGGTCATCGAAGAGAAGAAGATCCTGGATCTTCCTCTGGCGGGCCGCGACATGGTGAAGCTGGCCTACCTGACCACGGGTGGCACGCAGGAACGGCAGGAGATCGGCTACTCCACGCTCTACGCCTACGGCGGCGGCTACCCGACCTTCAACGGCCTGTATTCGCACTCCAACCAGATCCAGTTGGACGGCTCCAACAACATGGGCTACATCACGCAGCGGCCCACGGTGCAGCCGACTCCGGAGACGGTGCAGGAGTTCAAGGTGATCACCAACAACTACTCGGCCGAATACGGCCGTGTGGGCGGAGCGGTCATCACCATGCTCTCCAAGAGCGGGAGCAACGAGTTCCACGGCCATGCCTGGTACTACTTCCGGGACGAGGGTCTGGATGCGGCCAACTTTTTCCAGAACCGCTCCGGTCTGGATAAGCTTCCGGTCGACTACCACATCGGCGGCGGCTCCATCGGAGGTCCCGTCCTCAAGGACAAGACCTTCTTCCACGCCCATTACGAGAAGTTCATCGACAACCTGCAGACGGCCGGATTCGCTACCGCCCCTTCCACGGCCATCATCCAGGGCGACTTTTCGGGATCGGGCGCCAAGGGGCCCATCAATCAGCTCTACAATCCGTTCGACTACTCCGGAAGCCAGGATGATGCAACGGGCATGCGGGCTGCTTTCGCCAACAACCAGATCCCGGCCGGCATGCAGGGGGCCGTCTACAAGAAGATGATGGAGTTGATGCCTCCTCCGGCTCCCAACCAGCCGGATCTCACCAGCAACTACGCCTATCCCCGGGCCACCAACACCAAGATTGACAAATACTCGTTCCGCGTCGACCACCAGTTCGGCAACGACGACAACATCTTCGGTCGTTACAGTTGGCAGCGGTCGCCCGCTTTTACCCATACCGGGAGTTGGGGAGTCCCCGGCGCCGAACAGGACGGCATCTACCGCCAGTTCCAGGACCGGTCCCGCGGCTACCAGATCGGCATCAGTTGGGTGAACCCCATCGGTTCCAACCTGGTGACCGAATACACCCAGTCCATCTGGAAGTTCACCTGGCTCATCTCACGGCCCATCGAGGACACCAACTGGCCTCGGGTCCTGGGATTCGACGACGGCCAAAACTGGGAAGTCTATCTGCCCAACGGCAACCGTGGCGGCGCCAACATGCCCCGCATGAGGCCCGACGGCTACACCAGTTGGGGCGGCGCCACCGAATCACCGCTTGCGGATTGGGGCTTGGGCTTCAAGTACACGGCCTCCTGGAGAAAGGGAGACCACTACCTGAAGTTCGGCGTCGAGCACGTTCGGAACCTGGATGTCCACTACTACTGGATTCCGCCCTACGCGGCCGGTGGGGACACCTTCAACGGCTTTGCGACGGGCCAGCTCCAGTACAACCCCGACGGAAGTTTCGCCGGCACTACCTATGGCGAGGGCTGGGCCGACTTCATGTTGGGAACACCCTCCTCGGTCTTCGGCAACGTGCTGGGCATCGGCGAGAACACGGGCCACTTCAACCAGAGCCATTACAACTGGTTCATCAACGACGACTGGAAGGTGGGTCCGAACCTGACCGTGAACATCGGCCTTCGCTGGGAGCAGCCGCGGCCGCCCTACTACGAGGGACATCCCAACGGGTCGTACACCGAGGACTACTACTACTGTGGCTACGACTACACCCGGGCCAACGGCCGGATCGATCCGGTGTCGATGATGCCCCAGGGGTTCGACATCCCGCAGTGGGAGGGTGCCGTCGGTATCGCCGTACCCTTCGACAACCTGCCTCACCGGGGTTGCTACAAGGCCAAGTGGCGCTATTTCGCGCCTCGGTTCGGTCTTGCCTGGCGGATGTTCGGGACCAACCGCACGGTGCTGCGCGCCGGTGCGGGCCTGACCTATGACCAGGAGTTCGGAATTCTCCGGGCCCGGGTCATGCGGCCCAACGTCGGCGTCATCAACCTGCCGGCCGTACGAGGAGAGGCAGTTCCCTCCCTCATCAGCGGCATCCGCCTCAATCTGCCCCGGGACACCGGCGCGGTCAACGCGGACGGCATTCGTGTCAACAGCAACTACCGCACCTGCTACTTCTCCGAATTGGATTGGCAGGAGGGCCAAGTCTATTCCTACAACCTCATGATTCAGCATGAGCTGTTCCAGGGGACCAAGTGGGAAATCGGTTATGTCGGCAACCAGGGGCGTCACATTCGTGAAATCAGCCCCTTCAACGTCGCCATGCCGGAAGGGTATGTGGTGCCTCTCATCGGTGGCGGCTCCGCATCCTTGACCAGCGACACCATCACGGCCGGACCTCGCGAGTGGATTCCAGCCGAGACTCGTGGCGAGGTCGGTCGGGAATGGAATGGGCAGCTGGCCCGGCGGCCTTATCCCCAGGTCATTCCCAACACCATGCTGCGACCGCACGGGAGCATGAACTACAACTCCCTGCAGACCAAGCTGGAGCGCCGCTTCAGCGACGGTATCGCCATTTCCATGGGTTACACCTGGTCCAAGGCCATGGCCATGAACTACAACGGCAACTGGGGAGATTGGTCCGGATCGCGTGACTACGAGCGCCACGCCCTGCGTGCGCCCATGCAGCACGATCGTTCCAGCACCTACTACATGTCGGCCATTTGGGAGTTGCCCTTCTTCAAGAACTCCGGCGCGGTCACCAGGTCCTTGCTGGGTGGCTGGGAGTTGACAGGTATTACCACCCTCACTACGGGAGCCCCGTTCCGGGTCTTCTACGGCACCGACCTGTGGAACCAGGGCGGCCGTTCACGCCGGTACACTGACCGCATCAAGGACGGAGCCCTGGGCGGCGGAGCCACGGTGGAACGGTGGTACGACACCAGCGCATTCACGGCGCCGGGCGTCGAGAACCCGAACGTTCCTGGCCAGCGGGTCATGGACCTCAACCTGTGCGGCGGCGCCCCCAGCTGCCACGAGGCAGCAAGGCGAGCCCTGGGTAACGGGGCCCCCTATCCGCTACGCTACGACGGAGTTCCCCTTGTGGATCTCTCGCTGCACAAGAATTTTGCCCTCGGCGAAGACAAGACCTTCGACGTCCGGGCGGACTTCTTCAACGCCTTCAACCACGCAGTCTTCAACGCGCCCAACGGCAACCATGCCAGTGGCGGCGTAGGCCGGGTGACCTCGGCGGCGACAGCGCGGCAGATTCAGATTGGATTCCGCTTCTCGTTCTAGCGATCCAAGCGCAATCGAGCGTTCCAAAAGGGCCAGCCTTCGGGCTGGCCCTTTTTTTTGGCCGGAATCATCGCAGATTCCGTGGCTGAAGCGTTACAGTCAGAGAGAGATCGAACCAAGTGACGGAGCAACGGCCATACTCGATCAATAAGGACATGCTAATCCGCAGAGTTGAGGCCCTGCCAGGGTGAGAATGTAGGAGGAAGGATTCATGAGTTCGGAACTTATCGGAATCATCGTAGCGACGATAGCGCTCGCCGGAGCCATCGTTCCTGGTCAACGGACCATGGGAAGCGAAATCTCGGATATTCGTCGGGATATCGGGGATCTGCGGGAGCGGATGGCCCGATTGGAGGGGCTCTTCGAAGGGTTCACTAAGGCCAGCCCAGTCCTTAGGAATGAGGATCAATAGTAAAGTTCTTCGGGTGTCGTACTGAAGGAGACCAAAAGGGGAACATCCTTGTCCGCCATTTCAAACCGGTGGTGCCGGACTCATATCGGGATGAAATGACTCGACGCAGCCCCAATAAGCGGCTGGCCGTACAATCTTCATTTGAATGATCGTGCGTCTCTGAAGGCGAAACTACGCGGCGGTGGGCTCAGGCGCCGGACGCGGCAGGCGCCTGAACCAAGCCGTCGCCACGGTCCAGCATGTCGACGCCGGCACGGAAGACATCCGTTCGGCAGGTGGCCCGCAAGCGGGTCACCACCGCGCTCGCGGTTGCCGGCACGCTGGCATCCTCCTTCAGCCGCTGCCACCATAGGGCGGCGATACCGGCCACATGAGGACAGGCCATGGAAGTGCCTTTGAGTGCCACCAGTCCACCTCCGGCTTTCGCCGAAACCACATTGACTCCGGGGGCGCTCAGCAGGGGGTTGGTGTTGGAAAAATCCGCCACCTTCAGCCCGGCGCTGGTTTCCCGAAGTGCCCCCACCGATACGATACCCTTGGCTGCCGCCGGCACCGACGCGCTGACCTCGTACTTGGGGTTTTTCTGGCGCTTGCTCTCGTTCCCCGAGGCCGCAACGATGACCATGCCGCCATTGAATGCGGCTCTGGCGGCAATCAAGTCCATCAGGTTGTCAAATACGCGCAGATTGGCCCTGTATCCCTCCAGCGCGATAGAAGTCGCCA
Source organism: Acidobacteriota bacterium (assembly GCA_963668095.1). Classification (GTDB taxonomy): domain Bacteria; phylum Acidobacteriota; class UBA6911; order RPQK01; family JAJDTT01; genus JAJDTT01. The sequence goes on along the minus strand of OY764083.1, from coordinate 3,041,593 downwards.
GGTCCACCGGGTAGCCCCTGGCGGTCAGCTTCTTGCTCAGGCCGGGGAAATCGAATCCGAGTGACATCGAGAGTACCTTTGTATTCAGGGACGAAGCCCACAGGATTGCATTGAACAGCCTGTCCGATTCGCCGCCGCCTTTATCGTCCAATACCTTGCCGATCAATGCCCGGCTCACTCCAGGCGCCACCCCGATACGGGTGCCGTCCACGTCGCGTCCGAACACCGTGCCGGCGCAGTGGGTGCCATGACCCTGGACATCTCCATTGCCCGTCCCAGTGAAGTCCCGCTGTACGAGATCGACCCCGGCAAAGGCCGGATGATCCGCGTCAATGCCGGTGTCCAGAACGCAAACCAGAACGTTTCGGCCGTCGGCGGAGCTCTTGTCAGCTCCCACGGCTTGAATTCCCCAAGTCGGTCCGGTCGTCACGGCTGTGTCCGATGCCAGAGGTTCAATCAAGCGTGTCGGCATGGTCCGCGCGAAATCCAGAATACCCGGGTCACGCGTCGCTTCCCTCAGGTCCTGTGGCTCCAAGTCTTCCACGCTCACTTCCGGTTCGGGCGGCATGTCTCCGGAGATCTTCGACATGCCGCCGAAGGGCGGCGCTCCGCCAACGTGTTGCCGACCTTCGAACCAACTGCGCCGCCGTCCCGCATTGGCATCTTTCAAAATGACGTAGCTTGTCATGGCATCACTCCTCTGCGTGTTGGTTAGAGCCTTTGGATGATACCAAGAGAAAGGAAACGATCGTCCTTACCGGAAGAGAGTTTCCGGAAGGGTGAAGAAAATCGGAAGAAAGTGACTGTCCCCCTATTCGTTGTTCTGGTGATCCAGGCGGGATCTGGCGTTCCAAAAGGTCCGTCCTCCGGGTTGGCACTTTTTTTGCCCGGCAAGATCGCAGATTTCGTGGTTGAAGCGTTATATTCAAAGAGGGACGGAGAATGAGGAGGGTTTCGCCGCTGGGTGCCGGACAGGTTCCCGGCGCGGAGTACGGGGACTGTTCCCTTTTCACGAGAAACCGATGCCGACTGAACTAGCCCAGTGGATCATGCCCGCCATCGTCATCTTGGGGTTCCTTTTCACGGCCCGTACGATTCGCAATCAGCGCGTGGAGATGGGTTCCCGGATGGATCGGATGGAGTCTCGATTGATCGGGAGAATTGAAGGCGTGGAGTCTTGCTTGGCCGCGAGAATCGACGGCTTGGAGTCGCAGACCATCGATCTGCGGGACCGAATGGAGTCGCAGACCATCGATTTGCGGGACCGAATGGAGTCACAGACCAGTGATCTGCGGGACCGAATGGGCCGGATCGAGGGGACCCTCGACGTGTTGCGGGAGTTCTTCGTCGGGACCGGACGCGGTTCCGTAGCGTGACATTTCTTTTCTTGCCTCCGAAAACCACTCACTCCGGCCGCAAAAGGATCCGATACCGCCGTTGAGTCACGCCGATTCGTAAGCTCGATCCAGCAACTCGACCGTATGCAGCACAGGTAGCCGACTGTTCCGACGCTTGAGGTGGCTCTCGATCTGCATCAGGCAACCGACGTTCCCGGCGGCCACCGCATCCGGCTGCAATCGCGCGATGACGGCCGCCTTGTTCGCCCCCAAGCGGTTTGCAATCTCGGGCTGTTCCAGATTGTAAGTCCCGGCAGAACCGCAGCAGGTTTCGCCGTCCATCAGCTCCATCAGGGTCAGGTTGGGGATCCTTTCCAACAGTTTCCGGGGCGCCGAGCGGATGCCTTGAGCGTGAGCCAGATGGCAGGCGTCGTGGTAGGCGACTTTCATTGCTGCCGGCAGGGACGGCGGGTCCGGTTCCAAGCCGAGCTCGTCCAGGAACACGCTCACGTCCTGGACGCGAGCCGAAAAGCGGCAAGCCTCTTCTTCCAGGCCATCGCCCCGGAACAGGAGCGGGTACTCCTTGATTCCGGAACCGCAACCGGCGGCGTTGGTGATAACGGCGTCCACGTCGGTAGGCAAGGCATCGAAATTGCGGGCCGCCAGATCCCTGGCCTGGTCGGCGTCTCCGTTGTGCAGCGCCAGGGCGCCGCAGCACCCCTGGCTGGCCGGCACCAAAACTTCCACGCCGTTTCGAGCCAGAACCCGTAGCGTGGCCCAGTTGATGGCCGGGGACAGCACTTGCTGCACGCAACCCGACAACAGGGCGACGCGAGCCCGGCGCCTCCCTTGGGCCGGGTAAACGGACGGAAGCGGACGAGAAGCCGGGAGGGTCTGGGGCAGCAGTTCCAACATGGAGGCCATCTGATCCGGAAGCATTCCGGTGAAGGGGCGAGCCAGACGGCCCAGATATGCGGCCGCCCGGAACCGGCGAGGGAAGGGCAGGAGCAGTCGAAAGCTGAGGCGGGTCAGGCGATCCAGCAGAGTCCCCTTGACCCGGTCCCGCGCCAGCGCGCGAAACGGTGTCAGCAACTCGCCGTACTCGACCCCCGAGGGGCAGGCGGTGACACACGCCATGCAGCCCAGGCACTTGTCCACGTAGGGGAGGCCTTCCTCCATTTCGAGGCTCCCCTCCAGCATCTCCTTCATGAGCAGGATGCGGCCGCGGGGAGAGTCCATCTCCTGGCCCAGGTCCTTGTATGTGGGACAGGCCGGCAGACAGAAGCCGCAGTGCACGCACGTCTTCACCTGGTGGGCCATGGCGTCGCCCTGCGGCCCAAATCGTTCTGCGTCGATGCCGTGTTGCACCTATTCCTCCGAAAAACGCCCGTCCGGGTCGAGGGCCTCCCTGATTCTCGTGGAGAAGACCTGGTCCTGCGTTCGGCCCGCGCGGGCCACGTCTCCGTGGCCCCGGACCACGAGCCCGGTGTGATCCAGATGGGCCAACGCCCGGTCCACGGGGTCCAATGGCCCGGACCATGCCAGCCAAGCCAAACTCCCGCCTGCACTGTAACGTGTCCGGTGCGGTACGGACCCCAGACTTTCTTCCAAATCGGCTATTGTTCCGGTGGTCGTGGGCACCTTCATCAGGTTCCAATCGGCCGGGACCCAGTCGAATTCCCGGACCCCGTCCCAGTGGGCCTGCTCCTCCTTCCCCTGCAGTTCCACGCCCTGCCCCACCAATTCCCGCACCCGGTCCAGGCGAGCGCCGACCGACTCGCTTCGGCCTCCGACCCGTACCAGCAGTCGCCCGGGAGGCTCCAGGTCGACAGCTCCCAGGTCCAGGGGCGCGGCTCGCAGACGGCGTATGGCGTCCAGCGCCTGGGAAAGGTCCGGCAGCGACGCTTCCAGGGTCAGCCAGCGTTGGGCAAGAGGGAAGACCTTGAAAGTCATCTCCACCAGGACTCCCAACCTTCCCAGGCTGCCGACCATGAGCTTGGGAAGATCGAAGCCAGCCGCGTTCTTGACCACCCGGCTGCCACCTCGAACCATCTCCGCCCGGCCGCTGACGAACCGGATTCCCAGGAGAAAATCGCGGATGCCGCCGTAGCGATAACGTCCCGACCCGCCCGTCCCCGCCGCCACCGTCCCCCCGAGGGTGGCTCCGGCTCGCACCAACACCGGATCGAAGGGCAGGTACTGCCCCTCCTGAGCCAGTCTCTCCTGGATTTCAGCCACCGGAGTGCCCGCCAGTGCCGTGAACGTGTACTCTTCCGGCTCGTACTCCACGATGCCGGACAAACCGGTCAGGTCCAGCGAGGCCACTCCGTCGGGCGCCTGGGAAAGAGCCGGTTTGGTGCCGCCGCCGCGCGGCCGAATGCGCGCGTGATCCGCGACGGCCTGCTGCACCTCCCGGAACGATCCCGGTCGCAGCGTCGTCCCCGCGCCATCGCCGGAACGGACGATCATCGGCGGCGTTACCTGCCCGTGTCCGTTCTCGTCGGGGAACATCTTGCGCCGATTGGCGATCTCCAGCGGGTCGATGGATCGCCGCAGCCGCTTCATCACCTCCATGTCGGTCGGTGCGAACATGTGGGCCAGGTACTCGCGCTTCTCCATGCCCACGCCATGCTCTCCGGTGATGGAGCCCCCCCTGCGGATGCACATCTGCAGGATATCTCCGGCCAATTCCTCCGCCTTCTCGAGGGCGCCTGCCTCGGTGCCGTCGAACAGGATCAAGGGATGGAGATTTCCGTCGCCGGCGTGAAAGACGTTGGCCACCCGGACCCCATGCTTCCGGCCCAGCATCTCGATTTCGGCCAGGGACGCCCCCAATTGCTTCCGGGGGACCACCCCGTCCTGGACGATGTAGTCGGGGCTGAGCCGTCCCACCGCCGAAAACGCGCTCTTGCGGCCCTTCCAGATCCGCAATCGCTCTCCTTCGTCTCGGGCGACGCGGATCTCGAAGGCGCCCGAAGCCTGAATGACCGGTTCCAGGAGCTGGAATTCGGCTTCCACCTCGGCGGCTTCCCCTTCCAGCTCCACGATGAGCAGGGCAGTGGCCGCCAGGGGGTAGCCGGCGTGGACGGCGGCTTCGGCCGCCTCGATGGCCAGATGGTCCATGATCTCCATGGCGCCCGGGAGGAGTCCCGTGGCCACCACCTGGGTCACCGCGTCGCCGGCGGCCTCCAGACTGCTGTAGGCGGCCAGGATCGTCTTGTACGACTCGGGCTTCGGGATGAGCCGGACCGTGATCTCCAGAGCGATGCCGAAGAGCCCCTCCGAACCCACGAAGAAACCGGTGAGGTCCGGTCCCACCCCTTCCAGGCTCTTGCTCCCCAGCTCCACCACGGCGCCGTCCGGCAGCACCGCCTTCAGACCCAGGACATGGTTGCTGGTCATGCCGTGGCGCAGGCAGTGGGCCCCGCCGGAGTTGAAGGCCACGTTCCCGCCGATGGTGCAGATGGACTGGCTCGAGGGATCGGGGGCGTAATAGAGCCCGTGGGGAGCGCCCAGCGCGCTCAGGTCCAGGTTGATGACTCCCGGCTCCACCACGGCGCACCGTTCGGCCGGGTCCAACTCCAGGACCCGGTTGAGGCGGTTGAGCCCGATGATGATGCCCTCCCGGATCGGCAGCGATCCCCCCGAGAGGCTGGTGCCGCTGCCCCGCGCCACGAAGGGCAGGTTCTCCCGCTGGCAGAGGCGCACCGTCTCGATCACCTCATCCTGGGACTCGGCCAGGACCACCGCCAGTGGCCGCTCCCGAAACGCCGTCAGCGCATCCGATTCATAGGGGGCCACCTGGGCCGGGCCCGAAAGGACCCGTTCTGGAGGAAAGATGGAATTCAGGGCACCCAATGACCGCATTTCAGGGCAACCAGTCTACTACGCCGCCTCGGAGATGGGCCACAGTTGAAGATTTCAGGCTAGTGGATTTTTAGTCGGTGGCGTTGAAGTAAAGGCAGGTCTAATCGAAGCCGAAACGGACAGTTTGAGTGTCATGGAAGAGGAGGACCGAATGGACGTCAGTGAAGCAGTGGAAAAGGCTCGGCACTGCGTAGCCGAGTTCTTTGCCGGGGAAGACATCAGTCACGTGGGTGTCGAAGAGGTGGTGTTCGACGACGAGAAGAGTGTCTGGAAGGTGACCATTGGATTCTTTAGGTCCTGGAATCGATTGGACGGCCTCCCGGCATCCATGTATTGCGCCTGGGACGAGCGTTCGTACAAGGTCGTTCTCATCGACGATCCTACGGGGAACATCGGCTCAATGATCCATTGCACGTTCACCAACATGGGCCTCAAGGGGGATTGATCCGTCGTGTCTCGACGCTCCTGAAGAACTTCGGCACGCCGTCCGTTCCCGGTCTTCTGCCGAACGGGACGATCTCGTATTGGTGAATCCCCATGATAGACTGTGAGCGACCTTGAGTCCTCATCGCATAGGAATGACAGGGGTATGAACAAATACCTTGAGAAAAAGGATTTTGATACCCAGATGAATGCAATTGACCTGCGTTTCGCAGGTCTGGAAACGAGGTTCGACAACCTGGAGTCTCGATTCGACAACCTGGGAACTCGATTTGACGGATTGGAAACCAGAGTTATCCGCCTGGAGACCGAGTTCAGGACCGAGATGAAGCATGTGGCCACAAAAGCCTGGGTCCTCGGTGGAGTCACCGGTGGCATGGGACTGGCGGCCACGATCGCCGTGACGTTTGTCAAGCTATTTGCTGAGTGAAGAGGATTCTGGTCCATAGTTCCTCAGCGCCCGAGCCTTGTCTGCTCGTTTGTCTGCGCAACCTCTATAGACCAGGCTAAGGTCTTCCTTCCAACGGTTGACCCCCCCGGCGGACCCTCCGATAATGACCCCGATGGGTGCGGCGCCGCAGTGGCGCGTTTTCATCCCGAAGCGTCCATCCTTGGCCACTGGGGACACTTCATGCGGGTTGGGGCCGCGCTCCTGATCACATCGATTTCTTTCACGACTCTCATGCTCGGTACCCAGGGTTCTCCGAATCGCCAGGCGCCCACGGCCGCGGCAGTTCCCGTTCTGGCTGAGACTGCCGGAGGTGTCCGCTATGGGCATTTGGGGGGTGGCTCCGGCGGTCGCGCCCCGACGCTCTTCGTCTTCGCCGGTTCGATGGAAGACAGCCTGACCCATCCCATCTACAGTAGTTGTTGCTCCCGGCTCATGGAGCACGGGTTCCGCTGTGTCTCCCTGGACCTTCCCGATCATGGACGGGAGATTCGGGCCGGGGAGCCGCAGGGACTGAAGGGTTGGAGCGACCGTGTGCGGCAGGGGGAGGACCCCATGGCCGGCTTCGTGAGCCGGGCGCGCGAAGTTCTGGATGCCCTCATTGAGGAAGGGCTGTCGGATCCGGGACGGATCCTGGCATCGGGCACCTCCCGCGGGGGATTCGCCGCCATGCATCTGGGAGCGGCGGATTCCCGGGTCCGCGCCGTCGCCGCTTTTGCCCCCGTCACGGATCTCGCCGCCTTGCGCGAGTTCCAGGATCTGCAAGACGATCCGTTGACCCGCTCTCTTGCTTTGGCGGCGAAGGCCGAAAAGCTGGCGGCCCGGAATCTCTGGATCATCATCGGTCACCAGGACGAACGGGTCGGCACCGGGGCGGCGATGGACCTGGTCCTGGCGGTGAGCCGGGCTGCGGCTTCCTTGAGGACCGGAACGGAGGCCCAACTCCATGTCGAACCTGCGGAGGGCCACCGGGTCCCGGAAGGAGGTTACCGCCGGGCCGCAAGTTGGCTTCTACGACAGGCGTTTCAAGAATAGAAGGAGACAATCAATGAACGGTAACTCCGTGATCGCCAAGATCCTGAAGTTGGAAGGGGTGGAATGGATCGCCGCCTTCCCCGAACAGAAGCTCATCGACGCCGTGGCCAAGGAGGGGATTCGTCCCATCATCTCCCGGCAGGAACGGGCCGGCGTCAACATGGCCGACGGTTTCAGCCGGATCCGAAACGGCAACCAGGTCGGCATATTCACCATGCAGAGAGGTCCCGGAGCCGAGAACGCCTACGGCGGGGTGGCGCAGGCCTTCGCCGATTCGGTTCCCATCCTCCTTTTTCCGGGAGGGGCGCCCCGGAGGCGCATGCAGGTCCATCCCGACTTCGCATCCTGCGATCAATACCACGGGATCACCAAGTACACGCGGAACTGCAACATGGTGGAGCGGATTCCCGAGATGTTGCGCTACGCCTTCACGCTGCTCAAGCATGGACGCCCCGGACCGGTCCTGCTGGAGATCCCCGACGACGTGGGAACCGAGGAGTATCCGGGCGAGTTGGACTACACGCCCGTCCGCACGCACCGCTCGGCGGCGGACCCGGATGAGGTCCGGGACCTGGTCCGGGCCATGTTGGCCGCCGACTGTCCCGTCATCAACGCCGGGCAGGGGGCGCTCTACGCCGAGGCCACGCCCGAATTGGTGGAACTGTCAGAGTTGATCCACATTCCGGTGCTCACCTCCCTGGCCGGCAAGAGCGCGTTTCCCGAGAACCATCCCCTGGCCCTGGGCACGGCGGGCCACACCAGCACGCGCATGGTCGACCATTTTCTCCGGAAGACCGACTTCCTCCTGGGCGCCGGCACCAGCTTCACCCACTCGGTGTTCAACGGGCCGGTCCCGGTGGGCGTTCCCCTGGCCCAGTTGACCAACTGTCCCGAGGATCTGAACAAGGATCACCGAGTCGACTACGGCGCCATCGGCGACGCCAAGGTGGTGTTGCGGCAGATCATCCAGGAGGTCCAGCGTCAGATCGGCACCGGCGGACGGGCGGACGAGCAGGGCGTGGCGGCGGAGATCGCCCGGGTCCGGGCGGATTTCGTGGCCGAGTGGCGTCCCCATTTCGAATCGGACGAGGTCCCCATCAGTCCCTATCGCGTCTTCCGGGAGGTGATCCGGGCCGTGGACCCGGCCAACACCATCGCTACCCACGATTCGGGCTTTCCCCGGGACCAGTTGGTGCCCTTCTGGCCCGCAATCACGCCTCGCGGCTATATCGGATGGGGCAAGTCCACCCAGTTGGGTTACGGTCTGGGCCTGGCGCTGGGGGCCAAATTGGCGGCCCCGGAGAAGGACGTGATCCACATCATGGGAGACGCCGCCTTCGGTATGGCGGGCCTGGACCTGGAGACCGCAGCCCGCAACCAGATCGGGACCCTCCACATCGTCCTGAACAACGGCGTCATGACCCATTATTCGAGTCACATGCCCTTTGCCACCGAGCATTGGGGCAGCAACGCGTTCAGTGGCGAGTACGCCCGCGTCGCCCGCGGGCTGGGAGCCCACGCCGAGCGGGTGGACACGCCCGACGGTCTGGCGCCCGCCATCCGGAAGGCCCTGGAGGTGACCCGCGGCGGGAGGCCGGCGCTGATCGAGACCATCACCAAGGAAGAGGAACACATCCCCAGGTTCTGGGCTCCAGGCACCTGGGACTACCCGATGGGAGGAGAGTGAGATCATATGCACGCGAGAATCGGCACTACGGCAGTCTGCCTCTGGTTTCTGGCGGTCCAGGTCCAGGCGGGCCTGATCCACATCGGGTCCCAGAAACAATTCTTCATCGACGACTATCTGATCGAGAGCATGCTGGCGACGCGCCAGGTCCTGAATCCCGCCCGGAAAGTCGACCACAACCCCATCATTCGTCCCGAGAAGCCCTGGGAGGGCAACGACGTCCGGGTCAGCAAGGTGATCTACGAGGAGGAAGAAGGCCTCTTCCGGATGTGGTACAGTGTGAATTCCTACAAGGCCAGTGAGGACCAGGGAGAGTTCATCGTGAAAACCGGCGGCGGGAAGATCTGCATCGCCATTTCCAAGGACGGTCTCCATTGGGAGAAGCCCAACTTGGGAAAGGCGGAGTTCCAAGGCTCCCGTGAGAACAACATCCTCCCCCGGGAGCAGTTCCGGCCCTACTTCTTCAAGGACCGGCATGAGAAGGATCCCGCCAAGCGCTACAAGGGGCTGGAGCGCACGGGAACCACCCGGACGCCGGGGATGCAGTTCCACCTCTATTTCTCACCCGACGGCTTCCAGTGGACGGCCTACGAGAACAACCCCATCATCGACACCTCACCCCGGGTGGGGCGCTGGGGACCCACCGTCTTCATGGGCTGGGACCCCATCCGCGAGACCTACGCCGTCCACATGGAGAACTGCGCCCACCTTCGTTGTCCACTGGGGAAGCGGCTCATCGGCCGCGCCGAGAGTCCCGACATGATCCACTGGAGCCGGCCCGAGACGATTATCCTCCCGGACGAGCAGGACTACCCGGATCTCCAGTTCTACCACATGCCCGTCGTCGTCTATGAGGGGATGTACGTGGGAATGCTCTGGAACTTCCGGACCACCAACACCAGCATCCTGCCCCAGGCCGTCTTCAGCCGGGACGGCATCCACTACAATCGGGACTTCCGGGAGCCCTACATACCTCCAGGACCCAGCCTCAGCTTCGACTCAGCCGTGGTCTACTCCCAGGACCCTCAGGTCCACGAGGGGCGCCTGCTCAACTACTACACCGGAGTCAACTGGCGATCCCCCGAGAGCCTGTTCAACTTGGGGGACAAGGCCCTGGGAGCCATCGGTCTGGCCATCACCCCGCCCGACGGGTTCGTCTCCCTGGACGGCGTCCACGGGCACGAGCGCCAGCGCTATCCCTACAGCGAGGTGGTGACCCGTTCCTTCACCTTCAGCGGAGATCAGCTTTATCTCAACGTCCGGTCGGCGTTGCGGCAGTGGGGGGCCGGCCCGTGCGAGGTCCGGGCGGAGATCGTCGGATCCGACCACCACGCAATCGAGGGCTACGGGTTCGAGGATGCCGATCCCATCACCAGCACCGGCGTGGCTCACGTCGCGTCCTGGAAGGGGAAAAGCGACCTCAGTGGTCTGAAGGACCGGCCCATCAAGTTGCGGATCTACTTCAAGAACGCCAAGCTCTACTCGTTCCAGTTCAAGTAGCCGCTGGCGCCGGCGTCACCGGGACCTGCCCGTCCCCTCCTCCAGGTGGGACCGGCGCCGGAACTGCTCTTGGGCGAGTTCCGGCTGCCCCAATTGCTGGTACGCGAGACCCAACTGGTAGTAGGCGCCCGAGAAGCCGGGTTGGAGCCGGATGGCCCGTTGGAGTTGGGCCACGGCGTCCTGGTGGCGTCCCAGGGAGTTGAAGATCCTGCCCCTCAGGTAGTAGAGGTCCGCGTCCTGCGGCGAGATCTGCTCCGCCCGGTCCAGGGCGGCCAGGACCTGACCGGGGGGAGCCCCTTCCTCTGCCAGGGACTGGGCCAGGAAGATATTGGCCATGGGGTAGCGGGGCTGCTGCCGGATCAGCCTTCGCCAGGTCTGGGACGCCTTGGCCGCATCCCCGGCGGACCGGTGGGCCTGGGCCAGGAGCCTCAGGGCGTCCCCATGGTCGGGGTGGCGAGAGGTCAGGAGCGCCAACACCCGGACCGCTTCCTCGGCGGCGCCGGCGGCCAACAGCTGCCGGCTCAAAGCCTGTCCGATCCCGGGCGCGCCGGGAAGCCGGTCCCAGCCCCGTTTCAGAGCTTGGACGGCCGCCGCCGGATTGTCGGCCTGTTGGTAGGCGCTGGCCATGGAGAGGTAGTAGTCCTCGACCTGAGGTGAGAGTTGGATGGCGCGCTCCAGAAACTCCACCGCCTTGGCCTCGTCGCGCAGGATGGCGTGGCTCTTGCCGGCCAGCGCCGCCGCTTCTCCCCGGATCACGGGGTCCAGCCCGGGCGTGAAGACAACGGTAGCGGCGGTGTCGATGGCGTCCTCGAGCGCTCCGGCCCGGGCCAGAAGGCTGGCCAGGACCAGATTCGTCTGCGGATCATTCAGGCCGGATCGCTGGGCCCGGAGCAGCTCGGCCAGCGCAAGATCGGTCTGCTGCCGGCCATACAGCCAGCGCCCCAGGCTGGCGTGCAGTTCGGTGTCGTTGGGGAATCGGGCCGCCGCCGACCGCAGGTCCGCCTTGGCTCTGTCCAGGTCCCCTTCCAGGACCGCCAACTGCACCAGGTCGATCGCGTAGATGGCCCGGGCCGGGTGCTCCTTGTTCAGCGCCTCCAAGGTCGCCCGGCCCTGGGCGTGGAGCTTTCGGCGCTGGTATTCCTCCAGGATCATGGTGTGCGCCGCGGCGGCCGTTGTTTCCTCCAGGATCTCGTGCAGGACAGCAGGGACCCTTGCGTCCGGCACGGTTCGGAAGAACTGTTGCAATCGCGCCAGGGCCTGCCGGCTCTGGGGGCCTTCCAGGTCGGAGAGGAGAGGAGCATCCTGGACCGCTGCCCGCGCCGGCACGAACGGCGCCGTCGAAAAGAGGGACAGGAAACCCGCGCCGAGGACAGCGGGGATCAGAATCAGAGCACGTTGCATTGGACAGAGGGGTACCAGTTGAGTTCGTATCCGTCGGTTCTGGTGGTGTCTCGGCGGATCGGCTGCCAGCGTCCCCGGTGGTCCTGAGCCCGGGCCATGAGGAGATGCTTTCCCTTGGGCGCCGTCCAGTCATAGTTCCACCGGACCCAGGTGAAGGGGCGGGATTCGCCTTCCAGCCGTGCCGGACTCCAACTGTTTCCCCGGTCCGCACTGACCTGGACGGCTTCCACCCGGTGGGGACCGGCCCAGGCAAAACCCCGCACCGGATATCGGCCCGGCGCCAGATTGGCTCCCGGCGGTGGAAACGAGAATCCTGAATTCACCTGGATCTCCGCGACCCGGCCAGTGATCTGCTCCTGCGTCCCAAACTTGACATACCTCTGGTAGAGCAGGTCCATGCCGCTGGAATAGTAGACGGTAGGCCAGTCGAACGCGTCCAGGACACGGACCCGGGTCAACCACTTGACCGAGTCCATGCCGTACCATCCCGGAATGAAGGCCCGGGCCGGAAAGCCGTTGCGCCGGGGCAGGAACTGCCCGTTGAGCTTGAAAGCCACCAATGTCTCGGGAGCCAGGCATTTCTCCAGCGGCAGGATCCGTGAGTAATGGGATTCGGGCATGTCGGGAACCAGGGACCCCTTGTCCGCTCCCTGGAGCAGGACCCTTTTGGCCCCCTCCTTGGGCTGGGCCTGCCGGATCAGGCCGGAGAGGGGGACCCCCTCCCAGAGACCGTTGCTGACCAGGCCCGTCCGGTTGCCCGCGCATTCCAGGAGTCCCTCCAAAGACCTGGTGGAGGTCTCCACCAGGTCCGGGAAGGACAACTCCAGCGGGTTGGCAACGGCTCCTTCCACCCGCAGCCGCCAGGTCTTCAGTGACAAGCGGGGCTGAGCATGGTGGCTCCGCACGAAGAACCGGTCGGTGGGCGTCAGCGTTCCCTCCACGTCCGCCATGGAACTCAGGGAGACTCGGTCGTCCTCCAGCGGAGTCCCCTCGGTCGATTGGGCCTGACCCTGTGCCGATCGGGTCAGCAACAACGCGGACGCGTATCCGAACCAGGCCCGCCGGCTGATCCGATCGGATTTCTCGTCAGCTCTCATGACCAAAGCTTAGCAATCAATGGCGAAACTCGACAAGCCATTCATTCTTCTCCAGCGCCATCTCTCTTCTCTTCCAAGAAAAGGAGGGGCGACTTCCAGTCGCCCTTGTTACGCGTTCATTCACGGTTGCTCCGGAAGCCGGCGGTTAGGAAACCGCGGCTCCTTTCCTCCTTCCACCAGCACGTACTCTCGATCCGCTTCGAGATTCTCCAAAACCTGCCGCCGTCCCCGGCTCCACCGCACTTCGATCCGCTGGACCTCGCTTACAGCGCCCAACCCAAAGTGTACCCGCGGGTCGTCCGACGACTGGTACCCCGATCCAGCACGAACCTCCCGGATCTGGGAGGCTCCGCCAGCCAGGAGTCTGACCAGTGTCCCGACCGCGCTCCGGTTGGACTCCGTCCCCTCCAGCCGCAAGCGCAGCCAATGCCCCTTTTTCCCGTCGTTGCGGTAGAGGGAAAGCCCTCCGTCCATGTTGGAGACGGCCACGTCCACGTCACCGTCGTTGTCGAAATCGGCAATTGCGGCGCCACGGCTGGAATAAGCCTGGGACAGCCCCAGCGCCTCGTCCGAGGCCAGATCCCGGAAGCGGCCGTTGCCCAGGTTTCTCAAGAGGTGGTTCCTCTGCCGGAAACGGGTCCCCACGGGCCGCGTGTCCACCTGCGGAAAGACGTGTCCGTTGGCCACGAAGAGGTCCTCCCAGCCGTCGTTGTCGTAGTCGAGGAAGTGGGTGCTCCAGCCCAGGAAACGCAGGCTGGGAAGGCTCAATCCGGTGCCGCGGGTCACGTCCCGGAAAAGGCTTCCTCCCAGGTTCCGGTAAAGAGTGTTGTAGTCCGCCGAGAAGTTGGTGACGTAGAGGTCGAAGCGTTCGTCCCGGTCATAGTCCCCGAAGGCCACTCCCATTCCGGCCTGGGCTTGACCGTCCTCGTTGAAGGCTACGCCGGACGCGAGACCCCACTCTTCGAAGGTTCCGTCTCCCCGGTTCCGGAAGAGGAAGTTGGCCATGGAATCGTTGGCCACGTAGAGGTCGCCGTCGCCGTCGCCGTCGTAGTCGCACCAGGCGGCGCCCATCCCGTAGGAAGCTGGCGCGTCCATCCCGGCCGCCTTGGCCGCAGGCCGGAAGGTGCCGTCGCCGTTGCTCAGATAGAAGGTGTCCCGGGCCGCCGGAAGACCCACCGGTCCGCAGTGGACCTGGACCCCCCGGTATTGGCAATCGGGCGATGGGGCCGGTGGATTTTCGTGGTCGAATTCCACGTAGTTGGCCACGTAGAGGTCCAGCCATCCGTCCCCGTTGGCGTCGGCGAAGGCGGCGCTGGAGCTCCAGGAGGGATCCCCCATTCCCGCCTTCCGGGTCACGTCCCGGAAGGTGCCGTCGCCGTTGTTCCGGTACAGGACGTTGGGCCCGTAGTTGCAGACGTAGAGATCGGGCCAGCCGTCGTTGTCGTAGTCGGCGACGGTCACTCCCATGCCCCAATGGCGTCCTCCCACGCCTGCCTCGCGGGTCACGTCCCGGAAGGTGCCGTCTCCCTGGTTGCGGAAGAGAGCGTTGGAGACGCTGCGGTTCCCGGTTCCCAGCTCCTCCCAGAGGCCGCCGTTGACGGCATACAGATCGAGCCAGCCGTCCTGGTCGTAGTCGATCCAACCGAGTCCGCTGCCCACGGTCTCCAGGATATGGTTCTTGGCGCTGCCGCCGCCCCGGTGCCGAAACTCCAGCCCCGCCTCACGGCTCACCTCCGTGAAGTGAACGCCGCTCGACAGCAGCAGCAGGAAGGTCGTGATCATCGCTGCCAGTCTAGCAAGATGAGAGGATCGGGAGCGGCGACTGGAGCGGCGTTTTCCAATCGCCGATTCTTTCGCGCGCATCTGAACTTCGTTCGCATACACAGGCGCGTCATGCAAGAATTGAAGCGTGATGGCCTTGGGACGGTTCCGGCCCTGCGTTATGGCTTGGACGTCGATCTTGTGGATCTTCTGGGGCTGCGGTTCAGGTCCTTCGGGGTTGAATCTGACGAGCCTCTCGGGGGAGCGGGTGGACCCGCTCGCGGACGCGGACTCGCCCAGCGTCTTCCTGTTCATGCGCAGCGACTGTCCCATCGCCAACCGGTATGCGCCCGAACTGCGGCGGCTGCATGAGGCGTTCTCACCCCGCGGGGTGCAGTTCTGGCTGGTTTACGTGGATCCGCAGGAAGAGGCCGATTCCATCCAACGGCACGCGGAGGAATATCAGGTTCCGGGAGAGATCCTTCGTGATTCCCGCCACGATCTGGTCCGCCTCACCGGCGCCCGGGTCACTCCGGAAGCCGCCGTCTTCGACGCCGGCGGACGGCTCGTCTACCGCGGGCGCATCGACGACCGGTATCCCGATTTCGGAAAGGCACGGGCCAAACCCAATCGCCGCGATCTGAAGCTGGCCCTGGAGTCCGTGCTCCAGGGGGACCCGGTCGCGGAACCGGAGACCCGGGCCGTGGGATGCTTCATCGCGGACCTGGCCAGAAAATAGCAGAGAGGCGGAAATCGACATGCTGAAACGGCGGCTTGCAGTCTTGGGAGTGCTTTGGTTGGGGTTCATGGGCATGTCGCATCCCAGAGACGGGAACATCCGGCATGCCGAATTTGAGGATTTCAGCCAAGGCACCTTGGGGAACGCGGGCGCGAACCTCTACGTTTCCAGGAAGGGGACCGTCCAGGTCATCAATCAGTGGGACCTGAACCGGGACGGGCACGTGGACCTGGTCCTGAGCAACACCCACGACAATATGAGCGTGGTGGACGCTCTCGTCTACTGGGGAAGCCCGGAGGGTCCCCGCTCCCTGCTTCCCGAACTCTGGAGGGAACGGCCCCTGGCGCAGGTGGTCTACGGCTTGATGGATCGGAACGACCAGGTCACCCGGCTCCCCTCCTTCGGCGGCGGCCGGTCGGCGGTTGCGGATCTGAACCGGGACGGGTTTCCCGATCTGGTCTTCTGCAACTACATCCACAACTACCCGGGCGTCCGCACGGCTTACGTCTACTGGGGGAGCCGGGACGGATATTCCCGCGTCGGGCGCACCGAACTGCCCACCCGGTGGGCGGCGGGCGTGGTGGCCCGGGATCTCAACGTCGACGGGTATCCGGACCTGGTCTTCGCCAATCAGGGAGTGGAGGCGGGAGCGGAGAAGATCTCGCCCAAGGTGGACCTCTCCTCCTACATCTACTGGGGCAGCGCCAACGGTTTCGATCCGGACCGTCCGGGACTGGTCCCCACTCTCGGCGCCCGGGACGTGACCAGCGGCGACGTGAACGGGGATGGGGATCCCGATCTGATCTTCGTCAACAACAGCCCCCAGTCCAAGGGGGTGCAGGTGTTCCTGGGCCGGCAGGGCGTCTACACCGCCGACCACTCCTGGACGTCGGAAACGGCTCCTCCCGGCAGCGTCGGGTCCGGCGACCTGGACCGCGACGGTTACGACGACGTGGTGGTCACGGTCTCGGGCGAAGGACCCCAGGACGGCAGCCTCCTCCTGTTCTTCGGCGGCAAGGAAGGACCGGTCCCGTCTCGCAACCAGACCCTTCCGGCCATCGCCCCCACCGGCTCCGAAATTGCCGACCTGGACGGAAACGGATACCTGGACCTGGCCGTATCCAATTCCTCGAATGAGGACCCGCTCCCCGAGTCCTACGTTTACTGGGGCGGAACCGAGGGTTTCTCGGTGCAACGGCGGTCCCAGCTTCCGACTCTGGCGCCGGCCGACGTGGCCTCGGGCGACCTGAACCAGGACGGTCATCCCGACCTGGTATTCGCCAACTCCCACGACGCCGAGACCGTGGATGTGCCCTCCTACGTCTATTGGGGCAGCCCCACCGGGTTCGCGCCCTACATGCGGACCGAACTGCAGGGCTTCGGCGGCAACAGCGTCAACGTGGCCGACCTGAACCAGGATGGCCACCTGGAGGTGGTGTTGGTGAACCGGTGGAGCGGCACCTACCCCGGGAAGGTCTTGAACAATATCTACTGGGGCAACCCCCATCACTACTATTCCATCGCCTCCCGGACGGCTCTGCCGGGGCGTGGAGCCTATGCCGTCGCCGTCGCCGACCTCAATGACGACGGCTTCAACGACTTGGTCCTGTCCAACTCCTACGTCGGATACAGCTGGCTCTATTGGGGAAGCCGGGAGGGATACTCCCCCGGGAACCGGCAGGAACTGGCCGTCGACAACGCCATTGGGGTGAGTGCGGCCGACCTGAACCGGGACGGCTACCTGGAGCTCATCTTCACTCACGGACGGAGTCCGAAGCTGGGGACCATCTACTGGGGAGGGGAGGAGGGCTACGTCGACGCCCGCCGGACCTCGCTCCCTCTGAAGAACCAGCGGTGCAGCAGCAACCGGGTGGCGGACCTGAACCACGACGGCCATTTGGATCTGCTCTTTCCCGGAAGCTGGTACGGCATCTACCAGATCTTCTGGGGGGACGAGGACGGCTACTCACCGGAGCGGAGCTGGAACCAGGTTCTGCCCGCCGGAAACGTGGAACTGGCCGACCTGAACTCGGACGGGAACCTGGATTTCATGCTGGTGGGAAGCTTCGATCCCGAGACTCGGAAATATACCGGCAACAGCTACCTGCTCTGGGGGACCCCCGAAGGGATTCCCACTTTGGAGGGCAAGGTGGAGTTGGAGGGCCACTCGCCCATCGAGTGCGGCATCGCCGACCTGAACCGGGACGGACACCTGGACCTGGTGATGTCCAACTACATGTCGGGCCGCACCCGCACCCTGCCGGTGTTCATCTACTGGGGCGGCGAGGGAGGCACCTACAGCCGGACCAACCGCACCGATCTTCCCGCCTACTCTTCCTCCGCCATTCAGACGGTGGATCTGAACCGGGACAGCTATCCTGAAATCGTGGTCCACAACCACATGAAGGACGGCGACCACAGCATCAACACCTACATCTACTGGAACGGCCCGGAAGGGTTCCACCGGGATCGGAAGACCGAAATCCCCAGCTTCGGTCCCCACTACAGCCAGATGACCGATCCGGGGGACCTCTACACCCGGCGCCTGGAAGAGGAGTACGTCTCTCCACCGCTGGAAGTGTCCGCTCCCGGAGGCACCCGCCTCTTCTGGGAGGGTGAGGAACCCCACGGAGCCCGTCTCAAATTCCAGATCCGGACCGCGTCCAGCCGCGACGGCCTCGAGTCCGCCGAGTGGACCGGACCCTCCGGGGCCGGCTCCTTCTACCAGAAATCAGGGGCCGGGATCGCCGGCTTGGACGGAACCCGCCGCTGGGCCCAATACCGGGCCGTCTTCACCTCCCCGGCCGGCGGCGTCTGGCCCATCCTCTCGGCAGTCGAATTGCGCTAGGAGGGGCGATTTCCAATCGCCCGTTCCCACGTTATCGTGTTGTGATTCCGGATTCCGGCGGTTGGAAACCGCCGCTCCTGTCCGGCGGTTGGAAACCGCCGCTCCAGGAACTAATATTCTTCCGAAGTCTGCTCGATCCGATACAGGTGGGTGTCGGTCCTCAGCAGCAGCGTTTCACCCGCGACCGCCAGGGAGGCCAGGGTGCGGCCGTCGACCTGGTTCCTCGCCAGCTCCCGAAACGCCTTCCTGGGAGCGACGACGAACGTCTGCCCCGTCTCGTTGAGAAAGTAGATCCGTTCGGCGCCGTAGAGGGGAGAGGCGGAGAACCGGCCTTTCAGCCGCTGCTTCCAATGCACCTCTCCGGTCTTGGCGTCCAGACAGGTCGCCACTCCCACGTCGCTGACCACGTAGAGTTCATCCCCCACCAGGATCGGTGACGGGTTCAGGGGAGCTCCCCGCGAAAGCGACCAGGCGATGTGGCTCTCGGTAACGTCTCCATTGCCGCCGGGCCGGACGGCGTAGAGGACGGGACGGGTGTACCCGGAGATGACGAAGACCAGATCGTGGCCGAAGACAGGACGGGGCACCCCCGAGAAACCGTTGTGGGTGATCCACCAGATCGCCTCGCCGCTTCGGGGATCGTAAGCTCCGACCTGGTGTCCGCCCGGACTGACCAACTGGTCCCGGCCTCCCACCTGAATGATCAAGGGGGTGGAATAGGCCATGTAACTCGGGCGTTCGGTCTTCCAGCGGACTTGGCCGTTTTCCTTGTCCAGTGCAGCCACGTACTGCACGTCGGTCCCGTCGCAGGCGACGATGAGCAGATCCTCGAAAAGCACCGGGGATCCGCCCGGTCCATGTCCGTGCTGGTATTGGAGTTGGTTGCGCCAGAGCACCCGGCCGTCGGTCGAGACGGCGGCCGTCCCGTTGGCGCCGTAGTGGACGTAGATGCGATCGCCCTCCAGCAACGCGGTAGGGGACGCATAGCTGTTCTTGGAGTGGATGCGTCCCGGGTCTTCCCGCCGGAAGACCTCCAGGTCGTGAAGCAGTTTTCCGGTCTCCAAATCCAGACTAACGAGTCGAAGCGAGCGGCCTTTGTCTTGTGCCGAAGTCAGCCAGATCCGGCCGTTCTGAACCACCGGGGATGACCAGCCGGCGCCGGGCATCGGGACCTTCCAGCGGATGTTCTTGTCCTCGGCCCAATTCAGCGGCAGCTTTTCCTGGCTCGAATGGCCCTGTCCGTCAGGACCTCGAAACTGGGGCCACTCCTCGGCCTGGAGCAGGCTGACGTTGAGGACCAGGAGGGGAAGGATCCGGTTCATGGGCTGACGGGTTCGGCTGACGAGGGTTGCGGCCCCGGAACCAGGGCGGTCAGTCCTCCTTGGCAAAGGCGGCGTCGAAAGCCGCGCCGGAAGGCTTGAAGTCGATGGATCGAACGAATGCGGCGGACTCGGTGGCGCCATGCTCCCGGTCCATGCCCGGGTCTTCCCACTCCACCGAGAGCGGGCCGCCGTAGCCGACGTCGTTCAAGGCCCGGATCACCTCTTCGAAGCGAACGCTGCCCCGGCCCAGGGACCGAAAGTCCCAGAACCGGTCCGGATGCCCGAAAGGGAGATGTCCGCCGAACACGCCGGCCCGGGTGGGCGCCGGAGACCAGTACGCATCCTTCATGTGGACGTGGACGATCCGGTTTCCGAAGGTCCGGATGAATTCCACATAGTCGACTCCCTGGTAGCCCAGGTGGCTGGGATCGTAGTTGAAGCCGAAGCTTTCATGTCCGCCGACGGCTTCGATCGTTTTCTCGGCGGTGGCGATGTCGAAGGCGATTTCCGTGGGATGGACCTCCAATCCGAACCGCACGCCGCAGTCCTGGAACACCTGGAGGATGGGCAGCCAGCGCCGGCCCACATCCTGAAAACCCTGCTCGATGGACTCGGGGTCCACGGGAGGAAAGGAGTAAAGAAGATGCCAGATGCTGCTTCCCGTAAACCCGTTGACGATCTTGAGCCCGAACTCGGCCGCGGCCCGGGCCGTGTTCTCCATCTCCCTTGCGGCTCTTTCGCGAACCCCCTCCGGGTCGCCGTCTCCCCAGACCGACGGGGGCAGAATGGCCTTGTGCCGGTCGTCGATGTTGTCGCAGACCGCCTGGCCGACGAGATGGTTGCTGACGGCGTAGCATTGGAGTCCATGCCGGTTCAGCGTGTCCCAGTGGTTCCGGCAGTAGGAATCCTCTTCCAGCGCCCGGCTGACCTCGAAGTGGTCTCCCCAGCAGGCCAGTTCCAGGCCGTCGTACCCGAACTCCTTGGCCTTGCGGCACATGGTGTCGAAATCCAGGTCGGCCCATTGCCCCGTAAACAGAGTGACCGGTCGTCCCATAAATGCCTCCGAACCGCGAGAATAGCACATGAAGAGAGGGAGCGGCGGTTTCCCAACCGCCGCTCGCGGCGACCATACGGGGACAAGACCATCCCTTCCCAGTAAATAAAAAAGAGCTCTACGGCTCGTTTTTCACTGATCATCCCAGGTGGTATACTCTTGTTGCTCTCCTTGTTCCGGGTTGATCGGAGTGAATCGTCGGCGGCTGAGTTCGACAGCAGTGAGAAGTTTCAGGAAGTGAGTCCTCAGCGGTCGGTATCGTCATCTCCTCGGGGAGTGCGTATCCCCGGATCCGAGTCTCCCCGTCCCACCGGCGCGCGGAGCCGGATTTCCGTGGTCGAAGAAAGGACCTGAAAATGATTTTCCTGTATGCGGCCATCTATTTGGCCGTGGTGGTCCAGATTTCCAATCTCTGCACCACCATCTACCTTCACCGTCACATGTCTCACCATGCCCTCAAGTTACATCCTTCGGTGGCCATGGCCATGCAGTTCTGGCTGTGGTTGCACACCGCCATCGACCCGCGGGAGTGGGTCGCCGTGCACCGCAAGCACCACCAGTTTCCCGACGAGCACGGTGATCCTCACAGTCCCCGGTTGGAGGGCCTTTGGAAGGTGTTGCTGACCAATGCCTACCTCTACCACAAGGAAGCGGCCAACCCGGAGACCGTGACCCGGTACACCCGGGACATCCGCACCAACCGGTTCGAGGACTTCATGCACCGGCAGGGATACCTGGGACTGTTCCTGGGTGTGCTGGCCGCGGGCTTGCTATTGGGTCCGGTGGCCGGCATCGTGACGTTTCTGCTGCAGGCGGCCGTCTATATTTTTCTCAACGGCATGATCAACGGCGCCTGCCACGCCCTGGGCTACAAGAACTTCCACAACACGGCCACCAACATTCGTTGGGTGGCGTGGATCACCGCCGGTGAGGGACTGCACAACAACCACCACCATGCCCCTTCGTCTCCCAAGCTGAGCCTTCGTCTCAGCGAGATCGACCCGGCTTGGCCCGTCATCCGCCTGCTGGAGTTGTTGAAGCTGTGCAAGGTCAGGCCGCAACTCAGGCGCATGCCCTCGTCGTGATTCTGCGCGTTGGGGCTACCGGGCCGGTGGCCCCAGTGTGAACGTCTGTCCCTCCAGCTCGAAGCGGACACCGCCGCCACCGGGGGCGAACGGTGTTTCCTCCCCCTTTTGTGGAGAATCCAATAGTTCCAGAGCGTCTCCCGGAACGGTTCGGACCGAATCGGGATCGATTTTTCGGACCGAGTTGTTCCGCAAGTCCATCAGGAGCGGCGCGTCCAGGTGGGAAGACTTGATGAGAAAAGCACTGGCCCCTTCAGATTCGTAGATCCTTGCCTGGTCTTCGGGACGGCCGTCGACGGTGAGGGAGTAGCTCTGGCTGGCCACGAACCGGGAGGTCTCGGCCAGTGCACCCAGCCGATGGGCCGCCTCAATAAATTCGATGTCCGTGATCCTGTACGCCCAGAGGGGGGCTCCGAAAGCCATCAGCAGCGCCAGGACCAGCCGCCTCTTGGGGAATCCTCCGGATCTGCGCCTCCGCCAAAAGCAGAGCAGGGTAAAGGGAGCCATCAGCAGGAGATTCTGCCAGAACGCCTCTGCGGCAGTGCGCTCGATCAGGGACCCGAAGCAGCCGCAACTCCCCGGTTCCCGCAGTCCCTGGGACACGAGCCAGTAGTTGCGTCCGTCCAGGAAGATCAAAAAGACCACCAGGGCCGCGGTGGGAAGCAGGACCACGTGGTGCCGGACTCCCAACAGCAATGCCGTTCCCAATCCGGCCTGCAAAGCCAGGGCAATCAGCGCCACCTGAGTGGCCGAGAACAGGAAATCCAACTCCTCCTGCCGGATCTGGTCGATGAACGCGCCGAAGTCGTCCGCGTTCCAGGCCTTGCCGTAGGTGGCAACCAGGAACACCATCCCCAGCAGAACCGCACCGGCCGTCCCGGCATAATCTTTCCAACGGGTCTGGTCCATGTCCGACTTTTCTACCTTTGCGTCCATCTCGGATGCAGTTGCCAGGTTGGTCCGACTAACGTCTGATAGGTGGGAAGATATTCTGACTAGAACCTTGCCGAAATCCATCCGGACAAGCCGTGGGGCAACACCGGTATCGTCCCTTCCGCCAGCAGATCGCGAACCTCCGCCGCCAGCGAGGAACTGTCCGGGTCGAACGCCAGGTTTCTCTCCACCAGCGCACGGGCCTCTCGGTCCCTCTCCTTCAAGCTCTGGACCAGGATCGTCGCCGCCAGGGCTTGGCCGTAGAAGGACGCGACGAGTTCCGCCCGCGGGCTCATTTCACCCAACAGGTGGAGTCCCTTGAGCAGGTCGGTCACGTCCTGGAAGATGAGTCCCAGTCGCCGCCGTGTCTCGCTCCAAATCTCCCCCGACGTCAATTGGCGAGCCACCTGCATATGGTACGTCCGGAGTCCTTCGGCCAGCGTCGTCGCCACCACCATCTCCTGATCCGCCGACTTCCGGCCGGCTTCCAGGAGTTGTTTCCGGGTCATCCCCATCGCCGGAACGAATACCACGGGGATGGTCCCCTTCGTCTCCAGGATCGACTTCACAGCCCGTTCGATACCGGCCGCCGATTGAATTTCGCTGCTCTCCAATTCCAGCCTTGTCATGTCAACGAACTCGCTGAAAATACAACTCTCAAAGGCGCCACCTTAGCAAATTCTCAGCTTCCCCTCACGCCTCCCGGGAAATTCCAAATTCCAAACTGAGGACCGGAAACCGCCGCCGGAGGCCAAGCGTCTGTCTTGCCCTGCCATCATGGTACGGTCCCGGGCCAAGTGATATAAATGTTGAAAGTCCGAAGACGCAATCAGGCATTCATCCGCGCCAGGAGGCCTCATGGGTCGAAAGCCTTTTCTCACAGGTTGCATTGTGCTGGCCGTAGCCACTTCGATCCTTACGGGTCAGCAGGATTCCATAGGACGGGGAGACCGTGAAGGGCCAAGCCGGCAACCCGGCGGAGGGGCTGTCGACGGGCCGGCCGAGCAGGTTTGGAGCGAGCGGGCCGGAGAGATGCGGCACCGGAGAATGTCCAGGCCGATGCTCCTCACCGGGAAGGTGGAGACCGAGGACGGGAGCCCGATCCCCGAGACCATCGTGGTGGAATTGGCCTGCCACGCGTCGGTGCGGCAGCAGGTCCAGACCTTCAAAGGAGGGCAATTCAGCTTCGACCTGAGTCCACAACCGGGTTCCGCCTTTCTGGATGCCAGCGTCGGCCGCAACGACGCCAACAACGTGAACCCCTTTGCCCGGGTTCCGGGAAGCGAGTATTCGGCCGGGGGAGAGCAGGTGGACCTGAGCGGGTGCGAGGTGAGGGCCAATCTTCCCGGCTTCGTCTCGGACCGGATCCAGCTTGGGCTGCGAAGGGCCATGGATCGTCCCGACGTCGGCACCATCGTTCTCAAACGCCGGGAGGGCGTCGCCGGGTCCACCATCAGCTTCGCCTCTCTCGCTGCGCCCAAGAAAGCCAGGAAGGCGTACGCCAAGGCCGAAAAGGAATTGCGGAAAGAAAAGAAGAACATGGAGAAGGTTCGGAAAGAGCTGGAGAAGGCGGTCCGAATCTATCCCAAGTACGCCTCCGCCTGGCACCTCCTGGGCATGATCCGGATGGCCGACCAGGAAGCAGAAGGGGCCCGGCAGGCTTTCGAAGCCTCCCTGGAGGCGGATGAGAACTACATTCGTCCTTATCTGTCCCTGGTGGAGATGGAGATTCGGGCGGGCGCGTGGCCGCGAATCTCCGAATTGTGCGGAAAGGTCGTGGAGTTGAACCCCTTCATGGTGCGTTGCCGGTATTTCCACGCGCTTGCCAGTCTGAACCTGGGCCGGATGGAGGCGGCGGAAGCGTCGGCCATCAAGGTACAGGAGAGCCAGGATTCCCGGTTCCTGTCGGGAGGCCACTATATCCGGGGAGCCGTCCTGGCCCGGAAGGGGGATTTCGAGTCGGCCGCCCAACAGTTCAGGAAGTTTCTGAAGATTGTTCCGGATGGCCGGGGTGCCGCCCAGATCAAGGAGAATTTGGTAGCTTGGGAGCGGCAGGGCCTGATCCAGGCGCACAACCCGCCGCCGACCCGGGCCCAACAGGCGGTCCAATGAAAAGGCAGGCAGGCGACTCTTTCATGTGTAGAAAAAAGCTGATCCGGTTCTGGCTGGCGGCGTTGCTGGTCGGATCCCTGTTGCCGGTATCCCTGCCTCAGGCTCAGAATGTCCGTCCAGGTCCTCTCGGGGGCCGGAGTGACGACCGGCCGCAGGACGCGGACTTGACCGGCCGGACCTTCGAGGATCACCGAATCGAGATGCCGAAGCTGTTGCTGCTGGCGGGACGGGTGATCCTGGAGGACGGGAATCCCCTCCCCGAGTCTCTCAACGTCGAGCTGGCCTGCGGCGGCTCGGTTCAGCAGGAGACTCACACCTACGGTGAGGAAGGCCGTTTCAGCTTCGAGTTGGGTGGCAGCGGGGGCCAGGTGGCCACGGGCGGAACCGACTCCCGCAACTGGGATCCCTTTTCCCGCGTTCCCACGGAACGCCAGGAATCTCAAAGATTCGATCTCAGCGGTTGCGTGATCCGGACGTCGCTGGACGGTTTCGAGTCCAACTCCATCCCCTTGGGCGTGCGCGGTTACATGGACGACTCGGACGTGGGAGCGATCATTCTGAGGCGCCGGGAGAACGTCGGCGGATCGACGATCAGCTTCAACACCCTGGCGGCCCCCAAGAAGGCACAAAAGCATTACCGGGAGGCCGACCTGGAGCTGAAGAAGCAGCAGGGGGACGTGCAGAAGGCCATTCGGAACCTGGAACAGGCCATCGAACTCTACCCCAAGTTCGCTGCTGCCTGGTATCTTCTGGGCCGGTGTCACCATGCTCTCCGGGATCGGGAGACGGCCCGGAAGCATTTCCAAAAGGCGGCCGACGCCGATCCCAAGTATCTGCGTCCCTACATGTTTCTGGCCATGATGGCGGTGCGGGACGAGTCCTGGGAGGAAGTGGTCCGCAACTGCGATCACGTCGTCAGCCTGAATCCGGACATCACGCGGGCCCAGTACTTCAGCGCCGTCGCCAACCTGCAACTGGGCCGGCTGGACCGGGCCCTGAATTCGATCACGGCGGTCCGGGAGAGCGGCTCCAAGAGATACCTCGCCGGAAGCCACTACGTCCACGGAGCCATTCTGGCCCAGAAAAAGGATTTCGCCGGCGCCGCCCGGGAGTTCCGGAGCTTCATCGCGCTCAAATCAGGCGATAAATCGTCCCGGGAACTTCAACAGCGGCTGGCCGCCTGGGAAAAACAAGGCCTGATCCGGCCGGAAGGGAGCGGTGGTTTCCAACCGCCGGGAGCGGCGATTTCCAATCGCCGAACTCCGTAATGACAATTTGGCGGCGAAGGACGGGCGATTGGAAATCGCCCCCTTCTACTCCGCAATAAACGTCATCTCCCAATCCCCAACCTTGGTCAGCGGCGTCGAGGCGTGGACCAGTTTCGGTTCGCCGGCGTGAATCCAAGCGGCCAGTTCCCCGGTGTGGCCCAGCCGGCGCAGGTGCTGGAACGAACCCTCGCCGATCTTGTCGACGGCCCAGGTCTTGGAACTGTCCCAGAAGGTCAGGTAGGGCACGCCGGCCTCCAGCAACTGGTGCGATTTTCTCCGGTACTGCTCGGGTGACAAGGCCCTGGGCATGACGTTGAGGGACAACTCGCATTCCGTCCCCCGAGTCAGCGACAGCCAGTACTCGATGTCCTCGGCCCGTTCCCATGCCAGTTCCCAACTGTAGAGCCCCTCGACCGAGGTATAGGGGACGATGCCGTCGATGAGGCCCTCCCGGATCCAACCGGGGACGTCCATGGCGTAGAAGAGGTTCTCCTTTTCGCTGCCGAAGACCCAGGCCGAAAGTGCTGCCGGCCGGGAGCGTCCCTGGCGGCGGGCCTGCCGATGCAGTCTCTCTCGAAGTTCCCGCATGAAATCGGTGAGAACCCTGGCCCGGTAGCGAAGCCAACGGGGATCTTTCTCGTCGATCTCCCGGGGATCCTGGCCGTACTCTTCCCGGAATCCCTCCACCAGCGGTGGCTCATACTCGACGAAGGGAGGTCGGCGATTGTAGAGAATCGAGATCCCGTCGACGGGGTATTCGGCCATCTCCAGGAATAGGGAAATCAGAAACTCCCGGGTCTCGGGATAGCTCAACGAGATCCTGGGAGCCCGGCTCCCGTCCCGGCGCACCGCCCTGAGTTCGGGATGCCGGTCGTAGAATCCTCCCCGATTGATCTGGTCGAAGGGCGGGGAGAAATGGAATGGTCCCATGCCCTCGCAGAACCGGTAGCTGGCGTGGAACTCCAGGCCCAGATCGTGACTGTAGTCGATGGCGACGCGGAAGGGATCGATCCCCAGCCGCTCGTACTCGGTGAAGTTCTCGACGATCCGACGGTAAGCGGGAACCGGATAGTCTTCCATTCGGGCGTACTCGGGAGTCCAGGTCCGGGCGACCCGGCTGAAGTAGGAGCAAAGGTCGCCGGCAGCTCCCTCCCAGTAGATCCTTTTGAAATCGGTGTGACGGTAGGCCTCCAGCATGTCGCGGACCGCCCCCTCGCTGGCGTCCCAAGCGAAACCCGAACCCCAGTCCTGGGTTGCGAAGAGCCGTCGCGTCCCGGTCTGTTTCCGGTCCGATCGGAGCGCCTCGACTTCGCCCGGATCGAGGGGGACCAATTTGATGTAGGCGACCCAGACCGTGTCGCAGGTGCTGCGGCAGGGATGGCCGGCGGGGATCAGCTCGGTGGCGACCTGCTTGAAGCTCAGGCGCTGTCCCGTCAAGTCGGCGGTCCTCCAGAACAGGTCCTGGACCACTTGGCCCTTGTCCACGCTCGGAGCCTGGAGAAAGAGGCAGCTGAAAGCCGGGTCCTCCGTCATTTTCACCCACAGGCGCTGATCCAGATAAGGCCTCCAGGCGGTGTTGAAGAGTCCCAGGTAGATGTCGTGCCAACCTTGCAGCTCCACGGGGTACTCGACGGCGGCCGCCGCCGTCTCCGGTCCGGCCCGGAGCATGACCCCCTTGAAGTGCTCCGTCTCGTAGTCGATCATGCGCCAGCCAAAGAGCTTGCCCTCGCGGCTCAATGCCGAGGCCGGGAGGCAGCGATTCAGATCGGCAAGGTAGATGGGGGAATTCCGTCGCGCGGGTCCCATGATCTCCGTAGCTTTGGGTGGACTCGTCATCGTCTCCTCTCCGCCGCAGGAATCCGAGCTTGCCGGGCCTCCGGCGGCGACAATGCCCGAGTTCACGAACTCACGTCGATTCATCCGCGGATTCTACCTGCTCTTCCGCCGGGAAATCACAACTCTCAGACTCCAAGCTACGGGTGGACTCGGTCAATCTCCATGATTGCAACGACAGCACCTCTTCACTCTTTTCTCTTTACTCTTTACTCTTTCCTCTCCGACATGCGTATGCTGGATCGCTGGCGAAAGGAACCCGGGGCCCGCGTTGAGCCGTCCCGCGGCTTGGACGCATCCAAGGTGCAGGCGCCCGGCGTCGTCGCCATCCCCTCCGGTGGTTTCCGGCTCTTCTACACGGCCGTGGGGCCGGCGAAACCCTTCCCGGAATGCCAAGGCTACATCCTCAGCGCCGTCTCTGCCGACGGCCTGCGGTTTTGTCCCGAACCGGGAATTCGAGTGGCTCCCCGGCCCGATATTTCGCACATGTCGTTGCGGGTGCTGGCCCCTTCCGTGATCCGGTGCGGCGACTGTTGGCGGATGTATTTCGAAGCCAGGGGACCCGCCCATGAACCGACGGTGATCTGCAGCTCCGTCTCCCGGGACCTGCTCGTTTGGGAGTACGAGGGGGTCCGGCTGCGTTCCGAGGGCGGGGTCGGCGCACCCCGGTACGTTCCTCTACCGCAGGGCGGGGCCCGGCTCTACTGCTGTGACTCCGAGTACGGACCCGGGGGACCGGGCCGCAGCGAGCGGCTGGCTCACGACGTGGTGAGCGCCGTGACTTCCGACGGTCTCCACTTCGAATGGGAACCGGGCGTTCGGCTGCGGGACCTGCGCGGGGAGACGGACGAGTTCGGGATCACGGCAGCCGACGTGATCCCGCCGGAGCGGGCCGGGGAGGATTGGCTCATGGTCTTCTCGGCATGGCAGGATCTCCCTCGTGGGGCCGTCGCACCGTCGCATCCCAGCGAGAATGTGGACGCGGTGGAGAGCGGTCAGAGCCAGGATTTCGCCGCTGCGTCCATCGCTGCCGACATGGCCGGCTACCGGTCGCGGATCTACACCGCCACCTCCAGGGACGGCCTCCTCTGGGAGCGGCGGACGTGCATCGTCGAGGGTGCCGGCTATGGTGGTCCCGGACTGGATGCGGTCCATGCCGAGGACATGTCCCTGATCCGGATCGAAGGGAACCGTTTCCGGATGTACTACGCGGCCTGCGACCAAGAAGGGGTCTGGAGGGTCGCCAGCGCGGCGACCGGTCAGGAGTAGCCCGGTCGGACAAGCGGTCGCGGATCATCCCGGGCCGCGGCTCGAGGCTTTCAAATCGGATCCCTTTCAAGGATGATGACGCCCATGAGAAGAGAGAAACAATCCCTCGTCCGCCGGATCCCAACCATCCTGTGCCTGACCCTTATGGTCTCCTGCGGTCCCGAACCGGCGGAGACTCCCGAGGAACGTTACAAGAGGATCGTCGACATCTCCCGGGACGAGGCCGCTCTCCGTGAGTATCTGCAGAGTGTCCCTCCCACGGAGCCGGCCGAAGCCCTCAAGACGTTCGAGACGGCGGACGGGTTCCGGTTGGAACTGGTGGCCCACGAGCCCATGGTGAACGAACCGGTGGCCGCAGCGTTCGACGAGAGCGGGCGCATGTACGTGGCCGAGTTGAGGCACTACCCCTACCAGCCGGGTGACGGCGAGAAGCCACGGGGACAGGTTCGGCTGCTGGAGGATCAGGACGGAGACGGACGCTTCGACGTGAGCCACGTCTTTGCCGAAGGGCTGATCTGGCCCACCGGTGTCGCCGTCTGGAAGCAGGGCGTCTACGTTTCCGCTCCGCCCAACGTCTACTACATGAAGGACACCGACGGCGACGGGAAGGCCGACGTCCAGGAGGTCGTCTTCACCGGTTTCGGCGTCACCAACGAGCAGCAGATGGTGAACAACCTGATCTGGGGGGTGGACCACAAGATCTACGCTTCAACGGGCGGCGACGGAGGCTACATCCGGCCGGGAGACCAGCCGGAGGCCGAGCCCATCTCCGTCTACGATCGGGACTTCCGGTTCGATCCGGTGAGCCGCGAACTGGAGCTCACCACCCAGACCTACCAGTTCGGCCACAGTTTCGACGACTGGTACAACCGCTACGTCTGCACCGCGGGATCGTCGGGCCGGCACGTGGTCATGCCCGGCGGCTACCTGCAACGCAATCCCTATCTGTTTTTCGATCTGCACGGCTTCCACTGGGAGGGGCACGGCTCCCAGGAGGTGAATTCCCTGGTGCACGGGCAGACCCGGGTCTACAAGATCAGCCCCGTCGAGCTGTGGCGGACCATTCGGGAAGCCCGGCGCGTCTTCGCAGGCCGGAGCAATCGAAGCGCCGGAGTGGGACACGACTACCAGACGGCCGGCGCCGGAGTGCAGATCTACCGGGGTCACGCCTATCCCGAGGAGTACCGGGGGAGCCTCTTCATCGGCGCCAACACCGCCAACCTGCTGCACCGCCGGGTCCTGGAGGAGGACGGCGTGAGCTTCAGGTCGGTCCGTGGGGAGCCGGAGAACGTGGAGATGGTCCGGTCCACCGACAACTGGTTTCGCCCGGTGAACTCGGTCAATGCGCCCGACGGAACGCTCTACGTATTGGACATGTACCGGGAGCTTATCGAAGCGGCCCACGTTCCCGCCCGCGTGGTCAAACATCTGGACTTCACCCGGGGGCAGGACCATGGCCGGATCTACCGGTTGGAGCCGGTCGGTTTCCAGGTCCCGCCGCGGCCGCGCCTGGGCGAGGCTTCCACCGCGGAGCTGGTCAGCCACCTGGAGCACCCGGGAGGCTGGTGGCGGGAAACGGCCCACCGGCTCATCTTCGAACGCCAGGACCGGTCCGCGGTGCCCGATCTGGTCCGGCTCCTGAACCAGAGCGGGAAGCCGCTGGCCCGGATGCACGCCCTCTGGTCCCTGAACGGACTCGGGGCCCTGAAGCAACCCCATCTGGTCCAGGCTCTATCGGACCCGTCTCCGGGAGTCCGGGTTCACGCAGTACAGCTGGCCGAGAGCCGATTGGGCCGTTCCCGGACGCTGTTCCGGAAAGTGCTGGCGCTGGCTGAAGACGACAACCCCAAAGTGCGGTTTCGGGTCGCGTTGGCACTGGGCCAGGTCCGGGACCGGCGGCCCATTTCCGGACTGGTCCGGATCGCCGAGCAGGACTCGGGCGACCGCTGGACCCGGAACGCCGTTTTGAGTTCCAGCAGCGCAATCGCCGATCGCCTGTTCGTCCGGCTGTTGGAGTCGGACGGCTTCGTTGCCAAGGCGGAGGCCGGGGCCTGGCTGGAGCCTCTGGCCCGCACCGTGGGAGCCCGCAACAACGCTTCGGAGATCCGCAGGCTCACCGGGACGGCAGCCACCCACGCCTCCCTGGCCGATCGCATGCGGATGAAGCAGATTGTGGTCACCGGCTTGGCCGAGGGTCTGGCCATCTCCAACCGGTCCCTTGCCCAGCTCCGAGGTCTTCCGGGGCCCGCAACCCGGATGATCCGGGATCTGATGACACGAGTCGCGGAGGCTGCCGGAGACGAGTCGGTCCCCGAGAAGGAGCGTTTGCAGGCGATTCGACTTCTGGCTCACGGCGCCTTCTCCCAGGTGCGGGACTCTCTCGCCAAGCTTGTCGACTCCGGCCAGACCCCGGCCGTGCAACTCGCCGGGATCGAAGCCCTGGAGCGTCACGATGCTCCCGAGATCGCCGACATCCTGCTGCGGGATTGGACGGCGCAGACGCCCGACGTGCGGAGCCGGGTTCTGACCGGCCTCCTCTCCCGGAGGCCCTGGACCCGCGCCCTGCTACAGGCGATTCGGGAAGAACGGGTCGCCTCCAGCCAGCTCAACTCCGGCCGCCGCGAGCTCCTCATGAACCATGACGACGAGGCGATCCGGGATCAGGCCAAGAGCATCTTCGCCTCCCGGACGGCCGGAACTCGGCAACAGGCATTGGCCGACTACCAGGTCGCCTTGACCCTCGAGGGAGACCAGATCCACGGCGAGGCGGTCTACCGCCGCGAGTGCATCCAGTGCCACCGCCTCTTCACCACGGAGCACCTGGTGGGACCCAACCTGATCATGGGCTCCTACAAGGACCCGGAGCCTCTTCTCACCAATATCCTGGACCCGAACCGGTTCGTGGAGCCCCAATACCTCCAGTACGTGGTGACCGACCGGCAGCGGCGGCTCTTCACCGGCATCATTACCGACCAGAATTCGGAGAGCATCACCCTGGTGGAAGGCGAAGACGTTCAGAATACGGTATTGCGCAAGGACATCCTGGAGATGCGGGCGACGGGCAAGTCATTGATGCCCGAAGGTCTGGAAGAGAACGTCACGCCCCAGGAGATGGCCGACCTCATGCGGTTCATTCTGGATTACCAGTACGTGATCGGTACGGAGA
This sequence comes from Acidobacteriota bacterium, assembly GCA_963668095.1. Classification (GTDB taxonomy): domain Bacteria; phylum Acidobacteriota; class UBA6911; order RPQK01; family JAJDTT01; genus JAJDTT01. The sequence goes on along the minus strand of OY764083.1, from coordinate 3,009,390 downwards.
GCGCCGGCTACGGGCCGGGTTATGAAGTCTACGAGCCCTTGGCGACCCGCCGCTGGAGATCGCCCGAGGAAGAAAGAAGAAAGATAAGGAGCAGGTAGGGGTACCGGAGGGGGAACATTCCTGTCCCCCTCTTCACTCTTCTCATTTTCCTTCAGAAGGGATCGGAACGATTTTCGGTGGCTCCTGCCAGTCCTCCTCGATCCCCTCCACCCCCTGCACCCGGAACCGTCCCTCAGCCAGATCGAACTCGGCGGCGACACCATTGGCGTACTCGACACGCTGCAGTGTCCGGTCGCCGCTCAGGAACTGGTGACTGGTCATCTCGGCGTACCCCACCGATTGAAAATAGGCGTGCCAGAGGCGGAGCCACTCCAGCCGCCGTTTCATGGCATCGGTCTCCCAATGATGCTTTTCGATCAGCGCCTCACCCCCCGGAAGCCAGTTGTGTGAGGGCATGGCCCCGTACATGAGCTCGTAGAGCCGGGGATGGCGGTCGGCATACCAGTCGTATTTCGGAGCGAAATAGTAACCCCCGCCCGAGAAGTGGGCCACATAGCAGTCATTGAAGGCCAACTGGAACAGCGGGATCGGTTCGCCCTCCCGGAGCCGGTCGCGGGACCAATCGGTAAAGAAGAAGTAGTCGCTCTCGCCCATGCACCAGAAACGGGCCAACTCGGCGCCGGGGACGATTCCCCGCCGCCGGGCTTCACGGAAGGTCTCCACCTGTGTCTCATACGTCATCCGGCGGCTGATGGGGCCTTCCGCAGAAGCGTGTTCCGAGTGCCCGCGGTGGGCGGCATGGCCGTCGAAGTAGAGGGCGTCCATTCTCAATCCCTTGGCCTGGACGTGATCCAGCAGGGCCTTCAGGGTCTCCAAGGCGTAAGCGTCGCTGAACCGGGGGAAATCGACGCCGCTGAGCTTGGAAGGGTCGTAGTAGGGTGCGTCCTCGTGAAAGACGTGGGGCATGACGAAGAACTTGACGGAGCACCCCAGGGCGTGGGCCTGTTCTTCCAGCCGGCGGGCCGCAGGCCAGCCCCCGGGCACCATCGGTTTCTCCCTCAGGTACTCCTGCCAGCCGGCCGGCGTCCTTTCCCCGGCCGGCCACTTGGGGTGGAAGAAGCTGACCGGAAGACCGGCGGCCTGGAAGCGGCGGATGTTGTCCAGCACCTGCGGGTGGTGCTCCGGGTTCCACTCGATGAGCCGGTATTCGATGCCCGAGAGAAACCGTTTCAGGCTGGGGTCGGAGGCCATTCGCGTGCTCAGGGAGGGCAGTGGACGGTTGGCCTCCACGTACCTGCGGTAGTCTTTGGCCATGTCCACGTGGTCTTTTCCCTGTTCGAAGTTCCAGAGGACCCGCCGGGGATAGCTCAGACGGTCCAGCGAGGCCTTCCAGTCCAGGGCGGCCCGGGTGTGCCGGCCCGGCACGTGGTCCACACGAACGGCCGCGTTCCACCAGGTTTCGACGATCGGGTAGGCCGAGCGGCCGCCCGCCACCAGACCGAACATGGGCAGGCTGTACTCGGCGCCCAAAAGGCCGGAGAGCGCCACCGGACTGGGGGAGTCGGACCGGATCATGTATCCGGAACCCCAGGGGACCACCAGGTAGGACGACGGCTCCGGCTCCAGGGCCAACGTGTACAGGTCCAGCACCTCGCGAATGGTGTCTTCACCTCCCGCCTGCGATACTTGGACATGGAGCCGCCCCTCACGGTCCAGCGCCAAATCGCATCCCAGTACGGCGTCCGTCCCCTTCCAGCCGCTCAGGCGGACCCGATAGCCCTCCAGTTCGTCCTCCCGGTACTCGTCCGCTTGTTGTCCGGTTGCAGCCTTGCAGCTCATGGTCCGTGGTTCGGTCTCCTGCTGGGAGTCCGACGCCCCGATCCCGATGCTGGGCGTCATCGATCGCCAGGTGGGGACCGCATCCGAGCCGTAGTAGACCGAGAGGGAAAGATCCCGGTCGATGCCGAAAGTCAGCCCGTCGGATTCCAGCTCCAGCCAATGCCGCGTCTCCCGTGCCGAATTCCCACCGCAGGAGGCGAGCAGGAGGAGGAAAAGAATCGGGCGCCGGCGGAATCTGTTGATGAAGCTCATGGAATCACCTCGGTTCCATGGCAACATTCTTGCCGGTCCGTGGCAAGTGTGTCAGCCATTTCCGCCGATCGGACCGGAGCCTCGTGCCCATCCCGCCACCTACTCCCGGACTCGCCGGCGCGATAGACTGGGCCGCATGATCTGCAACGGAAAAAGCTCGCCGTGGAGCGCCTGTCTTTCGGTTGGCGCCGCTCTCTGGGTGGTTGGGCTCATCGGATGTTCCCCCCACTCTTCCCCGGACCGGGAACCGCTTCGGATCGGTACTGCCAAGCAGCTTCTTATCGACGACGGCGTCGTGGAGGCCACGGAGTCCGTCTCCCGGGTCCTGAACCGGCCGGTCAAGCACCCCGGAGGACCGGTCTTGAGGCCGGAGCGCAAGTGGGAAGGAAACTTCGCCTCCGTGAGTTCCGTCATCTACGATCCCGAGGACTCCCTCTTCAAGATGTGGTACGTCCCCAGCCGGATCACGGCCGAGCGGCCTCCCGGACCGCTGGAGGAGTATGAGAGCCTGCTTCGGGCCAGCAACTACCGGGAGGAACTGGACCTGACCTGCTATGCCGTCTCCCGGGACGGCGTCCACTGGGAAAGACCGGAGTTGGGTTTGGCGGAGTTCGACGGCTCGACCCGAAACAACATCGTTTCGGACCGGTCGGTCCGCTCCGAAGGCGGGCTCTACAATTCGGGCCGCGCTCCCAACGCGTTCCGCGATCTTCGGGAGCAGGATCCGGATCGGCGCTACAAGGGCCTGGGATACGCGCGGGCGGCCAACGGACAGATCGGCCTCTGCGTCTATTTTTCTCCCGACGGGCTCGACTGGCAGGAGTACCCGGGCAACCCGGTCATGGTGGGGACGGGCGACACCCACACCGTCTTGGGTTGGGACCCTTCCCGGCAGAAGTACGCGGCCTATCTGCGGCCGGGGTCGAAGGACTACCGGGAGGCCGTCGCCGCCTACGAGGGTATTCCACCGGAAGTGAGAGCCGCCAGCCTGCCCTCCCATACGCCGGATCAACTGGCGCCCCCTGCGGGCCGTATCCGGAAGCGGACCATCGGGTTTTCGACGAGTGACGACTTCGTTCTCTGGACTCCCATCGAGCCGGCCCTGGTTCCCGATTCGGTGGACGCCGTGGATCTTCAGTTCTACGGCATGCCGGCTCTGTTCTACGAAGGAATCTATCTGGGGTTTCCATGGGTGTTTCGGACCAACAGTCTGACCATGGAGAGCCATTTCGCCTACAGCCGGGACGGCCGTGAGTTCGAGCGGCTCCCGGACCGCGGTCCGTACATTCCCTTGGGAGCCAACGGCACCTGGGACGACGGCTGCGTCTACGTCCGGCAGCCGCTGGTGCACGACGGGAAGATCTGGTTCTACTACCTGGGCGTCAACTGGCGCCATGGCGTGGAAGACCTCCTTGCGGAGGGGGAAAACGCCGAGGCGGCGGTGGGTCTGGCCACCCTGCCCCTGGACGGCTTCGTCTCGCTGGACGCCGGCCCCAATCCGGGGACGGTGACCACCCGCCCCTTGGTCTTCGAAGGGAGCCGCCTGCTGGTGAGCTTCGAGGACTCGCAGAAGGGCTCGGCCGGTGTGGACCACCATTCGTCACTGCGGGTGGAGGTGCTGGACTCCAATGGGGATGCGGCGGAAGGTTTCGGTCTGGAGGAGGCGGAACCGGTCACCCGCACCGTGGCCGGCCAGGCGGTCGCCTGGGCTGGATCAGCCGATCTGTCGGCTCTGGCCGGCCAGGCGGTGCAACTCCGATTTCACCTGCGCAACGGCAAGTTCTATTCCTTCCAGTTTCAGTAGGAATGACCCTTCCGATACGGCACCTCCCGAGGAGGCAGTAGTCTTCCGCCGTCACCGATCAGAAGAAGTCGTAACCGATCTCCCGGCATGCGTCTCGCAGGGGTTCAATCAGCAGGGGACTGCTCAGCCCGCGGTGAAAGACGGGCATATCCGGGAACGGATTGACGGAGAGGGCGCGTTCATAGAGCGCGATCACGGGCCGGTTGGTGAGGGAAGAGGGGTAGAAGAGGCCATGGATGTCCTCGTCGCACTCGTAAAATGCACGCGACCAGTTCTGTGCGAAGATGGGCGGCCCGCTGACCAGTTTCATTGAACCGCCGGCTCGAACGCAGAAGGTGCCGGTCAGGTCGAGCAGTGACAGGTCATTGGCCAGCTTGAACGTCACCAGCCAGGGCCGCATACGGGCCCGATTGACGTTGCGCCGTTCTTGAAACACTTCCGCCAGCGCGGTGGGAATATCGGTGGCAAGGTAGAGAATCCCGCGCGCTTGGACGTGAGCTCCTCCCGTCTCGTCCCATTCGTGGTGATCGAAACGAGCGGGGGTGGGGCCGTAATGCCGGAATTCTCGCCACCGGGCCGGATGGTCACTCCCGCGCCGGTAGATGCGGTGCAGAAAAGTCCCGGCGGACAGTGAGACAAGGCTCGGGGGAAGTCTTTTAAGTCGGACTGGATCTGGCCGGTTTGGCAGCTTGGCCACGGCGCCCCTCCATGCGGTTGGCGAGGAAAACGACTCGCTCGGCGTCGTACCCTCCCTTCAGCCAATCTAGGGGTCTGATGGTCTCATCGATGTTCTCATCCAGGAACAGATCGAGATTCGGTAGGTGATACCAGTTGTACACCTCGACAGGATGCAGATCTTGCGGGAGCGCCTTGTTGACTGCCGCGATATTGGGCACTAACCGGTTGCCTTGGAATTGGAAATCCGGAATGTACCTGTGACGGCCAATCAGGAAACTGTACAGGGATCGATTGGCGATCATCTGGCGAACCCGGCCCGGGCTCAGTCCGAGCCTGCAGCTCACGGCCTTGCTGGAAAGGCTCCGTGCGACGATGGCGGCATATTTGACGACGGTTTTGGCCAGTGGATCCGGTCCCGACTGTGGCTCCAGGGTCAAACTGCCTCGACGAAGAACGGCTTGCTCCTCGGCCGTCAGTTCCTCAGTGGCGTCGCCATAGACAGTCGTCTCCATCTGTTCGAGAACGGTCATCAGGGCTTGGTTCAGCGATTCAAATGAGGTTTCTCGGAGACCTCGTGCGGCGAAGTAGGCCTCGGGGAGAGATTTCATGACGATCTCCTTGGGAAGCAAATATAAGCGATGCTCGTTTTCGCTAGTATACGCCATTGTCCCAAAGAGTCGATCTTGTGAAACGGCGGTCGCGGCGAGGGAGTGGGAAGTTCCTGATTCCCCATTTCAAGCCCGGCCGTTTTCGTCCTCTTCTACCGTAACGACGCCGAGCCGGAAGACACGATCCTGCCCTGTTTCAGGAGGATGGTCCGGCTGGCCAGGCGGAGGACGGCCTCCCGGACGTGACTCACGATCAAGGTGGGAATTCGCCACTCGCCGATGACCCGCGCGATGTAGTCCAGGATGCGGTCCCGCAGGGGTTCGTCCAGGGCGGCCGTGGGTTCGTCCAGGAGCAGGAATTCCGGATGGATCAGCAGGGCCCGGCCCAACGCCACCCGTTGCTGTTCTCCGCCCGAGAGGTTGCGGGGATAGCGTTCCAGCAGGTGCCCCAGATCCAGGACCTCCACCAGCCGGTCGAACCGGATCCCGTTTCTCGGCGTATCCTTCGGTCCTTGGCCGAACTGGAGGTTTCCCCCCACGGTGAGGTGGGGAAAGAGCCGGCGATCCTGGAAGACGAACCCGATTCGCCGCCGCTCGGGGGGCACCATGATTCGCCGTTGCCGGTCCAGGACCACCTTGCGGCCGACTTCGATGCGTCCCCGCTGGGGCTGCTTCAGTCCCGCGATCATCTCCAGAATCGTGGTTTTCCCGCTTCCGGAGGGGCCGCAGAGAGCCGTCACCAGTTGGTCCGTCTCGAACTCGGCATGAAGGCGGAAGCCGGTGGAGAATCGGTGGCTGGCCCGGAAGTCAAGATAGCTCATGGCGTTCTCGTCTCCGTTCCAGGATTTCGCTGGCCGCCAGCGCGACGCAGGCCAACAGGATCGACACCAGCAGCAGGCGAGTGCTCCGGCCCACCCCGCCCGGACTCTGAAACAGGGAATAGATGGCGGTGGGAATGGTCTGGGTCTGTCCCGGAATGTTGCCGGCCACCATCATAGTGGCGCCGAACTCGCCCAGGGTGCGCGCGAAGCCCAAAAACGAGCCGGCCACGATTCCGCGCAGGGCCAGCGGCAGGCTGACCCGGTAGAAGGTGGAGAGACGGCTCCGGCCCAGACTACGAGCGGCTTCCTCCAGCCGGGTGTCCACGCTCCGGAAGGAGACCCGAATGGTGCGGACCATCAGCGGAAAGCTGACGATGGCGCCCGCGGCCACGGCGCCGTACCAGGTGAAAACGACGCGCCAGCCCAGCAGTTCGTCCAGCAGACGGCCCAAGGGACCGTTTCGACCCATCAGGAGCAGGAGCAGAACGCCGGTGGCCACCGGCGGCAACACCAGGGGAAGGTTCACCACCGTCTCCACGATCCACTTGCCGGGCGATCTCCATCGGGCCAGGAAATAGCCCAGGCCGATGGCGAACGGTAGGCCCAGCGCCACGGAGGCGGTGGCCACCTTGAGGCTGGTCACCACGGCGTTCCACTCCGATTCCGTCAGCATGGGATTCGCATTGCCCGATTTCCCGTCTGCACGGGAGATTTCCGGCGGACCGGCAGCGCGGACCGGAATCCGTTCGCCTGGTCCGGAAGGATCGAGAACCCGTAACGCCGAAAGACCTCAACCGATTCTTGCGAGACCAGGTACTCGAAAAAACGCCTGGCCGCCTCGCTGGGAGATTTCATGAGGACCAACGGGTACACGATGGGCCGGCTCAAGGCGGAGTCGAGTTCCAGGAGCGGTTGCACCGCCTCCGAGATGCGAAGGTCGGTGGAATAGACGATGCCTGCCTCCGCCTCCCCCTGCTCTACGAAGAACAGGACCTGGCGGACGTCGGAACCGCGCACCACCTTGGGTTCGAGAGACCGCCACAGGTCGAGTCTCCGCAGTGCCTCCCGGGCGTATATCCCCGCCGGGACCCCCTCGGGATCGGCCAGGCTCAGCCGAACGACACTCGAATCCAGCAGATCGGAGGGTCCGCGGACCTGGAGACCGCTTCCGGCCGGGGCGATGACCACGAGCCGGTTTCCCAGCAGATCCCGCCGCCGGGAACCCAGGCCCTGCGACATGATCTCCTCCACCCATCGGATGTTGGCGGAGAGGAAGAGGTCGCTTCCGGCGCCGGCCAGGATCTGTTGGGCCAAGGTCGACGAGGCGGCGACGTTGAGGGTCACTGGCACCTGGTTAAGAGCCTCGAAGCGGCCGGAGATCTCCCGGACGGCATCCTGAGTGCTGGCCGCCGCGAAGAAGAGGATGGGAGTCGGACCCTCTTCGCGGGAGCCGCAAGCCGCGGCCCCGGCGGCCATGAAGACGGCGGCGGCGACACGGATGCAAACAGGGAGGAAGGGAATTCGCATGTCGTGGTGCGCAGGCTCCTAGATCCGGTCGCCGGCGCCGGCGGTCTCGTAGCCGGGCAGTTGCTGCAGATCGTTTCGGTACGACCGGGAGCGGAGGACCTCCACGAGACTCCGGACGGGAAGCGTGGACTCCAGGTCGGCCCGGTAGCAGAGGTCGTAGCTCTCCTCCCGGACCTTGAGGAAGCGCAGCCCCCGTTCCTGTGCCGGCAGCCGGACGGAGATCCCGGCCTGGGCCCAGCCGGTCCGAATCGTCTCGCTGACTCCATGGTGATCGCGGGCCGTATGATGGTAGCCGGTAGGTTTCTCCCCCGATCCCAGGATCTGGTCCAGGCACTCCCGGGCGGCCGAGCCCTCTTCCCGGCCGACCCAGCGGAGGTTCGATGCCAGGACTTCCCGAATTGAAGCGGCCTTTTGAGCCGGGTCCAGAGCGACTCCGGCTTCCCATCGAGCCACACGGACGAGGCGGAAGTTCTCCCCCAGGACCTCGCGGGCCGCCCGGAGGTTCTCGGCATGGTCGAAATGAAGGCCGGCGGCGTGGACCAGGTCCCGCCCCAGAAGCCGGATCGCTTCACGGCTCGAGCGGATCAGGGGAAGAACCCGGAGATCGCATTCGGCCCGGACATGGGAGGAGAGCAGGCCCACCGACGGGTCGCACCCGGCGACGACCAGCGTCTTTTCCGGGTCCGAGGTCCGGGTCAGCTCCAGCTTGTGTTTCCGGTAGACGCCGTCGTGGCGCAGACTTCCCGCCAACGTCCACTCGGTGGGAAAGGCCAAGGTCCTGCCGCCGACTCTCGCCTGCCAGAATCGGCCCTGTCGCCGCCGCGGCTCCCAGGCCCAATCGACGTGCCGTCCGTCGATCTCGCCCAGGCTGAAGAGTTCCTCGACGGAGCAGTCGAAGGCGCGAGCCAGGGAGAGGGCAGCCGCGGTAGAAGGAATGACCCGGCCCGTTTCGATGGCGCTGATGGCGGCGCGGGAGAGGCCGCAGCGCCGGGCCAGCTCCTGCTGAGACCAGTCGAGACGCCGTCTCCAGTGAGAGAGACTGTTTCGCATGGATACAGAAGTATCCATGTCTGATACAAAACTGTCAACTCATCCGTACTTCACGAGGCACACTCTCCTTTCGTCCCCGGCAGAGGACGGCCACCATGGGAACCTCCAGTCCGGCGCCGCGGGCGTAGGCCGAAGCCCGTTCCAGGATGGAGCTGCGGATTCGGACCAGGTCCTCCGGCCTCTGCGCCAACAACGTGGGGCCGGTGCGGGCCGTCCCCTCCTCGAACGCCCGCAGCAGCGCCGGCGCCGAAGGCACCCGCCACGTCAGCCGGAGCGACTCGATTCGCGGCTCCCGGAACCCGGTTTCCAACAGGGTCCGGCGCGACTCCTCCGGGTCGCCGAACCGGAAAAAGGGAGGCCCGGGCGGAAGCGGAACTTCCAGGGTGCCGAAATCACGGATGGAGCCGTAGACGACTTCGAAGGCCCGGGACTGGCCGGGAGGCGCCCAGACCGTAAAGGCGGCTCGTCCGCCCGCCCGGAGCACGCGGAAGGCCTGGGCCAGGGCCTGCTCCGGATGTTGGAAGTGGAGCATGCCGAAGTTGATGGCGACGGCATCGAAACTCTCATCGGGGAATTCCAGCGCCTCGGCGTCGCCCAGCCGGAAGTCCAGTGTGGGGTGGAGCCTGCGGGCACGAGTCAGCATGACGCTGGAGAAGTCGATCCCGACCACCGATGCTCCCATCGAGGCCGCCGCCGCGGCCACGTGTCCGGTTCCGCAACTCACGTCCAGGAGGCGAGTCTCCGGAGAGACTTCCAGGGCGTCCAGCAGAGGCCGGGTGGTCTGGCGGGTCAGGCCGGCCCACAAGTCGGCGTAGGTCTCGACGGCCTCCTGCCACCGTTCGTGCTCGAAATCGCGAAAGGTCGTCATATGCGATGGTTTCCGTCAGGCCGGCAGGATTTCACCGTGGCCGCCGCAGGTCTTGGTGACCCGGTCCACGGTCTCGGCCAGGATCCGGTCCACGTCGCCGGGGTCCAGAGCCTGGGTGGCGCCCACGATGAGCAGCACGTTATTCGTGTCGGGCGTGATCTTGCTGAATTCGGCCTGGCGGACGTCCAGCCGGCAGATCAAGCGGTTCCCGGCGTCCACGTACCCGAATTCGCCGCGGACGAAGGGTTCCGGCTCCCGGCTTCCCAGAGGAACGAAGGTCTCGTCTCCAGTGGCGAACCGGAGTTCGACCGGAAGCGCAAGGCGGTCCAGATCGTGGGCTCCCAGGGAACAGTTCCACCTGAGGCTCACCAGGTTGTAGGTGTCCACCAAGTTGTTGATGGCCGGAATGGCGCCCCGCTTCAGCGCCAACTGCACCAGCCTTTCACAGGCGGGCTGCAGCTTGCGGGGGTTGACTCCCACCTTTCTGAAGATGGAATGCAGTTTCACCATCGGGGCCGACTCGCGGACCGACCGGGGGGTGGGAAAACGGGACCGGAGGTCCTCTGCGACCCGGCGGACACGCTCCGGGAAGTCGGGCGGCGAAGGCCGGATCGAGACGTTCCGGAAGACGAGGGCACGAGAATGGAGGCCCAATTTCCGGCAGGATGGGGAAACGGTGAAAATCTCCATCTTGGATTTACAATTGACTCGAAGACTGGACCAGGAGGGGGCGTCCTGTCAATCCGCGGGCTGGTTTGACTCACGACGAATGCCGCCGTAGTAGACTGGCTCCGGATGATGCAGAAAAAACGATCCGGCGCCGGCATCGGTCTGGCTTCCAGCGTGTTCCAGGTGAAGCCCTCCCAGATTCGGGAGTTGGCGGACGTGGCCTTCACCATGGAGGGAGTGCTCCGGCTCCAGTTCGGCGAGTCGGACATGCCCACTCCCGGCTTCATCAAAGAGGCGGCGAGCCGGGCCATGGCGGAGGGATACACGTTCTATACCGAGAACTCGGGCCTGCCCGGTTTGCGGGAAGCCCTGGCCGAAAAGTATCTCGAGCTCCATGAGGTCCGGCTCGACCCGGCCTCCGAGATCCTGGTGACGGCTTCAGGCGTCCAGGCCCTCAACCTGTCGATCCGGTGCCTCTTGAATCCGGGGGACGAGGCGCTGCTCCTGACCCCCAATTGGCCCAACGCCGCGGCCATCGTCAGCCTCTTCAGCGGCCGTCCCCGGGAAGTTCCGTTTCTACAGCGGGAAGGACGATACGTCCCCGATTTCGAGGCCCTGGAGTCTGCCCTGACGCCTCGAACCCGGCTGGTGATCTACAGTTCCCCCTCCAATCCCCTGGGCTGGGTCGCATCTCCGAGGGACCAGCGGCGATTGCTGGATTTCTGCCGCCGCAACGGTTTGTGGCTTCTGGCCGACGAGGTCTACGAGCGCATCTACTACCAGGGCGAGGCGGCCCCTTCGATCCTGCGGATCGCCGACCGGTCCGATGCGGTGGTGGTGGCCCAATCCTTCTCCAAGAGCTACTGCATGACGGGCTGGCGGCTGGGATGGGTGGTCTCGCGCCGGGACTTCATTTCCAAGGGCGCCCAGATCAACGAATTCATCGTTTCTCATGCCGCCTCCATGATCCAGCGGGCCGGCGAGCTGGCGCTTCGTCACCAAGACGACGGGATCCCGGAGATGGTGGAACAGCTCAAGGAGCGCAACGAGTACTGTTTCCAGGCCCTGGCATCTCTGGACTCGGTCTCGGTGCTGAAGCCGAAAGGCGCCTTCTACGTCTTCCCCGCCGTCCAGGGACTGGAAGATTCCTTTGCCTTCGCCCTGGCGCTCCTCCGCCGGAGCAAGGTGGCGGTGGCCCCGGGCGTGGCCTTCGGACAAGGCGGCGGCGGATCTTTCCGCATCTGCACGGCTCCCGGCTTTTCGGTTCTGGAACCGGCGATGGAGCGGATCTGCCGCTTTCTCGAACGGGGCGACTGGTAGCCGCGAACAGTCCTCAGTCGACGCGTCCCACTTCCTCGGCGATGTCCACCACGGCGGCTCCCGGCTCGGACACCGGAGCCGTGGGGCTGAGGGGCGCGATCCGGGCGGCATCCTGCTTCGTCGGCTCCAGAATCCGGAGCGTGCGCCAGCGGCCCGACTCGAAGCGGTAGGCCATGGTCACGCCCAGAATGATGATGTACACCGTCGCCGCCACCCAGGGACCCACCGATTCGAGCTGGGGATAGTACCGGGTCATGAGCCAGCCACCGCCCAGAATGAAGGTCCAGTTGTAGAGGATGGTGACGGCGCTGGGCCAGAGCGTGTCGCCGGCGCCCCGGAGGGCGCCCGTGTAGATGATCCCGAAGGCATCGAAGGCCTGGAATATGGCGGCGCAGATCATGAGGGTGGCGCCGATCTCCACGATCTGCCGGGCCTCGCCGGCGTCCAGGTGCAGTCCTCCCACGAAGATGGACACCAACTCATACCGGAAGATGTAGAAAAGGACTCCGAAAAAGGTCATGTAGATCAGGCCCACCAGGACTCCCAAGCGGGCCCGGGCGGCCGCCACGTCAGGCTGCCCCGCACCCTGGTAGTTGCCCACCAGCGAGGTCACCGCCACCGACAGGCCCAGGGCCGGCATGAAGCTGAGGTGGATGTAGGTGATGGAGATCCACCCCGCAGTCTGGTGATACGTCCCGAAAACCCCCACCAGACGGGTCATGAAGATTGCCCAGCAGGCCATTTCGTTTCCCACCTGGACGCCGGCCGGAACCCCGATTCGGAGCAGGTCCAGGATGGGGCCCTTCCTGGGTTTCCAATGGCGGCGGCTCTGGAACTCGCGATTCATGGAGCGCCCCAGGAACAGAACCACCGGAATCACCGACTCCACCAGCGTGCCGGCGATGGTTCCCAACGCGGCTCCCGTCAGCCCCAGCGCCGGCAGCCCGGGGATGCCCGGCAGGCCCCAGCCCGGCGCACCGAGATGTCCGAAGATCAGGGCATAGTTGACCGCTACGTTGATGGCGTTTCCGCAGATGGCGGAGACGGTGGCCACCTTGGGCCGTTGCAGACCGAAAAAATAGTGGTGCAGGGCCCGGCTGATCAGGAGCAGGATCGATCCGGCCAGGAGAATCTGCGCGTATTGGGTCTCCAAACCGATCAGAGTCTCCAACTGCTCCCATTCGGCTTGCGCCGCCACGAGATCGGCTCCCGACGCCGTCTCCAAATCGAGTTGGATCTGTTCCCGTTGCGCGGAGTGGATCAGGGGGAAGATGTATTGGAGCAGCAGGGCATACGGCAGCATCAGCACCACCCACATCCCGCCGCTGAGCCAGAGTGAGGCCCAGCCGTAACGAGGGGCGTCCAGGACCCGTTTCGCTCCCAGCGACTGGCTCACGAAGGTGTTGACCACCGTCAGCAGGCCCAGGGTGAAGGCCATGGGCGTAAACGCCCAGATGCCGCCATTCCCTTGGGCGGCCACCTCCACCGGTCCCACCTGTCCCACCATGAGCTTGTCGACGAACTGCATCACCGTGTAGCTGGTCATGGTCAGAACCGTGGGCCAGGCGATGGTCCAGAGTTCGACCAGGGCATGTGTTTGGCGGGGCCGTTCAGAAGAGGGAGGCCTCTGGCTGGTTTCCGTCATGAAGGAATCTTTAGGGGACCGGCGCTGAATCGAAACCGACAGTTTAACAGCAGTCCTGAGGAAATTAGGAAAGAGGAAAGAGAAAAGAGTGAAGAGGAGATGGTTCGTGACGTCCGGGGGCATTCTCCTTGACGATCTTTCCTCCTTTTCTCTTTCCCATCTCTTCATGGTAGAGTTCGGGGCCGCAACGCCATGGATTTCTCCGGACAGAATGGACTGACCCTCATCGACTGGCTGATCGTCGTGGTCTACGCCTCGTCGACCATCGGCCTGGGCTACTACTTCTCACGCCGGCAGCGGAGCACCAGCGAGTACTTCGTGGGCAGCGGGGCCATGAACCCGCTGCTGGTGGGCATCTCCCTCTTCGCCACGCTGCTGAGCACCATCTCCTACCTCTCCATGCCGGGGGAAACCATCGCCAAGGGACCCGTGGCCACCGTGGCCAACCTCTGCTCCTACCCCATCGCATTCCTGGTGGTCTCGAGGGTGTTCCTGGACATCTACATGCGCCAGCGGGTCACCAGCGCCTATGAGCTGTTGGAGGAGCGGCTCGGTCTGGCCATCCGGCTGCTGGGGGCGGTCCTGTTCATCGCCATGCGCCTGGTCTGGATGTCCCTGCTGGTCTACATCGCCGCCAAGGCCATGACGACCATGTTGGGCGTGGGCGACGAGTGGATCCCGCTGGTGGTACTGGTCACCGGTTTCGTTTCGGTGATCTACACCTCTCTGGGAGGCCTGGGGGCCGTGGTCATCACCGACTTCCTCCAGTTCACGCTGCTGTTCGGCGGAGCCTGGATGGTGATCGGGCTGGTGACCTACGAACTCGGAGGATTCAGCTGGTTTCCCACCAGTTGGCAGCCCACCTGGGACGCCCAGCCGGCGTTCAGTTTCGACCCGAGGATGCGGGTCACCGTCTTGGGAACCATACTCAGCGCCACCCTCTGGCAGATCTGCACCGCCGGCGGAGACCAAGTTTCGGTCCAGCGATTCATGGCCACACGAGACGCACGGGCCGCCAAGAGGGCCTACCTGACGCAGATGGGCGCCGGCACCCTGGTGGCGGCGACCCTGGTGCTGGTGGGATTCGCGCTGCTGGGGTATTTCCAGCAGCGGCCCGATGCGCTTCCCGCCGGTCTGAGCCTGGTCACGGACGGAGACCGGATCTTCCCCCGTTTCGTCTCCTTCCACCTGCCGCCGGGGGTCACCGGCCTCGTGGTGTCGGCCATGTTCGCCGCAGCCATGTCCAGCATCGACTCGGGAGTGAACTCCATCACCGCGGTCATCATGACCGACTTCCTGGACCGGTTCGGCCTGAAGCCCAAGACGGAGAAGGGACATGTCCGCTGGGCCCAGATGCTGGCGCTCACCGTGGGGGCCATCGTCGTGGTGGGGAGCACCTTCATCGGTCACGTGCCCGGAAACTTCACGGCCATGACCCAACGCACCACCAATCTGCTGGTGACTCCCCTGTTCGGCCTCTTTTTCTTCGCCATGTTCGTGCCCTTCGCACGGGCCGCCGGTGTGCTGGTAGGCACGATCTATGGGATCACCACGGCTTTCCTCGTCGCATTCTCCGGAAGCTTCTACGAAGTGCTGGCCGGGGGCACCGGTCTGGACACCACCGCCATCAGCTTCCAATGGATCTCCCCGGTCGCGCTGGGAGCGAACCTGACCGCGGGCCTCGTGGCGTGCAGGATCATGAATCCGGAAGACTCCCGGCAGCAGATCCTCCTGAAGATGGCCATCTGCCTGGTTCCCCTGCTGGCTTTGGTCGGACTGATACTGGGCTATCCCTGGATCGACCAGGCCCCGGCGCCATAGGCATCACTTCCACCGGGAGACAGGAGACATGGGGAAGACCTACCGGGCGGCGATCATCGGCGTCGGCGCCATCGCCGACATCCATGCCCTGGCCATGGGCGATCTGGAGAACGTGGACCTGGTGGCCGGCTCCTGCCGGACCGAAGCCAAGGGACAGGCCTTCTCCGACCGCTTCGGCTGCCGCTGGCACCGGGACTATGAAGAGCTCCTGGACGAGGCCCGACCCGATTTCGTCACCATCGCCACCCCCAGCGGGTTTCACTTGGAGCCGCTGGAGGCGTGCGCCCGGCGCGGCATTCACGTCCTTTGCGAGAAACCACTGGAGATCAGCGTCCGGCGGGTGGACCGGATGATCCAGGTCGCCCGGGAGAGCGGGATCCGGTTGGGAGGGATCTTCCCCCAGAGGTTCAACCCGGTGCTGGGGGCGGTTCACGGAGCCGCCGCCCAAGGCCGCTTCGGCGACCTGGCTGTGGTCAACGCCTACGTGCCCTGGTGGCGTGACGACGCCTATTACGCGCCTGATCGCTGGCAGGGGACGCTGGCCCTGGACGGCGGCGGCGCCATGATGAACCAGTCCATCCACGGGGTCGACGCGGCCCAGTGGCTGGCTTCGGCCGCCATCCCGGATCTGCCGCCGGGCGTCAATCCGGTTCGAGAGATCTTCGCCTTCACGGCCAAGCGGGGTCACGATCCGGACCTGATCGAGGTGGAGGACACGGCGGTCGCCGTCATGCGTCTTCGCGGCGGTGGCCTGGGTCAGATCCTGGGGGCCACCTCCATGTTTCCCGGCTCCTTGAAGCGGCTTCAGTTGGCGGGGAGGGGCGGAACGGCCGAAGTGCTGGAAGACGAGCTCGTCACCTGGGCGTTCGACGAGGAGCAGGCCGGGGACGACGGGGTGCGCCGGCGATTCTCCAGGGAGACCAGCAGCGGCGGGGGAGCCGCCGATCCCATGGCCATCGACTACAGCCTCCACACCGGGAACATCCGCGGGTTCGTGGACTGGCTGGACGGGGACGGCAGTTTCCTGTTGGACGGTCCCGAGTCCCGGAAGGCGGTAGCCATCATCGAAGCCATCTACGAATCGGCCCGGACCGGCCGCGTCGCGGCCGTACAGGGTTGACCACGAAAAAAGGGGTCAGGCGGTCAACGATTCGACGGCGCGGAGCAATCCCTTGATGTAGCCGGTGGCGTAGGCCCGCCCCCGGTGTGACCAGAGGGTGTCGCCGGGCATCTCCGGGACGTGGTCGTCGATGATAAAACCGTCGAACCCCATCTCCACCAGCAGCTTCATCACCTCCACCACGTCCACGTCCCCCTCGTCGATGAAGGTCTCGGTGATGCAGGGCACGGCTCCCCGGACATTCCGGAAGTGGACATACGCGATCCGGCCCCGCTCCCCGAAGTAGCGAAGGCCCGCGAACATCTCATCCACTCCCATCTCCGCCCAGGTCCCCATGCAGAAGTCCAGCTTGTGGTTGGGTTCGGGAGCGATCGCTTCCATGGCGCGCCGGAAGCCCTCGAGGTTCCTGAAGATCCGGGCCACGCCTCCCAGGGTGTCCACGGGCGGGTCGTCGGGATGAAGCGCCAGGGTGACCCCCGCCTCCTGTGCGGTGGGCAGGACCGCCCGGATGAAGTATTCGTAATTGTCCCAGAGCTCCTCCCCGGAGTATTCCCGGTCGAAGCTCAGGGGAGCGCTTCGGCCCAGCGCGTGGTCGTAGACGCTGGTCCGGGCGCCGCCCCGGGCCGGCTCGCTCTTGGAGGTGCGCCAGACGCTGTTGGCCATCCAGTGGTAGCCGAGTATGGGGATCCCCGCCCGGCCCAGGTTGCGGATCGTCTCCTGGTAGTTCTCGATCTCCTGGTCCCGGCCCGGAAGGCCCAGAATGCACCGCTGGTAGAAATGGAGGGGAGTGTTCTCGATGCCCTCCAGACGCAGGCCGTACGACTCGATCCGTGTCCGCAACTGCAGCAATTCCAGGTAGTCCCAGTGGGTGGGGGAGTCGTCGTCCCCCGGCTTCGTCCAGTAGGTGGATCCGATGGGGCTGGAGCCAAAGGGAGTCCGCCCGGTGAGGCTGGGGGTGTTGAGAATGATGCCGCTGCAGCCCAGTTGGGCGGCGAAGGTCAAAATGTCGTCGCTGGGATCCCGGATGCTGCCGGCCGCCACGCGAATCCGTCTCGCCATCGGGTGACCCTATTCGGCGTTCGAATCGGGAACGATCTGCCCGAAGTGCAGCCCGCCGCCTTCGCCGTGGCGCCAGACGCCCACGTACTGGTCGTCGTAGAAGAGGACCCGCGCCGTGAAGGTGCCCAACCCGGGGATGGCGACCTCGGTCAGGCTCAGGATCGGCGTGTCCCCGGCCCATACCATCCGGACCGGCACCGGAACCGTGACGTCGTGGCTCCCGTACTGGATCCGGGCTTGAAACACCCAGACATCTCCGCCCAGCTTCGAGACCTTGGCGATCTCGTACCTTTCCTCCCGCAGTTCCGCGCCGTCGCCGACGGTGAAGAATCCCTCCAGCGCGACTCCCGACATGGATTGCCGGAATGCCTCCTCCCGAGCCTCCTGCTCCGCCTCGGTTGCGGGGTCTCCGCCTCCGCAACCCCAAAAAGCTGTCGACAACAGGAAGATCAGAGAAGCGTTCAGGAAAGTGGAACGGGGAAGCATAAGCAAAGCTCTATTTTGAGGATCAGAGCCCAATGATATCAGCCTGCTCGAAGAATCGCTGGCAGTATCGATCGCTGGCGGTATCGATCACGCGCCCGTTAGAGGACATCCTGAGACTTCCGGCTGGAACGGGCAAATACGCCGGGTGATGCGATGCGTAAACGGTGGCGTTGAGTCGTGGTATGGAATGTAGTACTCTTATTATTAATACCAAATAGGATTCACAATTATGCCCCTACGTAAGACTGCGATTGCCCTTCCTCCGGAACTGCTCATGGAACTCGACCGCATGGCACGTGTGCGCCGGAAATCCAGGAATCGTTTCATCACGCAAGTGTTGGAGGAAGCCGTGCGGGCTCGGCATGACGCCGAGGTGACCCGGCGCCTGGATGAGTTATTTGCGGACCCTGAGTTGAGGCGGGAGCAGGTCAGTGAGGCGGCCGCTTTGGACATCGCCGGAACCGATTGGAGCGATGAGAGTTGGTGATCCGCCAAGGTGAGATCTATTGGCTGCACTTTGGCACACACAAAGGATCGGCGCCGTCCGGAAGACGACCTGCTTTGGTAGTGCAGCATGACCGGTTTAACCGGAGCGCCATCGCTACTACCGTCGTAGCGGCAATTACATCAAATCTTCGACTCGGTGCAATGCCGGGCAATGTGCGCCTTGACCGTGAGGAAGGTGGAATTCCCCGGTCCAGTGTCGTCAACGTTTCTCAGCTTCGAACCGTCGATCGAAGCCAGTTGGAACGACGCATCGGGCGGCTGTCACCGGAGAGAGTCCGGGAGGTGTTGAGTGGACTCGCCGTCCTCCTGGGAACCGATTCTTCAATTTAGATTGCCAATGTTCCCTATTTCCGGGGGTGCAAGCCGAGGGACTCGAAGAACGCCTTCACCTCCTGCATCTGCTCGTCGGTGTAGGACTTCATGGGAGCCCGCAGATGGCGCTGGGCGAGTCCGAAGTACTCCAGGGCGCCGTGGAAGAAGGGGAGGCTGAAGGCCTCGATGATGGGGACATCGTACTTCTTCGACATCTCGTAGCATTTTCCCATGTTCCCGGCCTGGAAGGCCTCCCAGAACTCCTTGGCGATCCAGGGGGCGATGATGGCGTAGATGTCGAAGTAGGTCTTGGCGCCGTAGGGGGCGGCGGCCAGGAAACGGTAGATGCTACCGCCGCTGTAGACCCGGAGCCGGTCGGCGAACTTGGCTTCCAGGAAGATGTATTCCCGGATGTCGTGCTCCTTCATGGCCACCACGGAGTCGATCTCCAGGAGCTTGCGCCAGGTCTTGTCCTTGAGTCCCACGTTCTTGACCGAGAGGGCCATGCGCGTGTTGGCGGCGGCGGTCCGGAAGTACTCGACGATATCCTCCTCCGCCATCCTCGGAGCCATCACCTCGACGGCGTCGGCCCCCAGTCCTTCCGCGTACCGGAGATAGTCGATCAGCCGGGAATTCCAGAAGTTGTTGGTGCAGACGATGCTGATGCCGTGATCGCCCACGGACTCGACGAAGGTCCGGGTCACGGCCTTGATCTCGTCGTAGGAGATCCAGTCGTATTTGGTGTTCCCCCCGGTCATGTTGAAGATCCGGACGTCGTATTTCATGGCGTTGGAGATCATCTTCCGGATGGCGCCGTGATCCACGTTCCCCTCCGCGTCGAAGGGCAGCACCAGGGAAAAGATGGGACCCTCCAGGTGCTCCATGACCTGCCGCGGGGTCAGGGGTTTCTTGATCCTGTCGGGAGCCGCCGGCAGGGAAGAGGTGAGGAGCGCCGTAGTCATGACCAGCGGCAGGAATGGAACTTTCAATGAGGGCATGGGAGGAACCTCCAGTTGGAATAAACAGAAAGGGCGGCAACCGTTTCCCGCACTGGGCTCATGGTACCGCCTCCACCGATGGTTGTCTCTCCCCAACGGCCGAGCCCCGATTCGCCATTCTCGGTCCGGCTGTTGCATGACGGCGGCAATCAGCGGCCACAAGGGTCGCCCCTACGGTTTTTCGCTCCTGTTAGACTTGCTTGAACCATGAGCAGGCGACGGCGCAGCGACGGGCGATCCGATGGCCTGGTCCCCATCGAGAGCCTCCCCATCGAGGAGGTCGACACCTTTCCCGAGTTGCTTCGGGCCATGTCCCGGACCGCCTTCGGGGGACGGAACCTGGGTGAAGCCTTTCAGGTCCTCCTGGAGATGATCCGCGACCGGGAGTGCCGCGTCGTCCTGACCGTCTCCGGTGCCATGACCGTGGCCAAGCAGGGTGGGATCATCTGCCGGATGTTGGACCGGGGTTGGGTGGACGCCGTGGTCGCCACCGGAGCTCTCATCGCCCACGGGCTCACCGAGTCGCTGGGGCTGGTCCACTACCGGCACGAGAGCCGCCATTCCGACGAGTTCCTCTACCGCCGGGGCTACAACCGGATCTACGACACGTTGGAGATGGAGCGGAATCTGGACGACGTGGAGGAACTGCTGCACTCGGTCTTGAGCCGGGAGGAGCCGGAAGGCGGAACCTGGTCGTCGGCCGGCCTCTGCCGCGCCCTGGGACGGCGGCTGAGCCGGGCGGAGCGGGGGCCGGGCATTCTCGGCAGCGCCTTCCGCCGGGGCGTCCCGGTGTTCATTCCCGCCTTTACCGACAGCGAGATCGGACTGGATCTTGCCAACTGGGCCATGGAAAGGGAGCTGCAGGCCACACCTGAAGGCCGGGAAACGGCCGAACCGGACGAGACCTTCCGGGCGGTTCCTCCATTCAATCCGTTCCTGGACCTGCAGGAGTACGCCCGGTTCGCCGCCGCCGCGCCGCGGTTGGGGATCTTCACCATCGGCGGCGGAGTCCCCCGCAACTGGGCGCAGCAGGTGGGTCCCTACTTCGAGGTGGCCGCGAACCGCCTGGGGCTCCGCCATCCGCCGCCCCGCTTTCGCTATGGCGTCCGCATCTGTCCGGAACCGGAGCATTGGGGCGGGCTCTCGGGCTGCAGCTATACGGAAGGAGTCAGCTGGGGTAAATTCGTGCCCCCCGAGGAGGGCGGACGCTATGCCGAGGTTCATGCCGACGCGACGCTGGTCTGGCCCCTGTTGATGAAGGGTCTTCTGGAGGAGTTGGGAGACGCCGGCAACTGATGCCGGCGTTCGTCTGTTCAAATCGAGGTGAATCATGGATCGGATTCTTGAGCGAATCGGGGCGGCGGATGCCGCGAGGCGGCGGATCATCGACGCCAACCGGGGACTGACGGCGGTGCAGGCCGCCTACAAGGCGGCGGGAGGTTGGTCGGTCCAGGCGCACATCGAGCACCTGGTCCTCTCGGAGCAGCGGGGAGTTCAGCGGATCTGGCTGGCAGCCGAAGCGTTGCGCCGGGGCACTCCCTTGCAGGTCGGCGAGGCGGTGCACCGTGGACTTCCCATCGCGGACGTGATCGCCAGGACCTGGAAGCCCAAGGAGAAAGCCATGGTCGAGACCGACCCCGTGGGAGAGGGTCCCTTCTCCTATTGGATCGCCCGCTACGAAGCGTGCCAGTCGACGCTGGAGCGGATCCCCCAGGTCTTGTCGGGACTGGACCCGGCCGAAGCGCTGGACCTGCACTACCTGTCGGGACCCTTGGACGCCTACCAGCGGTTGGAATTCCTCCGGTTCCACACCGATCGCCACTACGACCAGATCGAACGGCTGAAGAGGACCGGGGGTTTTCCGGCCCAGTGAATCGGAACGGGCTCAGAGACCTTCCGTTTTCCAGCCCTCGCGGTAGGGACGGCGCAAATACGGGTCGGCCTCGGGGACTCCGGTCACCTTCAGGTTGGCGCTGTCCCACTTCAGTTTCTTGCCGATCCTGAAGGCCACGTTCCCCAACAGCACCGTTTCCGTCAGAGGGCCGGAATACGAGAAATCGGTCGAAGCCGTTGCCTTCCCGACAATGGCGTTGGTCCACTGGGCGTAGTGATTCTCGTCCGGCTGGGTGGGGAAGACGTAGCCGGCGAAGCGTTCCAGGGGAAACAAGATCGGATGTTGCCCCCCGGCCATCAGCAGGTTCCCTTTCTCACCGATCAGCAGATTCCCGTTGCTCCAGCCGGGCCAGTCATCGGGAGCGCCGTAGAGCTGGCGCGGCGGCCGCATCCCCGCTTCGTACCAGGTCAGGGGCAGAGTTGGCGTCGTGTACCGGGTGCCCGGAAACTCGTAGTGGACGATGGACCAGCGGGGAGCACTCTCGGGCAGCGGATCGGTGCCCTCCGCCCACACGGCCGTCGGGGCCCCCAACTCCAGGGCGTTGATGGCAGGGTCGATCAGGTGGCAGCCCATGTCGCCGAGAGCGCCGGTTCCGAAGTCCCACCAGCCCCGCCAGTGAAAGGGATGGTAGACGTCTCCGTCCACATATGGCCTTTCGGGAGCCACGCCGAGCCACAGGTCCCAGTGGACGTGGCCGGGCACCGGGTCGCTCCCGGACGGACGTTGAATCTCCTGTTTCCAATAGGTCCCGGGACGGTTGGTCCAGACGTGCGCCTCCCGGATCTTTCCGATGACCCCGTCCCGGACCGCCTGGACGCCCGTCCTCAAGGGGGCCAGGGAGTGATGCTGGATGCCCATCTGGGTCACGACGCCTTTCTCCTTGGCCAAACGGGTGAGGGCGCGGGCCTCGTAGATGGAGTGGGTCAGAGGCTTTTGCGTGTACACGTGCTTGCCCAGGGACATGGCCTGGTAGGCGACGGGTGCGTGCATGTGGTCGGGCGTGGAGATGGTCAGCGCGTCGATATCCTTCTGCTCCAGGAGCTTGCGCCAGTCCGTGTACTTCTTGGCGCCGGGATAACGCTGCGCGGCCCGTTCCAGCCGATGCTCGTCGACGTCGCAGATGGCTACCACGTCGTGGCCCAGGGCAGACTCGCCCAGGTCGGTCCAACCTTTTCCGCCGACGCCGACACCGGCCAGGCGGACCCGTGCGTGGGAAGACCTCGCCCGGATGATCGCCGGAGCCGCGGCCGCGGCCACGCCTCCCATTCCCAGGCGTTTCAGGAATGCCCGTCGATTCGAATGCTTCTTCATGGCCCGTTTTCTCCTCCCTCGAGCGGTTCGGCGATGTCTCTGCCCAGTCTACTACGATGCCCGGCCAATCTCCTCTGCGCCGGCCACACCGGTTGGTGACCATGTTCGGCCCAGGCCGGGGCTGGAAACACTTTCGGGAACGCACCCTTGAGTTTCCGGCGCCGGGACAGGAACATAGGGCGGTTTGCAGAAGAAAACGGTGAGGTAGGAGCGGCGATTTGGAATACCTGATTCCCGAAGCGTGGTTCTCCGGTCTGCCCCAGTGGGCGCTGCTGTTGCTCTCGGCAGCGGCCGTGGCCGTGTTGGCCAAGGCGGCCGACCTGGTGGTGGAGGGGGCCTCGGGAATCGCCCAGGGCCTGGGTGTTCCCAAGGTCGTGGTGGGGGCTACCATCGTCTCCCTCGGGACCACCAGTCCCGAATGTGCCGTATCGGTGGTGGCAGCCTGGTCCGGCGAGCCGGGCTTGGCCCTGGGAAACGCCGTGGGCTCCATCATCGTCGACTCGGGCCTGATCTTCGGCCTGGGCTGCCTGCTGTCCCGGCTTCCGGCGGACCGGTTCATCCTCAACCGCCAGGGTTGGGTCCAATTCGGTTCCGGTTTGTTCCTGGTGCTCGTTTGCTGGGGCGTCTACAGGATCGCGGGAGACGAGGCCGTCATCGGCCGCTCCATGGGGCTCCTCTTCGTGGCGCTTCTGGCGGCCTATCTCGTTTTTTCGGTTCGGTGGAGCCGGGGCCATCCCGAACTGGCAGCCCAGATGGGCAGCGAAGCGGGCGACGTGACCCAGAGTTCGGCCTGGCTGTGGCTGAGTGTGCTGGCTGGCCTGGTGCTGGTCCTGCTCTCCAGCCGGATCCTCATCTGCAGTGTCATCGAGTTGGCGGAGAACCACTGGTTCATCCCCAAGGTGGTGATCGCCGCCACCCTGGTTGCCTTCGGGACCTCGCTTCCCGAGTTGGTGATCGGCATGGCCAGCATCTACCGGGGACACAACGAGTTGCTGGTGGGCAACATCATCGGCGCCGACGTGCTCAACGTCCTCTTCGTGGTGGGGTTCTCGGCCGTGGCGGCCCCTTTGCCGGTGGTGGAGGCGGGAGCCTCGCTGCCCCAGATCCTCCTCTACGTCCACCTGCCGTTCATGCTGGGCATCCTGGTCCTGTTCCGGATCTTCATCTTCCGGGCCTCCTCCAGAGGTTATTTCCGGAGATGGTACGGTGTCCCGCTGCTGCTCATTTACGGGACCTATCTAGTGTTTCAGGTCTCGCTGGGAACGCTGGGCGGATAGCCGTCGGAGCCGTACGGTTTCAGAGTTGGCCGTAACGGAAACAGCCGGTGACGTGGTCGTTCACCATGCCCGCGGCCTGCATGAAGGCGTAGCAGATGGTGGGCCCCACGAAGCGGAACCCCCGCTTCCTGAGGGATCGGCTCATGGCTTCGGACTCCCGGGTCTTGGCCGGAATCTGGTCGTGACTCTGAAAGGAGTTGACCCGCGTTTTCCCTCCGGTGAACCGCCAGATGTACCGGTCGAAGGATCCGGACTCCTCCTGGACCTCCAGAAAGCAGCGGGCATTTCCCACCGTGGCCTTCACCTTGAGCCGGTTCCGAATGATCCCCGGGTCCTGGAGCAGCCGGGCGATCCTGTCCTCGCCGTAACGGCAGATCCGCTCCGGATCGAATCCGTCGAAATTTGCCCGAAAGTTCTCTCTCTTCTTGAGAATGGTCAGCCAGCTCAATCCGGCCTGAAAGGTATCCAGAACCAGAAACTCGAACAGCTTCCGGTCGTCGTGCACCGGAACTCCCCATTCCCGATCGTGATATTCGGCGAGTAACGGATGTCCCATCGCCCACTCGCATCGGACCTGGCCGTCATCCGCCGTCTCGCTCCTCATCCTTGATTCCTCGGCCCCGGGATGGTATCCAATTCCTAGTATTTCATCCATCCTGACCAGGAGGTGATTCCGTGAACAGGCGAAGTTTTCTCGGTGCGAGTTTGGCCGGCGGGGCCGCGATTGGATCGGCCGCTGCAGCCGGTTTGGGCGGCCGTAGACGGGTCTCGGCCAACGACAAGGTGACTGTGGCCATGATGGGTGTCCGGGGCCGCGGCCCGGTATTGACCCGGTATTTCGGCGAGATGCCCGACGTGGATCTGGCCTACATCTGCGACGTGGACCAGAACGTGGTGGAGCCCGCTTTCAAGATCGCCGAGGAAACCCAGGGGAAACGCCCCAAGATGGAGGAGGACATCCGTCGGGTCCTGGACGACAAGTCGGTGGATGCGGTCGTCATCGCCACGCCCCTCCACTGGCATGCGCCCGGAACCATTCTCTGCTGTGAAGCCGGCAAGGACGTCTACGTGGAAAAGCCCGTCTCCCACAACGTCCGCGAGGGCCGTCTCATGGTGGAGGCGGCGCGCAAGTACGACCGCGTGGTGCAGGTGGGCACCCAATCCCGGAGCCGCCCCAACACGCATCGGTTCATCGAGTACTGCCAGTCGGGCAAGCTCGGCGACCTGCTCATGGCCAAGGTCTGGAACACCCAGAAGCGCCGGAACATCGGCCACAAGAAGGACGAGCCGGTCCCGGCCGGGATCAACTACGATCTCTGGAACGGACCTATCCCGGTGCTCCCCTTCAACCGCAACCACTACAGCGGCACCGTCAACTGGCACTGGCACTACGGGGCCGGAGACATAGGCAACGACGGTGTCCATTGGATCGACGTGGCGCGTTGGCTGATGAAGGCGGGTCTGCCGAATCACGTCACCGGCGCCGGGCGGAAGCTCTATTTCGACGACGACCAGCAGACGCCCGACACCCAGACCGTCGTCTTCGATTACGACGACACGGTCATCCAGTACGAAATGCGGCTTTGGAACAGCTACAAGATGAACAACGGTCAGAATGGCGTGGAAGTCTACGGCACCGAAGGCAAGGCAGTTTCCGGCTACTTCGACGGACACCGCACGTACGGCTTTCGCGTCTACGATTCCCAGCACCGGTTGGTTCGCCAGGAACTGGCCGAGGTCAGGCGCGGCCGGGAACACTACGCCAACTTCATCGACTGCATCCGGACTCGTGAAACGCCCAATTGCGACGCGGAGGAGGGCCACCTGTCGACCGCGCTCTGTCACCTGGGGAACATCGCCGGCCGGACCCGGGGCAGCTACTCATTCGATCCCGCCACCGAGACCATCACGGACGATCCGGAGGCCAACGCCCTGTTGACCCGGGAGTACCGGGATCACTGGTCGACCCGGTTGGTGACTTAGGCTTCGGGGGACGCAGCGAGTCAGCGGGCGGACAGATCGGCGCAGACGATCGACCGGTTGTTCCGGGCGTAGATGGACCGGTTGGCGAACGCAGGGTGGGACCAGACCGTGAGGCGTCTCTGGATGGGAACCACCGGTTCGATCAGGGTGGTCCGGCTCGTCTCCTGGTAGCCTTCGGGCGAGAGCCTGGCGAAGATCATTTCTCCCTGCTCGTTGAGGATGATGAACCGATTCTGGTGCCGCACCAGGAAGGCGTTCCACCAGCGTCCCTTTCCCGTGGCTTTCAACGTCTCCCAGACCCGCTCTCCGGTCAGCGCGTCCAGACAGCGAAGCTGACCGTAACTGTCCACGCCGTAAAGATGTCCCCGGTCCAGGACCGGCGTGCACATGAGCGAATGCAGGCCGTCGGTCTCGATCTCGCTGGTGCTCCTGCCTTTCCAGAGGAGTGCCGCCGACGGTCTCTCGGAACCGGTCCGCATCATGAGAGGACCGTCGTAGAAGGCGCTCACGAAGAGGAGATTGCGGTCGGGGTCGAAGACGGGCGTGGCCAGGGTGAGTCCGTTCCTGACGGGGAACTCCCGGCTCCAGAAGGCTTGTCCCGTCTCCGGATCGAGCCCGTACAGTCCCTTCGGATTCCAGATGATGAGTTGGCGGGCGCCGCCGAACTGAAAGATCACCGGCGCCGAGTATCCCGGTTCGTCGGCTTCCAGCGATCGCCAGATCTCACGGCCCGTCTCCTTGTCCAGGGCCAGGACGCAACGGTTCTCGGTCCCTCCGGCGATCACGATGAGCTTGTTGCCGTCCACCAGAGGAGCGGCGGAAAACCCCCAGATGGGCGGCTGGGCGCCGAAATCCCGCATGTAGTTCCGGGACCAGAGGACCTTGCCGGTGGCGGCGTCCAGACAGAGCAGGTCCCCCATGGCGCCCAGGGTGTAGACCTTGTCCCGGTGGACGGTGGGAGTGGCGCGAGGTCCTTGCGGGTAGGAGATCTCGTAGTCGCAGGCGTATTCGTACTTCCAGAGAGTGGCGCCGGTTCCGGCATCCATGCAGAGCACCCGCTCCCGGCTGCCGGCGGAAGTCTGGTCATCCGCCCCCGTAACCAGGTCGGTAATGTAGAGCCGGTTTCCCACCACCGCCGGTCCAGCGTACCCCTGACCGATTTCCATCCTCCATGTGAAGTTCAGTTCCTCAGGAAGCTCTGAGACGATTCCGGTTTCCCGCCAGACTCCGTCCCGGTTCGGCCCTCTCCATTGGGGCCAGTCCTCAGCCTGAGCGAATTGTGGAATCAACATCGCCCAGATCAGGAATAGGCAGGTTGGAGGAGTGCGGAGAATGCGAGATGCGAGCCGGAATGAACTGATTATCTGGTTCTTCATGATGGAGACCTCATTCGGGAGATTCGAGGTCAAAGAGTATGCCGGGAGGACATTTCCCGCAAGCGGTAGGAGTGGGGGTTTTCCTACCCCCACTCCCGGAGGGAGGCGTAATACTCGACTGTCCCCAATAGCACTGAGCGGCGGCAGGTTTCCCGCAAGCGAATAGGAGCGGGAGTTTTCCTAGCCCCGCACAGGAGCGGCGACAGGAATGTCGTTGCTCCGGGCGCCTCTCCAATCGGCGGGAAATTCCACTCCGGAACTGGTAAGTTTTCGATTCGGAATCGAACGCCATGAAGAGCAGGAAGGTTTCAGCCACTGGATCCGGATGGGTCGGGCGGGTCGGGCTGGTCTTGGGTCCCGTACTCTACGCTAGCATTCTTTTTCTGGGCCAGGGAACCATGAAGGCCGAAGCTCTGGCCGTGGGGGCCGCGGCTCTCTGGATGGCCTGTTGGTGGATGACCGAGGCGATTCCGCTCCCGGCCACCGCCCTGCTTCCTATCGTCCTGTTTCCGGCGAGCGGAGTGGTGCCGGCCAAGGAGGTGACCCTCTCCTACGGCCATCCCGTCATCTTCCTGTTCCTGGGCGGGTTCCTGCTTGCGGCGGCATTCAAAAAATCGGGCCTGGCCCGGCGCGTCGCCCTCAGGGCGGTCGGTTTGTTCGGCCTGGACCCTCGCCGCGTCGTCCTGGGGGTCATGGCGGCCACGGCGCTCCTCTCCATGTGGATCTCCAACACGGCGTGCGTGGTCATGATGGTTCCCATTGCTCTGGGTATCGTGAACCAGGTGCAGGGTCCGGACGGGGCCGCCAAGTCCAACTTCGGCAAGGCCCTGATGTTGGGAGTGGCCTACGCGGCCTCCATCGGAGGGTTGGGGACCATCGTGGGGAGTCCGCCGAACGCCATACTCGTGGGCTATCTCGAGACCAGCTTGGAAAAGACCGTGACTTTCCTGGACTGGATGCTCTACGGAGTGCCCCTGGTCGCCGTGGGAGTTCCCCTGTCCTGGTTCTACTTGACCCGGATGGCCTGTCCCCTGGGACGCGAGTCCCGTTCCGACTCCGGCAGCAGCCATATTCGGCGCCAACTCGCCGCTCTGGGAGGGATGAGCACCGCGGAAAAGAGGGTGCTCATGGTCTCCGGGTCCGTGGCCGGACTCTGGATCTTGCGCGGCCTCTGGCCCCATGGGTTCGTTCGGATCGGGCTCGATGACGTGAGCGACACCATGATCGCCATCCTGGGAGCGCTCCTGCTGTTCGCGCTCTCGGCATGGAAGCCCAAGCTCCTGGAATGGTCCGACGCCAAGGAAGTTCCCTGGGGAGTACTGATTCTGTTCGGCGGGGGACTGGCCCTGGCCAGGGGGATCCAGGGTTCCGGGCTGGGGGGCTGGATGGCCGACCAGTTGTCGATTCTGGACGGGTTTCCTCATGCCGTGCTCATATTGGCGGCGACTCTGGTGGTCATCTTCCTGACCGAGCTCACCTCCAACACGGCGACGGCCACCATCTTCATCCCCATCATGGCTGCCCTCGCCGCCGCCACGGGGGAAGCGCCCTATCCGCTGATGCTGGCCGCCACCACGGCGGCGTCCTGCGCCTTCATGCTTCCAGTGGCCACGCCGCCCAATGCCATCGTCTTCGGATCGGGGTACTTGAGGATCGGCGAGATGATCCGTGCCGGGCTGGCCCTGAACCTGGTTTTCGCCATCCTGCTGTTCGCGGCGGCCAATTGGTGGTTGCCTCTGATCTGGGGTTGATCTCGTCCGAGCCGATGGCTCCGGACCTCAGGCAGCCAGCGATTCGGGTCGCACTCAGTGGCGTCTTTTCCCGACGGCACTTAGAATAAACTCCTTCCACCCATGGTGAAATCGAAGTCGGCGGAGGTCATCGTCGTCGGCGCGGGAGTCATCGGCTGCGCCGTCGCATATCATCTGGCCAAGCAGGGAGTGTCGGTCCTGATTCTGGAGCGGGGGCGGGTCGGACGGGAAGCTTCCTGGGCCTCCGCCGGCATCCTGAATCATGGACGCCCCGCCAGCACCCATCCCTACGAGCGCTTGGCGACGTTGAGCCGGAGCTTGTTCCAGCCTCTGGTCGAGGAACTCATCGAACTGAGCGGCGTCGACCCCGAGTATCGATCCACCGGCGGCATCCATGTCTTCCTGGACGAGGAAGGGGTCGAGAAAGCCAGGAACTACTATCGAGGATCCGTACTGACGGGCCTCGAGGTCGAATACCTGGAGCCGGCCGATCTGTTCGAGCTGGAGCCGGCGGTCAACCGCGACGCCCGGGCCGCGATCCGTTTCCCCGGCGACGGTTCGATCCGGCCTCCCCGGCTGGTCCGAGCGCTGTCCGTGGCGGCCCAACGATTGGGAACGCGGGTCTTGGAGCACAGTCCGGTCGTGGACCTGGAGATCCGGTCCGGACGTGTCGCCGCCATTGTGACTCCGGAGGATCGGATCCAGGGGGACAACTTCGTCCTGGCCACGGGAGCCTGGTCCGGTCTGGTGGGCGGCCGGGTGGGATTGGACCTGCCCGTCTACTCCTCCAAGGGCGAGATCGTACTCCTGGAGTCGTTGCCGGGAAAACTCGGTCAGATCGTGAACAACAACGGCCACTACCTGGTGCCGAGAAGTGACGGAAAGCTATTGGTAGGCGCCACCGAGGAAGCGGTCGGTTTCGACAAGACCAGCACCGTGCACGGGGTCCTCGAGCTGCTCGACTGGGCGTTTCACGTGGCGCCGGGGTTGTCGGACGCCACCTTCGTGACCTCGTGGGCCGGGCTGCGGCCGGCAGCTCGCCGGGGAGGACCCTTCCTGGGTCGCCTGAGGGACTTCGAGAACCTCTATGTCGCCACGGCGCACAACACCAACGGAATCCTGCTTTCGCCGGCCTCCGGCCTGCTCATGGCCCAACTGCTGACGAACCGCCCGACCTCTCTGCCCCTGGAACCCTTCGCCGTTCCCCAACCGGACGCCTGAGCGGTTCACGCAAGGATCCGATCATCACTCCTCATCCGGGCAAATCTTCGATAGTTTCCCGTAAAGATAGTCCCGGGGATCGTCTTTCCGGCCTCTTTTCAGCGGGTGAAGTAGGTCCGGCTCAGGTTGTTGCGGCCGTTGGTGACGGTATAGGCGTTGGAGTCCGCGCTCACTGAAACCTTCAGCAGGTGCCCGGCGCAGTTCTCGTCGCCTCCCAGGTTGGCGATGAAATCCTCGGGGGCGTTTCCGTCCGGGCCGGAATCCAGGTTCTTGTGGACTTGGAAGATCGCATCGACGGACGGGGTCGACTTCAGCAGAGAGAACACTTCGGGAGCGGCCCCTTTGCGGGAGCCATTGTTGAAAACGGCCACCCTCGGGGCGATGGCGGAGACCAGAACCGGATTGTTGCTGTTGGCCAGTCCGTGGTGGGTGGTCTGGTAGAGGTCGATCCGCCCCAGCAGGTTCGAGGGACAGGCCAGGCGCGATTCCACGTTCCAGGTCAGGTCGCCCAGATCCAGAAACTCGAAATTCCCGTAGCTCAGGAGCAGGCCCACGCTTCTGGCATTGTCCGTAGTGTCTTTTTTCTTACGGGTGAGCTTCCCGCAGGCCGGATTGGAGGGCCCCTCGCCCTTGAGAGTGTTGCCGGCGGCAGATACGCAGAGGAGTTTGAGAGGGACTTGAAGACTCCGGAGGGGGATGGTGTCTCCAGGCCGGATCCGCTGCCGGTTGCCCCGGGTGGCGCGGATGTACTCGGTGTAGTAGAGGGGGAATTGAGGGTCCTCCTTGAGTTCGTCCATGGGCCCGTGATCCAGGAAGTTGGCGACGGGGATCAATTGCACCAGGCGTCCGATTCCCCCGTAGTGGTCCCGGTGAAAGTGGGTCGTGACCAAATAGTCGATGCGTTCGAGGCCGGCCGCGCGAGCCACCGCTTCGATTCTCTTGGCGTCCCGGCCGTCCTCTCTCCTCCAACCCGTGTCGATGAGAATCGACTCTTTCAGAGGGGTGACGATGAAAGTCGCGGCGCCTCCCTCGGCGTCGATGAAGTAGATGTCCAAGGTTCGGGCAACCGCCGTTCGGCCGGGCAGCAAGAGGAGCCAGATCAGCATCAACCCCGTGGACCAGCACCGGAAAGGAATCCCGGAGAATGTGGCGCAACGAGTAGCGAAAGGTTGGGGAATCATGACTTTACACCTTAGCATTATGATTTGAAAGTCGCCACGGATGCCGGTCGATGCGGCATGGGCTCCAGACAACAAGTCACCTCCCAAGGCTCCATGCCTTGGCCCGAGTGCCATCTGCTATGATCGCCTCCCGTAATCGGGTGAAGTGTCATGTTGAGCCGCGGCGATATTGTGGAACTGGACGTCGAGTCGGCCGCCTACAAGGGGGTCTCGGTGGCGCGCCGGAACGGGCTGGTCATCCTGGTCCGGAACGGGGTCCCCGGAGACCGGGTCCGGGCCCGGGTCGTCAAGAGGAAACGCCAGCACGCGGAAGCCGTGGTGGAGGAGCTGCTGGAGCTGTCTCCCGGCCGGGTCGCACCGGCTTGCCGCTACTTCGGGACCTGTGGAGGGTGCAGCTGCCAGAACGTGGACTACCGGCGCCAACTCTCCTTCAAACGGGCGCAGGTGGAGGAGACGCTGCAGCATCTGGGCGGGATCACCGGAGTGGATGTGAAATCCACGCTGCCCTCTCCCAACGTCTTCTACTATCGCAACAAGATGGAGTTCACCTTCGGCCCCAACCGCTGGTTGATGCCGGAGGAGATCCGGAGCGGAACCCCGCTCCGGAAAGGATTCGCACTGGGCCTTCATATTCCAAAGCGTCATGACAAGATCCTGGATCTGGAGGTCTGTTTTCTCCAGAGTCCGGTCAGCGTCCAGGTGGTGAATCGGGTCAGAAGGTTCGTCGTGGAGCAGGGCTGGCGAGCCTACAGCAGTTATTCCGGTGAAGGTTTTCTTCGGAACCTGGTGATCCGGACCGGCTCCAACACGGGCGATTTCATGGTCAATCTGGTGACCCGCCGCCGCCGCCCGGACCGCATGAAGCTGCTGTGCGCCGAGCTGTTGAGTGAATTCCCCCAGATCACCACCATCGTCAACAGCATCAACGAGACCCTTTCGCCCGTGGCTTCGGGCCAGGAGGAAGTGGTCTACCATGGCGACGGTGTCATCCGGGAGCGCATCGACGACCTGGAATTCCGGATTGCCCCCACGACCTTCTTCCAACCCAACACCTCCCAGGCCCGAAATCTGTTCGAAGTCGTGCGGCGGTATGCCGGCCTCACCGGGCATGAGATCGTCTATGATCTGTACTGCGGAATCGGAACCATCGCGCTGTTCCTGGCTCGGAACTGCCAGAAGGTGGTCGGCATCGACAATCACGGAACCGCCATCGCCGCCGCTCGAGCCAACGCAGTTGCCAACGGGATCAGGAACTGCACCTTCGTGCTCTTGGATGCGGCCAAGGCGCTGAACCGGAACCTGGTTCTCCGCCAGGGAAGACCCGAGGTCCTGATCGTGGACCCGCCCCGCGCCGGCATGCACAAGCAGACGTGCCGGTCGATCCTCGATCTGGCTCCGGAACGGATCGTGTACGTCAGCTGCAATCCCGCCACCCAGGCCCGCGACCTCAAGATCCTGGCCCAGCGCTACCGGGTCGTGAAAGTGCGCCCGGTGGACATGTTCCCCCAGACCTACCACATCGAGAATGTGGCCTGCCTGGAACGGACCTGAAACTGGCCCGACGAGCTCCCGTACCAGTGCAGGTGCTCTTCCTCGAAGATACTGAGGAAAGAGGAAAGAGAGGAAAGAGAGGAAAGAGGAGAGAGGAAAGAGTGAAGAGAAGGGAGTCGTTCCCGCCCAGCGCTGCCGGGTCGTGAAAGTGGGCCCGGTGGACATGTTCCCCCAGACCTGCCACATCGAGAACGTGGCCTGCCGGGTCCGGACTTGACGGCGAGGAGGGGCGACTTCCCAGTCGCCTATTCTTCCACTGCCCTATTTTCCTGTGCCCCTCTGTGTCTGCACCTCTTACCTGTCTTCGACTCTTTCCTCTCTCCTTTTTTCTCTTTCCTCAAACGGCAAGTACGATCTTGCCGAAGTTTCGGTTGCTCTCCATCCAGGAGTGGGCCTTGGCCGCCTCCCCCAGGGGAAACACACGGTCGAGAACTGGCTTGAGATGGCCGCTTTCGAAAAAGGGAAGGATTCGGCGCCGGAATGCCTGGTTCAGACGGATCTTCTCTTCCACCGGCCGGGGACGCAGGACCGTGCCTCGAATCCGGAGGCTCTGCTTGAGGATCCGGGACAAATCAACAGCGGCCGAAGGTCCGCCCAGCAACCCGATAAGGATCAGCAATCCCCGGGGAGACAGACAGGTGAGATTCTGCTCCAGATAGGCCGCGCCGACCATGTCCAGGATCAGGTCGACCCCCCTTCCTCCCGTCAACTTCAGTACGGCTTCCCGGAAATCCCCGCGTTCCGTGAGAACGGCGTGATCCAGTCCCAACTCCAGGCAACGGTTCAGTTTCGTCCGCGATCGCGAGGTGCCGATGCTCGTGGCTCCGGTCAGGCGGCAGAGTTGGAGAGCCGCGGTTCCGACGCCGCTGCCGGCTCCGTGGATCAGCAGGGTCTGTCCCGGTCCCAGGCCCCCCTGCAGATGGAGGGCGTCGAAGGCGGTCAGGAAGACCTCGGGTATGGCTGCCGCCTCCTGGTAGCTCAGGCGGTCCGGTATGGGTAGCGCCATGCGCTCCGGAGTGACCACCTTCTCCGCGTAGCCGGCGCCCGGCAACAGGCCCATGACCCGTTGACCCGGCTGGAATTGGGTGACCGCGGCGCCGGCCGTTTCCACATACCCTGCGAATTCGAGACCGGGTATCCGGGGATGGGTGCCGGGAGGGGGAGGATAGAGGCCCTGCCGTTGGAGCAGGTCGGCCCGATTCAGGGCAGTGGCGCGGACTCGAACCAGGATTTCGCCGGGAGAAGGCGCCGGGTCGGAAACCTCACCCAGTCGAAGGACCTCCGGACCGCCGGGTTCTTGGATCAGGACCGCTCTCATATCCTCTCCCGGGATGGCCGGATCCGGCGCATCCCCGTTCCCGCGGCCGCGCGGAAGGGCTCCGATTGAAGGTAACCGGAGAGCTATGTTAGGCCTCGAATTCGAAATCTTTCAAGTTGCACCCGCCCCGCCAAGGCCGGAAGTCGGGTCAACTGGTAGACTAGCATCGTGGAGTTGTTTTCCTTTCTCCGCGGATCGCCGGAGAAACAGATCAGAAGGGCGCGCAAGAAGGTGAAGGAGCCTCACGGGGATCCCGCCGTCCGGGTCAACGCCGCCCGGCGCCTGTACGAAATGGGAACGCCCGAAGCCATACTGGCGCTCCTGGACCGGTTTACCATCAGTACGTCCCCCTTGATCCGGGATCAGGACGAAAAGGAGGAGTTGCTCACCTGGATCGTCCGATTGGACCGGAAGGCCCTCCTCCCGCTGCTCACCTTCCTGAAGCGGGAGCGGCAGGTCTACTGGCCCCTGCGGGCGCTTCAGGAGATCCTCCCCAGCGAGGAATTGGCGGCTCGTATCGACGAGATCCTCCGTTACCATT
This sequence comes from Acidobacteriota bacterium, assembly GCA_963668095.1. Classification (GTDB taxonomy): domain Bacteria; phylum Acidobacteriota; class UBA6911; order RPQK01; family JAJDTT01; genus JAJDTT01. The sequence goes on along the minus strand of OY764083.1, from coordinate 2,974,602 downwards.
GGGAATACCCTCCGGCCAGTTCCGAGCCCAAGACCCAGCTGATCCGATCGCTGGAGCAGATGCATTCGCCCGAATTGCTGGAGACGGTGCGGCTGTTTCTGGAGGACGAGGACGACGACGTTTGTCTGGCCGCGGCGGACTATCTCTTCGGGCGTCCGCAGGAGGAGGGTCGCGATTCGATGTTGCAATGCTACCTGGAGGCGGAGGACCGCCCCCGGGTCCGCGCCCAGATCCTGGAGCGGCTGGCGGAGCATGGCTGGAAGGTGACGGGATTTCGAGCCAAGGTGGAGGAGTCGCTTCCGCCGGGATACACGCTCAGCCGCGGCGGCACCTTGAGGGTGCTGGGTACGCGGTGACCGTCCGGTGGGCCGGAGAAAGGATGCGCGCCCTTTGATCGAAGGCGTTTCAGTCACGGAACTGGTGACCCACACCGACAGCCGCGGCTTCTTCCGGGAGATCCTCCGGGTGACGGACGATCACTTCCGGGAGGGATTCGGCCAGTGGAGCCACAGCCTCATGTACGCCGGAGTGGCCAAGGCTTGGCACATTCACGGCAAGCAGACCGACTGGTGGTATGTGGCGGGCGGCGTTTTGAAAGTGGCCCTGTACGACCGCCGCAGCGATTCTCCCACCGGGGGGGAAACCATGGAACTGTTCATGGGCGACGGATATCCGCCCATCCTGCTGGGAATTCCGCCCGGCGTCGCCCACGGCTGCAAGTGCCTGGCTGGCCCCGCCCACCTTCTTTATGTGACGTCGCGAGTCTACGACCCCGGCGACGAGGGGCGGATCCCGCACGATGACGCCGGGATCGGCTACGACTGGGTCGAGGGGCCGCCCATCAAGTGACCCGGGGGCGATTCGGATACAGGTTTGCGAGAGGAGAAGCATGGCTCAATACTGGTTGCTCAAGTCCGAGCCCCGAGATTATTCCTACGAGGATCTGGAAAGGGACCAGCGTACGGTCTGGGACGGAGTCGCCAACCGGCTGGCATTGAAATATCTGAACCAGATGGGTCCCGGGGATCAGGCCTTCATCTACCACACGGGCCGGGTCCGGGCCATCATCGGAATCGCCGACGTGGTCTCGTCCCCCTATCCCGACCCTGAGAAGGACGATCCCACGTTGACGGTGGTGGACGTGGAAGCACGGCAGCGATTGGCCCGGCCGATCACTCTGAAGGAGGTCAAGGCGGACCCTCGTTTCTCCGGTTTCATCCTGGCCCGGCTGCCCCGGCTCTCGGTCATGCCCGTATCCGATGCCGAGTGGCAGCAGTTGTTGGATATGTCCGGGTCGTAGCCCGCTTCATTCCGAACCGGACGACTGGACGTGCCACCACCGGACTGGCTCATCTTCCTGGCTCTCCTCTCCCTGCTCGAGGGGCTCTACTCGCTGCGGGGGGGCTTCCAGTTTCTACGGCTGTTCCGAAAGGCCTCGGAGTCGGTTCCGGGATCCTATGCGCCACCGTTGACCCTGATCGTTCCCTGCCGGGGTCTGGACCCCGGCCTGGACCGGAACCTGGCCGCCTTCCTCAATCTGGAGTACCCCGATTGGCAACTGCTCCTGGTGACCGACGACGAAGCCGACGCTTCCGTACCGGTGATCCGGTCCCTGCAGGAACGCTGGTCTCATCCTGACGTTCGGCTTCTGTTTTCGGGGCCGGCCCGGGGAAGGAGCCAAAAGGTCCACAATCTGCTCCATGCGTTGGAACATCTCCGGAACCGGGACCGGATCCTGGTTTTCGGCGACTCGGACATCCGCCCCGACCCCCTCTGGCTCCGCCACCTGGTGGCGCCCCTCGAGAATCCGGAGGTTGGAGCCAGCACCGGATATCGCTGGTACCTCCCCCAGAAGGGAGGCTTCGGATCGGTCCTGCGGTCGGTCTGGAATGCCGGCATCGCTTCCCTGATGAGCGAAGGGAACTGCTACTTCGCGTGGGGAGGGGCCATGGCGATCCGCCGGGAGGTCTTCGATTCCTGCGCCGTCGCGGACCATTGGCGGAACACCCTGAGCGACGATCTCTCGTTGAGCCGCGCGGTGAAGGCCAGCGGCCGATCCATCCGGTTCCAACCCCGGTGCCTGAGCTTTTCCCACGAAGATGCAGGCTTGATGGACCTGCTGGGATGGAGCCGCCGGCAACTGGCCATCACCCGGGTCTACCATCCGAACCTCTGGAGGGCCGCATTCGCCACCCAACTGGTCTACCTGGTCGCCGTGTGGGGGGGAGGCGCCTGGGCCCGGACCAGCCTGAACCTCTACGGCCCGGACCCCCGGTCGGTGGCGCTGGCGGGTCTGGTGGTCGCAATCCTGGCCGCCGGCGCCGTCAAGGCCTGGCTCCGGCTTCGGGCCGTGGCGGTGCTCTTTCCCGGGGCGGCGCTGCCGAGAGGATGGCTGCTCATTCCCTACACCTGCTGGGGGCCGTTGGCCAACCTGGTCACGGTGGCGGGAATGGTGGGATCGCTCTCCACCCGGAACCTGCGCTGGCGGGGGATCACCTATCGCATGGTCTCGCCCACCGAGACGCAGGTGTTGGATTGATCGGAATCCCGCCTTCCTGTACAACGGAAACACCGTGGATCTGAACACCCTGATCCTGTTCGTCACCAGCCGTTGCAACTCCCGTTGCGAGACCTGCTTCTACTGGGAGGACCTGAATCGTCCCGGGGACCTGACCTTCCGGGAGATCGAGGCTCTTTCGGCCGGCATGCCCCGATTCCACGAACTCTGGCTCTCGGGCGGCGAGCCGATGATGCGTCCCCGGCTGGCGGAAATCCTGGGGATGTTCTACCACCGCAACGGGGTGCGCACCGTGAATCTTCCCACCAACGGACTCTTCGCCGAGCGGACCTTGGAACTGATGGAGTACACCTCCCGGGAACTGCCCGGGATGGAGGTGAATCTGAACCTGGCGCTGGACGGGTTCGCCTCGACCCACGACCGGATCCGGGGCGTACCGGGCAACTTCGAGCAAGCGTTGGAGACGATCCGGCTGCTCACGGACCGGAGGTCGCCCCTCTCCGGGGTCAGGGTCCACGTGAACTCGGTGGTCACCGCCGACAACATCGACGAGTTGGAGGACCTGGGGTGGTGGCTGGCCCGGAACGTGGACCTGAACGGTCACTACTTCCAGGTGATCCGGGGCGAGGCCAAGGATCCGGGTCTGAAGCGGATCACGCGCCGGGGCCTGGGCGATTTCTACCGGAGCGTCAAGCCGATTCACGAGCACTACGGCCGCAAGCTGGCCCGCCGCAAGGGGGGGAGCCTCCGGGGTTGGCTCAAGAAGCTCTACTATACCCAGACCATCTACTTTCACTACACGCTCCAGGAGCGGAACTTCGAGGCGTCCGACTCCTGGCCCATGCCCTGCACGGCGGGCAAGACCATCCTGGTGGTGGACTACAATGGCGACCTGCGGGCCTGCGAGCTGCGGGAGAAGATCCTGAATCTCAGGGACGTGAACTTCGATTTTCGCAGGGCGTACTCTTCACGGGCGGTTCGGGAGGAGACGGAGCAGATCGTCAAGGACGCCTGCTGGTGCACCCACGTCTGCTTCATCCACGACAGCCTCAAGTCCAGCCCCCGCGCCAAGTTCTTCGACATCCCCGTCGGCGCCAAGGTGGTCTGATCGAGCGGCCTCGAACCGGCGGCATCTTGCGGGTCCCACGCTTTATCCGGTTGGAGGATCGAATCTTCGTTGCGAAAATGATATATACTAATGGTATATATCAACTCTGAGTGGAGGAGCCGAATGTCGAAAACCGCGAGACTTTTCTGGTCTGGACGGTCCCAAGCGGTGCGCTTGCCGAAAGAATTTCGCATGGAGGGTGAGATGGTGCGAATCCGGAAGCAGGGTTCTGCAGTCGTGTTGCAACCGATCGCGTCCGATTGGGCATGGCTTGACGCTATCGAAGGGGAGTTTTCGGATGATTTCTTCGCCCATGGCCGCGAACAGCCGGAGCATCAATCCAGACCCGAGCTCGACAGGACGTTCGTTTGATCCGCTATCTGTTGGATACGAATACCTGCATCGCCATGCTCAACGGCACGTCGGCGCCGTTGTCGGCACGCTTGCGGCGCCACCGGCCACCGGAGATCGCCTTGCCGGCCACGGTGGTCTATGAGCTCTTCTTTGGGGCGTGCAAGAGCCGTCAAAGAGACCGGAACATCGATTTGCTGGATCGTCTTCTCTTCGAAATCGTGCCCTTCGATGCCGGCGACGCTCGCATGGCGGGGTCGGTGCGGGCAGGACTGGAAGCGATCGGTCGCCCCATAGGACCCATCGACACCCTGATTGCCGGTCAGGCTCTGGCTCGTAATCTGACCCTGGTGACGGCCAATACCCGCGAGTTCCACCGAGTCGAAGGTCTTCGTTGCGAAGATTGGTTGGTCCCGGGATAGTGCGTTCTTCGCGACGGCGACGGATCCCACCCGGTGCGGGAATTCCTCACTCTTTGTCCGGACAGACGATCCCGTCCTGCAACGGCGTGGTGACCTCGGGTCCTTCTTTCCCCATGTAGACGTTGATCTCGCTCCGGATGCCGAAGTCTTCCAGGTAGACTCCCGGCTCGATGGTGCAGAGGACCCCGGGAATCAGGCGCCGTGTGTCGTGGGTCTCCAGGTTGTCGAAGTTGACTCCGTTACCGTGGATCTCCTCTCCCAGACTGTGACCCGTCCGGTGGACGAAGGCCTCGCCGAATCCCAGATCGGCGATGGTTCGTCTCACCGCGTCGTCGACCTCCCAGCCCTCCGGGAGATCGCCGGCGCCCCGGCGCCGCTCGAGGAACTCGACTCCTGCGTCCCGTCCCCGGCGGACCGCCTCGAACACCTGCCTCATCCGTTCGTCCGGCGTCCCGCCGAAGAAGGCCGTCCAGGTGATGTCGGCGAAGACGGACCGGGGTTGGTTCGTCTTGGCCCAGAGATCGATCAGGAGCAGGTCTCCCGGTCCGATCCGAGTGACCTTTCCGGACGCGGTCTCGTAGTGGGGATCGCCGCTGTGTCGGTTGACCGCCACGATGGGCCCCGAGTCGGTCACCAGGTCCCGGTCCTGGAACCGTCCCAGGATGTAGTCGCGGACCTCCGCTTCGCTGGAGGCCCCGCGCCGCCGGATCGCGGACGAGGCGAAGCGGAAGGCGTCCAGAACGATGGCGGAGACGGCCCGCGACGCCCGGTGGTGTTCCCGCAGTTGGTCCGGAGTCAGGGCGGCCTCGAAGGATTGGACCAGGTCCGCCGACGAGGTCACCGTCTTGCCCAGGCCGCGGACCAGCTCGACGGTGCCGGCGTCCACCTTGGAGACGTAGGGGATGGCTCCCTCGGGAGAGTACTGCATGGCCAGGCTGGAGAAGTCTCTGAGCATCTCCTCGAGTCCCGACCTCAGATCCTGCCAGCGCAGATAGACGAGCTTCTCCCCGGGAAGGTGATCCAGCATGGAGGACTCGATCCGGTGCACCAGCTTGGTGGGGGTCCCTCGGGCGGGGACCAGGTAGAACCAGCGCCGGGTGGAATGTTGGGACTCCGGGATCCCCAGGATCCGGTTGGCGAGCGCGTCGGTGAAGCGGAAGTCGTAGAAGAGCCAGGCCGGGACTCGGAGGCGGTTGAGAGAATCCTGAATTCGCCGGATCAGAGGTTCGTTCGTCACTTTTCTCACCCGACCTGCCGATAGCTCTCGACGATGGTCTGCCGGACCCGCCGGGCCAGCGCGTCGAGCTTCAGCTTGCGGTAGCGACCCCTTGGGATCGATTCGTGGATGATCATCTCCATCTTCCCCGGTTGGATCAACACCGATCCCCTGGGCAGACGGCGGTGAGATCCGACGATGGTCACGGGGACGATGGACGCGCCTGTCTTGCGGGCCAGCAGAAAGCTGCCACGCTTGAAGGGCGCGACCCCTTTGCCCCAGGTGCGCATCCCCTCGGGAAAAATGACCATGGAGACGCCGGAACGGACCTGCCTGCCCGCGGCCCGGAAGGCCCGCAGCGTCTGCCGGGGACGCCGCCGATCCACGCGGATGTAACCGGCCCGTTTCAAGTGCCAGCCCAGAAACGGCCAATGGAACAGGGTGGCCTTGGCCACGAACCTGAAGTCGAACGGAATCCGGCCCAGGAAGGCGAAGATGTCGAACATGCTCAGGTGGTTCGCGGCGAAGACGTAAGCGCCTTCCGGGTCCAGGTTCTCCAACCCTCGAACCCGAACCTGGACCCGCGAGATACGCAGGATCATCCGGCTCCAGCATCGCGCGCACCAACTCTGCCGTTTTCCCCCCTCGTCGGCCACTGACAGAATCAGGCTCAGCGACGCCATGATGGCGGTGAGGAACAGAATGAGTGGGACCCGCCAGATCGCATTGACGCAAGCCAGCGCGGACATGGAGGCCATCGTATGCGACGAACCGTTGCCTGGCAACAATAGTTGCAACGCAGGGACGGTCCTTGGGCCGCCCTTCGCTACGGGCCCCCGGGACGCCGCGCGGGGCGGGTGACGCGACCACCCTTACCCTGGACTGATAAGATCAGGGAACTGTGCCGGCACCTCGACTTTACCTCATCGACGGCATGTCCCAGTTCTACCGGGCCTACTACGCGATCCGGAGGCTGACCAACCGGGAGGGGTTTCCCACCGGCGCCGTCTTCGGGTTCACCAGCATGCTGCGCAAGCTGGTCGAGGAAGAGAAGCCGGACTATCTGGCCGTAGCCATGGATCTTCCCGGGCCCACGGTTCGGCACGAACAGTTTCCCGACTACAAGGCGACCCGGCCTCCCATGCCGCAGGACCTGTCGCGGCAGATCCCCTACCTCCATCAGGTGTGCCGGGTCTTTCGGGTGCCCATGCTCTCCCACCCGGGATACGAGGCGGACGACATCATCGCCACCGTCACCCGGCAGGCGGAGGAAAAGGGTCTGGAGGTGGTCATCGTCACCGTCGACAAGGACCTGTTCCAGATCGTCGGCTCGCGCGTGACCATTCTCGACACCCGTACCATGACCCGATTCGACCCGGACAAGGTGGAAAAGAAGTTCGGGGTCGCGCCCCACCAACTGGGCGACCTCCTGAGCCTGGTGGGCGACACTTCCGACAATATCCCCGGGGCCAAGGGAATCGGCCAGAAGGGCGCCGCGCTGCTGCTCCGGAGCTACGGGGACCTGGACAATCTGCTGGCCCACAGGGACGAGGTCCGGCGCAAGACCTATCGGGAGAGTCTCCAGCAGAACGAAGCCGTGGTCCGGCAGAGCCGCGAGCTCGTGACCATGTACGACCGGATCCCCCTGGATCTGGACCTGGAGACGCTCAGGATGGCCGACCCGGATCCGGTCGAGGCCCGGAAGCTCTTCCTGGAGCTGAACTTCACCCGCTTGCTGGAGGAGTTCCTGCCGGAACCGGAGACGGCCGGCGGCGAATACGAGCGGTTCGAGAGCGTCTCGCAGTTCGACAGCCTTGCGGCGCGGCTGGAAGGCGCCGACGCCGCCCTGGCGCTGCTTCCCGGCGCCAATGGGGAGCCTGTGCGGGGCATCGGCGTCTCGATGGGACAGGGACAGGGAATCCACTTGGACGGGGATCTTCTGAAGGGAGACTCCGATCGCCTCCTCTCCCTCTTGAATCGAGCCAAACGGTGGATCATTCACGATTTGAAGCCCTTGCTCATGCTGGCCCGGACCCGGGGATGGCAGCTGACGTCCGAGTTCGCCGATACGCGCCTCATGGCCTACCTGTTGACACCCAACCAGAACGACTTCTCGTTGAAGCGTCTGGCGACCCAGCGTCTCCAGACCCGGTTGAGCGAGTCCGAAGCGGGCCTCTTCCCGGACGAGGAGGAACTGCTTGCCCGGTCGGCGGACCTGACCCTTCGGCTTTTCCGCGTGCTGGAGGCCGACGTGAGGACCCACGGATTGGAGGATCTGCTCCTCGAGGTGGAGATTCCCCTGGTGCAGGTGCTGGCCGACCTGGAGGCCGCCGGCGTGAAGGTGGACCGGGAGATGCTCGAGTCCATGTCCCGCGAAATGGGCCGGGAGATCCAGGTCCTTGCCGACCGCATCACCGAACTGGCCGGCGAGAAGTTCAACCTGAACTCGCCCAAGCAGTTGGGGACGATCCTGTTCGAAAAGCTGGGACTCCCTCCACCCAAGAAGACGCCCAAGGCCAAGCACTACTCCACTGGAGTCGAGGTGCTGCAGCGGCTGGCCGGCGAGCACGAGATCGCCGGACGCATCCTGGAGTACCGGGAACAGACGAAGCTGAAGAACACCTATCTGGACGCGCTGTCCGGACTGGTCGACGCCGATTCGGGCAGGATCCACACCTCCTACAACCAGATGGTGGCGGCGACCGGGCGCCTCTCTTCCAGCGACCCTAACCTGCAGAACATTCCCATCAAGACCGACCTGGGCCGGCAGATCCGGAAAGCCTTCGTGGCCGAGGAGGGGTACCGGCTGCTGGCGGCCGACTATTCCCAGATCGAGCTTCGAGTCATGGCCCACCTCTCCGAAGATCCGGTCCTGGTGGAGGCCTTCCGCCACGGAGAGGACATCCACGAGCGCACCGCCGCCGAAGTCCTGGGCGAGCGCACCGACCTGAGCCCCAGGGAACGGCGCCGCTACGCCAAGATCATCAATTTCGGGATCCTCTACGGGGTCAGCGCCTTCGGCCTGGCCCAAAATCTGGAGATCGGACGGTTGGAGGCCAAGCGTCTCATCGACGAGTACTTCCAGCGTTACCAGGGGGTCAAGCGCTGGTCGGAATCGACGCTCGCCGAGGCCTACGAGACGGGATACGTACGAACTCTTTTCGGTCGCATCCGCCAGATACCGGAGCTGAAAAGCAAGAACTGGAACCTCAGGAGCTTCGGAGAGCGGACCGCCGTCAACGCCCCCATCCAGGGCACGGCCGCGGACCTCATCAAGATAGCCATGGTCTCCACCCACCGGTCCATATCCCGGAGAGGCCTCTCCAGCCGGCTCATTCTTCAGGTACACGACGAACTGGTGGTGGAAGTCCTGGAAGCGGAGATGGACGAAGTCCGGGAACTGGTCCGGGAGAAGATGGAAGGGGTGGCCTCCCTGCTGGTGCCGCTGAAAGTGGACATGGCCGCGGGGCAATCCTGGTACGAGGCTAAATGACGAGGAAAGAAAAAAGAGGAAAGAAAAAAAGAGTGAATGCAAAGTTCGATGCGATGGTGGTGATCCGTTCGTGCTAGGGGCGGGAAGCCGCCGGGCGCGAAGAATTTCACCCAAGACGGAATTTAGTTGGAACAAATCGGCCTCTTCTGCCGTCTTAGTTAGATAAGGAGGTTGGAAAATTGGCCACCACTCTGACATTTGCCGACAACGCTCTGATCGTCGCCTACCTGAAGGGTGATGACTACGCTTTTCAGATTCTCGTAGACCGTTACCAGGACCGGTTGGTCAACTACATCTACAATCTTATCCGCGACTACGATCAGGCGGTGGACCTCTCGCAGGAAACCTTTATCCGGGTCTTCCGCCACGCTCACCGGTACAAGGGCAACTACAAGTTTTCGACCTGGATCTACAAGATCGCCACCAACCTCGCCCTGGACGAGATGCGGCGGCGAAAGCGGCGGGGCTTCTTTCTGACCCAGCGGCTCTTCGGAATCTCCGAACAGGGAGAAATGGAGCTCCAGATCAGTGACGGCCGGCCTTCGCCCGAGGTCCATCTCGGGAGCAAGGAGAAGGCCCGGTTGCTGCGTATCGCCATCGACTCGCTTCCCCCGCGCTATCGCCTGGTCTTCGTTCTGAAGGAGGTCCAGGAGCTGTCGCTGGAGGAGACGGGCAATGTGCTGAACCTTTCGGTGGGGACCGTCAAGTCGAGGCTTCACCGGGCCAAACGGCTGTTGCGGGACAAGCTTTCCAGGATCCTATGAGCTGCCGGGAGTTCGAGGAAAAGCTGCTGGACGAAGGGACGAACGTCCAGGAAGCCAGGGTATTGTCCCACCTTCATGAATGCTCCCGATGCCGCGGACTCTATGAGGATCTTGCAGTCCTGGAGAAAATGAACCGTTCACTGAGACAGGGGGTGAAAGCGCCGCCGGACTTCTACCGCAAGATTGCGGGAAGCTCCATGTCCGGCGGTGATTTGGCGCGCCTCCTGCTGGGGGGGCTGGCTTCGGTGATGCTGTTCGTGACCAGCGGAGCGTTGGTTCCGACCACATCGGCGGAACTTCCCAGCAGCGGTGAAGGCGAGATCGTGGAGTCGCGGCGGCCGGACAGTTCCCGGGACCGGGTCCGGAACCGCTTCCAGCGGGAAGACCTCCATCGTTGGGTCAAGGAAGACCAGCCGGTGTCCTCCTCCTATGTCGAGCTCCGCGTGGAGGACTCTTCCGGAACACCCGTTCTGGTGCGGGTGCCCCGCACCGTCGAGGTGCGTACCAGCAACCTGCATTATGGGCTCTACTGGCAACGGGTCAGCCACTAGGAGTCTGCGCCGAGATTCTCATCGCTCTCCCGGTGAGGAAGTTGTGTTTCCGGATGCTTGTGGTTCCCTTCGATCTCATGGCCTCCAACGTATTCGGCGTCGCCAGACTCCTGGATCCCTTGAAGCGACTGAACCGTTCCCCTGTTGCCGCGGTGGCGGCGGTACTGGTCGTGCTGGCGTTGGCCGGTCCTGCCGGCACTGAGGCCGCACCATCCGAACCGGCCCAGGATTCCATGGTCCGGCTCTCAATGGCACGCCGTTTCCACGGCGTCGTCTACCAGGACGGGATGCTGCCCCAGGTCCAGATTCACGAGAAGATCCTGCTGGAAGGGGCCTTTCTCGACTCCGGACACATCGTTTCCTATCTGGGCAGCCACGGCATCGAACTGGACCATCCTGCCGTGGAGATCGTTCTGAGGCCGGGAGAGGCAGGTCAGGCTCCTCTGCGGCTGGTTGGCGTGGACGAGGGGATGAGTCTCGCGGTTTTCGAACACACCGGTTCTTCTCGCCCGGCTGTGTCTGCGCCCAGCGATTCCAACCCGAACCAGGTCCGCATGGCCTACGCCGGAGAGTCTGGCTGGAACATCCTTTCCTGCAAGATTCTCCGCTGGGAACCGGAGCCGGCAAGTCCCGAGAGGACGGTCCTGTTGCGGCCTCGGGAAGTGCCCCATGAGGCGGACCTCTGGGAGGGTGGATTCCTGCTGGATCTCAACCAACGAGTCCTGGGGCTGGTGACACGCGTGAGCCGCCATCCGCTGGGGAGGAGTCTCAGTTGCCGGGTTCTGCCCTGGTCGATGGTGCGGCAGTCCGCCCGGCGGGTGGTCACGAGAAACGGTCACGTCCGTTCGGGTTGGCTTGGGATCTACGTGAGAGCGGGCGGAGACGGGCCGCAGATCGACGGGATAGAGCCCGGGAGTCCGGCGGCAGGGGCAGGACTCCAGTCGGGGGACGTGGTGTTGAAGGTGGCCCAACGGCAGGCGCCGTCGCTGGAGGATCTATTGGAGGCCATCCGCAGGCGGGAGCCCGGCTCGCGGCTGGAACTCGTTGTACGCCGGGGCGGCGCGTCCCGGGTCGTCGAGGCGAAGTTGGCGCCCAGGCCCCCTCTGCATTCCCATCTCGCTTGGAGAATGGAGTTGCCCGCAGTCGCCGGCGGCCGCCTGATCGAAGAGATGTTTTTGCAGAGGGTGCTGGTTCCGATTCCACCCGGTTTGGGGCTGGTCGTCGATCCCTGGGTGCCGGATAGGACGGGAGGTATCTCAGGATCCGTCGAGAGAGGACTCCGCGTGAAGTCGGTGAGGATCGAGAGCATCGGCCACCGGGCGGGTCTCCGCAGCGGGGATATACTGATCCGGGTCAATGGGCGCCCCGTAGCATCTTCGGTCGATCTGCAAAGGTCCTCACGGACGGGAGTGGATGGATTCCTGATTCTCCATTATCTTCGGGGGGGACAACTTCGAACCTACCGCCTCCGGCTGCCTTAGTGGAGCGGTGGTTTCCAACCGCCGACCGCGAAGCGGTGGGAGCGGCGTGTTTCACGCGCCGAGGCGAAGCGCCGCCGGAGCGCCGACCTCCCCTAAGATTTGGATAACATAAGCAACGAGGGCCACAAAAACCTCCCCAGCACATTTCCAAACGACAGTGACAGACACCCTCTCCATACGCGGAGCCCGCCAACACAATCTGAAGAACGTCGATCTGGATCTGCCCCGAAACCGGATCACCGTCATTACCGGCCTCAGCGGCTCCGGGAAGTCGAGCCTGGCCTTCGACACCCTCTATGCCGAGGGGCAGCGGCGCTACATCGAATCCCTCTCCACCTACGCCCGGCAGTTCCTGGAGAAGATGGAGAAGCCGGACGTGGACTCCATCGAAGGGCTGTCGCCCGCCATCTCCATCGAGCAGAAGACCACTACCCGGAGTCCCCGCTCCACCGTAGGGACCATCACCGAGGTCTACGACTACCTGCGGCTCCTCTTCTCCAGCATCGGCACGCCCAATTGCCCCCGCTGCGATTGTCCCATCACCCGCCAATCGGTGGACCAGGTCGTCTCGCAGATCCTGGCGGATGCGTCGGGGAAACGGGGCATGATCCTGGCTCCCCTGGTCCGGGACCGGAAGGGCGAATTCAAGAAGTTGTTCGAGCGCTACCGGAGGGAGGGTTACCTGCGGGTGCGGGTGGATGGGGCCATGGAGTACCTGGAGGCACCTCCGCAACTGGACAAGCGGAAGAACCACACGGTTGAGATCGTCGTGGACCGGCTTCAGGTGCTGGAGCAGGCCCGGGTCCGAATCCGGAATTCGGTTCAACACGCCGTCGAGATGGCCGACGGCTTGGTGTCCTTCTCTCCCTGGGGCGGACCCGATCTTCTTTTCTCGGAGCGGGCCGCGTGTGTCCGTTGTGGAATCAGCATGCCGGAGTTGGAGCCTCGGAGCTTCTCCTTCAACAGCCGTTTCGGCGCCTGCTCCGAATGCGAGGGGTTGGGAATTCGGCTGCGAGTCAATATGAGGCGCTTGATCCCGGACCGCGACACCACCGTGGATACGCTCTCTCTCGAACTGCCGGACCCGGATCTCGAACGGTTCCTGCGGCAATCGTTCCGGGCCCTCCTGGAGCACTTCTCCGTGGATCCCGAAGTCCCTCTGCGGCGGGTTCCCGATCGTGTCTGGAAGGCCCTGCGCTCGGGTCTCGACAAACCGATCCTCTTCCGTTACGGAGAACTCACCTATCCGGCGCGCTTCCCGGGGTTGGAGCAATGGTTCCAGAAGAAGCTCCGGGCCACCGGAAGCGAGAAGAGGAAGCAGCGGTTCCTGAGCTTCATGGTCGAGGGGGACTGCCCGGCCTGCGACGGAAGCCGGCTCCGTCCCGAGAGCCGGGCGGTGCGCATTCAGAAACGCTCCATATCGGAACTCTGCAGGATGCCGCTGGACGAGTGCCTGCCCGCTCTGGAGGGCATCCGGCTCAGCCCGCGGCAGGAGACCATTGCCGGACCGGTCCTGGAAGAGATTCGCCACCGGGTCCGGTTTCTGCTGGAGGTGGGGCTCTCCTACCTGACACTGGACCGGAAGGCGGCTTCACTCTCGGGCGGGGAAGCGCAGCGGGTGAGATTGGCGACCCAGGTGGGTTCCCGGCTCCGCGGCGTCCTCTACGTCCTCGACGAACCCTCCGTGGGACTCCACCCCCGGGACGTGGCGAGTCTGCTCTCCAGCCTGCGCCAACTCCGGGACCTGGGAAACACGATTCTCATCGTGGAGCACGACGAGGAGACCATCCGCAACGGCGATTTCGTGGTGGACCTGGGACCGGGCGCCGCCAGCCACGGAGGCCAGGTGGTGGCCGCCGGCAGCCTCCAGGAGATTCTGCAACATCCCGATTCCCTGACCGCGTCCTATCTTCGGGGAACCCGCCGGATCGAGCCTCCCCAGAGGAGCCACACCGGAGAGCCCCGTTGCATCGAAGTCCTGGGCGCGACCCACAACAACCTCCGTGACATCGATGTGAGCTTCCCGCTGGGACGGTTGGTTCTGGTGACGGGCGTCTCGGGCTCGGGCAAGTCGTCCCTGGTGAGCGAAGTTCTCCACCGCGCCCTGAGCCGGAAGCTCTACGGCTCGTTCGCGGAGCCGGGTCCCCATCGGGAGATCCAGGGCCTGGAGCACGTGGACAAGGTCATCGAAATCGACCAGTCGCCCATCGGCCGCACCCCGCGGTCCAATCCGGCCACCTACACGGGCGTCTTCACCCCCATCCGGCAGCTCTTCTCCCTCCTGCCCGAGTCCCGGTCCCGGGGCTACAAGGCCGGCCGTTTCAGCTTCAACGTGGCGGGCGGCCGGTGTGAAGCCTGCCGGGGCAACGGCTTGAGCAAGATCGAGATGAACTTCCTGCCCGACGTCCACGTGGTGTGCGAAAGCTGCAACGGCACCCGTTACAACCGGGAGACCCGCGCCATTCTCTACCGGGGCAATTCCATCTCGGACGTGCTGGGCATGACGGTTGAAGAGGCCTGTGAACTCCTGGAGAACATCCCCACCATCAAGTCCCGTCTGACCACCCTGGTGGAAGTGGGGCTCGGATACATTCGGCTGGGCCAGCCGGCCACGACCCTTTCGGGAGGAGAGGCCCAACGGGTGAAACTGGCCAGCGAACTCAATCGGAGGGCGACGGGGAACACCGTCTACATTCTGGACGAACCCACGACGGGGCTTCATTTCGAGGACGTGAGGCGGCTTCTGGACATCCTCCACCGCCTGGTCGAGGTGGGGAACACGGTGATCGTCATCGAGCACAACCTGGAAGTGGTCAAGAGCGCCGACTGGATCATCGACCTGGGACCCGGCGGAGGGAGAGCCGGCGGCACCGTGGTCTGCACCGGTCCCCCGGAAGCCGTAGCCGGGTTTCCCGGCTCCCACACCGGTGAGGCCCTGCGCCAGGTTCTGGCTGGATGAAGGGGCCCCGGCCCGCGCCGACCGAGACCGGGGCGGTCATCAGGGCTGTCTGGAGCCGGAGAGGTTGGCTCGCGGCCTCTCTTCTGGTTGTTCTCTCCTGCGCCGCCTGGACCTGGATCAGCTTCCAATTCCGCTACGGCGAGGGGCATGCG
Organism: Acidobacteriota bacterium; assembly: GCA_963668095.1. GTDB lineage: Bacteria > Acidobacteriota > UBA6911 > RPQK01 > JAJDTT01 > JAJDTT01. The sequence continues at coordinate 2,959,587 of OY764083.1, read as the reverse complement.
GACCGGCCCATCCTGACCTTCGTACTGCTCTACGCCTGCGCTTGGGCCGGATTCTTCCTGGGTTACCTTCAGCTTCGCCGGGGGGACCGCAAAGCACCGCTTCTCCTGATTCTGGCGACTGCCCTGGTAGCCCGCTTCCTCCTGCTCCCCTCCGGCTTGATTCAGGAGAATGACGTTTACCGGTACGTTCTGGACGGGCAGGTCCTGCTGGCGGGAGAGAATCCATTCCGGCAATCGCCTCTGGAACTGTCACTCCTGCCACCCGAGTCTCTGGAACGGGCCGTGTCGGATCCGATGGCGCAGGAGACGATTTCCCGCATCGGATACGCCGAGATTCCCACCCTCTACCCACCGGCGGCTCAGGCCGCGTTCGCCGCCGGAGGCCTGATCAGCGGATGGAACTGGATCGGACACCGGGTCCTTTTCACCCTGTTCGATCTGGCCCTCATCGGGTTGATAATTCTGCTGCTCACCCGGCTGGGCTCATCCCCATCCTGGGTGCTCCTGTACGCCTGGAACCCGCTGGTGCTGAAGGAGGTCACCAATTCGGTCCACGTGGACGTCCTGCCCGCCTTTTTCGTGGTGCTACTCATGGTGAGCCTGGACCGGATGCAGGTTCACGGGAGCCGGCGATGGCTGTTGGCCGCGGCCGGATCCATGGCTGCGGCAGCCCTCTCCAAGCTGTATCCCATCCTCCTGTTGCCTGCCGCTTTCCGATTCATCTCCCTGGTTTCGGGCGGAAAGAAGGCCGTCGCCTTCGCGGCCGTATCCCTGGCAGGAATCGCGTTGGGATACCTGCCCTTCTCGCCACTGGGCCTCAACCGTCTGACCGACGGTCTCAGGAGCTACGCGGAACGCTGGCGGATGAACCAGGGCGCCTTCGACCTGTTGGAGGTTCTGCTCCCCCAGCCCCGGCTCGCCTGCGGCATCCTGATCCTGATCGTCGCCGTGGCTGTGCCCTGGGTCCGACTTCGATCCCGCGGCTCACCGGTGGATCTGATCGGAGCCTGCCAGTGGGTCCTGCTGCTCTGGTTTCTCCTCCTGCCTGCGCCCTTTCCCTGGTACGCCGTGGTGCTGGCGGCGCTGTTACCGGCAATGCCACGGTTCGCGTTGACGACGCCCGCGGTCGTCGCCCTCTCGGGCGCTGCCGGCCTCTACTACCTCAGTTTCTACTACGAGTATCAGCAGTTTCCCGAGGCATGGTGGACCTGGACCCGGATGGCCGAGCACGGCCTGATCTGGGGAACCCTGGGATTCACCTGGTGGAGGGGAGATTTCCAATCGCCCATCAGGAAGGGCGATTTCTAGTCCTGACTGTCCCTCAGTCAACAACTACCTAACGTTATCTTTTTCAGTCATTTGCCGGGTTCTTCGACTAATCGGTAAAGCGGTTGACGTCCAATGTTTGACGTGCTGAACAGGCAGCAGATAAGCAGCATAATCGGCTCCTGAATGTCGACTCGCTCTTCCCCGCTTCGTGGCTCCATGCCGTTTTTCATCGGGGACTACCTGGGATCGATCATCGTCCGCTCGCCTCGGTGAGCCACTTCCGACGAAGAAATCACATTTTCTGATGAGGAGTCGCTAACAAGAAGCGACGTTACTCCAAAGTAGAAGGAGGTGCCATGAAGAAAACCCAAACGATGAAGACATGCCGGATTCGACTACTTGCCTTGATTCTTGCCGGATTGATCTCCATGCCAGCACGGGCGGAGGTGATCCCCGGACGTTGGGAGAAGGTTGCGGCCTTGCAAGTGATGTTTCCCATCACGGTGGAAACAAAGGACGGAGATCGAATCAAGGGTCAATTCGAGGATCTTTCCGATACCGACCTTATGCTCGTGACCAACTTCTCCCGGGCGGTGATTCCCAAGGAAGACATCGAGACGATCACAACTCAGCCGGAAGACGGCCTTGCCAACGGAACGCTCATCGGTGGCGGGATCGGAGTTGGCGTTATGATGAGTGCGCTTGCCGTCAAGTCGGATCACGATCTCGATGGGCTAGGTATGCTGGTAATGGTCGGCATTGGCTTCGCAATCGGGGCGGCGGTGGGTGCGGCGACCGATGCTACCACGAAGGGCGAGGCCATCGTGGTCTACAAAGCTTTCAGAGATCCTTCTACATCCGTTAACTGAAAATAGCGGGCCTCGACCACGTTGCCCCGTGCGAATCGAAGACGATGCAACCCTCAAGGCCTTCGTCTTGGGGGCGAAGGCGGAAATCGGGGCGATCACGGACATAAACGAAGGAGCGAGGCTCAGGGAGAGGCTGAGATCGGACGCCGACTGGAAGTCCGGATCGATGTTCCTCATCGTCTTTCTCCTGAGCGGGGAGCCGTTCATCCACGGGAACGATGTGACGGCGGAGAGCAAGAATCTGCTGGGTGTCGAGGACGACAACGGACTCAAGGTCGTCGAGGAACTCCTCGCCGCCGCTGCCCGAGGCGGCGATTTCGTCAGGTACCACGACGGGGAGCCGGAGACGGCATCCGCTGTCACATACACTTCCGGGATCACCGGAAGAGATTTCGTGCTGGTCGGTGGCTACTCGCAGGACGTCTTCCATGTCCCGGTCCTGATCCCGGATCTGCCTAAGCCGACCGTCACCGCATCGCAGGTCGTGGGCCGCGAGACACTCATCGCCTTCGTCGAGGAAGCGGCCAAGGTGTATCAAGAAAGCGTCCTGTCCGAAGGCTACCGCGCCCTTATCGGGATCAGAAACACCATTCGTCTGGAAGGAGGAGAATGGAAGTCAGGTTCCATCTACCTGTGGGTCGTGAGTGGCGGGGGCGTCACCCTGTTTCACGCAACCGAGCCGTTTCGCGAAGGCAGGCGCACGGATATGACGAGGACGGACATCAACGGGGTGATGTTCGCCGAGGAGCTGATCGGAGGTGCACGGCGCGAGGGTCGGAGGTTCCTGGAGTACTATTACAACGACCCCACTATCGTGGATGACGATGACACCGGTTCCCCGAAGCTGGGTTACGCGGTGAGCTTCTCGGTGCCGAACTCGCAGCAGAAGGCCGTCATCGGCTCCGGCATCTATCTCGGAAATCAGGTCGCGCTGGACTTCACCCATTTCGGCAACGGGTCCGCCATCAGTTCCGATGTCGTGTTGGTGAATCTGGCCGCCACGCCGATCCGGCCTTTGGTCTACTTCTACGACAAGACGGGAGACCTTATCGATCCGGGATCGGTGGTGGACATCGGCGGAAATCTGGACGCCACGGAATACGGGGCAATCACGCTCCAGTCCGAATTGGAGCCCTTGGGAGAAGTCACGATTTCGACAAACGGTCGGGGAGAGACCGTGACCGGCTCGGTGAAAGTGATCTCCGACGGTCCCGACAGCCCCATCGGCGGCGTCTTGCGCTTTGACGTTCCGGGCGTCGGCGTGGCCGGTGTCGGAGCCGGTCGGCCGGTCCGAGACGCCCTCTTCCCGGCGCGCCGTCAAGACGGAGGGATCGACACCGGGGTGGCGCTCCGAAACCTGAGCCAGTCCGAGTTGACTTTGACCTGTCATCTGATGATGGGCGGCGAGATGTTGGAAGAGGCGGAGGTCCCGCTGCCGGCCAACGGTCAGAAATCCATGTTCATCAGCCAGATGTTCGAACACGACACGTCGGACTTCACAGGCTCGGTGCGCTGCATGGCGCCGGGAATCTCGCGCAAATTCGCCGGAGTCGCGGTGGAAATGGATGACAAGAACGGGATTTTCACCACGTTGCCGGTGATTCCTCTGGACGCCGATATGCCTTCCGAGTAGGCAATTCCGGTTACGATCGACTCGACGACGAGAATGTTACGGCCGGGAACGAAGCTCCTCACTGGGCAAGTTTCAACAGTTGCCGGTGCACCTCCCGGGTCCGAACCCGCGTCCGTTCCCGATCGCCGCTGTTGTCAATAACGAAATCGGCGAACCGGACCTTCTCCTCAATCGGCATCTGGGAGTCGATTCTCGCCTGGGCTTCCGGTCTCGTCAGCCCTCCGCGGCCCAGAAGTCGCTCCAACTGTTGTCGCGGCCGGCACGAGACCACCACCACGCAGTCATATTTCCGATAGGAACCCGTCTCCACCATTAGAGCGGCGTCCACTATTGCCAGAACCGGCTCCGATCCTGCCTCCTCCTGCAACCGGGCCAACCTCCGGTTCAGTTCCTGATGGATTCGCGGGTGCACGATGCCGTTCAGCCGCTGTCGTTGCCGTTCGTCACCAAAGACGGCGGCGCCCAGTTTCGTGCGATCGATGGCGGAGTCGTCTCCCAGGATCCGGTCGCCGAACCGTTCCACGATCTCCCGATAGGCGGGCTCTCCCGGAAGGATGACCTGGTGGGCCACCTCGTCGGCGTCGATGCAGTGGACTCCCAACTGGCGGAACTCGTTCAGGACAAAGCTCTTGCCGCAGGCGATCCCACCGGTGAGTCCGATCTTGAGCACGGGAAGATGATAGCAGCCCGCAGGCCATCGGCTCGTCCGGTTCGGTTCCCGGCCCGAACCATGGCGAATGTTCACCGGCCGATTCCGGCGCATGAAGAAGCGAGTGGGATTCGCGAAGCGCCGCGACTGCCACTCTTTTTTGCAACCGGACAGGCAAACGGCCGTCTTGATAGGATAAGGACAAGGAAAGGGGGGCGACTGGATTCGACGGGAGTAGTTGAGGTCGTAGATGCATGCCGAGGCGCCACCACCTCGTAAAACCGTGGCAAAAACAACAAGTGCCAACGATGAGTTCGCACTCGCCGCGTAATTGACGCGGTCGTTCCGGCCTTCAGGCCCGCAGGGAGGTTCGGGGCGTCATTTCAGTGGGCTTGTCAGTTCCTTGCCCCTCCCTCGGCGAGGGACTGAGACCTCAATGAGGGACGATCCGGCTGGCGGCTTTTCCAGTTTCCATGCCAGTTGGATCGGATCGGGAAACTGGATAAGCATGTAGATTCTGCCGCCGAAGGCTTCCGGACGTGGGTTCGATTCCCACCGCCTCCACCATTTCCTCATCCAGAGCCATCCAAGTAGATCCGTTAAGCATCTATTTCACAGTTATTTATCCCGTTGTTTCGTCCAAAAAGCGCAGAAGGCCGCGAAGGAGCAACGCTCAGCCAACAGTTTCGAAGCCGTGGCTCGGGAATGGATCACCAAACACGGTCCCAACTGGGCCGCGAATCATGCCAAGCGCGTCCTCAGCCGACTGGAGCGGGACATCTTTCCGTGGATGGGCGGACAGTCGATCGCCCGCATCACCGCCCCTGAGTTGTTGGCTGCCGTTCGTCGGATCGAACAACGGAGGCTTTGGAAGGAATCCCGGACTGATTGTCGTGCTCAACCAAGCGCCAACCTATTGATTGTCCCGTATCTCTTCCAATTTCTCCGACATCGGGTTCAGCACGCTCAACGTGTTCAGCACGCTCAACGTTGCCGACAGGGCATTGATAAGTGCCCAAGAGAAGCAGATGCTGGCTCTGCTGCCGGAAATGGTTTCGCTTCTCCCAGACACCTACCGCCAAGTGATCGAGTTGCGGGTGTATGAAGGATTCTCCACCCGGCAGACCGCAGACCTGCTCCATGTCCCTCGTACGACTATCTCGAATCGGTTGAATCGTGCCGTCCAGTTGCTCCAGCAACGCATCGACACCCGCATTGAACCTGTCCCACGCAGAAACTTCGAGACCAAGGGATAATCTCAGTTAAGCGCCCCTTTCCCGTCGCTTCAATGGCCCCGATCAGGGACCTTTTCGTCCGATGGGAAAAAAGATTGTGACCGATTCCGATTTCAGGCGTTGTACTGAATAGAGCGCGAAAATGCGAACTTCAACCGTGAAGGAAATGAGATTCTCAATCAGGCACTTGGCTTGCGACGGCATTGGCCTCGATCTGGGTTTCGTCACCGTCGCCGAAACCCAAAAGTGTTCCGTGAACTGTCAACTCCGGAATCAAGATCGAGAGGGGAATGTCAACTCACCCCGGCCAATGTCCGCGGCCGACTGCGCCAGGCCGTGCACCTGCTCCAACGCCGCTTTCTCGCCCGCCTGCAACCTTCTCCCCGCACCGGGCGTTGTCGAGGGTCTGCAGGACGTTCCGCAGACTTCAAGGCACCGGATGGCCCAAGCCGTCCACACCACAAGGAGATCGCCGTGAGTATGAAATGGATCTACTGGAAGCGCGCCACGGTGTTGTCGGGAATCCTCGTCTTGCTGGCTCTGGCGTGGTGGCCACAGAGCGAGTCCCGGACACCGAACCCACCCGGCATCATCACGCCAGCGCGTCCGGATCAGCTCCCGGCCTCGGACGCCCGGGCTCGTCCGGTTCGCCGTCCCGTGCCGAACTTGGAATTTGAGATGCATCCGTCTCTGCTGGATTCCGAGAAGCGGCAACGCCCCCGGCCGGAAGCGGAGTATGTCTACATGCCGGACACGAGTAATTGTTACGGGCTGCTGCTGCAAGCCGCGATGGACGGCGTCCCCAACCCGGACACCAGCCCCGTCGGAGACTGTGCCGGCGCGACCCCGCTGCACAAGGCCAACACGCCGGGGCAGGTCCAGGCGCTGTTGGATGCGGGAGCCGATGTGAACGCGCAAGACGAGTATGGGAACTCCGTGCTCCACTCGCACGCCGTCCCCCTCCCCGGCACCGAGGACGCGCTGGCCATCATCGACCTGCTCTTGGAGAACGGCGCGGACCCGAGGCTTGAGAACGAGCACGGCGAGGCCCCGTGGAAGGTCGCGCTTCTGCACTCGAACGTGGCTCCCGGCCATGTGGTGACGCACGAGAGGATCGCCAGGGAAGCAGCGGATCAGGGGCTCACCGTCGAGGACTATCTCGCCGTGAACTCAAATATGCAGGCCCGGTTGGACGAGTTGATGCAGGGGTATCTGGTGGAAGCTCTGATCCAGCGCCGGCTGCTGGCCGCCGCTGTTGCCAGCGCCCCGGTCGTGGCGAGTCGCTAGTGGACGGAATGATGAGAAGGGGACAGTCACTTTTTCTTCAGTTGTCAAGATCGTCGAGCAGTACATGAAGCCGATCAAAACTCAAACCAGCCTTGATTCAATGCCAGCACAAGTAACCCTGCTGCCGGTGAGATGATGGCCAAGGCCAATCCGCAAATCCACAGCCACGAGGTGGTGAATAGTCCGGGACGGATTCGCTCGTCCACGCCACGGTACCTCAAGTAAAGCGTTCCCAGACCAAACACGGGATATAGCACGACTGCCACAAATCCCGATATGATCAACATCAGCGGCGGGTTTTGCAGCAAGCAATACGTCACCGTTCCCATCGTGAGGCCGAAAACGATGTAGAAGCGCGTGAAGCGCAGACGTGCTCCATAATCGCGCGCGTCAATCACTCCCATCACGCACAGGGCATCGGCCACCAATCGTGAACTCCCAGCCGTGCCGGAATAGGTCGTCGAGAACAGCACCACGAACCCACCGACCACGAAGAGCGTGGCCGCCCACGGGCCCAACGACTCCGTGAAAATGTTCTGCAGCACACCGAGTGTTTCTTTACCCGCCGGATCGCGTTCCGGATACAAAATCGCTGCACCGAGCAAGTAAAAACAAACGGTGCTGATGGTGAACACGACCATGGTCAGCAGCACGTCGGTATACATGACGCGTATCCACCCGCGAGCCCGCTGCGTCCACTGATCGCCAGGTTGATTCGCGCCGGTGTGCCGCGCGTAGCCTTTCTCGACGCACCAGTACGTGTAGTGCATCATCTCCCAAGTGCCGATCCCCGTGGCCGCGTACATGCCCAGCGCGGTTAACACGAACATCGTCAGCGTCACGTCTATTCCCAGAAACTCGGGAAACGAAAACTGGAATCCGTGGCGAATTTGCTCGAACGTAATGGCGTTGTCCGTCCAGTAGAGCAGCGCCGTGCAGAGAATCGTGATCAGTGTGAAAACAAGAACCATTACCAGCGATACTCGTTCAAGCATCTTGTAACGACCCACGAGCAACAGCGCCCCGCAAACAACGGCGATGCCGGCAGTCCACAGCTTGGCGTCGGTTGTTCCCAGGACGTTTTCAAAACCCAGTGCCAGTGCCTGGCCTGCCCCGCCCATCACCGCGCCGACGTTGATAAACATGACCAATTGGCAAGCAAGGTACAGCCACAGGAACCACCCCAACATCGGTCGGCTCTGTGCATCTGACGTTTGCACCATCTCGCGTTGCCGACTTCGCGTCGCGAGCAACAACGCAGCCACAATCCAGATGGACAGCACGCTCGCGGCCAATCCGCCCGCACCGATACCCGCAGCCAGATTCCACGACCAGAGGCCCAGGCCGAGGTATGTGCTGACCACGACAATCAGCAACCACTCCAGACAAAGCCAACTCGGCCGCCGTCCGCGGGGTCCAGGCAGCTCGTTGAACATCACCAGAATCGTCTCGCCGCTGGAAATCACATGGCGTCCCAGTTCGGCTTGGACAACGGTCTTGATGGCGCATGAGAGCAACACAAACCACAAGAGCGCAAAACCACCTTGTGCGCCGAGCTTGGTCGTCATGATCAACTCGCCGGAACCGACGATTGAGCCGACCAGGATCAGTCCGGGTCCCAAGTACCGTAGCGTCATCGAGATGCCTTGCGGCGGTTCACGAAACGTATGCGCATCGCGCGCATACAGATCGACCGGGTCGTTCGTTTCCTGCTGTGTGGATGTGGATGATGAGAAGGGGACAGTCACTTTTTCTTCCACTTTTTCTTCCATCCTGCGGGGGAGACTCGGGTCAGGTCAGGCCCCTGTCGCCGTCAGAACCGCAACAACTTGTTGATCTTGATGACTAAGCCGCGGTTCCGCAGATCCCAGCCACGGTCGGGCCGCAAGCCGCCGGTAACGTCGCGGTCGTCGGTGTAGACCACGAAAAGCTCGCTGCCCGGGCTGTACTCCCACCGAAAGCGCAGATTGCTGCTGAAGGAGTTGCTGGCCGAGTTGTACTGGATGAGCCCGCTGAAGAACATGCGGGGGTTGAAGGCGTAGTTGACCCGCGCCACCGCCAGGTTCGTCTGGAACGCCCCGTACGGCGTATCGATCCAGTTGAACGAGACCGTCGGCTCCACCGACATCTGCGGCAGTACCGCGATGCGGCCCTGCGTGAGTTCCAACGTCGTCAGGTCCCCGCCGAAGTAGGCGCCCCGTCTCACCGCCACCATTCCGTTGATGCGGCGTTGCTGTGCCATGGAGTACGCCACGTAAACGTCGGCGAAGCTGTAGCCTCCCGCCGGGATCGAGAATCCGGCACCGGGAGGAACGAACGGTTGGACCAGCAACTCGTAGCTGTCGGTCGCCGCCAGAGTCAGCCGGTCGCTGGACTCGAACTCGGTTTCGAACGCCACGATGTTCTGGCGCGTCTCCAGCTGGTTCTCGTCGGCGGTCAGGATGTAATCGATGCTGCCCTCCAGAGTGAACTGCCGGACGCTTTTGATCGACTGCGGCCGGGGGCTGAATCGTGCCGACGTAAAGGTGCGCCGAAAGTTGTCGCGCCGCAGGAAGCCCACCTCCGGCAGGAAGTTGTCTTCCACCACGAGGTGATCCGCCTGGAAACCGTAGCGGTCCGCCGCGTACTCGAACTTGCCCTGGTAGCTCAGGTCCTTGCCCTGGTACGCGGGCCCGGGAAGCTGGGTCCGGGCAATGTAGGTCGTCAGGTTGACGTTTTCGAAGAAGGCGAAGGTGCCGTCGACGCCGTAGGCCTGGCTCGAGCCCGGGGCCACCCGGGAGACCGAGCGGTTGGTGAACATGGCGCCCACGGAACTGCGGCTCAAGATGTCGCGCCGGATTCGGACGACCGAGAAATTGGTCGGCTTGGAGTCCGAGACGGTCTCCTCGCCGGCATGGATGTTCAGCAGCCCGACATCGAACCTTCCAACCTTGCCGGTGACCCGCGCTCCGCCGACGATCGGCACCACGCGGCCCTCCTCCAGCCCGATCTTCCGGCTGTAGAAGAGTTGCGGCACGTTCACGTCACCGAAGAACCCGGGGACCGCCCCACGGGCCACACTGGAGGTGCGCGTAATGCCGCCGCTGGCGAAGCCGAAGATACCCCGTCCTTCGAGGAAGAATTCCCGCTTCTCCGGAAAGAACAGCGGGAAGCGGGTCAGGTTCACCTGCCGCTCGTCCACCTCGACCTGGGCGAAGTCGGTGTTCCAGGTGAAGTCTGCGGTCAGGTTCTGCGTGATGCCGTACTTGATGTCGATGCCGCCGTCGGCGCTGCCTTCGTTGATCTTCACCGGGGTCGCGGACATGTCCGTGGTCAAGCCGCCGATGGCATATGGTTTGAGCTCGAGGTTGCGGCCCGCCGATGGAGGCTCGAGGCCAACCAGCGAGCCGGCTTGCGAGACGCGGAACACCCCGCGAGCGCCGCCGCCGGATCCGGACGCGACGGGTAACCGCGTCAGATAGGCCCACTCGTTCTTGCGCCGGATCGCGCGGCGGAGCTGAATGCCCCAGATATGAGGCGGCTCCGAGCGGTAACGCAGGGTCTTGAACGGGATCTCCATCTCCACCGTCCAGCCGCCGTCGAAGCGGCCGGTACGCACGTCCCAGACCGGGTTCCAGTCCGAGTTCGGATTGCCCTCGTTCGTGAACTGCGCGTCGGCGCGGGCGCCGAGTGGATTCGTGTAGAAGAGGACTCCGTTGCGGCGGTCGTAAAACGTATCGAAAAACACGGCGAACGTGTCGTTCTGACGGAGCTGGCTGGTGTCGCGGCGCATCTCGTTGGCCACCCACTGGCTCTCGGGCGCCGCGTCCCAAAGCCGCGCCGAGACGTAGACGTTCGTCTCGTCGAACAGGATCCACGCCTCGGTCCGCTCGGTCGCCGCCGCTCCCACATCCGGCGTCAGTTGAATGAAGCCGCTGATGGCGGGAACAGTCGCGTAGACGGCCTCGTCCAGCACTCCGTCGAAGTCGATGCTCTCGTCCAGCCTTACCGCCCGAACCGTGGCCTGACCCTGATCGTTGCGGGTCATCACGGCCGGTGGAACGGGAGCCGCCGGACCATCGATGAGAGCAGGTTCGATCGCACCGGCAACGTCCGTCTGGCCGGCCGGCGCCTGCCGCACAATGCTCGACAACAGAAGAACCGATCCCACCACCAGGAACTTCGGTCGCAACAAAGATCATCCTCCTGTGCGACATCGCGCCGCAGGGGCAGTCTCGCAGATTACGGCCGCCCGCACTGCTGGAGAGGCAGGTCGCTCCACGGCCGATGTGCCGCATCACGACGGGAACCCAAGTACGCCAAGCGATGCAGGGAGCGACGGGAAGACGGCCTGGAAAGGGACAGTCACGTTTTCACACGCCCTCGTTCTCACCCGAGCAGGCTCATTTGGCCTTAGTCCATGGTTACCAGCTTTTCTCTCTCTTGGCCACGGCCGTGAACTCGAAGCGGCCCTCCAATTCCCGGAAGTCAATATTGACCAGTTCCCAGCCTTCTCTGCCAAGGCCGTTGAGATACTTTTCGACGCCTGATCGGTCCCTGCCCTTGAGGATTCCCGCGCGAGGGATATCCTTCGAGTCGAGAACCTTGTACTCCCACTTCTTCATCCTAACCTCCCGCAAGAATGACTGAGCCGCTGACGAATGCCAAAATACTGAACCCAGACGGCCTTTTCGAGCATGACCGGCAGGTGACTGGCAACGGTTCAGACTGACCCGATGAGAAGAGGACAGTCACCATCTCTCGCCCCCCGGGTGCTTATGAATAATCCGGGTTAATCTCGAATTCTTGTGCAAATTGACAAAGAATAATCGGTCGGGGCACCCCTTGTGGGTGCCCTCTTCGTTCCAAACCGGAGCACGACGGAGCCAGAAGGAATGTCGGCGGCTGAAAAACCGCCGCTCCGGCGAAGAAGTCTTGTTTCCAGTTTTGCCCGGTAGGAGGTAATTGAAATGATGCATGTTCATAGAGGATTTCATTTGCTGGCATTCATCGTCATGGCCTCGGTCATGACTCACGCAGCAGAAGAGTTGGATGTGCAGGTGACGGCAGCCCGATGCCGTCATCCCAGGGCGGTCGAGGCTCCGGATGGAACCATCTATGTCTACGGGGCGCTCAAGAGCAACGATGGGGGCAGGTATTTCTGGCCGGTGGATGAGTCCGATCCCCCGTTTGGCTCCTACCTGTTTGCCGAGAAGCTGACCTCCCTCTACTGGAGAAAGGGGCTGTTCGTCGGCTTCTATTGGAACGTGACCTGCCGCGAGGCGGGTCGCTGCGTGGGGAGAATGTGGCGTTCCCGCGACGGGTTCAAGACAGTCGAGAAGAAGGAAACCGTCCTCATCATACCGGAGGCAGGATCCGTTCCCATCGATAACTTCTCGGAAGTCCAGGACCAGAACAGCTCGACCATCTTTTTCCATCGGGGCATTCGCGAGATGCCGGATGGGACCCTGCTGGCTTGCATGATTGGCAGCTTCGAGGAAGACAACCTGCGGACAACCGACCCTCGAAGCAAGATGGAGACCCCCTTCAAGATGAGGTCTTTCCTGGTGAGCTCCGACGATCAAGGAGACACCTGGCGATACTATTCCACCGTAGCCGCCCCGCAGGCCGGGGTGATGGTTGATTCGGAAGGATTCAACGAGTGGGCGTTGCTTCCGCTGGACGATAGCCGGATGCTGGCCGTGATGCGGACCGGCCACTACTCGCCCATGGTGGCGAGCTGGAGCGGCGATGGCGGAAGAACCTGGAGCCCACCCGCGGACATGGGCCTCGGCCCCGGGGTGGACCCTTATCTGCTGAGACTGAAGGACGGGCGATTGGCGTTAGCCTATGGTCAGTTGGTGCAGCGCAGCGGGGAGAAAGAGTCGGACTGGAGCCACGAAGATCAGAGAAGGAAATGCCAACTGGCCATCAACGCCGACGGCACCGGAAAGGAATGGCTCGCTACTACGGTTGCCGACTTTTCCCACAGAATGGCGTATCCCACGATATTCGAAGTCGAGCCCAACGTAATTCTCTACCAGTCGGGTGAGTGTCTCGAACTCTGGCGCGTGGAACTGCAGGCGCAGTAAAGCTGTGATCTGAAACTTCAATCAGAAATCACAAGCCACAGGCCCTTTCGTCCGGGCACGTCCGGGCAGTCCGTCCGGGCAGCCCGTCCGGGCAGCCGAAAAGGGGACAGTCACGTTCTCGCGAGCAGTCAGCAGTCGAAAAGGGGACAGTCACCTTCTCGCAAGTTCCGTTTCTGTGAACGAAGAGCCGTGAATAGCTCAGGGAATGTCTGGGCCCAGCAACTGGACCACTCCGGCTCGATGTTCCAGCAGACCCGTCTTGGGCTCGATCTCTCCCCGCTTCCAGCCGTCGAAGGCGGTCACCGGAAGAGTCCACGAAATGTTCTTCGAGGCATCCGCGATGAAGAGCTGCACACGATTCTCGCCCGGTTCTTGATAGTGCCAGTCGGAGTTCACGACCAGCAATCGGCCACCGGACAGTTCCACGATTCCGACGGCGATCAACAGCGGGAAGTGGGGAGCCGCATCCTCCGGGGTGAAGCTCCACGTTTTCGTTCCGTTCGCATCAAACCGGATCAGGCCGAAGCGGCCGCTGCAGAGGGTGGTGCCGTCGCTCAGCGTCTGTGCCAGGGCAGGCAGACTCGGGACCGGCAGGGACCGGAGGACCTTGCCAGCGGAATCCACCTCCACGAATCTCTCCTCGGCACGCAGCGCAACCAGGTAGTTTCCCTCCGGAGTTCGACGCAACAGGTTGTAGCGGGTATGGAGTGTTCCTTCTGCGGGAACGGGGATCCGGTGCAGAACCCGTCCGGTCGCCGATTCCAATTCAAGAATGGCCTGCTCTTGGCTGTTGAGCACCGCCACACGGCCGTTGGGCAAGGGCAGGCAGGTCTTGACTTTGTTCTTTCCCTTGACCCGGTACTCCCACACCGTCTGCTTTTGGCGATTTATTTCTCGCACATAGCGATGCGTTCCGTAGAGAATGTTTCCGTTGGCGAGAGCCCAGCCGTCGTAGATCAGGTGGTCGAACTCTCCGGGAGATTGTCCGTCGAGCGGAGGAACGGTGAAGGACCACGAACAACGGCCATCGGATTCGACGATGTAGAGCCCTTCCGACGCGACCAGGAGGAAGCGCCCGATCCCTTCCTGATCCGGTTTCCCGAATCCGGCCCCCTCACTCCAGGCCGTCCGAGTTCCCAGAATAGCCAGGGCGGAAATCAGCAGAACAACGATGTTTCTCATATCTGAACTTGATGAATAGCCCTACACCCTTCGAGATTGCGAGTCAAACGAGGAAGCGGCCCCATTCCCGTGCTCCGGCCAACCCGAAGCGACGTGAGGGGGCAGAGTACTCTTGAAATTGAGAAGGGGACAGTCACCATCTCTTGAGAGAACATGGGAGTCTTCTCAAGACGAGTGGCCTCAGCCCTGATGAACCGCTGGGTGGAGATCGGAGATTCCAGGAGGAGGGTGAGAATTGACTGACGAATCGCGTAACCGCTTCGACAGAATTGCTGAGAACTATGCCACGAGCGAAGTCCACTCCATGAGCCCAACGATCAGGCTTCTTCATCAGCTCTTGAATCTAGCGGCTGGGGCATCCGTATGTGACGTCGCGTGTGGCGCCGGCCACTTGGCGCTGTCCTTTGCCCCTGGTGCCGGGAGACTCGCAGGAGTCGACCCTGCACCCAGCATGTTGGACGCGTTTCGGCGATTGGCAGCGGAGCAGGGGAGAGAGGTGGAGACGGTCGAGGCGTACGCGGAATCGATTCCCCTGCGGGGACACCAGTTCGATTTGGTCGTATCGCGGCTGGCCCCCCACCATTTCGATGATGTGGAGCGCGCGGTGGCGGAAATGGCTCGGCTCACGAAGATCGGCGGACGGGTGGCGATTATCGATCTCGAAGGACACGAAAACGCTGACATAGACGAGTTCAACCACAAGCTGGAACTGCTTCACGATCCAACCCACGTTCGGAGCTACACGGCCGCGAGGTGGAGATCCATATTCGAGAGCAGCGGGCTGAAGGTGCAAGCGTTGAAGGATGGACTATCGGAGCGACCTCAGGGGACGACTGTACGCAGGTGGTGCGAGATCGGATCCTCTGGATCCGAGGCGGAAGCGGAGATCCGAGCTCGGCTGCAGAAGGCCCCGGGATCATTCCTTGAGGCCTTGAACATCAGGAGGAAGGGGGGAGACTTCCTGGTGCCTATACGGACTCTGTTGATCGTGGGAACCAGGGAGGCTGCCTAAGGGTAAGGGGACTAGCCAGTTGACCTGCATTCTGTGTGTTGCGAGTGGAGCGTCGTTCGGTCATGCGACTCTTGGCGTCACGATCATCCAAGCGAGACGGGGACCATCCAAGCTGTCAATGGCCATCGAAATTGTCAGGGTTTTGGCCATTGAAAATGTCAGGGTTTTCGGTCTGGCCCGAAAATGGGGAACACGAGAAGGGGACAGTCACCGTCTCTCGCGTTGATAACATCGCCACCAAGCCATAAATTACGGGAATCGGCGCGAGTGCCAATATGCTGAACGGGGGACGAGACCACATGCGACATCACGCAGACGGCGCACGACAACAGTCGCGGAGCCGCTCGGACATCACCTGCCGGACTCCCACGGTCTCATGACGTGTCTGTGAAGGGCACACGCACGCGTGCGATCTTGGGGTCGTTTGTCTTCTTCTGGGTCGCTCCCGCGGTCGTTGCCGGCGTCGGCCCATTCGCGCTGTTCGGTTGGACGATGCAGCCACCGCTGCTCGGGCTTCCGGGCGAGCGGGTATTGGGCGGCGCGGTGGTTGCCGCGGGTCTGGCCTGCCTGCTGGATTGCTTCGTCCGCTTTGCCCTTGAGGGGCGCGGCACACCCGCGCCGGTGGCGCAGACCGAAGTGCTGGTGGCGTCCGGCCTCTATCGGTTCGTGCGAAATCCGATGTACGTCTCCGTGCTGATCGTCATTTCAGGGCAGGCGCTGTTCTTTGGCCAGGCCCTGATGTTCGCGTACGCAGGGGTGGTGCTGGTCGCGTTCCACCTGAACGTGCTGTTCTATGAGGAGCCGACACTCCGTCGAAGATTCGGGCGGTCATACGAGACCTATTTGCTGCACGTGGGTCGATGGTGGCCACGTCTGACGCCATGGCGCGGGTGAGGTGCGTCGGCCTCCTGACGGCGGCGGCGATGGTCGCCTTCGCCGCCAACTCGGTCCTGTGCCGCGCGGCGCTCGGGGGCGGGGAGATCGACGCGGCCAGCTTCTCATCGATTCGCCTGTTGTCGGGAGCGCTGGCCCTCTCGGCCATCCACGCCGTGCGTCGGAGAGCGCGCACACCGCGCCGGGCGGGCTGGTTCTCCGCGGCGCTCCTGTTCCTCTACGCGGTCCCGTTCTCCTTCGCGTACAACACGCTCACGACCGGCACCGGCGCGCTGATCCTCTTCGCCGCGGTGCAGGCCACGATGCTCGTCGCGGGCCTGGCCGCCGGCGAGCGCCCTCGTCTGCTCCAGTGGATCGGCCTGGCCGCCGCGCTCGGCGGCATGACGTACCTGGTGCTGCCGGGCGTGACGGCGCCGTCTCCCACGGGCAGCGCGCTCATGGCGGTGGCCGGAATCGCCTGGGGGCTGTACTCGCTTCACGGCCGAGGTGCCGTGGACCCGCTGGGAGAAACCCGCGACAACTTCGTCCGCAGCGTGCCGATGGTCGCGGTGGTCAGCCTGCTGAGTGTGGGAAACTTCGAGATAACGCCTGCCGGCGTGCTGCTCGCCGTCACCTCCGGCGCGCTGGCGTCGGGGGCCGGCTATGCGATCTGGTACACGGCGCTGGGCGGCCTCACCGCGACCTTCGCGGCCACAGTGCAGCTGTCCGTACCCGTAATCGCCGCGGCGGGGGGCGTGCTCGTCATGGGAGAGTCCGTCACCCTTCGGCTCGTGCTCTCCTCCGTGCTGATTCTTGGGGGCGTGGCGTTGGCGCTCCCGCGATCGCGGCGGACCGGTCCGTGAAGCGGTCGCCGGCGCTGGCGACGTCACCGGCCAGGAGAGGGGGTTTTCCTACCCCCGCTCTTGCAATCTGCAGTCCCTTGCCGTGGGTCATGGTTTGTGCGAAAGAGGGCGCCTGAAAGACGCCCCTCCTGACGCCCCTCCAATGGGGGACAGGAATGTCCCCTCCTGGCACTTCAGTCTTGGCACGTCGACATCAACGGCTTCCCAGACTCCGTGAACGTAACGGTGAAATTCGGGCGATCCGGTCGAAGTCGCGGTCGTGGTGCAATAGAGTCAGGTCGTTCCTGATCGCGCAGACCGCGATCAGGCAGTCGACACTTGAACGCACCGTGATACCGATACGGCGCGCCAAGCGGTACAGGTCGACCGCCTCGTCGAACACTGCCGTCTCCAACGGCGCCTCGACGAGCGGAAACGCAAGCGAGAAGGGGACAGTCACTTTTTCTGATGTGTTTTCGCGAAGGAAGTCGAGGAAGTCGTGTAGTAGGCTAGTCGGCAACTCGAAACGCTGCCAGGCAATGGCAATTTCGGCAACGATATTTGGGGCATGACTCATGAAGACCGGCTTCGCGAGCGGAAGAGAGTTGACGCCTTCGGAACTGGATTTCCACGTTGGAGAGCTTGGGGATCAGGGTTACACGATCATTCCGGACGCTCTCGACGCCGAGTTTCTGGCTCCAGCCATCCGGGCGGCCGAAGACATCTACCAACGGGAGAGCGAAATCGCTCTGCGCCTGGGGACTTCGTCCGAGCACTGCTGGTCCGCCCACTGCATCGTGGGCAAGCACCCTTGCTTCGAAACCTTCTACCTGAACCCGCCGGTCCTCTCCGTGTGCCGTGAGTACCTGGGTGAGGACATGGTCCTGTACGACGCAACGGCGCGTTCGATTCGACCCAGCGAGGGCAGGGAACCCGGGCGCGGGTTTCAGATTCACGCCGACCGGTCTCCATTCAGCATCGTGCCCTTCGAGGGCGGCAAGCACTACCCGATGGCGATCAACGTTGCCTGGGCGGTCGTGGACTTCACCGCCGAGAACGGCGCTACGCTGGTCTGGCCCGGCACTCACAAATCCTGTCAGATCCCCGACCCGGACGCCGACTCCCCGGGATCCCACCAGGCGGTCGTTCCCGCGGGTACCGCCATCGTTTGGGATGCGGCGCTTTGGCACGCCAGCGGCATCAACCGCAGCGACCACGTCCGGCATTCCATCCTGGCCTTCTTCCAGCGCTGGTGGGTCAAGGGAATGATCGACAACGCCCGCGTCATTCCACAGGGCGTGCAGGATCGCCTCCTCCCGGAAATGCGAAAATTGCTGGGCCTTGGGGAAACCATCCCCGAGTACACCGAAGTTCGCGCCCTTTCTCCAGAACAGATCAAGCGACTGACACCCTGGGAGAAGGACGTGCTGGGGATCGGGACGTACTGAGGTTCGGAGGCACGCGTCCGTTCGCCTGTTGGATTTCCTTCTACTATCCAACATAGAATTCCGAGTACTAGCGTAAGGTAGTCGCGTGATCCTATTCGTCATCGCCCTCAGCCTGCTCGGAGCCCCCGAGGAACCCAGTCAGAACCGTGTCAACTTCTTCGAAAAGAAGATCCGTCCGGTTCTGGCGGAGCGCTGCTACCAGTGTCATTCGGCGGCGGCCGACCGCGCGGGAATGCTGTTTGGGAAACTGCAGCTCGACACGCGGGAGGGTGTCGAGCAAGGCGGGTCGCGGGGCCCCGCCGTGGTGCCGGGCCGACCCGACGAGTCCATTCTGATCGAGGCCCTCAAGCACACCGATCGCAGCTTGGCGATGCCGCCCGGCGGCAAACTGTCTGACTCGGTCGTCGCTGATTTTGTCCAATGGGTGACTCTGGGCGCGCCGTATCCGAGAGGTGCGCAGGCCGCTGAACCCGAGAAAACGGATCTCGAATCAGGACGCCGGCACTGGGCCTTCCACCCCCTGCGTCCTGTCGACCCCCCTCAGGTCTCGGCGGCAAGTTCGGACGAGGCCGCGTGGATGGACTCGCCCATCGATCGTTTCCTCCTTGCCAAGCTGCACGAGATGCAGTTTCGCCCGGCACAGGAGGCCGATCGGCCCACCCTGCTTCGCCGCGCTTACTTCGACCTGATCGGTCTGGCGCCCGCCCCCGAAGAAGTGGAGGCGTTCGTTCGAGATCCTGCCGCGGATCCCTTTCGCGAACTCGTTGACCGGCTGCTCGCCAACCCGCACTACGGAGAACGGTGGGGACGGCACTGGTTGGATGTGGCTCGTTTTGGCGAAAGCAAAGGAGCCCATGAGGGGGACAACGCAATTCGAGAGGACGCGTATCGATACCGCGACGCCGTGATTCGCGCCCTCAATGACGACCTGCCTTACGAAGAATTCGTCCGCTACCAGGTTGCCGGCGCTCCGGACGGTCTCCCCGCCGCCCGGCGCGACCTGGGCATGTTCGTTCAGATGGGAACCAACCTGGGCACGACCGAAAATCCCAACGAACGCAAGTTTCACCGCCTCGACGACATGGTGTCGGCGACCGGCCAGGCGTTCCTTGCCATGACGGTCGGGTGTGCGCGGTGCCACGACCACAAGATCGACCCGATCACGGCCGAAGAGTACTATCAGTTGACGGCCGTATTCTTCGACGAAGCCGAGGAAGAGCCGGATGCGGGGGGCAAGTTTGTCGCCCTCGCAGTGAACACACCCCATCTACTGGCCGCCGGCAGTTGGGAGAGCCCCGTCAAGCCGGTCGAGCCGGGGTTCCTGCGCGTCTTGATGGGGGACGGGCGCAGCGCGGAGGATTGGCGGCCCCGTCCCGAGGCCGCAGATGGTCCCGAGGCGCAGCATGGAGCGCCGAAGCTTCGGATGCTTGCCAACTGGCTCACCGACGTGGAGCATGGCGCCGGCGGGTTGCTGGCCCGGGTGATCGTCAATCGTCTCTGGCAGCATCATTTTGGGCGCGGCATCGTCAGCACTCCGAATGATTTCGGCAAACTCGGCACCGAGCCCACA
This sequence comes from Acidobacteriota bacterium, assembly GCA_963668095.1. GTDB lineage: Bacteria > Acidobacteriota > UBA6911 > RPQK01 > JAJDTT01 > JAJDTT01. The sequence goes on along the minus strand of OY764083.1, from coordinate 2,939,647 downwards.
CATCCCGATCTGCTGGATTGGCTCGCTTCCCAGCTCATCCGGGAAGGCTGGCGACTGAAGCCGATCCACCGGCTGATCATGAACAGCGCCGCGTACAAACAGGCGGCCGGCACGAATCTGGCTCAAGCCCGGAACGATGCGTACAACGAGTACCTGTGGCACCGCAGGCCCGTGCGCATGGAGGCGGAAATCATTCGTGATCACATGCTGAGCGTCTCCGGAGCTCTGCGCCCCGGCCTGTACGGGCCCAGCATTCCCATCGGCAACCGCAAGAACCCGTTCAAGGACACGCCGGACACCTGGCGCCGGTCTGTCTACCTCATGGCGGCGCGCCTCAACCTCCATCCGGTGTTGAAGATCTTCGACCCGCCCGACAACACGCAGAGCATCGGCCTTCGTGACGTCAGCACGACCCCGAGCGGCACGGCCTTCATGCTGAATGCGCCATTCGTGTGGGGTCAGGCGGAGCGCTTCGCACAACGGGTGCGGGAAAGGGTCGGAGACGACCCCGGCCGGCAGATCGAGGCGGCCTACGGGATCGCTCTTTCCCGGCAACCGACCGCGGAAGAACGCGAGATCGGCCTGTCGTTTCTCGGTCAACGGCTCGCCGGCGCGTCGGAGGAAAGCGGGGAGACCGGGCCCTCGGATGCACCAGGCCCATTGGTGCAGTACTGCCATTCGCTCATGAACCTGAACGAGTTCATCTATGTTCACTGACGCAGCCTGCGGAGCGGGACCGGTTGGCCCGGACCGCCGTGGGTTTCTCAAGGAACTCGGCCTGGGCAGTATCGCGCTGGCCAGCCTGGTTGCGGACCAGAAGGCGAGCGGCGCAGGGGCCGTGCCGGCGGTAGATCTCGGCGATCCACTCGCTCCCCGGCAGCCACACTTCACTCCCAAGGCAAGGAACGTCATCTTTCTGTTCATGGTCGGTGGCGCAAGCCAGATTGAGACGTTCGATCACAAGCCGCTTCTGAAAAAGTACGGCGGAAAAGAGGCCAAGGACATCTTCCCCAAAGAGGATCTGGACGGCCTGAATCCGTCAAAGACGTTCTACAGCTCGAAAATCGTACCGCCGGTGTTCTCTTTCAATCGCTATGGCCAAAGCGGCGCTTGGGTCAGCGATATCTTCCCGCATCTGACGAAGGTGGTCGACGACATCACATTCATCAAATCGATGTATGCCGATGTGCCGATTCACGGCCCCGGCCAGATCCTCATGCACACGGGCTATTCCAGGCAGGGCCACCCCAGTCTTGGTTCCTGGGTGACCTACGGGCTGGGGACGGAAAACCGGAACATGCCGGGATTCGTGGTGATGACGGACGGACGGTCGGACGGCGGGCGTGCGCTGTACGATTCCGGATTCCTCCCCGGTTACCACCAGGCCACGCTGGCGGACGTCACGCCCGGAAATCCGCCGGTGCCGCACATCAAGGCGCCGGCGTTTCTGAACCCGGGGCAGCATCGCCAACAGTTGAATCTGTTGCGGAAGTTGAATCGCCTCCACCGCGGAATGCATCCAACGCAGCCCGAGCTCGACGCCCGCATCGCTGCCTTCGAAACGGCGTTTCGCATGCAGATGGAAGCGCCGGACCTCTTCGATATCAGCAACGAGCCGGACTCGGTGAAGGCGCTCTACGGCGCCACCGACTTCGGAAGGAAGTGCCTGATGGCGAGACGCATGGTGGAGAGCGGAGTCCGTTTCGTGGAGATTCTCGACGGCGCCCACGGGCGGCAATGGGACGCCCACGGCAACCGCGGCGGGCTCATCAAGAATCACCGCACCAACGCGGCGCGCACCGATCAGGGCATCACCGCCCTCATCATCGACCTGAAGTCACGCGGCTTGCTGGACGAGACTCTCGTCGTCTGGGCCACCGAGTTCGGTCGCACGCCGTTTGAGGAGGCGGACAGGTCACTGACCAAAACAACCCTCGGCCGCAGCCATCACCATTACGGCTTCACCATGTGGATGGCGGGCGGCGGCGTCAAGCGGGGGATCACCCATGGCGCCACCGACGAACTCGGCATGCACGCCATCAAGGACCGCGTCTCGCATCACGATCTCCACGCCACCATCCTCCATCTCCTGGGCCTGGATCACGAACGGCTCACCTACCGCCACAACAGCCGCGACTTCCGCCTGACCGACGTCTACGGCAACGTCGTCCACGACATCATCGCCTGATCGGCCGAGGAGGGGCGATTTCCAATCGCCCTCTGGGTGGCGACTTTCTTGTCGCCGTCTCCCGCGTGCGTGCGCGCGCGTTAGATGCGTGCGCGCGCGTGAGATGAGAAAAGGGACAGTCCCCTCCTCTCTCCTGTATACTCCATCAATTTTGTATAAAGCTATAAGATTGAATTAAATTAAAGCGATATGCTATATATGATGAGGTCGAGAGCGGGTCGACTATGTACCGGTTGACGATACGGAAGCACGCCATCAAGACCCTGCGAAGAATGCGACCTCGGGATGTTCGTCGCGTGCGGGACGAAATGGAAAAGCTAGCGCACAATCCCAGTAGCCGGAACGTGGACGTCACACCGTTGCGGGGCCGTCCTGGCTTTCGGCTGCGGGTGGGCCCGTGGCGGATCATTTTCGAGCAGAATGAAGAGACCCGAATCATTGACATCCTGCGCATCGGCCCACGCGGCGATATTTACAAAAATTAGGAGGGGGCCATGACCAAACCACAAGTCATCCTCGACGATGGTGGAAAACCGGCATTCGCCGTGATCCCGTGGCGGGAGTACACTCGCTTGGCGATGTTGGATGTCGCCGCAGGGCTAACCGACGAAGAGCTTTACGATCACGCCAAGTCCGTGGGGGGAGAGTCTTTTCCAATCGAGTTGGCGGATCGCCTTCTGGCGGGAGAGAACGCCGTCAGGGTATATCGGGACCATCGCGGCATGACCCAGAAGCAACTCGCCGGTGCCGTTGGGATCAACCCACTCTATCTGTCGCAAATCGAGAGGGGCGTCCGCACCGGCTCGGCTCGAACCTTGGCCGCGCTCGCCGAGGCGCTGGGTGTCGACGTGGACGACCTGCTCTGATTCACATGGAGATTTATCAGGAGAAGGGGACACTCACAGGTGCGCAGGTGAAAGGGGCAGTCCCCTTCTCTCTCCTGTACAATACCGCCACACCTTCACGAGCCTGAGCGGGTTCATCCATGTTGAATGACCCATACTACGGAACTCGGCCGATCGGTTGGGACCGCCGCGGTTTCCTCAAGGAACTCGGCCTGGGCGGCATCGCTCTGGCCAGCTTGCTCACGGACCAGACCGCGAGCGGCGCGCCGGCCTTACCGACGGGTGACCTCAACGAGCCACTCGCACCCAGACAGCCACACTTCGCTCCCAAGGCAAAGAACGTCATCCTCCTCTTCATGGTCGGCGGCGCAAGCCAGCTCGAGACCTTCGACCACAAGCCGCTTCTGAACAAGTACGCCGGAAAACTGGCGCGAGAAATCTTCTCCAAGGAAGACCTGGAAGGCCTGAACCCGGAAAAGGACTACACGAACACGCGTATCGTGCCGCCCGTGTTCTCCTTCAAGCGCTACGGCCAGAGCGGCGCCTGGGTTAGCGAGATCTTCCCGAACCTGACGAAAGTGGTCGACGAAATCGCGTTCATCAACTCGATGCACACCGATTCGGCGATTCACTCCACCGGCCAGATCCTCATGCACACGGGTTATTCCGTACAGGGACACCCCAGTCTTGGCTCCTGGGTGACCTACGGGCTGGGGACGGAGAACCGGAACATGCCGGGTTTCGTGGTGATGAAGGACGGCCTTCCGTCCGGCGGGCACGCGCTATACGATGCCGGATTTCTCCCGGGAGTCCACCAGGCCACGTTGGCGGACGTCAAGCCCGGGAAACCGCCCGTGCCACACATCACGGCGCCGAAATTTCTCACCCGAGGCCAGCAGAGCAAGCAATTGGATCTGGTGCGGAAGTTGAATCGCCTCCATCGCGGCATGCATCGCACCCAACCCGAACTCGACGCACGTATCGCCGCATTCGAGACGGCATTTCGCATGCAGATGGAAGCGCCGCAACTCTTCGATATCCGGAGCGAACCGGAGTCGGTGAAGGCGCTCTACGGCGACACCGAATTCGGGAGGAAATGCCTCACGGCAAGACGGCTGGTGGAGAGCGGCGTCCGTTTCGTGGAGATTCTCGACGGCGCCCACGGGCGGCGATGGGACGCGCACGGCAACCGCGGCGGGCTCATCGACAACCACCGCACCAACGCGGCCCGCACCGATCAAGGCATCACGGCCCTCATCATGGACCTGAAGTCACGCGGTCTGCTGGACGAGACTCTCGTCGTCTGGGCCACCGAGTTCGGCCGCACGCCGATGGAGGAGGCGCGTACGGAGGAGTCTCTCGGCCGCGGCCATCACCACTATGGCTTCTCCATGTGGATGGCGGGCGGCGGCGTCAAGCCGGGGATCACCCATGGAGCCACCGACGATCTCGGCATGCACGCCATCAAGGACCGCGTCTCGCATCATGATCTCCACGCCACCATTCTCCACCTGCTGGGGCTGGATCACGAGCAGCTCACCTTCCGCCACAACAGCCGCGACTTCCGCCTGACCGACGTCTACGGCAACGTCGTGCATGAGCTGATTGCCTGATTGGGAAATGTAAGGTTGATGTGGGACAGACGACAACGAGCCAGCACACATTCTAGCTGGGAGGCGGCGGGACAGTCACGTTCTTGGGATCCGGATATTAATCGGGAAGCGGCCGGGAAGCGAGCAAACACAACCACCGCCCCAAAAGGACGGAGTACAAGTCCATTAGGCCCGTTTGTGTTGCGGTGGCGATCCTCGCCCAACAACTAGAGCGGAACGCGAAACGAATCTATGGCATCCTCGCATTCCGCTTCCGCGCGATCGAGAAGGGATACAAGCGGCACTGGGTTGTCAGCTGGCATGGCTCTACCTTGATTGATCCTCGCTTGAAAATGTTTCTCCTGTACCTCCTGCGAAATGGGGATATTCTAATCCTCATGGCGTGGAGAAGGTGACAGTTACCTTCTCTCCACGACCACGGTACCGGCTTGGTGTTCCCTTGACCACTATGACGGGCAAGATGTCGACCGACATTGCCTTGATCAAGGTGCTACGCTCAATTGGTGCCGCCGACCGGGAACGGTGTGCACGGATTCCGTTCGACGTTCTGGGCATGGGCCTTCGAATAGACGGACGCAGCACACATAGTCATGAAACTAAGCTTGGCACATCGTTGGATCGTTAGCCGAGCAAGGCGACGCGTGATTGGAAATGGATAACGTGAGCAGGAAACTACGGCACATTCGTTGCAAGCGTTTCTGATTTTTCCGGCGCTATCTGGCCACGAGGGTCAATGTGATGAGTAGTGAAATTCAGTCTGATGACTTCACCCGGCGTTTTGCCTTACGTTCCAAAAACCTGATGTGGTTTCTCGGCGCTGGTGCTTCCGCGGCCGCTGGTTTCCCGACCGCCATGGACATGGTCTGGCAATTCAAGCGAGCATTGTTTCTAAGTCAGAATCGAGGTTCCAGCCAAGCATCGGTGGACTTGTCCCAGCCAGCCGTTCGCAGGCGCATAGACTCTCATATTACCTCCCTTGAGGGTATCCCCGTATCAGGCACACCAAACGATTACGCTTCATTGTTTGAAGCTGCGTATCCGGTGGAGTCAGACCGACGAAGAGTCCTGGACGGAATGCTCACAGGGGCAAAGTCTTCGTACGGCCATATGGCCCTCGCGACGTTTATGCGCCACAGACTGACGCGGATCGTGTGGACGACAAACTTCGATACTCTCATCGCAGATGCCTGCGCCAAGGTTTTTGGCACAACTGGCGCACTGACAACAATTGATCTCGACACGGCTTCTCTAGCAGAAGAGACGCTTGCCGGCGAACGTTGGCCGATAGAGTTTAAGCTCCACGGAGATTTTCGGTCCCGCCGTTTGAAGAACACTGACGATGAATTACGCCAACAAGATGCGTGTCTAAGAAATACGTTGGTCGATGCTTGTAGACGGTATGGGCTCGTCGTTTGTGGATACAGCGGACGAGACGACTCTGTCATGGACGCCCTTGAAGAGGCGGCGACGCAGCCGTTAGCATTTCCAGCCGGGCTTTTCTGGCTGCACCGAGGGCACGATGCTCCATTGCAGCGGGTCAGACAATTGTTGGACCGCGGCATCGAGAATGACGTCGAGGCCGCTTTAGTCATTGTCGAGAGCTTTGATGAAGTCTTGCGCGACCTGATTCACCTTTTCGATGACCTTGATATCTCGGCACTACAATGTTTCGCTCGACGTCACCGTTGGAGTCCGGCACCGCTCTTCCGGTCTGGTCGCCAAAGATGGCCAATCGTGCGGCTTAACGCCGTACCTATCATGGATGCACCGACTCAGTGCCGTCGGGTGGCTTGTAGTATTGGCGGCACGGCAGAAGTACGTGAAGCAGTACAAAACGCCGGTGTGGACGTTCTTGCGGTTCGTTCCAGGGTTGGCGTGCTGGCGTTCGGGGAAGACGCCGACGTCAGAATAGCACTTGATACTCACGGCATCACGGATTTCGATATCCACCCATTCGACGTCAATCGCCAACGGTATGAATCGTCGGAGCGTGGACTCCTCGGCGAAGCGTTGAATCGTGCGATCGGCCGTCATCGTGGGCTAACGCTTGTGCAGCGACGGAAGTTCGTACCTGAAGATCCCAGCGATCGGTCTTGGGGCCGCTTGCAGGAGTTGGTTGGGCCACTATTCGGGGTCGTAGGTGGGAACCCTGAATTAAGTTGGCGAGAAGGTATAACTGTTCGGTTGGATTGGGCGAACGATCAACTGTGGCTGCTCTTCGACCCTTGTACAGTATTCGAGGGTGTCACGGACGATAACAGGGCGGTGGCGGTAGACTTGGCGCGTGAACGAACGGTTCGTCGGTACAATAAGAAACAAAACGACCTAATCGATTTTTGGGCTCGACACCTATCACAAGGTGAGAGTGAGATGCGCTCGTTTAACACAGGGGCAGGCATTGACGCCGTTTTTCGACTTTCTTCGCTCACTGGATTCTCTTGGAGAAGAGCACTATGACGCCCAGGCTCGCCCCACATCTGTGGTTTCCTGAACCCATGCTGGCTTTCCATCCAAACCGAGTATCTGACCAAAGCTGCCATCCCCTGCGTGGGTTGCTCGACCATGGTCCGCATTCTTCAGGGTTCGTTCCGGACCCGATTCGAGTGGCCACTATCGCGCCAAACGGCGAGAGTGAACACATCTACGCGTTTATGAGAAATTTGAATCATCAATTTAGTCCCAGTGAACGTAGAGATTATCTTCCCAGTTGGCCGGGGTTTCGCAATGTGTTCGGCCTCCTCATGCGTGGTGCTGGTGGGGAATGCCACATAGAGTTGAGTTCTCAGCTTGACGGAGACTTGCAATGCACTTCTCATCCCCACGTTATGCTTGCGGAGCACTTAGTACGAGCGGTCCATCGCCTTGAAGCACGCCGAAACGACTTCGACGTGTTGTTCATCTACATCCCTGCACGCTGGAAACCCGGTTTCGTTGGCGGACCTAACGACGATTTCGATCTGCGTGATCACTTGAAAGCTTATACAGCCACTCGCGGCGTGCCCATTCAATTGGTGCGCGAAGACAGTGCCATCGCTTATCCTTGCAAAGCTAGTGTGATGTGGCGAATCGGATTGGCGCTATATGCCAAGGCCGGAGGCATCCCTTGGAAGCTGGCCGAATCTGACCCTGAGACTGCCTATATCGGCATCTCCTACGCGGTGCGTCCCACCAATTCCGACCTACCTCGCTTCGTAACGTGCTGCAGTCAAGTCTTTGACTCAGATGGAGCTGGCCTGGAGTTCGTGGCCTACGACGCTCACGAAGTAGAAATCCAACGTCACAATCCCTTTCTTTCCAGATCCGAGATGTTCCGAGTTATGACGCGATCCATGGACCTCTACCGTCGCCGGCACGCTGGTCGGTCGCCACGCCGCGTGATGGTACACAAGACCACGGAATTCAAGAATGAGGAAGTTGATGGCTGCATGGAAGCCCTGCACCTGTGTGAAGCTGTTGATCTTGTTCAAATCATCGAAAATGTAACTTGGCGGGGTGTACGTATTGACCAGAACCGGCTCGCGAAGAGGGGGATTCCTGCCAATTTTCCGGTGTCGCGGGGAACCGTCCTAGATATCGCCCCCCGCGAAGCATTGTTATGGACCCATGGTAATGTAGACGGCGTTACGGGCCGCTCTTACTTCCAAGGCAGTCGCAGCACCCCTCGCCCGATACGATTGGTCCGTCATGCTGGCCATGGTCCGTGGGACGATACTGTCCGCGCAATACTCGGGCTGTCAAAGATGAACTGGAACAATGATTCGTTATACGACCCACTGCCGGTTACATTGGCTTACGCGAAGGTCCTGGCAAGGGTGGTCAAGCGGATTTCGAACTTGGGAAGCAAGCCGTATCAGTTCCGGTTCTTTATGTAAGCACGCGTGGTGCGCAGGAGAAAGAAACAGTCTTTTTTTCGGTCCGTGAAAGGTGAAGCCAAAGGGGAATGGGCGCGTGGGTTTGCACGTAGCCGATAGTAAACCGGGAGAAGATTGTATTGACTGACCTGAAGAACCTCGACGAATTAAGGCAGGCGTGCGCGGATGTCGTGAAAGCCGAGCAGGCAGAGGCGTACTACGAAACATGGGGGAAGGAGCTACGTGAGTTCTTGGCCGAGGTTCGCGACGCAGACCTCCAGACGCGTATGAGTGTGGAGTTCCAGCACAAAATCTGGGACGAAAACCCCGTTACGAGCGTAGGCATGGGAACGATTCCGGTTGACGAGGCCATCGCGGATCAAGATTTCCGCAGCTGGCTTGCGAAGCGATCCTTAGCGCCGTTACCGGATACACATGAACGGAGGTCGGCTGAGCTGGATAAATTGTTCGATGAGTTGGAGTCGCGGATGGGCCGTTACACGGACCGCATGCCGCGCCTGAAAATGTACAGGGTGTTGGCGGGTTTTTTCCCGTCCGACATCACGACGGTGTCAGATGACTACAAATTGCGGCAGCTTCATTCAGCTATGTTCGGGAAAGGGGGAGGCAGGGGACCGACTTGCCACGCCAATATACTTCGGAGACTGCACGAGGCGATAGGACCGACAGGGGATGATCTAGGTGACGTTGTCGACCGTATGCGGCTGCCATGGCTGTTGTATGCGCGTTACGTTGGACAGTCTGACGACGAAACTAAAGAATCCCCGAAAGGCGTGCTGGGCAAGGAAAGCTTGGTGTCGTTGCCCGCTGCCAGGAGATGGAGAGGCCTCACTGGAATAACCGGCGGTTTCCAGGCCACCCTGAGCATCCTTGAGTTCTGTCGCGATGGAGTCCCGCGTGGAGATTTGACAAGCCATGTCAGAACGATCAATCCAACTCTGAAGGACACGACGATCAACGCTCAAATCAACGTTATCGCAAGAGAACTCAACTGCTTGAAGTTGGACGGAGACCGTTGCGTCCTTACGGAAAGGGGGCGTGCTTGCCTGGAATCGGGCGATCCTGCGGGGTTGATGGACTGGCTCGTGACCAGGATTCTCGGCGTCGACCATGCTCTCGTAATCCTCCGTGAAGGGTCGCGTCCAAGACGGGAAATCGTGACCCGGATTCAACGAGTCAATCCCAACTGGACCAGCACTTGGGTTCCGAGAACGATTGTCAAGGAACTACAAGCCTACGGAATGTTGGAAAGCGACGAGAGTGATGTCGTTTCTCTGACGGAAGCGGGTCGCTATTGGGCAGGTCAAATTCACTGGAAACCGGAAAGCCTGGCCTCGGAGCCGGAAGCAACGAACGGCGGAGATACGATTGGCGAGCCGGCCGAATTGGAGTTGCCGGCGTTTTCCGAAGTACGCAGGGAGATTGCGAAACATGGTCACTTTAGCAGATCGGTGATCCGAAAATTGCACTATGGGATATGGGCGAATAAGCGTCGACATGTTGCGATTCTTACGGGGCTTTCCGGTTCGGGGAAGACGTTGCTCGCCCGGGCCTATGGAACCGTCATCGCCGGCAAAGCCGATGCCGAAGGCAATCAATTGTGTACAGTGCCAGTGCAGCCCGGCTGGTACGATCCCTCCGCACTACTGGGGTATGTAAACCCACTTCAGGGAGACTCCTACATTCGGACTCAGTTTCTGGAGTTTCTGCTTGCCGCCGCGGACGCTCCAGACCGTCCGTTCACCGTCGTTCTGGATGAGATGAATTTGTCCCGTCCAGAGCAATATCTCGCGCCGATTCTCTCTGCCATGGAGACGGGACACGCTCTGAGCCTCCACCGCGAGGGAGAAATTTTCGATGGAGTCCCTGCAAACATCGCATATCCGAGCAACTTGGTGATCATCGGAACCGTCAATATGGATGAGACCACTCACGGCATCTCGGACAAGGTTCTCGACCGCGCGTTCACGATCGAGTTTTGGGATGTTAACTTGGCGGACTATCCGCGCTGGGGAGAGCGAGGTCTAAACGCTGAGCACGAGGAGAAAGCGCGTACCCTGCTCACGGAACTGATGGAAAGTCTCCGGCCGGCACGCCTGCACTTCGGTTGGCGTGTCGTCGACGATGTGCTCGACTACACGCAGCGTGTGACGGCCGACGGCGGCGCGGCCGACCCCGCCGCCATTCTAGACGAAGTCGTTTACGCCAAGGTCCTTCCGAAACTCCGCGGGGCCGATGTCTCAGATCGATTTGGCCAAGCGCTCGACAAGTGTGCGGATGTCCTCAAGAGGCACGGACTGAAGGAATGTCGACGCAAGGCGCTCGACTTGAAGGCCGATCTTGAATCCACAGGTAGCGCGAGGTTCTGGCGATAGCCCGTGAATGATGCCTCAGCAGCCTTGGATGTTCGTTCACTAACGGATCTTCCGAACACTCCATCGACATGGCGAATCGAGCCGAATAACGCTGGGTTGGATTTCCGCGAACGCGGGAAGTATCGGATCCGGAAACCAGCTTCAGGCGATCGCCTATGTATCGATGATCAAGCCATCGAAAGCGACAATGGCGAGTGGGCGTGGATGCCTGGATTCTACGCTGGCCAAGTGCGAGTCGAACTGCTTGGTCCTGACGGCCGCGTTCGAGCCATCTATCTGTTGGATGTATCGCCAGATCCGGACAAGCTGGGACGCGATGTGTTCCAGGACATGCTTGAGCAGCTCTGGAAGTTCGATCCCAATCTGTTGTTGGGCACGGAGCCTGCCGCATTGCCGGTAGGGCACGAGAAGCGTATTTCGGATCCGTGGTTGGAATATGTGCGACTGCGCGCCTACGGAGAGCGTTTCGTCCGCGTGCTTTCGGCCATCGCACGTCAACCCTTGCTGGAGCTGAAGGAGGAGAGGGCTCAGTTGCCGTTGCAACACGTACGCCGCGCCGACCGCCAAACAGCTCTCGCAGCACTCCGAAACCCGCAGCTTCTGCCAATTCTCGCTCATCGAGAATTCGTTGTGACGCCTATGAGCGTATTGCCTCCGTTCGACGTGCCCGTCGCCCGAGAAACATTGGACGGCGCTGGCAACCGATGTATGGCAGAGATCACGCAACGAGTTTCCCGCCGGACCGTTCAGTTAAGGAAAACACTCCAAGGGATTGTAAGGAACGAGACCGAATCAGACACGCGCACCGCGCTCGCCGACCGTTGGCCGCGTCGCCGTGACTTTCTCGAACGGATTGTGAGGCAGTTGCACTACCTGCAACAGGTCTCGCCGCTGGCCGATGTGACCCGGCGTGAGATCTCGGCCGCAGGCCTTACCGCGATTTCCGCAGATCCGGCATACTCTAGCGCCTACGGTTCCGCTTGGCGGATCTTGCGGCGCGGCGTCGAAGGCCCGCGGGACGAAGAACGCCTCTGGATCTCTCCAACGTGGGAAATCTATGAACGGTGGTGTTTCGTCCAGCTCGGCAAAGCCATCCAAGCGCTCAAGCCGGAATTTCACTGGTCGGATTCGAGGAACTACAAGTCGAAGGCCAAAGCGGCATTCACAGGTTCAAAAGACGGGGAAGTACGCATCGAGCTGTTGTTGCAACCCAAGTTTCCGGCGGGTGACCGTGGTTCGAACAATGGGTTCCAATCAATTTCAGGTACGCGGGAACCCGATATCGTGCTAACGCGAACCGATGGGGATGTGCCGAAATGGTATGTGTTCGACGGGAAGTATCGAACCACACGTCAGAGTGTCGTGGAAGCGATGGCTTCGGCACACGTTTATCGGGATGCGCTGCGTTGGCACGAACGGAGGCCGGAGTGTGCCGTGCTGTTGGTTCCGCGAGGCGGCGGTGCGCCGTGGCTGGAGCAGCCGGATTTCATAAGCAGGCATCGTGTGGGCGTCTGCGCCTTGGGCGCGGACACCAATTCTCAAAGTGTGATTCAATCGTTGTTCGGCCAAGACTCATCATGACGATTTCCGGTCGACCACGAATGGTGATGATGGCCTCGCCGCTTTGCCTTACGCTGAGTAGAGGGCTCAATCGGCCATCAGGGTACTTGGCATTCGAAGAAGTCTGTGTGCCCGCGCCGCGTCGAGAGGCTCCGTGGAGAGGCGGCACAGTGAAACCGGTGCTCGCCCTCCGCTTTCGCATACGGCGCGGGAACCGTCCATCCGAGGTCCATCCGGCAGTAGGAGAAGGGGACAGTCACCTTCTTTACTCGAGGTCGGAGGGTCCACAAGGATGGTGCAAAGTGACTAACGAATCTCGTGAACGCTTCGACAAGATTGCCGAAAACTATGTGGCGAGCGAAGTCCACTCCATGAGCCCAACGATCAGGCTTCTCCATCAACTCGTGAAGCTGGAGACTGGGGCATCGGTCTGTGACGTCGGGTGTGGCACTGGCCACCTGGCGCTGTCCTTTTCCGCTTGCGCTGGGAGACTCGTAGGAGTGGACCCTGCACCCAGCATGTTGGACGCCTTTCGGCGATTAGCAGCCGAGCGGGGGATAGAGGTGGAGACTGTCGAGGCGTACGCTGAATCGATTCCCCTGCGGGGACACCAGTTCGACTTGGTCGTATCGCGGCTGGCCCCGCACCATTTCGACGATGTGGATCGCGCGGTGGCGGAAATGGTCCGGCTCACGAAGATCGACCGGCGTGTCGCGATTGTGGATCTAGAAGGACACGACAACGCTGACGTTGATGAGTTTAACCACAAGCTGGAGCTTCTTCACGATCCGACACACGTTCAGAGCTACACGGCCGCGAGCTGGAAATCCATATTCGAGAGCAGTGGGCAGAAGATCGAAGTGTTGGAGAGTGGATTATCGGAGCGACCTCAGGGGCGACTGTACGCAGGTGGTGCGAGATAGCATCCTCTGGGGCCGGGGCGGAAGCGGCGATCCGAGCAAATCTGCAAAATGCCCAGAGTTCATTCCTGGAAGCCTTGAACATCAGGCGGAAGGGGGGAGACTTCCTGTTGCCTAACCAGACTGTGTTGATCATGGGAACCAGGGACGTTGCCCAATGGTGAGGGGGTTGCTGGCTAGTGTGAGGCTTAATCGGGCTTATTCCGGTTTAATCTGGCCAATTCCCAATTGGAATTGGGGGACAGACACTATCTCTTCGAGATGGTTGGATCGGAGAAGGGGTAGGCAGTGGGTTGGTAGCGGAGAACGCACTGACTCCGACGCATTTCGATTTACCCGGCGTATGCTCGATCTACAGCATCCGGTATATGGCTGCGTGGGTCTCCCCCGGTTCAGCGGTGACGAGTTGGATTCTCCCAACTGGCCGAGTTGGCCGCGGCGGACTACCATGTTGTCGCGGACCAAACCAAGGAGCACGCTGTGGCCGAGCGAATTTGGATAAGAGATCCGGAGGGAGGACTGGAGGGAGTACAAGAGGAGACATTCGGTGACGAGGTCCGTCTCCAGGAGTTGATCGCGGAGCATCCCGAGTTGATCGACGGAGAGCAGATCCGGCCGGACGATGCTCGGCGTTGGATTCTAATCGGTCGCGAGCAAAGGATTGCCGAGACCTCCGAAACTGGCGCGCGCTGGTCGCTCGACCATCTAATTATCGATCAGGACGCGAGGCCGACACTTATTGAGGTGAAGCTGCGCGACAACTCCGACATCCATCGGAAGATTGTCGGGCAGGTGCTGGAATACGCGGCGCACGCATCAAAGACGTGGACGGTGGATGACCTTCGGGGGACGTTTGAGAATTCGGTACTCTCTCAGGGCCAAGACCCGGACGACGTGCTCGCGGAACTCCTACAGGACAAGGACGAACCGGACGTCGACCGGTTCTGGGACAGGGTGTCTACCAATCTTGCGGCGAAACGTCTGCGCCTGCTGTTCATTGCGGACAGAATCCCGGATCGGCTGGCGCGAGTCGTGGAATTCCTGAACGGTCAGATGCGGACCGTCGAGGTGCTCGCGCTGGAGATCAAGCGATTCCGCGGCAAAACCGGGGAGATTTTCGTTCCCCGTGTCATCGGACGGACAGCGAGGGCAACGGGAGGGAGTTCGGATACTCGATCCCCGAGACTGACGCGAGGGTCTTTCTTGGCTGCCTTTGAGCACGACCGGCATCGGCTGGCGGCGGCGCGGCTACTGGATGCAGCTGAGCTGAGTGGTGCGGACTTTCAATGGGGGAAACACTTGGTCTCTGTCACCATCAAGTGCTCTCTGTTGGTGAAACCTGCCACCATCGCTTGGCTTTGCCCACCCACGGTCCTCCACGGGTGGCCTCGTTGGGCAAAGGGGGTCACCTACGGCACGAGAATCCCGGCAGACGAAAACCGACTGGACGGGGAGGTCTGGAAGGTCCTGGCGCAATGGTCCGATAGAAGCTTGGTGCCGTACGCCGAAGAGGCTTACGCAAAGGGATACAAGGGGTGGACCGTAAATCATGACACCGCCGCCGACCACATTGACGACCTCGTGGAGAGGCTTGAGAATGTGCTGGTCCAGTTGAGTTCACTCTGAAGGAGACGGGGCAATCGATCTCTAGCGAGCAAGCCAGAGGGAGACGGGGCAGTCGCCTTTTCTCCGCATCTGACAGCGAGAATCCAATTTAACTGTCCCCTTTTGACGGTAGAATCGATAAGGGGGAAGAAGGAGGAATGCGGGTTTCAAAATTGGAAGGGTGTAAGTGGGCCGAACGTACTGCCCGAAGCGGTTTTCCTATTCTCATTGAGCATGCCCGAAAACATCGCCGCGAGATCACTTACGGCGAATGGAAGGAAATTATCGTCCGGCGGGGGTTGGGAAAAGCGACGGTTCCGGCGGCACGGTATGGCCATCCCGCTGGAAGGATTGGTGACGCGTGCAAAGAGTACACGGATCAGACTGGCAACCTAGTGCCACTGATCAACCTCATGGTTGTGAACGAGGAATCACGAGTGCCCGGAGCCGGCGCCGCTGAGTACATCAAGCAGTATTGCGACGTTCGGGCCATTCCCTTCGATCCTGAGCACTGCAGTGTTCGGGAAAAGCGAGCAATAATTGAGGCGGCCCTGGAGGAAATCTTCGACTGTCCGCATTGGGAAGATGTTCTCAGGACATGTGGCCTTGACGAACCGAAAAAGTCCCGCTCACCGAAGCGCCCGCAGCCGCAGCCTCACAAATGGCACACCGGACCGGAAAGCGAAGCACACAATCGACTGAGACAAAAAATCGCCAGTAATCCGGCAATAGTTGGTGTAAAAGATGCTGAGAATGGGGTAGAGGAGTACATTTTGTGGTCTGGCGACAAGGTAGACGTTTACTTCGCGAAGGCAGCTTTGGCTGTCGAGGTGAAGACGGCTAATGCTGGATTCAGCGAGATCCATCGTGGCATCTTCCAGTGCATCAAGTATAAAGCTGTCTTGCGGGCCCAGCAGGTGTATGGCCGTGAAATCCCGACCGCGGACTGTCTATTGGCACTCGGAGGTGTACTTCCAGAGGAGCTAAAGAACATCGCAAAGCTCTTCAAGGTTCGAGTGGTTTCATGCTGAGAGGGAGCGCCTGGTCAGGCGCTTCGAACCTTCTCGTCAGTGACCCCCAAAATCTCCGATGTTACAAACGCCGACAACCGACTCTTATGCTTGAGCGTAGTCTGGCACGTTCGCTGTCCAACATGACTCGAACTCACTGGTTGCAATTGAATTGGTAAGCTATCCATTATCGTGATTCTAGACGGTGCCGGTACGCTCTTCCTCAAGCGCCGCATCCACATACGGGTACCTTTGTTCCAGGATAAATAGCAGTGTCGTTCCAATTCGCGTTGTAAGCCGCCGCAGTTGGAACGCCTTGAGAATGGCTCGAAGGTGCTCGTCCGAGCCGAACTTGAGGTCATCACCGCGGCCTACAAGCACCCGTCGCGCGACGAACTGCAATTCGCTTGGCGGTATTTCGTCGAACTCGCGAGGTCCTCGTTCTCGGGCAACAACTGGTTCAGAATCAGGTGACCGGACGATCGAACGTACGAACCCACGCTCCATCCATTCATCCTCTGCGACAACGAGGCCTTGTCGTACCGTGATGTTTAGCGCCCTATTTAACACTCGCTTCAACGAGCGACCCATTCTGCGAACCCTACAGCCACGCAGATAGAGGTCATAGGCTCGCTTGCCCAACATGGGGCCCTCGACCTGGATGATTCGACAAAGCCCTTCGGCGACTTGGGTTGCGGGAGCATTCCGTGGATCTGGGCCCGCGGATCCATTGAAAACTACATATGGCGCCAAGCCGCCTTCCTTTATCCGCCGTCGCTCCGATGCTTCCTCGTCCTTCGCGCATGAGGAATCTGATGCGACGCCGGTCTCATGGTCTGGCTTGTCAGCCTCACGATCAGTGGCGACATCCGGTGACGCTTCCAACTCGCCGGTCGAATCCGCTCGCTCACCGTTTTTTTCACCCGGGGCGTCGTGGGTTTTCTCCACACGCTGTTGTAGACGAGTGGTCTCGAAGAGTTCCTGCAGCGTTTCGTGGAGCTTCGTGAGAGCCCCATCCTTGTTGGTCCACCAGTCCGTAGACCAGACGCGCAGAATCCGCCAGCCAAGACCCTCCAGTACCGTTTGGCGAATCTTGTCCCGTTCCCGCGCAAAAGACGAGCTGTGATACATGGCACCGTCGCACTCGATTCCGGCTAGGTACCGCCCGGGCGCATCGGGATGCACGATCCCAAGGTCGATTCGGTAGGCCGACACTCCGACCTGGGGATTTACCGACCAGCCCTTCGAGCCAAGTGCACGGGCAACCGCCTTCTCGAAGGGAGAGTCGAAATCTTGCCGGTATCCCTGTGGCGACACTCCCAACACGCCTTTTCCGTTCTCCGCGTACTTGAGGAAATCTCTTAGGTCGGCGACTGCTCTCGCCCGCGTGCGCGACAGATCGATGGCATCCGGATGTAAGGTCGAAAACACGATCATCTCATGTCGCGCTCGCGTGAGGGCGACGTTGAGGCGGCGTTCGCCTCCTTGCCGGTTCAACGGACCGAAGTTCATCGTCACGTGCCCGGCCCGGTCGGGGCCGTATGTGACGCTGAAGAGGATGACATCGCGTTCGTCGCCCTGGACGGTCTCCAGATTCTTGACGAACACAGGTTCGAACGCCTCAGACGAGAAGGCACTCTCGATTTCAGGGTACCTTCGGCGCGCGTCGTCCAGGAGGTTTTCGATCAATGCCTGTTGCTCTGAATTGAATGTCACGACGCCGATCGACTTCGCACCAACCCGAGAATGGGGATGTGTCAGACGGCGGGCGATCTCGGCAACGATCGCCTGCGCTTCTCCTTGGTTGGTGCGCGCACCGCCTCGGGCGTAGAATGCGTCGTTCATATGCTTGAGGCGGACGGCACCGTCACCCACCACGGGAGCTGGGAAGGTGACCAGCCCATTGTCGTAATATCGGTCATTGGAAAAAGCGATCAGACTCTCGTGACGTGACCGGTAGTGGAGACTCAGGGTTCTGGAGGGGATGCTGGCGGCTAGCATCTCCTCCAAAATGCTTTCCAGATCACCCTCCGTCTCGATGTCACCGTCGGGATCGTCGTCTGCACGCGCAAAGAAGTTGCTGGGCGGCATCTGTTTCGGGTCTCCTGCGACGATCACCTGCCTTCCCCGGGCGATGGAGCCCACGGCATCCCAAACCGTGATCTGAGACGCCTCGTCGAAAATGACGACATCGAAGAGTGCTTGGTCGGCGGGGAGGTATTGCGCCACGGAAAGCGGAGACATCATGAAACAGGGGGTCAAACCCGTCAGCACGTCGGGAGCAGCCTCCAGCAACTTCCGTACCGGCTTGTGTGCCCTCTGCTTCCTGATCTCACGTTGCAACACCCCCCATTGCGGGCTTCCGGCGGGCCGGTCACGATCCTGCAATCTCCCTGACGTTTTTGCCACGATGAACCGGGAGGTGAGTTGCTGGTACTCGCTGTCTAGACGGCCGAACTTGTTGATATCCGCTTCATGTTCGGGCGTCGAAAACGAGCGAAGCACTGCGTCCTCTTCGATGATGGCCGTTGACCACCATGCGCAGTAGGCTGCCTCAAAGGTCTCCTGTATCTCCTCCGGTCGAACTCGTCCAGTCTCAACAGCGTCGACCAGCGGCCGGAGACCAGCGTCGATCGCTTCGACCCGGCGTTTCCACCACGCGCACCAATCGCGGAGTTCCCGATGATGAGCAGCGATCATGTCGACGATCTCTCGAATCTGGCCGGGTGCATGGTCCACGTCGGCAAACCGCCCTCGCAAGGCCGAGCCCGCCACCTCCTCAAATGCGCTCACTGAATGCCTCAGCTTGTCGAGTGCGCGCAGATAGCCGGCCGCCACCCGGCCCACGCTTCCGTCCGGGGCTAGCAGATCGTTGCCGTCGTGAAGCATATTCCGTACTTTGCCACGCAATTCCACCAGCTCTTGCGGGGCATCGCTCAATTTCCCGACAGCGGACCGGGCTCGCTGGCCAATCTCACGAAGCGATGCGGCCGTTGCGGCTGGCGTTGCGTGCGCGGCCCAGCCCTTGAGTCCGGACAGTCGCCCGTCCAACCGGTCGATCGCCTCACCCTCGCGACGCATGGTTGCGAGTAGCGGTGCATCCCTTGACGGATCTGGAGCGCGCCGCGCACCATTGGCACACAACTCCTTCACGATTTGGCTTTTCGCGATCGTGCTCATGGGCCAACGTCTTTGCTCGGCCTCCGTCCAGCGCCGTCTGATCTCCTCTCCGTCAAGTTCCCGCCAGGCGAAAGGTTCGTACGGGCAGCTGAGTGAAGCCTCCGCAATCCAGTACTCCTGCAAACGTCCCTCCGCCTCTTCAAGCGCCTCGATCTGATCGAGCCCGTCCGGCCCGAGGGCATAGAACGTTGGTTTACGAAACGAATCAAGCAGCACGGACGCAAGCTCGCCCAGCGAATCGAGCCGCGTTATCGAGTGATCCGGCAGCTCCACTCCGAGTGACCGGCAGAGAGCAGAGCAGAGATGCTCCACAGCTCTCGCGTCGGACGATAGCGCGCCGCAACGCTCGACAACCCGCGCTTGCCAATGCGGCGTCCACTCTCCGATCTCGATCGAACGGAACGGGCTTTGTGAGATATTTCCCACCGCCTTGGCCTGAATCGAGAGGTTGTCTACAACCTCGTGCAGAGCCCGAAGATTGCTTTCGTCGTGATGGTCAGCGCATGGCCATGACAGTGTAAGCTGACTGGAAAGCTTTTCGTCTCGGATCTTCACGCCCATCGCATGGAACGCCGTCAGACCGTTCCTGCGCCTCTTGTGCAGGTGATCGACGAGGCGGTTCAGGCGATCACGCAGTGTCATCAGCTCGTCGGTCTTCCGGTTCCAGTCCTCCGGCTCGATCTCCGCGGCATCGCGCGCCGTTTCCAACTGCTTAAGGACATCGGTCTTGCGAGCCTTGTTGGAGTGCAGCTCGAGGCAGAAGCGACCGAGCCCTACTTTCTCCAATCGCTGGTAGACGACTTCCAGCGCGGCGGTCTTCTCGGACACGAAGAGCACGGTCTTGCCCTTCCCGAGCAGATGTCCGATGAGGTTGGAAATCGTCTGACTCTTTCCGGTTCCTGGCGGGCCGATGATCACGAAGTCTTTCCCTTTGTCGGCCGCTGCAATCGCGGCCATCTGCGACGAGTCCGCAGGAAGCGCGGTCAGCAGGTCGGAAGGCTTGTAGTCACGGTCGAGCGACCGACGCTCGACGAACCCAATGTCCGAGCTGTACGGGGCACTTGGCGTGTCAATCAGATGGCGGACGACATCGTTGTCTCGCAAGGCGTCAGTCCGGTCAACGAGGTCCTTCCACATGAGATACTTCGCAAACGAGAAATGTCCAAGCACCACGTCCACGACGACCTCGAATCCGGGTACGTCCTTCACAGCCCGCCGGACGCGGTTCCAAATGGCTCCGACATCGATGCCTCTCTCGTCTTGGGGCAGATCTCCGTCCAAGCCGGACATTTCGATGGCGAAGTCCCTGCGAACCATCTCCAGCAGGGTCGTGTTGAACCTCGGCTCGTCGTCGTGGGCCAACATTGCAATGCCACTGCGCACGGACTTTCGTTGCAATGTGACCGGAAGCAGAATCAAAGGGGCCCGGAATCTTCGATCATCGTTCCCGTC
The DNA here is from genome assembly GCA_963668095.1 of Acidobacteriota bacterium. GTDB lineage: Bacteria > Acidobacteriota > UBA6911 > RPQK01 > JAJDTT01 > JAJDTT01. The sequence continues at coordinate 2,919,027 of OY764083.1, read as the reverse complement.
GCGCTTCCAGCTCAGGAAGCCGATGGCCAGATAGAGAGTATTTGCTCCACCTTCCTGCAAAGCCGTCTGCGCCCTCCGAAAGATCTGGACGGCCCGAACGGATAGGTCCCGCGGCGTAAGATCGACGAGTACTCGGCCGCGGTCAAGTTCGTCGCGCGCATACTCCTCGGTGATCAATTCACCGGTGCGTTCACGGTGAATCTCCTCGTCCTGCTCCTGCGACGTGGGTTTCGGAACGGGAACTAGACGTAAACGGGCGCCAGTGGCGAGCCTGTCTTCCAAGCGACCGGGATCCGGACAGATTATCCTCAGGCTAGTCTGTGTCGAGCGATGATTCAACAACGGATTGCGTAGCGTAAGATCCAGCAGCTTGCGCTGCCAACGCTCCAAACGGCTCTCGCCTGTACGCCGCCCTTCGTCGTCAGCGTCGGCATCGTCAAAGGCGGGAAGCGCTGGCGCCTGCTCCAGCGGCAGCTCTGCGGTTACGGTAACGCTTCCAACCTCGGGCACAACGTCGCTCGACACCAGTCCGAGAGGAGTGATCTGGTGAGCTCGCGCTCGCCGAATGTCGACCGCGGCACCAAACGTGCCGTCGTCGTCCGCGGCAACTGTGCGAACAGCCACCTCGAGGGCTCTGGTGAAGCGCGGGGCCGGGTGTTTTGTCACGCAGGTTGTCTCTACGAGCAACAGCTCCTTAAGGTCGACCCGCTTTCTGAGCGTCTCGGCGTCATCGATCGCGATCGTCGACAAACTCTCCGGCTGGAGCCAGATGCCGACCAGTGCATGTCCCTTCGGCAACGCAACGATTGGGTTGAGTCCGGCCTGTTCGAAGGCCGCAGCGAATAGCATGGCCGTGTCCAGACAGGTCGCCACGCGCTGGTCGAGGATGCGACTGGGCACACGGACCTTTTGGCCGTCGTGCTCGAAACTCGCAGGAGGAACCGCGTAAGTCAGGCCGAGGTTTGCGATTGCCGAGTAGATGGCACTGGCAACTTCCCAAACGCGCTCGCGGCTTTTGGACTCGTACCCGTCGATCCGATCCGGCTTACCCGCCCTGCGCAGCACTTCGCTGGTGTCCCGAAGGATCGCGTCCACAGCCGGATCGTTGGGCATGCAGAATGCGGCCAGAAGCTCCGGCATGAACCCCATCCCGCCCCACTCGTTGTACGCGAGCAGGTCAACCTGCTTCCGGCATTCGGCCAGGAGGAGTCCGTCCTTTACCAACCGGAACGTAACCGCACCGTTCATCTTCTCGTCGCGTTCCAGCAGGAATCCGCCATCCACTTCAAGATCCCGATCCCTGATGCGAATCAGACCTCGTGAATCAATCCGATCGATAGGCCATACTTTCGTCTTGATGAACGCCGGATCGGACTCGAGCGTCAGAACTAGATCCTCAAAGTGCTCCTCCCCATCAAGATTCTCTACCTCAAGGCTGCGCAGCACCGGAAAGGCACACTGGTGCGCCGCGAAATTCAGCTTCGCGGCGATATCCACATGGATCTTCAGTACATCTTCGTATTCTGAGCCAGCATGCGTCTCCGACGTAGGAGGCGAGAGAGTGTGCGCGCTATCCCCCATATCTGGCGTCTCCCCTTGGTCCATCTAACATCCATGCTCCACCAGGATGGGTGGAACACATCTAAATAATAGAGGGGCTCGATCAGAAGGCATAGGGCAGCGTACCGCCCGTAGCCCGAACAATTGGTCCACGGCCGAAAACCGACCGGCCCGCATCAGTACTTAAAGCTCCGTTACCAAGTTCGTTAGAACGGAAAGCGAGTGGTACGGTGCGACACCATCTCACGGTCGTCGAGTGAACGTAAACTGAGTCGAACACGGGTGTATAACTGGCGGTACCCGAAAGGCCGCTAGAGAAGCGATAGCCCGATGTCTTGTTCCACTCGAGCATTGACCGGCGGTGCCCAGTCACACCATGGCACTTGGCTGGATCCCTTCGGAAATCCGCACTTTGCCAATTGTCGACACAGCAGAGTTCATCGCCCATATGGAGAGGAGCGAGACAGCGCTGAAGTCCTTTGGCTAGGGAGAAGGAGATAGCTACGCTCTCAACTCTGGTCGGTGGGCGCCTCCAAATTCAACATTGACTACGATCGTTACCCGGGAGGAAGGGACGCGGTCTACGCCACTACCGGCGAGATCAGGCGGTTCGAAGCCGACCCAACGAACAACGCCTTACGTTACAGATAAATTTCTCCAGTTCACATTATTGTGCCTCGCGGGTCTTATAGGGAAAAGGGGACAGCGAGCGCGGTCAGGATCGACGCACTCGCGGCGGCCAAACGACATGAAGGCATTCGCAAAGAGACCGGCCGATATCAGCGCCAAGGCCATCGAGGATTATGGGCGGCTGGTTCTCAAGGTCGCTTACCGGATTATTCCCAACGCCGACCAGGCTCAGGAGATCTTCCAGGAGACTTTCCTCCGCTTCCACGCCTCTTGCACCCGCGGCGAGGTGATCGCCTATCCCAAGGCTTGGCTCTGTCGAGTGGCGACCAACGTTGCCTTCAACGCGCGGCGCCAGCAGCGATCGATGGTTGGCATAGAAGCGGATACGGCGGTGGAAACCAACGCCGACAAAGACGCAGAACGTCAGTTGCTCATGGATCGGGTGCGCGACTTGGCAGCGGATTTGCCCGAGCGCCAGCGCATCGTCTTTGCCCTGCGCAACTTTGAGGGATGGACCTTTGCAGAAATCGCCGCGCGATTGGGGTGCAGCGAGGGTGCGGCGAGGTCCAGCGAGTATAAGGCCCTGAAAAAAATGCGAGCTTGGATGGGCACAGACTGAAGGGACTGGAACGATGGACAGGATTGAATTTGAGAGGAGACTGAGCGATTACGTCCGGGGCGAGCTTCCGGATGCCGTCGCGCGGCAGATCGATGACTATCTGGCCGATCACCCGGAGGCGGTCGGCGACATCGAGGCCGTACGCACCATGCTGGAACTGAGTGCCGACATCGGCGCCACGGAGCCCCCCTCCCGACTCCTGGCAGCGGCCCGGTCCAGCACGCTGAAGGCGATTCGCTCGAAATACGAGCGACCACGCCAGTCGGGACTCTGGCTGGCATTGCTCCGGCCGGCCTGGATGACGGCGTTTGCTATCGCTCTGGCTGCCGTATTCCTAGGTGTCCTCTGGCGCGGGGCCTCCACTCCGGCATGGGCACACGTTGTCGAAGAAGTGCGCAAACTCTCTTCGGTGCACACGGTGGGCTGGTTCCGTGGGGAAAACGGAGACAGGGTGCCGGTGAAGCACTGGTTTCAGGCCCCGCACTTTTTTCGCGCCGAGATTGATACCGGCCCGTCACGGCAGGTGGTTCTGTCGGATGATACGTCCGTGTACATGAACATCGAGGGCGTCTGGTACCTGAAGAACCTACCCTGGCCAGGCGCATGGTCCGTGGATAAGGTCGGCAAGAATCTGGTCCTGCCCGGACCCGAACAACTCGAGGCATTGTCGTATCAGATTGATCGGGAGGATCGGGGAAAGACCGTGCTTTTTTCGATCTGGCAGCGCTCCTCGCTGGGCAGGAAGACACCGTCGGACATCCGTTTTGAAATCGAAGTCGACGCGCAGACGCGTTTGCCTAACCACTCGCGCGTTTATTTGGACACGGGCCAGCAGGAATGGGATCTGGTCAACGAATTGAACTATCGGGACTACGACGTGCCGCTTGCTGACGCGCTCTTTAAGGTCGCCGATGATGGCGTCCAGACGGCTCCCAAGAGTGTAGTGAAAGCAGACCCGCTGGGCAGAGCGTTGGCTCCATTTGGGCCTTTGCGAAACAGGGTGTTCTTCATGCCGCTGGAGGGTATGGAAATCGTAGTCCACCCCCCCTCGAACGATCCGACCAAGGGGAGACAAGGTATGTCGTCGCGTGTGAGCGGCGGGGTCGTAAGCTACGAGTTTTACCGCACGCCGTTGACCGAGATCGCCCAGACTCTGGGGGACAGGCCGGTGGAGACTCCGGATTCGGCGTTTTCCGACCAGCGTTTCTCGGTTCGGATTGTCCACCGAATCAATATGGACCCGGTGCAGCGGGTGAAGCGACTTGGCCAGCGTTTTGATTTTGTTGCCGAATTGAAGAAGCGGCAAGGAACCAGGACCCGATGGATCTTTACCCAGGACGGAACCGATTTTCCGGTCAGTGCGGTGCGAGACGAATCAACTGAAACCAATGGGTACAACCTTCGCGGCACGGGGACCCCGCTCTTCAACGTAATACGAACCATGCTTTCCAATGCGGCAGGCAGAAAACTGGTCAGCGGGTACAACGAATTACTCGACGATGTCGAGATGAAGTGGGAGGGCCCGGAGGCGTCCAATCCCTTCCACCGCAGGGTCGACGTTTCCGTCGATTTCTCAGATGGCTGGGAGGTGGCCCTCAAATACTTGCGCGACAACTTCGGCGTGACTATGGAGCGAATATCCGAGCCCACCACCTACGAGGTTCTGGTGTTGTCTCCGCGCAAGGAAGGGGACTGAAACCGGTGTGCGCCTTGCCCAGCACGAGCATCCACCGTATTTGACGAACCAGAGGAGGTCGTACGATGCCCAAATTCTCGATCGGGACATTCGTGAATCTAATGATGACTGCGGCCCTGGCGTTCGGAGCGCCGCCGAAGATCGGCGACCCAGCTCCGGAACTCGCAATCGAGACGCTGTTGAAGGGTCCAACCGGCAATGATTTGAGTTGGGAAACCCTCAAGGGTCAGGCGACCGTCCTGGAGTTCTGGGCCACTTGGTGCGGACCGTGTGTTGCAGCTATTCCCCATTTCAACGAGCTCGCCGAGGAATTCTCAGATCAGCCGGTTCGGTTCCTTTCCATAACGGATGAGGAAGCAAGCATCGTTGAACCATTCTTGGATTCTCAACCTATTTTCGGCTGGGTTGGGCTCGATCTTGATCGATCCGTTTTCCAGGACTACGGCGTGTTGGGAATCCCGGCCACCGTAATGGTCGACAAGGAGGGAGTCATCCAGGCGGTCACACACCCCCAACACGTGACCAAGGCGGCTCTGCTCGATCTGGTAGCAGGGCGGCGTCCCGATGTTCCGGAGAAGTCCACGGGGACCCTCTTCGCGGTTGGAGATGACGGGCCGGAACCGGTCTTTCAAGTACTCATCCGCCCGTCCACGAGTGATCGTAGCGGTATGAGCGCCCGCCCCGGTGAGAAAAAATCATTTCCTTTCTTCCGGAACACATCATTCCCGCTGCCTTCAACGCTCGACCGGGCCGATTCCTGATCGAGGCGGAGTTACCCGATCAGAAATACGATGTCGTGATCAATACGGCCGGCAGACAGGATCTCTTGGATCCCATGCTGCAATAGGCGGTCTCGGCCGCGCTGGGAATCGATGCGGTCTGGGAAAATCGGATGGTGGACGCGTACGTATTGCGGAAATCGGCCGAGACGAAACTCGAGCCTCTGCCATCGATCCAAGGGAGTTATTCCCGTGGGTCCAGAGGGGAAATCGAGGCCACGAGCGTCGAGAGTCTTGCGAGCATGGTCGCATCAAGGCTGGGTCGAGCGGTACTCGATGAGACAGGGCTCCATGGTTCCTATCGCGTAAAGCTGCAGTTCGATCCTGATGACCATTCTTCGATTGCTGAGGCCATCCAGAGCACCTTGGGCCTGGAGCTGATCCAAGCGAGACGTCAAGTTCGCACGCTGATGGTGAGGAATAGCGGGAACGGTGGAAGAATCGAACGCTAGATTCATCTGAGCGTCGCCGTGTTGCTGGCGTTTGTGCCCCTCTACCTCAAGCGTCGTTGGAATCAATAAACGCAATTCTCACCAAGGGGCGTGTTGCTCGCGCCCAGAGCCGTCTGTCGCGGCCCGTGCGAAGGGGACACCCACCTTCTTTACCCGGAAAGTGATTGTCATTCATGCGGACACATAGCGTTGAACTTCAATCTCACCCGCACGGGCACGCATCTGAGAGGCGTCGTACCATGCCTGCATCCGGAGCAGCACATCCATGCTCACGTCAAAGGCTTTTTCGATGCGTAATGCCATCTCCGGGGAGAGTGCGGCATTGCCGTTCAGCAGGTCCGAAAGCGTCGCGCGGCGGACTCCCAGGATTTGGGCCGCTTTCGTCACAGTCAGACCCAACTCGTCAATTACCTCCGTACGGATGAAGTCGCCCGGATGGGAAGGGGTCATGTTCACTTTAATGTCATCGGTTGCCATCAGTGGTAGTCCTCCAAGTTCAAGCGGTAAACGTAGCCGTCCTCTTCTTCGAAAGTGATCCGCCAATTCGCGGAAACCGAAACGCTCCATTCATCCCGTCGGCCCCCTGAGAGCCGGTGAACACGCCAGCCAGGCGGCGAATCGGCAATAAACCTGTCGATGTGCTCAGCCAGGATCAGCAGCGTCAAGACCTTGCGCACCCGGTCGACCAGATTCTGGCGTAGGAATCGAGGATTGTTCTGCTCGATCAGTCGGCGCAATCCTCGGTGACGGACAGAGCGAACGACCATGTGGTAAGTGTACGGTTTTACCGTTCACTTCGGCAAGTCTTTTCATGGCTCGGGAACTGCCGAGTGTCTCGGCCGCGGGAGAAAGGGGGACAGCTCTCTTTCCTCTCACTTGAGGATACAACTAGGCAATCCACTCCAGCCACTTGCCGTGAGGGTCGACCTTCGCCAACTGTCGGACTGACCTGTCGCCGTTCCTGATCCGGGCCAGCTCGAGATTTACGAAATTCTGTCCCCTTCGTCCTTCGGCCGAAAGCAGGTACACCTCCCGGTCCTGTGAGCATTCGTCCACCAGGGAGCCGAACAGTCGGCGGTCCTCCTGGGAGAACTGGTTGAGGGCGTGGTTATGAAGGATGCAGAGCGTCGTCTCAGTCGGCACGTTGCCCAAGATCGCCGGGAGCACGTTCAGCGCGTTTCCCGCGACGAGTTCTGGTGGGCCGGCTACAGCCAGGTCCATGGCTCTTTTGAGCTGTGCCGCTCTGCGTTCGTGTCCGGGCCAGACCAGCGCCCTTAGCCACAGCGCCGAATCGGGGTCCGTCACGTCTACCGGATTCAGGTCAATGCCGGTCCGAAACGCCACAGAAGGCGAATCGTGCGGAATCGGTGGACAATTGTCTCCGCGGACCTCAACCGCGATCCACACAGGGGAGCGCCTGTCACCGGCCAAACCATGGTCCTTGTAGTCGTACGCGTATCGATCCCAGAGCAGGTTGAGCCCGGCGCTGGCGCCGACGTCTACTAGCGAGAGTGGTTGCCATTGCGTTTCTTCCGCTATGAATGCGAAGGCAGGGCGTAGGTACGAGCAACGCGCGACCTCGTTGGTTTGGACCAGTCGGGTAGACATTAGACCCCGCAGATCGGACTCGTATTCCATGGAAAAGTCGCGGAAGTGGGGGTATGCATCGCCGACGGGACTCGGGTCGGGTGTCAGGCTGGCGTAGAACGAAGTGAGTGCGTGAGCCGCACCGCGAAGGAGCAGATAGTGGACGGCCGCGAAGAGCAGGTTGGGCACGGGCGGCCGACGAGCCGAGGAGGCGATATCCAGTACATGGGCGTCGTCGGAGACTCCTTCGGCCAGCACTGTGTAGAGTGGACAGCCACCCCTGTAAGCCTCCTCGGCGAACCTGGCAAAGACGGTTCCTAGTTCGCGCAGTTGCTCCCCGTCGTCTACAGCCATCTATCCTATTGTAGTTTGGGCGCACGAATAGGGACCCGAAAAGGGGAACGCGAAAAGGAGACAGTCACGTTCTCATGACCGTCGGAGACGATATGAACAATCAATCAGACAATCTGACCCACCGTGGGTTGGCCGCTTCCTGCTTCAACAAGACTTGGGAGTATCTGCGTAAGCCGGAGCTCACCGCCGGCGAAGCTGAAGAGATGATTCACACCTCCCATGCTTCCTTCTGGCATTGGACTCAGGTCGAGGACCCTACGCCAATGAACATCTCAATTGGGACTTGGCAGCTGGCTCGCGTCTACGCCGTCGCAGGACTTCCGGAGCGCGCGGAATACTTCGCTCAGCGATGTATCGCGGTCGCTGAGAACAACGATCTGCCTCCCTACTATGTCGGCTACGGCTATGAGGCGAGCGCCCGCGCCAAGGCGTTGCAGGGGGAGGGGCAGGCAGCACACGACCTGATTTCGAGGGCCAAACGTCTTGCCGAACAAATCCAGGAGCTGGAAGACCGGAGCGTACTTCTGGACGACTTGAACGCGATTCTGTGATTGGCAACCTATCGGCACCTTCATCTCGAGAAATGGGGACAGTCACGTTCTCGCTCGCGTGGACCTCCGCCTGGCGGATTTCGCCGGTGGGAACGAAGAACCGGAAGTTGTGGTCTGCTCAGGGGGACCGGGAAGAAACCCGAGCTCGGTCGCTCTCGCGTGTGGAGTTGGAGCGTCAGGGGCCTCAATTGCCGGTAGGCACGCCGGAAGGCCGGCAGGGTGCTCAGCGGCACGGGTGCACGCCGAGGCGCTCGGCGGCGAAGCAGATCAGGATCTCGGAAGAGCCGACGGAGCCGCTTCCTGGGCATTTCATACCCTCAAACGCCTCCCGAAGCAGTCTCGCGTTCGGACCTCAGATGCCTTGAAACCTCGGGGCCCGACATCATCTCATGACCGATACACTCGTAGCCGCCCGACTGCAACAGCGCGTCTGCGATGCTTGCGAACTTCCATAGACACGCTCGAAAAATGAACGGTCCGAAACTGACACGGTTGATCCCTAACGCCGCCATCGTGTCGAGCGGTGCAGCGGCCGGTGTAGCGAGGGCGTTCAGCGGCAGGGTGATTCGTGACCGCAGCAGGGTCAGAGTCTCCACGTCGCCCGGACCAATGGGGTAGATGCAGTCGGCTCCGGCCTGACCGTAGACCTCAGCGCGTGCCACGGCCTCCTCGATTCTTTCCTCGTCGGTGGAAAACCTGTCCGACAGAAATGAGTCCACTCGCGCGTTGATCACGAGATCCAATCCCTGAGCGGCGGCAGTTTCCCTGACCGTAGCAATGCGGTGAGCCTGTTCATGTACCGGCCGCAGCGGTCCGCCTTCTTCGAGGCTGTCCTCGATATTCAATCCCGCCGCTCCGGTATCGATCAACTCCCGGATCGTGTCCTCCAAATCGGACATGGAAGCACCGTATCCGGATTCCATGTCGGCGGTGACGGGGACAACTACGGCGCGACAGACCCGCCGCACGACATCAAGCATCGTCCGGCGGGTGATCTTCTCGCCGTCCTCGAACCCGAACGACGAAGAAATCGCAGCGCTGGCGGTCGCGACGGCCGGATAGCCCTTGTTAGCCAGCACCCGGGCGCCGATCGGATCCCAGATATTCGGAAGCACGAGCATGCGAGACTCTGTATGGAGATTTCGTAGCGTTCGTGATTTGCGGCGCTGCTCAATGGTCGTCATTCACGTCTCCCCGGAATCCACCGTCACCGACCGTCATGCCGCGCGCACTCGGCCACGGGGCGCAACAACTGCCGTCCCGTCCCAACCGGTTGGTGGATTCGGTATGTGAACTATACTGGTTTTCCCGCCGATAGAATGAAGCTGTCAACCGCCAATCCGGGCCTCGCGGAATCCGTCTCGATGGATCGGCACAGTTCAGCGTGCGGGATTTGAGATTCTTGCCTTTCTCCCAGGAATCGGGGGTGAACAACCCCCGCTCCCAACGTCCTGCCCTATAGTGAACCTCCGTGCCCCCTTACGACATCCAATAACGGGGGAGTCAATTTACAGATCAAGTCGATCACCAGAAGCGAGGAAGAGGTGGACGGTTACCTCGCCATGACCATGGTGTTATCTTTGAAAAAACGTCATTCTGGATTTTGCCCGCCTAGGAGCCTGTCCGAGAACTCAGTATCGGTCGACTTTCGTCCACATCAATGCTCATGGGCAATGGCCCATGGCTCCGAATAGCATCGAATCCTGCCCTCCAACACCGAGGGAATCGATAGATTGCGCTATTTTCGGCTCGGAAGCAGCCGATCAAGGCTGGTTTTCGGCTTCATGCCTCCTCACCCGCCCCTTTTTACGCCAGAGCCGCTCGTTTCCCGAACTCCGGACACACCTCTCCCCGAACCGCCGCCAGAATGATTTTCTTGAGGTTGTGCGCCGCGCACACCAGCGAGAACTCCCCGGCCACCCTCGCCTTGCCTCGCAGTCCGAACCCTCGGAAACCCGCGTTCTTGATCTGCCCGAACACCGGCTCCACGATCACCTTGCGTCGCGCGTACAGCGCTCGGCTTTCCGGTTGCCTCATCCGCTCGTTCATGGCCCTGCGCAACGGCTCCTGACCGTCACTCCTGATCGTGCGCGCCGCCCCCGACTTCGAACGGCAACAGCGACGATAGTACCGACACGACACGCACACCTCCGCATCGCCCTGATACACGCGGTCCCCCTGGGCCCGAGTGGTCTTCAGTGTCAGCAGTTGCCCTCCGGGGCAGTGAAAACCGTCCCGCTCCTCGTCGTAACGAAAGTCCGCCTTCACCAGGCGACGGTCACTCTCCTCCAGGCTCCCCTGGCCCGCCTTCTCTCCCCGGTCCGTCGCCACGTAGGCCTCAACCTCCCGGTCCGACAGCTCCTGCAGGTTTTTCCCCGAATAGTAGCCGTTGTCCAGGCTCAGCTTCTCCGGGACACGACCGGTCGTGTCCTCCACCTCATCCAGCGCCGGACTCACCTCCCGGTAATCGTTCGCCTGCTGACTCACGTGCTGCCCCACGATCACCTGACCCTTCTCGTCCACGCTGATCTGCGCGTTGTACGCGTACTCGAACCCCCCTTTTCCCTTCATGATCCGCGCGTCCGCGTCCGCAAAGCTGATCTGCTTCTTCTCGGCAATGGCTTGACCCGGCCTCAACTCGGCCTCGCGCCTCTCCAGCGCCCGCTTCGCCGCTCGGATCTTCTGCAATCGCTGCTTCTTGTCGCGCAACTCCTCCGGCAACTCGTAGCCCGTGCGTTCCTGGTACGCTCGATCCTCTTGCTCGTCCTGAGCGTTCGCCTCGGCCATCAAGGCTTCGATCTCCTCGCACAACTGCGCCTCCCGTTGCTTGAGTCGTCCGTAGCTCATCGCTTTGTGCTTCGAACTGTTCGCCTTGAACTTGGAGCCGTCCAGACTCACGTGTCCCAGACTCACCAGACCCAACCCCATCGCCAGTTGTACCGTCTGCCGGAAACAGGACCGGAAAAATGCCCCGTGGTCCTTCCGGAAATCGCTCAACACCCGGAAGTTCGGACAGTTCCTCCCCGCGATGTACATAAATCCCAGATCCTCCCGGCAGCGCTTCTCGATCTGACGGGAACTGAACACCCCGTGACTGTAGGCGTAGATCAGGACCGAGATGACCTGACGGGGCGGGTAGGCCCGCTGGCCTCGGGGACTGTACCGGGCTTCCACTTCCGACGTGTCCAGTTGCTCGAACAGTTCCCGATAGAGGAAACAGTCGTGATCCTCCGGCAACAACTCGAACACGTTGGCCGGAAACAGCTGACTCTGGTAGTAGTTTTTCGGGTAGGCTTTGAATCGCGGGGCCATCCGACACCCTCCTGATGATCAGATGCCCTGATTTTAAGGAGCTTCGGTGACAGCCCCGTTCTCGGACAGCCTCCTAGGAGTCTGCGCCGTAGAAATGATCGTAGCGAGAAAGTGGGGAATCGAGGCCAGATTTTCTCGATTTTGAGGTGCATAGTCGGTCTATTCGCCGAGAAATCGAGGAAATATGGACCGATTCACCGCATTCGCAGTAGATTGATTTCTGTGGCGCAGGCTCCTGGGACTGGCACAACGGTCCGCTACGGAGGTCTGCCATGAGACTGATCCAGGTTTTCTGCTGCTCTCTTCTCGTCATCGCTTCGTCCTGCTCGGGTCCCACCGCTCCCGATCCGGAAACGGCCCGCAAGCTCTATGAGGGGGCCATCTCTCTCGATCGGGGCGATGACGCCGATCGAATGCTGGAACTTTGCCGGCAGGCAGTCGAGCACGATCCGGAGTTCACCGAAGCGCACCGGGAGATCATCCGCCTCACTGAGGACAAGGACCAACTCCGCCAGGAGTACGGAGCGCGCGTCCGGGAGAATCCGGACAGCGCCGTCTTCCACTACCTGCTCGGCGAAGTCGCCGAGGGCGACACGAAGGAGGCCCATTACGAGAAGGCGATCGAGCTGGATCCCGGCTCCGCCTGGGGCTATCTGGGTCTGGGTGAGTTGTTGGAAAACCGCCGGTCCTTCGACGAGGCAGTCACGAACTACCTGAGGGTCTTGGAGTGCGAGCCCACGAATGAACTTGGCCATCGAGGACTGGCGCGAACATACGGCCTCATGGGCCGCCGGGAGGACGAAATTGACGCCTACCGGAAAATGATTGCGGAACTACCGGACGTCGCCCGCGGCTATTGGGGACTCAAGCGCGCCTACGAGAAGGCAGAGCGGGACACCGACGCCGCAAGTCTCTTGCAGGAAATCTATGAGAAGTTCAGATCCGATCCCCGCAATGGGGCCTTTGCCTTGTACGAGATGGCGGACTCTCTGGAGGACCAGGACGAAAAAGTCCGGCTCTGGCATCGCTTCATCGAAGACTACCCCGCGGGTCCCAATATTGTGCACGTCTACGATTCCCTCTTGAAACACTACGTGGAAACGAACCCGGAAAAGGCGGAAACCTTCGCCCGGGAGTGCCTGGAGAAAGAGGAAATTCCGGATGACAGGAGGCTTAAGAACTACGCCTACCGAGCCTTGTTCAAGCTCTACTGGAATGCCGGAGACGCTGAGAAGGAAGCACGACTGGTAGAGGAACTCCTGGAATCGGGTTATCCGAATCCGATGGCCTATACGCACGTCGCGGGTCACTATGCGAAAGAGGGGCAAACTGAGCTTGCGGTCCGGTTCCTTGAACGGGCTCTCGATTTCGCGAACCCGGACAGTGTCCACGGGACCGTTCTCTTTACCAGCAGGAAGCCGAGCCGAGAGCTGCTGGAAGAAGTGGCCGGAAACGTGCGAGTTGGCGTTTCCTACGAACTGGGCGAGATGCTGAACAAGACAAAGAAGTATCAGGAGGCAGTCGACGTGCTTCGGCCCGTGGTAGGCGTGTGGGATCGTCTGGGGGACCGAATCCATTTTGAACTTGCCGTTGCCTACGAAGCCACTGGCCAGCACCAAGAAGGGCTGAAGCACTACGCCGCTTCTCTGATTGATTATCTGCACGATCCCGCCCGGCAACCCTTGGAATCCCTGTTCGCAAAGGTGCACGGTTCGATTGAAGGTCTAAGCCAGTACGTCCTCGACCACGTGACTCAGCCCAAGACCGGGAGAAGCGTGGTCCTCAGCGCTCCGACCGCGCTGAGTCTGGACGAGGCAATACTGAAGGCGCGCGGGCTGTCCTCGGGCGAGGCTCCGGAATTCAATCTGGAGACTCTGGGTGGCGACAACATCAGGTCGGCGGACCTCAAGGGCAAGGTCGTCGTCCTCGACTTCTGGGCCACGTGGTGCGGACCGTGTATCGATGAACTTCCCCAGTTCCAGGCAACGGTCGATCGATGGGCAGACCGGCCCGAAGTCGTCTTTCTTGCCGTCAGCGTGGACGAGGATGACGACGTGGTCCGAAGGTTCATGACCAAGAACGAATACGATTTTCCGGTCGCCAGAGACGGCGAGGTCGACGACGATTTCGGAGTGTCCGCGATACCGACGATCGTGCTCATCGGTCGGGAGGGCCGGATTCAGTACCGCCACGTGGGGTTCGATTCAGAGGTAGACTTGACTCGGAAGCTGAGTGACGAGATCGATTTTCTGCTGGCCGCGGGGGTGTCCTGAACCGGGTGGGAACGTGACTGTCCCCTACCCACGCCACTCCCATTTCACTCCTGAAGAACCTCCGTCGGCCGGGCCAGAACCTCAAGCTGATCCAGGTCGAACTCCTTGTAGAGGTCCCGGCAGAAAAGCCCGGGAGCCTGCTGGTAGGTGACGGGGACGGCGTACAGATGACTCATGCTGTCCATCCCCTGGCGAATCCGAACCTGCGAAAACAACTTGGGTTCCAAGGCCGCGGCGGTCAAGGTCACGACCTGACTGCGGATGCCGCTACTCTCCAGACGGATGCGGCGGGTCCCCGCCGTCTCTTTCAGCCAGCGGGCCGCGGCCACCAGTTGGGCGGCTCTGATGCCGAGCGGGCGCTCTCCCAGAGGAGCCAGCAGTTGCCCGTACAGCGCCGAAGGGGGACGGCTGACCATCCAGGCGGCCATCGATTTGTTCTTGCTTTCCTCCAGAAGGTGATTCAGGGGACGATCGTTGGCTTGTGAACCCTCGGGCCGCAACGGGCCTTCCGGGGCGGCATTGCCTGTGAAGATCAGATCCAGCGCCAGGACTTGACGACCTTGTTCCAAGAGACCGGAAACCTGTGACGCCGCCGCCGAATAACCCCGGTCGTGCAGGACGATCGTTGCAGGAGCATCCGGGGGGCTGGCAATCGCCTTCAGCCAGATTGCCGAGGCGCTGAGATCGTTGTCGATTTCCAGACGATAGGAGACACTCTCGAGTCCCCTCTTCTTGGTATTGGCCACGCCCCAGGGGTGTTTGACCTTCTGAGTGCCGTAACGCACCAGTTCCTGGAGCCGTTGCCTCTTGCTTCCGGCCCAGGCTCGTCTTTTCTCGGGATCGCCGGGTGGAGCCTCATGTTCGATCTCTCCCGCCAGCTTTCGCGCCAGAGACAGGATGGTGAGATTGTCCTCAGGGATTCCCAGCCGCAGCTCTTGGGCGGTCTTCACCTCTGCGTCCACCGGGATCTCCCCGGCCTGCACGGACAATCCGAAATGGCGGCTGAAAAAGCGATAGGACTGTTGGCGATTGTCCAGCTCGTAGTTGTGCGTTCCCGGGTCGGTGTTCTCGTGCCATTCGAAGACCCCCTCCTCCCCGAACAGCCGGAAGAAGGGCATGATCTGGTCGTAGAGGTACGGTTTGGTGAGAGCCGCCCGTCCCACGTAGTAATTGTCCTCGGCGGAAAACATCAGCAGGGTGGGGCGCGGCGCCCGCAGGGCGGTGAGATGGGTGTAGTCGATGCCCAGGTCGGGCGGGTTGTACTCCATGTCCCCCACGTCGGCATTCCGCTCGATTGCCGAGAGGAAGGCGAAATACCCGGAAACCGGGGCCGCGGCGGCAACCCGTTCATCCAGTCCGCTCAAGACCCCGGTCTGCCAGGCTCCTCCGGACAGGCCCGTGACCCCCAGGCGACCTGGGTCGGCATGAGGGTGGCGTTCCAGGTAGTCCAGACCCTTGCGCATCGCCAGGTAGAAGAGGCCGGTGGCGCTCATGCCCGCCAGGTTCAGGTGGCCGCCGAACCAGTGGTCGTTCCCGGGCAGGTGCAGTTCGCCGCAGTTGAACCATTCCAGGCTCAGGGCCAGCATGCCCCGCAGTGCGTAGTTGATGCAGCGGACCTGCTTGTAGCCGGTGGCGTTGCCGACGGTCGTGTGGCCGTTCACGTTGACGATGGCAGGGACCCTCCCGGTCAGGTTCTCCGGCTCGTAGAGGAGGGCCGTCGTCTGGAAACCGGGGAGGATCTCGTAGCGAAGTCCGCGCAGCCGGTAGCCCTTCCCCGAGTGGATGATTCCCAGATCTTCGAACTTGGGTTCCGCTTCCACCCAGTTGGAAGGCCAACCGTGGAAGATCACGTCTTTCAGTACCCGTTCTCGCATTTCCCGAGCTTCGGTCTCCCATTCCCGGGCGTTTCGAGGAGTGGGCAGGGGAGGCACACGTTTCATCAAGTACTGGCGCAGTTGGAACTCGACTGTCTCGGGAGATTGAACGGGCAGTTCGAGGATCGCGCTGACCTGCTCGGTGGTCTGCGCGGAGGCAAATGCGGGAGAAAGGAAAAAGACAAGAAGTAATGTGAATCTCATCTCTTCCGTCACCTGATGAATCAGACGTCAGCGGCCGCTCGCGGAGCCGCTGGAGAGGCTATTTCCAGGTGACTTCCATGGCGAAGAAGTGGTCGAACACCTCCCGCTTAGGATGGTTGGCCTCGTTGGTTTCGGGACTGCGGATGTAGAAGTCCAGTTGCTGGAGGGCCGGGTTGACGGCGCCGGCCTCCGAACTCTTCCCGTCGAGAGGGTAGCGAACCAGCAGGTTCCGGTCGCGCATCCCCTGGGTGACCATGAAATGGATCTGGTAGTCCTGGTAGAGCGGCTTCCCGTTCAAGGTGGCGGAGCCGATCCCCCAGCCGGCCACGTAGAGGATGCTCTTGGGCCAATTGGCGTCGCCGCAGCCGGAATCGCCGTGCTCGAAGAGCCAAGAGGCGATGCCGCCGTCCTGGCACGGTGAGAATTCCTTGAATTCTTCAAGGTCGATGACGTAGCGGCCCTCGGGCAGTTGGAGGTCGGCGCGGAAGGTCCCCGTGTTGTTGATCTCGTCGACGTCGAAATCGACCGAGCCCTCCACCGGCCGCAGGTTCGTTCCGTCATTGCCCATGTGGTCCCACGGGCTCTCGTCGTTCAGCGTGCCGACCTGGTAGATGCGGCTTCCCGAGATGATGAAGCGGCCGTCGTACAGGTCGTGCTGTTCCGGGGCGTAGATCTCCATGGCCGTGCCGGGCTGGACCCGAGGCCCGCGTTCCGGGGGACCGGACTGGGAGGGGCCGTCGGTGTCCGCCACGTTGCAGGCGGACAGCCACAACAAAGACACGGCGAGAATGAATTTCAGATATTGATTCATAGTGCTCCGACTCCCAGGCAGGTGATTGGTCAGTAGTGTACCAGGAGGGGAGACTTTCCTGTCCCCCCGTCTTCCGTTCCCCCGTTCCGTGCTCGCTCGTTTGTTCCACGGGAGTCCGGCGGCTGGAAAGCCGCCGCTCCATGCCGCCGCTCCATGCCGCCGCTCCACGGGTCAACGAGAGGGGAAATGTACGGTCAGGTTCCTCTGTGTTGGTCTAAGAAAGGATTGACGATATGAACGCCAAAATGCTCGAAATCACGCACATTTCGGGTCACTACCGTCAGCCTGTGGACGGTCGCCACAGCGGCGATCATGGCATCTTGAATCAATGTGTCCGATCGCCGGTGCATCAGCTTGGCCCATTCCCGAAAGGCATGAGCATCCACCGCCAGTATTTGGTAGGTGGCGAGCACGCGGTTGAGCCATGCTTCCAGTTCCGCTGCTTTGATTGCGTCCTTCTCTCGAATGATTTCAATTCCCGCTTGAATTTCGCCGATCGTGACAGCGGAAAGGTACAACTGGTCGGCGGATACACTCCTGATCCAGTTCAAAACTGACTGATGCGGAATGGGGCGGCGCAACTCCGAGACGACGTTGGTGTCGAGAAGGTACACGAGTCTATTCGAAAATCGGAGCCGCTCGTCGATGCAGTTCTCGACGCTGCGGTACGAGTGCTTCGGTGCGAGGCTCGGGAGCGAGCAAAAGCTGCTTGAGGTCCGGCTTCGCCAATTTCTCCAGTCGGCGCCACTGTTCGATCGGGACAAGCACCGCCGTCTCAACACCCCGCTTGGTAACGATTTGCGGTCCTTCGACGAGGCTTGTTGCCAGCAATTCGCTGAAGCGCGCCTTAGCATCCTGTACTTGCCAGACGTTGCTCATAAGCTCCTCCAGTTGGGCTGAAACTGACTAGGAATAAGACTAGTTTTTATGGAACGGAAGGTCAAATCCTGGTAATCACAGGGGACTTTCCTGTCCTCCCTCTTCCGTTTCCCCGTTCCTTTTTCGGTCCTATGGTCCACGGGAGTCCGGCGGCTGGAAAGCCGCCGGACTCAGTCGGCGCCTGAAAGACGCCGCTCCATGCCGCCGCTCCATGCCGCCGCTCCTCGGCTACTGGAAAGCCGTCGCTCTGCGGCGTACCATGGGGGACACGTATTATCCACTGGACTCAAGGACTTGAGCATGATCTGGGACGCTCTTGCGCATACCGTCTCCCGCCGCAAACTGCTGGAAATGAGTGCGCTCGGCATGGGCGGCGTGGCCCTTGCCAGCATGCTGAAAGCTGAGGAGGACCGTGTCGACTTCAACGACCTGAAGCCGCGGGACGGCCACTTTCCGGCTCCGGCGAAAGCGGTGATCCAGTTCGTCCAGAACGGCGGTCCCAGCCAGATGGACCTGTTCGATCCCAAGCCCGAGCTGACGAAGTGGTCCGGCAAGCCGCACCCGGACGGGGTCGAGATCCATCAGCCCAACAACGCCAACGTGCTGCTGGCCAGCCCCTTCCAGTTCAGCAAGCATGGACAGAGCGGCATGGATCTGGGCGAGACCCTCCCCCATTTGGCGACCGTCGCCGACGACATCTGCCTCATTCGCTCCATGCACACCGAGCACAACAACCACTCGGAAGGCCTGCACATGCTGCTGACCTGCCACATCTTCGCGGGCCGGCCGGTGCTGGGGTCGTGGGTGTCGTACGCGCTGGGAACGGAGAATCAGAACCTTCCCGCCTTTGTGGTGTTGCGCGATCCGGAGGGGTATTCGACGTTGGGCAAGCAGCTCTGGACCAGCGGCTTCCTGTCGGCTCTCCACCAGGGGGTGGAGTTCAGCTCCACCGGGACCCCGGTCCGGCATCTGCATCCCCGGGTGCCGCCGCCGCCCGGCGCGCAGCGGGCGGAACTCGACACGCTGGCCAAGTTGAACCGGCTGCATCTGGGCCGCCATCCTGGTGACTCGGAGTTGGAGGCCCGCATCCAGAACTACGAATTGGCCGCGCGCATGCAACTGGCCGCGACGGACGTGCTGGACGTCTCCAAGGAATCGGAAGCGACGAAGAAGCTCTACGGGATGGACAACCCGGTGTCCGCCGGCTACGGCCAGCGCTGCCTGATGGCGCGCCGCCTGATCGAGGCCGGCGTCCGGTTCGTGCAGATCCATCCGGGACCGGGGCAGCCCTGGGACAATCACGCCAAGCTCAGGGAGAAACTGAGCGCGATCTGCGCCAAGACCGACCAGCCGGTGGCCGGGTTGCTAAAGGACCTGAAGAGCCGCGGCCTGCTGGAGAGCACGATCCTGCTGTGGGCGGGCGAATTCGGACGCCTTCCGACCACCCAGAACTCCGACGGCCGGGACCACAACCGCAACGCGTTCAGCCTCTGGCTGGCCGGCGGCGGCTTCAAGGAGGGCCTGATCTACGGAGCGACCGACGAGTTCGGCTACCGGTCCACGGTGAACCGCGTCGGGGTCGCCGACCTGCAGGCCACATTGCTGCGTCAGCTCGGAATCGATCACAAACGGCTGACCGTCCGGCACGAGGGCCGGGAAGAAACCCCCACCAACGCCAGCATCACCGGCGCGCGCATCGTCTCGGACATTCTCAAGAATCCGCCGCGGGAGGCCTGACCGTGCGGCTTTCTCGTCTCGTGGCTTCGCTTGCAATCTTGGGCGCGCTGTCGACGGCAGCCGTCTTCGCTCAACCCAGCTTCGAGCGGGACGTGGAGCCCATCTTCAAGACCAATTGCTACAGTTGCCACGGCGGCACCGCCATGGTCGGTCTGGATCTGCGCACGGCTACCTCCGTTCTGCGCGGCAGCCATGAAGGGCCGGTAGTGGCGAAGCGCGCGCCCGAAGCAAGCCTGCTCTACCAAAAGGTCTCCCAGCGAATGATGCCGCCGCCCGCGTTCAACCTGAAGCTGACCGATTCGGAGATCGACACGGTCCGGCGCTGGATCGAGGCGGGCGCTCCCTCGGATGAGGAAGCCATTATCGCCGCCCAGACAAAAGAGGAGACCGCGCGGTTCGAAGAGTTGGCGCTTCCCATCTTCGAGGACCGCTGCTTCGCCTGTCACGCCACGGACCAGCCCATGGGGGGGCTGGACCTGCGCACGGTGCAGTCGGTGTTGAAGGGAAGCGAAGGCGGACCCGTGATCTCCGGCCTCGGTTCCATCAAGAGCATCCTGATCCGCAAGCTGACCTCGCGTGAGATGCCGCCCCCGGGCATGGGTGAGCCGCTCGGCGACGGCGAGATCCGGACCCTGGCCCGCTGGATCGACACTTCGGACTTCCGGCTCCTGCGGCCCCACGTGGAGCGCACCAGCTTCAATCCGGCCGAAGCGCCGCCGGTGACCGGGGAGGACCGCCAATTCTGGTCCTTCCGGAAGCCGGTCGCCGCACCCGTTCCCAAGGTGAAAAACCGGAAGCGGGTTCGCACGCCCATCGACGCCTTCCTTTTGAAACGGCTCGAATCCGAGGATCTCGGTTTCTCGCCCGATGCCTCCAAGCTCACGTTGCTGCGCCGCGCCTGGCTGGACCTGGTCGGAGTCCCGCCTTCTCCGAAAGACATCCGGGCCTACCTCGAGGACAAGAGGCCGGATGCGTACGAGAGGCTCATCGACACACTGCTGGAGTCGAAGCACTACGGTGAGCGGTGGGGCCGCCATTGGCTGGATGCGGCCGGCTACAGCGACGTCACCGGGTTCGACTCCGCCGTTGAAAACGTCATCGTCATCGACGGGATGTGGCGTTACCGGGACTGGGTGATCCGGGCCTTCAACCAGGACATGCCCTACGACCGGTTCCTGGTCGAGCAGTTGGCCGGTGACGAACTGGTGGACTGGCGCTCGGCGGAGACGTACACGCCGGAAATCCTGGATAAGCTGGTCGCCACCGGCTATCTGCGCTCCGTCTTCGACCGCACCGACCAGGACGTGGTGAACCTGGTGGGAGAGCGGTACGACGTCCTCTTCCACCTGATGGAGAAGGTCTCCACCGGCCTGATGGGGTTGACCATGGGCTGCGCCCGCTGCCACAGCCACAAGTACGACCCCATCCCGCAGCGGGACTACTACCGCCTGTTGTCCGTTTTCGCCACCGGCTACAACCCGGTGCGCTGGCTGCAGCCCAAGAACCATCACCTGCCCAGCGTCTCCAAACGGGAACAGGAGGCGATCGAGCGCCACAACGCCGAGATCGACAAGCCGGTGGCCAAGCTCAAGGAGCGGCTCGAGGCGGTCTACCGCCCCTACCGCGAGGCCCTGCTGGACGCCAAGCTCGAGGAACTGCCCGAGAACATCCGCCCCGAGACGAAAGAGGCTCTGGCCACGCCCGAAGCCGACCGGAACGAGGTGCAGAAGTTCCTGGCCTCCAAATTCGAGGAACAACTGGCCGCCACCCCGGAGGATGTGGTCAAGGCCCTGAACGAGGAGCACCTCGAATCCCACAAGAAGTTGACGGAACGGATCCGGATCCTGGACGGCTACCGGCGCTCCTGGGACAAGATCCAGGCCCTGTGGGACCTGGCGGCGCCACCCAAGATCCGGCTGTTGCAACGCGGCGAGGTCGAGCGTCCGGGGCCGCCGGTCCGGCCGGGTTTCCTGGAGGTGGTCAGCCGGCCCGGAGAGACCGATGCGGTCCGGCCGCCGGAGACCAAGGGGGAGACCAGCGGCGTCCGTCTGGCCTTTGCCCGCTGGCTGACCCGGTCCGACCATCCCCTCACCGCCCGGGTGTTCGTGAACCAGGTGTGGCAGCACCACTTCGGGCGAGGCATCGTCGAGACCCCGGACAACTTCGGGAAGCAGGGCAAGCCTCCGTCCCATCCCGGGTTGCTGGACTGGCTGGCGGTGCAGTTCGTGCGCGAAGGCTGGAGCATAAAAAATCTCCACCGGCTGATCATGACCTCCACGGCCTACCGGCAATCATCCGAGGGGCCTGCAGCCGGCTCGCTCGCGCTCCAGGCGGACCCGGAAAACCGGCTCTTGTGGCGCATGAACCTGCGCCGGCTGGAAGCGGAAATCTTGCGCGACTCCATGATGGCCACCAGCGGCAAGCTGGACTGGACCATGGGGGGACCCCCGGTCGAAGGCCCGCTGATGGCCGACGGCCTGAAGACACTGAACCCGCATACCGATTCACCGGGTGAGATTGCCGACGCCCAGGCCACGGGAATCTGGCGGCGCAGCGTCTACCTCCTGGCGCGGCGCTACTTCCCGTTGGGCTTCCTGGAGACCTTCGACGCTCCCCTGATGCAGACCAACTGCAGCCGGCGATTGAACTCGGTTTCCCCGCTCCAGTCGCTGACGCTGATGAACGACGATTTCGTCATCGAGAACGCCCAGGCCTTCGCCCGGCGGGTCGCCGGCCTCTCCGACGGCGATCCGGCAGAAGCGATAGAGAAAGCCTACCTGTTGGCTCTCTCCCGCCCGCCCTCACCCGAGGAAGCCCAGATCGCCCGGGCGCATCTGGCCCGCCAAAAGGATCTCTACCTCAAAGCCAACGCCGATCCGGCCCACGCTGAGAAGAAAGCCCTGGAGAGCCTCTGCCACCTCCTGTTCCTCACCAACGAGTTCCTCTACATCGGCTAGGAGGGGCGATTTCCAATCGCCCATTCTTCTCCCCAATAGGAGGGGACTTTCCTGTCCCCCCGTACTCTTTTCCCCGAGCATCCTCAAAAACCATCATCCGGATAGCCTTGTAATCCGGCCTCGTCCGGAGTGCTTCTGGCCGGCGGACGCGCTGGAGTTGGCCGAGCGCCTGATCCGCTGACCCCCGTCACGGCGTCTCCCAGGGATTGACCAGGTCGAGGTCCAAGCTCTCGAAGTCGGAGACGGTCCTGGTTGCGAGCACCAGGTCGTGGGCCTTGGCGGTTCCGGCAATCAGAGCATCTCCCAGGTCCAACATGCGGCCGGCGCGATGCGCCTGCGCCCGAAAGTGGGCAGCCCACTCCGCGCCCATTTTCTCCAGCGTCAGGACGCGTTCCCCATATCCCGCAATGAACTCCGATAGCGCCCCCCGCAGTCGGTCGCGGCGTTGTCCCAGCGGCAGCAGTCGCAAGCCGAATTCCAACTCGTGCAACACGATCGTCGAGAGCCATAGATCGTGGTGTCCGGACAGGAAGGCGACCACCGGTGGAGCCGGAGCCGTTCGGGTCAGCTCCGAGATCACGTTGGTGTCCAGGAGACAGCCCCTCAATCCCTGGCTCCGGAGGAAAACGGGATCTCCCGCCGTGAACCTCTATCTCGGGGAATCTCAAGGTCCACACCACGGGGCATGTTGTCGACCAGCCACTGTCCCAAGGGCGTGCGGACCGGCGCATGAGCCAGCCACACACGCTCGGGTACGACCACGAATGCCCGCCGTACACCAATACGCTGGGGTCCCTCCTCTTCGGCGAGACGTAGAATTTCAGACAGCCGGGCCTTGGCCTCGGCAACCGTCCAGGTCTGGTTGAGTTTGGCAGAATCGGAGGTCATATTTGGTCCGATCTAATATAGTCCAATATAGACTATATTAACGTGATGAGTCAAAGACCTGATGGCGCCGGCGACCCCGGCCGATGCGGGTGTTCACACTTTTTCCACAGACTTTTCCACAAAGAGTCAGAAAATTACTCTTCGAACCAAACTAACCGGGTGGGGTGAGAATCTCGCATATAGGGCCGGTGGCTCGTTTGAGCCTTCGGTCAAGTGTCACCAGCGAACACTCCAATGCTTCGGCCAAGGCCACATACCACGCGTCGTAGCTGGTCAAGTTGCTCCGCAAAGCCCACACACGGTCGGCGAATGGCGCGAATGGGAACAGGTCCAGATCGAGCCGAAGCAGATCGCGATGTGCGCTGTTGGCCTCGAGTCTTGAGATTTCCCCCATCCGTTCCAACCGGCGCAAGATGTTGCTCACCTCCGCCAGGACCAATTCCGGACCGGCCAGCGAGCCCTCGGCCATCGTCGATTCCGCCCACACCCCTTCACGCCCCGAGTCGACCAGGGCCGCAACCAACAGGGACGCATCGACGACGACCGTCACGTCCGGTCCGCATCCCGGGCGCGCAAAATGCTGGAGGGTCGAACGCGAGTGCCCGCCGCTTCCTTGCGCTCGCGAACGCGTTGGAGCCAAAGGTCAAGTGACGGTCGAGAGGCAATCCGTTCCAACTCGTGACGCAGAAATTCCTGCATCGATTGGCGTCGCAACGCTGCGCGCGCCGCAAGTTCGTCCCGCACCTTTTCGGGGACACGTCTGATGGTGATCTGTACCGGCACGACACCATTATGCCATCATAGACATTGATATGAAAGCATAATACTGCGTAGTCAAGAGCTGTCCGAGTCGTGCGTACTCGGAGATTGCGGCGAATGTCAGAGTTATTGAACGCACAAAATGCGGTGAATAATTGTCTTCTGCGGTGATTACGGCCTACAATATCCGCAGATTATGCGGCGATTGTACGTCTACGAACATCCTGCCTGGCCCCGTCTTCATTGGAAGAATGACGGCCTGATTGAAACGTTGGCTGCTGTCCGGTATCAGCAGGGCCGCTTGATCGGGCAGATGGAGGCTCTCGGCTTCGATCTCCGGCAGGAAGCGGTGTTCGAAACCCTGACGGAAGACGTGCTGCAGACGAGCGATATCGAAGGGGAACGACTCGACGCGGAGCAGGTTCGCTCTTCGGTCGCCCGTCACCTCGGTCTGGACATCGGCGGCCTCAGGCACGCCGACCGAACGGTCGAAGGGATCGTGGAAATGATGCTGGACGCCACCGGACGCTATGAGGAGCCCCTGACCGGGACTCGGCTCTACGGCTGGCACGAGTCTCTGTTTTCATCCGGCCGTAGCGACCGGCGACGGATCAGGGTGGGAGGCTGGCGCGATGATCGCACCGGCCCGATGCAGGTCGTGTCCGGTCCCATCGGCCGTGAGCGGGTGCATTTCGAAGCCCCGCCCGCCGCCCGCCTCACCCGGGAAATGGAGATCTTTCTGGACTGGTTCAATGCACCCGCCGACACCGATGAAGTGCTCAAGGCCGGGGTTGCCCACCTCTGGTTCGTCACCCTTCATCCCTTTGACGACGGCAATGGCCGCATGGCGCGGGCGATTGCGGACATGGTCCTGGCCCGCTCCGAGCGGAGTCCGCAACGCTACTACAGCATGTCGTCGCAAATTCGGCAGGAACGCGCCGCCTACTACGACGTTCTGGAACGGACGCAGAAGGGTACGACAGATATCACGGCTTGGCTGGTCTGGTTCCTGTCTTGCCTGGGTAGCGCCATCGAAGGTTCACGGTCGACGCTGGCGGCGGTCCATGAAAAGGCACGATTCTGGAAACGCGTCGCCGATGTTCCTCTCAACCAGCGCCAGAGACGAGTCCTCGACCGCCTTCTGGGTGATTTCGAGGGGAAGTTGACCACTTCGAAGTGGGCCAAGC
This sequence comes from Acidobacteriota bacterium, assembly GCA_963668095.1. Lineage (GTDB taxonomy): Bacteria > Acidobacteriota > UBA6911 > RPQK01 > JAJDTT01 > JAJDTT01. Next base: position 2,893,918 of record OY764083.1, on the reverse strand, counting down.
TTGCCAAATGCTCCCAGGATACCGCCCTGCGGGACATCACCGACCTGGTCCGGCGCGGTCTTCTCGCCCGCAATCCGGGAGGGGGCCGCAGCACAAGTTACGGTTTGGCCGATCCCTCGTAGTGGCCGAATCCCTTCAGATGGACGTTTCGTAAACAGCGTTTCCCGCCGTCGTCCCGGTCGAATGCCGTGATGACTATTGCGACGGGTTAGAATACGAATGTGGACGTGGAGAAATCCTCTGTCCCCGTCGCAAAAAATGGAAATGGGATCTTGTCCGGATCTCCCAGGAGGTGGAGCAGGTTCTAGAGGAGAACTATGGGGAGATCTGGACCATGTCCCGGCATGAACCTTAGGCCAGCGTCTCTTCCAGATCCCTGATGAACCTCGCCGAATCTCGCGCGATGTCTTCGGGACCGTGATCGAAATGGAACACCTCAAGGGACACCCATCCTGGATATTCCACGTCCTTCAACGCCTGTAGGATCGGCCTGAAGTCGTAGTCGCCATTTCCTGGGTGTCGTCCGTCCAGCTCGTTGACGTGGACGTGCCGGATGTAGCGGTAGTGCTTCCGAACCGCCTCGCCGTGGGCCAGGGTCTCTCCGACAGCGTTGTGGGTGTCGAACATGGACTGCACGGCCGGGCTGCCGATCTGATCCACGATGGCGATCGCCTCCCCCAGGTTGTTGACCACGTCGCAGAGATGGGGCGCCAGGGGCTCCAGAAGGATCCGCACTCCGCGCGCCTCGGCGTCGGGCGCCACCGCAGCCAGCCCCTCGGCCAGACGGCCTCTGGCCTCCCGGCGCGTCGCTCCGCTCACCGTGTTGCGCTGCCGGGCCGATCCCAGAATCATCAGGCCGCCGTCGCCCAGGTCGGCGCACAGGTCGACGAGGCCCCGGAAGTAATCCCAGCTCTTCTCCCGCCGGGTCCGGTCCGGGGTCGTCAAGTGAAGCCAGACGGGAGCCTTGAGCATGTTGTGCATCCCGACGTAGAGGAGGCCCTCCGCCTCGCGGATGTCCCGCAGCTCCCGGCGCCGCCCGGCGGAGAGGGAGTTGGGGTCGTCCGAGAGCAGATGGGGTGCGATCTCGATCCCCTCGTAGCCGGTCCGGACCGCTCCCTGGCAGGCCTCGGCGAAGCTCCAGCCCTGGAACGTCCCGCTGCAGACGGCGAGCCGAAACCGGTATCCGGAGGGTCCGGGAGGAGTTCGTGCTTCAGACGCCACCTGGGAGCGGCCCGCCGCCCGATTCATAGCTGGAAGAGCTTCTTCGCGTTGCCGGCGTAGATCTTCTTCCGATCCGCGGCCGGCAGGCCGAGGCTGTCGATTTTCGACACGATCAGGTTGGGGTCCACCCACGGGTGGTCGCTGGCGTAGAGGAGCCGGTCGGGACCGGCGAAGTCATAGCCGTACCGGATGGCCAGGGCGATGGGCGAGACGGTGTCGAGATAGATCTGCCGCAGGTACTCGCTGGGCGGCCGGTTGATGTTTTCCGCGCCCCGCTTGAGCACTTGTGTCTGGTGGTCCATGCGGCCGATCAGATAGGGCAGCGCGCCGCCCACGTGAGGGCAGAGCAGCTTGAGCCTGGGGTGCCGGTCCAGGATTCCGGCCAGGATGATCCGGGCCAGGGCGATGGTGGTGTCGAACATCAGCCCCAGGCCGCCCACCAGGGAGCGCCCCTTCACGGCGTCGTAGGTCATGGGATAGGCCGGGTGCAGCAGGATGGGGACGCCCACCTCCTCGGCGCGCCGGAACAGAGGCCGGAACTCGTCTTCGTCGGGGAAGCGGCCCGCCAGGTTCGAGTAGAGCAGGATGCCGCGGAAGCCGAGCTGGTCCACGCAGCGGTCCAGTTCCTTGAGCGCTTCCTCCATGTGAAAGAGTGGCAGCGTCGCCAGCCCGAAGAAGCGGCCCGGGTACGACTCGGCGGCGTTTCCGATGAAGTCGTGGCCCAGCCTGGCCACCTTGGGGCCGTCGGCGCCGAAGCACTCGGGTCCGGGGTCGTTGATGCTGAGAGCCGCGGTCCGGATGCCGGCCCGGTCCATGTCGGCGATCTTGGCGTCCACGTCCAGGTGTTGCGGCCGGACGCGCCGGCGCCATTCCCCGGTGAGGGTGTAGTAGGCGCCGTCCCGCTCGTAGGCCCGGGGGAGGGTGTCGCGGGTCATCATGAAATCGAGGACCGGGGGCGGGACCATGTGACTCTGGGCATCGATGCGGAAGAGACTTCTGTCCGTCCGCTCCCGCTCGCCAGGCGCTGAGTCCGGAATGGCACCGCTGCCGGTGTTGTGAGAGGACTCACTCCGGCCGGACAAATTGCCTTCTTTCTCCATGCCTGTTCCCCAGCAGTCTCACCCCGGCGAGGCGGGCCGCCTTCCGGTCGAAGGTGTACAGAGGATGTGCTCCCGATCGTTCGGCCGCAGCCAGGATCATCAGGTCTGAAAAACCCGCCCCGCCCGCTCGGTAGCGGAACGCCGCCCGGGCCACGTCGCCGTCCGCCTCGACTACGATCTCCTCGGTGGCCACCAGTTCCTCCAGCACCGCCGCAATCCGGTCGCGGGAATGACCATAGGCCCGTTCCAGCACCCAGATGAGTTCGACGACCACTTCGCGGCAGACGTAACCGGGACGGTCCACCGTGAGCGACTCCAGCAATGACCGGGCGGCTTCCGCCTGAACGGTGTCGTCGCGGACCAGATAACGGACGAGGACGTTGGTGTCGAGTGCGATCATTCTTCGATCGCCCCGACGGCGACGGCCTGCTCCATCTCCTCCACGGTGACGGCGGGCCCGTCGTGCCGGAGCGCGCCGAACAGCCGGCCGATGGGGCGCACCGGCAGAATTCGCACCTTGCCCTCGGAAATGACGTAGCGCACCCGGTCCCCGGCCTGCAGGCCGAGCGTCTCCCGCACGGGCTTGGGGAGTGTCGTCTGGCCCTTCTTGGTAATGGAAGATTCAATCATGGCAACTCCTAAGATCGAATTGAAATATAGAATATTCCCTTACTTTTATCAATAAAGTAAGGAGTTTCGCAGGGCCACGACCGTAGAATTCCTGTTTTCTGGGGCTGGGGAAAATCCTCGAGATCGAAAGATTCTTGACATAACAGACAAATGTCTGTTATTCTTTTCTTTCCTGAGTTTTTCGGTCGCTCTGCCGTCAGCGGCCAGGGAGGGAGACATGGCCTATACGCCGCCTGGGGAGACTCGCAAGAAGGTCTACGAGTTCGTGCGGGAGAGGATCCTGAACGGATCGCCGCCCACCGTCCGGGAGGTGCAGCGGGCCTTCGGGTTCCGGGCGGTCCAGTCGGCGCGCCAGCATCTGGAGGCGCTGGTGGCCGAGGGGAAGCTGGTCAAGGACTCGGGCAAGGCCCGGTCCCACCGCCTGCCGGAGTTGGGGCGGGTTCGTTCCCCCCGGCTGATCCCCATGCTGGGCCGGGTCCAGGCGGGGGAGTTGACCACGGCTCTGCAGGACCCGGGCGATTATCTCCTGGTGCAGAAGAGCCCCTTCGACGACCGGGACCTCTTTGCCCTGACCGTGCAGGGGGAGAGCATGATCCGGGCTGGCATCCTGCCGGGAGACACCGTGATCGTCCGCCGGCAGCCGGCCGCCAGGCCGGGGGAGATCGTGGTGGCCCTGGTGGGGGAAGAGGCGACCGTCAAGCGGTACCGGGAGGAGCAGGGCCGGGTCGAGCTGCATCCCGAAAACGACGCTTTCGAGCCCATCGTCCCTCGAGCGGACGGAGAGCCGTTCTCGATCCTGGGCAAGGTCATCGAAGTCAGAAGGAGTTTTGAGTAAAGGAGGAAACATGTCAGCCTTGCAAGCCATCGATCTGCAGGGTCTCAGGACCCATCTCGACTGGGCGGCGGCAACGCCCCGGACGGATACTCCGCTCTGGTCCCGGGAACAGTTGGCCGGCCGCCTCTGCGAGCTCTCCTCGATTTCCGGAACCGCGCTGCTGACGTCCGCCTTTCGGCTGGTGCTGGACGCGCAACTGGAGGGGGAGCCGGCAGCCTGGATCGCGGCCGGACCGGACACTTTCTTCGCTCCGGACGCGGCCGGGAACGGCGTGGACCTGGATGCCCTGGTGGTGATTCGGGTCCCGGACGCTCAGTCCGCGGGGCGCGCGGCGGACCGGCTTCTGAGGTCGGGAGCCTTCGGCCTGATCGTGATGGATCTGAACTTCAACTCCACCATTTCCGTGCCGCTGCAGACGCGCCTAGTCCAGCAGGCGCGAACCCACGATGCCGCCCTCCTCTGCCTGACCTCCAAGGCCCGGGGCGCGCCTTCGCTGGGGACCATGGTCTCTCTGCGGGGGCAGACCTCCTGCCGCCGTCTGGAGGTCGACCGCTTCCAGTACCGGATCGAGATCATGAAGGACAGGAGTCATGGGCCGGGTTGGAGCCACACCGAGGTCTGCCGTGGACCGGACGGCCTGCATTAACATCCGGGCGCTGCCGCTGCAGCTCCTGATGAGGAGGCATCCGGAGTGGCGACAGAGGCCGGTGGCGGTAGTGGAGCAGGAGAAACCTCAGAGCCCCATCCTGTGGGTCAACTCCGCTGCCGCCGGGGCCGGGATTCGGCCGGGGATGCGCTATGCCTCCGGCCTCTCCCTGGACCGGGACCTGTGTGCGGGCACGGTTTCGGAGGAGGAGATCGGGGCCGCGGTCCGGCAGGTGCACGAGCTGCTGGCCGATTTCAGTCCCGGGGTCGAGCCCTCTGAAGACGAACCCGGGATTTTCTGGGTCGACGCCACCCGGCTCGACCGGCTCTACGGCTCTTTCGAGGACTGGACCCGGGAGATGGCCTCCGGTTTCTCCCGGCTGGAGCTGCCGGCGAGCATCGTGGTCGGCTTCAGCCGTTTCGGCAGCTATGCCATCGCCAAGGCGGAGAACCGGGTGACGGTGCTCCCCTCCTTCGAGCTGGAGGAGGTCTGCAGCCGCAAGGTGCGCCTGCAGCACCTGCGGATCGCCCCGGGCTTGCGCGACCGGCTGGAGAAGCTGGGGATTCACACCGTCGGAGACTTCCTGGATCTCCCCCAAAGCGGCATCGACCGGCATCTTGGACGCCAGGCCTGGACCCTGTACCGTCTGGCGGCGGGCGAGCTTTCGTTGCCGCTCCAGCCTCAGATGATCCCCGAACCTCTCCGCGTCCGGACGGAACTGGAGGAGCCCGAGTCCAACGCACCCAGGCTCCTTTTCCGGATCAAGCAGTTGCTGGACCCCTTGCTGATGGCGGCGGCGGACAGAAGCCAGAAGGTGTCCACCCTCCGGTTGCAGCTTCTGCTGGAGGACGGAGACCGCCGCCTCGAGCTGATCCAGCCGGCCAGGCCCACCTTGAAGGTTTCGGTCCTGCTGGACCTGGTCCGATTGCGTTTGGAGAGCCTCTCCCTGCCGGTTCCTCCGGTGGAGCTCTCCCTGGAAGTGGAGGGGGTGTCCGCCTCCCGCCAGGTGCTGAGCCTCCTGCAACGGAATCCGCGCCGGAACCTGGAGGCGGCCCTGCGCGCTCTGGCCCGGATCCGGGCCGAGTTCGGCCCCGATTCGGTGCTCTCGGCCCGGCTCAAATCGGGGCATCTTCCGGAAGCCCGTTCCGAGTGGAAACCCTTGGAGAAGCTCCCGGCGGCCAGCCCCCGTTCGGTCTCCCTGCGCCCCCTGGTGCGGCGCGCCCATGCCCGTCCCCGGCCTCTGGCAAGGTCTCCCTTGGAGTCGTCGGACCGGTGGAAGAGATCCCAGGGACTGGGGCGCCTGCTGGGCTATCTCATCAGCGGAGGGTGGTGGAGCCGGGAGGTCCGGCGGGACTACCGGTTCGTCCCCACCGGCCGGGGCGAGATCCTCTGGGTCTATTACGACCAGAAGCGGCGGCGCTGGTATGCGCAGGGCCGAGTCGAGTGAGGAGGGGCGATTTCCCAATCGCCCATTCTTCCCTTCCCCAATCTCCCGCTGTCCTTTCCCTATGGAGTCCGGCGACTGGAAGTCGCCGCTCCAATCCGGCGGCAGGAAACCGCCGCTCCAGTCCGGCGACTGGAAGTCGCCGCTCCAGTCCGGCGGCAGGAAAGCCGCCGCTCCTCGGCCCTACGTCCCCCTCTGGTGCAAGAGCAACTACTCTTTCCTGGAAGGGGCCAGCCATCCCGAGGAACTGGTGGAGGCCTGCCACGAAAAGGGAATCCCCGCCCTGGCCCTCACCGATCGCAACGGAGTCTACGGCATCGTCCGGGCCCACGTCCGTGCCCGCCGGCTGGGCATCCACCTGATCGTGGGCTCCCAGATCGATCTCCAGGACGGATCGGAACTCCTGCTGCTGGTCCAGGACCAGGAGGGCTACCGCAATCTCTGCCGCCTGCTGACCGGCGGGCATCTCCGTTCCTCCAAGGGGGAGTGCCGGCTGAGTTGGCGGGAGGTCTGCCGCTCCAGTCCCGGCCTGATCGCCCTCTGGGGGATGCCGACGCCGGACCCCGAATCTCACGTTCAGGCGGATCCGGAACCTGTCCTGAAACGGCTCCAAGCCGCTTTTCAGGACCGCCTCTACGTCCTGATCCCCAGGCACCGCCGGGCGGAAGAGGTGCTGCGGGAGGTCCGTCTCCGGGAGTTGGCGGACCGTTTCAGGCTGCCCACGGTCGCCGCCGTGGAGGTGCTCTACCACTGTCCTGGCCGCCGCCGTTTGCAGGACGTCCTGACCTGCATCCGGGAAGGAGTGACCCTGTCCGCGGCCGGCCGGCTCATCCGGCCCAACGACCAGCACGCCCTGAAAAGTCCGGACGACCTGGCCCGCCTCTTTGCCGACGATCCCGAGTCGGTCGAACGAACCCGCCAGGTGGCCGCCCGCTGTTCCTTCTCGCTCCAGGAACTGCGTTACCGCTACCCCCTGGAGAGCCTGCCGGAGGGCCTGAGCTCCAGCCAGTACCTGCGCCGGCGGACCTTCGAAGGGGCCGAGCGAAGCCTGGGCGGGAAGTTCCGGAGCCAGGTCCCGCAGTTGGAGAAGGAACTGGATCTGATCCGGGAGCTGGAATACGAGGGCTATTTCCTGACCATGCACGAGATCGTCGAGTACTGCCGCCGCCACGGCATCATCTGCCAGGGCCGGGGGTCGGCCGCCAACTCCACCGTCTGTTTCGCCCTGGGGATCACCAGCGTGGATCCGACCCAGGTGGATCTCCTCTTCGAGCGTTTCCTGTCCCGGGAGCGGGCCGAGCCTCCCGACATCGACCTGGACATCGAGCACAACCGCCGGGAAGAGGTGATCCAGCACGTGTACCGGAAGTACGGGCGCGACCGCGCTGCCATGGTGTCCAACGTGGTCCGATACCGCTACCGGTCCGCCATCCGGGAAGTGGGGAAGGTGCTGGGGATCTCGGCCACCAGCCTGGATCGCCTGGCCAAGCTGGTCTCCCACGAAAGCTGGAGCCGGGAACTGGTGGCGCAGGCCGGACTCGACTCCCGGAGCACGGCCCTGGGCCACCTGGTGGATCTGGTGCAGGAGATCCAGGATTTCCCCCGCCATCTTTCCATCCACCCCGGAGGCTTCCTGCTGGGTCACCGGCCCGTCCACGACCTGGTGCCCATCGAGAACGCCACCATGAAGGGGCGCACCGTCATTCAGTGGGACAAGGAGGACGTGGAGCAGGCGGGCCTGTTCAAGGTGGACCTGCTGGGGCTGGGCGCCCTCACCCACCTGCACCTCTGCTTCGATCTCCTGCGCCGGCACTGCCGCCGGGACCTCTCCCTGGCCACCCTCCCCAGGGAGGACGCGGCCACCTTCGACATGGTCTGCCGCGCCGATACGGTGGGGGTGTTCCAGATCGAGAGCCGGGCCCAGATGGCCATGCTGGGCCGCCTCAAGCCGCGCAACTACTACGACCTGGTGATCGAGATCAGCATCGTCCGTCCCGGACCGATCACGGGGGGCATGGTGCATCCCTACCTGCGGCGGCGCAAAGGGGAGGAAACGGTCGAATATCCCCACCCCTGCCTCATTCCCGTCTTGAAGAAGACCCTGGGGATCCCCCTGTTCCAGGAGCAGGTGATGCAACTGGCCATGGTGGCCGCCGACTACACGCCGGGCGAGGCCGACCAGTTGCGGCGGGACATGGCGGCCTGGCGGCGTTCGGGACGGATCGAGCGGCACCATGAAAAGCTGGTGTCCCGCATGGTGAGGAAGGGCATCCGGAAGGAGTTCGCCGAGCGTGTCTTTCAGCAGATCCGTGGCTTCGGCGACTACGGCTTCCCCGAGAGCCATGCCGCCAGCTTTGCCCATATCGCCTACGCCACCGCCTATCTCAAGTGCCACTATCCGGCGGAGTTCACCTGCGCCCTGCTGAACGCCCAGCCCATGGGGTTCTACTCCCCCTCCACCATCGTCAACGACGCCCGGATCCATGGGATCGAGGTCCGCCCCGTCAGCATTCTCCACAGCCGCTGGGACTGCAGCCTGGTCCCGAGTTCAGCCGCTCCAAGGCAGTCCGCCAAGTTCGCGGTCCGCATGGGTCTGCGCTACGTCAAAGGGTTGGGGGAAGGGGACTGGCACAAGTTGGACGCGGCCGCCCGGCAGTCCCCCTTCAGCGATCTCCCGGACATCGTCCGGCGCAGCGGACTCCGCCAGGACAAGCTGGAGACCCTGGCCGAGGCCGGCGCCTTCGAATGCTTCGGCCTGGACCGCCGGAGCGCCCTCTGGCAGATCCAGGGCCTCGCCGGCCGCCGGCCGCCCCGGTTGCCGTTGAGCAGCCGCGCTCCGTCCCCCCCGTTCCCCCCTCTGGGCCGGCTGGAGAGCATCGTCTGGGACCATCGGGTCACCAGCCACAGCTCCCAGGCCCACCTCCTGAAACCGCTGCGGCCCGTGCTGGCCGCCTGGGGCCTGCCCACCGCCCGCCAGCTCAACCGGATGCCCGATGGCCGCCGGGTCCACTATGCGGGCATGGTCATCTGCCGCCAGCGGCCGGGAACCGCACGGGGAGTCACCTTCATGACCCTGGAGGACGAGACGGGATTCGTGAACCTGATCATCTGGCAACAGACCTTCGAGCGCTACTCCGTCCTGGCCAAGACCCTCTCCTGCATGGGGGTCACCGGCAATCTCCAGGTAGCGGAGAGAGTCACCCACCTGGTGGTCCAAAAGATCTGGAAACCCAAGCTGGACAACACCCCGGTCCGCCTAAAAAGCCGCGACTTCCAATAGGAGCGGGGACTTTTAGTCCCCGATTGGGGGGTATAGGGGGGCGCTAGCCCCCCTCCGCGCATTCAACACCGAAAAATCCCAACTAATTGAAAATTCCCAAACACCCCTCTTCCCTCTTTCCTATTTCCTCTTTACTCTTTCCTCAGCTTTACTCTTTCCTCAGCACAACCATGAGCCCACCAACCTCCACCAGACGCGTCTTCCTAACCCACATGGGTGCCGGCGCCTTCCTCTCAGCCGCTCCGCCCCTCCCGGCCGCCTCCGAACCGGACCCCCACGCGCACCCCCAAGACCTCGGCCTCGACCCCACCCGCCTCGACCGCGCCTACGCCCTGGTCCAACGCATGCTGTCCCCCCGCCTCGAATACGGCGCCGCCATCCTGGTGGGACGGCGAGACCGCACCCTCACTCCCCGGACATTCGGCCGAATGGGCACCCTCGACGCTCCCGAGGTGACGCCCGACACCATCTTCCTCATCGCCTCCTGCACCAAGCCAATCGTCGCCAGCGCCGCCTGCCTGCTGATCGAGCGCGGCCTCCTGGAACTCGACCAACCCCTCCACGAGATCATCCCGGAAATCGCGGCAGAGCAGAACGGAATTCGCCTCATCCATCTCATGACCCACACCTCCGGATTCGGTTCCATCCCCCGCAACCAGGAATTCCGGAACACCCGTCAACCCCTGGACCGGTTCCTCCGCGAGATGTTCAAACGGAGGAAGTCCGATTTCCTCCCGGGCACCGGAGTCAAGTACTGCAACGCCGGATTCCTCCTCTTGAGCGAAGCGATCTCCCGCGCCGGCGGCATGCCTACCCCCGATTTCCTGGAAAAGGAGATCTTCCGGCCCCTGGATATGCCCGACTCCTTCCTGGGCCGGACCGATCAGGACCGGAGCCGGATCTCCGACTGCGTCCTGCCCCCCGAAATGGCGGCGGCGGTCAGCAACTGGAACACCGATTATTTCCACCGCCTGGCCAACCCCTGGGGCGGACTCTTCTCCACCGTGCGGGACTACGCCCGGTTTCTGCAGATGCTCCTGAACGGCGGGGAGTACCGGGGCGTGCGTATCTTCAGTCCAGCCACGGTCCGGATGATGACCGGCAACCAGATCCCCCGGCTCTCCGGCTTGAGCCAGACTCACCGGATCGCCCACGCCACGGGCCTGGGTTGGCAACTGCGGGACAACGGGCACTTCCGGTTCATGGGGAGCCTGGTCTCGCCGCGGGCCTTCGGCCACTATGGCGTGACGGGCTGCTCGGTCTGGGCCGACCCCGAGACCGGCCTCTTCATGACCCTGTTCAGCAACAAGCCTTACAGCGACCGGGAACTGGGAATCGCCTCCAACGCCGTCGCCGCCTCCCTGGTGGGATAGCAGACAGCAGGGATGGCGCCTACTGCGTTGCGCCGCCCTGACCCTGCCGCGGAAGTTGCGAGTAGGCCCTCCGGATCGCCGTCACCAGGGCGTGGCCGGGTCCCAGGCTCTGCTTGCCGATGTCCAGAGCCTCCCGCAGGAGCGGCTCCGCTTCGGCGTATCTCTGCTGGTCCCGATAGAGGAAACCCAGGTTGCCGAGGCTCCACGCCACCTGCGGATGACCCGGCGCCAGACCCTTCCGGGAAATCTCCAGCGACTGCTTGAAGAGAGGTTCGGCTTCGGAGAATTTCCCCTGCGCCCGATAGAGCTCGGCCAGGCCGCCCAGGCTTCTGGCCACGTCGGGATGCTCCGGTCCCAACACCTTCTCGAATATGGAAATGGCTCTGCGGTAGAGAGGCTCGGCCTCGCCGTACTTGCCCTGGACCCGATGGAGCTCGGCCAGGGAAAAAAGGCTGGGAGCCGTCTGGAGATGCTCCGGTCCCAGAATCTTCTCGTAAATGCCCAGGGCCTGCCGGTAGAAGGGTTCGGCCCGGTCCGCGTTCCCTTGAATTCGGTGCAGGTCGGCCAGATTTTCCAGACCCGCTGCGACTTGCCGGTTTTCCTCTCCCAGGGCCTTTCGGTAGATCCCGATGGCCCGCGTGTAGAGGTCCTCGGCTTGGGCGTACCGGTGCTGGTGCCCGTGCAGGAACGCCAGATTGTTGAGGCTGGTGGCCACGTCGGGATGCTCCGGTCCCAGAGCCTTTTCCACGATGCCCAGGGCCCGCGTGAAGAGGTCTTCGGCCTCGGAATAGTTTCCTTGGGCCCGGTGGATCAGCGCCAGGTTGTTGAGGCTGGCGGCCACGTCCGGATGCTCCGGTCCCAGAACCTGTTCGTAGATGTCCAGCGCCCTCTGGTAAAGGGGTTCGGCCTCGGCGTAGTTGCGCTGTTCCCGCTGAATTTCGGCCAGGTCGAAGAGGCTGGTGGCCCGGACGAGACTTTCCTCCTTGGCCTCGTTCCAGGGGTTTTCGCCTCCGCCTCCGGCCCCCAGCAACTCGGCGATCACCTTGTGACCGGCGGCGTCCGCCCAGGACTTGGCCGTCTTCCCCTTGGAGTCGGTGGCCCCCACCTCCGCCCCGGCGTCGATCAGCACCAGGACCGTCTCCCTTCGCCCGTTGGCCGCCGCCAGCATCAAGGGTGTCCGCCCCTGATCGTCCCGTGCGTTCAGATCCGCTCCCGCCCCGATCAACACCTTGACGATGGCCGTCTGCCCCTTCCCGGCCATGCTCAGGAGATCCCGGTCAAAGCTGGACTGGGGGAGGACCCACGAAAAGGCCAGGATGAAGAAAACTGCCATTGCCGGACTTGTTCCGTTACGCCACATCGCTCCTACTCAGTCTACCGCTTCCAGAGCGTTCAAAAACCTCCCAGCCACCCGGCGGCAACTGTTCCGAACCGCCCATTGGAAGGCCCCCTCCCGCAATTCGGCATACCGTCCGGTTCGCCGGACCTCCTCGATCTTCTCCTGCAGTTCACCGGCCGAATCGAAGGCCAGGACGTTCTCACCATGGACCAGTCCGTGGGGGGCGCAGCGCTGCGGCTTGCGGCTCAGCCGGTAGAAACAGGGCACCGTATGGTTGGCGGCGATCTCGTAATGCCGCTGGCACTCCCAGCCCATCTTCTTCATGGTGACCGCGTAGTGGGAGCGGGCCAGGTCCCGGTAGTAGTCCTCCTCCTTCTCGAACAGGTACGACTTCCGGCAATGCCTGCGGATCGTCTCCAGCCTGTAGGCCTCCTCACATTGGACGTGCCGGGCGAAGAGTTGATCCTTCTCCAGGGGCCGCGGTCGAATCTTGACCCCGGGGATGGAGAAGTTGATCCTCCGGGAGCGGGGAAGAGGAAGCGCTAACTTAATTTCCCGTTTGAAGTAGAGGCCGTAGCGCAGGGCCGGCAGGTAGGTTCGCTTGTGGTCCTCCCCGTCCAGGAACCCCACACGCCGGAAACAGCGGCGCAGGCGGCGCCTCACCCGAAATTCCCGGAACTCCCGGCGCTGGCGCCAGATGTTGCCGAAGATCAGGGTCTCGAACTCGCCGTCTTCGATCCTCCGGTTCAGGTCCTCCCGATCCAACTGGATGTCGTCCAGCAGCTTCCAGATCGTGAATCCGCGGCCATAGAGCTCCCGGCGGGGAACGGGGCAGTTCCGGTACAGGACTATCTTGCGGGGATAGTCCAGCACCTGTCCCCCCAGGGACTCCCGCAACCCCAGCAAGATCTGATCTTGGAGGTAATCTTCACCCGGCGAAGTGAGATAGAGAATCCTCATGGCCGATATGAACCACCGGCGCCCGGCTTGGACCGGTTGAGAAGTTCAGGCTACAGGCAACGGGTGTACTGCCGGACGATGTCGATGCCCACGAGCTCGCTGTACGCTTCCTGCAGCCGCTGCGTCACGGGTCCCGGGACCCGGCCCGCGCCCACGGCAGATCCGTTGATGGTCGAGACCGGGCAGATGCACCAGCTGGTGGAGGTGACGAAGACTTCGTCCGCCGCGTAGGCATCGAACAGGTCGATGTCCATCTGATGGACCGGCAGGTTCAGGCTTGCGGCCAGCTCGAAGGTGACACTGCGGCTGATGCCGGCCAGGACGTACCGGTCCATCGGTGTGGCCATCTCGCCGTCCCGGACGATGAAGATGTTGCTGCCCATTCCCTCGCACAGGTTGCCGTCCAGGTCCAGGAGTATGGACATCGCCTGCGGGTCCGCCGCCTTCACCTCCAGGTCGCCCATCACCAGGTTCAGGTAGTTGTGGGTCTTGGCCCGGGGACTCATGGACTCGGGCGGGGTCCGCCGCACCGAGGGGGTGCGGACCGGCAGGCCGTCGCGAAAGTAACGGGATCGCTCCAGAAAGGGGAGGGGCTGGCAGTCGACGATCACCGTGGGATCATGTCCTCCGTCTCCGTTGGGAGATCCCCGGGTGACCCGCTGGGTGACCCAGTAGTCGTCCTCGGGTTCCAGCAGGGGCAGGTTGGTCCCCAGCACCTGCATGGTCAACTTCGCCAGTTGGTCCCGGGTCATGCCCGGATCGATGCGGGTGTAGCGGAGGGAGTCGAAGAGCCGGTCCAGGTGCTCCTCGAGACGGAAGATCTTGTGTCCGAACGTCCGGGTCGTGTCGAATACGGCGTCACCCAGGATGAAGCCGCGGTCGTGGATGGAGACTCGGGCCTCGCTCTCGGGGACGATCCGGCCGTTCACATACGCCACTCTTTCCTGATTCATGGGGAAATGGAAACACAAGACCGGGACACTGGCAACCGGATGAGGAACTCCCCGAATTCTTTCGCGGCTCGGGTTCCCGTCTTCACGGAAAAAATTTCCGCAAAAGTGGCTAAGAAGAGGGTTTGCGGCGTAAAATGAAGTTCCTTGCAACCTGCCCGCGGCAATGTTTCGGTGGGCAAAAACACTCGCCAGAGAAGGCTTTAGGAGGAATCGCGTGGCTCAGTTCAAGGAAGTGAAGATCCCGGCGGGAGACCTGATCGATTTTCGGGACGGACGCCTCGTCGGCGGCGACAACCCCATCATCGGTGTCCTGCGGGGCGACGGGATCGGTCTGGACATTACCCCCGTGATGCGCAACGTCGTGGACGGGGCGGTTCAGCGAGCCTACGGCGACGGCCGCAGCATCTCCTGGTGTCCCCTCTATGCCGGCCTGGAGGGTCTGAACCACTACGGCAGCGAGTTTCCCGACGAGACGGTGGAGGCCATCCGGCACCTTCGCGTCGCCATCAAGGGCCCCTTCACCACCCCGGTGGGAGAGGAGACCCACGTCTGTCTCCACTGCGCCCACCAGCAGAACCATTCCGGCGTCTGCGACAAGTGCGGCCAAGAAGACGGCGTGACCGAGCGCTTCCGCTCCATCAACGTCCGTTTTCGGCAACACCTGGAACTCTACGCCTGCGTGCGGCCGGTCCGCTACTTCGAAGGGGTTCCCTCCCCCAACAAGTACGCCGACAAGGTGAACTTCGTCATCTTCCGCGAGAACACCGAGGACGTCTACGCCGGTTACGACTTCGAGCAGGGCAGCGAGATGGCCGAGGCCATCATCGACCTGATCCGGGAACGGGACGGCCGCAGCATCCGGGCCGACTCGGGCATCGGCATCAAGCCCATCTCCACCACCGGGACCCGGAACATCGTCCGCAAGGCCCTGAACTGGGCCCGCGACCAGAACCTTCCCTCCGTGACCCTGGTCCACAAGGGCAACATCATGAAGTTCACCGAGGGCTCCTTCGCCAAGTGGGGTTACGAGCTGGCTGCGGAGGAGTTCGGAGACGACACCATCACCGAGAAGAGGCTCTGGGACGAGTTGGGGGGCAAGATGCCGGACGGGAAATTCCTGGTCAAGGATCGGATCGCCGACTCCGTCTTCCAGCAGATCCAGACCCGGCCCGGCGAGTACAGTGTCTTCGCCCTGCCCAATCTGAACGGCGACTACCTCTCGGACGCCGCCATCGCCCTGGTGGGCGGCCTGGGTCTGGGGCCCGGCGCCAACATGTCCGACGACCTGGCCCTGTTCGAGGCCACCCACGGCACGGCGCCCAAGTACACGGGGATGGACAAGGTCAATCCCGGTTCCCTCATCCTCTCGGCCGTGATGATGCTCAACCACCTGCAGTGGGGCGAGGCGGCGGACCTGATCACCGGCGGAATGGAAAGGGCCATCGTGGACGGCCACGTCACCTACGACCTGGCTCGTCTCATGAGGGGCGAAGGCCGGGAGGACGTGACCAAGCTCTCCTGCTCCGGTTTTGGCGAGGCGATACTGGAGAGGATGTAGGCTCGCCGGATTCCTCCGCCCGAACCGGATCATCGACCTGGGAGGGGACTTTCCTGTCCCCCCTTCTTCACCGACCCGAAACCGCTCACAGGAATGCCTCCGTTCCCGTGTCCCGTTCTTTCCGCCAGGATTGCACGGACCCGCGCCGGGTAGAGGACTCCTGAGTGTTGCGGTTGAAGAAGGCCAGCAATCATCCCCGGATGACGTCATTGATGGACATCAGTGCGTCTCCAGGATCTGTTGAGGGCTCCGCTCCTGTGATGCGAAGGGATTGACTATACGAAGGCCGTCGAGTAACTGCCCGTCCTGCAAGTCCTCAGTCAGGAGAATGGAGCATTCGATGGCCTGCGCGGCGGCGACGATCAGGGCGTCCCACCAGGAGAGGCAAAATCGCTCCTCGATGAACCACGCTCGCCGGAGGATGGCAAGGTCTATATGGATCGGTTCCCACACTGATAGCGCTTCAACGATCTGACGGGCCTCCACGGGATCGAAATTCAGGCTCCGTCCGCGCGTAAGGGTTGCGTAGAGTTCCTGGACGACCTGAAAGCTCAGGCGGCCTGTGCGACCGAGCGCAAGGAGCCTGATCCACTGCTCAGCACGCGCCTGCTTCGTTGGATCGGACGCATCGTGCCGATAGACGAAGACGTTGGTGTCAACGAAGACCGGGCCGGTCATACAACTCCTCGCGCGTCGGCTTGCGCCCCTCGGGCCATTCGATTTTCCGCGGTTTCATCGCCAAATAGCGTTTCATCGCCACTTGGTAGTCATCTTCCTGGCGGCGCATTCGTTCCAACAACTCGGCGATCCATCGGGAGACGCTGCGGTCGTCCTCGGCCGCCTTTACGCGAAGCCACCGGGCAAGATCCTTTGGCAAGGTAATCGTCACATTTTTCACGGGAAGAACTCCAAACGGAGCACAAAAATAGTGTTACACAAATTCTGTGTCAAGTTGGTGAGGACGCGTGGGACGGAAGGAAGTACTCGAACTCTCGTGCTCCGGAATCGGCGAGGGGATCCTGGAAAGCTTCCCCACCGGCCCGATCCGGCGGACGCCTAAGGAGAAACAGGCATCGTGTTCGTCCGGCTTCGTCTTCCTCGACGAGCCCGACTCCGCCGCCGAGTTTCCTTGGCGCAAACCATCCACCTGTCTTCACTCTTTTCTTTTTCCTAATTCCTCTGTTTCTTAATGGACCGATTCACCGCTTTCGCAGTAGATTACTTTCTGCGGCGCAGGCTCCTGGACCTGCTTGTGGTTGTCATTGGACTCTTCGAAATGCTCCGTTGAATGGTCGGTGATGCTGAAGGTTTGGAGCAGGGGACTCAGATTGTGTATTGGGAATTCCACAATTCGATCCCTCTTGGTCAAGCGTAATCGTTAACGCTCTTTTGGAATCATGGGCAACCGGAACATCACAATGGACACTAATCGTGAAGATCTTGGAGCCGGCATCTTTATCGGATCACGGTCTGGACATTGGAAGGGAGTGGCATTCTTTGCGTTGCTGGGTCTCGCTGCCATCCTATGGGGCACAACTCTGGCTGCAAGGGAGGAAACGGCTTCGTCGGAAGATGATGCGATTTTCTTTACCACTCAAATTCGTCCGATCCTCGAGACCCGGTGTCTGGAATGCCATGGTGGCGGTTCGGAAAAATTTTCCGGACTTGACCTCTCCACGCGAGACCGCCTGCTGAGGGGAGGTGACCGGGGACCCGACGTTGTTCCCGGGAATGCGAACGCGAGCCTGCTATACAAATTGGTGTCTCACGCTGAGCAACCTCACATGCCCTTTGGGGGTGAGAAGCTCGGTAAGGAGGCCGTCGCAAATTTTGCCAAATGGATTGATTCCGGGGTTTTCTACGATAAACCGCTGGTTGCTGAGGCTCTCCCCAGAAAGCCGGTGCGAAGCGAGCACTGGTCCTTTCAGACTCCGGCGCGGCCGCCGGTTCCTCGGGTCGACAGACAAGACTGGGTTCTCAATCCCATAGACGCATTCGTAGCGGCTGGTCACGAGAAGCTCGGGCTGCAGCCGTTGCCCCCCGCAGACAAACGCGTATTGGTGCGGCGTATCTACATGGACCTGACTGGTCTTCTCCCGACTCGAGAGGAGGTTGAAGCCTTTTTGGCCGATTCATTCCCTGGCTCCTATGGGAGAGTGGTTGATCGGCTCCTGGCCAGTCCTCATTACGGAGAACGTTGGGGCCGTCATTGGATGGATGTCTGGCGTTACAGCGATTGGTACGGTTGGCGAAAAGCCAACGATGTCCGATACAGCAGGAGACACATCTGGCGATGGCGCGACTGGATCATCGAATCACTCAACGAGGACAAAGGCTACGATCGGATGATCGTCGAGATGTTGGCAGGGGATGAAATCGCGTCCACGGATTCCGAAACACTGCGTGCCACGGGATATCTGGCACGAAACTGGAGGCGCAATCGACACGTCTGGCTTCAGGACACCGTGGACCATACGGCCGCGGCCTTTTTGGGAGTAACCCTCAAGTGCGCTCGTTGCCATGACCATAAATACGATCCGATTTCACAGGAAGATTATTATCGCTTCTGGGCGTTTTTCGAGCCCCACGGGGTGCGGACTGACAGGGTATCGGGTGAGCCGGACCTGGGCGAGGACGGTCTTCCGCGGGCGTTCGAGTCTGATCCTGGCGCCCCAACCTACCTTTTGATTCGGGGTGATGAGACAAATCCAGATAAGGAAAACGTCCTTTCACCCGATATACCCGAAGTTCTCGGGGATTTGAAGTTCGACATTCAGCCGGTCCACTTGCCACTGGATGCCTATTACCCTGATATCCGGGATTACGTGCATAGGGATTTGATTGCTCAAGCGAAAACAAAGATCGAGAAGGCGGAGAGAGACCTTCTGAATGCCGGCCAGGAGCTGGACGCCGCAAGCGCACGGGCCCGTATGAGTGTTCTCGAAGACAGCGGGACTTCCTTCACGACTTCTTCTACTGCAGCTGAGAGTGAATCGGGCGAGGCCTCGGCAGAAGAAGGAGAGGAGGACACGGTCGTCCTCACAGTGCCCCAGGCGCAAGCTGCTTTGGAATTGGCCGAGAAAGTGCTGGCCCATGCACGTGCAGACCTGACGGCCCTGGAAGCCCGTATTGCGGCCGACAAGGCAAAGTTCAGGAATGCTCCCGGCCAAAGAGCTGAAGCGTTGGCCCTAGCCGCCATGGAGGCGGAACAAGAGGCTAGTCTGGCGGCGGCGGAAGAGAAATTGCTGGAAGCTCGCCGACAATTGGCGGAGGCCAGAAGCAGCAAGGGGTCTGGGAGTCAAGACGCAAAGAAGGATGCAAACAAAAAAGTGCAAGAGGTGCGGAAGCAACTGCAGGCCGCTCTCGATGCCTTGAAGGACAGATCAGAGTACAGCCCGATTGGGGAGGTTTACCCGAAGACCAGCACGGGTCGGAGGTTGGCGCTGGCCAGATGGATTGCAAGTCGGGAAAACCCGTTGACGGCCCGCGTGGCCGTCAACCATATCTGGCTTCGCCACTTCGGCAGTGCACTGGTGGCCAGTGTCACCGACTTTGGTGTGAATGGTAAGCTGCCAAGTCACCCTGAGATGCTGGACTGGCTGGCCGTGGAGCTCATGGAAAGCGGTTGGAGCATGAAGTCCATGCACCGGTTGATCGTCACCAGCAACACTTACCGCATGCAGTCATGGACCGACGAGGAGAATCACCTTGGTCACTCTGCTGATCCGGGCAATCGCTACCTGTGGCGCATGAATCCCCGGCGCATGGAAGCTGAGGTCGTTCGTGACAGTATGCTCCTCGTTGCCGGCCACCTGGACACTACGATGGGAGGACCGGAAATTGCTATCGGCGAAAGAAACACCTCCCGGCGCCGTAGCCTCTACTTTCAGCATGCACCGGATGCGCAGCTTGAGTTTCTCAAGTTGTTCGACGCCGCTGATCCGGGCGATTGCTATCGTCGTAAGGAAAGTATAACGCCCCACCAGTCACTGGCTATGGCGAACAGCCAGGTGAGCTTTGATCAGGCGCGGCTTCTGGCCCGTCGTCTCTCTTCGGCCGGCGATGGAAATCCTTTGTCTGCGGAGCATTTCGTCAAGGCTGGCTTCGAAGCCGTCTTGGGGCGGCCCCCATCCGCACTGGAACTGGCCAAGACGGAGGACTTTTTGCAGCGACAGGCTGAATTGCTGCGCAGACCGGAAGAGCTGATTCCCTTGTGGGTCGAGGCTGCCGATGAGCCCAAAGCGATTCCTCCGGCACCGGAGCCTCATTTGAGAGCGCGGGAGAATCTGATTCACGTTTTATTCAATCACAACGAGTTCGTTACCATTCGATGAGGGCCCCGTGAATATGAGAGCAAGAAATCCGCTCAGCCACGATGGCTGTCGCAACATCAGGCGAAGGAACTTTCTAGCGGAATGCGGCATGGGTTTCACGGGTCTCGTCCTGGGAGCGATGCTCGAGCGGGAAGGAATCGTGCGAGCCGAAGTCGATGGACCATGGCAACGACCTGACGGTAAGCCCCATTTCGCTCCCAAGGCGAAAAGCGTGATCTGGCTCTTCATGGTTGGCGGCACGAGCCATATGGAGAGTTTCGATCCGAAACCCGCTCTCAACAAATACGCGGGCAAGAGCATCGCTGAGACGCCCTACAAGGATACCCTGGACTCGCCCTACTTCGAGGGGGCCGTTCGAGCACCTGCAAGCCAACACAAGGTCCGACAGACGATTTTTCCGCTGCAAGTCGGTTACCGAAAGCGCGGTGAAAGTGGGATTGAGGTCAGCGATTGGTGGCCACATCTTGGCGGCTGCATCGATGACATCGCTGTAGTCCGATCGGTTTGGACAACCGATAACAATCACGGGGCTCAACTTCAGTTCCACACCGGCCGACATGTCCTCGAAGGGAGCTTGCCGACCGTGGGCTCCTGGGTTCACTACGGGCTCGGCTCGTTGAACGATAACTTGCCTCAGTTTGTCGCATTGGGAGAGCCTGTCGACACCTGTTGTGGAGGCATTGCCACCCATGGCGCCGGGTATCTGGGGCCGGAACACAACGGGGTGCATCTCGCAGTCGATCCGGAGAATCCGCTGCCTTTTGCGTTTCCCGAAACCCAACTCTACAAGGAGGAGCAGGAAGCTGAGTTTAAATTGCTTGCGGAGCTCAACCGGCTGGCTGGGGTGGAGTACCCTGAGGACCGGGCGATGCGAGCGCGTATTCGGTCCTATGAGCTTGCCTTCCGAATGCAAACCGCCGTGCCGGAGGTTTTTCGCTTCCAGGAGGAAAGCAAAGCCACTCGCAGGCTCTACGGGCTGGATCAGGAGAACACCCAGCCATTCGGTGAGATTTGCCTGACCGCTCGGCGCTTGGTGGAAAGAGGAGTGCGTTTTGTTCAGATCTATCACGGAAGCAACGGAGGAGCTGGATCCTGGGATGCGCACGGCAGTCTGAAGAGCAGCCACAGCAAGCGATGCGCCGAGGTTGACCGACCTATAGCCGCGCTGCTGAAGGACCTCAAGCAGCGGGGATTGTTGGACGAGACCTTGGTGGTTTGGGCTACCGAGTTTGGAAGAACACCCGGATCTCAGCCTGTGGAAGGAGGAGGAGAACCCGGGCGGGATCACCATCCCTACGGTTTCTCGGTGTGGTTGGCGGGAGGTGGAATCAAGGGCGGTATAACGCACGGCGCCACTGACGAGTTGGGCTTCCACGCCGTAGAAAATCGCCACTATGTTACCGACATTCATGCCTCTGTACTACATCAGTTGGGTCTTGATCCGCACAAGCTGGAGGTGCCAGGCCGGAAACGGTTAGAAATCGATTACGGAGACCCGATTCATTCGATCATGGCCTGACGACATGACCTCGGAGACCAGTCTCCGAGTCAGGGGTCGCAACCGGAAGCGTCTCGATCACGCGCGCGCGAAAACGTGACTGTCCCCTTCTGACCGGTACGAACGTTCCCATTCCGGCGTCACGTGCAGTGCCTCATAAGAGTCCGTCGGTGCAGGCGGGGATGAGCCCGACGGCCTCGACCCGATCATGGAGGGGAAACCGGGCATCGCCGGGATACACGACGAAGAGCCGGTCGAGCTTCAAGTCGGACAACGCGGAGTACATGGAGCGGGTCATGCCCGGAGCGCTGGTGCGTTTGAATTCGAATCCGATCCTGCGGCCGCCGTCGAACGCCAAAAGATCCAATTCTGCCCCCTGGTGCGTTGCCCAGAAATAACATCGGTCCCAGTCGACCCCGAGGGTCCGCACCATCTCCTGCATCGCGAATCCCTCCCAGGACGCCCCCGACTTTGGGTGTCCCATGAGGGCGGAATCCGAGTCCACGTCCAGCAGTGCGTGCAGCATCCCGGTGTCGGCGACGTAGACCTTCGGGGCTTTGACTTGCCGCTTCTTCAGGTTCTCGTACCAGGGTTGGAGCCGGCGCACGATCAACGCATCGACGAGCGCGGCGAAATATCTGTCGATGGTCCGCGCGGTGACCCCGAGCGCCCGGCCGAGCTCGGAACCGTTCCAGCGATTGCCATGGTAGTGGGCCAGCATGGTCCAGAACCGGCGCATTGTAGCCGCCGGCACGGAGACTCCCAGTTGAGGCAGATCCCGTTCCAGAAACGTCCGAATGAACTGGGTTCGCCACCTGAAGCTCCGGCCGTCGCCATCAGCGAGATACGAACGAGGGAAGCCTCCGCGCAACCAGAGTCTCTGTACAGCGTTAGTTCTGTTCCCAGTTTCAATGATTCGGAAGGGAGGAAGTTCGTAGTAGGCAATTCGTCCCGCCAGGGTCTCGGAGGACTGGCGCAGCAGATCGGGGCCGGCGCTTCCCAATACCAGGAACCGTGCCGGGTTGGCGGGCCGGTCCACCAACACCCGCAGGAGGCGGAACAATCCCTCGCTGCGCTGGACTTCGTCGATGACGACCAGCCCCCGCAGTGACTCGAGTGCCAGCTTGGGATCGGCAAGCCGCCTTTCGTCGGTGGGATCTTCGAGGTCGAAGACAGTGACCGGCTCCGCCATGTCATCGATGAGATCGTGGGCGAGAGTCGTCTTGCCGACCTGCCGTGCGCCGACCAACCCAACGACGGGGAACTGGTCGAGTAGAGCGTGGACTGCCCTCCTGTGTTCTTGACGGGGTATCACTCGGCCATTATACAGGATAATCAAGAGTGGAAGTATCGATTTTCATGTTTACTTGTCGGAACGTGCCCTGAAACTAAGGGATTTTGCCAAGCGTGCGCACAATCTCCGAGGCGTGGTCCTTGAGGTAGCTGATCGGTTTGATCCGGCTGGAAAGTTTCATGGACACCTCCTTTCCTGTCGTAATTTAGACCACGAACCGGACCGCAGACGAGAGCGGACTTGGTCTGAAGGAATCACCCTCCGGGATATCCCGTGGATTGGATCGCCGCGGAAGTTCGCAACAGGAGGTTTGGCTCCTCAGGTAGGACTCGAACCTACAACCCTCCGGTTAACAGCCGGACGCTCTGCCAATTGAGCTACTGAGGAGCATTGATGACGGCGAACTATATCCAAGAAGACTCCGCCGATCAAGAATGGTGCAGGCACGCTGGTGGACCGGCGCCGCGTCACCGCCCGGACGAACGCTTCAGGGCCGGATCTGGAAGGAATAGAGGTCGGCGTTCTTGAGTTGGAAACGGAGATAGACGGCCTGTCCCTTGAGCCGGCTCAGGTCCGGATCGCCGTTCCAGGTCACCGTGTGGCTCAGGTTGTCGGTGAAGATCCGGTCGCAGTCCTCCAGGCCGAAGCCCGGGACGGCCGTCTCCCAGCGCGTCTCCCGGGTCTGGAAATCGGGAGCCTGGATGATGGCCACCCGGATCCCGTCACTTTCCGCCTGGTATGGATGACGCCGGTGCCGGGTTCCCGGATGCAGGGCGGCGCAGTTGACGACCAGTCGGGTTCCTTCCAGGATGAATTGGCGGGTCAGCAGGTAGCCGGTGGCCTCGCCTGCCTGCTGCCCGACGAAGCGGTCCCTTCTGACGCGGCAGACGCCCACGCCCGTCTCCCGGTTCAGGTAGTACTGGCCCACCGGGGAGGCGTAGTAGTAGATGAGCAGATCGGGACCCACCTCCAGCGGCGGGCTGGTGCCCGGTTCCACCAGGCCGTGGTCGAAGGCCCCCGGGACGCCCCGGGGCACCAGCGGCTCCCGGTTCCAGGTCCGTTCCCAACGGATCCCGTCCCGGCTGGTGGCGACGTGCATCACGGTCTCGCTCATCGCCTCTTCCTGGAACATCTCGGCGTAGAAGGCGATGAAAAGGCCGTGCCGGCGGAAGACGTAGAGGTTGTCGTAATCCGGCTCGTCCCTCTCGTCGGGATAGAGGATCGTCCGGGGGAGGCTCCAGCTTCTCAGGTCCGGGCTGGTGGAAAGGGCCAGCCGTCGGCCCGTGTGCCTCACTCCTTCGGGCAGGGTCAGCATCCCGTTGGGCCGGACGGATGGCCGCACGTAGAGATACCAGAGGTCCCGATCGGGGACCCAGAGGAGATGGTTGGGGAAGTCGCTGTGGTAGCGGAAGAGGGGCTCCGGCGCCCCGGTCCAGTGGAAGCCGTCGGGCGAGTAGGACAGGTCGACGCCGCTGGAGCCGATGTAGACCATGACGAAGCGGCGGTCCGGCTCGGATTGGTCCGGGTTCAGAAAGACCTGCATACCGGCCGCCCGAGTCCCGCCGCGGCCGGTGTAGACGATGTTGGTCCGTTCGTGCCCGGCAAACGGGAATCCCTTCAGGCGGGGTTTCGTCCAGTTGAAGGCGTCCTCGCTCTCGGCGTAGCCAACGTAGTAGGAGGGCCCTTCTTTCGAGAAGTAGTTCGAAAGGTTGAAGCATTGGTACCACATGCGATACCTGCCCAACCGTTCGTCATGGAGCACGGAAGGATAGGCTCCGACCGCGTCCTCCCAGGGTTTGTCCTGGACGATGACCGGGTTCCTCATGAACTTGTTCACCCGGCCCACCCGCCGCTGCAGCTTCCAGCGATCCTCCACGATGTAGTCGTCCGTCAGCAGCTGGATCTGGTTGCCGATCGTCAGGGGCTGGCCTCGGAAGTAGGACAGGGGGACCGGACTCTCGGGTCTGAGCCCGGCGTCCTGGGCACGGACAGGGAGGTCATGAAAGACGCCAAGGATCACGACCGTCGCAAGGACCATCGTGGCCCCGGCCAACAATCGCCTGCGATGCCGCGCGAGGTCCGGGATGCCGCTTTTTCTCGTCATCTTCATTTGAACGGCCGAGGGGCATTGGAGGCGTGAAACCGAAGGACGGTTTGCCGCCGTTTCCACACAGCGGAATCATGCATCGAACGTATGACAATCGTACTCAGCGTCATGCCGGCCTTGTCCCTCCGATCTGGCTGCCGTAGCATTCTGTGCCAAATGGGAACGGAATCCGAAGCGAAGCAACTTTATGAACGGTCCATCGTCATCGATGGCCTCAACGTCAGCCGTTGGGGGGAGGAGGCGGTCTACCGCCATCTCCACGAGGGCGGCCTCACCGCCATCAACGCGACGGTGGCGGTGTGGGAGGGGACGCAGGGCACCCTGCGAAACATCGCCCGCTTCTACAAGGACTTCGACACCTACTCCCGGTACATCCGGCAGGTGACCTGTCTCGACGACATCCGGAAAGCGAAGGAGGAGGGCCGGGTGGGGATCATCTTCGGTTTCCAGAATTCCTCCCCC
The DNA here is from genome assembly GCA_963668095.1 of Acidobacteriota bacterium. Lineage (GTDB taxonomy): Bacteria > Acidobacteriota > UBA6911 > RPQK01 > JAJDTT01 > JAJDTT01. Next base: position 2,868,884 of record OY764083.1, on the reverse strand, counting down.
ATCGAGGACGACCTGGACCTGGTGGAAGTCTTCCACCGGCTCGGGGTCCGGGCCATCCAGATCACCTACAATGACCTGAACCTGGTGGGGGCCGGCTGCTACGAGCGCCAGGACGTGGGCCTGAGCCAGTTCGGCGTGGACCTGGTGGCGGAGATGAACCGCCTCGGCATGGTCATCGACCTGTCCCACGTGGGCCACCGGACCACCATGGACGCCATCGAAACCTCGCAGGACCCGGTCTGGTTCAGCCACACCAATCCCAAGCGCCTGTGCGATCATCCCCGGAACAAGACCGACGGGGAGGTGAAGGCCCTGGTGGCCAAGGGAGGCATCGTCGGCGCCAACAGTTTCCCCACCTTCCTGGCCCGCGGCTACGATTCGACCCTGGAGGACGTGCTGGACGTCGTCGACTACTGGGTCGATCTCGTGGGCATCGACTCGGTGGGAATCGGCCTGGATTTCACCGAACTGCATACCGAAGAGTGGTTCGACTGGCTCATGGCCGGCAAGCGCAAAGGCTCCACCGTCTTTCCGCTTCCCTATCCCATCCCGCTTCCGACAGGGATCGCCCGGGCCGACGAGATGCCGAACCTGACGGTCGGCTTGGCAGGCCGGGGATATTCCGACGGAGACGTGCAGAAGATCATGGGGCTCAACGTCCTCCGGCTCTTCGAGCGGGTCTGGAAGGAATAACGGATTCGCAATGACATTCGTTACAGGAATAAGAGTCCATCGCAGGATCTGAACGTGATCTGGTTCCGCAAGTGCCCCATGCTTTTTTCATCAGATCGTTTCTTTGTTTGTACAGACTAGTCTGACTAGTTATAATGTTCTCATGCCAACGATATATTCCACCTACGAAGCAAAGGCGCGCTTCTCCGAGATTCTTCGTCAAGTGCGTGCCGGTAAGACGGTCACGGTTTCCTATCGAGGGAAGCCCGTCGCCGAGATTCGGCCGATCACGCCCAAACCCACGACCATCGAGGAGCGGCTTGAAGAGCTCGAACGGAGGGGTGTCCTGGTGCGCTCGGCCGTTCCGGAGCGACCGCTTGCGCCAGTCGTACGGCGACCCGGGGCACTTAAGCGTTTCCTGGCCGAACGAGGCGAATGAGCGTCGCTTACGTCGACACTTCCGCAATGGCCGCCATCGCGTTCGGCGAGCCGAGCGCCAGGAACCTGTCCCACCGTCTGCGAGGGTTCGGTTGCCTTCATTCTTCCAACCTGCTGGAGGCAGAGTTGCGGGCCGCGTTCTCGCGCGAGATGGCCGACTTTTCGGCCGATTTCATCGCCGGAATCGACTGGGTGTTGCCCGACCGGCCGTTGACTCGTGAGTTCGCAAGAGTCTTGAATGCCGGCTACTTGAAGGGCGCCGATCTCTGGCACGTCGCGACGGCTCTATATGTGGCCACAGACCCTGCCCAGATCTCTTTTGTCACTCTCGACGGGCAGCAAGCGTCCGTGGCAGAGACGCTCGGGTTTAATACTCTGCATGGAACGAAATTACAGATGTGAATAGCCCCAATTCTGAGCATTCTGTGATTGACGGCGTTTCAACCACATGACTCCCGTTCTCGACCGCTTTCGGAGCCTGCACGCCGTCGATTACGCCGCCATCGCCGCCTACTTCGCGGTGGTGATCTGGGTCGGGTTCTACTACAGCCGGCGCCAGAAGAGCACCGAAGACTACTTCCTGGCGGGACGGAGCCTGTCCTGGTTCTCCGTTGGGGTCAGCATCGTCGCCACGGTCCTCTCCACCGTCACCTATCTCTCCACGCCGGGAGAGATGATCAAAAACGGCGTCGGAGCCAACGCCCAGTTCCTCTCCTACCCCTTGATCTTCTTCCTGGTCAGCACCCTCGTCCTTCCCTTTCTCATGCGGCTCCGGGTGACCACCGCCTACGAGTACCTGGAGCGGAGGTTCGACCTGACCACGCGGCTCTTCGGCGCGTCCCTCTTCGTGTTGATCCGGACCGCCTGGATGGGGATGGTCCTGTTCACCGCCTCGCTGGCCCTGTCCAAGATCTGCAGCCTATCCTTCACCACCGTGGTCCTGGGCCTGGTGGCCATCGGCGTCTTCTATACGGTCCTGGGGGGTCTTCGGGCGGTCATCTGGACCGACGTGGTCCAGTTCTTCATTCTTCTGGGCGGCGCCATCTTCACCGTCGTCTACGTCGCCGTCGACTCGGGCACCGGCCCGGCGACCTGGTGGAACGACATGATGGCGGCCGACACACCGTCGCAACCCGTCTTCAGCTTCGACCCCACGGTTCGCCTGAGCCTGGTGGGCATGGCCTGCTGGACCCTGTTCTGGTGGCTGGCCACCGCCAGCTCGGACCAGGTAGCCGTCCAGCGCTTCCTGGCCACCGAATCGCTTCAAGCCTCCCGCCGGGCCTTCCTGTGCAATCTGGTCGCCGGTGTCGTCCTCACGTTGATTCTCTCCCTCTGCGGCATCGCCCTCTACTCCTACTACCAGGCCGCAATCCCCGACGACCCCGACCTGGTCTTCCCCCACTTCATCCGCCACATCCTTCCCCGGGGACTGGCGGGGCTCGTGGTGGCGGCGCTCTTTTCGGCCGCCATGTCCAGCCTGGACTCGGGAATGAACTCCATCTCCTCGGTCGTCGTCACCGACTTCTACCGCCGATTCAGGAGCGCCGTTCCCACCCCGCGCCAGGAACTGTTCCTGGCCCGGGCCGTCACCGCCGCGGTGGGCGGATTGGCCACCGCCATCTGCCTGCTTCTCTACCGGATCCCGGAGGAGCAGAGGGGGAACCTGTTCGACATCCAGGGACGGGTCACCAGTTTTCTGGTGGGAAGCCTGGGCGGACTCATGCTCATCGCCATGCTGGGAATTCGCTGCAGCGCCAGGGTGGCCATGAGAAGCGCTCTCTGCGGGATCCTGGTGGGATTTCTCTGGGCTCAGGGCCATTGGCTGTTCGGCCTTCCCGAACTCGCCTGGATGTGGGTGATTCCGGTCTCGACGACGGTGACGGTGGGGGTGGCCGTTTTAGTGTCGACGGTTTTTGGCGAAGAGTCCGAAAAGCCTTCCTGATCTTTCATCTATGCCTTGTTCCCGCATTGGAAATCAGTGGGGACTATCACCCCCTGCTGTTAAGATTCGGTTCAAATCTGGAGGAGGCTGAGACATGACTGATTCCGAAGGCCTTGGGCCGTTGCTGGGCGCTGTGTATCCCGACGATGCCTGGGTGGACGTGGAAGCCGACGCGGTGGTGGACGAATTCCGGCGTTTCATGCCGCCGGGCGTTCGCCTCATGTCCAGCGCGACCCCCATCCGGGACGTGGGCGCCCATCTGCCCGCCGGGATCGAGTTGGCTGAGAACGGCGACATCGAGGAATCGGCCCGAAGGCTGTCCAAGTACGAACCCGACTGCTACGCCTACTACTGCACCACTGTCAGTTTCGTTCGGGGTGTGGGCGGAGACCTGGACATTTCGGACCGGATCACCCGCATGACCGGCAAGCTGGCCACGACGACCAGTACGTCCATGATCCGGGCCTTCAAGGCCCTGGGGATCTCCAGCGTCACCCTGGCCAGCCCCTACATGCCCGATGTAGAGGGCGCCTTCATCCAATTCATCCAGGACCACGGCGTCCGGGTGTTGAACAGCCTGGCCCTGAACTTGCCAAAAGACCACTCCATCGTCCCGCCCGAGCGCATCCGCCAGTTGGCCGAGTCCTCCAACGTCGGGGAGTCGGACGCCGTCTTCGTCGGTTGCACCGGCCAGAAGCTGGCTCTGCACCTGGACGAGATGGAGGCCGCGCTGGGGAAGCCGGTCCTGACGGCGAATCAAGTCACCTCCTGGCACGCACTGCAACTGATGGGGATCGAGCCCTGTCTGGAAGGACGCGGGAAGCTTTTCTCGGGAGGCGTTCTGACGAGCGACTGACTCCAAGACAGAGAAAGATATGAGACATCCAGGTGTACCGATCTGGGTCATCCTGCTGATCGCCGCCACCTTTTATCCCCTTACCGGCCAGGCGGTCGTGGACGTGGGAAGTGAGCGCCAACTCTTCCTGGACGAGTTTTGGTTCGATTCCCGCGAGGGAATCCGTCTGACGCCTCATCGTCCCCAACCCCGGGAGGTCTCCCTCACTTGCGTGGAGCCTTGGGAGGGCAAGGAACTGCACTACAGCAGCGTGATCCGGGACCGGGGCCTCTACCGCATGTGGTACCGGGTTGCGGAGAAGGAACCCCCGTATCCGGTGTGGACCTGCTATGCCGAGAGCCGGGACGGGATCACCTGGGAACGCCGGAACCTGGGCGTCTTTTCGCGCAAGGGCTCCACCCGGAACAACATCATCGGCGACCCCAAGGATTTCACCAACGTCAGCGTCATCGTGGATCCCAACCAACAGCCGGGCAGTTCGTCCCGCTACAAGATGATTTCCCGGGTCGGGGGAATCACGGGCTTCATTTCGGCGGACGGCATCCGCTGGCAGCCGGTTCGGACCAATCCGCTTCTGCCACCGGAGAAAGGCCCCTTCGACAGCCACAACATCCTTGTCTGGGACGACGAGAGAAGGCGCTTCGTCATCTATCTGAGGGGTGTGGACCCGTCGGTGGAAGGGTCCTTCAAGGGAGGCCGCCGGGCCATACGAAGAACCGAATCCATCGACTTCCTCCACTGGTCCGAACCGGAGCTGGTGCTCGTGCCGGATGAGCGGGACCCGGTGGACCTCCATTTCTACACCAACGCCGCCGTCAAGTATTTTCGCGCGGCCCGGGCCTTCCTCATGTTTCCCATGGTTCTGTATCCCGGCCGGAGGCATCATGACGACGCGCCCCATGACGGACTGGCTGATATTCAGTTCGCCTCCAGCCGCGACGGGATCCGCTGGGACCGCCTTTTCCGAAAACCATTTCTATCCCCGGACTTGGACCCGGAGAACTGGGTGGACCGTAATCCCATCCTGGGCCATGGCGTGGTGCCCACCGGTGCCGGTGAGATCTCCATGTACTACTCGGATCTGCTCCGCTCGGAGCGGACGCGGATTCGCCGCTGCACCCTCCGGACCGACGGCTTCGTCTCGGTCCAGGGGCCCTATTCCGGCTTCGGCGAGTTCACCACCAAGCCCATCCGATTCCGGGGACGGAGGCTGGAGTTCAACTACAGCACGTCGGGAGGCGGCAGTATCCGGGTGGAGATTCAGGATGAGGAGGGTGATCCCCTGGAAGGGCTGAGTCTCGAGGATTGTCCACCGTTGGTGGGTGACAGGATCGACGGCACGGTGAAATGGAAGGGGGGATCGGACGTATCCCGGCACTCCGGCCAACCGGTGCGCCTCCGGGTTCGAATCCGGGATGCCCACCTGTATGCCTTCCGGTTTGGCCCCTAGGTTTTGTGGTGTCGACAGGGATCTCCAAATGGCCGATTTCCTGACAGGCTGGCTCGCTATTGTGCCCGTGTGTTGACATCTGTTTCCTCCTGCCAAGCCCAAGCGCGATTCTCCGAGATTTGTCATCAAGTGCGTTCCGGGAGGCGGTTATGGTTTCCTGTGTAGAAGAGCCTGTGACGGAAGGTTGTCTGATCGGATGACCAGAATGCTTGCCTCAATCGTCTACTTCGGTTCTGTTCCCGGATTGGTAAAGAGTCCGGTCCTCGGATTCCCCCGTCTCATTGCCTCCAGCATCGTGCTGTCGTTGCTCTTCTCCGGCGTCGCCGTGAACCAGGTCCACGCCCAGAACGACGACCCGAACGCCGATACCGACAAGTGGGTATTGGACGGAGGGAAAGTGGACCTGAGGATAACAGAATCGTTGCACATCGCTGAGGGAGGACGCGCCTCCTACGAATTAAGGCTCACCAAACAACCGGTTGATGACGGATGGTGGGTAAGGATCCACGTCGACGGGATCGTTCGTTACGATGGCGTGTACCAGGAAAAAGGAATTTCGTGGGTGCCATCCGTCGGCTGGGAGTTCAATAAGGAGAACTGGAATGAATGGCGAGGGGTTACGATAAGAGCACTCGAAGATCCCGATATTGACGATAGGTCGGTGCGTATCACCCACGAGATATGGGACCATAACGCCTATTGCCCAGTGAAGGATCCGCGTACCGTGATGGTGACCGTCAGTGACGATGGCGGCAACGGCGGCGGCAATGGTGGCGGCAACGGCGGCGGCAATGGTGGCGGCAACGGCGGCGGCAATGGTGGCGGCAACGGCGGCGGCAACGGCGGCGGCAATGGCGGCGGCAATGGTGGCGGCAACGGCGGCGGCAACGGCGGCGGCAATGGCGGCGGCAATGGCGGCGGCAACGGTGGCGGCAATGGTGGCGGCAATGGTAGTGGCGGAACCTCGAGAAGCCAGACGGTGACCTTTGACTCCAGCAACTACCGTGTGCGGGAGGGGGAGACGGTGGAGGTGGCGGTTCGCCTGAGTCTGTCACCTGCTAACCCTCTGACGATCCCGCTGACGGTGAAAAACGAAGATGGCGCCACCGATGACGATTATTTGGGGGTGCCGGAGAACGTCACGTTCGACGCGGGGCAGACGGTGGCGACGTTCACCCTCCGGGCTGTGGCCGACGATTTGGACGAGGGAGCCGAGAGGGTGGCGCTGGGCTTCGGGGAGTTGCCATCAAGTGTGAATCCGGGGTGAGGGTGTCCCGTTTTCGTGGACGGTTTGTTAGTGCGGTCTACGTTGGTCCTGTTTGTAATACTCCTTCTGTCCGTGGGGAGCAAGACTTCCGCCTGTCGAATGTCACTGGCCATCGACAGAGCGTTCTTTCTTCCGTGAGGGGCACCGGATGGACGCGTCAGCAAAAGGGCTCACGTTGTGGGAAATCTCTGATTTTCCACAATGGGATACCGCTTAACGAGGGAGCCTCGAACGCTCTTTCCAGGGATTTAAGAGTTTTATTTGTCTCTTTGCATCCGGGGGTCTCAGGGGGGCGGAGCCACCCTGCCCCCTTCAAGCGTGTCGCGCGCGACGCTTGGTGCGACGATGGCGGTGCCGGCTTCGTGGTCGGGCCGCTCCAAGCCGGCGTGGGTTCTACGCTGCCTGCTGCTCGTAGTGGACCGGCGACTCGTAGCCCAGCGCCGAATGCCGGCGGCGCCGGTTGTAGAATCCTTCAATGAAGTCAAAGACGGCCCGTCGCGCCTCACCCGGGTTCCGGAACCGGTGACGGTCCAGCAACTCGCACTCCAGCGTCGCGAAGAAGCTCTCGCACATCGCGTTGTCGTAAGCGTCCCCGACCGAGCCCATCGACGGCCGCACCCCGGCCTGCCGGCATCTTTTTCCAAAGGCAGCCGAGGTGTACTGCGTCCCTTGGTCCGAGTGGTGAATCACCTGCTTCGGCTGGCGCCGGATCACCGCCATGGCAAGCGCCTTCTCGACCAGTTCGGAGCGCAGATGCGTCTCCATCGCCCAGCCCACAACCAAGCGGCTCCAGGCGTCCACGACCACGGCCACGTACAACCAGCCCGCCTGGGTGCGCACATACGTCAGGTCCGCGACCCAGAGCTGATCCGGTCCCGCGGCCGTGAAGTTCCGGTTCACCAGGTCCGGTGCCGGACGCGCCTTCCGGTCCCTCCGGGTGAGCCCCGCCTTCCGGCGCCTCCGGCTCGCCCCCTGGATCCCGGCTTCCTTCATCAATCGACCCACGCGCTTCGGGCTCGTCCGTTCCCCTCGAGCTCTCAGCTCGGCATGCAGACGAGGCCGACCGTAGACTCTCCGGTTCTGGTTCCAGATCTGCACGATCTTTTCCCGAAGCGCCTGGTCCCGGCGAGCCCGCTTCGAGGGCGGGCGTTTCAACCAAGCGTAGTAACCGCTGGGGGAGAGACCCAATACGCGGCACATCACCCGAATCGGAAACCGGGCCCGGTACGCCTTCACGAACTCGAATCCTTGCCGGGGATCGAGTCGCTCTCCCGGGCGAACCAAGCCGCGGCTTTTTTTAAGATGTCCCGCTCCATCCGCAGGCGCTTGATCTCCCGCCTCGCTTGGCGCAACTCTTGGCGCTCGAACGTCGTTAGCCCGTCGTTACGGTGCCCCTCGTCCAGATCGGCCTGCTTGGCCCACTTGCGGATCGCCGACGCCGAGGGCTCGAACTCGCGCGCCAGCGCCTCAGGCGATCGACCCGAGCGGACCAGCGCCACGATCTCCTGTCGGAACTCCGGCGGGTACCGCCGCTGCTTTCTTGCCATCGTGGACTCCTCCTTTCACTTCCTTACTTTGGATGTGTCCACGAAAGCGGGTCAACTCCAGGGGACTCAAACCACCGCTGATGTGACCATCGAAGACGACAACCGCGGAGTGCGAATTACTCCGGTGGCGCTGGAGATTCTGGAGGGAGGCAGCGAGACCTACACCGTGGTGCTGGAGTCGGAGCCGGCTGGTGAGGTGACGGTGACGGTGGGAGGCGTGGCGGGAGACCTGACGGTGTCTCCGGAGACGCTTAGATTCACCACGTCGAACTGGTCCATCAGAAAGATAGTGACGGTGTCGGCGGCGGAGGACGAGGATACGATTGTGGACCCGCCGGTGACGCTGACCCATACGGTAAGTGGCGGAGACTACGACGGAGTGGCCGCGGCCGACGTCGAGGTGACCATCCTCGAAAACGACATCCCCGGGGTGACGGTGACGCCGGTGGCGCTGGAGGTGGTGGAGGGAAGTAGCGAGACTTACACCGTGGTACTGGAGTCGGTGCCGACGGGTACGGTGACGGTGACGGTGAGAGGGGTGGCGGGAGACCTGAGTGTGTCGCCGGAGACTCTGGCATTCACGGCATGGAGTTGGTCGATGGCGCAGACGGTGATGGTGTCGGCGGCGGAGGACGATGACGCAGTAACGGACGCGCCGTTAACGCTGACGCACGACGTGAGCGGCGGAGGCTACGACGGGGTGACGGCGTCCGACGTGGACGTAACCATCATCGAGAATGACACCCCCGGAGTGACGGTGACGCCAATGGAACTGTCGGTCACCGAGGGAAGTCGCGAGAACTACTTGGTAGTGCTGGACACGGAGCCAACCGGACCAGTGACGGTGGCGGTGAACGGCGTAACGGGAGACTTGATGGTTTCGTCGGCATCGTTGACCTTTACGACGTCGAACTGGTCGTTGGCACAGCCGATGACGGTGATGGCGGCTGAAGACAACGATGCGTTGGATGACGCGCCAGTGACCCTGACCCATACGGTGAGCGGTGGAGATTACGCTGGCGTGACGGCGCCCGATGTGGTGGTGACGATTCTCGAAAACGACGTTCCGGCGTTGTCCATCGAGGACGCGGAAGTCACGGAGGCGGACGGAGAGATCGTCTTTGCCGTGACCATGGACATCCTCAGCAGCCGTACGGTCCGCGTCGACTGGGAGACGACTGACGGAACGGCCAAGGTCGGCGAGGACTATACGAGCCGGAAGGGCGAGTTGGTGTTCGCTGCCCGAAAAACTCGCCAGGAGGCGACGGTGCCAGTGCTGGACGACAGCGTAGGTGAACCGAACGAGACCTTTACGGTGAAGCTGTCCAACCCCAGGGACGCGACGGTGGAGAGGGCCGAGGCGACCGGCTCCATCCTGGACGATGACCTCCCGTTGGTGAGCATTTCCGCCGCGGCCGGTTCAGTGGAGGAGGGAGAAGACGTCCAGTTCAACTTGGCTCGGTCGGGGAATCTCGACGCCGGACTGAGTGTGACGGTGCGCGTGAATGAGACGGGGTCTTTTCTTGCGGCAACTCCGCCCGCCACCGTGACTTTCGGTTCCGGAGAGTCGGTGGCGGTACTGCGAATAGCGACCGTGGATGATAGCCGGGACGAAGCGGACGGCTCGGTAGAAGCGGTACTGGGCGAGAGCGACGAGTACAACATCGGGGATCCTGGCAGAGCCGTGGTCGCCGTGACGGACAACGACCTCCCGCCCGCCATCGGGATCGAGGGTGCACGAGCGTTTGAGAACGTGGGAGAGATCGTTTTTCCGATCACTCTGGCTGGAACCAGTGCTCAAGTGGTAACTGTGGAATGGTCGACCTCCGACGGGACGGCGAGAACGGACGAGGACTACCGGGGAGCCACCGGAATCGTGAACTTCCGTCCGGGACAGACGGTCGAGAGCATCCGCGTGCTTCTCTTGGACGACATGCTCCTGGAAGAGGACGAGACCTTCACGGTGGTGCTCGGCCGCGCCGTGAACGGGACCTTGGGCCAGGGTACGGCGACAGGAGTCATTGTCGACGACGAACGAATCGTGTTCAAAGCGTGGCTCACCCGATTCGGGCGGACGATCGCGACTCAAGTGGTGGAAGCGGTCAGCGAACGGCTGACCGGGTCGCCGTACCGGCCGCCGCAGGTGATGGTCGGGGGGCGGCAGTTGAGGTTGGCGTTCGAGAACGAGGCGCGTGATCGCCCCCATGATACTGACCTCCTCTTCGGACACCAGCCGCTCATGGCCGGCGGCGGACTGGGAGCGCCGGGGTCGCCCGGCCGGGCCGGTGAATCTCTCGGGCTTTATGGGGGGACCTTGGAAGGCACCCAATTCGGGTTTCGGCGCCTGGGTGGCCGGAATCTTCTGTCCACCAGCTCGTTTTACCTGACGTCGGCGGACGGTGGCCGGACCGGAAACGATCACGGAGGGACGTGGGCGGCTTGGGGCCGCGGGGTGACGACTCAGTTTTCCGGCTGGAACACGGACCTGTCTCTGGACGGCGGAGTGCTGACCGGCCTGGCCGGCGTCGATTACACGCGGCGGCGGATGATGGCCGGCTTGGCGGTCTCTCGCAGTGAGGGAGACGGGGACGCCTTCGCGGGCAGGGGCCAGCGGCTCCAGTCGCTGGACTCGGATCTGTCGGCATCTCTGACCAGTGTCTACCCCTATCTTCGGGTGGACATGGACGAGCGATTCTTCACCTGGGGTCTGTTCGGATACGGACGCGGCCAGATGGGAGCGACCGGCGCAGCCGGCTCTGCCCGGCATGATATCGGGATGACGATGGGAGCGGTCGGGGCCCGTGGGTCGATACTGAAGCCGGAAGACAAGAACGGGCTCGAGGTGGCGTTGAAAACGGATACGTTCTGGGTCGGGATGGACCTGGACGCGAATGCCGGTCCGCGGATCACGGATGCGGATGCGAGCCGGACACGGCTCCTCCTGGAAGCGGCGTGCGACTGCAGGTACGCCTGGGGGGGTGGCCTGGTAGGAGGTTCGGTGGACTTCGGGATTCGGCGCGACGCTGGAGCGGCGGAGACCGGCATGGGCCTGGAGGTGGGAGGAAGTCTGAGCTATCTCAACCCCGATCGGGGGCTGACGGTCTCCGTGACCGCGCGCCGGCTGATGGCGCACCAGGACGACGGCTACCGGGAGTGGGGAATTGGCGGGATGATCGAATACGATCCTGGCGCCGCGGGCCGGGGCCTTGCCGTGCGGATGGTCTCGTCCCTGGGGACGGCGCCCAGCGGAACGAACCGCTTCTGGTCGCAGTCGGCGGCGGGCTTGAACCGGAACGGCTTCGCCGGCATGGATGCACCCTTGACTGCGGAAGTGGACTATCGGATGCGGGCGCTCGGCGGCCGGTTGCTGATGGCCCCCTATGCCGACATGTCTCTGGTGGGTTCCGGTTTCGGAGGCCAGAGCTATCTGCTGGGATGGCGTCTGCAGTTCGGACCCAACATCCGCCTGCAACTCGAGATGGATCTCGGCAACCGCTCCTACGATCCTCTTTATCGAAACGGTCTCATGGGACCCGGCTCCATGCTCGGCGGTCCGGGGCTGGCGCCGCGGCCGGCCGGCGGTTCCTGGTGAAGGTGCTTGAGTCGGGCGAGCTTGGAAACGAGCCTGCCGAGCGTTTGGACGCCCGGCAGGCTCAAAGCTGACTCGTCCTGCGCCGGAGGAAAAGCCAACCGGAGTTTATTCTACTCAACTCGGATTCTGGTTTCAGTTCGGCGCGGGTCTTTTTATATAAAGGGAATGTAAAGATTCACGCCTGCACGGGGAAGCCTTCCGATCCGGTCGCCGACATTCCTCGATGATGGATTCCCGGCCCATCGTTGACCCCGATACTCCCTCTCGGTCATATTGTTGGTGTGAGTCGGCTGAGAATTGCTTCCGGGTCCATTCTCTACCGCAATCCTCATCCCGGACATCAAGCCGTCTGCGCCTATCTTCCCAACGTTGTTCCCGTCTCGGAACGGGAACTGGTCTGTTTCTACCGGTTGGGCCAGGCCTTCTATTCCCTGGACGGAAGGCTGGCCCTGCTCCGTTCCAGCGACGGCGGTGAGACCTGGGTCGAGGAGGGGGACCTCTGGGACCCGCAACAGGAGAGCACGCCCCATTCCTACAGCGCCCCCCACGGGACGCTCCTCCGGGACGGGACGCTGCTCCTGGTGGCCCACCGTTTTCGAGCCACGCAGGACCAGATGTTCCGGTTCAATCCCGAGACCGGAGGTCTGAAACCCTTCGAGCTGGTGTTGTTTCGGTCCGCGGACCTGGGCCGGACCTGGTCCCCTCCCCAGGTGATCGAAGTGGAAGGCAAAGGAGTGGCGGACGCTCCGTCAAGTGTGATCGAACTCAGTGACGGTTCCCTGTTCCTGGCGTTGGAGCGCTGGAAATCGTGGGACGACAGGTCACCCCTGCACATCAGGGGTTCCGCCCTGTTCTCCAGGGACGGCGGGTCGACCTGGGGAGAGCCGATCGATTTTCCCAGCGCCTCCGACCCGTCCCGAATGTATTCACACAGCCGCTACAGCCGGATGTTGGACGGCCGCATCTGTGCCCTTCAGTGGACCCAGAGCATCGGCGGGCAGGAGAATTATCCTCTCCATTTTGTCCGCTCGGACACCTCGGGGACCCGCTGGGAGAACCCCCTGCCCACCACGATTCCAGCGCAGACCAGTTGGGCCGCGGACCTGGGAGAGGGGGTCCTGGCAGCCGCCTACTCGATCCGGGAAGGGATGAAGCCGGGTGTCCTGGTGACCCTGAGCGAGGACGGCGGCCGGACCTGGGACCTGGAGCGCCAAGTGATGGTCTGGGACGCCGTGGGGCAGGAGTTCCTGGGCGTCGACCGCAAGCCGGCGTATCCGGCCAGTCACGACAATATCGCTTTCGGCAAGCCGAATCTGGTTCGTCTGCCGGGAGGAGACCTCCTGGCCAGTTGGTGGTGCACCCAGGCCTGCATCACCCACATCCGTTGCGCCCGATTGACAGTGGAGGAATAGATGCCATGAGAAAAACGCTGTCCGTGGGTCCGATGTTTGCCGCCGCCCTCTTCTTTCTGCTCGGGACCGCGCAGGCGGACGAGGTGGAAATCGAGAAGGGGGTCTTCATTTCGGCGGCCTCACTGGTCCGGAGAGATCTTCCCGACGACTTCCCCTACCAGGTCTTCCATGAGGGTTTCGCCGTCGTCCGGGTCCAGGTCCGCAACGCTTCCGCCGCCGGCTTCTCGTTGGCCCCGGAACGGATGACGGTCCACGATCCCAAGGGGAAGACCCTCAAACGCGTCGGCGCCGCCGAGCTCACTCCCAAGATGGTCAAGTACTATCAAGGCGGCGGCGGCCAGGGCGTCAGCTTGCGGACCTCTGCCGGCGGACCCGTCTTCAGTCCCCGCCAGCGTCCTTACGGGGAGAGGAGGACCACGATCGGTGGCGGGGGCGGCCCGGGCATCATCCACGTGGGAAAGGTGAAGGAACTCCGGGAGCTCTTGGACCGGTACGAGATTCAGGCGGCCAACGTGGCTCCAGGCCAGACGGTCGAGGGTTTCTTCTATCTCAAGAGCAAGAAGAGCGGCAATCGGCTCATCGGCGGCCAGGTTCGGCTGCCCGGAAAGCGGACCGTCGGTTTCTGAGGCGGTTGCCGAAGCGCGTCAGTCTGGCCGGGGCGCCACCGTAACCTGGAGGGGAAGGGTGGTGTAGTCAGCCGACTCCGCCTTGGCCCCGCTTCTTCGCCTGCGAACCGCCTCGCTCTTGATCCGCCCCACGGCCAGAAGCGGAAAGGTCATGGGCTCGACCCAGGGATCCGCTCTCAGCATCAAGGTCCGGCTCGTCTCGTCCTTCGAGATCACGATTCCGTTGGAACCGCTGTCCTCGACCCAGATGCCGGCCGGCCGGTTCTGGAGGATGAAGGGCACATCCAGCCTGAAGCCGTGATTTCGCTGGATGTGAATGGTCAACGGGATGCTCTCTCCGGGATGGATCACCGGGTTGGACGGTTCGATCCGCGGAACGATGGGAGGCCTGGGCGCCAGGGACACCACGTTCAGGGGCTCCGCGGGGTCGGTGGCGACTCGGCTGACGGTCCGGCCGCCGATGACCGCTTCTCCCACCACTCGGAGTCGAACCGGCTCGTCCGGCTCCTGAGCGGTGTCCAGGGCCGAGAGAACCAAGGTGGTGACGATTTCCTGCGGGCGGATCAATCCTTCGGTGGCATGAAATCCCGGAGGCAGATCCTCCACTCTGACCCGAATGGGTCCCTCGAACCCCTCCATGCGGGCCGCCGAAATCGTCAGCGGCACGCTTCCTCCCCGGGGGATGTTGGGATTTCGGGCGCCGGTGGCCCGCCCGTCCACATAGAGCAGAAATCCATCGTCCAGAAAAAGCCGGAAGTCCGGTTCGGCCCGCCGGACGGTGAGGCGGTACGCATGCCGGGGACCTCCGGCGCTGCCCAGATCGCCCAAGTGGGCCAGGTAGGTTCCATCTGCCGGTGCCCGGAACAGCAGATAGGAGTCTTTCCCCGTCAGAGGCCCGCCGTCGTCGTTCCGGTAGGGAAGGGTCACGGCGGGAAAGAGTTCCTCGTTCACGGGTGCGCCCGGGTCTCGCACCATGACCTTGTGAACGCTGCCGTTGGCGGGATGATTTTGGGGATCCGTCCCCAACCAGCTGATCCGCTTTCCCAGGATTCCCTGGGCCACCGAAAAGTGGTCCGCCCGGCGAATGGAACGTTCCAGACGGATCAGTTCTCTCCCGTCCAGAAGAACGAAGTCCAAGGGGTAGTAGCGGGTGTCGTCCTTCAATCCGAAACGGTTCAAAAGCAGAATGCCTGCCCGCAACGTGCTGTCGTGGAAGTCTTCGGACAACACTTCCAGGACGGTCCCGGGAATCGGTCGACCCTTCGTGTCCAGCACCTGAAGGACCGAGTCCAGGAGAGACGAGAGGCGCCGCGCCTGGACCTCCAGGACCAGCGCCTCGCCCCGGCGAGCCGAAAAAGAAAACAGGTCCTGGTCGCCGCGAGCGCGAGTGCGGCCATTCACCGTCACCGGAACCGGGAGGGTCTGGGCGGTGTCCGCCGTGTCGTTGGGCTCCTCCTCCGGCACCTCCGAAATATTTCCCAGAGCCACGGGCAGGGTGTTGAAGCTCGGCCCCAAAGGGGTTCGGAGCCGGACCTGGAGCGTGTCCTTTCCTGAGTCCGGAGGGAGATCATCCCATCGGATCGTTGTCCGGCCTCCCAGATTGTGGCCGGTGACGGCCAACTCATCCCGGCTCCCCCGGCGCAACCCCAGAGGGAAGACGCCGGTCAGGAAGGGGAGCTCGCCCAGGGTCAGACGATAGGCGAAAGCGCGTCCTCCCCGTCCTGCCCGGTCCGAAATGCGAACCTGGTACTCGCCGTCCCGTGGACAGGTGTAGGCCAACACCGAGTCCACGCTCCCGGGGAAGAAGTTGTCGTTCCGGGCCAGAACCCGGCCCTCGCCGTCCATGAGCTCCAACACCGAGTCCAACCGCGACCCCAGGGAGGCGGCCTCCACTCTGAAAACCAGTTCCTGGTCCTGCTCCGCCCCGAACCGGAAGATGTCTCCTCGGCCTCCCCTGTCGAGCCGGCCCTCAATCGTGACGGGCAGGGTGATCTCCCGGCCGTCCGGGGGCTTCTCCGCAGGCTCCATGGCTTCGATCTGGGGCAGTCTTCCCAGAGCGAACCGCACCCAGTTGCTGGTGCCGTAGACCGTTTTCATCCGGAATCCATGGCTTCCGATCTCCGCCCCGGAATCCACGTCCAGCCGAATCCGGACCCGTTGCCGGGGGGTTCGATAGGGAGGATTGGGAGCCGGTTCGATCTCGGTGACGGTGGCCTCGACTCCCTTCCGGCTGAAGATGAGGCGAGGCGAATCCTCCAGGTTGATTCCCTCCACGGTGATCCAGGTCGAAGCGCCGACCTGGGCTCCCAAGGGGCTGGCCCGATAGACGATGGGGGAGGGCGGGAATTCCAGGCCGGCGCCGTGTTCCCCGGCCGGGAACCCGGGAACCTGGAGCAGGAGACTGAGTGTCAGGCAGCCGGCGTGAGTTCGCATCAGTGGTTGAAGAGGAATTCCTTGCTGGTGAGAATTCCCAGGGCCAGGTCCATCAGCCCGCTCCCCTCCGCGTCCGTGATCATACGGCTGGAAGATGCCGATTGGGCGGGGCCCAGTGTGCGCAGTATTTCCCTCATCTCATTCCCGGTCGGAGGCCGGCTCAGGGCCGCCCAGTACAGGTTCCGGATCACGTCCTGCCGGGAGAGCCCCTGCTCCAGGGACCGGTGCAGGACACCGGTCTTCGATTGGAGCTTCCGGTGAAGCCCTTCTCCATGGATCAGGTGAAGCGCCTGGTTCACAGTCGGCTCCTTCACGCGCTCGGCATGGGCGTTGATCTCCCGTGGCGGCCGGCCGAAGGTGGAGAGGAAGTTGGAGGCCACACGGGTGTCCGGGAGCTGAAGGGCCCGGGTTCCGGGGGGAAATCCGGGGAATCGCTCCGGGACGCCCGTGACCTGGCAGATCATGTCCAGGATGACCTCGGCGGGCAGTCGCCGGATCCTGAAGCGCGAGTGGTACTTCTCCGCCAGCTCCCCGGAACCGCCCCCTCCGGCACTGGCCTGGTAGGTTGCCGAGTTCATGATGGTCCGGATCAGGTGACGGAAGTCGAAGCCGTGCTCCGTGAAGTCCTGGACCAGCGCCTCCATCAGGTCTTCGTTGGAAGCGGGATTGGTCTGCCGGAGATCGTCCACCGGCTCCACCAGCCCCCGGCCCAGGAAGTGGTGCCAGATCCGGTTCACCGCAGCGCGCAGGAAGTAGCGGTTCTCCGGCGAGGTCAACCAATCGGCGAAGTATTGACGCCGGTCGCCGGGGGCGTTCTCGGCTATCGGGTCTCCCTCCAAGGGGCGTGGAGGAAGTGCGGTTCGCCGTCCCGGGAATGGGACTTCTCCGGTCCGGCTCTCGTAGACGATCACGTCTCCCCGGTCTCCCGGCTTGCGCCCGACCCGGGAGAAGAAGCTGGAGAGCCCGTAGTAGTCCTCCTGCGTCCATTTGTCCAGGGGGTGATTGTGGCAGCGGGCGCAGGCCACGGAGATCCCCAGAAAGGTGTGGGTGATGTTTTCCGTCGCCTTGGTGGCCTCGTCGTGCATCACCCAGTAGTTGGCGGCCCCGTTGCCGTAGTTGCTTCCCGAGGCCGTGACGATCTCCCGGACGAAGCGGTCCCAGGGCTTGTTCCCGGCCACGCTCTCACGGATCCAGTCGTAAAAGATCCGGTAGGCGGGGGCTCTCAGCTTGCTGCTGGAGACCAGGAGCAGGTCGCACCACTTGTAGGTCCAGTAGTCCACGAACTCGGGCCGATCCAGCAGCGAATCGACCAGCCGATCCCGTTTGTCCGGATTCGGGTCCTGAACGAACTGCTGCGCCTCCCGGATACCGGGCAGGACGCCGATGGCGTCCAGATGAGCCCGGCGGACGAAATGGTGGTCGTTGGAGAGGCGGTAGGGTGGAAGCCGCAGGTCCGCCAACTTTTCCAGGACCAGATCGTCGATCCGGTTGTGGCGGGGCGCCCGGGCGTAGGCGTCCGGTCCGGGCCCTTCCTTCATCGGAATCGTGACCCGGGTGGAGGCTACCTGATCCAGGCACCAGACGGAGACCGACGCTTCTCCCGGGCCCCGGGCCTCCGCCGCTCCCGTCTCGTCCACGCTGAGGATCCCCGAGTCGGTGGAGGAGTACTTGGCCCAATGGGTCACGTCCTCCCGGGACCCGTCATCGAAGACGGCCTGAACCAGGATCCCGTGCCGTTGCCCGGGTTGGAGCCGAAGGCGCGGCGGAAGCACCCGGAGGCTTGCGACCCGCCGGTCCGTCGGCCGCGGCGGCGCGGCTCCCGTGGCAATCCACTCCGACAACACCCGGTAGTCACGGGAGGGTACCTCCAGGCGCCTGCCTCCGCCATGGGGGACCGCCAGAGTGGGCTTCAGGAGCACGAGGCTTCGAGCCGGCTGCAGCGTCAGGATCCGCCGGCCCGCACCCTCCCGGGTGAGCGCCGTGTGATCGGCTTCGGGAGCGTAGCCCCTCAGGCTCAGTTTCAGGTAGTTCTGCCCGGAGGCCGCCCCGTGGCAGGGACCGGAATTGCACCCGGCCTTGGTGAGAGCCGGCAGCACGTGGTTTCGAAAGCTCCAACGAAAGGGTTTCGAGGTTGCCAGGACCCGGATCCGGACACTCGCCTTTCGTCCGTCCGGCAGATGGGCCTGGAGGGTGGTGCTACCGTCCGAGACGGCAGCCACCGTGGCCGGTCCCTCCATCGCCGCCACTGCCGGGTCCGCAAGCACGAAGCGGGCTTCGGCAGTCCGGTCCCGCGCAGATCCCTCGCCGGCCGCCGGTTCCACCACCAGCACCCGTTGGGTGGCTCTGGGTCCCGAGAGAACGATCTCCTCCGGCAGCAGCCTGAGCCGCTCCGGCTCGGCTTGAAGGAGTGCACCCGCCAGAAGACAGAATAGCCAGATCATCAGCCGCCAAAGAGCTCGTGAATCGGCTCCACGCCGATGTCCACGATGGGAATGGGCCGGCTCTGGGGACCGGGCAGCTCGGTATGGAGGTCGATTCCCAGGGATTTGTAGATGGTGGCAAGGACCTCCTGGGGTCCGACCGGCCGATCGCGGGGTTCGCCCGCGATTCGATCCGAAGACCCCACCACCTGGCCGCCCTGGATTCCCCCTCCCGCCAGGATGATGGTGGAGACCGACGGCCAGTGGTCCCGCCCCCCGGCCGGATTGATCTTGGGAGTCCGTCCGAATTCTCCCATGGCGACCACCAAGGTTTGCTCCAGCAGGCCCCGGTCGTGCAGGTCCTCGATCAGGGAGGTGTAGGCGTTGTCGAACATGGGTCCCAGCTTGTCCAGTTCGGTGATGGGACTGAAGGGAGACGAGCCGTGAACGTCCCAGGAGACGCCGCCCCCGAAATCGTCGAACATGTTGATGGTGACGAAGCGGACCCCCGCCTCCACCAGGCGCCGCGCCAGCAGGCAGCTCTGGCCGAACCGGTTCCGCCCGTAGCGGTCCCGCAATTGATCTTCCTCCGACTTCAGGTCGAAAGCCGCCCGGGCCTCGGCCGAGGAAACGATGCCGTAGGCCTGGTGGTAAGCGGAATCCAGAAGCCGCGTGCTGGCGCTCCCGGCTTCGAAGGTCCGGAATGCGCGGTCGACCACGTTCCGGAAGGACCGGGCCCGTTCCACGCGGATGGCGGAGACGTATTCCGGCGGAACCAGGTCCTGAATCCGGAAATCGTCCCGGGAGGGGTCCGAGTGGATCAGGAAGGGATCATGGGTCTTGCCCAGGAAACCGGCGGACTGTCCCTTGCGGGAGGTCAGCGGGATGGGAAGGACCAGATGAGGGGGCAACTCGGAATCAGCGCCCTTCAGAAAACCGGTGGCGGAGCCCAGATTGGGGTAGACGATCCCGGGAGAGAAGGTCTGGCCGGTCTGGACCAGGTAGTGGGCCAGGGGATGGGCGGGGACATCGTGATGGAAGGACCGCACCAGGGCGTAACGGTCCGCACGGCGGGCCATCCGGGGGAAGATTTCCGAGATCCGGATCCCCGGAACGTTGGTGGGAATGGGCCGGTAGGGCCCGCGGATCTCGGACGGCGCCTCCGGCTTCATGTCCCAGGTGTCCATCTGGGACGGACCGCCCACCAGGAAGAGAAAGATGCAGTTGACGTCGCGGCTCTTGTCCACGGCGCCCCGGGCCTCCAGCCTGCACAGATCGGCGAGGCTCAGACCCAGGCAGGACAGGGCTCCCGCATGGAGGAAGTCACGCCGGTTCAGACCGTCACAGAAGGGAACCGGGCGCGGAGTGTCCAAGCGAAACATATTTTGATTTCAACAATTTAGCAATGCCTGGAAGAGGGAGTCAATCGCCTGCGGGGCGATCAAGAGGCTCCATCACCGACAGCTTCAGATGGGTGGCGTGCCCCGGGGAGTGGTAGACGCGGTGCGTCGCCCGAATGAAATCCTCTGCCTTGGCCTTGAAGATGTTGGGGACGTACTTCTGGGGGTTCCGGTCCACCAGGGGAAACCAACTGCTCTGGATCTGGACCATGACCCGATGGCCCGCCTTGAAAGTGTGGAAGACGTCCTGAAGGGGAAGCCGGACCCGGGCCGGACGGCCCGGGTCGAACGGCTCCGGGTGCTCGTAGGAATTCCGGAAACGTCCGCGGATCACCTCGCTCCGGATCATCATCTGATAGCCCCCCATCCGGACCCGCCTGGGGTTGGGATCGTTGTCGGGCGCCGAGTCGGGGAGAACGTCGATGAGTTTCACCACCCAGTCGGCGTCCCCCGCCGTGGTGGAGACCCAGAGCTCTGCCTCCAACGGGCCGGCGACGGTCAGGTCCTGTTCCAGAACCGGAGTTTGAAAGGCCAGCACGTCGGGACGCCGCGCCGCGAACCTCTGGTCGTCGGTCATGTATTCCCGCGTCATTCCAGGCGAGATGTCCTGACTGAAGGGGACCGGCTTGGCCGGGTCGCTCATGTACTCGCCGAAGCTCTCCTCTCCCGTCTCGGGAGGTTTCGGGGAAAGGTCCCCCTGGGCCCGGAGGTAGAGGCGATACGGCTTCAGCGACGGCGGAGGCCAGGTATCGAAGGTCCGCCACCGGTTGGCGCCGGTCTCGAAGACGTAGGCTTCGGGGAGGTCCGCCTTGCCCTCCCCCTTCAGGTGGTAGCGGAAGAAGGGGCGGATGATCCGTTCCCGGTAGAAGTCGGAAGTGTCGAAGCCGAATCGGGCATTGCCAAGCCCCAAGCCCGATCGCCGGCCCCAATCCCCGTGAGCCCAAGGACCCATGACCAGGACGTTGGAGATGTCCGGATTGTTCCGCTCCACCGAGCGGTAGATCTCGAGCGGACCGTAGAGATCCTCGGCGTCGAACCAGCCCCCCACTGTCATCACGGCGCAACGGACGTTCTTGAGATGCCGGACGATGCCCCGCTTCTGCCAAAAGGCGTCATAGCGGGGATGCTCCATCATCTGGTTCCAGAACTCGATCTCTCCCTTCAGGTGGACCCGGTTGATGTTGGACAGGGGGCCCAGGTCCAGAAAAAACTGGTATCCGTCCGGCGTTCCGTATTCGAAGGGGACCAACGGTTCGGTGGTGGGCTTGGGCCGGGGTTTGGCGTGCCGGGCGAAAAAACTGAATGCATGCGCCAGAAAGAAGGCGCCGTGATGGTGGAAGTCGTCGAAATAGAAGTCGCCAATGGGGGCCTGGGGAGAGGCGGCCTTCAAGGCCGGGTGGGTATCGATCATCCCGGCCGCCGTATAGAAACCGGGGTAGGAGATGCCCCATTGGCCCACCCGTCCGTTGTGTCCCGGCAGGTGGGTGATCAGCCATTCGATGGTGTCGTAGGTGTCGGTGCTCTCGTCGATGTCCTGAGGGGTGCTCTTCTCAGGCAGATGGGGCGTCAATTGGACGAAGCCGCCTTCCGACATGTAGCGGCCCCGGACGTCCTGGTAGACGAAGATGTATCCGTCCCGGGCGAACTCCGGGGTGGGTCCGAGTGAAGAACGATACTGGTCCGGGCCGTAGGGGCGGGAACTGTACGGGGTGCGGTAAAGCAGAATCGGGTAGGTCCGGGAGCGGTCGTTGGGGATGTAGACAGCGGTGAAGAGCCGGACGCCGTCCCGCATGGGAACCTGGTACTCGAACTTGGCGTAGTTGGCCCGAACGTACTCCTTCTGGCCCATCTCCTGGCCGGAGAGTGGGAGAAGGGTCCAAAAGAAGGAGAGGAACAGGATCGCTTTCTTCGTGGCATTATCCGTTTGCATTGCAAATACTATACAGGGAGCGGCGGTTTCCAACCGCCGGAGGAGCGGCGATTTCCAATCGCCGGGGGAGTGGCGGTTTCCAACCGCCGATCTCCAAAGTAACGATAGCCGAAGAAGGGAGTGGCGACTGGAAATCGCCCCTCCTGAACTGTATTCGCGGCGACGGCGCTGCTATCCTGTGGCCCCCATGTCTGAATCCGAAGGGCGCCGGTCCGGTCGCCATTTCCTGCAGATCCCAGGTCCCACCAACGTTCCCGAGCGGGTTCTGCGCGCCATGTCCCGCGCCACCGAGGACCATCGGGGGCCGGAACTGGCGAGTCTGACGCGACGTGTCCTGCGCCGGCTCCGGGAGGTGTTCCGGACCCGGGGCCCGGTTCTCCTCTATCCCGCCTCCGGGACCGGAGCCTGGGAAGCGGCCCTGGTGAACACGCTCTCTCCCGGGGATCGCGTGCTCATGTTCGAGACCGGTCACTTCGCCGTGCTCTGGTCCCAACTGGCCGGCCGTCTCGGTTTGGAGGTCGAGCTGGTGCCGGGCGACTGGCGCCGGGGGGTCGATGCAGCGGACGTCGAGTCCCGGCTCTCCCGGGACACCTCCCACCGAATCGGGGCCGTGGGCATGGTGCACAACGAGACTTCCACCGGGGTCACCAGCGATGTGGCGGCGATTCGCCAGGCCATGGACCGGGCGGGGCATCCCGCCCTGCTCCTGGTGGACACCATCTCCTCCCTGGGTTCCATCGACTACCGCCATGACGAATGGGGTGTGGACGTGACCGTCGCCGCCTCGCAGAAGGGGCTGATGCTGCCTCCGGGCCTGGGATTGAACGCACTGAGCGAGAAGGCGCTGGCCGTCGCCGAAAAAGCTGGGTTGCCTCGCTCCTACTGGGACTGGAAGCCGGCGTTGAAGGAAAACGTCAAGGGATTTTTTCCCTACACGCCCGCCTCCAATCTCCTCTACGGATTGGATGTGGCCCTGGACATGCTGTTGGAGGAGGGCCTGGAGAACGTCTTCGGCCGGCATTCCAGGTTGGCCAAGGCCACCCGGACGGCGGTCCGGGCCTGGGGCCTGGAACTGCAGGCTCTCGACCCGCGCGAGTACTCCGATTCGCTGACGGCGGTCCGCCTGCCCGCAGGTCACGACGCGGACCTGCTGCGGAAGCTGATCCTGGAGCGTTTCGACATGTCTCTGGGTACGGGACTGGGAAAAGTCCGGAAGCGGGTCTTCCGGATCGGGCACCTGGGTGACTTCAACGAGCTGATGTTGGCGGGCACTCTTTGCGGCGTGGAGATGGGGCTGGATCTGGCGGGCGTGCCGCACAGCCCGGAAGGCGTCCCCGCAGCACTGAAGTTTCTGGCTCGGTCGCCGTAGGTTGCCGTCATGGATCCCTCCCAGCAGGCCATCTCCGATCCCGTCCTCGCCCTGGCCGGATTCTTCGCCGTCGTCGTCCTGCTCCTGTTCCTGGCTGCGCGCTGGAAGTGGCACGTCTTTCTGGCCCTCATGGTCCCGCTCCTTTTGCTGGGCCTGATGCCGGGAGTCCGGCGCTCGGTTTTCATCGATGCCTTCCAGGAGGGCTTCGGCAACACCCTGGGGAAGATCGGCGTGGTCATCGTGCTGGGCTCCATCATCGCCGAATTCCTCAAGCACACCGGGGCCATCCAGGTCATCACGCGGTCCATGGTGAACCTGGCGGGGGCGCACCGCATGCCCTTGGCCCTGACCTTGAGCGGATTCGTGCTGGGGGTGGCCATCTTCTCGGACGTGGCCTACGTCATCCTGAATCCTCTGGTCCATTCCGCGGCCCGGGTCATGGGCGTCGGCATGGGCGTCATGTCCATCGGCCTGGTGTCGGCCATCCAGTTGACCCATGCCGTGGTCCCGCCCACGCCGGGTCCGCTGGCGGCCGCGGCCCTGGTGGGAGCCGACATCGGCCGGACCATCATCTACGGCAGCCTCGTCTGCCTGGCCGGGTCCCTGGCCGCCTGGATCTGGGGCCAGTACCTGGTGGGGCCCCGTCTCCGGACGCTTCCTTCCGAAGAGTTCTCGAAAGATCCGGTCTCGGAAGAGGAGAACGCGGGCCGTTCGGGAACCTTGCGATCCTACGCCCCCATCGCCGTTCCGGTCGTGTTGATTTCGAGCCAGAGCGTGGTCCGTTTCCTGCTGGAGGAGGGTCACCCGGCGCGCCGGATCCTGGAGTATCTGGGATGGCCCGTGATCGCCCTGTCCATCGGACTGGTCCTGGCCTGGTGGAACATCCGGAGCCCCGAGGATCGGAAATCGGCCCGGTCCGCTTGGATCGAGGACGGACTCCGGGCCTCCGCCATGATCCTGGTGGTCACCGGTCTGGGCGGTTCCCTGAGCGCCATTCTCAAGGCGACGCCGGCGGTGGGTGTGCTGGCGGAAGCCTTCGCGGCGTCGGGCCTGCCGGCGATCCTGCTCCCCTTCGTCATCGGCATCCTGGGGAACATGATCACCGGGTCCACCACCGTGGGAGTGATCACGGCGGCGTCCCTGGTGGCGCCCATGCTGGATGACCTGTCGCTGTCGCCCGAAGCGGCCATGCTGGCCGGGGCCTGCGGGTCGGTGATCATCAAGTACGTGAACAGCAGCTATTTCTGGGTCTGCACGTCGCTGAGCGGTCTGCCCGTGAGAGAAGCCATCTGGGGCTACGGCGGCGGCACGCTGGTGGGGGGAGGAGTCTCCTTCGCCGTGGTCTACGTGCTGTGGGCGGTGGGAATCCTCTGATCGGAGTGTTCGCAGTATTCAAGGAGGCCGGTTGAATGCAGTCATCTCGCAGAACCGTCATCGAGCCGGAGGGAATACCGGTTCCGACGGGACAGTACTCCGAAGCCATCCGGGCCCGGGGAGGCCAATTTCTGTTCATCGCCGGCCAGGTGGCCCAGAATTCCAAAGGGGAGATCATCGGTAAAGGGGACGCCGAGGCGCAGACGCGGCAGGTGTTCACCAATCTGGGGCTCATCCTGAAGAGCGCGGGAGCCACCTTTCAGGACGTGGTGGAATTCACAACCTATCTCGTGGGCGTCGAATCGGTCCGTCCATTCCTGAAGGCGCGAGCCGAGCTCTTCGTCGACCTCTACCCCAACGCCGACTACCCCGCCAACACCCTGATCAACATCCAGTCCCTGGGCGGGTCCGACGCCCTGGTGGAGATCAAGGCCGTGGCGGTTCTCCCGTGACCCCGGCCAGCTAGGCATGGCGACCGAATCGCTGAGCAAGACCCTGGAATCGACCCTGCGCTCCGCCCTCCAGGGGGAGGTCCGTTTCGACCGGATCTCCAGGGCCATCTACTCCACCGACGCCAGCATCTACCAGATCATGCCCCAGGGAGTGGTGCTCCCCCGGTGCGTGGAGGATGTGATCCGGACCGTCCGCACCTGCCGCCGCTACGGCGTTCCCATCACCGCCCGTGGCGGAGGGACCTCCCAGGCGGGCCAGGCCATCGGCAGCGGTCTCCAGTTGGACTTCTCCAAGTATATGAACCGGATCCTGGAGCTGGACGTGGAAGGCCGAACCGTGGTGGTGGAGCCGGGGATCGTCCTGGACGAGCTGAATCTCGCCCTCAAGCCCCATGGCCTGATGCTACCTCTGGATCTCTCCACCTCGAACCGGGCCACGGTGGGCGGAGCCATGGCCAACAACTCGGCGGGGACACGGTCCGTGGTCTACGGCAAGACCATCGACTATGTTCTGGAACTGGACGTGGTCCTCTCGGACGGGAGCCTGGTGCACTTCGCTCCCGTGGCGAAGGAAGACCTGGATTCCCGCTGCCGGAGCCAGGACCTGGAGGGGCACTGCTACCGGATGGTCCGCTACCTGGCGCGCCGCCACGCCGCCGAGATCGACCGGCGCTACCCCAAGATTCTCCGCCGCGTCGGCGGCTACAACCTGGACGACTTCGTCCCCACGTCCGACCTCTTCAACCTCTCCCGGATCATGGTGGGGTCGGAGGGCACCCTGGGCCTGGCGGTGGCGGCCAAGCTGCGCCTGGTCCCGCTCCCCAAGCGCCGGGTGCTCTGCTCGGTCCAGTTCGATGGGGTCCTGGATGCCCTGGACGCCGTCTCGCCCATTCTGGAGCACGGCCCCTCCGCGGTGGAGCTCCTGGACCGGTTCATCCTGGATACGACCAAGGGCAAGACGGAGTACGAGCCGTTGCGCGACTTCATCGTGGGAGACCCCGGAGGCGTCCTCCTGGTGGAGTTTACGGGGGACAACCTGGAAGAGCTTGCCGGTCGAATCGACCGCCTGGAAGCGGACCTGGCGGGCCGGGATATGGGCAGTCACTTCCACCGGGCGTTGGAGCCGGAGGCGCAGGCTCGCATCTGGCGGTTGCGCAAGGCGGGGCTCGGATTGTCCATGTCGCAGCGGGGCGATGCCAAGGCCCACTCCTTCGTGGAGGACACGGCGGTGGCGCCGGAGCATCTCAAGGAGTACATCCGGCGCTTCATGGAGGTGCTGGAGCGCCACCAGACCCGGGCGGGATTCTATGCCCACGCTTCGGTCGGCCTCCTCCACGTCCGTCCCGTGGTGGATCTCAAGACCGCGGACGGGGTGGAGAAGTTCTCCACCATCGCGGGCGAGGTCGCCGACCTGGTCCTGAAGTACGGCGGCGCCCTTTCGGCCGAGCACGGGGACGGTCTGGTCCGGAGCCCGTTTCAGGAGAAGATGTACGGTCCGGTTCTCTACCAGGCTTTCCGTCGGCTCAAGGCGGTCTTCGATCCCACCGGCCTCTTCAATCCCGGCAAGATCGTCGACGCGCCGCCCATCGCTGACAACCTCAAGTTCGGGCCATACTACAAAACGCAGGAGGTGGAGACCGTCTTCGACTTCTCCGACTACGGCGGCATTTCACGGGCGGCCGAGCAATGCAGCGGGGTGGGCGCCTGCCGTCAGAGCCTGACCGGTACCATGTGCCCCTCCTACCGGGCCACCCGGGACGAGATCGACGTCACGCGCGGCCGGGCCAACGCCTTGCGCCTGGCCATTTCGGGCCAGCTCGGCCCCGACGGCCTGGCGGACAAGGACCTGTACCCGGTCCTGGACCTCTGCCTGGAGTGCAAGGCCTGCAAGACCGAGTGTCCCACCAGCGTGGACATGGCCCGGCTCAAGAGCGAGTTTCTGCACCATTACCATGCCCGCCACGGCGCTCCCCTGGGTGTTCGCGTAGCCTCCCGCGTGGATCTGCTGGCCCGCTTGGGAAGCCGTCTGGCGCCCGTGTCCAACTGGCTTTCTGCCGCCTTTCTGAGCCGCTGGCTGAACGAAAAGCTCCTGGGCCTAGACCGCCGCCGCCGCCTTCCCGATTTCGCCGGCCGGACCTTTCTCGACTGGTGGGCTCGCCAGGGCGAAGGTTCCGCTGCTGGAAGCAAAGGAGAGGTGGCCCTCTTCGCCGACACCTTCACCAACTACTTCGAGCCGCAACATGGTGTGGCCGCGGTGCGGGTGGCACGGCGCCTGGGCGCCCGGGTCGTCGTGCCTGACCGGATCTGCTGCGGACGGCCCCTCATCTCCAAGGGATTCCTGCGGCAGGCGGCCCGTCAGGCCGAGGCCGCCACCCGGACCCTGATCCCCCTGGCGCGGCGGGGGGTCACAATCGTCTTCTGCGAGCCCAGTTGCTATTCCGCCGTCCGCGACGATCATCCGCACCTGGTGTCCGCCTCGATGCGGGAACAGGCTCAAGCCGTGGCCCGGGCGGCCCGAACCTTCGAAGAGTGGTGTGGTCAAGCGCTGGAGGCTCTGCCGGAAGCGGAGGTCGGCGGGCTACTGGGTAACGGACTTCCGAAGTCCCGGGAGATTCTGCTCCACGGCCACTGCCATCAGAAGGCCCTGGTGGGAATGGGACCGGCCGTCGAGCTCCTGTCCCGAATCCCGGGAGCGCGGGTCACTCCGCTGGACAGCGGCTGCTGCGGCATGGCCGGGATGTTCGGATACGAGCGGAAGCACTACGACGTTTCCCGCTCGGTGGGAGAGCTGCGCCTCTTTCCGGCTCTTCGCGGTGCCGACTCCGGGACTGCCGTGGTGGCGCCCGGTTTCTCCTGCCGTCACCAGATCGATCACTTTACCGATCGACGGGCGGTCTCCACCATGGAGCTGCTGGCGTCGCTGATGGGAGAGGCGAGGACTCGTTTCTGACGGGACTTCGCCAACCGGCGTTAGCTCCGCCGTCTTGTTGCCCCACCATTCGGATCGATCAGCGTTCCCATGCGAACGCCAGGGTGGTTTGGTCCAAGGGTGCGGTGGACTGATTCACGCCCGTCCCCCTAATCACCAGAGTGTCGGGGCAGGATAGCGGGCAATTTCCGGGTCAGGCGTCACGAGGGTCATCCCGTAGAGGATCGCCTGTGAGACCAAGCCACGGTCGAACGGGTCGGAATGGTATGGGGGTAGCTGAGTGTCGTGGGCCGCGCAGGCTTCGTCAAAGGCCAACGATTCAATCTGCAGTTGCTCCCGTTGCGCGACCACGTAGCGTCCGGGCGAATCGGGTAGCGGTAGCCGGTCCAGCCGGTACTTGATGGCGATTTCCCACACTGAGATCGAGCTGAGGAAGACAGCATTCGCCGGATTCACGAAAGCAGCACGAACCCGGGCCGTAAGATGAGGATCGTTACCAACTAACCAGAGGAACGTGCAGGTGTCGAGCAAGAGTCTCACGACGACTCGTCGCCACCGCCGAAAGCCCGGAGGATGTCTTCGGGAAGTGGCTCGAAGAAGCTGTCGGGCACCCTCAGACCCGGATCGGTGCCGATCGGGCGTTCCTTCAAGGGCAGCTTAGTAAGGGGTCGGATCTCTGCAATGGGCACATTACGTCGACACAGGATCACCGTCTCACCGCGTTCGACGCTCTGGAGGTACTCTGAGAGATGGGCTTTCGCCTGCGCAATGTTTGCCTTAAGCATGGTCAGATACTAGATCCACAACATGACCAACTGCAAGTTTTCGTGAGTACGTGAAGTATCCGGTTCCATAGGCACGCGATCCGTCCGGTCCGGCGCCGCCAGTGATCCGAGGCGAATGCCAGGGTCGGCGTGTTCGGGTCCGGGACCCCCGGCCTTCGTCGCACCCCCTCCGCCAATCTCTGAAGGCGAAGATCCTGCGCGATCATCGCGCCCCCTTCTGAGAAATGCGGGCTAGAGATAGAGGTGCAACTGCGCCATGAGCGTTTTCGTGTGCTGGTCGCCGAAACGAAAGTGGTCACGGTAGTAGGACAGGCTCACGTGCCAGTGGGTCCGCGGATAGAAATCCAGGCCGTACACCATGCGGCGCACTTCCCCCCAAGGGTCCTTGTCGGTCCAGCGCACCTGCGGGGACACTCTTAGCCAGACCCCCCGCAACACTTCCACCGACGTCTGGTTGGCGACTATGTACGCCCGATCGCTCCGGGCCAGCCTCCGGAGTTGGCGGTCGGCGTGGGTCCAGGTGACCAGCCAGCGCACCGGGGCGTATCCGAAGGACAGGCCGGTGTGTGTGCTTCGGGGACGGAAATCCGTCTTGCCACGGTACAGCAGCGACCCCGCGACGACCGTGCGCGGGCTGAGGTCGAACTGGTACCGGCCGCTCACGGTGAATGCTGCCCGGCCGTTGCCGTCGATGAGCGAATCGGCGCGGCCTGGACCGGCCGACAGTTGCAGCAGCGATCGATCGATCGATAACCCCACCTCGACCCCGTAGACCTGATCGTCCTGCGCCAGGTCCGGACCCTCGCGGGTAAATGACGTGTGATCCGCGAACCGAACGCCGTAGGCCGGCAGGAAGCGGCCCCCCCGCACGCTCAGCGCGTCGCTGGCCCGGTATGCAACCCAATGTTCATAGGAGACGAGTTCGCCGCCTCTTGTGGGCTTGCGTCCAACGCTCCCGTAGGCTGTCCATCGGTCTCGCTGCCAGGCGGCCTGCAGATCGAGATTCATCAGGAAATTGCGGTCGTCTATGGCGATGCCGGGGACCGTGACGCCCACGTGCGAGGGCCGGAGGTCGAGGCCGAGTTGCAGGGGGGAGTCGCTCCCTATGGCGCCGTATAGAGAGGATTCCTCGCTCCGGGGTGCACCCGGGGCCGCCCCGCCGGCCGCTCCGCGCCGGCCGAACGCCGAGATCTCCTCCCGCGATAGCGACCGTCCGTAAGGTGTCAGCAACCCCCCGCCCGATGGCGAGTAGTGGCAGGCCGTGCATCGCGGGTACTGCTTGGAGAGGAATATCGGTTCGGCGGATGCAGGCGTCAGGCTCCAAGCGCCGAGGAGTGCGGCAGCTGCGAGACCCGTTCCCAAGCTTCGGCGTAACGCGACTGTAACGATCATCGGGAGCCACCGGATGGGGAGGCGCCGCTTGCCGCGTCGAAGGTGACGAGGATTCCGACTTCGTCGCGCACCCCGACGCCCAGATAACGGGGCGGTGGGATGTCGAACACCTTCAGGCTCAACGAGAACTCCGCTTGCACGCGAAGCCGCCCTTCGCGCCGGCTCAGTTCCGCCTCGCCCGCAATGGCCCTTTCGACCCCGTGCAGCAACAACGTTCCCGAGAACGGAGTCTTGTGGCGAGCGGAATCCGGCGGGAGCGGGACCACGAGTTCGATGCCGGTCAGGGCGGCGTGCCGGAATCGCTCACCGCGGCCCACTTCCAGATAGGTCTCCCGCAGGTGGTTGTTGCGCAGTTCGATTCCGGTGTCGAGGGGAACGAGGTCGACCCGGAGTGTGCCCGCATAGGACCCATCGGGCCCGGTCTGCCGCAATGTTCCGGAAATCGCCGACGTGGCGGCATCGAAGCTGCCGCCGACGGTGAGGCGGCAGCGGACCCTTGCGTTCCCGGACGTAAGATTCCAGATTTTCTCGGCGCTTGCCGGCCGTGCGGCGACCAAGTCGAGCGTGGCCGGAAGAAGCGTCGCGGCGAGGGCGATCGAGGCGACCCTCCGCGGAAACTTCACGGGATGACGGACTCGCGAACTCGCTATCACTCTATCGGTGCAACGGGAAGGCTTGCCATATTGGTTCCGAAACTTATACGCAGCACTGTGGCCGCCACCCTGCCATGTGAAGGAACGACCTCCAGAACACCCTGGAAATCTTTCAAGTCGGGGACAGGATCGTCCCATTCGAACTCGTCAATAAATTTGGCCACGTGTCCATTTCCAGCCAACGGATCTGCGGTAGCTGTTCCCGTTCCCACCTCGGTGCCATCCAAGCCGATGAGCCTCACTTGAAGACTCTTTTCCTCGGCGTCCGGATTCATCACAGCCACACCCGTTCTGATGAACCTGTCACCGGAGCGGTTTTCCGCGGGAGCTCGAAAACCGGCCAGGGGTTCGCTACTGCCGACCCCGGCTACACCCAGAGCGACGCCTTCGAACAAGACAACGCCCCTCAGCGGCCCGTCGGCATGGACAGTCAAAGATCCTGCAACGATCGGCCCAATGCCGTCGCTTGCGAAAACTGCGCCGCCACCGGCCGCAATACTGAAGATCTCGGTTTCTCCCGAAATCATTTCCCCGTTCAGAACCACATTCAGAGGAGCGCCATTGCCGTCCCGCAGTTCCAGCTTCGCGTTGACTTCTTTCCCGACACCCACATTCAGAAGAGTCACCTGGCTGATGACGCCCGTCCCATTGGCGAATTGCGCGAAATAGAGCCTCTCGGTCAACTCGACGGGAGTCGAGACATCGAACGTGCTGTCGACGGGAATTGAGACATTGAGCGTGTTGATCGCATCTCCCGTCGGCCTGTCGTCGCCGTCGGCGGAATTGGATGCCACCTTTAATGTCACGCTCTTCTCTTTCAGATCCATCGGCGCCGTCCACTGAACGTCGACCATCCCGGCTTCCAGGAGGTCGGTATGAGTCAGTATCTGCCGCCCCGCCACCTCGACGACGGTGGTGTCTTCGGTGACGGCCGTCAAGTCACCCGCCTGCGCGCCATCGGAGAAAACGGCTGCCATCTGGAACCCGTACTCCGTTCCTCCAGTCATCGCGATCCCCAGGTCGTAAGTTTCACCGGGAACGAAACTTTCCGGCAGCACGTTGAACGAGACGGAACCGACCTCGTTCAACGTGCTGCCGGGAGCAAAGTGACAGCCGCCCACGTAGCAGCCGGGATCGTTGAGGACACTTCCAGCAAAGGGAATTTTCCGACCGTCGGGAAACCCTCCGATTGAGGCCACGAACAAGAGCGACAGGAAGGCAAACAGAATTCCGAAACCGGCCAGAGCCGACAATCGCTCCCAGACTTTCTTCATTGTCATGATCCTCAGCTTATACGCGCATGACCGTACGTTAGGGACCGCACGACGTCAATTCACTCAAAGTTACGATCAGCGATCCCAGGGAAATGCCAGGGTCGGCGTGTTCGAGTAGCGCTCCAGCGACAGCACCAGGCGTCCCCCGCTCCCCGGCTCCAGCCGGACCCGGAAATGAGACTCGTCCACTGGCGTCACTCGACCCTCGTGGTTCACCGACAGGCATTGGTGCTCGGCGTAGCCGCCGGTCTGTACCACCACCTCCCGTGCGTGTACGGGGCTGGTGTTGACCAGCGTCAGGGTGACGGATCCGGGCCCGAGCTTTTCCACCAGCGCTCCGACGCCGGGCGGCAGGCCGGGCCGCCGGCGGTCCGGATCGAAATACCGCACCTGCGCGTGGAGCGCATTCCCCGATCCTCCCGGGTAGTTGGCTCCCAGCATCAGGTGGAGCATGGAGGTGACGGCGACGGTTCGAGCGAAACCGGTGGAGGAGCGGGTGTCCCGGGTCGCCCCATCCTCCCTCATACGCTTCATCTGCCGGCGGATGGCGGCGAAATCCTGTTGCAGCGCCTCCATGGGGTAGCCGTCGTTTCGACCCTCCAGGTAGCGGACCCAGGGGTGGGCCGAGACCCGCTCCCGCTGGACCGGATCGACGGGTGCGTCCAGAGACCAGAGATAGAGATCGACCTGTTCTTCCAGATAGACGTTATCGGTAAATCCGTACCAACCGTCGTCGCCATGCTTGTGGGGAATGAGAAACCGTCCGTCCTCCTCCCGGCCGACCGCGTACAGGTTGTCCATCTGTCGGCGGAGGACGGCCGGATATTCGGGATTCCCCGTCAACAGCAGAGCGATTCCGAAGCCGATGCGCGACCCCCGGATGAACATGTTGTTCCCCGGGTTGGGCTGTCCGTCGCGATCGGGCGTGAACTCATCGAAACGGGGACGGAAGTTCCAGCCGTAGACTCCCCCGTACCACTTCCCGTCCCACTCGCCTCCGATGCTTCCGTCCAGGCCGATATTCGTGGGGATGTTCCCGCCGTTGGCCCGGGCCCGCTCCTTCCAGGCCTCCACGTACTCCAGGATCCAGCTCCGGTACTTCTCCTCGTGGGTCAGCATGTAGGCCGTCATGGCCGGATGCGTGGCCATCAGGTTCAGCGGATGGTCGCCGCTCAGGTCCACCATGTAGCCCTGGCGGGTAAACCGGAGGGTCCTTCGGGGCCGGCCGGGACGCGGGTCGTGGCGCGGGCGGGGCGGCCCCGCCCAGTGGGCCTCGGTGGGAACCCCCAGAAGTGGCCCGCGGCTGCCGTTGAAGAGGCTGCGGATGATCCTGTGCTCCGGGTCGTAGTTGGGAGCCGACGGGTCCTCGTTCATGTAGAAGGAGCTGAACCGACGCGCGCGGATCAGGTACCCGGGATCCCGGGGACGCGCCAGCCCGTACCAGTACCAGCCCGCCATGCCTTCGCCGATATGCTCCCAGTCGAAGGAAGGACAGAACTCCCGGTAATACATCCCTTCCCGGGTCGCCTCCACCAGCGGCTCCCGGGCCTCGGTGTACTGCTGCAGGTGCCCCTCCCAGATCTTCTTGTAGGTGGTGAGGACCGATTCGGCCCCCCCCAGGATGTAGAGCAGCGGCCAGTGCCGGAACCGCTCCATGACGTCGTCGGCCCCGTCCATCCCACCCCAGTTGGGCGTGATGGCCAGCCAGCCCCGTTCGTCCATGTACCTGTCGGCGAGCCGCTGGGCCTCCTCGGCGTTGGCCTCCAGCAGAGCCCGCTGCACCAGCGCCCACGCCGGCGGAGGCATGGCGTCGTCGATGGTGATCCGGGTCTCGGAGCGCACCGGTGTAGAGATGGCCAGGAAGAACAAAATGCCGAGTCGACGCATTGGGAATCCTCCGCAAACGGTCGGAGCAGGCCTATCGAAAGGAGTGACTTCTTGTTGCTTTTCCCCGCAATTGTAGTCACAAAGATTACATGGGTGAACCACTTGTCGTTGGAGCCCGGGAGTTCAAGATGCATTTGGGGACGTATCTCCGTCGGGTACGCGAAGGGCGCATTTTGACCATCACCGACCGGGGTCGGCCGGTGGCGGAAGTGATGCCGATCGAGTTCGCCAGCCATTCTGTGGACGCACGTCTGGCTCGTTTGCGGAGGCAAGGCGTGGTGACGGGCCAGGCGAAACCGGTGCCGCCGATCGCCAAGCAGATTGCAGGAAGAGGCCGGCGCTTCTCCGACGCCATCAGCGAGGATCGGGAGGATCGATTCCTCAGCGCATCAGGTAGTCCCAGCGGACGGCCGCTCCCTTGACGACCAGGGGAACATCCTGGGACAGCAGGTATCCCTGATCCAGGAGTTCGAGGGCAGTTTCGGTGACTCGCCCCAGGTACTCATCCCGGCTCCC
This sequence comes from Acidobacteriota bacterium, assembly GCA_963668095.1. Lineage (GTDB taxonomy): Bacteria > Acidobacteriota > UBA6911 > RPQK01 > JAJDTT01 > JAJDTT01. The sequence continues at coordinate 2,834,268 of OY764083.1, read as the reverse complement.
GTACCTCTCCCGGATGGAGGGTCGGGGGTCACCCGCTTCGAGACGTTCCTCCTTGCTCCGGGCGAAGGGAATGTAGGAGCCGCGGAAGCTGCAAATTTCCGTCGGCGGACCCTGGCCGGGGCCAAAGAGGTTCCATCCCGTATAAGTGGCCAGGGGCACCGCCACTTCTGGAAGGCGGATCCCCGCCAGTTCGTTCCCGTCGGCGTCGACCTTGGGAACCAGAATCGGAAAGGGAGCGCCGACGCGCGGCGGCTGGAAGCTCACGATGCCCTCCGAGCGAAACCGGGGGCCGTAATCCACCCGGTACGCCCGGTGGATTCGCGGGGGGACCCGGACCCCCGGCAACCGGGGGAAGTCGAACTCGGGAAACGGGACCAGCGTGGCTTGGTCCAGGCGGGGGTACCAGCTCGGCGGTGGAGTCGTCCCGTCGGCCGCCCAACGATCCAGGGCCAGGAGCAGGGCGCGCATCGCCCATCTGAAGTCCAGAGGATTGTTCAGTTGCTGCCCCCGCGTCCGCGAAGGAGGAAATGGGCCCACCCCATGCTGGCTGCCGGCAAAATGGTAATGGCGAACATGATCCATGAACTCCACGTCCCGGGTTCCGTCCACGGTGGTGTGGATCAGGGAGGAGGCGCGGCCCCAGTACTCGTAGGAGGAGTTGGTGTAGAAGACCTTGGGGCGGAGTTCCGGCCGGGCGAAGTGAATGAGCAGTCCGTCGGTCTTCCCTGTCTCCGGGTCGGTCTGGGCCGTATCGGTGAAGGGGAAGATGTCGGTGGGATAGAAGAAGTTGGAGAAGGGCTGGGCGTCCCGCGACGGCTGGGCGAATCGATGGTTGAAGCTGCCCCGTCCCGCACCTGCCACGTGGGGTATGAGCCCGTCGAAGACTCGCCGGTTCCGCTCGTCCTCATTGAAACCCTGGTAGAGGAAGGTCCGCAGAAAACGCCCGCTCTGGGAGCTCCCGAACCCCAGGGCGCGGTTCAGGGCGCCCGGGGGAATGGACAGGTCCCGATCGCCCTCGTACTTGAGATGGGAGATCATGTCCCGAACGGCCGTGGGTCCCAATCCCACCAGCGGAGGGTCCTGGCCCCGGTAGACCACTTCGTAGATCTTGCCCGGCTCGAATCCCCCTTCCAGCAGGACGTGAGTCGAATCGGACACCGGCCGACCTCCCTCCATTCGGGCGAACCGCCAGCGGTTCCGCGGAACGGCCTGACGCTCACCCTCGACGGCATCCCGGACCGTCATGGAGTTCTCGGGGGCGTCGGGATCGGACACGGGGTAGGGAATGTGGTTGCGGTCCGAGAGAATGTGGTGGTCGGCGCGGGTCTTGACCACGAAGTCGCATCGCACCAGGCCGGTGATGGGCTGATCCGGGTCCCGGGCGACCGCCGGGTAGACACGCATGTTCCCCGGCCGGTGGGGCGGATCCAATTGCCATCCCAGCCACATGACCGTGAATCCTTGGCGCATGAGGAATCCGTCTCCGAAATCCTCGCGGATCTTGGGAGTCCGGGTGGACCGGGTCAAGTTGAAGAAACCCAGTATGGCTTTCCCGCCCCGGTTCGAGACCTCGTAGAAAATGGCGCCGTTGCCTCGTTCCACGCGGACCGGTTTCAATAGAAAGAGATCGGAGGAGAACTCCACCTCGCCCTGCTGGTTCCGGGGCGCCTTCAGGATGTCGGTGATGATCCGGTTGGGCCCCAGCTCGGGATCCACGGCGAAGTGCACGCGGCCCGTGATCATTTCGTAGGGGCCCACCAGGGGGTAGGGCTCACCCTCCAGGATCGGATTCCGTTCGTGGATCTCCACCCGGACGACGCGGGCCCAGAGCGGAGTCAGGAAAAAGTTGAATGCGGAGAGGACGATCAACAGGCGTGCCATACGCGCCATTAGAGTCGCAGCGGGAGACGGGAGTCAAGAAGCAGGGAGGGCGGCCATGCTTTATCGTCCGGATGGACGGGTTCCCTTGCTACCGGCGCAAGTACCGATCGGTCTGTTCCGTCTTCGCGGGACGCCGAGCGTCCGTGCGGAGATCCGGCGCGACAGGCAGCCGAAGATTCTCTCGCCGGTCTCGTTCCGCTTCCTCGTGGTCACGGACCCGCTCGGTCGGTCAAACTCGCAAGAGCGTGCCCATGGCGGGAAAAGGCGTTAACCGAGCACAGTTCCGGCCACATCCTCTGCCTTATTCAACAATATGATCGCAAGGACGATGACAACGACAATAGCTATCACGAGCGCAAAGATCATTCCCATACCGCCGGCTCTGAACTGTTCGTTCACCTGCCCGCTTTGCAGGGCCAACTCGGCCAACGTCTCGTTGTCCAGCGTGGGGACTGCGACGGCGACCTTCTCCAGGTCGAATAGGCGCCCCAAGCGATCTTGAACCGCCTGGTGACGGAGCAGGGTCTGAATCTCGCGAATGTTGCTGTCGCGTTCGACCGTTTGTGCCGCGACCTGGTCCCGCAACTCCTCGATCGATACCAGGTGAACCGCGTTCTGCACCGGGCTGGGGCCAGCCAGCAAGCTGGTTTGTAAGACCAAGAGGACCGAAAGGAACATGGATATGAATTTCACCGTCTACCTCCTTTGCATCGGATTCACTTGCAGTATAACGGCGCAGAAGTGAAACATCGTGCGCCCGCGAGATGGGGACAGTCACGTTTTCGCTCGTTTTCGCTTCTTGGCATCAACGTCATGAGAGTCCCCGCAGGAAACGGGAGTCAAGAAGGCGGAATGTCTACAACGAGAGCCGTCTCGAATCTCCTTGCCGGTCGAATATCTCCATGGCGTGCTAGCGAAACTCGTTTGGGACCGGTTTCACGGCGCTCGGGTCCACCGTGGCGATGGCGAGGTGTGCCATGCGGGCCAGAATCTCGCGGCCCGATCGATCATTCGGATCCGCGCTCAGGGCAAAGGCGGCGATGGCGACCGGTCCGGCGGGCAGCTCGACGATTCCCGCGTCTGCGGCGATGCGTCGGCTGCCGCCGTACTTGTTGGCCACTCGGATGCCTTCCTTGACGTACTTGGCGATGGTCCGTTTGTGGGTGGAGGCGCGCATCAGTTCCAGCATCTCGGCTGTGGCGTTCCGGCTCGCCAACTCACCGGCGTAGAGTTGTTCCAACAGCAATCCCATGTCGCGGGGTGAGCAGACGTTGTTGTCCCGCGAATCCGAGTATCCGAGGCCGTCGTCGTCGAACTCCCCGGCGCGCATCCGGTCCAGGATCCGGTCATCGTTCTTCCGGGAGATGGGAGCGTCCTTGAGACCCACGATCAGGTAGTGCCACCGGCCCAGCTCCATCGAGGCCCGGGTGTTTTCCAGTCCCAATTTCCCAAGAAACCGGTTGACCGCCTCCAGCCCGACTGCCCGCATCACCAAGCCCGACACGCGAAATGGGGACAGTCACGTTTTCGCTCGTTTTCGCTTCTTGGCATCAACGTCATGAGAGTCCCCGCAGGAAACGGGAGTCAAGAAGGCGGAATGTCTACAACGAGAGCCGTCTCGAATCTCCTTGCCGGTCGAATATCTCCATGGCGTGCTAGCGAAACTCGTTTGGGACCGGTTTCACGGCGCTCGGGTCCACCGTGGCGATGGCGAGGTGTGCCATGCGGGCCAGAATCTCGCGGCCCGATCGATCATTCGGATCCGCGCTCAGGGCAAAGGCGGCGATGGCGACCGGTCCGGCGGGCAGCTCGACGATTCCCGCGTCTGCGGCGATGCGCCGGCTGCCGCCGTACTTGTTGGCCACTCGGATGCCTTCCTTGACGTACTTGGCGATGGTCCGTTTGTGGGTGGAGGCGCGCATCAGTTCCAGCATCTCGGCTGTGGCGTTCCGGCTCGCCAACTCACCGGCGTAGAGTTGTTCCAACAGCAATCCCATGTCGCGGGGTGAGCAGACGTTGTTGTCCCGCGAATCCGAGTATCCGAGGCCGTCGTCGTCGAACTCCCCGGCGCGCATCCGGTCCAGGATCCGGTCATCGTTCTTCCGGGAGATGGGAGCGTCCTTGAGACCCACGATCAGGTAGTGCCACCGGCCCAGCTCCATCGAGGCCCGGGTGTTTTCCAGTCCCAATTTCCCAAGAAACCGGTTGACCGCCTCCAGCCCGACTGCCCGCATCACCAGGTCGGTGGCCATGTTGTCGCTGTGCACCATCATCAGGCGGCAATACTCGCGCAGCGTGAGGGCGATCGCTCCTTCGCGGCGCTTGAGAACGCCGCTGCCGTGGGTCGAAACATCCTGGGGAAGGGGTTCCGCGGCGTCCAGGTCCAGCGAGCCGGCGGCCGCCTTCCGGTAGAGCTCGATCATGACCGGCAGCTTGATCACGCTGGCCGGCGGGAACCTCTGGTCGCCGTTCCAGGAATACTCGGCGCCATCGGCCACGTTCTTGGCGTAGAAGCCGATCTGGCCTCCGAATCGACTCGCCACCGCATCCAGCTTCTGGCTTGGGAATTGGCTATTGAAGAGATTCCCGTGGCTGGGCTCGGTTGCCCCCAGGACAAGTACGCAGCCCAGCAGGGCAATGAGCCTGATTTTCCTGTTGGTAGGGCCGAACTCCGACCGGGCGGCAGAGCCTGTCGATGGGGCGTCCGGTCTCAAGCCAGGAGTTTCTCGATCAGGCGGCCGCCGACGTCGGTGAGGCGGAAGTCGCGGCCCTGGTAGCGGTAGGTGAGCTTGGTGTGGTCGATTCCGAGCAGGTGAAGGATCGTGGCCTGGACGTCGTGGACCTCCACCTTGTCCTTGGTCACGAAGAATCCCAGGTCGTCCACCTCTCCGATGGTCTGACCGGGTTTGATGCCGCCGCCGGCGAACCACATGGGGAAGTTGTCGATGTGGTGGTTGCGGCCGACGCTCTCGCGGAATTCCGCCATGGGCGTCCGTCCGAACTCGCCGCCCCAGATGACCAGCGTGTCCTCCAGCAGGCCGCGCTGCTTGAGATCGGTGATGAGGGCGGCGGAGGGGCGATCGGTCTCCAGCGACACCTCGTCGATCCTCTCGCTCAGGTTCCCGTGATGGTCCCAACCGGTGTGGTAGAGCTGGACGAAACGGACGCCCCGCTCGATCATGCGGCGGGCCAGCAGGCAGTTGGTGGCGTACGACGGTTCGCCCGGCGTCACTCCGTACAGATCCAGGGTGGTCTGGCTTTCGCTGCTCAGGTCCATCAGCTCGGGGCCGCTGGTCTGCATGCGGAAGGCCATCTCGTAGGAGGCGATCCGGGTCGCGATTTCCGGGTCGCCGTATTCCTGCTCATGCATCCGATTCAGGTCCTGGATGGCGGCCAGCTTTGCCCCCTGACGCTGGATCGAGACACCCTTGGGGCTGGCCAGATTGGGAATCGGAACGGCGGAGCGCAGGAACTCGACGCCCTGGTATGCGGTGGGCAGGAATCCGCTGCTCCACATGAAGGAGCCGCCCATCAGGTCCGCCTCCCCTGATCGGAGGACCACGAATCCGGGGAGATCCTTCGACTCGCTACCCAGTCCGTAACCCACCCAGGAGCCCATGCTGGGCAGTCCGAAGCGGGTCGATCCGGTGTTGCAGAAGAGCTTGGCGGGAGCATGATTGAAGTTCTCGGTCACGACAGAGTGGACCAGAGCCAAGTCGTCCACGACGTTGGCCATATGGGGGAACACTTCCGAGACCCAGGTTCCGGACTGTCCATGCTGGGCGAATTTCCGTTTCGGACCGAGCAGCTTGGGCTTTACCTTGGTGAAGCGCTCCATGAACGCGAAGCGCTTGCCCTCCATGATGGAGTCGGGGGCGTGCTGGCCGTTCATTCGGTCCAGTTCCGGCCGGTAGAGCCAGGTCTCGAACTGACTCGGCCCGCCGGCCATGAAGAGGTAGATGACCCGCTTGACCTTGGGTTCGAAATGGGGTTCCCGAAGGGCGAGGGGGTTCCTGGCGCGGGTGTCGCCGGCCGCGAACATTTTGCCGTCACTCAACAATTGGCCCAGGGCGACGTTTCCCAGGCCGATGAAGCATCGATTGAAGAAATGGCGCCGCGTCTGACCGAGAAGTTGGAGCCCGTAATTCCTCATTTCCATAGCGGTCTTCCTCTTGGGGCTCGGTCGGTCATTCCCGGGTGAAAAACTCGTCTACGTTGAGCAGCACGCTGGCCACCATGTACCAGGCCGCCTCTTCCTGGCCTTTATTCCCGTCTGGCAAGGCAAGGCTCAAAATCTGCTCCGTCTCCGCAGGATCAACCTGGAATTCCTGCCGTTGGGTGGTCAGGAGGTGCTCCAGCCGGACTTTCTCCTGGGGCCGGGGCGGCCGATTCAGACAGATCTTGAAGAGATGATCGAGCCGTTCCGAGTCCGTGCCATCCGGGTGTTCTCTCATAACCCTGTATGCCAAACCCTGCGCGAACTCGTGAAAACCTTCGTCGTTCAGAAGCGTCAGGGCCTGCAACGGAGTCGTCGACCGGTTGCGGCGGATGACTGTCAACATGGCGTCGGGGCTGTCGAAGACCGCCAGAGCCGGGTGGGGACTGAGTCGCCAGTAGTAGGTGTAGATCCCACGCCGATACCGGTCCTGCCCCTTGCTTTCCGGCCATCGCTCATGGCTCCCATCGGGCCTGGCGCCGTTCTTGATGATGACCCAAGGAGGTTGCGGCGGGTACACGCTCGGCCCGCCGATCTTCGGCGCCAGGAGGCCGCTTGCCGACAACGCCAGGTCGCGGATCACCTCCGACTCGACGCGCAACCGGTTCTGGCGCGCCAGCAGGCGGTTGCGCGGGTCCTCCTGCCTGAGATCCGGGCGGTGCCGGGACGATTGCCGATAGGTGGCCGAGGTGGCAATGAGGCGATGGATGGACTTCAGACTCCAGTCTTGGGCCACGAACTCCGAGGCCAGCCAGTCCAGGAGCCGGGCGTGGGAGGGAGGGGTCCCCTGGGTTCCGAAATCGTTGCTGGTCTCGACGATTCCAGTGCCGAAGTACCGCTGCCAGATCCGGTTGACCGTGACCCGCGGCGTCAGGGGATTCTCCTCATCCACGAGCCAATGGCCCAGGTCCAAGCGAGTGTATTTCTCACGTTCGGGCAACGGCGGCAGCGCGGCCGGGGTTCCGGGCCAGACCTGAATCCCCTTCTGCAGGAAATCGCCTCCCAGCAGTACGTGGGTCGGACGGGGTTCGGGCAACTCCCGCATGACCAACGTGCTGGGGATTTCAGGCTCCAGCTTCCCGACGGCTTCCAGAGCCTTCGTTCGTTCCTGATGACCCGCATCCTGCCGGAAATAGGCGCGCCGCGTATACCTCTGCTGTTCCGGATGGCGCTCGGCGATGGGAATCTTCAGGGCGGCCAGATGGCCCGGGCTCAGCTTGGCCCGGGCTTCTTCGTCCAGGTTGGCCTCCCACTCCTCCTGCTTGGAGACCAAAAGTTCCTCGTACTTCTCGTTTTCCTCCCGCATCGCCTTGAGCTGGGACTTAATGGCCTCCCGCCTCGCGAATTGTTCGGGCGTGCCGAACTCCAGGATCGGCTCGTAGGCGCGTCCGCGGCCGGCGGCGTTCTTGTACTCGCCGCTCAGCTCGTCGATGTTGTTGAAGAAGGAGAAGAACCGGTAGAACTCCCGTTGGGAGACGGGGTCGTACTTGTGGTCGTGGCAGCGGGCGCAACCCATGGTCAGACCCAGGAAGACGACCCCCGTGGTATGCACCCGGTCGACCACCGCCTCGACGCGGTACTGCTCGAAGTCGATGCCTCCCTCCAGATTCAACTGGGTGTTGCGGTGAAACCCGGTGGCAATGACCTGGTCCTGGGTGGGCTCGGGCATCAGGTCGCCGGCGATCTGCTCGATCACGAAATCGTCGTAGGGAAGATCGCGGTTCAACGCCTCGATCACCCAGTCCCGGTATTTCCAGATCTTGCGGGGCAGGTCGTTGTTGTATCCGTCCGAGTCGGCGTAGCGGGCCAGATCGAGCCAATGGCGTCCCCAGCGCTCTCCGTAGTGGGGGGACCCCAGCAGTCCGTCGATGAGCCGTTCATAGGCGTCCGAACGCGTATCTTCCAGAAATGCGTCCACCTCTTCGGGGCGGGGCAACAGTCCGACCAGGTCCAGGTAGGCCCGGCGGATCAAGGTCTCTTTCTCCGCTTCGGGTGAAGGCGTCAAACCCTGTTGATCGAGACGGGCGAGGATGAAGCGGTCGATGGGATTGCGCACCCAACCGGGGTCGGACACCACCGGCTCCGCGGGACGCCGGATGGGTTGGAACGCCCAGTGGGTGGAAGGATCGCCGCCGGCAACGTTCCGGTCCGGCGCCGGATCGGGCCAGGGGAGCCCCATCCGGATCCAGCGGACCAGCGCCGAGATCTCCTGGTCGGCCAGCGGCTCCGCTGGAGGCATCTTCAGATCGCCCTGCCGCTGGACGGCATGGACGAGAAGGCTCTCCCCGGGCAGGCCCTCGGCCGCGGCTTCTCCCCGGTTTCCGCCTTTGAGGATCCCCTCCCGGCTGTCGGTGGAGAGGCCGCTGGTGGGCAGCTTGTCGTTGTGACATCCGGAACACTTGCTCCGGAGGACCGGACGGATCCGGTTTTCGAAGAACTGGATCTGGTCCGCGGAAAATCGCGCCGCCTCCGCCGCGGCGAGCAGATGGAAACAACTGCAAGCGCTGAGGATCAAGACGGTTATGGGAAGGCGAACCATGGACCTAGATTACCACTGTTCCATCATCGCGTTCCATCACTGAGGGGACAAACTCCGGCAGGGAACCGCATTCTGCCAAATCGATGGGATCGGCGGTGATGTCCCACGAATCTCATCTTTTGTAACCGGCGAAATCGATCGGTGTCTCGACCAGCCACTTGTGTAGGAACCGCTGCCAGGCCGGATCGATGTGGGGCCCGTTGGACGAGTGTCCATCCGGCGTAGGCACGTATTGGTATCGTTCCCGGACTCCGAGATATTCGTAGACTTCCGCCGCCCGGTTGCAGTAGCCCTCGTTGTGCAGGTCGGCCATGCGTCCGCCGATGAGCATGAAGGCCCGGGGCGCGCACATGGCCATCAGCTCGTGATGATTGCGCTCGAGGCCGGGCCGTCTCACGTCGGGGTTCAGCAGGCTCAGGACGGTGCCTCGCAGGTCGCGAATCTGGTAGTCCTCCGTGGCGATTCCGGGGAATCGTTTCAGCCAGTCCAGGTACCAGGGCTTGAACCAGTTGGTCCTGCCGTTGAGGGCGACTCCCGGATCGAAAGAGACCGTCGCCTTGATCTCGGGGACAAGGGCAGCGGCGTAGATGGCCGCCTTGGCGCTCAGGGAGAACCCCATGAACCCGATCCGGTCCGCGTCGACCTCCGGCAGGGAATTCAGGTATTCCACCTCCCGGGAGATGTCGTGGACCATTTTGCCCATGGGCAGCCAGTGTCCGAACCGGGAATAGAGGGTTTCGTGCACCCCGTTGCGAAAACTCCTGCCTTCCCGGTACTTCTTGATGAAGGACTGGCTGGTCAGGACCACGAAGCCGCGGCGCGCCAGGTAGGCGCCCCACCACTGCTCCGGGGCATCGTAGTTTGAACTGGTGGCGGCCCAGGCGATGACGGCCGGAAACGGGCCGCTCCCCTGGTTCGTGGGCAACAACAAGAGGTGATCCTGGAAAAAATCGACCTCCATGGGAAGTCCCAGGTGGACCCGGGTGTAACCCTCCCGCTCCTGGCGGCTGTAGATCTTCACCTTCGTGATGTCCCCGAACCAGCGGCGGTCCTCCGGCGCGGGACTCAGCTTGCCCAGAATCCGGGTCCAGAGCTCAACCAGCTCGGGCCGCCGGCGTGCATACCAGTCCTGTGCAGACCGGACCGTTTCCCCGTTTTCCAAGACCAGGGCCGAGGGGATCTCCATCAGGTGCTGCCCAGGTTGCCTGGACGGTCCCCGGACCCAGGGATGGTAGGTGACCCTTCCCAGGTTCCCCGTCTCTGCCGGCGCCAGGGAAGACAGGCTGAACCCCAACAAGCCCAGGAGAGCCAAATTTCTACCGTTCAGTCTCATTCCTCATTCCTCATTCAAGGACAGATTCTTCAGCGCCAGAGACCGGAACTCCTCCATCCGTTCCGTCCACAGCTCCTTCATCTGCCGCACCCTGCCAGGGTGCTCCGAGGCCAGATCGGTCGTTTCGGTGCGGTCGGCCTCCAGGTCGTAGAGCTCCCACGGCCCGTCCGGCCCTTCCGACACCACCTTCCAGCGGCCGGATCGCACCGCCCGATTCTTCTCGTGGTACCACCAGAGGTGGTCGCGGGCTACGGTTCCATCCCGGGAGAAGACCGGAACCAGGCTCTTACCCGGAAGCGGAGGTGAAGGATCCGGTTCCTCAATCCTACTCAGCCAGCCCTGTGCCCCCACCAGTTCCAGGACGGTGGGAACGAAGTCGATCACATGGCCCACATTGTGGCGGAGCTCGTTGCGGGATGAGATGCCGCGGGGCCAGTGCACGATCATCGGCGTGGCGATGCCGCCCTCGTGGACCCACATCTTGTGGCGACGGAAAGGGGTGTTGGCGACGGTCGAACCACCCGGGCCCAGACACAGGTATGTGCCGGCCGAGCCCGGTTCCGCCTCCGGATCGTGGCCGTCGCTGCGGACGATGAGCTCGCAACTGGCGCCGTTGTCCGAGAGGAAGAGAATCAGGGTGTTCTCGAAGGCGTCCATCCGGCGAAGCTGGTCCAGCACCCGTCCGATCTCCCGGTCCATGCGGTGGATCATGGCGGCATGGATCGCCATCTTCGCCGCCTGAAACTCGCGCTGACCGGGGGTCAGCCGGCTCCAGGGAAGCGGCCGGTTCACTTCGCCGGGACCCAGCGCCTCCAGGGTTCCGGGGAATTCCCGGATCGGCCCCACGCCGGGTTCCATTTCGGGCAGCCGGCCGGAGACGATGCCCAGCTCCCGGATCCGCCGCCACCGGTCCCGGCGTATTTGAGCCCAATCGCGCCGATACCGGTGGCGGTAGCGGGAGATGTCCTCGGGCAGGGCGTGGAGGGGGAAGTGGGGCGCGGTAAAGGCCAGGTAGTGGAAGAAGGGCCTGTCGCCGAATTCGGCGGCATGTTGCTTGAGGATCCTGATGGTGTGATCGGCGATGGCGGTCGTAGCGTAGTAGCCGCTGCCGGACTTGATGGGGGGCAGTTTCCGGTCGTCCTCCCAGTGGACCTGGGGATTGAAGAACCGTCCCTGGTCCCGCAGGTAGTAGGATCGATGGAATCCGCCGGCCACGGGCATCCCGTCGATGTGCCACTTGCCCGAGTGGTAGGAGCGGTAACCGAGCGGCCGGAGCATATCGGGAAGCAGGCGGGCCCAATCCGGACGATCGCCCCTTCCTCCGGGGACACCGGGCAACTTGTCCCGTCCCACCTGCTGGGCGTAGTAACCGGTGAGCAGGGCGGCCCGGGTGGGCCAACACCTTGCCGTGTTGTAGAACTGGGTGAAGCGGAGGCCGCCCCGGGCCAGTCCGTCCAGGTTCGGCGTCTCGATCTCTCCGCCGTAGCAGCCGAGATCGGAATAGCCCAGGTCATCGGCCAGGATGACCATGATGTTGGGACGTATTGTGGAGTCTGTGAGGGCAAGGACAAGCCCCACGCACAACGCACAAAATGGCAAGAAACCATGGAGCACCAGATTCCAGACGGCATTGGGTCGCCCGGGCACGGAACGTGGAGGACGGCTCCCCGCGTCATGGAAATTGGATTCAGAGACCATTGGATTCATCTGACCGTCGAAGTCTCGCCTCCTGATGCGTTGCCGGAATTCCTCAAGGAGGCTTGATTCTGATCGTATGCTACCCCTTCAATACGTACAACAGTTGCGACTCGGCGTCGGGGACCGTGTCCCCATTTCTTCTCTTCAGCAATGGACTCAGGGATGGCAGAGGTAACTGATCGGCGGGGAGCAAGCTCCCGCAGAGACTTCCTGAGGGCGTCCACCCTCGGTTTCGGTTCGTTGGCGATGATCCAGCCGGCACGGCTGATGGCGTCCGGCGTTCGCGGGTCATCCCCGCAAGTGCGTGAGATCGGGTCCAGGCTCGAGCTATTCGTCGACGACTGGCTGATCGAGACCATGAAGGGTGTGGAGCTGAAGCTGCACCGTCCCGTACCCCGGGAGGTGGTCCTCGAGTTCGACCGCCCCTGGGAGGGCTCCCTGAGTTACGCTCCGGTCTACATGAAGGAGGGAGACCGGTACCGGCTCTGGTACCGGGGAGGCGGCGTATGGGACGGGATCCGGGCCGATCGGCGGCCGGAGCCGTGCACCTGTTACGCTGAGAGCCGCGACGGAATCCATTGGGAAAGGCCGGTCTTGGGGATCCATGAAACCCGGGGCATCCGCGGGTTCGAGCCGTCCGGAGACAACAACATCGTGATCCACGGAAGTACGGCCAAGCACGTGTGTGTCTTCAAGGACGGCAACCCGGCGGCGCCCGAGTCGGAGCGCTACAAGGCCATCGGCCTCTCGTCCGGGTTCGACCCGCCCGGGACGCTCCGCGGCCTGGTCTCGCCGGACGGACTTCACTGGACGGTGTTGGACAGGGACCCCATCCTCACCGCCCCCGGCGACGACCACTGGCCCCATTTCGACTCCCATAACACGGCCCTGTGGGACTCGAATCTCGGGCAGTACGTGGCCTACATGCGGGGCATGGACCCGCGGTTCGGGGTCTTCGAGACCTATCCGCCGGGAATCCGCTCCATCCGGCGCAGCGTCTCGCCCGACTTCAGATCCTGGTCCAAGCCACAATTCATCGAGTTGGGCGATTCACCCGTCGAGCACCTCTACATGAACTCCTGCAGCCTCTACTACCGGGCGCCCCACCTCTACCTCATGTTCCCCAAGCGCTTCTTCCCGAAGCGCAAGGTCCGTGAGGACTGGACCGCGAGCGGGATTTCCGAGAGCGTCTTCATGGCCAGCCGCGACGGGATCCACTGGGACCGGCGCTTCATGGAGGCGTTCCTGCGACCGGGGTCCGACCCGGACAACTGGACCGACCGGAACATGTACAAAGGGGTCGGCGTGGTGCCCACGGGACCGGCGGAGATGTCCATCTACTACATGGAGCACTACCGGCACCCGTCGGTCCGGCTGCGGAGGGGCTCCCTCCGCATTGACGGTTTCGTCTCGGTGAACGGGCTCTATTCCGGCGGAGAGTTGGTTACTCGGCCTCTCACCTTCGAGGGGCGGGAACTGGTCCTCAATTACGCCACTTCGGCGGCAGGAAGCCTCCGGGTGGAGGTTCAAGACGCTGAGGGAAAGCCCATGGATGGCTATGGGCTGGCCGACTGCGTGGAGATCATCGGGGACGAGATCGAGCGGATCGTTGCCTGGCGGGCCGGAAGCGACTTGGGTTCGCTGTCGGGGAAACCCGTCCGGATGCGGTTCGCCATGAAAGACGCGGACCTTTATTCCATTCGGTTCCGGATGTAGGACCGTCAGGGTCCAGGAGGACGAGATGAGACCGGATCGATGGTGGCTGCTCCTTGGGATCTCACTGTTGGTCGCCGCCGCCTGTGCCCCGGAGGGAGGAGGCGAAGACGACGGCGCCGGAAAGACCGTCTTCCCCAAGGACCGGAAGCGGCGAATCCTCTACTACGACGCCGCCTCGCAGGAAACCTGGGGTTACCTCGACCAGGGGCGGAAGGTCCCCTACATGAAGCTGATCGCCGACATCACCGACCATCAGTCCTTCCTCGACGTCCGCACCAACATGATCTTCGGCACCCAGGTGGACACCTACGTCTTCCACATCGGCAACGGAGCGGACCCTCCCTACAACATCTCGACGGAGATGCTCTGGCCCTGTTTCAGTTCCTACGAGGAGGTGCGGGACCTGGTCATCGAGGCCTGCCATGCCCGCGGAATGGAGGTGTGGGCTTCCCTGAGAATGAACGATCTGCACGCGTCCTGGCGGTCCGTCTCCCTCCATGATCTGGACGATCCCTTCAAGATCGAGCATCCGGAGTTCCTGCTGGCCCCCGAGAGCAGTCGGCACCTGGCCTCCGAACTGACCGAACACATGCTTTGGTCCGGGCTCAACTTCGTCCATCCGGAGGTCCGGCAACACCGGCTGGACTTCATCGAGCGGACCGCCGCCGCCCATGATTTCGACGGCTACGAGCTGGACTTCAACCGCATGGGCATCAGCTTCCCCCTGGGGCAGGAGAGGCGGCACGCCCACTTGTTGACCGAAATGATGCGCGAGGCGCGGCAGCGGCTGGATTCCGTGGGGGAGCGGCGGGGACGTCCCTACACCCTGGCCGTCCATGTCGTGGACTCCCTGGATCGGGCGCTGGAGCTGGGCATGGAGGTCGAGCGGTGGGTCCGTGAGGGACTGGTGGACGTGCTTCTCGTCGGCATGGGCCACCTCCCCAGCCGGCTGCGCCTGGACCAGTTCATGAGTCTGGGACGGGCTCATGGGGTTCCCGTCTACGCTACCCTCAACGGCAACTCCTATCGGGCGGGAGCCTGGGAAGGGCTCTATGGACGGCCCGTGTTTCGGGAGGGAATGCGCGCCAGCGCGGCCTATTACCATCAGGAGGGCGCGGACGGCATTTACCTCTTCAACTACGCCAACGAGCCGACCCAGGAGTTGAGCCGCGAGGAGTTCATCTCGGCCCTCAGCGAATTGGGGGAGGCGGAGACCCTGGCGGGCAAGAACAAGATCTACGCCATCCACGCCACAGCCCACACCGGCGGGCCCATCATCCAGGGATCCGAGTCGGCCCTGCTGCCCGTGGTCCTGGATCGGGTGGAAACCAAGCTGCCTCTGCTGATCGGCCCGGACGCCGACGATGAGAACGCCCGCTTTCGCATCAGCCTCTGGACCGCCGAGAGCCGGAAGGACACGCAAATCTGGGTGAGGTTGAACCACACTCTGCTTCCCGCGCCGACCCGGGAGGAGCCCTGGTATCACGTGGACGTGCCCGCCGGGGTCATGCGCAGCGGCGCCAACGAGCTGGGCATCATTTCGGATGTGCCGGCGGGAGGTCCTTTCCCCGGGATCGTGGCTCCTCCCGGCGTCAGGAGAAAGGACTGGCTGGGTTGGAAACGGAATGAGGGGACTCTCGTAGACGAGTTCGCCGAGGGCCGGCTGGTGCGGGATTCGGGTGCGGAAGAAAGAAAGGAACCGGAGAAACGACGTCCCGTGATCGTGCACCAGATCTTCGTGACGGTGGAGTACCCGGATCGGTAAGGAGGGAATCATGCAGTGGCGTAGACGAAATTCGCTCCTGCTCTGGGGAACGCTGTTCTGGCTCGGCGCCGGCATCGGACCGGCTCTGGGACAGGCCGAGACTCGGATCAAGGAACCGCCGGGCCGTTTCGACGGGACGGGGCACATCGTCAAGGGCGACAAGCTCTCCGCGTCCAAGTACGTGAAGGGGACCTCCATCGAGGGCTCTTGGTCGGTCTTGCCGACTGCGCCTCTCGAGATCGGGAACCGGCGCCAGTTGCTCATGGACGGCTACGTGGTCGAGGACCTGGCCGGCTGCCGGAGAGTCGTCCATCGGCCCCGGCGGCACTCCGGGAATCCCCTCATCACCGGCGGCGCTTCTTTGGACCACCGGCAGACCCACGTCGTGAGCACCCCCAGCGTCGTCTACGACCGGGAGCGGGGTCTCTACCGCATGTGGGCCAACGGCTACCGGATGTATCGCACCGCGGGCCAACACTTCGGTCTGTATTACGAGTCGCGGGACGGACTGAACTGGACGGCGCCCGGCCTGAATCTCCATGAGATCGAGGGTCTCTCGGCCCCCAACGTCTTTTTCACCAAACCGGGACGGAGCGCCTCCATCGCGGTGACCGAGCTGCCTGAAAACTGGCGCCACAAGGGCCGCTACCTGCTGGCCTACCACAGCGGGGAACTGGGCCGGAACCCCGCGACGCTGCAGATGCCCGGCGGAGGCATGGAGGTGCGGATCGCCCTGAGCCAAGACGGCATCCACTTCCGGGACCAGGAGGAGAACCCCATCTTCCGGGGCCAGAGCGACTGTGAGAACCAGATTCTGTACAATCCGGAACGGAAGGTCTTCATGCTCTACCGGCGGCCTCCCATCAACGCCAGCCGGATCCGGAAGATCGCCTATTCGGAGAGTTCCGATCTCATCAACTGGACCCAGCCCACGGTCATCCTCCGGCCCGACGAACTGGACCCGTTCTCGTTCTATGGAATGACGGTGGCTCCGTATGAAGGGGTCTACCTGGGATTCTTGGAGAATTTCTATTACAAGCAGCCGTACGATCTGGAGTCCAAGCCGGCGAAGCACATGCAGATCGACATCCAGTTGGCCTGGAGCCGGGACGGCATCCACTGGGACCGTCATCCGGCCCGGCCTCTCTTCCTGGAGACGGGACCCGCCGGCACCTACGACTGGGGCATGGTCTTTCCGCCGGTGGGCCTGATCGAGCGGGAGGACCGGATCGACTTCTACTACGTGGGGCGCGAGCAACTCCACGTGCGCATGCCGGGCAACTCGCACATCTGCCTGGCCACCCTGCGCAAGGACGGCTTCGTCTCCATCGAGGCGCCGGAGGAGGGATTTCTCCTGACCCGTCCCCTCAAGCACCCGGGCGGACGGTTGCACATCAACGCAAAGACTTCCGCCAAAGGCTCCGTCCGGGTGGCCGTCCGGCGCGGAGACGGCGAGTTGGACGGCCAATGGCTGCCGGAGTGGGACTACGACCGGACCCGCACCTTCACCGGCGATTCCACGAACCAGGTCATGGAGTGGAGCGGGATGGAGGACTTGGAATCACTCAAGGGGAAGAGCATCCGCCTCCAGTTCCAATTGCGGGAGGCGCACCTCTACTCGTTCTGGTTCGAGTAGGAGGGAGGCTTGGAGGGGGGACTTTCCTGTCCCCCTTTCCCCTTCTCCCTTACCTCCCACGCTAGGAGTTTCAAATGAAGTCAATGAACCTGAATCGCCGCCGTTTCCTCACCCGGACCCTGGGAGCCGGCGCCCTCGCCTCTATGTCTCCAAGTTTCCCCGGCACCGCATTCTCCGCCCCGTCCCCCGTCCGCCGCAGCCGAATGCGCTCCCTGGACGCCGTGGCCGACCGCCAGGTCACGGTCTGGAGGCCCGAGGGACGCTTCACCAAGAACCCCGACCTGATCCGCTTTCCCGGCGGGAAACTGATGCTGGTCTACAACGACTGCGACGCCCACTGGCCCCAGGAGACGACCCGGCTCACGACCCTGGAGAGCCATGACAACGGTCGAACCTGGGGAAACCCGCGGCTGGTCTCGGAGGCGGACCCGCGAAAAGGGGAGGAGCGCTGGGTGACCCCCCGGATCAGCCGCCTCAGCGACGGGCGTCTGGTCGTCATCTGCGATCAGAACGACTTCAGTCACATCCACGAAGACCAGCCTCCCGGAATCTGGAGCTGGTTCAGCTCGGACGAGGGCCGGAGCTGGAGCGTACCTCGCCTGACGGGGGTCCCCGGTTTCGAACCGGACCGGATTGTGGAGCTGCCGGACGGGACCCTTCTGATGGCCTCCCAGATCTTCTTCAAGGCCACGCGCAAGATCGGTGTGCTGGTCATGCGTTCCACCGACGGCGGGATGACCTGGAAGGACCGGAGCATCGTCGCGGCCGACACGGTCCACCATCATTCGGAAGCCGCCATCGTCGTCCTTTCGGACGGCTCCCTCGCCTGCGTGCTCAGGGAGAGCAACCATCACGGCTACCCCTCGTACCTCTGCTTCTCCCACGACGGGGGCCGGAACTGGAGCCGGCCCGAACCCATGCCCTTTGCGGGAGACCGCCCGTACGCCAAGGAACTTCCCGACGGGCGGGTCCTGGTCACCTACCGGAACCGGTCGGGCAACCGGGGCACCCACGCCTGGATCGGAGACCTGCGGCGCAACCCCGGCTTCACGCCGGGAGGGGTGCACTACCACGACCGGGTGCAGCTCGAATCGGGGGAGCTGTGCATCGAGGACCTCCCCGGAGCCACGACGCAGTACATTCTCCTTCCGCCCGAGAACTTCCGCAGCGACATCTTCCTTGAGGCGACGCTTCGAGTCGAGGGCCCTCCCGGCCAGCCCATCGCCTCCTTGGAGATCGGCCGTCTGGAACGGAGATTGGACGTCTTCAGCAACGGCCTCTGGCTCTACGCGCCCAAACGGGACCTGGGTCCGGACCGCGCCAGCGGCGGCCGCATCGACCTGATTCACAAGCTGGACATGACGAAGCCGAGAACCGTCCGGCTCAACGCCTGGAAGGGCCTGTTCACGATTCAGGTCGACGGCAAGGTGGTCATGAGCCGGGCCCTGTACAATGACTTTCCGCTGCTGGAGACGTGGTTCGGGCGGGCGGAGAACGGCAAGGGCAGGAGTTGGTGGAGCCGCGCCGCCTACCAGGTCAGCAACGAAACCGAGCCCCATCACCAATGGGAGTGGCGAGCCGAAAGCGGCGAACACCCCGACCAGTACCAACTGGATCACATGCTGGAACTCCACGCCAATACTCCGTCCGCTACTCACCGGCCCGACAACGGCTACTCCTCCTGGGTGGAAGTGGAGGACGGTCGCATCTTCATGGTGGACTACAGCAACCGGGGCGATCCCCGAACAAAGTCCCATCTCTACGGCGTCTACTTCTCTCCCGAGGATTTCCGGACATGACCCAACGTGCATGGAGAAGGTGGATGACGTCCGACCTGCTCTTTTGCGGGATGTTTTTGACGGGCTTCCCGGCTCCCTCCGGGGTTCGGGAAGTGGGAAGCCAGCTCCAACCCTTCTGGGACGACTGGCTCATTGAAAGCCTGGACAACGTCCGTCACGTCCTTCACCGGCCGGAACCGCGTGAGGTCGTTCTACGGCTGGACCGTCCCTGGGAGGACCACGCCATCTACAACCCGGTGGTCATCAAGGACGGATACCGGTACCGGATGTGGTACCGGGCCCGGGCCTTCGAGAAACCCATCTACACCGCCTACGCCGAGAGTCTGGACGGGATCCATTGGGTGAAGCCCAGCCTGGGCCTCATCGAACACGACGGTTCGAGGGAGAACAACCTGGTGTGGCCAGCGCCTGGAGGCAAGGGCCGATCCGTCTCTGTCATCAAGGACGAAAACCCCGAGGCGGATCCCCAGGAGCGGTACAAGGCCATCACCAACCAGGGAACCACCCTGCCTTCGGGCAGGGACATCGCCCTGTTGTACGGTCTGGTCTCCCCCGACGGCCTGCGCTGGCGCATGGTCCAGCAGGAACCCATCGTCGTGCCGCCACTGGGAGACGGAGCCTTCGACTCCCACAACATCATCCTGTGGGATTCCGTGCGGGGGCACTATTCCATTTACGCCCGGGGCTGGTACCGTCGCGGAAGCAAGCCACTGGACGGCAAGACGGTCGGCAAGGGACCCCACCATGTCCTGATGAGTCGGCCCTCGGGAGTGGTGGAGAAGGTCAGCCGGATCCGGGACATCCGCCGCTTCACTTCCAAGGACTTCCGGAACTGGTCGGAGCCCGCATACATCGGACTCGGCGACACGCCCCTGGAGCATCTCTACAAGAATTCGGCCGTGCCCTACTACCGGCGTCCCGACCTGATCCTCATGTTTCCGAAACGGTTTCTCCCCACCCGGAAGTTTCACGCCGACTGGCCGCAACCGGGTCAATCGGAGGTGGTCTTCATGTTCAGCCGGGACGGCCTCAACTTCGACCGGCGCTTCATGGAGGCGTTTCTTCGCCCCGGTCCCAACCCCTTGAACTGGCACGAACGAGCCATCCAGGCCGGTCCCGCCCTGGTGCCCACCGCTCCCGGCGAGATGTCCCTCTACTACGTCGAGCAGGGCAAGACGGACCAGGTCCGGATCCGCCGGGCCGTGTTGCGCGAGGATGGATTCGTCTCCCTCCGCGCCCCCTACCAGGGAGGCGCCGTCCGCACCCGGCCCCTCGTGTTCTCCGGGTCGAGGCTCATCCTCAACTATTCCACCTCGGCCGCCGGCAGCCTCCGGGTGGAGATCCAGGATGCGGAAGGCGCGCCGATCTCAGGCTACGCCCTTGAGGATTGCCCGGAGATCTACGGGGACGAAATCGAACGGGAAGTGGCGTGGCGGGCCGGAGCCGGCGTCGAGGATCTTGCCGGCCGCACCGTTCGCCTCAAGATCTCCATGAGAGACGCCGACCTCTACTCCCTCCGCTTCCGGTGAGCGGGGCCGATCGAACCCACCGGAAGAGGGGACATTCCTGGGAGAGGGGACATTCCTGTCCCCTGTTCCTCCTCGTGCGGATGTTCTTGGGAATCGTCGTCTGCCCACGCGCAGTAATCTTGGCGAGTTCCATTTGTTTACTTCACGGATACCCTGATTGATGCAGATAGTAAGACAGAACAGAATTGAATGCGATCCTGTGTCAGGGCCGACGCCAGTACACTGTCTGCCACGCAGGGGACTCGGCTCCTCATCGATTTCAGGGCGCGGAGGAGGAAATCACTTGAGACCGGACAACTCCACGGTCTCGAAGTGAAGGCGTTTGCCGCTCCGCATGCTGGCGCCACCGACCAGCAGCAACCGGCTTTCATAGGGCACCATGCGATGGAAGAACCGGTCATCCTGGAGTTAGGCCGCGATCGTCCACTCGGTATCGCCGGGCTCCAGAACCTGGACGTTGCCGTTGTAGGTGCTGACGATGAGGCGGCCGCCCAGGGTGTAGGCCGAGGCGCCGAAGCCCTCCATCCCCTTGCCCCGGTCGGCGTCGGCAAGGGTATCGATCATTCCTGGTCCCTCCGACCACTTGCTGCTGGCCGGGTCGAAGACATCGACGCGTGTCGTCGGACCGCCCTTCTGTTGCATTCCGCCGATGACGTAGAGCTTGCCGTCCAGATGCCCGAGAGCAAATGCGCGCCGCAGGAACGGCGGGTCCGGGAGTCGAGTCCATGCGATCTCGTCTTTGGAAAGATCCGCCGTCCACGCCGTCTCGTGCCAAACCGGCTTCTCGCCGCCGAGCCGCCAGCCCCCCATGACATAGAGCCTGTCCTGGATCACGACGGCGTCGTGGGACGAGCGGGGCTCCGGTAGATCGGCCAGGGACTCCCATTCTCCCGTCTCCGGGTCGAAGCGGACGAAATCGGCTATGGAGCGCAAGTCATGCTCGTCCCCCTCGTCGTTGTGGGCCGTGAATCCGCCGGCGCGGTACAGCTTGCCGCCATGGGTTACCATGGCCAGCCCCTGCAGCCGTGGACCCTGGGCAACGATCTCCCAGTCTCCGGGCTTTCTAAGATTCAAGCGGCTGAGCTGGTCGGACTGACTGGTGTTGGAGTAGTGGTGAGCCCGGCCGAAGTGTCCACCGTAGACGTACATCCAATCGCCGATCACCGCCGCGCCGAAACTCGTGATTCCCTTGGGAAGGTCGGTGAGCCGGGGACTCCCGGTCGTTCCCGCGCCCGAAGGTGCCTGAGAGTCCTCCGGAACGGATGAAGCCGTGTCGAACGTGACTGCCGAATGCAGAGATCCCGTCATCAGGACCAATCCCAAAAGGAATCCGATAAGGCTTCGATTCTTCATACTCTGATGACATTGATCCAACATGGTCGTCTCTCCTTGTATTGGGGGCTATGATCGGGTGATCTTGATCAGCCTCTCGCCGTAACGGATCAGGAAAGAGGAATCGGCCGCAGCCACGCCGTAAAGGCGACCGTCGGCCAGCCGGGGATTCTCGGCCAGCTTCTCGAAGCGGTTCGAGGCCCGGAGCACGTCGGTTCCCCGTTTCATGGAAAAGAAATAGACCTGGTCCCCCGCGCCGATGGGGGAGACCCAGTTCTGGCCTTGAAGCCGCCGGGTCCAGAGCTCTTCTCCGGTGGCCAGGTTCAAGCAATAGGCGACCCCGGCCTTGTTGACGAAGTAGGCTTGGTCCCGATAGATCAGCGGCGAGCAGAAATAGGTGGTCGCGTTCGCGGCTCTCCACATGATTGAGGGCTTGGCCTCTCCCTCTCCCGGGAAGCGAACGGCCAGGTTGTGCCCCTTCTTGCTGGAGCCGACGATGGCGCCGCCGGGGAAGGGGGTCGGGGAGGGAACCCGGTTCCCTTCCAACCCATCCAGGCTCCAGATCAAGCGTCCGTCCCCGCTGTGGAAGGCGTCGAGCCGGTCTCCGCCTCCGGCCAGAATGATCTCTTGGCCGCGGTGGCGGCAGACGGCCGGCGTGCTCCAGGCAATGCCGTCGGGCCGCTCGGTTCTCCAAAGGTTCTCCCCTGCTTTTCTTGTCGGCCGACAGCAGGAAGCTGGGACCGCTGTGAGCTGCCAGCACCACAACCCCGTGCCGGGTCAGACGCAGCGAGCTGCCGATGCCGTGGCGGCCCTGGAACTCGCCGTACTCCTGGACCAGGCTACGTTGCCAGCGAAGCTCGCCGGCGTGACTGAGCGCCAGGAATTCCCCCGTTTCGAAGAAGGCATAGACGGAGTCGGAGTCCGCGGCGGGCGTCGGGGCGGCTTTGCTGACCATGTTGCTGACCTTGATCCGTTGGGTCGGAGAGAAATTCCTCCGCCAGAGGAGTTCTCCTGTCTCCAGACTCAGCGACAGGACCGAAAGAGTCTCCTTGTAGGGACCCTCCAACGCCGTCATAAACACCTGCGAGCCATGAATCACCGGACTCGACTGGCCGTATCCCGGGAGTTGCACGTCCCAGGCCAGATTCTTCTCGGGAGACCATTCGAGCGGGTACCCGGCTCCCGCTGCCCGGCTCGTCCCCTGCCCGCGAAACCCCGTCCACTGGGCTGCTTGACAGGGAACGGCTAGGCAAGCCGCAAGAAATCCCCGGCGTGAATAGTGCGGCATGAGTTTCATATGGCGCGTCCTTTACTGGGTTTGTGACTCATTTGCGGAGCGGTCATTCACGGTTGAAGCTCCAACGCAGGCCGACCCGGACCAACCGTCCCGGGTCCGCACGCAAGAACGAAGGACTGTTGGCGTCCAGACCGGGGTCCTTGCTGTCGAGCAGGTTGTCCACCACGAAAAACATCTCCACTCCCCGGGCGATGGGTTTGGCCACGTACCAGTCCCAGATCTGGTGGGCCTCTCCGATCAGCAATCCCCCGCGGCCCGAAACCGGCCATTTGCTGAAGTAGGTGCCGCGCAGGTTCGTTCGCCAGCCGCCGAACCGTGATGAGCTGTAGAAGATCCGGAAATTCCCGTGATGGCGGTGCCGTCCGCTGAGGTAGGCGTCGGTCGCCTTGTCGCGGGCGTCCATGTAGGTGTACCCGGTCGAGATCAGCAGGTTGCGGGTCAGCTTCAGCTCCAGCTTGCTCTCGACTCCCGAGGTGTAGACGTTGTCCACGTTCCGGTAGAGATAGAAGGCACGGAAGAGAGCGGGGCTGAATTCGGTCGCGATGCCGTAGTTCCGCAGCAGGCCTTGCATCTCTCCGGGGTTCGTGGGAAATCCGATGTACTCCGCTTGGATCAACTCCTGAATGTCGTTGCGGAAGAAGTTGGCGGCAAAGCGGAAGGTGTCCGCGCCGTAGTCGAAACCGGCCTGGTAGGTGGTCGACCGCTCCGGCTGCAGGTGGGTGTTTCCGATCACCTGATAGTGGTGCGTCGGGTTCTGGAACCGGAAGAAGAGCTGTCCCAGATCGGGCGCGCGAAATCCCCGTCCCACGGTTCCGCGCAGACGGAAGTTCCCGGCGACCCGGAACAGGCCGCTGGCGCGCGGCACGAAGTGGCTCCCGTACAGGTTGTGACGATTGAAACGGCTCCCGAGGGTCAGGATGAACCGTTCGTGGAGGGAGACGCGGTCGTTGATCCAGAGATCGACCATGTCGATTCCCTGGCCGTCATTGTCCCCGAGGACGCGGTTGAATCCCCGGTACTCGTCCTGGGTCCACTCCACTCCGCCCTGAAGCAACTGGTGCGCCCCGAGCACATGAGAGATGGAACTGTCCAGGCGGTAGAGGCGCTGATTGAGGTTGGCCACCGAATTGACGGGTCCCGGCTGCGGCAGGACGTCCAGAACCGAACTCTCGTCGTATTTTCCGTAGAAGCCCCGGAGGTTCCAATGGGTCAGGGGAGTCAAGCCGATGTCCGCCGAGAGGGCGTAATGTTGGGCCGTGTCGTCGGTGATGCTGTCGGTGGGGCCCGCTTCGCTGTAGTAGGCGCCTTTGTCCTGGTTGACGAAGGCGTGAGCCGTGGCCCTGAGCTTGAAGCGGTCCGAGAACTCGTAGCCGAGCTTCCCCAGGTAGTCGTAGCGATGGAAGCCGGGTCCGGTGGTGCCGAACTGCGAGGGGATGAGGTTGAAGGGATTCTGCTTGTGGCGTTCGGCCTCGAAGAAGCCGCTCCACTTGTCCTTCACGAAACCCACATCGGCGCGCATGTCGAAACGGTTCAGGGAACCTCCGCTGGTGGTGACGCTGGCCTCCAGGGGATACCGGGGTTCGCGGGTGATCATGTTGATGACGCCGCCGATGGCGTCGGAGCCGTAGACGGCTGATGAGGCGCCCTTGACGATTTCGATCCGCTCCAGCCGGCCGATCGACTGCCGGTCCATATTGAGAATGCCCCGCTTGATCCCCTTGGCCCCGACCACCGGAAGACCGTCGATGAGGATCAGACTCTGGCGGGAATCGATGCCCTGGATCTGGGTTTCGGAGACGCTTCCGGAAGAGCCGCTGCGGGTGACGATTCCGGGTTCCTCCGAAAGGACGTCCCGCACCGACTCGTATCCCGAGTCGTGGAGCACCCGCTGGGGGATGACGTCCACCTTGGTGGTCGAGTTCTCGATCAGCTCCTGTTCCCGGGAACCGGAGACGACTACGACCTGAGTGTCCAGCGGGGCGGGGGAGAGTCGTAGCCGCACGTCGGCCGGTCCGCTCTCAGCCAGATCCAGGTCATGCGTCGTGCTGTCGAAGCCCGACATGGCCGCGGTGACCTGGTAACGCCCCCTCTCCGCCAGGAACTGGAATCGTCCCTCATTGTCCGTGACCTGGTGAATCTCGAGTCCGGAGTCCAGATCCCGGAGAAACACGTCGGCTCCCACCAGGACCCGGCCCGACGAGTCGATTACCGTTCCTTCCACGGGAGCCTTGCCTTCCTGGGCCGCGAGGGAGTCCGGAGCGGACAGGATCAGCAAGACGATTCCGATCGCGATTCGAGTTGTGTTGCTCATGATGCTCTCCTTCATGAACGGTGCCTATATTCAGTGTATCGCCGGGGAACTTCCCGGCGACGGAGAGCCGGAGGGAGATCGGGCGCGCCGTCTGGCGTCGTCGGACTCTACCGGTAATGGTAGAATCAAATGGTCAAACGGCTGCCCGAGTCTCTCTCGCGGCTGTATGGCGAGCAGGAGCCAGGGTCGTCGGGGAGCGGAAACTCACGTGCGACCCGGCTCTTGCGTCAAGCCCCTTCACATATTTCTCTTGGCTGCCTCCTTACATTCTTTCCAGGACTCTGGCCGAATCCCGGGACTGCGAAACGAATACTACCGATGTTGAAATTCATTTTCAACAAGAAATTCTCTGGCGGGCTTCGGGCGCTCGATTCAGCCGAATATCGCCTTGCCGGAGCCTCTCCCGCGATTGATCCAGTTCACCCCGAGGAGTAACATGAGTCTCAGCAGTTAGTGGCGGAAATCCTGCCGCGTCATACGCAATACCGGAGGTGGTCCCCATGGCGGAACAGACCGAATCCAAGACAGGTATCCGGCCCAGAATTCTGATTCTCTTCCTCCTGTTGGGGATTCCACCCTTGGTCATCGGACACGTGCTCCTGATCAATGGAGCCCGGACGACCTACACCGAAGTGGTGGCCAACCACTTCAGCGAGTCGGCCGACAGCGCTCAGACGCAGCTCTTGAACTACCTGGAACGGATCAGTAACGAAGTGGGCAACCTGACCCGCGTGTCCCAGATCCTGGACGCCGTGGCCGATGCCAACAGGGATCGGCTGGAAGGGACGGAACTCGACAGCCAGGTGGAAGAGAGGGAAGGCGATTGGCTGACCCAGGACCCGGAAAACTCCCGGTTGCAGTCCCGGATCCTGAACAACGAGGCGTCCCGATTCGTCCGCAAGTTCAACAGCATCACCGCCAATTTCCGGGAGATCCTGGTCACCGACGCCATGGGCCGTCTGGTCGCCGCCAGCAACAAGACCAGCGACTATTTTCAGGCGGACGAGCGATGGTGGCAGTACGCCTACCAGGACGGTCAGGGAAACCGGTACCAAGGAGACATCCAGTTCGATGAGAGCGCCAACGTCTACGGCATGGAGATCGCTTATCCGATTCGAGATCCCGCCTCGAACCAGGTCATCGGCGTGATCAAGGCGATCGCGGATGCCCACGAGATCTCCGCGCTGGTGTTGGCGACCCGGTTGGGGCCGAACTCCGAGGCGGTCCTCATCGCAGGCGACGGCACCGGGATTCTGGGGCCGGAAAGGACGGTGCGCTACCGTTTCTCCGAGGCCGTCGCTCTGGGCGAGCCGGGGCGGCGGTACGTCGAAGCGACCGAGGTTCGGGCCTTGCCGGCGGAGGAACGCCGCGTCTTTCTGGGATTGCCGCAGTTTCGCCTCAAGGATCGAATGCCCGAGTTGGATTGGTACCTGGTGGTGCAGGAGCCCTACGACGAAGTGTTTTCGCCTTTCCGGAACCTGAGCAGCAGGTTCATCTATATCGCGGTGTTCGGAGTTGTGCTGGTGCTGGTCCTGGCCTTGATCTTTTCCCGAATCCTCTCCAAGCCCGCGATCGAGGTCGATCCCCATCTGGAGCGAATCTGACCGCGGCCGGCTTCCACTTGTGTTCGATTGAACGATGATTCGCACCGTCCTCGGCGAAATCCAGGAAGATCAGCTCGGGCCCGCCCTGGCCCACGAGCATCTCCACTGCAACATCGCCCGCCACTCCGGCAATCTCGACAATGCCATGACGGACTGGGAGTTGATCATCCGCGAACTGGAATCGTTCACGGCGGCCGGCGGCCGGGGCATCCTGGAAGTGACCCCGGTGGACCTGGAGGGAGACGCCGCGGCCCTGCGCCGGATCAGCGAGGGGTCCGGCGTCCACATCGTTCGGGGCATCGCCTTCTACCAGGAGGACAGCTATCCCCGGTGGTTGCACACGGCGACCGTCGATCAGATCGAGGACTTCTTCGTGCGGGAGATCGAGGAGGGCGAAGTGGGCATACCCGCCGGCTTCATCGGCGAGATCGGGAGCCACAATCGGCCTGAGCCCGATTTCCTCGGATACCGTTTGACGGAAGGCGAGACCCGGGTGTTTCAGGCGGCCGCCAGGGCCCAGAAGCGGACGGGCGCTCTGATATCCACCCACGCCTGCCTGGGCCGGGCCGGCCACGCCCAACTGAATGTGCTGGAGGCCGCGGGAGCCGACCTTTCCAGGGTCGTCATCGGACACTGCGATGCCCACTACCACGACGATGAGGAAAAGGACCTGGAGTACTATGTGCCCATCCTGGAGCGGGGCGCCTACGTGGAGTTCGATCTTATCGGTTGGGTCGAAGAATGGCCCGGTTGTCCGACCGATGAAATCCGGGCTTGCCGCTTGGCCTCGATGGTTCGCTTGGGGTACCAGGACCAGTTGCTGGTGGCCACCGACACCTGCCGTCTTTCCCACCTGCGGGCCAACGGCGGCAGGGGTTACGATTTCTTCTGGAGCGAATTTCTTCCGCGACTGCAGCGGGAGGGGGTCGGACAGGACGCGTTGGACGCCATCCTGATCCGGAATCCCGGCCGGGCGGCGAACATCTGCTGAATTGACGATTGGAGGTCCATGGCGGCTTCCGCCGCCGATATCCGGTGCGGTTTGGAACACTGAAGCGGGCTGGACGCCGGAAGCGCGGATATAAGGAGGTATTCGGATGAAGAGAAGGAAGTTTTTTCGAAATGCCGGCAGCGCACTGGGAGGTGTCGCGGCCTATGGGTTGAGTCCGTCCACAGGGGAAGCCCGGGCGGCGCCGGGTCCGCCGGCGGAAATGGACCGGTACCGGTTCAAGTTGGGGATGTTCCTGCCCGAACTCCAGCTCCCCTTCGACCGGGCGCTGGCCACGGCCAAGGAGATCGGAGTCGAATCGGTCTGGTTCCACAAGCTCCATGAAGAGGCCGAGATCGCGCAGTTGAGCGACGCGGAGGCGGACCGCATGGCGAAACGGGTGCAGCAGCACGGCCTGGAAATCTTCCTGCTGAGCGCCGGCTCCACCTTCAAGCACATTCACCTGACCGACCTGAAAAAGGACCAGCTCACCGGGCACGAAGGCTTTCGGACCCACTTGGCGGAGCTGGAGCGTTGCATGGAGATCGCTTCCCGGATCGGCGTCGGCGCCGTGGGCTCCTTCACCTTCGCCTGGCCCGGAGAGTACAAGGCGGGCAAGCCGACCTGGCCCATGCGCTGGCTGACCCGCGGCGGATACATCGCCAAGGTCGACATGGAGAAGCTGGTCGCCGCCTTCACGCTGGTGGCGGAAGCGGCCGAGAAGCACGGCGTGGACGTGGCGCTCTCCATGATGCCCTGGAACTACACCAACACCACCGGCAACTTCCGGAGGGTGGTGGAGGCCGTGGGCTCCTCCCGTTTGAAGGTCATGTGGGGACCGGCCGACAATTTCAACTCGGGCGAATGGGACGTGGCCACGGCCGGTTTCAACAACATCCGCCCTTATCTGCATGGCCTGCACCTGAAGGACCTCCACGTCATGGACGGCCTGAACCTGAAGTTCGAGTACCGCGCCCTGGGGGACGGCGACGTCGACTATCCGGAGGTTCTGCGCCGGTTGCAGGACCATCGCTCGGATGCGGTGTTGTCCCTGGCGACCCACTTCATTCCACCGGGAGGAACGCGGCTCGACGCCATGCGAATCAACTACCAGAGGCTCAGTGAAATGATCCGCAAAGTCCAGGCCGGAGTCCGGTCGAGCGGAAAGAGAGGGAAGGCATGAGGAGCGTCACCCGCCGGGAATTCATGAACGTGTCCGCAGTGGGAGCGGCCGCCGTCTCCTCTGTGGCGATAGGGTCCCGCTCGGTCTCGGCCAACGACCGGGTCATGGTGGCCGTCATCGGGCTTCGGGGCATGGGCCGCGTCCACGTGAGCCGTCTCACGGAGGTCCCGGATGCCGTCTGTGCCACGCTTTGCGACGTGGACCGGAGCATGTTGGATCGGGAGTCAAAAAAGGTTCACGACGCCACCGGCCAGTGGCCCAAGAAGGTGAATGACTTTCGGCGGGTTCTGGACGATCCTTCCATCGACGCCGTAGTGATCGCCACGCCCCATCACTGGCACGTCCCCATGGCGGTCCGGGCCCTTCGCGCCGGCAAGGACGTCTACCTGGAGAAGCCGGGCTCCCACGTCTTTCGGGAAGGACGCGTCCTGGTGGATACGGTGGAAGAGACAGGGCGCATCCTGCAGCATGGCACCCAGATGCGCTCCAGCCGGGTCACCGCCAAGGCCCGGGAGCTTCTGGACGCAGGGGTCATCGGCGAGGTCAAGATGTCCAAGGCCTGGAACCTGCAGCGGCACACACACCGAAAGCCGGCGCCGGACGCCCCGGTCCCGCCGGGGGTCGACTACGACATGTGGCTGGGTCCGGCGTCCAAGCGGCCGTTCAATCCCAACCGCTTTCATGGCTACTGGAACTGGTACCGCGACTACGGGAACGGGGACATCGGGGGAGACGGCATTCACGATCTGGACATGGCTCATTTCGGCCTCGCTCCCGAGGCCCATCCGGTCCGGATCACGGCCCACGGAAGCCGGGTTCACGTGGAGGGCGTGGAACGCGAGTTTCCCGACAACATGATGGTGGCCTACCACTTCGCCGAGGGTAAAGTCCTCATCTACGAGGACCGGGCCTGGACCCCCTACGGGCGTTACGGCGTCGACAGCGGCAACGCCTTCTATGGCACCGAGGGATTCATGGTCTTCTCACGCCGCGGCTTCTTCCAGGTCTACCTGGGCAGAAAGGAAGAGAAAGGCCCTTCGATGGGAGTGGAGGAAACCGTCCGGGACCGGGGCAAGGGTGCGCACCTGTCCAACTTTCTCGACTGCGTCCGAACCCGGAAACAACCGTTGGCGCCAGTTCTTCAGTTGCACCGGTCCTGCGCCCTGGTCCACCTGGGCGAGGTCGCCTACCGCACGGGCAAGGTGCTGGAATTCGATCCGGAGGCCGAGACCATCACCAACCATCCCGAGGCCAACCGGCTCCTCACCAAGGAGTACCGCGCCCCCTGGGGAGTGGCGGTTTCCTAACCGCCGGACTCCGGAGAATCAAATGGCGTACAGAAGCATCGGGTGACTGAAAAGCCGCTCCCCGTCGCGCCCTCCGGGGTGAGACGTCCGCCCGCAGCTAAGACCTTGAACTTTCTCAGGAGCATGACGTGACACAAGAGAACAACACTCGGGGACCATGTAACGAAGCAAAATCCGCGGGAACCGGCCCCGCCATCTGGCTTGCCGGCGATCCGGCGGACTTGCAAAAATGGCTGCCCCTGGGAGCCGCAGGCATCGTCACCAACACGGTGGTCCTGAACCAGATGGTCCAAAAATACGGCCAGATCCTGGACGTCGCCCAGCGCTATCTCGACATCACCGACAAACCGGTGGTGATGGAGATCGACGGGCATTCCACCGAAGAACTGCTTCGCGTCGGAGAGGTCTTCACCCGTCTTTCGGATCGGATCATCCTCAAGATCCCCTGCACGGTCCACGGCCTCGGCGCCTTCCGGGAACTGAAGCGCCAGGGCGTCGAGACCTTCTGCACCACTGTCTTTTCCCTGACCCAGGCGGCGGCTGTGGCCCAGGCGGGCGCCACCCACATCCTCCCCTTCTGCGAGCCGGTCAAGGAGGTGGGAGGCGACCCCACCCAACTGGTCCGGGAGTGCGTGGCCATGTTCCGGGGATGGGAGCACCGCCCCTTCGTGACCGCCGCCCTGGTCCGCTCCGTCGACACGGCTTACCGGGCACTCCGGGACGGCGCCGACGGCATCATCATCTTCTGGAACATATTCCAGGAGATGATGAAACATCCGCTGACGGAGACCTGGAACCAGACCTTTCTGGATGAGTGGAATGCCATGCACGACGCCGGACTGCTGAAAGGCATTCCCGTGGAGCATTGATCCGGCGATTCCGGGACCCAATCGTGAACCAGCGCTACTCGCGTCAGATCCTCTTCCCCCCCATCGGCGCCGATGGGCAGGATCGACTGGGCAGGTCGAGGGTGGTGATCGTCGGCTGCGGGGCCTTGGGCAGCGTGGCCGCGGAGCAATTGGTGCGGGCCGGGATCGGCACCTTGCGCCTGATCGACCGCGATTTCGTGGAAGAGAGCAATCTGCAGCGGCAGTGCCTCTTCACGGAAGAACATGCCCGCCTTGCCCTGCCCAAGGCGGTGGCGGCCGAGTCGATTCTCGGCACCATGAACTCCCAGGTCACGGTCGACGCCGTGGTCGGAGACCTGACCCATCGCAACGTCGAGACTCTCTGTGGCGAGAGCGATCTCATCCTGGACGGCACCGACAACTTCGAGACCCGGTACCTGTTGAACGACTACTCCCTCCAAACCGGCCGGACCTGGATCTACGGAGCCTGCGTCGGGAGCTACGGAACGGCGTTCGCGTTCCGCCCACGGGCCACCCCCTGCCTGCAGTGCCTTTTCCCCCAGCCGCCGTCCCCCGGGAGCGCGGAGACCTGTGACACCAGCGGCATCCTGGCCCCGGTGGTCCATGTCGTGGCCTCCTACCAGGTGGTGCAGGTTCTGAAGATCCTGGTAGGCGGCGAACCCGCCTCCACCATGTTGAAGTTCGACGTCTGGGAGAATCGTGTGAAGCTCGTCTCCCTCCGAGGCGCCCGCGATCCCGAATGCCTCTGCTGCGGGGCTCTCCAACTGCGTTTTCTGGAAGGAAGGGAGCGGCGCCATGCGGCTCGACTCTGCGGTCGGAACGCAGTCCAGGTCCAGCCGGGCGAAGACTCCCGGATGGACTTGGCGCAAGTGGCCAAGCGGCTCCGGCCCAGTGGCAGCGTGAGCCTGAACGACTATATGATGAAATTAGAGGTCAACGGATATGAACTGGCTCTGTTCCGCGACGGAAGGGCCATCATCCGGGGAACGGAGGACGAGACGGAGGCCCGGGCCATCTACGCTCGCTATATCGGTTGTTAGGGGATCGACCATGACTAAGAAACTGCGAGGAACATACAGAGCGCGTATTCGGTTCACCGTTGGGACCGGTTTCCTGGCGATGATCCTTCTATTGCCGGCACCGGCCCGGGAGTCGGGTGACGGGAAAGCCAGGAAGGTGATCGACGCGGCGGTGACAGCCATGGGCGGCGATGCCTACCTGGAGGTCCGGAACTCCCATTCCTCCGGCCGGTACTTCTTCTTCCGGAAAGGCAGGAAGGGATTCACCCGGTTTCGCGACTGGACCGTCTACGATCCCGTCAAGTCCCGTTTCGTGTTGGGGAAGAACGAGAAGGAGCAGAAGGTCTCCGTTCACAACATGGAGTTGAACAAGGGTTGGACGCTGGAGGGCGAGTTCGAAGTCGAAGAGATCTCCGAAAAAGAGTTGAATTCGTGGATCAAGGGGGTTCGGAAGGACTTCAACTTCCTCATCAAGCAACGCCTCGATGAGGACGGAATGAACCTCTATTACTACGGACCCGACGACATCGCGGGCCAGGGAGAGTTCGAGGCCGTGGAGTTTCTGGACGCCTCCAACAACTCGGTGGTGGTCTTCTTCAATCTGACCAGCCACCTCCCCGAAAAGGTGGAGAACGAATACACGGACGACACCGGTTTGCGCCACAAGATGGAGTGGGAGTTCTACAACTGGCACACCATCCAGGGAGTCCACACCGCCCTGCGGACCGACATCTACTTGGACGGAAACATTTCCCAGCAACTCTTCGTGGAAGACTTGGCCTACAACCAGCAGATTCCCGAATCTCAATTCCTGGAGCCGGCCATCGACGAGAAGAAGAAGGCCAAGTGGGAAGAGAAGATGCAAAAGCGTCTGAGGAAGCAGGAGGAGCGGGACGCCAAAGCCCAACGGGAAGCGGAGAAGGAGCGGGAGAAGAGAAGGAGAGGCCGCCGGAGCGACTGATCCCGGCCGGACCGCCGCGACGACTGACGGCATTTGCCTCGGACGGGTGTGTGTCCTGCGGTCCACACCCGTGTGGGCTCCAGGTCACACTCTGCGCCCCCCGCAGGGACCTTCGAATTAAGAAAGCACTGAAAATAAAGGCTTTCTCCATTCTTGGCCTGTATCTTGCAACACAGTCCAGGCCAGATGCAGAGGACCATCCGCCGCCCGTTCACACTCAGTGGAATCGGGCTCCACACCGGATGCCGGGTCGCGGTCGAGCTGAAGCCCGCTCCGGCGGGGACCGGCGTCGTCTTCCGCCGCATCGACCTCCAGGGTTTCGAGATCGAGGCCTCGCGCCGGTACGTCTCCCGCGTGGTCCTGGCCACGACCCTCATGAAGCGGGGGGTGATGCTCTCGACGGTGGAGCATCTGCTGTCGGCCGTCTACGGCCTGGGCCTGGACAACCTCTACATCGACATCGATTCTCTGGAGGTGCCCATCCTGGACGGATCCTCCCGTCCCTTCGTGGAGGGCATTCAGGGTGTCGGGATCGAGGAGCAGGACGCTCCCCGGACCTTCATCAGGGTGGAGAAACCGATCCGGCTGACGGACGGTGAGAAGTTCGTGTCCATCGAACCTTCGCCTGTCCTTCGGGTGACCTACGAGATCGATTTCACGCATCCGGTGATCGGCCGCCAGCGGTTGGACCTGGAGGTGACGCCCGAAGTCTACGCACGGGAGATCTCTTTTTCCCGGACCTTCGGATTCTATCGCGAAGTCCGCCAGCTTCTGGAAAACAATCTGATCCGGGGCGGTTCCTTCGAGAACGCAGTGGTGTTGAGCGACGACGGCGTCATGAGCGGGGAACTCCGGGCGCCCGACGAGTTCGTTCGCCACAAGGTGCTGGATCTGATTGGCGACGTGTCCCTCTGCGGCAGTCCGGTGATCGGGCATGTTCGCGCCTACAAGGCCGGACACGCCCTGCACACGGCTCTGGCGACGGCGTTGTTTCGAAACGCGCCCCGCTGGCGGGTTGCCGAATCGGAGCTGGATGCGGCGGAGGCGAGTGTCGCCGCCGGCTGAGTCGAAAAGTAGCCGTACCCCTTCCACTATAATTGCGCCTGATGCCGTGGCCTCCGCCGTGCACTACCGGAATTCAGGGTGAGCCAGAGGATCTCCCCCACCGGTCTTCCTTCACTCTTTCCTCTTTCCTCTCTTCTCTTTCCTCCTTTCCTCTTTCCTCCTCTTCCCAGGACTTGTTCCCGTATCCCCGCCTCAAACGCATGCTCCGCATACTCGCGATCGCCGGTTGGATCCTGGTTTGCCTGAGCCCCGAACTGCCGGCCCAGAATCGAGGAGAGCTGCTGCTGGACCTGGGGAGTCGAAGGTCGGCGGTGGCGATGGAGCAGCGGTCCGGCAAGCCCTACGTCAGTCTCAAGGACATGATTTCCGCCCTCCGGCTCGAAGGCCGCGAGTTGAAGGACCGGTTCAATCTGTCCGGTCCCGGCGGAAAACTTTTGTTTCTGGATGGAAGACCACTGGTCAGGGCGGGAGTCGACTACCTTCTCATGTCCTCCGCGGCATGGAAGAAGGGACCTTCCGACTGGTACATCCCTGAGGATTTCCTGATCCGGGCGTTGGCTCCGGTCCTTCCGGGACGCTTCGCCAAAACCGGCGCTGCCAGATACCGCTTCGAACCCCGGGATCTGAACCAGGTAAAGGTGCAGGTGAGGAACCAGGCCAGCCACGTCCGGATCGAGTTCTCATCCAGCCGGCCGGGTCCGATCCGGGTCCACGACAGGCGGGACTACCTCGAGGTGGAGTTCGGGCCGTATCGGGTTCGTCCCGGCGCCAGCCGCGGATCCCCTTCGTCCCGGCTCGTGTCTGCGCTGAAGTTCAACTCCCGGGATCCCTTCGGAACGTTCCGCATCCACAAGGGGCAGGATTATGGCCGCTACCGCGAGGTCGGTGGCGGCGGTGACTCGACCAGGGTCGTGGAGATCCACGGCCGAATCCGGCAGGCGCCGGCCAGGGCCTCGAGAGCGATCCCGGCCACTGCCGGAACCCCCGATCCGGCTCCGGCGCAACGAGCCCGGCTCAGCGCGTCCAGGACCCGGCGGGAGAGGCCCGTGATCGTCGTCGACGCCGGCCACGGCGGTAGCGATTCGGGAGGAATCTGGGAGGGAGACCTGGGAGAGCAGGGATTCGTCGAGAAGGATCTGGTTCTGCAGTTTGCGATGCAGTTGCAGGACGAGTTTCGGAATCGGGGCATCGAGATGGTTCTCACCCGGGATCGGGACGTGACTCTCTCCGCAGCCCAGCGTAGCGCCGTGGGCAACTCCAACCGAACCCGGGCCTATCTGAGCCTCCATCTGGGACGGGCTCCGGATGAGGAGATTCGGGGCGGCGTGGTCTATTTTCATGGGAAATCACCGGTCATGCCTCCACCGGAGCCGGAAGAACTCGAAGGGGAGTCGATGCTTCTTGAGGACGGCGAGACTCCGGACCTCCCGCAACCGGCGCCGGAATCTGAGGCGGGCGAGGAGACGGAGGCCATTGAAGTCGTGGTGACCCAAGCCGAACCCGAGCCGGAGCCCGAAGAGGAAGGGGAGTTCGTGCTCTGGGAATCGGGCCAGGAGCGATACCAGGCGCGCAGCCGGGAACTGGCCGTTGTGGTTCAGGAACGCCTGAACCAGGTTTACGAGGTTGAGAATCAGGTCATCGAGGCGCCGTTGTCGGCCCTGCAGTCGGTGGCGGCGCCGGGAATCGTGGTTGAACTGGCGCACCTGAGCAACTCGGAAGACCGTTGGAACCTGACGGTGAAAACCTTCAATCAGCGGCTGATCTCGGCCTTGGCGGCGGCGGTTGCCGCCTTCCTGGAAGGGCCTCCCGAGGAAGGTCCTTCCGACGGAGGTGATCCGGAATGAACGAACTGCGGATCGCCCTTTCCCTGTTCCTGTTGATCGTCATCGCTCTGGGAGTCGGGTACTACCTCGCCGAGGCGGAACTGCAGCGGCAGCAGAGAGTCGGATTGGTGGACCCGCAGGTCTCGGAGCCGGTTCGCCTGCCGTCCCCCTCCGGCAGGTCCTCGGGTGAAATGCAGGTACGTGTCTTCTTCTGCGCGCCGGGCGCCACGGCTCCGGGCGACGAGTTTCTCCTGTCCGAAGAGCGCACCGTCCTACAGACGGGAGAACCGGTGTTCAACGCTCGACAGATCGTGGACGAAGTCATCCAGGGTCCTGAGGAAGAGGGAGCCGCGATTTTTCGCCAAGACGCCACGATACGGCAGATCTTCGTTTTGGAGGACAAGACGGCGGTAGTGGACATCAGCCGGAAGACGGCCGAAAGCCTGGCTGGGGGAATCCGAATGGAGTTGTGCGCCGTCCACTCCATCACCCGGTCGCTGGTCGAGAACCTGGAGGAGATCGATCAGGTCCGTTTTCTGGTGGGCGGCAAGCAGGAACTCACCCTCTCCGGTCACGTATCCATAGGGGAACCCTTCCTGTAGTGGTAGTATTGCTCCTTCCGAACGGAGAGACGGACGACAACGATGAATCGTAGAAACGACGGGCGGTTCCCCGACGAGTTGAGGCCGGTGAAAGTCACCACCGGCTTTACGAAGCATGCGGAGGGGTCGGTGCTGATGGAGTGTGGAGACACTCGAGTCCTCTGCACCGCGAGCGTCGAGAAAAAAGTCCCTCCCTTCTTGAGGGGCGCCGGTCAGGGCTGGATCACCGCCGAGTATGGGATGCTCCCCCGGTCCACCCACACCCGCATGATTCGCGAAGTCTCCAAAGGGAAGCTCTCGGGGAGGAGCCAGGAGATTCAGCGCCTGATCGGACGCTCGTTGCGGGCGGTCGTGGACCTGCAGCTCCTGGGGGAGCGGACGGTCTGGTTGGACTGTGACGTGCTTCAAGCGGACGGTGGAACCCGCACGACCTCCATCACCGGAGCCTTCCTGGCCCTGGCGTTGGCTCTGGATCGAATGCGCGTGAATCGAACTCTGCAAGAGCCGGTTCTCCTGTCTCCCGTGGCCGCGGTCAGCGTGGGAATCGTGGGAGACAAACCGGTGTTGGATCTGAACTACCGGGAAGATTTCGCCGCCGAAGTGGACATGAACGTCGTCATGACCGGCCAGGACGAGTACGTCGAGATCCAGGGGACCGCCGAAGGAGCTCCGTTTGGCCAGGACCAACTGGATCGGCTCCTGGAATTGGCTCGCGTCGGAATTCGCCAACTGATCTCCAGGCAACGGGCCGTGTTGGAAGACATGGCGGACGATGCCGCCCGGCTGTTTCGGCCGGATCCTGCGTCGAATCGTTTTGCGATTCCTGTTGGCAACACGAAATAAGGGAAAAGTGGCGGAGGTCCTCCACGCCTTGAGAGGACTTCCGGTGCAAGTGGATCTGCTTCCGGACCATCCCCGGATCCCGGAACCGGAAGAGACCGGCCGGACCTTCCGTGAGAATGCACTGCTGAAGTCGCGCTATTATTCCCGGCTGACGGGCGTTCCCACTCTTTCGGAAGATTCCGGGCTGGCCGTGGAGGTGCTGGACGGACGTCCAGGTGTCCATTCCGCCCGCCTGGCCCCCACCGACGGCGAGCGCATCCGGACTCTGCTGAAGCTGATTGCAGAGGCCGATCCGAACTGGCCCGACTCTCGCCCGAGGGCCCGCTTCGTGTCGGCGCTGTGCCTGTCCCTGCCGGAGGAGCGCATCCAGGTTCAGGGAGAAGTCTGGGGACGGATCGTATCCGAGGCCCGGGGTGCCAACGGCTTCGGCTACGACCCCATCTTCTTCTATCCGCCTCTGAACCGGACGTTCGCCCAGCTCACCATCGAGCAGAAGAGCCAGATCTCCCATCGCGCCCGGTCGCTGCAGAAGCTTCGGGCCCGGCTCGGGGGTATTTGAGGACAGGTCTCGGGACTGGATGGAGTCAGCCCGCCGCCCCAATCGCGTGCTTCAGTTCTTCCGGCGTCTGAACCGGCTTCTGACAGACATAATCCCGGCAGAGGTAAGCGGCGCCCCCGCCGTCGATCGAGGTTTTTCCCGCCAACAGCGGGATCCGGGCCCCGAGGGCGTCATCCTCGCCGGATGCGACCGCCAGGACCTTGTTGGGAAGGTATTGGTCTCTCACCACCTGGATCAGTGGAGCCCTCTGCGTTTCGGTCCCGACCACGGCGATTTCGTGAACCGGGCCCAGATAGTGGTCCAGAGCCTGGAGCCAGTAGCCGAACGCCAGCGGATGCCGTTCCAGGGCCAGCGAGACTCGCCGGAGCATGCTCTCGGCCTTCTCCAGGTAGTCCGATCGTCCCAGCAGCTTGTGGAGTCGAAGCAGGTTCAGGCAGGAGACGGCGTTTCCGCTGGGCGTGGCGTTGTCCATGAACTCCTTGTGGCGGATCACCAGGCGTTCGTGGTCCGTGGGAGTGAAATGGAAGTCCCCTTTCTCTTCGTCCCAGAAGAGCTCCAACTGGACTTCCGTGACCTCGGCGGCCCGTTCCACCCACACCGGATCGCCGGTGGCCTGGTACAGGGCCAGCCAACCCTCGGCCACTTGGGCGTAGTCGTCGAGGTAGCCGTTGAGGCGGGCTCGACCCATCGTCCAGCTCCGGTGAAGGCGGCGGTCGATCCACATCTCCGAATAGAGGAACTCTCCGTTCCTGACGCTCGTTTCCAGGTACTCCGAACTGTCGAAGGCGAAGGCGGCCTCGGCGAAAGCCGTGAGCATCATGCCGTTCCATGACGCCAGGACCTTGTCGTCCAATCCCGGCCGAATCCGTTTTCTCCGGATCTCGAAGAGCCGCCGTTTGGCCCCGGCCAGGAGCCGGTCCAACTCTTTCGGGGTCATGCCCAGACTCTTGGCGTAGGGCTCCTGTTCCAACCGGGGGTGCAGGATGTTGGAACCCTCGAAGTTGCCTTGGCCGGTGACGTCGTAGTAGTCGCAGAAGATTCGCGCGGTTTCCGAATCCAGTGCGGATTCCACCTCTTCGAGGCTCCAGACGTAGAACTTGCCCTCGTGGCCTTCGCTGTCGGCGTCCTCGGCCGAGTAGAAGCCTCCTTCTTCCGAATCCCACATTTCCCGCTGAACGTAACCCAGGGTCTCGTGGACGATCTGCCGGTAGAAACTGTTTTCCGTCAGTTGCCAGGCCTCCAGGTAGACTCGAGCCAGGAGCGCGTTGTCGTAGAGCATCTTCTCGAAGTGGGGCACCAGCCAGCGGTCGTCCACGGAGTAACGGTGGAACCCGCCGCCCAACTGGTCGTAGATCCCGCCCCGCGCCATTTCGTCCAGCGAAACCTCCACCATCCGGCGAGCGGAAGTTCGTTCGTTTCTCCTGCAATAACGCACCAGGAAAGAAAGAACCATGGAACTGGGAAATTTCGGGGCCTGCCCGAAGCCTCCCAGGCGATGATCGAATTGCTCGTAGCAGCGATCATGGGCCTGATCCAGGATCCTCCCGTCCAGATCGCCGGGGGCCATGCCCCATGAGAAGGCCTCTTCAAGCCGTTGCAGCGTCTTGGTCCGGCCGGATTCGATCTCCTGGCGGCGCTCGACGAAGGCGTCCCTCACGCCCTGGAGGATGCGGGCAAAGCCGGGACGCCCGTAGCGGTCCTCCGGAGGGAAGTAGGTTCCCCCATAGAAGGGGACCAGGTCCGGCGTCAGAAAGACCGTCAGGGGCCAACCGCCGCTCCCGGTGGTCATCTGGACGAAGCTCATGTAGATGGAGTCCACGTCGGGGCGTTCTTCCCGGTCGACCTTGATGTTGATGAATCCCTCGTTCATCAGGGAGGCGATGCCCTCGTTCTCGAAGGATTCGTGCTCCATCACATGGCACCAGTGACAGGAGGAGTATCCGATGCTCAGGAGAATCGGCTTGTCCTGATCCTTCGCCTTGTTCAGAGCTTCGGGGCTCCAGGAATGCCAGTCCACCGGGTTGTAGGCGTGCTGGATCAGATAGGGACTGGTTTCGTCAATCAGACGATTGGCGCGGTGAGTGCCGAATGCGGTCATGTTCGAGCTCCCTTGAACGTTGGGTCCTGCGGTTCGGATCCGTTCACCGGGTCCGGACCGATCCCGGGACGCCGGCTGGAGATGAGGCCGGCAGGTTCTGGTAGTTGGTGGGGTCCGGGACTCCGGCCCGGGCGAAGGCGTTGGCCCGTTCCCTGCAGGTCCCGCAGCTTCCGCATTGCAACTCTTCTCCCCGGTAACAGCTCCAGGTCAGATCATAGGGTACGCCCAGCCGGTTCCCGAGGCGGACGATGTCGACCTTGGCGAGGTGCAGAAACGGGGCCATCAGTTCGATGGGCTCGTAGTGGCAAAGACCGGCAGTGTTGGCCAGAGCCCGGACGAATTCGGGCCGGCAGTCCGGATAGACCTCGTGGTCGCCTGCATGGGCGGCGTAGGCGACCGTGTCGCATTCGGAAGAGATGGCCCAGGCCAGGGCCACGGCCAGCATCAACATGTTGCGGTTGGGGACCACGGTGACCTTCATGCTCTCCGGATCGTATTCGCCCGATGGGATCTCCACGTCCGGACTGGTGAGGGCGCTTCCCGCCAGGAATCCCACGACCGCGGAAAGGTCGGCGCTCTTGAAGGGGACACCGGCCTGAGCGCATATCCTGGCGGCGGCATCGAGTTCCTTGAGGTGACTCTGCCCGTAGTCGATGCCCAGAGCCTGGACGTGATGTCCCTGGGAGAGAAGCTGATACAGGAGGGTGGTGGAGTCCATCCCTCCCGACAGCGTCAGCACAACTCTTTTTCGAACCACCGTTCCCCTTT
The DNA here is from genome assembly GCA_963668095.1 of Acidobacteriota bacterium. Lineage (GTDB taxonomy): Bacteria > Acidobacteriota > UBA6911 > RPQK01 > JAJDTT01 > JAJDTT01. The sequence continues at coordinate 2,793,527 of OY764083.1, read as the reverse complement.
CCGCGCTTGGACAACCCAGAGGTTAGCACAGGCAGAAACAGGAGACGGTCGAAGGATCGGCGGCAGCGGATCAAGCTGACCAGGCCTTCCCCCCGACCTTTTTAGAAGGGGACAGTCTGTTTTCCAGAAGGGGACAGTCTGTTTTCCCAGAAGGGGACAGTCTGTTTCCCGTGTTTCCGGGACGTGTTTCCCGTGTTTTTCCGGGACGCTTCCGGAAACACGGGATTTCTTGATTATCTTGAGTTTCCTTCGCCTTTCACAGTGCTGAATCGTTGTTGTCACAAAGGGTTGCGAATCCGAATCGACTCCCCCGCGAGCCCGAGTCCGGTTCACCGAGGACCATGGCCATGCCCCGAACCGCACGACACAAGAGCACAGAAGCCGCCTTCTATCACCTCACCAATCGAGTCGCCGGAGAACGCGATTGGTTCCCCTTTGAAAACCACGAAGCCGGTCGCAAACTCCTGAACCTGACGTTGTTCTACGTCAGTGTCTACCGGTGTCGTCTGGCCGCATTTCAGATCATGGGCAATCACTTCCACTTCGTCGTCCATTTTGAGAAGCCTCGCTCCTTGTCCCGCGAGGAGTTGGAGGACATCGCTCACAAGCTTTATGGGCGAAAGGCAGAGAAGACAACCGCCGATTGGACCGTCGCCGAGTGGGAGGCGTTCAACCAGCGTCTCTTTGACGTGTCGAAACTAATGCAGAACGTGGACGGGCAGTATGCCCGGTGGTACAACCGCCAGTTTCGACGGCGAGGACATTTTTGGAGTGAACGTTTCAAGAACCCGGAACTCTTGGGACTCGAAGCCGTCCAGGACGCCATTCTCTACGTGGAACTCAACGCCGTCCGGGCCGGGCTGGTCAAGCGGCCCGAGCAGTGGAAATTGGGCTCGGCCCGTTGGAGACTCACCGGCGAGAATCAAGGCCTGATTCCGCTGGAGGAGCTGTTCCCCTCGGATCCCGGAACGGACGTGTACAGCAGTTACCGGTCCCGGTTGTACTATCGAGGAGCTGTTCCCACCCGGGAGAACCAGGCGGCGATCCCCCAGTGGATCCTCGATCAGGAGCAGCGACGTGGATTTACCCGTGCCGGAGCCTTTCGCCGGCGTTTGCGGTTTCTGACGGACGGATTGGCCGTCGGTCCGGCAGAGAAGGTGGCGCAACTGCTGGAGACGTATCGAAAGCAAGGTCGATACCGGCGTCGCCGGCACCCCATTCCCCAACTGGGCGGAGCGATGTTTTCCCTGCGGGAGCAGCGATCGCACGCCTTCGTCCCGTAGACTTGCCTGATCGCCGACTGTCGATTCTGCCGACGTGGCGCCGAAGGCCCCGGATCACGGAAACTTCCCAATAGACTCTGAACTTTCCCCACTTTCCTGACGGTTCAGGAGAACAGGGGACGCAGATTTGAACGAGGACCGTGATGAAGCGGTCCTATCCCGGCGGCCCGGCCCCGTCCGGGGGATCGAGACTGTCCCTTTCTTTCCCGTGCCTGGTCCAGACCACGGGCGCCGTCCTCAAGCGTGGCCAGGAGGCCTCGGTCGCCGTGGAGCGCCGGTTCTCGTACCAGATGATGAGGCCGGCCTCGGGGGCTGTCCCCAGAAGATCCAGGTCCCCATCCCGGTCGAAGTCGCCGGCGCGCATGGTCCGGGTCCTGGAGGGTACGTTGTCCCGGCCGCGAATGTTGCTCTCGATCCTGTGCCTGGGCCAGCCTCCGCGCCCGGGCCAGCCCGTATTCTCGAACCAGAAAAAGTGGCTGCCCTTCCAGCCGGATGCGGCCGCGTCCAGGTCCCCGTCGCCGTCCAGGTCGCCCAGCACCACGTCGTAGGCGTAGGGCATCCCCTGGGTGATGACGACCCGCTGCCAGAGCCGACCGTCCTGGGGCGTCCCGCTGTTCCGGAACCAGAGCAGGTCGCCGTGCAGGTTCTTGACGATGACCACGTCCAGATCCCCGTCGGCGTCGACGTCCCCCAGGGCATGACGTTCCAGCCGCTCCGGATCGTCCTTCTGGATCAGAAGTCTCGTGAAGTTTCCGGTCCCGTCGTTCTGGAACCAGTAGAGGGAATCGTGCCCGAAGGCGTCGGCACTGGTCAGGTCCACGTCGCCGTCGCCGTCCAGGTCACCGGCTCCGACTCCGTAGGTGTAGGTGTAGCCGTCCTGGATCAGGTGCTCCGAGAATCGGGGCGCCTGCGCCCGGAGCGGTCCCGTCAGGAAGACGACTGCAACGACGAGGACGACGACGCCATTCATGGTGTCTCCTTTGCCGGCAATCTGTCACAGTCCGGGCAGCGTTGCAACGGCCCGGACCTCAAATGACGGCGAATGGGTTCTCGACCAACACCGGCTTCCCCCTCACCGAATCTGGATGTTGAAGAAACTGCATGGGTCAGCGGGTAAAATGAAGACGAATGATTTTTCCCGCTGTCAATGACCTCGGCTCTGAACGCGAAGCAGCCACCGGGGCCGAACCGATCCGATCCGCAGTGAGAGATGTAGACGGTGTCGATGGCGTCCATGCCGTTCGGATCACGAACGCCGAATCGCACGCCGTGGTTACGTGAGACTCGATACGCGGGTGGGATCGTTCAGGGGTCGGTTCGGCGGCGCCGTCAGCGCTGCGAATCGCTCCAGGAGGCCGTGACGGCGATGTTCTCGTTCCGCAATCTCGTGTCGGAGCTTCGCGAAGACACCGCGTCGGCGAAGGCCGTTCCGGCACTGGTGGCCGGATTCACCTCGGGCCTCGGTCTGCTCGTCTCCCAGATCGCCTTCGGGACCTACATCTTCTCCGGACCGCTGGCTCCGTATTCCTCCCAGGGCGTCGGCCTGGTGCTGTTCGGAAACTTCGCCGCCTGCCTCGTCATCGCCCTCGCGGGCGGCTTTCGCGGGGCGATTGCGGGGCTGTCTCCCGCGCTGGTGATCGTGATGGCCCTGATCGGCTCCTCGATGGACGCCGAAGGCGATGCGCTGTTTGTCACCACCGTGGGGGCGCTCATGATCGGCGCAGTCGCCACCGGCGGGGGTCTTCTCCTGATCGGGCGATACCGGCTCGCCAATCTGGTCCGCTTCGTCCCCTATCCGGTTGCGGGCGGTTTCGTGGCCGGAATCGGAGGAGCCGTCTGCCTGGCCGCCATGTCCCTGATGGGGGTGGATACGGACTGGCGGTCCCTTCCTGCTCTTCTCGAACCCTCCATGCTGTGGAGGTGGTGTCCAGGCGTGGCGTTCGGGCTCGCCCTGTATCTCGCGATGAAGCGCTTGCGCAATCCGCTCATCCTGCCGGTGGGCGTCGCGCTCTTCGTCGCAATCTACTATCTCGTCCTGGCCGCGCTCGGCATCTCCGGCGGCGAAGCGAGGGAGGCGAGCCTGCTGCTGACGAGCACCTCGGATGGCAACCTGTGGCCGGCGCTGCGGGCCGCCGACCTCGTGAATGTGGACTTCGGCGCGATGGCGCTGCAGGTCCCGAACGTGTTGATGCTGATGCTGGTTGCGCTCATCGTCGTGATCATGAATATCGCGGGCCTCGAAATGGCGGCCAACCAGGATCTGGACTGGGACCGCGAGTTGGGGGCGAGCGGGCTCGCCAGCGTGGTTGCGGGTCTGGGCGGCGGCACGGTGGCGAGCATCATCGTGCCGGCCTCGCTGCGCAGCAAGCTGTTCGGGGCCGCCACCCGCTTGACCGGCGTCGCCGCCGCCCTCGTCATCGGGGCCGCACTGTTCCTGGGTGACGGGATGCTGGAGCTGGTCCCGGTACCCCTTGTGGGAGGCATTCTATTCTTCGCCGGCCTCGGCATGCTGGACGAAGGAATCGTGAGAACCAGGAAGCGGCTTCCCGGGTTGGAGTACGGCATCATCGTGTTGATTGTCGTTGTCATACTCGCCTTCGGGCTGTTCGAGGGTGTGGGCGCGGGGATGCTGGTCACCCTCGTGTTCTTCGCCGTGCGGTTGAGCAGCGTGGACCCCATCGAATCGCACTTCACGGCGCGGGAGCGCCGAAGCACCAAGGCGCGACCCGTCCCGGATCATGCCATTCTGCTGGAGGAGGGCGAGCGCGTACTCGCGTACCGGCTGCGCGGCTATATCTTCTTCGGAAGCGTCTGCCCCCTGGCCGATCATCTCCGGCAATCCCTGAGCGGCGACTCCCGTCCCACCTGCCTGTTGCTGGACTTCGCGGCCGTCTCCGGCTTCGACTTCTCGGCGGTGAACGTCCTTGAGAGGTTTCTGCAATCGGCGAACGCGGCCGGGGTGCAGGTTGTCCTGAGCGCACCGTCGGTGCAGCTGAGGACCCATATGGAGCGCAACCTGCCGCCGCCGGACTTGGAGGCGTTGCGAATCGAACCGAATTTGGACCGCGCGCTGGAGCGTTGCGAGGAAATCGTCATTCAGGCGTGGAGCGCGAAAGCAGGCAGGGTCGACGAGCGCCGCTCCTCGTTGCTGGAGCGCGCCGCCGCCGATCTTGAGCGGCAATTGGAGCGGCAGATTCGCTTCGAGGACCTGGTGGACGAGCTTCGAAGCTGGTTGATTCCGTGCTCCTACGCCGCCGGGGAAGCTCTCGCGGGGCCGGGCGCAGTGGGCAAGGGATTGCAACTACTGACGTCCGGACGGGCTTCCGCCCATGAAACCGAGGGCGCGCGTTTCCGCCAGTACAGCCCAGGCGACGCGATCTGGCCCGTGGACCCTTCGAACGAGAGGGCGCCCTCGGTGAGCGCGGACGTACCCTGCGAGACGATGGTACTGACGCCGGACGCACGGCGCTGGCTGGAGGAGCATGAGGAACGGCTTGCGCTGAGACTGTATCGATACCTTCTCTCGAGACGCTTCGAGGCCGAGCCGGACACTTCCCTTCCAGGAAACGCCGCGACGCCAGGGCCCGCTTCCCAGTAGGATTCCCCTTCATGAAGAGGTCTGTTGCGACAGCCGTCCTGGTGTCTACCGTCCTCGCGTGCGTCCGGGAACCGGACGCCATGATCGAATGGCCGTATGTCGGCTCCGACCAGGCGCACACCAAGTATTCTGCGGCTGAGGAAATCACGCCCGCAAACGTCGGCGAGTTGGAGATCGCCTGGAAATGGGAGCCGAAGGAGATTCCCCTCGAGGAGTACGGCACGCGGCCGGGCCCGTTCCAGGCAACGCCCGTCATGATCGGCAACGTCCTGTACCTGTCGACGATGTATACGCGGGTGGCGGCTCTCAACGCCGAGACCGGCGCCGAGCTCTGGACTTTCGATCCCAAGGCCTACGAAGGCGGACCCAAGGGTGCGGGGCCAAGAGGCTTCAAGCACCGGGGCATTGCCTATTGGAGCGGCGGGGACCAGGTGCGCATCTTCCTCAACAGCCGCGACCGGCTCTATGCGATCGATGCCGCCACCGGTGAGCTGGACAGGGGCTTCGGCGAGAGCGGGAGCGCTCTGCTGACCGGGGGCCATGGCCGTCCGGTGACCCGCTACGAGTACGATCAGACCTCGCCGCCGGTGGTGTTCGAGGACCTCGTGATAGTGGGCAGCCGGGTGCCCGACCGGGTGCAGCGCAGGTTCGACCCTCCTGGAACGGTGCAGGCGTTTGACGTCCGCACGGGCGAGCGCCGGTGGGTTTTCTTCACCATCCCTCAATCGAACGACGACTTCGGCGCGGACACGTGGGGGGACGAGTCGTGGCGTTACACCGGCCACGCCAATGTCTGGGGCCTGATGTCGATCGACGGCGAGCGCGGACTGCTGTACCTGCCGACGAGCACGCCGAGCAGCGACTACTGGGGCGGGCGCCGGGTGGGCGCGAACCTTTTCGCCGAATCGCTGGTGTGCCTCGACGCGCGCACGGGCGAGCGGCGGTGGCACTTCCAGGCGGTGCACCATGGCGTTTGGGACTATGATCTGGCCGCGCCGCCGAACCTGGTGACGATCACGGTGGACGGGCAAGAGATCGACGCGGTGGCACAGGTGTCGAAGCATGGCTTCACGTACGTGTTCGACCGGGTGACGGGCGAGCCGGTGTGGCCGATCGAGGAGCGTGCCGTGGACACGGCGACGGACGTACCGGGCGAGGTGCTGTATCCGACGCAGCCCTTCCCGACCAGGCCGCCGCCCTTCAGCCGGCAGGGAGTGTCGCTTGAGGACGCCAACGATTTGACGCCGGAAATCCATGCGCTGGCGGTGGAGGAGATGCAACGGTTCCGGCTGGGTCCGCTGTTTACGCCGCCGAGCCTGCGGGGGACGCTCCAGCGCCCGGGCTGGAGCGGCGGCGCGAGTTGGGGCGGAGCGGCATTCGACCCCGGGACCGGCCTCCTGTACGTGCGGACATCGGAAGAAGCCAATACGAACCAGTTGTGCGTTAATGCCGGTGACGATCCGGACATCGACGTCGAGTACAGCAACAACTGTCCCTTTGGTGCGACGCTCGTCATGTTTCGGGAGCCCGACGGACTGGGCGCCGTCGAAACCCCAGAGAGCCAACTCGGCCCGGTTCCGCTCCTCAAGCCGCCTTACGCGCAGTTGGTGGCCATCGACCTCAATCAGGGCGGCATTGCGTGGAAGGCGCCATTTGGCGAGGGCAGCCGCGCCCTGCGTCAACACAAGCTCCTGCGGGGCGTCGAGTTGCCGGAGCGGCTGGGAACGCGTGGCAACTCCGGCCCGCTGGCGACGAAGGGAGGCCTCGTGTTTCTGGGCGGCGGCGCCCCGTATCTCTATGCGTTCGACAGCAAGACGGGAGCGGAGATCTGGCGTGGCGCGACGCCGTATCCAACGGGCGGGAACCCGATGACCTACCGCACGCGGTCGGGACGGCAGTTCATCGTCATCGCGACGGGTGCCGGTCCGGACGCCGCGCTCGTCGCGTTCGCGCGACGCGAGTCGCCAGACTCCTGCTGAACCTTGACAGTCAAAGACGTTGCTTGTTGGCCAGTCATCCGAGGAAGAGAACGGTGTCATCGAACGCCGTTGTAGGGGACTACGATGGAATGACCTCAAAGGCGCGTCGACCCGCGAGGCGATAGATTTGAAAGTCGCTGTCCAGAGTCAGTATTCGTTTCAGATTCAGTTTCTCAGCCGCAGCCACCAGGGTCGCGTCGGCGAGGTCCATGGGGACATCCAAATACTTCTTCATCAAGTATCGGGTGCGCCGAAGCAACGACTCATCCAGATCGATCAACTGGAGATCATCCCGGTCGAGAAGCTTCCACAATGCCTCTTGAGCCGGCCAGCCTCCGGCCCTGCCCAGAAGATGCATCGCCTCGGTAAGGGGGCAGGCCAGGTCGTGAGCATTGGGCCGGTCAGGGAGGAAAGAGTCTCCACGCAGACCCGGTGATCCGGTTCGCCGCGGTCGATTATTGCGATCAGGGGTCCCGCATCCACCAGAATCAAGATCCGCTTCCTTTTCCCTGCAACAGGGATTCGGCAAACGCGTCGCCCGATCTCCGGGCGCGTCCACCCTTGCTCCGAATGATTCCAGCGACATCGATCACCCTTGCATCGAGTCGATCTCCCAGGATGAGACGGCAACGTTCCTGCACCGCCCGGCGGATGATGCTGGAAACCGAATCACCGCTGATTCGTGCCGCCTCTTCAAGTTCCGCTTCCATCCGTTCACTTAATCGCACACTCTTCATAGGAATCCTTTCGTATTACAAAAACAGAGTTATTGTATGACAGCTGGATTGACGTGGACAAATGAACAACGTGCCCACGCTGGCGGCACCGGCTACGCATTTGCGGCTCAGGTGCTCCAGACGCTCGGCTACCCTCGGCCCGGAAGAGTTCGATAGAACTTGGAGCCCATTGACCCGGGTCCGGCGTTGCAGAAAATTGCAGGAGAGCCTTTGGGTTGTCCAAAATCCATGCCGCTCTCATAATGGAATTCCAGCACTCACCCAATAGCCCGATGATGATGGAGAAGAAAAAAATGACGAAACAGTTGAAGCGCCGGCGTTTTCTCAGCACTGCGGGCTACGCCGCGGCGGGGTTGGTGATTCTCCCCGACAGCCGTTCGGTCTGGGGCTACCCGGCCAACGAAAGGCTGAATATCGCCGTTGTCGGCGTCGGCGGAATGGGAGCGTGGAACCTCGCCCACTTCGCGGGGGAGAACGTGGAGTACTCGACGGGCATGAGAGTCAAGCCGTCGTCCCGGCCGGAGATGACCGGGGAGAACATCATCGCTCTCTGCGACACTGACGAGCGGTCGGCAGACGAATCGGCTCCAAAGCGCCGGAATCCTCCCGGGCACGCTCTCGCCCGCTATGGACAAGCCAAGAAATTCAACGATTACCGGCAGATGCTCGACGAGTTGGACCGCGAGATCGACGCCGTGGTGGTGACCACTCCGGACCACACCCACGCGCCGGCCAGTGTTGCGGCAATGCGGCGCGGCAAGCACGTTTACTGCGAAAAGCCGGGAGCCATCTCGGTCTACGAGGCCCGCATGCTGGCCAAGGTCGCCGCCGAGCAGAAGGTAGCGACCCAATTGGGAACCCAGATCCACGCCTCGGACAACTTCCGCCGCATCGTCGAGCTGGTCCGTGGCGGAGCCATCGGCGAGGTGGAGAAATGCCATATCTGGGTCCGCTCGGGACGCAGCACCATCGATCGCCCGACGGAGACGCCACCCGTCCCCAAGGGGCTTCTCTGGGATCTTTTTCTGGGGTCGGCGCCTTACCGCCCGTATCACCCCACCTATTCCCGCGGTTGCGGCGGCAACTGGCAGCGCTGGTGGGATTTTGGCACCGGCAGTCTCGGCAACGCCGCCACCCACTACTTCAACTTGCCCTTCTGGGCCCTGAATCTCCGCTATCCGATCTCGGTGGAGGCCGAGGGGCCGCCGCCGCACCCGGAGACGGTTCCCGAGCGGCTCCATGTCCGCTACCGGTTTCCGGCCCGCGGAGGGATGCCGCCGGTCACCCTGGCCTGGACGCAGGGCAGTCAACCGCCAGCGGTTTTTGCGGAGAACGACTTCCCCGACTGGGCCTGGGGCGTCTTCGTGGGCAGCGAGGGAATGCTGTGGGTGAACTACCCCCAGCGGATGCTCACGCCTGAAAAAAAATTCGCGAACTTCGAGCCGCCCAAGCCGAGCATTCCCTCGTCCATCGGTGCGGAAATCGGCCGTCGCGCCGAGTGGATGGCCGCCTACAAGCACCACGAGGAATGGCGCCGAACGGCTGAGGTGGGACATCGCGCCGAGTGGATCGCCGCCTGCAAGACAGGGAGCCCGACGAGCAGCCACTTCGGCTATTCCGGCCCCCTCTCGGAGACGGTCAACCTGGGCGCCGTTGCCTACCGCTCCGGAGCCAAGCTCGACTGGGACGCCGAAAACCTGCGGGTCACCAACTCTCCGGCGGCCAACGCGCTGCTACGAAGGGAATTCCGGTCCGGTTGGAAGCTGTGATCTCGATCGAGATTCCGGTTCAACGGAAACGCATCGAAAAAAGGTCGGCGTCGGTCATGACGAACCTCAGGCGCACGGGCATTCCTGCCACGCGCCGGAGCTGATTCCGGTCCCGGTCGCCGGCCCGGCGCCAGCGGGCCACACCCTCGATCTCGTCTCCCCAGATCGGGATCGAGTCCTGGAGAGCAAAGCCGGCCAGCGGTTTTCCGCCCGCATCCTGGATCTCCACCTGAATGCTTCCCGCCGCCGCCGTGGCGTAGTTCAACACCAGGTTCTCCCCTTCGAAGACCAACGGCCGGGTCGTGAACTCGCCGCCGGGATGACCGGCGCTGACCGAGACGAACCCGTCGAGCCTCAGGCTCATTCTCCGGAGGTGGACACTGGGATAGGTGTAGTGCCGGGTCACGTACAACGAGATCTCGTCATCCGCGCTCCGGATGATTCCGCGGCCCACGAAGTTGGTGCGGTGGATCCAGTTCCGCCGTTCCCGTCCGGGCCGGATGAAGGCCTCTATAAAACGTTGCCAGCGCAGGCCGTCGCGGCTGCTCATGAAGACCCCTTCGGAGAGCCCCGGCCGCTCGGTTGCGCTCGCGTAGTCGTAATGCTGGGGACCCCTCCAGGGCACGAACCGCTTGGGAAAGGCCACGTAGATGTGGGGCGCGCGAAAATAGGGGGCCGTCGCGTTGGTGTACAGGTGTTCCTGAGGCGCGTTTCCGTAGTCGACCCACTGTCCCGGGTTCCATTGAACGAAGTCCTTCGACGTGGCGTATTTGAGTGTGCGCACCCCGTGGGCGAAGTCCCGGTACAGCGCCACGTAGTGGCCCCGGGCGCCGTCCCAGAAGGCCACGTTGTGGGAATCGAAATACCCGTCAGTGACGACCGGCTCCGGCGCCATCCAGGTCCAGTGCACGCCGTCGGAGGACTGGAGGGGGACCAGGCCTCTCTGCTTTGAGTGGGGCGGGGCGCCGGGGACGGTCCGGTAGAAGGCGACCCCCTTGTAACGGGCCGAATCGGGAGCTTCGGGATTCTCGTCGCGAAAGGGATTGAACTTGGTGGCGCCCCCCAGGTCCAGAATGTTGTTGTCCCGGGACCCCTGAAACTCCACCTGGCCCAGGTTGGGGCGGGTCCAGTGGATGCCGTCACGGCTCTCGGCGTAGCAACTCACTTTCGGGTGCTGGGGAACGATCTTTTCTCCCGGAAGCAGTTCCTCCCGGATGATGTAGTCGTTGTTCGCGCTGCCCCGGTAGTACATGCGGTAGACGTCGCCGTCCCGGAAGATGGCGATATGGGCCGGCGTGTTGCCCTCCCAGGGCTGGTCGAACCGGAATACCTCCTCCCGGGGTTGAGGTTGCCCCAGCTCCAGTTCGACACCGTCCATGACATCGATGAGATGCCGGTCCACGAAGAGCTCCAGGCGGCTTCCAATCTCCAAAACCTCCGGGGAGCTCCCTTCCGGTTGGGCCGCCGGGCCGCCGGTCGTATAAGGCGCAACGGCAGCTGCCAGAAATGCCCAGAACAGCGATCGAGTCGAGAGATCCTTCATGGTTCGGAATTCTACATGCGGCGCCGCCTTTCTTCCCGTATTCTGTGCCGCGATGAACGAGATGGTCCGATTCCCGGGTGGTCCCCTCATGTCATTCCGTCATCGTCACGTCGCCGCCGGAGTCTGGATGGCTGTCTTCGCCGCGGCGTTGGCGTCGGGTCCGCCTTCCGAGCCCATCGACCTGGGTTCACGCCTGGAACCTCTGGTGGATCGGTTCCTGATCCATTCGCTGTCCGGCGACGCGCGCCTCCAGCTCCACCAGCCCCAACGCCGGGAGGTGGTCCTGGTGCACGACGCTCCCTGGGAGGGAAACCTCACCGCCCACCACACGCTGTTCCGGGACGGCGACCGCTACCGCATGTACTACGGGGGCCGGCACTACCAGCCGGGGCGGAAGGTCCGGCATGTGTTGGTCTGCTACGCCGAGAGCCGGGACGGCATCCGCTGGACCCGCCCCAACCTGGGACAGTTCGAGTATGAAGGGTCCCGCGCCAACAACATCGTCTGGATGGACGACCCACGGTCCGACTCGGAACAGCGGAATCCCATGGCGGTCTTCAAGGACACCAACCCGGAGGCCGCTCCTGACGCCCGGTACAAGTCGATCGCCCGGGGTGACGACGGTGTCTACGCCCTGAAGTCGCCCGATGGCATCCACTGGACCCTCCTGGCCGAGGAACCGGTGATTCCCAAGGGGGACATGACCCTCGACTCTCAGAACCTGGCCTTCTGGGACGGCCTTCGGGGCCGTTACGTCTGTTATCTCCGGAGCGCGCGCACCCATCCCACGGGGCAGCGGGTCCGGGACGTCAAGACTGCCGTCTCCCACGACTTCCTGACCTGGACCGAGCCGGTCTTCCTGGAGTATCCGGGAGCGCCGGTGGAGCATCTGTACACCAACCAGATCCGCCCCTACGCCCGGGCGCCGCACATCTTCCTGGGGTTCCCCAAGCGGTTCGTTCCCGAAAGAAACCAGGACCGAACACACTCGGGAGTTTCGGACGGGATCTTCATGAGCAGCCGGGACGGCATTCGCTTTCACCGCTGGGGAGAAGCGGTCGTCCGTCCCGGGCTCCAGCCGGAGCGTTGGGTGACGCGCAACAACATGATCGGCTGGGGCATCCTCTCGCTTCCATCGTCCGTGGCGGGCGAGCCGGACGAACTCTCCATCTACGTTACGGAGTCGTACTATTCGGGACCGGCCAGCCGCCTGCGCCGGTACACCTACCGGCTGGACGGCTTCGTGTCGGTGCGGGCGCCACTGGCCGGCGGCGAAATGACCACACGGCTCATTCGCTTCAGCGGCTCGCGCCTGATCGTGAACTACTCCACCTCGGCCGCGGGGAGCCTCCGGGTCGAGATCCAGGACGAGACGGGCCGCCCGATCCCGGGATACTCGCTGCAGGACTCCCGGGAGCTGTTCGGCGACTCGGTGGAACAGGCCGTGGGCTGGAAGGGGACGAGCGATCTGAGCTCCCTGACCGGCAGAACCGCCCGTCTCCGGTTCTCGCTGAAGGACGCCGATCTCTACTCCCTCCGGTTCCGGCCGTAACGTTGGCGGGCCCGCCCCTGCCGGATCATCCGAAGAAGGCTCAGTTCCGGAACTGAAAGGCGTACAGTTTCACGTCCCGGAGCTTCCAGTGGAGGCGCACCGGCTGGCCCGAGAGGGCGGAAAGATCCGATCCCTTCCGCCAGGTCACGAGACGCCTGACCGAATTCCCGCCCAGCACCTGCGACTCCTCCAGGGTGTAGCCCGGGATCGGTTCCCCTTCCTGATCCAGCAGCGCGACCCGGACCGATCCGCCGGCGCCGGCATCCATATTCAACTCGAGGCGGTTGCCCTGGAAGCGGATCGGACGGCTGATGATCTCTCCCCCCTGGTAGTCCGCGTCGGCGGAGACGAAGCCGTCCAGCCTCAGAACCAGCCGGCTGATCACGCCGTTGCCACCCTGCTCCAGCGCGTCCCTGTCGCCGTGGGTGTAGTCGAAACCCACGTAGTACATCCACAACTCGCCGCCTCGGCGCAGCATGCCCCGGCCCATGTACATGTGACCGCTGTCATGGGAACCGTCCCGGCCTCTTCGTACGAAAGGGCTCCGGGAGGGGCGTGAAAAGTGGATCCCGTTGCGGCTCACCGCCAATTGAATGTCCATGGGACCGTCGTTGCGCCGCGCCGACTCGCCCACGAAGTGGTAATAGGCGCTGGGAAAGACGAAGTAGGCCCCATCGGCGTACGGGTAGCGGATGGCGGCGGAGTTGTAGAAGTCGGCGTCCCGGGGGTCCCCCGCGTCCATGGCCAGGACGATCCGGGCGGGAGGCCACCGGTCCAGGCGATCGGTCGTCATGCGCCAGATCTTCCGGCCCTTCCGGACGCCGGCAGGGAGCTCCGGCCGAACGAGTTCACCCCGGGAGTCGAAGTGGCCGACGTACTTGGTGTAGGCGACGTACTTGCCCATGACCGGGTCCCAGAACGCCACGTCGTGGGTGTCGCTGATCTGGCACGTGGCCGGTCTTCCGTACAGCGGCTTGAAGCTGTATCCGTCGGTGGACGCGTAGACCCAGGATCCGGCGCCGGCGACACGGTCCTCCAGCATCGCAACACGGTTTCTCCCGAAATACTTGTAACGCTCCTCCGGAGGAGCGTTGGGGTCGATGAACACGCTTCCCGGAGCGGTCGGGATCGAGATGTTGTTCTGCCGGGAGCCCCGAAACGCATGGGCGCCCACGATGGGCTTGCGCCAGTGAATGCCGTCGTCCGACTCGGCGTAGCAGACGACTCGGTAGGGGAGCTGATCCTCCGGTTGACGGTGGTGCATGGCGTCATACCACATCCGGTATTTCCCACCGTCCTCCATGACGGTGCAGGGGTAAGCCACGCGGACCGCTTCCCAGGGACGATCCGGGTCGGGCACGAGATTCCGTTCCCGGGTCTTGCGAGGCGGGTTCACGGTCAGCCGGACACCGTGCCAGGATGCGACGAACAGGTCGTCGATGAAGAGCTGTTTCTTCGACCCCACGTCGATGATGGTTCCGGCAGGAGATGGGTTGGCATAACCGCAGAGAGGCCACAGAAACAGCAATGGAACCAGGATGGAGATCGTCCGTTTCATGAGTTTACTTGTACCAGACTCCTCGATGCTCTTGGCGGGAGGCGCCGTCCGGTGTACCGTTCGGGCTGGAATCCCGACCATGAGTTCAGAGCCTCGATCCAGCCCAGACAGTCCTGCCTCCGCCAGGAACCGGTCCCGGCGGGAGATCTTGAAGACGGCCGCTGCCGTGACGGGCGCCGCCTTCGGGGCTCCCGCGTTGATCCGGGGCCGGGACCGGCGTCCCAACGTCCTTCTCATCATCGCCGATGATCTGGCCGCCTGGATGACCGGGTGCTACGGCAATCGGGTGATCCGGACGCCCCACATCGATCGCCTGGCGGCCGGCGGCACCCGGTTCGAGAACGGTTTCGTCTGCACGCCCATCTGCTCTCCCAGCCGGGCCACGCTGATGACGGGACGGATTCCGCCTCAGACCGGGATCCACGACTGGCTCACGCCGCGGCCCATCGCCAATCCGCCTCAGGGACAGGCCCGGCTTCCCCGGAGTTGGCGAGACGAGATCTTCATCTCCGACCTCCTGAAGGACTCCGGGTACGAGTGCGGCTACAGCGGCAAGTGGCACCTGGGTGACAACGGCCGGCCCCAGCATGGATACGGGTTCTGGTATACGCAGGACCGGCCCAACCGAAATCAGGATCCCAACATGTTCCGGGGCGAGGAGCCGGTGACCGAAAAGGGCTACATCGCCGACCTTATCCACCAGGAAGGAATCCGTTTTCTGGAGCAGGCGCGGGACCGGCAGGAGCCCTGGTTTCTCACCTTGTCGCACTTCAACCCGCACACTCCGTACGCAGGTCATCCCCAGCAGTACTACGACATGTACTCGCACGAGGACTTCCAATCGGTGGGTTTCGAGCCCAAGCGGCGGGACGCCCTGAGGGAGGCGGAATTGATGGATGATCCGGTCACCAATATGCGGGGAGCCGCCGCCTCCACCACCGCCCTCGACGACCGGATCGGCTGGATGTTGGACTACCTGGACGACAACGGCCTCGCCGAGAACACGCTGGTGCTGTTTGTGGGCGACAATGGCTACCTGCATGGCCGCCACGGCCTCTGGAGCAAGGGGGAGGCGGCGTGGCCCCCGGTCATGTACGAGGAGGTTATGAAAGTGCCTACCCTGTGGCGCTGGCCGGGGAGGATCGAGTCCGGCGCGGTGCGCCGGGAACTGGTGAGCTTCTACGACATCCTGCCCACATTCTGCCATCTGCTGGGCATTCCACTGCCGCAAGAAGGCAATTACTGT
Organism: Acidobacteriota bacterium; assembly: GCA_963668095.1. Lineage (GTDB taxonomy): Bacteria > Acidobacteriota > UBA6911 > RPQK01 > JAJDTT01 > JAJDTT01. Next base: position 2,778,262 of record OY764083.1, on the reverse strand, counting down.
GGCCGGAACTGCGGGCCGCTGCTCGAGGGACGAAGGCCGGACGGCTGGGTGGACCGGATCTACGCCTACCTGGGCAACACCTACTGCGTCCGGGAAACTCGATACAAATACGTGATGCGCAACCAGGGATTCGGTCCCAACGAGCTGTGGGATCTGGCAACCGACCCCACCGAGCATCACAACCGGATTGGCGACCCGGCTCTCGCAGGCGTCACAGACCGCTTGCGTGGAGAGTTGGTCGCCTGGCTGCGGCGGCACGGCGAGAAGTGGGCCGTGCTGCCGTTCGAGAAAGGCAGGGTTTGAGAATGATCCGAGAACCGGGAGAACTTCGACTCTTGACGTGTGCGCTGTTGCTGTGCCTGGCGGCAGGATGCAGGCCGCCCTCCCGTGTGGACCGGAGAACTTCCGATTCAGGGCAACCGGGAGGGAGGCTGATTCTCTACAGCGGTTTCGACAGCCTGGGCAAGAGCGAGGGCTGGCACAGCTACGACTACGACGGCGGAATCGAGAGCGGTTCCGACGTGTTCCATCCGGTGAGCTGGGAACCGAAGGGCGGCGCCTTCGGCTCGGGGCACATCTGGACCGACGACTCGCGCTGGCGAATCGACACCCCGGAGCAGCCCAACTCCATTCTGGCCCTCATCTTCTACCGCCGGTGGGTGGGCGGCCCCAAGCTGGATCTGCGCGAAGCGCGGATTTCCGTGAACCTCCGGGGAGACAATCTCGACCTCAAGGGCGCCCAGTGCTACTTCTGGGCTCACATCGGAAACAACCGCTGGCACTTCACAGACCATCCCATACCCATTTCCCAGGGATCCTGGGGCAAGCGCCATACCTTCGTCCTGGAAAACGACGAGTCCAAGTGGACCCGCACCTGGGCGTGGACGGGTCCCGCCAGCCTGGACCGGGTGTTGAGGGAATGTGTGAGCTACGGCTTCTCCTTCATCGGATTTCCCGAGGGAGAAGAGGTGACGGGGCGGCTCTCCATGGACGTGCTCCGGATCGAGGCCCGGGTCGCCGACATGCGGTGACCGAAACGTTTTCGCCGGCCGGAGCCCAACGAAATCAATTCTCGTTCTGTGACACTCGTGTCCAAAATACTCCCCTCTCTTCACTCTTTCCTCTTTCCTATTTCCTCTTTCCTCGGTTCCTACCGTCCTTCCATGACCGACCCGTAACCGTAGACGATTCCCGTCACGGCGGGATCCTTCTCGAAAGCCTCCGCGAGGCTCTTGCGGGTCTCGGGCGTCTGAGAACCCCGTCCGTAGGCGGGATGTTGGAAGCTCATGCGGAAACCTCCGGGCGCCAGGTAGAGGCCGACTCCGAAACGCTTGCAGAGCGGACCGTAGCTCAACCGCACGGCGTCTTCGATGGGTGGAAGGCCCATGTCCTCTTCCTGGTTCTGGATGTACCCCATGGCCCGCTGCGTGCGATTGGGATAACGGGCTCTCTCGTTGGTGATATGCCCCACCACCAGCGAATCGATGATCCCCTCGGAGATCCACCGGCGCCACTGAAGCTTCATATTGCCGAAGGGAGGACCGATGTAGTCTCCCTGCGCCACACCGATGGAAAGAGTCTGCTTCTTCTTGCGGAGGTGCTCCTTCACCTCGCCCAGGAATTGGGTGAAGTACTCGCCCCGGAGTTCTCGCCACTTCTCCAGATCGAAGCTGGTCTGGAGGATGTTCCGGCCGTGCCTGCGCTGATACTCCTTGACGATGGGCTCGTTGTACCCGAACTGGTCGGCGTGCTCGGCAGGCGGCGAATGGGAGCGCACGCTGAGGAAGACGCCATCGAAATCCAGAGGGTCTGAGAAGGCGCGGATGATGCTCAGCATGTAGTTCCGCACTTCGGGGTAGGCATACTCCATCACGCCCCAATGGTACTTTCTTTGATTGGCGGTCAGAGACCGGTCGGCGGAGAGGACGTGCGGGTTCTCCCGGGTGAAATGCGACTGCCACGAGAAAAAATCGGAATCGCTGTAGAGAACGTGCTCCGGGCATCCCTCGTCGAAAATGGTGATCCACATGTCGACTTTCATGCCCTGCTCATGGATGGCCTTGACGGCGACCTCCAGCAACCCCTGTTCCCAGGCCCGCTTGGTCGTCTTCAACCACTCCTGGATGTAGGGATTGTTGTAGCCGGGTTTGATCCGGTGAAAGAGCAGCACCCGGAAGTCGTCGGCCCGGAACAGGACCCGGTCCACTCCCCGCTCCTTCCAGATCCGGGCCGCGTCGGCCACCTTTTCGGGTGTGTCGAGTTGGGCCGTTCCCTCCCCCTTGTGTTGCCAGATGACGTCGCCCCAGCTCAGGATCATGAGCTTCTCCTTGGCCTGGACAGGCGGGGAAAGGAGGAGGAAGAGAACAGCGAGCAGTAGGGTCCCTTTGGTCATGTCTGTGTTCCTGTCTTGATGATTCCCGGGACGCCGCGAACCCTTCCGACTCGTAAGGCGACGACTACCAGTCGACGATCGATCCGTCGTCCTTGTCGTAAATCGTCCGGCCCTCGCGGGGTTCGCCGACCCTCGCCATCAACTTGTCCTCGTCGATGGTGATGCCGAGGCCCGGATCCGTCGGCAACGGGCGGTGCCCGTTTCGGACCGGGGCCAGCGGTTTGGCCAGCAGATCGTGCTCCATGTCGCCGCGCTCCTGGATCATGAAGTTGGGGATGCACCCTGCGATCTGGAGGCTCGCGGCCAGCGACACGGGGCCGTTGGGATTGTGGGGCGCCAAAGGCGAGTAGTACGCCTCGGCCATCCCGGCGATGAGCCTGAGCTCGGTGATGCCGCCGGCGTAGCAGACGTCCGGCTGCAGGATGTAGGCGGCGCGCTTTTCCAGGATCTCGCGGAATCCCCACTTGGTGAAGATGCGCTCTCCCGTCGCCAGCGGGATATGGGTCTTGGCGGCAATCTCGGCCATCACGTCCACGTTGAGCGCCTGCACCACCTCCTCGTAGAACCAGGGATTGTAGGGTTCCAGCGCCTTGACCAGCAACATGGCCGTCGGCGGCTGAACGGCGCCGTGAAAGTCGATGCCGATGTCGACGCCGTCTCCATGCTTCTCCCGCAACGCCCGGAAATTCTCCGCCACGGCGTCCACGAATTTCTGGCCTTCAACGTATTTGATCGGCTGGCGTCCCATGGCCTTGGGCCCGACCTTCATGGCGTTGACGCCGGTCTCCTCGCTGACTTCCCCGTAGACTCGGACGCGGTCGCGGGTGGGCCCGCCCAGCAACTTGTAGACCGGGACGCCGTAGACCTTTCCCTTGATGTCCCAGAGCGCCTGGTCGATCCCGCTCAGGATCGCCGTCTTGATGGGCCCCCCGCGGTAGAAGGCGCCGCGGTGGATGGCCTGCCAATGATGCACCACCCGGCATGGATCCTGGCCCACCAGATAGTCGCCCACCTCCATGGCCCCGGCGGCGCACGCCTTGGCGTCGTCCTTGAGCATCTCGCCCCAGCCCACGATTCCGGCGTCGGTGGAGACCTTGACGAAGACCCAGGTGTTGGTCAGCACGAAGGTCTCGATCTTGGTGACCTTGATCTTGTCGTTCGGACCGATGGCCGCCGCGCTCGTGGGACGAGTCGTGAAGAGGGCATCGAGCCCCAGGAAGGTGCCTGCGGCAGCTCCGACGCGGAGCCATTTGCGACGATTCATGGTACGGACGATGTTAGCGTCAGGAGCGGCGGTTTCCAACCACCGAACTCCTTATACTCGCGCGAGGGCCGAAAATGGGAGAAGAGCCATGAAAGTTTACGAACGTCTGGGTGTGAAGAAACGGATCAATGCCGCCGCCAACGGAACCTCCATCGGCGGGTCCATCATGCTTCCGGAGGTGGTGGCCGCGATGCGGGAGGCCGGCCGGTCCTACGTCAGTATCCCGGAGTTGCTGGAGAAGGCGGGAAACCGGATTGCCGGGCTGGCGGGGGTCGAAGCCTGTTTCGTCACCAATGGCGCCGCCGCCGGCGTCGCCCTCTCGGTGGCCGCATGCATGGCGGGGTCGAGCAACGCCCGGGTCCACCAATTGCCCGACACGAAGGGGATGAAGGACGAGGTCATCGTCCAGCGCATGCAGATCAACTTCTACGAGCTCATGATTCGCCTCGCGGGAGCGCGTGTCGTGCCGGTCGGTCTGGCGAACCGGGTCTATCCCTGGCATCTGGAGGCGGCCTTCAGTCCCCAGACGGCCGCGGTCGTCGACTTTCCCGCCTATTCGCCTCCCACCGATCTCCCCATCGATCAGGTCATCGAACTGGCCCATGACCGCGGTGTCCCGGTGATCGTCGACGCGGCGGCCGAGTTTCCTCCCTTCTCGATCCTGAGCCACTACTGGAAGCTGGGAGCCGATCTCACCATCGTGAGCGGCGGCAAGGGCCTGCGGGGTCCCCAGTCTTCGGGACTGATCCTGGGACGGAGGGACCTGGTGGAGGCCTGCGCCATGAGCAGCAGTCCCAACCACGGAGTGGGACGTCCCATGAAGGTGGGCAAGGAGGAGATCGCGGGTCTTCTGACCGCCGTCGAGCTCTGGTCCGGTCCCGGGTTCGAGCGGAAGATGTTCGACGGCTACCGGCGCCGTTCGGACACCATGATCGAGATCCTGACCCAGGTCCCGAGTGTCCGGGCCCACAAGGGAGAATCGCCTCCCGCGTCGACGGGATTGGCCGTGCATCCCGACGGACTGCCGTTCACGCTCGTGGAGTGGGACACCGAACGAATCGCCAAGAGCGTAGGACAGGTGATGGCGGAATTGTGGGAGGGAGATCCCAGCATTATCGTGGCGGAGGCCCCGTCCGGCATCCTGCTCCACCCGGCGACACTGGAACCGGGTGAGGCGGAGATCGTGGCGGAACGGGTGTGCGACGTATTGAGGGCCTAGGTCTCAGCCCTGAGTCGTAAAGGGGGACGGTTCCCGGCGCGTGGACCAGGTCAGTCCGCGGACCCGCTCCGGATCCCGGTTGGGGAACACGAAGCTCAGCAACCAGGCCGTCCCCAGGCTGGCCGCGGTGGATGAGGGGATGATCCAGGTGAAGCCCATTCCCTGGTCCGCCAACCGGTGCGCGAACTCCGGACTTACCCAGCTCCCGACCATATCCACGGCCGAAGGACCCAGGTAACGAAGCAGTTCTCCCGAGTAAGCGACGGCGAGCGCCGTGCCGACGCCCACCACGGCCGCGGGCCAGACCGCCCGGCTGCCGGCCCGGGGGATCAGCATGCCTGCCAGGAACAACCCGCCCATCCCGCCCGAGAGCGAGTTGAAGGTCTTGGGGAGGATCGTCGGGATGTCGGCGGTGCCGGTCAGACGGTCGAAAAAGACGGCGAAAAGGGTGACCGCCAGTCCCACGACCAGTGTGATGACACGGGCCTGGACCACGTGGTTTTTCGTCTGTTTCTTCCGCAGCCGGCCGAAGTCGACGGTGGCCACGGTGGCGAAGGAGTTGACGCCTGAATCGATGGTGGACATGGAGGCCGCCAGCAGGGCGGCAAAGATGGCGCCGGCCAGTCCGGCGGGAATCCGGGTCGCGACAAAGAAGGGAAAGATGCCGTCCCGATCCTTGCCGCTGGCCGGGTCCAGGTCTGGAGGAAGCGTTCCGGGACCTTGGGTGAAGTAATAGATGAGGCTGGCGCCGATGACCGTGAGCAGCGCCAGCAACAGGACGTCGACGGCGGCGCTGGTGATGTAGCTTCGCTTGGCCGCCCGCATGTCCGCCGTCGAAAAGTAGCGTTGCATGATGGTCTGGTTGGCGGTGTGGGCCATCAGCGTCCAGAGGCAGCCTCCCAGGATGAGAGTGACTACCGTAGCCGGAATGGTGGGGTCCAGCGAAGCCAGAGGCATGCTCTCGTTGTCCCTGGCGTTGACGGCCTGAATCCAGTCCAACGGTCCCGATCCGGTGGACATGGCCACGTACCCGATGGCGAACAGGCCGCCTCCCACCAGGAGGGCCACCTGGATCACGTCGGTCCAGATCACGGCGCGGATCCCGCCCATCATGGTGTAGAGGGTGGCGACGGTCCCGACGCTGGCGATGATGAGAAGCAGCGGGAGTCCCGTGGCGACGGCCAGCGCCCGGGCGGACAGAAGCACGATCACACCCATGTAGATGGTCATGAACAGAAGGAACATGGAGGCTCCGAGGAGCCTCACCGAGAGGTTGAACCGATGTTCCAGGTATTCGTAGGCGGTGGTGAAGCGGAAGCGGACGAAGAAGGGGATGGCGACGTACAGAATCAGCACGACGGTGATGGCGATGCCCACCAGCGTGTTCAGGGCGACGGCGAATCCGAAGCGCCAGACCACCCCCGGGGTCCCCAGATAGGCGACGCTGGAGAGAAGCGTGGCGATCAGGCTCACCCCGACGGCGAACCAGGGCATTCGGCGCCCGCCCAGGAAATACTCCTCGTCGGTATGCTGCCGCTTGGACAGCCGCCATCCCAACAACATCATGCCGATGAGGTAGGCGACCAGGATCAGGTAATCGGCAGGATGCAGCCTCACCGGACGGCTCCCCGGTCTGCTGCTGTTCGGGAAGGCGATCGTCCCGGTTGTATGCGCATCGGTTTGAAGGGGTCTCGGAGTCTATCCTGAAGGGATGATCTGCCAGTCTCGATCTCTGAGATAATAACCCGGACTTGGCTTGGGTAGGAGGTCGAGTCCGATTTCACTCTTTGCGCGGGAGACGCGAGAACATGCTTGAAAGACGCCGCCGAGGCATCCGGTACGCTCACACCAACCTGGTCGCCGCCGACTGGCGTGCGATGGTGAAATTCTACGTGGAGGTCTTCGACTGCCGTCCCGTGGGGACGGAACGGGATCGTCGGGGCGCCCACATCGACGCCCTCACGGGCCTGAAGGACGTCCACATGGAGGGCATCCATCTGAAGCTGCCCGGATATGGCGAGGGCGGACCCACCCTGGAGGTCTTTCAATTCGACGAGAACGCCCGGCGCCCGATCCCCGCTCTCAACCGGCCCGGCTTCGCCCACATCGCGTTCCAGGTGGACGACCTGGAAGAGAAGCGCCTTCAGATCAAGGAGTGGGGAGGCGAGGATCTGGGGAGCATCACCACCCTGGAGATCCGGGAAGAGGGCCGCCTCACCCTGATCTACATGACCGACCCGGAGGGCAACATCGTCGAGCTGCAGCATTGGCACTAAGGAGGGGACTTCCTGTCCCCCTCTTCATCGCCGAACCGGAATCGCCTTCTATTTCCCGTCCGGCCGGATGAAGAACACGTTTTCTTTCGTGTCTCGTCCCTCGCAGACGATGTCGCAGATCACCATCAGCTCCTCCGCGACCGAATCGTCGTATGAGGACTCCGATTCTTGACGCCTGACGGAGTAAGTCGATATCTTACCTGTCATGAAGGCCACCATTTCTTCCAAGGGGCAAATCGTGTTGCCGGCCGAGTTCCGGAAACGGGACCAGGTTGAACCCGGTCAGGAGTTCGACGTCGAGCGTCTGGACCGAGGCGAGTATCGGTTTGTCAGGCGGACGAAACCGCCGAACGAGGGTCTGGTCGATTGGCTGCTCAGTTGTCCCGAGAAGGGGTTCTTCACGCCCATCGAATCCGAATCGACGGACACTCTGTGAAGTACCTCGTCGACGCAAATGTCCTGAGTGAACCGACGAAGCGAAGTCCCCAAATCGGCGTCGTCGAATGGCTCAAGCGCGCCGAACAGGAAATCGTGGTCGATCCCATAGTCCTCGGTGAGGTCAGATTTGGAATCCTCCTGCTTCCTCAGGGGAGCAGACGCCAGCGGCTCGAACGTTGGTTCCGAGCGGGCGTAGAGTGCATTGAATGCCTTCCATGGGAAGCGGAAAGCGGCCTGCGTTGGGCGCGATTGCTGGCCGAGCTTCGAGAATCAGGCCAAGCTATGCCGATCAAAGACAGTCTCATCGCCACCACGGCTCTGGTCCATGGACTGACGGTGTCCACACGTAACCGAAAAGACTTCGAGAAGGCCGGCGTCCGAGTCTTCGATCCCTTCGCCGATCACTAACCTGCGGTATTCACCGGTGTCGGATCGAATTCAACGCTATTGCCCGTCCGGCCGGATGAAAAACACGTATTCGTTGGTGTCTCGTCCCTCGTAGACGATGCTGTAGATCACCATCAGCTCGTCCGGGACCGAATCGTCGTACGTGTTGATGACGCAGTTCTGACCGTAGCCGTCGGGATGACCCTCATCGCCGCTGACGATGATCCCTTCGCCCCAATTGACCCCGTCGTCGACTGGTAGAGGACGTAGCGCCGGCTCCCCTCGCCATGGTGTCCCGATCTGCCGTGCAGATAGTACTTGCCGCCGAGATAGGCAAGCTCGGGGTCGCGAATCATCTTGTCCACGAACGCTTTCTTCTGGGGACCCCAGGTATGCCCCTGGTCCTTGCTGATGCAGTAGTAGAAGTGATCCTCGTCGTGGCTGGCGTAGGCGCCGGCAAGCAGCCGTCCGTCCGCCATGATGGTCATGGTCCCGTACCACTTGTCGTCGTCCAGCGACATGGCGCTTCTCTTGCTCCATGTGCGCCCGTCGTCCTGGCTGACGTAGAGGACGTGGGGACCCGCGTGGCTGTCGACCATGACGTAGTTGGTCTCTCCCGACACCGCCGTGGAGCAGGGATAGCCGATGAAATTGCCGTCCAGGGTTTCGTAGTCGGTCCAGGTGGCCCCGTTGTCGAAGCTTCGGATCGTCCCGAGTCTGATCCGGGTTTTGTCCTCACCGATCGTGAAGTGGGTCAGAAACAGGACAATGGTGCCTTGCTTCGTGACCATACCCTCCTCGACCCAGACCGGATGCTTCTGATCTCTGGCGTAAGCTTCGAAGGAGTAGGGGAGTTTGTTGTACCGGTTCCAGGTCTTGCCCCGGTCCCGGCTGACGGCGAACTCGCTCCAACCATCCAGATTGTGGTCGCTGGTGTTGGCGTAGAAGGCGACGACATCGCCGTTGGGGTATTCCATGCACACCGGACCTCCGTGGGAGCATCGCCCGGGTGCATCATTCTCGAAATCCGCGATGACGTTGCCGAAGATGTCGTCGCCCACCTTGGTGGATGGGTCGTGATCGTAGATCACCGCGCCGTCGATGGGGTGGACCTGCCCGGACTCCTCCGCCAGCAGATGCCAGGGCGCTGGAGCGAACATCCACCCCAGGGCCAATACCAGAACTGTAACCAGATTCACTTGCCGATTCGTCATCCTCTATCCTCCTCTGCTTCGGAAACGATTCGGGCGACATTACCCTCTATGGCCGCCTCACCGCAACAGTACGTTGGTGGCTTGGTCACTTTCGATTACGCCAATAGAAAGGGCGGCGTTTCTGGTGTGCAAGGGAGAAGACTCGGATGGTGCCAGGAAGCACTATGCACATGATGTTGTAGGGAAATCGCCGTAGGCCTTTCCGGCGGACGAGTCGGCTCACGAGAGGAGCTGACTCCGGATATTGTATGATCTGGCCGATTGCCAGCTCGAGATCCTCAAGAAGAGTCTGTCCAATACCTGGACTCTCGATCTCGTAGTGGCGCGTGGCATCTTGCAACTCGTCCTCTGCTTCGGGGTGGAAAACAACCCGGCGGTTCACTCCAATCGCGCCCTGGCATCCCGGATCACATCTTCTGCGCGTCTCGTCTCAACAACTCCTCGTTCAATCTGGTCGTTCCTTCGCTCCGCCTCTTCCACCCACAGACGTTCGACCTCCGCCTCGGAGAGCGTGTCGAGGCTGTTCAAGAGTTTCTTGGCCAGTCTCGCTCGGGCGGCCGGACCCAGTTGGAGCGCTTCGGTTTCAATTTCTTTGAGTGTCATGGCTGCACCCCTTCGTTCTGGTTTCGTTCATTATACGCGCCTCGGATGGTGATCACGGGTGCCCCGGCAAACGGCAAAGTAGTTGGATACGGCAAAGTGGTACCATTCTCCAACGCTTCAAGTCCCAAGTCTCAGGAGAACAGAGATGACCAAGACACTCTTCCTTGTCGTCGCCGCAGTTTTGGCCGGCGCTCTCGCCTTGCCGTCCGTTTCGGCACAGAACGCGGATCCCAAGATGAGCTTCTTCATCGTCAGCTCGGGGCCCGGAAATGGCGCCGATCTGGGCGGGTTGGCGGGAGCCGACGCCCGTTGCCAGATGCTGGCTCGCGCCGTGGGGGGCGGCGAACGAACTTGGCGCGCCTATCTGAGCGCGACCGCCTCCGGCGGACAGGCTGCCGTCAACGCCCGTGACCGGATCGGCAGCGGACCGTGGTTCAACGCCAAGGGGGTCCAGGTCGCCCGGGATGTCGACGATCTGCACTCGGACAACAACAATCTCACCAAGGAGACGCAGTTGAACGAGTACGGACAGATGGTCAACGGCCGGGGGGACAGTCCCAACCGGCACGATGTCCTGACCGGTGCGCAGTTGGACGGCACGGCCATTTCAGGCGGCGACGACACCACCTGCGGGAACTGGACGAGTCACGGGGAAGGCAGCGCCCAGGTCGGGCACCACGACCGCACCGGCGGCGGCAAGAATCCCACCTCGTGGAATTCGGCGCACGGCTCCCGGGGCTGCAGCCAGGAGAACCTGCAGGGCACCGGAGGCGACGGGCTGTACTACTGCTTCGCCGTCGATTGAAGCCTCGTTTTCCGGTGCGCTCATCGCTCCAAGCTATGTCGGGAGTCCGGCGGTTGGAAACCGCCGCTCCATTTTGGCGGCTAGGAAACCGCCGCTCCCACGCGCCGTTGTCCGGGAATGCTGTGCAGCAGGCCCCTCATGTAACCGACGGCGAAGGCGATGTACTGCTTGGGCAGGGGCTCGTCTCCGGTGATTCCCATGGCGTGGTCGTAGTCGATGACGCCGTCGTAGTTCACCTCCGCCAGGGTGCGCAGGACCTTCTCCATCTCCATGTCGCCCTCGTCCACGGCGACTTCCGAATACCCCCCGTTCGCTGGAAGGGTCCCGCGGACATTCCGGAAGTGGACGTGGAACAGCTTTCCCTGGCGTCCGAAATGCCGGATGCCTTCGAAGACGTCCTCCCCTGACTCGTAACGTGTGCCGACGCAGAAGGTGATCCCGTTGTTGGGGCTGGGGACTTCCGAGAAGAGCCGGTCGAAGTCCTTGAAACGGCACAGAATCTGCGGGTTTCCCAGGTATTCGTACAGCGGTGGATCGTTGCCGTGCATGGCGACCCGGGTACGGCTCCCGTCGACGACAGGGATGACCTGGCGATAGATGTCCAGCAGGCCGTCCCAGAGCTGCTGCGAAGTGACGCGGTATTTGGGAGGAGGCGCGGCTTTGGACCGCTCCAAGTCGAAGGAATAGTATTCGTAGCCTCCCCGGCCGCGGGGACGAGTCCAGGCGGTCCGCGAGTACTCCTGGTGCAGGGACGCCTGGCAGGCCTGGATGCCGTACACCGGGATCTCGTGCTCGGCCAGGATCTCTCCGACCCGCTTCAGGTTGTCGATCTGCTGCTGGCCGCCGGGCCGCCCCAGGTGGGCGTCCAGGTAGTGGGGTCCCAGCGAGTTGGCCCGTTCGATTTGAAGGCCGGCACGCTGGAGCCGATCGTTGAGGCGCCGGAAGGCGTCCCGGGTAAAGCTGCCGGTCTCGTTGTAGCCCTCGACCATGCTCAGGACGATGTCCACGTAGTCCACGCCGATCTGTTTAAGAAAGCGCAGGTCGGCATCGTCCTCGCTCTTCATCCAGTTGCCGTTGACGCGGGCTCCGATGCGGATGCGGGGCCGGTTCGGCCTGGTCTCATCATTTTCCGGCGTCGCCTGAGAGCAGGCTCCCAGGGTGGCCGCCAGCCCGACCTGGCCCAAGAAACCTCTCCGATTGGAATCGCGGGGTCCATTCATGGCGGTCCTCCTCGCTCTCGAGCCTCGCTCGGCACTCGGCCCGTCATCTCGCCGGGGCGGTGGTGAAGGTGGCGTCGTCCCCGTAGCTGACGCCCTGCTCGTTTTCTCCCACCAGGCGATAGTGGTAGGTCGTTTCCGGCGCCAGATCCGTCAGGTTGGAAAAGACGAGCCTGGGCGTCACCTGCAACCCGGCATAGCCGGCGGCGGACTCGAGTCCGTAGCCGGTATCGGTCCCATACTGGAAATAGAACCGGGTCCGCACGCCCATGGGGTTCAGCCTGCCTTCCACCTTGGCGGCCTCTGCCTGGATGCGGCTCGCCGTCCCGGTCTTCACCAGGGGACGATGGTCGGCCGGAAGGGCGTAGGTCCGGTCGTCGCCATGGGCCGTCCCAGCTCCGTTGGTGGCTACCAGACGGTAGTGATAGGTGGTCCCCGGCGTGAGATGCTCGATGTCCAGGTTGACGTTGTAGAGATCGTCATCGGTGCGCATGACGGCGCCGTCGCCGAAGACCTCGATCTCCCCCAGCCCCCAGTGACGGCTGTCGTATCCCGAGAGGAGGCGGACCTTCAGATGGCCGGCCCGGGCCGCGAGGCCCCGGTCCAAGGTGAAGGCGAAGTTGGCGTTGGGTTCTCCCTCGCGGGGCAGGGTCCGCTTGAGGATCGAAGTGTAGGTCTCATTATCTTCCGAGACCAGGACTTCCACCTCTTTGCCCGGCCATTCCGGGTTCTGATGAAGCTGGATCGTGTCGATGGTCACGGGACGCTCGAAGGCGAATACGAACTCCTGGGGCGCTCCCGGATCGGGAGCGCTCTTCCACATGCGGCCGGACCCGTGGCGCCAGCCGTCGGTCAGCGCCGCCGGATCGTCCTCCGAGTCCCGGGGCCAGGTCACGAGACGGCCTCCGTTGTCGGGGAAGACCAGCGACTCGTTGCGGTAGACCAGTTGGAACTCGTCGAAGTCGATGGATCCGGTGGGCGGGTTCTCGACGTCGATGAAGGCGGTCAGGTGAAAGAAGTCGTCGTTGAGATGCCCCTGGACCCGGTCGATGGAGCCGTAGTCGTAGCGGCGGGCGACTCCGCCTTGCAAGGTCGGATTGTTCCCCCCGAAGCTCCAGTACGAAGTGTCGTTCCAGAGCCGGTAATCCACCTCGTGCCATTCGCCGTCCAGCAGGAAATCGGTCAGCAGAAACCCGGTATAGGCCCAGTTGGACGCCCTCCAGCCGGGGTCGTCCACCATCTGGACGTTGACATAGGCCTGACTCCACCAGAGTACTTCCGAACCATTGGGTTTCCAGTCGTTTCCCCGCACCCAGACCGTGACCTTGGCGTCCCTCAGGTCCGGGTCTCCGGCGGCGAGACAGGGGCCCGGGTCCCGGCCCGGGTCGAGGCAGCGGCCGCACCAGAGGTACTTGGTCAGGTGCAGGGTTCCGATTCCATCGTCGTGGTTGTGGTCGTTCTGGCTGGGCTCGGCCAGCCTCACGTATCCGCCGGACGGCCCACCTGAGGTGTAAAGGGACTCGGTCAGCCAGCTGTCCCATCCCCCCATTCCCTCGTCCCAGCTCTCGTGGTAATAGGCGGCCAGACGGGGTGGGAGAGGCCGCTCAGCCGTCCTGAACCCGTAATCCTTCGTCGTGCCGTATTCGAAAAAATACGTGGTCGGTTCTCCGTGAGGATGGATGGATCCGTTGACGGTCAACGCCCGGGTACCCAGGGCGCTGCCCGGTCCCGTCGTCACCGTGGGCGCATTGTCCGCGTCCGGTCGTTCCGGCTCTCCCGCACAGGCGACGAGCCAGAAACAGGCTCCCGGCAGGAGCCACCTCAGGTTTCCGATCCGTTTCCGGAAGTACCGGATGGGTCGGGGAGGAGTTGGCAGTTCTCGTGATTCTCGGGGGATTGAACCCTCCGGCCGGAACCCGCGCCACCAGTTCAACATGTGCTGCACCCTTTCGCCGGGATTCTAGCATTGGGGTCCCGAAGACAACACCGTGAGAGGAACAGGTCCGACAGTTCCGTCAGCGACGCGTGACCGTCAGCCTTGGGATCGCCTGGCGTCCCACGTCTCCCGGACCGCCAGGAACGCGATTCCCCGGAGCAGACGCGCAAAGACGATATGGTGCAAGGGGTACAGGACGTACCAGTAGGCCAGACCCAGGATTCCCAAGGGGTCGAACTCGGCGGTTTGGCGGACCCGTGATCCCGGACCGTCCGGTTCGACTTCGAACTGGAGCCAGGCGCGGCCGGGAAGCCGCATCTCCGCCCTGAGCCGGAGCAGCCGGCCCTCTTCGTAGGCCTCGACCCGCCAGAAGTCGATGGTCCCGCCGACCTCCGGGTATTCGGCGTTCTTTCTTCCACGCCGCATGCCGGGGCCGCCGGCCAGCAGATCCAGTGCGCCCCGAAGTTTCCAGAGCCAGTTCGATCCGTACCATCCCGATTCACCGCCGATACGCCGGATCGGCACGAATGCCTGCCGAGCCGGGACCGGAACGTAACGAACCCGCGAATCGAAGATGCGGGTCCGATAGCCCTTCGCGGATCGCGAGGCCGGTGTACCCAAAGAGGAGATGGCGTCGGACCAACGTGTTTCCGAAAACTCACGATCTTCGTTGACCAGTGCGCGCCGGATCGCATCGGCCAAACCGCGCGGCCGGATGTCGAAGGCTTCGCGGGCCGCGGTGCCGTCGACTACGGTCTCATTGCGGAGACTCTCCACCAGCTTGCGGCCGACCCGGGCGTAGATGGGCGTGATCAGGCCCAGCCACAGGCCGGACAGTCGGGGCGACAGAACGGGGACGGAAATCAGCTTCCGCCGCAGGCCTCGCTGAAGGCCGTATTCCTCCATGATGTCGGCATACGAAGCCCGTTGGGATCCCCCGATCTCGATGATCCGGCTTCCTTCGAACGGGACCATGAGCACGGCGAGCAGGTATTCGATGACGTCTTCCACCGCGATGGGCTGCGACATGGTGTGGACCCAGCGAGGCGCCAGCATGACGGGCAGCCTCTCCACCAGAGACCGGATCATCTCAAAGGACAGGCTTCCCGATCCGATGATGATGGAGGCCCTGAATTCGATGGTTGGAACACCGGAGGTGCGGAGAATCCGCCCCACCTCCTGCCGGCTTCGAAGGTGGCCGGACAGGCGCTTGCCGCTACCCAGTCCGCCCAGGTAGATGATTCTCCCGACCCCCGCGTCCGCGGCGGCGGATGAGAACGCCATCGCGGCCGAACGGTCTTCGTCGGCGTAGTCCTCCCCGGAGGCCATGGAATGAACCAGGTAGTAGGCAGTGGTGATCCCCCGCATGGCCGCCGGAAGCGTTGCGGGTTTGAGCAGGTCTCCTCGGACCACCTCGGTCGTGGCCGCGGCCTGCGGTCTGATGATCCCGGGACGCCGGACCAGGCATCGGATCGCGTAGGAATCGGCTTCGAGCTGGCGGAGCAGCCGTCCGCCGACGTATCCCGTGGCCCCGGTCAACAGTATTTTTTCGCGCTGGCGGATCATTGCTCACGCCCCGGACCTCATGGAACCATGGAGGTCTTTTCTGGCCTCTATTCATCATTTTCCTAAATTTTGGTGGTGTTCTGTCGACCAGCGTACGAATCGAACCGGAAAGCGCCCGTCGCAAAAGGAAGAGAGAGAGGGCGACCACACAAGGGGTGCCCCTACTAAAACCGCATTTTCAGGCGCAGGGTGGCTTGCCGTCCGGGCGCCAGGGCGGTGCCCGAGAAGAGCCCGTTGAAGTTGATCACGTTGAGCCGGCCGGTGGCGTTGCGCAGGTCGAACTGCACCGAGACCGATTGCGATTCGTGCTCCCAGAGCCGGGCGCCGACGGAGAAATCAAGGCTGAAATTGGGCCGAATCCTGGCGCGCCGGAAATTCACCCGGCCCAGAATCTCCGCCGGGATGGAGTCGTCTTCATCGAGGTCGCCTGCCGGACCGGCTCCCCCTTCCTCCCCTTCCTCGTCATCGTCCGCCAACTCCACCGGCAAGCCGCTGCCGTAGCGGGCGCCGACGCCGATCCAGACTCGCCGGTGGAGATCGAAGTGAAGCTGGGCGGCGACCGTATTGCGCTGATCCTGGCTGATGGGGAACCGTTCGACCACGTCCCGCAGCTCTTCCGCCTCGCCCCCCTCGAGGAACAATCCTCCCGTCACGGGTGAGGTCGCGCGGCCCAGCATGTTCGAGTAGCTGAGGTAGGAAGAGACCCGTCTCCAGCGAGGCAACTCGAGCCGGACTTCCGTCCCTTCGATGCGAGCGGTGTCGAAGGTGATAGGGAACGAGACTCCCGTGTTCAGGAAAACGTCGTCGTCGATGTAATTGCGGAAGGCCCGCCAGTAGTGGTTCAGGTCCAGGCGCAGGGCGTCGCCGAAGGTCTTGCGCAGTCCGACCTCGAAGAAATGGGCTCGGCTCGAGGGTACGGCGAGGTTGCCCTCGACGGCCTCGATTCCCAATGCCGGCGCGCCGCTGGAGAGCAACAGATTCTCCATGGGGGGCGGTTGGAAGATGCGATCGTAGGAAGCGATGAGTTGGATTTCGGCTTTCGGTACGTAGTAGCTGATGGCGACCCTGGGGCTCAAGGCCGTATCTTCCACCAGCAAACTGTAGCGGTCGAAGCGGATTCCGTGGTGGGTGGAGAAGTTCCCGAGGCGAACCTGGTTCTGGACGAACAGGCTGATTTCCGTGCTGCGCCGTTCGTCGTTGAAACTCAAGTCAGCCCGGACCGGCTCCCCCGGAGCCGCCAGTCGAAACATCTCACGAATGTCGCTCACCCGGACGTCGCCGCCGAACTTCAATGTGTGCCACTCATGGTCGATGGTGATGTCGCTGACGAGTGCGGCCTCACGGAAACTGCGATCCTGGTTCACATGGACCGGAGTCGCCAACGGGTTGCTCCACAGCCGGCTCGAAAGCTCACGGACCATTCCCCGAACCGAGCCCAACGTATGGGCCGAGATGGTCCGTTGATAGTGGACCTGTCCCGCGAACTCGCCGACTCGCCGATCCTGGCGCTGGCCTGCCGCCTGTTGCTCCGGGTCGTTGGGCACGAGAAATCCGGTGCGGTTGTACCGGAGGTAGAGGTGCAGGTGGTCGCGATGGGAGAGGTCCTGATCCAGCCGGGCGCGGAAACCGCCCGAACTGGCCGAGTTGGTGAAATTCTCGAGAGACGGCGGGTCCAGATACCGGTCCGTCCGTCCAGCTCGCAGCCCGACCGACAGGACGGTCCGGTCCGCCGCGTACTGGTGGGACATGGAACCGAGATAGGTTCCGAACTTCCCTGCCTGCAGATCCAGAGCGGAATGGTGCCCTTGCCGCTCGGCCCGGCGTGTATCGAGCGCAATGACTCCGCCCAACCGGCGGCCGAACTCGGCGGGGATCCCTGCGGTGAGGACGTTCACCGATTCGAATTCGTCGTTTTCAAATGCCGGCGCGAACGCGATGGAGCGGTTGTCGTAGAGCGGCATCCCGTCGATGACGTACTGGGTATCGTATTCCGAACCGCGCGGGTGCAGGACGGCGTTGGCCTCCAGCAGCCATCCGGGCAGGGTGGTCACGACGTCGATGGTGCCGCGGCCCAACGTCGTCCCCGGTGTGCGATCCAGGTTCAGCCGTCCCACGTGCATGGCCCTCAAAGGCTGCAGCGGATCCAGCAGAGGCGCCGTGTTCTCGACCGTCATTTCCTCATGAAGCGTCCCCACCTGCAGGACCACCTGGACGGATTGCGGAACTGCGGAGCGGACCTCCACGTTCCTGGAGAACTCTTCGAATCCGGCGTGGCGCACGGTGAGTCGGTAGAGGCCCGGCGGCAGGTGCTTGAGGACGGCCCGGCCGTTTTCATCCGCTGTCGTTGCAGCGACGAAATCGGGACTCCGTCCGACCAGCCGGACCTGGGCCGCGACCGCCCCTCCGCCGGGATCCGAAACCCGAACCGAAAGCCGGCCCTCCATCGCCTGAGCGAACGCCAGCGCAGTTAATCCGAAGGCAGCCATTCCGGCGGCAAGAAGAGCACGTGGTTCGAAAAGCATCGGAATAGGGTTTCGGCCCTTGATGATAGTAGGGAATATCGTGGGTGTCCCACAAACCGGCGAGAGATCTCGTCACTCTTCCTGCACGAACGAAGGGCGAATTTCAGTCGCCCTTCGGCCAAGTTTGTTGGAGTTCGGCGGTTGGAAACCGCCGCTCCGGTGGGGGAGCGTTTCTCTTTACACTCCTTCGGTGGTCCTTGAAACTGTTGCATGGTAGCGTTCAACAGAGAACCCCGACCCTCCACTGTTACCAAGGGAGCCAACATGCCGCTGCGAGTGATCTTGTTCGTCCTCCTGTTCTGGAACGGCGTTTCCCTTCGAGGCCAGGATACGAGCCTGGAGATCGGGTCTCGCCTCGAGCTCTTCGTGGACGGCGCCCTGATCGAGGAGATCCGGGGGAAAGCCCGGCTCGAACTTCGCCGGCCCGATCCCAGGGAGGTCGTCCTGGTGACCGACCGGAGCTGGGAGGGGAATGCGTGCGGCTACTTCACCGTCTTCCAGGACGACGGCCGCTATCGCATGTACTACCGGGGCTCCCAATTCGTCACCGGAGAGACGCTGGAACTGGGGCACCGGGAAGTGGTCTGCTACGCTGAGAGCCTGGACGGAATCCGCTGGTACCGCCCCAATCTGGGTCTGGTGGAGTTCGAAGGATCCAACGACAACAACATCATTCTGGACCGGATCCCTGTGGGCGGCACGATTCACAACTTCGTGCCGTTCAAGGACGCGAACCCGGCGGCCGCTCCGGACGCCCGGTACAAGGCCGTGTCGAGCGGGAGCTCGGAACGGGGACTCTACGCCTGGAAGTCTCCCGACGGCGTCCATTGGGATCTCATGGCCGACCGGCCGGTCATCACCAAGGGCGCCTTCGATTCGCAGAACCTGGCCTTCTGGGACCCGGTGCGCCACGAGTACCGTGAGTATCACCGGTATTTCAGGAAGCTCTCCGGCGACCCCGCCGGCAGGCGGGGCATCCGCGACATTCTGACCGGAGTTTCACAGGATTTTCTGAACTGGACCGATCCGGTCCGGCTCAGCTACCCCGGCGCGCCCGACGAGGAACTCTACACGAACCAGATCCTGCCCTATTATCGAGCCCCCCACCTACTCCTGGGGTTTCCCACCAGGTACGTCGAGTGGGGATGGACCGATTCCATGAGAGCCCTTTCCGAACAGGAGCACCGGCGCCTGCGGGCCGGCGTCCATGTTCGGTACGGCACGGCTCTGACGGAGGGCCTCTTCATGGCCGGCCGGGACCGGATCAGCTTTCGGCGCTGGCAGGAGGCCTTTGTCCGTCCGGGGCTGAGGCCGGTGGGCAACTGGGTCTACGGGGACAACTATCAGAACTGGGGCATCGTGGAGACCCGAAGCCATATGGAGGGAGTTCCCAATGAACTCTCCGTCTACGTGAACGATGGCTACTGGAGGGGGGACAGCACCAACATCCGGCGCCATACCCTCCGGATCGACGGCTTCGTGGCCGTGACGGCCCCCATGGCAGGTGGAGAAATCGTCACCCGGCCGCTCGTCTTCGAAGGCGGCCGGCTCATCCTCAACTTTTCGACTTCCGCCGCCGGGAGCATCCGGGTGGAGCTGCAGGATGCGGCGGGGACCCCTCTGGAGGGTTTCGGACTGGACCAATGCTCCGTGATCTTCGGCGACGATCTGGAGCGGGAAGTTCGGTGGCAGGGAGGGCCCGGCGTTTCCTCCCTGGCGGGCCGTCCGGTGCGCCTGCGCTTTGCGCTCAAGGACGCGGATCTGTTCGCCCTGCGTTTCCGAAAAACAGCCGGAATCGGACCAGAGGAGGAATAATGCTGGAGTACAAAGGATATGTCGGCCACGCCGAATACGATTCCGAAGCCCACGTATTCCACGGCGAAGTGCTGGACACGCGCGACGTCATCACTTTCGAGAGCGATACGGTCAAGGGTCTTGAGAGGGCATTTCGTGAATCCACCGATGACTACTTGGATTTTTATTCTCAGTGCGGAGGAGATCCGGACAAGCCATTCACCGGCCGCCTTACGTTGCGACTGCAGCCTGAACTCCACCGCCGAATCTACGTCCATGCTAAAGAGCAGGGCAAGAGCTTGAATCAATGGATCTCGGAAAACCTGGAAGATCGGTTGACGAGGTGATGAAACCTTACGGCAATAGACGCGATGTGAGTATTCAGATACGGGTTTCAGACCCGATCGACCAAGAAGAGATCGGTGGAAATGAATGAAAAACGCGCGATCCTAAGGCATTATCTCGCCGCGCTCGCCTACCGCACGCAGTACGCGCTCAGGGGTGCGCCCGAGTCCTTCGGCAACTTTCAGGCCGGAAATCAGGTACGGACGCCCGCCGAGCTGGTTCGGCACATGACGAGCGTTCTGGGTTACGCACGCACCTTCTTCGAGGGGGGCCGGTATAGGCCGGAACCACTCCCGGACCTTGATTCGGAGGTCGTGCGCTTCCACGCGATGCTGGAGGATCTGGCGCAGCACCTCACAGCGGGTACCGAGTTGAAGGACGCGACCGTGGATCGACTCCTGCAGGGTCCGTTCGCCGACGCCATGACCCATGCGGGTCAGCTCGCCATGCTTCGCCGCCTGTCCGGCTCTCCGGTGCCTCCCGAGAACTTCGTCAGGGCTGCCGTGGACCCGGCAAATCTCGGACCCGATCAACCGGTGGCCGCGAGCCCCGATGCCGTCTGGCCGGAGGCGCCTCGCTGATGAGTCCACTTTCTCGATGCCTTTTCACCACTCTGCTGGTCCTGCTGGCGTCGGGCCAAGGAGCATCCGCTGGTCCGGAGGGTCCGATTCGCCTGGAACCGGGCCGGAAGCAACTCTTCCTGGACGGCCACATCGTCGGCGAGGTCCGGAATCTGGACCGGGTCATGCACCGGCCCACGAAGCGGGGGGCCGTGCTGCTTCCGGACAGGCCATGGGACGGCCGCTTCGTCGCCACCGCTTCGGCGCCCATGTGGATCGAGGGGGAGGGGCACTACAAGCTGGTCTACGAGGGACGGCCTCTCAAGTACTCCGAAGAGATCTTCCGTTGGGCCCTGGCCACCTCCCGCGACGGCCTGGCCTGGGAGAAGCCCGATCTGGGCGCCGTGGAATACCGTGGGTCCCGGTCCAACAATCTCATCGCCGCGCCGCAGCAGAAGCGGCTCTGGCACGTGGTTCACGACCCCGACGATCCCGATCCCGGCCGTCGCTACAAGGGATTCCTGGGCCACAGCGGCCGCCGTCCCGTGGTCAGTCCGGATGCCGTCCACTGGAGGATCCTCGACGTTCCGACACTCCCTTCCGGCGATGCCGGCACCCTCACCTACGACCGGGAGCGCCGGCAATTCCTGGGCCTGCTCAAGTTCGGCGGCAAGTACGGCCGTTCCTACAATCTCTCCGTCAGCAAGGACTTCGTGCACTGGTCGGAGCCCCGATTCTTCTTCAGCACCGATGACCGGGACCAGGAGCTCGCTCTCGACGTGATCCGGAGGCGGGTCGCCGACCCGGGTCTCGCCCGGCCTCTCTTCGTGGACCCGGATCCGTCCCTGGGCTGGACGCCGCCTGACGTGGAGTTCCGCAACCGGGGCACCTGGAACGCCCAGTCCTACAACCTCGGCGTCTTTCCCTACGAGGGCCTCTACATCGGACTCCCCATGATCTTCCACCCCACCGGCGCCCGCCTGCCGGAGCGGCGGAACACCGACGGCTTCCACCTGATCCAGTTGGCCATGACCCGGGACCTGAAGCATTGGGAGCGCCTGGGGAACCGGGAGCCCTTCATCGGGCCCTCCCGCCTCGACCAGGGCCTGGCCGGCAACTACGACCGGATGCAATTGATGCCGACCAACCAGCCGGTGGAGAAGGACGAGGAACTGTGGTTCTACTATTCGGGCTTCAAGTGGCGGGTCTGCCCGTATGACCGGTACCTGGACGGGAGCCCGCGCAGCCCCGATTCCCTGAATCCACAGGAGCGCGCCGACTACGTGGACGACGCCCATTCCGCCATTCACGTGGCGGTGCTGCGCCGGGACGGGTTCGTCTCCCTGGACGCGGGCCGGCGCGAGGGGATCCTCACCACCCGTCCCCTGGTGATGAGCGGAGATCGTCTCTGGGTCAATCTGGACGCTTCCGAGGGCCGGATTCGAGTCGAGGTCCTGGATGCCGGGGGACGGCCCGTCCCCGGATACTCCGGCGATGACAGCCTTTCCCTCAGCGGCGACCGGATCCGGTTTCCGATCCGGTGGAGTGGCTCCGATTCCGTGAGCGCCTTGAGCGGACAGACCGTGGTCCTGAGGATTCACCTCCGAAAAGGCTCCCTCTACGCGCTCTGGACGGAATGATCCGGCCTCGGACTCCGGCATGGATTCCCCAGGCGAAGGGCGAGCAACTCTACCGGAAGAACATGGACGGCCGCGGACGGATCATTGCGGGTTAGATTTCGGGCCTGAAACTCGGGTGATCGGGAGCAAGCAAGCAGTTCGCAGGAGGCCTGTTCTCGTCCCCTTGAGTACACTTCCCGTTCGTGTGAGACTTCGGAAAGAGGTTCAACCATGCACGAAGATCCCATGGAAGTGCTTCGCCGCGACGGCTATGTGATTCTGAAATCGGTCATCCCGGCCGACAAAGTGGGTGCCGTCCGAAGAAGCGTTGCCGCGACGGTTCGCAAGCACACCAGCCTGCCGTTGCCCCAGGGATACGTCACCGGCTTCCTCCGCGTGAACCAGACCATCGCCCCCTATCTGAACCATCCCCGGATCATGGCCATCGTGGACGAGCTCTTCGGCAGGAACGCACGCATCTCCATGCTCACCGGGACCATCAACGGCCCCGGACTCAAGCGGGGAACCGTGCACGCGGACTGGCCCTACAACCAGAACCAGTTCTCCTGCGTCCCGGCCCCCTATCCCGACGTGGTGTTGAATCTGGTCACCATGTGGATGCTGTCCAGGTTCACCCCGGCCAACGGCGGAACCATCGTGGTGCCGGGCAGCCACCGGCGGAACCAGGCTCCCAAGACGGGGACCGACCTGGATCCCAACTCGGTTTTCGAGGGGGAGACCCAGATCGAGGGAGACCCCGGCGACGTGGCCGTTTTCGATGCCCGGACCTGGCACAGCATTGCGCCCAACGTGACCGACGAGGAGCGGGTCGGCGTCCTGGTCCGCTATGCGCCCTGGTGGGTCAACCTGGGGCCGCTGCGCCCCGGCAGCCGCGACCGGAAGCAGATCATCGAGGATCAAGGGGGAGGCGACCACACCGATCCCAAGGTCCAACCCCTGCCCGAATCGGTCTACCGGCGCCTTCCGGCCGGCGTGCAGCCGCTGGTCTACCACATGGTGGTTCCGGATTAGTTTTTCGGGTCCGGCAGACCTTTTTCCTCAGGCGTGCCGGCGTCAGGTCCCGACGTAGAGGGCATAGACGCGGATGTCCGCCGCCTCCGGCCCTTCGAAGTGCACCTTGATCTTGAAGGGCTTCTCCGTCTCCGGGATTCCATTCGATCCAGGCCAGGAGACGGGGGCCCGCAGGCCGGATTCCTTCAGCACGGCGGAATCCTTGCCTGAGTAGCCGGCCAGCGGACGTTCCAAGGCGTCATAGAGTTCCAGGCGAAGCGTGGC
Organism: Acidobacteriota bacterium; assembly: GCA_963668095.1. Taxonomy (GTDB): domain Bacteria; phylum Acidobacteriota; class UBA6911; order RPQK01; family JAJDTT01; genus JAJDTT01. The sequence continues at coordinate 2,754,809 of OY764083.1, read as the reverse complement.
GTTTTCGGAGACCCCTTGCGCGTTGACCCACAGATTCGAGTCTCCACGGGCCTCGATGGCGGCCGTCATGAAGGCCGCCGGAATCGAGTCGTCCCGGACCGAGAAGGAGCCCAGACGGTCCCGCTCCAGCATGGCGAGGCCCACTCCGCCGCGGGGTTCCAGCGACCCCGGGTCCCAGGTTCCGTACCAGATGTAGGTCTCGTCCCCCACGTTTTCGAAGCCCTGACCCTGGATCAGGCCCCCCTGGTCCCATTCATGGTCCTCTCCCCGGCGGATGAAGACGAAATCGGTGAGGGGTTCCCGGAAATGGATGCCGTCGTTGCTGACGACGAAACCCAGGTCCACGGTCCTTCCTCGCCAATCGGGCGATCCATGCCAGATGCCGTAGAGTCCCAGCAGGACGTTGCCCCGGTTCCAGACGCTGATCCCTTCGTGGGACTCTTCTCCCGACCCGCTTGGGACCTTCCTGTGCTGTCCCTCCCGGGAGAAGGAGAGGGTCCCGGTGTGGTCCCAGCGGACGAAGTCGGGGGAGCGGTAGGTGCCTACCGATCGGCCCCAGGAGTCGACGGCGTAGACCGGCCGGGCCCCCTGGCCCGAGGCGTGAAACAGCCCGCCCCACTTGTAGAGTCCCCCGGCGGACTCGAAGTGGTCCGTCGGGATGACCGTGTTCTCCTTGGGCAGCAGTCCGTTCTCCGGAATCCCGGGAATGGCCAGGCGCCAGCGCAGGCCGTCGCCGCTCACCGCGGGGACCAGGGTCCCCAGTCCCTTCTTTCCGTCCTCGTGCCACCAGGTGTGGATCGACATCTTGAACTGCCGGGTGGGATCCGGGTCTTCCGGGTCGTGGATCACCTTCAGGTTGATGGCTCCCAGCGGCGCCGGCTCCACCAGGACCAGATTGTTGTCCTTGCTGCCGTCGTACTCCTCCAGACCGAGTTTGGGCCGAGTCCAATGGATGCCGTCGTCGCTCTCGGCGTAGGCCGGGCGCCACTTCAACGGGATGGTGTCCACGCGGGGGGTCCACATCATGTCCTGCTCCACCACCGTGAAGGGGTCGGGGGCGATGGCCACGTACCAGAGCTTGAACTTCCCGTCGTGACGGACCACGGAACCGTAGAACTGGACGCCGAATTCGTCCGGCGCCCCCGCCGAGCCCCGGGGCAGGACCGGATTGCCGGGATACTTGCGCGGCGGGTGCAGCTTCAAGCCGATGTTCTGGGTGAAGGGGATCGAATGGTTGTCGAAGGGGAAGAGCGAAGCCTCCCTTACGGGTGGGCGGCTCCCCACCAGCACCGTCACCCCGTCGGGGCGGTCCCCGGCGGGCGCTCCCGATTGGCAGGCGGCGCCCAACGCCAATATGAGCAACGAAATCATCCGCACTGAAAAAGGCAGTTTCATTGGTCCGGTCACTCTTCGTTTACGGTCGACAGGGGGGACTTAATTGTCGCCCATTTTTCATTTTGGCCGGTTGGAAGACGCTACGCGGAGTGGGGACTGCCGTCCCCCCTAATCCCCCCTGGGATCGGCGCCTGAAAGACGCCGCTCCAGACGCCGCTCCCGGCGACAAGAAAGTCGGCGTTCCGTTACTCCTCACTCGTCCCTCGTTGCTGCGACCCGCTCGATGAGCATTCCCACCGGATCCGGCGACGTCGCATTGGAGCGCAGCCGCAAGTAGCTCAAGTCGTCGCTATCGTAATTCAGCCGGGGCAGGACCACCGCCGGTATCCCGTTCAAGTCGACCCTGCAGAGTCCCCGCTCCAGGTCCCAGGCGAGGCGGAGGGTATGCCAGCGGTCCTTGGCCAGGATCGGGCCGTCCTCAATTCTTCCGCCGCCGTCCAAATGAAGCCGGAACACCTCCAAACGTTCGGCCGCCGGCTCAGTCGGCTGGATGAATCGGTCTGCGAGAGCAATAACGCCACCCTCGGAACCCTCCGGAAGCAGGATTCGGAGTGAGACCTGGCCTAGCTTGGCCGCCGGGAAGTTCCAGACCGCCTCGTCGCCGCTCCGGTCGTCGGGCCGGCGCACATGAAGCGCCTTGGCCCCCGGTCGCGTGGGATGATCCACGAGGCGGGGGCCCTGGACGCGAGCGCGCCAGTAGTATTCGGCAGGACCAAAGGGTTTGAAGACGCTCCAACCCTCCAACCCCGAGGAGAAGTCATCCTCGTGGGAGGCGGCCCCGATCCATTCCGGGTCGATGCGCACCAGGGCGATCCGGCCCTGACCCTGGCCCGTGGCCAGAATGACCTGTCCGTCCCGGGTCGCCGTGGAAAACGGATAGGCCATCCCGCGGTCGCCGCGCCGGGGAGGAGCCTGGTTGCGGTTGGGGTCGCGGAAGGCCTCCCGGTACCCCGTCCAGGTGCGGCCCTCGTCGGCGGAGATGGCGACGTGCAGAGCGTCCCGGGTGGTGTAAACGGGTTCCCCGTCCACTCGGGATGGATTCTCGCAGTTGTTCCAGAACACCACCAGCCGTCCATCGGGCAGGCGCAGCAGATTGGCCGGAGAGTTGGAGGAGCGGAAGCGGGTCGGCTTGGCCTCGGACCACTCGACCCCGTCCGGGGAGAACGATTCGTAGAGGAATCCGGCCTGGGTCCGGATCAGCATCCAGACGCGGCCGTCCCGAAGCTGGGTCGCGACCGGTTCGGTCGCCCCGTAGTTGCTGCCGATGTAGTCGCTGCGGCAGGGGGAAGTGAGCCGGGCGGGGGAGAGCCGCCAAGTCCTGCCGCCGTCATCGGAGTAGCTGGTCGTCACCACATGGGATCCCGTCGGCGGTTCCGACCGGAGTCCCGGGACCCAGAACTGGTGAGGCAGCACGATCCGCCCGCTCTCGAGCTGCACGACACCGTTCAAGGCTCCCACGTAACCTTCGAAGATCCGTTGGGGTTCGGACCACTGCGTCCGGCCTGCGCGGCTCGCGGCGTGCCAGATGTCGTAGAAGTAGTCTGCGGTCGGCGTCCGGCCGCTGCCCCGCAGCACCAGGAGGAAGGCATGGAACTCTCCCTCCCGGTCCACCAGCACGACCGGCACGCCGGCGGGCTGCCTGAACTCGAACTCGACCCGGGGTTTGCTCCAGGTGACTCCTCCGTCTCTCGATCGAATCGAGGCGCAGTGTTGGCCGGAGACCATGTAGAGGATGCCGAGATCCCCACCGGGAAGAGTCACGACCGCCTTGCTGGGTGGAGACGCGTGTAGCAGAACGGGCGGCTCGGCGCTCCAAGCTGGAGTTCCCAGACAGACGAGCAGCAGGGTCGCTGTACAGGCGTCTCGAACTGCCCGGCGAGCATGGGTCATTCCGTGGGGAATGGTAGCGCAATCGTGCGGGGAAGCGGTTTCGAGCCTTCGGCAGTCCCAGCGCCCGCGTCCATTAGTTGTCACGTCTTATGCATCCTATGCGGGTAAAAGGAATAATTCGTGGAGTCGAGGCCTGATAATCGCGATAAGAAGGGTACCGCTGCAAAGAAATGGATTCGCCCAGTTTCGTTGATCCCAGGAACACAAGCGTCAGCGAGATCAGGCCCAGTCCGGTCCAATGGAGCCATTCGCCTGTCGCGGCAATCGCGAACAGATAAAAGACGTACCATATGCCCATCTCACAGAAATAACTGGGGTGGCGGCAGTATTTGAAGAACCCATTGGTGACAAAAGGCTGCGTCACGGGTTCATCCGCCTCGATCTTTCGTTTTTTGTCCTGCTGAAACCTCCACATATGTCCGTCATTGATCGCTTCCATGACCAGTAACACCACGAAGAGTGCTATCGCGACGGCATCCAGGGAACTCAAGGGCCGATCCCGCCCGACCCATGCCTGATGCATCGGAGACGTGAACAGCCAGATGATCAGCATCTGTCCGGGCGCCACGAAGGTGAGATTGAGAATCTGAAACCTGACCGGCCCCAGTCTTTCTCGAACCACCCTCCAACGGTAGTCTTCGCCGCCGATGGAATAGCCTCCCTTGCGGGCGGTGTTGAATGTCAGCCGGGCGCCCCATGCCGCCACCAGGAGCGTCATGATGTTGATTCGCGCCGAGCTGAAGTCGGATTCCACAGCCACGATCAGACAGTAGATGGCGGGGCAAATGGTCCAGAGGCGGTCCACCCAGGAATACTCGCGCGTGATCACCGACAGGAGCCAGCAGGCGATGGCGAGAATGATCGCCAGGTCGAGCGCGTCGCCGTAGGGAGTTCCCTGAAGGGGATGAGGAACGAAGTTGATGTCCATGAACGTGAGCCTTTCAGGTGGGGCGGGGGCCGGAACGTGCCTGCCCGGAACGCTATCGAAACCTCAGGGAGTAGAGATCCGCGTCCTTCATCACCAGTCGCAGCCGCACCGGTGTCCCGGCGAGGCGCGCGCGAGGCTTTTTTGAGGTCGCCTTGGGATGAGTGCGTTTCCATTGGACCACATGCTCGATCTCGTCCCCCCAGATCAGCGGCGATTCCTCCAACGCGAACCCGGGAACGGGGCGGCCGTGCGCATCCTGGATCTCGATCCGGATGCTGCCGGCGGCCGACGTGGCGAAGTTGAGGACCAGGTTGTCCCCCTCGAAGAGTAGCGGCTTCGTGATCATTTCGCCCCCGGAATAGCCGGCGTGGACGGAGACGAACCCGTCGGTGCGCAACACCAGCCGCTGCAGGTGGTTGGTGGGCGACGACCGATGCCTCTCGACGTAAAGGGAGATTTCATCCTCGGCGGTGGGGACGATGCCCCGCGCCGGCGTATTCGTCCGCTGCGGCCAGTTGCGGGGGTCGCGCCCGGGCCGGATGAACGACTCCAGGAAGCGCCGGTCCCAGTGGACCCCGTCGCGGCTGCTCATGAAGACGCCGTCGGACGCGCCCGGCACCGGGGCGTCCGGATAGAGCTGCCGCCAGGGCAGAAAACGCCTCGGCAACGCCAGAAAGAGGTGCGGGGCGCGGAAGTAGGCCACCGTCCCGTTGGTGTAGAGGTGTTCGGGAGGAGTGTCTCCGAAGTCCCCCCACTGGCCGGGAGTCCAGTCCAGGAAATTCGCTGAGGTGGCGTGCTTGATCGTTCGAACGCCGTGCCGGAAGTCGCGGTAAAAGGCCGCGTAGCGGTGCCGCACCGAGTCCCAGAAGGCCACGTTCAGGGAATCGAACTTCCCATCGGTGAGAAGCGGCTTCTCCCGCAGCCTCTTCCAACGGATGCCGTCCGGAGAGACGAAACCCAGCAGGACCGGTTTCCCGTCGGCCTGGCCACTGCCGACGGCCTTGTAGCGCTGCTCGGGAAGGGCGTCGGGATTCGTGTCCTTGAAGGGGGAGAAGTTGTGTCCGCCGGAGCCGGTCCAGACAATGTTGTTGTCGTTTGACCCGTGGAACTCGAAGAGGCCAAGGGAGGGCCGGCTCCAGGTGATCCCGTCAGGACTCTCGGCGTAACAGGCCACCTGCGGATGCTCCGGCACGGGCGTCTCTCCCGGCTTCGACAGGGAGGGGACCGCATATCCCGTCGAGCTGGCGCCCCGGTAGTACATGCGGTAACGGCCGCCGTCCCGGAATACGGTGACGTAGCCGCTGTTCCCCCCTTCCCATTCCCGGTCGAAGAAGAGCACTCGCTCCGCCGGACGGGGAGGATGCAGCTTCAGCCGCGTTCCCTTCAGAGATTCGACCAGGTGGCCGTCCACGAACAGCTCGAGCCGGGAGCCGATGGCCACGGGTTCGGGCTGGGCCTTCACGGAGGGTTCAGCGTTCCCGCCAACCGCCAGCAAGACGAGGCAAACGGTGACCGGTCCCGCTTTCATCTGTCATCCTCCGCTTCGTGAGTCGGCCTCATGGATTCGGAAGAATTCTGAATCCCTGTTGGACGAAGTGGCGATCCCGGGCCAGGGCTGTCGTGATGTCCAACTCGGCCATCAGAAGAAAACTGACCCAGTCGACAAGACCGGGTGCTCTCTTCCCTCCAGTGCGGGCTTCCCTCCAGGCTCGACGATGCAGCTCCTCGTCGACCCAGACGATATCCACGGTACGCTCCAAGATCTCTCCCAAACGTCGAAAAGCGGAGGTCCCCAAGCGGGAACGGACCAGGGAACCCGCTTCGACCAAGACATGGGAAGAGGTGATCAGGGTTGTCTGAGAGACGCTGAGAGTGCTCAAGGCCTTCACAACGGAACCATGGTCCTGATCGTCTCGATCCAACAGGGGCAAGAGAGCTGAAGTATCGACGAAGATCGACGTCATTTATCGTGGATTTCCGCGAGGTAGTCGTCGTGACGACGGCCCAGGTCGTTGACGCCACTGGCCGCAATACCTGCAATGCTCAAAAGCCCCTCCACGCCGGACTGTTTTTCCTTCAATCCTTCTCGGAGACTCTGTCGTACGAGGCGGCGAACCGCTTCGGAAATCGAAATCCTCCTCCGATGAGCCAGAGTCCGGATCTGCTCGTATTGTCTCTCTTCAAATTGAATCTGAGTTCGAACCATGGCGCCATCATAACAGCATGTCGTCATGCCGGCATTGGGCAGAAATCGATCGGGAGGCAGGAGTCAGTCTCGCCGGTCCCAGATGGTCAATCCCGTAACGTCGCGTTCCCGGTTCGACCGTGATTGCAGCAGTTGGCTGAAGAGCCAGGACCCGGCGAGACAACTCACCAGCGCGGTGGGCGCGTAGAAGATCCAGTGCATCTCGACGAAGTTCTGCACGTAGATGCTGAGCGGAAGAGAGATCCCCAGATTCGCCGCCAGCCAGCCCGGGAAATGTCCGCTCCGGGTCAGGACTCCCAACAGGAAGAGGCTCGTGACCGGTACGGCCGTGAGGCTGGCCACCTTGCTCAGGGTCTCCAGAATGCCGGAGTCCTCCGATACCAACAAGGCGGCGGCGGTTGCCAGCAGGCCCAGCCCCGCCGTCATGACCCGGGCCAGCGTCAAACTCTGGCGCTGGGTCAGAGGCCGTTTCCTCAAGGGGGTCACGAAATCGACTTGGATCAAGGTGGCCGTGGAATGGATTCCGGAATCGACGGTGGACATGGCCGCGGCGAAGACCGCGGCGATGAGCAGGCCCGAGACGCCGGCCGGCAGGGCGTGGACGATGTAGTAGGGCAGGATCCGGTCCCCGGCGATCCCTGGCGCCAGGCTTTCGGGAAACACGAGGAAGTAGGCGAATATCCCGAGGCCGATCATGTAGAGGAGTCCGGCAACGAGGATCTCCAGCACTCGATCCAGGATCAGTGCCCGGACCATCTCGCGGCGGTTCCGGGCCGCGAACAGGCGCTGCATGACGACTTGACTGTTTCCGTATCCGAAACCGGTTATGAAGGAACAGAGGACCACCGCCAAGCCGGTCGCTTCCGAGAAATCGATGCGGAAGTCGGCCAGCCCCAGCTTGTCGGCGGCCAGGACGATCTCGAAGAATTGATCCAGCCCTCCGGGAAGCCGTTCGACCAGGGAGAAGGCGACCAGCACCGCGCCCAGAGTCAGGATCAGGAACTGGATCACGTCGGTCCAGATCACGGCCGCCAGTCCTCCCGTGCAGGTGTATGCGGTGGCTACCAGTCCCATCAGCAGGATGGCGCGGGTCAGATCGATCCCGGTCACGGTGGAAAGGGCCAGGGCGGGGGCGTAGAGGGCGATTCCCATCCAGCCCTGGATCTGGAGCACCGCCAGAGCCGAGGCGGCGTACCGGGCCCGGCTCCCGAAGCGGGCGTTGACGTATTCGTAGACGGTCGTGACTCTGAGCCTTCGGTAGATGGGAAAGTAGATCAGGATGATCAGAGGGGTGGTCAACAGCGCCGCCGGTCCCGCCAGCATGAGGGAGGCATTGTCCTTGTACGCCGCCGCCGGAGCTCCCAGATAGGTGAGCGCGCTCAGCATGCTGGCGACGGTGCTTAAGCCGACCACCAGCCAGGGCATGTTCCGCCCGGCCAGAAAATAAGACTCGGTGTTCCGCTGGCGTCCCGCGAGTGACAGCGCCAGCACGGTGACCCCGAGCAGGTAGGCCACCAGAACCAGGGTGTTGAGGGTGCCGAAGCCGGCTGGGTCCAAGTTGTGGAAAACTCCGGGAAAAGCTGTGGAAAAGTTGTGGGCGGCCTACAGTGGCCGGCCCCAGGCGTCCATCTTCGGCTCGGGCGGCAGGGAGATCCGCCGGCCTTCGTAGATCGACTGGGCCACCGCCTCGCAGAACTCCATGTAGCGAACGCCCTCCGCGAAATCGGGAGCCACCGGCGTGCCGTTGCGGATGGCGGCGATGAACTCGGAGTCCATGGTCCGGTCCCGCTGCTCCACCGGCGGCATCTCGATGGGCTGCATGCGTGCGTCCCCGCGGGTCATGCCGAACAGTTCCTCGCCCTCCACCAGGCCCCCCGGTTTCTCCACCAGCAGCTTGTAGTCCAGCACCCCCCGGGTGCCGTAGATCTCCACCGAGCTGCCCGGCCCCCGGGGCACCCGGAACGACATGTGGAAGCTGGCAGTGGCCCCTCGCTGCAACTCGGCTCCGATGGACAGGGACTGGGGCACGGACATCACGTCTTCACCGGTGGTGGCGACGAGGGAAACGGGTGGGTCGATCCAGCGGTAGACGACCTCGGCCAGGATTCCCAGCATCATGGTGTTGACGCCCACCACCTCCGGGTCCACCAGCCAGGCGCCGGCCTCGGGAACCGCCCGGACCAGCGACGTGACTCGCACCTCCAGGATCTCTCCCACGTAACCCTGCCCGATCAGCCGCCGCATCACCCGGTCCCCCTTGAGGCCGAAACCGGCGGCATAGAGGGAGGTGACCAGGTCGGTGTTCCGGGAGGCTTCCAGCATCTGCCGGGCCTCTTTCAGGTTGCGGGCCATCCGCGCCTGGCAGAGGACGTGCTTGCCCGCATCCAGGGCGGCAACGGTGGCCGGCAGGTGAAGGTTGGGCGGCGTCGCGATCACCACGGCGTCGATGTCGCGGTTCTCGATGATCCGCTCCCAGCGGTCGACCAGGTTGGGAATGTTGAATTTTCGGGCCGCCGCTTGGGCCGTTTCCTCCCGGCGGGACCAGGCGTGGGTGATCTCGACGCCGGGAACCCTTAACAGCAGAGGGATATGCCGGGCCTGGGCGATCTTGCCGGCTCCGATGATGCCGACCCGGATGGTGTCCGTCATGGTGGTCTCTCCTCCCGGCGAGTGTTCAGATCCACTCGTCCCGTTGGCGGGCCCGGTGAATGAGGATCCGCAGTTTGTCGGTCTCGTTCAGATGGGGTTCGAATTTTTTCAGGAACCGGGACAGCGTCTCCTCCGGTGTCCTGCGGGTCGTGTCGATGCTGAACTTGTTGCGCATGGACGACCGCTCAAACTCGGCCTCGAATTCTTCCAGCACCCGCTCGATATCGGGTTCCTTCAGAACGCCGTTGGGATGAGGACGCTCCTTCATCCGCCGGGCGATGGCCTCCGGCGAAGCCTTGACCAGCACCAGCGGCATGCCGGGCGCGAACTCCAGGATGCTCTCTTCGAAGTGGTCCAGAACGGCCCGGCGCATCCAGGCCGTCTCTCCCGTGTAATAGTCGAAATAGAGCGCCCCGTAGATGGCGTTTTCGATGTGGAGGCCGACGGAAACGTAGTCCGGGTTGCGCAGGGCGCCGGGGGTGAGGTGGTAGGTGACGCTGTAGCGCTGGATCATCTCCTTGGTCTTGGGGGTCAGGGCCAGGAACTGCTCCTGCTCCTCCGGCGTGAACAGGTTCTCGTCGTCGAGCCCGGGATGCCCGCTGACGTGTGGGATCTTCCAGTGGTCGTGGAAGGCCCGCAAGCCGTTGCCCTCGCCCATGACCTCGTGGCTCCAGCGCTGGATGCCGTCGGCCAGCGTCGTGGTGCCCGCGTACTCGCAACCAATCAGGATGACTCTCATGTCTTGCCCTCACGCGTTCCGCATTCAACCCGCCGGATCTGGAGGGGGGACTTTCCTGTCCCCCCTCCCCCTTCTTCATCGCCGGCCGGATTCCACGATGGCTCCTGCCGCATCCCGGATCCTCTCGAAAACGACCCGGTCCCTCCCCGCCAGCCGCGCCAAGTCCTCCAGATCGTACCAGCGGAGTGCTCCGTGGACTGTGTTCTCGAGCTGATCGACGGTGATGTCGGATTCGACGACACGCCTCCAACTGTCGATGGAGTCCCGGATCTCGATCTGCCGAAACAGTTGCGGCTCGACGGCAGCGGCGTGGAGCGCGGCAATCCCCGCCCTCCCCACAGCAACCAGGTTCACTCCCTTCGCCCCTCCTCTTCGACCGTTAAGATAACGGGCGCAGACAAGTACGTCTTCTGCCCGCAGGCCCACCAGTGAACGCCCCAGCATGTAGGCGATGAAATACTCGGCCGAATTGTTTCCAATGTATTTCGGGTCGTACCGCCACGCCGTGGACTCGGTCTCTCCCAAGCCTGTCAGATCCACGGCCAGCACCTGATGCCCGCTGCGCACCAGCGACTCGATGGGCCCTCCCGGACCGGCGTCGGCCTGCTTGCCCTGCCCATGCAGATACAGAGTCGACTCCCCACCGGATTCCTCGGGAACGAACTTTAACGCCGGCAGAGGGAATCCGCCGTTGAATTTCAGGATCAGCTTCTCGATGCGGTAGCCGGTGCGCCGCACCGTACCCGCCGCTTGGACTTCCGGCATCGGGATCGCCGAGGCGGGACGGATGCCCGCCGCGTCCCTCACCGTGGCCCTTCGCTCCTCGCCGGTCATCCGCCGCCAGGACCGCTCCCGACCCCGCCGGAGCCTCGACTCCTCGGCCCGGTAGAGCTGGAAAACCGATCGCGCACCCTCCAGCAGCAGGACCTGCCCCTGGGATGTGCATTGAAGCTGCCGGTCGGAGAAGACGTCGAATTCCGGCTCGGTCACCTCGTCGACCTGGTTCAGCAGCCACCGCCGCATCCAGCGGCAGGCCCCGGTGCGCAGATGCAGGGAGAACCCGTGTTCCTCGTCCGCTTCCACCAGATCGACCCGCTCCGGGACCCCCAAACGCGTGTAGAGCCGCTTGGCCTGCCGGAACGTCTCCCAGGCGCCGGCGATGGGCACGAAGTCTCGCGTGGCGGAGAGAATCAAGGTGGGCTTCGGCGCTCGCATCAGAATGTAGTCCGCGTGGTCCATGCCATACGCGGTCTGGGCGAAGATGTTCTGTTCCGCATCGCCCGGTCCGGGGTCGTCGTTCTTGCGGCGGGTGGTGGTGATGAAACAGCTCGACGCCGCGGCCACGATTCTCTCGTCGAGCGCCATCAGGTAGGCGGTCATGAGGCCCCCTCCCGAGTTCCCGGTGCAGCCGATGCGCGACTCGTCGATGTCGTCCCGGCCCGCCAGGTAATCGAGGCTCCGGATGCCGTCCCAGATTCGATAGGTGGCCAGGTTCTGTCCCAGAAGGATGGGGGCGACGGCGGCCAGATTGTGTTCTCCGGTGGGGCGGAATCGGCCCTTCGCCGTCTCTGACCGTTCCGCGCCCTCCTGCAGAATCTGTTTCCGCTCGCCCTGGCCGATGGGGTCGTAGCAAAGCACCGCCAGGCCGTTCCTGGCCATCAGGATCGCCGCCCGCTGGTAGAGTTCGGCCGCCTTCCCGTTCTCGCTGTGGCCGCAGGGCAGCAGGACGCCGGGGTACGGCGGTTCGGCCGCCGGCAGGTAGAGGGCCGCCGTCACGTGGAAGCCGGGCCGGCTCTCATAGATCAGTTTCTCGGCTCGGAATCCGTCACCCTCCAGCCGGCCGACGATTCGAGGCCGCAACGGGGTGCGCTCCGGGAATCCGCCCAGGCTCCGGACGAACTCGGCCCGCAGCCGCTGCTGGTAGGCATGGATCTGCTCCGGTGTCTTAAGTTCCTCATACGCTTCAAGTCGCTGGTTCAGAGCCGCATGGACGAGCGGCCGGAGATGATCCCGCAGCATCCGGACTTCGCCGCCGGTCCGTTCCGGTTCCGGAAGCACCCGGAGCTCCGAACCGAACACGGTTTCATGCGGCATTATCCAGGCAAGAAAGGCGAGGAGCAGGTAGGCTGTGCCGGGCACTCGGCTGGAAGACACGAACCTGCATCCTCACAGGAATTGAGTCTGCGGTCAAATCACTTCAGACTGCGGTCCCCGGACCCTGACTCTTAATCGGCCGGGAGCGACGACCGAAGCGAAGCTGGCTACCCCCAGGGAGCAAGAGGCGTGGCCGAGGAAATGAACATGAAAGCGGCCGGCGGAAAAGCGCGGGAAGTCGACGTCCTCATCATCGGGGCGGGGCACAACGGACTGGTCGCGGGCAGTTATCTGGCACGGGCCGGCCTGGAGGTCCAGGTCCTGGAGCGGCGCTCGATAATCGGTGGGGCCTGTGTCACCGAAGAACTCTTCCCCGGTTTCCACTTCTCCAGCTGTTCCTTCATGCTCTACGCACTGCACCCCAGGATTGCGGAAGACCTGGAGCTGCACCGATACGGTTTCGAGGTCTTTCAACTCGAGCCCTTCGCTTTTCGTCCCTACCTTGACGGCCGGCACCTGGTGCTGCACCAGGACCCGGAGCGCAATGCGGAGGCCATCGGCGCCTTCTCCCGGCGGGACGCCGAGAGCTACCGGCGCTGGAACCGGTTCTGGGAACGGTTCCATTCCATCGTGCATCCCTACGTGCTCACGCCGCCTCCCAGCTACCCCGATCTGGTGGGGCGGGCCCGGGAGACGGGCAACCTGGAGATCTTCGAAAAAGTCCTGATCACCAGCCACGCCGATCTCGTCAAGGAGTTTTTCGAGTCGGAGCATGTCCGGGCCGCGATGATCCATTCCGGCGACCATGGCGATCCCTACACCATCGGCAGCGCCCTGCCCGCGGCGTTCCTGCCGGGCGACGTGGAGCCGGAACGACGCATCGTCGGCATCGTCAAGGGGGGGATGGGCTCCGTCACGCAAGCCATGGCCGGCTATCTGAAGAGCCAGGGCGGGACCATTCGAACCGGGTGCGAGGTCCGCCGCGTCGTGGTGGAGGACGGCCGGGCGCAAGGCGTCGAACTGACCAGCGGAGAGAGGATCCGCAGCCGCATGATCGTCTCCAACGCCGATCCCAAGCGCACCTTTCTGGACCTGGTCGAACCCGAACATCTCAAGCCGGGCTTCCGCCGGTGGGTCCGCGGCCGGCGGACCGAGATCGGGTACTTCAAGTTCCACGCCGCCATGAACGAGCTGCCCGACTTCTCCTCCTGGCTGGGCAGGGACTACGATCCGCGCATCACGACCCGCGTCTGGATCTGCCCCTCCATCGACCACGTGCGGCGGGCGTGGCGGGACGCCCGGCGGGGCCGCCCCTCGAGGCATCCCGTCATGTCCATCCAGATCCCCTCCATCTACGACCGCAGCATCTGTCCGCCGGGCAAGCACGTCCTGTCCATCTTCGCCGAGTACGCCCCGGTCCACTTGGCCCGAGGGGACTGGGACGAGCGGCGGGAGGAGGCGGGAGAGTCCCTGATCGACGCGGTCGCGGAATACGCACCCAACTTTCGCGAAGCCATCGCGGACTGGATGCTCCTGACGCCTTTGGACCTGGCACGCCGCGTCTACCTGACCGACGGCAACATCCACCACCTGGACATGACGCCGAGCCAGATCTTCTCGCGCCGGCCGCTCACCGGCTGGGCCGAATACAAGACCCCAATCCGGGACCTGTGGCTCTGCGGCGCCGGCACCCACCCGGGAGGCGAAGTCTCGGGAGCGCCCGGTCACAACGCCGCCCACGCCATCCTGCGGGATCTGGGTGGAGGGGCGGTTTCCTAACCGCCCGCATGGGAGCGACTTTCTTGTCGCCCATTGGGAGAGGCGGCCGGACCCTTCACCCCCCGACGTAGAGGGCGTAAAGCCTGATGTCCTGTCTCTCCCCTTCGAAGTTGACCCGGATCTTGAACCCGCTCGAAAGTCCCTGGATTCTCTTCTGACCCTTCCAGGAGACCAACTCCCTCAACCCCGACTTGTTGACAGCCGCGGAGTTACTGCCGGAGTATCCCGGAACCGGCCGCTCCCACCGGTCCAGAAGCTCGACCCGCAACCAGGCCCGCTCCGAGAGTCCCTCCGCATTGAGCCGAATCGAGACCGTTCCCCGGGCCTGGATGGGACAGGTGACCATCGCCGCCGGAAACTCCGGATTCTTGACCGACAAGGATCCGAAGCCATCTCTGCGCCAGCGCGCCAATCCGATCTCCCCGTAGGTATCGGGCCGGGTGACGTCGTTGTCCCAACCGCCGTACCAGATGTAGGTCTCGTCTGAAAAGGAATCGAGACATTGTCGAAGGCGAAGAGCGTGGCCTCCTCCACCGGCTGCGGAACGGAGGTCTGCACCGTGATGCCCGTCGTGGTTTCGAGATCCGGCTGGGCTGGCGTCTGCCGGCCCGGAAGCATCAGAAACCCTGATTCCTGAAGGATTCCACCCACGGCGATGCCCGCCAGAAGGGCCAGCAAGAGCGCGGCGGCCTGTTTTCGGCCTCTTGACAATCTGCCTCCTCACGAAAGCGAAGGGTCTTTGCGATCCTTAAAGAGGACCATGGAACAGGATCTTTCTACCGAATGCCGAACCGAGGGTCGAGACTTGGCCAAATTGAGGGAGCCAGGCTCCAGGTCACGGTAGGCGGAGTCAATGGCTGGAACGCAGAGACAACCCCAAAAGGGTGTGTTAGCTTGCCCAACAGGAGGACGCTTGCCCCGACCCAATCTGCTGGTGCTGATGACCGATCAGCAGCGTGCCGACACGGTGGATCCCGCCTCTCCCTGCCGGACCCCGAACCTGGACGAGCTGGCCGCCGGGGGAACGCGTTTCCTGCGCTGCTACTCCACCAACCCCATCTGCTCGCCCAGCCGCGCCAGCCTGATGACCGGCCTCCTGCCCCACAGCCACGGCATGGTCGACTGCACCCATACGGTGGAACCGTACCGCGCCGACCTGAAGCCGGGACTCCCCTTCTGGAGCCGGCGGCTCCGGGAGGCCGGGTATCGCACCGGCTACTTCGGGAAATGGCACATCGAGCGTTCGAACCGGCTGGAGCGGTTCGGATTCGATGACTACGAGCTGATGGAGAGTTTCGAGGCGGCCGAGGTGGGGTGCCGGAAGGTTCCCGACGCCGGCTACCTGGAGCGCCGCCGGCGATTGGGACTGCCCGAAGAGGACCGCCGTTGGGAGCGGAGGGGCATGGTCCGCCACCGCGGCTACAAGGACCTGCTGTTGCACGGCGTCGTGGACGAGCCGGTGGAAGGAACCGGCGAGCACTACGTCTTCTCTCGCGGGATCGACTTTCTGACCGGATCGGCTCGGCAGGAGCAGCCCTGGTGCCTTTTCCTGAGCACCGTCGGGCCCCATGATCCCTACGTGGTGCCCTCGGAATACCGGCGTCTCTACGACGCCCGCGCCCTGACGCCTCCCCCCAGTTTCCAGGACGATCTGGCCCATCGCCCCGCCATCTACCGGCGGATGCAGAGCGTCTGGGACCAAATGCAGTGGTCCGACTTCGCCGAGGCCACCGCGTGCTATTACGCCTTCTGCTCCCTCATCGACGACCAGGTCGGACGGGTCCTGAGGGTCTTGGAGGAGACGGGGCAGTCGGAGAATACGCTGGTCCTGTTCCTGTCGGACCACGGCGACTACATGGGAGCCCACCGCCTGATGCTCAAGGGGGTCCCCGCCTTCGAGGAGGCGTATCGGGTGCCCCTGATCCTTAAGGGGCCCGGAGTGACATCAGGCCGGGAGGTCCCCGAGACCGTCAGCCTGCTGGACGTGGCGCCCACCCTGACGGAACTCACCCTGGGAGAGGGCTTCTCCTGTCACGGCCGTTCGTTGTCTCCGCTGTTGGATGGGGACGGCTCCGGCTGGGATTCGCAGGCCTATGCTGAGATGCAGGGACAGAGGATGGCCTACACCCAGCGGGTTCTCTGGAGAGACAACCACAAGTACGTCTTCAACGCCTTCGATGAGGACGAGCTGTACGACTTGGAGCGGGACCCACACGAGCTGCACAACCTGGCCGGGAGCCGCGGGCCGCTTTGCCGGGAGATGGCCGCGGGCATGTGGAAGATCGCTCGAAGTACCGGAGACTACAATCTTTACGAGTCGCAGTACGGGTGCTTCCGCTGGGCTCCGGTGGGGCCGGAGTCGGGGACGTAGAAGGGGGTCCTCCCCAACCGCTGGGAAGCGGGGATTGAACCTCCGGAAAAACAGAGAGAGCCCAGGCAGAAGCCGGTTGTATGATCAAACGTCTTCGGTGCAGAATGGATTGAACATGAAATGCCGAGTCGTTCTTATGCGATCGGAAGAAGGATATAGCATTTCGTGTCCTGGGCTTCCCGGGTGCTGGTCACAGGGTAAGACAGAAGCGGAAGCCCTCGAAAATATCAGGTCTGCGATTCAGGAGTACCTGACGGCGGTAAAGAAAATCTCTTACGGACAACAAACCCGAGAAGTTGAAGTCGCCGTCTAGCTTGCCGAAGATCCCAGGAATCAATCACCTTCTGGCGGCTCGTGCGCTTGAGAAAAGCTGGTTTCCAGATTGTGAATCAAGGTTCGGTAGAGTGTACCCAGGGACCAGTACGTTGGGCTCCCGTGGGACCAGAGGTTGGCCGGTAGAGGGGATAGGAGGGGGGACTGTGCGCCAGGCTAACTGGCGCAAGATAGGCGGTGAAAGTCCGCTGAAACGAAAGGACTAACCATCCACGTTTCTCCGCGAGCCGTGCGTGGGCACCCGTGAGGGTGTCGGCGAAGCGTCGGTAGCGGTGCGTATGGGCAGGCTATTGAGCATCGAAAGCTCCATGATCGGAAGTGCCGAGGCTGTAGTCCCAGCCGAAGGCAACACCGGCAGTACCGCCAAGGTGAGGTGCGGCCGGGCTCCGCGGTGTCAAAGAACCCATGCACGTACGTAGATCTTGTGTTGGGACCTGGGAGGGCTTCATTTCGCCCCGGTGGTCGAGCCGGGGCCGCATGAGAAAGGAGTAACCCGAAACTCATGATGGACGGAACGAAGCAATCGGATTCATCCATAGTAGCGATGAAGCGGGCGAACAAAGAGGGGAAACTCTCGGCGGAGCCGGTGGAGCGAAGGGATGGAACCCAGGGGAATGCGGTACGCCAAAGCACGCGCCGGACGCAGAGACGGGGGAGCGTGTCCCAAGCGGCGGACCGGATACGGCGAGCGATCGCGAGAAACCCCAAGGAGCGACTGACCGCGCTGCTGCACCATGTCACCGTGGAGGCTCTGCGCCGCGCCTACCTCGGACTGAGGAAGAATGCTGCGCCGGGAATCGACGGGGTACGGTGGGAGGAGTACGGGGCGAAGCTGGAAGAGCGACTGCTGGACCTGCATCGCCGCGTGCACCGGGGCGGGTACCGAGCGCCGCCCGTCCGGCGGGTGAGAATCCCCAAGCCGGACGGACGGACCCGACCGCTCGGGATCGCCGCACTGGAGGACAAGATTCTCCAGAAGGCGGTGGTGGACGAACTCCTGACGCCGATTTACGAGGCGGAGTTTCTCGGGCTCAGCTACGGGTTCCGGCCCGGACGGAAGGCGCATGACGCGCTGGATGCCTTGGCCTTTGGGATCGAGCGGCGGAAAGTCAATTGGATCGTGGACGCGGACATTCGGACGTTCTTTGATGCGATCGACCGGGACTGCCTGATGCAGTTCATGGAACGACGGATCGGAGACCGGCGGGTGCTGCGGCTGGTTCGCAAGTGGCTGAACGCCGGCGTGATGGAAGAAGGGACCTGGTCGGACTCGGGGAGAGGGACGCCACAGGGCGCCAACGTCTCGCCGGTCATGGCCAACGTGTACCTGCACTACGTGCTGGACCAATGGTTCCATCGGACGTGGCGCCCACGAGTCCCAAAAGGCGAAGCGATCCTGGTGCGATATGCGGACGACTTCGTGGCCGGATTCCAGAGACGGGCGGACGCGGAGCGGTTTCTCCGAGACCTGGGGGAACGGTGCGCCGAGTTCGGGCTGGAACTGCACCCGGAAAAGACGCGACTGGTGGAGTTCGGACGATTTGCGGCAGCGGATCGACGGCGACGCGGGGAGCGGAAACCGGAAACGTTCGACTTTCTGGGGTTCACGCACTACTGCGCGAAGACCCGGAAGGGACGGTTCCGGCTGGGGCGGAAGCCAAGCGCGAAACGGATGAGCCGGACCCTGCGACGGGTGGGGGAGAGGCTGTGGAGACAACGGCACGCGGATCACTGGGAGGTCGGGAAATGGTTGAGCCGGGTCCTGAATGGCTGGCTGAACTATTTTGCGGTCCCCGGGAGTACGCGGTGGCTGCGAGGATTCTGCTATCTGCTGCAACGGCGGTGGCTGCGAGCCTTGCGCCGCCGTTCTCAGCGCGACCGCTTCAGTTGGAGACGGTTGCGACGGATGACGGAATTGCTCTGGCCATCCGTGAGAATCCGTCATCCGTGGCCGACGCAACGGTTTGGCTGGCCGTCCACACCCAAGGTAGGAGCCGGATGCCTTAACGGGCACGTCCGGATCTGTGCGGGGGGCGGCAGGAAACTGCCGTTCCTACCGTGACTTTAGTCCCCCATTCCAACGCGTGCATCCCGGAGTGCACCCGTTGGCACGCCGGGAGGATGTTGCTCTGGAGATCGGCGGTTGAAAACCGCCGCTCCAGTTCGGCGGCACGGAAACCGCGGCTCCCTACGGCGCGCCGAACTGGAAGGCATAGAGGTTGGCATCCCGCAGGACGAAGCGAAGACGCACCACCTGCCCCTCCAGCGCGCTCAAGTCCTCGCTCTCCCCCCAACTGACGACCCGGTCCAGCTCATCCCCGTAGATCTCGTCGCTGTCCTTCAGGTTGAAACCCAGGACCGGACGTGAGAAGTGGTTGAGCACCTCCACCCGGACCGACCCCGTGACCGACGTGGAGTAGTTGATCCGTAGCCGGCTCCCCTTGAATTTCAGCGGCCGGGTCGTGAACTCCCCTCCCAGATCGGGGGAATGGACCGAGATGCACCCGTCCTGACGCAACGTCACCCGCCGGATGTGGGCGTCGGGCGTCCGGTAGTTGTGGGTCATGTACATGGAGAGCTCTCCCGGAGCGGTCCGGACCAGGCCCGAGCCGAAGGACATGGCGCGCTCGTGCCAGTTGTTCCGGTCCAGTCCGGGACGGATCCAGGCTTCGCGGAAGGTCCGCTGCCAGCGGAGTCCGTCGCGGCTGGTGAGCAGGGCGATGTCCGAGAGTCCGGGAAGGGGCCAGCCCTCGCCTTCCCGGTCCAGGATGAAGCGCATGGGGAACATGAGGTAGACGTTCCGCGCCCAGGGATAGGGGATGGCGGCGCTGGTGTAGAACTGCTCCCGCGGCTGGGTCCCGAAGGGGATCTCCACCCATTCGGGCCCGTCCCAGTTGCGGAAGTCGCGGGAGGTGAAACGGCGAACGGTTCGATTGGCCTCTCCGCTGGTTCCCGAGGCGTCCATCTGCATTTCCGGAGTGGCTCCCCACCACCCGCGCTTGTAGACGACGTACCTGGACTGCCACGGATCCCAGAAGGCGGCGTGGGGGCCGTCGTTGTTCTGGTCCTGGAGGCGCGGGATCAGGGGATCGGGCCGGATCGGTTTCCAGCGCAGTCCGTCGGCCGAGACCAGCCCGTGGATGTCCCGGGTCTGGACGATGGCCTTGTACCTCTCCCCCTCCGGCACGCCGGGGTTCGGGTCCTTGAAGACGCACATGTTGATCCCCTGGTTGCCCGGGGTGGGCCAGATCAGGTTGTTGTCGGTGGATCCTTGCGACTCCACCAGCCCCAGCGAGGGGCGCTCCCAACGGATCCCGTCCTTGCTCTCGGCGTAGGCCGTCTGGGCCACGCCATCATGGTTGCCTTGGGAGACCCGGTACCACATCCGGAAGCGTTCGCCGTCCCGGATCACGATGGGGTGCCACGAGGTGTCCCCCTCCCAGGACTTGTCGTAACGCAGGACCTCTTCCCGCAGAACGGGCCGGTGCAATTCGAAATCGGCCCCGCGCATCTCGTCGATGAGATCCTGGTCCAGAAAGAGCTGACGGCCGGATCCGACGTCGACGAAGGGTCCCCCGCCCAGCACCGGCAGCGAGACCAGCAGGCATGCCAGCAGAACTCTTTTCATCTCTCCTCCTGGGGGCAGAATAGGTTCGACGCCGGACCCGGTCAACTTACCGCGGAGGACATGGTCCGACGCTGACGCTCATGGGCTGCGTGGTTGCACTCAGACCGGAAAGGTATTCCCGCGGCACCTTGTTCTCACGCGTCAGTTTTCCGGGATTGTTCCATTGCGCAACCTCCTCGCCCTGCGGTGCAAGATCCGGATGCATATCGGCACGCGTCGACTGAAGGAAGAAGCCGGCGCGGAGATGCAACATGCTCGGAGTGCGGAAATGATGACCCGACGACAACAAGATCACAGAAGAATCACGTAATAAGCCCAAATATTCACCCGAATATCATTCCGATGATGCAAAATACTATTCCATTCTACTACTCTATGGAGGCTGGAATCGGGGCTGAGACGGTCTGAAGACCCGGTCGAGATGGCTGGATCGCGACAATCCAGGCGGGTTCCTCGACCGTAAAGAAGAGTTTCTATATGATTTCAGGATCCGCAGTCGTCCCGAATCAGACAAAATGCTGTCCTCTTTGCGCAATATTCCAACAGTCTCTATTGTTCACTCTTCTTACTCTTCCTCTTCACCCTCTGAATGACGTGAGGCAAGTCGGCCCGAATCGGCGGGAACTCCTCTTCTTCTTCGCGGTTCCTTTCGAAAGGTTGCGGGCCTGGCTGTCAAGTCTACGCGTTAGGGTCAAACCACCCGTTGGTTGTGTCTCCCATCCCCCTTTACGGTACGCAGGCTTGAGTGTCGGTTCCCTGTTGCCGCAATTCGCAAACCCCACGCTGCTGAGCGGTACACCAATACTGATAACCGGGCTTAAAGGATGGACCCCAATAGGGGAGAAACGGAGATCGTATGCCCGACCGTCGACGCACCAACGCCAGTTCTCCTGTTATCGATTCCGATGTTGAAATAGAAAAGGCCTCCCTCAAAACCTTGGATTTGTCGCTGGCCGTCTCTCCCGAGCAACTCGCCGATCTTGCCGCCGCGTCCCTGTCGAAGAACACGCGCCGAGCCTATCAAGGCGCTCTGCAGCGTTTGCAGACCTATCTGGCCAAACACGATGCGAGCCTCACGGACAGTTGGCTCGCCGGCTACCTGGTTTCTCTGTTTCATCGGGGCCACTCTCCCGCCTCGGCCAGCATGGTCGTGTCCGCCGTCCGTTTTCAGGCCAGGATGACGGGTTCACCGTCACCGGTCGGTCCCGCCACGGATCGGATTCTGGCCGGGTTCCGTCGCGAAGGCCATCAACGGGGCCGGGGGCAAGTCGTAGGGATCAGTTGGGAGATGGCCGACACCATCGCCGACCTGATCGCGGCTTCTGATCCGGGGTCGTTGTCGGCCCTCCGCGACGCCGCTTTGGTTTCGATCATGTCCGACGCCATGCTCCGGGTTTCGGAAGTCGCAGCGCTCCAGTGCGCCGACATCGAGGAGGCCAAAGACGGCGCCGGCCTGGTCTCGATCCGCCGGTCCAAAACCGACCAGGAAGGCGAGGGCGCCGTCCTTTTTCTCGGGGCGAGCACGATGGAGCGAATCCGCACATGGAAGACGGCGGCCGGCTTCAATACCGGACCATTGTTCAGACCGATCCGGGTGGGGGGTGCGGTCAGGAAGGGACCGCTCAGCGACCGCAGCGTCCGGCAGGTGATCAAGGACAGAGCCAAACAAGTCGGCATCGACGGTGTCCGCGTCTCGGGCCACTCTCTCCGGATCGGGTCGGCTCAGTCCCTTGCCCGACGGGGCGCCTCTCTGGTGGAACTCCAACAGGCCGGACACTGGACGTCTCCGCACATGCCGGGCCGATATGTGCGGGGCCAACTTGCCGACCGCGGGCCCGTCGCTCGCATTCGCTACAAGAAGGGATCATGAAGAGAACCGCTTGATCCTTGATCGATCGCCGATGGGGCCGGTCGTCAAACCCGGCCATGCACGCCCGGAGCCGGTTCCGGGCCTTTCGGCTTTCGTCTCCTCCGGACCGGCCCGGGTTTCCCGCTCGCGGGCTTCGGACCCTCAATGCCGGCCACATACTCTCCCCTGATCGACTTCCGCCTGCGGCGCGAGGTCATCGGTGCCAGCGGCAGGGACTCGAAGCAGGCTGGACAGGTCTGACCACTCGGCGGCAAGGCCCGCTCAATCCCGTCGTGCCCGGATACGGGGAGCTCGACCTCGTTGCGACGGAAAGGGACACGACCGGTCCCCGCATCCTCGAACGCGGCGGTCTGGAAAACTCTGCTCTGGTTCTCGATTCCCCCGGGACCAGGACGGCCTCAGTCCCTCGGGTTGCTCACGATTCGACGGCTTGGGTCGGGAGGCTCCTGTTGCTTGAGGAAACGGCGGGCAATCTCGACGGCGGACAGATTCACTTTGAGGTTACGGATTTGCAGGGCCTTCAAGGCGCTGCCTTTGCGGCCCCAGGGACGGCCATCGCGACGGGTTCTAGGCGGTTTCAAAATGGTCGTCTCGAATACCAAGATGGCCTGCCTTCAGTCCGGTCGGAGACCCCGGACCCAGGCACGGCTCATCGTTTCAGCTCATCGATAATGGTTCGGGCGATGCCGCTCCGTATGAACGGTGTCGCCCCTCAACCCATTTCATGACTGGGATTTCGAAATAGTCTTCTTGAAGTTTCTTCACAACAAATAGCGCTGTCACGAGCAATCTGCTTAGTTGGCATCCGTTCCTGCTGGGAACTTCCGATAACGGGAATTATCGGAAGTAGGGGGAGGGGTTTAGCCTATGGGAGAGGCGTGAGAGCGATGATCTTAATGGGTTTTTTGTTTCAACCAAACAAGCAAGGAGTTAGCAAATGAAATCGATTTTCAAAATTCTGGTTCTGGGCGTCGTCCCGATCCTCGCGCTCACCGCGGTCGCGGATCAGGCGCTCGCTGCCGACAAGGGATCTCAGTTGACCTTCCACAGCAACATGTACCACAAGAACTTCATCTCCGTTGCCAACGCCAACGAGGGCAGTGCGGTGACGGTGTTGGTTCAGTACTACAACGACGAGATGGCTCGGGTTCTCTGGTATCTGAGAGTCATCCCCGGTGGGGGAAACGTGTTGGTCGACCCCTTCGACCACAAGATTCCGGGCACGGCGGAACAGGATGATGACGGTGAGGACATTCCGGGCTCGGAAGCGAACGTGAGCGACGTTCTTGGCGCCCTCCCCGCAATGACCCATACGGATGAGGACGATGTGAAACACGACGGAATCAATTCCGGTCGTTTTCTGATCGTCGTCACCGCGGTGGGCGCAAACATGGGATTGGACCTAGATACCGATGCAGACGGCACAGTCCAAAACGATGAGAAGGGGCTACTCGGCAACCAGCCTACGGCGAACGTCCTCTTCCCCACCTATCTGGTCAAGGGTATGCACGGCACGGACAACATCGACGAGTGTGGATCCATTTCCATATTTAGCTCCGCCACCGCCCGCACAATGCATGGGACTAAGGGAGCCGATGATTGTGCCGATGGAACGGGATTTAGAGCGGCTGCGGAAGGAGGCGTTACGCAGATCGCAAAGGATCCGACCACGAAAAACGTGGGCGACCTGAACGTGGACAACGCGGAGCCCGTCGCATTCAACCACCTGACCGGACATTTCACGGAGGCGTTCATCGGCTCCGCCGAGGGTGGATCCGACCAGACCGCATCCTTGGGCGGCACGCCAGTCATCCGGCCCGCTGTCAATAATTCTGACAACATGATGCCGTTGGGTGATTACATGACTCTGAACGGTGCGGATCCCGCGGCTATTTCGGTCGGCATCCCCAATGAAGACACCAGTTACAACCACGACGGCGACGACGGCACTACGCCCGTGATTGACGGTAGTGCTACTTATATGTTTGGCGGTCGTTTGGCCGAAAAGGACGCCATGGGGAATGAGAAGATCATCCTGAATGCCGTCGACGGATATGCAAATTACGGCGGCAATCTCACCCCAGGCACAGATCCCGGCCCTGGGACCGGCGCGGACCCGGTACAAGGGAAAATATCCAATGGGGCGGCCCTCAATAGAGCCCTCAACGGAGGAGCTCTTGTCTTGCCGGCTCTTCACGGCGGCGGCGACGAGACCCAGCAGGTGATGGTGCTTCTGTCCGTAGCGGACGACTTCGGCAACCAAGCCAAGGCTAAAGGTGGCGACTACATGTTGATCCCCGCCATGACAGGGTACAACGTGGCCCTTCAGGACAATATGGGCGACCGGTTGCCGGATCCCGCCGCCGAAGACAGTCCAGTATTCGGTGGCACGGACGCCGGCGATCCTCCGCCGGGGACCAAAATCATCGTCAACGGCATCCGTGTCATGACCGATGCCAATCTTGCCAAGTGTACCGGAACCATGATCGCCGGCGCTTGGACGGTGGCGGACCTGACGGGCATCGTTCCCACGGCGTCCACGGGTGCAAAGACCTTTGCCGGTCTTGATGCCATGATGGATCCGCTGATGAATGCCACCCCAGGATTGATCAAGTTCATGCGCAGCGGATTGACGTGCAAGAAGGACTATGGAGATGGCGATGCCGCAACAGGCTCCACGGTCGAGGACAATGACGGTGTGCCCACTTCGGACGCACGGACCTACTCGGCTGGCACGTTGATCGTGGAAGAGGCCAACACGGACCGTACCTTCGTCACCACCGGACAGGCGGTGTTGAAGTTCCTGACGGCGAGTTCGACTTTCGCCGCCTCTTGGTCCCTGAAGTCTCCTCCCTCCACGGACGATCCGAGCAGGGTAAATATCGCCACCGATGATACTATGAACGGTATCGACCTCGATGGCGATGGGACTGTTGGAGATACCATTGGGACGGACTGGGACGGCTCGCTCTCGCCTAGGCAGAATGTGGCCGTCACGCCCGGCTCTTAGGTAACATCGACGGAGCGTAAGAAAAAGGGGGTGCCCATTTCGGGTTCCCCCTTTTTTTGCTATCCACTAGCGACATCCAGAACCCACGGGGCGGGTTTTCAACCATCCTTTCTACCCCCACGGTCTGGAGAAACCCGATGTGGAGCCCTATCCCGAGCTCTTCGTTACCCGACAGTGACGACGCGCAAGCTCCCTCGGGTTTCCCTGTGGTACCCCTGAAGGGGCCGTATGGCGCGGCCCCGCCGCAGGTTCACTCATGACTCTCCCTGAATTATTCCAGACTTTCCCCGACGAGGAATCCGCCGAACAATGGCTGGCCGCCATCCGGTGGCAAGGACAGCTCTGGTGTCCCGACTGCGGCTCTGAGCGCTGGTACTACGTCCGTAGCCACGATCCCCGCCAGCAGGCCATGCGCTACCGGTGCAAGGACTGCAAAGGGCATTTCAGCGTTCGCAAGGGGACTCTATTGGGCCAGAACAAGACCAAGCTCAGAACCTGGGT
Organism: Acidobacteriota bacterium; assembly: GCA_963668095.1. Taxonomy (GTDB): domain Bacteria; phylum Acidobacteriota; class UBA6911; order RPQK01; family JAJDTT01; genus JAJDTT01. The sequence continues at coordinate 2,729,416 of OY764083.1, read as the reverse complement.
GTTGGCGATTCACATGGTCTCATCGGACATGCCTCTGAGGACGTCCATGTTGACGCTGCACGAGGGCCTGGGGATTTCGCGCGTCACGGCTTGGAGGATGGCGACGAAGATCCGGGAAGCCGTGGCATCTCCGGAGGGGTCGCCGCAGGCGTGAGGACAGCGTTTCCCGCTCGTCCAAGGGTAAATCGTTGACTTCCAAGATGGGATTTCGAGCCCGGATGCGTGTCCTGTCTTTACCTCGGTTCCGATATTTCCCGTTAACAGAACCTATCGGTTCAAATTGTCACGCCGTATGGTTTTTAAGGATGCACGAACCGGCTTTGGGTTGCAAGTTTCTTGAAGGAAGCCCCGCCGGGGCTCTTCCGGGGGGCACAGTGTATCCTATAACGGCGTCTTTGCGCGAATTTGGGGAGTATGCGATGAATCGAGGACTGCTGTCACTGATCGAAGCTGAGTACCGGCGCTACAGGGCACTCGGCGAGGGGACGTTCCGCCAGTTGGGCGCCGAGGAACTGGTGGCGGACACGGCGGGAGCCAACTCCATCGCCATGATCGTCTGGCACATCGCCGGCAATCTGGAATCCCGGTTCACCGACTTCCTGACCATGGACGGCGAGAAGCCGTGGCGGAACCGGGACTCCGAATTCGAACCGCGGACGCCATCGCGCGCCGAGATCCAGGAGAAGTGGGACCGGGGGTGGCGGGTGCTGTTTGGCTCGCTGCAAGAGCTTACGGATGACGATCTGGGTCGATCCGTGATCATCCGGGGCGTGTCCATGGACGTCGACGAGGCTCTGCTGCGCTCTCTGGCGCACGCGTCCTATCACGTCGGGCAGATCGTCTACCTGGGCAAGTGCTTCCGCGGGGATTCCTGGGAATCCCTGAGCATTCCGCCGGGGGAGTCCGAGGAGTACAACGCGAATCCGGTGTTCGAGAAAGCCAGCGGGCATGCGAAAAGGTTGTCGTAGGACGAGGAATGCGACGCTCTCGGGGTCCAACGGCGGACCGGATACATTATATATAGAAGAGACCATGGACTTCGATGTCGAAGGCAACCTTGGCGCCGCAGAGCGTTCCGTATGGTCGATGGAGCGGGATGGGCGGCCCGCTCGAGCGGTCACGCTTTCTCGCAGCTACCCGACGTCGGTAGAGGACCTGTGGGACGCCGTGACCAACGGCGAGCGAATTCCGCGCTGGTTTCTGCCGGTCAGCGGCGAGCTCGAACCTGGCGGCCGCTATCAGTTGGAAGGCAATGCGGGCGGCGTGGTCACGGCATGCGAACCTCTGTCTCGTTTCGCGGTCACATGGGAGTTCGGCGGGGAAGTCAGTTGGTTGGAAGTCCACTGCTCGGACGATGGCGCCGGCGGCGCCCGCCTGACCCTGACGCACACCCAGCAGGTTTCGGAACACTGGGGTGAGTACGGGCCGGGCGCGCTCGGCGTCGGGTGGGAGTTGGGTCTGCTGGGGCTCGCGATCCATCTCGCGCAACCGGCCGCGCCGATGCCCGACCCGGCCGCATTCGCGGTTTCGCCGGACGGGCGGGCGTTCATCAGCGGCAGCAGCGAGGGGTGGGAACTAGCGGCCGTCGCGTTCGGAACCGATCCCGCCGCCGCGCGTTCGCGGGCCGGGCACACGACCGCATTCTACACTGGGGAAGGGGACAAGCCCACCAGTGGCGCGGCTGCCGAGACTAGCCAAACAGGTGATCGAATATGAATCCACCGACAACTGATCTTCGATATCCGATTGGGAGATTCTCACTCGAGGGAGAGGTGACCCGTGATCGGGTCGCCGCCTGGATCGACGATATTGCGTTGTTGCCGGCCGACCTCCGGCGGGCGGTCTCTCCGTTGACCGACGGCCAACTGGACACCCCTTACCGTCCGGGTGGCTGGACCGTCCGGCAAGTGGTCCACCACCTGGCCGACAGTCACATGAACAGCTACGTTCGATTCAAGCTGGCGTTGACGGAAGACCGGCCCGTGATCAAGGCCTACGACGAGAAGAGTTGGGCCGAGTTGCCGGACAGCAAAGATCCGGTCGCTTCTTCGCTCGATCTCCTGACGGCCCTCCACTGCCGATGGGTGGATCTGCTGCGCAGCGTGAGCTGGGCGCAACTCCAGCGAGAGTTCGTCCACCCGGAGTCGGGCGCTTCGAGACTGGCGGTGATGGTCGGCGCCTACGCCTGGCACGGCCGTCATCATCTCGCGCACGTGGAGCGGCGATTTCCAATCGTCGAGGGAGCGGCGACATGCGGCGACATCCCAGTCGCCGATTAGGGGGGATTAGGACGGAGTCCCCACTCTACGCTTTCCGGCTGGCGAATCGCATCGCAAGATACAAAACTGGGCGATTGGAAATCCGTTTCTCCCCTCGAATCATTTCCCCTCGTTTCCTGCCCGTTGCATTTGTGAGTCTTCGTGCGCCTGTGCCTCCCGAATGCTCTGCAGCGCATGGGAACTGACGCACCCTGCATACGCATGATCGTGCTGGTCGCCGAGTGCCCCATCGGCTTCTGGACCGTTCTCACGTCCACCCCCTGCATCAGCCGCTGGCTGCAGCGGAATCCCCTCAGATCATGAGTGCCGACTTTCAACCCCACGCTCTTGGCAGCGCGACGCAGAGACTTGTCGGGATTCACCCATCTTCTCCCGGTTTGGCTGTTGACGAACACGTATGGAGTGTTCAGGTAGCGAACCAGCCCAGCCAGGTATCTGGCCGCGTACTTCAAAAGCGGAATCTCCCTCGACTCGTCGTCCTTGGCGAACCCCACCCACATCAGCCGGCGGCCTCAGTCCGACCGGCTCCAAGTGAGCGACAAAGCTTCTCCCTTGTGAGTCCCCGTCTCTCCGATCACCGCGATCACGGCTTTCAGGCAGGGATTGGCGACCGCTTCGACCAGGTCACGGAACGGTTTGACCGTCAACGGCCGGAAGTCCTTCTTGGACGACTTCAGTTAGAGGAATCGAACCAGCGGATGCTTGTGGACTTCCCCGCACTCCAACGCATAGGAAAACAGCTTGCTGGTGGCGGCGCTGTCGGAGTTCACCGTGGCTGGCTTGACCTGCCCCTTCCGTTTCGCGACGTAGCGGTGCAGTTCCTTGCACTGGAATTCCTTCAGGGGAATGTTCCCCAGCGCAGCGTTGAGGCTCTTGAACGAGAGAGCGTACCGGCGCCAGGAGCGCATTCAAGGTTGCAATCACGCGAAGACGCTCATGTCACCCCTCCCGGGTCATGTTCTCCCGCAGATCCACCGTCGCCGTGGTCCGCTTCTCGTAGTCGGAGAATGTAAAGGTGTGCCGTTTTCGTGGATGGTTTAGTCGTGAGGCGCACAAGCGAGAGCTGTGGGCTCAATACGAGCGACTGACTCCGGCCAAGTTGTATCAGAGGATCGAGCATCTGAAGGACGAACTCCCGGATCGGCATCGATGCCGGTCGAGATCTACGGTGAGGGCAGCGACCTCGGGACTTCCTTCGGAAAGGTCCTTCTTCGAGGCGACGGATGGCAACTCTCTTGGTGTGGCCAAATGATCTCTTCGGTGCCACATTTTTACGCGCGGAACATCAGTTAAGAGTGATGTCGGTATTGATATGGTATCATCCGTTGACGATTTGGGTGCCTACTGATTCCGTACGAATCAGGGAAAGCACCAGTGAGAAAAAAACACCTGTGAGAAGAGCCCGACAGCGCTAGATCGTATTTGGAGGGAATCCCCATGCCGAAACGCAGTAGGTCCGCATCGATCTGTGACGGCCTAAGAAAAACTTCCTTTGTCCACTTCGGAAGGGGTTTTCTACCCCTCTTGGCCGTGCTGCTTCTGGCTGCGCCGCAACTGGCCTTCCCCCAGGGCAATCTGGCCGTGACCGTGACTCCCAGGACGCTGGAGGTCCCGGAAGGCGGAACCGCGGGAGAGTACACGGTCGTGCTGGACGCCGAACCGTCCGAGAACGTGACCGTGACGGTTGTCGGCGCAGCGACCGATAGCGGCGACCTCAGAGTGAGTTCGGATACAGATACAACAACGGACGACACGTCGGTCGTACTTGTTTTCACGGCACCCGATACACCAGGTGACCCCAATACGGGTAACTGGAGTACTGCGCAGACGGTGATGGTAACGGCAGCCGAAGACAATGACGCGGTAGCGGAGACCGTGACCCTCACCCACACGGCGACCATTGGCGACGATGACGATTCCGTGGCCTTGGCGAACGCGTCCGTGCGGGTGACGGCCCAGGACGACGAAACGCGCGGCGTGACGGTGACGCAACTGGCGGGTACGCTGACGGAGGCGGGCAGCACCACTTACACGGTGGTGCTCACGAGCGAGCCCACCGACGTGGTGACCGTGGATGTGGGAGGGGTCTCGGGCGAACTCGCGGTGAGTCCTTCCCGGCTCTTCTTCTCCGACAACTACGCCACGCCGCAGACGGTGACCGTATTTGCGGGCGAGGATCTCGACGCGGAGAACGACACCGCAACTCTCACGCATACCGTGCGGGGCGGCGACTATACTGGAGAGTCGGCGGCTACCGTGTCGGTGGCGGTCAATGACAACGACACGCGGGGCGTGACGGTGAGTCCCGCCGCGCTCAACATCGCTGCCGGCGCGAGAGGGACCTTTTCCGTCGTCCTGAATTCTCAGCCCACGAACACGGTGAGGATCACGGTGGCGGAGGACCAGCCCGATTTCAGCGTCAGTTCGTCTAGCCTGACCTTCTCATCGATTACTTGGAACCGTCCACAGACGGTTACGGTTCGGGTCGACTCGGATTATTTCAGCGCAGACCCACCCCACCCCACCTCAGTAACACTGACAAACTCAATAAATACTTCATCGAGCAGCAGGGACAAAGCCTACGACACCGATGATCCCGACGCGGCGGTAGGCGATGTCGAGGTGACCGTCTCCGCTTCGGCGGCGGCCGTAACATTGAGGCCAAGCTCGGTGACCATAAACGAGGGCAGTGACGCGGAATACACCGTGAGGCTGGCGGCGAATCCTGGCGTGGATGACAGTGAGACCGTGATAGTGAATGCGGGTTCGGGCTTTCAAGTGAATGGGGCGGCGACGGCAAGCCTGACCTTTGCAGGGCCCACCACTGACGGTGCTGCGGATGCCACCTGGAACACGGCCCAGACGGTGACGGTGACCGGGCCCGTCGACGACAACGCGGTGCAGGAGACGGCCACGATTACGCACACCATCGGCGGCTCCATCGTCGCCAATGGAATCTTGCAGGCGACGGTGCGGGAAAGCGACACTCGGGGCGTGGCCATATCGCGGACATCACTCGATGTGACCGAGGGCGGGACCGCAACCTACAGCATCCTGCTCGATTCCCAGCCGGTTGGTGATGCTGAAGACAGGGTGACGGTGACCGTCGGTGGAGTTTCGGGTGACGTAACCGTGGACCCGTCACAGTTGATCTTCACGGATGACAATTGGTCCACAGCGCAGGAAGTGGACGTCACCGCCGCCACCGACGACGACGGCGTAACCGATGCTCCCGTGACGCTGACCCACACGGTGCGCGGCGGGGACTACGACGGCACGAGCGCGGGCAGCGTCCGGGTAACCATCGAGGAAATCCACGAGCGCGGCATCATTGTGGATACGTCTCTTGCGGCGGATGAAACTCCGGACGTGGCTACCTCAACCTTGATGGTTGGTGAGGGCATGACCGGCATGTACTCGGTCAGACTGGAATCACAGCCGACTGGAACGGTGACGGTAATGGTGCGCGGAGCGTCAGGCGACGTCACCGTTAAACCGTCCCGCCTGATCTTCACCACCAGCAATTGGGATGAAGAGCAGATGGTGGAGGTGAAGGCGGGCCAAGACGACGACGCGGAGCCGGACGTCGACGTGGAGTTGACGCACATGGCCAGTGGAGGCGGATATTCCGGCGTGACCTCGGGCACGGTGACGGTGACGATTACCGAGGACGACACCCACAGGAAGGGTGTGATAGTGACTCCGACGGCACTTTCTGTGACCGAGGGAGGAGCGTCGGCACGGTATACGGTCGTTCTGGGCTCGGAGCCCACCGGCACGGTGAAGGTAACCCTGGGTGGATTGGCGGAGGCGAAAACCGAGTCTTTGGTGGTGAATCCCACGTCCCTGACGTTCACGCGGGGCGACTGGAAGAGACCGCAGCCGGTGACGGTGACGGCCGCCGAGGACGATAACGCCACGCCCGAATCCACCGTCACGCTGACTCACACAGTGAGTGGCGGCGGGTACGACAACGAAAACGCATCGAACGTGGTGGTGACAATCACGGATAATGACACGGCGGCGATAGTCGTGAGTACCCCGTCGCTGCAGATGGCCCAAGGGACGCGCCGCACCTATACGGTTGCGCTCGGTTCCAGGCCGGCGACAGATGTGGAAATGACGATCATCGGTGCACCCAGTGGCGTGACCGTAAGCCCGGCGCCGCTGACATTCACGCCCGACAACTGGTCTTCGCCCAGGACGATAACCGTGCACGCGGCCTCTAGCGCGACGGAAACCAGCGACCCCCTCAATCCCGACACTTTGACGCACGCCGCAAGCGGCTACGAAAACGGGATCGTAAGGTTGACGATCAAGAGCAGTACTGACCCGGGAGTTGCCATTAATCCGACCTCGCTGGAGGTCACGGAGGGTAGCAGCGAATCCTACACCGTGGTGCTGACCTCGCAGCCGTCGGGGATCGTAAGAGTGGCCGTTTCCGGTGCGAGCGGAGACGTCAGAGTGAACGGGAGTACGACGAGAACGTTGAGTTTCTCCACCAGCACTTGGGACCGCGAGCAAACGGTGACTGTAAGCTTGGCGGAAGACGACGACGCTGTTCAGGATCCCGCTGTAATGCTGACCCACACGGCTTCCGGTGCGGAAGAGTACGAGGATGCCGCCAACCCGGTGGCGATCTCATCCGTGTCGGTGACGTTCAAGGAGAACGACAAGCGGGGCGTGACGGTGAGTTCTACTTCATTGACCGTTGCTGCAGGATCCAGCGGGACTTACAGAGTCGGCCTGACATCGGAGCCGCTGGACGCCGTAACGGTGATGGTGAATAGCCCGTCCGACGGCGTGACGGCCACCGGGCCGTCGACCGGGTCGTCGCTGGTCTTCACCCGGGACAACTGGGACAGCGACCAGACTGTAACGGTGGAGGTGGCGGCGGACGCCGGAACGGACGAGGAGCAGTCCTTCACGCTGACGCATTCGGTGACGGGCGGAGACTACTCGGGTCTCGAAGGTCCGACCGTTGCTCTGACCATCCCTGTGGAGGGCGCTCCGAGCGCACCCAGAGGATTGTCGTCGGCAAGTGGTGACCAGAGTGTCACATTGACTTGGAGTGCACCGGTCGATGACGGCGGCACGGCGATCGTCCGCTACGAGGTCCGCTACCAGGAGGTCGGCGGAACCTACAGCGAATGGGCGACCGTTGCTGGCGGCGCGACGGCCACCAGCACCACTGTTGGGAATTTGGAGAATGCAAAGTCCTACGAATTCCAGGTGCGGGCGGTGAACGGCGTTGCGCCAGGCCAGACGGCCACGGCCAGCGCCACGCTGGCGGAATCCGCTCCGGGTTCTCCGGCGAATCTGACGGCCACCGACGGTGACGAGCAGGTTGCTCTGAGTTGGGGTGCGCCGACTGACGGCGGCTCGCAGATCCTCCGTTATGAGTACCGCTACGCTGAGGCCGGCGTCGCCTACGACGACGCGTGGACGACCGTCAGTGGTGCCGGGAACGCCAGCAGCGTCACGGTCACTGGTCTCACCAACGGCACGGAATACCGATTCCAGGTGCGGGCGGTGAACAGTATCGGCGAAGGGACGGCTGCCGAAGCCAGTGCCACGCCGGGCCGGGCGCCCAGCGCGCCGACGGGTCTGACGGTGAGTATCGGAAACGAGACCATCACGGTGATGTGGGGTATGCCGACCGACACCGGCGGTTCCTCAGTGACCGGTTACCAGGTGCGCTATCGCATGAACGGTGGCGGCTGGAGTTCCTGGATGGCGGTGGAAGGCGGCGCGAGCGCCACCAGCTACACCATGACGGGCCTGTCCAACGGGATCGGCCATGAAATCGAGGTGAGAGCGGTGAACTCCACCGGAGCTGGTGCCGCCGCATCGGTCGAGGCCACGCCCATGGAGGGCGTCGACTTCGCCCACTTTGCCAACGGCACGGCGGGTGGGGTGACCATCACCTCCGACATCGTCCTGGTGAACGTGGAGACCTCCACGGTGACTCCGGCCATCTACTTCTACAACCAGATGGGTGAGATGATCGACGCCGACTCGGTGGTGGATGTGACGGGAGATCTGGGGGTCGCCGCTGACGGCGCCCTGACCGTTCCCATGGGGATCGCAGGCCGAGGCGAAATGACAATTTCGACCAACGGTGAAGGTGCCCTGGTGGTCGGTTCGGTGCGGGTGTTCGGCACGGGCCGCCTGGGAGGCGTGCTGCGCTTCGACATCCCGGCCGTCGGTGTGGCCGGCGTAGGAGCCAGCGAGCCCGTCAACGACGCCATCTTCCCGGCTCGCCGGATGTTGGGCGGAATCAGAACCGGCGCGGCGATTCGAAACCTCAGCGCCGAAGACATGACGGTCACCTGCATGCTGATGCAGGGCGGCCAGGTCATGGATTCCGTCCCGGTCATGCTGCCCGGAGACGGCCACAGCGCTCAGTTCATCGACGAGATGTTCCCGGGTGCCAATACGACCGACTTCGTGGGATCGGTGCGCTGCACCGCCCCCGAAGGCGGGATGTTCGTCGGAGTCGCCTTGGAAATGGATGCCGCCAACGGCATCTTCACCACCCTCCCGATGGTGCCTCTGGGTTCCGGAGCCGACAGCGGTGAATCGACGCTCAACTTCGCACACTTCGCCACCGGCGATTTCGGCGGGACGGCAACGACTTCCGACCTGGTCTTCGTCAACGTGGCCAGTTCGGCTGTCTCACCGGCCATCTACTTCTACGACCAGATGGGCAACATGATCGATGCCTCGATGGTTGTGGACGCGATGATGGACGGAGTCGAGGTCGCCGACGGCGCCCTGATGGTGACGGACGAGATCCCGGCCATGGGTGAAATGACCATCTCCACCAGTAGCATGGGCGACGGCATGGTCGGCTCGGTGAGAGTCGTCTCTGACGGACCCATCGGCGGAGTCCTCCGCTTCAATATCCCCGCCATCGGGGTTGCCGGAGTGGGTGCCAGCGAGGCGGTCAACGCCGCCATCTTCCCGGCCCGCCGCATGGCGGACGGCATCAACACCGGCGCCGCCATCCGCAATCTCATGGCGGAGCCGACGACGGTGACCTGCCGCTTGATGGCGGGAGGCCAAAGGATGGGCGAGCAGCCGATTACCCTGCCGGGCAACGGTCAGAACTCAGAGTTCATCAACGAGATGTTCAAGAACGCCAGCACGAACGACTTCGAAGGCTCGGTCCACTGCACCGCGCCGTCGGGGTCCACGTTCACCGGCGTTGCCTTGGAGATGGATTTCAACAACCGGATCTTCACTACCCTCCCGGTAGTTCCTGTGCGGTGATTGCCTCGGGGGAGTGAACGCGGACCATCCTCTTTTTCTGATGGGAGGAGGCGGCCATTCGGCCAGCCTCCTCCCGCCTTTTATCCTTTTCTGCTCGCTGATCGAACGACTTCGACCCTCCCGGACGGATGGGTGAGGGAGGAGCAGTGTGCAAGTGTGCTGTCCGTGGATGTGAATCAGAGGCGGCATATAAGGGTCTGTGCATCTCCCATTATTCGAAGCTCCGCCGTTCGGGATGGACGATGACTCTGGAGGAGCTGGCGGCATTCAAGCCGAATCGTGGGAGACTGCACCCGGAAACAAAGGTTCTCGTGGAGTCCCTCAATGCTCGCGGTCTAAGCATGAAGCAGATCGCTGAACAACTGGGCGTGAGCTGGCCTACGGTGAGGTCATGGAAGGCCAAAGGGTATTTCAACTTTGCGGATCCGATGCTCAATCGGACCTGCGACGTCGTCGGTTGCGATCGGGATCACGACTCTCATGGGATGTGTAACACACACCTTCAAAGGTGGATTCGATCTGGACGGACGTTGACTCTGGAGGAGTTGGCATCGCCGCTGGTAGAACCCGGCCGCGGGAAGACCAAGTTCACTCTCGAGAGGAAGGCCTTGGTAGTGTCCCTCCGAGACAGAGGCATGAGTTGGGCCGCTGTGGCAAGGAGGGTGGGGGTTGATCGAGACACGTTGCTCAAATGGAGAAAGAAGGGTTGGCTTTAGGGATACCTCAATAACTCTCGGTAATTGCTGACTGTGGGACAGTCGGGACCAAGAGCCCCCTCCGGACAAGTTGTTCGCCCGCCGGGGAGAAGCTAGACTTGCCCAGCTTACGTCAACGGACCGAACCTGATCCCGGCGGTATCTTCTCATGGCCATTCGACTCAAACTGCCCGGTTCGTCGCGCATCCGCCTGGGGATCGCCCTCACGTTGCTGGCGGGCTCCTTTATATTCGCCCTCGTGAATACCGGTCCGTCCACCAGGAACGAGCCCGACGCGGCCGTCGTCCCCGCCGACGTCCGGCCTGCCTTTTCGCAACCGATCCGGGGGAAGGCGGTTCGGTCCAAGGTGATCGAATTGATGGGAATGGATGCGATCCCCCCGAAGGAAATCCCGTTCTCCATGGGGGAAACGACGCGGACCGAAGACGGACTCCTGAGGACACCCGTGACCTTCGTCAATTCCCTGGGAGAGACGGTGCCGGGAATCCTGCTGGTGCCCGTTGGGGCCAAGCCAGGATCGCTGGCGGGAGTCGTCTGCATGCCGGGGACCAGCAGCGACGCCGGACGGTTGACCGAGGAGCGGTTTCACCGGGAGCATCCGGACAAGGGACCGCTCCGGGGATGGGCCCGGGAGCTGTCGAGACGGGGATTCGCCACCCTCTCCATCACCTTGAAGGGGACCGTGGCCCGGCGCCGGGCGCTGGAGGATTGGGAAACCGAAGCCAAGCTCCTGGCCCCCTACGGGCGTCCCCAGATGGGGATTCTGGCCGAGGAGGCCTTGCGGGCCGCCCGGGTCCTGGGAGCCCAGAAGCAGGTGGACCCGGGCCGAGTCGGACTCACCGGATTCTCGCTGGGGTCGTACGCCTCCTGGTGGGCCATGGCCTGCGACCCTTCGATTCGGACCGCGGCCATTCTCTGCGGGGGGCTGGGCAGCCTGGAGCGGGACATCCACGAGGGACAGCCGGACCGGCACAGTTCCTGCCACTACATACCGGGACTGCTCCGGCACTTCGACCATCCGGAGATCGTGGCGGACTGCATCGCGCCCCGGCCGCTGATGATTCTGGCGCCGCTGCAGGACCCCGACATGGCGGCGTCCGGAGTGGATCAGTTGGTGGAACTGGTTTCGCCCGTTTACCGGGAGGCGGGGCGGTCCCAACTCTTCCAGGTCCATCGTCCCGACGACGGCCACGTGTTCCGGGTGAAATACTTCAACTGGATGGCCAAGTGGTTTGAAGAGCAGCTCTGACCCGGAGCCGGCTTCTCCGACGTATTTGTCCTCTTTCCGTCTCTGATTTCAGGGAGTTCCAGATGGCGGCAGAACCGGGGCTGGGAACCTTGGACGAGTTTCCGCGGCTGAGGCTCTGCCGCCTGCCCACGCCCTTGGAGGCGATGCCGAACCTGGGCGAGGCGTTGGGCGGAGCGCGGGTCTACGTCAAGCGGGACGACTGCACCGACCTGGCGCTCGGGGGCAACAAGGTCCGGCAGTTGGAGTTCTACCTGGGCGAGGCGCGGCTCCAAGGCGCTGACACGATTCTCATCACCGGGGCCGTTCAGTCCAACTTCGTCCGTCTCGCCGCCGCTGCCGCCCGCAAGTCGGGCATGGGCTGCCATATTCAACTGGAAGAGAGAGTTCCGAGAGACGACTCTCTTTATCGGAACTCGGGAAACGTGCTGTTGGACCGGATCCTGGGAGCGACGCTGTATTCCTATCCCCAGGGTGAAGACGAGGAGGGCGCGGACCGGCGGGTGGGGGAGATCGCCGAGGATCTGAAGGGGCAGGGAAGGTATCCCTACATCATCCCCCTCGGCCCGGGGCACCCGCCGCTGGGAGCGTTGGGGTACGTGGTGGCTGCCCAGGAGCTTCTTGAGCAGATTGGAGCCCGGCAACTCTCCATAGAAGAGGTGGTGGTCCCCTCAGGGAGCGGCCACACCCACGGGGGGCTGCTGTTCGGGTTGAGGGCGCTGGGCTCGCGGGTGCGGGTGACCGGCGTCTGCGTGCGCCGGAACGCCGGACCGCAGAAGGAGCGGATCCGGGACCGCTGCCGGGAGATCGGCGAGCTGCTGGAAATGGCGAACCCGGTGGGGGACGAGGACATCCGCGTGATCGACGACTTCCTGGCGCCGGGGTACGGGCGGTTGAACCCGCCCACGCTGGAAGCGATCCGGATGGCCGGCGGTCTGGAGGGTCTGATCCTGGATCCGGTCTATACGGGGAAGACCATGGCGGGGTTGATCCACCGGGCTCGGAGTTCCGACCCAGGACGCTCGTTCCTGCTCATGCACACGGGCGGGACGCCGGCGATTTTCGCCTACGGAGCGGAATTGACCGCCGCATTGGAGCGGCGGTTTTTAACCGCCGATTCTTGCGGGGACACGGATGTCCCCGCGCCTAAGGGGGACAGGAATGTCCCCCCTCCTATTCCCCTCCGGAGGTCTTCATGAAACGACTCAGTGAGAACCTTTTCCAGGTGGAGGACACTTGCAGCGTCTACGGCGTCCGGGCCGGCGGCAGGACGCTGTTGATCGATTGCGGCACCGATCTGCGGTGCGACGACGTGGGAGCGGTCGACCGGGTCCTGCTCACCCACTTTCACCGCGACCAGTGTTCCGGGATCTCGCATTGGCAGGGGCAAGGCGCCGAGGTCTTCATCCCCGCCGCCGAACGGCGCTACCTGGAGGAGGCCGACCTGCAACGGGCGGCCTATTATCTCTACGACAACTACACCGCCTACTATCCGGGATTCGCACCCCTGAAGGACGTGCGCGGCGCCGGGATCGCCCACGACTACGAGACCATTGACTGGCAGGGGATCCGATTCGAGGTGGTGCCGCTGCCCGGACACACCTTCGGCTCAACGGGATACCTATTCGAAGTCGACGGCCGGCGCGTCCTCGCGTGCGGCGACATGATGGCGGCGCCGGGCCGCCTCGGCGACTACCACTGGCTGCAGTGGAGCTACATGGACTTCCAGGGGCACGTCAACCAGCTCGAGAGCCTGGCCCACGCCGCCGGGTTGGAGTGGGATCTCATGCTTCCCGGGCATGGAGCGCCATTCACCAGGGCCGAAGCCCGCATCGACGAACTGGGTGCGAGACTCGCGGAGCTCCACGGCATGTTTTTCGATCAGCCCTACACGCCCTTCCAGGTGGAATTCCGCCGGCTGTCGCCCCACGTCTACGAGGTCAACTCCATGGCCAACTCGTACGTGGTCAAGGACGACGCGGGACATGCCGTTCTCATCGACTGCGGCTACGTCTCGGGGGCGCCGATTTCGGCCAACCCGCACCGCTACATCGACCACCTGACGCCGCGCTTGCGCAGTGAGCTGGGAGTCGAGACGGTGGAATACTTCCTGCCGACCCATTTCCACGACGACCACCTGGCCGGCTACCCCATGCTCCGGGCGCGTTACGCCACCAAGGTGGCCGCCGCGCCGGAACTGCGGGATCTGCTGGAACATCCGGAGCAATACGACATGCCCTGCATGGTGCCGGACGGGATGCGGGTCGACCGGGTGGTGGCCCGCGGCGAGAGCTTCCACTGGCGGGGGATCGACTTCCGGATCGAGCAGTTCCCGGGGCAGACCTGGTACGACCACCACATTTCATTCCAGGTGGACGGGCAGCGTTTCCTGGCCATCGGCGATGCCATCTCGGGACTCCCTTTCCGGGAGGAGCGGGACTACATTCATTCCTTCATCCCCAAGAATCGGACTCCCCTGTCCGCCTATGGGTCCATACCGCGCAAGATCGCGGAGCGGCGTCCGGATGTGATTCTGACCGGGCATGGAGGGGGAGTGGAGTTCGAACAAGACCGGATCGATCGCTGGACCCGGTGGATGGACCGCTGGCAGTCGCTGTTCACCGACGTGGTCCAGGCGCCCCACCCCGACATGGCCATGGATCCGCACTGGGTCGAGTTCCGGCCCTACAAGGTTCGGATTCGTCCCGGCGACGCCGTGGACTTTCGGCTCTACGTCAAGAACCACGCCGAGGAAGAGAAAAGCTGTCGAGTCAGATTCCGCTCACTGGAAGGCGTCTCCGTCGATCCTTTGGAACTGGAGCTGATCGTGCCGGGGGGAGAGACGAAGGAGACCACCGTCCGGGTCCGCTTTCCCCAGGAGTGTTCGACCCATTCCCTTCCCATCCTGGCCGACGTGGATTGGAACGGCCGAAGACTGGGCGAAGTGGCCGAGGCCATCGCCTACTGGTGAGATAGCGGCGACAAGAAAGTCGCACCTCCCGGCAGGCGGCAAGAAACCGCCTCCCGCGTTTGCTCTCCCTACCGACTCCACTCCTCCGTCTCCGGAATACCCCGGCTGGTCAATACCTCCATCCCCGGCTCCAACGCCAACGCCGACACCGCGTCATCCGCGCTCCCGGTCCCGGTCGCCCGACCCCGCAGAATCCCCCGGATCTCCCCCGTTCCCGAATCCCGCAGAATGGTCACCGGCCGGTCGGTCTCCTCATCCAACCTGACCGACCTGCCCGGCCCGCTCAGCGAAATACTAGCCAGTTCCTCATCCCACCCCGGCCGCACGGGCAGCGCAAAGACAAACGACGACCTCCCATCCCCATCCGCGACCCGCGGCATCGCGAAACTCAACGAAAACAACTCCTCCCCATCCGCATCCCGTCCAGTAATCTCGAATTCCCCGTCAGACCGCGGCATCGCCGTCGGCGCATCCACGACAAACGCCGGCTCCAGGTACGGAGTCCCATCGGGGCCGACACCGCCCCACAGAAGCAGGCTCTTCGCCGCGGCGGTGACCAGCGCAGACCCCCCTCCGCTGGCGGCGATGTGCAAACGGTAACGAAGCGCGTTTGTGAAATGATAATCACCGATCCATGGGGGGCGATTTCTGCAGTAGGCCATGAGATCGTACCAAACTGGCGGCAACAGCCGGTTCGGCTCGCTGAAGTCGTATCCCCAGGCGCCGATCGACCCGTCGGCTTCGGGAAATGATGGATCCACGCCGAGAGGACTGCCGCACGGCGAATGGTAGAGGCTCAAATTGTGGCCAAGCTCGTGCGCCAGAGTCAAGGATACGACCGCTGAGAAACTAACCCAGCCGGGCCGCTTGGCCGCCCCGCCAGCACCGGTAATGTTCCCCGCCATCATGCCCTTGTAGTAGCCACTGCCACCTTCCATGGCTCGGATCAATTCAGTCTCATTGAGTAGTGTGAAAACATTATTCGACGAGGACCTCACAGGCGCATGTGCCTTGACGTCGAGCTCATTGATCGGCAGCAGCCTACGTGTGTCGCTGAGCAGGGGGTGGCCCCCGGGGTCCCGGGCCATACCATTTGCCAAGTCCACGATCGACGAATCCGGACTCTGAGTCCACAGAAAGGGAATCACGGTTAGATCGAAGACAGGCAGCGTTCTGATCTCGACCGCCAATCGGCCCCTCTCCGGAATTCGCTTCGCGACGCCCGGATTGGGACCCAGCGTTCCATGCGGGTCGATGTCGATCACCATCTCCAGCCCCGGTTGCACCACCCAGCCAGGAATCCGTGCGTTTACCGATGAGGTCAGATCTCCCTCATCGGCCTCCAGTGGTATCGGGACCAGCTTCCCCGGAATGTCCACCATGTGTCTCTTCGCCCCGTTCCGGTAGAATGTGGCCCGCACCGGAGGGAGATCTGACCCGGTCTTGCGGCTGGATTTCACGAACACTCGGAGGAGAGCGTCCTTGCCCGCCACCAGTGGCACCGGGAAGTCCCGCGACTGCACAGCCTGAGTCAGGTACGCAGCCGGCGGAACGCGGGCGCCGCAGGCGGCGACGCGGCGTTTCCGGACGCCGGACAGCCAAGTTTGAAATCCTGCGTCCGAAGGCGCACAAAGGCGCGTATCGACGGTCAGAAGTTCGTCCAAGTGTTGCAGATCTGTCAGGCGTGCGGGCAACGCTCCGAACATCCCGCCATTTCTCGCCAACACCACGCTGCGCAGGTTTTCCAGCCCGCCGAATTCCGCCGGGACCGCGCCCGTCAGCTCATTGCCGTGGAGCCACAGGACCTCCAGGTTGTTGAGAGCGCCGAGTTCCGGTGGGATCGAGCCCGACAGGGCATTTTCTTCGAGCCACAAGCCCCTCAATTTGGTGAGTGAGCCCAATTCCGGCGGGATCGCGCCGGCTAGTTCATTGCTGCTGAGATAAAGGCTCCTCAGATTGGCGAGCGAGCCCAACTCCGCCGGAATCGGTCCCGTCAAGCCGTTTTCCTGGAGCCACAAGAATTCCAGGTTGTTGAGATCGCCAAGTTCCGGCGGAATCGAGCCCGACAGGGCATTTTCTTCGAGCCACAAGTTCCTCAATTTGGTGAGCGAGCCCAATTCCGGTGGGATCGCGCCGGCCAGTTCATTCCTGGCGAGACCGAGATTCGTCAGGTTGGCGAGCGAGCCCAACTCCGCCGGAATCGGTCCCGTCAACTTATTGCCGTATAACCATAGGTTCTGCAGGTTGGAGAGTGCCCCCAGTTCCGCAGGGATCGACCCGGCCAGCCTGTTGAGTCCGAGGACCAAGCTGGTGAGTTCGGCAAGCGAGCCCAGCTCCGGCATGATCGGACCTGTCAGTGCATTGCCGCGCAAATCCAGAACCCTCAGGCGGATGAGCGAGCCGAGTTCCACCGGAATCTGGCCAGTCAGGTTGTTGTTTCTGAGGTCTAACCCAGTCACGCGCCCGTTGCCATCGGCTTTCACACCGTGCCACTCATCAAGAGGACGTTCCGTCAGCCAATTATTGCGGTTGCTCCAGTTTGGCCCCCCGGTGGTATCGTACAGTGATGTGAGAATTTGACGGTCCGTCGGAGGCGCACAATCCACCCCCGTTCCTGCGTGAGACGAAATGGCGTTCATCCAAGCACGGAACGGTTCTTCAGTCGGTACACAAAGGTCAGTGTCCGCGTAACGAAATTCTCCTAGAGATGGGAGAGAAGACAGAGACAGCGGTAGGCGGCTGGCGAGGGCATTGCCGCCAATCCTCAGTTCGGTCATCTGAGACAGGCGGCCCAAGCTGCCGGGAACCCGTCCCTCCAGTCCGTTATCGCTCAGGTCGAGCGCTGTGACCCGGCCCTGGGAATCCACGCTGACCCCGTACCACTCCTCCAACGGCCCGTTGCCGCGCCATCCGTCCGAGTTCGTCCAAACCGAGCCTCCGGCGATTGCAAAGAACGTTTCCAGGACTGCCCTGTCGGAGCTATTGCAGTACGCTCCGGCGCGATAGTTCTCAATTCCTTTTGACCAAGTCACGAAATCGGAGTTTCCGGGGATGCAAAGATCTTCGTTCGAGTCAAACCAGAAGCTCTCCAGGTCCATCCTCAAGAAGCTGCCGGGCAGCGGTCCGGCCAAGTTGCTCTTGCTGAGATTCAGCCACCTCAGATTGGCCAGCGAGCCGAGTTCTGCTGGAACCGGGCCCGACAGAGCATTGTTTCCGAGGCCGAGGCTCGTGAGGTTGGCGAGCGAGCCCAGTTCCGGCGGAATCAGGCCTGTCAGTGCATTTCCCTGGAGATGCAAATTCGTCAGATTGCCCAACGAATCGAGTTGCGACGGAATCGGCCCCGTCAGGTCGTTGTCGTTGAGCAGCAAATCCTCCAGGTTGGCGAGCAAGCTCAGATCCGCCGGGATGGAATCGGTCAGGTTGTTATTGGCGAGATTGAGGTTTGTCAGGTTGGCGAGCGAACCGAGTTGCGACGGAATCGGCCCCGTCAGGAAGTTGTCACTGAACACCAAGCTTTGCAGATTGGCGAGCGAGCCCACCTCCGGTGGGATCGACCCCGTGAGGGCATTGTCGCTCAGGTCCAGGACCGTCACCTTGGATAGTGAGCGCAATTCCGGCGGGATCGAGCCGGTCAGGGTATTGCTCCGGAAGCTGAGAAACGTCAGGTTGGTGAGTGAGCCGAGTTCGGGCGGGATGGGTCCCGTCAGGTTGTTGCCGTAAACGCCGAGGCTCGTCAGGTTGGCCAGGGAACCGAGTTCCGGCGGAATCGGCCCCGTCAGTTCATTGTTGTTAAGACTGATATACCTCAGGTTGGCGAGTGAGCCAAGTTCGCCCGGGATGCGCCCGGTCAGGGCATTGCCTCTGAGGCCCAACGTCGTCAATTTGACGAGTGCGCCCAGTTGGGGCGGTATGGGGCCGGTCAGGGCATTGTTGTCGAGAACGAGAAACGTCAGGTTGGTGAGTGCGCCGAATTCGGGCGGGATGCGCCCGGTCAGGGCATTGAAACTTAGGACCAGGGTCTCCAGTCCCAGGAGCGATCCGAGTTGGGGTGGGATCGGCCCGGTCAGCTCATTGTTTTCGAGAGAGAGAAAAGTCAGGCTGCGGAGCGCGCCCAACTGCATTGGGATCGGCCCCGTCAGGGCATTGTTGCTGAGATTGAGGGACGTCAGGTGGGTCAGGGCGCCCAGCTCCGGAGGGACCGCTCCCGTCAGGCCATTGTGGTTGAGGACCAACGCCGTCACGCGTCCCAGGTTGTCGACGGTGATCCCGTGCCAATCCCTGAGAGGCCGGCCGGTCCACCAGTTCCTGCTGTTGGTCCAATCCGGCCCACCGGTAAATCGGTAAATCGCCGTCAGCGCATCCTGCTGCGAGACCGCCACGCTCACCGGGACGGACGCCGTCCGTGTCTGGCCACCGGCGCCGCGCGCCGTGATCCGGTACGTTGTCGTGGTGCGCGGTGTCACCCTCCGCGAGCCCGACGACGGCACCGCGCCGACATCCGGCGTGATCTCCACGCTCTCCGCATTCGTGGAGGACCAGGTCAACGTGGCGCTCTCGCCCCAATTGATGGAGCTTGGCGAAACCGACAGCCTCACCGTCGGGGGAGGAGCCTGGCCTCCGGCGATCCCGTCTCCGTCCGCGATCCGTATCGCCGGCACCGACGAGAGCGAATGGCTCGCCTTCCCGAACCGCAGCCCCAGCGGAGCGAATTGCGAGTCATCCTCGGAGCGAATGAACAGCAGTCCTCGGAAGTCGCGCAGGAACCCCGTATCCACCCCTTCCACGCCGAGCCATTCCGGGAGCGTGAGAGCGTCTTGCCGGAAGTCTCCCCGAGCAATGAACACCCCCTTCAACGGGTCGTTCCCCTCCTCGTCGCGGATGCGCAGCTCGACGTTCGGGGCAGCATCCGGTTTGAAGATGGCGACCCCGGCGCCGATCGCCGATGACTCCTCGACGAACAAGGCGAACTGGCTTCCCAACTCCACCGGTTTCACGCTGACCTCGACTCCCGTCTCGGACTGCCGGTAGGTCAACAATCCGCTGACCGCCGCCGAATCGGACTCCACCTCGATCCAGCCCCGCCGAATCGCCCCCGAGCCCGCACTCTTCAGCACCCGGCTGCCCAGCGACGGGATCTGAAACGCCGACTCCGCATCGAACAGATCCCGAACCGGCTGGCCCTCCTCGTCGAAGACTTCCACGCTCACCTCGGCGGCGGTCTCTGCGCCGACGTTGCTGAGGGCCAACTGTACGGACCAGCCGCTGCCGTCCACGTAATCCGGGAAGTAAAAGGTGGTCTCCATCGGCTCCTGGGTCTCATCCCGGATGGCGGGAACCGACGAGAGCGATTGGTTCCTCTTCCCGAACCGCAGCCCCAGCGGCGCGAACGGCGACTCGTCCTCGGTCCGCAGGAACAGGAGGCCCCGAAAGTCGCTCAGAAATCCCCGGTCGATCCCTTCCGTGGTGAACCATTCCGGCAGCGTCCGAGCCAGTTGACGAAAGTTCCCCCGGGAAACGAACGCCCCCTGCAACGGGTCGTTCCCCTCTTCGTCCCGGACCCGGAGTTGGATGCTCGACGGCGCCTCCGGCTTGAAGACCGCCACTCCGGCACCGACGTCGTCCGACTCCTCCACGAACAGGGCGAATCGTTCCCCCAACTCGGCCGGTTCCACGCTCACCTCGATCCCCGTCCTCCCCTCCCTGTAGGTCAACAGCCCGCTGACCGAGTCCGCGCCGGTCCGAACCTGAATCCAGCCGCGCCGAATCGCCCCTGTCCCCGAACTCCTCAGCACCCGGCTGCCCAAGGCGGGTATGTCTACAGTCAACCCCGAATCGAACAGATCCAGAACCGGCTCGCCGCCCTCGTCGTAGACCTCGACGACGACCTCGGCAGCCGTGTCCGGATCGACGTTGCTGAGCGCCAGTTGCACGGACCATCCGCCACCATCCACATAGTCGGGAAAGTACAGGGTCGTCTCCCCCGCCTCCTGAGTCTGACTCCGGATCGAATCCTCGTATGTGGGTTGGACGTTCTCCGGCGGCTCCGCAGGTCTCTGCAGAGAGTAGGAGGCGGGCAAGAGCAATAAGACAACAAACGGAACCCAAATTTTCTTCACGGCAATCAAGGCATCCAATCCCTCACGTAGGAACCAACGCCTCCGAAGCCATGAGGAGAACTTCGGGTTGACCGATCATTCTATTCACGGGAGTGGACGAATCGTCCAAACAAAGGGGATGATATACGAAAGTGCCGAAACCTGAGCACTAACGCCGGTTCCGTGGCCGCTCTATCCATCTGATATTCACGGGCTGGACCAATGCACGGACCAGCTCCTCGAAGTCTGCTTCCGCGCACATATCCTGTTCCAGTTCGGCCTTGGTCGGTTGGTAGGAATCCTTGACCAGTTCGATGGTGGGATGTTGGGGATTGTGTCTGGGTTTCTTCATGCGGCCCTCGGCATCCTAGGTTGCTTCCCCTCAAAGTAGTCTTCCGGTGTGTAGATTTGAATCTTGGGCAGGTCCATGAAGCGTCTGGCGTTGACGGCGGCATTTCTCATGCCGTTGGGCACTCGGTCTCGAAAGCAGGTGAAGATGCCGAAGATCAGTCGATTTTCGTTCAACCCACCAAATCCTTGTAACGCAACCGCTTTCCCACCATCCGGTCAGCGACCCGGGCCATTTGATCCAACGTGTCCATGCGCCTTAGGTTGTGACGTGCGGCAAACTCTCCAACGTATCGGTCGGTGTGCTGTTCCGAGAAGTGGTGAAAGGTTTCGTGGACGGTTTATTGGTGCGGTCTACGTTGCTCTTAGGTTTAATACCCCTTCTGTCGGTGGGGAGCAAGACTTCCTCCCGACGAAGGTCAATGGCCACTGACAGAGCGCTCTTTCTTTCCGTGTGGGGGCGACTGGTGGACGCGTCAGCAAAAGGGCTCACGTTGTGGGAAATCTCTGATTTTCCACAATGGGATACCGCTTAACGAGGGGGCCTCGGTCTCTGTTTCCAGGGATTTAAGAGTTTTATATGTCTCTTTGCATCCGGGGGGTCTCAGGGGGGCGGAGCCACCCTGCCCCCTTCAAGCGTGTCGCGCGCGGCGCTGGATGCGACGGTGGTGGTGCTGGCTTCGTGGTCGGGCCGCTCGAAGCCGGCGTGGGTCCTATGCCGCCTGCTGTTCGTAGCGGACCGGCGACTCGTAGCCCAGCGCCGAGTGCCGGCGCTGCCGGTTGTAGAATCCCTCAATGAAGTCGAAGACGGCCCGTCGCGCCTCGCCCGGGTTCCGGAACCGGTGACGGTCCAGCAACTCGCACTCCAGCGTCGCGAAGAAGCTCTCGCACATCGCGTTGTCGTACGCGTCCCCTACCGATCCCATCGAGGGCCGCACTCCGGCCTGCCGGCATCTTTTTCCAAAAGCAGCCGAGGTGTACTGCGTTCCCTGGTCCGAGTGGTGGATCACCTGCTTCGGCTGCCGCCGGATTACCGCCATGGCAAGCGCCTTCTCCACCAGTTCGGAGCGCAGATGGGTCTCCATCGCCCAGCCCACGACCAAGCGGCTCCAGGCGTCCAGGACCACGGCCACGTACAACCAGCCCGCCTTCGTGCGGACATAGGTGAGATCCGCGACCCAGAGCTGATCCGGTCCCTCGGCCGTGAAGTTCCGGTTCACCAGGTCCGGTGCCGGACGCGCCTTCCGGTCCCTCCGGGTGAGCCCGGCCTTCCGGCGCCTCCGGCTCGCCCCCTGGATCCCGGCTTCCTTCATCAATCGACCCACACGCTTCGGGCTCGTCCGTTCCCCTCGAACTCTCAACTCGGCATGCAGACGAGGCCGACCGTAAACTCTCCGGTTCTGGTTCCAGATCCGCACGATCTTTTCCCGAAGCGCCTCGTCCTGGCGAGCCCGCTTGGAGCGCGGGCGTTTCAACCAGGCGTAGTACCCGCTGGGGGAGAGACCCAAAACGCGGCACATCACCCGAATCGGAAACCGGGCTCGGTGCGCCTTCACGAACTCGAATCCTTTCCGGGGATCGAGCCGCTCTCCCGGGCGAACCAAGCCGCGGCTTTTTTTAGGATGTCCCGCTCCATCCGCAGCCGCTTGATCTCCCGCTTCGCCTGGCGCAGCTCCTGGCGCTCAAATGTCGTCAACCCGTCGTTGCGGCGCCCCTCATCCAGATCGGCTTGCTTGACCCACTTCCGGATCGCCGATGCCGAGGGCTCGAACTCCTCGGCCAGCGCCTCCGGTGATCGGCCTGAGCGCACCAGCCCCACAATCTCCCGCCGGAACTCCGGCGGGTACCGTCGACCCTTTCTTGCCATCGTGGATCCCTCCTTTCACGATCCTACTTTGGATGTGTCCACGAAAGCGGGTCAACTCCAGACAAGGATTGGCTCAAGGCGGGCCAATTCCCGTGTTCCGGCCGAACAAGAGCTGCTTGATCCCATCCGCAATCGCGTAGAAGCGGAACTCGGGACCGCCCTAGATGCGCTTGGCGGCCCGTTCGATGTGCTGCACCAGGATCACCAGCTTGGCCCGTTTGCCCAGGTACACACTGGCGAAGTAGGCCGTCGCCAGAACCAACATCACCAGATTGCGCAACCGCTCGTACTTCAGCAGCCGGATGTCCTCCAGTTGATAACTCTGCTTGATGAAGCGGATCGTCTCGTCCACCCGCCAGCGACCCAGGTAACTTTCCACCACCCGCCACTAGCTCTTTCGCGACCGAGTCACCTTTCGAGTCTATGAGCGAGTACACATGTGAGTTCACCGTAATTTCACCTTATTGGCACATAAATTCACTCTTGTTTCATTCGATCGGTTTTTGGTTTCACTATGATCGGTTCATAATTCGGAGAGGTTGTTTCTAGTCCATTCATCTGTATTCCCACACGGAGGAGATCTTTGACTGCCCTCCGACAAGGAATGTGCGCGTTGCTGGCCCTGGCAGCAATCGGTGCCGGTGCGCAACTGGTTCGATTGACAGCCGCTCCCGTTCCCGAGAGCCAACGAACGTCGTCAAATCGCTGGGCCTATGAACTCCAGCGTGCGTTGGCGCACCAACGCATGGAAAATACGATGTACGCGTCTACGCCGGATCGCGCGGACGTGGACGTGATGTGCCCGGTCCTGAGCGACGGCCGACTCGGGCCTCCGATCGCGCTGGACTTGCGCGGCGCCTTCCTGACGTCCGACGCTAGGAGGTATTCCTCCAAGGCAGATGAATCGGAGTCGGAATCGGCATTGGACTTTTTTCTGAACCACATTTCCGGCCCCATCGTGCAGGAGAAATGCGTCAACTGCCATGTAGAAGGCGGCGTTTCCGGACACACACGTCTGATTCTCCATCCGTCTTCGAACCCCGGCCATGGAACCCTCAACCTGGCGGTCTTCGAGAATTTCCTGGCTGATGTCGAGGACGGCGCCAGTCTGATCCTGAACAAGATCCAGGGAGTGGGTCACGGCGGTGGGATTCAGGTGCCGGCCGGATCGGACGACTTCGCCAACATGGAGAGCTTTCTCGGACTTCTCGGTTACGGTGACGATGCCGGTCCCGAACTGACTCCGGAGACGTTGTTCGACACGGTCACGATGGCGTCACCGGGGAAGACGTTGTGGCGTGCGGCGTTAATCTTCGGCGGAAGGATCCCGACCCGGGAGGAACGTGAAGCCGTTGAGAACGGCACCGAGGAGGACCTGCGGACGGCGATCCGGAATCTGATGACGGGTCCGGGATTTCACGAATTCTTGATTCGGGCGAGCAATGACCGATTGCTTACGGATCGTTACTTCGGTGAGGAAGTGATTGGAAGCGCTCAGTCTCGATTCGTCGATTTGGTCAATCTGAATTGGACGAAGATCAAGGCGTTACGCGATAGAGGCATCAGCAATGAGTGGGACGATCAAGAATGGTCGCGATGGTGGAGCTCAGTCCAATACGGAATCTCACGCGCTCCGCTCGAATTGGTCGCGCATGTCGTGGAGAACGATCTCCCGTACACGGAGATTCTGACCGCCGACTACATCATGGCGAATCCGATGGCATCGGAGGCGTACGGCGCATCGACGCAATTCGAAGATATCGAAGACCGACTGGAGTTCCGACCTTCGGAGATCGTCAGTTATTACCGGGACGATGAATCGAAAGTTGATGAATACAGTTTCGATCTCGGGACCCGTGTTCTCGATCCCGGCAATCTGAGCACGGATTACCCGCACGCAGGAATTCTCAATACCACTGTGTTCCTGTTGCGCTACCCCACAACCCCTACGAACCGCAACCGCGCCCGAGCGCGTTGGACCTATTACCACTTCCTGGGCCTCGATATCGAGAAATCGGCTTCTCGGACAACCGATCCCGTCGCACTCGCCGATACCGATAACCCCACGATGAACAACTCCGCATGCACGGTCTGCCATCGCGTCATGGATCCGGTTGCCGGTGCGTTTCAGAACTACGGAGAAGAGGGACACTACCGGGATGAGTGGGGCGGGCAGGACTCGCTGGATGATTTTTACAAGGACCCACCGGATGGCGCGTACACGCCCTATCGGTCCGGCGATAGTTGGTATCGCGACATGCGCGAGCCCGGCTTCAACGGATCGATCGCACCGGACGCGGAAAACAGTGTGCAATGGTTGGCCGAGCAGATCGTGGCGGACGATCGGTTTGCCGAGGCAACAGTGAAGTTCTGGTGGCCGGCAATCATAGGTATTGAGATCGCCACGCCACCGGAGGACGAGAACGACAGTGGCTTCGAAGGGATGCTGCTGGCATCCAATGCTCAAACCGCTGAGGTGGAGCGACTCGGCGAGGCGTTCCGGACGGGCATCGCCGACGGTGCCCCTTACAACCTGAAAGATCTCCTCGTCGAGATCGTGCTTTCCCCTTGGTTTCGTGCCGAATCGGTCTCCGCCGACGACCCGGTGCGATCGGTGGCGTTGCAAAGTGCCGGGGTCGAGCGGCTGCTCACTCCGGAAGAGTTAGCTTGGAAGACTCAAGCTATCACCGGATACAGTTGGGGTCGAGGGGTGACAAGGCCATGGAATCTCGAATATGGCAACTCTGTTAATCCGCTGATCGATTCTAGCGGGTACCGCCTGCTTTACGGCGGAATCGACTCGGGGTCGGTCACGGAACGGGCGGACGACATGACGGCGACGATGGCCGCGGTTGCCCAGAGTCATGCCCTCGAATCCAGTTGTCCCATCGTGCAACGCGAGTTCTTGCTTTTGCCGGATGAGAACCGGCGTCTATTTGATCGGATCGACCAGAATGTGTCGCCGATTTCAGAGATGTCAGGCGACGCTGTGATCGAGTCCGAGTCCTGGTCGGAACCAGAGACGAATTCATGGGCCGTATCATTAGGTGCTGGTCCCAAGACCGTGCGACTGGGATTTTTAAACGATTACTACGACGACGAAACCGACGACGACCGAAACTTGATTCTGGATGAGATGATTTTCTACGACGCGGCAGGCGGAATCGTTGCACGCGTTGAACTTGAAACCCTGGAACCGGCGGATTGTCAGGGACCATTCTGGAACGATTCTTTGGGAAGGCGTGATGGATACGGCCTTAGCTGCGGTGGATGGCTAGATGTTCCAGTGACGATTCCCACGGATGGAGATTACCGAATCGAGGTTGTCACGTATCAACAGGCGGCAGGTGATGAAGCTGCGATGCTGGGGATCGTGGTCGAATCCGATATCGAGACCTCGCGCGGCGCCAAAGAGATTCGTCGAAAACTCATCGAATTGCACGAGAAACTCCTCGGAGCGACGGTATCGGTCGATTCCCCCGATATAGAGGCCGCGTTTCAGCTGTTTGTGGAGACGTGGGAACACAAACGCAACACGGAGAAATGGCGGGAGGAAGATATCGGCTGTGATATTCGCGATGATTTTTTCTTCGAAGGAATCGCAGGCGATGTTCTGAAATATAACGAGGACGGAGACTTGGAATTCGATTGGGACCACGCGAACGAAATACTGCATGATGCTGACTGGTGGGGCCAAGGAGGACTCAAGGATCCAATTGTCCAGACGTGGGTCGTAGTGCTTGCGTATTTATTAACGGATTACCGTTACCTCTTTTTCTAGGAGAGTGAAGTGAAACGGAGGACTTTTGTCAAAGGACTGTTGGCCCCCGCCGTCGGCGCAGTGTCGGGATTCCACCTGCCGCTCGCGAACGCTGCCAACTACGACGGCAAGCTGTTTATCTTTGTTCAGGCGGATGGAGGATGGGATCCGACGAGTTTTTGCGACCCGAAGACGAATACGCCCGGCGAAAAAGTCATCAACCACTGGGCCGAGAACGGAGAGGTCCGGAAAGCGGGCAACGTCTTCTACGCGAATTTCGCAAACAACGCGGCATTCTTCGAGAAATACTACGATCGGATGCTGGTCATCAATGGTGTGGACGCACAGACGAATTCGCACTCGGCGGGAATCGTTCACAACTGGAGTGGCCGTGTATCGGAAGGCTATCCGAGCATGACCGCGTTGCTGGCAGCCCATCATGGACCGAAGCTATCGCTTGCCTACCTCAGTTTCGGGGGGTTTTCCGATACGGCCAGTCTGACCGCGTTCACTCGCATGAATAATCCGGATCTGATTCGTAATATTGCGACTCCGAATCTCAGTCGGGGGGACGATTCGCGCCGGTATCTCCGTTTATCCGATTGGGAAAGGTTCAAGAGTTTCCGGACAACGAGTATTGATCGGCTGTCCGAGGCGTCCCGGCTCTTGCCCAGAGCAGCACGCAACCGTGAGCTTTATGCAACAGCGCTCTCAGTGGAAGCGACCGAGGGACTGAAAGCATACGCTTCCCTCATTCCGCCGGACGATGAGTTGGAGCAACCGGAAGAGTTCCAAGGCGCGTTCAACACTTACGATAGCGAGTTGCGGCGTCAAGCCCAGCTCACGATCCTCGCGTTCAAGGCGAGGGTCGCCGTCAGCGCCGATCTGTTTCTGGGTGGTTTCGACACCCACCGCGATCACGATGCAGATCACACTTGGTTGTTGGGGAACCTGACGGATTCGGTGGACTATCTGTGGGAACTGGCGGAGAGCCATGAGATGGCCGACCGCCTGGTCGTCGTGATGGGCTCGGATTTCGGCCGGACCAACCACTACAACGTGGATAACGGAAAGGACCACTGGCCGATCGGCAGCTTCATCGTGATGGAAAAGGACCAGTCCTGGACCAACCGGGTCGTCGGCGAGACTGACGCCCTGCACTTCGCCCACAAGATCCACCCAACGACGCTGCGGCAGGACGACACCAACGGGACTATTATCCACCCGAAGCATGTTCACAAGGCGCTGCGGCGCTATTTTGGAATCGACAATTCACTGGGAGCCCAGCGGTTCCCCTTCCACAACACCGAGGACTTTGCGTTCTTCGAATAAGTCGGTCGGGAAGGTTCCTGGCGGGACGGGACAGGCCGAAGACCGGATCGTCGATCATCAAGAAAAGACCATTAAAGACCATTACTATGAAGGAGTTCTGGGAGAAGTTGTCGGCTCTGGCCCGGGTGGGAATCCTGTCTGCATTTCTCTCGTTGCTATTCGCCGCCTCAGTCGGAGGGCGGTCTGACGGGCGTGAGATCCCGTTTCCCGTAGGGGTCCTCAACGACCCCGGATGTTATGTCATCGGCTGTCACATGGTCCCCGGCAGCACGTTGAACGAGGTTGGTTCTGTCGCGTTCAACAATCTGCCGGAACGCTTCGTTCCCGGAGAAACCTACGACGTGGGGATCACGATCACTGGAGGAACGACGTACGGGTTTCAGGTGGCAGTGGTCTTCTCCGATGACACTCAGGCGGGCGCCCCGACGGCCGTCACCGGCGCCACCATCGTCAACGAGGTGGACGGCGGGCAGCTTCTGACTCAAACTAGTCCCCTGGAGACCGGTAAAATCGACTTTCATTGGACAGCGCCGCTGGAGCCGAAAGAGAGAAGCGTGACGTTCAAGGTGGCGTCCACTTCCGCCAACAACAACTCCGCGCCGACGGCAGATGCCATCAACACGCTTGAGTCCTCAGTTCCGTTGGAGCTGACCGAGAAGCTCTATTTCGCGCAGTTCGCCAATGGGGACGGTCTGATCAGTCAGATCAGCCTCCTGACCCTGGATTCGGAGGAACCGGTCAACGCGACGCTGGAACTGTTGGACGATGATGGGGCACCTCCGGACGTGGTTCTGAACGGAGAGATGGTGGCGGGAGAAACTGAGATCTTCCGGATAGCGGCCGGCGGAGCCGCTGTTTTTGCAAGTGACGGAGAAGGGCCAGTGGTGCCGGGATCGGTGACGGTCACTACTGACGGGCCGGTGAGCAGGGTTATCCGAACGGGCGTGGCTGTGGTGAATCCGGGTGACGAGGAGACGGCTCTTCAGGTGAGACTCCTTGACCTGGAAGGTTTTGTCGTCGGGACGGGCACAATTTCTGCGAACCCATTGGCGGGCAGAGGTCACGTGGCCCGCTTTCTCGACGAGTTCAATTGGGACGAGCCCGCACCTGACCTGACGGATTTCCAGGGTGGTCTGGAAGTGAATCCGTCGAACGGGCAGGTGGCGGGCACGGTGCTACGTTCAAGTCCTGGCAATCTGGCGAGTCTGCCCGTTGCTCCGATTCAATGAGACCTGAACAAGAATTACTCACAGCGAGTCTTCAACACGGGCACCCGTGGCGACCCCCTCGCGGAACGGGGATGCGGAGAACGGTCTCTTTCCGAGATTGGAGTCTTCCTTCCACTCGTAGCCCGGTTGTATGGAGCGCAGTGATGGTACTTCTTCTCGCGGGGGTCAGTCCTTCCTTGCAGGCCTGCGATAAGGGCACGGCCGTGCCGGACCCGGAGAACAACCCAGGTCTGGTCGAAGATTGCAAGATTCTGTTGCAAATCCGTGACGAGTTGGACGGTAACAGATCCTTGAACTGGGATAGTGGCTTGGCTATCAGCGATTGGGTAGGCGTCGGCTTTTCAGAATCACCCAGCCGCGTCAAGAATTTATGGCTCAGCGAGCGCAATCTGACGGGGAAGATCCCGGCGGAGTTGTCGAAATTGACTCACCTTGAATTCTTGCATCTCGAAGGGAACCAGTTAACGGGTGAGATCCCGGAGTGGTTGGGTCAGATGACCCAGCTGAGTTGGTTGCTCCTCGAACACAATAAGTTAACGGGAGTGATTCCGACGGAGTTGGGGCAACTGACGCTGCATCGCTTAACCCTCGGCCACAACGATCTGACCGGTGAGATCCCGGTGGAATTGAGCCACATGCCATGGTTGGCTGGGTTGTCCGTCGGCGGGAACAAGCTGACCGGCGAGATCCCGTCAGAGTTGGCGCAACTGTCCAACCTAGAGTTCTTGTATCTCGATGGCAACGAGTTGACGGGGGAGATCCCGTCAGAGTTGGCGCAACTGTCCAACCTAGAGTTCTTGTATCTTGATGGCAACGAGTTGACGGGAAAGATTCCATGGCAATTGGGCCAATTGACCGAATTGCGACATATGTCTCTAGCGGGGAACAAGTTGACTGGCGAGATCCCATCGAGGTTGGGGCAACTGTCGCAATTGGAGTTTTTGTATCTTGACGGCAATGAGCTAACGGGAAAAATTCCATCAGAGCTGGGCCGCCTGTCACAACTGCGCGTGTTGTTCCTTGGCGACAACCAGCTGACAGGGAGGATTCCGTCACAGCTGGGCCGCTTTTCCCAACTACGTTGGCTGTACCTGCACGATAATCGGCTGACGGGCGAGATCCCGGTATCGTTGGGCCAGCTGTCTCGGTTGCAGAATTTGGCCCTAGGCGGCAACGAGCTGACGGGCGAGATTCCCTCTGAGCTTGGTGAACTATCGCAATTGCGGGGGCTGGTCCTTGGCGGCAACGAGCTGACGCGCGAGGTTCCGATGGAATTGGGCCAGCTGTCCCAATTGAACTGGTTGTCCCTCGACCACAATCGACTGACGGGCGAGATTCCCTCGGAACTGGGCCAACTGTCCCAATTGCGATGGTTGTCTTTGGATCACAACGAGTTGACGGGTGAGATCCCATCTGAGCTAGGGCAACTATCCCAGCTACAGTGGTTGTCCCTCGATGGCAACCAATTGACTAGCGGGATCCCAGCAGAACTAGGTCAACTGTCCCAGTTGTGAGCATTGCACCTCCAGCACAATCAGTTGACGGAAGCAATCCCGGAAGAGTTGGGCCAGTTATTCAATCTGGAGCAGTTCAGCTACAGAGGAAACCTTTTGACGGGTTCGGTTCCAAATGAACTGAGTCATCTCCCCGAGGTCTACGTACGGAATTTGACTGCGGGTCGTATCGACTCAAACCAAATGAAACTGACTTGGGATGACCCGGTCGATCCCACCGTTAGATACGAATATCGGCTTTGTGATGCGACCGGAACGTGGACGGAATGGGCAGTGATGGAGGATCCTCCGCCGATGCCGCAGGTGGGGGACATGGTGACGATCGAGTGGACGCTGACGGGATTGCCCGCCGATGTCAAATATACGTATTTCAGTGTGAGGGCACATAACGGAAACGGCCTCGGTCCAGCAATATCTGCCCACGTGACGTCCAGTGAAGACTAACACCGGCAGCAGTGAGATGTCCTACTAGTGTTGTACGGGGTGCGACAAGCGGAAGCACCCAGGTGAACACCTCACGGTGCGTCTCCACGTCGATCCGCCGCCGGGTGCGCGACAAGGTCGAGTGATTCGGCGGCGTCTCTTCCGGGTCCAAGTCCAGAAAAGTGCGCAGATGGATCAGAAGGGGATCAGAAGGGGACAGTCACGTTCTCGCGCACGTGCCCTCCCGCGATCCGCAGATGCGGGACGGCCAGCGGCGCCCCAGGAAGGACCAACCTGATTCAGCGAGCCGTTTCCGCATTGATCGCCGCCGTCGAGAGAAGGGGACAGTCACTGTTGTAGTAGCTCTTCAGCACCCGGCTGCCCAGCGACGGGATCTGAAACGCCGACTCCGCATCGAACAGATCCCGAACCGGCTGGCCCTCCTCGTCGAAGACTTCCACGCTCACCTCGGCGGCGGTCTCTGCGCCGACGTTGCTGAGGGCCAACTGTACGGACCAGCCGCTGCCGTCCACGTAATCCGGGAAGTAAAAGGTGGTCTCCATCGGCTCCTGGGTCTTATCCCGGATGGCGGGAACCGACGAGAGCGATTGGTTCCTTTTCCCGAACCGCAGCCCCAGCGGCGCGAACGGCGACTCGTCCTCGGTCCGCAGGAACAGGAGGCCCCGAAAGTCGCTCAGGAATCCCCGGTCGATCCCTTCCGTGGTGAACCATTCCGGCAGCGTCCGAGCCAGTTGACGAAAGTTCCCCCGGGAAACGAACGCCCCCTCCAACGGGTCGTTCCCCTCTTCGTCCCGGACCCGGAGTTGGATGCTCGACGAGAGAGAAGGGGACAGTCACTGTTGTAGTAGCTCTTCAGCACCCGGCTGCCCAGCGACGGGATCTGAAACGCCGACTCCGCATCGAACAGATCCCGAACCGGCTGGCCTTCCTCGTCGAAGACTTCCACGCTCACCTCGGCGGCGGTCTCTGCGCCGACGTTGCTGAGGGCCAACTGTACGGACCAGCCGCTGCCGTCCACGTAATCCGGGAAGTAAAAGGTGGTCTCCATCGGCTCCTGGGTCTCATCCCGGATGGCGGGAACCGACGAGAGCGATTGGTTCCTCTTCCCGAACCGCAGCCCCAGCGGCGCGAACGGCGACTCGTCCTCGGTCCGCAGGAACAGGAGGCCCCGAAAGTCGCTCAGAAATCCCCGGTCGATCCCTTCCGTGGTGAACCATTCCGGCAGCGTCCGAGCCAGTTGACGAAAGTTCCCCCGGGAAACGAACGCCCCCTGCAACGGGTCGTTCCCCTCTTCGTCCCGGACCCGGAGTTGGATGCTCGACGGCGCCTCCGGCTTGAAGACCGCCACTCCGGCGCCGACGTCGTCCGACTCCTCCACGAACAGGGC
Organism: Acidobacteriota bacterium; assembly: GCA_963668095.1. Taxonomy (GTDB): domain Bacteria; phylum Acidobacteriota; class UBA6911; order RPQK01; family JAJDTT01; genus JAJDTT01. The sequence goes on along the minus strand of OY764083.1, from coordinate 2,696,953 downwards.
GAATCGTTCCCCCAACTCGGCCGGTTCCACGCTCACCTCGATCCCCGTCCTCCCCTCCCTGTAGGTCAACAGCCCGCTGACCGAGTCCGTGCCGGTCCGAACCTGAATCCACCCGCGGCGAATCGACCCCGTACCCGAACTCCTCAGCACCCGGCTGCCCAAGGCGGGTATGTCTACAGTCAACCCCGAATCGAACAGATCCAGAACCGGCTCGCCGCCCTCGTCGTAGACCTCGACGACGACCTCGGCAGCCGTGTCCGGATCGACGTTGCTGAGCGCCAGTTGCACGGACCATCCGCCACCATCCACATAGTCGGGAAAGTACAGGGTCGTCTCCCCCGCCTCCTGAGTCTGACTCCGGATCGAATCCTCGTATGTGGGTTGGACGTTCTCCGGCGGCTCCGCAGGTCTCTGCAGAGAGTAGGAGGCGGGCAAGAGCAATAAGACAACAAACGGAACCCAAATTTTCTTCACGGCAATCAAGGCATCCAATCCCTCACGTAGGAACCAACGCCTCCGAAGCCATGAGGAGAACTTCGGGTTGACCGATCATTCAATTCACGGGAGTGTACCCATCGTCCAGGTAAAACACACGCGCCGGGAGGGGACATCCCAGTCCCCCATCTTCAACACCGACCCGGAACCGGAGGCTACAAGTACCCGCTCCTAATCGGTAGTCGCAAACGACCACTCCCAGACCCGCAATAAATTCGATCGTTACTTTTTCTTCTTCTTCGTTATGGAATGTACAGAGTTCAAAAAAACCGGCTTTTGGCGACCACGATGAGAGACTCGACCGTTACCGCCCGTGAACCCCTTCCCGGACTCCGGAGTCTGGTCTCTGGAACTCCGAGGAGGTTCCCCGCCGGGACGGGAACCCATATAATGCTTACTCTGGGAAAAACAAATGACCCCTGAACTTCTCCAGTGGATTTCCCCTGCCGTCATCGTCGGCGTCATGCTCTACCTGCACCGCCTCACGCGCCAGGACATCAAGGGGCTGCGCGGCGAAATCACGAATCTCCGAAACCGCATGGCCCGCCTCGAAGAACGCATGGCTCGCCTCGAGGGAACACTCGACGTGCTCCGGCAGTTCCTGGTCCGCAACGGACGCGGAACCGCTGCCTGATTCCGGCCCGCGGCGACTTTCTTGTCGCCGATTCTTCCCCCTTCCGGGTACGATAAACCCTCTCTGACTCGCCTTTTTTGCCACCATTGAAGTCACTGATATCATTTCCATCGGGTATCCGCCGGAGGTGTACCATGGCCAGCATCATGATTCGCAACCTACAAGCCGGGCTGAAACGAAGGCTTCGCATCCGTGCGGCCTGTCACGATCGTTCGATGGAGGAAGGAGTCCGACAAATCTTGAACGACGTACTCAGCCAGCAGCCTTCCGCACTCCCAAATCTGGCGAGCGCCATCCGTTCGCGCTTCGCACCTCTGGGTGGGGCGGAACTGGAATTACCCTCCCGCGAGCCAATGCGCGATCATCCCCGTTTCTGATGATCCATGAAATATGTTTTTGCTCGACACCAACGTCGTCTCCGAGTTGGGTCGTCCGAACTTCCACCTTCCATGGCCGCGTAACCCCGGTCCAAGGAAAGGGACAGTCTATTTTTCCGGCTTCCGAAAGCGCCGAACTTGCTGATTTTCTCTTGAGTTCCCCTCGCCTTTCTCAGTTCTGAATCGTTGTTGTCATCAGGGGTGCGAACCAACTCCCCGTCGAGCCCGAATACCTGAGGACAATGTCCATGGCCCGAACCGCCCGACACAAGAGCCCCGATGCCGCCTTCTATCACATCACCAATCGAGTCACTGGTCGGCCCGATTGGTTCCCCTTCGAGGACCACCAAGCCAGTCGCAAACTCCTGGACATGATGCTGTTCTACGTCAAGGTCTACCGGTGTCGTCTGGCCGCGTTCCAGATCATGGGCAACCACTTCCACTTAATCGTCCATTTCGAGAAGTTCCGACCCTTGTCCCGTGAGGAGATGATGGCCAGCGCCAGCCTACTCTATGGACATCAGGCAGACACTAAAACCGCCGGCTGGACCGATGCCCAGTGGAAGGCATTCAACCAGCGTCTCTTTGACCTGTCGAGACTGATGGCCGACCTGGACGGGCAATATGCCATGTGGTTCAACCGCACGTTTGAGCAGCGAGGTCATTTTTGGGGTGACCGGTTCAAGAGCTCCGAACTGCTCGACAGCCAAGCCGTCCAGGACGCCCTCCTGTACGTGGAACTCAACGCCGTCCGAGCCGGACTGGTCAAACGGCCCGAGCAGTGGAAGTGGGGTTCGGCCCTCTGGAGACTCAACGGCGAGGATCAGGATCTGATTCCGCTGAAGGAACTGTTCCCTGCAGATCCCGGAACCGATCCGTACAGCAGTTACCGGGCTCTCTTGTACTATCGAGGCGCCGTCCCCACCCGGGAGAACCAGGCCGCGATCCCCCGGTGGATCCTCCAGCAGGAGCAGCGGCGGGGATTTACCCAGGTTGGAGCTTTTCGCCGGCGTTTGCGATTTCTGACGGATGGATTGGCCGTGGGGCCGGCAGAGAAGGTGGCGACGCTGCTGGAGACGTACCGAAAGCAAGGTCGATATCGACGTCGCCGCCACCCCATCCCGCAACTGGACGGAGTACTGTATTCCCTGCGCGAGCAGCGCTCCAACGCCTTCGTCACGTAGGAGCCTGCGCCGCAGAACGATTTCCAGGCTGGACGAAGGATTATCACGCCTAAGAACGCTGAAAAACCAGCCAAATTGAGCATCGTTCCCCTAATTCAGACTCAAATGTGGGGAATTTTGGCCTCGGATAGGCCTATTTTCTCTGCCATTTCTTCTGCTGCGCAGACTCCTGGACTTGGACTCGCCTGACCGCTTACCATCGGTTCTCCCACTGCTTCCGCCGGGGAATCAGACGACCACCCCAGGCAGGACCAAGCAGTGACTGTCCCTTTCTTTGACTTCCGCGCGTTGTAACGGCCGACCCCCTTCCACATGGCGTCCATCTGGTGCCACTCCCGGGACCGGAATTGCTGCATCTGTCGGCTGCTCTCCATCTGGGGGCCGTTGTCGGACAGGAAGACCACGATCGTCTCCTTTTCCAGGTCCTGCTTCTCCAAGGACTCCAGGATGCGGCCGATCCCATCGTCCAGACAGGTGATCATGCCGTAGACCTTGGCCAGGTGGGGAGACAGGCCTTTCTCCGTGTATTCCTGCTCGTACTTCAGGGGAACCTGGTTGGGAATGTGGGGAGCGTTGTAGGACAGGAAGAGGAAGAAGGGGCGGCTCCGGTTGGACTCGACGAAACGAAGGGCGGCGTCCGTCAAGGCGTCGGTGATGTAGTTGCTGATTCGCGCCGGAAGGCCGTTGTGCTCCAGGGGGGTGTCGAAATAATCGTCGATCATGCCGTCCCGGAATCCCAGAAACTCGTCGAAACCGTGGGTCAGGGGACCGTATTTTCCGTACCTGCCCAGGTGCCACTTCCCGATCAGCGCGGTTTGGTATCCGGCCGTCTTCAGGGCCTCGGCGAGGGTCACCTCCCGGTGTCTCAGTACTTCAGCCCCCAGAAACGGCCAGAGGACGCCGGTTCTCTGGTTGTAGCGGCCGGTGAGCAGGCTGGCCCGGGTCGTGGCGCAGAGCGGGGTCACATAGAATTCCTTGATCCGGACCCCTTCCCGTGCCAGACGGTCCATGTTCGGAGTCCGCAGGACGTCGTTGCCATGGACGCCCACGTCCCCGTAACCCTGGTCGTCGGTCAGAATCAGGATGACGTTCGGCCGCCGGGAGGAATGCGCTTCCGGGAGGAGACCGGCAAAGGCGAAAACCACAGCGAGCAAGGTCGCAGTCGACGCCGTGGTCTTCACTGTTCTGGAAGTCACCTGAAAACCTCCTGTTTTGGAGCCCGTCCCGGGCTTCGGATCTTCGGGCGGTAGATCTTCAATCCTGCCAGAAGACCACGCCCATGTGATATCGCTGGCGCCAGAGGAGGCGGGAACGGTGGTAGGCGGTGAGGATGGAAGCGTCCGGCATGAGGGTCAAGTTGGGCCAGTTGTTCTTGTTGTCGATGGCCACATACTGCAATGAAGCGCGGAGTGGGGCTATCGCCCCATAAGCGTTAAGTTATTTGGTTTGAGATGATGTATAATAGAGGGCATGAGCAGTGCCGAGAGTAATAAGGCTGGTATACAGGAGGACTGGGAGGTGCTGGTGTCGTTTCTGCCTGACAACTGGCAGGATCTGGCAGCCGAGACCGGGGCGCTGAAGGGCCTGCGCAAGAACAAGTCCGCGGAGAATCTGCTGCGCATGCTGCTGTTGCATCTCGGTTGCGGGCACTCGTTGCTGGAGACGGCTGTCCGGGCCCGGCAGGAGGGACTGGCCGAACTGTCCTCGGTGGCGCTGTGGAATCGGCTGCGGAAGTCGCAGGCGTGGCTGCGCTCACTGTGCCTGGAACTGTTTCGGGAACGAGGCTTGGAATTGTCCGAAGCCGGGGGCTTGCAGATGCGGGCGCTGGATGCCACGACGGTCAAGGAGCCGGGCAAAACGGGGTCACTGTGGCGCGTGCATTACAGCGTTCGGCTGCCGTCGCTGGCCTGCGACTTCTTCCGGCTGACCGCGACGAAAGGAACTGGCACGGGGGAAAGCTTCATGCAGTTCCCGATCAAGGCCGGCGATTACCTGCTGGCAGACCGGGGCTACTCGACGGCGCCGGGCCTGCGGCATGTGGTGCAGGCGGGCGGGCTGGTGACCGTGCGTGTGAATACGGGCTTGCTGGTGTTCGAAACGACCGACGACCAGCCGTTTGACCTGCTGGCGGAGGTGGGGACACTGTGGCGTGCCGGTAGGATCGGCTCTTGGGATGTCCGGGTGGTGGATGCAGCTGGTGTTGTGGCCACGGGGCGGGTCTGCGCGCTCCGCAAGACCCAGGAGGCGATCCGGATCGCCCTCAAGAGCCTGCGCCGGAAGGCTTCGAAGAAGGGCAAGCAGCTGCGGCCGGAAACGCTTGAGTACGCCAAGTACGTGATCGTGTTCACGACCTTCCCGGCAACCGAGTTCAGCGATGTGGAAGTACTCAATTGGTACCGCACGCGTTGGCAAGTCGAATTGGTGTTCAAGCGCTTCAAATCGCTGGCAGAACTGGGCCATCTGCCCAAGCACGACGAGCAAAGCGCCAGGGCTTGGCTGTACGGCAAGCTGTTCGTGGCCCTGCTGGTTGAAAAACTCATCGGCCACGCCCGCGCTATTTCCCCCTGGGGATACTACTTGGAGTCGGAGACGGCCTCCGAGTGCTTGGCGCGACTTCCAGTTCATGCTGAACCAGGTCAAATGGTCCATTGAGCCGTCCTTGTCCTTGTCGCAAACGTTCAGCCAATGGAATACGATATCCGAACAGCTTGCAGACCCACCTAGGAAGCGCAAGCCTCAGCTAGCGGCATACTTTGATTAGCAGAACCATAACTTAACGCTTATGGGCTATCGCCCCCCTTGACCCCCCAATCGGCGACAAGAAAGTCGCCGCTCCGTGCGAACTTCTCGTTAGGACAGTTGGGCGATGATCTTTTCGCGGACCATTGTCCGGATGGTGTCCTGGAAGACGTTGAGGGTCTCGCCGATGTCTTGCTCGGAATGGGCGGAGGAGGTGACGCCTGCCATGAAGGAGAGCACTTCGACGCCTCTGTTTTGAAAGTTTTTTTGGAAGGCGGTGATGACGTTTCCGGGGATCCCTTTCAACCGGGTGGCGTCGGTGGTTCGAACCGCGGCGCGATCTGCGGCGCCTGAGCCGGGGTGGGCTTCCAGGTAGACGTGGAAGCCGGACGAGTCTCCGTAGGCGTAGCCCGCGACTCGTTCCCTTTCCAGTATTTCCTCCATGCCTTCGCGAAGCAGCGCGGCCATGCGGTCGGCCCGGGCCTGGGGCCGGCCGGTCGCGACCTGTTTCAGGGTGGCGATCCCGGCTGCCGCCGAAAGGGGGTTGGCGTTGAAGGTGCCGAGATGTTGGATCCTCTCGTGCCGGTCGTGACGGGGATCTCCCGTGAAATCGAACAGGCTCATGATGTCGGCCCGGCCCACGAGGGCGCCGCCGGGGAGTCCGCCGGCCATGATCTTTCCCAGAATGGTCATGTCGGGAGTGATGCCTACGAGTCGCTGGTAGCCGCCCGGACTGTAGCGAAAGCCCGTGATGACCTCGTCGTAGATCAGCAGCACCCCATGATCCGCGGTCAAGCGGCGCAGATTGCGGTTGAACTCGGGACTCAGAGGGACGCGGCCCCACGACGCGCCGGATGGCTCCAGCATGACGGCGGCGATGTCGGGATCGCTGCGGAAGGTCTCCTCGACCAGGTCCAGGTCGGCCGGAATCACCACGATGGTGTCCAGGGTGGCGGGAGGGATGCCGGCTGAGATGGAGGCGTCGAATGGAGGCATGGCGCCCTTGCCCACGTAGTCGTGCCAGCCGCTGAAATGGCCCTCGAAGCGGAGCACTTTGGTGCGGCGGGTGAAGGCCCGTGCCACCCGCAGCGCCAGCATGGAACCCTCGGTTCCGGAGCTGACGAAACGGACGCGCTCGGCTGAGGGAATCAACCGTTGGATCAAGCCGGCCCACTCGACCTGGACCGGATGGTCCATTCCGAAGTGGAGTCCCTTGCCGATCACCTCCCGGACCGCGTCCAACACTTCGGGAGGGGAGTGGCCCAGCAGGCAGGCCGCGTTTCCCATGCCGTAGTCGATGTACTCGTTCCCATCGGCGTCCCACATTCGGGACCCGGCGGCGTGATCGATATAGCGGGGGAACGGAGACGCAAATCGCAGGTCGTGACCGACGCCGCCGGCGGTGTTGCGCTTCGCCTGCTCGAACAGGGCTCCGCATTTGGGGCCCCGCTCGACGTAGGCTGCCAGCCAACTGTCGGACATGTCTGCCTCTCCCGGAGTGGTTAGTCGGCCCGAATCGTCACCCGGGTCAGATAGGGGGTGGCGTACCCCATGCCGGCGATCAGCGTGGCCCGGTATTGGAGCCACGAGTCAACCTCATTTCGCGAAAGCCGGCCCGATTCCGGAACCGCTATCCAGGAGGCGTCTTCGAGGCCGTCGGAGTCGGGTGCGGAACGGGCCAGGAGGCGGATCCGCGATCCTCGGGGAGTCTCTCCCTGCCAGGTCAGCTTGACCTCTTTCGGCCAGGAGGAAAGATCGAGCGCCGGCGAGGTGAAGGACCCCTCGGGTTTCCGGGTGGCCAGGTTTCCCACGTCCACGTTCTGCAGGAAATGCGGACCGGGCGCCGGCAGATAGGTCCGGTTCGCGACCGAGAATCCGTCCTGAGCGCCCCAGTAGAGATAGCTATCGACGCTGTGGTTGTCTTCGCCCACCGAGAGCTTGTGGTTCACCACCAGCAGATCGGTGTGCCCGTCGTAGTCCATGTCCGCCGCCATCAGGGCCGAAGGGGACTCGCCCGGCAGGTCGGTGCGGCGCCGTCCCGAGAATCCCTCCTGACCGTCGTTCCAGAACAGCAGGACCGGAAGCTTGCGGTGGCTGCGGGACTCGTATTGGGAGACGGCCACATCGAGGCGGTCGTCCCCGTTCAAGTCCGCCGCCACCACGTCGATGGCGCCCACGGTGGGAAAATCGAACCTGGGTTCGGCCTCCAGCCCGCGGTCGTTCCCGTGGTAGATCTTGATCCAGGAGTCGGCCCGGTTCACCCCGTTGTCGCGGGAGTAGGGCCGCAGCAGGACCAGGTCCAGCCAGCCGTCGGCGTCCAGGTCCGCCACCTCCACGTTGCCGATTCCCGGCTCTTCCAGTCGCCGGACCCGTTGGGACGAATAGCCGTCGGGGCCGCCCAGCAGGATCTTGCTGTAGGAACTTGCGATGTCGGCGGTCAGGATGTCCAGCCAGCCGTCCCGGTCGAAATCCAGCAGCCGGCAGTTCTGGCCCATGGTCGCCACGCCGGGAATCCGGACCTGGCGGCTGGGATCCGAGAATTTCCGGGGGCCTCCCCAGGCGAGGAAGAGAGTATCGAAGTCGAATCCCACGATGTCCAGGTAGCCGTCCCGGTTCAGGTCGGCGATCTCCCAGGAACCGTTCTCGTTAAGGTCGAATTCGCTGCGTTTCTCCACCGCGGGTCCGTCGGGAGTCCCCCAGTAGAGATAGCTGGCTCCGGGCAGCCCGGAGTAGTGCCGTCCCGAGTTGGCCACCAGCAGCTCCGCATGGTCGTCGTCATCCAGGTCGACCATGGCGATTCCCATGGCCATGACGCAGGGATAGCGGGAGACGAAGGCGGGAGAGTAGCCGCGGTGAGGCCGTCCCCAGTAGACGTAGACGAACTCGTCCTTGCCTCCGGAGATCCCGCTCCCGGTGTTGCCGAAGAGCAGGTCCTGGCGGTTGTCGCCGTTCAGGTCGCCCACCGCCACTGCTGCAGCGCCGAAGGTCTGCAGGTCGGTCCGGCGGGCGTCGGCGTAACCGTGAACGCTTCCCCAATAGACATAGGAGGAGACGTCCAGGTTGCCGTACGTGCCCTCGGAATAGTTGGCGAAGATGAGCTCCGGAAAGCCGTCGTTGTTGAGGTCGGAAACGGCCGCATCCTTGGCATTGAGAGTCGGTACGGGGGTTTCCGAGCCATCCTTGCCCCAGATGACGGCCGAGGCGTTTCCGCCGGCCAGGATGAATTCCAGCCGGCCGTCCCGGTCCAGGTCCGCCAGGCGCACTCGCGATCCGCCCCGGTCCACCGATCTTCGAAGGACCGGCTGCCGTGATTGGAACTCGAATAGTTGCAGCTTTTTCTGCGACAGTGCCGCCAGCACAGTGGTCCGATCCCCGGTCCGGGCGGTCTCCAGCGATACCAGGCCGGGGATCTGGAACCGCGCCGCCGACTCCAGATCGGGCCCCTTCTCGCGTCCCCAGTAGACCTCGAGTCCTCCCTCTTCGCCGGTGGTGGCGAATATCAGGTCAGAGTGGCCGTCTGCGTCCAGATCGGCGATCCGGCAACCGACGGCGCCGTCCGTGGCCACCACGCTTCGATGGCGCTCTCCATAGAAATCGTTGGACCCCCAGTAGATGTAGGACCCCGGATTCCCCCGGCCCGGGCCTGTCCGGTTGGCGAAGACGACGTCCTGCCGGCCGTCCTGGTTCAGGTCGCCCACGGCCACGTCCCGGGCGCCCGCCGTGGGCAGTGCGGTGCGGGACTCGCGCCGGTAGCCGGATTCGGAGCCCCAGTAGATGAGGCTGTCGGAGAAGGGGGTGTCTCCCAGTCCCGAGGAGGCGAAGACGATGTCGGCGTGGCCGTCGCCGTCCACGTCGCTGAAGAGGACGGCGCTGGGTCGGTCGGCCGGTAGCCGGAGGGTGCTGGAACGGCTCTTCTCCTCCTGCCGCCACAGGTCGTAAAGGGCCAGGGACCGGTGCAAGGGCGAGAGGACCGTCCGGTAGCCGCGGTTGGTCTGCAGGTAACCCAGCGCGTCGACGCTGCCCACCATGACGTTGTGGGTGCTGGCGAAGGGGAGGTCGTAGTAGCCGTCGTTGTTCAGGTCCCAACGGCGAATCAGTTGGACGCGGCCCTTGCGGGAGACGTAGATGTCCTGCCCCGCATGTTCGAACCCGCCCGTGGAGAAGCTCTCGAAACCCTCATGCACGATCTTGTACTCGGCGCCTTGAGCGAATGCCGAAATCACGAGAATCGGTAGCAGGGTCCAGAGGGTGATTCGAGATTGGCGGTTCCGTCTTGAACCGAAATCTTCGACTTGTGTGGCCTCAGTGATAGACATTCTTCCCATGCCCAACGTTGACTACGTATACGACAAGCTGATTGTCCCTGATGGCGTAGAGGATGCGGCAGACTCCGACTCGAATTCGATATCGGTCGCCTCCCGAGAGTTTCCTGCAACCGGGAGGACGCGGGTCGTCTGTCTGACGGTGGATCTTGGTGACAACTCGCCTCCGGTCCGTCTTGGACGCGATGGCCTCGATCTCCTTGACCGCCGATGGCTTGATCAGAACATCAAATCTGGCCACGCTGCTTCAAGTCTTTCACGACAGCTTCAAACGAGAGGTTTTCTTCGGAAGCTCTTGCCTCAAAGGCAGCCAGATCCTCTGCGTCTTCGGCTAAAGAGAGTCGGACAGCCTCGTTGACAAGGTCTGAGAGACTGCGCTCAGTTTCGATCGACTTGAGTCGGAGGGCACGGTGGATCGCAGACTCGAAATAGACGGTGGTCCTTTTCGTTTCTCGAAGCATTTCGACATTATGACGTTATCCCACCATTACATCAAGACGTCACTTTGTTCGTTCTCATGCACGATCTTTAACTCGGTGCCCTGAGCGAGTGTCAGGGTTAAGAGAACCGGCAGAAGAACCGGGAAAGTGATGATCGTCTTCATGGCTATTGAAGCACCGGTCGGACATGCAGGAGGGGACTTTCCTGTCCCCCCGTCTTCCTCTTCCGCGTTGCGGAGGTAGGAAAACCCCCGCTCCCAACGTCACGGCCCCGAGGTGAAACGGCGGGTCTCCAGGGGCACTCCGTAGACCTCCTCCCCGGGACCGTATCCTCCGCCCTCGGCGCCGATATCGTACTGGTAGTCCAGGATGAAGGTCATCACGTCCGCCATCTCCTGTTGCGAAATGGTCTCTTCCAGTCCCTCCGGCATCAGGGACTGCACGCTGGCTCGAATCTCCTTGATGTCCTTCCTCAGCAGCGTGTTCTGCAACTCTTCGCTCTCCACCAGCGTGATGCTGGCCGCCGTCTCCTGCGCCATGAGGCCGGTGTAGAGACGGCCCTTCCGGTCGGTGACCACGTACTGGGTGAACTGGGGCTCCACGACCCGGTTCGGGTCCAGAATGCTGGTCAGGAGCGTATCCCGGTCCTGGTAGCCGGCCACGATGAGGTTCGGACCGACCAGATGCCGGGTGGTGCCCAACCGATGGCACTTGATGCACTCGCGGCGGTAGACCTTCTCGCCCCGTTCCCGGTCCCCCGGCAGCGTCAAGGCGGCCTGGTAGTTGGCCAAAACCTCCAGCCGTTCACCGGGCGTGGAGGTCTCGAAGAGTTTCAGAGACCGGTCGCGGATTCCCTGGTCGTCGTGGTTCATCAGGAGGTCACGCCGTTTGGCGTCGATCTGGTGGACCGGGACCGTCTCGGACTCGATGGCGTCCAGCAGGGCCCGGGTCCATTCCGCCCGGGACAGCACTCCCGACAGGACGCCGCCCCGCACCTGGGGCGTCTGGGTGCCCCACGACTCCAGCAGGAGCGGAGCGATCTCCGGTTCCTCGTAGCCGGCCAGAGCCGCGATGGCGGCGAGCTGCACCGCTTGGGGCTGTTGAAGATCGATCAGATTCGTCAGGGCTTCCCGGACCTCTTCCAGAGTGGCGTGCCGGATCAGTCGAATCGCCGCCAGGCGTTTTTCCTCCGGAAGCGCAGTGTCGGCAGCCGCCGCGAGGGCGGCCTCAAAGTGGGTGCGGACCATGCGGGTGGCCGCCGGATGGAGGTTCTTGAGCCGGGTGAAAGTCCGGCCGTTGATGGCGAGTCCCTCGGCCAGGCTCGTCACGATGGCCAACTGCAGGTCCGGCTGGGAAGACAGCGCCTCATGGGTAGCCGCCGCACGTGTCAGCCGGCGGAGTTCCGAGACGTTGCCCCGGCCCCCCACGGTCCGGGCCAACGGAGGCAGCCACTGCTCCGCCAGCGGATTCTGCTGAAACTCTTCCAACGCCGCCAGCTTGGTGAAGAGCCGGTCGGCCAGGCGCGTGCTGGAGCTCAGGACCGAGTTTCGGATCCAGCGGTCTCCGCCGTCGCTGCGGGCGATCTTCACCAAGGCCGGGAGAACCCGCCGGTCTCCGACCTCGCCCAGAGCCAGGGCCACACGCAGGCGCACCCGGGGATTCTCGTCCCCGGCCAGATCCAGGATCTTCCGGAACAGCCGACCGGAACGCTTCATCCGCTGCTCCGCGTGCGGCATAGCGTGCTCACGGACCCCGGGGGAGGAATCGGACAACGCCTGGGCCACATCCGCATCTCGGAGAGCGCCCAATCCGTGCAGCGACCAGAAGGCATGCATCCGGGCCAGGGGATGCTCGCTCTCCTTCAGCAGGCGCCGCAGCAGCGGCACCGCGGATTTGTCCTGACGTTCGAAGATGAGCCGGTGCGCCGTCTCCCGCCACCAGCCGCCGGGATGCTCAAGGTGGCCGACCAGCTCCTGGATGCCGGCCTCACCCAGCCGGGGTGCCGGAGGCGTCTTGAAATCGAGGGGCGCCACGCGGTAGATCCGCCCGTGTTCCGAGCCTCGGGAGAAATCCAGATGCGCGAGAACCCGTTCCGGCACGTGGCCGTGCTCCACCAGCTCCCGGCACATGTCCAGCACGTAGAGAGTGCCGTCGGGAGCGTTGACCGAGTTGATGGGGCGGAACCAGTTGTGGCTGGAACGAAGGAATTCCTTGCCTTCGGGTTCGCGGCTTACCGCCCTGAAGGTGACGCCGTCGGGTTCCAGGACGCGCCGGTGGAGCAGATTGGCGGTGGCGGCTCCGGTGAAGATGTTGCCCCGGTACTCTTCCGGATACGCGTGTCCCGTGTAGACCTTCACGCCCGCCCAGGCGGCGGCAAACTCCTGGTAGTTCTCCCGGCCGCCCTCCTCGACCCGGGTGATCCTTCCCGCGAAGATCCGCCGGGCCTCGCGAATCTTGCGCCAGCGTTCGATGGGGCTGCTCCGGTAGATGGGGAGCCGGCCCTGGGTCAGCGGGTTGACCTCCATGGAACCCGTGGTCAGGTACCCGTGAAGGTCGAAGAAGAGGTAGGGGTTCCGCTCCAGGTATCCGGGCGGCATGACCACGTGCCGCCCGAAGGATCCCGCCCGGCAGACGTAGCGGTTGAACCACTCGTCGAAGCTGTACCCGAACTGGAAGGTCTGGTTGGTGAGCTCCATCTCCAAGCTCACCGGACTGAAGCGGAAGTCCCGGTTGTAGACGGAGACGGGCTCCGCTTCCGGCTGGCCTCCGGGACGAATGTAGCCGCCGTTGCCGCCGGTGGAGGCGTAGATCTTGTGGTCGACGCCCCACATGATGTTGTTGAGCATCTGCTGCTCGTTGGTGACCCCGAAGCCGGTGTAGATCTGTTTCCGGACGTCGGCCTGTCCGTCGCCGTCCGTGTCCTTGAAGTAGAGAAGGTCCGGCGGCGCCGAGACGAAGAGGCCTCCTTTCCAGACCGCCACGCCGGTGGGCCAGACCAGCTTGTCGGCGAAGACCTGTGCCGTTTCGTAGTAGCCGTCTCCGTCCCGGTCCTCCAACATCCGAATCCGGCCCGTGCCTTCCTCGCCGGGCCGCGGCTGGCGCGGGTAGCCGTAGAACTCGGCCACGTACAGGCGCCCGTTCTCGTCGAAGATGGCGGACAACGGTTCCACCACCTCAGGCTCGTGGGCCACCAGATCCACCCGGAAGCCTTCGGCCACCTCGAGGGCCTTCAGGGATTCGGCCGGACCCAGCGGCGGGATCGGTTTCAGGTACTCCCGGAGCTGATCCGGATTTCTGGAGATATCGGTGATCCGCCGCCACTCTTCCTGTTCCTCATCCGGACCGCTCGTGCAGGCTAAAGGCAGAAGCAGAGTCACGAGCATCAGAATCCCGTGGAGCCTGCTCCGATTCGCGGGCTGGACTGTCTGAGGCTGAATCGCAGCCCGTTGAATGCGCGAATAACAAGCTTGTCTCATGCCGATTATGATGCGCCGGATGTCCGAGGGCTGCAAGCACGGCGGCGAGTCGGGAGTGGGTTTCGGACGCTGGTGGCGTCGCGACGACAGGTGGGAATCAATCGAATTCGGCGGCGAGACTCCTCCGATTTGACCCTGCAATCGGCAACGCTTATGATATCCGATATTGTCAGGATATCAGAGGGTAGATCATGCGTGTCTCCAAATGGGGCAATAGTCTCGCTGTACGGCTGCCCAAGGCATTGGTTGAAGACCTTGGCCTGAAACCCGGAGACGAGTTGGAAGTGGTGTCCGCGGCGCCCATGCGGATTGCCCTCGCACGGGATGAGCGCCGAGCGAGGGCGGTCGAGCGGATGAGAGCGCGCGCTTGGACCCTGCCCGATGGCTATACCTTTGATCGAAATGAAGCCAACATCCGGTGACCGCGTTTCTCGACACGAACATACTGATCTATGCTCAAGGAACGGGCCTCAAGAGTGAGGTCGCCCGTCAGCTCATCCTGGCTGGCGGCACGATCAGTGTACAGGTCCTGAACGAGTTCGCCTCTGTTCTCCACCGCAAGTTCGGGCTTGATTGGGATGTGATCGCCGAGGCGGTTGCCGATTTGCAAACGGCGCTCGGTCCCGTTCGGCCCATCGGCGTCGAAATCCATTCCGCATCAGTCGAACTCGCTCGAATGCACGGTTTCGGCTTCTACGACTCGCTGATTGTCGCCTCGGCCCTCGAATCCGGATGCGATATCCTGTTGACGAAAGACCTTCAGGCAGGGCGTCGTATCGGGAATCTTACGATCGTCAATCCATTCCTTCAAAACGGCTGAACACGACCCTTGCTGTCCCTGTCCGGCTCCAAAATCGTTGGTGAAATTGGGGATCGAATCACCGGTGGCCGGGTGCAGAGAGAAGGGGACAGTCCCGTTCTCTGCGTTCTCTGCGGGGCTTCGTGCCACGGGATCAACATGGGCTCCAAAATCCAGCGCCTTGAGGACGTGTAATATCGGTACGGAATCGGGGACCGATTAACGGCAGGCTCGCCGGCGAAATCTTCGGCCGGAGATTCATCCGGGCAGAGGATAGGAGAATCCGAATGGGCCACTTTCCGAAGCAGGCATTCGTTGTCATTCTGCTCGTCTGGCCTGGTTACGGCGGTGTGGGCGCCTCCTCCCAAGAACAACTGCCCAGTCAGTGCCTCACGGCGACAGGGGCGTCGGAAGAAGAGACGATTCTCGCTTTTCACAGTGAGTTGCGGTTGGCCTTGGCGGCTGACGACCCTACATATCTGACGCTGCTTTCCCGCTATCCTCTGCGCGTCAACGACAGCGGTGCCAGGATTGACATCGGAGATGCCGCGAGCTTGTACAGCAGGGCGGACACCGTCTTCCCGGAGGTCTTGCGAAGGCGAGTGCTGGATACCGGCCCCAATGACGTTATCTGCAATAGCGGTGGAATCGGTTACGGCAATGGCCTCCTGTGGGCCAAGGTTCGAAGGGACGGTGATACGGAACGATTTGAGATTTATTCGGTTAACCTGCCTGATGCCGCAACCGGTAGATCCGCAGGTGTCAGGTTCGTTTGCCGGACAACCGAATTCAGAAGTGTCGTCGATCGAAAAGCGGACGGCTCTTTCCGCTTTCGCTCCTGGAATAAGGCCCGCTTGATCAGTGAGACCCCGGATCTGGAACTCCTGTCCGAGCGGTCAGACCTCGAGGGCACGGGTGTTTGTGCGCATCGGATCTTCTGGTTTGAAGACGAAGACGCGACCTATTCGGTGAGCGGGATCGGATGCTCGGAAGCGTCCCCTCCGGACCATGCGGTTGGATTTTTTTCGATGAGGTCCGGCGGGGTCGAGGTGGCATCCGGTTGGTGCTTTTGATGGAGTGAAAGACATGTCGGAGCATCACGCGACCGTGGAATGGGAACGGGGCCCTGTCGAGTTCGACTACCGGTCCTATTCCCGCGATCACACCTGGAAGTTTGAGGGCGGGGTTCGAGTCAGGGCCTCGTCAGCGCCCGAGTACCTGGGGAATGCGAACCTGATCGATCCCGAAAAGGCATATGTTGCGGCACTCGCGAGCTGCCATATGCTCACTTTTCTCGCGATAGCTGCTCGAAAACGGCTGGTCGTGGATCACTACCAGGATTCAGCAGTAGGATTCCTGGAGAAGAACGCGGACGGGAAGTTGGCCGTGACTCGTGTGGTTCTCCATCCCAAGGTCTCCTTTGGACCCCCGCCGCCATCTCCCGAAGGGTTGGAGAAGATCCACGAACTTGCCCACAAAGAGTGTTTCATCGCCAACTCCGTCCGCACTTCAGTGACGTTCGAGATTGACTGGGGAAGTTGACGAGCCCGGGGATGACACCACGAGGACTCACCCCCTTCGGGGCGGGCAAGGTCCACCGCGATCTCCACCGCAAGATTCCTCGCTTTCCCTCAATCCGGTGCCAAAACCTGGGCCAGTCGAAGAAATCGGCCGGGGTTTAGGTTAACGGCCCGCTCAATGCCAACTCCGGACATCCTGTGTCAGACCGAGCCATCCGGCTGTCAGATCGGAGTTTCCTTCAATCCGAACGGACCTTGACACGTCATTTTCCACTTCGGGAACGTGCGGGGACGCCCTTGGAAGTCCCGGGCGCGGCAGGATCTCCACAACCCCTCAGAGTCGATCTCCGGTAGAATACGGCCCGCTTAGCGCCGAGGACCGGCCTTGGTGTATGTCCACCGACCATCGAGAGGTTCGAATGTCAGCCCAACGCTATCGGAAATCGATCTATTTCCTCCGCCTCAAGCTCGAGAACGTGCGTTGCTTTGCTGAAAGGCAGGTGCTGGACCTTGTCGACTCGGACAACCGCCCGGCCCGGTGGAACCTGATTGTCGGCGACAACGGGGTGGGCAAGACTACGCTTCTGCAATGTCTGGTGTGGATGCGCCCGGCGCCGTATTTTGACCCCGGCATCGCGAAGCAGAGAGGCATCCAACCATCGCTGCACGATCAGGATACTCCTGGCCTGGAGAGGTTGTTGCGTGACGGCGCCAGCCCTACCGCACTGCGAGCGGAAATGGTCGAAATCCCTGGTATGGAGTCCCTCCGTCCGTCGACCCCGCGCGTAAGAACCGGAATCACGTTTGACGCGGAAAACAACCAGCTCGCAGATGTGCGGCTGACCGAAAACGAGCCCGAGAAAACGGTAGACTCATTCGTCATTTTCTATGCGGCAAATCGGCATATGGGGCATCAGAATGCCGACAAGTTGTCCAAGGCTGAACCGGATGACCTGCTTCAAACGGACACCACGGAGCTTGTCGATGTCGCCGACGTGTTGTCGCGGCTGGACTACTCGGCTCTCAAAGGCAACGCGGAATCGAAAGCCCGTCTGGAGAGTATGAAAGGCGCGTTAGTCGATATACTTCCGTTTATCAATGCGGCCAGCGACATCGACATCCGAGATCCGGCGGAACCAGGCGGTCGGCTCACATTTCGAACCCCGTACGGGAAGGTCCCGTTGGATGGGCTGAGTCTCGGGCACCGAACCGTCACCGCGTGGATCGTCGATCTGGCCTGGAGACTCGTCAATCGGTATCCGGAGAGTCCGAAGCCGCTTCAGGAGCCGGCCGTGGTGCTGATTGATGAGATCGACCTGCACGTTCATCCTCGCTGGCAGCGCTCAATCATGAAGCAGATCTCTGGTCACTTCACGAACGTTCAGTTCATGGCGACGACTCACAGTCCGCTGATGGTCGGCTCCATGAGCGGCGTGAATGTAGCTGTGCTCAGACAGGCGGAGGCTGGCGATCACGTTGTCATCGACAACGAGCCAAAGGTGGTCGAGGGGTGGCGCGTTGACCAGATTCTGGTCAGTCTCTTCGGACTGGAGACCGCGAGATCACTACGAGTCGAGGATCTCATGAAGGAAAGGGAACGGCTGCTTGAGAAGAATTCCGAATCGCCGCAAGATAGCGAACTCCTGCGGGAAATTGCCGACGAGCTGTCTTCACTGCCCACGGCGGAGCGAACCGAGGATCTGGAAGCAATGAGAATCATTCGTGAGGCCGCGGCGGCCTTTCAGGCGAGGCAGGAAGACCGGACGTGATTCGCCTGGACAGGCCGACCGAAACTCCTTGGGCGCTTCGGAATAACGGAAGGGCCGAGACCCGACAGAAATGCGAGGCGTACGATGAGGATCCGGCCGGGTATGATTCCGCCAAGCGGAGGTTTGACTTCAACAATCACATCTACGGAGCCCGTCGAGTCAGAGAAGTTCTCAAGCGAATCCAGCACAACAAATGCTGCTACTGCGAGTCGGAGACTTCTCCAGGCCGGATCGATCATTTCCGGCCCAAGGGCAGGGTTCGCCAGTGCAAGGGAGGCGACAAGATCCATCCCGGCTACTACTGGCTGGCTTACGAGTGGGACAACCTCGTGCTTGCGTGCGAAGACTGCAACAACAAGAAATCCGATTTCTTCCCGCTCAAGGAACCCGAACAACGAGCCCGAAATCACCTTGAGCCAATCAGCAGGGAATCGCCGTTGCTCTTGAATCCCTACGTCGATCCGGACCCGAGCCGGCACATCACGTTCGACGGGTCCGCTTGCCGGCCGATCACGGAAAAGGGTCGCGTCACCGTTTGCTTGCTCAAGTTGAATCGGCCGCTATTGCAGGAGGCCCGGAAGGCCAAACTTGATATCTTGGACCTTCTGTGCGAGGTCGTGCGAGCCCCGAATATAGATGACCCCCTCCGTCGCCGAGCGCGCCGCAAAGTGGACTCGCTTGCCCGACCCGAGGCCCCTTGCAGTGGCATGGCCCGCGACTATCTGAGTGCCATCGGTGTGGGAAACGAAAATGAAAAATAGAAATCGTTTTTTGTAGGCAACTTACGACCGACTGTGTAGATCTTCGAGCTTTTTTTTCAACGACTTGTGAGCAGCCATGATGGATCATCGGTCGATCGGGTGATAAAATGAGAAGTGGTCCGGCACATGACACCCAAGAGTGAATGGAGCACAGCCATGAAGATTCAGGAGCCGTTGACTACCTCGAGTTCGTTGGAGAATACCCTCGTTGAGGGCCGTCTTGATATTCCCGCCGACGCCAAGTTGAGCCCGGCGCTTCGTCTAATCGTGGAGGACGTGCGCATGGAAGCGACGGCAGAATTCCCGGCCACATCCGGATACGATCGCATGCACAACCGGCACAACCGGTGAACGGGACGCCATGTCGGGCGATGAGAACGTCCCCATCGACACCGTCCTGCTGAAGACGGCCAGCCGTTGCAACATCGCCTGCAGCTATTGTTACGTCTACCAGCTCGGTGACCAAGGGTGGCGACATCAGCCGCCCACCATGTCGAAGTCCACGATCGATGCGACCGTCCGGCGGCTCGATGAACTCCGGCAGGCGCAAGATCGCGACTTTGCCGTCGTGCTTCACGGTGGCGAACCACTGCTGCTGGAAGAAGCACTGTTGAAAAGGTTGCTGACGGGGCTCCGCGCCCATCTTCCTGCGGGATGCACCCTGTCGATACAGACGAACGGGACACTCCTAAGTGACCGCCGGCTGGACATTCTTGCGGACAGCGGCGCCACGGTTTCCGTGAGTCTCGACGGACCGGCGAAGATCCACAATTCTCGCCGCGTGCGGTTCGATCAGGGGGGGACCTTCGAAGCCACGCTCGACGGCATTCGTCGCTTGCAACGACACCCGGCCGCCGAACAGTTGTTTTCCGGCACGCTGAGCGTCGTAGAGCCGTCAAGCGATCCCAACGAAGTCTACTGGTTCCTGCGGCGGCTCGGCGTCCCCGGGATGAGCTTTCTTCTGCCCGACGGGAACCACTCGCGGTTGCCGCCGGGTAAGAACGGATT
The DNA here is from genome assembly GCA_963668095.1 of Acidobacteriota bacterium. GTDB lineage: Bacteria > Acidobacteriota > UBA6911 > RPQK01 > JAJDTT01 > JAJDTT01. Next base: position 2,677,429 of record OY764083.1, on the reverse strand, counting down.
CGATTCGCACCAGGCAGGGGCATGGCTGGCGGGCCTGTTCGATGTCTACATGAGTGACCCCGATCCGGTACCGGTACGCGTGCTGGATGACTTGGTGAAACTCTTGCTCGGAGGATCGGCGGCGAAGGAGGGAATGGGACAAGAATTGTACGCGATCCTTATCATTGATACCGATGGGACTGTCGCCAAGAACGACACGCTCAAGAGCGCATTCGCCGGCGCAGATCGGTACAACGAGCCGTGGTCGGTCCACTCCCATTCATTGCAGGAGATCGCGCGGACAGCCGCCTTTCGAGAACATGTCGAGATGCAGCAGCCTACCGCCCGGCAGTGCCTGCGTTGTCCCGAACTGTCGATTTGCGGCGGTGGGATGCCGCTCTACCGTTGGAGCGACGAACGCGGTTTCGACAACCCATCGGTGTACTGCACTGATCACCTCTACCTGATTTCACACGTTCGGCAATACCTGGCCGCTCATCTTCCGGGCTGATGCGACCCGTTGTTGACCTCTCGAGCGCCCGTCTGGAAACGGATCCCTTTCCGTTCTCCGTCGTGCAGGAAGCGTTGTGCAACGATGTCGAGCGGGCCACTTTGTCGTGGTTTGAGCGTGCGGCTCCATGGAATCTCACGGAGGAATCGTTCTACTCTCAATATGAATTCGACATGCGCGATGTCGAATTGCCCCCCGATATCGCGGAATTGGCCTCCGGCAAGACCGTCGCCGCGATGCGTGAGCTGATTTCGGAATTGTTCCAGCGGAAGCTCCGGTCGACGGTCGACATGACAGCCCATCAACTAACGGCAGGTCAGCGTATTCGGATCCACGACGACTATCTCGAGGGAGGCGAAACCCATCGCCTGATCCTGCAGTTGAATCGCGGCTGGGCTGCTGGCGACGGTGGTCACTTGCTGCTCTTCGGTGGCCGTGAACCTGAAGATGTGCGGGTCGTGCTCGCACCGGTGTCGAAACAAGCCTTGATCTTCGAGATATCCCCCCGCTCGCATCATGCGGTCAGCAAGGTCGTCCGTGGTGAGCGTTACTCCATCGTGTATTCGTTTCATGCAGCCGATAGATAGTAGCCTGCCGTGGGTGCCGTTCATCCTGTAGAAGACATTCTGCTGCGTCCCGTCTGCTGGACGGAAACTCTGCCTGCGAAACTCCGCCAAACCGGTGTTACCAACTGCCTGATGCCTCTCGGTCTCGACTTCGAGTCTTACGGCACGGCACGTATGATGACGCGGTCCGCCAACGAAGCGAGGCGGATCGTTGGTACGGTCGACTCGCCCGTGGGAGCGGAGACCGGCCTTGTTCTGCTTGAGTGCCTTCCCTCCCGAGCTGCCGCCGAGTTCGACGCTGTGGGTCTTTCGCTACGCGAAGTCGACGACTCTGCGATTTCGGCGGAAATTGACGTCCTTGGACAAGCTTGGCGCCTTGTTCATGCTCATTGGCCGGAGTTGTCTTCCTCCATCGATCACTTGGTGCGTTGCGTCCACTGGCTCAAGGCGCCGTCCCCAGACGTGGATTGCAGCTACAGCCGCCCGGACCTGCCTTTTTCCGTATTCATCTCCGTACCGGACAAAGGGACTCCCGCAAGGATTGAGCGGGCGACGGAAGCGCTGGTCCACGAGACGATGCATTTGCAGCTGTCGTTGATTGAACGGCGGATACCACTCATTGAATCTGGTCGCACGGAAGCGGTGGCCTTCTCACCGTGGCGGAACTGCGAACGGAGCGTGCAGGGTGTGCTGCACGCACTGTATGTGTTCGTGGTTGTGCAGAAACTGTGGCAGCGTGCGGTGCAGAGGACCCCATGTTGGCTGGACCGGGGATTCGCGGAGGCGCGCATTCGCTCCATTCGGGATGATGTCGCGAGAACCCGACATCTGGCCGATTCCCCAGGCCTATCTCTGGAAGGTCAACAACTCGTGCGGAAGCTGTTAGCGCTGGAGCGATAGTCGAAACAACGTGCCAAGTATGCCAAGTATGCCAAGTAGAGAAGGTGACTGTCCCTTCCTCCAGTGAGGCCATCGGCGGCGTCCAATGCCGAGGCGAAGACCCGCCCACGCAAACATCGCGGACATCCGCATTGAAGGATCGCTTTGAATTTCATCCGCTGTTGAAATTGTACTCGCTTGAGCGTCGGCTCCGGACCCGCTCTTTGGGTGGAGTCCCTGCAAGCTTGAGAGCGGCTCCTTCGAGGGCGCGCTACCGGGGCGACGCCCGCTCACTCCCCGCCGATCTGGAGGCCGCTCCTTCCAGGTCACGACTCGCGGGGGAGACTACTCGGTCACCACCGTGTTCGAAGTGCTCCAGCACGAGCAAAGAGAGACGGTAACCGTCCCTTCTCTGCGGGGCTTCGTGCCACGGGATCAACATGGGCTCCAAAATCCAGCGCCTTGAGGACGTGTAATATCGGTACGGAATCGGGGACCGATTAACGGCAGGCTCGCCGGCGAAATCTTCGGCCGGAGATTCATCCGGGCAGAGGATAGGAGAATCCGAATGGGCCACTTTCCGAAGCAGGCATTGGTTGTCATTCTGCTCGTCTGGCCTGGTCACGGCGGTGTGGGCGCCTCCTCCCAAGAACAACTGCCCAGTCAGTGCCTCACGGCGACAGGGGCGTCGGAAGAAGAGACGATTCTCGCTTTTCACCGTGAGTTGCGTTTGGCCTTGGCGGCTGACGACCCTACATATCTGACGCTGCTTTCCCGCTATCCTCTGCGCGTCAACGACAGCGGTGCCAGGATTGACATCGGAGATGCCGAGAGCTTGTACAGCAGGGCGGACACCGTTTTCCCGGAGGTCTTGCGACGCCGAGTGCTGGACACCGGCCCCAATGACGTTATTTGCAATAGCGGTGGAATCGGTTACGGCAATGGCCTCCTGTGGGCCAAGGTTCGAAGGGACGGTGATACAGAACGATTTGAGATTTATTCGGTTAACCTGCCTGATGCCGCAACCGGTAGATCCGCAGGTGTCAGGTTCGTTTGCCGGACAACCGAATTCAGAAGTGTCGTCGATCGAAAAGCGGACGGCTCTTTCCGCTTTCGCTCCTGGAATAAGGCCCGCTTGATCAGTGAGTCCCCGGATCTGGAACTCCTGTCCGAGCGGTCAGACCTTGAGGGCACGGGTGTTTGTGCGCATCGGATCTTCTGGTTTGAAGACGAAGACGCGACCTATTCGGTGAGCGGGATCGGATGCTCGGAAGCGTCCCCTCCGGACCATGCGGTTGGATTTTTTTCGATGAGGTCCGGCGGGGTCGAGGTGGCATCCGGTTGGTGCTTTTGATGGAGTGAAAGACATGTCGGAGCATCACGCGACCGTGGAATGGGAACGGGGCCCTGTCGAGTTCGACTACCGGTCCTATTCCCGCGATCACACCTGGAAGTTCGAGGGCGGGGTTCGAGTCAGGGCCTCGTCAGCCCCCGAGTACCTGGGGAATGCGAACCTGATCGATCCCGAAAAGGCATATGTTGCGGCACTCGCGAGTTGTCATATGCTCACTTTTCTCGCGATAGCTGCTCGAAAACGGCTGGTCGTGGATCACTACCAGGATTCAGCAGTAGGATTCCTGGAGAAGAACGCGGACGGGAAGTTGGCCGTGACTCGTGTGGTTCTCCACCCCAAGGTCTCCTTTGGATCCCCGCCGCCATCTCCCGAAGGGTTGGAGAAGATCCATGAACTTGCCCACAAAGAGTGTTTCATCGCCAACTCCGTCCGCACTTCAGTGACGTTCGAGATTGACTGGGGAAGTTGACGAGCCTGGGGATGACACGCCGGGAATTCGCCTCCTTCGGGGCGGGCAGGCGCGGTCTTCCGCCATCTCCCAGTTTGCGCGGCGCAGACTCCCAGGGAACTGTCTCAGTTCGAATCCCGGATCGATGAGAAGGCGGACGCATGTTCGATATGCGGTCCATCCAGGCTGGCGCCGGAGAGGGTGAGGCCCATCAACCCCGGCCCGGCATATCGGCATGACATGCCCCGCACAGCCTTCCGGAAAAAACCAAAGCGCCGGTAATAGGACGGATCGCCCAGCACGACGACTGCCGCCCAGCACTCCGCCCTTGCCCGTTCCAGGCCGGACTCGATCATCGCGGCGGCAATCCCCCGGCGCCGGCGATGTGCCGCTACTGCCACCGGGGCCAGGGAGAGCGCCGCGTCCGGTGCGCGCAATCTTGAGAAAAGGGCATGGCCGATGACACGCGATGCCTCCACGGCGACCAGCGAGAACACCACATCGTCGTCCTTGCGGAGTTGCTCGACGAGGCGGGCTTCAAAGGAAGTGGGGAAAGCAGCGAGCAAAAGCTCCGCGATGCCCTCCCAGTCGCCCCTCGTCTCAGAACGGATAAGGAAATCGGTCATCGTGCTTCAATATTTGCTGTCAATAGTAAAACTTGGTCGACAATTTGCCATTGACAGATGAATAGCTGTTCTGGGGATGCCGGAAGAGAGAGAAGGTGACTGCCCCTGTCTCTCCGGTCCGAATCCCGTGCGCACAATCTTGAGAAAGTGGAGCAAATGGAGAAGGTAACGGTCCCTTCACCTGATTTTTTACCCGAGTTATGTGGGATCGAAAAGCTGGTCCAAGTGCAGGAACAGTATTCGAGAGTACTGAAAGATCCAGGGAGAAAAAAGAATCAGATCTCCCGAGATCACAAGCGCGATAGTCCCTAGCGAGAATCCCTGCCACCAGAGATAGGCAGCAGGAGGAGCGCCCAACAGAACCGCCAACCCGTAGGCGAAGTACAGGGCACCCACAAAGTACCCTGGTTCCTGACGTTTGAATCTCAGGTCGCAGACGCCGCAGTTCCGCCTCATACGAAATGCCGAGGCGAAGACCTGCCCACGCAAACATCGCGGACATCTGCGTTGAAGGATCGCTTTGAATCTCATCCTATGTTGAATTTGCCTTTGTTTTAGCGTCGGCTCCGGGTCCGCTCCGTGGGTGGCGAACTACCGGGGCGACACCCGCTCACCCTCCGCGGATCGGGGGCTTTATCCAGATCACGAACTGCGGGGGAGACTCCTGGGTCGCCACCGCGTTCGAAGTGCTCCAGCACGAGCAAAGAGAGAAGGTGACCGTCCCCTTCGCCCGCCGTCTATCGAGTCACAACTTAGTGCTCTCGAACGATCACGAAATCGACTTCGTACATGTGAAACACTGCCCGGGCCATTCCCAGCCGCCGGTACGCCTCCTGAGCAGCGCGGTTTTCCTTCTCGACATACAGCCGGGTCCCGCACAGGCTGACCACCGAGAGAAGGTGACTGTCCCCTTTTCCCGTCCCCCGTGGTACGTCTCAGGCCGGATAAGGAAATCGGTCGCCATGCTTCAAAATTTGCTATCAATAGCAAAACTTGGCCGACATTTTGTCCTTGATAGAAGTATAGCGGTTGTGGGCATGCCGGAGGCGAGAGAAGGTGACTGTCCCCTTCTTCCCCGGTCGAAAAGCACTCCGCCTGAGACCCTGCCAGAATCCATGGCCTGATCTCCGCAAGGCACTTCGTTGACGCGTTTCGAAAGGTCCCCGGCTGCTTAGGAATTTATTGAAGCCGCGAGTGATTTAAGTGTGAGTAGCGCGGCGAATACGGTGATGATTTGGTGAGGGGATGATGAGGTCGTGACAGCATATTTTATGATGGGCGTCTGCGAAGCGTGGCGCATCTTGAACCCGGCTCCTTCTTTTAGCTGATTCTTGGCGCCAATGAATCGGGTTTCGCTAAAGGATTCGGCGAGGTTGGGCCGTTGAAGAATTCCGACGAACTGAGACGAGAGATCGAAACACTGCGGGACCGCATCTCCAAGCTCACCGCAGCCAGCCTTCGGATTAGTGCGAGCCTCGACGTCGAGACCGTGCTGCGCGAGATTATGGAAGGCGCCCGGGCGCTGACGGGAGCCGACTGCGGCATGATCACGACCATCGACGAATCGGGGCAGGTCGAGGACTTCATCTCTTCCGGCTTCACTCCGGAAGAACTTCGGCAGTTTGCGTCTTGGTCCGACGGACCGCGCCTCTTTGAGCACTTTCGGAACCTTCCTGGAGCGTTGAGGCTGCGAGACGTTCCCAGCTATATCCGGTCGCTCGGCTTTTCCGCGGACTTGTTTTCGTGGACAAAATCTTTCCTGGGTACGCCGATGCATCATCGGGGCGTCCATGTTGGCAACTTTTTTCTCGCCGGAAAGGAAAGCGGACGGGAGTTCACGAGTGAGGATGAAGAGATCCTGGTGTTGTTCGCGTCGCAGGCGGCCGTGGCCATCGCCAACGCCCGTACCTACCGGGACGAGCAGCGGGCCCGGGCCGATCTGGAGGCCCTGATCGATACCTCACCGGTGGGGGTCGTCGTCTTCGATGCCAGAACCGGAAATGTGGTGTCGTCCAATCAAGAGGCAAAACGGATTGTGGAGCGCCTGAGCATCCCGGGCCGCTCGACGGCGCAACTGGTGGACTTGCTCGTGTGCCGGCGCTCCGACGGGCGGGAGATGGCCTTCGAAGAGTTTCCCCTGACGCAGGTGCTGGCCGATGCTGCGCCGGTGCGCGCCGAAGAGATCGTCCTGCAGGTTCCCGACGGCCGGAGCGTCACGACGCTGATCAACGCCACGCCGATCCGTGCCGGGGACGGCACGGTCGAGTCCCTGGTGGTCACCCTGCAGGATATGGAGATGGTTAAGGAGACGGAGCGGTTGCGGGCCGAGTTTCTGGGCTTGGTGAGCCACGAGTTGCGGGCCCCGCTGACCTCGATCAAGGGCTCCGCCGCTGCCGTATTGAGCGCCACTTTGCCCCCGGCCGAAACTCGCCAGTTCTTCCGCATCGTCGACGAGCAGGCCGATCACATGCTGGGCCTGATCAGCGATCTATTGGATGCGGGGCATATCGAGACGGGCACGTTGTCGGTTACCCCCGAGTCCTCGGAGGTGGCCAGGCTCGTAGATCAGGCCAGGAACACCTTCCTGAGCGGCGGCGGCCGGCACACCGTCCACATCGACCTGCCGCTGGACCTGCCCCGGGTGATGGCCGACCGGCAGCGCGTCGTCCAGGTTTTGAACAACCTTTTCTCCAATGCCGCCCGGTACTCACCCGAGTCCTCCCCCATCCGGGTCGGGGCAGCGCTGGATGGCATTTATGTGGCGATCGCGGTCTCAGACGAAGGCCGGGGGGTGCCTCCGGACCTGCTGCCGCACCTGTTCCGGAAGCACGTGCGTCTGGGGGATGGCGGGATCCGGGGGTCCGGCCTGGGTCTGGCCATCTGCAAGGGTCTGGTGGAGGCCCACGGGGGGCGTATCCGGGCCGAAAGTGCCGGCGAGGGCCTGGGTGCGCAGTTCTCCTTCACGATTCCAGTGGCTGAAGAGCCTGCGGCCAGCAACGCGGCCGGCTTCGGCCGGGGAGCTTCGCGGCCGTCTCGTGAAGGGCGCGAGCGAGCGTCCATCCTGGTGGTGGACGATGATCCGGAGACGCTCCGGTATGTTCGGGACACGCTCGCGGCGGCCGGCTATTCCTCGTTTGTGACGGGTGATCCTCGAGAGGTGGCCCACCTGGTCAGGACGAAGAAGCCCCAGTTGGTCCTGCTGGACTTGATGCTGCCCGGAACCGATGGAATCGAGCTGATGGAATCCGTCCCCGAGATGGCTGATCGCCCGGTCATCTTCATCTCAGCGTATGGAAGGGACGAGACGATCGCCCGGGCCCTCAACAATGGGGCCGCCGATTACATCGTCAAACCCTTCTCGCGGCCGGAACTGGTGGCGAGAGTGCGGGCGGCCTTGCGCCGGAACGACGAGCCGGCGAAGCCCTTCCGGCTGGGGGATCTGATCATCGACTACGAGGACCGCCGGGTGACCGTGGCCGATCGCCAGTTGGCGCTGACGGCCACTGAATACGAGATGCTCCGGTTGCTCTCGGTCAACTCGGGGCGCGTCATAACGTACGCTTCCTTGTTCCGCCAGGTATGGGAACGGCGGTACACGGGAGACCCCCGGCCGATTCGCACTCTGGTCAAGAATCTACGCCGCAAGCTGGGGGATGATGCGGCCAGGCCTGCCTACATTCTCAACGAACGCCGGGTCGGCTACCGTATGGCCCGACCCCTCAACCCGTGAGGGCCTGCGATGGGCGCCCGGCATGCCGTCCATCGGGTCGCAACTCAGTGCTCCCGGGCGATCACGAAATCGACTTCGTACATGTGAAATACGGCCCGGGCCATGCCCAACTGCCGGTACGCTTCCTGAGCGGTACGGTTTTCCGTCTCGACATGCAGCCGGATCCCGCGCACGCTGCGGTCCTTCGCCAACTCCAGAACGTGGGCGTAGAGCTTGCGCAGCACCCCTTGGCGCCGGAATTCCGGGCGCACGTAGACACTTTGAAGCCACCAGAAGGGTCGCAAACTGCCTGAGCAGTTAGGCGCCATGAGTGATGTTCGAGTGAGTTCCATGGCAAATAGGGTGATTAGTTGATGAGGTCATGAAAATGTTGTGGCAGTAAGATTTATATTGGGCGTCTGCGAAGTGTAGCGCATCTTGAACCCGGCTCACCGTTTGAGCCGACTCCAGGCGCCAATGAATCGGGTCTCGCTTCAGGATTCGGCGAGTTTGGGCCATTGAAAAATCCCGACGAACTGAGACGAGAGGTCGAACTACTGCGGGACCGCATCTCCAGGCTTACTACAGCCAGCCTTCGCATTAGCGCGAGCCTCGACCTCGACACCGTGCTGCGCGAGATCGTGGAAGGCGCACAAGCGCTGACGGGAGCCCACTACGGCATGATCACGACCGTCGACGACTCGGGCCAGGTCGAAGATTTCGTCTCTTCCGGCTTAACTCCGGAACAACATCGGCAGATAGCGGCTTGGCCCGACGGACCGCGCCTCTTCGAGCACTTTCGGAACCCTCCGGGAGCGGTGAGGCTGCGAGACGTTCCTGGCCATATTCGTTCGCTCGGCTTTTCCGCGGACTTGTTTTCGTGGGCGAAGACCTTCCAGGGCACGCCGATGCGTCATCGGGGCGTCCATGTCGGCAACTTCTTCCTCGGCGAAAAAGAAGGCGGACGGGAGTTTACGAGCGAGGACGAAGAAATCCTCGTGCTGTTCGCATCCCAGGCGGCAGTGGCCATAGCCAACGCCCGTACCTACCGTGACGAGAAGCGGGCTCGGGCCGGTCTGGTGGCCTTGGTCGACACCTCGCCGGTGGGGGTCGCCGTCTTCGACGCCAGAACCGGCAATATGGTGTTGCTCAATCAAGAGGCAATACGGATTGGCGGGCGCCTGAGCATCCCGGACCGCGCCCCGGCACAATTGGTGGAGGTGATCACGTGCCGGCGCGCCGACGGGCAGGAGTTGACCTTCGAAGAGTTCCCCCTGACGCAGGCGCTGGCCGATGCCGCGCCGGTGCGCGCTGAAGAGATGGTGTTGCAGGTTCCCGACGGGCGGAGCGTCACGACACTGATCAATGCCACGCCGATCCGGTCCGAGGACGGCATGGTCGAGTCCCTCGTGGTCACCCTGCAGGATATGGAGATGGCGAAGGAGACGGAGCGGTTGCGGGCCGAGTTCCTGAGCATGGTGAGTCACGAGTTGCGGGCGCCGCTGACCTCCATCAAGGGCTCGACCACCACCGTACTGAGCGCCCTCCCGACTCCGAACCTGGCCGAGATCCTGCAATTCATCCGCATCATCGACGATCAGGCCGATCAGATGAGCAGCCTGATCAGCGACCTGCTGGATGCGGGGCACATCGAGGCGGGCACGCTGTCGGTCGATCCCGAGCCCGCGGCGGTGGCCAGCCTGGTGGACCAAGCCAGGACGACTTTCCTCAGCGGAGGGGACCGGCACACCGTCCTCATCGACCTGCCGCTGGATCTCCCTCGGGTGATGGCCGACCGGCACCGCATCGTCCAAGTCATGAACAACCTGTTGTCCAACGCCGCCCGGTATTCACCCGAGTCCTCCCCCATCCGGGTCGGCGCGGCGCGGAATGGCGTTCATGTGGCGATCTCGGTCTCGGACGAAGGCCGCGGAGTGTCGCCGGACCTGCTGCCGCACCTGTTCCGGAAGCACGTGCGTCTGGGGGATGGGGGGATCCGGGGGTCCGGCCTGGGTCTGGCCATCTGCAAGGGGCTGGTGGAGGCCCACGGGGGGCGTATCCGGGCCGAGAGTGCCGGCGAGGGCCTGGGTGCGCGGTTCACCTTCACGATTCCAGTGGCTGAAGAGCCTGCGGCCCGCGACGCGGCCGGCTTCGGCCGGGGAGCTTCGCGCCCGTCTGGGGACGGTCGGGAGCAAGCACCCATCCTGGTGGTGGACGACGATCCGCAGACGCTCCGGTATGTTCGGGACACGCTCGCGGCGGCCGGCTATTCCTCGCTCGTGACGGGCGACCCTCGAGAAGTGGCCCACCTGGTCAGGACGAAGAAGCCACAGTTGGTTCTGCTGGACTTGATGCTGCCCGGAACCGATGGGATCGAGCTGATGGAATCCGTCCCCGAAATGGCCGATCGCCCGGTCATCTTCATCTCCGGTTATGGAAGGGACGAGACGATCGCCCGGGCCCTCAACAACGGGGCCGCCGATTACATCGTCAAGCCCTTCTCCCAGACGGAACTCGTGGCGAGAGTCCGGGCGGCCTTGCGCCGAAACGAGGATCCGCCGGAACCCTTCCAGCTGGGAGATCTGGTCATCGACTACGAGGACCGCCGGGTGACCGTGGCCGCTGTCCAGATGACACTGACGGCCACCGAATACGAGATGCTCCGGTTGCTCTCGGTCAACGCGGGGCGCGTCATGACGTACGCTTCCTTGTTCCGCCAGGTCTGGGGACGGCGGGACTCCGGAGACCCCCGGCCGATTCGCACTTTAGTCAAGAATCTCCGCCGCAAGCTGGGCGATGACGCGGCCAGGCCTGCCTACATTCTCAACGAACGCCGGGTCGGCTACCGTATGGCCCGACCCCTCAACCCGTGAGGGGCTGCGATGGGCGCCCGGCATGCCGGCGATCGAGTCGCAACTCAGTGCTCCCGGGCGATCACGAAATCGACTTCGTACATGTGAAATACGGCCCGGGCCATGCCCAACTGCCGGTATGCCTCCTGAGCGGTACGGTTTTCCGTCTCGACATACAGCCGGATCCCGCACACGCCGCGGTCCTTCGCCAACTCCAGAACGTGGGCGTAGAGCTTGCGCAGCACCCCTTGGCGCCGGAATCCCGGGCGCACGTAGACACTTTGAAGCCACCAGAACATGCCGTTCCTCCAGTCGCTCCATTCGTAAGTCAGCGCCAGCTGCCCGGCCGGGCCGGACTCGGACTCCGCAATGAAGTAGAGGCCCAGCGACTCGTCACGCAACACCGCAGCGACCCCCGCTCTCAGCCGGTCCTTGTCCAGATGCACTCCTTCCGACTCCTGCGCCAGACGGGCGTTGAAGTCAACGATGGTTTCCAGATCGGATAGTGTTGCGGAACGGATTTGCATGGTCACGAGGATAGTACATAGAACGGTTGGCCATACTCAGAGCCGTATACTGCGATCGTGGGCGTTACTTGATTGGAGAAAGCAACTGTCCCCTGTACCCGATGTATCGTGAAGGTGGCATCTTTTCAGAAATCCAGTCGGGGGATCATCCACCATCCGGTGCTCTGAGACAGTAAGGAGGCCAAAGATGAAGTCATTCCCGATCCAAGCCGTCTCTTTGATCCTGGCAGGACTGATCTCCCTGCCGGCGTATGCGGAGGTGATCCCGGGACGGTGGGAGAAGGTCGCGGTCTTGGAAATGGCATCACCCATCACGGTGGAACTGAAAAACGGAGATCGAATCAAGGGCCGGTTCCGAGGCCTGTCGTCATCGGATCTGGAACTCCTGAGCCCCGCCGGGCGGGCAGTAATTCCGAAAACGGATATTCAGGCGATTACCCGTCCTTCGAAGGATGGGTTGGGCGATGGCGCCTGGAAAGGAGCCGCCGTCGGAGTCGCAGTTGTTTTCGGGGTCTCCTTGATCGGACTTGCCGTTCGCGGAACTGGGGGTAGTGCAGATGATGGCGTGTTGGAGGGGGTGGTGGGAGTTGGTGTTTCTGCGGGCATTGGAGCCGGACTGGGGATCGCTGTCGATGCGGCGTCGAAAACCGGCGAATTCGTGCTCTACGAAGCTCCCGAAAATCCTTAGGGTTGAAAGAGAAGGGAACTGGCCCCTTCTCCCGTGCCTTCTCCCGTGACGATGGGTTGGGCCAGCAGACGATTTATTTTCTGGATTGTGAGGGCCCCTCCTTGGGGATCGGGATCAATCGGAGCGTCCTGAGCAATGAGGATGGAGGGAAGGGGGCCGCCGTTCGCTTCAGACCGTTCCCGGGCAGATCCGTTTTCCGGTCGCGGCGTCGAAGAAGAGGAGGTTTTCCGGAGCGATCGTGATGGAAATCGTCTCTCCGGATCGGACCGAAGAACCGGGGTCCGCCGCGACACTCAGCCTCTGACCCCCTTTTGCCGAGCCGTAGAGGAATTTCTGGCTTCCGCGGTTCTCCACCAGTTCGACCTGCAAACGAACGTCTCCGTTGGAGGAGACACGCGCCGCTTCGGGACGGAAGCCCAGGACGATGGGTGAGTTCGGCTCACGGATGCGCCACCTCCGATTCGGGTGGGGCAGGCGCAAGGAGAATTCTCCCCGGAAGGAGCAGGTGCCGTTATCCCGCACCAGATCCCCGGGAACGAGGTTCATAGGCGGAGACCCGACGAACCTGGCGACAAACAAGTTGGCCGGCTTGGCGTAGATTTCCTCCGGTGTCCCCGTTTGTTGCAGCGTCCCGTCCTTCATCACGGCGATGAGGTCCGCCAGCATCATTGCCTCTACCTGGTCGTGGGTCACGAGGATGAAGGTGCCGTTCAATTGCCGTTGCAGCTTCAGCAACTCGACCCGGGTCTCGGTTCGAAGCTGGGCGTCCAGATTGGAGAGCGGTTCGTCCAGCAGGAACACCGCCGGTTTCCGCACGATGGCGCGGCCCAGAGCCACCCGTTGCTTCTGTCCCCCGGATAGCTGGCTCGGATAGCGTTCCAGCAGATCGTCCAGGCCCAAGAGCCGGGCGGCGGCCCGGACCCGGTCCCGGCTTTCGGCCGTCGGCACTCCTCGCATCTTCAAGCCGAACGCCATGTTCTGAGCGACGCTCATGTGGGGGTAGAGGGCGTAGGATTGGAACACCATGGCCAGATCCCGTTTCTGGGGAGGCAGGTGATTGACGACCTCGCCGCCGATGAGGATCTCGCCGCGGTCCGGTTCCTCCAGCCCGGCGATCAGGCGCAGCGTCGTGGATTTGCCGCAGCCGGAAGGCCCCAGGAGGACTACGAACTGGCCGTGTTCCACCTGCAGTGTCAGGTCCGACACCGCCAGGACATCTCCCGAGTAGGTCTTGGTGACCCCCTTCAGTCCGACTTCAGCCAACGGTTGGGTCCTCCTTCATCCCTTCACTCCCGAACTGAGGAATCCGGACACCAGGTAACGCTGGAAGAACCCGAAGAGGAGGACACTGGGAAGACTGACGATGGACGACGCGGCCATCAGCTGGGCCCAGGTCGACTCCCCCAGGAACCTGCCGGTGAAATAGGCGTGCACGCCGACTGGGGCAGTATAGGCCGCCGCTTCGTCCATGATCACGAGGGCGAACAGGAAGTCGTTCCAGGACAGGATGAAGGCATAAGCGCCCGCAGCCAGCAGGCCCGGGATCGACAAGGGGAGGACGATGTGGCGGAGCACCTGGAGCAGGCCGGCTCCGTCGACGTAGCCCGCCTCCTCCAGGTCGCGTGGAATGGACTGGTAGAAGTCGCGCAGGACCCAGGTGGAGAAGGGGATGGTGAAGGTGGCATGGACCAGGATCAGGCCGGCAAAGGAGTTGTTCAGGCCCAATTTCACCAGGATCAGGAACAGGGGGACCACGATGATGATGGAGGGCACGGCGTAGCTGATCATGCTGAACCACTGCACGGCAGACTTGCCTCGAAATTCGAGTCGGCTCAGGGCGAAGGCCGCCGGCGCCGAGACCAGCAGTGACAGCACCGTCGTCGAAGCCGCCACCAGCAGGCTGTTCGCCACCCAGTTGAAGAGATCGGTCCGGCCCAGGGCCAGACGGTAACTGGAGAGGTCCAGGCTTCGCGGCAGGGCGTCTCGCAGGTCCAAGGTGAGGAAGTTCTGGGGGTCCCGGAAGGAGGAGAGTACGATCCAGAGAAACGGGAAGAGAATCGCCAGCGTCATGACCAGCGCCAGAATCGCCAGCAGGCGGGATCTCCGGCGCCGGGCAGCGGCGGCAGTGATCGTCCGTCCGGCGCCAGAGCCGGGAACTTCTCGGAGACCTGTGCCCATCAGGTTCTCCGGGACTCCCTGGTGAACGAACTCCACGCCAGCGCCGCCAGCGCCATCAGGCCGGCGGCGAAGATCGAGACTCCCACCACCGCCGCCCGGCCCGTGTCCAGAGCCTTGAACTCCTGGGTGTAGAGCAGTAGAGGCAGGGTCGTGGTCTCACCCGCCGGTCCGCCCCCGGTCAGCAGGAAGGTGATGTCGAAGAGGGAGAAGTTGTAGATTCCCGAGAGCACCGCCGCCAGGGCGATGGAGGGCTTGAGATGAGGCAGGATCACATGGGTGAATTGAGCTATTCGGCCGGCGCCGTCGACCCGGGCCGCTTCCATCAGTTCGGGAGGCAGCGATTGTAGAGCCGACAGAATGATGACGAAGACCAGCGGCAGGCCCTTCCAGGCGTGGGCCACGATCACGCTGGGCAGGGCCAGCGCCGGAGATCCCAGAAATGCGATAGGGGCGTTCAGCAGCCCCAGCCCGAGTCCCAGCTGGTTGAATAGCCCGTAGTTGGTATTGGCCAGCCACAGGAATGCAGCGGCCACGGCAATAGTGGGAACCGCCCAGGGCAGCATCAGGGCCGCCCGGCAGAAGCCGCGGCCCGGGATGGCCTGGTTGAGCAGGATCGCCGCCGGAATGGCGATCACGAGCTCCAGGAGAACCGAGAACACGCCGATAGTGAGGCTGTGCTTGAAGGCGTCGAAAAACGCGGGGTCCAGGAGCCAGCGATATCCGGCCAGGGTCGGACCCGAACCCGGTTCGGGCGAGAGGCTCCACCAAGCTGCGGTGATGAAGGGGAGCACGACCACGAGCGACAGCAGCAGAATGGCAGGAGCGGTCAGGACCACTCCTGCGATCTGCACGTAGACGCTGTGCTTCAAGCCTGCGGCACGCATCCGGGATCCTGAACTCCAGGAGCCTGCGCCGCAGAAATTGATCTAATCATTCCTACGGCGCAGACTCCTGGGCAAGTGCTTTCCGCAGCACCGAGTCGGCCCATTCCAGGACCTCCTCGGGACTCTGGTCGAAGACCACCAGGCGGTCCCCGATCTGTTTTTCGATGTCGGTGGCGATCAGGACTCCGGAGTGCCGGGAGGGACCGAAGTATCCGGTGGAGACGATCCCGGTCTTCTGCGAAATCCGGCCTATTTCCAGGTATTCCCTCACCGCCGCGATCCTGGGATGATTCAGATACCGGCCGGTCCAGGCATCTTCCAGCATGGGAACCCACCCCACCACGGTTCGGGCCAAAAACTTCTGGAAATTTTCCGGCTCGAGGAGGAATCCGATCATCTCCTTGGCCAGATCGGGTTGCCTGGACCGGGCCGGAAGGGAGAGCGCATTGAAGTCCAGGGACGCTCCCTTGGCTCCGGGCTGGATGGGGTACGCGAACGCCCCCTGCCGGTTCATGTCCTCGGGGCCGAAGTCGGCGGCGAAGCTGGTGGTGGTGAACATGTGGGCGACTCGGCCGTCCAACATCAGCTCCCGGCTCTCCAGGTCGCCTTGAGCCATCGAACCGGGCGGGGAGTACTTCCCCAGCTCCTTGTAGAAGGCCCAGGCGCGAAGCGTCGCGGGCCGGTCCAACGCCAGGTTGTCCCCGGCGTCGAAAAAGTAGGCCCCGTGGGTCCACATGGCCGTTTTGAGGTTGAACGTGTCGGCGATGTACTGGTTCGTCAGCAGGTAGCCGTAGCAGCCGGGTGGATCGTGGAGGGCGGCCACGTTCTCCAGCAACTCCTCGTGCGTCTCCGGGGGACGCAGTCCCTTGGCGGCGTAGAGGTCCTTCCGGCAGTAGATGAAAAAGGGGAAGCCGACGAAGGGGACGGAATAGTAGGTCCCGTCCACCCGGATCCCGTCCAGAACCTGCTGTGGATAGCGGTCCAGACCGATCCGGGACATGAGATCGTTGAGGGGGCGGACCAGCCCCTCAAGGCCGTAGGCGTAGAGGTTCTGATTGTAGGTCCAGAGGATGTCCGGGACGCTGGTCCCGGCGCGGTGCGCAGCCTTGAGCTTGACCGTGTCCTCGTCATAGGGGACCGTCAGTTGCTCCACCTGTAGCTGAGGATTGGCGGCCATGAAGGCGTCATGCCACCACCTCTCGGAAGCCAGCGCCGCGTCCCGGGTGTCCGGACTCCAGGTTCGGAGGGTGAGCCGGTCCGGGCCGCCGTCCGGCGCGTCGCCCGGCCCGCAACCGTCCAAGAAGGGCGCCGCCGCCGTTCCCGCGGTCATGACCCCGCGTCTGAGCAGTTCGCGCCGGGTCAATCGGTGGCTGGAACCCAATTCTCGTCCTCCAGTGCGGCGGTCCGGTTGTCGGTTTCCCCAGTATTGCAGATCGGAAACGGCCGAGCCGACCACAACGTGGATGTTGTCCCTTCTTCAGCAGAATTGTCTATCAATCATAAAAAACGACCCATCGTTTTCTATGAATAGAAAAAACATCGGTTTCGAGATGCGAAAATCGAATGGAGGTGCGCGGGGAATGAACGACGGCACCCACAAGGGGTGTTCCTAGCGGGAGGTACCGGCCTTCCCCCGATGCTCTTCTCTCTCCTCATTTTCTTTTTTCTCTTTCCTCGTTCCCCCATGTAGACTTCTGTTCAACGAGATCGCCTGCACCGCGCGGCGACGTTACTGATCCCATGCCTTCCCCTCCCGGGCGAGCCCGAAAGTAGGTGTTCGAAATGTTTGGCGACTCCACCCATATCGTTATCGGCATTGCCCTGATCTCCCTGGGCGCCTTCATTGACGGCGGGCTCGGGCTGGCCCTGAAGTGGATCCGGGTCTGGAGGTGGGAGCACCTCTGGATGGTCTACTCCGTCATCTCCTTCTGCTTCATGCCGTGGATCCTGAGCTTCGTGACGGTCAACGATCTCATGGGCGTGCTGGCGGAAGCGTCCGGCCTCGATATCTTCCGGGTCTTCATCTTCGGTTTCGGTTTCGGATTCGGGGCAGTCTTCTTCGGACTCGCCCTGAAGATGGCGGGCATGGGCCTGAGTTACGCCATCGCCACCGGGTTGGGGGCGGCGGTCGGGTCCCTGTCTCCCCTGGTGCTGCTCCACCCCGACGATGTCTTCACCATGCAGGGACGGATCATCATGGGCGGCGTCCTGCTGGCGGTTGTGGGAGTCGTGTTCTGTTCCTGGGCCGGGCACCTCAAGGACAAACACATGGCTCCGGCGGACGCCGGCTCGGCGGTCGGCGAGGTCAAGCAGTGGCGGCTCGACATTCACGTCAGGTACGGCGTGATCGCGGCCGTTCTTTCAGGCCTCCTCAACCCCATGATCAATCTGAGTTTCGCCTACGGGGCTCCCTTGGCCGAACTGGCCGAGCAGCGCGGTACCCTTCCCTTTCTGGCCCTGAACGTGATCTGGGCCATCGGGATGACGGCCGGCTCCCTGGTCAATGCGGCCTACTGCGCCTACGTCATCACCAAGAAAAAGACCTGGGGGCTGTTCCTGCCACCCTCCCGGGACTACGTCATCGGCGTGGGCATGGGACTGCTGGGCCCCATGGGGCTGCTGCTTTACGGGGTCGGCACTTGGAAGATCGGCAACCTGGGTGAAGTGATCGGCTTCCCCATGCTCTCCTCGATGGGAATCCTGAGCGCCAATCTCTGGGGCGCGCTCAGCGGCGAATGGGCCGGGAGCGGCAGGAGACCCCTCGAAGTCATGGGCATCGCCGTCATGATCCTGATTTCTGCGATGTTCATCCTGGGATGGAGCGGCCACTTGGCCGAGGTCTGGGAAAGCACGCCCTGATCCGAACCCGGAACCGGGTTACAGGTCGATCAGGACGCCGGCAGAGTGGATGCGATGGGGGACCAAGACCCGCATCCGGACCCCGCCCGGCTAGACGCCGCCCGACGCCATCTTCCTCTCCAGAAAGAGTTGCTCCACCTCGCTGATGGGGTGTTCCAGGATCTGCCGCCGGCACTGGTTCAGGACCGGGCAGCCGGCCAGTTGCTCCAGGTTCCAGTCGCGCACCAGCTCACCGGCCTGGATGCGGGTCAGCATCTGGCGCATCCGCTCCCGAACGTCCTCGGTGACCACGTCACCGGTCTTGGTCAGCGCCAGGTAGGTGGCGGTGGGCGATCCGAAGGCGACCGCCTGGCCGAAGGGCATTCGGCATATGGACTCGGTGAGGAACTGAATCTCGTAGAAGGTCTCGCCGTAGGCCTTCTCGGCCGAAAAGCCGGCTTCCACCAGGACCTCGAACGCAGTCAGGAGGTATTTGATCATGCCGCTCAGGCCTGCGGTCTCGGCGAACAGATTGACCGCGACCTCGTCGCCGAACGTGGTTTCGGTGGCGCCGAAGCGCAGGATGCCGATGCCCATGGAGACGGCCAGGGCCAGGTCATGGGCCTGGCCCGTCACGTCCTGATGGACGCCGAAGTGACCGAAGACCCCCTGGCCCCTGGCGTAGCGCTCGCGGACGATGGCGCCCACGCAGGTGGGAACGGACAAGATGACGTCCAGGAAGTCGGGCGGTGTGATGAGCCCGAAATGCACGGCGTATCCGCTGGCGAAGACCAGCGTATGGTCCTCGGTCAGATTGGGTCCGATATCGGCTTTGTAGACGGCGGGCTGGACCTCGTCGGGGATCAGCATCAGGATCACCCTGCCCCGCTGGACGGCTTCGGCGATGGATACGACCTCGAACCCGTCGCTCCGGGCCTGTTCCGCGAAACGGTCTTCGACGTTGCCGATGATGACGTCGAGACCCTGGTCCCTCATGTTCTGAGCCTGGGCGTGCCCTTGGCTTCCGTACCCGAGGACCGCGATCTGACGATTCTTGATCAGCCGAAGATCCGCGTTCTCCTCGGTGTAGAAACGATCCCGTTTCAAACTGCTTTTCGCTTCTGCCATTGTGCTAACCTTCCCGGATTGGAGCGGACAGGAACCGGACGAGTCGCGGTCATTCACGACCCCGGTACGAAACCTGATCCACATTAGACGCCCGCCGGTTGGGGAAGTCAACGCGAGCGCGGAGAGGCTGGAATGAAGATTGTCGGCTATGGCGACCGGTTCAGTGTTCAGCAGGGCCAGACGATTCGGTTCATGGTCAGTTGCCAACTGCCCACCTATCGGGCCCGGATCGAGCGCCTGATTCACGGCGACGACAACCCCAAGGGGCCCGGCGTCAAGTCCGAGCCGGTGGCGGCTCCGGCGAACGGGGAGTACCCGGGCCGGGTCCAGGAGCTCCATCGCGGCTCGTATCTCATGGTCGCCGATCCGTCGGCCCTCGACTTCGCGGACGGGTTCACGGTTCAGGCCTGGATCCGTCCCACGACACCGGACAAGGCGGGGCAGGGGCTTCTGACCCAATGGTCCGAATCGGATCAGTCTGGTTACGGCCTGTTCCTCGACGGGGACCGGGGTCTGAGTCTGTGGATCGGCGATGGTGACGGTCGGGTGGAGAAGTTCCGGACGGAAACGGCATTGACCCCCTCGCAATGGTACTTCGTGGCGGCCGCCTGGGACGCGGCCGAACTCAGCGTGCGGCTCCATCAGGAACCTCTCACTCCATGGCCGAGAGACCGGTCGGGAGCGGTTGTGGCCGGCGCCGCCACGGGGGGCGGCATCGTTGCCCGTCCCTTCCCTCTTCTCATGGGAGCCTGCTGGAACCGGCCCGACGGATCCCGGGCGCAGGTGACGGGGCATTTCAACGGCAAGATCGACAGTCCCTGCCTTTACGGACGGGCCCTCGAGCCCGGTGAGATCGAGGGGCTTGGGCGGGGTGGGCCGCCCGGTGCCGCTGGTGAGGGTTTGCTGGCGGCATGGGATTTCTCGCTCGGCCCTTCCGGACGAGAGGTCACCGATACGGGGCCGCACGGCCTGCACGGACAGACTGTGAACCTGCCCGCGAGAGCCGTGACCGGGCATGACTGGACCGGGAAAGAGGTCGACTTCAAGGCGGCTCCCGCCGAGTACGGGGCGATCCATTTCCATGACGACGACCTGGAGGATGCCGGGTGGGAGGTCGACTTCGAATTTGCAGCGCCGCCCGACCTCCCCAGCGGTGTCTACGCCGCCAGGTTGACCGCCTCGGACGCCGAGGACCATATCCCCTTCTTCGTCCGGCCCCGGAAAGGCACCACGACTGCCGACATCGCCTTCCTGGCGCCCACCTTCAGCTATCTCGCCTATGCCAACCAGAAGTTCAACAACCCCGACCGGATGGAGGTCAAGGGCCTGACACCCGGCTCTTCACGGCCCGCGGACCAGTTCATCGTCAATGAAAGGCTCCACAGCCTGTACGATCTGCACACCGACGAGAGCAGCGTCCATTACTCCTCCCGCCTCAGGCCCATCGTCAACATGAGGCCGTGGCACCGTTTGCCCCCGCTCTCCCTGGGTGCGGGTTCACCCCATCAGTTCAGCGCCGACTTGCACCTGGTGGACTGGCTGGAGGCCAAGTCGTACCGCTATGACGTGATCACCGACGAGGACCTTCATCACGAAGGTGTCGAGCTGCTCTCGCCCTACAGGGTCATCGTCAGCGGCACCCACCCCGAGTACTGGACCCGGCAGATGAGCGACGCTCTGCAGGCGTACCAGGCTCGCGGAGGCCGCTTCATGTACCTGGGGGGGAACGGCTTCTACTGGGTGACCTCCGTCGATCCGGAGCGGCCGCACGTCATCGAGGTGAGACGCTGGGCCGGCACCAGAAGCTGCGAGGCCGAACCGGGGCAGTATTTCCACAGTACGACGGGTGAGCTCGGCGGCCTCTGGCGCTTCCGGAACCGGGCGCCGCAGAAGCTGGTCGGAGTCGGAATGGCGTCCCAGGGGACCGGATCGGGCCGTCCCTATCGCCGCCGGCCCGGCAGCTTCGACCCCAGGGCCGCCTTCATCTTCGAGGGGATCGGCACGGACGAGCTGATCGGCGACTTCGAGTCGCTGGCGTTCCGACGCGGGGCCGCCGGTTTTGAGCTCGATCGATTCGACGCGGCCCTGGGCAGTCCGGCCCACGCCCTGGTGCTGGCGACCTCTTTCGGCCACTCCGCCGGTTACCAGTGTGTGCTGGAAGATCTCCACGATCTGAGCGGCCCTCTGTTCGGCGACGAGAATCCGTTGGTCCGATCCGACATGGTCTATTTCGAAGGGCCCCGGGGCGGAGCCGTATTCTCGGTGGGATCGATCGCCTGGTGCGGCAGCCTTTCCTACGACGGTTACGACAACCCGGTGTCGCGCATCACCGACAATGTCTTGCGCCGGTTCTCCTCCGACCAGCCGCTGCCGTGACCTTGCGGACGGAGGGTCAACCGTGGTGGAAGGCCTCGCCTACGGTCCGCTCAGGCGAGGAGTTCGATCGCCTGCAGAATGGCCTTGATATAGCCGTATCCGAAGGCGAACCCCTGCTTGGCGCCGGGATCGTCCGGGTGGAGCGGCACGTGGTCGGGCATGACCATGTAGGGGTAGTCCACCCGGGCCAGCGTCAGGGCCAGTTGCACCATGTTCATGTCCCCTTCGTCCGGCCACACCTCCATGAAGTCGTCCCGTCCACCGCGGATGTTGCGGAAGTGGATGTTGAAGATCTTCCCGCGTTCTCCGAAGTAGCGGACGATGTCATGGATCTCCCGGTTCGGATCGAGGAGCATCTCGGCGGTGGTCCCCAGGCAGAGATTCAGACCGTGGAAGGGACTCTCGTGGAGCGAGACGAACTGCTTCAATCCCTCGGGTGTTCCCAACACCCGGTCGACGCCCTGAAAACCTTCGGGAGGGACCCCCGGGTCGTGGGGATGGCAGGCGGCTCGGACCTGGTATTCGTTGCAGACGGGGATCACCCGCTCCAGGAAGTAGGCGATCCGCTCCCAGAAGACCTCGGCGGGCACCGGTCCCGCCCGGGTCATCGGTGGCTCTTGCTTGGCCTCGCTCAGTTTCCACGTGCTGTAGGAGGACCCGCCTCGGCCTCCGGGTGTGCGTCCGGTGCGCATGGTCCCGAGAATGCGCAGGTTGTACTTGAAGCAGGGCACTTCGGCCCGGGCGCAGGCGACGATGAGATTCTGGACGTACTCGATCTCCCGGTCGCGGTCCGGGTTCTCGCCCAGGAGTATGCCGGCCCGCGGGTTCCGGTCGATGTGAAGGGGCGTCATGAAAGGCACCCCGATCATGTCCATGCTGAGACCGTGCTGGGCGCAGAGTTCCTTCTGTTGGGCGATTTCGTCGAACTCCCAGTCTCGCCGGGGTTCCCCCTCCTTGACCGGAGGCCAGCCGCAGCAGTGATCGACGCCGTGGCGTTTGAAGAACTGGAGCATCTCGAGGGTGGTGCTGGAGCGTTGGGTCCCGACGTGCATCTTCAGAGGCTTCCGGATCGCCTTGGCGCCGGTGGGTGAAGCCCCGGGCGGTCCGCAAGCTGCGAGCCCCGAAATCGCCGTCAAGCTGCTGGAGGTGGTCAGGAAGTGTCGCCGATCCATGTGAGCCGTCCTTTCCAATAGACCGCGGTGGGCGAGTCGGGAGTGGCGGCTGTCCAGCCGCCGACGCTTGTCCCGTCCAATCGGCCATGGCGCCGAGTCTGTGGGTCTCAAGAAGTGCGGCCTATACTACTATGGAAGACGGTGGTGGCCGGAGTCAGGTCAGCCGGGACGGTTTCGCGGTTTCTGGAGTTTCTTATGACGATGACACTTTCGAGCAAACGGGCTGTGGTGACGGGCGGTTCGCGTGGGATCGGGTTCGCCGTGGCCCGGGCCCTGGTTCGCGCCGGTGCGGGGGTGATGATCTGCGCCCGGAACGGAGGAGACGTCGAAGCGGCAGTCGATTCCCTCCGAGGCAGCGGCGCGGGGGCGGTCGTGGGACAAACCTGTGACGTCAGGGACCCGGAGCAGGTCCGCGCGCTAATCCGTTCCTGTGTCGCCCGGCTCGGGCGGATCGACATTCTGGTCAATAATGCGGCCGCCCTGCGCGACTTCAAGAGCGTGGAGGAGATGTCCGTGGAGGAGTGGCGGACCACCATCGGAACCAATCTGGACGGTGTCTTCTACGGCTGTCACTTCGCGGTGCCGGAGATGAAGAAGACCGGGGGCGGGTTCATCATCAACATCAGCAGCCTCGCCGGCAAGAACGCCTTCGCCGGAGGATCGGCCTACAACGCCTCCAAGTTCGGATTGACCGGACTGAGCGAAGCCCTGATGGAGGAGGTCCGGCACGATGACATACGAGTCGCCTACATCATGCCCGGGAGCGTCAACACCAAGTCCCGGTCGTCGCAGGACGGGAGAGGAGACGCGTGGAAGATGGCTCCCGAGGACGTGGCGGAGGTGGTCATCAGCACTCTGAGGCAACATCCCCGGTGCCTGGTCAGCCGTGTCGAGATGCGCCCGTCGAAACCCCGTAAGAAGTAATTCCGGCCGGCTCAAGACCCGTCAGCCCAGGAAGGCCTTCAGGGCGCCGGTCTCGAGCGTGCGCGTCAGCCGGAAGACGCCGGCCGGCCCCGCCGGATATCCGATGTAGACGAAGACGTGCTGGACGCCGCGCTCGGAATCGATGACGGAGGCTCCCGGGTGGAGGCCGTCGATCCTGCCCAGTGCCTCCCGCCGCGCGAAGAGCGCACAGTCGAAGCGCCAGCGGGAGCTTCCTGAAAAGAAGTCCCCCGGGTCGATACTCCAGATGTTCAGGGACATCTTCCCCGGGTGGGGACGTCCCGGCCCGCTGCCCGCCCGCGCCGACACCACCGCCTCGATCCTTCCGGTGACCGGATTGAAATCAATGTCGGCCGTATCCTGCCGCCCACGCCGGCCGGCGACGCGGATCCCGGAATGCCTGGATCTGAGGGGAAGCCATCCTCGCTCCGACCAGAGTTGCGCGTAGACCGAAGTGTCCGTCCGCTCATCGTAGGAGGCGGGATCGTAGCTGCGGGTCACGATGGCCAGCCGCTTCCCGTGCCGCAGGGTGACCGGCTCGGCCGGCCGGACGGAGGCAGGAAGGGGCTGCTCCTCCTCGGCCCAGGTCCGTCCTCCGTCCCGGGAGTAGCGGAAGTGGATCTTGTCGGCGATGCGGACACTTCCTCCCGTCGTGTCCGGCGGATGCAATCCCTCCTTGTACTGATCGGTCACGACGTTGGAGTGTCCCGCCACCACGAGCCCGTAGGCCGGGTGCTCGAACAGGCGCGGACCGATGTAGAGCACCGGTCCGGGAGTGGTGTCCTCCCTCATGGCGTGGGAGAAATGGGCCCAGTTTTTGCCCCGGTCGTCGCTGCGAAAGACGCCGTGGTCGCTTACCAGGACCACTCCGCCGCCGGGCGCCGTCCCGATGGCGTTCAGGTGGATCTTGTAGCCGAGCGCCGGATCCTGGTCGCGGGCGAACTTGTAGCGGTGGGCCAGCGGGATGTGACCGCCCCGGTAGCGGTCCTCCCTTCTCATCACCTGGCGCAGGTCGAAGGGCTCGGTCCAGGTCTTCCCGCCGTCCGTCGATCGCACCACCATGGTGTAGCTGTGCCGGTCGTCGGTGCGCTCCAGTCCCTTCCAGTGTCCCGGAATCCGGCGGTGCACCACAATGAGCGTGTCGCCGGTTCGGACGGCGACGGGCCAGCCGAAGTGGTTGTTGAGAGCGCCCGGATCGGGAGGAAGACTGACGGGAGCGAGTTCCATCAACCCCCGATTTCGGGCTTCTTCCAGTTTGGCCAATTGGTCGGGGGGCATGCAGAGCAGGTGCTCCACGGCCGATTCTGCGGCGAGGGCCGAGAGGGTGCCGCGGACCGCGGAGCAGCTCACCGTCCCTTGCGCGGTCAGCTGAATAAACCGGCGCCGGGAAATCATGGGCGGCCTCCTCTTGCGGGCAACTAGCGGTGCACCCGATAATGGGAGGCAAAAGAGCTGGTGTCAAAGCCGGAACCGGGCTTTGAGTCGGCTCCCTGCCCGGCGGAAAGGATGAATCATGACGGTCACGGCACTCTCGGACGATCAGGTCGAAAGCTATCGGAGAGATGGTTACCTGCTGGTGCCCGAGTTCTTCGGAGCGGAAGACATGACAGCAGTTGACCAGGCCATCCGGGAGGTGTCGGAAGCGGCGTTGGCGAGCGGTGACTGGAGCGACGTCCTGGAACTGGAGCCCGAGCTGCAGGATGGACGTCCGGTGCCGCGACGGATTTACGAACCCTTCGAAAGGCACGAGACATTTCGCAGGATCGGGTCCGAGCCCCGACTGCTGGATTGCCTGGAACCGTTGATCGGTCCCAACTTCGCGGCGCAATACAGCAAGATCAACATGAAACCGGCCCGGGTGGGATCGGTCGTCAAGTGGCACCAGGACATGGCTTACTTCCCCTCCACCAATGACGACCAGGTGGCGGTCCTGGTCTACGTGGACGATGCCACCGAGGAGAACGGCTGCCTGCAGGTCCTGCCGCGGCACCATACCCATTTCTTCGATCACACGGGGGCCGACGGCCGGTTCGCGGGGATGGTCACCGAGGATCTCAGCGGTGGCCGTTTCGGTCAGCCGGTGTCCTTGGCCGGCCCTTCCGGAAGCGTCATCCTGCTCCACTGCATCACGCCCCACGCGTCGCTTCCCAACCGGTCCGAGCACCCGCGGCGTACCCTGATCTATGGATACCAGGCCGCCGACTGCTATCCGATCTACTTCGGAGAAATGACGTCGTTCGGCATGACTGGCCAGATGCTGCGCGGCAGGCCGTCCCGTTTCGCCCGTTTCGGGGGGCCGCCTCCTCTGATTCCCTCCTACGACGGCATGTGGAAATCGCTCTACCAACTGCAGGAGGAGGCCGAGGTCGAATGAGTTGGTCCCCAGTGCGGCACACTCATCGCTTTCGGTTTCGCCGGACCTGCCTCCGGTCCATCTGTCTGGTCTTTTTCGGTGCGGTGTTTTCTGTCCTGCCCTCCGCCGCTCAGGATCCTCAGGCTGAGGAAAGCGTGGATCCCTTTGCCAAGTGGCTGAGCCAGGACGTGGTCTACATCATCTCGCCGGAAGAGAAGGCCGTCTTTTCCAAATTGGCCAGCTCCGACGAGAAGGAGAATTTTATCGAGCAGTTCTGGCGCCGCCGCGACCCCGAACCCTCCAGCTCGTTCAATGAATTCAAGACCGAGCACTACCGCCGCATCGCCTACTCCAACGAGCGGTTTCACAGTGGCGGCATCCCGGGATGGAAGTCGGACCGGGGCCGGATCTATATTGCGCTGGGGCCTCCCACGTCGATCGATCGCTACGGTGCCGGGCAGACCTACTACCGGGATATCGAGGAGGGAGGCGGGACCACTGCGGTCTATCCCATGGAGAAGTGGTACTACAACCACGTGGAGCACATCGGGAGCGGAATCGAGATCGAGTTCGTGGACAAGACCATGACCGGGGAGTACCGGATGGCCCTGAGGCCGGAGGAGAAGGATGCTCTTCTCTACATGGACGGAGCGGGCCTCACCCTGTTCGAGCGGATGGGCCTCGACACACGGGCGGGGCGGATCCGCGCCATGGACCCGATGCGGTCGGTCGGCGGCGAGTTCGATGCGGTTCACAAGCATGGGGAGAATCCGTTCCTCAGGCTGGACCGGTTCTTCCGGCTCCAGCAGGCGCCCCGGATCCAGTTCAAGGATCTCAAGGCCGCTGTCACCACCAACATCACCTACGACGAATTGTCGATCTTCGCGGTCAATTCCTACACTCGGCTGACCGGGAAATCGTTCCTGGTCCCCATCACCGTCTTTCTGCCTCTGAACGAATTGGCCTATGAGCCTCCCTCCGCCGGCGCCGCGCCTCGGGCGACGGTGCATTTGTACGGTTCGGTGAAGAGCATGGGAGGCCGGATCGTCAACGAGTTCGAGGAGACGATTTACGACGACCGGCGGGGCGCCGTCTCGGAGGAGAGGGAACGGAAGACCTTCCAGAAGGTCCTGCCGCTGCCTCCCGGCATCTACAAGCTCGATCTGATCGCCAAGGACCTGGGGAGCCGGAAGATCGGACACCTGCAACAGCGGCTGATGCTGCCGGTGACGGTGCCCAATGGGCTCTCCCTCTCGTCCCTGGTGCTTTCGGACATGATCGTTCCAGCCAAGGGGGAAACCCTGCCCAGCCCCTTCGTCACGGCATTGGGTTGGAAGGTGTACCCGGCGCAGGGCCGGCGTTTCAGTCCCGGCGAAAGGTTGGGGCTCTACTTCGAGGTCTACAGCTTCGACATCGACCAGAGCCGCGATCTGGCCGACTTGGACATCACGGCGACGATCATGAATTCCAGGGGAGAGAAGCTCATCGACGGTCCGGCCACGCACCTCTTTTCGCGTTTCAGCGACCGCGTGGCCGCCGCGCTGGTGTTCCCGCTGGACGACATGGCGACCGGTGACTACACGCTGCTGCTTCGGGTCGAGGACAAGATCCAGCAGCGAGATGTCCGGGACCGGATCAACTTCAAGATCGTCCCCACCGATTCCTGAGCTTTGGTTGGGAAAGCACCGGCGCCCGTGGCCGGTCAACCCAGGAGGTTCCAATGACCACGGAGGAGAGAATCCGCCGGTTGAAGGTGGACGGGTTCTGTGTAATTGAAGGGGTCATCCCCAGCGACCGTGTCGACCAGGTCCGGAAGAGCGTGGTGGAAGCCCAGGCCCGCCGCCACGCAGAGGCCGAAGCGGAGTTGGCGGCGACCCGGGCCCGGGGGCACCGGGTCGGGGTCATGGGCGTCGCCAACCTCCGGCAGGTGATCAACGAGACCCAGGCCTTCGCTCCTTACTTGGCCGACCGGCGGATCCTGGATCTGGCCGAAGCCTTCTTCGGTCCCTGGGTCCGGATCTCCTGCACCGACTGCGTGATCAACAATCCGGGAAACGGGCGCGGCTATCTGCACGCGGACTGGCCCTACAATCGAACCAACGCCTCTCACGTCCAAGCACCCTATCCCGACGTCATGATGCACATCTCGACCATCTGGATGTTGTCTCCCTTCAGCGCCGAGACCGGCGGAACCCTGGTGGTGCCTGGTAGTCACCGGACCTCCAGCAATCCGGCCGGCGGCGGAAACTCGGTTCCTGAAGATGACCCCTACCCGACGGAAATGAATGTCTGCGGTTCCGCCGGGAGCGTCTTCGTAAGCGACAGCCGACTCTGGCATGCGGTCGCCCCCAATCGGAGCCGGGAGCCCAGGGTAGCCATCCTGATTCGCTACGCCCCCTGGTGGTTGAACCTGAATCCCACCATGGTCGGCACGCCCGAGCACACCGCCATGGTGGTGGAGACGGGCGGAAAGAACTACGAGCTGCCGCCGGTGCGAAAGAGCGTGTACGAATCCCTCCCCGAGGACGTAAAGCCCCTGTATCGATTCTGGGTGAGATAGACGGTCAGGACGCCTGCTCTGTACCGGTGAGACGCTCGGGCCAGCGGCCGGACGGGATCCGGCGGTGTTTGATGTCCATCGATTCGAGCGTGTAGATCCAGGCGAATTCGCGAACACCGCCCGCCGTCGCCCGCACCAGGACCCGCCGGTAGAGGCTGGGACCATCCGGACGGAAGCCCTCCAGACGGTCGATCGACGGCAACCGGGATTTCGGGTCGTCGAAGGTGAGGAGTTCCCCGAACACGGGGCCCCAATCCCCCTTTGCGGCGCTTTTTCGAACCATTCGGGAGCATCTCTGAACCCGGCCGGCAAGGGAAGCTTGTGTAGCCGCGTCGGCGAGGGGGTCAGCAGTTCCGCAGGCTAAGACATCCTCGTCCGGAACCTGCAGGACCGGGAAGCCCGGACCGTCGTAGAGGCGGCCGTGAACTTGCGCGTCCCGGATGTCCAACGCTCCCCGGCAGTAACGATTGTGGTTCCCGTAGCCTCGTTTGAGGGTGCCGTAGACGAAGAGTTTCAACATCTTGGATGGACTCGCCCCCCCTGGGATTGCAGGATTCTGTGGCTTCTTTCGAGAGTTGTCCATCGGTCACCGAATAACTCCATGAGTCTGGATTCACGGACCTCTCCGGCAGCATGGACATCGCGTACAGGGACCGGTACTGAACGAAATTTCCCCCTGTCTTGACATCGATCCCGGGGCACCCTCAAAATATTCTCAACTTTTTTGCAGGTTTCCAGTTTTCTCTGATTTCCAGTCTTCTCTGGCCGCCTGATCTTTCCGGGGGAACGCTCTCTGTGCGTCCCCAATATGACTCGCCTTTCTGGAGACACATCAATGACAAGGAAAACTTCGCACCTCGCTCTGGCGGCGGCTCTCGTGCTGATGGCCTCCGCCGGTGTCCTGGGCCAGCAGATCTCGGGCACCATCACCGGTAACGTGGCGGACACCTCCGGCGCGGTTCTTCCCGGAGCGGAGGTCACGGCCACGAATACGGCCACGGGCGTGGATTCGGTGGCGGTGGTCAATGACCAGGGACTCTATCGAATCCCCAACCTTCCCCCCGGCGTCTACGATCTCACGGCCGCCCTTCCCGGTTTCAAGACCACGGTGATCAGTGGAATCGAGGTCCGGGTGGACAGCGTCGTGAGACGCGACGTGGCCCTCGACGTGGGCGCCATCGCCGAGCAGGTGACGGTGGAGGCGTCCCGGAACGTCGTCGAGTCGGAGGAGCCTTCACTGGGTGAAGTGGTCGGTGAGACGGAGATTCTCGAGCTGCCTTCGGGCGAGAAGAATTTCATGACCCTGGCCAGCATTGCCCCCGGAGTGACGCCCGAGCTGCCCACCGGCGAGTTCGGTTCCTCATACGCCAACCGGAGCAACCTGCAGGTGGCCATCTCGGGACAGAGGCACGTGTCGACCAACGTCCTCTTCGACGGCATTCCCAGCAAGGAGTTCTACATCGGACTGGTGGCCACGGTGCCGGCGGTGGAGACACTTCGGGAGTTCAAGGTCCAGAAGGGCTACTTCGCCGGCAACTACGACAATGCCGCCGTCATCAACGTAGTGACCAAATCGGGTACCAATGAAATTCATGGCACGCTCTGGGAGGCGCACCAGAACGACAACACCAACGCCCGCAGCTTCTTCGACGTCGGCAGCCCGGAGACCCTGCGAAACCAATACGGTTTCGAGGTAGGCGGTCCGATTCTCTCCGACCAGTTGTTCTGGTATGGAAGTTACGAGGGGATTCGCGGGCGGGAGTCCGGAACCGGGAGAGGGAGCGTTCCCAACGCCGGATGGCTGAACGGAGACTTCTCCGACCTCCTCCCCGGCACCCAACTGGTCGACCCCATGACGGGAAACCCCTTTAACAACAACCAGATCCCGAGTTCTCGAATCGACGGTTTCGCTCAGACCTGGATGGAAAGGGGATTCATTCCGGGTCCCACCCATCCGGGCGCAGCGCTGAACTACATCGGCCCCACGCTGACTGTCGTGGACGAAAACAAGATGCTGGTGCGCTTCGACTACGCGGCCTCCGAAAGCGACAAGTTCTTTGGCCGCTACTCCTACAGCCGGTCGGACCGGCTGGAGGACCGAATCATTCGGGAGGACTCGACGCGCCCGTTGCACGCGGACAACATGGTGGTCGATTGGGTCCACGTCTTCGGTCCCGCACTGACTCTCAACCTCAAGGGAGGTCTCAACCGGGTGGATTTCTCCGCTGCCGGCCGGTCCCAGGACACCGAAACCAATTGGGGTCAGGTCTTCGGCGTCAATAACATCAACGTCGTACCCGTCTGCAACCGCGTCCTGTCCCTGGGCATCGGCGGAGTGGGTGGCTTCGGGACCTGGAGCAACAACTGCGAAGAGCCGGTTCAAAAGGATCAGCACTACCTGGTCAACGTGAACTGGATCGAAGGCAAGCACCAGGTCATGCTGGGCGCCGAGGTGCGAAGAAAGCGCCAGGATCTGGCCATCGTGAGCGGCCACGCCGGGAGATTCAACTTCAACAACAACTTCAGCGGAAACAACTTCGCCGACTTCCTCTTGGGGCATCCGAGCAGCATCGACGGGGTCAACTACCAGAGCCCGGTCAAGAAGCAGGCCTTCTGGTACAACGGCTTCATTCAGGATGACATCAAGCTGGCGCAGAACTTCACTCTCTCCCTGGGAATGAGGTATCAGGTCTACCCCTGGGAGACCGACGAAGACCACCTCATCATGCTTTTCATTCAGGAGGGTGACGGAAGCACGATTCAGGCCACGCCGGACAAGCCGAGATTGGTGGACATCGACGGGAATGACTTCGCGCCGCGGATCGGCTTCGCCTGGACGCCGGGCGGGCGCGACGATCTCGCCATCCGCAGCAGCTTCGGCGTCTTCTACGACGACGTGCCGGGCAACGACCGGGGCTGGGACTCTATCGGACCCAGCGTAGGCGTCGGACAGAACTTCATCAGCGACCTCCTGGCCCCTACCCTGAGTACCCAGGGCCAGCTCCCGGACCCGCCGGCCATCGAGCCGACCTCCATTATGGGTCCCAACGTCTTCTTCATCATGAACAGCGAGACCCAGCGGCGGGATCCCTACCAGCAGGTCTGGACGCTGAGCATGCAGAAGACCTGGGGAACCGACCTGTTCACCGAAATCGCCTATGTCGGATCCCATGGCATCCACATGTCCAAACGCCGGAACCTCAACGTTCTTGCCAATCCGCAGCCGCCGGAATGCGGGGCCGAGTGCCGGATCTCCAAGCGGCGGTTCAAGAACTACGCCTGGATCCTCACCGACCAGGGTGAAGGCCAAGCCTATTATCATGGGTTGGAGACGAGCTTGCGCAAGCGGTTGAGTGGCGGCTTGAGCTTCACCGCCGCCTATACCTACTCCAAGTCGCTGGACTGGGATTCCTTCGACAACAAGGGGGCCCGGGCCTATGTGCCGGGCAAGCCGGACAAGGGCCGCAGTACCTTCGACGTGCGTCAGCGTTTCGTCACCAGTTTCATCTACGAGACGCCCAAGATGCGGGATATGAGCACCTTCACCCGAACCCTGTTCGGGGGCTGGCAGCTCTCGGGGATCGGGAGCCTGCAGAGCGGATTCGGCTTTCATCCCACGACTTCGTTCGATCCTTCCAACACCGAGCAGATCGCCACCAACAAACGGCCCGACCGCACCTGCGACGGAAACGGGGGAGGGTCCATCAACCAATGGTTCAGCACCAGATGTTTTCGGATGCCGGCGCTGGGCACCTTCGGCAACAGCGGCGTCCATTTTCTGGACACCGACGGCTACGTCAATTTCGACTTCTCGGTGGCCAAGAACTTCTACATTCCCCAGGTCAACGAGGAGAGCAAGGTCCAGCTTCGGTTCGATTCCTTCAATTTCTTCAACAACGTCAACTTCGGCAAACCGGGAAGTCGACTGGAACGAACCAGTTTCGGCGTGGTTTCGAGCGCCCTGCCCGGACGGATATTCCAGTTTGGACTGAGGTTTTCATTCTGAATGGGGCGGGTGAGGGGTCTTGACCCCTCACCCGCGTTTCCGATAGATCCAGATCGACAAAACCGCCTGTGAAAAGGGATAGAGCCTTTTGAAAGACTTTATTCCTTCGCCAGCCGTTTGTTTCCGAAGCTCAGGCTTCAGACCGATTCCGAATCCCGAGCCCCTGACGGATGACTCCCCTGCCGGTGTTATGGGCAGGCGTGCGAATGCCTCCACGTTGGTAGTGCTTCTGTTGCTCGTGGTCGGCGCCGGGTCCATTCTCCCGGGACAGGATCGGGCCCAGGCGCAGGCGCTCTATCGGAGCGCCATCGCTTCGCTGGAGTCGGGGGACTACGCCGGTGCCGATGAAAAGATCCGGAGGATGCTCGCCGATTTTCCGGGAATTCCCCAGGCATTGAATGTGGCCGGGATCATCGCCGATCTGCGAGGCCAGCCGGAGCGGTCCATCGAATACTTCGAGCGGGCCGTGAGCCTCCGCGATGATTTCATCGACGCCCGAAGCAACCTGGCCCGCCTCTATGCCAAAACCGATCGTCTCCAGGAGGCTCGGCGTCAGTTCGAGCAGGTGCTGCGGTGGAATCCGGCCCATCTCCCATCATTGAAGGGATTGGCCAGCTTGCTCTTTGACGTGGGAGACATTGAAGCCGCTCTGGAGAACACCGTCCGGGCGTTGCGCCAGGCGCCCGAGGACCCGGAACTTCTTCTGCATCTGGCCAGGACCCAGTTCAAGCTGGGCCGGGAGGCGGAGGCGGCGGTAACGACTCGCCGTTTGCGCCGGCTCTTCGTGCACGACGGCGAAGGACTCCATGCCCTGGGGTTGATGCTGCTGGACAGTGGCCGCTATTCGGACGCCGTCACGATTCTCCGGGAAGCGGCGGAACGCCAGGGTCGGGATCCCGAAATCGTCAGCTCCATGGGGATCGGTTACGGTCTGGGGCGAAAGGTCAATCAGGCCATCTCCTCTTTCCGGGAGTCCATCCGGCTTCGGTCCCGGGATCCCCAGGGGTACCTTCACCTGGCCCTCGCCTATGGCATGCAGGGGCGCTTCGACGAAGCCGCGGCTGAGCTTCGCAGAGTGCTTGAGTTGGACCAGGGTTCCACCGACGCGGCTCACCACCTGGGCGTCAGTCTGTACAAGCAGGGACTTGAAACCGAGGCGAAAGCCTACTTCGAGCAGGTTCTCCGGCGGGAGCCGGACCGGGTGGAGACCGTCTACTACCAGGCCCTCATCCGTTTTCAGGAGGGTGACTACCCGGGAAGCCTGAGTCTCCTGAGCCGGGTGCTGGATTTGCAAGAGGATCACATTTCCGCACACTACAAGGCGGCTCAGGTCAACGCCAAGCTGGGACGCCGGACGGAGGCCCAGCGGCTGTTCCGGGAATTCAAGCGGTTGGAGCTGCAGCAGGAACGTTCGCGCAAAGAAAGATTCCACATCTATGCAGGGATCGGCGACGAATTCTCCGTCTTTGGATCGAAGTAGGACGATCCGGCTCCGGACCTGGATCTCCTTGCCGGCGATGCTGCTTTGGACCTGGTTGCCGGCGGCGCCGGTCCAGTTCGCGGATATTACGGCGGAGGCGGGGATTCGTTTCCGGCACTTCAACGGGGCCACCGGGGAATTCTATTTTCCCGAGATCGCCGGACCGGGAGCCGCCTTTCTCGACTATGACCAGGACGGCGACCAGGACATCTTCCTGGTCAACGGATCGAGTCTGCCGGAGCCGAAACCGGCCACCGACCCCAACAGCCAGTTGTATCGGAACGACGGCAACGGGAGGTTCACCGAGGTCACGGCCCAGTCCGGGATCGATCTCAGGGGACTTTTCGGCATGGGGGTGGCGGCAGGAGACCATGACAACGACGGCGACCCGGACCTGTACGTCACCGGCTACCTGAGAAGTGTTCTGCTGGTCAACAACGGGGACGGAACCTTCATCGACGGGACCGATTCGGCAGGAGTCCGGAACCCGGGGCGCTGGGCCACCAGCGCCGGATTTTTCGACTTTGACCGGGACGGTCTCCTCGATCTATTCGTCTGCAACTACGTCGTGTTCGATATGGAAGTGAACCCTCCCTGCTCCGGCGGCG
Organism: Acidobacteriota bacterium; assembly: GCA_963668095.1. Lineage (GTDB taxonomy): Bacteria > Acidobacteriota > UBA6911 > RPQK01 > JAJDTT01 > JAJDTT01. The sequence goes on along the minus strand of OY764083.1, from coordinate 2,642,765 downwards.
GGTTTCGGTCCTATTGTCATCCCAGCGCCTTCGAAGGGGACCCCAACGTCCTCTACCGTAACAACGGAGACGGGACCTTCTCCGACGCCAGCGAAGTCAGCGGAATTGCCGGAGCGCGCGGGAAGTCGCTTGGGGTCGCTTTTGCCGACTACGATCAGGACGGTTGGATGGACCTGTTCGTTGCCAACGACACCGTGGCCGATTTCCTCTTTCACAACCAGGGGGACGGAACCTTCCAGGAGGTCGGTTTCGTGGCCGGAGTCGCCTACAATGAGGATGGTCATGCCCGCGCCGGAATGGGAGTGGACTTCGGCGACTACGACGGGGACGGACGGTTGGACCTGATCGTCACCAACTTCACCTCCGAGGGAAATGCGCTTTTCCGCAACACGGGGGACGGTTCGTTCGCCGAAGTCACCCGCCACACCGGCATCCGCAAGAATAGTTTCCTGAAGGTGGGCTTCGGCGTTCGTTTCTTCGACTATGACAACGACACCGATCTGGACGTGATGGCCGTGAACGGGCACGTGATCCCCCGTATCGCCGAGTACCGGGACGACACCAGCTTCCCCCAGGTGAAGCTCCTCTATGACAATCGGGAAGGGAAGTTCCGGGAACGGTCGCGGGAGTCTGGTGACTGCTTTTTGGTCAGGGACGTGGGGCGGGGCGCGGCCTTTGCCGACATCGACAACGACGGCGACGTCGACGCGCTGGTGACCAACAACGCCGGGGGTGTGCAGCTGCTCCGGAACGACGGCGGCAATCGAAGTAATTGGCTGCTACTGAAGCTGGTCGGCACCAAGAGCAACCGGGACGGCATCGGGAGTCGCCTCACTGCCCACATCGGCGATCGGGTCGTCGTGACCCAGGTGCAGCGGGCGGCCAGCTATCTGTCGAGCCAGGATCCCCGGGTGCACATTGGGTTGGGGAGATCCTCGGCGGTGGATCGCCTCCGGGTCGACTGGCCGAGCGGCCGGACGCAGGTGCTGCAGGCGCTGCCCGCGAACAGGATCGTGACCATCCAGGAGGCAGTAGCGGCGGCTGGAAGCCGCCGACTCTCTGACCTGCCGGCCAGTCGGATCGGGACCCGCGAGGAAACGGCTCAGCACGACCCCTGATTACAAGCAATGGGAGTTTCGATATGAGTGATGTCTGGCAGCGCCGGGATTTTCTCAAGGCGGCAGTCGCGGCAACCGCCGGGCTGTCTTTCTGCACGCCCGCCCCATCCCTGCGGACCCATCCCTTTTTCCGGAACACGAATATCTTTGTCGCCGGAGAAGACGGGGTTCGCGAGTACCGGATTCCGGCTCTGGTGACCACGGCGAGAGGGACGCTTCTGGCCCTCTGTGATGCCCGGGTGGAGGAACCTGGAGATGCCCCCAACAACATCGATCTGGTCCTGAAACGCAGCTTGGACCAGGGTGAAACCTGGTCGGAAATGACCGTCGTCGCGGACTTCCCCGGGCGCCGGGCGGCCTGCGACCCGTGCATGGTGGTAGATAGGCAGACAGGAAACGTCTGGGTGATCTACGATCATGTCTGGCCCAATTCCGAATCTCTGGAGCAGGCGAACGAGACCCTTCCCATAGGTGTGAAACCGGACCGAACCGGCCGGATCATCACGCTGCACGCCATCGTCAGCGAAGACGATGGACAAACCTGGTCTCAACCCGCGGACATCACGCACCAACTCACCCGAGAGGGCTGGCTGGCCGTCATGGCCGCACCGGGCCGGGGGATCCGGACAAGAGATGGGCGTCTCGTCGTACCGTGTTATTCGCGCCGCACGGATGAGTCCGGTCACCCAGGAGATTTCTCATCCGTCGCCTACAGCGGCGACGGGGGCGACACTTGGACAATGGGGTCGGGCGCCGGACCCGCCACCAACGAATGCCAGGCCGTCGAGCTGGACAACGGAGACCTGATGCTCAATATGCGGAGCTACCATGGCAGGGGATGCCGCGCCGTGGCCACCTCCAGCGACGGGGGTGAGACCTGGTCGGAGCTGAGACATGACACTGCTTTGATCGAACCCAGATGTCAGGCGTCGCTCATCCGGTATGATGCCGGTGGCGGCGGCACCGGCCAGAATCGGCTCCTGTTCTCGAACCCCGCCCATCGTCAGGACAGGGTCAACATGACGGTTCGGCTGAGTCTCGACTCGGGGAAGACTTGGCCCGTCTCCAGAGTCGTACATTCGGGCCCGTCGGCCTATTCCTGCCTCACGGTGCTGGAAGACGGCACTGTCGGCCTGCTTTACGAGAACGGCGCCGATAGTCCCTACGAAGGGATCAGCTTCGCTCATTTCAATCTGGAGTGGCTGACTCGCGGAAATACTCAGTTGGGTTAAACTCAGCAGGCCTGCGACAATGGCAGCCTGACCCCGGCGGGCTACGGGGAAGGAGGCATGAACCATGAGACTAGCGCTGATTCAAATGGAGAGCGCCATCGGCGGACTCGACGAGAACATTGCCCGGGCATCCCGCTTCATCGACGAAGCGGCGGGCGGGGGGGGCGAACTTCTGGTCCTTCCCGAATTCTGGAGCACCGGGTACTTCCCCTTGGCGGTGGACTACAGCTACTACGGTCTGGCCGATACCGAGGACGGGCAAGCCACCGCGGCCGTGCGGGAAAAGGCGCTGCAGCACCGGGTCCACATCGCCTCGACCATCTACGAGCGGCAGGGTCCCGGCCTCTTCTACAACACCTCCATGATGGTGAATCCGAAGGGCGAGATCGTCAGCAAGTACCGGAAGGTCCACGTCCCGGCCCGGAGAGGCCTGGAAAAGCTCTTCTACCGGGGCGGGTCCAAGTTTCCCGTGGCTCCGGTCGGCGATTGGCGGGTCGGCACCATGCTCTGCTACGACACTCTGTTGCCCGAACCCGCCCGCTGCCTGGCCCTGAACGGGGCGGAACTGATCCTGGCGCCCTTCGGAGCTTCCACCACCGAGGGAGGGATCTGGGAACACATGATCATCACCCGGGCCTTCGAAAACGGCGCCTACGTAGCTGCCTGCAATGCGGTCGGGGAATTGCATCTTCCGGATGGAGACACCTTCACTCTGGGTGGGAAGAGCATCATTGTGGATCCTGAAGGCGGGATCGTGGCCGAGGCCCCGGCGTCCGGGGAGACGGTCATCTATGGAGACATCGGGTTGGAACAGGTGAACGAGGTCCGTAACCGCTACTTCATGTTTCGGGACCGCCGGCCGGATGCCTATGAGGTCATCACGACGGCCACGGAAGACATCCCGGGTTAGGCGGAACTTTCCACCGGGCCGCCGAGAATTCCAAGAAGATTCTCGTCAGCGACCGTCAATCGTGCCGGTCGGCGATGAACGGCTGGAGCTCCCCCCCTTCCCGAAGGCGGTAGTGCCGGTCGGCGACGACATCCTGAAACTTCTGGACCTCTCCGCTGGGCCACCGGACCATCAGTAGCCGCACACGGCCAGCGGAGGCCAGCCCGAAATGGACCCGCAGGTCGTTGCTGGCCTGGTAGCTGGAGCCCCCGGACACCTCCCGCATCTGTCTCCCGCTCTCGGTTTCTACAGTCACGCGGGTTCCGATGGCGCTCCGGTTCGAGCGCACGCCTTCCAAGGCCAGAATCAGCCAGTGCCGGGCGCTCTGAGGCCCGTCGTTTCTCAGCAGTGACGGGGCCCCGTCCAGGTTGTTGATCCCGATGTCCAGGTCCCCGTCATTGTCGTAGTCGGCGAAAGCCGAGCCCCGGCTGGAACGGGGCCGTTCTCCTCCTCCGTCGAAGGCGCCCTTGATCTCTTGGAACTTCCCGTTTCCGAGATTCAGGAAGAACTGGTTGCGCTCCAGGTAGGTCGACCCGATCTCGTAGTCATCGACTTGGGGATAGATGTGGCCGTTGGAGACGAACAGGTCTTCCCACTCGTCGTTGTCGAAGTCCGCAAAACCGGTTCCCCACGCCAGGAACGGCCAGGTGGCCGTGCCCAGGCCCGCGGCGTAGGTGACATCGCGAAAAAAACCGTTTCCCAGGTTGCGGTAGAGGGTGTTGTAGTCGTCGGAGAAGTTGGTCACGTAGAGGTCGAAGTGCCCGTCCCGATCGTAGTCGCCGGCGGCGACCCCCATTCCGGCCTGCTCCTTGCCGTCCTCGTCATAGGCGACGGAAGAGAGAAGCCCGACCTCCTGGAAGGTCCCGTCCCCATGGTTCAGGAAGAGAAAGTTTCCCATGGAGTCGTTGGCCACGTAGAGGTCCGGGTCACCGTCGTTGTCCGAGTCGAACCAGACGACACCCAGTCCGAAAGCGTCCCGGACCGCCACCCCCGCGCCTGAGGTCACGTCGGTGAAGGTGCCGTCGCCGTTGTTGCGGTAGAGGACATCGCCGTCCGGAGCCAGTCCCTGGGGCCCGCAGGCCACCTGGATGCCGCGGTATCCGCAGGTGGGCGCCGGGGGCCGGCGATGGTCGAATTTGACGTAATTCGTGAGGTACAGGTCCAGCCAGCCGTCTCCGTCGTAGTCGGCGAAGGCGGCGCTGGAGCCCCACCGGGGATCGCCTGTGCCCGATTCCGAGGCCACGTCCGTGAAGGTCCCGTCGCCGTTGTTGCGAAAGAACGCATTGGGGCCGTAGTTGCAGACGTAAAGGTCGGGCCACCCGTCGTTGTCATAGTCGGCGATGGCTGCGCCCATACCCCAGGCGCCGCCGCCGACGCGGGCCCTGGCCGTGACATCGGAAAAAGTGCCGTCCCGGTTGTTGCGAAAGAGCGCATTGGAAACGGTCCGTTTCCCCGCCAGCAGTTCCTCCCAGTGCCCGCCGTTGACCAGATAGAGATCCGGCCAACCGTCCCGGTCGTAGTCGATCCAGGCGATTCCACCGCCGTCGACTTCAAGCAGGAATTTCTTTTCCGCGTTTCCGCTGAAGTGGCGGAACTTCAATCCCGCCGGCTCGGCGACGTCGGTGAACCGGATCGCGGATAAGGAGAGGACCAGCCACAGGCTCAACATATTCGGTATCGAACTCCGGACAGTGCCGCGGTGTCTGGACCGAGCCGAATGGACCTGCGGTTATCTCTCATCGGGTCCGCCCCGGGCAGTGGCCTTCCCGGAAGGCGAAGGGGTCGGCCGATGACGAATCCTCCGACCTGAGGCGTTGGACCCGCTCCAGGGTCCGCCGCGCCGGATCGAGCTGCCCCGTCTCCCGGTAGAGCTGGGCCAGAAGATAGTTGGGTGCGATGAACGTCGGACACAGGTCGAGGCTTCTGCGAACGGCCGTCAATGCCTCCTCGGCATGACCGAGATTCCTGTGAGCCTTGGCCAGAAGGAAATAGACGCGGTGTTTCAGAGGAGCTTCGAGCCCGGTTTCCGCCCGCAACAGATGGCGCTTCGCCGCTTCCACCTCCCCCTGTTGCAGCAGGATCTCGGCGAGTTCCAGCCGCGCTCTGGCGTGGTCGGGATAGAGGTCGATCTCTCTCCTGAAGGAGGCCACCGCTCTCACCGGATTGGACAGGTTGGAATGAAGCATGCCCATCTGAAAGTTGAGCCAGGGCCGGTTTGGTTCCCTGGCGGCTACGGTGGAATATTCCTTGAGCGCCCTCTCGCTGAAATTCAGGTTGTTATAGCTGCGCGCCAGGGACATCCTCGCTTCGACGTTACCGGGACTCAGTTCCAGCACCTGCTTCAACGCACTGATCGCGTCCTCCATGAGCCTCCTGGCTCTGGGATCGAAGGGGTGCAGCCCCGACGCCTCCTGGCGGTCGAGCAGAAATTGGGCCAGATTGTAGTGAAACTCGGCCTGCCGGGGTCGCAACTCGACCGCCATGCGAAGATGTTTCTCCGCTTCCTCGTTCTTTCCCAAGGCGGCCAGCACCATACCGTAGAGTTCCTGGTAGACGGCATTCGAGGCGTCCCGCTCGACGGCCCGGCGGGCCAGCATCGAGGCCTCCTGAAAGCGGCCTTGTTGAAACTTCTCCAGAATCCGGAGATCGAGCCGAGGCTGGGAGAAGATGACGCTGGCGGCGACGAAGGCAGCCAGAATCGGCCAGAGGCCGGCAAGCGGAGGGCGCCCACGACTTGCTCTGCCTAGAACGGGTCGAGAATCGGGATATCCGAGGCTGAAGACCAAGCCATCCTCGGGATTCAGATCAGAGGCCGACCTCATTCAGGAGTTCCCCATACTCTTCGACGAGGAGATCCACCGTTTCGGCCACGGGAGGCGCCGGGATGTCGTAGGTCCGGACGGCCGCCTCCACCGACATGCCTCCCTGGGCCACCGTCTCGGCCGTGGGCATGTATGCCAGAACCCCGTTGCAGTATCCCCCGAACATGGTGTGCTTGGCCTTGGATCGTTTCTTGACCCCCAACCCGATTTCCACGAAGGGCTCTCCCGGCTGTGCCACCAGCACGAAATCATCCAGCCGGAAGGCCACGATATCGAACGTCAACGAGTCTTCCCGAACGCCGGCCGTGACCTTGTCCAGGACGCCCCTGGCCCAGACTTCCACCAACTGGGCGGGACAGACCTCGGTCCTTTCGGCGCCTTGTTCCACCAGCTTCCTCACATTGGCGGCGGCCTCGGCGTATTGGGCCTCCGCTTGGTCCAGGGAGGGCAGCGGCTGCAAGGGCAGGGAAACCTGGCGGTTGGCCGCGCTCAGGATCCTGTGGGTGGGACCGTCCTTGAATTCCTTGTGGTAGAGGGCGATCCGGGAGAGAGAGAGGCCGCGTTCCCGGATTTCCTCGTGGGGGCGCGTCTCGATGCCATAGTATGCTTGCAGCGCGGCGGCGCCCACGATTCCGCCGGTGCGTTCCTTTTCGCCCCAATCACTCTGCAGAAATGAATAGCACGCCTGGTTCCCGGCGGCCCCGGTGAGGTAGAGGCAGATAGCTCCGGTCGCCTGTTCCACGACGCGGCGGACGACACCGGGAAAGTCCTGGCTCAGGTGGTAGGTCTCGTAGCCCATGACCACCGGATGGGCCGCATAGCTGGCCACCACGGAGATGGGGTTGCCGTCGAGATCGTCCACCCGCAAAACGTCGACACTATGGTCGGTGGTCCCGTCGGGATTTCGCCCGACCACGACGAGGCCGTCCTCGGGCGCCCGTTCCTCGCGGTTCACCGCCACCGGGGCGTGCCCGCTTCCAGCCGCCGCGCGCGCGGGACGGCGATCGCCGTCGGCAAGCACCGCCAATCCGGCGAGGCGGTTCACCAGATCCTCAATATAGGCGTCGAGGGCCTGAATTTCGGCCGGGTCGCCGGCGACGTGATGCACGCCACCCAGGATCCCTCGTGCGGTACAGGGACCGTTGTGGGTGTGGGTGCAGCCCACCGCCACGCAACCGGGAGAAATCCCGACGCGGTCGGCAATGGCCGTGCGGACCTCCGCCGCCAACGGCATGTCGAAACCGATCAGGTCGCAATCGAGGAGAACGATCTTGGTTCGCTCATCGGCCAGAACCAGCGCGGTGGCCAAGAGCGGCGACTCGACCCCCACGGAAGGATCCACCCGCCGCATGGCTCCTTCCATCCGGAAGCCCACGGGCGGCGTGATGTCAATGCGCGCAACCCCCGCCGTCAGATGCAGGTCACTCATAGTTGTCTCCCTCCTCGTTTCTCGGACTTCAGTCTCCGATGTGACGGTTCGATGCCGGACCGGTGCCCATTCAGGTCCCCCGCACCGGGAGAATGCTCAGCATTCCGCCGTCCACGTCCAGGACAACTCCGGTCAGAAAGGCCGACTCCTCGGCCAGAAAGAACAGAATCGCATGGACGATGTCCGCCGTAGTTGGATTGCGCTGCAGCGGTATCTCCGCCGCGGTCGCAGCCAGGATGTCTTCCGGAGCCTGCCCGCTGAGTTCAATCTTCTTCTGGAGAACGATTTGTCCCATTCCGGTGGTGGAGACCCCGACCGGGCTCACACAGTTGACGGTCACGCCATCGGCGGCGAGCTCGGCCGCCAGCGATTTGGTCAATCCAACGACACCGAATTTCGCTGCACAGTAGGGCACGATCTGTGGGCAACCGATTCTGGCGGCATCCGAACCGATGTTGACGATGCGGCCCCGTCCGCTCCGGCGCAACAGGGGCGCAGCTGCCTGGCTGCACAGAAACGTGCCTTTCAGGTCCACGTCGATGACGTGATCCCACTCTTCCTCCGTAATCTTCTCCAGAGCGGTCATGTGGATGACCCCTGCGGAGTTGACGAGCGTATCCAGGCCTCCGAAGCGTGTCCGGCAAGCCTCCACCGCGCTTCTGGCAGATTGCCTGGATGTGACGTCGAGCATGATCGGGAGCAAATGGGGATGGTCCAAGGCTTGGGCAGCATGCTTAAGTTGTTGAGAGTCGACGTCACCGATGGCCACCTGGTGGCCGCCGTCCAGCAGGGCCTGAGCGGTTGCGAGTCCGAAGCCGCTGGCGCCCCCGGTGACCAGGACGCGGCGCGGGTTCGACCGGTTGTCCAACATGTCATCGACTCCGGAGTCAGCCGGCGAGCTAAGGCATGATAGGCCGGACCGAAGCGTGGAGTAAAGGCTGATGCGCGGGCCTGTCCGTGACTTGTTCCGGCGATTGACAATGATGGATAGGATGTCGTAATCTACCAGCCATACGTCCAAACCAAATGTCCGGGTGTCCGGGTGTCAAAATACCGTGTACCGTGCTCGGGTAATTCTTCGGCGTCTCTCCGACAACTGGGTTAACTCCACCTTCGTACAGACCAGCCGAACACAGGTGGTGGCGTCGAGTCCCAGTTCCGGCAGTCGGCTGCTGCCACCGGTTCTTGCAGGAATTCTCTTCTGCAGCTTCGGCCTGGTTCAGGCTGCCGGGGCAGGTAAGGCCGACATCTCTCCCGAAGCCCGGGAATTCTTCGAGCGGAACATCCGTCCCGCTTTGGCCGAAAACTGTTTCGTCTGCCACAGTGCCGATCTGGCGCAGGGAGATTTGCGGCTCGACTCCCCGGACGGTTGGGAGAAGGGCGGCAAGTCGGGGCCGGCCGTCATCCCGGGCGATCCCGAGGCGAGCCTTCTGATTCGAGCCATGCGTCACCAGGGTCCCGGGTTGCCCATGCCCCTGGGCGGCGAACAACTGTCCGCTGAGCTGATCGACGTCTTCGAAAGATGGGTGCGCCTCGGAGCGGCCGCTCCCAAAGACGCCACCGGGCCGGAAGCTGCCGCCTCGGAAGAGGATCATTCCGATTGGGAGCAGGTCTACGAGGACCGCAGCCGCTGGTGGTCGCTGCGGCCGGTCTCGAAACCGGCGGCACCGGAAGTCCAACGGGAGGAGTGGTCGAATCAACCTGTCGATCGCTTTCTCCTGGCCAAGCTGGAGGCGAATGGCTTGACTCCGGCTCCGCGCGCCGATCGGCGCACCCTGTTGAGGCGGGTGAGCTATCTGTTGACCGGACTTCCCCCGAAGCCCGGCGAAGTCGCCGCCTTCCTCCGGAGTCCCGACCCTGAAGCCGCTTACGCCCAGGAGGTGGACCGCCTGTTGGACTCGTCCCATTTTGGAGAGGAGTGGGCGCGGCACTGGATGGACGTGGTTCGTTACAGCGACACCTACGGCTATGAGACGGACGCCGAGATCAAGGGTTCATGGCGTTATCGGAACTATCTGATCCGCGCCTTCAATTCGGATATCCCCTTCGACCAGCTCGTCCGCGAGCACATTGCGGGTGATCTTCTTTCACAGCCGCGAATCGACGCCGCCAGGCAGATCAACGAGTCCATGATCGGTCCCACCTGGTTCCAGATGGGTGAGAACCGTCACGGGGACAGCCTGATGTTCAACGGCATCCACCAGGAGATGCTCGACAACAAGGTCGACACCTTCTCCAAGGCGTTCCAGGCGACCACGGTCGCCTGCGCCCGCTGCCACGATCACAAATATGACGCCATCGCGCAGCAGGACTACTACGCTCTGGGCGGCGTGTTCATGAGCTCACGCTGGGTGACCCATACGCTGGACCTCCCGGAACGCAACCGGAAGGTTCTGGAGGAGCTGGCGGCTTTGAAGACGAAACTCCGCAAGCCGCTGGCCGACTGGTGGTTGGAGGAGGCGCGGCAGATCCCCCGGTACCTGATGGCGGCGCAGGCCGTCGTCGAGGGCCGGATGGATGCGGCAGCGGCGGCACAAGGTCTGGATCGGGATCGCCTCTCCGCCTGGGAGAAGGCGATCAGTCCCAGGCCCTTCGAGGGGCAGACCACGAACGAGGACGAGGAAGAAGCGGCCGAATCGGCTGCACGGGACACCATGTCCAGTCCACTCTTTCCCTGGTTGGAAATACAGGAATCCCGGATCGAGGGTGAGCAACTGGAAATGGCTTGGCGGAAGCTCGCCGGAGAATATTTGCAGGCTCGCCGGGAACGAATCGAGAACAACGGCAGGGACTTTTCCCTCGCCGTCGACTTCGGCCGCAGAGACCTTCCCGAGGGATGGTCGGCAGATGGGGTCGGAGTGCGCCACGGTTGGGTCGAAAACGGCGATTTCACGGTGGCGCTCGAGGGTTCCGGAGCGGTGGAAATGCTCCTGCCCGCCGGACTGTTCACACATGCGCTCTCGCCCCGGCTCAACGGAGCGGTCCGGACTCCGTTTCTGAATCATTCCGACCGGTCCTACGTCAGCATGGAGGTGGTCGGCGGGGACTACAGCGCTCAACGGCTGATCGTGGACAATTCGTTCCGGACCGAGCGGCAGACCTATCTGCAGAACCACCGTCCTCACTGGATCCGCCATTCGACCACGGCAGACGCAAAAACCAATCGTTCGCCGAGTCAAGATGAATCTGCGGAGACTCAGATCTACATCGAGCTGGCGACCAAGGCCTCGAATCCCAACTTTCCACCGAGAGTCGGGCTCGGGCCCGACATCTCGGCGGCCGAGGCCCGGGATGCCCGGAGCTGGTTCGGCGTGACCCGGGTGTTTCTGCACGACAAGAAGGAATCCCCCGCCGACGAGCTGGGCCGGTTCACTTCTTTGTTTGCTGCTGATGCGCCGGCCGATCTTCCACGGCTCGCCGCCCGCTATGGAGAGTGGATTGCGGCGTCGGTGGAAGACTGGGCCGAGGGTCGTGCGGACGAAGAGGACGTCCTCTTGATCAACGGGTTGCTGGACAGCGGGTTGTTGCCGAACCATCTGCTGCCCGGCAACATGCTTGTCCGCAAAGAGATCTGGGAGTTGGTCGCCTCCTATCGCGAGGCCGAGGAGAAGCTGGTCGACCCGGTGACGGTCCTGAGCATGGCCGACCTGGATCCGGGCCGCGACTACCGCCTCAACGTCCGGGGCGTGTACACGGACTACGGCATGCGCGTGCCCCGCGGGCATATCCGGGCGCTTTCGGGCCCGTCCAGCGGCTCAGCCCCCAAGGGCAGCGGGCGCCTGGAACTGGCCCAGTTGATCGCCAGTTCCGAGAACCCCCTCACGGCCCGCGTCTTCGTGAATCGGGTCTGGCACTGGGTTTTCGGATCCGGAATCGTCCGAACCCCCGATGACTTCGGTCATCTCGGCGACCGGCCCTCTCACCCGGAGTTGCTGGACTATCTCGCCGACCGCTTCGTCCAAGAAGGCTGGTCGGTGAAGAAGCTGGTCAGGATGCTGGTGATGACGGAGACGTTTCAGCAGTCGAATCAGGCCCGCGGCCGGGCCCGGGAGGTGGACCCCTCCAATCGGATGCTGCATCATTATCCGCTCCGCCGGTTGGACGCCGAGTCCATCCGGGACGCCATGCTCGTCGTCTCCGGACGTCTCGATCCTCAGCTCCTGGGCGGTTTCGTGGATCCCTACCGGCCCAAGAGCAAGGTGGTCAAGGCGGATCAGACCTATTTTTCAGGGCCCTTGGACGGGAACGGCCGACGTTCCATCTACCTCCGAAACACGATCATGGAGCCGTACAAGTTCCTGGAGACGTTCAACAAGCCCATTCCGAAGATGCCGACTGGCCGGCGTGACGTCACCAATGTTCCCAATCAGGCCCTGACCATGCTCAACGATCCCTTCGTTGCGGGGCAGGCCGAGTTCTGGGCCCGGCAGTTGATCGCCAAATCGCACGACTCGCCCGAGCAGCGGCTGATCGTCATGTTCCGGCATGCCCTGGGGCGGGAGCCGGAAGCGGGCGAATTGACCCGGTGGACCCAGGCGGTTCATGATTTCAACTCTCTTCATCAGAGCCGCTCTGATGGCAGCCGGTCCTCGGAGGACCTCCTGCAGTCAGTGGCGGTATGGAAGGACACGGCCCACGCCCTCTTCAATACGACGGAGTTCATCTATGTACGCTAAGAGACTGTTCGAATATCCACCCATCAGCCGCCGTGAATTGTTGCGCAAGACTTCCACTGGTTTCGGGGCCCTGGCCCTGTCGGCGCTGCTGGCCGAAGAGTACGGCTTGGGAGCCTCATCGGTCGACGGCAAGACCCATTTCCCGGCAAAAGCGAAGAACGTCATCTTCTGCTTCATGGATGGGGGACCGAGCCATGTCGATCTTTTCGACTACAAGCCCATGTTGAAGAAACACGAGGGAGAAGCGATCGGGAAGTCGGCGGTTTCGGAAAAGTCGCAATCGACGGCCGACCGGGTCTGGTTGGGTACTCCCTGGGAGTTCAAGCGGCGCGGCAAGAGCGGCATCTGGGTCAGTGAACTGTTTCCCCACATCACCAAGGTGGTGGACGACATCTGCCTGGTCCGCTCCATGGTGGGTCAGGTTCCGCTGCACGGCCAGCAGAACCTGCTGATGCATACCGGGCGCCTTACGGGTCGTTCACCCAGCTTCGGATCGTGGGTCTCCTACGGCCTCGGCAGCGAGCGGGACAACCTGCCGAACTATGTCCTGCTGGACAACGGATTGAGGGTTCCCAACGGTGGCTGGGAGAATTTCAGTAATTCCTTCCTGCCCGCATCGCATGCGCCCAATGTGCTGCGAGCACGGAATCCCGTGATGGAAAACATCATGCCGGCGGATCATCCGGCGGTACAGCGGCGCAAACTCGACCTGCTCCGGGAGCAGAGCATGAGGTTCGCCGCCACGACCGGGGACAACGCCATCGAGGCGGTCATCAAGAACTATGAGACGGCGTTCCATCTTCAGACTGCGATGCCCGAACTGGCCGACGTGAGCGGCGAGTCCGAGGCCATCCGAGAGATGTATGGACTCGACAGCTCAAACGAATACAAGAAGTTCTACGGTCTGCAGTGTCTCCGTGCCCGGCGTCTGGTGGAGAGGGGCGTGCGCTTCGTGGAGGTCGCCTGTCCCCTGACCCATGCCAACAACTCTCCCTGGGACCAGCACAGCAATCTTAAGAAATACCACGAAGAAAACTCCATGATCACCGATCAGGGAGTCGGAGCGCTGATCCAGGATTTGAAGCAGCGGGGGCTGCTCGATTCCACGATCGTGCTCTGGGGCGGCGAGATGGGCCGGACCCCGCATACTCCCAAGCTCAAGGAGGGTGTGGGCCGCGACCATCATGTGAACGGTTACTCCATCTTCCTGGCCGGAGGCGGATTCAAACCAGGCTTCACCTACGGGACGACCGACGAATTCGGAAACTCAGTCGTCGAAAAGCCCACTTCGATCCACTCCGTCCACGCCACGATTCTCCATCAGCTCGGAATGGACCACGACAAGCTGACCTTCCGGTTCGGCGGGCGGGACATGAGTCTCACCGACGTACACGGTGAGATCCTCAAGGAACTGCTGGTTTAGCGGAGTAGGTTTCGAACGCGCGTCGTCCACCGGCAGTCAGGCGAGGGACCTCAATAGATTCCGCATCTTGACGGTTTCGGTGAAGACGTCTGCCTGGTCCAGGTCCATCCATCCCTCCATGTGCTCGTACTCGAGCGACAGGAATCCGGTGTAATTCGCGGAGGCGAGCCCGCCTACGATTCCAGCGAAGTCCAACGTCCCCTCGTCCCATCGGGCCTGTAGTTTCTTCGGGGCCGCCTGCCTGAGGTGGACGTGGGCCGCGTACGGGACGAGGGGGTCCACTTGCTCTTGAGCGTAGCCCAGACAGATGAAGTGGCCGTAGTCCAGGGTCAGATTCAATTCGGGATTGGCTTCCATAAAGGTCAGAGTGGCCAGGGGTGACTCCAGAATCGACCCGACATGGGCTTCGAAAGTGGTAGTGACTCCTTCTTTCCGGGACATGACGGATATGTGATTCAGTTCTTCCGCCGCGGCGGCCAGTGCCTTTTCCCGCGTCCACCCCTCCTGCACGACTCCCGGAAGCACCGTGACGGAAGGAATCCGGCAAGCGCTGCAGAACTCGATCACGGACCGGTATTCTTCCCGATTCCTTCTCCTGACGCGCGTGTCTATGTGGTTGATCGCCCGTTCGTGGAAGTTGGCGGCGAAGTTGTAGTTGAGGTTTGATACGGGAATGCCCAGGTCCAGGATCCGCCGTGCCAGTTCTCGGGGCTGGTCGAGGATCTGGTCGCTCGCCAGTTGCGGCGAATCGGGATTTCCCGGCACGGCGATCAGATCCACGGCCCCGATCCCCAATGCACCGTAAATCCGAACCGCCTCAGTCAGGGTGGCGCCGACGAAGGACCAGGTGGAACCGCTCACCGGCATGTTCCCGGCGACGGTCAGTCCACGCGTCCGTGACCGTGCCCGGTCCAGATTGCCAAATGTCTCCGGTCGCATTCTTCCTCGCATCCTTCCTCGATCTGCAGAGTGAGCGCGGCCCGCTCCCTGGCGACTCCTGCCCGGTTTGAGTCAGGACAGAGACGCACGCACCATGGCCACCCCGGCCACCAGCGCCTGCAGCTTGGCGTAGGCCACCTCCCGCGGCAGGAACCACATGCCGCAATCCGGGGCGGCCCGGAGCCGTTCCGCCGGGACGACTTTCAGCGCATCGCGGAGACGCCGGGCAATACGTTCCGGTGTCTCCACCTCCCGCGAACCCAGATTGAGCAGTCCCAGAATGACCTCCTTGTCGCCGCAGTGGTGCAAAAGGTCGGGGCCATGCCCGGGCTGTTCATACTCCAGGCTGATCTGTCGGGTGCGGGAGGCCGCAATCGCCTCCAGCGCCTTTGTGTAGCGGGGGTTGACCCGCTTCTTCCCGATCAGTGCGTAGCCGTAGCAGATGTGGACGGCGGTGGTGCAACGGATCCCCTCCAGGGCTGCGTCCAAGGCGCGGGTCCCCCAGCGGCAGGCCTGGTCGGCCCGGAAGTGAAAATCGGGTTCATCCAGCTGGATGACGTCGAGACCCTCCTCATCCAGGACACGCAGTTCCTGGTTGATGACGGAAGCGAGGTCCATACCCAGCGCCTCCTCATCTGGGTAGTACTCGTTGACCAGGCGGGCAGCGGCCGTCAGGGGGCCGATGACGGTCATCTTCACGGGACGTGAGGTGTGGCGTTTCAGGAAACGCAGATCTTCGAGGGCAGTCGGCCCCGGCCAGCCCACCTTGTCCACGACCCGCGGGGCATAGGCCTGGCCCAGACGCCCCTTGAGGGTTGCATCGAGTCGGATGAAGCTCATATCCCGGTCCCTCATCGACCACTGGCCCAGCCGAGTCGAATCGAGACCGTGGAAACGAAGGAAATAGGAATCGAAACGATGCCGCCGCTCTTCACCGTCCGTGATCAGGTCCAGTCCCGCTCGCTCCTGATCGGCGATGGCGAGCCGGGTCGCGTCGTCCTGCGCGTCCTGGAGCACTTCCGGTTCCGGCCTCCAGAAGGTGTCGTCGCCGTAAGGGGTCGTGACCCGGTGGTGCCGAATGAGCCAACTGGGCTTGCTGTAGCTCCCCACCAGTTGTGTCAACAGATTTCCGTTCAACCTGTGGCCGCTCCTTGAAGCCGGCGCTCTGAGGGCGACCCGGGAACTCTTCGTAGTTTCCGATCGACCTCCGCAAAAATAACCGGGATGGTCTCCCCATTCTCAGGTCCCGCCGTCCCGAAGACAAGGAGGCGACGCGACATTCGGACCGAGGTCAAAAGAGGGGACCCCTGGAATCCATAGGGGGTGCCGGCTTCTTTTGACACTAGTGGAAAGAAGCACTATACTTCCGGCGTCTTGTTCAATAGAGGGCTCAAGAGGTAACGTCGTAAACAGGTGCTGAGAGCCCGAGTTAGTGTCATCCCTGCGAAAGACTCCCTAAGGAATCACCGATCGGATCGTGGAACTACACAGAATCGGGCCCGGCTCTGCTCCATTTGCAGTTGGCGTCTCAGGGTGGATGGCTCCATTTTTTGCATTTAGGAGGAGAAAATGAGGAAGAACATCTATGTAGGGGGTCTGCCCTACGCAGTCGACGACGACCAGCTGGAGGAGGTTTTCTCCGAGTTCGGTGACGTGCAATCCGCCCGGGTGATCACCGACAGAATGACCGGCCAGTCCCGCGGTTTCGGGTTCGTCGAAATGGACGAGGCGGACGCCACGAAGGCCATCAGCGCCTTGAACGGCAGTCAGTTGGGCGGCAGGACCTTGACGGTGAACGAGGCGCGTCCTCGTGAGCGACGGTCCGGCGGCGGCGGATATGGCGGTGGCGGTGGCGGTGGCGGTTACGGAAGCCGCGGTCGCGGCCGCTGGTAGGTTTCAACGACGGGGCGTGACCCAGGCGGTTCCCTGGTCACCGGTCTATGGGTGGTGATCGGGATCGCCGCGGTGGCGCCCCCTCTTCCCCGTTTCCGCAGTAGACTGATTTCTGCGGCGCAGGCTCCTAGCCCAGAATCTCCCCGATCACCCGGCCTCCCACATCGGTCAGGCGGAAGTCTCTGCCTCCGTACCGATAGGTGAGCTTCGTGTGGTCCAACCCCAGCAGGTGCAGTACGGTGGCGTGCAGGTCGTGGGGGTGGACTCGATTCTCCACCGCCTTGAAGCCGAAGTCGTCGGTGGCGCCGTACGTCATGCCTCCCCGGACGCCTGCCCCCGCCAAGAGGGTGGTGTAGCCGTGGACGTTGTGGTCCCGGCCATACCCGTACTTCACTAGCCCGCTGTCCTGGATCATAGGGGTTCGGCCGAACTCGCTCCCCACGATGAGGAGGGTCTCCTCGAACAGGCCCCGTGCCTTCAGGTCCTGAATCAAGGCTGCAATGGCCCGGTCCGCATCCGCCGCCAGGATCCGATGGTCCAGGATGTCGTCGTGGCTGTCCCAGGGTTGCGACTTGCCGTAGAAGACCTGGACCATGCGCACGCCGTGCTCGACGAGGCGGAGCGCCATCAGGCAGCCGCGGGCGAAGTCGGTGCCGCCATACCGGGACCGAGTCGACTCTTCCTCCCGAGTGACGTCCAGTGCCAACGGCGCCTCCATCTGCATCCGGAATGCCACTTCCATGGCCTGGATTCCCGCTTCCAGTTGCGGCTCGTGCCCGACCCGATCCAGGTAGCGCCGATTGATCTCATCCAGGAGGGCCAGTTGGCGTCGCTGCTGGCTCGGGGTGAAAGAAGAGTTGCGGACGTTGCGGACCAGCTTCTCCGGATCGGTTTCGTTGTTGGAGATGTAGGTGCCCTGAAACGAGTTGGGCAGGAAGGCCGAGGACCAAAGCTGGGGGCCGCCCACCGGATATCCGGGACAGAGGACCACGAAAGCGGGCAGATTCTCGTTCTCCGAGCCCAGTCCATAGGTGATCCACGATCCCATGGAGGGGTGGCCGGCCAACTGGTGGCCGCTGTTCATGAGGTACAGGGACGGGACGTGATTGCCGTTGTCCGAGTACATGGACCGGATCACGCAGAAGTCGTCGATGAGGCCGCCGATCCGGGGGAAGATCTCGGACACCAGGATTCCGCTCTCTCCCCGTGGCCGGAATCGGAACGGGGACTTCATCAGGTTCCCGGTAGCGCTGTCGGTCCGGATCTTGGGCCCGGGCATGGGTTTCCCGTCGTGCCGGTCCAGCGCCGGTTTGGGGTCGAAGCTGTCCACCTGGGAGAGGCCGCCGTTGAGGAAGAGGAAGATCACGTGTTTGGCGCGAGCTGGGAAATGTGGGGATCCTGCCGGGAGGCGGCCGTCCCGGGAGGCGGCGGCCAGAGAACCGGACAACCCCACCGAGCCGAACCCGGCGCCCATCAGCGACAGCAACTCACGTCGATTCATGGAACCAGTATAGGCTGCTGCGGCGACCTCCGCCATTGGCATCGAGGTCGTGGAACGTCGAGATTCGACTTATCGTTCGGCGCCCTTGCCGCGATCGATCCCCACCACCGCCATTGCGGGCTGAGTCCGCAGATAGACGCAAACCGGATGAGATTCGCCGGCCTCCTGATTGTCGACGGCTCGAATGCTCACCTTCAAGAATTCCGGTCTGGCCGGGGGTAGAGGAATGGAGGGGCCGGCGGACGGCACGGCAGGGCCCAGGGATTCAGCCTGCCGGGTTCCGTTGTCGAATTCGAACCACTCATAGACGTAGGTTCGGTTCCGGTTCGGTGCCTCCTTCAGGGACAGATCCGAATACTCCAGGACCAGAGAGCCGTTTCGACCCCGCACGCGAAACTCATCCAGAGTATTGATCCCGGTCAGGTAGTGACGAACGATCTTCCGGCGCCGCTCCAGGAGCGTCCGAACCAGGTACTCCTCCGACTCGGCGTCGACCAGTTGTCCCGTCCGCACGACGGCCCGAATCGATTCCACGTTCAGCCGCATCAGGATGCGGACAGCCCAGAAGGCGTCTTCAGGGAGCATGCGTTCGAAGGCCGGGTTCGGGTACTCGGGCCTCCAGTTCTGAGGTTGAAAGTATTCGGCTTCGAACCGGCCGATGCCCGGATGCTCGGGGTAGTCCGCATGTCTCCAGGGCCGGTCCCAGAGGCCCAGAGTCAAGCCCGCCTTGAGGATGGGAGACCACTCCACCAGGTATTCGTTGCCGGCCCGGCGGCTCTGTCTCTCGACGCTGCCGCTTCCCAGGCAGGAGCCGAAATCCAGCAGGTGGTGTTTCACGTATCCCTGTGCGCCCCGGGGAAGATACATGTCCAGCGTGTTGATGCTTCGGGAATCGTCGTGGTTCAACCAGGCCGCGAAGATCCGGAGGCCTCGCAGCTCTCTCCGGTTCTCGTGCCGAAACACGTCGTTGGCATCGTCGCTCCGGGTTCCGAAGTACTCGAACGGACCCAGGGGGCGGCCCGGCAGCAGCCGGCTTGCCAGCACCTGGATTTTCCCGTCCGGCAGTCTGGGAACCAGGCGGAGGATCCGTTCCACGTCCGCCTGCGCCATGACCCGCTTCTTTCCCCGTCCCTCGCGAAGCACGGAATCGGTGTTTGCCAGCAAGGTGCCGGGTGAGATCCGGACCAGGTGGTTTTCCGGGACGTGATAGCCGAAGGCATGGAAGAAGCGGGTGCTGACGGCTTCCGCGGAGGTGGCCAATTGAGGATGTTCCAACGGATCGAACTTGATGAAATAGATTTCTCCCCGGCTGTCGCGGATCATGAAACCGGGAGTGATTCCCTCGGTTTTTCCGGAAACAATCTGCCAGGGACGGGAGATGTCGGGTGCCTGCCGGTTGGGTCCTCGCGCCAACTCGGCCGGACTCATGGGCCGGCTTCCCAGCCGATTTTGAAACCAGCTGGAATCGGGGACCTCGCCCAGCGTGTTCACGTTCTGAGCCGGGAGGATGTCCTCTGTCCTGGGGGGACGATTCGAGAAGGAATTCTTCAGCAGGTCCGCGATCTGGCTGAGGGAGCGGGACCTGGGCATGGGAATGGGGAGATCGTCGGCATCGGCCCGGAGGGGGTCGTCGGTCAGAAACTTCTGAGCGCGGATGGAGGGGATGGCAAACGCCAAGCATCCCAGAAGCAGAATCAGGCGCGTGATCCATGGGTGCGTCAACTGCAAGTCTACTCCTAGAACGCCGGGCCGACAGTGACGCGGACCCGCGTATCTTCCCGGCCCCTCGCCAGGTCCACCCGAATGAGGACGCGGTCCCGGCTCTTGAATCGGAATCCGAATCCCACGTTCTTCCGGAGTCCCATCAAATCGAAGTCGGATCTGTTCCGAAACACCTTGCCCGCTTCGTAGAACAGGGCCAGCTCCAGCGCGGGCGCAGCCTCCCAACGATACTCGGCCGAGAGGTAGATCAGATTCCGATCCCGGAAACGCTGATCCCTGGAGGCTCTCAGAATATGGGGGCTTCCCAGTGTGGGCCGAAAATAGAACGGCACCCGGCTTCCAATCTCGGGACGGGTCGTCGAGGTCAGGAAACGCAAGGCCAGAACCCGCTGGCGGGAGCCCAGCGGCAGATATTGACGCGCCTGCACCGCGAAGCCGGAGAAATGGTAGTCGTCCCCGCCGACTTGGGTGTGGCGGGACCAGGAAAGGTCCACCACGCCGCCCGAGTGGGTGTTTTCCGGCCGGTCCCGAAAGTCCACGGTGAGAGTGGCTCTCGTCCGAAAGAAACCGGGTTGGTGGGCGAGGCCGGGCGCCGTGGCGTCGTCGAAGACGCTTCCGATGGGAACGGCGCCGGGATCGGTTCCCGGACCGGTGTTCACTTGAAGCAGCCCCACCTCCCACTCTCCCTGCAGCCACGTGCTGGCCCGGTAATGGACTGTTTTTCCATAGAAGACCTCCTCCAGGCGGTAGTCGGTGCGGTCTTCCTCCCTCGAGTCGGGCCCGGGTCCGAAATAGTTCTGCCTGGTGAAGTTGTGGTACCGGACCCGGCCGAAAACGCTGAGCCGTTCCGTTGAGTTGCGGGGCTCGGTTCGTTGCCGGAACCCGTAGTCTTCCGGGCCGAGTTCGAAGCCGGGGCCGAAGTCCCGGATCCGGCCGAACTGCAGGTCATACAGTTGGTATCCACGGATGGAATAGCCGCCCGTCAGGGCCACGTCCAGCCGGCTGCGTCCCAGGTCGGGCTGCCAGAACCGCGCGCCGAAGGCGACGCCGGACCGGGGTCCCAGAACTCCCACCACCGGATGGACTCCGGCGGAACCGGCGTCGCGCGACACTCCCAATCCTCTCTTTTCCACCCAGAGAAGAGCCTTTTCGAATCCGCTGGCGCGAGGCGGTGTGACGCGGGACCGCTTCTCGATTCGCTTCTGTTTCCAGCGTTCGGCCCGCGTGTCCTCCGGGGCGGCGGATTCTGGAACCGGGACTTCCTTCTCGCGTTTGGCAGGCTCGCCTTCCGCACCCTGAACGGCAACGAATGGAACGGCAATCAGCAGAAAGGTCGAGTAGAGAACTCGCGAGCTGAGCACGGAGCGGCATTCTATCCCAGTCGCCGACTCCGGGGCAGTCGCCGATATGGCTTTACTCCGGACGGATTCGTGAACGGCTCCCGGAGGCTTGACCCGGATTTTGCATTCGGTTATGTTGACCTCGCGTTGGTGCTCCGGCCAGCCGGAGCGGCAAGAGGGAACCCGGTGAAAGTCCGGGGCTGCCCCGCAGCGGTAAACGGGAACGACCGCCGTCATAGCACTGGCTCCGAGGAGTTGGGAAGCGACGGCCAGTAGGATCGGCGACAGCCGGTTGCCCGTGAGTCCGAAGACCTGCCGACGTCATTCCCATTGACCTGGACCTTCGAGGGAGGGAACAGGGGCGCTCCGGTCAGCTTCCCTTTCCTCCTCTCTGAATTTTCGGGTCGTGGTCGAGGGACCATGAGCGGAACGGAACCACAACCAGAGGCGGATGCGGCAGAAAACCCGATTCTGAACACCAACGGCGAGGCCATCGCCATGTGCTTCAGTGGGGGAAAGGACAGTTCGCTTGCCCTCCGGCAGATCCACCGCGCGAACAGTTACGTCGTCAGGTCCTTTTTGACCACGGTCAACGCCGATTTCGACCGGGTCAGCATGCACGGTGTCCGCCGCACGCTTCTCAGGGAACAGTCCCGTGCCATCGGGATTCCCATGACGGAAGTCGCGGTTCCGCGAGTCTGCACCAACGCGGTCTACGAACGGGAGATGGGGCATGCGTTCGCTCGCTTGCATGCTTCCGGAATACGGCGTGTGGCCTTCGGCGACATCTTTCTCGAAGACCTGAGAACCTACCGCGAAGATCAACTGGCGGCCTGGAATCTCGAGTGCGTCTTCCCGCTCTGGAAGCAGGACACCGGCAAGCTCGCACGCCAGTTCATCAGGGATGGATTCGAGGCCGTGATCGTCTGCGTGAACCTGGCGGTCCTGGATGCGGCTTTCGCCGGCCGCCGATTCGATGAGGCTTTTCTGGCTGATCTCCCGCCCAACGTCGACCCGTGCGGAGAGAACGGCGAATTTCATACTTTTGTTTTCAACGGACCGATCTTCCGCCGGTCCGTTCGTGTGTCTCCGGGAGAAGTCGTCGAGCGTGACAACTTCGCGTTCTGCGACCTCGTTCCGGATCGCCATGCCGGCGATGGACGACACCGGTCCCAAGAAAAAGGAGGAGATGGATGAAACCTCGGCTCTCTCTGATTCTGGCGCTCCTCGCATTGGGCCTCGCCGCTCGGCTGGCGCCCTACGCACTCTCTCACTTCGGAATCTCGATCGATCCCGAAAATTCCGCCTACCCGTGGAATTTCTCGCCGATTCTGCCGGTCTGCATCTTCGGCGGGGCTTTCTACGGCCGGCGGATCATGGTCTATGCGATCCCCTTTGCGACTTATTTGATCGGCGACCTGGGCATCTGGGCGCTGACCGGACGGTTCGATTGGGCGTTCTACTCGTTTCAACCGGTGGTCTATCTGTCGGTCGCGCTGGTGGCCACAACGGGCTTCGCGCTGAGGCGTCAGCAGTCTTGGCCCCGGGTGGCGGCCACAGGAATGATCTCGTCGGTGGGGTTCTTCCTGGTGACCAATTTCGGCCTCTGGGCATTCAGCGGAGGGACACTCTATCCGCAGACGCTCGCCGGACTCACCGACTGCTACGTGCGGGGGATTCCCTATTTTCGGAACACGTTGATCAGCATGGCCGTATTTCTCCCCCTGCTGTTCAGTCGTGCGGCCTTGAAACAGCCGGTGCCGGCCCGGGCCTACCCGGTCGCCTCCCACGGCGTTTGACGAAGAGCAATGTCGCATCGGATCGTCTCGCTTATCGCCAGCGCAACGGAGATTGTGTGCGGGCTCGGCTTCGAGGAAGAACTCGTAGGCCGATCCCACGAGTGCGACTATCCTGCCTCCGTCTCCCGGCTTCCGACCTGCTCAAGTTCCAAGGTCGAAGTGGATGCCGTCAGCCGGGCGATCGATGTTCAGGTCCGAACCATCGTTTCCGAGGGGCTGTCCGTATATCGTGTCGACCCCGACCTCCTGAATCATCTGGCGCCGACCGTCGTCATCACGCAGACCCAGTGCGAAGTCTGCGCCGTGAGTCTGAAGGACGTGGAAAAGGCGGTTTGCGAGCTGGTCACCTCGCAGCCCGCCATCGTCTCCCTGGAACCCATGTCCCTGAGCGACGTTTGGGAGGACATCCGAAAGGTGGCGTCAGCGCTTGGCGACCCGGGACGCGGCGCCGATCTCGTGACTCGCCTCGCGGATCGGCTCCAGGGGATTCGTGCACGAACGGAGTCGGTGCGGACCCGTCCGTCCATTGCGTGCATCGAGTGGATCGACCCTCTCATGAGCGCCGCCAACTGGATGCCGGAGCTGGTTTCCTGCGCCGGCGGCACGAATCTTTTTGGGGAGTCGGGGAAACACTCCGGCTATTTCGACTTCGAAAAGCTGGCGGCTGCCGATCCTGACGTCATCGCCATATTGCCGTGCGGCTTCGATCTCGAACGCACCTGCCGGGAGATGCCGCCGCTGGTGAACCATCCGGGATGGCCGGAACTGGCGGCAGTCCGGAACCGACGCGTATATGTGACGGACGGGAACCAGTACTTCAACCGGCCTGGTCCCCGTGTCGTGGAATCCGCCGAGATCCTGGCGGAGATCCTGCATCCGGAGTTGTTCGACTTCGGGCACTACGGAAGTGGATGGATTTGCTGGGGAAAAGAGGCCAAGGGAATTCAGTAGCGGGAGCGGAGACGGTTCAGGACGGTTGAGTTCCGTTACTTGAAAGACAATTGTGAATAAGACCTATCGTATTTGAGTCGATCGTTACCAAACCTGTCGTGGTTGGGTGAACGGGAAGACCGGTGAAAGTCCGGCGCTGCCCTCGCAACTGTGAGCAGCCAAGGAATCCACATCGAGCCACTGTCCCGCCGAAGGGGATGGGAAGGCGTGAGGTTACCGCTGCAAGCCAGGAGACCGGCCCGATCATGACCTCTAGATGCCTCCGACGGGGAGGCGGGGAGGTGCCCATGAATCCCACTCCAGAGTGACGTCCTCGGGATCATTACCCTTGGCCGTTGTCCCGCGTTCTGCTAACCGTGCGGGATCTTCGGTCCCAACATTAGCTGTTTGATTCCGAGTCCAGCCAACGCCGCCTCCGGCTTGTGGCCGGCGAGCCCCAATTTCTCCCGGACTGCGACTGGCCGTGCCCGGCGGTTCTGGCGGACGTGAGGGAAAAGCGATGCATAAGAATTACGTTTTGAAAACACGGATCCTGCTCCGCGGATCCGCCATTTTATTCAGTTTTTTCAGCTCTCTGACCGGACTGGCAACGGCCGAAGACAAGGCGGCTCCGGTGCGCCTGCCCACGTCGGAACAGGTCACGGTTACGGCGAGCCGCTATCAAGAGAAGTCGGTCCGGGTTCCCGCCAACGTCACCGTCATCTCCGAAGAAGACATTGCCGCGTCCACGGCCGTCGATATTCCCAGTCTGCTGCGGACCCTGGCCAACGTCCAGGTCACCGACATCACGGGAAACCGCCGCCACTACTCGGTCGATCTCCGAGGTTTCGGCGAGACCGCCGGAAGCAATACCCTGGTTCTTGTGGATGGCCGCAGAGTGAATCTGCCGGCTTCCACCGCAGTCGACTGGATCCAGATCCCGTTGAACAGGGTCAAGCGGATCGAGGTCACTCGAGGGGGGCGGGGAAGCGTTCTTTACGGGGACAACGCCGGAGCCGGATTGATCAACATCATCACCCGGGAAGAAGGCCCGACCCGCCTCGAGTTGGAGATGTCGGGCGGCAGTTACGGAAGCCTGCGTCCCAGCGGCCAGGTCAGCGGTTCTCGCGGCGACGTTTCGTACGGCGCTTCAGGAAGCTATTTTCAGTCTGATGGCTATCGGGACAACAGCGACATTCAGGGTGGAGACCTGGGCGGCAGCTTGGGCTTCAAGTTGGGTGATCTCGGAAGGTTGGACGTCAGCGGCGGTTACCACACCGACGACGTTGGATTGCCCGGAGCGCTCAGGGAGAGCCAGATTCAAGCGGGCGCGGCGCGCACGGACACTTTGAATCCGGATGACTTCGCAGATACTGACGACGCCTATGTGCTGATTCAACCAACGCTCAACTTCCTGAGCCAGAGTTCCCTGACCTTGGATTTCTCTGCCCGAAGAAGAGATTCCTCCTTCTTCAGCCGCTTCTCCGGCGGGACCTTCGAGGGGATGACCCAGACCGACGCTCTGGCTCTGTCCCCGCGAGTGGTGATACGAGAGCGCATCGGTGGCCTCGCCAACAACCTGAGCATCGGCTTCGACTGGATCAAGGCGGCCGAGGACATCGCGAACACGTCCGATTTCGGAGGCATCGAGTCCACCAACTCGTTTCAGCTCGAAAAAGTGAACCAGGGCTTCTACGTCCATGACGAGTTCTATCCGCTGGAGAGCCTGGCGCTGTCCGCCGGCTACCGCTACGATCGGTCCAACTTTCGGTTCGAACCCAGTACGCCTGACCGGACCAGCTACGATCAGAACGTCTTCACGACCGGAATCAACTACGGGTTCAATCCCGATACGTACGTCTATGCCGGCTATTCCGGAAGCTTCCGTTACCCGGTCCTGAACGAGATGTTCAACTTCTTCACCAACACCATCGACAGTGCCATCACTCCCCAGACATCCAACGGGCTGGAAGCGGGCTTGCGGCACTATTTCGGCGGCAGTTTCTTCGGGGAGTTGAATCTCTTCCAAATCGATGCCGACCGGGAGATCTTCTACAATCCCGCCGGTGGAGCGTTCGGATTCGGAGCCAATGAAAACTTCGAGGGCCGGACTCGAAGACGGGGAATGGAATTCTCGTCCGGCATCAGCCGCGGCATCGCCACGCTGAAGGGCAACTACAGCGTCGTGCAAACGAGAGTCCGAGACGGCCAGTACACGGGGCGCCAGGTTCCCGGCGTGGCGGCGCACAAGATGGCGGCCGAGCTCTTCGTCCAGATCGCGCCCAGGTTGACCGCCAGCGTCAATGGAACTTACGTGGGGTCAAGATATTTTCACAGCGACTGGAGCAACCTCTTCGGGAAGCACGACGGATATTTCCTGCTCAATTCGAGAATCAGCTACCGCTGGGACCCCTTTACTCTGTTCGCGGATTTCAACAACATCATGAACCAGGAGTATTCGGAGTACGGCGTCATGGGAGGCTTTCCGGTGGAACGGGCCTTCTATCCTTCTCCGAGGTTCAACGCCAGGGTCGGCATTCGGTTGCCGATCCTCTAAGCGGAGACTGCGGCGGCGGTCCCTGTTCGGGCCAAGCCGGGACGGACATTTGACGTGGGAACAAATCGGCTCCGGCGAGTCACGCTAATTCTCTTGCCGGCGCTCCTGCTTGCAGGATGCCATCCAGACCCAGCCGGTCATCCGGCCGGACCGTCATCTGTTTCGAAACCGGAATCTGACGTCCGGCGAGTCATCGCCTACGGCCCCAGCATCGTGGAATTCCTCTTCTCCATGGGGCTGCAGGACAGGATCGTGGGGGTGTCGCCCTACTGCGATCATCCGGCCGAGGCCGCCGGATTGCCCGTGGTCGGGACCGCTGTCGAACCGAACGTGGAGAAGATTCTGGCACTCCGGCCGGACCTGATCGTGGCGCTGGGGAAGGGTTTCAAGTTGGAGCGCATCGCGCGCCGACAGCGAATCCGGTTTCTGGCTCTGGAATCGACCTCGGTCCGGGACGTGCTCCAAGCCCCTGTCCGGTTGGCTGATGCACTTGGAAATCCCAGGGCCGCGGAGCCCGTCGCCGCGCGCCTGAGAAGAGAGTTGGATGAGATCCGCCAACTTTATGCCGGTCGGCCTCGACGCGATGTCCTGCTGGTGATGGGCAGCAAGAGCCACCAGGTGTTCTCCGCCGGAAAGGGCTCCTTCCTGACCGAATTGGTGGAGCTGGCGGGCGGGCGCTCCATCACCGCCGACCTGGAAAAGCCATGGCCCATGGTGAGCCTGGAGACGGTTCTGGTGCGCCGGCCTCAGGTCATCCTGGTGCTGGATTCCCGGGACCAGCTTTCGGAGGAGGTAGCGAACGGATTCCTGGCGGAATGGCGGATGCACCCCACGCTGCCGGCGGTCCGCAACGGACGGGTCCGGGTGCTGAACGGCAGTTTTCTCATGCGTTCCGGTCCGCGCCTTCCTCAGGCCGCGCGGCTGATCGCCCAGGCCATCCATGAAGGAAGGTAGGGACACCCCTTGCGGGTGCCCTCTTGGGAGCTTTTCGTGCTTCAGTTCGCGATGTTCGATTCGTGATTCGGGATTTGTCCAACGTGCGGAATGAGAGCAGAGTGTCTGAAGATCCGGTGGATGCTTCATTCTCCCTGACAGCTCAGGGAGTGGCCTTCCACTATCCCGGGCAGGAACCATTGCTGGAGGACGTGCAACTGTCGGTCGAGCCGGGAGCGCTGACCATGCTCATCGGTCCCAACGGCGCCGGCAAGACCACCCTGATGAAAATCCTGGCCGGTCTGTTGAGGCCGGCACAGGGGGCCGTCCGGCTCCGGTCGGGGTCCGGAGGTCTGCTACGGGACCTGGCCGGCCTGTCTCCTCTGGCCCGGGCCCGGACGGTCGCCTATCTTCCTCAGGAAGTCCTGCCGCCTGAAGGGCATACCGTGCGGGAAGTGGTTCTTCTGGGCCGCTTTCCCCACCAGCGCTGGTGGACCCTGCCCGGCGAGCAGGACCGGAAGATCGTGGATGAGGCGCTGGAACGAATGGGAGTGGCGCAGCTGAAGGATCGGGTGTTTGCATCGCTCAGCGGCGGCGAGCAGCAAGCGGTTCTCCTGGCCGGGATCCTGGCCCAGCAAAGCTCGCTGTTGCTGCTGGACGAACCGGGGAAGGGGCTGGACGTTCACCATCTGGCGACGTTTTCACTCCGCCTCAAGCGGCTGGCCCGGGCCGGCAGGGGCATTCTCTGCATCACCCACGACCTGAACCTGGCCTCCCGTTTCGCAGATGTCATCTACCTGCTCTCGGACCGAAGAATCCGGGCCCAGGGCCGGCCCGGACAGGTGTTGACCCAGGCCCTGGTGGCGGAATCCTACGGAAGCGACGTCGAAGTCACCCGGGACGCCAGGAACGGACTTCCCGTGGTTCTGCCGGGTTCGCAGTATCAAGACCGCCGGGAACCCCCAAGATGATCCTGGACGGCGCCACTGGTCGAAGGGTCCATGTGCTGGGAACCGTGGGGTTGTGCACCCTCTTTCTGGTCACGGCTCTGGGAGTCTCCCCGTTTTTCGGAGCTGAAGAGGTCGACACGTTACCGGGGCTGAACTTGATCCTCCAGCACGGCTTCACGGCCCCGCTGCCCGAGGAGCTGCCCGAAAGGGACCAGAATCAGGTCCTGCGCAGCATCGTCTCCAATCGGATTCTTCGATCCTTGATGGGTGTCGCAGCCGGCGCCGGACTGGCAGTCGTCGGCGCGGCGCTGCAAGCGATCCTGCGCAATCCCCTGGTGGCGCCGTCGACTCTGGGAGTCTCCACGGCGGCGGCCGTCGGAGCCTTCTGCGCCATTATCGGATTCGGTTCGGGACTCACCTGGGGACC
This sequence comes from Acidobacteriota bacterium, assembly GCA_963668095.1. Taxonomy (GTDB): domain Bacteria; phylum Acidobacteriota; class UBA6911; order RPQK01; family JAJDTT01; genus JAJDTT01. The sequence goes on along the minus strand of OY764083.1, from coordinate 2,614,125 downwards.
CTTCTCGCCGATTCAGGTGGCCGCCTACCTGGCGGCCGTTCTGGATATCGTCCTGATCTACGGCATCGCGAGACTGGCCGGACGCCTCAGCATGGCGACCCTGTTGCTCGCCGGGGTGACGGTGAACCTGATCTGCGGCGCTCTCATCCTGTTGATGCGTCATCAGGCCGCCAATCCCTATGACCTGCACGTGCTGGATCACTGGCTCATGGGGAGTCTGAACTCCCTTTACGTCTGGAGCGACCTCTGGAGCATTCTCCCCTTCGTTTTGCCGGGGGTGGCCGTGATCGTCTGGCTGTCGCACCGGCTCAACCCCTTGGCTCTGGGAGATGACTACGCGGCGGGACGAGGCGTGCCGGTGCGGCGTGTCCGGCTTCTGGTTTTCGTGTTCGGTTCCCTGGCCGTGGCCGGCATCGTTTCGGCGGTGGGGCCCATCGGTTTCGTGGGGCTGATCGTTCCGCACATGGTCCGCCGGCTGGTGGGAACCGATCAGCGGCTCGTGATGGCGGGCTCGCTCCTGGTGGGAGGTGGGTTCCTGCTCGTCTCTGACTGTGTGGTCCGGTCCCAGCTCATTGGAGGGGTGGAGTTGCCCGTGGGCGTTCTGACCGCCCTGCTGGGCGGCCCCACGTTTCTCTACCTGCTGATCCGCTCCCAACGATGAGCGGCCGCCGGTTTACGCCGAAAGCGGCCGCCGCCGTGGGGTAGAGCTGCGAGCAGACGGGGTCCGGACCGGTCAGGAAGCCAGCATTCCGCCACCGATCTCAATGACCTGCCCCGTGATGAAGGCTCCGTCATCGCCGGCCAGCAACAGAAACGCGCCGACGCAATCCTCAGGCTGTCCGTCGCGTCCCAGTGGAATTCGCCCGATCAGGTACTGATAACGTTCCGCGGAGGCCCGGTCGTGGAGGCGGGTCCGGACGATGCCTGGAGCGATGGTGTTGACCGTGATCCCGCGAGGTCCGAATTCCTGGGCCCAGTTGCGGGTCATGCCTTCGAGAGCGGCCTTGGATGCGACGTACGTCAGCGCCCCCGGCGTGGCGCCGGTGCGGGCGCTCATGGACCCGGTGAGGATGATGCGGCCGCGCCCGTCGGGCAGATGGGCCATGGCGTGCTTGACGCAGAAGAAGGCGCTCCGGCAGTTGGTGGCCAGATCGTGCTCCCATTGTTCCTCGGTCAGATCGCTCGTCGGATGCCCTTGACCGGGCGCTCCGGCGTTGGCCACCAGGATGTCCAAGCCGCCGAAATTCTCCAGGGCGGCGGCCATGAGATCGGCCACCTGCTGCTCGTCGGTCACGTCGGCCCGCATGGCGAGCGCTTGGCCACCCAGCCGTCGGATCTCCTCGACGGTCTCGTTCGCCTCCTGGAGGCTCCGGCTGTAATTGACCACCACCGATGCACCGCAGCGGGCGAGTCCGATGGAAACGGCCCGCCCGATCCCCGTTCCCCCGCCGGTGACGACTGCGGTTCGTCCTTTCAACTCGACGGACATCGGGACAGTTTTTCGTTCTTCGCTCATATCCACTCCTTTACGGCAATTGACGTCGTTCGCAGCGACATTGTAGGAGTCCGCTCGAACCCATATCAAATTCCTGGCACGGCAGGATGAGGAAGGTTGTCATAGCGGCCCCACGTCGATTCTGCGGATGTATCATGAATAGAGCGACGACCAGTCAACGAGTCAGGAAGGGAGCGGAACATGACCAAGCAGGAGATGATCGGGAATTTGAATGAAGACCTGGCCGGAGAACTGGGTGCGATCATCCAATATCTGACATACGCCGCCAAGACGACGGGTCCCTACAGGCCTCAGTTGTCCCAGTTCTTTCTCGGTGAGGTGGCCGACGAGCAGATGCATGCCCAGTACCTGGCGAACAAGATCGTGGCCCTGGGCGGCGAGCCGACCACGGTGCCCCGGCCGGTTCCGGCGGCTGCCACAAACCGGGAGATGGTCGAACAGGTCCTGGCAGCCGAGCAGATGGCGACGCGGGACTATACGGAGCGGGCCCAACAGGCGGAAGAGTTGGGGGACAAGGGGTTGGTGGTCCAGTTGGAGGACATCGTGCGCGACGAAACGACCCACTCGGAGGAAACCGAGCGGCTTCTCCGGGATTGGCCTCTCTAACCGGAACTTCACTGGAGATATTCTCCTAACCCTTTCTAAATCGGGAAGATAGACGAAATCAATCTGCCAAATTACTGGCAACAAATCGAGTCGGATCCACGCCGAGCAGGTCGAAAGCTTTCTGCTGCAGCGGCGTTGGCTTGGCGAACATCGGGAACGGGTGATCCGGAGCGTCCGGCAGGGTCACCTGGTTGAGGGTGAGGGTAGCGAGATCCGCCAGCAACGTCTGGAGGTTATGGACCGTGAGCCCCTCCGCCGTTCGCTTGCGCGCGGCCTTGGCCTTCGTGCGCGCCGAGACCTGCGCCTTTTGAACCGGGGACTTGCGCAACGCTCGCGCTCCCGCCCGATCCTCCTCCTGGAACAGCAGCGGCGCCAAGCACCGCCGCAGATGCCATTCCAGGTAATACGCCAGGACACACAGAAAGACATGCCCGCGCACATGGTCTTCGCTGTAGACGTAGACCGGACGTAGCGCGAGCTGCGTCGTCTTGAGCGAACGAAACGCCTGTTCGACCTGGGCCAGAGACTTGTACGCCTCCACCGCCTCCCCGGCTGAGAGCGCGGAGGCCTCCAGGCTGGTCCGAATGACGTAGATGCCGTCCAACTGCGCCTCCGCGTCGATCTTCTCCTGGCGTCTGGACCATCGGATGTCGTCGTCCGTGACCTCGATTTTGAAGTGTTTCTCCACCTTCTTGCGGCTCACGTCCCGTCCCACCCGGCGGTTGATCGCCTGCTGGCCCCGGAGCCGGGATCTCGGGGAGCGTACGGCGTCGGCAATGGTCTGCAGGATTTTTTCCGTATCCCGCAGCAATTCCTGGCGCTTGCGGGCCCGCTCCTGCCGCAAGCGGGGATTGAGGCAGACCAGCAGGCGCTCGCCGGGAAAGTCCGGACTCAGGATCTCCGCGACCCGGTCGGGAACCAACTCGCCCGGCCGCAACGGAGCTGGCGCCTCCCCGTCTCCACCCGATTTTGACGGCCGCAGCAACTTGCGGATCCCATCCGTTCTCAAGGCCGAGACCCAGGCCAGTCCGGCCGGCGAGAGGTCTTGCTTGAGCCGCGCCGTGGTGAGCATGCCGCGGTCCCCGACCAGCGCGATGGATTCGATGCCGAAGCGCTCCTGGATCTTTTTCACCTGCGTCGCCACCGTGGTGGGATCCGCCGTGTTGCCCGGGAACACGTCCACCGCCAGCGGACAACCGTCCCCGGCACAAAGCAGGCCGAAGACGATCTGCGGCTTGCCCTTCTTGCCGTCCCGGTTGTGGCCGAACGCGGCCAGGGGAGAGCTGTGGCCCTCGAGGTAACTGGAGGAAACGTCGTAAAGCAAAAGGGTTCGGCCCTCCAGGTGCCGTCTGGCCAGGCTCTTCTCGATCCAGATCTGGCGTCCCAGCAACCAGTCGAGCATGGCGAGCATCTCGTTGCCGTGGACCGGACCGAGGTCCAGGAGGGGGCCGAGACTGCTGGTGGCGGTCGAGGGGGACAGTCCCCGGGCGGTGGCGAGCTTGGAGAGAGGTTGGAGCACGCGGGCGACGATGGCGGCCAGCGCGAGGTCGCGGTTGCGGCTGCGTTTGCGGTGCAGGATGCGGTGGAGACCGAGACGGCGGGCGAGGCCGAGAAGGGCAGCGACATGGCCATGGGGCAGGGCGCGGCGAATGGCGAGGGACTCACCCAGAGGGCGATAGACTTGCCCGCCCTTGAGCAGGGCGCGGATGCCGTCGACGATCTCCGGGGGGAGTTTGGAGAGGTTGGCGAGGGTGGTGCGACGGATGCGCTTGCCCTCGCGTTTGGCTTCACGGAAGAGGATGGCGGGAGGGCTGGAACGGTTGGGGATGACGTCGACGTGATAGGACATGGTGGAGAGGCCCCTTACATGGAAACATCATAAAACACATAAATCATTTAACAAGGATGATATCAGGATAATATGATACGCAGAATACATGGAAACACATACCCAGATGAGAACTCCACCTGCGAAGCCGTAAACGACTCTACTGCAACGATTTGATCGATCGAACTATGGCTTGAGGGGCAGTGAAGTTCCGTCTAACCCGCCACTGAAGGTGCCGGCCGGTCGTGGTGAAGACGTCCGCGTCAACCGCCGAGGAGGTCCTTCGCCGCCTGCCGCGCTTCCTCCAGCGTCGAAACGACCTGCTTGTCCGGCACCTCCCGCAAGATGGCGAGCGCCTGAAGAGTTTTCTCCACCGGGCCGGAGAGGCCCATCACGATAAGCCCGGTCTGCTCTTCGCCAGCGATGTCCAGCAGCTTCTTGATCACCATGGCCGCGCTGTCGTCGAAGTACGTGGCCTGGGAAAAGTCGAAAATGACGACATCGTGATCCTTGATGTCGGCACTGATCGCGCGGGCCAACCGGTTGGAGGAGGCGACTGTGAAACTGCCCTTGAGCGCAAGCAGGCCGACTCGCGCCAGATAAGGGTCCGATCCCGAAGTTCCCTTGGGAAGGGAAAAGAAGGTCTGGTCCAGCAGCGGCACCGATACCACGCTGTCCATCTCCAGGCGTTCCAGTTGCCGCGCGTGGGTCATTCCCGCGGCGATCAGCCCGACTGCGATGCCGGTCAGGAGGTCGACAAACACCGTCAGGCCCAGCGTGAGCAGCATGACCGCCATGTGTTCGCGCCGGATGCGGTGAATTCGGGCGAGAAGATTCCAGTCGACGATATCCCACCCGACCTTGATCAGGAGGCCGGCGAGAACGGCGCGGGGAATCGGCTCGACGTATTGGCCGAGACCCAATAGAAACACCAGCAGGACCACCGCGGAAAAGGCACCCGATGCCCGGGTCAGGCCGCCCGCCCGAATGTTGATGGCGGTTCCCATGGTGGCCCCGGCTCCCGGGACGCCCCCCACGAGTCCCGCGGCCATGTTGCCGATCCCCTGACCCACAAGTTCCCGGTTGGGATTGTGGCGTCCTCCGGTGAGGGAATCGGCGACCAGCGAAGTGAGAAGGCTGTTCACGGAGCCGAGCAGGGCCAGAATGATCGCCGGTTGGAGGGCATCCGCAATAAAGCCGGCGGAGGGAAATATCAGCTGCGGTTCCGGCAGACCTCCAGGCACGGGTCCGATGACAGGGGCGTCGCCGAGCCACAACAGGCCCACCAGCGTGCCGGTGATCAAGGCCAGAAGGGGAGCGGGCAGCAGTCTCGCCAGGCGGCGGGGCCAGACCGATACAATCACCAGAGTCAGGGCGGCGATGGCAAAGGCGCTTACGTTGATATTGGCCACCGCTTCGGGCAACGCGTGGATCGCCCCCAGCGATCCGCCCGGCGCCGCGGGCGTGCCGAGAAACGGCAGGAATTGAATCACGATCATGATGATGCCGATTCCCGACATGAATCCGGAGACGACCACGTAGGGCGTGTACGCTACAAAACGGCCGATCCCGGATATGCCCATGAGCACCTGTAGCAGGCCGCCGAGCACGACCATGGTGAAGGCTTCGGCGAGATTGGAGGAGTGGCTGGTGACGATGACCGCCATGGCAACTGACGTCGGCGCCGTGGGGGCGGATAGCTGAGCCCGCGTGCCGCCGAACAGAGCCGCGAAAAACCCGGCGGCAATCGCGCCGTACAAGCCGGCGGCTGCGCCCAGGCCCGACGCCACGCCGAAGGCCAATGCGACCGGCAGCGTCACCACGGCGGAGGTGATGCCGCCGGAGAGATCCCCGCGTAGTTTCCGGAGATCGTACGTGGACGTGATTGCTCCGAAAAGGTCCCTGCGGAGCGTGGCGCCGGTATAGCTCTCTTGAAAAGGCAGCTTCATGTTCCGACTGGTGGGACGTCTTTCAGGCGCCCACCTGCAAGGGCGTCATTTTTGCACCCTGTTACTCTCCTGGTGTCCGGCGCCTGAAAGACGCCGGTCCCAGTCGGCGCCTGGAAAGACGCCGCTCCCGCCGCTCCCGCCGCTCCGTCGATCTCTTTGAACTGAAAAGCATAGAGCTTGCAGTCCTGGAGGTGAAACCGGAGGCGAACCGATTCCCCTGCCAGCTTTTTCAAGTCCGGGTTCCCCTTCCAGCGAACGGGGAGCCGGACCGAGTTCCCGTTCAGGGGCAGCGCTTCGCCGCGTGAAAAACCGGGTACGGGTCGGCCCGATTCGTCCAGGATTTCTACCAGAGCCTGGCCTCCGCCGCCCGTGTCGAGGTTCAATTCCAGACGTGATCCGCTGAATCGGATCGGCGGAGTGGTGAAGCGGCCTCCGCCGTACGGCGCGTCTACGGACACGAAGCCGTCCAGCCTCAGAACGGCCCGGCTGATGCCCGTCCGGTGAACTGAAGACTCCGAATCCAACTGATAATCATGGTCCCGGTTGGATCCGTTGTAGTAGATCCAGATTTCGTCACCCATGCGAACGGGGTGGGGCAGGGCCCAGACCCGGGCCGAGTCGAAGCTTCCGGGAGGCCCCATCCGAAGGAAGGGCTTTCTCTCTCCCACCCGCCGGAATCGTTTTCCGTCCCGGCTCACCAACAGGCGCACGTCCATGGCGCTGGGCCCCAATCCGGAAACGGGGGGTCTCGGCTTCCAGTGCCAGAAGGCTTGGGCCAGGAGGATGTAGACCTGGTCCGCTTCCTCGTACCGGAAGACGTCGGCGCCGTAGTAGTCCACCGGCGGCTGGCCCGTGGGAGTGGCATGGGTCGCCCGGTCGGTGGCGTCCGGATCCACTACGATGCTCTGATTGGTCCAATGGACGAGGTCGCGGGACTCCAAGCGGCGCACCGAACGAAAGTTCCGGTTTCGGTCGTCGAATCGGGTCCAGTACCGGGTGAACAGGAGGTAACGCGACGACGGCGGATCCCAGAAGATGATGCTCTGGGTGTCCCACCCGCCGGGGCCCGGGTCCAGCTTGGAGAAGAGCTTCCAACGAATGCCGTCCGGCGAGGTGTGCAGGTGAAGCTCGGCGGATGGATAGACCTTGGCTTGCGTCTTGTAGCGGTGCTCCGGCGAAGCGTGGGGATCGATCCAGACCGATGAGCCCCCGATCTTGCCGGGGATCACAATGTTGTTCTGGCGGGACCCGTTGGATTCGTGAAGTCCCAGCCGGGGCTTGACGAACACCAGACCGTCGTCGGACTCGGCGTAACAGACTCTCAACACGTCCGGGAAACGGTCTTCGCCATATTGGCGCTGGTCGTACCAGATGCGGATCTTTCCGTTTTCCTTGAGCACGCTGGAATAGAGGCCGATGGAGCCGCCCTGTCCGGGACCCTCCCAGTCCTGGTCCGGCTCCAGGAGGATCCGCCGGTCCTGCCAGGGCGGGTTCAGGGTGAGCCGGACTCTGTCGCTCGACTCGATGAAGCGGTCATCCACGAACAGTTGCTTGCCGGAACCGACGTCGATGGTCTCGGGTGCGGCGCGGAGCACGGCGCCTGCCAGTATCAGGAGGAACAGCCCAAGATGAGATCTCACGGGTTTCAAGGACATCGGGTTTCCTTTCTTTCGAAGTCGCTTGAGATACGACGGACGGCGGATTCCATGATCGTACAGTGCGTACCCGATGGGGATTATATACCAAACTAGCCAAAAACTGTCATAGGTTTCTGGTACAATCCTAGCCATGATGAGAGAACGCAAGAGCAAGAAAGCACCGGGAAAGCATCACAGGGAAGGGCTGACCATCATCCAATTGCTCAAGCTGTTCCCCGACGATTCCACGGCTGAGAGGTGGTTCGAGAAACAGCGGTGGCCGGAAGAGCGGTGCTGCCCGGACTGCGGCTCAGTCAACACGATGGCAACCAAGAACCGGAAGCCGATGCCCTACCGCTGCCGGGACTGCCGACGCCATTTCAGCGTCCGCAAGGGCATGGTGATGCAGTCCTCCAAGATCGGCTACCAGAAGTGGGCCATCGCCATCTACATGATGACCACGGGGCTCAAGGGAGTTTCTTCTATGAAGCTCTACCGCGAGTTGGGCATCACGCAAAAGACCGCCTGGTATCTCATGCAGCGAATCCGTGAGGGGTTCTTCGGGAACGCTGGCAACTTCACCGGCCCAGTCGAGGTTGACGAGACTTATATGGGCGGCAAGCGTCGCAACATGAGCAACGCCAAGCGCAAGGCGTTGGCTGGAACTGGGCGCGGCTCCGTTGGCAAGACGACTGTCGTGGGAGCCAAGGACCGATCCACCAAGCGGGTTGCGGCGAAGGTTGTCCCTGACACCAAGGCCAAGACTCTCCAGGGTTTCGTCCACGATCACACCCGGCCGGGAGCGAAGGTCTACACGGATGATTCCTCGTCCTACGTCTCGCTGAGCAACCACGAAAGCGTGAAGCACACCGTCCAGGAGTTCGTCCGGGGCGATGTCCACACCAACGGCGTGGAAAGCCTCTGGTCCATGCTCAAGCGCGGCTACGTCGGGACCTACCACAAGATGAGCCCCAAGCACCTGGACCGCTACGTCCGGGAGTTCGCCGGCCGTCAGAACATCCGAGAGTTCGACACCCTGACCCAAATGGCGATCATCGCCAAGGGTCTGGATCACACCATCCTCCACTACCGGGACCTAATCGCCGATAACGGCCTTTCGTCCGGTGCCAGAGAGTAGCAGAGGAAAAGCTGTGGAGAATCCTTTGGGAATCCTGTTAAGTTCTTGTTTCTCAACTGTTTACGGGGGTTTTTGTTGCAATGCCGAGTCTAGCAGCCTACTCTGACGCCGTGTCACCGGCTGATGACCTATCCAGCTATCTGCACGGACGTAGGTTCGGGACCATTTTGGCCGATCCGCCGTGGAGGTTCATGAATCGGACGGGCAAGGTAGCCCCGGAGCACCGACGCCTGTCTCGCTACCAAACGCTCTCGTTTGAAGAAATCGAGGGTCTTCCGGTTCAGAACCACTTGGCGGACGTCGCTCACTGCTATCTGTGGGTTCCAAACGCGCTTCTCCCTCACGGCCTCCAGACTCTCCGCGCTTGGGGTTTCCAGTACAAGACGAATCTGATCTGGTTCAAAATTCGCAAGGATGGCGGACCCGATGGGCGTGGCGTTGGTTTCTACTTCCGCAACGTGACGGAAGTGATCCTGTTCGGGGTCCGGGGAAAACACGCCCGAACTCTGGCCCCAGGCCGCCGTCAGGTCAATCTCATTGCATCCCGGAAGCGGGAGCATTCTCGGAAGCCTGATGAGCAGTATGACGTCATTGAAAGTTGCAGCAGGGGTCCGTATCTGGAGTTGTTTGGCCGGGGAATCAGGGATAATTGGACGGTCTGGGGGAATCAGGCCAAAGACGATTATTCTCCCGCTTGGCCGACCTATGCCCACAACTCCACCAATGCTGTCTGACTTGAGGAGTGTCGGTTTTGATGTCCAGACAGAGAACCACGCTACAGCTATCCTCACTCGGGACTTCCCGATTCCGTTTCGGGAAATCTGCGAGGTTCTGTTGGAATTCAGGATTGCGGACGTGGAATTGATCCGTGGGGGTGGGGGAGAATCCGCTCCGACTCAACGACTGAGGCGAGCGCTCACAATCCGGGGATGGACCAAGCGAAACATCGTTATCCGCAAGACCGTAGACGGCGAAGAGCGGTCTTCCATGACGCATGAAATAGACCACGTTCGACAGACTCCTAACGGCTCTGTGGCCTTGGAAATCGAATGGAATAACAAGGATCCGTTCTTTGATCGAGATCTAGAGAATTTCCATCGCTTGCATAGTGAGGGGGCAATTAGCGTTGGTGTGATTGTGACGCGGGGGCGGTCGCTTCAGGACGATCTGGAAAGGATTGTCCTCCGGTGCGCGCAGAATCATCAAGTGCAAGACTTCGATGATTTGTCATCGCTTTTTGGATTGAATCCGACCATACGGCAGAGACGTAGCGTCCGGTCTGTTGGGGATGATTTCTCCCGTGAATGGGCGCGGATGTTCGTCCGGGATAAATTCGGTTCCTCCACAACCCATTGGGTGAAACTCCAGGATCGGATAGATCGGGGTGTTGGGAGTCCCTGCCCATTGGTCCTAATCGGAATTCCCGACAAAGCTGTCCATGAGGAGTGAATGAAGGATAAGAAACGGACGAAAAAGCCGGGAAGACCCAAGACCCGGATCATCAAGTTGGACGCGACGCCGGAGGAAGTGGCCAAGCGGATGTTCGCCAACTCGAAGCCGCCAGACCCGTCTATCCGCGTCAGGAACCGGCCCGACTAACAGGGGCTTTGGCTAGTTTGGTATATAATCCCCTACCCGATTGCCAGATCGGGATTCTCAGGGGGTTGTCACCGCCGTCGAACCGGCTCGCGACTCCAGGTTCGTGGCAATGTGAACCGTAGGGCACGGTCTGGTATGCTTTGTGCACATCAGGTCACATTTCATGCTGCGCAATTCCCAATTTGAAGCTCTCATCCGATCCCCCATCGATCCGGCTGTCGAAGGGGGCCCAATACGGGGAATGTCCTGGTGTCGGGGTTGGCGAGGAGAATGCCCATGATGAAACCATTACCTGTCTACTCTCTGTTCCTTGTTTGCCTGGTGGCGATCCTCATCGCCGCTCCGTATTCCTACGCACAGTCCAGCGGTTTGAGTGGAGTCGTAACCGACGAGACCGGCGGCGTGCTTCCCGGCGTCGAGATTACGATCCTGAACGAGGCCAACGGCCTCCAGCGAACCGTACTCTCCAACGATGAGGGTCTGTACGTCTTTCCCCAGCTCCCGCCCGGCTCCTACACGCTGGCGGCCGCTCAGCCGGGATTCGAATTGGTGACCATTGAGGGCATTACTCTGCTCGTCAACACCAAGATCGACGTTCCCGTGAAATTCGACGTCGAGGCGCTCACGGAGTCCGTCACGGTGTCCGCCGCGGCCAGACAGCTGAACACTACCGATGCATCGGTCGGAAACGCGTTCGGAACCAAGCCGATCGGTCAGTTGCCGTTGAATGCGCGAAACCCGGCCGGCCTGCTCTCACTGCAGGCGGGGGTCACGTTCCTGTCTGCGGACCCGTTGGACGCCCAATTGTCGGGAGACATCCGGAACGGGACCGTCAACGGAGCCCAGAGTGACCAGTCGAACGTGACGCTCGACGGGGTCGACGTGAACGACCAGAACGGACGCCTGCCATTTACCAGCGTACTTCGCAACACGCTGGATTCGATTCAGGAATTCCGGGTGGTGACGACCACGGCGAACGCCGATCAGGGCCGTTCGTCGGGCGCGCAGGTGTCGCTCGTGACAAAGAGCGGGTCCAACGACATCCATGGATCTCTCTACGAATACCACCGGAACACGGTCACGGCTGCGAATGATTTCTTCAACAACAGGGCCGGCGTCGATCGTCCGAAGCTCATCCGCAACGTCTTCGGAGCCTCGGTCGGCGGTCCCGTCAAGAAGGATCGTGTCTTCTATTTCGTCAATTACGAAGGCCGCCGGGACGCCAGCGAGGGCAGCGCGGTGCGCCGGGTTCCGACGGCTTCGATGCGCGATGGATTCGTCCGCTACCGGAGCGCCAGTGGCGAAATACAGACGCTCAGCCCGGAATTCATCAGTAGCCGGATCGATCCGCTGGGGACCGGTCCCAATGCGGCCACCCTCCAGTACTTCAGGTCCTTTCCGGAACCCAACGACTCCACAGTCGGAGACGGTCTGAACACGGCTGGATTCCGGTTCGCGGCCTCGACTCCCCTGGTCTGGAACACGTTCATCTCGAAGCTGGATTGGAACTTGGATCAGAACGGCGGGCACCGCATGTTCCTGCGCACCAACTACCAGAACGACAGCATCTCAAGCGTGCCCCAGTTTCCCGGCCAGGCCCCGAACCGGGAGACGGCGGACACCAGCCGCGGGTTGGCGCTCGGATATGACGGCACGTTCGGGACCAACGTCCTGGGCACGTTCCGCTATGGATTCACTGGCCAGAAGTTGATCATTTCGGGCGTTCAGACGGAATCCAGGGCAAGTCTCGGAGATAGCATCATCGACGATATGGAGGGCTCGACGACGCCCAGGGACACCTATTTGCCGACGCAGACTGTGGCTGGAGATTTCTCCGTTATACGTGGATCGCACACCCTGCAGTTCGGCGGCGCATTCTACTCAACACGGAACCAACGTTTGAGCTACGGCAACAGCTTTCATTTTGCGAAGCAGGCGGCGTGGGCATTGGCCGACGGCCCCTCGGTATTCGACGGGCCGCTCGCCGTGGCGCCGGCCAACCCGGGAGTTTACCGGGAGACGATGGCAACTGCCCTCGGGGTCCTCAACTTCTTCGATGCCAATTACAACTACGACCTGGCCGGCAATCCTCTGTCGCTGGGAGATCCTGTCAGCCGAACTTTCGGGTCGGAACAATTCGAGCTCTACCTCCAGGACACCTGGCGCGTCCAGCCGGGCCTGACGGTCACGGCCGGCCTGCGCTGGACGATCATGCCGCCGGTCAGGGAAGTGAATGGACTGCAGGTCAGCATCACGCCGGGTCTCGACCAGTACATCGCCCACCGTCTGGACCTGGCGGCGAACGGACGGCCCACGCGCGATGCCGGGCCGATCGGCTTTGTGGGAGTGGACGACCCGCAAGGCGGTCCGCTATGGGCCACCCACTACAAGAATTTCTCGCCTCGGCTTGCCGTGGCCTACTCGCCGGATTTCGGGGATGGTTTCCTGGGCAAGCTGTTCGGCGGCCTGGGGAGGACATCGATCCGGGCCGGTGCGGGTATCTTTTACAGCAGCTTCGGGATGGGCATGATGCAGATGCTCGACCGGAATGCGTTCGGCCTCACCAGCAAAGTGACCAACCAGATCTCCACTGTGGCGGCGGCGCCTCGCTTCGCCGGACTTTCGAATCTCCCGGCGGCGGGGATCCTGCCACCTCCGCCTGGCGGACCTGGCACCCCGAACCCCAACGGCCTGGGTTGGAGCCAGGGTGTCGACTCCAGCGTGGTGCCACCGTACAGCATCAATCCCACTTTTTCTCTGGCCCGCGAGTTTGACGGAGGATTTCTGCTTGAGGTCGGCTATGTTGGCCGACTGGGCCGAAGACTGCTCGTCAACGACACCGCCTCAGCCCAGTACTCCAATTTCAGGGATCCGGTGTCCGGCGGATATCTGCTGGACGCGCTCCGGGATCTTGAACTCATGGTGCGGCGCGGGACGCCGACCGGATCCGTGCAACCCATCGCATTTTGGGAGAACCTCTATTCCGGAGTCGCCACTCCGGACGCAACCGCGACTCAGCGGGTCTACGACGTCATCCGGTCCGGCAGTCCCGATACCGGTACGTCGCTCTACTTTATTGACTATGCCTGCTCCCCGTTCTGTAGCGATCTGGGGCCGGGTGTATTCTTGAATCCTCAATTTTGGGCCTTCGATGCACTCCGGTCTTTCGGAACCTCGACCTACCATTCGATGCAGGTGTCGCTGCGCAAAGCCTTCACCAAGGGGTTCCAGTTCCACCTGAACTACACGTTGTCCAAGTCCACGGACCTGGTGTCCGTCAGCGCCCGTCGCACCCAGGGTGAACGGTTCGGTCAGATTCCGGGTGACACCTACTGGTCTGCGTTCAGCGTCATCAACTCTTGGGACCGGGAGGCGCAGCGGGCGGTCTCCGATTTCGACATGACCCACCAATGGAACGCCAACTGGGTGGCGGAGTTGCCAATCGGCCAAGGGAAGTCCGTCCTGCCCGACCTGGGGCCGGCGGGCCAGGCCGTGCTCGGCGGCTGGCAGGTCAGCGGCCTGTTCCGGGTGACGTCAGGCCTACCCCTCAGTGTGCTGAACGGTCTGGCTTGGCCCACGTGCTACTGCTACCAACACTTCGCCGAACCCGTCGGATCGGTGCCGGAGCAGACGAACACGAAGAATGCGAGGCTGATCGGTGGGGGTAGCGGGCCAAACGTCTTCAGCGATCCGCAGTCCGCCCTTGCTTCGTTCAGACAGGTCGTGCCCGGCGAAGTCGGGCAACGCAACAATCTGCGCGGGCACGGGATTTTCTCCATCGACATGGCCCTTGGTAAGCGCTTTCCATTGCCATTCGAAGGTCAGAGTATTCAGTTCCGGGCCGAGGCCTTCAACTTGACCAACAGTGTTCGCTTCAACCCCGACGTATGGGAGACTCTCTCCTTCACCTTCCCCGGGAGCTTCGGCAACTACTCCCAGGTGATGATTCCACCGCGGGTGATGCAGTTCGGTCTGCGCTACGAGTTCTAGCTCAGCACCGTCGAAGCCTGCGAAAAGTAGTTTGCGAATAGTAAAGTGTCCCCTTCGTGAAGAGTCTTTCCTGGATCCGTTTCCTGATTGCCTGCTCCGTCCTCGGAACCTGCTGGCTCGGCTCGGGTTACGAATTGGAGGCCCAGGCGACTGACGCGTCCGATCTGGAATTCTTCGAGCGCCGGGTGCGGCCCCTCCTGGCGAAGCATTGCTTCGCCTGCCACGGAGCGGAGATCGATACTCCGCACGGGAATCTGAGAGTCGATCAACGATCGGGTCTGATGAAGGGCGGCAGCCGGGGCCCCGCCATCGTTCCCCACCGCCCCGATGAGAGTCTGTTGATCCGAGCGGTTCGGGGAGATTCAATCCAGATGCCGCCCGGTGGAAAGCTCAAGGCGCGTGAGGTCGCCGACCTGGTGGAATGGGTTCGGCTGGGCGCGCCCTGGCCGGAGGCCCAGGCGGCCGCATCCCCGGCGCCTGCAGATGGTGACAACCCGGACTGGGAGAAGATCCGAGCCAGTCACTGGGCCTGGGAACCGGTCCGAAAGGCGGCGCCTCCGCAAGTATCGGAGGAGTCCTGGGTGCGGAATCCCATCGACTCCTTCGTCCTTGCGAAGCTGGAGTCGGCGGGCCTGGAGCCGGCTCCGTCGGCAGATGCCGGAACCCTGGTTAGAAGAATGCACCTGGATCTCGTGGGACTGCCGCCCACGCCGGACGAGGTCGCCGAGTTCGTGGTAGCGGCCCGGCGAGATCCGCAAGGAACCGTGGAGCAGAAGATCACGGAGCTTCTCGGTTCCGTCCGCTACGGGGAGCGTTGGGCTCGTCATTGGCTGGACGTAGCCCGGTACAGCGACGGGTTCGGCGGTTTTCTGGATCGGCGGAACCAGGAACTGACCCAGGCGTGGCGCTACCGGGATTGGGTCGTCTCCGCCTTCAACGACGATCTGCCCTACGACCGCTTCATCAAGCTCCAGATCAGCGGTGATCTTGTGGGTGGCGTCGAAGACGCCGTAGCCACCGGATTCTTCGCCCTGGGCCCCTACTATTCGTCCGATGGCGGCGACCCCGACAGTGTGGCCCAGGCCCGGGGCGAGACCCTGGACGACCGCATCGACACACTGACGCGCGGCTTCATGGCCGTCACGGTTTCCTGCGCCCGTTGTCATGACCACAAGTTCGATCCCATTCCCCAGCAGGACTACTATTCCCTGGCGGGGATCTTCGACAACACCATGAGCAGCGAGCTGCCGCTCGTTCCGGAGGGTGTGGTCGAGGCCTATGACGCCTACCAGAAGAAGATCAAGACGGCCCAGCGGAGAGGCGCGGGCATCCGGGCTCGGGCCCGGGAGGAGAAGCGCGAGCTGTCGGCCGAAGAGGAGGAACTGGTCAAGCAGTTGAAGGCAGAGGTCGAGAAACTCAAGGAAGGAGCGCCTCCCAAATACGATTTTGCCCATGTTCTGGCAGAGACCGGGAACCAGGACATGCCTCTGGCCGTTCGGGGCAACCTGCGAACGCCGGGGGATATGGCGCCACGGCGGTTCCCGAGGGTCCTTTCCGATCATGGCACACGCCGGTTCAACCAAGGGAGCGGACGGATCGAGCTGGCCGAGGCAGTCGCCAACCCGTCCAATCCCCTGACGGCGCGGGTGATGGTCAACCGGGTCTGGATGCATCATTTCGGCAGGGCGCTGGTCCGGTCGCCCGGAAACTTCGGAACGCTGGGCCGGAATCCGACCCATGAGAAGCTGCTGAACTGGTTGGCTGCCAGCTTCATGGAATCCGGTTGGTCGCTCAAGTCGCTGCACCGTTTGATCATGACCTCGGCCACCTATCAGATGAGCAGCCGGTACGATGCCCGGGCCTTTGCCGTCGACAGCGACAACGAGCTGCTCTGGCGCATGAACCCCCGGAGAATGGACGTGGAGTCGTGGCGGGACTCCCTTCTGGCCGTGACCCGGGAATTGGACCTGGAACTGGGCGGGCCGCCGGTGGACGACATCACCGGCAGCAATCGGCGCACCCTGTACGCCAAGGTCAGCCGTAACGGCGATCAGTCCGGCTCCGATCAATTCCTGCGGCTGTTCGATTTCCCCATCATGCGGGCCACCGTCCCCGAGCGGGGCACCAGCATCGTCCCGCAACAGTTTCTCTTTCTGATGAACAGCCCCTTCATGGTGGATCGGGCCAAGGCTCTCTACAAGCGGCTGGAGGGCGAGTCCGAGGACGACCAGGGGAGAATCGACCGCGCCTACCGCCTCCTGTTCAGCCGGTCCCCGAGCGAAGGGGAAACGCAGATGGGGCTCCAGTTCCTCCGAACCGAGTCTCCGTCCGATTCGGAGCTGAGTCCCTGGGAGCGATACGGCCAAGTGCTCATGAGCTCCAACGAGTTCATGTACGTGCGGTAGAAATTACCGCTGTGACGCGCCACGAGTGGCGCGACCGCCACGCTCGCCGTCCCGGAGTCGATCTGGGTGTATCCGCAGCAGCACTACTTGAGGAAGTACGGGACACCCGTCGCCGAGAACTGGGCTAACGCGATACGTTGTGTACGCATCTGCATCTGATCGTGCTGAAGCCCTCTTCCCGAGCGACCGAGATCGTGAGAGAATAAGCGCCAAACTTTCAGGAGTTTCGAACCATGTTCCACCTGCCGCAGCCACCACCATTGGACCGCCGCGACATGCTCCACCGGCTGGGCGCGGGATTCGGCGTCCTGGGACTCGCCGGTGTCCTGGCCGAGGACAGCAGTTTGGGGACCCGGATTTCGGCGGCGCCTCTTGCGGCGACGGGTTCCCCTCTGGCTCCCAGGGCGCCCCACTTCGCTCCCCGGGCCAAGCATGTGATCCAACTCTTCATGCCCGGTGGACCCTCCCAGGTCGACACCTTCGACTACAAGCCCGAGATCGGGAAATACCAGGGGCAGCGCCCCGCCATCGTCGACCGGAAGTCCCTTCGCAATACCAAGAACGGGCTCTTCCCCTCGCCCTTCGGATTCAAGCAGTACGGCGAGTGCGGCAAATGGGTCAGCGACATCTTTCCCCACGTGGGTGAGTGTGTCGACGACATCAGCTTCATCCATTCCATGCACACGGACATCCCGGAGCACGCCGGGGCCATCCTGATGATGAACCTGGGCCACCTGCAGCCCAGCCGGCCCAGCATGGGTTCCTGGCTGGTCTACGGACTGGGTTCCGACAACCAGGATCTGCCGGGATTCGTGGCCATGAGTCCCCGGGGCCAGCCGCGCGGCAAGCTGGCGAACTGGGGGAACTCCTTCCTCCCCGGGGCCTACGCCGGAACCTATGTGAACCTGCACGAGATGAAGCCGGACCGTATCTTGAGCGATCTCAAGAACAACTGGCTGCCCCGGACCGAGCAGCGGCGGCAGGTCGATCTCCTGACCCGCCTCAACCGCCTCGACCTGGAGCGTCAGCAGCAGGACCATCACCTGGAGAGCAGCATCCAAGCCATGGAGATGGCCTTCCGCATGCAGTTCGCGGCGCCCGAGGCCTTCGATCTCTCGCAGGAGAGCAAGGCGACGATGGAGCTCTACGGCGACAGCGAGTATGCCAAGGGATGTCTGCTGGCACGGCGGCTGGTGGAGCGCGGAGTACGGATGGTCCAGGTTTCCCATTCCATCGACCACTACGACATCGCCTGGGACACGGGCCATAGCGACATTGTCGGGGGGCACAAGAAGCTGGCCGATGCCTGCGACCGGGGGATCGCGGCCCTGATCAAGGATCTGAAGCAGCGGGGCATGCTGGACGAGACCCTGGTGATCTGGGGCGGCGAGTTCGGCCGGGCGCCCACCTCGGAGGGGCAAAAGGGACGGGACCACGACCATTACGGCTTCACCGTCTGGATGGCGGGAGGCGGCGTCAAGGGAGGCTTCAGCTACGGCGCCACGGACCAGTTCGGGCTCACGGCAGTGGAGAACCGGGTACACGTCCACGATCTCCATGCCACCATCCTCCACCTCATGGGAATCGACCATGAGCGGCTCACCTACCGGTATTCGGGCCGGGACTTCCGCCTGACCGACGTGCATGGCAAGGTGGTCCACGACATCATCGCGTGAGCGCCCGCGGCGGCTGCCGCGGTTTTCCTACGGAGCTGGCAATGGTCGCCGACACGGATCGAAGACACTTCCTCACGACTCTCGGGGCCGCCGCAGGATCGGCAGTCCTGGGCCTGTCCAAAGCCGGCTGCGCCACGCCGCCGCCGGGCGAGACAACCGATCGTCCTTCCCATCTGGTGAGATTCGGCCACACCGATCTGTGGGTCTCGCGGCTGTGTCAGGGAACCGCCTTCCGGACCCATCTGTCCCGCAAGGGGGAGAGCAAAGAGGCACACGATTTTTTGCGCCACTGTATCGACGTTGGGATCAACTTTTTCGACACGGCCGAGGCCTACGGTTCGGGCGAATCGGAGATCGCCCTGGGTCACGGGATCGCCGGCCGCCGGCACGAGGTCGTCATCTCCACCAAGGTCTATCCCCGGGTCGAGGGAGAGAAGATCGCCATCACCGAGGCGATCCTCAGAACCAGGGTGGAAGCCAGCCTCCAACGCCTGGGAACGGACTACATCGACCTCTATTTCATTCACGGTCCCGACAAGAAGACTCCCTCCTTTCATGAAGAAGAGCCGGACCGGGAGGCTCCGACGCGGGCTCACATGGAGGAGATCGCTGCGGCCATGAGCGCCCTGGTCGAGTCGGGAAAGATCCGGTACTGGGGGGTCTCCAATCATCTGCCGAGGCAGGTGGCGGAACTGTTGGAAGTGGGGAATCAATCCGGCAGATCGCCTCTGGCCGGGTTGCAGGACTACTTCACCGTCGTGGCGGGGGATCGCAGAAGCCTCATGGTCGATGGTCTTTTCCCACTGATTCGGCAAGGAAACCTGGGACTCATGGCCTTCAGTCCCTTGGGAGGGGGCAACCTGGTGCCGGGAAGAGAGGTTCCTGAAGGGTCCGCTCTCATGGACGTGGTGACGGTCTTGGACGAGGTGGCCGGGGAGTTGGGCGTCACCCGGCCTCAGGTCTGCGTCGGCTGGGTCGCCGCCCATTCCGAGGTCGCCAGCGTTCTCACCGGCGCGGAAAAACCGGAGCACGTCGAGGAAAACCTCAAGGGGACGGAGTTGACTCTCCCGGCCTCGGCCATGGCCAAGCTCAACGCCGCGGCGGAAACCTACGCGGTCCGAATGATCCAAGAGAAGGCGGCATTCCACCGATTTGGTGACCGCTCCGGACGGTCAGCACCGGCGTAAGCTGGCACCCGCCCTGACTTCTTCAACGTCAGCTCACGAGACCCGCCACCGGACCACGCCCATGTGGTAGCGCTGGTGCATGGGGATCCGCTGGCAGTAGTAGGCGGTGACGATGGTGCCGTCCTTCAACTGCACGCTGGAGGGGTAGCCGCCGTCGGTGCCGCCGGGCCGCGTGTTCGCCCGGCGCGCCGTGGTGTTGAAGAGCACCCTCGGCGCCCCCCAGGTCAGGCCCTCGTCGCGGCTGATGCGGGCGAAGACCCCCAACATTCCCCGCAGCCGGGACCCGTACGTGAGCAGAATTCCCCCATCCTGCAGCCGGATGAGGTTGGCCGGCATCTGCCCCGGAAGGGATGCGGGTCCCAGATGCCTCCAGTTCTGTCCGGCGTCTTCAGAGACCGAGATGTGGGTATGGCTGTTGCGGTGTGTCCGGGTGGCGGCCAGGAGCCGGTTCCCCCCTGTGACGAGCAGAGTCGACTCGTTGAAGTCGTCCACGCCCAGGGGGCGGGGGTTGCCCCAGGTGCGTCCGTCGTCGTCGCTGAAAAAGACCCAGGCCGTGTTCCTGGTGATGTGGTCGCCGGTATATCCGGTCACGGCGAGCCGCCCCCCGGGCAGGGCGGCGATGTCGCCGAAGGGGATGACGTGGTCCGTGCCGGGAGGCAGTTCCAGACTGCTCCGGCAGGTCCAGGTCTTGAGGCCGTCGGTGGAACGGCAGACCACCGATTGCAGGATGGGTCTCATGCGGGTGACCGGATCGGGTGGGGCCACCTTGGAGCCGCTGCAGAGGACCACGAAGGAGCCCTTGGGCGTGAGGCCGGCCGCCAGATCCTTCCGGTTGGTGCCCGGTTCGTTCGGCGCCGGAATGCTCACGAAGTCCCACATGCGGCCGCCGTCCGCGCTTCTCCAGCACTCGGCGGCTCCGTCGCAGAAGCCGTGGCAGGGACTCCCGAAGATGGTGGCGACGATGGAATCGTCGGGCATGAGGGTCAAGTTGGGCCAGGCGCACTTGTTGTCGATGGCGACGAAGCGCTCCACCTGGTCCATGTTGACGAGCTGGCCGGAATTCTCACTTTCGGCCGACGCCGGCGCCGGAAACGGCGATGCCTTCGCCGATCCGATCCCGGCCAGGCCCAGGAGGGAAGAGCCCACCATCCCGCGGCGGGTGAGTATTCGGGCGCGGAAGCGTCGTTTCATGATGGACCTCCGGAGAGAAATGCGGATCAATGACGGCCGAGTCCGAACTCGCTCCCCATGGTGACGACCTTGCCGTCCCGGAAATGCACCTCGATGAACTTGGAGCTGGCGAAGGGGCGGCCGTCTTCGTCGCGGAAGACGCTGACACGCTTCTTGGTCCTGGCGTCGAAGATGTCGGGCGCGTGGGAGTAGGCGTACTTGCCGTCCAGGCTGAAGGTGACCCAGCCGTGACCGCCGATGGACAGATTCACGTGGCCCATTTCACGGGGCGGCATGCGGGTGGCGTCGAAGTAGAACAACTTCCGGCCCGACTGGTCGCTGATCCACAGTTCCTTCTGGTCGGGCGTCAGGCCGGCGCCATGGGTCCGATGGCGAATTTTCTCCTTGCCGGCGAAGACCCGGTGCAGGAGTTTGCCCTGTTTCAGATCGACCACATCGAACCCCACGTGCTTCCCCAGGCAGACGAAGGCCAGGCTGTGGTCGCGCGTGACGGTGTACGGAAAGATCATGTACTCGCCCACGTCGGGGATCTGGCGGACGATGCTGTCGTCCCGGATGTCGAACATGGTCAGCATGGTCCGGGTTCCCAGGAAGACGTGCCGTCCGTCCAGGCCCACGATGCTGTTGTGGGCGTTGGGTCCCACGGGGATCCGCTTGATGAACTCTCCGTTCGTTGCGTCGACCACGACGAAGCCGGCGTCTTCCCCCGTGTACCAGAACCCGGTGGGAGCATAGATCTTCGTGCCGTCCATGGTGATGGAGGAGCGGTCGCAGCATCCCGGCGCAAAGGTGTTCTCCCACAGGATCTTCTCCGTCTCCAGATCGAAGGCTCCCAAACGATGGTTGGTCGTGGAGTAGTACACGGCGTGGTTGATCAGGCTCCCGGTGAAGCCCCGCAGTCCCTCCTGGAAGATGGGGACGTGGATCCTCCGGACGAACTTGTGGCCGTTGTCGATATCGAAAATGAGGATTCCGGTGCCCGATCGGGCTTCCACCTGAGCTCCGTCGGGAGTGCTCATGTAGAGGTAGCGACGGGTTTCGGATTGGCCTGGGAGCGCGGTCCCGAAGGCCAGTAGAATCGCGGTGATGATGGTCAAGCGTGGCATGACCGGAATTCTACTTCCCGCATCGGGGGGCTGTCCATCCGGCCGCCGTGCCCGGCGCAGGCTCCGAGCCCGCATTTTTCAACAGCTGCCTCCCACCGGCCTGGGACCGGCGAAATCCTAAGAGAAACAGGCATCGAGTTCATCCCGCTACAGCGTCCTCGACGAGACCATCTCCCCCTGCCACGCCCGCTGGTGGAAACGACCCGCCTGTCTTCACTCTTTCCTCGTTCCTCCAACATACGCATAGCGACCTGATGAGAAATGCGGGCTTGGTCCGGTTATGCTTTCTGATCGCGCCTTGTCCGGCGACCGTAGATCCGGTTTTGATGCTACGCATGACATTCACCACGGACTGATAAACTTCGGCAAACGGTGCCATGCTTGATCACAGCTATTTCGCGAACCCGGCTTGGGAGATCGTGGGCCCCTACGCCGACCGATTCTCAAGCATACAGGGTAAGTTCAGTACGGGAGAGACGCCATGAAAAGGCAGTTGACAGCGATCATCGAACGCGAAGGAGATGGATACGTCGCCCTTTGCCCGGAAGTGGATGTCGTCAGCCAAGGCCACACCGTGTCCGAAGCACGCGACAACCTCGCCGAAGCGCTGACTCTGTTTTTCGAGACCGACTCCGCCGGGGAAATCGTCAAGCGCCTGCGTGGCGAAGTCTACGTGACCCGTGTCGAGGTCGCCGTTGGGTAGGCTCCGTGTTCTTTCAGGCCGGGAGGTCTGCCGGATACTCGAGTCACATGGTTTCGTGAAGGTGAGAAGGCGTGGCAGCCACGTGGCCATGCAGAAGGCCGGCGCCGGCGGTACGCACCGTCCCGGTGCCGGAACATAAAGAGCTGCGTGTCGGAAGGCTGATGTCGATTATCCGCCAGTCTGGCCTGTCTCGATCGGAGTTTGAATGAATACTTGACATCCCGGTCCCGAGGCTCGATTGGAGTCGAATTCGAAGTAGCCCGCCGCTGGATGCCGCCGTAGTAAACTGATGGGATTAACGCGATTGGCGGTGCCGCCACGATTGGCAAGTTGGAAGTCAGGCAGGAGGAAGACTCGGTGAACAGTTTGGTGGGACAACCCCGGGAGGCATTGGACACGCCCGCCCTGATGGTGGATCTGGATATCCTGCAGCGCAACATCGACCGCATGGCGACCACCATCATTCAAGAGGCCAACGTGGGATGGCGTCCCCACACCAAGGCCATGAAGACGCCGGCCCTGGCGAACTTGTGCCTTGAAGCAGGGGCTCATGGCATCACCTGCGCCAAGCTGGGGGAGGCGGAGGTCATGGCTGCCGCCGGCATCCGCGACATCCTCGTGGCCAACCAGATTGTGGGTTCGACAAAGATCGATCGTCTGGTCGACGTTTGCCGCCATGCCGACGTGATGGTCTGTGTGGACCAGTTCGAAAACGTCCGGGCCATCGACCGGGCAGCCGAAGCCAATGGCGTGCGTCCACGGGTCCTGATCGAGGTGGACGTGGGGATGCAGCGCGCCGGCGTCTTGCCGGGTGAACCTGCCGTCTCTCTGGCTCGCCGGATCGCCCGGTTGCGGCACGTCCGTTTCGCCGGGTTGCAGACCTGGGAGGCCCATGCACTGTTCGAGCCGGACCTGGGAAAGAAGAAACGAATGATCGAGGAGGCGCTGGGGAAGCTGACGGACACCGCCGACGCCATCCGCGACGCTGGGATTCCGGTCGAGATCATCAGTTGTGGCGGCACCGGGACCTATCGGATCAGCGCTTTCGTTCCCGGCATCACGGAGATCGAGGCGGGAGGCGGCATCTACTGCGATATCTCTTACCGCCGCCGCTTTGGCGTGCAGCACGAGTTCGCACTGACGATCCTGTCCACCGTGACCAGCCGTCCCCACCCCGCCCGCGTCATTTGCGACGCGGGATTCAAGACCACGAACGCGCATGACGCCACCCCTGAAGTCCTGGGGGGAATTGCGGTCAAGGAATTCGTGACGTCGGCCGAGCACGGAATCATCCGGTTGGCCGAGCCCACCGAAACGCCCCGGGTTGGGGACAAGATCGAGATCATTCCCGGGTATTCGGACTCGACGGTCTTTCTACACGACGTTCTGTACGGGATCCGAAACGGCCGAGTGGAGACGGTCTGGCCCCTTGTGGGCCGGGGCAAACTGGCGTAGCACGCCGTTTGGTCAGTTCTTTCCGATGCAGAACAGGGTCCCGTTGGTCCGGACAAACAAGTGGCCCTGGGCTGCTATCACGGTGGAGCGGACCGGGGAGTCCTCGGCGTCTCCCATGGCGATGTTGTTGAGGATTTCTCCTCCTGCTGCGTCCACAATCACCACGTCTCCGTCGAAATTGATCAGGTAGAGCTTGCCGTCACCGGCCAGGGGCGAAGCCTCGTACTTGCTGCGGCCCGGCGTTTGGATCGTCCATTTCACCTTGCCCGTCTCGGGTTCGACTCGAGAGAGGGACTTCCGCACGTCGCTCAGGACGAAGAAGTCTCCGTCGTAGTACGCGGGGGTGGGAACGTCGGAGGTCACGGGCCGGACGTCCTTGCTGACCCAGGCGATGGCGCTGTCGTCCAGGTTTCCGACCCCGCCCGTCTTGATGGCGTAGATGGGGTCCCGCTTGGGAGCGCAGGCCAGGATCACGTCCTCGTTGGCCACGGGTGAGGGAACCAGGCGCCAGTGCCCGATGCGCGTTGGGTTCCAGGTTCCCCAGCGCCAGAGTTCCTTGCCGGTCTCCAGGTCGTGGCCGCTCAGATCGTCGCCGCCGACCACCAGCAACTCGCGGCGCCCGTTGTGGACGAAGGGAACGGGGGAGGTGAAGGCCTCGCGAGACTCGGCCACCGCCTGGCTGGGGCGGAAACTGCGCCACAGGGTCTCGCCGGTCTCCGGCTTCATGGCCAGGATGTAGGACCGGTTCTTCCGGTCCTTCAAGCCGCGTCCCTCGATGGGGACGTCCCTTTGCAGCACCTGGAGATAGAGCTTCCCGTCGAAGATCAGGGGGCTGGACGAGAAGGTCCAGAAGAACGCAAATTCGCCGTAGTCTTTCTCAATTTGACGTCGCCAGATTTGATGCCCCGAAAAGTCGAACGCCACCATTTCTCCGTTGCCGTAGAAAAAGACGACCACGTTGCCGTCCGTGGTGGGCGAGGGCGAGGCGAAATCGCTCCGGCTGTCCCGGTTGATCCCCGTGGAGATCTCCCGCTGCCAGAGCAGCTTGCCGGTGGCCCGGTCAAGGCAGAGGGCCTTCAGGGAATTGGACTTGGGGTCCGTGCTGGAAACGAAGACGTGATTGTCCCAGACGGCGGGCGTGGCCGCGCTGGGTCCGGGCAGGGCGGTGCTCCACGCGATGTTCTCGGTCGGCGACCATTGGGTCGGCAAGCCCGTCTCCGTGGTGGAGCCGTTGAAGCTGGGTCCCCGGAAGTGGGGCCAATTGGCCGAGTGCAGCAGCGTTGCGGTCGAGAGGAGCAGAACCAGGGAAGGCAGGAATTTCATGATCGTTGACTCCGAAGTCGTTGAGGCGGCCCGGTTGCGGGGCGGTTCATCGCGCCCTTGATGCAGCATCATAGCTGTTGAATTTTCGCCGTGTCCAGCCAGCCGGAGCCGCTTCAGAACTTGTAGGCGAAGAGCTTCGCCTGAAACATCCTGATGCGGATTGCAACCGTATCGCCGATCCCGGAGAGATCGCTCCTGCCTTTCCAGGTCACGACCCGATCGGACTCGTCCCCCGTCAGCCGGTCGCTGTCGGCGAAGGTGAAGCCCTCGATGGGCGGCAGATCGGCCTGATTCATGGAGGGGCTCTTGGTCATCAACTCCACGCTGATCCAGCCTCCGGGAGCACAGCGGTAGTTCAGCCGCAGTTCGTCCCCGTGCCGGTAGATGGTGGGAATCGTGAACCGGCCCTCGCTCTCCGCCTCCATCCCGATGAAGCGATGCGGTTTCCACAACATGTAGCGGATCTGAATGGGCCGGCCCTGGGGAAAGAGATGGTCCTGTCCGTAGACGTTGTGGAGGCTGGACATTCCCGTGTAGGGCACGGCCCAGAGGCCGTCGGGCAGTTCCAACATGCCGTTGCGCCAGGTGTGCACCTGGCTGTCCTCCCCGCTGCCGGGGGGACCTACCGTGTGGATGGGCCGGCGCTCGGGACGGATCCAGAAGAGGCCGTCGCGGCTGAAGGCGATCTGGGTGTCCACGTGGTCGTTCTGCTGGTGGTAGACGGGGATGACCATGACGTGAAGGTCGGTGCGCCCCGGATAGGGGAAGTAGTTGGCTCCGTAAAAGGAGATGTCCAGGTCGTCGAGGGCATCGGGAGCCAGGATCAGCTTGGGGGCCGGCCAGGTCCGGAAGTCCTTGGTCCGTGAGAACCCGATGACGCGCCGCTGCGTCTCCTCCTCGATCCGAGCGGTGCCGATCCCCGGCATCAACTCGGCGGTGTTGCCCATGATCTGCTGGTAGGCGATGTATTCGCCGTTGGCCTCGTCGTAGTGGGCGGAGATGCCGCCGTTGACGGGGCGCATGCCCAGGGCCTTCTCCAGCGGCTTCCAATCCCGTCCGTCCGCCGAGATCCAGCCCAAGGTCCGCCCCCAGATCTCGGCTCGGGGTCCCTTGTAGGCATCCTTCTCGTAGGTCTCGCGGTTCCAGCGCTTCATGGCCTCCTCGCCTTCCAGGGGCTGTAGGGTCTCCGGGTCGTACCAGGCCATGTCGCCGCCCATGGCCTTGAAGCGTTCCTCCGGTGGCGCCTGGGGGTCGATGAAGACGCCCGTGGCGCCCCGGATGCCGTTTCGCAGAAGGTTGTTGGCCGACGACCCGTCGAATTCGACCTGGCCCAGTTCCGGCCGCGTCCAGTGATAGCCGTCGGTGCTGGTGGCGTAGGCCGTGGAATCGGCGCGCGAGCATTCGTAGATCATGTGGAGCAGTCCGTCGGCTCTCCAGATGAACAGGGGGCCGATGAACTTCCCCTGCTCCCACTCCGCCGTCGCCTCCAGCAGGGGTTCGGATCTGTCCGCCTGCTCGACCCGAAGCTTGACTCCGATGGCGGCGTCGAAAAGCCTGAAAACGCCCTGGCGGTCCAACGCCCGGTTTCCCGGGAACACGTCGGTCACGTCGACGATGGGGTTCCAAGCCCCGTTGTTGACGCGGATCCGCTTGGAGCGTTTCTGGGGTTCCGTGAAGGGAGAAGTCTTGACCTTTTCCTCAGCCTCGGCTTCTCCTGCCGTAGTCAGCAGGAATGCAATCAAAAGCAACCTTTTCATGGTTCGACCCTTCCGAGAAAAAATGAAGATGTGGGTTGATGTTGAAATCCATTTTCAATAAGATGCTCGCGGCACACGGACATGAGCGTTGAACGCTGGAGAAACCGAAAGAAATAGGCTGAGGGGTCGGGGTACACCGGTGGCATCGGTGTACCCCTGTTTGGTGTTTGGGTCTTCAAGCAAAGACCAATCCTCACTATAGCTATCCTCCATCAACAGTGACAACTGGACGGGGTTGAGTTCCACCTGTGGAACAAGGGGAGATTCGCATGCAGCGGAAGACAAGATCAAGGACCTGTAACCGATGGTGCAAGTATTTCGTGGCTGGCCTGTTGCTGGCCACCCTCCTGCCACCGGCAATGGGCACCGACAAGCGAGATCTGAAGGCCCAGATCGAGGAGTTGAGGCGGAGGCTGGAACGGCTTGAGAACGAGAGAGCTCAGCAGGCTGATGCAACTCGGGAGTCCGCAAAAAAGGCATACCAGGATGAGGAACTGGCCGAAGTCCGTCGCCAAGTGGACATCCTGGCCATCGAAGTGGAAAGACTCCGGAGCGGGGAACCGGAAATCGACGTCACGGATGACCAGGCTCGAAGCAAAGGACTGGGCCCGGCTGCCGCCACCGTTTACCGGAAGCGGCAGGGCGTTTCCATCGCCGGCTACGGCGAGATGCTCTACAATAACTACAGTGGACGTGACGAGTCTGGAGATCCCGTCTCCAAGACTACCCAGTTCGATTTTCTGCGGTGGATCCTTTACGCCGGCTATCGGTTCAACGACCGGTTCGTCTTCAACTCGGAGATCGAGATCGAGCATGGTTCCACGAGCCTTGGAGGTTCCACGTCGGTCGAGTTCGCCTATCTGGACTTCCTCGTGAACGATCACCTGACCCTCCGGGGAGGGTTGCTCCTCGTCCCCATGGGTTTGGTCAACGAACTGCATGAGCCCACGGTCTTCATCGGCGCCAATCGGCCGGAGACGGAGCGCCGGATCATGCCCAGCACCTGGCGGGAGAACGGGTTCGGCTTCGTGGGGTCGGCGGGGATGTTCGACTATCGCGTCTACGTGGTGAACGGCCTGCTCGGTTCCAAGTTCAGCTCCGACGGTCTGCGGGGCGGCCGGCAGAAGGGATATAAAGCGAAGTCATCTCACATGGCCGTGGTAACGCGAGTCGATGTGAATCCAACTCCGGGAGTCTTCTTCGGCGGCTCCTTCTACAACGGAGGATCCGGACAGGGACTGACGTTCGATGGGCAAGAATTGGATGTGGGGACCAGGATCGGGGAACTCCACGCTCAAATCCAGATGGAGGGTTTCGACGTTAGAGGTCTCTATGCCCGAGCCTCCCTGGACGACGTGGCCGAACTGAACCAGGCCCTAGGATTCACCGGGACGAATTCGGTGGGAGCGACTCAGCATGGAGGGTATCTCCAATTCGGATACAACCTGCTTTCCCGCGTCCGGGAAGACGTGAGGCTGATGCCCTATTACCGAGCCGAGACTCTCGACACCCAGGCTCAGGTGCCTGCCGGATACCTTCGCAACCCTGGACGGGACCGGTCGTTCCACACCTTGGGTCTGGAGCTCAAGCCGATATCCAACATCGTGATCAAGGCCGACTATCAGTGGAAGCGGAACCGGGCCAAGACCGGCCTGGACCAGTTCAACATGGCGCTCGGTTACAACTTTTGATGAGAGCGGAGATAATCTAGCCCTCAGAATCGGCGACTGATGAATCACCGATCCTGAGGGCCCGAGGGAGATCTGAAGTTCCGCCTCGAAAGTTCAGCCTAGATTTCCTCCCGATGGTTCCCGGATATAGTTTCGCGACCCGAAATACCGCTTACCGGAGTCAACTTCCGTCGTGCGCGAGTTGAATCATGTAGTCCACGGCAGAGACGGCTTCCTGAGCCTTCTGTTTCGGTATATGGGGCTTGAGAGTGATCAATGTCTTCACCCTGCTATCAATCGAAGCCTGGTGGCCGGATTGCCTAGTCACGTACAGGGCCGTGGCTAGTCGCTCCAGTTCGACAACCCCTTTTTTACCGATCTGTCCAGATGTGAAGTCGATAGCCTTGTTGTGTCTGGACAAGGTTCGTGGATAGAATTTCCGGATGTAGGTGCTCTGCTTTGTGGCGGCTATCCGTGCACCATACAATCCTCGGGTTTCAAGTTTTAGTAAGCCGTCTGCGCGCAAGGCCGTGAGTTCATCTCTCAGATCGAACGAAAACGGACCATGCTTGTACAAAATGAAGTCGAATTGCAGCGGAACGCCCATGAGGTTCTGCAGAATATAGACTGCCTTCTGCACATGGGTTTCTCCGCACCAACCTCCCTCATGCCTCAATCTTTCGATCAACTCAACGATCAACACTGCTTTCGCCAATCTGCCCATTAATCTACTCCTTCTTCTTCCAAGGGCCGAATGATCTGTTCGCGATTGTCTTTTAACCAAGTGTCGGCTTCATAGTAGATGGAGCGATCTGCGAATATGAAATCGACGGACAGAATCGGCAGAGTCTTCAATACGGCCGAGACAGAAAGGGAGGACGCCAAACGATCGTCCCGCAGAAGGACTGGGAAATCTGGTGCCCCGCCCTGCTGGTAGTAACGGTCCCGTCGGAAGTATTCTTTGCCAAACTTATTACACAGAGGCCCGAAAATTGCGTCACCGGATTCAGGGTTGACCTGGACGTCGTCGGGATTCCGCTCATAAAGTCGCTTGAAATGCTGCCGTCGCACGATTCGGCGGGCATGTAAATGACCACGCGCCTCTTGAGCTGCTGCGGCTTCCCGTAACCCGACGGTGATCTCGTTGTCCGTAACTTTCAAATGGTCTTTCGGGTCGGTGGAGAAAGAGGCGCCAGGGAGCCATTCCTTCAGAAAATCCTCCAGATGAATGTCATAACTTCGACGGACAGGATGCAAATAAACCTGGGAGAACATGAAATAGCGCGCCAGCATAAGAGCTTCAGCCGATTGAATGCCACCTTCCTCCACGCCAAGAACCGGCTCTTGAGAACCCTCCTCCTCCTGTGGCCCAGGTTTCGGAAGAATACGAAGCGTATCGATCAACCGGTAGTGGTCAAACTTGCCGTATGCGACGCCTGCGTGATGCGAATCGCGCAGGAGGTAGTCCATACGATCCACTCCGAACGCGTTCCCCACGATGATTTCCGAGAGAATGGCTTCCCAGTCAGTGAAGTTCAGGTCATGGGCTTTTTTCGGTCCCACCGCTAGCTTGACGACATCTTCAGTTCGGAGCGGCAGAGTCGTGGAGCACCAAATCTCCTCCATTTCCTCGCTGCAGATAAATTCCCTTGTCAGGCGTTCGTGATTCCAGGCGTCCGGCAGCAGTCTTTCAGTCGAGTGCGAGAACGGGAGGTGGCCAACATCATGGCAGAGTGCGGCCATCCGCAACACCCGCCGCCAGTAGGCAAGCTGGTCCGGGAGGGAAATGGGTTCCAGAAGATTTCGAATCTTCTCCGAGAAATTCTCTGGCTTCGTAACTACGTCAAAAACCCGGCCTGCGAGTTCCATGACTCCCAGGGAGTGTTCGAATCTCTTGTGTGTTGCACCCGGATACACGAGATAGCTCATGGCCAATTGGTGAATATGGCGCAGTCTTTGAAGCGGCCGGGAATCCAGGACCTTCCGCTCATCGCTGTCCAAGCGGACGAATACGTGAATCGGATCTCTGACCTCGTGAATATTTTTCGGCATCTCAAATCTTGAGGATTCCGGAACTGGTCTCTTCACAAGGTCTGGCGGGCTGGTGCATGGTCACGTGGAACCATGCGGCCGCAGTTCCATAGCGACTGTCCACACGTACAACAACCCTGCCTAATTTCGAGTCGCTTTTGGAACTTCTCCAATCACTCCTTGCTACAACCGTGGGTCGAATGCACTACGGAGTTGGCCGGATCATTGATTGCTGTATTGTACCCCCGGCACGTTTGTCGCAACTCATCATCCACGCCATTGAGCACGATCGGTCGCACGTAGGCACCATCGAAAGCCATGCCGCATCGTTGATCGTACCAACCCGCAAACCGCTTCATGACGCGCCACGAAGATTCAAGGCAAGTGTATTCGGATCGGGTGACGCTCCGCCTCCCGATGGTCGGTCGTCATGGCGTCGCGCTTGAACGGTCGAGTCCAATGAAGCTCGTGAATACGTTGGCTCCGAAGTGTGGCCTCCAGTAAGAATTCTCGAAGCCCAATGCCGCGCTCGGTGGTCGGACCGCGCTCTATAGGAGCGCGAACCGGCCACCCGATCAGGTCCGGTTTCGCATCGATTTCGGAGTACGCCCTTGGTTCGAATGAATCGGTCACGATCAGACACTCGCCCGAATAGCCGAGCAGTCTCGTCGAAGACCGGGTGCGCGCCCGGAGGGATTCGAACCCCCGACCCACGGATTAGAAGTCCGTTGCTCTGTCCAGCTGAGCTACGGGCGCGTGCTTGAAATCGCCGAACGAACTTTATCAGTCCCCGCCGGATGTCGCCAAGGACAGTCAGGCATCCCCGGCCAGGCGACGCTGCATGAAGATCTCGGCGGGCTGGTTCCGTATCGTGAGCGCGCCGCAATCCCTGTAGCCGAGCTTGCGCCAGAAATGCTGGGCCGTGGCGGAGGCCTGGGTGGACATGACCACCAGGTCGAAGCCCCGTTCCGCCATCTGCCGCTCCCACTCCCGCACCGCGCAGGTGCCGTAGCCGAGACCCCGCTCCGATTCCAGGATGACGATGAGCTCGATGAAGGGGAGCGATTCCCAGATCACGTGGAACTTGAGAAAACCCACCGGCTTCCCGCCGCCTTCGATGATGCGGAGCCGGGGCCCGCGGATCTGCGCCTCCAGAGCCGCATCGGACAGCCGCGGCCAGAGCTTTCTCAACACCTTGAGATCGGAAGGAACGGGGCTTCGCAAACAACTCATGAGTCACTTTTCACGGACGCAAAGACCAAGCCGGCTGCGTCGATGTTAGCATGGAACGGACGCCGGAAAGTCACCGGAACAGACCCAACCGGGGACTCCACGCCTCCCTCTCGTTGAACCGGAGCCATCCCGCTCCTATGATGGAAAACCGCGGGTACCTTGCCCATGACAACGAAATTCAACTGGATACAGCCGAGAATCGTCGTCAAGCGGACCCTCCTCTCGCGCAAGCCGGCAGAGAACAGCGGACTCGTCGCGGCCGCCGGCGCCATGGTCATCCTGTTCGTCTCCGTTCTGGCCTGGAGGGACTCTCCTGAGCTCTTGCGGCTCCTGGCGGCCGTACCCGAGAGAGTCATGGAACAGCAGGAATATTGGCGGCTGTTCTCGGCTCTGGCCGTCCATTCCAACTGGATGCATCTGTTCTCCAATCTTCCCTTCGTGGTCTTTTTCGGCTATCTCCTTTACGGCTACTTCGGCTTCGGAGTCTATCCGCTGGGCATCATCGTTCTGAGCGTCGTCACCAACTACCTCTCCCTTCTCACCTATTCCCCCGAGGTACACTTGGTGGGAGCCTCGGGCATGGTCCACGTAATGGCCGGATTCTGGTTGGCCGTCTACATCCTGGTGGAGCGGAGCCTCCCCCTGAAGAAACGGGTGATGCGAAGCCTGGGTGTGGCTCTGATCCTCCTTCTGCCTTCTGCCGTTCAACCCCAGGTCAGCTATCGGACCCACGCCATCGGACTGGTTCTGGGCATCATCGCGGCCGCCGTCTTTTTCCAGCGGCGCAAACGCTCGATTCGGGCGGCGGAAGTCCTGGAGGTCGAAGAAGATGAGGATGTCGCCGGGCAGGTCGTCATGTAATCGTCCGATCACTCATGGCATGTTTTCGCCTGTGGATTCGGGGGTTCGTCGAGCGGACGCTGTGTTATACTCGGCGCATTCCCGCCTTGGTTTTTTGAGGTATGGAGAGGTGCTGGAATGAAGGTGATCAAGTTAGCTCAAGTGCCGCCGCCCAGTGTGGCCGCCGACTCGACGGTGCTGTCCGCCGCCATGTCCATGCGGAACGCCAGAATCGGCGCCGCAGCCGTCCTGGAGGGGGACGAACTGGTCGGGATCTTCTCCGAGCGGGACGTCATGCTGCGAGTCGTCGTACCCCGGTTGGATCCCGAAGCCACGACCGTTCGCGAGGTCATGACGACCGCCGTCCAAACGGTTGGGGAGGAGGCGGAAGCGGGTGAGGCCTTGGAGGTCATGGTCTCCCGGCACATTCGGCACCTGCCGGTGATGAACTCGGAGAATCGCGTCACGGGACTGCTGTCGGTTCGCAATCTGCTTCAGCATCACATTGAGGAGTTGGCGGATCAGTTGAATTCCCTGGAAGCCTACTTCAGCGCGGACGGTCCGGGCGGGTAATTCTCCCCGGCCGGAGCCGCCCTGATCCCTCGTATCCCACACCGCTTTCCTCATTTCCCTTTTCTCGCCGCTCCCTACGTCGTATGCTTCGGGTTCGGCGTCCCAACAACGACGAACAGCGTACGGGAGGAGTAGATGAAAGGGCGTTTTCCAATAACCATCGGCTTGCTGGTCCTTCTCACACTGGTTTCGGTTGAGTCCCGTGCCTCCAGCCACGGTCAGAAGATGAAACCTCTGGATCTCGGCTCCAGCTTGGAGCTCTTCGTCGACGATTACCTCATCGATTCCATGGAGGGGGTGCGGCTCCAGCTTCAGGAGCCCCGGCCGGCGGGGATTGTGCTCAAGTTCGACAAACCCTGGGAGGGGACGACTTCGCTCTACCACACGGTCTTCAAGGACGGCGACCTCTACCGGATGTACTATCGCGGCAGCAGTCACGCCGGTTATACCTTCCCCAAATTCGTGGCTCCCGGCGAGACGGTGATCCCGGAGCACGAGGAGGTCTCCTGCTACATCGAGAGCAAGGACGGCATCGCCTGGACCCGTCCGTCTCTGGGGCTCATCGAGTTCGAGGGCTCCAAGGACAACAACATCGTCTGGTCCGGCAGGGGCGGGCACAACTTCGCTCCCTTCAAGGACGGCAACCCGGAAGCGGATCCTTCCCAGCAGTACAAGGCGCTGGGAGGCGGGCCGCTGCTGGCGCTGGCTTCGCCCGACGGCATCCGCTGGACGAAGATCCAGGAGGAACCGGTCATCAGCGACGGGGCATTCGATTCGTTGAACGTTCCCTTCTGGGATCCGGTCCGGAAACTGTACGTCGCCATCTACCGCGATTTCACCGACGGGGTCCGCAGCATGAAATGCGCCACCTCCGAGGATTTCATTCACTGGACCAAGGGGGAGTGGGCCGACTACGGCGGGGCGCCGCGGGAGCATTTCTACACCAACGCCACCCAGCCCTACTTCCGGGCTCCTCAGATCTACCTGGCCTTTCCCAAGCGCTTCGTTCCCTGGAGGACGTACCACGACAATGCTGCGGGGGCCGGCGTCTCCGACGCCGTGTTCATGACCAGCCGGGACGGGGTGCACTGGGACCGGCGGTTCGGCCAGGCCTTCATTCGCCCCGGAAGGCACCCCAAAAACTGGGTGCATCGGACCAACATGGTCTCTTCCGGCGTCGTCCCCACGGGCGACGATGAAATCTCCCTTTACGTGGCCCGGCACTACACGTCACCCAGCGCCCACCTGGAACGAATGACCGTACGGATGGATGGTTTCGCCTCCCTCCGGGCCGACTACAAGGGTGGGGAGATGGTGACGAAGCCCTTCATCTTCGAGGGGAACGACCTGGTCTTGAACTTTTCCACCTCGGCCGCAGGGAGCATCCGGATCGAGATCCAGGATCTTCATGGCCATCCGGTTCCCGGGTTCGCTCTGGAGGACTCGCCCCTGATCTTTGGAGACGAGGTCGAGCATACGGTGACGTGGGACCGGGGTCACCCGAAGGCGATTCGGGATACCTTGAACCGAATCGCCGGCAAGCCGGTTCGGCTGAAAATCGTGATGCGGGACGCGGATCTCTACTCGCTCCGCTTTCGATAGTGTGCCCGCCAATGGTGAAAGTCCCGCCGAGCACCGGCCGGGTGGTCTGGCGCCGAGACTTTGAAACGGACCGGTAAGGAGAAAAAACCATGAGAATGTTCGTGCAAGGTGAGTGGACTGAGACACGCCAATTGATCGAAGTCAGGAATCCTTACGACGACTCGGTGGTGGACACCGTTCCCAAGGCCGGGGCCGCCGACGTGGACGCCGCCTTGGCCGGCGCCGTCGAGGGGGCCCGCGTGATGCGGAGCCTGCCGGCGTATGACCGGTCGCGAATCCTGACCCGGGCGGCGGACATCATGGAGGAGCGGTCCGAGGAACTGGCCCGGACCATCAGCGCCGAGGAGGGCAAGATCCTGGCGGAAGCCCGGATCGAAGCGGTGCGAGCGGCTGAGATCATCCGGCTCTCGGGAGAAGAGGCCAAGAGGATCACGGGGGAGGTGCTCCCCCTGGACGCGGCGCCGGGGTGCGCCGGACGCCTCGGGTTCACCCTGCGCGTGCCCTGCGGCGTAGTGGCGGCCATCACCCCGTTCAATTTCCCATTGCACCTGGTCTGCCACAAGGTCGGACCCGGACTCGCCGGCGGCAACGCCGTGGTGGTCAAACCGGCCACCGACACGCCCCTGTCGGCGCTCAAGCTGGTGGAGATTCTGCTGGAGGCGGGAACGCCGCCCCAGGCCCTGGCCTGCCTGACCGGTCCCGGGAGCGAAGTGGGCGACTTTCTCTCGGGCGATCCTCGAGTCCGCAAGATCAGCTTCACCGGCAGCTACGAAGTGGGGGACCATATCTGCAGAGTGGCCGGAATGAAAAAGGTCACCATGGAACTGGGTTCCAACGCCCCGTTGTTGGTGATGGACGACGCCGATCTGGACAAGGTGGCCGCGGCCACGGTGGCCACCGGATTCGCCAATGCGGGACAGGTCTGCATCTCGGCGCAGCGGGTGCTGGCCGCGGACCGGATCTACGACGATTTCCTGGACCGTCTCAAGACCGGCGTCGAGAAACTTCAGATCGGAGATCAACTCCGGGAAGGGACCACCATGGGGCCGCTGGTGCGGGAATCGGACGCCATCCGCGTGTCCAACTGGATTCAGGAAGCCGCGAACGGGGGAGCCCGCCTGCTCACCGGCGGAGCCCGCAACGGGGCCCTGGTGGAACCGGCCATCCTGGCCGACGTCGACCCGGCCATGCGGATCAGTTGCGATGAGCTCTTCGGCCCCGCCGTCGCCGTCAATCGCTTCGACGACATCGACCAGGCCATCGCCATGGCCAACGACACCCGCTACGGCCTCTCGGCGGCCATCTTCACCCAAGACATCGACCGGGCCCTGAAATTCGCCCACGAAGTGGACAGCGGCAACCTGCACATCAACTGGGGCACCCAGTGGAGGGCCGACCTCATGCCCTACGGAGGCCTCAAGGACAGCGGCATGGGCAAGGAAGGCCCCCGCTACGCCGTGGAAGAGATGACCGAGTCCAAGATGGTCGTCATCCACCTCGACGGCTAGAAGCGACGCCTGGAGCGGCGTCTTTCAGGCGCCGACTCAGGGGGTTAGGGGGACGGAGTCCCCCTTTACACTTTCCGACCACCGAATCGCACGGCAACACCGGAATGTGACATTGTCACATCCGGCCGACGGCGTAGTTTCGGTGTGACGGACAGCTGCATGCCAAGCGCGTCAAGAACCTTCATCACAGTTCCGATCCGAGGGTCGCGCTCACCGGACAGCGACTTGTACAAGCTTTGGCGCGCCAGTTTGGTCTTCTCAGCGATCAAGGTCATGCCGGTGGCCCGAGCGACATTGCCAACGGCCCTAACGAAGAACTCGGGATCGTTTTCTTCGAGTGCCGCCTTCACGTATTCAATGACCACCTCATCATTGTCGAGAAGCTCAGCGCTATCCCAAGGGGAATAAGTCTCCTTGCTCATGATGTCTCCTCTTCGTATCCTATGCAGAAATTGTCTCCAATTGGAGACAATGAGTTAAGAGAACCAGCCCCTGCCGGAGCTATGATCGGCTCGAGGAGCGACTCATTACCGCAACCGGAGTTGGACGCCGCCGTAGACGAGGCGGGGAATGCCCAGCGAGGGCAACGGCGTCAGCCGTACCACGTAATCCTGGTCCAGCAGATTCTCCACAGACAGAAAGATCTCCAGCGATTCGCCCAGCGGTTTTCGGACGCTGGCGCCCAACAGAAAAAACCGCTCCAGGACCATGGTGTTGCGATCGTCCTCGAACTGGTCCCCGACCCACCGTCCCTGTAACGACGCCGTGAACGGCCCGTCGTAACGGACCTCCGCCGTGAACTGATGGCGGGGGACCTGGGGCAGCCTCAACCCCGTCTCCCGAACCTCGGTCCGGGAGTAGAGGTATCCCATCCGCAGGCTCCAGGGGAGGTCCCCCTGCAGGCCCGTCTCCAGCTCCAGGCCCCGGACCCGAACCTGTCCCAGATTTTGCCGCTGGCGTTGGATGAACTGGGGACCGACGGAGACGGTGGCGTTCCCCACCGGATCCCGGAGCGAATTCCAGAAGCCATTGATCCGGAACAATACGGAGCCGGACGGATGGAGGTCGGCTCCCAGCTCTCCCCCCCACAGGTGCTCCTCGCCCAGATCGGGGTTCTCGGCGGTGAGGACGTTGCCCACCCGGAAGGGGCGGTAGAGCTCATTCAGCGTGGGTGCCCGGAATCCGCGGTAGGCCGAGCTGCGCAGAGTCAGCCACTCGGCGCCCCGCAACAGGATGCCCAGGCGAGGATTCAGCGAAGTTTCGGTGGTTCGGCCCTGCCACCAGTCCGTGCGGGCGCCGAGCTGCAGATCCAGCCGGGTGTGGAGGGGCATGGTCTGCTGGACGAAGAGGCCGGCCAGATTCTGTACCCGGTCCTGCCAGTTGACTCGTCTCCAATCGGTGCCCAGCAATAGCCGTCCCCGAGGATTCCAGGTCAGCGACCCTCCCGTCCCCAGCGTGGGGAACTCCTGCCGCGCCGTCACGAATTCCCGGGAACGGCCGCTCAGGACCCGGGAGAAGGTGTTCTTGAAAAGCCCCGACTGGACGTAGAAGCGGCCTTGCCAGGCATCGCCCTGAATCCCCGTCTC
The DNA here is from genome assembly GCA_963668095.1 of Acidobacteriota bacterium. Taxonomy (GTDB): domain Bacteria; phylum Acidobacteriota; class UBA6911; order RPQK01; family JAJDTT01; genus JAJDTT01. Next base: position 2,576,016 of record OY764083.1, on the reverse strand, counting down.
CACGAGAGCGATCCGGGAGTCGTTTTGTTGGAGTTGCGTACCGTTGCTGCGCCGTTCCCGAAACGTGTTGACGCCGACGTGGAACCGCTTGTAGGAGATCCGGCCGAAGAAGGTCTCGAACCGGCTGTTGGCCGGCGTATCCACGTCTCCCCGGAGCGCCTCGTCGACGATGAAGAAGCCGTCGGTATCAAGGACCCGCGCCGAGGCCAGATACCCCCAGTCTCCCACTTGATCGGACGCGGCGAGATCCAGATCGGCGTACTTGTGACTCCCCAGCACGCCCCGGACGTCCAACCGCGGCTGGTTGCGGGCGGGACGGAGCTGAATGGTTCCGCCCAGGGCGGTGCTCCCGTACAGAGGACTGGTTGCTCCCCGCACCACCTCCACACTCTCCAGGGCCATGCGGGGGATCCGGTTCCAGTAGACCCATCCGCCGAAGGGATCGTTCCAGGGAATGCCGTCGAACAGGACCAGCGTCCGGCTGGTTCCGGAGGGTCCGATGCCTCGTAGAGAAACGCCCTGGGTGGTGGGGTGGGAGATCATGCTGCTGCTGCGCCGAAAGAGGCTGAACCCGGGGATCTGGCGCAGAGCGTCGTCCAGGACCAGCGCCGGCGACCGGCGGAGGTCGTCCCGCGACAGGACGGTGACCAGAGCTGTGCTCTCGAGCAGAGGCTGCTCCTGGCGGCTGGCCGTGACGACGACGGTCTCGTGGGAACCCTTCGGCGTCTCTTCGCCGGGTGGTTCCTTCTCCTGGGGAGGGGTCAGGAGTGCGAGCAGAGCGAAGGGAAGCCAGAGCATGGGAATGCCGGAAGATTCTGAATTCTAGATGGACTCTTTTGAACGCCCGTCGATATCGTCAATCGGCTCTGACCTGGATGGCGTACAGGTCCGTATCCCGCAAGTGGAATCTCATTCGTATGCCCGCCTTCCGGCGAGGGACCAGTTCCGATCCGCTCCCCCAGGTGATGGCGTGGCGCAACGAGTCCCCGGTGACCGGATTGCACTGTTGAACACCGTATCCCGGAATCACGTTGCCGTCCTCGTCCAGGATCTCCGCTCGGAGACCGCCCCCAACCCGGGCGTTGACCGTCAATCGTCCGCCGGGCGAATCGAGGAGCTTGGTGGTGACCGATCCTTCTCCCTTCGCCGAAAGAGCCACGAATCCGTCCAGCCGCAAGGTGGCCAATCCGGTGGCCCTCTGTATCCGGTGCCCGTCCTGGACCCAGCCATCCTTCACCTTCCGGATGGCGTCTACCGTGTAGGGCATGTTCTCGCCCCAGTAATAGCACCAGATTCGCTGGTCGTGCACCACGGGAGCCACCGGGATGCTGAGCCGGCTGTCCCAAGCCGGATCGTCCCCGCGCTCCAGAACGAACGACCCGGGAAAGGGCCGGTTCCAGTGAATCCCGTCACGGCTCACGGCCAACTCGGCCGCCGCCGCGACGAACTCTTTCGCCCCTCTTTCGAAGACCCAGAGCCAGCCCAGGTAGAGGTCCTCGTAAAGGAACGCGGCCAGTCCCTTGAAGTGGAGGTCGGGTTCCGCGGGTCCGGGAGCCATCACCGTCTCGGGTTCCGACCAGGTGACGAAGTCGGCACTGACGGCCCGCCCCACCGTATTCTGTGCGGCGCGCATCCGCACGTAGAAGACGTAGCGCTCGATGCGCGGATCCCAACCCATCAGGTTGCCGTTGTGGGGCCGTCGGAACCAGGGCTTCCCGTCGCCGTTGAGGCGCCAGTGGACCCCGTCGGCCGAATAGCCCTTGGTGATGGCCGGCTCTCCGTCGAAGACGTCCACGTACGTCATCTTGAACCGCCGTTGGGGATCCGGATCGCGGAGGTCCTTGATGACGTTGGCCCGCCTCATCCAGTTGACGCCCCGGGGAATGAGATTGTTGTCGCGCGAGCCCTCCCAGTCCACCTGGTCCAGGTTCGGCTTGTTCCAGTTGATGCCGTCCTGGGACACGGCGTAACCCACCTTGTACCGGAACCCGCCCGGCGCCCCCTCTTCCGGGTGGGAGGCCATGTACCACATCTTGAACTCGCCGGTCTCACCATCGAAGAGAGCGGCCCTTCCATTGGGTGAGATCATCCATCGTTCCCAGGGACGGTCACCCACCAGGACCGGATTGCCGGGATGCCGTTCCAATCGGTTCAACCAGCGGGTCACGCCTTGGGTGGACTCCACGACGTGGTCGTCGATGAGAAGCTGCTTCCGGTGGCCGATCTCCACACCGGCGGCCAGCGAGCTTCCGAGGAGGGCGGCGCCGGCAGCGGCGAGGATCAACCCCGCCAGTGTGACTTTCGTTCGAGAAGACATGTCCAACATATCCGTACCGTGCCTGTTCCGGCCCCACCGAAGTCTACCACCGGGGTGATAAGATGCCACCTATCGGAGGACACGGGACAGGCATGAAGTTCGGAGTCGCCGTGACCACCTCGGTCACGCCGGCAGTTACCGCTGGAGCTCAGGCCGAATACGTCCGGGAAATGACCGGCGTCATCGAAGAGGCCGGATTCGACTCGGTCTGGGTCAGCGACCGGACCCTCTTTCCCGCGGATCTGGCCCGGCGCTACTCGGACATGTTCGGCCCCGGCAAGGCCAGCCCCGAGGCTCAGAACGTCCTGGAAGCCTTGGCCACGCTCAGTTTCGTGGGGGGAGCGACCCGGCGCGTGCGGCTGGGCGTCAGCGTCCTGGTCCTTCCCTTTCGGAATCCCCTCTTGAATGCCAAGATGATCACCACCCTGGACGTCCTCACGGGAGGACGGGTGATCTACGGCGTGGGCGTGGGTTGGATGCCGGAAGAATTCGCCTCCATGGGCGCGCCCTACGGCAAGCGGGGAGCACTCACCGACGAGCATATCGGGATCTTCAAGGCCGCCTGCGCCCAGGACGTCCCGGAGTACCAGGGGAAGCACTTCAGGACTTCGGGAATGGTCTTCTTCCCCCGGCCGGTGCAGAAGCCGCATCCCCCCATCTGGGTGGGAGGGAATTCCCGCTTCGCCCTGCGCCGGAGCGTCCGGCTGGGGAACGCGTGGCACGGAATAAGACTCTCGCCTCGGAAGGTCGAGGAGCACCGCCAGGTATTGGCTCGAATCTGCCGCGCAGAGGGACGGGACCCACGGACTGTAGGCGTCACGCTGAGACACACGCTGGTCCTGGGGGAAGCCCGCTACGACGGCAACGGAGACCGTCTCCACCTGACCGGCACCGCCGCTCAAGTCCGCGACGACGTCCGCCGCTATCGGGAAGCGGGACTCGACTACCTGGTCCTCTCCGTGGACGCCCCGAGCACCCGGGAGACTCTGGACTCGGTCCGCCGTTTCGCGGATGAAATACTGACCGAAGAACAGGAGTGAGGAAGTCATGAAGAGAGTCTCCCCTTGGACGATTGTATTGCTCCTGCTCGTAGTGGAGACGGCCGCCGGTCAGAGGCAATCGGGTTGGAGAGCGGGAGTGGCCAGTGTGCCCATCACTCCCAACGAACCCATCTGGCTGGCGGGCTACGGATCCCGGGAACGGCCTTCGGGGGAGGTCCTGCAGGACATCCACGCCAAGGCCCTGGCTCTGGAGGACGAGACCGGAGCGGTGACCGTCCTGGTGACCATCGACCTGCTGGGGTTCAGCCGCCTTCTCTCGGACCAGGTCGCGGAGCGGGCCTGGCAGGAATACGGGCTGAGCCGGGATCGGATCGGCTTGAACTTTTCCCACACCCACAGCGGCCCCGTCGTCGGGGAGGTGTTGCGGTCGGCCTACCCCTTGAAAGAGGAACACCTCCAGGTTGTTCGCGGTTATACGAAATGGGTCCTGGACGAGATCGTGAAGGTGATCGGGCAGTCCATGGAGAGCCTTTCTCAGGCCCGGCTCTTCTTCGGCCAGGGGTCGGCCGGATTCGCCGTCAATCGCCGCCGCGTGCGGACCGGGAAACGCCATCTGCCCGGTCCGGTGGACCACGACGTCCCCGTCCTCGCGGTGCGTGGCGCCGATGGCGGGTTGCGGGCCGTGGTCTTCGGATACGCCTGCCACGCCACGGTCCTGTCCGACTACCAGATCAACGGAGACTGGCCCGGGTTCGCACAGGAATCCCTGCAGGAAAAGCATCCCGGCGCCGCGGCCCTGTTCGTCACCGGCTGCGGAGCCGATGCCAACCCTCTGCCCCGGCGATCGGTTCAGTTGGCCAAGAGCTACGGCCAGATCCTGGCCTATGCCGTGGACCTGGTGCTGGACGGAGAGATGGCGCCGGTCCGGGGTCCGCTCAAGAGCGCCTTCGAGCGGGTGGCAGTCCCCTTCAGCAAGCCGCCGTCGCAAAGAGAGCTGGAAGCCCGGGTCAACCGGGAGACGGGTATGGCAAAACGCCACGCTCAGTTCTTACTGGACAGAATCGAGCGGGAGGGGAGGCTGCCCGGCAGCTATCCGTACCCGATTCAGGTCTGGCAGTTCGGGAACGACTTCACCCTGATCCATTTGGCGGGAGAGGTGGTCGTCGATTACTCCCTGCGGCTCAAGGCGAGCCACGGCTGGGATACGGTCTGGGTGGCCGGCTACTCCAACGAGGTCTTCGCCTACATCCCCTCCCTGAGGGTGCTCAAGGAGGGCGGCTACGAAGGGGCGGGCGCCATGATCCCCTACGGGCAATCGGGTCCCTTCGGAGCGCCGGTGGAAGAGATCATCGTGGAGAAGGTGGGCGAACTAATGGAGCGCACCGGAGCGGCGATTTCCAGTCGCCGAACTCCCTAGATAGCAATAGTGCAGCAGGAAACGGGCGACAGAAGAGTCGTCTCTCCACCTCGTTCCTTTCCATAAGATAGTGGATACGATCGGATCTTCCGTGAAGCCGAACTCAATTCTGTTTCGGACCAGCGGCTGGATCGTCCTGCTTGCTGTCGCCGTTTCGGGCGCCTGCCGTCCTGAAGGCGAGACAGACTCGATTCCGGGGCCGCCGGGCCTCGGAAAAAAGGAACTTCGACCTGGATTGGCCGGCCGCTACGGAGACGGACGGCATCGGGTCCACCTGGTGACTCCGACTCCCAATTTCTACCTGGCGGAAGCGGAGTCCCTGCATCCTTCACTGGATCCTCATTTCCAAGCCGAGTGGGAGGGCTTCCTGTCGATTCTGGAGGCGGGCCGCTATCGATTCGAGGGCGGCGGCCAGTTGGAGATAGGGGGTAAGAAAGTCGGCGGCGAAGCCGTGACCCTGGGCCCCGGCCGGCATCGCATCCGACTGGGATATCAGCGTCTTCCGGGGCCGGCCCGGCTCCGGCTGCGCTGGGAATCGGAACATTTTCCTCTGGAGCCAATCCCTTCCCGACTGCTGTTCCACGAATCGGAGAGCGCTCCCGGGCCGGACCAGGACCGGGTCGAGCGGGGCCGGGACCTGGTCGAGGACCTGGGATGCGCAAACTGTCACGCAAACGGGTCAAGGCCCCTGGATCGCCGCCGCGGACCCGACCTGGCCGCCGCCGCTGGGCTGGACCCGGCTTGGCTTCACCGCTGGCTGCTCGATCCGGCCGCGGTCCGACCTGAAGCGACCATGCCGGCGTTGCTGGACGAGGAGGAGGCCAGGGACGTCACGGCGTTTTTCGCTTCGCGGGCGACCTCCGGCGTGCCGGTTCGAGAAGCGGAACGGCCGGCCGTGGACACCGGCCGCGGCCGCGACCTCTACGCCGCTTTGGGTTGCACGGCATGCCATACCTCGGAAAGTTATTCCTTGGACGGCGTCGGGTCGAAGATGACCGTCGCCGGTTTGGCCCGTTACCTGGAGGACCCTGCCCGCCACCATCCGGAAAGCCGTATGCCTTCGCTGCACCTGGATGATGCGGAGGCGCTGCAGATTGCCGCCTACCTGACCGGTTCCGGACCGGAGCCGCCGGGAATGCCGGTGACGGGCGGCAATGCATCCCGCGGAGAGGAGCTGATCCGGTCCCGGGGATGCCTCTCCTGTCACCGGTTCGAGGACCGCGAGCAGGCCGCCGATTCCCATCCGGCGGCCCCCGCCACAGCCGACCTGTCTCCGGATGGAGGATGTCTGGCGGAAAATCCTGGACCCACCCTTCCCCGGTATCGCCTGGACGGAGAACAGCGGGCGGCGATTCGAGATTTTTTTCGCCTTCAGCAACGGTTCCCCGACGTCAGTCCCGCGCCCGTCTACGATTTCTACCGGCGGGTCCGCCGGCTTCGCTGCACGGCCTGTCACGTCATGGACCACTTCGGCGGCGGACAGATAGCCGGGACGCCGGTCCTGACTGCAGCCGGGGAGAAACTGCGGCTCGAATTCCTGGAACAGGCGCTTTTGGAAAATGTCCGGCTCAGGAGTTGGCTCTCGCTTCGAATGCCCCGGTTTTCTCGAAACCAGGTCGAACCGCTGATCCATGGGTTCGCCAAGGCATCGGGCCTCGATCCCTCGGCCCCCGCAGTGGAGTCGGTCACGTCCCAGCAGGATACGAATAGAGGACTGACGCTGCTGGGAAAGGACACGGAAGGAAAGAGCCTGGGCTGCATCGGCTGCCACGACTGGCAGGACTACCGGGCCCAGGGGGAGCCGGCTCCCCAATTGGCCGAAGCCGCTCATCGCCTCCGCTATCCGTGGTACCGGCAATTCATGTTGAATCCGGCCCGGATCCTGTCCGGGACCTCGATGCCGGAGCACTTCACGGACATCGCACCGGAGGAGAGGGAGGAGAGCATCCAGAGGATCTGGGGAGCGCTCGGTGTCGGCGATGCCGGTCACTTCCTCCCGGGGCTGGACCCGCCGCCCGATCCCTGGACGGCCGAAGCCCGCCCGGTTCCCGTCGATGGGACCGTCGTAGTCCGGACCATCATGCCGGAGGCGACACCGGCCGCGATCGCGGTGGGCATGCCCGGCGGCCTCTCCTACTGCTTCGATGCCGGTTCGCACCGTCTGCTTTACGCATGGCAGGGGGAGTTCCTGGACCTTGAGGACACCTTGCACAGGAAAAGAGGAAAAGACGGTTTCACACTGACCCCTGAGATCCCGGGCCGGCGTTTTTTCCGGTCGACCCGTTTCCCATTCCGGTTGGCGGATTCCGGACGCCTTCCGGAAACTCGCTTTCAGGGCTACCGCATGCAGGAAGGCGTCCCGGAATTCCACTACTCGGTGGGCGGAGCGGAAGTCTACGAGCGAATCCGTCCCACCGCGGCGGCGGACGGGTTTCGCTGGGAATTCCGGATCGAACGGGTCCAGGTTCCGCTCCGGTTCGACGCGGGTATCGAAGATCCGGTTCAAATCTCCCCGAGCCGGGGAACCGTAGAGGAGGGAAACGTTCGGATTCCCATCGACGGGGACACCCGATTCGAGATCGTCGTCAGGCGGAGCGGCGATTTCCAATCGCCGGACGGAATCAGCGCCAATACTCGATTCGAGATCGTCGTCGGGAGTGAAACGGAATGAGAGTGGCTGAAGCCCTGATCCCGGTATTGCTGGCAGTGGCGTGGATCGTTCCATCCTCCGCCTTGGCGCAGGTTCCCGGGGAGAGCTACCGGATCGAGATCGTCGAGACGCCCCCGGGAGCGGCGCCCGAGGTGGGCGGGATCGATTTCGATCCGGCCGGCCGGCTGGTGGCCTGTTTTCGCCGCGGCGGCCTCTACCGGCGGGATCCGGAAACGGGGCGCTGGAGCCGGTTCGCCAACGGACTCCAGGTCCCGCTGGGAGTCGTCGCCGGGAAGCCGGGCGAATACTTCGTGGCGCAGCAGTCCGAGTTGACGCGGATCGTCGACACCGATGGAGACGAACGGGCCGATCACTACCAGACCCTCGGTGACCAATGGGGAATGTCGGGCAACTACCACGAGTATGCCTACGGTCTGGCCCGGGACGGGGAAGGGAACTTCTACGTAGGCTTGGGATTGGCCTCGGGCTCGAGCCGTCACAGGTTCTCGGGGCGGGGAGAGACGACGGCGCGGAGCCTCTTCGCCGACGATCCCAAGCCCGGAACGGTGGCCCGATTGCGGCACAATTCCCCCGCCTCCTACCGCGGCTGGGTGATCAAGATCACGCCTGCCGGCAAGTTCGTGCCTGTTGCCTCCGGTTTCCGGCAGCCCAACGGCCTGGGTTTCAACCGGGAAGGGGCGCTGTTCGCCACCGACAACCAGGGGGGCTGGATCGGGACCTCTCCTCTGTATCATGTGACGCCCGGATCGTTTTACGGACATCCTTCCTCTCTGAATTGGCATCCCGATTTCGAGGGCATCAACCCCGTGAACATCGAGGTGGAGACCTTGGCGCGACTGCGCAAGCTGCCGGCGATCCAGATTCCTCAAAACGACATGGCCGGTTCCCTGGGACAGCCTCTGGAGGACCGCACCGGAGGCGGGTTCGGCCCGTATTCGGGCCAGATGTTCATCGCCGACTGGACCTATCCCCGGATTCACCGGGTCTACCTGGAAAAGGTCGGGGGGACCTGGCAGGGGGCCTGCTTCCCGTTCATCGAGGGGCGCGGGCTTCGCAAGGGGAACATTCGCCTGGCCTTCTCCCCGAACGGATATCTCTATGTGGCGCAGACCTCACGGATCTGGGGAATCGGAGAGGGATTGCAGCGGGTGGCCTGGACGGGAAAGACTCCCATGGACATTCAGGAGATGCGCCTGACCGAATCCGGATTCGACCTCGTCTTCACCAAGCCGGTGGATCCGGCCACCGCGGTACTCGCCGACGACTATTCCCTGTTCCACTACTACTACCGCTACCATGGGGAATACGGGTCTCCCAAGACCGACGTGACTCCGGTGCGGATCGAGAAGGTGTCCGTCTCGGAAGACGGACGCCGCGTGTGGCTTCGCCTATCGGATCCCGTGTTGACGGGACGTGTGTACGAACTGCACCCGGGGCAGCGGATTCGTTCCCAAGACGGCGAACCGCTGGTGACGAAGCTGGCCGCCTACACCGTGAACCGGCTCCCGGAGGAAAACGATTGAGGCGGAGCCTTTCAATTGTTTCCATGCGGAATATCCGATATTCTGAATATGTGTAAAATCAACGTCTGCAGGTTCGGAAATGGAAGGTTGACATGCAAGAAACGTTGGTCGTGTCCGGTCGTGGCCAGATCACTCTGCCAGCCGTGTTGCGGAAGCGCTTTGGAATCAAGAGCGGGGATGTCCTGATCCTGGAAGATCGTGGCAATGAAATCGTACTCAAACCCGGGGTGGTGCTTGAGATCCAATACTACAGCGACGAACAAATCGCCGAGTGGAACGCCGCAGACGTGCTGTCAGACCGGGAGCGAACACGCATCCTCGATAAGTTCGGCGGATCGGAATGAGGCTGTTTCTTGACGCCAATGTCTTGTTTACTGCGGCACACAATCCGCGGGGTAAGGCGGCGTTGGTGATCGAGCTCTCCAGGCAGGGGCATTGGGAGATCTACTCCAGTGCTTATGCAGTGGAGGAGGCGCGCCGAAATCTGGAACGGAAACTTCCGGAGTTCGTGGAGAACCTGGGTATGTCACCGGATGTGCTCCGGCTTGCACCTCATGCCGTTGGACTTGAATTTCCCCCTGGGCTACCAAGGAAGGATCAGCCCATTTTTCAGGCGGCGGTCGCATGCCGGGCCACCCATCTGCTGACCGGAGATTTGAAGGACTTTGGCGCATTCATGAACCAGCCGGAAAAAACCTTCGGTATTCGGATCCAGACGGTGGCCGGTTTTCTCGATCATCTTTGATCTCAAGCTGACCTAACCATAGCCTCGATCCAGACCAAGGTGTCATGAGATCGAAACAGCTTCATCCGGATCCCATCAACGTCGAGCCCGCCACAGTCGCCACTTCTGGGCCTGATTGGGGAAACTCTGACTACATGTGTCGTTATACCGATGATATGCGATCATGACGGCCATGATTTGGACTCAAGTTCAGTTGAAGAAACGGCAGCTTCTCCGGTTGAGAGCGCTTGCTGCGGAACGCGGGTTGTCGATTTCCGAGCTTGTACGCAACGGTGTGGACATTGTCCTGACTCAGAAGGAACAAGGGGGCCCGCACGACTCAGGCGCAGCGTGCGATCTCCGCAGCCGGTCGGTTTCGCTCCGGGCATATCGATGTCGCACGCCGCCACGACGATCTTCCTATCTCTGCTATGAAGCATCCGGGAAGTGATGCGGTAATTATTGACACCTACGCACGTCCGCCGCGGTGACCGTCGCCTTCGACAATGCGGCTGAGACGCGTTGGGATGCCCAACGGCATTGACTATCGGGACTCGCCCGGTGTGCCTGTCACAGAACTGGCCGGGGGTTCAGCCCAGGACCGGACGTACTCTCTCTGTTCCCGGGTTTCGGGCGATCTGGGGTGATAGTAGATTTTTTCCATTCCCTTCCACCACTCGGCGATCCGGCGGAGGGATCTGTCACCCGATTGCCCGTGCCGGACCAACCAGCAGCCCACCGTGGTGCCGGTTCTTCCCACCCCGCCCCAGCAGTGAACGTAAACCGTCCTGCCATTGCCGAGAGCGGCGTCGACGGCGTCGAGGATATCGACCATCTGCCGTGGGGAGGAAGGGACGCTCAGGTCGACGATGGGATGCCGCTCCCACCCGATATCCGAGCCGCGCCGACGGGCCTCCTTCGCGACGATTCCGGAATACGGCTCCAGCTCGCGCGCCTCTGTCAGGTCGATGAAGTGGTCGATACCCGCGTCCAACAACTTGCGAACTTTTTCGGACGCCAAGGCCGGGTCCCAATGGCCGGGGTACTCGCCCGCCGCAAAACGGCCTGGCTGAATCCAATAGCTGTTCTCCATGGGGCGTTCCCGGCCGTCGTCGATGGGCATTCCCGGATGCCTCCTCTGCCGCCGCCGGTCAGGGCCAGAGCCAGCCGAAGGTTCCGGCCGTCACGAGGGAGTAGATCAGACCGTCGAACATGGTGCGCAGCGTGGAGCCCCACCCTCGGTGCCACCAGATGGCGCTCTGCAGGATCGCCAGCGAGTAGCCGGCAAAGGCAACCACGCTGACCATTTTGAAGACGGCCATGTAGTCGGCGCCGGGTCCGATGGCCAGTCCGGCGGCATAGCCGGCAAAGATGCCGACGACCACGCAATAGCCGAACCACAGGGCGAGACTCTTGCCCATCGTGATGGGCCCGGTGGGCAGCACCGTAACGAGGGCAACCGGTCCCCTTCTGGTCTTGTCGATGAACTCCGGCGAGTTCATTTCCTTAGTGTCCGCGGCGTGCGGAATGCAGTAGTCGCCCGGCGGGATATTGAACGGCCGGAGTGCGTCCATCACCTCCGCCTCGTCGGGAACCGGTCCCACGTCCGCCCTGTGGTACCGGAGCACCATGTGAATGATGGAGCTGACGATGAAGACCAGCACCGCAGAAAGCAGCACCGGCAGCCAGAGTGAAATGACCGAAACCATGTCGACCTCCTCTCGGTCCGGATTTGAACCCATTGACCGAACCGGCAGGGCGCCGAACGATCAGTAGAGAACACTCACCAGGATGTCCTTCAAGCGCGGCGCCGGGCCGTCCGGGACAGAAATGCGGAAGTGATTGTATCCCGTCTGGAGTTGCGTGGGTGAGATCGAAAAGCGGAGTTCGTCCTGGACCCTCTCTTCGGCTTCCAGCCGATGGCCGTTGACCGAGATCCGAACCTCCGCCTTCGCCTCCAGGTTTTCCAGCTGCAGGCGTGCCTGCACCCGGGGACGCTTGCCGACGATGGCTTGGCTCAGGAACCGGTCGGCCAGGTACATGGGGATGGTGTAGATCGTCTCCGGTTCCAACTCCACCGGAGAGAGAGGAGAAACGGGCTTTTGCGCCTTATATTTCTCAAAGTCTTGGATGTACCGCTTGAAGGATTCCCGGCCCACCGGGTCCAGGCTGTAGAGCTTGTTCAACCGCTCCAGTCCATTAGGGTCTCCCAGCTCGCGATACTTCCGGTCGTGTTTCTCGTCGGGAAAGAGATTGAAGAGGTAGATCCCGTCAGCCCCTTTCTTCCAGGCCGTCAGGGCCTGAGCCCGGAACGACTCCAGTGATCCTCGTTCTTCCCCCATCATGGACCTCCGGATGCACGGATAGACGGGAACGCCGTAACGATGAGCCAGCCGGATGGTCTCCTCCCAGGGCGCCAGGGCCACCTCGCCGACGATCACCAGGTCCACCAGGTCTTCCTTGAGCCAGGTCACCAGGTCCAGCCCCATCGCCTGGCTCAGTTCGGGAGAGTCCATGACCCGGACTGCGATCAGCAATGGCCGTCCCCGCTCCCGGCCCCGGTCATCGGCCATCCTGCGGACTCGGCGCATCAGCCGGGTGATGGAATCCGTTTCTACGGGAGTGACCGGTTCTCCCCAGGCATAGGTTTTGAAATACGGAGGGTGCCGCCAAAAATCGAGTTCCAGGCCGTCCAGATCGTAGTTGGAGGCCATCTCCTCCAACACCTGGAAGGTCATGTTCCGAACCACCTTCCAACTGAAATCGGCGCCCGACCAGTAGCCGTAGGGAGGCGGCTTTCGAGAGGTTCCGAAAAGAGCCTTCCGGTGTTTCCGCTTGAACTTGGAGGCCAGAACCGAAAACCGGTCGCTGCTGTCGTGGACGTCGTTCATGCGCAGGGTTGCGAAGATCTCGATCCCCTCTTTCCTGCAGTACTCCGTCACGATCTCCAACGGGTCCGTACCCTGTTCGGCGAATTCGCCGACCGAGTTCCGGAATCCCTCTCTGGGCAGGTCCCGCACCAGGAGCTCGGCGACTTCACTGCGATGGGTGTAGGCGCCGATGCTCTGGGTCGTGCAGTAGAAGATGGAGTCGACCTGGGTTCCGGTGACGGGGATGGTGCGGCGCTCCAGCAGGTTCCGCGGCGAGATGGGAAGGTCGGACGGAAAGAAGAGGGCGTCGTCGCCGTCGTTGTTGAAGATGAGGCGCCGCTTGCGCCAGCGGGCCTTGTGCCTCAGCTCTTCGATCTCGCCACCGGTGGAAACCGCGTCTTTCTCCGCGGGTGGCTCCATGCCGGGAGACGATGACGCCGGAGAGCAACCCGCCATCGGGATCGATAGCAGAGCCGCAACGATGACGAAATAAGGCAACCACATGTGACCGGGCATCAATTTTCTCATTACGGTCTGATACGGGCGTTCACGCGATCCAGGGTTGATCCAAGGCGGAAATGATACCTTCTCCTTCCGTTTCCCGGACCTCTCGATAGAGCTTCGGTTCCACGGTTGGTAGTAGACTAGCGGTCCGTAGCCACGATCGCCGAGATCAATTGTAAATGAAGGCAATCTTAGTTCTCCCCATTATAGTCTTCGTCAGCCTGCTGACTCACTCCGGCTGCCGGACGCTGAGCGACGCAGACGCGTCCGACTGGCCCGTCTACCTGGGCGACGCCGCGGCCTCCCACTATTCCTCCCTGGACCAGATCAACCGGCAGAACGTCCACCGGCTCCAGGTCGCCTGGACCTACGGCACCGGGGACAAGAGCGATTCCAGCCAGATCCAGTGCAATCCCCTGGTCGTCGGGGGCCGTCTGTTCGGCACGTCGCCGATGTTGAAGGCCTTTTGCCTGGATGCAGGGACAGGCCGGGAGATCTGGGTCTACGATCCGGTGGAGGAGGCCGGACTCGTCTCGACGAGCGTGAACCGGGGTCTTGTCTACTGGGAAGACGGATCCGAGCAGAGGATCATCTATCCCGCCGGGCATCTGCTCTTCGCATTGGATGCCGCCACCGGCCTCCCGGTACGGTCCTTCGGGGACAACGGCCGAATCGACCTGAGGGCCGGCTTGGGATCCGAAGACCTGGAAGAGGCGTGGGTCGTGTTGACGACACCGCCCGCCCTGTACCAGGACCTCCTCATTGTGGGAAGCCGGGTGGGAGAGGGGCCCGGACCCGCTATGCCCGGCCACATCCGGGCCTTCGACGTCCGGACAGGCCGACTCCGGTGGACCTTCCATACCATTCCGCGGCCGGGTGAGAAGGGGCACGAGACCTGGCCGGAGGACGCCTGGACCTACGCCGGCGGAGCCAACGCCTGGGCCGGGATGACGGTGGATGAAAAACGCGGAATGGTCTTCGCCGCCACCGGATCGCCGTCCTTCGACTTCTGGGGCGGGGACCGGAAGGGAAAGAACCTTTACGGCGATTGCGTCCTGGCCCTCGACGCCGGCACTGGAGAGCTCAGGTGGCATTTCCAGGCCGTGCATCACGATCTGTGGGACCGGGACCTGCCCGCGCCGCCCAACCTGGTCACACTGAACCGCGAAGGCCGGACGGTCGATGCCGTCGCCCAGATCACGAAGTGGGGCGACGTTTTCGTCCTGGACCGGGATACGGGCGAACCGCTGTTTCCGGTGGAGGAGAGGCCGGTGCCCCCCTCGGACCTGGCAGGGGAGCAGGCCTGGCCCACGCAGCCGTTTCCCCTCAAACCGCCCCCCTTCTCCCGTCAGTCCTTCACCGAAGCGGACGTCACGGACCTCTCGGCGCGCGCCCGCGACGCCGTGCTCGAACGGTATCGCCAAGTCCGCCGGGGCAACATGTATGAACCGCCCAGCACTCAGGGAACGCTCGTCTTTCCCGGATTCAACGGTGGCGCCGAATGGGGCGGCGCGGCCTTCGACGCTTCCGACGGCAGGTTGTACGTCAACTCCACGGAGATGCCGTGGATCCTGACCATGGTCTCCACCAAGGATCGGCAGCTTCCGGAGCCGTCGCCGGGAGCCCGCGTCTATCAGCTCCACTGCGCCAACTGCCACGGGGACCGGCGGCAGGGCAGTTCGCGCCACAACAACCCTCCGCTCCCCCTGGAGCAGGTCTATCCCCGCAAGGAAACCGGGGATCTGATCCGGCGGGGAATCGGCAGGATGGCGCCCATGCCCCAACTATCGGACCTTGAGCTGGACGCAGTGGTCGATTTTCTCGCCGGCGCCGACGCCGACAACGTCCCGCCATGGGCCGTCACCGAAGGCCGGATCTCCTACACGTTCACGGGATACAACCACTTCCTGGACCCGGACGGGTACCCGGCCATCAAGCCTCCCTGGGGCCAGTTGACGGCCCTCGATCTCAACGCAGGGACCCTGGTCTGGCAGGTGCCCCTGGGCCGTCTGGACGAACTGACGGAACGTGGGATTCCACCCACGGGAACCACGAATTACGGCGGTCCGGTCGCCACCGCCGGCGGCCTGCTCTTCATCGGATCGACCATGGACGAGCGATTCCGGGCGTTCGACACCGATACGGGAAAGATTCTCTGGGAGACCCGGTTGCCTTCGGGGGGCTACGCCACGCCGGCCACCTTCGCGGTCGAGGGCCGGCAGTTCGTCGTCATCGCCGCCGGGGGAGGAAAGATGGGTACGCCGTCCGGAGACACCTACGTGGCCTTTTCGCTGCCCGAGGCGGGGGCGAGCCGGTAAGGAACACCTCACCCGCCGGGGTCCGGCGGAGGAAGATTGGGGGACAGGAATGTTCGCCCTCCTAGTCGCTCCGACGCTGCCTTACGAACCCCTTGAAACCCTGGCTCTTGAGCTTCCGAAGCCGCTTGTTCGCCGCTTCCCGGGTTCCTCCCGCAACCACTACCCGGTAGAGTCTCGAGCCCCCTCGCCGGAATGGCCTCACGTCGACCCGATGTCCGTTCTGCTTGGCTGCCCAGGCCAGTGTCTTGGCATTCGCTTGACTCTTGAAGGAACCGATCTGAATTTCGTATCCGCCTTTCGGGGACGCCGGGCGCGAAGTTGCGGAGCGCGTACGGCGCTTCGAGCTCTTACGTTTTGCATCGGGACCGCTGATCACCGTGAGACGGACTCGGACCGTGCCGGCTCCGATCATCCGGATCTCCGAAGCGGCGGCCCTGGAAAGATCGATGATGTACCGGGCGGTAAACGGCCCCCGATCGTTGATCCGGACCTGGGTAGATCTTCTGTTCTCGAGATTCTCGACCTTGACCCAGGTGCCGAACGGCAGCCGCGTATGGGCGGCCGTCATCTTGTTCATGTCGTAGGTCTCACCATTGCTGGTCTTGCGCCCGTGGTAGGGATGCCCGTACCAACTGGCGATGCCGACCTCGGACCACCCCCGCTTGGCTTCGACGGGCTTCGGGAGCTTGATTTTCTTGCGGCCGCCGCACGCACTGAGGGCGACAACGGCCACCAGCAGAGCGCAGAGCCGGACGACCGGAATCGCGGTTGGACGTGGGGAATATCCTGCTCGCGGCGAGGATCCCGTATGGACGTGCTGTGTTACCATTCTCTCTTCTGGCTGGAGCAGATGCCTTTGGTCGATGACCTCAATTGACGTTCCAGGTTGGAAAATCGCCGGATCGACGGTTTGGCCCTCATCGTGACGTGCCGGCGATTCGACCTGCCGGAACGACTCCAGTTCCAAGACCGGTAAACCCGTGGTGGATCCAAGTGAAATCTACTGGACGACCCCGACGTTCCGACGCTCGCCGTCGATCGTCACAGACTCGAATTGAATGCCATGAGCAAGGACCTTGAAATCACACTCGGCATCGAAGAGGAGTTTTTTCTCGTCGACCCGGAGACCCGCGACATGGTTTCCGATCCCGATCCGGGCATCTACAAAACCTGCGAGCGGAATCGAGGACCGCACAAGGTGGTGACGGAGTTCCTCCGCTCCCAGATCGAGACCAACACCCGGGTCTGCGCTTCCGTGGCCGAAGTGCGGGAGGCGTTGGTGGAGACCCGGCGGCTGGTGATCGAGGCGGCGGCGCAGCACGGTACGGGGGTGTTGGCCGCATCCACCCATCCCTACGCTTCATGGACCGCGCAAATGCCTACGCCCAAGAAACGGTACGAGCGGTTCGTGGTCACCTTCCAGGAGTCCGTACGGCGGCTGCTCATCGGCGGCATGCACATCCACGCCGGTTTTGGCGACCCGGATGAAAGGATCCGCGTCATGACCGCCCTCCGGCAGTACCTGCCTCTGCTCCACGCCCTGTCCACCTCGTCCCCGTTCAACGCGGGAAACCTCACCGGGTTCAAGTCGTATCGCCTCAGTCTCTTCGGAGTTCTCCCGCGCACCAGCCTTCCCGGTCCGCTGCACTCCCGGGAGGAGTACGACCGGCTCGTGGAGGACTACAAGCGCCTTCAGTTCATCGAGGGCGGCAACGAACTGTGGTGGGACATTCGGCCCGCCGACCTGCATCCCACGGTGGAGTTGCGCATCTGCGACATCTGTCCGCTCATCGATGACGCGGTCTGCATCGCGGCGCTTTACGCATCCCTCATCCGATGGCTGCTGCGGCAGGATCGAGCCGGCGCCCTGCCCCCGGAGCCGCGCACCGAGATCATTGCCGAGAACCGCTGGCTGGCGCAGCGCTACGGAGCCTTCGCGTTCCTTGGCGACACTCGGCACGGCGGGCGCATGGACATCAACGACTACGCGATGGGGCTGCTGGAGGAACTGGATGGCGATGCCCGCGCCCTCGGCTGCCGGGAGGAGCTGAGCCGCGTGTCGTCCATCATCCGGCACGGGAGCGGCGCCGACCGGCAACTCGATCACTATCGGCTCGTCCGCTTGGAGGGCGCCACCAAGATGGAAGCCTTGCGCTCCGTGGTCGATCTGGTGATCGCCGAAACCCGCCAGGGGGTCGGCGCAGCGACCCAGTGAGAAATCCGGGTCAACCGCGGCCGACCAGGGGCATCTTGGTCGCCATCACGGTCATGAACTGAACGTTGGCCTCCGGCGGCAGGCTGGCCATGTAGACGACTGCGTCGGCAATGTCGTCCACATCCATGTTGGGCTCCACCATGACGGTTCCGTTGGCCTGCGGGACTCCCGTCTGCATTCTCCGGGTCATTTCGGTCAGCGCGTTGCCGATGTCGATCTGGCCGCAGGCGATGTTGTACTTGCGGCCGTCCAGAGACGTGGATCGGGTCAGGCCGGTGATGGCGTGCTTGGTGGAGGTATAGGGCGCCGAATTGACGCGGGGCACCTGGGCCGAAACCGAGCCGTTGTTGATGATTCGCCCCCCCATGGGGTCCTGACTCTTCATCATGCGGAACGCTTCCCGGGTGCAGAGGAAGGAGCCGGTGAGGTTGACGCCGACCACCGACTGCCACTGTTCGTAGGTCAGATCCTCCAGCAGGACCGCGGGAGCCGAGATTCCGGCGTTGTTGAAGAGGAGATCGAGCCGGCCGAAGGTTTCCCGGGTTCGGGAGAAGAGGTTCGAGACCGCGTCCGGGTCGCTCACGTCGGTCGAGACCGCCAGGGTTCGGGAGCCGTCGGACCCCGCCAGGCGGGCCGTCTCCTCCAGGGCCCCCAGGCGCCTTCCCGCCATGGCGACACTGAATCCGGAACGCAAAAGGGCCCAAGTGGTATGACGGCCGATTCCCGATCCGGCCCCCGTGACAATGGCGATCTTCCCTTCGTTCTTCATGGTCTGAGTCCTTCTCCTCCGGAGAACGGGCGGCTCCCTTCCGGGCGGGAAGGCCGGCGGACCGTCCTCTGCGTATCCCGAATCAGCTCCAGCGGCCGGGCGAGATGCCCGTGGCATGCTCCGCCATGTTGTCCGGACGGTTCGGCAGATCGAAATCGATGTTCCTCGTGTTGAGGCTCCTGAAATATTTCCGGACGGCCGGAGGGAGGCCGGCCACCTTGTCCAGGTCCCGCTCCGGAACGTCGTCTATGGGACCGGCCCAGGTGGGCCGGTAGGCGATGGCCAGCATGCGCCGGGTCCGGTCGCTGTAGTTGGGATAGTTGGCGTGAAACACCTTCTGGTTGATGATCACGGCCGAGCCGGCGCGGCAGGTCACCATCACCTCGTCGTTGTGGGAAAGGTAGCGGTTGTAGGGGTTGGCGTCGCGGTGCAGCGACAGGTGGGAGCGCGGAATCACCTTGAAGGGGGAGCACTCCGGGGTCAGGTCGTCCAGGTAGTAGAGGACGCGGACCAGGCAGGGGGAGCTGGCCTGGACTCCGAATATCTTGGAGCCGTAGGGCTGGGAATCGGTGTGAATGGCGATTCCCGGGTGGCCGGGCCTGGACTCGGCATATTGGCAGGAGGTGCAGATCAACTCGTCTCCGAAGAGCTCTTCCACGAACTCCACCGTGGCCGGCAGGGCGATCACCGAGGTGGCTCGCGGCGAGTCGGTCCACTGGAGATCGGGACAGCCCCGCTGATGGGGACTGTAATCGACTGCCGTGGTGGGTACCCTGGAGGTCTCCTCCCGGATCTCGTCAATCAGTTCCTGGCTCAGCAGATCCGGAATGACGACGAAACCCTCCAACTCGATGGAACGAAACTGCTGGGCCCGGGTCAGACCGGCCCAATGACTTTCCGGGATCCGGTTCGCCCGCTCCAGGCTTTCTCGACTGTTGGTGACAGAAGTATCCATTTCTTTAACTATCCTCTCTTCGTTCTTCCTGGCCGGGGTCTATTGTTGTCCGGGGAAAGCTCGACTTCAATTAACGCGATGAATCGTGACGTTCCGGCCTCCCATAGCCCGGATCAGCCCCAGCGCCCCGGCGAAATGCCTGCGGCATGACTCACCATGTTGTCCGGGCGGTTCGGCAGATCGAAATCGATGTTCCGCGTGTTGAGACTCCTGAAATACTTTCGGACGGCCGGAGGGAGGCCGGCTACCTGCTCCGGGTCGCGCTCCGGAACGTCGTCTATGGGTCCCGCCCATGTGGGCCGGTAGGCGATGGCCAGCATGCGGCGGACCCGGTCGCTGTAGTTGGGAAAATTGCCGTGAAACACCTTCTGGTTGATGATCACAGCCGAGCCGGCGCGACAGGTCACCATCAGCTCACCCTCGAGGGAAAGGTAGCGGTTGTACGGGTTGGCGTCGCTGTGCAGCGACACGTGGGAGCGCGGGATCACCTTGAAGGGGGAGCACTCCGGAGTCAGGTCGTCCAGGTAGTAGAGGACGCGGACCAGGCAGGGCGAGCTGGTCAGGACTCCGGACGTCTTGTTTCCGTAGGGCTGGGCATCGGTGTGAATGGAGATTCCCGGGTGGCCCGGCCTGGATTCGGCATACGTGCACGAGGTGCAGATCAGCTCGTCGCCGAACAGCTCTTCCACGAACTCCACCGTGGCCGGCAGGGCAATGACCGAGGTGGCGTGGGGTGAGCCGGTCCACTGCACATCGGAAAAGTATCGCTGATGCTCGCTGTAGTCGACCGCCGTGGTGGGGAGCCTGGAAGTTTCCTCGCGAATCTTCTCCACCAGTTCCTCGCTCAGCAGATCCGGAATGACGACGAAACCCTCCAACTCGATGGAACGGAACTGCCGGGCCCGGGTCAGACCATGCCAATGGCTCTCCGGGACCCGGTTCGCCCGCTCCAGGCTTTCCCGACTGTTGGTGAAAGACGTGTCCATTTCTCTCCCCTTGCTCCCTTCGTTCTTCCTGGTCTGCTTCGTTCCGGTCTGGGACAACGTGCGCTTCGATCCGGACGGTGAATCGCGGCGTACTATCCCCTCATAACCTGGGTCAGCTCCAGCGGTTGAGCGAGATGCCCGCGGCATGCCTCGCCATGTTGTCCGGGCGGTTCGGAAATTCGAACGCGATCCTCCGCGTATTCAGGCTCCTGAAGTATTTGCGGACGGCCGGAGGGAGGCCGGCCACCTTATTCGGGTCGCGCTCGGGAACCTCGTCTATGGGACCCGCCCAGGCGGGCCGGTAGGCGATGGCCAGCATGCGGCGGATCCGGTCGCTGTAGTTGGGAAAGTTGCCGTGAAACACCTTCTGGTTGATGATCACCGCCGAGCCGGCGCGGCAGGTCACCATCAACTCATCGTCGTGGGAAAGGTATTTGGTGTACGGGTTGGCGTCGCTGTGCAGCGACAGATGGGAGCACGGAATGACCTTGAAAGGGGAGCACTCCGGAGTCAGGTCGTCCAGGTAGTAGAGGACCCGGACCAGGCAGGGCGAGCTGGCCTGGACTCCGAAGATCTTGGAACCGTAAGGCTGGGCATCGGTGTGAATGGAGATTCCCGGGTGGCCCGGCCTGGACTCGACATACGAGGTGGAGGTGCAGATCAACTCGTCGCCCAGGAGCTCTTCCAGGAACTCCACCGTGGCCGGCAGAGCAATGACCGAGGTAGCGTGGGGTGAGTCGGTCCAATGCACATCGGAAAGGTATCGCTGGTGCTCGCTGTAATCGACCGCGGTGGTGGGGACTCTGGAAGTCTCCTCCCGGATCTCCTCCATCAGTTCCTCGCTCAGGAGATCAGGAACGACGACGAAACCCTCGAACTCGATGGAACGAAACTGCTGGCCCCGGGTCAAACTGGTCCAATGGCTCTCCGGGACGCGGTTCGCCCGCTCCAGGCTTTCTCGACTGTTGGTGAAAGAAGTGTCCATCGATCTACCTGATCCATGAAGGTCATCAGGATGTCGGCGGACTCTATTTTGCCAATGGGAAGCCGCTACTGGCAATCTCCCCCCCGATAAACGCAGACCTGGTCGAATGCCGCGGCGACTTCTGCCGCGGGCTGTTACAATCCGCCGCTGGAGAATTCTCGCGCATGCCCAGAGTCCAAGCCGAAACCTTGCGCCGGATAGGCCACCAACTTTTCGAGGCCGCCGGATGCGACGCGGCGGACGCCCGGGTCGTCACCCATCATCTGGTGGAGTCGAACCTTTTCGGACACGATTCCCACGGGGTCATCCGTTACCCCGAGTATATGGACGCCATCCGGAAGGGGCGTTTCCAGGCCAAGGCCGAGCCCAGAGTGGTCCGGGACCATCCCTCCTGCGCGGTAGTGGATGCCGCCGGCGCACTGGGTCAGGTCGGTGCCGCCTTCGCCACCCGTTTGGCTATGGACAAGGCCTCCCAGCATGGAGTGGCCGCGGTCTCGTTGCGCAATACGAGCCACGTGGGACGTGTCGGGGCTTACCCGTTGATGGTGGCCCGTGGGGGAATGATCGGCCAGGCGTTTGTCAACGGCGGCCGCTTCGGGAACCAGATATCTCCCTTCGGTGGCATCGACGCGCGACTCACCACCGATCCCCTGGCTTTTGCGGCCCCCCGGCGCGGCACGGAGCCCATCTTTCTGGACATGACCACGTCGGTGGCTGCGGAAGGCAAGGTGCGGGTCGCCTCCTACGCCGGGAAACGGGTTCCGGAAGGATGGCTCATCGATCACCAGGGACGCTCCACTACCGATCCAGACAGTTTCCGCACCGAACCGGGAGGCGCCATTCTGCCCCTGGGGGGAATCGCCTCCCACAAGGGCTACGGCATGAGCCTCATGGTGGAGCTTCTGGCAGGGACGCTGAGCGGCCAGGGGTGTTGTGTCGGGGAGTCGGAGATGGTCAGCAACGGCATGCTCCTGGTGGTCCATCGGATCGATCACTTCATCGACCCGGAGGACTACTACCAGGAGGTGGAGGCATTGATCCGGTACGTCCGGTCCAGCCCTCCCGCGCCCGGATTCAAAGAGATCCTGCTTCCGGGAGAGCCCGAGCTTCGGTCGGCCCGCCGGAGGGAAGAGAATGGGATCGACATCGACGACAAGACTTGGTCCCTCATCGGCGCGGACATGGACCGTCTCGGCTTACCCCTGCCGGCAGCCGGTTAGAGAACGACGCATACGGCGCAGGAAAGGAGTGCTCCCTTGCCCAGGTTCTCCCCCAAAGCTCTGAGGGAAATCGGCTATCGGCTCTTCCAGGCCGCGGGTTGCCGCCCGGAGGATGCCCAGGCCGTCGTGGACCACTTGGTGGAATCGAGTCTCTTCGGCCACGACTCCCATGGAGCCATCCGGTTCTACGAGTACGCCCAGGGGATTCGCGACGGACGCTTCAACCCCGGCGCCCGGCCCAGGATCGTCCACGAGCGTCCCTCCTCGGCCGTGGTGGACGGAGGAGGCGCCCTGGGGCAGGTGGGCGCCGCCTTCGCGGCTGGTCTCGCCATGGACAAGGCCCGAATCCATGGCGTAGCGACGGTCACGCTCCGCAACACCAGCCATATCGGCCGGGTGGGCGCCTATCCGTTGATGGCCGCCCGCGCCGGGTTCATGGCCCAGCTCTTCGCCAACGCGGGCCATCTGGGGGCTCAGGTGATTCCCTTCGGGGGCCGGGAAGGCCGGCTGTCCACCAATCCCATGGCCTTCGCCGCGCCGCGCCGCGGCCACGAACCGCTGCTGTTGGATATGACGACCTCGGTGGTGGCCGAAGGGAAGGTCCGCGTGGCCATCAACCGTGGTGAATCCATCCCCGAGGGTTGGGCCGTCGACTCCCAGGGCAAGTCCACCACCGACCCGCGGAGGGTGAAATCCGACCCACCCGGGGCGCTCCTCCCTCTGGGTGGGGTGGTGGCTCACAAAGGCTACGGACTTTCCATGATGGTGGAGGTCATGGGAGGAGCCATGGGCGGCGAGGGCTGCGCGGCCGGCGCCCCCAAGTTCGTCAGCAACGGAGTGCTCCTGACCGTCTACCACATCGAGCACTTCACCGACCTGGAGACCTACTACGATGAACTGGACGCCATGATCGCCCACATCCGAACCAGCCGCCTGGCTCCCGGTTTCGAGGAGATCCTGCTTCCCGGCGAGCCGGAATTCCGGACGGCTCGGAAACGAGAGAAGGAAGGCATCGAGGTGGACGACGAGACCTGGGGCCAGATCCGCCGGCAGATGGAACACTTCGGGGTCAGAGGGTAGGAGAGGGAACATGGAGGAGGGACATTCTTGTCCCCCATTCCCGTTTTTCTCGATGCGTGGAAAGAAGATCGGCGGTTAGGAATCCGCCGCTCCCGTACATTGAAAGTGCGGCGGTTACGCCTTGGCCAGGGCCGGCTCCCGGTGGTCCATCGGCACCGGCTCCCCTTCGATGGTCACATCGGGCAGGGCGAAGCTTTCTTCGATCCCGGTGGCCACCTTCTCCAGCCGAACCGCGCTGACCTTGTACTCGGGACAACCCGTGAACTCGTCCTTGGCGTCTCCCACCAGGATGTTGGTCCGGGTCTCGGGATAGTGGAAGGTCATGAAGACGGTGCCCACGTTGCTGGCCTTGGTGATCTCGGCCTTGACCCGAACCCGTCCCCGGCGGGAGATGACATCCACCATCTCTCCTTCCCGGATTCCCAGGGAGCGGGCGTCCCGGGGGTGGATGCGCACCGTCTCTTCGCGGGCCTTGTCCAGCTTGCTGACGGCGGTGCGTCGGGTCTGCGTGCCCACGTTGTAGTGGAACAGCATACGGCCGGTGGTCAGATAAAAGGGGAATTCGTCGCTGGGCAGTTCACCCGGTTCCTGCCACGGCGTCACCGTCAGCCGCGCCTTGCCGCGCAGGAAGTCGCCCCCCTCGTGGACGATTTCCGTGCCCGGATGGTTCTCATCCCAGCAGGGCCACTGGAGAAATCCCTCCTGCTCGAGCCGGTCGTAACGGACGCCGGCCCACTTGGGAGTGAGCCGGGCGATCTCGTCCATGATCCGGCTGGGATCGATGGGGGTTCCCGGGCCGTCGTCGAAACCGAGGTCGAACCCCATGCGGCGAGCCACGGTGTTGACCACGTCTCCGTCGGCCATGAGTTCGCCCGGAGGCGCCGCCACTTCGCGGACCCGCTGGATCCGGCGATCGGAGTTGGTGAAGGTGCCGTTCTTTTCCAGGAAGGTCGAGCCGGGCAGAACGACGTCGGCGTACTTTGCCGTCTCGCACATGAAGATGTCCTGGACCACCAGGAAATCCAGCTTTTCCAGAGCCCCCACCACATGGGCCGTATCCGGGTCCGACTGGGCGATGTCTTCGGCCAGGACGTACATGGCCTTGAGCGTGCCCTCGTGCGCGGCGTCGAACATGTCGGGAATACGCAGGCCCGTGTTTTCCGGGACAGGACATCCCCAGATCTCTTCGTGCTCGGCTCGGGCCTGGGGGTCGGTGGTCTTGCGGTAGTCGCTGAAGACGTTGGGCAGCGCGCCCATATCGGACGCGCCCTGAACGTTGTTCTGTCCCCTGATGGGGCAGGTCCCAGTGCCCGGCCGGCCGATGTTTCCGGTCATGACGGCCATGTTGATCATCCCGAAGACCGCATTGGACCCGTGTCCGGCTTCGGTCACACCCAGACCCCACAGGATCTGACTGGCGCCGCTGGCCGCATACATCCGGGCCGCCTTCCGGATCAGATCGGGCTCCACCCCGCTGATCTCACCGGCCCACTCGGGGGTGCAGGACGCCAACTCGCCCTTGAGTTCCTCGAAGCCCTCGCTGTACCGGTCGATGAAGTTCTGGTCGATGAGCCCCTCCGTCAGGAGGACATGCTGCATGGCATTGATGACGGCGACGTTTGAACCCGGTTTCAGGGGCAGGTGGAGGTCCGACCACCGGGCCAGTTCCGTGTTCCGGGGATCCAGCACGATGAGCTGGCAACCCTTGAGGACCGCCTGCTTCATGCGGGCGCCGAAGACCGGGTGAGCCTCGGTGGGATTGGCGCCCACAATCATGAGCAGCTTCGACTTCTCCACGTCCTGGAAGCTGTTGGTCCCCGCTCCGGTCCCCAGAGCGGCTCCCAGGGCGAAGGCCGAGGGGGAGTGGCAGACCCGCGAACAATTGTCCACCGAGTTGGTCCGCATGATGGTGCGGGTGAACTTCTGGGTCAGGAAATTCTCTTCGTTGGTGCAGCGGGAGGAGCTGATGAAGGCGAAGCCCTCCGGACCATGCCGTTCCCGGACCTTCAACAGGTTGCGGGCGATCAGGTCGAAGGCCTCGTCCCAGGACGCCTCCCGGAAGTTGCCTTCGCCGTCCTTGATCAGGGGGACTCGCAGCCGGTCCTTGCTCTTGCCGAACTGGTGGGCGAACCGGCCCTTGACGCAGGTGTGCCCCAGATTCGCGCTCCCTTCGGGATTCGGATCGATGTTGACGATCTCGCCGTCCTTCATGTTCACGTTCAGGGAGCAGCCGACCCCGCAGTAGCTGCAGGTGGTGGTGACGGTCTCGTCAGGCAGTCCATAAGCCCGGGTCTGGGTCTCCTCCAGAGCGGCGACGGGGCATTCGTACACGCACTGTCCGCAACTGACGCAGTCGGCCTCCTCGAAACCGGTGTCATTGCCGGCGATCACCTGGACGTCATATCCACGGCCGGACATTCCCAGAATGAAGGAACCCTGAATCTCGTCGCACGCCCGTACGCACCGGGCACAGCCGATACACTTGTCCATCTCCAGCTTGATGAAGGGATGCGTGTTGTCCATGGGCGGAGTGTGGGTGCGCGCATTTTCGTAGCGAGGCGTGCGAAGTCCCACATCCTGGGCCAGTGACTGGAGCTCGCAACGCCCGTTGGCGGTGCAGTCCAGGCATTCCAGCGGATGGTCCGAGACGATCAGCTCGGTGATGTTGCGCCGCAGGCGGGTGAGCAGCGGCGATCGCGTGGTGTAGACGCCGCCTTCCCGAACCTGCGTGTGGCACGACGCCACCGGCTTGCCTCCCGCCTGCTCCACCAAGCAGGTCCGGCAAGCGCCGAACGGCTCCATGCGATCGGAATAGCAGAGCGTGGGAACGGTGCGCCCAATGGGCTTCATGGCCTCCAGAATGGTCGCTCCGCTAGGGACGGAAACAGAGCGCCCATCGATGGTCGCGGATACGTGCCCATTCTGTTGACTCATATGCAGATTCCTAAGCGGTACCCATCAGTCTACTATGTTTCATGACTCAACGCCTCCGGGACGTGTAGGAACACCAAATTCCACCTGAGAAAAGAGAAAACAAGGAGAGGGGAAAGAGGAATGCGAAGCTTCCACCCATTACAGCGGCCTGGTGAGGTCACGTGCGAAACGGGGCCTCGAACTAGACTGTCTCGGCCGTTCTCGACCCCACCTCCCGGCCCCACTCTTAACTCTTTCCTCTCTCCTCTCTCCTCTTTCCTCTCCGGTACCTGTCGATCTCTTCTGGAAAGAACTCCATCAAGTTCTCGATGGGAATAGGGATCATCCCGCCCAGCGCGCAGAGGCTGCCGTACTTCATGGTCTCGCAAAGTTCCGAGAGGAGGGTCAGCTTGTCATCGGTGACGCCGGAGCCGCTGGAGTCCAGGAACTGGTCGAACAGTTCGGTGCCCCGCACGGCGCCGATGCGGCAGGGGAAACACTTTCCGCAGCTCTCCACGGCGCAAAAGGCCATCAGGGCCCTGGCGATCTCCACCAGATCGTCCCGTTGGGAATAGACGACCACACCGGCATGCCCCAAAATACCGCCGGCTTCGGCCATGGTCTCGAACGCCAGGGGCGTGTCCAGCTTGCTTTCGGGCAGGATGCCGCCAAGGGGCCCGCCCACCTGGACCGCTTTGAAGACTTCTCCCGGCGCCATTCCGCCGGCCCGGTGGAAGATCAGATCCCGCAAGGTGACGCCCAACTCGATCTCGTAGAGCCCCGGACGCCGGACCCGGGTGTTGAGGCTGACCAGCTTGGTTCCCCGGGACTTCCCATGTCCGAAGGCGGCGTAGGCCTCGCCGCCGTGTTCGATGATCCAGGGGAGGTTGTGCAGCGTCTCGACGTTGTTCACCGCCGTGGGACAACCGTAGAGCCCCTTCTCGGCGGGAAAGGGCGGCTTGAAGCTGACGATGGCCGGGACCCCTTCGATGGACCGGAGCAACGAGGTCTCCTCGCCGCAGATGTAGGCTCCCTGACCCATGACGATCCGCACCTGGCAGGAGAAATCGTTTCCCAGAATGTTCGGCCCCACCAGACCCGCTCCCTCAGCCTCGGCGATCGCCTGGCGCATCACTCGAAGCAGACGGGGGTATTCGAAGCGGATGTAGAAGATGACTTCCTGGGCGCCGCAGGCGTAGGCGGCCAGCAGGGCGCCTTCCAACTGGGTATGGGGATCCCGCTCCATCAGTTCCTTGTCGATGTAGGAACCGGCGTCCCCCTCGTCGCAATTGACCACCACGAACTTGCGGCCGTCGGCGGAAGCGGAGCGCGACACCGTTTCCAACTTGATGCCCGACGGAAATCCGGCTCCTCCCCGTCCCCGAAGCTGGCTGGCCTTGATTTCGTCGATTACCTGCTGCGGACTCATGGTGGCGAGCGCCATCTCAAGGGAATCGTAAGCTCCCGCATCGCGGGCACCTTGGAGAGGCACTACGTCCCGGTCGAACCGCCTCAGCAGAATGCGAGGTTCATTCCCCTGCGGCATGTGGATCGGGTTGTTGGGTTCGACCAGTCCATGTGGGACGGCCGACCGGGCGTACTCCAGCACCGACTCGAGTGCCCCTTCGCCGGCGAGACTGACCGGGTCGTTGTCGATCATGACGTTGGGACCGAGGCCGCAATAGCCGAGGCAGGTAACGTGCTCGACCCGCACCCCATTTGCGCCGACGCCGCCGGGAGCGTCGAGGCCGCAAGTTTCCAGTAGCCGTTCCTCGCAGGAAGGGAAGCCGGCGACGCGGCAGGCCTCGCCGTTGCAGACCTTGATGACCCGTTCGGCCGGCCGGTCTTGGGAGAGTTCCTCATAGAACTTGGCCGTCGCCCTGATCTGCTGGGGAGGCAGGTGGTGCTGACGCGCCAGACGGTCGATGTCCTGGTCGCCGATGTAGCCCTGCCGCTCGTGGAGCTTCGAGAGCTCGTCGTAGACGGTCTGTCCGTGACCCAGAAACTTGTTCTGCAAGGCGATGAGGTTCTGGCTCATGGGGCTGTCACTCCTGAAATCAGGTTAGCAGAGCCATTCCGCCGCTGCCGGTGTCGGCGCCTCCCGAGAGTTGTCCGGTCTCGGGATCGATGACGATGGCGTGAACCAGTCCCATCCCCCCGTGACTCAGGGGCAGCCGCTCGATGGGGTGAGCCTTGCGGACCCGGGCGCAGACAAATTCGGGGATCCGGGCCTGGCAACGGATCAGGTCTCCCTGGCAGTCGAAACGGGGAGCCAGAACCGCGTCGCTGGCGCTCATCCCGAAATCCAGGATGTTGACCAGGACCTGGAGGACGGAGGTGATGATTCGAGTCGCTCCCGGCGCGCCGATCACGACCACCGGACGGTCCCCCTTGTAGACCAGGGTCGGCGTCATGCCCGTGGTTCGCCCCTTGCCCGGGGCGATGGAGTTGGGATGTCCGGCCAGGGGGTGAAAGTTGATCATGGAGTTGTTGTACATGAAGCCCAGTCCGGGAGTGATCACTCCCGACGAGACTCCCAGGGAGTGGGTCAGCGACACGCAGTTTCCTTCAGAGTCCACCACGCTGACCTGGGTCGTGTCGGGAGGTTCCGGAGCCATGGGTTCCACGTTGATTGCACCGCCCTCCTCGATGGTGCGGCGCCACTGGGCAGCGCGTTCCCTGGAGGTCATCCAAGCCAGGGGGACGTCCACGAAATCCGGATCGGCCAGATGGAGACTCCGGTCGGCGAAGGCGGCCTTCATGGCCATGGCGACCCGTTCGATAAAGGCCGGGGAGTTGTGTCCCAGGCTGGCCAGATCCCAGCCTTCCAAGATGTTGAGGATGGCCACCAGGGTCGGTCCCCCGTGGGGCGGTTGGGAGCTGACTACCCGATGTCCCCGATAGTCTCCCACGACCGGCTCCGGATCCCGGAGCTGGTAGCCGGCCAAGTCGCCTGCGGTCACGTAACTGCCGTTGGCCGCGAGGTCGGCGGCCATGGTCTCCGCCAACTCTCCCCGATAGAAATCCTCGGGCCCGTGTTCGGCCAGATGCTCAAGAGTCGCGGCGTAGTCGGGGTTGGTGAGCCGATCCCCTACCTCGCGGGGGAGCCCCTCGTCATTGAGATAGATCCGGCTGGCCTCGGCATTGCCTTGGACGTAATCCATCAGACAGGAGGCTTCCGGATAGGCCGGCCTCGCCCTCCATCCGTCCGCCAGATTCTTGTCCACCAGGAACCCCTCCCGGGCGATTCGGGCGGCCGGCTCCAGGACCGTTTTCCAGGAACGGGTTCCCCAGCGCTCCAGCATGGCGGAGAATCCCTTGACCGCTCCGGGGATACAGATGGACTGGTAACCCAGGTCGTTGACCTTGTCCTTCAGGAAGAAACCCCAGCCGTCGGGGTTGGGTCCCAGAACCGCCTTCTCCCACATGGCCGGAGAGACCCTCGAACCAGCCAGAGCGGGGGCATCCAGGACCCGCCCTCTGGTCTCCGCATCGCCGGCGAGGTGGAGGGTCGGGATGATGTAGCCCCCGATTCCGCACATGTGGGGGCTCAGCACAGACTGCACCAGGGCGCAGGTGACGGCGGCGTCAACCGCGTTGCCGCCCGACATCAGGACCTTGGCCCCCTCTTCCACCGCTACGGGCTGGGGAGCGACGATCATTCCGGGCATGGGAGGTCTTCCTGGAAGATTCTAACTCTATTCAACAGTAGGGTTTGTCGGTCATTCTCCGTTTCCGGGCTTCATTCCGCCGGGCCAAACGAAAAACGCCGACGAACCTTGGCCACAATGCCTGAAACGATGATGTAAGTCGAGCCGTGGCCGTTTATTAGGAGAGGATGGTTAAGTGCCGAGCACAAATAGGGAGACTTGAATCGTGAAGAATTGCCATCTAGTTATAGCTACAAATATCAACTATAATTTAGCTATGAGGATCATACAGATGACGATTGACTCGGAACTTGTAGGGCGCGTTGACAAACGGGCGAAGCAACTCGGTACGACACGATCCGCGTTCGCCCGGGAGGCGTTGCGAGCAGCATTGGACCGCTACGACGAAGCGGAGTCGGAGAAGCTACACATAGCCGGATATCGCAAGCTTCCGACCACACGTCGTGAGTTTTCGGTTCCGGAAAAGGAACTCGCATGGGGTGATGAGCCCTGGAGTGACTAATCATGCATCGTGGCGAGATCCGTTGGTATCGCTTTGCCCACCCCGACAAGCGCCGACCTGTCGTCATCCTGACACGCGACTCCATCATTCCCTGGCTGGGTGAAATCACAGTCGCTCCGATAACGACCAATATTCGGGATATCCCGAGTGAGGTCGTATTGTCTATCGAAGATGGATTACCGCGCGAATGCGCAGTGAACTGCGATCATTTGCAGACGGTGCCACGGGGGAGGCTCGGCGTTGTAATTGCAACTCTGGACCCGGTAAGAATGGACGAGGTGGCCACGGCAGTCTGCTTCGCGCTCGCACTGGGCTGACGGGCTAGTCGTTCTCCACCACATAGACGGCGTAAAGGCGAGCGTCTTCCGGATAAATCCCTTCCCAGTTCACGCGCACGCGGATTGGCCCGTCCACTCCTGCCAGTTGGTCATTGTCGCTCCAGGTCACCCGCTGTCGCAGTCCCGATTTCCGAAGCGGAATCGAAGCGTCTCCCGAATAACCGGCCATTGGCTGGAGCCGGTGGTCCAGAACCTCGACCCGGAGTTGGCTCGAGTCGGACAGTCCCGAAGCGTTGACGTAGATTTCCGCCCGCGGAGAGTCCAATTCGATCGGCGTGGAGAAGAAATGGGCACCCTGCGTCCGGGGCGCCGCCTTGAAGTATCCGAGCCGGTCCCGGCCCCAGGTAGCCAGACGGACTCCGGTGGGTCCCTCCGGGTCGAACGCGACCCAGATGCTGTACCAGAAAAAAGTCCGGTCTCCAATGTTCTCGAACCCCTGCCCCTGGATCAGCCGCGGTTCGGCCCCGTCCGGTTCCTCGTAGGAGGGCACGATCTTGAAGTCGGGGATCGGCTCCTTGAAGTGGACGGCGTCGTGGCTCACCACCAGGCCCAGGTCGCAGGTGGAATAGCGCCGGTCGTTGGTCTGGTTGTCGTATTGCCCGTAGAAGCCAATGATCACGTTGCCCCGGTTCCAGAGGCTGGCCCCCATGTGGACCTGTGCGCCGCGATGGATCTCGAAGTCGTTGAGGGGCTGCGGCGGGATGGGATCCCTCCGGAAGCTGAGGTGGGCCGCGTCGCTCCAGTGGTCGAAGTCGTGGGAGACGAAAGTGACCATGATCCGGTTCCGGGCCTTGGGGACGGGGTGGGGGATCGGCCCTCCCTGGCCGTTCAGGTAGTAGAGGCCGTTGAACCGAATCAGCCCGCCCGTCTCCATGCCACTGCTCTTGATGATGGGATTGTTGGGGGAGTCGGTCCAGCGCAGTCCGTCCGGACTGTAAGCCGCCATGATGGCTCGCGGGTGCTCCTCCCGGACCATCTTGAAGCGCCGGCCGGGATCCGGATCGTCCGGCTCGTGCAGGACCAGAACGTAGGCGCCCTTCATGGGGCCCTTGCCGTCGGACAGCACCAGGTTGTTCTGCCGGTTTCCGTTGTACTCGACGAGTCCCAGGTCCGGCTTGTCCCAGCGGACGCCGTCCCGGGAGACCGCGTAGAGGACCTGTCTCTTCCGGTCCTTGTCCCATCCGGTGTACCACATTCGGTACTCGCCATCGATTTTCAGGACGGTGCCGTAGTAGTAGACCCGCGGGTGGTCCGGGGCTCCCGGCTTGCCCGGAGGGACGACCGGTTTGCTGGGGTGCACGGGATCGGCTCCGTGGCCCGTATTGACCGCGCCCTTCTGGCCCGGGATCAGTTCGAGCACCAACCCCTTGGTGAAGGGAGCGCTGTAGTCGTCAAACGGGAACAGGACCGTCTCCGTGCCGGCGCCGGCGCCCGGCTGCAGAGACAGGCCGAAACCGACGAGAACAACCAAAATCACGCGAGGAGTCATACTTGCGATCTCCTTTTTAATAAAGCGCCAAGGATTTGGGCCCGGCACCCGAAAACGAACTTTCCCGATATAATCGGGAGCATACAAGGATACGGTTTCCGTCGCCGAATTTCGCGCTCCGGACCCAGGTCCCAGACACCGGAGAGTTCCGGACGCAAGTGAACAATGTCCCTAGGAATCCGGGACGCCGCCATCATCGTTTTGACCGGGTCGCTCCTCGCGTGCGGCGCTTCGCGCATCAAGAAGTTGCCGGTTCCACAGGAGAAAGTGATCGCGGCCTACCGCCTCATGGGCGAGGCCGACGAGATGATGAAGGAGGGAAAGGACCATCTGGCGGTCCTGAAATACGTCGAAGCGACGACGCTGAATCCGTATCACGAAGCCATCTTCAACAAGTTGGCCATCGCCTATTGCCGGACTGGACGATATTGGCAGGGTAGGAAGGCCGCGAAGCGCTCCATCCGGCTCCAGCCGGAATACGCCTCGGGTTACAACACGTTGGGAATCGTCGCCCTCTCGAACCGGAAGTACAAGCAGGCGGCCGGCTATTTCGAACAGGCCATCGCCCTCGACCCCAAGCCGTCCTACTACGTCAATCTGGGTTACGGACAGATGATGCGGGGCCGGTACGAGGAGTCTCGCCGGGCCTACCTCCAGGCCGCGTCGCTGGATCCGGAAATCTTCAAAACAGCGAGTGTGTCCCGCTTGACCTATCCGGACCCTATGGGAATGGACTCTGAGACGAACTACAATCTGGCCCGCCTCTTTGCCGAAATGGGGGACTTGCCCCAGTGTCTGAAGTATCTGGGGAAGGCGCTGGCAGCCGGATTCGAGGACCAGGAACGGCTGGCGGCGGACGGCGTTTTCGACGGGTTTCGTCAAAGTCAGGACTTCATCGAACTCCTGAATTTGTATGGGCTGAAAGCCGCCGGCAAGGGTTCCGGCTGACGATCAGGGCACCGAAACCAGAAGCTCCCGCCTTCCAGCTATGCTTTGCTCCGAAAGAAAGCTGCGTCTATATTGTTTTGCTTCAGCAGGCAAAAGGATCCAAAGAGGGAGAATCGATGAGCCTCAAGAACTTCTTCGACGAAAACGGGTATGTCACTGTGGACAACGTCTTCACTCCTGCGGAAATGGACGGACTCATGGCCCGGGTGGACGGCATGGAGAGAAGGGAGATTCCATACCCGGAGAGCGACATCAAGTGGGAGCCGGCCAATCCTTCCGCGCTCCGCAACGCCTTCGGACTGCTCCACCGAGATCCGGTCTTTCGGTCCGTGGCCACGCATCCCAGGTTGACCGCGGTCGCCGAGCAGATCCTGGGTCCCGACCTGGACATCTACGCCGACGGGCTCTTTGCCAAACCGGCGCTGGACGGGGGCCTGGTCCCGCCCCACCAGGACATGTATTACTGGAGTTTCCAGCCCTTCAGGATGCTAACCGCCTGGATCGCGTTGGAGGATGCGACCCGCGAGAACGGATGCCTCACCGTGATCCCCGGGAGCCACAAGTTGGGCCTCCTCGATCACGAGCAGACCGATGTGCCCGGGAATACCTGGAAGCTGACCCAAGAGGCTCTGAGCCATTTGGGGGACGAGATTCCGGTGGAGCTGAGCAAGGGGAGCGTCGGGTTCCACCACTGCCTGACCTATCACCGGAGCGAGCCCAACCGGAGCCCGCACTCCCGGCGCGCCTACACCGTGATCTTCATGACCGGTGAGTCCCGATGGGTGGGGGAGGAGGACTACCGGTACCCCTTCCTCCACGTACAGGGCAAGCCGTCTCCGGCCTACGAAGCCATGAAGCACGTCCGGGTGGACGGGTAAGTCGGGAACGCGTGCCGGACCCGCCCACGAGCGAAGCCATTTCCGTTTCTGCGGAGTACATAGACAGTTTATTTTCTCGGAGTGGATTCTATCCTTGTATATTGTCCATTAGATGGACAATATACAAGGATGATAGAGCGGCATATCAAGCCCCGCGTACTTGAGGCGCTTGGCTACCAGGCGGCGGTGGCTCTTATCGGACCGCGCCAAGCTGGCAAGACCACGCTCGCACTGGACATCGGCGAAGAGCGCGGGGCGCTCTATCTCGACCTCGAAGACCGAACCGACCGGAAAAAGCTGAGCGACCCGGCGCTGTTCCTGAGCCATTACGAAAACCGCCTCGTGATTCTCGATGAAATCCACAGAGTTCCCGGCCTGTTTCAGGATCTTCGAGGAGTCATCGACAGCGGCCGCCGGCGAGGAAAACGGACCGGACGATTCCTGATCCTCGGCTCCGCGTCGATGGATCTGTTGCGCCAGTCCAGCGAGAGCCGTGCCGGCCGGATCGCCTATATTGACATGCAGCCGTTCCACATCCTCGAGGTGGCGGGCGGCAGGGACGCGCTCACCCGGCTCTGGGTGCGGGGCGGCTTCCCGGACAGCTTTCTGGCTGTTGACGGAAGGCGCAGCTTTCTTCTTCGCAAGGACTTTATCCGGACTTACCTGGAGCGCGACGTCGCCCTGTTCGGTCCCCGCCTCCCCGCAGAAACGCTGGAACGACTTTGGATCATGCTGGCCCACAGCCAGGGAGGCCTGTTGAATGCCTCCCGGCTGGCTTCGTCATTGGGTGTCAGCGTGCAAACCGTGAATCGCTATGTCGGACTCTTGACCGATCTGTTGCTGGTGCGGCGCCTGGCTCCTATTCGCGCCAATATCGGGAAAAGGCTTGTGAAATCGCCGAAGATCTACATACGCGACAGTGGCTTGCTGCACGCTCTGCTCGGCATTGGCGATTTCAATGCGCTGGCCGGCCATCCTGTGGCCGGCGCCAGTTGGGAAGGATATGTGATCGAAAATCTGCTCGCGGCCGCCCCGGAACGGACGATAGCCAGTTTTTACCGCACTTCCGCCGGCGCCGAGGTCGATCTCGTGCTTCAGTTGCCGAACGGCGAACTGTGGGCGATAGAGATCAAGCGGGGCCGTGCCGCGAGGCTGGACCGCGGCTTCCACACCGCCCGCGCGGATCTGAGGCCGGCCCATTCGTTCGTCGCGCATTCCGGCGACGAGCGCTTCCCGGTCACCGAAGGCGTTGAGGCGATCAGCGTCTCCGAACTGGCGATGTTGCTCCAGAACGCATGAATGAAAGGGAGCGGGCGATCATGACAGAAGGCGACTGGGCAACCATCAGCAGGCAGGTGACAGTCACCATCCGCTGCACGCTGGCGCGCGTCGTACTGACCAGTTTGGTCATCAGCCTCGCCACCGGCACTGGCGCCGAGGCCAGCTATGCTATCTACGTGGGGAAGAACCTGACCCGGGACGGCAGCGTGTTTCTGGCCGGCTACGGTGATGAACCTTCGAGCCACTGGTTGGAGATCGTGCCTCGGCGGAAGCATGCCCCGGGGTCCACTTTGACGGTGGGAGCGACGCTGGAATCCCGTTATCCCGGAGAGCTCATGGAGATTCCGCAGGTGTCCACCACGTTTCGCTACCTGACCATGAACTATTCCTACTTCGCGGGTTTCCCGGCGCCCCTGACGAATGGCGGATTGAACGAACATGGTGTCGCGGCTCGGGACGTGTCGTCGGGCTCCCGGATCGAGCTGCGCGAGATGACCCCCAATCCGCAGCGCGGGCCGAACTACAGCGACCTGTCCAGGATCGTGATGGAACGCGCCCGAAGCGCGCGCGAGGCCGTGGAGATCGTGGGCAAGCTGATCGACCGGTACGGCTTCTCCACCTACGGCGGCAACTCCCACCTGTTCGCCGACGCCGATGAGGGGTGGATCCTGATCAACTTCGCCGGCGGCCAGGGCCTCTGGGTCGCCGAGCGATTGGGACCGGACGACATCCGGGTTTCTCGTGGGGGTTATATCCACGAGGTGCCGCTCAACTACCGGGAGCATCCTGATTTCATGGGATCCGCGAACCTGGCTTCCTTCGCCGTGGAACGGGGCTGGTACGACCCCGGCTCCGGGGAGCCCTTTCACGTGGGAAAGGTGTACGGATGGTCAGCCGAAAAAGCCGCGGCGGTCCGGATGATCGAGGATCGGCTGCGGGCCAGGGCCGGCCGAATCGGCCTGCCGGACATGATCGAAGTCGTCCGGACGCCGGAGCTCACTCGCGATTCCGCCGGCTACGGCCAGGTGGCCCACTTGCGCCAAGGCCTCCATCGGGAGTTGCGGACCTTGTGGGTGGCGCCGGCCCCTCCGGTGGCGGCGCCGTTCGTGCCCTGGCGCATCGGAGTTCAGGATGTGCCGCCCGAATTCAAGAGGCATCGCTACCTCACCGCAGGCGAGGCCACCCGCCACATCAGGAACCAGGACATGGGGCTGGAATCGACGCGGTACGCGTTTCGCGCCTGCAAACGGCTGTTCTATCTGGCCAAATCGCACGAGGAGAAATTCCTGCCGGAGGTCGTGGAGGCCTTGACCGCCTTCGAGTCCCGGCTGATTGACGAGCAGGCCGCGGTGGAGGGAATCGCGCTGGCGCTCCTGCAGGCCGGAGAACCGGATCTGGCCCAAGACGCCCTCACCTACTACAGCCGGACCGAAGCTCTGAATAGTCTCAGATTGGTGGAGGCCTTGTCCGAAAGCCTGGAGGCGCGCACCAAGGTGCTGTTCGGAATCCGCTCGCCGGATCCCTGAGGGGGGTCTGACAAGTTCGTCGAGGATCTGCCAACTACCGCAATGAGTCTCGCCAACCCGGCCGCTGCGCCCGTCCCTTCGTTCTTTGGCCGTACACCGAATACCGTCTTTCGGAAGGCCGGGCCGCCGGCAGAGGAAATCCGCCGCCGGTGGTGGCGCCGGCCGCTCTTCGCGCTGTTTGCGGTTACGCTCTTCGCCCCGGCCCATGCCGGCGAGCCGGGTGGCGGCCCCGTTCTGCAATTCGGAGATCGGAAGCAGCTCTTGGTGGACGACCACGTCATCGCCGCGAAGCACCTTTTGGCGCGCCGGCTCGGGCGGCCTGCCAAAGCGAACGGCGGCCGTCCCGTCATCGTCGACGACACGCCTTGGGAAGACTTCGGGGTGCCCATCGTCGGTTCCGTGCTCCGGGAGGACGGCCGGTTCCGCATCTGGTACCGGGCCGCAGGCTCCGGCCAGGATTCGGCGACCTACTGCTATGCCGAATCCTGGGACGGCGTCCGCTGGGTCAAACCCCGGTTGGGGCTCGTGGAATTCGGCGGCAACCGGGCCAACAACATCTATCAGATCGGCCGTCCCCAGGCGTACTGTCCCTTTGTCGATCCCAACGAGAAGGACCCGGGCCACAAGTACAAGTCGGCCGTGGGAGCCGGGAAGGGATACGGCACCACCACCGCACTGGCCTATTCCCCCGACGGCCTGCGTTGGAGCTATTACGGCCAGGGCTGGCCCATCACCGGCCGGGCCGCCGACACCATCAACCAGGTGCTCTGGGATCCGTATGCGGGGGTCTACCGCCTCTACACCCGTACCGACTATGGAACAGGAGGTGGCAGGGGAGAGGTTCGGGGAACCCGGGACATGGTGAACTCATGGCCTGAGCTCCGAAGCCGCCCTGGAGATTGGACGACCGTGCGCGAGTGGTGCCTGGGGCGGGAGAGCGGCAGGAAGGACTACGAGTGGGCCCGCCAGATCTACAGCTTGAACGGATGGATCTACGAGGGTGTCCAGTTCGGGTTGCTCTGGTCGCTGGAACGGCCGGGCGACAGCGAGGAGATGGACTTCTTTCTGACCACCACCCGCCGGGATGACCCCTGGAACCTGGAGTGGGTGTACCGGGACCAGCCGTTCCTTCCCCGAGGCCCCGAGGGAAGCTTCGACGCCAAGTGGATCCAGCCGGCCCCCAACGTCGTCACCTGGAAGGACCGGCACTGGTTCTACTACGTCGGCCGGCCCCTTTCCCACAGCGGACAGGGAGACGCCCGGGCGCCCACCGGCATCGGCCTGGCCACGGTCCCGCTGGATCGGTTCGTTTCGTTGACGGCGTCCCCTCGAATGGGCTGGGCCGTCACCCGGCCGTTTCGGGTCGGGGGCAGGGAACTGGTGGTCAACCTGGCGGCGCCCAAGGGTGAGCTGGCCGTCGAGGTGCTGGATGCCGACGATGTGCCCATCCCCGGCTTTTCCCGGGAGGAGGCCCTGGTCCTGCGGCAGGTCGACGAACTGCGGGCGCCGGTTCGCTGGAGGAACCGGCAGGATCTGGGGGAACTGCTGGAAAGGACCGTGAAATTGCGTTTCTGGCTGCGGCAAGGCAGCCTCTACTCGTTTCGCATTCGCGGAGATTGAATGCCCCGAAGCCGGGGGAAGACGCAAAGAAGGGGACGCGCAAAGAAGGGGACAGTCCCGACTAGCGCTAACTCCACAGGGCTCCGATGGGCACGGCGAAGAGTCCGTCGCCGAACGACGTGGTGTGATCTCCGTCGTAGAGCAGAACACCCATGCGGAAACGCTCACCCGCGCCGCGCCGCAATCGTTTCAGCCCGGTGAAGTCGTGGGAGCGTAGCGATGCGGCCGCCTTGACCTCGACCCCGTAGCAGTCGCCCGCCGCATCTTCGATCACCAAGTCGACCTCGACCTTGTCCTTGTCGCGATAGTGATGAAACGTGAGCGGGCCATCCACCCAACAGGCCTGCTTCCGCAGTTCGTTGTAGACGAATGAAGCCCACCGGGCCTGCCCGGGCCACCTCTACCTGGGCTCCATCGTCGAAAGTGATGTACTGCCAGGTGTCGTCGATGAGACTTCTGACCAGGGTCGTTTTTCCAACCTGCCGGGCGCCCATGATGAAGACAACGGGCGTGTCGGCCAACGCCTCTTCGACGAGACGAGCGGTGTAGCGTGGGAATAGGGTGGTGGCTGGTCTCATATTGGTGTCGGCGGCCGGGGCTGCCCGCGAGAATCACGTGGGCGCAGCTCGAGGTGAATTGGGACCACTGCTTCCCACACGTCGGCCAATTGTCGATCGTCTCAGCGTCCAATCGATATTGAAAGGTCGTCCGATCGATTAACTTGCCGCTGCGGAACGAGATGTAATGGGCGTGCCGATGGAGTTGAGTTCGGCTGTGGCGCCGTGTTTCGCCGCTGCCTGGGGACCACCTCTGCGAAGATTTCGACGTTGACTTCGTGGTCCTGCGAAAGGAACTCCTCTGGGACAAAACTGGTTCACTCTCCGGAATGGTTCCGTCGAAGAAGGTGGCGCCTCGGGGAGCATGGCCACTACAATCGCCGTGCTGTTGGCGGCGCACTGAAGCCGGAGGCGCTTTCGGCAACGGTTTTGGATCGAATCTGGAATCTGGAGGAATTGGAAATGCAGAGACGCAGTTTTCTCGGTTGTGCGCTGCCTTCGGTGGCGGCGGTGGGAAGCTTGGGGCAGGAGGTTCTGGGGGGCGGAGAGCCGTTGGGGTCGAGCAGCGGCGTCCTTCCGTCGATGCACAAACCAAGTTCCATCCGGGACGGCTCGATGGTCGTGGGAGCCATCTCCGGCCACGGCCATGCCGGGGGACACGTGCGCGTCCTGGATCAGCTCGCTGAGGTGGGCAAGGTGCACGTCTGCGCCGCCACCGAGCTGGCCGATGTGGAAAAGCTGGCCGCCGAGTCCTCCAAGGTGGCCACGAAATCCACCGATCTGGGCCGATTCCTGGCCAGAGACGACCTCGACGCGGTGACGGTCTGCGCCCGTCCCGACCAGGCGCCCGGCATTCTGGAGCAGGTGGTCTCCGCCGGCTTGCCGGTCCTGTACGACAAACCGGCGACGACCGATTCCTCCCACCTGCGCCGGGTGGCGGAAGTGGCGGAGAAGAAGGGCGTGACGGCCGGCGCCATGCTGCAGTGGCGCTACAATCCCATGGTCATGGACTTCAAGCGGGCCCTGGACGATGGAGCGCTGGGCCGCGTCATGACCATCGAGGCCAAGCTTTTGAACGGGTTGGTGGAATACCGGGACACCTCCGCCTACATCTTCGATCCCAAGACCGCGGGCAGCGGAATCATGTCCTGGTTGGGGTGCCACTGCCTGGACCTGGTGTTGTACCTGATGCAGGAGCGGGTGGTCGAAGTCATGGCCCTGGTGGGGAACCTGAATCCGGAGAAGATTGCCGTCGAAGACACGGGATTGCTGTTGCTGAGCTTCGAGAGCGGCAAGATGGGGACCTTCCAGGCCGGATATCACCTGAAGGGAAGCCGGGCCGTCTACGATTTCTACATCGGCATGCGGGGCACGGAAGGCTATTCCATCCTGCCGCTGGTGGAGCCGGTGGAGCACGGGACGACCAATGCCGCCGTTGCGGGCTCAACCTACACTCTCTACAGCGAGGCTCGGCATTGGATCGCCGGGCGCCGCCACCGCAAGACCTACGATATTCCCCAGACGCCGGGTTACGGCGGCATCATGGCCGAAGAGCTCTTCCGGGATTTCCTGGAGGCGTCCCGGACCGGGGCTCCGGCCCCCTCGCCGATTCGGGACAATGTCCACATGCTGGAGATTATCGAGGCGGCCAAGGAGTCGTCGGCCACCCGCCGGGCCGTGCGAATTCCGGCCTGAGGATTATCGGACAGGGTCAAGCGAACGAAGGGCTCGCTGCCGGGCCTCCGGGGAGGAACCTCATGGCGAAGAAGCTGAGCCGGAGGGAGTTTCAACGGAACGTGGGAGCGCTGACGCTGGCCGGGACCGGCGTCGCTTCGGCCGGAACGCCCACGGCCGAAACGCAGCGCCTCTCGCTGCCTCCGCTACTCTACAATAACGACGGCAGTTTCCTCTTCTATCCCGCTCCTCCCAGGACGCCTGAGGATTTT
Organism: Acidobacteriota bacterium; assembly: GCA_963668095.1. Lineage (GTDB taxonomy): Bacteria > Acidobacteriota > UBA6911 > RPQK01 > JAJDTT01 > JAJDTT01. Next base: position 2,534,792 of record OY764083.1, on the reverse strand, counting down.
GTCTACGAAGCCGTGGGGCGGTTCGTCAGCACCCAGATCGGCGCCGTCGTCTGCCACATGTTCGGATTCGGTGACGCGGTCCCCCTGTTTCCCACCCGGGTTCGCGAGGCCGAGGGGATCGATCGGGACAGCTTTCTTCACGTCAGCGAGTGGAAACAGCAGACCTGCATCCGTGGGCTGCTGGACCAGGGCATCGATCCCTGGCAGCTTTCTCTGGAACGGGCCCACGAAGCCGGCCTGCAATACTGGATCGGCATGCGATTCAATGACCTGCACGGTCCCCGCTTCCAGTGGCCCAGCCACTTTCGGGTCGCCCATCGGGAGTACGAACTGGGAGAAAACTGCGGCTCCGGTGTCCACGGTCCCGAGAGCGTCTACGCCGAGAAATGCGTCGGCCTCAACTTCGCCATTCCCCAGGTCCGGGCACACCGTCTGGAGCTGGTGGAGGACGTTTGCACCCGTTACGACGCCGACGGTTTCGAGTGGGACTTGCTGCGCGAGCCGGGCCACTATTTTCCCGACATCGAGAAGGGGAGGCCGATCCTGACCGAGTATCTCAGACAGGCCAGGTCCCTGTTCGACCGCATCGGAGCCGATCGGGGCCGGCCCCTGGGATTCGGGGTCCGGGTCCCGGCGACGCTGGAGAAGTGCCATGAGATCGGACTGGAGTTGAAGACCTGGATCGAGGAGGGGCTGGTCGACTACGTCTCTCCCGGGGTCCATTGGGATACGGCCACGGGCATGCCCTTCGATGAGTTCGTGGCGCTGGCGAAAGGGACTTCCTGCAAGATCTACGCTTGCACGTCCGAACAGGTGGGCCCGGGCTACCACCGGCGTCCACCAGCCGCGACGCTCCGGGCCGGAGCCGCCAACGCCTGGCGGCAGGGGGTCGACGGAATCTACATGTTCAACTTCCACCACCATATCGGCCACGATCTGAAGGAAGCCGAGGTGGTGTTCCAGGAGCTGGGAGATCCCAGGACCCTGGAGCACAAGGACAAGCTCTACACTGAAGTCGGCTGTTTCGACTGCCTCAACAAGTACCCTCGCAGCAGCGACGTGTTTCAAGCCTTCGTGCATCAGTTGCCCGAGGCGTTGGCCGAGGGGAAGCCGAAGACGGTGGAAGTCATGGTGGCGGACGATCTGGACATGGCGCGGCGAAGAGGCATGCTCCAGGAGATCAAGCTGAGCCTGACGGTGGTGGGATTGACGTGGGAAGACGTGCTGGAGCTGACATGGAACGGGCAGCCGCTACCTGAGAAACCCGGATTGGAAATCCCCATGAACCGGGTCGGGCCGGGGCCCATCGAGTACCAGGGCAACTACATCATGTCCTACGATCTCACGCACGGAGACTGGATCCGGCAGGGCATCAATCGATTGGAGGCCACCCTCAAGAAACGCAATCCCCAGGTCAGGATCGAAATGATCCTCCACAGCCTGGAGCTGAGCATCGAGTACCGGACGCTACCCACACGGGTGTGATCTGGTAGCGATCGTTTTCGACCGTCGACGAAAGGAGCCCACGGCGCATGAGAGTTGATACCAACGCCGGCGCACGACCCATCAACTACGGCATGTTCATCATGCCCTACCACCCTACGAGCAAGCCGCTGGCACAATGCTTCGACGAGGATATCGAACTGGTCATCCGGGCGGAGGAACTTGGGTTCGACGAGTTCTGGATCGGCGAGCACCACACCATGAGGTTCGAGCCCATCGTGGTCCCGGAGGTGTTCATCGGCCGCGTCCTGGGAGTGACCGAACGCATACGCCTGGGAGCCGCGCCGGTGTGCCTCAATCTGCACCATCCGGCCTACGTGGCCACACGGCTCGCTTTTCTGGACCACCTCTCGAAAGGAAGGCTCAACCTCTGCTTCGGACCCAACAGCGTCGGCACCGACATGGAACTCTACGGGCAGCATCCCAAGGATGGCGGCGCCATGACGGTGGAAGCGCTGGACGTCATCCTGGATCTCTGGGCGTCGGACCCGCCCTACCACCACGAAGGTGAATTCTGGGAGTTTTCACTCGAAGAGAGTGTCGATGAAGCGACGGGGATCGGATTCATATTCAAGCCCCTGCAGCAGCCGCATCCACCCATCGCCATGCCCGGCATCAGCCGCAACTCGGGCACCCTCACCCTGGCCGGCCAGCGCGGGTACGCTCCCTTCTCGGCCGCTCTGGCCACCGGGAACGTTCTGGCGGACAACTGGGCGACCTACGCCCGGGCCGCCGCCGAAGCGGGCCGGGAAGCGGATCCCGGGATCTGGAAGGTTTGCCGCGCCATCTTCCTGGCCGACACGACCGAGGAGGCGGTCAGGCTCGCCCGCAACAACTCGGTGGGCGGGAACTACGAGTACATTGCCACTCTGCTGGACAATTCACTGGGGCACCGGGGCATCCTGAAACGGGACCTCGACACGCCGGACGCCGATTGCAACATGGATTTCTGGCTCAGGGAGCAGATCATCGCCGGCGACGTCGACGAAGTGCTCCGGCGACTTCTGGAACTCATGGAGGAGAGCGGTCCCTTCGGCACCCTGGTCCTGATGGGCTTCGACTGGGACGACAAGGCCAGTTGGATCCGCAACCTGGAGCTGTTCGCCAAAGAGCTGATGCCCGCCTTGAACAAGGCCGTTACCGGCGTCAAGGCTTGAACGGGTTCGGTGTTGCCTGCAAGTGCCGGCTAGGAGTCTGCGTCGCAGGCTCCTAGGCCAGAGCTGCTCCGTCGACGTTCATCGTTTGGCCGGCGACGAAAGAGGCTTTGTCCGAACACAGCCATACGACCGCCTCGGCGATCTCCTCGGGCCGTCCCATGCGGCCGATCCTGAGACCGTCTTGATATTCCTTGACTATTTCGGGGTAGTCCGCTTCCTGCTTGTCGACCATTGGAGTCTGGACGAATCCGGGATTAATGGCGTTCACACGAATATTCCTGGCGACCAGGTCGACCGCTGCCGCCCGTGTCAGCATGGTGACAGCCACCTTGGACGCTCCATAAACCGGCAAGTCGGGGGTTCCCGCCTCGCCGGCGACAGAGGCGATGTTCACGATCACTCCCGCCCCCTGGGCAAGCATCTGGATAATTTCATATTTCATGCACAACCATATGCCCTTGGTGTTGGTTGCCATCACGCGATCGTAGTTTTCCTCGGTACACTCATGGATCTTGCCCATTTCTCCCAAGATGCCGGCGACGTTAATGCCGCAATCCAGCCGGCCATGCCGGCTCACGCATGCTTCGACCAGCGCTTCGACATCGCCGGCTTTCGTCACATCACAGGCAACGGACGTCGCCTCCCCTCCGGCAGCTCTGACCAGCCGGACGGTTTCGCTCGCTCTATCCTGCTGGACGTCCGCCACCACCACTTTGGCCCCTTCCCGAGCAAGCAGTAGACAGGAGGCTCGGCCGATCCCCGAGGCTCCGCCCGTTACCAAAGCAATTCGGTTTTCGAGACTGTCTGCCATGAGATCCTCCTTCGAGCGCCAATGGTTATTTCGGCTCCCTGCACCAGAACTCCTATTGTCACCAATAGTTTGTCCCTATTTCCAGAATTGTGAAATATGACTGGCGGCTCCAACGTCGCCATTTGGGAATCCTGGTCCGCTACGGCTTCCACGGTGTTCCGGAGCCTTCCTGGAGGGTGACGAGCCGGTCGGCTTCCACCCCTTCCCAGATTTCGCTGCTGCCGCCGGGCCAGTGGACGATGACTGCCGTGACCTTCTGGTCTCCGCCCAGGCCAAAGTGCACCCGATGGTCGTTGGCGTTCAAATAGCTGCCATCGGTATGCGCGCGGCGCCATAACGTTTTCTTTCCGTGGCGCTGCACCCCCACCCGGGCTCCGACCCCGTAACGGTTGCTTTTCACCCCCTCCAGTTGAATCTGGAGCCAATGATTACGCGACCCGATCTGATTCAACAGCAACCGTACCGGTCCGTTGTTGTTGGTGACCAGGATGTCCACGTCACCGTCGTTGTCAATGTCGCCAAAAGCGGCTCCCCGGCTCACTTCCGACAGTTGCAGCGCCGCTCCCGACTCCGCTGTCGTTTCCCGATAGTTCCCGTCCCCGTCGTTGTGGAACAGTTGGTTGATCTGATCGTACGCATAGTCGGCCGGTTCGGCCAGCCGCGTCATTCGCACCGCACCGTTGGCCATGAACAGATCCAGCAGGCCGTCGTTGTCGTAGTCGAACCACCGGGTGCCGAAACCGGTGTAGTTGTCCACCCGGGTCAATCCGAAACGACTGGTTTGGTCAGCAAAACCGCCGGCGCCATCGTTCAGATAGAGGGTGTGGGTCTCTTCCGTCAGATGAGTCATGAAGAGGTCTTCGCTGCCGTCGTTATTGAAATCGGCGGCCGTGACCCCCATGCTGGCTTCGGCATTGCCATCGACGTTGAACGCAGTCCCTGAGAACAGCCCCGCCTCTTCAAAGCTTCCGTCTCCCCGGTTGAGCCAGAGTTGATTGGGAGTTCTGTCGTTGGCGACGTAGATATCCGGCCACCCGTCACCGTTGAAATCGGCACAGATGACTCCCAACCCGGTTCCAAAGGCGGCCCCCAGTCCGGCGTCCTCAGTCACGTCAACAAATTGCCGGCCCCTCTCGTTCCGGAAGAGGCGATCCGGGATGGGGCGATAGCCACTGGGACCGCAATAATCCCGGAGACCCATCTTATTGTGGCAGGGGTTGTTCCCTTTGACGGTGAAATTTCCGTAATTCGTCATGAACAGGTCGAGGTCGCCATCGCGATCGTAATCCAGAAAGGCAGCGCTGGTGGTCCAACGGGAATCTTCAGCTCCCATTCCCTCCATTGGGGTGAAGGTCGCGTCCCCGTTGTTGCGATACAAGATATTGGGTCCGTAGTTGGTCAGGTAAAGGTCAGGATCTCCATCATTGTCGTAATCTCCTACCGCCACGCCCATCCCGTAGCTGACAGAGCCGACCCCGGCTTCCGCGGTGACCTCCCTAAACTTGAGACTTCCCCCGGGGATCAGCTCGTTTCGATACAACCGGTGTCCCGGCCTCCATCCAGGACCTGGAGCAAACCAGGACTGGGAGGGACTCTTGCCCGGTTCCAGCATCGTGCCTTGCACCAGGTAGACATCCAGATCGCCGTCGCCGTCGTAGTCCAACAGGGCGGCTCCCGAGCCCACGATTTCAGGTATGTAAAAATTTCCGCCGGCTCCATTGAAGTGTTTGAAATCCAACCCCACTTGGAAGGCCACTTCCGAGAAGAGGGGAGTTGGTGTGGCCGGGTCTTGAGCCCCAAGAGACGGCCAGGCAGAGGCTCCCCAAAGCAGGGTGACCAGCAGCCGGGCCACGGGCCGCGGGCAGGCGCCCCGGGCCGGAAAGCCCGCCAGTTCTTTCATGGCCGTTCGCCTGCTTGCCGCAACTGCTGCAGGAACCTCTCCAGGTCAGCCGCCAATTTACCCTTCCCTACCGAAAGCGCCTTTTCCCGGGCCTGTGCGGCGGATTCAACGGCTTTATCCAGGTCACCCAGGCGGGCATAGCTGTGGGCCAGCAGGTACTGGTACACGGGAGTTCTCTCATCCTCTACGGTCAGAGTCTTCCGGAAATGGGGGACGGCTTCCGCATCCCTACCCTGTTTCTGAAGCAGGAGACCCAATTGAAAATGGGCAGTGCGGTAATCCGGCTGGTTCTCGATCGCCTGCCGAAAATGGTGCTCCGCACTCTTTAGACGCTCTTCCTGGGCCAGAATCGCCCCCAGAAGGTAGTGGGATTCGGCGTAAAAAGGATCGATTTCCAATGCCTCTCGAAAGGCATCCGCAGCTTCCCGGTTTCTCCCCTGAAGTCGGCGGAGCAATCCCAGGTTGTGGCGAATTTCGTGAATATCGGGATCAAGCTTGAGGGCCAATTGACAGTGGTGCTCGGCTTGGTCCAACCGCTTCAAGAGCAGTTGGGCCAGGCACAGATTGGCGTGGGCCCGGGCGTAATTCGGATCTTCCTTCAGAGCCCGTTGATATTCAACGATGGCCGGTTCGAACCGACCCTCCGCTTGAAGCCGAAGACCCTCCTTGAAGTAATATTCCGCGTGGGATCGCAGGGCAGCCACCGTCTTGAGCAGAGGATCGTCCAACTGCGGGCTTCTCCCCCGGTTTTGTTGAAAGAGCCGTATGTTTTCCTGATATTGATCCAGCATTCCCAGTTGTCGACAGGCTGTTGCCAAAGCGTAATGGGCCGCCCCGAAACCCGGGGACAATGTCAAGGCTCTGCGGTAGCTTTGAATTGCGGCTTGCCATTGACCCCCGGAGGACTGAACCCGGCCCATTCCGTAGTGCGCTTGCGAACAGTCTGGATGTTGCTTCAGCACTTGCTGGTAGATTGTTTTTGCTTCCTCCTGATTGTGGGTCGCAAGAAGGAGTTCGGCCAATCGGACACGGGCGGGAAGATAGTCCGGGTCAACCGTTCTCGCCTTGCGCAATATGCCGATAGCCTCGCTGGTCTTCCCCTCGGCTCCGCGCACGATGCCCAGGTAGTAGGGCCAACGAAAAGTTCCTGATTGCAGCAAGTCGCTTCTCTGATAAAAAACTGCTGCCAGCTCAAATTGGTCGAAGGCGTGGAAGGTCATTGCCAAGCGGCCGTTGGATTCCACATCGTTTGGAGATTCCATCACCCTGGCATAGGCTTGCTGCAATTTGGGATCGAGAATCTCCCATTGCCGGGGCAGGAGTTGAGGAATGGGTGGAAGATCCTGGGCCCGAAGGTCTGAGGAAACCAGGAGAAAAAACACGGCCGGTGCGGCCCAACGGCCCATTGCCCGAATTGTATTCCGCGTCGAACACTCGGTCAAACGAGGCTCAGAACAGGCCAAGGATGGTATGCCCCGGAGCAACTGGAACAAGATAGGCGGGATTCTATATTTGGTCTTTTTACCCTCTTCGCACGTCTGCTAGCATTGGAGGATGGTGTTGCCTGCCGGGCCACGCTTGTCACACCTGACACGAATTTCTGTCCTTTTCATTTTCTTCTGCTTCGGATGGTCACAATCGTCAGGGCAGAACACGGTTTCGGAACTCCTTCAAACAGGCCGGTTCGTGGAGGCCCGTAAAATACTTTTGGAGCTGGCTCAAAAGGATCCGGGCAACGAAGAACTCCAGGCACTTCTGGGGCAAATCGCCTTCAGTTTGAAAGAGTACGGGGAGGCTGCAGAACGCTTCCGGAAAAGCACCTCGAAGCTTTCCACCAACCCGATTCTACTTCTCAACTATACCGAGTCACTACTGCAGACCAAGGCCAATCCGGCTGCTCTTGAAGCTGTGGAACGATTGCCCGAAAAACACTTCATGGCCCAGTTCGAGGCGGGTTTGATTCTGGCTCGCTTCGGCGAATTCACGGCTGCTGAAAGGCATTTTCAGATGGCCCGAGCCGGGCATCCGGACCCGCTGTCCGTGTCCTACAACTTGGCCTTGGCGCAATATCGTCTGAGGAAGTTTGAAGAGTGCGCGGCGACGCTCGAGGAATTGCGTCGCGGTTGGACCATTTCCAATTCTTCAGATTTTCCGGAGCACTCCTTGGCTCAGAAACAGGAACGAATGCTCGATCTATTGTTGCTGGCGAAAAAAGAGGCGGCAGTCGACATGCTGCGAAAGTCGATTGACCGCGATCCTGGAGATGAAATCAATTACCTGGCCGCTGCCGAGCGTCTGGTCGAGGAAAACAAGCTGCTGCAGGCGGTTGGATTGCTGGAGAAGGGTCTGGAACAACTCCCGCACTCTTACAGTCTGCGTTTCAAACATGCTCATTTGCGATATTTCCTGGCTCAATACGGGATGGCCGAATCCGAGTACCGAAAGGCTGCCAAGCTACGGCCGGGCCTGGACATTCCGCGAGTGGGTTTGGCTCTGGTGCTGATGGCGACCCGGCAGCTTGACGAGGCTTCCACTGTATTGCAGGAGGTGCTGCAACGAACCCCTCTCAGTTTTTATGGACATTATCTTCTGGGAGAGCTGGCTATTTTGAGTGGGGTTGCGCCCGGAAGTCAGGTCGAATCGAAAGCCGTGGAGCACCTGAAACAGGCCACGGCGTTGCAACCGGATTTCTTTTTTTGGGAAGGATCATCTCCCGTAGCCCTTGCACACACCAGCCTGGGTAAACTTTATTTGAAAAGAAGCGACCCCGCCTCGGCCGTTCGAGAGTTGGAAAAAGCGGTTCAACTGGACCCGGAAGCGACTCCGGCCTTCTATCAACTCTCGATTGCCTATCGAAAGTTGGGTAATAAGGAAAAAGAACGCCAGACACTGGCCCAGGTCCGTCGTCTCAATCAACAAAGGCGTCAACTGGGGGCCAGGGAAGCGTCGAGGCGAGCGCTTCAGAAAACCCGCCTGGGAGCTGGTCGTCCCCCTGGTTAGAGCTAGCTGGGCCAAGCGCTGATTACTGAACTTCCCACCGAATGTCACCCGAGTGGTTCTTTATTTTGTGATACTGGCGCGGGGCCATGGTCCCATCGTCAACGCCGCGAACTGTCTTTTTGCTGGAACTGCTTCAAAAGACGTTCAGCTACAGTCCGATAGATGGCGACGTTGTGATCCCGCATCCGCGGAGTCTCAAAACCGCCGGCCGTCTCCATTGGCGTTCCCGCGTCCCGATACACTGGCATATGACAGTCAATGCAGTTGCCTTCGATCGTATCCCCCAAGGTTGCGGCCATCCCACACACGTGGGGCTGGTGGCAGGTCATGCAACGTCGAGAAAATAGTTGCAGGTTCCCCCGCTCCAGGTGGTGCGGATCATGGCAAGTCATACAGGTCATTGATCCACTCTCCTGAAAACATCGGGAGCGGCGAAGACGATCGGGTTGATTGGTGGTGTGCACGCCTCCGCTGTTCCTGGCCCGAAGGCTCTCCACGGCAATGAACGCCTCAGGTCCCTGGCCGGGTCTGAAAGAAAAGGGGCCGTTGCGTGGGACCAGGTGACCCGAATGGCACTGGGCGCAGAGTGTCATCCGGAGTTGCCGGTCGAGTTTTCCGGGATGGACGATATGGGCAGTCGCGCCGGAGTTGGATCTCTCCAATGGGTTTTTCGAATGAAGACCTCCCGGACCATGACAGCTTTCGCAGGTGACTCCCAGCAAGTAATGGTCCTGGCTATAGACATTGCTCAGATAGGGCCGCATAGGGTCTTCTTCGCTGACGACCTCAAAGTAGGTGGCATGGCATTCCAGGCAACGCGGAATAACCGGGCGATCGAAGTACGCCTGCCCATCCGGATAGCCGGGGCTGTTGATCCAACGCTTCGCCTGAGTGAAATAGGAAACCGGCAACTGAAAGAGTTTGCTGCCTCGCCAGTAGAGATAAGTCTGGCCCATTTTCCCCGATCCGATGACGATGTCCATGCGCTCGGTCCGCGGGACAATTCGACCTTTTTCCCGGGACCAGGCGGTTTGAAAGAAGCCGTCTTCCAAGGCGCGCATTTCGAACCAGAGATCGGGATTGCGGGTGCGAAGCAAATTATGATCGGGCGAAAAACTGCCGAGAATGGAATTCGCTCCAGGAAGCTGGGAGGTGAGGTAGTGGGAGGTTTTGCGAAAGCTTTCCAAGAAGGCTTGATGACATTTCCCACAGGTCGAGGCGCCGGCATAAGAAGAGCGATCGTTGCCGGAAGGCGCCGACACGGAAGAGGCTGGTTGTTCCGGTGGGAGCAGCCGTGGGCTGGCGACCGGTTGAACGAAGAGGAGCGGAACCAGGAGCCAGATCAAAGAGCGGGTATGGGGACAACCCACCTTATCCCCCAACTCTCCAAAAATGGGAAAGCTGACTTGGTTCCCGACAGGACTGGTTGGAAGTCACCAAACTACGCCTGTCGGACGATCCGGTCGTGGACCGCTACAAAAGTCCACCTCGGGTCAGCGACGGTCAATTTGACAGGGATTTGCTCAGTCCCGCCACCTTGTTCAAACAAGATGGCGAGACTGCGCATATGGTTGATTGTCAGAAATAGAACTGCAGTCCCAACTGAGTTTGGCGTCCAAATTGAGCGCTTGTGATGCGATTGGTCGTGCAGGGCGCAGCGGCCGGACAGACGCTTGTACTCGGATCGTTGAAGTTGGCGCGGTTCAGGAAATTGAAGAAATCGGCCGTAAAACGAAGCCGCTTACCCTCCAGGATATGGAAGTCCTTCATCAGGGAGAAATCAACGGTCTGGGATCCAGGACCTTCCACGATTCCGACACCGGCATTGCCAAACACGAATGGCCCGGGATGAACGAATGCATTGATGTCCCACCAAGCTTCGATCGTCTGCGGTCCCTTGCCGTTACGTAACCGGGTGGCGCGTGAATTTCCCCCGAATGAGCCGGTCAAGTTGGGCGATGCGTAGAAGTTCAGAGGAACCCCCGATTGGCCAATAAAGGCGAATGAGGTGTTCCAACCCCCTAGTATTTTAGCTATGGGTCCATCAGCGAGAAAACTGCGATTGGGTCCGAAGGGCAACTCGTAAGTACCCGCCACCACGAAACGCAGCCGTCTCGAAAGCCAAGCCGGCCCCCTGGCGGAAGCTCGGTCGTAGACGTTGTGTCGCCCTTCACGATTGCCCAGGTGTTTTGACCAGGTGAAATTGGTGAGAAATGCCAAGCCGCCTCCAAACCTCTTTTCCGCCTTGAGCACCATGGCATGATAAGTCATGGTCTTGTCGGGTACCGAGATCTGGTTTACAGCACTGTATTGCGGATAGGGGCGGTCGGCCTGGGTGGCATTCGGCCCCATCAATTGAGGCCGAAGCTGGTTCAAATTGTAGCTCCACTCACCCAGGTGCCTGGTCAGGTTGCCGATGTAGCCGGCTTCGAGCACGATGTCGTTGATTTCGTGCTGGAGGGTGAAACTCATAGAGATGCTGTAGGGGTTCTGACGCAACTCGGGACAGCACAGGTATTCGGCCCCCAGAATGGCCGGCTGCCCAATCTCAACCGCTCCGAATCCGGGTTGCAGCTCGAACACCGGAATCGCTCCCACACCGGCCGCAAGACCTGGCGTCGCCGGAGTGACTCCAAAGTCGGGGCTGCCCAAGTCCTTGCTGACGGTCACATCGCCGCGGCCCGTCCGGGGAGTTTGCCAGGGGTTCATGCCGATCATGGGCTGCATGTAGTAAATGCCGGCCCCGGCCCGCACCACTGTCTTGCCGCCCCCGGGATTCCAGGCGACTCCCAGGCGCGGGGCAAAGTTCGATTTTTGCGTCTCGTAGTACTGCTCGGGGTAGAAGAAGGCGCCCGGGCAGTTGCAAACGGGGTTGATCGCATTGAGGTCGAAAGAGCTTATGAGGTTATTTCGCTCCCTTAACGGCGTGTCGAAGTCATAGCGCAGCCCCAGGTTCACGGTCACGTTGGGACTGACCCGCCAGTCGTCCTGCACGAACATCCCCCAGTACCAAGTGCTGAAATTTCGTTGGCCAACATTGGAAATGCTGACGGCGTCCACCCAATCCAGCAGCAGAGAAGCTACGGAATCCCCGCTGGCGGCGTCAAAAGGATGGGCGGCTGTGGCATTGGCGGAGAAATTATACCGCCCGGAGGAATTGCTGGCCTGGAAATACGCGTGACCGGAACGTCTCGTCTCGATGCCGACCTTGAATGAATGGGCGCCCTTCAGCCAGGTAGCGGTCTCGCCAAAGTGCAGCCCGCGTCGTGGATTGATCGCAGCGCCACCGCCCCAGCCGGCGCCGGGTCCGTTGTAGCCGGGTATGCCGATAAAGGGAAAGTGGTTGTTGCCGCCGTAGGTCGTCGTGGCCGGGACTTCAGAAGGAACCGTGATTCCTATCTCTTGCGGGAAACCCAGACCCTGGGAAAGAGGCCTTGCCCATTGCGATAACTGGTTATAGGACTGGCGAAAGTCAGAGATCACCGAGGGACTGAAGGTATGCGTCCAACCAACCGCCTGGTTGAGCTGGTCGAACCTCATAACCCAGTCATCCGGGTCGGCCGGATTCCGTTCGGCGCGCTTGGCAATGGCGTCGTCGGGAAGCCGGCTCGTGTCGAAGCCGGAGGGTGGAGTCCAGGGTCCAATCGATTCACTGACGGATGGATCGGAAATAAAGCGAGCAAAGATCTTGTCGTTGTCATCGACTTGCCAGTCGACGCGGGCGGTCCATCCCCACAAGGCCAAGGGGTTGGCTGTCAGCCCCACGTAGTTGTTGGTTCCGGAAGGGTCGTCAGGGGCCCGGTTCCCTAACGGAAGATAGGACAGAACCGCCTGTGCCTGGCGGCTGATGCGGTCGGCCGGGATGATGTTGTTCGGAAAAGGGGTTCGGCTAATCGTTCCGTCCGGATTTTCAACCGTGGTGAGCGGATCATAAATGGTTCGCAAACTCCCGTCAGAGTTGAACTTGCCCGAAAAATCCCCCCGCCTCTGGGCCTCCGTGGGGAAGGTGTGAAACCTGGAGCCGGTTGGAGTAAAGGAGCGTTTTCCCGAACCACTGACCATGAAGTGCACCTTGTCTTTGATGATCGGTCCGTCCACTTCGAACCCGTAAAGATGTTCGCGGAAAGGATCTCGCCGGGCAGCGAAGAAATTACGAGCGTCCAACGCTTTCTGACGGTGAAACTCCCACACGGAACCGTGGAAACTGTTGGTTCCCGACTTGGTGGACATGATCACCAGGCCGCCACCCCCTCCGTTGTACTCGGCCTTGAAGCTGGTTTGCACGATCCGCATTTCCTTGACAGTGGCTGTTCTGGGACTGGTGTCCGGGTTGCTGTCGTAGGCGCGGCCGCTCATGCCGTAGGCTCCGTCGACATAGACTTCCCCAGCTTGGTAGGGAACTCCGTTCATGCTGTAATAAGTCGAATGGCCGGGTATCAGATTCCAGGTTCCGCGATAAGAAACAGCCGCTGCATACTTGATCATGTCGAGAGGCCGTTTCAATAATTGGGGCAGATCCTCGATCATTTTCTCTTCGAAAAAAGTGCTGATCTTTGCCGATTCCCTCTCCAGGGTCACGCCCAGCGCCTCCACCGTTACCTGGTCGGCGATTTCACCAATTTCCAGGGCGATGTCCACGGTGGTGATCTTCATCGTTTCCAGCGTCGTTTCCACGACCGTGGTCTTGAAGCCGTCCAACTGGGCACTGATTCGATAGGCACCCGGATTCAGCTCGAAGACGCGGTATAGCCCCGTGTCGGTCGTGATGGCCATTTTGTTGAGGCCGGCGTCGGCGCTGGTGACGGTGACGGTGACGCCGGGCAGAACTGCCCCCGTGGCGTCCGTGACCGTCCCTGAGACCTCGGCGAAACGCTGTGCCCAGGCAACCGAAGAGAGCAGCGAGAAAGAAAGCAGAAAAACAACAACCGTCTTAGACTTCATGGTCCTCACTTCTGTTAAAAAAATCGGTTGAAGGATTAAGGTGTGAGCAGAAAACCCGGCTGAACCAACCGGGGCGATAAATTTCTTCGGTCGTCACCGCGGGCCGCACGACTTCCCGGGGGGCTCCGGTTCCAGGTGTCCCGATACTGCGAGAGGCTTGCCGAGGGATGATCAGGATGTGGAGCGGGTTGGGATGAGCAATGACCAACGACCGAGCCACTGGTGGCAAGAACGACCCCCTACTAACGGTTCAGGGCAGTGTGCCCCCCCGGGTCCCTGTCGTCATCTTTCAGACTAACTGAATGAAAGGCGACCCGATTGGGTATGTTGAGGGCAGGCTACACCTGCTGCTCGCAGGATTGCAAGCAGCGGCGAGACAAAATCCTCGATACCTTATACTGGGTCAATGAGGCGAATTCTGTTCTCGCTAATTGTTGGCGCCTCCGGTTGGTTGATTCTGCTCTCTCTAGCCCTGGCCCAGCCAGTCTGGAAACAGCGTGCACTGGAACTGCTTGACCAGGGCCGCGTGCAGGAAGCACGCACGCTGTTGCTGGAAAGGTTGGGGCGGCAGGACGAAGACGAAGAGGCTCAGGCACTTCTGGGACAGATCGCCTTCATCCTGAAGGATTTCCAGGAAGCAGTCCTACGCTATTCCAAAGCTCCCTCGGTGCTGCAGGCAAACCCTTTGTGGCGGGTCAACCATGCTGAGGCTTTGCTCGAAACCAAACAGGTCGAGGCAGCCAAACGTGTCCTGCAAAGCGTAGCGGAGGACAATGCCATTGCCCAGTTCGAGACGGGTCTCCTGCTGGCCCGTTTCGGTGAGTATGCCGAGGGCGAACGCCACTTCGAGCTTGCCCAAGCGGGCTATCCCGACAAATCCGCGGCGGCCTATAATCTGGCGTTTGTACAATATCTTCTGGGTAAACACACTGACTGTGCCGATACCCTGGAGAACATTCCGCAACGATACAAGACCGGTGATGTCTTCAACCTGCTGGCACTATCCTATTTGGAGCTCGAAGAGTTCCAAAAAGCCTGGCAGATCCTGCAGCAGGCAACTCGGGATTATCCCAGCGACGAACGCAATTATGTGGCCATCGCCCGGTTGGCGACAGAGGCGGCCATGTCACCGTCAGTGGCCCTGGATTTCCTGGATCAGGGGTTGGTTCATCTGCCGGATTCCCATGTTCTGCACATCCAACGTGGCTACTTGAAACTTTCCCAGGGTCGTTACCGCGAAGCGGCATCCGACTACGAAAAGGCGATTCGGCTGCAGCCGAATTCGGAGATGGCCAGACTCGGACTCGCATTCGTGTTGGTGGAAGCTCAGCAACATGACGAGGCAACAGTTCTTCTCCAGCAGGCACTACGGGCAGACCCGACAAATTTCTATGCCCACTACCTGCTGGGAGACATCGGAATGACTCAAGGGTCTCGTCCGGGTACACCGGCAGAAACGAGAAGTCTAAGACATTTGAAGCAGGCGACGGCCTTGAAGCCCGACTTCGTTCTTGCCCGCATCAGTCTGGGAAAACTTTATTTGAAGAGACACGACCTGGACTCGGCCATCCGGGAGTTGGAGACGTCGATCCGGCTCGATCCCCAGGCAACGACGGCCTATTATCAATTGTCGATCGCCTATCGGAAGGCCGGGAAAAAGGAAAAAGCTCTCGAGGCCCTCCAACAGGTGCGACGCCTCAATCGAGAGGAACGCAAGCTGGGAACCGACCGATTCCTTTACCGCAAGCTCAAGAGAGGGGCGGCCCAACTCTACGCACCTCGTTAGGTGAGAAGTATGAAGCTGAGGTATTCTCGCGTGGTTTTGACGCTCCTGGTGCTGAGTGTGTTCTCCAACCATGTGATCGCACAGGCGGCGGCACCGGAACACCAACAAACACCTCAGCAGCCAGCTCAAGACGAGCAGGAACCCGTCGCGCCTGTCCGCGTCGTCGGAGAGGCCGGAGAGAAAGCAGAGTTCGATGCTTGGCAAGAGGTGGAACGTGCCGGGAGCCTCTCGAAAAAGGCCGAATTGGCCACGAGGTTTCTGGAGAGCTTTCCGAACAGCGGGCTGACGGCCTTTGCCCATAATGTCTTGGCGGACGCGGCTTATCGGGTGAATGATGTCGATAATTTTATCCTGCACGCCGAAAAAGCCTTGCTTGAGTTGCCCGAAATACCTCAGTTGCTGGCCCCGCTAGCCTACCTCTATTCCGAAAGACGCCAAGCGACCAAGGCGAGCGAGTACGCCAATCGGGCCCTGCTGTTGTTGGAGAAACTGGAAAGACCCGGCAACATGGCATCCTCCGAATGGGTCATTCAAAGGCAGGGATTGCAGGCCGACTCCCACTATGCTTTGGGTCGCGCCCACTTGGAGCTTTGGCAGCAATCGGTCGGTTCCCCCAAGGAACTTCGACAGGCGGTTGAGCACTTCAGCATGACACTGGAATTGGATCCTGAACATGCTTACGCTGCCTTCCGACTGGGCTTTGCCCAGGGAAACTCTCGCAACCCGAAGGCTGCGGTGGCTGCTTTTGCCCGAGCCTCCATTCTGGATTCTCCAGCTGTCGAGCGCTCCAAAACTTATTTGGAGCAAATCCATTCGATCCTGCAAAAGGCCCGCGATTACGAATGGGCTGAGAAGAGCGTTGAGGAAATCCTCGAAGAGGAACGAAGACGCCTGGCGGCGGCACAGGCTGAAAAGGAGCAGGAACTGGCTCGTCTGGCGGAAGAGATCGACAACTAACCAATAGGAGATTTCAACAATGAACGTCAAGGTGGGTAGCTGCCCGGATTCCTGGGGCGTGTGGTTTGGGGAAGATCCGAAACAAATCCCCTGGCGGAGATTTCTCGACGAGGTGGCGGAGGCCGGCTATGAGTGGATCGAACTGGGTCCGTATGGTTATTTTCCGCAAGATCTCAACGTCTTGCGCCGGCAATTGAGCCGGCGGAATTTGAAGGTCACGGGCACTTTTCTTATGGCTCATTTGGAAGACCCGGAGGCATGGCCGGGGTTGGAGTCGCAGCTCTTGGAAGTCGGGGAGTTGCTGGCGGGACTGGGAGCGCAATTCCTTGTCCTGATCGATGACCTGCACACGGATTGGTTTACCGGCGAACGAATCAAGCCCGAACGCTTGGATGAGGATGCGTGGAAGCGCTTGATCAACACCACCCACAGGGCGGCAATCCTTGTGCGGGATAAATTCGATCTCCAGTTGGTTTATCATTCCAGCCCCGACTCCCACGTCGCCTTTGAAGATCAGATTGAGCAGTTACTGGAAGATACCGACCCCGAGGTGATCTCCCTGGGCCAGGACGTTGGTCATTTGGCCTACCGCGGGGTGGATCCGGTCGCCTTCGTGCGCAAGCATCACGAGAGGATCCCTTACCTTCATCTCAAGAGTGTGGACCCTGAACTTCGCCGGCAAGTGGTGGCCGAAGAAATACCGTTTATTCATGCTGTTGCCATGGGCATGTTCTGTGAACTCTCGAAGGGAGTGGTGGATTACATTGCCTTTCGAGATTTGTTGCAGGAAATCGACTATGACGGATGGGCAATTGTTGAACAGGACATGTATCCAGTGGCGTTCGACAAACCATTGCCGATCGCCAAACGAAACCGGGAATACTTGAGATCGATTGGAATCGGATAGTGGTTGGATTAATTTTGACCACCCCAACGGCTGTTTCCGAAACGGCTGAGCGGCGAATCAACCGTTAGTCGTCAACCGGCACAACAGTTTTCAAGCAATCCTAGAAAGGGGTTCAGATGGAGAACGCCAACAGGTTCAGGGCCAAGCTGGAGAGTGGACAGATCCCGCTTGGCTGCGGAGTGACCTTTTCGGATCCTACCGTGACCGAGTTGATCTCCCACACGCTCGATTTTGCCTTCATCGATATGGAGCACAATGCCCATTCCCTGGAAACAGTTCAGGCTCACATCATGGCGACCAAGGGTAGCGACGCCGCGGCGTTGGTGCGTGTTGCGTGGAATGATGCCGTCTTGATCAAGCCGGTGTTGGACATTGGGGCAGACGGAATTGTAGTGCCGCTCGTCCGCACGGTAGAAGATGTTCAGCTTGCCGTCTCGGCATGCTTGTATCCTCCGGAGGGAGAGCGGGGATTCGGTCCGCGGCGTCCGATTCGATACGGTCGTGTCGGGGACGCAGAGTACTGCCGGCGAGCCAACCGGGAAATCGTTTGTGTAGTGCAAATCGAGCACATCGACGCCGTCAACGTCATCGACGAAATGGTTCAAGTGCCGGGACTCACGGCGATCATGATTGGTGTCAACGATTTGGCCGGGTCAATGGGACATATGGGAAATCCTCAACACCCGGAGGTGCAGACCGCCGTTGAAACCGTCGTGACCACGGCACATCAAGCCGGCGTCTTTCCCGGCATCGGTCTGGCCGATGATCCCGAAGCGCTAATGGCGTGGACGGAAAAGGGCATCCAATGGGTACTTATGGGCGTGGATTGGGCGCATCTGGCCCGTGCCATCGACACCTCAGCCGCCCGCCTGAGAGGGCACGCCAGCCAACAGTAGTGGATACGTTGGAATTTTCCGTAGGGGCGACCCTTGTGGTCGCCCTCTTCTCCCGTAAGGTAGATTGTATGAGCTAAGCTATTTCCCAAGCCTCTCCAAGAGGAGGCGGGCCTGCGCGTGGTCCGGATTCAGCTTGAGCAACTGCTGGAGAAATTGTCTGGCCAATGCATCCTCGGCCTTCAACGAGTGCACCATCGCCAGGGTCAAGAGAGTTTCTTCGGCTTGAGGGTTCAGGGATAACGCCTGGTGCAACGACTCGATGGATCTTTCCAGATGACCGGCTTGAGCCAGGATTCGACCGAGATTCAGGAAGGTTGCCTCTGCGGCAACACCCTTTTCGACTGCCTCCTCCAGCACGTCAATAGCGCGCTCGAAAGCGCCCTGCCGCGACGCGACGATTGAAACCGCGTTGTAGGCGGTTTCGTTGTTTGGATCCAACTTCAGTAACCGCTCGAAGGCTTCTTCAGCCTGGGGCAACCGGTTCTGGAGGGCGTAAAGATTTCCAAGGTCCAGGTATGCCGGACCGAATCTTGGAGAAACAGCCAAGGTGCGGTTGATCGCTGCAAAGGCTTTATCCCACTCCTGGTCGCGCAAGTACATTTGGGCCAGGTGATAGTGGGAAAAGACGGCAATCGGAAACAACTCGGTTGCTCTCTCGAAGTACCCGATGGCCTCTTGTTTTCTTCCGGCGCCGGCAGCCAGGACGCCCAGCCCGTGAAGTGCCGGAACATAATCCGGAAATCGCTCCAGCACTCGGGAGAAGTAGATTTTGCCGCGTTCATGGTCTCCCCGGTTGGCGTAGATCAAAGCCAGATTGCTCAAAGGCAGCAACTGACCCGGCCGTCCTGCCAGCGAGCGCTCATAAGCCGCCACCGCCTGATCGATTTTCCCCGAAACTTCATAACCTTTTCCCATTAAGGCGAAGGCCTCGGTCAGGTAGCGCCCGTCGGCCCGCTCGACGTACTGCTCCAACAACCGCATTCCCGTTTCCAACTGTTTGGGGCGTTCGCTCAGTTCAGCCGGAGTCGCATCCAAAAATGCCGCTCCCATAAAAAAAAGATTCTCGGTCTCGGACAGTGACGAGGTTGAAGGTTCCAGTTCGTAGAGGGTGTTCTGACCCAGGTCAGCCGGCACTTCGGCTCTGGAGTGGATACCGATTCTATGGTTGGTAAAAACGATGTGGCGGGTGCGTTGGTTTCCTCGCCGAAGCTCCTCGAACGAAATATCGGGGCTATCACCGGTGGGGTCTCCGGATGGCATGTGGCAATGGGCGCAGTCCCCCTCGACTTCGACAGGTTTGTGGCTGCTGTTGAGATCACTCGCGACATGGCAGGAAAGACAGCGGGCGCGGTAGAAATCGGCGCTCTCGTCATGAGAGACCTTCCGGTGGGGATCATGGCAGGTGGTGCAAGTCATGGCGCCGCCGCTGCCTTGAAAGCATTTCGATTCTTCCATCAGATCGCCATGCTGCTTCACCATGTCGAATTGTTTGCTCTTGTCGTCCACACCGCGAAGCTTGAAGCGGACTGCGTAATCCGAGAAAGTCTCTCCCGGCCGATAGGAGAACGTTCCCCGGCCTGGAACGATGACTCTGGTTGCCACGCTGTAGACGTTGGTCTCCAGGTGGCATTGGTAACAGAGATCTCTCTGAGCCTGTTTCGAATCCAGCCCGGGGTGGTAAATCGCCTTCTTGACCTTTTCCGCCGGTGCTCCCTGCGAGATCAGGCGAACGTGTTCGCTGCCCGGTCCGTGACAACGCTCACAACCGATGCCGGCCGGAAGGGGGTTGGGAAAATAGACCTCGTCCTCGGACCTTTGCGGGATGAGCCGAGGGTAGGAAGTGTGACAAAAAAAACACCCCTGGGGTATGGGGCGGGTGAAGTCGAGATGATCTGCGACGTCGTAGCCGGGAGACATGCCCCAGCGTCGTTCCTGGGTGTACCAGGTGACGGGCAACTTGGTAATCACGCCATTGGGATGATGATGAAAATAGGAGCGGGCATGATCGCCTGAACCCAGGATGTAGGTGATCTCCTCCTCATGAGTGTGTATGGGCTCGCCCTTTTTGTTCTTGAGGCTGCGACGCTGAAAAAAGCGCCCGTCGCGCTCGAGCATGGTGTAAAAAAAGCCAGACTTGTCATGGAAAAAACTGTTGTTTTCTTCATAGTCTTCAATCGTGTTCGCCGGCGCGGGGCGAGAGAATGAGCGTGCCATTGCAACATGTTGGTAGGAGTCGGTGATCTCCCTGTGACAACTGGCGCACGTATTTTGCCCGACATGGCCTTCGGCCTGACGCGGCTCGGCTGTGGAGAGAGGCGTGGTCTGGCCGGTCGAACCCTGTGGAAAGAGCGCCAGAAACACGGCTGGAAATACCAGGATGGCGCAGCCGGCGACGCCGGTTCCGATCAGGATTCGGCTAATGTTGAACACCTGTTCGTCATTGAATCTTGAATCGGTCGCGGGTTCCGGCCGATTCTCTGGAAATGCCGTCGCGTACGGTCACGCGTAGCGAATAGTCGCCAAGCGGGAGGCCCTCCAAGTCAAGATATTGAACGAAAACCGCACGCTCCGGTGAGAAATAGGCAAGATTCTGGCTGGCAGTGTCGGCGACGTTTTTGACAATCTTCCCGTTCCTGCTGATTTCGTAGACAATCTGAGGGTCCGGTCTGGCCAGGGCCTGATCTACCTGTAGGTTGTACACCTGAAGATAAACCGGCAGCGAAACGGTGGAGGCAAACGTACGATTGACATTGGGGATCACTTTCACGTCACCGAGCACGAACATCTGGATCGAATCCGGCACCGCACCAAGCTTCTGAATCGACTCGGCCAGAATCAGAGAGGCGGCAAGTTGTTTTTCGTCATATTTGGGAGCCGCCAGACGAATCTCGGTTGAACCCATCCTCTCTCCGTGCAAATCTTCGAGGATCAGGGTCAGCTTGTAGAGACCGGCCGGGACGGCTATCTGATTCTGGTAAACGGACCGTTCCGTCAAGCTCTTTTTGAATTCTTCGGCTTCGTAATCAATTGCCAGTTCCTGCTCGAACTCGGTCAGCATTCGGCCGCTCACGCTCATCACGCGTCCATAGATTCGAAGGCGGCCCTGCTGGATGCCGGATTCCTCTTGAAAGGTCAGATCCTGATTGCGCACCTCGACGGTAATGGCAATCAGCACCCTGGCATCGTCCAGTTTGATCGCGTTGCTGCTGATGTCGAACGGGAGATTGTGAAAAAAGACTCTGCTGTCGACCAGCTTCTGGAGATCTTTGTAGCGAATCTCGGGAGCCTGCTGAACATCGAAGTAGCGCGCCAGGCGAGCAAAGGGACGATCTTTTGCGCGCATGCCCATGATCCCCTGAATAAAGGGGTTATGGGCGCTGGACGGAGTGAAATAAGGGCGTTGGGACTTGTCCATCATCCCGAGTTGTTCTGCCATGGTCAATCCGCCTTCGCTGTGGAGGAGCGCATCTTTCTCCTCCAAACCAAGCGCAAGACGGTATTCACCGGTACCTGACTGGTCGACAAATTCCAACTCGATATCGGACCCGATTCCTGGGATGTGGCGATAAATCCAGCGCTCGAAGGGATAAGTTGTAGTCGTTCCTCCTCCCTCGTAGATAAGCCTTTCATAGCGGCCGCCCGATGGACGCATTTCGCGGTCGTCAGGCGGACCCCAGAGGATATAGGTCCGGCCGCGATCCGTTCTCCACCCTGCCTTGGCGCTGAAGAAATGGTCATTGGCGTAGGCAATACGCCGGTAATGTTCTTCCTTGAATTCATTGACCGCGGTGCGGAGATCCGAATCGCGCCGTCGCCAGAACTGTTCGATGAAGCGTTCCCGCTCGTCATCGTTTGTGAGTCGCTGGAAAACGTCTTCTTCCTCTTCGGTGATGATGTAGACGACGTCCTGTTCAAGCCACTTTTTAAAGTAATCCTGAGCCTCTTCCTGCAACAGGGCTCGATCGCGCTCCTTCGAAGGAGGAGCGGGCTGTTGAGACCAACCGGTCTCCACCAGTACGGCAAGTGCCAATAAGGCGAGGCTTTGGCCCCCCATGTACCGTTTCACCTTCCGGCCACCTCACTTTGAGCTTCGAAAACTTGTTTCAAAAAACGATAAGACTCCAGCCGAACGTCTGTCAAGCGGTCCCATTCCCGTACTCTCGACAGTCCGGAGCCCCTTGTGGGGCCCTTTTTGAGGACCGCAACGTAGGGGCACCAAACACCTTGTGGGTGCCCTCTTCGTTTCAAACGGGTTCATGCCACCTGGAAGAGGGCGACCACAAGGGTCGCCCCTACGGGAGATTCGACCTGATTTGGGCAAACCGGTATCATCACGGCAATGCTGCCGCTTTGGACCTTGGGTCTGGCTTTCATCGCGGTCGCAATTCCGGAATCACCCCCACCGCCCCAATTGGCCGAACGGTTGCTGGCAACTTTCGAGCCCCGCGATCGTCACCGGCTGCTTGAGGCTTACAGAGAAGCTCTGGCAAACCCGACGGATGGCGAACTCAATGGCCGGCTGGCAATGCTTCTGCACGGTTTTGGACAATACGAACTCGCATCGACGTTTTACCGTCGCGTCGGGTCCATCGAACCGTCCGATTTTCGCTGGCCCTATTATCTAGGGGTGGCCATGACCGCGATCGGGCGAGAGGCAGAAGCGATTCCTGCTCTGCGGAGGGCCGTCGAATTGGCGCCCGACTATCTTCCAGCTCAGCTAGGACTTGGCAAACTGCTTCGGACGGTGGGCGACTGGGATGAGAGCGGAAAGATTTATCGCGAGGTGGTCCGGCAGCATCCCGATTCTGCCCGCGCCCATTACGGACTGGGCCGGGTCCAGTTTGCTCGAGGTGAGACTCAGGCCGCCTTGAAGAGTTATCGGACCGCTTCCCGGTTGGCACCCGATTTCGGGGCCGCCCATTATGGGCTCGGCACTGTGTACCGCAGCCTGGGAGAAAAAGAGCAGGCTCGCCGGCATCTACTCCTTTTCAAGCGGACTCCTGGGGATCCGCCGCCCTTGGCGGACCCGCTGTTGGATTCGCTCCGCCGGCTTCAATCAAAGGCGGAATACCACTACCTGCGAGGGCTGGGATTTCAACGCAGAGGGCAAATTTCTGAAGCGCTTGGCGAATTTGAGCAGGCCTTGAAAGAAGACCCCCGGCATGCCGGGGCACACGCCAACCTGTTCTTCAGCTTTCTCACCCTGGGAGACTTCGTCAAAGCGGAAGAACATTATCAAGCAGCGCACAGACTCGATCCCCGGCTTCACGAAATCCACCACAATCTGGGTATTCTTCGAACGCTTCAGAAGCGCCATCGGGAAGCTGAAGAAGCTTTCCGGCAAGCTCTGGAACTCAATCCGTTTCGGGCCGAGTCACATTACCTTTTGGGCGCCATTCTGGAAAACGGCGGTCAGGTGGGAGAGGCGGAAAAACGCTTCCGCCTGGCCATCGAGAATCGGTCGCAATTCATGGATGCCCATTTTCAGTTGGGGTTGCTGCTTCAAAAACAAGGAAGGAACGCGGAAGCGATCGGTCACTTCCTGAAGACCCTGACGGTAGAAGATGAGAGAACTCCGGTGTGCCTGTACGTACTGGCTCACAGCTACGCCCGTCTCGGTAGACTTGACAAAGCCATCGACTCGGCGGCTAAGGCTCAGGAGAAGGCATTTTCCGTGGGGAAGCGTGAACTGGCAGCCGATGTCGGGAAGTTCCTCCGGAGGTTGCGGCAGGCAGGCAAACGGCCATGAGAGAGGTGGCTGTCTTTCCGGCCCGGAGGGCCTGCCCACGGTCCGCGGGCCGGGTGCTGGCCGCTCTGCTTTGGGGAACCTCTGCTTGGCCGGCTCTCGGGGCTCAAGACCCATCGACAGCAAATCCCCTGTTCTCGGAAGTGGCTTCCCAGGTAGGGTTGGATTTCAAGCACTTCAACGGGGCCGGCGGCAAGTTTTACCTGCCTGAAAATATGGGCTCAGGAGCCGCCCTGTTGGACTACGACGGCGACGGCGACCTGGATGTCTATCTGGTACAAGGCACGATGCTGGAACCGGGTAAGAGTCCGTCCCAGTCCTGGTTTGTTCCAGACCCCGGGTGGAGGCCGGGACACCGGTTCTATCGAAACGAATTGATCCCGGGCGGAAGTCTGACCTTCCGCGAAGTGACCACTGAGACTGGAGTCGACTCGGTCAGCTACGGGATGGGGGCTGCGGTTGGGGACTACGACAACGATGGAGACCTTGACCTTTACCTGACCAACTACGGACCCAATCTGTTGTATCGGAACAACGGAGATGCGACCTTCACCCCAATGGAGGGAATGGGAGCCGAGGATTCCCGCTGGACCACCAGCGCTGCCTTTTTGGACTACGATCGCGACGGTGACCTTGATTTGTTCCTGACGAACTACGTTGGCTTCACCGTCACGGGGAACCAGGTTTGCAGGACCGCCGGCGCCAGGGATTACTGTTTTCCCACTGTTTATTCTCCATTGCCCGACCGGTTTTTTCGCAACGAGGGTGGGCGCCGATTTGTCGACGTGACAGAGCAGGTGGGGCTGGCGGCTGCGTTTGGTAATGGATTAGGCGTCGTTTGCGCAGATTTCAATGTTGACGGGTGGACGGATATCTACGTAGCCAATGACAAGACACCCAATCAACTCTGGCTCAACCGGGGAAACGGAAGCTTTGAAGAGGCGGGGTTGTTCTCAGGGACAGCGTTCAACGTCGATGGCAATGCCGAAGCCAGCATGGGGGTCACGGCCGCCGATTTCAACAACGACGGCAGCGAAGACCTCTTCATGACTCATCTGACGGAAGAGACCCACACCCTCTATCTGAACGATGGCGCCGGCAGTTTTTCTGACCAGACCAGTCGTTTCGGATTGACCCGGGTTCATAATTACACCGGTTTCGGCACCCAGTGGTTCGACTACGACAATGACGGCCAGTTGGATTTGTTCATGGCCAATGGTGCGGTGCGAATGACGCGGCTGGCCGAACCGACCGATTATGCCTACGATCAAATCAACCAACTGTTCCACAACGACGGGGAAGGGAACTATCGAGAAACGACTGGCGAGGCGGGAGCGGCCCTGCAACTGTCGGAAGTGAGCCGGGGAGCCGCCTTCGGCGACATTGACAACGATGGTGACGTGGACATTCTGGTCAGCAACAATAACGGACCGGTGCGGTTGCTGTTGAATCAGATCGGGTCGCGACACCACTGGCTGCAGGTTCAACTGGAGGGGGTGCAAAGCAACCGCTACGGGGTAGGAGCCCGGGTGGGAGTGCAGCGTCAGGGTAAGAGAACGTTATGGCGTCGCGCGCATACCGACGGCAGCTATTTGAACGCCAACGACCATCGGGTGCATTTTGGCTTGGGCCGGGACCAGGAGGTCAAGGCAGTCATCGTCCACTGGCCCAGCGGCAGCAGCGAGATCTGGGAAGGGGTGGAAGCTGACCGGCTCGTCACCCTCCAAGAAGGCTCCGGAAGACCGTGGAAGCCATAGATGATAAATATTTCGCTATTAACGATCTCTTTATCCGCTCCACTGTAGATCGTCATCGGATACCGGTTCCCTCGCGGACGGAAATGACGCGGCGTGCCTGGACGTCTTCAAACCTTTGCCGGCTGCCGCTGGGCCACTGGATCTCCAACCACTCGGCCCGACTCTCCTTGCCGAGGCCGAAATGGACACGCAGGCCGTTACTTGAGTAGTAACTGGAGGCGCTCCGCACCTCATCGGTTTGGATTCGTCCTCCGGCTTCTACTTGAATTCGCGCGCCAATCGCACTGCGGTTGCTCGTTTCACCTTCCAGTTCCAGGATCAGCCAACTGTTCTCTGAAGTGCTTTCGTTGATCAGCAACGAAGGGGTGTCGTTCAGGTTGACTGCGACGATATCCAGATCCCCGTCACCGTCCAGATCCTCGAATGCGACGCCTCGCCCGGCCGCTTTCGCGGCAATGGCGTCTCCGGCTTGACCGGAGGCGTTTCTAAAACTGCCGTCACCTTGATTTCGGTAGACCAATCGCTGCTGCCGATAGGTAATTTCTGAAGGGTGACGGTCGACTTCGGGATAAACGTGCCCGCTGGCGATAAACACATCCTTCCAACCGTCGTTGTCAAAATCGACCAGACCCGTCCCCCAACTCAAGTATTGGGTGTCCTTCCCCAGCTTGGCCTGATACGTCGTGTCGGTGAAAGTGGAGTTGCCGTCGTTGTGGTAGAGGGTCGAGGTGTCGTCGGAGAAATTTGTCACCAGCAGGTCCAGGTGTCCATCCAAATCGTAATCCGCGGCCGCGACTCCCATCCCGGCTTGCTCTCTTCCGTTGTCGCTGAGGGCCACGCCCGAGACCATGCCCACATCCGCAAACGTCCCATCCTGGCTATTCCGGTAAAGGATGTTGGGGGTCGTATCGCAGGCGACATAAATGTCGGTCCAGCCGTCCTCGTCGAAATCAAGCGTAATCGGCATAAGACAATAAAACCCTTCGGCGCGGGTGATACCGCTCGCCGTGGAGATGTCGCTGAAAGTGCCGTCTCCGTTATTGCGAAACATGATATTGGCCGATTGCTTGAGCCCGAGCGGACCACACATGACCGCGATGCCCCGCCACATGCAGTTGGCGCCTGAACCGGGCTCATACCGGGTGGCGTCGGCGTAGTCCACATAGTTGGCTACGAACAGGTCCAGGTCGGCGTCGCGATCGTAGTCCAGGAAGGTGCAGCCGGCGTTCCAACGCCGCTGGCCGCCGATCCGCGAGCTCTGCGAGATGTCTTCAAAGCTTCCGTTTCCTCGATTACGGTAGAGTACGATCTCCCCGTAGTAGGTCACGGCAAGATCAGTCCATCCATCGTTGTCGATGTCTCCGACGCAGACCGCCTGGCCCCAGCCCGAGCGCTTGAGACCGGATGGCGCCGTTACGTCTGAAAAACGGCCATTTCCGAGATTTCGATACAGCACATTGGAGGGGGGATCGTTGGAGGCGCCGTCCAATCTGGAGCCGTTGACCAGAAAGATGTCAATCCGGCCGTCCCGGTCAAAATCGAAGGCCGCGACTCCCGTCCCAGTCGTTTCCAGAATGTAGCGTTGAGACTCCACGCCCCCGTAGACGATAGGACGATTCAGCCCGGAATCCCGGCTTCGATCGACGAACTTGATTGGAGCCTGGGCTGGGAGGACGGCGCTGTCGACCACAAGTCCAAGGAGCAACGCCACGCCGATTCGAAAGAGTTTCTTGATGGGACTTGCTTTTCGGTTGACGACTTCGCGCTTGTCGCTCACGTCTTGATGTGCTCGGCTTGACTGGAAGTCAGGACCTGCAAGTTGCGCCAACGGGCCGTGACACCTTGTCCGAAGAGTGAGTGCCGGTATTGGGAATCGAGTCCCGGCACAACGCCTCCCCTGCCGTCGGGAAGATCGTCCAGCAATGTGAAAATGGCCATGAGGACCCGGAACCGGGCGGGTAGAATGATTGGAGCCGAGGGCTCGTTGATAGTCGCGACCCAACTGACTTCGCGAACGATCCGGCCGTCCACCAGCCATTGCGCGTGGTCGGGAGCCGCTTCCAACCAGCCATCCTCTCCCGGCTGATAACGAATTTCGTAACGATGCCACGAACCGGGCTCAATCGTCATATCGGTCAGGAGCGGATCGACCATGGGCAGGGTCGAGTCTTTGCCCGTGGGTGATTTCACCTTGAAATGTTCGCGTAACGCCACGATACGTCGATTGGATGCCCCGAAGTTCAAAACCACCCCGGTGGTGTTGTCGATCAACGCGATGGCCCCGTTTGCCAACTTGGGATTATCCGGATCCGCGCCGAAGGGGTTGGCTTCGGTCCCATTCACCTCAACGCAGAGGTCTACGGAAACGGAGAGACCTTCGCCCGTGGGATAGCGCCGATCGCTCACGAACATGGCTTTCACGTGGTCGAGAGGATTATCGAACTTGAGCGTGAAGGTCGGGATCTCGATTTTCAGCTCGGGCGTTTCTGACGTAGGAGGGGTCACGGTGGCTGTCGGATCGAGTAGCTCGTGGCCGTTCACTTTGGGAATGCTCCAGCCTCGGCCAATCAGACGGGAGCCGGTCGACCAATCCGTAAAATCACGGCCTTCCCCTTCCATCATGTAGGGAGGCTGCGGGAGTGCTCTCCAGACATCGACCGTTTTGGGTTCGTTGGTCCAATTCAGGGGACGGTAGGTTTCTTCGTCCCAGATCTGGTCCACCTCCAAGGTCAGTTCGATCACATTTCCGGCGGGGTCAGGGATGTAAATGAAGATGTTGTGCCCGGGACCATGACGGCCGGGGCCATAGATGATGGGAACGTCGTTCTTCCAAAGATGATCACAAATCTTTTTCAGTTCGCTCCAGTCGGCCAGGTCATAGGCATAGTGGTTCACCTTGGCCTGGCCGGTTTGGAGGATGGCGACACCGTGGTGCTGCTGGTTGCACCGCATCCAGATGGCTGAGTCGTCCACGGTGTCCGAAACCCGGAATCCGAGAACATCCGTATAAAACGCGGCGCAGCGCGGAAGGTCGGTGGTCATGAGCGTGATATGGCCGAAACCAACCGGCCGGACTTCACGCGGTTCCAACGGTTGATCCAGGGTTTGCATTCCTGCGTAGAGCTCCACTCTGTTTCCGTCGGGGTCGCGGTAACAAAGGCCGGATCCGTGACCTGGTTCGGAGTAGTCCCGGGGCTCGGGGCGGAAGCCTTGTGCCGCCAGCTCGTGCTCAGCTTGCTCCAAAGCCTGCTCGCCGGAAACTTCCAATCCCAGGTGATGCAGGGCCCGATCGCCAGGATAAATGGCCAGGCAGTGGTGATTTCGGCTGCAGCGCAGGAAGGCGGCGCCGTTGTCGCGGTCGCTCGTCTCGAGCCCGACAATTTTCTCGTAGAAACGGACTGTCTCCTCGACGTTGGGGACGCTGATGCCGACGTGAGTGAAGTTTCGGACCCGAATCATGAAGCGTTCCTCACCTGCTCGATGACTGCTGCAAGATTCTGCTTCGATCTTCGTGTGCCCTCGGCAAGATTTTCCAGTGTACTGGCCTCCTTGCGCTCGTACTCAATGGCCCAGATTCCGTCAAAGGAGTCCAAGAGCGTGCCTATGATGGGAGACCAGTCGATTTCACCCTCCCCGAAGGCTCGGTATTCGACGCCCCTGGGTTTCTCAGGCGCTTGGGCGACATCTTTCCAGTGCGTATAGACGACTCGATCCTGCACCGCCAACAACGCCTGGAAAGGATCTTCTCCCCCAAAGGCGTAGTTGGCGGGATCAAAGGTCACCCCTATTTCCGGGTGAGGCACCATGTCCAAGAGCCTTTTGAGGCCGGCGCCGGTGGCCGAGGTGCCGCCATGGTTTTCGATTCCCACCCGGATTCCCTTGCCCTTCAAATAGTCGCCCAATTTGTTGAAGGCGATGGCCAGCGTCTCGTAGAGCGCGTCGGTCACCCGGTCAGGCGTCAGGACGTAGTGTTTGGAGTGGGTGAAATCGTGTTCGGTGAATACCCGAATCACCTGCGCGCCCAGGACCTCGGCAATGTCGACCGCCTTCATGATCTCAGCGGAGCGATCCTCGGCGACGTCACCGGCGAGGCCGACCACGGCGCCACCTCCCAGCGCGGTCACTTTCACGCCGGCCGCCGTCGCCAATTCATTCACCTGGTCGAGCTCCCGGGCGGTGGCGTCCAACGAAACCCGGTTTTCGGCTTCGCCTTCATCGAACCATCCGGCGTCAATCTCGACCGCCGGCGTGCCAATCCTGCTACAAGCCTCGAAAAATTCCGGAAAGCCGTACTCCCGGAAGCCGTAGGCTGCGTTCCCGAATCGGATCGGAGCTGCTGTATCTGTCATCGCCAAATCTCCCAGGAATGAAAATCCATGTCATTCGAGAATACAGGAACTCAGTTGCCATACCAGCCCAATCCTTCGGGAGCGCCGGCAACCGGCAAGGACGAAATTCTTGACCGCATGCTTACACCGGATGGACATAGCGGGAAATCTTCTTCATCGGGGCTTGGGCACCCTTGTAGAACTCCCTCAAATAGAGCGGATACCCTCTCCTGACAGGAATCTTGGCGCCATCGTCCGAGGCCATCAGTTTCCAGGCGAATTTGTCCGGCCGCGGCGAAATGTCAACCAGGGTATTCCCTTTGAATTGGCAGGTGTATTGAATCCCATAGGTGGGCGCGGTGTGATATTCCGTGGTTTCCACCATGGGAAAGGTCAGGGCCACTTCATCACCGGGCTGCAATCGATCCACCAAAACATAGTTCCCCGACCATGCCGGCAAGATGCCTTTCTGATTGACCTGGCATTGTACGGCCCTCTTGTCAGCCCAAGTGGGAATGCGCACACTCAGCTTTTTTGCCGACTTGATCTTGAATCCCACCTTGCCCTCGTAGGGCAGGTAACTGTCGATATCGACCCAGGGCGATGCCCGGTTCAAGAGCAAATTCACCTGGGCCAGACCGTGGTTGTATTGGACGATGGAATTCCAGGCTTCGTAGAGCCCCACAGGGGCGTTGGCGTTACAGCACATCGTCCACCAGGCGTGCAGCATGGTCGGATCGGAGACGGAAGCAAACCCGCCCAGTCCTCTTTCGATGACTCGCTCGCCGGACTCGATTTCTGGGTTGAGGGGATGCTCGACAGCGGTTTCAATGATTGTTTCGATCAGGTCGCGACGCAACAACTGGCTCTCGACCAGATGATTTCGCACGTATTGGTCGACATCGTCCCAGTAATCGCCGATCCCGGCCTGGCTCAGCCGGCAGGCGATATAGACCATGTCTCCGATCGAGCAGGTCTCACACACTTGAGCGGATCCCCCGTAGACCCGCCGGTTGGTCTGTTGGATCTTCTCCAGGGGACCCAGAACCGCGGGAAAAAATCCAATGCGGCCGATCCCGGCATTCCGGGTGTATTCATAGAAATGGCGCACGAACTGCTTGGCCACGTAGTCGTTGGCAATGATGGCGTAGTCCACCATTCCCATCACACCGGTGGTCCGAGTGTGGAAGTGGCCTTCCCAATGCGCGTGCTCCGGCCCCGCAATCATGGTCGGTCCGTCGGAAGATCCCCACATGGCGGGCTTGAGCATGAAGCGCGCTGTTTTCCGGGCCAGTTCGAGCGCCTTCTCGTCTCCGCTGACACCAGCCCATAGGGAAAGCGCGCGCAACGGATTGCCGATGACCTGGAAATTGACCTTGTCCGGTTCCTCGACCGCCGGACCGGAGCCGCCTTTCCCGGTCGGCTTTTTCCCTTCACCCATGGCAGCCAGATCTTCGAATTCCTCCGCCATTGCCGCACGAACCAGGAAGGTCGGCTTATTGTTGGTAAACCAGGCACGTTGCTCGTTCTGCCGCGCCACCTTCTGCAGCCCCTCGGCCAAGTGCTTCCCGACTTTGAGCCACTTCGGGTTGTTGTCGAACTCGTGCCAGGCCATCAAGGCGACCATGAGCCGGGCATGGGGGAAGGGCCAGTAAACATCTTCTCCGTAATTCGGAAAACCCTCCCGGGAGGGCTTTCCGGCATAACGGAGCCACCAGAGACCGTTCTCGTCGATATCCGTGAGCAGAGCATCGACCATCCTGCCGTCATAATCGGCGTGGAGCGTACTGCCGCTCATCTTGCGCATCAGCGGCAAAACATGGATCGCCTTGGGCAGACACGGACCTCCGGTGTTGTGAGTGAAATAAGGTGGGTTGGTGTCAAAGTGGAGACACTGGAAGGTTTCGCAGTTCTGTTGGAGGTCGACTGCTCCGGTCAAAGAGTTGACTGAGAGCCTGGCCCGCTCCGCCAAATCCAGCGTGTCCGGCACGTCGGCCTCATAGGTGGAAGCTGTTGGCGGCGCACTTTCCTTCGTTACCCCTGAACAGCTCGCCAGTGCGCCGGCGCCGGCGGCCGTGGCCGCACCCAGTCTGACAAAGTCGCGTCGATCGAGTTCGGCCATGTCGCCTCCCTTTGTTTCCGCTCCCCAACGGACCGCAATCGCCGGTTCAGTTCACATCAGAACCACGGTTCGAGCCACTTCGCCCCGCTCGAGTGCGGCGTAAGCCTCGTTGATCTGGTCGAAAGAGTAGGTGCGGGTCACCAATTCGTCGAGTTTGAGTTTCCCGGCCCGGTAGAGATTCATCAACTTGGGGATGTCGATTCGAGGCCGGCTCGAGCCATAGACCGATCCCTTGACAACTCTCTCCTCAAAGATGAGGGGCATGATCGGTATCGACACTTCGGTTTCCAGAGGGGTGACTCCGAGGACGATGGCCTCACCGCGCTTGGCCAAGCTGTCATAGGCTTGCCGCACTGTCTTGGGAAGCCCAATCACCTCGAAGGCATAGTCCACTCCTCTCTGTTCGGTCAACGACCGGACCTGTTCCACCGGATCGCCCGCCGCCGCATTGACCGTGTGCGTGGCTCCGAATTGCCGCGCCATTTCGAGCTTGTTGTCCAAGAGGTCGACCGCGATGATCTTTTCGGCGCCCGCCAAAGCGGCTCCCTGGATCACGTTCAAGCCGACTCCTCCACTGCCGAAAACCGCGACCTGACTGCCCGGCTTCACCCGGGCGGCATTCGCCACCGCTCCGATTCCGGTAATCACGGCACAGCCCAGCAAGGCCGCCTGCTGGAGAGGGACGTCTTTCGGAACCTTCACCAGCGCTTTTTCCAGAATCACGGTGTATTCGGAGAAAGTCGACACTCCCAGAAAGTGCTTGATCTCGGACCCGTTGAGGGAAAAGCGGCTACTACCGTCCAGGAGCCGTCCCGTAGACCGGATCTTCAGTCCCACGCCGCAGAGTGCCGGTCGAGCCGAAGTACAGTATTCGCATTCGCCGCAACTGAGTCGCCAAAGGGGTATGACGTTGTCCCCAGGCCGGACGGAGGTCACCCCCGAGCCGACTTCGACCACCGTCCCAGAGCCCTCATGGCCCAATATCGAGGGTGTCGGGGCGTTCAAGTGTCCCGTCATCACGTGAAGATCGCTGTGACAAATGCCGCCGACCGCCATTCGCACCAGAACTTCGCCGGCCCGGGGTTTGGCCACGTCAACTTCTCGAATATCGAGCCGTTGGCCCACTTCAAAGAGTATTGCCGCCTTCGATTTCATAATTGGGAAAACTCCTTACCGCTGCGCAAATCGTTTCGGCCGGTTTTCGAAGACCACTTCCTGGTGACGTCAGGCTATCTACACCAGCGTGGCTCCCCCGTTTACCACCAGCGTGTGGCCCGTGATGAAATCATTCACCACCAGACCCAAAATGGCCTCCGCAATGTCGTTGGGACAGGCTAGCCGTTGGAGAGGATTTTTCCTCCGAGCAGCGTCTGCAAGTGGCCTTATCTTGTCGATCCAGCGAGTTTCCACGACTCCGGGCGCCACGGCGTTAACGCGAATCGCCGGAGCCTGGCTGATAGCCAATGCCAGAGTCATATTGATAATTGCCGCTTTGGAAGCCGTATAGGCAATGGAACTTCCTCTTCCGGTGAAGGCCGAATCGGAGGACACATTGACGATGTGCCCGCCGTCATGATTTCTCATGGCGGCGATCGCTGCTCGTGAACAAAAGAAAGTGCCCTTGACGTTCACATCGAGGATCTTGTCCCAGAGCTCTTCGGTCATTCCTTCGAGATCAGTGGGGAGGACGAACTCTGTAGTCGCCGCGTTGTTGACCAGGATATCCAACCTCCCCAGCGTTTTCACGACTTTCCCGACCATCAACCTCACAGCGGCGTCGTTTGAGATATCGGCACAGACAGCGATTGCATGCGAGCCGAGTTGCCGTATTTCAGACACCGTGTCCTCAGCATCGGATCTGGAACGGGAGAAGTTCACGGCAACATCTGCTTCCTCCCGGGCAAACAGGAGGGAGGTTGCCTTTCCGATCCCAGTTCCTCCTCCGGTGACTAAAGCAACTTTTCCGTTGAGCTTACCCATCGCCTTGGCCCTTCCTCTTGAACCGATTCCGCCAAAACATCCCGATCGCTGCTGCCGCTGTCAGCCTTTACCTGCATTGAATCCTCATCAGGATTTGAGTCTTGACCACAGCCACTCCGGCATCTCGATGATGGAACTCAAACCGCCGTCCACCACCAAGGAGGCGCCCGTCATGTACGCCGACATATCGGATGCCAGAAACAGGGCGGCTTGGGCAATATCTTCCGGCTGGCCATTCCGGCGCAGGGGACACATTTGTTTGATCTTCAAACGATCGGCCCGGGAAAGGCCTTTCCACAATCCGGTCTCCACCGCGCCCGGCAGGATCGCATTCACCCGAACCGAGGGCGCATAGTCTGCGGCCAAGGAGCGGGTGAGAGCCAGCAAGCCCCCCTTGGAGGCTTGATAGGCGGCATGGAGGGAGTAGCCCCGGATGGAATGAACCGATCCCGTAATAATGAAAGCGCCGCCACCCTGAGCCACCATGGAGGGCAGGGCACAGCGGGCAATCATCCAGGTGGCTTTCAAACAGACGTCCAGAGTGCGGTCCCAATCCGCCTCACTCGTGTCTGACGCCGTCCCCAGCACATAGGCGGCGGCGTTGCTGTGTACGATGTCCAGGCGGCCATACCGATCCAGAGCGGACCCGACCATCGCCTCCACCGAGTCCATCCTTCCCACGTCTGCCTGGACAGAGAAGGCCTCGCCGGAACCTCTCCTGATGTTCCGGACCGTCTCCGCGGCTCCGGCGCCATCGATATCGGCAACGACCACTCTGGCGCCCTGGCTCGAGAACAATTGGGCAGTTGCCCGCCCGATTCCCGAGGCTGCGCCTGTGATCACAGCGACTTTATCCTGCAACAACATGGGCGTCCTTCTCCTCGTCAAAGCGTCAATCCCTGGCGGAATGCGGAGTCCGGAGGCCAGTTTGCCTTACCTGAAGCCAGGGGGCTCTAATGGTGCAGCAATGTTGATCTTGTCCCGTTCCGACTTGCTTTCAGTTTGGTTAGATCCTGTTCGGAATTGTACTGTCGTTAATTGTGGAGACGCAAAAGAATGAGAAAAAGCGCTGACGAACTCGAGCAACTGGCGAGGGAAATGCTGGTGGCGGCCAAAGCCGATGAGGCCAACGCCGCCGTAGTGGCCAAGCATCTGGTGACAGCCAACCTGAGTGGCGTCGACACGCATGGGGTCTGGCAACTGCCGGGCTACATTGCCGCCATACAAGCGGGACAGTTGGTTCCGGCAGCCCGGCCTGAGATCGTGAGGGAAACGAGCACCAGTGCTTTGGTCAGGGGCAATTGGACCTTTGGACAGGTGGTGGCGAAATTCGCCATCGAGAAAGCCATTGCCAAGGCGGCAAAGCACGGCGTGTCTGTGGTCGGTTTAGTGGAAAGCCACCATATCGGCCGTGTGGGGGAGTATGCGGAAGCGGCAGCCGCTGAAGGAATGATTGCGATGGTTTGGGGAGGTGGGTTTGGCGAAAAAAATCCAAGAGTGGTTCCTCACGGAGGTCGCGGCGCCGTAATGGGAACCAACCCCGTGGCCATGGGTCTCCCCGCCGGGAGGGAGCCCCGAATGCTTTTCGATTTCGCCACTGCTGCCTCGTCAGGAGTCAAAATCGTCAATGCCCAGCGGACCAGCAAAGAAGTCCCCGACGGTTGGATCGTCGATAAAGAGGGGAATCCCACCAACAATGTAGATGATCTCTTGGAAGGAGGGGGGCAATTGCCCTTTGGGGAGCACAAGGGGTACGCGCTGGCGGTGGCGGCTGAATGGCTGGGCCGAGTCTTCACCGGATCGGCCCAATTTGCCCAGGCCGATCGCGGGGGTCTCTATTTCAGCCATTCCGGCGCGGCCATGATGGTCTTCAGAGCCGACCTGTTTCAGCCATTTGGCGATTATGGGAATAGGGCCGACCGGCTCCGCAAACGGATCAAAGCTGTTTCTCCGGCCGCAGGTTTCAACGAAGTCCTGATCCCCGGCGATCCCGAACTCCAGGCCAGGGTCCTCCGGCTGCGAGAGGGAATTCCGATCCCGGATACGCTATGGCGCCAGTTGTTTGATCTGGCAGCCTCACTCGGTATTTCAATCCCTGAGTAGGGTCAGTTGGGCCTGTCCTTCCAGCCTCCTTCTCCCTTCAATGCCCCACATTTTGTCACCGGACCATTACATATTTCTGATCTTAAGTTCTTCATTGTCGCTGATTTCGGTCATGTTCATGGGGCGGTCGCCCGGGCAGCGTTGGCCTTCTCCTCGATTAAGGCGCACCGCCGCATGAGCGCGCCGAACGGCTCGTCCTCGTCGAGCAACATCCCGATGGCGAGCATGTTGGCGTAGTCTTCGGCAAGCGCCTCCTGAGCGGCACCAGAGGGAACGAGCCTGAGATTGCCCGAGACGGCGGACTCGTAGTCGATCCTCCGGCCGCACGATGCCGCGTATCTCGAACAGCGGCTTGTACCGAATGTAGAGCCGCTCGGCCTCCGCCCGTATCCGCGCCACGAACCCGGCGCGGGCGAGTTCTTCCTCGACCAGCGGTCCTGCCCGATCACGGACCCATTCGGCGAGCCGGGGACGGATCGCCCGGGTCCAGCGCCTCTCCTGACTGCGCGTCGGCGGTAGCGCCTCGTCGCCGACGGTGGCGACCAGATCCGGGGCGAAACTGCGGATGTCGTACGTGATGTCGATGTCTTCGGAGAACCGCCGAATCGCCCCCCACACCTTGGTCAGCGATGTGCCGCCCTTGAACACCAGATGCCGTCCGAACGGAGCTTCGAACAGGACATGCAGGGTCGCAACAACCCAGATGTCCTTCTCGAGCAGGAACGCCGGGTGCGGGCTTTCGGCCTCGGCTTTGCGCAGGGCGAGGCGGCGGTCTTCGACCGATAGATGCTGAAACGGTGTCTCACCCATGCGCGAGGCGTTTGCTCAGCGGCTCCGCCATCCACCGGGGCATGACGGCTCGCGCGGCTGCAAGCTCGTCGAGATCTTCCTGAGTGAGCCTGGGCAGGACAACGTCGAGGCCATCTTCGACCTCATGGGGGCCAAGCCATGCCAAGGCGCGGATGACTACTCCCGCCATCCGACGCGGGGCCGCCAGCTGCCAGCGCGGCGCGTGCCGTAGCTCCACGGGGTGCTTCCCGAAGAGCAATCGCCGACTGCGGCCGGATGTGAGATAGACCGAGCGGACCGGATTCTGGGTCGTCAGGCCAAGCCAGTTGGCCGCGCCGCCTCCGTTCGGCACGATGGTCTCGCCCCAGAGTTCCGAAAGCGACTGGAGCGACTTGTCGACGCTCGGTGCACAGCGCCCGAACCGGGTCTCGATCGGGCGCATGTAGACGCCTTGGCAGATCCGCAAGAGTCGTCCGGAGCGAGCCAAGCGCGACAGAGCCTGATTCACCGCCCCGCGCTTGCCGAGATGAAGCAGGGCGCCCGGACAGATCGCCGAGGCCTCGGCGTACTCCATGATCTGCTCGGCCACACTCTTCATAGCACGTCTCTACGTCACAAATTCGCCTACCAAAATAACAAAACGCCGTGGTGCTCGGAGCAATCGGAATCAAGGTAACCAAGCCGGCGGTGTGCCGCCTCGATCGGATTGCGGACCTTGTGCGCCGACGCCGCCTCCGCCACCTCGCGCGGATGATCCGTCTCCTCGGCCGCCCAGTCCCGAAAGCTCGACCGGAAGCCCTGTGGCACGGCTGCGATGCTCGACGTCGGGAGCAGTTCCGACATGGCCGGGTTCCCGAGCGGCTTTTCGCGCACGCCTGGAAAAATGGACTGATCCGGACACTATGGCTGCCTCAAACACTACAGCCCGCCGGATGCAGGGACAGTCGAATGCCGTGACGACTTTTTCCACGGGCTGTCAGCGATGCCCGGAATGCCGCCAGTCCCGGGCGATTTTCTCCAGGCTCTTGCCCTTGGTCTCGGGCACCAATTTCCAGCCGAAGATAAAAGCCAAGGCACAAGTCAAAGTGAAGATCCAGAAAACTGCTGCTGGAGATCCGAAACGCTCCTCCGACAACTCGAGGAGAACCGGAAAGGCGTGAACACCGGAATAGTTGGCGATCCATAGGCACATGGTCGCAATGCTGACTGCCCGAGCCCGCACTCGGGTGGGCATGACCTCCGACATCATGACCCAGGGCAACGGGCCGAGACCAATGACGTGAGGCCAGGCGCACATCAACACCGCCCCAACCACGACATACCCGGTGAGGTTGAAGTGAAAGACCGCGCCGAGCAGCGTGACCCCGAAAACCATCCCCAACGATGTCACCAGCCAGATCGGCCGGCGGCCGACGCGGTCCACAAGGCACATGGAGACGAGAGTCAACCCAATATTGATTCCGTTCACGATCGCGTATTGGAAGATGGCGTCGCTGGCTTCTTCAAATCCGGCTTTCTGCAGCAGGATCGGCAGGTAGGCAGCGACGAGACTCCAACCGGTCCATTGACTGAAGACGGCCAGCAGCACGGCTACGGTAAAGGCGGTCCGGATTCCGGGCTTCAGCAACTCGGAAAGGGTGCCGGTCTCCTCGGCCAGCGATTCCTGAATCTCCTTGATCAGTCCCTCCGCTTTTTCCCTTCCGTTGATTCGAGCCAGGACCCTTCGAGCTTCCTGGTAGCGGTCTTGCTGGGCCAGCCACCTCGGAGTCCGCGGTATCAGAGTCAATAGGACTCCAAAGGCCAGGATGGGGACCAGTTCGGAAGCAAACATCCAGCGCCAAGCCTCGGAAAAGGCAAGGTAATAGGCCACCAGAGTGGCGGAAAAGGCCCCGACGACGATGGCCAATTGGTACATCATCACCAGTCGGCCACGTAGGCGTGCAGGAGCAATCTCAGCCAGATACATGGGCGAAGCTACGCTAACGAGACCACACCCAATTCCGCCGATGACACGAAAGAAGTTGAATTGATCGATGGTCTCTGGCAACGCCGTGCCGATGGCGCTGATCCCGAACAGGAGACTCGCGATGATCAGTGTCCGCTTGCGGCCCAGCAGGTCGCACAGCCGGCTTCCCGCGATCGGTCCGACGATGCAACCAATGACCGCGCTGGCTGTCGTGAACCCCAATCCCGCAGCGGTGAGGCCGAATTCCTCTTTGAGGAATATGACTGCCCCGGAGATCATCACCAGGTCGTAGCCGAACAGGAAACCGCCGAGGGCCGCTACGAACGAAACGTATACGACGTAGAGGATTCTTTTTTTCAACATGACATCTGGATGTCGTGCCCCATTTTCCCGAGTGGTGGGTGGGGGCGGGTCACTCACTCGGTGGACATGCGGTGGCGATCCTTTTGTCCGGAGTCCTATTGGCGTGCTGGGCAGCTGGAGGTCGGCGCGTGAAACACGCCGCTCCTAGTCGGCGCCTGAAAGACGCCACTCCTCACAACCCGAGGATGCGGGCGGTCGTGCCTCCCATGATCTGGGCCAAGTCCTCGGCGCCCAGGAAGCGGCAGTATTTCTCGATCCAGTCGCGGGACTGGCGGTAGGTGCAGAAGCGGTTCTGGAAGGGCATGTCGGTGCCCCACAGCAGTTGGCCGGGACCTACGTTTTCCACCATCGCCTCCAGCGCGGGCCACACTTGCCGGTAGGGATAGTCGAAGAGATCGCCGAGCCGCACCGGGAAGCTCACCTCCAGGTTGCATTTCGGATTCCGGAAGGGTTGCCAGATGTCCTGCGGCAGAGTGATTTGGTCCCCGTCCAGGAACACGCGCCACGGAAAGCCGTGGGTAAGACTGCACACGGTATCCGGGTAGCGTTCCATCCAGCGCATCAGGATTCCCAGTTCGTTGAGATACCCGTTGCGTTGCTCCTCCACGGACACCGCGTCCGGTCCCGTGCCCAGAGTGAGGAAGACCGGAACCTTCCAGGACGTGGCCGCCTCCCAGAATGGCCGATAGGGGCCGTCGTCCCAGGGAGCGCTGCTGCCCAGGTAGCCCAGAGGGGGAATGAACTTGATGGCGTGAAGGCCGAGCTTGTTGATGGCCGTGTCCAGTTCCCGGATGACGGCGCCGGTTTCCGATGGAATTCGCCATTCGTCCACCGGAGCCATGGAGCGCAGGCGGTCCGGATACAGGCGCACGCTGTCCGCCAGATAGTGGCTGTCGCGGATCAACATGGGATCGGTGTGCAGGAGTGTCACATCCACGCCGGCGTAGTCCATCTCGGCGATGAGGCTGTGAGGCGTAAATTCCAGGTTTCGCAGGTTGGGGGGATAGAACTGTTTCGTGTAGTCCTCCCCGTCAATGGTCCAGACAACCCGGCCGCGCTCGTGATCCACTCGAAAGTTCACGTCGGGCAGATCGGACAGGTTTTTGAATTCCTTCGGCGCCAGGGGCTTGGACGAGGCTGGCGCCCGGTCCCGTACTCTCCAGGCGGGTTGGTGGTGTCCCGCGTGAGCCGCCTGAATCCAGGCCAGATGCTCTTGGGGACTGGCGTGTCCCGCCGACGCGTCCCCGGGCGGAAACACGTAGGCGTGCGAGTCTACGATCATGGTCCTTACCTTTCTCGCCGGGTTGCCGTCTTCGAACCGGTCGCTCCCGGGTTGGCGGTTCCGCCTTTCGGACGTCTCGGTGAGGCAGGATCCGGTGAGAAGACCCGCCGCCAATCCGGCCGCCCCTTTGATGAAATCCCGTCGTTTGGGCATGGTCTTCATCCGGTCGCTCCGAACCGGATCATATCCAATTCGCAGGGTAGTGGTGGAGTTCCGAGGATTCGCGCGCCTGCCGCCCCCCTGTTACGATGCTCTTCAGATGCTCGTTGGCCTTCACGAGGCCCGGAGATTCACATCCGCCCAAAACTGCTGTCGAATGCTGGGTGGGCATGAGTGCCGTACGGCATCATGCAGTGGAGCTAAAAACATGCTTCTACCGAACAAATTACTGCCGATCATGACGCTGTTTCTGGTTGTGTCCTGTACCGAGACCGGAGACGACGGTCCCGCGACCAAGCCGGCGGCCGAACATTTGGAAACCGAATCTTCGGAAGCCATCTATCTGAGCGACCTGGACCGGTCGGAGCCCCAGTCCTCCCTTTCCCGGGAGTGGAAACATGGCGCCTGGCGCCTTGTCGACTACACCGCCGAACGGGATGCCGAAGAGATTGACATCCGGTCGATTCACGACGCGTTTCGGCAGACGCCCGATCCCGGCCGGACCTTCTCCGGGACTCTGCTGCTGGCCATGCACGACAGTCGAGCTCCGGAGATTGCCTACTCCGTTGACCGCACGGGCTGGCATCGAATCTACATCGGCATCTATCAGAAACCCTTTGAAGGGACCAAAGCCATCGACGTCAGACTCTCTCGGGACGCTTCTTTTGCGACCTTGGAAGGACACGAGGGAGGCAAGGATCACCAGGAAAACCGGCTGTACGAGGTCTATTGGAAGACGGCCGACCTGACGGGGCAGGACATTCATTTCCGCCAGATCACTTTTCCCCGAATTCGCGAAGCGTGGGTGGCGTTCGTCAAGCTGGTGCCGTTGTCGGAAGAGCAGGTCAGGGAGTACGAGGCGGACCGTCGCAACCCGGAACACAAACGGATGTTCGTCCACATCGATCCCGGGATCTCCAACGAATCCGGCGCCAAGGAGACTCTCCTCTCCCTTCTGGACCCGCTCCGCCATGGGGATGTGGCCCGGCTCTACTGGGAAACGGCCATGGGGGACCGGGTCTTCTATTCATCAAGTATCGGCAGGCATCCGACGGAGACTCGTGACCACGGAGATGATCCGGACAACCCCTTTTACGGCCGCGCCTACGACGGGGTCGAGTCCAAGACTTGGCGGGCCTATCGAAAGACCGGGGTCGAACCCTTGGAGGTCGCGGTGGAATTCGCGCATGAGCATGGGATGGAGCTCCATGCCGCCTACCGGGTGGGAGGCTTTCACTTCCCGGCTCCTCATTATTCCGAAACCAAAGGCAGCTTCTTCGAGCAGCATCCGGAACTGGTGTGCGTCGACCGCGAAGGCAACCCGCTGCCCCGGATCTCCTACGCCTTTCCCGAAACTCGCAAGTACGTCCTGTCCCTGTTTCATGAGATGGCGTCCAACTACGCCATCGACGGCGTGGCCCTCCTCTACAACCGCCGGCCGCCGCTGCTGGCCTACGAGGCTCCCATCGTCGAAGGTTTCCGGGCCAAGTACGGGGAGGATCCCCGGGAGCTGGATTCCCTGGATGAACGGTGGCTTCAATTTCGATCCACCTTTCTGACCCGGTTCATGCGGGAGTTGCGGGCGATGCTGGACGAAGTGGCGCGAGAGCAGGGGCGCAGCCGGTTGGCCGTGACGGCAGTCGTGTGCCGGCCGGGTGAGAACCTCCTGCACGGCATGGACCTGAAGACCTGGGTCCGGGAGGGTCTGGTGGACACGCTGGTCCCCTATTCCTCGTCGGTCCGGCTGAACAGCTTCGTGCCCGCCTGGGACGATCCGAAGGACGTCGAGCACTTCGTGGCGTTGGTCAAGGGTACTAATTGCACGTTGGCGCTCAACATGATGCCGCGGGCCATGACTTCGCGTGGGTACTACGACATGGCTTATCGCCTGTATCAGTCCGGAGTCGAACGCTTCTTCTTCTGGGACGGCCTGGGCCGGACGGGCAGTGTGGGCCGGTGGCGGCGGGCAGCTCGCATCGGGCACCGGTCCGAGGTGGAGGAATGGTTCAATAACGGAAAGCCCAGTCTCCTCCCGGCCGCGAGCCGCCTGTGGATTCTGGACGGATGGGATTTCAGATTGGAAACTCCCGGGTAGAGGCGATTCGAATTCGACTTTCTGGAGTCGAGTCCCGTTCCCGGTTTCTCCCGATTACTGGCGATGACGCTGTTTCCTCACCAATAGTCTACTTGGACGAAGCGAGTCCGATTTACGCGTTGCTTGCTTATGCAAAGGGCGCGAAAACTGACATGACACCAAATGAAAGACGTGCGGTTTCAAAACTGGTAGCCGCACTCAAGGCGGCCCGAAAGGGGATGAAATGAGCACATTTGGCGACGACCTGATCCAGTCTCTC
Organism: Acidobacteriota bacterium; assembly: GCA_963668095.1. Taxonomy (GTDB): domain Bacteria; phylum Acidobacteriota; class UBA6911; order RPQK01; family JAJDTT01; genus JAJDTT01. The sequence continues at coordinate 2,491,985 of OY764083.1, read as the reverse complement.
AAGGAAGCCATCGCTCACGAAAAGGGAGAAGGCCACGCTATCCTCCACACCCCCGTAACTCCACGCGAGGTTCGGAAGCGGGCAAGGCTCACACAGGCGCAGATGGCGCCATTGATGGGTATGAGTCTTTCCGGCTACCGGAAATGGGAGCAAGGAGAGCGCAGGATCAGCGGCCCGGCTGCAACTCTTCTGCGTGTGATCGCAAAGGAACCAGAGGCCGTCAAGCGCGCATTGCTGTCTTCGGGGCAAATACAAACATGATAGTAGAGAGGACTCTTGCAGCGTGTGCCTGGTAAGCGCCGGAGTCACGAAAATGGACCTGAAGACCTGGGTCCGGAAGGGAAAGCCCAGCCTCCTCCCGGCCGCGAGCCGCCTGTGGATTCTGGACGGGTGGGATCTCAGATTGGAAACTCCCGGGTAGAGGTAAGAAGCATGATGGTCCGCAGACAGTTCCTCGCATTCATGGCCGCCGCCCCGGTGATGGGCAAGGTGCCGAAGCGCGACGCCGGGCGGGTCGAGACCATCTTCAAGACCCCCGGTCCCCACCCCAACGGTCTGCAAGCCACGCGGGAAGGCCTCTGGATCATCGACGGGGATGACGGCCGCGTCTTCCTCGTCCGCTACGAAGACGGCAAGGTCCTTCGCGGCTTCGAGACCGAGTGCGTCAAACCCAGCGGAATCACTTTCGACGGCGAGACGATCTGGATGGCGTCGACCTACAGCCGGGAGATCATTCGCGCCGACGCGTCCAACGGCAAGACGATCCGGAAGTATTTCACGCCGGGGGCGGGTGTGATCTACAGAATGCCTTCGGATGCGCCTCAACGCATGAGTCCGCTCCTGCCTCCCCCGGAGCCTTCGCCGAGCGGACAGCCCGCGGCCAGCGACTACGATGCCGGTCCCCGTGACGGAACCGGTGCTCACGGTCTCGAATGGCAGGACGGCAAGCTCTGGGTGGCGGTCCCGCCGTCACGAATGATCTACCGCATCGATCCGGAGAGCTGGATCGTCGAGCAACGTTTCCCCACCTCCGGCAACCGTCCGCACGGGATCGGCTGGGCAGAGAATTCTCTGTGGTGCGCGGACACGAACCAGTACGCCTTCTTCAAGCACGATCCCGGCACCGGCGAGATCGTCGAGAGGATCCAGCTCGCGGACGACGATCCGATACCTCACGGGATGTCCATCCGGGACGGCGTCCTGTGGTACTGCGACGACGTGGGCGTTGTCTGCCGGATGGAATTGTAGAGGGGAGACTTGCAGTCTACCCTGGTCGGCGCCTAAAAGACGCCGCTCCTACGGCGACTGGAAAGTCGCCGCCAGCTTCGCGATCAATTCCGGACTCGGATCATCCCCTTGCTTGAAGGCCATGATCTGGATCTCTTCGAACCGGTCGCCGACGATGCCTTGGGCTTTGCAGATCCGCTCCACTTCCGCCCGGAAGACCTCCAGTTCCGGCCCGGTCCGCTCGGCCTGCCACATGGTCGGCCTACGGGCCGGATAGGTGATGGTGTTGAGCGAGAGCCTGATGAGGCCGCTGACGTTGGGAAGCGAGCGATGGACGGCACAGCAGTGGAACATGAGGAGATCGCCCAACTCGAACCGCGAGGAAGTCCAGGCGCCTTGGATGTCTTCGGGACGCACTCCCTTCTGCGTCCGTCCCTTGAAAAAATAGGAGTAGACTCCGTCGAACTCGACATGTTCCCGGAGGCCGTGCTTGTGGGAGCCGGCCGCGATCGCCAGCCCTCCGTTGGCGATCTCCATATCCATCAGGGGAACCCAGATCATGCGGAACTCATCGGTCTCCCGGATGTAGAAGTGGTCCTGATGGGGAGGTGTCAGATAGGGAGCATCCGTGGGCATGGAGTAGCGGAATCCGATAGATCTCCCGACCCGCACCTTCTCTCCAAAAGCGATATCCACGGCCTCCTGGAGTTCCGGAGAAGCCATCAGCTCCCAGGGAGATTTCAGCCGGTAGAGGGGTCCGAAGTCGACTTCGACGGCGCTGGCGCCAGGCGTCGCCCGCGGTTCGGCCGAACCCTTCTGCATGTAGCCCTGCTGCTGCAGAACGCCGGCAATATCTGATCTGGCTCTGAGCACGGTCTCCTTACTCAGGACGCCTTTGAAGAGGAGGTAACCATTCTCTTCAAAGGAGCGTCGTATCTCCGCCGGATCGTCGCGGCCGATACGGACTTCGTGGAAAGGGGCCAGCTGTTCGCCGGATCCCGCGTCGTGAGGGTGTGTCATGCGCCTGTCTCGAAGGTCAATTCCCACATGACGCCGTCGTTGCAGAGGTGGCCGAAGTTTGTCTGTTGTTTTCACGCGGCACCAGGCATTTCAGGTAAGGGCTGGCCAAGGGGGCCGGCATCACCTGGGTGAACCCGTTGTAGGAGATCCCCATGGTGCCGCAAGAAGCAGGAGTAGACAAGGGACGAGCCGTGCAGGCGAAGTCATTTCAGATTTCCCTTTCCAACCATTGGCTGAGGACTAAAGAGGATGTTGACAAAGTGCAACCAATCGTCCAAATGGGTCTTTTATGAGAAATGCGAGGTAGGGTATTCTTAAGTGTGACGTTGGATTCTAATATGCGTCACTAGCGAATCTGAAGCGCAGTCCGGAGCAACCCGTCATGAAACCATTCCTCGATTCTTCCGGCGTGATCGGCGACGGTCCCGAACTTGCCCGGCGCATGAAAAGAGACGGCTATCTCTTCGTGCGGGGTCTGTTGCCGACGGAACCGGTGGAGTCCTTGCGCCTGCAGTTCCTCGAGATCGCGGCCGCCAACGGATGGGTGAAAACCGACAACGCCCCTCTGGAGGAGGGCATCGCCGACCTGACCGGGTTTTGCGTCGAGCCGGAGCCGAAATACATGGAGGTCTACGAGCAGTTCTACCGGCTTCAGGACTTCCACGCGTTGCCGCACCATCCCCGAATCTTGGGGTTGCTGGAACGGATGGTCGGAGAGCCGGTCATTCACCATCCGCGCATCATCAGCCGCTTCATGTTCCCGCAGCGCAACGCGTACACGACCAAGGCGCACCAGGACTACATCCCGATCCAGGGAACCGAAGACACTTACACTGGCTGGATCCCGCTTTCGGACCTGCCGGAAGAAATGGGCGGGCTGCAGATTGCCTCCGGCTCCCACTTGGGCGGGGTCTACGAAATCAAGCCGGCCCTGGGCGCCGGCGGTTTCGAGATCATCGACGACCTGGGAGATTGCTGGGTGGGCAGCAGCTTCCAGCAGGGTGACGTGTTGTTCTTCCATAGCCTGGCGGCGCACCGCGGAGTCCCGAATCGGGGACAACGCATGCGTCTGTCGATCGACGGCCGCTACCAGAAGCGGAGCGATCCCATCACCAAGGACAGCCTGACACCCCATATGGGCGTCGACGGGTTGAGTTGGGAAGAGATCTACGCGGACTGGACTTCCGACGAATTTCAATACTATTGGAGAGATTGGAATCCGCGGATCGTGGACTACGACCCCAGCTACTTCGAACGGCGCGACGTGCTGGCCATGGAGATGGCGGAAAAGGGGGACGAGCTGGCCCGCTCCACCCTGCAGCGCATCGTCGCCCGGGACCTCAACCCGGAAAAACGCGCCCGGGCCCAAACTCTCCTGACAATGCTGGACGCCTGAGGAGGGGCGCCTTTTAGGCGCCCACTAAAGCCGGCCCCCTTCCACCCGCCGATCTCCAGACTCACAACACACCCAAAACTCCCCAGCCACCACCACCTCGACCCTCCCCAGTCTCATAGCCCGCCCCACCCCCTTTGAGTATAATCTGCGCTTTCCCCATGCAGAAATACTCCTTCCTCAGCCTGGCCCGGAACGCACTCACCTACCACGAAAACTGGCAGCGCGCCTGGCGGAGTCCCGACCCCAAACCCGAGTACGACGTCCTCATCGTGGGCGGCGGCGGCCACGGCCTCGCCACCGCGTACTACCTGGTCAAGGAACATCGCGTCGGCAGCGTCGCCGTCCTGGAAAAAGGCTACGTCGGCGGCGGCAACACGGGACGCAACACCGAGATCGTCCGCTCCAACTACCTCTGGGACGAGGCCGCCCACATCTACGAGTTCTCCCTGAAGCTCTGGGAAGGCCTGACCCAGGAGATCAATTTCAATCTCATGTTCAGCCAGCGGGGCCTGCTGAGCCTGGGACACACGCTCCAGGACCTCCGGGACATTCAACGCCGCATCAACGCCAATCTCCTCAACGGCATCGACAGCGAGTTCCTCACCCCGGAGCAGATCAAGGAGATGGTTCCGGCTATCGACGTCTCCTCCCGTGCCCGCTACCCCATCCTGGGGGCCTCCCTGCAGCGCCGGGGAGGGACGGCCCGGCACGACGCTTTGGCCTGGGGCCTTGCCCGGGCGGCGGATTCGGTTGGCGTGGACGTCATCCAAAACTGCGAGGTGACGGGCATCCGCCGGAAAGACGGAGCCGTCACAGGCGTGGACACGTCCCGGGGTTTCATCAGGGCCGGCAAGGTAGGCTGCGTCACGGCAGGCAACTCGGGCGTCCTGGCCTCCATGGCCGGCATGCGGCTGCCCTTGGAGAGCCGTCCCCTGCAGGCCTGGGTCTCCCAACCCCTCAAGCCGATTCTGGACGTGGTGGTCATGTCCAATGCCGTGCACGCCTACATCAGCCAGACCGACCGGGGCGAGCTGCTCTGCGGCGCCGGAGTCGATTCCTACAACGGCTACGGCCAACGCGGCAGTCCCAACACCCTGGAGCACGCCATCGCCGCCATCATCGAAATGTTTCCCAGGTTCAGCCGAGTTCGAATGCTGCGGCAGTGGGCCGGCACGGTGGACACCTGTCCGGATGCCTGCCCCATCATCGGCCTCGCCCCGGTGAAGGGTCTCTATTTCAACTGCGGATGGGGGACCGGAGGCTACAAGTCGACACCGGGCTCCGGATGGGTCTTCGCCTACACCATCGCGCAGAATCGTCCCCACCGCCTCAACGAACCGTTCTCGCTGGAGCGGTTCGCCACGGGTCACCTCATCGACGAGCACGGTGCCGCGGGAGTGGCCCACTGAAGCCCGAAAGACGGATCCCATGCTCCTGATCGAATGTCCCTGGTGCGGTCCCCGCGACGAGTCGGAGTTCGCCTACTCCGGCGAGGCCCACATCGTCCGGCCCCTGAAGCCGGAGGATCTCACCGACGAAGAGTGGGCCGACTATCTCTTCTACCGGAGGAACACCCGGGGGGAACATCTGGAGCAGTGGTGCCATGCCTCGGGCTGCCGGCGTTACTTCAACGTCCGGCGGGACACCGTGACCTACCAAATCAAGTCGGTGTACAAGCCGGGCGAACCGCCTCCGGGAGCAACTGGGTGAGTCAGTCCCATCGTCTCACCGAGGGCGGCCGGATCGACCGGAACCAACCACTGACCTTCACCTTCAACGGCCGCATTTACCCTGCGTTTCAGGGAGACACGCTGGCCTCCGGGCTACTGGCCAACGGCGTCCACTTGGTGGCGCGGAGCCTGAAGTACCACCGTCCCCGGGGGATCGTGGCCGCCGGCGTGGAGGAGTCCAACGCGCTGGTCCAGGTGGGAGAGGGAGCCCGCTCTCTGCCCAACCTGGTGGCAACCCAGGTGGAGCTCTACGAGGGACTGCCGGCCCGGAGCGTCAACGTCTTTCCCAGTGTCGAGTTCGACCTGCGGGCCGTCAACGGTTGGTTCGCGCGCCTGATGCCGCCCGGCTTCTACTACAAGACCTTCATGTGGCCCGCGGGGTCCTGGCGGCAGTACGAACATCAGATTCGCAAGGCCGCCGGTTTCGGCGTGGTTCCCACCGACGCCGATCCCGACGACTATGACCACATGAACGCCCACTGCGACGTCCTCGTGGCGGGAGCCGGCCCTGCCGGCCTGGCCGCGGCCCTGGAGGCGGGACGCACCGGCGCCCGCGTGATCCTCATGGACGAACGGGCGGAACCGGGAGGAGCTCTTCTCGGGAGCAGCGGCCGGATCGAAGGTCGTCCCGCCGGGCGGTGGGTCAACCGAATGGTGGAGGAGCTGGCTTCTCTGCCGGAGGTCCAGGTTCTGACCCGGACCACGGTGGCAGGCTACTACGAGCACAACTTTCTGCTGGCCTTGGAGCGACGGACGGATCACCTTCCGCCGGAAACGGACCGCGGGCCGCGTCAGCGGCTTTGGCGGATCCGCGCCAGGCAGGTGGTGCTGGCCACGGGCGCCATCGAGCGGCCCTTGGTCTTCTGCAACAACGACCGGCCCGGCGTCATGCTGGCCTCCGGGGTTTCGGAATACATCCACCGCTATGCGGTCCTTCCCGGCTCCCGGGCCGTGGTCTTCACCAACAACGACAGCGCCTACCGGACGGCATTCGACCTGCTGGACGCGGGCGCACAGGTGGAAGCCATCGTGGATTCCCGGCCGGCGGGCCATCGGAGCGCCGAGGCGCGGGAACGGGGCCTCCAGGTCTTGAACCGGCACGCCGTCGTCGATGTCCGGGGGGCGAAGAGGATACGGGGCGTTCGGCTCATGGCGCTGAGCGCCGACGGCAAGTCCGTTTCAGGAAGGGGCCGCAGTCTGGCGTGCAGCCTGCTGGCCGTGTCCGGCGGCTGGAGCCCTACTGTCCAGCTCCACGCCCAGTCCGGCTCCCGGCCCGCCTACGACGCCCGAAAGGCCTGCTTCGTTCCAGGCCCGCCGGTGCAGGCGGAGCGGTCGGCAGGAGCCTGCCGGGGGAGTTTCGATCTCCTGGCCTGTCTCACGGATGGGTTCCGGGCAGGCGCGGCGGCGGCCCAGGCCACGGGCCGCGGCGACGGTCATCCCACACGGCCGATCCCAAGCGTGGAGGGCAGGAATGGAGATCCGACCCAACCGCTCTGGATCGTCCCGGCCGGCAGACCTGTTTCGCGAGCCCCCAAACAGTTCGTGGATCCCCTCATGGACGTTTCCGCTGCCGACATCCTGACCGCGGTGAGGGAGGGTTACGACTCCATCGAGTATGTCAAGCGCTACACCAACCTGGGCATGGGACCCGACCAGGGGCGGCTGGGCAACGTCAACGGCATTGCCATCCTGGCGGAGCAGCACGGGACCGACCCCGGCTCCATCGGCACCACCACCTTTCGGCCCATGTACACTCCGGTCACCTTTGCGGCCCTCTCGGGAGGAGAGCAGAGGGAACTCTTCGACCCCGTACGCAAGACCGCCATTCACGAGTGGCACGTCGAGCGAGGAGCCCTTTTCGAGAATGTGGGCCATTGGGAACGGCCCTGGTACTTTCCCCGGCCGGGCGAGTCGCTCCACGAAGCAGTGAACCGGGAGTGCCTGGCGGTGCGGCGCAGCGTCGGCGTCCTGGACGCCTCGACGTTGGGGAAGATCGACATCCAGGGCCCCGACGCCAACGTCTTCTTAAACCGGGTCTACACCAATCCTTTCATGAGGGTCCCGACTGGCCGCTGCCGCTACGGTCTCATGCTGGACGAAAACGGCATGCTCCTGGACGACGGGGTGACCGCCCGGCTGGGCGTGAATCACTACCTCATGCACACCACCACGGGCGGCGCGGCCCACGTCATGTCCTGGCTGGAGCTCTGGCTCCAGACCGAATGGCCCGAATTGAACCTCTACATGACTTCGGTCACCGACCATTGGGCGACGGTTTCCGTCTGCGGCCCCAACTGCCGCCGAGTCCTCCGGAAGCTCTGTTCCGACGTGGACCTGAGCCGGGAATCCTTCCCCTTCATGGCGGTCCGGGAGGGCACCGTGGCCGGAGTGCCGGCGCGGATCTTCCGGATCAGCTTCACGGGAGAGTTGACCTACGAGATCAACGTCGACGCCAACTTGGGCCGCCACGTCTGGGAGGCGGTATTCGACGCGGGGGAGGAGTACGGCATCACTCCCTTCGGCACCGAGGCTATGCATGTCCTCCGGGCCGAGAAGGGATACATCATCGTGGGCCAGGACACGGACGGCTCTGTCACACCCGTGGACCTGGGCATGGAGCGCATGCTGGGCCAGAAAAAGGACTTCCTGGGAAAGCGGTCCCTCTTCCGCTCCTACCTGGTCCGGAAGGACCGCAAACAGTTCGTCGGGCTGCTGACCGAGGATCCGCAAGAGGTCCTGCCCGAAGGCGGACAGATCGTGGACGATCCGTCGGCGCCCCTGCCCCGGCCCATGCTGGGTCACGTGACGTCGTCCTACTACAGCGCCGCCCTGGAGCGCTCCATCGCTCTGGGGCTGGTGAAGGGGGGACACGGGCGCATGGGCGAGACCGTCCACGTCCAGAACTTCGACGGCCGGACCATCGCGGCCAGGATCGCCGACCCGGTCTTCTACGACCCGGAGGGAAAGAGGCAGAATGTCTGATCTCAGGCAAGAATCCCCCCTGGCCGGAGTCCTGTCGAGCACAGCCGCGGAAGACGCCGGCAGCCCCGGCGTCGTACTCTCTGAACGCCCCTTCCTGGGCTATGTGAATCTGCGCGGCGATGCGGAAGACGCCACCTTCTTGGCCGCGGTGGAGGGAGTTCTGGGTGTAGCGCTTCCGCTGGATCCGAACATCATTGCCGAAGGCGAGGACTTCACCGTCTGCTGGATGGGCCCGGACGAGTGGCTGATCATTCTCCGTCCCGGCGGGCAGACCCAGTGCGCGAGCGACCTGAGGCAGGCTTTGGGAGAGCTCCACGCCTCCGCCGTCGACACCACGGGCGGCTACACCCTGGTGAACGTCGCGGGCGCCCGCAAGCGGGAACTCCTGGCCAAGGGATGCACTCTGGACCTGCACCCCAGGAGCTTCTCTCCCGGCCAATGCGCCCAGACCAATCTGGGCAAGGCCGGGGTCCTGTTGATTCCCAGGGGCGGCTCCTTTGAGGCCGAGTCCTTCGACGTGATCGTCCGGCGCAGCTTCGCCGACTATCTGGGCATCTGGCTCAAACACTCGGGCCGGGAATACGGCCTCCGGATCATCGCGTAGCCTCCGGTAAGAGTGGGGGTTTTCCTACCACCACTCGCCGGGGGGACAGGAAAGTCCCCTCCTGGTACGCGAACGGAGCGGCGGTTTTCGCGCCGCCGAATCTACAACTCCGGAAACCAGAGCCGGCGCGCCGTTTCCCCCAGGATCTGCCGGCGATCTTCTTCCGGCAACGGCAGGACCTCCCGAAAAATGCGGAGATGCTCCGCGTAGCTCATCTTGGGCGTCCAGAGCCGGTTCGGGTAGTTGCTTCCCCAGACGCAACGCTCGGGCCCGTAGGCGCCGATGATCTTGAGAGCCGCCTCGTGGAGATCGTCTCCCGGGAAACCCTTTTCGGTCCCGGTGCTGATGAAGTCCACCTTGGCGATCAGATTGGGAAACCGGGCCAGCCGCAGGACGGCGTCCAGCTTCTCCCGGTACTCCTCGCCCGGCTTCAGGTCCAGACAGTGGCAGAAGGCCACGGTGAGGTGGCCAAACTCCCTCAGCAACCTCTCGGCGTCCTCCACCCACTCCAGTTGCATCAGAAAGATGTCGACGGTGATCCCCAACTCGTGGGCCGTCTGCCAGAGCCGGCGCACCGCCGGATGATCGAACCGGGTCCGGGACACCGCGGGAATGCTGCGAAGCGTCTTTACTCCGTGCCTTTGCACCAGGTCCCAGAGAATCTCCGGACTTCGCGGATCGTCGGGATCCAGCGTGCATACGCCGCTGACCCACCCGGGGTTCGCGCCGCAGACGTCGGCGAGATAGCGGTTGTCGTATCCGTAGAAGGAGACGGTCTGGACGGCCCGGACAGCCGCCACGCTGTTGGCCCGCATCATGGCCTGCAGATCCTGGATGGATCCGCCGCCGCCCGGAACCCGCAGGGGCTGAGCCACCGGTGGATAGCGCCCTTCGTCCGGCGAGTAGATGTGGGCGTGGCAGTCGATGACGAGCATGAGGCGTCACCCCCGGGAGAAGAGGACCTGGTTGGAGAGCAGGTCTTTGTTTGTCTTGCCCGGACCCCCTCCGGTGTAGAGAACGCCCGGCTTCCCCGGAACCCGATTGTGGCCGGTGGGCCGCTCGATGTTGGGCAGCCAGTGCGCCCGGTTCCCATCCGGCCGGCTGACCGGGGATACAGTGAAACTCCGTCCCCTGTCCGGAGACCTGAAGGCCACGACTTCGTTGCCGGGACCACCCCAAGTGGAGGCGCCGTCCACGGGTGGCTCGATCTGTGCCGCGATGACCATCTCGCCGCTTGACGTGAGAGTGACGCCGGCTGGCGCCAGCAGGAGCCGATCCTTCCACTGCACCGGCAGGAACCGGGTCAAATCCGTTCGGTCCCAGCTTCCGTCGCCGTTGGGGCGCGCCAGGATCAGCCGGGAGCGGCCTCCCTCTTCATCGCTGTAGACGGCATGGGGCCGCCCGTCGGCATCCACGGACAGGGCGCCCGCCCGGAGGAGCCTGCTGCGGTCCACTCCCCCCCGGGCCAGGACCTCGGCGGAGTCGGGCGTCGCCGGGAGGGAGACCGGCGTTCCGTCACTCCGGGTCCAGGTCCGGCCGGCGTCGGGACTCACGAGGTAGGCCACCGTCTGCAGACGGCCGTAAGCCTGGTCGTCCGACCGTTCGTGGAACCGGCAGAACAGATGGAGCGTCCTGTGGTCGGGTCCCCAGGCAAGTGACTCCTGAAAATGGGAGTAACCGGGGTGGCGGGACTTCAGGAGGGCGCGGCGCCGCTGCCACTGCCGGCGTGGCGCCCGCTCCCACAGTTCCACCTCCCAGGGACGATCCGGGTAGCTGCGCCGCGCGCTGAGAAACAACGTGTCGCCGGGCCCGCAGACCAGCGTCGGATAGGTGAGACGCTCGCCGAATCGGATCTCATCTTCCCATTCGGATGCATCCCCCGGCCGGCGTGATCGGCGGTAGCACATGGGATGGTGGTGCGGAAAATAGACGATGTGAAGGTAGCCCTTGCTGTCGACGGTCAGCGCAGGTCCTCCATGATTGTCAAAGGCGTCACCGACCGTGACCGTTGGAGACCATTCGCCGGTGTGCCGATCGCAGCTTCGGACCCGGACCCGGAAACCCTCCGGGGGAGAATCCAACCAGGCCACGTGTGTCCGCCGGCGCCAGGTGACGATCTTGTTGGACTCGGCATACCCCGTGGCCCGGCCGCATCCCCGGCGGGAGAGAAGGAAGGATCCGGCGGGATTTCCCGCTGCCGCGAGGCGCTCGGGATTCCAACTCCAAGCCAGGCCTGCGACGGCGCCCATCCGACTCAACACGTCCCGCCTCGACAGTCTTGTGGCGTTCATCTCAGTCGAGACCTCCATCGGGGGTTTGCCCGAATATTTCACCGGTTCGTTGAGTGTATTATGAAGTGAGTGTATTCCTCAGTCGCTTATCCGCTTTTTATCGAGATCACTCGGGCACACGCCCGAACCGGAAACGAAGACGGAATGCTCCCCCACCAGCCGGCCCGGCGGACGCCAAGGAGAAACAGGCATCGTGTTCGTCCGGCTTCGTCTTCCTCTACGAGTCCGTCTCCGCTGCCGAGTCCTTTGGGTACAAACGATCCACCTGTCTTCACTCTTTTCTTTTTCCTCTTTCCTCGTTTTCTCAGAAGGGAGTCCTGTCATGAATCGAAACATCCTGGAAAGGCTGTCCGCGGGACCCGTCCTCTGTGACGGCGGCTACATCATCGAGCTGGAACGCCGGGGATACGGAACGGCCGGGGCCTTCACGCCCCACTTCGTTCTGGACCATCCCGAGGCCATCCGGCAGCTCCATGTCGAGTTTCTCAACGCCGGAGCCGAGGTGCTGCAGGTCATGGCCTTCTACGGGAGCCGCGAGAAGCTGGCCACCGTCGGCCGGGACCACCAGACCATCGAGATCAACCGGAAGGCCGCCCAGATCTGCCGGGAAGTGGCGGGAGACGAGGCCCTGGTGGCGGGCGACCTCTGCGCCACCTGGAAATGGGAGGCGGACAGCCCCAGTGCCCGGGACCTGGTGGCGGCCATGTTCCAGGAGCAGATCGAGGCCCAGGAGGGGGTCGACTTCATCATCGGGGAAACCTTCTGGTATCTGGGCGAGGCCCGGCTCTGTCTCGAGACCATCAAGAAGCACAGTGACGTCCCCGCCATGATCACCGTCTCCTTCCGGGGCGGCGAGAAGACGGTGGACGGCTATTCCCCCGCCGAGTGCGCCCGCATCCTCACGGCCGAGGGGGCCGACATCGTGGGGACCAACTGCATGCGCGACCCCAAGCGGACCTATCCCGTCATCGACGAGATGCGGGAGGCCACCGATGCCTTCCTGGCCGCGCAGCCCGTAGCCTTCGCCTGCACTGACCAGGTCCCCTGGTTCACCGCCAATCCGGCCTTTCCCGATCAGTTGGAGAAGACTTTGCTGACCCGCTTTCAGATGGGAGAATTTGCCCCCAAGGCCCGTGACCTGGGTGTCAGCTTCATCGGTGGATGCTGCGGATGCATCGGAAGCCACATGGCGGAGATGGCCCGGGCCCTGGGCAAGAAGGAGCGGGCACAGGTCTGGCAGCCCTTTCCCGACTCCCCCATGAGCGAGACCGAGTTCAATTGGGAACACCGCCATCGGGACGAGCCGGCAGTTCACGCCTGAGATTCCACCATGAAGACGGTATTCATACTGACTCTTTTCGCCCTGACTCTGGCGCTTCCGGCGCAGGAAGCGTTCGACGTCTACGAGACCGCCGACCGGCCCCATGCATTGGCACTGATCGGCGACCGGTACCATAGTCCGGTCTACATTCGGGATCATCTGGTCAAGGCCCTGGTTCGGGAAAACATCCCGGTGACCTTCATCGAGAACGTCGAAGCCCTGACCCCTGAAGCACTCGCGAAACATGAACTGCTCATCATCCTTCGCGACGGCATGAACTGGCCCGAGGGATTTGACAAGCCACACGTCAAATGGATGACGGACACGCAGCAGCAGGCCATCTGGGATTTTGTCCACAACGGTGGTGGATTCCTGGCTCTGCACAACTCCCAAGGCCTGTACCCGCCGGACGGCCTGTACTACAAGCTCTTCGGAGGAGACTACGGAGGCCATCCCGAGCCTTATGTCTTCACCATTCGAGTCGAAGACAGGGATCATCCCGTGACGTCAGGGGTGGAGGATTTTGAGATCTTCGACGAGCAGCACACGGTGAAATACTATCTCGACCGCGAACACCTCCTGCTGCGATCCATGGCACGGGACAACCTGGCTGCCCCGGCGGGATGGTGGCGTGAGATGGGGAACGGACGATTCTGCTATCTGGCGCCGGGACACACGCCCGAGGCGCTGGGTCATCCCATGATGCAGCGGCTCATCCGCAACGCGGCCAAGTGGTTGCTCCGACTGGATCGGTAGCCGTGGGAGGGGGGACATCCCTGTCCCCCCCCTCTTCGTGGGAAAGGGGACATCCCTGTCCCCATCTTCAACGCCAGTCCCGACAGGGCGGTTGGAAACCGCCGCTCCGGTTCGGCGCCTAAAACACGCCGCTCCCAGCCACGATGGCTTCAACTTCCTGCACCTGTTCCGGCGTGAGGGTCCAGCCGGCGGCCGCGACGTTGGCTTCCAACTGTTCGATGCTGGTGACCGCGACCAGGACCGTGCAGACGTAGGACTTCTCCAGCAACCAGGCGATCGCCAGTTCGCTCATTCGGCGGCCGTGGTCCCGGGTCCAGGCATCGAGCCGTTCGACCGTCTCCAAACGCTCGCCGGTCATGTAGCGGGCCAGGACGGGACTCGGATTCTTCCAGGCCCGGGTGCCGCGCGGAATCGGCGCGCCCCGACGATACTTGCCCGTCAGGACGCCTTGAGCCAGGGGGGAGTAAGCGGCGATGTACAGCCCGTGGCGCAGGCAGGAGGGAAGGACCTCGGCTTCCAGCGACCGTTCGAAGAGGTTGTACGGCGACTGGCTGACCAGGAACGGAGCATACCCGCGCCGCTCCGCAATGCCGCTCGCCGTGGCGATTTCCCAGCCCGCGTAGTTCGAGCATCCGACGTAGCGCACCTTGCCCTGGCGAACCAGGTCGTCGAAGGCGCGGAGCGTCTCCTCGATGGGCGTCGCCGGATCCGGCCGGTGCGCATAGTAGAGGTCGACGTAGTCCGTATCCAGCCGGCGGAGCGTGCCTTCGATGCTGCTCATGATGTGGCCGCGAGAGAGCCCCGCATCGTTGGGGCCGTCCCCCACCGGCAGGCCCACCTTGCTGGCGATGACGAAGCGGTCGCGCCGTCCGGCGACGGCCTTTCCGATGTAGGTCTCGGAAACGCCGCGGGAATACATGTCTGCCGTATCGATGTGGTTGATGCCCAGGTCGGCTGCCCGGTGGATGATGGCGGCCGTCTCCCTTTCGTCGCAGTAGTGGGTGAAGGTCTCATGTTGGCCGAACACGTTGGTGCCCAGGCCGATGATCGAGATTCTGAGGCCGCTGTTTCCAAGCTGACGATATTGCATTGGACTTCTTTCCCGGATGTACAGGAGGAGGAAAATCTTGTCCCCCTTCCCCATTTGTCGTCGAGAGTTCGGCGCCTGGAATCCGCCGTTCCTTTATCGGCGGTTGGAAACCGCCGCTCCGATCTCAAAAATTGAGGCGGAGAGAGAACTGGAACTGCCTCGGCGCGAAGGCCGAAGTATACGAGAACGGCTCCGTCACCGGCCCCCGGCGTCCCTTGTACGAGGACGGGAGCTCCTCCAGCGTGAGGTTGCCGACGGTTCCGTTGACGTGCTTGAAGTTGGTGCGGTTGAGCAGGTTGAACCCTTCGGCCACGATGTCCACGCTCACGTCCTCCAAGACGGAGATCCGGCGCTTCAGGCGCAGGTCGGCGCTGAAGAAGTTGGGTCCGATGCCGACGTTGCGGCCGACGCCCCAGGGCCGGTGGGTGTCGTTGTGGCGGTCTCCCACGTTGTCGTAACCGGTATTCAGATTGAACGGGGCGAACGAGCGCGCGGTGACAATCCCGGAGATGGTGAGATCCCCGAGCAGGTTGTCGAAGAAGCCTTTTCCCCGGCCGGACTTCCAGGGAAGCTGGGCCATGGAGCGGAGGACGAACCGGTGACCGCGGTGGTAGGCCGAGAGCGCCATCTCGGACGCCGCGTCCCATTGCAGATGCGGCTGGAACGCGGTGTTGTAATCGGTGATCTCGTCCATCGCCTTGCTCCAGGTGTGATGAGCCGAAATCAGGAACCCCTCGGAGAAGCGCTTCTCCAGTTGCAGGATCAGGGCGTGGTAGAAGGAATTTGACCAACTTCCGTAGATATTGTCCTGCAAGATTTCCGGATTGCGAAAACCGATGATGGGACGTCCCAGGGCATTGGTCCCTGCTTGGTAGGGGTTGACGTCGAGCGGCCTGACGATGTGGACGCCCCGGTTGAAGTTGTATCCGGCCGACAGGGCGAATCCGGCCGCCTCTCTCTGGATTTCGAGGCTCGCCTGTTGGGAGTAGGGATTCACGATGTCGTCCGCGATCTGGAACCGCACGTAAAAGGGCAGGCCGGGGCTGGGAACGAATCCATGGACGGCCAAATCCTCGGCCGTGATCTGCCGCTTGCCCAGGACGCCGCGGTTCAAGAGCGTGTGATAGATCTCCGCCGAGTTGAGCAGTTCTCCGGTCAGTGTGCTGTTGACTCCCGGGATGCCGTTCAGGGGGATGAAGACCTGGAGGATCTGCTGGACGTCCTCTCCCAGCAGGTCGTTGATGAAGGTGATATGGCCGTCGATCCGGGAGTGGAAGATCCCGTAGCCGCCTCGGATGACGGTCTTGGCATCCGGACTCCAGGCGAATCCCGCCCGGGGACCGAAGTTGTTGTTGTCCCGCGGGAAATCCGTTTTTCGGAAGAGTTCGTACCGCAGCCCCAGGGTCAGCAGGAAGCTCTGATGAATCCGCCACGAGTCCTCGACGAAGAAGCCGTAGGTGTGGGCCCAGCCGCTGTAGTGAGGATTGCCGAAACCCTGCTGGTAGACCAGGGGCAGGCCGAGCGCATAGGCCTGCAGTGAGGAGATGGGAGCATCGACTGCCGCGGCCATTTGGGGCCGACCGGACGAGAGAAACAGATCCTTGAGCAATGGGGCGACAGTGTAGCCGGCCCCTTGGTCGATCAGAACCGAAAGCGGCACGGCCTCTCCAAAGATGAACTTCCCGCTGAAGAAGGTTTCGGACCGTGCCTGGTCGTAGAACGGGTTGTAGTCGGCGCCGAACTTGACCGAATGCCGGCCGGAGACGTAGGTGAAGTTCTGCCGGGCCTGCCCCGTACGTTCCACATTTCGCGTCGGCAATATGAGGTCCCGTCCGAAATAGCCGAATCCGTTGATGTCGATGGAGGGTCCATGCGGGTCGGTGGGATAGACGCCGAAGTCGTGGTACCCGATCCCCAGCCAGGTCTCGCTGATCCACTCCGGGCTGATCACCGAGGCGTTCCCGACCGCGAGCGAGTAATCGTTCAGATCGTTGTTCCGGCCCCGGTCGCGGGCGATCAGCGAACCGAAGCTCGTGTTCTGACTGTTCAATCCCGTCCAATTCCCTCGCAAGAAGACTTTGTGCGCGGACCCGATAGTGTGGTCGACGCGAGCAATGAGCTGCTGCCGTTCCTCCGAGAAGGGGAAGACCCCGCTGTTGCTCTCGAACAGCTGGACCACGTGGGGATAGTTGCCCGGAACCAGAGCCTCCGCCAGGTAGCCGACCAACGGAGCCAGCGGCGCAAATGCGGGTGGAGCCGAGTCGCTGCTGATCCCATCGGCCAGAGCCTGCTGCAAGGGTGTCAGCTCGTAGAGAAACGACTTGTCCCGGAGCAACGGAACGAACGAAGACTCGTGGCGGTCGAGGCGTTCGTAGGCGGTGTAGAAGAACGTCGTGCCTCGGATGATGGGACCGCCGAAGGATCCGCCGCTCTGGGCCCTGGTGTAGGCCGACCCGGCCGGATCGAAGTGGTTGCGGGCCTGGAAGCGCCCGTTGCGGAGCACTCCGAAGACGGATCCTCGGAAATCGTTGGAGCCCCCCTTGGTGACGATGTTGATGGCTCCACCCGGTGCTCCGCCCAATTCCGCGGAGAACGAATTGCGGCTGACCTGAAACTCCTGCACCGCGTCCTGGCTGATGGAGGAGCGAACGCTGCCGGTGGAGTAGTTGTTGTTCAGTCCGTCGATGGTGAAGGTGTTGCCGCGGCCTGCGCCCCCTCCGATGCCGAGTCCGGACGCCGGCGTGGGGGCGATGCGGAAGTCCCGGTCATCCGCCACGTAGTTCGAGTCCACAACTCCTGGAGTCAGGAGCGCCAGATCCAGGTAGTCGCGGCGGTTGATGGGGAGGTCCTCGATGCTGGCGGAGTCGATATGGTTGGACTGCTGGGTTTTGTCGCGGGCGACGGTGATCCGCGTCGCTTCCGCCGTGATGACGATTTCCTCCGCGGCCACCCCGATCTCCGGAGAGAAGGTCTGGGTCTCTCCCACCAGCACCTCCAAATCCTGGACCACGTAGGGAGCGAAACCCGGCAACTCGAACCGTAGCGTGTAGAGGCCGGGATCGACCCGGGTCAGGACATATTCGCCGACATCCGAAGTGAGCATCTCCCGGATCAAGCCCCGGCCCTGGTAGGTGGCGGTGACGGTGACGCCGGGGAGGACCGCCCGCGTCTCGTCGTAGACGTAGCCGCGGATGGTGCCGGTGTCGGTCTGGGCGGGGAGCAGAACGATCCCCGCCAGCAGAAGTGCGGCCACAGTTCCCGCATGGCGCCGAGAGCGTCCGGAGCCAGGAAGAGAAGAACGAATAAGGCTCTTATTCGACATGACCTGATACTCCCGATCGAATCGACCACACCATCCCGGCTTGCAGGGAAATTCCGGCCGGGGGGACGAGGGCTGTGGAGTAATGGAGAACCCGGCAGAATCTCGCTTGAATGGACCCCAGGTTGGCTCCTTGGCGCTCATTCGTAGCGTACTGTCGTACAAAAAACTCAGTTTTACAGAATCGAACCCCGATTTCCAGACCCCTGGGAGGGGGGACCAGGAGGGGGGAATTTTTGTCCCCCAAACTCCCCGGAATCGGAGGTTGAAAACCCCCGCTCCTACCTACTCGTAATACGCCACGCCGTTCCGGTAATACACGTTGCTCGTGCTTCCGTCCTTGTTGCGAATGAGCCAGTCGCCGTCCATCTCGCCGTACAGGTACTGGCCCTTCCAGACGCCGCCGTCCGCAAGGCGCCAGACCCAATCGCCGTGCATCTTGTCGTCGAAATAGGGGCCTTCCCAGACGGTGCCGTCGGCATGGCGGACGATCCAGTCACCGTTTCTCATGCCGTCCACATACGGGCCTTCCCAAACACTGCGATAGGCGTCGCGAACGACCCATTGACCCTGCCTTGAGCCGGCGACATAGGGACCCTTCCAGACGGCTCCATCGGCCCGGCGTTCGATCCAGAGGCCGTGTCTCAGGCCGGCGACGTAGGGTCCTTCCGAAACGTCTCCGTTCGTGTCGCGAACCACCCAGTCGCCCTGCCGCTTGCCGTGCAGGAGACGTCCGGTTGCTTCCATGTTGGATTTGCCGTCGTTCCAGACTCGTTTGACGGTCCCCGTTCCCTGGGCCGTGCTCCCGGCGCAAATGGATGACCAGGTGATGGTCTCGTCGGGCTGCAGGTCGGAATTCCAGATGTGGCATCCCGGCTGTTTGGCCAGCTCCATCCAGCACTCGGCGCCCTTGGGCCGGTTCGAGCAGGGGTTCTGCGCCGGCAGACTGGCCTCGATATCGAGCGACAGTTCCAGCGCCTCCCGGTAGAACCGGTCTTCCCTCGCGGCCACCCTCAAGTACCGGTTCACGGAGTCCATTGCGGTCTTCAGCGAGCCGGCCGAGAAGGCCACCTCCGCGTACTTGAAGTCGAAATCCTCCGGCAACTCGAGATCGCGATCCATCTTCAGATCAAGGGCCTTCTGCATCGCTTCGAGAGCCCTGACGGGGTCGCCTTGAGACATCAACCGCTCGGCGTGCAACAGCTGGCGGTCCACCATCACTTCGGGTGGAAGTTGGGCCACCGCCAGCGCAGTGGCGAACAGAACGAAAACGGTGACAGTGGGGATCATTCTCAGCATCGTAGTCCCTCCTGCGGCGATCATGTGCGGGTGACGTACTGGTGACAGTCATCGTAGCGAAAAAGTTCAGCTATGCCAGGCTTCTTCACAGTGAGGACTCCCATGCCTTAGAATCTTCCACAGTTGAACACCCGGGCCACTCGGGGAAGGGATGGCACTGACGCTATGGCGATACGCGATTGGAGCAAGACGAAGCAGGTACTGGTGGGATTCATATCGGGGATGGTCGCGACCTGGTTGGTTTTATGGTTGCTTGATTGGCCGTAGGAATGGTCGCCTCCCTCTTTTTCTTGGCACCTGCCAAGTCGATTGCCTGGAGCAGATCGGTCTTGAAGGTACCGTTCAAGACGGCCTGCCTGCTTTCTTTCGCCCACTTTGGGAACGTTTCCATCCTTGCCGCTGACACGAGCGCATACAGCGTGGCCAAGGGCCGGTCGAGCGTCTGCTCGCCAGGATCGACGCTTCCGTAGACCTCTCGGAATCCGGTGACCCCCTCCCCCGACAACGAACCCACGACATTCCGATAGTCGCTGTAACGGGTGCCGATACCGAGCAGATCGTAGTCGAATATGATGGCCTCCATTCCGGGACCGGACCTCCGGCTCAGGGCCAGATTTGTCCAGTGAAAGTCATTGTAATTCAAGGTCGTCCCGAAACTGGCAAGGCCGAGTTTCAGAAGGTCGATGTGGTCGGCGGCGAGACGCCACGAATCCAACCCGCAAAGGCCCAAGGCGCGGCCCGCCGCTTCGATGCTGGCGCGATCGAGCAGATCCTCTTCCCGCTTGAGGAACGGAGGCAGGCCCGAGCCGGATGCCGCCAGAGCGGCGCCTTTCTCGTGGAAGTGGCAGTACCAGCGGCCGACGGCTCGACCCACGTGCCGCTCCCCGGCGTCCTGCTCGGTGGCCAGGCGCCACGCGTCGCTGCAGGTGAGGTCTTCCAGGAGGAGATCGGTATCCGTCTTCGCAATGACCTTTACGGTAGGTACGCCGAGCTGCCGGAGGAGAATGTAGCCCTTGATTTCGTTTCCCGAGTCGTTGCCGGGAAACGACTTGAGAACAAATGAGCGCCGGCGGGTGCGAACTCTGTAGAGACCATGGCCGGGACGAACGGAGATCGTGTCCACGCGCCGGATCTCACCGGCGGGGATGCCCAAGCCTCTGAGACGATCGTCGATTTCACACTGGCTTCCGTACCCGCTCATCAATCCGTGCAACAGGGTACTCTACCCGATTCAGGGTGAAATGGAGCCGCCCACATCGTGAACCGCCATCTTCGTTCTGATACACTTGGCGACCACGAGATCGTACTCCAAGAACACTTTAAGTTATTGATATGTATATAGTTATCGTATAGATCCCGGACTCTGGAGATGTTTCTGACAGGATGTCCGGCCAGAAACTCATGACTGCAGTGCAAAGCAGTAAATTCACGTCCGTATTCAAGGCCTACGTGCTGCCCGGAATCGTTTTCCAGTCGGTGATCATCGCCGGGGGATACGGGACGGGACGGGAGATGGTGGAGTACTTCCTCAACTACGGACCCGCCGGCGGATTGCTGGGAATGCTTCTCATCAGCACCGTGATGTGGTCGGTGGTCCTGGCCGTCTCCTTCGAATTCGCCAGGATCTACCGGGCGCACGATTATCGAACGTTTTTCCTCCATCTGCTGGGCCGTTTCTGGATCAGCTTCGAAGTCCTCTATCTGATTCTGTTGCTGATCGTGTTGGCGGTGATCGGCTCCACCGCGGGAGTTCTGCTGCGCGACAACTTCGGGCTGCCCTACATGCTCGGGGTCGCGATCATGCTGGCTTCCGTGGGATTTCTCACCTTCAAGGGCACGAGTCTGATTGAGAAGTTTCTCTCCGGGTGGTCGCTGCTTCTCTACGGGGTCTACCTGGTTTTCTTTGTTCTGTGTTTCCTCCGGTTCGGCGCCGAAATCCGAGACAGCTTCGCCACGGGCATCGATTCCTCCCTCTGGATCGTCGGGGCGTTCAAGTACGGCTTTTACAATCTGGGAGTGATTCCGGCGGTCCTGTTCACCACGCATCACATCAAGAGCCGGCGGCAGGCCGTCGGCGCGGGCCTCCTCGGCGGCGTTATCGGAATTTTCCCCGGTCTGCTCTTCTACCTCGCCATCGTCGGCCACTATCCCGAGGTGCTTTCCCAGGAGATCCCGGCGGTCTACGTCCTGCGCGCGGCCCAGCTGCCCCTGCTCCTCATCGTCTTTCAGGTGGTCCTGCTGGGAACTCTGGTCGAGACCGGGACCGGAATGATCCATGCGGTCAACGAACGCTTGCAGTCTGCCCTGAAGGCTCGGGGGAGAGATCTCCCTCGCCGGGTCAGACCCCTGGTCGCCCTGGGGCTTCTCCTGCTGGGACTGGCGCTTTCGACCTTCGGACTGGTCCAACTGGTCGCCCAGGGCTACGGGGCGGTCAGCTGGGGATTCCTGGTCGTCTACATCGTTCCGTTGATGACTCTGGGTCTGTGCAAACTTTGGAAGCGAGAAAAGAACTCCGCCTGACACCCGTATCCCGCGCGGCTGCCGGGCCTCTCACTCGAAATGCGGGCTAGGGTCCGGCGGATAGAGGTGGAACCTCGGGCCCATAATCGGATCGGTTCCGTGGGCGCAGTTTGAACTGGTAGCTACTAGTTGCTACTTTAATCACTATGAGATCAGTAGGAATTAAGGTACTCAACAGCCGTTTGAGCGAGTACATAAGGCTCGCTGCATCAGGGGAAACCGTTCTGGTGACAGACCGCGACCGAGTCGTAGCCGAAATCGGTCCGCCGAAACCGACGAGGAGTCCGATACTTGCCGACGCGCTGCTCGCAGAGGCGGTACGTAAGGGGTGGTTGACGCCGCCGGCGCTAGCCTACGAGGGTGAGCCGCCGACACCTGAACCGGTGGCACCGCTCCGGGAAATTCTCGCCGAATTGGACGAACATCGGAGCGAACGATGATTTACCTCGATACCTCCGTCGCTCTTGCCCAGCTACTGGCCGAAGATCGTCGCCCACCTACCTCGCTTTGGAGCGAAACCCTGGTGTCAAGCCGTTTGATGGAGTATGAGATTTGGACCCAACTCCACGCTCGCAGGCTCGCCGATTCCCACGGTGAGGCGGCCCTTCGGCTTATCGGGCTAGTCGCGTTGCTGGAGCTTTCTCCACCGGTGTTGGCGCGTGCTCTGGATGCCTTTCCCGTACCTGCATTCCTGCGCACCCTCGATGCCCTTCATCTTGCTTCCTGCGACTACCTGCGCAAAAAAGGACAGTCAGTCGCACTTGCGAGCTACGATCGGCGAATGACAGAGGGCGCCCGCGCCATGAACATTCCGCTGTTGGACTTGGAATATTCTTGAACCATACCGTTATTGGATCGCTGACGACCGGCAGTGCCCTGGCTGAGCCGCCGGCGAAGTTTACTCGAAGTCCGAGCGGGTCTTGCCGATGAGATTAGGCAGGTAGATGCGGAACCGCCGGTCCGTTCCCGGCAACTCCTGGGGCAACGCCAGGATCCGTTTGAGGACCGGACGAGCGCGGCCGTCCAGGTGGTCGAGAGCGTTGAGCGCGCTCATGGCGACGTGGAGGCCGTGCTTTTCCGCATCCGCCAGTTCCACCAGCATGTCCAGGGCGCGTTTGGAGTCCACATCGCTGCCATGGCGGCCCAGCGCTTCGCCGGCGGCGATACGGACCGCCGCGTCCTCATCCGAGAGCGCCTCCCGGAGCGAACCGGCCAGGGACCGAACCGCGTCCCCGCCTCGAATCAAGGCGCCCAGGGCCGCCCAGTAACGCACCGCACTGTCAGGATCCGCAAATCCGGCGCGAAGTTCCGGTTCCACGCCGGCCCGCATGGAGGAGGCCGATTCCGCCATGGGCATAATGCGTTTCAGCGGATACCTCGCCGGGCTGGCCCCCATGGTGTGCGGCGCGTCGGGGCCGGACCGCGAATGGATGGCGCTTTCGGGCAGGAATCCGAGATCGCGGACCGCCAGCGACCACTCATGGCGCGCGGCACGCAGGCGGTCGAGAACTGCTGCGTGGTTCGGGCTGTTCGTGAGATTCCTGGTTTCATCGGGGTCCTCGGCCAAGTCGTAGAGTTCCTCGGGCGGCTTGGTCTCCCAGAAGTGGGTGCGAGGAGGGCTCAGCTTTCCGTCTCGGTACATCTCGTGCCAGACGGCCGTCGTCGGCGTTCGGAACATGTACTCGACGAACTGGCCGTAGATTCGGTGCGGCATGAAGTTGCGGATGTAGATGTAGCGCTGGTCGCGGACGCTGCGGACAAGGTCGTAGCGCTCGTCCATCCGTCCTCGAAAGCCGTAGACGTACGGTTGCGGAGGAGCCTCGTACTGGCCCGCGAAAGCGTGGCCCTGGAAGTGGTCCAGCGGTTGGATGCCGGCGAGGCTGAGCACCGTCGGGGCAAAGTCGACGAAGCCTACCAGCCGGTTGCTCTCCCCGCCGGCGGCGTATTCGGACGGACGCAGGTGCCGGAACTTCTCCGGGATGTAGAGGATCAGTGGCACGTGCAGACCGGAGTTGTAAGTCCAGCGCTTGCTGCGGGGCATTCCTGAGCCGTGGTCCGCCCAGTAGAAGACGATGGTGTCCTCTTCCAAGCCGTCCTCCCTCAGCTGTTCCAGGACCTTGCCGGCCAGACGATCCATCTCCGTGATCTTGTCGTGGTATTGGGCCCAGTCCTGCCGGATTTCCGGAGTGTCGGGGTGGTAGGCGGGGACCCTGACCTTCGCCGGGTCGTGGACGGCCTGATGCGGGCGCTTCCGAATTTGGGACTCGTGGGTGACCGTTAGATTGAAGACCGAGAAGAAGGGTTGGCCGGGCGCGCGCTTGCGCCAGTGTGCCTGCCGACTGGACTCGTCCCAGACCTTTCCCGGTTTCTCCAGGTTGTAGTCCTCCTTGGAGTTGTTCGAGGTGTAGTAGCCGGCCTCCCGCAGGTATTGGGGGAACATCTTCATCGACTGTGGCAGCCGCGTCGATGAGCGCATGTGCTCGGATCCGGTCGACGGCGGGTACATGCCGCTGATGATGGTGGTGCGCGCGGGTGCGCAAACGGGCGCCGTGGACCAGGCGGTGCGGTAGATCATGCCGCGGGCGCCCAGCGCATCCAGGTTCGGAGTGTCGGCGTAGGAGTCGCCGTAGACGCCGAGGTGGGGACCGTTGTCTTCGGAGCTGATCCACAGAATGTTGGGGGTGTTTGCGAGGGCAGGGAAGGTGGATGCCAAGAGGAGGACGATGGTGCGTATCGACATCGTCAGAATATACCTGTGTTGGGATTTGGGTGGGTTTGGGGGGAGTGTAAAGGGGGGACTGCCGTCCCCTTTACCCCCCTGTCGGCGCCTGAAAGACGCCGCTCCTAGGACCGCTCCTAGCGCCGCTCCGGAATGATCGGCAGGAGGATGTGGGACGGGTGGTCGGCGTCGTGGTAGACGGTCTGATTGGCTAGGACGATCTCGGTGTCGACGCCGAGCTTGCCCCCGTTGTTCAGGTTGCGGTCGAAGCGCGGGAAGTTGCTGCTGGAGACTTCGACGCGGATCTTGTGGCCCTTGAGAAAGACGTTGCTGACGACGCCCACCTCGATGAAGAACTTGTAGATCTTCCCGGGTTCCATCAGTTTGGGATTCTCGAACTGGCCGGGTGAGGGGACTCCGGCCCGGATTGCGGCGGGATCGCGGTAACGGGCTCGGAGGATACCGTCCCAGAGGTTGACCGCCTTGCCGTCCGGGTAGACGTCCAGCAGCTTGACGGTCCAGTCCGTGTCCCGGGCGGAACTGCTGGCGTAGATGCTGGCTTGGATCGGCCCCGTCACCTCCAGCTCTTGCTCCAGGGCTTCGGTGCTGTAGACCAGGACGTCGTCACGGTACTCCACGGGCCGGTGGTCCAGGGGCTCCACCTCGCCGTTGGGGTCCATCCCCAGGGTCGGGACCGGATCCTCCGGATTGTAGGTGTAGCGGTCGGCCGGCTCGCCGCCGCCGGGCATTCCCGTAGAGAGGGTGCCGTCGCCGAAGAGGGAATTGGCCCGGCCGCCGCTACGCAGGTAGAAGGGAGTCCATTGGGTCTCGGGGAGAGGCCACTTGTCGGCGGTCCTCCAACGGTTTTTCCCCATCATGAACAGTTTCAGAGGAGGTTCGTTCTCCACTCCGTTCTCGATCCCCTTCAGCCAGCGGTCCATCCAGCGCAGGTAGAGCGCATAGAGATCGATGATGGAGTCGACTCCGAAATCCAGCACCCCGTACGCTTGCTTGGGCCGGTCGGTGTGGACCCATGGGCCGACCACCACTTTCTGCAGGCGCTTGGCGCGCTCTGTGCCTTCTTTTTGAATGGCCTCGTAGTTGGCGAACAGCGATTTGGCGTGCAGGTCGAGCCAGCCGCTCACCTGGAGGATGGGAATGTCCATTTTCCGGAAGTGCCCGTAGTTGCTGGCTTTCTTCCAGAAATCGTCGTAGCTGGGGTGCTGGATCCAGTCGCGGTAGAACCCGATCGGTTTTCCCGTGGCCTCCACGTCAGCCGTCAAAATGGGCAGGTGGCGAAACAGCTTGTCCCAGTCATACGGTTGCCGCGTCTGCTGGGTCCGGCCGCGAACGCCGATGGACCAGGGAATGCCGATCTGCAGCAGGAAGGCGCCGCCGGTGTAGTTCATCCCGTACAGGTATTCGTCGGCCGGCCCCATCTGGGGGGCGATGGCCTTCAGGTAGGGTGAGCCGGTCTGGGCCGCCTTCCACTGGGTCAGTCCCATGTGGGACATCCCCATCATGCCCACGTTGCCGTTGGACCAGGACCGGGTCCCGCACCAGTCCAGCGTGTCGCGCCCGTCTTCGATCTCCACGATCCACCCGGACCACTTTCCATCCGAATCGAAACGGCCGCGGCAATCCTGGAGCACGTACACGTAGCCGCGCCGGGCGAAATACAGGGCCCGGTTGACGTACCAGTCGGAGCTGTTGCCGTACGGCGTCCGCTCCAGAATCACCGGCCACCGGCCTTTTTTCCCGGGGAGATAGACGTCGGCGGACAGCGACACGCCATCCCGCATGGGCACCCGGACATCGATCAGCGTGGCGGGGCTGTGTTCCGGCGGCGACAGCAGATCCTTCCAGGCCGGACTCTCCGCCAGGACCGGCGAGACGAGAGTGGATTGCAGGCACATGATCAGAAGTCCTCGCGTCCAGTGGCGAGTCGATCGGATCATGGACTCCCTTCCTGAATCGGCAACTCGATGTGGGAGGCGTGTTCGCCTCCGTGATGGATCGTGTTGTTGGCGATTCGCCACTGCCGGCTCAGCGGGTCGCCCGTGTTCCGGTTGATGTCGAAATTGGGAAAGCTGCTGCTGGAGATGTCCACCCGGATGCGGTGGCCCGCCTTGAACAGGTTGGCCGCCGGCTGGATCGGCAGGCGAATCTCGTAGACGTTGCCCGGCTCCATCAGTTCCGGCGTCGTGAAGCTGTTGCGGTACCGGGCCCGGATGATTCCGTCGGTGACGGGGAAGGCGTATCCGGCAGGATAGTCCTCGCTGGCCGGATAGACGTCGATGAGCTTGACGAAGAAATCGGTGTCGGGAGCGTCGGATGAGACGTAGAGGACGGCCCGGAGGTTTCCGGCCACGGTCACGTCCCGGGACAACGGGGGTGTCTGGAAGACCAGGACGTCAGGCCGCGAGGCGGTGGGAAGTCCGGGAATCCCGTGGCCCGGGAGGGTCTCCATCTGAATCTGGTTATAGGGTCCCATTCCCCGGAACCCGAGCTCGGACGCCGGCCCGTAGGCGATCTCGCAGCGGCCGTCGCTGTGGACCGTGTTGCGGGGATCGTAGGTGTAGGTGGTGGAATCGGCCTTTCCGTTCGGTTCGGCCGCCGACAGGGTTCCGTCGCCGTGGAAGTAGTACTTCCGGGGAGAGGCGCCGCCGGCGGGCCATTGGTCGCCGGTATTCCACGTTCCCCCGTGATTCATCCGGTCCTTTTCCCCGCGCCGGCCGTCACCGCCGCCCATCACGAACACCTTCACCGGATGGCCCAGCTCGGCGCTCTCGTCACCCTTGAGCCAGCGATCGAACCACTGCAGCTCGTAGTCGAGAAATTCGAGATCGTTGGGCGGCATGAGCCCCGCCTTGGCGCCGTAGTTGGCGTCCCCGTTGTAGGGGTCCCAGTTGGCGTGGGTCCAGGGGCCGGCAACCAGGTATTGGTCGCGGCGGCCTCGCTTGAGCATTTCCTGGTATCCGTCGACGATGGAGCGCGCGTAGACTTCGTACCATCCCGTGACCCACATGATGGGAATTTCCGGATAATTGTCGAAATATTCGTCCATGGCCAGGCTGGGCCGTTGCCAGAACTCGTTGTAGTCGTTGTTGTCGAAGTAGAACTGGAAGGCGGCGTCCTCGTACCTGGGGGCCACGCTCAACGGCGTCTGTCCGCGCCGCCATGGAATCCGTGACGCCCACTGCAGAAACCCCTTGGAGGTCAGCATCGGCTTGATGGCTTCGACGATGGAGGGGTTCTCCTGGGCCTCCCAACTGGTAGTGGCCATGTGCAGGTGCCACCTCAGCAGGCCCAGGGTCCGGGTCCCACCCACGTGCATGCTGTAGTAGTAGGCGTTGTTCGGTCCGGTGTGGGGGATCATGGTGGCCAGGCTGGGCGGGTTCAGCGTGGCCATCTGCAACTGGACCCAACCCATGTAGGAGACCCCGTAGGTTCCGACCCTTCCGCTGCTGGAGGGATGCCGGGCCAGCCATTCCACCGTGTCGTAACCGTCCTCCGCCTCGTCCCGCATGGGAAAGAACTCGCCGCCTGATCGGAATCTCCCCCGGCAGTCCTGAATCACCGACAGGTAGCCGTGGCTGGCAAAGAAGGTGGCGGGGTCTTTGTAGAACTGGTTCTCCTTGTCATACGGCGTCCGCTGCAGGACGACCGGAAACTTGCCTTCCAGCGGGCGGCCGTCTTTTGCAGGCAGATAGAGGTCCGTCGCCAGCTCGACTCCGTCCCGCATCGGGACTTTGACATCCTTCAAGACGACGACATCCATGGTTTTCCCCTCGCCTGCCGGCCCGGCGGCCACAATACCCAAGCAGAAGATCCCCACTGCAAAAGGCAGAGTCCACGGCGAACCCCTCATGAGTGACCCTCCGTTCTTGCTGATTGATTGGACTGGAAGCAGAGTGAAAATTTGCGGCTCAGAATATGAAGGGCAGCTCACGTTGTCAAATGAGGGCAACCTCCGACGCCGGGGAGAATGGGGGACAACATGTCCCCCCTCCTGGCGCCACGCTGGCTTACTATCGCCGGAGGGGGCCTTTCGTTATACTTTTGAACAACCCATGGGTCCGGCAATTCCGGGACTTTGTCTTTTTTTCATCGCCGCTTCCGCCGCGCTCGGCCAATCCGTCCGGGACGAGGAATCCGAGCAGTACTTCAGAAAGTGGCTGGACGAGGACGTTCGCTACATCGTCAATCCGGAAGAGAAGACCATTTTCCAGGAGCTCTCCACGTCGGAGGAAAAGGAGCGGTTCATCGAGCAGTTCTGGCTGCGCCGGGATCCCGATACCAAAACATCCATCAACGAGTTCAAGGAGGAGCACTACCGCCGCATCGCCTATGCCAACGAGCGCTTCAAGGCGGGGCGCGACGGCTGGCTCACTGATCGTGGACGGATCTATATCGTTTTCGGTCCACCGGCCCACATCGAAATGCATCCCATGGGCGGGCTGCACAACCGCACGCTGGCCGAAGGGGGCGGGTCCACCGTCACTTTCCCTTACGAGGTCTGGACGTATCGCTACCTCGAAGGCCTGGGAAACGACATCCTGTTCGAGTTCGTCGACTCGGGCATGAACGGCAACTATCGTCTGGCTCTCACCCCGGACGAGAAGGACGCCCTGCTGATGACCGGCTACGGGCTGACCATGGAGGAGTTCTTCGGATCCAGGACGCGCCTCGACCGCATCCGGCAGCAGGGGATTCTCCGGCCTCTCGATCACACCGGTCTCGGCATCAACAAGAGCAATCTCCAACTCATCGAGGACTACTTCAAGGCGCTCACTCCTCCCAATATCAAGTACAAGGACCTGCAGAAAGTCGTGGGGACGCGCATCCACTATGAAGACCTGCCCATCGGCACCCGGGCGTCCATCGTCTGGGTCAGTGCCGGGCAGTTCATGGTGCCGGCCACGCTTCAGGTCTGGAACCGGCTGTTGACCTATCAGCCGGAGAACGACATCCGCCGGGCCCGAGTCGAGATCTACGGCGCCGTTCATGACCTCCTGGGGAGGACCGTCTACGAGTTTGAAGACCAGGTCTACGTGGACGACACCGGCTACCGTCCGTTCGTGGAACAGGGAAAGTCCCTCTACCAGCACACGATTCCCCTGAGGTCGGGACGCTACAAGCTGGATTGGGTGGTCCGCGACGTCCACTCCGGGAAGATCGGCACCGCGGCCCACTCCGTCGTGGTGCCATCCATACCGGAGGAGGAACTCTTCACGAGTTCGCTGATCCTGGCCGATCGGATTCGAGTCCAGGCGGAGCCCGATCCACTGGAGCCCTTCGCCACGCTGTCCGGGCTCAAGATCTATCCCAACCTCCAGAAGAATACGTTTCCGGCCGGGGAGCGGGTCGGGCTCTATTTCGAGATCTACAACTTCTCCGTGGACGCTGCTACCGGCGAGGCGGACCTGAAGATTCCGCTTCGCGTTCTGGACCGGGAGGGGCGGGTGGTCCAGGAGATACGCCTGGATCACGTGGGCCTGACCTACCTGGGAGAACGAGCGTCGGCCTCGACCCATCTCTATATCGACGGCGCCGGGGACTACCGCGCCGAGATCTCCATCGAGGACCTGATCTCTGGCCAGACGAAGAATATGAGCGTCCGGTTTCGAATCCAGGACAATTCGGGTTGAGACGGAAACGGGTGGCGACGAGGCTGACACAGGCCGCCCGGTTCTCCGCCATCCTGGCCGCAATTCTCACCGGCGGCTGCTTGCCCTCGGGACCTCCCTATCCTCCGGAGGTGGCGCTCCGATCCTTTCAACTCGCTCCGGGTTTCCGGATCGAGTTGGCCGCCGCAGAACCGGAAGTCGTGGATCCCATCTCCATGGCGTTCGACGAGCGCGGGCGCCTGTTCGTGGTCGAGATGCGGGACTACCCCATCGCCGACCAGCCGCTCTCCAGGATCAAGCTGCTTGAGGACCGGGACGGCGACGGCCGGTTCGAGCACGGCACCGTGTTCGTCGACGGGCTCCATATGGCCCATGGCGTGCTGCCCTGGAAGGGGGGAATCCTGGTCACCTGCGCCCCCGACATCCTCTATTTCGCCGACACCGACGGCGATGGCCGGGCCGACCAGCGCAAGGTGATCCTGACCGGTTTCGCGCAGGTCAATCCACAGCTCCGCATCAATACGCCCCTCTACGAAATGGACAACTGGATCTACGCCGCGTACCCGAGATTCGGCGTCGGCCGCCGCTTCAAGCAGTTCAGCGATCAGGGCCAGCCGATCCATTTCCCCGATCATCCAGAAATTGCTCCCGTCGATGTCTTCGAGCGGCGATCCGATATTCGATTCAAACCGGACAAGCTGCAGATCGAGCCCGTCTCAGGCAACTCCGAGTTTGGTCAAGCCTTCAACGCCCGAGGCCACCGGTTCCCCTCCTGGAACAACAATCACCTGAGGCATTCCGTGATCGAGACTCGATACCTGGACCGGAATCCCCATCTCCAGATCGACAGCCCCATGCAGACGGTTTCCGACCACGGGCAACCGGCGCCGGTCTACCCCATCACCGACGATCCGCACCTTCAGGACATTCGCCAGACCCGCCTGTTGAAGGAGCTCGGCCACTTCACTTCCGCCTGCGGCCAGAGCGCCTACACGGGCGGCCGGTTTCCCCAGCCCTACGACGGGGCCCATTTCATCGCGGAACCGGCCCACAATCTGGTGCATGGCGATGTTGTGTCGGCGCGGGGGGCGACCTATTCCGGCGCCGCCGCCTTCGGGGAGTCCGAGTTCCTGGCTTCCACGGACAGTTGGTTCATGCCCGTCTTCACCACGACCGGTCCCGACGGTGCCCTCTACGTGGCCGACTTCTACCGAAAGATCGTCGAGCACCCCGAATGGATTCGTGAAGACTTCGTCGACGACCACGAATTGTTCTACGCGGGCCAGGATCGGGGGCGGATCTACCGGATCGTCCCTGGTGAGAACCAGCCGTCGGAGCCGCCCCGGCTCGACCAGGCGGGCGCCTCGGAACTGGTCGAACGGCTTTCCCATCCCAACCGGTGGTGGCGTCTCACGGCCCAGCGGCTCCTGATCGAGCGTCACGATCAGTCGGCGATTCCCCGCCTGAAGGATCTCGCCCGGTCCGGCGCCTCGGCGGCCGGCCGTATGCACGCCCTCTGGACGCTGGAAGGACTCGACGGCTTGGACGCCGGCCTGGTCCTGGGCGGTTTGGGAGACAAGAGTCCGGAGGTTCGCGAGCAGGCGATCCGGATCGGGGAATCCCGGCTCTCGGACCGCCGCCTCGTGGACCGGATGATGGGGATGACCGGGGACCCGGATGGTCGGGTCCGCTTCCAGTTGGCGTGCACGCTGGGGGAACTTCCAACCGCCATTTCTTTCAAGCCCCTGGTGAAGATCGCCGCGGACCACATGGAGGATCCATGGTTTCAGGTCGCGGTGCTCAGTGCCGCCGCTGACGAAGCGGTCCAGTGGTTTCACGCCGTGACCCGGAACGAAGAGTTCGCCTCCCAGGAGACGGAGGGCCGCCGACTCTTCCTGCGCCGGCTGACTTCCATGATCGGGGCCCGCCAGAAGCCTGGCGAACTGACGGCGGTTCTGGCGGCCGTGGGCAATTCCGCGGGGAATGCGGACGGCTGGTGGTCCGCCCTGAGCCTGGAGGGGCTGGCGGAAGGATTGAAGCGGGGGACCAACCCGGGGGTCGAACTACCCCGCCGGGCACAGCAGGTCTTGTTGGAGCTTCTGGCCGAACCGAGTGGGTTAGGCACGGCGGCGCTTGAGCTGGCGGAAGGAGTTGAGCTGTCGGACACGCTCCAATTCCGGTCATTGATGCGTCAGGCTGCCTCGCTGGCCTCCGATGAGGCAGCTGGTCCGGACTCCCGGGTCCACGCCATCCGATTGTCGGCCCTGGACCCTGCCCAAGTAGACTACTCACTGCTGGCCGGGTTGCTGCAACCGCGCCAGCCGGAAGAGATTCAGATGGCGGCGACGCGCGCGCTGACCGTCCTGCCCCACCCCAGGTCCACCGAAGTTCTTCTGGATAACTGGCGATCCTTCACGGCCGCGCTCCAGAACGCGGCAGTGGACGGGATGCTCGGAGAACCGGTGCGAGTGCCCAACCTCCTGGACGCCGTCGAAGCGGGGACCGTTCAGCCGTGGACCATCCGGGGCGCCAGGCGGGGCCGCCTGTTTCGGATCTCCGAGGGAGAGACACTGGAGCGCGCCCGGACGCTCCTGCGGAATTCTCCCCCCGACCTGCGGTCGCTGATGGACCAATATGGCGCCGCCGCCCGCACTACCGGTGACATCGCGGACGGCCGCGATGTCTTCAGCGAGCATTGCAGCCAGTGTCACAAGGTCGGGGAGACCGGCTCCGAGGTCGGACCGGACCTGCTCAGCCTTTCCGGCCGGACCAAGTACGAATTTCTGGAGAACATCCTCGACCCCAACTCCAACATCGTCCCCGGATATGAGGAGTACCTGATCGAGACCAACGACGGACGCGCCCTGACGGGAGTGATGGCCAGCCAAGGGCCGGCCACGGTCACCCTGAGGCGGAGCGAGGGAGAGGAGGACACCATCTCCCGCAGCCGGATCGCCAACCTCCGTTCGCTGGGAGTGTCCGCCATGCCGGAGGGAGTCCAGGAAGACATCAGCGTCCGGCAGATGACCGACCTGCTCGAGTACCTGACCCACTTGGGAGCGACAACCGGCGTCGGGAGCCGCGACTTTTAGTCGTCGAGCACGGAGCGGCGACTCTCTTGCCGCCGAGTGGGCGGCGACTTTCTTGTCGCCGAACGGGACCGGCGGTTTTCTTGCCGCCGTACTCCTACGTAACTCAGTGGCAAGCAGCCAACGGACGAAGTGACCCGGGCGAAAAGCGAACCGTGCGACTCAAGATACGCCACTCCGCGCCGTCTCCCCGTGAGAAACGCCGGCCGCCGTCGTTCATTCCTCGACGATCAGGACTCGATCACGTTCCTCCTGGTCCTCCCGCTCCTGTTTCTGCCGGAGTTCTTCGAACCTTCTGAGAGCCCGTCCCGCCTTCTCTGCGAGTCCCTGCCTGGAATAGAGGCGGCCCAGCTCCAGATAGGCTTCCTTGAACTCCGAATCAAACCGGACCGCGGCATTCAACGCCGACTCCGCCGCCTCGATCTCCCCGGATTCGGACAACGTCTTCCCCAACAGGTAATGGACGCGAACGTCATCCGTCCTCACCGCGAGGCATTTCCTGAGCTGGGCGACCGCCTCCCCCTTTCTTCCCAGTTGGGCGAGCAAAACCGCGTAGAGATAACGCGAGTCGAAATCTCCGCCGTCGACCTT
Organism: Acidobacteriota bacterium; assembly: GCA_963668095.1. GTDB lineage: Bacteria > Acidobacteriota > UBA6911 > RPQK01 > JAJDTT01 > JAJDTT01. Next base: position 2,458,401 of record OY764083.1, on the reverse strand, counting down.
GAGCGCTTCTCGCAGTACAGGTTCCGCCTCTTCCAACTGACCACTCTCCAGCAACGAACCGGCCAGGGCGGCATAGACCCCAGCGAAGGTCGCGTCCTGCCGGATGACTCGACGGAACTCCTGCTGTGCCTTTCGGCTCTTCAACTGCTTCTGGTAGCAGACCCCCAGTTCGAATCGGATCGCCGCCGATCGGGGCACTTGCCGAAGGCCGTACTCGAGGATCTTCTCCGCCCCCGAGTAGGCCTGACCCCTCGACAGAACCTGGGCGTATTCGAGATAGAACGACTCGTTTTCCGGTTCCCTGAGAATTGCCTGCTCGAAGTTGGACACGGCCGCGTCGAATTGCTGCGCCTCGAACTGCACCCGCCCCAGCAGGAAACGTACCCCTGTGTTGTCCGGGTCCAGGCTCGAACTCTTCTGCAGAGAGGCGATCGCCTTCCGGAGTTCTCCCTGGCGAGCCAGGACGAAACCCAATCCTGCCAGCAGTTCAGGGTTGTCCGGAGTTTGACGCAGCGTCCGTTCATAAGCGTCCCGCGCGGCGGGCCAATCCTGGAGTCCGGCGCACACCCCCGCGAGCATGGCCCACAGTTGCGGAGATTGCGGGTTCCCTTCCACGGCTCGGGCGAGCAGGACCCGGGCCTCGGCGAGGTCTCCCGAGCTGAGGAGAGCCTGAACCCGTTCGAGATCCACCGTGTGGGACCGCAGCCCGGCGCATAGACCGAAGATTGCAACTACGGCCCAGAGGGCAGGACCGGACCTGCCGGTTGGACTCAGTTTTCGACGCCATTGATTCCGCATGGACTGGAATCCAAACCCCGAGCCACGGTTCAGTTCAGTTTCCGGGGCACGGTCACGGACCAGCTCTTGTTGGTGTGGCGCTTGCCGTTGACCCGGACCTCGACCTGGCCCACATGGTGGAAGGCCTTCTCGTCGCTTCTCGTCACTTCGTTCGCCTCCACCCGGACCTCCATATCGGGCCGGTTCATGGACCGGATGGAGCGGGCCTTGAGCACGGCGTTGGCGGGTTCTTTCGACGACACCGTGAAGCTGGACTCGATGAGCCGGCCGTATTCCCGATCGTCCACGGACAACCGGACCGTAGCGGTCCCGTTGACCAGGTCGTGGGTGATGGAATATTCCGTGGGCTTGGCGAGGATGTCCGGATCGGCAGGGGGCAGGATCTTCAGATCCGGCGCCGGGAGGCTCGGACTCTGCCGCGGAATCACGGGGAGGATGATCCGGGACGGAAACCGCCCCCCTCGATGAATGGTGTTGGTGGCGCTCAGTGCCGTCGGCCAGGCGTTCTGAATGTCGGCGCTGGTGACGGCCACGCGGATCCGGTGTCCCGGAGCGTAGACGTAGGAAATCGTCTTCAGCTCGACCTTGATTTCGTGGGCCTGTCCCGGCTCCAGCGGTTCGGGCTCGAAGTGCGAGTCGCGGTGAGTCGCATTGAGTCCCCCGTAACGGACCAGCTTCGACGTCCCGTCGGGAGCCACGTCGATGAGCTTCACCCGGAAATAGGCGACCTCGGCGCTGGAGGAGATGTTGAGCACCGCCGTGGGGGTCCCCGTCACTTCCAGTTCCTCTTCCAGCGGGGGCGTCGTATAGGTCACGGAAAAGGCTTCGTCCAGCCGCTGGTCGATGGGCATCCCCCAGGGGAGGACACCACCGCCCCAGTGCATCCCCGACGTGAGTCCCGCAATCGGGTTGTACTCATACTCGTCGCGCCCTTCAGTGGCGTCTTCCTCGCGGCTCAGCCGGCCGCCGGATTGGAAGTAGAGCGGCGTCGGCCGGGTGCGCGCGATGGGCCACTCCCGCTCCGACCGCCACGACCCGGGTTCCTCCACATACATCCGAGCGGAAGGTTTCTTGTACTTCTTGACGAAGATGGTCACCGGCGGTTCGTCCATGACACCGTTGTCGATCCCCTTGAGCCAGTAGTCGAACCACTTCACGTACTCGATGCCGCCCTCGATCCTGGGTCCCGGGACCGCCCGTTCCACTTCGGGCCACCAGTGGCCCCAGGGACCGATCAGCGCCCGCTTGGGAACCTTCAAGTTCGAGTAGGCTCGCAGCAGCGCGGTGGGGTAGCAGTCGGACCAGCCCCCGATGACGTAGACGGCGCATTTGACCCGGTTGAAATCCTTCGACAACGACCGGTCCTGCCAGTAGGGGCCGTTCTGCTGGTTGGAGATGTAGCCGATGCCCCAGGGCTCGCTCTTCTGCAACCGCTCGTGCCAGATTTCGCTCCACTTGGGGCCGGTGATGTCCGGATTGGGCGGCATGAGGTTGGATGTCGTCATCAGGGGCGAGAAGGTGTCGAACATGTACGGCCGCAGGACGCCGCCGGGGTAGGTCCACTCGGTGTAGACGTCGTCGTTGGCGGAGCGGACGATGATGGCCTTGAGGCTGGGAGGCGCCTGCACCGCGACGTGCCACTGCACCACGCCTCCGTAGGAGATGCCCATCATGCCCACGTTGCCGTTGCACCAGGGTTGGTCGGCGATCCACTCCACCATCTCGTAGCCGTCGCGCCGCTCGTCGGCGGAGTAGATGTCCTTGGTCCAGCCTCCCGAGTTCCCGGTCCCGCGAACTTCGTACTGCACGACCGCATAGCCCCTCTCCGCCAGGTATGGGGTGGGCCCGACGGGCCAGGGAAAGGCCAGGTCCTCCGAGTCGTTCAGAAACCGGTACGGGTAGTACATCATCACCCCGGGAAACCGGCCTTCGGCGTCCGGCCGCACGATCTTGGCCGCCAACTCGACGCCGTCCCGCATGGGAACCCGTACGAATTCCACTTTGAGGTTGTTTTTATATTTTGGTTCAGACATTTTTCCTTTTGAATGAACGATCGAGGGGGGCAGGAAAAGTAGAATTAGTGCAATAAATAGGGGCCGGGCGCACTCCTTGCGTTTCGTGAAAGTCCAGCGGAGACAAGTATTGTTGCCTGATACCATATGCATTTTCTCCATCAATGAAATTTATCTGACGAACGGGCATCGACAATAATTATAAAAGAAATTATTTCATTATAATTTATTCCATATCAATAGTTATCTTATTAATTTCAGTATGCACTATAGGACGCCGCCTGAGGCGGCGAGACCGGGCCCGTGATGAGATCCTTGGGAAAGGAGAAATAGCCCCGGGCGCCGACCTCACTGCCGAACGGGAAGTTCTTGGTATTCGTCTTGCCCAGTGAGACATAGGTGCCGGGGTCGCCGGCCGTCACGTGAATGTCCAAGCCGGCATGCCCCCGGAGCCACTCGGGACTGATGAGCCGTTCGCCGCGCCAGATCCCTTGAGTTGCGATCAACAGGCCGAAGCGGGCCAGATCTTGCGAACTGATCATGAACCAGCCGGGACCGCCCCGCACCACGTTCCCGTTGATCTCGTAAGGTGGATCGACGTACTCGCCGTAATGGGGAATGGCCGGATAAAAGCCTTTCGTGTCCTGGAGCACTTTTCCGGGCTTCCATTCCCAGCGGTCGGCAGGGATCCCCATGGGGCCGAACAACCGCTCGTCGATGACTTCCTTGAGGTCCCGGTCCCAGAGGGCGGTCAACGCCTGGCCCAGCCTGACGTAGCCACCGCTGCTGTATCGAGTGACGGTCCCCGGTTCCGTATGGGAGTAGTTGTCAAAGATCGGGTCGCCCGTCCATTTCACCCAGTCCGGAATCGTGCCGTGGATCCAATGCGCCGCGACCTCCGGGTCGCGTTCTCCCGGCTTGTTTCGCCAGTGGTAACCGCTCTCCAGGATGAATCCTCCCCGGTGATTGACCAGTTTCCGCCAGGTGAGGGTCTTGTGATGCCCTTGATCCAGGACCTTGTGGGGATGCGACAGCTCATCCCGCCCGGTCCAGGTCTTCCAGATGGGTTCGTCCGGGTCGACCAGACCGTCATCCACCGCCAGACCCAGTAGGGCGCGGACGAGACATTTCCCCAACGACGCGGACTGCGTCTTGTAGGCGGGATCCCCGAAGGAGTAGACGAGGTAGCCGCCGCGGGTCAGGACGGCGCCCCACTCGTCATCGCCGGGGGCGGTGCCGCCGAAGCCTCCCGGGTGAATATCGGCGGCGGCGAAGATGCGATCCATTCGTCCCGCATCCAGACCCGCGTCGGCCGGATCGATCTTCACCCATTCTCTCTCCGGATAGGTGACCCACTCCGGGACCCCGAGTCCGTCCCGCCGGCAACCTGAGAGGGAGCCGGCCGCGGTTCCGGCGAACGCTCCCAATGAGAGTGTCTTCAGACAGTCCCTGCGATTCAGTTTCGGCAACTTGGAGTCCATACGGCGTCCCTCCGGCGTGAGATGAACTGGGCGGTATCCTGATTCGACACGAATATATTGATTTATTCACATTAATTTATATTTGAGTTGTGAAAAATTCGGTTTGTCGGTTTGTGGAAACTCGTCTTGTCAGTCGATCGACATCCACTATAGTTTCTTAAATTGTGCAGGAAGCCGCGTGAAAAGGGAAGTGTGCCGTTGGAGGTCCGGGTGGTTTCGGGATTCGGAATAGACGAAACTAATCGAAGCAACCGATAGTTCAGGTGCGGTGATGGGATTCCTCGGAGTTTTTTTCCTTCTGATCGGACTCGGATCCGAGCCGGAGGTTCATCTGGCCGACGCGACCGCCGCCAGCGGCATCCGCTGGAAACATGGCGCGGGTTCTCCCGGTAAGACCAACATTCGAGAGCAGATCGGGAGCGGCGTCGCTCTCCTGGACTACGATGGCGACGGTTGGCTCGACATTTACCTGCTGACCGGTCCTCGCGCCGTTGCAATCAGCTCGCCCGGCAACCGGCTTTATCGCAACAACCGCGACGGGTCGTTCACCGACGTCACCGAGTCTGCGGGTCTCGGGTTTCGAGGCTGGAGCATGGGAGCCTGCGTGGGGGACTACGACGGCGACGGGAGCCTCGACCTGTACGTCACCAATCTGGGACCCAATCTGCTCTATCGCAACAACGGTGACGGGACCTTCACCGAAGTTGCGCAGCGAGCCGGTGTTTCGTGTCCCCTGTTCAGCACCGGGACCTCGTTCGCCGACTACGACGGCGACGGGGATCTTGATCTCTTCGTCGCCAACTACGTCGCCGTCGAACATACCGATCCCAGCCGGAAGGACCAGGTGTGCAACTACTACGGGCTGCGGGTGGGTTGCGGCCCCCGGGGGCTCGAGGGGGCGCCCGATTTCCTCTACCGGAACAACGGCGACGGCACCTTCACCGACGTTTCCCAAGCGGCCGGTGTCGCCGACGCGGCGATGCACTACGGCCTGGGCGTCATCTGGGCCGATATCGACAATGACGCGGATCTCGACCTTTTCGTGGCCAACGACCGGACTCCGAACTACCTCTATCGGAACGATGGGCGCGGCCGTTTCGAGGAGGCGGGGTTGCTGAGCGGTGTCGCCGTCGGATGGGACGGCCAGACTCAGGCCTGCATGGGTGTGGACATCGGCGACGTCGATGCGGACGGCGACCCGGATATCGTAGTGACCAACTTTTCGCGCGAATACAATGCCGTCTACAGGAGCACGGCCGAGACCCTCTTTTCAGACGTTAGCCCCCAGATCGGTTTGGGACGCCCCAGTTTTCCGTTCGTGGCCTGGGGCACGCAATTCTTCGACGTCGACTCTGATGGTGACCAGGACCTCTTCGTCGCCAATGGCCACACCTATCCCCAGGTGGAGGAGCGCGAATGGGACGAGCGCTATGCGCAGCGCAACCAGTTGTTCCTCAACACGGGATCGGGGAGGTTCCAGGAGCTCGACTCCGCAGGTCCGGGCCTTGAGTTGGCCAAGTCCAGCCGCGGCGCCGCGTTCGGCGACCTGGACAACGACGGGGACATCGACGTCGTGGTCAGCAACGTCGACGATGCCCCGACCATTCTGCGGAACGACACACCTCGCAAAGGACACTGGCTGACGGTGAGGCTGGTGGGGAAGAGCCCCAACGAACCGGCCATCGGCGCTCGGGCTACGGTGGTCATACCGGGCCGCAAGTTGACGAGAGAAGTTCGGAGTGGCGGGAGCTACCTTTCACAAAGCGACCTGCGTCTTCACTTCGGCTTGGGGCCGGCCCAACGTCTTGACCTCCTGCTGGTCCGCTGGCCGGACGGAAAAGAGCAGATCCTGAAAGACCTTCCAGTGGATCGTTTCCTGACCGTCAATCGCGAAGCGGAGTGAACCGCCGGCGCCACCAGGCGCTTCTGGGTGGGTCGACCACTTGTTCAGTCCGAAAACCTGGAATCATCCTGCGGTCGAGTCCATCTTGTTGGACAGAACCGCGCGTTCACCCCGCCGCCGAGATGTGCGGAGGGTTTCCAACTCTATCCGTATCAACGAATTGACGGAATTGAAGGAAGGCTCACTGGATGGCGGAACCTGCATTGCGTACAATTCGGTCATCAAGTTCCACCCTGCCATACGTGGAACACCACCTAATTGAGGGGTGCAACGCCCCCCCGCCGGAGGAGCCTCATGATTAAGATTCGACCCACCAGATCAATTTGGATATTGGCAACAATTTTTGCTTGCGGCCTTGCGCTGAACACCGTCTCAATGGCGCAGGTCAGCAAAGGCGTCATCCTCGGAACCGTCACCGACCAGACCGGCGCGGTCATGCCGGGCGCCGAGGTGGAGGTCACCGCCGCCGGGACCGGCGTGGCCCGGATCATGGTCACCGGCGAGGATGGCAACTACCGGATCGTGAATCTCGATCCCGGGGAGTACTCGGTTCGGGCCATGCTGCCCGGCTTCAAGCCCAAGACGGTTCAGGGAATCATCCTCCAGGTGGACCAGCGGGCACGGATCGACGTGGAACTGGAGGTCGGCGAGGTCGCGGACGAGGTGACCGTCCAGGGGGTCACTCCCATCATCGCCACCGACCAGGCGACGGTCGGCGAAGTCATCGAGCGGGAGAAGGTGCTGGAACTGCCCTTGAACGGGCGCCAGTTCCTGCAACTGGCGGAACTGACGCCCGGAGTTCAGAGGACCACCGTCGGATACATGGAATACAGCGGAGGCAGCATCTCCGCCAACGGGATGTCCGACCACTCCAACAACACCATGGTCGACGGCGTCATGAATCAGGAGAGCGGCGCCGCCCGCATGAACTTCTCTCCCAGCATCGACCTGATCCAGGAGTTCAAGATCCAGACCAACGTCTACGACGCCGAGTTCGGCCGCAGCGGCGGAGCGCAGATCAACATCGTCACCAAGCGCGGGTCGCTCGACTACCATGGCGCTCTCTACATGTTCCACCGCAACGACAACCACGAGGCCCGGAACTTCTTCGCCAGCAGGATTCCCGAATTCCGCCGGAGCCAGTTCGGAGGTTCCTTCGGCGGCCATATTCCGGGTTCGGAGAACGATTTCTTCTTCTTCAACTACGAAGGCCAACGGGCGGCCCGGGGGTTGACGGTGCCCATCAGCGTGCCCACGGCGGCAATCAGGAACGGCGACTTCTCGAGCCTGCTGGCGCCGGGCGCCGATTGCATGGACCACAGCAACAACCAGGGTTGCATCTACGACCCGGCCACCCTGGATCCCGCGACCGGCATCCGGCAGCCGTTCCCCAACAACATCATTCCCAACGATCGGATCACGCAGCAGGCGAAGTTCATCAACCAGTTCTTCCCCGATCCGACGAGTGCGGGATTCGCCGGGAACTACGTCGCCAGTCCGGACCGGATTCGAGACAAGGACCAGTATTCCATTCGTTACGATCGCGACTTCTCCGACAGTGACGCCATCACCTTCCGCTTCACCTACCAGGACCGCAAGTTCCTGGAGCCGCAGCCGCGGGGGAGCACGACACCCCTCGTCGGGTTTCGGCAGAATCAGGACTTGAACGGCGAAAACCACAAGTTGGGTTGGACACACACATTCAGCCCCACCACCATCAACTCCTTCAACTTCGGATTCAGCCAGTACCACCAGATTCGGGACAACGAGACCACGCTGCCGGACCTCTACGTGCAGGGCGGCAGCCGGGGCGCCGTCACCGGACCCGAATTTTTCGCGGGAGCGGGCATCGCGGGAGTGGATCCCGAACGGCAGAAGGCGGGAATACCGACCATCAACATCAGCGGCTGGAGAACCATTGCCGACGACACCTTCGCTCCGTTGGACAATCCCTACAACAACTACGTGTACTCCAACACCTTGAACAAGGTTCAGGGAAACCATTCCTGGAAGGTGGGGATCGAAGTCATTCGCAACGCCATGGACATGGCGTTCGAGGCCAACAGCCGGGGCATCATCAGTTTTTCGCCCCGATTCAGCGTCGCCAGTGTCGGAGCCCCCGGAGATCAGTTCAACGCCTGGGCCGATTACCTGCTGGGGGCGGTCACCAGTTCCGGTATAAACGGCGCTCTGCTGCAGCTCAACACCAAGCAGACCTGGTGGATGTTCTTCCTCCAGGATGACTGGCACGTGCATCCGGATCTCACTCTGAATCTGGGGGTGCGATACGAGATCTGGCAGCGTCCCTATGACGCCGAGAACCGGATCACCGGCATCGACATCGCCTCCGGCCAATGGGTGTTTGCGGAGTCGATTCCGACCCTGCCGGGCACGCCCAGCAATGCGGTCACCAATGACGAGTTCAACTACGATCGCAGCCTGCAGAAAGTCGGCGGGTCTGAAATGAACGATTGGGGCCCGCGGGTCGGTTTTGCCTGGCGCTTGTTCGGGGACAACAAGACTGTGCTCCGGGGCGGATACGGCGTCTTCTACAGTTGGCAGGTCCTGGATATTCCCATCACCATGGGACTTGGGCGCCCCTGGGTGCCGCCGACCAGCATCTCCAGCGACCGGGATGTTCCCGCCGCCAGTTTCGCCAGTCCCTTCGGGACGTCCGTCGTGCCCGCCACGGGAGGCCGGGGCCTGATCCGCGACAACCGGACCCCCTACCTGCAACAGTACTCCCTCAGCCTCGACCGGGAGCTGCTTCCCTCCATGGGTGTCGAAGTCGCCTACGTCGGGAACGCAGGCCGAAAGAACGTGTTCAATTTCGGGCTCAACAATCCCTATCCCGGTTCCGAGCCCACGGCACAGCGGAGGGCCCTCTGCCGCGACGCCGGCATCTGCGACCTGTCCGGGATCAGCGGGCCGGTCAACTGGGGCACCAGCAACTACAACGCGCTTCAGGTCAAGCTGCGCAAGGAGATGGGACCGGACGGACTCATGCTCCTGGGCGCCTACAGCTGGGGCAAAGTTCTGGGCACCTCCATTGCCGGACCCCAGCTCTGGGAAGGCCAGCCGATTCGCGACTGGAACCGGAACTGGAAGGCGGACACGGGGCCGACCCGGTATGACACGCGTCACCTCGCGTCCATCAGTTGGGTCTACCAGTTGCCCTTCGGGCGGGGGAGGCCTCTGGGCGGCGACATCGGACGAACAGCCGACATGATTTTTGGCGGCTGGAAACTGGGAGGGATCGGCACCTTCCAGACCGGAGCGTTTCTGACGCCGAGGGATATCTTCAATGCCTCCAATGCCGGGGGAACCCGTCCCAACCTGCTGCGCAATCCCAACGACCTGGGCCACTCCTCCCGGGATCAGATGATCAACCAGTTTTTCCACACGGGAGACAGGTTTTTCGCACGGACCGCCGCGTACACCTTCGGCAATGCGGGAACAGGGACGATCGTGGGACCCGGACTGCAGCTTTGGGATATTTCACTGTACAAGGACTTCTACGTGGCGGAAGAACAGCGGGTGCAGTTCCGCGTCGAGCTCTTCAACGCCTTCAACCACGTGAATTTCGGGAATCCCAACACCAGCTTCGGCTCGGCGGCATTCGGAACCATCCGCAGCGCCGGCGACGCCCGCCAGGTCCAATTCGGCCTGCGCTACGATTTTTAGGAAGCGCGATTTCCAATCGCCTGCCGGAGGGGCGATTTCTAGTCGCCCATTGGAGGGGCGATTTCCTAATCGCCCAGTCTTCGGCGCAAACTTGTCGCTCCGGAGTTCGGCGGTTGGAAACCGCCGCTCCTGTTCGGCGGCTGGAAACCGCCGCTCCTGTTCGGCGACTGGAAATCGCCGCTCCTGTTCGGCGATTGAAAATCGCTGCTCCCCCCTACGCAAACAATTCGGTGACGGCGCGCCCGTGGACGTCGGTCAGGCGGCGTTCGATGCCGTTGTGGTAGTAGGTGAGGCGTTTGTGGTCGATCCCCAGCAGGTGGAGGACCGTGGCGTGGTAGTCGTAGATCGTGACGGGGTTCTCCGCCGGCTTGTAGCCCAGTTCGTCTGAGGCTCCGTAGACGAATCCCCGCTTGAGACCGGCCCCCGCCAGCCAGCAGGTGAAGCATTCGGGGTGATGGTCGCGTCCCAGACTGCCTCCCTGTGCAACGGGCGTCCGGCCGAACTCGGTCACCCCCAATACCAGCGTGTCCTCCAGCATGCCGCGCGAATCCAGGTCCTGGAGCAGGCCCGCGACCGGACGATCGTACTCCAGCGCCATCTTGGTGTGGTCTGACACGAGCCTGGAATGGGAGTCCCACGTTTTCTTCGTGCCGCCGTGATACACCTGAACGAACCGGACTCCGCGCTCCAGTAAACGGCGCGCCAGCAGGCAGCGGCGGCCCAGCGCTTCGGTCTCTTTCGAGTCGACGCCGTAGAGACGGCGAGTGCTCTCGCTTTCGCGCTCGATATCCGCAATCTCGGGGACGCTCAACTGCATTCGAGCCGCCAGCTCGTAGGAGCTGATGCGCGCCTGCAGCGAGCTGTCGCCTGGATGTTCCCGCTGGTAGACTCGATTCATTCGCGCCAGCCATTCCAGGCTCGCGCTGCGCTGTGCGGGCCGAACCGACTCGGGGGTGGTCAGGTCCGCCAAGGCGTCGCCGGAGGTCCGAAACGGCGTCCCCTGATGAGAAGCGGGCAGAAATGAAGCCCCCCATTGCAGGCCGCTGCCCCACGGGTGGTCGGCGGGATCTGGCAGGACGACGAAGGCCGGCAGGTCCTCGTTCTCGGTGCCCAGCCCGTAGCTCATCCAGGCGCCCATGCTGGGGAAGCCGCTCAGTGCGAATCCGGTGTTCATCTGGGCCACGGCGGGCATGTGGTTGGCGCTGTTGGAGACCATCGACTGAATGAGCGTGAGTTTGTCGGCACAATCGCGCAAATGCGGCAGTAGGCTGCTCACCCACAGTCCACTCTCACGGTTCCGGCGAAATTCGAACGGACTCCCGTAGAGGTGGCCCGCCTGGCCGAAAAAGGTCGTCATATTGAACGGCGTGCCGTTTCGTCTGGAGAGCTCCGGCTTGTAATCCAGCGTGTCGACGTGGCTCATGCCGCCGACTGCGAATATCTGGATCACTCGCTTGGCTCTGGGGACGAAGTGCGGTCCCCGACCCGTTCCGGATGTTGGGTCGGCTCCCCGCAGAGCCATCCCAGCCAACGCTTTCCGTTGGGTCAACCAAGAGAGGGCAACCCAGCCGAATCCCGCTCCGGCATCGAAGAGCAACCGGCGGCGGGAGAGCGGGCTAAATCGGCGTCGGACCGCTGATGGGCTGATCATAGGGCACTCCGTCAATTCAGGTAGAGAAACTCGCTGGTGTTGAAGAGGCCCCAGCAGAGGCTCGACAGGCCGTGTTTACCGACGAGATCTTCGCTCCACGCCATCTCCTCACGCCCGGGTGTTCGTCCGAGCGCGATTTCGAAAGCACGCCGGACATGGTGCTTCCGGTCTGATTCGACTTCACTCTCGATCCGGTCGGCGAACGCCCGGGCCTGCCGCAGGACGAAAGCATTGTTCATGAGGCTCAGTGCCTGCAGTGCAGTCGTCGTGACCACTCGCTTGGGAGTCTTCACGTTGGGATTGGGGCAATCGAACGAATCGAGCAACGGGTTCGCAGCCGAGGCGACGTTCATGCGATACACGGTTCGCCGATTGAACGCGGGTTCCCCGGAGTCGACCGGCGTATACATCTCGAAGGCGTTGAACTTCTCTTCTTCTTGGAAAGGACGGAAGCTGGCGCCCCCCATCTCCCAATTGATCTGTCCGCTGACCACCAGCATGGCGTCGCGAATGGCCTCCCCTTCGAGGCGCCGTGGAGAGTAACGCCAGAGCAGCCGATTGCCGGAATCGATGGCCACGGACCTTTCCCTCCAGTCGGAGGATTGCCGGTAGGTCTGCGACATCATGATCCGCTTGTGCAGTCTCTTGACACTCCAACCATCCCGAACGAACTCGCCGGCCAGCCAGTCGAGGAGCTCCGGGTGCGTCGGCTGACCGCCATTGAAACCGAGATCGTTGGGATTCTCGATCAGGCCCCTTCCGAAAAGGTAGTGCCAGACCCGGTTCACCATGGTTCTGGCGAAGATGGGATTTCGGGGATTCGCCATCCACTCGGCGAGCCGTATCCGCCGGTCCGCTTCGGGAGCATCGGCGTCCAGCCCGAACTCCGGCGACGCGGCCGGGACGCAGGACAAACCGCCGGCGGAAACCTTCTCCTGCTTGGCGTTGGGGTCGCCGCGCTCCAGCAGATAGGTGGAGCCGGGCTGTCTGACGTCGGCGGCGTAGATCTTCTGCGGGTCCGGAATCGCCTCCCGCCGGACCCGCAATCGCTCCAGTTCGGCGCGCAGCTCGAGCGCGCTCGAGCTTTCGGCGGGAGTCATGGCCTCATCCAATTCTTCCCGCCGGACGTTGAGGAACCCTGTGAGGTAGGAGGCCTCGACCTGTTCTCCGGTCAAGGCCACGTCGTAGAGCCGCGCCTCTTCGAGTTCAAGATCCTCGGAGACGTTGAACGCCACTCTGCCTTCTTCGGCCAGGTACGTCTGCAGGAGTCCTTCCTTGATCGTGAGCTCGGGGGTGTAAGGTTTGCCGTAGGGTTTTCCGTTGCGGTAGAGCCGAATGCTGTGGTCGGCTGCGTAGCAGATCGCGACCTGGATCAGCCGGTCTTCCCCGGTCGCTTCCGGCGTCCCGTTCCCTTCGGCGGTGCGGAACGAGCTCGAGCTGAAATTTCGCCACTCCCTGGCGTCGCCGCCGGAGTGCATGATGCCGTCCACGACTGTGCCCAGAAACGCCTCCGTATTGTGGATCTTCATGACGGTGACCTGCTTTTCCGGAGACTGATTCATCCAGATCCAGGCTTCCAGCGTCTTTTCGCGCAATTCCCGTGTAAGCGGGACCGTCCTGACGACCGACTCCGTAAGCTTCGTGCCATCAACCGCCCGCAGGCGCCCCTCAGCTCGGACCACTTTCTCCGACATCTCGGTGTGAAGGGACCCTGCCGAGTCCCGGCTGTCGAGATCGAACGTCCACTGGGCGAAGGGAGACGGAGCAACGGTACTCGTTGCAGGGGCAGCCTTCCGGGACAACAACCGCCGGCGGGCGGGAACCTCGATGGCGGCCAGATGGTCTTCGATCTCGGCGATACGCGCGTCGAGGGGCTGCACGCGTTCCCGCCGTGCGCGCTCCTCGCCGGGCGTCAGCAGGTCTCTTTCGCCTTGCCAGACACCGTCGAAAGCGGCCTTCATCCGGTAGTACTCGCGCTGCGGGATGGGATCGTACTTGTGGTCGTGACACCGAGCGCAGTTGACGGTCAGGCCCAGGAAGGTCTGGGAGACGGTCCCGATCATCTCCTCCATCTGGTCCTGGCGGACCATCTCGCGCTGCACGGGAACGCTCGACATGAACCCGACGGTATCGGATGGTCCGGACACCAGAAAACCGGTGGCGATGAGACCGTCCCGGGTGACCGGGGCCAACACGTCGCCGGCGATCTGTTCCCGCGCGAAATCCAGGTAGGGTTTATCCAGGTTGAAGCTCTCTATGACGTAGTCGCGATAGGGCCAGGCGTTTTCCCGGAGCGTATCCCGCTCGAACCCCTCACTCTCGGCGAACCGCACCACGTCGAGCCAATGGCGTCCCCAGCGCTCCCCGTAACGGGGGGAGGCGAGCAGCCGGTCGATCAGCTTCTCGTAAGCTTCAGGCGAGGAGTCGTCCAGGAAGGCCGAGACCTCCTCGAAGCTGGGTGGCAGCCCGGTGAGGTCGTAACTGGTGCGGCGAATCAGCGTCCGGCGGTCGGAAGGCGGACTGGGGTCCAGACCCGCCGCCTTCATCCGGGCGTAAACGAACCGGTCGATGGGCGAGGTCCGCCAGTGCTCCGGTGTGGTTTCCGGCGAAGGCGGCTGAGGCTTGCGTAACGGCTGGAAGGACCACCAGTTGGAGTCGCTACGCTTGATTGGCGATTCTGACCCGATCGGATGGTCCCACGGTGCGCCGGCCGCAATCCATTCTCGAAAGACCTCACGATCCGCCGCGGGCAGGGGACTACCCGGAGGCATCTCCCCGGAGGAAACCTTGGACCAGAGGAGGCTGGACTCGGGGTGGCCGGGGACCAGAGCCGGCCCGTGGTCCCCGCCACGAAGGGTGCTCTCGAGCTGCGTCAGGTCCAGCCCGGAAGTCGCCAGCTCGGAGTTGTGACAGCCGAGGCATTCGGCTGTGATCAATCGCATGGCCCCCGACCCCTGGTCCGGAGACCCGACCTCCGAACGAGTCTGGCTCGCCAACGCCAGCCCGGCGATCGACAGGAAGACGGCGATGGCTCTGTTTCTTCTCAAGAGAGGAACCTGCCGGCAATTCTACACCAACCTCCGCTCCATTCTCGATTAATGGGGGGAACGGCGTGTTTTACGCGCCGGTTCTCCGGAGCGACATCAGGGCGAAAGAATAGAGGGCGCCCAAAAGACGCCCTTCCTATGGGCGACTGGAAAGTCGCTCCAGTCGCCCCTCCAGTCGCCCCTCCCAGCGGTTCTATTCACCTTCCTTCACCGTAATCACGCGGTCGGCCGGCAGGTCTCGGAAGGTCTGTTTTTCGCCGCTCGGCCAGATGACGTCGATAGAGTCTACCCGAGTCTTGCGTCCGAGCCCGAAACTCACCCGATAGGGGTTGGTGGACCCGAACCCCTCGCTGCCCTTCACTTCGCGATGCACGGTCAGGCCGCCGGCGCGGGCCACCAGCGTGGCTCCCACGCCGTGGCGGTTGCTTCGGGTTCCGGTGAGATCGACCTGGAGCCAGTGGTTCCGGTTCCCCTTGTCGTTCCTGTAGAAGGCGTTCTCCCACATGTCCCCGGGGTCGGCCGCGCCGATCTGGGAGTAGATGTCCAGGTCGCCGTCCCCGTCGTAGTCGATGAAGGTCACGCCGTGCCCTTTTCCAATGTGGCCCAGACCCGACGTCATCGTCAGATCCGAAAAGGTCCCGTCGCCGTTATTGTGGAAAAAACGGTTGGGCTCCAGGCGGGAAAGCTGCGGGTCTCCCGTGCCGAAAAAGATGTCGGTGTAACCGTCGTTGTCGACGTCGGCCACGCCGGCGCCCATGCTGCCCACGGGATAGTAGAGCCGGGACTCCCAGGTCGTATCGATGAAGGTCCCGTCCCGGTTGTTCCGGAACAACCGGGGAGCATTGGGATCGACCGCCTCCAGGTTGGGAACGGAATAGGACCGCTGCAGACCGGCCAGCACTGCGGGCCAGGTTCCCAGACTGGTGGCCAGGATGTCGGGATAGCCGTCGTTGTTGTAGTCGAAGAAGAAACAGACGTATCCGGCGTGGGCGGGCTGAACGACTCCGGCCTGGCGGGCCACCTCGGTGAAGTTGAGATGGCCGTTGTTGCGATAGAGGCGGTTGGGAGCGGGCGCCCAGCCGTTGATGAAAAGATCGAGGTCTCCGTCCCGATCGTAATCGCCCAGAGCAATTCCGATGGTCCCGAATTCGGGAGGTTCCGCCAAGCCGGCTTGCCGGGTCACGTTGGCGAAGTTGCCGTCGCCGTTGTTCCGGTAGATCTGAGTGGTCGACCCGTCCCTGAGGACCCCGTTGCCCACCACCAGGTCGAGGTCGCCGTCGTTGTCCAGATCGCCCCAGAGGGAGACGAATCCGGAGCCCGGATCGGCCACGCCGGCCTGTCTTGAGACGTCTTCGAAGGTTCCGTCCCCCCGGTTGCGGAGAAGCCGGTTGGCCATGGGTCCGCTCCAGCCATTGAGACACAGGTAGATGTCGATGGCTCCGTCGTTGTCGTAGTCGACGAAGTTGAGACTGTAGCCCGAAGGGACCTTCGACAGACCAGCGCGATCCGTGACCTCCACAAACCGGCGCCCGTCGTTGCGGTAGAGAGCGATGAAGGAGTCTCTCCCACCCAGAAGCAGGTCCAGGTCTCCGTCGCCGTCATAGTCGCCCCAGGCACAGGTTCCGTGGCCGTCCCGGCGGTTGACGCCGAGGCTGGCGGCCACGTCGGTGAATTCCAGGAGCGGCGGGTTCGACTGATCGGCCGGTTCCGAACGAAGGGGAAAGAGCAGCTCGGGTGGGAAATCGACGGGAAGACTTCCCAACCGGTCCAGAACCACCTTGAACAGCCACTGGCTGAACGGATCGACTCGAATCTGCAGGGCGTTGAGGAAGGACTTGCCGGCCGCGGGGTAGTTGCCCAGGTGAAAATGGCTGGTTCCGGTTCCGCGAAAAGCTTCGACCCGCTGGGTAGGCGTCAGGCGCCGAAGGAGCGCGGACTGGTAGGTCTCGATGGCCTCCTGGTGCCGGCCGCTCTTTGCCTGAACCCTGCCCAGCAGTATGAGCGCCGACTCTTCGTTCGGCGTGAAGGGCGCCGTTTCACCGAGCATTCGCTTCAGGAGGGAGGCAGCCCGATCGAGCCCGATCATGGAATCGTGCGGCACCCGGTCTTCGCTCTCAACGTAGAACCGGACCCCGCTCAGTCCCATCCACTCGGCGACGTTCAGCAGAAACGGGTGGGAAGAAGGCTGAAGGGCCATGACCTTCCGGGCCAGCTCGTAGGCGCCGCCCGGATCGTAATAGATGCTGCCCTTTCCCCGGTGGATCGGGTACTTCAGCCGGAGGGTGTTGAGATGTTCGGGGTCGATGGCCAGCGCCCGTTCCAACTCGCGAACCGCTTGTCCCAGAGACTCCCGTCCCGCGGTGGCGCTACGCGACTGGTTGAAGTCGACGATATGGGTTCGGGCAAGTTGATAGTGCAGGTCGGCGTTGGCCCGGTCCCCGGCCAGGCAGTTCCGGAGCTTGTCTCTGGCTTCCACCGTTCGGGTCTGGAGGATCAGGGAGAGGGCTTCCTCGTATTGCCCCTGGCAATCGGATTCCTGGCCGGCCGGCCGAACTTCTTCCCCGAATCCCAGCAGAATCGAAAACGAGAAAATGGTCCTCAGGGTCAATACCGAGAGCCCCGGGGGTGGTGCGGATTTCAGCATAGACGTTGGAATACCAGTGCCATCTTTTCCAGCGTCTCGGCAATTTCCTCCTCGCCATGGACGGCCGAGACGTACCATCTGCCGTCGGGCAGGAGATAGATGCCCTCTTTCAAGGCTTCCATGACGAACCGGCTCAAACGGTCCGTGTCGTCCTGCAGCGTGTCCCGATAGTCGAGCAGGACGTCCATGTCCGTGAAGTGAACGCTGAAGGCCGTCCCCAAACCGGTGATCTTCACCGGAAACGGCCGATCCGCCGCAAGGGCCCGCAACCCTTCCATGAGTCTCACTCCCATGGCCCGTGCCTGAGCCAGCGGCGCCCCGCCGTCTTTTTCGAGTTCGGCCAGGGTGGTATCCGCGGCCGCCACCGAGAGGGGATTGCCGTTGTAGGTCCCACCGAAGGCGACGCCGTCCATCAGTTGTTCCATCATCGCCCGCCGTCCGGCCACCGCGCTGAAGGGCAGGCCGCCCCCGATGGCTTTCCCGAGAGTGCATAGATCGGGCGTGATTCCATAGAGTTCCTGGGCGCCGCCGAGGGCGACGCGGAAGCCCGTGATGACCTCGTCGAAAATGAACAGGGCGCCATGCCGGGCGCAGATCTCCTGAACGCTGCGCAGGTAGTCCTCCCGCGGCAGCAGGCAACCGCTGTTGCACAGGACCGGTTCCATGATCACCGCGGCGATCCGGTCGCCATGCTGCCGAAAGAGGTCGTTCACCAGATCAGTTCGGTTCCAGGCGCAGACCAGCAGACCATCCAGTGCGGCCAGCAACTGTCCCTGAGTGCCCGGTGCGGTCCGGGGACGCTCGACGGTCCCGAGTGCTTCCAGCGGGGAGTGGTAGCTGGCCAGGATCGAGTCCATCCAGCCGTGGTAGTGGCCTTCGAACTTGACCACGAGCTTCCGCCCGGTGAAGGCTCGGGACAGGCGCAGGGCCAATTGCACCGCTTCGCTTCCACTGGAAGTGAAGGCCACCCGTTCGGCGCACGGAACCAGCCGTTGGACTCGCTCGGAAAGGCGGGCTTCGAGTTCATGCTGGGCGCCGTAGTGAAAGGGGCGTTCGACTTGGGTCCGAAGCGTCTCCAGCAGGGCGGGATGGCGGTGGCCGAGAAGCAAAGGACCCCAGCCCAGGCCGTAGTCGATGTAGCGGTTCCCGTCCACGTCTTCCAGACGGCAGCCGGAGCCGTCCCGAAAGAACAGGGGCACGGGCGACTTGCGCCGGAAGGGACTGCTGACGCCGCCGGCGAGAGACCCTTCGGCCCGCGCCAGGAACTTCCTTGATTTCTTCCACTTGTCGTCCATGGGATGCTCGAAGGCCGTCAATCCTATGTGTATTTTATGACTAACCGGTGGAGAATGATAATGAAACGATTCCCGGCGTCCGCATCTTGCCATCTCATTATTGCGGTCACTCTGTCAGCGTTCTCGGCTCCGGGTTTTGCTTCCGGGGGGACGCTCTTTGTCGGCTGGGCCGAGGTGGTGATCACGCCGCCTGAGGAAGTGGCGCTGGTGGGTCAAAAGCATCCACGCATTGCCGGCCGCGCAAGGGACCCCTTGACGGCGACGGTGCTGGCGCTCGAGACGAAGCAGGATGGCCGTTCGCTGGAACAGGTTGTGATGATTTCCTGCGATCTTGGATATATCCGGCAGGTCACCGAAGAGAGTCTGCGGCGTACGGTTTCAAGAGAACTGAAGGATCTCGACCCTGAGAAGGTGTTTCTTCACGCCACGCACAGCCATACCGCCCCGGGTCAGGTCGACGGCACCTTCAGCATCTGGTGGGGCGACGAGCCGCCGCCGGTGGCCATGAGCTCAACCGAGTACGGGAGGTGGCTGGTGGACCGGTTGTCCGAGGGTCTGGTGAAAGCCTGGCAAGGCCGCAAGCCGGCCGGCATGAGCTGGGGACTGGGACAAGCCGTGGTCGGGCACAACCGCCGCGCCGTCTATCGAAACGGCGAGTCGGTCATGTACGGGGACACCGGCAGGGACGACTTCTTGGGGATCGAAGGGTTCGAGGATCCCGGGGTGCCGATGCTCTTCTTCTGGGATGAGCGGGATGAACTCACCGGCGTCGTGATCAACTTGGCCGCCCCCTCGCAGGAGACGGAAGGCCTCTCGGAAGTCTCCGCCGACTTCTGGCACGAGGTCCGGCAGGAAGTTCGAAAACGTCATCAAGCGGACTGGTTCATCTTTCCGCAATGCGCCGCTTCAGGGGATATCTCGCCGCACCTGATGTTCCGCAAACGTGCGGAGCAAATCATGCTGGAGCGCAAGGGCATTTCCAGCCGCCAGGAGATCGCCCTCCGTATCGCCGATGCATTGGATGCCGTCCTGCCCTACTCCAAGTCCGGAATCAAAAGGAAGTTGCAGTTGAGTCACAGGATCCTGCATCTCGATCTTCCGAGAGCCGACCTGTCTCGGAAACCGCCCTATCCCATCGACGGCGGCGGGACGTTCCGCTTCCACGTGATGCGCGTGGGCGACGTTGCGCTGGTGAGCGTCCCTTTTGAACTCTACCTGGAGTATTCCATCCGCATTCAGGCGCGAAGCCCGGCCGTTTTGACCTTCACGGTGCAGTTGGCCAGTCAGTTGGCAGGGTATCTTCCCACGAAGGAGGCGGTCGCGGGTGGCGGATACAGCGCCGACCAGTTTCTGGTCGGGCCCGAAGGCGGAGATGTGCTGGTTGAAGAGGTCCTTAAGACCATCCACTCGCTTTTTCAATAGGGGTTGGAGGGGACTTTCCTGCCCCCCCGATTCGCGTTGGCGAAACCGAATAAATGGAACAATTCGTCGATAGGTTGCCCGTGGCATGACCAAACCGATTCCACGCCCGCAGTTGAGGAAGGCGGTCAGCGCCCGGCAGTTCTTCATGCTGGCCTACGGCACGGTGGTCGGCGTGGGGTGGCTCGTCTATCCCGGCGTCTGGCTCTCCACCTCCGGCCCCCTGGGGGCCATCGCCGGTTTCGCGGCGGGCGGGGTGGTCATGCTGGTGATCGCTCTCTGCTACGCCGAGATGGCGGGGATGTTCCCTGTCGCCGGCGGGGAGGTCGCGTATACCTATGAAGTCTACGGGCTCCGCCTCTCCTTCCTGTGCGGTTGGCTGTTGGCGTTCGAGTACATCGCGGTGACCAGTTGGGAAGCCATCTCCCTGGCCTTGATCGCGGACGCCCTCTTCCCGGGGATTTCGGGACCGGAACTTTATTCGGTGGGCGGTCATCCGGTACGCCTGGGGAGCCTTCTGATCGGCCTGGGCGGAATGGTTCTGATGACGGCCGTGATCTATCGCGGGATGAAACTGGCGGCCCGGTTTCAGGAAGTGCTCACGGCAGTCTTCATCGCGTTCTGTGCGGTCTTCATCATTGCCGGGATCGCCTTTGGAGAAACGGAAAACCTGGAACCGTTCTTCCACCTTGACGAAGTGGGATCCGTCTGGCCCGGAGTATTGGCGGCCTTGATGACGGCTCCGTTCTTCATGGCGGGTTTCGACACCATTCCCCAGGTCATGGAGGAGAAATCGCCGGGAACCCCCATGAGGAGGGCGGCGCTGATGATGGTGGCCTCCATCGCCGCGGGAGGGACCTTCTACTGCCTGCTGATTCTCTCGATCTCCATGGCCACGCCGTGGCAGGAGGCCGTCCGATTGGAGGGTCTGACCACCGCCGCTACGTACGAATCCAGATTCGATTCACCGCTTTTCGGAAGAATCATCGTGTTCACGGGCCTGCTGGGCCTCATCACGACACTCAATCCCATCTTCATTGCGGCTTCGCGGCTGGTCTTCGCGTTGGGCCGGGCCCGCATGATCCCAGCCGGCTTCGCCGCGGTCCATCCCATGTTCGGATCTCCCGGCCGCGCGGTCCTCCTGGTCGGCTTGATCGGGGCGTTGGGCAGTTTCCTGGGCCGTGGAGGTCTGGGTCCCATTGTCGGCATGGCAGTCATGTGTCTGGCCACCGTCTTCTTCTTCGTCTGTCTGGGGGTCCTGATCCTGCGATTGAAGCGCCCCGGAAGCCGGCGTCCCTTCCGCGTTCCCGGTGGCGTCTACACAGCAGCCCTGGGAATTGTCGGCTCGCTGTTCTTTCTCGCCATCACGGTGTACGAGCCTTATACGCGTTCCGAAGGTTTTCCTCTGGAGTGGACCCTCTTCATCGGGGGGTTGCTGTTGGGGCTGTTCTTCTGGCTGATTGCCGGAAAGGTCCGGACCGGCGTCAGCGAGAAAGACCGTCGAAGACTGATCCTGGATGAAGATTAAGGGGAGCGACTTTCGAGTCGCGTGGAGCGGCGACTTTCTTGTCGCCGGGAGCGGCGTCTTTCAGGCGCCGATTAGGGGGGGTAGGGGGGACGGCAGTCCCCACTCCGCGAAGCGTCTTCCCACCGGACGAATTGAAGAACAAGGGCCAGGAATGTCCCCTCCCAGCCGGCGGCAAGAAAGCCGCCTCTCCAGGCGATAAGGATATCGCTCCTCCTCACTTCACCGGGTAGAGCGGCAATTCCACGAAGGACGCGTTCTCCGACTGGTGGAAGACCGTATTGTTGGCGATGCGCCAGCCCCGGTCGTTCGGGTCGCCGGTATTCCGATTGATGTCGAAGTTGGGGAAGTTGCTGCTGGCGATCTGGATCTGAATCCGGTGGTTCGCCTTGAAGACATTGGCCGCCGGCTGCAGCGGAAACTCGAGGCGGTATTTCTTCCCCTTCTCCATGAGGACCGATTTTTCGAAACTCTCCCGGTATCGCGCCCGCAGGATCCCCTCCGAGACGGGCACGCCGTATCCCGCCGGATAGTCCGCACTGGGCGGGTAGAGGTCGACCAACTTGACGTAGAAATCGGTGTCGGGGGCATCCGAGGAGACCCAGAGCACAGCCTTTACGTTCCCCGCGATTCGAACGTCCTCGGTCAGAAACCCGGTCTGGTAGACGAGAACGTCCGGGCGCGAGGAGATGGGCAGTCCCGGAATGCCGTGCCCCGGCAGGCTCTCCAGTTCGATCTGATCCCGGGGGCCCATACCCCGGAAGCCCAGCTTGAGTGCGGGACCGTAGGAGATGATGCACCGGCCGTTGCTTGAGACCGTGTCGTTGGGATCGTAGGTGTAGGTAGTGGATGAGCCGGAGGCGGCCGGCTTCTCATCCGACAGACCGCCGTCCGCGTGCAGAAAGAATTTCGTGGATTGGACTCCCTCCGGAGGCCAGCTGTCCGTGTAGTGCCATTCGCCGCCGTGATTCAAGCGGCCGTCCGGAGCCTTCCGTCCGTCCCCGCCGCCCATGACGAACAGCTTGATCGGCTCCCCCAGGTCGACGCTCTCGTCGTCCTTCATCCACCGGTCGAACCATTTCAGCTCCAACTGGCGGAACTTGTCGTAGGTGTCGATCCCGCCCCCCTTGTTGCCGAAATTGAGGTCTCCCTGGGAGGTATCGAAGTTGTTGTGGGTCCAGGGTCCAATCAGCAGGTACTGGTTCTCGCGTCCCAGATGGACCATCTTCTGGTAGCCGTCGCTGATGGTTCGCGGGTACCAGTCGTACCAGCCGACCACCCACAGAATGGGCATCTTGGGGTAGTCCTCGAAATACTCGTCCATTCCCAGGCCGGGCTGGCGCCAGAAATCGGTGTATTCGTTGTTGTCGAAATAGAGCTTGAATGCCGCGTCCTCGTATTGCGGTGTCAGGCCGAGGGGAGTCTGTCCGCGCCGCCAGGGAATGCGGGAAGCCCAATCCAGGAAGTTCTGCCCGGTCCTCATGGTCATGATGGGTTCGGCGATGAAGGGTTTGTCCTTCGCTTCCTGGCTGCTGGCGGCTACCGCAACGATCCACTGCAGAAGCCCCAGATGCAGGGCGCCGCCCGAGCGCATGCTGTAGTGATAGGCGTTGATGGGGCCTTCCATGGGGATCATGGTCACCAGGCTGGGTGGGTTCAGAGCGGCCAGATGGAACTGGACCCAGGCCATGTACGAGACGCCGTAGGTGCCGACCTTACCGTTGCTGGACGGGTGCTTCGCCATCCATTCCACTGTGTCGTATCCGTCCTCGGGGTCATCAATGAACGGAAAAAACACGCCCTCGGATTGGAATCGGCCGCGGCAGTCCTGGATCACCGCCACGTAGCCGTTCTGGGCAAAAAACTCGGAGGCCTCCTTGAAGAACTTGCCCTCTTTGTCGTAGGGAGTCCGCTGCATGACCACCGGGAACTTCCGATCGGAGGGCTGCCCGTTTTCGGAGGGAAGGTATATGTCCGTGGCCAGCTTGACCCCATCCCGCATGGGAATCATGACGTTTTTCAACACGGACACGTCCCAGGTTTTTCTGGTTTCGGCCCCCTGTGGAAATACTGAACCGACGAAACAGAACGCAATCATCGAGATCACTATTGCCGACTCTTTCATGTTGAAGTCTCCTCTCGGGACGAAACGCTTTGCCAAGCCACTACGCTCGCTCTCTGATCCGGGTCCGTAGCCTTTCGGTTTCCACGATGTCGATTTCATTGCCGGTGACGGCGACGCCGTACTCGTCCCTCGCCCGCAAGAAACTGATCTTTTCCTGCCGCACGTCCGTCAGGACCTGTTCGGGGTTCCGTTCATGGGGAGGACCGTATCCCCCGCCCCCGCAAGACTCGAGCCGAACGGACTGTCCCTTCTCAAGCTGCACCGTTGTCTTGGAGGGAAGGTCCGTTTCCCCGTTCTCGCCGATCAAGACGTAGCGAGCCGGTTTCCCGGAACGGCCTCCGAAGAGCCCCCACGCCGGAAATCGGACCCGGTCCGCCAGGACGGTGTAGGAGGGATCGTGGCCCACGAAAACGTACTCCCGGCACAGGCCCAGTCCGCCGCGGAACCGGCCCGGACCCTCCGAGTCGGGGATCAAGCCGTAGCGCGTGATCCGCACCGGATAGTTGCTCTCGATCTCCTCGATAGGCGCGTTCTGCGTGTTTTGGAAGTGGGTCTGAACCGCGTCGGGCCCGTCGGTCCAGCTTCTGCCGCCATAGCCTCCACCCGCGGTCTCATAGTAGGAATAGTACTCGCCGCTCTGAGGGTCCCTTCCCCCGAATCCGACCTGGCAGATCATGCCCTTGGTTCCGGCGGGAACCGAGTCGGGCAGAGCCGGAGCCAGGGCCTTGAACAACACCTCGCAGAGCCGCACCGAGACTTCCCAACCTCCGACGATGGCTCCCGGCCGGCGGGCGTTCACGACCGAACCTGGAGGAGCGATCACCTCGACCAGTTGGTAGAGGCCCTCATTGACCGGAATATCCGGGTCCAACAAGCATTTCAGAACGTAGACGCAGGCGGTGAACGTCTGCGTCAGGTTGCTGTTCATGGGCGCCGCCCGCTGCCGGTCCGTACCGGTGAAGTCGAACCGGACGCTGCGGCCGTCCAGCGTCACCCTGGCTTTCAGGTGCACCGGCCGGTCGCTGATTCCATCATCGTCCAGCCAGCCCTCTGCCTCGAAGGTCCCGCGGGGCAGTCTCTCCAGTTCGGACCGGGCGCGTTCCTCCGTGTACTCCAGCAATTTGTCGATATGGAATTTCAGAGTTTCGCGGCCGTAACGATCGAAGAGGGCCGACAGTCGGCGCAGACCCATGTTGTTGGCGGCGATCTGGGCCCGAAGATCACCGGCCACTTCCTTTTTCGCCCGCACGTTGGCCAGGAACAACTTCAAGACCTCGGTGTCGATCTCGCCGCGGGAGACCAGCTTCACCACCGGCAGAATGAAGCCCTCCTGGTAGATCTCGCGGAAGGCGCCGATGCTGGCCGGGGCGCCTCCGCCCACGTCCACGTGGTGGCAGGTGTTGGAGACGTAACCGGCCAGTTCCTCCCGGTAGAAGAAAGGCGAGATGAGGAAGACGTCGTTGAGGTGGCTGGCCTGCCGGTGCGGATCGTTGACCAACAGGACGTCGCCCGGCTCCAGATTCTTCTCCCCGTACTCGTTGACAGCCCGAGGCACCAGTCGCCCAATGGTCACCAAGTGGGCGGGTTGGCAGAACGCCTGGGCCACCATCCTTCCCTGTGCGTCCACATAGGCGCAGGAGTAGTCCAGCCGGGTCTTGATGTTGGTCGAGTAGGACGTGCGCTGCAGCGAGACCGACATCTCCTCCGTCGCCTCGACCAGGGCGTTGCGGATCACCTCGAAGAGGATGGGATCGAATCGATCTGCCAATTCGGTTGCCTTCTCCGGGTCAGGGACCGGTCTCGATCCAGATGGGACTGGACCAGGCCATGACGGCCCGGTGCTCCACAAGTCCGCGTTGACGCACGCGAACGTAGTAGAACGACCGGTCCGAATATCCCGCGTCGGTCAAGGATTCCCGCAGGTGAGGGCCGCCGGGAGTCCATCGCTTCAGGACCGAATAGCTTTGTTCGCTGCGGTCGAAGGCGACCAGCTCGACCCGTTCGATGTCGTCCGTGCCCTGGACCTCAAGTTGAATTCGAGGCGGGCCGTCCATGGTGACCCTGGTCCCGGGAAACCCGCCGTTGACTCGAAAATCCAGGTAGATCCGTTGTCCGGTCGTGGCGTACGTCTGCCGGTTTGCAAGCGCCTGGAAGATGGTTTCGCGGTCCAGCCGCTCCGCCCACACGGCTGCGAGTCCCCAATAGGGCTGCCCCGGACGGGCGGTGTGGTCGTCGGAGGCCGCGATCGTCCCCAGTTTCAGACCGGCCGCCCAGGCATCCCGGGCATAGTGGGGACCCTTGGCGCTGTTGGAAATGGGGACCATGCCCCGATGCTCCTCCGGGACCAGGGCGCTTCCGATGGGGTAGGTCCCATAAGGGGCCATGCCGATGAGCTGATCGTAGCTCAGCGGATGTTCCGGGTCGTAGAATTCGCTCTGTCCGTGAACGGAGAAGATCTCGAAGAGTGGCCGCAGGGAATGTTTCTTGTCCCAGACGGCGGCCGACCAGTGGACACCCGTATGGTGCGGAACCGTAAAGGCCCGGTGGGAGGAGAGCCGGCGCCACAACTCGTCCAGGGTTTTCACCTCCAGCTTGCGATAGAGGGGTGCTTCGTCATCCGCAAAATAGACGTTGTGGTGACCGAAGGGAGCCGGGAGGGAACACTCGTAACCCAGCAGCGTCACGAAGCGGCCCGGCGCGTAGAAGGATTTGACGCTCGATTGGATCGCCTGCCATTCCGAGTCGGTGATCCCCATGTCCTGCCGGTCCCCGGATGAGTGCTCCGAGGAGGCGAAGAAGTCGAGGTTGGCGTGATCCCGGGCGAAGGTGAAGGGATCGACTCCCAAGGCGTCCTTGCTCATGGTGGTGTGGGAATGCAGGTCGCCCCAGTAGAGCTTGAGGGATGATTCTTCTTCGGTGACCCGAATCGGGTTGGACCGATGGAACCCGACGGTGTCGTTTCCCACCTCCACGGTCTGGAATCCCGGGGTCGTGAAGCAAACCTCTCCCGTCCAAACGGCGCCCGCCGGGGTGAGGCCGACGGTCTCGACCCTGCGGTCGGAAGAACGGAGTTCAAGGCCACTCGGCAGCTGAGCCGAATTGCTCAGCCGGTCCCGGGCCGTGACATGGATTTCCACCGGTTTCCCCACGGCAGCGATGGAGTCCGCGGTGACCAGGATGGTGTGGAAGGAGTCGGCGAACGTCGTCAGTTGGGGCGGAGTCCCGAGTTCCCGCCATTGCCCGTCCCCGAGGTCGAATCGGACCGGGATCCGGACGGTCTCGGCCAAACGCGAGGTCCGAATCGGCCGGACTCCGGAGCCGTACTGGAGGGTGATCTCCTGGCCGGCCGGCACTTTGTCAGACACGCAGGTGAGCACCAGCCTGCGGTCGAAACGGTGATAGGTTCCGTCGTGGTGTTCCTCCAGGAGGTCCAATTTCCACCGGTCCGCTCTCTCAGGCGGAAGAAGAGTAAAGTATTCCGCCAACGTGTCGGTAGGAACACGCAGCGTCGGTCCCAGTTTGCCGTCCTCTCTCCGGGTGGGGCGGATCGCGTGCCAGGTCCAACTCCCAGGCAGAGCCAGGCTGACGCGGGATCCGGACGAGAGCCTTCCCTCATTGACCCGGATGCGAAAAAGCAACCGGCCGTCGTCGTTCACCCGCCAGCGATCCGGACTCACTTCGACGGAGAGGGTCGTGGGTGGGATGGGGCTGCATGCCGCGGAAGAGATCAGAAACAGACAGGTCGGCAGTAGGAGTCCGGCCGTGAAGAAACCTCGGCAAGGGCCCGACGGCAACAATCTTTCCATCATTCGATCAGCGACCCGGCAGGAAAGGCGGGTTCGTCGTTTGAAGGAATGCTAGCAGGCTTCACGAAGCAACGCGAATACGGGAGGGGACACACGGAGGGGGGACAGTCTGCTCCCCGGTTCCCATTCCCCATTAGGCGTTCGGCGGTTGGGAACCGCCGCTCTTGGCGGGCCCCATCTATATTGATTAGGGACTGATAAAGCATACTCAGGAAATAAATTTCAATTGATCCGGGGATGGGGTGATGAGGGGGCCGGGCACACGGCGTCATTGGTCGTCACTGGCTGGAATCTGGATTCTCGCCATCGAGATGGCGCCCGCGCAGTCGCCGGTCAGCTTTCACAGGCAGGCGCGGGCCATCTTGGAGCAACGAAAAGCTGGTCGAGCGCCTGCTGGCCTCGCCGCGCTATGGTGAGCGCTGGGGAAGACGCTGGCTGGATGTCGTCCATTACGGCGAATCGCACGGCTACGACAAAGACAAACCACGCCGCAATGCCTGGCCTTATCGCGATTATGTGATTCGGTCACACCGGCATCGACCGCCGCCTGACCGACGTTCACGGGCGGGTCATCCCGGAGGTTCCCGCCTAATCCCCGTTTCAAGAGGACTCATTGTGAGGAGACTCGGCGGGTTGACCGGCGTCGGAGCAGGGCATAGACTCGCGAAATCTTCTTCCCGCTGGTCGAGACCCTTCAAGCTGGGAGTCTGCGCCGTAGAAATGATCGTAGCGAGAAAGTGGGGAATCGAGGCCAGATTTTCTCGATTTTGAGGTGCATAGTCGTTCTATTCGCCGAGAAATCGAGGAAATATGGACCGATTCACCGCTTTCGCAGTAGATTGATTTCTGCGGCGCAGGCTCCTAGCCGTTTTCCGAGGGGTGCCGAGATGTTCCTCTTTCTCCTTTTCGCTACCCTCTTTTCCTTGAGCCTTTCCGCCGAATCGTCCGGCGACCCCATGGCTGGGACACCCTACGGCGACAAGCTCAAGGTGACCTATGAGCGTGTCGCCATGCGGGACGGCGTGGAGCTGGCGATCCGCATCATTCGACCCGACGTCGAGGGCCGGTTTCCGGCTGTCATGATCTACTATCCCTACCGTTTCCTGAAGCAAGGCCCTCTCGACTTCGACGACGAGCCATGGCCATTCCAGCCCATGCTCTACCTGGCGGGCCAGGGTTACGCCATCGTTCAGTACGACACCCGGGGAACCGGCAACTCCGGCGGTTTCACCCGGGACTTTTACAACCCGGCCGAGCAAAAGGACGGCTACGAGATGGTGGAGTGGATCGCGGCCCAACCCTGGTGCAACGAGAAGGTGGGGATGATGGGCATTTCCTACGGGGGTGTGGTGCAGTGGCACGTGGCCAAGCAGGCGCCTCCGAGCCTGAAGGCCATCATCGTCCGCTCCGGCAACGACGACAACTACACCGAGTTCATCTACCCGGGCGGGGTGCTTCGGCCCTTCGTCATGTGGCGGTATGCGCCTCAGATGACCGCCATGAACTTCGCCCCCCCGGATCCGGATCTGGTCGGGGAGAAGTGGAGCGAGATCTGGGAGGAGCATCTTCGGAACAACCGGCCCTGGGGCTACGGCTTCATCAAGCACATGTTGGACGGTCCCTACTGGCGCGGCCAGTCCCTGGCGCCCGACTACGATCGGGTCCGGTGCGCCGTGTTCGTGATCGGCGGATGGGCCGACTGGTACCCGACGGCCCTGCTGCGCGCCTTCTCCAAGTTGAAGGTTCCCAAGCGGGCCCTCGTCGGTCCTTGGGGGCACTGGTGGCCGGAAGTACACAACACCGTTCCCGGACCCCGGATCGACGGACACCTGGAATATAAGAAGTGGTTCGACTACTGGCTCAAGGGGATCGACAACGGGGTGATGGACGAACCCCCGGTGACCCTTTTCAAGCGGCAGTACAAGGAGCCTTCGGCGCGGATGTATCTGGAGGAGCCGGGTTTCTGGCAGTCCGAGATGGATTGGCCGGTTCCGAGAACACAATACACGCCGATGTACTTTCACGAGGGTGGCCGGCTCAGCGGGGAACGGCCGGCCGTGTCCGAATCGGACTCCGACAGGTATGAATACGACCCGGCTGTCGGCATCACTTCGGGCATCCACGCCGGGGGGAGCATCAATCCCTGGGGGATGCCGGTGGATCAGCGCCTGGACCAGGCGCACTCCCTCGTCTACACGTCCGAGCCGTTGGAAGAGGACCTGGAAGTCACCGGAAATCCCACCGCGGCGCTCTATCTGTCATCCACTGCGGACGTGGCTTATTTCCGGGTCAAGCTGATTGACGTCGCACCGGACGAGACGGCCAAGCTGGTCCGCTACGGGGGACTCAATGCCACCCATCGGAACTCGCACTCCCATCCGGAACCGCTGGAAACGGGTGCCGTCCACGAACTGAAGTTCGATCTGAAGGCCATGTCTTACGTGTTCGCGAAGGGGCACCGGATCCGGGTCGTCGTCACCGGCGCCGACATGCCGAATGCATGGCCGACGCCCAAGCCGGCCTCGATCACGTTGCATCGGGACAGCGAACGTCCGTCCCACCTGGTGCTTCCGGTGGTGACTGCGCAGAACCCGGAATTGCCGGCGCCTGCACTGAAGCCTCTTGCCAATGCCGATCCGGACGACCTGTCTCAGCCCAAGGAGTACTCCATTACCCGCGATCTGGTGAACAACACCACGACGCTCCGGCTCCACGTGGATAGAGGCACTTTCCTCGTCGATTCCCGCTACACGGTCTCGTCGGAGAATCCGGCCCGGGCCACAGTCAACGCCAAGGCGGTTTATACCGTGGATCGGCCGGAATCGGAGATCCAAGTGACTGCGAGCGAGTTGACCACAAGCAACGAGACATCGTTTCGCTACGTGGCGGATGTGGAGGTCACCGTCAACGGAGCCCGCCATTTCAACAAGAGCTGGTCGATCACGGTTCCGCGGCAGTTGAACTAGACGAAAGCGAACTTAGCCTGCATGGAAATGCAGATCGGAGTGTGGAACGGGTCGAGACAGGAGTGGGGGTTTTCCTACCCCCACTCCTCGGGGGGACAGGAAAATCTCCCCTCCAAGTCCCCCCTCCTGGGATCTCCACCCCCACATCAGGAAGGTCATTCACGATGAAAAGATTGAATCGCCGGGAATTCGTGCAGACGGGTAGTGGGACCGCGTTGGCGGCTTCCGTGGCTCCGGCCGCACTCGCTGCAGCACCGCCGGCCGTCTCCGGCAAGCACGGCTCCAAGAAGTTCAGAATCGCCATCATCGGCGTTGGGAACCGGGGAAGGCTCTTCCTCAAGGCTTCTCTCGACCGGTTCAACGTCGAGGTTCCGGCGCTGTGCGACTTCCATGAGGGGGCGGCTCAACGGGGAGCCAAGATGGTGGAGGAGAAGCTTGGGTACAAGCCGGACACCTACACGGACGGCCCCAACGACTACAAGCGCCTGCTCGAGCGCGACGACGTCGACGTTGTCTTCATCACCACGCCCACCTGGTGGCACGGACCCATGGCCGTCGACAGCCTGCGGGCGCACAAGCACGTCTTCAGCGAGGTGCCGGCCTGCAACACCATCCAGGAGGGTTGGGACCTGGTGCGGGCGGCTCAGGAGACCGATGCCAAGTACTTCATGGCGGAGAACCTGTGTTTCCTCCGCAGCAACATGATGATCCTGAACGCGGTGGAGCAGGGCGTCTTCGGGACCCTCTCCTTCGCCGAGTGCGGCTATATCCACGAAGCTCGCAACCTGCAGTTCAACGAGGACGGCTCGCTGAATTGGCGCGGATCGCTCAACAGCCGGACGGACCTGATCGCCAACACTTATCCGACCCATGCCCTCGGTCCCACCTCCATGTGGTTCGGAATCCCCCGGGGCGACCAGATCCGGCAATGCGTGAGCATGATGACTCCGGCTCGCAGCTTTCGGGATTACGCCATCGAACGGTTCGGGCCGGACAGTCCGGGAGCCACGGCGACCTGGAACGGGGACAACACCGTCAGCCTGATTCGGACCGAGAGCGGAGCCGTGATCTTTCTCCGCTTCGACATCTGCTCCCCGCGGCCGCACCATATGGATTTCTACACGCTCCAGGGCACCAGAGCCTCATACGACGACAAAGCCGGGATGTTCGTGGATGGCAAGTCGAAGGACTGGGAGCCCGTGGCGAACTACTACGAGCGTTACGATCATCCCTTCTGGACCCGGCATGGGGAAGCGGCGATGCGGACGGGACATGGCGGTGGGGACTATTTCGTCGTCGAACATTTCTACAAGTGCCTGCTGGAAGACAAGACCCCGGGGATCGACGTTTATGACGCCGTCACCTGGAGTTCCCTGATCCCGCTCTCGGCGAAATCCGTCCGTGAGAACGGAGCCATGCAGGAAGTGCCGGACTATACCGAGGGCCGCTGGAAGAACCGCCGCCGGTACGATTGGAGCAGAGGCTGAATGCCTGGTTGATCCGACTATTGGACTCTGTAGAGGTTCTGACAGGCCATTCCGATCAGCTACTCCCACCAATTCATCGCGGAATCGGGACGACGGGCAACGTCGTGAAGATGCGGTTGCCGGCGTCCAACTCCAGGGCCACTCCCGTGAACCTTCCTCCTCCGGACACCGTGCAGCGCACCGATCCCACGAAGTCGGAGGTATCGGTCCCGGGGAACATCTCGTGGATGAACTGCGCCGCCTGTCCGTCGCCGGCCAGCGGGATCTCCGTCTCTTCCAGCACGGCGCCGCCCTGCATCAATCGGCACGTCACCGTCATCCCGACCCCGGTCAGGTTGCGGATCGCGGCTCCGGTGTTGATCCCTTCTGCCTGTCGGCGAGCGGGAAAGATCGCATCACTGACCGGTGGACTCGTGCCCGCGCCGGCGACTCCCAAACCCGGACTGTCGAAGCGCAGGAACCCGCCCAGCGGTCCGTTCGCGGTCACCTGTACCGACCCGGTCATCAACTCTCCGCGGCCGTGGGTCGAAATGGTCCTCTCTCCCAGGGGCTCCAGCTCCGCCCGGAGGCCCAAGGCGCCATCCTCCTGGATCTCCAGGTCTTCCGAGAGATCCACCAGCGATTCGGCGTCAACGGGGTTCCCTTCGGTATCGAAAAAGTAGATGGCGGGACGGACGGCCGTGGTCTCTGTGTTCACCAGGACCAGATCGGAGAATATGGACTCCCCATTGGCGAAATGGGGAAAGCTCAACCCCAGAGCGTCAAGAACGATCAAGGGCAGATCGGGAGACTTTGCCAATACGTAGCCGGAATGATCTGGCGGCAAACTTGGCAGATCGGCGGCGCCTACGGTAACGGACGAAGCGGTTCCATGGCTCCGGGTCACCGTAAACGTGGCGCTGGTTACGCTTCCCACAGGAATGGTGATGCGATTCGTGCTCCCGCCATCGATCTCGCCGTTGACGGCAGTGATGGGGACAGTGATTTCAAAGGGGGCTCCGGTGTGCGCCCTGGCCCGGAATCGGCCCTCTCCAACCCGCTCCAGGGAAATGGTGATGGGTAGGGGCTCGTAGGTTCTCATGCCCTCCTGATAGGGGTTGCCCCCCAATTCCAATCCTCGCAGCGAGGGCAGTCCGGAGAAGATCCCTTCCGGCAGAAACGACAGTTGGTTCATACCCAGATCGAGATATTCCAACGAGGCCAGTCCGGAGAAGAGGTCAGCCGGTAGATTGACCAGGTGACTGTTGTTCAGGTCCAGGGTCTTCAACGATGATAGTTCGGCAAAAACCCCCGCCGGTAGAGTGTCGAAGCGAACCACCAGCCGAAGCTCTCGCAACGAGGTCAATCCGGCAAAGAGGCGGGCCACCAAATTGCCAGGGTAATTTTCGCCCAACTCAAGGGCGAGTCGTTCCAGTGAGGTCAAACCGGCGAAGACGTCAACTGGCAGGCTTTCAATGGGATTGGAATGCAGCGTAAGCGTATTCAGCGAGGCCAGTCCGCCAAAGATGCCGGGTGGCAGACTGGTCAACTCGTTGAAACTCAGATAGATCCCTTCTATCGAAGAGAGACCGGAGAAATCTCCCGCCTTCAAATTTGAAAGGGGCGAGGGACGCCCCATTGGCACTGTTCCGGTGCCATCAACTTTGGCCACATGCGGTCCGTCCAGATCGAGGACCCCGTCAATCCGGCTGAGATGGACCTTGGTCACATCAGCACAACTGTCCGCCTCCGGCACCAACCCGACAATGGCGTCGCGTACTTCCGGAGTCCGATCGCAAACGGAGACGGCCACGGCGGGTGGCTCGTTCGCCGGTGGCGGGCGAGACGGTGTCGTGGGAGGCCGTGGCGGCACCGTCACCGTCACGCTGGCCGCGGCGCCGGGGCCGCTGGCGTTGCGCGCCCGAAGCTGCCACTCGAAGGTGACGTCGCAGCAACGGTTCTGCAAGATAGCGGCCGTGGTGTCCGCGCTGGATTCCTTGGCCCAGGTCCAGTTCGGCGTCCAGTGCGGCGATCCCACGTAGCGAAACCGCCAGTCGTAGCCGGTGATGCTCGGATCGCCCGGATGATCCCAACGTATGTGGACGTCCGGGAGTACGATTGTGGCCCGCATGTTGGCCGGGGCGGCGGGGACCTGGGCCACCGCCTGAAACGGCGCGAGCGCCAGAACGGCGACGAAGAGGAGGCCGGGACGCGAGAGGCCGCTGTTGGCCTTCACCGGTTTGCCGGGCCGTTGTATCGCTGTTCCCACGAAAGCGGTGAGTGTCGCCAATGCTCCACCCTGCCGCGCCGTGTGCCGCTGCTTGACGGGTCGCTGCTTGACGGGTCGCTGCTTGACGGGTCGCTGCTTGACGGGTCGCTGCTTGACGGGTCGCTGCTTGACGGGTCGCTGCTTGACGGGTCGCTGCTTGACGGGTCGCTGCTTGACGGGTCGCTGCTTGACGGGTCGCTGCCGTCAACTGGGGTTGGAACGGGATGCGCGTTCCAATGTCAAGGCGGAATTCGGCGCCCAAACCACGAGTGTGCCGGGCATCTTTGCCGCCGGCGACGTCCGGCGAGGGCAGAGCTTGGTCGTCTGGACGATCCCGGAGGGCCGGACAGCGGCCCGGGAGCGCGACCGCTTCCTCACGGAGTCGACCCGTTTCCCCTGATTTCCTGATCCAACGCCTCTTCGGAGCCGCGTGGGGCCAATCGATGCGAGTAATCGTCACTCTGGCGACCCGGTTGCTCCAGTCGGCGCTGGGTGTATCGACGCCGCCTGTACTTTGAATCCTGCTGCTGATGTGAATGAACCCTTCGGCATCAGCCGGATCGCGGATCCGTCGTGGACCAAAACCACTGGAGGAGTATTCAACTGTCCCCGAGTCAGGTTATGGATCGTCACTTCGAAGGCCGTCTGGGCCAAGTTGGAGGAGCCGGCCGCCAAGCCGAATAACGCCGTAACGACAACCAATACCATAGATCTCAGCACCTGCCTCATTGAATTCTCCATTGTAACGATTCGGATTTCGATTCAACCTCGGCAGGATCCAACCCGACAATTACCAATAGATTAATAATATGCGCTACTGTCCTTCTGAAACAATTGCCGGGACTTCCGGGAAACTCAGGCTGTTCCCCCGGATAACCGGCGGCGGGAACTCCTGAGCGGGTTGGGATTCCGCCTCCGTCCGAGTCAGCGGACCGAGGGCAACAGGGGGGTCACGTGGGGTCCGCGGGCGATGAACCCTTCGGCGTAACGGCACCCGCCGAAGAGCCCGTAGCGGCCCTCGACGCTCTCCAAGTGGCGGTTCAGATACTCGGGCGCGGAATAGCCTTTGCCCTGGTACTTCGCAGGGCATCCGACACGAATCCGATTTCCAGACTGTTGAGCCAATCCCGGCACCAAAATCACATTCCTTGATGCGTGCTTGCTGTGGGGGATCTCCCACGGGGGGCGGGAGACCGATGACCCGAGGGCGGCCGCGAGCGTCCTCGTCGGGTGCCTGAGTCACTTCAAGGAGGTAGGTATCATGGAAAGTCTCACCCGTAAGAGCAACAGATGGCTGAGGAAGACCACAGCAGCGGGGATGATCCCGTTGCTGCTGGCGCAAGTTTTTCTCGCTCTGTTGTGTGTTCCTGAGACGCTGAAGGCCGGCACGGAGATTCGCCGCGAGATGACCATGGAGGAACTTCGAGATTTTCTGAGCGGCGAGGATCAGTTCACGATTCTACTGTCTGAGGGAGGCGCCATCCGGGGCAATGGAATCACAATTCTGGCGGAAGGCATTCATCTCGGCCACGTTACAAGAGCCACGGATGGGAACCGCCACCCGAGTGGTTCCGAGACCGTGATCTCCATAGGTTCAGTCAAGGAAGTCCGTGTGGAGAAAATGCGAGGGTTCGATCGGAAGTTGGGACCTGTCCTGTTCGGCGGTAGCGCGGTGGCACTGGCGTGGTTCATAGGCTTTCGGACCGGGGTGCGGGAATCTAGCGACGTCGCGTTTTTTTCAACCGTATTTGGTATGCCTGTGGGCGCTACCGTTCTCGGCTATTGGGTCGGCAAAGAATCGGATCGCGAAACCACCATGATCAAGATCGTCGACTGATTTGCCCAAATGGACTCGATCTTGGCGGGAGAGCATCCCGAAATGTCCCGCCACAGGGCAGAGAAGACGTTCGCAGCACAAGGCGATAGACTACAGGCGGCGGAAGCAGCGGGAGCAGGACACCAGGTTGATCCGACATAGGACTATGCTTTATTTGATTCTCATGACTATTGGATTTTCCACCGGGATTTTCGGTCAATCCAAGGCAACACTTTCCCAGCCCGTGTACGAGGGCAAGGTCAAGGTGATCCACCGGTACGTCCCGATGCGGGACGGGGTGGAGTTGGCGCTGCGGATCACGCGCCCTGACGCGGAGGGAAGATTTCCCGCCATCATGGAATACAACCCGTACCGGCGGGTGAAGCCTCCTCTGCCGGACTACCGGGACGAGTATCCTCCTGCCGTTCCCTACCTCGCGGAGCGCGGTTACGTGGTGGTGCAGTACGACGTTCGCGGCACCGGGAACTCCGGCGGATGGAGCCACGACATCTACGCCGACGCCGAACGGCGCGACGCCTACGAGATGGTGGAGTGGATCGCCGCCCAACCCTGGTGCAACGGCAACGTGGGCATGCTGGGGAAATCCTACAGCGCGGTGGTCCAGTGGCAGGTCGCGGTCCAGAACCCTCCCCACCTCAAGACCATCATCGTCCGCTCGGCCAACGACAGCGTCTACACCGAGTGGACCTATCCCGGAGGCGTCCTTCGCCCCTACATGTTCGACAGCTACTCACCCCTCATGAACGCTTTCAACTTCGCCCCTCCCGATCCCGAGATCGCCGGCGTGAGATGGAGCGAGATCTGGCAGCACCGGCTGGAGAACAACCGGCCCTGGGGGATCGGCTACATTTCGCACCCGACCGAGGGCCCCTACTGGCAGGACCGCTCCCTGTCCGCGGACTACGGCCGGGTCAAGTGTCCGGTCTTCGTGGTCGCGGGCTGGTCCGACTGTTATTCGACCGCGCTGCTGCGCGCCTTCGACCGGCTCGACGTCCCCTTCAAGAAGGCGATGGTCGGCCCCTGGGGACACTGGTACGGAGAGGAGAAGCACGCCGTTCCCGGGCCCCGGGTCGACACCCGGCCCATCTACCTGAAGTGGTTCGACTATTGGCTCAAAGGCATCGAGAATGGGGTGCTGGAGGAGCCGCCGGTCACCGTTTTCGTCCGGGAATACTCGCCGCCTGCGTCCCGGATGCCGCTGGAAGAGCCGGGCTTCTGGCGTTCCGAGGCGGAGTGGCCCATCGCCCGGGCCGTCCCCACCAAGCTCTATTTCCGCGAGGACGGCGAGCTGAGCCGGGAGGCGTTCGCCGGGTCCGGGGAGGCCGCGGACAGCTACGACTACAAGTCCACCGCCGGCGTCACCTCGGGCATGCATTGGGGAGGAGGCATCCTGCCCTGGGCCATGCCCATCGACCAGCGTCCGGACGAGGCGTACTCCCTGACCTACACCACTCCTCCGCTGGAAGAGGATATGGAGGTGTCGGGAGCCCCCCGGGCCACGCTTTACGTCTCCTCAACGGCGGAAGTGGCCTACTTCCGGGTCAAGCTCATCGACGTGGCGCCGGACGGCACCTCCAAGCTGGTGCGCTACGGTGGACTCAGCGGAACGCACCGGAACTCGCATTTCGAGCCGGAGGCAATGACGCCCGGCGAGGTCTACGAGCTTGGGGTGGACGTCAAGGAGATGTCCTACGTCTTCGCCGCCGGGCACAGGATTCGCGTGGCCATTGCCAGCGCCGACATTCAGAACGCCTGGCCCACGGCGCAGGCGGCGGTGAACACGTTGCACCGCAGCCGCCGCTACCCGTCCCATATCCTGCTGCCGGTGATTCCGGAGCAGAACCCCAAGCTCCCCAAACCGGACCTGGTCGAACTGCCGACGGCCGACTCCGAGCTTCTGAAGAGGCCTCTGGAATATTCGATCACCCGCGATCTGGTGGGGAACGCGGTGACGGTGCGGCTCGGCAGCCAGATGGGAGGAGTTCGGGGCAAGGGGTCGGATCGAGCCGTGACCCGCTCCAGATTCACCGTCTCGGAAGAGAATCCAGCCGACGCCGTTCTGGCGGCGACTTCCAATTACGTGATCAAGCGTCCGGATTCCGAAATCGAAGTCAAGGCAAACGAGGTCACTTCCAGCGACGAAGCGGCCTTCCATCATGTGGTCGAAGTGGAGGTGACCGTCAACGGCGCACGGCACTTCCAGAAGAGCTGGTCGGTCACGGTGCCGAGAAAACTGAACTGAGGCGGGGATGGGAGAAGCGACACCGGCGCGAAGGGCCTTGGATGTCGCCAACCGGGCCAGACTGCCGCGGGTACCCTCCAGCGAAGCGGCCGATCACGCGCAGGCGCTCATCGCGGACGGCAAGGACGTCATCATTCTCAAGGGCGCCCCCTTCTGGCCTCCGCCCGAGCACGTCGTCGAAGCGGCCACGCGGGCGGCCCGCAGCAACCGGCAACCTCCGTCCAGCGGTTTCCCCGGACTTCGGCGGGCGATTGCCGGGCGATTGGAGGATCAGGACGGAATTTGCTTCGATCCGGCTACCGAGATTCTGGTGACGGCTGGTGCGATGCATGCACTGGACGTCGTCTTCAAGACGTTGCTTGACCCTGGCGACGAGGCGGTCATCTTCAGTCCCAGTTTCTTCTTCTTCGGACTGATCGAGTTGGCGGGGGCGGTCCCGGTCTATGCCACGACCCGGGAGGAGGACGACTGGCAGTGGACGACCGAAGCCCTGGAGGCGGTGATCACGCCCCGGACCAAGGCGATCGTGGTGAGTTCGCCGGCCAACCCGACGGGCTTCGTAGCCAGCGAAGAGGACCTGAAGGCGATCGTGGAAGTGGCAGCCCGCCACGATCTCTACGTCGTGTCGGATGAGTGTTACGACAACATGCTCTACGACGGCGCCCGACATGTCCGCTTCGCCTCGGCCACAGAAAACAGGGGCCGCATCGTCACCATCTGCAGCTTCACCAAGACTTTCGCCCTGCAACCCTGGAGACTCGGATTCATTGCCGCGGCGCCGCGCCTGATCCGGTACATGCGGAAGATCCTGGAGTGGGGCGTCCTCAAGTGTGGGCACGTGACCCAACGGGCCGGCCAGGCCGCCATCGAGGGCCCCCAGGAGTGGATCGACGAAATTTCCGCCCGCTACCAGCGGAGCCGCGACCTGATGCTGGGCGGACTCGAGTTGGCCTCCGGCCTCACATACGTCGTTCCCAGGGGCGCACCCTTCCTGTTCGTCAACACCAGCGGGTTGGGGCTGACGGGAGCGGAGTTCGCGCGAAGGCTCCTCTTCGACTGGGGCGTCCTGGCGGAACCGGGCGACCTTTTCGGTTCCGAGCATCACATCCGGCTGTTGTTCGGCGGGACCGACCAGGAGGTAACCGGAGCCGCCCGCCGGATCTGCGCGGCAGCGGCGAAAAAGGTAGTTGACGGATCCGAAGCGCCGAATGCAGCCTGTCGCCGGCTGATAAAATGAGGCCATGGATATGGACAGATTCCCTGGAGTCGAAATCGTCCGCGAGGGAATCGAGGACCTTTGGCGCGGAGAGACGACGGTGCCTGCGCTGGTGGTCTCAATAGGCGCGCCCCGATTGCGCCAAATCGGGCTTCCGGTTCCGAGACAGGTGATCCGTTCACCGGAAATTAAACTGTATCTGCGCCTCGCCCAATCCGACCCTGACGGGGCCCATTCAAAATACAATGCGCTGATCCGACGGCTTGTCAGCTTCGAGCGGGCGGCTGAATGCGCAAACTAGCAGACTTGGATCGAATCCGGCGATTCATGCGCGCGGTCGGCAGGGCGGCGCCGATCGAGACCCGGCTTTACTTCACGGGCGGGGCGACTGCCGTCCTGCTGGGCTGGCGCTCGACCACAGTCGATGTCGATATCCGGTTCGTTCCCGAAACCGATCAGGTCTTCAGGGCGGTTCCGAGCCTGAAGGAGGATCTGCAAATAAACGTGGAGTTGGCGTCACCGGCCGACTTCATCCCCGAGCTTCCCGGGTGGCGGGAACGTAGTCTGTTCGCTGCTCGGGAGGGAAGAGTGTCCTTCTATCATTACGATCCGTATGCTCAAGCGCTCGCAAAGATAGAGCGAGGGCATTCCCAGGATCTGATGGACGTCGAAGCGCTGGGACGAGGCGGATGGATCGAGCCGGAGACTCTGCTGGGTCTCTTTACCGCTATCGAGTCCAAGCTGAATCGGTATCCGGCCATCGATCCCAAATCATTTCGAAAGGCCGTGGAACGAGTCGCCGATTCCCTGGCACAACGTGGTGCCGGGACCGGACCGGAACCGTTGGAAGGGTGACGCGTGTCTTTTTCTGACCATTGCGGGGCAAGCCCATGAAGCGAATATTGGTCACAGGCGCGGCCGGTCAGATCGGCCAGGACCTGGTTCCTGCGTTGAGAGGGCGTTACGGGAGCGATCAGGTTGTGGCGGCCGGTCACAATAAGGCGCTTTCCGAGGCAACGATCAGAGGCGGTCCGACCACCGCGGTCGACGTGACCGACTACGGCCAGGTCGTAGACACGATCAGGAAATACGAGATCGGCACCATCCATCACCTGAGCACGATTCTCTCCGCGCTGGCGGAGCAGGAACGACAGCGCGGGCATGAGGTCAACATCAACGGCCTCTACAACGTCCTCGAGGCCTCCCACGCCTGCGGGGTGGAGAGGGTCATCGCCCCCAGTTCCATCGCGGCGTTCGGTCCGGAGACGCCCCGCGAACCCACCCCCAACGACACCATCCAGAAACCGAACACGCTCTATGGCATCGCCAAGGTGTTCGGCGAACTGCTGGGCAACTACTATTCGACGAAGGTGGGTCTGGACGTTCGCGGACTGCGGCTGCCTGGGATCGTCAGTTGCATGGACCAGGAACCGACCGCAGGCACTACGGACTACGCGGTCCTGATATTCTTCGGGGCGATTCGGGAGAAGCGGTACACCTGTTTCCTGAAACCGGACACGCGCCTGCCCATGATGTACATGCCCGATGCCGTCAAGGCGATCATCGACCTGGCGGAGGCTGATTTCGCACGGCTTCAGCACCACGCGGATTTCAACGTCGCCGCCATGAGCTTCACTCCCGAGGAGTTGGCAGACGCCATTCGGAAGAGAATCCCCGAGTTCCGGATCGACTATGAGATCGACCCGCTCCGCCAGGCGATCGCCGACTCCTGGCCCCGATCTCTGGACGACAGCGCCGCCCGGCGGGAATGGGGATGGCGCCCCGACTACGACATGGACGGAATGGTCGACGACATGCTCGACAGGATGAGAAAGAAGCTTCTGAAGGCGGGCTAGGAGCCTGCGCCGCAGAAATTGATCTACTGCGAAAACGGTGAATCGGTCCATATTTCCTCGATTTCTCGGCGAATAGAACGACCATGCACCTCCGAATCGAGAAAATCTGGCCTCGATTCCCCACTTCCTCGTTACGATCATTCCTACGGCGCAGACTCCTGGATTCCCCATCAGTAATGACTCACTGCAGCACTCGCGATCGACTTCTTCGAGCCCGGGTGAGTTTTCAGCCCACGCCGGTCCGACTCTTTCGGGAAAATCCTCCGCAGAGGTGGCGGCGTGCCCTCTATTGCTTTCTGGGAACTACGCTGTTGCTCTCCGCGTGCACCCAGCCCGGACCCCCTTTCAGCCCACAGGAAGCACTGGAGACTTTCGTCCTGGAAGAGGACTTCCGGATCGAGATCTTCGCCGCGGAGCCCCTGATTCAAGATCCCGTCGCCATGGAGATCGATGAGCAGGGGCGTGTCTACGTCGTGGAAATGATCGGCTACCCGCTGGATACGGGAAGGACCGGGCGCGTCAAGTTGCTGGAGGATTCCGACGGCGACGGTGTGCCGGATCGCAGCACCGTCTTCGCCGACGGGCTGATGCTGCCGACGGGGGTCCTGCGCTGGAAGAATGGCGTGCTGGTCACCGACGCCCCCGACGTCTGGTATCTGGAGGACACCGACGGCGACAACCGGGCCGACGTCAAGACCGCCGTCCTGACCGGTTTCGCCCTGAGCAACCCCCAGCATACGGTCAGCAACCCGTGCTACGGGCTGGACAACTGGATCTACCTGGCTCACGAGCCTCCTATCAAGACCGTTATCTTCCAGGAAAAGTTCGGTGACGAGGGATCCAAGATCCGGTTCGCCGGCCGGGAAAACGGCGTACACCTGGAGAATCGAATCGGCAATCTCCGTTTTCGGCCCGGCACGCATGAACTCGAAGCCGTTTCCGGAAGCAGCGGTTTCGGCTTGAGCTTCGATCGTTGGGGACGCCTGCTGACTCTGAACAGCGTCCGGCACATTCGCCAGCAGGTGCTGGCCGCCCCGTATCTGAGCCGGAACCCGGCGCTCGGGGCCGCCTCCACTTCCAAAGACATCTCCGATCATCCGCCTCGCGTCTATCCGGTCACGTTAAATCCGAAGCATCGGATTCTGACCGATATCGGGAACTTCACGTCGTCCTGCGGCATCGCCGTCTATTCCGGAGGCCTCTTTCCCTCCCCGTACGATCACGCCTCCTTCGTGGCCGACCCGGCGCACAACCTGGTCCACTGCGACCTCCTCAAGGACGGCGGGGTCACGCTGCAAGCCAGCCGGGTTCAGGAAGAAACGGAGTTTCTGGCTTCCACGGACCATTGGTTCAGGCCCGTCTTCGTCTACGTCGGACCGGACGGAGCCCTCTACGTCGTGGATTACTACCGTCGAATCATCGAGCACCCGGAATGGATGTCGGACGAGTTCCATGACCCGGGGCGGGGACCTGAGGCTCTCTATGAAGGTGGGCGGCACGGCCGGATCTACCGGATCACTCCGGAATCGGAGAATCCAACGCCATGGAAACCGGGTCTGGCCTTGGGTCGGGCTTCGGACCTGGAGCTGGCGGAGTCCCTGAATCATCCCAACGCTTGGCGGAGGACCCACGCACAGCGAATGCTGGTGGACCGACAGAGTCGAGAGTCTGTCGACCACCTCCGGGAAATGTCTGGTTCGAGTCCCAGTCCCGACGCCCGGCTGCACGCCTTGTGGACGCTTGAGGGCCTGGGCGGCCTGACACCTCACGACATCCGGCAAGCCCTGAAGGACCCGGAACCTGGGATCCGGGAAAACGCCATCCGTCTCGCCGAGTCGAGATTGGACCAGGAACCCAGCCTGGCGAGGGACCTCCTGGCAATGACGGAGGACGGCCACCCGCGCGTTCGCTTCCAGTTGCTCTGCACGCTGGGATGGCTTGATTCGCCAGCCACGCGCCGGGCTCGCCGACAGTTGCTGCTGCGGGACATGGAAGATCCCTGGGTGCAGCTCGGTGCGTTGAGTGCGTCCGCACCCCGCCCTCTCGATCTGCTCAAACTGGCCGTTTCCGAGTTCTCCGAATCAACATCGAAACAACGGGTCGAATTCTTTCGCCGGATCGGGGCGCTCGTCGGTGCAGCCGGCAATCCGGTAGAGATCCGGCGACTCTTCGGACAGGTAACGATGCCGGGTGAGCCGGATTCCGATTGGTGGCGCGCGGCCAGCCTGGAAGGACTGGCCCAGGGAATTCGACAGCGCTCGGGAGACGGCCCAGTCCAAGTCATCTCAACCACCCGCCTGCTGGAGTTGGCCGAGGCGTCGTCACCGCTGCTGCGAAGCGCGGCGCTACGACTGTTGGACCTGGCGCCGAAGCCGCTGAGCCCGGTGGGAGAGACCCTTCCGGATCGGGTTCTGGCCAGGATCGGGGACCGCGCGCTGGCCCCGGCTCTGAGGGCCGATTCAGTACGCCTCCTTGCGCTTCTGGATGGAAAATCCAGGTTTGACCTGCTGGCCGGACTCCTGGATCCCCAGGAGCCGGAGCAAGTCCAGGTCGCGGCGGTCCGAGCGCTGGAGCAGGCGGAAAGTGACGCGGTTGGCACGCTGCTGATTTCCAAATGGAGGGAGATGACGACCGACGTGCGCTTGGGAGCCGCCGCCACATTGCTTTCCAATCCGGAGACCGTCGAGTTTCTGCTGACGTCGATCGAAAGCGAGGATGTGCCGTTCTGGACCGTCAGCCAGAGGCACAAGTCGCGCCTGGTGATGCACGCGGATCCTTCGATCCGGGCCCGGGTCCATGACCAGATGCGCAAGCTGGAAAGCCGGCGATTGGCTGCGCTGGAGCGCTTCGAGGCAGCTCTGGACGTCGCGGGGGATCCGGTTCAGGGCGGTGCGGTGTTCGAGAAAAACTGCGAAAAATGTCACGAGATCGAGGGGACGGACGCCGGCTTCGGACCCGATCTGGGGCCGGTGCGGCATCGGTCGCGGCAGGAACTGCTGGCGGACATCATGCTGCCGAGCCGGTCGATCGCGGACAACTATCAACTGTACGTCGTGGAGTTGAACAACGGGGTCCTGCAGGAAGGAGTCATCGCCACGCAGACTCCCGTCTCAGTAATACTGCGCCGGGAAGATGGCTCGGAGACCGTCATTCCCCGGGAAAACATCCGCGCCATGTTCGTCTCCAGCGTGTCCGGCATGCCGGAGGGTTTGGAAGAGGAGATCAGCGTCACGGAAATGGGCCACCTGTTGAGCTTCTTGACCGGTCCAGCAAGAGACTGACCGCTGGGAGGGGGACGGGGATGTCCCCCGCACTTGCTCCCGTCGGCGATTGGAAATCGCCGCTCCTTTCGGTGGCCGGAAACCGCCGCATCCCGTGATTGACCGATGACCCCCCAGGGGTTAGTCTCTGGCGTACATTTCATCCGGTCCTGGCGACCATTCACAGGGAGGAGCGATTGAGCTCCCAGCCGGCTTCCCGAAGAAGATCGAGACATTCTTTGACAGGTTTCGTATTGGTTTCGGGACTTCTCGCATTCGCCTGGACATCAGCCCTCCGGGGCGAAAACGACGGCTGGAAGGACCACCTCTCCCAGCCCGGCCACGAGGTGAAGACCCGGATCGACGTCCGGGTGCCCATGCGGGACGGCGTCGAACTG
Organism: Acidobacteriota bacterium; assembly: GCA_963668095.1. GTDB lineage: Bacteria > Acidobacteriota > UBA6911 > RPQK01 > JAJDTT01 > JAJDTT01. Next base: position 2,413,501 of record OY764083.1, on the reverse strand, counting down.
TCCGCCGACGTCTACCTCCCCGCCAGGGAAGGGAAATGGCCCGTCATCCTGGAACGGACCCCCTACGACAACAGTAGAAACTTCTATGTGAACAGGGCCCGGTATTTCGCCCGCCGGGGATACGCCTACGTGGTCCAGGACTGCCGCGGGCGGAACGACTCCGACGGCAAGTGGTACGCCTGGTACTCCGAGATCGACGACGGAAGGGACACTCTCGACTGGTGCGGGACGCAGCCCTGGTCGGACGGCAACGTCGGCATGAATGGGATGTCCTACATGGGACTGGTCCAATGGATGGCGGCCCCCACCGGATCTCCCTACCTCAAGACCATCATTCCCCAGATGGCTCCGGCGGACTACTACCTCTACGGCATGAACTACACCGGGGGCGCCTTTCAACTGCACATCAACCTGCCCTGGGCCATGGGCAACAGTTCCCGGACCCGGCAGCCGCTCAGCCTCTACGACTGGGACAAGCTCTTCCTCCACGTGCCGATCCTGACCGCGGACGAGGAGGCCACCGGCCGGGCCATCGACTTTTACCGGGACTGGGTGCGCCATTCGAGTTGGGACGACTACTGGAAGAAGATCGGCAACTACGGCAAGTTCGGCAAGATGGACCTGCCAATCCTCCAGATCGCCGGCTGGTGGGACATCCATGGCGTGTCCCTCTTCGCCAACTACGATGGAATCCAGGACGAGGGGACGGAGCGCGCGAAGCGGCTCCAAAAGGTTCTCATGGGGCCCTGGGTCCACACCGAAAAGCCGGAGCGGAAGACCGGCATCATCGACTTCGGCGAGGATTCGGTCGTCGACCTCTACGAACTCTGGTTGGGGTGGATGGACCGCTGGCTCAAGGGGATCGACAACGGCATCGAGGACCTGCCGCCGCTGCAGCTCTTCATCATGGGAAGGAACGAGTGGAGGGAGGCGGAGAAGTGGCCGCTGCCGGAAACCCGGTGGACTCCTTACTATCTTCACAGCGAAGGCCGCGCCAACACGCTTTTCGGGGATGGATCGCTCAACCTCGAGAAACCGCCTGGAGGGCAGCCTCCGGATTCCTACGTCTATGACCCGGACGATCCGGTTCCCCTGATCACCGGGATCCGGGACGGGTCACACCCGCCCGCCGATCATCGCCCAATCGAGCGGAGGGACGACGTGCTGGTCTATACCAGCCGGCCCATGGAGCGGGAGTTGGAAGTCACGGGACCTGTGAACGCGAAGCTTTACGCCAGCAGTTCCGCGCTCGACACCGACTGGACGGTCCGGCTGCTGGACGTTTTCCCCGATGGCCGGTCGGTCAACCTGTGCGAGGGGATCCTGAGGGCCCGCTTCCGGGAATCGTTTGAAACGCCGGTCCTGATGACTCCGGGCACTGTTTACGAGTTCAACGTCAAGATGGGCGTAACGGGCCACGCCTTCCTGCCGGGCCACCGCATCCGCATCCAGGTCTCGAGCAGCAACTTCCCGCGGTTCGACCGCAACCTCAACAACGGCGGCGCCCCCGGAATCGATCCGGAGATCGTCGTGGCCACCCAGAAGGTCTACCACGACGGTCGCTACCCGTCCCACATTCTGTTGCCGGTCATCCCCTCCGAGAGCCTGGAATGATCTGCAAGACAGGAGGCGCCTCAATCGCCGATCCGCAAGACCGGGACAATCCGGCTGAGGCGAGGTTTTCCTGCGCGAACCAAACGGCCGGCGCCGAGCTTGCGTTCGCGTCCACATCCTGAGAACAGGGTTCATCCATGGCACCAGCAGCTCCCGGCAACCGCAAGTTCGATCCCATTCTCTTCGAGGTGATTCGAAACGCGCTGGTGGAGGCCACCGAGGAGATGTCGGTCTCCATTCAACGCAGCGCCTTTTCCACCAACGTCAAGACGCGGCTCGACTATTCCTGCGCCTTCGTGGATTCCCAGGGCCGGATGGTGGCCCAGGCCTTCTGCCAGCCGGCGCATCTGGTCACCATCGGCCGCCTGGTCCCGCGCGCGATCCGGGAATACGGCGCCGGGAACCTGGAACCGGGCGACATGCTGGTGGTCAATGACCCGCACCGGCAGGGGAGCCACCTGAACGACATTTTTCTCATCGCCCCGTTCTTCCACCGGGGCGAGCTCGTGGGCTACGTGAGCAACTGCTGCCACCACGTGGACGTGGGCGGCGGCGCTCCCGCCAGCATCGGAGCCTTTCGGGAGATCTACCAGGAGGGAATCATCCTTCCCGTGGTGAAGCTGGTCTCCCGCGGAGAGGTCCATCCCGGGCTCTGGAAGATGATCCTGGCCAACGTGAGGGCCGCCAAAGAAGTGGGCGGGGATCTCCGGGCCCAGATCGCCGCCAACAACATGGGGATGAGGCGGCTGACCGCGCTGCTGGACCGGTATGGGAAAGAGACCCTCGACTTCTACATCGAACGGCTGCTGGAGTACACGGCGCGGCGCATCGAAGGGGAACTGGAAAACCTGCCGCAGGGCACGTACGAGGCGGAAGGATGGCTGGATGACGACGGCATCACGGACCGGCCCGTCCACCTGAAGGCCAAGGTCATCTTGAAGGGCCGGAAGATCGCATTCGACTTCACGGGAGCGGACCCGCAACGGTCGGCCCCCATGAACAGCAACCTGACCCAGACCTTCACCGCCTGCGTCTACGTCCTGAAGTGCCTGGCGGATCCGGACATCCCGGTCAACGAGGGCTTCTACCAACCCATCGAGGTGACCGCTCCCAAGGGGTCGGCCCTGAACGCCCGTCATCCGGGCGCCATCGTGGGCGGTTGGGAGGTCTCCATGCGTCTGTGCGAGGTCCTCTTCAAAGCCCTGTCCCAGGCGGTTCCGGACCGGGTGCCGGCCGGGACCAAGGGCATGATCTGCCATGTGGGTTTCGGCGGAGAGGATCCCCGGACCGGGGACTACTACACGTTTCTGGAAACCTTGGCCGGGGGTTACGGAGGCCGGAACCGGTCCGACGGGCCCGACGCCGTTCAGACGCACATCCAGAACACCCAGAACGCGCCCATCGAAGAGACGGAGCTCAACTATCCGGTCCGCATCACCCGATACAACCTGATCCCGGACTCGGAGGGCGCCGGGCGCTTCCGGGGCGGGCTCGGGCTCTGCCGGGAATACGTCTTTCCGGAACATGAACCCGTTTTCACCACCCTGGCGGACCGGGCCAAGTTTCCCCCCTGGGGCCTGTTTCAGGGCGGGGAGGGGCAGCCGGCGCGCTACTTGTCGATTTCCAACGGCAACCCGCGAAAACTCCCCTCCAAGGGCACGGCTCAAGTGGAACTGAATGAGCACGTCCGGGTCGAGACCTGCGGCGGCGGGGGATACGGGCCGCCCTGGGAGCGGGACCCGGAGCTGGTGTTGCGGGACGTGCGGGAGGAGAAGGTCAGCCCGGCCCGGGCCCGCGACGCCTACGGCGTGTCGGTCGACACCGAGCACTGGACCGTCGACCTCGCTGAAACGGAACGGCTGCGCCAGGATTTGAGGGGAAGAGGAAGCCGCGAATGAAGACCCGATTTCGAGTAGGCGTCGACGTGGGAGGCACCTTCACCGACGCGGTCCTGATCTCGGAGGAGACCGGAGCGACCCAGACCGCGAAGGTCCCCTCGACTCCGAGCGATCCCGCGGTCGGCTTCGTGAACGCCGTGGACCGGATCCTGAAGGACGGACTGGAGCCCGATCAGATTTCCTACCTGGTGCATGGCACCACGGTCGCCACCAATTCCCTGATCGAGGGGAAGACGCCCCGTACGGCCTTCGTCACCACCGCGGGCTTCCGCGACATGCTGGAGATCGGACGCCAGGTCCGCCCCTCCCTCTACGACATCCACTTCGAAAAGGCCCGGCCTCTGGTTCCCCGCGATCTTTGCTTCGAAGTCCCCGAACGGTTGGATGCCGGGGGCAACGTGCTGCTGGTGTTGGACGAAGGGCGGGTGCATGAGATCGCCTCCACGCTCGCGCGGGAGGGCGTCGTATCGGTGGCCGTCTGCCTCCTGCACTCCTACCTGAATCCGGCGCACGAACTGCGCATCGGCGAAATCCTGCAGGAACGGAACCCGGACCTCATCATCTCCCTCTCGTCCATCGTCTGCCCCGAATTCCGGGAATACTTCCGCGCCAGCACCACCGTCATCAATGCCTGTGTCCGGCCGGTGATCACCAGCTACCTGCAGGGAATCGAGCGGCGGTTGAGGGGGAAGGGGGTGTCCGGCGAACTTCTGATCATGCAGTCGAGCGGCGGCGTCCTGACCTTCGAAACGGGCGCCGAGAAGCCCGCCTACATGGTGGAGTCGGGGCCGGCCGCCGGCGTGATCGTCTCCAACCACATCGCCGGCGGTCTGGATTACAAGGACATCATCTCCTTCGACATGGGAGGAACCACGGCCAAGGTGGGTCTGATTCTGGACGGACGCCCCAAGGTGACCAAGGAGTACGAGGTGGGCGCCCAGGCCTTGCCCGGAGTCGGCCAGTCCCGCGGCAGCGGATACCCGATCCGGACCCCCGTCATCGACCTGGTGGAGATCGGTGCGGGAGGGGGAAGTATCGCTTGGGTGGACACGGGAGGGATTTTGAGGGTGGGCCCCCAGAGCGCGGGAGCCGACCCCGGTCCCATCTGCTACGGCCACGGCGGCGCCGAACCCACCATCACGGACGCCAATCTGGTTCTCGGCCGGCTCAATCCCGAGTTTTTTCTGGGCGGGGAGATGGGCCTCGACTTGGACGCCGCCCGCGAAGGGATCCTCGGCCGCTGCGCAGAACGCCTCGGAATGGAGGCGGTGGAGTGCGCCAACGGGATCGTGGAGATCGCCAATGCCGAGATGACCAACGCCCTGCGGATCATCACGGTCCGGCGCGGGTACGATCCCCGGGACCTGGTGATGGTCGCCTTCGGAGGCGCCGGACCGCTGCACGCCAATCGCCTGTGCGCGGAGATGCAGATCCCGCTGCTCATCGTGCCCCCGAGTCCCGGAACCGCGTCCGCGCTGGGCTTGCTGGTCACCGACCTCAAACACGAGTATTCCCAGACTCGGATCATGTCGAAGGACCGCGCGGACTTCGACGAAATCAATCGCATCTTCTCCGCCATGGAGGAGCAGGGCAGGGCGGTCCTGAGGCGGGAGAGGTTGGCCGAGCAGGACATCAGCTTTCAGCGGCAGATCGAGATGCGCTACGCGGGACAGTCCTACGAGCTGCCCATCGAATGCTCCGGGGGCGAAATGACGTCCGCCGGGATGGAAGCGGTCGTCGAGAAGTTCCACGTCGAGCACGACCGGGCCTACGGTCACGGCTATCCGGACCAACCCATCGAGCTGGTGAATTTCCGCCTGACCGCGCTCGGGGCCATCCAGAAGCCGCGGCTCAGAGAGATCTCCTCAAGCAATGGCGCTCCTGCGACTGCCGTGGCCGAGCGGCCGGTGTACTTCGGGTCGCAGGGAGAATTCGTGCCGACGGCCATCTACGACCGGACCCGGCTGAAGGCGGGCCACCGGATCGAGGGTCCCGCCATCGTGGAAGAGATCGATTCCACGACCCTGATCCAGCCGGGCTTCAGAGTGGAGGTGGACCCATACGGAAATCTGTTGATCTCGCCCCTGGCCTGAAGCGATGCCGCCAATCACCTCAACCAACCCTCGATCGCACAAATGACCTTCGGGAGAAAACTCCCATGCCCATAGGGAGTTCGGGTGTTCTCGTCCTGGTCCTTTTGAGTGCTTTCCAGGCTGCGGCGCCGACCGTTCAAGAGTCCCAAGCGGGGTCGGCGGCCTCTTTCCAGGGTGAACCCAGGTGCGCGGGCCAGCCGAAGGGCGCGGCCTGCTGGAGGGAATTATCCGACCAGCCGGGATGCCATGTGTGGACTTCGAACCACGAACCAGACGCGATGGTGACTTGGTCAATCGACTGTGTGGACGGCATGGCCCAGGGGACAGGTACCCTGAAATTGGCCTGGGACCTCGACCAGGAAACCATCGAAACGATGGGGCGCCTCCGCAACGGGAAGCGGCACGGGCGCTGGGTCATGCACTGGGCTGACGGGGGGGTCTCGGAAGGTACGTTTTCGAGAGGGACGCGGCACGGACGCTGGGTAGAGCGATGGGTGAACGGGACCGTCGGCGAAGGTCGGTATGTGAATGGAAAGCGGCACGGCAAGTGGGTCATTCGCGACGGGCATGGGGTTGTCAATGCGGGCCCGTATCTGAAAGGTAAGCAGCACGGGAAGTGGGTCGCGCGCAGAGATGGCCGCGTGGTTGCGGAAGCTCACTTTGTAGAGGGAAAGGGCCAGTGGGTCGACAAGTAGAATTTCATGGAGGCAGACTGGGGGCTGGCCGCGAGCACTCCTCCTCCGAAACTGTGTCTGAATCGGTCCGAACAGGAAGGTACGACATGAGCGTCCGATTGACCCGCCGGCAGGTTCTCTCGGCTTCAGCAACCGCATTGGCCACCACCAATCTCTCGGGAGCAGGCAAGAAGAGGTCAGCCGCGGCTTCCATTCCACCGGTCGAGGCTTTGATCACGGGCGACGAGCCTCGGGTGGACTTCGAGAAGTACCGAAAGATCATCGTCTCTCCGGACGTCAACCCGCCGGAGCCCTTCCACGGGTTTGGCGGCTACTGCGGGTGGCCGACGGTCTGCCGGCTGCAGAATGGCGACCTGTTCGTGACCTTTTCGGCCGGCTATTGGCACGCTTCCTGGCCCACGCCCTGGGACATTCCTCCCGAGGCCTGGGAGGGCTTGAGACGGCCGGATCGAGAATGGCTCTCGGAATGGGAAGCACCGGAGGGCGGAAGGATGATGTGGATCCGCAGCCGGGACCGGGGGAAGACATGGAGCCGGCCCCGTTCGTTTCCGGCGGTTCCTGGCGCCTACTATGTCGGTGACGTGGTGCAGATGAGTGACGGGACGATGTTTGCGGGAATCCGGCTGAAACCCCATTGGGGCTACTTCAACCAGATGCCCTTGACTGCCGTCGAATACGCCCGAGTTGCGGTCAACCGGCAATCGAAGATCCTCATCTTCCGGAGCGACGACAATGGCGAAACCTGGAAGGAGGTGACGCGCTTCACCGGGCTCGCCGACATGGACGCTCCCTACAGCATGTTCGAGGGCAAGGACGGCTCGCTTCGGCTCTTCGCCTCCGCCGCACCTATTCCCGGGGGAAAGGGATGGCCCAGCGAATACCCTCGTTGGCTCATGCTCCTCATGCGTTCCGAGGACAAGGGCCGCACCTGGTCGACAGTGTCGGTGATCGGGAGCAATGATTACGATATGGACGAAGGCACGGCCGCCTATCTGCCGGACGGCAGCCTGGGCTTTCCCTGCCGGCCGACATCGGCCTGGTTTCAATCCTACGACGACGGAAAAACCTGGTCCCCGCCGCGGCTGCTCCTGACCGACCCGATCATCCAAGACCCCAACTTTGGAAGCGAGTTCCTCGGTCCCAAATTGTACCGGCGTGGGGACGTGGTGGCGACGCCCGGCGGAGTCACCACCGTCGTATTCGGGGGCCGCCACAGACTCGGCGGCGACGATCCCGAGGTGCCGAACAACGGTGAAGTGATCTACACCCGCGACAATGGGAAGACCTGGGTAAAGCCGGCGCCGGGACGCGGCTTCAAGTGCGATCCCAAGTCGTATTATCCCAGCGCCTGCGTTCTGGAGGACGGCTCCATCTTCATGGTGGGCCAGCGGGAAGGCTTCAAGAACCGATTCGGTCCCCATGGGGCCGAGGTGACTTCAGTCCGGTTCCGCATCAGGAAACCGGAGGAGGGGGAAGGCGTCGAACTCCTGCCCATGGGCGGACCGTCTTGATCGGGGGACGGCAGGCCTCTCCCAGTATCCCATGCCGTTCGCGGACTCGCGTACCGGTCCTCTTGGACTCGGAGTAGCGGGTCCTCACAGGTCTTTGGGCTTGTCCATCCGGTAACCGACTTGGCGCTCCGTATGGATGTAGGTCGGACTGGTCGCCTTGTCGCCCAGCTTGTGCCGGAGCTTCTTGACGAACGCTCGCACCGGACGAAAGTCGCTGGAGTTCAGTCGGCCCCAGACTTGGCGCAGAAGGGATTCGTACGTCGTGACCCGTCCTGCATTGACCGAGAGCATTCGGAGCAACTCGTATTCGGTGGCTGTCAACTGAAGGGGTATGCCGGCGAGGGTCACCCGGCGTTGTTCATAGTGGATGGCCAGGTCCCTCAACCGGAAGGGTTCGGGCGGTTCGTCGAGCCGGCGCAGTGCCGCCTGAACCCTCGCCGTCAGTTCCGTCGGCGAAAAGGGTTTGACGATGTAATCGGCTGCGCCGATCTCCAAGGCCCTGGCGATCGTCTCGTCCCTTCCGTAACCGGAGATGAAGATGACTGGCAGTTCGGCCATCTCGGGGACGCGCTCCATCAGTTGGATTCCGTCGGTCCCGGGCAGCATCAGGTCCAGCAGAACCAGCCGCGGTTTTTTCATTCTGATCAGCTCGGACACCTCCTGAGGGTCCCCCGTCATGAGCGGGGTGTAGCCGGCGGTCGCCAGCACGTCCCGGACGTGGCGGAGCGTGTGCGGATCGTCGTCGACCACCAGGATGCGCGTACGCTCCCGCGTTTCCCGGGACGGGCGGGACGTGCTGCGGGCGTCACCGGCCGTTGGCCCGATCTCGGCCACTTCGGCCACCGGAATTGTGAAGGTGAATCGCGCACCCATTCCCGCCCCGCCGCTCTCGGCCCGGATGCGCCCCCCGTGAGCCTCCACCAGACCCTTGCAGATGGCCAGGCCGAGCCCGGACCCTGCGAGACCGCGATCGCCGTTGCCGACGCGGGCGTACTTCCGGAACAGGTGCGGCAGCAGTTCCGACCGGATCCCGCGGCCCTTGTCCGATACCGAGATTGCCACATGCAGTTCATCCCTCACCGCGGAGACCCGGATGGGGGACGACTCGGGAGAATTCCGGGAAGCGTTGGTCAAGAGGTTGTTCAGAACCTGGACAATGCGCCGCCGGTCGGCCATCACCCCGGGCAGGTCCTGGGGCAGGTCGATATGGATGATATGTTTGCCGCCCCCGCTCAGGAACGTATTCCGGGCCTGGTCCACCAAGCTGGTGACCGGTGTCGGCTCGAGGGTGACCGACAGGGTGCCGGTCTCGATGCGTCCCGTGTCCAGAAGGTCGCTGATCAGGCCGCGCATGTGGTCGGCCTGCTCGTCGATGATGCGGAAGAACTGAAGCATCTCAGCCGGTTCCAAGACCGGCGAGGTGCCCAGCACGGTGGCGGTCGAGCCCTTGATGGAGGTCAGCGGAGCCCGCAGCTCGTGGCTCACCAAGCCCAGGAACTCGACCCTTGAACGCTCCAGCTCCTCCAGCGGCGCCAAGTCCTGCAGGGTGACCACCGTGGATACGACTTCACCGTCTTCGGAACGGATCGGCGTCAGGTTGACCAAGGTCGTGATGCTGCGTCCGTTGGGGCCCTTGATGACGATCTCCTCAGCGCGCACGGTTTCGCCGAGGCTCAACGCCTGCGGGAGGGGGAACTCTGGGAAAACGATTTCCTGCCCGTCGGCCCGCCGCAGGGTGATGGCCGCCGCTAGCTGGTCCAAAGACTGGCCCGGCGTGCGCAGGCTCCCGACGATCCGCTTCACCTCCCGATTCAACGACACGATTTTTCCAGTCTTGGCCTCGAAGACCGCGACACCCACCGGCGAAGTGTCGATCAGGGCTTCCAGGTCGGCCCGGGCCCGCTGTTCGTCCCGGTGGTTGCGGGCATTGGCGATGGCCGTTGCCGCCTGGGCGCCGAACATCACCAGGACCTCTTCGTCCTCACTCGTGAACTCTCGTCCACCAGCCTTGTTGCCCAGAAAGAAGTTGCCGACATGGACGCCCCGATGACGCATCGGCGTTCCCTGAAAGGTCTTGGTCGGCATCGGGTCCGAGGAGTGGCCCAGCGACCGGATATAGCCGGACACGTCCCGGAGTCTCACCGGGCCCGGAAGGTCCCGGAAGTGTTCGTAGAGCCGCTGTCCGTCGGGCCAGTCCGCCACCCGGCGTTGCTCGGCCTCGGTGAGGCCGGAGGTGACGATTTCCTCGACCTGCCCCGAGTCGGCGATGGTCATGATCAAGCCGTAACGAGCGCCGGTCAGGGTGCGGGCGGTCTCGACAACCTCTTGCAGGACGGTGCCGACGTCAAGGCTCGAGCTGATACGCAGACAGGCTGCGCTCAGCCGGGAGATGCGTTCCCGCAATGCCTGGTTCTCTTTGCTGATTTCATCGGGACTCTTCATCCGTCCTCCCCCGTCAGCCTCGAGATTGAGACTTGGTTCGGCGTAGTCAGTTGTGTGTTCGAAAGAGAATCCGGGTACGACGCACGTCGAGCTCGCACGGATCCAATGGTGACGCTCATGAGAAAAATCACATTATATTCACTATACCAGATTCACAAATCACAAAGAGATCACACAAGTAGTCTATAATCTACAAGAAAGTATTGTGAAGTTTGATGCCATGCGCATAGCAAGATCGTCGAGTCGACGCCGTCACGCAACGGATCGATTATTGCCTCTGAACCAACTCGTCCTGCGCCAGACGAATAGTCCATTTGAGTTGCATTTCACATTCTTTGTCCAGTCGTGTCACAACGACACAGGAGGTCCAATTCCGGAGGGTCACGAACGATCCGAGTCAATTGCCGCGTAACGGACAGCATGTGTGTCGCGGATGCCGGCGATAATCGGCATCCGCGGTCAATTGCCGCCCGGGTTGGACGCGTTGTTCGCCACACGTAGCAATCCCCTCGCTATCGTGCTGCCTTCTCCGGCCATGGTTATGCGATCCTGCCTCGCTGTCTTCCACTTACCTGTCTGACCTCAATTCGGACCGGGGCGCATTGCCCCCTCTAAACGCGGCCGCCGATCATCCGGCCAATTTCGTCACCCTGCAATCCGGGAAGGGAGAACCCATGCAACACGTTTGCCTTGCCATGCGCGAAGTCCGCCGCTTGCTGCTCGCCGCAGCGCTGATTCTTCCGCTTTCCGCCTGCGCGAAACCCAGCTACATCAAGAACGCTTCCGCCACCCAACTCGAGGGCTTGCTGGCCGCGCAACGGAACGTCTCGGACTATCGACTCAACGCGGATGATTTGTTCGATTCGGCCGTTGAATTACGGAGAGAAGCCCGGGTCCTGAAGCGTACCGTCGAGACGGTCAAGGCCAACAATGACCCCGATCCCTTGGAGGCTTCCGCCGCCGTCGCCGTGAGGATCGCGCAGATTCAGGCTCAGGAAGCGCGCCGTCCCGGGCCGTTACGGAAACTGCGCCCGAAACACGATGAGCAGATGGACGTTCTCGACAGTCTCTTGGACCTCCTGTACCGGAGCCAGGCTCTGATTCACGAATACATCATGACCGACATCGGTCCCAGCACCGATCGGATGACCGAGATCGGCTCCGGCCTGGACGGCCTTCTGAACCGGCCGGACGGGAGGACTCCACAATGAGGCGCGCACCCATTCTCTTCGCCCTTGCTCTCCTTCCGCTGTCCTGCGAAATGGCCCTCGCCAAGGACGCGCCCGCCGGAATCGTTCAGCTGTCCGAGAAGGTCACCGGCGCGCTGGACCGGATCGAGAGGAAACTCCGGCAGGACAAACAGGCTTGGCTGGAAGCCATGGAGTTCTATTTCGATGCCGTGGAATCGGAATTGGCTCAGGCGCGGCTGAAGCGCCGGGAGTTCCGTCATGCCGAACTCGCCCTGCGCCTGCGGACATCGTGGACGAAGGAGCCGTTCCGGACGGCGGTCCTCATGCGCCTCGCCGAGATCGACCTGGCGGCCGATGACGTCTCCAAGGCCCGGTTGACTCGACTCCGGGAGATCGACGGGCAACGCCGGGCGGAGCTCGACCGGCTGATCTCGCTGGTCAGCCGGCTGAGGATCGGGCAGGTGGAACTGACCCGGTACTTGTCCGACACGTCGCTGTCCAAGCGGGTCGGCGAAATCGACCTCTCCCGCGTTGCTCTGGCCGTGGCGGAGGCCCGCCGCCTCCGCAGGTCGCCCGCGGTCGAGCAGGCGCAGGCGGAGGCCAATGTGGAGAAAGAACAGGATCGACTGGAGGAAGCTGTGAAGGGCTTCCGGGAATTTCTGGACGTGTTGGACCGGGCCATCGAACTGGTTCCAACCGAGGAGTAGGGAATGGCTTTGAACATAGGCAACCTGAGGGGAATCGCCACGGACACCCGTTCTCTACTGCGTGAGGTCGCCGGTCTGCGGAACCAGCGAGACGACGCCAAGACAGCAGCATTGGAGAGCGCCGCGCTGGCCGCCATCGAGAGGGTCCGGGAAGCGATTGGCAGCGCCGGGGAAGCCGGGTCGGCCGATAGCGGAGAAGTCAAGCGGGTCCTGCTGCACGAGCGGGAGGTCATCGATGACCGGCTCGTCTACGACGCCGAACTCGATGCAGGTGAGTACTCCGAACTCCTGGAACAGAAGGGGGACATCAACGTGAAGCTGTTCGCGTTGACCGTCGGCGCAATGCTCACCTGGGACCGGCTGTTCACCGTGGACGAGTTGGACGACCTTCGCGCCGGCGTCGACGCCGCGGCGCAGGACGTCCGGGATCGCAAGGAGTTGGCGGGACTCGTTGACGGCATCTTCAAGGCGTTCTCCATCAGCCTGAAGATCGCCACCAGGATCGCGGGGCTCCCGGGATAGTGTGACCCAGCGGCGGAATGCGGCCGAGAAAATAACCGTGTTCGATTCATCTGAAGCACCCTTTTTTCTCAGATATGGAGGACGATATGAGTAACTCGAAACAGTTCATGACGGACAACGACGGGAATCCATCCTCGATGCGTCTGATGTCCATGTTGGCGTTGATCGTAGCGGCGGTGCTCGCGTGCGTCGAAGCCTTCGGCTGGGGGTCGGGCGGGGGCAGGACCGAACTCGTCCTGTACTTCCTGGTCGCTGCATTCGCCCCGAAGGCTGTACAGAAATTCGCCGAGTGACACCACGCAGAAGAAATAGGAGGGGCGACTATCTTGTCGCCCATTCTTCTTTTTTCACTCGGCTGAAAGACCCTACGCGGAGTGGGGACTCCGTTCCCCCAAGACCCCCCTGGTCGGCGGTTGGAAACCGCCGCTCCTTCGGCGACAAGAAAGTCGCCCCCGCCTGATTTTCCAATCCCGAAATCGAAAGAAAACAGGGCTCGTGGAAGTTGACCCCGGCTTCTACGGACCATAGGCTGACCTCCATAAACTATCAGGCCCCATTTCTTCCGTCCGTCATAGTTCTCCGGAAGGGAGTCGACGTCTTGAAATCTCCCAAGCTCGGACCAGGGCGATTGATCGGCCTCGTCGTGTTGGCCGGTCTGTGCTTCGGCTTCGGCGACGCCCGCGCTCAGTCCCCCTTCTACCTGCGGGTGGGTGCCGAGACGGGCACGATCGCCGTGGAACACACCAAGAAAGTGACCATCGGGAACGGGTCCAGTTCCAGCACGTCGTCCTCAACGGGCCTCACGCTGGCCGGCAACGTTGCGGCCGGGTTGCGCCTCGGCCTCCCCGGGAACTGGTTTGCCGGGGGCGAGGTCGAGGGGATCGTCTTCGGCCGGCGCAAGCTGGAGGGGACCATTTCGCCGACCCGGAGCGGGAACGCGCACGATGTCTGGCCCGGCCGGTGGGACTACAGCGACTTGGCGGGCGCGGGCGGCAACATCATCCTGGGACGGAGAATCGCCGCCGGCCTCGCCGAGGTCTACGTCTTGGGCGGCGTCCGTCGTACCTGGACGGAGTTCGCGAGCGGAGGAACGAATCCCGAGACCGGAGTCGCCGGGGTGGACCGCGAGCGCCTGGGAAGATGGCCGTGGTCGATCGGTGCGGGAGCCACCCTGCGGCTCAAGTGGCCGGTGGACTTCCGGGTCCGCTACTTCCGTTCGCTTACCGACTGGGTGGTTGCGGACGAGTCTGTTCGGCTCGACTATCGATACGCCACGAACGGTGTGCTCATCTCCCTCGGGATTCATGTGTTCGAGTGACCGCGGACTGCTGCCGCCGATGAACTCAACGCAGAAGCGGTTGTAGGAGTCTGCGCCGCAGGCTCCTATCAGGTGAAAACGTGAGACGTGACGCCCTCTGCCGGGTTGTCGAAACTTCCCCGGGCAACCCGAAGCGCTTCTGAATTCCCATTGCCGGAGACTCTCGTCGACGCACTGATCCCGCCGTCACCGCCCGGGCGGTCTCGGCCTCTGCGCCCGAAAGGGCCGAAAGTCGACCTTGCATCCGTGGTTGGACAGAAAGGAGAGGAACTTCTTGTAATCCTCCTTGGGCAATCCGAAGTAGTGGACCAGGCGCTGATAGCTCCCTCCGCATGCTTCCAGGCCAAGGGAAACGATCCGGCGAAGGTCGTCCCGGGTGAGGTCGCGACGGAGGTAGACGTCCCGGACGTCGTCCCAGAAGTCGGCTTGGCCGTCCACCATCCGCTCGACGAGATCGGCAAGCATCTCGGCTCGGGAGGACTTCACCTTGCGGCGTGAGAGCCGGGATGACACCTCGGGCAGGTCTATGGTCTCGTCGCAAAGGTGATAGGCGCTTTCCAGAATGTTCTCCAGCTCTCGGACGTTTCCCGGATAGTCATATCGGCTCAGGTGGAGCTGGGCTCTTGCGGAAAGGGTCTTATTGGTTCCCCAGCGCTGGTTGAAGGCATCGAGAAAGAACTGGGCCAAGTGCGGGATGTCCGTCGACCGCTCCCGGAGGGGAGAAATCTCCAGGTAGTAGACATTCAACCGGTGATAGAGGTCTTCCCGAAACAAGCCTTTTGCGATCAGATCCTCCAGGGGCTGGTTGGTGGCCGCCACGATCCTCACGTCCACTGCACGTTCCGTGGTTTCGCCGATGCGCCGCACCTTCCGCTCCTGAAGTGCCCGCAGCAGGCGAACTTGGAGATCCAGGGACAGGGCGCCGATTTCGTCCAGGAACAACGTTCCGCCGGACGCGGCTTCGAAGAGTCCGGGTTTGTCCCGGACGGCTCCCGTGAAACTCCCATGACGGTGCCCGAAGAGTTCGCTTTCGATGAGTTCCCTTGGGAGCGCGCCGCAGTTGACCGGAGTCATGGGGCCGCGCGAACGGCGGCTGTAGTCGTGAAGAGCCTGGGCAACGAGTTCCTTGCCGGTTCCGCTTTCTCCGTAGATCAAGACGGTCGCGTCCGCATGCGCGGCCCGTTTGATGTGTCCGAACAACGTCTTCATGGATGGGTGTTCTCCGATGATTGTCCGGGCATCTTTCAGGACGAGGGCGGAAGCGGTTTCGAGCCGCTCCGCAACGAGTTCGGTCCGGATCGGCAGCTGCCATTCCAGGAGTTTGACGGCGCACGCCAGAAAATCCATGTCTTCTTCGGACATTCCCTGAAGGGGTGGTTCCAGATAGAGAAGAGCCAGCAGTTCGCCGTCTATGTAGAACCGCATCGCCAGAGATCCGTCCTTCCCGAGTACGTGCTCCAGAGATCCCTCGAACACTCGACCGCCGTTCCCTTGAGGGAGGTACTGTCGTCCACTCCTGACGCATTTTCCGCAATGCGCGATCCGATGGAATCGCTTGGAAGGATGCTCTCGGCCGAATAGGTTCGCACCCACATCCGGAATCCCCGCGCCAACGCATGCCAGGGCCGCCCTGGCGATCCCGGCCGGTCCCCCGTGTTGCCCCATGGACGAAACCAATTCGCGCAGATGTCCCAGGTACCTGGGCGTGGGATGTCCGGATATCCGGCGGAACACCTGGTCGCGTTCGGCCTCGATGGGTGAGATGAAGCGTTTGGAAAACGAACTTCGGAAGTCGGCGGACAGATGGACTGCTCTTTCAGTCAAGATCTTCAGGGCTCGTGAGTAGCTTCGGAAACCGTTCTCGCGTTCGCCGCGCGCGACCTCGGACTTGGCCCGTACCCGATACAGCTCGGCTTCGAGGCCGGGCCGATCCACGCGCTTGACCAGTTGGAGTGCCCGAAGAGAGAGGACGCGGGCGCGGTCGGGCGAGTTTTCCTCCAGCAGATGTCTCGCCCTCAGGAGATGTGCCGTTGCGAGCAAGGGCAGGTATGAATGCTCCTTCGAAAGGTCGGTTGCCTTTCGAAGGCAGCTTTCGGCACCGGAAGATCGGCCCAGCGTCAAGAGAGTCTCCGCAAGACTCAGGAGTGCTCTCACCCGGTGGTATGGGAGGTACGGTGCGAGGGTCTCCTCTGCTTCGACAGCGGTTTTGTGCGCCTGCTCATTCTCGGCCAGGTCCTGGTGAATCCTGGTCCTGAGCAGAAGAAAGCGTCCCTTCTCCCGACCGAGTCTCCGCACTTCGAGAGGGGAAAGCGTCTCCAAAGCCCGGTCCGGCAGGCCCAACAGGACCCACGTCCAACTCGCCGCCAACGTGGCATCGACAAAGGACGAGAATACGGGGAGGTCGGCACACCCTTCCAACGCCGCGGCGCCGACGCTGGCCGCGGTCTCCAGTTCCAGCAGGTAGTTCAGGTTTTTCGTCAGTTCGATATGGAGTTCGATTTCAGTGTGCCGATTCCGATTCAGGTCTCGGTTCTTGGAGATCAACTCCCTCAGTCTTGGCACCGCATGCCTGTGACGACCCAGCTTTCGGCTCTGGATCGCCAGCGCTCTCTGCGCCGAAATCGCCAATTCGGAATTACCATATTCCCTGGCCAGAGACAGGCTGTATCGAGCCGTGTTGCTGGCTGATTTGAATTTTCCGAGCTCGGAATAGAGGGCGGAGAGTTCCGTGATGCGGCTCATCAGGCTGATGGATCGATATCGTTTGATAGCCGATCGAATGGAGGCCAATTGCCAATGAATGGCTTGGTCCAGGTCTCCTTTGGCATACGCGTAGGAGGCGAAGGCGGGGTGATGCTTTTCGGCCAGGGTCGCGTCCTTCTCGCACTGAATTCGCATTTGAGCGGCCACCGGGCTTACCTCCAAATGCTTCCCCATCCGGCTCATGGCGTAGATCCACTTCCCCTGGAGTTCTCGCTGCAAGGATTGGGAGGATGCCTTGTTCAGTACGGAGAGGGCTTCCTGCAGCGTGTCTATGCCTTGTCCCATTCTCCCCAAGTCGATGTGGATCTGGGCCGCCATGGAAAGCAGGTACGCTCGAAGATCTGCTTGAGATGGTCCTGAGTCGAGCTGGTTCAGACAGAATTCGTGACACTCGCGCAGACTGCCGCCCAGATACATGATCTCAGCCGACCTCATGATGCGGTCCCGGGTGTCAATAGGCAGCGCGCCCATTCGCAGCGCTCGACGAAGCAAGTTGGAAGCATCGCCGTACGCTCTTTGTTCGCACAATCGGAGCAGGGTCTCCCAGATGTACTGCCTCACCTTGCCGGTTTCGTTCGCGGCCACGTAGTGGAGCGCCAAGTCCTTCAGCAGCAGCGTGTCATCCGACTTCAGGAACCGGTTCTCCAGGACACTGCCGATACGTTTGTGAATCCGCTGGTAGTTGGTCGAAGCTTCGCCGATTCGTTGGGCGATGGTCCGGGCAAACCAATCGTGAGCCACTGTGAGGGCGGGAGCGTGGAGGCTTCCGGATACGCTGACCAGTTTGAGGCGGTTCAGGGCGTAGATCTCTTCCGAGAGAGAATCTCCCGAGGTCTGAAGAATGCTGGCAAATCTGGTGGCCGAAATCGGTTTTCGTATCAGGGCCAGATGATCGAGGACTTTTCGTTGGTCCGGAGTGAGCCGCTCCAAACGGCCGGTAATCGTTCCGGATGCCGCCGCGGACAGGAAAGAACCCCTGGTTCGGGTCGGTGAATATTTCCACCGGCCGGAACGAAGGTTCAATTGTCCCGTTTCGTGCAGATAACGGAGAGATTCATGAATAAAAAAGGGATTGCCGGTGCTTTGCGGCAAAATCGCGGAGGCAACGGTCGGATCCGGACCTCCAAGCAACGTTTCGACGAGTTGTTCCGACTCAATGTGATTGAGGCGTGGCAGCTGGACTTCCTCCAATTGTCCATTCTGTTCCAGCTCCGATTTCAACGTGTTCCAATGTTCCGGAAGTTCATCGGTCCGGTAGGTGCCAACGAAGAGAACCGGTATGGGATCCTCTCCAAACGCGCGTCTGTAGAGTTCCAGCGAACTCTCATCCATCCATTGGAGATCGTTGACGCAGAAGACGACCGGTGAGAGTGAGGCCGCGTTCCTCAGAAACGAGAGCAAAGTTTCGATGAGTTGGGCGGAACTCTTCGCCGTCTGCCACGTGTCGGTGAACCTCCAGCGCTGGCCGAGTTCCGATTCCGCCTGGAACCCTTCCAGGATCCCGTCACCGGGGTGATGGCTCGCTGAGAACGTCGTGGTTCTGCGGAGTCGAGCCGCCAATTCGACCCGTTCCGTCAAAGCGGATTTTCCGATTCCGCTGGGCCCGGCGATAGAGACGAATCGCGGCTTGGGATCCTGGATATGGAGATCCAAGATCTGGCGGAGCGCAGTGGACTCGTCTGTCCTGCCAACAAGCGGGCAGCGGAGTCGTGGAGACGGAGAAGCGGCCAAGCGGATGGCGGTCCGGAGGGCGGCGCTCGCATAGCTGGCCGAACGGGGTCGAGCTTCCGGATCCTTCTGAATGAGATCCAGAATCAGGTGCTCCATGCTGGCTGGAATGTCGGGATTCAAACTCCGGGGACGGGCCGGGTAGGCCAGGGATCCTTTCTGCAGAAGGATTTCGGGGTTCGTCTCCAGATAGGGATCGTGGCCCGTAAACAGCCGATAGAGAACCATTCCGAGTGAGTAGAGGTCGCTTTGTTTCGAAGTGATTCCATTTCTGATCCACTCTGGCGAGGCATACCGAATGACATCGGCCTGGAGAGACTTTCCGGACGGGCACTGCTTGGGGACCGGAAGGTTCAGAAGCAGATCTCCGGAGTTCCCCAGGAAGAGATGGGACGGCTTCAGGTAGCCGCAGAGGAATCCTCTGCAATGAAGGTATGAGAGCAGATCGGCGAGCTGCGCGGAACATTTCATCGTTCTGGAAGGCGTCAGTCGTCCTTCCTTTGCACCGATGAGTTTTCGAGTCAGGTAGTCGCATATGAAGCCGGGGCGTCTACCTCGAAAGGCCACATCTTGGACCGGATGGAGCCACGGGTGATCGAGCGCCGTTCGCATCTCGTACAGGCGCTCCACATCCAGAAGACCTGCCCGGGACGTGATCCTTCCCGGCAGTAGACTCAGAACTTTGTTTCGGGCGGTATCCCATTCGTCAACGGCCAAGTAAACTCGCAGGTCCGGCCCGGGTTCCAAGGGGCGAAGAATTCGGTAGCGTGAAGACACTGAGGCACTCCTTCGATCTCCATTGGCACAGAGAATTTCCCGAGACTCCGGCCAGACGACTTTTCGAAAGAGAACAACTCGATTGTTGGGCAACCGAGTGCCAGATCAAGGATTGATCTGCTATGGCTAGCGAGGGTTTCCAGGTAAGAGAGGGCCTGGGCCGAGCACCCCGAACCGTCGACTCCAGACCTCCACTTCCGCAAATCTTGGTGGGCGATTGCTCAAGTGAGCCACGGCGGTAGTAAACGCCACCGGTAAGGGGAAATCAAGTTCAGGCCCGGCGGAATGTGTAAATCTGAAGGGGATTCGTGCCGATTATGTGTGTCAGCGTCATCATTCCCACGCACAACCGCCGAAAAACCGTGGCCGGGGCTGTGGAATCTGTCCGGTCGCAGACGATTCGCGACTGGGAGCTCCTCATCGTCGACGACGGTTCCAGCGACGGCACGTACCGGGACTGGCGGAAGCCCGGCGATCCGCGAATCCGGTACCTGCGAACCGAACACCAGGGGGTCAGCGCTGCCCGCAATCTGGGGATTCGAGAGTCGGGATTTCCCTGGATCTCGTTCCTCGACAGTGATGATACGTGGCTTCCGAAGAAGCTGGAGACGCAGCTCTCGGCTTTGGAGTCCCACTCCGGCTACCTGGCCGTCCACTCCGACGAGATCTGGATCCGTCGCGGCCGCCGGGTGAACCCCAAGAAAATCCACCGCAAGTACGGAGGCTGGGTCTACCGCTATTCGCTCCCCCGCTGCGTCATCAGCCCCAGTTCCATCCTCCTCTCCCGCGAGCTGCTGGAACGCTGCGGCGCCTTCGACGAGAGCTTCCCGGTTTGCGAGGACTACGAACTCTGGCTCCGCATGTTCGCGCGCCATCCCATCTGCTTCGTGGACCGGCCTCTGGTGGTCAAGACCGGCGGCCATGCCGACCAGCTCTCCACGAGCGCCTGGGGGCTGGACCGTTATCGGGTCCGGGCCATGGTGAAGACCGTGGAGAGTGGATTCCTCAGTCTCCAGCAGGAGGCCTGGACCGCAGCGGAGATCGCTCGCAAATCGGAAATTCTTGCGGGTGGGTGCGAGAAACACGGACGCACGGAAATGGCCCGTTACTATCGAGGCCTGGCCGAATTGTGGAACGAGAGGCACAGCGGGAGGGTCTCGCAGCTGAGCTTCTGACCCAGGCTAATCTTTCCCCTTTTCCTGCTCTTCCCGGTACCGTCGCTGCTCCCGCTCCAGCGCCCGCTGATTCCACTTGTCCATGGGATCGAACGGAGCGTAGTAACCTCGCCGGTGCCGAATCCGGACATCGTCCGCCTTTACCTCCACCTCGATCTTCCGAAGCGTGCCGTCCTTCTTCCTGTTGGTGGGGACGTAGGCAATGTTGTACTGGCTCCGCAATTCCTGGTCGATGGTCTTGAAGGCCTCGGCCAGGTTGTTGCTGGAGTGGGGAAAGAAGACCGTGCCGCCGGTGTTCCCGGTCAGTTTTTCCAGTGCATCGTCGCCTCTGGCGTCCTCACCCGCCCCGAACCGGGTGGTGCTGATGGCGTAGATGGTGGATTCAGACAGATACGCCATCCGGAGCGTCTCGTCGAAGGTGTGGACGCTGGTCAGGTCCGATCCGTCCGAAAGGACCAGGATCGTCTTGCGGCCGTACTCCTGCAGCATTTTCTGTTCCGAAATCAGGTAGATGGCGTCGTAAAGGGAGGTGCCTCCGCCCGCCCTCAGGTTATCGATCTCGGCCAGCAGCGCGTTGGGATTGGAAGTGAAGTCGTGCAGCAGCGTCACCCCGGTGTCGAATTCCAGCAGCAACGCCTTGTCGGTGGGCCGCATCACGTCGAACAGGAAGTCGGTGGCCACCTCCTTCTCGAAGCCCAGCTTGAGCCGCACGCTGGCGCTGGCGTCCACGCAGATGGCGATGGTCAGGGGCAGATTGGTCTGGGCGGCGAAGTTGGTGATCTGCTGGCGGCGACCGTCCTCCTTGATGATGAAGTGCTGCGGCGAAAGGTTGGTGACAAACCGGCCCGTCTTCTTGTGGTGGACCGCCACCAGGACGTTCACCGCGTCTACCTCCACCCGGAACGGTTCCAGCGAATCGTCGCCGGCCTCGGCGCTCGACTGGGCCAGGAGGCCAGGGATCAGAGACACGGCGATCAGAACTCTGGCGAGGAGGTTGGCTGGGGACATATACGAGCCCATTATTCCAAAACCGCCAGAACCGCTTCAAGCTCCCGTGGAAGGGGACTCTCGAATCGCACGCGCCGGCCCGTGCCGGGATGGACGAAGGCCAGGGAGGCCGCGTGGAGGAAGTGGCGTCCCATTTGGACCATGACCGAGGCGCGGATCGAATCGGGCAACCGGCGGAGCCGCCGGCTTCCGTAGGTGTCGTCTCCCACCACGGGGTGCCCCAGATGAGTCAGGTGGACCCGGATCTGGTGCGTCCGTCCCGTGTGGGGTGCGACCGACAGGTAGGTGAAGCCCGGAGGCCGCGAGAGCACCCGGTAGCGGGTCAGGGCGCGGCGCGGCTTGCGGGTTAAGGTCGAGATGCGGGTTCGGGACCGGGGATGGCGCCCGAGGGACACGTCGATCTCGCCCCGGTCTTTCTCCACCGAGCCGTACACCAGGGCCAGGTAACGCTTCTTCACCTCCCGGCGGGCGAACTGGCCGGAGAGATGATCGTGTACCTGTTCCGTTTTGGCCACAACCAGGAGTCCCGAGGTCCCTTTGTCCAGCCGGTGCACGATTCCCGGCCTGACGGTCTCCTCTCGGCTCAACTCCTTCAGGTGATAGGCGAGGGCGTTGGCCAGGGTGCCGCTCCGGTTGCCGGCCCCCGGATGCACCACCTGTCCCGCCGGCTTGTCCACCATCAGCAGGTACGAGTCCTCGTGGAGCACGTTGAGTGGGATCGGTTCCGGCGCCAGGTGCGAGGGCTTCGGCGGGGGCGGGTCGACCCGGATCTCGTCTCCCGGACGCAGCAGGTAGCTGGGCTTGCGGCGCTGGCCGAGCACCAGGACCCGGTTGTCCTCCACCCATCGCCGGATGCTGCTGCGGCTGAACCGGGAAAGGCGGCGGCTCAGGTAGGCGTCCAGGCGCCGGCCCGCGTCGCTGGAGTTCACCCTGAGGCGGATCGTCCCGGTTCGAGTCTCGTCTGTTTCAACCACGGCGTGAAGGAACCGGGCTTCTTCTCATGTAGCGGTAGAGCAGCAGGCCGCACGGAACGAGCAGCAGGCTGATGAACTGGGAGGTGGAGAGGGCTCCTCCGAACACGAAGCCCCGGTCGGCGTCGCCCCTGAAGAACTCGATCCCGAAGCGCAGAATCGAATAGCAGAGGAGGTAGGCGGCGAAGACCTGTCCCCTGAAGCGCCGGGCACCGTGCAGCCAGAGCAGGAAGAGAAACAGCGTGAACGTCGCCAGCGACTCGTAGATCTGGGTCGGGTGCAGCGCCACGTTGACGGGGACGCCCACCACGCGATGTGCGTACTCGCTGGTGAAGGTGACCGCCCAGGGAAGCGAGCAGGGCTGCCCGTAGTCGCACCCGGCGGCGAAACAGCC
The DNA here is from genome assembly GCA_963668095.1 of Acidobacteriota bacterium. Lineage (GTDB taxonomy): Bacteria > Acidobacteriota > UBA6911 > RPQK01 > JAJDTT01 > JAJDTT01. Next base: position 2,390,695 of record OY764083.1, on the reverse strand, counting down.
CAGACGGCCGATGGTCTGACCCAGCGCAATGGCCGGACCCGCGGCGTCCGCCACCGTCGGGAAGTCCATGGACGGTTGCCGCCGGACGTAGAGATAGCTGCCGGCCATGGCCCCCAGCAGGCCCCCGTAGTAGACGCCGCCGGCCTGCCAGAACCCGAGGGTGAACAACCTTGACGGATCCTGCACCAGATAGGTCTCCCAGTCGGTGAGGATCATCAGCAGTTTGGCGCCGACGATGGCCGTAAGGATGATGATGAATCCCAGGTCCCAGCTCCGCTGACGGGGTATGCCGTCGCGTTCCCCCAGCCGTGCGAAAAGAAAGATTGCCGACAGAATGCCGGCCGCCAGCAGCGCCCCGTAGGTGTGAAGGGTCAGTGGCCCGATTTCCAACAGCTTGGGGAACATGGTGTTTGAATGGCTTACTTGACGGGCGGCGCCGGAGGGGCGATTTTCCGGTCGCCCATTCTTGATTCCGCGGTTTCTCTATGTTGCATTCGGAGTGCGGCGGCAAGAAAACCGCCGCTCCCATTCGGCGACAAGAAAGTCGCCGCTCCTATTCGGCGGCAAGAAAGCCGCCGTTCCTATTTCTTGTCCCGCTTGGCCTCCTCGATCACCTTTTCGGCGAAGTGCGGTGGAACCACATCGTAGTGGGACTTCTCCATGTGGAAGCTGCCCCGTCCTCCCGTCATCGAGGTCAGTGTCGGCGCGTAGTTGAGCATCTCCGCCAGCGGGACTTCGGCGTGGACCACCTGCATCCCGGTCTTGATGTCCATGCCCTGGATCCGTCCCCGCCGGGAGTTCAGGTCGCCCATGATGTCTCCCGAATGCTCATCCGGCACGTAGACCTCCACCTTCATGATGGGCTCCAGCAGCACCGGCCGGGCCTGTTCCATGGCCTTGCGGAAGGCCAGCGAACCGGCGATCTTGAAGGCCATCTCCGAAGAGTCCACTTCGTGGTAGCTGCCGTCGTAGAGGGTGACCTTGAAGTCCACCACCGGGTACCCGGCCACGAATCCCCTCCCCGCCGACTCCACGATCCCCTTTTCCACGGCCGGGATGTAATTCCTGGGGATGGAGCCGCCGAAGATCTCGTTCTCGAACTCGAAACCGGAGCCTCGGGGCAGCCCTTCCATCCGGATCTTGCAGTCTCCGAATTGCCCGTGTCCGCCGGTCTGTTTCTTGTGCCGTCCGTGGACGTCGGCGGTTCCCGTGATGGTCTCCCGATAGGGCACCTTGGGCGGCTTCAGAATGACGTTGACGCCGTACTTGCGCTCCAGCTTGGCCACCGTCACCTCCACGTGCAGCTGACCGGTGCCGGAGAGCAAAAACTCCTTGGTCTGGGCATCGCGGCGGAACGAGATGGAGGGGTCCTCTTCGATCACCCGCGCGATGGCGTTGCCGATCTTGTCTTCGTCGCCCCGCGACTTGGGCTCCACGGCGAAACTGATGGCGGGCTCGGGAAACTCTGCCTTGCGGACGATGCTGCGGGCCGAGGGCACCGAGAGGGTATCGCCGGTGGCCGTATACTTCAGCTTCATCACCGCGCCCAGATCTCCGGGCCGGAGCTCCGGCACCGGCTCGTAGCTCTTTCCCTGCGGAATGTGGACCGTACCCAGGCGTTCATTGGATCCGGCGGTCCGGTTGCGCAGGTTCGAGTCCGATTTGACGGTGCCGGTGATCGCCTTCACCAGATTGATCCGCCCGGCAAAGGGATCGGCGAGAGTCTTGAAGACGTAGGCCGTGACGGGGCCGTCCGGAGAGATGGAAAGCTCCACCACCTCCTCCTCCCCCGATCCCGTCGCCAGGCCCGGAACGGGAGTCCTCTCCAAGGGATTGGGGAAGAGTTCCACCATGGCGTCCATGAGCTGTTTCACGCCCATGTTCTTTCCGGCCGACACGCAGAAGGCGGGGACGATGGACCGGTCCACGAAGAAGCTCCGCAGCCCCTGCACCAGGTCGCTCTGGGTCAGGGTGCCCTCCTCGAAGTACTTCTCCATCAGATCGTCGTCGCTCTCGGCAACCATCTCGATCAGCTCTTCACGGCGCTGCCCGGCCTCCTCCTGAAGCTCGTCCGGAATGGCCGCTTCCTGGAAGTCCCCGCTCCCGTCCGTTTCGTAGACGTAGGCCTTCTCGCCGAGCAGGTCGATGATTCCCCGGAAGGACACCTCCTCGCCCATGGGAATCTGCACCGGAATCACCGTCCGCCCGAAAGAGTTGTGAACCGACGCCAGGCTTCTCTCGAAGCTGGCCCGGTCCCGGTCCAGCTTGTTGAAGACCACGGCGCGGGCCAGCCGATGCTCTTCAGCAAATTCCCACGCCTTTTCCGCCTGCACCTCCACTCCGGCCGTGGAATCGACCACCAGCAGGGCCGAGTCGGCCCCCATCAGGGAGGACTTGGCGTCCAGGATGAACGCCGGATAGCCCGGCGTGTCGATGATGTTGATCTTGCTGGATCCCCACTCGCAGTGGGCCACGGCAGTGTTGATGGTGATCTGCCGGGAAATCTCGTCCTCGTCGTAGTCGGTGACCGTGTTCCCGTCGTCCACTCGACCCAGGCGGGTCACCGCCCCGGCCGAGTAGAGCATGGCGCTGGCCAGAGTGGTCTTGCCGGAGTCCCCATGACCGATCAGGGCGACGTTGCGGATCTCCCTGCTGTCGTAGACCTTCATGAACGGCTCCTTTCTGGGGTATAGTACGAAATTGAGCAATGTAGGATAGCAGCCCGTGGCGAAAGTCGCCACGGAGTTCGGCTGGCGCCGCGTCCCGGCCGGTCCTCGATCTCACAGGCCGGGCGCTCGCTCCGAGGGCTCGCACCGGATCTCCCGACAACATGCCCAAGGGACTCTTCATCCGCCTCCTGACTCTGCTGGCGGTGGCCGTCTGCTGCGGTCAGGGAGCCGCCGTCGACGGGCTTCAGGTGCTCCGGCACACTCGGGAAATCGTGCGTCACGGTCCCCATTCTCCCGGAACCGAAGCCCAGCGCAAGGTGGGCAAGTACATCGCCGGACAGTTGGAAGCCCTGGGCCTCCAAGTGGACACCCAACCTTTTCGTCCGGTCACGCCCCGGGGCCGCCTGAAAATGACCAATATCCGGGGCATCCTCCCGGGTCCGAATGAGCGGGTCCTGATTCTGGCCAGCCACTACGACAGCAAGTTCTTCGACACCTTCAAGTTCGTGGGAGCCAACGACGGCGGGGCCAGCAGCGGTCTGGTTCTGGAACTGGCTCGGGTATTGACGCAGCACAACCCCACCGGCCTCACCTTGTGGTTCGTCTTCTTCGACGGGGAGGAGGCCCTGGGAGAATGGACCTCCGCGGACAGCCTGTATGGCAGCCGCGAGTTCGTGAAGCGGGAGAAGGACCGGGGGAATCTGCGCAAGGTCGGAGCCATGATCCTTCTGGACCTGGTGGGCGGAAAGGATCTGCGGATCTTCCGGGAGGGGAATTCCACCCCCTGGCTGAACAAGATCATCTGGGACCAGGCCTCCCGGTTGGGGCACGAACGAATCTTCCGCGCCTCGGGACGCGCTTCCCCCATCGACGATGACCACATCCCCTTCCTCCGCGCGGGGATCCCCGCCGTGGACCTCATCGACCTCACCTACGCCCACTGGCACAAGCCGACGGATACCCTCGACAAGCTCTCCGGACCCAACCTGGAAGTGGTCGGCGCCGTGGTCCTGGCCAGCTTGCCCGAGATCGCCCGGCAGGTGATGCGGAAGTGATGTCCTGTCCGCTCCGTAAACCGGGCGCGGTTCCGGCATGATGGCTGGCGCCCAGGCTTTGCCCCCACGGGCCTTGACGTGGAGGGATACCAGATGTCCGGACTGATCTTCATCATCGCCGTTTTTTTCTTTTTGACCTCCCCCGGGACGGACGCAGCGGGCGGACTACGGCTCCAACCACAGGCGCGGGAACGGTTGCCGTACGAGCCGGAGATGGTGGAGATTCCAGGGGGGAGTTTCCGGATGGGCTGCGTCTCGGGTCTCGGATGCGTTGACTGGGAGCATCCGGTGCATGAGGTACGGGTGGAGGCGTTCGAGCTGTCCAAATACGAGGTGACGTTCGAGGAGTACGATCGGTTCACGGAAGCGACCGGCCGGGCGCGGGCGGTGGACGAAGGCTGGGGCCGGGGACGGCGTCCGGTGATCAACGTGTCTTGGGCGGATGGGGTGGCGTATACGGAGTGGCTGTCGGCTGAGACGGGACGGCGCTACCGGCTGCCGAGCGAGGCGGAGTGGGAGTATGCGGCGCGGGCCGGGACGGCGACGGCGTACGGTTGGGGAAACGGTATCGGCCGCAATCGGGCCAACTGCCGGGGCTGCGGCAGCCGTTGGGACGATCGGCAGACGGCGCCGGTGGGATCGTTCGGGCCGAACGGACGGGGCCTTTACGACGTGCACGGGAACGTATGGGAGTGGACGCGGGACTGCTGGAACGAGAGTTATCGGGGCGCGCCGGCGGACGGAACGGCATGGGAGCGTGGGGACTGTTCCCTGCGCGTCATGCGCGGCGGCTCCGTGGTCAGCGACCCCGGGTCCCTGCGTTCCGCGTACCGCCTCGGGTACACCACAGGCGGGACCTTCGGCATCGGCATCCGGTTGGCCCGGACCGTTTCCCCTTGAGTCCTTGGATGTCTTCCCCGGGACCGGCGATCCCGGCGACCCGAATGGCAACTCGAGCTTGTCAGCTCTGGTCCAGTTGCCACAACGGGAAGTAGAAGGGGAACAGCGGCGTTTCGATCCCGGCGGTCTCCTCACCGCGGACCGGGTGCGGACCGAAGACCAGCGATGTCAGCTCCCGTCTCGTCAACTCGTGGTGGCGGTCGAGGCGCTCCCGGGCCAGAATCAGCCCTTCCCTGGCGGCGCGAAAGCTGATCCGCTCGGCCGCGTCGGTCACCCCGATCGAGAATTCCACCCCGCCGGACCCCGTCCGCCGTTCCAGCCAGGGACGGATCTTGTCGAGGAACGCCGTGGGGCAGTTGATCCTGATCATCATGGACTTGGTGGTCGGTCGCCGCCGTCCGGGAAGTTTCTGCTCCAGCAGGCGCCCCGCCGTCGAGCCGGTGAGGGGATCGTAGGACTGAATCCGGCCGCCTGCCGGCAACCGGCGGAGGGCGTGCGCATACAGAGTCTCAACACTTTCCATCGTTCCTCCGGCTTCGATGAGTCCCGGCTTGTTTCCGGCGTCGGAGACGATCAGGTAACCGGCGGCGGAACCGCCCGCTTCGGCCACCAGGGTGCGCATCAGGGGAAGCTGCAGCAGCGCCTCCCACTCGGACCGCGAGCGCCGTACGCTGTAGCCTTCCGCTTGGTGCAGGGAACGGATCCGGTCCAGATTGGCGCCGGTCGCCGGGTCGTAACGCACGACCCGCTCTCCATGGTTCCGGAAACGGCGTCCGTCCTCTCGCGTGCAGTTGTAGATCCATTCCTGGTAGCGGACCGGTTCGAAGGCGCCGTGCTGGTAGAAGGGGAAGGTGGCGATCTGGGTCCAGAGCACTGAAAGGTCGCACCCCATCTCCTCCATGCTTTGGAGGCAGCTCCTGAGGCAGGTGAGTCCGTATCCCCGGTGGCGGTGCTCCGGATCGGTCGCCGTCGGCGAGATGATGCCGATGGTGAAGGAGACGTCTTCCACGTCGACGGTGCGGAGAAGGAAGGGAACGACGCTCACGACCCGGCCGCCCACCTTGATGACGCGGATGTTGGGATGGTTGCTCTCCTGGTAGACCAGGGGGTAGTCGGTGAGCATGGTCTGGTCCATGCCCTGGCGCATGGCGTCGTCCACCAGGCCGATGACCTCGGGAAGTTCTCGCTGCGTGCACACTTGGACTGTTGGCATGTCGTTGTCCTATTTCTTCAAGTCACGGATCAAGTGCGACTGGAGGGGCGACTTCCAGTCGCCCATTCCCCAATTCTCCCATTCCCGATTTGCAAGTCTACTCCTCGTCTTGGGTGTCGCCGGGAGTTCGGCGATTGGAAACCGCCGCTCCTTGCGAAATCAGCTCCTGGACGGCCCGCCGCACCTCTTCAGCCCCCTCGGCGTATCCTTTTCCCGGGTCCAACCGGACCGGCTCGCCGAATGTCACCGAGACCGGACCCCTCTTGGGCCATCGGCTGCCGGCCGGGAACACTTGGAACACTCCCCCCACGTAGACGGGAACCACCGGGATCTCCAACCGCACGCCCATGAGGCCGATTCCTTCCCGAAAGTTGCCGAGGGCGCCGTCGGGAGATCGCCGTCCTTCGGGAAAGACCAAGGGGCAGAAGCCCAGGTCCAGGAGCTTGCCCGTATAGCGGAGGCTCCGCCGGATCCCGCCCATCCTCTGGGGGAGGGGGTAGGCGTTGAAGCAGCCGCACGCCAGAATGTACTGGAGGCTGGCGGAGAGTCTCTCCCTCACCGTGAACTCGTCGGGGCGAAAGTGGGGCAGGAACCACTCCTGAACCATGGCCGGGACCAACCGCTGCCGCCAGGACGGGGGCAGCGCCGCCAGAATCACCGGCGTGTCCAGATGGCTGGCGTGATTGGCGGCGAAGATCACCGGCGGACGGAGCCGCCCGAACAGATCGGATCCGGTTACCGTCAGGGGAAGCCGGTTGCGAAGAAGGGGCAGCATGAAGCCCTCCCTCAGGCCGGTTCGCGCCCAGCGGACGGGCGCCCGGCGGGTCCAGCAGGGGAGGGGAGTCTCAACTCGAGTCGGAGGCGGGGAAGCGCTGGGTCTCCTTTCCTCTCCTGTTTCCACGGCACTGGTGGCGGCTGCCGCCAAACCGGTCAGGCCCGCCTCCAGTGCCTGGACCGTGCTGATGCGGGCCAGTCCCTCTTCGTCGATCTCCAACTCCCCGCGCTCCTCCAGCCGGGAGAGAAGGTCGACCCGGTCCAGGGACGACAGCCCCAGGTCCTCCTCCAGGCGGTGGGTCCCCAGGATCTTCCGCGGATCGCGGCCGGTGATCCGGGCCAGGATGGTCCGGGCCGGGGAGACCGTCTCTCGAAGCGGCGTTCCCTGCCTCTCGGCGACTTGGCGGGCCACCAGATGGCGCCGGACCTTCCAGGTCGAAGGCGTTCTGGGGAAGTCCTCTTCGGGCCAGACGGACCAGCTTCGGACTCGCTGGTGGGCTTCCAGGCGGCCGTTGGCAAGACGGATGTCTTTTGCCAGGTCCGAACTCGTATCCGCCGGGATCAAGGCTGCGTGGACCACGTCGCCCACGGGGCTGGGAGCCGCCACCACCACGCTGTCGCGAACGCCGGAGAGGCGGTTCAGAACCGATTCCACGTCCTGGGGATGCACGTTGAGGCCATCGGCCGTCACGATCAGGTCCTTCTTGCGGCCCTTGTAGTAAAGGACTCCCGTCTCATCCAGCTCGCCCAGGTCGCCGGTCCGGAACCAGCCCTGGTCCAGAATGTCCTGGGTTTCGCTCCGGGAGGTCAGGTACTCGGTGGCGACGCTTTCTCCCCGGACCAGTATCTCACCGTCCGAAGCCAGCCGGACCTCCTGTCCGGCGAGGGGCCGTCCCAGGGCGCCCCGCCGAGGTCGAAAGGGGTGGTTCACGGCCACGACGGGACTGCTCTCGGTGAGACCGTACCCCTGGAGCATGGCGAACCCCAGTTCGGTCCACCTCTCTTCCTGCCGCGGCTCCAGCCGTGCCCCGCCGACCACGATGGCCCAGAACTTCCAGCCCAACCTCCGGTGCACCCGGCGGTACTTCCACCAGCGGGCGGCCACCCCCGGCAGCCCGCGTCTGGTCACCCGCCCCGAGGGAACCTGGACCTCCTTGCGAACCCGCCGTTCCAGACTGGTCAGGACCCGGGGGACTGAAACCAGGACGGAGACCCGGTGCCGGCGGATGCAGCCCAGGATCGCGGCCGGGTGGAGTTCGGACATGAACACCACGCCGCCGCCCAGGATGAGGGGAATGAAGAGTCCTGCCGACTGACCGAACATGTGGCTCAGCGGAAGGAGATTCAGGAACCGGACGGGTTGGAACGGTCTGGCGTATTTCCGGTAGCGGGCGATCTCACGGGCGAAGGGCGCCAGATTGGCGCAGATGTTCCGGTGGCGGTGGATGACCCCCTTGGGCGTCCCCGTGGTGCCGGACGTGAAGACGATCTCCACGGGGTCGTCCGGTTCCAGCCGGATTCGAGGGAGCGCCTCATTCCGGGTCTTGAGCGCGGCCAGATCCCGGAACGACAGGCGTTCGACGCTGGTCTCCGGGTGGACCGCCGGGCCGTACACCATCAGGCGCGCCTGGACCTTGTCCTGGATCCGCTCCACCAGCGCCGGGCTGGCAGCCGAATCCACCGGAACAACCTGTACTCCTTGGGAGACGCAACTCCAGAATACGACAACCCACTCCGGACAATTCTCCCCCCAGAGGAGGAGCCGGTCTCCTTTCCGGATGCCCCGTTCCCTGAGATAGCAGCCGAAGGAGACGATGCGGCGCCACAAATCGGGGTAGGAGAGGATGCGGGTGCGAAGGCCGTCGTCGAAGCGTACCGCTTCACCGGCCCGCCCCTGCAGATGGGGGATCAGGTCGAGAAGGGTCCGCATCGATGGAAATTCAGGAACTCCAGAGAAACAAGGTCGGGCGGTCGATCAGGGATGGAATCGGCCTACCACATGGACTGATCCATCTCCACGCCATCTTCCAGGTACCACAGGTCGGGTCCGTAGCTGCGGGAGATGAGAAGGTAGACTTTGGAGATTTCCTTGGCGTCGGCCCGGGAGATCATCACCCGGAAGGTGATCCGTTCACCCGTCTTGGGCAGGTTGGGTCCCTCCAGGCTCCAGCCGCGGACGGATATCTGCGGCACCTCCCACCAACTGCTCGTGTGTCCTTGGACGAAATCCATCAGCGGGATGGGCACGTCTTCCGTGCCCTTGACCAATTGCAGCCGGGCCTTGATCTGTCCATTCGCGGCGCCGAATCCGAGCCGGTAGGCGTTTCCGGCCGAGAAGCCGGTGAAGTCGACGGAGAGGATGATGTCATCGACCGTCGTCCTGATAACCGGAGACGTCATCTCGACGCGATCCTGGCCCAGGGCCGGAAATGTCAGAAACATGACCAACACAACGAACAGGGCCACTCTTGGCATCATTATCCCCTTCATCTCAGTCCCCTGACGAACCTTATTTTTCGGCATCATAACACCAAGAGGAAAAATGAGGAAAGAGGAAAGAGAAAAAGCGGATGTTCATTGGATCCCGTGTGGAATGGTTCCGCCTCCCCACTCTTTTCTCTCCCCTCTTTCCTCTTTCCCCCTCCGAAGCTATACTCCGCGCCACAACACAGCCCCGAATTCCGAGACGAACGTCGTCTTCATGCACCGTCCGGGCCGTTGATTGGGATCTGCCTATGAAAGCCATCCGTGTGAACGAAAACGGCGGCCCCGAAGTCCTCCGGTACGAGGAGGCGCCCGAACCGCAACCTGGTCCAAGCCAGACCCTGGTGGAGATCGAAGTCGCCGGGGTCAACTTCATCGACACCTACCATCGGTACGGCCATTATCCCGTGCCCGTACCCTTCACTCCCGGGGTGGAAGGCGCCGGAACCGTTCTCGAAGTGGGTTCCCGGGTAGAAGGGATCCGGGCCGGCGATCGGGTCTCCTACGCCATGACCTTGGGCTCCTACGCCCAACGGGCGGTGGTCGATGCGTCGAAACTGATCGTCCTCCCCGACGAAATGGAAACATCGGTCGCGGCCACCCTCATGGTTCAAGGTCTTACGGCCCACTATCTGGCCCATGGGTCCTACCCCTTGGGGGAGGGCGACACGGCTCTGGTCCATGCGGCTGCCGGCGGAGTCGGCCTGCTTCTGGTGCAGATCGCCAAACGCCTGGGGGCCTCCGTCATCGGGACGGTCTCGACCGAGGCCAAGGCGGAACTGGCCCGCCAGGCGGGCGCCGACCATGTGATCCTCTATACGGAGCAGGATTTCCAGGTGGAAGTGGAACGCTTGACCGGCGGGGCCGGAGTGAACGTGGTTTATGACTCGGTGGCCAAGACCACCTTCGAACGGAGCCTGAACTGCCTGCGGCCCAGGGGCTACCTGGTCCTCTTCGGCCAGTCCAGCGGGCCCATAGGCCCCTTCGATCCCCAGATACTCAATCAGAAAGGCTCCCTCTTCCTGACGCGTCCCAGCCTGAATCACTACGCGCTCACCCGGGAAGAGTTGATGGGCCGCGCAGACGACCTTTTCCGATGGTACGCTGAAGGAGACCTGAAGGTGCGCATCGGTTCGACCTATCCGTTGGCGGAGGCCGAAGCGGCGCATCGGGCGCTGGAGGGACGGAAGACCACGGGCAAGGTGCTTCTTCTGACTTCCTGACCTCCGGATTGGAGGAAAAGGAAAATGAGGCAACTCGGCCGGCGTATCGGTTTGCCGCTCCTTCTTATCTTTCTTCTGCCTGTTCCCGGACTCGCCGAGCCGGACCGGAAAATCGCTCTGACCTTCGACGATCTCCCGGTCTTGGGACCGCTGGGCTACTGGCGGCCGCGGGAAATCAGCAATATGATCCTGCGCACTCTGAAGCAGCAGGACATTCCCGCGGCCGGTTTCGTGGTGGAGGAGCGCGTTCAGGATGATCTGGCCACCTTCGTCATCCTCGAGGACTGGGCGGACGCGGGTCACATCGTGGGCAACCACACCTTCGCCCACGTCGATCTTCACCAGTTGAAGGCCAAGGAATTTCTGGAGCACGTCGGCGACGGCCAGAAGTACCTGAAGCTGCTTGGCCGTAGCCGGAGGGGGTTCAACTATCGCTACCTGCGATTCCCCTACCTCCACCAGGGGGATAACGAAAAGAAGAAGAACCGGGTGGCCAAGGCCCTCTACCGGGCCAGTTACGAGATTGCCCCGGTCACCATCAAGACCGGAGACCGACGGTTCAACCGGATCTTTCTCGATGTCGAGAACGACGATCCCGTCAGGGAAAGGCTCAAGGCGATCTACCTGGCGCATGTGGGAGAGGCGGTCGATTACGGCGAGGCCCAGTCCCAGGCCGTGTTCGGCCGGAACATCCCCCACATTCTCTGGCTCCATTGCGCCATCGCCACCGCCAGTTTCCTGGAGGACACGGTCAAGATGCTTCAGGACCGGGGATATTCCTTCATCTCCATGGCGGAAGCCCTGGAGGACCCGGCGTTCAGCACACCCGAAACCTATGCGGGGCCGTTGGGCCTGAGCTTCATCGACCGGGTGGCCGCCACCCGCGGACTCCCCTACGACGCCGATCACGGCGTGATCCGTGTGAGCGAGATCGAAGAACGGCTTCAACAGGAGCCGTAAAGGGCGCCGGCCTTCAGCTGCGCCGGTCCAGTCCCAGTTCCCTCATCCGGCCCACCACCAGTTCCGTATCCTGACGGGTCAGCGGCCGGATCGGACGCCGGACTTCTCCCACCTCGAATCCCAGGTGCCGCAGCAGGACCTTGGCCGCGGAGAGGGTGGAGCCGCTGATTCCCAACAGAACGTCGATCATGGCGCACGCCTTCCATTGCAGTTCGCGGGCCCGGGCCAAGTCGCCCGCGTGGAAGGCCTCGTAGATTCCGACGAAGAGCTGGGGCATGAAGTTGTAGGTCAGACCGATCCCGCCGTTGGCCCCCATGACCAGCCCGGACAGGAAGACTTCGTCATTCCCGGAATAGACCAACAGGTCCGATCCCAGCAGGCCGATCTGCCGCATCAGGAAGTGGTTGTAGTCGCTGAACTTGATCCCCTTGACCGTAGGCAGCCGGAGCAGTTCGGTCATCAGGCCCACGGTCATCTGGGAGTGGGTGGCCGCGGGTATGTGATAAACGATGAGGGGCAGGGGCGTGGCCGAGGCGATGGCCGTGTAGTGCCCCACGATGGATGCCGGATCCGTGCCGTAATAGATGGGCGGAATGGCACTGACGGCGTCGGCGCCCGCCGAGGCGGCGTGGCGCGCCAGATCGACGGCCGCCCGGGTGGAAACGTGTCCCACGTGGACGATGACCGGAGCTCTTCCGTCAGCCGCGTGGATGGTCGCTTCGGTGAGCGCCCGGCGTTGATCCTGGGTCAACAACAGCCCTTCCCCGGTGCCGCCGGCGATGTAGAACCCATCGACTCCTACCTCCAGGTGCCACTCCATCAGATCCCGTAGGGCCCCCGCCCGGATATTGCCGCGGTCGTCCACAGGGGTGACCAGCGCCGGATAAACTCCGTGAAATCGCTTCACTATCGGTTCTCCTCTCAGATGCCGCCGGCGAGCAACCGCCCCGGCCCGTGGCTCCCGCAGGTCATGGCCACCGCGGCTCAGTGACCCGGCGGAGCCGGTCCCTGACTTGACCGGCAAGATGATACTCGCGGGAATCACCCCGGTAAACCGAACGGCGACCGGCGAACCTCTTCCCACAGCCTGACCTCAGCTTCGGTTCTGGCGCCCTGGAGCTGTCTTTACTATTTAATTTATTAATAGCTAGTTGACAAATTATTAGAAAAGTATATACTTTCGCCCACATGCGTATACAGTCCCTGAAATTGTTTTGCGATGTCGTGCGCCTTCGCAGCTTCTCCCAGGCTGCCCGCCTCAATGGACTCTCCCAGTCCGCCGCCAGCCAGGCCATGTTGCAGTTGGAGAGAAAACTGGGCGTCAGCCTGATCGACCGTTCGACCCGTCCTCTTCAGCCCACGGAGTTGGGGAAGATCTACTACCGGGGATGCAAGAAGATGCTGAACGAGTACACAGAACTCGAGGCATCCATTCGCCAGGAGGGCGAACGGATGGAGATCACGGTTCAGGTGGCGGCCATCTACTCTGTCGGTCTCAGGGATATGAGCCAATACGTGGACAGCATCCGCCGAACCTACCGGAATGCAGAGGTTCGCATCGAGTATCTGCACCCGGACCGCGTCTACCGCCGGGTGGTGGACGGGACGGCGGACCTGGGACTGGTTTCGTTTCCCAGGACCACTCGGGAACTCACCACACGTCCGTGGAGGGAAGAGCCCATGGTGCTGGTCTGTCCTCCCGGCCACCGATTGGCTGGACGCTCCATCGTTCACGCCAAGGACCTCGCCAAGGAAAGTTACATCGGATTCGAGAAGGGCCTGGTGATCCGGCGCGAGGTCGACCGCTTCCTGCGGGAGCAGGGCATCAGCGTGGACGTGGTGCTGGAGTTCGACAACATCGAGAACATCAAGGAAGCCGTGGAAGTGGGAGCAGGCGTTGCCCTGCTTCCCCTGCCCACACTGCAGCGGGAAGTCCGCACGGGTGCCCTGGCCGCGGTGGCCTTGGCTGAGCCGGGCATGGTCCGGCCCATGGGAGTCATTATTCGGCGTCACGCCCGATTGAGCTTGGCGGCCCACCGGTTCATGGATCTGTTGAAAAATTCGGCGAACCAAAATGGCAAGGGCCGCTCCACGAGGCTGACCGGCGGCAACAACCTTCCCCCGGCGGGTCAGGAGGACAACGCCCGAACCGGCGGCTCCGGTGTCCAGCCAGGGAGGGCGTCGTGAATCGCCGGGGAGGACCGCAGCATCAGGGGCTCTACGATCCTCGTTTTGAGCACGATGCCTGCGGAATCGGGTTCGTGGTGGACATGAAGGGGCACGTCTCCCACGAGTTCGTGGAGATGGGAATTCAGATGCTTCTCAACCTGAATCACCGGGGCGCCTGCGGCTGCGAGGAGAACACGGGAGACGGAGCCGGAATCCTGCTCCAGACACCCCACCGCTTCTTCGAGGATGCCTGCGCCGATGCGGGGATTCGGCTGCCCCCCCAGGGCGGCTACGGGGTCGGGATGATCTTCCTTCCCGATCCGGCCGATGCTCGTCTGGAGTGTGAACGGCTACTGGAGGAAGCCGTTCGTGAGGAAGGGCAGGAGGTGTTGGGCTGGCGGTCCGTTCCGGTCGACAACTCGCTGCTGGGACCGACGGCGAAGGCCTGCCAACCGGTGATTCGCCAAGTCTTCATCGGCGCTCGGGGGACGGAGCCGGGACCGGATCTGGAAAGAAAGCTCTACGTCATTCGCCGGCGTGCCGAGAACCGGGTTCGAGCCTCCGCCATCCGCCGGAAGGAGATGTTCTACGTGGCCAGCCTCTCCTCCAGGACGGTGGTCTACAAGGGCATGCTCCGGGCCGACCAGATGACCAGCTTCTACCCGGACTTGGTGGAGCCTTCCCTGGAGACGGGATTGGCCATGGTCCATTCCCGCTTCAGCACCAATACCTTTCCCAACTGGAGCCGGGCGCATCCGTACAGGTACCTCTGCCACAACGGGGAGATCAACACGCTGCAGGGCAACTGCAACTGGATGAGGGCTCGCGAGGCCCTGTTCGAATCGGATCTTCTGGGCCCGGACCTGGCCAAGGTCCTGCCGATCATCGACCCCGACGGCAGCGACTCGGCCATGTTCGACAATGCCCTCGAGATGCTCTACATGACCGGGCGGAACCTGCCTCATTCCATGATGATGATGATTCCGGAGCCGTGGAGCGGGGACCCGGAGATGAACCCGGCGAAGAGGGCCTTCTACCAGTACCACTCGTGCCTGATGGAACCCTGGGACGGTCCCGCCTCCATCGCTTTCACCGACGGGCTGCGTGTCGGCGCCGTCCTGGACCGCAACGGGCTGCGCCCCTCCCGCTACTCGGTCACCTCGGACGGGATGGTGGTCCTGGCCTCGGAGGTGGGGGTGCTGGACGTTCCACCCCGGAAGGTTCTCCAAAAGGGACGCCTTCAGCCCGGCCGCATGTTCCTGGTGGATGCCGTTCAGCGACGAATCATTTCGGACGGCGAACTCAAGCGGAAGGCCTCGGTGGCCCGGCCCTACCGCAAGTGGCTGCGGGAACATCTGACGCCTCTGGACCTGCTGCCTGACGGGCGGCGGCCTCCGGCCCTGGGCCGGGACGGGCTCCGGCGGCAGCAGCACCTCTTCGGATACACCAACGAAGACCTGCGGTTGCTCATCGCCCCCATGGCTTCCGACGGACATGAGGCCGTGGGCTCCATGGGAACCGACACGCCACTGGCTCCGCTCTCGGACCGGCCCCAGCTTCTCTACAACTATTTCAAGCAGCTCTTCGCCCAGGTGACCAATCCTCCCGTGGATGCCATCCGGGAGGCGTTGATCATGTCCCTGGACACCCACCTGGGGGCGGAAGGGAACCTGTTGGACCCGGAGCCCCAGTCGGCGCGGCAGATCAGACTCTCCTCGCCCATCCTGGACGGCGTCCGGATGGAGAAATTGCGGCGGCTCGACGGCAGCGGTCCCGGCGGATTCCGGACCACCGTCCTGCCCGCCTTCCTCAAGGTCGAGAGAGAGGATCTGGAGCAGGCCATGGACCGTCTCTGCCGGGCGGCCGCGGCGGCCGTCGCGTCAGGTAGCGGTGTCGTAGTGCTGTCGGATCGGAACGCCGGCCGCGGAGAAGCTCCCATTCCGGCCCTGTTGGCGGTTTCGGGCGTACACCACTACCTGATCCGGGAAGGGCTGAGAACGCGGGCCTCTCTGGTGGTGGAGAGCGGCGAGCCGCGGGAAGTCCACCACTTCTCCCTGCTCATTGGCTACGGCGCCGGCGCCGTGCATCCCTATCTGGCCCTGGAGACCATCCGGGGCATGATTCGGGATGGGATCGTTCCGGGCCATTCGTATGAGAAATGCCGGAAGAAGTACATCAAGGCGGTCAACAAGGGCGTAGTCAAGGTCATGTCCAAGATGGGCATCTCCACGGTCCAGAGCTACCGGGGCGCCCAGATCTTCGAGGCGGTGGGCCTGGACTCCGGCGTCGTCGACCGTTACTTCACCGGGACTCCGTCGCGGGTGGGCGGGGTCGGGATGGAGGTCCTGGAAACCGAAGTTCGGCACCTCCACGAGCGGGCCCGGATCGGGGAAGAGCAGAGCGACGGTCCTCTGGAATCGGGCGGCCAGTATCAATGGCGCCGCACCGGCGAGCACCATCTCTTCAATCCCCAGACCGTCCACCGGTTGCAATACGCCTGCCGCAACGGCGATGAGGACGCCTACCGGGACTACAGCCGCCGGGTCAACGATCAGACCCGGAGATTGTGCACTTTGAGGGGACTGTTCCGTCTGAAGCACTCCGCAGAACCGATCCCGATCGAGGAAGTCGAACCGGTCGAAACGATCATGAAGCGGTTCAAGACCGGCGCCATGTCCTACGGCTCCATCAGCCGGGAGGCCCATGAGTCGTTGGCCGTGGCCATGAACCGGATCGGCGGGAAGAGCAACACCGGCGAGGGAGGCGAGGATCCCAAGCGCTATGTCCCCGATTCGAACGGCGATTCCCGCAACAGCGCCATCAAGCAGGTGGCCTCGGGGCGCTTCGGCGTGACCAGCGAATACCTGGTCAACGCCAAGGAACTCCAGATCAAGATGGCCCAGGGCGCCAAGCCGGGGGAGGGAGGACAGCTTCCGGGGCACAAGGTCTATCCCTGGATCGCCAAGGTTCGATATTCCACGCCCGGCGTGGGCCTGATCTCGCCGCCTCCGCACCATGACATCTACTCCATCGAAGACCTGGCGGCGCTCATTCACGACTTGAAGAACGCCAACCACGAGGCCCGGGTCAGCGTGAAGCTGGTGGCCGAAGTGGGCGTGGGCACCATCGCCGCCGGCGTTTCCAAGGGGAGAGCGGACGTGGTCCTCATCAGCGGTCATGACGGAGGGACCGGAGCGTCGCCGCTCACCAGCATCAAGCATGCCGGGATCCCCTGGGAGCTGGGACTGGCCGAGACCCACCAGGTGCTGCTGCTCAACGACCTGCGCAGCCGGATCGTGGTGGAGGTGGACGGCCAACTCAAGACGGGGCGGGACGTGGTGGTGGCCGCACTGCTGGGCGGCGAGGAGTTCGGATTCGCCACGGCGCCGCTGGTGGTCCTGGGTTGCGTGATGATGCGGGTGTGTCACCTGAACACCTGCCCGGTGGGAGTGGCCACTCAGGATCCCGAGCTCCGGAAGAAATTCACTGGAGACCCGTCCCACGTGGTGAACTTCATGCGTTTCGTCGCCCAGGAGACCCGCGAGCTCATGGCGAGCCTCGGGTTTCGCAGCATCGACGAGATGATCGGCCGGAGCGACAAACTGGGTGTCCGGGACGCGGTCGACCACTGGAAGACTCAGGGGCTCGACTTCTCCCGGATACTGTACCGGCCGGAGGTGCCCTCCACCGTGGGGCGGTTCTGCCAGATCCCCCAGGACCACAAGCTGGACGCGGCCCTGGATCGAACCCGGCTGCTGGAACTGTGCCGGCCGGCGCTGGAACGGGAAGAATCCGTCTCCGAAAGTCTGCCCATCGCCAACGTGAACCGGACCGTGGGCACCATGGTGGGGTCCGAGATCACGAGGCGGTACGGGAGGAAAGGACTCCCGGAGGACACGATCCAGCTTCGTTTTCGAGGCTCTGCCGGCCAGAGTTTCGGGGCCTTCATTCCTCGCGGTATGACGCTGAGCCTGGAGGGAGACGCCAACGACTACATTGGAAAGGGTCTCTCGGGCGGCAAGATCATCGTCCGTCCTCCCCGGGAATCGGTGTTCGTGGCGCAGGATAACGTCATCGTCGGCAACGTAGCCTTCTATGGAGCCACTTCGGGCGAAGCCTACATTCGAGGGATGGCCGGAGAGCGTTTCTGTGTCCGCAACAGCGGGGTCCGGGCCGTCGTCGAGGGAGTCGGCGACCACGGCTGCGAATACATGACGGGCGGTTGCGTGGTCGTCCTGGGTCCCACCGGCCGGAACTTCGCCGCCGGAATGTCCGGAGGCATCGCCTACGTGCTGGACGAATCGGGTGAATTCTCGGCGCTCTGCAATCACGAGATGGTGGAACTGCTGCCGCTGGAGGAGGCCGAGGACCGGGAGACCCTGGCCCGCATGGTGCGCCGGCACGTGGAGCTGACCGGAAGCGAGATCGGATGGCAACTGCTCTCGTCGGGGCAGAGCATGGCTTCGAGGTTCGTCAAGATCTACCCGGCCGATTACCGCCGGGTGGTGGAGACCCGGGATCAGATGACTGGAAAGGGCCTCTCCGATTCGGAGGTCGTCATGGCGGCGTTCCAGGTCAACGCCAGAGACAAAGCGCGAGCCGACGGCAGATAGTGCCTAACGGACATAAAGCGATGAAGAGAACGCCAGATGGGTAAGCCCACCGGCTTCATGGAATATGAGCGGGAGGCGCTTCCGGTTCTGACTCCCGGCAAGCGGATTGGAACCTGGGGCGAGTTCCACCGGCATCTGCCCGATGCCTCGCTGAAGCGCCAGGGAGCCCGCTGCATGGACTGCGGCGTCCCCTTCTGCCACACGGGGGAGGTGATGGGCGGAATGGCCACCGGCTGCCCCATCCACAACCTGATCCCGGAGTGGAACGATCTCGTCTACCGGGGACTCTGGCGGGAAGCCCTGGAGCGCCTCCACAAGACCAACAACTTCCCCGAGTTCACGGGGCGGGTCTGTCCCGCCCCCTGCGAGGGATCGTGCGTCCTGGGCATCATCGAGCCGCCGGTCACCATCAAGAGTATCGAGTGCTCCATCGTCGACCGGGGATTCGAGGAGGGTTGGATCGTCCCCCGTCCACCGGCGCGGCGCACCGGGAAGAAGGTTGCCGTGGTGGGGTCGGGGCCGGCGGGTCTGGCCTGCGCCGACCAGTTGAACCAGGCCGGGCACGAGGTCACCGTCCTGGAGCGGGCGGACCGGATCGGAGGGCTCCTGACCTACGGCATCCCGGCCATGAAGCTGGACAAGGAAGTGGTATGGCGCCGGGCCGAGCTCCTGGCGGCGGAGGGGATCCGATTCCTCACCGGGATGGATGTGGGCGGCAACTACGCCGCCTCCCGGCTGCGAGACGATTTCGACGCGGCCGTCCTCTGTTGCGGCGCCACCAAGCCCCGGGACCTGCCCGTCGAAGGCCGCCATCTGGACGGCGTCCACTTCGCCATGGACTATCTGCACGCCAACACCAAGAGCCTGCTGGACAGCAATCTCGAGAACGGTCAATACATCTCGGCCCGGGACCAGGACGTCATCGTCATCGGGGGCGGCGACACGGGTACCGACTGTGTCGGGACCGCTCTGCGTCACGGTTGCCGGAGTCTGGTGCAGTTCGAGATCCTTCCCCGGCCTCCCGACGCCCGGGCGCCGGACAACCCCTGGCCTCAGTGGCCCCGGATCTACCGCATGGACTACGGGCAGGAGGAGGCCGCCGCCCTCTTCGGAGCGGACCCCCGCCGTTTCGCCATCATGACCGTCAGAATGGAGGGCGACGCCTCGGGCCGCCTGCAGGAGGTTCACACCGTGGGAATCCGATGGTCCCGGAACGGCGGAAGGCCGTCATTCGAACGGATCCCGGGAACGGAGCAGGTGTGGCCGGCCCAACTGATCCTCCTGGCCATGGGGTTCCTGGGACCCGAGGACCGCCTCCCCGATCAACTGGGGCTGGATCGGGACCCGCGCTCCAATATCCAGGCCGAGTTCGGCGACTACGCCACCAGCGTGCCGGGCATTTTCGCGGCCGGCGACATCCGGAGAGGGCAGAGTCTGGTGGTGTGGGCCATCCGGGAGGGCCGGGAAGCCGCCCGGGAGTGCGACCGCTTCCTAATGGGGTCGACCCGGTTGCCATGACATCCTGAACCTGGATTGTATGCCACCATTATTGAAGCGGTCGGCCGAAGATATTCCGGATGGTGGCAGTTCCGAGCAAAGTTTTCTGGATCGTGTACGAATGGGGAGCGTCTCGGCGATCGAGACGCTTTTCACCCGATATGCACCTTGGGTGCGGAGACGCGTCCGGGGCCGGGTGCCGAAGTGGGCCCGCTACGGGATCACTACGAGCGATCTGGCGCAGGACATCCTGCAGCACACCTTCGCGCGGCTCAACTGGTTTGAGTCGAAGCACATGAGCGCCTTGCGGGTCTATCTGCGGCGCGCCGTGGAGAACCGCGTCCAGGACGAGTTGCGGCGCGCCACTCGGCGTCTGGACGCTGGCCGTGTCACGGCGACGCAGGAATCTCTCCGTCTCTCTGAGGATGCCTCGCCACAGTATCAACAGTTGCTGAACAAACAGATGTGGAAGCGCTACCGGGATGGTCTCAAGACCCTGAAGGAGCGTGATCGACGGCTGATCGTTGGTCGCGCGGAACTCGGATACAGCTACCGGCAACTCGCAGCCATCGAACGCCTGCCAAGCGCGGACGCGGCGCGCAAGGCGCTCAAGCGCGCCGTGATTCGGCTGAGCAAGATCATGCCGAAGGCCTAGTCGCCAATTTTCGCCGGCGGCCCGCCCTGCGGCGATTCGCACACCAGAATCCCCACGATCCAGCCAATTTTGCTGCACCCGTCCGAAGCCTGCCAACCAGACGTCATAAGTAAGGAGAGCGGCACGACATGTCAACGCTGCGTGAATCCGACTGCAACGGATCTTGCTCCAGCGCCGGTATCGAACAGGTCATTGACGCGAACCCGGACGGGTGATGAGTAACGGCGATCGTAACGATCTCATAGCTGATGTGGCGGACGCGGTCACGCTGGGTCATGACGTCCAGTGGGATCGATGCTCGAAGCTCGCCGCGCCTGCTGACCGCGAGAAGCTCGAAAACCTGCAGTTGATCTCCCGTCTCTTAAGGAGCCGGCGTCGCGTCGGACAGAGGTTGGGGATTCGCTCGGCGACGAGCTCCGAACTCCACGCCGGCGCGTTCGTGCGCCGCGTCATTCAGGTGCTGATGGTCATCGCCGCAGTCGAGGTGGCGGTAACGCTGATATTGCTCCCGTGGGAATGGTCCGACTTTCACCGCCAGCATGGCGATACGGCTGTCTTCCTTTTGTCCACGCTCGTCGGGAATGGCGTGAGTGGATTCCTGCTGCTGTTCGCGGGCCGCAGAAACTCGCGGACTTGGCTGCTCGGGCTCTATTTTCTGCTCAATGCCACGTTGTCGTCGCATCACCTTCTGCTGGTGTTTCTTGGGCAACTCCCGCCACCACCAATCGTCGAGTCCTATTTATGGGATTTGCCGGCGGCGACGAGGCTGGTCCTTATCCTCTACGTGCCCGTATTCCTCTTTTCCCCCGCTGTGCTGTGGTTGTTCGCACGAAAGTGTCCCCGGGTCCATCGGCGAACCAAGCTCGATGACCTCGCGCGCTGCATGGTTCCCGTCAGCGTTGCAATCGGCTTCACTATCTGGATCACGTGCGTGGCGACATTGTGGTTCGCGCACGCCGGTTACACCGGAACGCCCGTTGTCCTGGTGCTTGATGGATCCCTCCTAACTATGGATCTGTTGGACTTAGCGGCAGCCGCGGTCATTGCGGTGCGTGCGCACACGGCGCCGGCCGAAGAGGTCAGGCGTGTCGTGGTGTTCAGCGCCGGGTTCTTCATCTACTTGGGAATAATGGTCGCGGGAAATACCGTCGAGATGTTCTCGCCCGGGCTTTGGATGTCCAACTTCCGATGGTCGCCCTTCGTTCTTGTGGTCGTCCTGATGCGATTCCCCGGGATGATTCTGCTCTGGTATTCGGTGCTCGCGGTGCGAGTTCCCCACCCGCGAGAAGTCGTCCGGGCGAGCTACCGGTGGTTGCTGATGCGCCCGGGTCCACTTGGAGCCGCGGCCGCCGTTCCGGCCGTGGCGCTGGTCTGGATGGTGGCGAGTCATCCGGAGCGTAAGGTAGGAGCCATCATTACGGACCCATTGGCACAGTTGCTGTTCGCGGCAACCGGGATGCTGTTGCTGGTGATCGTCGGCCGCGAACGTATCCTGATTCGCCTGGACGCCTGGGTCATCCCCGAGACCAAGGAGCAGCGTCACGCCCTGGCCGCGGCGGGGGCCAGGTTAACGCAGACCGCGCGGATGGCAACCGTTAGCCGAACGTTGAACCGGGCGGCCAAGCGTGGTTGCGGGTCGCCCGCTACCCTGTTGATTGCGGTCGATACTCGAGGGGACGCTCCAGACTTCCGTGCGCCGGATGCCAGAGTCGTTCCCCTGCCGCGCGCCTCGGCCATCGTGCACGTGCTGGAGACGGCCGGCGGTCCATTACGGGTCAACCCGAAGGACAAGACATCCGTCTTCCCGCTGCTGCCGCCGGACGATGCGGCGTGGGTCGTCAAGACCTCCGCCGACGTGATCCTACCGCTTGCCGGTCCGGGAACTGAGATCTTCGGCATGGTCGTGGTGGGACACCGTTTCGACGAACGAGTCGTGCGCACTGTCGACCTACCGTTTCTTGAAACGCTTGGGTCGGCCGCCGGGTTGGCAGTAGCGCACCTGCGCCTGCTGGAGGGGCCGGACGTCCGGCCCTTGGAGGCGCCGCCGGCGCAGGAGTGTCCCGTCTGCCGCTGCGTCGT
The DNA here is from genome assembly GCA_963668095.1 of Acidobacteriota bacterium. Taxonomy (GTDB): domain Bacteria; phylum Acidobacteriota; class UBA6911; order RPQK01; family JAJDTT01; genus JAJDTT01. The sequence goes on along the minus strand of OY764083.1, from coordinate 2,368,404 downwards.
GGTTGCCGGTGCTCCGCCCGAGTGCGAATGCGAAGTCGATTACAAGGAAACGGAGGTCCCAAAGCTCCTGGCCGGCAAGTTTCGGCTGAAGCGGCGCCTGGGTGTCGGGGGAATGGGAGCAGTCTATCTGGCGCGTGACCTGCAACTGGAGCGCGACGTGGCGGTCAAGACCCTGGGGAGGGCATCGGTCTACCAACTGATGAGGCTGAAGGCGGAAGCGCGGACCATGGCGACGATAACCCATCCGGCAGCAGCCCAAATCTACGGCATCGAGTTCTGGCAGGGCCGTCCGTTCCTTATTGTCGAGTTTCTTTCCGGCGGAACGCTTGAGGATCGCTTGAAGGACGGTCCGATCCCGCCATTGAAAGCCCTTTCGACCATAACCGGGCTGGCCGACGCGCTGGCGGCGCTGCACGAGAAGGGGTTCCTGCATGGCGACATCAAGCCCAGCAACATCGTGTATGCGTCCAACGGGTCGCCAAAACTGCTTGATTTCGGATTGGCGCGTGAGACGGACGATACGGTGACCGCAGGCGGGACCTTGCGCTTTATGTCGCCGGAAGTGCTCTCCGGCCGTCCGGCGGATGAAGCGGACGACGTCTGGTCCCTGTGCGTCGTCCTGTACGAGATGGTGTCCGGCCGGCATCCGTTCGCTGACCCCGACATCGACGAGGTGATAGACCGGATTCGGCGCCAGCGCCTCGTTGGTGAAGCCGGGTCGGCCACAGGTTCGAAGGACGTATCGACCGTGATCTGGTTCGCAACTTCGATCTTGACGGCCCCCCGGTCAGAGCGGCCGGCGAACGCTCGCGCTTTCGCCGAGGCGCTTTCGAAGGTTCCTCGGAACGAATAAACCACATTTTTCGCGGCGAAACCGTCCGGTTTTCGTTTCCCAGACGTCATTAGGTAACTGGATTCCAGGAGTGGGATTCTTTGGAACGCTCTCCCGGCATCCAACGCACACCGCAGTCTGTTTTGAGGTGTTTACGAATTTACCAGGAGGGCTCCATGACACGGCAACACGCATCCGACCTCACTCGAAGATTTCCGGCGATTGCCATATCCATAGTGGCGTTCGCTGCAGTGTTCACTGCAGCGCTTGGCGAAGGCACAGAGCGGTACATCTATACGTTCGCCGGAACGGGCGTGGCAGGTGGCGATTTGGGGGACGGTGGCCCGGCGATCAAGGCCCAAATGTCTTGTCCCGGCGGGGTGGTGCTGGACGGCTCGGGCAACGTCTATGTGGCCGATTCTAGTAATCACCGAATCCGGCGTGTCGACGCCGATGGGGTGATCACGACCGTCGCGGGAACGGGAGAATGGGGATTCGGAGGGGACGGCGGCCCGGCGACGGAGGCCCAATTGTTTGGTCCCATTGCGCTGGCGGTGGACGGACCAGGAAATCTCTATGTAACCGAATTGACGAACAACCGACTCCGGGTTATCCGTCTGCCGGGCGAAAGAAATCCCGTCACTCAGGAGTTTCCTCAATTTGCCAATGGAGACTCCACCGTCTCCGACTTGGTGTTGGTGAACGTGGACACGAAGACGGTCACTCCGGTGGTCCGCTTCTATGATTCGGAGGGGGATCCGGTCTCCGCGGATTCGGTGGCGGACCTCACGGAAGGATTGGAGCTCGCGGAGGACGGAGCGTTGTCCGTGACGGCGGGGATCCCGCCGCTGGGCGAGCGGACCATCTCCACGCATGGACGGAGCGAGTTGATGACCGGTTCGGTGAAAGTGGTTTCAGACGGGTACGTCGGCGGGGTTTTACGGTTCGAAAACATGGCCGTAGGAGTAGCCGGAGTTGGAGCCGCTGAACCTGTCGACGACGCTCTCTTCCCGGCCCGGCGGACGGAAGGTGGGATCAACACCGGGGCAGCAGTTCGAAATCTGGAGTCCAATGCCCTGACGATCACCTGCCGCCTGATGCAGGGGGGTGAAGTACTGGAAACGGCAACGTTAAAACTGGCTGCCGGCGGGCAGCGGGCGCGGTTCATCAACGAGTTGTTTCCGGATACCGATACCTCGGACTTCGTGGGGGCGGTGCGCTGTACCGCTCCCGAAGGCAAAAAATTCGCAGGAGTTGCCTTGGAAATGGATTTACAGAATCGCCTCTTCACGACGTTGCCTTTGGTGGCAGTGACGGGCGCATCGCCTGGCGATGTCGCAGAACGTTACATCTACACGTTTGCCGGAACAGGCGTCACAGGTGGCGACGTCGGGGACGGCGGCCCGGCGACGGCAGCCCAACTGGGATCCAGCGGGGTGGCACTGGATGGAACGGGCAACCTTTACGTGGCCGATAGTCGTACCGACGGAATCCGGCGGATCGACGCTCAGGGTGTGATCACGACCATCGCGGGAACGGGGGAACGGGGATTCGGGGGGGACGGCGGTCCGGCAACAGAGGCTCAATTCAGATTTCCCCTCGGGCTGGTGTTGGACGGTACGGGCAACGTCTATGTGGCCGACACGGGTAACCACCGAATCCGGCGAATCGATGCCGAAGGCGTGATCACGACCATCGCGGGAACGGGGGAACGAGGATTCGGGGGGGACGGCGGCCCGGCGACAGAGGCTCAACTCGGATTTCCCGAAGGGCTGGTGCTGGACGGATCGGCTAACGTCTATGTGGCCGACACGGGTAACCGCCGAATCCGGCGGATCGATGCCGAAGGGATGATCACGACCATCGCGGGAACGGGGGAAGGGGGATTTGGAGGGGATGGCAGTCCGGCGACAGAGGCCCAGCTCTTATCTGCCAACGGGCTGGCACTGGATGGATCGGGCAACGTCTATGTGGCCGACGGCAACCGAATCCGGCGGATCGACGTCGGAGGAGTGATCACAACCATAGCGGGAACGGGGGAACGGGGATTCGGAGGGGACGGCGGTCCGGCAACGGAGGCTCAGCTATCTGATGCCCGCAGGCTGGTCTTGGATGGATCGGGCAACCTCTACTTGACCGACGGCAACCGAATCCGGCGGATCGACGTCGGAGGGGTGATCACGACCATTGCGGGAACGGGAGAACAGGGATATGGAGGGGATGGTGGTGCGGCGACGGCGGCCCGACTAAATCGTCCCAGCGGACTGTCATTGGACGGGTCGGGCAACCTCTACGTGGCCGACGGCAATAACTATAGAATCCGGGTCATCAGACCGCTAGGCGAAAGAAATCCCGTCACTCAGGAGTTTCCTCAATTTGCCAATGGGGACTCCACTGTCTCCGACTTGGTGTTGGTGAACGTGGACACGAAGACGGTCACTCCTGTGGTCCGTTTCGTTGATTCGGACGGGAATCCGATCTCCGCGGACGCCCTAGTGGACATCACGGAAGGTTTGGAGCTCGCGGAGGACGGAGCGTTGTCCGTGACGGCGGGGATCCCGCCGCTGGGCGAGCGGAGCATCTCCACGCATGGGCGGGGCGATTCGACGACCGGATCGGTGAGGGTGGTTTCCGATGGGTACATCGGTGGGGTCTTGCGGTTCGAAAACATGGCCGTAGGAGTGGCCGGAGTTGGAGCCGCTCAACCCGTCAATGATGCCCTCTTCCCGGCCCGGCGTCAGGCAGATGGAATCAATACTGGGGCGGCAGTTAGGAATCTGGAGTCCGAAGCCGTGACGGTGACCTGCCACCTGATGGAGGGGGGCCAAGTGCTGGAAACGGCGACGTTGGATCTAGCTGGCAACGGGCAGCGGGCGCGATTCATCAACGAGTTGTTCCCGGATGCCGATACATCGGACTTCGTGGGTTCGGTGCGCTGCACTGCGCCCGAAGGCAGTAAATTCGCCGGAGTTGCATTGGAGATGGACATCCAAAATCGCCTTTTCACAACGTTGCCGCTAGTGCCGGTGAGGAGATGATGCACTTTTCAGACTTGAACACTAGGCAGCACAAGGAATTCAACAGGATGAATTCACGCTGAACCCTTGCCGTCTGTCCTTCACCGCCTGATTTAGCCTGAAGGTCCGTCCTCGGAGCCTGTTTCGGCGGTGGCAGATTGGGTCAGAGGCCCGGTGGGGAGAGCGAACCGGATTGGACCCATGGAGGCATAGCAACCCCCGGTTTCCTAATCGAGATTCCATATACATGCAGCTACGCGGTCAAACGGCGTTTACAACATGGACACAAAGAAGTGAGGTCGCACACGGAGGGGATGATGGCACTTACTCAGGAGAGTAAAGGAGGCAAGAATGAACAAGTACAAGTACAAGTACCCGTGAAAATCTGGGTGGCCGTAATGCTGCTCAGTGCTTTGATCAGTGCATCGGGAGCGGCCATTGTTGTTATTGTTAATCCACAACTCCTAGTCAATGAAAACCTAGACCAGAAAACGGACGACGATCTGGTGGAGGAGGTCCAACACGTGCCGCCCCAAGAAGTGGGCGGAACTGGAGGTCTATTTGGCGATTGGCTGTCTGAAATCGGCGACGGTTCCCTTTCTTTCTCTCCTGATACTCCTTATCAGGCATCAACGGACGGATTCGTTTCGGCCTACACTGGAGGTGCCAATCCCGCCAACGGGCTTCTGATCTTTGTAGCGAAGGCACTGCCTGACCTGAGCAATCGGGCTTCAATCCGAACTCGAACCGGACGTTACGATGGGATCATCTGCCCAGTGCCGAAGGACCACTATTGGAAGATCGCATCCGACAACGGCGGCAGTATTGCTATCCAGTGGTTGCCTGTGATGCCATCCCGTAAAATGTCAGCCGTCCCGAATCCCGAAGTCCAACCGTAAGACCAGGGCCGAAAAGGGGACAGTCATCAACAAAGACTCGTCCTGCTGGCCATGGGATTCCTAGGGGTCCGAGGATCGGTTTTCTGACCAGCTGGGACTGGGGCGGGCTCCCCGTTACAATATCAAGCTGGAGTTCGGCGACTATGCCACCGGTGTGCCGGGCATCTTAGCCGCCGGTGACGTCCGGCGAGGAAAGAGCTTGGTGGTTTGGGCCATCCGGGAGGGCCGCGAAGGCACCCGGGAGTGCAAACGCTTCCTCATGGGGTCGACCCGTCTGCCATGAGTTCCGGGCTCGGATCTGCCGAAGCCGGCGAATTCGGGCATCTGAGGACAAGGCACCGGCTGCGCAGACGCGCTACGGCGTGGCTATCGCAAGGGATTGCGGTAATCCACGTTCTTTCGGGTGATTCAATCTATTCCCGCTTGTCCTACTCGGCGCGGCTGTCCGGTTACGGGGAGTTCAGACTCCGTCCGAGTCAGCGGACCGAGGGCAGCAGCCGGGTCACGTGGGGTCCGCGGGCGATGAACTCTTCGGCGTAGCGGCACCCGCTGAACAGGCCGTAGTGGCCTTCGACGCTCTCCAAGCGGCGATTCAGGTACTCGGGAGTGGAGTAGCCTTTACCCTGGTACTTTTGAGTGGCAAAGGCCTTGAGCGCCTCCCGCTTCTGGTCCACGACGCTCTCGATGTCCATGATGTGCGTGGCGGCCACACCCACCGTGCCGCGATTGATCCGCACGTCGCGCCGGTCCTGGGTCCCGTAGTAGTAGACGGTCGGGACATCGTAAGGCTCCAGCCGCGAACCCTCCAGCCACCGCGCGGCGGTGACCAGCGCCCGGGCAGAGGCATCACCCACTTCCGGGTGGTCGTGATGGTTCTGTTCTGTCCGGTGATGGGTGATGAGAATGTCGGGCCGGACCGTCCGGTAGAGTTCCGCCAAGCGCAGGATGATACAGCGGGTGGCCACGAAGGGCTCGTCGTCCTCTCCCAGAAAGTGGGTCGCGGTGGCGTACACCGCCCTTGCGGCGGCTTCGAACTCCTGCTTCTTCTCCTGGATGATTTCCTGAAGCAGTTGAGCCTCCCTCGCCTCGTCCAGGGCTTCCTGCTTGTCATCGTAGATACTGGGAGCGTGGGAACGGGCCCCGTGGGTCACGGAGGCCACGTGGACCTGGTCCCCGCGTTGCCGGTGCAGGGCGATGGTGCCTGCGGCCAGATCGAAGGCGTCGGCCGGGTGGGCCGTGATCACGAGCAGGGTCTTGGTATTTCCGTCTGTCATTTGGGTTCTCCTGATTCGGTTCCAACGGACTGGAGCGCCACCGGGCGCGATTCCCCGTGAACCAGCCGCCTGAAGGCATCCTCGGCTGCGGACAGGGTTCGATCGATGTCCTCTTCGGTGTGGGCGGCGCCGATGTGGCTTCGTTTGAGGCTCATGGGGAGTTTGAAAATGCCCCTGTCCAGCAGCAACTGGCGATAGCGGACCTGTCGCCGGTCGTCGTTGTCCAGCAGGTCTTCGTAGGAATGCACCGGGCCTTCCAGAAAATAGGTGAGGAAGACGGAACCGAAACCCGCCACGTGGGCCTCAATTCCGGACCGGGCCACGATCTCGCGAAGCCCTCGTCTCATCCGCTCCCCCAGCCGGAAGATGTGCCCGTGCACTCGTCCGTCCTCCAGTTCTGCGATGGTGGCCAGGGCAGCGGCGCAGTTGATGGGGTGGCCGTTATAGGTTCCGGCGAAGAAAACGTCTCCCCCTTCCCGGGTGGCGAACCGCTCCATCAGGTCCCGCCGCCCGCAGATGGCGGCGATGGGGTATCCGTTGGCGATGCTCTTTCCCAGCGTGGTGAGGTCGGGGGTCACGCCGCTGACCTTCTGGTAGCCGCCGATAGTGTGCCGGAATCCGGTGATGACCTCGTCGAAGGTGAGGATGACCCCGTGTTGCCGCGTCATTTCGCGCAGGCCTTCCAGGTAACCGGGGCGGGGCAGGACGCAGCCGATGTTGTGGGGAATCGGCTCCAGGATCAGGCCGGCGACCTGGCCCCGGTTCCGCTCCAGCGCTTGGGCGACGGCGTCGAGGTCGTTGAAGGGCAGCACGATGGTGTTCTCGACCGCCTCCCGGAGCATCCCCGCCGAACCCGGATCGTGGGCGCCGATCTTGTCCCGGGGAGTGATCACGTTCATGCAGAGGTAGTCGTGCCAGCCGTGGTAGCACCCTTGAAACTTGATGAATTTCCGGCGGCCCGTTACGGCCCGGGAGAGGCGCACCGCGTGATGGGTCGCCTCCGAGCCGGTGTTGCAAAGGAGGGCCATCTCCGCCGAGGGGACATGCTGGACGATCTTCTCGGCGAGCCGGATTTCTCTCTCGGTGGTCCCCACGCCCAACAGGTCGATCTCGTCCAGCGTCTCCCGGACGCACCGGTTCACGCCGGCGTGGCAGTGGCCCAGGATGGCCGGTCCGAAGGCGGCGTGGTAGTCGATGTATTCTCGGCCCTGGACGTCGTAGACTCGGCTGCCGGCGGCCCGGCTCCAGATGGGCATTGGGTCGACCCGGCGAATGGAGGTGTTGACACCGCCGGGGGTGACCCTTCGGGCGCGCTCCAGGATCGCGGCGGAAGCGGGGTGGTTCATGGCGGTCTGTCTGCACTCGCCGGGCTGACCGGGTCCGGCGCCGGACCAATGCGGACTCAAAATAGCGAAGGCCCGAAAACGTGTCAATCTCACGGATGGAGCGGCGCCATGGAGCGGCGGCATCCCTGTCGCCGACCAGGGGGGGGCAGGGGGGACGGTAGTCTCCCCTCTACGCTTTCAACACAACGTGGATACAAAAGGCGCCTTGTTGTTTGATCGGCGGATTCGACGTCCGACTCGGAAGTAGACCCTTGAAATGGTCATATATCAGCGTTACTATGTGACACATGAGGCGCGCCACACGGCAAGAACGCGTCGAACGGACCAACATCGCCTACGAGCTCCGGGGCCGCCACAGCTCGGCGGAGGCGGTTCGGTTGTTGGCCCGTCGCTATGCCCTGTCCCCCGCCCAGGCACGCCGGTACGTGCGAGCGGCGCGGTCCCTGCAGGCCCCGCTGCCGGAAGTGGCGATCAAAGAGCCGATCACGGTGCGCCTCCCGCGTCCTTTGGTCGAGCAATTGCGGGCCCAGGCGCGGGCGACGGGACGCAGCCTGGGGTCGCTCGTGGCCCAGGCCATCGCCCGCTTTCTGTCCCGCGGGACTTAGAATCGAATGCCCCGCATCCGCCTGGTTCAGGTCTTCGACCGGCTGGCGCACGAACGCCTCGTAGAAGCCTACGGGTTGTTGGTTCGAGAGCAAACGTGGTCTACAGGAGGAGCCCCAGATGAAAATCGCAAGAATGCCGCCCGTGCCGGGAACGGTAGCCGTGTACCTGCGAGTGTCGAGTCGGATGAGAGCGCCAGCGCGAAACCATCGCCAGTCAGCGTGAAGCGGTGCTGGAACACGCGGGCAGCCGCGGTTGGATCATTCCTGAGGAGCAGGTGTTCGCCGATGACGGTTTCAGTGGCGCGACGCTGGATCGTCCCGCGCTGGAAGCCTTGCGCGACGCGGTTGCGAGCGGCCGGGTCGAGACCGTCCTGGTCTGGTCCGTGGACCGTCTGAGCCGCAATTTCGCTCACCAGATGTTGCTCCAGGAAGAGTTTGACCGCTCGGGGGCGAAGATCGTCTTCGCCCAGGAACCGGACGATGGCACGCCCCAGGGCATGCTGCTGCGACAGATGTTGTCGGTCATCTCCGAGTATGAGCGGACCCAGATTGCGGAGCGCTCCCGGCGGGGCAAGATCCACCTCGCCCGTCAAGGATCGTTGAACATGATCACGCACGCCCCTTACGGGTATCGCTTGATCCGCAAGACGGAGACTTCGGGCGCACGGCTCGAGGTCGACGACGCCGAGGCGGCCGTCGTGCGCCGGATCTATGATCTGTATGTCCGCGAGGGGTTGCCGATGAATGCGCTTGCACGCCGGCTCGATGCCGAAGGCTGGCGGCCGCGTCATGCCGAGTTGTGGCCGACGTCGACGGTCGCCGTGATTCTCAGAAACGAGGCTTATGTGGGAAGAGCGGCGTATCTGAAGACCACCAGCACGGGAAGGCGAGCGCGTCCGAACCGCACCGGTCGGCGCCAGCTCGGTGTGGTCCGGCGCTGGACCGGCCGGACGAAGCGTCCGCGCCGGGAATGGATCGAATTGCCCGTCCCCGCCCTCCTCGACGAGACGACCTTCGCACGAGCGCAGCAACGCCGGGCGGACAACCGGCGCTTCTCTGTGCGCAAGACCAAGGAGGTGACTCTTCTGCAAGGACTTTGCGTGTGCGCGCATTGTGGCTACGGCATGGGGCGGAATTCCGGGACCGGCGGTCGCGGCGGTCGACACCTCCATTACTATCGATGCTACGGGACCGAACATTGGCGCTACGCAAAGGGTGCCGTCTGTGACAATCCTGCGGTGCGTGCCGAAGACATCGACGACGCCGTGTGGCAGGAGATGCTCACCCTCCTGGAGCACCCGGAACTCATCCAGGCCGAAATCGAACGCCGGCTCGTAGCCGCCAATGATACGGCCTCGCCCCGTCGCCGAATCGAGAGCTTGCGGGGCGAACTGGCCCGAATCCAGACTCGGTTTCGCCGCCTTCTTGACGCCTACCAGGAGGGGATCGTCACTCTCGACGAGTTGCGCCGGAGGAATGCTCCCCTGCAAACTCGACAACGTTCGATCCAGTCCGAACTGGAAGCCCTGCAAACCTCGGAACTCGATCGTGAATCCCAATTGGCTCTGGCCACCACGATCCAGCAATTCCTGCGGCGCATGCGCCAGGCGGCGCAGTCGCTCTCCATCCTCGAACGTCAGCGTATCGTGCGTCTACTGGTTCGCGAAGTCCGGATCGGGAAGGGTTCGGTCACGATCTGCCATTCGATCCCGCTCAACGATCTGCCGCCCACAGATTCCGACCCTTCTCCGGGTCAGCTTTCCAACACCAAGAGGGCATCAGGCCGCAATGGACTTTTGTTTCCACGATATCGAGTCGCCGAATTCAAAGAGCTACATGGAAGAATGGGGGTATGGGGAACAAGACTGTCCCCTTAATTTCGCTGTCCCCTTAATTTCGCTCCGGAGCCCTTAATTTCGCTCCGGCGCGCGGGAGGACGCCGGTCCAAGTCGGCGCCTGAAAGATGCCGCTCCAGACGCCGCTCCACGTGCCTGGTTTGGATGCGGGACATAATATGGGGTTCGTGGGTTTTCAGGACGGTTCGAGACTCGCGGCGGCGGCGCTCGTGCTGGTCACCGGCGCCGTCTATCTCAACTCCTTTCCGGCGGCCTTCCACTTCGACGATTACGCGCTGATTCTGGAGAGCCCGCTGGTGACCGGGAGCTTCGACTACGGGACGTTCCTGGAACAGTACGGCGGCCGGCCGCTGACGCTCTGGACCTTCCATATCAACTACCTGATGGCCGGTCCTGAGCCCTGGGCATTTCACTTGGTGAGCGTCCTTCTCCATCTCGCCGTCGTCCTGCTCCTGTTCCGCTTGGTCCTGGAGCGGTTCCGGAATCCGGGCCTGGCCCTGACCACGGCGCTGCTGTTTGGGCTTCATCCGCTGCAGACTCAGGTCGTGAACTATGTCTGGGCCCGCTCGGTGCTGCTCATGAGCGGCTTTGGTCTGGCGGCGCTCCTGCTGGCGGCGCGGCGGCCATGGGCCGCCGTCTTCTGCTTTCAGCTTGCCCTTTGGAGCCGTGCCGAAGCCGCCGTCCTGCTGCCTTTTCTCTGGGTGTTGAATCGGGAGCGTTGGCGGTGGTGGGCCGGATTGACCCTGGCCAACGGGTTGGCACTGGTGTGGTCGCTGGTCAAGTATTCGCCGGCGGGAATGGCGTGGAACCATCCCGATCCGGTCGGTTACTGGTTGTTGCAACCGGTGATGTTCTGGAAGGGCCTGGGACTGTTTCTTTGGCCGGCCAACCTGAACCTGGACCATCAGGTCCCGGATCCGTACCTGCTGCTGACGGTCATCTCGGCGGCGGCGATACTCGCTGTTGCGGTCGCGCTGCTCGGCTCGCGTCGGCGCCGCTCCGCATTGGGGATCGGACTACTCTGGGTCCTGGCCTTCAGCCTGCCGACCTGGATACTGCCCAACCTGGATCCCTTCAGCGAGACACGGCTCTACCTGCCGTCGGCCGGATTTGCCCTGGTGGCGGCTTGGTTGCTGTTTCACCGCCGGACGAAGGGAAGTTGGCCGAACCGTGTGCAATGGGTGGGAATCGGGATCCTGGCGGCCGTTCTGATTCCGCCGACGTTGGCACGCAACCGGATCTGGAACGACGACCTGTTGCTCTGGCGCGACGCGGTGGCCAAGAGTCCGGGAAAAGCGCGTCCGCACTACAACCTGGGCGTCGCGCTGCTCCGGGACGGCCAAGTCGGAAAGGCGGATGAGTCGTTCCGGGCCGCGGTGTCCCTCGACCCGGAGGACGATTACAACTGGGCTGCCCTGGGGTACCTGTCAGAGTTGGAGGGGGACCGCGCCGGGGCCCGGGCACACTATGGCCGCGCCGTGGGCATGAATCCGGGCAACCGGTACGCCCAAGAGGGTCTGAAGCGCGTCGCCGAAAGCGGACCGGCTCGTCCGGTGGTCGCCCCGTCGGAACCGGGTTCGGGTGGCCGTCAGGCTCCGAAGTAAGCCGGCTCGTTGCCCGGCTTCCACTTGATGTTGCAACCCAGACTGGGCTGCTGTTCCGGATCGGGGGCGTCCCCGGCCAGGACGGTGTCGAGGGCTCCTCTCAGGTCTTCACCGGTCACCGGCGTGTCGGTTCCCGGCCGGCTGTCGTCCAACTGACCCCGATAGGCCAGGCGCCGATCCTGGTCGAACAGGAAGAAGTCCGGCGTGCAGGCAGCCGTATACGCCTGGGCAATCTCCTGAGTCTCATCGAAGCAATAGGGGAACTGGTATCCGTGCTCCTGAGCCATGCTCTTCAGCTCACCGGGGGCGTCTCCCGGGTAGGCGTCCACGTCGTTGGCGGCGATGGCCACCACGCCCACGCCGCGCGCCTGGTAGTCGTTCCCCAGCCGGGCCAACTCCTCCTGGACATGGACCACGTAGGGGCAGTGTTTGCAGATGAACATGACCAACAGGGCCTTGTTTCCCGAGAAGCTGTCCAGCGAAACGGTTTCACCCGTGGTCACGTCCGGCAGTTGGAAGTCCGGGGCCTCGGTGCCGAGACCCAACATGGTCGATGCAGTCAGAACCATTGCTATGCTCCTTTCTTATCTCAGCGGATCAGAGGGGAAGGGAGGTTCCCAACCCCTGGTTCAATGCGCTCGTGTAAATCAGTTGGGCGGCGGCGACATCTTCCGCCCCCAGACCCAGGTTGACGGAGAAGATCCGTTGCTCGGCTTTGCGGCGTCCGCCCCGTCCCTGAACCACGTCTCCCAAGTCGGAAAGCCGGTCGGGGAGGCCTTCGAAATATCCCAGCCCGCGATAGTAGTCGAGTTGCGCCACGTCGTCCGTCACCAGCAGGTTAGCGGCGTGAAAGGCCTCGGGCGTCACGTAGCAGTCGAAATCGAGGATGCAGACGAAGACCCCGTCCGCGAGCCAGTCCGGTTCGATCACGGGCGCGGGCGGACGCGGCATGGGACCCGCGGTCACCACCACGTCCGCGTTCTGGACGGCCTGCCGGGGAGACGCGCAGACTGTGCACGAGAGACCGTGACGTTTCACGCATTCGCGGGCAAAGGTGTGCGCCGCTTCCAGGCGAGTGTCGTAGACACGGACGTCCCGCAGGTCGGGCAGGACCACCGTCAGCGCCTCCAGATTGGATCGGCCCTGGACGCCGCAACCTAGTATGGCGGCCGTGTGAGCGTCGCGGCGGGCCAGATGGCGCGCCGCCACGCCAGTGGCCGCGCCGGTCCGGACGGCCGTGATCCAGGTGGCGTCCATCACGGCCAAGGGGACTCCGGATTCGGGGTCGTTCAGAATCACGAGACCCGTAATGTAGGGCAGACCCCGGGCCGAGTTTCCGGGATAGCCTCCGACCCACTTCATTCCGGCGGCGCCCGTGGTCCGGACGTACGCCGACATGGCGTGGATGAAAGCGTCGGGCCGGGTGTGGATTCCCGGCTTCGGCGGCATCTCCACGTTCCCCGATCCTTTCTGGATCAAGATTTCCTCCACCACCTCGACAATGCGCGCCATGGACAGATCGAGACGCTCGATGTCCGCTCGCGACAGGTAGAGTAGGTCGCCGACCGTCGCCACGATGCTTGAATCTCCCTCGGATTTGGTCTAGTTCCAGACCCGCCGCCACGATGGCTGGGGGCGGTATACCGGCCGATTTCGGCTCACTGCACGGCGCCCCGGGCACTCACCCGCCATTCGGTCACCACCTCGTCTTGCCGGATCCCGTAGATGCGGTCATGCATGTTCACACAGGCGCAAACATGATTGGGGATGACCCGAACCCGGTCCCCGACGCGGTATTTTCTGGAGGCGTTGGCCAGCACAAGATGCCCGTGCTCCTCGGAAAGGTATTCCACGACCGCGCCCGGATCTCCCATCACGTGGCCGAACCCCACGCCGTCGCCGGAGAGGAACTTGTCGCTGGAGAAGGTCTTGCTGCCCCCGTCGATGGCGGCCTTGCCGGGAACGCTGGTGCTCACGACGGTGGACAGGACGGAGACGGCGCAGTCTGCCAGATCGGCGGCCTGGCAACCGATGGTGTTCCTGTCATTGAAGATGTAGGTGCCCGGACGGACCTCGTTGATGTTGTCGAACTGGTGCGACATGTAGGCCGTCGGGGTGGAGCTGGCGCTGATGACCGGGTAGGGGATTCCGGCATCGTCCAGCAGGCCCAGCAATGTCGACAGCTGCTGGTTCTCCAGCGTCAAAAGTTGATTGCGCCGCTCCGGTTCCACCAGGAAATGACCCGGGTAGATCAGCAGCCCCTCGTAATCCAGTGCCGGAAGCTCGGCGATCCGCTCCAGCACCCGGATGGCCTCCGGGCCGATGGTCATACCGCAACGCCGCATCCCGGTGTCGAACTCCACCAGGATGGGAATTGTGACCCCGGCCTCACGCGCATGCCTGGAGATGCCCTGGGCCACCTCAAGCGAATCCAACGCCACCGCGATGCGGGCGCGGCGGGCCAGGGCGGCCAACCGCTTCCACTTGATCTCTCCGTACACCGGATAGGCCAGAAGGATGTCCTCGACGCCGCCGTCCGCCATGACCTCGGCCTCGCCCAGCTTGGCTACGGTGACCCCCACGGCGCCCTTTCTGACCTGGAGCTGAGCCAATTCAGGAATCTTGTGGGTCTTGACGTGGGGCCGCAGATTGAGGCCGTGTTCCCGGCAGTAAACGGCCAGTCGGTCCAGGTTCGCGGTCATGATATCCACGTCGACCAGGACCGAAGGAGTGTCCAGCCCGTCCAGCTTCATGGTCTATTCCCTGCAGCAGCCCGGTTGTGTTCCGGCCGATCTCGTTCCGGATTCCGAATCAGCCGATACTCAGCATCCGTTGGATGGCTCCCAGGGAGGCCCGGCGGATCGGTTCCGGCACCTCCACTTCGTAGACCTCATGCTCCAGGCTGTGGAGGATCTTCTCGAGACTGATTCTGCGCATGTGGCGGCAGAAGACGTTGCAGGTCCTGACGAACTCCACCTGTGGGAACTCTGTGGCCAGATTCGCCGCCATTTCACACTCGGTGGCCATGTAGACGCGCCGCAGTTCGGCGTGGTTCTTCACATAGCCGGCCATCTGGGAGGTGCTGCCGTAGAAGTCGGCCTCTTCCAGGACCTCGGGCAGGCACTCCCAGTGCACCAGGACCGCGGCGTCGTGCCCTCCCCGGGGAATGTCGTATTGCTTCCGGATGTCCCGGATGTGGCTGGCCGTGAACTTCTCATGGACCTCGCAGCGGCCGAAGTTGCTGTCATATTTGCCCGGATAGATCAGATCCAGATCGGATCCCCTCCGGACCAGTTCCTGTTGCAGGTTCTCCCCCATCAGGGAATCGGGGAGGAAGACCACGTGGTCCGTACCGAATTCCCGAGCCGCATGCTCGATGACTTTGAGCCCGTTCGCGGAGGTGCAGCAGTAGTCGGATTCGGCTTTGATCTCGGCGTAGCTGTTGATGTAGGTCACCACCGGGGCGTTGGGATAACGCTTTCGATAGAAGCTCACGTCCTCGGCCGAGAAGGGGTCCGCCAGGCTGCAGCCGGCTTTCAGGTCCGCGATCAGCACCTTCTTTTCCGGATTCAGGATCTTGGCCGTCTCCGCCATGAAGAGGACGCCGTCGAAGAGGATGATGGGCTTGTCCGACTTGGCGGCGTATCGGCTCAGCGCCAATGAATCGCCTCTCTCGCCTTCGCCGGACAGATGGAAGACCAGCGGCTCCATGTAGTTGTGCCCCAGGATCAGGACGTCTTTGAGATCCCTCAGATAGAGGATCCTCTCGATGATGTCCTTCTTGCCGAGGAAATCCAGATGCTGATCGGGATGCGGCCGCAGGGACCTGCTGATCGACTCCAGCCGGTCTTTATAGGTCTCCGTGTTTGCTTGTTGCATACTTCAGCGTCGCCCGGACGTTCAGCTAGTTGGCGAGTTGCCCGCACATCCCTCGTTGGGGCGCACCACAGCCGCAAGGACCTGGCTCCTTGAGAGCGGATTCCATGGATCCGCCGCCGACGGCGAATGAAGAGAAGAGCTGCTCGAAGTGGTCTCCGCTGCAACTGGGACACTCGGCATCGTTCCGGGTGCCCAGGACAATCTGCTCGAAGTGTGTGTCGCAATCCAGGCAGCGGTATTCATAAATCGGCATGGGGCGATTATACCGCAACTGCCCGGAGTCAAGAAGATGCAACCGGCGAGGATCTCCGGACCGGGACGTCCCTCACCGAATTCCCCTCGTAGATCTGCCGTGGACGGGCGATCTTTTGTTCCCGATCCCGCGCCAACTCCTCCCACTGAGCCAGCCAGCCGGAGGTTCTGGCCAAAGCGAACAGGACGGTGGACATGGAGGAAGGAAAGCCGAGGGCACGGTAGATCAGGCCGGAATAGAAGTCGACGTTGGGATAGAGCTTCCGCGAGATGAAGTAGTCGTCCTGCAGGGCAATCCTCTCCAGCTCAAGCGCCACGTCCAGCAGAGGGTCGGAACCGGTCACCTCGAAAACCTCATGGGCCAGTTGTTTGATGATCTTGGCCCTGGGATCGTAGTTCTTGTAGATGCGGTGCCCGAATCCCATGAGACGAATTTCGCCTCCCTTGACCCGCTGCACGTGTCCGGGGACGCGGTCCCTGGACCCGATCGACTCCAGCATGCGGATGACCGCTTCGTTCGCTCCTCCATGGAGGGGACCGGACAATGCGCCGATCGAGGCGGCAGTCGCCAGGTACGGGTCGCACTGGGAGCTGCCGACCCCTCTCATGGCGCTGGTGCTGCAATTCTGCTCGTGGTCGGCGTGGAGGATGAACAGGGCATCCATTGCCTTTTCGAAAACAGGCTCGGGCGTTCGGTCGAACGCCATCTGCAGAAAGACTCCGGCATATGAGGGAACGCTCGCGTCCCGGGACGGTGGCAATCCCTGAAGGCGGCGGAAAATCTGGGCTGACAGGGCCGGGACCTGAGCCAGGAGCCGATGGATCTGGAGCAGACGGACTTCCGGGTCCAGAACGGTACGGGCGTCGGGATAGTAATTGGTGAGAGAGGCCACCCCTGTCGCCAGCATGGCCATGGGGTACCCTCCGGGAGGAAAGCTCTCGATCAGTTGAAAGACGGCCGGCGGCAACTCGGCATGCTTCCGGATGTCGTCACTCCATTGCTTGAACCCGGTCTCGTCAGGAAGCTCCCCGTACAGGAGCAGATACGCGACCTCGAGGTGGCTGTACTCGCCCACCAATTGTTCTATGGGGTAGCCGCGATAGCGCAGGATGCCCTTGTCTCCGTCGATGTAGGTGATCGTGCTCCGGCAGGACGCCGTGTTGAGGAACGAAGGATCGTAGGCCATGAGCCCGAAGTCGTCCTCCGACGTCTTGATCTGGCGAAGCTCAATGGCGCGAATCGTACCGTCCGAGACAGCCAGATCGTACTGTTTCCCGGTCCGGTTGTCGGTAATGGATAGGCTCTCATCGGGCATGCTGACTACCTTTTGGCGGGTGCGGGTAATTATCTGAAGAGACGCTCACGAGACGGTCGAGCCTGGGGAATCCACCGCCCGGCCGTGCGCCCTGTGTCTCCTTCCGGAACGAGGCTATAGGATAGCCAACGGCAAGGCGAAACTCAACGCGGCTCATTCCTCCTCTTTCCTGTTAGACTGGCGCCGGGATGAATCGGTCTGCTGACCCTCTCGACCCTGAGTCCGTTTCCCGGATCTTGCCGGGATCGGTCAACCGGTCCTTGTCAAGCCGCCTGCTGCAGGTCTGTCTGCCCATCGCGTGTCTGCTGATATCCATGCCGGCAGTGGACGGCGGGCGGACCCTGCGAATTCGGGGCATGGACTATTCCTTTCTGGTGACCGAACCTGCCGGGTGGACCATCGACGTCGGGTCGGCGATCCAGGTGGCCAATTTCGTCATGCACCCCGAAGGGACTCAGTGGAGGGAGGCGGACGTCGTCGCGTTCTCCCGGTTCTTCCCCAGAAATCAGGACGAGGAACTGGAGAATTTCCTGCAGTCCGAACTGGCCGGGCAGGAGGTTCTCTGTCCGAAACTGGTGATCAGTGACCTTCACTTGAACCTGGAGTTGAATCCGGAGACCCGCACCCGGCCCAGGGTCGTCGCGAAATCTTGTGACTGTCCGGGCGGTAAGCAGGAGGTCGTCGCGTTTACCGAAGTCCCGGACTATTTCGTCATCTTCGTCCTCTCGGCCCAGGACGAGGCATCGATTTCCGAAGCACTTCCTACCTTTCAGCAGTTGATCTCGTCGTTCCGCTGGCTGGGCAGACCTCGATCCTCCGTCGGGTTGCTCAGATCGCAACCTTAAGCCGGACCCTGGCCGATTCCGGCGGGGCACTTTGCGGGGCGTGGATTTTTGACAGCATCGAGGTTCGCAAATATACTTGGCACCGTCAGAAAACGTCGATCCGGGAGAATCGGTTTGTACGCAATCATTCGTAGCGGCGGGAAGCAGTATCGGGTCGCCGAAGGGGACCGGGTTCGGCTGGAGCGCATTGCCGGAGAAGTGGGCGATGAGGTCAGCCTGGAGGACGTGTTGCTGGTCGGCCATGCGGATTCCACCGAAGTAGGCACGCCGTCGCTCAGCGACGTCCGTGTCACCGGGACCATTGTCGACCAGGGTAAGGATCGGAAGGTCACGATCTTCAAGTTCAAACGCCGCAAGATGTATCGGCGCAAGCAAGGTCATCGCCAGCGCTTCACCGAAGTGGAGATCGGGCCCATTCGGATTGGAGACGAAAGTCCGGTCCAGGAGTAGACGCCATGGCACACAAGAAGGGTTTGGGTAGTTCTCGAAACGGCCGGGACAGCCAATCCAAGCGTCTCGGCGTCAAGCGGTTCGACGGTCAGCTGGTCACGGCCGGGTCGATTCTGGTCCGCCAACGGGGGACTCCCATCAAGCCCGGCACCAATGTGGGCCGGGGCCGCGACGACACCCTTTTCGCCCGCACTGCAGGTATAGTCCGGTTCCAGCGCCGGGGACGGCTGGGGCGATACGTCCACATTATCAGCTAGCCCGCAGAATTCCGGAGATCGGACCCTGGATCTCCACTTTGCGTGCATGTTTCTGGACCACACCAGAGTTTTCGTCAAAGCCGGCGACGGGGGGAACGGTTGCCTGGCATTTCGCCGGGAGAAGTTCGTTCCCCGCGGAGGACCCAGCGGCGGCGACGGCGGCGATGGGGGAAACGTCTACTTCCGCAGCACCAACCACCTGAACACCCTGTTGCCGTTCCGCTACAAGCGGGAGTTCAAAGCCGGCAGCGGTTCTCACGGTTCCGGTTCCCAGCGCCACGGGAAGAAGGGCAAGGACCTGGTCATCGATCTCCCGGTCGGCACTCAGATCTATCTCAAGAGCACGCGCGAGCTCTTGTTCGATCTGGACCAGCCGGGTCTCAATCTTCTGGTGGCCAAGGGTGGCCGGGGCGGGCGCGGCAATGCGGCCTTCGCCACTTCCACCAATCAAGCTCCCAGAAAGTGGGAAGCGGGAGGGGAGGGAGAGGAAAAGCATCTTCTCCTGGAACTCAAGGTGCTGGCCGACGTCGGACTGATCGGGCTCCCCAACGCCGGGAAATCGACTCTGATCTCGGTGATCTCTTCGGCTCGCCCCAAGATCGCCGAATACCCTTTCACCACCCTGACGCCCAATCTGGGAACGGTTTCCCTGGAAGATTTTCAGACCTGCGTCGTCGCCGACATTCCCGGCCTGATCAGGGGCGCCCACGAGGGTCACGGTCTGGGCGACCAGTTTCTGAGGCACATCGAACGATGCCGTGTCCTGCTTCATCTGGTGGACGTCACGGACTTCGGTCCGGAGGACCCCGTCATCGCGGTGCAGACGGTTCAGGCGGAATTGGAGCTCTATGGGGCCGCCCTGCCGGCCAAGCCCACAATGGTGGCGGCTTCGAAGATGGATGCCGCCAACCTGGCGAAGGTGAGGAGGCTACAGGAGTACTGCTCCCGGGAAGGTGTCCCGTTTGGCCGCATCTCTTCGGTCCGGGGCGATGGACTCCAGGAATTGAAGCGGTCTTTGGCAGAGCAGTTGGGAGTCGTCAAGGGTTGAGGGTCGGTATATACGGGGGCACCTTCGACCCTGTCCACCGGGGGCATACCTATATTGCCAACCAGGTTCGGCGCCTGTTGGTGCTGGACCGGGTTCTCCTGATGGTGTCCCGGCTACCTCCCCACAAGCCGAGGAACGGGGTGGCGGCGCAGCATCACCGCCTCGCCATGGTCGCGCTGGAGACCCTTGAGGAGTCCCACCTGTACGCTTCCGACTTCGAACTCCGGCGTCGCGGACCCAGTTACACCGTCCAGACCATGGCCCTTTTGCGCGAGAGTTACCCACGCCACCGCTTCTGCTTCATCGGTGGAAGCGACTCGTTGCGGGACATTCACATCTGGAAGAATTATTCCGTCCTCCTGCGGGACAACTGCTGTGTGTTCGTGCAGCGAGCGGGAGCGCGGGCCGACGCCGCCCTCTTTCCGGAAATACGGCTGGAGAAGGTCGCGGCAGGAGGCTCCTCCAAACCGGAGATCCGGCCGGGACGCTCCTGGCTGGTGGACATCGGAGCGCCCGACATCAGCTCGAGTCAAGTCCGGGAGAGCCTCGCCGGACGAGGCCGTCCCCTCTCCGGCCAGATTTCTGCCACGGTTTTACAGTACATTCGGAAGTACCAGCTCTATGAAGACAACAAGAGAACTGCTGACCCTGGTCTGTGAGTCGATTCAAGAAAAGAAGGGAGAGGATCTCCGGGTCGTGGACATCTCCGGGATCTCGTCCTTCACCGACTTCTTCGTGATCTGCCAGGGGAACAACCAGCGACAGAACCAGGCGATCTGCGACGAGATCCGGCACCGCCTGAGGAACCAGGAGAAGGTTCGGCCCACGCATATCGAGGGGTACGAAGGGGGGGAGTGGATTCTCCTGGACTATCTGGACTTCGTGGTCCACATCTTCTCGTTACGTGCAAGGGCCTTCTATCAATTGGAGAAACTGTGGAGCGACGGCCGGCTGCTGGCGCTCACTCCGCAGGCCTGATCCCTGAATTTCGGGGGCCCCCAGCTCCCGATAGCAACCTTTACAACGGAACATGAACCTTTTCGGGAGCCTGTCGTATATTGAATTACACAAAGTAGTGGAGGTACGGCATGACATCCAGAGACCTGGACTACTTCAAGAAGCAGCTCCTGCAAAAGAAAACCGCACTCATCGACGTCGTCCACAAGGCCGAGAGCTATGGCCGGGAGATGGAGGGCGAAGGCGAAGCCATGGACATGGCGGATCGGGCGTGCAAGTCCTACGCCAAAGAGTTCATGTTCAGCCTCAGCAACCTGGAACGGCAATTGATCATCCTGGTTGAAGAGGCCCTGGAACGAATCCAGGATGGCTCCTACGGTGAATGCACCCACTGTGGCGTAACCGTGGGGCGCCGGAGGCTGGAGGCAGTGCCTTGGGCGATTCTCTGCGTCCACTGTCAGGAGCTCAAGGAGTCCGGTCGACTCGCCTGACCTGCCCCCTGGAGAATTCACAATTCTCTCCGCAGGTTTTCCGGGTCAGACGTTTCATTCAGTGTGTCTTCCGCTCCGGGGATTACTCTGCGGACGCGCCTTTTTCAGGGGCTCCAGGTTCTCTTCTTTCCCCAAAGCTGTGTCCTTTGCGGCCGCTGGGTAGCCAATCCGGACGCCAGTCCCCTTTGTTCCGAGTGCTTTCTACGACTGCCTCGGTTCCGGAGCCGCCTCTGTCCGGTTTGTAGCGGTCCTGTGCCCCTCGGGGACTTGCCGGATCCGGATCGGGAAACAGATCCAGAGGTTCCGGGACCCTGCGCGTCCTGCCGGGGGACGCGAATCTTCCATCACTCGGCTCGGGCCTGGGGACCGTACGCGGGAACCCTGAGGACGTTGATCCACCGCTTCAAGTTTTCCGGCCACCGCCGGCTGGCGCATCCTCTGGCGTCTCTGCTTGAGGCAACCTATCTGGCTCGGCCCGATCCCTTCTCCCCTTCCTGGCTGGCGCCGGTCCCTTCCCATCCGCGGCGAAGGAGAAAACGGGGATTCGACCAGACGCTCCTCCTGACTCGAACCCTGGGCCGAAGACTGAACGTTCCGGTGTTCCCGGGCCTTCGCAGGTCGCGTCCGACCCTCCCCCAGGTCGGACTCGACCTGAAGGCTCGAAGGAGGAACGTGCGCAATGCCTTCCGGCTCCGGCACGCGCGGCGGATCTCGGGAAAGGATCTGGTCCTGGTGGACGACATCCTCACCACGGGCGCTACCGCCCGCGAGATTTCCAAGGTCCTCAAGCGGGACGGCCGAGCGGAGCGCATCCTGATCCTGACGGTGGCCCGGGTGATCCTGCCGGGAGCCGAGGAGCGGCGTCTTTCAGGCGCCGACCGGGGGGTCTAGGGGGTCGGAGTCCCCACTTTACGCTGCCTCTCCTTTGTAGATCGAAGAGGGCTCCCATAAGGGACTCCCCCACTGGAGGGTCGCCGTAGACTGGTAATAAACTGCCCTGGAGGATCTCAGGGGACATGCAAAAATACGACAACCCCGGTTGGCAGGCCTCGTCACCGCTGGCCGAGTGCGTGATCAACGTCAGCGAAGGCCGCGACCCGGCCGTTCTCCGCGAACTGGCCCGGGCGGCGGCCGAGACGCCCGCCGCCAGTCTGCTCCACTGGGACGCCGACATCGACCACCACCGGACCGTCTTCACGTTGGCGGGGCCTCTTCCAGGCCTTGAACAGGCTGCGTCGTCACTCTGCCACCGGGCCGTCGATCTCCTGGACCTGTCCCGGCATGAAGGCGTCCATCCCCGGATCGGCGCCGTGGACGTGATTCCGTTCGTGCCGATCCGCGGCGTCACCATGTCCGACTGCATCCGGAGCGCCCGCCGGCTGGGAAAAACTCTGGCGGAAGAGATCCAACTCCCGGTCTATCTCTACGAGCAGGCGGCCACTCGCCCGGAGAGAAGGTCCCTGGCGGAGCTACGGCAAGGAGGTCTGGAGTCGTTGCGCCGGCGAATGGCGAGTGACCTCGACTGGGCACCCGACTATGGCCCCCCGCGCCCCCATCCGACGGCTGGGGTCAGTTGCGTCGGAGCTCGGGACTATCTGACCGCCTTCAATATGGTCCTCGAAGATCCTGACCTGAACGCGGCACGGAAAGTGGCCGCCCGGATCCGGGAACGGGACGGCGGCCTGCCCGGCGTCAAGGCGCTGGGGTTGTGGATCCCCAGCCGGAATCAGGCCCAGGTCAGCACCAATCTTACCGACTTTCGCAGGACTTCCCTGATCCGTCTCTTCGATGCGGTAGACCACCATGCCCGCGAACTGGGCACGAGGGTCACATCCTCGGAAATCGTGGGGTTGGTACCCCGCAACGCTCTGGGTAAGGATGCGACCGCTCGGCTGCGGCTGGAGAAACCGGCGTCGGAGTCGATCCTGGAGGAGCGGATTCGCCAAGCCTGGCCCGGAATCGAGATCTGACGCTGCGCGACTGCACGGATTGGATCGTACCGATCGAACCTACGGCTCAATGCCCCAGGCGCGCAACGCCTCGCCCTCCAGCCGGCTGTAGGCCAGAGTCTCTCCCACCGCCCCTTCGCGCCAGACGCTGTTGCCCCCGTCGCGTATGGCGTCCCCGTTTTTGATGATGGTGGCGAAGACGTTGCCGGGCGTCGGCCCCATTTTGGGCGAGAGGAGCAGATTGTCCCGGTCGTAGAACACGGCCAGATCGATGACCGGAGCCCCCGATTCGGACCGGACCGGCAGTTGGAGGCCGGAGTCCAGCGTGAAATACATGACGTCTCCGGCCGCCGGAACCATCGAACAGTTCTCGGGGCCAGGCTCTGCAGGAGCGAAGGCGGGGACCAGGGTGTAGATCTCGTTGCTGGCGTACTTGGCGTGGTACACCTCACCCTCCTGGGGCAGTGCATTCCAGACCGCCTCACAGGTCCGGGGCGCCTTCTCGTCCAGGAGACGGGCGACGCAACTGATCCCGCGCTTCTTGAGAGTGATTTCGATGTATCGAGACATTATTAACTCCACCTCGAAGGCAAATCAGGATAGAAAAACGGTGCGCCGGCGGACTGCTGGGAGTCTGCGCCGCAGGCTCCTAGCATGAACTGGCGGCGACCGGGTTTGTCAGAAGGCCGATTTTCGAGATCTCCACTTCCACCCGGTCTCCCGGTTTGAGGTATTCCCCGGTGACGTTTCCGACGCCGGAGACGGTGCCGGTGCTGATCACGTCTCCCGGCTCGAGCAAGACGATGGCCGAGATGTACTCGATGAGCTCGGCTACGGAAATCAGCATCTGGCTGGTGCTGTTGTGCTGCTTTCTGTCTCCGTTGACGTAAGTGCTGATCTGCAGGTCCTGGGGGTCCGGGATCTCGTCGGTGGTGACGATCCAGGGTCCCATGGGCGCGGCGGAATCCAGCCACTTCCCGTTGAGCCAATCGAACCACCTGTCCTGGGGGCGGTCCTCGCTCCGGGGCCAGATCTTGAGCTTCCGCTCCGACACGTCATTCATGATGGTATATCCGGCGACGTAGTCGAGCGCCTGGTCCCGGGAGACCTTTTTGGCCCGCCGGCCCAGGACCACCGCCATCTCTCCCTCCCAGTCAATGGCCCGGGCCACGGGTGGAATCCGAATGCTGTCCCCAGGACCGATCACGCAGGTGCTGGCGGGCTTCATGAAGAAGCGGGGGGTCTCCTTGTCCTGGGAGTCCATCTTCCTGCCGCCTTCCTCGATGTGGTCCTGAAAGTTGCCGGCGAGGCAGAAGAGCTTCCGGGGCACCGGCACCGGAGCCCGCAGACGCACGTCGGAGAGGCGATGCACGGCGCCGTCCGCCTGGGACCCGGACGCCTTCAGGGCTCCCCGGGCGGCAAGCTCGGCAGTCTCACGGGCCTGGCTCCCTTGCTCTAGAAAGTCGATCATGTCCTGAAAGAACGGGTGGGGAGTCCTCTCCTCCCTCCGGGCCAACTCGGCGTCGGCGGCAACCAAATCCACAACCCGTCCGTCGTCCGTGACTACGGCGACGAAGGACCGGTCCTCCAGGCTGCACGTGGCTAGCTTCATATCGCTTCTCCTTGGCGAGCGGGTGTGGGAGCCTGCTCCCGGAGTCCTGACGCTCTGTTCAACACGTGTATGGTAGTAGCCGCTGTCCCGGGTGTAAAGCATGGAGTAGATTCTCAAGCTCGAAGAAATCCAGGCTATAATTCCCCCACGATTCTGGGAGTCTGAGATTGGCAAGACAGGACGAAGGAAGATCGACGAAGGGTTGGCGGCATGCTTTTGCCGTGGAGACTCCGGCCGAGTTCCAACCCTCGGACGAGCAGCGCCAGGTGGCCGATCGGATCTGCCGGGAACTGGTGCGGCGCCGGCTGGCCACGCCGACTCTCATGTTTCTTGAAATGTCCCGCCCCCTCAACTTCCTGGGCTCCCAGCTGCTGCATTTCCTGTCGCCCATGCTCTCGGGACTCACACAGTCCCACGGACACCGGCACCTGGCCGCCTTTCTTGAGCATCGGGGCTCGGTGGACTATCTTTGTCGCCGGATCGAAGAACTCGATTCGGCCGGCAAATGAAGCAGATCCATCCCGAATCCATCGACGTGATCCTGGCCACCGACTGCGGGAGCACCACCACCAAAGCCATCCTTATCCAGAAGGTGGACGGAGAATACCGGCAGACCCACCGGGGCGAAGCTCCCACGACGGTGGAGGAACCGGCCGCCGATGTGACCCTGGGGGTCGTGAATGCCGTCACGGAAGTGGCGGAAATGGCTGGCCGGCGCCTCATCGACGACGCGGGCCGGATCCTGCGGCCTGCTTCCGAAGGTGAAGGGTGCGATCTTTACATCTCCACTTCCAGTGCCGGCGGCGGCCTCCAGATGATGGTGGCCGGCGTCGTGCGGGAGATGACGGCTGCCAGCGCCAAGCGGGCGGCCCTGGGGGCCGGCGCCATCGTCATGGACGTTCTCGCCTCCAATGACCGCCGCCTCCCCCACGAGCAGATCCACCGGATCCGGGAGCTGCGGCCCGACATGGTGCTGATCTCGGGGGGCACCGACGGCGGGACCACCCGCCACGTCGTGCAGATGGCCGAGCTCATCGCGCCGGCCCGTCCCCAGCCCCGCTTCGGCGCCGAGTACCGGATGCCGGTGATCTACGCGGGGAACCGGGACGCGGCGCCACTGGTGGAGCAGACCTTCGACGAGTCGGTCCAGCTCTCCGTCGTGCCCAACCTGCGTCCGGTCCTGGAGCGGGAGAATCTGGGTCCGGCCCGGGACAAGATCCATGACCTGTTTCTGGAGCACGTCATGGCCCATGCTCCCGGCTACGACCGGCTGATCCGGTGGACCGACGCCCCCATCATGCCCACGCCGGGTGCGGTGGGGAACATCCTGCAGAGGATCGCCGAGCAACAGCGGATCAACGTGGTCGGTGTGGACATCGGCGGGGCCACCACCGACGTCTTCAGCGTCTTCGACGGCACCTTCAACCGGACCGTGAGCGCCAACCTGGGCATGAGCTACTCCATCTCCAACGTCTGCGCCGAAGCGACGTTGCCCTCCATCCTCCGTTGGGTCCATCTGGAGATGGAGGAGGGAGAGTTGCGGAACCACGTCAAGAACAAGATGATCCGCCCCACCACGATTCCCCAGACCCGGGAATCCCTGTTCTTTGAGCAGGCCGTGGCCCGCGAGGCGCTGCGTCTGGCCTACGACCAGCACAAGCAGTTCGCGACCACGCTCAAGGGCGTGCAGCAGCAGAGGACCGTGGGCGACACCTTCAGCCAGGAAGCCGGCGGCCAGACCCTGGTGGACAACATGAAACTGGATCTGCTGGTGGGGTCGGGAGGAGTCCTCTCCCATGCCCCCTTGATGCAGCAGACGGCGGCGCTTCTGGTGGACGCCTTTCAACCCGAGGGAATCACCTGGCTGGCCAAGGACAGCATCTTCATGATGCCGCACCTGGGGGTACTGGCCCAGGTCCATCCGGAGGCGGCTCTTCAGGTGTTCCAGAGGGATTGCCTCATCTCCCTGGGAACTTGCGTGGCCCCCCGGGGAACCGGCGCCTGGGGCAGCCCGGCCTTCCGCTATGCCATCTCCGGGAACGGCTTGGAGGAGCAGGGCGCCCTCTCCTTCGGCGAGGTCAAGCGGCTGCCGTTGGACCTGGGAGAGACCGCCCGGATCGTGGTGGAGCCGGCGCGGAAAGTGGACGCGGGGGCGGGTCCCGGCCGGCCACTCGAGGGTGATCTCAGGGGCGGGACGGTGGGAGTCCTGCTGGACGCGCGGGGCCGCCCGCTGACGCTGCCCGACGATCGAAGGGCCTGCCGCAAGGCCATGGCTCAATGGGTCCGGGATCTGGACCTGGTGCCTCCGGTTTCGGAAGAGGAGTGACGAGGTCGACCGAGGATGGCCCACGCATACACCCCAGGTCTGAAGGTCAGTCCTCGAACCCGGCATCGCTGCCGGCGCATCCTGCCCATCAAGGGAGATGTTCTGGTTCAGGCGGGACAGCAGGTGGATTCCCGGGAGGTGGTCGCCCAGACCTTCATGCCGGGAAACATCACGCCGGTCAACGTGGCCAATCTCCTGTCGCTGCCCCCCGCGGACGTCCCCGAATGCATGCTCAAAGAGCCCGGCATGCGGGTGGAAGCCGGCGAGGTCCTGGCCCGGACCAAGGGCATATTCGGGATGTTCAAGTCGGAGTGCAGAGCCAGGGTCGCGGGGACCATCGAGTCCATTTCCCAGGTCACGGGACAGGTCATTCTTCGCGGGGAACCGATCCCGGTCCGGGTCCTGGCCTATCTGGCAGGCCAGGTGGTGGAAGAGATCCCGGGAGAGGGGGTCGTGCTGGAGGCGGACGCCACCTTCATCCAGGGGATCTTCGGAATCGGCGGCGAGGCCTTCGGGCCCGTACGAATGGCCTGCCGGGCGGAAGGCGAAGAGTTGACTGCTTCGCGGCTGGATGAGGGGATGAAGGGAGCCGTCGTGGTCGGCGGAAGCCGGATGACGGGAGAAGCCGTCCGCAAGGCGTTCCGGATCGGCATCTCGGCTCTGGTCTCGGGAGGCATGGACGATGCGGACCTGCGGCAGATCCTCGGATACGACCTGGGGGTGGCGATCACCGGATCGGAACAGGTGGCGACGACTCTGATCGTCACCGAAGGTTTCGGCCGGATCGCCATGGCCCGCAAGACGTTTCAGTTGCTGGCCTCCCGGGAAGGGGACCAGGCGTCGGTCAATGGCGCCACTCAGATTCGGGCCGGAGTCCAGCGCCCGGAAATCGTGATTCCGTCGCCGCCTGGAGACGGGGGCGAAGGGGACGCGGACCGGCCTGCCGGTCTGCTGGAGGTGGGGACACCGGTTCGGGTCATCCGGGATCCGCACTTCGGATTGATCGGCGTGGTCTCGGAGCTTCCTGCAGAACCCCAGGTTTTGGACTCCGGTTCGCGGGCGAGGGTATTGGAGGTCCGGTTGGAGTCGGCGCGGCGGCTGGTGGTGCCGCGGGCCAACGTGGAGCTGATCGAGGCGTGAACAAGATGCAAAAATCGTTTTTCTTTTGGGTGCTGGCCGGCGGTCTCGTCCTCTCGGTCGGGGCGTCCCCGGTCCTGGCGCAATCCCCCCGGCCGCCCGGTGAAGTTCGGGCCGTCGACTTTCCCAACGACGCCGGGGAGGCGGTGCAGGTCGAATGGGAACTCTCCCCCGACGATCAGCCGCAACCCGCGGAACGCCTGGTCGTCGCCTACGAGATCCTGAGGCGGGAAGCGGCCGGGGAGAGCTTCACCAAAATCGGAGAAGAGACCTACCAGTCCCGGTCCTTCAAGGACGACAGGTGCACGAGGGGCGCCAGCTACCTATACCGGGTCGTGGCGTTGGGACCGGATGGAGCGCGATCGCCCGCCGCCGCCACGAGGGGGCCGGTGACACCGGTCATGCAGTACTTCGATTTCTCCCAACTCTGGTTCGGCGTGATTCTGCTGATCGTAGGGGGGAGCGTCGTCTACTACATCCAACTGGCCCGGAGCGGCCGGGAATTGAAGGTCCGCCGGATCGCCGGGCTGGAAGCGGTGGACGAAGCCGTCGGACGCGCCACCGAGATGGGGCGGCCCTGCCTCTACGTCCCCGGAATCCTGGACATCAACGACATGCAGACCCTCGCCGGCGTGACGGTCCTGTCGCGGGTGGCCGGACTGACGGCCGAATTCGACGCCCGGCTGGACGTGCCCACCTCCCGTTCCCTGGTCATGACGGCCTGCAAGGAAACCGTGGAGGCGGCCTATCTGGGGGCAGGACGTCCCGATGCCTTCAACGAGGACTCCGTCTACTACCTGACCGACGAGCAGTTCGGATACGTGGCCGGCGTCACCGGAAAGATGCTCCGGGAACGGCCGGCCGCCTGCTTCTATATGGGCGCCTTCTTCGCCGAATCGCTGATTCTGGCCGAGACCGGAAACGCCGTCGGCGCCATCCAGGTGGCCGGGACCGCCATGCCGTCGCAGCTCCCGTTCTTCGTGGCGGCGTGCGACTACACGCTCATCGGCGAGGAGCTGTTCGCCGCCTCGGCCTACCTCTCCGGAGAGAGTCACCAACTGGGCAGCCTCAAGGGCCAGGACGTGGGAAAGGTCCTGGGAGGTACGCTGGTTGTGGTCGGCTGCCTGCTGTCCACTGCCGTAGTCCTGACCGATGCTGCGGTGCTGAACCATATGCTGACCTATCTGACCGAAAACGTCCTGGGAAGCCAGGGCTGGTAAGGAAAGCGCAACATGAAGAGAACTCTTCCCCTGCTCATTGCCGCGGTGACGGGATTCGTCCTCATCGGCGCCCACTTCGTTCCCTACACCCAGTCCTGGGGCGAAGAGGCCATGATCTGGTTCGACATCCTGGCCGCCATCGCCTTCATTCTGGGGGGCGCCAACCTGGTGAAGCTCAACCTTCAGAAGGTTTCGGACCGGCGGGCCGGCTGGGGCTACGCGGCCGTCACCGTCATCGCCTTCTTTCTGACCCTGGTGGTGGGCATGGCCAAGATGGGCGTCCATCCCAGTCC
This sequence comes from Acidobacteriota bacterium, assembly GCA_963668095.1. Taxonomy (GTDB): domain Bacteria; phylum Acidobacteriota; class UBA6911; order RPQK01; family JAJDTT01; genus JAJDTT01. The sequence continues at coordinate 2,338,939 of OY764083.1, read as the reverse complement.
CCAGTTTGCCCAATTCGCCTGGTCGGGCGACTACGTTCAGGAGGGTAGCTCGTTCTGGTTCATTTACCAGTACGCCTTCTATCCCCTGGGCGCCACCATGTTCGCCTTGCTGGCCTGCTTCATCGCCTCGGCCGCGTTTCGCGCCTTTCGGGCCAAGAACACCGAGGCCATCATCCTGCTTTCCACCGCCTTCATCGTCCTGGTGGGGCGGACCTACGCCGGCACGGCCCTGACGGGATGGCTGCCGGAGGCGCTCCAATTCGACAACCTCACCGGGACCATCATGAACGTCTTCAACCTGGCGGGGAACCGGGCCATCACCATCGGCATCGGCCTGGGGGTGGTCTCCCTGTCGCTGAAGATACTGCTGGGCGTCGATCGCTCCTATCTGGGAACGGAGGAATAGCCCATGAAGATCGCCGAATTCTTTCGCAATCTGGACCGGCGCTGGATCTTCCTCCTGATGCTGCTGTCCATCCTGATTCCGCTTCTGTTCGGGGTCCGGTTTCCCGAGAGTCCGTCGCCCATGGTCCTGAACGTCCGTTCGGCCATCGAGGAGCTCCCGGAGGGATCGGAGATCCTGATGGCCTGGGACTTCGACCCGGCCAGCCGGGGCGAGCTGAGCCCCATGGCCGCCGCCTTCGTCCGCCACTGTGCCTACAAGAAGCACAAACTCTACTTCCTGACGCTTTGGGCTACCGGAGCGCCATTGATCCAGGAGAGTATCGACCTCCTGAAGCGGGAGTATCCCGGCTATGAGTACGGGAGCGACTACGTGAACCTGGGGTTCCGCCCCGGCGGCGAGGGGGTCATCAAAGTGGTGGTGGGGGACCTGAAGAAGCTGTTCGCCAACGATGTGGACGGGACTAGTCTGGACAAGCTGCCGCTCACCCGAAACCTGAAGAACATTCGCCAGATGGACCTTATCGTCAACGTGAGCGCGGGCTACCCAGGCACCAAGGAGTGGGTTCTCTATGCCTCGACCCCCTACGACATGGAGATTGTCGGGGGCACCACGGGAGTCACGGCGCCGTCGCTTTATCCCTACATTCCGGGACAACTGACCGGCTTGCTGGCGGCCATCAAGGCGGCGGCCGAATACGAGCAGTCGGTCATCGACCTCTATCCCGGCTTGGCGGACAATGACACGGCGCAGGAGGGACTGCGGCGCATGGGCCCACAGCTCCTGGCCCACATGCTGGTGATCCTGCTCATCGTTGCAGGCAACTTCATTTACTTCTGGGAGCGGAGAAAGGGGGTGGCGTCATGAGCCGCTCCGGGTGGGTTTGGACGGCATTGATGGTTGTGGCCGGGATCTACCTGCTGGTGAGGCTGGCGACGGGAGGCATGGGACTGGTCTACGTTCAGGACCAGCCCGTGGAAGTCCAGGAACCGGGTCAGGAATCCTGGAGCCGGGCCGTGGGCGTGGAACCCAAGCGGCAGGGTGAAGGGGGAGTTCGAGTGAGTTGGTCCCGAACCGTGGGGAACTGGCTGGCCGCCCTCTTTACGCTCTGCATCCTCTCCTTTCTCTATGGCGACAATCCCCTCTACAAGTTGGCGGAGGCCGTCTTCGTCGGGGTCTCGGCGGCTTACTGGATGGTGGTCGGATTCTGGACCGGAATCGTGCAGAACCTCTTCAGCAAGCTGGCCCCCGATCTGATCCGGGGTTCGCTGCTTCCGGGCCTTCCGGAGTCGCAGGAACAGGAATTCATCTATCTGGTCCCATTGCTCCTGAGTGTCCTGATGTTGATGAGACTCTCCCCGGTCGGGGGCTGGGTCTCCCGCTGGGCCCTGGCATTCTTCATCGGAGCCACCGCCGGGATCCGGCTCCTGGGCTATTTCCAGAGCGACTTCATCCGTCAGATCCAGAGCCCGATTCTTCCTCTGGTGGTGGTGGGGACCCAGGGATTCGACTTTTGGGCCTCTATCCAGAATCTGACCATCGTGGTTGGAGTCTTGTCCTGTCTGGTCTATTTTTTCTTTTCCATCGAGCACAAGGGGGTCGTGGGAGGCGTCTCGCGCCTGGGAATCTGGTTCCTCATGATCACCTTCGGGGCCGGCTTCGGCTACACGGTGATGGGGCGGATCGCCCTGATGGCTCAGAGGCTGGAGTTCCTCGCGGACGATTGGCTCTGGATCATCGATCCGGCGAGCCGGCGGCTTGGCATGTAGCGTTCGGGTAAGGAGCGATTCATGAAATCGATTATGCGGCTGTTTGTAGTGCTGGTACTGGTGGGCGTGCCCGGCGTCGAGGCGTCGAGTCACGGAAAAAAGGCCGCCGATTCCGACCCGGTTCCCGACCTGGGGAACCGTCTGGAGCTTTTCGTCGACGACGCCCTCATCGAGTCCATGAACGGGGTGGAGCTGGAAGTCCAGCAGCCCCGGCGTGCCGAAAAGGTCTTCGCCTTCGATCAGCCTTGGGAGGGGAACATCCCCTTCCACGTAGCGGTCTTCAAGGACGGGGAAATCTTCCGGATGTACTACCGGGGCAGCTCGGCGGTCGACTACATCCACAAGGAAGAGCTGGACCCGGGGGAGACCTGGGTCGCCGCCCACGAGAAGGTATTCTGCTATGCCGAGAGCCGCGACGGCATCCACTGGACCCGTCCCTCATTGGGGCAGGTGGAGTTCAACGGATCCCGGGACAACAATATCCTGGAGATCCGGGGCGCCGCCAAGATGAATCCCTTCCGCGACGACAATCCGGAGGCCCCGGCCGAGGCACGCTACAAGGCGGTGGCCTTCGCCAAGCCCGGAACCCATCGGGGCCTGGTGGCCCTGGCCTCTCCCGACGGCATCCGCTGGAGCTGGATGCGCGAGGTCCCGGTCATCACCGACGGCGCCTTCGACTCGCACAACGTGGCCTTCTGGGATGGAGAGCGGGGGATCTACGTGGCGCTCTACCGGGATTTCCTCCACGGGGTCCGGACCCTCAAGTACGCCACCTCCAAGGACTTCGTCGAATGGTCCGAGGGCCGGTGGGTGGACTATGGAGACGCTCCCACCGAGCAGCTCTATACCAACGCCACCGTTCCCTATTTTCGTGCTCCCCATATCTACCTTTCCTTTCCCAAGCGCTTCGTCAATTGGAGGATTCCCCGGCATCTGGATCCGGCCCTTGCCGGCGAGTGGGCGGGACTCTCCGATGCCGTGTTCATGAGCAGCCGGGACGGGGTCCATTGGCACCGCTTCATGGAAGCCTTCATCCGGCCGGGAAGGGATCGGCGCAACTGGATCCACCGGAACGGCATCGTGGCCCGGGGCGTCGTCCCCACGGCACCGGGGGAACTCTCCCTCTATACGGTGCAGCATTACACCTATCCGACGGCCCACCTGCGGCGCGTTGTGGTCCGGACCGACGGCTTCGCCTCCGCCAGGGCCGGCTATCCGGGAGGCGAGCTGATCACGAAACCGTTCCGGTTCAGTGGGGAGAACCTGATCCTGAACTACTCCACATCCGCAGCCGGCTCCATCCAGGTCGAAATCCAGGACGGCAACGGCAACCCGGTGCCCGGATTCTCACTGACCGAATCGGTCCCCATCTGGGGGGACGAACTGGAGGGGAAGGCGGGATGGATTCACGGAGGCAAGGTTCGTGGGAAATCCCTCCGGCGAGTCGCCGGAAAGACGGTCCGCCTTCGCTTCGTCCTGCAGGACGCCGATCTCTTTTCCTTCCGGTTCGAGTGACAGGAGCGAGAAAAAGGAAAAAGGGGACAGTCTGTTTTTCGCAAGGCTGGGCCGCCAGGATTGGACCGCCTCGTCGTGATCCTCGTTGACACCTGCTTCCCCTGTTCGCCTGAATCTCCAGCAAGATGGGGAAAGTCCAGTCTCGTCTTGCCGAAGATGCGGATGGTGGCGTACGCTGTAGAAGTCGAGAAACGAGTGTTTGTTTTGTGTGGCCTGTCTCTCACTAGACGCCATCGCCGCCAAACGATGGAGGATCCATGTGAACAGTATTCCTTCCGCGTATGTAGAAGGACATGCCAGAGCTACTGCGATCAGCAAGAGGCTCTCCGACATCTACGTCGGGCATACCCAGATCGGCGACCCCTTGGCGGACGCGGCGGTGAAGGACCTCTCCTCGCTGTCGCGTAAGCAGGCGTCGCGGTTCATCAAGGCCGGCATGAACCAGAACGAGGGCGTCCTTCGCGACGCGCCAAAGTCGCTGCGCAATGTCTTCGCCGAACCCGATCCGCCATGGCTCGACCACCAGGCCTTCCGGCTGGGTGCCCGCGTCTTCCAAGCTAATGTCGTCAACATCTTCGCCGCGTTCGTTGCCGGCACGCTGGTCGACGGCTTCTCGACGCTTATCAGCGAGTCCTTCGTCCAAACGGGGCGCATCTTCGACAACGGCGTCAGGCGGCTCAGGCAGAACAACCGCCATCAAGTGGAGATATTCTGGCCGGGAGGGCTGCAACGGTACGGTGACGGGTGGAAACTATCGGTCCGAATCCGGTTTGTCCATGCACAGGTCCGGTATCTGTTGAGCCAGTCCCCGGAGTGGGATTTCGCGGCCCACGGGACGCCGATCAGCGCCGCCCACATGGGCTATGCGCTCGCCTGTTTCGCCGCGCGGACGCTGAAACACTCGGAGACTTTGGGCTCCGTCTATTCCAGCCAGGAGCGGGAAAGCTTCTGCGCCGTATGGCGCTACGCCGGACATCTCATGGGCGTTCCCGACGCCATGCTCTACACCGACGAAGAAGGACGCCCTGCGATGGTACGCGATTGGGTCTGCCTGCGAGCCGGCGCCCACCGACACCGCTGTGATCATGGCCAATGCGCTTATAAATTCCGCACCCTTGGTCGCGGGGATCATGGACCCGGCCGCGCGGTCGAATTTAGTCAAGAAAACCATCTTTCCTGTCTCCCGCTTGCTGGTCGGCAACGACCTCGCGGACAAGCTGAAGTTCCCGAAGAACGGAATGGTCAGGATGCGTCTCGCGCTGTACCAGTTCCGATTGAACAACTTGCTCGAGCATTTCCTGGGAAAAAGCAACAGCAAAATGGTGACGGCCTTCGGCGCGTCGCTGTACGACAATGCGGGCCTGCGCTACGACATGCCCGACCATGAACACGCAGAGAAATCCTCGAGTTGGTAGCCACCCTCGTCCTCGTGGGAGTGCTCGCGCTCGGGCTGCTGGTTCTGCGTGGAGGGCCACTGATCGACCGTCCAATCCATGACCCTGATGGATGTCAGTCAATCGACCACCTCTGACGAGTTTCGAAAGGTTGATGGCAGGCCATCCTGTCATGCTTGCTTTGCCGAGCGATAATCCAGGGATTCCAACCAGCCCGAAGGTCCAGACTCAGAGACAAGATAACTCCCTGATTATAAAAAGAGCGGAACGCCCGCTCCACGTTCGTCAGGTTCTTGTAGCTGCGCACCACGTCGGTAGCTGCGCACCACGTCGGCCGTCGACAGTCGCTTTCGTTTCCACTTTTCTTCTTACGGTCGGAATTGAAAAGAAAAGAGCTTTGCGTTTCGGATCGAGAAGCGGAGCTGCACCGGGCTTCCGGCCAGGGCCCCTAGTTCCGTCTGTCCCCGCCAGCTCATCACATGCTTCCCGGTCATTCGGGCCGGATCGGAATCGGCCAGGGTGTAGCCCGGGATCGGATGGTGGTCGTTTCCGATGATCTCCACCCGGACCTCGGGCTGTCCCGAGCCATGGTTGTGCTTGGCGGCCTCCAGGTTCACCACCAGACGGCGGCCCTCGAAGCTGAGGAAGCGGGTCGTGAGGACTCCGGCGTGAATCTTGCCGGCGTCCACGGAGACGAATCCGTCCTCGCGAACCGTGGCCAGACCCACGGCGAACATGGCCCGGTCTCCCTGCCCGTAAAGCGCTTCGGATCCCCTCCAGTTGCCGCCGTAGTAGTAGATCCGGATCTCGCCGTCACGGACCGTGGGCTGGTGCACGTAGATGGTGCTCTCGTCGAAATCGCCTTTGTCGCCCACCTGCAGGAAGGGCTCGCGGTACGGACGCTCGAAACGGATCCCATCCCGGCTGAAGGCCAGTTGGGGGTAATGGAGCGTATGGGTGGTTCGAAATATCCAGGGTAGACCGATGTAAATTCCCTCGTAGGCCATCACCGGCATGGAGTAGAACTCTGTGTCCGGATAATCCAACTCGTCCTGGATCAGGACGTTCTGATCAGGGGTCCATCGGGTCATGTCGGGACTTTCCGCCCGGCCGATGATCCGCTGCCCCCGGGGGCAGCCCCGGTGCAGGCACTGCTCCATAAAGACGGCGTAGACCTGCCGGATGGGGTCCCAGCCCATGTGTGAGGTGGGTCCCCAGCGGCCGATCTTGGGGGCGGTGTCGATCACCGGATTGTTCTCGCGGGTCCGGAAATCGAGACTGTCCCTTCCTGTTTTCTTCTTACGGTCGGAATTGAAAAGAAAAGAGCTTCGCGTTTCGGATCGAGAAGCGGAGCTGCACCGGGCTTCCGGCCAGGGCCCCTAGTTCCGTCTGTCCCCGCCAGCTCATCACATGCTTCCCGGTCATTCGGGCCGGATCGGAATCGGCCAGGGTGTAGCCCGGGATCGGATGGTGGTCGTTTCCGATGATCTCCACCCGGACCTCGGGCTGTCCCGAGCCATGGTTGTGCTTGGCGGCCTCCAGGTTCACCACCAGACGGCGGCCCTCGAAGCTGAGGAAGCGGGTCGTGAGGACTCCGGCGTGAATCTTGCCGGCGTCCACGGAGACGAACCCGTCCTCGCGAACCGTGGCCAGACCCACGGCGAACATGGCCCGGTCTCCCTGCCCGTAAAGCGCTTCGGATCCCCTCCAGTTGCCGCCGTAGTAGTAGATCCGGATCTCGCCGTCACGGACCGTGGGCTGGTGCACGTAGATGGTGCTCTCATCGAAATCGCCTTTGTCGCCCACCTGCAGGAAGGGCTCGCGGTACGGACGCTCGAAACGGATCCCATCCCGGCTGAAGGCCAGTTGGGGGTAATGGAGCGTATGGGTGGTTCGAAATATCCAGGGTAGACCGATGTAAATTCCCTCGTAGGCCATCACCGGCATGGAGTAGAACTCTGTGTCCGGATAATCCAACTCGTCCTGGATCAGGACGTTCTGATCAGGGGTCCATCGGGTCATGTCGGGACTCTCCGCCCGGCCGATGATCCGCTGCCCCCGGGGGCAGCCCCGGTGCAGGCACTGCTCCATAAAGACGGCGTAGACCTGCCGGATGGGGTCCCAGCCCATGTGTGAGGTGGGTCCCCAGCGGCCGATCTTGGGGGCGGTGTCGATCACCGGATTGTTCTCGTATGGCGTCCACTCGAAGCCGTCGGGCGAGTAGTAGAGGCTTTGCCGCATCCCCGGCTTCATTCCCGGCTTCCAGACGGTGGGAGTCGTGCCCTCGGAGCTCATGGCCTTGTAGCGCTTGGCGGGATCGGTTTCATGCTCGTCCCGAAACAGGGGGACCAGGGTTCCGGGCGGCAGGATGTTGTTGTCGCTGGAGCCGTCGAACTCCACCTGGCCCAGGTTGGGTTTCTCCCAATGGATGCCGTCGCGGGACGTGGCGTAACAAAGGAGCCAATCCTTTTCGTCGGCGTATTGTTTGTAACCGTAGACCTCCTCCGCTTTGCTGCGGACGGCCTGCCCGTCTTTCAGACTCCAGTCCCAACGGTAGGGCCGAAGCCGGTCGGCGCCCCCCTTCTGTGACTCGAACGCTCCCGTGGTCCGGTACCACATCCGGTAGATTTCCCGGTCCGGGTCATAGATCAACTTCTGGAGCCCAATGTAATGGCCCTCCCAGGGCCGGTCCTGCTTCAAGACGGGGTTTGCCGGATGCTTGACGGCCGGGTTGAGGATCTGCTTGGCGTGGCTGAGGTTCTCGATGACGTAGTCGTCGATGAAAAGCTGCTTGTTTCCGCCGATGTGGAGGAGGCCCGCAGAGCCCGCCACTGCCGTTCCCAAAAAAGCAAGCCACGTCGCAAGGGCGCCCGCAACGAACCGTGAGCCGGTTCCGGCCCTGACCGGGTATCCCCGAACCTCTTTTTCCGACCCTCGCGAACCTCGAAGGCGCCTCCGCTGCATCTGTCTACCTCCCTGTATCAAACTATGGACGTCTGAGAAGGGTGTCAAGAAACGCGGATTTGGAATTGGGCACTACGAATTCGAGTGTGGCTTCGAACCCGTGTTTCTTGAACTGAACTCCCCGCCGGGCAATAATCGACGTTCTGGAGAGAGGACCGGAAACGGAAACCATGAAGGAGATAAAGGAACATGCATGCAAGGCGATGGGAGTTTTGTGCGTTTTTCTTGTTGTTGCTTTCGCTCTCCTGTAGCGCGCCGGTCTCCGACGAAGCCGATTCGGCGGAGCCGCCGCCGGCTGACGAGGCCGCGGCCGTGGCCGATGCGGGCGACAAGATAACCGCCGAGGAAGCGGCCGGCGACGCCGCGGATGCAACCCCGCCGGAACCGGCCAAGAAACCTGAAGAACCGAAACCGGAGCCTGCCAAGATGGACAAACCACCCCGGCCCATGAAGGGCCCCAATCCCGCACTCCAGAATCCGTCACTGGCCAACGCGAAGGCTCCCGCCACCTTCAAGGCCAAGTTCGAGACCACCAAGGGGGACTTCGTGGTCGAAGTGACCCGGGAATGGTCCCCTCTAGGCGCGGACCGGTTCTACAACCTGGTGAAAATCGGCTATTTCCGCAATATCGCCTTCTTCCGGGTGATCGAAGGGTTCATGGCCCAGTTCGGAATGCATGGCGACCCCATGGTCGGACAGAAATGGAGCGCCGCCAACATCCAGGATGACCCGGTGGTGGAGTCGAATCAGCGGGGCTACATTTCCTTCGCCAAGACCAACATGCCCCACTCCCGTTCGGTGCAGTTCTTCATCAACTACAAGGACAACGGGAGCCTGGACAGCTACGGCTTCTCCCCCTTCGGCCGAGTCAGCGAAGGGATGGAGGTGGTGGACTCCGTCTACAAGGCGTACGGCGAGGGGGCTCCCTCGGGCAGGGGACCGAGTCAAGGGCGTATTCGCGCCGAAGGTAACAGCTATCTCAAGCGGGATTTCCCCAAGCTGGACTACATCAAGAAGGCGACGCTGCTGAACTGACCAGCAGCCCTTCTCCACCCCGCCGTCCTGAAATTCATCGGCGGGCATCCTGGTATACTCTTTCTCCACGTTGACGGCCCGTGGCCAACGTCGTCACGGGCCGTTTACCCTTCCGTGGCAAGTAGTTGCCGTCTCTATGGCTGATGGCCGCGGCGGCTGTTGCCCCGGGTGGGCGTTCAAGACGGAGGTGTGTCGTGTCGGGCAATTTGAACGTAGCCATCGTGGGTGCGACCGGGGCCGTGGGGCAGGAGTTTGTCCGCCTGCTGGCCGAGCGGCGTTTTCCCGTGGGAAGTCTCAAGCTTCTCGCCAGCCGCCGCAGCGCGGGCAAGGCCTTTGAATTCCAGGGGAAGCCCCACACCGTCGAGGAACTGACGGAGGACAGCTTTCAGGACGTGGAACTGGCCCTGTTCAGCGCCGGCGCGTCCATCAGCCGGAAGTATGCTCCTCTGGCCGCCGAGGCCGGCGCCACCGTCGTCGACAACAGCTCGGCCTTTCGCATGACCCCGGGAGTTCCCCTGGTGGTTCCGGAGGTCAACACGGAAGCCTTGGAGGGCGTGGAGTTGGGCCACGGCGGGATCATCGCCAACCCCAACTGCTCGACCATCATCATGATCGTGCCGGTGACGCCCATTCACCGCGCCGTCCGGGTCCGGCGCATCGTGGTGAGCACCTACCAGGCCGCCAGCGGCGCCGGCGCCGCGGCCATGGCCGAACTGGAGCAGCAAACCCGGGAGGTGCTGGACGGCCAGTCTCCCACTTGCGAGATCTTCCGCCAGCAGTACGCTTTCAACCTCTTCAGCCACGACTCGGGAATCGGACCCGAAGGGTACAACACGGAAGAGATGAAGATGGTTCGGGAATCCCACAAGATCTGGGGCGACTCCTCGGTGGCCATCACCGCCACCTGCGTCCGGGTTCCCGTCATGCGCGCCCATGCCGAGAGCATCAACCTGGAGTTGGAGGAGGCGTTGGATGCAGAGCAGGCCAGGAGCCTGCTGGCGAACGCTCCGGGAGTCTCGGTACAGGACGACCGGACCGGCAACCGCTTTCCCACCCCTCTGGCCGCGTCGGGCCGGGACGATGTCTTCGTGGGCCGGATTAGGTCCGACATCAGCCGGTTCGGAAAAAACGGCGTCCACGGCCTGGACCTGTTCGTCTGCGGCGATCAGATCCGCAAGGGGGCGGCCCTCAACGCCGTCCAGATCGCAGAGCGGCTGGCTGGAAACAGGACGCCCCGGTCCGAGAGGAGAGTTGAGGTCAGCCTAAGCCGATGAGAGAACCGGAAGACGGGCGGAACCAATCGGTGGCGTCGACTCGGCGCCAACTGCTAGAGGGCCTGCTGGGACTGGGTGCCTTGAGCCTCATGGGCGGTTGCCGTCCCACAGCTGAGGGACCGCCGCCCCTGGAATCGACCAACGAGGACACCATGAAGCTTTCTCTATCGGCACGAGTGGCCGAATCCTTTAGCTCCAAGGAAAGGGCGGACCTGACCCTGGACCAGATTGTCGGCCTGGCTCAGGAGCACGGCTACGCGGCCGTCTGCATGAGAGCCTCTCAGGTCGGCACCCATTCGCCGCAGGAGAGAGTCCAGGGAGCGGCTCGCTCCATCGCTCAGGCGGGTCTGACCGTCTCCATGGTCACCGGTGATTTCGCCGTTCCCCGAAACGACGAGCAGGGGCCGGAGGGACTCCGCAACATCACGCCCTACCTGGACCTGACCGAGGCCCTGGGTTCCGATCTGATTCGGATCTGCATGAAGAAGGAGGAGGATATCGAATGGGCCGCCCGCGCCTCGGACGAGGCCCGGGAGCGGGGAATCCGGCTTGCTCACCAGGCCCATTGCGCCAGCCTGTTCGAGACGGTCCAGGGGGCATTGGACGTCCTCCAGCGGGTCGACCGTTCCAATTTCGGCATCATCTACGAACCGGCCAACTGGTTCATTGCCGGCGAGGACTACGGAGCCGAGACCATCCGCCGGCTCGAGCCCTGGATCATGAACGTGTATGTCCAGAACCACCTCCTGACTCCTTCCGGGGTGACGGTCGTCGAGACCTGGGGCCGCGGCGGCGTCGCCGTGGACCACATCGGTCTCTGGGAAGAAGGAGGCGTCGACTTCGAGGAGGTCTTCCGAGGCCTCGAAGCCATCGGGTATGGAGGCTACGTGACCGTCCACCAGGCCTTCGCCGGTGTCATGCCCGTTGAGGAGGCGGTGGCCCGGAGCGCCCGGTATCTCAAGCCGTTGATGGGGGTCTGAGCCCGGCCAGCACTCGCGATCCTGCTCCACTTTATTTCCTGACCCGGTTCTCTCCCGCGCCCCGAGTCTGAACTCGGCCCTTGCCACCCTTTTCTTGTAAGGTTGAACGGTTCGGTCCTCACCGCCGGGGGGGTTCCGTTTTGTGCTCCAAAGACGCCAACTCATCCGTATCCCCGCCTGACCTGCGGGCGGCACTGGAGGAGCATTTCGGCTTCACGTCGTTTCTTCCCGGGCAGGAAGAGACCATTCTCCATACCCTGAACGGCGACGATTCCATCGTGATCATGCCGACCGGCAGGGGAAAATCCCTCTGTTACCAGTTGACCGCGATGCTGTCGGAGGGGGTCACAGTGGTGGTCTCCCCCTTGATCGCTCTCATGAAGGACCAGGTGGACGGGCTCGTGGCCCGGGGCCTGCCGGCCACCTTCATCAACTCCTCACTGACTTGGCGGGAAATGGACCATCGCATCCGGGGGTTGGAGCGGGGATCGTACAAGCTGGTCTACGTGGCCCCGGAGCGCTTCCGGAGCCGCCGGTTCATGGAGGTTCTGGAGCGCTGCACGGTTTCCCTGGTCGCCGTGGACGAGGCCCACTGCATCAGCCACTGGGGGCACGACTTCCGTCCCGAGTACCTGCGTCTGGGTCCGGTCCTGACCCTGTTTCCGCGGGCCCGGGTCATGGCCCTGACCGCCACGGCCACGCCTTACGTTCGTGAGGATATCCTGCAACAGTTGGGCCTGGGACAGGAAGACCGCCCCGAGCCCCAAATTCTTGTCTACGGCCTGGACCGGCCCAACCTCCGGCTCGTGGTCTCAAGAACGGCGAACCACCAGGCCAAATTGGACCGGGTGGTCGAGATCCTGGACGAATGGGAGTCCGGAATCGTCTACTGCGCCACCCGGAAACAGACGGAACGGGTCCATACCCTGCTGCGGGACGCCGGGAGGAAGGCGAGTCTCTACCACGCAGGTTTGCCGGACCGGGAACGCCAGACCGTCCAGGATCGGTTCATGGGGAGAGAGGATCCGGTCGTCGTGGCCACCAATGCCTTCGGCATGGGTGTGGACCGTACCGACCTTCGCTTCGTGGTGCATTGGGACCTGCCGGGCAGCGTCGAGGCCTACTACCAGGAGATCGGCCGTGCCGGCCGGGACGGGTCGCCGGCGCTCTGCGAGCTTCTCTACAACTATGCTGACGTGCGGACCCAGGAGTTTTTTCTGGAAGCCGCCAATCCGGAGCCCTTTCTCCTGGAGCGGACCTGGAGAGTCCTGCGGAGAACCTGTTCCCAGGAGGAACCGAGAATCCAGCCGTTGCCGGCATGGACCCGGGAAATCTCTCCGGACACGAGCGATTTGTCGATTCGGACGTTGTTCTCCATTCTGGAGCGAAGCGGACTGATCCGCCAGGATCCGGTCCCCGGCGGCCAGATCGCCATCTCCCTGTTGGAGGGGGCCGACCGCGTCCGCTTGGACCGGGAGGCCTCCTATCTGGTGGAGAAGCGCCGCCGAGACCGGGGAAAGTTGAGGGACATCCTCGGCTACGTCAGTTCGACCCGCTGCCGGCACGGCTACATCCTGGGCTACTTTGGCGACCGCGAGGCGGCCGCCCGGTGCGCCAACTGCGATCGTTGCCGCCGCTTCTCGACGGGAGAGGTCCGGGAACCGACGGATGAAGAATGGATTGTTCTGCAGAAGGCCCTGAGCTGTGTGGCCCGCATGCAGGGCAGGTTCGGGCTGGCCAAGGTCCTCCAGGTGCTGATGGGGTCGAAGGCGCAGGAGATTCTGGATCGAGGTCTGGACCGGCTCTCGACCTACGGTCTGCTCAAAGGCCACGGGCAGACCTATCTTCGGGGCATCCTGGAGGAGTTGATCCGGGACGGATGCGTCCGCGTGTCTTCCGGAGAGTACCCGGTGGTCTCCATCACCCCCCGGGGACGCCGCGTCATGCTTCGGGAGGAGGAGGTGGAGCTCTCCTGGCCCACGCCTCCCCGAAAACGACCGCAGGCCAAGACCAAGTCCGGTCGATCGGAGACGGCAGACCTGACCTACGACGAAGCTCTGTTCGAGAAACTGAGATCATGGCGGACGACTCGGGCTCGCGAGGCTCGGATTCCGCCCTACACCGTCCTTCACGACGCCACCTTGAAGCTCTTGGCCGCCATCCGTCCCCACCGGCTGTCGGAACTGGAGAGCATCAAGGGACTGGGACCGGCGAAGATCGGTCGTTACGGCGAGGAACTGCTGGAGATCGTCGCCCGGACTCAGCCGGCGCCGTCGAAGACCACCTGACCGCCGACCACGGTTCGATGGATGCGGATCCCGTCGTCCGTCCAGGAAAACTGAATCAGGTTGGCCAGCTTTTCCGCTTCCAAGGCTCCCATCCGGCTGTCCCGGGAGAGGAGCCGGGCTGGATTCAGGGTGGCCATTCGGAGGGCGTCCCGGCGGGATGCCACTCCCATTCGGACCAGGTTGGAGACACCCTGGCCCAGGTCGGCTCCGGCCCCGGCCAGGTACGGTGTTCCGGCCAGGGAAATCCGGCCGTTGGCCGCTACCTCCATCTTTCCCCCAGCCGCCGGGTAGGTGCCGGGGGGCAGTCCGGCCTGCGTGATGGCGTCGCTGATGACGATGGTGCGCTCCACTCCCTTGCACCGCAGAATGCACTTGAGAACCGAGGCGGGAAGGTGGTGCCCGTCGGCGATGACGCTGCAGTCGAGTTCGTCTCTGGACAGCTGCTCCCAGATATAGTTGGGATGCCGCGGAAGCAACGAGTGGGCTCCGTTTCCCAAGTGGGTCGAAAGACGGGCGCCGGCCGCGACGGCGGCGTCCAGATCGTGTGCCAAGGCGTTGGTGTGGCCGATGGCGACTGCGATGCCTGCGTCCACGAGGCGTTCGACAAAAGGGATGGCTCCATCCAACTCGGGAGCCAGAGTGACCAGCAGCACTCCGCCGTCGGCGGCCTCCTGCATCCGGAGGAATTCGTCCCAATCGGGATTCCGGACATGTTCCAGCGGATGGGCTCCCCGGGGGCCGTCCAATGCGGAGATATGGGGACCCTCCAAGTGGATTCCCAGGATCGAGCGGCGGATCCGGGGATCACGGCAAGCATCGGTTATGGCTCTTACCGAACCAAGCATGCGGTTCCGGGAGTGGGTGGTCACGGTGGGCAGGAAGGCGCCGACTCCGGCCCGCCACTGGCTCCGGACCACCTGAGCCACCGATTCCGGCGAGGTCTCCGCTTCGTTGAAGCCGTAACCGCCGAAGCCGTTGAGCTGGATGTCCAACAGGGCCGGAGCGATCCAGAGGCCAGGCTCGGCGCGGACTTCCGGCCGGACATCGATGATGGCCTCTCCCTTCACGTCGACGGAGACGGATCTCCCGGTCCGATAGTCTCGACCTTCATACCGGGTGGATTCCATCTCTCTTCGTCTTCCTCCTGCGGGTCAACGGCAGTCGATGAGACCGCTTCCCGCCACCGGCCGGCAGACGTAGGCCTCGACCTCCAGCCCCTGCGCCTCATAAAAAGTGCGGGTCAGGTGGGCCAGAGTCCGCTCCACCGCCTCGGTTCGGACCAATATCATGGCGCAGCCTCCCAGACCCGCCCCCGACAGTTGGGCCCCCACGACCCCCGGTTGGGCGCAGGCCAGATCCACGATCCGATCGATCTTCGGGGTGGAGCAGGAGTAGCTCCCCGGCTGCATCCAGAGTTCGGCATTCTCTCTCCTGGCGGGGTCCGGGGAAAAGGAATTCCGGATCAGGCGGTCCAATTGCCGGTCGTCACAGGCCGCGGCGTGAGGCCGGGATCGGCCGCGGTGATGCCGGACGATTCGGTCGCCGTCGTGGCTGACCCGCATCATTTCTCCGATCCGGGAAAACTCGTGTTCCTTAAGTTGGCGAGAGAATCGGTCGCTCCGCCGGCACTCGGTGATGCCGAAGAGGGCAACCCCTCTCAGGGGATATTTCCCCGCGTCGTCGTGGGTCGAGAAAATCTCCTCGACCCGATCGGTCTGGTCCGGCAACTGCTTCAGAAGGCTCCGGCGGTCGGTTTCTTGGGGGAGCTGTTTCAGCAGGCGGTAGATCTCGGCCCGGGACAGACCCAGCTTCCCGGGGTCCAGATCCCTGAGGTGTTTCATGGATGCCAGGAAGGACGCATTCTTGCGCAGCAGCATCTCGGCCAGATCGTAGCAGGCCACCCGGTGATTGAAGGTATGCCGTGCCTCATGGCTCTTGGAAACGGTGACCTGGCTGTTGGCGATGATGACAGACAGCTCCGGGGGCAGGGCAATGGTCTCTTCGATCCGAAACGGAAAGAAACCGATCTTGCTGACCTTGTCCCTCTCGCCGCCTCGGATGGCGGCCTGGTCGGCGATGCCGCCCCGGGACCCGACGAACCATTCCCCCTCGCCGCACAGGTCCACGAATTGCCTTGTGGTCAGAGCCAACTGGTTGAGGGCCACCGAGGCCTCCGCCATGGCCACCACCAGAGCCGAACTGCTGGAGAGGCCGGCACCCAGCGGGATGTCCCCCCAGACGACGCAGTCCATTCCCCGCAACCTGCGATGCGGGTAGGCGTGCTGGAGTCTCAGCACGGCGGCCCGGGCGTAGTTGCTCCAGTCGCCCCGCGAGACGCTGAGAAACTGGTTGACGGTGTAGGAACTGATGAAGTCCATCCAGGCGAGCCAGTCGGTGTCCGGAAGCAGATCGCGGATGCGAAAGGTTCTTTCGGGGAATTCGTCCGAAGAGAGGTGACTAAGGCTGACGGTGTCGTCTTCCCGGGGAGATGCTGCCAGCAGGATCTCCCGGTTGATGGCCATTGTGTTCACGAAGCCGCCCCGGTGGTCCACGTGCCGCCCCATGAGGTTGAGGCGGCCCGGGGCCCGGGCCAGGACCACGGGACGGGAGGCGCCGTGGCTGTCCACGAACCGTTTCAGCAGGCGCCGGCAGGCACGAATGCGCGGCTCCAGGAGAGCTCCGTCCAAGCCGTAGACCTGCGAGAGAGAGCGCCGCAGGGAGGCGGGCTTCCGGTCCAGGATCTCGAGCCACTCGCCGGCTGTTTTCAGACGGCCCGGGTCGATCCGGGGGACCGCCTCCGAAGGACCGTCTCTGAGGAGCTTGCGCCGGCCCAGGGCCTCCTCGATCCGGAGCAGTTCCTCCGGGGTGTTGAATCCCATGAGGTCCTGGGGATCGGCCACCTCCAGGACCGAAGTGGTGCCTCCGGTTTCCGAAACCTGCTCGACCGTGTCCGTCAGGTAGAGCTCCTGTTGGGCGTTGTCGGCCGCAAGGTCCGACAGGGAGGCGTGCAGAGTTTCGGCGCTGAAAAGGTAGAGGGAGGTGTTGAGCAATCGGCTCCGGGACTCGACTTCGGCGCCGGAAATCTCCTGCCCAGCGACCGTGATAGGGACCCCGGTTTCGGACGAACGGCGGATGTCGGCCACCTCGACCACGGCCAGTGGGCGTGACTCCGAGTCCAGCAGGATCCGGCCGGCGGTGCTGTCCGGCTCCTTGTGGAGAGCCGCAAGCGTCAGGCCGGCGGCCTCTGCCCGGTGGCGTTCGATCAGGTCTCTCACCACTTGGGCCTCAATGACCTTGTCTCCCATGGTGATCAGGACGTCGCCGCCGGCACGCCGGTCGCGAAGGACCCGGGCGGCGCACTCGGCCGCATGCCCCGTACCCAGGGCTTCGGATTGGTAGGCGAAGGAGACATCGGGGTGGACCCGGGTCACCGTGTTCATGACGTCGACCGCCCGCTGGCCCACGACCAGCAGAAAACGCTTCAGCCCGGCGGCCTTGAGAGTGTCGATGATGCGGACGATGGCCGGGACGCCGGCGATAGTAAAACAGACCTTGTGGTGCCGGGAGGAGCCCATGCGCCTACCGTGTCCGCCGCAGAGAATGACGCAGCTGGTCTCCATCTCGCGTGGTCTTGCCACCCGGCACCCGGGCCGGGACCAGATCGTACCAAGCCGGAAAGGAAAGAGAAAAGAGGAAAGAGATAAAGAGACGAGCACGGCGATTGACACTTTGTGAGGGCAGGCTCAAACTCACTTGGGTGCCGGAGCGGACCCATCCGGCTGCCGCGTGTTGATCCGGTTCGGAGGAGAGGTGGATTCATGTCGAATGGAGTCGGTGGAAGAAGGCTGTTTCTGGGGTGTTTCTTTGCGCTGGTGGCCACCGCGTTCGGATTCGTGGTGCGGGCCATGATCCTGGATGACTGGCGGGCCCAGTTCAATCTCAGCGGGGAGCAGATCGGGTACCTGGTGGGAGCAGGGCTCTACCCCTTCGCCATCTCCATCATTCTCTTCAGTCTGGTGGTGGACCGGATTGGTTACGGAGTCTCCATGGTGCTGGCCTTCGCGGGTCACCTGGCATCGGCCGTGATCACCATTTTCGCCGGAGACTTCTCGACGCTCTACCTGGGCACCTTCCTGTTCGCCCTCTCCAACGGGATTGTCGAAGCGGTGATCAATCCGGTGGTGGCCACCATCTACGACAAGCAGAAGACGCACTACCTGAGCGTGCTCCACGCCGGCTGGCCCGGGGGCCTGGTCCTGGGCGGACTTCTTGCCATGACCCTGGGAACGGGGGGTACGCTGGGAGGACTTGCCGGCAATCTCTGGCAGTGGAAGGTGGCGCTGGTGGTGATTCCCACCGTCCTCTACGGGTTCCTGTTGCTGGGCCGGAAATTTCCCGTCCAGGAGCGGGTGGCCGCCGGAGTCCCCTACCTGGACATGCTCCGGGAATTCGGCGCGGCGAGCTGCCTGATCGTCTGTTATCTGCTGGTGCAGGGCCTGGATCAGATCCTGCTTGTCAACCAGACTGCACTGGAACTCTGGATGAAAGTAGTGCTGGTGGTGGCGCCGACGGCCGTGTTCCTGTACTACGTCCGCTCCCTGGGACGGCCCATGTTCGTGTTCCTGCTGCTGATCATGATGCCCTTGGCGACCACCGAGCTGGGGACCGACAGTTGGATCGCCGACCTCATGAGCTCGGTGTTGGCCAGTCCCGACGCCGGAGCCCTGGTTCTGATCTATACCTCCCTCATCATGTTCATCCTTCGCTTCTTCGCGGGTCCCATCACCCACCGCATCTCCCCCTTGGGCCTTCTGGCCGTATCGGCCCTCATCGCCTCGGCCGGCCTCTTCTGGCTGTCCACCGCCGGCCAGGCCGCCTCCGTGGTCTTCCTGGCCGCCACTCTCTACGGCGTGGGCAAGACCTTCTTCTGGCCGGCGACTCTGGGAGTCGTGAGCGAGTCCTTTCCCCGCGGCGGGGCGTTGACCCTCAATGCCATCGCGGGGGTCGGGATGCTGGCGGTGGGGGTTCTGGGCGGTCCCCTGATCGGCACCTTTCAGGACCAGGCGTTCGATCGCATGATGAAGCAGGAGGATCAGGCCCTGCACGCTCAGGTCATGACCGGGAAGCTGGGACTTCTGGGACAGTACAACGCCTTGGACCAGTCCGTACTGGGAAGTCTCGACCAGGAGAGCCGGGAACGCGTCGGCAAAGTGGTGGTAGTTTCCAAACAGGGGACGCTGGCCAGGATCGCCGTTCTCCCCCTGGTCATGCTGGCCTGCTATCTGATCCTGATCGCGTATTTCCGCTCGCGGGGTGGCTACAAGCCCGAGACTATCGGCCCGTCCGGCACCTGACGGGCGATTTCGTCCCGCGATTGTTCGCTCCTCGTCGCGTCCGGCCAGCCGGACCGCGCAGTCCCATATGTTAGAATTTTCCCAAGCCGTCGCCGGGTGTGACAGGCGCGGGCCGGTGGAGTGTGAGTTCCTTACTGAGGGGATTAACCGGGATCTTTCGAGGAGTTCCATTGCTGCTGCGAGCGTGTCTGGTCTTGCTGCTCTTCCTGTCGGCCGCCGCCGCCGTCCCGGACCCACAGCAGATTTTGCGGAAGGATTTTTCCAGTTGGACCCTGTCTGAAGCCACCCGGATCCTGAACCGGTCTCCCTGGGCCCGAAAGCAGACCTATACCCGAGTTTTGGGAGGTGTCGGCAGCGGGATTCACGGAGAGAAGGAAATCTTCAATACCTTCTTCGTCCGGCTGCTTTCGGCCCCGCCCATTCGCCGGGCCTATGCTCGCATACAGCAGATCCAGAACGGCTACGACGAGATGACTCCGGTGGCGAAGAGCCGTCTCGATGCCGGCATTGCCCCCGGTCTGAATATGGACGTGAGCCGTTGGATCGTGGTCACCATCAGCTTCCGGTCCAATAACCCCAACATGGAGCTCAGCGTGAAGCGCTTCTTCGATTCCCAAACGCTGGAGACCATGAGAGACCGGGCGTATCTGGCCACCGAGGGCTTTCCACGCATCGAGCTGGCCGCCTACTTTCCCCCCAGAGAGGAGGCAGTGGGGGCCAAGTTCGTCTTTCCCCGCCGGATCGACGGTGCTGCGGTGGTTTCGCCGGACCAGAAGGAAGTCAACTTCGAGGTCAACATCCCGTCGGTGTACCGTCGGTTGCGCGTCAATTTTCCGGTTTCCGACATGTTGGTGGAAGGGGCGCTCGTGTTGTGATCCCATCCGATCGCTCTGCAAGTCCTTCGTTCCGCAAGCAGAACACACGTCATGGACCCTGGTACAGGATCGGTGCCGGTGTGTCTCGGGTTTTGAACTCGTTGCTCGTCTTTGGGCTCGTGATCGGCATCTGGGATCAGGGTTCGGCCAAGGCCAAAGCCAAGCCCAAGCAGGGCGAAGCAGCTTCCCAGGAGAGTGGCGCCGGTTCCGGGAAGAGCCCCCTGGATCAGATCCGCGACTACCAGATCCGACTGGTTCGCGAAACGGCCGTCTCGACCTCGAGACCCTCGCTGGCGGAGATGGTCAATCCGTTTCCCGCCAAGCAGTCGGGGAGACTGAACGGCTCGGTGTACTGGTTTCACCGGAACGACAACCTCGACGCCCGAAACTTCTTCGACCCCGGAGGGCAGCCGCTCCCGGAGTACAAGAGAAACGAGTTCGGGGCCAGCCTGGGGGTTCGGGTGAGAGACAAGATCAACCTGTTCGGCAGTCTCCGGAGCCTGCGCATCATCAAGGGTTCGACCCTGCTCTCGCACGTGCCGGAACCGGAGATGAAGCGGGGCGATTTCAGCAGCCTCGGGGCCCCTATCGTCGATCCGGTGACGGGAGAGCCATTTCCAGGAAATCAGATTCCTCAGAGCCGGCTGCATCCGGTCGCCGAGAATCTCTTCCGGGTCATTCCCGATCCCAACAGCCCGGACCCCGACCGGAACTTCGTCAACAACCAGCCCCGTGTGACCAACCGGGATACCTATCTCTTTCGTTTCGACTATACCGGCGACGACGATGCCAGGAGCTTCCTCCAGTACTCGTTGACCGACGGTGACGGGAAGCTGGTTCATCCGCTCCCCTCCTTCGGTTGGAATCGCACGCTCCGCAGCCAATCGCTGAGCCTCTCCCACAACCGGACGTTGGGAACCCGCTGGGTCACCGAAGGCTCCATCGGATACAACCGCTACCTGAGCCTGAGCGTGTCTCCCAACTCCGGCCAGGTGGGTCTGGTGGATTCGGTGGGGATTTCGGGACTCGCCGCTCCCGATGCCCTGACCGAAGGCTACCCGGACTTCGAAGTCACGGGTTACGCGTCCTTCGGGGATTCATCGTCTCCTTACAAATGGCTCAGCAATCGTTACTCGGCTTCGTTCTCCACCACTACGGCGCTCGGGGACCACACCCTGACCCTGGGAACGAGTCTGACCAAACGCCAAGTCAACGACACGCACATTGAGGGCCGTGGCCGCGGCGAATTCGAATTCAGCGGGTTCTACACCGGTGACGGGTTTGCGGATTTCGTTCTGGGTCTGCCCAGTGTGGCCTCCCGGACAGTCGGATCGGACAGGACCGACCTGCGCCGCAACCAGTGGCAGGCCTATATCCGGGACCGCTGGCGGTTGAGTCCGATTCTGGCGCTGACGGGAGGAGTGGCCTATCATTACGCTTCTCCCTACCGGTCCGCCAGCGACACCATCTCCGGTTTCTTTCCGCTCCTGTTCGAGCCGCCGCCCACGGGTCGGATCATCGTGGCCGACAGTTTTGAAGCCCGGGCTCTCGGTCTGGAGAGGGCGGGGCGGGGCGGACTGGTGTTTCCCGATCGCAACGACTGGGCTCCCCGGATTGGATTGTCCTACAAACCCTTCAGGACCAACAGATTGGTATTGCGGGCTTCGTATTCCCTCTACTATTCGGTCGTGGGGAGTAGTTCATTCAGCCGCTATCTGGGGAAGAACTTTCCCTTCTACTACACGGAACGCGCCCAATCCCCAGTGGACAGTCCCGATCTGGACCTGGCGAACCCCTTCGAGAACGTGGCGCCTCCTGAACTGGTGGTCCGCGGGATCGAGACCGGGCTGAGGACACCTTACGTGCAGGCCTGGACGTTGATTCTTGAGAACGATTTCCAGGAGGTGTGGCATCTGCGGGCCTCGTACTATGGAAACAAGAGAACCGGGTGGAGCCGGGTTCTCCCGGGAAACGTCCCGCTGCCGGCTTCGGGGCCGATCCAGTCTCGGCGGCCGAATCCGGCATTCGGCCAGTTTCGGATCTTGACCGGTGCTTCCTCCGGGAGCAGCCACCGGATGAATCTGTCGGCGGAGCGGCGTCTGAGCGACGGCATGTCTCTCCGTTCCGCCTTTACCTTGCTCCGTTCGCTGGACGATCGCTATCGGAGTGAACCGTCGAACCCTCGGAATCTGAAGGCCGAACGAGCTCCCAGCCGGGGGGTCCCCATTCGGCAGTTCTCCCTGAACTACATCATCGACCTGCTGCCCGGAAGGGAGCGGACACTGGGTGCGGAGGGACGAAACCCCTTGCTGCAGCTGGTGGACGGTTGGCGGCTGTCCGGCATCACCCGCATCCAGGACGGGACGCCCTTCAGCGTTTTCGTGCCGGGAGACGGGAACAACGATGGGCTTGGAGGAGACCGCGCGGACCGAATTTCCATGACGCCGAGCGACCGGTTCGAATCCTCGGTGGACATGTGGTTCCCGGTGGACGACTTTGCCGAACCGGCTCCCTATTCCTTCGGCAATTCCGGCCGGAACATCCTGAGGCGGCCGGGTTTTCATGCGTGGGACATCAGCCTGATAAAGCAGACCCGGCTGGTCAATGGAGATCTGGTGGAGCTTCGGGTGGAACTCTTCAACGCCTTCAACCAGGTCAATTTCCGCCAGCCCAACGCCGTGGTCGGGACGTCACTCTTCGGAAAGATATTCGGGGCTCACCGCTCCCGAGAGATCGAAGTCGCGCTCAAGTACTCTTTCTAAATGGCTTTATCTTCCCTTGCCGTCTTGAGAATCCTCCGATCCTGGCTCCGGCAGACTCGCTTGTTGCTGTTCGTCCTTCCGTTCCCGCTGATTGCTGGCTGCGGCTCCCGGGACGCCGGGGATGCCGCCTCCGCGGCCGCCGACTATCCCCGGTTGCGCCGGGAGATGGTGGAATCCCAGCTTCGTTCTCGAGACATCTGGGGCCGGAGGGTGCTGGAGGCCATGGGCAGGGTCCCCAGGCACGAATTCGTTCCCCAGGGCGTGAAACACCTGGCGTACGCGGATCAACCGTTGCCCATCGGTCTGGACCAGACCATTTCCCAGCCCTACATCGTCGCCCTGATGACCCAGTTGGCGGACCCGCGAAAGGGTGCCCGGGCCCTGGAAATCGGAACCGGGTCAGGCTACCAGGCGGCGGTCCTGGCGGAGCTGGCCGATCGGGTCTACACCATAGAGATCGTCCCCGAGCTGGCCCGCCGGTCGGCGGCACTTCTGAAACGTCTCGGCTACGAGAACGTTTTCGCCCGGGCGGGGGACGGCTATCTGGGATGGCCCGAGGCCGCACCCTTCGACGTTATCCTGGTGACTGCCGCGGCCGGCCGGGTTCCCGAGCCCCTGCAGGAGCAACTGGCCGAAGGGGGCCGTCTCGTCATTCCCGTGGGTGATCCGGGACGGGTCCAGAAGCTGCTTCTGTTGACCAAGGAGGAAGGCAGGATCCGGCGCCAGAACGTGCTCGCCGTCCGTTTCGTCCCCATGACCGGGAAGATCCAGGAATAGCAGCCCTTCACGGCGCCGATCCCAGGCGCCTCCGGTAATAGTAGTAAACGGGAAGTCCCGCAAAGACCGTGGCCGCACCGGCCAGGGATTCTCCCGGATGGGAGAGTGCGACGCTCGCCAGGATGGCGAGACTCGTCAGGACGAAGATCCAGGGCAGGATCCGCTGCAAAATCCAGGCCCCGCGGCTCGAGCCGGGGTCGAGAGGCGTCCGGAGCAGAGCCGATACCGTCACTGCCGAGAAGAGGATGACCACGAATCCCGAAAACAGCAGGATCTGCCTCAAGGTTCCCATCCAGACCAGGGCCAGGGCGATGCCGCTCTGGAACCAGATGGCCTTCAGGGGGATTTTCTTTCGCAGGTGCACTTCGCCCAACCAGGAGGGAAACAGCCGTTGCCTGGCCATGGCGAAGTAGATTCGGGGACCCGCGATGGACATGGCGGTGACGGAACTCAGGATCGAGACTAGAATTAGTAGCGTCACGATCCATTCACCGGACGGCAACACGGCCGAAGCTGCCAACTGGGCAACGGCCACCTCTCCCTGCAACCGGGCCAGGGGAAGAGCTGTCAGGTAGGCCAGATTCACGCCGATGTAGAGGATGGTGACCAGTGCCGTCCCCAGCAACAAGGACCTGGGGAGGTTGCGGGCCGGGTCCCGAATCTCCTCGGCGATGTAGGCCGCTGCGTTCCAACCGCTGTAGGAGAACATCACCAGGACCAGAGCCGAAGCCACGGGGACCAGTGTCTCCAGGTCCCAGGCGCCGGCCGGATTCAAATCGTGGAGGACGCCGGCATTCCGGGTGTTGTACAGCACGAGGCCGGTAAATGCAGCAAGCAGTCCCAGGTTCAGGAGGGTCACCGTGGAATGGAGACGGGTTCCGAATCTGAGCCCCAGGGAGAGCAGAGTGGTGACCGCCAGGAGAACCACGGTCGCCACCGTTTGGTTCCCCACAGGTCCGGCTGCGAGGGGGAGATAGGGTCCCAGATAGATGGCGAGTCCCAACGACGCTGCGGCTACGGGCCCCGAGAATCCGATGATCAGGGAAGCCCAGCCGGAGAGGAATGCGACCAGGGGACCGTAGACCGGGTAGAGGAAAGCGAACTCTCCGCCCGCCCTGGGGGTGCGGGCCCCCAACTGGGCGTAGCAGAGGGCTCCGGTAAGGGACAGCAGGCCGCCGGCCAGCCAGATTCCGATGAGCCACGGAGAATTCCCGATTTCCTGGGCGATGAGTCCGGAGGTGGTGAAAATTCCGGTTCCGACGATGTTTCCCACCACCAGGAACATGGCGGAAGCGAGACCGATTTCCCGAAAGAGCTTCATTCCAAGCTTGCCGGGGCCGGCCACCGGCGACGTGTGCCGGCCGGCATCAGGGTCCCACCAATTCGGAGACCACCTGGTCCATGGCCTCCTGGCTCTGGTAGTTGATCAGGCGCCGGAACACCGTCCCGGAGGAGTCCAACAGAAAGAGTGTGGGGAAGACGTTGACGTTTCCGAAGGCCTTGTGGACCGCTGGGGTCAGATGGAGGTTGGGAAAGGAGACCCCGTGCTTTTTCAGGTATTCGATCCGTTCCCGGTCGTTCACCGTCAGCTCCAGGATCCGGTCGGCGTTCAGGCCCACCACCTGGAGTCGGTCGTTTTTGTATCGCTGGTGGAGGGATTCCAGGATCGGAGAGATGCGGGAACACGGCGGGCAGCCGGTGAACCAGAAATAGAGGAGGACGTTGGACCCTCTCAAACTCCCGCTGGACAGCCTCTTCCCCTCCAGGGTCAGCAGATCGAAGTCGGGTGCGGGTTTTCCTTCCCAACCGGTGACGCGGACCGGGTTGCCGTGACGTTCAAGAAACGCCGCCAGACCCTGGCGGTGGACTCTGGTGATCTCCCCGGTCTGGTCCCGGTCGAACATTTTGGGGACTCGGGCGTCGATTTCCATGACGGTGAGCAACAGTTCGATGGATTGAACGCCCACGCCGAACCGTTCTCCGATCTGCGCCCGTTTTGGGGGCTCGCCCGTCCGCTCCAGCTCACTCTGGACGAAGGCGGGGATGCGGAACAGGGTCTCGAAGAGCTTTCCAATGAACTCCTTCTCCTCTTTGCTGAAATGGGAATCGTTCTGAAGCTCGGAGAAGCTGATGCCGGTTCCTTGGCGAAGCATGTCCTGGATGGAGGTCAAGACCCGAGTCTCGATCTGGGAAGGAGCGGGTCCGAGGGCCAGCAGGAGGATCAGAGGCAGGGATTTCATCATGGTCACACGTTCCGGGTGCTCAAGCCGTCAACAGGATGACGCAGACGATGGCGCCGAGCAGGACCAGAAGCCCGGCCGGCATGAAGCGCCGACTCACATTGAGGCGATAGAGGGACAATACCGTCAGTCCCAGAACCAGCCACAGCGGCAGGTCTGGCGGGACCGCTCCTTCGGCGCCGGCGAACAGCGCCGAGAGGATGAGAGCCATGCCGAAGAGAAGGCCCAGGACCAGGGAAGGAATGCTGCGGGCCTTGAGATAACCCATCAGCCCTCCCAGGGCCACCAGGGCTCCGTAGATGACTACCGCTGTGTCGGGAAGATTCATTTTGCCAGCCTCACGAGGCCGCCCGTTGGTTTCTCGCCATGCGCTGGCGCCGGGCGAGCACCAGGGACCAGACGGCGGTGACCAGGAGGCCACCCGACTCGCTGAGTTCCTCCTGACGATAGTTCAATGTCCCCTCCGGGAGCGTCGTTCCCACATAGAAGGCCGCCAGCAGGCACACCAATGCAAAGAACTCCACCCAGGGCTCGGGCAGGCTCCTCCCCGTCCAGGACATCCAGGACCAGAGAGCCGCCAAGCCGTAGACGGGCATCCAGATATAGAGGTCGGGATCGTTGTACTGAAGAATCGCGGCAGCGGAATAGAGGATGAGCATCACGCGGCTCAGAACCCTCATTCCCATGGCGCTACTTCCGCCTCCGGCTTCCTCCGGCGATGGCCGGCAGAAAATGGACTTCGCTGCCGGACTCCAGACGGGCCCGCAGACCTTCGGGCGAGATCACGCCGTCGACCGAAACTGCAACGCCGCTTCGCAGCCGGTTGCCCTCGCGGAGACGGTCCCCGATTCCAGGGTACTCTCGATCCAACCGGTCGATGAGTTCCCGAACGGTCTGTCCACGAACGTCGACCTGCTCCCGACCACCCGTGAGCTCTTGCATCGGTGGGGGAATCCAGGCAGTCGGCATGGAATTCTCGTGAGATCCTCGTTCGGAGCCGGGCGGCAGTTCAACCCGACCCGTTTCCGTTCTTCTCCAGGAGCGCCTTCAATACCCTGGGCGGACTCATGGGCAGGTCCCTGAGCCTCAACCCCGTCGCCTGGTAGACGGCGTTGGCGATGGCGGCCGGCGGGGGCACGATGGGAACCTCTCCGACTCCCCGCACGCCGAAGGGATGTCCCGGATTCGGCACTTCCACGATCTTGGTGTCGATCATGGGGAGGTCCAGGCTCGTGGGCATCCGGTAGTCCAGAAAGCTGCCGTTCAGGAGCTGGCCCTTGTCGTTGTAGACGTACTCCTCGTTCAGAGCCCAGCCGATGCCCTGGACGGCTCCGCCCTGCATCTGACCCTCCACATAGGCGGGGTGGATGGCCCGGCCGGCGTCCTGGACGACCGTGAAGCGGAGGATTTCGACCTTTCCCGTGTCCGGGTCCACTTCCACGTCGGCAATCTGGGTGCAGAACGCACCGCCGACACCCTTGGGGTCGACCGTGGCCCGGCCTACGATGGGTCCGCCGGTCTCGTCCATCTTGGCGGCCAGATCGGCGAAGCAAATGCTCCTGCCCGATCCGTCGGTGGCCACGTAGTCCCCGTTGCGGGCCTCGACCTGATCCTCCGGGATCTCCCAAAGGACCGCCGCGCGCCCGAGCATCTGATTCTGAATATCCTTGCCCGCTTCGTAGGCCGCATAGCCGGTGGAGAAGGTGACTCGGCTGCCTCCGGTCACGTCCGTGTAACCGACGGCGTCCGTATCCGCGACGATGGGCCGGACGCTTTCGGCCGGAATGCCCAGGACCTCGGCCATCTGCATGGCCACGGAGGTTCGGGTGCCTCCGATGTCGGTGGAGCCCTCCACCAGGCTCACCCTTCCGTCAGGGTTCACGCTGGCGTGAACGCTGGATTTGAGTCCCACGTTGAACCAGAATCCGCTGGCCACGCCGCGGCCCCGGTTGGGTCCCTCCAGCGGTGCCGTGTAGTGCGGGTGTTCGCGGGCGGCTTGGGTCGTCTCCACGCATCCGATCCGTGGCCAGACGGGCCCGTCGACTCGGCGGTCTCCCTCTCGGGAGGCGTTCTTGAGGCGGAATTCGATGGGGTCCATGCCCAATTGCTCACAGATCTCGTCCACCACCGTCTCGGAGGCAAACTCGGCATGGGTCGCTCCGGGAGCCCGGTAGGCGGATGACTTGGGCTTGTTGACCAGCACGTCGAAGCCGTCGATGACGCCGTTGGGAAGGTTGTAGGGAGCGAACACGCACATGCAGGCGGCGCCGATGGGCGATCCCGGAAAACCGCCGGCGTCGAACGCGGCCCAGAAACTCCCGGCGGTGAGGGTGCCATCCTTCTTGGCGCCCATCTTGACGCGCATGAACGAAGCCGGGGTCGGACCGGTGGCCTGCAGGACCTCCTCCCGCGTCATGAGGATCTTCACCGGCCGGCCGGTGGCTTTGGACAGGAGAGCCGCCGTCGGCTCCAGGTAGGTGGCGATCTTTCCGCCGAAGCCTCCGCCGATCTCGGTGGGCACCACCTTGACCTGGGAGATGGGGACCCCCAGGATCTCGGAAGTCTGGGCCCGGCTGGTGAAGGAGCCCTGGGTGCTGAGCCAGATGGTGAGCTGGCCGTCGGAATTCCAGAAGGCGGTGCAGTTGTGGGGTTCGATGTAACCCTGGTGCACGGTCTGGGTGGTGAATTCCCGCTCCACCACCACGTCGG
The DNA here is from genome assembly GCA_963668095.1 of Acidobacteriota bacterium. Lineage (GTDB taxonomy): Bacteria > Acidobacteriota > UBA6911 > RPQK01 > JAJDTT01 > JAJDTT01. Next base: position 2,310,600 of record OY764083.1, on the reverse strand, counting down.
CTTCGGCAAACCCCTTCTCCACGTCGCCCAACTTGAAGTGGATATGGTCGGCGACGTTGGTCGGCTTGTCGCCCTCGGCTCCGAAGGCCTTGGTGCGGAGACTCTCGTCCAGGAGCGGCGCCCCGTCCTTCATGGCCTCCATGACGTCCATCACAGGCGGAAGGACCTCGTACTCCACTTCGATCAGGCCCGCCGCTTCCTCGGCCAGATGCGGGTCGGTGGCCGCCACTGCGGCGACGGCGTGTCCCTCGTATACGACCTTGTCCCGGGCCAGCACGTTGAGGGAAAGATGCCGCAGGGGCGCCGCCGCCTCCCCCAGGTTGGCGATCTTGTCTCCCGGATCGGGCAGGTCCTGACCCGTGACCACCGCCTTCACGCCGGGCAGGGCCAGCGCCTTGCCGGCATCGATGGAGACGATCCTGGCGTGGGCGTGGGGGCTGCGCAGGACGTTGCCGTGCAGCATGCCCGTCAAGTACACGTCGGCGCCGTATTGGGCCCTTCCGGTGACCTTGTCCACTCCGTCGTGGCGGATGGGACGGGTGCCGATGACCTTGTATTCGGATTGGGTTTCCGGTGCGGTTTTGGATGCTGTAGCCATCAGTATTGACTCCCCCTCGGTTAGCCGTTGCCGTTGGTCTGTCCGGCAGTGTCCAATACGGCTCGAATGATCTTGTCGTAACCTGTGCAGCGGCAGAGATTTCCCGCCAGCCACAGGCGAACGTCGTGTTCGGAAGGATCGGGATTCCGGTCCAGCAGGGCCTTGGCGGCGACGATGAAACCCGGCGTGCAGACGCCGCACTGGAGCGCGGCGTGTTCCAGGAACTTCTGCTGCAAGGGGTGCAGTTCGCCCGATTCCGACGCCATCCCCTCGATGGTGGTGATCTCGGCGCCCTGAACCTCGCCCGCCATGACCACGCAGGAGTTGACGAGGCGCCCGTCCAGGATGACGCAGCAGGCGCCGCAGTTGCCGTTGTTGCACCCTTCCTTGCTGCCCGTCAGTTGGAGAATGTCGCGCAGCACCTCCAACAGGCTGTGGCGCGGCTCGCACAGGAACTCGGTGGCTTCGCTGTTGATCCGGGTCTGGATGTGTAGCTTCTGGTCGGCGGTTGTGACGCTCATGAATTCGACTCTCCTCTGGCTCGGGCGACGGCCTTCACGAGTGTCCTGCGGGTCAGGACGCCGGACAGGTGTTTCCGCTGCTCGATGGTTCCCCGCATGTCGCTGATGGGGCGGGCCGCCCGGCTGGCTGCCGCGGCCGCCTGGTCGATGACGGCGTCCGAGACCGGACTTCCCGACAACACCTCGCCGGCTTCCTCCACCAACAGAGGCGTGGGCGCCACTGCGCCCAATCCGACGCGGCCGGAGACGAAGGTGTCGCCGGCCTCGTTCAGCACCACTGCCGATCCCGCGCCGACGACGGCGATGTCCATCTCGTTTCTCGGAATGAATCGAAGATAGTGCGCCCCTGAGTTCGGACGAGGGGTCGGGATCTGCAAGGAGACCAGCAACTCTCCCCGTCCCAGGACGTTGCGTCCGGGGGCGGTGCAGAAACTCTCCACCGGCACTTCGCGCTGGCCGTCCGGACCAGCGATCACGCACATGGCTTCGTGGGCGATCAGAGCGGGAATGGTGTCCGCTGCCGGCGAGGAGTTGCAGAGGTTGCCGCCGAAAGAAGCGCGGCTCTGGATGGCGGTCCCTCCCACCAGTTCGGCGGCGGCCACCAGGCCGGGGTAGAGGGATGCGATACTGGCGTTCTCGTAGAATTCACAGCAGGGGACCGCGGCCCCCAGGACCAGTCCTTCTGCTGAATCGTGAGTCAGTTGCCGGAGCTGGGGAATCCGCTTGACGTCCACCATCAGGTCCAGGTCGCGATGGCCCTCCCTCACTTGGACGATGATGTCGGTTCCCCCGGCCAGAGGACGGGCGCGGCCGTCGTGTTCGGCCATCAGCGCGACTGCCTCCTCCAGCGTTTCGGGGCATGCGTAACCTAGTGCCTTCACAGTGTTGTCTTCTCCTCTCGTCTGTGGGGTAAAGTCATCCCGTTCGACTACCTGTAAATCCGCGTGGTTCGATCCGGAGAGGCCATTCTACACCGTCTGAGACCCTGGGTGCAGAAGCCCCGCGCACTCCCACTCATATCCAGCAAAAACCTCCAAAAGTCAACTCCAAATCGCCTCGTGGCCGCCCCCGCCGGGAGATTCCGGGGATTCACCGTTCCGGCATATGCTCTTGGAATCAAGGCGTGTCTATAATGCGAGTGCGGTTCGGCTTCGGGTGGCGGCGGTGCAGGCTCCACGGGGCATGGAAGCCTGGGTGGTGCCCGGCGGACCGAACGAAACGTCGAGCGTGCGGGCCCGTAGTTTATCGATGAGCAACTCGGCCCGCCGAAGTGCGGCGTCGGCCGGGCGCCGGGAGATCTCCAGCCACGGGCAGTCGTGAGGGAAGGAATGGACACTCATTACCTGGAGTGGCGTCAGGGCGGGCAACCTCGCCGGATGGCGTTGCGGAAGAACGAACTGTTCGTCGGGCGCAGGTCCGATTCGGATATCGTTCTGACCGATCCCTATGTCTCGCGGCGCCATGCCCGGTTGGTGCGGCAGGAACGGAGCTACGCCGTCATTGATCTGAACAGCACCCACGGGACCTTCGTCAACGGCAACCGCGTCCAGGAACGGGTCCTGGAGGCCGGTGACAAGATCCGGATGGGACCCGGAACGAGCGAAATAAGCTACTTGGGATCGCAAGAGAAGGAAGGGACCGGAACCCTGAACCTGGAGCAGTCCGTCCTTCAACTCTCGGCGGTCCTGCCCCCCGTAGCGTCGGCCGCCTCGGATTTGGAGAAGATCTCCCACATCCTGGATTTCCAATATCAATGGGGCCAGACCTTTTCGGCGGACCGGATGTTGGGGCAACTGCTGGAGTCGGCGTTGCGGGTGAGCGGAGCAGAGCGGGGTCTTCTGCTGACCCTGTCCGGACAGAATTTCGACTATGTGGTGGGGATGGACCATCGGGGCGAGCGCCTCTCCGAGAGCGAGTTCAGCACCAGCCATACCGTGGTCGAGCAGGTGGGCCGACAAGGGGAATCGCTCATGATGACCGAGGGCATCGACCAGGAGTTCGCCGCCCAGGAAAGTATCGTCAACATGCGGCTTCGAGCCGTGGCCTGCATGCCCCTGAAATGGATCTCCGGCGACGGCGACCGGCCGGCCGTTCGGGGCATCCTCTACCTGGACAGTCGCAAGGCCATGCACATGCTCAGCGGCCTGGATCAAAAGATCCTGACCCGGCTGGCCATGGAAGCCTCCAACGTTTTCGAGAAGCTGGAACTGATCCAGAGCCTGGAGGAGCGGAAGCGGGTCCAACAGGAACTGGCTCTGGCCCAAGTGACTCAACGCGCTCTTCTTCCCCAGAACCTCCCCGATTCCCGGTCCTTCAGCGTCCATGCCTCCAGCACGCCCACTCGTTACGTGGGGGGCGACTACTATGACTTTCTTGATCCGGAGAGCGATGACCTGACGGGCGTTCTGGCGGACGTGTCGGGAAAGGGCGTCCCCGCCGCGTTGCTGAGCTCCTTCCTCCAAGGGGTCCTGGATGTTGGATTCGGCTCCAGCTTATCCTTGGGTGAGGCCGTCACCGGAGCCAACAACCACCTCTTCCAGAAGACTCCGAGCAACCGTTTCGTCACCCTCTTTCTATTCCGGGTCAAACCATCGGGTGAGGGGAGGTACGTGAGCGCCGGCCACAACCCGGCGTACCTCTATCGGGTGGCGACCGGCGGGATCGAGGAGCTTTTCCCGTGCGGCATGATTCTGGGCGCCTTCGAAAACGTCACCTACGAGTCCGTTCCATTTCGCCTGAACGTCGGCGATATACTCGTCGTATATTCAGATGGGGTGACTGAGGCCATGGATCCGAACGACGAAATGTTCGGAGAAGCGCGTCTGATGGATGTCGTCCGGGACTCGGCGGCGTCCGGGGGGGCCGCGGTGCAGGACGCGATCCTGGCGGCCGTCCGGAGCTTCATGGGCCAGGCCTCGGCCTACGACGATCTCACGGTTCTGGTGGTGGAGAGACTGGACGCCGGAAATGCCTGACGACCTGCTCGGCAGCTACGAGATCATAGGACCCCTCGGTGCCGGGGGGATGGGCGAGGTCTACCGCGCCCGGGATACGCGCCTGAACCGGCAAGTCGCCATAAAGGTCCTCCCTCCGGGCTACGCGGAGGACTCCGAACGCCTGTCCCGTTTCCAGCGGGAGGCTCAGGTGCTGGCTTCTCTCAATCACTCCAACATCGCGGCCATCTACGGATTCGAGGAGGCGAACGACCAGAAGTTCTTCATTTTGGAGCTGGTGGAGGGAGAAACATTGGCGCAGCGCCTGGAAGAGGGTTCGCTGCCTTTGGCGAAGGCCGTGCGTTACGCGGTGGAGATTGCTCGAGGGTTGGAGGCCGCCCACGAAAAAGGGGTCATCCACCGGGACCTGAAGCCGGCCAACGTGATGATTACTCCCGACGAAAGGGTCAAGGTTCTGGACTTCGGCCTGGCCAAGGCGATCGACGAAAGTTCCGAGTCTCTGGATCTGACTCATTCTCCCACCTTGATTGACGAAAAGACCAGGGAAGGGCGGATCCTGGGTACGGCTCCCTACATGAGCCCCGAACAGGTGGAAGGGATACCGCTGGATCCGCGAACGGACATCTTTTCCTTCGGTTCGTTGCTCTACGAGATGATTGCCGGCCGCAAGGCCTTTCCGGGAAAGACTCAGGCGAGGGTGCTGGCGGGGATTCTGGAGAAGGAACCCAACCCCCTGGGAAGGCGGGTGCGCGGCGTCCCCCAGCAATTGGAATGGGTCGTGTCCCGCTGCCTGCGGAAGGATCCTGAGCGGCGTTTCCAACACATGCGGGACCTGCGCCTCGCGCTCGAAGATGTGCTCCAGGAGTTGCAGAGCCCCCGGCGGTGGAGACGCCGGGTTTCGTCGTTGAACATCTGGCAGCTCGCCGTCACCGGCCTGGCTCTGGCGACGGTTCTGTTCGGAGGGTTGTGGTGGGGAACCGCCGGTGACCCTGCCAGGCTGATGCGGCCGCCCGTGCTGACCCGGGTGACGTCGGTTTCGGGACTCACGGTCGATCCGGCCATATCCCGCCGGGGCCGGCTGCTGGGGTATGCGTCGGACCGGAGCGGCGAGGGAAATCTGGACATCTGGGTTCAACAACTGGGCGGGGGCGGCTCCCGGCGGACTCGGGACCCGGCCGACGACCACCAGCCTTCCTTTCATCCCGACGGGACGAGAATCGTGTTTCGGTCGGAGCGGCGCGGAGGAGGCCTCTACTGGACCACGACCCTGGCGGACGAGGCCGGCGCCCGGTTCATCGTCGAGCGGGGGCGCCGCCCCAGGGTCTCCCCCCAGGGCGAGCGCATCGCCTACTGGACGGGACGTGTGGGCGCCGGCTTCAGGCGAGGCTCCCTGTTTACCACCGGCTGGAGTTCAAGCCGGGCCCGGACTCAACTGGCGGAGAGTTTCGCGGTTGCGAGTTATCCCATCTGGTCTCCCCGGGGGGATCACATCGTATTCCTGGGCTGGGAATCCTCCACACGCGACGAAGACTTTGACTGGTGGATTCTTCGGCTGGAAGACGGTGATATCCGGAGGTTGGGTCTGGCGGCCATGTTGCCACAGGCTGGAATATCCGGCTTGGTGATTCCCGGGGTCTGGGTGCCCATCGACAACTTCATTGTCTTCTCCGCCCGCCGGGGGGACAGCGTCAACCTGTGGCGCGTGGCCATTTCTCCCCGGACGATGTCGCTCGAGGGCGAGCCCCGGCAGGTCACGTCCGGCGTCGGCCCCGAGCTGGAGCCTTACGCAGTTTTGCCGGGCCGGATCGCCTTTTCCTCACAGATCGAGAACCTGGATCTCTGGAGCCTGGCCATCGACGCCGATCGCGGACGCGTGCCGGAGGGGGCGCGTCTGCAGCGGCTCACGCAACATGCGGGAGAGGATTCCCATCCCTCCCTGTCCGCGGACGGAAGTCTGATGGCCTTCGAGTCCACCCGTTCCGGGAATCGGGACATTTGGCTCATGGAACTGGAGTCAGGCACGAAGACCAACCTCACCGAGAGTCCGGGAGACGAACGCCGCCCCCGGATTCGGCCCGATGGAAACCAGGTCGCCTATGGTTCCGGGGAAGCCGATTCGGAGGACCGGGGCATCTACCGAATGGAGGCCCGCAGACAGACCCCCAGGACCTCGGTCTGTCAGGACTGTGGCTTGCCTCTGAACTGGTCCTCTCAGGGAGACGAAATTCTGGTGGCGGACCGGGTTCGTGGGGGACTGAGGTTCCGGGTCGATCTGCTGGACGTGACTAGTGGGAGGCGGCTCAAGCTGCTGGAGCATCCCCAACACAGCGTGGTTCAGGCCAGGCTCGACCCTGCCGACCGATGGGTCGCGTTTACCGTGGTCGAGGATCCACTTCAGGCCAGAATCTATGTGGCTCCCTTCCGCCAGGAAGAGTTCCACGAGAGCTCGGGCATCGCCCCCGAGCGGTGGGTGGCCGTCACGGACGGACAGGACCGGGACGGGATGACCGGCTGGTCCCCGAACGGAAGACTCCTGTACTTCGTCTCCAACCGGGGGGGAGCCCGCGGTATCTGGGTGCAAGAGCTGGACCCGGTAGACAGGCGGCCGGTGGGAGACCCCAGATTGGTCTGGCATTTTCGCGAGACCCGCCTGTCGCTGGCAGGTGTCTCGCCCAGCTCGCTGAGGACCAACGTTTCCCGGGACAAACTCGTTTTCACTCTGAAAGAAAGGATGGGAGACATCTGGATGGCCCATTTCCCCTTGGAGGAAGCGCGGTTGATTCGCCCGCCCTGGAGGCCCGAGGAGGAGAGGATCATCGACCTGTATCCCTACCGCCGCCGGTGAGGAGCGGCGACAGGAGCGGCGACGGAGCGGCGTCTTTCAGGCGCCGATCCCAGGGGGGGTTAGGGGGGACGCCAGTCCCCCCTTTACACTTGGGCGTGGCCGATGCCGAGCTGGGCGCGGTGTCCACTGGACGTCCCTTCTTGGACAAGCGAAAATCAGATCGTCCGGACAAATTCGAAGTCGGCACATCTCCGGAAAGGAAGGCAATTTCAGATGATCACCATCCAGAAGATCCGTCTTGATGGATTTCTGTCATTTGCTCCCGGTTCGCCGGAGTTCGAATTGCGAGATTTGAACGTGCTGATCGGTCCGAACGGGGCCGGGAAGTCGAACTTCATCGAAGCGCTGGAGCTGCTTTCTGCGACGCCGCGCAATCTTGCGGGGGACGTTCGGGTCGGTGGAGGCGCGGGCGAGTGGATCTGGAAAGGCGACCCTGTGAAGAGTTCGGCAGAGATCGACGTAGTGCTGAAAGACGGCACTCCGACGGGGCGTCCGATTCGGTATCGAATCGAGTTGACGGAGGTTCGGAACCGTTTGGAGGTGATTGACGAAGCGATCGAGGAGGTGGAACCACTTCCCGGCAAATCGGACGTATTTTTCTATTACCGTTTTCAACGGGGCCGTCCCATGATCAGCGTTCGTGACGCTGAAGCTACTGGTGGGGCGGTCAAACGGCAGCTTCAGCGGGACCACTTGGAGCCGGACCAATCGGTACTGGGGCAAAGGAAGGACCCGGAGCAATATCCGGAGGTCACCTGGGCAGGTAAGAGGTTTGGCGCCATTCAAACCTTTCGAGAATGGACGTTCGGCCGGTCGGGTCCGCTTCGAAAAACCCAATCGGCATTACTTCCGGAGGACCGGCTCCTGATGGACAACAGCAACTTGGCATTGTTGCTGAACGAGATCGAACACGCTGGAGTTGTGCGTTTCGATAATCTACTTCGACGATTCTTTCCGCGCTTCCAAAGAATGTCCACTCGGATCTCCGCTGGTGCCGTCCAGTTCTACTTGCACGAGACCGACTTCGACAGACCGATTTCCGCGACCCGGCTGTCCGATGGCACGGTTCGGTTCATAGCATTGCTGGCAATGTTGTTGACCCCTTCGCCGCCGCCGTTGTTGTGCATTGAGGAACCCGAACTTGGATTGCATCCTGATGCGGTCTCACTGGTCGCCGACCTGCTCGTCGATGCCTCCAAACGCACGCAGCTCATTGTTACGACACATTCCGATGCCCTGGTGTCAGCGTTGACCAATCAGCCGGATGCCGTCGTTACCTGTGAACGGCCCGGAGCCGGGACCGAATTGCGGCGTCTCGACCCGAAGAAGCTCGCCGCGTGGTTGGACGACTATAGACTGGGCGATCTGTGGCGGATGGGTGAATTGGGAGCAAACCCGTGAGGGGCATTGCAATCTATTTGGAGGGCGGCGGTAGAGGTCAATCAACCAGGGCTGCTCTTCGCCAGGGAATGGACGCGTTCCTACGGCCGCTCAAGCAGGCGGCCAGGGCCAAGGCATTGCGCTGGAGGCTGGTCTGTTGTGGCTCACGCAGGGAAACATTCCGCAAATTCGAATACTCAACGAGTAATGTTGAAGACATGGTCGTGTTGCTGGTGGACGCTGAAGGTCCGGTAGTTGAGAGGCCCCGTGAGCACTTGCACTCGCGCGACGGATGGGATCTGGATTTCGTCTCAAGCGATAGGGTTCATCTCATGGTGCAGACTATGGAAGCCTGGATCGTTTCGGATTCGGACGCCCTGGGCAGGTACTACGGACAGGGGTTCAACCGGACGGCATTGCCGCGGACGGAAAACCTTGAGAGTGTGAGTAAGCTGGACGTTGAACGGTCGTTGAGACAGGCGACGGAGCACACGCAAAAAGGCCGGTACCAGAAGATCAGGCATGCAAGAGACCTGCTGGGAATGATCAATGCGGAGGAAACCAAAAGACGATGCCGGCATTGTGCGCGATTGTTTCACGTTCTCGGCCGACTAATAGAAGAAACAGACCAATCGGTTTGAGTTGAGGAAGCCCAGCCGGCCCGGAGCGGTGGTTTCCAGCCGCCGCACTCCCAGGTGAACAAGTTGACAGTACAGCCTGGGCAAACGAGCTCACCGCCGAACGGAGGAATGGGCGACCAGAAATCGCCCCCCTCCCAGCCCCCTACAGCATGACGAGCTTGTGGCTGATGCAGAACTGGGCGAGCATCGCATCGATGGTTCCGGTCTTGACGCCTTGGCGACGGCATTCGTTGCGCAAGCGGCGACATCCTTGTCGCCCCTCCTTGGGAGAATCTCCAATGAATATGAGAGGACTCCTGCTACTTGCACTCGTAATTGTCCTGACCGGCTGTACCCCGGGACAGGTTGGCCCCCCCCGGGTCTACCTGGAGGACTTCGATCAGGGCAACGGCGGCTGGTACGCCGACCGCCACTACGCGCTCCCCGTGTGGGACGGCGTGGCCTACTGTCACGGCCCCTGGTTTCTGGATTCCAACCACGCTCCGCCCGGAGCGGGATATCTCCACCTGGTGATGTGGCTGTATACGGACGGGAGATGGTACGAGCATCCCACGGCGGCCAAGCGCCTGCCCTATACCAACAACTCGTTCGTGGAGCAGGGCTACTCCTCCCGTTTGACCAACGCCCGGATGACGGTCCGCCTGCGGGGAGAGTTGCAGGCCCGGGGAGCCGAGCTTCTACTGCTGGCTCAGTCCGAGACGGACAAGACCACGGCCAACATGGTCCTGACCGGACAGCCCTTCCGGGTCACCCGGGAGTGGAGCGAGCAGACCGTGACCCTGGCTCCCGATCCCGGCCAGTGGACCTGCCTGGGTTCGCGTCACGACCGGACTGAACTCTACGGCTGCGACGATATCGGGAAAGTGTTGGAGGACGTCAACATCGACCTCATTTTCGTGCTGTTCCCGTTGGAGATCGTCCCGCTTGAGGAAGACGTGACGGATCTTCACACCCCAAGGGCGGGCGCCGACTACCCCGTGGACCAGGATCGCCTGCCCAAGGGTTTGATCATGTTCGACTGGGTGAAGATCGAATACTGAAGATCAGGAATTCCAGACCCGTTCGAACAGCCTGAGCGCATTGCCGCTCAGAATTCCTTCGACGTCTTCCGAGCTGAATCCCGCATCGGACAGGACGTTTGCGAAATTGGCGACGTCCGCCATGGTGTCCACGTCCCTGGGCGTCATCTCGGCTCCGAATCCGCCGTCCATGTCGGTCCCGACGGCGACGTTCTCCAGCGAGCCGCCGGCCAGTTCGCCGATATGCTCGATGATGGGAATGAACCCGTCCATGCCGTACTTGCCCCCACTGCCGTCGATGGCCGGCCGGTTTCCCCATTCGATGGCCGGGTCGATGAAGCTCTGGCAGAAGACCATGCCGATGACCCCGTCCCGCCGGATCACCTCGAGAATCATGTCGTCGGTGAGATGGCGCTGTCCCTTGATCAGGGCCCGGGCGGAGCAATGGGTGGCGCAGATGGGACCGTCCCAGATCTCCAGGGACTCCCAGACGGCCTGGTCGGCCATGTGGGTGATGTCCAGGATGATCCCGGCCTCGCGCATGGCTCGGTAGAGAGCCGGGGCGGGAGCCTTGAGTCCCCCCTCGGTGCCGGTGCCGTGGATATAGGTGTTGTCGCCGAAGTGGGCGGGCCCCACCACCCGCAGTCCGGCATTCCACCAGAACTCCACGTCGTCGGGGTCGGCGATGGGATCCGCGCTCTCCATGGACAGGACGTGGTAGAGGGGCGTGTCCGGCTTCGGATCCTTCCACGCCTCGATGGCCTCTTCCAGATCGGCCCAACCGTGCACCGGCTTGAGCTGGCCCCGGCGGGCCATGGCCTGGTAGTAGGCCAGGTGACCCCGTCCCATGCCGATGCACTGTTCCTGGGTCCGCAGCCCGTCCTTCATGCGCCCCGATCGAGTCTGGACCCGGGACATGATGGTGCTGAGAATGACTCCGACGCCACCTTTCCGGAGTTCGGGAAAGGTGGTGGTGCAGGTCCCGCAGGTGTGGCCGGGAGCGACTTGGGGAGGTTCCCGCCGTTCCTGCTCCCGGACCTGTTCCGCCGTCAGAGTCAGGTCCCGATTCCAGTAGAGCGCGTCCCAGGCCAAGTCCAGATGCAGGTCGACGATCAGTGGTTTGCTCATGGCGCAAGGATAGCCGGGTTGCGGGACGGAAAACAGGGGATGGTACGCAGCGTCTTATCGGCTGGGCCTTCACAAGAAACGAACCGGAGATACCTGAAGGCATTGAAAAGAGGAGGTTCAGAAGATCTGAGAATTGGAACCCGCCGAGCCGGGAGAGGCGGATTCCCTCCCCGATCACGGTTGCGCCCAGTTTTCGACCCGCAGGCCCGGCACGCGTCCGAATTCTCCCTGGTTGTTCGTCACCAGGGTGGCGCCCACGCTGCGAGCGTGCGCGGCGATGAGGAGGTCGTTGGCGCCGATGGGTTGACCGCGTTGCCCGAGCGTACGGCGAATTTCTCCGTAATGTGTTCCTGCCTCCTCCCCGAACGCGAGGATGTCCAGATCGAGCCGAAACGACGCCAGCTCCCGCGCGTTCTGCTCGATCAGCGCCGAATTCGCAACCCCGTAGCAGAGCTCCGCATACGTAATCGAGGAGACGCATATCTCAGCGGCGTGGGCCTCGAAACGCTCCCGCAAGTTGGGGTCCCGCTGATTGATGAGATAGATGCAGATGTTCGTGTCCAACATATACATCAGCGCAATTCATCCCGAGCATCGAGTGGAGGCTCGCGGCGCGTTGGCAACGATCCCCGCGAGTCCGATTCGAAATAAGCACTCCAGTTCTTGCCTCGGGGACGAAGGGTGAGTTGATCCCCCTCCTTGATCACCTCGACCTCGGAGACCTCGAATCGACAGGCGGCCGGTAACCGGATCGCCTGACTCCGACCGCTCCAGAACACCTTGGCGATTCCCCGATAATCTGCCGTTTTCTTCATAGGCGACCTCCGGCCAGAAGTATATCTCATGATATATACTCTGCGGCAACCCAGGCTACGACCAAGGGCACCAGACAAAAGTGATGCTGTTCGTGACGAGCAGAGAAATTCAGAGATTTGGCTCAGATCGTCTGGCAGGATTGGGAATCGTAGAACTGTACTCCCGGAAGCACTTTACAGTGAACGGACGAAACTGAGGACCTCCTCAACCGTATTGGAGTTGTCGAATCTCCGGTTCGGTCTGCCCGATGTGCTTCCCGTACGGACCTCAACCTTCTCGATATTGGGATCGTGGTTGTACGCAAAGGTGTAGGGCTGCCCGTTGATCTGGACCTGTTAGACATTCTTAATCTCAGCGCGCCTGACTCACGAGCCTTGATATCTCCTTCCTTAAGCCAGACGACGGCGGCTGCCATGGTCAGAGCGATGCCAGCAACATGGGGTTGTCCGTCGAGAGCACGGCACATGACACCCGACAGGTAGGTTTGGAAGGCGTCCAAATCCTTGACATTTCTTGGCATAGTTCGCCCTCCCTAATCGTTTTGCGGATATCGGTGGTTTTCCGCGCGCCGGAGTTTCATTCTCCTGATTCCATTGATTGGAACATTCGTAGCCTCGGTAATCGGTTCAACGGGCGGAATCGTAACCAAACCGAGTTGGAAGTATTCGAAACGTTTCTTCAAGTAACGACCGGCGACTTGGCAGATGGCTTCCCTTTGTCTCGACGTCAATTGGCATAGAGAATCAAGACCGTTGGCAGTGTGAGGCGGCGGGTGAACTGCAGGATTGGTTCGGCGGCGACCGCAGTCTATCCGTAGCCGAGGAAGTGGCCGGGCTGGGCAACTACGGAAAAACGCTGACAGTGCTTACTGGTCTCGATATCGAGGAGCAACTGGAAGAAATCGACGAGGACGAAGACTTGGTTGAATCGTGGCGACCAAAATTCAGGCTTTGACGGAATACCTGTCCCATGCTTTGCTTTATTCTCGTAGCTCTTGGCCGCTGAACCTGTAAGCTCCAACTGTATCTATGATGCTGGCGGCTGTGATATCCGAATCCGATCACCACGTATCGTGACAACCGCCTGGATTTTCAGCGCCCGCCGATGCGTTTCAGGCACCTCGGCCATCAAGGCGATTCGTCGCTCCGCCGGCACATCCGGGAGTCGGACCAGTCCCGCGTGCGGTACGGCATGCACATAAACGAGTTCGCCGAAGTCGGTATCGATTGTCACCAGGATTCTGCGTTCGGCGGCGGCACGTTCGAGTAGAGCCCGATCACCCGGATCGGTGCCTGAGCTCACGGGACTCGAAAACATCGTGGCCTTGGCCGCGCAGCCATTCCGCCAGACGGCGCCCGGCACAACGATCAACAAGGAATCTCACGATCGCCTGATGGATACGGCGGACAGCGAATCCTTGGATATCACCGCGTGGGCGTATGCCGTACACGCACGAATATCTTCGAGCTCCAGCCCAGGATAGTCCTCCAAAATGGCCTGTGGCGTGACGCCCTGTGTCAACAGGCTCAGAACGAGTTCCACCGAGACTCTCAAGTCGCGAACGATCGGTTTGCCGCCAAAGACCTCCGGGCGCGCAGTAATGCGGGACAACAACTCGGTATTTGTCATGGTCGTCTTCCCCAAGTAGAGTTCATTGTACATCCGGCTCCCTGGTCATCGGTTCCGGCAATTTCCCCACAACGCGGACCGTCTCCACGCTGACCGAGATGATCCGCCGGATCGCCGAGATCAAATCCCTTGGATCCTCAAACCAGTCGTTGGGATCGTTGACGAGGCCACTTCGCTTGTCTCGCTTGATGTAATAGCGGTCGATGAACCACTCGATCGGCGTCCGGCCATTGACCTCGTACTGGTGAGCGGCCGACGGAATGCCTCGCAACCGAATGTGATCATTGACCACGAGCTCGGTCCTTTCAGGGTCGGTCCATCGCATTTTCCTCGTTCCGATTTGGAAATGCTCCGGACGCAGTTCGCCGGTCCGTTCGCAATGCATCTTCAGTGGATACTCCTCACAGGACTCGTAGCCGAGATGAATTCGGGCAAGTTCATGCCCCGCAGCGGCAAACGTTCGGAAATCAGGCGCGAAGGGAATCCGCGGGAGTTCCTTGGACAGATCGTTGGAGAAGCGCTTGCGATAGACGGGGGCGTGTAGAACGCCATAGATGTAGTCGAAGATCTCATCCTTGGTAATCGTGTTGTCCTCGTAGCGCACTCGAAAAGCCCGCAATGCCTTATCGGAAATGTTGTCGACCCGCTCCAGTTCCTGCGCATGGCCGGGAAGAGCACGCTGCGCGTTCGCCGGCTGGCGGTACCGGTAGCGTGGGAAGCATTGGCCAAACGCAACAAAGTGGAGATCAGGCATTGAGTCGACCACAAGAACGGAGAATGGTTTCTTCGAGCTGATGCCGGGAACAAAGATCGCACGGTTCGCGTTCTCGGCAGCCGGGAAGATGCGGTCCATCTGGTACTTGTTATTCACGAGCACGTATTCCACGTAGCAGTGCTGCTTGACGAAAGGCCGGTACGATGTCGTCCATATCTTGTCCCGGTCATACGCTACTTTCTTCCGGCGTCTCAGATTATTCTTCAGTTCTCGATCCCAGCGGACATTCGAGGAATGAAGGCTCGCGGCATCATCGACGGTGCAGTCGGGATTCGCTTCTCGAACCTGCATCGCCCCCTGAAAATCACCAACCATCGCCCGGGCATGCACCGCGCAGGCATCGCGGGAGAAGTTGTAGATATACGCGTCTCGACTCGTGGCAAACCCTCTCGAATAGAGCTTGAAGATGGCGTCGTCGGTCTTACCCGCCTTCGCCGCTTTCGTTCCCATGGGGTAGAACTTTTGGAACGCCTCGTTGCGTTTGCCGATCCAGTCGTCGTAACGATCAGGCTTAATCCTCCGCCAGTCTTGAATGCCGTCGATCGATCCCGTTGTGCGCAGGATCTCCAGCTTCTCTTCACGCTTGAGGTAGTCCCCGATGTCTCGGTAGAGAATGCGGCAGCCCTCATGGGCGGCTTCCGGATTGCGGACCAGGAGCGTAATCGCCACCGGCGCCCGGGACCCTTGGCCGAAGATCTTGCCTCCTTCGCGGCGTGAACGTTCACCCTGCGTTCGCTGGTTTCCTCGCAGGTGCAGAACGTATATGGAACTGAACTCCTCCGCTAAACAGGCACGGACGCCCGAATCCACGTTGCCGTCGATCCAGGAACCATTGGTGACCAAGGCGACGACACCCTTTTCACCGATCCGGTCTGATGCCCATCGGATCGCCATTTTGTAGGTGTCGTAGAGGCTGTTCTTCAATGTTGCGCGGGACCGGGCCGCATAGGTGGCAGCGACACGCCCCTCTAGTTCGGGATAGTCGACGTTGGGATTGTCGTCCGCCGAACTCCGCTGTCCCGCCGACCATGGAGGATTGCCGACGATGACCTGGATCGTCGTATTCTGCTGGCGTTCCGCCCGCTCACTGTTGTCCGGCAGCCAGTATGCCGATAAATTTCCCTGTCCCTTGTTCAGATTGAAGGTGTCGGTCAACACGATTCCTTCGAACGGTTGGTAGGCGCTCTCAGGACCTCGCCGGCCATGAAACGCCTCTTCGATGTGGATGGCTGCAATGTAGTAGGCCAGCAGCACAATCTCGTTGGCGTGGAGCTCTTTCTCGTACTTCCTGGCCAGATCGGCTTCTCGGATTAACGCAGATTGGATCAGACGAACCAGAAAGATGCCGGTGCCGGTGAATGGATCCAGGACGTGGACGTCCTCATCCCCCAAGCCTCGACCAAATTCCTCCCGCAACACGTGGTCAGCACTGCTGAGAATGAAATCCACGACCTCGACCGGTGTGTAGACGATGCCGAGCCGGTCCGCCTCCTTCTTCAGGGCCGTGGCGAAGAACTTCTCGTAGAGTTCCATCAGCACACGCTGACGCGCTTGGCTGTTGTCGAGTCCCCGGGCGCGAAGCCGCACACTCTCATAGAAGGGCTCCAGATCCCGAGTTTCGTTCTCCAGGCCGAAGTCCCCGAAATCCTTCCGCAGGGCGTTTAATGCTTGGGCTACCGGGTTGCTGGCGGCAAAGTCATAGTGCTCGAACAGAGCCTCGAAGACCGGCTGTGTCAGGACATGCTGCGCCATCATTTCGACGGCATTTTTGCGGGTGATCGACTCGTTGATCGAAACCTTGAGTTCTCCGTGGAAGGCTTCGAACCATTCGCGCAGGAGGTCATTTTCGGGGACGTCGAGAAGGCCATCGATGCGATAGACGAGCCGCTGGAAGATATCAGCCACGTCCTTGGCCCAGGTCTCCCAGTATTTTCGGTCACCACACTTGTCGACGATCTTGGCGAAGATCGCGCCTGGTGGCAGATCCAGCGGAGGGAAGGGCAGATCAAAGGGACCGGGCTCGTCCTCCGAATCGGAGGTCCCGTCCCCACCGAAGATGATCCGAGTCGTCGGTGTGTTGTTGAGATCGATCTTGTTGATCTCGGCATCGAGCCTGTCATCATGCGAGCGCAGGGCGCGGAGCACGCTCCAGACGACAGCGAACCGCACATTATCGTCGAGCGCCCTGGCCGGATCGACGCCGGCCGGCACGGCGATGGGCAAGATGATGTACCCGTATTGTTTGCCCTCAGCCTTGCGCATGGCCCGGCCGACTGCCTGCACGATATCGACATGGGAGTTTCGGGGGCTCATGAACAGCACCGCATCCAGCGCCGGCACGTCGATACCCTCGGACAGGCACCGAGCGTTGGAGAGAATGCGACAGGCCCCGTTGGAGTCCCCCTTGAGCCACTCGATACGCGCCTTTCGATCCAGCGCGTGATGTTTCCCATCCACGTGGCGCGTCTCGCAGCGGAACGCTTTGGGCCGTTCACCTTCCGGCATCTGGTGGACGGCATGCTCGACGATGCGCTCCCAGTGATTCGTAAGCCGTCTCGAGGACGCAATGGTGTTGGTGAATGCGATGGCACGGGTCAGGCCAGGAATCGGCCCATTGTCGGGGCTCCGGTTCTCCGGATTCTGCAAGGCCCGCCAGCAACCGACGATCTTGGCTGCGTCGGTGATGTTGATCTCCCGGCCGCCCGAGCCCAGATGAGCTTGTAACGTCGCGTTGACGTGCTGCTCGGACATGGCCAGCACTACGACCTTGTAGTCGGACAACAGATCCTGCTCGACCGCTCGAGAGAAGGGAAGGCGGTGCAGCTCCGGCCCGTAGGTCGCCGGATTGTCCATGGAGAAGACTTCGACCTCGTGACGGGCCGCCTTCCTCTTGGCGCCTTCCGTATAGAGCCGGGGCGTGGCGGTCATGTACAGGCGCTTCAATGCCCGAATTCTCTTGGCGTCGTGAACCAGCACGAAGGGAGATGTCTTGTCTCCGGGCCGCTCGATGCCCGTCGTTCGATGAGCCTCGTCACACAGAACGAGATCGAACGCCGGCGCCCCCTCGTCTTGCGCCTGCTCCACTATCCCCAGTGAGTGGTAAGTGGAAAAGACCACCGTCATGGCGTTCGGCCGCAATACCTGCAACGTCTGGGAGATCTTTGACGGGTCCGTCGTGACGGGGATCTCGAGTTCGTGAAGGGAGGCGTCCTCGTCATTGCGGCCGGCGCGCGTATCCGAGCAGATCCCGATATAGCGGTGAGGAACCGCCTGTTGCGTCGCCCATTCCCGCATCGACTGCTGAAACAGAGAGATTGACGGCACCAGATAGAGGATCCGGCCCCCGACACCTGCCACCTCCTCCGCGATGCGTAGCGCCGCAAAGGTCTTTCCCGTGCCACAGGCCATGATCAGCTTGCCGCGATCGTGATCCTTGAAACCGCCGATCACGTCATCGAATGCGGCTTGCTGGTGAGGGCGCAGGTGGAACGGTTCGGCCCGCAAAGACAAATCCTCCGGTTGGTCTTGGACCAGGTCCGGCCAATCGAAGGGATGGCTGGCGAGATCGCCAAAGCGAAGCACTTGGAAAGGTAGACTCAGGGCTATGATGGTGTTGCGCGCCGTAGGACCCCACGAGTCTCCGGTATCGACGAAGAGGCGACCGGTGAAGGGTTCTCTAGCCGAGGCAGAAATGAACGAATCCAGATGGGGTTTCGAAATTCTCGTCCCGGCTGCGTAGCATTTGCACTGAATGGCGCAGTAGCCGCCCTGGCTCTCCTCGGCGACCAGATCGATTCCGGTATCGGTTCCCTTGAACCCAGGCATGTGCCGGACCCACTCGGCCCAGAGCCACACCCGGGAGAACCGCCCCTTGTAGTGGGGATCCTGGGTAAAATACGTCTTCATCAGACGTTCGAAGAGGCGACCCTTGTGGACTTCGGAATCAGCGATGGATCGGATATGATCCAACGTTCTCTGAAACCCGGAACTCAGGCCGTTCATATGGCAACGTCCTGGTCTCTCGTGACGTTACGCACAATTGGCAACGCCCAGCCGGGCAAATCTCGGATGTTTCGGTACAGGTCGCACTTCACATCGTCGGGAAGACGGCCTCTCAATATTGAAACGACTCGAGTGTCTGTAGCACCGTCGGGACCAAGCCATCGGAGCGCCTGAGCTACCGGGGCCGACGGTTTTCCCGCCCACCGCATGACACTCGGGCTCGCGTGCCGGAACCGGACCGTTCGGCCGT
This sequence comes from Acidobacteriota bacterium, assembly GCA_963668095.1. Classification (GTDB taxonomy): domain Bacteria; phylum Acidobacteriota; class UBA6911; order RPQK01; family JAJDTT01; genus JAJDTT01. The sequence continues at coordinate 2,292,042 of OY764083.1, read as the reverse complement.
CGATCTTGATGGTTCGCGATGGGCCGTCCGTCACGAACCAGACCTTGGCGGGAACTACGGTGGTCAGGCCGAGCTGGTTCGCAGCCGCCAAGCCGTCAGGCAGGATACGTACGGCGTCCCGCCGTGCAATCGCTGCGATGGCGGCATCCATGTCGACCGGCGCAGGCCGCTTCAGCACGCGGCTGGTCCGCAGCGTATCGTACAAGCCGGTGCCGATTCGGCGTAGCCGACCGGCCTTGACGAGGCGCGAGAGCGCTTGGTCAACGGCCCCGCGACTTCCCAGGTCCAAGAAGTCCTTTGGTGTGCACACCCAGCTTCGACTGTCCTGTTCGGACACCCTCTTCATGATCTTGTCGGCAACGGAGGGCATTTGATCACGCTTCCTTCGTCTTTCGGCCGGGATGCTTGTCAGAAATACGAGCTAAATATCTTACAATTCCTACAAGGAATACTATATGTGTACCACTGCCGCCTGCGTTTGTGACGAAATATGCGCGGATCGTCGCTATAAGTGAGCGGTGAATCGATTCAAGGGGCGACGCTGGGCGACCGTTAAACGGAAAGAAGGTCCATCGTGGACCACCTGACATTCAGCGTCGAGCGACAATGAGACTGGAGAGGATAGTTGCAGCGAAGTTGTCAACTATCACTAAGGAGGAAACCGATGACCACCGCAGCGGCACCGGTCCATCCGGGAGAACATCTGGAGGAGATTTTGGAAGAGCTCGGTATCAGCCAGTACCGACTGGCGAAGGCGATGCACGTGCCCCCGATACGTATCAACGACATTGTCCACTGCCGCAGGTCAATAACAGCGGACACGGCGTTACGGATCGGTCGGGCATTGGGGATGACCCCCGAATTCTGGCTGAACCTGCAGCGGATGTACGACCTCGACGTGGCCCGCGCCTCTGTAGACACCAGCATGATCGAACCGCTGGTTGAGGCGTCTGCATGAAATACGGACGGCGTCCCCGCCCTCGAAGATCGGTATGGATTTATCACCCCTGATCAGCTTAAACTGAGGTCCAAGCGTAGATTTCCGGTGGACACCGGGTTGCTGTGAGGAGGATCTCTCATGTCCAGTCTTTCTGATCTGTTTCCATCCGCTGCCTGTCTCGTTCTGGTGCTCCTGGTGGCGGGAACCGTCAGCCTCGAGGGGGGCGAAAAGGCCGCTCCCGCTCTCGACTTCACCCTGAAATCCCTGGACGGCAAGGACGTGGATCTGAGCGCGTACAAGGGCAAGGTCGTGATGATCGTCAACACTGCCAGCAAGTGCGGACTGACGCCGCAATACGAGCAGCTTCAGGACCTGCACGAGAAGTACTCCGGGCAGGGCTTGGCGATCCTCGGATTCCCCTGCAACCAGTTCAAGGGCCAGGAACCCGGCACCGACGAAGAGATCCGCAGGTTCTGCAGCGCCAACTACGGAGTCGAGTTCGACATGTTCTCCAAGATCGAGGTCAACGGCGACGGCGCGGACGGTCTCTACAAGTACCTCAAGTCGGTCTCGACCGCGCCCCAGGGGCCCGGCGAGATCAGCTGGAACTTCGAGAAGTTCGTGCTGGACCGGTCCGGAAACGTCGTGGCCCGATTCCAGCCCAGGACGCGTCCCGACGATCCTGCAGTCGTCGGCCTCATCGAAAGCAAGCTCTCCGAACAGTAGAATCCAGCGCCGCGGGAGTCTCTGCGCGAGGTCCGGCGGGATAGGGTGAGGGCTTGCCGGGCGGACTGACGGCTGTCGACTGGACCATCCTGCTTCTCTACGCCCTGGGAACCGTCTCCCTGGGCTACTACTACGGCCGCCGGCAGAAGACGACCCGGGAGTACTTTACGGGCAGCGGCCGGATGAACCCGATTCTCATCGGGTTCTCCATGTTCGCCACGCTGTTGAGCACCATTTCCTATCTGGCCGTCCCCGGGGAAGCCATCTCCAAAGGGCCGGGGGGGTTGCTCAACTTCCTGGCCTATCCCTTCGCCTTCCTGATCGTGGCCTATGCCATCATTCCCGTCTACATGAGGAGCCGGGTGACCAGCGCCTATGAGCTCCTGGAAGAGCGGCTGGGTCTGGGTATCCGGCTGTTGGGATCGGTGCTGTTCCTCCTGGTCCGCCTGATCTGGATGTCGCTCCTGATCTACCTGTCGGCGAAGGCCATGACCGTCATGATGGGCGTGGACGAGTCCTGGATCCCTCTGGTCACGCTCCTGACCGGGCTGGTGGCGGTTCTGTACACCTCTCTGGGAGGTCTTCGCGCGGTGGTGATCACCGACACCGTCCAAACGCTTCTCATGTTGGGCGGCGCCTGCCTGGCCGTCGGCCTGGTGACCTGGAACCTGGGAGGCTTGAGTTGGGTTCCTACCGGCTGGCAGCCCCACTGGGACGTTCAACCCCTTTTCAGCTTCGATCCCGGAGTCCGGATCAGCATCCTCGGATCCATTTTCTACGTCTTCGTCCTCACCGTCTGTACCGCCGGAGGCGACCAGACCATGGTCCAGCGCTTCATGGCGACCCGGGACGCCCGTGCGGCCCGCCGGGCCTACCTGACCCACCAGATCGTGAACGTCGTCATCATCGTCTCCCTCTGGATGGTGGGATTCGCCCTGTTGGGATTCTTCCAGGAGTTCCCCGGAAATCTGCCGGCAGGGATCGAGCTCACCCGGAACGGGGACGACGTCTTCCCCTACTACATCGCCTACCTGCTGCCGCCGGGCGTTTCGGGACTCGTGGTCTCCGCCATGTTCGCCGCGGCCATGTCCAGCATTGATTCCGGAGTCAATTCCATCACGGCGGTCGTCAGCAGGGATTTCCTGGCGCGCTTCGGCAGGCTCCCCGAGAGCGAACGGGGGCAAACCCGCATCGCCAAGATCCTGGCCTTCGTCATCGGAGGCGTCATCGTAGTGGGCAGCTCCTTCCTGGAGCAGGTGCCCGGTAACATCTGGGCGGTCAGCAACAAGACGTCGTCCATTTTCGTGGCGCCCATCTTCGGGCTCTTCGTATTCGCCTTCTTTGTTCCCTTTGCCAAGCCGGCGGGTGTCTGGGTGGGGACGGTTCTGGGTGTTGCGGCCGCCGCGTTGACCGCCTTCTCCGGACCCATATTCGGAATGGATCCGGTCACGGGAGAGGATCCGGTCAGCTTCATGTGGGTGGCGCCGGTGGCCCTGACCGTGGACCTTTCCGCCGGGACGCTCATCAGCTATTGGCAGCACCGGCGGGGCCAAAGGAAAACTGCGCTATAGCGACCAGCGGGCCTGGCGCAGAACCGCCCGGGGCGAGCTCGCCAGCTTCTCGTACCAGATGCTCAGCAGAGACCCGTCGTTCAGTTCGACCGTGGACGGATAACCGAGGTCTCCGGAGTGGCCGTCCGCCGAAAGCGTGACCGGTTCGGACCAGGAACGGCCGTTGTCGGCGCTCACCCGGGCCTGGTTGCCGTAGGGCTGGCGCCGATATCCGTAAGTCATGACCAGCCGGTCGTCCCGGAGCCGGAGCAGGTGGGAGGGGAGGCCCCAGACCCCGATGGGATGGGGCACCGACCAGGTCCGGCCGCCGTCTCCCGATTCCGATTGCAGGGTCTCCCGTTCGTTCGCGCCGTTGTGGTTTCGGATCTGGATGATGAGGGTCCCGTCGGCGGCCTCGATGCCGTGCAGCTCGTGATAGCCTTCCAAGCTGTCGCCTGGACGCAGGGGAATCCCGCCGGCCCAGCGCCAACTCTGCCCGTCATCGGCGGATTCGCAGGCGCCGATCCGGCCTTCTCCATGCCCGAACTGCTTTCCCGGGTAGAGCAATCGTCCGTCGGAGAGCTGAATGGGACCGTGGGGACTGTTGACGGGGACCCGGTAGGGGGCCGACCAGGTGTCGCCGCCGTCGGTGGAACGGAGCATCCACCCTCCCAACAAGGCTTCACGGCGGTGGACCGGGATCCGGGCGTGGGCGGCCTTCCAGAGCGCCAACTTCTCATCCGGCCAAGCCTCTTCGCTCCCCGGACTCTCGCCCTGGACCCGGGCCAGAAGGTTCTGGTACGCCACCGAGGTGAAGGTGGTGACCAGCAGGCTGCCCTTTTGGGTTTCCAGGACTCCGGCGTCCCGGTCGTCGAGGGGGCCGTCCATCAGGACCCTGGGCCAGGTCCAGGTCCGGCCTTCGTCGTGGGATCGCATCAGCTCCACCCATCCGAAGGGGCAGACGTGGCCTTCCCGCCCTCCGGAGCAGACCAGGAGCAGCTCACCACTGGAGCGCCGCGCGACGGTGGGCCACCCGTGGTAGAGGTGGGGACGGAGACTGACCACCGAGGTCTCTTTGACGGCGCCGGCGCGGGCACGGCGGCCGCTGGAGAGCGCACTGATGGAAGTGACGGTGGCGGCAGTTCGGATCATCTCTCGTCGATTCATTTTCATGGGTATCCTGGACTCCTGGGGTCGTCGGGCCGGTACGTGCGGCCACACTCCCTTGCGTTTGGCCGGGATGGGTGGCCGGTCGAGAACCGTGATGGCGTTTGACTCGGGCTGTTAGAGTATCCGCGGGTTGGGGGCGGCTTCAAGATCGAGGCCGCCGGATCCCGCCTCGGTTCAGTAACGAAGACCATACAGGAGGTAGAATGTCGGATCGCAATGACTCTTCAAAGGCAACCCGGCGCCTGGCCACGCGGGCCGTCCATGCCGGTGAGCCCGAACCTCGAATCGAAGGGGCGTTGAGCATACCCATTTTCCAGTCGTCCACCTTCGAGACCGCGGGCGAGACGGACTATCATGCGGTTCGCTACCTCCGCTGCAACAACACCCCCAATCACCATTCCCTCCACGCCAAGCTGGCTTCGCTGGAAGCGGGTGAGGCGGCGGTCGTCGCCTCCAGCGGAATGGCCGCCATCACCACCACGCTGTTGACGTTGCTCTCACATGGAGACCACCTGTTGGCGCTGGAGGGACTCTACGGTGGGACTCACACCTTCGTCACTCGCGACCTGGCGGAATACGGGATCGGTCACGACCTCATGGACGGCAACCGTCCCGAGACCTGGTCCGCTCTCTTGAAACCGTCCACGCAAGCCATCTACGTGGAGACCATCACCAATCCCCTGATGCAGGTCCCGGATCTGGAGCAGGTGGTTCGATTCGCGCGGAAGCATGGCCTCGTCTCCATCATCGACAGTACTTTCGCCACGCCCGTCAACTATCGACCCCTGGAATCGGGTTTCGACCTCGTCGTCCACAGCGGCACCAAGTACCTCAACGGTCATTCGGACCTGGCGGCCGGGGCCGTCATCGGGTCCGGAGAGTTGGTGCGCCGGGTGACCCACAAGTTGAATCACCTGGGAGGCGTCCTGGACCCTCATGCCTGCTTTCTGCTGCAGCGGGGGATCAAGACCCTGGTCCTGCGAGTGGGCCGGCAAAACGAGAACACCTTGGCGTTGGCCCGTTTCCTGGCGGCGCACCCGGCCGTCGACGCGGTCAACTATCCTGGTCTGGAGACCCATGCTCAGCACGGCCGGGCCCGGAAGCTCTTCTCCGGCTTTGGCGGGATGCTGAGCTTCGAGGTGCGGGGAGGGATCGAAGCGGCCGACCGGCTATTGGGTCGTCTTCGAATCCCCAAATCGGCTCCCAGCCTGGGAGGCGTGGAGACCCTGATCACTCGTCCCGTGACCACCTCCCATGCCGGCGTGCCGGCCAAGGAGCGGATCAGGATGGGAATCTCCGACTCGCTGGTGCGGGTTTCCGTGGGCATCGAAGACCCTGGGGATCTGGTGGAGGATTTCGAGCAGGGTCTGAAAGGAATCTCGTGACGGCGAGGACCATACGCCGGCCCGGTGAGGCGTTCCGCTGCCGGTGGTGACTTTTGCCGCGGCCTGTCAGTAGACTGGAATCGAGAATCCGCATCAGTAATAACAGGAGCCCATTTATGAAGTCCGTGGACCAGCGATACCATGACGACCATCCCGATTCCCTCCGTCTGTCCGGCGGAGGGCGCCGCGCCTTTCCCGACGGCGCCACGCACGACTCGCGTTGGATCACACCCTTTCCCCTCTACATGACCCATTCCAAGGGGGCCTGGAAGTGGGACGTGGACGGGAACCGGTACATCGACTATGTCGTGGGGCATGGGGCGATCGTGCTGGGACATTCCCACCCTGCCATCGTGGAGGCGGTCAGGGAGCAGATGGGGCGGGGAACCCATGTCGGAGGCGCCACCGAGCTGGAAATCCGGTGGGCCGAGATCGTGAACAAGCTGGTCCCCTGCTCCGAGAAGGTCCGTTTCCACTCGTCGGGGACCGAAGCGGACCTGATGGCCTTCCGCCTGGTCCGGGCCTACACCGGAAGGGACAAGATCCTCAAGTTTCACCACCATTTCCACGGCTGGAGCGACTACGTCGTCCTGAGTCCCGAGGGCGCTGCCGCCGGCGTCCCCCAGGGGACGGCAGGAACCGTGGTCCAGGTGGCGCCGGAGATCGGCGAGGTGGAGAGGGTTCTGGACCGCGACCCGGAAATCGCCGCCGTGATCCTGGAGCCTACGGGGGCGTTGGGCGGTCTTCTGCCCGTCACGCCGGGATTCCTGCGCCAATTGAGGGAGGTCACCCGGCGTGCCGGCGTGCTCCTGATATTCGACGAGGTGATCACCGGGTTTCGCGCCTCTCTGGGGGGAGTCCAGGAACGTTACGGCGTCATGCCCGATCTGAGCACCCACGCCAAGATCCTGGCCGGCGGCCTTCCCGGAGCCGCCGTCGTGGGGAAAGAGGAGATCCTGGACATGATCCAGCACCGGGGAGACCCCGATTGGGATGCCCGGCGCCGGGTCGCCCATCCCGGCACCTTCAATGCCAATCCTCTTTCGGCCGTCGCCGGAGCCACCTGTCTGGAGATTATGGATCGGGAGCCGGTCAACGAGACCGTCGACGCGATGACGGAAAGGCTCAAATCGGGGCTCACTCAGGTCCTGGCACGGCTGGGAATCCCCGGATTCGCCTATGGCCTTTCGTCCGGACTGTTTGTCGCCCTCGGCGTCGAGGGCGAGTGGGATGAAGAGAACGGCTGCACCGTTTCCGACGCCATTCTCAAGGCAGCCAATGATCCGATCCGGGCCGGTGCTCTACGAAAGGCCCTCCTGAACGAAGGGGTGGACATCCAGGGAGGCTGGAGCTGGCGCCTGACCGCGTCCCATACCGAGGAGGACGTGGACTTCACGGTGGAAGCCTACGAAAAGGCGCTCCGGGCGCTGATTCGGGAGGGTTGGCCGGTTTCGGGGGTCGCAGCCGCGGAGACGGCAGCCCGGTGACCCGATCCTGAACACCGGTAGTTCTTCAACCATGACACGGTTGGTCGATTTCCTCTTCGGCGTCCGCAAGGAGGAGGTCAGACTCGCCGCGGTCCTATTCTGCGGCTACGGCCTCATCCTCCTGACCTATTTCTTCCTGAAACCGGCGAGGGACAGCCTGTTTCTGGCCGGACCCGGTCCCAACAACCTTCCCGTGGTCTTCGTCCTGATCGCCCTGGTGGCTCTGCCGGTCACCCTCCTGTACGGAAGACTGGCCCGGATTCTGGACCTGGGACGCCTGATCAAGGCGACCAGCGCCGTTCTGATCGGCTGCCTGCTGCTCTTGCGTTGGCTGCTGGCGTTGGAGATCTGGTGGATCTACTACGCTTTCTACGTCTGGGTCGGAATCTACGGAATCCTGACCACGTCGCAGTTCTGGCTCTTCGCCAATTCGGTCCTGGACTCGACCCAAGCCCGGCGGATCTTTGGGGTGGTGAACCTCGGCGGCATCCTGGGCGCCATCATCGGAGGCGAGACGGCCAGCTTTCTGGTCGGGGTCGTGGAGGTCTCGACCCGGGACCTCCTGCTGTTCTGCGCCGGTTTCCTGGCCCTGTCGACCGTGCTCCTGAACCGGGCCGGAGGCCTCGGTCGAACAGCCGGCCCGCCCGCCGCAACGGCGGCCCCGCTCCAGGAGCCGGTGCGGAGCTCTCTGCGGGAAGTGCGCTCGATGCTCCGGGACCACCGCTATCTCGCCGGTATCGGGGGCCTCCTCTCCCTCACCATGTTGGTGGCCACCCTGGTGGACTTCCAGTTCAAGACGATCGTGGTCGAGGCCTATCCGGATCAGCAATCGCTGGCGGTGTTCCTGGGTAAGTTCTATGGGCGCCTCAGCATGGTGTCGTTGTTGCTGCAGACGTTTCTGACCTATCGGCTGATCCGGTTCTGGGGCGTGGCCGGAGCCATCCTGTTGCTCCCGTTGGGGCTGTTGCTCACGTCGGTGGGGATGCTGGCTGTCCCCTCGCTCTGGGGCGCCGTCCTCTTGAGGGGCATCGACGGCAGCCTCCGCCCCTCCGTCGACAAGACGGGCAGGGAACTGCTCTTCCTGCCGGTTCCCCTGGAAGTAAGAAAGCGGGCCAAGGTGTTCATCGACCTCTTCGTGGACCGCTGGTCGCGCGGCCTGGCCGGGGGTCTGCTGCTGGTCCTCACCTCTTTCCTGCACTTCCCGGTCAGCTGGATCAGCGGAGTGGTCATCGTGCTGGCGGGACTCTGGGTGGTGCTGGCCCTGGTCGTCCGCCGCGGTTCCGTCGAAGCCGTTCGCGGCAGCTGGTCCCGGCCGCGGGCCGTCCAGTGGCCCGCGCTCTTTTTCCGGAACCGGCGGGATTCCTATCTGGGGGGCGCCGGCGCCGGAAGATAGGTGTTGGAAAACCCCGGCGTGATCCGGATTCGCCGGCAACTTGCCTTCTCTCGCCGTTGCGGATAAAAACTGAATCGTCGACCCCATGCGCGCCCACTATTTTCAGCACGTCCCCTTCGAAGGCCTCGGTTGCATCCGGCCCTGGTTGGTCGCCGCCGGGTATGAGGTGACTTGTACGAGGTTCTTTGAATCGGCAGACGTGCCCGAGCTGGACGACGTCGATTTCCTCATCGCCATGGGCGGCCCCATGAGCGTCAACGACGAGGAGGAGTTGCCGTGGCTGGTTGCGGAGAAGCGGTTCATCCGCCGTGCCATAGGGGCGGGCAAGCCGGTCTTGGGGATCTGCCTCGGCGCACAGCTCATCGCCAGCGCTCTGGGCGCCCGGGTCTATCCCAACGATCTGAAGGAGATCGGCTGGTTTCCCCTGCGTGGAATCGACGGAGGCGCGGACAGCTTCCGGTTTCCCGAAACCGTCCAGGCGTTTCACTGGCACGGCGAGACCTTCGATCTGCCTCCCGGAGCCGTCCACCTGGCGCGAAGCGCCGGCTGTGAAAATCAGGCGTTCCAGGTCGGGAGAGCGGCCATCGGCACGCAGTTTCACTTGGAGACCACACCGGAGGCGGCCGAAAAGCTGGTCGTGAACTGCCGGGCAGAGCTGACCCCGTCCAGGTACGTGCAGTCGGAAAGCGAACTTCTGGAGGCGCCGGCCGGCAACTATCGGGCCGTCAACGGACTGATGCTGGAACTGCTCTCTTTTCTGAGAAACGCTACGGACTAACCTGGCCCGTTCCCGTCCTCGGACAGGTTCCGGCTCTGTTGCACCTGCAGGCTCCGAATCCATTCCCGCACCAGCCGGACTCCCTCTTCATCCACCACGTTGGAGGCGATGTGAGGCATGCGGCCCAGGCCCTGGAGGGACATGCGGTGGGGGATGATGGAGCGTTCCGGATGCCCCGGGACCACCAGACGGGGCTGGTCCAGTTCGAATCCGCCATGGGCGGCCAGGGTGTCGACGATGCCGGTCTGCTCCAGCGGCATGGAGCCGATCAACTGGAAGTCGGCGTTGCCGCCCCCCCACTTCACGTGACAGTGGGAGCAGTTGGAGTGAAGGTACGCGCGCGCGCGCAGTTCGGTCTCCAGATCGGGATTCTGGTAGTCGACGAGCCGTCCCAGCTGCTCCGGCGCAGCCGGTAGTGGCTCGGTGAAGACGCCCAGATAGTCCAAGGTTCGAAGCTGGTTGGCCACCACTCCCCCGTAGTCATGGTCCTTGTTCATCTGCAGGGTGTTGATGCCCAGGACGTACTTGGCGGCCGTGGTGTGGCAGAGGGTGCACTCGGCGCGGCTGGGGAACCGCCAGGTCTGCTCGACGGTCCCGCCGTCAGCCTCGCGTATGGTAAACCCCCGGTTCAGGCCCTCGCTTTCCAACAGATTGGCGTCGGTCTGCTCCTCGTTCCAGACGTAGACGTAGCCCTTCCAGACCTGCGCACCCACCTCGTCGGTTCCGGGAATCCGTTCGTGGTGCAGGAGCCGCGTCTCCAACCGCCTGAGGCTGTCGGGGTTCCCCCTCTCCGTTTCCAGGGAGAAGGTCTTGACTAGGACGGTCCCGTCGGGGAACTTCCAGCCCGGGGGGACTCCCGGCGCCGGCTGCGGGTAGACCACCGTGTCGTACTCGATCTGCGACATTCCCGGCAACGCGATGTAGCGTTCCTTGGCGGCATGGTCCGACCAGAGAGGCGCGTTGACCGAATACGGGATCAGGCCCGGAGCCGGAGTCATCTTTTCGGTGGAGCTGAACAGGCCCGTCTCGCTCAGACGCCGGGGGAATTCGGCCGTCCGACTGGGGGATTCAGGCCGCGGCACCAGGCGATGGAGCTGGCCGCCCATGAAGTCCACGAAATAGACTTCCTCCTGCTGGTCCTGGCCGATGGCGACGATCCGGAGCAGGGTGTCGGCCAACTGGCGGTGATTCTCGACCCGGACGCCGTCGTAATCGAGGGACCAGATCTTCCCCGTGTCGTAATCCGCGTAGATGTAGGCGCCGGCCAGCGGTTGCAGGCGCGTTCCCTGGTAGACGTAGCCGCCCGTGATGGACCGGAAATCGGTGTGGGAATGCTCCACCAACGGGGGCAGGATGGGTGTGGGGCCCAGGGGACGATCAGGCCGGAAGGGATGGGTTGCTTCCATGACGCTCCAGCCGTAGTTCCCTCCCTTCTCGATGATGTGGATCATCTCCCAGAGGTCCTGTCCGATCTCTCCGGCCCAGAGGCGCCCGGTCTCGGGATCGAAGCTGAACTTCCAGGGTTGCCGGAGTCCGTATGCCCACACCTCCGGCCGAAACCCCGCTTTCCCAACGAAAGGATTGTCCGGCGGAATCCCGTACTCGATCCCGGCGTCGTCACGGTCCACGTCGATTCGGAGAAGGGATCCCACGAGATCGTCTGGGTTCTGGCCGGTCACCAGACTGTCGGCGATTCCGCTGGCGTCGCCGGTGCCCAGGTAGAGGTACCCGTCCGGACCGAACCGGATGCAGCCCCCGTTGTGGCCGCCGGAAGGCCATTTGAGAAGAACCTTCTCGGAGTTACGGTCGGCCGTGAGGGGTTGGCCCGGATTCACCTGGTAACGGGAGAGTTGGCTGCCCTCCGGAACTTCCTTCAGGGGATCGTCCACCTGGCTCACGAAAAAGTATCGGTTCTCCTGGAAGCCGGGGTGGAACTCCAGGCCGTAGACGGTCTTCCCGACGTCCAGCAGCAAATGCTTCTGAGTGACGTCCGGACGATTTTCGAAGACGTAGATCTTGCCGTAGCGCTCGGATACGGCGATGAGGTTAGTGCCGGGAACGACGGTCATCTCCAGTGGTTGCTCGAAGCGGATCTCCGGAAACGCGACCTCCGTGGTGTAGGGATCGGGCGGTTCCGGTGTGCCGTGGACGCGCGAGGTGGTCCACGCTTCCCGGTGCTCGATGCCGACGGGAGCCGGATCCGACAGCGGCGACCAGAGGATGATCCCCGCCAGGACCGCGGCCAAGATTGCAGCCAGCAGAACTTTTCCGCCCATGCCGAACTCTCCTTCTAGAGCGTCATGGCTCCGTCGATAATCACCGCCTGGCCGGTCATGAAGACAGAGTCGTCGGAGGCCAGGTAGAGGGCCAGCGCCGCGATCTCCTCGGCCTGGCAGAGGCGGCCCAGGGGCTGGCGGGCGATGAAGTCCTTCCTGGCCTGCTCGGGGTCTGCCGCCGTGTTGATCCGGGACTGGAGGGACGGAGTGTCCACCGTCCCCGGACAGATGCAGTTGGCGCGAATCCCGTTGCCGACGTAGTCGACGGCCAGGCTCTTGGTCAGGCCCACCACGGCCGCTTTGGAGACCGAATAGACGCCTCGTTTCACGACTCCGGAGAAGCCGGCCACGGAGGCGGTGTTGATGATGTTTCCCGAGCCCTGGCGCAGCATGATGGGAAGCGCATGGCGGCAGGTCCGGAACATGCTCTTGACATTGAGGTCCAGGGCCTGGTCCCAGTCCTCCTCCGTCGCTTCCAGCAGCGTCCCTTGGTGCACGAAGCCCGCGTTGTTGAACAAAATGTCGATCCGGCCCAACTCCCGAGCGGTCCACTGGACGGCTTCCCGGCACTGGGACGAGGAGGTCACGTCGACGCAGCGGCCGTGACAGGCGAGCCCCTGATCCCGAATTTCGCCCACCAACCGGTCCAGTCCCGCCGCGTTGAGGTCCAGCGCTACGACAGTGGCTCCCTCCGCGGCGAAAAGACGGGAAGAGGCCTCTCCGATTCCAGCGGCGGCCCCGGTGATGATGGCGACCTTGCCCTTCAGACGCATGTCAAACGCCATTTCTATCACCCGGTTCCGAAGCTTCGCAAGCTGCCTGGGGGCGGCCGCCAAGTTGCGCCACCGCCGAAATTGACGTTAGAATCCGAGATTCGTCTGGTGACGATTGGAATTCCCTGGAATCAGAAAGGCAGACAGGTTACAAGGCCATGGCTTCCTCAAGTGTCACTCCTAGCGCCCCCTCCCGAGTTCAACAACTCCAGGGCTCGGACATTCTGGCGGAAGCTCTGGTGCGGGAGCACGTCGAGGTCATCTTCGGATATCCGGGCGGAGCCTCCATGGAGATTCACCAGGCTCTGACCCGTCTCGGAGTCCAGGACAAGATCCGGCTCATCCTTCCCCGCCATGAGCAGGGCGGCATCTTCATGGCGGAAGGGTATGCCAAGGCCACGGGAAAGGTGGGTGTGGCGCTGGCGACCTCCGGGCCCGGAGCCACCAATCTGGTGACGGGAATCGCCGACGCCAAGATGGACTCGGTCCCCATCGTGGCCGTCACCGGACAGGTGCCGCAGACCATGATCGGCAAGGACGCCTTTCAGGAGACCGACATCGTCGGCATCACCCGTCCCATCACCAAGCACAACTTCCTGGTCCAGAAGGTCTCGGACCTGCCCCGCGTCGTCAAGGAGGCCTTCCACGTGGCCTCCAGCGGACGGCCCGGCCCGGTTCTGATCGACATTCCCAAAGACGTGCAACAGTCCAGTGCCAGGCCCAAGTGGCCGTCGCAGGTGGACATTCGAAGCTATCGTCCGGTGATCAGAGCCAGGGACCGGGAATTGGGTCAGATCGCGCGAGCCATCCGCCGGGCCAAGCGGCCCATCATCTACGCCGGCAATGGGATCATCTGCTCCAATGCCTCCGAGGAACTGCGGCGCTTCGTCGAGAAGACGGGGATTCCCACGGTCATGACGGTCCTGGGCCTGGGCAGTTTCCCGGCCGGCCATCCACTCTGCTTCGACATGCTGGGCATGCATGGCGCCGTCTACGCCAACTATGCGGTCAACAATGCCGATCTGCTTCTGGCCTTCGGCGTTCGCTTCGATGACCGCGTCACCGGAAAGGCCGAGGAATTCGCCAAGCACGGCACCATCGTCCACGTGGACATCGATTCCTCCGAGATCAACAAGATCAAGCCGGCCCAGATTCCGGTGACCGGAGACATCCACGACCTCCTTCGGCGTCTCAACCAGATGGACCTGGGTTCGTCGGACTACTCCGGCTGGCTCTGGAACTTGATGGAGGTGAAGCGTTCCAAGCCTTTCCGATACCGTCTGGACGGGGACCGGATCATGCCCCAGCACGTCTTGGACCTGCTTTCCCAGAAGACTCGAGGGAAGGCCATTCTGACCACGGGGGTGGGTCAGCACCAGATGTGGGCGGCGCAATATTTCAAGTTCGTCTATCCTCGTACCCTTCTGACCTCGGCGGGTCTGGGGGCCATGGGATTCGGCTATCCGGCGGCCCTGGGTGCGAAGCTGGGGCGCCCCGACTGGCAGGTCATCGACGTGGACGGAGATGGCAGCTTCGTCATGAACATCCAGGAGCTGGCGACCGCCTATGCCGAGGAAATCGCGGCCAAGGCCTTGATCCTGAACAATCAGCACCTGGGCATGGTGGTCCAGTGGGAGGACCGCTTCTACTCCAGCAATCGGGCCCACACCTTCATCGGCGATCCCCGGGATCCGAAGAACATCTACCCCGACTTTATCGATCTGGCCAAGGGATTCGGGCTCCCGGCTCGGCGGATCACGAAGCGGGAGGAAGTTTCCGATGCCCTGGACGAGATGCTGGCCAGCAAGACCGCGTACGTCCTGGACGTCGTGATTCCCAATACCGAGCATGTTCTGCCCATGATTCCGGCGGGACACACTTTCGCCGATACCATCTACGACGAACCGTAGCCTACCGTTGGAAAGGATCCGCCGATGCCGGGCGAGTTGAAGTCTGCTTGGGAACTGGCTCTCGAGAAGCTGGAGGCTCAGGAGGAGTACACGGTCGCGAGCCTGGACGATGAGCAGAGGGAAGCCATCGCCCAGGTCCGAACGAAATACCAGGCTCGCATCGCCGAGGTCGAGATCCACAAGCAGTCCCAGATCTTCGCCGCCGCCCAGACGGGCGCCGCGGACAAGGTCCAGGAACTGAACCAGCAGCTTTCCCGGGACAAAGCCCGCCTGAATCGCCAGATGGAGCGGGAGCTCCGCAAAATCCGCGGCGAGTAGTCCATTTCCCTCACAGTTTCCGCCGTCTCTCCGTTCGTACGAACAGGGGCCAGACCCGTCGCACAGGAGTTCTCCCGAACCCCCAGAAAAATGGGAAGGCCCGTTGCCTCAACACTGACAGCATTTCGTGCTAGCATAGGCCTTGGCTCAGTGAGTCATGAACCCAATACGGAGGAAGACACCGTCATGAGTTCCGTTATCACCGTCCGTGGTATCGATCCCGGGGACAAGTCCTGGCTCAAACGGGAAGCGCGGGATACCGGCGTCTCCATGGAAGAGTACGTCCGCCGGCTCATCCGTGAAAAACGGGAGAGGTCCGAACGGCGCACCAAGCCGTCCCAGGTGTTCAAGCGGTTTTTCGGGCCGGAGCACGGAATTGATTTGCCGCCGTCCGCCCGCTATGGATACCGGCCGGTCGTGTTCGCCGACGAGGAAGAAGTGTGAGAGCACCCATTGTCTGGCTTCTCGACACGAATGTCGTGTCGGAAATGATGCGGCCGCACCCGGAGCCGCGCGTCGGAATGTTTCTCAACGGCATCGCCGGTCAAGGGATAGGTCTTGCGTCCATCACCGTCTGGGAGATTCTCAATGGAATCGGCCGGATCGAGCCAGGCGGGCACCGGGAGGATCTTGTCCGGCGGTTTGAAGGCGTTCTGGACAGCCTCTTCCAGGATCGGGTGTTCGCTTGGACGGCCGCCGATGCCCAGGCCTGTGCGCATATCATGGAGATCAAACAGCGGCGGGGAGAGCCGCTCGATGGGCATCTTGCCGACGCCATGCTGGCGGGAACGGCGATCCGCCACGGTCTTTCCATCGTTACACGAAACCAGCGGGATTTTCGCAACACCGGAGTCATCACGGTGAATCCGTGGACGGACGCGAACCCGTAGGCTCGCAATTCCCGCCGCCGGCGCGATGGTCCCGCAGAAACGTGCCCACCATTTCGTGGACGTTTCGTCAACATTTGACGACCTGCGGCTGCTGCAGCGTGATGCAATGGATGCCTCCCAGTCCCCGGATCAGGTCCCGGCAATTCAGGCTGACGGCCCGGCGCCGTGGGAACAATTTCTGCAGGGTCATCCGGGCTGTTTCATCCTGAGGACATCCGAACGAGGGGACGAGAACCCGACGGTTGGCGATGAAAAAGTTCAGGTAGGATGCTGGGAGGTCGCCGAGTCCGGTATCCACGGTGGCAGGCAGCGGCAGGGGCAGGATCCGGTACCGCCGGCCGTCCGGTCGCCGGGCCAGGGTCAGGCGCCGCCGGTTGTCCTTCAGCTTGCGGTGATGCGGCTGGCAGGAGTCCTCTTCCACCGCACAGACGATGGTGTCCGGACCGGTGAACCGCGCCAGATTGTCCACGTGCCCGTCCGTGTCGTCGCCCGGCAGCCCGTCTCCCAGCCAGATCGTCCGGCACGCGCCCAAATGGCTGCTGAAATAGTCCTCCACGTCCTTCCGGCTCCGTCCCGGGTTGCGATTGGGATTCAGAAGACAGGATTCTGAGGCCAGGACCCCGCCCCGGCCGTCCACATCGACGGCGCCGCCCTCCAGCACCAGACCGGGCCGGAAACGGGGCATGTCCAGGAAGGGCGCCATGCGGTTCGGGACGTCGCCGTCCACAGCCAGTTCCGGATACCGGCCTCCCCAGGCGTTGAAGGGCCAGTGGTTGAAGGCAGTGGACTGTTCGCCGCCGTCCCGAATCACGAAGTTGGGACCATAGTCCCGGATCCAGGCGTCGCCGGTGGCGATCCGGTGGAATCGAACTCGGCGGAGGGTGGGCGCGTCCAATCTGCTGCGGATTTCCCCCTCCTGCTCCCGGTGCTCCACCAGCAGGTCGATTCTCTCGCCGGATGCCAGCAGCCGAATCAACTCCAGGAAGAGCGACTGGATCCGCTCCACGCGTCCGGGCCAGGTCTCCCGGTTCTGGGGCCAGGCCAGCCAGGTGGATTCGTGGGGATGCCACTCGGGAGGCATGAAGAATCCGAGTCGCCGGGGAGTCAGTGTGCCGGTCCCGGACCCCATCTCAAAGGTCCGGCAAGTCCGGGTTGGAGCCCCAACGAAGCGAGAGGCCCTCATAGCTCTCGATCCGGCGATCTCTGAAAAACGGCCAGATTCTGCGCGTGGCCTCCACCTCCGGCAACGGGCAATCTGCGACCAGGATCTGATCGCCGTCCTCCGACGCCCGGGCCAAAACCCTCCCCCAGGGGTCGCAGACGAAAGAACGGCCCCAGAATCGGATGGCGCCTTCTTCGCCCACCCGGTTGACCGCCGCCACGAAGACCCCGTTGGCGATGGCGTGCGAGCGTTGGATGGTCTCCCAGGCCTCCTGCTGTTCGCGCCGCTCCCGGGAGGAGTCCTCCCGGAACCAGCCGATGGCGCTGGGGTAAAGGAGGATCTGGGCGCCACCCAGGGCAGTCGCCCGAGCGGCTTCGGGAAACCACTGGTCCCAGCAGATGAGCACGCCGATGGACCCGTGGGGAGTGGCAATAGCCTGGAAGCCCAGGTCCCCCGGGGTGAAATAGAACTTCTCGTAGTAGCAGGGATCGTCCGGGATGTGCATCTTGCGGTAAAGTCCGGAAGGCTGGCCTTGGGCGTCCAGGATCAGGGCCGTGTTGTGGTACACGCCCGGAGCGCGCCGCTCGAAGAGAGGAGCGATGAGCACCACGCCAAGTTCCCGAACCAGGCCCGACAATCGTTGCGAAGTCGGTCCCGGGATCGGCTCGGCCCAGTCGAAAAAGCCCGGGTCTTCCCGCTGGCAGAAATAGGGGAACTGGAAGAGCTCCTGAAGGCAGACCACGCGGGCCCCCCGGGAAGCTGCTTCCCGGACTCCTGCCAGCGCCCGCTCCAGATTCTCCGCCGGATCGGGTGTGCAGCGGGTCTGGACCAGGCCCAAGCGAAGCACACCCGGTCCGCAAGGCTCGGCGGCGTCCGGGTCGAGCTTGTAACCGGTCATCTCGAGATTCCTCCGGTCCGTCCGCCGGGGCCTGATACGATAGTAGGATCGATCGGAGGCGGATAGATGGATTCTCTTCAGGATTGGCTCAAACCTCAACTCCTCTGGTTCGGATCGGGAGTCGTCCTGCTGCTCCTGGAGTTCGCCAATCCTGGAGTGGTCCTCATCTTCTTCGCTCTGGGCGCGTGGTTGGTGGCCCTCCTCTGCGTGATGGTGGAGATCTCCCTGAATCTGCAGTTGGGGGTGTTCGTCGTCTCGTCCGTCGTACTGCTGCTGGTCTTCCGTAGCAGGATCAAGGGGAGGATCGCCAGGCGTCAGCCGACCGCCGATGCAGGCGAGCCCGACGAGTTCGTGGGCAGGCGCGCGCTGGTGACCCGTGAGGTCCGGTCCGACCGGGCCGGCCGGGTCGATTACCGTGGCACCTCCTGGGACGCCGAAGCCCCAGAGAGGATTCCTGAGGGTGCGACGGTCGAGATTGTCGATAAAAACAACCTGACGTTGCGAGTGAAGAGGATCTGACTGCATACATCGGGTTTACCGGGAGGTGACCATGGATTCCAGCACCGTTGTTCTGATCGGCCTGATCTTGTTGGCGCTGATCACGTTCTTCAAGACCATCCGGATCGTTCCCCAGAGGTCCGCTTTCATCGTGGAGCGTCTGGGCAAGTACCGGACCACGTTGGAGGCCGGTTTCCACGTCCTGACGCCGTTCGTGGACAAGGTTGCCTACAGGCATACGCTGAAGGAGCAGGCGGTGGACGTTCCGCCTCAGACCTGCATCACGCAGGACAACATCTCGGTGGAGGTGGACGGCATTCTCTACTTGCAGGTGACCGACGCCGGGAAAGCCTCCTACGGCATCAACAACTACCAGTTCGCGTCCACGCAGTTGGCTCAGACCACCATGAGAAGCGTCATCGGCAAACTGGAGCTGGATCGCACCTTCGAGGAACGGGACACCATCAACTCGGAGATCGTCAATGCGGTGGACAAGGCATCCGATCCCTGGGGCGTGAAGGTGACCCGCTACGAGGTCAAGAACATCATCCCGCCCCAGAGCATCAAGGACGCCATGGAGAAACAGATGCGGGCCGAGCGGGAGAAACGGGCCGTAGTGGCGCAGTCGGAAGGTGAAAGGCAAGCCAAGATCAATGTCTCGGAGGGGGACAAGCAGGAGCTGATCAAACGCTCGGAAGGGGAGAAACAGCGCCGGATCAACGAAGCGTTGGGACGGGCGGCGGAGATCGAGAGGGTGGCCGAGGCCACGGCCAAGGGGATCCGGGAAATCGCCTCCGCCATCAATGAGAAAGGCGGTCAGGATGCGGTCAACCTGCGAGTCGCCGAGCAGTACATCAAGGAGTTCGGCAATCTGGCCCGGACCAACAACTCCCTGATCATTCCCTCCAACCTGTCCGACATGGCCGGCATGATCGCCTCGGCGATGGCGGTGATCGGACAATCCCAGAAGGATGACGGACCCGGAATGCCCGGCCGTTGACGGACCCGGACCAGACTGCTATGATCCGCATCCGTTCCGGCGGCGCCCGCCAGAGGCCCATGCGCAGACTCCAAGCCTACAGGATCCGTGTGCGTGAGTTGAAGATGGTGGGCCGAGCCCTGCTCTCCCAGCGTCACCCGATTCTGGCCCACATCATCCCCATGCGGCGCTGCAATCTCTCGTGTTCGTACTGCAACGAGTACGACGACTTCTCGCCTCCCATCCCCACCGGCGTGATGCGGGAACGAATCGATCACCTGGCCCGGCTGGGGACCTCCATCGTCACCATCAGCGGCGGAGAGCCCCTGATGCATCGGGAATTGGAGGCCGTCATCACCCGGATCCGGGACCGCAAGATGATCGCCGGTCTCATCACCAACGGCTACCTCCTGGCGCGCAAGAGAATCCAGTCCCTGAATCGCGCCGGGTTGGAGCATCTGCAGATCAGCATCGACAACGTTAAGCCCGACGGGAACTCCATGAAGAGTCTGAAGGTGCTGGACAAGAAGCTCCTTTACCTGTCGGAGCTGGCCGAGTTCCAGGTCAACATCAATACGGTCCTGGGTTCCGGCGTGAATCATCCCGAAGATGCCCTGATCATCGCGCGGCGAGCCGTGGAACTGGGGTTCACCTGCACCGTCGGCGTCATCCATGACGGCCACGGCGGGCTCAAGCCCCTCAGCCCGGACGAGGTGCGCATCTTCCATCAGGTCAAGAGCATGGCAAAGAGGGGATATTCGCGGCTCAACCGGGTCTTCCAGGAGAATCTGGCCGCCGGCCGGGCCAACAACTGGCGTTGCCGGGCCGGGTCCCGGTACCTGTACGTCTGCGAAGATGGCCTGGTGCACTATTGTTCCCAGCAGCGCGGGTATCCGGGGATCCCTCTTGCGGAATACACTCTGGCGGATATCCGGCGAGAGCATCGGACCGAAAAAAGTTGCGCTCCGTACTGCACCGTGTCGTGCGTCCACCAAGCCTCCATGGTCGACGAGTGGCGGGCTCCCCAAGGGCTCGAATACGTCCCGGAATCGGGGGCGTGAGCGGAACTGTTGCAGTTACGACGGCGGAGGACCGGCGTTGAACGCTTCCCCATGACTCGCCGCGCCGAAAAGGCGGATGCATGAGTTCTCGTCCACTGGTGGTGGGGTTGTCCGGCGCTTCGGCGCCCATCTACGGGATCCGGCTGCTGGAACTTCTGCGCACTGTCCCTGGGGTGGAGACTCATCTGGTCTACACGCGGACCGTGCCCAGGACAGTCGAGCTGGAAACCGGCTACGACCTGGACCAGGTGCGGAATCTGGCCGACGTCGTCCATGAACCGGGCGACATGGCGGCGGCGATTTCCAGCGGGTCTTTCAAGACCCGGGGCATGATCGTGGCTCCCTGCTCGATCCATACGGTGTCCTGCCTGGCCAACTCCATTACCAAGGACCTCTTGACCCGGGCTGCTGACGTTACCTTGAAGGAGAGGAGGCCGCTGGTGCTGCTGGTGCGCGAATCACCTCTTCACCTGGGCCATCTCCGGCGGCTGGTGGAAGTCGCGGAGTTGGGTGCGATCGTCGCCCCGCCCATCCCTTCCTTTTACCATCATCCCGACAGTCTCCAGGATCTGGTGGACCACAGTCTGGGGCGGGCCCTGGATGTTTTCGACATCCCGGTCGAGGGGATGAAGCGCTGGTCCACGCCGGCGAGTTCACTCGCTCGCACTGGAGAGTGATACTATACGGCGCCCATGAGAGAGGTCCTGGCGAGTCTCGACACGGTGCCCAATGCGGCGCTGCCCACGCGTTTCGGTCCGTTCCAGATCTACGGGTTCGAGAGCGAAGAAGACGGCGAGCAGTTGGTGGCGCTGGTCCGCGAGCCTCTGAGCGACCGGAGGCCTCCCCTGGTGCGGATCCACTCCCAGTGCGTGACCGGCGACATCTTCCACTCACTCCGCTGCGATTGCGGCGAGCAGTTGGAACGGTCCCTTCAGCAAATTGCTTATGCCGGTAGCGGCGTCCTCATCTATCAGTTTCAGGAAGGCCGGGGAATCGGCCTGATGAACAAGATCCACGCGTATCAGCTCCAGGATCAGGGAGTCGACACGGTGGAGGCCAATGCCCGGCTGGGTTTCGAGGCGGACCTGCGCTCCTACCGTTTCTGCGCGTTGGCGCTGCTCAGGTTGGGGATCTCCCGGATTCGGCTCATGTCCAACAATCCCAGCAAGATACGCGGCATGGAGGCCGAAGGGCTCGAAGTGGTGGAACGAGTTCCCCTGGTCGTGGAACCGTCCCCCGTGTCGCAGGCGTACCTCAAGGCCAAGAAGGAAAAGCTGGGCCACCTGCTGTAGCGGGAACCGGACTCGCGCCCATCGATCGATGTCCCGCCGCCTTCCGGTTTCCTACTCCCCTTCTTCTCTCTCCGCCAGAATGTCGCGGGCCTTGGAAACGTGGGCGTGCTCCGGAAAGTCCTGGACGTAGGCCGTAAGAACCTCTTCGGCCTGGGCCCGGTTTCCGGAGTGGTAGTAGATCTGGCCCCTCAGGAAGGTGCTGTCGGCGATGTAGTCGCTCCCGGGGAAGCTGGAGTCCAGGGAATCGAGTTCCAGAAGCGCCATCTCCTCGTTTCCCTGGGAGGCCAGGCTCAGAGCCAGGTAGTAGTAGCTCAAGTCGGCCTTCCCGGAACTGTTGTCCGGATCCAGTGCGACGACTTGGCGCAACCGTTCGATGGCTGCGGAAAATTCCCCCCGCTCGATGTATTTTTCGGCCAAGCTGTATTGGACATCGACGGATCCAGGTTGCTGACCTGCCGTGCGGAGGAGGCTGACGAAGGAACCCGGGCCGCCCGCCGCGGCCGCCACGCGTTCCCGAAAGGCGTCGGCGGGGACGAAACCTGAGATCCGTTCCATCTCCTGTCCCTCTCCGTTCAGGAGGAGCAGACCCGGATAGCCGGTGATGTTGAACCTCTCCTGGAGTCGGCGGCCCTCCTCGTCCGTCTCGGCGTTGAGCTTGAGCCAGACGTAACTGTCGGACATCTCATCGATCACGGTTTTGTCGGTGAAGGTCTCGGCCTCCATCTTCTTGCAGTAGCCGCACCAATCCGTATAGAGGTACGCCAGGATGAGCTTGTCTCCGAGTTGAGCTTCCTTCAGGGCCCGTTCATAGCTTTGGATCCAGGGCAGCCGCTCGGGCAGGGAGCGGTAGATGGTGTATCCCACCAACAGAACCAGGCAGAGGCCCAGTGTCATGAGCAGAAGACTGGTGTCTCTTCGCATCAGGGTCGCTCCAACTTCACGTCATCCGAGGTCTGGGCGATCCCATCGGGTCCTGCCGACCGGAGATCGTAGTCCTTGGACGACAGGGTCCGAAAGACATAAGGGTTGAACCATCCATCCAACACGGTCGTGGGCTGCATGTATTCCGGCGTCAGGTACTCAATGAGTTCACGGAAGCTCTCCGCCGGAGGCAGTTTCCCGCGCTCCCGCCGGTAGCTGCCGATGGCAGAGTCGATCAACTGCAGGTCGGAGCGGGTCCGGAGCGACCGCTCCTCGTCCAGGGCCGCCAGAATCGTCTCCACTTTCTCCCATCGCCGGTCGCCCAGCCTTATTTCTTCGATGACCCACGCCCGGTCCTTTCGAATGAGCTTGACCGCGGTCTTGAGGGTCACCTCGGCGACGGCGTGGTTCCCGGTCCGGCGCACCTTCTCGACTTGGATCTGCCCCTTGCCGAACCGGGCCTGATCCAGATTGCCCAAGCCGTCCACGATCTGCTTCTCAAGGCTCTTGCCACAAGCCAGGAGAGGTAGGAAAAGCACCGCCGCCAGCACCGACTTCACCCTTGCATCTTAGCAGTCTGCAGCGAGAGTCGCCAAGGCAGTCCCCCTGCCGTACCGGGGTGGTAGATTGACCGGATGCCGCTGCAGTTGGATGTGCCGGTGCAGTACGTGAAGGGTGTGGGTCCGGCCCGGGCCGCCATGTTGCAGAAGGCCAAGATCGGCACCGTGGAGGATCTCCTCAACTACAAGCCGTTTCGCTACGAGGACCGGTCCAGCTTTCGGCCCATGGACCAGCTTCGGGTCGGAGAGGACGCCTTGGTGGAGGGTGAGATTGCGGTCTGCGGGAACTACTCCACCCCAATGAAGAAGGTCCGGATCTTCGAGATGGTCGTGGAGGACCGTTCGGGAGCCCTGAACGTCAAGTTCTTCAATCAGCCCTACCTGCAGCGGGTCCTCCGCAACGGTCAGCGGCTGATTCTCTACGGCCAGGTTCGACGCGACGAATACACGCTCCGCCCGGTACTCCTGAACCCGGAATGGGAGCTGATGGACTCGTCGTCGGAACCGGCGATCCATTCCGGACGGATCGTACCCATTTACCGGCGGGTGGGGAAACTGACCCCCCGGTCGCTGCGCACCATCGTCCATCGCGCCCTGTCCCAATTGCAGCCGGACCTGCAGGACCCGATTCCGGACCGGTTGCTCAAGAAGCACGGTCTCCCGGACCGGCTCCGGGCGTGGCGGGAACTCCATTTCCCCTCCCTGCCGGAGGAACGGAAGCGAGAAGCCTTTCTGAAGGACCTGGAGTCGAGCGCGACGCCGGCTCAGCGCAGATTCGTCTTCGAGGAGTTCTTTCTGTTTCACCTGGGTCTCCAGGTGGTGCGCCGAGACCGGGAGGCACTGCCCAAGACCCGGCGGATCGGGATCAACGATAGGATTCGCGAGGTGGTGAAGGGGATCCTTCCCTTCCATCCCACCTCCGCCCAGAAGAGAGTGGTCGGCGAGATCGTCGGCGACCTGTGCAGCAACAATGTCATGAGACGGCTGCTCCACGGCGACGTGGGCTCGGGCAAGACCATCGTTGCCCTCCAGGCCATGGTGGTGGTGCTGGAGAACGGATTCCAGGCCGCTCTCATGGCGCCGACGGAGATCCTGGCCGAGCAGCACTTCCGAACCCTTTCCCGTTTTCTGCGGAGCACCGACTACCGGTTGGCGCTGCTCACGGGCCGGGTCCGGGGCAAACGGCGCCGGGAAATCCTGGAGCAGATCCGGTCGGGTGGGGTCCAACTGGTCATTGGGACCCACGCCCTGATCGAGGGTCCGGTCCGGTTTCGGGATCTGGGCCTGGCGGTGATCGACGAGCAACACCGTTTCGGCGTCCTGCAACGGTCCCGGCTCATGGGGAAGGGGGATCAGCCGGACGTCCTGATCATGACGGCCACGCCGATTCCCAGGAGCCTGGCCTTGACGGTCTACGGCGATCTCGACCTCTCGGTGCTGGACGAGTTGCCTCCGGGCCGCCAGCCGATCGAGACGATCCTCTATTCGGAACGGGACCGCAACCGGGTCTACGATCTCCTGAATCGGGAACTGGCCCAGGGCCGGCAGGCGTATGTGGTGTATCCGTTGATCGAGGAATCGGACAAGCTGGAACTGCGCGCCGCCGAGGAGATGACCGGGCAGCTTCGGAAAGTGTTCCCGCGCTTTGGCGTGGGGCTGATCCACGGGCGGCTCAAGGGCGAGGAGAAAGATGCGCAGATGGAGGCGCTTCGCGGCGGATCGATACAGATTCTGGTCGCGACGACGGTCGTGGAAGTGGGGCTGGATGTTCCCAATGCGACCGTTATGGTGGTGGAGCATGCCGACCGTTTCGGCCTCTCCCAACTCCACCAGTTGCGGGGCCGAATCGGGCGGGGAAGCCACAAGGGGACCTGTGTCCTCATGACCGGCGACGCTCGGTCCGGGAATGCGTTCCGCCGCTTGGATATCATGTGCCGGACCTCCGACGGCTTCCGGATCGCCGAAGAGGACCTGGAGATTCGAGGCCCGGGGGAGTTCGTGGGGACCCGGCAGTCGGGGGTTCCCCAGTTCCAGTTCGGCAACATCGTCCGGGATCGCCGCCTGCTGGAGTTGGCGGCCCGGGAGGCTCAGGATCATTTGACCTTTTTGACCCGGAACGCGAAGGAAGAGGGTACGGACCAAACGGCCGAGTTGGCGGACCAGTGGCAGAGTCGATTCGGTCTCTTCGACGTGGGTTGATTCGCGTTTGGACGGACATGAGGATCATCGCAGGGAAATACCGGGGGAAGAAGCTGGCCAGGTTTCGGGCTGACATCCGGCCCACCACGGACCGGGCCCGGGAGACCCTCTTCAACATCGTTCGGGACCGAGTCCCGGGTTCCGTCTGGCTCGACCTGTTCACGGGGTCTGGAGCCGTGGGAATCGAGGCCATCAGCCGAGGCGCCCGATACGTCATCTTCAATGACCGGAATCGAGAATCCACCAAGCTGGTCCGGAAGAATCTGGCCCGTTGCCGCGTCGAGGAGGGGGTCGAGATTCACCAGAAGGATTCCTTTACCCTCCTGAGGAATCTCCGGCCTCCCTCCAGCGTCGACTTCGTCTTTCTGGATCCGCCCTACAAGTTCAAACGGCGCGCCAAGCTCCTGGAGCGGCTCTCGGCCATGCCCTGGATGCGCCCGGAGAGCACCATCGTCCTGGAGGTTTTCAAGAAGACTCCGCTTCCGGAAACGAGCCCCCGGGTCATTTGGACCCGTACGGTCGGGGTCGGCGACAACAAGCTTCTCTTCTACGCGTTACCGGAAGAACCCCGGGAACCGGACAGCGGACCGCCGGATGAAACGGGAATTGCCCCCGAGGAGTCTCCGCCGTAGTTCAATTTCTGCGACGCAGGCTCCTGGGCCTGAAGCTGTCACGTCGCCCTCCGGCCCAGGTTGACGTACTCGCGATAGAGGGGCCGGGTCCTGAGCCGGCGGCGCAATCGTTCGACACCGGCCAACATACGGCTGCGCAGGGTGCTGTAGGGGATACCCTTGATCCGGCAGAGATCCTTCAGCTTCATGTCTCGCGGTCCCATGATCATCCAGATCGCCTCCTGCTGTACGCCCGGAAGGTCGGACATGGCCACGCTGATCTCCCGGAGAATGGCGCCTCTGAGACTCTGCCGCTCTTGTCGCAGCAGGAGAGTCAGGGGGTCGGAAGGGCCGGTGTGTCCGGGGAGCGTGAACTCTCCTGGTTCCTCTGGAAGTGGCAGGTAGATGCGACGCCGGGAGGCGCGGTAGTGGTCGATGCTGGCGTTGAAGACGGACCGGCGCAGGTAGCGGTAGGTTTCCAACTCGTCAGGAAAGCTCCGCCCCGAGGCCAGTACCTGGGAAAGAGCGTCCTGGAGTATGTCCTCCACACGTGCGTCATCGAACAGGAAGCTACGAACAATGGAGCGAAGAGCGTTGTGTTTTTCTTGCCAAACCCGTTCCAGCATGCGGTATTCACCCGCTTCGCAGAAACGGAAATCAGCAAAACGCTGCAGGCCGTTCAAGGGGTGGGAGAGTCCTGCAGCGGAACAGGCGCGCTATTTTAGGGACTCGAACTCGCCGCTGTCAAATCGTGTTCTGCCGGCAAGAACCAGTGGTGCGCGTGTGCCTTCAGGCAACGCTCGTCTCGTCCCTCTCCTCGATTGGAGAGACTCGATGGCCGTTGCCGTTGCGGTTGTCATTCGAGGATCGCGTGCGTAACATGATGCGGATCTCATGGTGGAGCAGATCATTGCCATCTATCCGGGATCCTTCGATCCCGTGACCAACGGTCATCTCGACATCATCCGCAGGAGCCGGACCGTCTTCGACACGGTGATCGTCGCGGTTCTGCAAAACCTGGAGAAGAAACCCCTTTTCAGCGCCGAGGACCGGCTTGAGATGCTGCGGCAAGTCACCGGTCCGTGGGAAAATGTCAAGGTCGATTCCTTCGACGGCCTCTTGGTGGGATATGCAGTCGAAAAGGGTGCCCGGGTCATCGTCCGAGGCATCCGGGCCGTCACCGATTACGAATATGAATTTCAGATGGCCCTGATGAACCGGAGGATGGAGTCCTCTATCGAAACCATATTCATGCTGCCTTCTTCCGAGTACTCGTACCTGAGTTCCAGCCTGATCAAGGAGGTCTACGCCTTGGGGGGAGATATCAACGGCTTGGTGCCTGAGGTCGTAGAGTCCAGTCTGCGCGATTTGGACGGATAGAGGGAACATCTGGTAGAGTTCGTGTCTTGCAATAAAGGGGATAGTCTTGTGCGTCCGATAAAGAGCAGGTTCGGTCTTGGCCTTCTGGCCGCTTTCTCGGTATTGGCGATCTTGGCGGCCCTGACCCTGTGGCTGCGAGTCGACCTGAAAGAACTCCCGGCATCCTCGTCGACGGCGCCGAAGCAGGTGTCGGAGTCCGCCGCTCAACTTCCTGAGTCCGATTCGGTGACGGTTCGCAGGACGGGTATCCCTCGCGGCGCCACCTTGGCGACCGTCCTGCGGGATTTCGACGTGTCCGGTTCGGAGATCCACCGGCTGGTGGAGGACACCCGTCCCGTTTACAACCTGGACCGGGTGCGGCCGGGGAATCGCCTGGTGCTGGAGTTGGAAATCGACGGATCGTTTCGGAGCGTCCGCTACGACATCGACGAAGAGGAGTACCTGGTGGTTCGCCAGGGGCGCGACCGTTACGTGGCGACTCGTCACAAATACGACTTCCAGCTCGAGGAAGAACGGGTCTTCGGGGAGATCCGGACCAACCTGTCCCACGCCCTCGTCTCCCAGGGGGAGCAGTACGACCTCGTGATCAAGGTCCTGGATATTCTGGGCTGGGACCTCGACTTCACTCAGTTGCAGCCCCAGGATTCCATTACCTTGCTGGTGGAGAAGAAGTACCGGGCCGGCCGTTTCGTCAAGTACGGCGATGTGCTGGCCGTCCGCTTCGACCAGATGGACCGGAGCCTCTTCGGGTTCCTGTTCCCCGATCCGGTGACGGGCAAGGAGGATTACTTCGACGAGGAGGGAAACTCCTTGCGGAAAGCGTTCCTCAGGGTGCCTTTCAAGTTCGATCCGCGCATCACTTCGGGCTTCTCCTATTCCCGATACCATCCCGTTCTGAAGCGGCGGCGCCCGCACCTGGGAGTCGATTACGGCGCTCCCACGGGCACCGAAGTGATCTCGGTTGCTTCCGGAACCGTCTCTTTCGCCGGCCGCAACGGGGGATATGGGAAGATGGTGAGGATCCAGCACGGACAGTATTCCACCAGCTACGCGCATCTCTCGCGAATCCACGTGCGCCATGGCCAACGCGTGGAGCAGGGGGACGTCATCGGGCGTGTCGGATCCACCGGCCTCTCCACTGGACCCCACCTGGACTATCGGATCCAGGATCGGAGCGGCCGGTATCTGAATCCCGCCAAACTCAGATTTCCACCCGAGAAACCGGTGGCTCCTCAACATCTGGATGCTTTTCGGGCCGTGCGAAGCGGCCTGATAGAGCGTTTGAGTTCATTTCCCGCCTACGCCAAATATTTCACCCGCAAGGCCAAGAGCGGTTAGGGCCCAGGTTGGATTCGCTTCGTGCGGGAGTGTCACGCTTCCGGCAGTACCGGCCAGCGAGCTAACGCAACCGCTCACCGGCGCCGTCGGTCGGTTCGACGACCGTGACCTTCATCCCGGAAAGGGTCTTCAGAAGATCGGGCAGATCGTATTTCTGCAGCGACGCGTGGACCGTGTTCACCAACTGGTTGACGGGCACTTCCGTCTGAATCACGTTGGACCAGGACGCCAGCGACCGCCGCAGTTCCAGTGAGTCGAACAGCGCCGGCTCCAGAGCCGCGGCATGGAGGGCGGCGGGTCCGGCCTCGCCGATGCCCACCAGGTGAATCCTGGATGCGGTATCGGACGCGGACGTAGAGGCCAGATGGCGGGCTATGGCCAGAATCTCCTCGGCCCGCATCCCCAGGTAGGATCGGCCCAGCATGTAGGCCATGTAGAATTCTTCCCAGTCCGGTCCGAACAACGGGCCGTAACCCCACTTTCCCTTGGCCGGCTCGGTCTCTCCCACACCCCGCAGATCGACGGCCAGGACCTCCCGTCCGGCCCGCACCTGATTCTCGATGGGTCCGCCCGGCCCGGCATCCGCCTGCTTGCCCTGGCCGTGAAGGTACAGGGCCAGGTCGCGGCTGCCGGCATCGGGCACGAAGCGCAGGGCGGGGAGCCGGATGCCCGGCTCCGGGCACAGGACCAGCTTGTGAATGGCGTATCCGGGCCGGTGAAGGGTTCCCGCCTCTTCCACCGTCAAGGGGGGCAGTTCGTCCAGACGGCGAATGCCCGCCAGGCGCCGGACCTCTTCCAGCGCTTCGTCCCTGGGAGTCCGCTGCCAGTAGGCGCGCCTCAGAACGGCGAGCTCCTGCTCCCGCTCCCGATTGAGTTGGAAGACGGACCGGGCGCCGGGAATGAGCTGCACCTGGCCGCCCGGGCTGCACCGGACCACGGGAAGCCGAACGGGGTGGAACTCGCTGTAGTCCGGCCCCTGGGCCGTGATGAAATCCTGCATGGACGCTTCTTCCTCACTCAGGAGAAGGGAATCGTCCTCCCGGAGCACGTCGTCGACTCCCAGCAGCCAGCGGCGCATCCAGCGCGCCATTCCCTCCCGCAGGGGACGGAAGAAACCGTGGACCACGTCCGCTTCCACCAGGTCCACCCGTTCCGGGTAGCCCAGGCGTCCGTAGAAACGCTTGGCCTCCCGCAGGGACCGCCACGATCCGGAGATGTCGAACATGTCGTCGCGGGTGGCGGCGCAGATGAGAGTCGGTTTCGGAGCCCGGATCATGAGGTAGTCGGCATGCCCGAGACCCTGGGCGATTTCGCCGTAGACCTGTTGTTCCGAGTCTCCCGGCCCCTGCGTGTGCAGCATCTCCCTCACGTGGGTGATGTAGCAGGAGGGCACGGCGCAGGCGACGCGCTCGTCCAGGGCCATGAGAAGAGTGGTCACCAATCCGCCTCCCGAGTTGCCCGTGAGTCCGATCCGGTCCGGATCGATCTCCTCCCGGCTGGTCAGGTAGTCGATACTCCGCATCCCGTCCCAGATCCGGTAGGTGGCGGCGCTGAGTCCCAGAGGAATGGAGCTCACCGCCACCAGCATGTGCTCGATTCCGTTCTCGAAGCGGGGCCGGCCGCCGGGATCGAGAATCTGGTGGCGTTCCCCCTGGCCGATGGGGTCATAGCACAACGCCGCCATGCCCCCTTTCGCCAGAAGGACACCGGCTCGCTGGTACATTTCCGAAGACTTGGCGCTGGGAGCGTGCCCACAGGCGATCAGGACTCCGGGAAAGGGGGGTGGCCCCTCCGGCAGGTAGAGGAGTGCTGTGACATAGTGCCCGGGACGGCTCTGATACAGGACTCGCTCGACGCTGTAGCCGTCCCGTTGGTGGCGGCCCACGACTCGAGCCTCGAGGGGTGTCCTTTCGGGAAAGTCCCCGAGCTGGGCTCGCAGGAATTCCCGCATGCGGCGCTGGTGCGCCCGCAACTGCCCGGGCGTCTTGAGTTCCTCGAACGCCGCTTCGCGCCGCTGGAACGCCTGCTCGGCCTGGTCCAGCAGATGCTGGCGAACCATCTTCCTGGTCTCCACCTGGTTGATCCTTTCGGGGAGAACGCTCAAAGTTTGGGAGGCCTCGGATGGGTTGACGGAGCACATGCAGGGTATCCAGATCGATACCAGGAGCTTGGAAAAGGGTTTCATTTTCGTCAAATGGCTCATTGGCGGAAGTTTATTCGGAAGCGTGGACGCGCGGCCAGTCCGGTCCCGCGTCAGGAGGTGGAATCGTATGAAGAAGATCTTTTTATTCCTGGTGGTGTCACTACCCCTTGTCTCCGGCGGGCTGCCGGCGAGTCAGAATCCGGAACCTGATCTGGGTCAGGTGCTGGCCGGACTGCCCCAGCCCTGGAAGCAGAAGATGCATCGCATCACGCTTGAGGAATACGAGGTGACGTTGGATTACTGGTCCGAACGTCATCCCGGGACCCTTCAGGTGGAACGAGTGGGCGAGTCGGCGGAGAAGATGCCCATCTTTCTTCTCAAGATCACCGATTCGTCCGTATCCGACGAAGACAAACAGGTCTGCCTCGTCACCGCGCTCCACGGGGGACCCGAACGTTCCGGCACCACCACCATTCTGAATCTTGCCGAATGGCTCCTCGGCGACAGCGAAGAGGCCGCCGAAACCCGCCGCAAGCAGGTGCTGCTTCTGATGCCCATCGTGAATCCTTACGCCTTCTTCGTAAGTGATCGCTTCGGCACGTCCCAGGGCATGAATCCCTATGGAGGGGGCGACCGCAACTGGGACCTGGAGAACCTCTCCTTCAAGCAGTTGGAGAAGGTTCCGGAGATCCGGGCGGTCTTTTCCGTGATGGACCGTTACCGTCCGGAGGTCCACGCCGACGTCCATGGCACGGGCCTTCAGGAGTACCCGTTGGACCAGCTTGGGGACCGGCGGTCCTATCGTGGGCAGACCATGTTCGAGTCCACCGGATCCGCCTATTCCAACTTTCTGCTGCGTCCCTGGGATCCCCGGATCACCGATGCCATGATCCAGGCGGGTGTCGAAGCCGGGTACGGATCGGACCGGGCCGAGGCCGATGCCCAGCGGGGGTTCTGGGCTCCCGCCCTGGATCCGATGTCCGGACGGTTGTGGAGGGGCCGGACCCGCTTCTACACGGCCCAGTATGGATACGCCCGCTACCATACCCTTCAGACCGTCATGGAGGTGGGTTGGGAGGAAGCCGGCGTCGCCCGGTTGAAGGGGCTGCTGCGGATCGGAAACGGATCCTGGCAGGGTCAGCCCATCCCGGGCTATCCGGTGAACCGGGTCAAATCGTTCACCGGGCACTACGTCACGGCCTGGGGCCGGACCGCCGCCGAGCGCCGTCGGAGCCGCATCGAACTCTGGGAGAAGCAGGAGCGATTCCTGCAGGGCATCCTCTATCCCCAGACCGAGGGCCGCGACAGCTACCTGATCGCAGTGGATAAAGACGCGTCCCGGGTCCTGGACTCTGATCCGGAGATCTTCCTTTCCAATCTCCGGGATCAACCGGGAATCGATGCCCACGCCGTCGAGACATTCGTTCGGGCGGGCCCGGAGATCCTGGTCGTATTGGACCGGAGAAACCAATCCGATGCGCCCGGGCCCTCCCGGATCCGGCATGGCATCGGTTTTCGGTTCCGGATTCCTTACCGCCGGCCTCAACTGGTGGATGTCCGTCTGAACGGGCACCCCCTTGCCGAGAGTACCGACGACGGCTACCAGAGCTGGTTCGGAAACGGTTTCACCCAGGTCCAGGTCAACGTTCCGCCCGAGCAGGCGAAGGACCTCCGAATCTTCATCCTCACCATCGCCTACCGGCCCGACGTGACCCGCAGTTACGGGTGGACGCCACCGCGTGCGGTGCTGGACCGGATCGGAAAGCGTTGAAGAAAAAAAGTAGCGCTACCGCGACCTGGTGGGTACCCTCTTCGGCTCCCCTGAACCCTACCACTCGTGAGGCTTGGGGCGGGGCAGCCTGCGGCCCAGGTGGGGGATCTTGATCAGGTCGAAGTCTTCCCGGATGTCGGGGCTGTTGAAATTGATCTTGTTGATCCGGTGGGCCAGGTTGTCGAAGGCTTGGCAGTCCAAGGGCTGGAGCTCGAAGCGATGATGGGCCAGGTCGATGGTGACACGGGGTGAAGTCGGGAAGTCCTTGAGCTTGCCCTCCATGTCGACTCCGACGAAGCTGTTACCCAGAACCTTCAGGTAGTTGCTCTTGTAGGCGTCGCCGGGAACGCCCGTGTCCAGGGCGAAGCGTTTGATTCGGGCCTCCTTGCCCTTGCGGTTGAAGATGTGGATCTGATCGGGTCTCAGGTCCCACTCCCCCTTGGTGAAGGTGACGATGTTCAGGATGGGAGTGATGTTCTCGTCACGGGATCGGATCAACTCGACGGTCCAGATGTTCTCGAAGTCGATGAAGGCGTGACAGGCCGAGTCCGTCGCCGCTTCGGTCGTGTCGGTCGGTGACAACTGCCCGGCAGCCACCGGAGCCGCCAGGATGAGGTAGAGGCTGGGCAGGATCACCCTCAAACGATTTCTCAGGCCGCGCAAGTGGACTCCCATGTTTCACGCGTCTCCGCTGGCCGCACGGGAAGGGACCGGCCTCTCCCGGGTTCGCAGAGAGCCGGAGATCTGGCTGATGTCCCGAATTCCGTGACTCCGGCAATATTCTTCCAGACCCTGGACCACCTTCAACGAGGCCAGCGGATCGGAGAAATTGGCGGTCCCGAGTTGGACCGCCCGGGCGCCGGCGATGAGAAACTCCAGGGCGTCCCGGGTGGTGGCGATGCCGCCGATGCCGATGACGGGAATCTCGACGCTGGCGGCGACCTGATGGACCAGCCGGACCGCCAGGGGCCGGATGGCCGGCCCGGAAAGACCGGCGGTCACATTGGAGATCATGGGCCGGCGCCGGTGAACGTCCACGCTCATGCCCACGAAGGTGTTGACCAGGCTGATGGCATCGGCTCCCGCCTCCTGGCAGGCTCGGGCGAAGATTCGGATGTCGGTGACGTTGGGCGAGAGCTTCACCCAGACCGGTTTGGCCGAGACCCGGGTTACGGCCTGCACCACCTGGAAGGTCAGGTCCGGATCGTGTCCGAACTCGATTCCCCCCTCGGTGATGTTGGGACAGGAGATGTTCAACTCCAGAGCGCTCACCTTGGGGCAGGGGTTGAGCCGGTCGGTGATGGCTGTGAACTCGCCGATGCTCTTGCCGAAGATATTGGCGATGACGTGGGTCCCGTAGGGTTCCAGCCGGGGAAGCTTGTCGCTTATGAAGGCTTCCACGCCCACGTTCTCCAGTCCGATGGCGTTGAGCATCCCCGACGGCGTTTCGAAGATGCGTCCGGGAGGATTGCCCGGACGGGGCAGGAGGGAGAGCCCCTTGGTGCAGAAGCCGCCCAGCCGGGAGATGTCGAAGAAGCGGGTGAACTCCAATCCGTAACCGAAGGTGCCGGACGCCGTCAGCACCGGGTTCTTGAAACGGATGCCGGAGATCTTCACTGCAAGGCTGACCGGATCAGGCATGGATTCCTTCACCTTCCGTTGCCGTGTCCCAGACCACGTCCCGGGCGTCGAACACGGGGCCGTGGGTGCAGGCCAGGCGATAGGATCGGACGGTCGTCACACTGCAACCCAGGCAGACGCCGAAGCCACAGGCCATGGGTGTCTCCACCGAGACCTGGCAATCCACGGCGTGGGTCGAAGCCAGCCTGGAGACGGCCCGCATCATGGGATTGGGACCGCAAGTGTAGACGGCCAGTCTTTGCGCCGGATAGCGGCGCAAGTAAGGCTCCAGAATCCGGGTGACCAGTCCCCGGGAACCTCGGCTGCCGTCTTCCGTAGCGACCTGGACCTGGATTCCCAGGTCCTGAAAGTCCTCGAGCCCCACCAGGTCGCGGGCCCGGCGGGCGCCGTACAACAGGTGGACTTCCTCTCCGGCCGCGCTGAGTTCCCTGGCCAACAGGAAGACGGAGGCGATGCCCACCCCTCCCGCCACCAGCACGCTGACCCGTCCCTTGGCCCGGGAGGTGTCGAAACCGTTTCCCAGCGGGCCGATCATGCTGACCTGGTCGCCTTCCCGGAGCGCCGCAAGCAGGCGGGTCCCCGGGCCCACCACT
The DNA here is from genome assembly GCA_963668095.1 of Acidobacteriota bacterium. Taxonomy (GTDB): domain Bacteria; phylum Acidobacteriota; class UBA6911; order RPQK01; family JAJDTT01; genus JAJDTT01. The sequence goes on along the minus strand of OY764083.1, from coordinate 2,257,399 downwards.
TTGATCAACAGCGTGAGGATACTGCCGTCGCCGGCCGGACGCGGGATCGAGTAGACGGCCAGGGCGCGCTTGAGAAGGGGATCGGAGGCGCAGTCCATGAGGCCGGCCATGACGAACTGACCGGGCTTCGCGCAGTCGGCGATCTCAGGGGAACGAAGCGCCAAGAGGTGGTTGAAACCGGGATAGCCGGTGCTCCCGACGACCGGCGCCTGGACCACGTGAATCACCCCTTCACGATAGCACAGGGAGGAGCAAGAGTGAGAGGAGGGGAAAATGGGAATTCTTCGGCAGGGCCTCTACCCGCCCGTTGAGCTTCTCTCTTTTTCGAATTCTCCGTTACCGATTTTCGCCGGGCTCCGCCTATGCTAATCTCCAAATCGCAGTCTGCCCGTGGCACATGTTGCCGGAGTCGTTCTGTGCTCGGAGTCATCGCGGGGTGCAATCGTTGCCGCGCCGTGGCGCGGCGGTTTTGAGAACGGCCGGCATCCCCGAATCGGAGGAGTCCGTTGCAACTGTTGATGACGAATCGGGAGATGGAACGTACGCTCCTGAGGATCTCCAAGGACCTGGCCGAGTCCCATCCGGACCTCCGGGAGGCGGCTCTGGTGGGGGTCCGCCGGCGCGGCGTTCCCCTGGCCCGGCGTCTGAAGCAGAACATCGAAGATCTGACGGGACACCGCCTGCCGCTCGGGATTTTGGACATCAACTTCTATCGGGACGACTTGTCCCTGGTCGGACCGCAGCCCATCGTCGGAGCGTCCCAGTTGGATTTCCCTGTCGCCGGCCGGACCCTGCTGCTGGTGGACGACGTGCTCTACACTGGCCGGACCGTGCGCGCGGCCTTGGAGAGTCTCCTGGACTACGGGCGGCCCAAGCGGGTCGAGCTGATCGTGCTCGTCGACCGGGGGCACCGCGAACTTCCCATTCAGGCCGACTACGTGGGTCGCCGGGTCGAGACCCGGGAAGACCAGACGGTCGACGTGCACATCGCCCCTGTGGATGAGGACGAGGGTGTGTTTCTCACCCGGAAGGGTTCTTAGACCATGCCGCTCAGCAGCCGGCATCTTCTGGGCATCGAAGAGATGCCGGTCGCCGACATCGAGTTGATTCTGACGACGGCACGGAGCTTCGGGGAAATCGCGACCCGCCCGGTCAAGAAGGTGCCCACTCTCCGGGGCCGTTCGGTCATCAACCTCTTCTACGAGGCGTCCACCCGCACCCGTTCTTCGTTCGAGATCGCCGCCAAGCGCCTGAGCGCCGACATCCTGAACTTCAGCGTTTCCACCAGCAGCGTGGGCAAGGGGGAGACCCTCGTCGACACGGCCCGCAACCTGGAGTCCATGAGTCCCGAGGTCATCGTCCTGCGGCATCAGGCGGCCGGGGCGCCCTGGCTTCTGGCCGAAGTCTGCCGTGAATGCTCCATCGTCAATGCCGGGGACGGCATGCACGAGCATCCGACCCAAGCTCTGCTGGACGCCTATACCATCCTGGAATGCAAGGGTTCCATCCGGGACTTGAAGGTGGCCATCGTCGGTGACATCTCCCATAGCCGGGTCGCCCGTTCCAACACCTATCTCCTGAACAAGATGGGGGCCCGGGTCTGGATCTGCGGCCCCCCGACCTTGATCCCGCTGGAGTTCGGGCAGTTGGGGGCCAGGGTGACGTTTCATCTGGAGGAGGCTCTGGCGGACGCGGATGTGGTGATGATGCTCCGGACCCAGAGGGAGCGGCAGAATGAAGTCTTCTTTCCCTCGGTCCGGGAGTATTTTCGTCTCTTCGGGCTGAGCCGGGAGAGGATGCGGTCCGCCCGCGAGGATGCCATCATCATGCATCCGGGACCCATCAATCGTGGCGTCGAGATCGATCCGGACGTCGCCGACGGCGACCATTCGGTCATACTGAATCAGGTGACCAACGGCCTGGCGGTGAGAATGGCGGTCCTCTATCTCCTGTTGGGCGCCGGCGAGGAGGAATCGTGAGCCTGTTGCTGCGCGGAGGCCGGGTCGTGGACCCGTCCCAGGATCTGGACGGGCGGACTGACGTCCTCCTCGAAGACGGAAAAATAGCTGCTGTCGGGAACCTGTCCGCCCGCAAGAGCCGCGAGGTCATCGACGTCGCGGGCTGTGTCGTCACACCGGGCTTCGTCGACATGCACGTGCATCTTCGGGAGCCGGGCCGGGAGGACAAGGAGACCATACTCACGGGCTCCCGGGCGGCGGCGGCCGGAGGGTTCACCAGCATCGTCTGCATGCCCAATACGACTCCCGTCAACGACAATGCCGCCATCACCCGATTCATCCTGGAACGGGCCGCCGAGGCGGGCCTGGTGAATGTCTTTCCCACCGGCGCCATCACCGTGGGTTCCCGGGGCGAACAGCTGGCGGAAATCGGGGAGATGCAGGCGGCGGGAATCGTCGGCGTCACCGACGACGGCCGGCCGGTGCAGAACAGCCAGGTCATGCGGCGGGCGTTCGAGTACGCCAGGATCTTCGACATCCCGGTGATGGACCACTGCGAGGACCTCTTCCTGGCCGCCGGCGGATGCATGAACGAAGGGAAGGCGTCGACTCGTCTGGGGCTGCGGGGGATGAGCCGCGCCGCCGAGGAACTCCATGTGGTCCGGGACATCATCCTGAGCCGGATCACAGGCGCACGAGTCCATATTCTCCACATCTCCACGCGGGAGTCTCTGGACCAGGTGCGAGTCGCCAAGTCGCAGGGCATTCGAGTCACCTGCGAGGTGTTGCCCCATCACTTCACCCTGACCGACGAAGACATCGGGAACTTCGACACCGACTTCAAGATGATGCCTCCGCTGCGGGAAGCACCCGATGTCGAAGCCATGCTGGAGGGTCTGGCGGACGGGACCATCGACTGTCTGGCCACGGATCATGCGCCCCACACCCGGCTGGACAAGGAGGAGCCGTTCGAGGAGGCGGCCAGCGGCGTGGTCGGCATGGAGACGGCGATCCCGGTCTGCTGGGAGCATCTGATCCGTTCCGGAATCATCCGGGTTCCCAGGCTGGTGGAGCTCTTCAGTCTCAATCCCAGCCGGATCCTCAAACTGGGGAAGGGAACCTTGGCGGAAGGCGCGGATGCCGACGTTACGGTCATCGATCCGGACCGCCGGCAGGTGGTGGATCCGTCGCGTTTCAGGTCCAAGGGACGCAACTGTCCGTTCCGGGGATGGGAGTTGCACGGGATGCCGGTTCTAACCGTGGTGGGCGGCCGGGTCGTCCACCGGCAGGAGTCAGCGTGAGGAATGCAATTCGACGGATGGTGAGAACGTGTGGGGCCGGTTGGGTCTGGTTGTTCCTGATCCTGCCGGTTCACGCTCAGGATCAGGTTCGGTTCGAGCTGCTCGTGGAAGCGGGGGAGGTTCCCGCCGGGGAGGCTTTCGAAGCGACGCTGCGTGCCGAGTTGGCGCCGGGGTGGCACATTTACTCGCTCAACCAGCCCCCTCCGCCGGTCAAGACCACGGTGACCGTCGTGAAGGAGTCGGCGTTTGAAGCCGCCGGTCCCGTGACCCAGCCCACGCCCATCGTCGCCTACGATCCCAGTTTCGATATCGATACCGAGTATTTCGAGGAACAGGTGGACTTTGGCGTACCGGTCCGGGTGCGTTCCTCCACCGGGCCGGGCGCAGAGACGTTCGGAGTCAAGGTTCGGTTCATGGTGTGCAGCGATACGCTCTGCCTGCCGCCCCAGACCAAGGGTTTCGAAGCCACCGTGCAGGTTGCGGAGGGCCGCACCCCCGCCGGGAGTCTGCCCGCTGATACTCAGGAAGCGGAGCCCGCTCCCGCTCCGGTTGTCCAGAATGAGCCTCCCGGCGCCGCTTCGAGCGACGCGGCTGCCGCCGGGGACGCGGACGGAATTCCGGTGGAGACGCTGGGATACATCGTCTTTGCCCTGGGAATGGGAGCGCTGGCCCTCCTCACGCCTTGTGTTTTCCCCATGATCCCCATTACCGTCTCCTACTTCACCAAGCGCCAGGCCGTGAGCCGCGGCCAGGCCCTCCGGGACGCCTCCCTCTATTCCCTGGGGATCATCCTGACCTTTACGCTTCTGGGCTTCGGCCTGACCTTCCTCTTCGGATCGGGAGGGATCAACCGGCTGGCGGCGAACCCCGGCGTCAACCTGCTGATCGCGGCGATCTTCGTTGCCTTTGCCCTGAGCCTGTTCGAGGTACTGGAGATTCGTCTACCCGCCAGTTGGACCACGGCGTTGGACCGGAAAGCTTCGGCCACGGGGGGGATCGCCGGGATCCTGCTCATGGCGCTGACCTTTTCTTTGGTGTCCTTCACCTGCACCGTCCCCTTCGTTGGGACGCTGATGGTCGCCGCCATTCAGGGGGACTGGCTTTGGTCGATTTTGGGCGTGACTTCCTTTGCGGTGGTCTTTTCCTCGCCATTCTTCCTGTTGGCGCTGTTCCCGTCGTGGCTCAAGTCCCTTCCCCGAAGTGGAAACTGGCTGAACTCGGTCAAGATCACCATGGGTTTCCTGGAGGTCGCATTCGCCTTCAAGTTCCTCAGCAACGTCGACCTGGTCTACCAGTGGGAGTTGTTGACGCGACCCGGACTGATCGCCATCTGGCTGGCCATCTCCGTGATGATCGTCTTCTACCTCCTGGGCTGGTTTCGCCTTCCCCACGAGCAGGCGACCGAGTCCATCGGGGTGTCTCGAGCCTTCTTTGCGGTCTTCTTCGCCGCCATATCGATTCATCTGATCCGGGGGCTGATCGGGTTCCCGTTGGGAGAATTGGACGCCTTCCTGCCTCCGCGCGACTATGGGAATCCCGCATCCATCAGCATTTCCAGTGGAGCTGGCGACCGCGAAGAACTGGAGTGGATCGACGATTACGAGACCGGTGTGGCGACTGCCCGGGAGTCGGGCAAGCCGGTCTTCATCGACTTCACCGGCTACACCTGCACCAATTGCCGTTGGATGGAAGCGAACGTCTTTACCCTGCCCAAGGTTCAGGAGCGGTTTCGCCAGTATCTTCTGGTCCGTCTCTACACCGACGGCACGGGGCCGGAGCATGCCGAGAACATGCGCCTGGAGCAGGAGCGCTTCGGGACCATAGCGCTCCCCTTTTATGTGGTGCTGTCGCCGAGCAACGAGGTGGTAGCCACGTTTCCGGGGTTGACCCGGAATCCGGAGGAATTCATCGACTTCCTGGATCGCGGTCTGGAGGCGAATCGGTCCGGCCGGGCAGGTTGACGATGATGTCGCCCGGCTTGGCATAGCCGTGACGATCCCGGGCGATGCGTTCGACCTCGTTGGGGTCGACGCGCAGCTTCCGGATCTTTTCCCGGTAGATCTGCTGCTGTTGGCGCAAGTCCTGGTTCTCCATCATGAGCTGCTGCAAATCGTCCCGAGCCTTGCGGAACTCCAGGTAGCCCCCTTCGGCGAAGATCAGGATGTAGGTGAGGGAAAAGCAGGCAGCCAGGAGCAGGATCCAGAAGGTTTCCCGCCGTGCCTTGCGACTGATAGCCATAGAGGAGGAGCCTATGACAGCGGTTCGAATTGTTTTTTGTACCATCGACAGCGCCGAGGCCGCCCGAAAACTGGCCCGGAGGCTGGTTCAGGATCGTCTCGCCGCCTGCGTGAACATTATCGAAAACGTGACCTCGGTTTACAAGTGGGAGGGCCGGATCGAGGAGGACGCCGAGTTCCTGCTGGTGATCAAGTCCCAGGACAGCCGGTTGCGGGACTTGATGGATCGGATCGCGGAACTCCATCCGTACGACGTCCCCGAAATCCTCAGCTGGCCGGTGCAGAAGGGGAGCAGGGCCTACCTGGACTGGGTCGTGGCCGAAACCAATTAACCGGAATGCCACTTCCGAAATCTGATGATCGCCGAGCGCGATGGGGTTCGGGCTTGGTCCGGACGCGAAAGAGGCCCGCCCGGTCGGGGGGATCTGTCTGGCAATTGCGGCGCGGAGGCGAGGGCGGGGAGCGGCCGCAGGGTCGAGCGCCGGAACTAATCCGCTTTCTTCTCGATCTCCTTTTCCTGCGAGACCCTCATGGAATCCTTGAAGTTCCGAATCCCCTGACCCAGTCCTTTCCCCAGTTGGGGAAGGCGGCTGGCGCCGAAGATCACGACCACGATAATGAGAATGATGACAAGTTCCGAAACACCCAAACCACCCATAGCCGGTGACCTCTCAGATATCCAAAATCAAGACTCGATAGCCGAATCTTAATCCTCAAGTTCCCGCACTGTCAAATCGCCGGCCGCTCCAGGGCGGGCCTCAAGGACGCCTGTTCTGGCCCTGCAGGGTCGCTTCCAGCAGGTCGACCCGGCGGCCGACCCGCTCCAGAAACAGGGTGTCCGTCTCCGTTCTCCAGAGCCGGCGCTCCGGCGCCTCGCCCGGGGCTTCCAGCGGCTTGGCCTGACTGTATTTGAGCCGGATGAGGTCCTGGTAGGCGTGGAAGAACCGGACGGCGTCCTCTTCGGTGTCCCAGACGGAACGGATCCAGAGTGCCAACTCCCCGTCGGGGGCCTGGTAGAGTTGGACCGAATCGCCGTCCCAGCCACTGGCGGCGTCCCGGGCCGGATCCTCTTCCAGGAACTCGTCCAGGACCAGCCGGAGCATGAATTCACCCAGGACGTTCCCGTAGATTCGCTCCCAACGCCCCCCGAGACCGGGCGGAAGTGGCGGGGGCTCCACGTGGGTCGGATCATCCCTCGGAGGCTCGTACTTCTCCGGGTGGAGAATCTGTTCCGTGGATCGGGGCAGATCGGCATAGATTCGGTCCACACCCGTCCATCCGTGCCTTCGGACGTGGTATTGAAGGAAGCGTGCCCCCTGGACGTAGGGAAAGAGCAACGCTTCCTGAAAAAAGGTGGGAACCTCCCGGAAGACGTCGTAAGTTTGTCGTGCTTCCTCCATCTGGTCCTTCTGCATCTGGACGATGTCCGGAATGTCCAGGAAGCTCTGGCCCAGGGGCTTCAGAACGTACTCCAGCATGAGTCCCAGGCCCTCCCCCTCCACCACTGCGACGTGGGCTTGGGTGGCGTCTTCGTTTCCCTCCACTCCCTCCAGCAGCCGGTCGAGATCGAAGTGCTGGTCCTGAAGCGCATGGGCCAGCTCATGGGCCATCACCGGCAGCTGATCCTCGACCGGAACCCAGTCGGCGACGTAAAGGGTCCGGGTCTCGGGGTCGTAGTAACCGGCCACCTGTTCGGTGAGTAGCCGCACCAGTGTCCCGCGATAGTCCAGAGACTCCGGAATCAGGCCCAGCTTCGCCAGCAGGCGCCGGTCGAGCTCGAGTTCCTCGGCCGGATACTCTTCAGCCATGCGGGCGAGGACGTAGTCGCGGATCTCGCCGCGGCTCCGAACTCCAGTCTCGACGGGTTTCGTGGCAGGAAGGTTGCGGAGAGCGCTGACCCTGGCCAGAACCGTGTCCGTGGAACGGCGCAACTCGTCCGCTGCGGATTTCGGGCCACCGGCGGCGCCAGGGCAGCCGATCGCCAGAATCCCCGCCAACAGCCAACCGAAGCTCCCGCGGCGACCCGCGATCCTTGCACTCACATGAACCCCAGCTACCTGAATCGGAGAGAGTAGAGGTCCGCGTCCTTCATGACGAACCTCAGTCGAACCGGTTTGCCGGCAATCCTGCTCAGGGGCTGGTCCGAGGCCGCTCGGAGGTGACTCCGTTCCCACCTCACCGTGTGCTCGATCTCATCTCCCCAGATCAGGGGGGACTCCTCCAGGGCGAATCCGGGCAGAGGCTGCCCCTCCTCGTCCTGCAGCTCCAGGCGGATGCTCCCGGCCGCGGAGGTGGCAAAGTTCAGAACCAGGTTTCCACCCTCGAAGACCAGGGTACGACTGACCCATTCTCCTCCCTTATGGTCTGCGTGGACGGAGACGAACCCGTCGGTCCTCAGCACCATCCGCTCCAGGTGGGCGCTGGGATAGGTGTAGTGGCGCGCCACGTAGAGCGACATCTCGTCGTTCGCGGTGGGGACCACGCCGGCCGAGGGCATGTTGGAACGGTGAACCCAATTCCGGGGATTCCGGCCCGGACGGATGAAGGCCTCCATGAAGCGCCGGTCCCAATGGACGCCGTCCCGGCTGCTCATGAAGACCGCGTCGGAAACTCCCGCAATGGGAATGGTGGGATGGTAGGTCCTCCAGGGAACGAATCTCTTGGGGAGCGCGATGTAGATGTGGGGCGCCCGGAAATAGGGATGCGTGCCGTTGGTGTAGAGATGCTCGCGGGGGGTGCCGCCGTAGTCGGCCCAGGTGCCGGGCGTCCAGTTCAGAAAGTCCTTCGAAGTCGCGTACTTGATGCTGCGCACGCCGTCGGCATCCCGGTAGACGGCTGCGTACTGCCTCCGGACCGGATCCCAGAAGGGAACGTTCAAAGAGTCGAACTTGCCGTCTGATATGGCCGCTTCTTCGCTGGCCAGGCGCCAGCGCTTGCCGTCCGCCGAGACGAACGACTTCAGGACGTGATTGGGCCATCCCGGTCCTGCGTTGCCCAACGCCTTGTAGCGTTCCTCGGGGGGAGCATCCGGATTGTCATCCTTGAACGGCGCGAAGCAGCAGGAGGCCATTCCCTTCCAGACAATGTTGTTGTCGGTGGATCCTTGGAACTCGACCAGGCCCAGAGAGGGCCGGGTCCACTCGATCCCGTCCCGGCTCTCCAGCAGGCAGGTGACCGATTCGTGTTCGGGGACGACCTTTTCATCGGGACTCAACTGCAATTTGTCGGCGTAGTCCTGATGGCTGCTGCCCCGGTAGTAGAGGCGATAGCCGTCACCATCCCTGAAGACGGTGTGGTAGAGGCTGGTGGTGCCTTCCCACGGTTGGTCGAAGACCACGACCTTGCCGGCGGACCGCGGTCGCTGGAGTCGAAGTTCCAGCCCGTCCATGGATTCGATGAGGAAGTCGTCGACGAACAGTTCCAGGCGGGAACCGATATTGACCGGCTTCTCGGGTTTGTTCGGCTCGGCGGACCAAACTTCCGCCAGCGAGAGTCCCAGCGCCAACGCCGTTGCGACCAACCTGCTCGTCCTCATGTCCGATCCTCCGGTGATGAAGTAGGCTCGCTGCCCCCGTTTCGGGATTCAGGCTAACTTGGTCCGGGCAGAGGATCAATCGACACGAGTAATCGTCACTCTGGCGACGGGATTTCGCCAGTCGGACTCGGCCGCGTTGATGTCACCGATTCCCTGAATCCCGTTGCTGATATGGATGAAGCCCTCGGCTTCCGCAGGGTCGTGGACGAAGTGGCTGGCGCAGGGTGGACCCGGTACGAACTCGCAGAGTTCGGAGTTGGCCTCGCTTCCCGCGTCGTAGGCCGGAGCATGGACCGTCTTTGATCCGGGCGCAGAGAAGAACAGGATCGGCGCCCATGGTATCTGCACGCCGCTGACGGCAAAGAAGGCGTCGTTGGTCGTCGCCAGTTTGCCGACGACCGAGAGAGACCTGAAACCGCGCACGCTCGTCACCGTTGCCGTGGTGGAGTGGCCGGGAGGTATGACTCCATAGCCGATTGCGGAATCATGGACTTCCGGCATGGTCATCAGCGATTCCAGCAACGGCACCGGGTCGCCGTCCTCCGCCAGAGCCGCCAACTCGGGGCTGGCCTCCTCTCCAATCGAAAAGAGGGACGTCGATGCATCGTGAATCACCACCACCGGCGGGGTGATGATTTGATTCCGAGTCAGGTTCCGGATCGTGACGAGGTAGGTGGACTGAGCGAGGATCGGGGTCCCGCCCGCCACGCCGATTAACATTGCGGCACTGATCAAGGCGATTCGTTTCGTCGTCTCCTTCATAGGGTTCTCCCTGGTGGTTGACCGGTCTTCATCCCGGGAAAATCGGGTCCGCTCCGACCCGAAATCGCCCCCGGGGAAATAGCCGCGCTGAGCCTCAAAATACCACTCGCCCGTCTTCGTGGCGCCGCGTGACGCTCTCCCGATCCAGATACTCGGGCAACTGGATATTGCCGAAGAAAAATCGGTAGGGGCTCCCGTTGTGGGTGCTCTCTTCGTTCCAAAGCGGAGCTCTTTGGCGCCAGACGAAGCGTCAGAGGCTGGAAAGCTGCCGACCCGGATCAGTTCGCCTTGTTGGTTGAGGGAAAAAAGACCTTTTCGCAGAAACTGGCAGGGGCCGGCGATTTCGCCGGCCCCTGCCATGAGGGCGGAATCATTCCGCCTCCGTCAGGCGGCTCAATCCATCCGAGTGATCGTCACTCTGGCAACGGGATTGTGCCAGTCGGCGTCGGCGTCATTGATGTCGCCGGTGCCCCGAACCCCGTTGCTGATATAAACGAAGCCTTCGGGTTCGGCCGGATCGTGGAGGTGACTCCCGCAGGGTGGACCCGGAATGAAGTCACACGATTCGGAGTTCGCCTCGCTTCCAGCATCGTAGGCCGGAGCGTTCAATGTCATGGAGCGGGGCCCCGAGTAGTAAAAGGCCAGTCGGACCGGCAGTTGCACTCTGCTGACGGCGAAGAAAGAGTCATTGGTCGTTGCCAGCATGCCCACGACCGAAAGCCATCTGTAATTGGGCGAGCTCTCCACCATCACGCTGGCCGATTGACCGGGCGGGATCACCGGCGGGTCGCCGGGACCGAAGGCCACCGCGGTGTCGAATACTCCCTCCATTTCCATTGCCGCTTCCATAAGCGGCATGGGGTTTCCCTCTTCCGCCAGCGTCGCCAATTCGGCGCTCGCGGGCTGTCCGACCGAGAAGAGGGAGGTGGAGCGATCATGAACCACGACCAACGGCGGGGTGATGAGCTGACCCCGGGTCAGGTTGTGGACCGTGACCTGGAAAGTGTCCCGAGCGAGGCCGGTGGCGCCGGACGCCAGGGCGAGAGACACAATGATGCAGACCATGAACATCGGATTCATCCTGAATTTCATCGGATTCTCCTTTACGTCATTAAAGTTTTCTCCGCGGGAAGCCCGGAGCCTCCAAACTCGCACTTGGCCCGTAACGCGCCGGTACCTGGCGTCCGTCTGTTTTGGGAGTTGCGCGGGAAGGAGGTTCGGTGCCGCCCGGCTCGATAAGTCTGCGGCCACATGCTTACCGTTGCACTGTGCACACTTTCAGTTTATGAACTTTTTGCGCTCGCTGAGAAATGCGCAATAGATCCGGAGCAGAAGGATTTCTTGGCCCCGGCGTCAGCGCAATTTGCGCCAAGGCTCAAAGAACGACTCTTCCGCCGCCCTGGCGCCGGGTGATTCCCACCCGGTCCAGATACCCCAGAAAAGTGATGGATTATTTGCGGGTGATATCGAGAGGGGCAGCCGGCGAACTCAGCGACTCTGAACCAGTAATCCCATCGTCGGTCAGGCTCCGTTGTGGCGATTCCGGCCCCTGGGTTGCCGGCCGCCCGGGAATCATGTGTCAGGACCTTGGTCTAACCTACAGCCTCTGAAGGCGAGCCCGCCGTGTGGTGACGCACCCGGCCGGCTCTGACGCCAACTCGTCCTATGCCGGAGGAAGAGCCAGCTTGGTTGCCATTCTAATCTACTGCCATTCCTATTTTTTCTCCGGTCCGGGGCGTTCACGTCTCTGCGCGGCCGGCGTTCCCGGTGATGGGTCATCGGGACTGCCGAACGGGTCGCGGGGTGAGGCCCAAGGCCAAGACATCGGTCTTGCCGCACGCATTCCCATGGGGCCGTTTCCGGCCCGTGGAGTCCGAGCCGTCGGCTCGGGACCCGTCTCCCGCAGAGCCGCTCGAGGAAAGAACCGATGATTCCGGACGCGAGAGGGTTTCGTACGGGAGCCGGGTGGTGGAGTCATTTCGTGGTCGTGGGGCTGCTGGCTCTGGTGTCCTGGGGCGGAGTGCTGGGTCAGGGGGACGGCGACAAGGGAGGCGACGACGGCCGCCGGGCGCTGCAGGATTTCTCGTTGTCGATCTCGCCTTCGAGCGGGAACGTGGTTCAGGACTCGTAGCGGACCTACACGGTGGAGGCGACGATCGACGGCGACGGGTTCGACGACGAGATCAGCCTGAGTATCAGCGGGTTGGGAACGGGGGTGACGGGGACGTTCGCCGGGACGCTGTTCTCCACGGACACGTCCACGACGCTGACGGTCTCGGCGAGCCGGACGGCCGCCTTGACGACGCGGAACTTCACGGTGACGGGGACGGCGGACAACGGACTGACGCGCACCGTATCGGGCTCGGTGACGGTGACGGTGCGTCAACCGACGTCGCTCTCGATCACGCCCTCGGAGGTGGGGATCGGGGAGTGCTACACGATCAGCGCGGGGAACGCGGCGAACATGACGCTGGACCTGCAGTACACGAAGGACGGAGCAGCGACGCAGACGATCACGGGTTGGCCCGCCTTGGACGCCAACGGCAGTGCGAGCGCGTGTCCGACGCTGGAGAGCCAGTTGGGGGACTACCGGTTCACGGGGTACCGGAACACGCAGGCGAGCACCTGGCTGACGAGCAACGTGAGTCTGCGGGTGGTGAAACGGGAGTTCACGGTCTCGGTGAGTCCGGCCAGCGGGACCCTGTACCGAAGCGGGACGCAAACGTACACGGTGACGGTGGGATCGATCAACCGCTTCACGTCACCGGTGACGCTGACGGTGTCGGGGCTGCCCACGGGGGTGACGGGACGGTTCGCCACGAATCCGGTCACGCCGGGAGGGACGTCCGTGCTGACGCTCACGGCCAGTGCAACGGCAGCGCTGGGTACGGACGAGTTCACGGTGACGGGGACCGGAGGCGGGTTGACGCGCACGGGGACGGCCGACGTGGTGGTGCCGCATTTCAGGGTGGCGATGTCCCCGGAGACGGGATACGTCAACCGGGGGTCGTCGCGCACCTTCACGGTGACGGTGACACCGGAGAACGGATTCTCGAGGCCGGTGACGCTGAGCGTGTCGGGACTGGGATCAGGCCTGAGCGGATCCTTTTCCCGGAGTACGGTCACAACTTCGAACTGGACGTCGGTACTGACCGTCAGCGCCGGCTGCAGCGCCGCGGCGACCCGGGACGAGTTCCGGGTGACGGGGAACGGGGGCGGGTACACGGCCTACGACGAGGACTATGTGACGCCCCGGACGTTCGAGGTGTTGGTGACACCGGCGCGGGCGAACCTGATCCAAGGCGGCCGGGTCGAGTACGACATCGAGGTCGACAAGCAGCCGGGATTCACCGGCAACGTGCGGTTGAGCGTCTCGGGGCTGCCGGACGGCGTGACGGGGAGCTTTTCTTCCAACCCGACTCATTCGACTTCCACCCTGACGCTCACGGCCAGTTCCACGGCCGAGCTGGGCGAGAGAGAGTTCACGGTGACGGGAACGGCGCATGGGTGCACCGCCTCGGGCACGGCCCGCGTGAACGTCACCGAACCGCCCCGGTTCGAGGTGCGGATGACGCCGGAGACGGCCAACGTGGACCGGGGGTCGTCGCAGACCTACACGGTGACGGTGGCTCCGGAGACCGGGTTCACCTCGAACGTGACGCTGAGCGTCTCGGGACTGGGCACGGGCCTGACCGGGTCCTTCTCACGCAATCCGGTCGGACCCGGGAACTGGACCTCGACGCTGACCGTCAGCGCCGGTTGCGGCGCCGCCCGGGGTTCGGACAACTTCACGGTCACGGGAACCGGGGGCGGAGCCTCGGACACGGACTCGGACACGGTCGTGGTCCAGGGGTTCGACATCGCGGTGACGCCGGAGACGGCCAACCTGCAGCAGGGCAGCTCCGTCGACTACCGGGTCGGCGTGACCCGGGACGACGGTTTCACCTCGGCCGTCACGCTGAGCGTCTCCGGGTTGCCCGCGGGGGTGACGGGGGCCTTCTCCACCAACCCGGCGCAGACCGCCTCGACGCTGACCCTGACGGCCACGGCGGCGGCGCTGCCGGGGCGGGACGAGTTCACGGTGACGGGAACCGCCCAAGGGTGCACCGATACGGACAGGGACGAGGTGGTCATCGTGCCCGGTCCCTCCTTCTCGGTCTCGACGACGCCGGAGACGGCGAACCTGGTGCGGGGCGGTACGGTCCAATACACGGTCACGGTCGCTCCCGAAACCAACTTCACCTCGGCCGTCACGCTGAGCGTCTCGGGCCTGCCCACGGGGGTGACGGGCGCCTTCTCGACCAATCCGGTGAATGCCGGCTCTTCGACGGCCTGGACCTCGACCCTGACGCTCACAGCCGCTACGAACGCGGCCACCGGTTCGGACGACTTTACCGTCACCGGGACCAGCGGCACTCAGAGCGCTTCGGACACGGACACGGTCGTGGTCACCAGCGCCCCGATCTGCACCGTCACGCTGACACCCACGAGCGTCGGCGTGGCGCCCGGCTCCAGCGGGACCCTGGGCGTCTCCGTCGCCCTGAGCTCCGTGTTCGGAGCCGCCATCTCCTTCAACCTGTCCGCCGCGGGCCTGCCCGCGGGGGTGACGGGCGCCTTCTCGCCGGCCACGGTCACGAGCGGCGATTCGGGTTCGACGCTGACCCTGACGGCCGCCCCGGACGCGGCCCCCACCACCGGCAGCTTCACCGTCACCGCCACCGCCGCCACCGGCAGTTGCGTCGCGATGGGGACAGTCCTGGTGACAAGTGCCGGGTTCGCGCTCTCCCCCGGCCCCTTGACGGTGAACGTCGTGGCCGGATCGTCCCAGACGGCCACCGTCACCGTCTCGGCCGTGGGCGCGTTCTCCTCGCCGGTGACCCTCGCCGCATCGGGCCTGCCCACGGGGGTGACCGGCGCCTTCTCGCCTCCTTCCGTGACGCCCACCACGGCGAGTCCGAACCCCACCTCCACGCTGACCCTGACGGCCGGTTCCAGTGCCACCGCCGGGCGAAGTGCGTTCAGTGTCACCGCCACCGGCGGGGGACTGACCCGCACGCTCCCGGCGGCGGTCGTAATCACGTCGCCGCAACCCACCGGCAGCTTCACGCTGTCGGTCTCCCCCGGCAGCCTCAACGTCACCAAGGGGGACCGGGGATCCTACACCGTGCAGGTGAACCGCACCGGAGGGTTCTCCGGTCCCGTGACGCTGAGCGTCTCGGGCCTGTCGAACCGGATCACCCCTTCTTTTTCCGTCAACCCGGTCTCGGAATCTCCCAACCTCTCCCGGCTGACCCTGGTCCTGGCCGAAAACGCCCCGTCCGGCAACGACGAGTTCACCGTCACCGGGACCGCGGGAGACCTCACCGATTCCGCCACCGCCACCGTGCGGGTCCAGAATCAAAGCGCCCTCAACTTCAGGCTGAACGTCTCGCCGGCGCGCCGGAGCATCTCCCCCGGCCAGTCGCAGACCTACCAGGTCAGCGTGCGCCGGAATCCTGGCCGGACCGAAAGGGTGACGCTGAGCGTCGGGGACCTGGGCGGAGGATTCACCGCCTCGTTCTCCGCCAACCCCATCCTCATCGGCGGCTCCTCCACCCTCATCGTCACCGCCCCGGACAACGCCGCCCCCGGCGAGGAGACCTTCTACATCCAAGGCTCCGCCCGAATGACCGCCGAATTCGCCGGCCAACTCATCACCCAGACCGTCCGCCGCGCCAAAACCGCCGTCGCCGAAGTGCCCGAGCCTCCTGCTCCGGATTTCACCCTCGCCGTCACCCCGCCCACCAGCCGCGAAATCGCGCGGAGTCAGTCCCTGGCCTTCACGCTGACCGTGACCCGGATGAACTCCCTCACCAGCCCTATCCACCTCAGCGTCGAGGGACTAGAATCGGACTCCGATCTCACCCCCTCTTTTTCCGATGCCGAGCTGACGGTGTCGGAGACGGAAACGGAAACCACCTCGACGCTTACCCTCACCGCCGGGAGCAACGCCGTCGCCCGCACCGATGAATTCAAGATCGTCGCTACCAGCACCGTCGGAGGCCAGACCATCACCCACTCCGCCGACGAGTCGGCAACGGTCACCGGGACGGATTTCTCGCTGGCCGTGGACCCCAACAGCGGTACGGTGTCACTCGGTTTCTCCCTGAACTATACGGTGACGGTGACCCGAACCCAGGGGTTTTTGGCAGATGTGGTGCTGAGCGTTTCAGGACTCGGAACGGGAGTGGTCGGCGTGTTTCCGGTGGACCCGCCGCTCAACTCCACGTCGACGCTCACCCTCCCCTTTAATGAAAGCACTGCGCAACTGGAGATCACTGTCAATCCATCCGCATCGTTAGAAGCTCAAGAGTTCACAATCAGGGGCGTGGGTGGGGGGCTAACACGCACCATCCAGGCTTCCTTCGAGGTCGTCCCTCCTACCCCGCGTCCCGAGCCCACAGTTTCCCCCACCGTAGGTAGTAGTGAGGTGGTTGTCGTCACTCTCATTGGGCAAAACTACAAGCGCACGGTCGCAGGAGGGGTAAACACAGAATGTGGGAAGGGGGTCCACAGCGCCCCTTTCGGAAACTGGGGCGTGGCTTCGAATTACGGAGACGTTGAGGACACGGATCAGTTTCGTGGTTGGAAATACGAGGATGGACTTCCCACGAAGCTGCAATGGAATTCTTGTACTAGTCGCAAGTCAGAATTCTTGCCTGGAAACTGTGAATTCTACAATGACAATGGATGTTTAACGCAGAAATCGAAGCCGTTCGAAGCGATCGTAACGCACGGCCGGCTGTCCTACCGATACTCAGAGACGGAATGTCCTGCCGCCCCGGCAGTAATCGGGGAGGGACCAACGGAAGGCTGCCGACGCCTTAATGGAATCTCCGTCGGCCAATTCAGCAACCACATGACCGTTTACGAACTCGATCGGCCTGACAGAGATGATCTAGTCAAAACTATCTATTTTCCAGGAACTTGGAAGACCTTCAGCGGCTGCGGTTATGAGAACTGTCCCGAAGTAGTAACGGATTGGGTCGGCAAAGGGAGTCAGAGCAATGATGGAGAACCAGACGCAATCATCGGCGCGGAATTTAGGATGAAGGCAAGAGCGGTTCTTCATACCTTCTGCGACTGGGAATCAAGCGAATAAGCGTTGGGAGAAGATTAGATGACTTACAGAAGTATTCGTGCCACGGGCACGTGTTTGATCTTTCTGGGCGGGATTTCCTTCACAGTGTCGGAGCCGATCAAAATTGTGGGTACGCTCCGGGATGTAAACGGATTTTCACTCAGCGGGAAGATCACGGTTGTTCAGGAGAAACCCAATTTGGCATTCACCACCCATGAGGTGGACAAAAGCGGCATCTTCAAATTCACGAGCGATTCCGAAGGGCCCGTGGTGCTCCATGCAGTGTCCGAAGATCATCCCTCAGCCGAGCATGTAATCGATGCTGGGACCATAGGGACCGTGACGGTTGATTTCTCGCTGCCTTTGGGTCAGGACGTGCAGGTTCGAGTGGTCGATGCGGAAGACAACCCAGTCGAAGGAGCGGAACTCCGAGTCCGCTACCATGAACCGGAGAAGTCAATGCGACGAGTGTCCTTTGAGCGGTCAGAACGGACCGATGAAGATGGACGCTTTCTACTACAGGATGTAGGAATCCTAGTGCCGTTCGTCGTCGATGTGGTGGCGCCCAACTATGTGCCAACCTCCTCAAAGCTCACGAAGTTGGCGGCGGGCGCGACACAGATGGATGATATTGTCTTGGGAACTCCGGGAGCGACGGTGACGGTGGAACTTCTGGATGACAAGGGCGTCTCCCCGGTTCCGGACACTTGGGTTACTCTGCTGGCAGATCCGGCCGGGTTAGCGCCCGAGGACCGAGACTCCTGGTTACATTATCGAGCCTTCCGGCAACGAGCCCTGACTTCCTCCGAGGGTAGTGCGCGATTTTCTGGAGTCCCGCCGGGACGAATCCTCGTGCGGGTGAAGACCGAGACGGGCACCGCCAAAGCGTGGACCGACGCGGTTTCCAATCAGGAAGTGCTGGTTAGTATGCGGATGCCATGAAAATATCACAGGAAAAATGACTGGAAGTTCCCGAAAAACATAGCTGCGAGATTGATATTTTATTACGTGGCTAATTGTTCCGGCTACCCCGCGAGAGACATTACTGAAACACAGACGCGATCGCGGAATCGAATGCGAACAGCAACGCCCTACCGCTTACCGCTGTCGGATCGCTCGTCGCAGCTATCTTGATTTCTCTGGTTCCCCAGCATTTTTTCCAGAGGTTCTGTCGTCCGAGATGATTTCCTGTACTGGGGTGGGACTTCGTAGATTCGCTCTTTGGGTGAGCTAACAAAGCCGAGGAGAGTGGGCGGGCCAATAAAGAGGAGCCACCAAGCAGGGGATAAATCGACGTCTGGGCTGATGGACGAGAAGCCCGTAATCGCAGAGGCTACCGCGAAGGTGGTCCAGCCCGGCCATCGCTTCCAGAAGGGACGGTGAGTCGATACCTTGCGCACGGCCGACTTCTGCAAAGTGAGGGCATCCATGCGATCTTTGAGATCCAGTGTGATGGACTCGTCGGTGGTGGATCGGATCCGACCGTCGATCTTCTCGCCATGTTCCAGCAAGGCTTCGTCTTCGTAGAGCTGTACCTCCGTCTTGGTGCTCGGTTTCACAGCCTGCACCGTGGACCAGTCCGGCATGTGTCTGGCCGTGCAGCCGGGTACGCTCGCAAGAAGCAAGAGGGGAACGAGACCCGCCGCCGTGGTTCTCCTGAGCCCTCCTCCACGCTTGTTTGTCCATCGTCTCATGGCATCGACCTCCTCCGAGTGGGAATGATCCCGTCAGGGATCAATGTGATTTTGGTGCCCGGATGGGCTCACCGGGTTCAGAAAGTACGGAACAACTCGGCATCAGTGACCGAAATTCTACAGCGTTCAGGTTCAAGCATTTGGAGTCTTGGTCTGTTGAGGGGCCGACGACATCGCATTCCGAACCGTCGTCAAGGTCCAGAGTCAGACCAGGCCGAAGGTCTTCTCCACCGAATGACGTGCACGAATCCCTCATCACTCCACTGCACGTTGTTGCCCTTCTGCAGGATTCCGATGGCAATCGTGGAGAGCTGGAAGTCGCTGCCCGTCCCCGGGACATCTAGACACATCTCAACGATGGTTGGCTCTTGGTGTTCCCAGGGGAACATGGCGCTCTGCTCGCCGGTAATCTCCAAGCTGGGGAGATCGCCGGGCTGGTTCCCTTCCAAATCGAAGGCCCGGATATGAAGCTGAGTACCGGCTGGTGCGCTGAGACCGGGTTCGGTGGTCACGGAGGCGAAGCCGAGGTTGCGTCCAGCGCCGAAGACGCCGGTCAAGATCTGGCAGTCCCCATCTCCCAGCCATTCTCGAGAGGACTGTCCGGAGACGGAAAAGACCTCATCGATCTCTCCATGCAGTGGGTTTTCCACCAGATAGCGCGCCTGAACCTGAAGTGAATGGGGGGAACAGGGCGCTTGGGCGAAGACCGATACCACCCCTGCCACTAGTTCTGCCGCGTCTGCCGACAAGCTCAGGATTCGGGCGCCACCCCTGGGAATGGTCGTGTGAAACAAGTTGCCTTTACTCGGATCACGCTGCTGGCCGATCCGGCCGGGTTGGCGCCCGAGGACCGAGATTCTTGATTGCACCATAACGCTTTCCGGCAACGAGCGGCGACCTCGTCTGAGGGCCGTGCGAGATTCACTGGAGTCCCTCCGGGAAGAATCTTTGTGCGAGTGAAGACGGAGACGGGGACCGCGAAGGCATGGGCCGACGCGGTTTCCGATCAGGAAATTCTGGTGAGCTTGAGACTCCCATGAAAAGTCTTACAGGGGAAAAGACTGAACTCTCCGGAGAAACATGACAACAGCATGGATGTTCTCCATATTTCTGACGAGTTGTCCTAGTAGCACAGCGGTGCCAATGCTGGATTGATCCCCTTCCCCCATAGGCCACCTCCGCAGAGGGCGGACGGTACGCATACGAACACTGTCCAACTCCAAATCACTCGGAATCGTTCGGCTCCTCGACCTTGATCGTGGTCGGACCCTTCGGCCGGAGCGAATCTCTGTGCTGGGGTGGGACTTCGTAGATTCGTTCTTTGGATGGTGAGCTAATAAACCCAAGGAGCGTTGCCGGGCCTATAAAGAGGAGCCACCATGCTGGGTATAAGTCAACGTCTTTACCGCTGCCATAAATGGCGGTAAATGTGGAGGCCCCCACAAGGGTCAGCCATCCCGCCGGACGCTTCCAGAAGGGACGGTGAGTTGACACCTTGCGCACCACCGACTTCTGCAAGGTGAGGGCTTCCATGTGATCTTTGAGATCCAGTGTGATGGACTCGTCGGTGGCCGATAGGATCCGACCGTTGATCTTCTCGCCATGTTTCAGCAAGGCTTCGTCTTCGTAGAGTTGTACCTCCGTCTTGGTGCTCGGTTTCACAGCCTGCACCGTGGACCAGTCCGGCATGTGTCTGGCCGTGCAGCCGGGTACGCTCGCAAGAAGCAAGAGGGGAACGAGACCCGCCGCCGTGGTTCTCCTGAGCCCTCCTCCACGCTTGTTTGTCCATCGTCTCATGGCATCGACCTCCTCCGAGTGGGAATGATCCCGTCAGGGATCAATGTGATTTTGGTGCCCGGATGGGCTCACCGGGTTCAGAAAGTACGGAACAACTCGGCATCAGTGACCGAAATTCTACAGCGTTCAGGTTCAAGCATTTCGAGTCTTGGTCTGTTGAGGGGCCGACGACATCGCATTCCGAACCGTCGTCAAGGTCCAGAGTCAGACCAGGCCGAAGGTCTTCTCCACCGAATGACGTCCACGAATCCCTCATCACTCCACTGCACGTTGTTGCCCTTCTGCAGGATTCCGATGGCAATCGTGGAGAGCTGGAAGTCGCTGCCCGTCCCCGGGACATCTAGACACATCTCAACGATGGTTGGCTCTTGGTGTTCCCAGGGGAACATGGCGCTCTGCTCGCCGGTAATCTCCAAGCTGGGGAGATCGCCGGGCTGGTTCCCTTCCAAATCGAAGGCCCGGATATGAAGCTGAGTACCGGCTGGTGCGCTGAGACCGGGTTCGGTGGTCACGGAGGCGAAGCCGAGGTTGCGTCCAGCGCCGAAGACGCCGGTCAAGATCTGACAGTCCCCATCTCCCAGCCATTCTCGAGAGGATTGTCCAGCGACGGAAAAGACCTCATCGATCTCTCCATTCATTCGGTCTTCCACGAGATAACGCGCCTGAACTTGAAGCGAATTCGCCGAACAGGGCGCCTGAGCGAACACCGAAACCGACCCGACCACCAAATCCGCCGAGTCGGCCGTCAGGGTCAGGATTCGGGCACCGCCCCTGGGAATGGTCGTGTGAAGCAGGTTGTCTATAAGCGTTTGGCCATCGAACATGATCTCCGGACCGTCGGAGATCCCTTGGTGAAAGAGCACGGCCACGTCGCAGGACTCAGGTTTCGGATCGCGGTTGGTCAGGAGGATTTCGGCCTGGGCGTCGTTTTGGCCAAGGGGACCCATGAAGACATGAGGAAGAACCGCCGCGGTCGTGCACGGTTCACCCTCCCACAGCGAGAGACAGAAGGGCAGATCCATGGCTTCGGAGGCCTCCAGTGGGCTCACTAGAGCGTAAGCTCCCGCGCCGGCTCCACTCCGGTTCCACGCCCACAGTACGATTGCCGTGTAGTTGACGTCGGGGTCCAAGCCTCCAAGTATCCACTCGATCGTCGGTCCACCCCGCAACCTCAGTACGGCTTCCGGATCGTCGATCGGGGTCACTTGGGTCGAGATTCTGTCGTCATATTCAAGCTGGTATTCGTAACCGGCCGCCGGGTCCCCCGGATCATCCCAAGTCACTCGGATCTGACCTGTGCTCAGACGAACTGCGGCCAGATTCCTCACATACACGTCAGGCAGACGCCTCAACTTCGGGGGGATGAATCCGCCCAACTGGTTGCCCCGGTAGCTGAACTGGGTCAGGTCGGTCAGCTGCTCCAACTCGAACGGGATCTGCCCCGTCAGTTGATTGTTCTGGAGGTGCAACTGCTGCAAGCGGAAAAGCCGGCCCAATTCTCTCGGGATCATGCCGCTCAACTGGTTGTTGTCGAGGTACAGCCTCCGGAGCTGAAACAATTGAGCGAACTCCGCTGGAATCGCCCCTGTGAAATGATTGTTGTTGAGGTACAGGTAACGCATTTCGGCCAGCTGACCGAGTTCGACCGGAATCGGACCCGTCAACTGGTTGTTGTGAAGAAACAGGCGCTCCAGGTGGAACAGCTGGGCCAACTCGACCGGAATCGATCCCGTCAGTTGGTTATGGTTCAAAAGCAACCGTCGCAGTTGGGAGAGTCGGCCGAGTTCGACGGGGATCGGACCGGTCAATTGATTATGGTTGAGGGCCAGCGTCCTCAACTTGGACAGTTGGGACAGTTCCACCGGGATGGACCCTGTCAGGTGGTTGTAGCTGAGGTAAAGAAGTTCCAACTGTGACAGCTGACTCAACTCCGCCGGAATCGATCCCGTCAGTTGATTGCCGGCAACGTACAAAATCCGCAACTCGGGCAGCTGGGCCAGCTCGACCGGAATCGGGCCCCTCAATGCGTTGTGGCTGAGGCCCAAAGCCTGCATCTTGGACAGTTGGCTGAGTTCCGCCGGAATCGGACCGGTCAAGTCGTTCAACTCCAGGACCAGTCTCTCCAATTGGGCTAGCTGACCCAACTCAGCCGGAATCGGACCCGTCAACTGGTTACTGCCGAGACTCACCTCTCGAAGTTGGGAGAGCTGCGCCAGTTCCACAGGGATCATCCCTGTCAACTGGTTGCTGCTGAGAAACAGATGCTGCAATCGGGGGAGCTGACCCAACTCTGGGGGAAGCATTCCTGTCAGGTCATTGTGACCAAGATTCAAACCCGTGACCCGGCTCGGTGATTCCGCGATGGTGAGCCCCTTCCAACTCCCCATGGCCAATTCGGCATCCCAATTCAGGGAGGCGGTTCCGGCCAACTTGTCCCGCAGCTTCAACAGGATCCGGCAGTCCGACACCAGGCCCGCATTGTTGTCTGGATCCGGGACCGCCGTGCCGTCATCGCACGCGTGCAGAGACCGTCCTCCCGTTGCAAGAAGGAGAGCAACCATCACGATCCAGGCGGCAATCGATCCCCTGAAAGAGAGGAGATCCACTCGAAAAGAAACTATTTCACACATTGACTGACTCCTCGCTTGAGGGTTCTTCTGGCAATCTTTGTCAGTCCGCCGCTGCGCACGAGGTGTGAGCAGGGCGAAGTGCAGGACGTCGTCCTCCACAGGCAGAAGATGCTGATTCGGATAAGGAGTCCTATGCCGGACTGAAGCCAGATAATGGGTTGGAGTAGAATACTTGCCAGGCTCGCCTTCGGAACGCCGAGTATACCGCAGGGGAAAATTCAGGACAAGAAACGACTTGTCGAGTTAGCAGCTCAAAGGAACGGCACAGGTGGCCGGCCCTCGCGCAAATCGCTACTCCTGCGACCTTCCGAACGATTCCCTCGAAGCCATCGCTGTCGTTTCCTTGCTCTTCCTCCGGCACGATACCAACATATGTGAATTTTCCATCCGGATAGGCTCATCGAGGCGAGGGTCGTTCACGGCTGCAGCAATTGCGCATCCCGTATTTTCTTCAATTGGAATTAGGAGAAACAGGCTGCGATAAGTTGATCTTACTGGAGCCTGATCCCGCCTCTGAGAGAACGGGCGAAACCCCGCCATCCTGTCAATGGCCATCGAAAGAAAATCGGGGATAGAGCCCGCCGGGTACGTCACTACCCGGCGGGCGGGTCCTCGAAGCCGAAGGCTTGCGAGGTCGGGCCCTTCCTCCGGCCCGATGCAACGAGATGTGATTTTTTCGCCGGGAATGGCTCATCCACCGGAGAGGATTTCGGAAGGGAGAGTAGTGCCTGAACCGGGTACCAACTCGGGCAGGTTCGGCCAAGTGGTATTCTGCCGCGGCTCAGGGAAGCCGGCGAACTCGGCGACTCTGAACCCGCAAATCCATTGTCGGCCAGGTTCCGCAATGGCGATTCCGGCCGCTGCATTTCCGTCCGCCAGATTGAATGTCAGACCGCTGGTCGAACCTCTCGCTTCCGTAGGCGAGCCCGCCGAGTGGTGACGCACCCGGCCGGCTCTAAGCCAACTCGTCCTATGTCGGAAGAAGAACCAGCTTGGTCCACATATTAATCCGCAGCCACTTCTGTTTTTTCTCCGGTCCGGGGCGTTCACGTCTCTGCGCGGCCGGCGTTCCCGGTGATGGGTCATCGGGACTGCCGAACGGGTCGCGGGGTGAGGCCCAAGGCCAAGACATCGGTCTTGCCGCACGCATTCCCATGGGGCCGTTACCGGCCCGCGGAGTCCGAGCCGTCGGCTCGAGACCCGTCCCGCAGAGCCGCTCGAGGAAAGGCCCGATGATGCCGGACGCGAGAGGGTTTCGTACGGGAGCCGGGTGGTGGAGTCATTTCGTGGTCGTGGGGCTGCTGGCTCTGGTGTCCTGGGGCGGAGTGCTGGGTCAGGGGGACGGCGACAAGGGCGGCGACGACGGCCGCCGGGCGCTGCAGGATTTCTCGTTGTCGATCTCGCCTTCGAGCGGGAACGTGGTTCAGGACTCGTCGCGGACCTACACGGTGGAGGCGACGATTACCTGGATCACGCTGCTGGCGGACCCGGCGGGGTTGACCCCTGAGGACCGAGACTCCTGGTTGCACTATCGAGTCTTCCGCCAACGAGCATTGAGTTCGTCTGAGGGTAGCGCGCGATTTACTGGAGTCCCTCCGGGGCGAATCTTCGTGCGGGTGAAAACCCAGAAGGGGACCGCGAAGGCATGGGCGGATGCAGTTTCTAACCAGGAAGTCCAGGTGAGCATGAGATTGCAATGAGGAGCTTTGCAAGACCAATAGCTGCCATGTCAAGGCAACTGCAGTTCTGCCGTCTGTCTCTCGTTTCCTATCGGGGCAGAAGGACCTCGAAAAGGTGGCATATGGATTGGAGATGAATTTTAGTGAGGCCGGTTCGGAACCAGGTCGGTTAAGGGTTTTCGAGAGTCTTGTAGAGTACGAGATCGTCTTTCGCCTAATATTACATCTTTAAGTTATTGATTTATAATGAGTTAGGTTTTTAGTGATTCTAGTTTTTCGAGTTCTGGGAAAGCAACCATCACGATCCAGACGGCCATCGACCGCCTCGAAGAACGGAGACTTGCTCGAGGAGAATTTATTTCACACATTGGTGTGCTCCTGACTTGATGGGGTTTTTGTCGGCAACAAGTGTCTATCCGACTGAAAACTCGTACACTCAAGTTCGGCTTCGCCCTGAGAAATGTTCGACACCGACGTCAGGAGCAGTCGATCGCCACTCGCGCGGGACGTCTTCGTCTGGCGATTCAAGGGATCTCTTCCTCCACAGTCGGGAGGTCGTTACGGGGATAAGGGGTCCTATGCCGGACTGAAGCCAGGGGATCTGTTGGAGTAGAATACTTGCCAGGCTGGCTCTTCCTCCGGCATAGGACGAGTTGGCTCAGGGCCTGTCGGGTGCGTCACCACTCGGCAGGCTCGCCTTCGTTCCGGCTAGGAGTCTGCGCCGTAGTAGATCAATTTCTGCGGCGCAGACTCCTAGGCTCAAAGAACGACTCTGTGGTCGCCTTGGCGCCGGGTGACTCCCTCTCGATCCAGGTACTCGAGAAACGGGATGGCGTACTTCCGGCTGATCCCGAGGGAGTGCTTGAACTCGGGGACCGACAAGGATTGTCCGGAAGCAAACCTGACACTGAACTCGTGCTTGAGACGGTCGACCTGAGATGGTGTCAGGACAAATGCACCGCCAATCCGGACGAGATCTCCTTTTTGGATCAGGAAAAAGTAGACTTCTTCAATACGGGATGGCGAATGGTGCAGCCGGTCCTTCAGCTCCGCCAGGGTCGGAGGCCAGGGATAACTTGTCCGGAGGGCATCCAGAATGGACCGCCGCACCGCCTCCTGAGCCTCGTTCAAACGGGGCTCCCAACCTCGCCGCATGACGATCGAGCGGTCGATGCGGATCAGGTCGCGGTGTACCAATCGGCGCAAGAGGAACTGGAAGTATTCGATGCTTGAGGCTCTAAAGAAACGATTCCGAAATTCTTCCTTGGGGACCCCCGCGGCCAGCCGGTTTCGAGCGTGGACCTCGTCCAGGTAGGAGAGCATCGATGTTTCCAGATCTCGCAGCGCTGCTCGCGTCACGGCCAGTGGCGGTTCCTGTGGCACCAGTTCGATTTCCGGAAGCTGCCGCAGGTGTTCCAACAGTCGCCTCTCCGTGGAGCCGGTCCGCGCGGACAACTCGGTGACGTCGATTCCAAGTTTGCCTTTGGACCGAACCAGGAATTCGATCCGGATCTGGTCCGGATCGCTGTCGCCGGCTTCCAGGCCGGAATAAAGCGCCTTCAATGCCAATAGCTGACCGGGAAGATTCCGGGCCCGGTGCCTGGGCGGCACGTTATCCACCACAACTCCGCCTGCGACGGTAATGGGTGGGGAGTCCATCCTGAGAATGAATCGGTCTCCAATCCAGCACATGGCCGGCTGCTCCAGCCGTAGTTGAACCATTGCCCGTTGGCCGGGCGCAACCGTCTTTCCTTCCAGTGGAAAAACATGGCCCAGCCATTCTCCACTACCGTGGTGAAATCGGACCGGAGTCCCGCGTTTGAGCAGTCGCGGGGCGTCTCTCAGAATCGTGATCGAGGCGTCCGGAGATCGAGTCGGCCGAAGGCCTCCGGGTCGGGAAAGGACCATCCCCCGTTTCAGGTCGTCCTTTCCCAAGCCCGAGAGGTTCAACGCGGTCCGCTGTCCGGCCACGGCCTCGGCGGCCTCCCGGTTGAAGATCTCGATGCGCCGGATCCTGCCCCGCTTTCCGGAAGGATAGACGGCGACGGCGTCTTCCTTCCGGATGATTCCCGACGTCAGGGTGCCGGTCACCACCGTCCCGAATCCTCTCTTCGTGAAGACCCGATCCACCGGCAACCGGAACACTTTTTCGTGCCGGGAATCACGGTTTGGCTCCGATTTGGCGGCCTGCTCGATCAACGCCCTTGTGAGGGACTCCAGGCCGCTCCCCGTAATACTGTCCACGGCGATGACGGGGCTGTTCTCGAGGAAGCTGCCCCGGGCCATCATTCGAATCTCTTCCCGGGCCAGGTTCAGCAGTTCCGGTTCCACCGAATCGCACTTGGTGAGGACGACGATTCCTCGAGGAATGTCCAGGAGCCGGCAGATGTGAAAGTGCTCCAGTGTCTGTGGCATGATCGACTCGTCGGCGGCAACGACGAGCAGAGCCAGGTCGATTCCACCGATGCCGGCGAGCATGTTCTTGACCAGCTTTTCGTGTCCCGGCACGTCGACGAACCCGATGCGGCAGGAGCCCAGGGACATGTGGGCGAAGCCGATGTCGATGGTGATCCCGCGGCGCTTTTCCTCCTCCAGACGGTCGGCGTCGATACCCGTCAAGGCTTTCAGGAGGGTGGTCTTGCCGTGATCGATGTGTCCGGCGGTTCCTACCAGAAGGTCTCTCATGCCCGGCGACTCCAATTTCGTCCCACAGACTAGCAAGTTGGGCCGCCAGGCGCGCCGGCATTCGGGCGGGCCTCGTTTTGACAGGCACGATAGAATGATGCCGACCGTTCGAGGCTGACGACATGTTCGAAAATTTGTCCTCCCGGCTCCAGAAAATTCTGAAGGACCTCAAGGGGGAGGGGCGCGTCTCCAAGGCGCACCTGAATGCCTCTCTACGCCAGATCCGCATCGCCCTGCTGGAGGCCGACGTCCATTTCGGCGTCGTCAAGTCGTTCATCTCCGGCATCCGGGAAAAGGCCCTGGGTCAGGAAGTGATGCGTAGCCTTACCCCGGGCCAGCAGGTCGTGAAGATCGTCAACGAGGAACTCACTCGCCTCCTTGGATCGGAGGCGGCGGAGTTGGCCAAGGGAAGTCGGAGGCCGACCGTAATCGTTCTGGTCGGTCTGCAAGGGAGCGGCAAGACCACTACGACAGGGAAAATGGCGCAATGGCTCAAGGCCAAGGACGGACGGCCCCTGATGGTGTCGACGGACGTCCGCCGGCCCGCGGCCATCCATCAACTCTCGGTAGTGGGCTCGGCCATCAGGGTCGAGGTGGAGGACCCCCCGACCCGGGACCCGGTTCGGCGGGCGAAAATGGCCCTGAAACGGGCCCGAAACATGGGATTCGACCCGTTGCTCGTCGACACCGCAGGCCGTCTCCACGTCGATAACGAGCTCATGGACGAGTTGCAGGAGATCGTGGCCGGTGTGGGGGCGCACGAAATTCTTCTGGTCGCCGATGCCATGACGGGTCAGGACGCAGTCCGCTCGGCCAAGAGCTTTGGAGACCGGCTCGATCTTTCCGGTGTGGTCCTCACCAAGATGGATGGAGACGCCCGCGGCGGGGCAGCTCTCTCGATCCGCTCCGTAACGGGAAAGCCCATCAAATTCATTGGAACCGGTGAGGACTACGGGGCTTTCGAAACCTTTCATCCGGAGCGGATGGCCGGCCGGATCCTGGGCCAGGGGGACGTCCTGCGCCTCATCGAGAAGGCTCAAGCGGCGGTGACGCCGCAAGACAGCCGGAAGATTCTGGAGAAGATCCAAAGGAATGAATTCACCCTGGACGACTTCAGGGCCCAATTGCGGCAGCTCCGCAAGCTCGGACCACTGGATCAGATTCTGGGCATGCTCCCGCAGGGAGGACTGTTCAAGGGGATGGGACAGGTTCAGGTCGAAGAAAGGCAACTGGACACCATAGAGGCCATCATCAACTCCATGACTCCCTTGGAGCGTGCTAACCCCAGGATCATCAAGGGTTCCCGCCGCCGCCGGATCGCCCGCGGCAGCGGCCGGACGGTGTCCGACGTCAACCGCCTCCTCAAACAGTATCTGCAGACTCGAACCATGATGAAGCGGATGCAGCGGGGCTTTCCGGGCCGGTCGCGGGGACGCTTCAACTTCCCCGTCTAACGCCTCTTTTTGTTAAGATTGGATTTTGTCGGAGGTGATAGATTGCTGAGAATACGTCTAAGTCGACACGGCGCCAAGAAGGATCCTCATTATCGCGTTGTAGTAGCCGAGCGCACCAGTCCCAGGGATGGGCGTTTCATCGAAATCCTGGGGTACTACAATCCAGCTCTCAAACCTGTTCGTCTCAGCTTGAATTTGGAGCGAATCGACCACTGGGTGAATCTGGGTGCTCAGCCTTCAGGAACGGTCACGGGCCTGATCAGCAGAGTTCGGCAGCAAGAGCAGCCAGAAGCCAGTTGATGGTCACGAACAGGCTCGTGCAGGTGCCGTAGCGGCATCGGTCACGGGCTCCCGGCAGCACTGCCAGGAGGCAACTATGAGAGAGCTTGTCGAGATGATCGCGAAGACGCTGGTTGACGATCCGGAAGATATTCGAGTGACCGAGGTCGTGGGAGAACAGACCACGGTGCTTGAACTGAGGGTCGCGCAGCATGATCTTGGCAAGGTCATCGGCAGGCAGGGACGAACTGCCCGGGCCATTCGTACTTTGTTGGGCGCGGCCGGGATGAAGCTGCGCAAGAGATTCGTCCTGGAAATCCTTGATTAGTTGAGTCAATTCATCGCCATAGCCCTCATCGTCAAGGCGAGGGGAATACGTGGTGAGGTTGCCGCGGAGGTTCTGACGGACTTCCCGGAGCGATTCTCCTCTACGACCGGGGTCCGGGTGGCTCTTCCTGACGTGCAGCACCGGGAGGTCATCGAGTCCGCTCGTTTTCACAAGGGCCGCGTGCTGCTCAAATTTCGGGGCCGGGAACGGCCCGAACAGGTCCGGGAATTGATTGGTGGGGAGGTTCAGATCCCGTTGGAGGAGCGCATGCCGCTCCCGGAAGGCGCGTTCTACGAATCCGATCTCCTGGGTTTGAGAGTCGAGCAGAAGGGGCGCAATCTGGGGGTGGTTCTCGAATTGTTTCGTACCGGATCGGAAGGCGTGAATCTGGTGATCCGGGACGGGAACGATCGGGAACTGATGATCCCCCTGGTACGAGCATTGGTTCGGGATGTGGATCTGGACCGAGGGGTCGTCCACGTGGATCTTCCGCCGGGATTGGCTCCTTCGAGCTAGCAGCTCGTCGCGAAATAGACTGCGGACCACCGGGACGGTTTGCAGGAGTTCCTTCTGAAATGCAGGTCGACGTCATCACCATTTTCCCTGGGATGTGTCAGGGATTTTTCGATTACGGTATCCTGCACCGGGCGATCCGAAAGGGGTTGTTTCGCCTGGAGTTGGTCGACCTCAGGGAATTTACGACCGACAGGCACCGGACCGTGGACGATCGGCCCTACGGAGGCGGAGAGGGCATGGTGTTCAAACCCGAACCCCTGTTCCGCGCGGTGGAACGATGCCGCCAGGTTCAGCGGAAGCCTTGGGTCGTGTATCCGAGTCCGCAAGGATGCCGGTTCACGCAGGAGAAGGCGGCGGAACTGTCCCGGAAATCCCATCTGACGTTCATCTGTGGGCGTTACGAGGGGGTGGACCAGAGAGCGTTGGATGGTCTGGTGGACGAGGAGATCTCGATGGGGGATTTCGTGGTCACGGGAGGCGAACTGCCGGCCCTGCTGATGGTGGACGCTGTCGTGCGGCTGATCCCGGGCGTGGTGGGCAAGCAGGCTTCATTGGAGCAGGAGTCGTTTGCCACCGGGTTGTTGGACTATCCTCAGTACACCCGGCCGGCCACTTACCGGGACCGGCCGGTCCCCGAGGTCCTGCTGTCGGGGAACCATGGAGAGATACGTTCCTGGCGGGAAAGACAGGCATTGAGACGTACTCGGGATCGCAGGCCCGATTTGCTCGCGCCGGGATCGAGTTCCGGCACGCCGAAAGGATGAGGGTGGAGTCATGAATCCGATACAACTGGTCGAACAGCCGCAGTTGAGGGAAGGGATCCCGGATTTCGGTCCCGGAGATACGGTGCGGGTCGACTTCAAGATCAGGGAGGGCGACAAGACTCGCGTGCAGCCCTTCGAGGGAGTCGTCATCGCCATTCGCAGACGGGGCCTGGGTTCCACCTTCACGGTTCGCAGGATCTCGTTCGGCTACGGCGTGGAGCGCATTTTCCCGTTTCACTCCCCGTTGATCGAGGACGTGCAGGTATTGCGCAGGGGACGAGTCCGGCGGGCCAAGCTCTACTATCTGCGCCAGCTCAAGGGGAAGAAGGCCAGGATCCGGGAGAAACGCTGACCGCCCGTGGCGGGATTCGTCGCGGCCTCCCACCGGCGCGAAATTCCAGCGGACAGCGTTGCCCCTCGGTAAATGACGTCTGGCTGGATCGTCCATGGCATCCGGTCCCGGGAGCGCGTCGCCCGATTCGGTGCTGAAGCAGAACCTGGCCACGGACTTTCGGGCTAGATTCGGTGACAAACGGCGGTTCATGATTCAGAAGGTCCTGTTTGGTCTCTATGTCCTCTATTGCTTTGAGGTCGGGATCTTTCTCCTGCTGTTTCCCTGGTGGGACCAGTGGAGCCAAAATTCGCTGCTGGATATCTACCCCTGGCTCCGGCTGATCATGCTCAACCACTTCGTTCGCGGCGCAGTCTCCGGTCTGGGGCTGGCCAACCTGATTTTGGGGACCTGGGAAATTGTCCATTTTCAGCGATATTTTCCGAAGACATAGTCCCCCCTACCTCTACGGCATCTCACATCGCATCGCGTTCCCCGGTTTGTCGCCGGAGGAGTATCTGGATCGGATCTTCAGGAGTCCGGCGCACGCCCTGCAGTGGCGGGAAAAGGACCTCTCGCCGGGGGAGAACCGCACCTGGGTCAAGCACGGTGTCGAGTTGGCGGGCCCCAGCGGGAAAGTGTTTCTGGTCAACACCCATGTGGAACTGGCGCTTCAGGAAGGGGCCGACGGATGCCACTTGACTTCGAAGCAGGATCTGTCCCATGCCGTCCGGCTCCGGGAGCGGTATGGGATCGCGCCGTTTCTCTTGGGCAAGTCGACCCACAGCGGTGTCGACGTGCGGCGGGCGGAGGAGGAGGGAGCCGACTACGTGCTGGTGAGCCCCGTTCTGAATCCGCTTTCCAAAGAATCCCGTGCACCGGCCCTGGGTTTCCCGGTCCTGGAGCGCATCGTCCGTTCCGTCGAAATCCCCGTATTCGCCCTGGGAGGCGTCGTGGAGGCGGACCTGAACCGTATTGCGGGCTGCGGGGCTGCCGGCCTGGCCGGGATCACGTGGCTGACGCGGGCGATCGAGAGTCCGCGTTCGAGCTCGGAGCTCTGACGCTGGAACTGAACTGAGACGGGGTTCCGCGGGACGCAATGGGCGCCCGCAGGCTATTCCAGGTCGCCGCCCATCCCCAGACGGCATCCCTTGCGGGCGATTTCGGTGGTCTTCTTGGCCTCCTCCAGGGTCAGCCAGTAGTCATCGTCGTCCACCTTGACCGCCAGCTTCTCCATGGTTTCCAGGCGCGGTTCGAACTTGAGGACGTTTTCACAGAACCTCTTCAGGACCTTCCCGATCTCCTTGCCCGAGAGTTGGCGTTGGTTTGCCTTCTCGTCGATGTTGATCATGACGCCGTCGATGGCTCGCTCGTAGGCGTGGAGCAGCTCCCAGTGGGCATGGAACGCCAGCGGACCCTCGTCCTCCCCGTTCCGCTCTTTCTTCTTCTTTTTTTTGCGCTTCTTTGCGGCCCCCGCCGGCTCCTGTCCCGCCAAGCGAGTCCAGCGTTCTTCCAGCGCTTCGAGGCGATCTTCGGCAATCTTCAGGAAGACGCGGGTCCGCCTGTCCAGTTTCTGCGCTCTTTGGATCTTGGTGTATTCCTTGTCGGTGAAACCATCTGCCGACTGGGAGAAGGAGACCGCCGGGGATGCCGGCGTAAACGGCAGCAGGCCGCGAGCGATTCCAGGCACAGAGCGGGTGTCCGCCGGGGTGAACCGGCCAAAAAGTTGATCCAGGAGATGCTTGCGCAGCCTTTCCAGAGATCGGATGCAGTCGTCGAAATCGTCCCGGTATTCAAAGGGCAGGATGAGCTTGAGGTCGTCCATCGCCTCCACGATGCGCCTCGCCCGTATTTCCAGCCGTTTCGTTTCCCTGGAGCGGCCGTCCTTCTCGCGGGTGGGAGTTTCCCGGAGAGCGTGTTCGGAGAGGGCCCTCATGTCTGCCAGCACCTTCAGGACGGACCTGAGGTCCGACTCCTTCGCGGAGGCCGCCAGGAGCTTGGAATTCCGCTCCAGGGCCTTCCGGTACAGGTTCATATGAGGCTTGTACTCATTCTTCGCCCGATAAATGCGCATCTCGTACAGGGTCAAGACCTGCTCCAGCGGCGGCAGAGTCTCGGAGGCTGATCCGGCAGCAAGCGATGCCAGCAGCATCAGGAACGGAATCTGGAAAACGCAGGACATGCCTACATTCTTTCCGGAACTTCGATGCCCAGGAGTGCGAGAGACCGGGTCATGGCCCGGCGCGCCGTATCCGCCACAGCCAGATAACAGGCCTGCTTCCGCGGATCCTTCTGCGAAAGGATGTGGTGGCTATGGTAGAAGATGTTGAAGATCTGGGCCAGTGAGAAGGCGTGCTTGGCCAGATAGGACATTTCCAGGGTCTTGAGCGACTGTTCGATGGCGCCTTCGGACCTTCCGGCCCGAAGCAACAACTTCCAGATCTGATCGTCCTGAAGCAGATCGGCAAACTGTTCCGAATGTTCCCTCGGGTTCCTCCGCAGATCCTCCTGCCCACGATCCACCATGCTGCCCCCCTGGGACCGCAGCTTGCGGAAGATGTTGTTGGCACGCACGACCGAATATTGCAGATAGGGGCCGGTCTCTCCCTCAAAGCTCAGGGCCTCCCCGAAGTCGAAGGCGATGACCGAGTTGCGGGCAAATTTGAGGAGGAAATACCGCAGGGCCCCAACGGCGATCTGGGTGGCGATCCGCAGACGTGCCTCGCGGGTCAGGTCCGGCTGGCGGCCGGCCACTTCCAGAAGTGACTTCTCGATGAGCTTGTCCACCAGATCGTCGGCCTTGACCCCCAGTCCCTTGCGTCCGGAGACCTCCACGTAGGGCCTGGCCCGATCCGACTCCGGGAGCTCGATCCCCAATTCCCGGCTGCACTTTAGCGAGAGGGCCACCATCTCATAGGAGAAGTGGGTGGAGCGGTCGGCCGGTTCGTCGTGGCCCAGGCTGCGGAGGCCTTGTACGACTACCCGCTGCAGGTAGGATTGGCGAACGTCGATGACATTATAGACACTCTGGCCGCGTCCGAAGTCCTTCTCGACGTCGGAGGCTCCGTCGGAACTGGTCATCCAGACCGGGTCCCGGTCCGGGTAACGGTGCGCGACCCGGTAGCGGAAATCCTTCTCCAGCAAGCCGAACTTCCAGAGCTGATAGGCGATGTCCTTGCCCACGTAGGTGACGGTCCCGTCGCTGCGGACGATGATCTTCTCCTCCGCAGGCTGACCGTTGTCCCCTGGAAGCCGCATCACCCAGCAGCCTCGATTGGGTCCGTCCGAAACGAAGGTGATGGCTTTGCGCTGCTTGAGCTGGTCGAAGGCCTCGTCCCAGAACCTCTCCCTCAGAATCTGGCTTTCGCGGGGAAGGACGTCGTAACGGACGCCGATGCGCCACATGGTCCTCAGGTGGGCGTTCACGATTCGCAGGGCAATGTGCTCGGCCATCCGGCTGGTCTCGCCCTCTCCCTCTTCGATCTCTCGAAGCGTGCGGCGGCGATGTTCGAGGCGCGAGTCCTCCCCCCCGTACCAGTCGCGGACTTGGGCATACAGGTCCCAGCAGTAGTAATCGAAAGGTTCGGGAATCGCCTGGACCTGCTCCAAGCTCAAATTCCGCAACTGCCGGAATCCGACAACGACGTCGGCAACTTGAACGCCGGTGTCGTCGATGTAGTTCTGGATCTCTACCGAATGGCCCCGGGAGCGCAACAGACGGCCGAAGGTGTCGCCCAGGACCGCGTTCCGGAGATGCCCGATGTGAGCCGCCTTGTTGGGGTTGATGTTGGTGTGCTCGACGATGATCTTCGGTCCGCGCGCCGGTTCCGGCGATGCGGAGAGGGAGTCTTGGAGATCGGCCAGAAATCGATCCCGCTTCAGATAGACGTTGACGTAGCCTCCGGCCGCCTCGACCCTTTCCATCCAGGGGGGCGTCCGGAAGTTGCCGGCGATCTCGATGGCGATGTCACGGGGAGCTCGCCGCAGGCTCCGGGCCATCTCGAAGGGAAAGGCGAAGGCCAGGTCGCCGAACTCGATTCTGGGTGGCGATTTGGCGGCAGCGGACCCCAGTTCCAAGGCAAACCGTGCGCGCACGAATTCCCGGAACAACGCCTCACTCTGGCGGGCCCGGCGCAGCAACATGGGCCAATGATATCAGACGTAGGAGGGGGGGCCAGGCGAGAAAAGAGGCGGAAAAAGAGGAAAGAAAAAAGAGGAAAGGAGAAAAGAGAATAGGTCTCCCAGGCCGTCCCGGCGGACGCCAAGGAGAAACAGGCATGGTGTTCATCCGGCTTCGTCTTCCTCTACGAGTCCATCTCCGCTGCCGAGTCCGCCGGGTGTAGACGACCCGTCTGTCTTCACTCTTTGCTTTTTCCTCTTTTCTCTTTCCTCGCTTTCCTGTTTTCCTTTCCGCCCATGCTATTGTATGCGGGATAGGAACGGACGGCGGCCGGGATCGCATACTCTATTTCGACGCCTTCAACGGTGTGAGCGGAGACATGATCCTGGGCGGGTTGCTGGATCTGGGGCTCCCCTTGGATCATCTTCGGCAGAGGCTCGCTTCATTGCCGCTGGAACCTTATCGGCTCACCGCCCGCAAGATCGAGAGGAAAGGAGAAAAGAGAATAGGTCTCCCAGGCCGTCCCGGCGGAGGCCAAGGAGAAACAGGCATGGTGTTCATCCGGCTTCGTCTTCCTCTACGAGTCCATCTCCGCTGCCGAGTCCGCCGGGTGTAGACGACCCGTCTGTCTTCACTCTTTGCTTTTTCCTCTTTTCTCTTTCCTCGCTTTCCTGTTTTCCTCTCCGCCCATGCTATTGTATGCGGGATAGGAACGGACGGCGGCCGGGATCGCATACTCTATTTCGACGCCTTCAACGGTGTGAGCGGAGACATGATCCTGGGCGGGTTGCTGGATCTGGGGCTCCCCTTGGATCATCTTCGGCAGAGGCTCGCTTCATTGCCGCTGGAACCTTATCGGCTCACCGCCCGCAAGATCGAGAGGAAAGGAGAAAAGAGAATAGGTCTCCCAGGCCGTCCCGGCGGACGCCAAGGAGAAACAGGCATGGTGTTCATCCGGCTTCGTCTTCCTCTACGAGTCCATCTCCGCTGCCGAGTCCGCCGGGTGTAGACGACCCGTCTGTCTTCACTCTTTGCTTTTTCCTCTTTTCTCTTTTCTCGCTTTCCTGTTTTCCTCTCCGCCCATGCTATTGTGTGCGGGATGGAAACGGACGGCGGACGGGATCGCATACTCTATTTCGACGCCTTCAACGGTGTGAGCGGAGACATGATCCTGGGCGGGTTGCTGGATCTGGGGCTCCCCTTGGATCATCTTCGGCAGAGGCTCGCTTCATTGCCGCTGGAGCCCTATCGCCTCACCGCCCGCAAGATCGACCGGAACGGACTCTCGGGGATTGATTTCCGGGTCGAGATCGAGAATGGACGGCACTCCCATGGCCGGACGCCCGGGCAGATCTTCGGGCTGATCGAAAAGAGTGGGCTGGAGGATCCGGTCAAGGAGATGGCGCTGTCGGTGTTTCGGCGGCTGGCCGGCGCCGAGGCGGCCGTCCACGGAGAATCGGTGGAACACGTTCACTTTCATGAAGTGGGCGCGGTGGACGCCATCGTGGATATCGTCGGAGCGTGCATCGGATTCCACTATTTCGGCGCCGGGCGTTTTTTCTCGAGTCCCCTGAACCTGGGCAGCGGCACCGTGACCTTCTCCCACGGCACGTGGCCCGTCCCTGCACCGGCGACGGCTGAGTTGGTCCGAGGCTTTCCCGTGGTCATGGGAGAGGTGCAGGCCGAGCTGACGACGCCCACCGGGGCGGCCATCGTCACCACGCTGGCGCCGGCCGGCGCCGCGACGCCCGCCTGGACTCTGGATCGGTGGGGCTTCGGGGCCGGAGACCGGGAGTTGCCCGGAATTCCCAACATGTTGAGGCTGGTGCTCGGCCGCGAAGCCGGCGAGGAACAACCCTCCCCGACGGCCACCGAAGGAGTGCGTGACGAAGAGGTCCTGGTCCTGGAGGCCGACATCGACGACCTGGATCCCGAAGCCATCGGTTACGTCATGGAGACGGTCCTGGCCGAAGGAGCTCTGGATGTCCGTTGCGTCCCCCAGCAGATGAAGAAAGGCCGGCCCGGCCACCATCTTTCCGTGCTCTGCCGCCCCCAGGACCGGGATCGTATGATGGGTCTCCTCTTCCGGGAGACGACTACGCTGGGGATTCGTTGGAAGCCGTGGCGGCGCTGGGTCCTGGAGCGCGAGTTCCGGGAAGTGGAAACCGGTCACGGAACGGTTCGTGTCAAGGTGGGACGCTTTCGGGGAGAGCCGGTCACCGTCTGGCCCGAGTACGAAGACCTGAAACGGATCGCCGAAAGGACCCGTCTTCCGTTGAAGAATCTGAGACAGATGGCGATCCGCGAGGCGACCGAGAAGGATTAGGGGGCCATGTCCAAGACCTTCTACCTCACGACTCCTCTCTACTACGTCAACGACGTGCCCCACGTCGGGCATACCTACACCACCATCATCGCCGACGCCATCATCCGCTACCGGCGAATGTGCGGCGACGACGTCTCCTTCCTGACCGGCACCGACGAGCACGGTCTCAAGATCGAGCGGTCGGCCCGGCAACAGGGCATCGAGCCCCAAGAGCTGGTGGACACCTATGCCGGCAAGTTTCGCGACACCTGGGAGCGGCTCGGCTTGAGCTTCAACGAGTTCATCCGGACCACCCAGGAGCGTCACTATCGCGCCGTGGCCAAGCTCTTCCGGGCAGTCAAGAAGAGCGGAAGCGTCTATCTCGGTCAGTATCAGGGCAACTATTGCGTGGGTTGCGAGGCGTATGTGGCGGAAGGCCGGAATTGTCCCGACTGCGGGCGGCCCACCGAGTTCATGACCGAGGACAGCTACTTCTTCAAGCTGTCGGCGTTCCAGGAGAAACTGCTCCGGTTCTACCGGGAGAACCCGGACTTCGTGACCCCTCGCTCCCGTATGAACGAGGTGGTCCGTTTCGTCGAAGGGGGTCTTCAGGACCTGAGCATCAGCCGCACCTCGTTTCGCTGGGGCATCCCCGTCCCGGACGACGAGAAGCACATCTTCTATGTCTGGTTCGACGCCCTCACCGGATATATCTCGGGCATGGGCTACGGCACCGACGACGAGAAGTTCGAGAAGTGGTGGCCGGTAGACGTCCACCTCATCGGCAAGGACATCCTTCGCTTTCACGCCGTCTACTGGCCGGCGTTCCTGATGGCGGCCGGGCTGGCTCCTCCCAAGCGGATTCTGAGCCACGGATGGTGGACCATCGAAGGGGAGAAGATGTCCAAGTCCAAAGGCAATTTCATCACCGCCACCGAGCTCTCGAACGTGGTGCAGACCGACTACTTCCGCTATTTCCTGCTCCGGGAGATCCCATTGGGCTCCGACGGAAACTTTTCCTTCGACGGGCTGCGGACGCGGGTCAACAGCGACCTGGTCAACGATCTGGGGAATTTGGCCCAACGCACGCTGAAGATGATCCGAAGCTATTTCGGGGGCGTCATTCCGGACGGAGGACCTGCGGACGAACGGGGCCGGGAACTCCGGGATTTCTGCGGCGAGACCGCGCGGCTCTACCAGGATCGGCTCGGGGATCTCCAGATCAACAAAGCCATGGAGGCGGTCTGGGGGCTGATCAGCCAGGTGAACAAGTACCTGGTGGTGAACGAACCCTGGATTCTGGCCAAGGACCCGAACCGCCGGGCGCAGTTGGGAAGTGTTCTGTACCACGCCGCCGAGGCGTTGCGGCTGATCGCCCTGATGCTGGGACCCATCGTTCCGGAGGGGGCGGCTGCCATACTGGGCCAGCTCGGCATTCGGCGGCCCTTGGAGGATCATCGGATTTCCGCTCTGGAGTGGGCCGGTCTGGAGAGCGGTTCCGCCATCGGAAAATTGGGTCACGTCTACCCGCGTCTGGACAAGAAGGAGTTTCGAGTGAAAGTAAAGAATCGACGTGCTTCCAGCGCCGCTTCCGCAGCCGGCGGAGCCGAATCGAAGAAGACCGCGGCCGCCGCGGCCGGTGGCCGGGAAGATGCCCGCATCGACATCAAGGAGTTCGCCAAGGTCAGGATGCAGGTGGCGCGGATCGTGAGCGCCGAAGCCATCCCCAAGTCGACCCGCCTCCTCAAGGTCAAGGTGGACCTGGGATCGGAGGTCCGCCAAGTGGTGGCGGGTATCGCCGAGCAGTATTCACCGGAGTCTCTGCCGGGCCGTCTGGTCGTCATCGTGACCAATCTCAAACCGGCCAAGCTCATGGGTGTCGAATCCAACGGGATGATCGTGGCGGCTTCGGACGGAGGAAAACCGGTGCTGGCGACCTTCACCGAAGATGTCCGCCTGGGGTCGGTTCTGACCTGAGCGCCGGCTGGAGATCGTTCAGTGTTCGTTGACTCCCACGCCCATCTCGATGCTACTGCTCTGCATTCCGACCTGGAAGGAGTCCTGTTTCGGGCCCGGCAGGCCGGTGTGGAGTCGATTCTGACCATCTGTTGCCTGGAAGAGAATCGTGACTCCGTCGAGACCACGCTGAAACTGTTGGACCGGTACGATTTTCTCTGGGCGGCCTTCGGCGTGCACCCTCACGACGCGCGATTCTTTTCGGACGGCATCGCCACCGAGCTGGCCCATCTGTTGCAGCATCCCAAGGCTCTGGCCTTGGGTGAGATCGGTCTCGACTACCACTACCTGAACTCTGATATCGACGCTCAGAGGGAGGCCTTTCTGGCACAGATCGAGCTGGCTCAAGCCAGTGAAAAACCGATCGTGATCCACTCCAGGAAGGCCGAGGATGACATCTGCACGATTCTGGAGGAGAAATACTCCAAGGACCGGGAGCTCAACGGTGTGGTCCACTGTTTCACCTCGGATGAGGGGACTGCCCGACGCTGCCTCGATCGGGGGTTTTTCATCGGCCTGGGGGGCATCCTCACCTTTCGCAAGTCCGATTCGCTCCGAGCGGTGGCGAGCCGATTGCCGTTGGACCGGATTCTGATCGAAACCGACTCCCCTTACCTGGCTCCGGTCCCCTTCCGGGGCAAGACCAACGAGCCTGCCCGGGTGGTGGAAGTCGCGCGTGAGCTGGGCAGAATCCGGGCCATGACCCTGGAACAGGTGGGTGAGCGGACCACGACCAACTTCGAGAGATTGTTCGGCCTTGGGTCTCCCGAGGTCCCGGCCGG
This sequence comes from Acidobacteriota bacterium, assembly GCA_963668095.1. Lineage (GTDB taxonomy): Bacteria > Acidobacteriota > UBA6911 > RPQK01 > JAJDTT01 > JAJDTT01. The sequence goes on along the minus strand of OY764083.1, from coordinate 2,217,106 downwards.
ATTGCCAGTCTCAAATTGACGTTGGTATAGTTTTCACGCTGTCTTGCAGGGAGAGGCCGCGAGCGCGGCCGGCGAGGCGATCTCAGCCCGTCGGACGAATATGAAACGAAGCGGAGTACGGGACTATTCTGGATTGCCCTGCGATCCCCGGCCCGTGTGACCAGGAATGGACGTGCAGATCAGCCGCCGCCTCACTCTGAAAGACATTTTCCTCCTGGTGAAATCGGATCTCGCCGAGGTGGAGGTCCGACTCGATTCGGAGATCCAAAGCGCGATTCCATTGGTCAACGACATCAATCGCTATCTGCACACGAGTGGTGGCAAACGGCTTCGGCCTGCGGTCCTGCTGCTGGCGTCCAAGCTCTGCGGGGCCCGTACCGAAGCGGCGCTTCGGCTGAGCGTGGTCGTGGAGTTGATCCACGTGGCCACCCTGGTCCACGACGACATCATCGACAACAGCGACGTCCGCCGGGGCCGGCCCTCGGTCAACGCCAAGTGGGGCAACCAGATTACCGTCCTCATGGGGGACTGGCTCTACATGACCTCCTTTCAGATCGCCATGAAGGAGCGGTCCATGAGGATTCTGGACATCCTCATCGACATCACCCGCAAGATGGTGGAAGGAGAGCTCCTGCAGCTGGAACTGGAGGGGCGGATGGACATCACGGAGCAGCAGCAATTGGAGATCAGTCTCTACAAGACGGCCTACCTTTTCTCCGGTTGCGGCCGCCTGGGAGCGATTCTGGGGAACATGGATCCGGCCCGGGAGGAGGGTATTGCCCTCTACGGCCGATCCCTGGGTTTGGCCTTCCAACTGGTGGACGACCAGCTCGACTATACCTCCGCCCAGAAGGACATGGGCAAGCCGGTCCTCAAGGACCTGGAAGAGGGGAAGATGACGCTCCCCATCATCTTCATGCTGCAGCGGGCCCGCCGCGCCGAGACGGACTTTGTCCGGAAGGTGATTCGCCGGCACGATTTCACCGATGCCAACAAGCAGGAGATCCTGAGCCTGGTCTGGAAGTACGGCGCTCTGGATGAACTGAAGCTGCGAGCCCGGGCCTACGCCAAACAGGCCAGGGATGCACTTGCGGTCTTTCCCGATTCCATCTACCGGGACGCCCTCCTCCAGGTGCCCGACTTCGTCCTCAATCGAAACAACTGAAACTCACCGGAATCCCCGGATTCAGAATCGGCTCACCAGTAGTGCTCTGGACAAGTAAACTATTTCGGAGTACATTCCGAATAAGGTCAACTATTTCGGATTGGATTACGAACTGGTGCACTACGCTCGAACCCTCAGCATCGACTTGCCACACGGGCACTCGGCTTTCTTGTGGGGACCCCGCAAGACCGGAAAGTCGACGCTGCTGCGCCGGCGCTTCCCTCATTCCGCCCGTTTCGATCTGCTCGATACCCGCCTGATGCTGGATTTCACAAGGGCGCCTTGGACCCTTTCGGAACGGGTACGGGCGCTGGATGAGGAGACACGCGCCAATCCGATCATCATCGATGAAGTCCAGAAAGTGCCGTCTCTGCTCGACGAGGTCCATCGCCTGATCGAGGACGACGGTCTGAGCTTTGTGCTCTGCGGGTCCAGCGCGAGGAAACTGAAGCGAGGGCGCGCGAACCTATTGGGCGGACGGGCTTGGCGATTCGGACTTCATCCGCTGACTTGGTCTGAGATTCCCGGTTTCGATCTGCTGCGCGCGTTGCGCCGGGGTTTGATTCCACAGCACTACGACTCGCCGAATCCGCAGCGGTCGCTCGCCGGATACGTGGACGATTACCTGAAGGAGGAGGTGTTCGACGAAGGGTTGACGCGGAACGCCGCCGCGTTCTCCAGGTTTTTCGATGCGCTTTCGTTCTCCCACGGGGAGTTGCTGAACTACAGCAACATAGCAAGAGACTGCGGTGTCGATTCCAAGACCGTCCGGGAATACTTTCAAATCCTGGTAGACACCCTGCTCGGCGTTTTCGTGGAGCCGTTTCGGCGCCGTCGGTCTCGCGCCATCATCATTCGTGCGCCGAAGTTCTATCTCTTCGATGTCGGCGTGGCCGGCCACCTCACCGGGCGCCGAATCGAAATCGCCTCAGGGCCGGACTTCGGGCGCGCCCTCGAGCATTTGGTGCTGATGGAGTTGGTGGCCTATCGGACCTATCGCGAACGGGAATATCCGATACGCTATTGGCGTACCAAGTCGGGACTGGAATGCGACTTCGTCCTGGGGCGGAAAGGCGCCGTTGCCATCGAGGTCAAGGGCGGCGCCAATCCCCGTCCCCGCGATCTCCGCCCGATTCGCGCGTACATGGAAGAACATCGGCCCCGCCGGGCCATCGTCGTTTGCAACGCTGACGCTCCTCGGCGCACCGTCGACGGCATTTGGATTTTGCCGTGGGAGCGTTTTCTGGATCAGTTGTGGGCCGATACGATCATTGAATGACGCGGCTACCCAGGAGGGGACATTCCTGTCCCCCGTTGGAGGGACGTCTTTCAGGCGCCTTCTTTCGGACCAACCTGTTTCTCCCAAGATCTCGCCGGCTTATGGCCGGTGGGGGAGCTTTCCTATTTCCTCTGTTTCTTAGAAGGATGGCGCCGGGATGTCTTCCACCATGATGTTCGGTAGCGGTTCCGGTTTCACGGCAGGTTGCTCCTGCTGTTCGGCCTCTCCCTCATCGGGACCCGCATCCTCGGGGTCCCGTTCATCGGGGACCGCCTCTTCCACCGGTGCGGGAGCCGAAGCGGCCCGCCGGGCGGCGTAGAGTTCCGTCCCGAAGTTTCCCGGCGGAGTCTTGTCCACGGTCTCCTTCATGAAATCGATCCAGATTGGAAGCGCCAGGGTGCTGCCGTAGACCCTTTTGCCCATCGACACCTTGGTGTCGTGCCCCACCCACACGCCGGCGGTCAGGAGCTTGCTGAATCCCACGAACCAGCTGTCGGTACAGTCGTTGGTGGTGCCCGTCTTCCCGGCGACCGGAATCGGCAGAATTCGGGCCTTGCGGGCGGTGCCGGTGAGGACGACGTTTCGCAACAGGTCCCTGATCGCTTCGGCGGTCTTCGGCTTGACGACCTCGTCCACGCCGGGCTCGTGGCGCTCCAAAAGAACCCCATTCGAGTCCTCCACCCGGTCGATGAAATAGGGGTGGATCCGGACTCCGCCGTTGGGGAAGACGCTGAAGGCGGACGTGATCTCCTCCAGGGTGACCTCGCCCGCTCCCAGAGCGGTGGGGAGATAGAGCGGGATTTCCCGTTCGATTCCGAACCGGTGCGCGACTTCGACGACTCTCTCGACGCCCATGGCGTTGGCCAGACGGAGCGTGGGGACGTTTCGGGATTCCGCCAGGGCCTGACGGATGGGGATGAGGCCCTTGTATTTCTCGTCCGCGTTCACGGGCCGGTAGGGGCGGCCCAGACCGTCCAGAAACTCCACCGGGCTGTCCAGGACCGTGTCCTCGGGCGAATAACCGTTTTCCACCGCGGCCACGTAGGTGAAGGGCTTGAAGACGGAACCGGGTTGCCTCAGAGCCTGGGTGGCTCGATTGAACTTGCTGTATCGAAAATCGAACCCTCCCACCATGGCGCGAATGGCGCCGGTGTTGCTCTCGATGGCCATCAGCGACCCCTGGACCTCGGGAACCCGGTCCAGCTTCACTTCGACGGTCCGTTCCTCACGGTTGATGTTCTCCAGGGTAAAGGCGCAGACGTCACCTGCCTTGAAAACCTGGTCCAATCGTTTCTTCCGGGTCCACTCCACATGGCCGGGCCGGACCGTGGCCCGGTAGCTACCGACCTTCACCTCCGCCGTACGCTCATTCGATCGAAGGACGAGGCCGTGAACCATCTGGCCGGGAGAGAAGATCGTGTCCCAGTCGGAACGCCAATATCCGTCCAACTCCTTCCCGGCCTCGAGAATATTCTCTTTGGCGCCGCGCCATCTTCGCCGTTTCTTGTCGAACGCCTTCAATCCGTTACGAAGAGCCCTTTCTGCTGCCGTCTGAAATTCGTAGTCCAGAGTCGTGTAAATCTTCAGACCTCTCGTGTGGATCTCCCCGCCGGGGTACCGTTTCTCCAGGTACTGGCGCACCCATTCCACGAAGTAGGGGGCCGAGGCCTGTTGCCGGCCAAATGTCTTCAAGTCCAAGGGCTTCTGCATACTGACTCGCAGCGTCTCCGCGCCGATGAAGCCCTCCTCGTAGGTCCGTTCCAGCACCCAGTTTCTACGTTTCAAGGCCCGTTCGGGATGACTGATGGGGGAATATCCTGCGGGATTCGGAAACACGCTGGCCAGCAGGGCCGCCTCCTGCCACTCCAGTTCGTCCATGGTCTTCTGGAAGTAGAATTCGGAAGCGGCCGCCAGTCCGTATCTGCCGTGCCCCATGTACATCTGGTTGACGTAGCGGGTGAAGATCTGCTCCTTGGACAGGGTGCGCTCGATCTGAATGGCGAAGATCATGTCCTGAATCTTGCGCTTGATCGTCACCTCGGGACTGGTCAGCAGCAGTTTGCTCAACTGCATGGTGATGGTGGAGGCGCCTTTTCGTTCTCCGTAGACGATATTCCGGAAGACTTGGTAGATGAGGCGGGGGAAGTCGATCCCGGCGTGCCGAAAGAAGTTCGAGTCCTCGGCCGCCAGGATCGTGTTCTTCACCGTGTCCGGAATCTTGTCGTAGGTGACGATCTGCCTCTTTTCCAACGCGTAAATGCCCAGCACCCTCCCGTCCGCCGAATAGACCTCGGAGATGACGTCCGGCCGGGACTGCTGCAGTTCCCAGACCTGGGGCAGTTCGAAGCCCCAGGTAAGGGTCAAGCCGGTGAGGGATCCGGTTACCGCCGCCGCGACGATCAGAACGGCGCAGGTCGCCCAGACCAGAAATCTGCGCCGGCGGGGAGACGGCTGCTTGCGGGAGGAGGGTCGTTTTCGACGAGGCACAACTGCATTCTACACGACTGGCCCTGTCAGTAACGGGACGGGCGAGGAGCCTGCGCCGCAGAAATCAATCTACTGCGAAAGCGGTGAATCGGTCCATATTTCCTCGATTTCTCGGCGAATAGAACGACTATGCACCTCAAAATCGAGAAAATCTGGCCTCGATTCCCCACTTTCTCGCTACGATCATTTCTACGGCGCAGACTCCTAGTCGGCCGGGATGTCGGAACGATTGAGTTGACCGAATCCTGATTCACAGCTTTCCCACAGCCGGTCAACAGCATTCCGACAGGCATTGCACAACTGTTCTTCGGACGGGTCTCACTTCGACGCGAAGCGTGTGGCGACGTACTTCCCGGCATCGTTCTCGCTGAGCCGCACCGTGCCCGGGCCGCTCCGGACGTAGAGATCGCCCTTCCCGGCCTTCTCCAGGCCCTTCCATCGCAGGTAGACCGGCTCGGGACTTCGCTGGCAGCTCACCAGGCAAACGGTCTTGCGCTCCACGATCTGCATCCTGGGATCGATGCAGGTGCCGGCCCGGTCGCCGAGGCCGTTTCGCACCACTTGGGCCAGGTGCAGCATGAACTTGTCGGCGGTCTCCAGGCGGTCGTGGGCGATGCCCAGCACCTTGCGGTCGTCGTCCACGCCGATGAGGAGGTCGCCCCCCTCGGTGTTGAGGAAGGCGGCGACAGTCTTGAGCGCGGCATGGGTCACGTGCTTGGGATCCTTGCGATCCTCCTTCAGGTTCCAGCGGAGGCTCGACTTGAACTCCAGTGTCTTCGACTCCTGGTGCTTGAGCAATTCCTCCGCTCGCCGGTGCCGCCTGATGTAGTCGTCGAAGAGGAAGTTCTTGAGCGCCTGGCCGAAGTCGTCGTCATCGGTGATCCGCTTGTAGAGGTCGAAGTTGGTCTCGACGATCTCCTGGATCTTGTCTTCGACCTTGGGATCGAAGGTCAGCCGCACGTTCTCGCGGGTATTCACGCGGGCGCTGGCGTCGAGGCCCGCATCCCGGTCCAGGGCGGACCGGATCTGTTCCAGGGTGACGCGGTGCTCGCTGCCCAGGTTCAGACCGAAGCGCTCGTTCAGCGCTTCGATGATCCGCGAGAGGGCCTCCAACTCCGCCGCGCCGGGACCGCGGCGAGTCTTGGTCTCCACAGGATCCAGCGGCCGCACATGACGATCGAGGGGGATCCGGCCGCGGCTCGTCCGCTGAATCCGGAAGGACTCCATGTCGATGGCCTCCCGGATCTCGAGAGGCAGCGCTTCCCGGGCGATCGACAACAGCCTCCGGAGGTGCCGGGCGAAGACGTAGAGCTTCTCCAGGTCGGTGTCGGCGAAGGTCAGGACCTGGGAGAGGAAGGCGTAGAGGCGGACGTAGTCGGTGAGCTGGCCGCGGAAGTCGCGTCCCTCGTCCGGTGCAAGCTCGGTGAAGCGTTGCCGCGCCGGTTCCAGCGCGGCGTAGAGTTTGTCCTGGCCCGCCTTCGGATCGAAAAAGGCTCGCGCGAAGGTTTCGACGTCGTCCTCGCCGAACACGCCGAAGTCGAGCAGCCTGCCCTGGACCTCGTAGAGGAGGTTGGGATCGGTCTCCTCCGAGAGGAGAGTGGTCTCGTAGTAAGGCTCGAAGGCCTTCTTGATCTCCTCGGCTTCATTGGCGAAGTCGAGCACCATCGCTCCCTGTTTGCCGGGGTGGGTGCGGTTCAGTCGGGACAGCGTCTGGACCGCGTTCACGCCGCCCAGCTTCTTGTCCACGTACATGGTGTGGAGCAGCGGCTGATCGAAGCCGGTCTGGAACTTGTTGGCGACCACCAGGAAGCGGTACTCGGGCTTCTCGAACTCGGCGGCCGTCTGCCGTTCGCCGATCACCCGATCCTGCCCGGCCGAGTTCATGCCGGACTCGGTGTAGGATTGACCCCGGTCCTTCACCGTTCCGGAAAAGGCAACGAGCGCCTTCCACGGATGGCCTTTTTCCGCCAGGTAGCGATCCAGGGCGAGCCGGGTGCGGACCGCGTGCAGGCGCGAGCGGGTCACGATCATCGCCTTGGCCCGCCCGCCGATCTCCCCCGCCACCTGCGCGGCGAAATGCTCCACGCAGATGGCGATCTTTTCGCCGATGGCGTGCGGATGCAGCTCGACGAAGGTCTTGAGCAGATGCTCCGCCTTCCGTTTGTCGTAGCGCGGGTCGTCCTCGATCTTCTTCAGCAGGCGCCAGTAGGCCTTGTAGGTGGTGTAGTTGGCGAGCACGTCCAGTATGAACCCCTCCTCGATCGCCTGGCGCATGCTGTAGAGGTGGAAGGGCCGGAACTTCCCGTCCGGCAGCTTCTGGCCGAAGAGCTCCAGGGTCTTGGGCTTCGGTGTGGCGGTGAAGGCGAACGTCGAGAGGTTGGGGAGCCGGCCGCGGAGGCGGATCTCTTCCAGGACGCGCTCTTCCAGCTCCTCTTCGGGCGTCTCGGCGCCCGCTTCCGCCTGCTCCGCCTCCTCCAGGGTTCCTGCGGCGAGGACCGCCTTGAGGCTCCTGGAACTCTCTCCCGATTGGGACGAGTGCGCTTCGTCTACGATCACGGCGAACCGCTTGCCGGCGAGCTGGCCGATCTCATCGGCGATGACCGGAAACTTCTGCAACGTGGTGACGATGATGGTCCGGCCCGCCTCCAGGGCCTCGCGGAGCTGGCGCGAGGTTTGGTCGATGTTCTCCACCACACCCAGGGTCTGCTCGAACTGCCGGATGGTGCGCTGGAGTTGGCGGTCGAGCACCCGCCGGTCGGTCACCACCACCACCGAGTCGAAGACGCGGCGGTGGTGGTGATCATGCAGCACCGAGAGCTGATGGGCGAGCCAGGCGATGGTGAAGCTCTTGCCGCTGCCGGCGGAATGCTGGATCAGGTAGCGGTCGCCGGCGCCGTGGTTGCGCGCGTGGCGGACGAGGCGGCGCACGCAGTCGAGCTGCTGGTAGCGCGGGAAGATCAGGAACCGCCTGCCGGTTCTGCGCCCGCGGTCGTCTTCCACTTCGACCTCGTGGATGAACTGGCGGACGAGGTCGAGGACGCTGTCGCGGGTCCAGATCCGCTCCCACAGGTAGGCGGTGGGGAATCCCGAACGAGTGGGTGGGACAGGTGGGTTTCCCGCGCCGCCGAAGCGCCCCTGGTTGAAGGGAAGGAACCGGGTCCTGGGCCCGGCGAGCTGGGTGGTCACGAATACCTGTTCCGGGTCCACCGCGAAGTGGGCGAGGCAGCGCCCGTAGGAGAAGAGGGGCTCGCGCGGGTCCCGGTCGTGCTTGTATTGGTGGACGGCGTCTTCCACGTCCTGCCCGTTTAGCGGGTTCTTGAGCTCGGCCGTGAAGATGGGGATGCCGTTGAGGAAAAGCGCAAGGTCGACGCTCTGCTCGTTCTTCTCGCTGAAGCGGAGTTGGCGCACAACGGCGAAGAGGTTGGCCCCGTAGAGGCGCTGCAATTTCTCGTTAAGTCCGCTCGCCGGCCGGAAGTACGCCAGCCGGAACTTGCAGCCCGAGTCCTTGACGCCGTTCCGCAGCGCGTCGAGCGCCCCCCGCCGGGCGATTTCGCGGGACACCCGGCTCAGGAAGCGCGGCTTCACGTCGGTCCCATGGTGCTGCTTGAGCTTCGCCCATTCCTTCGGCTGGGTGGCCAGGAGGAAGTCGAGGACATCGGCCGGGATCATGGAGAGCCTGCGGTCGTAGTGCTCAGGACGGCGTTTGTGGTAACCGCCAAGCAATGGGTCGGCGCCGTATGCGGACGGCGATTCCCGCACTGACGTCACGTCGCCCGCACACGCGTCGGGCCCGTGCCGCAGCAATGAGCACTCGATCGCCTCCTCGAAGGCTCGTTCGGATACCTCCGGGCTCATGCGGTCTCCTCCCGGACATCGATCTTGCCGGTGACCGCTGCGGAGATCAGGGCGGTACGGAATTCGTGGAGGTGTTCGATGGCTTGGCGGACTCTATTGACTAAAGCGTCTATGCTCGTTGCCTCACGTTCCAGGTATTCGGCAATCCTCCGCCGTTCCTCTTGCGGCGGTTGTGCCAACATCAAGTCCTTGACAGCGTCCTGCGAGATGTTGGCAGCGAGGCCACTGCCGCCACTGAGGACTGACTCGATCTGCCATCGGATTGTCCGCGAGTTCATTGCGTATCCAATGAACTCGCGATGTCCGTCAATTGATTGCGTGTGCAGTCGAAACACCTTGTCGCACAGGAGCAATCGAGGGCGGCATTTGGGGACAATCGCGACGGAACCGACAAGATCCCGAGATCCACTCGCCCGCGACATGAGCAGATCACCTTCTTTGATTTCGATCGCTGGAATAGGACTGAGCTGCGAAGGTAGGGTTTTGTGTTCGGACTCCACGAACAATCCTCGGTTGACACAGCCGGCCTTGAGAACTCCCCATTCATCCACTCCGGCTTCGCGGTTTTTGCAGTTGGGACTCCACCCCTGCTCAATGTTACTCACGATATGGCGCAGCCTCTTCATATCCCAATGTCCCGGGATCTTGCCCAACCACTCAACGCCGGAGTCCTTCATGCGGACGTTCGGGTCGAGACCCCGGGTGACGGCACGGGTGATGAGGGCGATGCGTTTCTCCTGAAGCAACTCAATCAGCCGCTCCTTCCTCGCCACCAGCGCATCGATCCTCGCCGTCTCGCGGTCGAGGAATGCACCAATGGCCTTTTGTTCGGACTTTGGAGGTAGTGGAGCAATACTACTGGCGACTTGTTCGGGGTTAACACGCGGCATCTTAGCCCCATAGGTCAGTGAATCGAGCCAGCGAACATAGGGCGCATTCAAGAGGCAGTACATCACGTAGCTTTGAAAGCACTCAGGAGTTGGTCGTAACGGGAGGATCTCGCCTGAGCACACGCCATCGAAGTTTGGTCTTGCCGCCTTGGCGAGATAGGGACGGAGTTTCCCAAGGAGGACATCCCCTGCGTTGAACAATGAGACAATGCTATCGACGCTTTGGGGTTGGGGTTCCAGAATTAGCCGGCCTGCCCAAGATTCAATATGTTCAAGACCAACATACACCGCATCGCTTGGCTTGGTATCCAGTTTGTTGATCCGTGCGGGTGCCAAGAACTTCAGCCTATTGGCACGCCAATGTGCAGGGATGTTCCCAAGCCATTCGACGCCAGAATCCCTGTACTCGGGGTACGGCCGGAAGCGGTGCGGTTGGACTTCTTGGTTCTGATCGGTCAGTTCCGTCACGGTTTTTCGTCTCCCGTCCGTGCCCGAATCCTAGGCCGCCACGGTCCACCCGCGGGCCAGGTCTGGGTGAACGGGTTCTCCACGAGCAGGCTGTCGCAGACCGGTCCAAGAAAACGGCGCAGCTCCTCGCCGACGTCCACGAGGCGATCCGGCCCATTGATGTCGGTCCCGATCTGCCGCCGCATCTCGCGCCAGCGTTGCCCGCGCGCGGGGGCCTCGTGGTCGCTGTAGTAGCCGGCCAGCAGCGCCGTCGGGCGTCCGCCCGTGAACGGCGTCCCGCGGTGGCGGAACGTCTCCGCGATGGCGGTGCGCAGAATGTCGCCGTCAAACGTGAAGCGGCGCGCGAGGCATGCGATGTCCCAGAGGTCCTTCACGCGCGAGTTCCTGTCACCCAGACTGGCCATCGCGTGGAACTTCTCGGCGACCAGCGTCTCGCGCGGGTATGTCCAGAGTCGGGGAGCGGGCAGGTCGAGCAGCGTGGGGTAGTTCTCCGCCCTGCGGCCCAGGGTGACAACATCGCCGAAGCCGACGTCGACCGGGACCGTGAGCCGGATCCGCCCCAGGCTGCCCCGGATCCGCGCCCGGCAGCCGCCGTCCACCTTATCGATGCGGATGCTCGTGATTGAGATCGTGGCCGGGTCGAAGACGACGCCGTCCTCTCGACAGGAAATGCGGCAGACGGCCCGCAGGGCGGTGCGAATAGCGCCTTCATCTCGGGCGCCGCGGGCCAGGAAGTCGATATCCCGCGTGGGGCGCAGTTCCTGTCCGGTCCACACGCGGAGAAGCGCGGCTCCTTTCAGGGTGAAGCGGTCCACTTCGTCCGACGCGGAGAGGCGGTAGAGGAAGCGCTCCACCGCGTAGCGTTGGAGCACGCGCTCGAAATCGGCCCCTTGCCGGCGGGCGAGGTTCAGCAAGCGCTGGCGGATGGATGCGGGTATGTCGCGGATCGCCTTTCGAGGAGTCATGCTGTCAGCACATCGAGTACCGGACCGACGAGCGACTTTGCTCGGCACACGTCGGCGGCCCGCCAGATCTGGTCGACGCTCGCCTTGCGGTCGCGCAGGGCGTCGCTTAGCGCCTCGATCGCGACGTCCTTGCCGACCAGCCGCCGGAAGCGGAAGCAGTCCACCACGGTGCGGGCCGGGCTCGTGATACGGACGGGGACCCCCTCGAAGGTCGCGTTCACGACGCCGTAACGCAGCCTGACCCCGGAGAATCGCACCACTCGGATCGGCAGCCCGGACAGGCGGGGCGTGCGGGCCTTGTGCGGAATGGCGATCCAGACCTCGTGTGGGAGCTGCGTGCCGATCTCGTAGACGCTCAGGGCCGTCAGCAGGCAGACTACGGCGCTCGGAACCCGGGCGCACACGGCGGCCCGGGTGTAGTGCTCTGTCGGTTCCACGTGGGCGAGGCGGTAGAGCCCGCGCGCCACTCGCTCGACCGAACCGTCATCCACCAGGCGCCGGAGCGCACGTGAGTGGACGCCCAGAGCGGCCGCGTCGCGCGAACGGAAGAAGGTCTTGGAGCCGAGCCGCTGCAGGCTAGAGTCACCTGTCGGGGAATATTGCACTGAAATGTCGCCAGATGTGTTCAGTTGTTTACCTTTCGATTCATGCATGCCATGAATATAACCGGTGTGAGCTGCCTAGATCAAATTGTCGATAACCATTAATATTTGCCGGCATTATCAGTCATTGGCCGGTTGTCTCGGAAAACAGGGCCACAATTTCCGTCTCCAGGATGTTCGCCTCGGTTTCCTCACCGGTCTCGCGACTGCGAGCGAGTAGCCGGTCGCGGACGGACGCCGAGATGTTCTTGAGCGGACGTGTCCTCACGACAGAACCGCTTCCATGTACGGCTGCAGGACCGTGCGCGCCCGGCAGACGCTGGCTGCGCGCATGATCTCATCCGGGGTGGCGAGCCGTTGGCGCAGCACGTCCCGGAGGGCCTCCAGCGCGGTGTCGAGGCCGAACTTGTTGCGGTACCGGAAGCAGTCGACGACCGTCCGGGCCGGCGATGTGATGGCAACCGGCACGCCGAGCATCGGGCGGCGGACGACCCCGTATGTGAGCATCGCCTTCGAGAACCAGACGACACGAACCTGTGCGGGCACTCGGGAGGGCCGGCGCGCCTTGCGGTTGATGGCGATCCAGACTTCGTGAGGGGATTCGGTTCCGATCTGGTGGACGCGGAGCGCGGTCATCAGGCAGACGATGGCGTGCGGCACGGCAGCAGCCACCATGGCGACCGTTTCCAGTTCCGTCGGCTCGACATCGGCCAGCCGGTATAGGCCGCTGCCGAGGTTCTCCACGGCGCCGGCCGCAACGAGTCCGCGGAGGCGACGGTAAGGGACACCGAACGGCTCGATGTCTCGCGGCCGAAAAAAGGCACCAATGCCGGCTGCTTCGAGCGCGGCCGCAGTGAGTTCAGCCATGGATGTATAGTAATTTATGTCGGCATATAAAACCAAGTGCCGACATTTTGTTCTTGCTTTGCTCAGGCCGCCATAGCCGTCGCTTCGCCTGTTTGCCGTCCAGGGCAGGCGGAGGTTTAAGGCGGGGCGAGCGGGTCGACACGCGTGACGGTGTCGATCTGATCGAAGTGCCGGTCTGCCGATAGCAGCCGATCCACGCCGTGGGCCTCCATCGTCGCGACGTGCAGGGCGTCTCGTGCCGGCAACCCGGGATGCTGCACCAGCAGCTCGAGGGCACGGGCCGTCTGGGGTTCCGTCACCGGCAGGATCTCGTCGCAGATGTCAGTCACGGCTTGGTACACGGTCCGGGCGTCTTCGGGCCGCCTTCGGGCGGCGTGGTAGTGGAGGATCTCTTGCAGGACTTCTGTGCTGGTGATCAACCTGGTCCCCTGCTCAGTCGCGGCCAGCAGAGCCCGTCGGCAGGCCTCCCGGTACAGGGCATCACTGCCCGCGAGGTACATGAACACGTTGGCGTCGACGAACAGCGAGTCACGCACGCTCGTCAACTGTCCTCGTCACTCCCCGGACCTTCGCTGGTATGGAGACAGCCGGTAGCCAGGCCGACCTTCAACCGGCTGTACTGGCGCTGCCACTCAGGCAGCGATTCCGGCGCTGGGACCGCCCTCGTCTCGTAAAGCCTGTCGATGGCCTTCAGTCGGCGTTGCCGCGCCTCCGGCAGAACGCAGTACTGCACAACGGCCTCCCGCACGACTGCGGCCAACTTCTTCCCGTCACGTCGTGCAATTCGCGACACCGCCGCGTACGCTCTCGCATCGAGCGTCACTTGGACTCGCCGTGCACTTCCCATGGCCCGTGATCCTATAGGCACATACGATATGTGTCAAACAAGTCGACTCGTTAGGCTTGTGGCAAAAATTATGTGTCAAAGGGTGTGGGTCGCACGGCGGAGGCTGATGGGGAGCGGCGACAGTCTCCAATCGGTCTGCGTGGCGCGCAGCCACAGCAGTCGGGCCGGCGTCAAACGCGCATCTCTTCCAGCATCGCCGCGATCTCCTTCTCCACCTGCCGGATGTCGGCCTCGATCTCTTCCAAGGGACGGGGCGGCCGGTATTCGTAGAAGTAGCGATTGAAGTTGATCTCGTAGCCTACGAGCCCGACCTTTCCGTCTTGGGGGTCCTTGCGCTTCGAATCGATCCAGGCGTCGGGAACGTGGGGTCTCACCTCGCGTTCGAAGAACGACTCGACAGCTTCGCGGAGGGGCACGTTCTCCGTGTCGCGGAGCTGCGGATCGGGCTCGGGGCGGCCCTTCCGGTCCCTGCAGACCGCGGCTTCGGTGTTTCGCTCGGACAGGGCGGAGAGCACGGCCTTCTTGATCGGTGCGGTGAGTTTCGGCCCGGCAGTTTGCGCTGCCCGGGAGAGCTCGGATTCGAAGTCAGCCCGATCCAGGAAGAGCCGGTCGGGCAGACTCCGGAGGAGGTCGCGGATCGCGGCCTGCTTCTCACGGCCCGCCGCCTCGTCCTTGGCCTTGGCCGCGCCCCTCTTTCGTGACCGCGCCAGGTTGATGAAGGCGCGCTGGTCGTCGAGTCGCGCGATCCGCTCGGGGCTGGCCTGGAAATCGAGCCGGAGCGGCCGTTCGACCGTGATCTTGCGGAAACCGAAGTGCGTTGTCGGATAGATGCGGCTAACGACCAACTCCCGTTCCTCGCCGTCTTGGACAACCTTGCGGGTCGCGCCGTCCTCGAAGTCCGCCAGCAGTCGCAGGATGTCCTCCTTGCGGTCGAACGGGACCTCGCGGCGCTTGGCGCCAAGACTCTTTCGCAGCAGGACCCAGAACGACGTGGCGTTGATGAGCTGGACCTTGCCGCGCCGCCCGGGACGCTTCCGGTTCGTGAGCACCCAGACGTAGGTGGCGATCCCCGTGTTGTAGAACAGTTGCTCGGGCAACGCGATGAGCGCCTCCAGCAGATCGTTCTCCAGAATCCAGCGCCTGACCTCGCTCTCGCCGCTGCCGGCATCGCCGGTGAAGAGGGGCGAGCCGTTCATGATGATGGCTATTCGCGATCCGCCCTGTTCCGATTTCTTGGCGTGCGCGAGCATGTGCAGCAGGAACAGGAGCTGACCGTCACTGATCCGGGGCAGGCCCGGTGCGAAGCGGCCGGCGGCGCCCCGGTCGTGCTCGGCCCGCACCGCGTCCCGGTCGCGTTTCCAGTCCTTGCCGTAGGGAGGATTGGCGATCATGTAATCGAAACCGGCACGGGCGTGCCGGTCGTTCGAAAGCGTGCTCCCGAACAGGACGCCTTCCGCGTCGCGTTCGTCTTCCGACTTCATGAAGAGGTCCGACTTGCAGATAGCGAATGTTTCCGGATTAACCTCCTGCCCGAACAGGTGTACGTCCGCGTTCGGGTTCAGAGCGCCGCCTCGCCGCTCGCCCTCGCGTCTCTCTCCGGCCGTGATGTGCTCCTTGGCAATGGTGAGCATGCCGCCCGAGCCGCAGCACGGGTCATAGACGCTCAGCACCACACCCTTCGTGCGCAGCCGCTCCTCGTCGCCGGCCAGCAGCAGGTCGACCATGAGATGGACGACGTCGCGGGGCGTGAAGTGCTCGCCCGGGTTCTCGTTGAGCGCCTCGTTGAACTTCCGGATCAGCTCCTCGAAGATCGTGCCCATGGTGAAGTTGTCGATGACGTCCGGGTGGAGGTTCACCTTGGGGTCGCCGAAGCGCTGCATGACCAGGAAGAGCAAGCCTGACTCGTCGAGCTTGCTGATGGTGTTGTCGAAATCGAACTTCTCCAGCACCTCGCGCATGTTGGGGCTGAACCCGGCGATGTAGTTGCGCAGGTTCTGCGCGATGTGTGGCGCGTCGGCGAGCAGCTTCGAGAAGTCGTAACGCGAGGTGTTGTAGAAGGCGAATCCGGAGGCGCGCCGAAGCAGCGGATCGAGGTTTTCGAGTTTGCCCCGGTACTTGGCCTGTACCTCCAGTACCTTTGGCTTTGTCGGGGCCAGCACGCAGTCGAGCCGGCGCAGTACGGTGAGCGGCAGGATCACGTCCTGGTACTTGCCGCGCTTGAAGGTGTCGCGGATCAGGTCCGCCACACCCCAGATGAAGCTGGTGATCTCGCTGTGGTTCATGCCGGGTCCGTTGAATGTAGCAGATTGCCGGACATGAAAATGGAACGATGATCATAGGCTCTGCTCCACCTCGATCCTGGAGGTTCCATGGCAAACCCAAAGGACAAGGGTCCGCCACGGCTTGTCAACACTGAGCGGGAGCCGTATGTTCGGCGGCGGGTATTGTCGGTATAGCCTTCGGGCGAATTGTGAGAAAGAGATGGAGGATCCCATGACTTGGAGAAACATTGTCGCGGCAGCGGTACTGGCGATCGGGGCCATTGGCTGCGCAACTCCTGATGACTCAGGATCAGCCGGTGAGGGTGCGGGCACGGCGGAGGAGCCTCGCCACGTCAAGGTCTACTTCGAGAAGGGGATGTTCGGCGGCTGGCCGGCCAACCATGGGATCTGGATCTGGGGTGAGGAGATCCTCGTCGGATTCGGCATGGGCTACTACAAGGATCAGGGATTGCGGCACCACATTGACCGCGAAAAACCGGAGATTCCCATGCTGGCCAGGAGCCTCGACGGCGGAGAGACGTGGGCGTTGGAGGATCCGACGGCCAATGGGCACCTGATCACCGAGGGCGGTTATCTGCACGGGGTCACGCGCCCGGGTCTGACGATTCCTACCATGCTTGAGAGCGATGGGGGGATCGACTTTACCCACCCCGACTTCGCCCTGACGGTCCGCACCAACAGTATTCACGCCGGAATCGGCCGGGTGTTCTACTCCTATGACCGGGGGCGCTCCTGGGACGGACCGTTCCGGCTGCCGAGCTTCGACACTCCCGGAATCGCACCGCGGACCGACTACATCGTCGACGGTACAGACACATGCACCCTGTTCATTACGGCGGCAAAGCCCAACGGAAAGGAGGGCCGTCCCCTCTGCGTCCGCACCGCCGACGGCGGAAAGACCTGGAAGTTTCTCTCCTGGATCGCCCCCGAACAGGGCGAAGGGTTTTCCATCATGCCCGCCTCCCTGCGGCTCAGCGACACGGACATCCTGGTGACGGTCCGCGATCACGAAGGGCCTCGACGGTGGATCGCCACGTACCTGTCCACCGACAACGGCTTGTCGTGGGAATACCTTAATGACGCAGTTCCCGACGCGGGTATCGGAAACCCCCCGGCCATGATCCAGTTGCGGGACGGACGTATCTGCCTGCTCTACGGCTACCGGGCCGAGCCCTACAGCATTCGTGCGGTGCTCAGCAGCGACGGCGGCCGGACCTGGGGCGACGACATCACGCTCCGTGACGACGGCGCCAGCCGCGACATCGGCTACGTCCGGGCCGTCGAGAGACCGGACGGCAAGGTGGTCGCCGTCTACTACTTCACCGACGAGGCTTCCGGCCCGGAACGGTACATTGGAGCGACGATCTGGAGCCCGCCGCCGAAATAGCCTGCAGGTTTCGTCAACGGTCGGTGGCTATGGATAATGTGGGACTTCGCGCGCCGTCCCGCGAGTGCAACTGAGCTGCCTGAACCGAATGAATGACCCAGTGGATTGAAATATGGCGAATATCCTGCGGGATCGTCGCGATCTCCGGTGAGAAATGGGGGCTGAAGGAGAGATTCTGGTGACGGCCGGATCGGGTCCGCGCATCAGATCGATCGCTACGGCGGTTCCGCCCTACCGAATCACCCAGGACGAGGTCAGGGATTTCGGTGCCAGGTTCTTTGCCGACGATGTCGCGAGTCTGGATCGCCTCCTCGCTGTTTACGAGAACGCAGCGATCGGAGAAGGGTATTGCTGCATGCCCAGAAGCTGGTACGGAGAGGCCGGGCATGGCTTCGAGGAGAAGAACCGCCTCTACCTTGAAAACGCGGTGGCACTGCTGAAAGACGCGGCCATCGAATGCCTGGCCGCCGGCAACACCGACCCGGGCGACATCGACCTGATCGTTACCGTCTCGACGACCGGCATCGCGACGCCCAGTCTGGACGCCAGGCTCATGACCGAGCTGCCGTTTCGCCGCGACGTGCAGAGACTCCCGATCTTCGGTCTGGGATGCGCGGGGGGCGTCCTGGGCTTGGCCCGTGCCGCCGCATGCGCGCGCTCTGCTCCCGGCAGCCGGGTTCTGTTCCTGGTCGTGGAGCTCTGCACGCTCACGTTCCGCGGCCGTGATCGATCCGTGCGGAACCTGGTCGCCACGGCGCTGTTCCGTGACGGCGCCGCGGCGGTATTGCTGACGGATGACGGGCCGGGACCGGCGATCTCTTCGTGGGGCGAATACACCTGGCCCGATTCGCTCGACATCATGGGCTGGGACGTGGCCGATGACGGGTTCGGGGTCGTGTTCTCGCGCAGCATTCCCGACCTCGTGCGCTCACACATGCGGAGCGCAACAGAGGAATTTCTTTCGACCCAGAGTCTGGGCCTTCGCGATATCGACAGTTTCGTCTGCCACCCCGGCGGCGCCAAGGTGCTTGACGCTCTCGAAGAGGCGTTCGGCCTCCCGGCCGGCGGTCTCCAGCAATCACGGGCGGTGTTGCGTGACTACGGCAACATGTCGGCCGCGACTGTGCTGTTCGTACTCGACCGCATTCTCACGGACCGCACGGCCAATCGACATTTGTTGACCAGCCTGGGTCCGGGGTTTTCGGCCGCATTCCTGCTCCTGCAGGCCACGTGATGCGTCTCTTTTTCCCATGAGCGCGCTGTACCTGATCGCCGGATTTCTCGTTCTTCAGCGTCTCGTGGAGCTGGCCATCGCCCGGCGCAACCATCGGGCGCTGGTGGCCAGGGGGGCGATCGAGTACGGCCGGCGGCACTATCCCGCACTTGTCGCCCTGCATACCGGCTGGCTGCTGGCGCTGCTTGGCACCATCGATCCGCAGACGCCGGCGTCGATCCCCCTGCTCGCCGTCTTCGTCCTGCTGGAGTGCGGGCGGGTGTGGGTGGTCGTGACCCTGGGTTCGCGATGGACCACTCGCATCCTGGTCGTCCCCGGCGCCAAACGCATTCGGAGCGGACCGTACCGCTACCTCAACCACCCGAACTACCTGATCGTGTGCGGCGAGATCGCCGTGGTGCCGCTGATGTTCGGCGCATGGACACTGGCAGTGATCGCGTCCGTGTTGAACTTTCTGGCGCTCCGCACGCGCATCCGGATCGAGAACAAGGCCCTTGCGGAGGTCTACGGCGAGGACCAGGGCGAAGTTTCAGCGATGGACAGAAGATAGCGCCCTGATTTCAAAAGGATGAGTCACGAACCCGACCCCGCTGCCGAATGTAAGGCGTAATCGATATCATTGATGTATTGACACGTTCTTTTTTCGAACATCCGCCGGCCAGGACTGAGATGGACGCGCCCTCGTTTTTCAGAGACTCGACGGAGGTGAAACCGTGCAACCGAAAATGACCAAACGCCAATTCCTGCAATCCATCGGAGCCGTCTCCGGGGTTGCCGCCATGTATCGGAGCATGAACGCGCTGGGTATGGCGAGTCCCGTTACGGCCCAGACGCCGCAGTTCCAGTTGACGCCGCAGTCGGGCTACGGAACGAGAGTCGCCATCCTGGGGGCCGGCGTCTCCGGTCTCGTCGCCGCATACGAATTGTCGAAGGCGGGTTTCGACTGCACGGTCCTGGAGGCCACCGGCCGCGCCGGCGGGCGCAACCTCACGGCTCGGAGCGGCGACGTGATCCGGGAGGAGGACAGCCGCCAATGGGTGGACTTCGACGCCGAAGACCATCTCTACGTGAACCTCGGTCCGGCCCGCCTCCCCTACCACCACACGGCCATACTCGGGTATTGCCGGGAATTCGGAGTCGACCTCGAGGTCTTCACCAACGACAACCGGGCGGCTTTCTTCCACAACCGGGATCGTTTCGACGGGCCGGTCGTGGCGCGGCAGGTGATGACAGACACCCGCGGGTATATTGCCGAACTCCTGGCCAAGGCGGTGAACCGAAATGCCCTGGACAGTGAGTTGACCGGCGAGGACAAGGAATTGATGCTCGACCTGCTCCGGAGCTATGGCGACCTGGACCCGGATGATCTCTACGCGGGCACGAGCCGCGGCGGGCATCTGGGGCCGCACGTCCATGCCGGGCTGGCGCCGGGAGAGGTCAACGACCCCCTCGATCTGAGTCAACTGCTCCGGTCGGACTTCTGGCAGTACAAGCTCCATTTCAGCCAATTCCTCGATCAGAACCCCACTCTGCTACAGCCTGTCGGCGGAATGGACGCTATTGTGGCCGCCTTCGAAGAGCGGGTGGAGCCTCTCATCGCATACCGGAGCGTCGTCACGTCGATTCGGAAAACGCCGGACGGGGTTCGCATCGTCTTCCGGCGCCGGCGCGGCCGAAGGAGGGTCCTGGAGGCGGACTACGCAATCTGCGCCATACCCGCTCCGGTTCTGAGGGACATCCCCAACGACTTTTCGCCTGAGACGCAAGCGGCCATCGAGTCGATCGAGTTCACCAACGCGGTCAAGATCGGATTCCAGGCTCAGCGGCGTTTCTGGGAGGAAGACCACGCCATCTATGGCGGCATTTCGTGGACCGACCAGGACATTACGCAGATCTGGTATCCGGCCTACGGCTATCATCGTGAAAAGGGAATCGTCGTCGGGGCCTATATCTGGGATCCCGAGCCCGGCCTGCGCTACTCGGAGATGGCACCTTCCGAACGCTTGCAGGCCGCCGTCGACGAGGGCGAGCTCATCCATCCCGGGTATGCCACAGAGCTGGAATCGGGCGTGAGCCGCGCCTGGTCCAAGGTCCGGTTCCAGCGGGGGGGCTGGCCGGAGAGCTACGAGCCGCCGGAGCAACTCCGAGAGCCCGATGGAAGGATCTATTTCGCCGGCGATCAGCTGAGTGCCTTGCCCGGTTGGCAGGAAGGGGCTGCCCTGGCGGCGCAGGCCGCAGTGGCCGCGATCCACGAACGAGTCATGATGGCCTGAGAGACCGCGCCGGCGGGTACGTTGCAATCACTGCGCCAGCCGCTTTCTCGGAACTACTGGTCGTGGAAGGTCGTCAACTCCATGATCTCGTAGTGCTTGGTCCCGCCGGGGGTTCGGATCTGGACCTCGTCCCCCTCTTCCCGGTTCATCAGGCTGCGGCCGATGGGAGAAGTGGTGGAGATCTTGCCGGCCTTGACGTCCGATTCCTCGCTCGTGACCAGCCGGTAGGTCACCTCGGTTTCGGTGTCCAGGTCGAAAAGGACCACGGTGGACCCGTATGAGACCCGGTCGGTGGGGATCTTGCTCAAGTTGATGAGGGAGAGTTTGGCCAGTCGTGTTTGCAGATGGGAAAGCTGAGCCTGGACGTAGGATTGCCGCTCCTTGGCGGTCTGGTACTCGGCGTTCTCCCGGAGGTCGCCCAGTTGCGTCGCTTTCTTGAGCGCCGCGGGAAGCTCCTCCCGCAACTCCCGCTCCAGCTTCCGGACTTCTGCTTCCAGCTTGGCCTTGGCCTCCTTCATAACCCTGCCGCCTCCCCGGCGATGACAAGAATCTGCGCCGGGTAGATCCCCACGTAGAGGGTGCCGGCGGCCATAACTAATATCACGATCCGCACCGCCAACGGCACGGGAATCGGATCCGGCGGCGAGGCCGCCTCTTTCATGAACATCAGGACGATGAGCTGCAAGTAGTAGTAGAGTCCCACGGCCGAGGCCAGCACCGCCAGAATCACCAGGGCGACCAGGTCCGCTTCGACGGCGGCCGAGAAGAGGAAGAGCTTTCCGTAGAATCCGGCCGTCGGCGGAATCCCGATCAGGGAGAGGAGAAAGATGGTCAGGGAGACGCTCAGGAGCGGATGGCGATAGCCGATCCCCCGGTAGTCCTCAAGCTTGGTGAACTGCTCGTCCCGGCGGGAGAAGACCTGCACCACGGCGAACGCACCCAGTGTCATGAGGGAGTAGGCCGCGAGATAGAAGAGTACCCCCTGGGCTCCTCCCGGGCTGTTGGCGATGACGCCGAGCAGGATGTAACCGGCGTGGGCGATGGAGGAATAAGCCAGGAGGCGCTTGACATCGGTTTGGGTCAGGGCCGCCAGGTTGCCGATGATCATGGTCGCGGCGCAGGCGATCCAGAGCAGGTATTGCCATTGGTCGGCACTCTCCGGGAACACCTGGTGCAGGAGGCGCAGCAGCGTGATCAGGACGGCCGCTTTGGAGCCCACCGCCAAGTGGGCGGTGATGGGAACCGGGGCTCCCTGGTAGACGTCCGGAGTCCAGATGTGCAACGGCGCCAGCGCCGCCTTGAAGCCGAATCCCACCAGCAGCAGTCCCAGGCCCAACAGGAACGTGGCCGTTTCCGCCTGTCCCTGAGTTGCCGATTCGGCGATCCGCGAATATTCGGTCGACCCCGTCGCGCCATACAGGAGGGCGATCCCGTAGAGCATGAACGCCGTTGAGAAAGCGCCCAGCAGGAAGTACTTGAGGGCCGACTCGTTCGACCTCGGATCCCCCCGCCGGTAGCCGGCCAGGACGTAGCCGGAGATGGAAAGGATCTCCAGTCCCAGGAAGGTCATGATGAGGTCGGCGCTCACGGCCATGAGCGACATCCCCACCGTCGCCATCAGCAGGAGCGGGAAGTATTCGCCGTGCCGCAACCTTTCCCGCTTCAGGTAGGAGACGGAAATCAGGGCAACCGTCGCGCTGGAGACCAAAAACAGGATCCTGGCGCCGCCGCCCAACGGGTCCATGGACACCATGCCGAAGAAGGCGGGGCCGCTGTTGTCCCACTGAAAGAGGACGACCACCAGGGCCGCCGCCAGGACCAACGAGGCGGCGTATCCCAGTCGAACCTGCTGGCGAGACGGAAGAAGGGGGATGGCCAACATGAGCAGAATGCCGGCCACGGCCAGTAGGATCTCCGGGAGCAGGGCAGTGGTGTTAACCTGCATTTCTCACCAGGGGGCGTGACGATCGCGCAGGATTTTCGCCCTCAGCGCGTGCTCGCGACTGAAAGCGTAGTGGGGACTACGTTTGAGGGAGCATGTGCGCGCTGAGGGCGAAAAGACCAGCGAGCGCGCGCCCAGCGCAGCCGGTTCCGGAGCGACGTTGGGAAAAATTTCGTAAATGCCTATAAATAATATACTTTTCATCATACACATAGCGGCCTGGTGAGAAATGCAGGTTAAGGGACATCGCTTCGGACTACCTGTGCTTGCTTTACCTGGTCCAGCCGGTCCACCAGCAGTTGAATGCTGCCGTCCATGGTTCTAAGGAAGGTGCCGGAGCCGATCCCCATCCAGAGCGAAAGCGCGATGGCCGGAATCAGCATCGCCCCCTCCCGGAGGCTCAGGTCCGGCAGCCGGCGGTTCGCTTCCTTCCCGATCCGTCCCATGAAGACCCGCTGGTACATCCAGAGCATGTACGCCGCCGAGAGAACCACTCCGCAGACCGCAACGGCGGCGGCCGGGACATTGGTGAGAAAGGTCCCCTGGAGAATCAGGAACTCGCCCACGAACCCGCCGAGGCCGGGCAGCCCGATGCTTCCCAGCAGGACGATGAAGAAGCAGGCCGAGTAGCGCGGCATGGAATGAGCCAGCCCTCCGAACTCGTCGATCCGGCGGGTGTGGCGGCGGTCGTAGAGGATCCCCACCAGCAGAAACAGGGCTCCGGTGGAGACTCCGTGATTGAGCATCTGGTAGGCCGCTCCCTCCATGGATTGGAAGTTGAAGGAGAAGATTCCCAGCACTACGAATCCCAGGTGGCTGACGGAAGAGTAGGCCACGAGCCGTTTCAGATCCGGTTGCACCATGGCCACCAGAGCGCCGTAAATGATGCCGATCAGCGCCAGGATGCAGATCGCCGGCGCCAACTGCGCCGAGGCCCAGGGGAAAAGGGGCAGGCAGAAGCGCAGGAGCCCGTAGGCCCCCATCTTGAGCAGGACCCCGGCCAGGATCACCGAAGCCGCCGTCGGGGCCTCGGTGTGGGCGTCCGGCAACCAGGTGTGCAGCGGAAAGACTGGGACCTTGACGGCGAACGCCACGAAGAACAGGCCGAAGAGAAAGTATTCGACTTCCGGGGATAGAACCGCCTCGCCCCTTTTCAGGATCCCGATCATCTCCACCAGATCGAAGTTGCCGGTTCCCATCAGAAAATAGAGGACGACGATCGCCGCCAACATCAGCAGCGAACCCGCCATGGTGTAGATGAAAAACTTCACCGCGGCGTAGATCCGCCGGCTCGATCCCCAGATCCCGATCAGGAAATACATGGGAATCAGGGAGACCTCCCAGAAGACGTAGAAGAGGATCAGGTCCAGAGCCAGGAAGACGCCCAGTATCCCCACCTCCAGCAGCAGGATGGAGGCCAGATAGAGCTTGAGCTTGTCCTTGAGATTCCAACTGGCCAACAGCGCCAAGGGGATCAGGACCGTGGTCAGCAGCACCAGGAGCAGGCTGATCCCGTCCAGGCCCAGGTAGTACTGGACTCGAAACCCGGCAGCCTGGAACCAGTCGGCCCGCTCCACCATCTGGAAGGATCCGGCCTGGTTGTCGAAATTCCTGAAGAGAACGACCGACCAGAGAAACGCCGCCAGGGATGCGATCAGCGCGGCCCATTTCAGGAGTCGTTCTCGTCCCGGCGGAAGCAGGCAGACTACGGCTGCTCCGATCGTCGGAATCAACAGCAACAGGCTAAGAGGATACGCAGCCAAGGGCATCAATCGATCACGCTATAGAGATACAGGAAGACGAGCGCGGCCCCGGTCACGATCCAGGCCGCGTAGGTACGGGTGTTCCCGCTTTGCATCCGGGTCGCCACGCCGCTCCATCGCCGAAACAGGGAGGCGGTGCCGTTGACCGCTCCATCCACGACGCCCACGTCGACGGCTCTCCACAAGACCCGCCTGGACAGCACCTTGAGACCGCCGACCACGAACCTGGAATAGGCCTGATCGATCCGGAATTGCTGCAGGAGCGTGCCGTGGAGTCCCGGATACCGGTTCGCCAGCCGCCGGGGTATGGACCGGTCCCGGGCGTAGAGGCGGTAGGCCAGGCCGGCGCCCAAGAGGCTGATGGCCAGCGCCGCGCCGCCCGCCAGCAACTCCAGGCTGTGGGACGCTCCGTGGCCCGCCGAGACGCCGTGGTCGTAGGAGTACCGGAAGACGGGCGCCAGAAAGTGGTCCAGGCGGTGGTCACCCAGGTAGGCCGGCAGGCCCACGACCCCTGCGACCGCCGCTGCTCCGGCCAGTATGGCCAGGGGCGCGGTGACCGCGGTTCCCGCTTCCGAGCCGGATTCCCCGTGGCCGTGGCCGGGCGAACCGTAAAAGGCCAGGAACATGAGCCGGCACATGTAGAAGGCGGTGAGGCCGGCCACCACCAGGCCCGCCACCCAGAAGACCGGATGTCCCAGCGGACTGTCGAGCGCTCGCCACAGGATCTCGTCTTTGGAGAAGAACCCGGACAAGGGGAAAATCCCGGCCAGGGCCGCGGTCCCCACCCACATGGTCCAACAGGTCACTTTGAGTGAGTTCCTCAGCCCCCCCATGCGGAACAGGTCCAGCTCGTGGTGAAGTCGCAGCAGGACGCTGCCCGCCCCCAGGAAGAGCAGGGCCTTGAAGAAGGCGTGGGTGAAAAGATGAAAGATCCCGGTGCTGAAGGCGCCCACGCCCAGCGCCATGAACATGTAGCCCAGTTGGCTGATGGTGGAGTAGGCCAGGACCTTCTTGATGTCCCGCTGGACCAGCGCCGTCAGGGCCGCCAGGAGCGCCGTCAAGACTCCGACGACGGCGATCAGGAGGAGCACGTCGGGCGCCCGGCTGTAGAGCGCGGCGGAGCGCACCACCAGGTAGACGCCGGCGGTCACCATGGTGGCGGCGTGGATCAGGGCGCTCACCGGAGTGGGGCCCTCCATGGCGTCCGGCAGCCAGACCTGCAGTGGGATCTGGGCGCTCTTGCCCGTCGCCCCCAGAAACAGGAGCAGGGTGATTGCCGCCAGCACGGTGAACCCGCTCTCCGGTTGGGGATGGGTCCGGCTCACGGTCTCGAAGAGGGATCCGAACTCCAGCGTGCCGAAGGTCTTGAAGATGAGAAAGACGCCCAGGAGAAAACAGGCGTCCCCCACCCGATTCACGACGAAGGCCTTCTTGGCCGCATCCCCGGCGCTTTTCCGCTCGATGTAGTAGCCGATCAGTAGATAGGAACAGAGGCCCACCCCTTCCCAGCCCACGAACAGCAGCAGGTAGTTCCCCGCCATCACCAGCAGGGACATCATGAACACGAAGAGATTGAGATAGGCGAAATAACGGTACAGACCCGTCTCGCCCTCCATGTAGGCCGTGGAGTAGACGTGAATCAGGAACCCGACTCCCGTGATGACCAGGAGCATGATCATGGAGAGGGGGTCCAGCAGAAAGCTGCACTCGGCGGTGAAGGTTCCCGCCTGAATCCAGGTGAAGAGGCGGTGGACGATCTGTTGCTCCTCGGCCGGCAGCCGGATGAACTCGGCGAAGACGGCCAGCAGAAACAGGAAGCTGGCCCCGGTGGCCGCGCAGCCGGCGCCGGAGACGATGCGAGCCGGCAGCCGCTTACCCACCAGGCCGTTGAACAGGAAACCGGCGAGGGGTGGGACCAGAGCCAGCCAGAAGTACTCGATCATGGTCAGCCCTGAAGCCTGTTGACGGTATCGATGTCCAGAGTCTGGGAGTGCCGGTCGAGACCCAGGATCAGCGCCAGACCCACCGCCGCCTCCGCCGCGGCCACGGTCATGACGAAGAAGACGAAGATGTGGGCGTCCACCTGGTTCCACGTCCGCGCGTAGGCCAGAAACGTGAGATTGACGGCGTTCAGCATCAATTCCACCGACATGAACATGGTGATCACATTGCGTCTGACGATGAAGCCGGCGACGCCGATGACGAACAGAACCGCACCCAGCGCCAGGTAGTGAGTGGCAGGGACCATACCCATCAATCGGGACGATGCTTGACCAGGACGACGGCGCCCAGAATGGCCACCAGGATCAGGATGGAGGTGACCTCGAAGGGCAGCAGGTAGTCCTGGAAGAGGATGTGGGCGATTCGCTTCGGACCTTCGCCCGATCCGAGCGGGTCGCCCGATCCGCGGGGACTCCACGCCGGGAAGACGCGAAGCAGAACAAACGCCAGGAAGGCGGCTGCCGGCAATGCGGCCAAGGCCGTCTTCTTGAACCGGTCGGGACCGAACCTCTCCGACTTCGGATCCAGAAGCATGATCACGAACAGGAACAGGACCATGATGGCGCCGGCGTAAACGATGACCTGCAAGGCGGCGACGAGGGCGGCTCCCAACTGAAAGTAGAGGACGGCCAATGCTCCGAAGCAGACGATCAGGGAGAATGCGCTGTAGACGGCGCGCTGCTGGAGAATCACCAAAAGGGCGGAGCCGACGGCTACGGCTGCAAAAACGTAAAAGACGATCTGCTCCACACTTGGCTCCCCCGCTTGCGGAGAATGAATCTTAGTGAAGGGCCCGAATGGTGTCAACGAACGGACTCGATATCAGGCTGCTGAGAATTCCTCATTTTCCTTACAATACGGTAAGGTGCTGATAGGGCTTGTCCGGCAGGAGGACACAGTCGATGCGGGCAAGGCGATTGGGACGTCGGGCGGGGAACATTATGGGCACGGCAGCCGTTTTGTTGGAGGCATAGAGGCATAGAGGCATAGAGGCATCCGGCACCGCGAAGCTGGAGCACTACGTCCGTCAGTACGGGGAGGGAAGGGTCACGCTGGCACGAGCGGCTCGGGATGCCGGAGTCTCGTTGTGGGAAATGATCGACAATGCCCGCGCCAGGAAGGTACCGGCCCAATACGATCTCGACGATCTGAAACGAGACTTGGGGGTCATTCGCGGAAGTCTGGAGAATCGGGAGTGATCCTACCTCGGCTGGGGCTCATTCTGGTCGTCCTGTTGGGCTCGTTCTGCACACCCGAGCCCCGGCGTCCCGGGTTCAAGGTCGTGGTTCTGGGCTTCGACGGCGTGGACCCCGACCTGGTGGATCGATGGATCGAGGAGCTTCCCACCATCCGCCGCCTGGGGGAGCAGGGGACGCTGACCACTCTGGGGACGACCAACCCCCCCGAGTCCCCCGTGGCCTGGGCCAGTTTCGCCACCGGACTCAATCCGGGACGGCACGGAATCTTCGACTTTCTCCGGCGGGACCCCGTCACCTACATGCCCGACATCGGACTGGTGAAGGTGGAGAAGCCCCGTTTCCTGTTCAAGACCATCCCCATCCGCGGAGCCCGTTTGACCAACAACCGCAAGGGCGTCCCCTTCTGGGAGCATCTGGACCGCGCCGGGATCGTCACCGCCAATCTACGGCTTCCCCTGGAGTTTCCGGCCCGGTGCCTGACCCACGGGACCACGCTCTCGGGGCTGGGGGTGCCCGATGTCCGGGGCACCTGGGGGACCTACTTCTACCTCTCCACCGACGTGAGCCGCTGGGATCTGCAGGATACCGAGTTCGGCGGCCGGGTGATCCGCCTGGAAGGGGAGGGCGGGCGTTTTCAAGCGCAGATCGACGGACCCGCGGATCCCAGGGAGGAGGACCTGGTCCGGCTGACGGTTCCGCTGTCCGTGGAGTTGGACCCGCAGTCGACCTCCCTGACGCTCAGGCTCCAGGATCAGGAAGAGGAAGTCGACGAGGGGCAGTGGAGCGACTGGTTCCGCTTCGTCTTCTCCGCGGGGCCGCTGGTCAAGATCCGGGGAATCAGCCGTTTCTACGTGCTGGAGACCTTTCCCGAAGTGCGGCTCTACCTGATGCCCATCAGCCTCGATCCGGCCGATCCCGTTCTGCCTCTCTCGACTCCGGCCGGATACTCGGAAGACCTCGTTGCCCAACTCGCCCCGTTCAAGACCCTCGGCTGGGTCCATGAGACCTGGGGACTGAACGAGGAGCAGATCGACGAGCAGGTCTTTCTGGAGGACCTCTTCCGCAACATGAACGACCTGGAGCGGCTCCTGTTGCACGAGCTGGAACGTGATGAGGCCTCGCTGTACACGGCCGTCTTCACGGCCACCGACAGCGCCGCCCACATGTTCTACCGCTTCATCGATCCCCAACATCCCCGTTACGACGAGGAGGGCGCCCAGGCCTATGGCAGAGCCTTGTTGAACGTCTACCGGAAAATGGACTCCATCCTTTCCCGGGTCCTGGAGCGCCTGGATCCCCAGGATCTGCTGCTGGTCGTTTCCGACCATGGGTTTCACTCCTGGCGCAAGGCATTCAACACCAACACCTGGCTCTTGGAGAACGGATATCTGCACCTCAAGGCCGGGCAGGCCGACGCCGAAACGAAACGGATGGAGCAGGTCTATCGCGGCGGCAGCTTCTTTCCCAACGTGGACTGGAGCCGGACTCGAGCCTATGCCCTGGGCCTGGGCCATATCTATGTGAACCTGAGGGGGCGGGAAGGTCAGGGAATCGTCGAACCCGGCCGCGACTATCTGGATCTGGTTCGGGCAATCTCTCGGGATATTCTCGAGTACCGGGACCCGGAAACCGGGGAGACCGTATTGCAGAACGCTTATTTCAGGGACGATATCTACTCCGGTGATGAGATCGAGCATGCCGGAGACATGCAACTCAGCTTCCGTTCCGGCTACCGGACTTCCTGGCAGACGGCCCTGGGCGCGGTGCCGGAGCACGTCCTCGTCGCCAACCTCAGAAAATGGAGCGGCGACCACTGCGCTTCCGATGCTTCGGATACTGAGGGTTTTGCGGTCTCAACTCGCACCATCGTTGCGGACAATCCGCACCTCATGGACGTGGCGCCGACGCTGTACCGCTTGTTTCAGGTCGAGAATCCCGAACCCCTGGACGGCCGCGCCTGGTCATTCGAATCGCCATGAGGTGCCTGGTCACGGGCGGGACCGGCTTCCTGGGGAGCGTTCTGGTGCGCAGGCTCCGGGAACGGGGGCACGACGTGACCGTCGCTTCCAGGTCCAGGGGTCAGGACGTGACCCGCATCCGGACCCTGGAACCCGGCTTCCGGGACGCCGAGGCAGTGTTTCATCTGGCTGCCCTGGTCCAGTCCCGGCCCGGTCCCTTCCTGCGGGTCAACGTGGACGGATTGAGAAACGTCCTGGAACTGGCCCGGCGCCACCGGGTTGCCAGGATGGTCCACGTTTCTTCGTTCACCATCTTCGGTCCCAGCGGCGACGGAACCCATACCGAGGAACGGATTCCGGAACGAAACCGATTCTTCCACGGGTACGACCAGAGCAAATACGAGGCCTTTCGACTGGCCGGCCGCTGGAGGGACCGGCTTCCCATGAACACGGTCTTTCCCACCGTCGTGTACGGCCCCGGGCCGATGACGGAGGGGAACCTGCTGGTGCGGCTCCTTCTGCGGTGGAAGAAGCTGCGGGTGGCGGCACTGCCCGGCCGCGGGGCCCCCTGCTGGAACTTCGTCTATGTGGACGATGTCGCCGAGGCTCTGATTCGATGCCTGGATGCCGACCCTGGAGAGGACTTCGTCCTGGGAGGTGAAAACCGGACGCTCAGGGATTTATTAGCGACCTTCCGAAGGGTCGCGGACGTGCCGATCGTCTCCCTGGGTCTCCCGGACAGGCTGTTTCGCGCCGGCGCCCGGTTGGAGGACTGGAGCGCGCGACTGCGGGGGATCTCGCCGTTGCTGGTCCCCTCGACGGCCGAGTTCTTTCTCCGGAACTGGCGATTCTCCTCGGGCAAGGCCCGCACCCATCTGGGCTACTCGGCCCGCTCCCTGGAGGAGGGGCTGAACAGCACGAACCGTTGGCTGGGGCCATGAAGGAAAGAGGAGAGGACCTGAGGCAGTTGGAACATGTTCTGCCCTTGGCCTTCGCTTTTCTCCTGCCCTACGTGGACTACGGACCGATCCTTCTCCTGAGTCTCTTTTCGTTTTTCTACGCCGCGTTCATTTCCCCTCGTTGGATCCGCGTGACGACGCGGGATTCGGAACGGGAAGCGGGATTCTCCCCCGGCAAGCTCTACTACGCCTTCGGAATCATGCTGCTGCTTCTCCTGTTTCGCGAGCGCCTTCACGTCGCGGCGGCCGTCTGGGCCGTTCTGGCAGTGGGAGATTCGGTTTCCAACATGGTGGGACGGCGATGGCCCTGGGTTCAACTCCCCTACAATCGGGAAAAGAGCCTGGGCGGGTTCATCGGCTTCTTCCTGGCGGCGGCGGTGGGATCCTGGACACTCCTGGTCTGGAACCTGCCGCAATCGGACGGAAGTTCCAACCTCAAGCTGGCCGCATGCTGTCTTTTCGGTTCCCTGGTCTGCGCCTTGGCCGAGTCGCTGCCGAACCTGGTGGACGACAATCTGGTCATCGTGGTGGCCGGCGCCGGGATCTTCCCGCTGCTCCTGGGCGTACCCGACCTGATTCCCCAGCTGGCCGCACCCTGGTCCCACGCGGTCGGAATCAACTTCCTCCTGGCCGGCCTCGCCGTGATGGTGGGTTGGATCTCCTGGCGCGGCGCCGCCGCCGGTCTGGTCCTCGGGATCGGCATCTACCTGTCGGCGGGACCCGCGGGCTATGCCGTCCTCTGCCTTTTCTTTTTCCTGGGCGGGTTCAGCACCTGGTTGGGGAAGGCACGAAAGGAGGCTCTGGGAGTCGCCGAAGAGAATCTCGGCCAGAGAGGCGTGGCCAACGTTCTGTCCAAGGGACTGGTCGCGGGCATCCTGGCGCTGCTGTTCTTCTGGACCGACAGCACGGTGGCGCGGGTCGCCTACACCGGCGCCCTGGCCGCCGCCACCCTGGACACGGTCGCCACCGAGATCGGGCAATGGTTGGGAAAGACCCCCAGGGATCTCCGATCCCTCAAACCGGTTGCGGTGGGGACTCCCGGCGCCGTTTCACTTGCGGGCACGCTGGCCGGATCGGTTGCGGCCCTGGCGGTCTCGTCGGTTCCGGTCCTGTGGAGCTGGATCCCCGCGTCGGCACTGCCGGCATTGGCGGCCGGAGCCGTTGCGGGGAATGGAGTCGAGTCCTGGCTGGCCGGCGCCGGGAGGGACGCCCCGGGCCGGCACCGGGTGCTCAACTTGTACAATACGTTGGCGGGAGCCTGGGCCAGCGGCGGAATCTGGATCCTTTTCTGTTCTCCGCCGACCCCTTGAGAATCGGATCGGCGCCGATGGATTCACGACGACGCAAAATCGCTGCCGGTTGCCCGGGCCTTTCCGGCTTCAATGTCAAGCCCCCGCCTCGTCATGCCTGAATCTATCGCCCGTTACTACCGGTTCATTCGCCCCTTCACCCTGCTGGTGCCGGCGCTGGGAATGGTCTGCGGCGCCTTCATCGGGCTCTCGGTGGATCCGCGAGGAGTCTCCGACTGGAGCGCGGATGGCGAGGGGATCTTTTTGAGGATCCTGGCCGGCGCCGTTCTGGCGGCCTCCCTGAACGCCTTTTCCAACGGGCTCAACCAGATCTTCGACCTGGAGATCGACCGGGTCAACAAGCCTCACCGCCTGCTGCCGTCGGGCCACATCTCCGAGATGGAAGCCTGGTGCCTGAGTCTGGTCTTCCTGGTGATCGCCCTGCTGTTGGCCGCCTGGATCAATCTCCAGTGTTTCTTCGTCGTTCTGGGAGGCGCCGTGGGAACCTGTCTCTACTCGGTGCCTCCAGTTCGGACCAAGTCTCGAGGCATCTGGGCGAACCTGACCATCGCCGTGGTCCGGGGAACGCTGCTCCCGGTGGCCGGTTGGTCCACTGTAAAGCATGTGCTGCAGCCGGAGCCCTGGGTTCTCGGTGCGATCCTGGGAGCCTATTTTCTGGGAGCCGTCACCACGAAGGATTTCTCCGACGTGGAGGGGGACCGCCGGGGCGGCTGCCGAACGCTTCCCGTCATCTTTGGCGTACAGCGGTCGATCCGGATCATCGCGCCATTCTTCGTCCTGCCATTTCTGGCCCTCGTCCCCGGCTCAGTCTTCGGGCTCCTGTCCGGACAACCGGCGTTGCTGGTGGGCCTCGGATTGCTTCTCGCCGGTTGGGGCGGCTGGATCGTCCTCAAGCTCATCGGGTCTTCTCACGAAGGGGAAGGGGAAATGGACTGGGGAAACCATCCCAGCTGGAGGCAGATGTATCTCCTGACGCTGACGGCCCAGGTCGGATTGACCTTGGCCTATCTGCTGCGTTGAATGATCCTGGATTACACGGAGTCCGGGGATGCACTCCCATCGACGCATGATGATGACGGGGATCCCTTTATTGCCCGATTGTTTTTGGTTTCGATGAAATGTAGCGTCAATCGAATCCCGCGGCGAGTTCTGTCGTGGGCCGCTATGCTTCTCAAGAGCGTGAAATTCACTTCTGGAGCCACTAGGACCACGGACGGAGAGTTTGCAGTGAATTACAGGCGACACTGTGTCCCTCCTGAGAAGATACGAACCACACAGCCTCTGCTCACCAGTTTCTTTCGTGGATTCCCAAGATCCGCTCCGAGTGCGGAAGCTCCTTGATCGTGTACGCTGAGTCCAGGACGTTATAGGTAAAGGAGACGCCATGACGAAAACTTCGGCGGAGACACGGTCGGCAACTGATCGGGAACGCCCTACCGTGTACGTAACGCCAAGGGGTGCCCGCTACGTCAAAGCAGGTGAGTTGCTCCGTAGCAAAAGGGCACGCGCAGTCATCGAACAGATGGCGAAACTCGACTTTGGAAGGAAACAGTCTGGCGCGTCTTCGAAAAAGCGCGCTTAAAGATCAGCGAGTTAACTCGTCAGGAACTATTTCCCTTGGGTCTTGGTCTGTTTCTTGTCTCGACTCTTGGTGGATACTGGTTTCCTGACCCACCTCCACTTCACGCGTTACGATGCACTGCGTGATTCCGGTTACCATGTTTTCTTCCGGGCCGCGGTTACTGGCGGCATCCTGGCGAGAATTGCTCACCTGATCGTTTTTCTTCTGCACTACTTTCTGCCTTGGATGGACCCGGCATACAAGCTCTTTCGGCAGGAACAACCGTCACACAAGAAGAAAGACCGCGAAGACGCCGAGCAGGGATAGCGATCCTCAGCAAACGCCGCCACAGTAATCGACCAGCAAAGGCGGGCGCAGATGGAGGATCAGCCAGTGCCGAACGGCGGGCCTGACCACTGCCGATCTTCCGCCTGGTAGCGGCTCTGTCCGGCTGGCAGGGGGGCGCGGCGTCGTAGTAGACTAGGCCCGAAAACGATGGACCCATGGGCAAGATCCAAGTCCTATTGAATGGTCGCCAGCACCAGGTAGAGGCGGGTGGCAGCGTGGCGGATCTGGTTCAGGACCTGGAGCTTGACGGGGGCCGGGTCGCGGTCGAGGTCAATGAACGGATCGTCCGCCGCGCCCGGTGGGCCGAGCAGGAGATCCAAAGCGGCGATCGGATCGAGATCGTCCATTTCGTGGGAGGAGGGGCAGTGGAAGATACGCTGACCATCGCCGGACGGGAGTATAGCTCCCGTTTGCTGGTGGGAACGGGGAAATACGCGACCTTCGGCCAGATGGAGCAGGCCCTGGAAGCCAGTGGGGCCGAGCTGGTCACGGTGGCCGTGCGGCGCGTCAATGTGACCGACCGGACTCGAGAATCCCTCCTGGACTACGTCGACCCCAATCGCTACCAACTGTTGCCCAACACCGCCGGCTGCTATACGGCGGCCGAAGCGATCCGATACGCCCGGCTGGGGCGGGAGGCGGGCCTGTCGAATCTGGTCAAGCTGGAGGTGATCGGAGACGAGCGGACGCTTTTTCCCGACAACGAAGCCTTGTTGGAAGCCACGCACGTGCTGGTCAAGGAAGGATTCGTGGTGCTCCCCTACACCAACGACGACCCCATCGTCTGCAAGCGGCTGGAGGATGCGGGAGCGGCGGCGGTGATGCCGCTGGGAGCCCCCATCGGTTCGGGCCTCGGCATCCAGAACCCCAACAATATCCGCATCATCCTGGAGTTCGCCTCGGTTCCGGTCATCGTCGACGCCGGCGTCGGGACCGCTTCCGACGCCACGCTGGCCATGGAGCTGGGGGTGGACGGAGTCCTCATGAACACCGGGATTGCGGGCGCCAAGGATCCGGTTTCCATGGCCCGGAGCATGAGGCTGGCCGTGGAGTCGGGGCGTCTGGCCTATAAGGCCGGGCGGATTCCCCGCAAGCTCTACGCCACGGCCAGCAGTCCGCTGGAAGGCGTGCTGAGTTAGCCCGAGACCGGTTTTCCCCAAGATCGAACCAGCCGCATCGATGCCGAGGCATTTTCCCAAAGCGGCGTATCTCAAGAAAGGAATCCGGTGACGGCGGTTCAGGTCAACCTTCCCGGCCGCAGCTACGACATTCTGATCGGTCCCGGTCTCCTGGCCGAGATCCCGGGACTGCTGAGCCGCCGCAAGACGACCGGCAGGTTGTTTCTGGTCTCCAATCCCACGGTCCACGAACTCTACGGCGAGCGGCTCATGCAGGGTCTCGCGGACTCCGGGTTCCGCGTGTCGGAGATTCTGATTCCGGACGGAGAATCCCACAAGACACTCCAAACCGTTGAGGAGATCTACGGACAGCTCGTGAGCGGGGGTGCGGATCGATCGTCGGCGCTGGTGGCCCTGGGCGGCGGCGTGACTGGAGATATCGCGGGTTTTGCGGCTGCTACCTTCATGCGGGGAATTCCGTATTTTCAGATTCCGACGACGGTGGTGGCTCAGGTGGACAGTTCGGTCGGAGGCAAGACCGGAGTCAATCACGGTCTGGCGAAGAACATGGTCGGTTCCTTCTGGCAGCCGAGCCTGGTCTGCATCGATCCCGAGACCCTCCTCTCCTTGCCTCAGCGGGAGTATCAGTCCGGACTCTATGAAGTGTTCAAGTACGGCCTCATCCGGGACGCCGAATTCTTCGATTGGCTGAATGCGTCGCTGGAAGAGATCCGGGCCCGGAACGTCCCCGTGATGCAGCAGTTGATTCAGCGCTGCTGCCAGATCAAGGCGGAGGTCACCGCCCGGGACGAACGGGAATCGGATTTGCGGCGAATACTGAACCTCGGACACACCTTCGGTCACGGACTGGAATCCGCCGTCCGATTTCAGGGGGTGACCCACGGGGAAGCGGTGGCCTACGGAATGATGGCCGCCGCTCATCTCTCCCATTGGCGCACGGGCCTTTCACGGGAGTCGCGCGACCGGGCAGAGCAGGCGATCCGGGAGATCGGGCCTCTGCCAACCATCGATGCGGTGCCCACGGGCCGCGTCGTGGAGGCCATGAAGAGGGACAAGAAACGCCGGAATCAACGCACCGTCGTGGTGTTGCTGGCCGCGATCGGGATCACCCGGATCCGGGACGACATTCCAGACCAGGACTTGGCGCGGGCCTGGGACCGAGTGAAGCAAGTGAAATAGCGGCCGGGAATTGCCACCGCGGGTTCCAGGGATTCAAATGGAGGACAAGGAATCGGGGCGGATCCGCCGCATGTTCGGCCGGATTGCCCCCCGATACGACCGGGCCAACCGCCTTCTGTCGCTGTCCGTGGACCGGCGCTGGAGGCGGGTGGCGAGGCGCGAGTTGGAACGCCGGCTGCCGTCGGACCCGCGGATATTGGACCTTTGCACGGGAACCGGCGACCTGGCCCTGGAACTCGCCGGTGTGGGTTCGGTGGTGGCGTGTGACTTCTCTCATCCCATGCTGGTTTTGGGTCGGGAGAAGGCGGCCCGTTCCGCAAGCGGCCGCCGCGTTGTATTCGCCGAGGGGGACGCGCTGAATCTCCCTTTTCCGGACCGGTCCTTCGATGCCGTCAGCATCGCCTTCGGACTGAGGAATCTGGAGAGCTACCGCCAGGGGCTGGCCGAAATGCATCGGGTGCTCCGGCCGCGTGGCGTGTTGGCCATCCTGGAGTTTACGCTCCCCACCTTGCCGCTGTTCAGGTCGCTGTACCTGTTCTATTTCGTGCGGATCCTGCCTCGGGTGGGCGGTTGGATCTCGGGACACGGACAAGCCTACGATTATCTCTCCCGGTCGGTGCGCCAATTCCTCGCGCCCGAGGATCTGGACCGGTTGCTGAAGAAGGCGGGGTTCCGGGAGATCCGCCACCGAACTCTCTCGGCCGGAATCGCATGTCTTCACCTGGGCCGAAAATCGAAGTCGGACGGCCGCCGCTAAAGATCACGCCATCACAGTTTCATCTCCGGAAAGAGGAGCCGCCAACCCAGTTGAGTCGGCGGAAAGTTGCGCAGTCCCGACCGGATGGCATCCGCGTCATATCGGACTCTGGCCAGGTCCGACAGATGAAGCCTCAAGGGGCCCCCGCGGATCGTTTCTCCATCCACACTCAGGTTGGAAAGCCAGAGTCCTCCCACGATCTGGGCACGGTCTCTCAGAGTGACTCCGCCCCCACCCAGGTGAAGCAGGATCCCCCGGAATTGAACGTCTCCCTGCAGGACCAAGTCTCCTCGGGCGACGAGTACTCCCGACGCCGCAGCCGGCAGAAGGCCCCCCTCCGGAAGATGAACAATGCCGGAGGCAGACGACAGGTTCGGAAGTTGTTCCTGGAAATGTCGCCAGAAGGCAGCCTGGAAGAGGGATCGATAGCGAGGGTCCTCACGGTATGCAACCGTCGAGTCCAGTAGGGAGGGTTCCGGTCCCGCACCCCGGATCCGGTCGGCGTGGGCCGGATCCAGCGTGTGCAGGAAATCGTTTTGAAGTCCATCGCCTCCCAGGGAGAGAAAGCGGACCGCAGGCTCTCGATGCCCACCGTCCAGAAGGAATTGGGTTCCCGTCCACTGGAAATCTCCGCTGCCTCCCGCCAGGGTGAGTGCGCTCCGGAGTCGAAATGCAGTCTCCTGCAGAAGGCGGGATTCAATCAGGGTCACGCTGTTGCGGGTCGAAGCCAGGAAGGGGCTCCGTAGTTTGAGAGGAGCCACCCCCATGCTCCGGACCAGAACCACTCCGTCCCGGTCCTGGTGGGCCGGCTCCTCGGGATTGTTGGAAAACCTCAAGTAGAAACGCCCCCCTCCGGGGTCCGGGTAACCGTTCGGCAGCAACTGGTCCCGGCTCCGCGCCGGGAGTCCGTCATCGCGGTCGGGTGTCCAACTCTCCGGGTCCAAACGGCGAGCCGACGAAAAGGGGAGAGGATTTCTCCATTCAGGCAGATCGGTTCCGGAGAAGGAACCGTCGGGACCGGAAAGGAGTTCGTCGACATCGACCAGGGGAAGAAGGCCGCGAGCGAATTCGATTCCGTTCTGGGCCAGGACCATGCTGTAGAGTCGCGCCTCGACCCCTTGGAGCAGCCTCCACTGGGTCAGGTTCTGTACGCTCAGGGTCCAGACCAGAGTCGCCACCAGAGCCGTCGTGAGCAGGGCGGCCAGCAGGGCAAGTCCTGCCTCCGATGCCGATTTCCGGGGTTCATCCATCCCGGGGAGGGAAGAGGTTGGGCCGGTAGTTCCGAAGCGTGTAGTGGATCGTTTCAACGGTCTCTCCGTCCCCTTTCCAGTGCATCAGGTTGGGACTGACGGCACCGGTGAGGCGCAGGTTCAACAACCGTCCTTCCATCAGGATTTCCCACTGCCGGATCTGTTTCAGGACGGAATGAAAGCTCCCCGCGCCGCTCTTGAGTTGCAAATGGTCCGTCCGGCAGCGGAGCGACAAAATCTCGAAATTGCCCTCGACCCGCCCGTCGGGAAATCCGTCCTTCCCATCCAGGTCGGACTCGAGTTGGAGGATCCCGGACTGGATCAGAATCCCGTCCCCGTCCCGGTCCCACTCCCGGTTGCCTGTTCCCAGGATCCATCCGCCCAGCAGAACGGGAGCCAGGATCAGGTTCCGGTCCCGTTCCATCAAGCGTGTGAGATTGGTGACGGTGGTCTGAACCTGGTCGAATACTCCCAGAAAAAGAGAGAAAAGGAGCGCGGAGGCAGCGGTGGCCAGAAGGGACTCGACCAGGCTGAATCCCCGTTCCCCCTCTTTCGCCTCAACCCCGCGGGATCCTGCCAGCGAATCAATCGGGCTCATTCGGACGCCTCCTTTCAGGGTAGCGATCGAAGCACCTCCCAACTTGTGGCGTTCTCGTCCTCGGCGCCCGAGACGTTCAGGCGCCACAGCGATGGTCCGTTCGGCACCAGGACGATCCGCTCCCCTTCCGGCTCCCGGGAGCGGGCCTCTTCGCACCGGTTCCACCGTTGCAGTACCTCCTGGCGCCGTTTTTCCATGATCGCGTAGTTGCCCAGAGTCAGAGTCAAGGTCTGGATCAGGGAAAGGATGGCGACCGTCAATATCGTTGTGGCCACCAGGTGCTCCAGAAAGGCGAATCCCTCCTCGGCGCCGTCCCCGGCTATCCTCTCTGCCATCGAATCCTCCCGGCCGGCGAGATCACGATGCGGATCTTGCCGGCAGAGTTGCCCAGGACGAATGTCCCGCCAGGAGCGGCGGTCCCTCGGGAGTGGAACGATATGTCGCGGTTTGGCCTCCTGACGACCCGGACCCCTCTGGGGAGGGTCAGCCAGTGTCCAGCCTCTTCCCCCTCCGGGGCAATCGTGGCGCTTCCCGCGTCGGTTGAGATTCGGACCTGCACGGTCAGGTTTCGCCCGACGGCCTCAATACGCCCCTGCTCCAGGAGGGAGAGAAAGAGATGAGACCCCTGCGACAGTCTCCAGTGATCCCGCACCTGCTGATAGGCCGGCCAGGCCAGCGAGGCCAGAAAACCGATGAGCAGGCAGGTCAACGTGACTTCCAGCAACTGATAGCCGTGAGCATTCCCGCGTGCTGGGATTCCGGTTCGGACACGCGCCTTCCCTGCAGCCACTCTGGTGAACTGAGTTGGAAGCAGGTTCGCAGAAGACTCCGGCAGACGTCTCAGCGGTACAGCGTTGGCAGCGATGGTCTCATCCCTTTCCGTGTGTTGCCTTCACGGAACTCAAACGATCCCCACCGGAAAAGTATGAAGGTGCCTTCGGGGAGCACGGAAAATGAGGAAAGAGGAGAGAGGAGAGAGAAAAGAGTGAAGAAGCCGTAGCTGACGCAGGGGGTGAGGAGCCGGCTGGTAACTCCTCTCTCTTTACTCTCTCCTCTTTTCTTTTTTCTCTCCGACGTCGATTTGCAGCAGGCGCTCGTCGGTTGCCGGGTCCACGAGGATTCGGATATGGACGGGGTCGTCCACGGGCAAGTCGAGCTTTTCGCCCCATTCGATGATGACAACGGCTTCCCGCTCCAGGATTTCCTCGATACCGATGGAATGGAAGTCGTCCGCTCCCTCCAGGCGGTACAGGTCGACATGGTAGATGCGGCCGCGGGCCGACGGGTACTCGTTGATCAGGGTGAATGAGGGGCTTCGGACCAGGGAGAGATCTTCGACTTCCAGACCGGCTGCCAAGGCCTGGGTGAAGACCGTCTTGCCGGCGCCCAGCTCTCCGGAGAGCAGGACCACTCGCGGAGGGTGCAGCTTCTCACCCAGCCTGAGGCCGATCCGCCGTGTCTCCTCTTCGCTGCGGGAGCGAATGACCTGCCTAGCTTGCATCGCCCATCGGGTCGTTGCGCCGCGATCCATGGCCGCGCAGTTGGAGGAACGCCGACCCCAGGTGATCGAGGATGTCTCCGGCCGTCAGCGAGTCCATTCCTCCATGTTGGGCAGCCAGATCGCCGGCCAGGGAATGAAGGTAGACGGCGGAGACGACGGCGTCGGTTGTCTGCGATGGAGAGACGCGGGCCTGAGCCCGGTACTGGCCCAGAAAAGAGGTGATCACGCCGGTAAGGACGTCGCCGCTTCCTGCGGTGGCCATTCCCGGGTTCCCCAGCGGACAGGCGTAGACTTGGCCGTCGGGCGACGCCACCAGGGTCCGGAACCCCTTGAGCACGAGCCAGAGGTTCCGGTCCCGGGCGAATTCGCGGGCGAAGGAGATCCCGTTCTCGGTGATTTGCCGAATGGAGTGGGCCGTCAGGCGGGCAAACTCGCCCGGGTGGGGAGTGACGACCAGGGGTTGACCCTTCAGGTTGACCAACTCGTGGGCCCGCCCGGCATAGGCATTCAAGGCGTCGGCATCCAGGACCATGGGAACCTCGGCCTCCCGTGTCAGGCGGCGAACCACGTCGACGGTTTCCTTCTCCGTGGTCAGGCCCGGTCCCAGCCCGGCGGCGTCCCTGCCCTCCAATAGTTCCAGAATGCGATCGATTCCGGACGAGGCCAAGGTTCCAGCGGGCGTGGACGGCACCCCTTCGGTCATGATCTCAGGCTGGAAGGAGGCCATCAGGGGTTGGACGGCGTCGGGGGCCACGCCGGTCACCAGACCGGACCCGGACCTCAATGCGGAACGGGAGGCCAGGGCGGCAGCCCCGGTCTTCCCCCGGCTCCCCGCAATGACCGCCACATGCCCGAATGTGCCCTTGTGAGAGAAGGCCTTCCGGGCCGGCATGACCGCCCGAATCCGGTCTGGCGTCATCAGGTTCAGGAAGTGGTCCGGTGTGTCCAGCAACTGGGAGGGCGTCCCGATGGGAGTGACGTAAATCTGTCCGAACGTCTCCGGCTCCCGGTGAAGAATGTGGGCGATCTTGGGGGCTGTGAAGGTGACGGTGGCGTGAGCCCGGACCGATGGTCCGATGGACCGGATGCCGTCGGAGGGCGTCCCGGTTGGGATGTCCACGGCCAGCACGAAGGCGCCGCTGCCGTTGATGTCCCGAACCACCTGCGCCAGCAGTCCGGTAACGGGACGTCCGAGCCCGGTTCCCAGGAGGGCGTCCACCAGGATTCGGGAACCGCCGAGGATGGGCGCAACCTCCGCCCACTCCTCCCGGGAGGTTGCGGACACCACCTCACCACCGGATTTCCGGTAGGCATTCAATTGGACCGCCGCGTCTCCCCGCACCTGGTCGGGACGGCAGAGCAGGATCACCGTCGGAGAAGATTCGCGGCGCGCCAATTGGCGGGCCAGGACCAGACCGTCTCCACCGTTGTTCCCTTTGCCGCAGAGAATTACGGTGGAGCAACCGGGGAGCCGTTCCCCGAAGTGGGATTTCAGGATCTGGTACAGGTTCAGCCCGGCATTTTCCATCAACACCAGGCTGGGGAGTCCGCAGTCCCCGGTGGTGAGTCGGTCCACGGTCCCCATCTGGGACGCGGTCAGTATCTTGACCCGGGAGCGGAGTTCTCCGGCGAGGAACACCGGCGGCTGCGGATTGTTGAACCCGGGACCCTGCGGAAGCATCTTAGTATGGTGAAGGAAGTTAGCAGAGATGCGGCGCACATGGAAAGGCGGTGACGGTTCCGGCGCGTTCTTGGCAGATCTGCCAGGCTGTGGATATACTGAATGTCAGACCCTAACTCTCATGAGGGCGCTACCATGATCAAAAGAACCAGAATTCCAATGAGTCTCCTGACGATCGTCCTGGTGCTTCTAATGAACGTGCCGACGCATTCCGGACGTAAACACGAGGATGTGGAAAATATCGGCAACCGGGATATCAACGGGAAGGTGGCCCTGATCTTCCCCAACTTCATATCGCTGGAGAAGGAGATCCAAATTGGCGCCCAGTACGCCCAGCAGATCGAGCAGACCGCCCGGTTGGTGGAAGATCCCGTCGTGAACGAGTACGTCGACGGCTTGGGTCAACTTATCGTGAAGAACTCGGATGCGAAAGTTCCTTTCGTGATCCGCGTGCTCGATTCCGAGGAGGTGAACGCCTTCGCCCTTCCCGGCGGTTACTTCTTCGTGAACAAGGGGCTGATCCTGGAGGCCGAGGACGAGGCCGAACTGGCCGGTGTCATGGCCCATGAGATCGCCCACGTGACGGCTCGGCATGCCACCGAGAGGATGACCAAGGGCAACCTCCTGCAGTTTGCGGCCCTGCCGGCCCTGATTCTCACCGGCGGCTGGACTCAGTATGCGCTCTATCAGGGGCTGGGGCTGGGGATGAACCTGGCGGTTCTGGGCATTACCCGAAAGTCGGAGGCCGAAGCCGATCAACTGGGGACCCAGTATCTCTGGAACACGGGATACGATCCGCAGGGATTCATCTCCTTCTTCGAGAAGATGCAGGCCAAGGACAAGAGCCGTCCCGGTAAATTCGCCAGCTTCTTCCGGACTCACCCCTCCTTCGAGAACCGTATCTCCAAGGTGAACGAGGAGATCTCCTATCTGCCTCCCAAGGACGAGTACGTGGTCAGCACCTCCGAGTTCGACCGGGTGAAGGCGCGGCTGATTCAGATGGATCGTGCGGAGATCCGTCCCGGACAGGGTGGAACCAAGAGTGGTGCTGCCCGACCCTCGTTGAAGCGCCGGACCAACGACCGGGACGACCGGGAAGAGCCTACCTTGAAGGGAGATCGTCCGACGTTGAAACGGCCCTCCCTGAAGAAGCAGCGTCCGAGCGAGTCCGAATCCGAGCCTGAGTCCGAGAATTGAGGGCGCGTGTTCCGGCGTCTCCGGCAGACCCCGCGTAGCGCCGGTCGAATGCCACAACCACCTGCAGCGCCGGCTACCGGGACAGTCCTCCCCCGGTGGCCGGCGCTTTGAGATCTGACCCCATCTCCTGGTTATTGAAACAATCTTCCCGTGTCGTTCGTACACCATAGGGATGTGCCCTCGTGCGTGGTACAGTCCGGGTTGATTGTGCGGGGGGCTTTGCCACGGTCCGTCTGTTCTAGAACCTTTCCAGGAGATGCCATGAAGAGCGTCAAGGGAATTATTCTTCCGATCTTTCTCGTTATTGCGGTGCCCTTCTTGCGGGCTGTTCCCCAGGAAAAATCGACCCCTGATCAGACTGCTCCCAAGATGTCGAAGATCGACCGGCCCGAGTCATGGGCGGATCGGATGCGCCGTGAGAGGCCGGTCCGGGAGTTGAGCGTCAAGGACGCCATCCGGCTGGCGTTGATCAACAACCTGGAGATCGCCATCGAGGACTACAACGAGGATTTGAACCGCCAGTGGATCTTCGGAACCAGGGGCTTTTACGATCCCAGGCTCCGGTTCGAGGTCGGCTGGGCGGCCACCGAGAATCCGGCTCGGTCCATTTTGGACGCGGGCCGGGGAATTCCGGTGAACACCACGGATCGGATCTACTTCGACACGTCGCTGGTGCAGAATCTGCCCAACGGAAGCAGCGTCACCTTGAACTTCAACAACAACCGCTTCAGCACCAACAGCGCCTTCTCCTTCATGAACCCCTCTTTCGGATCCAACTTCGCCGTGTCCCTGCGCCAGCCGCTGATGAGGGGATTTCGACAGACTCAGACCAGGCGTCAGCTCAAGCTCTACAACCTGGAGACCGAGATCAACGACAGCCAGTTTCAACAGAAGGTGTCGGAGATCGTCCAGCAGGTGCAGAATCAGTACTGGGAGCTGGTGTTCGCCATCGAGAGCTACGAGGCCATTCGCAAGTCCATGGAACTGGCCATTATTCAGCACGAGAACAACCAGAAACGGGTCCAGATCGGAGTCATGGCGCCCATCGAGATCACTGCCTCCCGAGCCGAGGTGGCTACGCGCGAGCAGGAGATGATCCAGTCGGAGGTTCAGATCATCACGTCCCAGAACGGACTCAAGCGGTATCTGGCCCCGGACCCGACGGCGCCCATCTGGAATCTGACCCTGATCCCGACGCAGCTTCCCCGGGTCCAGGATTTGGCGATCACCATGGACGAGGCCATTGC
Source organism: Acidobacteriota bacterium (assembly GCA_963668095.1). Lineage (GTDB taxonomy): Bacteria > Acidobacteriota > UBA6911 > RPQK01 > JAJDTT01 > JAJDTT01. The sequence continues at coordinate 2,172,915 of OY764083.1, read as the reverse complement.
CAGGGCCATGGAGCGGCGTCCCGAGTTGGAACAGAATCGGTTGTTCCGGGAACAGGTCGAGGTGGACCGGGAATACTACCGGCGGGAAGGAAGGCCCACCGTGGACCTGGTGGCGAGTCTGACCAACACCGGACGGGCCGGGGAGGTCTTCGGGAGCGAATTCGTGGATAGCGATGGAGACGGCGTTCCCGACCTGCGATTGGAGAACGTGCCTCAGACGTCGAATCCTTTCTTCGGCAGTTTCGGGAATTCGTGGGGCCAGGTCTTCGGATTCAACTACATGAACTACACTCTGGGCGTCAGCGTGGAGATTCCCCTGAAGAACCGGGCCAACGACGCGGAGCGAGCGAGAATCCTGATCCGGGACCGCCGGCTGGCCAGCCAACTGAAGAACCAGCAGCAGATGGTCATCGTGGAAGTTCGCAATGCCTATGAGAGCATCGCCACCCAGAGGAAGCGCCTGGAAGCAGCCGGGGTGGCGCGCCAGCTCTCGGAGGCCCAGTTGGAGGGCGAGAACAAGCGTTTCCAGGCCGGCCTGTCCACCAACTTCGAAGTGCTCCGGTATCAGCGGGACCTGAGTCAGGCGCAGGTGCAGGAACTGAGGGCTCGGGTGGACTACCAGCAGGCCGTGACCGACCTGGAGAAGGCCATGTACACCATCGTCGACAACAACGACATCGTACTGGCCCGCCGTGATTAGTCGGCTGTTCGAACAGCGCCATCTCCCGTCGGTCCCGGGAAACGCGGATTCTTCCGAGCTGCGCGTATAATTGCGGGAGATGGATTGGATCGCAGTCGTGCCGGCCCTGGCCGGATTGGTGATCGGAAGCTTTCTCAACGTCTGCATTCATCGTCTCCCGCGCCGGGAATCGGTCATTCGGCCCCGTTCCCGCTGTCCCAACTGCTCGAAACCGATCTCGGCCGGGGACAACATTCCGGTCTTGAGCTTCTTGCTCCTCAAGGGCCGCTGCCGCTCCTGCCACCGGCGCATCCCGCTCCAGTACCCGCTGGTGGAGGCCGCGACCGCAATTCTCTTTGTTGCCGCCTGGATGCGGTTCGGCTGGTCCTCGAGCTTCATCGTCTGCTGCCTTTTCCTGGCGTTGATCCTGACCCTGTCGGTCGTCGACCTCTGCCATCGAATCCTGCCCGATGTCCTGACGCTCGGAGGTTTGGCGGCAGGCGTTTTCCTGTCGCCTCTTCAAGATCCGGGTTTCTTCCACTGGGATGCGGAGCCGGCGTCGCTCCCGGTTTGGGACCACCTGGGGTTCTCTCTCCTGGGAGCCGGGCTGGGAGGCGGCTTCCTGTGGTTGATCGCCACCCTCTACCGCCGTTTTTCGGGTGTCGACGGGATGGGATTCGGCGACGTGAAGATGACCGCCATGTTGGGCGCATTCCTGGGCTGGAGGTGTGCCTGGCTGAGCGTCTTCCTGGGTTCTGTGGTGGGGGCCGTCGCCGGCGCCATCTACATGCGGGCCCGCTCCAAGGGAAGGAGCTACCCGTTGCCGTTCGGCACCTTTCTGGGTGTCGCCGCGGCTGCGTCGGCCTTTTGGGGACCCGGGATTCTACGCTGGTATTTCTCCAATTTGCCTTCCTGACAAACGCTTGATGCGGATCAGCACCACGCCTTTCCGGGTCAACGGGCGGGAATATCGGCCTCCGCCCAATGCCGCTGGCGGTGGTCTGCATCGATGGATGCGGACCCGAGTACCTGGAGGTCTCCAGGATTCGGGGCTGCATGCCTCATCTGGACGGTCTGGCCGCAGGTGGGTTCGAGTCCGTGGTCCGGGGCGCTCTCCCCTCTTTCACCAACGTGAACAATGCGGCCATCGTCTCCGGGGTCCCCCCGTCCGTGACCGGTATCAGCGGCAACTTCTTTCTCGATCCCCGGACCGGGCGGGAACTGATGATGAACTCATCCCGCTACGTCCGGTGCGACACCATTCTGGCGGCGGCTGCCCGCGCCGGCAGAAAGGTGGCCATGGTGACGGCCAAGGAGAAACTCCGTGACCTGCTCACGAAAGGCCTTGAGGGAATTGCCTTTTCTTCTGAGCGAGCCGCAGCGGCCACCGTCGAGACCCACGGCATCACGAACCTGGAAGAGTTGGTGGGCAGGCCGCAGCCGGAGATCTACAGCGCCGAAGCCAGCCTCTTCGTGCTGGCGGCCGGGGCCAGACTCATCCAGAGGGGTCTGGCCGATTTGCTCTTCCTCTCCCTATCGGACTACATGCAGCACAAGTACCCTCCCGAGTCTGCCCGGTCACTGGATTTCCACCAGGCGCTGGACCGGGAGATCGGCGCGCTGCTGGAGACCGGCGCCCGGGTTGGAGTGACCGCGGATCACGGAATGAACGCCAAGACCCGGCCTGACGGGAGTCCCAACGTCGTCTATCTCGGATCGCTGTTGAGAGATCGTTTCGGAAACGGGACCCGTGTGGTCTGTCCCATCACGGACCCCTACGTCGTTCACCACGGCTCTCTGGGTTCGGCGGTCATGGTGCATGTGACCGAACCGCTCAAGACCGCTTCCGTGGCCGCTTGGATCCGGCGGCTGCCCGGCATCGACCAAGTCTACGACCGCTCTACTGCGTCGAGAGAACTGGAACTGCCGGCCGACCGCATCGGCGATCTGGTCGTGATGGCGGACGCCGGAGTTGTCATTGGAAGGACCGCTGCCGACCATGATTTGAGCGTCCTGAACGAACCTCTTCGATCTCACGGCGGGCGCCATGAACAGATGGTCCCCATGCTGCTTTCCGAGCCCTTGAGCAACGAGTACGAGGCCAGGACGGCCGAGGGAGCCCGGAATTTCCAAATTTTCGATTACCTCTGCAACGGCGTTCGAGAGGTAAGGGAAAAGCTCCCTCACCGGCCCGGTCAGCCGGACGCATAGGAGAAACAGGCATCGAGTCCATCCGGCTCCGTCATCCTCAGCGGGACCATCTCCCCTGCCGAGCCTGCTGGGCGCAACCGGCCCGCCTCTCCTCACTCTTTTTTCTTTCCTCTCTTCTCTTTCCTCATCTTCGCGTTTTTCCCATCCCCAGCGTTAGGTGCAGATAGGAAACCCAAAAACCAAAGGAGGTGCACATGCGAAAGAGTTTCCTGTTCTTGACCTTGGTGATGGCCATGCCCTGGCTCTGGTGTCCGGATGCTGCGGCTGCGGACAAGCTGGATCTGAATCAGGCGACCGTGGAAGAGTTGGACACTCTCCCCGGTGTCGGGCCGGCGATCGCCAGACGAATCGTGGCGTTCCGGGAGAAAAACGGGGCCTTCAAGAGGATCGAGGATCTGATGAACGTCCGGGGCATCGGAGAGAAGACCTTTTTGAGGCTCAGAGACCGGATCATGGTCGAACCCCCTTCCTCTGCTCCCAAGGAGCAAGCGAAGCGTCAGTAGCAGGCCGTCGATCCACGCTCCCGGCGCATCTTGCCGGCTCTGCGGCGAGATACGTCTCTGCGGACGCCGTCCTATTCGGTTCCTGATAAGAGTCCCGCGCGGCATCGGTCCCGGTGCCGCGCGGGACTTTCGGTTAAACTGGCGGCCGCATGAGAGTCGAGCGTCTCGACCGCCGCCGGTTGCCGGGGCAAAGTCGGCTTTTTCTCCAGTACCTGTACGATTTCGACCAGGTCGCACCGCTCTACCCGGCCGGACCGGCGCACACCAGTCCGGAGGCTCTGTGCCAAAGAGCCGAGGCCACGCGCGGACAGGCCTCCCGGTTGTCCCGCGAGACTCTCGTCCGGATTCTCCACGATTTCAATGCCCGGGTGGGCTCGGGGCCCTCAACCGGCAGGAATATCGAGAAGCTGCGGGATTCGGGGACCGTGGCCGTGGTCACGGGCCAACAGCTGGGCCTCTTCGGAGGACCGGCCCTCTCCGTCTACAAGGCGCTCACCGCAGTGAGCCTGGCCCGGACCCTGGAGGCGCAAGGGTGCCCGGCGGTTCCCGTCTTCTGGCTTCCTTCCGATGACTCCGATTTTCTGGAGTCCCGCTCCACCGCCTTCTTTGATCCTCAAGGATCGCTGCTTCGGCTGGGTTATCCCGGTCCCTCCCCACCTTCGGCAACCATGGTAGGCACGGTTTCGCTGGGATCGGTGGGTGATCCCCTGAAGAGGCTCCAGGACGGCGCTCCCACTTCCGAGTTTCAGGAAGCGATTCTTCGAACTCTCGAATCGGCATTCGAGCCCGGCACACCCTTTACCGATGCCCAGGGCCGTTGGCTCGCCCGGCTCTTTCGCAACCAGGGGCTCATTCTCTTCGACGCGCTCCACCCCGGATACAAGGGCGAGTTGAGACAGGTGTTCGAGACGGCGGTCCTGGAGCGAAAATCTCTAATCGGTTCCCTGCAGAGGCGCGGGCGGAAGCTGGAGGCGGATGGCCACCGGGTACAGGTACCCGTGGATCGATCCGAGTCGCTCCTTTTCTGGATCGAGGAGAGACGGCGTTACAAGTTGGAGTACCGATCCGGAGCCTATTGGAGCCGCGGAAGCCGCTCTCTCCGGCTGCGGCCGGAAGAGCTGCTGGAACGGATACGAACCGGAACCGGCGAGTTCGGTCCCAACGTCTTGTTGCGGCCCATCATTCAGGACCATCTTTTCCCGACCGTAGCTTACGTGGGAGGGCCGGCAGAGGTCGCCTACTTCAGCCAGATCGGCGCCATCAGTCCCTATTGGAAAATGCAATGCTGCGTGTTTCCCAGGGTCGGGGTCACCGTAGTGGACCGGAAGTCCCAGCGGCTGCTGAAAAAGCACTCGCTGGATCTGGTCGAGCTGCTCACCCTGGGAGCGTCCCGAATCACCCAACGTGTCGCCAGGACAGGAGCTTCCAAGCACGTCCTGGAAGAGTTCGACCGGATCTCGGACGTGGTCCGGGAGAGCCTGACTCGGCTCCAGGGGGACATTGTCCGCGTCGACCCGAGTCTCGGCAAAATGGTTCCCAGGGCGTGGAAGCGAGTCTTTTATCAGATGGACCGGGTAGAGAAGCGATTTCTGGGAAACTATCGAATCCGCGACCGCGTCGCCGGCCGGCATCTGGACTACCTCCATTCCCGTCTTCATCCCGAGGAGAAGCTGCAGGAACGGATCGTCAACTTCAATCAGTTCCTGATGGAAGAGGGTCCCGGGTTCATCGATGGCATTTTGGAAACGATCGACCCCTTCTGTATGGGTCACCAGGTGATCCATGTGTGAAAGAGTGGACGTTCTCGCGGTGGGGGCGCATCCCGACGACATCGATCTGGGTTGCGGCGGGACGCTGCTTCGACTGAAGTCCCTGGGTCGCCGCACAGGCGTCGTGGATCTGACCCGGGGCGAGTTGGGAACCCGAGGTACGATCGAGACCCGGGCCCGCGAAGCCCGTCGCGCGGCTGCTCTTTTGGGTCTGGACTTCCGGGTGAACCTGGGTTTGAGGGACGGGAACGTGACTGTCGATGAAGAGAGTCGTCTGCAGTTGATTCGAGTGATCCGGCAGTACCGGCCCAAGCTCGTCCTGACTCACTCCAAATGGGGCCATCCGGACCACGGCAAGGCAACAGTTCTGGTGGAGGAAGCGGTCCACCATGCCGGCCTGGCGGCCATCAAGACGCCTCAGCAGCGTTTCCGTCCGCGGCGGATCGCCTACTGGACCCATTTCGATCAGCCGGTCGTGCCCGACGTCGGAGTGGACATTACGGACTACTACGAGCAGAAGGAGTGCGCTTTGGAGGCCTTTGCGTCCCAGTTGTATCGCTCGGACTCGAGCGAGCCCGCTACCTATCTCAGCGATCCACGGTTCCTGGAACGGATCCGGAGTTTTCACACGCACGTGGGGAGTCTAGTAGGATGCTCCTTGGCGGAGGGTTTCCTCATGTCCCGGCCCCCCCGGATCGGGGACCTGACCGATTGCTGAGTTGAACGCCCCGCGGCTCCCGGCCAGTTCCGGTGGGCCGCGTCGGGGACGACACCGAGATGTTCGATCGCCAGTCTCAAGTCTACGGCAACCTCCTTCAGGCAGCGGATATCGCCGTCGCCTTTCTGGCCTTGACACTGGCCTATTTCTCCCGATCCTTGCTTGTGGAATGGGCGCCGGCCTCGATCGCACCCGCGTTCCATCCGGTTCTGCTGCCCTATTCCCGTTACCTGGTCTATCTGCTGGCCGTGTTGCCGATTTGGATTCCCATCCTCCGGATCACCCAACAGTACTCCCGCTTCTACCAGGTCTCCGCCTTCCAGCACCTGTTCCGCATCGGCCGCTTCGTCTGCGTGGCCGGTCTGGCCGTGGGCTTCTTCGTCTTCGTGTTCGACCTGGATGTGAGCCGGCCCGTATTCTTCGTTTTCATCGGACTCTCAGGTCTCTTTCTGGGCTTGAACCGCATTCTGCTGCATTGGATCTTGAGGACTCGGAACGTCAACGAGCACCATCAGGTCAAGATCCTGGTCGTGGGAATCGACTCCCGGGCCCGGCATGTCAGTCAGGTGCTGGTCCGGCTCCGGAAGTGGGGCTACCACGTCGTCGGACATCTGGCCCCCGGAGAAACCTGGACTGAGGCCCCCGGGATACGGATTGTAGGATCGCTCAAGGATCTTCCCGAATTGGTCACGGACCGCCTGATCGTGGACGAGATCATATTCGCGTACGCTCAGCACGAGGACAACGACCAGTTTCAGGAGGTCCTGAAACTGTGTGAGGAACTCGGTATCCGGACCCGGATCGCCGCCGACTTCTTTCCCGCCTCCGCCTCCAGGCTAACGCTCGATTTCCTGGAGGATCTTCCCCTCATCACCTTCTCCACGGCTCCGGACCAGAGCGTGGCCCTGGTGGTCAAACGGATTATGGATTGTGTCCTGGCGTCGGCTCTGCTGGCGTTGGCGGCTCCCTTCATGCTCCTGGTCATGGCAACGATCAAGTTCGCCTCGCCCGGATCGGTCTTCTATCGTCAGGTTCGGCGCGGGCTTTACGGCCGGGAGTTCCAGTTGGTCAAGTTTCGCACCATGGTCGAAGGGGCCGAGGACCGGCTCCGGGAAATCCGGCATCTCAACGAGATGGACGGCCCGGTGTTCAAGATGCGCAACGATCCCCGGGTGACGCCCCTGGGACGTATTCTGCGCAGGTACAGCATCGACGAGCTGCCGCAACTGGCGAATGTGCTGAAAGGCGAGATGAGTCTGGTCGGCCCCCGGGCGCCTTTACCCGAAGAGGTCCGGCATTATTCCCGAAGCCAGCGACGCCGGCTGAGCGTCAAGCCGGGTATCACCTGCCTCTGGCAGATCTCCGGCCGCAACGAGTTGGACTTCCAGAAATGGATGAAGCTGGATCTCCAGTACATCGACGAGTGGTCCTTGAAGCTCGATCTCTGGATTCTGCTCAAGACTATCCCGGCCGTCTTCTGGGGCCGCGGGGCGAGTTGAGGCCGGAGAGGCGGCAGAAAGGAAATAGGAAAGAGGAAATAGGAAAGAGTGAAGACAGAGGCGTCGTTTACGCTCAGTGGACTCGGCGAGCTTTTCTCTTTCCTCACTTCTCTTTCCTCACGCCTATTTCCTCTCCCGCGTACTGCAACTGGTACAGCTTGTAGTAGAGCCCCCGCAGCCGGAGCAGCTCCTGATGGGTGCCTTCTTCCTCGATTCTTCCCTGGCGGAGAACGACGATGCGGTCACAGTTCTGGATGGTGGAAAGGCGGTGGGCGATGACGATGGAGGTTCTCCCCTCCATGAGCGTGGTCAGGGCGTCCTGGATGAGAATCTCGGTCTCCGTGTCGACCGACGAGGTGGCCTCGTCCAGGATCAAAATTCTGGGGTCGTGGGCCAGGGCCCGGGCGAAAGCCAGCAACTGCCTCTGTCCCACGGACAACGACGAACCCCTTTCCGTCACCGGCGAGTCGAGTCCGTCGGGCTTCTCCCGAATGAAGTCCAGGGCATTCACGTGTCGTACCGCCTCCGTCACTTGCGGCCGGTCGATGGGAGCCCTCCACAGCCGGACGTTCTCTTCGATGGTGCCGCTGAAGAGAAAAACATCCTGGAGCACCACTGCCATCCTTCGCCTCAGTTCCCCCGGGTCCAGTTCGGCGATGGGGATCCCGTCGATGAGAATGTCTCCGTCCCGGACGTCGTAAAACCTGCAGATCAGGTTGATCAAAGTGGTCTTTCCCGAACCGGTGGGTCCCACGATGGCCACTCGTTCGCCGGGGGCAATCCTCAAGCTCAGGTTCCGCAGGACCGGCGTATCCTCCTTGTAGGCGAACGACACCTTGCGAAACTCGATGGCCCCGCCGCCTGACGGCAACGGGACGGGTTTCGACGGAGGCCGAACCTGGGCCCGCGTGTCGAGGAGTTTGAAGATCCGCTCCGAACTGGCCATGGCGCTCTGAAGAATGTTGAACTTTTCGCTCAGGTCGCTGATGGGCTTGAAGAAGCGTTCCGAGTACTGAAGGAAGGCCACCAGCGTGCCCAGCGTCAGGACGCCGTCCAGCACGCGTCCCCCTCCGTACCAGAGGATCAGGGCGATGGCCAGCGCGCCCACGAGATTGATCACCGGATAGAATACGGCGTAGTAGAAGATGGATTGAATATTGGCCTGCAGGTGCTCCCGGTTCCGTTCCCGGAACTGGCCGAACTTGCGGTCCTCCTGAACGAAGATCTGGACCACCGGCATGCCGGTGATGTTCTCCTGAAGGAAGGCGTTGATCTTGACGATGCAGGCCCGGACCCATCGATAGGATCCGCGCACCTTGATCTTGAATACCATGGTGGCCACGAAGATGAGGGGCAGGACCGAGAAGGTGACCAGGGCCAGCTGCCAATCCCGCCAGAGCATGACCGTCACGATGCCGCCCAACAGGAAGATATCCCCGAAGATGCTCACGACGCCCGCCGTGAAGAGCTCGTTGAGCACGTCCACGTCGTTGGTCATGCGGGTGATCAGGCGACCCACCGGATTCCTGTCGAAGTAGCCGACGTGCAGCGTCTGGACGTGGCTGAAGATCTGGATCCTCAGATCGTTCATGACTCGCTGTCCGGTCCAGTTCATCAGCCATGTCTGTGCGAACGAGCACACGAATTGCAGAATCAGGAGACCCAGGTAGAGCAGTGCCAGATACGTAAGACCGCTCCGGTCGCCGATGCTGATGTGTTCGTCGATGGCGATCAGGGTCAGGAACGGACCCGCCAATTGCAGGGCCGACACGACCAGGAGCAGCGCCACCGAAGCGCCCACGACCCAGCGATAGGGATGCAGGTATCCGAGCATCCGCCGTGTCAATCGCCCATCGTAGACTCGACCCAGGATCTCGTCCTGGTCGTACTCGATCATGCGATTCCCAGCTCCTGTTCCAGCAACTGTTTCCGGTGCATTTCGGCGTAGGGGCCGGCAACTTCGAGCAATTCGCGGTGGCGGCCTCTCTGGACGATCCGGCCTCGATCCATCACCAGGATCTGGTCCGCCCCCTTGACCGTCGAAATGCGATGCGAGATGAGGATGGTGGTTCTGCCGGAGATGACAGGAGCGAGCCGTTTCAGGATCTCTTCCTCCGTGTAGGTGTCCACACTGGACAGCGAGTCGTCCAGGATCAGGATTCTGGGGTCCGTCAGGAGCGCTCTGGCAATGGTCATCCGTTGTTTCTGACCACCTGAAAGCGTCAGCCCCCTCTCACCGACGAAGGTGGACATCTTTTCGGGGAAGCCTTGGATCTCCTCCAGCATGTTGCTGGTGTGCGCAGCCTCCCGGATGGATTGCCCGGAGGTGTCCGGGACTCCGAAGGTCAGGTTGTCCCTGATCGATTCGGAAAAGAGGAACGTGTCCTGGGGAACGCAGCCGATGCTCCGTCGCAGCGTGGTCAGGGGAATGTCGTTGACGTCCATTCCATCAATGAGAATCCGGCCCCGAGGCACCGGGTAGAGGCGGCAGAGAAGATGCACCAGGGTGGATTTTCCGCTGCCGGTGCTGCCCACTATGGCGAGGGTGTTTCCGGGGGGCAGTTCGAATTCCAGGTCCTTCAGGACCGGAGTTCCGTCGTAGGCAAAGGTGAGATTCCTGACCTCCACCCGACCCTCGATGGCTTCAACCGGAAGGGTTTCCGCATCCATCACGTCTGGCTGGGTCTCCAGGATCCGGTTGATCCGGCCCATCGAAGCGGACCCCCGCTCGAAGGTGTTGATCACCCATCCCAGGGCGATGGTGGGCCAGGTCAGCCGGGCCAAGTAGAAGATGAACGAAACCAGGTCGCCGAGTGACAGTGCCCCGTCCATGACCTGTCGTCCGCCGTACCAGAGGAGAAAGACGGCCGACAGACCCAGGAGAAACGCCAACAGGGGATAGAAGACCCCCCAGATCTTGACCAGGGCCATGCTCCGCTTCATGTATTCCCGGTTGGCGTCTCTGAACCGGCCCACGAAGGCGGACTCCTGGTTGTAGGCCTTGACGACCCGGATCCCCGAGACGTTCTCTTGAACCAGGGTCGTGAGCATCGAGAACTGCTCCTGGATCTTCTCGAATCTCTGGTGGATCCTCCTGCCGAAGAACTTGACGCAGTAGGAGACGAGCAGGAGGGGAGCCAAGGTGAGAAGAGCCAGGCCGGCATCGGTCCGAATCAGTATGGTGACAGTCAGGATGACCATGAACAGGGTGTTGACCGAATACATGATCCCCGGCCCCAGCACCATCCGTACGGCGCTCAGGTCGTTCGTGGACCGCGCCATCACGTCTCCCGTGGAATGCCGCTGGTAGAAGGAGGGAGTGAGCCGCTGCAGGTGCCGGAAGAGATTGTTGCGCAGGTCGAATTCGATCCGGCGCGAGACGCCGATGAGGATCCACCGCATCAGGTATCGGAAAAGGCCCTCGGCGCAGCTCAGAGCCAACAGCACTGCGGCGTAGCGGAGAAGGAGGCCGGCATCGGCTTCCCCGCGGAGATCATCGACCGCCGACCCCAGAACCCGGGGCGTGAGGACCACGGCCACGTTGGTCATGAGGACCATCGCCACACCGATAGCGATGCGAGCGCGGTACTGCCTCAGGTAGGGGATCAAGGTGGTCAGGGCCCACTCTCGATCGGCTCCGGCTGGCTCAGGGGGCATCGAATCCCCGGATGTGCGGCGTCTCGACCCCGTCGGAATCGACGAAGTCCACCTCGTAGCCGAAGAGCAGGGAAGGGGACTTCTCCGAGTACTTCAAGCCGAAGGTGCCCGAAGAATCGGGATTCAGCACCGCCGGCTCGACCTGGGCCAGGATCTCTTCCAGCAGCACGTCATCCCGTCCCCAGATCCTGACGCGGGCCGAGAGTCCCTGTAGAGGAATCTGTCCCTGATTCCAGATCTCCCCCTTGAGGGAGAATCCCGTATAGAACCGATCGTAGGAAAGGGCGGCCAGTCTCAGAGGCTCGGTCTCGATCGACTCGACCCCTGTCCAATTCTTCAGATAGGGGATGGGCACGAAGCTCACGCCCACGAAGGAGCCGACCGCCAACAGTATGGAAAGCAGCATGATCTGGAAGACGATGCGGTACTCGTTCCAAGTGGCGATCCAGGATTCTTTTCGCCGCGTCTTGCTGGAGGTCTCTTCGAGTTTTTCCTGGTAGTATCGATCGAACTCCTCCCTGAAGTAATCCTTGAGACTGAATTTTCGGGCACGGATGCGAGCTCGGACCACCAGCAGGAAAACCAGGAAGGAGACGAGGAATACCCAGAGGGCAACCTGGACGGGAAAGTCGACGATTCGCAGGAGGGGATGATCCATCGGATTTCAGCAGTCTTGGGAAAAGTGCTTACGCCTTGCGATCGGTGCGGCATCGCGAACGAAAGTGTTGTCCGCGACAAACTGCTCCCGGCGATAACGGGCGATCTCAAGATCGCGCCGGCGTCTCTCGCCTCTGTCCTCTCAATTCCCGGGCGGCTTCGCTGGTGCGCGGCCCTCCCCGATGGGGGGCAGCCCCAGAATACCCTTGCGGCGCTTGTCGAGGGAGAAGCCGGCGCCGAACAGGGCTTGTCCAAAGGCTGTCAGCAACTGTTTCTCCAAGCGTCCGCTGGAATCGATTTCGACCCACTCCTCACGTCCCAGGAAGTCTCGTTTGAGTGCCTGGATGTCGCTGTCGACGGTTACGGTGGTCTGACGCTCCCGTATCAGACTGACCGACAGATCGTAACGATAACGGACCCGGACCCACTCTCCGTCGGGCAGCCGGGGACGGACTCCGATCTTGTCGAGATGTCCGGCCGTCAAGGGGCCCGACATGTAGTCCCGGTAGCCGGTCAGGATCTCGCCCCGGCCCCTTTCCTTCTTAACCAGCTTCCAATTCTCGTTGTGAAGGACTTCCAGCATGGCATTCCACGCCGCTGGGAAGGGCACGCCCAGACGCATCGGGGGTTCGAATTTTCTTTGCGCCTCGGCGGCCACCACGGCCAGGATCCAGAGGGTCGGTAACGCCCACACCAGCTTCCGTCTCATGCCGTCTATTCTTTCGTTGACAGTCTCGCTCCAGTCTAATCGCCCCCGAAAGTCATGTTACCATTCGCGAATGGAGAAACGGATCAAGCGATTTCCTGACGAGTTCTATTTTTTCACGTTCTTGCCGCTGCTTTCGCAGCTTCCGTTTTCCTTCGCTTATCGGCTGGCCGGATGCTGGGGACGACGCCTTTTTCGTTCCGAAGACGCGACTTGTGAAATCATTTGCCGAAACGTGGCCAGCTTGCAAAATGGCCGAAAGTGGCCCTCACCGGAGTCGATTGCCCAATCAACGTTCGAGAATCTGATTTATGAAGATTTGGATACCTACTACTATAGGACATGGCGTGCAGACAATCTGCATCTTTTTTTCGAGTTTGAAGGACTGTCCCACTTGGAACGACTGGCCGAAGAATGCCGTGGGGCGATTCTCATGACGGCGCATATCGGCGCCCCTTGCGCGGCCTTGGTGGCACTCGCCCTCAAGGGGTTTCCAGTTACCCATGTGTCTCGTGAATACTCTGAAAACCGGGAGATTCCACATGCTTTCCGGAGGTTTGCACTAAGAAAAATCTCCATGATCGAAAGCCGGCTGGGTCGACCGTTGATCAATGCCATTGGCCATCGACCTCTGCACGGGCATCAGTCATCGCTCGAAATTGTCGAGTGCTTCAGAAGTCACCACTTGGTTTCGATGGCATTGGACGTGAATCCGGACTGGGTCGCGGGAAAAAACGCGGTACGGTTTTTTGGAAGAACCGCCCATTTTTCGCCTATTCCGATCAGACTCGCCACTTACGCCAAGGTTCCTGTCGTTCCCTACTTTGCCGTCCGCGACAAGATTCGTCCTCATCGCCATACTGTTATCATCCAACCTCCACTCTCGTTATCGGGGAACCTGGAGGAGAATCTTCAAGAAGCAGTCTCACGGTTTGAAGGCGTCCTGAGCCGGTATCCGGACCAATGGTTCAGTTGGGACTCGTTGACCCACTTTCTGCAGAGCACCAACTGAATGCCCTATTTGCTGACGCACCTTTTGAGCGGCAGCGCACAGCTTTTTCCGGAGGCCGTGGCGCTTAGATGCCGGACCCGGACACTTACTTATTCCCGCTTGGACGATTGGTCCTCTCGGCTCTCCGGCTTGCTCCGTTCACGAGGGGTTCGGCGGGGAGACCGCGTAGGGATCCTGCTCCCCAAGGGCCCGGAACAAATCATTTCGGTGTTTGGGGTGCTCAAGAGCGGTGCGGCCTACGTTCCGCTCGATCCGTTCTGGCCGATCCGGAGAGCCTGCGAAATTGCCTCGGATTGCTCCCTTCGGGCCGTGATCGGAACGGGTTCACGACTCCAAGCGTTGGCTTCGGCTTATTCTTCACCGTCAATGCTCCAGATTGAAGCGCCGTTTTCGGACCGCTGGCCAGGAGATGCCTGGGAAGCGGTGGAAGACGCTTTTCCTCAAGTGTGCGACCGTCTGATCGAGGAAGATCTCGCCTATATCCTTTACACCTCCGGCTCGACCGGTCACCCCAAAGGGGTTGCCATCAGTCATCGCGCTTCTCTGTCTTTCGTCGAATGGGCCGGCGACACCTTCAAGGTCGAAAGCACCGACCGCCTCTCGAATCATGCGCCACTCCATTTCGATTTATCGGTGTTCGATATCTTCGCCAGTGTTCGATCGGGCGCAACCATGGTGTCGGTTCCGGAAGAATTCTCCAGTTTCCCTCTGGAGATGGTTCGTTTTCTCGAGCAGGAGAGGATCTCGGTCTGGTACTCTGTCCCGACGGCATTGATTCAAATGCTGGACGCCGGACTCTCCACGGCTCGCTTGGACCATCTGACGACCGTACTCTTTGCCGGCGAGGTTTTTCCCTTCAAGCATCTCCGCCGGTTGCGCCATGCCGTTCCGCAGTGCCGGATCTTCAATCTCTTCGGACCGACGGAGACGAATGTCTGCACATTTCACGAAGTGGGTGAAGTCCCTCGCAATGATGCGCAGGGGAGCGTGATCGGGACGCCTTGCGCCAACACCGAAGTCTGGATCGAGACCGGGGCCGGTGAGCCGGCGCGTACGGGCCAGAAGGGCGAGTTGATGGTGCGGGGACCTTCGCTCATGAGCGGCTACTGGAACCGGCCGGAAGAAACAGCAAAAGTTCTGCGCAGGGATTTCCACGGCGGCATCGAACGACGGTCGTATCGAACGGGTGACTGGGCGCTTCAGGGACCGGATGGCATCCTGACGTTCCTTGGTCGCCATGATGATCTGATCAAATTCCGGGGGTACCGGATTGAGCTTGGGGAGATCGAATCTGTCCTGCTGGAAGTTGAAACGGTCCAGGAAGCCGCCGTGATCGCACGTTTTCGGGGGTTGAAGGAACCCGACATCGTCGCCTTTCTGGTTGTAAACCGTCCCTCGGCCACTGGCCCAATGTTTTCTCGATACTGCTTGGAGCGGCTTCCCCGTTACATGCTTCCGGCACGCTTTCTCTTTCTGGAGGCACTCCCCCGTACCTCAACCGGGAAAGTGGATCGCAAGAGTCTGCTCGAACACCCGTTGCTCGATTCGGTGCGGACCGCCTCACAGTAGAGGCATCAGCGTCCTGCCCTCCGTCCGATGCCTGAAGCTCTCACCTGTACCGGACCCGCACCGAGATTGGACCGATCGATTTCCTGTTGTAGGATGTTTGCATGCGGGATTCGGCGCATGAGATCGATAGGATTGACGGGGAGATACTGACTTTTATTGAGCAACAGTTCTCCGTTCCCCCTGAGATCGCGCTCAATGCCGATACCCACCTGTTCAGGACCGGAGTGGTGGACTCGCTCGACCTTCTTCTGTTGGTGCGCTTTATCGAAGAGCACTACGAGTTGTCGATTGCTTCCTCCGATCTGGTTCTGGAAAACTTTCAGAGCGCCGCTTCGATCAAGGAATTCGTAGCGCGAAAGAAGCAGGTTTGATTTTCTTCGTACCGATTTCGAGATCTCGGACTTCGCCGCCGAGGGAATGCGCAAGTGAGCCATACTTGCCAGGTCACAGCATCGCACCCTCTCCGAATTACGCCTTCTCGTCCGGTAGGCCCGCCATGCGAGCGACGGTGTTGCGGAGCGTCTCCGAGGTTCCCGACCAAAGCGTGCTCCCAAGGGCGTCACAGAGATTCCTGGCCACTATCGAATCGGCCAGATAACCGCGAACGCCCATGATCTGGACGGCGTCCCGTTGGATCCGAACGGCGTTCTCGGAAACCACCAGTTTGACGATCGCTGCCTTACCAGCCAGCGGACGGGCCGCCCCTTCTGTCCCCAGATGAGCCGCGATGTCGTACGAAAGCTGACGTGAGACTTGATATCGTGACCTCATATCGGCAATTTTCGAGGAAACCTGTTGAAAGCTGGCGATCGGCCGGCCGAACTGAACTCTCTTCCGGCTCCAGTTGACACACTCTTCAATACTTGACCTCATCGCCCCAAGCAGCGTAACCGGAAGCAAAGCCCGTTCCCACGTCGTCGACTCGGAGAGGATCCCGAAACCGGCGCCCTCAGTTCCGATGCGGTGATTGACGGGAAGCCGAACATCATCGAAGACAAGCTCTCCCATATCGACCCCAGGGAGTCCCAACTTCTTGAATTGACGCCCCCGGGTCACCCTGGGATTCGTGAGATCCACCAAAAAAGCTGAAAGGGAAAACGGCCCGGGTTCCCTCGCCGTCCGGGCAAACACCAACGCCAAGTCGGCCTCGCCGGCTGCGGTAATGTATATCTTGCTACCCTTGAGCCGATAATTGGACCCTTCGGAAACGGCCTTGGTCTCCATCGCAAAAACGTCACTGCCGGCAACCTCCTCCGTCACGGCATGGGCGGCAATCAGGCGGCCATCGGCCATCTTCCCGAGATACGCGTCCCTGACCGCGTCGCTGCCCACGCTCTCGACAATCATCTGAACACTGAGCAGGTGCGCGGCGAGAGCGAATAAAATACTGAAGTCGGTACTTCCCTGACCAAAGCCTTCATACGCCGCAACCATCGTGCTGAGATCGGATCCGGCCCCCCCAGCGACGCTATAGGACAACAGGCCCAGGTCTGCGCATTTCTCCCACCTTGTCCGGAAACCAGCGTCGAGAAAGCCTTCCTGAAAGTATTTCTCGCCTAGTGAGCGAAATTCACTGACCGTTGACGCCAAATCTTCGGATTGCCATGGCTGCATGGGTCCACTCCATTTGAAAAGGTTGAAAAGGCCCGTGTCCTATCTTTTGACCCCAGCCGCTACCCCTGCCCTCGACTTACGCTGGTAGCGGCGTACAGCTCGTTGGTGGTCCCGGTAGCTGGTGGAGAAAACGTGGCTGCCGTCATTTCTGGAGACGAAATAGAGATGCCGGACCGGAGCCGGGTAGAGAGCGGCGTCGATGGAGGAGGTCCCGGGATTGGCGATGGGACCGGGAGGGAGTCCCGAATAGAGATACGTGTTGTATGGAGAGTCCAGATCCAGATCGCTCTGATGAATTACACCATCGAATTCCCCGGACTTGCGGATGGCGTAGATGACCGTGGGATCGCAAGCCAACTTGATGTTCCGCCGGAGCCGATTGTGAAACACGGCGGAAACGAGAGGCCGCTCTGAGGGGATCGCGGTCTCCTTCTCGATGAGGGAGGCCAGAGTGATCACTTCCCGAATGGTGAAACCCAGGTCGTCGGTGCGCTTCTGTCGCTGCGGATTCCAGATCTGCTTAAACCGGTTCACCAGAGTCGAGACCAAAGTCAGCTCCCGGTCGGAACGGGTGAAGAAGTAGGTGTCGGGAAAGAGATAACCCTCCAGGTCCGTGGCCCCGGGGTCCAGGCCTCCCAGTAGGTCCGTGCGTCCGACGAGAGGCTCCAGCTCGCGCCGCTGTCCAAACCCCTCCTGGACGAAACGGTCGATGGTCTCCGCCATGGTCAGTCCTTCGGGGATGGTGATGCGGTAATGGTGAATCCGGCCCTGCCTCAGCACATCCACCACCTGAGTCACGCTCATTGGATTCTCGAAAAGATACTCTCCCGCTTGGAGGGGGTTGGTACCGCTAAATTGGACATAGGCAGTAAAAATGAGGTCGGATCGAATCACGTCCGCTTCCCGGAGCAGATGGCCAATGTTTCTCACCGAAGATCCATAGGGAATGGTCAGGAGTCGATTTTCGGTCGAACGGCCGTGATGGGGCTCGTTGACCCGAGCCTCCCACCAATTGGCGGCGGCAAGACCGATCCCCGCCAGGATCAGTGCAGCGATCAATAATCTCCGCAACACCCTCGGGATCCGCGGAAAGTCCTCTCTTCCAAATACCATTTCAGAATCAGCGCCGCCGAGAATTCGTCCTTCCTCTGGCGCCGCCGGTGCGGCGGCATCCCCAGTTCCCGCATGACCGTCTCGGCCTCCTTGGTCGACAGGCGTTCGTCCATCCACTCTACCGAAACCGTCCCCTGTTGGCGCAATCGGTTGACCAGGGGCGCGGCGGCTTGAGCAATGTTGCTGATCCTGCCGCTCAAATGCCGGGGTTGGCCCACGATCAGTCTCTCCACCTGATATTGCCGCATCAGACCGGTGAGCCTGTCGACGTCCTCTTCCACACTTCCCCGTTCAAAGGTGAGCAATGGACGTGACGTCAGCTTCAGGGGGTCGGTAACGGCAACTCCGCATCGTTTGGACCCCACGTCCAAGGCCATAAACCGGGTCATTGTGCCCCTGTCCGTCAATTAACGGGACCATCGAAAGATACGGACCGCTCCCTCAAAACCCCTTGGGAAGCCCGCATGCAACCGGTCCGGTCAGCCGGTTTCCCATCCCGAGTCGATATTCAGCTCGTGGCAGACTTGGAGGATCTGCCCGATGGTGGTTCCGGCCAGTGGAATCCCCTCCCGCGTTCTCCGTTCCGATGTGCGCACTTCCAACTCGCCGGGGACGAGGATCTCACCGTCGGGATCGATGGTGCGGGAACTCTTCACGTACCGGACGTACCGGTCGACCTCGTCGAAGAACTCGTCACGGTCCGCGAACCAGCTCCGGTCGATGACGATGGTGAACATGCCGTTGGCCAGTTTGTGGGCGTTGGCGGGATTGGTGCACGATCCGCCGGTGAGGGCTCCTGCCAGAATTTCGATCATGAAGCTCAGGACGTAGCCCTTGTGTCCCGCGATGGGGAGTATGGAACCGGGAGGATGCCGGTAGAAGAGTTCGGGATCGTTGGTGGGACGGCCCTCCGAGTCGATGAGACACCCGTCGGGGACTGGCACGCCCTTGTGGAGAGCCACCCGGACCTTCCCCTCGGCGATCATGCAGGCGGACATGTCCATGATCAGGGGAGGGCCCTCCTGCTGGGGAACACCGAAGGCGATGGGATTGGCGGAGAGGCGCCGGTCCTTGCCGCCATAGGGCGCCACGAGATTGCCCATTCCGCTGGTGTTCACGAAGTGCAGGCTCAGCATCCCCGCGGCCGTCGCCATCTCGGGCCAATCGCCGATCCGCCCCAAGTGTCCCGTGTTTCGGAGTCCCACCATGCTGCAACCGTGGCGCCGGGCCCGGTCGATGGCGATCTCCATGGTCTGCTCTCCGGTCGACTGGCCGAAGCCGCTGTTCCCGTCGAGCACCACGATCGGCCCCTGGTCCAACACGAACGTCACTTCCCGGTTGGGCAGGACCAGGTCCTTCTTGATCCACTCCCAGTAGCGCGGGATCCGGATGACCCCATGGGAGTCATGTCCCACCAGGTTGCTTTTCACCAGGCGGGTGGCGATCTTGAGCGCCTCCCGCTCATTGGACCCGGCGGCGGCGAAGATACGCCGAGCCAGATCCCTCAATTCGTCGGCCGAAAAGATTCTCGATTCCATAGATTCGCCACCCCGTTCGAAATCTCCCCACCGTCCCGCGGCTCGCTACGCACAAACGACCCGCTGCTCTCCACTCTTTCCTCTCTTCTCTTTCCTTATTTCCTCAATTCCTTAGAACTGCATTCTCCAGTTCTCCGCTTCCAGGTAGACATCCAGTGCGACCCCCTTGAGGTAGTCGCGGCAGAAGTAATTGAGGACGCCCAGGGCCCCCAGATCGGAAGGGTCACGGACAGCGCCGGCCCAGGACTGGATCCCCGAACCCAGGAGCTCCACCGCCCTCTCCAGTTTCCCGTGGGCTCCCCGGATTCGCTTCTCGAAGCTGCGGGCGTCCTTTTGGACGAAGGCCTGCTGGGAGAGGTCGTATTCGACCCGGGCCCGGCGAACCGTCTGCACGGCTTCGATGTAGTCGACGCCGAAACGGACCTGTCCCAGGAGCTGCTCCAGGTAGCTCCGTCCCTCGGGGCGCGTCTTCTCCAGAGCGGACTCCAGCAGGGGGACGGCCTCCACGTAGTAGGCCTTCAATTCGTTCCATTCCGGAACCGGACCCTTCTGGCTGTGCCAGTGCTTGCGCATCATCCGGGTGACCGGAAAGAGGAACCCCATGGCGATCTCGTCCCCCCGGGCCGTGGCCCTTTCCAGGGTCCGGTAGAACTCCATCATCTCGGGGACGGCTTCGGAGCCGCAGACCTTTTCCACCTGGTCCCGATAGACCGATTCGGGAGTCACCTCGGAGGACCAGGAGGCCTGGGCCAGATAGGCCGTTCCCGCTTCCAGCTTGGTCACCAGGAACTGCCGGCCGAAGAAGCCGTGTACGCCGTACCGTTCCATGGCCTGCAGAATCCTGTGCAGCGGCTGCGTGGGGAGCTGGGGCAGGATGCCCACGTTGTCGTCCGCCAGCGTCGCCAGGGTGGCCACCTGCCCCGGATGCTCGCTGGCAAAGGCCAGCATCTCCGCGCGGCGGGCCGCCAGCGAGGTCAGGTAGTCCATCCGCACCAGAAGCATCGACCGTTCCGGAAAGATCTTGAGCATGACCGGGTAGAACTCGTCGCTGAAGGTGGCGACCACGACGGTGGCATCCGGATTGGCGGTCCCTTCCAGGATCCGCTCCTCGTTGAGAAGCTTGTCCAGAGTGTCGGCGTTGGCGATGGCCCCCTTGAGTTCATACAGGGGCCGGCCCGGGCTCCGGACGCCCACCGGCAGGGTATTGGTCCGGGCCGACTCCTCCATCCGTTCCAGGCTGAAGCGGGGCTCCAGCTTGTATTTGCGGTCCAGCCGCTTCCACATGTCCTTGTAATACTCGCCGCCACCCGGATTTTCGGGCTGGGTCAGGCCGTAGAAATCCGCCTCCGGATAGGTATTGATGTGAGCCCGGATGATGGCCTT
Source organism: Acidobacteriota bacterium (assembly GCA_963668095.1). Classification (GTDB taxonomy): domain Bacteria; phylum Acidobacteriota; class UBA6911; order RPQK01; family JAJDTT01; genus JAJDTT01. The sequence continues at coordinate 2,152,287 of OY764083.1, read as the reverse complement.
GTTCAGGCCGGTGACCGCCGGGTTGTCCGGGGTCATGTAGGGAAAGGCCGTGGGGTCCACGCCGTATTCGGAGATACCCAGCCGGCCGTTGTGCGTGCCCTTCATCAAATCCCGCGGGACGTACTCCCGGTCGGACCATTCGGGGAGCCGCCAGTTGAACTCGTTGGTAAACTGGTTGATCCGGAAGTTGATGCCGGTCATCATCCCCCGGCTCTTGGCATACGCCAGCAGGTCGTGCAGGAGCTTCTGGGCGGCGCGAACCCGTTCCTCATAGGTCTCGGCCCCGGCCAGGTCCGGGTTTACGAGTTCGGTACGGCCGCCGAAGAGCTCGCGCCCGATGGTTTCTCCGTGAATCGGCACCTTCCATCCGTAATGGAACACACCGGTCGTCTTGGGCTGATCTCGGAATTGAAAATGCACGAAGGGCTGGTGGGGATAGATCTGGCAGTACAGGACGTTGAACTTCAGCTTGGCGAGCTGATCGATGAGGTGCCGGTAATCGTCCATTCCGTAGAAGATGAGCGACGTGGCCAGGTTGTTGATGGCCCGGTAGGAACGGAAACGAAAGCGTGGCTCCTGGACCTTGTCCAGATCCTGGGGGGGGAACCGGGCCGGGCTCGCGGGAAGCACGTCCTTTTCCAGGAGAAACCGCACGCCCAGGTTCTCCAACAGATCGTAGACGGCCCAGAGCGTGGCCGCCGGACTGCCTCCCCCCACGACCACCGCCGGCTTGCCGTTCCAGGTGACGGTCTTCAAGACGAATCCCTGATCGCTGACCTGGGGCCATCCCTGCTCGCCCATCAGCAGGGAGACGGATCGGTTCGTCCCCGGGCTGCCCAGGATCAGGTTGACGTCGGCCTGGGGGGAAAGGGTGGTGAGAGGCACCGCCTGGATGCCGTACAGGTCGCTCAGATAGCGTCGCAGCTCCCGGGCGGCATAGCGCTCCAATTCAGGCGCTTGGGATCCCAGGACGATAGCGCAGTTCGGAGCGTCCGCCGGGGCGGGAGTCGAAGCCGTTGCGTCCAAAGCACCGAACCCGGCGCAGGCCAGGAAGAGCCCCAACGGAAGACGGCGATCGATCCTGGGTCCATTCATGAGCCTCTCCTTTCCTGCGTTCAGCCAGAGGAGACAGACTCCTCCAGATCCAGGTAGTCGCCGATGAGCTCGTCGGCGACACGTCCGTTGTACCGGTCCCACTGGAAATCTCCAAACCGTGTGCGTTCAGCGGCGATGATGCCCTTCCGCACCAGAAGCCGTTTTCCGAAAGCGATGGCCACCGAAAGATCCTGGTGGGTGAATCCGACGACGGGCTGGACGCGATTGAAGATTCGAATCGCTTCCTGCCGGCGTCCGCTCCTGTAGTTGCGGTCGATGGCCGACCAGACCCGCGTCATGGAGCACTCGGGAATCATGGCGTCCACTCCCCGATCCAACGCTTCGATCATCTGGGCGATAGCCCATCCTCCGGCCAGGAACATTTCCCCGCCGCAGATTTCCCGGATGGCCGTGTACTTGGGGCCGGCCGGGTTCGACTCGATCTTGAGGGACGACAGGCTGGGGAGCACCTGTGTGAGCCGCCGGATCGCCTCCGGTTGCAGACCCGGGCCGGTGAAGTCCAGGTCCTGTAGCATCATGGGAAAGTCCCCGGCGCCCTCGGCCACCTCCCGAAAGAACGGTTCCACCTTTTCCGGTTCTTGATAGAACTCGGTCGGCACCGCCACCAGGTAAGCGGCCGCCCCGACCTCCCGGGCCATACGGGCCTGCTCGATGCAGACGCGAGGCCGGGTATCGGAGGCTCCCACGATGATGGGGACACGACCGGCCGTGATCTCGGCGACGCGGCGAACGATTTTAGCGCGCTCTTCGACGGTGAGGCACGAGACCTCGCTGGCCACCGCCGGAACCAGGAAACCGTTCGCGCCTCCTGCGATGGCGTCCTCCACCAAGTTGCGCAGGGAGGCGTAATCCACGTTGCCCTGGAAATCGAACGGTGTCTGGATGACCGGGACGATGCCCCGTTCGAGAGGCGGCTGGTCGGACCCGGAACTCATTCCTGGTTCCTCCCTCGTCATCTCGCCGCTACACCCGTGCCGTCTTGGGATTCAGGATGTTGGGATCGTCGTCGATTGCGTAGTTCTGAGCGGAGGTCCGTGGCGTGCTCGGGAGCGTTTCCCCTTCGATTTCGAAACCGGCGTCCCGGATCATGCGGTACACGGGCTGCTTGGGGTCGCCGCGAGTGGCCAGGTAACCGTCCACGAAGAGGGAGTTTGCCGGATAGAGGGAAAGGACCTGCAGGTGGCGGAGGTGGCCTTCCCGCCCGGCGGCGACCCGGATCTCCGCCCGGGGGTTGACGAATCGGAAGATGCAGAGGATCCGGAGGCAGCGAAGCGGCGAGAGCTGGTCGAAGTCGTACACCGGGTTCCCCTCGATGGGGATGAGGAAGTTGACCGGGATGGAAGGGACTTCCAGCGAGCGGAGTTCGTACGCCACGTCCAGGATGTCCTCGTCCGTCTCGCCCATTCCGGTGATCATGCCGCTGCAGCTTTCCAATCCCGCTTGATTGGCTGCTTGCAGGGTGGCGATCCGGTCCTGGTAGGTGTGTGTGCCCACGATCCTGCTGGTGTGGCTGCGGCTGGTGTTCAGATTGTGATTGAGCCGGTCCAGGCCGGCTTGCTTGAACAGGGTCGCCTTCTCCAAGTCCACCAGGCCCGCCGAGAGACAGGTTCGGATCCCCACCTCCTGGTCGATGCGGCGGATGATCCGGGCCAACTTGGCCGCTTCGTGGGGCGTGGGACCGCGCCCGCTGGCCACCATGCAGTAGCGGTAGACCCCCTGCTCCTTGGCCTCCCTGGCCTCCTGGACGATGGCTTCCTCGTCCTTCATGGCGTACTTGCGCAGCGGGGCCTGGGCGATCTTGGACTGGGCGCAGTAGCCGCAGTCCTCGGGACAGAGGCCGTTCTTGATGTTGTTGATCTGGTGGACCTTCACCTTCCGCCCGAAGCGGGCCATCCGCACGTCGCCGGCGGCCGCCACCAGGCGGAGAATGTCGACGGTGGGATCGGTCAGCACCTCCAGCGCGTCTTCCCGGGGGAAGAGCTTTCCGCTCAGGGAGATCCTGGACCAGCGTTGGTATCGATTTTCCATATCTCGTTCCGCTCCTGTCCGCCCCAGTCTACTATGCCGCCGTGATGCGCCGTTTCCAGGGATCTCGGAGCGGCATTAGACTCCCATGATATCCTTCGAAATCAAAGTTTCCCATGCCTGTAGTTTCCACCACCGCGAACGGTCCCGAACCGGTATCGATGGCGCTCCCGGAGGCAAGTCAGGATGCTGGCTGACATCTGGATGGTCATGCGGACGGAATATCTGGACAGCTATCGTAGTTGTGACGGCCTGGAGCGTGCCGGCGTGATCGTGGTTGCGCCGTTAGTGGGGGTGCTCTATGCGCTGCCGTGGGGATTGGAATGGTATTTGCCCGGCCGTTGGGACGTGCATTTTGGGTCGACCCCGGCCGGAATCGCGTGGCTCTTCACTCTTGGTTTTGTGCTCCGTGAGCGAAGCCGCGTCAGCATGGAGGCCTTAAAGGCGAGGCGCCTGCCAAGTGACGCGATCCTCTTCGGCATGATCGGAGCCGGAGTCGGAGTCGGACTGGCTTTCTGGCTGGTGAAGTCGTCGGTGTCACTAATAGCGTTGAATTTGATGAAGCCGGACGGTCCTTGGGCCAGCGTTCCGGTCGAGACCATCCTGATAATGTTTGTGTTGGTATTCCTGATTTCGCTTTCCGCCGCAACGGGAGGCGTCTTGTTATCTTTTGGCGCGGCGAAGGTCGGGCAGGTCTACAAGGTGGCCTTCGCCGTCCTCGGCGGACTTGCCGTTGCCGCCTTCGGCGTCGTTCGGATCTCGGGAACCTGGAGCACGATTTGGCTCACGGAGTTGCAACGGGTTTCGGTGCAGATGCAGTTCGTGGCGTTTGCCGTGGTGGTATTCGCATGCCTGGATGTCGTATTGATCCTCTTCGCCCGGGCGCGGTTCAAGAGGACGCAACTGATTCCGAATCGATTCGGAATGTGAACTCCGTCAGACGGAACGATTGGTCGGTCGAGCACGGCGGCACTTGCCGCAGACTGCTAAACTTGGGCCGAGATTTGATTCGAGAAGCCCAATGCAGGAAAAAAACGTTCTCCTGATCGGCGGCGGAAACATGGGATCGGCGCTGCTCCGGGGGATCATCCAGTCGGGACTGGCCCCGGCTGGGAAGATCACCGTGATCGACATTCTGACCGAACGGCTGGAGGAACTCCGTTCGCTCCACGGCGTGGAAGTCGACGTTGCTGCGGGGCCCCACGTCGCCGGAGCCGACGTCATCATCCTGGCCGTCAAGCCTCAGATCCTCAGCCTGGTGATCGGCGACATTCGCGATTCCGTGAGTCCCAATCAACTGATCATCTCCATCCTGGCCGGGGTCGAGAGCACTCGAATTCGGGACCTCCTGGGAAAGAACAACCCGGTGGTCCGCGTCATGCCCAACATCGCGGCCACAGTGGATGCCGCGGCCAGCGCTATCGCAGCTTGCGATCCGGCAACCGAAGAACACTACCAGGTGGCCGAGTCCCTTTTCGGGGCGGTTGGAGAAGTTGTCCGGGTGGAGGAGAAGCTCCTGGACGCCGTCACCGGGCTCAGCGGCAGCGGTCCGGCCTACGTCTACACCGTCATAGAGGCCCTCTGCGACGGAGGAGTGCATATGGGCCTGCCCCGGGACGTGGCCATGAAGCTGGCCGCTCAGACCGTGCTGGGGGCGGCCAGGCAGGTGCAGGAAAGCGGTGAGCACCCAGCGGTTCTGAGGGACCGGGTCACGACGCCGGGCGGCACCACCGCCGCGGCATTGAGGGAGTTGGAAGATCGAGGCCTGCGCGCCGCGCTCATGAGCGCAGTCGCGGCGGCGACGGCTCGATCGAGAGATCTGAACCGGAAGACTGGAGAATCGTGAGCGAGGCCGGCTCTGGTGGGCGGTGGCAGGTTCGAACTGCCGACCTCCTCCTTGTAAGGGAGGCGCTCTCCCAGCTGAGCTAACCGCCCGGAATGCGATTCTGAGGGCTTGACCCCCAGCCACTACGGAGAAGTCAGTATAGCAGTCCGCGAACGGCGGCCCTAACGGGAGGCAGAACCACACTCAGTTGCACGGGCTCCTGTACGGACCGGTGTCCGCAGGCAGTTGCCTCATGGCGGCATACCTGTGCAGCCGGATTTTACGCCCGCCGGCGTGGGCGCCGGCGGAAGCTCTCACCATCTGGTCGACTCAGACCACTTCCGGGACCAGGAAGGGAGCCCGGTAGTCGCGCGTCAGCAGGGCGCTGGCCTCGCCGTCGCCTTGGACCGTCTCGGTCGCGGGATCGAAATTCAGCGTCCGGCCGGTGCGAAAAGCCATGTTCGCCAAGTGACAGAGCGCCGAGGAGAGATGACCCTCTTCGATCTCGGCGTTCAGGTCCTCCCGCCGGCGCGAACGGACGGCCTGGATGAAGTTGGCGAAATTGTTGCCCGTTTCCATGCGGGTCGGTCCCGGCTCCCGCTTCCGTCCCAGGAAGGTCCGGTAACCCTTGCCGCCCTGCATGACCATGTAGCCCTCGGAGCCGAAAAAGAGGACCCCCACCTCGTTGGACTCTCCCTGGCCCAGTCCGGCTTCATGGTTGGTGATCCAGTGGCGTACCTCGAAGACCAACTGTTTCTTCTGGTCCGGGTAGTCGAAGGTGGCCAACTGGCAGTTGGGGGTCTCCTGGTCGTCGTCGAACATGTAGTGGCCGCCGGAGGACTGCACCCGGGTGGGCAGTCCCACTCCCAGCCCCCAACGAGCCATGTCCATCTCGTGCACGCCCTGGTTCCCGATATCTCCGTTGCCGTAGTCCCAGTGCCAGTGCCAGTTGTAGTGGAACCGGTTGCGGCTGTATGGACGCTGGGGTGCGGGTCCCAGCCACATATCGTAGTGGACTCCGTTGGGCACCGGCTCTTCCGGGGTGCGGCCGATGGTGTTTCTCCACTTGTAGCAGAGTCCCTTGGCCATGTAGACATCGCCGATCACGCCTTCCCGGAGCTTCCTGATTCCCTCCCGAACGCCCACGCTGGATCGGGACTGGGTCCCGTGCTGGACGATGCGGTCGTAGCGGCGGGCCGCTTCCACCAGCTTCCGGCCTTCGAAGATGTTGTGGGAGCAGGGCTTCTCCACGTACGCGTCCTTGCCGGCCTGACAGGCCCAGATTCCGCCCAGGGCATGCCAGTGGTTGGGCGTGGCGAATCCCACCACGTCGATGTCCTTGGCTTCCAGCAACCGGCGCATGTCGGTGTAGGTCCGGGCCTTCCGCCCCGTCAGTTTCTCCAGGTCGGAGGCGCGCTGGGCCATGATGTTCTCGTCCACGTCGCACAACGCCACGATTTCCACCTTGGGCAATCCGGCGAAATTCCTGAGGTGAGACTTGCCCCGGCCTCGGAGTCCGACCACCCCCGCCCGAATGGTGTCGTTGGCATCGGCCCGGGACAGGAGACTCGCAGCGGAACCGCTGGTGACGGCTGCCGTAGCCACCACACCGGCGGAACTCTTCAGAAAACTTCTTCGTTCGATCGGCTTCACCATGGTTCTATCCTCCGTTTGAATCGAAAGGGGCTGTCCTCAGGCTACTCTTTCCGCCGACGGCATTCCAGCCGCCGACAGTGTTTCGTTTCATTTCCCCAGGTCGATGCAGACCAGTGTTTTCTCGTTCCGAACATAGAGGCGGCCTCGGGCCAGGGCCGGATAGGCGCGCACCGTGCCCTCCAGAACCTTGGCGCGCGAGATCACCTGAAACCCCTCGGGGTTGGATGCGGCCAGGATCAATTCTCCCCGCTCGGTCAGGATCAATAATCGGTCCCCGGCCAGGGTGACGGTGCCGGCGCCCAGTCCATCCTCATTCCACTCGACCCTTCCGGTCCGCCACTCGACGCAACGCAGGCTGGGACCGTATTCCTGGCGGCCGTGAAAGCCGTAGAGATAGCCGTCCCGGTAGACGCTGGTGGCGTAGTGGTTGCTGAGGGCGTCGTTGGAAGTCCAGATCTCTTCGGGCGACTCTCCGGAGGCATCCAGGAGCAGGGCGCCGGTGCTGTAGCTGGCCGACACGAAGATCTGGTCCCCGACGATGAGGGGCGTAGCGGCATTGACCGAAGCCCGGCTTCGCGACCGCCAGCGCACCCGGAAGCCCACTCGTCCCGTGGCCGGATCGAGGGAGACGACGCCGCTCCGGGTGAAGGAGATGATCCGGGCCACTCCGCCGATGGAGGCGTGCACGGGCGAAGAGTAGCCCGCCTCGTCGTCGGTGGCCTTCCAGAGGGTGCGTCCCGTGTCGGCGTCGAAGGCCACGACCCCTGCGCCATTGGCGCCGACATGGACGTAGACGGCGCCGCCTCGGACCAGGGGAGAGCAGGCCGCGCCGAAGAAGCCCTTGCGCGGCCGGAATTGGGACCGGGTGTCCACCTGCCAGATCCGGCTGCCCGAGGACAGAGTGAGACATTGGAGACTTCCCTGAGCGCCGAAGGTGTAGACCCGGTCCCCGGCCGCCGCCGGACTGGCGCGGGGCCCCTCGTCGAAGCCGAAGTCATCCCGGTAGTCGGTCGGATAGGAAAAAGTCCACAGTTCCCGGCCGTCGTCCGCTCCCAGGGCGTCTACCACGTCCCGGCCATCCACCCGGTGAAACAGGATCAGGGTGCCGCCCGCCACGATGGGGTTGGCGAACCCTTGTCCGGCGTCCCGTTTCCAGAGCACGCGAGGTCCCGACGGGGGCCATTGGCGGGCCAGATCCTCCCCTGCGTAGACGCCGTCTCGCGTCGGTCCCAGAAACTGTGGCCAGTCCGCGGCCCGAAGGCCGGTGAGACAGAGTGCCAGCGTGAAAATGAGACTGATGCCTGGAAGGAACGGCAGTACTTTGCGCCACCGGCGCGGGATGGAGGACATTTCAGGTGGACTCACTCAGTTCTTCCGCTTGCCGGATCATGGCCTCGGTCATGGAGAGTCCCGTGCTCCAGAAATCGGGGTCGGTGAGGTCCACGCCCATACGTTGGAACAGGACATGCGGCCAGTCCGATCCTCCGGCCTCCAGCAGACTCAAATATTCCTCGGCGAATCCGGTCACGTTCTGTCTGTAGCGGCCATAAAGGGCCAGGACCAGCAGCTTGCCGAAGGCGTAGGCGTAGACGTATCCGGGGGTGTGGATGAAGTGGGGAATGTAGCTCCACCAGGTGCCGTAGTGTTCTCCGAGGTGAACGCTTCCCTGAAACATCTCATTTTGAGTTTCCATCCAAAGTTCGTTGAATTGCTCGACCGACAGCTCTCCTTCGTCCCGCCGCGCGTTGTGCGTCCGCTCCTCGAAGCGATGCAGGGCGATCTGGCGGAAGACGGTGGCCATGGTGTCGTCGATGTTGCCCACCAGGATGGACATCCGGACCCCGGGATCCGGCTCGTTGCTGAGCAGGTGGTCGAAGACCAGCATTTCTCCGAAGACAGAGGCGGTCTCGGAGGTGGTCAGGGGCGGACGGGATTGAAGGTAGCCCTGGTTTCGGGAGAGATACTGGTGGACACCGTGGCCCAATTCGTGGGCCAGGGTCTGAACGTCCCGAATGTTCCCCGTGTAGTTCATCATGATGTAGGGGTGCGCCGGGGGGACGGTCTGATGGCTGAAGGCGCCCCCCGATTTCCCCGGATGGGGCGGAGCGTCGATCCAGCGCTCGTCGAAGAATCTGGCGGCGATGGATTCCATGGAGGGGTGGAAGGCGCCGTACGCCTCCAGCACGGTTCGTTGGGCGGTTGCCCAGGAGTATCGAGCGGGGGCCGTGCCGACGGGAGCGTAGCGGTCATAGTCCCACGAAATGTCCAGTTTCAGCAGGCGCTGCTTGAGGCGGTAATGGCGGGCCACCAGGTCGTAGCGTCCGGTCACCGCCTGCACCAGGACCTCGACGGCTTCGTCGGCGATCTCGTTGTCCAGATTCCGGCTGGCCAACCAATGGGGATAATTCCTGAGGCGGTCGTCGCACGCCTTGTCGGCCAGCATGGTGTTGGAGATGAAGGACATCTCGCTGGCCCGCTCCTCCAGGCCCCGGCTGAAGGCCAGCGCCGATTCCCGCCGCACCTCCCGGTCCGAGTCATAAAGGCGGGAAAGCAATTCCTCCCGGGTCAGCTCTCGGTCCTGGTAGGCATAGCGGGCGGCCCCGTGCATCTGGTCGAAGAGACGGTTCCACGCGGCCCGGCCCGTGACCCGTTTTTCGGCCAGGATCTTCTCTTCCGGCTCGCTCAGGACGTGGGGAGCCCGTAGCCGCTCCACCTCCAGGTAATGACGGAAGGGTTGCAACTCCGGGCTGGAAAGCAACTCGGCCGCCCGCGCCTCATCCAGTTGCAGCCACTCCAGTTCGAAGAAGAGGATCTTCCGAACCAGCTGCGTGGAGGCTTCTTGCGTTTTTTGCAGGAGGGCGCCGCGGCGTGGATCCTGCGTATCGGTGCACCAACGCAGGTAGGCATAGGAGGCAGCGCGTCCCAAGCCGACCTGCAGAGCCTCGAACTCACGGACGGCCTGCGCCAACTCACGGCTCTCGAGACGGCTCACCCGGCCGCGGTAACGCCGCTTGAAACCATCCGCCTGGTCCTGAGTCCGTTCCAGGTCCCTTTCCAGAGCATCCGGGTCGGGATAGAGGGCGTCCAAGTCCCAATGCACCCCTTCGGCGCCGGTGCTGCCGTTGGCGCCTCCATTCGGTTCTTCCCACGCAACCAATTGCGGTGGTTCCGCATGCATCACCCTAGCTTAGCAGCCTTGGCTGCCGGTGGCGGAAGCCGCCTCAGCCCGACGCCGAAGCTCCACAACGGGCTGCTATACTTCGGCGACCGCACCGTATCGGAATCGGATGAAACACCGGGAGGAGCCAACATGATGACGCGGGCCGGAAACCAGAGGCAGGTGATCGTTTTCGGGCTCTTGGTCCTTGTGATGGGCACAATAGTTCTGGCGCAGGGTTTCGACCAGATCAAGCGTCAGGCCCCGGTCCGGGAGGTGGGACCCGAGCGCCAACTCTTCCTGGACGACTGGCTCATCGACCGGATCGAGAACGTGGCCCGCTGGGTCCACGTCGCCCGGAAGGCGCCGGAGAATCCCATCTTCACGGCGGAAAGGCCTTGGGAGGGGAACCGGATCCTCTACTCCAACGTGATCTACGACCGGAAAGAACGGCTTTACAAGCTCTGGTACAACGTGCGCCCCGAATCCACGAACTATCTTTGCTTCGCAACATCGGGGGACGGAATTCGATTCCGCCGTCCCGAACTTGGGCTCCGGGAGTTCCAGGGGAGCCGCAGGAATAATCTGTTGGTCGTACCGGAGGACATCACCGAGATCAGGGTCTTCTATGACGATCACGACCCGGAGCGCCCGTACAAGATGGCCTTCATGAAATACGACACCTACGGCATCGGTGTGGGCTGGTCTTCCGACGGGCTTCACTGGGAGTCGCACCCGTCTCCGGTGATCGTGCCCGCCGGCGACGGGCTTTCGACCCCCTTCTGGGACCAGCGCCGCGAGCGCTACGTCTACTATCACCGTCCCAACGGCGGTCACGTCCTGCGTTGGTCCAAGATCCGGACACCGGAAGCCTACCCCACGCGGCTGGTCGGTCTGGCGGAGAGTTTCAATTTCACCCTTTGGACGGACCTCAAGGAGGTCGTGGTGCCTGACCAGCGGGACGGCGCCGGCACCGAGTTCTACTACATGCCCGTCTTTCCCTATGAGAGTGGGTACGTGGGCATGCTGATCGTCTATCACGAATACACGGGCGACCCCGAATTCATGGACGGGTTCAACTTCACGCTGGACGCCCAGCTCACCTTCAGCCGGGACGGAAAGAAGTGGACGCGCGTCGGCGACCGGCACATCTTTCTCAAGGGGACCCCCGGGACCTGGGAAGGCAAGCGGGTCTATCCCGAGTGCGCCGTCTTGAGGGACGACGAGATCCGGATCTACTACCGGGGCTCCAGCGTTCCCCATCGGAACCTGTTCGCACTGGTCGGCACTGAATACAAGGGCCGCACGCTGGAAGGGGACGCCTTGGGTCTGGCGCGGCTGCGGACCGACGGGTTCGTCTCGGTTCGCGCCGGTGAAGAGGAAGGCCTTCTCACGACTTGGCCTCTCCGGTTCCAGGGTGACGAGCTCCGGGTGAACGTCGATGCCGCCGGAGGCTCACTGCAGGTGGAGGCCCTCACACAGTTCGGCAAGCCCATCGCCGGCTTCGAGCGGGAGGCGTGCCGGCTTATCGACGGTAACGGTGTGGGCCAGAAGGTCCAGTGGGGCGGCAGGCGCAGCCTGGAAGAGCTGGAACAGCCGGTGCGGCTCCGTTTCATCCTGAAGAACGCAGATCTCTACTCCTTCCAGATCCGCTGACGGGAGAGTTCTCGCTCAGGGCCCCGGCGTATGCCTCATAGGTGGCCTTGTCGAAAAGGACGAAGCGGACCAGTTCAGGAGTTTTGCGTTTCTCCAGAAACCCGACAACGGTGGCAATAGCGGTCCGGGCGGCCTTGATCACCGGATAGCGATACGCTCCGGTCGATAGGGAGGGGAAAGCGATGCTCCGGCACTCATGGGCCACCGCCACCTCCAGGCAGCAGCGGTAAGCGGAGGCCAGCAGACCCGCCTCCCCCTTGGTCCCGCCGTTCCAGACCGGACCCACGGCATGGATGACGAATCGGTTGGGCAGGGCTCCGGCCGCCGTGATGACGGCACGACCGGTGGGACATCCGTCAGGATACCGGCGGCTGGTTTCCTCCATGATCGAGGGTCCGCCGCGCCGGTGAATGGCCCCGTCCACTCCACCACCACCCGCCAGTCGCCGGTTGGCGGCGTTGACGATGGCGTCCACCTGCTGGAGGGTGATGTCCCCCTGGACCAATTCCAGAACCCCGCCCTCCAGTCGGCATCGCATCGGCGAGTGCTGGCCTCCGTCCAAGAGTGATCGTCAAATGCCGTGACGGCTACTGAAAGGGTTCGTCAGGTCAGGGCTTCGTATTCACTGCGGATCTCGGTGAAGTGCTCCCACTCCTCTTCCGCGAACTTCAGAAAGATCTCCTTGCCCTGCGTGTCCTCGAACTTGTCGGCATAGTCGTGGAAGAAGTCGTACGCGTCCTTCTCCATCTTCATGGCGATCTTCAAGGCCTCGGCCGCAGTCAGATTTTCCTTGAGCCGGGCCTTGATCTGGTCCTCGCCGGGGAAGATCTGTTTCAGGGAGTCGAAGTCGAAATCCAGGAAGACCGGTGCATTCAGCACCCTCTGATCATCGGCGACCAGACGATCCCATTGCGCCTGAAGCTGCTTCAGATGACCTTCCTCGTCCTCCAGCATTCTGAGAAAGGTGGACTTGGTCGAGTCATGGGCTACCAATTCAGAAGCGGTGCTGTAGAAGTTGACGCCCCGTTTTTCCGTTGCAATGGCGATCTTCAAGGCATCCCGGGCAAAGACCCGATCGGAACTTACCGGTTCCGGGTGGGTCTCGATCCGGTTCTGGCAATCTTCACAGACTCCGTAGATCTGCAACTGTTGCTCGACCGGATTGAACCCATAGTTGGACACGATGCGGGATTGGACCTGCTCCAGTTCGGGACTCAGGAACTCGATGGTGCTTTGGCATTTGATGCACACCATGTGGTGGTGATGAGGCCGCTTGTACTGGGGCTCGAAGCGGGTCCGGCCATCGTGCAGATCCACTTCACGGGCCAAGCCGCAGTCGGTCAGGGCCTTGAGCGTGCGGAAGACCGTCGCCGCTCCGATCCGCCGATCGCTCTGCTTGACCAGTTGGTGTAGCTCATCTATGCTCACGTGGCCGCTGGTCCGGAGGAAGCTCTGCACCACCTTCCGGCGTTGGTGGGTCATGCGTAGGCCCCGTTCTTTCAAGTATTTGGAGAAGATCTCCATTTCTTCCGAGAAATCTCTGGCGGCACCCATGAGCGGGATTCATTTTCGGAGATCCGGCACTCGTTTTCAAGTTTCATTCGGACGGTCTCCGGTATCTTTACTGGATATAGGTGTGAAAGATGCAGCATAGCGTTCCTCGAGTCGATTCGTTCGTGGATGGGGTTCGGGAGCCCTCGAACTCGCCTCGGTGCGGAGAGTTGCGCAACCCGGGAACCGGAGAACTTCTGGCCCATGTTCCCTTCGCGACCAGGGCGGAAGTCGACGAGGTGGTCGCTTCGTCCGCCGCGGCGTTCCCCGGCTGGCGCGACACGCCGGTGGTGGAGCGCTGCCGGATCCTGTTCCGCTACAAGCAGCTCCTGGAAGAACACTTGGAGGAGGTGGCCGATTGGATCTCCCGCGAGAACGGGAAGATCCCGGTGGAAGCGCGCGGGTCGGTCCGGCGAGGCATCGAGGTGGTGGAGTTCGCCTGCGGCATGTCCACCCTGATCCAGGGCTCGACAGTGGAGAACGTGTCCAGAGGTCTGGATTGCGCCAGCTTCCGGCAGCCGCTTGGCGTGTGTGCCGGGATCACTCCCTTCAACTTTCCCGCCATGGTCCCCATGTGGCTCTATCCGGTGGCCATCGCCTGCGGCAACACCTTCGTTCTGAAGCCGTCCGAGAAGGTTCCCGGCGCCGCCCTCCGCCTGGCGGAGTTGTTCGTGGAGGCCGGCCTGCCTCCCGGTGTCTTCAACGTCGTCCAGGGTGACCGGGAAGCAGTGGAGGCGCTGGTGGAGAACCCCCACGTCCGGGCCGTTTCCTTCGTCGGCTCGGCACCCGTGGCCCGCTATGTCTACGAAGCGGCCAGCATGGCCGGAAAGCGGGTTCAGGCGCTGGCCGGCGCCAAGAATCACCTGGTGGCCATGCCCGACTGCAACCTGGACAAGACGGCCGACGCCATCATCGGTTCCGCCTTCGGGTCAGCCGGGGAGCGGTGCATGGCCATCAGCGCGGTGGTGACGGTGGGAGAGGTTCACGAACCTCTGTTGGAGAAGGTCAAGGCCCGTGCAGCGTCGATGCGGCTGGGCGCCGCCGCCGAGGGTGGCAGTGATCTGGGACCGTTGATCTCCGGACCTCACCGGGACCGGGTGCTGGAATACATCGAGACCGGACTGGATGAAGGGGCCCAACTCGCTCTGGACGGCCGCTGCCACAGCGGCGTCGACGGCCTGTCCGGATATTTTCTGGGCCCCAGCATTTTCGAGGGGGTTTCGCCGAAGATGAAGATCTACCAGGACGAGATCTTCGGTCCCGTTCTCAGCGTCATCCAGGCAGAGGACCTGGATGAGGCGATCGATGTGGTCAACGCCAACCGGTTCGGCAACGGCACCGCCATATTCACCGAGAGCGGGTGGGCAGCCCGGGAATACCAGAACCGGGTTCAGGTCGGGATGGTGGGAATCAACGTCGGAGTTCCGGTGCCTCTGGCCTTTTTCTCTTTTTCCGGGTGGAGAGGCTCATTTTTCGGCGACCTGCATGCCCACGGCCGGGACGGAGTGAACTTCTACACCGAACAGAAGGTCGTCAGCTCCCGCTGGTTCGGCAGCGATTGACGTGTCGGGCCGGACTTCTTCTCTTTGTTCTCCTGGACAGCAAGCCGTCGTGGCGCATAGGTGAGGCGGGTATTCTCCGCAGATTCTTCACCCTCGCATCGTCTCGACTCGCTCCCGGATACTGCTGACCGCCCAGTCGATGTCCCACACGCAGCGCCACGCCGGAATCCTCAAGACACTCCAACCCAAACGTGCGAGCACCCGGTCGCGGACGATGTCCTGACGGCGCCGCTTGCCCCGGTCATCGATATGATGTGTGCCGTCGACCTCCACGTTCAGCCGCAATCCTTCATCGAGTAGCGCGAAGTCAAGTTCATACCCCCGGACCAGCAGTTTGGCGGCAGGCCGGAAACCGGCATCTCGCATAGCGTCGAGCAGGCGCGCCTCCGCCCCGCTGTCGGTCCTGTGTTTCCCGGAGTCAGGACTCGGATCGTCGTCGCGCGCCGGCTTACTGCGAAGATAATCGCGCAATGAGTACAGTGTCCGGCTCCCTGCGGCAGCGATTTCAGGGTGGCCCAGGACCATCAGTGTCTTGCGGGCGCGGCTGACTGCCACATTGATCAGATTCCGTTCCCGTTCCACCCAGGCCGCGGTGTGCGTCGAGATGCCGGGCGTCAGGACGGCCGAAAAGATGATCGTGTCTTTTTCGCTGCCCTGAAACCGATGAGCCGTTCCGCACACGAAATCTACGTCTGCCAGACGCTCCTCACCAAGACGTTGGCGCGCCACGCGACGGATCAACTTTGCCTGTGCCGCGAACGGCGTCACGACGCCGGCGCTACCGGCGCCGTTGCGGACCAGATTCGCCAATTGACGAACGGCGTGCTCGGCTTCCGCGACGTTTGTCCAGCTCCCAGACCGGCCCCTGTGAGCTTCGCCCAAGATGTCGACCCATCCGATGCTTCGTTCATTGTCTGGCATTTTGGCGACGTCGGTCAGGACGGTGAGTTCTCCGTCGTAGAACTCTTTGTTGAACCATCTGGCGATCAAGGGGTGGCTGCGGTAATGCTCGTCGAGCACGATCGGTTGTTGGGAAGCCTGTCGGCCGGCATGCTCGAAAGCGTGGTAGGTGGAGCCCTCCTTATGTTGAACGCCGTGGCGCACGAGTTCGTCATCGTCGAAGTGTTCACTTGCGGCGATCCGCCGCAGCCAGGCGTCAGAAAGAGTGACGATTGGGCTCAGTTGGTTCGGGTCGCCGATCACGGCGAGGCGTTTGGACCGATAAGCCAGCGGTAACGCGGCGGCGAGGCTGCATTGGCTAGCCTCGTCGATGATCACGAGGTCGAAGAGCCCGCCGTCGAGACGGAAGTTCCTTTTCATCGACAATGCCGTACAGGCCCAGCCGCGCGCATGCCTCAGGCTCTCCCGAATCACTGCAATGATCTTTGGCCCCGCGGGCGGGACGCGATTCAGTGCGGTGAGCGCTATCTTTCCCTTTACGACGCCGGCGCGGACCGCGGCTTGCGTTGCGCCCAAGCTGGCGTCGGCCCAGTTCTTGTCGGCTCGGTGCAGGCTGGTGTCGGCATCTCCGATCCGGATCTCCACATTCGTCAGTACGGTCGTCAGTCTGATTCGCTCACGATCGATGCCTGTCCAGCGAGTGAGTAGATTGGAACGGGGGCTCGACTTTCCGCATCCCGTCA
Organism: Acidobacteriota bacterium; assembly: GCA_963668095.1. Classification (GTDB taxonomy): domain Bacteria; phylum Acidobacteriota; class UBA6911; order RPQK01; family JAJDTT01; genus JAJDTT01. The sequence continues at coordinate 2,136,096 of OY764083.1, read as the reverse complement.
ACCTGAGGAGGAGCAGCCGCAGGCTGAAGGACGGTCTGCGGCGGGCCCAACGACGGATGATTCTGGAAGCGAGAACCAAGGTGGGTACGCGGACCCGATTTCGCCAGATCTCGCGGGCCAGCTCCTTCAAATTCTCAACAATCGCGGTGAGGTTCCGGTTCAGCTCAGCCGCCGTGGTCAGATCCGACAACAGGCGCCTGCGGCGAGCGGCCGCCCGCGCGAGTTCGGCGCGGGTTCGCGCCTGGCGGTCGAGTTCTTTCCAGGCATCGCCGGGCGCTTCGCCGACGGAGGCCAGCAACGCCGGGATCTGATCCGTCAGCTTCTCCACGTTACGGCGATTCCCCGTGCGAAGGAGCATTCCCTCACGGATCTTTCCGGCCCGATCGACGGCCACGTCCACTGCGCCGTTGTTCGTCGACGCCACGAGCACCGTCTCTCCGTCGAGCCAGGCGTTTGCGACTGCGTTCACGACCAATTGGGTCTTGCCCGTGCCTGGAGGACCAGTCACAACCGTCAACGGTTCACGCCGGAGACGTTCGAGGGTGAACTCCTGCGAGCCGTTGCAGGGAAGCGGAGCGGCCGTGGCTTCCTTCTGCGTCTGACGTGCAGGGTTCCCGAGATTCGGTCGTGCGGGGACCAGGCATGCCGCCGCCGTCTTCGCCCAGTTTTGTCGAAGCGCCAGCTTCTCGAGTTCTTTCAGAAGCGATCGATGGGCGCGGCGGCCATCGTCAGCCCGGACCCAGACTGCAGTGTTGTGCAATCCCAGGGCGCCGTGGCACGGTCGGAGCGCTCGTGGATCGAGTCTGGACACGAGCCTGACCTTGAGAACGCCGGCGATCTCCCGCGCCAGGCGCGCAAGAGCCAGTGGGTCGCCGAACGGTAATTCGTCGCCCACGACGGCATCGACTTCATCCTTCATGGCCAGATCGAACAGGTCCCCGGCCACGATGGAAAGATTCAACTCGGGTTCGGAGTCGGCATCGACGGCCCAGCCGCCATGGAGACGTTCGGGACGGACGGGCACCAGGAACAGGGGAGCGATCATGGGATGGTTCTTTTGATTCTTCGCGACCAGCGTCGGCCATCCGTAGATGAAAGTACCGTCGTTTCTTTGGTCGAGATACTTGCGCAACGCTACGGGAACGGGTGTCGAGTCTCGCCGGCCAGTGACCAGGAGCTCTGATCGACCGTCGTGCGGAAACCAGGTTCTGCCCCGATCCCGAAAACGGGCCAGCGTATTGGCCGCCTCGGCAAGAACGCACTTGCTCAGATACCTGCATAGTCGTGTCCATCGGTCCTGGCGAGTGTTCGTTCCGGCGTTCGGCTCTGCTGACCCGCTCCATTCCAAAATGCACGCCGGGCACCAAACCGCTCTCGACGAGCGCGACCATTGCGACCGGGCGCCAACCGGGAGTTCCGTGCCGCATGCCCGGCAATCACCGCCATACTTCAGCGTGATCAATCTCAGATCGTCAGGACGTTTGGCGTATTGCACGTCTTCAGGACTCCCGTACGGCTCTATCGTGCGTTGAACGCGAGTGAGGTCACATCACGGAATTAGTAGAATTCCACGTATTGTTTCGGGTGTCCGGAACTCAAGGCCGTTTCGCGGCAGTCCGGCGCACCAGGAATCGAGGTAGCCACCGAAGACCGGGTCTCCATTGGGGTCCCAGGAGTTCAGCCTCCGGCAGGCTTTCCAGAGAGACGGCTCCTGGAGGAATCGGGGGAGCAGAGCAGCGGCGACGACACCGGTCCGGACGCGATCGTACCGGTTTGCTTCCAATTTGCCGATGTTTGCGGCGAACCACGATGGCAGGTCCCCTCGCACGGACGCCAAGTGTCGTTGCTCCCGGCTGAGAGCGTACATCTGGTGATTGGGGGCGAATTCCGCCGCTTGGCACACTGCGGAGGGCGGCTGAAGTTTCCAGTCATCGGCCAGCCGACGGAGGACGAACAACGACGCGAGTTCGCACAAACTTTCTTCGAACCACTTGTGGCGGTGTTCTCGGTAACGTTCGAATCCGGTCAACACATGGCAGAGTTCATGCGAGAACTGAAAGACATACTGACTCCAATGGGTGTCGCCAGTGCTCAGAAAGATTTGGTATGGCCGCTGCCCAAAGACCACCTGGGGATTTTCCTGATGCCAACGGGAGATGTGGATGGGCGCGTCTGGTCTGGCGCCGAAGGCCGACGTCAGCATCCGGAATGCCGATTCGAGGACGGCCAGTATGGAAGCCAGACTCGCCCGGCCCCAGTTTCCGTTGACAACTGTGAGTCTTCCGTCGTTGCTGGTCGCGTCCATCAGCCTCTCCCGGCGACCTTGTCCGAGACGACGAAGGCCCCGGTCGCTCCGGCGTCGCTCCTGGTCAAACGATGCCGAAAATCCAACAGGTCGCGGCAGATCCACCCATCGGTTTCCAGTCGACCTCGCTGCAGCGGCGGGAAGCGGGGGCTGTAGAGCGCCCACTCCTGGTCCCATTTCGAGAATCGTTTTCCTTCGTCCGTCTGGAGGAAGCGCTTCACATGTCGACGAAACGACGCCAGCGATTCATCGTCGTGCTCCCTTGGATTCCGCTTGCACGATCCGAATCGCACCCTTCGAGTCCCCTCATTTCGTGCGATCATGTCGATCTCAATCTCGCCGCCGCGCCGTGGCCGCTTCCAGTAGCCGCCGACCGGAGCGGTCACCGGAAATTCGGAGGTGCCGGCGCTTGAGACCTCTTCGGTGGCCAAGTGCACCAACTCCTCAAAGGCGTACCCTTCCAGTGTGCTCAGACGGGGAATCAGGAGCCGCGCCACCTCCGCGCTGGGCCGGGTTCGAGCCGCCATACAGGCGTGCTGGAGAGCGGCCGTCCATGCCCGCAGGAAGGGATCAGAGATCGAGTAGCGAGCCCGCCGCGCGCCATCGCCTGCCAACAACGGGAGATCCTTGCGGATCAATCGGAGGTCGTGGATAAGGGTCTTCAGATAGGGTCCAGGTGACGTTACTTCCGGAACCGCCCTTCTGAGGTCGGCGTAGCTGCATCGGGTACGTTCGGCGACGACGCGCAGTATGGCGAGGGAAGTCCTGCGGAGTTCATGTTGCAGCAACATCTCTCCTTCCTGATGCAGCGGCGCGCCCGTGCGGAGGAAAAGGCTGGCGCAGACTTCGGCGGCCCAGTCTCTCCAGTCGGGAATGGGGTCGATGTTCTCGATTTCCGCGAAGTGCCGCCAATATTGGGGAACGCCCCCGAAAAGCGTCCATAACGTAAGGAACCGTTTGGGGTCGTGCGCCCGGTGCAGATTGCAGACATGGAATACGGTTCTCAGATCCCACGGGCCAAGATTCAAGTTGAAGGTCGTTCTCCCGAAGAGCGGTGTCCGGCTGTCTTGGAGCAGCATTTCCATTTTCGCCTGGACCGAACCGAGGACGATGATGCCGCCTTCGGTTTCAATGTCTTGCAAATAATCCACCTGAGATTGAAGCAGAGACGGCAGAGCGCGAAGCGGACCCCGCAGGCAGGTCTGAAACTCGTCGAGAGCAACGATGACGCCTTTGGTGCAGAGAGAGCCGATGGCTGCGGCGATGGCCGGCAGGGTACGAGCCTCACTCATCTCCGGGACCAAGCCTTCAAGTCCGGACTGGTTCGCCGTGCTCCGGAAGACCTCGGCGAAATCGGCCGGAGTGCTGTCCGGGAGTTGAACCATCAGGCAACGCCTACCCCGGGGATCGTCCTCAAGATGTGTGGCCAATGCCTGTTGGACCAGCGCCGTCTTCCCGATTCGCCGGCGACCACGGATCGCTCCGAAGAACCAGCGTTGCCGCCGGAAACAATCCAATAGACGCCCGATCTCGTCCTCCCGGCCGTAGAAGCCCCAGCGTCGAGACATTTATTTAAGATAAATAATATTATCTTAATCGTCAAGCCGCTGACGCCCTCTCAGAAAAGCAGCCGGAAGCCGATCTGCATCTGGAAGGGCGGTCCCGGAATGTTTCCCGTCAAATACTTGCCGTCCTCGCCGCGGGTCCGGGCGAAGTTGGGATTGGACGGCTGACCGTCCAGGCCGCAGGACAGGTCGCGAGAGCTGCCACAGTAGTTGGCGACGGTGGAGTAACCCTGGTTGAGCGTGACGTTGTCGTGGTTGAAAAGGTTGAAGAACTCCAGCGAAACCAACGCCTGCCGGTCCCCGCCGGCCGAGAACCGCTTCTGCACCCTCAGGTTGATGTCGGCAACCGGCTCGTCGCGGAACGCGTTCCTGGTGAACGGCACTCCGGGCGCGCTGTAGGGACGGTCCGCGCCGCCCCGGTCCTCGTTCGAATCGGTGCCCATGCGCGCGTCGAACGGAGCGCCTGAGAGGATGTACATTCCGGTCGAGAAGTCGACGTCTCCGGGCAGCATGACCATCCCGGTCATGTGGAACTGGTGCCGGCGATCGAGTGTGCTGGGACCATACTCGGAGGTCAGGTCGTACCCGTTCTCGTAGGATACTCCTCCCGCCGACCGTTCATTGTCGTCGTTGGACTCGTTCTTCGACAGCACGTAGTAGGCGTTGAACTGTCCCCAGGGACGGCGGAACTCGGAGCGGAACGTCAGCGCGCGGTAGAGCGCGGAGGCGGTCGACTCGCGGACCGTCACGCTGTCGAGTTCCGGAACCGGGCGCGGCATTCCGCTCCGCAAGCCGAAGAAGGGCCGTTGGGCCGGGTCGTCACGCCTTGCTGTCGGCAGGGGCACGTTGAGGTCCCGGTTGCGTTCCAGGTGGATCGTGTCGACGACGAGCAGGTCGGCGCCCAGCGACCAGCCGGGACTGACCTCGTGCTCCACGCCGGCGCCAACCTGCCTCGCCATCGGGTTCCTGAAGTCCCGGTCCATCATGGTGACGCGGGCGCCGGCGAACGGGTTGTTCTCGATTCCGAGCGCGGTCGCGATGGCCGTCATCTGGTCCGGGGTAAGAGTCGGCAGGCTGTCGAGCGTCCGCTCGTTGAGGTCGATCCCGATCAGCTTCATCTGCTCGTACAGGGTGTCATTCGGATTTTCCCGAGGGACGCTAAACGGCAGGGTCACCGTCACGTCTCCGGGCGGAACGCGGAAGTTGTTCATCGGACCGGACAGGAGCAGCAACGGGGTCCGCGCGTAGTAGATTCCGGCAAACCCCCGCACCACGGTCTTCGCGCCGCCGGTGGGATCCCAGGCGAATCCGGCCCGCGGACCGAACTGCCGGCTGCTGCTCGGGATTGTCATCGGGTCGACCGTGCGGCCGATGGGGAAAGTGACGCCGCGCAATTGACCGATCAGGGTGTCATTATCGGCTTCGGGGTTCGGATTGAACTGCGCGTCCCAGCGCAGGCCGTAGTTGACCGTCAGGTTGGCGGCCACGCGCCACTCGTCCTGCACGAACAGTCCGACCTCGTCGGTCGCGAACGAGTTTTGCAGGTTGCCGATCTGCTGCAGGTAGATCAGCGAGCGGGAGTCGAACCGGTTGGGGATGGCGCCGCCGACGCCGATGATGTCCAGCGTGGTCTCGACGTCCGAGCCGAAGACGATATAGCCGCCGTTCTGGAAGAAGCCGAACGTCTGGTCGATGAAGACGTGGTTGTAGTCGAAGCCCGCCTTCACCCCGTGCGAGCCGGCGAGCCACGTCACGTTGCCGCCGGCTTGCGCGCGCCAGTCGTACTGCGTCGTGGGACGGAAGCTGCGTGTCCCGAATTCCCCGAGCGACAGATCGACCAGCGGCTTGAGGGCATTGGCCGAGCGTGGCCGATCCTCCCACGAATATTGCCCGCGCAGTTCGAAGAGGAGGCTGGATGACGGCGCGCCGGTGAACTGGCCGACCGCCGTCTGCGTCGAGTCTTCCTCGGTGCCGTTGGTTTCGAGCGAGCGGTGGGTCGTCGGAACGATGACACCCCCGACGCCGTCGGAGTTGAGCGCCCGGTTGGTGCTGCCGTTGTAGCGGACGTTGAAGCGATTCCCTCGCGCCAGGTCGAAGTCGACCCGTGCCAGCCAGGCTTTGGCGTCGTTGGTCACGTCGAAAGGCGTCTCGAGGCCCCGATAGTGGTCGTACCCTTCCCGGCTGGCCGCCGTCGGCGTGAAGCCGTCGAGCCGCGTGAAACGGACCTCGCGCGGCGCCTTGAACTCCTGCTGCTCGTAGGCGACGAAGTAGAACGCCCGGTCTCGGACCAGCGGACCGCCCAGGGATCCGCCGAACTGGTGCTGTGTCGGCGCTGCGGCCTGTCCGAACGCGTTCCGCGCGGCAAACTGCTCCGGCCGCAGGAGGTAGAAAGCCGATCCGTGGGTGGCGTTCGTCCCCGACTCGGTGATGGCGTTGACGAGCCCCCCGGTCGAACGGCCGAACTCGGGCGAGTAGCCGGCTTTGACGACCCGGAATTCGCGGATCGCCTCCTGGGGAATCGTGAACGTGAACTGTGAACGCTCGCCGCCCCGGATGCCGCCGAAGAACGGCTGGTTGTAGTCGGCTCCGTCGATGCTGACGTTGCCGTTGATGCCGCGTTGTCCGGCCAGCGAGATCTGCCCGCGCTGAGGCTCGACCTGAGCGGTCGGCGTCAGGGAGACGAAATCATGGAATCGCCGCCCATTGATCGGCAGGTTGGAGATGGCTTGGCGGTCGAGCGTCACGTCGGATGTGTCGGTGGTGGTTTCGACGGCGGAGGTCCGGGCGGTCACGATGACATCCTCCGCGACGGCGGTGGGCGCGAGAGTGAAGTTGATGGTCCGGCGGGCGCCGACGGTGACCGTCACGTTGTCGAGCTTTCCGGTGGCGAAGCCGGGCAGCACTGCGCGGATGTCGTACCGGCCCGGCGGCAGCAGCCTGACGCTGTACGTACCCATGGGGCCGGAGACAGCGGCGCGTGTCAGGCCATTGTCCAGGTTGACGACGGTCACGGCGGCGCCGGGCAGGACGCCGCCGGAAGCGTCTTCGAGCAGGCCGGTGATCTCGGCGGTAGTCGTGCGGTTCTGGGCCGACGCCGTTAGAGAGAACAGGGAAACGGCCATCAGGACGAAGCACGCGTTCAGGTGAAGCATGGATCCTAGTCAGGCATTTTCCCAGGATTGTGGGTCGCCGTCCTCCCGAATGGCGGCAGTGGAATCAAGTACGATGTCCGAGACGGAGTTCAGGAAGGAGTAGGAATGCCGAAAACGCCAATCACGATCCCGGAACTCTACGAGGCTATGAATGCCCGATTCGACGCGGTGGATGCCCGATTCGATTCCATGACAAAGGAAATCGACGATCGATTCAAGGATGTTCTGGATGTGATGGTCCATGGGTTTGATGCCATGGACAAAGGTTTCAATTCTGTTGGGAGACGCTTGGATGAATTGGAAAGGCATCCTGGTGGTGGATCTGTCAACCCCTTCCCCAGGGCTGCTCAAGACTGATGGAGAGTCCATTACGCCAAGCAAGATCAGAGACCAAGAGCAGTGAATACTGCTGCAACAAGGTCTTAGCATAGACATCCGCCGTAACGTCAGGGAAGTACGGTAGCGCCGGTTCTGCACCTGTCGCGGGCAGGCCGAGACGTCGGTTTCGAGCAGCCCGTGGAACTCCTCGAGGAAGACCCGCTTCGCCTCGATCGTCATTGCGGCCTGTAGTTCAGGCGTCCAGCGGCCCCGGCGGCGGCACCCCCGATTTCTTGACCTGCGTCGGAGGATCATGTTAGAAGATGCCCCGTCTAGAAACGGGAGTGGGGGAGCCTTGCTGACACCAGATTGGACGCTGCCGGTTGCGGCGGCCGTGTTTTTGACCACTCTCTTCATACTCAACCGGGTGCTCTTTCGACCCCTCTTCGAGGTTTTGGCTGAACGAGGGGCCCGGACCACCCAGGTGAGCGGCCGAGTCCAGGAGATTCTGGATGAACATCAGATTCTCCACGAAGAATACCAACAGAATCTGGCAGAGGAGAGGCAGGCAGGATACAAGCTGGCGGAATCGGTTCGAGCCGAGGCGCTGAAAGAGGGAAACAACCGAGTTGCGCAAGCACGCCGGCAGGCCGAGGATCTGCTGGGGAATGCAAGGAGTGAGATCGAAGCGGATCTGGACTCGGCCAAGCGGCAACTGAGTCGCGAAGCCGAGGAGACCGCTCGAATCCTGGCCGACAGGATTCTGGACCGGGCCTGAGGACTACCGGCCCTCCCCGGTTTTCTATTCCCGAAATATCCGGAGGTTGAACAGCAACCCGAGTGCAAGCTCGGGTCGGGAGTTCAGATTTCACGACAGAGCCGGGTGCTTTCGGTTGTCGCCGGAACTCCGCTGGATCAAGCTGCTACGTGCCGAAGAGAACCGTACGAACGTGAACGATCAGGCGGAAGCCTCCATGGCAACTCGGAACAAAGGTTCGCGCCGGAGATACGGAGGACTCTGGTTGGCGCTGCTGCTGGCGGCGCCCCTCATGATCGCCGCCTCGGGAGGGAGCGGCTGGGGTTGGGTGGAGACCGCCGGCCGGTGGTTCAACCTCGCGGTCCTCGTAGGCATCATCGTCTACTTTTTACGAACCCCCCTACGGCAGTTTCTGGACGAACGCAAACGTGGGATTCAGGAGAATATCAGCTCGGCGGGGGAGGCCTTGCAGGAGGCCGAAGAGCGGTTGTCGACGGTCAAGGGGCAGATCGAAGGGCTCGACGACGAGTTGGCGGCCATGCGGCAGACCACGATCGAAGAATCGGAATTGGAGCGGCAGCGATTGTTGGAACGGTCTCAACGAGACGTGGACCGCCTGACCCGGCGGGCGGAAACGGAGATCCAGTTGCTGACTCGCGTGGCCCGGAACGAACTCCGGTCTCACGCCGCCGATCTGGCCGTCGGGCTGGCCCGGCAGAGATTGAGTCAGGAGCTGACGGCTGATGAGGACGCCCGGGTCGTAGGCCGGGCCGTCGAACATCTCAACAGCCGAAACTGAGAGGGTTGGAAGGAATCGACAATGGCTTCGTCGCGGGCACGCAGGTACGCTCGGGCTCTGTCCGAAGTGGCCGTCGAGGCGGGCCGGGAGACGCGGGTCCAGGAAGACCTGGACTCCTTCGGCACGGCTCTGCAGGCTTCACCTGAGTTGGTGGAGACGCTGATGAGTCCGGCCATTCCCTTTGCTCCCAAGCGCAGGATCGTAGAGGAGTTGGCGGGCCGGCTCTCCCTGGTCGAGATCACGGTCAACTTCATTCTGGTGCTGCTTGAGAACGGCCGAATCGGCGAATACGGCGAGTACGCCGAAGCCTACAGGGATGCCATGGACCACCGGGCCGGTGTCGTCCGGGGCGTGGTGACCTCGGCGAGGGGTCTGGACTCCGACGTTCGGAGCCGTCTCCAAGAGGTTCTTTCGGATATTTCAAGGGCCCGGGTTCGCCTTTCCTATGAGGAGGATGAGTCCCTTATCGGCGGACTCAGGATCCAGGTCGGATCGGTCATCTACGATGGCTCGATCCGGACGCAATTGGAGGAGGTCAGGCGGCGGATCGGCCGGGATTAACCGGTTGGAATGAATGCCGCCGCGGCAGCGCACTGCCGTTCCCGGATCGGGGTTCGACGGAGCTGCAGGTCGAGAGGAATAGAAAAATGGCGATCAAGGCGGACGAGATCAGTCAGATCATCAAGAATCAGATTCAGGACTACCGTACGGGACTGGTGGTCAGCGAGGTGGGAACCGTCATCTCGGCAGGAGACGGAATTGCGCGGGTCCACGGGCTGGACAAGGTGATGGCCCTGGAACTGGTGGAGTTCCCCAACGAGGTTTACGGTCTGGCCTTCAATTTGGAGGAGGACAACGTGGGCGTCGTTCTCTTCGGCGAGTTCCATCAGGTCTCGGAGGGCGACCTGGTGAAGCGGACCGGCCGCATCATGCAGGTTCCCGCCGGCGAGGCCATGCTGGGGCGGGTGGTCGACGCTCTGGGCCGGCCGGAGGACGGCAAGGGACCCATCGCAACCGACACCAACATGCCCGTCGAACGCTTGGCGCCCGGCGTGGTCGACCGTCAACCGGTGGCCGAGCCGCTGCAGACCGGGCTGAAGGCCATCGACTCCATGATCCCCATCGGGCGAGGGCAGCGCGAGCTGATCATCGGCGACCGCCAGACGGGCAAGACCGCCGTCGCCATCGACGCCATCATCAATCAGCGGGACTCGGGGGTCATTTCCATCTACGTGGCCATCGGCCAGAAGCGTTCCACGGTGGCCCAAGTAGTCAAGACACTGGAGGATGCCGGGGTCATGGACCGTTGCGTGGTGATCTCGGCCTCCTCGTCGGATCCGGCGACCATGCAGTACCTGTCCCCCTACTCCGGTTGCGCCATCGGCGAGTACTTCCGGGACCGCGGCGAGCATGCGCTCATCATCTACGACGACCTGTCCAAGCACGCGGCATCGTACCGCGAGATCTCTCTTCTCATGAGGCGGCCGCCGGGTCGCGAAGCATTTCCCGGCGATGTCTTCTACCTGCATAGCCGCCTGTTGGAACGTGCCGCCAAGCTGAGCGACCAAAGGGGGGGCGGCAGCCTGACGGCGTTGCCGGTTATCGAGACCCAGGCGGGAGATATCTCCGCCTACATCCCCACCAACGTCATCTCCATCACCGACGGCCAGATCTACCTGGAGACGGACCTGTTCTATTCCGGCGTCCGTCCCGCCATCAGCGTGGGGGTCTCGGTGAGCCGTGTGGGAGGATCTGCGCAGATGAAGGCCATGAAGCAGATCGCCGGAACCCTTCGTCTGGATCTGGCCCAGTATCGAGAGCTGGCGGCGTTCGCCCAGTTCGGATCTGATTTGGACCCGACTTCACAGCGGCAGCTGGCTCGGGGCGTGCGCCTGACCGAGCTCCTGAAGCAGTCCCAGTACTCGCCGTTGGCGGTGGAAAAGCAGATTCTGATCATATTTGCGGGCACACAAGGGCACTTGGACGATTTGGAAGTGACGGATCTTGGCGCTTTCGAAGCCGGTCTCTACCGCTTTATGGATACGAACAGGGCCAGCGTTTTTCAGGAGCTCCTGGAAAAGAGGTCTCTGGACGACGAGTTGACCCAGAAGATGAACGCAGCCATTTCCGAGTTCAAGGAGCGTTTTCTGGCCGAGAAGGCGGCCTGATCTTCGAACCCGGTCTGGCCCGAGTCCTGACGGCTCAGTGGGATAACTGAAACAAAATGCCCGGCAACCTGATTCATTTCCGGCGGCGAGTTCGCTCGGTCAAGAACATCCAGCAGATCACCAGGGCCATGAAGCTGGTGGCCGCCTCCAAGCTGAAGCGGGCCCAGGATCGGATCGTCGCGGCCAGACCCTACGCCAACCGGATGCTTTCCGTGCTCAACTCCATGGCCCAGCGGATCGATCCCTCTCAGCACCCGCTTCTGGCACAGAGGGAGGGCGAACGGGTGATGTTGGTGGTCGTCACCGGGGACCGTGGGCTCTGTGGGTCTTTCAACTCCAACATCATCCGGTCGGCCATGAATTTCATCGAGAACGAGGCGGCCAACCGCACGTTGAGCCTGACGCTCGTGGGACGGCGGGGTGTGGACTGGTTCAAGACCCGCCCCTGGCCGGTGCGCCACGAGTTCGTGAACATCATGACCCGGGTGGATCACCGTTACGCCCGTGAGATCGGCAAGGGGATCATCGACTACTTCTCGGCCAGCGAGCTGGACGCCGTCTACCTGGTCTACAACGAGTTCAAGTCCGTGGTGCGGCAGGACGTGATCCTGGAGCCTCTGCTGCCCATCCGGCGCCTTGAGATTCAGGACGTCCAGCGGGAAACGGACCTGGGTGTCGACTACATCTATGAGCAGCCGCCCCGGGAGATGCTGGACTTTCTGCTTCCCCGGCACGTGGAGACTCAGATCTTCCGGGCCATGCTGGAGTCGGAGGCGGCCGAGCACGGAGCCCGGATGACGGCCATGGACGCCGCCACCAGGAACGCCAAGGAGATGATCGACCAGTTGACCCTGACCATGAACCGCATCCGGCAAGCCTCCATCACCACGGAGATCATCGAGATTGTCAGCGGAGCGGACGCCCTGGAAGGGTGAGTCCGGGAAAGGAATAGATCAGTCATGTCTGAGAACGTCGGCAAAGTCCTGCAGGTCATCGGTCCGGTTCTGGACATCGAGTTCGATTCGGATCACATTCCCCACATTTACAACGCCATCCATGTCACCTCGGAGGGATTCGACGTCGACGTCGAGATCGACCTGACCGCCGAAGTGGCGCAGCATCTGGGCGAGGGGGTCGTCAAGTGCATCTCCATGCAGCCGACCGACGGCGTGGTGCGGGGAATGAAGGCCGTGGACCAGGGTCAGCCCATCACGGTCCCCGTGGGCCGGGAGACCCTGGGCCGGGTGCTCAACGTTCTGGGCGAACCGGTCGACGAGGTGGGCGAAGTGGGGGCCAAGGTGCGGTTTCCCATTCATCGTCCCGCTCCCAGCCTCGAGTCCCAGAGCACCGAGACCGAGATGTTCGAGACCGGGATCAAGGTGATCGATCTCATCCAGCCCTACTCCAAGGGTGGCAAGATCGGCCTCTTCGGCGGCGCCGGCGTGGGCAAGACGGTCATCATCCTGGAGTTGATCAACCGGATCGCCACTCACCACGGCGGGTTCTCGGTCTTCGCCGGGGTGGGAGAGCGGACCCGGGAGGGGAACGACCTCTGGCTGGAGATGAAGGAATCGGGGGTCATCGACAAGGCGGCCCTGATCTACGGCCAGATGACCGAACCTCCGGGAGCCCGGCTGCGGGTGGGCCTGACCGGCCTGACGGTGGCCGAATACTTCCGGGACGAGGAAGGACAGGACGTGCTCCTGTTCATCGATAACATCTTCCGCTTCACCCAGGCGGGTTCCGAGGTGTCGGCCCTGTTGGGACGGATGCCCTCGGCCGTGGGCTACCAGCCCAACCTGGCCACCGAGATGGGGGAGCTCCAGGAGCGGATCACCAGCACCAAGAAAGGGTCCATCACCTCGATCCAGGCCATTTACGTGCCGGCGGACGACTACACCGACCCGGCTCCGGCCACGGCCTTCGCCCACCTGGACGCCACCACCAACCTGGACCGCGCCATCTTCGAGCAGGGCCTCTACCCTGCGGTGGATCCGTTGGCTTCCACCAGCCGCGTCCTGGATCCCAGGATCATCGGCGAGGAGCACTACACCGTGGCCCGGACCGTGCAGGGAATTCTCCAGCGCTACAAGGACCTCCAGGACATCATCGCTATTCTGGGGATCGACGAGCTCTCGGAGGAGGACAAGCTCACGGTGACCCGGGCCCGGAAGGTCCAGAGGTTCCTCTCCCAACCCTTCTACGTGGCCGAGCAGTTCACCGGAATTCCAGGCGTCTACGTCAGCGTCGAGGATACCATCGCCGGCTTCAAGGAAATCTGCGAAGGCAAGTACGACCATCTGCCGGAGCAGGCCTTTTACATGGTGGGCGGCATCGACGAGGTCCTGGAGAAGGCCAAGGCGCTGGAGCAGGAGGTCGCCTGATCGTGGCGCTACCCGAGGCCATTCAGTTGGAGATTGTCGCTCCGGACCGGCTCGTCTTCAGCGGCGAAGTGGGAGAGGTGACCATACCCGGAGCGGAAGGTTACCTGGGCATCCTGCCCGGGCATGCGCCGCTTCTTTCCGAACTGAAGGCGGGAGTCATCTCCTACCCCGAGGGTGAGGACCGGGCGCGGTTTTTCTGCAGTTCCGGCTTCGCCGAAGTCCTTCCCGACCGGGTGATCGTACTGGCCGAGGAGGTCGAGTCTCCCGAGGAGATCGACGGCGCCCAGGCCCGGGCGGACCGGGAGAAAGCCCAGCAGTTGCTCCGGTCCCGGGATCCCGGAACCGACTACCAGGCTGCCTTGACCCTTTTGGAGCAGGCTTCCGCGCGATTGCAACTAGTGGACTGACTCCACATCGTCGTTCCTCACCAATGCTGCCGCCGGTGCTGCAGGACCAATCCGTTTTGCTATAATGCGCTCCGCTTGGCCCTCCGGTTGGGGGATGGTGTAACGGCAACACGCGTGGCTCTGGACCACGTTATCGGGGTTCGAATCCCTGTCCCCCAGCCAAATATCCTTATCCGGTTCGGATGATGACCACTTACGCAATGGGACTCGCTATCTTGGTTTGGCTGAGTTCCTGACCGGCGGGCCTCGCTGGAGGGGTCGCGGAAGCGGCGGCGCGGGCCGAATGGACCCACCCCAGATCCCAACAACTGGTCACGGACCGCGACGGTCCCTTCGTCTTGTTGGACGACGGCCGGCTCCTGACGGTCGAAGGCAACGAAGCCCACTACTCCCGTGACGACGGACGCACCTGGAGCAGCAAGTGGCCCGTGTTCCAGGAACGGGATCCTGCCATGCATCGGGAATGGCGAGTCCTGGAAAAGACCCGGGCCGGTGTCCTGGTGCTGGTGTTCATGGACACCAAGAGACGGAAATGGGGCTGGAACAACCAGACCAACGAACCGGATCCCGGAGTCTTCAACGAGGTCTGGTCCGTGCGCAGCCTGGACCAGGGGGAGACCTGGATCGACGCCCAACTCCTCTCCCGGGACTACTGCGGCGCCCTGGTCGACATCATGGAGACCCGCTCCGGCCGGGTGGTGGTGCCGGTGATGAAGCTCCTGCGCGGACCCGGGCGCCACAGCTTCGTGACCTTCTTCTCCGATGATGCCGGCCGTACCTGGGACCAGAGCAACCTCATCGACCTGGGTGGACACGGGCACCACGACGGAGCCATCGAGCCGACGCTGGTCGAGCTCCGGGACGGCCGCCTCTGGACCCTGATCCGCACCAACTGGGACCGCTTCTGGGAGGCGTTCTCCAACGACGAGGGCCGTTCCTGTTGGGTGATCCGGCCCAGCGGCATCGACGCCAGCAGCGCTCCGGGCCACCTGATCCGCCTGTCCAGCGGCCGTCTCGTCCTAGGCTGGAACCGTCTCCATCCGGAGGGGATGACGCTCCAGGAGTGGGACCGTCGCCCCGGGGCGCGCAGAGGGCTCCCCTATTCCCGCATTCCGGGCAGTTGGCAGCGGGAAGAGCTCTCCATCGCCTTCTCGCAAGACGACGGCAAGACCTGGAGCCGGCCCCAGGTGGTGGCCCGGCAGCCCGGAGGCTGGCTCTCCTATCCCTACCTGTTCGAGCGGCGACCCGGGGAAATCTGGCTGACCACCCACTATGCGGGGACTCTCACCGGCGGCAAGAGGGAGATCATCGCCGGCGTGAGGCTGCGCCTGATGGAGTCGGACTTCGCCGGCGAATGAGGTTCTGGCCAAGTCGCAACTATTTCTGTCCGGTGACGTTTTCCAGAATCCGGACAAAGCCTAATTTTTGACGAAGGCCGGGGCGTAAACCCCGGCGACACGACGAGTTGTTGATCCACTTGTCCACGACGACGGCCGCTCAACGAAGGCCGGAGCGTAAACCCCGACGACACGTCAAAAAGAACCATACTCGCATGGACCGGTTGACGCGCTCAACGAAGGCCGGGGCGTAAACCCCGGCGACACCAGTAGCTCCTCGCGCCTCAGCGATCGTGGTTTCAAACGCTCAACGAAGGCCGGGGCGTAAACCCCGGCGACACCGTCTGTTCGAAGCCGAGGGCGATCTTGAGTTCCACCTTCGCTCAACGAAGGCCGGAGCGTAAACCCCGGCGACACACCCAGCTCAGCACGATTCACAGCGACGATATGGACGCGCTCAACGAAGGCCGGAGCGTAAACCCCGGCGACACCCTGGGCCGTCACGACGTACGGGAGGAAGTCCAGATCCGCTCAACGAAGGCCGGGGCGTAAACCCCGGCGACACCACCTGGTCGGCGTGAATCTGGATGGGCTCCCAAACCGCTCAACGAAGGCCGGGGCGTAAACCCCGGCGACACGCGGTGGTCTACCAGGACGGCACGGCCATGGTGAACGCTCAACGAAGGCCGGAGCGTAAACCCCGGCGACACGACGGCGGCTCGTAAAAGAGAGGCTCGGTGTTCTCCGCTCAACGAAGGCCGGAGCGTAAACCCCGGCGACACTGCCTCGGATGTGCCGGATTGCGTAGTTCCTGGAGTTCGCTCAACGAAGGCCGGAGCGTAAACCCCGGCGACACGCTCGATCCCGAGCTTGCGGGCGGTCGCGGCATTGCTCGCTCAACGAAGGCCGGAGCGTAAACCCCGGCGACACGTGGTCTGTTCCCACGCACTTTGCCCTGCTCCAACCACGCTCAACGAAGGCCGGAGCGTAAACCCCGGCGACACCATGGGTCCAAAAAGGGCACTGGCTGCTTCTATACCCGCTCAACGAAGGCCGGAGCGTAAACCCCGGCGACACCCCTGCGCCGTCCGGAGCGAGGAACGCGCTGATGTTCGCTCAACGAAGGCCGGAGCGTAAACCCCGGCGACACCCGGTAGCCAGGCCAGTTCAGTTTCAACTGCTGGTTCGCTCAACGAAGGCCGGAGCGTAAACCCCGGCGACACACGATGACCTGAACGCGGCCAACCAGAACTACCGGCGCTCAACGAAGGCCGGAGCGTAAACCCCGGCGACACCATCCGGTTGAAGTCATCGAACTTCAGTTCCGTGGGCGCTCAACGAAGGCCGGAGCGTAAACCCCGGCAACACATCAATAGCGGCTTCCTTGCGACGAATGACCGGGTCGCTCAACGAAGGCCGGAGCGTAAACCCCGGCGACACCCGAGCGGCGAGTAGTTGCGCGTCAATCTTAGACGGCGCTCAACGAAGGCCGGAGCGTAAACCCCGGCGACACACTATCGGGCAATCCTCCTCCTGGGGTCGCTCCACCGCTCAACGAAGGCCGGAGCGTAAACCCCGGCGACACGAGCCAGACCTCGCCCTCCTCCTCCACGCGCCCCTTCGCTCAACGAAGGCCGGAGCGTAAACCCCGGCGACACCTGATCTTCACCGCGATCTGGAAGCGGCGGATGTCCGCTCAACGAAGGCCGGAGCGTAAACCCCGGCGACACCACCGCCTCAGATCATTCTCGGATCTGTGGCCGATGTTCGCTCAACGAAGGCCGGAGCGTAAACCCCGGCGACACTTCGTCCGGTGGGGTTTCGTACCTCCTGTTCAAATCCGCTCAACGAAGGCCGGAGCGTAAACCCCGGCGACACCGCTAATTTTGCGTTGGAGGGGGGCTGAAACCAAGAGAATCGACGAAAAGCACGATCAGATCGAAGGAAACGCTAAGGATTTTAGTCCCTTGTGAGTTTGGGAGCCAGCGTCTGGCCAAAACCGAGCCAAAAACGGCCTCAGGATCAAGTCGATTGCTCTGCGCAGCCGCATCTCTAGCGGATCACCGAGGGTTCGCAGGCGGGTCAGAGGACCCAAGGGTCCCCGAGTCGGTGGGGTTGGGTGCGTCCGAAGCGAACGCGGGCACCGTCGATCCCGCCATTTAGTCGGTATATGATTAGGGAATCGACCTTGGGGTCTATGATGTCCTGTATCTCCCCGATCATGCGCGCCAGCCGCGAGGGAGATTGCCTGCACTCGAACACAGAGAACTGTACACGTTCGCCATATTTCTCGCAGATCTGGGCGACGCGCCTGAGTCGCAGTGAGCCATCACCCCGAGTATCGGCGATGTCGTATGTGACAAGAAAGTCCATGGTTCACGGCAGCACGAATGGAGGGTAGTCTGGCAGATCACCCCGAAGATGGCGCGCCAGAAGTGTCGCTTGGACGTATGGAAGCGCCCATCGGCCCACACCGCGCCGGAGCACGGGATGCCGCAGCTCTGTTCCCTTGTGTTTCTCCCACGCCTGGATCAATCTCTTTCGTCCCTCATCGCTGAGGTAGACTGCACCACCCGGCGTCCGCACGAACTGATCCTCCCTGAGCTGTCGACGTCGGATCAGCGACACGACGAAGCGGTCCGTGAGGGGCCGCAACTCCTCGGCAAGGTCGAGTGCGAGCGAAGGCCGGCCCGATCGCGGTCGGTGGAAGAAGCCCATTTGGTAATCAAGCCCAACGCTCTCAATGGCGCCGATGATCTCGGTCACTAAGAGTCCATAACAGAAGCCGAGGGCCGAGTTCACGGGATCCCGGGGTGGCCGCTTTCTTCGAGCCGGGAATTCGCAGTTTGAATCCGCCAGGACTTCGCCCACTCCGCGGAAGTAGATGCGGGCCGCATCGCCCTCGATGCCCCGGACATGGTCCGGTGTCGGCGCGTCGCTTAGGCGGGGTACCCGGGCCTGAAGCTGGTCTGCACGCCGTGCGAGGCTGCCAGCCAGGGCCGGATCCTTTGCGTCACGGCTCCATCGCCCGAGCACTTTTCTGCTGTTTTGCAGTTTCGCCGCCACTACTACGTTGGAGAGTGCGACCGCTCGATCCTCGTCGCTGACGGCGCGATACAAAGCGGCCCGCAAATGAACGTTTCCGCCCGTCTTGTGGCCGACGACGAACCGTATGAAGCCGCTCTGGCGGAGCGCCGCCACGCGCACACCCCTCTTGGCGCATGCCTCCAGGGCCTGAGACGTAACCTGCCCGCCACCAATAAGTACGAGACCATCGATCCCCTCAAGCGGAACACGCTGCTTCCCGTCCGGAGTGGATACGAGCAAGGATCCGCGTCGATGGGCAACACGCGCCCGGTGGTTGCGTACATACAGTGTACTCAGATACCGCAATGGAAGACTTTCCCGGCCATGTAGCGTCTTATGCGGCGAGGTGCGCTGGTCACCTCCGGCAGGCAATGATCCCGGAGCTGGCACTCGTGGCAGCGTTCGTCGTTGGGCGCGTACGGTAATTCCCCGGACAGCAACTGCCTACGGATCGCCTCAACGATTTCCCATACGTGTACTCGCAATTCTGGGGTGAAGGGAACCCGCAGGCGGCGCCTAGGCCCACCGTACCAAATGTATCCCGACGGCACCTCCACGCCGAGCATTTCTTCCAGGCACATTCCCTGGGCGCACACTTGGAGGTCGGCCGAATCGCCGTGCCGTACGCCAGACTTATACTCGACGGGGCGAACGTGATCGCCGTCGATCTCGACGGCGTCGGCGCGGCCTGACAGGCCCAGTCTTTCGGACCAAAGCGGGATCCCGCGAAGGACGAGTTTCCCACGTTCACGCCGGGACCGCCCGGAGTCCACCCGCCGGTGCGCGCGCGAGCCCCTCACGGTGTATGCGTTATCGGTCCATACGCCGTCACAGTGAATCAGGGCGCACTGCCTTGCGCAATACGCGAAGTGCTCGATCGCCGAGATCAGGACCACGGGATCGTCAATCAAGTCTCTCTGCTCCGAAGCCACGAGTCATATCCGTGGTTCCCTTTGCCTCGTAGTTCACACTCCGCCACGCTGCGTGAATCCCGAATCGGGACCAAGCTCTCTTTCGATCGATGCGCCACAGATCGAGGAGCGCGTCAATCGCTGCCCAGTCGAGAGGACTTCTCCAGACGGGCCAAGCGAATCGAGGTCGTGACTGGCGATCATCTCCTTGCACCCATCCCCGCTGGATCTTGGAAGCACGGACGCCCTTTCCCGTGCGCGTGTCCGACCCGGTCCCGCGCACCGGGAAAAGAGCCAATCCAAAGAACGCGAGCGTCTCCACCACCGGATCAATCCACTTGGACGCCCCGTCCGCCTGGGAGCCCATCCGGGAGATATCGAAGCCGAGGCCGTTGCCCTTGATTCTCTCGCCCGTACCCTCAAGAGTTCGGCGGAGATCCTCCATGCGCGGATTGAAATGTAGACGGAGCAGCCGGTCATGCATGACGTACCCGCGCGGCACCGGCGGATCGAATGGTGCGTGCGCCACGTTACCCTTGTCGTCGACGTGAAGGTCGGTGATCGTCGACGAAAGCGTCCACGAAAGCGGATCGCTGCGTACGGCGGCGGCGCGGGACACGAACGCGTCAATCGGGACGTTTCTCGGCAGGTCTTTCGTATTCGGCCAACACTTTCGTATCGGCATGCTTTCGAGTGTCGTACGGCTCGGCCACGAACTTTCGAGGATGGCTACCGGATCCCCCTGGCGGGCGCAGAGAACGGCTCGAGGCGTGCCCTCCTGTGTCCAGCGCAGTCGCAGCTTGGGACTTAGTACCGTGGCCCCGACCGCTGCGAGCCATGCGTTGATCCACGACGCCGGCAAACCGGGGCATGTCACTTCGTTCACGGCTTGGCCTCCAACGCGGGTATTGGCCCGCCGCGAGAGACGGCATGGTCGGCCCGCCGCAGGACGGTCTCCAGCAACGCCAAACCCCAGGGTCCGAATCTTTCGTTGAGCCACCTGAATCGAGCCGGCTGCTCCCAGTCGGCCACCGAGAGATCAGCGGTGGTTTCCAACCGGACGCCCTCGATTTCCGCAAGCACCTTCTCCGTTGGGCCGTCGGCAACGGGCGGGATCAGTGGCCGTCCGCTCCCGTGATGGCTGACCACGAGATGGACGAGCAGGTCGGCCATCCAGGGTTCAAGATCATCTTCCAACGTCTCGATCCAAAGCACAACTAGACGCGCGGAAAGCGCTTCATGTCGTCCGCCGCGGGGCCATCCGGCAGCAACACGCGTTGCATTCCAGCGGCTTTTCGGCATGCGCGACTTTGCGAGCAAGCGGGAGGCATGGTCACTCGTGGCTGCAGTGTCAGGATCGAGCCAGCGTTGGAAACGTGTGTCAGCCTTTCCGCTGTCATGCCAACGGCCTGCCTGTTGGATCACGTTGACGAATTCCGAAGCGAGACCGATCTTTTCCGCGATCAAACGGGACACGATCCCCACCGCTTCTCCGTGGCGATCGAGTAGAATTGAAGTCGGGGCAAGTGAAGTCTCATCGAGTTCGTCGCTTGGTCGCTCCTCCATTTTCTGGGTGGCAAGACGAAACCGCGGAACCTCTTCCGGGGCAAAAACTACTCTCGGTTCAAGTGCCACCAGGAAATCGCGCCATTCGAACTGCTCCCACCCTGTGGGAGCAATCTCGAACAGAGCTTTGTGGAACCGTTTGGCGGCTTCCTGCCGCTCGCCTTCGTCTAGGTCCTCGTCGTCTTGAACCTGTCCCAGAGCCTTTCTCAGCAGACTCCGCACGGATACGATGCCGGACGCCGTGTCTACCGGCTCACTCAGTGAAACTCCGCCGAATCGCCGAATTGCCTCTTCATCGAGGGGCAAACCCCAAGCGGGGATCGACGTGTCGAAGACGGGAGACGTTGCATCGGGGTTCCATCCGAACTCGTCAAGCAACCCCCTGTCCGACGGAATCACGATCACGTCGCCTGGACGAATATCCTGCGGCTGGACAGACTCAATGGAGAGTTGGTCGGTCCCGAGTCGTTTCGCTTCACCCTCCTCGCCGAGAGTTCTCCGGATATCGCTGATCGGGATGTTCACAAACTCGCGGTCGAGGGGGCGCGGCCAGAGTCGCTGCCCGACTTCCGGGATGTGTGCTCGCCAGATCACGGACACTGAATAGTCGCGGCCAGAGATACCGGAGAAGTACGGCTCTACCGGAGCCTCACCCGGAGGCGTTGTCGTGGTCTTTACCCATTCCCACAACAGACCGTTGAGGATCTCTGGTGCACGCCCGGGATCGTCCCCAGGTTCTCCGAGTACATTCGAAACCATCCTGGGGGCAAGGTCAACGCTCCCCGTGGCTGAATCCCGCGCATTCTCCAGTCGTTGCCGCACCGTCTCTGGTTCAGTTCCATACACGGGCCACTCCGCCGAATCCGTGCTCTTCCGCTTGCCGCGTTTCTTGGGAGACACATGGACATACACGCCCCGCGCACGCTCGAAGTGACCGAGGCGATTGAGGCGACCCAGGCGCTGTGTGAGTGCACGGACACCGCACGTTTCGGTGACCATGTACTCCGCGTCGATGTCGGCACCCACCTCAAGTGTCTGCGTGGCGACGACAATCAGGTGTCGCGCCCGTTCCGCACCGGGATTGCGGTTCGCCGCCATGCCTTCCACTCCATCCAGAATCCGCGCTCGGATGAGTTCCGCCTCCCGCTCCCGCGTTCGCCCTGTCAGAAGGAGCGTGTCGGCGACCGATGCCGGAAAACGTTTCCGAAGAAGCGTGAGGACCCCTCTGGCCGTGTCCGGCGTGTTGACGAAGACCAGACATGCCGAAGGCCGTGCCTCTTCCAGCAGTTTCTCTGCCGCGTCCGCCAAGTGCCGCACGGGGTCACCGGACGAGTGGACCCGGATATCCACGGGTTTGTTGGCGTCAAGCCTCTGACGCACGATTGGGGTGGCTTCGTCGTCCAAGTTGAGATCGAAACGATCTTCCTCCGTGGCGTCCCCCGTTGCGGTCAGGGCCACGACTTGCGGCCGCGACCGTGAGCCAACGAGGATCTCTTGTGCCCCGTCGGTACAGTCGGCAAGCGCAGAGATGAGGTTCTTGAGATGGCGGGCCAAGTGCGCCTCATCCACCAAGAGCAGACTGTCGCTTCCCGCTAAAGCTGCGTCGATCGAACGCATCGTTCGGCTGGTTCCGTAGCCGCGAAATAGTAGGCGGGACCCATACATCGGGATAGTCGACAGGAGTACGGCCGGGCTGGAAGGGTCGGCCGGGAGTTGCGTTGTGACGCCACCTCGAAGGCGGATTACTTCAAGGGGGGAGGGTGCGGGGGTGGCCGCAAGGGAACGCAACCTCTCTCCCACGACGCGGACTGGTTCTATGTCGCTGCCCCGCAGAGCTGCGCTGATCCTCTGGGCGTGATCTGCAGTGGAGTCGACGAGTAGCCGCCGGTTCACCAGCCACCAAATGCGCGTGGGAGCTGTGCGCTGGGCAGGTGGCCGTTCTGCCTGCGACGCCAACCACCAAATGGCGATGTCCAGACAGGCAGTCTTTCCCAAGCCAGTGGGGACGCCGACCTCGGTCGGCCAACGCTCCGATTTAGCGACCTGTTCGGCGAGTCGTGCCTGCCAAGGGAAGGGCGTCCGCGCGTTGAGCGCCTCGTAGAACTCAGGGAACGCCGGCATCCGGCCCAGTCGCGACCCATTAGACATCAGAAGCCTTGCCTTGAGAGGCATTGACGCACAGGCCGAAGCCCCGCTGACGGGCGGACCCGATCACCACCGGTCCCTCTACGGGCTCGGAGAGCCAGAGTTGGATGTGCGAATAGGGAAGTCCGGGCCTTCCGGGTCGGTTCACCTCGACAGGCGCGAGATCAACGCCGCCGGCGATGAGCGGAGTACGCGCCGACCGGAACGCTACCGGCGCGGGAAGTCCCGCATGTTCGCACCATCTCGACACTTCCGCGAGGTCGAGTGGTACGCGGCGCTCGTGGACCGCCGGAAACACCGTAACCCAAGAACGCGCGGTGCGTTTCCAACGCATTGGAGTTGCAGCGACTGGCCGCATCTCGCCAGCGTATGGGACGACGGACACGTTGACTCCACTGCCGCGCAAGCGACTAACGGCACCGGCAGCCTGCCAAAGCCGATGCTGCAGCACGGCCTCGCAGCCCGGTGGCAACCAGAGGGCCAAACCGTGGATGCGACCGCGGGATCGTGGGAATCCTGCGTCCGGTAGAGCGAGAAAACGGGACAGATCATAGCCGCGCCGCTTGAATCCGTGCCCGTGCAATACGGCGGGTGGTTCGCCGTAGAGTCGCTGATACGCGGAGAGCACAGCCTTCTTGAAAAGCGAGGTGACGGCGGAGACACGGCGGCCCGACACCGAAGTCTGCAAGCGGAGCCATGCAACTACGCCGCCTTGATCAACATGGATATCGGCTGCTGGGGAGAGGTACTTGGCTTCGTGTCTGAGAGCGGGAAACTGCGCACGGGCCACCGTAACCCCACGTACTGCCCAGGCTTCGTAAACACCATCCAGCAGGTGCAAATCACCCGCCTCGGGGACACGGATGTGCACATTCCCCTCCGCGTGGGGCCGAAACGCATCGTCCGGTACGAGCGACTCAGGCTTTTTCTCTTGCACGCGTATTCGAACCGGGGAATCAGCGGTTCCGAGGTATCCGATGCGGGCCGCCCGCAACCGCAGGGCATTCACCGTGTCCGGTGGACAGGGGGTATCCCAGATGTACACGATCCAGGGGTAGCGCGGTGCCACACGCACACCGGATCGGACCTCCACACCTTGGCGACCGATGTATTCGAGATGGGCGAGTATTTGCGGTGGTTGACCCTTCTTCTTTACCCTGGCGAAGCTCCGGTCGGCGCGCGCGACGTAACGGGGGTGTAGCGGTTGGTGCCATGGCGTCCCGTGCGCGTGGATCACTGGTGGCGGAAGTCTCTCGAACCACTCCAACTCGGCTCCGGTGGTGACTCGGAGCCGCTCTCTCGTCCCGTCCGCAGCCACGAACGCCGCAAACAGGCGTGAGGGGGCGGGCGGCCACTCGCCTCTAACCAGGTTGCCTGTCGTCGCGGAGCCATCAGGGTCGGCCCGGAACGTGCCGTGGAGAAGCTCGACGGAGATCGCCAGCATTAGTCATCCAACTTGGGCCAAGTCGCAAGAATCGCCTTGCGCAGGTTGTCCTTCGGTGTCAGGCGAAGAGGGGATGTGTTCCATCCGTCGAGCGGTATGCCCTCGGACTTCGCGTACTCCAGAGCGCAGTTGAGCAACTCGCCGGTTCGCTCGGCGCCGCCGAGGTCGATCTCCACATCTGCGTTCGCACCGAGCCAAGCCGTAGTGGATTTTATGGGCCGCAACGCCGCCCCGGATCGGAGCGCGAACCCGCGTCCAAACGCGAGCATGTGAGCGTGCAGGCCCAGCGCGACCAGTAGGGCTCGGGTTGCCGCGTTGGCCTCGGCTGAATGATCCGGTCCGAGAGCGACCCGTCTCAACTGGGCAAGGGACAGGGTCGCACGCTGCGTCACCTTCGCGAACGAGACTGCCGCGGCGGCTGCCTCATCGCCCATGAAGGGCACCTGTCCGTGGCCGATCTCGGAAAGTTTGTCTTTCTTGCCTCCCTTAATCTCCTTCAGCTTAGCCGTTCCGATCTCCCAATGAAGGCGATCATCTGGGTTTGAGGCCAGAGTCTCGTTGGTGTTGAGATTCAGCGGGTCCCCCTTGAGGCCGAGAACGCGGATATTGTTGGCCGCCGGTCTCCATCCGATGATCTCCGAGACCCATGCTCGTGCATGTTTCGTGTTGTGCCGCTTTTTCCCGAGGTGTGACTGCCAGAATCCGTAGAGGAGCGCTTGGGGAAACCATGCTACAAGGGGCCCGCACTTTTCCGGGGTAGCCGCCAGGATCGCTCGTCCCAGGTCGGTCCGAACGAAGTCGACGCCGTCAAGCTGCGCGTCGCGGAGATAGGCGTCAGCATTCCGATGCGGGAACTGTAGGCTCGATATTTCTGACGGAAGGTGCGCCGGAAGGTTGGTCAACTCGGAGAGGTCGAGGGCTAACTCCGGTACGGGAGCCGATGCCCGATGGCGGCGGAGTGCATCCTCCAGCCGGTTGGCCTGCGAAGGGACGTTGTCGATCACGATGACCGGTGTGGCCTCCTCGTCGGAAGGAGAGGCCCACCTGCGGTCTTCCTGGTATTTCCCTCCCTCGTAAACGGCTGGCTTGACCGGCCCCCCCGGCCCTGCAAGAGACTCGAGTTCGGTGTCGATGCGGAACCCATCTGCGAATGACGCATCCGCGCAGGCTGCGACGAGGGACTCAAGATTGATTTGTTCCTTCACATCGTCCTCCATTTGGCGCTGGTTGAAATGAGTTCACCCAACATACAGTGCAGGTCCGCTTGAGGTAACAAGCATTTCACCCCGTATTCTGAAAATGGTAGCTTGCCGGATTCTACAAGATCTCCGTGGACGCTGTTTGGACCTGTGATTGCATAGCGACGATGTCGAGTCGTACTCTGGATGTGGTGGTCCCTTTAGCAGACCGGTTGGATGCCCCCCGCTCCAATTCCATCCTGTTAAATCCATTCGGCACTTCAGCCGTTTCCTATCGCGGATTTCTCACCAGATCGCTACGCGTTTGATGAAAAAGAACTTATCGATCAGCAGTTATACGATTTTGTGCCAAGGCCTCTCGGGGATAAATTGTGCGGGTCGCGCCCTCACTGGTCAATTTTCCCTCAGCAGGTAGTGGCCCGGCAGCCCGGAGGCTGGCTCTCCTATCCCTACCTGTTCGAGCGGCGGCCCGGGGAAATCTGGCTGACGACCCACTATGCGGGGGCTCGGACCGGCGGCGAGAGGGAGATCATTGCCGGTGTGCGGCTGCGGCTGATGGAGTCGGACTTCGCCGCGGAATGAAGTCCTGGAGAGCGGCTGTCCCGGGACGGGCCTGCTTTCAATCGACGTTCCTCACTCCCGGGAATCTACCTTCAGTTCATCCAGGTACCACTGGCAGAACCGGTCCACGGTCTCCTCAGTCGTGCTGTAGGGCCCCGGACGGTAGTAACGGCTATTGACGCCGGCCTGGTTGTTCTCGCAGATCTCCTTGTCCTCTTCCAGTGTCTTGCGCCACAGCCAAGTCACCTCGTCCGGATCGTAGTCGATCCCCTCGATGGCGTCCGGATGCACGAGCCAGGTAATCTCCGCTTCGGTCTCCTGGGGAGAGATAGGCGTGAACCGGGTCGCCATTCCGTAGTCGTTGCCGGCGACCAGCCAGTTGATGGGAAAGAACATGATGGACGACACGCCCCCGTCATAGGCGTCGTAGTCCCCCATGAGGGGAGCGAGCGGCCGGCCGGTCCGGCTCTGGGTCAGATAGCCCGCCCGGATGGGTCTGCGGCCTCCATGTTGTTGGATCCCCGCCGGGCGCTGGAACGGCTCCGGATCGTGACCTGACCGGCAGATCTCCCTCTTCCACCGGGAGGTGTAGCGGTCCAGCTCTCGGCCGAAGCGCTTCGACTCGCCGGCGCGGACGTAGCCCATGACGGTGGTCAACTCGGGATGGGTGTGAATGCAGTGGTAGCATTCGAAGAAGTTCTCGGCCACCAGCTTCCAGTTGGCGCGGATGACGTGCCTGATCCGGGCGCAGGTCTTGGCCGCCGGCCAGCCGTGCGGGGCAAAGAGGGTCGAGATGTCCCGTTCCAGGGAATGGAAGGGTGGAGGAATCTCCGCCAGGCAGATGAAGATCAGCCCCTCCACCACCCGAACCTGGCACCGATGCAGGGGGAACTCCGCCCGGTCGAAGTCATCGGGCATGTGCCGGGCCGAGACCAGGGATCCGTCCAATCCATAGGTCCAGGCGTGGTAGGGACAGACAAATCGCTTGACCGAACCCTCTTCCTCCGAACAGATCCTGGAGCCCCGATGCCGGCAGACATTGAGCAGGGCGTGGATCTTACCGTCCCGGTCGCGGGCGATCACCACCGACTCGCCGGCCAGAGAGTAGAGGAAGTAGTCCCCACCGCGAGGCAGCCGGCTCACGTGGCCCACGAACTGCCAGTGGCGCAAGTGGATCCGCTCCAGATCGAGCTCGAAAATCCGCGACGAGTTGTAAAACGGCTGTTCCAGAGTGAGGCTGGGCTTGCGAGCGCCGATCAACGTCGACAGGGAAAATCCGTTACCGTCTGCGTTCATTATCGTTTTGTCATGTGAGTCTTGAATCGGACCCGGAAGCCGGCGTTCATTTGCCCAGCAGCTTCGCCATCAAGAACTCCATGGCGCTGGCGTATTCTGCCGACTTCGAAACGTCTTCGATCAGCAGATGGCACTCATGGCCCAAGCGATCCGCTTTTTCCTTCATCTTGATCCCGTACATGGGGTGATGGATCCCGTGCCCGGCATCCTCTGAGGGGAGCGTCATGTTGTTTCCATACGTCATCAGCAGCGGCGGGTCGTCCGCGGTCAGATGATTGTAGGGCGAGAACTCGACATACAGTGGACGGTGTTTCTCGTAGTTCGCCAGGGCGGATTCGATGGTCTTCTCTCCCACCGCCATGTTGATCATCCGATGCTTCAGGACGTTGGGGCCCAACCACGGTTCGATCACCTTGGGATCGATGGAAGTCTGGCCGCCACGAACTGCCGCCGCCGTCACCCGGGTCGACTCGCGGAGTACGGGATCGGCGGCCTGAGGGTCAGCCAGATCGTCGCGCAACAGGATCCACATGGAGGCGCAGGCCCCCGCGCTGCCGCCGGTCAGTGCGATGCGGTTCTTGTCGATGTTCCACTCCGAGGCCTTCCAGCGTAGAAACTGGATGGCCCGGGCCGCGTCGTGAACCGGAGCCGGAAGGGGGAACCCGGGGGTAAGACGGTAATTGACGGCGGCATAGGAGATACTCTTCTCGAGAAATGGCCGGAAGGTCGATTCATCCCGTTTCTTGTCCCCGCCTGTCCAACCCCCTCCGTGTATGTAGACCAGGAGTGGGCGGGGACCCTGGCCCTCCGCCTTCCAGAAATCCAGCCGGTTGCGTGTGTGCGGTCCGTAAGCAACGTCCTCGTGGGTCGGCGCCGACGGGGGAGAAGCTCCCGCCGCGGGCGAAGTACCCGCCGTCAGGCTCGCCAGCAGGAGACAGAGAGTTCTCATTTCGGTTTCCTCTTCCGAAGCGAATTCATCATAAGACTTGGTTTCACGGAGATTAGCACAAGCCGTTTCCCGGCGGCAGAAGCGAAGTGGCTGTTTTTTGGGGAGTACTCTCCCACGAAGGGGACAGTCCGTTTTTCTGGATCGTAGGAAGTGCGGGAGTGGTCCAGCCGAGTATGGTGATTCCGAACGGGGACCTGTACTCTCTGGAGTTCAGCCGGCCCGAGGTGACGGGGGGCAGGCGGCAAAGCTGCCACGGACGCGGGAATGGAGGTTCGATCATGAGGTTGAGACTGTTGGTTCTGGGGGCCGCGGCACTGTTGTCGTCTCCCACGGCGGGAACCGCTTGGGGACAGTCCGGTTTCGAAGCGTCGTTGGACATCGGCTCCCGGCGGGAGCTCTTCGTCGACTACCATCTGATCGGACAGCTCCGGGGAACCCGCCTGG
Source organism: Acidobacteriota bacterium (assembly GCA_963668095.1). Taxonomy (GTDB): domain Bacteria; phylum Acidobacteriota; class UBA6911; order RPQK01; family JAJDTT01; genus JAJDTT01. The sequence continues at coordinate 2,107,302 of OY764083.1, read as the reverse complement.
AACTGCACGTCCCCCGGCCCGGAGGCGTAGCCATCGCCTACGATAAACCCTGGGAGGACTGGTACTCCTTCTACACCACCATCCTCAAGGACGGCGATACCTACCGCATGTACTATCGTTGCGGACTGGGATCCCAGTCCTACACCTGCTATGCCGAGAGCCGGGACGGGATTCGTTGGACCCGTCCTTCCCTTGGTCTGTTCGAGGTCCAGGGGAGCCGTGCGAACAACGTGATCCTAGACTCGGGACACCAGTTCTGCCCCTTCATCGACGGCCGCCCGGGCGCTCCGGCGGCCGAGCGTTTCAAGGCCAACATGGAAGCCAAGGGAGGACTGCTCGGCTACGTGTCCGCTGACGGCATTCGTTGGAAGCTGGTCCGGGACGAAGCGATCGTCCCCCGGAAGCTGCGGAACCACTTCGACTCCCAGAACGTGATGTTCTGGTCGGAGGCGGAGGCACGCTACGTCCTCTACTGCCGGCACTCCGTCGGCGGGCGCCGGGCCGTGGCGCGTTCCACCTCCCGGGACTTCCTCCACTGGTCCGATCCCGTGCTCATGACCTACAGCGACACGGGCGGCACGGTCCCGTCCCAGCATCTCTATACCAATCAGACCCATCCTTACTTCCGGGCGCCGCACATCTACGTGGCCCTGCCGGGGCGTTTTCAAGCCGGGCGCCGGGTCCTGAACGAGACCCAGACGGTGCAACTGGGAACGGATCCCGACTTTCCACGCGATCCCGACTGGAGGGTTCGGGACATCTCCGACGGAGTCCTCCTGACCAGCCGCGCCGGCACCACCATCTATGATTTCACCTTCCGGGAGAGCCTGATCCGGCCCGGCATCGGCCTCACCAACTGGACCTCGCGCACCAATTATCCGGCGCTGGGAGTGGTCCCTACCGGGCCGGCGGAGATGTCCTTCTACGTTCAGCGGGACTACGCCCAGAAGACGGCTCGGCTGGAGCGGATGGTGCTGCGTACGGACGGCTTCTCTTCGGTTCGCGCACCCTACGAAGGGGGCGAGATGGTGACCAGGACCCTCCGGTTCAGCGGTAGCGAGCTGGTGATCAACTACGCCACCTCGGCGGCCGGCAGCCTGCGGGTGGAAATCCAGGACCCCGGCGGAAATCCCATCGCCGGTTTCTCGGCGGACGACGCCGTCCGGATCATCGGGGACCAGATCGAGCGGGTGGTCTCCTGGAAGGGGGGCAGCGACCTCAGCCGGATCGCTGGGAAGCCGGTGCGGCTGCGTTTCGTCATGAAGGGTGCGGATCTCTATTCGCTTCAGTTCCGGTAGGGTAGGAGTACGGACTCAAACGCCGGGCAGGGCCACCTTGGCCAGGTAGATGCTGGTCTTGTCTTCGTGGGATGAGTAGTAGCTGATCCAGAGGAGCCCCTTGTACAGGACCATTCCGGCATAGCTGGTGTCGCCCCCGGACGGTAGCTCCAGAATTTCGGTTGCCGTCGCTGCCTCAGTGTTTATCCACCAGAGGAGGGTTCGTCTCTCGCCGTCAGGACGGTGCTGGCGGCCCGATGCCACCAGGCGGCCATCCGGAAGGACCAGGAGGTCGGGTCCGCCGATGACCACGTTCAGATCCTTCCAGTTCCACTGTGTGTAGGGCGGCTGCGAGGTCCCGATCTGGGCAGTGTTCTCCTTCCCGTCCCGCCGCAACAGGCAGACCGCGATTCCATCGTCCCGGAACACGATGGCAGTTTCGTTGGGAGATCCGCGATCGAACAGGACAGGCACCAGAGTCTCGAATCGGAGTCCATCTTCGCTCTTGTAGAGACGGACGAACTCGTCCTGGTCGGGGCGGTGGCCGGCGGCTCGGTGGTCGGCGTAGCCTCCGCCGTAGGCCGTTCCCTCATGCCAGGTGACTCGCCAGAGCAGGAAGTCGGGCTCGGCAACCCGCTGAGGGGGGCTCCATTCCTTCCCGTCCGTTGAAAACCAGACCAGCGAGTAGAACTCCAAGACATCCTCGGCCAGATCCCGCCGGTCCAGGGCAAGCATCATGAGACGCCCGTCCGGAGTGATTTCAAGCTTGGGGTCTCTCAGGTCCTGCCCCGGTTCTCGGGGAAAGTGGGCAACCGAGGACCAGGTCTCCCCATCTGCCGAGCTGATGATCCGGATGGTCCCGTCGGAGGAAACGTGACTCTCCCCCTCCCGAAAAACGCAGTACCAGCGGTCCTGGAAGCGGACCAGATCGGTAAAGGCGCTATGGGGGGCTTGGTCCCATATCTTCCGGACCGAGACCAGTTGGGCGCCCGGAGTCCCGCAGGCCGCGGCCAGGGACGCGATCAGCAGCAACGGATAGACTTGTTTCCTAAGCGGCATTCGATTCTCCACCTCCGGTTTGAACCCGGTCGATTATAGGCTCCCAATTCGAAAACGAAAATCGCGGTCCGGTTCGCCCGCCCCAATCGGCCGATCACCTCGCAAGAAGGGGACACGCAAGAAGGGGACACGCAAGAAGGGGACAGTCGGTTTCTTCCGGTTCTTGCTCATACCGAGCCGGCCGACAACGCCTGGTTGGATGATTCAAGCCAGACACAGATAAACTGGCGTCAGCCGAGGACGTCCTCAGGCTCAACGGAAGAATAGCGAGTACTCTTCGTCGGCAGCCGGCGTGAGGTCGAGGACAATCCGGCGGCGAAGGCCTCTCGGCGGAGAATGGAGATCGGGGATTGATGAGCCAGCATCGAAGGACCCGCCGCAGTTGGCTGAAGTCTACGGGCGTCGTCGGGCTGACGCTGGGAGCCGGAGCTTTCCTGCCGGGCCGAAGCGCCGTTCCGGACCGTGCCGGGCCCATCGACGTCGGATCGAGGCGGCAACTGTTTCTGGACGACTATTGGTTTGACCGGACTTGGAACATCCGGCTCACGCTGCATCGTCCGGTACCCCGGGAAACGGCGCTGGAGAGCGACCGGCCCTGGGAAGAGGAAGGCATCCAATACAGCTCGGTCGTCTACTCTGGCGGCCGATATCAGATGTGCTACCGGGCAGGCCGGAAGACCTGCTATGCGGAGAGCAGCGACGGCGTCCGCTGGACCAAGCCGAATCTCGGTCTCCACTCCTTTCAGGGATCCAGGAACAACAACATCCTGGGAGGGGCCGAGCTTCACAATGCCAGCCAGATCCTGGATCCCAATGAATCGCCGGGGAGTCCGGGACGCTACAAGATGATCGCCTCATCCGGAGGGCTTCGCGGATTTGCCTCACCGGACGGTATCGCCTGGAAGCCGGTGCGGGAGGCTCCGCTGGTCACCTCGGGGCCCTTCGACAGCCACAACACCCTGTTGTGGGACGATGAGCATCGGCGCTACGTCATCTACATGCGCGGCGTCGACACCTCGACCGGAGGTCCCGTCATTTGGGATGCCGAGGGCCGGCGGTACGTCCACAACCGGCCGGAAGTGGACAAATCCCGATTCAAGGGGGGGCGGCGGGCGATTCGGCGTTGCGAGTCCCGGGATTTCCTCCACTGGTCGGAACCGGAAATGGTGCTGGCCCGGGATCTTAAGGATCCCGCCAACCTTCATCACTACACCAATGCCGCCGTCAATTATTTCCGGGCGGCCCGCAGCTTTCTCATGTTTCCCATGGTGTTCTACGTCAGGGACGACAAGAGCCTGCCCTATCAAACCGGGCTCTCCGACGTTCAATTGGCCACCAGCCGGGACGGAGTGCATTGGCGGCGGCTGCTACGGAAGCCTTTCCTGAGCCCGGGTCTCGACCAACGCAATTGGGTGGACCGGAATCCCATCATGGGGCAGGGGGTCGTGCCCACCGGGCCCGACGAGATTTCCATGTACTACACGGAGCTGTACCGCTCGCCGGAATGCCGGCTCCGGCGCTGTTCCCTCCGGAGCGACGGCTTCGTTTCGGTGGAAGGACCCTATGAAGGATGGGGTGAATTCACGACCCGGCCCATAACGTTCGCGGGCAGCCGGTTGGAGTTGAACTACCGCACGAGTGGCGGTGGCGGTTTGCAGGTCGAGCTCCAGGACGAAACCGGAGCTCCCGTCAAGGGCCTGGGCATGAAGGATTGCCCTCGAATCATCGGAGATCGAACCGGGAAAATCGTGCGGTGGGATCCCGCGGCCGACCTGTCCCATTGGGCGGGCCGTCCGGTTCGTTTGCGAATGCGCCTCCGCGACGCTCATCTGTACGCATTCCGGTTTCACTGATCCCGGCGTGCCGGGTTCCGCCACAAGGGAGTCCGCCGGACATCGGCTTGAACTCCGATCCGCAGGACAGTCCCACTCGGCTGTTATTGTGGTGACCAGCCAGGTCACCACCCTTTTCGGAGGATCCTCCATGGCAGTCGGACGCGTGTCGTTCTCAGTATCGGGCCTCGGAGTGCTGGTGTTGGCGATCGGGCTGTCCCAATGCCGACCTTCTGGCCCGCCACCGCCACAGTCAACTGAATTGCTGCTTCCCGAAGCCTCCTTCCGGGTCCGGCTGGGACTCCTCGATTCGGAACCCGGGATCTGGAGCGGCAGGCTGGTCCCGGCACCTGGCCAGAAGCTTGAGCTGAGGCCGGACGAGTTCCGGGCCAACATCTACCGCCACAGCTTCCTCGACAGCATCCACTCGGTCGATGCCGATCCTCAGCTTCCCAACGACCAGATCAAGGGGAGACTGGGCTGGGTGGCGGCCACCCGCATGAGCTGGGCTCGAAGGGGAAAGAGCGCTCTTCGCCATCCCAGCGTCATCGTAAACGTGCTGAAGAATCCAGGAGACCAGCCCATCCGGATCGAGACGGCGAAGGGAGCGTTCAGTTTCCGGCCTGATGGCATCCGGCTCTTTCAGGCCGAGACGTTGCTGGAAGGAGCCGTCGTGGTGGAATCGGTCCCGCGGTCTTCGCCTTTGGCCTCCGAGCGGTTCGACATCCAGGACTATCCTGCAATGACGGCGACGCGCTCCGGCAAACTCTGGGCGACGTGGCAGGAGTACGTCGAGGGGGAGGCGGACCTGGTTCTGGCCCGGTCACGGGGCGACTCGGGCTGGGGCCCGGTCCACCTGCTGGATGCGGACGTGGACGCCTTTCGCACGGCGGTGGCCGAGGACTCCGAGGGGCGGGTCTGGGTGGTCTGGTCCGCCCAGGTCGAGGGGAATTGGGATCTGTACTCGAAGAATTTTGATGGTCGGCGATGGTCGGCCCGCCAGCGGCTCACCGATCATCCGAGTCCCGACGTGTACCACCGCGCCATCACGGATACGGAGGGCCGGCTCTGGCTGGTCTGGCAAAGGACGATCGACGGCGTGACCCAGATCGTGGCCCAGGATTTCAATGGCCAACGCTGGGGCCAGGAGGTCCGAATCAGTGAGGGTCCGGCCGCTGGGGGAAACAACTGGTGGCCGTCGGTGGCCGCGGGTCCCGATGGTGACTTGGCCGTGGCCTGGGACGGCTACGCTTCCGGCAGCTACGACGTCTATCTCAGACTGCGGCGGTCGGGCCAGTGGAAGGAAGTCCGGAAGGTGGCCGCAACGTCTCGCTTCGAGGCCAGCGCCACGGTGGCCATGGACGGCCGGGGGCGAGTCTGGATCGCTTGGCACGAGTCGGGTCCTCAGTGGGGCAAGGACACGGGGCGGCTCGTCGATCAAAGCGGCCAATCCAAGGGAACGGAGCTCTACGAGACCCGGACACTGCGGGTGGCTTGCCTGGACGACGGCAAGTGGATGACCACGCTTCAGGATCCCGCCGTCCACCTGGGGGAGGGGAAATGGGAGATGCCCCATCTTCAGATGGATGCGTTGGGTCATCCTTGGCTACTGGTCCGCCACCTGACAATGCGCCAGTCCGAAGGCCGGGGGCGCTACTTTGCCTCCTGGGTGATCGCCTGCCTGCGATACGACGGATCCCGGTGGACTCGTCCCACTCACCTCTTCAACAGCGCCGGCCGGAATGACATGATGCCGGTATCCGCGCTGGACCCGAAGGGCGGCGTCTGGGCCGCCTGGCCGACAGACAATCGCAGCACCAAATCCTTCCTGGCCGTGCACGGACAGGTCATGGTGGGCCTTTTGGGCCGCGGGGAGCCGTCCCCGATCGAATTGTCCCGCCTCCGGCTTCCGCCCGTAGATCCCTTCGATCCCGTCCATCCCGACGAGACCGGCGACCTGGAGCGAATCCGCTCCTACCGGATTCACTCACGCGGCCGGACTTATTCCATCTACCGGGGAGACCTGCACCGCCACACCGATATCTCCCTGGACGGAGGGGGCGACGGCTCCCTGGTGGACGCCTACAGATACGCCCGGGACGGGGCCGGGCTGGACTTTCTGGGTATCACGGACCACAACCACGAGATCGTCGAGCCCTACAACTGGTGGCGGAACCAGAAAGTCGCCGACCTCTTCCAGCTGGAGAACTTCGCCGCCTTCTACGGCTACGAGCGGAGCCTCGAATTCCCCAACGGTCACCGCAACGTCTTCTTCATTCGCCGGGGAACCTCGATCCTCCCCATCGAGTCGGCCGAGCACCTGGGCCTGGAGGGGTCCGAGAGGCTCTTCTGGCACCTCCGGCGCAAGAACGGCACGTCCATCCCGCACACCATAGCGACCGGTTCTGGCACCGACTGGCGGGACAACGACCCCAAGGTCGAGCATCTGCTGGAGATCTTCCAGGGAATGCGGGAGACCTACGAGTACCCGGGAGCCCCTCAGCCCATGACGGTTCGGCCCAGTTCCACGCTGGAGGAGGACAACCGGCCGTTTCGGCGACTGGGGACGGCCTGGAGCGCGCTGGAAAAGGGCTACAAGCTGGGTTTCATCGCCTCCTCGGATCACCTCTCCACCCACATCAGCTACGCTTGCCTGCTGGCCGAGGAACTGACACCGGAGGGCCTTTTGGAGGCCATCCGCGCCCGGCGGGCCTACGCCGCCACGGACAACATCATCCTGGATGTGCGATTCGTTGGATCGGATGGGGAGCACTTGATGGGGGAGTCCTTCCAGAGCACGACTCCGGTTCGAATCACCGCCGATTTGGTGGGAACGCGGCCCATCCGGCGCGTGGACGTCATCAAGGACAACCGGATCGTCTACTCAGCGGCGCCGGACAAGAGGGAAGTCGTGTTCCAGTACGCAGACGGAGCCTCCGATCCGGGGGAGAGCTACTACTACCTTCGGGTGATTCAGGAAGACGGAGAGATGGCCTGGGGATCTCCGGCCTGGGTCGACTACCAGCCTTGATGTCCCCTGTCATTCCTATGATGGCGCCGGACACCGAGTGCCCATTTTCGTGGGCACAAGACATCCTCAAGCGATTGTACGACGAGCTGGGACCGGAAAAGCTGATCTGGGGTTCGGATATGCCGGCGGCCGAACGCAGTGTCACCTACCGGCAGGCAATGGACCATGTCCGGCTGCACGCCGAGTTCATGTCCGAGGAAGACAAGTCGCTCTTCTTCGGCGGGAATGCGGCACGTCTGTTCGGGCAGGAATGAATGCAATAAAGGGGACAGTCCATTTTTCACGATCGACAGGCCGGATCGTTCCAAGCTCACCACCGCGTTTTGCCGGCTCCCGTGAGGCTCCTGGAGCATGATCGCCGGGAGGACGGGTGCTATACTTCGGCCACCAGACGAATGTGTCGCTTCGTGTGGCACCCATCCTGCAGGAGTTGAAACCGATGCAAGACCACCGCCGCAACACCTGGATCCCTGGTTTCGCCGCCTGCCTGTTCACGATGCTGGCTCCACTTTCGGCGGCATCCGGTCCGCAGCCACCCGAAGGCTTTTCGGCACTCTTCGACGGCAAGACCCTGGCCGGTTGGAAGGGGTTGGTGGAAAACCCGATCAAGCGTGCCGCGATGTCGCCGGCGGAACTGGAGAAGGCTCAGAAGAAGGCCGATGAACGCATGCGGGCCCACTGGAAAGTGGTCGACGGTGTTCTGGAGTTCGACGGCAAGGGAGACAGCCTGTGCACCGCCAAGGACTACGGTGATTTCGAACTGTATGTCGACTGGAAGATCCTGGAAGAAGGGGACAGCGGCATTTATCTACGGGGCAGCCCCCAGGTTCAGATCTGGGACACGGAGTCCGATAAGTACCGCAGGCACGGCAACGACAAGGGGTCGGGCGCGCTGTGGAACAACAAGGTCCATCCCCGTTTTCCCCTGGTGAAAGCGGACCTGCCTGTGGGTCAGTGGAACACCTTCTACATCAAGATGGTCGGCGAGCGGGTCACGGTGAAGCTCAACGGGAAATTGGTGACCGACCAGGTGGTGATGGAAAACCTTTGGGACCGGTCACGTCGGATCGACCCTCGCGGGCAGATCGAGCTCCAGAACCATGGCAACCGGCTCTGGTTTCGCAACATCTACATTCGCGAGTTGGACGGCGCGAAGGCGCCATGAGCGAGCCGTTCGAGCGAATTGGACCGAGTTCCGGCGCATTCCGCCAACCCGGTTCCGGCTGCTCCGTCGAACCGGATCAATCCTTTCGAGGCACTCCGGGACCTCCGGCGGACCGGTAAGCCGGATTAAGTTCCGGCATCTGGGCACCCACCGAATTTCTCCAGCTATCCAAATCTGCGGCCAGCTCCCGGGTCTTTTCGGGCCTGGTGGATGCGAGATCGTTGGATTCTCCCAGGTCGTGCGTCAGATCGTAGAGCTCGTACCGATTCTCCAGCCCGTAGATTCGCTCCTCGTGCCACTCCAGCAGCTTGTAACCCCCTTTTCGAACGGCGCTTGAGGGCAGGGCGCCGGAGCCGTGGTAGTGGGGGTAATGCCAGAAGAGGGCGTTGCGGTCCAGGGAGGCGGCCCCTCGCAGGAGCGGCAGCAGGCTCACGCCGTCGATTTCGTTGTGCTTGTCGACCCCTCCAGCGGCCGCTACGAACGTGGGCAAGAGATCGACGCTGCTGACGGGCTCCTCGACCACGCTGCCAGGGGCGACCACAGTTGGCCATCGGGCGATCAAGGGGACTCGGATCCCTCCTTCGTAGAGGTCCCCCTTGCCGGCCCGGAGCGGATGGTTGGCGGGGACCTGCCCGCCGTCCCCGCTCCATTCCAAACCGCCATTGTCGGAGAAAAAGAGCACGAGGGTCCTTTCGGACAGGTCCAGCTCGTCCAGTTTGGCCAGCAGCCGGCCGACGCTGAGATCCAGGGTCTCGATCATGGCTCCTACGACCGGGTGGTTCGTGGGAGCGCCGACCTCCGGCTTCGCCCGGTACTCGGAGATCAACGCCTCTTTCTCCACCAGGGGGGTGTGAACGCTGTTGTGCGAGACGAAGAGGAAGAAGGGCCTCTCCCGGTTCTTCTCCATGAACTCCAGGGACTTCTCGGTGATGATTCCCACGTTGTGGGCATCGTTCTCCGGTGTCTGCCACTCCCTGGCCATGCGGGGGACCGGCTTGTAGGTCACGAAGTGCTGGTCGAAACCCTGCTTGTCCGGATTGAAGGGCAGGCTCCCGGGAGGGGTCTTGGCTTGGCTGAGGTGCCACTTGCCGAAAGCGGCCGTGACGTAGCCCAACTCCTTCAGGGCCTCGGCGATGGTCTCCTCCTCCAAGGGCAGGCGGCGGGTCCAGTCCGGCTCCAGCAGCTTGACGGCCTCCTCCCCGGCGTAGTCTCCAGGAGAGATGAACTGGGTGACTCGGAGTCGTGCCGGGTACTTTCCCGTCATGATGCTGGCACGGGTCGGGGAACAGATGGGACTGGCGGCGTAGGCGTCGGTGAAACGCATCCCCTGGCGCGCCAGACCGTCCAGATGGGGAGTCTCGTAGAAGCTGCTTCCGTAGCAACCCAACTGGTTCCAGGCCAGGTCGTCGGCCAGGATCAGGACGATGTTCGGCTTCTCAAGTCGTCGGGAGCAGGCCGAAGAGAGTCCCAGCAGGATTACCGAAATAACCAGCCAAAGTACGGTCCGTGGTCCAAATCGGCTCATATCTTCCCCACTCCCGAGGTTCTGCCTGAGCTCTCATCTCCGCCCGGGGAAATCTCTCAACTGCTTCACGTCGTCCGCAGGAGGAAACTGGAAGAAGCCCGTGCGGCTCACGGGAGGAAGGCCCGTCAGCCGGCAGATATCGCACATCATTTCCGCCATCTTGAAGCCGGTGACCATGCCGTCGATGACCGGCGCGCCGATCTCATCGATGGCCTGGGCGCCGCGGTGGGTCAGTACGGAACCCATGAGGGTGCATCCCGAGATCAGCATCTCCGCGCCGTCCTCGCGGACGCACTGCCGGGCGACCTCAACCGCGCGCCGGTAGACCTCGTCTTCCGGCGTCTTCTCCGGGTAGAGGTCATTGGCATCGATGCCGATGGAACGGTGTGACGCCACTTTGCCGTCCAGGCCGTACTGCCTCAGCATCATGCGTTGGATGCGTCCGTTCTGGTCGTCCACGGAGATCAGGGAGAACCGTTCGCACATGGCGTAGGCCATCAGCGCCGCCGACTCCAACGTCGCCGTGACCGGGATGTCCACCAGGGAACGCGCTTCGTAGAGTCCGATGTCCAGGTTGCAGGAAATGAAGGCGGCGTCGCACCCGTCCCTCTCGGCCTGCATCACCTGTTCCAGCGTCGCATCGGTGCACTTGTGCCGGAAGTACAGGAACTGGTTGTTCTTCAGAGGATAGGCGTCGGCGATGTTGACCATGTCGAACTCGGTGCCGCTTCGCTTGATCCGAGCCAGATTCTCCCGTCCCCTGAACTCGGTTCCCCCGAAGGGATTGATCACTCGAATTCGCACGACTACTCCTTTGGCTTGAGGTTATTCTCTCCTGCGCGCAGGATCCAGGCCGCGGCATCGTGGTGGGCTCTGTCGTAGGTGGTGTGGCCGTTCGGACTCTCCGAGGGGGTGATCACCAGCTTCATCGCGTCCCCCGACCAGATGCCCTGCAGGGGCTTCATGTGGTAGGGAGACAGCTTCATGAGCCTCAAGCCGAAGTCGATGGCGTGGCGGCCGCCCACCCTCAGATCGTTGTGTCCCATCTGGATGAAGAGGCGGCGCCCAGCCAGCTCCGGCGCCAACTTCATGACGTCCAAAGAACGGGCCGCAGCTTTGTTCCTTGTTCCTTGGAATTCTTGTAAGGCCAGCAGATCCGTGACCGGCGCGAAAGCGACTACGGTGCCGATGCGTGGCTCGACCGCGGCGAAATGCAAGGCCAGGAAACCTCCCCGGGAGGAGCCGAAGGCCACAATTCTCTCGGGATCCGTGACTCGCTGCCGGATCAGGTGGTCCAGCACGGATGAGGTTATTTTCAGGAAATCGGCGAGAAATTCCTCACCCTTCTCCAGACGGTCATGCCATCCTGCGAGGCCGTAGGGTTCGCCGGGCCTCTGATCCTCCCCGTGGGAGGGACTGTCCAGAGCGACCGCAAGGAAGCCGTGCCGAGCCAGGATCCAACACATTGTGCCGGACATTCCCTCCAGGCCAGCCCGCATCCCCCCGCCAAAGACAAGAATGGTCGGAGCGGGCCGCTCACCCGCCTCCCCCAGCAGAGCGAAGCGGACACCGGAAGGGGACTCCAGAACCTTGACCGGGCCGGGTCTCTCCACCTCGCTCCGGGTCTGCCCGGGAAGAGGAGCCAGGGCCGCGAAGGCCATGGAAACGATAGCGATGATTCTCACTTGGGCCTCCTTTTTGCCCTCTTCAGGATCGAGCTCCGCACTCAGCCGCCGGTGGCCGCTAGTGTCAAGAGCCCCGCCACCAGGAACAGGCCGATCGCCGAACCGACGGCGATCAGGAAACCGCGCTGCACGTTCGTCCGCTGGGCATAAGCGCCGATCGCCATCGGGATGAAGGTCCAGCCCAGGCCGCTGATGGCAAACAAGAGCCCTACCGCGCGTCCCTGCACCGGCCCCGGAAAATGTCCGAGCAGCAGAGCCATGATTGAAGGAAAGATGGGACCGAAGATCAGGCCCGCCGCGATCACGAGAGCGATCGCCGTCCGCCGGGTCCGACACCGGACCACTCCGGAGGTGACCCCTATGCAGCCCAGCGCCAGGACCAGGATCAGCACTGCTTCGCTCTGGGCTTCCAGTCCCAGTCCGGAGACGAGTCGCGCGGTAAACGGACCCAGCACGAATGCGGTGAACAGGCGCGATGCCATGTAGGCCAGCCAAAAGGCCGAAAGCAGTGTCGCCGCTCGGGCCTCGGAAACCCCTCTGTCGCCCAGGATGGTCGTGGTCCACGTGCCCATCGCCGCCTCCAGCGGACCGTGGAAAAACAACGCCATGGCGCAGAGCCACATGATCGGATCTCCCAGCAGGGACCAGGTCTCCGGGCCCAATACGCTGCCTCCCTCTCCCATCGACATTGCCGCCGGAAGATCGGAGAATCCTGCCATCAATGCTTGGAGGGCTACGAGTCCGGCCAGCAGTCGAAGGCCAGAAGCGAGACCCAGGCGGCCAAGGGCCCAGGCAACCAACAGCGGAGTCAGGAATGCTCCCAGGCCGAAGAAGACGTTGCCCAGGTTCGTGGCAAAGGAGATCGCCGGAGTATCCCCGGAGAGAAAGGCGGGAGGCCGCAGCACGTGGGGCACCAGCACATTGATCACGTTGATCTGCGCCGCCCACGCGGCACTGAGCAGAAGCACCGAGACCAGGGCCGTGGCATAGCGATGCGAGACCGCCAGCACCAGCAGGCCGAGCACCATCAGGATGGTGCCGACGATCAGGATCACATGCCGTCCCATCAGATCGGTCAGGAAGCCGGCGGTGAGGATCACCGGAATCGTGGTGAAGCCGAAAAGCGACACCAATCCGCCGACCCGGCCCTCGTCGATTCGGAGCTTCTCCGCCAGCGCCAGCTTTACGCTGCCCAGCAGGGCAAGCCCCATGCCGGTGATCAGTAGACACGCGATGGTCGTTGGAAGGAGCAGATTCACAACTGTTCGAATGATACCAGTCGTAATCCTGCATGCCTAAAGTATTCTGTTGCTTGGATTTGTTGTTGTCGCAGCGGCCCGCGCTGAAGATCTTGCGCCCGGACCGAAAAGGGGACAGTCTGTTTTTACCGGGCATGAATGGTCAGCGGAGGGTTTCCGTTCTCCAATCCCACTGGCCGGACTATGCCTGCCCTGACAGGCGAAGGAGGAAATTGCTTTGAGAAATCATCCCCGTTTCAGGTGCGCCTTGGTGGTGGCAGCTCTTCTCTTCGTCTGCAATTGTTCGCAAACCCGCGTACCCGGCAATTCCGAAGCCCGCCCGCCCAACATCGTTCTGATATTCATTGACGACATGGGCTACGCCGACATCGGTCCCTTCGGCGCCAAGGGGTACTCGACTCCAAACCTGGACCGCATGGCGGCAGAGGGCATGCGATTCACGGACTTCCAGGTTTCCTCCGCGGTGTGCACGGCATCCCGGGCCGCCTTGATGACCGGCTGCTATCACCGCCGGATCGGCTTGTCCGGCGCCTTGGGGCCCAGTTCCGCCATCGGTCTGCACCAACGGGAAGTCACCCTCGGGGAACTGTGCCGAGGCCAGGGTTATGCCACGGCATGCTTCGGAAAATGGCACCTGGGCCACCATCCCAAGTTCCTGCCGCTTCAGCACGGCTTCGACGAGTATTACGGTCTGCCCTATTCCAATGACATGTGGCCCTACCACCCGACCGCCGGAGACCGCTTTCCCGATCTTCCCCTGATCGAGGGCAACCAGGTCGTCAATCCCAGTGTCACGGGGGAAGATCAGAGTCTGCTCACGGCCGAATACACGGAGCGCGCCGTCGACTTCATCGAGCGGAACCGGGATCGGCCCTTCCTGCTGTACTTGCCTCACAGCATGGTCCATGTCCCGCTCTACGTATCCGAAAAGTTCAAGGGACGCAGCGGGCGGGGTCTGTTCGGCGACGTGGTCATGGAGATCGACTGGTCCGTGGGACAGATCCTCCATGCTCTGAAACGCACCGGTCTGGACCGGCACACGCTGATGATCTTCACTTCCGACAACGGGCCCTGGCTCAGCTACGGGGATCACGCCGGATCTGCGGCTCCTCTGCGGGAGGGCAAGGGCACGTCGTTCGAAGGGGGAATCCGGGTCCCGACCCTGATGCGCTGGCCGGGACGTATCCCGGCCGGTACGGAGTGCGGCGAATTGGCCGCGACGATCGATCTCTTTCCAACGGTCGCCGCTCTGATCGGTGCGGAGCTGCCTGCACACAAGATCGACGGCAGGGACATCCGCCCCCTGATGTTCGTGGAACCTGGGGCTCGCTCGCCTCACGAGGTTTTCTATTCCTATTACCGGAACGGTCAATTGCAGACCGTGCGGGACCGCCGCTGGAAGCTTCACTTTCCACACCAGTACCGAACCCTGTCGGGTCGAGCCGGAGGAACCGGCGGGCGTCCGGTCCCCTACGATCAGGCCGAGACCGGATTGGAACTGTTTGACTTGAAGCAGGACGTGGGGGAGACCACCGATCTTGCTTCTGCGCATCCTGAGGTGGTGGAGCGGCTGCAGCGGTACGCGGACCAGGTCCGGGACGAACTGGGGGACAAACTCACGGAGCGAAAAGGTCGAGGAATTCGGGGGCCCGGGAAACTCGGCCCGGACGACAGCCGTCTGGAGTGGTAGTCGAATCGAGACTGGAGGTCCAGGTCTGGTAAGTGTCGGTACGCCAGTCCATTGTGAGGAACCGGGTGGCTACCGGACGGCCTTACTTGTTCCCGGGCGTAGGCCGATTGCGGTATGGAGGCCACTCGATCCGCTGCGCCTCGTATCGGGGCCACTTCCAGGCGGGCCACACCGGGCTCGCCGCTTGGACATCGGCATACATCGACCGCAATCGATCTGCAAGTTTGGCCAGTTGCTGTGCCTCTCGTTCCGCCAAATTCCGGGTTTCGCCAATGTCGTCGCGAAGGTTGTACAGTTCGAACCGCGCCAGCTTCGCGGTCTTCAGCATCCGCATCTCGTCGGGCACGATGTCGGCCGTGACTCGCAGGTCGGGTTGGTCCAGGTGCGCCAGGATCTTCCAGTCTCCGATGCGCATGGCGATTTTGGGCATTCCGCGAGCCCGCAGGAAGTGCCAGTAGAGTGGCGTCTTCCGCTCGAGCGGTGCTCCCGCCAACAGTGGTCGAATGCTGATACCATCGAGAGTACGGCGTCCCGGAACGGCCACGCCGGCGAGATCGCAGAGTGTCGGCAGCAGATCGACGCCGCTGACGGCAACGTCCGACTCGGATCCCGCCTCAACGTGTCCGGGCCAGCGGATGATGCCCGGGACGCGGATGCCGCCCTCGTAGAGATACCCCTTCTTGCCGCGCAAGGGGCCCGCCGATCCGTGCGGGTGAATTCCCGTGATCGCCGGTCCGTTGTCGCTGGTGAAAAAGACGAAGGTGTTGTCGCGCAAACCAAGCTCGTCGATGGTCTCGGCCAGCCTTCCGAAGGAATCGTCGAGTTGCGTGATGTTGCCGTGGTGAGCTCGATAGCCGGGGTCGTCGGAAGGATAGAGATCGGCGAAACGCTTGTCGCTCGCGATCGGCTCGTGCGGCTCGTGGTAGCAGACGTACATGAAGAACGGCTTCGTCTTGTCCCGGACCTCTTTCAGCCAGTGAATGGCCTCGTCGGTCACCAGCGGCGCGGCATAGCCCTTGAGTTGTCCGGCCGGTTTGCCGTTGCGGACGAAGTTGTCGGGATTGCGGTGATTCGGCAGGGCATTGTTCTGCGTGGAAAACCAGTAGTTGAAGCCATGATCCCAGGGTTGCGGTTGAGTCGGCAGATTGAAGTCGCCGTTAAGGTGCCATTTGCCGACGTGACAGGTGTCGTAGCCAGCCTTCCGCAACAGCGTCGCGACCGTGATTTCTTCCCTCCGGAGGTGCATGGGGGAGAACATGGGGATCCAGTTGTGCACGCCGACTCGATAGGGTGTTCGCCCCGTCATGAACCCGGTCCGCGCCGGGGAGCAATTCGGCGCCGCCGCGTAGCAGCTCGTCAACCGCAGTCCTTCGCGCGCGAGTTGGTCGAGGTTGGGCGTCCTGATGCTGGGATGACCGTAACAAGCCAGGTCACCGTATCCCAGGTCATCCGCCAGCACGATCAGGAAGTTCGGCGGCGGGTTCTCTTGCGCGACCGCAGGTTTGAAGGCGAGGAGCACCAGTAGAGGGACGATCGTTCGGAGCGTCATGGGGGGTTCTCCTCAAGAGAGCTGTGAGGAACCTAGCCTATTCTTTCCGCAACGGACGGTAGTCCGGATGGCCAACCGGGGCCAGCCGCCGCCGCGCCTTGGAACGGCCTCTCTTCCAGATGTCGTATCGCGGGTCGGCATACTCCTCGAAGAAACGGCGGAGCTCCTCTGCCATCTCCTTCTGAATGCTTGCGTGCTGCGGCTGGCCGTAGAGATTGAATCTCTCCTGCGGATCGTTGGCCATGTTGTAGAGTTCGGCAAACCCTCATCGACCGTGGGCTCCCGTCGCCGCCGACTCGGCGGAGATGTCCGTCGACAGGATCCGGTGGCGGTTTCCCTAATCATCGCAGTTCCCGAAGCCGAACATCCAGCGGTCCTCCCGCAGGAGGACGAACTGTCCGTTGACAACGTTGTAGTAGTGAGCGAAATCGCTCCCGTCGGCGTTCTGCTGCACGATCCGCTCGGTGACCCAGGTCTTGTCCAGGTCGAAGCTTCTGGCGAAATGCATGCCGTACAGCTTGGGGTCGGGAGGGTCGATCCAGGTGCTCCCGTAGCCGCGGCCCGGGATCCGGGGAGTGAAGGAGCCGGTGACCAGGCTGGTCCCGCTGGCGGTCACTCCCACCAGCGAGGCATTCTGGTAAAGTTTCTTCGGGTTTCCCACCGGCGGACCGAAGGAGACGGGATCGGACCAGGTCTTTCCCAGGTCGTCACTGCGAGTCAGGAATGTCTCCTGGCCCCGGCCGTCTTCCGTGGGACGGAGAAAAATGAGCTCCAGCGTTCCCTTCCGGTACAGGAAGGAGGCTCCACAGGTGGGGTAGCCTTGTTGGACGCGGTCGAACAGGACTCGATAATTGGAGAATCGCAGAATCGTTCTCGTGGGCTCCCCCCGTCCGGAAGGCGGGGCGGCCAGGCCAGGAGCTGATCGGGCTGCCGTGAACAGGGTGCAGAGCAATAATGCGAGGGTAGTGGGTCTTCGAGCCATTGGTGTTCCCGTGCCGGACCGTATTAGAAGTCCTGTGTAGCACCGAGACCGGAACTCGGCCCGCCGGACAAGGCCTGACGAACGAGCATGTTCGATCATATGTGATCCGCAAGCAACCCGGGCTGCCCGGATTCAGATCCGGCGGAGGCGCCGCGGCGGCTTTCGCCACGGACGGCCGGCCCTGCCGCCGGGAAGAGGTCTCGCCCGGGCCAGGAGGAAGAGGATGAACCGACTGAACAGGAGCGCCCCGCCGTCCGACCGCCGAAGTTTCGTCAAGCAGGTGTCGGCCGCCGGCCTCGGTGTCGGTCTGACGCCCGCCATCCTGAAGGGCACCGATGACCGCAAGGTCAGCCTCGGCTTCATCGGCGTCGGGGGCCGGGGATCGAGTCTGCTGAGGCTGTGTCTGCGATTTTCCGACGTGAGCATACCGGCGGTTTGCGACATCGCCCCCGACAACCTGCGCCGGGCTCAGGACCGGGTCCAGTCGTCGGGCCGCGCACGTCCCGAGGGCTACGGAGAGGATGAGAGTTCCTACCTCGAGTTGCTGCAACGGGACGACCTCGACGGTGTAGTCATCGCCACTCCCTGGGAACTGCACATCCCCATGGCCATCGATTCCATGAAGGCTGGAATCTACGCGGGTGTCGAAGTCGGTCCGGCCAATTCCATCGAAGAGTGCTGGAACCTGGTGGAGACCTACGAGGAGACCCGGGTTCCCTGCATGCTCCTGGAGAATAACTGCTATGCCCGATACAACATGGCGATCCTCAGAATGGTTCGCGAGGGTGTGTTCGGGGAACTGATCCACTGCCAGTGCGGGTATGCTCATGATCTGCGCGAACGCCTGGTCCTGGGAAAGGGCACAGGCCCCGATCCCAAGGGGGAAGGGGACTACCGCTCCAGGCACAACCAGTACCGTAACGGAGAGCTCTATCCCACCCACAGCATCGGCCCCATCGCCCATAGCCTGAACATTCAACGGGGGAACCGTTTCGCGTACCTGACCTCTATGGCGACTAAGTCACGAGGTTTGCGCAAATGGTCCGAGGACAATCTTTCTCCCGGTCACCCGCGTCGAAATATTGCCTGGAAACAGGGGGATCTCGTCACCACGACCATCAAGTGCGCGAATGGGGAGACGGTGATCATCAAGTTCGACACTCGACTGCCGCGGCCCAACTCATTCCTGTACGTGGTCCAGGGGACCAAAGGCATCTGGATGCAGGATGCGGACAGCAGATCGAGAGACAAGTCCATGATCTACCTTGACGGTATGGAGCCGTCCCACCGGTGGCAGTCCTTTGATCGATTTCAGGAACGGTACGAACATCCGCTGTGGGAGCGATACTTGGCCGAGGGTATCCGCAAGGGACATGGCGGAACCGACTTTCTGGAGCTCCGGGCCTTCAAGGAATGCATCAAGCGGAAGATCAACACCTCCATCGATGTCTACGACATGGCGGCCTGGATGGCGATCTCGCCCCTCTCCGAGCAGTCGATCCGGCGGTCGAGCGCGCCGGTGGACTTCCCCGAGTTCACCCAGGGGAAGTGGATGAGCAACCCGCCGTTGTTCGGGTTCATGGAAGCGTACTGACTCGGGAGCCGCGGCGCGCCTTCCGGGCGCCACGATCACACGGCTTCTATTTGAACCTCATGGAATAGAGATCCGCATCCTTCATAACGAAACGCAGCCGAACCGGTTTCCCCGAAAGCTGCCCCAGATCCTGGCGGCCCTCCCACGTGACCGCACGTTCGATCTCGTCCCCGATAATCTCCCGGCACTCGGACAGGGAGAATCCGGGGACGGGGCGGCCTTCCAGGTCCTGGACCTCCACTCGAAGACTTCCGGCCGCGCTCGTGGCGTAGTTGATCACCAGCCGGTCTCCCGTAAAGACCAGGGGCCGGGTGAGCATCTCGCCTCCCTGGTAGGGAGCCCGAACCGAGCCGAATCCGTCCAGGCGCAGGGTCAGACGCTCGATGTGCCATGAAGGCTGGGCATAGTGCCGGCTCACGAAGAACGACATCTCCGCGGGTCCCGTCTGCGCCACTCCCCGGAGAGGAAAGTTGGTCCGGGAAACCCAGTTCTCCGGCCCCCGTCCAGGCCGCACGAGGGCTTCCAGGAAGGTCCGGTCGAACCGGGTGGTCCCGGGCCGGGTCGTCAAGAGGACCCCGTCGGAACAGTCCTTGTAGTAGACATGGCCCCCTTGCGACGCCATCTGCATCCGGCCCAATTGGGCGTCGGTCACGACGCGCCGGCCCCTCATGAAACGGGCGGCCAGACCCACGTAGAGATGGGGGGCTCGAAAGTAGGGCTCCGTGTTGTTGGTGTACAGCTGATCGGAGGGCACCACGGTCCCGGTATCGCTGTAGGTCATCCCCTGCGGCTCGGACCAGTGGATCAGATCCCGGGAGGTGGCACGCTGAACGGACCGGAGTCCTACCGGAGAAGAGCTGTTTGGGCGCTCTACCATGTAGCGGAAATAGCAGACGTAGAGTCCCTCCGTCTGCGACCAGAAGACGTAGTTGGAGGCATCGAAGGCGTTGCGGATGCCGGTTGCGATGATGGGTTCCTCGCGTAGCCGCCGCCACTGGAACCAGTCTATGGAACCGTACAGGTAGACGTGCATGAGGAATGGTTCCTTGGACTGGAGGACGGCGCGGATTCCCTTCACGCGCTCGGCGGCCGGCACGCCGGGACGGGCGTCGATGAAAGGGAAAAGGTAGTGGACCGGGCGGCGACCGGTCTCGTCGACCACGGCCACCGCGTTGTTCTCCCGGGTGCCATTCACCTCCAGCAGCCCCAGACTGGGTTTGTCCCAGCGGACACCGTCGCGGCTCTCGGCGTAGCAGAGGACGACGGAATCGTCTTCGGACCATCCCCGGTAGAACATGCGATAGACGCCGCCGTCGTGGATCACCTGGAAACCGAAGTTGTGGGGACCCTCCCACGGCCGATCCGCCTTCAGGACGGTTCCCGCCGGCCGGGGGTGTCCCATCATCAGGCGCGCTCCGTCCAGCCGATCGATCAGGTGGTGATCGACGAAAAGTTCCAGTCGGGAGCCGATGTCAATTGGCTCCCCGGATTCGTTCTGCTCCGCGGCGGATGCCGCACTCAGAGGGAGCGCCAGGAAGGCCGCCGTGAGAGCCGAGAGTCTCATTTTCATCGTCTGTCCTCCACATTAATGGGGCCTGGAGTATCCGGATCGGCGCCTCGCATCCCCGTCCCACGTCTCATTTCCGCCCCGGGGTAATCCAAAGGATCGACACGGTGGTCACCATGGCGAGGTAGATTCGCTGCCGGGCCTGCACGTGGAAGAATTGGCAGATTCTCGACGATTCTGTCAAGTAGAGGCGTAAAGCACCGGACTCCATTGACCCGGGTTCGGGCGTTGGAGCAATATTGCTGAGTTGTCCAAAATCCAAGATGTCCCCATGACGGATTTCCTTGATCCCGGCCAATCCTCAAGCAACGGCCGGATAACGGTGGAGGAGGAACCATGAACAATCAGTTGAAACGCCGACGTTTTCTCAGCACTGCGGGCCGCGCCGCGGCCGGTTTGGTGATTCTCCGCAACAGCCGTTCGGTCTGGGGCTACCCTGCCAACGAGAAGCTCAATGTCGCCGTTGTCGGGGCCGGCGGAATGGGGGGGTGGAACCTCGTTCACATCGCAGGGGAGAACGTGGAGTTCGGCTCTGGCATGAGGGTCAAGCCGGCCTCACGGCCGGAGATGACCGGGGAGAACATCGTGGCTCTCTGCGACGTGGACGAGCGGTCGGCGGCCGGCTCGACTCCAGGACGCCGGAATCCTCCAGGCGCCGCCTTCGCCCGCTATGGGGGAGCGAAGAAGTTCAACGATTACCGGAAGATGCTCGACGAGCTGGACCGGGAGATCGACGCCGTGGTGGTGAGCACGCCAAACCACAGCCACGCTCCGGCGAGTGTTGCGGCGATGCGGCGCGGGAAGCACGTTTACTGCGAGAAGCCGGGAGCCGATTCGGTCTACGAGGCCCGCATGCAGGCCAAGGTGGCTGCCGAGATGCAGGTGGCCACCCAATTGGGAACCCAGATGCACGCCACGGACAACCACCGCCGCATCGTCGAGCTGATCCGCGCCGGAGCCATCGGCGAGGTGGAGGAATGCCACATCTGGCTCCGATCGGGGCGCAGCGCCAGTGACCGCCCCACCGAGACGCCCCCCGTCCCCGAGGGACTTCACTGGGATCTTTTCCTGGGGCCGGCGCCATACCGCCCCTATCACCCCGTCTATTCCCGCGGGTGCGGCGGCAACTGGCATCGTTGGTGGGATTTCGGCTCCGGCAGTCTCGGCAACATGGGCTGCCACTACCTGACGTTGGCCTTCCGGGCTCTGGATCTTCGCTATCCGGTCTCGGTGGAGGCCGAAGGGCCGACGCCCCATCCTGAGACGACACCGGGACAGCTTCACGTCCGCTACCGGTTCCCGGCCCGCGGAGAGATGCCGCCGGTCACCGTGACCTGGACGCAGGGCAGTCAGCCGCCGCCGGTTTTCGCGGAAAACGACTTCCCCAAATGGGCCTGGGGCGTCTTCGTGGGTACCGAGGGAATGCTGCTGGCCAGCTACGGGCAGCGGATGCTCTGGCCGGAGAAAAAGTTCGCGGCCTTCGAGCCGCCCAAGCCGAGCCTCCCCCCGTCCATCGGTGCGGAGCTCGGTCGTCACGCTCCGTGGGTGGCTGCCTACAAGGCTCACCCGGAATGGCGGAGAACGGCTGAGGTGGGCCATCGCGCCGAGTGGATTGCCGCCTGCAAGACTGGGAGCCCGACGAGCGCAAACTTCGGCGATTCCGGCCCCATCTCGGAGGCGGTCATGCTGGGGAGCCTCGCCTACCGCACCGGAGTCAAACTCGACTGGGACGCGGACAACCTGCGGGTCGCCAACTCTCTGGAGGCCAATGCGCTGCTACGAAAGGAATACCGTTCCGGCTGGACGTTGTGATCTCTGCCGCCCGCTCCGAATCAGCGGGAAAGCAGAATGATAGGTGAGTTTCTGAATAAAGGGGACAGTCTGTTTCTTTGACGGGCTGTGATTCTTTCGACGGCCGTGCCGGCCGTCCACGGAGAGCCGTTGCCGGCCCAGGGATCAAACCCAGAGGATGGGCACGTCGTAGGGTGACAGCCGTCGATCGTGGCTGACCAGGGTCAGGCCCTCGGACTGAGCCTGGGCAATCAGCATGCGATCGAAGGGATCCTGGTGATGAGGGGGCAGGTCTGAAACCCGGCCGGCGTGGCCAAAGCCAATAGGCAATTGTTGGAAGCCGCTCTCGGCAACTCCCGATTCGAAGCTCTCAGGGAGCTTCAGCTTTCCCAGCGCAGCTTTGATCGCAGCTTCCCAGGCCGAGGCCGCGCTGACGAAGACCACCTCAGCGGACGCAATTGCCCTGGTCACGTCTGGAGATATCTTGGTGGGCTGGCTTCGCCACCACAGGAAGACATGGGTATCCAGTAGCAGCAAGTTCACCCCTGTCCTTCGAAAGCCGATAGGATCTCCGGCGGCAGGGGCTCGTCAAAGTCATCCGAGATGTAAACGCGGCCTTCCCAGCCCCCGGGTTGGCGCTGGGCGACTCTCTGCCGGAGGGGACCCAGACGCGCCAAGGGTTTACCTGACTTGGCGATAATGATTTCCTCTCCTTCAGCGGCCCGATCGACGAGGCGAGAGAGGGATGATTTGGCTTCGTACAGATTGTAGACCGTTTCAGGCATCTTGAACTCCGATGTTGGTCAGACTTGGTCAAGCATATGCCGCCGGATTCTTGTCCGTCAATGCCGCTACCGGTCCGGTCGACGATGACGCCGGCTCGAATTGACGCCAAGCCAAAAATGTTGTGTGATTCTGCGCGTCCAACAACCTGCGGTGGCCGTCGGCGCCGGGTCAGGTTGGCAAGTTCCATCAAGGAATCGATCGAGGAGAAGATTCATGAAGAAAGCTCTCGTCATTGCAGTAGTTCTGTTGACACATTTCTCGTTGGAGGCCCAGCAGGATCTCCGCGGAACCGCCGAGTTGACCTTGAAAGGGAAAAAGGTCTCCATCGAGTATGGACGTCCCTCGCTCCGGGGCCGCGACATGCTGGGCATGGCGAAGCCGGAAATGGTCTGGCGCATGGGCATGAACGCGCCTACGACCATGAAGACGGAAGCGAATCTCGTGTCCGGCGGGGTCTCGATTCCCGCAGGCGAGTACAAGCTGCAGGCCAAGTGCACCGGCCCCGACCAATGGGAGTTGCTATTGAATGGCGGCGAGGCCGTGGTTCCGTTCAAGACGGAGATTGTCGACGCGAACGTGGAAACGTTCACCATCTACCTCCTCCAGAGCAGGTACGGGCAGGACACCGGAGGGGCCAGACTAAGGGCGGACTGGGGCAACAAGAGGTTGACGGTGGAGTTCAAGGTATCAGACTGACCGACTGAGCCAGTATTGCCGGGCGGCTCTCGGACCCGATGGATTCTCCGGGTCAGGCCTGGTTCGCGGGGAGATCCGGGATCAGTATCCCGAACCCTCGCGCATGGCGCCCGGCGCCTGCGGTTCGATGACCCCGCAAGCCAGGGATGCGACGGTCTCACCTCCGGCCGTCATGATGACCACCGAGCGGCCGACCACGGAACGAGGACCCTCCGACAGGGCGATCTGGTGCACGTCGGTCATGAAGTGCGCCATGCCGCTCTCGTCGGCTTCGATCTCGCCCAATCGACCGGCGGGAGTTTCGGAACCGGATCCTTCCGGGTCGAAGATCGCGCCCGTGCTCGCCCCGTCCCCCGAACTGCAGTCTCCCATCTCGTGCACGTGCAGGCTGTATCGGCCCGGTTCCAGTCCGGTCACGTGAGCCATGACGTGAATTCCACCGCCCATCTCCTCGAAGGCGACGATTCCCTCGGTGTCGTTTCCTTCGGTGGGATGGAGGATCGCGGCCGCGGCCAAGCCGGCATCGGCCTCCGCTTCCGCTTCAGACCCGGTCGAGGCCCCTTCGTCAGGTGCCGGTCCGCAGGACAGAGCCAGGAAAACCATACAAACGGGCACGACACCGCTTCGCGCTGTTCTCTTCATGACGACACTCTCCATCCTTGTTTGGGTTGCACACCGTTCCGCATTTCTCGCCGGTTCGCCGAGTGCATGATCATTATCAGTCCACGACCGATATTCTATCGAAATCTCTGGAGAGCCGACTGTGCCGGAGACGGGACGAAAGCGAAAACCCGATGCGATCATCGCGCACAGAGTTGGAAGTTGCGGGCCAGTGATCAGGCAGCGGCGAGAGGCAGAGGCATTCATGAAGCCGAAACCGGCGAATCGTACAGGTCCAATACCTTCCTGGCATCGCTCTGGACCTTCTCGATCAACTCGGGAGGGCTCAAAGGGCGGGCGTGAGGGGCAAACCGCAGAACCAGGCGGGAAGGGAACTCCAGCGTCTCGCTCTCCAGGGTGAGGACCACCCCCCCGTCCTTTACTGATTCCGCCGAATCCCCCCATTGCTCCTTGATCCAGGGCGCCACGTCCGCGTCGAAATAGACCCGGATCTCGCGATCACCGGGAAACCGGAGGAAGTTGTTTCTGTCCTGGCGCACGTCCACACCCTCGGGGAGTGAGAATGGATCGTTCAACAGGTCGACCGCCAGGACCCGATCGAACTTGAAGGTTCGAACGTCACGCCGGAGTTCGCAGTAGCCCTCCATATACCAGTAGCCCAGACGCTTCATGAGGTAGTAGGGATGAACGTTGCGGCTCAAGGTCTCGTCCCGAGTCAACGAGTAGTAGTCGATCCGCACCTTGAGCTGGTCCTCGACGGCTTGGCGCAAGAGCGCAAAGTGTTCCGAGACGGGCCGGGACGGCCGGTCCACGACGACTCGATTCTCGATCCGGAAACGGGAGTCCTCGGAGCGGGCAATGGCCTGGCGGATTTTTCTCTTCAGGGACTGGACGGCTTCGGGATCCACTTCCGGGTCCAGCAACTGGAGAGAGACCAGCAATGCCACCGCTTCGGACCGGGTAAAGCGAAGAGGGCGGTTCAACATCTGGTCGTACTCGATGAAGACACGCCGGTCCTCAACGTAGATGTCCACGTAGTCGTCGGGCCGAAACGGAGGCTTGCCGATCAGGAGCATGAACTCCAGTTCCTTCAACAGGTCCTGGGGCCGCATCTCCACCTTTCTGGCCAGATCGTCCAACCAGATTCCCTGGTTCTGGGAGACGTAGCTCATGATCAGGAGTATGCGGTTGATTCGGTCGGCGACGTTCATAACAGATTCCGGAGAGTCCGGTGAATCTGGTTTCGAATCTCCACCGGAGTCAGAACCCGGGCATCGGTTTTCAGTTCCAGAATCCAGGCGATGAAACCGGACCGGTTGGTCACCTCGATATCGAAGCGGTTCCCGCCCTTGGGGACGGCGCGAGTCAACTGGGGGAGCAATTCGGGAAGGCGGTGTTCGGAAATCTCCACCGATACCCGAACCGGCTCGTGGATGGCCAGTTCCCAGGGTTGCTGGTTCTGGTATGGCTTCAGGGTGAATCCACTGGGAATCTTGTAGTCGGGACTCCCTGGACGCCTCCGGTTGACGGAGACATCGCTCATGCGGCCGAGGACGAAGCATCGAAGTCCCTGCCGCAGGTGGTCCCAACCCACGAGCGTCCAGTGGCCCCTCCTCAAGATCAGGCCGTACGGATCGACCTTGCGCCGGGTCGTCTCGCGCGTGGAGAAGGCGTAGTACTCGATCTCGATGCTCTTCTTCCGCTCCAAGGCCTCCCGGATCTGATGCACCAGGTTCGGCCATTTGCCGGTTTTTCCCCCGTTGGGAAAGGAGATCTTCAATTCGGGAGGCGGAGGGGTCACCTGACTGACGCTGATGATCTTGTACAGGGCCGATTTCAGTTGAGCCTGATAGGGAAAGTTTGAATTGTCCCGGACGGCATTCGCGGAGAGCATCAGCAAGGAGGACTCGGTGGGATCGAACTCGATTTCACGAAGGAAGAGTTTGTCCTCCCGGATGATGTAGCCGTCTTTCGACACTTCGGCTCCGCTCTTGTAGTCGATGGGAATCCCCAAGGAGATGAGCTCGGCCTTGTCGCGCTCGAACTTTCGCTGATTCGACTCCTCGACCCCCCGGGAATAGTCGTCGGGGAAGTGGTTCTTGATCTCTCTCCAGGAAACCGGGTCGCTGGAGTTGAGGAGGTAGGTGATCAGATCCAGAAGACGTTCCGTGCGGTTCACTGAGCGGTATTCTAACAGTCTGTGACGTGACTCGACACCGCATTCGCCGGGGTGGGGAATCTGGGGAGGGACTGAAGAGAGGGCCGGGGAGGAAGGGACTCGCAGGCCGGGGGACACGTCTCTGTCGGCGCCCGGAAGGACGCTGCTTCCGGGTCGGCGCCTGAAAGACGCCGCTCCCATTCGGCGCCCGGAAGGACGCCGTTCCCATTCGGCGCCTGAAAGACGCCGCTCCTCGCCGCTCATCGCTTGACCTGGATTCTATTTCGGTTAAATTGGATAGCGTCTACGAGGGAGGAGATCATGACCTTCGTCATCGCTGAGCCCTGTATCGGAACCAAGGACACGGCCTGCGTGGATTCTTGTCCGGTCGATTGCATCCATCCCCGCGCCGATGAAGCCGAGTTCGTCGACGCCACCATGCTCTATATCGACCCGGTGGAGTGCATCGACTGCGGCGCCTGTGTTCCCGAGTGTCCGGTTGAGGCCATCTTTCCGGACGACGAAGTTCCCGAGGAGTGGGATCACTATCTCGAGATCAACGCCGAGTGGTACGAAAAGACCGGTTACAATCGCTGAAACCGCTCGCATGCCCTGGCCCCAACTTCCGGTCCCCCCCCATTTTGATCCTGAACGGGTCGATCAGGTTTGGCGCGTTCCCTATCAGGAGAGGGCCCGGGAGGCGGGAGAGTGGAGAGCCCGCTACGGCGTCACGCCTGCCGCCCAGGACCGGATTCGCGTCTGTCTGGTGGCCGTGGACGTGCAGAACACCTTCTGTATTCCGGGATTCGAGCTCTTCGTGGCGGGAGCGTCCGGACGCGCGTCGGTGGAGGACAATCAGCGTCTTTGCCGGTTTCTCTATCGAAATCTGGGTGCCATCACCCGGATCTGTCCAACCTTGGACACGCACCGTCCGGTGCAGATCTTTCATCCCCTGTTTCTGATCAACGAGGCCGGAGAGCACCCCGATCCGTACACCGTCATCTCGCCTGAGGACGTGCGCGGAGGAGTTTGGAGAATCAATCCGGTCGCCTGCTCCCAGATCGGCATGGATCCGGAGACCGGCCAAGCTCATCTGCTCCATTATGTGAGCCGTCTGCAGGAGGAAGGGCACTACCAGCTCACCGTTTGGCCCTACCATGGCATGTTGGGCGGGATCGGTCATGCCCTGGTGTCGTCCCTGGAGGAGGCCGTCTTCTTTCACAGCGTCTGCCGCCAGAGCCAGCCCGATTTCCAGGTCAAGGGAGACTCGCCCTTGACGGAGCACTATTCGGTTCTGGGTCCGGAAGTGATGGAAGGCGTCGACGGTGCTCCCATCGGCGTGAAGAACCGGACCTTGTTGGAGTCGCTCATGAGCTGCGACGTGGTGATCGTGGCGGGACAGGCCAAGAGCCATTGCGTGGCCTGGACCGTTGATCATCTCCTGGAAGAGTGCTCGGGTAGCCGGGCGGATTTCGCCGAGAGGGTCTACCTGCTGGAGGATTGCACTTCGCCGGTGGTGGTGCCCGGCGTCGTCGACTTCACGGAGGACGCCACAGCCGCCTTCCGCCGGTTCGCCGACGCCGGAATGCATGTGGTCCGGTCCACCGACCCCGTCGAATCGTGGCCTGGGATTCCGTGATTCCCGCCGCCGGCTGAGATGCTCTTCAACAGCTTCCATTACATCCTCTTCTTCCTGCTGGTCCTCCTGGTCACCGACTCGGTCCGCAGGCGCCGATTCCAGCACGCTTTCCTGCTTCTGGCCAGCTACTACTTCTACTGGGTGTCGTCCACGTGGTTCGTTCTCCTGCTCCTCTATTCCAGCACCCTGGATTTCTACTTGGGGCGTGCCATCGGCAATGCGAAGAGCCTGCGGGCGCGCCGCATTTACCTGGCCTGCAGCATCGCCGGCAACCTGGGGGTCCTGGCCTACTTCAAATACACAAACTTCGCCCTCTCCAGCCTGGAAGCGCTGTTCGGGAGCCTGGGTTTCGGCATGCGCCTATCCGGATGGGAGATCTTTCTGCCCATCGGCATCTCCTTCTACACCTTCCAGAGCATGAGCTACACGCTCGACATCTACTTCGGCAAGTTGAAGCCGGTGAACTCCATCGGATCGTTCGCCCTCTATGTCTCCTTCTTTCCCCAGTTGGTGGCGGGCCCCATTGTCCGGGCACGCCATTTTCTGCCGCAGCTCGCCCGGATGCCCGTGGTCAACTGGGACCAGATCCGGTTCGGATCAACGCTGATCCTCTACGGGCTCGTCAAGAAGGTGTGTGTCGCGGACAACCTGTCGGGATTCGTCGAAGCGGTCTTCCACGGGGATCTGACCCAGGATTCCCTCCTGGTGTTTCTGGGCATCGCCGCTTTCGCCATTCAGATCTACTGCGACTTCTCGGGATACACCGACATCGCCATCGGTTCGGCCCGGGTCATGGGCTTTCGCTTCCCCGACAATTTCAACTATCCCTATTTTTCCCGGAACATCACCGAGTTCTGGAAACGGTGGCACATCAGCCTTTCCAGCTGGCTCCGGGACTATCTCTACATTCCCCTGGGCGGGAACCGGAAGGGCCGGCGACGGCAACTCGTGAACTTGCTGGTGACCATGCTCCTGGGTGGACTCTGGCATGGCGCCGCGTGGCACTTCGTGCTCTGGGGCCTGTATCAGGGGATTCTTCTCATCCTCCACAAGGTCCTGATCTGGCGGCGGCCGGCATCCGGGTCCCGGATTTGGGACCCTCTGAAGATCCTGGGGACCTTCTACCTCACCTGCATCGGCTGGCTGATCTTCATTCTCCCGGACCTGGGCAAGCTGTCTTTCTACGTCAAAAAGATGCTCTTTTGGGATTTCAACACCGCCGGCCTGCCGGCGTTGATCGACAGCCACCCCTTGGCCCTCTTCCTGATCGCGGCGTTCGCCCTGATCCACCTCCTCAGCTATCGCATGGACCGCCTGTCACGCCGGCTGGCGGCATCGCGATCCTTGAACTGGAGCTGGATCATGTTGGGAGGATTGCTGGTGCTCTATCTTTTCGCCGGTGGGCAGGAGAGTTTCATTTACTTCCAGTTCTGACCTGCGGGGTTGAGCAACCGGATATAATCCGATTCGGGCGAAGGAGACGTATGGTTGAAGATCCATTGGCGAGGACAGTCGGAGGCCGGAAGCGGGACCTGCCGGGCCTTGCCAAGCGCCTCGTCAAGATACTTCTGGGTCTGGTGCTGACCCTGATCGCGGCCGACTTCATTCTGTTGGAGATGAATCGGAGGCTGCTGGTCCTTCCCCAGTTCGACATGGAGCTCCTGCCTTACCATGACCCCCGGGTGACCCGGCGAAACGCTTTGGTCAAGGCCTATCCCACTCCTCCCAAGGTCATCTTCACCGGAGACTCCCGCACCAAGAATGGAATCGTCCCCGAAGTGGTGGCCCGCACCCTGGGAGTCCCCCACCAGGCACTGTTCAACTTCGGCACCGGTTCGCAAGTGGCTCGTTTCGCCCGGGAGGCGTTTATTCCCCACCTCATTGACATCGAGGTCCGCCCCGAATTCGTGGTTTTCGGGGTGAGTCCCGACTGGCCTCTGCAGAAGCGCAAGCTCTGGGACCTGATCGACCGTTACCGGGAGTCCCTGGCCTATCGGCTGGAACACGCGCCAGCCTCGGGCGGCGATCCCGTCGAGGGTTTCATCTCCCGCTTCCTCTCCTACCGCCTCTCCCTGTATCGCTACCGTCGAGACCTGATCGAGCAGGAGCTGCTTCCCGATCTTCGCTGCTGGTTCCTGGAAGACTGCTACCGGGATGCGGGGAACCCCCGGATCACTCCAGCACACTTCAAGGATCTGGAGCGGCGGTCCGGTTTCAAAACCGCCTGCGGCTGGGGTCCCCAACCCTATGACGGCCACACCGACGGGGAGTTTTCCGGACGCGCCCGTTTCGACGAGGAGACTCCCTTGGACGAGGAAAACCTGCTGGGGCTGTTTGAGGCATGCCGCAGCCAGGGGATCACTCCCCTTCTTCTCATCATGCCGGTCCACGACACCTTCCGCCGGGTCCACGATCCGGTCATGTCCCGGAACCAGGCCCGGCTGGAGGAATTGGCGGCCCAAGAGAGGGTGGATATCCTCCGCGCCAGGAACGACTATGGCGATCCTGGCCTGTTCGTGGACGGACATCACCTCTCTCACCGGGGCGCCGTCTACTTCAGTGCGGACCTGGCCCGTGCGCTGTCCCCTCATCTGACCGGCTCCCGCCGGATCCGGTCCAGGCAGCAGACCTCAGCCGAAGATCTGGTGAAGTGGATCTACGATCTCAACCCGGAGATCGAGGCTCTCTGGGGCCGGAGCGTAGACGAGGTTCTGAGCCGTGATGGCCATCGCCTCACAGCCGGAAGCCGTACGTCGGCGCCGAACCATTGACTCCCGGCGTTCTGCTATCATCCTTGGATTGCGGTTCCACCCAGATTGATCGCCAAGGGTCCGAAACCGTTGAGAGTCAACGACATGGGTGTGAGAGGGGGCGAACGGCGTGAGTAGGGACCTTGCAGCTTCCCAGCGGCGGCCCCGCGTGGCGGTCACCATGGGAGATCCGGCCGGGATCGGGCCCGAGATCTGTCTGCGGTTGCTGGCCGACCCCCGAGTGGTGGCGCGCTGCGTCCCGGTCGTGTTCGGAAACGCGGAGGTGCTGGCCCGCGTCGCCCACGCCTGCCGGCTCCCCGGACCGGATCGGATCGTGACCGAGGGCCAAGCGCTCTTGGATCTTTCCGAGTCCACTCCCGCCGTGGTGGATCTGGAAGGTCAGGAGGCTTATCGAATTCTCCCGGGCCGGATCCAGGCATTGTGCGGCCGCGCCGCCTTTCGTTATCTGGAGGCAGCCACCACCAGGACCCTGAACGGGGAATTCGCGGCCCTGGCCACGGGCCCCATCAACAAGCGGGCCCTGCAAGCCGGCGGAATCCCATTTTCCGGGCATACCGATTACCTGGCCGCGGCCACCGGATCTCCCGCCGTCTACATGATGCTGGCTTCGGACGAGTTGCGGGTCAGCATGGTCACGGGCCACGTCGGCGTCGAACGGGTCGCCCGGGAACTTACGACGGCCCGGGTTCTGGAGGCCATACGGCTCACTCGGGATGCGGTGGTTAAGCTGCACGGCGAGGCGCCGCGGCTGGCAGTTTCAGGTCTCAATCCCCACGCGGGGGAGGGCGGGCTCTTCGGTTCCGGCGAGGAGGAGCGTGTCATCCGTCCCGCGGTTGAGGCGGCCCGCCGGGAGGGAATGGAGGTGGAGGGCCCCTTGCCGGCCGACACGCTTTTCGTGCCCTCGGTCCGTTCGCGATACCAGGCCATCGTGACCATGTATCACGATCAGGGCCACGTTCCCTTCAAGATGATCTCCTTCGACCGGGGCATTCACATGACTATCGGCCTTCCTCTGGTGCGCACGTCGGTGGCGCACGGGACCGCCTTCGACATTGCGTGGACCGGACGAGCCAATCCCCAGAGCCTGATTCAGGCCGTTCTTTGGGCCGGAAGGCTGGCGGGGCGGAAGCTGGCGACCCACAGCAGAACCGCCGCGCGCCGGGCCGGGTGACGAAAGATGGAGATTCCGAGGCCGTGCCGGACCCCGGTTCACCGGCGCCAAGGCGGCATCAGCGTCGGTTGATTCGCGAATCGCTTCATGGCGATGGCCAACGTCGCTCCCGCGCCCGGTCCCAGCCGAACTCGAAAGAACGGGCCGTCGATAGGCGTCTTCTCTCCCTTGACCATCACGCTCAGGCACTGGTGCTCTCCGTAGGAGCCCCCCTGTACGACGACGGTTCTCGGCTCGAGCTGATTGATGTTGACCAATGTGACGGTGGTCTTGTCCCGGGTCATCTCCGTCACCAGTGCCGCCACGTCTTGGGGAATGCCGGGCCGTCTCCGGTCCGGGTCGAAGTAACGCAGCCGGGCGTGGAGCAGGCTTCCCAGGTGACCGATCCGTTTCCGGTGTTCCAGGCCGCGATTGATGTAGTCCTGGGCGTCCTTCACCAGAGTGAGGCGGAAACGGGTTTCGTGCGCCAGGTGATTCAGGGCCCCAAGCATGAGATGGACCAGGGATCCGACCCGTGCCGGACTGAACCTCATGGGATCGTCGGCCAACCGGGTATCGGGAGTGGTTTCGTCCCGGCCCATGGCCTCGATCTTGTCCCGGATGGTGACGAAGTCGTCCTGCATCGCCCGCTCGGGATAGTCCGGATCGTTCCCCTCCACGAAATCCAGCCAGCCTCGCCTCGGTAGGAGCGCGCGCTCCTTTTTCTCCATCAGGAAGTAGAACAGGTCCAATGCGCCCTCGGAGTATTTTTGAGTCCGGTAGGCGTACCAGCCCTGATCGCCGTACATTTGGGGATAGACTGTCTGGCCGTCCACCACCTTGGAGTTGGCGTTGACCGCATCCATCTGTCGCCGCCAGGCGTCCAGGTACTTGCGGTCGCCCGTCAGCAGGAACGCGTTGGTCAAACCCACGAGGCCATACTCGTGCTGGTTGCGGTTGACGTAGGTGGTGGTGTCGGGCACCCGGGTCGTGAACCCCCATCCGTAGGCTCCGCCGTACCACTTGCCGTTCTTGCCCCCGATCGTGCCGTCCAGTCCCACCTTGGAGGGAATGATCCCGCCGTTGGCCTCCATCCTCTCCATCCAGGCGTCGACGTACTCCAGCACCCACTTCTTGTATTTCTCCTCGTGGCTCAGCATGTAGGCTTGGGTAGCCAGGCTGGTGGACAACAGGTTCAAGGGGTGGTCGCCGACGATGTCGGTGTAGTCTTCGAAGTGCTCCAGCATGAGCTGGTAGTTCTTTTCGCTGTGGAGCGGCTGGAAGCGGTTCTCGATCTCGATGGGGTCTCCGGCCCAGTCCTCAGGCTTGGCGTCCCGCAGCAGCGGACCGCGGCTCCCGTTGAACAGACTTCGGATGATCTTGTACTCGGGATCGTAGTTGGGTGCGCCAGGGTCCTCGTTCATGTAGAAACCGGCAAAGCGGCGCATGCGCCGTTGGAAGAGGACGTCGTCCGGGTCGGAGAGCGCCTGCTGCTCCAGGACCACCAGGCCTTCACCGATGTGGATCCAGTCCATCTTGGTGTGGAACTCCTTGAAGTACATGCCGTCGCGGGCGAACTCCACGTCGGTGGTCTTGGCCAGGGTGTATTGCCGCAGGTGTCCCTCCCACGCCTTCTTGTACATGTGCAGGACATCGTCGGAGGCTCCCAGAGAATGAAGGATGGGCCAGTCCCGGAGGTTCTCGATGGCGTCGTCAGGGCCGTCGAGGGCGCCCCATCGCTCGGTGCAGATCAGGAATCCCCGGTCATCGAAGTACTTCTCGTAGAATTTCCTGCAAGCTGCCGCCTGGGTGCGCAGCAGCTCCCGCTGCATCACCGCCCAGCCCGGGGGCGGCATGGTCGTGTCGACGGCGATCTCCACCTCCGCCAGCAGGGGGCACCCCGCCAGGATCAGTATGACTATTAGTTTCGTGATCATATGATTCATTGCTTCGTTCGTTCCTTGCGCCAACTATTTTGTCCGGCTCCGGAGCTTCCCGCCGGACGCTCTCTGGACCTGATCGCCGGTAGTATGGAGAATAATGGCCATGAAGGTCACCCTCCGAGCGATTTTTACCCTGTTGCTGGCCGCTTCCGTGCATGGGTCCGGCCACCGCGAAGTGCTTGAAGTGGGCACAGACCTCCAGCTCTTCGTTGACGACTGGCTGGTGGATTCTCTGGACGGCGTTTATCGCCAACTGCACCGGCCCCGCGCCGCGGAGGTGGCCCTCCGACTGGATCACCCCTGGGAGGGGCTCTATCTGTACGATCCCAGCGTCATGAAGGAGGGGTCGCTCTACCGCATGTGGTACCGGGGGGGCGGCCCCTCGCGGCCCCACCTCTGGGCCTACGCCGAGAGCGTCGACGGCATCCACTGGGTCAAGCCGGAATTGAACCTCATCGAATTCAAGGGCTCCAGGGAAAACAACCTGGTCTGGCCGATTCCGGGGGCGACCTGCTCCACCCTCGCCATCTTCAAGGACCCCAATCCGGAGACCCCTCCGGACGAGCGCTACAAGTCCATCTGCACCGGCAAGGAGCCGGGCGCCGACCACGACCGGCCCGTCATCTTCGGCCTGGTCTCTCCCGACGGGCTTCGATGGCGCCTGATCCGGGAGCGGAAGCTGCTGCAGCCGCCATGGGAGGACGGGGCGCTGGACTCGCACAACATCGGGCTCTGGGACCCGGGACGCGGACACTACGCCATCTATGCCCGGGGCTGGTACCGGCGGGGAAGCGTGCCGTACGGTTCCAAGACCGTCCGCAAGGAGCTCTACCACGTCACGGCCCAGTTGCCCTCGGGGACCGAGTTCACCGTGCCCAGGATTCGGGACATCCGGCGTTTCGTCTCCAAGGACTTCCTGAACTGGTCGGAACCCGAATATCTCCAGTACCGGAACACTCCCGACGAGCATCTCTACAAGAACGCCGCCGTTCCCTACTATCGAAGACCCGACCTGATGGTCATGTTTCCCAAGCGGTTCCTGCCCGAGCGGGTCTTCGACCCGGCTTGGCCCCGGGCCTACATGGATCCCACAGGAAACGAGTCCGACTGCTCCAGCATGGAGGTGCCCGGCATCACCTGGATCTATGGTTGCGCCGGCCTCTCGGACATCGTCTTCATGTTCAGCCGGGACGGCATCCGGTTCACGCATTTTCAGGAGGCCTTCATCCGTCCCGGCCGGGATATCCGGAACTGGCACGGCAGGGCCATCGAAGTGGGACCGACCCTGGTTCCCACCGGCGACGGCGAGATGTCCCTCTACTACGTGGAGAACTACGGAACCCAGTCGGTCAAGATTCGGCGAGGCGTGCTGCGGGAAGACGGATTCGTCTCGCTGCAGGGCAACTTTCAGGGTGGAACCGTCCGGACCCGGCCCTTCCGCTTCTCAGGCTCCCGGCTCACGTTGAACTACTCCACCTCAGCCGCGGGGAGCCTCCGGGTCGAGATCCAGGACGAGCGGGGAGATCCCCTGGACGGCTACGGCCTGGACGATTGCAAGCTGATCTTCGGCGATGAACTGGAGCGGACCGTCAAGTGGAAGAGCGGCTCCGACTTGTCCGCCCTGGCCGGCCAGACCTTGCGAATGAAGATCGAGATCCGCGACGGCGACCTCTTCTCGTTGCAGTTTCATTAAGCGCCAGGAGGGGGAACATTCCTGTCCCCCATTCTTCCGTTCTCCGGAGCGCTCATTTCTCCATGTTTCGTCGTTTCGTCCGGAGTTCGGCGGTTGGAAACCGCCACTTCCATCTTTTTTGAGGATCTCGGTGAAAACCGGTTTTACATTCGTGATTGAGCGAACGGATTGACTACACGTACACCGTCGTAATCTTGTTCGGTGCTCAGGTCTTCGGAGTATACGATTCGGCACCCCCTCAAATGCGCTGCCGCAATGATGGAACTGTCCCAAAAGGACAGTCCGAACCGGGCTCGGATGATAAATGCCGCCCACATCACGTCGAGGGTGTTCGCCTGAACCGGGAATCGCTGCAGGGATTCAGTGAACGCCACCGCCTCGTCATGCGTCAGAGCTCCCGGACGCGAGGCTCGGGTGGACTGAACATAGAATTCCTGCAGGACTTGAACCGACAATACGAGATTTCTTCCCGCCAGCAGTTCGAGGGCCCGGCGCCGCTTGTCCGCATCGGCGGCGGCGGCACTGACCGCATAAATCAGGATGTTCGTGTCAAGGAAGCGCATCGCGGTCGTGAAGCGCACCCCGGGAAAGGTTGTCGGCGGAGTTCAAGCCCCCTCCTCGAGAGCGAATGGACTCCAATGTCTCGTCCTGCAGCCGGCGCAGACGGTCGAATTGGGTCTCGGCGATGCGACCCTGAACCAGTTCAACCAGGTAGGCGCGGACCAGGGCCGACACCGAAGTTCCAGCTTCTGCTGCCTTGACGCGCGCCAGCCGGTAGGTTTCTTCGTCCACGGACACGGTTATGTTTTTCATGTTCGACTCACAGTTTCACAATTTCTGTGATTCACACCATACAACAAGATGCCTAACCTCGCAAAGTCGAAGGATTAAGCGTTGGTTTAGGGTGAATTTTCTAGTTCATCGCCGGTGCAACTCACCGATCTGGCCCCGAAACTTCGCTTGGCCTCCGTGGCTGGGATGACGGACTTGAATGACCGTCCGCCGATCGACTAGGCGACGTGCCGTATTCGCCGCGTCGTTGCCGATGGCAACCAGCCGCCGCGGTTGCAGGAGCAGAATTAGCTCGGCAAGGAACTCCTTGCCGATTCTGCGTTCGCGAGCGTTGTGGGGCCGGTTGCTGAAGGGGATTCCCGGCTTGTGCGGATGCAGGGGGAAGACGTTCCACAAAAAAACCGGTGACTCGATTCGCGAGAGGGCCTTCCAGATGACGGTGGCGGTCTGCTCAGAGACTTTTTCGCCAATTGTCGGCCGCCGTATCGACAGTCCCCATCGTTCAGCGTGCTCGTGAAGGTGGACGTCGTCCGTGAAGGCGAGTCCCGTTCGCCGTCCGCCCCGATGACCGGGGTCGCGTCCGACCCACAGGGAATCGACTCCCCGATCCGCTGCCGCCTCGATCACCGATTGCAATGTCCGTGAGCGAAGTTCCGGCGCGTCATCGACGTCGTGCCGGACGCAACGTTCCGAATACGGATTGAAGGTGTTCTCAATACTCAGCCGGCGCAACGCCTCCACGAACTGAAACGGCGTCACGGCGTCCCGGCTCCTTCGCCGAGAATGGCAAGACACCGATCGCAGGCATACAGTCGGCCCCGGCGCTGCCCCGTGATCTCCCTCGCGATACCTTGTGCAACCAGCAGATTCATCAAATTACAATAATACGGACCGTGGCCCCGGTATCGAGTCCGTGGGCGGCGACCGCTGTGGGAATTGTCTTCCCGGTCCGAAATAGAGGGTGTCGAAGGAATGGGGTTTTGGGCAGGCGGGGCGGACGGTAGCGGGTGGCCGCCGACCGGTCGATCGGCGGCCACCGCGATTGGAATCAGAGTTTCCCGCGGGAGCGATGCCGCCGGGGACCGCCCCACCGTCCTCTCCGATCGCGAAACTTCTCGAGTTTTTCCTGTTGTTCCTCGGTCAGCACCGCCGCAAAGGACTCGCGGGCCGATTCCCGTGCCTTCTGGATCTGCTGCCTGACGTCCCGCCCCTGGATGACGAGTTCTCCGACCTTGGCGGGGGAGGACTCCTCCTGCTTCAGTTGCTCCTGCATCCGGGTTCGAATGCCGGCGCCCTTCTCCCGGAGTGAAGCCATCGTGGCTCGGTGGCTATCGCGGAGCTTCTTGACCTCGGCCATCTGCTCCTCGGTCAGTCCGAGCCGCCGCAAGGCGCGGTTCGGAGGAACGGCGAACTCCCGGCGGGCCCTGTGCCCGCGCCCTTTCTGGATCTTCTCCTTTTGCTCGGCTGTCAGCAGGGCGGCGAAGGATTTTCGCATGGATTGCCGGGCCTGCCGGATCTCCTGCCGAACCTTGCGGCCCTCGATGACGAGTTCACCGACCTTGGCCGAGGAGGATTCCTCCATCCCCAGTTGTTCCTGAAGCTGGGTTCGGATGCCGGCGCCCTTCTCTCGGAGAGAGGACATGGTGGCCTTGTGGCTCTCGCGGAGCTTCTTGAACTCGGTCTTCTGCTCCTCGGTCAACCCAAGCCGCTGCAGAGCCCGGTCGGGAGGGAGGCCGCCCCGTCCGAAAGCCCTGCGCCCGGGGCCGCCCTGTTGAGTGTGGAGAGCGGCCAGGGTGCCTCCCAGAAGGGTGATTCCCAGCAGCCCGACGATCCAGAATTTCAATTGTTTCATGCTCATGACGTGACTCGCTCCTTCCATGGGTTACGCGCCCGCCCCCCTATGAGGCTTCGGCGCCGTTTCCCGACGTCCGCCCTGTGGTCTCTCCTCGCTACACACATCCATATGGAACGAACGAGCGGCGTGGATGTTTCAACCGTCCTCTCCGGCGTCAAATTGACTCACGTCCGGCTGAATCACTAAAATCGACCGGGAACACACGGCATCTCTCAGGGGTTTGATCACGGTGAAATTCGGCAGAACAGGCGTAGGCATTGCGGCACGGCCGTTCGCGCCGATGGGCCTCTCTACCGCCCTGTGGGTGGCTCTTTGGGCGCTGTCGAGCGTTCCCGCCGGCGCCGCAACTCTTCCCGAGCCGACGCTGTCCTCCGTGTTTCCCCTGGGAGGACGTCCCGATTCCCAGGTTCGAGTCGCGGTTCGGGGCAAGCATCTGGCTTCGGCCCGAGCGGTCTGGTTCGATTCCCCGGGTCTGACCGCCGAGATTGTGAGCTGTGAGGCGGAGGGTGGGGATTCGGCCGAAGCGAAGCCGTCAGCCGATTCCCAGGCCGACCTGTTGACTCTCCGGGTCCGAATCGCTTCCGGCGAGCAGCCGGGAGAGCGACGATTGCGCGTCGTGACTCCCGGAGGACTGTCCAACTCGCTCTCAATCTGGGTGCACCGGGAACCGGCTCAGTTGGAATCGGAAGGCGCCCATGAGCTCCCGGACGGAGCCGAAGCGTTGAACCCGTATCCCCTGGTGGTCCACGGCCGGTTCACCCGCGTGGGCGAAGTGGACGACTATTCGTTCAGTGCGCCTGCCGGCACCAGGTTGCGGTTCCAGGTCCGTTCCAGTCCGGCCCTGGACCCGGCCATCACCCTCTTTGAGAGGTCGGGCGGATGGTTCGACCCGGAAGGCACCCGGCGCCTGGCCTTTAACGATGAGGATGTCTCCTACCCCGGGTCGAGCACGGAGCCGGCCTTGAGCCACAGATTCGAAAAACCGGGAACCTATTTCGTCCGGGTGAGCAGTTTCAGGGGCACGGCCAGCCCCGACCATGCGTATCTGCTGCGGGTCGTCCCGGAACCGGATCACGGCATGCCGGCCGACTCCGCAAGACGCAACGAGCCGGAATCGAAGGATTGGGAGGAGCGCAGTTGGACCCGGACCTTGGCGCAGGACCGGATGAAGGCCCTCTGGACGCGCGCCGTACCCTCGCTGGCGCTGCGGGCGGACCCGGGACCGAGCGGCGGGAAACCGGAATCCCCCGAGGAACCGCGGCCGGACCCCTTTGCCCCGATCCCCGAGGTCAGCCTCAGCGGGCAGGAACCGGCCGGATCGGAGCCGCCGCGAATCACCCTGCCCACGCTTCTGACCGGTGTGCTTCAGCGTCCCGGCGAGACCCATCGAGTCCGGTTTTCCGCGGCGATCGGAGACCGCATCGCGCTCGAAGTGGAGACCCCGGACAAAACGGTTCCCCTTTTCAATCCCTATCTGAAACTGGTCGACGCCGATGGCGTGGAGGTCCTGACCAACGTCCACTCCTTCCTCAACTCCAACACCGAGATCCAGAAACAGATCCACCCCAAGACCACCCATGCCTTTCCCAGGGCCGGCGATTTCACTCTGGAGATCCGCGACATCACGGCCACCTTGGGAGACGAGCGAATGAGCTACCGGGTGCTGGTCCGTCCCCAGGTTCCCCATATGGGAAAGATCCACATCGAGGACGAGGTCCTGAACCTGGAAGCGGGAAGGGCCGGCACGGTGAGCGTGATCACGGATCAAGAGGAGGGTTTCGAGGGGGCCATCATGCTGACCATGGAGGGGGTTCCCCCCGGAGTCGAGGCGATGACCGCCACCAAGTCCGAACCGGTCCAGCCGCCGCCCATCAACCGGGGCCGCGAAGACCGGTACGTGGCCCTGAACCAGAAGGCGACTCTGTTGCTGGTGGTCTCGCCGGATGCGCCGGCGACCGCCCGCCCGGTGACGGTCCGGGTCGCGGCTCGGCCGGTGGTGGAAGGACTTCTGGGTCCGGTCACGCCGGTCAAGGACCTGTTCGTCATGGTGCTCCCCAACCAGGGGGCGCACCGGGAGGAGTGATGAAATGAGTTCGTCCCCGCGTTTGGGTCGTTGGGTGCGCCGGCGCGGTCTGCTGTGGCTCGCTGGCCTGGTGGCCGCCGGACTGTCGGTGGCGGGTGGTCCGAGTTCGGCGCGAGCGGTCTTCGCCGCGGCCGGATCGCCGCCGGCCGAGGCTTCGTTCGATGCCTCGATTGTGGGTGTGCAACTGTATCCCGAAGAGCGGACCCTGCGAGGCGGGAACGCCTCCCAGCAGTTCGTGCTGATGGGGACGCTTGCCGACGGCAGCCGGAAGGACCTGACGGCTCAGGCTTCGTTTTCGCTCTCTGACCCGGATGTGGCGCGTCCGCAGGAAAGAGGGCGGATCATCGCTCTCGCCGACGGCGAGACCGAAGTTCTGGCCGTCGTCGGGACGCAGGAGGCCAAGGCCCGGCTCCGAGTGGAGGACTCGAACTGGACAAGGCCGTTTCACTTCTCGCGCAACGTGCTCCCCATCCTGACCCGGCGAGGCTGCAACCAGACCGAATGTCATTCCGGGCTGAAGGGGCGGGGCGGCTTCAAGCTGTCGATGAACGGGGTTCATCCCCGGCAGGACTATGAGTGGATCGTCCAAGGGGGGATGTACCAGGTCCTGACCGCCGAACCGGGAGAGCCGAGAATCCCCCGGGTCGATCTGGACCATCCCGAGAAAAGCCTTCTGCTGCAGAAGCCCACCATGCAGGTCCCCCACGTCGGCGGGCCGCGAATCGACCAGGAGTCCAAGGAATTCGCGCTCCTCCTGGACTGGGTCCGCCAGGGTTCTCCCTACGGCGAGAAGGACTCCGAGCGGGTGAAAGTGGCCCGGATGGAGGTCTATCCCCGGGAGACCATTCTGAGCCAGGGAGAGAGCCAGCAACTGGTGGTCAGCGCGCACCTGTCGGACGGGAGTGTAGAGGACTACACGCGCCGGGTCCGATTCGACGTGAATCACGGTTCCGTGGCCGAGATCTCTCCCAGCGGCCTGGTGACGGGTCGCAATGGAGGCGAGACGGCGGTTCTGGTACGAGGAGCGGGACAGGAGGTCCTGGGGACGGTCGGCGTAGTGGCCGACCGCGTGGCGGACTATCCGGAACTGGCCGCGAACAATTTCATCGACGAACGGATCTTCGCCAAGCTACGCCGTTTCAACATCGTGCCTGGAGAGCGGTCGAGCGACTCGGAGTTTCTGCGCCGGGTCTGCCTCGATCTGACCGGCCGGATTCCTCCCGTGGCCCGGATCCGGGAATTCCTGGCCGATCCGGACCCCCTCAAGCGGGAGAAAGTGGTGGAGGCTCTGTTGGCTTCTCCCGAGTACGTGGACTACTGGACATTCCGTTTCGCCGACCTCTTCCGGGTATCGGTCTTCGCCCTGGGCATCAACGCCAAGTGGAGCCAGGCGTATTGGGAGTGGATCCGGGATGCCGTGGAGCGCAACCGTCCGTACGACGAAGTGGCGCGGGAGCGGGTGTCTTCGCAGGGATACAGCGCGCCTTCGCGCCATTACCTGCCCTACCTGGTGGTGCCGCCGCCGGAGAACATGATGGGTGAGCAGGTGCGGGTGTTCCTGGGACGGCGGCTGGATTGCGCCCAGTGCCACGACCATCCCTACGAACGCTGGACCCAGGATCAGTTCTGGGGCATGACATCGTTCTACGGATCCATGTTCAAGCTGGGCGGGAATCCGGAGTCGGTCATTTTCGATCATCCCAATGGGAAAGAAGTGGCGGCCGACGTTCCCGGTCCCAACGACAAGCGGGTGCGCAATCCGCGTACCGGCAAGCTGGTTGATCCGGTATTGCTGGATGGGACCCAGGTGGCCCACACTCCGACAAACTATCCCCGCGGCGAGATGGCCCGCTGGATGACCTCCCACCCCTATTTCGCCGAGGCCGCCGTCAATCGGATGTGGAGTTACTTCTTCGGCCGGGGCCTGGTGGAGCCGGTGGACGATTTCCGCAGCAACAATCCGCCCACCCACCCCAAGTTGCTGAGGCAACTGGCACGGTACTTTGAAGAGAACGACTATGATCTGAAGCAGCTGTTCCGTCTGATCGCAGGTTCCCGGACCTATCAACTCTCCAGTTCCACGCGCAAGATGCAGCCGGCCGACCAGCCGCTGTACGCTTACGCCCCCTCCCGTCCCCTGGAGGCGGAGATCCTGTTGGACGCCATTTGCGACGTGACGGGAGTTCCGGAGCACTTTCCCGTCCCCGCATTTGCCAGTGTCAGGTCGGATGGCGCAGCTCCCAAGGGGACCCGGGCGGTTCACTTGAAGGAACCGGACGTCTACGCCTCCTCCTTCCTGGATATTTTCGGGCGCCCCACCCGGTTCTCGGTGCCCGAGAGGGACACGGACCCGATGCTGAGCCAGGCGCTGCACATCCTGGTGGGATCGACCTACAACGACAAGCTGTGGACCGAGGGGTCGCGCGTGTACGACCATTTCCGCCGGGGCGCCTCCGACGGAGAGATCATCGAAGACCTCTACCTGGCCGCCTTCAGCCGATTTCCCACTCCAGCGGAATCGGCCGAGTTGTCCACCCTGATCACACGGACCCCCGATCGCGAGCAGGCGCTTCGCGACCTGCAATGGGCCGTCCTCGGCTCGCGGGAGTTCGCCGAGAACCACTGAGCGTTGCCAAAGACAGGCGTCAAGTGTAAGGTGGAAACGCTGGAAATCTCATGTTGAAACAAGTCGGATGTCTCAGAAGACCACAAGGTTACTGGACCCGGCGTGACTTCATCCGCGTCGGTTCGCTGGGGTTTCTGGGCGCCCATCTGACTCAGTTCCTGCAGCTGGAAGCGGCTCTCAAGTCGGCCGGCGCGGACCTTTCCGGCGCCAAGGCCAACGCCTGTATTCTGGTGTGGCTGGAGGGAGGTCCCAGCCAGATCGACACCTGGGACCCCAAGACCAACAGTTCCTTCCGTCCCATCGCCACCAACGTCGACGGCATCCGGATCTCGGAGCTGCTGCCCCGGCTGGCGAAGAGGATGGACAAGCTGGCGCTGGTCCGTACCATCAAGTCCTTCGGCAACGATCACCCTCAGGCGGTCCACTACTCCATCACCGGCCACCGTCACAATCCGGCCATGGAGTTTCCCAGCGTGGGGTCCATCGTGGCCAAGGAAATGGGGTCCTCCAACGGACTGCCTCCCTATGTCATCGTCCCGCGCTGGGAGCGCAACCGCCAGTACCAGGATTTCTTCCGTTCCGCGTTTCTGGGGCCGGACTACATGCCCATGACCATTCCGGACCCCTCCAAGAAGGACTTCCAGGTCCCGAACCTGACCCTTCCCAAGTCGTTGAGTCCGGCCGTGCTGGAGAATCGCCGCCTCTTCCT
The DNA here is from genome assembly GCA_963668095.1 of Acidobacteriota bacterium. Taxonomy (GTDB): domain Bacteria; phylum Acidobacteriota; class UBA6911; order RPQK01; family JAJDTT01; genus JAJDTT01. The sequence continues at coordinate 2,063,774 of OY764083.1, read as the reverse complement.
GGACTCGGTGGACCGGATCTACCGGAACCGGGTGGAGAGCCTGAAGCACGCCAGCATGGACGCCTTCATGGACAAGGCGTGGGAGATGATCCTGGCGCCAAATGTTCGCGAGGCCTTCGACCTGTCCAAGGAATCGGAGAAGACTCGCGAAGCCTATGGCCGCGATTCCGTGGGTCAGAGCATGCTGCTGGCCCGGCGGCTGGTGGAGGCGGGCAGCCGGTTCGTCACCGCCGCCGGCTTCCATGGAAATTCCTGGGACACCCACAGCAAGAACGATGAGGGGCACCGGGACCGCCTGACGCCACCGTTGGACCGATCCCTTTCCGCCCTCATCGACGACCTGAGCGAGCGAGGCCTCTACGACTCGACCGTGGTGCTGGTGATGGGAGAGTTCGGGCGGACTCCCCACCGCAATCCCGGCCTGGGCCGGGACCATTGGCCGCAGTGCTGGTCCATCGCGCTGGGCGGCGGCGGCCTGCAGACCGGTACGGTGGTGGGCCAGAGTGACGATCGCGGGGCCTTCGTCGTGGAGCGCGAGGTCAGCATCGGCGACATCTTCGCCACCGTCTACAAGGCTCTGGGGATCGACTGGCACAAGGAATACATGACGCCCGTGGGACGCCCCCTCAAGATCGCCAACGGCCTCGACGACATCACGGGAGTACCCCTCCCGGAACTGATCTAGGCGGAACCCTCGACATCTCCTTGCGGCGCTATGGACTGCCGCCTTCAACCTGCGACGCCACGAAATCCTTGCCAACGTGGTGTAAACAACCCAACGGGAGAGAGATGAGCAACCGAAAAGAAGACGCCACCTACACCATGGGCCGCACTCAGGCCGAGACCGAACGACTGATGCGCCAGTCCCGCATGTATTCGGGTCTGACCCGGCGCATGCTCACGGAAGCGGGACTGACCAATGGGATGAGGGTCCTGGATATCGGAAGCGGAGCGGGAGACGTGGCCCTGGCCGCGGCCGAGCTCGTGGGTCCCGAGGGCCGCGTGGTGGGCGTCGACGTCAACCCGGAGATCCTGGAAACCGCTCGGGCCCGAGTCGCGCAGGCCGGGCAAGACAATGTCGAGTTCGTGGCCGGGGATGCGCGCACCATGGACCTGGAAAGCGATTTCGATGCCTTGATCGGCCGGTTCGTCCTCATGTATATGGCCGATCCGACCGCAACCCTCAGGCAACTCTCCGAGCGGGTGCGTACCGGCGGCATCGTGGCGTTCCACGAGATCGGCTTCAACCCCAATCGTCTGCCTCATGCCATCGATACCCCCTTGGCGCACCAGTTGGTCGATTGGACGATGGAGGTCTTCAAACGATCGGGCGCCCATGCCGATCTGGCCTACCGCCTGTACGGGACATTTGTCGACGCCGGTCTGCCCGAACCCCGCTTGGAATACACGGCGCTGGGAGGCGGCGAGCCCGGATGGCCGGGATACCAATACGTCGCCGACAGCGTGCAGAGTGTCCTCCCACTCTTGGAGCATTTCGGAATAGCGACCGCAGAAGAGGCGGACGTGGCGACGCTGCCGGAGCGGCTGCGGGCAGACGTGGTGGCGACGAAATCGGCGATCGTCCTTCCCATGACCGTCATGGCATGGACCCGGCTGCCGCACGTATCACCGTGATGAGTTTGCCTTTCTCCAGAACGAGTATACGAGTCTAGCCATTAGAGTCAGCACAAACAGTTATCCCGTGCGATCATCGATAAATGGAGTGACGTGCAACCAGCCGTTGGTGTCACCATGGTTTTTCTCGTGTCGATACCCTTCGTACACTGCCCTTACCGCCCCTAGCACCGGAGACAACCCCATCATATAGTCGCTAAATCAGGACCTGCTCTATAGTCCGGAATTCATAGTCCGCGATGCGCCGAATGTTCCGATTGACTGATGGTGGGAGCCAGGGACCATTGGTGAAACACTTCATCACATTAGTCATGATAGTCAAAAATACCGCGCGTAATCGACGAATCATACTGGCACGTTCCCACCTTATATTCTCCAGTGCGTCCGACTCCAAGATGGTTCACCCCAGATTATTCATGGGACATGTTGATAAGGGCTTCCAGCCCGGCGTTTTCGTGCGGTCGGAGCCCGGTTTCTCCTGAACCTCTGTCGATTCGACTGAATCGCCTCACAAACAGGACGATTGAACCAGTCATAAACCGTTTTCCGGCCAGGGGGACCGTCACCCGGCGACAGGTTGACTCTGCGGTGAGAAATTTCCACCGTTTCGGTCCCTTCCACGGGCCCGATTCCTTCCTTGTCCACTATCCCGGAGCCCAGGACACCCGCGCCAGTCTCTTCCACAACCGCTTCCAGTCCGTCGCCCCTTGACCGATGACGAAAATCAATCGCCTCCCCTGACGCAACGCGCGAGACGCCACTCGCAACAGCCGCTCGCGAAAACGACGCAGACTCCAGCCCCGACGCGTCGCCTGCTCCATCAGCACCCGACCCAGGTGCAGGATCTCGTATCCCAGCAGATTCAGCAGGAACAAGACTTCGTTGTGGGGCCGAACCCCGGCCTCCGTCGTCGCTTCCGGCTTGGCTCCTGGCTTCAGCGGTTTGCCCCGATAGTGCGTCTTGGGCCGGCTCGCGGAGGACAAAGCCGGATCGAGCACGTCCATCAACTCTCCCATGTGCCCTTCCGCCTTCCCCCGCTTTCGATACTGTGCCAGCAACGCTTCCGGCTCATAACGCTTCCGGCTCAGGCTCGTCAGCAACCAGAAATGATCCGGATACAACTCCCCCGGCCGCTCCCGCACCACCAGCACCACCCGGCGCGCCCGATCCCACGTCCCGGCCTGATAGGTCAGCTCATAAAACCACAGCCTCGGCGGCTCTTTCGGGGCGCGCCTCGCCGGCTGGGTCAAGTAGGGCTTCGCCATCCGGTTCAGGACCTCATTCTTGCGGATTCGAGCGATATAGGGCACGCCTCTCGATTCCAGTCCCTTCAGCAGCCCCGGCTCCGGGAACCCCGCATCCATCCGCACGATCATCGAGCCGCACAGCCGCCCCCGACAGCGGTCCACCACCCGGAGCGTCAACTTCAGCGCCTGCTTTCCCAGGTAGCTGGCTCCCGGAAAAATCTCCCCGTCAATCAGGTCCCCCGTCTCGGCACAACTCGCCACCAACCCGTGATACATCCGCTGGTGATAGTGTCCGTTCCATTCGCTTCCCGGGGGATGCCCATGGACCTCCACCGGAAGACCGTCCACGTCCAGATACATCGTCTTTTTCCGTCTCTTTTTCCCCCGTTGTCGCCGCCGACCTTCCATCATCTCGATCCGACGGCACGCCAACTCCGTCACCGCCTGATGCAGAACCGGAAGATTCTCCTCCCGGCTGAGTGTATCCAGCAGTCGGGACAAGGTCGGCTGTGACGCCAGCCCGTGGCCCTCCTCCAAGGCCGCCGTGCCCCGACGGCTCTGGCTTGCCACCCGCAAGCTCGGATCCTGACGCAGGCGGTCGGCGTCGGACTGGTCGCGCCAGCCCTGCCCCAACAGCAGAAGTCGAGTCCGCAGCAAATCCGACAGCGGATAGCGGATCGAACTCGGGTGTCGCGGATCGTGCAATCGCTCGGTCAACCAATTGATGAGGCCGCTACGATCCATCATCTCCCGCTGCACCAGGGCTCCCGTGTCCCCACTGAGCCATTCGGAGCGGGTCTCGAGACGGAGGGATCGGTTGAATGAGGGCCGGATCTGCGGTATCGTTTCAGGCATGGCGTGCTCCGTTCTTTGTGGTTGTTTTGTAGCACAATAATCATACCACAAATGACGGGCACGCCGTCTCTTTATGCCGCCCGTGGAGGGGACGCAAACCGTGGAATTGCTTGGGTTTCGGCCCCACTTGAATCTTGGGGTTAAACCGACGTTGAAAATGAATATAGCGTTTCACCCAGGTCGGGTCCCAGCCGTTTTCTGTGGGTATCCCGTAACCCTCTGATCCGACTCGACATGAAGGGCACGCTTGCTCATTCTATGTTTGCGTGATGAATAATCTGGGTTCACACAGATTCTCTTATGTCCTTTGGCCCTCTATAAACATATCTGATTGATTCCTCTCTAGTGGCCCATGCAGAAAACACACCTTGGGGTCGATCCTTCAACATGGCGTCCACTGCGCCTAGTTCTTCGAACGTAGGTGACAAAACGATACCTTTACCCTGTTCGTCAAACCAGAGTCGCAATATTTGGCCCCGTTGAGGCGTCTCGCGACTGTGCCATATCATCGGGAACTCGCCGCGTTGAATAGACCATACTGACTTATCGGCGGGCGCATATCTATCGATAAATTCTAGCCACATTCGATGACTTTCGGGAGTCGGCCAGGTCTCATCACCAGCTAACTCTTGTATGTCGATTGAGTAAAGCCAATTTCTCATCTCGTATGCGGTGTTAAATCTCGCGTTTGTGTCGGTTACTGCTTTGATCGCTGCCAGCCGGGATTTAAATCCAGCTTGCATAAGTCGTGCGGCGCAGGGATTGAGAGTTCCCATCTCTACACAAGGGACAACGAGGTCCATCTCGAAGTTGTCAATGGCCAAATCCATACCGTTGATGTCGATCGTGTCTTTGTTAGCCAACGCACGTACGCGGACTGCATCAATGGCCCATGAGAGCTTGTATACAAGTCCGTTCTCGACAAATCGAAGGATATCTTCACTCTGAGTAAGGTTGGTTCCTGTGACTCGCTCTCCTTTGAGCCATTTTGCGAGCACGTGGGTCCAATCGTCCGGGAAGGGATCAGGTACAAACGGATCGATCGCAAACAGTCGTTTTGCCAGTTCTAGAATTGTGTGAACAGCATGATCTAGTTTGCCTTCAAGAATTGCACTGTTGGATTCGATAATTAGGGGATTCAAGTCTGCTGCAAGACCGTCAAGAGCTTGACCCGACGCAAGCCCAACTCCTGCGAGGAAATATCCTCTCCTCTGTGCACTGCTAGTCTGTTCCCAAATAGCTTTCGCACGTCTTTCCAGAGTCGCTTGAAACAACGTTTGATGTTCTTCGTCATAGCGTGCAATTTGTCTCTGCCAGAGTGAAGATGACAACAACTCATCCAAGCGAACCGACAGTTCATCAACTGCTGGGCTTTCCTCTCCGACAAGACTTAGTAGAGCGGTGTCAAGGAGCGCAATATAATTTCTCCACTGTTTATTGGCCTGCGCCGTTTCGGAGTCTGTTTCTCCGGAAACTTTAGGTGTCTCCCATGCGGAAGCGTTGTTGAGAACGTAATCCGTGAGTGCATCGATACCGGGACGATCAAGCCCTCTATTCAAGCGTTGAAGTAGGAATACAATGAGTTTAAGAAGTCCACTTTTCAATTCATGGTATCCTGTTTCCTTGATTAGTTGCTTCCATCTATATTGGGAGCGACGGTGGTCATTGTAGATTGGGAATAGAACAAGACCTTCGACCTCGACAAATGCCCTTCCTGCACGTCCTATTATGTTCGCGAAGTCGGCTGGCGGGATAGTTGTATACTTGCCATCTCGAAAGTGATGGATGGAATGCATCACGATAGACGTTGCGCTTAGATTAAGTCCTTGTGCCAGTGTTGGAGAAGAAACGGTTACGTTTAATGCGCCGCTGCGAAGGAGTTGTTCTATTTCCTTGCGAAACGGTGTCGGAAGGGCACCATGATGGATTGCAACTCCTAATTTCAGACAAGCTATTATCGGATGGTCGTTACCAAGCCATTCCCGGCCAATGGTCAGTGCGTTAGCAAGAAGTTTCTCGTCTGGTTCTGCGGTAGGTTGTATGAAACCGTATTTCACGAGATCAATTATCGTTTTGGCGTATGGACCCACCGAACGTCGTTCAGGACAATAGATAAGAACCGACTGCTCCTCTTTCAATAGTCGCCAGGCGGTGGCAATTACCAGTTCTCGTTTATCTTTTGGAAATGACAGTTTACGGCGACCTTGTGCCGGACGTTGCTCTTCAAAGAAGGACGGAACAAACGGGCGCTCACTTTCGACCATCAACTCAAGGCGCGCCCGTCCATTGGTCCAGAGCACCTGCCCATACCGCACCCGAGTCGGCCGCCATTTGGACCTAATGGGCAAACCCGGGCGGTCTTTCCTAATCCATTGGACAAAGTCATCAAACTCTTCGCCTTCCGGCAAGATAGCCGAGAGGCAGACAATCCGTCGTTCAGTCGCATCCGAGCGATTCAGTAGCCGCTGAATCTGAACTTCATAACGGACCTCTCGCTCGCTGAGCCCGATCATGTGACCTTCGTCGAGAACGATCAATCCAACATCGTCGAGGATCGAAGGATCATTGCGCAAAGCAAAGTCAAGTTTCTCTGGCGTCGCAACTACAATATCACGAGTGCGGAGCGTATCCTCGTCAAGAGCACTCGTCCCCATACTCCCATACAGTGCTGAGATTGACTTCCCCAATGGAGAAAATGTCTTTTGTAATGCGGCTTCCGTTTGTGCAGACAGAGCTCGAAGCGGTGTTACATAGACGACACGCTTATCCTTGCTTAGGCACCGTAGTATGCACAGTTCCGCGATACGAGTCTTTCCTGCACTTGTTGGCAGCGATACAATCAAATTATCAGAGGAATCGATTGAACGACGTGCCCCCTCTATCTGAGACGGCCACAGTTCAATCTCAGCGCGGCTTCGGCGATAGAGGGACGCAATAAAAAGGGGATTATATACCAAACTAGCCAAAAACTGTCATAGGTTTCTGGTACAATCCTAGCCATGATGAGAGAACGCAAGAGCAAGAAAGCACCGGGAAAGCATCACAGGGAAGGGCTGACCATCATCCAATTGCTCAAGCTGTTCCCCGACGATTCCACGGCTGAGAGGTGGTTCGAGAAACAGCGGTGGCCGGAAGAGCGGTGCTGCCCGGACTGCGGCTCAGTCAACACGATGGCAACCAAGAACCGGAAGCCGATGCCCTACCGCTGCCGGGACTGCCGACGCCATTTCAGCGTCCGCAAGGGCATGGTGATGCAGTCCTCCAAGATCGGCTACCAGAAGTGGGCCATCGCCATCTACATGATGACCACGGGGCTCAAGGGAGTTTCTTCTATGAAGCTCTACCGCGAGTTGGGCATCACGCAAAAGACCGCCTGGTATCTCATGCAGCGAATCCGTGAGGGGTTCTTCGGGAACGCTGGCAACTTCACCGGCCCAGTCGAGGTTGACGAGACTTATATGGGCGGCAAGCGTCGCAACATGAGCAACGCCAAGCGCAAGGCGTTGGCTGGAACTGGGCGCGGCTCCGTTGGCAAGACGACTGTCGTGGGAGCCAAGGACCGATCCACCAAGCGGGTTGCGGCGAAGGTTGTCCCTGACACCAAGGCCAAGACTCTCCAGGGTTTCGTCCACGATCACACCCGGCCGGGAGCGAAGGTCTACACGGATGATTCCTCGTCCTACGTCTCGCTGAGCAACCACGAAAGCGTGAAGCACACCGTCCAGGAGTTCGTCCGGGGCGATGTCCACACCAACGGCGTGGAAAGCCTCTGGTCCATGCTCAAGCGCGGCTACGTCGGGACCTACCACAAGATGAGCCCCAAGCACCTGGACCGCTACGTCCGGGAGTTCGCCGGCCGTCAGAACATCCGAGAGTTCGACACCCTGACCCAAATGGCGATCATCGCCAAGGGTCTGGATCACACCATCCTCCACTACCGGGACCTAATCGCCGATAACGGCCTTTCGTCCGGTGCCAGAGAGTAGCAGAGGAAAAGCTGTGGAGAATCCTTTGGGAATCCTGTTAAGTTCTTGTTTCTCAACTGTTTACGGGGGTTTTTGTTGCAATGCCGAGTCTAGCAGCCTACTCTGACGCCGTGTCACCGGCTGATGACCTATCCAGCTATCTGCACGGACGTAGGTTCGGGACCATTTTGGCCGATCCGCCGTGGAGGTTCATGAATCGGACGGGCAAGGTAGCCCCGGAGCACCGACGCCTGTCTCGCTACCAAACGCTCTCGTTTGAAGAAATCGAGGGTCTTCCGGTTCAGAACCACTTGGCGGACGTCGCTCACTGCTATCTGTGGGTTCCAAACGCGCTTCTCCCTCACGGCCTCCAGACTCTCCGCGCTTGGGGTTTCCAGTACAAGACGAATCTGATCTGGTTCAAAATTCGCAAGGATGGCGGACCCGATGGGCGTGGCGTTGGTTTCTACTTCCGCAACGTGACGGAAGTGATCCTGTTCGGGGTCCGGGGAAAACACGCCCGAACTCTGGCCCCAGGCCGCCGTCAGGTCAATCTCATTGCATCCCGGAAGCGGGAGCATTCTCGGAAGCCTGATGAGCAGTATGACGTCATTGAAAGTTGCAGCAGGGGTCCGTATCTGGAGTTGTTTGGCCGGGGAATCAGGGATAATTGGACGGTCTGGGGGAATCAGGCCAAAGACGATTATTCTCCCGCTTGGCCGACCTATGCCCACAACTCCACCAATGCTGTCTGACTTGAGGAGTGTCGGTTTTGATGTCCAGACAGAGAACCACGCTACAGCTATCCTCACTCGGGACTTCCCGATTCCGTTTCGGGAAATCTGCGAGGTTCTGTTGGAATTCAGGATTGCGGACGTGGAATTGATCCGTGGGGGTGGGGGAGAATCCGCTCCGACTCAACGACTGAGGCGAGCGCTCACAATCCGGGGATGGACCAAGCGAAACATCGTTATCCGCAAGACCGTAGACGGCGAAGAGCGGTCTTCCATGACGCATGAAATAGACCACGTTCGACAGACTCCTAACGGCTCTGTGGCCTTGGAAATCGAATGGAATAACAAGGATCCGTTCTTTGATCGAGATCTAGAGAATTTCCATCGCTTGCATAGTGAGGGGGCAATTAGCGTTGGTGTGATTGTGACGCGGGGGCGGTCGCTTCAGGACGATCTGGAAAGGATTGTCCTCCGGTGCGCGCAGAATCATCAAGTGCAAGACTTCGATGATTTGTCATCGCTTTTTGGATTGAATCCGACCATACGGCAGAGACGTAGCGTCCGGTCTGTTGGGGATGATTTCTCCCGTGAATGGGCGCGGATGTTCGTCCGGGATAAATTCGGTTCCTCCACAACCCATTGGGTGAAACTCCAGGATCGGATAGATCGGGGTGTTGGGAGTCCCTGCCCATTGGTCCTAATCGGAATTCCCGACAAAGCTGTCCATGAGGAGTGAATGAAGGATAAGAAACGGACGAAAAAGCCGGGAAGACCCAAGACCCGGATCATCAAGTTGGACGCGACGCCGGAGGAAGTGGCCAAGCGGATGTTCGCCAACTCGAAGCCGCCAGACCCGTCTATCCGCGTCAGGAACCGGCCCGACTAACAGGGGCTTTGGCTAGTTTGGTATATAATCCCCAATAAAAAGGCTGCGCTGATCATGCCATGTGGTGCTGTCTCCCTCTGGAAGCACTGTCGGAATCAGTTGATGTAAACTCGCCTGCCAAAGGTCATCGATTAGATGATTGGCTAATCGGAAACCCCACCATTGTGGCACAAGATTGTTATTGGAACTTACTTTAAGTCCGGTCCGCATTTCTCTGAGTGCTAGGGTAACAAGCGATTCCTCGCCAACCTGTAGGGCTAGCAGAAAACTGCTGAGGCCCGAGTAAAATTGATCGCATAGTGCGACGTCTAGTGCGATAAGCACCGAATCCTCATACGGTAGTTCATTCTCATCGTCATCGCCTTGTAAAATTTGGTCTTCTAGAAGGTTAAAGAGGAATTCGTCTGAGCCGATTCCCCGTCTTCGCCATTCGGCTATCTCAGATTCGAGTTGATCAAGCGATCTCAGTATCAGTAATGCCAGGCCACGTTCCAAGCGCGAAAGATTCGAATTGTCCAAAGATCTAAACAACATCGAATATGCTCGCGCCGAAGATTGTCCCAGATGAAACGCTGCCGCTGACATGATGCGAAGAAACCCGCGTTGTGGGTCATCTGGTATGCCCTTTGCCACGACTGATTCAATGGCCTCGCCGGCCTGCAAGAACGCTCGCCGTGCTAAATTGGTATCGCCGTTTCGAGTATGGATATAAATGGCATGATCAATGAGTGCCACGCCATACGACACAAGGTCGTATGATAGGTTCGTCGCAAATTGAGGTGCGTCTGCAGGAATCTCCCCGTCGCGCCATATCATGGAGCGTGCCTGACCGCGCGCTAACAATCGCGCTCGAAATGCAGGTTCAAGCGCAGCCCTTACCTCATCTTCACGTTGCTTTAGGTTCATCGTTGGTCAATGCTTTTTCGAAGACACTGGTGATAAAATCCTGATGGGATCGTATCCGCAGGCCCACAGCAATCTGCCGAACTGATCCTGTGTAGTTGTTTAGTCCGTTCTTCAGGTATTGCCGCGGTGCATTTCCGGTGAATGCAAAAATGAGGTGTTTCACGTGCTTGGGTCGTATACTCGATTTTAATGCTGCACACATAATTTCGTCCGCAAGGGTATTGCTGCCAAGGTCACTTAAGCGTCTGGAAATGAAAATCAATGAATATGAAGAGGGCAATCCATCATTCTCGTCAAGAGAATATCGTGCTTCGTTAACGGTTGTATCGTTCAGCGACATTCGACTCTTGGCTTCGCCTTTAAGGAATCGGAGAGGTTTTCCAACTGAACCTCGGCTGATCCCGATGACGTCATCGCCGAGCATGGGCATGTCTCGATTATCTTTCCAGCGCAACCGGTTAATCGGAACGCGGTAGTTGGTCCGCTCATTGATATATTCAGTGGCGAATATTTCGCCCAAGTCGCCTGACCGAATGCGTTCTTGTCGCGGTAGCGTGTTCCTAAGAAGCTCTGCGACACCGGCTTTTCCAAGCATATCGAACGCGCGAGATAGGTGTTTCCCACTTAAGTAGTGCTTCGGTAGCACGTTCGCCGTATTTCGGTGCGCCACAGCGATCTTGTTGGCAGGGACGATCAACAGGCGCAGAATATGCGAGCCGATATTCTCTAGCCGTTCAATAGTCCATTTATTGATGGATAAGCGTGCCAATTTGTGCCCGTGAGTGATTGGTTATTCTATTTCCAGATTCTGAAAAATCATTACCCGACTTCAACACACCGGTGTGAATCGTTGTGTAGTGTACTTAGCAGCCCGTGGCAAAAGTCTTGAATTCTCAGACTATCGTTCTTTCCGCAATTTGACGTAGAGATGGTTTATTGAGGCGTCCGGGAAACCCAAAACCTGAAATCGAGCCGGATCGACGCCCAGAAGCGCTTCCAGAGCCGTTTCCAGTCGGTCCAACGGCCCTTTCTCTCCCCAAAAGGCGCAAAATGATGCGCCCGGACTCGGTCCTGTAGACTCCGGGCGTCCCCACTCCCGTCAGGTGGCGCATCAACAATGCCAGGTTGAATCGGCACACGTGGATCAGCAATTGCTTGCGCACGTTGGCGTAGCCCCGGACGAAGATCCGGCGCAGCCCTCCCGTGGTGAACTGGTGCGCGAACGGCCGCTCCACCAACTCGCTCCGGCGCCGCTGTAACCGTCGTCCCCGCCGGCCCCGGATCCGTCTCCGATTGGCGTAAACCGGCATCTGGTACTTCCGGTTCTTCCCATTCCAGCTGCGCCGACCGCGATCCGGTTCCGACAGATATCCCCGCAATCCCAGTTCCTTCAATTCCAGAACCGTCTCGTTGCTGTGGTATCCCTGGTCCGTCACCAATTCCCGAACCTGGGCTCCCGACCCGACCGCCTTCACTTCCTCCCGCGCCATCCGGAGAGTGCCTCCCATCGTCTGGGCGTCCCCCAACTCCTCCGGCGCCGTCACCGCCACCACCGCCCCCGTCTCCAGGTCCACCGCCTCTTCCACCTCGTGGCCCAGTCGGGTCCGCCCGTCCTTGAGTTTCGTGATCTTCGCCTCCGGGTCGTGTGGATTCACCCATTCCCGGTTGCTCGTCTTCTTCTTGCGCTTGCGGTCGAATCGAACCAGCTCCTTGCGCGTCGGCGTCGGGACTCCCGAGCTTTTTGCCAGTCCCTTCACGAACGTCTCATAGTCTTGCCCCGTGTCCCGGTGCACCAGGCTGCGCATCGCTGCGTTCGCCTCCAACGTCGTTGCGTCAATCCCGATCGTCTTCCCCCGCACCAGTCCCGCTTCCGCCAAACCCGCCAGCACCCAGGTGAACATCTCACGGTGCGTCTCCACGTCGATCCGTCGCCGCGTGCGCGACAAGGTCGAGTGGTTCGGCGGCGTCTCCTCCGGGTCCAAGTCCAGAAAAGCGCGTAGGCTCATCGAATCCGCCACTCGCCAGGCGATGGCCCGTTCCGAGTTCAGTCCCTCGAAGTACCCGACCAGCAGCATCCGGAAGTACCGTCCGGGCCGCACAGTCGGCCGCCCGATCCCGACGGCGTAAAACCGGGCGCACAGCCCTTCCACGAAGGCGTCGAAACCGGCTTTCTCCAGGACCTGATTCAATCGCTCGTAGAAGGGATGTCCCGGACTCCGGGGCAGTTTCTGCGTCGCCACCCACATCCGCTGCTGCCGTATCGGAGACGGTTTCTTTCCCATCGCCATAGTGTCATTTTATGTCGGAGGTCTGGCGTTGTTTCCCGGACTTTTGCCACGGGCCGTTAGGGTTGTCTTCTGGTGAGGTCAATTTGAGAGATTCGACCCCGGCGTTCGAATTGATGTGCCGCAACAGTAGCAGGGGCGTTGGTACTGACGTATTTGTTACCACGGACTGCTGGAGAATTGGCCGCCGAAGGCCTCGCTGAACAGCGTCCGTTGCTCGGTGTCGCCGAGCATGACCAGTTGCGCTCCAGGCTGGAGCTTCATTTCCGACCGCAGCTTGGTCACGGTTTCGCCGTTCTGCTGAATTGCAACCACGCTCAGGCCGGTCAAGGAACCGATACGGCTCTCGTACAGGGTCTTGTTCTCCAGGGAGGCCGGCAACGGCACCGAGAACAGGTCGACCCCTTCTCCCAGCATCACGAGTTCATGCCCTTCGATGAGCGAGACCACGGCTTCCATTCCCAGCGAGGAGTAGCTCAGCACGAAGTCGGCTCCGGCGCGATGGATGGCCTCCAGGTTCCGGTCATGGGTGATCCGGCTCACGATGCGCAGGTCCGGTTTGAGCCGCCGCAGGTAGACGGCCAGGTAGACGTTCATGGCGTCGTCGGCGGTGCTCAGAAGCACGGAGGAGACCTCGTCCAGTCCGGCCCGCTTCAGGACTTCGCGGTCGTTGGCGTCCCCGGTAAAGACATGGTCGGCGATGCCCCGCACCTGTTCCGCGGCATCAGGGTCCCGGTCCAGGGCGTGAACCCGAAGACCCTTTCGCTTGAGGGTGCGAGTGGCTGTGGCGCCCACGGTTCCGGTCCCGATGATGAGGCCAGGCGCACCGGAATGGGGCTGATGGCCGGGCAGCATTCTGGCGAGTACGGACAACTGTTCCGGCGAGCCCACGACCACCACGATGCTGTCGTGGGTGATGGGAGTATGCGGGAAAGCGGGAATCAGGTGGCCGTGGTCCCAGACGCCGACGATGTTCAGCCCGGTCCGTTCTCGAAGCTGGGTATCGCGAGTCTCGACGCCGGCCAGCGGCGTGTCCCGGGCCGAGAACTCGGCGATCTGCAGGCCTGAAAAGTTCCCGATGACGTCCAACTTCCCGAGACCGGCGCTGACCCGGTTGGCCAGAGCCTCGCCGAGGCGCACTTTCAACGGCAGGACGTGCGTGCATCCGCTCAGTTCCAGGATATCGGTGGAGTCGGGGTGCTCGACGATGCCGACGATGGGCAGGTCGCCGCACATCTCGCGGACGGTCAAGGTGATGTTGGTGTTCGTCGTGTCCTCGCAGTTGGCGAGGAGCAGGCGGGCCTGTTGCGCCTGCAACCCAGTGTAGGTCGACTTGCTGTCGAGGTCTCCGGTCACGACGGAAACACCCTCGTGCAAGAGCCGAGCGGCTTTCTCGGGGTCGGGCTCGATGACGTAGCAAGGAATCCCTCGGTGCCGGAGCTGTTCGCTGATCCCGACCGCTATCTCATCGTGGCGGGTGACGATGACATGATCCCGTATGTTCGGGGGCACCCGCCGAGGAGCCCGGAGCCGCACCTGAGCCTCCAGCCAGGGCGCGTAGAAAAAACGGATGAAGGTGAAGGGCAACACCACCAACATCAGCACGACCCCTGAGATCAGCACGAAGACGCTGAACAGCCGACCCAGGTCGGTCGTGAAGACCACGTCGCCGTAACCGAGCGTGCTCATGGTGATCACGACCCAGTAGATTCCCGTGGTCCAGGAATGGGACTGCCCTTCGTGAACCATGATCACTTGGAAAAAGATGGCGAACAGCAAAATGACGACGCCGAGAAAGACGATGTAGCGAAGGAGCGCCAGGATGTTCTGGCGCAATTCCCCCGCACCGAAGACGTCGGCCAGATCACTCCACGGGAAGCGCATTTTCGGGCCTCGATTCGAGGTTGACAGGAAGTCGGACCAGAATACGGGACATACGGCGGATCAATTTATCACCGGAAAGGAGGAAAGAAAAAAGAGGAGAGAGGAAAGAGTGAAGACAGGCGGGTCGTTACCGCGTCGGTGGCGGATCTCTTCTCTTTCCTTTTTCTTCTTTCCTAAATCCCTTTGATTCCAAGAAAAAGAACGACATTGCCAGGGTTTACGGACTTCCCAATTCGTTGACCGTCGGTTGGCCATCCTGTATAGTGCGGCGCCCTTAGGGAAACGCCCATGCCGGAAGTCAACCTTCTCCGTCCCCGCGGCCGCTACTTCAAGAGTATCCGCCGGATGATATTCATGATCGTGGGCCTCTGGGCAGTGATGGTCTTCGGATTCCAGATCCTCCTGTTTCTGGTCCAGCGGGACCCCATGGGGTCCAGTTTCCTAACCGACGCCCGGTTCCTGGGTTTCCCTTTCCACTACTGGTTTACGGGCCAGTTTTCCATCATCGGTTTCCTGCTCCTTTGCATCTGGTTCAACCGGCTTTTCGACCGGCTGGTCGATTCCGGCAAGGATGCCCGGCGGAGGCAGGAATAGAGTGGAAGAAATCGGTGTGAGAACCGGACCCGCCCTGATCCTGGCGGGGACTCTGCTCCTGTTCGTCCTGGTAGGGATCCTGACCCGGGTCCGCAACCTGGAGGAGTACTGGGTAGCCGGCCGCAGGATCGGTCCTGTCTCCTCGGGGATGGCCATCGCCAGCAACTGGATGAGCGCCGCCAGCTTTCTGGGGATGGCGGGGCTGCTCTACCTGCAGGGTTATTTCGGATTGGCGTACGTTCTGGGCTGGTGCGGCGGGTACGTCCTGCTGCTGGTCCTGATGGCGGCCCAGATCCGCAACTACGGCAAGTTCACCGCCCCTGACTTCATCGGCGACCGGTACTACTCCAAGACGGCCCGTTTCCTGGCCGCCATCATCACCCTGGTCATCTCCTTCGTCTATGCCGTCGGCCAGTACAAGGGCATCGGAGAGATGTTCAAGTGGATCTTCGGCATGGACTACAAGCTGTCCATCATCACCGGGACCATCGTGGTCGTCTCCTACGTGTTGCTCTCGGGAATGATGGGCGTGGTCCGCAACCAGCAGGTGCAGTACATCGTCCTCATCACCGCCTTCCTGCTGCCGCTCTTCTTTATCGCCAAGAAGCTGGGGTTCTTCTACTTCGTCCCACAGGTGGGATACGGAGCGGCTGTGGCCCAGCTCCAGGAGACTCAACCCCAGTTCGTGTTGCCCTGGGGGGATGAAGGGATCTATCAGTGGATCGCCCTCTGCTTCACGCTCATGGTGGGGACGGCGGGACTGCCCCACGTCATCCAGCGCTTCTACCTGGTTCCCAACGCCAGCGACGCCCGCAAGTCGGTGGTCTGGGGACTTTTCTTCATCGGCATCCTCTATTGGAGTTCGCCCGCCTTCTCCGCTTTCGGCAGGATCCTCAATCCGGACGGAGGCAGGGAAGTAGCCGACGTGATCATCATCAACGCCGCCGAGAACGCGGGACTTCCCGAATGGTTCACCGGCCTCCTGGCCGCGGGGGCCGTGTCCGCCGCCTTCAGCACAGTGGCGGGACTGTTGATGGCCGCTTCGGCCGCCTTTGCGCACGACCTCTATTTCGGGCTCTTCAAGCCCACCGCCTCCAACAAGGAGCGCGTCGTTGTGGCCCGCCTGGGGGCCGTGGTCCTCGGTTTTGCCATCATGGTAGTGGCCCTGGAACCGCCCGCCCTCATCGGTCAGATCGTGGCTATGGCCTTCGCCATCGCGGGCTGCACAATTTTTCCCGTCTTCGTGCTGGGCATCTGGTGGAGCCGCACCACCCGCGAGGGAGGCATCGCCGGAATGCTGGTCGGGGGCCTCATCTCCATCGGCGCCCTCTTCTGGGGCGATACTGCATTGGCTTCGTGGATTCCCGCCACCTCGTCGGCATTGATCGGGGCTCCGGTGGCCTTCCTGACCATCATCGTGGTCTCCCACCTGACTCCCCCGCCTCCGAAGGAGATCGACGGCCTCATGCGGCAGATCCATACGGGAGAGGACGGGGCGGCGTAGACGCCAGGTTCTGTTTGCCGGGCATTCAGGGGGACTATTCCCGGATTGGGATGCGGGGACGAAAGAGGGCAACCACAAGGGTCGCCCCTACGCTGGTCGAATTTTATCTACCCCGGTGAATGGGGTGATTCCGCCAAGAATTTCACAGCTTCAGTTTCAGCAGCCGGTTGGCGTTGCCGCCCAGGACCATCTTCTTCTCTTCGTCGGTGATCCGGCAGACCATCACCTTGGCCAGTTGCTGAGAGGCGTCGAACAGGGGCATGTCGGTGCCGAAGAGGACCCGATCGGCTCTGCTGTGCCTGACGGCGTATTCGACACCGCCGTTGCGCAGGCGGGAGCCGCAAGTCTCCACGTAGATGGTGGGGAAGTCCCTCACCGCGCGCATGATCTCCCGGCGCTTTCCGCCTCCGGCGTGAGCCATCACCCAGTTGATCTTGGGGAATCGCTTCACCAGGCCTTCGTAACGCTTGTAGACGGAAACCGAAGGCGGGTCGAAGTAGTGCGTGGCGTGGGACATGATCGCCAGACCCCGCTCGTTGGCGAACTCGTAGATGGGAAAGTAGAGGGGATCGTCATGGGCGACGCCGACGTAGTGGGGATAGATCTTGATGAACTTCATCCCCAGGGTCCCGAAGCAGCGTTCCAGCTCGGGGACCATCTCTTCCGGGTAGTTGGCGCTGACGAAGGCGGCGCCCACGAAGCGTGTGGGCCACTTGCGGACGTATTCGGCGACCCGGTCGTTGCCCCGGTCCGAGTCTCCGTGAAAGATGCAGTTGAGGCAGGCAACGTCGATGCCGGCGTTGTCCATGCAAGTCAAGAAGAGTTCGGGCGTGTCCAGCATTCCGAAGCGGCCCCAGTTTCCCAGGTGTGCGTGAAAATCGACGACGGGGACATCCTGCATTTTTTCGACCTCTATCCCATTCTCAGGATGCGTTCCAGGTTGCCGGAGCAGATGGCCCGGACGGTGGACTCGGGCAACCCCATGTGATGCAGCGCATAGAGGTGGATGGCCATTGCCGACGTGGGGTAGCGGGAGCCGAAGAGGATGCGCGAGTCGTCCATGAACTCCAGGAAGCGGTTGATGGGATCGGCGATGGTTAGTCTGGAGATCTCCATGTGGAGGTTGGGGAGGCTCTTGAGCAGAGGCACCGCCCAGGAGACGTTGCGGTAGTCGAGCTCGCTCAGGACCACGTTGAGATGGGGATGCTCCCGAATCGTGTCGTACACGTCTGAAGCGTCGAGTTCCGTCGTGTTCCCGAAGACCGTGTAGGTTGTCGGCAGCCAGAGCGCCAGTCCTTCCCGCTCCATCCAGTCGAGCCAGGGTCCAACGACAGACTCCCGGAATGGGTAGTGCTGGTACTGGGGGACCATGCGGATGGACCGGACGGCCGCGTCCTTGACGCTTCGAGTGAAGACGTTGAAATCGTCGAAGGACGGATTGCAGAAGAACTGGGGAACCAGTCTCGAGTCCCCGTGGATCAACTCCTGGAGGATCAGGTTTCCCTCCATGGAATCGTAGGCTGCGCCGTTGGGATGCCAGGCCAGCGCCCGGTCCACGCCTGCTTGGGACATCTCCTCGAAGAGTTGTTCCGGAGTGTCCTTGAGGTTGCGCTGATCGTGCCGGCGCCCCAACTCCACGTTGGCATCGAACACCGGAACCGCAGGTTTGAAGTTGAAATCGACTCTGCCCATCAGGAAGTCACTCTCGCTTGTGCCGAACGGAACGAATCGTCCGTCCCGGGAGGATGACGCTCAGAGCTTCAGGTTCAGAAGCCGGATGGCGTTGCCGCCCAGGACCATCTTCTTCTCTTCGTCGGTGATCCGGCAGACGATCACCTTGGCCAGTTGCTGAGAGGCATCCAACAGCGGCATGTCGGTTCCGAAGAGGACCCGGTCGGCCCTCCCTTTCTTGACGGCGTATTCGATGCCGCCGTAACGCAGTCCCGAGCTGCAGGTCTCCACGTAAATGGTGGGAAAGTCCCGCACCGTGCGCGCGGTTTCGGCACTCGTGCCGCCGCCGGCGTGGGCCATTACCCAGTTGATCTTGGGAAATCGCTTCACCAGGCCCTCGTAGCGCTTGTAGACGGACACCGAAGGCGGGTCGAAGTAGTGCCTGGCGTGGGACATGATCGCCAGGCCCCGCTCGTTGGCGAACTCGTAGATGGGAAAGTAGAGAGGGTCGTCATGGGCGACGCGGACGTAGTGGGGATAGATCTTGATGAACTTCATCCCCAGGCTCCCGAAGCAGCGCTCCAGCTCGGGCACCATCTCTTCCGGGTAGTTGGCGCTGATGAAGGCGGCGCCCACGAAGCGCTTGGGCCATTTGCGGACATACTCGGCCACCCGGTCGTTGCCCCGGTTCGAATCTCCGTGGAAGATGCAGTTGAGGCAGGCCACGTCGATGCCGGCATTGTCCATGCAGCTCAAGAAGAGCTCGGGCGTGTCCAGCATGCCGAAGCGGCCCCAGTTTCCCAGGTGTGCGTGAAAATCGACGACGGGAAAGTCTTGCATTTCTTCGACCTCTAACCCATTCCCAGGAGACGTTCCAGGTTTCCGGCGCAGATGGCCCGTACAGTCGACTCGGGCAGCCCCATGTGGTGCAGGGCATAGATGTGGATGCCCATGGTGGAGTTGGGGTAGCGGGAGCCGAAGAGGATGCGCGAGTCGTCCATGAACTCCAGGAAGCGGTTGATGGGATCGGCGATGGTGAGCTTGGAGGTCTCAACGTGGACGTTGGGGAGGCTCTTGAGCAGAGGAACGGCCCAGGAGATGTTGGAGTAGTGGATCTCGCTCAGGACCACGTTGAGATGGGGATGCTCCCGGACGGTGTCGTACACGTCCGTAGCGTCGAGCTCGGTCGTGTCGCCGAAGACCGTATAGGTCGCGGGCAGCCAGAGCGCCAATCCTTCCCGCTCCATCCAATCGAGCCAGGGTCCCACGATCCACTCCCGGAAGGGGTAGTGCTGGTATTGGGGGACCATGCGGATGGACCGGACGGCCGCGTCCTTCACGCTTCGGGTGAAGACGTCGAAATCGTCGAAAGAAGGATTGCAGAAGAACTGGGGGACCAGTCTCGAGTCGCCGTGGATCAGCTCCTGGAGGATCAGATTCCCCTCCATGGAATCGTAGGCCGCGCCGTTGGGATGCCAGACCAGCGCCCGGTCCACCCCGGCGCGGGCCATCTCCGCGAAGAGCTGCTCCGGAGTGTCCATGAGGTTGCGCCGGTCGTGCCGGCGCCCCAACTCCGCGTTGGCGTCGAACACGGGAACCGCAGGCTTGAAGTTGAGATCGACTTTGCCCATCAGGAAGTCACTTTCGTTTGAACTCAAGGGGGACGAACCGCT
Organism: Acidobacteriota bacterium; assembly: GCA_963668095.1. Classification (GTDB taxonomy): domain Bacteria; phylum Acidobacteriota; class UBA6911; order RPQK01; family JAJDTT01; genus JAJDTT01. The sequence goes on along the minus strand of OY764083.1, from coordinate 2,043,935 downwards.
CGTCCCTGCCGGATCAGGCGGGTCGCGGAACAAGCGCCCCGCCGGGCACGGATTCTAACAGCCGGGGAGATCGTGGGAAAGGTCTACCGCGTGGGTCAACCCGTGGATATTGAAAGAGTCCGATTCAGCAAGCACGTGGGAAGGGGCTGGTGGTTACCCCGATTTCGGGGACAGAGTGGGGGAAACTCTTGTCCGATAGGTGTCTGGAACGAGGAAGGCGAGACGAAAATGGCGGTAGATGAGAGTACTCGATCAATCTTGACCAGCAGGAGCGGTTGGATTTGAAAAAAGTTTACTTATATGTAAAATATCAATTCCGAGTGTGTCGATTGAACCGGTTGTATCAGGTCAGTGGGGTTCCGTTGTCTGGGTGGTAACTGCATCCAACAAGGTGCCGGCTCGACGGTTCTTCTTAGGCTTGGACAAGAGGTATCGAGCTAAGGTGTTTGCGATGTTCAGCACGCTTGCTGAGGTCGGCTGGATCAATAACCGTGAGCGTTTCAAGAAGCTGGATACTCGGCGGGGATGGACACTGTGGGAGTTCAAGAGTTTTCAGATCAGATTCATCGGCGCGTTTGCGCCGGGAATCCCAAGAACATTTCTGATAGCTCTCGGACTGAAAAAAAGCGAGACCGACACAGAGTCCGTGATCTTGATCGCGCCGTGAAGATTCTTGAAGAGCACTCTATCGGTATTCATGTGATGTAGGAGGAACCATGACTGTGAAAAGCTTCTTGCCCGGTCATGACGAGGAATTCGACCGTTTGGTCCGTCAGGAAGAATTGATCCTGCAGGTGACCGAGGTTTTGACGCAAGCCCTCGAGGACGCTGGGATGAAGAAGGGGGCGTTGGCCAGACGTCTGGGGAAAAGCCCTGGTTTTGTGTCTCAGGTGTTCGGTGGAGGCAGAAATTTGACGCTCCGGACTGTTGCGGACATCGCCGGTGCGTTGTCGCTACGGCCTAGGCTGGCGTTGTCTTCGGTCCAAGACTCATTGCTTGGAAACCATGCCCGGCGGCATCAAGGAGGCTGGCGATCGGGCCAGAGGGTTTGGCCGCGACGGCCACGAAAAATTGTTGTGGCTCCGCCTCCGGTATCGAGAATTCAACACGAGACAGCCCTTCCCCCTGTGGCATAGGCTTGTGACATCTGAGAGTGGGCCACCGCCAATGGTTGACTTGACGAGTATCGTTTCGGTCGTGGAGATCGAGGATGTCAGGCTATGTGAGGCGAGTTGTCGTTCTCTGGTGCGGCCGTCTGAACTCGCTGAGACAATCGTCGTGAAACCATTGCACGGTGCGTCCGTAATTAAGGAACCGGCAGATGATGGCCTGCTCCTGATCCACACCGACTTTTCGTTGGAAATCCGATCCGAAGACTACGATGGTGAACTACAAGCGGAGATTCGTGGATTGTTCGAGTTGTCGTATCGAATTCCGAAGGAGGAAAGGTTCTCGTCTGACGTGTTCAAGGCATTCAGCCAGTTCAACGCGATCTTCAATGCGTGGCCATACTGGCGTGAGTTGGTGCAGGCATCGTTGGCTCGGATGTCCATGCCGGTCCTGACCGTGCCGGTGTACCGGGTGTCCCCGAGCAATCCCGTCAAGGACGACGATGAGTAAGTCCCACCTTTGAGGATGCTCCAAAAAGTCCCCACTTTGTTCCGTCACGATTTCAACGAAATCAGCCTGCCGCTCTTGCCGCCGGGGAGTTCGGTATAGAAGTCGCGACCCTCGTGGTTGATGATTACGAAGGCGGGGAAGTCCTCCACCTGGATCTTCCAGATGGCCTCCATTCCCAGATCCTCGTAATCCACGACTTCCACCTTCTTGATGCTGTGCTCGGCCAGGACCGCGGCGGGGCCGCCGATGGAGCCCAGGTAGAAGCCGCCGTGACGGCCGCAGGCCTGGCTCACCTGACGGGAACGGTTGCCCTTGGCCAGCATGACCATGCTGGCGCCCTGGCTCTGGAAGAGGTCCACGTAGGGGTCCATGCGGCCGGCGGTGGTGGGGCCGAAGGAGCCTGAGGCGTACCCCTGAGGTGTCTTGGCCGGTCCGGCGTAGTAGACCACGTGGTCCTTGAAGTACTGGGGGAGCGCCCGGCCGTTGTCCAGGTCCTTCTTCAGCCTGGCATGGGCGATGTCCCGGGCCACGATCACGGGTCCGGTCAGCGAGAGGCGCGAGGCCACCGGGTATTGCCGCAGGTCGTCGAGGATTGCAGGCATCGGCCGGTTCAGATCGATCTGCGCCACGTCGTCGTCCAGGTCCTCTTCGGTCACTTCGGGCAGGAAGCGGGCCGGGTTGGTCTCCAACTGCTCCAGGAAGATTCCGTCGCGGGTGATCTTGCCCAGCGCCTGGCGGTCGGCCGAGCAGGAGACTCCCAGGCCCACCGGGCAGGAGGCGCCGTGACGGGGAAGGCGGATGACCCGGACGTCGTGGGCGAAGTACTTGCCGCCGAACTGGGCGCCGATGCCGATCCGGGTGGAGAGATCGAAGATCTGCTGTTCCAGTTCCCGGTCCCGGAAGGCCCGGCCCAACTCGTTGCCCGAGGTGGGCAGGTCGTCCAGGTAGTGGGCGCTGGCCAGTTTCAGGGTCTTCATGGTGAACTCTGCCGACATGCCGCCGATCACCAGGGCCAGGTGGTAGGGCGGGCAGGCGGCCGTCCCCAGGGAATGGAGCTTCTCTTCCACGAAGCGCATGAGGGAATCGGGGTTCAGCAGGGCCTTGGTCTGCTGGTAGAGGAACATCTTGTTGGCCGAGCCTCCGCCCTTGGCGATGAAGAGGAAGTGGTATTCGTCTCCCGGTTCGGCATAGAGCTCGATCTGGGCCGGGAGGTTGGTGCGGGTGTTCTTCTCCTTGTACATGTTCAGGGGAGCCAGTTGGGAGTAGCGCAGGTTCCCCTCCTGGTAGGCGTTGTAGATACCCTGAGACAGGGCCTCGCCGTCGTCCCCTTCGGTCCAGACGTTCTGGCCCTTGTGGCCGATGACGATGGCGGTCCCCGTGTCCTGGCAGCCGGGCAGGACGCGCCCCGCCGCGATGTTGGCGTTCTTCAACAGCTCCAGCGCCACGAAACGGTCATTCTCGGACGCCTCTGGATCCTCCAGGATCCGGACGAGTTGTTCCAGGTGGCTCGTCCGCAGCAGGTGGGAGACATCGTCGATGGCGGAGTGGGCCAGGAGCGGGAGCGCCTCGGGTCCGACTTTGAGCATCTGCCGGCCGTCGAATTCCACCGTGGAGACCTGGTCGCCGAGCTTGCGGTATTCCACGTTCTGACCGGCGTGCTCGAAAATCTCCTGGTATTGGAATCCTCCCATCCTTCTTTCCTCCGGGTATTCAGTGTGTCAAATGAGAGATCGGGAGTGTCCGGGTTCAGTCGTCGACGGCGTTGTCGCCGCGGACCAGTCCCCGCACGTTCTGCACGTCGAAGGCCGGGACCTTCCGGGATCCGGAACGCCCCAGGTCGATGGCCACGTTGCCGGTGATGGTAATCCGCTGGCATTCCCCCAGGGTCTGGACCGCGTTTTCCTGGAGACCGGTGAAGGAATTGCCGGTGATGGCGATGTCCGACGTTCCTTCCAGCAGGATCCCGCTTCCGAGAGTGACGTTGGGCCACTCGCCGTCCGGCCGCTCATGGTACTTGGTCTTCCCGCCCAGGTAGCTGTTGGAGAAGGCGTTGCCGGTGATGGCGATGCGGCCGGCATTGGGACCCACGCGCACGGCCTGTTTCGGAATCAGGGTGAAGGTGTTGGCCGAGACGGCGCAGCCCCAGGCGTCCCGCAGGTCGATACCCCCCTTCTGGTTGTGGGCGATCACGTTGGAGCTCAAGGTGATGCCGTAGCAGTCCCGGTCCAGAATGATGGCCGTGCCCCGGCACTCCTCGATCATGTTGCCCGAGACCACCGAGCCGTAGGTCCGTTCGATGACGACGCCGTCGCCCAGGTGGTCGTCCAGGACGTTCCCCGTCATGCAGAGGTTGAAGCCGTTGATGTAGCGCAGGCCGTCCTGGTTCTCCTCGAACTGGTTGGCGTTCACCAGCATGTCGTGGGCTCCCAGCACGTTCATCCCCGCCTTGCCGTTGTAGGTGACGATGGAATTGACGATCCGGGGATCCTCGTAACAGTCGATGAGGTTCATGCCGTGGCCGCCGTTGCGGTCGATGGAGAGCCCGTCGATGTAGATCTCGTTGGCTCCCTCCACCTGCAGGCCGTCACCGCTCTCGGGGTTGCCGCTGATCCGGAAGTCGGCCAACTGCACCCGCCAGAGCCGCGCTTTGGGATCCAGGTCCCGTTGCGTCGAGCGGACGATGAACGCCGGTTTTCCCTCGGTGTTCTTGTTGATCAGGTGAGTCGCGGCTCCCGAACCGACAACCCGGGTATTCTCCCGGGCCAGGATCAAGGGCTGCTCCAAGGGGAAGTCGCCAGGGGGCAGCCGGACGATCCCGCCGGCCTCGGGGACCGCGTTCAGAGCCTCTTGGAGAGACTCGTATTTGGAGGCGTCGATGACCGCGGCCGGCCCTTTCGGGGCCTCGCTCTGCTGGGCTTGTCCCGATGCCGCGAGCAGCAGAAACACGGCCATGCCGAGCAGAGGTGGGGTTCGGGAAGGCTCGCTCTTGACGCGCATCACTTCTCCAGGAACTGGAAGGCGTTGAGCTTGGCGTTGCGCACGGTGAAGCGAAGCTGCACCGGTTTCCCGGCCAGATGCCCGACATCGCTCTTGCCTCCCCAGGTCACCAGGTGCTTGCCCGTGGAATCCAGGTTGTCGGCGTCCTGGAGCGTGAATCCCGAGACGGGAGTGTGAGCCGAGTCCAGGATCTCCACCTTGACCTGGGCCGGCCCCGCGCCCCAGGTATGCGTGGCGGCCTGCATGCTCACATAGAGGCTGTTCCCGGTGAAGGTGACGACCCGCGTCAACACCTTTCCGGGCTCGAGCTTGCCGGCGATGAGGGAGACGAAGCCATCCTCGGGAAGGGTGGCCAGGCCGATGGCGAAAAGTTGCGTGTCGCCCCGATCGTACAGCGGCTCGGGCCCCCTCCAGTTGCCTCCCGAATAGTAGAACCAGATCCGGCCATTCTGGAAAAACGGGTTTCTCAGGTAGAGGGTGGTCTCATCGAAATCGCCCGTGTCGCCGAGCTTGACGAGGGCTTCCCGGAAGGGGCGCTCGTAGGTGATGCCGTCGCGGCTGAATGCCAGTTGGGGAAAGTGAAGCCCCTCGGTGGTCTGGAAGATCCAGGGGACGCCGATGTAGACGCCTTCGTAGGTAAAGGCCGGAAAGGCGTAGAACTCGACGTCCGGCGCATCCCGGTCATCGGGAATCATGATGGTTTCCACTTCCGACCAGCGGATGAAGTCCGGGCTCTCGGACCGGCCCGTGATCCGTTTTCCCAGGGGGCAGCGCCGGTGCAGACAACTCTCGATGTGGGTCACGTAGACCCCCTTGATGGGATCCCAGCCCATGAAGCTGTTGGGTCCCCAGCGGCCCTGCTTGTCGGAGATGTCCATTTCCTGGTTTTCGGGCGCCGTCGTCCACTCGAACCCATCGGGCGAGTAGTGGAGGTTGATCCGTCCGAAATGGTAGCCGTGGTGCTTGTAATCGTCCGCCGCGGACTTGTAGCGGCGCGAGGGGTCTTTCTCGTTGGGATCCAGCATGTTGGGAAAGCGGGTTCCCGGAGGCAGGATGTTGTTGTCCCGGGAGCCCTGGAACTCCACCTTGCCCAGGTTGGGTTTCTCCCAGTTGAACCCGTCCTTGGAGGTGGCGAAGCAGAAGGCCTGGGTGGAGCCGTTGGGATCGTTGTAATAGTGGTAGGGATCCGGAACTTTTTCCCTGGCGTAGCCGTCGCCGTCCCGGCTCCATTCGGTCCGGTAGCCGTCTCCCGCGTCCTTGGTGCCCCGGAACTCCGGTAGGAGGTGTACCACATCTTGAACAGCCCGTCCTTGGGGTCGTAGAGCACCTGGTTGCACCGCAGGTAGTTGCTCTCCCAGGGCCGGTCGGCTTCGATGATGGGATTGTTGGGCGCCTTGACCGCCGGGTTCAGGACCCGCTTGACGTGGTCCATCCGGTGGATGATGTAGTCGTCGATGAACAGCTGTTTCTTGCTGCCGATATGGGTGAGGCCGGCGCTGTCTCCGGGTGGAGCGGCGGGTGCCTGAGCCGATACGAGCAGGCAGACGAGTATTGCAATGACTGAGATCTTCATCGTGTGGAACTCCGCACCGTTTGAGGTCATGACATGGCTCCTTTCCAGTTCTCCGGTTGAGTCGAAACTATCCAAAGGGTCAGGGAGAGTCAATCTTCCGAAACCGCCACCGGGACTCGGCGCCCAGCATTTCGGTGGCCCCGGTGGATCGCGATCAGCCAGAGCGCTCCGGCCAGGATCAGCAGCCCTCCCAGCAGCTGTTGTGGGGAAAGTCCCTGTTCCGGAAGGAAAATCAGCCCCAGGGGGAGCACGAAGAGGGGCTGAAGGGTCATGACGATGGAGGTGCGGGTCAGGTCCCAGTAGCGGTAGGAGTGAAACAGCAGCGTGTATCCGACGAAGGGACCCAGAAACGCCCCGACCAGGGTCACTCCCCAATAGAAGGGGGCAACGTCGAAGCGGGCTTCTCCCGGTCCCGCGACCCACAGAAACATCATTGCCGACGCGCAGGCCGCGCGGTAGAAGACCATGATGCCGGGATGGACCTTCCCCGCCAGGTTCTTGCCCAGGACGAACTGCAACGACATGGTCAGGCAAGCCAGTATCACCAGCAGGACGCCCAATCCCACCTCCTGCCAGACGCCGGCAGTGCTGAGACACCCGCCCGCGATCATGACGCCGATGGCCAGTCCCTCGCGTAACCGGAGCCGTTCGCCCAGCAGGAGACCGGCCAGCAGGATGGTCAGGGCCGGTTCGAAACGGCCCAGGAATGCGGCAAACGGAGCGTCGAGCAGGTCCAGGCTCCACCAGAACAGGATCATCTGCAGCCCGGTGAGAATGCCCATGGCCAGGACCCGGCTCCAGACCTCTCGAGGAAGCCGCAACTGGCCGGCGCGCCCGGTCGCCAGGACGGCCGCCAGAGTGTAGACGGTGGCCGCCGTGATCCAGACCAGGCTGAAGCTGTCCGCACCGAAGCCGGTGACGCCGAACTTCCCGGTGATGTAGTTGACCGAGACGCAAAGGCAGGCCAACAGCGACAGCGTCAGACCCTGCATGAGATTTTCTGATTCCGTCGACGGTCGAGCGCCGCCAGTTCAATCCTGAATTGGGATTTCGAAGGCCCTGAGCGGGGGGCGAGGCTCAGAACTGCCCCAGGTATCGGTCGACCTCCCACTGCGAGACCGAGTCGTGGTAGGCCTTCCACTCCTCCCGCTTCATCTGGACGTAGTACTCGCCGTAGGGTGATCCCAGGGCCCCAAGGACCACCGGATCCTGCTCCAGGGAGTCGATGGCGTCCGACAGGTTCTCGGGCAGGAGGTCGATCCCTTCGGCTCTCAACTGTTCCCGGGGGACTTCATACAGATTGCGGTCGTTGCGGGTGCCCGCGGGCAACTCGTTCTCGATCCCGTCCAGGCCGGCGGCCAGCGTGACGGACGCGGCCAGGTAGGGGTTCACGGCGCCGTCCACGGTCCGGTTCTCGATTCGTCCCGGACCTGGGATCCGAATCATCTGCGTCCGGTTGCTGGCCCCGAAGGTGACGAACACGGGAGCCCACGTCGCTCCCGAGCGGGGAGCGCCCCGAATCAGCCGCTTGTAGGAATTGACGGTCGGGGCGGTCACCGCCGTCATGGCACGGGCGTGCTTCTTGAGTCCCCCGATGAAGTGGTAGGCGAGCTGGGAGAGCCCGTTCTCATCGGATTCGTCCAGAAACAGGTTCTCGTCGGTTTCGGCGTCCCAGAGGCTGATGTGGAAGTGGGCGCCGTTGCCGGTCAGGTGGGAGAACGGCTTGGGCATGAAGGTGGCCGTCAACCCCCGCTCCTCGGCCAGGGCCTTGACCATCCAACGATAGAAGGTGTGGCGGTCGGCGGTGCGGAGGGCGGTGGAATAGGTCCAGTTGATCTCGAACTGGCAGTTGGCGTCCTCGTGGTCGTTGGCATAGGGGCCCCAGCCCAACTCGTCCAGGTGCCGGACCAGGGTTGTCATCAGGTCCAGGCTCCGGTTGAGGGCCGTCAGGTCGTAACAGGGCTTGTCCAGGCGGTCCAGGGGATCGAAGGGAGCGTAGCCGCCGTCGTCACCCCTGCGGAGCAGCATGAACTCGGGCTCGACTCCCACTTTGAGGACGTAGCCCTTCCGGTGCGCCTGCTCCAGGTTGTTCTGCAGGATGGTTCTGGGACAGTAGGGCCACGGTTGCTCGTCCACCTCGATGTTGGAAGCGACCCAGGCCAGGTTGGGGCGCCAGGGAATCCGGGTCACGCTGGAGAAGTCGGGGATGGCGATCATGTCGGTGTCGTGCGGACCCTGACCCATGTTGCCGGCCGCGAATCCGGCGAATCCGGCGCTGCCGACGGCCATGTCGTCGATGCACTTGGCCGGAACCAGCTTGGCCTTGGGCATGCCTCCCATCTCCACGAAGGAACAGAGAAAGAATTCGAGTTCGCCCTCGGTCACCAGTCTTCGAGTCTCTTCCAGTCCGCTCATGACTTTTCTCCTGATTCAGTTGTGTTTCGGACCTCTGTCGCGCCGAGGCGCTCTGATCCGCGAATCCGTACCGTAGGCTCCCGGCGTAGTGCGGAGAGTACGCTCCCGGAGGCTCCGGTTGCAAGCCCTGCCCGGGCGCCACGTATCAATGCGAGACGGCGGCCGAGGCCTTCTCTCCCACCAGTCGATTCTCGTGAAAGCGCCCCAAGCGAAAGGGTTCGATCAGGTCGGGCGTCCTTCCGGTGGCGATCAGCTCCGCCAGGCATTTGCCGCCCGCCGGACCGGCCTTGAACCCATACGTGCCCCACCCCACGTCCATGAAGAATCCGCCGACATCCGGGTGTTCGTCGATGATGGGACTGTAGTCGGGCGTCATGTCGCAGATCCCGCCCCACTGGCGCAGGATTTTCACCTGGTGCAGGTCCGGAAACAGCTCCAGAGCGTGAAACGCCATCGACTTGAGCGTCGGCAGGGTGGATCCCAGGTGGTAGGAGGGATAGGGGTCGATCTCGGCGCCGATCACGAACTCTCCCCGGGGGGTCTGGTTCACGTAGACATGGAGATTGGCCGAAACGATGACCTTGTCCAGCACGGGCTCCATGGGTTCGGTGACGCAGGCCTGAAGCGGGTGGCTGACTATCGGCAGTTCCACGCCGGCCATGGCGGCGATCAGGGAGCACCAGCCGGAGGTGGCGTTGACCACGGCGCCGGTCTTGACGGTTCCCCGGTTGGTCTGCACGGTGGAGATCCGGCCTTCCTGGAGACCCAGGTCCAGGACCTCGGTATGGGGATGGACCTCGACGCCCAATTGGCTGGCCTGGTGGGCGTACCCCCAGACGACGGCGTCGTGGCGGATGATCCCGCCCGGCGGGTGATAGAGGGCAGCCATGATCGGATACCGGGGGGCGGAAGAGGTGTCCAGGGCCGGGACCATGCGTCTGATCTCATCCGGACCGACAATTCGGCTCTTGACCCCCATGATGCGGTTGGCTTCGGCGCGGACCCAGAGCCCGTTCACGGAGGCTTCCGTGTGGGCCAGCGTCAAGTGGCCCTGCTGCGAAAACAGCAGGTTGTAGTCCAGGTCGTCGGAGAGTTCCTCGTAGAGGGCCAGGCTCTCGGCGTAGAAGGGAATGGCTTCCGGGGTCCGGTAGTTGGCCCGGAGGATGGCCGTGTTCCGCCCGCTGTTACCCGATCCCAGGTAGCCCTTCTCCAGGACGGCGACGTCGGTGATCCCAAGGCGGGCCAGATAGTAGGCGGTGGCCAGTCCGTGGACGCCGGCGCCGATCACCACCACGTCATAGCGGTCCCGGAGCGGGTGGCTCTCCCACATGGGATCGAAGCGGAACAGGCGTGACACTCGCTACTCCTCCAGTCGTTCCCAGGCGTCCAGACCGCAGGGCCGGAGACCGCGCTCCCGCCCCGCGTCCAGGATCATGTCCCAAAGATAGACGCCGTACTCGGCGCTCACCACGATCTGATAGGCGGGAACTCGGCCCCGGTCCCAACGGACCAGCAAAGCCCGGACACCCGCCATGGGCGCCGCGGCGCAGGTCCCTGTGGGACGGGTTCGCTCCCGCAGGTCGAGACTGCTGAGCTTGGCCAGGACCCGCCGGGAATCGGGCCCCCACAGGGCCATCAGGGCGAGTCCGTCGGTTCGATCCAGCAAGTGCAGGCACCCGTCGCCGTCCTGAGATTCGGAGAGGTGTTCCGGCTCCGTGTGTTGAGAAAGGAACAGAGCCTCGCCCGGGGTGAGCCGGCAGAGGCAACCGGTATGGGTGCCGGCCACCCGGCCCGGCGCCGGGACTTCCCCGGAAACGCCGGGCCCGAGGTCGCGGTCCAGATCCCGGCCCTTGGCCTGCCACTTTCCGGTCCAACTCAGATCCGAGAGGGCGACTCCCGCGCTGCCGGCCTGATATTCCGCGTCCGGGTCCCCGAAATGCCGGGCCAGGGCCCAACCCGACCCGGTTTCGAAAACGGCTCCGGCCGCCCGGAGCCGGGCATGCAGGGGAGATCGGCGGAGCGGAATCCAAACGTCCGGCATGGTCAACCTCTCAACCGCGAGCCCTTCGGATCGTAGAACGGAGCGGCGTGGACCCGGCCGGGGAGCAGCGACCCCTCGTGACTGATCCGGATCGGCGAGCCGTCGGCGGAGTCCCCCTCCGGGACCCAGGCCAGGCCGATGCAACGGTTCTGATGCGGGATCCAGCGGGCGCTGGTCACGCGCCCCACCGGCTGCCGGTCCCGGACCACGGCGGTTCCCTCCTGAACCTGCCGGGAGGTCACGAAACCGACCAGACGGTTGTGAGCGCCCTCCTCCCGGGCTTTCTGGAGAGCCTGCTTGCCGATGAAGTCCGGCTTCTCCATTTTCACCACCCAGCCCATGTTGGACTCGATGGGATTGCTCAGGGCGTCGGTGTCCTGACCCACGATGAAATGCTTCTTCTCCAGCCGCAGGATCCTCTGAGCCTCGACGCCGAAGGGGGCGATCCCCTGATCGGCTCCCGCATCCAGCAGCGTGTCCCAGAGATACGCCCCGAAAGAGGCGGGGACGTGAATCTCCCAGCCGGTCTCGCCCACGAACCCGATCCGGAGCAGCCGCGCCGGTACGCCGGCCACCGTCGCCTTGCGGCAACGCATGTACCGGAACGACTCGTTGGAGAGATCCAGGTCGGTGACCCGGGAGAGGACCTGACGGGCCTTGGGACCGGCCAGGTTGACAGCTGCGAAGTTTGCAGTGACCTCGGTGACGTGGGCACAGAAACGGGAGACGACGGCCCACCAGTCCAGCCACTGCTCCACGAAGGAGATGTTGCCCGTGGTGGTGGTGATGTAGAAGTGATCCTCGGCCAGGCGGCTGACGGTGCCGTCGTCCAGGATGATTCCGTCCTCGCCGCAGAGGACGCCATAGCGGATCCGTCCCGGCTTCAGGTTGGAGAAGTGGTGGGTGTAGATCAGGTCCAGGAGCTTGCCGGCGTCGCGGCCCTGGACCTCCAGTTTCCCCAGGGTGCTCACGTCGATCACACCCACACGCTCCCGGACCGCGCGCCATTCCTCCTCCGGTTTCCCGTAACTGAAGGGACGCATCCACTCCCCCATGGCCATCTGTTTGGCGCCGGCGGCCTGGTGCCGGTCGTGGAGCGGCGTCAGCTTGACCGGGTGGTGGTGGGGACCCGCCAGGACCCCCAGGGAAACGGGAGCCACCGGGGGGCGCGACGTGGTTCTGCCGGTCTCGTGCAGCGTGCGGCCGGTCTCCCGGGCACAGGCCCCGGCCAGGAGCATCTGGCACATCTTTCCCTGACAGGGGCCCATGGTGGCGGTCGTGTAGCGCTTGAGGAGCTCCATCTCGCGGAACCCTTCTTGGACCGCGTTGGCCACGTCCTTGTCCGTCACGTCCTCGCAGAGGCAGACGAAGGCCTTTTCGCCTCCCGGGCTCTGGCGGTGGAAGGGGATCTCCTCCTGCGCCTTCCCGGAACGGGCCCCCTCCCGCAACTGCCGGTCCATCCGGTCGAGCCGCTCCAGCCGTCGGGCCGCCTCCCCTTCCAGCGGACGGACGGCCGCGGCCGCCCTCAGCCCGGCAATCCGGCCCTGGCGGAGACGGGAAGCCAGATCCTGGACGCCCTCCAGGTGGCCGGCCGCATGGACGTGCTCCGGAAGGGACTCGCAGACGTGCTGGTTGCTGACGGTGTCGAAGCGGGCCTTGCCTCCTTCCTGCCTTGGGAGCTCGATGGCCGGCGACCACGGAGAGCAGAGGCACACCAGGTCGCAACTGTACGTGGACACCCGCTGCCGGTTCGAAGCCCCGTCGGCCGGGCCGGAGCCCACTTTCAACGTCTTGACTCTCCGGCTTCCCTGGGCAGCGACGGGGTACGATGAGCGAAGGTGGGGCACGCCCAAACTCTCCAGGCGGCGGGCGGCGGGGCTTGCGGACGGGTCGGAGCGCCGGTCCACCACCACCGACAGCTGGACGCCCGAATCGTGGAGCTCCAGCGCCAGCCCCAGGCCTTCGTCGTCCGCGACCACCGCGGCGGCTCGTGTCCCAGGCCGAACCCGGTAGAGGTTCAAGAGCTTCCGGACTCCGGAGCCGAGCATCACCCCCGGCAGGTCGTTGCCGGCGAACAGGAGGGGGTATTCGTGATTGCCCGTGGCCGCCACGAGTTGGTCGTAACGGAGATGGATGAGCCGGTTTCCCCGGGAGATGCTCAGGAGCCGGCCTTCGTAAGCCCCAAAGGCCAGCGACCCGGTCAGGACCTGGATGCCGGGATGGTTCAGGACCTTCCGCCTCCAAACTTGAGCCAACTCGAAGCCCGGCACCGCGGCGCCGGTGTCCGGATCCGCGACCGGACCGGATCGGGACCTGAGCCGGCCGCCTAGGTCGGACTCGCTCTCCACCAGGACCACCTGGGCGCCGGCTTCGGCGGCCGCCAGAGCCGCCGCCATTCCCGTGGCTCCGCCGCCCACCACGGCGACGTCGGTGTGTTGATGCTGGTGCTCGTAATGAGGAGCCTTTCCGGTCGAGTGCTTGAGGCTGCCCAGGCCGGCGAGGCGCCGGATGACCGGTTCCGCCAGGCGCCACATGAGGCGGGGACGGATCAGGGTCTTGTAGTAGAAGCCCACCGGCATCAGAGCGTCCAGCCGCTCGATCAGGGAGAGCAGGTCCCAGCGAGGCGAAGGCCAACAGTGCTGGGATTTCACGTCGTCGCCGTCCTGGACGGGTTGCACGCAGGTGCGCACGTTGGGCGTCCCGTTGACGTTCATGAGGCAGTTGGGACAGTTGCCCGAGACGCAGAGCAGCCCGCGGGGCCGGTGATACTTGAAGCTCCGGGAGAAGATGCTCCTCCCGGACGCCAGCAGGGCCGAGGCGACGGTGTCCCCGGGGTGGGCTTCGCAGGTCTTTCCGTCGAAGCGGAAGGAGAGCGTCCGGCTGCGGTCCAGGAGCTCTCCCGGTTTCGGACCCAGTCGCTTCATGGCGCCTGCTCACCTCCGCCGGGTGCGGTCCCGGGCTCTCCCAACTCATGGGGCCAGAAACTGGCGATCACTTGGTTGGTGGCCACGATGCGCCTGGCCAGGAACCAGCAGCGGCAGCCCGCGGAGTGGAGCCACCACTCGAGTTCCTCCCCGGGATGGTTCTTTCGGAAATAGCGGTAGCGGGCCCAGTCCCGTTCCGGCGCTCCTTGGGCTGGCCGCTTCTGGTATTCGCCGGCGCAGTGGAATTCGTAGGCGGACCGGGGACCGCAGTTGGGACAGGTCATCAGGAAGGACACGGGCGACTCCCGGCAGAGCAAAACTCCCCCAGCGGCCATGAGCAGGCGGGATCCTGGGAGAAGCAGCGGTGTTTCAGGAGCGGGGGTTTTCCTACCCCCGCCCTCGCAGTCTGCTGTTCCTGGCTATGGGTCACGGCTGGTACGAAAGTGGGCGCCAGAAAGACGCCCCTCCTGCATGGGGGACAGGAATGTCCCCCCTCCTGGCGCTCCTGCGTGTTTATCAGAAAGGGGTTTGAACCTGAGACGGTCCGGCCGGATTGTGCCCAGAAGTGACCGCTCAATGAGAATCCTTCCAACCGGCTCCGCCTCCGAATACCCGGCGGGTTCCGACGAGAGGCACTTCCGCAATCATGGAGGACTCCAGGGTCAGGGCCCGAAGGTCCTCCGGGTCCAGATCGTGGATGTCGGACTTGCCGCAGGCCCGGGCCAGCATCTGGATCTCCGAGTTCATGGCCTGGAAGAAGTTGGCCACCCGCTCGGTCGCTTCATCGATGGGGAGCCGGGCCATCAGATCCGGGTCCTGAGTCGTGATCCCCACGGGACAGAGCCCGGTGTGGCAGTGGTGGCAGGCGTAGGGCTCGGTCCCCAACTCGTGGTAGTCCTCCACGTAGATAGGCTTGTTGCAGTTGAGGGCGATGAGGAAGGCCGTCCCCATGTAGATGGCATCGGCGCCCAGGGCCAGGGCCTTGGCCACGTCGGTGCCGCTGCGGATGCCCCCCGCCATGATCAACTGCACCTCTCCGAAGAGTCCCAGGTCCTCCAGGGCGGCGCGGGCTTCGCAGACGGCGGCCAGCGTGGGGATGCCGGTGTGGTCCATGAGCATGTCGGGAGAGGCGCCGGTCCCTCCCTCCATGCCGTCCACCACAACCACGTCGGCGCCCGCCTTGGCCGCCAGCTTGACGTCGTCGTAGACCCGGGTGGCCCCCATCTTGACGAAGATGGGCACCTGCCAGTCGGTGGCCTCCCGCAACTCCTCGATCTTGATGATCATGTCGTCGGGGCCGAGGAAGTCGGGGTGCCGGCAGGGGCTCCGCTGATCGACTCCATCGGGAAGGTCCCGCATGCCTGCGATCTCGCTGGAGACCTTGGAGCCCAGCAGCATTCCGCCGGTGCCCGGCTTGGCTCCCTGGCCGATGGTCAGCTCGATGCCGTCGGCGGACTTCATGTGATGGATGTCGATGCCGTAGCGGCTGGGGAGGACCTCGTAGATCAGAATGTCCGAGTGCTCCCGTTCGGCCGGAAGCATGCCCCCGTCTCCGGTGGTGGTGGAGGAGCCGACCCGGGAGGCTCCCTGGGCCAGGGCCACCTTGGCGTTGTAGGAGAGGGCGCCGTAGCTCATCCCCGTCACCATGACGGGAGTGTCCAGGACGATGGGCTTCCGGGCGTGGCGCGTGCCCAGTACGGTGCGGGTGCTGCACCTCTCCCGGTACCCCTCCAATGGGATCCGGGTCAGGGTGCAGGGGATGAACACCAGGTCGTCCAGGGTGGGCATGGGACGGGTTCTCAAGGTCCCGAAACCGCGGATCCGGTAGCGTCCCAGCTCCGCCTTGGTCTGGATGTCCTCGATCACGTCGGGGCTGTAGATTCCACTCTGCCGGGTCGCTCTCGGTTCCGTCACAAGACTTCCTTCCAGAGATCCCGCTCCTTGCGGCTGAAGTTCCAGAGGCGCCGGCCGGCGACGACTTTCTTGAAGGAGGCGGGTATTGGGAGACCCCGGGAAGCCAGATTCCGGGTCAGGAATTCCCAGTCCTCCTGGTCCGGCTCTTCGACCACGGCGTCGTTGCCCAGATCCTGGATCTCGCCCCCGACGAAGATCCGGCCTTCGTACATGGAGTCGCCCAGGCCGGGGCCCGCGTTCCCGCAGACGACGACCGTCCCCTTCTGACTCATGAACCCGGTCATGTAACCGCAACTGCCGCCGATGACCAGGAGCCCGCCCTTCATGCTGATGCCCGCCCGGGCCGCCGTGCTGCCGTGGACGACGACGGTGCCGCCGCGCATGGAGGCGCCGCACCCGTTGCCGGCGTTTCCGCGAACCTGGATGCTGCCCGATGCCATGGACTCTCCCAGGCCCCATCCCGCGCTGCCGATGATCTCCAGGTCGGGTCCGTCCATGAGGCCGCCGCAATAGTAGCCCACGCTGCCTTCGAAGGAGATGGAGACCTTGGAAAGGATCCCCACCGCCAGGTTGTGCTGGGCCTGGGTCTCGCGGACCCGGATCCGGGTTTTCCCCGACCCGATCAGATCCTTGATCTGTTGGTTGATCTCCCGGGAACTCCGGTTGCCGGCTCGTACCTCGGCTCCCACTACACCGTCTCCGTGGCCGGATCCTGCAAAGACCAGATGCGGACCCGGCTCACCCCCGGTTCCAGGGCGTCGAAGTCCCCGGTCAGCGTGGACCGGAGAGCGATCTCCTCGGTGGCGATGGCGACCCAGTCCTCCGACTCGGCCACCAGCAGCGGCTTGAATCCGAACCGGTCCTTGGCGTAGGCCAACTCGTTGCCGGAGGCGGCCAGGTAGGAAAAAGAGCCGTCGAAGTCGTCCAGCGAGGACTCCAACGCCTCCCGGAAGGTCCGGCCCAGGGACATCTGGTGGGCCAGGTAGACGCCGATGACCTCCGAGTCGTTCTCGGTGAAAAAACGGACGCCCATCTGTTCGTACCGGCCCCGCAGCTTGTGGTAGTTGGTGATGTGTCCGTTGTGGACCGTGGCCAAGTCGGCGACTCCGTGGACTCCGAAGGGCTGGGAGTGGCTCAGGTCGACGCGGCTCTCCGTGGAGAGGCGGGTGTGGCCGATGCCGTGGGTTCCCGTCAGTTGGGAGATCCCGTAGCCGGTGTCCAGATGGGCGGGAGACCCGACCTGCTTGACGATCTCCAACTGCCGGCCGCCGCTGACCAGCTCGTAATCCTCCAGGTCCGTCTCCAGTTGCGGCAATACGGACCCGGCGTCTTCCACCGGTCCCACCAGGAGTTGGAGGTATTCGTGGACGACGTCCGCTTCCAGGACGGGAAGCCGCCGGGAGACGATGCCGCGCGCCCGGTCCGCCGAGTCGCGGAGGTCGCTCGCGCCGTTCAACTTGATTCGCAGCTTGAGGTTCGGAGTCCGGGTCGGGCCGAAGATGGCGACGCCGGCCGAGTCGGGCCCCCGGCAGTCCAGGCTCTTGAGCATCCCCAGGAGGATCGACCCGATGGGAGCGCCGGCCCCGCTGCCGCTACGGTTCAGGTACCCGACGATGCCGCACATTGGCGCGTAGTCTAAACCAAAAGGCGACGGATGTCTTGACGAGAATTTGCCGATCCGGCCATCGATCTGCCCATACCGTTTCAGGCAAAAATTTCAATCGGAATCAGACAAGAAGCCGACGGTGACTGCCTTGCCAAGAGAGCACCGGATCGTCCTTTCCCGGTCATCTTCGTTATATGGAGAAACTGGTCAAGTCCGAAACTCCTTGCACTTCATGCTTGCCGGCGAGTGGGGAAGTCGCGGAATCGTCAGACTTTGATCGCATGAGGTAATACGTATACTAGTGGATACTATACGTATATTTGGTTGCAGGGAGGACGACGATCAGGGATGAAGAAAAAGTTGACCATCACTGTGGATGCCGAGTTGATCCCCAGGGCCAAGCGTTATGCGCGGTCTCGCCAAGTGTCTCTGTCCTCGCTCATCGAACAATCGCTCCGAGATATGGCAGGAGAGGACACGCCCTCATTCTCCTCGCGGTGGCGGGGTCGTTTTCAGGCGGCACGCCGTGACGACCTGCGCTACGACAAGCTGGCCGGGAAATATCTCTGATGCTTCTTGGCACCGATGTCCTCATCGACGTCGCGCTCGACAGGCACCCCCACTCGGACATGGCCTCGGAGATTCTCGACCGGCTCGAGCATGGCTACCGCAAGGCGTTTGTCCCATGGCATTCGGTGTCGAATTTCTTCTATATGGTGGCTCCCACACGTGGGGAGAGACCGGCGCGCGAGTTCATTCTGGAACTGACCCGCTTCGTGGAGGTCGCAGAAACTGGCACTGAAGCGATTCGTTACGCAGCCGCACTTCCAATGACCGATTTCGAGGATGCCATGCAAGTCGCCGCCGCGGATGCCTGCGGGGCCCGGTACATCGTGACGAGGAACATGAAGGACTATCGGCGCTCGCCGATCCCGGCGATCAGCCCCCAAGAGGCACTCCGCGAGTTGTTCTGATGAACCCCGGAATATGGAGCGACATCGACTCGGCACATCGGACCGTTGTGCCGGAAAGCGCTGGGAGATCCCCCGGTTCCCGACTGTCGTCAATTGCAGCTTGGCCGGACACTTGTCGCCCAAGAGCAGGATGTGTATATTTCATACACATCCTTATGCTAGATACAGGTTTGTGCCATGGCCAGAGTCCAGCTCCTGATTCCCGATGAAGACCGGGACCGTTTCGTCCACCAAGCGCGAGTAGAGGGCATGTCGTTGAGCGCTTGGCTGAGAGCTGCCGCGCATCAGCGGCTTGTGGACAAACAGTGTGCCGTCCCCTTTGAGTCGGCAGAGGACCTGCAACGTTTCTTCCGGGAGTGCGACGCATTGGACGGACCCCAGGCGGAACCGGATTGGGAGGAGCACTTGGAGGTCATCAACGAATCGCGGAGAGGCAGGACCGGCACTACATGATCTTCGTCGATACCAATGTCTTCATGTATGCGGTAGGCGGGCCGCACCCACTTCGGACGGCTGCCCGGGAGTTCTTCCTCATGAGCAACGGGAATCGGACACCACTGTGTACGTCGGCGGAGGTTCTGCAAGAGTTGGTCCATGCGTACCTTCCGGTCGCGAGAGTGGAGGCCCTCGATGCAGCTATGGCGTTGGTGGTGCGGTGCCGGGTCCAGGTGTGGCCGCTGGAGGAGGAGGATGTCACGTTGGCCCGGCAACTCCATGAGCAATACTCGATGCTGGGAGCCCGAGACCTCTGCCATCTCGCCAGTTGCCGCAGGCGCGGCGTGAGCAAGGTCATAACCTTCGATCGAGTTCTCCGCGCCGTCACCGGAGGGCGGGGGAGAGATTCAGCGGGGAATTGACAGGTCGATCCAGCGCGGCGGTTATGCATTCGGATAGCCACGACAAAGTCGCTGCGAGTCACTCTTTCGCTATATCGAAAGCTGACCCATCTCGACGGACTGACCTTGGGAGAGACGGGCATTTCGCCGCCCGCTCAGGACCTGTCAATTCGACGGTCCACTCGAGAAAGTGGTCCATGACCCGCATGCGGCCGTGTCGGAGAGCGTTGTAGACGGCGTCGGAGAGATCTTTGGGACCAAGAACTGCCTGGACTTGGTCATGAGCGAAAAGGTCACCGGTGCATCCGAGAGTCATTGCCGGGAAACGTTCTGCACAGATCCGGTGGGCCTTTCGTTCGTCAATGAGGGGCGTGGCCCCATGCTCAAGCGCGTAAGCGATCGTCGCGGCTTCGCCGTCATCCAGCGTCTGAGCGGCAGGACCGGCTACGAGAATCTCGAAATGGCGCTTCCCCGTCTCTCCGAACCGTACGATTCCAATACTACCGGCTGAGACCAGGGCCAAAAGAGCGTCCGCGTCGCTCCATCCTTGGCGTCGTCCGATTTCGAGTTCGTGCAGGACTTCTTCGACCACCACTATCCGGTTTGGCAAGATGTCGTGAATGTCTTCAGATCGCCGCGATGCGTTCAGATTGATGATGACGCTCGTGTCGGCGACCAGGAGAGCCTTGGGATCATCAAGGCAACTCGGGCTGTCCATTCATCTTGATCCCTTCGCTGTCCGCGTCGTCCAGAACCCTGCGTAGTGCGACGCGATCAAGATGCAGGAGGCGAGCGAGTTGTCCCTCGCTGAGCAGTTCCTGCCGCCATGCCTCTTCGGCCAACAGGCTCAGACGTAGTGTCGTTGGTCGATCGCGTTCGACTTCGTGGCCGTCCAGGGTGCTCGGATCACCGAGAATCGAACCTGCCTGCGCATTCGTAATGCCTCCCTGGTCCTGAAACCAGTCCCAAGTCCCCCGATTGGCGAGTCGAAGCTCTTCGAGGCGGCGGACCACGGCCTCATGCGTCACTCCGAACACGTGAGCCAGCAAGATCACGTGTCGCCGCGTGAGTCGCGACGAACCCGCCGTGATTTCCTGAAACTTGAGCATTACGGTCCGTGCCGGCGTCAGAAAGGCGCGACCGAACGCATCTGCGTAACGTTCCGAACGTGACGTTCCCCATGTGCCAGCGTGCAGAAATTCGGGAGTCCAGCGGGTCGACACAAAATGTCCGAGTTCATGGACGATACTCTCATTTCGGCGTTCGCGCGTGTGGTTCCCATTCAGGAGCATGCACGCCCCGATGTCCTCGTCATACGCGAACAATCCGGAAACCTGGAAGTCCAATCGCCGGATGTAGACTCGAATTCCCAACTCCAACTCAAGCAGGGTCACCGGTTCACGAACCGGCGCCAGTCCCAGTCCCAACCAGTGGCGGAGTTCGGTTGCATTGATTTCAGCTTGCACCTGCGCGTCGCCGGACAGCAGAGGCCGCTCAGGGGGGTAATTGCAATTGCGCTTGATGCCGAGAATGTTTTCAAGTTCGACTTCGGCTTTGACCAGGTTTTCCAACAATTGAGCGGCAGCATTCAATGCATCGTTTCCGCTTCCGAAATGTCTCCTGAAGCGAGGAACGAGATCGATATGCACAGCCTCGCGCCGCAATAGCGCATTGACCGAAGTGTTGTACAGTTTCGCCAATCTCTGTAATTCTCCGGTGCGGATGCGACGCAGGCCCTTTTCGATCGCGATCAGCGTGGTGCGCGACGCATCGATAGTCGGCGCAGCATTGGCTTGGGTGATCCCCGCCGCCTCTCGGGCAAGCCGCAGGCGTGCCCCGATGTCGGCAGAATTCAATTGCGGCGAGAATTCCGGATTGTCGACTCCCGCATTGAGTTGCTTCCAAGCAGGCCGCGTATCCAGGCTCTTGTTTGGATCATCACCCATGCCGAATCTCCTAATGTCAGATGTTATCATGAAGAGCCTGACAATGTCATGATCTAGGGCTCGGCAGCGCCGAAATCCAGGTCCGGACCCTTGATAAGCGCGCGACCGGCTCCTCCAACGGGCTTCAACACCTCGTGGCGACAGTCGTCACGGCGCTCGACCGGGGCTGTATCCCAGGGGACGGCGCAACTCCTCGGTCACATTCCCGGTATGCTCCATCAGAGCGCCTTGTCCGGCAGGCGCAGCCGCGGCCTCGGGGCCACGCGGAACTCTCATCATGGACTGTTGGCGACCCGCTTTACGATTCGCAATGGAGCATACATGAAGGAAATTTTCGACTGGGTTCCCTGGTTTCAGGAACTCGCAAGCAGAATCAAGGAGGGCGGACCTCAAGTTCTGGCCGAGAAAGCGAAGGAAGTGGATTGGCGGAATGACAATCCATCTTTGCTCAAACACGGAGACGAGAATATCGATCCC
Organism: Acidobacteriota bacterium; assembly: GCA_963668095.1. Taxonomy (GTDB): domain Bacteria; phylum Acidobacteriota; class UBA6911; order RPQK01; family JAJDTT01; genus JAJDTT01. The sequence continues at coordinate 2,022,612 of OY764083.1, read as the reverse complement.
TTTTCGTTTTTCTATTATTTGGCGGCACTGAATCGTCCAGTTAACTGGAAAACGGTATATCGGAGCGTTGCCGACGTGTTCGGGCTGAGAACTCCGATTGACTACACTCCCTCAGAGGTTCCCATATTCCCCGCTCCGCCTGCGTTGGCCGCGTTATTTCACTATAAGGGTAGCGGGAAACCCCAGTTGCTCTGGGAGTTGTTCGAACAAGCGTTGACCGACTCGGTGCGTAGCCAAACTTTCGAGAGAGCGCAGGAAATTCCTAACGTAGGCGTCCGGAGCCTCTCGCAAACTCTTTTCCTGATTAATCCGAAACGGTTCCTCCCCTTTGATGACAAGAGCGTTCTGTCGCTGGGCATTTGCGCAGACAGCAAGCCACCGTCCAAGATCACGTGGAACAAGTACCGTCAGGAGATGGAGAACATCGGACGGGCATTCCCCGCGTGTGAATTCTACGAAATACAGATGTTTGCTTATCTCTGGACAACCGATCTGAAGCCGAAAGATCCAAGGCGCTACTATCAGGTCAGCACCAATGTCTATAACGATAGAAAGGACTATTGGAAGAAGGACTTCAAAGAAAACTACTGGGTCTACACCGGAGGGCCGGGGGGCGGTATTTCATGGCCAGGACAGGGAGTGGCGACCGATACAGCCAAATATCCACTTCAAGATCCAGTTGCTGGAGACATCGTGCTTGTTCGATATGGAACGAAGCAAGGCAGAGGGATTGGCATCGTCTACAAGAACGACTACAAGGACGAGCTTTCCAGTAAGAGTAGACTTCATGTTCTGTGGTTGAACAAGAAGTCGCCGCAGTTGGCAGGTTGGACGGCGCAGCATGGGTTCTCGGGCGCTGGGGAAGCCACAAAAAGGGCGTTTCTGTCAACTGGCGAGTATTCTCCGACGTTCGATCTGCTCAAGCGACTTCCACCCGGTCTCGGACCCGTACCCCGGCCCCCAAAACCCGTCATGCATCCGTGCAACCAGATACTCTACGGACCCCCCGGAACCGGGAAGACGTATAACGCGGTCACCCGCGCCATGGCTATCGTGCTTGGCGTCAACGTGGGCCAAATCGGCGAAGAAGCCCGCGCTCAGTTCCATACTTTCCGGTTTGATCCTGTGGAGGGTGCCGGACAGATTGCGATGGTGACGTTTCACCAGAGCTTCTCCTACGAGGAATTCGTCGAGGGCATCCGGCCCAGACTGGACGCCGGCAGCGAGATCGGCTACGAACTGCGCGACGGCATTTTCAAGCGAATCGCGAATGTCGCGAATAAGGCACGACAGGCACGACCCGACCCGGACCAGAAATACGTCCTGATCATCGACGAGATCAACCGGGGCAACATACCGAAAATATTCGGTGAATTGATCACGCTGATCGAGGAATCCAGGCGTTTGGGCGGGTCTGACGTGACGAGCGTCGTCCTTCCCTATTCCAACGAGGAATTCGGTGTTCCGAACAACCTCTACATCATCGGCACCATGAACACGGCCGACCGCTCGATCGTGTTGGTGGACACCGCCTTGAGGCGGAGGTTCGACTTCGTGGAGATGATGCCCGAGCCGGAACACAAGCACATTTCTGCCGATGTCGAAGGGGTTCAGCTCCGGAAGATGCTGAAGGCGATGAACGAACGCATCTCGTTGCTTTTGGATCGCGAGCGCCAGATCGGCCACACCTACCTGTTCAAGGTGACGGATGTGAAAACGCTCTCCGACAGGTTCCGGAACGCCATCTTGCCGCTCTTGCAGGAATACTTCTACGACGACTGGTCGAAGATCCGCCAAGTGCTCGGCGGTGCTGAATTCGTGGTCAAGCAGAAGCAGACGTACACTGCAGGACTTCGGAAGTCGGATCTGGTGGATGAGGATCGAATCGTCTACGAACGACTGCCCGACGATGATTCCAAGTGGCTCGACTTCGACGAATACAAAAAAATATACTCGGACGACACCAGCAGTGAGTCGTCCTGATGCCCGGCGTCTACTCGATCAGGGAACATGAAACGTTCCGCTTGAATGACCGGTTCAGCGCACGGGACCTGGAAGACCTCAGGGCCTTCGCCCAGGCGAATCAATACGATAAGCAAGGCAGATTCCGTCCTGTTCTCCAGTTCGATCGACGCGGTGGCCTGCGCGCCGCCAACTACGTTGGAATCATCACGACCAAACGCGGAACTATCGTGGAAATCCTGCCCAAGATCGATCTCCTCGGAAAACGGGAGCCCGACGTCGAGGAGACTCGGAGGGTCTTTCTGCAGATGCTGCGCACGTGGCGGCGTCTGCAAGCTGCAGCGCGTTTTCCAAACAGCGCCATCCGCGCGATGCGCCGGTTCCCTATGCTGGATGCGTTCGTACGCCTTTTCCTCGACAACCTGGGACTTCTGGTCCGCGGAGGCCTCGGCCGGAGGTACGTCCGGGTGGAGGAGAATCTGCCCTACCTGCGGGGCCGCATCCTGTTCCGGGATCAGATCCGCGAGAACTTGATCAACCGGGCACGGTTTTTCGTGGAGCACGACGAACTCAGCATCAACCGACCCGCCAACCGACTCATTCGCAGCGCCATTGCCAAACTCAAGCCCGTGGTGCGAAACGAGGGGAACCGCCAGTTGCTTCGGAACCTGGAAGCGGCGTTCGTCGAGGTGCCTCGGGCGAGAGACCTGCAAGACGATTGGCGCAAACACAGTGTGGACCGCTCCATGCAGCATTACCGGCCGGTCATGCGGTGGGTCGGCCTGTTCCTGTTCAACCGGGGTCTGACGACCTGGTCCGGCAGCCATGTGAATCAATCGCTGCTGTTTCCCATGGAGGAGGTCTACGAGGACTTCGTCACCCACAGTTTTCGGCGCCATCAGGACAGGTTTACGGTGACTTCCCAGGGTCCGCAAAGACCCATGGCCTGTATCGGCGGCAAGTCCGTATTCCAGACGAAGCCGGATATTTCGCTCCGTGAAGAGGACGGCCGCGTCAGGTTCATCCTCGACGCGAAATGGAAACGCGTCGGCGCGCGGGACGGCGACGCAAGACACGATCTGGATCAAGGGGACCTATACCAGATGTACTTCTACGGAAAACGCCATCGCTGCAAGACGGTGGCCCTGGTCTATCCTCGGTCTCGGCGCTTCACGCAAGAATTGACTTACCGGTTTTTCGACGGTCTCAAGTTGGTCTGCCTGCCGTTCGACGTCGCCCGACCCGACCACGGCGTCTCGGAGGCGTTGCGTCTGTTGAAATGTTCGTAGTCGGTCGCCGTGCCGCCAATGATCTTCGTCGAGACCGACGTTTTCAGGTACCTGGCCGGCCCGTCCGCCGCGACCCTCGATCCACGTCCCGGCGGTCGGGCTGGTTCGGACCGAATAGGGCCCCCACACAAGGGGTGCCCCTTCGGGATTCGAACTTGATGCTCGACCCGTTACAATCAACTCATGGTCAGTGGTTTCGGTGACGACATGGTGGCCAGGATTCAACGTCTGGCGAAACGGGAGGGCACGTCTTTAGATCAGACTGCACTGCAGCTGCGTCGCAAGAAACCCGGCCGGAAGGCCACCTCGGAAGGCGCAGGCACGGTGGGGTCGTCACTGGGACCACCTCATCGGGACCTGGACCCAGGCCGAAGCGGATGAGTTGGATTCCGCCCTTGAGGCGTTCGAGAAGGTGGACGCGCCGGGCAGGAAGTATCTCTGATGCATTTCCACGCGGACGGAATCAACGCGGCCGCGTCCGAAAGACACTCGGTGCGGGGCCGTCTGTAGTGGTCGGGACCCCATCGTGAGCGTCGCTGGCTGTCGGTGTGTATGGTACGCTGGCTTAGGCAACCGTATGATTGCCATCCTTTGCTTGGCGTTGTCCTTCAACTTCGTCCAATCGGCATCCCAAATCCAGGAATCCGCCCGGAGAGTCCTGCATCGCAACTGTGTTTCCTGCCATGGGGAACAGCGGATGTCCGGTTTGGACCTGCGCCATCGAGAGACGATGCTGGAGGGGGGCGGTAAAGGTCCCGCTCTGCTTCCCGGAAAGGCGGAGGAGAGCCTTCTCTTTCTGGCCGCTTCTCACGACGGGGAGTTGAAGATGCCTCCGGGCAAACCGCCGCTTCCCTCCAAGGATCTGGATACCCTACGGGATTGGATCGACGGGGGCGCTCCGTGGGAATCGACGATCTCAGCCGCCGCCCCCTCCGAGCCAACCTGGTGGTCGCTCCGGCAGCCCCGGCGATCCGCCGTTCCCACGGTCAGAAACCAGAAGCGGGTCAGAAATCCCATCGACGCATTCATCCTGGAGAAGCTGGAGAGCCAAGGGCTGGAGCCGGCTCCCGAGGCGGATAAACGAACCCTGATCCGCCGGGCTTCGTTCGACCTGACCGGTCTGCCGCCCACGCCCGAGCAGGTGGCCCGCTTCCTGCAGGACACCTCCCCGAACGCCTACGACACGCTGGTCCGCGACCTGCTGGACTCGCCCCGTTACGGGGAACGTTGGGGCAGACACTGGCTGGACCTGGTGCGCTACGCCGACAGCGGCGGCTACGAGACCGACGAGTACTTCCCCAACTCCTGGCGTTATCGCGACTACGTCATCAAGTCCCTGAACGAGAACAAGCCCTACGACCGGTTCCTGCAGGAGCAGATCGCCGGGGACGAGCTCTGGCCCGACGATCTGGAACTTCACGACAACTACTACGGCATCTCCCCGGAGAAGCTGGAACATCTGGAGGCCCGGATCGGCACCGGCCTTTACACCTTCGGTCCTGAGATCGTCGAATCCCTGCTCGATGCCCCCAAGCTGGCCTACGAAAGGATGACCGACTGGGTCGACACCACGGGCGCGGTCTTCATGGGGTTGACTCTCGCCTGCGCCCGCTGTCACGACCACAAGTTCGATCCCGTCTCGCAGCGGGACTACTTCCGCCTGCAGGCCGTCTTTGCCGCCAGCGACGCCACTGAGATCCCCGTGGTGACGCGGATGTCCAGGTTCCACCGGAACGAGACCTATTCCCGGATGATCGCCGTGGACGAAGCCAGGAGGGCCTACAAGCTGTACCTGGACGGCATCAAGAAGCGGATGATCGCGGCCGCCAAATCGGAGTTCCCACCCGAGGTGATCTCGGCCCATGAGGTTCCGGACGAGAAGAAGACTCCTCAACAGGCCGAGCTTGCCGCACCCTTGGACAAGGCGCTGAGAGCCGTGAACAAGGATTGGGAAGATCGGATGACTCCCCAAGAGAAGCTGGAGAAGAAGCGGCTCCTGGAGGAAATGGGCAATCTGGTCGTGCTCCTGCCCGAAGTGGACGCTTCGCACCTGGTGAAATTCGACGGTCTCTACGACGTGCCCAAGGCCTCCGTACTCGGTCACCGGGAGGTCGAGTTGATCCCCGAAGTCCACGTCCTGGAGCGAGGGGAGCTGAGCCGCCGGCTGGAGCGGGTGACTCCCGGTGTCCCCGCCGTATTCGACTACCTCGGGGAGTGGGACGGTTGGCAGACGTCATCCTCCGAGAGCCCAATTCCGCGAGCCCGCAGGCATCTGGCCCTCTGGCTCAGCCGTCCCGATCACCCCCTCACCGCCCGGGTAATGGTCAACCGGCTCTGGCAATGGCACTTCGGGCAGGGAATCGTCCGCACCTCCAACGACTACGGGGTCCAGGGGGAGCCTCCCACTCATCCGGAACTGCTGGATTGGCTGGCCCTGGAGTTCGTGGAGCGGGGTTGGGACATCAAGTCGATGCACCGTTTGATCATGTCCTCCGGCGCCTACCGGATGGCCAGCCGCTATTCCAACCTGCGAAACAGCGAACTGGATCCGGAAAACCGCGCACTCTGGCGCATGAACCGGCGCCGTCTGGAGGCGGAAGTCATGTGGGACACCCTGCACTCGGTGGCGGGGACTCTGAACCTGAAAATGGGCGGACGCCCCGCGGTTCCACCGTTGACCGACGAAGAGCTGGACGTGTTGCCGGCCCCCTTCCTCTGGCCGGTCTCTGCCGACCCCGCCGAGCACACGCGCCGGGGGATCTACATCCTGTCCCGGAGAAGCTTCACGTTTCCCATGTTCCGGACGTTCGACCGGCCCGACTCCTCGTTGAGCTGCCCGCGCCGCCAGGTGACCACGGTGGCGCCGCAGGCCCTCTGGTTTCTCAACCACAGGGTCGGCCTGCAGCAGGCCCGAAAACTGGCCGAGCGCCTGGTAACCGGCCACGGGGACAATCCTGCCGCCTGGGTGGAGAACGCGTGGAGGATCGCCCTGAGCCGTCCTCCCACGGCGGAGGAAGAGCATGAAGCCCTGGCCCTGTTTAAGGCTCTGTCCGGGGAGGAGCCTGCGTCAAAGGATGAAGTGGCGGTTCCGGCCGGGCTCTCGTCGATCGGCCGGGCCCGGGCCGCGGCCTTGACGCAACTGTGCTTGACCATATTCAATTTGAACGAGTTCGTATATATTGACTAGCAGGCCCCAACGTATTGGTATGTCTATTGAGGCAATGCATCGGTAATAATATGTTTTCATTTTATTGATGTGTCTTTGGGGCAGCATCGTGGAAAGGATCATGGTTCATGATGGATTTCCAATCCTGTAATTTGAACGAACAGGTCCATTCCCGGCGGGAATTCCTGGCCCGATCCGGTTTCGGCTTTGGAGCCGTGGCCCTGGGTTGCCTGCGCGAGGAGGAGGCGTCGTTCGCCGCCGCTCGGAAGGCCGCAGGCATCGACAACCCGCTCGCACCCGCAACCCCCCACTTCCCGGGCAAGGCCAGGAACGTCATCTTCATGTTCATGAAGGGGGGACCCTCGCATATCGACACGTTCGATCCCAAGCCGGAACTGAACCGCCTCGACGGGCAGCTCCTGCCGCCCAGCTTCCGGCCCGAGGACCTGAGCCTGCAATTCGTCAAGGCGCATGAAGCGAAGCTGATGGCCTCCCCCCGGAGGTTCACGAGATATGGGCAGTCGGGCATCGAGATCTCGGATCTCTTCCAGAACCTGGGCAAGTGCGCCGACGACCTGGCGGTCATCCGCTCCTGCTATCACGATTCCCTCATTCACGGCCCCGCCATCAATCTGCTCTTCAGCGGTTCCGTGCGCCTGGGTCACCCGACACTCGGGTCCTGGGTCGTCTACGGGCTGGGAAGCGAGAGTGAGAACTTCCCCGGCTTCATCGCCATGTCCGAGGGAAACGTGACCGCAAGCGACGAGTCCTTGCACGGTTCCGGGTTCCTGCCCGCCGTTTACCAGGCCACACGAGCCCGTCACGAGGGGACTGCGTTCGAGAATCTGGATCCGCCGGCCGACATCAGCCATGGCGCCCAATCCCGAATGTTGGGACAACTCCAGTCCTGGAACCGCCGGCATTTCGAAACGCGGCGGGACGACAGCCGTCTGGCCGCCCGCATCGCCAACTACGAGTTGGCGTTCCGGATGCAGGCAGCGGCGCCGGAACTGACCGACCTGGCCGGTGAGCCCGAATCGGTCCGGAGAATGTACGGCCTGGACGAGGAAAGGACCGCCAAGTTCGGCCGGGTCTGTCTGCTGGCGCGGCGCATGGTGGAACGCGGAGTGCGATTCGTCCAGCTCTACAAGGGGAACTGGGACGGGCACGCCCAGTGCGACCAGAACCACGTCGACAACGCCGGCGCCATCGACCAGCCGATGGCGGGACTGTTGACGGACCTCAAGCTGCGGGGGTTGCTGGAGAACACCCTTGTCGTCTGGATCGGCGAATTCGGGCGGACTGCGGTGGTCCAGGGCGACGGCGGCCGGGACCACAATCCCCACGGCTTCAGTTGTTGGATGGCGGGAGGCGGCATCCGGGGCGGAAAGGTCATCGGCGCCACTGACGAACTCGGCTGCCGGGCCATCGAGGACCGGGTCCACGTGCACGATCTGCACGCCACCATGCTGTCGTTGCTGGGACTCGACCATACGAAGCTGACCTATCTCACCCAGGGCCGGGACATGCGGCTGACCGACGTCGGCGGCTACAACGACCTGTCCGAGCGCCTCACCCGGGCCTGACGGCGAAAGGTCGACGTGCCGAAGGGAAGAAACAGCACCGTCGCGATGCGGGCAAGGATTCCGGTACTGCTTTTGTTGGCGTCCCTGTTCACCTCGATCCTACCCGGCCAAGAGGCGGCCTCCTACGTCACCCGGCTTCACCTCCCTAGACAACTCTACACCGCGAAAGGGACAGTGCTCGAAAAAGGGAATTACGACCTGCAACTGCGGTTGGAGAACGGGCAGTCCTCGCTGGCGTTTCTCAAGGAGGAACGACCGGTTGCCGTCGTCGCCGGGCGTCCCTGCGGCGAGAAGACCACCAAGAACTGGGTCGTCCCGGTGCTGGGAACCCTTTTTCTACGTTCTACGGCAGCTCCCATCGGGACCGATGAGGAACGCCACTACAGCGAGACGGGGCAGGCCCAGTATGAGTACGAGAAGCGCAATTGGAAGGCGACGTTGAGGGCTTACAGGTCGATCCGTCCGGAAGAAAAAGAGATTCGCTTCGTGTTCCAAGAGAACGGCGACGACCGAGAGCAGACCCGCAGAGATTTCTACCTATTTGTGAAAAACCCCCAGGAAAAGACTCGGCCGTAGTGATTCAGAGCGAAAATCACGCACAGCACTTCGGCTGCGGGTCTGTGTTTCCACCGCACCCATAATCAAGCTCTGCGTTGCATACGCTGGCGAGAATAGGAGGTTCGACCTCACGTTCCTGTTGGCCTCTTCATTCAAGTTCACGCCATGGTAAAATAAATCCGGTTAAACTAACCGGTGGGAGTGTAAAGGCATGCGTGAAATACAAGCAACCGAGGCCAAGGCGAAGCTGGCTGAGCTCCTTCGGACGGTCGAACGCGGGGAGAGTGTCGTAATCACCCGTCACGGACAGCCCGTTGCACACCTGGTTCCGGCTCAAGAAAACGATCTCGCCCGACGAAGGGCGGCAGTGGAGCGTTTCAGAGAACGACGGCGCAAGTGGAGGAAGATCGACATGTCCACCGAGGAGATCCTCGCTGCACGGCATGAAGGACATCGGTTTTGAGCGATTTTGTTCTGGATGCATCAATTGCCGCGGCATGGCTGTTCGACGACGAGTCGGAGCCGAGCGCAAACTCCCTACTGATAAGACTCCAGGAATGGGAGGCTGTGGTCCCGCAGCATTGGCACCTTGAGGTTCGCAACGCTCTAATCGTGGGTGAGAGACGGGGCCGTATTCGTCCGAATGAAGTTGATGAGCGGTTGATCGACCTTGGGACATTGCCGGTTCGGACTGATTTGGAACCGGACTTTGATGCTGCGTTGAGACTGGCCAGACTTCACGGCCTGTCCTTTTACGACGCCGTTTATTTGGAGTTAGCGCGTCGGCATGGCGTGCCACTCGCAACACTGGACGGCGACCTCGGCGCGGCAGCCGTGGTTGAAGGTGTTGGGCGGGCTGACTAATCGCCCTTCAACGTGTCGAATGCGGGGACTGAAAGGCGTTGGCGCGAGTTGCCGTCGTGGCCGTTTTTTCCAACTCAGTCCGAAATCCCAGGATCCCGATTCTGCCGGTACTCCTCCAGGTTCGACCGGCCGTCGCCGTCGGGGTCGGCTTGCGAATCGTCCAGGAGTGGATCCAGATCGTGCTCCAGTTCCCAGGAGCTGGGCAATCCGTCCCGGTCCAAGTCGCCGTGGGCTTCGACCCGTGCAGCGATCTTCCGGCTCATCTCGGCGACGGCGCTGATGGCCCGTGCCCGGTCTCCCCGTTTCAGGAGTAGTCGGAGGTGAATGACCGAAGAGACGAGATTGTCCCGAAATCGGACCAACTCCCCGTCGATCTCCATTTTCAAGGTCTCCATCAGGATTCCGAAACGGCGGACGATTCCCTCAGAAATCTCCTGAAGGGCCGACTCGGGTGCGGAGCGGATCTCCGGGAGCGCCTCTCTCAAGTGACGGTTGAAACCGGCGAGCTTCTTCAGCACCGGGACCGACCGGTCTCCGATGGAGAAGACGCCCCAGGGATGCAGGATGAAGGCGATCCGGTCCCGAACCCGGGGGTCCCCCGTACGCTCCCATTCGTCCAGTAGATGTCCAACGGCCCGGTCCGGTCCCCGGGCGACGAGCTGCTGCCGGGCTTCTTCCCGGGTGCGCCACTGCTCGTGGGAGAGCAGCTCGACCAGTTCCTCGTCGGTGCGTCCCTGCAAGTGCAGGTCTCCGCAGGACCACGCGGCGGCGAGTAACAAGAAGAGGACCGGGAGCAGCAAAAGACGAGTCACGGCTACTGGCCAAACGGCGACGTCTTCGGAGGGCCGACCTTGTTGAAGCCGTCCAGTCCCGCCACCTTGTAGCACTCGGCAAAAGTCGGATAGTTGAACACCGTGTCGACGAAGTAGTCGATGGTCCCGTTCAGGGCGAACACGGCCTGGCCGATGTGGATCAGTTCCGCGGCGCCGGTTCCGATGATGTGGACCCCCAGGATTTTTCGCGTGTCCCGGTGAAAGAGGATCTTGAGCAGACCCGAATCGTCTCCCATGATGACGCCTCGCGCGATCTCCCGGTAACGGGCGGTGCCCACTTCGTAGGGAACCCTGTTCCGGGTCAGATCCTCCTCGGTGTTTCCGACCATGGACATCTCGGGAATGGAATAGATGCCGTAGGGAAAGAGTTCCGGGATCGATTCGCAGGGCACGTCGAACGCATGGCAGGCCGCCATGCGGCCTTGCTCCATGGAGGTGGAAGCGAGGGCCGGAAAGCCGATCACGTCACCCACGGCGTAGATGTGATGCTGTTGGGTCTGGAAGGTGACACCGACCGGGACGCGTCCCCGGTGGTCGCTCTCCAGGCCGGCCGCCTCCAGGTTCAGGGATGCCGTGGCGCCGACGCGGCCGATGGAATAGAACAGGACCTCGGACCGGATCCGTTTCCCGGACTTGAGCCGGGCCTCGGCGCCGCCGTTCCTCACGTGGATCGAATTCACTTCCTCCCCCAGACGGAAGACGCAGTTTTTATTCCGCATCTGATACAGCAGGGAATTGATGAGCTCCGAGTCGACGAACTCGAGAGGCCGTTGTCTCTTGTCGATGATGGTGACCTCGGTGTCGAGCGCGCCGAACATGGAGGCGTACTCCAAGCCGATCACGCCCGCCCCCACCACCGTCATGGACCGGGGTAGGGATTCCAGGTTCAGGATCTCGTCGGCGGTGACCACAGTCGCTCCGTCCACCGCCACGTCTGCGGGAGCTGCCGGCTCGCTTCCGGTGGCGATGACGAAATATTTCGAACGGACCCGCGTCAACCCCCGGTGTCCGCGGACTTCCACTTCATGCGGGTTCCGGAATGACGCTGTGCCCGAAAGGATCGTCACCCCGTTACGGCGCATCTGTTGCCGAATCACGTGAATCTGCTGTTTGACGACGTGCTGGCAACGGAATAGGAGATCCTTCATCTCCAAGTCTTCCTTGAGCGTATACGATTCTCCGTAAATGGCCCGCTGCCGGTAACCCGTCAGATAGAGGAGGGCCTCGCGGAAGGTCTTGGAGGGGATGGTTCCGGTGTTGACGCAGACTCCGCCCACCACCTCGCGCCGGTCGCAGATCCCGACTCTCTTGCCCAACTTGGCCGCCTGGATGGCGGACCTCTGACCTGCGGGTCCGGTGCCGATGACGAACAGGTCCAGATCGATCAATATGACTCCATTCTGCCCGTGGCGGGGGAAAGACTCAATTGCCTTTCAACCCGGTCGAACAAAAAATTGTTTCGTGTCGATTTTCGTGGATCGAGTCCTCCCTTTTTACGAGTTCGATTGAATGGCTCAAAAAGTATTTGAGAAGAGAGACTTCCGCCAGTAATTTCCAATTGCGGTCAGAGATCGTTTCCAGCGATCAAAAATAGGCCTTGAATCCGAGTTGAATCTGGCGGCCGGGGAGCGCCCGCCCGATGCTTCCGAAGCCCGTGGTGGCGAACTGGATGGCCGGGTCGCTGCGGCCGACGGAGAAATTGGCCCGGTTGGCGGCGTTGAAGGCTTCGAGACGAAGCTCGAAACGGCGCTCTCCCTCGAATCGGAAGGTCCGCCTCAACGAGAAGTCCAGATTGATGAGACCCGGGCCCTCCACTGTGGACCTGCCCGCGTTCCCGTATTGGAAGGGCGGGGGCAGGCGGAAGGCTTCCGTGTCGAACCACCTCGTCGCGACTCGCTGACTCTGGGGCAGGTTGGCGTCGCGGATCCGGTCGGGCCATTGGGAGGCCACCGAACCCGTATCCAGCGGGTCCCCCGGAAGATGGACGGTGATCCAGGGACCGTCCTGAGCGCTGGCAATCACCCGGAGCGACCAGTTGCGGACCAGTCCGGCGATCCACCCGTTGCCGGACCCCGCTCCTCCGGTTCCGAAGGGAAGGTCGTAGCCCAGGCTCAGGAGGAGTCTGCGGGGGACGTGAAAGTCGGCCAGCCCGCGAGTGGCCTCCAAGGGCACGTTCCGGGAACGAAATAGGGGGAAATAATGAGATCCGAAGTCGCTGGCGCCGATCTCGATCAGGCGCGACCAGCTGAACGAGGCCAGCAAGGAGAGGCCGTGGTTCCCCGGAGCCTTCTCCACCTGCACTTGCAATCCGTGATACCAGGCCCCGCCGTCGGCCTGAGGCATCCGAACCGTCTGCAAGTGGGGATAGGGCCGGCGCTGTTGCCGGTCGCCCGGTCCCGGTTCGGCGTCGTTGATGGAGACCGTCTCCAGCCGGTGGACGGTGTGGGAGCCGTGGTATCCGGCGTTGACGAAGAGTTCCCGGAAGAGGCGGTGCTGGAGGCTCAGTCCCCACGCCTGGGTTGTCGCCAGGGGCAGGGGAGTCTCGACGCCGTAGTGATCCGGGACGGCCGCGTCCCTGCCTCTGCCGGGAAAGGGATTGGAGAACGACAGTGTCGGCGTCGCCAGATCGGACTGGAAGATCAGTCTTTCGGCGCCGGGCCTGGGGTTTCTCCCCAGTCTGGAGATCATTCCCAAGTCGGGCTCGTTGGAGTAGAGGCCCGCGCCGATGTGAAGAACCGTGCGGTTGCCGAGCCGCACCGCCAATCCCAGGCGGGGTTGGATTCCCGACATCCGGCTCCACTGGATGAGTGGCGTCCGTGGCTGGAAGCGGCCCGTCTCACCGGGTGCCAGATCCAGGTCCTGCAGCGGCGGGTGGAGCTGCCCCGTGCCGAGGTCGAAGTTGGACATGAAGCCCCGCAGGTCGACCCATGGCAGCCGAAGCTCGTACCGGAGCCCCAGGTTCAGGTCCAGTCCCGGGGAGACCCTCCACTCGTCGGTAAGGTAGGCATAGAAGCTGTTCTGGTGGTAGCGCCCCCGATTGAACTCGGCGCCCAGTTGGCTCTGGGCCAGGTGTCCCAGCAGGAAGTCGCCCCAGGCGTTTCCCGTGTACCGGTTGTAGAAATCGAATTCGGAACGCCGGTGTTGGCCGTACTGGTTGAAGTGCTGGCGGTACTCCAGGCCCAGCTTCAAGGTGTGGTCGCCCCGGGGGAGCACCAGGTCGTCCTTGACCTGCCAGTTGCCCAGGGCCGTCCTGCCGACGAGGGTCAGGTCACCGATGCCGACGAATCCCGTGATCTGTGTCCTGGGAACGCCGTGACGGTCCATCTCGGCCTGGAGCAACTGGTGAATGCCCAGGCTACCGGCAAGGTTGGGGAGGGGGTGTGCGGGAACTGCTTCGTAAGGGCGCCGGAAGAGGTGGATGCTCGCCACATTGATGTCCCTGGAGCCCAGGTTCCGGCTGTAGGAGATGGACTGTCCCCAGGTGGCCAGGGGACTGCGGGAGGAGAAGATGCTGACGGGTCGAGCCGCAAAACTGGGCCGCGAGTCCCAGACGAAGCGGCCACTCCAGCGGCTGATGCCGGAGGTCTTGAGGTCCACACGAGCGATGATCTGGGGGTTGTCGGTGGGCGAAACCGAGTCGGGGCTGGTGAAGTTCAGGGGGCCCGCGGTGTTGGGGTCCGGCCAGATGGGAAGCAGCTTCAGCGCCACCGGCTCGAATCGTTTCTCCGGGATACGGTTGTTGGGAAAGCGTGCACCCGTCGAAGGGTCCAGAATCGGGGTCGAGAAGATTCCCTTTCTCTCGCCTGACGTCGGCACAACGCCGGTGAGGGGCTTGGTTTCGCGAATGGACCGGTGCTGGTGGGAGAGGAAGAACCAGGCGCGGTCCGTACCATTGAACAGCCCCGGAAGGAGGATGGGGCCTCCCAGGGTGGCGCCCATCTGATTCCGCTTGAATTCCTTCTTCTCCTGTTCGAAGAAGTTCCGGGCGTCCAGGTTGTCGTTCCGGTGAAACCAGTAGAGGCTGCCGTGATAGGCGTTGGTCCCGCTCTTGGTCACCGCCACGATCTGCGCCCCGGGGCGAATCCCGTACTTGGCCGAGTAGAGTCCGCTCTTGATGTCGAACTCCTGGAGCGCGTCGGTGCTGGCCTGTAACGAGGTTCCGCCGTCGCCATGGGTGAAGAGGGTCCCGTCGATGTAGAGGAGGTTGTCCCTCCGCCTCATGCCCATGACCTTCACGCCCCGGCGCCGGCCGCTGCTGGTGCGGGAAGCGCCCGGAGCCATGTCCACCAATTGGCCGATGTCACGGGAGGCCACGGGGAGCGTTTCGAGTTTCTCCCGGTCGATGACCAGGCCCCGGTCGTCCCGGTCCGAGCCGCTGGGGACCCACCCGCTCTCCTGAACCCGAACTTCGTTCTCGTCGCCCGGAATCAGAGCGAAGTCCTCCCGGAGGACCTGGCCCACCAAAAGTTGGACACCGATCCGAAGCAGAGCGACATGCCCGCGAGCAGCCACCTGGATCTCGTAGGCTCCGGGGGCGAGGCTGTCCCTGCGGTAGTTGCCGCCGGAGCCGGTCCGGAGGGAATAGGTCTCATTGGTGTCCGGGCGGCCAATCGTGATCTCCACGTTCCCGGCGGGGGAGCCGTCTTCCAGCAGGACCGTACCCAGTAGGGTGGCGCTCTCCGCCTGTCCCCGGGCCCACTGGCTCGTGAGGAACAGGGAGAGGCATCCGCCGAGCAGTATCGGAACGTAGCGGCTCTTCAAATCTGTTTGGATTTATCGGAGAAAAATGGAGCGGGAAACGGGATTCGAACCCGCGACTTCAACCTTGGCAAGGTTGCACTCTACCACTGAGTTATTCCCGCACCAAACGTGCTCGAATCTTAGAAATTCGACCTGATGTTGTCAAGAGTCGAGCGGGCCTGCGCTTGAGTGCGGGTGCCGTACGGAACTATGCTTTCAACGAGAGGAACAGGACCGGAAAGGAGACCTCATGGCGATCTGGCGAAGGGATCGAGACGCGGCTACGGAAGCGAAGAAAACTTCCGGGACAGCCACTCCCACCTCCGATGAAGAGTGGAAGCAGACCCTCACGGCGGAGCAGTATTACGTCTGCAGGATGAAGGGAACCGAGCCCCCGTTTTCGGGCAAGTACAACTCCAACAAGGCCGGCGGCTCCTATCTTTGCGTGGCCTGCGGCTGCGAGCTCTTCAGTTCGGACACCAAGTTCGATTCGGGGACCGGGTGGCCCAGTTTCTGGGCCCCGGTCGAGAAAGAGCGAGTCGCTATGGAGACGGACGACAGCTATGGGATGAGGAGAGTCGAGGTGCTGTGCCGCGGTTGCGGGTCCCACCTGGGACACGTCTTCGACGACGGGCCCCGGCCTACCGGCCTCCGCTTCTGCATCAATTCGGCGGCCCTGGACTTCAAGGAAAAATCAGAAAAATAACCGGACCATCCAGCTTTTCCTTCTGCGGCGCCGGACCGTCCCGCGTTTTCTGATCCCGAGACGTTTTATACGAAGGATGCTTCGCACGACACCGGGCGGCGGTTGGGTGCGCGAGGGACGGGTGTCCCCGATCCTCGTCTGGCTCTGGAATCGGCGCTTCAACCCCTCCCGCGGCGACCTGGGCCGCTGGGGCGAGTGGATCGCACTGCGGCACCTGCTGGCTATGGGATGGGACGTGGTGGCCCGGAATTGGAGGAGCCGGCGCGGCGAGGTGGACCTGATCGCTTGGCACGATTCCCGGCTCGTGTTCGTCGAGGTGAAGACGAGTCGTCTACCCTCTCCGTTTCTGCCGGAGGAGCGGGTCGACCCCGAGAAGCAGCGCCGGCTGGAGCGCCTCGCCTACGAATTCATGTGGCGCCACGAATTGGAGGAATCGCCGGTGCGATTGGACGTCATCGCCGTTGAGACCCGTGACCAGGTTCGTTTCCGGCTCCGGCACCATATGCTTTAACGGCCGGTGACTGCTTTCGCCACGGACTGTTGACCACGGGGAGGTTCCGGCAAGATCGGTTGCCGGACGTGTGGCACACTTGGCGCGAGACCGGGGACCGCGCGAGGTTACGGATCGTTTCGGCAAGGCCGGAAACACGAAGGGCGCGGATCCGGTTCGCGTCGCGAAGATGAAACGGGAATACGATTTCTCCAAAGGTGAAGGGGGCAGGTTCTATCGTCGGAATGCCCTGGAGAAACTGCCGAAATCCGGCCAAGATTCCGGTTGGGCAGGTCCCGACGGACGAATTTCCGAGTTCATCGTCGAGGAGACAAAAAAGACTCTTCGAGCCTATCGCGAGCAACCGCATCTCGTCACCGAGCATGCCAACCAGGAACACGATACGGCTCACGGCGGGTACGCTCATCGACAGCTCTTCGAGCTGGTCCAGAACAGCGCGGACGCGCTTGCCAACTCACCTGGTGGCAAGAGCATTTTGGTCCGCCTGACGAAAAACCATCTCTACTGCGCTGATGACGGAGGCGCGATCAGTGAGGACGGGATCCGAGCGCTCATGTTCTCCCACATGTCGAGCAAGCGGAACACGAGTGAGATCGGGCGGTTTGGACTCGGCTTCAAATCGGTGCTGGGGGTGACCGATGCCCCCGAATTCTACAGTCGGGCCGGCTCTTTTCGGTTCGATCGGGAAGTTGCGGCCGATTGCGTAGGCCAGTTTGCTCCCCGGGAACGCTACCCGGTGCTCCGGTTGCCGATTCCAATGGATGTTCGAGAGTCGGCGCAGGGAGACGACGATCTGGTCGAGTTGATGACTTGGGCGACGAACATCGTCCGCCTGCCGCTGAAGCCGGGCGCAAGGGTGGATCTCGCCCACCAGATTCTCGATTTTCCGCCGGAGTTTCTTCTGTTTGTCGACCATGTCCGGTATCTGACCCTCAAATTCGGAGTACGATCCCGGGATTTCGTTCTGGAAAGGTTCGACGGCGACCTTCACCTCGATACCGGCTCAGGTTTTTCGCGGTGGAAGTGCTTCAAGATAACGCACCAGCTTTCTGCCGAAGCCCAAGAGGACAGGCGTTCACTCGACGACAGCGGCGACGTGCCCGTCTGGTGGGCAGCGCCGTTGGACCGGCTGAACGAACCGGGTTATTTCTGGCACTTCTTCCCGACGAAGACGGCCAGTCTTCTGGCCGGCATCCTGAATGCGCCCTGGAAGACCAACGAAGACCGGCAAAATCTGTTGCCGGGTCCGTACAACGACGAATTGATCGATGCCGCGGCGGGGATGGTGGCGAACCGCTTGCCCGATCTGGCCACTGGTCGGGACCCGGGTCGACATCTGGATGCGCTTCCGCGCCGGTATGAAGCCGGCGACACCGAGCACAGCAACCGCCTTCGCGATCGGTTGTATGAAGCACTCCATGACCGGGCCGTAGTCCCCGATCAGGTCGGAACTCTGCGCAAGATACACGACGTTTCGTACGCGCCGTCAGCACTGACTCAGGATCCATCGGGGGCGGAATCGCTCCAAGAGTGGGCCGACGCCAGTCAGCGTCCAGTCGACTGGCTTCACCACAGCGCACTCCGTACGAATCGGATCGCCCGGGTAAATCGGCTGTTTTCCGAGACCCGGCGGATGACGGTGCAGGCGCCTCGTTCGTCGGTAGGAGAGTGGCTGCATGCCCTGGTGGCTGGATTCGCAGGAAATGAGGCGGTCATGGCGTCCATGACAGCGCTCCAAGTGGCGGCATCGATTCCGCAGGAGCTGCGACGGGGAACCGACCTTGGCGACATTCTGTTGACGCAGACAGGTGACTGGTGCGCGCCCGACCCTGATCGGGTGTTTCTGTCATCGTTCGAGGAGGGCCAGGATACTGATGAACGCCTGGTTCACGCGCGGCTCGCATCTGACGCAGACACTCGGGCGGCTCTGGAGGAGCTTGGCATCAAGTACGAGTCTGCCGAGCGTCATTTCCTGTCCCTGGTCCGGAGGCTGTTCGCGTGGGAAGCGCCGTCAGATGGCACGGGGTGGACCGAGTTCTGGGTCACTTCGCGCGATCTGGACGTAGACACGGCGTACGCGATCATCAAGGCTCGATGGGACTCGGCTTGGCGGATTCAAGTGTGGGCGTTGTCCGGCAGTTGGCAGCCTCTGCATTCGGTTCTTCTGCCCGGTGAAATCGTGTCTTCGGAAGGCGGGCGCGACGCTGAAGTCACGGTCGACACCGACTTCCATCGTGCCGACCTGCAGTTGCTGGCAAGACTGGGAGCGACGGATGCACCGGAGCCGAATCGGCAATTGTCGGGCGACCCCGCTTTCGAGTGGTTCCTGTACACCTGCCGCCGGAGATTCACGGCTCGGGACCTGCCGAAGAAGCCGCAATGGCGCAGGCTGAACTTCGACTCGATGGTCGGAAGTGGTCCCCTGCAGGTTCTGACCCGGCTTTCAGATGAAGGCCGGGCACGGTATACCGACGCCTTGCTCTCCTTGGAAACCACCTATGGCGGACGGACCATGCGCCACGATACTCAGCGCATCTATCCGGAGCTTCCGAGTCCGAATCCGGCCACCGCGGTGCTGGCCGAGCATGGCCGTATCCGGTGCGCCGGTGAAATCGTGCCCATGGCGGATGCGCTCGGTCCTCGTCCCGTCAATCCTGCGGCCCTGGGCGTCTTGCTGTCACACCCGATGGCGAGCCGAATCAGGGAAGACTTCGATCTTGCCGAGCCCGCGGTGGAGCCGGTCGGCGAAGAGGACCCGGTGCCGCTGACGGACGTATGGCCCGGTCTGGCTCCACACCTTAGCGCGGACTCGATGACCTGGCCGCTCATCCGCTGCCTGGACCTGGCCGCCGACGGCGCCCGCGGTCCGGAATGTGCCCTGGCGGACTCCAAGGTCTACCTGGTCAGGACGGATGACGAAGATCGGGAACTGCGGCTGGTCACGCAACAGTTGGGGCTGGATCTGAGTGACAGTCAGCTTGAGAACATACGGCGGTACGCAGCCTCGGAGGAAGTCGAAAGGCAGCGCGCCGCAATCCGCGGTCTGGCATCGAATGCCGAGAGGCTGGCCCACGCCGTCGGGGCGGATGCACTGCGTTCCGGTTTGCCCGCATCCCTTCTTCAGGTGCTTGAACTCGATCGCACGCCGATGACCGGCAAGAAGCTGGCCGAAACCGCCATCGCCACATATCACACGTCCGCTCTCAAGGTATACAAGCGGGCTTTGGAGCACTTGGACCCGCCGAAAAGTTGGGCGGGCTCGCAACGCGCCGTCGACTTCGTCCGGTCGCTCGGCTTTTCCGCGGAATGGGCCGGACAACGGAATTCTCGCCGTCCGGCTTTTCTTGAGGTCGAGGGTCCGCACCCACTTCCCGAACTGCATGGCTATCAACGCACGATTGCGGACCAAGTTCGAGACATGCTCTGCGATGGATTCACAGGAGCGGGTGCGCGGCGAGGGATGATCAGCCTGCCGACCGGTTCGGGAAAGACTCGCGTCGCGGTCCAGGCCATTGTCGAGGCCATTCGTGACGGCTACACAGGTGGGGTCCTGTGGGTCGCGGATCGTGACGAACTGTGCGAACAGGCCGTGGAGGCTTGGCGGCAAGTCTGGTCCAGCGTGGGCTCCGAAGGGAAACGATTGCGCATTTCCAGGATGTGGGCCGGCCAGCCGCGGCCCGTACCGGTCAGCGGCCTTCACGTCATCGTCGCGACAATCCAGACGCTCAACTCCAAGCTGTCGAAACAGCCTGGCGAGTACGGGTTCCTTTCCGATTTCAATCTCGTCGTCTTCGACGAAGCCCATCGTTCCATCGCACCCACCTTCACCTCCGTTATGGAGGAGATCGGACTGACCCGTTGGCAGCGAAGCGGGGAGCCGTTCCTGATTGGCCTGACCGCCACGCCTTACCGGGGGCATGACGAGAGAGAAACGGCAAGGCTGGTGCGTCGCTACGGCGCCAATCGCCTGGATGCCGGGGCATTCGCGAGCGATGAACCCGGGAAAGTCGTCCGCGAGCTGCAGGAGAAACGCGTACTGGCGCGCGCCGACCACGAAATCATCGAAGGCGGCGATTTTTCCTTGAGCCGGGAGGAGTTGAAGATATTGCAGGCAATGCCTTATCCCGCCTGGTTGCCCCGCAGTGTGGAGAATCGCATTGCTCGCGACGTGGATCGAACCAGGCGAATCGTCCGCGCATACGAAACATTGGTTGGCGATGCCGGCCCGGAGTGGCCCACGCTCGTGTTCGCCACGTCGGTTGAACACGCTCTGACGGTGGCGGCGCTGTTGAACTCTCAAGGGGTGATGTCCAGGGCAGTGAGCGCCGCGACCGAGGCCTCCGTCAGACGGAGAATTGTGGAGGAATACCGGGCAGGAGAGATCCAGGTTTTGGTCAACTATGGCGTTTTCCGCGAAGGATTCGACGCGCCCAAGACGCGAGTCATCATGGTGGCGCGCCCGGTCTACAGCCCGAACCTCTATTTCCAAATGATCGGGAGAGGTCTGCGAGGACCGAAGAATGGCGGCAACGACCGGTGTCTGATCGTCAACGTGCGTGACAATATCGAGAATTTCGACCGTGAGCTGGCCTTCTCGGGACTGGACTGGCTTTGGGGATAGTCGTGCCAATCCTGTGGCGGCGTAGCCGTAACCAACAGTTTTTCGCCCGGGCGGCAGCTTTCCGGCCGCCGAATTTTCCATGGGTCGTGTCTTACTCCGTTTCGGACCGAAAAGGGCGCCCACACAAGGGGCGCCCCTACGAAAGACTCTACGTTCATTGTCCGCGGACGGTCCGGAGGCTGAAACCGACGGGAAATCAGAATTCCCGGGCGGTGGTCCGGAAGATCTCCAGGCCCTCCTGCACGTCCTCTTCCGGCATGTTCAGTGCGGGTCGGAAACGAATGGACCGGTCACCGGAGGGCAGGATGAGCAGGGAGCGCCGGAACAGGCTCTGCAGAAACCGGTCCCGCGTGGGAGTGTCGGGCAGATCGATGGCGCAAAAGGGACCGACACCCCTGGCGTTGGAGAAGAGAGCCGGCGCCTCTTCGGCCAACTCCTGCAGACCCTCCAACAGCATCCGGCCCATCCTGCGGGCGTGGTCCAGGATCCCCTCTCGCTCGTAGATCTCCAGGTAGATCCGGCACCGGACCATGTCGATGAGGCTCCCGCCCCAGGTCGAGTTGATCCTCCCCGGCACCCGGAAGACGTTGTCGGGGACGTCGTCGATGCGGCTGTTGGCCATGATCCCGCAGACCTGGGTCTTCTTGCCGAAGGCCAGCAGGTCCGGCTCCGCGTAATGCTCCATGGCCCACATCTTTCCGGTCCCGCCCAAGCCGGTCTGCACCTCGTCGTAGATGAAGAGGAGGTCGAACTCGTCGCAGATGGACCGCAGAGCCTGGTGGAACTCCCGCCGGAAATGGTTGTCTCCGCCCTCTCCCTGGATCGGCTCCAGGATCAGGCAGGCGACTCGCGAGGAATTTTTCTCCAGAACCCGACGAATCTGCCGCAGGGCCCGCTCCTCCGATTCCAGCACCGACTCCAGGTTGCCTCCCGTCAGGGGGAAACGGCACTTGGGATTCTCGATCCGGGGCCAGTCGAACTTGGGGAAATGCCGGGTCTTTTTCCGGTCGAAGGTGTTGGTAAGGGAGAGGGTGTAGCCGAGCCGTCCGTGGAAGGCCTTCCTGAAATGGATCACTTCCAGGTCTTTTTCTTCCGGGAGCCCGCGGGCCCGGTTCTTCCGGGTCTTCCAGTCGAAAGCTACCTTGAGAGCGTTCTCCACCGCCGGGGCTCCGCCTTCCACGAAGAAGAGGTATTTCATGGATTCGGGTAGAGCCAAGCGGGAGAACGTGTCCACGAAGGCCCCCATCTCGGGCGTATACAGGTCCGAGTTGGAGGGCTTGTGGAGGGCCGCCTCTCCCATTTCTTCCACCACTTCCGGACGCGTCATGCGCGGGTGGTTGTAGCCGATGGGCGAGGTGGCGTAGAAGGCCATGAAATCCAGGAAGAACCGGTTGGTCTGGAACTCGCAGAGGCGGGAACCGCGGCTCCGGGACAGGTCGGCGACGATTTCCACTCCGGAAGCGGGCAGATAGCGGGAGAGTATGCCGACGATCTCGCCGGCGTCGAGGTTCAAGTCGCCCGTTTCCACCGTGTCCCCTCTCGGGTGTCCTCCAGGACGATCCCCTTTTCGGACAGGAGGCTGCGGACCTGGTCGGCCCGGGCATAATCCCGGGTCTGGCGAGCCTTCGTTCTCTCCTGGATGAGCCGGGCGATCTCGTCGTCCTCCAACTCGAGGCTCTCCAATTGGAAGGTCTCGAAGATCCGGTTCGCCTTCGTGAAGAAACTCAGGATGGCGTCGCGGTCGGGACCGCCGACCTGATTTTCTTGCAGGAGGAAGTTTCCCTTCCGGACCAGTTCGAAGATGGAGGCCAGCGCGGCGGACGTATTCAGGTCATCGTCCAGACTGGCCTCGAAGTTTCGGCCGGCGGTCAGGGCCGCCTCCGTCAGCTCCCGGTTTTCTTCCCGGTCCTGCGGCACCTCCCGGAGGCGCTGGATGAAGTCGTTCACCCGCTGCAAGGCCGACTGGGCCTGGGTCATGCCCTGGAAGCTGAAGTTGAGCTGCTTCCGGTAGTGGACGCTCAGCAACAGGTAGCGGACCGCGAGCGGGTCCCAACCCTGTTCCAACAGGTCTCGCAGGGTGTAGAAGTTGCCCCGGGACTTGGACATCTTCTCTCCCTCCACCACCAGGTGGGCGCTGTGGACCCAATGGCGGACGAAGGGTCTGCCGGTGGCGCCCTCGCTCTGGGCGATCTCGTTCTCGTGGTGCGGAAAAACCAGATCCACGCCCCCGGCATGCAGATCGAAGGACTCCCCCAGGTACTCCATGCTCATGGCCGAACACTCGATGTGCCAGCCGGGACGGCCCGGGCCCAGTGCCGTGTCCCAATAGGCTTCTTCCGGTTTCCTCGCCTTCCAAAGCACGAAGTCCCGGGGATTGTCCTTGCTGTAGTCGTCGGCGTCGGTGGCGTCTCCCCGCTCCGCTTCA
Source organism: Acidobacteriota bacterium (assembly GCA_963668095.1). Lineage (GTDB taxonomy): Bacteria > Acidobacteriota > UBA6911 > RPQK01 > JAJDTT01 > JAJDTT01. The sequence goes on along the minus strand of OY764083.1, from coordinate 1,999,351 downwards.
TGCAGGTCGAGCCGGGAGAGACTGCCGTAACCGGGAAGCCGGTCGATGCGGAAGTAGATCGATCCGTCCTGCTCGTAGGTCAGGCCCTTCCGGCGCAGGCGCACAATCAGATCCACCATCTGCGAAATATGTTGGGTCGCCCGGGGCATGATCTCCGGCCGCTGCAGCCGCAAGGCTTTCATGTCGTCCAGAAAGGCCCGGGTGTAACGCCGGGTATACTCCTGAATGGGTTCGCCTGTGGCCCGGGCGCCGTTGATGATCTTGTCGTCCACGTCCGTAATGTTCATGACGTGGGTGAGTCCGAATCCCTTGTAGCGCAGGTAGCGGCGGAGCAGGTCCTGGAAGGTGAAGGTCCTGAAGTTCCCGATGTGAACGAAGTCGTAGACGGTGGGTCCGCAGGCGTAGAACCGCAGGTCCCGGCCCTCGATGGGGACGACCTCCTCTCTGGTGCGGGTCAGCGTGTTGTAGAGACGTAGCGACATTGGAGAATTGCAGCGAGATATTAGTCCAAGACCGGGACCGAGGCAACGAGGGTCAGAGTTCGTCCTCCGTTACCGGAGAAACGGGCGGCTCCGGCATCAACGACTCGCGGGGGAGCCGGACCAGGCGCAGATTTCCCTCTTCCAGAAGCGATTGGGATCCCTCAAGGGTCGCCAACTCCGTCCATCCCGGCTCCTTGGTGAGCAGATAGTAGTCAGGCTGCGGGTTCCGGGACGAATATTCCCGCAAGTGCTCCAGGCTCGGGACCTCCTCCCGGGTCGCCTGGTAACCGGTGTAGTAGAGCGCCGTGTGATGGAAATAGCGATAAAGGACCAGCGGCCGGTCCTCGCTGATCATGGGCCGGGACGCCCTGGCAAGGCCGCGGGCCGAATGGTAGTGCTCCACCACCGGCCCCAGGAACGAGAAAGCGGCCGCCGTCGCCAGCACCATTCCGCCGACCAGCGAGAGAAAGGCCCGTTCCGGCCGCCCGGCCCGTGACTCGCGGGCTCCCCAGAGGGCGGCCCCGGCCAGGGGCAACGCTACCCAGAGGCCCGAGTCGGAGGCGTAGGAAGTCCGGGTCAAGTAGACGATGGCTCCCGCCATCAAGAGCGCAAGGCCCTGCAACGCCATCCATTGGATCCGGAGCGATCTCCCCGTCGCCGTCTCACCGGCAAGGTCCTTATCCCACTCCAGCGCCGCCAGCAGCGCCATCGCCGGCACGACCGGCAGGACGTAGCCGGGAAGCTTGCTCTCGCTGAGGGAGAAAAAGAGGACGGGCAGCGCCGCCCAGATCCAGAGGAAGACTTGGCCGCGGTTCGGGCCGGTCTCGCCCTGCCGCCGGCAAAGGCGAACGCAAGAACCGGCGAGAAAGGGCGTCCAAGGGAAGAATCCCACCGCGAGGACCACCAGATAGAACCAGAACGGCTGAGAATGGTGGTGGAGATCCGACATGATACGGGCCAGATGGTGATTGAGCCAGAAGGTCACGAAGAAGGAGTACCCGTTCTCGACCCAGACGCTCCAGTACCAGGGAATGGACGTCGCCAGGAACGCCGCCGTCCCCGCCAGCAGGTGTCTCCAGTGCCATGCGAGCTTCTCGATCCAGAGGAAGTAGACTGTGAAGATTCCGCCGAACAGGATCAGGGCCACCGGTCCCTTGGCCAGCGCAGCCGCTCCCAGGGCGGCTCCCGAGAGCAGGGACCAGGTGGGGTTGCGGCTGCCGGTCGCTCGATAACCGCAGACCAGGGCCACCGTGAGACACGCGGCGAGGGGCATGTCGGTGCTTCCGGCCCGGGCGAAGATGAAAAACAGGATGGAGGTCGACAGGATGAGAATCGACAGGCCGCCGGCGCGAAAGCCGGCCAAGTGCCGGGCGAGACCTCCGACGGCAAGTGCGCAGAGAATGCCCAAAAGCGCCACGGGCAGGCGAGCCGCGGCCTCGCTCACCCCGAGAGCACGGAAGCTGAGGGACTGGATCCAGAAGAGGAGCGGCGGCTTCTCCAGCCATGGGGCCCCTTCGAGTCTGGGGGTGACGTAGTCCCCGCCCAGGAGCATCTCTTCGGAGATGCGCGCATAGCGGGGCTCGTCAGCGCCCATGAAGGGAAGATCGCCCAACTGGAAGAAAAGGGTCAGGTAGACGGCCAGCAGGACGAAGACGATGAGATGGCGTTGCGGTCCCACCGCGGCATTCTAGCAGTCCGTGGTGAGAGTCCCGCGTAGCACCGGGATCCGGGGCTGCGCCCGCCGGACAAGGCGCTCTGAGGGAGCATGCCGGGAGGGGAGCAACGCAGTCCGCCGGGATGCAGACCCGGTCGAATGCCGCGATGACTCTTGCCACGGGCTGCTAGCCCGCATTGCCGCCTCGCAGCACGGCGTCGGAACCGGCGGGAAAAAGAAAAGGGGTCCGATCGGACCCCTTTTCCTTAACCGCAAGATTGGTATGCAGCGGATTAGTACATGCCGCCCATTTCGCCGTGAGGTGCAGGCGGAGCCGGCTTCTCCTCTTCCGGGATCTCAGTGATGAGCGCCTCGGTGGTCAGCAGCAGGCTGGCGATGGACGATGCGTTCTGCAGCGCCGTCCGGGCCACCATCGTCGGATCGATGACACCGGCATCGACCAGATCGACGAACTCTCCCGAGTCGGCGTTGAACCCGAAGTTGGTCGTCCCCGATTCCCGGACTTGACCGACGATCACGGCCCCTTCGTGTCCGGCGTTCTGAGCGATCTGGCGTACAGGCTCTTCCAGGGCGCGGCGCACGATGTTCACACCGGTCTGCTCGTCCGGGTTCTCCAGATTCATGTTGCTGAGGCTGGCGAGAGCACGGATGAACGCGACTCCGCCGCCGGGGACGATTCCCTCTTCGGCGGCCGCCTTGGTGGCATGCATGGCGTCCTCGACCCGGGCCTTCTTCTCCTTGAGCTCGGTCTCCGTTGCGGCGCCCACCTTGATCACCGCAACCCCGCCGACCAGCTTGGCCAGGCGCTCCTGGAGCTTCTCCCGGTCGTAGTCGGACGTGGTCTCTTCGATCTGGCTGCGGATCTGCTTCACGCGCCCGGCGATGTCCGCCGGGTTTCCGGCGCCTTCCACGATGGTGGTGTTGTCCTTGTCGACCGTCACCTTCTTGGCCCGGCCCATATCGTCGATCCGCACGTTCTCCAGCTTGATGCCCAGATCCTCTGAGATCACCTTGCCGCCGGTCAGGATGGCGATGTCCTCGAGCATGGCCTTGCGGCGGTCGCCGAATCCGGGGGCCTTGACCGCACAGCCATGAAGGGTTCCGCGAAGCTTGTTGACCACCAGGGTCGCCAGCGCCTCGCCCTCGACGTCCTCGGCCACCACGATGAAAGGCTTGCCCGTCTTGGCCACCTGCTCCAGCAGAGGCAGCAGGTCTTTCATGGAGCTGATCTTCTTTTCGTGCAGCAGGACGAAGGCGTCTTCCAGGACGGACTCCATCCGGTCCGGGTCGGTCACGAAATAGGGAGACAGGTAACCGCGGTCGAACTGCATCCCCTCAACCACTTCCAGAGAGGTCTCGATGGACTTGGCCTCTTCCACGGTGATGACGCCGTCCTTGCCCACCTTCCGCATGGCCTCGGCGATGATCTCGCCGATGGTGGCGTCGTTGTTGGCCGAGATGGAGCCCACCTGGGCGATCATCTCGCCCTTGATCTCGGTAGAGAGCTTTCGGATCTCCCAAACGGCCGCTGAGACGGCTTGGTCGATCCCTCGCTTGATGGCCATGGGATTGGCGCCCGCGGCCACTGTCTTCATGCCCTCTCGAACGATGGCCTGGGCCAGGACGGTGGCCGTCGTGGTGCCGTCACCGGCCACGTCGCTGGTCTTGCTGGCCACCTCTCGGAGCATGGAGGCTCCGACCTTTTCCAGTCCTTCCAACTCGATTTCCTTGGCCACCGTCACCCCGTCCTTGGTGATGACGGGGGAACCGAACTTCTTCTCCAGGACCACGTTCCGGCCCTTGGGCCCCAACGTGATCTTGACCGCGTTGGCCAGGATGTTGACACCCCGAACCAGGGCTCGTCGCGCCTCCTCGCCGTGAGTGACTTCTTTTGCTGCCATGTTCCTTGTCTCCTTCTTTTCCTAAGAATTGTGAGGATCGTTGCTGTTGGCGGTGAAAAGGACCGGTTCCGGCACGCTAGCTCTCCAGGATGCCCAGAACTTCGTCCTCGCGCATGATCAGGTATTCCTCGTCGTCGAGGGTGACTTCGGTTCCGGCGTACTTCCCGAAAAGGACCCGATCGCCAACCTTGACCGACATGGGCTGACGCTGGCCGTTGTCGAGCACCTTTCCGTCACCGACCGACACAATCTCACCCTCCTGGGGCTTCTCCTTCGCCGTATCGGGAATTACGATGCCCCCGCGGAATGCTTCTTCCGCCTCGATGCGCCTGATCAGTATCCGGTCCTGCAATGGCTTGATTGACATCCGTACCCTCCTGTTGAATCGTGTATCCTTGGTTTTCGGATTTCGGGCCTCAAACCACTTGAGACCCTTTGGTCTGGGGATTTACTCTGGCACTCTCACTGTTCGAGTGCCAAATCATAGCAAGCCGCCCGTTCGTTGGTCAAGAGCGTGATTCACTATTGTCAAACTCGCGTCTGTTGTAAAAATTCCTTCGAGTGGCCATCGGCAAAGGTTCCCTTTGAACGCATATCGAGATGTGACTAGAATGTGTTCGCCGGTAAGGCGGAGCCCTTCCGGTTCGAACCCTGAACCCAACTGTTGACTGGCGGCCCTCGGGGCCGCGTATCCCTGAAGGAGAGACGCTTTGGCTGAAATGAGGACCCTGGATCTCAAAGGCGTTACCAAGGTGAACCGTGGAAAGGTTCGCGAAATCTTCGGCTTGGACGGCCACCTGCTGCTGGTGGCGACCGACCGCATATCGGCATTCGACGTGGTGCTCCCCACCGTGATTCCCAACAAGGGGAAGGTCCTGAACCAACTGTCCGCATTCTGGTTCTCCCTGTTGGACGACCTCGTGGACAATCACATGGTGTCGACCTCGGTCCGGGAGTTTCCACGCCAGTTGCATCCCTTCCAGGATCAACTGGGGGGCCGTTCCATGCTGGTTCGGCGGTGCGAGCCGTTGCCTGTGGAGTGCGTGGTGCGAGGCTTCATGGCGGGATCAGGCTGGAAGGAGTACCAGGTCGACGGCACCATCTGCGGCATCCCGCTCCCCCCGGGTCTGGGGGAGTCGGACGAGCTTCCCGAGCCCATCTTCACTCCGTCGACCAAGGCGAAGACGGGCCACGACGAGAACATAACGTTCGAGAGGTGCGTCGAGACCATCGGTGAGGAACTGGCCTGCCGGGTACGGGATCTGAGTCTCGCCATCTACAGCCGCGCCCGGGACTACGCCCTGGAACGAGGCATCATCATTTGCGACACCAAGTTCGAATTCGGCTTGGACGGTTCCGACCTGCTTCTCATCGACGAGGTGCTGACTCCCGATTCGTCGCGCTTCTGGCCGGCCGAGTCGTACCAGCCGGGAGGATCTCAACCTTCCTTCGACAAGCAATACGTCCGGGATTACCTGGAGACGTTGGATTGGGACAAGACGCCACCCGGGCCCACGCTTCCGGACCGGATCGCAGCGGCGACCTCGGATCGCTATCTTGAAGCTTTTCTTCGGCTCACCGGCGAGCATCTGAAGACAAATTGAAGGTTTTTGCCGATCTTCACATCCATTCCCACCACTCCAGTGACGGAGAGTGGAGCGTCCCCCGCATTTTTGCCCAGGCTCGCCGGGTGGGGCTCAATGTATTCTCCATCTCGGACCACGATACCGTGGCTGCTCTGGAAGAGGCGTTCACCCTGGCCGAGGATTTTCCGGGAGAGTATCTGGCCAACGTTGAGATCAGCGTCCGGCACCAGGGCGTGGGATTCCATCTGCTTGCCCCTCTGGTGGACTGGCACGATCGCCCGCTGCTGGATCTGCTGGCCCGCATCAGGCTGAGCCGCGTTCGCCAAAACGAGACCCGGGTCGGCCGGCTCCACGCTCTCGGATTCGATATCCGGTATGAAGACGTTCGGGAGGCCCTGGGATCGGTCCCGGTGACCGGTCCGGCGATCGCCTCAGTCGTCCTCTCCAAGAGTGCGAACCGCAACCACGCACTGATGAATCAGATCCCGTCCGGCAGTGCTCACAGTCCGGAGATCGACTTCTACAAGTTCTTCTTTCTTTCCGGCGGCTCGGCTTACGCGGCCAAGGAGACCGTATCCCTGTCCCAGGCGATCACCACCGTCAGGGCTGCGGGAGGAGTCCCCGTTCTGGCCCATCCGGGCCTGAAGCGAGACGTGGTGGACGAAGAGTGGGCCCGCGGCATGAGGGACGTGGGATTGGAGGGGATCGAGGCGTACAGCTCATATCATGCCGAGGAGACTTGCCGGTACTACGTGGAGGTCGGACGGCGTCTGGATCTGGTGGTCACTTCGGGGAGTGATTTCCATGGACGCCTCAAGCCTCACGTAGCGTTTGGAGACGTTCCCGAGAGTCCCGCCGAGATGCTGGATCGACTGAAGGAACGCCGCGAAAAGGTGGCCCATGGGTGATCTGAAGATCCTGGATATCCTGGCCCTTGCCATTGTGGCCGTTTCATTCGTCACCGCATTGGTGAAGGGGCTGATCCGTGAGCTGATCGCCCTGGCGGCAGCCATATCGGGCCTCCTGCTCGCGGTCTACTACTATGCCGGGGTGTCACCATTGCTCGAACGGATCGGCATCGGGACACTCCTTTCCGAACTCCTGGCCTTCGTGGGCATCTTCCTGGGCTGCATCATTGCCGGGTCTCTTCTTTCATCTCTCTTGAATCGATTCGTTTCCGCTCTGAACATGAAGTGGATCGATCGTCTCCTGGGAGGCCTGTTCGGTCTGCTCAGAGGATGGTTGATCGTGGCCGTGATCTTTCTGGCCCTGACCGTCTTTCCGATCAGGAACGACTTGGTGACCGGCACGGTGACCGGCGAGTACTTTCTCGTGGTCACGCAGAAGCTCGTGGAGTTCTCGGCTCCGGATTCCTTCCGGCAGCGGTTTCAGAAGGAGTACGAACGAATCTACCGGTACTGGCTGCAGCGGGGCGCCGGCAAAAAGTCGTGAAGAGCTCTCCTTCGGCGCGTTTCGTTCAGCACCGGCGGCGGACCCGCCCGGTCCGGGCCTGACCAATGGCCAGCGGCGATCCGATTCCCATCAAGGACAGGCTGGAAGCGATCGTCGACGAACTGGTGGCCAAGGGAATCCTCTGGAACGAGGCGGCACAACAGTTCGAGAAGCTCTTCATCCAGCGTTCCTTGGACCAGACCGGCGGCAAGATCGGCTCCGCGGCCCGGCTCATGGGCATGCACCGGAACACGCTCGCGGCCAAGATCCGGAAGCATGAAATCAGACGGAAGAGAAGATGAGGAGTGAGGAACGGGGATTGAGAATCGGAGCGGCGGTTTCCAACCGCCGGACTCCCAATGGGAAATGGGCGATTGGAAATCGTCCCTCCTACCTTTCCGTGAGGCGCACGGCCAACACCTGAGAGATCCCAGGTTCTTCCATGGTGACCCCGTAGAGTGAATCGGCCATTTCGATGGTCCGCTTGTTGTGGCTCACCAGGATGAACTGGGTCTCCTGGGACATGTCCCGGATCAGTCGGACGAATCGCTCCACGTTCGTATCGTCCAGAGCGGCATCGACTTCGTCCAGGACGCAAAAGCGGCTGGGCCGGTACCTGAACAGGGCCACCAGAAAAGCAACGCCGGTGAGGGTCTGTTCTCCACCTGAGAGTTGAGAGAGGTACTGCACCTTCTTGCCGGGCGGTTGGGCGAAGAGGTCGATGCCGCTCTCCAACACGTCCTCTTCGTCGATGAGCTTCATGCCGCTGCTTCCGCCGTCGAACAACTGGCGGAAGGTTTCGCGGAAGTGGGTGTTGACGGAGTCGAAGGCCTTTTTGAACTTCTCCCGGCTGTGGCGGTTGATTTCCTGGATCGCCTTGGTTGTGTCGGCGATGGATCGTTCCAGGTCTTCCCGTTGCCGGCTGAGATAGCTGTGCCGTTCCTCGTTGTCCTGGTACTGTTCCAGGGCCGTCATGTTGACCGGCCCGAATTTGTCCAGCTTGGACCTGAGTTCCAGGTATCGGTCGGAGACCCGGGCGCCGTCCTCACCCGGAGTCACTCCCTCCATGATCGATTCCAGCGGTTCCTGGAGGTCTTCCTGGCATTGCCGGGACAGATTCTCCAACCGGGTTTCCAATCGGGCCCTCCGGACCTCCTTGTCGGAAGTCTCCTCCTGCAACTGCTGCTGTTCCTGCCGCAATTCCTGAAGCCGGGCCTCGAGACCTCGCCGGTCGCGCCGGTACTCCCCATACTCCTGCCGGTCGTTCGTCTCGGCGCTCGACAGCCGAACGGCCTCCACTTGGCACGTCTCGAAAGTTTTTTCCAGGTTCTCCAGTTCCAGGACCAGCGTCTTCAGCCGCTCTTCTCCGTCCGCCTTCCGTGTCTCCGTCTCCTGAATCCGTAGTGCCAGGGACTCCAGGCGGTCTTCCGATCTGGACAGCGCGTCCTCGACGGATCTTGCTTTCTCCTCGATGACCCTTTCTTCGGTGGCGCTGCGGTGCAGTTGTTCCCGGGATTCGGAGAACTGGCTTCTTACCTGTGTCAACATCCCGGTCGCATCACCCAGCTCGGCATCGAGTTGCCGAGCCAGATCCTCCTTCCCGGTCAGGGTCCCGGAGGCCGCTTGCGCGGCATCGTCCTCGCTCGATTCCTCTTCTCGGAGTTGATTTTCCTCAATCGCCAAGACCTCCAAGGCTCGACGGTGATGCTCCAGATCGCGCCGGGCCTGTTCCTCCTGCAACTCCAGCTGCAGAACGTCTTTCTCAGTCTGATGAAGCGTCTGTTGGAACTTGCGGGCCGTGTTCGAGGTTTCCCGGATGAGTTCCCGCAGTTCGTCTTCGCGACGGGTCAGACGGTCCACTCCGGCCTTCGCCCGGGCCAGCTTCTTTTCCAGTTCCGCCTTCTCACGACGAAAGGAGAGCAGGCCGCCTCCAGGTCGTCCGGCCCGGCTCACCGAGAGCAGTCCACCCGGTGCAAGGGCCTCGCCGTTGACGGTGAGAAACGTTCTTGAGGGATAGCGGTGAGACAACGAAAAGGCGCTGTCCAGATTGGATACGACCACCGCATCCGCCCGCTCCGGGAGGACCCGGCGAAACGCCTTGCGGACCGGTGGTTCCAGGGTCAGAAGATCCCCCAGAGTTCCCACCACCCCCTCCTCGGCTGCCAATTGTTTTCCGCCGTTCCGGGCCGGCTCCGAAAACCCGTTGGCCTTCAAGCTCAAGAAGGTGCACCTTCCACCGTCCAAGGCTTTGAGTTCGGAGACTCCTCCCACCGCCTGCTGGAAGGAATCCACCAGAACGAACTCCAATTCCTGTTGCAGGAACTGTTCCACCAGGCGTTCGAATTCGGGGCTGATTCGGGCAAAATCGGCAAGCGTTCCCGACACCGGCACCGAACTGTTACGGAGATGGTGGAGGGCCTTGGCCACTCCCTCGCTGTAAAGAGAGTGGCTGACTTCCAATTCTTCCAGGGATTGAAGCCGCCCCCGCCCGCTGATCCATTCTTCCCGGGCCTCAGCCAGCTCGCCCCGAACTTGCGCCAACTTTTTCTCCAGCTTTCGGCGCTCATCCTCGTTGGTCTCCAGCCGGCCCCGGACGTCGCCCGCTTCTTCGCGGCGCCGGGAACCGGTCTGTTGCCGCTTCTGCAGCCGATCCCGAGCCTGCTCCATTCCGGACTCATGACTCGCCCGCTCCCGTTCCAGCCGTGACCGCTGGGTCTTGATCGATTCCACACGCTGGAATGCCCGGTCCCTGGCATTCCGCAGCCGGGTCAATTCGGCCGAAAGTTCCAGATGGCGGGCTCGGAGATGCTCGACTCTCTTTTCCGCCGCTTCCAGTCGAGCCTTGCACCCGTCCGCGACCTGGGTGTGAAGGTTGAGGCGGCTGCCGACGAGCGGGCGCTCCTCTTTCAAGCTCGAATCTTCCGCCCGGAGAATCCGGTGCTCCGACTCGATCGCTTTCAGCGACTTGAGCAACTCCTGGCGGTTCCGGGCGTGGGTGTCCAGAAGCCGTCGCGTCGATTCGATCTGCTGGCCGCAAAAGCGGATCGAATTCCGAGTCCGGTCCAATGCCACTCGAGCGCCGGTACTTTTCTCTCTCAGCTCCGAGAGCCTGTTTTCCAGATCCTCCATTCGTTCCGAAGTCTCATGCAGAGTCCGTTCCCGATCCCGGATGTCAGCGGTCACTTCGGTCAGTGCCGGTCCCAGGCGCGCCTGCGCCGCTTCCACTTCGGCCAGGCTGACGACGATCCCATGTGCCTCCAACCCGAAGCGGCGCTGCTGGACATCCTGGTACTCCTTCTTCAACTCCTTGTGGCGCCGTGCCTTGGCCGCCTGCCGTTTGAGGGACCGGAGCTGGCGCTCCACCTCGCTCAGGATGTCGTCGATGCGGAGCAGGTTCTGGCGGGCCATTTCCAGCTTGAGTTCGGCATTGCGACGACGGGCCTTGTAACCGCCGATTCCGGCGGCTTCCTCGATGATGGCGCGGCGGTCCAGAGATCCGGAGTTGAGAAATCCCTCTACCCGGCCTTGGCGGATCAGGGCATAGGAGCCCAGCCCCAGGCCGATACGCTCCAGCAGAGCCTCGACGTCCTTCAATCGGCAGCGGTTTCCATTGATGAAATAGGCGCTGTCACCGGACCTGTAGAGTCTGCGGGTGACGGAAACGGAGGGTCCGTCCGCTTCGAGACCGTTGAACGCAATGCTCGTCTCGTCTTCCCGGGCCAGGGTGAGAGTGGCCTCCATCATTCCCGAGGGCCGCCGCTTGCCGGTCCCGTTGAAGATGAAATCGTCCATCCTCCGGCCCCGCAGGCGGTGGGCGCCGACCATTCCCAGAACCCAGGAAAGGGCGTCGGTCAGATTGGACTTGCCGCAGCCGTTGGGTCCGACGACGATGGTGATCCCATCTTCGAACAGCACCCGGGTCCGGTTGGCGAATGATTTGAATCCGAGTATTTCCAGCGAATCCAGACGCGGCATAACCCCTCCCAACCTATGCTATGATGACCGCCGACCCTGACACGCGGATATTCTTTTTCGTCCATCCGCGTGCGGGTTTGCTTCACGGTTTCGACGTGACCATGGGGATAGAAGGATCATTCGGAGGGAGGGGCCGCAGGGCCATCCTGAAGGGCTTGCTGGCCGGGATTCTCCTGACCGGTGCCGCGGCCGCCGAATCCATTGGACTCTATCCTCTGGAGAAGGTCAGGCCGGGCCAGAAGGGATACGGAAAGACCGTTTTCCAAGGGAACAGGATCGAGAAGTTCGACGTCGAGATTCTGGGCGTCCTGGAAAAGTTCGAGCCCAAGAGAAACCTGATTCTGGTGCGGGTCTCGGGAGGCCGGTTGGATCGGACCGGCGTGTTTGCCGGAATGAGCGGCAGTCCGGTCTACATCGAAGAGAAGTTGGTCGGCGCCATCGCCTACTCCTTTCCCTTTGCCAAGGAGCCGATCGCGGGAGTGACGCCGATTCAGGAAACCGTCGACATTTTCAAGGAGATCCATCGACTTCAGGCGCCCCCCTCTCCCGAACGACCCCGGACGGACATTCTGCTGGAGTCCGCGCAACTGAAGCTGCCCGATTACCTGCCACCGTTCGCGCCCCTCGAATTCGAGGCCGAACTACCGGGCTTGGCCACCGTTTCTCCTTTTCGCCTGACCCCCATCGCCACCCCAGTCAATACATCCGGCTTCTCGGGGCCGGCGGTGGATTACTTCCGGGAGACGTTTCGCCGCCTGGGCCTGGTGCCGGTGCAGGGCACCGGCGGCGCCGAGACCAGCCAGTTTTCCCCGGCTCCACTTGAACCAGGTTCCAGCATCAGCGTCGAGTTGGCCCGGGGCGACGTCAGCCTCAGCGCCAGCGGAACCGTCACCCATATCAGCGGGAACAAGATCTACGCATTCGGCCACCCTTTCCTGAACCTGGGCTACACCGACATGCCCATGAATCAGGCCGCCGTTCTGACGATTATTCCGCAGCTGAATACCAGCCACAAAGTGGCGGCAGCCACGCGGATGGTGGGGGTTGTGAAGCAGGACAGAGCCACCGGCATCATGGGGGTGAGCGGTAGCGAGGCTCGACTGATCCCGGTGCATCTCAAGGTCAGGACCAGCCGGAATCAGGATCGCGAATACGTCTATGAGACCATTCGGGACAGCTTTCTGACCCCCTTCGTGCTCACCTTGTCGGTCTACAGCAGCCTGATCTCGTCAGAGAAGGGGCTCGGTAACCAGACCCTGCGGATCAAGAGCACCGTCAGCATCGCCGAGCATCCCGAGGTGGTGTTCGAGAACAACTTCGCGCGTCCCTCAAACAACCCCGTCGCCGCGGCGGTGGCGGCGGCGGCACCCGCTCATCTGCTGCTCAACAGTGGGTTTGAGCAGTTGGAGGTGGAGCGGGTCGGTATCGAGATCGAGGCGGTGGAGCAGATCTGGGAGGCGACTCTGGAGAAGGTCTGGCAGGATAAACTGGAGGCCCGGCCCGGCGAAGAAGTGAACCTGACGGTCTTTCTCAGAAAGTTCAATGGAGAGACCATTGTCGAGAAGTTTCCCGTCAAGATTCCCGACGACATTCTTCCCGGTCCTCTCAAGATCATGATCGGCGACGGCCTGTCGCTGGCCAAGTCGGACGCGGAGTCGAACCAGGGCCGTTTCATACCAGAGAACGTGCGCCAACTGGTGAGGGCCATCAACAACCTGAAGAAGAACGACCGGCTTTATGTCCGGCTGTTCCGAGACCGCCCCAGCACCGTCGTGGATGGGGAAAGACTCTCCGATCTGCCGCCTTCCTTCCTGGCTCTCTATACCTCTCGGAAGACCTCAGGAGACGTGCGGGCCGTGGCCCGGTCCGTCTACGTGGAGCATGAGCTGCAAGCGACCGAATATGTCCTCCAAGGTCAGCGCGTCATCCAGGTGGAGGTCAAGAGCTAGCCCGCACTTCTCGTGAGCCTCCCATGATTTTCCGTCTTCTCAAACAGCTTTTGCCGCTCCTGTGCCTCCTCTCATGGGGCAGCTCTCTATTGGCGACTCAGCCGCGCAAATGGGTGTCGGCAACTCGAGACGAATTCCTGAAGGGGAAGCTGCGGGGAGTCTCCGTCACCAGCGACGCCAGGCTCATCATCGCCCCCGCACTGGAGCCTTTGCTGGACACCGAGGAGCCGTTCGTCTACTCCGCCGTCGTTGACGGCTTGGGCAACCTCTACCTCGGGACCGGCAACGACGGCAAGATATTCCGGATCGGCGCCGACGGGGAATCCAAGGAATGGGCCAAGTTGGACGAGCCGGGGGTTTACGCCATGGCGGTCGATTCGTCGGGACGTGTCTACGCCGGCACCGCTCCCGACGGCCAGGTCTACCGCCTGGACTTGACGGGAAAGGCCGAGGTCTTCTTCGACCCCGACGAGAAGTACATCTGGTCGCTGGCCATCGACCGGCGGGAAAATGTCTTCGTGGGCACCGGTTCCAGAGGCGTCGTCTACAAGGTCGGCCCCGACGGGGAAGGGCGAAAGTTCTACGACAGTCCGACTACCCACATCGTGAGCCTGGCCTGGGACCTGGACGGCAATATCCTGGCCGGGACGTCTGCGCGGGCCTTGATCCTGCGCCTCTCCTCGGAAGGCGGAGCCACCGTGGTCCACGACTCGCCGTTGGAGGAAGTCAGGTCGATCACCGTCGACCGGTACGGAAACATATTCGCGGCAGCCTTGTCGGGGGGGGCGCGAGCTGCCTCCCGGAAGCCGGAGAGCACGGTCAAGACCACCGCCAAGACCGGGACCAATCCGGCTTTGTCCACGAAATCGAGCCGCACCGTTCGGGTATCCGGGACCAGTTCGGGAAAGAGGTTGGAGATCTACCGGATCGGCCGTAGCGGGGGCGTAGAAATCCTGTACAGCTCCGACCGTTCCTTGGCTTACGATCTTCTGATCCGCAACGACGGCAACTTGCTGGTGGCCACCGGAGACAAGGGCCGGATTTTTTCCGTCAGCCCTCGAAGATTCGTGACTCTCCTGGTCGAGTCGGGAGAGGAACAGGTCACGCGTCTGGTGGAACGCCGGGGGAGACTCTTCGCCGCCACCAGCAATCTGGGGAAGGGCTTCGAGCTGAAGACCAAGCCCTCCAAGAAGGGCGTCTATGAGTCCAGGGTCTTCGACGCCGGGATGGTCGCCTCCTGGGGAACCATCGAATGGGAGGTGATCGACGGTGTCGAACCGGTGGTGAAGGCGTCGGTCCGGACGGGAAACACCGACACTCCGGACGACACCTGGGGCAAGTGGAGTCCGCCCTATTCCGACTCGGGCGGGACCCGCATCGAGAGTCCTCCCACTCGCTATCTTCAATGGAAGCTGGAGTTTCCCGCCGAGGGCAGGACCGAGGCCGTGGTCTCCCCGACCAACGCTGTTGATCTGGTGAGCATCAGTTATCTCCAGCACAACATGGCGCCCCTGCTCTCATCGATTACGGTGCACCCCCCGGGCGCAGCCTTTGTCCGCTACGGAACCACCGATCCCGCAGGGGGGGTCTCGCCGGGCGGACCCGGCGGCGCCCACCGTCGCTCCTTACCCTCGGAGATTCGCCGACTCGGTTCCCCGACGGTCAAGACTCCGCCGCGCAGGGTCTACCTGCCCGGCGCCCAGAGTCTCTCCTGGAGTGCTCAGGATCCAAACGGCGACGATCTGATTTACAGTATCCACTACCGGGCCGCCGGTGACCGGAAATGGACTCTACTGAAAAAGGATCTGACCGAAACCTACCGGACCCTGGATGGCAAGAGCTTGCCGGACGGCACTTACGTGGTTCGGGTCACCGTCTCCGATTCCCCGTCCAATCCGCCGGACCAAGCCTTGGAGAGCGAGTTGATGAGCAAGCCCTTCGTCGTGGCCAACTCCGCTCCCGCCATAGAATGGGGCACGCCCCGGATTGAGGGGACCGAAGCCCGGCTCCAGGTTGAAGTCCGGACCGTGGCCAGTGCCATCCACCAGTTGGAATACGCCGTGGACGGAGGCCGGTGGAGTCTCCTGTTTCCGGAGGACGGCATCGCCGACGGGACCGTGGAACGATACCGGCTGGAACTCAAGGGCCTGAAAGCCGGCGAACACCTGGTCACGGTTCGTGTCGTGGACTCCGTCGGGAATCTGGGGAGCGGCCGGCTGAAACTGTCGATCCCGTGAACTCCATCTCCGGAAATCTCTGCCGAAATGCTCGGGTGAACCGGGTCTGGAGCTCGGTTCTTTCGCCCTCGATCCATGGCCGGTCCAGAAAGCAGGCGGCCAAGTTCCGCTCTTCCGCCCAGATCAGGCCCTCCTCCGGACCCATGACGTAGAGCGCGGTGGAAACAACGTCCGCGACCAGGGCGCGATGATGCCAGACGGCCACCGAGCCTTGGAAGGAGGCGCCGGTCCCGGTCCTGGGATCCAGAATATGGGCCAACCGCCGGTCTCCGACGCGAATGTCCCGTTCCGAGCCGCCGCTGGTGGCCAGGCTTCCGTCATCGAGTCGAACCGCAAGGGCCGGCGTGGTGCGATGGCTGGGATCGGCCATTTCCACGTCCCAGCCCGGCTCGTCCGGAGGGGTCCCCCAAGTCATGACCTGGCCACCCAGGTCGATAAGCCAAGGCGGATCTCTCCGGCTTCGGGCGTACTCGTAGACACGGTCCAGAGCCTCACCCTTGCCGAAAGCTCCCGGGTCCAGCAGGACCTGTTCCCCACGGACGACGGTGCAATCCTCCCGCCGGAACTTGAGATGACTCATGCCGGAGGATTGCCGGGCTCGCTCCAGTCTTTCCCGCAAGCCGGTCCGTTGCGCCGGCAGGCTCCGGTAGGCGTTTGCCAGGGCGCCGATGGCGGGATCGAAGGAGGAGCCGGATTCCCGATTCCAGTAGAGCAGTTCGCCGAAGAGGTGACACAGCGACTGAGACAAGCGGTAGGGGACGCCGATCGGATGACGATTCAAGCGGCTGAGCTCGCTCTCCTTCACCCAGGTGCTGAGTTGCCGGTTCGTCTCCTCCAAAAGACGGATGTAGGTCTCGCACCGGTCGATTCCGGAAGCGCGGTCCCGCGCATAGACGTTCAGTGTACAAAGCGTCCCCATCAGCACCACCTGCCGTCGCACTGGAATCAGCTCGGGAGCGGCCAGAGCCGCGGGCAGGGCCGCACCGCAGAGGAAGGCGGTCGCCACCAGCCAGCGAAAGAAGGACGATGGTGCTTGGGAATTTCGCCTGGATTCAGGCGGCAAGAGACCTGATCTCGCTCTTTCTTCGCCGACGGAGCCAGAGCCGGAAGGTCACCCACTGGTGCCAGAGGTAGGTCAGCGCGAAAACCGTCCCGGTGACCGAGTGCACGACGACGGCCAGGAAGGAAAGGGTGGGATGGGTGAAGACCTGGAGCAGGTAACCGGAGATCACCATCAGGGGAAAGCTGGCCAGGATCAGAATTCCAGTGCGCCGATTGCTCTTGGTTCGGCTGCGCAATTTGTCGGTGATGTGACTCCCGTACATCATTCCCAGAATCAGAATCAGGCAGGGAGCCGCCAGAATGTGAAGGTTCTGGGTAAAGAGTTGCCAGGGATGATTGACCAGTTGAAAGGGATCGTGGCTCTCCATCAGGTATTTCATGACGAAGAGGAAAATTCCCGTCGCCGAGAGCACCACGGAGAGGGTGTGAAACGACCAGGCTTCCCAGCGGCTCATGCCATCTACTTCCCGGACTGGGATTCGGCCTGCAATACCTGGTCGATGGCCAGCACCCGGCGCACGGCCTGGTTGGCGGCCAAGCTGGTCAGGGTCGCTCCGACGATGGGTCGTATGGCCCGATTCAGAGAAAGCTCGTCACTCAGCTCTCGACTTTCGTACTGGGCGTACCAGTCCGGTGACGCCAGGTATTCGGGCGGCTCGAGAAATGCCGTCACCTCGATTCGCTGCACCTTTCCCGACTCGTCAAGGCAGATCAACAAGCTCTCCTTCTTGGTTCGGACGACATGAGTGTCCACGTACGCTCGACCGACCATCCGGTCCGCCCGGAGCGCCACGTAACGGGCGATCAAGGGACTGGGAATATCGACCTTGGCGAGCTTCGCTGCCCGGCGCCGCTGTTGATCGGTCAGAAAAACTCGTTCGGCCCGGATCCGGGCAGCCGGATACGCTGCCTCCAGCGCCTCCTCCCGGCTCAGCACACCCATCGACAGGGCGGTGAAAACCAGGGTCGAGCCCAGGCAGACCGCCCAGATTCCGTTGATAAACCGTTTGGCCCCGGGTCCTTTTTTCCACACCGTGTCCCATTTCGCCGAAACTGGGGAGGCAGTCTAATGATGTTGAAATTTATTTTCAAGAAGAAAAGGGGGCCACCCGTTCGCCGCTCCGGATGAGAGTGAAATATCGGAGGGAATTCGTGACGACGGCGGCGAACCCGCGATCGAACTTCTTCAGCTCTTCTGCAGGGTGATCCCGGAGCCGCTGATGCGAATGCTCACGGTCACCTCGTCCCCGTCTTCCTTGTCGATCTGCAATTCCAAGGGAGGGAACTTGAATTTGGCGAGCCTCAGCGCATAGGAACCCGGAGGCGCCTGAGCCTGGCAGCTGCCCACACGCCGCCGGAACCGAATTCTGGACGAGCGGTGCGACTTGCCGGACTGCTGGTCGACCAGTTGGAAGGTCAGGTTGGCGATGCGATAGATATCGAAGTCATACCCGGCGGCCTTGGACACCTGGATCCGAATCTTGCGGGGTCCCAATTCCTTCTTCATCCGCTCGCCGTGCCGGCCTACCACCTGCTCCAATCGATTCTCGTCGTGTTCGGCCAGCCACTTCTCGTAATCCTTGCTCTGTCTGACGTCGGCGACGGCCTCTTCCACGATCTTGAGCATTTCCGGATCGCCCTTCCGGACTGCCACGGCGCACTCCACGCGTCCGATCTCTTCCGGCAGAATTTCCAGGTGGCTGGATCCCGGCAGCGTGGCCAAGGCGTAGGCGGCCATGTACCGGTCAGCGATCAGACCGTCCACTTCTCCCCGGCGCAACGCCAGGACGGCGTCATCCAAGGTCTTGAAGGGAGTGATGGTCGACTGGGAAAACTGCCTCTTGACCCACCTCTGAACTTCGGTGTCCTGCCGCACACCGATCTTGGCCGTAGAAAGAATGCCCGGCCTCAAGTCCTTGCGGACCGGATTGATGACCAGACCCAAACTGGAGGTGTAGACGGGGGAGGAGAAATCGACTCGACGCTTACGGTCTTCGTTGACACCGAACACCGCGATGACTGCGTGCGCCTCCTCGTTCTCCAAGGCGGCAATCAGGGATCCGTAGCTCCTGATGATCCAGCGCAGAACCACATTGGGGTCGTCGCCTTCCGCGGCGATGGCGGCATTCACCTTCTCTACGATCCGGCCGGCGACCTCGACTTCGGGGCCCACCAGACCCTCGCCCCCCGTCTGGTAGAGGAGCGGCGCCTCGAAGGGAACCGTGGCGACCAGGACGACCTTGTCCTTCTTGATGGAAAGCAGGCTGCTGGGAGGTCCGCAAGCGGCCAGTAGCAGCAGCGCGGCGGGAAGTCCAAAAACGGGAAGCAGGTTCCTCTTCATTGCTCAACCAACCTCTGAATGAGAACAGACCAGGAATTACGAAAGACCAGGATTTATACCAGATATACCCGACTCGCGGCAATCGGCCCGGACAACGGGGATGGCCGTACCTGCTTTCCCTATGGAGCCTGCGGAACTGGCGCCCTTTCCGAGTGACCACTCGCCGTCTCGGCTCGTTCTCAGTTCGGGATGGCGGTCTCCGCGCAATGCGGGACTCTACCCGCGACGATCTACGAGTAGTAGGGATTCTCCCCGGTGGTGTGGTCGGTCGTGTCCACGACTTCCACGATCTCGGGGACCACCTCCTTGATGCGGGTCTCGATTCCTTCCTTCAGCGTCACGTCTGCCATACCGCAACCGTGGCAGCCGCCACCGAAAGAGAGGTAGACCTTGTGCTTGCGAACTCCGAGGAGATGAACCTGTCCGCCGTGAGCGGCGATGGCAGGATTGATTTCCGTATCCAGCAACCTCTGAACCCGTTCCACGGCCGGTCCGGTGAGGTCCTCTCTCGGTCCTGCACCCAAAGTTGGAACCGACGGCTTGTTGGGATTCTGGAACTTGAAGCCGCTCTTCAGGATCTTGTCCTCGAAGTCGACGGTGGCCCCTTTCAGGTTCTCGGCACTCCCGGGATCCAGGACTACCGGGAAGTCACCGGAATCCAAGACCAGATCCTCGGGGCTCTGCTCGCCGGCCGTGATCAATTGCATGCTGTATTGAAATTCGGCCGTGCCGTTGGTCGTGGCTTGAATTCGAAGAGCCGGCTTCCTGCGCTGCTGTTGCCGGATCACGGCCAAGACCTGCTCTTTGGCTTCATCGGTAAATGTAATCATGAGAATAATGCCCCGTGCGGAATCGGTGTTCTGGAACCGCAACCCGAATTCTAACTCAGAAAGGGGTTTCTTCCAAATTCCAATGGGAGTGTTCGGAAACGGATCACTTTCGGGAAAAAAAAGGAATCTTGCCATACCTGGCGCGACTACCGGGTTGACCCCGGAGCCGCCTTGGGCGCAGGATAGTCGCTGACAAGGGTGCCGTACCGCGTCCTGGGGACGCTTGGCGGGGGGCTTGACGGTCGATTTCTGTCCCGCCCCCGCAATATTAAGGAGGAAGATTCTCGATGCCAAGATCAACCGGTTTGCATAAAGCTTGGAAGTGTTTCGACGCCGCCCTGTCCTTCGGCGCCGGCATGGCTTTCGATACCATTCAGTTCTTCAACAACTATCGGCCCAACCCGTCGTTCACGCCCAAGTGGTCCGACAAACCTCTGCTCAAGTCGTGGGAGAAGACCAAACCCACTCTGGGTTGGCCCCGAAAGACCGATTCCCTCTGCCCCAAGTGCGTGATCGAAGCCCGGGAAAAGATCATCGAGGGCCAGGAAGACTACCGGATCCTGATCGACGAGAAGGTGGGCGAGATCAAGGCCACCATCATCGAGCGGGACGGGCAGGTCTGGATGGTCAAGGAATGCCCCATCCACGGGAAGTGCGAGGACCTGATGGCCATCGACTCCAAGTTTCTCAGCTGGATCGAGGCCAACTTCCCGGGACGGGATATCCGGTCCCACAACGACGCCACGCTCCACAACCACGGGTCCAGCACCATCAAGCACGGGCGGGGAAGCGTCTTGACCGTCGACCTCACCAACCGCTGCAACATGATGTGCGACCCCTGCTTCATGGACGCCAACCAAGTGGGTTACGTCCACGAGCTGGAGTGGGAGGAGATCAAGGAGATCCTGGACAACTCGCTCCAGATCAAGCCCCGCAGGCAGATGTCCGTGCAGTTCTCCGGCGGCGAGCCGACCATGTCGCCCCATTTCTTCCGGGCCGTCAAGTACTCCCGCAAGATCGGCTACAACAGCGTCCAGGCGGCCACCAACGGGATCGAGTTCGCCAAGAGCCTGGAGTTCTCCAAGAAGGCGTACGAGGCCGGACTGCGCTACACCTATCTGCAATTCGACGGCATCGGCAACGACGCCAACAGCCACCGGCACATCGGAAACCTGTTCGATGTGAAGATCAAGGCCATCGACAATATCCACAAGGCGGGCATCGAAGTCATCCTGGTGACGACTCTGCTCAACGACGTGAACAACGACCAGGTCGGGCCCATCATCCGGTTCGCCATGGACAACCCCAAGAAGGTGGCCTTCATCGCCTTCCAGCCCGTCTCCTTCACCGGCCGGGATGAGGCCATCACCGACGAGCGGCGGCTGCGCCAGCGATACACGCTTTCTCACCTGGCCCGGGACGTGAAGGGCCAGGTGGGACTCACCGAGCCCACGCGCGACTGGTTTCCGCTCTCCCTGATGGGCGCGTTCGCCGACTTTGCCGACGTCGCCCATGGTCCCAACGCCGATTGGGGTCAGGTCAGCTGCGGCTGCCATCCGAATTGCGGCGTGGGAACCGCCATGATGATCGACAAGGAGACCAAAGAGGCGGCTCCGGTTCCCCGATTCCTGAACATTCCCGGACTGGTCAACGACATGCGAAAGGTGACCGACTCGGCCCGGAGCCCCAAGTTCTCGAATTTCATGATCGGTCTGGCCCTGCTCAAGAACTACAGTCCTTTCCAGGCGCCGTCCCGCCTCACTCTGATCGACATCCTCAAGAAGTTCGACAAGAGCTTCGGTCTGAGCGGAAAGGACTACGGCCAGGGCAAGGACCGAAGGGACGATCCCTGGAACTTCCTCTTCGTGGCCGGCATGTGGTTCCAGGACCTGTTCAACTACGATTTCCGCCGGACCGAGATGTGCATCATCCCCTACGCCACCCAGGAAGGGGAGATCTCCTTCTGTGCCTACAACACCGGTCATGGCTGGCGGCAGATCATCGAGAACATGCACAAGAACGCGACCGTCGCCCAGTGGTACAAGGAGAACGGCCGTCACCAGATTTTCGCCGGTGGCAAGGATGCGCCGTTGCAGAGTTACGATCACACCTTGCAGATCCGGGCCGACGATGCCGACCGCGTCCGCGACCGGGGCGACAAACCCCAGACCGCCCGTGACGAGAAGATGGCGCGGCGCAAGGCCCTGCGGGAGCAGGCGGCGGTGCGGGAGTACTACGAGGAGATGGTGCTCAAGAAAAAGAAAAAGAACGACCTGGTGACCCTGAATGTCGGCTGATCCGGCGCCTGCCGGCCCGGTTCCGACCGTCGACGACACGAATGGAGGCTCGCGGCTCGCCGCCAGCCTCCATTTTTGCGTTTGGCACCCGGTTTTGATGGCCGTTGCCGGTTGATGCCGGGTGGCGCGGGTTGCCGCACCGACAAGGAGGCCTCAACGTGACCCAACTCGCCGAAAAAAAATGTATCCCCTGCCGGGGCGGAGTTCCGCCGCTGACGGCTGACGAGATCGCCCCTCTTCTGGACCAGCTGCAAGGATGGGAAGTGGTGGAGAATCATCACCTGCGCAAGCTGGTGCGATTCCCCGATTTCGCAACGGCTCTGGTTCTCGTCAACCAGGTCGGAGAAGTCGCCGAAGCGGAAGACCACCACCCCGACATCTATCTGGCCTGGGGCAAGGTGGAGATCACCCTCTGGACCCACAAGATCAACGGCCTGACCGAGAGCGACTTCGTCCTGGCCGCCAAGATCGACCGGATGACTTCGAGCTGAGCGGACCGCGCTGATATTGGTCGGGATGCCGTTCACGTAGAGTGCCGATTCGACTATTGTCACCGGCGGAGTTGATGTGTATTTGCTTTCCATCCAGGACGCCCAAGTTGCTTGTACCAATTGAAAGGTGTCAGGGGCGTAAGATAGCGATCTGTTCGTGTAATGACACGTGAAAGGTTGCTGGATCTCTTTAAGAATCTTCACGTCTGGAAGCGGAAAGATGTACGAGCGCCGCACAAGCCGTTGCTGCTCCTGTTGGCGCTGGGACGAATCATCAACAAGAAGGAACGCCTCGCTCCCTACATTCTGATTGAAGGCCGGATGGAGGATCTGTTGCAACGCTTCGGTCCACCTCGCCGAGCGCATCATGCAGAGTTTCCCTTTGGCCGCCTGCCCGCCGACAAGCTTTGGGAGATTTCCGGAGGAGGGACTTTATCGCGCACGGCGAGCGGCGATTTGCTTGTCCGGGAGCTACGCGAGCAGGGCGTAAAAGGCGGGTTTCCCGAATCTGTCTACAATCTCTTTCTGAGACGTCCAGGACTTGTACGAGAAGCCGCGCAAGGACTGTTGGACGCGCACTTCCCAGAATCTCTGCACGACGATATCCGCGTTGCGACCAGCATCCCCTATGCCGGGGAAGTGAAGGAGGCCGCTGACCGGCGGCGCGACCCGGCTTTCCGCCACCAAGTCCTGAGGGAGTATGAATACCGCTGCGCCGTCTGCAACTTCGATGTCCGTCTTGGAGACAGCCTCATTGGTCTTGAAGCCGCCCACATCAAGTGGTTTGCCGCCGGCGGGCCGGACCAGGTCAAGAACGGTTTGGCCTTGTGCGGACTGCACCACAAGGCATTGGATCGAGGTGCGTTCGGTCTGAAAGCAGCCGGCATGGACTACAAGGTGCTCGTTTCCAGCGAAGTCCATGGACTCAGCGATCCCGTCCGATGGTTTCTCGATTACCACGACAACTTGCTTCGACCTCCACGTAACTGTCTATTCGTTCCTGACCCGGAATTTGTGGACTGGCATTACAGAGAGGTCTTTCGTCAGCCGCCGCTGACGTGATGCGACGACAAAATCCAAGTTCGTCGGCGGACTCGGCGGATCGCACCCCAAGAAATGATGATGGATGAGATGGATGCCGGTTCAGGCCCGAAATCTCGGGCTGGATCAAGGGCTCGGTGCGTGAAGAATAGAGCGTCGCCCGATCAGAGCACGATCAGGTTCTGGTCCGATGAGGGCGGCGTGATCTCCGGGTGGTTCTTGTGGATGAAGGTCAGGTAGGGTTCCTCGCCGGGCGGTCGCTGCAGGTGATATCGGATCTCCCATTCCATCACCTCCAGACAGTCCACCAGATCGGAGGCCCGGAGCCGCAACTCGAGCTCTTCCTTGAGCCCGTCCAGCCTTTCCTGCAGAACTCGGATCAGGGCCGACACCATCGGGTCCGGCGACGTGTGCTCATAGATGACTCCGCGGACCTCGGACCGGCAGGTCTTCCTCAGCAGACGGACCGCCTCCAGCGCGTGCCGGTCGCGAAAGCTGCGCAAACCCTGCGCGTAGCGGAGGATCTCCATCTCGATCTCATGGATGAGGGGCCTGTACCGCTGCAGGTTCTCGTAAAGTCGAAGACTGCGGTCCGGATCTTGTTCCTGCCGCAACTGGCGAATGTATTTCTTCCCCGCCTGATGGCCCTGGCCTTCTGCCAGGTAGACGCAATCGGGCGGACAGGGGATTTCCACCACTCGCAGGCGACCGCAACAGGGGGCGCAGATGAGTGTGTTCTTGGCCGGGCAGTGGCGTTTTCCCTTTCTGCTATTGCACAGGATGCACTTCATAACGCCAAGACTTCCTGCGTTCTCGACCGCGCCGACAAGATACCACTATGGAACCAAGCTATCCTAACCGACCCTGGGAATCCGATCGCTATGCCGGCGCCACTCCGTTAGGACCAAAGGCGGTTGGAATGGCTATACTGTCTCCGTGGCGAAACGAATCTTCACTCTGGCGGAAGCCAGAAAAATCCTGCCCCTGGTCAGAAAGTTGGTGGCGGTGGGCATGAATCTGTCCATCGAGATGTCGCGCTACAAGGAGGCCGTCCAGGAACTGGCGAAGAGCGCCGACCTCAACCGCGGCAGCCCGGAAGGCACGGCCTACGTGGAGCGACTCCTGCAACTGCAATCGTGCATCGCCCGGCTTCAGGGCCTGGGTTGCGTGGTCAAGAGCGTGGATCAGGGACTTGTCGACTTCCCCCATCTCAAGGAAGGGCGTGAGGTCTACCTCTGCTGGAAACATGGCGAAGAGGACATCCGTTACTGGCACGAGATCGACGCCGGCTTCGCGGGCCGCAAGCGTATTCCCGAGGATTGAAGGAGAGAAGCTGGAGGTTTCCATGAGACAGATAAATCGTGTTCCGCGAGTTTTCGGGGTGATGCTCTTCCTGGCCTTGACCCACTGTTCCAGAAACATGGAGGAGCCCCCCTCCGGAGGTCCCGTCTCTCCCGGGACGGTTGCGGCGGCGGGCGGTGCAGGCGGCTTGCACTTTTCGGCCCCCGAAGGCTGGAGCGAGGAGACGCCGGCGTCGTCGATGCGGAAAGCTCAGTATCGCCTTCCCCGTGTCGCCGGGGACCCCGAAGACGGGGAACTGGTCGTGTTCCACTTCCCTGGCCAGGGGGGCTCGATCGAGGCCAACATCAAACGTTGGGTGGGACAGTTCAGTCCGGACGAAACCGGCGGCGGCCCGTCCAAAGCCGAAGTCAGCCCTCGGACCGCGAATGGAGTCCGCATGATGCTGGTCGACGTCTCGGGAACCTACCGTCCTTCGTCGGGGCCCATGATGCAGCCGGGAGATCCCAAGAAGGGATATCGGATGCTGGCCGTCATCGCCCAGACGCCGTCGGGTCCCTGGTTTTTCAAGCTCACCGGACCCGGGAAAACCATCGGCAAGTGGCACCAGGACTTCCTTGAGTTTCTGGATACGATCCGTCCGCGCGGATGAAGCCGCCACCGCTGTGAGATCGACGACGCGGAATCCGTCACTACCGGGAGTTTTTCTCCTCCTGTTCATCGTCGGCTCATCCCTGGACCTCGTCCAACCGTCTTCGAACCAGGCCTCGCCGTCGATCCCGCAGGATCGGGCGCGGGAGATCATGGACCGGGTCGACCAGATGATGCGCGGCGAGTCTTCGACGGGAACGGTCCGGATGAAGGTGGCGACCCGGAGGTGGAACCGGAGCATGACCCTCCGGATCTGGTCCCAGGGCACCGATAAGGCCCTGATTCGGATCCTGGCTCCCAGGAAGAACCGCGGCACCGCCACTCTGCGGGTGGGCTCCAACATGTGGAACTACCTGTCCAAAATCGAGCGGGTCATCCGCGTCCCCACGTCCATGATGATGGGCGCCTGGATGGGGTCCCATCTCACCAACGACGACCTGGTCAAGGAGAGCCGCCTGGTTCGAGACTACGACATCCGGATCTCCTTCGAAGGGGAGCGGGAGGGGACTCCGGTCTGGGATTTCGAACTCGTTCCCAAGCCGGAGGCGGCGGTGGTCTGGGGCCGAATCGTCTACCGGGTCCGGCAGGCGGACCTGTTGCCGGTCTGGGCGCGGTACTACGGCGAGGATGAGGCGCTGAAACGAACCATGAGCTTCTCGGACTACGCCGTCATGGGAGGGCGGCGGATTCCCACCCGCATGAGCATCGTTCCCGAGGACAAGCAGGGGGAGTTCACCGAGATGGTTTACGAGGACCTCTCCTTTGACGTCCCCATTGCCGAAAAGACCTTCTCCCTTTCCAATCTGCGGGCGAGACGATGATGGTGTTCCTCTTGGGATGGAGGAATCTCTGGAGGAACCCTCTCCGGAGCCTCATCACCATGGGTGGCCTGGCCTCGGCGTACGCCGTGTTGATCTTTATGGTCAGTCTCAGCGAAGGCATGCTGACCCAGATGCTCAACAACGGCACCGATCTCCTGGTGGGGCACGTCCAGATCCAACACCGGGACTATCTGCCCGACCGGGATCTCTACGAAACGTTGGGAGGCAGCGAGGGAGCCGACTGGCGGGCCCTCACCGAGCGGCTTCTCCGCGAGCCCGAGGTAGTCGCTGCCACGGCCCGCATTCACACCGCCGGTCTCGCGTCCACGGGCGAACACTCCTCCGGCGTCGCGATCGTGGGCATCGACCCGGTCCGCGAAGCCAAGGTCAGCGGGCTGCAGGGGCAGGGAAGTCCGAAGGATCTCCAAGGGCGGGGCATGCTTTTGGGGGAAGCCTTGGAGCTGGAGTTGGTTGCCGGCACTGGAACCGAAATCGCGCTGGTCACTCAGGCCGCCGACGGAACCATCGGCAACGACCTCTACCGGAATCGGGGAACGCTGCACACGGGCATGGCGTTTTTGGACCGGTCTCTGACTCTGGTTCACTTGACGGATCTTCAAGAACTGTTGGCGCTGGAACCCGATCGGGTTCATGAAATTGCGCTCAAGCTTCATGACCCCGGCGAAGCCGAGAGGGTTGCAGCCCGATTGAACGATTCGGAGATTCTTCCCCCGAACGCCGTGGCCCTAAGCTGGAGGAGTCTGCTTCCCACGCTGAGCGACTACCTGGACATGGCGGACGCCAGTTACCTGTTCATGATCGGTCTGGTAGCTCTTTTTGCGGCGTTGGGCGTCTTGAACACCATGCTCATGTCGGTTTTCGAGCGGATTCGGGAATTGGGAATGCTCTCGGCCCTGGGCATGCGCCCGGCCCGGGTGGTCCTCACGGTCCTTTCCGAGAGCCTGGCACTGGCGGTGGCCGGCCTGGGCGCCGGGTTGGCTCTGGGCGGCCTCCTGGTGTGGCGTCTGAGTGCGACCGGACTGGACCTGAGTTCCTGGATGGGCGAGATCTCCGTCGCGGAGACGCGGATGGATCCAGTGATTCCCGTCCTCTGGTCGTGGAACGCGGTGTGGTGGCCGGCCGTGGGGCTGGTCCTGGCAACCGTCATCGCCTCGCTGCTTCCGGCTCTGCGGGCCGCATTCGTAAACCCGGTCCTGGCCATGAGAGATCTGTCGAAGGTCTGACAGCGTGAAAATCACCCTCAAGTTGGCGTGGAGAAACCTGGGGCGTAATCGGCGCCGGACCATTCTCACCGTAGCCACCGTGGCGCTGGGTCTGGCGCTGCTGCTGATCACGCTGGGCCTGGGAGACGGCAGCCATCTCCAGATGATCGATAATGCCGTCCGTATGGGTTCCGGCCACGTCCTGATCCAGCACCAGGGTTATCAGGCCCATGGCGGTGTTCAGAGAGCGTTGGAAGAGGGAATCCGGTCCCGGGTACGGGACTGGATCGAGCAGCAGAGCGACGACGCGCCGGTTCAGAACGTAGTGGAGCGAGTCTTCGCATCGGGGCTCGCATCTTCCGCCGACGGCTCCACGGGAGTCCGGATCATCGGCACCCAGCCCGGGCCGGAGAGCGCAGCCTCGAAGTTCAGTGGGAAGCTGTTGGAAGGGGAGTTCCTGCGCCCCGGCGCAGGAGACCAGGCTGTCGTCGGCGCCGGCGTTGCCAGAAAGCTCCGCGTCGGTATGGGGTCAAAGTTCGTGGTCCTCGCCCAGGCCTCGGGAAGCTCCGAACTGCAGTCCCGGCTCCTCAGGGTGGGCGGAATTCTGCAGACAGGATTGGAGGATCTGGACCAACGACTGGTGATCATTCCGTTGGACGTTGCCCAGGAGCTGTTGTTGCTGCCCGGCCGGGTTCATCAGGTTGCCGTCTTTCTGGAAGACATTGAAGCGGCGGGAGCGCTGGCAGAGCTTGGCCGGACGGTTCTGCCCGGCTCGACTGAAGTGCTGGACTGGGGGGAGGCCATGCCGGAGCTCATCGAGTTCATACGGATCGACGATGCCGGCAACTACGTGTTCAACGGTATCTTCCTGCTTCTCATCGCCTTCGTGGTCCTGAACACGCTGCTGATGTCGGCTCTGGAACGGAGGCGGGAGTATGCACTCCTGGACGCCTTGGGCTTATCCCCTGCCGGCCGGTTCTTCATGATGTTCACCGAGGCGGTCCTGTTGGCTCTGGTCTCGACGGCCGTGGGGATGAGTCTCGGCTACGGTGCGCACCTGTATCTGGAATCCGCCGGGCTGCCCCTGGAAGTCTTCTACGAAGGGGAAGGGGAGCTTTCCGCCGCCGGCGCGGTGATGGACCCGGTACTCTACTCGCGGTTGTCGGCCGAACGAGTCTTTGTCTCGGCTGCCGGCATCGTGTTCTTGACCCTGGTCCTGGCCCTGGCTCCGGCATGGCGCGCCGGACGCCGGGTCAGCATTCAACTCTTGGGACGGATGTGACCATGCCCCACGCCGGAGAAACACACCTGCTTCAACTCGAGAACGTCTCGCGTGTCTACCAGCAGGGAGAGCAGGCGGTCCATGCCTTGAGACGAGTCAGCCTGACTTTCCAGCGGGAGGAACTGGTGGCCATCGCCGGTCCTTCCGGATCGGGCAAGACCACGCTGCTCAACGTCTCCTGTGGAATCGACCATCCCACCCGAGGCCGTGTCCGGATGCAGGGGATCGATCTGGCCCAGAGAAGCCGCAAGCAACTGACCCGGCTCCGGCTGGAGCGGGTCGGCTTCATCTTTCAGGCCAACAACCTCTTGCCGGTCCTGACGGTGGAGGAAAACGCCGAATTCATTCTCTTGCTGCGAGGCGTCCCCCGTCGCCAACGCCGCGAAAAGGTCCGGGCCATTCTGGAGGAGGTGGGTTTGGATGGACTGGAAGACCGCAAGCCGGACCAGCTCTCCGGGGGGCAGCAGCAACGGGTGGCGGTCGCGCGTGCGGTGGTGTCGGAGCCGCCGCTGATTCTGGCCGACGAGCCCACGGCCAACCTGGACGGCCGCACGGCCCTCGCCCTGCTGGATCTGATGGAAAGGCTCAACCGCGACAACGGGACGACCTTCATCTTCTCCACCCACGATCCCAGGGTCATGGAACGGGCCCGGCGGACCATCCGCCTGGTGGATGGGGAAGTCGATGCCGACGAACGGTGCTGAGCCGCGGTTTTGGCCGCAGCCGCTCCTCCTGTTCTGGTTACTGGCCGCGCCGGGTCTCCAAGCCCAGGACCTGGACTGGGGTGGATCGATCCGATCCTATCTTTTCCTGAGAGAGAGGCCGGTTCCGGCGGCCAGGAGCGATTCCGAGCTGGCCATATTCCGCCTGACCTCCAATCTGGAATTCTCTCGGCGCGTCCACGTGGAGTCCCACGCCATACTGAATTTCCTTTCTCCTCCCCTGTCCACATCGGCCGATCTGGCCGATTCCTCGGCCACTCTCTACCTGCCGCTGGAGCACCATCTGATGAACCGGCCGGAGGGGCGGCTGTTGGCCGCTTTCGACCGCCTGAACCTGGAGTTGGAATTCGACCCGCTGAACGTCATCGTCGGGAGGCAGGCGCTCACCTGGGGCGTCAGCTACTTCTGGCCTGCCTTGGATCTCTTCGCTCCCTTCGCGCCCCAACGCCTCGACCGGGACTACAAGCCCGGCATCGACGCCGTCCGTGGCGTATTGCGCCTGGGACAATTCTCCGAGTTGGAGGTGGTGACCGCCTCGTTGGGTCCCGATCCCGAAGAGGATGGCGCCGCTGGATTCCAACTTCGGCTGAACGCGGGTGCCGTGGACGTGGGGGTCATGGGGGGCAGTTTCCACGGGGACGACGTGGCCGGTCTTTTTGTGACATCGGACCTTGCCGGGACTGGCCTGCGGGGTGAGATCAGCTGGACCCGTTCGGGAGACGAAGCGGACGCGGAGCGGAACCGGGAGGCGTTCTGGAGGGGTTCGGTGGGAGTCGACCGGCAGTTGACCCCCTATCTGACCTTGATTCTGGAGGGCGCCTACAACGGCTATGGGACCGGCTCGCCCGGAGAGTACCCCCTTTATTTCGAGTCGGACCGGATTTCGCGAGGGGAGGTCAACGGAACGGGGCAACTCTATGGAGGGATCTCGCTGGCGATGCTCCTGCACCCTCTTTGCACTTTCTCCACCACCGCACTGTTCAACGGGAGTGACGGCTCCCTCCTCTGGTTGCCCTCCCTGACCTGGTCCACCGGCAATGACTCCGAGCTCCTGGTGGGAAGCCAACTCGGATTCGGCGCCGCTCCCGGCACGGATGACCAGCCTGGAACCGAGTACGGAGGGGTGCCCCGGACCCTTTTCATCGGTTTCAAGCAATATTTCTGACGCTGAACCGAACTCCCGCAGACGAACTGGCCGAACGACCCGGAGAACCCGGAGCGAATCCCCGTGGCAGCGGAACTCGCCGGGGCCAAACCCTTGCGGCTGAATCCTTTGTCATCAGACGGGCGTGTTATTCTCGCGGCCAGTCATGCGAATCATCCCTTGCTTGCTGCTGCTGACCGTATCGGTGTTCGGACAACCTCCCCCGGTCACAAACGATGCGCCGGATGGAGTCCGGATCACTCCACTCGCCAGGGCCTTCCAGCCGGGAGAGGTGGTGCTGGTCACCTTGACTGCGCCCCGCCGCGTGGACCGGGTCGAATTGCGGGTCTTTCGGCAGAATCTGTCTCTCGAACCCGGCTTGGGGGAAGTCCCGACCAACTGGTGGGCCCTCGTCGGAATCGACCTGAATACGAAGCCGGGGAGCTATTTGCTCCGGTTCGAACTCTATGCGCAGGACCGCATTTTTGCCCGTGCGGATCACCGGATCACAGTCAAAAAGAAGAATTTCCCGACGCGCAGGCTCAACCTGCCGGAAAAATTCGTGACACCTCCGAAAGCGTCCCTGGCCAGAATCAAGCGGGAATCGCGGCTCGTCTCCGGAATCTTCGCCGAAGCCGGCAGCGAACGGCAATGGTCCGGGTTCTTCCTCCGGCCGGTTCCAGGGCGGGCCAACAGCAGTTTCGGCAAGCGGAGCATCCTCAACGGTAAACCTCGCAGCCCCCATAGCGGGACCGACTTTCGCGCCTCCAGGGGCACTCCGGTCAAGAGTCCCAACGCCGGGGTGACGGTGCTGGCCCAAGATCTCTACTATGCGGGCAACACGGTGATCCTGGACCATGGCCAGGGCCTGTATTCCTATTTCGCTCACCTCGATGACTTTACGGTCAAGAAGGGGGACCGCGTGGAGCGGGGAGACCTCATCGGTCACGTCGGGTCCACCGGCCGGGTCACGGGACCGCACCTTCACTGGTCCGTTCGGCTCCGGAAAGCCCGGGTCGACCCCCTATCGCTCATGGAAATCCTCGCCCGTTTCGAATCGAGCTGAAGACCAGGCGAAGGAACGGATTCGAAGGCCGCCCACCCGCCACCCAAATGCGTTCCTGACCGCGGGAGCCGTGAAGACTTTGGCCACGGGCTGGTAAGGTGCACCAGATGCGGTTTTGGATCGCCATGGCGGTTATGGCCTGGACCGGCGCGGAAGTGAAAGTAAACTTCCAACGGGATTTCACGGGTGCGCTCATGCGGGTCGACTACTTCCACGTTGGAACGGCTTCGAAGGAGCGTTTCAGCCTGGATCGTATCCGGGTCGAAGGTCCCTGGGCCGGGAATCCCGGCCGCCTGTTGGACTCGAACGGCTTGGGCAAATACCGCTTCCACCTGACCGACCCCGATTCCGGCCGTGTCCTGTTCTCCAGGGGGTTCTCCAGCATCTACGGGGAGTGGGAGACGACGGAGGAGGCGAAGCAGGAATTCTGGCGCACCTTCCCGGAAGCGGTCTGCTTTCCAGAGCCGCGGCGGACCGTTCGGCTGGACATTTTCAAGCGCGACCGGAAACAGGCGTTTCAGCCGGTCTGGGACCTTCTCATCGATCCCGGCTCAGACAGGGTGGACCGTTCTCCAACCAAGTCCGGCGGGGAGATCCCCCTGATGAGGAACGGTCCCCCTTCGCACAAGGTGGACATTCTCTTCCTGGGAGACGGGTATCCGGAAAAGGAAAAGTTCGTAAGGGACGCCCGGCGCCTTGCCGAAGCGCTCTTCCAGGTCGAGCCCTTCATTTCGCGCCGGACCGATTTCAACGTCACGAGCCTCTTTACGCCCGCGGTGGCAGCGGGCGTGTCCCGGCCCGGAGCCGGTGTCGTCAGGAATTCGCCGTTGGGCGCCAGCTACGATGCCCTGGGGCTGAAGCGCTACATCCTGACCACCGACGACCGGGCCTGGCGGAACGCCGCGGCTTCCGCTCCCAGCGACTTCGTGGTCATCCTGGTCAATGAGGAGGAGTATGGCGGAGGCGGAATCTTCAACCTGTACGCGGCGGTCGCTGCGGATTCCGCCGACAGCTCCCACCTCCTGGTCCACGAGTTCGGACACCTCTTCGCCGGTCTTGGAGACGAGTACTACACTTCAGCCGTGGCCTACCTGGATCTCATGGCGCCCGGCGTGGAGCCTTGGGAGCCGAACATCACGGCTCTTCTGGACCCGGCCCGGCTCAAATGGGGCCACCTGGTGCAGGACGGAACGCCGCTTCCCACCCCGTGGGACAAGCCGGGACACGAACGCAGGAGCCGCGGTAACGGAGAGAATTCGACTGCTGCGCCGAAGGATCCGGAGAAGGAGACTTATGCGGGGATTGTGGGGGCTTTCGAAGGAGCCAGCTACACGCCCACGGGGCTGTACCGCCCGGCACTGACCTGCGTCATGTTCAGCCGCAATGAGCCCGATTTCTGTCCGGTCTGCAGGGAAGCCATCGAAAGGATGATCGATTTCCACGCCAACTGAAGGACCGGGATCCGGCGGAGGTGAGGATATGCGTTTGGAACAGATCAGGAGAATCGGAGTGGCGGGAGCAGGCACCATGGGGACGGGCATCGCCCAGCTCTTCGCCCAGTCGGGCTTCCACGTCACCTGGTACAACCGCTCCGCCGCCGGTATCGAGCGGGGCTTCGGCGGCGTCCGCCGCAACCAGGAAATCCTCATCGAATCCGGCGCCCTCTCCGACGGTGAAGCCAGAGAATCCATGACCCGCCTCAATCCCACGCTGGAGCTGTCGGATCTGGCCCCAGCCGATTTCGTGATCGAGTCCATCGCGGAAGACCTGGACGCCAAGACCCAGCTCTTCCGCTCCCTGACCCGAATTTGCCGTCCCGATGCCATCCTGACCACCAACACTTCGTGGTTGAGCATCTCCCAGATGGCTGGGGCGGCGTCCCCGCCCGAACGCTTTGCCGGTTTTCATTTCCTGAATCCCGCCCACATCATTCCTCTGTTGGAGGTTATCCCGGGAAAGGCCACCGCGGACCGGACCGTCGACCTGGCCATGGGCTTGGCCCGCCGGATCGGGAAACAACCGATCGTGGTTCGGAAGGAGGTCCCCGGGTATGTCTCCGTCCGGCTCCAGGCCGCCGTGGTCCGGGAGGCGGTTCACTTGGTGGAGGAGGGAGTCGCCACCAGCGAGGAGATCGACACCGCGATGAAAGAAGGATTGGGAGTGCGATGGGCGCTTTTGGGTCCTCTGGAGATCGCCGATCTGGGTGGCCTGGACGTATTCAACATCGTCACTCGCAGCTTGAATCCGCACCTGTCGGCGGCCCAGGGTGGTCTCCGGCTGTTGGAATCCCTGGTGGCATCGGGTCGGTTGGGCATCAAGACCGGTGCCGGCTTTTACGAATATTCCGGCGACGAATCGGCGAGAGTTCTTGACGATCGGGACCGGAGGCTGTTGAAGCTGATCCGGATCAAGTCCGAATGAAGCCGGAGCAAACGCCGCCGCGGTTTGTGAATCCTTTCTCAATGGCTGTTGGCCTCGGTCATCGTCCGGCAGGCTCGATAACGCGGATGTGAGACATGATCAAGCCTCACTCTTTCCATTCCAGCACGGACGCGGTGCGGACGGCGACCGGCATCGTCATTCCCGTTTTTTTCCCACCCGGGGTGGATCGCCACGTCGGTCACGACCTGCTTTCGGACACCGTCGACGCCTGCGTCCGCCAGGTCGAACGGCCCGGATCCGTCTGTTTGAGCGTGGACGGCGAATCCTACGGGAGAGACATCGGGGAAGTCCTGTCCGAGCGGTTCCGGGTCCGGCTTACCTGGTGCGCCCGGAACAAGGGGAAACTGCAAGCCGTGCGGCGGGGCATGGAAGTGTTGCTGGAGCAGGGCGGCCATGACTATCTGGCCGCGCTGGACGCGGACGGGGACCACTTTCCTCACGAACTCGCCAATGGGATCCGGTCAGCCCAGTATGCGCGCCGGCACGACCCGGATCTGGAGGTCCTGGTGCTGGGCAGGAGAATCAGCCGGCATCGGCCCATGGGTCTCATGAGGGGCGAGATGGAGGAATTGGCCGACCGCATTCTACTGGACGCCCTGGCCTATTCCGCCACGGTTCGAGGGCGCCCCTTGCGGCTCGAATATGCCACGGTGCTGGAGGAGTTTCCCGACTTCCACTCCGGATTGAAGATACTCACCCGCGATCTTGCCCGGCAGGTCTACCTGTCCGAGCCGAATCTGTGCGGGGGGACGGAGGACGCCTATTACAGGCACGGATGCGAGGCTGTGGTGACGGTGGAGAGCCTCCTCACCGGCGCCTGTCTCGTAGTGTTCAACCGGACCACCCTCAACGAGCCCATCGTCTCCTCTTTCGGACTCTTGGAACGCACCCGCATGGTGGCTGACAAGATCGTCTGGCCCTGCCGCCGGCTCGGGATTCCCGGCCACTTCGTCCGTCAATGGCTGCGAAACCACCTACCCCGGCTAGTATTGAGCACCCTCGCGCCCCAGGGGAGAGAGGAGTTGAGGCAGATCCGCCGGCTCGTCCTGGAGGACCTGGGAATGGAAGATGGCCCTGACGAGTCCATCGAGGCTCCACTGATCGTGTAGGCTGCTCCAACCGCATGGTGGCGGGCGCCGCGAGTCGTTCCCGAATCCTTCAGCGATTCGGGAGTTCTTTTCAGGAGAATTCGAGCACACCCTTGATGTAAGCCGCGTCCGTGGAGTCGCCGCCGAAGGCGCCCCTTACCGATTTCAGAGAGGGATAGCGATGGGTGATGAGGGATCGGACGTCCACCTGTCCCGTCTGAATCAGTTCTACGGCCCGGGTCGTGGTTTCGGACCGCCGGGTCGCCGGGTTCAGCGCACCCGAGGCACCCACCGAGACCACCAGTGTCGGCTCCAGAAAGAGCAGGAGATTGATGACGCTCAAATCGGTTCCCTGATGCCCGTGCCCGTAGAGCAGCACCGTGGCCTGCTTTCGAATCAGTGAGGACATGGTCCGAAAGGCGGCTCCGCTTCCCGTGGCCTCGATGAGCAGGTCGATCTTCCGGCCCCGGGTCAAGTCCGAGACCATCTCCACCAGATCGGATTGAGCCACGTCCAGCGGCGTTCCGCCCATGCGTTCCACCAGGCTCAGCTTTTCCGGGACCCGGTCCGCAACCAGCACTGTCCCCTCGAATCCCACTTCCCGCCGGATGTTCTGGAGAAACAGCAGGCCGGCCGGTCCCGCGCCCAGGATCAGGACGTTCTCGATCGTTCGCGACCCATGAGGTCCCGGATGGAACATGTAGCGGGCAGGGGTGCGCACCACCCGGTCCAGGGCGTGGAGGATACATCCGAGA
The DNA here is from genome assembly GCA_963668095.1 of Acidobacteriota bacterium. Taxonomy (GTDB): domain Bacteria; phylum Acidobacteriota; class UBA6911; order RPQK01; family JAJDTT01; genus JAJDTT01. The sequence continues at coordinate 1,963,539 of OY764083.1, read as the reverse complement.
GGTTCCGAAAGTGCGGTCGCAGGGAATCCCATCTCCACCTCCAGCCGGACTGCGTTCACCGCGGGAATCGTGACCCGTTCCCGCAGGGCTCCCGGAATTCCGGTGATGCCCAGTTCCTGATAGTGGAGACACTGGTGCGAATCCCCGCCGGCGCAGTACTCGCAGACCGGAGTGATCCTCTGGCTGTAGCAGTTCAGGCCCTGGTCCACGGCCACGCGGTCCCCCGGCGACAGATCCTGAACCTGAGCGCCTGATTCCAGCACGGTCCCGCAGAATTCGTGCCCCAGGATCTGGGGCTGGACGGAGAGAGGAATCGTTCGTCCTTCGCAATCGGAATTGTAGTTGGCCTCGCCCTGAAAGATGTGGAAGTCGGTGCCGCAGACGCCCACGGCTCCGACCTGGATCAAGACGTCGTGGTCGCCGCACTCCGGTTCCGGGACATCGGCCACCTCGAGTCGTCCGGGGCGTTCCAGCAGAAGAGCCTTCATTGGGGTCGCGTGATGTTACCAGTCCGTCGCCGCGACTTTCACGCTCGGCGGCGGCGCAAGGCGTCAGGGTCCTCGACTTCGGAAACGGGAGCCGCCGGCGGGGTCAGGAGGGAAACCGAGACGTAGGCGAGAGTCGAGAGGATCACCGCCGGGAAGACGCGGTGGACCAGGGCAACCTCCGGGAGATGGGGCCATACCATCAGGCAGGCGATTCCCACGGCATAGGAGGTCAGGACCGCCCGGCCGTTTCCGCGATTCCAATAGAGGCCGAACAGCAGGCTGGGCAGGAAGCAGGCGGCGTAAAGGCTCCCGGAAAATGCCGTGATGGACACGACGCCCCCCGGAGGGTTCAACGCCACCAGCGCGGTCACCACGGCGAAGAGAGCGACGTAGACCCGGGTGGACTGCAGGATGACGCGTTCGCTACGGTCCCTCCAGATCAGGCCCACCAGGTCCCGCTCGCAGGTGGAGGCCACGACCAGAAGCACCGAATCGAGAGAGGACATGGCGGCGGACACCATGGCCACGAAGAGAAAGGCGCTTACGAAGGGGCCGAAGACGTCCCCCCCGGCCAGAAGCGCAGGCACGACCCGGTCCGTGTCTTCCAGCCCCGGAGGCAGAATCCGGCGAGCGAACAGCCCGATAGGCGTCAGGAGGCTGAACACCAGCAGAAATATCCCCGGAGAGATCCAGGCGCCCTGACGGACCGCCTTCCGGTTCTCCAACGCATAGAAACGGGAGAGTTGCCTGGGCTCCACCAACGCCTTGATGGTGGTGGCGAAGATGACGCCCAGCAGGAGAGTCAGTGGGAGCGGTCCCGCCACCGAGGAGGGAACTTGGTCCACAACCTGGGAAATCGGCTCCCAGCCGCCAGCGGCCCGGTAGGTCCCCGTGAACAGCACCACGGCGGCGACGATCATCATGCCGCCCTGGATCACATCGGTTCGGACCACCGAATGGAAGCCGCCCACGGCGGTGTAGAGCATAACCACCACCAGGATCATTCCGATGGCCGTCCAGTAAGGGACTTCCAGGACCGCCTCCAACAGGTTGCCGATGCCCTTGAAGACCGCCGTCATGTAGATCACGCTGGAGAAGAGAACCAGCAGGGCAGCTCCCACCCGTGCCGGTGTGCTGGCAAAGCGGAATCCGATGAAGTCCGGAACGGTGACCGAGCCCAGCGAGGCGGTCCGCTCCCGCAGCCGGGGCGCCACCCAGATCCAGGCCATCGAGGTGAAACCCACGGCGAAGGGCACCAGGAGCAGCCAGGACAAGCCGTAGCTGTAGGCTTGGCCCGAAAAACCCACATAGCTGTTGGTGCTGGCGTAGGTGGCGAAAAACGAGATCCCCAGCGTGACGCCTCCCAGGGACCGTCCGGCAACGAAGAAGTCCAGCCAGCCCCGGGTCCGGCGTTGCCCGATCCAGGCATGGTAGACCATGAGCGCCGTATAGGCGCCCAAGAGCGCCAGCACGAGACCGTGCTCCCCGACCCAGGTCACGAGGAAGATCTTCCCGTCATGGGCGGTTCTTGCTCAGGTAGGCCGCCATGGTCTCGATATTCTCGGCAAAGGTCCTGGAACTGATGATCTGTTCCAGCGGTGGTTTCCCTCCACGAAAGACGTTCAGCCGCTCATTTTCGTTCAGGGAAACCGTTCGATCGCCGATGGTCACGACCATGTCTTCGGCCGCAAAGAGGAAAACCACCGGGTCGGCCTTGCCCACCGAGCCCTGCTCGACCCACGCCCCGCGCGGGTCCAGGCTTCGCGCCAGATTCCGGACCTGACGGTGCAACTCAGGGCCCGAGGGGAACCCAGTCTCCCCCCGCCAGGGCGAGAGGCCGTGGAGGCGGTCCGGGCGTCCAATGGCCGAGGGGGCCTGGGAGACCAGTAGCCGGTACTCCTGCTCCGTCTTCTCCAAGCGGCCGCCGTCGGTCCAGAGGCCGTAATGGGTGATGACGCTCATTGGCGAGTAGCTCAGTTCGTATCCGTCCAGCAGGCGGCTGGAGCCGGTTCCCACCCGGACCCGGGTCCCCTTGGTGATGAAGAGTGGACGATTGGTTCCGAGTTCGTAGAATCGAGCCAGGCAGAGTGTGTCGGGTCCACATCGCCCACCCTCCTGCCGCCAGGGTCCTTCGGACGGAAGGTCGGATTTCCGCAGGTATTCGATCGCCCTGGGAATCGGCTCCAGGTATTTCTCCCGGCCGGTCTCGCGGTACAGGACCAGGAGCATCTGCAGGACGGCCTGCGACTCGGAGCCGGTCACCGACGGCGGTTCGAAGATCCTGCCCCAGGCGGGGTGCATGCCGCCGTCGTACTGTTGAGCCCAGGCCGGCTGGGGATCGGGCATCTGGGCCAGCAGAAGGAAATCTCCTCCCTTCTCGGCCACGGCCCGGTAGCGCGGCTCCCGGTAGATTCGCGCCGCCTCCAGGAAGGTGTCGATGACGTCCAGGATGGCGTTGTCGTTGAGGGTGTAGTGGTGGCGGTAATCGGGACCCGGCCATTCACGCGACCAGGAGTCAGGGTACGCGGCCGACCGTGTGGCCGGAAGACCGGGATCGGCAACTTTCCGAAAACGCTGAGGCCAGGCGCCGTTGGGGTATTGGGCCCGGGCCAGTTGATCGAGAGCGTAAAGGCTCGCCTCGTGGATCTTCGGGTCCTGGAATCCCAATTCCCGGTCCACCCGCATGAGGAGGCGGAGTGCTCCCTGAGTGACGTTGTCGTCCAGCGTGCTGGCCGGCTTGGGTCCGGAGTTCTCCTCTTCCGGAGCGGACTCCCGCGTCTCGGCACAATCCCCATCGACGCGGTAGGGATACGAGCTCCGCTTGTCGAGGTCGAGTTCGATGATGTAGTCCCAGCCGCCGGAGCAGTGCTGACCCCGGACCAGCAGCAGGGCGGTTTCCCGGGCCGCCTCCAGAAAGTAGGAATCCGCCGTAGCCTCGTATGCCCTCAGGTACGCCATGCCGACCAGTGGCGTTCCACTCGTCTGCACTGTGACCTGAGTTGGACCGTGGGCCGCTTCGGACCGTCCGTAGCTCAGGTCCGAGGCGTAACGGAAATGATATCCGCCCTCGTTGGAAACGTGAGTGCGGAAGAATTCTGCCGCCTGTTTCAGTGTCTTCCTCACCTCCTCCGGGGCGGCTGTGGGCGGCCCCGGGCCTTCCGGCGGCGGGGAGCACGCGATCGGTCCCACCAGGATCCAAAGTGCTGCAAAACCTGAGCGAATGCGCCTTTCGAAGTCCGGTTTCAGTGCCACGAATCCTCTCCTCTATCTGGTTGACGAGGGTCAGGTTGACCGGAGCAGAGTATGTTTCCGGTCCAGGCTCCGAGTCAATGGATCGGCACCGTCATGGAGCGGGCGATCGCAAAGGGCTTCCGGCTGGATAATCCGGCGGGTGACGCTATCAGTGCGGCGCTCCCGAAGAACGGCGAGCCAAAGCGCTACCGAGCGCTCCCGCACGGCGAAGTCGGATCGGCGCCGGCCAAGATGCGTGTGTCCCCCGTGGCCATTGGTCCCCGACTCGACATCGAGTTTCTCGTACTCACGGCAGCGGGCTCGACCGAAGTTCGAGGCGCACGCTGGAGCGAGATCGACCTCGACGCCGTAGCGTGGGAGATTCTCGGGGTCGGTAACCGACTTGGGCGGGAGCCGACTTCGTTATGCTACCCGTGCATTGGAGTGGGTCGCGTTCCGCCGTAACGTTGTTTGGATCGGACGTGTTCGGTCAGGTCCTGCCTGGCTCATGGATCGGAAAGAGGTGTGAGATCGTTCACCCCTACGAACGGTTGTCCTGTCTCTGCGGCCCGCCGAGCCTTCATGGCAAGTACGGTCGCGAAGTCTAGGCGATCTGACAGGACAGCATGGAGATCGCGGCCATCCATACAGATGATGCTATTGCCGCGCCCGAATGCGTTGAGCCCTTCAGGGGAGAATCCGCTATAGCTGATCAGAAGACCGCGAGACCAGCTCGCCTTGTCCTCTACCTTGGCGTTGAAGGCACGAAGGGTCGCCGCGGCGACCAAGTTGTTAGTCCATTTTGCTTCGAGCAGATAGGTATCGCCGCCCGAGACGAAGCTCCCGTCGATCTGCTCCCCCACCAGGCGGAAGGAAGCCCGCGCAGACAACCCGTACGCATCGAACAAATCCTTTAGGAACCTTTCGAATGCATAGCCACGCGGCTGTGGCGCCAACTGGGACACGTCCAGCAAGCGCTCGGAAAGAGACGAAGCGGTCGCCGCATCAATCTGTGATTGGGCGGAAGCGGTGGAAGACACTTCGGGTGCTGGCGGTGTGCCACCGAACCGTTCAATGATGCGAGAGAACGCAGCCCTAACCTTATCGTCCAGTTCCGGGTACTCGTGAGTCACGCTGCTGGCTTCACGATACTCCCAGAGCGCATTCAGCGTATCAAGGACCGTTTTGGGGTTAGCCTGTCGCAAGTAATAGCGCAGCCGCTTCGCCTTGCTACCACCGTGAACTGCCCAACGGGGATCGTATATGTCGACCTGCAGTTCTTCTCGGAAGAATTCAGCGAAGGTTCGATTCGAAAAGTCCAATACGTAGCCACCTTCCATGCCGAAAACCTTGTCGAGGACCCGCATGTCCACGGTACGTATCTTCAAATGCGACATTCCGCTCATGACTACCTCAAGCCTAGTCCTCTGAGCCATGCGTCAACCTGTCCGAAGGCGTCCTGCTGCCATTGATTTGCTGTGCGACCGCCGAGCAGAGGGGAACCTTCCACGAACTTCTTGACGTTTGTTGGTCCAAAATCGTCAACGTCGCGGAATTTCTCGGAGATCAAGCAGTAGCCTCGCCGGGCAGATTGAACATTAAGGAGTGGTCGAGTTGCTTCTACGAGTGCGTCGATCCCATCGGGGAAGTTTCGGACGGAATAGTAGATGTCGTAGGCGTCTTTGTATTTTTGACGCTGGGCTATGGCATAGCCCTTCATGGCCAGGAGGGCCGGAATCGACGCGACGGCTATGGGAACGCGATTCCTTCCCCCACCGGGCATGACACCGTCGATGGCGACCATCTGATTGAATCTGAGGGCGAGCTCGGCGCCATCGGCACGCTGGACGGCAAACTGGCTGAGAAGCGGCGGCCTATTCTTTGCAATCTCCGCGTTGCGCGGCATCAGGAAGTCGACGACTACATCGATGTCGGGTCCGCCATCCGTGGCGGGTACGGTGCGGACGAGTTGGAAGCGCCGCAGGCTGTCCTGCTGATGGTAACCATGTGCCTGGAGGGCTTCGACAAGTCGAACATATTCGCCGTCGCCTAAGGCGGACGGGTCGAGACCGAGGTCCACGTCTAAGGTTCCGCTGTGGGGCATGTCGGCTTCGCTCAGCAACAGCCAAGGAACGGCGCCGCCGATAACCGCAAATTTGCCATTGAAGCTACCGAGGATCTGGCTGATCTCAATCAGCACGGATTTGACCGCCGCCGCCGTCCGGTCACTGTAGTCGCCTGCGGATTGAGGCTCTGTCACATCCACGGAAAGCACCTTGAGGCCAAGTGGTCGGCAGCCTCACGATCTCGATCGTTACCGAGCCAGAGATCGAGGTACGTGACGATCGGACTGGTGCAGAGAATGCCCGGCACCGGCTGAACGGCGTCCTCGAGTAGACTTATGTCGTTAGGAATGAGCACGATGACATTTGCTCCTTTTTCGACATGACTGAGCTCCAACGCCTCCTTCAACATCTGAGCGCCGGGTTCGTCGGCGTAGAAGCTGTGGGTGCCACCCCGGGCGAAGGGCGCAAACCACTGGGTGGCCGAGTTTAGCGAGTACACTGCGCGCGGATGCTGTGGTTCCGCATTCAGTCTGCCCGACAACTGCTTGGTGAATTGTTCGCCATGGAAGACTGTGTATCCGCTAATGCGACGGCCGGTCGGCTTGCGGTATTCCTCGCGCCAGTTCCTCAACAACGCGTCCGGCTGGACGAGGACGATGCCGTTTTTCCGCTTCTCGATCCACTCCCTTGCGAGCAGGGCTTTGCGAACGTTACTCACATGGCCGAGGCTCACATTGACCGCTTCCGCCAGCTTGGCGACCCGCCATGCCCGAGCGGGGTCGCGCAGGAGCACCCGCAGGATTGCGGCCGCCTTCGGGCTGAAGATCGATCTCAGAGCCCGGGTTTCGGACTTGGGCCTGTCTACGACGGCCCGATCAATATAGACATGGTCGAAAGCGAGGTGCGCGTTCCCGACCAGGTCCAGGTAAGCGACATCGTGATCTATGCAGATCGAACGAGACTCGGGAGACAAGTAGGGACTCACAAGCATGGGGATCCAACACCGGTCGGAATCTCTGTGACCGGATTGACGAACATGCGCCAAGTAGCCTTTGAGCTGATAGACAGCAGACCTGACGAAACGGGGAGCACCGTTCCGCTTGACTTCGATGACGAGTGTATAAATGTCATTGCCGTGTTCAAACTCGATATATCCGTCTACGGGACTGGCGCTTTCGAGCCGGTGGTCGTGGCGAACCGAACCGGCCGCCATATTCGGTACATTCCCGAGCAGGTCACGGGCAGCATGCAGGGCGGCGATTTCCAATTTATTTACTAGAAAATCATGTTTCATCGTATGCTGAAAATAGTGTAAAGTAGTGAAATTATCAAGTAATCTTCACTCATTAGTTGATTTCAGCAGTTTGCTGATATCGACTTATTCGGTGAAAACTCCGATGGGCATGAAGCTTGGATTTAGGGTCCAAAGCGTGCAACTGTAAGGAGCCGCATGGGATAGGAGCGCCCAGCGTCCCGTCCAGCCGAAGGGCTCCAGAGCCTTCTCGCATCCCCGGAGATGGTCGATCATCGTTGCTGTGTCTACCCGACCCTGGCTCTGGACACTCAAGTCAGGAGGGCAGCGCATGTCGACTTCCAGTCGACCATTCCCTGGTTGCCCCGCCGTTCTTCCGGAGTTCGGCGGTTGGAAACCGCCGCTCCTAGCGCCTCAAAGCCAATTCCCTCAGCTCCGCATTCGCGCGGTCGGCGGTCTTGCGGTCGCCTGCGGCCGCCGCGGCCTTGCTCAGACCGTGCAGCGAGCGAGCGCGCCTGGGGGTGCGCTCCAGAGATGACTGGAATGCCTTCACCGCAGCTTCGGCCCGGTCCGCCGCCAATAGGATCTCGCCCATCAATTCGTGGGCCGGCTTGGGTGGAAACGGCGGTCCGTAACCGAACGGGGTCTGCTCTTCGAGTTGAACCGCTTTGCGAAGCGTGGCGATGGCGGCGTCGTTCTTGCCGCCTTCGAACTGCAGCAGGCCTTCGAGTTCCAGCGCGGCAATCGGCAGCGAGGTCTCTTCATCACCCTCGGCGTCCGCCTTGGCCCGAAGCTTCGCAGCCCATTCCCGGGCGCCGGAGACGTCTCCTGTCTTGAGCGTGCGGAGTCCTTCGGCGAGCGCGTTCGCACCCCAGGGCCTCAATCCCAGATCGGCGTCGTCAACGGTCCGGACGTCGGCCGCCCATTGTTCCCCGTCTATGAGCAGGTGGGCTCGCATGTAGGCTTGATGGTTGCGAGTGCGGCTCGAGTCTGATTGGGCGGCATCCTGCTCGACGATCGACAGTTTCTCCCGGGCTTTGGCCAGCATCCCCTTTTGCAGATACGCGTATTGCATCCACCAGAGGGCGTGATAGCCCCGATCGTCGCTTCCCAAGCCGAGGCGGGCAATGCGGTCCTCGGACGAATTCCAAGAGTCGATGTTCGAAGAGATGCACTCGTCCCACATGCCCAGGGCCAGGAAAATGTGCGATGGCATGTGCTGGGCGTGGGGCGCCGCCGAGGCCACCTTCGAATAGAGGTGTGCATACCGTAGGCCGAGAGGGGCATGGACCGGATCGTCGAAGGCGTGGATCAGGTAGTGCAGCGCACCGGGATGATTGGGGTTCCTGCGAAAGACTTCTTCACCGATCGACGCGATCTTCATGTACGTCCGATGGTCGCGCTCCCCACCGGTCACGCCGAACATCGAGACGGCGTAAAGGCTGGCCGCTTCCTGCTCCTCCGGATGATCTCTCGATACCTGACCCATCGCGTCGGAGTAGCGTTTCCAGCGCCGATCTCGCTCACCATCGCCAAACAGGATCGCGGCAGCGTCCAGGTAGGCCTGTTCCCTGGGGGTGACGGACGCACCGGCGGGAGCCTTCTCGAGGGCCGAGCGCCCCTCGTCCAGGTTTTCGCGGCCCCAGACCGGCCGATAGTGAGTGAGTGCCTCTCCCCAATAAGACAGAGCGAATGAGGAATCGACGGCCTGAGCGTCGCGAAACGCCGCCGCTGCGTCGTCGTATTCGAAGCTGTGCAAGAGCAGCATGCCTCGAAAGAACGGCTCTTGTGCGGCGGCGCCACCGCTGTTGGGAAAGCTGATGACACCCAGTTGCGGTCTGGATGCTGGCGCCGTTTCGCTTTCGTCGTCGGCCCCGCCGCCGGAAGTGATGATGTCCGTGACATCGCATGCCGTGGCCAGGAGAACGACACCGACTGTCACTAAGGTCTTCGCCACCAGGGTTTTCGGCATCTTCTTCCTCCCACCTGAGATTCGCGGCAAGTAACTCTCAACTATAGCAATTGACAGAATCCGTCGATCTGATGCTAGAATATCTTTTCCTGCGGGACACTTCCCCGCTGCAAGTTGCACGAGTGGGCTCGTTGCTGGCAAGTGAACCCAAAATTACCCCCGACGGATGCCCATTCGTTTATCGAGAGTGACCGGTCCGTGTCGCCCGAAACGTATCAATGAGGAAGGAGAACATGGAAAGTTCCCCCCGCACCATGATCGAAGCCCAGGGGCTCAGCAAGTACTATGGGCCCTTCGTCGCCATCGAGGACATCAGTTTCTCCATCCCGGAAGGTCAGATCGTCGCCTTTCTGGGGCCCAATGGCGCGGGCAAGTCCACGACCATGCGGATTCTCACCGGCTATCTGGCCGCCAGTGAAGGCTTCGCCCTCATCGGTGGTCTCAACGTCCACGAGAATCGGCTCGAGGCCTCCCGGATCCTGGGATATCTTCCCGAGAACGGGCCGTTGTACCTCGACATGACGCCTTCGGAGCTCCTCAGGTTTTTCGGAGAGGCCCGCGGACTGGCCGGCGGCGATCTGGAGGATCGCATCGACGCCGTCAGCCGGCAGTTCGCTCTGGCGGACGTTCTCGAGAAACCTACCGGCAAGCTCTCTCGGGGATACCGGCAGCGAGTGGGGCTGGCCCAAGCCATGCTCCACGATCCCGAGGTCCTCATCATGGACGAGCCCACGGCCGGACTGGATCCGAACCAGATCCGGGAATTCCGCTCCAGCATCCAGGAACTGGGCAAGCGCAAGACGATTCTCATTTCGACTCACATTCTGCAGGAAGTGGATGCCGTGGCCGACCGCGTGCTCTTCGTCCACGACGGGCGAATGATTTTCGACGGGAGTCCCCAGGAACTGATGGAGGACGGCACTCTGGAGAGATCCTTCTACCGCCTGACTCAGCCGGACGCCGGCGGGGCCGCGGTCTCGTCCGGGGACGGATCGTCCGTAGAGGAGTCCGACGTCACGGTAGCGTCCGAATCGGGAGGTGGAAAGTGAAGCGACCCGAGATCAACACCGCTTTCGTCCTGGCGCTGGTCAAGCGGGACCTGTGGAAGTATTTCACGAGTCCCACCGGCTATGTCTTCATCACGCTGTTCATTCTGCTGAGCACTGCGGCGGCCTTTTGGCAGGATCGATTCTTTCTGGACAATTTGGCCAATCTGGACCAGCTCAACTACATGTTTCCGTATCTGCTCCTGTTCTTCATTCCGGCTCTGACCATGTCCGTCTGGTCCGAAGAACGGAAGCAGGGCACCGACGAGCTGCTCTTCACCCTGCCGGCCACCAGCTTTGAGATCGTCATCGGCAAGTATCTGGCCACCTTCGGCATCTACACTGCGTCACTGCTGCTCTCCCTGAGCCACGTCCTGGTCCTGAGCTGGCTTGGCAGTCCCGACCTGGGCCTCATGTTCAGCAATTACGTCGGCTACTGGCTGTTGGGAGGCGCATTGATCGCCGTCGGGATGCTGGCCTCGCTGCTCACGGCCAACGCCACCATCGCCTTCATCGTGGGCGCCGTGTTCTGCGCCTTACTGGTTCTCATCGACCTGATGGGCTCCTTCGGGGCGGGTCTGGGCGAGCTGGTGGCGCCCCTGGGGGTCTACCGGCACTTCGACGACTTCGCCCGCGGCGTCATGAGCTTCTCCGGGCTCCTCTACTTCCTCTCCGTCGCCGGACTCATGCTCTACGTCAATGTGCTTCTGGTGGAGAAGCGGCATTGGCCCCGAGAGGCCGACGGGCGTCCCATGTGGCTGCACCATACGGTGCGGACGGTCGGCCTGATTCTGGCCGTGATCGGTCTCAACGTGATTCTGGGACGCGCGGGCATCCGCGTCGACGCCACCGCCGAGGGGCTCCACTCACTGAGCGACGAGACGATTTCCCTGATTTCGGAATTGTCCGACGATCGCCCCGTCTTCATCCAGGCCTACGTGAGTCCGGAGGTGCCGGAGCAACTGGTGCAGACCCGGGCCAATCTGCTGGGAGTGCTGGGGGAGATCGAATCGGTGGGAGGCGCGCGGGTTCAGGTTCTGATCGAGGACACGGAACCTTTCACCCAGGAGGCCCGGGACGCCCGGGAGAAGTTTGGAATCACCCCCCGTCAGGTCCCCCATCTGGGGAGCGCCCGCGCCGGCTTCGCCGACGTGTTCCTGGGCGTGGCCTTCACCTGCGGAGCCGAGGAACAGGTGATCCCCTTTCTGGAGAGGGGCCTGCCTATCGAGTACGAGATCACCCGCAGCGTACGGGTGGTGGCCAAGACGGAACGGAAGAAGGTGGGCATCCTGGGTTCCGAAGCCAAGCTCTTCGGAGGATTCGACTTCCAGAGCATGCGCAGCAATCCGTCCTGGCCGGTGGTGGAGGAGTTGAGAAAGCAATACGACGTCGTGCAAGTTTCGGCGGCGGCTCCCATCCGGCAGGAGCTGGACGGCCTCTTCGCGGCCCTGCCCTCCTCTCTGCCCCAGGAGGAATTGGACAACCTGCTGGAATATATCCGCCAAGGCAACCCCACGCTTCTCCTGGTGGACCCGTTGCCCATTTTCAATATCGGTCTTTCGCCCTCGGAGCGGTCCGGCGCCAACGTCAGTCCCTTTCAGCGCCAGCAGGGCCCGCCACCCAAGCCGAAGGGAGACATTCTGACCCTGCTGGCCAGGATCGGAGTCCGTTGGGACAAGGCCGGGATCGTCTGGGACAGCTACAACCCCCATCCGGACTTGGCCCACCTCCCGGAAGAAGTGGTCTTCGTCGGTGAGGGGAATGACAATGAACGGGCCTTCAACCGGGAACACCCGGCCAGCGTCGCCCTCCAGGAGTTGGTCTTCCTGTTCCCCGGTCACCTGAAGCAGGAGTCCGGCTCCGACTTGGAATTCCGGCCCCTGGTTCGCTCCGGACAGGCTTCGGCAGTCCAGAACTACTCCCGGATGGTTCAGCGGAACTTCTTCGGAGTCCAGTTGGCCCGCAGGCTTCCACATCGGCCGGACGACCGGGAATACACCTTGGCCGCGCACGTTCGGAGCAAGGACCTGGGAACGGAGCAGGAGGGACCCGAAACCGAAACCGAGGCGTCCGAAGAGGAAGCCTCGGAAGGGGCCGCGGAAAGCACCGACCCGGACCGGGAGGGAGGGGACGAGACCGAACGGATCAATGCCATCGTGGTGGCGGACCTGGATTTCATCTCCCAGCAGTTCTTCTCGATTCGGGCTCAGGGCCCCGAGACCCTCAACTTCGACAACGTGACCTTTTTCCTCAATTGCATGGATGTTCTCATGGGTGACGATTCCTTCGTGGCCCTGCGCAACAAGCGGGTGCGGCACCGGACTCTGGAACGGGTCGAAGCACAGACTCGCAGCTTTGTGGAACAGCGGGTCAAGGACGAGGAGGAAGCCGAGGGGGTGGCCGAGAAGGCCCTCAAGCAGGCGCAAGCGCGCTTGCAGGAGAAAGTGGACGAGGTCCGCGAACGGCGGGACCTGGACGCGCAGGCCAAGCAGATCATGGCCCAGAATCTCCAGGAAGTGGAGAATCGGCGCTTCGAGGTCCTGAAGGCCAACATCGAAGCGGAGAAAGAGTCCAAGATCGCCGCCAGCAAGGAAAACATGGAGAGCCAGATCCGGAGGATCCAGGGCAACATCCGCACGTACGCGGTCCTGTTGCCTCCCGTTCCCGTTTTCGTGCTTGGCGTGCTCATTTTTATGCGCCGCCAACGCCGTGAAGAGGAAGGTGCCCGGGCGACGAGAAGGTTGAGGTCGTAGGGTCAACCCTTGTGGGTGCCCTCTTCGACCGGACCTTGAATGCCGGTGTCATACGCCAAATAAATTGAGGTCATAGAGCCATGAGTGAAACGAACAGATCCTTGAGCTACCTGGGCGGCGGCGTCCTGATTCTGCTGGTCGCCCTGGTGACGGTTCCCAGCAGAGTCACCCCCGACGCCTTCCTGGACGTCGGCGAATCTTTCTTTCCCGAATTCACCGATCCCAACGTGGCGGTCTCTATGGAAGTGGTGGATTTCGACGAAGACACGGCTTCGGCCCGCCCCTTCAAAGTGACCTCTCAGGGAGGGAAGTGGACCATCCCGTCCCACCACGACTACCCCGCCGACGGCAAGGAACTCCTGGCCAAGACGGCGGCCGGCATCATCGAGATGCGCAAGGACGATTTCCGGTCCAACAACGTCTCGGACCATGAGGCTTGTGGCGTCCTGGACCCGCTGGACGAGGGAGTGACCAGTCTGAGGGGCCGGGGACGCCGGGTCACGATCAAGGGGGAGGGGAACGAGGTCCTGGCCGATCTGATCGTGGGCAGGAAGGTGGAGGAGCGGGAGAATCTCCGCTTTGTCCGGTTGCCGGACCAGAAAAGGGTCTATGTGGCCCAGATGCCGGTAGAGCCGTCCACCAAGTTCGAGGAATGGATCGAGAAGGACCTGTTGCAACTGGAGAAGGACGACATTGTCCGGGTGGTCCTGGAGAACTACTCCATCAACGAGCGCACCGGCTCGTTGAATCGGCGCGGAAAGCTGGTCCTGACCAAGAAGGGCAGCGATTGGACCCTCGCCAAGCTTCGTTCCAACGAGGAAATGGAGACGTACCGGGCCAGCGAGCTGATGCGGTCCATAGACGAGCTCAACATCGTGGGCGTCCGGCCCAAACCTGCGGGATTGTCCCGCACCCTGATGCGGACCGAGGGGTCGTCCAGAATCACCCAGCCCGACATGATGTCTCTCCAGAGCAAGGGGTTCTACTTCACGCGCCAGGGATCGCTGGTCTCCAACGAAGGGGAGATGGCGGTCCTGACCTCGGACGGCGTGACCTACACCCTCCGCTTCGGCGAAGTCGTCTACGGGTCCGGGGAGGCGGTCACCGCCGGCAGCGATGCCAGTGACGACAAGGAGAGCGGTCCCGGAGAGAACCGCTACCTGTTCATCAGCACCTCTTTCAACGAGAAAGACATCCAGAACCTGGCGGCGGCGGAAGAGGAGCGGAAGAAACAGGTGGAGGCGGCGCGGGAGCGCTCCGAGCAGCTCAACGCCCGTTTCGCCGCCTGGTACTACGTGATCTCCGACGACAGCTTCGACCGGGTCCACCTGAGCCGCGGCGATTTGGTGAGAGAGAAGGCCAAGACCTGACATTTCCGTCCCGCAGCAGGCGCGACACCACATCCCGAACACCAGCGCCCCGAAGCGCACAGGAGGCCGGTTGTGACCGAGTCGAGCTATCGAGTGGCGCCGCCGGGGTTCACCCCGGACCAGTGGGAAGAGTTCCTGGAACGGGGAATGCTCGTTTTCAGGAACGCCCTTTCCAAGGAGGAGGTGGACCTCTACGTCGAGGCCATCGACCGGGTTTGCGCTTCGGACTCCAATTACCGGCCCGGCCAGGACTACCGTGTCACCAATGCCGTGACGGCGGACCCGGTTCTGAGCGAACTCATCGATCATCCCCGTCACGTCGGGTACGGCTACGATCTCTACGGCGAGTTGCTGAAGGTGCAGCGTTCGGACTTCTTCGTCCGGCCCCGGAACACGGACCGAAGCACATGGCATCCCGACTCGCCCCGGCCCACACCCTATGCCACCTTCTCGCCCGTGCTTCCTCTGCGGCTCTGTATCGGCTACTGGCTCACCGACCTGCCGCACCCGGGAATGGCCAACTTCATCTACATGCCGGGCAGCCACAAGAGTCCGGTGTTCGAGCACTACTACACGCACCGGAGCGTTCCCGGCGAGGAAGCCCTCTGTGTGCCCGCCGGGACCATCACCGTCATGCATTGCGGGACCTGGCACCGGGTGGACGTCAACCGGACCGACGTCGAGCGGAAGAATATCTTCATCAGCTACTGCCCGTCCTGGCTCTGGGAAGGAGACCGGCGGCAGTGCGACCCGGAGTGGATCGCCACCCTGAACCGGGAGCAGAGAATCATCATGCGCAGCTTCCCGGAGGCGCACGACCGGACCAATCCCCGGGCGCAGGACATTCCGCTGTTCCTGAGCCGGGAGACGGGGACCGACTCCGACCCGGACGCCGATGCCAAGATTCCGTTGCGTATCCGGAGGCGGCGCACGATGCCGGAGAAGATTGGGTTCCGGAACGAACTGGAATCCGGTTCTCCCCCCTCCGGAAACTGCGAAATGACCCCGGCCGTCCCCCCGAATATCGAGCCGGCGTTTCCCGTCGACCTCCCCTTGGACCAGGTACCAGGGAAGTTTCAAGAGCTCATCGGACTGGAGCACATTCCGGAGCGCGTCCCCTTCACCCTCCGGGAGGCCGGAGAGGAGGAGCAGGAGGAAGGGCTGTTGGAGAGCCGCATCACCTTCGCCAACTATCTGGGCGAGGTGGTCTCCGCCCGGTTCATCCGTCCGCGGGCGCCGTCAGGCCCGCTGGCCGGCCTGGTCTGCATGAACGGCACGGGCAGCACCGCCGACCAGGTTGCCCACGAGCGCTACCACCGGCCCCGGCCCGACGGCGGTCCGCTTTTCGGTTGGGGCCGGGAGTTGGCCCGCCGCGGTTACGCCATGTTGACCTTCACGCCCAAGGGGGCCGAGACGCGGCGAATCACACTGGGGCGTTGGGAGGAGGAGAACCGGAGGCTGATTCCCTACGGTCGATCCCAGATCGGTGTCATCGCCGACGAGGTGCTTCGAGCCGCCCGGGTGCTCGGCGCCCTGGAGGGTGTCGACGCCAACCGCATCGGGTTGGCCGGAATGTCGCTGGGTGGATGGGCGACTTGGCTGGGCATGGCGCTGGGAGACTGGATCCGAACCGGCGCCTGCGTCTGCGGAGGGCTGGGGAGCCTGCGCATCAACATCCGTGACAGCATGCCCGAACGTCACAGTTCGTTCGCCTACCTCCCCCATATGCTCCGATACTTCGAGCATTGGGACATCGTGAACAGTTGCATCGCCCCCCGTCCCTTCATGATGTTGGCGCCAACCGAAGACGAGGACATGCCCAAGGCCGGAGTCGACCGCCTGATCCGGGAGGTCGAACCCGTCTACGCCGCGGCCGGAAAGCCGGATCACTTCAAGGTCTACCAGCCCCCGGGCCGGCATGTCTTCAGGCTGGAGTACTTCGAACTGGTGTGCGAGTGGTTCGACCGCTTCCTGGGACGACAGCCGTAGCTCAATAGACGTCCGGCGGTCCCGCGTTGGACGTTCCTTCGTCGATGGAGTGTTCCCGGACGTAGTCGAAGTCGATGTCGTCCCCCAAACCGGGACGCTCGGGAACCTGGACGAAGCCTTCCGCGTCGATCGCATCATAGAGCGTTTTCTGCCACGGAAAGGGACGGTAGCGTTCGACCATGGGATGGAGCAGTCCCCACTCGTAGAACCAGCCATTGTCCATGGTGCACAGGACGTGCATGTTGTGCGGACCTCCGCCGTGCACCTCCATGCGGAGGTTGAAGGCCTGGGCCAGGTGGATCAGCTTCAGTATCGGCGTGATGCCCCCCACTTCGCCGGTGCCGCCCCGCAGCATGTCGCAAGCTCCGCTCGTCACCCACTCGGCCCGGGACTGGTAGCTTCCTTCCAGGTTCTCCGGTCCCAGAACCGCCATGTCCAGCTTGCTGTTGAGCCAGACGTAGGAGGACATGCTGTACTCGTTCATGGGTTCCTCGATCCAGAGAAAACCCAGTTTCTCGATCTCCCTGGAGAGGTAGAGCGCCTCGATCCGGTCGTAGTGGTGGTGGGGATCCAGCATGAGGGTGATGTCCGGCCCGACGGCTTCGCGGACCGCGGCGCAGGCGGACACGTCCCGCTTGACGTCGGGTGCGCCGGGCAGGGGGGACATCCAGGTGTGCAGCTTGATGGCTTTGAAGCCGTCCTGCACCAACTCCTCCGAGAATCGCGCGTAATCCTCCGGGCTGCTGAGACCCCCCGGGATGTCGTCGCCCGCATTGATGCTGGCGTAGGCCGGAATCCGGGTCCGCGCGGCGCCGATCATCTTGTACACCGGGATCTGCAGATAGCGGCCGGCCAAGTCCCAGAGGGCGCAGTCCACGTGGGCGATCATCATGTCGGGCAGAGAATTGGTGAGTTTCTGCATCCGCCGCATCCGTTGCCAGATCTTCTCCCGGAAGAAGGGGTCCTGACCCAGCAGGGCGGGCTTGATCAGGGAGTCCACGATCCCCTGGGAGGGCCCGGCAAAAAAATAGCCCTCGGCTCCCTCGTCGGTCCGGATCGTCAGCATGTTGTTGGTAGTCCAGTGCTCTGCTCCGGCACAGGAATGGCCCTCGTAGTCCCGAAACCACTTGGTCCGGTAACGGAAGGTGTCCACCTTGATGTCCGAGATCTTCATGACTCAACTCCTGGATGGTTGGTTTTCCGGTCCGGAACGGGCGGCAAACGGCTTGAGTGATGCGCCTGCGGGACGGTCAGGGACGAAATCGAAACGCATAGATTCCCGCGTCCCTCAGGCGCACCCGCAACCGGACCGGTTTGCCGGATAGGCCGGAGAGGTCGGCGCCGGAATTCCATCGCACCACGCCGTCGATCCGGTCGCCGACCAGGGGAAGGCAGTCTTCCAATTGGAATCCGTCCAACGTCTCACCCTGCTCGTTCCGGATCTCCACCTGGATGGCGCCTCCGCCGCTGGTCTTGTAGTTCAACTCCAGTTCCTTGCCCTGGAAGAGCAGAGGACGGGTGGTGAATTCTCCCCAGCCTTCGTAGGGGCCGTCTACCGAGATGAAACCGTCCGTCCGCAGCGTGGCCCGCCGGATCCGGCTCTCCCGTTCCCGAAAGAGATCCGAGTAGTAGAGTGAGAGTTCCCCGGGCCCGGTCCGGATCAGGCCCTGTCCCACGATGGGATTGCGGTCCAGCCAGTTGCGCTCGTCGGGCCCCGGAGTGAGGAAGGGCTCCCGGTAGTTCCTTTCCCATCGAATGCCGTCCCGGCTGTAGGCGAATCGCACGTCGGAAAGGCCAGCGTAGGGCGCTCCCGGGTAGGAACGGTCGGTGTACAGGACCATGGGAAACATGAAGAAGGCGGAAGCGGCCCGGGAATACTTGACGGCGGCGTTGGTGTAGAGGTGGAAGTCGGGAGGGTCCTGCTCGTCGGCGGTGAAGACCAGCTTCGGTTCGGTCCAGTGGAGAAAGTCGGAGGACTCGGACCGCCGGATGGCCCGGCGGCCGCCTTTGAACGGCCCGGGCACCGACGAATCGACCCCCCTGAGGTAGATGACGTAACGTTCCCGTTCGTCGTCCCAGAGGAGGATGTTGTGGCTGTCGAAGGGGCCGTTGGACAACAGGGGATTGGTCGCCACCGGAGTCCAGCGGATCCCGTCGGGTGAGACGAATCCGGAAATGCCGTTGACCCGGGAGATCATCTTGTATCGGGTCCCGCTGCCCGCTTCCTGATTCGGGTCCAGCAGGACGCTGATGTTGGTGAAGTCCTCCGGCGGCCCCAGGATGTTGTTCTCCGTGGAACCCTCGAATTCATATCGCCCCAGACTCGGTTTCTCCCAAACGATCCCGTCCCGGCTCTCGGCGTAACAGGTCAGCACGGTGTCATCTGGAGAATCGACACGAGGGTCCCCCAATGAGACCCGGTACCACATGCGAAACGTCCCGCCGTCATCCACGACCGTGGTGTAGTGGAGGCTCTTTCCCTCCCAGGAACGATCGCACTGAATCACGTTTTCCCGGGGAATGGGCCGGTGCAGGGTCAGTTCCACGTTGTCGCTATGGTCGAACCAGGCCTCGTCCAGCAGCAACTGCCGCCTGCTCCCCACGTCGAGCGGCTCGCGGACTTCCGGAGGCGACGTGCAGGCAGATGGCGCCAACAATCCGCACAAGAGCAGCAATTTCCAAACGTCTCGCATACTTTCGGGCCCCGTCAGGTCAGCGGCAAGTCTACTACGACCAGGCACCGAAAATGCAGGGCAATGGTCCATACGCGAAACCGTGGGGTGTGCGGACACCGAAGTCGAGCGCGGACCACGAACCGCACATGGAAACGGTACGGATCTTATGAAGACTCTCCTGGCGGAGTCGATGGCCATGCCGTGACCGCAGCGGCCTTGCGCCAGATTCACAGACGTTAAGGAATCGTTTCTGACGAACAACCAAACTCGGCAGATTGAAAATTTAAGGGACGGCAAATTGAAAGTATTTAACGGCTCTGCATCGTATTCCGGTCGTCGGTTGATGAAGGGGAGGCGCACGGAGGACAGGTGCACTCTTCTGCCGCGGCAGCCACTCACTTCACTCCCAGCGAGATAGGCAACAGCGACCAAGGGGCCGAGAAAGGGACAGTCTGTTTCTCCCCGTTACGTCTTGTGCGGATGGGCGTCCCTATTATCTCGTATTACGCTAGGTGTCCCTGGTGCGACCGGCAATTCACGCACGGTCGCCCCGATAAGCCGGTCAGTGACGACGAGATCGAATTGGGTCTGCAGGTTCAGCCAGAATTGCGGGTCGACTCCGAACCAGTGCCCGAACCGTAGAGCTGTGTCACCGGTCACGGAACGCTTCCCGGAGATGATCTGGCTGATGCGGTTGGGTGGTACGTTGATCTGCCGTGCGAACGACGTTGGAGTCACACCCAACTCGGCGAGCTCATCCTTCAGAATCTCACCAGGATGGACTACACGCTTCAACATGTGTACCTCCTCCCTGCGTCTAGTGGTAGTCTACTATTTCCACGCCGGTTGGACCCGGCATCCCGGCCGCCCAAGTGAAGCAGATACGCCATTTTCGATTAATCCGAATGGAATACTGGCCTTCTCTCGTTCCCTTGAGAGACTTGAGGCGATTGCCACGAAGAGCTGTCAACGTGTTCAAGGATGGCGCTGCGTTCAAGATCGAAAGTCTTTTCGCAGCTTGGTTCTCAAACCCCTGGAATGCTGCCACAAACGCTCCGAGGGCGAACCGCTCGGTTCTCCTATCTCGGTATCCGAGAATCAAAGCGGGGTCAGATTATCGATTTTTGACGAAGGACGTCAAGCGTCATTCGATGTCGCAGAACGACGAGGGGGGGGGACAGTCTACTTCTCCCAGGCGTTAAGAAATTCAACCATTTCAGCTCGCAGGGACACGTCGGTCGTCAACCGACCATTCGCCCTCGGCGATTCGAAAATGGCCCTCTTCTGGACGACTGGGCCACTCTTCCGGCCATCCGTAAAGACGCCGTTCTCCATTCAGGATTAGTTCCACGGTGCGTCTTCGACGTCGTTTGCCACGCGATTCGACCCCCAGGTTGGGGCCCAGAAAGGGTTGTTTCAGTAGGGACACTATGCGGTTCCTAGCCTTGTGGGGCGCGCGAATGCACGTCACCATAGAAGGCGATCGAGGTATCGAGCCGGAACGAGAGGAGATTGGTGGCTGGGGACGAGAATCGTGACCGCTCTCAACCATCGGCGCGTCCGATTACCGTAGAGTGAATCGGACCGCCTTCGGAAGGACATCCGTGATGTCGAGAGTACGTGCTGGGAACAGGGCTGACGCCGTCCTCCTTCTCTTGGCGATTGGAGTTGGACTCTACGGCGCCGTATTGGGAGCCCCACAGGAGCAGGAGGCCGACGAACCGGTGCGGCTGATCTACGACAACGACATGGGGAACGACATCGACGACGCCATGGCGCTCGCCGTTATTCATGCGCTTCAGGACCGGAGAGAATGCCGGCTGCTGGCGGCGACCGTCACCAAGGACAACTTCTTCGCCGCCGCCTACACCGATCTCCTCAACCATTTTTACGGAAGGCCTGGGATCCCGATCGGGATCGTGCGTAACGGGCCGACACCGTTGGATGGCCGGTATGTCCGCCAGGTTTCGGAGGCCAGGGATCAGGGCAGGCTGCGGTACGCACGATCTCTCAAGCGTCCCGGAGAGGTCGAGGAGGCCACCCCCTTGCTGCGGCGCACGTTGGCGAGTCAACCCGATCAATCGGTGGTCGTGATCCAGGTCGGTTTCTCCACCAACCTGGCCCGTTTGCTCGATTCTCCCCCCGACCGATACTCCCCGCTTCAAGGAAAAGACCTGGCGGCCAGGAAGGTCCGCCTGCTCTCCATGGTGGCAGGCGCCTTCGGCCAACCCGGGCCGAAGGATGGGCGCGAGTACAATATCTACAAGGATCTGCCATCCGCGCGGAAGCTTTTCGACGCTTGGCCCACGCCCATCGTCGTGAGCGCGTACGAGATCGGAGCGTCCATCCTCTACCCCGCCGAGCGCATGCGGCGAAGTGACGCCGCCGCGCGCCATCCCATCCGTGACGGGTACCGGTTGTATGTCCCGGGCCTTGCCGACCGGCCGACCTGGGATCTGACCAGCGTCCTTTACGCGGTGCGTCCCGGCCGCGAATACTTCCGAGTCTCGGAACCGGGAGAGGTGATCCTCGATCCGGTAGGGCGAACCCGTTTCAAGCCGGGCGGCCATGAGCGCCATCGGCATCTGATGATCGATAAGCGGCAGGTGCCCCGAATCCGAGAACTGCTTGTGGAACTGGTGGAGCATACACCATGATCCGCGCTTGACTTCCCGGTTCCGGCGCACTGAAGAGCGCCGGAGACCCGGATGAAACATCAGATGTCCGCAGTCGTATAAGTGGTCAAGCCGTTGCGAATGGCGCTCACCGGTTTTTCACCAGGAGATTGGTCCGTGATGAATTCCCATTGTCTCACCGCGTTGGCCGTTGTCGCCTGCCTGCTGCTGGCGGGCGGCTATACGGCAACCCTTACCGGGCAGGCTGCCGGCACCATGTCCATCGGCGAACCCATCCCGATCCAGGCGCCTCCGGGGTTACTTCCCGTTCATATATCCGCAGACAATCCGACGACGGCCATGTCCATCTTTCTGGGCCGCAGCCTCGACTACGACAAGATCCCCGCGCAGGAAAGGGAGCACCTGGTGGCCTTTTCGGAGTCTCCGACCGGCGAGATCCCACCAGCAACAGGAGCACTCGCCTGATCGAAGCTCGCGGAGGAGACGCTCGGGAAACGGCGAAGCGCAGGTTCCTGGAAGAGTTGGACAACTTCGTTCTCTTTCATCTGGGGTCGGACGCCCGAGTCGAGGTCGATTTGGGTGACTGTGGTCTCTCAATCGAGATCAGTCATCTTCGGGTGAAGAGTATTCGCATGGAAATGTCCTGGGAACAGGTCCAGGCCTTGGCCGGCGACGGTGAGCGTCTGGAAGATTTTCTGCTCGACCAGCTGACGATCCACCGGAGGTAGTGCTCCGGGCCCGTCGCGCCAGGTCTTCGCAACGTCGAGTGGCGGATTCGGACCGGTCAGAAGGCCACCAACCGCGCCGAGTGGATTCCGCCAAGAAGCGGTCGCCGTCTCGTCTCCGGCGGAGATTCCATGCGTCTGAAAGGATCCAAGCGCCGCCGCCGGCATCCGATTGACAGTCGCTCCGATTTTTTTGTAGAACAATCGTACGGTTTAAACGAGCGTTTCACTGGGGAAACCATGCAGGGCACGAGATCCAGGATCCTGACGGCGGCGGAGGGGCTCTTTGCCGATCGGGGATTTTCCGCGCCCTCGGTTCGCATGATCACGTCCCGAGCCCAAATAAACGTGGCCGCCATGCACTATCATTTCGGTTCCAAGGATCAACTCATTTCTGGATGTTCCGGAACCGTCTGAGGTGGACGAGGTCGTCGACCGATTGGTTTCATTTCTTGCAGCCGGGTTCCGGACTCCGATCCCATCACAGGATAATTAAGGATGAGATCCACACATCTTCTCTTGCTGGCCATGCTCTTGCCTGGAGCTGCGTGTGTCCGAACCGCAGCTCCACCCGAACGGCAGCCGAGCCTGCCGATTCCAGAGGCATGGAATTCGGGAGCGGCCGAGGAGGGGAAGGTCGATATCCATTGGTGGAGACAGTTTCAGGATCCGCAATTGGATGCATTGATCGACGAGACCCTAGGCAACAGTTTCCAACTCCGGGCCATCGCCGCCCGGTTGGAGACGGCACTCATCGAGGCCGAGATCGCCGGCGCCGACCGGATTCCATCGGTTGGATTCAGCTTGAACGGGCGCCGTCAGCGCCAGAATTTCATCGGTTTTCCCATACCCGGTTTCGAAGGCCGGGTACCCAGGGCCACGTTTACCAACCTGGGCGCCTCCTTGGACATCAACTGGGAGGCGGACCTCTGGGGGAGAGTCCGTAGCGGCGAGATTCTGGCCGGCGCTCTTGCTTCCGTGCATGCCGCGGACCTTGCGGCGGCGAGGCATTCGTTGGCGGGCCAGACAGCCAAGGCCTGGTTCGCCTGCTCGGAGGCAGAACTGCAGCTGGCTCTGGCGCGTGAAATGGTGGCCAGTTATGAGGCGACCTCCAAGTGGCTCCGAAACCGCTTTGAGGCGGGTTTCGCACAGGCTCTGGAAATCAGCCTGGTCGAGGCAGACATTTCTGCTGCTGAATCTGCCGTCCATCTCCGCCGTGAGCTGTTGGACCGCAGCATCCGCCAAGTGGAACTCCTGGCCGGACGCTATCCGCGAGGAGAGCTGCGGGTTCGGGAGAGCCTTCCCGAGATCTCCTCTGGCGTTCCGGCCGGTGTCCCCTCCCAGCTCCTGACTCGCCGGCCCGATCTCATCGCGGCGCAGCGGCGTCTGTTGGCTTCCGATGTTGGGATCGTCCAGGCTCAAACGGCCCTGCACCCCCGGCTGAGTCTCACCACGGCCGGAGGATCCTCCACCAAGGGGTTGTTGAGCCTATTGAATTGGGACTACACCGTCTGGAGTCTGCTGGGCAACATAGTCCAGCCCATCTTTCAGGGGGGACGCCTCAAACGTCAGGTCGAAATTGCCCAAGGCCGGTCCCGGGAAATCCTGGAGACCTACGCCGGTGCAGTTCTGCAGGCCTTCGGGGAGGTTGAGACAGCCCTTTCGGTCGAGAGTTTCTTGCGGGATCGGCAGCGTGAACTGGAAGAATCCGTAGAGGAGGCCGAAACGGCCCGGGAACAGGCCCGGTTTCGCTATCGCCGGGGCCTCGGCGACATGCTGGTGGTGTTGCAGACGGATCGTCGAATCCTCAACTCCAAGAGTCAGATCCTGACCCTGCAACGTCTCCTGCTGGAAAACCGGATCGATCTCCACCTGGCGCTGGGAGGCGGATTTGACCCGGGCGCCCTGCCGGGCGCCCCGGGAGCGCTTCTCCCGGTGACTCTTGCCGGAGAAAATGGAAATTGATCAAGCTTCTCTTGAAGATCTTGCTCCCGATGGCGACTTTGGCCGTTGCCTCGGCGTGGGCCTGGAACATATTCAATGATCAGCCCGTGGTCGAAACCCGTCCTCCCGAGGTTCCGGTTCCGGTGATCCGGGCTTTACCGGTGAAGCTCCAAGACCTGCGCCTGACCGTCAAGTCCCAGGGGACCGTGGCCCCCCGAACCCAGACCACGCTGGTGCCCGAGATCGCAGGGCGGGTCCTGGAAGTCTCTCCTTCTCTGGCAGCCGGAGGTTTCTTCGAAGCGGGAGCCGAACTGCTCAGAATCGATCCCACGGACTACCGGCTTCAGGTGGTTCAGGCCGAAGCCCAGATCGCACAGGCTCAACTTTCGTTGGAGACCGAAGAGGCGCAGGCCGAGGTCGCCCGCAAGGAATGGGAGAGCCTGGGCGCAGGAGAGGCTCAACCCTTGTTGCGGCGAGTTCCCCAGATTGCCCGGGCCAGGGCCGCGCTGTCTTCCGCTCAAGCCGCTTTGGCACAAGCCAAACGGAATCTGGAAAAGACCCGGATCGCGGCTCCATTCGCGGGGCGGGTCCTTCGAAAGAACGTGGACATCGGCCAATATGTGACTCCCGGGACTCCGGTTGCCGTCATCTATTCCGTGGACCATGCCGAGATTCGGTTGCCCCTGCCCGATGAGGAGTTGGCCTATGTGGATCTGCCTCTCAGCTATCGCGGTGGAGGCGACCGGCAACGCCAACCAGTGGTACGCCTGCAGACTGAGTTCGGCCAGCGGAGACACACTTGGACCGGCAAGATTGTCCGGACCGAAGGGACCATCGACCCTCAGACCCGGATGATCCACGCCATTGCGCAGATCCCCGATCCCTACGGCCGGGGACCCGACCCGCATCGTCCGCCCCTGGCGGTCGGTATGTTCGTGGAAGCCGAGATTCAGGGCCGTCGGATGCGGGACGTCGTCATGCTGCCTCGTGCGGCCCTTCGTGGGGAGGATCAGGTACTGGTCGTGGACTCGGAGTCCAAGATCCGTTTTCGCAGAGTGAACGTCGTCCGGCTGGAGCGGGAAACGGTGATCATCGACTCGGGCCTGAAGGAGGGAGAACTGGTTTCCCTGGCCACGCTGGCAACCGTCGTCGACGGAATGGAGGTCCGGGTCCAGGCCGATTCCAGCGCCGAGGCAGCACCCTGATCGTGGCTTCGTTTGGTTCGTATCGTCCGGTATGGTCAAAAACTTGGCGAGAGTCCTGACCCGGAAGCAAGTGTGTTATATAGGAGAAAACGGAGCCATCAGTTCGCTTGCCGGTCGTTTCTCCCGATGGCTGGCACAGGATCGGACATGAACAATGATGTTTGTGTTGCAATGCCTTGGGTGGCGCGTCTGGCGCCCCGATTTCAGCTAACGGCACCACCATTGCAACAACCGGTCCGGAGTGGAAGGGTATGACTAAAGTCGACGAGATTCCAATTCGCCTTTCCGAAGAACTGATCCTCCTGATGCTCAATGAACGGAGCGGCTATCTGGAGATGGTTCCGGGCTGGAATTTCTTCTGCGTCATGGCTGGTGCTGTTCTTGCCGATCTGGCGCTGGCCGGTCGCATCGACACCGACTTGCAGGTGTTGTATGTCACCGATCCCTCTCCAACCGGAGACAACCTGCTCGATCCGACGCTCAAGGAAATCTCCGAGTCCAAAGAACTCTTCGAGGCGCAATACTGGATCGAACGGAACACGGCTCGTTCCGAGGAAATCGTCAGCGTCACGCTCGAACGCTTGGTGGATCGGGGGATTCTCGAATACCGGAGCGGCGGATTCTGGATGCTCTCGCGCCGGGTTTCCCGTTCCGGAAGCTATCCGACGTCCGACAACAAGATCCGCCAGGAAGCCAGGGCAAGAATCCTGGACGCCATCCTGACCGACACCATCCCGGACCCGCACGACGCCATTCTCGTTGCGCTGATGCACACCTGCGACGGGTTCAAGCTGGTGCTTTCGCCTGAAGACTACGAGGAAAAGCTCAAACGGATCGAGACGATCGCCAGGTTGGATTTGGTGGGGCGGTCGGTTGCTGAGGCTGTGAAGCAGAGCAGCGTCAACCCGAAGACCCGCCGGATTCTCCAAGGCAAACCGATACCGAAGCTCGGGATCGTCGACATCCTGCGGGTACGTGACTTCCGTACCGGAAATATTCCCAAGGCGATGCACGAAATCTTCCGGAAGCACGGTCCGGTCGTCCGGGTTCCCTTAAAGATGGGCAAGCAACCCGTCGTCGCCTTGATGGGTCCGGACACGAATCAGTGGGTCAACCGGCACGGCCGGTTTTACCTTCGCTCGAAGGACTACATCGAGGGGCTGGAACGTTTGTTCGGCGCGTCCCGAACCCTTCCCGGCATGGATGGCGCCGAACACTTCAAGATGCGCAAGTCGCTGCACGGTGCCTATTCCCGCGCCACGCTTGCGCGGCGGCTCCCGGACTTGATCTCCTACTGCAGAAAATCGATCGGCTCCTGGAAGGAAGGGGAAGTTTTTCCTGCGACCAGGACCTTTCAGACCCACATGAGCAGCCAAGTGTCGGGTCTCTCGATCGGAGTGGATTGCAGCCACTACGTCGACGAACTGCTTGAGTTCGAACATCGCGCGCTTGTCGTCGGGGTTCAGAGGGCGTTGCCGAAATTCATGCTGTCCACGCCGAAGATGAAGCGCGCGGCCAAGCGGGTCGTTCAACTCCAAGAGGAGATCATCGCGTCGCACACTCCGGCGCAGAGGAAGGGAAAGCCGCTGGATCTGGCCGACGCCATCCTCGAACTCCATCGAAACGACCCCCAGTTCCTGCCGGAAACGGACCTCACTTTTCCGTTTGTCGCGTCCATGGTCGCCAGCATCTATCTTGGGAGCGCGGTCGGTTTCGCAGTCTATTGCATGGTTCGCAATCCGGATGTGCACGCGGGGGTTC
The DNA here is from genome assembly GCA_963668095.1 of Acidobacteriota bacterium. GTDB lineage: Bacteria > Acidobacteriota > UBA6911 > RPQK01 > JAJDTT01 > JAJDTT01. Next base: position 1,936,426 of record OY764083.1, on the reverse strand, counting down.
GTCGAGAAGCCGAGGCGCTTTTTGGCGACGGGCGTGAACCGAAGCCGGAGGACTTCACTCGCGAGACCATCGACGTCACGCACCGGCTCTTGTTGGAATCCGGACGCTTGTATCCCGTGATTCCGTGGCAGTTGAGAACGGTCATGAACCCCTGCATTGTCAATGGCTTCGAGATCCCTCCCGGAACGCGGCTGCTGATTGCCCAGACCGCTTCGCACTATTCCGGCGATTTGTTCAAGAATCCGCTGAAGTTCGACATCGACCGCTACCTGCCGGATCGGGGAGAACATCAGCAGCCGGGCGCCTACGCTCCCTTTGGCCTGGGAACGCACGTCTGCTTGGGACGGCCATGGGTGGAACTTCAGATGGCCGTCAACCTTCTGCTCATCGCATACCACGTGAAGCTGGAAGTGTCGCCGGAGAACTATAGGCTCGGCATCAATCCGTTCCCGACCGCCGCCCCCAACAAGAAGCTAAGGCTCCGCGTCGCTCAAGTCACGAATCCGGTCTCCGCAAAGAAGCGCGCACCGGTACCGCCGCCGGAACCGGACGGCCTAGCGGGCGGGAGCGGTTCCCGCTGCCCCGTGACGGGAGTTGGCGCGTAGGTAGCCGGCCATCAGTGCCGGCACGAGCAACATCAGGATCCCGGTCGTAATCATGATTCCGACGCCGAGCGACGCCGCGAAGGGGACCAGAAACTGCGCCTGGATGGCCCGTTCGAGAATGAGGGGAGTGAAGCCGAGAAATGTGGTCACCGAGGTCAGGAAGATGGGCCGGAAGCGTCCCTTGGCGCCATCGATGATCGCAGTCTTCGCATCGGCGCCCTCCCGGCGCCGCTGGTCGATGAAGTCCATCATGACCAGCGAGTCGTTGATGGTGACGCCGCTGAGCCCGAAGAAGCCCATGAACGATGCGGCACTTATGGGGACTCCCAACACGTAGTGGCCGAGGACGACGCCGACAAGACCGAATGGAATGATGGCCATCACGAGGAACGGTCTGATATAGGAACCCTGGGAAAGGGCAAGCAGCGCGAAAATCGCCAGCATGGCGAGCACGAAGCCGCGGTAAAGAGCGTCCAGCGACTCCAACTGCTGTTGCTGTTCGCCCCCGAAGGTAAAGGTCAGATCGGGTGAGGTGGCGGTCAGTTGCGCGAGGATCGAGTTCTCGAGGATGTCATTCGCTTCGCCGCCTGAAATCACATTCTCGTCCACCTCCGCCGTCACCGTAACGACGCGCTGACCGTCCTGGCGGCGGACCGACGGCGGAGAAGTGCCCATGCTCATCGTTGCCACGTGGCTGAGCGGCACCCGCCCCCCCGACGGGGTGCGGATCAGGTAGCCCTCGACATCCGTGATCGCATCGCGCTCGTCCTCGGGCAAGCGCGCGTAGACCCGAACCTCTTCGCGGTTTCGCTGAACCCTCAGCGCCTCTACGCCGAAGAAGGCCGCCCGCGCCTGCCGCGCCAACTCCTCGACCGTGAGGCCAAGCGTACGCGCCTCCGGCCGCAACGCCAACTGAATCTCCCTGACGCCCGGCGTATGGTCGGACCGCACGTCGAAGATGCCTCCCACGCTGCGAAGGCCGTCGACCACCGAGTCCGCGATTTCCGACAGGCGCTCCGGATCGGGATGCGACAGCACTGCCTCCACGGGACTGCCGAGATCGATGACCTCGCCGCTGAAGGCGATCCCGCGAACGTGGGGAAGAATCCCGACCTCTTCCCGCCAGGCCTGAACAATGGCGATGGTGGACATGTCCCGTTGCTGGGCACTCAAGAGCTTGAATTCGATGGTGGCGATGTTTGCCTGAGGATTCATCGTAGGGGTCGGGTCAAGCCCTCCCCCCTCCACGCGAGCCCTGTGACCGACGGTGACGCTGACGGCTGACAACAGCGATGGCGCATTGTCGGGCCGTTCCCGGTCCAGGCGTTCCAATACCCGCCTTCCCGCCCGCTCCAGCTCCATTGCCACGTCATACGTCCGTTCGGCAGTCGTCCCGTCCGGCATTTCGAGATTGGCGGTGACGAAATCTCCCTCCACGACGGGGGCGAAGGTCGTCGGGACGATACCGGCCGGCACCAGGGAGAGGCTGACAATAAACAGGCCGACGACCAACGCCACCATAACGGCGGGTTGATTCGTCGCGAAGCGTAGGACCCAATCCAGAGGGCCATCCACGAACCCCTTCAGCCCCCGGTCCACGTAGTGCCGGATACACGTGAAGAATCGATCCACAATGTTGGACGGAACCCATTCCGGCCCCTGCAAGTGGCACAGGTGCCTCGGCAGTATCAGGAGCGCTTCGACCAGCGAGATCAGCAGCATGCCGATGACAATCACCGGCAGAGCGCTCCAAACTTCTCCAATGCCCCCGGGGATGAAGAGCAGGGGCGTGAATGCCGCCACCGAGGTGAGAACCGCGAAGATCAAGGCTTTCTTGATCCGCCGCGCGCCCCGGATCGCCGCGACGACTCCCGGCGTGCCGCGCATTCGTTCGTAGTGGATGTATTCGGCCACGACAATGGCGTCATCGACGATAATGCCGATGGCCAGAACGAACGCAAACAGGGAAATCGTGTTGATTGCAAGGTCGAGCGCCAGCATCACGGCCAAGGCCCCGATGCCCGAGGTGACCAGGCCGGCGACGACCCACAAAGCGAGCCGTATCTCAAGAAAGAGGGCCAGTGCAACGAACACCAGAACGAGTCCCAGAAGACCGTTCTTACGGAGGAGTTCGGCCCGCTCCGAATAGGTCTGGGAGTCGTCGTTCCAAGTGGTGATCCCGACGCCATCGGGCAGGGATGGGACGATGACGTTGGCGATGTGCTCGTGTACGGCCCCCGCAAGCTCCATCACCTGTTCGCCCTCGGCCCGGAACACCTCGATAAAGACCGCTGGCTTGTCCTGGTGCCGGAAGATCAGGTCGATGTCCTGGAAGGCATCACGCACGTCGGCGATATCGCCGAGCCGTACTATCGTGCCGTCATTCCGGGCGACAACGACGATTTCCTCGAAGTCGAGCTGATCGTAGCTCTGGCCGATGGTCCGCACGCGCACCTCGGCGACCCGCGTATCGATACGGCCGGCGGACAAATCGAGGGAGTTGCGGCGCACCGCGGCCGCGACGTCGTCGAGCGTCAGCCCGAAGGTGCGCAGGCGGACGAGCGGAATTTCGATCGATATCTCGTAGTCTCTCGTCCCGGTCGTCTCGACGTGGGACACGTTGGGAAGCGTACTCAAGCTGTCTTCGACCTCGTGGGCCAACTCCTTGAGCGACCGCTCCGGGATGTCGCCGAAGACGATCAGGCGGATCATGCTGGTGCGGTTGTTCATCTCCCTGAATTCGGGACGCTCGGCCGCGCCGGGAAACGTCTGGATAAGGCCGACCGCGGACTCGATTTCGTCCATGGCCTCGCTGATGTCGGTGCCGGTCTTCAATTCGACCCTTACCGATGCCATCCCCGGGGCCGCCAGGGACTTGACCGCCTTGACATCCGACAACGCCTCGACCTGTTCCTCGATCTTGACGACGATCGATTCCTCCACTTCTTCGGGGGTGGCGCCGGGATAGGCCATGGAGACTTCGATGGTATTGAAGGGAACCGTTGGCCAGGCTTCCCGCTCCAGGGCGCCGAACGCCACCAGGCCCGCCGCCAATATGAGGAACATCAACAGATTGGAGGCAACCCGGTTGCTTGCCATGAAGGCAATGGGACCGCCCGGCTCTCCCTGGTAGACGTCGCTTTGATTCATCCTCTGGACCTGGTGGAGGGTGAGCCGGAGGGGACGGTGCGGCTGGTCTGGTTCATCGCGACAGGTCGGTTCCGGTCTGGACGATCATCCCTTCAGTGACAAACTGAAGGCCGCCGGTGATGACCAACTGCTGGTCTTCGAGAGCGGCGACGATGAACGCCTCATCGTTGACACGCTGCAGGACGTGCACCGGGACAATACTCACGGTCTTGTCTTCGCTTACCGTCCAGACCTCATTTCCAGGTTGCAGTGCTGCCCGTGGCACCCTGAAGTAGCTCTCCGGTGCAAGACCCTCGATCTCTACTTCCACGAACTTGCCGACCAGGAGCGGGGGTGCATCGCCGGCACCGCTCGTCGGAACACCCGCGGAAAAGGGGTTGGGCACGCGTACGATTGCGTCAATGGTTCGCGTCTGCTCGTCGATTGAGACCTCCGCCCGGTCGACGTAGCCCTTCCAGACATAGCTGTCGTCGTCGAATCTGGCGGTCACCCGGACGGTCACCCGCCGTTCGCCATCCCCCGCACGGAGTTTCCAAAGCCCTGGGATCAAAGCGGCGTTGGCATCGGAAAGGGGCACGACCACTTCGACGGCACCGGCCGCGATCAGCCGTCCAACGGTCTGGCCAGCGGCCACAAACTGTCCCACATCCACCGACTCGTCCACTACATGGCCGTCCAACGGCGCCCGAAGTTCGGTTCGGGACAGCGCCAGCTTGGCGCCGGCAATCTGGACCTCCACACGGTGTATCGCGGCTTGAGCCGCCTTGATCTCCGGCTCCCGGAGAGCCAAGGGACCCGGTTTGCCCACCGGAACTCCCGCCTCGAGTTGCTGGCGGGAGTACTCCTCGAATTCAGCGCGGGCAAACGCTCCCTTTTCCTGGGCCACAAAGAGGGCCACACGATGGGTGTCGAGATCGGCCTCCGCCTCCCGCAAGCGTTGCAGATAATCTGCATTGTCGATGCGCAAGATCAGCTGACCGGACTTGATTCGCCCGCCGCTCTGGAATCCCGGATCCAGCCAGACGACGCGGCCGCTGACGAGGGGAGCAATGTCGACTTCCGCACTGGGGCGCACCGTTCCGGCGCCGTATACGGGGATGGCGCCGGACCCGGCCGCAACCCGGCCGGTCTGCGCAAACGGGATTTGGGGAGGCGGCTCGGTGCGTTCCGGTTCGGGTGCCTGTGACACCAGGTAATACGCGAAGTACCCGGAACCGGCAAGGATGGCAACCGCAACCAGGTAGCCGATTATCCTGCCCATGATGATCTACTCGGCGGAAGTTGACGCGGCTCGGAGGTTTTCCGGTCGATTCGTGAAGCTCATCAAACGCCACGCCGGTTGGCCGTTACCGCGAGAAAGGACGGCCAACTTGAGAAACTTCATAACCCAAGATAAGCAGACGCGTATGACTGAAAACCGCCAAAAAACATTTTTATCCTACCATCAGCAGAATTGACTGCCTAGGAGCCTACGGCGTAGATTCCTGGATTGCCGCCAGGGTCGGTTGGGACGTAAGAGCCGAGTTCATGGGTCTCGGTCCGGCCGCCAATTCTCTCCCGATGTCTCCGTTCCGAACCCCTAGAGACAGTCATAATTCTTATACTGATACTTGAGAGCCTGAGAGCCACCTGATTGGCTCGGAGGTTTGTGAAGCCGCCAAACAAACCAGGACCGGCAGGAAATGCCAACACGACGTATCGAGCCTGACGATTACTCCTCGTTGCCTCCCTTTCCCGAGGGTTGGTACTTCGTTTCCAGCCGTAATGCCATTCTCAAGGCAAAGCTGATTCAGAAGACCTGGATGGGTGAAGAAATCGTCGCCTGGTGCGACGGTAGGGGACGTATCTGCGTGGCGGAGGCGGTCTGTCCGCACCTGGGGGCCGAACTGGGGCCCGATTCCGGTGGCCAAGTGCGCGATGGCTGTCTCGTTTGTCCGTTCCACGGCTACGAGTTCGACGTCAGCGGCCAGTGCGTCGCCACTCCGTTTGCGCCGCCGCCCAGGGCTGCGAGGCTGAAGGTGTTCGAGACTCGCGAGGTTCTGGGCATGGTGTTCGCCTGGTGGGGCATCGACGGACGCCCGCCGCAATGGCGCCTTCCCGAAGACCCGCCATCGGGCGCCGACTGGTGCGAACTGGGATTCCGGACCATCCGGTTTCCTGGCCATCCGCAGGAAACGACGGAGAACGCCGTGGACATGGCGCACCTGCGGTACGTGCACGGCTACGGCAACGTGAGCCGGATCGGACGGGTGACCGTCGACGGCGCCTGTCTCGAAGGCCGCTTTGATTTCAGGCGGGTCCAGACCATCGCCGGGATGGTGGACATGGAGTTCGATGTTTCCGCCGTCACGCGCGTCTTTGGGCTGGGCTACTCGTTCGTCGAGGTTCGCGAGCATTCCATCCCCATGGACTCACGCCTCTGGGTCCTCGCTACGCCCGTCGACGGTACGGACATCGAGGTCGTCCTGGCCGCACAGGTACGAGAATTGCCGAAGCCGAAACGGCCGACCATGGGGTTGAGGTTCGTTCCCCCAAGGCTGCGCGCCAAGATCCTGAACCGGATCATGTTGTCGGCGCAGAAGCGGGACGTTCTGCAGGATGTGGTGATTTGGCAAAAGAAGCGGTACCGGTCCCGCCCGCGGCTGTGCCGGTCCGACGGCGAAATCGGGACCTATCGCCGCTATTGCCGACAGTTCTATCCCGACCGAGGGCGCTCCGGCGGGGAGTAGAGGAAACAGCGGCCCGTCAGACCATGGACCGCGGCCCTCAGTTCTGGCCGCCAAACGCACCTCGACCACAACAGGTACAATATCGGAATCCTCGCAAGCGTCATGGCGGTAGAAAATGTGAGTCACCGAATCCGATCCGGCACGACCGGCCGTGCTTGTGAAACGGGCCACGAGCATTTTCAAGTCATGAAGGCAGGAGAACTCGTTTCTCCCGATATGGTTCCTCCTGACTGTGGGGACCAGGCTCAGCCGGATTCCGGCCCCGAGGCGTCACCATGAAGGGACTCGTTTCCTGGTTCGCATCCAACGGGGTCGTGGCCAATCTTCTGATGGTCGTGATCCTGGTCGGCGGTGCGCTCTCCGTGCCCGAAATTCGAAAGGAGGTCTTCCCCGAGTTCTCGATCGACCGGATCAGCGTGTCGGTCATCTACCCCGGCGCCGCGCCCGAGGAAGTCGAGGAGGGAATCTGTATCCGGATCGAGGAGGCGGTTCAGAGCCTTACCGGAGTGAAGCGGATCACGTCAACCGCCTCCGAGGGCATGGGCATCGTGAACGTGGAAGTGCTGGAGGGGACCGACATCCGGGAATTCCTGGACGAGGTCAAGGGCCGGGTGGACGCCATCAGCACCTTTCCGGAGGAGGCCGAGCAGCCGGTCATCCAAGAGGTCATCGTCCGCAATCAGGTCATCAACGTGGCCGTTTCGGGACAGGCGGACGAACGGACTCTCAAGCGGGTCGCCGAGCAGGTTCGGGACGAGGTCGTCTCCCTGCCCGGGATCACCCAGGCCGAGTTGTCAAGCGCCCGCCCCTATGAAGTTTCCATCGAAATTTCGGAGGAAGCCCTGCTCCGCCACGGCCTTTCCTTCGATCAGGTGGCGCAGGCCGTCCGGCGATCCTCCCTCGACCTCCCGGGAGGCTCGGTGAGAACCGAAGCCGGAGAGATCCTGCTGAGAACCAAGAGCCAGGCCTATGTGGGAGAGGAGTTCCGGCAGTTGACTCTGCTCTCGAGACCGGACGGCACCCGGGTCCTTCTGGGAGATGTCGCACGGGTGGTGGACGGATTCGCGGAGACCGATCAAGCGGCCCGGTTCGACGGCCGGCCGGCCATCCTGGTCCAGGTCTTTCGAGTCGGTAGGCAGAGCGCTCTGGAGATTGCCGCGGCCGTTCGCGAGTACGTCAAGCAGAAACAGCTTCAGTTGCCGGCAGGCCTGATGCTGACCACATGGAAGGACGACTCCCGCATCCTGCGGAGCCGGCTCGACCTGCTGATCAAGAACGGTTTGGCGGGGTTGGCATTGGTCGTTCTGTCTCTGACGCTGTTTCTGAGAGTCGGTCTGGCATTCTGGGTCAGCCTGGGCATCCCCATTTCGTTTCTGGGCTGCCTCATGGCATTGCCCCACCTGGACGTCTCCATCAACCTGATCTCGCTGTTTGCCTTCATCGTGGTTCTGGGAATCGTGGTGGACGACGCCATTGTCGTCGGTGAGAACATCTTTACCCAATACGAGCAGGGGAAGCCCAAACTGCGGGCGGTCATCGACGGGACCCAGGAGATGATGATTCCCGTGTTCTTTGCGGTGGCGACCACGGTGGCCGCCTTTTCGCCGCTGCTGATGATCGAAGGCTCCACCGGGAAGATCATGCGGGTCATTCCCCTGGTGGTTCTGCCCACACTGGTCTTTTCGCTGGTCGAGTCCCTGCTCATCCTGCCCCACCATCTCTCCCACCTGAGACGTTCCGAGAAGCTTCGGAAACGGGGACTGTCCGGATTGTGGAATCGCTTGCAGGACCTGATCTCGGGACTGCTCAAGCGATTCGTCAAGCGAGTCTACGAACCCCTCCTGGGAGTGGCCGTCGAATGGCGTTACCTGACGGCAGCATTGGGGGTCTCCATCCTGGTGCTGGTCGTCGGCATGATTCTGGGTGGAAGAATCAAATTCAATTTCTTCCCTCCGGTGGAGGCGGACAACGTGATGGCCTTCCTGACGATGCCGCAGGGAACGCCGGCCGAGACCACCGCCCGTGCGATGGAAAGATTGGAGCAGGCCGCCGTAGTGCTCCAGGAGGAGATCGATTCGTCCAGCCAGGGGGACGGTACGGCGAGCGTGTTCCGTCACGTGCTGACCTCGGTGGGGGAACAGCCGAGCCGAGTCATTCAGAATCGGCACAACGGAGGCGCGTTCCGGTTTTCCGGTGCCCATCTGGGAGAGGTGAACATTGAATTGGCGCCATCCGAAGAACGGCCCCGGGCGAAAGACGGCAGACTCTTCGGCAGCACCGAGATCGCCAACCGTTGGCGGGAACTGACAGGAATCATCCCGGATGCCGTGGAACTCAGCTTCTCGGCTTCGATCTTTGCCGCGGGAGCTCCCATCAACGTTCAGTTCTCCGGTCCCGATCTTGGTCATCTACAGCAGGCCGCCGATAAACTGAAGACGCACTTGAGCCAATTTTCGGGTGTGTATGACATTGCCGATTCCTTCCGGGCCGGAAAGCAGGAGATCCAGCTCAAGATCCATCCGGCAGCGGAGTCGCTGGGTTTGGCCCAGTCGGACCTGGCACGACAGGTGCGGCAAGCCTTCTACGGAGAGGAGGTCCAGCGAATTCAGCGGGGACGGGACGAGGTCAAGATCATGGTCCGGTATCCGTCGGATCGACGCCGTTCGCTGGGGCAGATGGAGGGGATGCGGATCCGGACCCCGGACGGCGGAGAGGTCCCCTTTTCAGTGGTGGCCGATTCGGAGCTGAGCCGTGGCTTCGCGTCCATCCGCCGAGTGGACCGAAATCGTTCCGTCAGCGTGACCGCGGAAGTGGACACTCAACGGGCCAACTCCAATGAAATCCTGGCGGAGCTGGAAAGGGGCTACATTCCCTCTCTGTTGCGCGAATATCCTGGTTTGACCTACTCGTTGGAGGGGGAGCAAGAGCAGCAGAAGGAGACGGTAGGCGGACTCATGCAAGGATTCGGCATGGCGCTGGCTGCCATATTTGTTTTGTTGGCCATACCTCTCCGGTCCTACTTCCAGCCCCTGCTCATCATGAGCGCGATTCCCTTCGGTCTGGTGGGTGCGTTTCTGGGCCACAAGATCTTGGGAATGGACCTGAGCATCCTCTCCGTATTCGGCATCGTGGCCCTGGCGGGCGTGGTCGTAAACGACAGCCTGATCCTGGTCGATTACGTCAACCGGCAACGGCGTGCCGGAGTCCCGCTCCGAGAGTCGATCCTGATGGCCGGGTCGGCCCGGTTCCGACCCATCTTCCTCACCTCCCTGACCACTTTTGCCGGCCTGACTCCATTGCTTATGGAAACGAGCCTGCAGGCCCAGTTCCTCATTCCCATGGCCATCTCTCTGGCGTTTGGCGTCGTATTCTCGTCTCCGGTCATCTTGGTTCTGGTGCCGTGCACCTACATGATTCTGGAAGATCTGGGAAAGGCGGTCCGATGGCTTCTGGGGAGACCGCCCGTGCAAGAGCCGAAACGCCCGAACCTGATCCCGGCTCCGGTGAGAGGTGGGAGCCCCCGAAACTAGGAGCCGATGCCCCCACGATTTCCGGTCCGGGAAATCTTGGACTCCTATCTGGGTTCTGCACTGTCGCGGGATCCCGGACGCGCCAGGACCGGGACGCAGCGCCTGTTCCAGGATCTGATCGAACCGCTGGGTGACTCGTTCCTGATCCAGGACCGCAGGCTCCAGCAGCAACTCTTGGCCCGTTTCGTCACCCGGGTTCGCCGACTTCCGGAGGCCGCTTCTTTCCATGAGAGGCTCAGCCGGATGGGTCTGGAGGACGAGGAAGCCCTTTTGGCCCGGAGTCGGAGACTGAGCCAGAGGGAGACTCCGGCCTTCCCTCGGCGGGTCAAACGTTTGCTGGTCCCCTCCCGCGTGACCCTCGGCGCCGACCTCCTGCTCACCGGCGTCATCGTCCGGACCTGCCTGGACGCCTTTCCCGATGCGGAAATCGTGTTCCTGGGCAGCCGCAAGAACGCCGGTCTGATCGCGGCGGACTCACGCCGTTTCCGGACCCGCGAGCTCTCCTATCCGCGCCGCGGCTCCCTGCTGGAACGCTTGTTGACCTGGGTTGATCTGGTGGATGCCGTCCGCGAAGAGACCGCTGGCCTGGTGGCCGGCCGCGACTTCGTCATCATCAATCCCGATTCCCGACTCCTTCAGAGCGGACTCCTGCCGGTGGTTCCGCCCGACCGGGAGGAGAGGGCCTACGCCGGTTGGGATCCGTCGAGTTCAGGGAAAGGGACGAAGGACCGCAGCCAGTTGGAGGATCTGAACCGTTGGCTTCGTGAGATGTTCCGGTTCCACCCTCGGAATCCGCTTCAGGGTCCGTCCCTGCACTTGGAGGATTCGGTCCGGGAGTGGGCGAAAGGGATGCTGGGCTCCCTGAGTCTGGGCCGCAATCCGGTTCTGGTGGGCATGAATCTGGGAGTGGGAGGCAATCCGGACAAGAGAATTCATGGGGTCCGGGAAACGGTCTCCGATTTTGAGCGGCTATTGGTGACCGGCTTGTTGGATCAGGGGACGACGCTGGTGCTGGATGCCGGCTTGGGCGCGGATGAGTTGGAGCGGGCCCGGCAGCTCTACCTCGAGACACGGGAACGGGGCTTGAGCACGGCCCGAATCGCCGGGGGGCGGTTTCTGAAAGATGACTCGGGTTCCTCGCCCATCCGGCTGATTTTGTTTCAGGGTCCGGTCGCGGAGTTCGGTGCGCTGCTGCGGAATTGCCGGATCTTCGTCGGCTACGACTCGCTGGGTCAGCATCTGGCTGGCGCCTTGAACCTGGATCTGATCACCATCTTCGGCGGACACGCCACCCCCCTCTTCGCGTGCCGCTGGAGACCGGGCGGCAAGGGACGGATTCGAGTGTTCGAGTCAGGACCCGGGCCCTTCGACGCCCGGCTCCAGTCGGAGTTGGCAGACAAGGTATTGGCTGAGGTCCGATCGCTACTCTAGGGATTCTGTTCCTTCAATTCGTTTTTCGCCCGGAAAGGGAGTCCTGGCCCCGTCTCGCGCCCCTTTTTCTCGACGGTTGCTTGTGCTTGAATAGCCACGTGCTCGAAGTCATTCGGAGTCCCAAGGTCTACGACGTGGTGGTCATCGGCTCCGGCGCCGGCGGTGGGGCCGCGGTCCAGGTCCTGACCGGGAAGGGCATCGAGGTGGCCCTCCTGGAAGCGGGACCCATGCTGCATCCCGAAAAGGACTACAAGGAGCACATGCTTCCGCACCACGTGGATCACCGGGGCGCCGGCGAAGGTGGGGCCCATTACTTCGGAAGGCAGCCCTGGGGCTTCTTTCGGGCGCCCAACGGGGCCTGGGATCTGGAGGGCGAACCCTATACGGTGGCGCCGGGCAGCGAATTCCGCTGGTTCCGGTCCCGGATCCTGGGAGGCCGGACCAACCACTACGGGCGGATCTCACTTCGGTTCGCCGACTACGATTTCATGCCCTACACCATGGACGGGCTCGGCTCCGACTGGCCCATCACCTACGACGACTTGGCCCCGTACTACGACAAGGCCGAGGCATTCATCGGCGTCACCGGCAGCATCGAGGGCATCCGGAGCGCGCCCGACGGCATCTTCCAACCGTGCCCGCCCCCCAAGGCCCACGAGCATCTCATCAAGCAGGCCTGCAGCCGGGTAAACATCCCGTGCATCCCCATGCGGCGGGCGGTCATTACCAAACCGCTGCACGGACGGCCCGCCTGCCACTATTGCGGGCAGTGTGGCCGGGGCTGCATCACCGCTTCCAACTATGCCTCCAGCCAGGTCCAGATCCTGCCCGCCCTGAAGACGGGCAAGCTGAAGATCTTCGACCAGGCCATGGCGAGGGAGATCCTGAGCGACGAGAACGGCCGGGTCACGGCCGTCTCCTACATCGACAAGAAGACTCGAACCGAGCAGCAGATCCGGTGCCGGGTCGTGGTGTTGGCGGCCAGCGCCTGCGAGTCCGCACGGTTGTTGCTCAATTCCCGGTCCAGCCGCTTTCCCCAGGGACTGGCCAACAACTCGGGAGTGGTAGGCCGGTTCCTGATGGATACGGTGGGCCTGGGCGTCGGCGGATATGTCCCGGCCCTGGAGGGCATGCCGCATTACGACACCGACGGGTTCAGCGGCGGCCACGTCTACTCTCCGTGGTGGGAATGGGACAAGAAGAACAAGGACTTCCCCCGGGGATACCACATCGAGATCGGCGGCGGCTTCGGGATGCCGGGCGTCGGCAGCTTCCAGGGCCAGGTCGCCCGGATCGGCGGCTACGGAGGGCAACTCAAGGACCGGATCCGCAAAGAATATGGAGCCTTCGTGGCGTTCGCCGGCCGGGGCGAGATGATCCCCAACAATCTGAGCTACTGCGAGCTGGATCCGGTGGCGGTGGACAAGTGGGGCATCCCGGTGCTGCGGTTCCACTTCAAGTGGAGCGACTACGAGTGGAAGCAGGCCCGGCACATGGAGCGGACCTTCGTCGATCTCATCGAGTCCATGGGCGGGCAGGTGCTGGGTCGCCGGTCGCCCCGCCTGGACGGGGAGGGCATTTCGGTCCCCGGCACCATTATCCATGAGTTGGGAACGGTTCGAATGGGGAACGACCCCCGGAGTTCGGCCCTGAACCAGTATTGTCAGGGGCACGAGGTGCGAAACCTTTTCGTGGCGGATGCCGGACCGTTCGTGAGCAATCCCGACAAGAATCCCACCCTCACCATCACGGCACTGGCCTGGCGCACGTCCGACTACATCGCCGAGGAGATGAAACAGGGTCATGTCTGAACCGGACGGCCGTCAAGGCAACGAAGTCTCCCGCCGCGCCCTGCTCCAGCGGATTGCCCTGGCCGTGGCATCGGCGGGCGTGCTGGATCTGAAGGCCGGCCAGCATGTCCACAAAGCGGTGTCCCAAGAGAAGCAGCGGACCGGGGAGTACACGCCCCAATGCTTCAACGGAGGCGAATACCAGACGTTGCAGCGGTTGAGCGAATTGCTCATTCCGGCCGACGACCAGTCCGGCAGCGCGCTGGATGCGGGAGCCCCCGAATTCATCGACGTGCTCGCCAACCAGAACGAAGAGTTGGCGGAGATCTTCATCTCCGGAATCTTCTGGCTCGACCGCGAGATGGGGCGTCGCCAGGCCCGCCGCTTTGCGGAGGCGGCCGAGGACGAGCAGATTCGGCTCTTGGACGAACTGGCTGCCGCCGCCGACGGATCAACGGGGGCGTTGATCGATTTTCACTCCGCCCCGGAATATGCCGGATTCCAGGATTACACGGCCCGTCCCAGGGGGCGGTTGGGGCCGGGCGCCCGGTTCTTCGTGTGGGCTCGGCGCCTTATCGTGGATGCTTTCTACACCAGCCCCATCGGATACGAAGACGTGGGCTACAAGGGCAATCACTACCGCACCGAATACGAGGTGCCGCAGGAGGCCATCGACTACGTCATGAAGCGGAGTCCCCTCGGCTCCGCCTGAATTCACGACCTCCCAGTGAGGAATGCGGATTACGCCGGCTGGCCATTCCCGTAGACGGTCACGACTCCCGTCCGATCATCTCCCCCCAAGTTCGCCGCCAGACCGAACTCGGGGCGATTTGCGATCTGGTAATCGCCGCATCGGCCCTTCAATTGCTTGAAGATCTCCAGGGCCTGCTTGACGCCGGTAGCGCCCACCGGATGGCCGAAGCCCATGAGGCCGCCTCCCGTATTCACCGGAAGATCTCCGTCGATCTGCGTGGTGCCATTCCGGACCATGTCCGGCGCTTCGCCCGGTTGGCAGAATCCCAACGCCTCGTATAGGAGCAACTCGGTGACGCTGAAGCAGTCGTGGACCTCGGCCACGCCGATCTGCCGGGGTCCGACCTGTCCGTCCTCATAGGCTTCCTGCGCGGCTCTCGTAGCCGTGGACAGACTCAGGGGATCCGGGATCTCGCCCAGGGGAGCGGTGGCATGGCCGTAGGAAAGGATCTGAACGGCGTCCCGGGCCGGAAACTTGCCCAACCTCTCCAGGCCACGGTCCGAAACCAGGACCAGGGCCGACGCTCCGTCCGACACCTGGGAGCAGTCGCTCACCTTCATGTAGTCGCGGAACTCCGGATGACTCAGGAATTGGGGGTTCCGGCCGGAAGGAGTCGAAGCCTCCTCCAGGGTCAACCGGACGGCCTGCATGTGGGCGTTCGGATTACGGTTGGCGTTGGAGTAGGCCTTGACCACGACCCGGGCCAAGTCTTCTTCCTCCACCCCGTATGCCTGCCGGTAGGCCTTGGAACGGCGGGCGAAAAGGCAGGGAAAGGTAAAGGGATCGCAGCTTCGCTGTGTTTCGTAGTGAGCGGCCCGAGCCAGGTAGTCGGCCCCCTCCTTGGCGCTGACCGTGGTCTGCACCTCGACCCCGGCCACCAGGACAAAGTCGCACCCTGCGGAGATGGCGTCGACCCCGGCGATCAGAGCCAGGCCACCCGAAGCGCAGGCCCCCTCGACCCGGGAGAAAGCCTTGTTCTTGAAACCCGGCCGGACTCCGGCCAAGAGGGACCCGAGATGCCCCTGTTTGGAGAAGAGCTCGCCGGTGAAGTTTCCCACGTAGCCCCGTTGGATCTGGTGATCCGAGACGCCGGTGTCTTCCAGAGCGCCGATGACGGCCCGTTTCAGGTGCTCTTCCAGCGACGGGTTTTCTCGCTGGCCGTAGTCCGGATGGCCTTTCCAGATGAAGTCGGGATGAAATTTTCCGATGAAGCCGCTGTGTGCGCCCCCGATCAGGTGCACGTTTCGGGAAGGCTTCATTCGGATTCTCCGTCGGTCCACAAGGCGGCGTAGTCCTCCCGGATGGGGCTGAAAACGTCCAAGGCTCGTGCCGGCCCCCCCACGGCCGCCGCACGATGGGGGGTATCGGGAGGGATGATGTAATACTCTCCGGGTTCCAGAATTCTCGTTTCGGAACCGATCTGCAGCTCCATCCGGCCCTCCAACAGCACGCCTCCCTGCTCGTGGGGATGACTGTGAAGGGGGACATGGGCACCGGGCTCGAAGTCCACGATCGAGAGCATGAGGTTCTCGCCATGAGGCGCCCTGATCCTGATCCCGGGGAAGATCTCCCGGGCTTCGACTCGGGCCAGATCCAAAAAGGGCATGCGCGCACTCCTTTCCATCCGTCCCGGACAGTCTATCAGCCCTGGTGAGATGCCGTCGTAGGGGCGACCCTTGTGTGTGGACGCCCTCCCCGGGCCGATCTGCGAGAGGCGACAGCGGGCAAGCACAAGGGGTGACCATACGATGCGCCCGGAAATATGGGCCCGGTCTCCCCGTGAGGCGGGTCATCCATGGAGCGGCGGTTTCCAACCGCCGAAATGGACCCGGCCTCCCCGTGAGGCGGGTCATCCGCTATTATGAGGTCCGTCGTGCGTTGGATCGTGCGAAAGGACTCCCTTATTTCGGATTTTCTTGAAGGGTTTGAGGCGGTGTTTTTCCAGGAGCGGAAGCTTGCCTGAGCTTCCCGAAGTCGAAACCTTGCGCCGGGAGCTGGAGCCTCGGCTACGGGGCAGGGTCATCAGATCGCTGAACACGACTCCATCGCGGGTCTTCCAATTGGATCCGGCTACCCTGGAAGCAGCCGTCGCCGGACAGACGATCCACGCCGTGTCCCGCCGGGCCAAGTACCTCATTTTCGAGCTGGACCACTGGTACTGGATCATTCACCTGGGAATGACCGGACAGCTCACGGTCCTGGACGAACCCGGGGAGAGCAACGGATCGAGTTCCAGCGGTGGGGACACCCACGTCGCCCTCGTCGCCCATCTCTCCCGGGGCCGGGCGCTGTCGTTCCGGGACGTGAGGAAATTCGGCCGGGTCATGCTGCTCTCCAAAGAGGGCAAGGAACTCGGGTCCCGCCTCGGGTCCCTGGGTCCGGAACCCTTGGGAAGCGAGTTTCTTCTGGAGGACTTCCTGGGGAAATTGGCCAAGCGGAAGGCCCGGATCAAGTCGTTGCTGCTGGATCAGAAGGTCGTGGCCGGGGTCGGAAACATTTATGCCGACGAGGCCCTCTTCGAAGCGGGCGTGCACCCGGCCAGACGAGTCCGGTATATCCGGCGATGGGAAAAAGTGAAGCTCTTCGAATCGATCCCGCGAGTGTTGGGAAGGGCCGTGCTCCATGGCGGGACGACCCTCCGGGACTATCGGAGGAGCAGCGGTGGTCCGGGAGAGTACCAAGCACTGCTCAATGTGTACGGGCGCGACGGCCAACCGTGCACTCAATGCGGTTCAATCATCCAGAAGACGGTCATCAGCCAGCGAGGCAGCCATTTCTGTGCACGTTGCCAGCCCCGGACGCCTCGCCCCAGACCGGACCGTTGAGGTTGCATTCAGGAGGAGGGGAGAGAATGAGCGGTCGAGTCCAATGTGCTCCGATTCCAGGCGTAAACGAGTTGATGAGTCCCGAATTCCAGAATTACCTGCTGGTCCTCCACGACCAGTTCGCCGGCCGCATCCTTGGGCTTCGCGAGAAGCGGGCCCAGGTTTTGAAGCGAGCGCTCCATGATGGCGCCGGGCCGGCCCATCTGCCTCCGAGCAACGCCACAACCGGAGACTGGAGCGTTCCCGAGGTGCCGGAGGATCTGTACAAGCCGGGGATCGAGATCTCGGGTCCGGCCTCCGTCACCGGGATGTTCATCAACGCCCTGAATCCGGGTCCGGGGGGATTCCGGGCCCAGGGCGACCTGGATGACGACGAGGACTCCGCTGGCCACCGCCTCGTGGACACGTTGCAGGCGGCTGCCAACCGGAAGGGCGCCGTGGAACGCACCCTGACATTCTACAACGCCGCCAAAGGAAAGAGGTACGAGCTCGCGGACGGGGACCTTCCCTTCTTCATGCACCGCGAGCGGGGGCT
The DNA here is from genome assembly GCA_963668095.1 of Acidobacteriota bacterium. GTDB lineage: Bacteria > Acidobacteriota > UBA6911 > RPQK01 > JAJDTT01 > JAJDTT01. The sequence continues at coordinate 1,919,077 of OY764083.1, read as the reverse complement.
TCACCTGGACGAGCCGGAGGTGCTGGTGGACGGCGCGCCTGTTTCCGCCAGCATCCTGGGAACGGCGCTGACTCTTTTTCACGCCGGTCAGGCCCAGGCCCAACGGGGTCAGGGGATCTACTTCTACCTTCCCAAGATGGAGTCGGCGGGGGAAGCGGCTTTTTGGAGAGATTTCTTCGCCGCGAGCCAGGATATTCTGCCGGGTCTCCGGAGCGCTACGATCCGGGCCATTGCCTTGGTGGAATCGGTTCCCGCCGCATTCCAGATGGAAGAAATTCTTTACGCCCTGGGAGAGTACTCGGCCGGGCTCAATGCCGCGCGCTGGGACTTCAAGGCCAGCATCCTGGAGTATGTGATGACGGACCCGGCATCGGTTTGGCCAGATCGGTTCGACGTGGACATCAAGACCACCGATTTTCTGACGCGGATCTTTCGCCGTCTGGTGGCCGTCTGTCTCAAGCGCGGGGCTGTACCCATCGGCGGAATGGCCACCGCGCTGCCCAGCCGCGACGCCGAGGTGAACCAGGTAGCGGGGGAAGCGATTCGGTCCGACAAACAGTGGGAGGCCGAGCAGGGCTTTCTCCGGGGATGGGTCGCCCATATTTTTCACATGAAGACGGCGGCGGATCCCTTTCGGGAATTGAGGGGCTCGGGCTGGACGCCGTCGCCGGATATGGCGCGGCCCGAGAACTACCCCATCGAAATCGCCGTCCCCGAGGGTTCCATCACCGAGGGGGGAACCCGCCGGAACGCACGCATGCTGCTGGAGTACCTGGAGGGATGGCTCAATGGGCGGGGGGCCAAGGGTATCGACAGTCTGGCGGGGCAGCCGGGCAAGCGGCCGGCCCTGATGGAGGATCTGGCCACGGCCCGGATCTCGGTGGCCCAGATTGCCCAGAGAGTGATCCACGAAGCCCGGGACTCCGGGACCGGCCGGAAGCACGATTGTGCCCTGGTCAAGAGACTGCTGGGTGAGGAACTGGAGAGTATTCTGGAATTGAGTTCGGCGGCTTCGTTCGGAGCCGCCGCCGGACGCTATCGGGACTCCTACAAGATCGCCCTGCAGTGGGTCAGGAATTATGCGGAACTGGACTTCAGGAGCCTGGGCTCCTACACGCGCGGAGACCTGGCCAGGATTGCCGCCGGTCCGGACGCTTTCTAGGAGTCTGCGCGGTAGATTAATTTCTGCCGCGCAGGCTCCTGGTTCGCGTATCTTCTTGCGCCAGCCGCCCCGGATGCTATAGGCCGTGCTTGCTTTACTGTCCCTGCTCCCCATTGCCGTCGTTGGTCTCTTCCTGGTCGGCCTCCGTTGGCCGGCCAGCCGGTCCATGCCCATTTCCTATGTCACCGCCGCGGGACTGGCCCTCCTGGTCTGGAAAGTCCCCGTGGCTCAGGTGGCGGCCGCCTCCGTGAACGGCCTGGTGGTGGCCCTCTCCCTCCTCTACATCGTGTTCGGGGCAATCCTGCTCCTGAACACGCTGGAACAAAGCGGGGCGCTGGGAACCATTCGCCGCATCTTTACCGAGATCACCCCGGACCGCCGGATCCAGGTCATCATCATCGCCTGGCTCTTCGGTTCCTTCATCGAGGGAGCGGCCGGATTCGGGACGCCGGCGGCGGTGGCCGTGCCTCTCCTGGTCGCGCTCGGTTTTCCCGCTCTGGGGGCCGTGATGGCCGGAATGATCATCCAGAGCACTCCGGTCTCCTTCGGGGCCGTCGGGACCCCGATCCTGGTGGGCGTGAGCACCGGACTCTCGGCCGACCCGGCCGTCGTCGCCTTCGCCGCCGAGGCCGGCTATCCGGACTGGTCACGGTTCCTGATCATGATCGGGACCAGGGTCGCCGTGCTCCACACCGTGACGGGCGCCCTGGTCCCGCTCTTCGTGTTGGCGCTCCTGACACGATTCTTCGGCCGGAACCGGTCTTTCCGGGAGGGGCTCCAGGTCTGGCGGTTCGCGCTCTTCGCCTCCTTCGCCATGATGCTTCCGTACCTGTTGGTGGCATGGTTGTTGGGGCCCGAATTCCCCTCCATGTTCGGAGGACTGGCCGGACTGGCCATCGTGGGTGCGGCTGCCAAGAGGGGTTTTCTCATGCCCTCCCGGGAGGAGTACTGGGAGTTCGACGACCGGCGGAGATGGCCGGCGGAGTGGTCCGGGACGGTGCGGGTCGGAGGCTCCGTCGGCACCCGCACGGACCTGGGAGCACTGCGGTCGTGGTCACCCTACCTGTTGGTGGGAGTCTTGCTGGTCCTGACCCGGTTGCGGGAACTGCCGTTTCTGGGCTGGGTCAATTCCTGGACCATTACCCTTCCCGACCTATTCGGGACCGATATCACGGCGTCTGTGCGTCCACTCTATCTTCCGGGAACCATCTTCATCCTGGTCTGCTGTGTGACCTTCTTTCTCCACTCCATGGAGTGGCCGCGCTTCCGGTCGGCCTGGAGCAAGTCGGCGCGGACCATGTTGACGGCGTCCGTCGCACTGGTCTTCACCGTGCCCATGGTCCAGGTCTTCATCCATAGCGGGGGAGGAGAATCGGGTTTCGAGAAGATGCCCATCGTTCTGGCCGATGGAGTGGCCGCGGTGGCCGGCTCCGCGTGGCCCTTCTTCTCGCCGCTCATCGGGGGGTTGGGCGCGTTCGTGGCCGGCAGCAATACGGTGAGCAACATGATGTTTTCCCTGTTCCAGTTCGGGGTCGGGGAGAGAATCGGCGTCGATCCCACCTGGGTCGTGGCGCTGCAGGTCGTGGGCGGGGCCGCCGGAAACATGATCTGCGTCCATAACGTCGTGGCGGCGTCGGCCGTGGTGGGGCTGGTGGGCCGCGAAGGCCTGGTGTTGCGCAAGACGTTGATTCCCTTCGCCTACTACGCCCTGCTGCCGGGAGCTCTGGGGTACTCGATTCTCTGGTCCGCCGAACGCGGCTTGGCCAACGCGGGCGTCTTCGTGGTTCTGGCCGTCTGGACGGCGGCGGCCTACCTGATCGCCACCCACCGCAGGGGCTGACCCGATCCCGGGCGAAACTTATTCAGGATGAATCCGCGCGGGCCATCTCCAGGGCCCGGGTGGTCACGTAGTACTTGGAGATCATGTTTGTGATCTCCCATTGGGGCATGGATCCCGACTCCAGGAAACTGAGGTACTTGCTCGTCACTTCGCCGAAGTGGGCCTCGTGCCCGACGCGGTAGCGGTCGGGAATCGATACCTGCCAGCCCGATTCCAATGGCTCCAGGGCCAAGCCGGGAAATCGATGGGAGATTTCCTCGATGAAACGCCGCAGTCCGTTCTCCAGCGTTCCGGCATCGGCCCCCGGGGCGGGCTGAACCGACAACTCGGGCCGAAACGCCTGTTCCTCCCCCTGATGGATGCAGAGATGGGCCCGGGTCCCGCGAATTACCGAGAAGTGGGTGTCGCCGCCACCGCTGGGCGCCTCGAAATCCCAGGCCACCCAGATCCTGGCGTGGAGGTCGTCCACCCGGAAGAGGATTTCCCCGTTGCAGAAATAGGGCAGGCACCCATCCCGGTCCAGTTTCTTCCGCAGGTACGGAGGGAAATCGTCCTTGCCCGTGATCTGCCCGTACTGCTCCCGGCTCAGGATCGTGGGCCAATGACGGGCCGCCAAGACTTCGATTCGCGAGCGGTCGACCGCCTCTCCGGGGAATCCCTGCCACATCACCAGGTCGACCAGATGGGTGGAGACGTCCACGATCCCTTCGCCCTGCTGTTCGATGTCGAAGTACCACTCCGGGCGGATCAGGGTCTGTCCCGCGACCTCCTTGTAGAGATGGTGAACGCTCTCCTTGACGATTCCCGGAGCTTGGGCGTCTCCACCGACGGGCCTGCCGATGACGTGCGGACAGCGGGCCAGCTCGCGCTGCAGGATCGTCGTGATCTCGAAGCGCTCGGTCATGATGTCGTAGATCAGGAGTCCCTTCTCCTCTGCCGTCGAGAAGGCTCTCTCCAGAACCTTCCAGGCCTCGTGACTGACGCACATGGGTTTGTCCGAGAGGACGTTGAGCCCCGATCGGATGCTCTCTTGGATGTACTGAGTCTTTCGCCGATTGTTTCCCGCCACCACGACCACGTTGCCGGGCCGGCGCCTCAACATGCGTTCCAGGTAATCGGCCCCCTGGTAGATCCGCTGCCTCCAACAGGTCGGGTTCTGCTCCCGCCGGTTGAAACCCTCGACTCTCTGGACGTGGTCCTGGACCTCCGGTCCATCGGGAGCAAAGACGTGCACTTCCGGCGACACCTGGGAGTAGGAGGTCTTCTGCACCAGCGTCGCGTGGAAATGGCCTGGATTCAATATGATGAGTCGGACGGGACGGGAGGTTTCTAAATTTTCCATGTGGATTTCCGTACGGTCGCCGACATTTTGACCTCCCGGCGCCGCCGATGGCAAGCTGCCGGAACCCGGTTCTTTATAATGGACCTCGCATGCCGGATCTAACGGGGGAGCTTCAATTCAGGTTGAGGGGCCACGTCCAGTTCCTGGCCGGAGTCGTGGGGGAGAGAAATTCGCGCCGCTACCGCCGCCTGGAGCGAGCCAGGAATTACATCGAAGAAGTCTTCACTCAGTCCGGATACCGGATCGCGCACGATCTGTACGAATGCGGCGGAAGGGAGTATCGCAACGTCGTCGCCACCATTCCCGGTGCTGACTCCGGTGCTCCCGTTGTAGTGGTGGGCGCCCACTACGACACGGCGTTGGGTTCTCCCGGCGCCGACGACAATGCCAGCGGTGTGGCGGTTCTCATGGAGCTGGCACGGGTCCTGGTGGACGAACCGGCCGCCGCATCGATTCGTTGGGTGGCGTTCACCCTGGAGGAGTCTCCCCATTTCAAGACCGGTTCCATGGGGAGCCGCGTGTACGCTCGACGCTGCCGGCAGCGGGGAGATTCGATTCGGGGAATGATCTCGCTGGAGATGGTGGGCTACTACAGCAGCGCCCGCAGATCTCAGGGTCACCCCATTTCCCTGATGCGCTGGTTCTACCCCGACCGGGGAAACTTCATCGCCGTGGCCGGCAACTACGCGTCACGGGTTCTGGTCCGGCGCCTGTCCCGTCTGCTCTCGGCCCATGGGGACCTGCCGGTGGAGCACATCGCCTTGCCCTTCGTTCCCGGCGTCGACCTCTCGGACAACTGGTCCTTTTGGCAAGAGGGTTACCCGGCCCTGATGGTGACGGACACGGCCTTCTTCCGGAATCGACACTACCATCGTTCCACGGATCGGCCGGAGACCCTGGACTATCGGTCCATGGAACTCCTGGTGCGGGGATTGGCGGAAGCCCTGGTCCGTTTGTGAACCGGTCTCAGCCGGTGACCCGTTTCGCGAGTTCGGCGATGCGGCGGCGGCATTCCTTCCGGGCTCGCTGGAGCCTGGGCAAATCGGGTCCGTGCATGCGCAGGCACTCCAACACCAGTTCCTCGGCAGCGACAAATTCCGGACAGATACGAGCCACTTCAGCGGCGAGATCCCCGGGTATGTTCGTCACGCCGTTGGCGTCACCGTGGAGCAGGTCTCCCGGGCGCACGGTGAGCCCGCCGACGTGCACCGGGACGTCCACGTCCAGAGTGTGGCAATAGCCGTGGGAGCAGTTGGTGCCGCTGCTGAAGACGGGGAAGCCGATTTGCCGGACCTGGTCGAGATCGCGGCCCGTCCCGCTGGTGATGAGCCCGACGGCGCCGAAGGTCTGGTAGGAGGTGCACATGACTTCGCCGAAAGTGGCCGCCGTCGACGGATCGTCAAGGTCCTGAAACACGATGACGTGAGGTCCGGAACGCTCCTGCAGAACGGAGAGCTGTTTCTGCATGGCGTCGTAGACGTCCGCTCCCTGAGGCGGCGCCGAGGAACGATAGGTGGCAGTGGACGCATAGCCCACCATGGGGGGCATCTCCGGGAAATGGGCCTTGATTCGCTGGTCCATGTAGCCGGAGGTCCTGGGGCGCACGCCGAAGAGCTCGATCACGTTGCAGATGGTCGGCGTGTCATATTGCCCTAGCAACTCCAGGACGTCTGGCGGCAACGGGCTGGGTTCGTTCATGTCGTCTCCTCTTCAGCGGTTAAATCCTCGACTCGCAAGTTGCAGTCGATTCGGCTAAGAGGATACCTTACGTGCGCTTGCCGACATTGGCTATTTCGGCGGTGTCACCGAGCCGGGAAGTACAAGAGGAGGTCATGAGAAGAAACAAGATCTTGCACAGACTCAGAAAGGGCGAGCCGGTGATGCTGGCCTGTCCCACTCCCTATCCCTCGCCCAAGCTCATCGAGATGATCGGTCTCATTGGATTCGACGGCGTTTGGATCGACATGGAGCATCAGGACTACGACTACGACCAGCTCTTCGCCATGGGGCTGGCCTGCCGGGCCTCCGGGATGGACCCCTTGGTCCGAATGAGAAAGGGACCCTATTGGAGTTATTTCCGCTGTCTCGAGGCGGGGGCGAACGGCATCATGGTTCCCCACGTCTGCTCGGCGGCGGAGGCGCGCGAAGTCGTTCGCAACAGCCGATTCCATCCCGTGGGACAGCGGGGCATGGATGGCGTGGAAGTCGCCTCCAATTACGGAATGGAGGCCATGCCCGAGTACATGGCCTCCGCCAATGAGGAGACCCTGGTCTCGATTCAGATCGAAGACCGGGAAGGAGTCGAGGCCATCGATGAGATCCTGACAGTCGAGGGGCTCGACGGAATCATGGTGGGGCCCGGCGATCTGACCCAGAGCTATGGCATTCCCACCCAAGGGGGACATCCCCTCATCGTTCAGGCCGTTGACCGGGTCGCCGAGGCCTGCCGCCGTCACGGCAAGTGGTGGGGCATTCCGGTGGCGAGTCCGGAAGCCGCCATGCCCTACTACGAGAAGGGAGCCCGGTTCTTCGTCTGCGGGGCGGCCATCATCATTCTGCAGCAGGGATTTTCCCGGATCTGGAAGGAATTCACTGAGACTTTCCGTTCCTGACCGTCGCGGCGGTCCGGTACCGTCATCAAGGCGCGTCGATGATCCTTACCGGCGCTGGAATGAATGTGAGGATCAACAGTAGCAGACCGGCGATGGCGGCCAGGACTCGCCGCCGATCCAGCGGCCCGGCCGGGACGCTGGGTGGCGGGTGCTTCAGGCCCATGAAGACCAGGATCACCGCGAAACACACATATCCGTAGAAACACCAGATTCCCAAGGCGACCAGTCCACCCAGGGCGGCGTAGGAAACGGTTCGGTGTCCCCGGCGCCCCAGCAGGGCATAGACGACGTGGCCTCCGTCGAGTTGGCCGATGGGAAGGAGATTCATGCCCGTGGCCAGCATTCCGAACCAGGCCGCCCAGCCGATGGGGTGGAGGTTGATGTTCCAATCCTCTCCGGCCGGAGCGAAGAGCTCTGCAGCCAGACGGAAGAGAAGGGGTTCTCCAAACTCGTAGGTTGTTCCACCGAGACCGGACGGAGTGAAGTCGGTGGAATAGCCGAGCCCGATGATGAGCGCCGGGACGATGAGCGCAAACCCTGCCAGGGGTCCGGCGATTCCGACGTCGAACAACTGGCGCCGGTCCCGGAACGGGGACTTGATCCGGATCACGGCTCCCAGGGTGCCGAAGGGAAAGGGGACTGGAGCCGGAATCGCGTAGGGAAGAGTAGAGCGGATTCCATAGTAGCGGCAGGTGAGATAGTGACCCAATTCGTGGGCCAGGAGAATCGCGAGGACGGTGATCGCATAAGGGAGTCCGAGAAGGAGGTCGGGCCACCCGGCTGAACCGGCCGTGTCGGGTGAAGCCTGACCGCTGCCCAGGGTAAAGCTGAGGTGCCAAAGCGACCCGGCCCACAGGGTTGTGGCGAAGGTGACGAGCAGCAGCAGAAGGGCCAGCCGGAAACGAGGCTTCTCCGGTTCAGGCGCCGGCAGGTTCTCGTCCTGGGGAGAACATTCCGTCACTGATGTTGAACTCGTCCGGGGGTAGCCGCTCGTGATAAAAGTCATCGCGGCATTCGACCGCGTCTGCATCCCGGCGGACTGCGCTGCTCCCCGGTCACATACTCCCGGTATGCTCCCTCAGAGCGCCTTGTCCGGCGGGCGCAGCCCCGGTTTCGGTGTTTCGCGAGACTTTCACCACGGACTGCCAGGGATGTCAGCCGGAGCGGATTTCTTTCCCGGGTTTGAAGCGAACGGTCTTGCCAGGAGGAATGGGGACCACGGCTCCCGTCCTGGGGTTGCGTCCGATGCCACTTTTCCGTGGCTTGACCAGAAAGACTCCGAAGCCCCGCAACTCAATGCGTTCGCCATGTTTCAGGGCGCGCTTCAACACATCGATCACGGTGTCGACGGCCTCTTCCGACCTCACCTTGGTCATTCCCATCTTCTTGGAAACGCGTGACACAATATCCTGTTTGATCACGGCTTGGAAACGCCCCCTGAGTTGTTAGCCGTTGTCTTATACTGGGCATGGGTTCCGGATGTCAAGGTTCGGTTCAGGCTCTGCATGGGAGGAGTCAAGCTGAAGCCGGATGTGGGCTTTTCCGGTAGGGGAAATCCGGGTGGGAGACTGGTAGACTTTCGCGATTCGCTGAGTGAAATCCATGAGCATACGACCTGATTACTGGATCGCTCGCCAAGCGCGGGAAGGGATGATCGAACCTTTTGAGGAAAGCCTGGTCGGGGAGGGGGCAATTTCGTACGGAGTCTCCTCCTACGGGTATGACTTTCGGGTGGACCGGCGCTACAAGCTGCTCCAGGAAGGATCGGTTTCGATATTGGATCCCAAGCAGGCGTCGGAACGCTGCTATCAGGACCACGAGGGCGATTCCTGCCTGATCCCCGCCCGGAGCTTCGTCCTCTGCCAATCTTATGAGTACTTTCGTATTCCCAGGGACGTGCTGGGAGTTTGTGTCGGTAAGTCGACCTATGCCCGGTGTGGGGTTTCCGTCAACGTCACTCCCTTGGAACCGGAGTGGGAAGGGCGCCTGACCATGTCGGTGATCAACAACGGTCCCGTTCCGGTGAAGATCTACTCGGGCGAGGGCATTGCCCAACTCCTGTTTCTTCGGGCCCGTGACGTCTGTCGAGTTTCTTATTCGGACCGGAAAGGCAAGTACCAGGCACAGCAGGAAATCACACTGTCCCGGCTGGAGGACGGACGGGACCTGGCATAGAGTCGGTTCGAAATGCAGGAACAATACGACTTCCAGGCGATCGAATCCAAGTGGCAGAAACGTTGGGAGGAGCACCGGGAGTTCGTCGTCGCTGAGGACCGCGGCAGGCCCAAATACTACGTTCTGGAAATGCTTCCTTATCCCTCGGGAGTGCTCCATCTGGGCCATGTTCGCAACTACTCGCTGGGCGATTCGGTAGCCAGGTTCCGATCCATGCAGGGCTTCAACGTTCTGCATCCCATCGGCTGGGACGCCTTTGGGCTTCCGGCCGAGAATGCCGCCATTCGCCACCAGGTTCCACCGAAAACGTGGACGCTGAAGAACATAGAGCGGATGAAGCAGCAGTGCCTGCGCATGGGTTGGTCCTACGACTGGCACCGGGAGCTGGCCACTTGCACTCCGGAGTATTACCGCTGGAACCAATGGTTCTTTCTCCAGATGTACGACCGGGGTCTGGCCTACAGGAGCCGGGGGTCCGTCAACTGGTGCGAGGACTGTCAGACGGTCCTGGCCAACGAGCAGGTCGTCAACGGGCTCTGCTGGCGCGACGACAGTCCCGTGGTCCAAAAGGATCTGGAGCAGTGGAACTTCCGGATCACCGATTACGCCGAGCAGTTGCTCCAGGATCTGGACCAGCTGGAGGACTGGCCCGAACGAGTCGTCACCATGCAGCGCAACTGGATCGGCAAGTCCGTTGGGGCACGAGTCCGTTTCCGGCTGGGAGGCCCATCGGGAGAGGGGATCGACATCTTCACCACCCGGTTGGACACGATTTACGGAGCGACCTTCATGGTGTTGGCTCCCGAACATCCCATGGTAAAGGTCTGGTTGGAAGACGATAGCGACGGCGGAAGGCTGAAGGCGCTGCTGGAGCAGGTGCGCCGCCAGGACCAGAACCTTCGCGCCGCAGAGGATGCAGAGAAGCTGGGAGCCTTCACCGGACGCTACGCCTGGAATCCGTTCCGCGGGGAAATGGTTCCCATATGGGTGGCCAATTTCGTCCTGATGGAATACGGGACCGGCGCAATCATGGCCGTCCCGGCCCATGACCAGCGAGACATGGAGTTCGCCCGCAAGTACGGGCTGCCGGTACGGACCGTGATCGAACCGAGTGAAGGGCCGCCACCCGCCGGCACCGACCGGGCCTTCGTGGACCCGGGAAGACTGGTCGACAGCGGTCCCTTCTCCGGACTCTCCTCGGGTGAGGCCAAGCGGAAGATGGCCGAGTATGCCAGCAAGGAGGGCTTCGGCGAGGCCACCGTCTCCTACCGGCTCCGAGACTGGGGTGTGAGCCGCCAGCGTTACTGGGGGACACCCATCCCCATCGTCTACTGCTCCCGGTGCGGGACGGTTCCGGTCCCGGAGGATCAGCTGCCGGTGATTCTGCCTCGAATGGAAGGCAGCGAGTTGGGTCGCTCCCCGCTGGCTCAGGTCCCCGATTTCGTCCGGACGGTGTGCCCGGCCTGCGGGGGGCCGGCCCGGCGGGAAACCGACACCATGGACACCTTCGTGGACAGCTCCTGGTATTTCTACCGTTATACCGACGCCCGCAATTCGGACGGAGCGATTCGCCAGGAAGCCGTGCGCTACTGGTTCCCCGTGGACATCTACATCGGCGGAGTGGAGCACGCCATCCTCCATCTCATCTACATGCGATTCTTCACCAAGGTCATGCGGGACCTGGGCATGGTCGAGCTGGATGAACCGGTGCGTACCCTTTTTACCCAGGGGATGGTCATCAAGGACGGCGCCAAGATGAGCAAGTCCCTGGGGAACGTGGTCGAGCCGGACGAGATCGTCCGAAGGTACGGCGCCGACACGCTCCGGCTCTTCATCCAGTTCTGCGCTCCACCGGCCAAAGACCTGGATTGGAACGATCAGGGACTGGAGGGGTGTTGGCGTTTTCTGAGTCGACTCTGGAGGTTGCTGCATCGATACCGGACCGAGTGGTCCGGCGACGCTATGCCGGCCCCCGGGAAGGCTCGGGCTGGGAAGTCTTCCCAGGCGCGTGTCCTGCAGCGGAAGCTTCACCAGACCATCCGGAAGGTGACGCGGGACCTGGAGCGGCTGCACCAGAACACGGCCATCGCGGCAATCATGGAATTGTTGAATTCGGTGCAGGACTATGTGGACCAGGGGGAACCTGACCGTAGGCTGCTCCGGGAAGCCCTGGAACGCATGGCCCTGCTATTGGCCCCGTTTGCCCCCCATTTCGCGGAGGAGATGTATTCGATCCTGGGGCATCGCCGCGGGATCGCTTCCGCCTCCTGGCCGGAGCACGATCCCGATCTGGCTCTGGAAGAAACGGTGGAGTTCGCGGTCCAGGTCAACGGAAGGGTGCGTTCCCGGATCCAGGCTCCGGCCGATGTGGCGTCGGAGAGGATGGAGGAGCTGGCCCTGTCCGATGAACGGATTCGGGGACACATCGAGGGTCGAAACGTCATCAAGGTGATCGTGATCCCGAAAAGGCTCGTGAACGTGGTGGCGCGATGAAGCGGACCCATCCCGCGGTTTTGCCCTCCCTCTTGCTGGTTCTGGTCCCGGTCTTCCTCACCGGATGCGGTTATCGGGTCGCTTCCAAGAATCGGCTGGCTCCCCAGCTCCAAACTCTGGCCGTTGTTCCACTGGAGAATGAGACCACGACGTTTCAAGTGGAGCAGATCTTCACGCGATCCCTGATTCACGCGTTTGTGGAGAGATCTTCCTACCGTCTGGTCCATGATCCTTCGCAGGCCGACGCCGTTTTCAGTGGAGTCATCTTCTCCACTACCGCCAACCCCGTCATATTCCGGCAGCGGGCCTTCGGCTCCACCTTCCTGGTCACGCTCCGGGCCCGGGTCCGGCTCCAGGACCGGCGGGATGGTCGAGTTCTCTACCAGAACGACCAGTACCTCTTTCGGGAGCAGTACGTCATCAACGTCGACGTCCGCAACTTCTTCACCGAACTGAGTCCGGCCCTGGAGCGGGTGGCCCGGGATTTCTCTTCCAGTGTGGTCACGACTCTGATGGAGGGGTTCTGAGCAACAGGGGAAAGAGGAAAGAGAAAAAAGGAAAGAGTGAAGAAAGGTGGATCGTTCAAGCGCGAGAAGCGGAGCAAGGGATCTGTTTGGTCGAGGACGACTGAGCCATGCGGTTCTCTGAGTTCCGGAAGTCACTGGCGGAGCCTCATCCCGTCTACGTCGTGGTTTCGAACCAGGAACTTTTTCTCAAACGCGTTTACGACCTCTGCCGGGAACAGGTGAAGAAGTCGGCCCGAGATTTCGATTGGTCCGTTTTTGATCTGGGGAAGGACTCTGTCGGGGAGGTGGTCCACGCCGCTCGCACTCTTCCGTGGGTCTCCAAGAAACGATGGGTGTACGTTCGAGACCACGCCGGATCCGGATCCGGGCTGAAGGCGTATCTGAAGCGCCCGGCGCCCCGGACCGTGCTGGTTCTGGAAGCGAAGAAACGTTCCAGGGCCTGGTCCCGACTACCCCGGATCGAGTTTGACAAAAAGGTTGGGCCGGGCCGATGGCTGCAGGCCTGGGCCAAGCAGGAGGGCTACGTTCTGGAACCGGCGGCCGCCCGCGCCCTGGTCGAGTTGGTGGGGGACGACCTGGGGCGTCTCAGAATGGAGTTGGAGAAACAGTTTCTGGCCCGCTGGGAGAGCCGGAAAATCACCTCCGATTCGGTCGCCGAAATGACCTTGGAGAGTCGGGAATACGACGTGTTCAATCTCATCGGCGCCATGGCCAAGGGGCAGTCCCCGGCAGCCCTTCTGATTCTGAACCGTCTAATTGAAAAGGGCGTCAGCTTCTCCCAGATTCTGGCCATGCTCTACTGGACCTTCAGGCGGCTGTTGGTGGCCCGGGAGATGCTGGACCGGGGACGGTCCTTTCGGGAGGTTCTCCGCAAGCTCAAGATCTGGAGCTATCGTGGCCAAGAGGGGGAGGTGCGCCGCTATCCGCCGGAGTGGATCGAGCGAGTCCTGATTCGGATCCGAGAGACGGACCGGGCCTGCAAGAGCGGCGTCTCCGAACCCCGGTTTCACCTGGAGCGCCTGCTCATTGACACCTGCCGCCGGGGACAACTATAATGCGCGCTGTTTCGCGGGAGTCCATATGCCAAATATCAAGTCGGCGGAAAAGCGTCTGCGTCAGAGCCGAAGGCGCAGGATGCGCAATCGCCACTACCTGAGCCGGATGAGGACCGAAATCAAGCGTTTCCGCCGCATGCTGGAGGAACAACGGTTCGCAGACGCCCAGAGTTATCTTTCCAGTGTCTACACCGTGGTCGACCACACTGCCCAGAAGGGTGTCATCCATCGACGGACGGCCGCACGGTACAAGTCCCGGTTGACCCACTCCTTGAATCGGACCCTGGCGGCATCCTCAGGCTAGCAGTGGCTGCCTGGACCCCGACCCCATACATGGCCCCATTGGCACGGCTGCAAAACCCCCACTCTTGAAGAAGGTTCTTCTCCCGGACCAGTGCGCTGAGATTCTCTTCGACCTCCGGGATCAGAACGCGCGGTTGCTGGAGTCGCTGTTTCAGGTACGGATCGGCGCCCGGGGCCCCCAGGTCTTCATCCAGGGAGATGAAAAACACGAACGGATCCTGGAGAACATCCTCACCGACTTCTCGTCTCTGGTTTCCACTGGATGCTCCTTTTCCAACGGCGAGTTGAGGGAAGCGTTCCAGCAGATTGCCGAGGGGGCGGCCGAGAGTCTCCACGATTTCTTTCCCAAGGCTCTGGTGCTGAAGACTCCCATACGGGAAGTGTCGCCACGGAGTCTGAACCAGTCCCGATACGTTCAGGCCATCCACCGTAATGACCTGGTCTTCGGTATCGGTCCGGCCGGCACGGGCAAGACCTATCTTGCGGTGGCGACGGCGGTCTCGTTTCTTCTGGACAAAAAGGTCCAGAGGATCGTGTTGTCCCGTCCCGCAGTGGAAGCGGGCGAACGGCTCGGGTTCCTGCCTGGAGACCTTCAGGAGAAGGTCAACCCCTATTTGAGGCCCCTTTCGGACGCCCTGATCCATGTGATCGGGGCCGAAAGGGTGCGGAAGCTCATGGACAGGGAGATCATCGAGATCGCTCCCCTGGCCTTCATGCGGGGGAGGACGTTGGGCGAATCGTTCATCATTCTGGACGAGGCTCAGAATTGCACTTCCGAGCAGATGAAGATGTTTCTCACTCGAATCGGCCTCAATTCCATGGCAGTCGTCACCGGGGACATCACCCAGATCGATCTGCCGCCGGGTCAGAGGTCGGGCCTGGTGGAGGCACGTGGACTGCTCAAGGGCTTGCGCGGGATCTCCTTCTGTGAGTTCGATCGCCGGGACGTGGTCCGCCATCGACTCGTCAAGCGCATCATCAAGGCCTACGAGTCCAAGGGATCCGGAGGGAAGAGAGGAGCGACGAGTGAGGGGTGAGAGAAGACAGCAGGTCCCCGGCCGTCCGGGTTCCGGCACAGCCGTCGCGGTGACCCTCAAGAGAACGGACCTTCAGCGCCAATGACTGACCGCAGGATCCATGTGGTGGTCCTCTGCGGAGGACGCTCCGCCGAGCATGACGTTTCCCTGATCTCGACCCGCTCGATTCTGAACCATTTGGACCAGAGGCGTTACCGGGTTTCGGTCATGGGTCTGGATCGGCAGGGCAGAAGCTATGTTCCTCAGGTTCTGCGCCGGGAATTGGAGCTCCCGCCGGATGGAACCTGGGAGTTTCCCGGCGGCCCCGAGCACTGGCTCGCGGTTCTGGCCGGCATGCCTCCCCCATTGCCCGTGGTGTTCCCGGTCCTGCACGGACCGTTCGGGGAGGACGGCACGGTACAGGGCGCGATGGAGGTTTTGGGACTGCCCTACGTGGGAGCCGGTGTGCTGGCCTCATCGTTGGCCATGAACAAGGTCTGGTGCAAGCAGGTGCTCGCCCACGCCGGGTTGCCGGTCCTGCCATGCGTGAGCATCACCAAAGCCGAATGGGGTGAGGCTTCGGATCAGGTTCTGACGCGGATCGAGAACGAGCTCGCCTATCCCATATTCGTCAAACCGGCCAATATGGGATCGTCCATCGGAGTCGGCAGGAGCCGCAACTCCGGGGAGCTCCGGCAACATCTGGAAGAAGCCTTGAGATATGACCTGCTGGTTCTGGCCGAGCAGGGAATCGATGCCCGCGAGATCGAAGTTTCGGTTCTGGGGAATGAGTATCCGCGGGCCTCGATCGCGGGGGAGGTCGTTCCCTCCGGGGATTTCTACGATTACGCAGCCAAGTACCTGGATGGGATTAGCCAGTTGCTGATCCCCGCGCCCCTTTCCGAGGAGGAGATGGACGAGGCGCGGGGTCTGGCCCTGCAGACCTATCGGACGCTGGGTGTGGAGGGAATGGCCCGAGTCGATTTCCTGCTGGACAAGAACACCCTCCGGCTCTGGGTCAACGAAGCCAACACCATTCCAGGGTTCACCCAGATCAGCATGTATCCGAAGCTCTGGCAGGCGTCCGGTCTGAGCTATCCCGGCCTGATCGAAGAGCTCATCAATCTGGGCCTGGAGCGCCATCGCGCCCGGCAGGGCCTCTCGGTCGAGCGCTGAGATCGAGCGAGCCCATTGCAACCGTCGATTCGACTTTTCCGTTCCCGTTCCTCGCCTTGAAGGTCGAGGACCCGTTTGCTAAATTCGTGCGTCGGTACGAGGCATTACGTGCCGTGGTCCAAGCACCAGGAGGAAGCGCGCAATGGATGAGGCCGCTCTCAAGAATCATCTGATGGAAACGGACAAGGAGTTTTCCCGGCTCGCGTTGGAGCATCAGGGATACGAACGCCAACTGGAGGAGCTTGTTCGCAGGGTCTACCTGAACCCGGAAGAAAAGTTGCGTGAGAGCGTCATCAAGAAAAAGAAGCTGGCCTTGAAGGATCAGATGCAAGTGATCATTCATCGGCACCAGATGGAGGCCCAGACCGGATAGGAGTCTGCGCCGACTGCGTGAGATCCGGGCTTTCGTTCAATCCTTCCTTGACTTCCGCTCATTCCAGGCTGGGCATGCCCTCCTGGCAGGAGCCCCATGTTTTGCCGGGGAACCCGATCTGGAGTCGGCTCCCGGCCGGAGTCCGGAGCATCCGCCTATGGCCCGAGACGGATACTATTTCTTTCTTCCACTCGTCGCATTGACCTTGGTCCTGACTTGGCTGCAGGTCGTCGCCCTGGGTGTGGTGACCCTGGTCCTGGCGGCTTTTGTCGCCTACTTTTTCCGCGATCCGAAACGATCCATTCCTGACGATCCCGACGCCGTGGTCAGCCCGGCGGACGGCAAGATCGTTCGTGTGAAACCGTTTGAGGACGGCACCGAGGTCAGCATTTTTCTTTCGATCTGGAACGTTCACGTCAATCGTTCACCCGTTGAAGGTACCCTGGTCCGCAAGGAACATCGCTCCGGGCGGTTTCATCTCGCCTGGGACGACCGGGCTTCGATTGAGAACGAACGGGTCATACTCACCATTTCAGGCGACCGGCCCCTGACCTTCGCTTTGGTGGCCGGAGTATTGGCCCGCCGAATCCGGGTCTGGAAGAGCGAGGGTGACGTGGTCGGCAGGGGTGATAGAATAGGCTTGATCCGATTCGGCAGCCGGGTCGATCTTTTCTTCCCGCGGAGTTGTGACATGGTGGTCAGCGAAGGCGATCGAGTTTACGGCGGCAGCACGGTCCTGGCGTATTGGAACCCCGGGCCGTGAGCAAGTTACGACGTAACCAACGCCGAGCCCCGGCTTCCGGGGCCCCCAGGCGGCGATTTCGCCGAAGCGTCTTCATCCTGCCTTCGCTCTTCACCGTGGGGAACATGTTCGCGGGTTTCTTCGCCCTGGTCTCCATACTCAACGAGAACTACCAGGTGGCGGCGGTTGCCATCGGCATCGCCGTGATTCTGGACGGACTGGACGGTCGCGTGGCGCGACTCGCCAATGCCACCAGCGATTTCGGCGTTCAGTTGGACTCCCTGGCCGACGTGGTCAGTTTCGGGATCGCTCCGGCGATACTCATCTATTCCTGGGGGCTGGCCGACCTGGGCAATTTCGCCCGTTTTTCAGCCTTCTTTTTCTTTATCTGCGGGGCGGTGCGCCTGGCCCGTTTCAACGTTCAGTTGAAAGAGATGAAGAACTTCGCCGGTTTGCCCATCCCGGCGGCGGCGGCCTTCGTTGCGGCAATCATCCACTACTTCGAAACCCCTCCGGATACGGTCTTCTTCAAGATCTCTCTGGTTGCCATGAACTGCGCGGTGGCCTGTCTCATGGTCAGCACGGTCCGATATCCGTCGTTCAAACGGCTCAATCTGGGAGGCAGAAAGTCTCATCTTCTGGTCGTGATCCTGGCCTTGATGGTGGCCGCCGTGTTCTTTTATTCGCGGCAGTCCTTGATGGCCATGGCTTCCGGTTACCTTCTCAGCGGTGTTGTGCTGAAGGGTTACCAGTACGTGCGTTATCGGCTCAAGGAGCCGGCCTCTCTGGAGGAACAGGAAGTTCGGCCGGACTGAGCACTCACTGCTCCGTTTCAGATGCAGACGCATAAGATTCATCTGCTGGCACAATCCGTTCGCCGCCTCCTGAGGCGGAGTGCGTTCGAGCACGTCACCAACCTTCTGTCCAAGCTGCACCCCGGCGACATCTCCCACATCATGCTGGAGTTGGGTGAGCTGCAGCAGCGGCGGGTCTTCGCTCTGCTCATTAAACAGGACCAGGATCTGGCGGGACAGACTCTGACCGGGATGGGGCTCGATCCGGCCATCGCTCTCCTGGCCCACTTTTCCGCCGAAGAGGCGGCCGGCGTCCTCCAGGAACTGGAGAGCGACGA
The DNA here is from genome assembly GCA_963668095.1 of Acidobacteriota bacterium. GTDB lineage: Bacteria > Acidobacteriota > UBA6911 > RPQK01 > JAJDTT01 > JAJDTT01. Next base: position 1,901,129 of record OY764083.1, on the reverse strand, counting down.
CGCCGCCCAATTCATCTCGGCTCTGCCCGAAGAACGGGCCGGGGCCATCCTGGATCTGATGGCCACCGAGGAATCGGCCGAGGTCCAGGGGTTGCTGGAGCACGAGGCGGAAACTGCAGGGCGGATCATGACCCCCAACGTGCTGGCCTTTCGGGAGGTCGTGACGGTGGGAGAGGCCATCCACTCGATCCAGACCACGGAAGACCTGGCGATGTCCTTCTATGTCTATGTGGTGGACGAAAGGACCCATCTGGTGGGGATCGTCTCCTTGCGGGAACTGCTCATGGTTCCGCCCAGCACCCCCCTCAGAAAGATCATGACCACCGACATCCTCTCGGTGTGGACCGACACCGACCAGGAGGAAGTAGCACGGCAGGTGGCCCTCTACGATCTCCTGGCCATCCCGGTCGTAGACGGGGAGAACAAGCTCGTGGGCGTGATCACCGTGGACGACGTGATCGACGTCATCAAGGAGGAGGCGACCGAAGACATCTTCTACATGGCCGGTGTCGAAAGTGACGACCGGATCTACACACCGCCTCGGAAATCGGTGAGGAAGAGGCTGCCATGGCTGCTCATCAATCTGGTGACGGCTCTGATGGCAGCCACCATCGTCGCCTTCTTCGAACCCACCATCGCCAAGTTCTCCTATCTGGCCGTCTTTCTGCCGGTGGTGGCCGGGATGGGTGGAAACTCGGGGACGCAGACCTTGACCGTGATCGTCCGCGGACTCGCTCTGGGTGAGGTGACCTGGAAGAGCAGCCGAGCGGTGTTAGGAAAGGAACTGGCCGTAGCCCTCACCAACGGAGTCGTCCTGGGATTGCTGTGCGGCGTCGTGGCCTTCGCCTGGAAGGGCAGCTTGGTGTTGGGATTCGTCCTGGGCGGAGCGCTCATCATCAACATTCTGGTGGCCGGAATCATCGGGACCTTGATTCCACTGTTTCTGATCAAGCTCAACGTCGACCCTGCCGTCGCCTCGAGCATCATCCTGACCACCTTCACGGACATGGTGGGTTTTCTTTCTTTTCTGGGATTGGCAACCTATTTCCTCACCGTTGTCTCCCCCACATGAGCGGCCACCAATCCGAGGCGCTCACCCTCAGAACCTACCCCTACGCCGAGTCGCACAAGATTGCCGTGTTCTTCACCCGGAGTTTTGGAAAATTGCGGGGAATCGCCCACGGCGCCAGAAAGGCGGGAGGCAAATTCGGGGGCAGTCTGGAGCCCTTGAACTACGTGAACTTGAGCTTTCGTCGAAAGGAGCATCAGGAGCTGGCGGTGATTCAGAGTTGCGACGTATTACGGGTCTTTTGGCGGGGGGCAGTCTCATGGGAGTCCACGCTTTATCGGAGCTATTTCACCGAGCTTCTGCTTGAGTTCAGCCGGGAGCAGGAGGAAAGCGAGCGTTTCTTCCGTTTGGCCGTGGCCGTTCTTGCGGCGATGGACACGGTCTCCGTTCCCCTGCTGGCTCGTTATCTGGAGCTCTGGACCCTCAAGTTGGAAGGGGTCCTTCCCGATCTCGACAGTGAACTGCCTCGTCCTGTGGCAGCCCGGGCCAGATCCCTCATGCGGACGCCGCCGGGCTCGTTGGAAGTTGACTGCCTGACCTCCGGGGAGGACAAATCGATAGCACGCCTTTCGGAGAAGTTGTTAGAATACCACCTCGAAAAACCGCTGAAGACTCGGAAACTGCTGAAGGAACTCCTCTGAAACCCGGCGATGAGCGAATCAGTCTGTGCAGCACCCAAGGAAGTCGCGGAAGCCCCGCAGACGTTTCAGGACATCGTGCACCGTCTGCTCGAGTTCTGGATGGACTCGGGTTGCGTGGCGCAACAACCCTACGACACCGAGGTCGGCGCCGGGACCATGCACCCCGAGACCTTCCTGCGGGTTCTGGGTCCTGAACCCTACAGGGTCGTCTACGTCCAGCCCAGCCGGCGGCCGGCGGACGGACGGTACGGCGAGAATCCGAATCGTCTCTATCGCCACCACCAGCTTCAGGTCATTCTCAAGCCGTCGCCGGAGGACATTCAGGACCTCTACCTCGAGAGTTTGGCGAGCATAGGCGTGGATTTGAAGCGTCATGACATCCGTTTCGAAGAGGACAATTGGGAGAGTCCCACCCTGGGGGCTTGGGGAGTGGGCTGGCAAGTGCTCCTGGACGGGCTCGAGATCACGCAGTTCACCTACTTTCAGCAGGCTGGTGGAATCGAACTGATGCCCGTCCCGGTAGAGTTGACTTATGGGTTGGAAAGGATCGCAGCCTTTATCTCGGGGGAGGACAGCGTCTATCGTCTCAGATGGAACCATGAGAAGACCTATGGACAGATCCGGCGTTTGGAGGAGGCCGAGTTCTCCCGCTACAGCTTCGAGGTGGCCGACACGGATCTGCTCTTCAATCTGTTTCGTCTCTACGAGGAGGAATGCCGGCGGTGCCACGAGGCCGGGTGCGTTCTCCCTGCTTACGACTATTGTCTGAAGTGCTCACACACCTTCAACCTGCTGGATAGCCGGGGCGCCATCAGCGTCACCGAGCGTGTCGCCCTGATTGCCCGGGTGCGTGCCCTGGCGGTGGCGACTGCGCGGCTTTACCTGGAAAATCATGGGTCACAGCTTTCTGCTTGAACTGGGGCTGGAGGAGATGCCCGCCGACGTCATCTCTCCGGCGCTGGCCGAGCTTGGCCGAAATCTGACGGAGGTGCTGGACCAGGAAGGGGTGTCCCCGGACTCGGTTCGTTCCTATGGGACTCCCAGGAGACTGGCCCTGCTGGCCGAGGGGCTGCCGGAGCGCCAGCCCGGGAGGGAGGAGCTTGTCCTCGGACCTCCGGTCCGCGTTGCCATGGGACCCGACGGAGGCCCGGGGAGGGCTGCTTTCGGATTCGCACGCAGCCAGGGTCTGAACGTGGAACTGCTGGAGAGGATAGAGACTCCAAAGGGCGAATACCTGGGATTCCGTAAGAATATACCGGGCCGGTCCCTTCCGGAAATACTCCAGGAAAAGACGCCCCAGCTCGTGGCCGGCATCCCCTGGCCGCGGAGCATGTACTGGCGGGAGAGCCGGTTTCGATTCATTCGGCCCCTGCGATGGTACACTGCGCTCTGGGATTCGGAGATCGTCTCCTTTCGATTCGAAGGAATCGAATCGGGACGGGTCACGCGTGGCCACCGGTTCCTGGGCGAGGACGAGATCCGTCTGGCTCACGCAGCCGAGTACCCTGATCAGATGCGCCGGAACTACGTCCTGGCCAGTGTGGACGAACGGCGCAGCAAGATTTCACAAGAGCTGGCGGACAAGGTTCCCGCCGGCCTGTCTCCCGTGGAAGACGAACGTCTTCTGGAGACGGTCGTTCAGCTCAACGAATACCCCACCGCCCTGTGCGGAGACTTCGACGAAGCCTTTTTGAATATCCCCCGGGAGGTGCTGGTCACGGTCATGCGGCACCACCAGAAGTACTTCCCGGTGGCCGATGCCGGAGGGAAACTCCGGCCCCACTTCCTGACCGTGGTCAATACCGACGGAGACTCGGACGGCCGAATCCGAAAGGGGCACGAGAGGGTGTTGAGAGCCCGCCTCGAGGACGCGGAGTTCTTCTGGCGGACCGATCTCAAGACCAGCATGGAGGCGCGGAGCGAGAGTCTGGCCGAGGTCGTCTTCCACCAGCGGCTGGGAAGCTATCTGGACAAGGTAAAACGGGTGAAGGCGGTCTGCTCCCGATTGAAACCGGACCCCCGGCTGGGACTTGCGGCTCTGTTGTCCAAGGCCGATCTCACCTCCGAGATGGTTCGCGAGCTTCCGGAATTACAGGGAGTCATGGGCGGGCTCTATGCGCGCCGGGAGGGCTATCCCGCCGACGTCTGGAAGGCAATCCTGGAGCACTACAAGCCGGTCTCCCTCAGCGATGCCCCTCCCTCCACACTCGCCGGAGCCCTGCTGGCACTCGCCGACAAGCTCGACACCGTCACTGCCTGCATTTCCGGTGGAATCGTTCCCACGGGCTCCAGCGATCCCTTCGCACTGCGTCGTCAAGCCCTGGGTATCGTCAAGATATTGTTGGAATACCGTCTCGATTACCCGCTTGAAGACTTGGTCCGGATGGCGCGGCAATCCCTCCCGGCCGATGCTGCCGGAACGGACCTGGATGGCCTGGTTCTGGCATTCCTGGAGCGAAGGGTTCGGCATGTTTTTCTGAGCCGGGGTGTCTCCGAGGACGTCATCCGGGCCGTACAAGCGGTAGACTCCCGTCGGAGCCTGCATCTCCGGCTCAGGAAAGCGGCCGCCCTGGAGGAGATGAGGAACGAGGCGGATTTCGAGGTGTTGGCAATGGCCTTCAAGAGGATCAAGAATATTCTGGCAGGCCAGGCGATCGAGCTGGACCGGGTCCGCGTCGGCGAACTGAGGGAACCGGCGGAACGGACTTTGAACCGAGTGGTCCAAGAGACGCGGCCCCAGGTCGCCGCCAGGCTGGAGAAGGGGGATTTCCTGGAAGCGCTGAAGCAGATGGCCCGCCTGCGCGGACCTGTCGACCGTTTCTTCGAGGACGTTCTTGTCATGTCGCACGAGAAAGACCTGCGCAGGAACCGACTGAGAATCCTCCATGAGATCTCACAGCTTTTCTTGTCCTACGCGGATATTTCCATGGTGGCGAGGACTTGATTCGAAGTTCGGACGGCGAAAAACACATGCTGTGCCCTGGGAGTCTGCGCCGTAGGCTTCCGGGCAGGACGAATTCGAGGTGAATGCACATGATTGAGAAGGGTGTACGGATCGAGGAGCCCCGGGGAAAATTGGGGGTGCTGTTGGTTGGCCTGGGTGCGGTGAGCACCACCTTCATTGCCGGTGTCGAGGCCGTCAAGAGAGGACTGGCCCAGCCCATCGGGTCACTTTCCCAATTCGGCACCGTCCGGCTGGGAAAACGGACGGAGGGGCGGTCGCCGAAGATCTCCGATTTCGTTCCCTTGGCCCAACTGGATGATCTGGAATTCGCATCCTGGGACCTGTTCGACGACGACGCGTACACGGCGGCCGTCAAGGCCGGCGTGCTGGAGATGAGTCTCCTGGAGCAGCTCAGGCCGGTGCTGGAAGAAGTCCGGCCCTATCCGGCGGTCTTCGACAACCGTTACGTCAAGAGGCTGGATGGAACCCACGTCAAGAAGGGCCGGACAAAATGGGACCTGGCGCACCAGTTGATGGAACAGATCCGGTCGTTTCAGCGGGAGAAGCAGGTCGACCGCATGGTGATGGTCTGGTGCGGCAGCACCGAGATCTTTCTGGAGCAGGGACCGGTTCACGAGGATGTTCCGGCTTTGGAGGAGGGCCTCAAGAAAAATGATCCCGACATTCCGTCCAGCATGGTCTACGCCTACGCGGCGCTCAAGCTGGGGATTCCCTACGCCAACGGTGCCCCCAACCTGACGGTGGATGCGCCGGCGTTGCAGCAGATGGCCATCGACGAGGGGGTCCCCATCTGCGGCAAGGACTTCAAGACGGGCCAAACCCTGATGAAGACCATCGTCGCCCCTGGCCTCAAGGCCAGGCTCCTGGGGCTCTCGGGCTGGTTTTCCACCAATATATTGGGCAATCGGGACGGCGAGGTGCTGGACGACCCCGGGTCCTTCCGGACCAAGGAGGAGAGTAAACTATCGGTCCTGGAATACATCCTGCAGCCCGAGCACTATCCGGACCTGTACGGGGACTTCTATCACAAGGTGCGGATCAACTATTACCCGCCGCGCCGGGACGACAAGGAAGGTTGGGACAACCTGGATATCTTCGGCTGGCTCGGATATCCGATGCAGATCAAGATCGACTTCCTCTGCAAGGACAGCATATTGGCTGCCCCCATCGTGCTGGATCTCGTGCTGTTCCTGGACTTGGCCAAGCGGGCTGGAATGTCAGGAATCCAGGAGTGGCTCTCCTTTTATTTCAAGAGTCCCATGACCCTGCCCGAGCTCTATCCCGAGCACGACCTCTTCATCCAGCTCATGAAGTTGAAGAACACCCTCCGCTATATGCGCGGAGAGGAACAGATTACGCATCTGGGTCTCGACTACTATGAATCCTGACCCGCATCGCCGGAGGCGCGGGGCCAGGTCCCGCAAGCCCGCCGGTTTTCAGCGGGGTTCCCGTTTCGGATCCTTCTATTCGTATCTCCGTTTGAGGCGGTTTGCATGAACAGCTGCAAGTGGGTGTTCCGGTTTGACGAGGTGCCTTCCGCCCAGACTCATCACGAAAAGGAGTCGTTGCGGGCCCTGCTGGGTGGGAAGGGTGCGTGCCTGGCCGAGATGAGCCGCATCTGCCTGCCGGTGCCACCCGGTTTCGTCATCACCACGGACGCGTGCGTCGAGTATCTGCGCTCGGGGGGCGAGCTCCCGGAGGGGCTGTGGAGCCAGGTGCTGGAGGCAATGGGCCGAATTGAGGAGGCCACCGGAAAGTGCTTTGGCGATGCGGAGAACCCGCTGCTCGTCTCCTGTCGTTCCGGGGCCATGCACTCGATGCCGGGGATGATGGATACGGTGCTCAACGTAGGACTCAATGACGAGACGGCCGCGGGACTGGCGGCCGCTTCCGGAGACGAGCGGTTCGTGTTCGACGCCTATCGCCGTTTGATCCAGATGTTCGGAAGCGTGGTTCTGGAGTTGGGTGACGAGGCATTCGAGGAGTCTCTGGAACGGACGAAACGCGACCGGCAGGTGGCGTCGGACGCAGAGATGACGGCTTCGGACTGGAAGGAGTTGACGGTTCGTTTCAAACAGATCATCCGTGTGCGGACAGGAATGGAGTTTCCCCAGGACCCCGTCGAACAGCTGCGGATGGCGGTTCAGGCCGTTTTTGGAAGCTGGAACGGCAAACGCGCATTCGACTATCGAAATGCCTCGGGCATCCCCCATGATCTGGGGACCGCGGTCAACGTCGTCTCCATGGTCTTCGGCAACATGGGTCTCGAATCCGGCACGGGTGTGGTCTTCACGCGGAATCCCGTGACCGGAGACCGGACTCTCTACGGCGACTATCTCCCGAACGCCCAAGGGGAAGACGTGGTGGCGGGAATCCGCAACACGCAGAGCATCGCCCGTATCGGCGAACAAATGCCGGAGGTCGCCCGGCAGCTGACTCGGATCTGCGGGAAGCTGGAAGAGCGATATTGTGACATGCAGGACGTGGAGTTCACCGTAGAGCGGCGCAAACTCTGGATTCTGCAAACGCGAACCGGGCAGAGAACAGCCAGAGCGGCGATTCGCATTGCGGTGGATCTCTGCAATGAGGGCCGCGTCACCCGCGATGAAGCGTTGCTCCGGGTCCGTCCCGAGGATATCGACGTGTTTCTGCACCCGGCCTTTGCGCCTCGTGCCAAGGAAACGGCCAGGGACGCCGGAAACCTGCTGGGCCGTGGGGTCAACGCCTCTCCGGGGGCCGCCGTCGGACGGGTGGTATTCGACGCCGATACGGCCGAGAGATGGAGTCGGGAAGGAACCGACGTGGTCATGGTGCGGCCCTTTACCCGGCCCGACGACGTTCACGGCATGCTCGCGTCCCGAGGCATCCTCACCATCGAAGGCGGTGCGACGAGCCATGCTGCCGTGGTCGCGCGCCAGTTCGGAGTGCCCTGCATCGTCGGAGCGGGAGGGATGGAACTTCGGGAGAGGAAACGCCGGCTCAGGGCCAATGGGCATCTGGTGCGCGAGGGGGATTGGATCTCCCTGGATGGGACCTCGGGCGAAATCTTTTTGGGAAGGATCCCGACTGTCGAATCCGATCTGGAAAAACAGGAGGACCTGCAAACGCTTCTGTCCTGGGCCGACGGCCGGCGGCATCTCGGCGTGTTGGCCAATGCGGACCACCCGGAGGATGCCGTCCGGGCGCTGGCCTACGGTGCGGAAGGCGTGGGTCTTTGCCGGACCGAGCACATGTTCTTCGAAGCCAGCCGTCTGCCCATCGTTCGGCAGATGATCCTTTCGGGTGACGGGGCGGAGCGAAAACAGGCTCTGAATCGGCTCCTTCCATTGCAGCAGGGGGACTTTGAAGGTCTCTTCCGGGTGATGGATGGGCGTCCTGTCGTGATCCGGCTCATCGACCCCCCGCTGCATGAGTTTCTGCCCACGGAGGAGGAGATTCGGGACCGCCTGCAACTGTGCCGCTCCGAGGGGCGGACTCAAGAGGCGAATGAGTTGCAGCGAACCCTGGCCACGCTTCGAAAGCTGCACGAGAGCAATCCCATGATGGGCCTGAGGGGAATTCGGCTCAGCATCGTGATGCCGGGGATCGTGAGCATGCAGGTCCGGGCCGTCTTCGAGGCGGCCTGCAGCGTGGTTCAGACGGGTGGGACGGTCCGGCCCAAGATCCTGATCCCTCTGGTTGGGCACGTGAACGAGTTGAAGGTGATCCAGCCGGTTCTGGAACGGGTGGCCGTGGAGGTCATGCGCGAGAGAGGATGCCGGCTCGAGTACATGTTTGGGACCATGATCGAAGTTCCGCGAGCCGCCATCACGGCGAATCAACTGGCCGAAGTGGCCGAGTTCTTCTCGTTCGGCACCAACGACCTGACCCAGATGACGTTGGGCTATTCCCGCGACGACGCGGAGACGCACTTCCTGTTGCGCTATGTGGACGAAGGCATCCTGCCCTCGAATCCTTTCCAGACCCTGGATCAGGAGGGGGTGGGAAGATTGGTTCGGATCGCGGTTCAAGAGGGAAGGGCCCGCCGTCCCAATCTTGAGATCGGGATCTGCGGCGAACACGGTGGGGATACGGAATCCATCGATTTCTGCCATCGGGTCAAGATGGACTACGTGAGCTGTTCCCCATTCCGGGTTCCCGTGGCCCGCCTGGCGGCGGCCCAGGCCGCCATCCGGGCGGCCCCCCTCTTCGCCGAAGGGCAAATCCACTGATCCCCGGCGCCTCGGGTCCCCGTGTCGGCGAATGAGTGCCGGAGGGGTGTTTCTTTCTGCTAAGATGAGACCCGCATACCCCAGGTAGCGGCACATGAGGCTGACTCAGGCACAGAATCGTTGGAAACTGCTCTCCGGATACCTCACCGGACGCGCCGATCTGGAAGCCTACCCGATCACCCTCATCATCGAGAACACCGGGAAATGCAACCTCAAGTGTCCCATGTGTCCCCGGGAGCTGGGCTACTATCCTCCTGAGGACTTCGACTTCGAACTCTTCCAGCAGATCATTGACGAGATCAGCCAAAAGACCGAATTGGTCTTCCCCTGGGGAGGCGGCGAGCCTCTCATGAATCCCGACATCTTTCGCATGGTGCGGTACTGCAAGGACGCCGACATCTACACCGTGGTTTCGACCAACGCCACCCTGTTGGACCGGCGCCGGAGCCAGGAACTCCTGGAGTCGGGGCTGGACAGTCTCATCATCGCCTTCGATGGAACCACTCCCGAGACCTACGAGAAGTACCGCAAAGGGGCCGATTTCGAGAAGGTCAGGGCCAATATCCTGAGTTTCCTGGAGATGAAGAAGGTCCAGCGCCCCGATCTGTTCGTGGTGCTTCAGATGGTCCGTCTTCCCGAGAATCAGCACCAGGTCCGGGACTTCCAGCAGATGTGGTCCATCGACGGCGTCGACGAAGTTCGCATCAAGGAGGACGAGATCGTCATTCCGGAGGTGGCGCTGGAGGAGAGGGTCCAGCACACCCGGCGGCGCCATCCCTGCTACCAGTTGTGGCAGGGCCCCGCCATGGTCAATTACAAGGGGGAGTTTTTCCCCTGTTGCCACACCTGGCAGACGGAGCCCATCGGCAACGTCCGGGACTCCTCCATCTACGACCTCTGGAATTCGGAGAGGATGGAACGGATGCGCGAGGCTCATCTGAAGGGAGACCTGACCGACTATCCCGAGTGCCAGGACTGTCACGCTCCCAATCCCCGTCTTCCCGTCATCCTGGGCAGCTTCATGGTGGACACCCTCAAAGTCCGCCGCTGGATTCCCAGGATGGAGAAACTGGCCATCTTCTACAAGATGCCGATCTTCAGGGATCACTAGCCCGGAATGCGGGCCGGCCCGTATTTCCCACCAGGTCGCTGAGAGGATAATGCGGGCTAGAGTACTGATCCTTTTGATTCTGGGGACTCAGCTCCCCTTCCTCTTCCAGGCCTTCCACATCGACGACCGCATCTATCTGCGGGTGGCCGAGAACATTCTGGAAAAGCCACTCTATCCCTACGACTTCCGGATCAGTTTCGAGGGCATGGGGGCGCCCGATACCGCCAGTCACAGCCACCTGCCGCTGGTCAGCTACTACCTGGCACTGCTGAAGTGGGTGACCAACAGCGAGGCCGAGTGGGTCTACCACCTCAGCTTTCTGGGCTTTCCCTTCATGGCGGCTTGGGGGTTTCACGATCTCGCTCGCCGCTATGTCCGGTTTCCCCTGGCGGCCTCCTGCCTCCTGGTCACGGCGCCCGGTTTTCTCGTTGCCAGCCACACCGTCATGACCGACGTCCCCTTCTGGTCCCTTTGGATCGTGTCCCTTTCCCGTTTTCTGCGGGTGCGGGACGGGACCGCCACGGGTTGGGACTGGCTGATTTGGGGATTGTCGCTGCTGGGAACCTGCTTCATCTCCGTCCTGGGCGGCGGCTTGATGCTGTTGATGTTGGTCTGCCTCTTCCTGCGGGAGTCCGGGGCTCCCCAAATCTCGAGGGGAAAAATGCTGCTGGTGCTGGCCTCTCCGCTACTGCTGTGGGGTTTTTGGTACCTGCGCGCCTTTCTCCACTACGATCGCTTCCTGCTGCTGAACACGGCCATTCACGCGCTCGGACGAGACATCTATTCGGGTTCGATCATGGGAGAAAAGGCTCTCTCGCTGCTGCTGAACCTGGGCGGAACGGTGCTCTTCCCGGTGGCGCTCTGGTATGGTCTGGCTGGCCGCGTCGGCGGCCGCGTTCTGGCCGTACTGTTCCTGCTCTCCTTCGTTCCCTTCTATCTGTGGTGGGAGGACTGGACCTGGAGTCAGGCATTCCTGTTTTCCCTGTTTCTCTCCAGCGGCGTGGCGGTGTTCTGGCGTTTTCTGTCCGGCTTTGGGACCGAACTCCTCTTTAAACGGGACTGGCGCTGGCTTCCCATCTGGCTCTGGTTCTTCGGGGGCTGCCTGGCGTGCCTCCTCATGTACTATTCGGGATCGGTGCGGTACTCGACGCTGGTGGCGGGACCGGTGATTCTGCTCTGGATCGCCTCCCTGGAGAAACGGGTCAAGGGGGCCTATCTGCTCCGGAACCTGGTCTGGCTCGGAGTGGTCCTGACCTCCGTCTATTCCCTGACCGTAGCTCATGCCGACTACCGTTTCGCCCGGAGCTACCAGCAGGCGGCCCAGGAGATCGCGCAAGATTACGGGCACGAGGGGAAGACGCTCTGGTTCACCGCCGAGTGGGGCTTCCGCCATTACCTGGAACGGGAGGGAGCCAAGATACTGGAGAAGACCGAAGTCGGTCCCGAGGCTGGAGATATCCTGGTCAAGCCGGTCCTGGCCTCCCCGTGGGTGACCCTCTACGATTCCGACGAATACCTCGATCTGCTGGAGCAGCGAACGGCCCGCATGAACACTCCATGGCGCCTTCTCGACCCGTCCTCCCACGCCGGGTTCTACAGCACGGGCTGGGGAATTCTCCCCGTCAGCATCACCGGAGGCGGGCGGTGGGAGTGGTTCAATATCTTCCGGGTAAAGAAGCCCTATGACGGTCCCGTCCCCGAGCCTGCAACCCACTGGTGAGCAACCACGGCCGGCGCCGGATCGATTCGCGGTCCTCTTTCTGGGACTGGGGGTCCTGGTGCTGCACCTGGTCTGGCTGGCGCTGGACGAACAGCCTCAGGTCTGGGACATGGCTCACCATCAGATCAGGGGCTGGGAGTCCCTCCAGGCCCTGGCCGCCGGAAGGCTGCCGGAGGACGTTTCCTCGCTCTCGTCCTACTATCCGCCCCTCTATTACCTCCAGGAAATGGTGGTGCTGTCCCTCTGGCCCAACCGGGACGCCCTCGTCTTCCTCTCCAATCTTCCGGGACTGGTCATGCTCTTCGGCGGTGTCTGGTGGCTGGCTTCCAGGTGCTTGAGTCCGGGGACAGCACCCTGGGCGGCGCTGTTGTCCTTGTGTTTTCCTCTGGTGGCCTGGACCAGCCGCTTCTCACTCCTGGACGTAGCGCTCGGGGGATGGGTCATGCTGGCGCTCTGCCTGGTGGTCAAGAGCCGGCGCCTGGAACGAAAGGGATATAGCCTGCTGCTGGGTCTGGTCATCGCGGCGGGACTTCTGACCAAGTGGACGTTCATCCTGTTTCTGGTGTTTCCGTTGGTCTGGGCGCTGGTACACTCCCGGGACCGGAAGCGCTACCTCCTGAATCTGGTCGACGCCGGGTTGGTCGCCGCGCCTCTGGTCTTCTGGTGGTATCTGCCCAACGCCAGGAACCTGGTGGAGCGGTTCACCCTCACCATGCAGGCAGCCGGATGGGAACAGGACCCGGGCCTGGAATCCCTGCTGGGCTGGCTCTATTATCCGCGGTCGCTGGCCAGCTACTACCTGTTCCTTCCCCTCACCGTGCTCTTCGTCCTGGGGCTGTTCCTCAAGTCCGGACGGAACCAGGATCGGACTCCGGATGCGAGCCTGATCCGATGGACTTTCTGGGGCGGACTGTTGCTGCTGACGTTGCTGGAGGCGAAGGACCCCAGGTATGTCCTTCCGCTGGCCGGACCGCTGGCCATCTTGATTCTCCAGCCCTGGGATCGGCGCCAGTGGATCGTGCGTCTGGCCGCGTCGGTGGCGTTGCTCCAATTCCTGGCCGTCTCGTTCCCTCTGCCCCTGGTTTCCGGCAAGTTGGCCCTTTTCCAGGTTCGGGACGATGGAGATTACCGCGGCGCCGGACGGGAGTGGGTGTTGTTCGCGTCCTCATATTTCGACGTGGCCGGTCCGCCCCGTCGGGAAAACTGGCGTCACCGGGAGATCCTGGAGCAGATTCCCGAAGGCGCCGCAGTCGGCTTCGTCCCCGACTTGGCCCATTTCCATCTGTTGGCCCTCCGCCTCCAGGCTCTGGAGTCGGGAAGGGAACTGGGCGTCATCCGGCTGGGCCATTCGGCCCGGTCGTTGGAGCAATTGGAACGCGTGCAGGTCGTGATCGGGAAGACGGGACACCAGGGGATCAGCTATCTCACCGCCTCCAATCCCGCCGTGTATGAGCGCTTGGAGCAGAACGGTTGGCAGGTCTCCCGGCGCTGGTCCCTGCCCGATGGCACCGAGGCGCTACTCTGGTTGCCGCCCGGACCTCCTGAAGCGGTGGCCAACGGCCCGTCGAATGCCGGACGGTCTCTTTCGACGATCAGTCCGATTCGGGAAGAACCGCCACGGTCTTGATTTCCACCAGGGCCTTGGAGCCGGCCAGTGACTCGATGTTGATCAGAGTGTTGGTGGGGTAATCGCCCTCAGGATAGAGGGAAGGGAACATCTCCCGGCGGACCTCCAGAAAGGGACCGACCGACTCCACACCCACCAGGTAGGTGGTGAACTCCACCACGTCACTGAAGGAGGCGCCGGCGCCTTCGAGAACCCGGCCGATGTTCTCGAAGACCTGCCGCGTCTGGGCCCCGGCATCTCCTTCTCCCACCAGCTTGCCTTCGGGTGAAGAGGCGGTCTGACCGGCAATGAAGAGAAAGCCTCCGGCACTCACGGCGTAGGAGTATTCCCCGCCTGGAGGAAACACCCCCGGCGGATTGATGGCGGTTCGTTTTTTTGGGCTCATCGACTCATCTCCATGGGTTTGTTTTTCGAGCTCGGCTTTCTGGCCGTACAGACATAGCCCAGCGTCGTGTTTCGGGTTGGGTCCAGGAAGTCGAGAAGGGGCAGGAGAATTCCCAAGACTCCGCCCAGGACGGCAGCCAAAGGGAACAGCAGCCACCGCCATCCTCCCTGGAAGTAGAGTGTCGAATCCAGCAACCGCCTTCCCAGAAGCGTGAAGAATCCGCCGCCGGCTTCGATGGCAATGTCGGTAAGACCGGCCCGCTGCATCAGCCAACGGAGGCCGGGACGGGTATAGCGGAAGTAGTCGTGAGGAGCCTGATGGACTCCCCATTCCTGGGGCGCCGCGAGAAGCAGGCGGGCACCCGGAGCCAACACGCGGCTCAGCTCTTCCAACACCGCCCGGGGATCCCGAACGTGTTCCAGGACCACGATGTTGATGGCCGCGCCGAAGGAATCATCTCTAAACGGCAGCCGCGCCAGATCCGCTACTCCGTCAAGCCGAGAGTAGTCCCAATCGGCGTCTCCCACCGCCAGGTCCACGGCCACGTAACGGCAATGGGAGAATTCGCGGGCGTATCGGCACTCGCCGGCTCCCGCGTCCAGCACCCGGGTCCCGGCCGGCAGCGAGCGGGCGAACTCGGCCACACGGTCCTCGATCAAGGCCTCGAACCGGAGAATCAGCCGGTGCAGCCAACGGGGCAGCCGGGTCATCATCCGCCGGTGCCAGGGTGTGATTTCGTTGGGGCCGGTCATGCTGCTGAGAAGGGACGAATGACGAACCGGTATACGAATCGCACAGCGCGCCGGCGTTCCCACCGATTCCACTCCCGGCTATTACGGAACATCATCGGGACGGCAGGCTCGCAGAAAGTCGTTGGGGAAGGTGCATGGCCGGCCGTTCCGATTGGTGGCAATGTGCCGGCTTTCACCGCGGGCGTAGTTCACGTTTCCGGTGGGGTCCACGATCCGGTAACCGAAGGTCATGCCCCGCCGGCCCAAGCGCTTGAGACGGGTCCGTATCACGAACTCGCGGTCGTAAAAGAGTGGTTTCATGTAGCGGCAATTGATTTCCACAACCGGAAGGAACGTCTGCGACTCCCGTTCCAGACGCTCGTAGCTCAAGCCCAACTCCCGAAAGAACTCGAGTCGAGCAACCTCGAACCAGATCAGATGGTTGGAATGGTGAGCGAACCCCATCTGGTCGGTCTCGGCGTAACGCACCCGGAAGCGGGTTTCAGCGATACGGTCTCGAATCGTCATGATGTCACCGGGCTCCAAGGCTCCCAGTCTACTACGGACGAATGAGGAGAGAGGATCCTTTCGATACGGAGCCACGCGACCCACCGTCATAGGCCTTGATTCGGGTGGCCCGGGACTGAAATACTCGGGTGCATGGTTCCACATCGCCGGTTTCCGGCCACCTTCATTTTGTGCGTTTTGCCATTGTTCTCCGTCGCGGAGGTCCCGGCCCAGAGGTACGTGCCCGTCCTGCCGGTGGTGGGGACCGATTCCGATGGCCGCCCACCTGCCGACGCCCTGGTTCTGTTCGACGGCTCCGGCAACGTCCGCTTCACCCAGCCGGATGGCAGTCCGGCGGACTGGAAGGTGGAGGACGGCGTGCTGATTGCGGGGGATCACGACATCATCAGCAAGGATTGGTTCCGCGACGCCCAGGTTCACCTCGAGTTCAATCTCCCGTCGGACGACTCGGCCCACGGCAACAGCGGACTCTACTTCCACAACCTGTACGAGGTCCAGATCCTGGATTCCCACAACTCCAACCGATTCACTGCGAAACAACAGTGCGCCTCGCTCTTCAACCTTTACGCACCCATGGTCAATGTGACCCGGGCGCCGGGCGAGTGGCAGAGCTACGACATCTTGTTTCGAGCCGCCCGCCTGGACCGGCGATCAGGAAAGGTCGTGAAGCCGGCCCGGTTCACCATCCTTCACAACGGAGTCCTGGTGCAGTATGAGCGCACCCTGAGGGAAGGGACGGGCGCGGGTCGGCGCAACCCCATGGTCTCGGAGGGGCCGCTGAAGCTGCAGGCCCATGGCAGTCCGGTTCGATTCCGGAACATCTGGATCCGGCGCCTGCCGTATCAGCCCTGAACACACCGGGCCCGCACGCCGTATCGTTGCTGCCGTACCGAGGAGGGATGAACGGGGGAGCCTGACGGCCCCCCCGGTTAGAATTTCGAGCTAGACCTTGGGTTCCCAGCCCTTGGCGTAATCCTTGGACCAGTAGCCCATGGCCTCATCGTCGCCCAGGATATGGCCGTTGCTGGAGTCGCACTTGAGGTTCCGGCCCGTGCGATGAGCGATGTTGCCCAGGTGGCACATGAGAGTGCTCTTGTGGGCCTCGAGGATCTCGGCGTTGCAGATCGTGGGGTCGTCGTTGCGGATCGCCGCCAGGAAGTTCCGGGCGTGGGGGAGGTCTCCGTAGGTGTCTTCCCCCTTCTTCGCGACCAGGTTGTCGCCCTTGTCGTAGATGGCGTAGGACCCCTTCGTTCCCAGGTCCAGAGCTCCCCGGTCCCCGTAAAAGGTGATGAAACCGGGGCTGTGGCGGTTGTTGCTCAAACCGGCCCAGGAGATGGATCGCTTGCCTTCGAATTCGTAGCAGACGGTGTGGGTGTCGGGAGTCTCCTGATCGTCGTCGAAGAGATAGCGGCCGCCGCTGGAGGTCACTTTGATCGGGTAATCGACGCCCATTCCCCATCGGCAAAGGTCCAGGGTGTGGACACCGTTGTTGCCCAGCTCGCCGTTGCCCCAGTGCCAATGCCAGTGCCAGTTGTAGTGGATCAGGTTGTCCTTGTAGGGGACGCGGGTGGCCGGTCCCTGCCAGAGTTCGTAGTCCAGGTGGGCGGGGACGGATGTCCGTTTGCCCCGGCCCAGGGTGCCCCGGCCGCTGTTGTACCAGGTGCGGACCATGTAGACCCGGCCGATGGCCCCTTCCCGCAGCTGCTGGACCGCCTCGCGGGTTCCGGGGGAGCTTCGGCGCTGCGTCCCCATCTGGACCGCCCGGTTGTACTTGCGGGCGGCGGCGATCATGAGTTCGCCCTCGCCGGGGGTGTGGCTGCACGGTTTCTCCACGTAGGCGTGCTTGCCGGCGGAACAGGCCAGGATGGTGGCCGGGGCGTGCCAGTGGTTGGGCCCGGAGTTGAGCAGAGCGTCCACTTCAGGGTCGTCCAGGATTCGCCTGAAGTCTCCGACTTTTTGAGGCGCCTTTCCGGTCTGCTGCTCGACGGTGTGGGCCACCTTGTCCAGACGGCGCGAATCGACGTCGCAGACGTATTTGATGTGGACGTTGGGCTGTTGTCCGAAGCTCTCCGCCAAGCGTCTGCCTCGGCTCATTCCCATGATGCCGACGACGACCCGGGTGTTGGGAGAATCGTACTTGATGTTGCTCTTGGCGGAGACGGACAGTCCGGAGGCGGCGACCCCGATGGCGGCGCTGCCCAGAAAACGTCTCCGGTCGATGGATTCAGACATTGTGGCTCCTCCTTGCGAATTACCGTGAATCGTCATTATCGCCGGGGGGTGTGATGCTATCAAGCCGCCATATGGAATTCGGTGCTCGCGGGTCCTAGACCTTGGGTTTCCAGCCCTTGGCGTATTCCTTGGACCAGTAGCCCATGGCTTCTTCGTCTCCCAGGATGTGGCCGTTGCTGGGGTCGCACCTGAGATTCCGCCCCGTGCGGTGAGCGATGTTGCCCAGGTGGCACATGAGCGTGCTCTTGTGCGCCTCAAGGATCTCGGCGTTGCAGATCATGGAATCGTCGTTGCGGATTGCCGCCAGAAAGTTCTGGGCGTGGGGGATGTCTCCGTAGTTGCCGTCTACCTTCCTGGTGACCAGTTTGTCATCCTTGTCGTAGATGGCGTAGTACCCTCTCCCCAGGTCCAGAGCGCCGCGATCCCCATAGAAAGTGACGAATCCCGGACTGTGGCGGTTGTTGCTCAAACCGGCCCAGGAGATGGAGCGCTTGCCCTCGAATTCGTAGCAGACGGTGTGCGTGTCAGGGGTCTCCTGGTCATCGTCGAAGAGATAACGGCCGCCGCTGGAGGTCACCCGGATCGGGTAGTCGACGCCCATTCCCCATCGGCAAAGGTCCAGGGTGTGGACACCGTTGTTTCCCAACTCGCCGTTGCCCCAGTGCCAGTGCCAGTGCCAGTTGTAGTGGATCAGGTTGTCCTTGTAGGGAACACGGGTGACCGGTCCCTGCCAGAGTTCGTAGTCCAAGTGGGCGGGGACGGGTCCCGGTTTGCCCCGGCCGAGCGTGCCCCGTCCGCTGCTGTACCAGGTGCGAACCATGTAAACGCGGCCGATGGCCCCTTCCCGTAGCTGTTGAACGGCTTCTCGGGCCCCAGGAGAGCTACGCCGCTGGGTTCCCATCTGGACGGCCCGATTGTATTTGCGGGCAGCGGCGACCATGAGTTCTCCCTCGCGGGGGGTGTGGCTGCACGGCTTCTCCACGTAAGTGTGTTTGCCGGCCGAGCAGGCCAGGATGGTGGCCGGGGCGTGCCAGTGGTTGGGCCCGGCATTGAGCAGAGCGTCCACCTCGGGATCATCCAGGATCCGCCTGAAGTCGCCGACTCTCTGAGGCGCCCTTCCCGTTTGCTGCTCGACCGTGTGGGCCGCCTTGTCCAGACGGCGAGAGTCGACGTCGCAGACGTATTTGATGTGGACGTTGGGCTGTTGTCCGAAGCTCTCGGCCAAACGCCTGCCTCGGCTCATTCCCATGATTCCGACAACCACCCGGGTGTTGGGAGAATCGTATTTGATGTTGCTCTTGGCGGCGACCGAAAGTCCGGAGGCGGCTACTCCGATGGCGGCGCTGCCCAGAAAACGCCTACGGTCGATGGAGTCAGGCATGGTGGCTTCTCCTTGTGAATTACCGTGATTCGTCATTATCGCCGGGGGTGTGTGATGCTATCAAGGAGGCTTGTGGAATCAGGAGGGATCACAAACTGACCTTCACCAGTCCCAGGAGAGCGATGACGGCGGTGGCGGCCAGACCCAGGGAAAAGGCTTTGGTCCCACCCGTTCTGAAGGTCCGCAGATCGGTCATGAGGCCGACTCCGGCCATGGCCCCCGTGATGATCCAGCGGGCCGAGCTGCCCAGCAGCATGGCCAGATCCACCCGGTAGTCTCCCGGGCCCAGGATGAATCGATCGGACAGGTGAAGGGTGACTTCCGGAAAGAAGCCCAGGGTCCGAAGCAGCGCCATGCCCAGGAAGAGGAGGACGAAGCTCGGCAGGAGTTTCCCGTAGTGGACGGTGCGCCGGGGAAAGGCGGCTACCCTGCGCCGCCTGTGGGCGTATAGGGAACCGATGACGAAGACCGCGGGACCCAGCACGGAGATCCGCGTGAGCTTGACGATCGTGGAGAGCTCGCCGGCCTGTTGGCCGTTCAGATGGTGGGCAAATCCGGCGGCCAGCACCTGAGGGGTGGCGTGGATGGAGAGGCCGCACCAGATGCCGTACGCGGAGGCGGTCAAATCCAGGAGCGCGCCCAGGAGGGGAAACAGAAGCATGGCCAGCACGCCCATCAGGTTTACGATGGCGATGGATAGTGCCACGTCTCGTTCCTCTCCGTCCACGACGGGCGCCATGGCCACGATGGCGGAACTGCCGCAGATGGCCGTCCCCACCCCGAGCAGCAGGGAGAGCCTTTCCCCCACTCCCAGCAGACGCCCCAGAAGCCACGAACTGGCCACCACGCCGGCGATGATGACCAGAATCGCCAGCAGCACGTCCAGGCTCACTTGAAGCATGGCGTAGAAATCCAACCGGGCGCCCAGCAGGATGATCCCCACGGGAAGCAGCTTCTTGACCACCACGTCCACACCGGGTTTCAGGCCTGCGGAAGCCGGAACCAGATTCCGCAGGGCCATGCCCAACAGCAGCGCCAGCAGGACTTCGCTGACGGGATGAAGTCCGTCGCTCGTGGTGAAGGGGGGATAAGGCAGATGATTCAACCACGCCGCGAGTCCGGTCAGCAGGATGCAGACCAGCAGGCCCGGCCACCGGGAGACCCTCTTGGGAACCGCCAGTTTCCTGCGGAACTGTCGTTCGAACTTCCGCTCGGACCGGCTCAGGTCAGGTTTCCAGCTCAAAGCAGCAGGCTCTCGTCGTAGTCCCGTTCCTCCTTGAAATACTCTTCCACGCTGAAGTATCGAGAGCCTGTGTCCGGAAGGACGGTGACCACGCGCTGGTCCGGGGACAAACGCTCGGCGACGCGCCGGGCCGCCAGCACGGCGGCGCCGGAGGAGACGCCGACCAGGAGCGATTCCTCCCGGGCCAGCCGCCGCGCCATGCGGAAGGCGTCTTTTTCGTCGACCGGAATCACCTCGTCGATCACCTCCTGATTCAGGACCGGAGGAATGAACCCGGCGCCGATCCCTTCGATGGCGTGCAGTCCCGGCGGCCGGCCGCTGAGCACGGCCGAATTGGCCGGCTCCACGGCGACGATCCGGACGCTGGGGACGTGATCCTTCAGGAACTCGCCGACGCCGGTAATCGTTCCCCCGGTTCCCACGCCCACCACCAGGGCGGCGATGTTCCCGCCGGTCGCCTCCAGGATTTCGGGTCCTGTGGTCTCCCGATGCACCTGAGGGTTGGCCGGGTTCTCGAACTGGCGAAGCTCGATCCAGCCGGGGTTGCGCGCCACCAGCCCGCGTGCCCGTCGAACTGCTCCCGGGATGTCTTCCTTTCCCGGCGTCAGCACCACCTCGGCTCCGTAACGGATGGCAAGAGATCGCCTTTCGAAGCTCATGGTCTCCGGCATGGTGAGGATCAGCCGATATCCCCGCTCCGCACAGATCATGGCCAGTCCGATGCCGGTGTTCCCGCTGGTCGCTTCCACGATCCCTGTTCCAGGCTGAAGCCGCCCCTCAGCCTCGGCGGCATCGATCATGCTCCGGGCAATCCGGTCCTTCACACTGCCCCCCGGATTCAGGTACTCGAGCTTGGCCAGGATTGTCGCCCGCCCTTTTCGGCCCAACCGGTCCAACCGCATCATGGGCGTCTTGCCGATCAGGTCTCCGATTTGAGTTTGTACGAAAGGATCCATCTCGTTTCCGCTCGAATAAACCGGTCGACCGCGCGGCCGGTCTCCCGGTTCGATCCCATCCCCGGAGGAGTCCCCACGGAATTCCGACCCCTGGTGGATTCGTGTCACGGACCAAGGTAACGTATGTCGCGGCCAAAGAGGAGTCGTTCCTCAGCGTCTTTTCCATACCGGCTTCATCGGAACTCGGGAGCAGCAAATGAAGGATCATTCGACCGTCGACTACCGAGACTGCGACCGGCAGATCTGGGAAGAGGAACTGAGCGAATTCGTTCCCGACCGGATACTGGACGCGCACATTCACTTCTACTGGGCTTCCGATTTTCCCGTCCCGCCCCCGCAAGGGACGCGGGACGACGCGGGGCTCGCCACTCTGAACGACTGGGCCCGGGTGCTCTATCCCGGCCGCCCGATGCAGTATTTGATCCTGGGCATGCCCGTGGTAGGCATCGACGTAACCCGGCACGTGGATACGGTCCGCAGGGAGATCGACGGTGTGCCGGGCATCCGCTATAACCGGCTGGTCACCCCTTCCTGTCGGACTGAGGACATTGAACGGGACGTTCGGCATCCTCAGTTCATCGGGCTGAAACCGTACCGCACCTATTCGGTGACCGGGGACATCGCCCAATGCCGAATCCACGAGTTTTTGCCGCATGAACAGATGGAGCTGGCGGACCACTACGGGCTCTGGGTCACCATGCACCTCTCGCGCTTTCACGGCTGTGCCGACGAGTGGAATCTGGATGACCTGACGGAATACACCACCAAGCGTTACCCCGGGATCAAGTGGTTGCTGGCCCATTGCGCCCGCAGCTTCACCTACTGGCCCATTCGGCAGGCGGTGGAGCGGTTGCGGGATCTGCCCAACATCCACTACGACACCTCCGCAGTGACCGACGTGCGTCCCTACATCACGCTTCTGACCAAGGAGGATCCGAAGCGGATCTTCTGGGGTTCGGACGGCGTCGGCGCCGCCTTTTTTCACGGTCACTACGCGGCGCTGGGCCGATCCTGGCAGCACTACGACGCCGACGACGGCAGCCTCAAGTTCCCCCACTGCGACGGACGGCCCGTGCTGTCGGTCTATGAACAGCTCCTGTCCTTGCGGGATGCCGCCGAGGTTGCGCAGCTGTCCAAATCGGACATCGAGGGCATCTTCTGGCGGAACGCGGCCACAGCATTGGGGATCCTGGAGGATGAGGGTGCCGCCAACGGGTCCGGAACATAGGAAGGACCCGTCGCATACAGCTTAAAGGGCGACGGAGGGCCGATGACGGATCCACAGGGGAAGGGAAGACGGGCCAGAGCCGAGGACTTGAGGGACTTTGCCACCCATCTGCTGGAACGGGCCGGCCTCAGTCCATCCGCGACCCGGCGTGTGGTCGACAACCTGTTGGACGCCGATCTCAGGGGCGTCTCTTCCCACGGCCTGTCCTTCCTGGACTTCCTGGTGGGACGCGTCCAGAAGGGAGGAGTCAACCCCCGGCCTGATGTGCGGGTCGTCTCCGACCGCGGCGCCGTTCTCCTTCTGGATGCGGATCGAGGACCCGGACAGGTGGCAAGCCACCGAGCCATGTCACTTGCCTGCGCCCGGGCCCGGGAGTCCGGGGTCGCGGCGGCGGGCGTGTTCCGTTCCAATCACTTCGGGACCGCCGGTTACTATGCGCGCATGGCCGCGGACCAAGGCCTGATCGGACTCGCCGTCAGCAATACTGGCGCCTGCATGGCGCCCTGGGGCGGCTCCACGCCCACCTACGGAACCAATCCCCTGGCCATCGCGGTACCCACCGGCGCCGAGTTTCCGGTCATGATCGACATTGCCCTCAGCCGCGCCGCCTGGGGAAAGATCATGGTGACCCTGCTCCGGGGAGAGCCGATCCCGGGCGATTGGGTGCTGGACCGGAAGGGGGTTCCTACCACCGATCCCGAGGAGGTCGTCCGGGGGATGCCGGCCCCGATGGGAAATCACAAGGGATACGGCCTGGCAGTGATGGTGGACATCCTGAGCGGGGTGTTAACCGGGGCTCTTTTCGGAAGTCACATAACGACTCATCCCCCTGAGGAGGAGCCACAGGACACGGGTCACTTCTTCCTGGCCCTTTCGGTGGAGCATTTCATGGAACCGGAAACCTTTCTGGGGCGGGTCCAGGATTACGTGGGCCAGTTGAAGTCCTCGGAGCTGGCGCCGGGATTCGACGAGGTCCTGGTACCCGGCGAACCGGACTGGAGAATGGTCCAGAAGAGTCTCCGCGAAGGAGTCCGCCTGGAAGCGGCCACCTGGAAGACTCTGGAGCGCCTCTCGGCCGAGCTGGGTGTTCCCTGTCCGGAGCGGTTCTAACCGTCGATTTACCCCGTGTCCCGACGGCGTTCACGAACTGGGCACCACGGCCATCACGTCCGAAATCCGACGTTCGCTCTATAAAGCTTCGAGGCTCGAGAAAGCTTCGAGGCTCGAGCTGGTTTCCCGCCGCCATGTTTCCGGAATCATGCGGACCAGGGATTGAAGACCGGGATGCTCGTCCTGACGAAATCCTTCTCGTTCCGCGTACAAAGCGTCAGCGAATGCACCTTTGCAGTGGCGGCGATGAAG
Organism: Acidobacteriota bacterium; assembly: GCA_963668095.1. Taxonomy (GTDB): domain Bacteria; phylum Acidobacteriota; class UBA6911; order RPQK01; family JAJDTT01; genus JAJDTT01. Next base: position 1,877,739 of record OY764083.1, on the reverse strand, counting down.
AGGTCGGGCTGGCTGAACCTCAACGCCCTCTCTTTCCCGCGCGCGACCATTCGACGCCATTCCAGGATCACGTCCTCGTCCACGGGCAGAAGGCGTCCCGCGAACCAGGGTCTCAGCCGGTGGTCAAGCCAGTCCTGGAGCTCCCGGCGAAAACTGGGGTCTGTCTGTCGCTCGACCCCGAATCGGATCTCGGCAATCGTGACGGTGCTCAGAAAGAAGGCGTCTGCCGCCTGCGAGTCGGACCATTCCTTCACCCGTCGGTTGGGCCGGATCTTGCGCAACTCGGACACAACGTTGGTGTCGAGCAGCCAACCATTCACAACTCGACCTCACGGACCGGACTCCGCACCCCCTCATCGTCGAAATCCAAGCGGTTCAATGGGGATTGACACAACAATTCATGGAGGCTCCCCGCCGCGGCTCGGGCACGGAGTCTTTCGAACTCGTCCGCCGCGACGATGACGACCGCATCCTTGCCGCGGACCGTCACCCGTTGCGGCTGGCCGGAGGCGGCGAGGCGGACGACGCGGCTGAACTTGGCTTTGGCCTCTCCCAACTTCCAGCCGTGAAGCCGCATCGAACCGTCCTGCCTAGTCTGACGAGAGTAATCCGTGAGGTTCTTCTTGTTCATGACCAACTTGGTCACAATAGGCGGCGGAAAGGAACTCGTCAAGTCGGCACCGTCGCCGTTGTTCCAGTTTTTCCGCCTCGATACACTCCCCGTCAGAAAGGAATGACCTATAGCCATGCGGAAAACGCGGCCATCCGACTCCGTTACGGGAGACGCCCCGTTTTCGGCAATCTGGATCCTGGCGTCGATAGTCATCCTCTTCTCTCCGGTTGGTGCGGCGTCCGAGAAATCGGAGGATCGCCTCACGGTTCATGTGGGCGACCCGATCGTGGTCACGCGCCAGCCGTCCCGGGTCTGCAAGGACAACCGGTGGCTCTGGTTTCCGCAGATCAGCCGCTTCTCCACCGGCGAGTTGATGGTGGGGTTCTGGATGTCCAACGACGAACGCTATCCGGAGGGAAGCGATTTCGGCGGCTACTCCATCTCGCGCGACCGCGGCCGAACCTGGGGATGGCGGCCCCTCAGAACCTCGCCAGCCTGGAACCGGCACGCGTTTGAAGATGGTTCCCTGATCGAGGTCAGTTGGCTGACCGTGCCGGTCGAGCCGGGCATCACCGGCATGCCGGACGACCCCCTTCCAAGGATTTGAGGTTTGCCGAGATGGGTCAACGGCCCAACTCCTCCATGTATTTCGCCCGCTCCACGATCGTGATGCCCGACCGCCGTCTGCTGGCCACCATGTACGGGGTCTGGGAAGGCGACGCGGCGCGCCGTAGCGTGGTGGTCCAGTCCACCGACGAAGGGAAGACCTGGTACTTTCTCTCCACCCCCTGCGACCCGCCGACGGTGAAGGCGGCCACGGGATACGAGAACCAGGGTTGCGAAGAGGCGAGCCTGGTTCGCTTGGCGGACGGCCGGCTCTTCTCCGTCTTTCGCACCAAGAGCCGAGGATCGCTCTTGCAGACCTGGTCCTCGGACGGGGGCAAGACTTGGATCCGCCCGGTCTCGGCAGGCGCCGGCAGCGTCCTGCCCAAGCTGCTCCTGCTGAGCAACGGAGTCCTGGCCTGTTCCTATGGGCGTCCCGGCGTGCATCTCATGTTCAGCCTCGACGGAACCGGGCGCGAGTGGGGCCACCACACGGAGGTGCCGCTGGAGGGCCGAGCTTCCACCTGTTACACCGACATGGTGGAGATGGAACCGGGAGAGCTCTTCCTGGTCTTCGACACGTTCTATACGAATTCGTGGCGCCGGGGAGAGGTGGACGTCCGCTTGGCCAGATTATCCGTCAGAATGGAGTAGTCAGAACGAAATCGTAGACGCGGGCCCGGTTCAAAACGACCCGCAGCCGAACCACTGTTCCGTACACTTCCTGCGGGCTGGCCCCTTCCACCGGGCGGTATGCGCCACGGAAGCGCCGGACAAGGGAACCGATCCATCCAACTCCAGACCGGGGAAGACGTTTCCATTGGCGTCTTGCACTTCCATCCGGACACTTCCTCGGTTCTCGGTCCGAGCGTTGATGAGGAGCCGATTGCCCTCCTGAACCAGGGGATGAGTCGTGAACTCTCCGCTGCCGTCGTTGGGCTCGACATGGCCCAGCCTCCCGGCCTTGCATCGGGCCAGACCGGGTGGGTAACCAGACCGAAGCTTGCGATTCCCTGAAAAGGTCCTCCCAGTTCGTGAAGAAGAGGGCCAACCGAAAATGGGGATAGGATTCTCGAAAGACATCCAAACCCACGTTGCGGAGGCCCACGCAGAAAATCTTGACCGTGTCCCTGGCCGCCACCAGCATGTAGCGCGCCTGGTTTCCCAGGTAGGGAAACCAACACGCCTTCTCCCCATGGGCATCCGGCATGGAGTAGTAGCCGGAAACGTGGTTGGCGAAGCTGGCATCAAAGGTTCCCACCGGTCCGATCTGCAGATGTGACATTCGGCTCTTTCCGAAACAGCCCCAGTGAATCTTGTCGCGGCTCCAGACCCCGTCCTGAAACTGGGTCTGAGTCAGGTTGTAGCGGAGCACGGCGCCGAGACAGAGTTGTTCTCCGGTGTCTGATTCCATGTGCCCGGCGGGATGAATGAACCCGAAGAAGTGGAAGCTGGTGCCGGGGAGGTCGTGCTCGCCGGGCGCGACGACATGGCGGCGGTTCCAGGATCTCCCGTCCCGGCTCCAGACCAGGCCCCGGGTACGTCGGGCGCTCTTGTTGAAGTACTCGTACGAGACGCCGTGCGGAGGGAAGGGGGGATAATCAGGAGTAAAGTTGTGGAAGAAGGACTTGGACCCGGGTTCGTAGTGAGTGAGGATGGAACGACTCGACTGGTACAGAGCGAGCGGCTCGCCCTCCAAGGGATTGGTGGACACCCGTCCCTTGAACTATTGTCGGTAAAGTACGTTACCGTGACTGGTCCAGGGTGCCTATCGACCACAGGGAGAGAGTTCGGCTACATTTACCGGAGAAGGAGGTCGGTCTAGATGCAGGGTGAGCGAGGAGAAAGGTCGTGATGAAAGGACTCGACAAACTCCTGGAAATAACAGCTCATGGGGTTGGCAGAATCGCTGGAACATTCCTGGCCCCGTGGCAGGCCAAGCAGGAGGGGAAGGCGCAGATCATCGCGGCCACAGCCGCGGCGAGAACCTTGGAGATTGAGGCAGAGGCGCAGACAAAGGCGCGGGAACTCCTAGTTGCGGACAACTCGGTCGTCGGTGGCCAAATCGACCTTGCAGACCGGGTGAACCAGCGGATCATCTATCAAGAACAAAAGAGACTGGAGAACATTCGCAGCGTAGTGAATAAGGCCGCGCTTGAACTTGAGGACAAAGAGGTCCCTGCGACAGCGTCGGATCACGACTTGGTTGCACGGTTCTTCAACGAAGTTCAGGACGTCTCATCGGAAGGAATGCAGATCCTGTGGGCAAAGGTACTGGCTGGGGAAGTAGAACGACCGGGGAGTACGTCCAGCCGTACGCTCGGTATCTTGAAGGACCTCGACCAAACCACAGCGAATCTGTTCGCGAAGCTCTGCTCCGTTTGCGTCTTCGTGCTCCCAGAAGCCGGTCGAAACATGCTTGACGCAAGGGTGCCGTCTCTCGGAAAGGACGCAGGAGCGAATTCTCTAGCGGATTACGGCCTTGCGTTCCAGACACTGAACCGTCTCAATGAACATGGGCTGATTATCTCTGACTACAACTCATGGAGGGACTTCAGGATGAGTGTAGTGTTCATGCCTGGAGGAAGTGGGGGAAGGCCGCTGGCGATACCTTTCCACCATCAAGATCGGCAGTGGGTATTGGTTCCGGAGTCACCTCGGGACCCGACTAATGAGATCAGGATCAATGGCGTAGCATTGAGTTTTGCTGGTCGAGAGCTCTCCATGATCGTAGAGCGGAAGCCAGTGCCAGAGTACATGGAGAGGCTCAAGGATTTCTTTCTCCAGAAGAAGCTGAGAATGTTGCAGGTTTAGGTGGTCCTACCTGTCCCCAGTCTATCCCTTGCCCGAGTCGCGGACTAGGACGTACTTGTCATCCCAGTGGAGAACCTCGACGACGGTGGTGGTCCAAGAGTCTCCCCCCTTGGTCGTGACCTCGAGGGAGCACCCCACGAGGTCATCGGGGAGGGCGCGGGTGTTCCCGTCGAAGCGCGAGCCCCAGGAACCATCTTCGAGACTCCAGGGTCTCCACCCAGGGAGCGGAGCGGACGGCGGGACCGGGGGCGAGGCCGCCGCCGGTGGCGTGGGTTCCGGGGCCGTCCCCACGGCTTCCGGAGTGAGGCTCAGCTGTTCGGCCAGGGCCGGGACCGGCTGACAGTGGCCGCTTATTTACGCCGGCGCGGTCTGCGACGGCGGGTGTGGACGGTCAGGGAGCGCCGTCTGGCGGCGGATTCGGCGCTGGTGGGAGAAAGGTTCCCGTCTGGTCCAGTTGCGTCGGTGAAGGCTGGACACGTCACAGTGTCCCAGGTTCGCGACCTCGTGGGCATGATCAACCGTGAGAAGGCTCAGATTGGAGTCTTCCTATCCCTGAACCCTCCAACCGCACCGATGCGTCGGGAAGCGGCCTCGGCGGGTTTCTACAAGTCTCCTTGGGGGAATCACCCTCGCATTCAGCTGCTCACGATCGAGGAACTTTTGGCCGGGAGGACAGTCGATTACCCTCAGGTTGCCGATGTGACTTTCAAGAGGGCGAAGCGAGTACGATCCGAGTCGTCGAAGAAACAGAATCACCTGCCGATGAAGTCTGACTAAGCTGCTCTCTTCGCATATGTTGGCCTCGCGCGGCCCGACCAAGGGTTAGGCTGAAGTTCCAGAGGAAACCATAGGATAAATCGTTGATGTCAAAGGATTTAGGGGGTGTTTTTGGAGGAATTGTGTAGCCACTAATAGACTTGACTCATTCGTCTTTAATTGCTATATTTACTGGTATGCCTAAACGAGGTCGTGCCGTCCACGTAGCCACCACCACTCGCCGATACAAAAACAAGGTCTACCGCACTCACCTGCTCCGTCGAACCTTCCGTCAGGACGGTAAAGTCAAACATGAAACCCTCGGCAACATCTCGCATCTCTCCGACACCATCATCGATCTCATCCGCCGAGCCCTCAAGGGCGAGACCTTCGTCAACCCCGATGACCTCTTCCACTGCACCCGCTCTCTCCCCCATGGCCATGTCGCCGCTGTCCTGGCCACGCTGAAGAAACTCAAACTCGATTCCCTCCTGTCCCGCACCCGAAGCCGGGACCGGGATTTGATCGTCGCCTTGATCGTCGCCCGGGTCATCGATGCCCAGTCCAAGCTGGCCACCGCCCGGGCGCTCTCCAGCGAGACCGCACTCTCCACCCTCTCGGAGATCCTCGGTCTCGGCTCCGTCGATGAAAACGAGATCTACGGCGCCATGGACCGGCTCCTGGGTCCCCGCCAGGAGGCCGTCGAAAAGGCCCTGGCCCGGCGTCACCTGCGGGAGAACACCCTGGTGTTGTACGACGTGACCTCCTGTTACCTGGAGGGTCGCCGCTGCCAGTTGGCCCAGCGCGGATACTCGCGCGACGGCAAGCGGGGCAAACTGCAGATCGTCATCGGCTTGTTGTGTTCCCCGGAAGGCTGTCCGGTGGCCATTGAGGTCTTCGAGGGCTCGACGGGGGACCCCTCGACGGTGGCGTCGCAAGTGCACAAGATCCGCTCCCGCTTCGGGTTGCGGCGGGTGGTGTTGGTGGGGGATCGGGGCATGTTGACCGCAGCTCGCATTCGGGAGGACCTGCAAGGCGCGGAGGGGCTGCACTGGATCACGGCGCTGCGGGCGCCCACCATCCGGAGCCTGGTCAAGGAAGGCACGGTGCAGCCGTCGTTGTTCGATCAGCGGGATCTGGCCGAGGTCACGAGCGATCTGTTTCCCGGCGAGCGTCTGATCGTCTGCTACAACCCGCTGCTGGCGCATCGGCGGCGGCGCCGGCGAGAGGAGTTGCTGGCGGCCACCGAGAAGAAGCTGGAGGAGATCGTCGAGGCCACCCGGCGCCCCAAACGCGCCTTGCGGGGTGAGGACAAGATCGGAGTGCGCGTCGGGCGCAAGATCCACAAGCACAAGATGGCAAAGCACTTCATCACGGAGATCACCGAGACCTCGTTTGAGTTCCGGCGCAACCCGGAGACGCTGGCGACCGAGGCAGCGTTGGACGGGATCTACATCGTGCGCACCAATGTGGAGCCGGAGGGGTTCACTGCGGACGAGACGGTGCGGGCCTACAAGGCCCTCTCGAAGGTGGAGCGCGCCTTCCGCTGCATGAAGTCGGTGGATCTGAAGATCCGGCCCCTTCACCACCGGCGTCCGGACCGGGTGCGCGCCCACGTGTTCCTGTGCCTGCTGGCCTATTACGTGGAGTGGCACATGCGCCAGGCGCTGGCGCCGATCCTCTTTGACGACCATGAGCGGGAAGCCGCCGAGCAGGAGCGCTCCAGCGTTGTGGCCGCGGCCGTTCGTTCCCGCTCGGCGCGGAAGAAGGCGTCACAAAAGAGGACCGAGGACGATCTTCCGGTACACAGCTTTCGTACGTTGTTGCAGGATCTGGGGACATTGACCCGCAATACCATGCAGGTGGAGAATCGTCAGGACACGTTCAGGCTCAAGACGCAGCCCACCGAATTGCAGCGACGGGCGTTCCAACTGTTGGGGGTGAGACCCTGATGTAGCCACACAAGCTACAGGTGGAAAACAGATAACTTGATCAAAATGAAAGAGTTACTCGACTTCAACTCTGGAACTTCAGGTTAGGGTATAGGCTCCTGAGCGGCGTCCCGGCTCCGCTTGCGGAGGACGAATAGCGCCCAGGATCGACACTCCGTCTTGGGCGCTTCCCGGTGGGGCCGAAGGTCCACAGGGGACGGAAGGAGGAATCTTGAAACCAGAATACGGCGATCCGAGGGCGTTGACATTCTCGCAGGCGCAGGGCTACGAGGAGATGCCTCAGCGGCTGAAGTTGGAAGAGTTGTCGGAATTGGCTCGGACGAAAATCTGGGATGCCCTGTTTTCCAGCCTCCCCGAAGAGATCGGGGGAGGCACATGGGCGGAGCAGGAGGAGGAGGAAAATTGGGATCGGGGGGAACGTTGGGTTGACATTCATCACGATATACACCTGAACCTGGATAACCTGCCGTTGGATCAGTTGAACTATGGACGCGCTGTGCCCCGCCTACGTCAATCCGTAATGGCGCTCCCCTTCAACAAAGTCTTTGATCTCATCCAGTTCATCCTGCGTCATCCCAAATGTCCGTTAGATTTGGTCGATGAGATGAAAGAGGCCTTTAAGAAGGGAATGCTAGCTTACATCATCGATGACGACGGACCTCCGACCATATTCCCAGCATGTACGACAGCCGAAGGACAGTCCCTGGTCGAGTCGTTGCACACATTGCAGCAGGCCGGTCTCAGCACCGCCGAGGGGCTTTTTCGCGAAGCCTCCATGGACATCAATCGGGGGGATTGGAGCGGTAGCATCGTCAACAGCATCAAGGCTGTCGAGTCCGTCGCACGAAAACTCTATCCTCAGACCAACACACTCGGGGAAGCATTGAAGGAGCTGAAAAAAGCCCCCTCATTGTGGCCTTCCCAGCTCGTGCAAGCGACGCAGAATATCTGGAACTATACGAACCAGAGAAACGTCGGCATTCGCCACGGGCCACCAGGCACGAAGGACCCCAACGTCGGCCAGGACGAAGCGTTATTCATGCTCGGCGCCTGCGCGTCGATCGCAAGCTACCTTTGGCGTAAACACCCTGGCTAAGATTGATCCGGATCGGTCTCAGAGCACGATAAAGTATATTATACTTATCTAATATGGACGTCCTGGAACGCCTCCTTAAAAACCCTGATTCGCTGACGAAAAACGACCTCGAAGGGGCCTTTCCGGCCGTCCTCGCGCGCGCCGGCAAGGCGGCCTGCTTCGCGGCCGATGAGTTCTTTCGGGCGCGTCTCTCCAATGCTCACACCCGGACCGCCTACGCCCACCAGGTGGGACGGTTCCTCACCTGGTGCGAGGACCAGGGCCTGGAACTCCACCAGGTCACGCCCGGCCTGGCCGGACGGTTCCTCGACGAGCTCCCCTACAAAGCTTCCACCAAGAACCAAGCCCTGGCGGCGCTCCGGCACTTCTTCGATGTCCTGGTGGGCCGGCATGCGGTCCTGCTCAATCCCTTTCATTCGGTCCGGGGAGTGCGTCACCCCTTCGGCGAGGGCCGGACGCCCGAGGCGAGCGTGAAGCAGACCCGGCAGCTGCTGGCCTCCATCAAGACGGAGGACGTGTACGGTCTCCGGGACCGGGCCGTCCTGGGGACGCTCATCTACACCGGCGCCCGGGTCGGGGCCATCAGCCGGCTCCGGATCCAGGACCTGCGCGATCATGGCAACCACCGGGCACTGCAGTTCTCGGAAAAAGGGGGCAAGTCGCGGGAGATTCCGGTGCGCCATGACCTGGACGAATGGATCGCGGCCTATCTCGAAGGGGCGGGCCTCGCGGAGGCGCCGAAGGGGTCGGCGCTCTTTCGCGCCGGGAAGCGGCGCGGAAGTCCGCTCACCGATCGGGCCATGTCGCCTCTCGCCGTGCAGCTGATGCTCAAGCGCCGGCTGAAGGTCGCTGGGTTGCCGGAGATCCTCTCGCCCCACTCCTTCCGTGTCCTGGTCGTCACGGACCTGCTTTCTCAGAACGTGCCGCTCGAGGATGTCCAGTACCTGGCCGGGCACGCCCATCCTCGCACTACCCAGATCTACGACCGGCGCCGACGCCGCGTCAGCCGGAATCTGGTCGAGCGGATCTCCGTCTGAAAGTGTTGCCCGGATCGCAGTAAGATAAACTCCTTTGCACTTCGAGAATTTCCCGATCGGGAAAAATGGGTCGAGATCCTGACTCCCGTCGGGCAGTTTCGCGCGGAGGGACGCATTTCATGCCTGATCTTATTCGCCCCCGTGACTCTTTCGTCTTCAAAACCGATCGTCCTTGGCCGAACCCGTCGTTGACGATCGCAGCCATCGTCGGCCACACGACCCCCACTACGGTGCGCTTGTGGCTGCGAACCGGACGGACTGGGCAACTCTCGCTCTTTCTCTACCCCCAGGCGGAAATCTCGGATGCGGCCGCCCGAGCGGATTTTCGAGAACGCCTGAGCCGGGTGCCTTTGGCCTTGGACGAGGCCCAGAGACTGCTGCCGGGAACCCGGAGAGAGGATTTCGCTATCGAGAACCTCGACTCCGACACGACAACCGTGCTGGACTTGGCGGATCTTCTGCCCGACACGAGGTATGGTTATTTCCTGTATGCGCCCGATGCCGAACGTGTACTTCTCGGCCACAATCGCCTGCGTGGCTTCCGTACAGCTCCTTCGTACGACGAACGGCGGCCCTTCCAATTCGCACTCTTCTCGTGCCACATGCCCTACAAGCAAAGCGGGTTGTTCAGAAAGCGAACTGAGGTGTGCAACCTCGAGATGTGGGACTTCCTCGGCACCTCGCTACGACGCCACGGCGACGAGATCGATCTGGTCATCGCCGGCGGAGACCAATGCTACACCGACGGTGTTCCGACGCTGGACATTTGGCGCTTTCTGAATCGCAGAATGCGAAAAGTAGGGGAGACTCTACTTCCGGATGAGGAGTCAATGCTGAGCTGGTACCGGGATATCTACTGCGGGTACTGGGGCTTTCAGAGCGTCCAAGAGGTCTTCGACAGCTTCCCCACCTACATGATCTGGGATGACCATGAGATCGGGGACGGGTGGGGCTCCTACTATGCCCGGGATGACGGCGCAGGCGACGTCGTGCGCAGGATGTTGCCCACCTGGGAAGAGAAGGGGCTCACCCACACCGAGGGCCGCGAACTTGCCGAACGAATGTTCCGCACCGCCAGACGCGCGTACGTGGAGTACGAGCACAGTCACAATCCCCCTACCGGGGAGGGGGTGTTCGACTACTCCTTTCGCCGAGGGGGCTGCGCCTACTATGTGCTCGACGGCCGCGGGCAGCGGGACATCAACCGCGAGAGTTTCCGCATCCTGGGGCGGGAGCAGTTCGATCGGTTCGACGGTTGGGCAGGGGGATTGGATCCCGAGGAGACAGCGTTTCTGTTCGTCGTTTCGGCGGTGCCGGTCTTGCACACTCGGGCTGGCTTGGTGAGCGCTGACGAACGTTGGCTGATCGAACACGCCGGTCTCGACGACGATCTCCGGGATTCCTGGGAGCACGAGCTCCACGATGAGGAACGCGAGGCTCTGCTGCAAGCGTTGTTCCGGGCGGCAGCGAAAGGGATCCGTGTCTGCGTTTTGAGCGGTGACGTCCATGTATCAGCGGTGTTCTCAATCGAAGACGGGAAAGGGAATCACATCTACCAACTCACGTCGAGCGCCATCACGTACAACCTCTCGCGCCCCGTGTCGTGGGTGTTGAGCCAGGGCGCGGCGGACGAAGGGACTACTGCGGAAGGGTACAAGTTCCAGCGCCTGGCGCTGTACACGGACAGCTCCTATGCCTTGATCCGCGTCGATCCGGAGACAGGCGAGTCCTGGTTCAAGCTTTACGGGAAACAGAAGCTGGACCCGCCGCAGTCGCTGGAAGGAGCCAAGGCCCTCCCGTTGAATCACTCGGTGGCCAAGATCCGGCTTTTCTAAGTGGCGAAGAGGGACCGCCGTATTGTGTCGTACGCGGCAGAGAAACCCGGAGTAAGGACAATGGAAGCCATCAGGAGGACTCAAAAATGATCATCGATATTCTACTCATCGTCCTGACGATCGCTTTCGCAACTGTAGCGATTATCAAAGCGTTCAGGAGGGAGAACAAGATCAGCCTCACGTTCGGAGCCCTGACGGTCTTGCTGATAGTGTTTCAAGCGTTCCCGGTCGAATCCTTCAAATGGTGGGGATTGGAGATGGCAGTCCAGGGGACTCGGACCCGGAACGTGTCCATCAGCATCGATTCGCTCCCGGAAGGGGTTCGCCCGGACCAGGTGTCTGTTTTTCTCGTGCCGAACGAATACCAAGCTCAGCCGAGTCGGAACGAAACGGGCGGCCAGAGAGCAAAATACAGTTTTCAGGACATACCAGAAGGAAACTATCAAGTCATTCTTGCCGCGACCGTTCGTAACCGAAGACACTACTTGAAGGCCCCGAGGTCGGTCTCCGGGTCAGAATTGGAGCCCATCGAGCGTTTCCCGGTGGAGGCCACAGCGAAGGGCATTGTGACCCGGATGGGTGCCGAGGTACGGTTCGAAACTCCCGTAGTGATCGGGAATCAAGTCGAGTGGAGCGATGGGGATGGACGCTTCGAAATCTCCGGGTTGGACCGTGGAGGACACTACGACCTGAGTGTCCTCGATCGGACCATCTCCAAAAAACAGGTGACGGTATCCGAGTTCGAAACCAATATGGGGACTGTTTACGCGCCTGAGCCAGTGGCCGACGCTCGAATCTGCGAGGAGATTGAAATCATAAGCAGAAAAGGCCGGGACGAGTGGGTGTGCTTGGGTCAAGTGGACGATCGGCTTCCCCCGACGGTTACTACGGTATGGTTTCTTACACACATTCGAGCGGCTCCTCACACTCAAGTCGTCCATCGGTGGCGCCACGGAGACGATGTTACCGATGTGCCGCTGAAGGTTGGGTTGGATGACTTTCGCACGAAGAGTTCCAAGCTCATTACCAAGCGGGGTCAGTGGACGGTCGAGGTGTTGGATCCCGGCGGAAAGGTCCTGACGAGCAAGTCTTTTCGGGTCGATTCGGGTTGAGAATGACGTGCTTTTCTGCACTCATACATGGCCGCCAACAAACAGTTTCACACACCGTATCGGGTGATGTCAGGCGGCCCGGGATCGACCATCTGGAAGTCCAACCGTCGAACTAGAGACCAGATCCAAAACTCATTGACCTTGGACATCAAGGGTCGAGCCATCCCCTGGAGCACCCGCTCCCACTCGCGGCCGGACACCCCGATCTCCAGAGTGCGCTTTCGCAGACGTAGCGGCGCCGTCGATGTCGCCAGCTGGTCCCCCACGATCCGGGGCCAGAATTCCTTCAGGAAGATCACGGCCACCTCTTCATCCCGGATTGCCTCTCGCACCCAAGGGAGGGACAGCGGCCCCACCACGCGCATTGCGGGTGTTCGTGGATTCCCCAACGGGGACGTCAAGCTCTGTCTTTGGCCTCGATCTCCGGACTCCGGGGGTCGCATGCTTTCGGCAGTCTAGCAAAAGGTCCCGGGAGGTCTTCCTGCCGCCGCGTCGTGAGCCGCTGGGACATCGCCCAGGGTCCCTATGTCTGACCTTTCGCCTTCCCGTTTCAGGCCAACACAGGCCCTCTACGGGGCTCGAATTTTTCGGAAATTTAGGGAAATCCCCTAAGATCGGCCGCAGGGGACAATTTTGTTTGGTTCGCGATCGGCTCTTGACATTCTTGCGAACCGGAAAATACTCTCCGGGTAACGTACTTTACCGACAATAGTTCGCACCCCCGCCGACGACCCATCCGGCCCGCCCATCCTCCGCGTAGTAGTTCCGCAAATCCGACCGGCCCCGTAGAGGGCCTCTGCCGCGCCAGCGATAACAGCTTTCCAGACTGTCGCGCGAGATCCTGCTTGGTCGCCACAACGTCGCGAGCCGGGATGGCTTCGGCGGCGGCTCGCGCCGTGGACTTGGAGACTCCTGCCTCAAGAAATGCGTCGTAGATTTCGCTCTCCATGACTCCCGTGAGTGGACCTCCGGATCGGTTCAGTCTGTCTATCAATCCCAAACGGGGAACACAGGGACCTTGAGGGCTCCCGGGAGATTTCGCACGGATTCGAGGAAAAAAGATTCCCTTAGACGGCCTGTGTTGGCCTGGAGCAACCGGACCGAGGGCAGGCATAGGCCCCCGGCAGAAATCCAGCCTCGTGTCCAGGGCCACCCGCGATGGCCTGACCTACAATTCGCCCACGGGTGCGACCAGACACCCGCACCGCCGACGCGTCCACCAGGGCCGGATACTGGGCCACAGCTTGGCCTGGTAGAGATCCGTCCGCCGGTTTCCGCACTCGCAACGAGCTAGGTCCGCTGCCTCGACGGCCACGCTACGACCCCACCAGGGCAACCTGCGCCTGGATCTCACCATTGAGCCGCGTCCTCCGGACCCCGGTGTAGAAATCAGATCGACCCATCGACCAATCTAGTCTGGCTGAGTTCATGCGAGCCGAAAGGGGTCAGGCACAGGCTCCTGCCTGAACTGTCCTGACAGCCTACCATCGAGCAGTGTGACGTGGGCGGCCAAGGGCGTAGCATCCGGCGGTCAACCTTTCCCAGTCAAGAGAGAGGCGGCGGCCCCGACAATGGCGACGAGAATCAAGAGCGTGAGCGTCAGGTTGAGATTCAGCTTGGACTCGATCCGGCCCAGTCGCTGGTCCAACGCGGCCACTTCCTGGGCGGCGGCTCTGGCCTTGGCTTCGCTGGCTCCGGCTTCAATCAAGGCTTCGTAGGTGTCGGAGAGCATCAGTGCCATAGTGTTTCCCCTTTCTCCAGCTTACCGCCTATGGCGGAGCTGTGCCACGGTAGAATCCTCTGGCTTTGGCTCAAGCGGATCACGCTAAACTCGGGCGTTGGGTATGCGATTCAACAGTCTATCCAATTTCCGTGGCGAGTCCGAGGTGTTCGGGGCGAGGTCTAGAGTGCTCATCCCAGGCTCCAACAATCCCCCTTTTATTGGAGCCTTTACGCCTCTCTCAAGTTTACAGAGCCTCGGCACAGAACGTGCTGAGATGCGACGATGGCGTCAGAGGTCAACGCAGTGGCGGAATTGGAGAAAGTAGGACGAGCCTGGGCAAAATCCAGGTTCGGGTGGCTCAGCCTTGTCGATCATTCGATCGACGTCGCCGCAGTCGCCGAAACACTGTTTCGATTGCCCACGGTGGCGTCGCGTCTCGGCGCACTCGCCAAGCGCGATCTCTCGGATGTCGATGTCGCTCGTCTCGGATTCTTCATCGGACTCCATGATGTGGGCAAGGCAAATCATGGCTTCCAGGCGCGCTTGCAGCGCCGGAAGCCGGACTGTGGACACATCGGGCCAGTGTGGTCCATCTTATGCGGTTCCCCTCTCCACAGTAGCCATTATTTGCTCCGCAAGCGGGTACGCAAATCCCTCACTGCTTCACTTTGGCGTCGTTGGAATGTGGACTGGGAGGCGGAAATCGAGATTTGGAATGCGGTGCTTGCCCACCATGGAAGCCTCCCCGCCAACCTGTCGATCCGGCCCGACCCGAGTCTCTGGCAGCAGCGCGACGGATACGACCCGCTTGTTGCTCTTGCTGAACTTGCGCAGATCATGACGATCATGTTCTCGGAGGGATTTGCTGACGAGCCCGATGAAACGCTCCCGGACAGCCCCCGTTTCCTGCATGCGCTCGCTGGCATGATCACGCTCGCGGACTGGCTTGGATCGGACCACACGGTGTTCTTATGCCCGGACAATACGATTCCTTCCGGGGAGGATCGCATTCCTTGGGCCCGCAAGCAGGCAGCAGATCTGATCAAGCGACGGTGGCTGGATCCGACTCGCGCGCGAAATTCGGCTAGGGGACTCGTCGCGGAGTTCAAGATACTGTTCCCGGACCTGACCAGGCCCAGGCCCGCGCAAGAGGCGTTGCTGAGCATGCCATTACCCGAACCGGGACAAACGACAATATTGGAGGCTGAAACGGGTTCCGGAAAAACCGAGGCCGCACTCATCCACTTCCTGCGGCTATTCCAGTCCGGTCAGGTCGACGGCCTCTATTTCGCACTACCGACCCGGGCAGCGGCTGTTCAGATTCACGGCCGCATCCGGGCCATGCTCCGGCGCTGGTTCGGGGAAGCTACTCCGCCAGTAGGTTTGGCGGTGCCCGGCTACCTTCGAGTAGATGAGGCCAAAGGCCAGCGCCTGCCCGACACGTACGACGTTCTTTGGCCAGATGAAACCGACCGAGATCGTACTTGGGCGGTGGAGAACGCCAAGCGCTATCTTTCCGGCGTGGTGATGGTGGGCACCGTCGATCAAGTTTTGATGGGCGGATTGCGCGTGCGACATGCTCCGTTCCGCTCCGGCCCGATGTTGCGCCTCCTACTGTGCATAGACGAGGTGCATGCCTCCGACGCTTATATGACGACACTGTTGCGTAACGTGCTCGACCAGCACACGAAGTCCGGAGGGCATGCGTTGTTGATGTCGGCAACGCTGGGGTCGCAAGCTCGAATGCGTCTATTGGCTGGCCGTATCGAGGCCCATACGGTTCCCGGAGTCTCGGACGCTTCGGCGCTGCACTATCCCTCGTTGCAGCGCACGGACGAACCTCTCCGGCCGCTGGTCCGCGATGGACGCGAAAAGAGTGTCGTAGTGGAGTTGATCGATCCGGAATCTGACTTCCCGGTCCTGCTGGATCGTCTCAAAGCCGCCGCAGCTGCGGGAGCGGCGGTACTGTTCATTCGCAACCGGGTTGACGACGCGCAGGAGACAGTGCGACGCCTGGAGGAGAGGAATACCCGTCTGTTGCGCTGTGAGGGCACGATTGCGCCGCACCACGGACGATTCGCTCCAGAGGACCGGCGACTGCTTGATACTGCGCTGGAAAACGCATTTCCCAAGGGAGAGCGATCCGGCGTCGTGGCAGTAACCACACAGACGGCCGAGCAGTCGCTCGACATATGCGCGGATTGGTTGGTGACCGACATCGCACCAGGCGACGTATTGCTACAGCGCATCGGTCGTCTGCACCGCCACCAGCGTCCCAGACCGATTGGTTTCGAAGACGCGAGGATTACTGTGCTGGCGCCGACGCCCGCGCAACTTGCCGGCACCTTGAACTCGCGCACTGGCAGTCCGCGCGGGCGCACATTGCTGGGCTTGGGCAGCGTTTACGAAAACATCGTTGGCATTCTGGCCGTCCGCGACTGGTTGGTTGCTCGAGGAAAGATCCACATTCCGGCCGACAACCGGGCGGTCGTCGAAACTGCCACTCATTATTCCGCCTTGTATGCCCACGCCGAACAGCTCGGCAGCATCTGGCCGACACATCTGCAATCCGTGGAAGGCCAGAGGTTGGCCGAGGCACAGGGAGCCAATACTGTCGCGGTCCGCTGGGAAGAGCCGTTGATAGAGAACCAGCCGGTTTCGGATCAGCGTGCCGAAACGCGTCTTGGTCTCAAGGACCACCGCGTGAAACTGCCCGAACCCCTCCTCGGCCCCTTCGGTCAGTCCGTGCGTACGTTGAGCATACCGGGTTGGATGGTCGGCGAGACGACAGCGGACGAAGAGGTGGAGGTCGTTGATGTCCGCTCGCATACGATCCGATTTCGCTTCGGATCGCGTGATTTTCAGTACGACCGCTTCGGGCTCGTTCGCTTGAGCGCTTAGCGGCCGGTACATAAAGTCTGTCCTCGTCCCCGCCAATACGGGGAAAGCTCTACTACAGCTTGCAACGCGTAGCAGGTAGCCGGTCCATCCCCGCAGATACGGGGGGTCGGGAGGTGCTTCCCACAACGGCCATAACTTATGCTATCCTAAAAATAGATTTCTTGAAACACATAGCAAGAAGCATTAATATTTTTAGACAAAAAAGTGTATGCTGAGTCTAAGCGCCATCCAGATGCTTCCGAAGAGGCTATGGATGGCGCTCAGGAAAGGAGGCGAGCCCATGAAGAAAGACCGTAGTGTCCCACTTTCATGCTCACCGAAGTGAGACGCGATAACCTGAAGGGTTGCCAGTTCCACAAAGCTTAGGGGGAGCTGGCAGCCCATGGTGAGCACATAGGTATTATCACCTAATTGAATCATGACGCAACGGGCGGCACTGATCTTCTGCGATACGTTGAGGAAGGATACGAGGTGTTTGATCTGCTAACCGAATCGCTTGTGCTGATCGTGTCCAATGGAAAGCGGGAACCGGACCCGGTGACGTTGCCTGAGCTGTTCGGTCGACTCGTGGGCGACTCCGTCGACGCGTTCCCCGGATTGGCCAGGCACCAAGCGCAAGCCTGGTATCAGTTCCTGGCGCAGCTCGGCGCGATTGCTCTGCATCGTGCAGGCCGAACAGATCTGCCCGGTGCCTCGAAGGACTGGCGGGCATCGCTGGCCGAGTTGACTCCCGATTGTGCGGACACCGCTTGGAGTCTGGTAGTCGAGAACGCGTCCGAGCCGGCATTGCTGCAGCCGCCAACGAAGAGGATCGACAATTTCAAGCTCGCCGCAGAGACACCGGACGCACTCGACGTACTGGTGACGGCGAAGAACCATGACCGCAAACAGGCCCAGGCAACCGCCGCCGCACCGCACTTCTGGCTCTACGCGTTGGCCACACTGCAGACCAGCCAAGGCTACTCTGGCCGTGGAAATCCCGGCATTGCCCGAATGAACGGAGGCCTAGCCAGTCGTGTCCTCGTCGATCGGCGGCCGAGCGCACGATGGGGACCGCGGATCGTGCGCTCCATACGCATGCTCCTCAATCGTCGTTCGGAGCTGCTTGAGAGGGTCAGCGATGACCTCTTCCGATCCGATGGGGGTTTGGCGATCACTTGGCTTCAGAACTGGGATACGGATGTCCAACTCAATCTGCGTGACCTAGATCCGTACTTCATCGAAGTCTGTCGCCGAGTGCGACTGACGACCGGACCGGAGGGGCGTATTCGAGCGCTCGGGCTCCCTGCCAACAAGACCCGCGTGCAGGCCCGGGCGTTGAAAGGTAATTTGGGCGACCCGTGGGTGCCGATCAATCTTGGGAAAGGTGGCCAGTCATCACTTACCGTCAGCGCGAATGGCTTCGATTACCGCTTGGCACAACGCATCTTGTTCAACCGCAGGGAGTTGACAAAACCACTGTCTTTGAGGGAGTTACCTGGCGAGAGAGGACAGGATTCTGAGATCCATATGACGGTGCTGGTGCGAGGCCAGGGAAAAACGGAGGGGTTGCATGAACGTGTCATCCCGCTGTCGTATTCGGTGGCAGTCAGGCTATTTGACTCTGACGACGAAGATGACTGGGACAATAAGCTTCCGTTGGCCAAACTTTCGGAGAATATGGTTTCCCTGGCCGGCGAGGCGCGACGGGTGCTGCGGCAGGCCGTGCTTGTCTACCTGCAAGGCCCGGAAAACCCCAACTTCCAAAGACGAGATGCCACACTGGTCGTGGCGAAATACGATCGTGCGATTGACGTGCGATTTTTCGATTCCCTGTTCGCCGCGCCGACCGAAGGCATCGACGAAACCAGCCGTCGCTGGCAGCGGTTTCTGCGGGAGGAAGCCGTCAGGCTGGCGAACGCGGTTTGGAGCCGCACGTCGCCACCCAGTGCGCGGCGAGAGAAGGCTCGCGCCAAGTCTGAAGCAGTACTGTACGGTGGCTTGCGCAAGCACCTACCCGATGCCTTTCCCACTCAACACTCGAAGGAGAGATCCTCGTGAGCACGGAAGTTGTGGCTGAAAAGCCAATCTCAAATGACCCGGCCGAGCCGCGGCGCTTAGGCCAAGTGATCGCCACTATTTCGTACCGTTTGAATGCCGACAGGATCGGCCCCGGAGAGTTGGCCGAGCTTCGCCGTATCTCGCGTGGCGAGTTGCCGCCGGCGTTTTGGAGGCTCTACTTGACCAATGATGTTGTGCCGCCGGAGTGGCGCGAACCAGTGGGCCGATCTGACCGACGCGTCGACTTGACCTGGGCGGCCCTGATCCGCGCGATGGTCCAGATGGCGCCGAACCCGCATTCGTTCGACCGGCCGTTCGGGACCGCGCTGGCTGAATCAGGCTATTCCGAAGATCGCTTCGTTCGATTGCTGCGCGCTGAAGGCGAGAACCTGGCTCGTGAGGTACGCACCGCAGGAGTCTGGCTCGCTCGAAAAGGCGTCAGCGCGGCCAACTGGGTACAGCCCGCTCGCCTGTTGCTCGGTCAGTCCCGGAACAGGGGCATTCAAACCGAATTCACCATCCACCAACTGGCGCGTGACTATTTCCGTGCTCAAGCCACCCAATCCTAGTTCACGGATTCAGATTTTCTAAGGAGCAGAAACAGCCATGAACCCTCGTTTCCTACAAATTCACACCCTCACTGGGTATTCCGCTACGCTCCTGAACCGCGATGATATCGGTCGGGCTAAGCGTCTGCCGTTTGGCGGTTGCGATCGCATCCGTGTCTCGTCCCAGTGCCTGAAGCGACACTGGCGTGAGGCAACGGGTGAGTGGTCGTTGCAGGATCTGGGCTCTGGTCGATCCGTCCGCTCCCGGCGCGTGTTCAGTGATGAGATTGCGGGCCGGCTAAAGAAACAGCACCTGTCGGAAGAGCAGATCTTCAACGTCCTCACGCCGATTCGCTCTGCCGTACTCGGCGAAAGCATCAAGGCCAAACAGGCTCGCAAGGACAAGCAAGCCGCCAAAACGGGCGGAGATCTTCTTGCGGATTTGCATACGGAGCAAGTCATCGTACTGGGCCCACCAGAAATCACCTTTCTTACTACCTTGGCCACGGAGCTTGCCCAAGGCGATGCTGACGACGTGGCCAAGGCAGTCGCTGCCTATTTCAAGGACAGGAAGAGACGCGACAACCTGAAGGCTCTGCGTCTTGGCGCCGGGTTGGATGCCTCGCTCTTCGGCCGAATGGTGACGTCCGACGTGATGGCTCGTAGCGATGCCGCCGTGCACGTCGCACACAGCTTCACCGTGCACGCCGAGGAGGCCGAACCAGATTATTTCTCGGCTTTGGACGACTTGGCCACCGCCGAGGGCGAACTCGGTTCCGGCCATATCAATACCAGTGAGCTGACCAGCGGCCTGTTCTACTCCTATGTCGTCGTTGATCTACGTCAGCTCGTCAGCAACCTGTCGGAAGACCGCGCGCTGGCAGCAGAGGTTTTACGCCGGTTGATCCATCTGATCGCGACCGTCTCGCCGGGGGCAAAGCTGGGAGCGACGGCTCCCTATGCTTGCGCCGAGTTCGTGCTGGGAGAAGTCGGGGAACACCAACCGCGCACGTTGGCAAACGCGTTCATGAGACCGGTTCGCAAAATGAAAGCGCAGGAGAAGGCAGTCGCTGCGATCGGTGACTACCTGCGTCGCTATGACAGCATGTACGGCGCGCACGAAGACCGGAGACTGGCTACGATGATCGAACCTGTACCCGACCACACCGGCGATCGCGTGACGCTGGAGGGTCTCGCTCGCTGGGCCGCTTCTTACGTCGGTGAGGTTCCGGACGCAGCCTGATGCAAGCGACGCTCATCGTTCATCTACAGGCTCCGTTAATGAGCTTCGGCGGCCCCCAAGTGGATCAGATCGGGCCGACAGGTCGATTTCCGACCATCAGCCAAGTCACCGGCCTGCTCGCGAACGCACTCGGCTACAGACACGGGGACTTCGACCGGCTTCAGGCGCTGCAGGATCGTCTGTCGTTGGCCAGCGCACTGGTTTGCGAGGGCGAAGAGGTGCAGGATTACCAGACGGTTGACCTGGGTCAAGCTCACCTCCGTTCGCCAAGCTGGACCACACGCGGCCAGACGGAACATCGTGCCGGGGGCCTGGACGCGCGCTACGGCACCCATATCCGTTTTCGTCGCTACCGTGCCGACGCCAGTGTGCTGGCGGCGATTTCGCTGTTTCCGGCGGACGAAACCCCGACGCTCAGCAACCTCGCCGAAGCCCTCGACGCACCTGCCCGTCCGCTTTTCATCGGCCGCAAGTCCTGCTTGCCGTCGACGCGTATGGTCGTCGGAATCGTCGAGCATACAAAGAGTCTGAAGTGCGCTCTTACCAAAGTCCCTGTCAGATTTCCTGACCGCTGGAACGAAATTCTCGGTGATGAAAGTGCGGCTGAGCTGGCGGCTGAGTGGCCGATAGCAGACGAACGCACCTTGTCACCCGAAGAACGCCTCTCCACTTATCGCGTTACTGATCAGCGTGACTGGAGGAATCAGTTGCACGGCGGCGAGCGTGTCGTGATGGCGGGAAGGTTGACCTTGCAAGACACGGTTGCGAAGGATGCGGAATGACGAATCTTCATCTCATCCGTTTGCCATTGGAACTCCGCGCTTTCACGAGTTGGGCGCTTCGTCGGCGCTATCTCCAGGTTCCACCCGGTGACGGCAGTGGTCGACCCCGGAGCGCAGAGATCGGTTACGCCGTGCATGCCGCGCTAGCCGGTCTCTTCGGTGGACAAGCGCCGAGACCCTTTTACTGGACCCCTGTGGGCCAGCGCGAGCGACAACGTACTGGCCGTCTTGCAGCTACGAACCGCGCCAGCGTAATGGATCTGCTTGGCTACGCCCGGGCTCCGCTGGAGACGCTGGAGACGCTGGCCCAGCTCGACAACAAGGGATTGTCGACGATGATCCATTGGGAACGCGCAGGATCCAAGCCGATGCCGACTCATTGGCCAAAAGATCTACGTTTACGTTTCGACCTCCGCGCTTGTCCGGTGCGACGTCTGATGAATCCGCTCGTGACGCCGTATAACTCGAAGCGCCGGACGACGACGTTGAGCAAAGGCAAGGAGGTGGACGCCCACCAGCTTGCCGCAATCCGAGCACTGGAGAGGGGCGAACGACCACCCACACGAGCAGAAACTTATGTTGAATGGCTCGCTCAATGGCTTGCAGCCAAGGGAGACCGGGCGCAAGTTGTCAATCTGATACCGGGTTCGGTACGGGTCGAGTCGTACCGGTCCGTTCGGTTATTGCGTCGTCCGCGTTACTTCAATGGCAACCGCTACGCTCAGTGGTTGACTCGACCGGACGTCCATTTTACCGGCCTGCTGGAGATCGCCGAGCCAGCGGCCTTTTTGGACCTTCTTGCTGGTGGCATCGGCCGACATTGTGGTTTCGGCTTCGGCATGTTGCTGCTCAGGCCGGCTTGAGACGCAAGTGAGGCGATGCTGGCATGGTACTACCTGGCCGTTTGGGACTCGATACTGCACGCGTACCGCATGCCGACCGCCATGGCCTAATCTGGCTCGCGCGCGGGCACTTGACAGTTGAAGGTGGCACGCTTCGGTTCCAAACTGCCGGCGGGGGTGAGTTGGAGCCGGGTGACTACGCCATTCCATTTCAGATGGTATCCATTCTGCTGCTGGGGCCAGGGAGCACGGTCAGCCACGACGCTCTTCGGCTCTGTGCCCGGCATAGCACCTGCCTGATAGCGGTCGGCGAGGACGGCGTTCGTGCCTACACCGCACCTCCGCTCGGACCAGGCGACTCCGCTGTCGCCAGACGCCAGGTCCGCATCTGGGCCGATCCGGAAACACGGATCTCTATTGCCCGCCTTTTGTATGCTTGGCGACTGGGCGAAGTTCTACCCCACCGTGAACTGAATGCCTTACGTGGCATTGAGGGTGTGCGCATGCGCGTGCTCTATAAAACGATCGCCCAACAGTATGGAATAGAGTGGAAAGGCAGGCGCTACGACCGCGCTGATCCCCTGGCGGCCGATTTGCCGAACCAAGCCATCAATCATGCCGCTACGGCCATCGAAGCCGCGGCTACGGTAGCCGTAACCGGTGTCGGTGCGCTGCCACAGCTGGGCTTTATTCACGAGGATGCAAGCATTGCCTTCGTGCTCGATATTGCCGATCTCTACCGGGGCGACGTGACCCTGCCGGTCGCGTTCAGGGCCGTGCGCGCCTATGAACGGGATGCGTCAGTGCCACTGGAACGGCATGTCCGTCGTATCGCCGGGAGAGAATTTCGGCGGCGCAAGCTGATCTCACGGATGATCGATCGGATCAAGGAACTGCTCAATGCCAATGTGCGTGATTGTGACTCGTGATGTACCGGCCCGGTTTCGGGGATTTCTCGCCTCGTGCATGCTGGAGATTGCGCCGGGCGTTTATACGCAGCCTGACATGACGATGGCCGTTCGCAAGCGCGTCTGGAGAGTACTGGATGAATGGTGGTCATACTACGGCCAAGGCTCGGTTGTGATGACCTGGGCCGCTCCGCAGACCGCCGAGCGGCAGGGAGTGCTGACGCTGGGAGAACCCCCGAAGGACCTGATCGAATATGACGGCTTGTATGTTGTAAGACGAGAATCGCGCAGTTGACTCACACGGACGGCGCAGCTGGAACGCTCCACAAGTGAGAGAACCCTTGGAGTTCGACTCTAAGGGTTTCCCCCGCACAGGCGGGGATGGACCCTCATCCGGTCCCAGCTCCCGGGCGACCGCGATGTTTCCCCCGCACAGGCGGGGATGGACCGCGCTTCGAGAAGGTGAAGCGAGGAGAGATCGCGTTTCCCCCGCACAGGCGGGGATGGACCCCGAGGAGGAACCCGAGGCCCCCGATGCTTCATGTTTCCCCCGCACAGGCGGGGATGGACCCGGCGGACAGACCGGACTGCGGTTCGGTTTCAGGTTTCCCCCGCACAGGCGGGGATGGACCTCGACCATGATTGCCGCCGACTGTTCGGAGACAGTTTCCCCCGCACAGGCGGGGATGGACCTCTCCATCTTGTGAAGCGCGTCCAGGGCGTCCTGTTTCCCCCGCACAGGCGGGGATGGACCGTCATGTGGGGGTACGGAGACGAGGTTTACAAGGTTTCCCCCGCACAGGCGGGGATGGACCCTGGTACTTCGGAGGTGGCGGGTTCCAAGGCGTGTTTCCCCCGCACAGGCGGGGATGGACCTTAAAGGACAGGCACCAAAGCTGGGCCGGTACGGTTTCCCCCGCACAGGCGGGGATGGACCTCCGCCACCACCGCCACCTGCTGCGCCTGTGCAGTTTCCCCCGCACAGGCGGGGATGGACCGATTCACAAGGTGGTCCTGCCCGGGATGTCCTCGTTTCCCCCGCACAGGCGGGGATGGACCGTATAGGGCCGGTACATTCAAGACCTTAATCGCGTTTCCCCCGCACAGGCGGGGATGGACCGCTCACCGCTCTGATTTGGTCGGGCTCCCCCGATGGACACTCTACGTCCGTTAACTGAAATTAACGGATGTTGGCCGGAAAAAGGGGACGACGGCGGGGTCTTTCCGGTCACCTCGTCGGACCCGAACTCCGCGACCGGAGACGACCGCTCCCAGCGGGAGTTTGGCGGCCCGCAGGCATTCCCGGTGGAACTCCGCAACCGTCACTGTCCGGCCGTCGCTGCGGATACCTCTCCGATGGGTTTCTTTGCTCAAGATTCGCCACCGACCCTCAAGAAAAAACCAGGGAGCGTCGCCCCCTAGACCCCCGTAAGATTTAAAGATTCAAGGAGTAATCGTCCGGGCCACGCGGAACCCGTTGCCATAGCTCCGGTTCGAGGTGGAACTCCAGGCGCGGATCGCGGAGCGTAGGAGCCAGGGGTCGTTGACCCAGGACCCGCCGCCCAACACGCGCAGGGAACAGTCCCCGCACTCCCACGCCGAGCCGTTTGTCGGTGCTCCTTGGTAGCTCCGGTTCCAGCAGTCCTGCACCCACTCCCACACGTTCCCGTGCATGCCATGCAGTTCCCATCCATTGGCGGCACGTCATTCCCGTGCCTTCGTGAGACGAAATGGTGTGCAACCAAGTGCGGCACGAGGCCGCGTTCGGGGTATAAAGATCCGTGTTCATGTAGTGGAATTCTTACAGGGGAAGACGGGTCAAGGACCACGGTAATCGGCCAGAGAGGGCGTTGCCGCCGACCCGAAACTCGGTCAACTGGCCCAGTCGAAACAAGCTGCCCGGGAGCCGCCCCGCAAGTCCGTTGCCGCTTAGGTGGAGTCCCGTTACGCGTCCCAGGGAGTCGGCCTGAACCCCATGCCATTCCGTCATCGCGCCGGCCCCGAGCCAGCCGTCAGATTCCGTACAGTCCTTTCCGCCGACGCGTCGGTCAGCCAGTTGTCGCTATGGGTCCAATCCGATCCGCCCAGGGCATCGTACAGCGCCCTCAGGGCCGTCCGCTGGGACACAGCTGCCGTCACCGTGATGCGGTGAGTCGTGGTGACGTTCGGCGACATTCGCTGTGAGCCCGACGTGGCGACTTCTCCAATTGTCCGGTTCGATCTCGGCGCTTTCCGCATTCGCGGATGACCAGATCTGCGTCGTGCTCTGGCCCCGATCGAAAGCGGTAGTGACCCATCTCCCACCGCCAGTCGGGGAGAGGTCCATGGCGGCCCTCGTTCAGCAGGGGAAAGTCGACCTCAAGGGTTCCCATGTCCTAATCATGCTTTTTTCTCAGGCCTGGGCGTCTGGCAACTCCAGCACGCCCCGAACTGTGCCTCGATGGCTTCACCGCAGTGTGGACACTCCCAGCTTCCGGTCTCTTCCGGCGGGAACTCTCGGGAGGCCGACAACACCTCCCGCGACTCGTCCGCATCGGCCGGCCTCACCGCCACTTTGACCGCTCCGGCCCCGAATGCGGAAATGTAGCTGGGGATCAGTCTTCCCATCTGCTCGTCCAGCAGGAAGGACTCGATTCCAGCGCTTTCCAACAGGTTCTTGACCAGCGTTGCGTCGAAGACGCTGCCGGCAAAGACGATGTTCAAGTCATCGTGGTCCGTCATGGGGTTTCTTCCACCCAGTCTACTACGAAGCGTCTACCCCCAAGGTCCCCGGCAGGACTTCCCCGTCGCTCAACAGTCCCCATCTTGTCGGGAGTGGAGGGCTACAATAGAGCCCGGAGGGGGGATTCGTGCTGATTCAGTTCTTCCGGGCACCGGCGCTCACCGAAGCGGGCGAGCGGGAGTTGATCCGCCAGGTCCGCGCGGCGCTGGGCTTGGAGATCGGGAAGATCGAGACCGAGTTCTGCTTCTACGTGGAGACCGCCCGCCGGTTGACCGAAAAAGGAAAGACGATCTTGTCCTGGCTCTTGGGCGAGACCTTCGAGCCGGCCCGATTCGGTGAGCGGTCCTTTCTCTCCGGCGAGGGTAGCTGTCTCGAAGTGGGACCCCGGTTGAGCTTCAAGACGGCTTGGTGCACCAATGCCGTCGCCGTCTGCCATTCCTGCGGTTTGGAGCAGATCACTCGGATCGAACGATCCCGGCGGTACCTTATTCGGGGAACGGGCCCGCTCCCGGATCATCAACGGAGCCGCTTCCTGGAACTGGTCCACGACCGGATGACCGAGTTCCCCTACTCTTCACCCCTAACGTCTTTCGACGGTGCGGTCCGCCCCGAGGCCAGTTTTCAGGTCCCCGTTCTCCAAGAGGGCCGGGGCGCGCTGGAGCGGCTGAACCGGGAGGCGGGTCTCGCCTTCGACGACTGGGACCTGGACTATTACACGGATCTATTCGCTCGCCGGCTGGGCCGCAACCCCACCGACGTGGAGTGCTTCGACATCGCCCAGTCCAACAGCGAGCACTCGCGCCACTGGTTCTTCAAGGGCCGGATGGTGCTCGACGGGCAGGAACAGGCGTCGTCGCTGCTGGAACTGATCCAGGAACCGATGCGGGCCAATCCCCGCAACAGCGTCATCGCGTTTCGGGACAATTCCAGCGCGATTCGCGGATACCGGATCGAGACCCTGCTACCGGAGGAGCCGGGACATCCGGGGCCGATGGCCGCCTCAAAGGTGGACCACGACATCATTTTTACCGCCGAAACCCATAATTTCCCGTCGGGAGTGGCTCCCTTCCCGGGAGCGGAGACGGGGACCGGCGGGCGTATCCGGGACGTCCACGCCACCGGGAAGGGATCCTTGGTGGTGGCCGGGACGGCCGCCTACTGCGTGGGCAACCTGCGGATTCCCGGGTACGAGCAGCCCTGGGAGGACAGCGATTTCAGATATCCGGAGAACCTGGCCTCTCCCCTCCGGATCGAGATCGAGGCCAGCGACGGCGCTTCCGACTACGGCAACAAGTTCGGGGAACCGCTGATCCAGGGCTTTACACGGTCGTTCGGCCTGCGTCTCCCCAATGGCGAACGGCGGGAATGGATCAAGCCCATCATGTTCACCGGCGGCATCGGCCAGATCGACGCCCGCCACCGCCGCAAGGAAGTGCCCGAAGCGGGGATGTGGGTGGTCAAGATCGGAGGTCCCGCCTATCGCATCGGTCTTGGCGGGGGGTCCGCCTCCAGCATGGTGCAGGGTGAGAACGTAGCCGAGCTGGACTTCAATGCCGTCCAGCGGGGCGACGCCGAGATGGAGCAGAAGGTCAACCGGGTGATCCGCGCCTGCGTGGAAATGGGGGCAGGGAATCCCATCGTCAGCATCCACGACCAGGGCGCCGGCGGAAACTGCAACGTGCTCAAGGAGATCGCGGAGCCGGCCGGGGCCAGGATCGAGGTTCGAAAGATCCCCGTCGGAGACGAGACGCTGTCGGTTCTGGAGATTTGGGTGGCCGAATACCAGGAGCAGGACGCTCTGTTGCTGAGACCGGACGACTCCCGGCTCTTTCTCGATCTCTGCCGGCGGGAGAAGGTTCCGGCCGCCTTCGTCGGAAGGGTCACCGGTGACGGGCGAATTGTCCTCTTCGACGAGCGGGACGGTTCGACTCCGGTGGACCTGGAGTTGGAACAGGTGCTGGGATCCATGCCGCGAAAGGTCTTCCAGCTCGATCGGGTGGCGCCGCAACTGAGGCCGCTTCGGCTTCCCGGCTCGACATCGGTCCGGGAAGCGTTGGAGCGGGTTTTTCGGCTGGTCTCGGTGGGGTCCAAGCGGTTTCTGACCAACAAGGTGGACCGCAGCGTGACCGGACTCGTCGCCCAGCAACAATGCGTCGGTCCTCTCCAACTGCCCCTTTCGGACGTTTCGGTCATCGCCCAGAGCCACTTCGGGTCCACCGGCGCCGCCACCGCAATTGGAGAAAGGCCGATTTTGGGGTTGCTGGATCCCGGCGCCATTGCCCGGATGTCGTTGGCCGAGGCCCTGACCAACCTGGTCTGGGCTCCGGTGAGTCATCTGCAGGACGTGAAGTGCTCGGGCAATTGGATGTGGCCGGCCAAGCTCCCGGGGGAGGGAGCCCTCGTCTACGCCGCCGCGGTGGCGTTGCGGGACACCCTCCTGGAACTGGGAATTGCCGTGGACGGGGGCAAGGACAGCCTTTCCATGGCGGCCTTGGCGCCCCTGGTCGACTCGGGCCGGGAGGAGACGGTGAAGGCGCCCGGGGCACTGGTCCTGTCCGCCTACGTCACCTGTCCCGACATCACGCGAACGGTCACACCAGACCTCAAGCTGCCGGGGCGCGGCCGTCTCCTGTTCCTCGACCTGTCCTCGGGGCGGAACCGTCTCGGAGGCTCGGCTCTGGCTCAGGTGTACGGACAGTTGGGTGACGAACCCCCGGATCTGGAGGATGCCGGGCTCCTGGGCCGGTCCTTCGAGGCGGTCCAGACTCTGATTGGAAAAGGCCTGGTGTCCAGCGGCCACGATCGGAGCGAAGGCGGACTGCTGACGACGATCCTGGAGATGGCCTTTGCGGGGGATTGCGGCGTCGAGGTGGATCTGGACGGCGCTGAAGGCGAGGATGTTCTTCCCCTTCTGTTCTCCGAGGAGTTGGGACTGGTCCTGGAGGTGGGTCCCGAGAGGGAGGGCCGGGTTCGCCAGATCCTGAAGGGCGCGGATGTTCCGTGCCGGATGATTGGCCGCACACTGGCGGAATCCCGGGTGGAAATCCGGGTGGGTGGCGCTGGGGTGTTGGAAGGAGACGTCCGGGAACTGCGGGACTTGTGGGAAGAGACCAGCTACCGGATCGAACTGCTGCAGGTCAATCCGGACTGTGCCCGCCAGGAGCGCCAGTCTCTGAAGTGTCGGCGAGCCCCGGCCTACTCCCTATCGTTCACTCCCCGGGCAACCGCGCCGGACCGGCTCGCAGGTGATGGTCGGCCGAAGGTGGCCATCTTGCGGGAAGAAGGAAGCAACGGGGACCGGGAGATGGCGTCGGCGTTTCACCTAGCCGGTTTCGAAGCCTGGGACGTGACCATGTCCGACCTGCTCTCCGGCGCCGTCCAACTCTCCTCATTCCGCGGGGTCGCCTTCGTCGGCGGTTTCAGCTACGCGGACGTCCTGGACTCGGCCAAGGGATGGGCCGGGGTGATCCGGTTCAATCCGGGGCTCTGGGAGCAGTTCGAGCGCTTCTACCGCCGGCCCGACAGCTTCAGCCTGGGAGTGTGCAACGGTTGTCAGCTCATGGCCCTGCTGGGATGGATCCCCTGGAGGGGGATCGGGACCGCGGACCAGCCCCGGTTTGTCCGCAACGGGTCGGGACGGTTCGAGTCCCGTTTCTCGACGGTTCGCATTCAGGAGAGTCCGGCGGTGATGTTGAAGGGGATGGCCGATTCCGTGCTGGGTATCTGGGTGAGCCACGGGGAGGGGCGGGCGTTCTTTCCGCAGCAGTCCACGCTGGCTCGGATCCGGGATCAGGGATTGGCGCCCATCCGCTTTGTGGACGACGCAGGTCAGGTGACCGGCGACTACCCCCTCAACCCCAACGGTTCGGCGGATGGAATCGCCGCACTCTGCTCCCCCGACGGCCGCCATCTCGCCATGATGCCCCATCCGGAGCGAACCTCCCTGAAATGGCAGTGGGGGTGGATGCCGCCGGATTGGAAGGATCGACTGGAGGTCTCCCCGTGGCTCCGGCTCTTCCAGAACGCCCGGGAATGGTGTGATCGCTGAATCACCAGGGGCATGTCCCCAGTTGAGCGAATTGCAACGCGCTGCAGTGGCCGGTGAGGTGTCGTGCGCTGGGTCGTAGGCGATATTCAGGGTTGCGCCCGGGAGTTCGAAAAGCTCCTCTCGGTCATCCGGTTCGATCCGAACCGGGACCAGTTGTGGTGCCTTGGCGACCTGATCAACCGGGGACCCGACTCGCTGGCGGCTCTGAGGCTTTGGTTGGACGTTGGCGGGCGTTCGCTTCTGGGGAACCACGAGATACACGCTCTCTTCGCCTTTTCGGGAGTCCGGACCGAGCCTCCCGGATCCCTCCGGACACTCTTTGCCGCACCTGACGTTGACGAGCTCATGGCCCGGCTGAGAGCCTGCCCGGTGCTGGTGCATCTCCCATCGGAGGGAGGCGGCCGCGAGGCGTGGATCGTGCACGCCGGCTTGAAACCCGCTTGGACAGATCTGCCGGCTGTGGCCCGGAGGCTCAACGCGGAACCTCACGACGACGCTTGGCTCCAGAGCGACGGCGTGCGCTTCGCCACATCGGTCCGTTGCTGCACCGCCAAGGGTCTTCCCCTGAAGTACAGCGGCCCCCCCGCCGGCTGTACGTCCCCTTACCAGCCGTGGGACAGCTTCTACCGGGGCAACGCCCTGGTGGTCCACGGGCACTGGGCGGCGCGAGGGTTCTACCGCAACCGCCTCACCATGGGCCTCGATTCGGGCTGCGTGTACGGAGGCGAGTTGACGGCCTGGTGCCAGGAAGAGGACCGGCTCGTCAGAATTCCGGCCATTTCCGGTTAAGGGCCTTTGCGCAGGTGCCGATCCGCGAAGTCCAGATACCGGTCCCAGTCGTATTCGGTCACGTCATGCCGACCGTTCCGAATGTGGTAGCCGATGGTGCCCATGAGGGGCTGGTTCACGCTAGGCATGGAGTCACCGGGAAGTCCGGGCAGACCCAGGAGCGCGTAGACGGGGCTGGCGTGGCGAGCCGACAGGTACTCGCCTTTCGGATCCGCCCATCGGTCCTCCACGGCGCTGGCCACATAGACCGGACGGGGGGCCATCAAGGCCACCAGCAGGTGCTGGTCCATGGGAAGTCTCTCTTCATTGCCGCCATATTGCTTGAAGTTGCCGCAGAACCAGTGGGGAAAGACCCGGTTGATTCTCGCCACAGTCTCCCCGAAGCGGCGCCGGCTCAGTGCGGCGCCCCCGCAACCGGAATTGTTGGAGATGACCAGGGCGAAGCGTTCGTCCTCGGCACCGGCCCAGAGGGCGGTTTTTCCCAGCCGGTAGTGGCCCAACACTGCCACCTTTTGCGGATCGATTCCCGGCTCGGATTCCAGGTAGTCCAGGGCCCGGCTCAGTCCCCAGGCCCATGCCGCAATGGATCCCCATTCGTCGGCGTCGGGCCGCGCCTGTCCCGGCCGGTAGAAGAGTGGGTGGACCCCGTTGCGAAACTCGTCGTGGTAGTCGGGATCGATGTCTCCGTAGTAGGCCGTCACCAGGGCATAGCCACGGCCGAGGATCTTTTCTACCGGCCAGCGGCGGGCCAACGTTCCGCGACCCTTCTCTGTGGCTCGGTTCTCCACCACCGCTCCTTCTACCTTGGAAGGGCGCATCCAGGTCTTGGGCAGGTCGATGCCAGGGTCCGGATGGATGGAATGGTTCCCGTTGAAGTTGAGACCCAGGAATGCCGGGACCGGCCCCGAACCGGGCGCCGGCAAGTAGATCAGTAGATCCATCCGGGGGAGATCGCCTTCCGGGCTCAAATAGAGCGAGACCTCTTTGCGAACGGCTGTGCGCTCGAGCGCACGGGAGTCCACGGAGGTGACTCGCGATCTCAATTCCCGAGCCGGTCCTGGACGGCGTCCGTACATTTGGGACCGAAGGACCGTCAGGATCTCGGGACGGCGGATCTCCCGCCAGTCCCGGGCGTTCGCCACACGGCGGCCATCCCCTGTTGTCAGGGGATCGGGGAGGACGTAGGCGGGAACCTTCGTCTCGTCGTAGTTGGGCTCGAATTCCTGCGCCGGCATGAGCGAGAACGCAGTCGGCGCCAGCATCAATATGGAGGCAGCCCAGATCCCGATTCCGGCTCTCATAAAACCTCCGGATCCCGTGTCAAAGGAACCGCAAGCCTCTCTGGGCGCCCAGGCCCCGGTTCGGCTTGTGGACGTATTCGCGGTCCGGCAGCCCCACGAGACGGCCCTCGTGGACCCACTCCAGGTCCGATCCGTAGAGATGGCCCACCAGCAGCCCCGCCAGATGGTCCTGAACCTCCCGCAGGGAAGAATGTCCAGCCAGATTTCGTTGTTCCAGGGGGTCCTGGTCGAGGTCGAAGAGTTGGAAGACGTTACCGACCGGATAGTAGATCAGCTTGTAACGCCGGTCGCGAATCATGCGGGTCGACGCGGGACCCTCCCGGAATTCGCCGAAGAGATGGTCACGGTCCTCGTCACCGGCCAGCGAGATTGCATCGAGGGAGCCGGGAGCCTCGAGGCCGCAGAGGTCCAGCAGCGTCGGCATCAGGTCTCGAAGCTCCGCCAACCGGTGGTCTCGGCTGCCCGGGGGGAACCGGTCGTCGCCCGCTGCCGGCACGATGATGAGGGGCACCCGGGCGGACTTTTCGTACATGACCCCTTTGGCCCACATCTGGTGGTCTCCCAGCATTTCGCCGTGATCCGCCGTGAAGGCCACGATCGTGTTCTCCAACAGCCCCTCTTCGCGCAGCGTTCCCAGAACCATCCGTATCTGGTGGTCGATGTGGGTGATGGTGGCGTAGAAGGCCCTTCTCGCCAGGTCGATCTCGCCTGGTGTCGCCATGCGCGTGCAGAACTGGTCCATGTAAGGTTTGACGCTGTAGGGCAGGTCCTCGAACGACTGGGACCAGTCTCCGCGGACCATCGGGTCCAGTTCCAGATCCCGGTAGAGATCGAGGTACGCGGCCAGAGGCCAGACGGGCGGGTGCGGACCCACGAAGGACAGATACCAGAAGGCCGGTTTCCGGGGGTCGCGGCGCCGGATCATGCGGCACATCTGCGCCGCTGCCCAGTTGGTGGGATGGCAGTGGTCGGGCAGGTGCCAGGAACGGGTGACGTAATCGTTGTTGCTGAGTCCTCCGGCGTACTCTTGTCCTGGATAACCCTGGTCCGCCAGGTAGAGTTCCCAATCGTCGGCTCTTCCGTCATCCAGGTGGTGCCGCCCTTCCTCATTGAGGATCACCTCGTCGAAGCCGATCCGGTCGCGCTGGGGATAGACGTGGAGCTTGCCGAC
The DNA here is from genome assembly GCA_963668095.1 of Acidobacteriota bacterium. Lineage (GTDB taxonomy): Bacteria > Acidobacteriota > UBA6911 > RPQK01 > JAJDTT01 > JAJDTT01. Next base: position 1,844,903 of record OY764083.1, on the reverse strand, counting down.
GGCGTGAGCCTGATAGCCCGCCTCCCGGAAGAGCCCGGGCAGCGTCGGCACCGTATCCGGGTCCGGCATCTCCAGGTATTCGTTGAAGATCCGGTCGCCGTGGTTCCGCGGCGAGAGGCCGGTCATCAGGCTGCGCCGGGCAGGAATACAGACGGGACAAGCCGAGTAGGCACGGTCGAAGTGGACTCCGTTGCGGGCCATTTGGGCGATGGTGGGAGTCATGACCACCGGATGCCCGGCCGGGCGGGTGAAGAGACCGGACCAGTGGTCCACGCAGATGAGCAGTACGTTCGGTCCCTTCTCCGGCATAGTGCGGTCCCAGTCTATAGCACCTAAAGGGGAAAGGTCCCTGGTTCTCTCATTCCGTTTTTCACCGGTCTTTGGAATCCCGCATCAAAGGAACCGCCATCCTCTCTGTCCGCTCAGGCTCCGGTTTGCCGCGGGGACATATTCCCGGTCCGGCAGCCCCACGAGACGGCCCTCCCGGACCCACTCCAGGTCCGAGCCGTAGAGGTGGCCCACCAGCAGCTCCACCAAGCGGTCCCGGACAGCGCCCAGGGAAGCCTGTCCGGCCAGATTCCGTTGCTCCAGGGGGTCCTGGTCCAGATTGAAGAGCTGGATGACATTGCCGACCGGATAGTAGATCAGCTTGTAGCGCCGGTCGCGGATCATGCGCGTGGACTGCGGACCCTCCCGGAATTCGCCGTAGAGATGGTCACGGTCTTGTTCACCAGCCAGGGAGATCCCATCCAGGACTTTGGGAGATTCAAGTCCGCAAAGATCCAGCAGCGTCGGCATTACGTCTCGAAGCTCCGCCAGCCGGCGGTCGCGACGGCCTGGACGGAACCGTTCGTCACCGGACGCCGGCACGATGATGAGGGGGATCCGGGCGGACTTCTCGTACATGAGCCCCAAGGACCACATCTGGTGATCTCCCAGCATGTCGCCGTGATCCGCCGTGAAGGCCACGATGGTGTCCTCCGACAGCCCCTCTTCGCGCAGTGTTCCCAGAACCATCCGGATCTGGTGATCGATATGGGTGATGGTGGCGTAGAAGGCCCTTCTCGCCAGGTCGATCTCCCCTGGAGCGGCCATTCGCATGCAGAATTGGTCCATGTACGGCTTGACGCTGTAGGGCAGGTCCTCAAACGATTGGGACCAGTCGCCGCAGACCATGGGGTCGAGTTCCAGGTTGCGGTAGAGATCGAGATATGCGGCCGGCGGCCAGAGCGGCGGGTGAGGGCCCACGAAGGAGAGGTACCAGAAGCCGGGTTTCCTGGGGTCGCGGCGCCGGATGGCGCGGCACATCTGCGCCGCCGCCCAGTTGGTGGGATGGCAGTGTTCGGGCAGGTGCCAGGACCGGGTCAGATAATCGTTGTTGCTGAGTCCGCTGGCGTATTCCTGCCCCGGATAGCCTTGTTCGGCCAGGTAAAGTTCCCAGTCGTCGGCGTACCCCTCATCGAGGTGATGCCGTCCCTCCTCGTTGAGCATCACCTCGTCGAAGCCGATGCGGTCGCGCTGGGGATGGACATGGAGCTTGCCGACGGCATGCGCCTGGTAGCCGGCTTCTCTGAATAGCCCCGGAAGAGTCGGCGCCGTTTCCGGGTCCGGCATCTCCAGATTCTCGTTGAAGACCCGGTCCCCGTGATTCCGCGGCGAAAGGCCCGTCATCAGGCTTCGACGTGCGGGAATACAGATGGGACAGGCTGAATAGGCGCGGTCGAAGTGAACGCCGTTTCGCGCCAGTTGGGCGATGGTGGGAGTCATCGCCACCGGATGTCCCGCCGGGCGGGTGAAGAGTCCGGACCAGCGGTCGGCACAAATGAGCAGTACGTTGGGCCGTTTTTCCAGCATCGCCGGGCTCCAGACTATAGCATCCGGATGCGAAGAGTCCCCATTTCTCACGGCTCCATGTTGGACCAGAGAGGGCGCCCGCGAGGGGCGCACCCTGCGACTCATCTTTGATATCTTGAAGTTAACGATCGAGGAGGCTCCATGTACAAGAATTGCATCGCCGACATCTCATCCCACCCCATAACCGAGCCCCAGGTCTTTTTCTCCCGGCGCCGGTTTCTGGGCGGGCTCTCCGTCGCCGCAATGGCTGCCGGCAATCTGCTCTGCGGAAGAGCGGCGACGTCGAACACGATGTTGGAGGCTCCCTTCAAACGGCCCGACGTATTTCCGCCGAAACGAAACCAGGCCTACTCGCTACCGGCGGACATCGACCCCCGTATGACTCCCCGGGGGACCGCCGCCGTGCACAACAATTTTTACGAGTTCATTCCGGGCCGCGGCGGCCCGGTCTGGGAGCATGTCGATGATTTCAAGGTGGATCCGTGGAAGGTCGCGGTCAGCGGCGAGTGCCACGAGCCTCAGACTCTGGACCTGGACGATCTCTTCGGATTCGAGCACGAGGAGAGGGTCTATCACTTCCGTTGCGTGGAGCGGTGGGCCATGAATGTCCCCTGGAGCGGTTTTCCCCTGAGCAAGCTTCTGGACCGCGTCAAGCCCAAGGCTTCGGCCCGCTTCGTCCGTTTTCTGAGCGCCTTGAAACCCAGTCAGATGCCTGGCGTCCGGCAAGCCCGGCTCTACCCGTGGCCTTACCACGAGGCCCTGCGCATGGACGAGGCCATGAACGAGCTGGCGCTGCTGGCGACCGGCGTGTACGGAGAGCCGCTTCTGAAGCAACATGGCGCGCCTATAAGGCTCATCGTCCCTTGGAAGTATGGGTACAAGAGCCCCAAGTCCATCGTGAAGATCGAATTGGTCAAAAAGCAGCCCAAGACCTTCTGGCAGATCCAGGCGCACGAGTACGGTTTTCTGTCCAACGTCAATCCCTACATTCCCCATCCCCGGTGGCCGCAGAACAGGTCGCACTGGCTCGACAGCGGCAATGAGTTTCCGACTCCCCTGTTCAACGGGTACGAGAAATACGTGGCCGCCCTCTACCCGGACGAGCCCAGGACTCTGCAGCGCGCCTTGCGGTCCGGCCAGATCGCCCGCTGATTCCCCTCCGGTGGAGAAATAACGGCTGGAGGGTTCGCACGCGGTGCGTCATGTCCCATGAGTCGACTCTGATCCTGGCCTCGGGGTCTCCACGCCGTAGGGAGCTGATTGCACGCCTGGGCTTCCCATTTGTCTGTCGAGTCAGTGGACTGGACGAAACGAATGTCGAGGCGCCTGAACCTTCGATGCTGGCTGCCAGCCTGGCCCGCATGAAGGCCCGGAGAGTGGCATGCAAGGTCCCCGACGGCCTCATTCTCGGGTTTGATACGTTGGTGTGTCTGGATGGCAGGATCCTGGGCAAACCGGCCGATCGCCACGATGCCCATCAGATGCTCTGGTCGCTCCGGGGCCGGACCCACGACGTGATCACGGCCGTCGCCGTGATCGAGGCTTCCTCGGGAAGGGAAGAGGCGTCGATGGTGACTTCCCAGGTGCGCATGCGCCGCTTCGGCCAGGCCATACTGAGCCGTTATCTGGATACGGGCGATTCGCTGGACAAGGCGGGCGCCTACGGGATTCAGACGGCCGGAGCCGAGTTGGTGGAGTCCTTTTCGGGATGCTATTTCAACATCGTCGGCCTTCCTCTCTGTGAGCTGGTGCGGCTCCTGGCCCGGTTCGGGTTGGAATCGGAGCGGATCCGTCCCGCGTGCGTTTTGCCCGGCGGCCAAGTCTGTCCGCGCTGGGAAGGCGCATCGGACTGGAAGGTCACGTGAGCTGAGGGCGACGACAGGGGAAGAGGCAACCACAAGGGTTGCCCCTACGAGGTCCCGGTTCCTTTTCGGCGTGTATACTCTCGGGCGAACCGAAAACCCAGGAGTAACCATGAAACGATGGACCCTCGTGCTGAGCCTCGCGGTCATGGCGGCGGCCAGCGCCTGGCTGGCTGTGGGAGTCGGCGGCGACGACGACGCCAGGGCGCGGCGGCTGCATTTTTCTTCGTTGGTGCTGGACACGCACATCGACACCCCGTTGCAGATGAAGGACCCGAACTGGGTCTTCGGCCGGGAGAACGACTCGGGGCACGTGGACCTGCCGCGCCTGAAGCGGGGAGGGCTGGACGGCGCCTTTTTCTCCATCTACATGCCCGGGACCGTGACCGGCCCCAAGGCGGTCAGCGACTCGTTGAAGACCATTGCCTCGGTTCATCGCCTGGTGGAGCAGTACGGGGATTCCCTGGCACTCTGCACCAGCGCCTCCGATGTGCGCCGGGCCCAACGATTGGGCAAGTTCGCGGTGCTGATAGGGATGGAGGGGGGACACATGATCCACAACAGCCTCCCTATTCTCCGGATGTATGCCCGGCTCGGGATCCGCTATCTGACGCTGACCCACAACGTGAACACCGACTGGGCCGATTCGGTGGCCGATTCGCGCGTCTACGGAGGACTGAACGAGTTGGGTGTCAGCGTGGTGAAGGAGTTGAACCGCTTGGGCGTGCTGGTGGACGTCTCCCATATTTCGGACGAGACCTTCTGGGACGTTTTGGAGGTCAGCGAAGCTCCGTTGATCGCAAGTCACTCCTCCTGCCGGGATCTCTCGAATCATCCCCGGAACATGAACGACGAGATGATTCGGGCGCTGGCCGAACAGGGGGGAGTGATCCAGATCACCTTCGTGGATCAGTTTCTGGACGTGGAGCATCATGCGGCCAGGGAGGCCTCGATCCAAGAGGCGTCTTCAGACGGTGAGGCGGAGACGGACCGGGAGCCGATCCCACCGGTGATTTGGGAGAGGATCGTGGACCACATCGATCATGCCGTCCAGGTGGCGGGAGTGGACCATGTCGGTCTCGGCTCCGATTTCGACGGTGCGGACATGCCCCGGGGGATGGAGGACGTGAGCTTTCTCCCCAAGATCACCCAGGAGTTGCTGAGACGGGGCTATGACGAGAACCAGATCAGATTGATCCTGGGAGAGAATACGCTGAGGGTCCTGCAGCAGGCGGAGGAGGTCGCCATCGGCATCCGGTCCCGGGAGGGCAGCCGATGATTCCGGCATCCCGCCAGAACTTGCCACCCGGCCGCCGGATTCATTACTCTGCACAGGTTATGAGAAGACTTCTATTGTCCCTTTTTCTGGTTCTCATCCAGGTCAGCGCCGTGGTCGCGCTTCAGGGCCCCAGCCGCGGGATCACCTCCGTCTCCCCCGACGGGCGGGAGTTCGTAAACGTCTTTAACGCTGCCTCCGACCGGACCCGGCTGGTGACGGTTTTCTCTCCCACGTGTGGCCACTGCCTCCGGGGAGCGGCCGACATCCAGAACATTCTCAGCAAGGAATCCGGAGCAAGAATCAAGGTTCTGATTCTCTGGGCGCCCATCCTGGGCAGGGATTCTCGAAGGGCGGCGCAGCAGGCGACCGCTTATCTCCGGGACCCGCGCGCGGAACACTTCTGGGATCTCTGGAACTTCGGACGCCAGAACTACGCCAAACAGCTTGAATATCCCAGCTCCGATGCGGCTTGGGACATCTTTGTCCTTTACAAGCCTCACCTGGCATGGCAAAAGAGCGGCCCGGAGCCGACGGTCTGGTTTCAGGACCGCGGCATGGACATCGGCTTGGAGTACACGGCGGAACTTCTCCACGAGCACGTCAAGAAGTGGATCCGCTGATCGCCAGGGCCGTAGCCGGAGGTCGAATCCGGCGGGCCGGTCAACCGAAGGTATTGGGCTGCGATGCCTGGTCCAAGCGCTCCCTCAGCTCCGGGTCCAAACCCCGTTCCAGGGTTTCGAAAGCCTGATCCACGTGGGAGATCTTTCTCCCTCCGATGAGAACGCAGGTGATGTCGGGGTGAAAAAAGGTCCAGGCCAGCGCCAGGTCCACCAGTGAGCGTCCTGCTTCCGTGGCAATGGCCTTGATCCGGTCCACACAGGCGAAATTCCGATTGCTGAAAAAGACGTCCTGGTGGCCGGGAGCGACGTCGAACCGGGTGCCGGCGGGGATAGGGCCTCCCTTGGAGTACTTGCCGGCCAGGAATCCCGAGGCGATGGGAGCGTAGGAGATGATGGCCACGTCCTGGTCCTTGCAGAGGGGCATCATCTCCGATTCGATGCTGCGTTCGACCAGGCTGTAGGAAGGCTGCATCGATTCGAAGCGGGCCCATCCGCTCCGGTCCTGTTGCCAGAGCGCTTTGCAGAATTGCCAGGCGGCGCAGTTGCTCAGTCCCAGATGGCGGACCTTGCCCGCCTGGACGGCCCGGTCCAGGCTCTCCAGGATCTCGTCCAGGGGGTCCCCGTCGTGGGGAAAGTGGTGGATCTGGAAGAGGTCGATCCAATCGGTCTGCAGGCATTGCAGACTCTGGTCGATCTTCTCGGTGATGATGTCCCCGTCCAGCTTCCCGTAGCATTTGGTGGCCAGGACGATCTCCTGGCGGTTCTTCCGGTCGGCGAGCCAGCGGCCGATGATGCGTTCCGACTCGCGGTTGCTGTAGGCCTCGGCCGTGTCCAGAAGGTTGATACCCCGCTCCAGAGCCCGATCCATGAGGCGCCAGGCGGTGGGCCCGTCGATCTCCCGGCCGAACGTGGCTCCGCCGAAGGCGAGCTGGCTCACTCGAAGTTCAGTGCTGCCGAAGCGTCGGTATTCCATCAATCGGTCCTCCTGGGCAGCCGGATTGTAGGGTTGGAGCAGGAGGGTGTCAAGGTTCCGGGAAGAGGGGGACCGGCCGCGAATTTGCGCCCTTTCCGACCCTTCCAGTACCATACTGCCGGTGAAGCGAGGTGGTGTCCCTCGCCTCGTCGACCGGCTGGAGCGTCTCGAGAGGCAGACTTTATGGAGCGGGATTTCGCGTTCGAAATGTCGACGTCCAACATCCGCTTCGGAAGCGGCGCCACCCGGGAAGTGGGGATGGACCTGGCGGATCTCGGCGCCAGGCGGGTCATGGTTCTCTCGGATCCGAACCTGGTGGAGAGCCCTCCCGTCGAGTCGGCCCTGGAGTCCCTCTCACGCGAAAACGTGGAGTTCTCTCTTTTTAATGCGGTCCGTGTCGAACCGACCGATGCGTCGTTTCAAAAGGCCATCGATTTCGCAACGGAAGGCGGATTCGACGCCTTCGTCGCCGTCGGCGGTGGATCCACCATGGATACGGCCAAGGCGGCCAACCTCTACTCCACCTATCCGGCGGACTTCCTGGAGTATGTGAACCATCCCATCGGTCGTGGCCGGCCGGTTCCCGGACCGCTCAAGCCCTTGATCGCCATTCCCACCACGGCCGGGACCGGGAGCGAGACCACCGGCGTGGCCATCTTCGACCTGCATGGCATGAAGACCAAGACGGGGATCGCACACCGGAGACTGCGGCCGACGCTGGGGATCATCGATCCCGAGAACACCAGGACGCTGCCGCCGGTCGTGGCCGCCTCCACGGGTCTGGACGTCCTGAGCCATGCTCTCGAATCGTTTACGGCCATCCCCTTCGGTCAGCGGCCCCTTCCGCCGCGTCCGGTGGAGAGGCCGGCCTATCAGGGTTCCAATCCCATCAGCGACATCTGGGCCCGGCAGAGCCTGGAGATCGTCTCCCGCTATCTGGTCCGCGCCGTCGAGGACCCTGAGGACGAAGAAGCACGCTCCCGGATGCTGCTGGCAGCCGCCTATGCCGGCATTGGGTTCGGAAACGCCGGGGTGCATCTGCCCCACGGCATGTCCTACCCGGTCTCCGGCATGGTCAAGAGCTTTCGCCCGGAGGGTTACGGACCCGGCCACGCAATGGTTCCCCACGGCATGTCCGTCATCCTGAATGCTCCGGCGGTGTTCCGTTTCACGGCTCCCGCCTGTCCCGGACGCCACCTGGAGGCCGCCCGGGTCCTGGGTGCGGATACTTCCGGCGCCAGCGAGGAAGATGCGGGTGAAATCCTGGCGGATGAGATCATCCGCATGATGCGGCGCCTGACGATGCCTGGCGGTCTCGCCGAAATCGGGTATGATTCGGGAGACATCCCCAGGTTGGTGCGGGGGACGCTACCCCAGCACCGCGTGACGAAACTCTCTCCTCGCCCGGCCGGCGAGGAGGAACTGGCCCGAATGTATGAAGATGCGATGGCATACTGGTAATTTCCGGTGGTGGCAGCTGGTCGTCGGCGCCTGTCTGTGCCTGGTCTCCTCCGGCTCGGACTGGGTCCTGGCCCAGGATGTGGGATCGCCGGTTCCTCCACCCTTCCGGGCCGAGCGCCGCTCTGATTACAATCCCACCCGCACGGTCAAGGGCATGTTGATCGGGATCAGCCATGAACGGATGAGTCTCACCGTGCTGGACCGCAAGGAGGGAACGTCCTTTGCGCTCTTCTTTCCGGAGAACGCCAAGGTCAAGGCCTCCAAGAAGGTCCGCAAGGCACTGGGCAAGAAGAAGACGTCGTGGCAGGATCTCCAGCCGGGCTTCCGGATCGAGGTGAAGTTTCTGGAACTGAACCGGGAAGTCCTGGAGATCAAACTCCTGAAGGTCGAGAGCTGAACGGCCGAATCGGTCCTTTCGGGCCGATGGAGGTGGGTGTGAGCAAGGATCGGGGTTCGGCCCGCACGGGCACCTCCAACCGGAGACGGTTCCTGGAAGGGACGGTGGCGGCGCTGGCCGGGAGTTCGGTTCTGGCCGGTGGCGAAACCCGGAGCGAAACCGGGAACGACTGGTCCCGGATCCGGAATCAGTTTCTGTTGAAACCGGGCACGATCTACCTGAACTGTGCCAGTATCGGCGTTCCTCCGGCTCCCGTAGTGGATGCTCTGACCCGTAATCGCCGATCCATGGCCATGGATCCGGTCGGAGCCAAGGGGCGTCTGAGCCGCCGGATCATCGAACAGGTCCGTCCCTCTCTGGCCGAGTTTCTCGGGGTGGATCCCCGGGAAGTGGCGTTTACCCAAAACGCCAGCCAGGGCCTACAGAGCATCGCTGAAGGAATTCCTCTGAAGCGGGGAGACGAGGTGCTGACCACAAGCCACGAGCACCCGGCCGGGATTCGGCCCTGGAGGCGCCGGGCCCAACTGGCCGGGATCGTGGTCCACGAGGTCCCCATGCCCAGTCCGCTTCCCCCCAAGGAAGAGATTCTGGAGCGGATCAGTGCCCGCATGACTTCCAGGACCCGGGTCCTGTTCTTCTGTCAGGTGACGCGCGGCGGCCTGCTCAATCCCGTCAAGGATCTCTGTGAGCTGGCCCGGGAGAGAGGGGTGCTCTCGGCGGTGGACGGAGCTCAGGCGGTGGGGATGATGCCGGTCGACCTCCGTGACCTGGGATGCGACTTCTTCGCAGCCAGCCTCCACAAATGGGTTCTGGCCCCGGCCGGAACCGGAGTGCTCTATGTCCGGCGGGATGTCCAGGCCCAATTCTCTCCCGGGCTCGCATTGGAGGAGCCGGCCGACGCCCGCCGCTTTCAGATGCCCGGAACTTTCGGGTATTCGCCGCGCGCCAGCCTCGGCGACGCCATCGCGTTTCTCCGGAACATCGGCCTGGATCGGATCGGGGCGCGAAACCGCCAGTTGTCCGATTATCTGAAGGAGAGGTTGGCAAGTCTGCCCCGGGTCCGTCTCATCAGTTCCCGGTCGCCCCGTCTTTCCTCTCCGGGCATGACCATCTTCGAGGTTCCGGGGCAAGGCGGGATGAAACTGAGAGCTGGATTGCAGGAACGGGGCATCGGTGTGGATGACCATGTCCGCGACGGACACGATGCGGTCCGGATCGCCACCCACTTCTTCAACACCCGAGCCGAGATCGACCGGACTCTCTCCGCGCTGAAAGAATTGATCCGGGCCTGAAGCCGGACATCAGGGCAGGGGCAGGCGGACCCGCCGGCCTTCGGCCCAACTGATGTGGGCCGCCTGGCTCAGTTCCATGTAGCGAACGCCGGTTTCGAAATCGATGTACCGGACCCGCTCCCGGCCCCTCACCGCGTTGATGAATTCCTCTTCAGCTCTCCAGCCTCCGACGATCTCCGCGTCCAAGGGCATTTCGGCGTAGCTGCCGCTTCGGCTGTCGCACCACCAGAGAGTGTCCGAGAGAGCCTCGTACTTGAGTGTGCCCCGGTCGCCGTGAACGAGTAGCGTGGACTCGGGGACGTTGCCGGTGACGGCGCTGCAAAGAATGTTCCCCACGGCTCCGTTTTCGAACTCGGCCAGGACGGCGATATGGTCGGGAAGCCGGACCTGCACCGTCTCCCCCGTCTCCGGGTCCTCCTTGGAGTCGACGACGATGCGGGCCGACACATCCAACCAGGAGACGGGCCCCGCCCAGAGCACCAGCGTTTCCCACCACTGGCCCAGACTCACGTAGTTGTATCCGGCCAGCTCCAGCCGTTGTCTCCACCTGATGGGGGCGGAGGGATCGGTCAGGTCGGAGAAGGCGTCCCGGACCTCGACGGAGAGCATTCTCCCCAGCCCGCCGGAGTCGATGAACTCCCGGACGGCCCGGTGGTAGGGCAGGCCGAGGGGAGTGGGGACCACTTGGGCCACCAGGCCGGGGCGCTCACGCGAAGCTTGGAGCATGGTCCGGGCCTCGTCCAGGTCCATGGCCATGCGCGCCTCGCAGAGGACGTGCTTTCCAGCCTCCAATGCGGCACAGGTGACCTCCCGGTGCAGGTAGGGCCAGGTGCCGATGCAGACGGCGTCCACCTCCGGGTCCTGAACCACCTCCTGCCAGGAATCGCTGGTCCTGGGAATACCGAAGTCTCGAGCCACGCTTTGGGAGGATTCGAGACTCCGATTGGCCACCGTTACGACTTCCACGCCGGGGCAGGCCTGGAACCCGGGGATGTGTTTCCTGCGTGTGTTGGCGCCGGCGCCTACGAGGCCGACTCGAATGACGGAGTTCCCGTTGCTCATGTTCTTGATCTCTTCTCCAGGGGGAATTTGATTCGGTGTTCCTTCGACAACGTGTAAGGCCGCCTATTGTCTCAGAGGAGAAGATTGATTGGAAAGTGCGGAAGTGTGTCTTGCCGCCGCGGTCGAGGACCGTTACCGTTGAAATCATTGTGGACGGATTGGAAAGCCTGAGCCGAGTTTTGAAGCGGGTGGCCGTGCCTGCCATTCTGCTTTGGCCATTGGCCGGTTGCGCGGGGCCGGGCCAGGAGCTTCCTTCAGACGCCAAAGTTCAAATTCCCTCGGGAATTCCCGACGGCTGGCCCTCCCCGGTAGCCGCGGTCTTCGAGGGTCCGGTGCCCCAGGACCGTGTCTTTAGCGTACTGGCGGAACACCCGGATGGGCCCCTGACCCAGTTGGATCCCGAGAGCGGGATTCTGTGGCTGATGGGTGATCTGCCGGCAGCCGGAGTGCACTCGGTCGAGCCCGATCCGGGAACGGCTGAGCCAGCCTTCCGGGCGGTCTCGAATGACCAGGGTTACCTGGTCTCGGAGGGAGGACGCCCAGTGCTCTTCTACCAGTCGGAGCCTCGATCTCTGGATGGCAAATTCACGCGAGCCGGATACGTTCACCCTCTGTATGGCCTCGATGGACGGGTGTTGACCCATGACTTCCCGGAAGACCATTTGCATCACCGAGGAATCTTCTGGGCCTGGCACCAGCTCTGGGTCGGCGGCGAACGGGCCGGAGATCCATGGCTGACCAAGGATTTCATGACCGAGGTGGAGAGCGTCCGGTTCCTGAACGGACCGCTGTTCTCGGTTCTGGAGGCGTCGGCGCGCTGGACCTCTCCGCTACAGAAGGACGCGGCGGGGGAATTGGTTCCTCTGGTTCGGGAGCGGGTCCGGATCCGGGTTTTTCGATCCACTCCGGACTCTCAGGTCGTCGACTTCCACGTTCGATTCCAAGCCCTGGTGGATGGAATCCGGATCGGGGGTTCGGAAAATCCACGGGGGTATTCCGGCTTCACGGTCCGGGTCCATGCTTCTCCCGACGGCCGCATCCACGACCGGTCGGGAATCCAGGAAGGGGACCGGGTCGGCGAGTCCAGCCCCTGGGCCGACTACAGCGGGTCGTTCGGGCTGGGCGGCATGATTTCGGGCATTGGAATGCTGACCCATCCCAGCTATCCCGAGTTCCCGCCAAGGTGGCTCCTGCGCCACTACGGGATGCAGAACGTCGCCTTCCCCGGCCGTCACCCCGTGGACCTTCCGCGAGGCCAGCCCCTGGATCTGCGCCACCGCCTCGTCATTCACCGGGGAGGATTCGAAGAGGCTGAGATCGCCCGGCACCAGGAGGTCTACGAACTGGTCCCGGCCCGGAGCTTCTGACACCGGGATACGGTGATCGGACCTTGTCGTAAGGGGTGAGACAATGCAAATCTCAAAGAGGAGACCACTGACGTGGGCGTCTGGGTCTGGCGCCTTGGTGAGACTCCTCGCGGAATCATGGACAGTCAATGTTGACCAAGCTGACCATACGCAAATTCAAGCGATTTGAGGATGTCGAGATCGAACTCGGGAATCCGGTTGTCTTTATCGGTCCCAACAATTCCGGGAAGACATCGGCAATACAGGCTCTTGCCCTTTGGGATATCGGGCTCAGGCGCTGGAACGAGAAGCGATCCGGCAAGAGAACCCCCGAAAAGCGTCCTGGTGTAACCGTCAACCGCAGGGACCTCGTTGCGATTCCGGTTCCGGAGGCAAATCTTCTTTGGCGCGGTCTGCGGGTTCGAGACGTACGCAAGGAGGACGGCCGGCTTCGCACAAGCAACATTCGTATCGATCTCATCGTTGAGGGAGTGGCCAACAACCGGCACTGGGCCTGCGGACTGGAGTTCGACTATGCCAATGATGAATCCCTCTACTGTCGGCCGCTTCGTTTGTCCGAAGGCAGAACCCCCGACCGAATGCCGGTGCCGGACGAAGCGGGAAGCGCCCGGATCGCGTTCCTGCCACCGATGTCGGGTTTGGCGGCCACGGAAACACGTCTGGACTACGGCGCCGTCAGTGTACGGATAGGAGAGGGACGCACCGCCGAGGTATTGCGCAATCTCTGTTTTCGGATCCACGAAGAACAGCGGGCACGGTGGAGCGGATTGGTCGGGCAGATCAAGAGTCTGTTCGGGTCTGAGTTGGATCCTCCACGCTATATCCCCGAACGCGGCGAGATCGTGATGACCTACAGCGAACACGGGGTCAAGCTCGACCTGTCGTCAGCAGGTAGGGGTCTCCAGCAGACGCTTCTCCTATTGGCGTACATGTATGCGAATCCTGGTGCGGTTCTGCTCCTGGACGAGCCCGATGCACATCTGGAGATCTTGCGGCAGCGTCAGATTTACCAACTGCTCATCGATGTTGCGAACGAGAGTGACAGTCAGATCATCGCCGCCAGTCATTCCGAAGTACTTCTCAACGAGGCGGCGGGTCGCGACGTGGTCATAGCGTTCGTCGGCCCGCCTCACCGCATTGACGACCACCACAGTCAGGTGTTGAAAGCGCTGAAGGAGATTGGATTCGAGCAGTACTATCAAGCGGAACAGAAGGGCTGGGTGCTCTACCTTGAAGGGTCGACGGACCTGTCGATGTTGCAAGCATTTGCCAGGCGACTGGGTCATGAACCGGCGCGTCGAGTGCTGGAGCGCCCGTTCGTGCGTTACGTGGGGAACAGTGCCCGAGGAGTTCGAAGACATTATCATGCCCTGAGAGAGGCGCTCCCGTCGCTGCGTGGAGTCGTACTCTTTGATCGTCTCGAAAACGAACCGCAGGACATCGCCCCAGTCGAGTGCCTGATTTGGGAGCGTCGAGAGATCGAGAGCTACATCTGTTCGCCGGCCGTGCTGGAAGCGTACGCAACCGCGTCGGCGCGGGAGGCGGCACCAGAAAATCTTTTCACGTCGGCCGAGTGTGACCGGCGTCTGGATGCCATGCGGGCGGCTATTGCGGAGATTCAATCAGCGTTGAAGACCCTCGGCATGGGATCCGCGTGGAGTCCCGACATCAAGGCCAGCGACGACTTCCTGGAACCTCTTTTTCGCGCCTATTTCGAGAAGCTGAACCTTCCGAATTTGATGCCCAAGAGGAATTTCTACGAGTTGGTGCAACACATCCCTGATTCCGAACTCGACCCGGAGATTCGCGCCAAGCTTGATGCCATTGCGGCCGTGGCCGATTCCGCGGCTGGGAGAGACTGAGCAACTCTGGCATGGTCGGCCGATGCCGCACGGCAAGGCAGGCAGCTTCTACTGGAATAGATTCGGAGATGGTTGTCGGTTTCGCCAAGACCCGAGGAAGGGAAGTCAACGTTTCGGTGAATTCCGTGGCCGGAGCCAGTGTCAGTTGGCAGGCTCGGGGTCATCCAGCGTAGCGTGGGCGGCGAGCCTCCTCATCGCCTCGAGTTCGCGCTGCCAGATCGTTTCCATTTCCTTGACTTTGGCGGGTCGATCCTGGGCCAGGTTTCGAGCTATAGAAGGGCCGATCGGAGTACGCGTCCGCATGTTTCCGGAGGCAGTCGAGGGCGTGATCGACGGTGGCGGTGGTGGCGTAATAGCCGGACTCGTCCACGGCCGGCTCGATCGGTTGATCATCGACGAAGTTCCCCTTTGCGGTGATGAAGTTGCCATCGTTCCTCGTGTCCAGAGAGCGATGAAACCCGCCGTCCAGAACATTGCCGTCGATGTGCCACTTGCCGCTGTGATAGCTGCGATATCCCAGCGGTTCGAGCAGGTGCGGCAACAAGGGTGCCCAATCGGGGCGGACGGTGACGCCGCCTCCACAGTGACCCGGCAGCACGTCCCGCCGGACCTGCTGGGCGTAGTATCCCGTCAGGAGGGCCGCTCTCGTGGGCCAGCACCGGGTCGTGTTGTAGAACTGGGTGAAGCGCAGCCCCCCGGCGGCCGGGGCATCCAGGTTGGGCGTCTCGATTTCGCCTCCGTAACACACCAGATCCGAATAACCCGTGTCGTCAGCCAGGATCAAGATGATGTTGGGAGGCCTGACGGGAGGGATTTCGCTGGTGCAGCCCTGTCCCGCAGTCAGGAGGAACAGAAGGAATGTGATGATGACAAGACGGGTTAGCATACAAATGACTTCAATATAGTTGCCTGTCACGGTCGGAAGCACCAGGATTGGTCTTGGTATGGTCCGGTCCGAATTTTAGTTTGAAGGCTGTACGCAGGACAATCGCGCATGGATTGAAGCCGGTTCGACGGCTTCGGTGGCGATGGCGGACCAGGGGATTCGGGAGACTGGCATCGACAACCGGGATTTGAAAATGGGATTTTCTTCGGGATTTGGAATTACGAACCTGGCACTGACACTCTCGTTGACGCTTGGAGCTTTCGCCGTGTCGACGGCCGAAGCCGGCGTCCCGCTCGATTCCTATCTGGAGGGTGCGGCTCCACCGCCAGAGATTGCCTCCGGCTTCACCCTGGCGTTCGAGGGGGATTTGGACCACGCCGTGCAATTCCAGCTGGGTCCGTCACCGTCGCTCCTGGTTCGCGCCGATCTCACCTTTCCCAACGGAGGATCGACTCGCCAGGAGCGGTACCTTGAAGCCTCCGGCGGTCCCCGCCAGGTGAGTTTCGGCATCGGTCCGCTGCTGGGACACGGACCCTGGGCGCATCGGCCCCGGCAGTTCTATCCCGGGGAGTACACCCTCAGGATCTCGGGCCGGGATCCGGTTACGGAAAGGATCCTTTTCCAGACCCTGTTTCGCCTTCCGCCCCAGGAGTGGATCTGGGCCGACCTGGATCGGCTTTTGTACATCGATGACGCCCAAGCGGGCCTGGATCTGAAACTGCTCCCGGGCGCCCTGGCAGACGAAATTCCGGCGGTTGTGGACCTGGTCGAGCCTCTGACCGGTCAACGGGTCGCCGAGCCCGTTCGGATTTCGCTGACCCCGCGCAACACCCGCGTGACCTTCTCCCTGGAGGATCTGGTGCCGGGAACCTATCGGGCTCGCGTCCGGTTTCTGAGGGCGGGGGAGGTGTCTGCGGACGGCGTGGCCAGAACCCTCCAACTGTTTCGAAACGGACCGGCGCCGCGCGTGGGCGATGCGGCCAGGATCGGCGATGGACCGCAACTCCTCGTGGACGACTACCTGGTGGCCGAGTCGCGCGGTCTGCGGAAAGTGTTTCACCCGGCGCGAAAAGTGACGGACGGGCCCATCCTCTCCCCCGACCGGACCTATGAAGGCCACTCCATCCTGTTGGACAACTCGGCCCGCTACAATCCCGAGGAGAATCGCTACGAGCTGACCTACCGCCACGTCAACTACGACCAGTTCCGCTACCACATGCTGGCCGTCTCCCAGGACCTTCTCACCTGGACGAAGCCGGATCTGGGCAGGGTGGAATTCGACGGCTCGCGAGCCAACAACATCCTGACCCGGATGGACGTGACCAAGCCGGGGGACCTCTTTCCCGTCTTCGCCGGCGTCTGGGACTACGCGCGCCGGGGGAACCCGGACCTGCGCCGGGCCCGGCTGTGGCTCTTCACCGGCCGGCAGACGAGTGATCGATGGGCCCTGAGCCGCGGCTACTACCTGGTGGTCTGGGACCAGGACGGGAAGAGCTACGTCTCCAGCCCGACGCCTGTGTTCGGGCTGGGACAGGGCGGCACCGAAACCATGTCCGTCTCCGGCGACACCTCGGCGGCCATGGGCTACAACGGCGCCACCGGCGAGTTCGTCGCCTACACTTCGCCGGGTCCCCCCAACCGGGGGCGCGGCCGGATCCGGTACGACAACTCCACCAAGGCCCGGACCCTGGCCCGTCACGCCACCCGGGACGGCATCAACTGGGAGGTCCGTTATATCTGGGTTCCCGAGGTTTCCGATCCCAATCTCCACAACTACGGCTTCCGGGTGCGACGGCTGGGGGACTCGTACGTGGGGTTTTTCCCCCGCTACAACGTCCGCACCCAGCACCTGGATCTGCAGCTCTGGGTGAGCCGCAACGGCATCCACTGGGAGCAGCCGGGTGGAGAACAGGCATGGCTGGCCAACGGGCCGCCGGGATCATTCGACTGGGGCGTCGTCTACATGCCGACCGGCTGGCACCGGCAGGGCGAGCGAACGCGAATTTTCTATCATGGCGGCAACTACCTCCACTTCCACGCCTGGATTCGCGAAAAGCTCTCGGGCCTGTACAGCGGCATGGGGGGGAAGGACGCGCAAGATCTCGTTACTGACGAGGCCTTCGTGGAACGTCCCTACCTGGCGCCGCCCTCGACCAAAGGCTTCTCCTGGTCCCTGATGCCCTCGGGTTGGAGCTGGAGACGGGGAACTCATGGCACGGTAGACGATGCCAGAACCCGCTTCTGGGCGGATCTGACCGCCAACACCGGAGAGACGCCCGAGTCGTTCCTTGCCAAAAGCCCCGACTACCGGATCTGGCCCGGTCTGGCCGAATTCCGGACCAACGGTTTCGTCTCCCGGAGAGCCAAACGGGACGTGGGGGTCCTGACGACCCACCCCCTGGTCTTCCAGGGCACGCTCCTCACGGTCAACGCCCAGGTGCCTCAAGGAGATCTGAAGGTGGAGGTGTTGGATTCCGAGGGGAATCCGCTTGAGGGATACACCCAGGCGGACTGCGTTCTCACCAGCTTCGACGGCGTCCAGGAGCCGGTCCGTTGGAAGCATCGCAGGGACCTGGGAGAGTTGGCCGGCCGTCCCGTGCGCCTGCGGTTCTACCTCCGGCAGGGAGACCTCTACGCCTTCCAGATCCACCACGCGGAACCGACCGCGGATGAATTGATCGAGCCGTTTCCCGGCTCCGAGTTCATGTCGTTCTGAATCGGAAATCCAGGACGGCCCGGCGCCGCGGGCGACCCTATCCGCTGCGCAGAACCTGTCCCGGTCTGGCTCCGGTCAGCCGTCCCGACTCCAGGACCGGCGTTCCGTTCACCAGGACGTGGACCATTCCCCGGCAGACCCGGTTCGGATGGAATGTCGTTCCGCAGTCGGTGAAGGTGTCGGGGTCGAAGATGGCCAGGTCGGCCCAGTGGCCCTTCCGGATCGTGCCCCGGTCGGTGAGACCCAGGCGCGCGGCGGGGAATGAGGTCATGCGGCGGACGGCTTCCTGGGGAGTGAGCAGGCCCTGGTCCCGAACGAAGGTGCGGTAGAAGTACCCGGCCCAGGTGTAGGCGCCGTGAAAGGTCTCGTTCTTCAGCGGGCCGTCGGGAGCCAGCGCGATGGCGTCGGAACCGGGCATGCAGTGGGGACTGGCGAAGGGCAGGTGGAGGTCCGCTTCCTCGTAGGCGAAGCAGATGACCATGGTGGCGTGCAGATCGTCGATCTCCGCCAGCAGGATCTCGCAGACCGTGTCGAAGATGTCCAGGTTCCAGGTCTCGGCGATCTCGGCCAGGCTCTTCTGGGAGATCTCCGGCAGCGCCCGGCTTCGGAAAACGACGATGCGGTTCCAGTCTCGCTGCGCCAGCGAGACGATGATGCTGTGGTGTCCGCTCATCTCCTTGCGGATCCGGGAGTCCTTGAGCCGTTCGGCGATGGCCCCAGGGCCTCCCTCCAGGGCCCATTGGGGAAGCATGGTGCTGAGGTTGGTGGTGCCGAAGATGCGGGTGTGCTGGTCGAAGGTGACGTCCTGGCCGCGGGCGCGGGCTTCCTCCACCTGGTCGAGAGCCTGCTGGACCGCCCAGTGGCTGTCCGGCGCCAGCCGGGCCACGGTGGCGATGTGTGAGATCTGCAGCGGGATCCGACCTGCGGCCGCCGTCCGAATCGCCTCGGCGATGGTCTCCCGGGCCTCGCCTGCCCGGTTTCGGGTGTGGGTGGCGTAGAAGCCGCCCGCCTTCCGGGCCACCCGGCACAGGGCGGCCACCTCCTCTTCGCTGGCTCCCTGCTCGCAGTTGTACTCCAGGCCGGTGGAGTATCCGAACGCCCCTTCTTCCAGGGCCTGAGAGAGCAGCTTCTCCATCTGTCTCAACTCTCCCGGGTCGGCCGGGCGATCCGCCAGGCCCAGCGTGGCCAGACGGAGGTTGCCGTTGGCGGCGAGGGTGGCGACGTTGAGGCCCGGTTGCAGTGACTCCAGATGCTCCAGGTACTGGGCCATGGTCTTCCACGGGATGCCCAGCGAGGTCTGGTAGCCGTAGATGTTGCTGGCCGCCAACTCCACGCTCTCCACCGGCGCGCAGCCGTGGCCGCAGTTTCCGATCACCTCCAGGGTCACCCCCTGGCTGACGGCGCTAACCGCCCGGGGGTCCACCACCAGCGAGTAGTCGGAGTGGCTGTGGATGTCGATGAACCCGGGCGCGACATAGAGGCCGGTGGCGTCGATTCGGGGGACGTCTGCAACGGCTCCGAGGTTCCCGACGTCCGAGATTCTGCCCTGGGAGACGGCCACGTCACCGGTTCTCGGCGGGGCGCCGGTCCCGTCCAGAAGAGTCCCGTTGGCGATGATCAGTTTGGGTGGCATTGTCGGTTCAGACGAAGGTTAGAAATCGGGTCGCATTTTGGACAAGGATAGTTTCGATCTCCTCGCCGGTAAAGGTCCGAGTTTCCCCAAGAATGAGGCGAAATCTTCTCAAGTGATTGAAACCAGGCGAATCGGATGATTCGACAAGTGGAATGGGTCGAGTTTTCCCGAAATGGGGAGATTCCGAAAATATCCTTGACACTGTGCCATCCTCGTTTTAAAATTTTACCAAGTTTATAAGCCTGAACGATATAATTTATAACGTCTCTCTGGTCGACTTTCGACAGGAGTGCGGGTCATCCGCCAATCCCAGGCCTTTTCAGGAGGAGGTAGAGATGAGAAGCCATTACACAGCTAACCGTGGCATCCGGTGCCTGAACTGGCTGGTCGCAATTTGGATTGTGATCGGCGGTTCTGCTGTGCTCTGGGGGCAGAGCAGCCAAAGCTTCGTGGGGACGGTGAAAGATGATACGGGAGGTGTGATTCCCGGGGTCGAGGTAACCGCTCGCCACTTGGCAACCGATCAGATGCGTACCGTCGTCACCAACGATACCGGGGACTATCTCATCGCCCAGCTGACCAACATCGGCGCCTATGATATTCGCGCTGAAATGGCTGGATTCAAAGCTGCTGTGGCACCGAATGTATTGCTGGAGACAGGCAGCACGGTGCGTGTCGACTTGACCCTGGAAGTTGGTGCGCTATCCGACGTGGTCACCGTAGAGGCAGGGACCCAATTGGTGCGGTCGGAGACATCCAGCCTGGAAATAATCGTCAAGGACCGTGAAATCACCGAGCTACCGCTGTTCGGTCGAAACTTTTTGGACTTGACCAAGACCACCGCCGGAGTCTCCACTCGGGCACCCGCAGCTATGGGATATCAGGAAACCAATCTCGTGGTGGGTGCAGCCCGTGCCCGTGACAACGAGTTCAGCATCGACGGCATCCGCTCAATGGATGACCATAACGCGGACATGGCCGTCAAACCCCCGCTCGACTCGATTGCCGAGTTCGAATTGGTTCGCAACCTCTACGCGGCTGAACACGGGAGGGCCATGGGGGCCATCGTCAATGTTCGTACCAAGTCGGGAAGCAATGACTTCCACGGGAGCGTCTACTGGTTTTCCCGCCGCGGAGACTGGGCAGCCATTCCCTATTTCGCGGCCTCCAAGCCGGTGTACGAACAGGACGATTACGGAGGCAGTATCGGGGGCCCCGTTCGGTTACCCGGCTTGTACGATGGAACCGGCAGAACATTTTTCTTTTACAACTTCGAGAAGTTTCGAAGCCCCAGCGAGGCCGTCAAGCGAGGTTACATGCTGGACGACGCCGAGTTGGCGGGGGATTTTTCTCAGTCCCCGTGGGGTCTGCCGGTGGATCCCTATTCCAAGGTACCGTACCCCAACGGAGTGATTCCTTCATCGCAATTCAGTGCGGCGACGCAGAACATGCTCCAAATCCTGCCTCGTCCCAACCAGGGGTTCGATGGTGCCTACAACTACAATGGCAACTTCGACGCCAGCACCTTTGAGCCGAAGCACGTCATCCGAATCGACCACAGTTTCTCTGACGATTTCTCCATCTTCAGCTCGACCATGTGGACGACTCGCAGCGGAGTGGTCGCGCCGGCCATCGACTGTGGCGCTGGCTGCGAACGTGCCAGCGACCTTTCCAATAACACCGACAATGTCAATTCGGTGCTGGGAGGGGCGTGGAGTATCACCCCGGAAGTGATCTGGGAGGGTCGTGCGGGATATGTCTTTCACAAGGGAGGTTATGCCCAGACCAACAGGTCGGAGAATTATGCCAAGAACTTTGGCATGGCCTTCCATCCGTCCGATGAAGACACGCATCTTCACGGGGTCCCCCGGGTCAATGTGAGGGGGTTCGGCTCCTATTTCGGACTCTGGGCGACGCCGTTCAATGAACGGATGGCTTATAACTACCAAGTCTCTAACTCGATCAGCGTCAATAGAGGAAATCACTTCATTAAGATTGGGGCAGACCTGCTTCAGGATCGTCACCGGGCGATCGGGGCGTGCGGTTCGACCGGGCAGTACTGGCTGGGTTGGGGCACCGACAACGGGACTACAAACCAAGCCGCTGACTTCCTCATCGGCGACTATAATTTCGCCGGCTTTCAGTTCACTCCCCAGTGGAGAAAGAGCAAGAGGTGGAGAACTTCGTACTTCATTCAAGACGATTGGAAGGTGGACCCCAGACTGACCGTCAACATCGGTCTGCGCCACGATTGGTTTGCTCCGTTTGGTCCTATCGGCAATGCTCGGATGGCCCGTTACGACCTCGTCACCGATGAAGTCATTTATCCGGCCGATGCCCAAGAGCAGATGACCCCCGATGAGCGGGCAGCATTGCTGTTCCCCCACCGGTTCGACGGCCCCGCGCAGACCTTCTTCGACGAGGACAAAGGCAGTTTTGGACCTCGACTCGGAATCGCTTTTCGTCCCTTCGGAACCGGAAACATGGTCGTTCGCGCCGGATACGGTATCTTTTACGGAAGCCCTCAGGGCTATGCCGTCAATCGAAATTCGTCTTCAGTGGCTCCCTGGCAGGCGTGGCTCAATCTTGGAGCCTTTGGCAGTACGGGTGGTCGCGTCTTCCTCTGGGACGAGCTTCAATCAGAGGTGTCAATGCTGCAATACTTGTCCGTCGGCAACATCCGGATGCCGGAAAACGGATTTCACAACCCCTATATGCAACACTGGAATCTCACGATCCAAAAGGAACTGCCGGGCGGTATGGCAGCGGAAGTGGGCTACATCGGTTCCCGCGGAGTTCATCTCGAGTTCGAGCACCAAGGGAGGAAATTTGCTTCCCTGTACGGTTACGAGGATTTCGGGCTGGGTGGCGGACTCCGAATCAGCACCAGCGGCCACGACAGCAAATATCACGCCATTCAGATGACACTGGAACGGCGCTTTGCGGCGGGACTCGCGTTTCGTACCAACTACACATTAGGCAATTTACAGAACGATACACCGGAACATTTCGATACCACGGTAGGCTCCCACGTATCCGTCCAGAAGCACGAGGAATGGGGTCGAGGCCAAGGCCATATGACACATATTGTCAATCTGTCGGGAATCTACGAGCTGCCATTCGGTCGACAGCGGTACTGGGGCGGCAATTGGAATCGCGTAGCGGACGCTGTCCTGGGAGGCTGGAAGGTGAATTTCCTTCTCGATGCCAATTCGGGGGCACCTGTAAACGTGCTGTGGGGTGGTGTGCTGCGGCCGGATTGGGCACCGAACAAGGGGCCGGACAGACTACCGAAGCCGAGCCGACAGCGATGGGTCGATCCTACACATTTTACGGCCCAGGCCGGACCCCGCCAGGGGAACGTGGGACGTAACATCATCGACGGACCCAACTTCGTCAACCTGGATTTTGGGATTTCGAAACTCTTCAACATCCCGGGTACGGAGACCCACACGGTGGAAATGCGCGTTGAGATGGCCAACGCCACGAATCATCCGAATCTGTTCTTCCCGAGCCAGCGGATCGATGTCTCACAACCCGGAACCGTGACGCTGCGCAATGCCTATCCCATGCGGCGCATACAATGGGGTCTCCGATACGCGTTCTGACGGCGCCTGATGCCCTGTCGCCGGTGAATCTACGAACCAGATCCCGATTGCCGCGGGCGGCATGACAGGTTTGTAAAGAAGAATGGACGGGCGCCCCTTTGGGCGCCCTCCTTCGTCTCTTGAAAAGGGACGACTTGGAGGGGCGACATTCCATTCCGTCATGCCCCCAGGGGAGTTTTGCGGCTGGAGGGCCGCCGCTCCAAAGCCACTGCGATCACCAAGCTGATCGCTAAGTTCGTCTTGCCGACGCCGGTGGCTAGAGGATGACGACATTCTCCTGCCGCTCCAGGAAAAAAAATTTGTGGAGTGCGTCGATCTGATCGCGTTGGATCAAGGGCCGGAATACGAAGTCGACGCCCTCCAGTATCCGGACGTACGGCTGCCGGCTCGGCCAACCTGTGAGAAACTCCGGGGCGAACGAGGCGTGAGCGAATCGACAATCCCCTGCTGTCACAACATAGTTCCAAGATTCCGTATACCCATACAGCTTCGTCTCTCTGATAGGAACGGTGACACTTCCAAGTCCCCGGGGGGAGTGCGCTTCTCCGCAATTTTCGGCATAGCGCCCGTTTACTTGCTGCTTTGGGTCGGCTGGCTGAGCTTCGGCCTGTCCATGGCGTGGGTTGGTGCCGCGCCTACATCGCCATTGACTCAGCCGGGTGAACGTCGGGACCAGGCGGTTATCATCCTTCGTCAGGCATTGGAAGAAGGCCGCCAGTGGACCAAGGTGCGAGCCGCAGAGGCACTGCTCTGGAATGGCTACTACGCGGGAGTCAAGGAAGCGCTGGAAGAGGAATTGGCAAACGCGGTTCCCTTCTATCGCATCGGGCTGTGGAGAGCGCTGGCCAAAGCGCAAGGCAATGATCAAGCAGCCGCCAAAGGATATATCGGAAAAATCCGCGACGCCTTTCTGGATGTCCAAGGAGCGGACCGAGTGCACGCCGTGGAAGCGCTGGCCAAGCTGGGCTACTCCGAGCGGCCAGCGGAACTTCTACGGGTTTCGAGGGAGGATAAAGGTTCATTTCGCGCCTTCGCCCGGTGGGCCTTAGCCAACTCAGGGGACGCTGACGACGAAGTGGCCCTGGCTGAGCTTCTGGACTCTTCGGACGGGCGCGCTACCGTCTGTTACGCACTGCGGAACTTGAAAAAGATCCAGCCCGCTTCCTTGGCTCGACTAGAGCAAATCGTGTTCAGCCTATCCTCCGAGGACCGCAGCCGAGTCTATGCCCTGGGCGCCTTTTTCGTCCATTCCTCCGGAGAACGAAGGTCGAAGGCTCGGCAGGAGCTGTTGAAATACCTCACAACGGGGAACACGGCGCAGAAAGTCGAAGTGTGCGGAGCCCTTGGAACTTCGGGAGATCGGCAAGATGAGGGCGTGCTGGAAGCCCTGCTGAGGAGCGAGGACGTCGACGTTCGCGTCGGCGCGGCTAACGCCCTCTTGCGCATCGAACGCCGCCAACATCGGGGTTTGAGTTGGCTGGATTGGACCGTGATGCTTTTTTACGGCACTGCGGTATTGGGGGTCGGTTGGTTTCTATCCCGCAAGCTGAAAAGCACCGAGGAGTTTTTCGTGGGCGGACGAAAAATGAATTCCTTTGCCATTGGAATATCCCTTTTCGCCACTCTACTCAGTACGGTTTCCTATCTGGCTCATCCCGGGGAGATGATCAAACATGGCCCCGTAGTTCTCGCCAGCGTGGCAATGATCCCGCTCATCTATGTCATTGTCGGCTACGGCCTGATTCCGTATCTGGTGCGCCTGCCCGTCACCAGCGCCTACGAGATCCTGGAAGGCCGGCTCGGAACCCCGATCCGATTGCTGGGTTCGTTCATTTTCATCGTCACCCGACTGGTATGGATGGCGCTGATGATTTACCTCACGGGAAGAGTCATGGTGGTGGTATTGGGTTGGCCGTTGGAAACCCTCCCTTATATCGTGATCGTGGCTGGATTCGTTACCGTGATTTACACGGCACTGGGCGGCTTGCGTGCCGTCGTGATCACCGATGTGACACAGTTTTTCATTCTTTTTGGGGGAGCGGTTCTCACGATTGTGTTGATCCATCGTGAGCTGGGCAGCTTTTACGCTTGGTTTCCGACATCCTGGGCCCCCAACTGGGACGTTCAGCCCTTTTTCTCCTTGGACCCGGCAGTACGCGCCACCGTCGTGGGCGCTTTTCTGAACAGCCTGATCTACTGGATCTGTACTGCAGGCTCCGACCAACTGGCCATCCAACGCTACCTAGCCACCCGAGACGTCACGGCGGCACGACGCGCCTTCCTGGTCAACTCCGTGGCCGGAATCTTTATTACCGTGGTCCTGGCATTAGTCGGATTTGCGCTGCTGGGCTTTTTCAGTGTGAATCCACACCTCATTCCCGACGGTCAAAGCCTGATTGAAGATGCCGACTATATTTTCCCACACTACGTTGCAAACTATCTCCCTATAGGCTTGGCCGGATTGGTGATTGTGGCGATGTTTGCCGCTGTGATGTCCAGTCTTGATTCTGGGATCAACTCTGTTTCCACGGTCATCATGGTCGATTTTCTCAACCGGTCCAAGAGGGACACGGAAAAATATCACCTGGCGACAGCCCGCTATCTCACTGTGGGCATTGGCGTAGCCGTGGTCTTGATCAGTTCGGTTATTGGTAAGGTGCCCGGTAACATCCAGGAGGTGGCGGTCAAGACCAACTACCTCTTTCTGGTCCCCCTGTTCATTCTCTTCTTTCTGGCCCTGTTCGTATCCTTTGCCACCCCGTTTGGGGCGGCGTTTGGAGCCATTTACAGTTTTTTGGCAGGCGCTCTGATCGCCTTCTGGGACGTGTTGACCGGCCAACCCGGTGTGAGTTTTCAATGGATTGCCGTCGTTTCCTTACTGGCAGGCCTGATTTTTGGCCCGCTCTTGAGCATGCTTCCAACGCGCGAAAAAGGCTGGAAGACGAATCTCATGTGGGGCGGTCTATCCCTGCTGCCCTGGCTGCTGATTTCTTACCTGGTGGTGGGACACTGATGAACAGAGACGTATTCGGGAAAGCAAGGCGCTCAGCTTGTTCGACTAAAGCACCGTCAAATGGTCGGCCTGGGCGGCTCGGCGAATCCGCGGGGTTCGGCGTGAAGAGCCGCCGCAGATCGTCGGGCCATATCTAACCTTAATTGTCACGTAGTCGTGGAGGGCGACCGGTGAAGAGAATTGAAATATTTTCAGAGGGCTATTTCTTGAGCCAGCCGGACGAAAACGGAGCCTGTCCCAGGCACTGCCAGATCGTCCGATTGGCGGACGACACTTTGGTTGCGTCCGTCGGGTTCCACCTCGAAATCGGAACCGGGCGCAGTTATAGCCGAATCTTCCGCTCTGACGATCGGGGAAGCAGTTGGCAAGATCAGGGCCCGATGTGGGACTGGCGTTCGTCCGGGAAGAGCGGGCGGCTCAATGTGAGCCGGACCCAGAACGGAAAGTTGCTGGGCCTAGGTATGCTCTGGGACACTCCCGCTGCCGGCGAGACCTACTATGATCGCGAGACCGGGGGCGCTTCCCACACCGAGCTGATTTTCTCTGTCTCAGATGACCAGGGTGTCAGCTGGAGTCCTATCCGGTCCATTCCCATGTGCTATCCCGAGCCTCCCGAAGTGGGCGGGGTGATTTGTGCCACCCGGCAGGGAGATTGGCTGGCTCCTTTTGCGCCCTGGTTGGATCACACCGGCGCGAACGACAATCAGGGCAAAGCGACCGTCATGATAAGCCATGATCAGGGAGAGAGTTGGCCCGATTACGCTGAATTCATGGATGATCCTTCCGGGAAAATTGCCTACCAGGAAGTGTGGGTGGAAGAGATGGCCGACAGCGGAATCCTCGGCATTGCGTATGCTCGGGATATGGAAGCGGGTGAAGATCTGCCTGTCCATTACAGTATTTCCCGGGACGGGGGCAAGAGCTTCTGCTCCAATCGATCCACCGGGCTGATCGGCCAGACGACTGCCGTTCACGCACTCCAGGATGGCCGGGTAGCCTGTGCTTTCAACCGCCGGTACGGCAATCCTCCCGGTGTGGGGTTTGCCATCGCCCGTCCTGACGAAAAGGGTTTTCATCTCGAGTTCGAAGATATCCTTTGGAGAGCAGTTGCCGGTTTCCGTGACGAGGACGAGGATACGGAGGCCATGTACTGGGCCGACTTTGCCTTCGGAGAGCCCAGAATTGCGACCTTTTCCGACGGATCTTTTTTCGTTGGGTTCTGGTGTCACGAGAAGGACATCCACGGTAGCCGTTACTGCCATTTCCGGCTTCGCTGACCAGAAGGGACATTGAGTGAGGCCTCTCGGGTGCGGCTGTTTCAGGAGATGGCCACCAATTTAGGGCCGAAAAGGGGATTCCACACCAGTTGATTCGAAATGATCAAAGAGCCTTTGAATATTTCGTAATTTCGTATAGGAGGGAACCGTGGACTCTACAAGGAAGGACCGGTATCGGAGAAATCTGGAAGAACAGTCCAACCGGCGCGAATTCATTCAGGTTGGATCGAGGCATCTGGCAGCCCTTGGCGTCGCGGGGATGTCTGCGACCTCAACCAGGAGCTTCACCACAGTGCAAGAGGAACTCCGGATCAGAGACTTCCGACTGCGGCTGGGTCAACCTCGGGTCGTGGCCGAAACGACGTCCGGGCACTGCTGGTATCCGAGCCTGGAGAAGTTTTCGACCGGTGAGTTGATGCTCAATCATTCCCTGAACGCGGATGTCAATATCAATCTCACCAACACTCAGGCGGTTTACGTTTCCACGGACGAGGGACTGAACTTTGATTTTGCTTACGATGTGAACGGATTTCACAACGGCTGCGGCGAGCCCAGGATCAGTCTGCGCGATGGCCGGATCATCGGGACGTCGACCTACTTGAAACCTGATCCCGCCGGACAGTTCCGCCGCTTCTCCGCACACCGATGGACGTACGATCGGGGAGGGAAGCGTTATATGGTAGAGCCGTGGGGGGCTGTAGTGGAAGGACTGCCGCGTGATGTCGAACCCTGGTCCCAGGAGAGCCGCACTTGGTGGGCCCGAATTAACTGGTTCAGCGATATTTTGGAATTGGACCAATACGTCGCTACGATCTCCGTGCGGTTCGACGGAGACGCTCGGTGGGGCACCGTTGCAGTGGCCTCGGACGATGGAGGGCGACACTGGCGCTATTTGTCCACAATCGCCGGACCCGACTCCGTACCCGATGCCAAAGAAGGCTTCGATGAGCCCTGCCTGGTGCGTTTGGCAGACGGAGACTTGATGTGTGTGAGCCGAGTCGGTTCCGGAGAAGACCAGAAGTTGGCGCGCGCCTACAGCGGTGACGGGGGAAAGAGTTGGTCCCGGGTGGACCGGCTGCCGGCTTACAGTGTGGCCCCCCAACTGCTTCGGCTGGCCAATGGTGCCTTGACGCTCGTGACTGGTCGGCCGGGACTCTTTCTGTGGATTTCCGGAGATTCCCGTGGCCGGAAGTGGGAATCCGTCGATCTCATGGCATATCACAATCGGACGGCTCCAAGTTCCTTTCAGATGAATGCAAAGCAAACATCAGCGTACATCGATGTGATCGAGGTCTCTCCGAACCGGGTTTTTCTGGTTTACGACCGAACTCCTTTCGGCTGGGAGCCGGTTCCTCCCAACTCCGGCGAACGGAGCCGAATCTATCTGTTGGAAGTCAAGATCGAGCGGGTCTAATACTCGCTCGGATTGGTGAATATGTATCTGAGTGCCGTCCGTCAGGAGTCGCGGCACAGACTCGAGTGGTAAGCAGCCAGGTGCTGCAGAAAGGAACCTGGAATGCTTCGTTGAAGAGCGGAGGCCTGGCTTCCGCACTCCAGGAAGCCGCCACGAGACGTTTACCGGGAGTTTGATGCGGGCGGGAGAAGAAACGCTGACAGCAAGGACATTTTGAGGAGGAGAAAATTGGAGAATCGAAGAGTCTTTTTGAAAGAGTTGACAGCGGTAACTGCACTGGCTACGGCCTGTAGTCAGGAGAGTGCAGGTCCTGCCGTGAGGTCAAGATCGATCCCAAGAGACCGGCTTGCAGCCCGCCGCCGTAATCGTCGGCTGGTGTGGAACAACGATGGAAGTGATATCCAGAGTACTGCCCGTGGGCGGGGAACGTTTCCTGCACCGGTCCAGTCAGTGGATCAATACTTGAGTTACACCATGAAGTACCTGGAAGGAACTCAGGTGAACTCCATATTCTACAACGGCCACACGAATGAACCTGATTGGGAGTTTCCTACCGAGAGGATCGCCGTCCTGGCGCCCAACCCGGTCAAACACGTCGTCGACTTCGCACGTCGTAATGGGATGGAGTTCTTTTATTCCATTCGAATGAACGATACTCATGCAGCCTACTTCCCTCCCAATCGAGGATACTGGGTACCGTTTCGGCTCCAGCACCCGGAGCTGCTACTCGGTTACATCTCGCAAGAACATTGGGAGAAAAAATATCTGCCCTGGGTCACGAAATTCATCCGGTTGGAGGAACAGAGGGCGCAGCAGGGCGAGACGCCCTCCAACGTACTCCCGTCAGAGTCCGAGCTGAGACGTCAAGTCGTCGAGGAGAATCCCCTCAAGGATGTGTTGGACCGGAGAGGGTTGGCATCCCGGGATCTCTGGTCGTGGCCTGCTTACAATTACGCTCTGGAGGGAACCCGGGCCCGTTATCTGGAAGTCGTCGAAGGCATCTGCCAGCGCTATGACGTCGACGGAGTCGAACTGGACTGGATCCGGATGCCCATGTTCTTCAAGCTGGGCGAGCAGCGGCGAAACATCCCCATCATGAATGATTTCGTTCACCAGGTCCGCCAGCGGCTCGATCACTACGCTCAGCAGAAAGGCCGGCCGATTCTCCTTGCCGTGCGTGTACCGGACAGCTTGGAGCTGTGTCTCGCGGTAGGACTGGATCCGGAAACCTGGACGGAACGGGGATGGGTCGACTTGTTGATGGCTGGTTCGGGTCTGATGCCCTTTTCCATTCCCATGGACGAATGGGTTGAATTGGGACAACGCAACGAGGTCCCCGTTTACGGTTGCCTGGACCGCATTCACCCCTTGTTCCGAACCGGCCGGCCCAAGTTCGATGTCCGGGACCCGGCCATCGTCAACGACGATCCTGCCAACTATGATGCGGTCCGCGCCGCCGCCTACCGTTTCTGGAACGAAGGAGTCGATGGCATTTACCTTTATGACTGGCACACTCATCACGGACCCACTGATCCAGAGGATTTTGGCACAGTGCCGAGGCTGGCAGAACCCGCCGAGCTGGCTCACGGAAACAAGCTGTATCAGGTCGACCCCGATTTTCCGGTGCGGCCTGGGCAGGGGGCTCTGGCCGATGCCTGCTATCCTGCTCAAATTCCCCGTGCGCTCACCACGGTCAGCGGGGTGGCAAGCGTGGAGTTTACGCTGAATGTCTCGGATGCTCCGAACTCCATAAAGCAAGCCGTTCTCCTCACCCAGTGGAAGGGAGATGTGGATCAGCGGCGCGTGAGCTGGATCCTCAACGATACTCCCGTTCCCAGAACGTCTTCCGAACACGGCCGGGAGCGGATGGATCTCCAGAGCGGTTTCCCTTCGGGGGTCGAAAATTCACGGCGTAGCCAGGATTCGTGGATCGGCCTGCACGTACCCGGGAACCTGATCAGGAAAGGACCAAATTCTCTTGAGTTGAGCGTGCAACCAGCTCAGCAAGGTGACCCGTCGGTGCCCGTAGAGTTGCTTCAGGTGCGGTTGTCGACTTCTAGAGCGTAAATCTGTTGTGTGACCGAATCATGTGAAGACGCAGTCTCTTGAAAGCCGCGGCAATATCCGCGTGAGAGATTTCGTGTGAGTCCCTGGCTGTACTGATCTGCTCGAGGGAGGACTATGGTCCGAGGGGTACTTCGTGAATCGGGGCAGTCACCGAGCCATCACTGTGTATGGTCACGACTCGATACTGTGGGGGATGGATCTCCAGCACCAGGCCCTGCGCGTAATCGTGGTGCAGACACCGCCTATAGGTCACCGAGCCGGTTCCGAAAACTGGGATCCCGTCAATCCGATTCTCCCATGGATGATGAGTGTGTCCGTGAAAAATGGCCAGCACCGGGGAACCGGAAATGAGTTCATGAAGGCGGTTCAGATCCGGTGGTGTCATTTCGTCAAACATGGGAACGCCTACGGACACGGGAGGGTGATGAGTGAGAATGATAGTAGGGCATCTCTGATCCAGTTGTTGCTTCAACCAGTTATAGGACTGGGGGTCTAACGTGTAGCGATTGGTCTCGTGCGCTCCCCAGTCCAGGCTGAGAAAGCGAATCCCCTGCGCCTTCCACGTGTAGTTGAAGAGTGCCACTCCGGGATCCGGAGTAAATAGCCTGTTCCGGCACTCGAGGCGGTTGTCGACATTCCCCGGAACAAAATACCAGGGCAGATCCATTCCTTCGGCACGCACCCTGAGAGGTCCGGGAGCTGGTGACCTCTCTGCAAAACCGTAGATCCTTTTACCTGTTTCATAGGCTGAAGGGTACGACCAGTGTCTAATCATATCTCCAGTATCGGCGATAAACGAGGCATCATAAGCGCCATCGGCTGCAATTTGCTTCAATACCGCCATCAAGGCCTGCCCGGGAGCGTAAAAGTGAACCAGCTCGTCGCAAGTGGTTCCCAGATGGGTGTCGGTGATGTGAATGAAGGTCAAGGCCATGAATCCTCCGTTAAATCAAGCCCAATTGCCTGGCCCGGCTCCTTGCAGAAAAGAAACTCGGGTCAGGGGTTTCTTCATCAATGCTGCTTCTATTCGTCCTTCTCTTCTCCTTCCCGGATGACCAAAAACTGACGACTGGAGATCTCTGTCCGGACCTCAATGGCTCCGGAAGGCCAGAAGACCTCCAGGCGCCGGATGACATCCCGATCCTCCAGGCCAAAGTGCAGCCGATAGTCCGAGGCGGAATAATAGCTGCCTCCCCCACTGACCTGGGACTCCAATACCAAGTTGTCCAGTGTCAATCTGACCCGAGCGCCGATCCCATTGCGGTTGGACGCCGTACCGATCAGCCGCAACGAAATCCAGTTGTTTCGATTCCCGCCGTCATTACGTAACAGCATGGGAGAAGCACCAGAATTGGTGACCAGAACATCCAGGTCTCCGTCATTGTCATAGTCGCCGAAGCAGGTGCCCCGGCTCACCTGGGGCCGAGACAAGGCCTCGCCGTGCCGGGCGGCAACTTCCGAAAACCTCCCCTTGGAATTCACAAAAAGGAGCTTCGGCTGTTCGTAACTCGATCCAGGAATTACCCGATGGGCATTTTCGTAGATATGACCGTTGGCCACAAAGAGGTCCAGATCCGAATCATTGTCAAAATCCATAAACCCCAATCCAAAACCGACGTAGGCCGAACTGGGAATCTCTACGCCGGTTAAAGAACTGGCGTCTTCAAAGAAGCCCCCGGGGAGTTGCCGGTACAGGATCAGGTACTCGAAATCAAAGTTGGTGACTGCCAAATCTGTTAGCCCGTCGCTGTCGAAATCGCCCGCCGCCACCCCCATCCCGGCTTGGGCATTGCCGTTCACGTCGACTGCTGCTCCTCTGGCCAATGCCACTTCCTTCCAGGTCCCGTCACCTTCGTTTTCAAACAGGAAATTGGGATCCGAGTCGTTAGCCACATAAATATCTGTCCAACCATCCTCGTTGTAGTCGAAAGTGATGACGCCCAGGCCGCTACCGACGAAACGCGTCAGACCGGAAGCGGCCGTGACGTCGGAAAAAGTCCCATTCCCGTGATTTCGGTACAACAGATCCGGAACACCTTCGTAGACCTCCGGAGTACAGTACGTGTGCAGGGAGTCGTCGACCAATGAGCCACATCTGAGGTTGTTCTCAAAAGTGTTGTTGATGTAGCGAGCGACGTAGAGATCGAGATAACCGTCGTTGTCGTAGTCCAGGAAGGCGGCGCCTGCACTCCACCGGTTGTCGGAGGTAAGTCCGGCCTTTTCGGCCACTTCCACAAAGGTCCCGTTTCTCTGGTTACGGTAGAGCAGGTTCGGTCCGTTGAAATTGGTGAGCAACAGATCGTCGAATCCGTCGTTGTCGTAGTCTCCCACTGCAACCCCCTGACCGAAGGCGCGGTTTCGTTCGATCCCCGACTCCTTTCCGACCTCTTCAAAAGTCCCGTCCCTTCGGTTTCGGTAGAGAGCGTGATCCGGGGGCGCGCCTCTATCGCCGCCGGGAAGCCGACCCCCGTTGACCAGAAAAATATCCAGATAATCATCTCGGTTGTAGTCCAAAAACGCACACCCGGAACCTATCGTTTCGACCACGTATTTGAAAGGAGTCGGTGAATTGTGATGACGGAAGTGAATGCCCGAGGAAGCCGTAGCCTCGGTGAAGACAGGCTTGAACGAATCACTTACAGGGGCAGGCGGTCTCTGATGCTCAAGGGGGAAAACAAAACCGAATTCCGCTGGAAAAAGTCCTACCAGAAATGCGACGACCACGAAAATTCGCAGACTCATGTACGTCCTCGTCCCGTGAATAGCCTCGGAAGATCGTGGAAGTTCAGCTCGCCCGATTTCGGGAAGGGCACTATCGCCGACTTCTTCGTTGTCCGATTTCCAGAGAAATCATACAATAACTCCGTCGAGCGTTTACATGAGATCCAGACTGAGTCCCCGTATCCTGTGTAGTTGTACACTTCCCTGGACCGATCGTTTCGAATTGGATGAATCCCTGTTTCGAGATGTCGTCCGGGGCCAGCTGTCCAAGGGTCACACGAGCATTTATCTGTACGGTACGGCGGGGGAAGGCTACGCGCTGACCCTGAATCAGTACGAAAGCATCTCCCGTGTCTTTGCCGAAGAAACCGAAGGCAAGGCCAGCCTGAGACAACTGGGCATTGTCGCCCTTGCCATTCCACAGATCCAGGAACGGATTGAGGTGGGCCGGGCTCTCGGTTTCACCAGCTTTCAGCTGTCGTTTCCTTCTTGGGGAAAACTGAATGATCTCGAAAGGGACCTGTTCTTCGAAGCGATCTGCGGGCGAAATTCCGACTGTTCCTTTCTTTTCTATAACGTTCCCAGGGGGTTGCGCCGGTTGAGCCCCGGGGAATTATCCGTGCTGGCAGAACGTCATCCGAATCTGGTCGCGGTCAAATGGGCCGGACGAGTTGGAATGTCCACGATCCGGTCTGCCGTTGAACGTGCTCCCCAGCTCTGCCATTTCGTCGGCGACATCGGGTATGCGGAAGCAAGCCTGAGGGGCCTCAAATGTGGTCAGCTGATAGCCATTGCCGCTTCGAATCGTCTGCTGGCCAACGAACTATTCGAGTTGGGACAGACAGGCAGGGACAAAGGGCGCTTAAGGCAGTTCCTCAAAGACCTGCATCATCATTCAAGTATCTTGCGAGACCTGCCGATGAATGGAAGCCACATGGACGGCACCTACGATAAGCTGATTACTAGGCTCCGTCATCCCGGGTTTCCCCTCCGGCTGCTGCCACCTTATCTGGGGGCTAATGAGGAAGCATTTGCGATATACCGAAACCGAATGCAGGACGAACTGCCGCAGTGGTTGGAACCGGTTCCCGTATGACGAATGAAGGTCATTTCCCCGGCTCGCAGGCTGAAACCGATCACTCCTTGCTCTCGTATGGCGCCAATCGGCGCAGTGCACTGTCCAGATTCATCCGATAAAAACGGTTGTCCGGTTCCAGCTCGGACGCTGTTCGGTAAGCATCGGCGGCACAGCTGTAGTCACCGGCTCTGAAACACAGGTTGCCCAGATAGTTGGACAGTCGCGCCCTGCGTGGCGACAAGAGCAGAGCCTTCTGCATCGGCTCGATGGCTGATCGGAAGTCGCCACGCTTATCCAGGCTCTCGGCGAGCAGAATGTGGTAGTCGGCAACCAGGGGATTCACTGCAATGGCCCTGCGAGCCAACTCGATGGCCTGTAAGTGTTCCCGGCGCCGATAGTGGATGCTGGCCAGCGCATAGTAGGATGCATCCTTTTCGGAAAGGAACTGAAGCGATTCCTGGAAGCTCCTGGAGGCCTCATCGAGTCTTTTTTCCGAGAGTTGGGTCAGGCCTTCCTGATACGCGATCTGGCCTCGCCTGAGGTTGCTTTCGCGGACCCTCTGTTTGTGAGTCAGTTCCTGATAGCGTGCCAGTGCCCGTCCGGCCTCTTCAAGCCTGGCCACTCTTTGATAAACCTGAGCCATGATATGGAAGGCCTGCGGAAACTCCGGCTGCAGATGAACGGCTGCTTTGAGCTCCTCCAGTGCTTCTTGATACCGACCGGTGCGATAGTAGACCAAACCTAGCTCCTTCTTCAGTTCCGGAGACTCCCGGTCGGACCGGTCTGCAAGCTGAAAGGCTTGGATGGCCTGTTCAAAAGTCGCCGCATCCCGAGCATAAATCCGGCCCATATAGAAGTGCAGCTCTGCCAGATCCAATCCCGCAACGGCAGCGGCCCGGAAGTTTTGTAGTGCGTCCTCCGGTCGATTGCGCCGAGAGTATGCAACTCCGGCGAGATAAAGAGCGTAGGGGTTATGCGGATCGGATTTCAGAAC
Organism: Acidobacteriota bacterium; assembly: GCA_963668095.1. Classification (GTDB taxonomy): domain Bacteria; phylum Acidobacteriota; class UBA6911; order RPQK01; family JAJDTT01; genus JAJDTT01. Next base: position 1,809,467 of record OY764083.1, on the reverse strand, counting down.
TTCCTGCAACAGCCCGTGTAGTGCCTCCATTTCATCCGTTTGCAGGAGGATATAGGCGAGTAGAATCCGCCCTTCGGAGGCGGGTTCTTGTCCGGACAGAACCCTTGCCAAGACAGTCCGGGCCAGCTCGTAACGTTGCATTCTGCAGTAGATACTGGCCAGAAACAGCTGGTGGGACGGTTCCGCGCCCTGCATTTCCGCGGCTCGGCGGGCGTGTCGGGCCGCATCAATCAGCTGACCCCGGCGATGGTAATGACGGGCCAGCCCGATGTGCCAGCCGGAAACGTCGTCGTCTTCGGCAGGCGCTTTTTTCAACTGTTCCAAAGCTGAGATGGAGTCCGACGCCAGGGTTTCGAGGGGGATGAAAGGATAGATCTCAGCCGGCGCCAGATCGAGGGCACCGGTGGGCTGAACCCAAACGGCAATGGCAACCATGAGCAGGAGGGTCATGCAGGACACTCTTCATCTCCAAGATACCGCTGATGCTCCTGCGCACGAGCGCAACCGTTGACGAGGCAGAGGCTCATCTACCGTAAGGAAGCAGGGTTATTCCAGTCACGACCTCCAGCGGACGTCCTTTTGGGCAGCCAGTTCTTGGAGAAACTCCAGGCCATGTCCGATCCCGATCTCGCTGTCTTTGAAAGACTCTCCCGCGACGCCCGGGGCCAATCCCCGAGGACAATTGATCCGAATGTTGCCGACATCCAGTTTCTGGATCGCCCGTATGGTTCGCGGGGCGCTTTCGATACAGACGACAGCCGAAAGACCCGGCTTGAAGGGCAGACGCTACATGCTGCTCCACCTTGGCCAGTGTCGGCCCGTCGACCATGGGACCCATTTCCGCCGAGGGAGCCATTCCGAGTCTCTAGATTTTATCTTTTATAACAAAACAGCTCGGGGTTTTTTACAAGAATAGGCAGCGCGGTCATGGCTCGGAGAACAACGATTCCCCTGGCGCCAAGTGCTCGCGGCAGACCTCCGCATCGAGTTCGACTCCGAGACCGGGGGCATCGGTGAGGTGAAGATAGCCATCTTTGAAGAGGGGAGCGCCTTCGCGCCTCACGTATCGGCCAACCCATTCTGCCTCCCAATAATGGTATTCGAGACCCAGAAAATTGCGGGAGGCCGCGGCAAGGTGCGCTGCGGCTATAGTTGCCAGGCAACCTCCGTTTCCGTGCATGGCCATGGGGAGGTAGTGCAACTCGGCGTAGTCGGCAATCCGCCTGCCTTCCTGCAGCCCGCCACAGAAAAGGACATCGGGATGGATGATGTCACAGGCTTTGGCATCGATGAAGAGCCGGAACTGCTCGGCGATGAACATTTCTCCGATGCAGATAGCGATCGGACTCTTTGCCCGGACCGCGGCACAGGCCTGGGGATTGATTATGGGCGTAGGATCCTCAAGCCACATCAGCTTGAGAAAGGCTAGTTCCTGAGCTAGCCTCACCGCGTCGACTACGTTGTATTGCATATGACAATCGACACATAGTTCGACGTTGTGCCCGACCGTCTGGCGAACGATCTTCAGCCTTCGGACCATCCCGTTCATTTGTCGAAGGGGGATGGAGCGGTTCCAGAAGTCTTCGACGAGGTCAGAGGCCGTATAGTCGATGTCGAACTTCAACTGGGTAAAACCGTCCCTGACCGAGTCGTCGGCCATTTTCTTCCAAGCGTCGAGATCGTCGACCGCTTCCGGAGCGCTCCTATCGAGGTAGATGCGAATCCGATCCCGGTACTTTCCACCCAGCAGATTGTAGACCGGGGTATTCAGGATCTTGCCGACGAGGTCAAGCAAGGCCATCTCCACTCCGCCAAGGGCCCAGATCACGGGACCGGTCGGTGTCGCCGTCGGGGAGCAGATCAGGGACGGGCGAAATGTCTTTTCGAAACGGATGGGTTCATAGGCCCGAAATTTGGGATGGGGAGGTACGGTCCCGTAAAGCATTTCGGAGAAAAAGGGACGAACAGAAAATGGATCCCGGCCGATCAGCCAAGCCCTCAAATACTTAATGCCCTCCCTCACTCCCATCATGTTCTCGGCCTCTCCCAGGCCGTAGCTGCCCTCGTCGGTATCGATTCTGACCAGGAGCTTGGAAAAAGTACCGGCTTTTCCGCCACCCCCATGGGGTCGCGGACCCAGCAGGCACATACAATTAAGATCGGTGATTCTCATCGCCTCTACTCCTCGAATGCACATATTCCGAGCGTGCGTGAAAGAGCAACGGAACGAAGGAAGGAGAAGAGCAACAGGCTCAGCCTATCGACGCTCGGTAGCGAATGCGATCAGGTGGCGGTTGGGGTCATGTTTTTCTGGTCATAAGCCAAGAAGGATGAACGTCGCTCTTCCTCGTCAAACCCGACACGCTCGTAAGGCATTTGGGAAGACAGGCCGTCGCTGATCCACATCTCGCGAGTCGTCAGGTCAAGCACAATTGAGCAGAGCGTCTGCAGAAACGTTGGGGTTTGGGCTCGCCCCGGATCGGGTGCTCGACAAATCGAATTGTATCCGTTCGCGGAGTCTGCCAGCCACCTTCCCAAAAGGGGTACGGTGACAGGACGCGCGGCATCGATCAACTCCTCCCAACGGCGGCCCCGAATCAAGCTATCTCCAAACAGACACGGCTCCTCCGTCAAGCGAGAGTGATTCGTGTGCCAGTCGATTTCGTCCGCAGAAAACTCCCGTTCGACAATCCCGGAGGGAAGAGCCTCCAGATTGAATCCTCGCCCTCGACTGTCGGCGGCAAAAAAGCTGATGGTGGCCTCCGGAGGATACCGATGAACCATCAGCCGGGCCTGGTCTAGGTCCCGGCAAGCCAGCATCTTTTGCATCACAACCACGAACAAGTTGTCCCCAACGCTCCTCTGGCTAGCGCAGGAAAGGCCGGTTTCGGCCACTCCAAGTCCATATTCGTTTAGGCCGTATTTCCCAGGCTGTCCGCATTCGGTCACCATGATGTGATCCGGGAGATCTTCGCAGCGGGCGATGATCACAGCTCGAAAGGCCATCACCTCCGGCCTCCACTCCCAGTTCTGACCGAGCAGCGTGTGTCCGTGGGCCATGCACTGAGGGCCTACGAATACGTTCGAGCATTCTCCAAGTCGAATCGATTCATAAGTGATTTCGTAACGGCCAGAGAGTGCAAAAATGTCTTCCAGAGTCTGGCCCGATCCCTCAGCAATTCCTTCATACTCGGCCAGGAGCTCGGGACTGGTACGGGCTGTAGGCTCGATGAAGCGCGCGGACCTCCTTCGAATCTCGGCTGAATCGATGCCCAGATGTCTGCTGAACAGCTCCCGGTAAAAGTCGATCGCGGTCTGAATCGGCTCACGCAAGAGGCGGCCGTGTTGGAGGCCGCGCTGTCTGCTATTTCCTGATAGTCTAATGAAGTATAAAGATCCAGTCACTGAGGAGAGAGTCTAAAAAGACCCGACCAGTATGTCAACGTGGTCACCTGCCGGTGTAGTTGGCAGGTGACCTGTCCGATCCCTGAAGGGGGAGGACAGGATGAGCATTTTCCCCGAAAGAGAGGAAGCGGGGATGGAGCTGTGCCCTCCGCGAGCCGTGGAGTCGGAGATGAGGATGCTGCGGCTGCGAGGGGTCAGCGCCCTGGAGGAGGAGAACCGGGTAGTGGGCGCGGACCACGCGGTGGCGAACAGGCTGGTATCATGTCATGTCTGAACGAAGAACTTCGTGTTGTGCGGATTTTTGGGCTGTGAATTAAAAGGGTGAATAGATGGGCTACACGACGATCAGCGAGATTGCTTTCAACGAGATTCGTCAGGCAATTATCTCCGGAAAGTTCAGGCCGGGAGAGCGTATGAACCAAAAGCAGCTAACCGAGGAATTGGGGATCAGTATCATCCCTTTGCGTGAAGCGTTTAAGCAATTACAGGCGGAAGGATTCATCAGTATCATTCCGCATCGCGGTGCCTATGTGAACGAATTGTCTCTTCAGGAAATCGAGGATGTATATCTAATTCGCATCGAGCTGGAGCGGCTAGCTGCACAATTGGCGTCGACACGACTGACTCAAAGAGATGTCAAGACGATGGAGACCCTGTTTGCCCGGATGAAGTCTGCCACCGAACGGAATGATTTTCGCCCGCTCTTTGAACTCAACCGCAAGTTTCACTTTACGGTCTACCAAGCCTGCCGGCGACCGCTGTTATTGGAATTGCTTAATGATCTGTGGGACCGTAGCACCCGCTATCGCACGATACAGACTCACGACGCCCAACGAGTTAAAGAAGAACTCGGGGAACACAAGGACATTTTGGAGGCCTGCCACCAGGAGAACAGGAAAGAGCTTCCAGAGGCCATCCGGTTTAACGTTCAACGATCCTTTGAGAGAAGCCTGAGCAATATGGATCTGTCGGATGCCTGAGCCCTTTGCCGGAGGTCGTGAAACACGGCCGTGAGCACTAGCTGCCCGTGGCAATAGTCGTCGCGGCATTCGACCGGGTCTGCATCCCGGCGGACTGCGTTGCGCCTCGGTCACACATGGTCGAATATGCTCCCTCACCACGCCTTGTCCGGCGGGCGCAGCCCCGGTCTCGGTGCTTCGCGGGACTTTCACCACGGACTGCTAGAGGCTGAGAACTGAATTCAAGAACCCGTACAGGATTGAATTGGGAGTTGGGATCCGTCACCGGAATGCCCCACGTCAAAGACACCGATTTCTAGTAACCCCGTTGCGGGTCAATCAGGTTCAGCAACGGCGCCTGGGAAAGATCCCTGGTCAAATTCTCGATCAGGACTTCGCCGGCCAAGTGCCCCTGCTCCCGAGTGAACGAGCCGATGTGGGGCAGGACAATCGTGTTGGGTAGCCTCCACAAGGGACTACCGGCAGGCAGGGGCTCTTCAGGAAAGACATCGAGTGCCGCTCCGGCGATGCGGCGCTTTCTCAACACGTCCAATAAGGGTTCTTCCGCGACCACTTCACCCCGGCCGACGTTGATCAGATAGGCGTTGCGGGGCAGCCTGGCCAGCTCCGACTGGCCGATGACACCCCTGGTATCCGGGGTCAACGGAAGGCAGATTACGAGGATGTCGGTGAGAGACAACATCTCACCGATATTTCCGAGACCAAACCATTTGTCGGGAAGGAGCCCTTCGGGATCCCCTGTATTGGGCAGACAGAATCCTTCGTCCTTTTTCCTTTCAGGGTGCAGCTTGCAGGCGAGCACCCTCATCCCCATGCCCGTGACGATTCGTGCCAGATGACGCCCGATGCTCCCATACCCGACAATTGACAATGTTTTACCGTAACAATTCTCGCCCTTGAGCGGGGTGAAGTCATCGGGCCAGCGTTTCTGAAGCTGTAGAGAATGAGCACTCTGGAAACGGCGACTCAGCGCCACCATCGCTCCTACTACCAACTCGGCCACGGCTACACTGTAGGCACCCCGAACGTTGGCTATCCGAACACCCGTTGTTGCCACGGCGCCGGTCAAGATGTGGTCGACGGCCACCGTATTGAGTTGAATCCAGCGAAGTCGAGGCGCTTGGCGAGGCTCAAAGGGGATGCGCGTCGTATAAATGACCTCAGCCGCCCTCAGACTCTCCTCCGAGAGCCCATCCAACAAGTTCACTTCCAGGCCTCGAATGCGCTTCCGCTGGTCTTCCTCCAAGGGTGCGTTGAGGAGCAGTTTGAGAGAGGGTCTGTTCATGGAAGTCTACAATTGAGCGATCGATCTTGACCCAAATTGTGGTCTGCCCAATCCCAACGGAAGCGAAGCCTATTGGCTTTTCGGTTACCTTGCAGTCCGTGACGACTTTTGCCACAGGCTGCTTGGCATCCGCTCCCTGTCGACGGTTTCACGGCCGTCTTTTCCGTGAAAGGGAAGTCACGGCTTTTCCTGTTCGGCGTTCAGCTCTCGGAAAAGGTTCAATTCTCTCTGGGCGTCCGCAGAGCGGCCCAGATTTCGATAGGTTTCCGATAACCGATAGTGCAACTGAGGGTCATTCGGACGCAACTCCGCGGCTGCCTTCAGATGCTTCAGGGACTCCTCGTAGTCACGTTTCAAGCTACGGACGCGCGCCATGGCTAAAAGGGCCTCTACCATCTCCGGACCCAGAACCAGCGCTCGAGACAGATACTCCTCCGCCTGCTCCAACTTGCCTCGGAGCAACAGGATATCACCAATCTGATAAAGGGACAGCGGGGTAGCCGAGTCCCTTTCAATGCCTTTTTGCAACGCTGACAGCGCTTCGTCGTAACGTCGAAGTTTCCAATAGAGATTCCCCATCGAAAGGTGGATGGTTCCCAGGTTTGGCTTCAGCTCGAGGGCCTTGCGGTATTCTCGGATGGCCTCTTCCGCCTCGCCCAGCTCCTCGTTCAACTGCGCCCGGAGCAAATGGGCCTGAAAAGAATGCGGTCCGGATTCCAGCTTGTGAGAAGTCAGAAGCGCCAGGATCTGGTAGCCTTCGGCCAGTAGATAGACCTCCACATCCGAATAGGGCTTATCCTCGGAAAGAACTCTGACCCTCTCCCGGTAAAAGTGAAGTTCCTTATCGATTTTCCCGGGCTCTGGAAGGGACTGCAGATAGCGGGTAACGCCATCGATGAGCTCAAAATCCGGATCGCTTGAAAACCGGATTGGGGCGGCGGAAGTCCGGTCGGCGAGCCACTGCAATCTGGCTCTGAGTTGCCGGTTCTCGGGGCGTTGCTCCAGCGCCTCTGCATACTCTTCCCGACCTTTCTCCCAGTCCGCTTGTGACAGATGGAAATGAGCCCGGGCCAGATGAGCGTAAAAGGAACTGGGGAATTCTGCTTGCAGCCGCGAATGGAAGTTGGCCGCCAAGCGGGAGTAACACCGGCTCAGGTAGTAGTCGAGATCGGGTCGGTTCTCAGCTTTGGAGAGTCTTTCGAAGTAACGTGCGGCAATGCCATGCTTCGATTCAGCAAAATACAGGTAACCCAGCAACAGAAGAACCTGCGGGTGAGCGGGCTCGGCTTTCTCCGCCTTCTTCAGGTGAGTCGTGGCCTCCCGATAACGCCTTTGCTCAAATACGATGGTTCCCAAGTAGAGGTCCACGCCCGGCAGTTCGGGCTTGAGCGAAAGGGCCTTCCGGAATGCGGTTTCCGCTTCTTTCCGATGTCCCAGATGAAAATGGATCAGGCCGAGATTGGCCTGTAATTCTGCCAAGTCCGGTCGCATCTGAACGAGCTGTTGGTATTTCTGAAGAGCGGTCCGGAAATCTCCCTTTCGCTGGGCCTCGTAGGCTTCCCGGTGAAGGGATGACGCCGACGCTTGGTGGGCAAGGCCGATTGAAAAGAACTCAATTCCCAGTAGAGCCAACCAGAGCAGCAGGATTTCAAGTCGTCTCCCAGTCGTGATCAGCGCCTACCTCCTCCTCAAAAGGCTTGAGTCCCACTGTTGTTGAGTCGCCGGACCGAGGCTGGTGACCGAATTTGCATTCGGTTCGATCACTCGTAGTATCCGGTCCACCGGGATATGTTCCAGTTCCTGGTATTGTCCCGAAGGCCACCAGACTTCCAGCACTTGGACCTGTTTCTGCTCGCCCAATCCGAAATGGGGCCTGTGATCATTGGCGGAGAGATAACTGCCCGCAGTCGTAACGGTTCTGTATTGGGTCTGTACTCCTGCGGAGACCTTGACCCGTGCCCCTATCCCAAACCGGTTACTCGCCCTGCCGACCAGATCCAGGGAAAGCCAGTGGTTTTGATTCTGTCCCTCGTTGAGCAAAATATTCGGCGAATTGTCCAGGTTCGAAACCAGGATGTCCTGATCGCCATCGTTGTCGAGATCACCAAATGCGGTTCCTCTACTCGTCAAGGCTTGGGAAAAAACCCTTCCCCCGGTTCCGCCGACATTCCCGAACTTCCCGCCGGCCAGGTTGCGAAGAAGAAGAGGCCGCTGCGCATAACCCACGTGACTGAGGTACAGTTCCACGTTGTCCATGACGTGACTGTTTGCGGCGAACAGGTCCTTCCTGCCGTCGTTGTCGAAATCGAAGAAACCCGTTCCCCAGCCAGTATAGGGGAGCGTTATCCCAGCGATGCCACTCGAAAAGCGGACATCATCGAAGGTTCCATCCCCATTGTTTTCAAACAGAACGAACATATCCCCGGTCAGTGTGGTCACGAATAGGTCGGGAAACCCGTCGTTATTGCAATCTTGAAAGTCTACTCCCATCCCTCCGAAGACTCCTCCATCCCCATTGTAGGCAACGCGGGCCTTGACGGCGACCTCGTCGAAGGTTCCATCCCTCCGGTTCCTGAACAGGTAACTGGGAACCCGGTCGTTAGCGACAAAGATATCCGGCCAGCCGTCTCCGTCGTAATCGGCGAATGCCACTCCCAATCCCTTGCCTTCGGGCTTGGCGATACCCGCGTGAACTGAAACATCGGCAAATGTGCCGTCCCCTTCGTTGTGATAGAGGATATCGGCAACTCCCTCGAATCGGTCCGGACTGCAGTAGGCTCTGTAACCGGGTCTGGGCTTTCCGCAGTATGGATGGTTCGTCAAGTCCCAATTCAGATAACGAGTCACATAGAGATCCAGGTAACCGTCCCGATCGTAGTCCAGAAAGGCCGCACTGGCGGACCACATGCCACCGCCGACACTTGCCCGCTGCGTCACATCGGAAAAGGTCCCATCGCCATTATTGCGGTAGAGGGAATTGGCACGAAAACCTGTGACATACAAATCAACGTAGCCGTCGTTGTTGTAGTCTCCCGTGGCCACACCCATTGCGTACGTGCGCCCCGCCAATCCCGCCACTTGAGTGGTATCCTCAAATTCTCCGTTGCCGAGACCTCGGTAGAGACGATTCGAATACCTGCCCTCTTTGGGATTCATCAATCCTTGGGGCAGGTGAGAACCGTTCGCAAAAAAAATGTCGAGGATGCCATCGACGTCATAGTCCAGCAGCCCGACTCCCCCACCCATGGTTTCAATCAGGAATTTCTCCCCTGCGGCCGATCGATAACACCTGAACGAGATACCTGAACGCTCATAGTGGTCCTCAAAGAAGAAGGGAGCGTCATTCAATTGCCAACCACTGAGAAGGAGAGGGAGCAGCAGAATCGTAAACTTGCGTCCGCCGCCTTCTGATCTCACGCTTCGTAACATCGGGTTTGTCTGATCCGTCTTGCAAGCAGGCGCGCGACTTGTCGACGCCGCTTTCCCAACGTCATGTGACTTCCAACCGTTCCTACTGGTGACGGGAAGTCACTCTGGGACCGTTCCAGCGTACTCAGCAATGTGGATCCTCTCCGGCAGGCTGGTGTACAGGATTCGTCCCGCAGAGAATATAGCCCCAATACCAACGGATAATCCCCAAGATATCATCCAGAGTACCGTCCACGGAAGTAAGAGTCTGAATCACACGAATTCTGGAGGTCCAAGGGAAGCGAGTATCATCCGTGCAAGAGAATTTCGTAACGTGACAGTTTATCTACGGTTCTGGGACGACACGAGTTTTCCCAAACATCAAGGCAGTATCGTCCCAAGAAGTTAATGCCAATAGCGCAGTGGCATCGGAGAAGTGGAAAGGGTCGAAATTCTCCAATAATAAAGAATCTGTCAGATTCGAAAAGGGTGGGTTCCTGACTCGCAGGGCGGTTATGTGGAAGTGTTCGGGAAATGTTTCCGAGGGAGTGCCTCAGATTGGGGCTTGATTGGACTGAAGAAAGTCGTGGAACGATGGAGTCGACAGCTGAATCGAAAGGGTCTGAGAGAGTGGGTAACAGTCCGTGGTGAAAGTCCCGCGAGCACCGAGACCGTTCCTGCGCCCGCCGGACAAGGCGCGATTCGGGTGCATACCGGGAGTATGTGCCCGAATCGCAACGCCGTCCGCCGGGATGCAGGGACGGTCGAATGGCGTGATGACTTTTGCCACGAGCTGGTAAGGGACAATCTGCCGGAACTGGCCGCCCCTCCGTCGGGTGGAGTCCGAGACGCCGCTGGTGATGGACCGACGAGGAGACCGGTGGGAGATCCTGGAAGTCCTGATGGCACCAGCAGATCGGTTGATGGCGCGCCAGCACGTAGACTGGACAGATCACGTACAAATTGGATGGGATACGTCACGACCTAATGGCACACATAATCGTCAGGAGAAATTTTATATGTTATAAAAAATAGCGGTCACTGAGGTTTTCTCATGCCGAGGTCTTCATATTTCAATTCAGCAAAACGAGGAGGCAAAGAGATGGCTGTCCAATTGACCCGCCGCGAATACTTGTCCGCCTCAGCAACCGCTTTGGCAACTACGAGTCTCGCCAGAGCAGGCAAAAAGAAGTCAGCCGCGGCTTCCATTCCACCTGTCGAGGCTCTGATTACGGGCGATGGGCCTCGGTTGGATTTTTCGAAATATCGCCAGATCATCGTCTCGCCCGACGTCAACCCGCCGGAACCGTTCCGAGGGTTTGGCGGTTACTGTGGGTGGCCGACGGTGTGCCGGCTGCAGAACGGCGACCTGTTCGTGACCTTCTCAGCCGGTTATTGGCACGCTTCCTGGCCCACCCCCTGGGACATTCCTCCTGAGGCGATGGAGCGCTGGAAACGGCCGGACCGGTCCTGGCTCTTGGACTGGGATGCGCCCGATGGCGGAAGAATGATGTGGATCCGCAGCCGGGACCAGGGGAAAACCTGGAGCCGGCCCCGTTCCTTTCCGGTGGTGCGTGGCGCTTATGTAATGAATCACGTGGTGCAGTTGAGGGACGGAACGATATTTGCAGGTGCGCGGCTGGAAGCCCATTGGGGATACTGGAGCCGGATGCCCGCGACACCCCTTGAATTTGCCCGGATTATGGCCAATAGGCAGTCGAAAACCCTTATCTTTCGAAGCGATGATAACGGTTACACCTGGAAGGAGGTGACCCGCTTCGTGGGGCCCTTGTTCATGGATGCTCCCCACAGTATGTTTGAGGCCAAGGACGGCGCGCTGATGATCTTGGCCGCCGGCTCACCCATTCCCGGGGGCAAAGGCTGGCCCAGCGAATACCCTCGCTGGCTCATGCTGCTCATGCGTTCTGAGGATAAGGGCCGCACCTGGTCGACCGTGTCGGTGATTGGCAGCAATGACTACGATGCGGACGAGGGCACGGCCGCCTACTTGCCGGATGGCAGCCTGGGTTTCCCTTGCAGGCCGACCTCGGCTTGGTATCAGTCGTACGACGACGGTCGGACCTGGTCCCCTCCTCGTCTGCTCCTGACCGACTCGATCATCGAAGACCCCAACTTCGGAAGCGAGTATCGCGGGCCCAAGCTGTTCAGAAAAGGGGACGTGATGGTGACACCCGACGGAGTCACCGTCGTCGTATTTGGAGGCCGCCACAAACTCGGCAGCGATACCCATCTGGTGGCGAACAACGGGGAGGTGATCTACAGCCGCGACAGTGGGAGGACCTGGGTGAAACCGGCGCCGGGACGTGGATACACGTGTGATCCCAAGTCCTACTATCCGAGCGCCTGCGTTCTGGAGGACGGCTCTATCTTCATGGTGGGCCAGCGGGAGGGTTTCAAGAACAGATTCGGTCCCCACGGAGCCGAAGTGACCTCGGTCCGGTTTCGCATCAAGAAACCCGAGGAGGGAGAAGGCGTCGAACTCTTGCCCATCGGAGGTCGGGCTTGATCTTGGACGGAAACCACGCCAGGGAAGCAAGGAACGTACATTATGGTTTCGGGTAACCCATTTGCCGGTTCGGGCCAGTGGTACAGGGGCAATGTTCACAGTCACACAACGAATTCCGATGGTCAGTTCAGCGTTGCCGAATTGGCCGCTTGCTATGACCGCAATGGCTACGATTTTCTATTCGTCACTGACCACAACGTGGTGACGGATGTGAACACGAACCGCTCACCCGAGATACTGGTCATGCCCGGCGCCGAGATTCGCGTGGACTGGGAGGAAACCTTCCCGGCGGAGGTGCTGGCCCTTGGTATAGAACGGGTCAGGAATCATAAGGTCGCCCCGCAGCGGGTTATTGATGATGTTTTGGCGCAGGGGGGACTTCCGTTCCTCTCGCATCCGTCCCTCAGTGGCGCCAATGCCAGCGCCATATCACAGCTCAACGGATTGGTCGGAATCGAGATCTTCAACGCACCCAACTATTGGACCGGGCGCCGCGGTCGCTCAACGGCCCAATGGGACGAACTGCTTGCCAACGGCCACCTGCTCTGGGGTGTGGCCAGTGACGATCGACACAGTGGCCGGAAGCCGGAGTTGACTTTCGCGCCCCTCGGAAAGCAACCATTTCGCGACCAGTACGAAGCTTGGGTGATGGTCCGGGCCGAGTCGTGCACTGCATCGGCTATTCTTGACGCCATGCGCCGCGGGCAGTTCTTTTCGACAACGGGTCCGCGGATCAAGGATATTGCCATTGTAGACGGGGAGATCCGTGTTGAGACTTCGCCCGTCCGGTGGATCTGGTTCGCGTCTGTTCCCTACCTCGGCGTGCGCCGAATTGCAGCACCGGGCGAAACACTAACGCAGGCCCGGGCGCCATTGTTTGGGTTGGCCAGTCCTGAGGGCGTTTCGGCCATGAACCAGAGATTCATCCAGCGCGGTTATTTGAAGCAGGGTAAGACAGTCGGCCACTATGTGCGCGTCGAGTTATGGGACGGGGATGATGGCTATGCCTGGTCCAATCCGATTGACTTGAGCCGGCTGGACGAATGCTAACCTGGAGTTACCCTGTAAATCGGCTGAAGGAAACCTCCAACGTCTGTCGAGGTCGTTGAGTTGCAGTGCACGTGACCCTGTGAAATCACGCCCATCCTGTAATCCACTATAATTCACTTATTCGAATGTAATCCTTCAATAGGAGAATTCAGGAGTCAGCGATTTTACGATCAGAGTTCCCTCCTCCTGAATCTCATAAGGCGGCCGGTTTAAGGTCCGCGGCGAAATCTCTACCAGCCCACGGCATATCCCGGCCGTCTCGGGTCGGCTCCGCCCTGTAGAACGCCCCTGACTTGATCGACCATGATCGTGCAAACCCCGCCGGCCCGCCAGCTCCAGTCCGGCCACCACCTGACTCGGTGACCCAACTGCTCCAACTCTACAACCGTCTCCCGACGTACACGCGATTCCATTTTCAACTGCCCTGGAAAACAGGAATGTGGAGCGAAAGAGCTGGGAAAACTGTAGGAAGCAAAACGCGGGGCTTCGACCGCCTGCTGGGGATCCATGCCGAAGATGAGAACATTGAGGAAGACCTGAAGCATGGCCTGTGGCTGTACATCCCCGCCCGGCGTACCAAACGGCATGAAAAGGTCGCCGTTCCGCAATGCCAAGGCGGGGTTGGGCGTCAGGCGCGGTCTTTTCCCGGGAGCGAGACAAGCCGGGTGACTCGGGTCCACACGCGACTGCGAGCCGCGCGAAGAGACCGCCAAGCCGGTTCCCGGAATGATCGGTGTGTCGTAGGACACGTCGCTCGGAGTGGCCGAAAAAGCGTTTCCATCGCGATCAACGACGCAGACGTAGCTCGTGTCCCAGCCAGGCCGCTTTGGATTTCCAGCTTCGCCGGAAGAGTTCCCCAGTCCCAGGGACGAGCCCTGTGGCGGCTCACCGGCCGGGCCCAGTCGGCTGGGCGGGGGCATCTCTACCCACGCTTGGTGTGGGTTGATGAGTCCCTTCCGTTGGTTGGCGTTACGCTTCGAAAGGAGTCCGGCCATAGGCACTTTGACATGACGGGGATCACCGTAAAATTGTTCGCGGTCGGCGAATGCCAATTTGAGGGCCTCGGTCAAAGTGTGCACATACGACGCCGAATTGTGCCCCAATGACTTCAGGTCATAGGTTTCCAGCAGCCTGAGGGTCTGGAGCAGAGTCGGACCCTGACACCATGGTCCACAAGCATAGATCTCAGTGTCCTGGAAGGCGATTCGCTCGGGCGGCTCGATTGTCACGCGGAAGTCGGACAGGTCCTGAGCGGAGAGGAGTCCACCATTCTCATGGTGGTATTCGATGATTCTTGCCGCTATGTCTCCCCTGTAAAAGGCATTTCGCGCCGCTTGCAATCCTGCCTGACGTCCATGGCGTGATGCGCTCCGATCCTCGTCAACCATATACTGGAGAACGGCTCCTAAATCACTCTGGATAAAGATTTCTCCAGGTTCGGGGGGACGGCCGTCAGGGAGAAAAACCTGGGCGCTGCTCTCCCAACGCCGGTAGTCCTCCGCCGCTTCGCCAATCCGGTTGCTCATGAACGAGTGCATTGGGAAGCCATGGGAAGCCAACCGGATGGCTGACCGGGCCACCTGGCCAAAACTCATGCGCCCGTACCTCTCCAGCGCCGTAATCCAAGCGTCCGGGGCGGCTGGCACGACCGTGCGCAACAGCCCTTCCGGGATGCATCCCCCGTGCTCCCTAAGAAACAGGTCCACGCTGGCGGCCTGGGGCCAAACGCCGAGACCGCTGATGGTCACCACCTCCCGCTGGTCAGCCAGGAAGAGAATAATGGGGGCGACGCCGGCGACGCTTACGAGGTCACTCTGCACGACACCGAGAGCGATCCCTGCAGCCACACCCGCGTCAACCGCATTGCCCCCCTCCTCCAAGACCTGCATTCCGGCCTGTGCTGCCAGATAGTGCCCGGCTACGACCATGTGCTCGGTCCCCATGACGACCGGCCTGAGGGAATGAAGCTCGTCTCCTGCTTCAGTCCTGTCAGTCAGACCCTCGATAGACACGGATCCTCCTCATGGCTCGCCGCCTCGGCTGCCTGCGTATCCCCTGAAATGTGTTCCCGAACCTCACCGATCACTCGAAGCCCGCTTGCATCCCGGCACTGTTGCAACGTCCTTGTCGCGGTAACCTTGCCGAATCCGGCCGCGAGTCAGGTTGCGGATAGTCCTCGATGCTATCAGCGAGTTGACTCACAAGGAATCGTCCTGAAACCGACTCGTTGACTCAAGTAACAATTGGGGAGAATTCCGGACGGTTCGTGGAGCCGACGAACTGCCGTCGCCACTATGGGCTTGGCAGCTTCGCCAGCCGGGGCGGCAGGTGAGGATCAGGTCCGGGGTGGTACTGCGGGGAGACGTTCGAGGCAGTGGTGCGGAGGACGACGACGGATCTACGTTTCGGAGGTAGTGGAGGTGTTGGACCGGCAAGAGGAATCTTATATGTTATAAAGATCTTAGGCCGACCCTGGGAATGGATCGGGCTGGCTCCTTTTGCTTCAAATCGGCACCACGAGGAGGCTAAGAGATGGCTGTCCAATTGACCCGCCGGCAATATCTGTCCGCTTCAGCAACCGCTCTGGCGACCACCAGTCTTGTCAGAGCCGGCAAGAAGAAGTCCGCCGCGGCTTCCATTCCGCCGGTTGAGGCTCTGATTACGGGTGATGGGCCCCGAGTGGATTTCGAGAAGTATCGAAAGATCATCGTCTCCCCCGACGTCAACCCGCCGGATCCCTTCCCCGGGTTCGGCGGTTACTGTGGGTGGCCGACGGTGTGCCGGCTGCAGAATGGCGACCTGTTCGTGACCTTCTCAGCCGGCTATTGGCACGCTTCCTGGGCCACCCCCTGGGACATGCCTCCCGAGGCCTGGGAGCGCCTGAAACGGCCGGATCGAGAATGGCTCTTGGACTGGGATGCTCCCGAGGGCGGAAGGATGATGTGGATCCGCAGCCGGGACCAGGGGAAGACCTGGAGCCGGCCCCGCTCCTTTCCGGTGGTGCCTGGCGCCTACTACGTCGGTGACGTGGTGCAGTTGAGTGACGGAACGATGATTGCGGGAATCCGGCTGAAACCCCATTGGGGCTACTGGAACCGGATGCCCGCGACGCCCCTTGAATTCGCCCGGATCATGGCCAACCGGCAGTCCAAGACCCTGATCTTCCGAAGCGACGACGACGGTCACACCTGGAAGGAGGTGACGCGCTTGGTGGGGCCCTTCGATATGGACGCCCCCTACAGCATGTTCGAGGGCAAGAACGGCGCGCTGCTGCTGTTCGCCGCCGGCAGTTGCATTCCCGGGGGCGAAGGCTGGCCCAGCGAAGATCCTCGCTGGTTCATGGTCCTCATGCGCTCTGAGGACAAGGGCCTCACCTGGTCCACCGTGTCGGTGATCGGCAGCAATGACTGGGATGCGGACGAGGGCACGGCCGCCTACTTGCCGGACGGCAGCCTGGCCTTCCCCTGCCGGCCGACGTCGGCCTGGTTTCAGTCCTACGACGACGGACGGACCTGGGCCCCGCCACGGCTGCTCCTGACCGACCCCATCATCGAAGACCCCAACTTCGGAAGCGAGTATCGCGGACCCAAGTTGTACCGGAGGGGTGAACTGGTGGTGACGCCCGAAGGCGTCTCGGTCGTGGTCTTTGGGGGCCGCCACAAACTCAGCGGCGACGATCCCAAGGTGCCGAACAACGGGGAAGTGATCTACAGCCGCGACAACGGGAAGACCTGGGTGAAGCCGGCGCCCGGACGCGGCTTCAAGTGTGATCCCAAGTCCTACTATCCCAGCGCCTGCGTTCTGGACGACGGCTCCATCTTCATGGTCGGCCAGCGAGAAGGCTTCAAGAACCGATTCGGTCCCCATGGATCCGAGGTGACTTCGGTCCGGTTTCGCATCAAGAAACCCGAGGAGGGGGAAGGCGTCGAACTCCTGCCCATCGGTGGAGCCACTTGAAACAGGGGTAACGGAGCCAGATGCTTCCGCTGGTATGAGAAGATCACGGGTCCGTTGACAAAATTACGATTGACGAAAGGGCAGCGCAGCCGTTCCTGGAAACGCGAGTCGCCGCAGGGCTACTTACTTATCGGTAGCTGGTGTTCCAAGTTGGCATCTCGACGACCACTTCCCTGACCTTGATCGCCTTTCGCTGCCGGCCCTGCCCATCCCTGTACTGGAAGTCGGAATAAGCGACGATGAACCGGTCAGGCCCGGTGATGACCACATCCGTATTGCTGCAGCTTATGACCTTGGTTTGGGCCGAGCCATGTCCGCCGTGGCGCAGGGCCATGCGCTCTTCCACTGACCGGGACAGCAGATGGACCTCGTCGGGACCCACGACCGGAAGAGCTTTACCCCAAGTCTCACCACTGTCCGCGGACGCTCGGACATGCACGCCCGGCCTCCCGTACACTACCGCCACGGTCCCGTTCTCAAGGGTTCGCAGATGGGGCGTCACGCTGAAAGGCGCAATGGCCTCAGGCCTGCTCCAAGTGTGGCCGTTGTCCGATGAGCGTGTGGCTACAAGCGAATGCGTCGACTTTGTCAAGGGACGGGTTCCCAGGTTGTTGCCCTCCATCTCAGTGCGCATGACGCAGAGCAATTCGCCATTGGGCATCCTCTGCATCGACTGCTCGCCACAGCCGTAGCCCCAGTCGGCCAGTTCCGGCTGGTCGGCAATGGTGCCGCGGATTCCCCAAGTCCGCCCGCCGTCGCTGGAAGCGACACACTGAACGCGAAAGAACATTTTCTGAATGCGTGGGTCCTGGCTGGCGAGCGGCCATAGGAGCGTGCCATCGGCCAGCGCGACCAACCGGTCCGGCCACAGAACGGAGGCTGCATCCCTCGGCGTGGTTGAGATCATAGGCGCTATTTGATGCCAATCTCCTATGGCGTCCGGGGTACCGATCGGCGTGCGCAGTAGCAAGTCGGACGAGTCAAAATGAGCGTAATCGTACTGCCAGGGAGCACTCGGTTCTTTACGGCGTTTAACGGGGATCCGGGTCAGCTTCTCAGGCAAGTCTGCATAACGATAATGAGCCGCAATCAGACTAGGTTTTTCGGTTGTGAAGACGAGTTTTAGACCGAGCTCGTCGAGGCTGAGGAATTCGCGCGGGCGAGGACCGTAGGTCGAATAGTGGTAGACATATTTTTCAGTGCCGAAGGCCACCTGCTCACCCGTCGGCAAGGCAATGATATCCGGAGAGAAGTCCACCTGATCTTCCCTTAGCGGCTGCCAGGACTCTCCTTCGTCGCGAGAGATGAAGAATTGCGTGGGCAGGTGTTCTCCCACATCGTTGGCGTCCTCACCCACGTTTACTGCCAGGTACAGCTCTCCGCCTGGGGCCCGCCACATGTCGGGAAAAGCGTAGTAACCCCAACGCAGATCGCCTGGGGGACCCAGCATGACGACGACCGGCGGACCCAGCGCGACGCGGGGGACCCGGGCGGATGGCTCCTTCTCCGTAGTTTCCACGCCGGTTCGGCAGTTGCTCAGAACCGAGAGACAGAGCAAGCTGGCGGCAACTGTTCTTTTCATAGCCTCAACCTCCAACGAAAATGCTCGGACAGGCAGGATAAAGCACGTTTGCCCGTCATGGTTACGGCAGCGGAGAATTGGAAGGAAATCTGGCGATGCTGAATTCGTCCAAATCAATCATGCCCGTCGGCTGATCCAAAGGATCCACGTCAACCAGAATAAATCCGAAAACGTAAAGTTTACCGTTGCCCAGAACATGTGGCAGTGATCCGTCTCCAAAGCTGAGGCTTTGTCGAACCTGAATCTTCTTACGCAAACCTCCGTTTATTAAGCCCAAATAGGTCCACTTGCGCTCGTCCGGTTCCAATTGAAACGTCACATCGTGCCACTTCCCATCCGCCAGGTAGGCTTCCAGCGGAACCGAGGTCAGTGCCCACCACCGGTGTTCCTCCCGCCGAAAAGAACTGGCGGTGGATCTGGGCCGCTTGTCTGCCGGAGAGATATCGCTAATCGGGGGAGCACTTCCCCCGAGCCAAAAGTACAGCTTGGTGTCCTTCAGCTCCACGTCCCGCCCGCGCAGGGAAACCTTGACCACGGCATTGCGCAGATCCTGACCCATCACCGGACTCGGTTCTCCGGGTCTTTCCTGGGCCTCCGGGTTCGTATACCGGTTGGCGAGCAGGTGCAGCCAGCCGAAATGCCCGTGATTGTCATCGAAGTACCAGGGCGACTCGGAATAGGCGAACCCTCCCGAACGGCCGCCCCGCTCACGCCATTTCAGGAAAACCGGCTCCCCGTAGAAACCCAGGATATTACGGTGCCAGGTGACTCCACGGGTATGGGTCTTGTCTTTTCCCACATGCCAGGCTTCCGGTCCCCGGTCAAAGCTGTGTACGGCCACTACGTCACCCGATGCCGGCTTTGCACCTGCCGCCAGTCCGGCCACGGGATAGAACACTAATGTGAAGAAAACCACGAGTCTTAATTTTTTGGTCATATTTTAAATCCTTAGCCACCTATCTGACCGGAGCGTAAAGTTGCGCTCCTCACTCCTCGCCGCTGAGGGTGATGCTGAACTGATCGATGTCGATCTTTCCGGAAGGAGGATCCAGGGGATCCACATCCACCAGAATAAAGCCCCAGTTGTAAAGTTTGCCGTCGCCCAGCACCTGCTCCAACGTCCCTTGCCCAAAGGAAAGACTTTGAATCACGCGAATCCGCTTTCGCAGCCCACCGTTGATCAACCCCATGTAGCTCCATTTGCTTTCATGGGGATCGAGTTTGAAACTGACGTCGTGCCAATCTCCATCTGTCAGGTAATCCTCGAGAGGAACGGAGGTCAAAGCCCAGCATCGGTAGACCCAGGGGCCTGTCGCGGGAGGAGCCTGATTCCAATAGTAGAATTTGGTTCCCTTCAACTGCATATTTCTCCCCCGCAGAGAGACGCGAACCGTGGCATTTCTTACGTCTTTGCCAGTCGCCGGCGCCTTTTCGTCCACCGGGTACGTGGACCAGCCCGTGCGCTTTCCGAAGACCAGATACAGCCACCCGAATTCTCCGTGGTTATCGTCAAAGTACCAGGGCGCCTCGGCGGTGGCGTATCCTCCGGAGCGTCCGCCGCTTGGGCTCCACGTTAGAGACACAGGCTCGCCGTAGTAGCCGAGGATATTGCGGTGCCAGGTCTCTCCACCGGTATGCGTCTTGTTTTTCCCAGTGGTCCACTCTCCCGCTCCCTGATCAAAACTTTCCCGGAATATGACTTCCGCCGACAAATTGGGCGTGATTAGCAGGAAAAGCCCCAACCAAACGGCGTGTTTGCTCACTCGTCTCATCTTTCCCTCCTATTGGTTCGAAAAACTTGGTCGTTCCCGCTCAAGTCCGGGTCTCCGGTGCGATTCTGCCTTTAATTGGATAGAGAGACCCTCTCGCCCTAAATGCAACAAAACCGGGGTGAAGCGGCATCCCGGACCGCGCGCCAAAGCGCCAAAAAGCGGTCGACAGCCCCTGATCACGTGGTGCCATTTACGGCACGACGACATGATGCATATCGCATTCTCCCCGGTAGGAAGGTTGAGCTGGCAACGTGGAGTGGCTCGCTCAACCAGGTAGCTCGATCAAGGTCTCGGCCAGAGCAAAAACGCAAGAGCTGCGAGCCCCCGGCAGTTGAGGCTTCCAAATGTCTCTGAGGAACGGCTTTCCTGAAATCGGCTGACCGTCGACCTCGACCGAGGCCTGCGAGCTGAAGTACAAAAGAGTGAAATGTTCGGTACCGGGACGAAACGTGCCGTGGGCGATAACCGGTGGCTCCGTAACCCCCCATCGGGCCACGATTCGGTGCTTGTCGGTTTCGATGATCCAGGCCGGGTCCTTGCGGATGTCTCCTTCACGAAAGAAACGAGCGTGCACAATGGGAGCCTTCGGATCCTGGAAGCTGCTTCGATTCAGGAACTTGTCTTGCGTAAACCTCCCCACCTCCGGGTCATCGACACAGATCAGACTCAGCCGGCGATCCGCCCGGATGATGATCTGGGCGGTATTACCTTCACCCGCGGGACTGTAGCGCGTGTGGAAAAGGCTCACCCAAGCGCTGGGAATCTCCCCTTCCGGAGACTGGAGACCGTTGATCCAGTGCTCACCCGACCACAACAGCCGGCCTGGGTTGATTTGTACGGGTTTGGACTGTTCTGAATCACCCATGAGAATTTGACTCCTCGGTTCTTGATAAGCCTTTTCCAAATGAGTATAAATTATAAGAGGAAGTGGGTAAAGCTTGAGGACCCGGGGCGCACTCGGTGCGTCGCTATATGGTGCCGCCGGAATATCATCCCAGGATTTATGTGCCATATAATGGAGGGAGCTCCCTGATTGGCATACTTTCCTGAGTCTACCCCCGAAGTGAAGGGGGGACGGGCGGCATTTCACCGCATCTTACCGCCGCTTCGAGCACGAAATGGGATCAGAGTCTGATTCATTGTGTGCTGATCATCGCTGGGGCCGCGACTACGATATGCAACACTGTGGAGGGACTGTTCGAGTCATGATACCCGGCGTGATTCAATCTTTTGTACCGCCAGATGGCGGTTTCCTTATGATCGGAGTCATCAACTCCATCCGGGCCAGGACAAAACCATGTTTGAGAACAAAGTAAAGACTCTTTTGGCCGAGGGTAAGCCGGCCTGGGGAGCAGGACTCCCCGACCAGTCGGACTTCATTGCCAAACTTACTGTGGATACGGGCATCGACTTTCTCTGGATCGACACGGAACATCGACCCTATGACGCCACCGACATCCCGTGGATTCCGGTGCTTTGCCGGATGAAGGGTTGTGTTCCCATCGTTCGAGTGGCCGGACTGGATCCGCAGCTGATCAAGAAGGCTCTCGATGTCGGTGCTGCGGGGGTGATGTTGCCCCAAATCAACAATGCCGAGGAAGCCCGCCGGGCTGTTCAATATGCCAAATATCCTCCCGACGGCTCACGCGGCGTCTCCCCTTGGTGGACTTTCTTCATGGACGTGTCCTATGAAGACTATCTGCCGGCGGCCAATCAGGAGACGTGTGTGATTGTTCAGATTGAGAGCCGCGAAGCGATCGACAACCTGGAGGAGATTGCTGCCGTCGAGGGCGTCGACGTGCTTTTTGCCGGCCCTTTGGACATTACCGCGGCCCTGGGTCATATCGGCCAATTGGAGCATCCCGAGATTCAAGGCTTCCTGGAAGAATTTCCCCGCCGGGCTGCACGTTGCGGAAAAGCGAGCGGCATCACCTTGAGAGGATTTGAAGCCTGCAAGAAAGCCTATGATGCGGGGTACCGGTTCATTGTGATCGGTGGCCTGATTATTCAGGGCATTGCCGGCCTCAAGGCGGACCTGGAAAGACTGAGGGCATACGCGCGCGAATCGGCCGCCTCGGACGCGCAGGGTGAACCGTCCCGTGGTGAAAGTCCCCCGTAGCGCTGAGACGGGGCCCGCACCCGCCGGACAAGGCCCGACAAGAGGGCATACTCGATCGTTTGTGACCCGGGAGTAACGCCGTCCGCCGTGATGCGGACCCGGTCGAATGCCGTGACGACTCTTTGCCACGAGCTGCAAGATCTTTCGCTGGAGTGAGCAGGATGCGCGTCAACGTCGCGAGGCCAAGGGAACTGGGGTGAAACGCAGTATCTGGCGACCCATCAAGGACGAGGTCGTATCGGATTTTGGAGCGGTCGTGACTTCCCATCCCTTGGCTTCCGAGGTCGGGATCCAAACCCTTTCTGAAGGTGGGAACGCCGTTGACGCTGCGGTTGCCGTGGGCTTTTGCCTGGCCGTGGTGGAGCCCTGGGCCTCCTCCATCGCCGGTCACGGGCAGATGCTCGTTCACATGGCCGGGCACCAAGCCAGCCTGGCCCTCGATTTCAGCCATCGTGCCCCGACGGCTGCCACTCCCGACATGTACCGCGTAATCGGCCGGACCCGAGAGGGAAACGGGCTTTTCGAGGTTGAGAATCGAGCCAATGTCTCCGGTTACGAGGCGATCGGCGTCCCCGGCGTGACTGCGGGTCTGTGTCGAGCGCATCAGTTGTATGGAAGCCTTCCTCTACAACAACTTCTGGAGCCGGCGATTCATTACGCCGAGCAGGGGTTTGTCGCCAACTGGCTGACGACGCAGCAGATTGCCGAAACCATGGCAGATTTTGTGAAATACCGGAGTCCCGCTCGGATCTTTCTACGCAATGGATTTCCTCCGGTCAGCGGCGTGGATCACGTGATACAAGCCGATCTGGGCCAAGTTTTGCGACTGATTGCCCGTCAAGGTGGCAGAGCCCTGTATCGCGGAGAACTTCCGCACACCGTTGAAGCGGATATGAAGAAGAATGGCGGTCTGCTCAGGACAGAAGACTTCGGTCGCTACGAAGTCGTGGTGACAAAGCCCGTGACAATCCAGTACCGGGACTACGAGATCCTGGGGATGCCTGGCCCCAGTGGATGTACGACTACTCTGCAAGCTCTGAAGATTCTCGAGAATTTTGATTTAGCCCAATTGGAACACAATTCGTCCGAGTACCTTCATCTTGTGATTGAATCCACTCGGCACGCTTTCGCCGACCGATACCGTTTTCTCGGAGATCCTGATTTTGTCCCGGTACCGGAAAACGCCCTTCTGTCTTCTGATTACTCCCGGGAGGTCGCCCGGCTGATCAGTCCCGGGCAGACGGCCTTTGCGCACTCTTCGGATCAACCCTGGGTTACGTTTGCCCACAGGGCTCTGCACCGGCCCTGGCGCTATCAAGAAGAAACGCCCGTTCTAGAGGATCCTCCTCCTTCCCCTCCGCAAGAAGACCAGTGCACGACTCACTTTTCCGTGATTGACAGACAGCGAAACATGGTTTCCTGCACCCAAACGGCCGTCAGCCGGTTTGGCTCCCGTGTCATCACATCCGGGACCGGAATCCTCTTTAGCAGCGGGATGGTGGTCTTCAATCCACTTCCAGGATCGGCCAACTCAATTGCCGGTTTCAAACGGGGACTCAACAATATGGTGCCACTCTTGCTGCTCAAAGAGAAAAAACCCTTCGCCAGCCTGGGCGCTGTCGGCGGGAGAAGGATCATCAGTTGCAACACCCAAATCGTGCTGAACCTCGTGGACCGGCAGATGAGCCTTCAGCAGGCCATAGCCGCTCCTCGCGTGGATGCCTCGGAAGCGGTCACCTTTGCGGACTTGAGGCTGGATTCCGAGTGCCGGGACGGATTGGACAGGATGGGACACGAAGTCGAAGTCGTGGAAGAGTCTCCGTCTCTGGATTCCGGCTTTGCCAAGCCTTTGGGCATAATGGTTGATCCCACAACCAACCGCATCCGGACGGGCGTGGATGTTTTTCGCATCTCCGAAGCTCGAGGGATTTAGCAAGAGAAGAGTTCGCATTGACCCTGGGGGCGGCCCAATTGGTCGACGCGGCCGGTTCCTCAGGCTCCATTGAGTCCTGGACGGACTCTACTCGGGTGAGACGATTCTAAACTCGTCAATGTCAATCTTGCCCTGCGGGAGGTCTCTAGGATCGACTCCACAGAGCAGAAAGCCAAAGTTCCAGTGCTTGCCGGCGAGGATCCCTTCGAGAAATCCGTCCGCCATGGTTCGACTCTGAATGACCCGGATCTTCTTGGCCAGACCTCCATTGATCAAACCCAATTGGCTCCATCGAGATTCGTCGGGAGTCAGCTGAAAGGAAACGTCGTTCCATTGACCATCGCGGAGGGCATCCTCCAGAGGCTCGGATGTCAGGGCCCAGTTCACCAGGGCGGGTTTCGTATAGTAGCCACTGCGTCCGCCCTCTCCTTGAATCCAAAAATACAGTTTCAAGTCGTTTACGGCCAAGTCGCGCCCCCTTAGCGAGAGCTCTACCCGGGCGTTACGAAGATCTCTGCCCTGAATCCCGACATCTCTTGATTGCCGAACCCGGAGGACGATATGAAACCAATAGAATTCCCCGTGGTTATCGTCGAAGTACCAGGGAGAAGCGGAGGTGGCATAGCCTCCCGATCGACCCCCCTCCGGGGTCCATTCCAGGGGCGCTCCCCACCCCATGTACCCCAAAATGTTCTTGTGCCAAGTCTCAGACCCTCGGTTGATTTCCGTATTCTTGCCCACCGTCCAACCTTGCTGAGGTCCCGTGGAGCCGTTCCCTTGGTCAAAGGTCTCGCGGTAGATCACCTCGCCAGTCAGACCGGTTGCAGTCATGATCGTGATGTAAAAGATTTGCAAACATCGGAGCATCGATTACGTCCTCTATCCATGTGATTATTTATAGCAGAATTCAGGTTCCAGTGCTGTCCTCCGGATCTTCCTGTCGTTAATATGTGAAGTATCCGGACCTGTTGGCATGTGGTCTGTCCGATCAACAAGACATGTCCGGTGACGTAGGAAACCATCCCTGCAATAGACGCCGGCTCCGCGATCTACTTCACATGCATCCTGTAGAGATCCCGCAGGGCATGCAGGCAGCGAGGTCTCGTCTCAGCATCCACCCCTTGGGAGTCGAAATCAACGAAATCGTTTCAGGTGAAAGCGGATCTGTTCGAGGATGGGACCAAGACCTCAGAATCGCGATGCCTCAAGCGTTACATCGGCGCGAGCCCATGCCCTGCGGAACTGCACTTCCACTGCAGCGGCTTCTTCGTCTTTCTGTTGAACTCGCAGGCACTCTGCCAGTCCAAACAGAGACCAGCCATTGCGTGGATGCTTCCCAAGATCGTCCCGGTAAACCTGTTCGGCCTCCTTCACTCGGCCGGCTGCCAGCAGAACCGCCCCCAAGGTCTGACGGACGGGATAGTACCAAGCCGGAGGCTCGTCGTACCGGAGCTGATCATGAAGTTGTACCGCCTCTCGAAGGTGGTGGACCGCTTCCTCCGTCCTGCCCCGTCTGGCAGCCAGTTCTCCAGCGAGGACGGTGGATGCCAGCCGGAGTAACACGGCAGGCGAATTACCGACCAGGGGCACGCGGGAGGCAACAGCCACCGCTATGTCGGCCAGACGCTCTTTCTCGAAGGATGCCTTGTTGGGTTGTCCTCTTGCTGCGAGCGCCAATCCTCGGGTGTAGTGCCACATGCCCGTCAGGTATCTGAGTTCATTGGGGGGACGGGGTTGCCGCAGGATATCGTCCCACCTCCCGAAGCGTGCCAACGAAAAAAGGGCGACTGGCATGAAGAATTCGACAAAGGGTCTGCTCCGAGCCATCTCATACGAGTAAATCGCCGAAAGGTCACCCGCCGCACGAAGAACTTCGGCGCTGCGGCCTTCCATCATCAGGGCCGCCCACTCGAAATAGATGTTATGAGGATAAAACATCTCCCGATAGTTTCCTCGGGGGTTCCATTTTCGAATATACTCCCGGTCAACCGCGGCGCCACGTCTGCTGCTCTCGACGGCTTCTGCGTACCGCCCCAGGCGAAAGTAGATGTGAGAGGGCATATGAACAATGTGGCCGGCTCCCGGCATCAACTCGTCAATGCGTTCCGCCGCCGGAAGTGCCTTTTCCGGAAAGGGAGAGGCCTCCAGAGCATGAATGTAGTAGTGGTTGGCCCCCGGATGATTCGGATGTTGCTGCAATACCCTTTCCAGCGTCGCCACGGCCTCGAGGGTGCCCGGTTGGGGTCTGCCATCGGGTGTCCACTGATCCCAGGGACGCAGATTAAGCAGCGCTCCGGCGAATAGAGTGGCCGCGTCCGGATCCCGAGGAAATCGTTTGGCCAAGTCCCGCATGGCCGCTGCGTAGGATCTCCCGCGCACCGTCGGGTCGCCTGCGCCTTGAGCTGAGTATCGTCGACCAAGTGCGGCAATGTATGCACGCTCCCGTTCACTGGCAGCGTTTGAAAGCGACCTCGCGATCTGGATCGCCCGGTAGGCGACATTTTCTCCCTGCCGCGTCATGGGCATATTGATAGTTGGGCCCAGGGCCAAGGCGATACCCCAATAGGCCATGGCGGAGCTCGGGTCCAGCCGAGCCGCCTGCTGGAAGGACCGGAGGGCTTCGTCATTATTGAAGGCGTAATAAAGCCGGAGGCCCTGGTCAAAATAGCGTTGGCCCAGTGGTGAATTGGTGGTGACAGGGTGGTGATGGGTACCCAGGTTGTCGAACAACGGGACAGCCCCTTCCGGGTTCGGCAGGAATGCCATCGCCGGGAACATCGAGGCCAGGACGAAAAAAGGAAGGCTGATCGTCATTGCTCCGGGAAATTATACTGGTCGGACCTGGAAGAAAGAATGAGCCCGAGTTGCCCAGCAATAAATTGTTCTGAAACGGATCCGCTCATTCCTCGGTGCCGCAGCCGGAGGGGAACTGAATTGCCGTGATGTCCAAGATCTGAGAAAGGGAAGTACGTATGAAGAATCGAAGGACGTTTCTGAAGGGAATCGGGGGGGTTGGTCTATGGACCTCTACGCCTTTACCGGGCGCTCGAGGGAGTCGGTTTTTGCAGCCGGAGATCGTTCGAAAGAGAACGAAGGCAAGACTGCACAGGCGCCCTGTCATCTGGAACAACGATGGCAGCGACATCCAGTCCATCGCTTACGCTGGTGGAAAATGGCCCATTCCGCTGGAATCGGTCGAGCAGTTCTGGAGCGGTACTTTGCGATTCTTGGAAGGCACGCCCATCGAGACCATCCTCTATTGCGCGCATACCAATGAGCCGGATTGGGAGTTCCCGAAAAAATACATTGAAGTGCTGGGGCCGAATCCGGTCCAGCATGTTGTTGACTTCGCCCGTAAACATCAGAAGGAGTTCTTCTACTCCATACGCATGAACGATGTGCACTGCTCGCGCTACACTCCGAAAGCCGGATACTGGTCCTCCTTCAAGCTGGCCAATCCTGAGCTCTTACTTGGCTATATCTCACGAACCCACTGGGAGGAAAAGATTGTCCCCTGGCTGAATCGATTCATGCCCATCGAGGAACAGCGTTGGAAGACGAAGCTGTATGACCCCGAGAAGGAGCGGCAACTGCTCAGGCAATCGGAAGCAGAGCACCCCCTGAAGGACGTGTTTCAACGGGAGGGCGTGGCTTCGCGCGATCTGTGGTTCTGGGGCGGTTATGACTGGGCTCGTGCCGAAGTCAGGGCCCGTTACCTGCGAGTGATTGAAGGCGCCTGCGAGCGCTACGACCTGGACGGTGTGGAATTGGACTGGGCCCGTCATTACGGTTTCTTCAAGGTAGGGCAGGAACGGCGCAATGTTTCCGTGATGAATGACTTTGTCCACCAAGTGCGCCAGCGTCTGGATTACTACGGAGAACGGCGCGGTCGCGCCATCTTGTTAGCCAGCGGGCGCACGCCCGATTCGCTTGAGCTTTCGCTGTCTCTGGGTCTGGACCCCGAGACGTGGGCTCGGAAAGGGTGGATCGATCTTCTGCTGGCTGGCTCCGGTGGGATGCCGTTCACGATGCCAATCGAAGAATGGGTCGCCCTGGGCCACCGCTATGACGTCCCTGTTTATGGGTGTCTGGATCGAATTTACGTACCATTTCAGACCGGACGGCCCAAGTGGGACGTTCGGGACCCTGAAATGGAAGGAGACCTGGCTTCCAACTACGAAGCCGTTGACGCCGCCAGCTACCGCTTCTGGGAGGCGGGGGCCGACGGCATCTGTCTCTATGACTGGCACACTCACCACGGCCCCACCAGCCCCGCAGACTTCGGCAGGATGCCTTCGATAGAAGACCCGAAAGCCCTGGGCCGGCAGAACAAGCTCTACCGAATTGATCCCGGCTACGCCCGGCTCGGCTGTCTGGCCGATGGGTGTCTGGCCAGCCAGCTGCCCCGGGTGTTTACCACCCAATCGGGTCCGGCAGACGCTGCATTCCAGTTGAAGATCGCCGATGATGCAACCCGCGCGTCGGAAGTTTTTGTGCAAGCTCAATACAGTACCGCCGATTCGACGCGCCCTCCGGCCATTGCGAGTTGGGACCTTGAGCGAGCCGAGGGAACGGACCCCGGGCGATTCAAGTGGGAGCTCAACGGCATCTCCCTTTCCGAACCCGCAGAAGCGAACGTCAAACGCTACGGAGGATACGGCGTCGGTTGGGTAGATGACGCAGGCTGGGTTGAATTCAAAATCGATCCGTGGAACTTGAAAAAGGGCACGAACACGCTTCGGGTGACTGTCGAGCCTCCCACGCAGGGTGACCTCGCCGTGCCCGTACAGATCGTAGATGTTCGCATCCGAATCGGCTACAGTTGATGTCATATCCGCAAGTTCTCCAGAAGGGGTTGGGCGTCTGACTCCCTTTGATCTCGGGGATGGTAGAAAATAATTTCTTGCAGCGGGAACAGCTCCACCTGCCGCCGAACCAGGAAGAGGTTTCAGGAGGTGGAGGCGAGTTGAGCCCGCAGTTCCAGGTCGGACGATCCCGGAGGAGGCTGAGCCTGAGAAACCAGGCCAGGCCGGGAAGGGTTGAAAGCTCGAAAGCAGGTGGTTTGGAGAAATGCCGATTCATCTAATTGAGGGCTCGGGCAAGTGGTACCGGGGCAACGTCCACAGTCACACCACCAATTCGGACGGTCTCTTCAGCCTGAGCGAACTGGCGGAGTGGTACGCTCGCCACGAGTACGATTTCCTCTTCGTCACCGACCACAACTTGGTCACCGATGTCAGCGGGCACCCAGCCCGTGAAATTCTCGTCCTGCCGGGTGCCGAGATCGGGGTCTCGTGGCAGGAGACCTTTCCGGCCGAGGTCCTGGCTCTGGGAATCCAGCGGATGGCGAGCCAAATGGCAAGCCCGCAGCGAGTCATCGATGAAGTGCTGGAGCAGGGTGGAGTCCCCTTTCTCTCCCATCCCTCCCTGAGTGGTGTCTCTTCCGCCGCCATCTCCCGATTGAAGGGTTTGGTGGGAATCGAGATCTTCAACGCGCCTAACCACTGGAACGGGCGCCGTGGCAATTCCACCGCCCAGTGGGACGAATTGCTGGCCGGGGGGCACAGGCTCTGGGGCGTGGCCAGCGACGACCGGCACAGCGGAGTCCGTCCTGAGCTGACTTTTGCTCCCCTGGGCCGGCAGCCCTTCCGTGATCAGGCCGAAGCCTGGATTATGGTCTGGGCTCGGACTCGGACTTCCGCCGAAATCTTGGAGGCCATCCGGCGGGGCCGCTTCTACTCCACGACCGGGCCTCGAATCGAGGAGATCACGGTAGAGGACGGCGAGATCCGGGTGAAGACCACGCCCGTTCGTTCGGTCTGGTTCGCCTCGTCTCCCTGGCTCGGCGTCCGCCGGGTGGCGCCAGAGGGTGGCTGCCTGACGGAGGCCCGGGCACCGCTTTCGGCGCTGGCCACTCCCGGCAAGGTCGCGGAGATGACTGAGCGGTTTCTGGATCGGGGCTACTGGCAGCGGCCTCGAGTCGTGGGATGTTACGTCCGGGTCGAGCTGTGGGACGGCGAGGATGGCCGTGCCTGGTCCAATCCAATCGACCTCAGCCAGGGCGGGGAATCACCGCGGCAGCGTCCAGACGAGGGTTCACGGTGACAGGGACTCCCCGCTGAGGTGAGGTGTCAGCGGCTCGTTTCCCACGTCTCGGATCTTTTTCTTGTGGAAGGAGGAATGCCGACAAGGCGTCTCTCGAACTTCCTGATGGTTGCTGCTGTTTCCGCCTTCTGGCTGATTGCCATCCCGTGCTGAGGACGTACGCTGGGACAGGAGAGGGAGGGAGCCGCCCGGCGGGAGGAACGAGAAGATTATTTCCGAAAGCGGACTCATTCAATTGCCGGTGTTATAATTCGTGGCAAAGTACGTCAGCCGGCGCCTCAGCCGGAGCCAGTATCCAAGCCGACCCGACGGAGTTCTTATGGAAACAACAGCGATGGCCACAGCCCAGACTCAGTGGATCGGTGGGTGTTCGGTGCCTTCCCATGGGACCGAAACCCTGCCCATTCGCGATCCCTCCAATTTGGATCATATCGTAGACGTGCCGCGTGGTGATCCAGCGGATGCAGCGGACGCGGTAGAGGCAGCTGTGGAGGCGGGCCGGGAATGGGGGGCCCTTTCCCCGCCGGCGCGCGCGGTCCAGCTTCGAGAGGCCGCTCGCAAGATGCATGCCTGCCGGGATGAAGTGGCGCGTCTGCTGA
The DNA here is from genome assembly GCA_963668095.1 of Acidobacteriota bacterium. Taxonomy (GTDB): domain Bacteria; phylum Acidobacteriota; class UBA6911; order RPQK01; family JAJDTT01; genus JAJDTT01. Next base: position 1,778,745 of record OY764083.1, on the reverse strand, counting down.
CTCGAGAAAACGGCAAGCCCCTGGCCGAGGCCTACGGCGAGCTTGACGCTTCCGTGGGCCTGACCAACCAGGTAGCGGAGATTGGAATCTACCTGGACTCGCGCCACCTGGGTTCGCAGGCCGGTGATCTGGTATTCCAGCGATGGGAGCCACGGGGTGTGGCCGCCTGTATCAGTGTCTGGAACTTTCCCGTGATCGCCTCCGTGGAGTTGGCGGTGTGCAACCTGATGGTCGGTAACACGGTGGTGCTGAAAAGTTCGGAGAAGACCCCTCTCGCCACCCAGCTCCTTTTCGAGCGGGTCTTCGATCATCTGCCTCCTGGGGCCGTCAATCACCTGAATGGCGACGGTCCAACCATGGGAGAGCCGATCGTCCGCCACCCGGACGTGGACATCGTCTGCTTCATCGGAAGCCTCCAGGTAGGCCGCCACATCGGCCGTATCGCCGGGGAGCGGGTGCTGAAAGTCATCCTGGAACTCGGGGGTAAGGATGCCTTTATCGTCGACGATACAGTGGATCCGGGTGCGGTGGCGCGGCTGGCCGCACGCTGCTCCTTTGCCAACAGCGGACAGATCTGCACTTCGACGGAAAGGATCTACGTTCAGTCTTCCGTGCGGGACGCCTTCGTCGAAAACCTGGTCAACGCGGCCAAGTCTCTCAAAGTGGGGCCGGGATTGGATCCCTCGACCGAGATGGGCCCGATGATCGACGAGACTCAGCTCTCGAGGGTCCAACAGCACGTCGACGGCGCGGTCCATGCGGGGGCTGAGGTACTGGCAGGGGGCGGCAGGCTCGATCGGCCCGGATTCTTTTATCCTCCCACGGTGTTGGCCAACGTCACGGACGATACGGCCCTGATGTATGAGGAAACGTTTGGTCCGGTGGCCCCGGTGGTGAAGGTGGATTCTTTCGAGGAGGCCATCGAACGGGCCAATGCAACCGAGTACGGGCTCTCGGCCATCGTTTGCACCGAAAGCGCGTCGCGAGCCATGGCCGCTATCGAAAAACTGAAGGCCGGCATGATCAAGATCAACACCGAGCGCGGCCAAGCCCCCGGTGCCCCCGCCGAACCCTTCAAGGGCAGCGGCCTGGGCATCGGCCACGGGATTGAGTTTTTGCGCGAACTGACCGTTCGGAAGTCCGTGCACTGGCGCGCCAAAATCGATGCCTGATGGCGTGGCAGAGCGGAACCGTCGGGTTTGGGGCGAACTCGCGTACACTGTATCTGTCGCAGGCGTCTCTACTTTGGCGTCTCGACGATCACTTCTGTGCCCTTGATGGCCTTTCGCTGCCGGTCCTCCCCATTCCTGTACTGGAAGTCAGAATAAGAAACGACCAACCGGTCGGCACCCGTGACGACCACATTCCTATTTGCTTCAGTTGCTGACCCTGGTTTGGGCGGAGCCGTGTCCGGTGTAGCTCCGGGAAATGCGCTCTTCTCCGGACTCGGCCATAAGCTGGGCCTCCGTGGGGCCCACCAAACGCACAATAAATTCCCGTTGGACATCCTCTGTAGGGATCGCTCGCTACAGCCGTCGCCCCAGTCCGCTAGCTGTTGACGGGTCGCGGTATCACGGAGCACCCTCTTTAGAGACGCTCTTGCCTCGGGCAGTAGTCAAACAAACAGGAGAAGGCACCATGAAGAATCGGCGAACGTTTCTGAAACAAATGTCTGCCGCAACCTGGCTTTCCTCGGTTTCCGCCCACGGCGGCGCCCCTGCCGTTCTGGGCTCCAATCCGGCTGCCGAGAGAGCGAAGGCCAGACGGCGAAAGCGTCCCATTCTATGGAACAACGACGGCAGTGACATGCTGCAGCCCGCCTACGCCGGCGGTAAGTGGCCGATTCCGCTGAAATCACCGAGCCAGTTCCTGGCAAACACGCTCAGCTATGTGAAAGGGACGGAAGTAGCCAGCATTTTTTACTGCGCCCACGTCAACGAACCTGACTGGGAGTTCCCGCAAGAACACATCGAAGTCCTGGGTCCGAATCCTGTCAGGCATGTAGTCGACTTCGCGCGCCAGAATGGATTGGAGTTTTTTTACTCCATTCGAATGAATGACATCCACGCCTCCCTGTTCCCTCCAAAGGCCGCCTATTGGCCCCCCTTCAGGCTCAAACATCCTGAAATGCTGTTGGGTTTTATTTCGAGGAGACACTGGGAAAAGAAAACCCTGCCCTGGATTCAGCGCTACAGTGAAATCGAGAAGAAACTGCACCTCTACGACCCCCAAATGATCGTCGAGTTGCGCCGTCAGGCCGAGGAAGATCATCCGCTGGCAGACGTCATCGAACGTAACGGAATGGCTTCTCGCGACGCCCGCTTTTGGGCAGGCTACAACTATGCGCTCCCCGAGGTCCAGGCCCGATATCTGGAGGTGGTGGAAGGAGCCTGCCGCCGCTATGACCTGGATGGGGTGGAGCTCGACTGGTGCCGGCACAGCATGTTCTTCAAGCTCGGGGAGCAGCGCCGGAACACGCCTATCATGAACGACTTCGTTCATCAGGTCCGTCAGACACTGGACCACTACGGGGAAAGGCGAGGCCGTCCGATTCTCCTCGCCGTCCGCCCTCCGGACAGCATCGAGCTGAGCCTGTCGGCGGGACTGGACCCGGAGACCTGGGCTCGCAAACACTGGGTGGATCTCATCATAGGCGGTTCCGGACTGATGCCTTATTCCATCCCTATCCAAGAGTGGGTCCGACTCGGACATCGATACGGTATCCCGGTCTACGGCTGTCTCGACCGTCTCGTGCACCCTTTTCGCACCGGGCGGCCGAAATTTGACTATCGCGATCCCGAAATGGAAGAGGATGTCGCCGCTGACTACTCCGCGGCCCATGCAGCCTCCCACCGGTTTTGGGAAGATGGAGTAGACGGAATCTACCTCTTTGATTGGCACACCCATCACGGCCCCACCGATCCGAAAGACCACGGTACGGTGCCTCGGGTAGGGGATCCAAAGGCGCTGGTAGGTAAGAACAAGCTCTATGCCATCGATCCGGATCGGCCTTCCAAGACGCGGAATATACCCGGCCAGTTGCCCCGGGTGTTTACTACCCAGTCGGGGTCGAATAGCGTGCGGTTCGCCTTGGCCATCGTTGATGAGCCTGATTCCGTGGCGGCAGCGACCGTGCTGACCCAATGGAAAGACGCAGCCGACGGGGAACGGGCCATTTGGAAACTCAATGGCCGGCCGCTCTCCGATCCGCAACCGTCTTCACCGAAAGGGTACATTTCCCCGGAAACCAGCCGGCAGTACACGGAAGCCGGTTACGGCCTGGGTTTTCAAAAAGAAGCCGGCTGGCTGAGCTTCAAAGTAGATCCGCTTACTCTGAGAAAAGGGAATAATGCCTTGGAGTTGACGGTCGTTCCTCGACGGGAAGGGGAGACCTCCGTGCCTGTTGAGTTGCTGCAGGTCCGTGTCTCGCTTGTCTCAGGCGGATAGAGCCGAGGGGCAAAGGCAAAGGCGTCGAGGCCCAGTGGATCGGAGAATGCTCTTGAAGGGAAGGCGTGCCCTATTTCGACGAAGGATACCTGCGCCTCACCGCTGCACCTGGCTTGGGTGTCGGGCACAACCACATCAACTCGCAAGACTCTAAAAAGTGTAGTCCATGTGTCTGGGAGAAATCGTTAGTTGCGAATCGGGATCTGGAAAGGGATGGATGTTTCACGGGGTCGAACCCCCTGGACTGGAAGACGCATTCCTTTCAGGATTGAACTCTTCTGATCCGGCGGTATGAGGTCGCTCGCTATGACTAGGCCACGGACTCGCCTCGAGCTGCCGCTTCGAGAAACGCCTGGATCTGCCCGGTTGAGACCGACGTATCGATGTTTTGGCACTCGATCCTCGCGGGCGGCGTGTCCTGGTGGGTAAAGTGCCAGGGCGGGACCTTCCGCCAAAGCCGGACGGAGCGGTAATAGGGCGCTACGATCTTCTCGACTCCTTCGTTCCAATCGCCGCTTGAGTAGGCGAAGTGGATTGGTTCAATGCCCAGGCGGCGGCGCAGTATCTGATTCGATTCCTCGATCTCGCGCCTCACTTCCTCCGGGCCTTGCCCCGCTAGCACCCGGGTCAGCCGCGGATGGGAAAGCGTATGCGCTCCCACTTCCCAGCCGCTGTCCAGCAAATCGTGCACCTGTTCCCAGCTCATTATTCTATGGTCCTCGGAGCTGACGTGGCCCTCGGTCCGGGTGCGAAGATTCCACCTCTGCGGGCCGCCGGATCGAACTGAGCCCTGCTCCGTGGCGCCGCCGATGATATAGACCAGTGCTTTCGCTCCGAACTCGTCAAGTACCGCTCGGGCGGTCTCCCAAGTGTCGAGCCACCCGTTATCAAAGTGGATGGCTGCCGTCTTTTCCGGAATCTGGCTCTTGTCGATCAGCCAGTCGATGATCTCTGACGTAGAGCGAATCTGCCATCCCGTCCCGATCAGCAACTCGAGATGGCTCCGGAACCCGCTGGCAGCCATGTGACCGAGTAGGCCCTTCCTGGAGGCGCGCTGCAATGCCGGGTGCCCGTCGGGATGCACGTGGTGGTAGGTCAAGATGGGAACGGATCGAGGTTTCATTATTTCAGTTCTCAGTTCTCAGTTCTCCGGACCGAAAGCCTCGGACTCTGCGGACCGATCCCCAACTGCGCAAATTTCAACCCCTGGAACGAATCCTTCTTTATGACCACTTTGACCGCGGGCTGAGCGGTTGGATCTAAGTTCTCGCAGATTACGAGGGTCGTCTGGAGAAGGTCACTCAGTATCTGGAACTGATGGATTCTCGGCCCCCGATGCTCTCCACCGCCACCAAGCGCGACAGCGGCTCAGCCGGCGCGTTCCTCGCCACCTGCCTCTATGAAGGCGGCTACCCGGCCCAAGGAGAGCCACGTGGCAAAGACTCGGAGACGGTTGACGTTTCGCCAGAAACCGCGCCTACAGTGCGAACTGTACTTCACCTTCAAGCCGGAAGCCAGCGAGGTCAAGCTCAGTGAATTGCATCTCCGAGCGTTTGGAGTCAGCTACGATCTTCAGGATGATCGGTGAAGGGAATGGCCGGCCGTTCGTTTTCTGAACGCTCAAGGGAATTGCCGCATCGAGCGCTGGCAATACCACTCATTGCCGCAGCCCCCTTAGATGTCTGGCACCAATCACCGAGACTGGGTGAACGGGTCTTGCCCTCCAAATGCCTGTTCCAAGGGTGGCCGAAGATCTTTATAACGCCCAGCCTCTCGGGCTACACGGAGGGCACCACGTGCTTCCATTCGGAGGCTATCGTCAAGAATCTTTGCCGGCTGGTCGAGGACAGGCCGCTGCAGAAAGTCGCCTGGCCCTAGCCGTGTCGCTGGTCATAGCCCTGTTCCCGGTTGGATTTCTGGCGTAAGATTCATCACTTGGATCTCTCGACCGGGAGGAAATCATGATCGACCAGTCTAATCACAGGCCAAGGCCCGGGAAGAGGATCGTGTTTCTCCTCGCGCCCTGGCTGTGGGCTTCCGGCTTTGCACCGCAATCCCACCTTCTTGCCACGGGCGAAATGACGAAGGTGAGGTTGCAGCGCCTGTCCGTTCGACTGGGACAGCCGATCCCGGTGACCCAAACCATCGGTCATGCCTGGTTTCCAACTCTGGCCAAATTTCCTTCCGGCGAATTGATGGTGACCTATGCCGTGTCAGCGGATTCCAATGCCAATCCATATTCGGTTCGCGCCTTTCAGATCTCCAGAAACGGCGGCCGCAACTGGGGACACCGCTATGACCTCATCACGGACCTTCAACCAGCCATTTACGTACCTCAGGGGGAGGGATCTCTACTGGCCATCCTGGCCCACCTCTACCAGCCCGATCGGGAGGAAAGACACAACCTTCACACCAGCTACAACCTGTTCGAGCGCGGTGGGAGCAGCGTTGTTGTAGAACCGGCCGGCGTGCGGGTGGTGGACTGGCCCTGGCCGGTGGGCACGTTTCCGAGCCAGATGCCTCGAACCAACTGGATTGCCCGACTGAAGTTTTGTGGCGATGCCCTTCAGATGGGCGATCGCCTCCTGGCCACCGGGTACATGAGGACCGGGGGGAACCTGGAGCCTCGAAAGGAAGAGAAGGTGATCAGTCTGCTCTTTGTTTCTGAGGATAAGGGACGGACATGGCGCTACTTCTCAACCGTGGCTGATCCTTTTGTGATGACTGCTGACGCCAGGAGGCGGGATCCTGAAGACTCGCGTTACCAGGGTCGACCCTGGCCTCAGGAACTCTTGGAAGCCAGTGAGACATCGATGATCCGGCTGGCCGATGGAGACCTCATGGCTGTGTTTCGAGTCGGCAGTTTATTGGATCTGGGCCGGGCCTACAGCGGCGATGGAGGCCGTTCCTGGACCCAGGTGGAGCCCATCCCCCCCTTCAGCGTGGAGCCGAGTATGGTTCGCACCCAGAACGACACCATCGTGCTCTCCAGCGGCCGCCCCGGTATACGTGTATGGTTCTCCACCGACGCCCGTGCGCAGACCTGGCAGGACATCGACATCCTCGAACATCACAACCGCTGGGCTCCGGACGCCAGCTACCGCATTTCCCAGCAGGGCCAAAGGGGCGGAAGGGGTCAGACCACCTCTTACACGGAGATCGTGGAGGTTTCGGCCAACCGGCTGCTGCTGGTGTATGATCGCGCTCCCTACGGCTGGAATCTGACGCCCGTCGATTCCAGAGAATGGAGCCGCATTTTCGTTTTACCGATCGAGGTGCAGCGCGATTGACTGGGGAGCCCGCCGTGATCTTGTATCGAAGCTCCGCTGGTGATTGGAGCGAACGAAATCCGAAATCGACGAACGTTTCTGAAAGGGGCAGCCGGGCTGACCTTACTGGCTTCCGGAGCGCGGCGGGGTCGGGCAAGAGGCAGCAGATCCGGCGGCAACAACTGCTTCTGTTTCGGGTAGTAGGGACGATTCGGCGTTGGCATCCAGCACCTCCGTCGTCCATTCTTCCACTATTGTCGGACGCTGTTTCCGCGGCACAGGCTCCTAGTACTCAGGCAGATTCAGCTTCCATACATCGTTATAGAGCGCAAAGGAGTGATAGTAACCGCCAGCCAGCCACAGGGCGTCTTTGTAAACCCAGGACTGAGAGGAGTGCCGAGGTGTGAAGATTGTCTTCGAGGCGAAGGGTTCCCAGTGGACCCCATCTTCCGTATACCAGACGTCGCTGTAGTTTTTCGGCTCGCCGTCCAGACCGTAGTGGCCTCCCATAAGCCACATTTTGTCCCGATAAACCTGACTGGCCGCCCAACGCCTGGCAGGCCAGGGTGCGCTCCTGGTCGCGCACGACCAGTTCACACCGTCGGCGGAATACCAGACATCATTGTAGATGGCATCGTCACCCGTTCTCCAGGTGCCTCCTCCCATCACCCACATCCGGTCCTTGAAGACTTGAAAAGTGGGGCTACCCCGTTCGGGCCAGGGAGCCTGGCTCATGACCTCGGTCCAGTCGGCTCCGTCGGTCGAGGACCAAAGGGTCTTCCCATGTGCGAGGAACCACATCTTGCCGCGGTGGACAACCGAGCGGCCCGGTTTGTTGGGCCCCCAGGGAGCCTGGGAAGTCGCCTGAGTCCAATGGACACCGTCGCTGGAGTGCCAGACGTCGGATTCGAGTGACGTACCACCAATGACCCAGATTCTATCGTTAAAGACCACGCAGCCGAAAACATGGCGCCCTGGCCAACCAGGATTAGCCGTTGCCAGCGTCCAGTCGATCCCGTCAGCGGAATACCAGACATCCTTTTTTCTCCCGGGCCAGCCGCCCAGGAGCCACATTTTCCCCGAGAAAACCACATCACCGCCGTAGTCTCGGGGGGGAAAGGCGGCGCGGTTGATCACCTTGGCCCAGAATTCCGGCTCTGGATTCGACTGTCCCGGGGAACTGGTCAGGTTGGTATAGAAAATCCGCTCCTCGCGCCCGTCAGGATGTCTTCCGTAGGATTCGTCCCGGTCGATTTCTGACGGGGCCTGAAGCGAGTCGATCAATGTGTTTCCGTCAGGGGCGGTGAGAAGAACCGGCTCCGCACCCGACAATTGAAAATTGGTGTGCAGAGCTCCGCTTGCTCCGATCTGGTTCTTGGCGGAGGCCCATATCACCAGAAACCCGTGAGCAGAAACATGGCCAGACGGGAATCTCCAACTCCTGGGCTGTTCGGGATCATTGGAAAGATAATAGCCAGTCAGGTCGATCGCACTCTCTCCGCCGTTGTAGAGTTCGATCCAGCCTTGGAAATCGCCATCTTCATCCATCGCCCCATTGGTAAAGGCACTGGAGGTCATGATTTCATTCACGAAAAGGACGTTCTCACCTGCAGGCCGTCCCCACCCCGGGAATACGGCGACAAGGACTGCCACACAAGTCAAAGAGGCTTTGAACATAACTTCCTCAACCCGGGCCAGCGGCAAATGCCGACGCCAATCACAGACCGCCGCAAAACTGTCTTTCCTCAAGTAGAGTGTCCCACCTCAGGGACAAAAGCTCAGGCATAGCCGATCGAGAGGCGGATTTCGAGTAGTTCGGCGGGCCGGGCCGGGTTACCAGCGCCCGGAGGTTGGACCACAATCTCCAGCCTGTTATCTCCTCTCTTCAAGGCGCCGGGGGAGACGTCAAATGTGCTCCAACCGGCCTCCTCCTGAAACCCGAACCCGTAAGATGCTCCATATCCTTTGACAGACAACGGCCGGCGATCTGACAAAGGTGTCCCGTTCAGTTGCCAACTGGCTCGACTGGCGTCCCCGGGCCGCTTCCACCGGGTTTGCAGGGTCGCGCGAGCAACGGCTCCAGGATCGTCCGCAATCCGCAAAGTGAAGTTGTCATTGGAAGGACCCGCCTGAGTGGTGAAGGCCTTCGGCAGCTGAGGGGGCATGCAGCTGTCCCCGATGGCACCGCTGGAGTAATAATAATCCGTATCGATCCGGTAGAGCTTGTTCCGGCGCACCAGAGGCCCGGGCTCGCCGACCCGTGGCACGGTACCGTAGTCTTGGGGATCGGTGGGGCCGTGATGCGTGTGCCAGTCGTACAAGTAGATACCGTCTACGCCCTCGTCCCAAAAGCGATGACAAGCCGCATGAACGGAGTCGTAGTGCGAGGAGTCATCTCCTTCGATGTCGGGGTCCCGCATGTCGAACTTGGGCCGGCCGGTGCGAAACGTGGCATACAAGCGGTCCAGGCATCCGTAGACCGGGACGTGGTAACGGTGCCCGAGGTCGACCCACTCGGCCATGGGAACTGAGAACGGCATCAGACCCGTTCCGGCCATCACGAGATCGACCCACCCTTCACGGATCCACGTCTCCGGATCCAGCCCGATCGAAAGGCTCGCGTCGATCGTGTCGGGAGTTCTTACCGCGAGCAAAATGGGACGGCCTCTTTTTTGGGCATAGTGGTCCAGACGCTGGCGCACCTGGTGGACGAAGTCGTTCATGATGGGGAGGTTGCGCCGCTCCTCGCCCAGCTTGAAATACCTGGTGTGTCTCAACCAGTCGAGTTCGACGCCCTCCAGGTCGTACCGTTGGCAAGCGCCTTCGACGACTTCCAGGTATCGAGCTCGTACGGGAGGGAGCGCCCAGTCGTAACCTGCCCAGAACCACAGGTCGCGCGAGGCCACTCCGTCGCGCTGGAACACTTCCTTGAGCGGATGCTCCTCCTCGGCCAGCCGCCGCAATTCCACTGTCTTTTGTGGATCGTAGAGCTTCCTTTCCCAACGCTCTTTTTCAATGGCCATGAATCGCTCGACCCAGGGCGTAACCTTCTTCTCCCAGTGTTCGCGGGAGATATAGCCCATCAGCAGTTCCGGATGCTTGAGCCGAAAGGGCGGCCAGTAGGAGGGTTTAGGAGGGTAGCGTCCCGCGTGAACGTCATTCATACGGATGGTGTAGAAAAACTCCATTCCGTTGCGGTGGGCAAAATCCACCACGTGCTTGACCGGGTTCGCGCCCAAGACCCTAATGTACTTTGTGGGAATTTCCCAGTCCGGCTCGTTCACGTGGGCACAATAAAAGATGCTGTCGACCTGAGTGCCTTCGACGCATTTGAGCGTACCCTCCAAGAAAGCCTTTACGGATTTCATCGGAATCGGCCATTTTCCGCCTGCGTATGCCGGCTGCAGCATGTCGCTGCCATCGTTGTTCCAGACAATCCGTCGCCGTCGCCCCTTGACCGGTTTCGTTTTGGTCCGGGTTTGCCCAGATCCGTGCAGGCTCTGGCTGAGTGAGGTGGGGACCAAGCCGGCGAGAGCACCTGCCCTACCCAAGAATTTTCGTCGGTTGTGCATCGTTCTACTCCGGGTTAAAAAAGCACGGAATTCTCAATCGGTCATGACTTTGCCGACAACGCCGTAGTGCTCTCGACTGCCCGGGACGAAAAGATCGCAATTCTTGATTCCGTCGCTGACAATGATTCCCAAGCCCGGCTTCTTGAGGAGGAGTGGGAAGCCATCCTACATGGAATACGAACCGTTGCGCCCCTCTCCCGTCAGCGCGGCAAACGCAGTCGCTTTCCAGGCAAGGCAACGAGCGCCTCACCGTGGAGGTATTGACTTGCCGACGCCACATTTATAACTTATAAAGTACCAGTGAGGAATTTGATAATCAATCTGGAATCCCGGAAGGCTGGAGGTTTCCAGTTGACCCGCGGCCAGCCGAAAAACACCAATTTACATAAGTGGTAAGGGGAAGTGGTATGGACCATTTGCATGACTACAACGCATGGTCGAAGCGGGTGCTACTGCTCTCGGTAATAGTTGCTATTTCCATCTGCGAACATGCCCAGAGAATTCATGCTTCGGGCATATTCGCAGCGGATAAAATGACCGAGATGGAATTGGAAGGGCTCCAGGTGCGCCTGGGCCGACCCATCCAGGTGACCGCCCAGAGGGCTTGGCGGAGCGGTTCGGATGGGCCCTGGGCTTTCATTCACCCCGTTCCCGCCATCGCAAAATTCCCTACTGGTGAACTTATGGTGACATATTCGCTGGTGGCGGACACGAACGAAGAGCCGCTTTACCTCAGGGCCTTCCAGATCTCCAAGGATGGGGGCAAGACCTGGGGGCATCGCTACGACCTGATTCCCGATCATCAGCCCTGGATCTATTTTCCCCAAGCCGACGGCTCCCTGCTGGCCATTCCTTCCCATTTCTATCAGTCAGACCCCAAGGACAGACACAACCTGCATGCTCCATACTGCCGCTTTGAACAAGGAGGAGATCGGCTCATCTTTGAACCGGGTGGAACGAGAATCGTGGACCTGCCCTGGGCCGTGGATATGTTTCCCAGCCCCATTCCACGAACGAACTGGATTGCGCGGACCAAACTGGACGGCAACGCCTTTGAACTGGAAGGGAAGCTTTTCGTTACCGGATACCTAAGCACAAGGTCATATCCGGAGGTATTGATGAGCAACCTGCTCTTCGTCTCTGAAGACCGGGGGCGGACCTGGCGCTACTTTTCGACAATCTCCGATCCTGCCATCATGCCCGACTCACCCAAGAGGGGGGCCAATGGTCCCAGCGAAACGGCACTCATCCAGCTTGAGGACGGAGATCTGATGGCCGTGTTTCGCGTGGGCAGTGGCCTCCCCTGGTACCTGCACCGAGCCGACAGCAGTGATGGGGGCCGCAACTGGACGAAAGCGGAGCCCATCCCCGCCTACAGCGTGGAACCCAGCATGCTGCGCATCGCCAATGGAACGATCGTCATCTCCACCGGCCGGCCCGGTATCTGGATTTGGCTCTCCACCGACCGCCGAGGTGAGAGCTGGCAGAGCATCGATATCACAGAGCATCACAACGGATGGGCGCCTGACGCCACCTATCGCATCGGTTCTTACACATACAACGCATCCACTCCTGGTCGTGAGGGACGCACTCAAACCTCGGCCTATACCGAGATGGTGGAAGTCTCCCCGAATCGGCTGCTTCTCGTTTATGACCGCGGGGCAAAACCAAAACCGGCCCACGCGGGCGATCTCACCCGCATCTTTGTTCTGCCCATCGAGGTAAGGCGGAAATGATCTCACCCATCCCGTCGCAAAAGGAGGCATGATCATGAGTCGAATCACACGTCGAGGCTTCGTGGGTACTGCCGCTGGCGCGACTCTGGCCGGCCACAGGGCGTTCCCCTTGGGTGAGGCTTCCACGCCGGGTGTGCAGGAACCCCCCGGGCGTCCGCCAGGCACCAAGGTGGATGTGGGCGTCTGCACACCGCCGCTTGGTAAGCCCACGCGCAGCTTGGGATATTTCGCCAATGCCCCGCAGGTAATCCTGACCCCGAACCGGATAGTTTTGTCCTTTGGCATGGCAGAGATCGACAAGCTCCAAAACTTGCAGACTCACCACCACTATCATTCCGTGTCCGTTCATCACTGGTCGATTTCAGACGACGGAGGCCATAACTGGGTGACTACCGACCGCCCTCCCTCGGTAGGCAGGATAATCGATGCGTCCTATGGCGAGCCTCTCCAGGACGGCGGCATGGTCACCATGACCTTCATGAGACCGCACGTGCTCTGCTATGCCCTGATCCAGAAGGGGCAGGTGGGCTGGATGCCGTACTCGAACGGTTTGCCCTCGGTGCAAGCCGTACCCTTGACGGACGTGGGTCCCTATCCGACCTTCAAGTTCCACACCATGGACCGGACCAGCGACGGCGCGCTGCTGGCTGCTGGATCCGCGTACAGCCAGTCCTACGGTCGACTTGGAACACGAGGGACCTCCGTTTTCCTGCGCAGTGAAGACGAAGGCCGATCCTGGCGCTATTTTTCCCGAATTCCCAACCCCCACACTTTCTGGTGGGGAGAGCCAGGTATCTTGGCCGGCCCCAGGGGGAAGGTGTTGGCCCTGTTACGCGTCGACCGGCCTCGTGCGTTCATCAAGCCGGAGGCGCGTTATGATCCGAATGCCCGGTGGGACTATCTCTACCAGACGGAATCAAATGACAATGGTTTGACCTGGAGCCGTCCCGTGAAGACGCCCGTCTGGGGTCATCCTGCCTACCTGAAACGTTTGCAGAGCGGAGCGTTGCTGCTGGTTTATGGCCACCGTCGCCCCCCTTTTTCGGTCCGGGCGATCTTGAGTCGAGATGAAGGCAGGAGCTGGGATCTGAAAACGATGAAGGAACTGCGAGTGTGGGAGCCTGGGAATTTCGACCTTGGATATCCCCAAGCCACCCAGTTGGAGGACGGCACGATTCTGTGTGCCTACTACGGTTACTACACCGAGAAGGTGGAGGGCCGGCTGAACCCGTGTGGCATCTTCGTCAGCCTCTTCGACGAAGAATGGTTGGAGAAAGAGAACTCGTGATTTCCGAATGGGAACCCCTTGGGAGCCGCAGCCAAGCCGAATTGGCGACCCGGTCAAAAGCCAGGAAGAGGGAGAACGCGTTCAATCTGGGGTCTTGGCGATCACTTCAAAGTGGTCCGTGACTTGAACCTCGCCTTCGCCGATCAAATCCGTGACCGTCAAAGCGATCTTGTAAGGACCGGCCTGCAGCTTGCTCAAAGAGAACGGCTGCAGCAGAACCGCTCGCTGAGACGAGACGAACTGAATGGATTCTCCCTGATCTTCAATCACCTTCAATACCGACCGGTCCTCCCGTCGGATTTCGTATTCCAGCTTGAGAGAAGGGCGCATCGTGGTCTGATCGAAAGCGAAGTTGTAAACCTGAACGTAATGGTAGAGTTGATCCGAGGGACGAAAGACGTTGTCCAGGCTGGGTCGGATATGCAAGTCGCCCAGAACAAACATTTTTTCCTGATCGGGGACTGCTTCGAGTTGCCTCACGGACCTGGAGAGAAAAACGGAACTGGCGGTGAGATCGGCTTCTGGAGGAGGTGGAATCAGACCCAGGCGCCGGACCCCGGTCTTTCCGCTGATCAGGTCCTTGATCACTAGACCCAGTTTGTATCTGCCCTTCCTTTCCAGGACAAGAATTCTCTGAAAGGCATAGCGGTCGCGGTGCGCTTCCCACTTTGCAACAAGCTCCGCTTCAAACTCGTCGGCAATCCGATCGGACAGACTGGTCGCGATTCCATAAATGGCTACCCGGGCTCGACGGTTCGTTGCTTCCTGGTCAAACGTGAGTTCCCGGGTCTCAAGCTCGGCACTGAGCAGCACCAACGCCAGCTCGTTGTTGAGGCTGAAGTAATCCACACGATGAGAAAACGGCAGGTTATCGAAGCTCACGTCGACTTCCACGAGACCCTTCAGGTCACGGTACTTGACGGGTGTCGCACGCTGGACCTGAACATAGGTCTCGTATCGAGCGAAGGGACGGTCCCTGATTCTCAGGGACCCGAAGTCGGTGTAGGAGCGAAGATGACGATCGGCTTTGGAAGCCAGACCCATCTCCTCCTGAAAGGTCAGCCCGGTCCCGGAAACATAACGTAGGGCATCCTTTTCCTGCGGCCGAAGCGCCAGCCGGTATTCCCCGGTCAGGGTGGGATCGACAAACTCTATGACGACATCGGTTCCGATCCCCTCAATGTATCGGTATCTCCATATCTCGAAGGGAAATGTAGAAGTCGTACCACCCCCTTCGTAAAAGGGCCGTTCATAGGTTCCTCCAGCGGGGTGGGATTCGATCTGCGCCGGGGAACCGTGAATGATGTAAATCCGGCCCCGATCCGTAAACCATCCAAGGTCTCCGCTGGAGAATCTCTCATTGGCATAGGCGATCCGGCGATAGTGTTCTTCTTTGAACTCGTTGGCGGCGGTGCGGGGATCTGGATCTCGCCGAAACCAGAACTGCTCGATGAACCTCTCCTTCTCTTGCGGTGTGGAAAGGTTCTCGAATACGTGCTTCTCGTCCTCACTGATGATGTAGACGACGTCCTCCTTGAGCCATTTCTCGAAATAGTTGTCCGACTCCTCCTGGCGCTGGACTGTTTTCTCCTCAGAAGCAGATTTTGTCCAAGCTGGATTCAGGCTGGAGAGGGTCCCCATGAGCAAGAGGACGCAGAGGAAAGGCCGAAAAACGGAAGGAAACACTGTGAGAAGTATAACAGCCCGTGGCAAGAGTCGTCACGGTATTCGACCGTCCCTGCATCGTGCGCAGACTGCGTTGCTATCGGCTCACATACTCCCGGTATGCTCCCTCATCACGCTTGGTCCGGCGGGCGCAGGAACGGTCTCGGTGCTCGCGAGACTTTCACCACGGACTGTTAACCCAGAAAAGCGTTCGTGGGGAAACGGCAAGCGAACGGATTCGCCGGATATCGAAAGTCCCGTGCCGCCTCCGGATAGCGTAGAGTTTTCCCTTGGGACCTGGCGAAAGCGGGTGTCCGAGTAGTCTCGCCGTTTCAAATTGAGCGCGGATTCGGCCAAGTCAATGGAGCCTGGGTTCAATATCGTACCCTTCGTGTTTCTGCTGAAGGTATCATCTATCCGTTGCTCGAAGAGTTGTCCATGCATTATGAACAATACGGTCCGGTGAACGGTCGATCCGATTGCGTGATCGATTTAAGAGGTTTCCTCCGGAAGGTGCCACTTTCTGTCGCCAGGCAGCTGACGAGAGACGGGGTGGGTCGGGAGTCTTCCTTTCAGGGGACAGGCTTCCAGGTTCGAGGCGCGAAATATGGATGCGCCCAACTGTATATCAGCCCGTGGCAAAAGTCGCCACGGCATCCGACCGTCCCTGCATCCCGGCGGACTGCGTTGCTATCGGCTCACATACTCCCGGTATGCACCCGAATCGCTCCTGGTCCGGCGGGCGCAGGAACGGTTTCGGTGCTCGCGGGACTTTCACCACGGACTGATATGGCCGGACGTAACGTCGCTCCGTACGGCAAACTGAAGAGATGAATCAGCAAATCTTGGCCGTTGGCACTTTGATTCTCGCACTAGGCTCATATGCAGGCTTGGGCCTGTTTGAGCCCTCCGATTCCTCCTTCATTTTTGTGGACGTGACCAGGAAGGCCGGGATCAGATTCCTCCACAAAAACTCACCATCTGCCAACAAATACGTCGTCGAAACCATGGGGTCGGGTTGCGGCTTTCTGGACTTCGACGCCGATGGCCACCTGGACATCATTCTTGTCAATGGCGGTTGGACCCCTGGGACGGACAAGAGTCTCTCCTTCGATCATTTCCTGTATAGGAATCGCGGAGACGGCAGCTTCGAGCGGGTCACTGCCTCAGGAATTGAGGCGAATCAGTACTACGGAATGGGGGTCGCCGTAGGAGATTACGACAACGACGGCTTTGACGATCTATTTCTAACCCATTTTGGCGGGCCGGATCTCCTTTATCGCAACCATGGGAACGGAGCCTTTGGAAATGTGACACAGGCGGCGGGGGTCGGGGGCGATGGCCGTTGGAGTACCAGTGCCGCGTTCCTGGACTATGACAATGACGGTGACCTGGACCTTTATGTGGCCAGCTACCTCGATCATTCGTTTGAAAACTATGAGATCTGCCGTTATGCATCCCTCGTTTCCTACTGCAAGTCGCCCTACAACGGCGTCTCCGACATCTTGTACCGAAACGATGGCACGGGCACCTTTACCGACGTCAGTCAAGAGGCCGGCATCGCCCTGTCAAGCGGCAAGGGTATGGGAGTGGTTCCGGTGGACTACAATCGGGATGGCATGATTGACGTTTACGTAGCCAATGATAGTGTTGACAATTTTCTCTTCAAGAATGAGGGCGATGGAACTTTCTCCGAGATAGGATTGTTGTCGGGAACGGCTCGTGGCGAGGATGGCGAGCATCAGGCGGGCATGGGAACCGTGGCCGCCGACTACAACGGTGACGGCTTTCTCGATATTGGGGTGACGAATTTCGATCGGGAATATCTGGCTCTTTACAGAAACCGCGGGGACGGATTCTTCGAGGACATGAGTTCCCGGACCGGAGTTCAGATTCCCACCCGGCCCTATGTAGGATTCGGCCTGGCCATGATGGACGCGGACAACGATGCCGATTTGGATCTCTTGGTCGCCAACGGCCACGTCCTGGACAACGCCGAGAGGGTCCGGACCGGAGCAACGTACCGGCAGCCGAAAGTTCTACTGGAGAACGCGGCCGCCCGTTTCCAGGACGTAACTTCCATGCGGGGTAAGGCGTTGAAGGTTCCTCAGGTCAGCCGGGGTCTGGCATGGGCCGACTACGACAATGATGGAGACCTCGATGTACTGGTCAGCAATTGTGGTGGAAGCCCGCAACTGCTTCGCAATGAGGGGGGCAACCGAAATCCCTGGTTACAATTGAGACTGGTCGGCAAGCAATCCAATCGAAACGGATTCGGAGCTCTTGTGGAACTCCAAGCCGGTCCGAGACGCTTGTTGGGCCAGGTCACTTCCGCCGGAAGCTATCTTGCTGCCAGTGACTATCGGGCACATTTTGGCCTGGGCGAGTACGAGGGCCCTCTGGAAGTAACTGTTTCCTGGCCCAGTGGAGTCCGCGATTCTCTTCAGAACATCCAACCTCGGCAACTGATTGTTCTGGAAGAAGGAAGCACCGTGACCGAATCGAGAACTTTCCGCTGATAGACGATGCCACGTCACTACGAAATCGAGCCAATCCCATATGCGCCGTGTAGCGCTTCTCCCTGGTTGAAGCGTGCCATGGAGTACTCGCTGATGGGCAGTCGTGGTTCAAGCCCGAGCACGCTCTGAGCCAAAGCTTCGCTAATGGTCGGGGCCAGCTTGAAGCCGTGACCACTGAACCCAACCGCAACGTAGATATTCTCCAGTCCCGGTACAGGGCCCACCAGCGGGTTCCAATCGGGGGTGATATCGTAAGGCCCGGTCCAGGTGGCCGTGCATTCTGCCTTGGCGAAAAACTCAGGCATCCGTTTGGACATCAAGGCGCCGATCCGGGCGATGTGAGCTTGATCGACATGGTCGGTTAGGGAATCCGGATCCTCAATCGGGTCACCGTGGTCACCCGTACCGATGAGCACTGTCCCTCCGCTGTCCGATCGAAGATATATTTTGTCAGGCGTCGTCAGGTCTTTCACAATGGGCCAGTCGATTTCGTAGGGTTGATCGCTTTTGAGTGTGATGACTTTGTGCCGGCTAACGACATAAGGAAACTCGATACCGATCATTTGCCCGAGTACCTGGGTCCAGGGACCAGCGGCCAGCACGACTATCGAGCATTCGAAGTCGCCGCCGGGAGTCCGGACGGTCTTTACCTGCCCATTGAGGCGGATGCCGGTCACCGGAGTGTTGGTCTCAATAGTCACGCCGAGCTCTTGAGCGCGCCGGGCGTAAGACGTCGTAGTCAAGTAGGGGTCGCAGTAGCCACCGCGAGTGTCGTAGCCGATGACCTCGACATCGTCGAGATAGAGCAGAGGGTGGATCTGCGCGGCTTCATCACGAGAGACTGTCTTGGTGTCGATACCATACTCATTTTGTCTGCGAAACACGGCTTGCATCGGTTCGTCGTATTCTTCCGGGCCAAGGATCAAATAGCCCGTACGGCGAAAGCCGGCATCGCCGCCAACGATCTCGGAGAAATCCTCGAATATCTTCAAGCTTTCTACGGCATGGATGAGGTTCGTCTCGATCGAATAGTGGGTGCGCGAAGCGGCACAAGATTTCCCCGTGCCACCAGAGCAAACCGCCTTGCGTTCAAGGAGCACTACATTCTTGGCGCCGTTCTTGGCCAGATTGTATGCGACACCGCAACCATACACCCCAGCACCAATGATGATGATATCGGCTGTTTTTTTCGTCCTCATGCCGCGCCGTCTCCAACGTATAAATTATATAGTTGCCACGATACTGAAAATACGATCCAAGACGCAACCCCCTGGCGCCCTTACCACACGAGCCAGGACCAATCGGGGAAGTCCGGTTCTTGGACTCGAATTGGGACGATTCGGTGGGGGTTCCACGCAGAACCTCAAAACCCGGAAGCAGGCTGGAGGCGCCGCGGTTGAACAGTCCTTGGTGAGAGTTCCGCGCAGCATCGAGCAGCGCCTTCGCACCGGAATTCCACCGTTTCCCCTTTTTCGTCGACGACGGCACGTCCCCGGGAGAAGTTTTTGCTATCGTTGTACGTAACAGCCCGTGGCAAAAGTCGTCACGGCATTGGACCGTCCCTGCATCCCGGCGGACTGTGTTGCTATCGGCTCACATACTCCCGGTATGCTTCCGTTGCGCCTTGTCCGGCGGGCGCAGGAACGGTCTCGGTGCTCGCGAGACTTTCGCCACGGACTGCTACACTCCATATTCCGATTATTCGGAGGGACGATTCTCAAAAGACAAGAGGCGCCGTCAGAGCGGCCGATGACGCAGGGTAGGGATTTGAGTCAACTGGAATCGAGACCGATTCCGAAGGCGTTGCCCCGCCGGACTTGGTTCAGCATCCTGTCTGGCTTGATGATGGCCCCGTGGACTCGATCCCTGCGCGGCCAGCCAATATTGGGGTCCACGACCCTTCGGGCGGTCGAAGGGAGGCTGACTCCCAACGATCTCTTTTTTGTTCGCAGCCATTTCCCGGAGCCGAATCTGTCGTTGCAGAGCTGGAGGCTGCGGATCGAAGGCCATGTCGCCAGTCCGTTTGAGATTCAGATGAGTGATTTGCTCGAGGCTGAGACCACACGATTGGAGGCGGTCCTGGAGTGTGCCGGGTTCGACCTCGGAGGCGACAACCTTGCCGCCAGCAACGCTGAGTGGGAAGGAGTGATGATGTCCGACCTGCTGCGTAGAGCGGGTGTTTCGGAAGGGGCTTCTCGGGTATTGCTCCAAGGAACTGATTCCGGAAGTCTGGGGCCGTCGCTTCCCAGCTATCCTTTTACGCGGATCATCCCTTTCAAGAAGTGTATGGCGCCGGAGACCCTGGTGGCATTCAAGATGAACGGTCGATTTCTTCCGTCGGAACACGGATTTCCGGCACGCGCCCTGGTTCCGGGACACTATGCCACCGATTCGGTCAAGTGGTTGAGCCGCATCGTGATCCTGAAAGAGGAGGATCGTCCGGATGCCTTCTACTCGAGTGGAATGGACCGGCTTTACCTGAGAGAGGTGGGAACTCCCGAGGGAAGAGTCATCAGGTCCCGGGTGTCCAATCTTCTCATCAAGTCGCGGATCGCCGCTCCGGTCCCCGAAAGCCGTTGGCCTCCAGGCCACCATACAGTATGGGGGTTTGCCTGGTCGGGAGCCAGTGAGGTTGAAGGAGTCGAAGTCAGCTTCGATGGAGGCGGCACCTGGAATCCGGCCCAGCTCGACTCGATGCCTCTTCCCTTCACGTGGGTGCGGTGGCGCTGTGCATGGGAAGCCGGCAGCGGCCAACACGTGCTCCTCAGCCGGGCCTGGGACCGAGCGGGGAATCGCCAGCCTCTCACGCGAGACCCCAATCGACTGGACGGGTACGAGCTGAACAGCTGTTTCCCAGTGAAATGTACGGTGGTGTAGAGGGCTTGCGCTACGGGCAGTTGAGGATAGCTGCAGTAAGGATCCCCCTGTTTCTTCTGCTGGGGATTCTGACCGGGGTTGGGGGCTTCTCCTTGCCAGTGAGATCGAGCGGTCTCCCTCGTATAGGAACGCACCTGGGACAAGACGATGATCGGTTTGTCTCGGTGATGCGAAAAGGGCAGTCAGCATTCAATCAGAACCGTCTCCGTGAGGCAGCGGATCATTTTCAAGAGGCAGCCCGTCTGAGGCCTGGCAGTGCGGATGCCCAGTTCCGTCTCGGTATCGCTCTGGCCGCTGCGGGTCGTTTCGCGGAATCTCACACGCGTCTGAAGACGGCCGAGAGCTTGTCTCCGTCGACGGTCGATATCCTGGTGGCACGCGCACAGGTCGAAGGCTCGCTGCAGGAGTTTCGAGCGGCCCGGCAAACCATTGCGCGCAGCAGAAGTCTGGTTTCGAGCGATCTTCGACTGGACTTGCTTGAACTGCAGATCGATCTGGATGAACAGAAGATCTCGCAGGGCTTCGAAAAGGTCGAGAGGATTTCGCGTCAATATGAAGACCATGCGCCGATCCTGGGTCGTCTAGGATCAGTCTTGCTGGGTGCGGGTTATTATGAAGAGGCGGCGGTCAGATTGTGGCGAGCTCACCACCTCGATTCCTCGCAGCCGGCTTACGCGCTGGCGCTGGGAGAAGCTTGGCTGCAACTGGATAGATACCAGGAGACGTGTGATCTGCTGATTGCGCTACGCCCTCAACTCTCGGGACATCCTGGTTTTCACCGCCTGCTGACGCGAGCCAATCTCGGCCTGAAAGACTATCCGGCGGCAGAGCGGGAAATCCAGCAGGCCCTCGCGCGGGATGCGGACAATCTGGAAAACTATCTCCTCTTGGGCTCGGTTCGTCTAGGGGTCGGCCGCACTCGGGATGGGCTGTCCATACTAAAGGAAGTATTGATGGCCGGCGCTGACTCCCCCGAAGTCCATGATCGGGTGGTGTCGGCTCTGGTCGAATGGGCCGAGTCCTCGACAGCTCAGCAGTTTATGAGCCGGCTGTTAGCCGTGAGCCCGGACCACCCGCTGTTTCTTTCGGACTTGGTCAAGCTGAGTATCCTGGGTGGCGATAAGGGAGAAGCCCGCCACTACCTTCGTCGCCTTTCCCGGCTGAACCTCCCTCGAAAGGCGATCCACCTGGAACTAGGGCATTTTCTATTTGAGCAGCACGAGCAGGATTTGGCCCTGGGCCAGTTCTTAAGGGGCGGTACCGAGATTCATTCCGCTCCAGAAGCCAAGCTGGAATTGGCGATTTTGCAAAGCCAGGGCGGAGCTTACTCGGGCGCCCTTCGCCATGCTCTTGAGATCCTGAAGAATGAAGCGGTAAGTCCTGATCTGAAGGGGGCGGCAGCCACTGTGGCTGGGATCAGTTACCTCAAGACAAAGCAGAAGCAAAAGGCAATCGAACATCTCCAGTTGGGGGTGCGACTGGCTCCTGAGGTCGAAAGAAACTATCTGGTTCTGGCTGAATTATTTCGGGATGGACAGGAGTTCCCAGAGGCCATTGAGATTCTGGAACGAGGATGCGAGGCGATTCCCGATTCAACGGATCTCGTGTTGCACCTCGGACGCACTTATAGTGCTGCGGGTGACAATGAACGGGCTGCGGCTGTTCTCCGCCAATTGATCGTCCGGAACCCTTCTCAGGTGGAGGCCTATTTGCCGCTGGCTCAGGCCTACGAATCTCTGGGACACGTAGATAAGGCCATTCAGGTTCTCCAAGCGAGAATTGAGTTTCCACCTCCGGATGTGATGGTTTCTACGGCAATGGCCGGCTTCCTCTTCCGCAAGGGAGAGCCTTACTTCGAAAAGGCGCTGGCAGAGCTGGAAGAAGCGGAGCAGATCCGGGCGAGCGATCCGGATATCTATTTGTTGCGTGGGCGAGTTTATCGGGCTCAAGAACGCTATGAAGCGGCAATCCAAGCCTTATACCGCGCGCTCGAACTTGACCCCTTGTCCCAATCCGCCCACTACCAGTTGGCCTTGGCTTATCGGGATGCCGGGAGGCCGGAAATGTCGTTCCGGCGGTTTGAGATCCTCCAACAGCTGACTCCTGAAAAAGACCGTTCCCGCTCGCCGCAAGAAGCTTCTCCGGTCTCCGCGAGCGAGGTCAAGGCACGCAGTGACAATTTCCTGCGGTGAGCCGAAATCTGGCTCAGATGAGTATCACAGGTGGAGAAGATGAGAAGATTCTCGGTGGTCGGCCGCGTGACTCGACGCTACTTTTGCAAGGACAGCTCTATATTTCCCAGATGAGCCACGAACTCCCCTGTGATGTCGGCAGAAGGTTCAGGACTCTTCGTCATTTCGTAGTCGTAGACATTCAGAACGCTCCACCAGCCCCTCTCGCTTTGAAGAGCCAGTAATCCTTTCTGTACAGCCTCCGCAATTCCACGATCCCTGGGATCTCTCGTCAACCGATACGTCCAAGCCGCTCCCCACCCAATCTTCCCGCTCTGGGGCTGGCGGTACACATCCTCAGCGCAATACCGGGTTGCCTCCAGGAATCGCTGAGACAGTTTCAACCATTCCTGGTCACCGGTGGCAGCATGCAAGGAGGTTAGAAACGCGGCGGCAATACCGTATTGGTAATATCGTTGACTCACCTCCGACGTGGATACGCAATACTCTCGCACTCGATCTTCCGGAAAGTCTACGACGAGTCCGTCACGAGAGTGCCAAACGAAACAGAGTCGTTTCGACAGGTCAGGCTGCTCGTCGTAGAGGTTTCTCATCCAGCGCCCCGTAGCCCGTGCCAAGTCCAAGCGGCCTCCCCATACGCACGCAATCCCAGCCATAGCCGTCGTCATGATCTCTTGAGACCCGTCTCCTTGCTCTCGTCCTTCAGCGGTCGTAAAGAATCCGCCACTGCGACTATCGTGGAAAGTGGAAAGGAATCTCAGGATTGGATAGGCGATATCGAACCGGCCTCTTGACATAGCCGCCACGATGATCCAACCATGGGCGTAGATGCGAAAATCTTCGAACCATGGGCAGCCTGTTCCGTCCAGATCTCCATTTTCTTTTAGATATCTGCCGGCGAAGTAGTCGAGCATTCGTTCCGTGGCAGCACTGTGACCGGTCACCGCCAGACCGTAACAGACTTTGTAGTAGTCACTCAGGCTTGCAGCGTGACGCAACGAGCCGTCACTCTGCATTTGAGCCTTGAGCCACAAGGCTCCCTTCTGGGCACCTGAATCGCACGCCGGCCTGGAGACCTCGGAGTGGTCCGACGCCGTTGGCTTTTTACTCATCGATGTGTCCCTCCCTCAGATATCGATGCCAGACATTTCACTATCGGTAACCATTCATTCAAACCGATTCGTCTTCCTCAACTCGTTCCAATTTGAAGAACACGGGTCTGAAACCATCCGTGCAGCAAGTCACGAAGACCCCGGGTTTGACACCGACCATATTGCCTCCCCGGGCCAGGACCACGACATACTTCTGAATGTCTGTCCATGCCCAGTCACTGAAGCCGTCAGGCATGTGCCCATCCGAGAAAAACTCCTGGCCCACTGCGAAATCATGGCAACAGCCACGTGGCTTCCACTCAAAGCCCTCCGTGTAGGCATCGACAAAATCCCGATTGAAGGTTTTGCGCAACACGGTAATCCGGACCTTCTTCGCTATCACAAGTGAACTCTCTCCTGGGAAACGGAGCCTCTCCCCCAAATCATCAATTCATTCTCAGGAGCCTGCGGACATCGACGGCTATGGGGCGTGGGCTTG
The DNA here is from genome assembly GCA_963668095.1 of Acidobacteriota bacterium. Classification (GTDB taxonomy): domain Bacteria; phylum Acidobacteriota; class UBA6911; order RPQK01; family JAJDTT01; genus JAJDTT01. The sequence continues at coordinate 1,754,590 of OY764083.1, read as the reverse complement.
GCTCGGTAGCGATTCGACGGCTGACCCATCCGAATGCAAGACCGTCGGAGGCAGCTACTCAAGAACCCTCTTCGGTTCACCCTGTCCTCAATCCCGCCCATGGGGAATTCGAAACAAGTTTCTATCTCCTTACCTACGGCGAGGGGCTAATTAACCACAAACAGATCCGGACTCTCCGTCGTCAGGAGTTCGTGACCGGATTCGGTGATGACCAAAAGGTCCTCCCAGACCAGGGGACCATCCTCCGGCAGGAAATAGGGCTCGCTGCTACAGACGATTCCTGGTTCAAAGACCGTTTCATCCCAGGGGGCGATCCTGGGAGGCTCACCGAGAAGCATGCCCATTCCATGCCCCACAATGACTCCTGGATTCGGAAGTTGGTGTCGCCGACACTCGGCAACATAAACCTCGTAAACCTCGGCCGTGCTCACTCCGGGCCGAAATGATTCCAACATTTTGTCGTTTAAATCACGCAGCCTTTGGTACAGGTCCTTCTGCCGGTCACTCGGGTGGCCTAGAACCGCCAGGCGATCATAATCGCAACTATAATCCTGCACCCAACACCCTCCGTCCAGGCAGATGAGGTCCCCCAATTCGAGCGGCCGGCCCGTGGGCACTCCAAATAATGGAATTTCCGGCTGCAGCGGACCCGCCGCCACAAACCCGAACGACGGCCGGTCACCCCCCACTTCGAGGATTTTCCGGAAGAAGAGATTCAGGACCTGACCATCCGTCATGCCGGGCTTTAACTGGGCGAATGTCCGCTGCCGCGCTTCTCCCGTGACCTCAGCGGACCGTTTCAATAACTCCAATTCGGCAGGGGACTTTCGCATGCGCACCTTCCAGATCGGATCTGAAGCATCGCGAAACTGTGCGTCCGGGAGTCTCGCGCGCAGCCGCTCGAAGTCTCCAACGGGCATCCCCATCCGGGTGTCATGACCCAGTTCTACACCGATTCTGCCACGCTCCAGACCGCGTGCTCGAAGGAGATCTGTAAGTTCGGCAACGGGCGCACAACCGTAGGGAACTTCCTCGGAAGTCGAATAAATTCTGTGCTCTGAGATGGGCGAGTTGATCCGGGTGTCGGCGACTCGCGAATTATGAATGAGTACGACCGGATCTTGGCTGACGGGGATCAGAACGAATAGAGGGCGGGTCTGGATCAAGCGGGGCAGAAGGGAACGGATGCCGGCAAAGTAGGTGATGTTGTCGTCCCCGCTAACCAGCAGGGCGTCCAGACGGGCAGCCTGCAGTTCTCCTCGGATCCTGTTCTGACGATATTGATATTCTTCGGCAGAAAACAACATTGGAGATCTCTTCGGAGAAACTCCTGTCACTGAATACGGGAGGTAGCCCGCCCTGAATCACTCCAGAAAATTTCGTCCAAAAGGTTCTTTTCTCTGATAATTTATAAGAAAATTGGGAGGAAGACAACGGCAGTGTGGTTGCGGGTTCCGCATTTCCCGTTTAATACAGAACCGCCTTTGCATTACGACATGGAAGAGCTAACCTTCCATGGAAAGATCCGGTAGCTACCAATTTTCAGGGCCGGTCGTGGTCCGTAGCAGCGGGGGAACAGCCACATGAAAATCACTTTACTCGGAACCGGGTCGCCGACACCTTCGGTAATGCGTGCCGGTTCCGGCTACCTGGTGGAAACGCCGCAAGAAGTTTTTGTGTTCGACTGCGGGCCCGGTTCCTACGGGCGTTTTCTCGAGACGGGGAAACAGCCGACCGAGGTCACTCAACTCTTTGTGACCCACTGGCATTACGATCACTGCACTGATCTTCCGCACTATGTTCTTCAGCGCTGGGACCAGGGGGCGGGAGAGATTCCCGAGTTGAAGATCTTCGGTCCTCGGCCGATCCAGCGAATCCTGGAAGCCCTGTTTGGTAGAGATGGGGTATTCGATTCCGATTTGGCAGCCCGGACCAAGAACGAAGCCAGTGTAGCGCTCTACCATGCGCGTGGCGGCACGGGGGCGAGAGAACGGCCGCGGCCCATCATTGCCGAGGCGGAGCATGGGTCCGAGTTTCGGGGTGACAATTGGACGGTTCGGGCCATTGAAGTCCCCCATGCTCAGCCGTATCTGCGCTGCCTGGCCTATCGATTGGAATCCGAGGGGATCACTTTGGTTTACAGTGGAGACTCAGGTCCGACCGATCGCATGGTCTCCTTTTCGGAAGGTGCCGACGTTCTCATTCACATGTGCCACTACCTCACCGGCACAGAGCTCAACGAGGCCATGGCCAAGGGCTGTGGAAGCCCTGGGATGATTGGCACTCTTGCCCGGGACGCAGGTGTCAAAACGGTCATTCTGACTCACATTACGGGACAGATCGACAGACCCGGAGTGCGAGAGCAGGCCATCTCGGAAGTCCGTGAGATCTTCCATGGCACGGTCGTTTTCGGAGAAGATTTGACGGTCATCTCTCCTGAATCGATAGGTCTCACAGAAGACCCAATTTAAAAAATGGACGTATCTTTCACCAACAGTCGAGAAAGTCTGGAGCGGGCGAACCGCGTCCCGGAAAGCCATTGGTACGGTCTGAGTCTGGCCCAGCAGATTCGTTCCATTGAGTTGGAGGGTTTCGTCGTCATTCCGGATCTGCTGAGCGACGAATTGATGGAGGAAATCCGTCGGGAAACCTCCAGAGTCACGACCAGGCCGACCGATTACAGCAACCATCAGCGAAGCCATCCCAATCTGCAATGGACCGATTCGCCTAGAGCCACGTCGGTGATCGCCCTTCCAACCACGGTAGAGTTCTTGGAGGAACTCTTGGGCGACGAGTTGATCTGCACCTCCTGCACGTACACCGAATCCAGGCCGGGCCACCCGGGAATCGCCATTCACACCGATTCCCAGCCCTACGGCTCCAAGATATTCGGAGTCCAGGCCAGCTCGCCCTGCCTGGTCCGCGTCCTCTATTACCTGGACGATCTCACTCCGGAGTGCTCCCCGTTCAAGGTGATCCCACGCTCCCACCTTTCGCTCCACCGCGACGCCAACCCCTACAACCGCTACCTTTCCCACGACGATGAGTTGATGGTGACCTGCCGAGCCGGTTCGGCGGCGATCATCAACCAGAAGGTGTTTCACGCCAACTTTCCCAACTACAGCGACCGGACTCGCCGCATGTTGGCCATCGCCTATCGGCCCACTTGGGCGGGTCCCATAGAAGACGTTCCCGACCGCGACCCGGAGAAGGTGGCCAATCTCCCTCCAGCCGTCCAAAAATATTTCAGGAGCCTCAACACGAGGAACATCGATTTCGATCTGCCGAACCGGCCGGACAACATGGCGAGGCATGCCGCAGGCATTTCGCCAGGCCGTTGGAGCTGATCCAGGCTACGGGGGGCAGGACTCCGCAATTCATCACCCTCGATCGAAACGAACCTTGCCCCAGACAGGAAATACTCAGATGGAAGATGGTGCGATGTGGGGTGTCGTGGCGGTTCTGGTTCTCTTGCTTGCCGGCTCTTGCGGGAAGGGAGCCGAGCCGAGTGAGCGTCCGCTGCAGGCGGGTTCGGAAAGACCGGCGTGGTTGGACGAAGAGCCCATCATCATCGTGGGGGGCTAGGACGACATGCCTCTCTTTCGGCGGCGGGTAGGCAGCCTGAGGACGTGGCACGATGAGGCATACGAGCGGGCCCACACCGAGGAGCGGGTCCTCCAGTTGAAGGAACTGGGCGTCACCATGGCCGTGCTCCACTTCTACAAGGGCTTCGGGCTCGAGGCCGAGGCGGAGCACTTGGCCTACGCCCGCAAGTTGGCCGATCTGTGCCGCAAGCACGGCATCCGGGTGGGCGTGTACGTGGGGAGCACGGTGGCGTACGAGACGTTCCTGCTGGAGAATCCGGAGTCGGAAGCGTGGTTCGTGCCGGACTACCTGGGGCAACCGGTCCACTATGGAAGGACCCAGACGTTTCGCAAGCGGGTCTACTTCGCCCATCCCGGCTACAAGAAGTACATCCGGAAAGTGGTCCGCATGGCGGTGGAGGACTTCCAAGTGGACCTGATCCACTTCGACAACACCAGCACGCAAGCCCGCAGGCCCATGTTCTTCCACCCCCTGGCCATCCAGGACTTCCGGGATTTTTTGGAGCGCAAATACAATCCGGAGGTCTTGAAACAGCGGCTGGGTTTCAACGAACTCCGATTCGTCACCCCGCCGGCGCACGAGGCTCCTCTCTCCACCATCACCGACCCCCTCTTCCAGGAGTGGGCCGACTTCCGCTGCCACCAGTTGACCGAGTACTACCGTGAGATGAAGGAGTACATCCACAGCCTCAATCCCCTGGTGGCGGTCGAGAACAACCCGCACACCGGCATGTCGGGCGTGAATACGGTCTGGGAGCAGGGGGTGGACTACCCCCGTCTCCTGGAGCATACGGACATCGTCTGGACGGAGGAGGGAAACGACGCCGGAATCAGCCCCGAAGGGGTGCTGCTCTCGAAGATCCGGAGCTACAAGACGGCCACCGGCCGGGGAAAAAGATCTTCAGCTACACGTTCCGGACTCCGCTGGCGGTGGCCGAGGCCATGACCTACAATCGGGGATGCCTGGGGATGGTGGGAGGAATCCAGGAGTACCCCGACCCACCCCCGGCGCAACGGCGTTATATTCGCTTCTACCGCGACCGGTTCGACTACTACCGGAAGCCCGAGAGCGCCGCCGACGTTGCCGTGCTTCACTCCTACGCCACCATGGCCTTCAACAACGACCGTCCTTTACCAGAGCACCTATCTTTTCGAACAGGCCCTGATCCAGGCCAAGGTCCCCTTCGACATCATCTTCGACCGCCATCTCGCCGATCTTTCCCGTTACCGGGTTCTGGTCCTGGCGGACCAGGAGTGCCTCAGCGACGAACAGATGGACCGCGTCCGCAACTTCGTGAGACGGGGTGGGGGATTGGTCGCCACCGAGCACACCTCCCTCTTCACGACCTGGAGAAGCCACCGCCTCGACTTCGGATTGGCGGACCTCTTCGCGGTCCAGGCTCCGGAATTCGTGCCCTGGCCCCCTCGGCCCGAGGCGATTCTTGCCATCGATCCGGTCCGGCGCCGCGAAGGCGAAGGCCGGGTGGTCTACCTCCCCGAGGTGAATCCGGCCGTGGAGAAGCCGGCCACGGAGCCCATGACCAGCCGGTATTGGCACCTCCCGGTCAATTGGAAGGAACTAGTTGAATCGGTTCGCTGGGCCGGCGGCGATGTCCCGCTCGTGGAGATAGAGGGACCCCTGACCGTCACTGCCGAGTTGCTGAGCTAGGAACGGGAGACCCGCCTGCTACTGCATCTGATCAACTACGGAATGGAAGAAGATCCGGTCGTCCGGGACCTGCAGATCAACCTCAGGTCAGGGAAGGGGACCGTCCAAAGGGTCTATACGCTGTCCCCCGACGGGGAAGAGGTCTCCGACCTTGAGTTCCGGGCCGAAGGGAATCGGATCCGGTTCACACTGCCCCGGCTGATACCTACACGCTGGTCGTGATTCAACTCTGAGTGCCATGTCAGGGGGCGAGGTAACCCAGGAGGGTTTCTTCACGCGGGTCAGAAGCGGAGCCGTTTCAGCGGTACCCGTTCGAATCCCTCCTCACCTTCGACCACGCGGATCAACTGGCCCGAACCGACCTCGCCGAGACGCTGGGTCCTGCCGGTCGTGGGCCAGAAAACCTCGACTTCGCTGGCCGACTCCGCTTGGCCGAGGCCGATGGTCTGGCGCAAGGGGTTGCACCCGAAGCTGCCTCCACTGTTGACGTGCCGGTAAATGGATCGGTTTGCGCCCCCGTCCACGATCAGCACGCGAATTCGCGCGCCGATGGCGGAAGCGTTGGACTCCCGGCCCACCAATAGGATTGCGAGCCAGTTGTTGCCGGTGCCCGGGTTCTCATAGAGGGAGTCGCTGTAGCCGTCCACCGGAAATGCGCCCCCCATCTGCTCGAAGACGTCCAGGTCGCCGTCGTTGTCCAGATCGGCGAAAGCGATGCCGTGACCCTTTTGAAGATGGCCGAACCCACCCGCGATGGTCACGTCATCGAACCGTCTCCCGCCCTGGTTCAGAAACATGAGGTTGGGGACGATGCTGGCAAGACTGGGATCGCCGGTTCCCAGGTAGAAGTCCAGCCACCCGTCGTTGTTCAGGTCTCCGAAGTTGGACCCCATGGGCTGCATGGGAACGGCCAGATTCCGCTCCCTGGCCATGTCACGAAAGCCGCCTTGGCCGTCTCCCTCGTAGAGGGCGGGTTTCTCGAAGACAATGGGAAGTCCCAGGTGGTGGGCGGCCTGATGACCGATGTGCCCCGCATAACTGGTGACGAACAGGTCCAGGTGGCCGTCGTTGTTGTAGTCCCAGAACCAGGTCGGGAAGCTCTCCTCCGGACTCGCCACATTCAGCTTGGCCGTGACGTCCTCAAAGGTCCCGTCTCCCCGGTTACGGTAGAGCCGGTTCGGGTCCCGGTAGTTGGAGACGTACAGGTCCGGATAGCGGTCTCCGTCGTAGTCTCCCCAGGCGACCCCCTTCGTGTAGAAGTAATTCTTGACGCCGGCCTGTGCCGCCACGTCCCGGAAGGTGCCGTCCCCCTGGTTCCGGAACAACTGCCAGGGCGCCTGAAAATCCGCCAATGATTCGTTCCCCACGAACAGGTCCAGATCGCCGTCGTTGTCGTAGTCGGCCCAGCCGGCCACCTGAGTCGGATAGAAGACCTCCGCCAGTCCAGCTTCGTAGGTCACGTCCTGAAAGGTCCCGTCTCCGCGGTTTCTCAGAAGCGAGTTGGGGTGCTGTCCCTCCGCGCCGGACCACGCCCCCCGCAGGACCAGGACATCCAGATGTCCGTCGTTGTCGTAATCGGCTTGGAGCAGGTTGAGTCCTCCCCAAATGCCCTCCAGGCCCGCTTCCCGGGAAATCTCCCGAAAGGTTCCGTCCGCGTTATTGCGAAAGTAGCGCATGGGGCCGGTGGCGTCCCAGGTTGAGGTCAAAATGTCCAGGTATCCGTCCCCGTCGAAGTCGTCCACGATGGCCCCGCCCGCCAGGTTGAAGCTGTCCATTCCCAGCTTCTGGGCGATGTTGCGAAAGCGTTGGAACGGAATCCGGGACTGGAAGGCCGATTCGGGGATCCGGTAGGGGGGCGGCACCCCGTGCGGGTATTGGTCCAGGGTCATATGGGCGACGTTCAGGAGCCAGAGGGAAGGGAAGTAATATCCATGGTCCTCTTCCGGAGAAGAACTTTCCAGCACTTCCATGAAATATCGGATGGCCCGGGTGGACCCCTCCGGGAGGGTGTGAATCCCTTCTCCCCGAAGCGGGAGTATGCAGCGCTCGGCGCCGTGCTGAACGACACAGTTCTGAGTCTCTCCCATCCTCATGTAGGCCACCCCCAGTTCGAAGATCGTCTGGTCCACCTTGGACCGTTGGAGCCGGTTGCGGAGATCGGGCAGGAGATTGTAGGCGGCCTTCAAGTGCCCGATGCCGGCCTCCTCCTCGCCGAACCGGACCTCGGCGACCCCCAAGTCCAGCAGCACGTTCCATCGGTTCAGGTCCTTCCAATACGAGGGTGTGCCGGGGACGGAAGGGCTCTGGTCCAGTTCCTCCAACTGGCGCCGGAGATCGCGTACGACCCCGCTTCCCAAGTAGGGGTTTTTCCGATCCGTTCTGTCTGCCACTTCTCGTAGCGTCCGGAGCATGCGGCGATGTCCCGGAGACAGGTCTTTACCCACCGCTTGGTGGCCTCCTTCATGCGGTCGTACGGTTTTGGAATGGTGATGGTGGGGTTTCTTGGGATCCGATTTCTGGACCGGGAGGACGGGCTGGGGATGGCTCAGAATGATGGCTGCGACGAGAGTGGCCCGAATGGCCGCGGCAGGGAAGGCGGCGGCGTGCCTCCCCGATGGCGGCCGCATTGGTTGAATTGCAAACATGAGCTTCCCGGTTTAGCCGGGAATCTCCCAGTAGGAGCCCTGAATGCTGGTGACCCCGTCCGGTTCTTCGCCGTAGTAGATGGTGAACAGATGTCCAGGCCGGTACTCGATGGTCACCGGATAGCCCAGATTCCGGTTGGGGAAATCGCCCCGGATCAGGTATTCCCGTTCGTAGTCCCAGGTCTGACCGTTGTCACGGCTTTGGCAGGCCCGGATGCCGAAGGGCGAACGGCGATGACCGTAGGTGACCAACAATCGGCCGTCCGCAAGGCGCAGCAGATGCCCGGGATAGCCGAAGATCCGGGTCTTTCGCACGGGCGTCCAGGTCGATCCCCCGTCTGAAGATTCGCTTTGGTGAAGGTAGCGCGTGCTGCTTCGCATCATGGCCACCACCTTGCCGCTGGGAAGGACCGTCGCCGTGGGTTCGGAAATGTAGCCTTCCTCCGCCTTGGCGACGGCCACCGGCCGGGTCCAGGTCAAGCCGCCGTCCCGGGAACGCACTGCGTAGGCCGTCCGATTCAGCGGGTGGTCCGCGGTGACCATGAGGACGCTGCCGTCCTGAAGTTGAGTCACGCCCCGGGGCGTATAGCCTCCCATGTAGGGCTCGGTGGGGATCCGTACCGTTCGGTCCCAGGTCCGGCCTCCGTCGGAGCTCAAGTGGACGTAGCAGCCGCTGTTGGCCCGGGCCCAAGGATAGAGGCTCCGGTCAAAATCGGAGTCGGAAGCTGCCGGCAACCATCCCTGTTCCCGACTGGTTCTGAGCCAGATCTTCTCTCCCTGGGAGGCGAGTTTCCTCCCCTGCGCCAGGGGATACCAGAGGAACTGCCACTGGTTCAGAACCACCGTCCCGTCCTGAAGTTGGGCCAGGCCCGGACACTCCACCCCATACCAGTCCCAGTTGGGCGCGGCCTCCGGAGGGCTCCAGGTGCGGCCCTCGTCGTCGGAGCGGGAGATCAGATTGCGGAAGTGAGGATCCCCGGGAGGATGGGTGTAAGGGGTGATTCTCTGGCACTCGTTGAAGGCGGTGACCCACTCGCCGTTGGACAGCCGCACGATCGACGCGTGGGAGCAATAGGCGAAGGGATCGCGGTAGATGATGATGTCCCGGCGGTTGGGGGCCGGCTGAGTTTGGGGATTGGGCTCGCCGGGATCGCCGTTGTACTGCGCTGCGGCCGGAGCCGTCGAGAGGACCGCTGCCAAGGCGCCGCCCCGTTTCAGAAAATCTCTTCGCTGGAATGGACTCGTGTAAGACATGGCTTTTCCAAGTCTAACGCGGGTTTTCTGAGGCCGGCAACCTGTGGGCCGTGCTCAAATCGGTTTCTCAGAGAGAATGATATCGGAGTTTTTCACGAACTGGTACGGAATCTTGTACAATTCTCAGATGCCTCGCGTGACCACCTATTCCGATCTCCGTGCCCATCTCAAGAGCCACTGCGACCGGGTCGCCGAAACCGGAGACCCACTCATCATCAGGCGCCGTGGAGGCGTCGATGTGGCGCTGGTCAGCCTGGAAGAGTTGTCCGGGCTGGAAGAAACGGCTCATTTGCTACGATCCCCCGAGAACGCTCGACGGCTACTTGAGTCAATCGAAGAAGTCCGGTCCGGGAATGGTGTCGTGATGACCGTTGCGGAGCTCCGAAGCAAATTCGGTCTTGATGAGTGACCGGCGAGCCGTCTTTGCGAACCATTTCCTACAGGACATGGAATATTGGACGCGTACCGACCGCAAGACCGCGATTCGTTTGCTGCGTCTCATCCGTGAGATCCTGAAGGAGCCCTTTGGCGGTATCGGCAAACCCGAACCGCTCAAGCGTGAGTTGGCCGGGTTGTGGTCACGCCGTCTGACCCGGGAACACCGCGTCGTATACGAAGTGTCGAAGAGCGAGGTCCGTTTCCTGCAGGCTCGCCACCACTACTGATCCGCGCATTCGAACTTCAACTGCTCGAGACGGTACAGGCTACCGTCCGATTAGGGACTTGCGAAGTTCGGCAAGTTCCTTTTGAAGCCGCCTGACTGTCTTCACCAGCTCGGGGAAACGGTGCATCAGGATGTAGTTCCGTTTCCAGAGTGTGGTCTCCATCTCCGGTGATCCGGAGACGACGCTCCCCGGGGGAACGTCCCGCCCGATGCCGGTCTGCGCCGTCGCCACGACCCGGTCTCCGATCTTCAGATGGCCGGCTACGCCGACCTGCCCCGCCAGGGTCACGTGGTTTCCGATGGTGGTGGTCCCGGCGAGTCCGGTCTGGGACGCCAGGATGTTGTGAGATCCGAGGGTCGATCCGTGTCCGATCTGGACCAGGTTGTCGATTTTCGTCCCTTTCCCGATACGGGTCTCACCCACGGTTCCCCGGTCGACGCAGGCGTTGGCGCCCACTTCCACGTCGTCTTCCAGAATCACCACGCCCGACTGGACCATCTTGTAGTAGCTGCCGTCGGCACGGGGAGCGAACCCGAATCCGTCGCCTCCGATGACGGCCCCGTTCTGGAGGATCACACGGTCGCCCATCCGGCAGTGTTCGCGGACCACGGCGTTGGAATGGGCCACGAAGTCGTCGCCGATGCGGGTGTGGGGGTAGATGACCACGTTTGGGTAGATCACGGCGTTGCGGCCAATACGGACTCCGTCGCCGATAACCGCGTGGGCTCCGATGGAGTGGTCCTCTCCCAGTTGGGCGGTCTCGGCGATGATGGCCGTGGGGTGGATTCCCCGGGTGACGGAAGGGGGCCGGTAAAAGAGGGGGATGGCACGGGCGAATGCCAGGTAAGGATTGTCGCTGAGCAGGGTCGGAAGCCCGGTATCGGGCGCGTCATGCGACACCACGATGGCTCCGGCCCGAGTCGACGGGATCTTGGAGTAGTACTTGGGATTGGAGACGAATGTGAGTTGGGTCGCCGTCGCCTCCTCGATGCCGGCGACGCCGTCGATCTTGGTTTCAGGCGATCCCCGGAGTTCGCAATTCAGTTTCTCAGCGAGGTCTCCAAGCTTCATTCCAGACTCCGTGACGCCGAGGTGCGGGTCAGATGAGAATGATAGCGTAACCGCGGGTTGACCCGTTTGATAGCGCCGGTTTCGAATCCCTCAAGCAAGTGACCGCGGCATGGTCCAAGCCGACAATCAGGAGTCCCAACGGAGGATTCGGTCGACCCGAGCCGCCCGCAGCATCAGCGCCGCCGTTCTGCTCAGCCGGATACTGGGTCTGGTCCGGGACCGGTTCTTCGCGCGGCTCTTCGGAGCCGGGGCCTACATGGACGCCTACAACGTGGCGTTCCGGATACCCAATCTCTTTCGCGATCTCGTCGCTGAAGGAGCATTGAGTTCGGCGTTCGTCCCCACCTTCACGGAAATCCTTCGGAAACAGGGCAGAGAAGAGGCGTGGCGGCTGGCCAATCTGGTGGTCAGCGCTCTGCTCTTCCTCCTGGGGCTGCTGGCGGTGGCGTTCTTCGCCCTGTCCGACTATTGGGTCTATCTGCTGGCGGCGGGATTCGCGATCGATCCGGGCAAGCTCGAGGTCACTTCCAACTTGGTTCGGATCCTGTCCCCCTTCCTGGTTTTCGTCTCCGTGGCCTCGATCCTGATGGGGATGCTGAACGCGCTGAACCGGTATTTCGTGCCCGCACTGGCCCCGGCGCTGTTCAATCTGGCTCTCATTTTCTTCTGCATATTCGTCGTCCCCTGGTTCGAGTACGAAGGGATCCTGGCCGTCTATGCCGTGGCTCTGGGCGCCCTGGTGGGCGGGGCTCTCCAGTGCGCTATCCAGTTCCCCCTCCTCTACCGGCGGGGATACCGGTTCCGTTTGGGACTCGACTTCCGGCACCCGGCGCTACGCCGGATCGGACGGCTGGTGGCGCCGGCTCTGCTGGGAGTCAGCGCGCTTCAGATCAACGTCCTGATCAATACGCAGTTGGCCTCGTGGCTGGGAGGCGACGGTCCCATCTCCTGGCTCAACTTCGCGTTCCGAATCATGTACCTGCCCATCGGACTCTGTGGAGTGGCGGTGGGCGTGGTGAATCTCCGCGAGGTATCGGTCTCGGCCGCCCGCCAGGAGTGGGACGAACTCAAGGCGATGGTGGCTCATTCGGTCAAGACCGTTTCCCTGATCGCCCTGCCTGCCGGCGTCGGACTCCTGATCTTCGCCGGACCCATCGTCCGTCTGCTCTTTGAAACCGGCGAGTTCGACGCCGCCGCCACTCAGAAGACCGCCGACGCCTTGATCTGCTACTCCTTCGGGCTGTTCGCCTACAGTTGCATCAAGGTCTACGCTCCCACCTTCTATGCGCTGGGAGACACCCGAACGCCGGTGCGGAGCAGCCTGATCGCCGTCGCCACCAATCTGGCCGTGAATCTGCTCCTGATCTGGCTGCTTCCCCCCGCCTACAAGTACCTGGGGCTGGCTCTGGGGACGGCCGCTTCGGTCTGGGTGAATCTGGTGCTCCTGGTCCGTGCGTTCGGTCAAAGAGTGGGCTCGTTGGCGTCGCATCGTGTTGCTCACACCGTGGGCAAGAACCTGGGGGCGTCGATCCTCATGGGGGTCCTGGTCGGGTTTCTCGGGATCTATCTCCAGTTGGATGTGGCTCGAAGCACATGGCTGGGGGACGCGGCGGCGCTCTTCGCATGCATCGGCGCCGGAATTCTCTTCTATTTTGCCTGTTGCCGCCTCCTGGGAGTCGAGGAGGTCGGACACCTTTTTGCCCGGCTGAAAAAATGACGGACGAAACGCGCCGAAGGGCCTTCGAGAGCTATATCAACTATCTGGTCGTGGAGCGGGGGCTCTCCCCCAACACGGTCGACGCCTATCGCCGGGATCTCCTGGAGTTCCTCGCATTTCTGGAGGAACGTAAACTGGAGTTGAACCGGGCGGAGAGGCAGGACCTGTTCGACTTTGTGCGCCGCCTGCACCAGCGGCTCTCGGTCTCCTCCATCATGCGAAAGATCGTCAGTCTTCGATCCTTCTACCGTTTTCTGCTTTTGGACGGCTACGTGGAGAAGGATCCCACCGAGACCTTGGATTCACCCAAGCTCTGGAGGAGACTGCCGGTCTACCTGGAACCGGACGAGGTTGATCGCCTCCTGGAAGGTCCGGATCTCTCCACACCGTACGGGCTGCGGGACCGCACCATGCTGGAGGTTCTCTACGCCACGGGTCTGCGGGTCACGGAGCTGGTGCAGGTCCGGGTCCGCGAGGTGAGTCTGGAGGCGGGCTTCTTGCGGACCATGGGAAAAGGGAGCAAGGAGCGATTGGTTCCGCTGGGGGACCAGGCCGCGGAGTTCGTGGACGCCTATCAGAGAGAGGGCCGGCCCTATTTTCTCCATAAGCGTTTCTCGAGTCCGTTCCTCTTTCTGACCCGGCGGGGTGGGCCCATGACCCGCCAGAATTTCTGGAAATTGACCCTGAACTACGGCAGGAGGGCGGGAATAGACGGAAAGCTGAGTCCCCACGTGCTGCGTCACAGCTTTGCCACTCACCTGTTGGAAAATGGAGCCGATCTGAGGGCGGTCCAGGTGATGCTGGGGCATGCCGACATCTCCACCACCCAGATCTATACCCACGTCAGCCGGGAGCGCCTGAAGAAGGTCTACAACAAATTCCATCCCCGGGCGTGAACCCGGATTGCGAACCCCATACCATGGGGGAACCACGGCGCCTCGGCGCGAAAGGAATCTGATCCATGCGAACTCTCTGCTGCCAGCCTTTGAACACCTCGCTGGGCACCTTTTTCCTGGCCGCCTCCGATCAAGGGCTGTGCCGGTTGCTCCTGCCCGGCGAAGCGGATTCGCCGGAATGGTTCGACAGGCAATTCGGGGGGCCGGCGTCTCCGGGATGGAACCCGGTTCTGCGGCGCGCAACGTCGCAGTTGGGGCAGTTCCTGGCGGGGGAAAGACGGGAGTTCGATCTGGAACTGGATCTGAGGGGAACGCCGTTCCAGGTTGAGGTCTGGACCCGGCTGCGATCGATCCCCTTCGGCGAGACGCGAAGCTATGCGCAGGTAGCGGCCGGGATCGGACACCCGGGCTCCTCACGCGCCGTGGGCGCGGCGACCGGCCGCAACCCCGTTCCCGTCGTGGTTCCCTGCCACCGGGTCATCGGCTCCAATGGGCGCCTGGTGGGCTATGCGGGCGGTCTGGACCTGAAGCGGCTGCTGCTGGAGTTGGAAGGCGGCGCCGTGCCGGGTCAGGCTACCGTCAGGTAGGAGACTCAGGACAGCCCTTTCGTCAAAGTGGTGTCTGCCGACAGCGTTTTCTTCGGTCCCGCGGTGCCCACCGGTTCGGGCACGGCCAAGAGCAAAGAGAGATTTCTGAACAGGGATGGTGCAGAAGAGTCGGGAAGGAGCTATGAAGTCGTCTGGTAACGACCTTCAAAACGGCTCGGAACCCGAGGAACTGATGAAAGCCGCGGACGAGGCTCGGGTCCCGCGCTTGAGTCCCATCCTCACATTCCTGGTCCTGCAGCTGCTGGGCTTAGCGTGGCTCTTCCTCTGGTCAAAGGCCCTCGGCGGGTGACCGAAGGTCGCGCCACCGGTGACGTCAATGCTTCTCTGGTCGCTCGTACTCCTCTACATCGGAGGCCTCATGGTTCTCGGGGCGGTCCTCTCCCGAAGGATTCGGGGCGTGGAGGATTTCCTGGTCGCGGGCCGGAGGGCGAACCGGTGGATGATCAGCCTCTCCATTCTGGCCACCTGGGTCGGTGTCGGCACCTTCGTCAGCGGCGCGGGGGGCGCCTACGACCTGGGAATCTCATTCTATTGGATCCATTTTTCCTACATGGGCGCCACCGCTTGGCTGGGCCTCTACATCATTCCCAGGGTCCGGCGGACCGGCGTTCTGACCGTGCCGCAGTTGATCGACAGGCTCTTCGGCGCCAGGCACAAGCTGGTGACGTTGATACTGGTGTTCATCGGGGATATGGGTGCGATTGCCGGAACCATCCTTGCCAGTGTGATCCTGATTTCTTTCTTTCTGGGTATTGGATTTATTCCGGCACTGATGATGGTCTTGGGGGTCACGATCGTCTACGTCCTACTGGGGGGGCAGTGGGCGGTCCTTTGGACCGACTCCATCCAGGCCCTCATGTTGACCGCAACGGGTATTGCGATCTTCGTCATCGGGGTGGCAAAGCTCGGGGGCTGGACCGCGTTCGTGGGCCAGCTACCCCCAGAGATGGTCTCAGTCACCGGGACGCTGGAATTCGGCACGATGGCAGGCTGGGTAGTCGAGGGAATCGTGATCGCCATGGTCTACCACGCCCTGTTCGTCCGTGGTCTGTCGGCCAAGAGCACCCGGGAGGCACAGCTTGGCTTCTTGTACGGCGGCATACTGTGCACCTTCTTTTACATCCTTCCTCACGCTTTGGGCCTCTTGGGCAGGGCCACCTTTGGAGTCGGAACGGAGCCCAACCACGTTTTCGTCCGTCTCATGTCTGAGGGACTGCCGGTCTTGCTGGTGAGCTTCGTGCTGTCCGGCGCCATCGCCGGCGCCATGTCCACGCTGGACAGCGCCCTGATGTCGGTGGCCTCCTATCTGACCATCGACCTGTACCAGCGCCATATCAAGCCGGCCGCGACCGAGGGCGAAATGGTGACCGCGGCGCGCGTCGCGGTGGCGGGATGTGCGATTTTGGGGGGCTTGTTCGCCTATGCCCTGCCCATGACGATCGAAGTCTTCCTGGTGGGCCAGCGAGTTCTGGGCTCGGCGCTTGCTCCCGTCCTGGTCGGCTTGATGTTTTACAGGCCGCTACGGCGAATGCCCGTAACAATACTGTCCGCCATGGTCATCGGCGCATGTGTGACTATTCTATTCACTTGGTTGGGTCAGCAAAGCGCCGGCGAGATCAGAGGAATCGCCTATGTTTGGCAGTGGCATCCCTGCATCCCCGGGACGGCCGCGACGGTACTTGCGCTTTTGGTTGGAGCGAGGATGGAAAGGCGTCCCGGTCAAGGCGGAAATGCCTGATCCTGGACCGTCGGGCGCGGAATTTCTCCCCGCGTTCACGCTTCCTGTCCACGCTCAACTTGAGCAGCCACCCGGAAGAGCAGGCTCTCGCAAAAACGACGGGCGATGAGCTGCAGGCCTATGGGCAGGCCATTGCCACCAAACCCACAGGGAACCGACAGAGCCGGAAAGCCCGTGACGTTCAGAGGGCAGGTGTTGCGGTTCATTTCAATGGAACCTCTTCCTTCCCAGGACCCGGTCCGGCTCGACTGAGTCAACTTGACGGCCTTCAGGGGAGTGGTGGGGGTGATCAAGACATCATAGGCTTCAAACAGTTCATCCAGCTTCTGCGTCATGGCGTGCCTCAGGTTCTGGGCTTTGGAAAAATAGACGCTGCAATACTCGCGCCTGAGGTATTTCCCCATGACCATCCAGACCTTGAGGAGGGGAGGGAATCCGTCGCTGCCGGCTCTGCGAGCCTTACCGAAAGCCTCCTGCCAATCCGGGTCGCACAGGCCCCCCCTCCAATAGCCTTCCAGATTCGACTCGACCATGGCCGACAGCGAATGCCCGATGATCGCCAACAGAACCGGCCAGGCGTCCGGCCACCAGGGGATGGAGACTTCTTCGACCGAGGCGCCGCAGCCCCGCAGTTTTCCCGCTGTTTCCCAGACCGCATGGCCGACGTCATGCTCGGACTGATCCCATTCCATCGATTCTTTGATGACTCCCAGCCGGAGACGGGAGACATCCTCTTGCAAGGCCTCGCTGTATTTCTCGATGTGAATGGGCCCCCGAACCCATTGCGGGTCTCTGGGATCCTCTCCCGCGATGGCTTCCAGGGTCAGCGCCACCTCCTGCACCGATCTGGCCATGGGGCAGACCTCGTCCAGGGTGTGGTCAAGATAGGAAAGACCGAAGGCCGGAACCAGTCCATGGGTGGGCTTGATGCCGACCACTCCACACCAGGAGGCCGGGATACGCGCACTGCCTCCCTCGTCGACGCCCAAGGCAATATCGACCTCACCGGCCGCGAGGGCTGCTCCGCTGCCGCCCGAAGACCCGCCGGCGGAGTACTCCATGTCGTGTGGGTTGCGGACAGGGCCGAAGTCGCTGGTCTCGTTGGTGCCGCCCATCCCGAAACTATCCATGTTCAACTTGCCCACAATGGTCGCGCCGGCGTCCAAGAGGCGCTCGGTGACAGTGGCGTCGACGCCGGGGACGTACTCGGCAAGGAGGCGCGAGCCGTTGGTCATGGGAACATCGGCCACCCTGATGTTGTCTTTGAGTCCAACAGTCTTCCCGGCCAGCCTCCCTTTGGGCGCACCCTTCACCAGGCATTTGCGAATGAAGACGTTGCAGGGGTCCTCATCGGGTGACGGGCGGTAGCCTCTATTCCGTTCGTGGTAACTGACCTGCAACCGGGCGGCCGGCAGATCATCGAGGCGACCCACGTCCACAAGCATTCCATCCATGAGGGACCCGAGGTCGGAAGCCTCTCGTTCGGACAGGTTGATGTATTCCCTGGCGGCCAGAGATCGAATCTCTTCCACCGAGGGTCTTCTGATTTGGTCAGACGGTCGTTTCACACGTCGCATTTGCGCTCTGGAGTGCTATGCCTGCCTCCAGCGAGGCGCCGGTGAGCAGAAGGACGGTCAGCGGGATTGGGGCGGATGGCAATCGGCACTTGTTCACCGTGGGATTCTCCCGGGCAGTGTGGAGATTAACAATTTCAACTCATTCTAGTCCCTTCACATGCTGCCCGGAAACCAGTCGGGTGATGGAAAACTGGGCGGTCCAGCCGAAACCGAGAGCGCGGAAAGCGCAGCGCCCGTAGGAGACCCACTTCAATTCCTGTTCTGGGACAGCCTCTTGGCAATGGATTCCTTTGTTCAGTCCTGGTATAACTACAAATTGTAGTTATACCAGGACAATGGAATTTGAGTGGGATGAGGCCAAGAATCAAACCAACATCCGGAAGCATGGTGTCAGTTTCGAAACCGCCAGACGCATCTTCGAGAGTTCCGTTTTGACGTGGCTCGACGATCGCCGGGACTATGGCGAGGACCGCTACGTCAGCATCGGCCGGGTAGGGCGGGCGGCACGGATCGTGGTCGCTCATATCCAAAGAGACGGTCGTACTCGGTTGATTTCCGCCCGTCCGGCGTCCCGCAAGGAAAGGCAGGCATATGATGAGCGAATTCGATAGCTCCCTTACCCCCGCGCAAATCGCGGCGACAAAGGACGAGAACATCGACTTCAGCGAAATCCCCGAGTTGGACGAATCCTTCTGGCAGCAGGCGAAACTCATTGAGCCTGATCTTACGGAGCAGATCACCTTACGCGTCAAACGCTCGGTGTTGACCTATTTCAGAGCTTCGGGCAAGGGCTACCAGACACGGATCAACCGTGTACTGGAAAGTTACGTGCGGGCACAGAGAGAGTCCAGATAGCATTCTTCGAAGCGCTGTGTCCGGCCCGAGCAGGGCGGGCCACGCCGCCGCGTGAGGCGTCTGCTTGGCTTCGCCGTTCCAGGTCACGCCTCCGCAAAGTAGAGGACTCTGGACCTGGAGGGCAGCTCCTGGCGCCGGTGGACTCGGAAGCACTTCCCCAGGCACTCTTCGAAGTAGTCCATCCGGTAGTCGGTGTACTGGTCCTCCTTGTTTCGCAGCAGCATCTTGACCATGGGGTCGTCCCGCCGCACGAATTCGATGACCAGGGAGCCGCCCAACCCTGAAAGCCACTCCACGAACTCCGCCAGCGGGATGTTGGCGTCGATGACCATGTGATGGATCAGCGCCAGGCAGAGGACCAGGTCCGGGGATCCTCGCCCCGTGAGGGAGGCCCTTTCCCGGTCGCGCCACCCCAGGGACGGCGAGGGGTCGGCCAGGTTGACCACCAGCGGCAGTATGTTGGCGGGACCCTCCCGGCGCAGGCCCCGGTAGAGGAGTTCTACAGAGGCCGAGTCCCGCTCCATGGCCAGGACGTAATCGGAGCCGGCGGCGGCCAGTCGCGAGTAGTCGCCCGTGTTGGCGCCCAGGTCCCAGGTCGTCTTCCATCGCCTTCGACCCACCGCCCAGCGGACGAATTCCCGTTTGGACTCCCGGTCGGGCTTCGAATAGCTGTTGTCCCCAGCGTATCCGGTCCACTGGGAGGCCGGGGGAGTCCATCTCAGTCGTGAGACCAGCCGCGCCAAGCGGCTGACATTGGAGAGGATCGCCTTCCGGTTGAAACCGGCGTCCTTGAGAAGCTGGCTGGCGCTCTCCTCGCGCGCGCCGTATTTTTCCTGGAAACGGCTCTGGAGCCAGACGTGGAGGAGGACTCCGGAGCGGAACCAGTCCAAGCCCGAAAGCAGGTCGCGGCATTCCCGGGGAGAGATTCCTTCCAGACTTCCTCTCAGCCACGGTTGGAACGGCAGGCTTCGATAGGCCTGCAACATCAGCGGGTACAAGTAGAGGCTGCAGAATTGCCGGTATCCTGTCCAGGCTCCTCCCGGCGGCAGTGGTTCAAAGGAGGGAATGTCGATGAAGACGGGCCGGCTCCCGTTCCATTGAACGTTGTAAGGGGTGGCGTCCTTGAGGATCATCCCTTCCGCCAGAGACTCGGAGATCAGCCGGAGCTGCAGCAGAGCGGCGTCCTTCAACATCCGGAACGGCCACTCGTAGGGATAGGAGACATGGGGGACGGTCTCGTGATGCAGAATCCCTGCCCAGTCTCCGGGTGGCAAATCCGTGGACGCCAATTCAGCGGCCTCCACGCGGCGGGTCCTGACGATCAGGCCCTCCTCCACCAGCCGGGGAAAGAATCGGGTTTTCTCCAACCGTTCCCAAGCTTCGATGGCGTGCCCGCTCAGGGCGCGATAGACGGCCCCGTCCCGGTAGAAAACGCGGCCATGGCGATCGCGGAACGATCCAGGCTCGCTTCGGACTTCAGACATCGGAAAGGAACGATTTTCGTCGGTCTGGGATGCTCGAGATCCGTTATTCCGTCTTTCGGCCGGTTCGCTCCAGGGATGCGGCCTTCTCCGGAGCGGCGGACCGGACTCCAAGAGCAGACTTGATCCGGTGCCAGACGACTTTTCCCAAGACAGCCACACCGGCGATCCCGCCCAGCAACAGTTGGAGAAAGAGACTCCCCGAACCAGGGTCGAGGTAAGCCAAAGGTGTCCAGATCATGATCCTGCCCTGCTCGGAACCGTCCAGATCGCGCCCGGGCGAATTGCCGGTTCGCGCGATTGTAGCAGAGGGCGGAGAGTAAATGAGGAAAGAGCAAAGAGAAAGTAAAGAAAACATGGCTTGTCGACCGGTGGCCGGCCGGACTTGGCGCCACGGCGAGTTTCGGCATGGGCTGCTAGAATACGATCGTCATGAAGACGCCTGAGAGCATCTTGGACGGGGTGTATCGGGGAAAGCGGCTGGAGCCGTCCGACGCTCTCATCCTATTGAAGTCCGGCGAACTTCAGCAGTTGGGTCAGGCCGCCGACTGGATGCGCCGCCGGCTTCACCCGGACGGGGTGGTTTCCTTCCTCGTGGACCGGAACGTCAACTACACCAACGTTTGCGTCGCCCGGTGCACCTTCTGCAACTTCTACCGCCGGCCCGGTCACGACGAGGGCTATGTCCTGTCCAATGAGACCATTTTCAGGAAGATCGAGGAGACCTTGGCGCTGGGCGGAACCGGAATCTTGATGCAGGGAGGCATGCACCCCGAGCTCAAAATCGACTACTATGAGGAACTGCTCAGCTCCATACGGGACCGCTACCCCGCCATTCACCTTCACTGTTTTTCGCCTCCGGAGATCGTCGTCCTGGCCCGGCTCAGCCGGCTCTCGCTCCGGGAATCGATTCGAAGGCTGAAGGCGGCAGGGCTCCAATCCATTCCCGGCGGCGGCGCCGAGATCCTGACCGAGAGGATGCGCCGGGAGATCAGTCCCGGCAAGTGCACCGCCCGGCAGTGGCTGGAGGTGATGCGCATCGGCCACCAGGAGGGCCTTCCTACCACCGCCACCATGATGATCGGAGGTGGCGAATCCCTCCGGGAGCGGATCGAACATCTGGAGGCCCTCCGCAGTCTTCAGGATGAAACGGGAGGCTTCGTAGCCTTCATCCCATGGAACGTCCAGTTGGACGGGACCCCCATGCAGGAGACCGTCCGGCGCGAAGTGCCGGCGGTGGAGTACCTGACTCTGCTGGCGGTCGCGCGGATCTATCTGGACAACATCCTCAATCTCCAGGTCTCCTGGTTGACCCAGGGGCTGCAGGTGGGCCAGATCGCGCTCCACTTCGGCGCCAATGACGTGGGCAGCATCATGATCGAGGAGAATGTGATCAGCACTGCCGGCGCCCACTACTCGGCTCGGCGCTCGGACCTGGTTCAGTTGATCCTCGACGCCGGCTTCATTCCCGCTCAGAGAAACTCCGTCTACAGCACCTTCAAGAAAATCGCCTGAATCCGGGCGCCTGCCCGGCTTCTCACTCCCATCGCCTTGACTCCAGAGGAGAAATGTGAATAAAATTGCATTCTCTCTGGAAATGAATAAGAAACTGAGACAGGATGCCATCGTCCGAATCCTGGAAACCGAGACCGTTTCCAGCCAGAAGTCTTTGAGAAACGCTTTAATAGACAAAGGTTTGCGTGTGACCCAGGCGACACTCTCCAGGGATCTGAAGGAACTGGGCGTGATCAAGACCGTGGACGATGAGGGTGGGTATAAATATGCGTTCCGGGAGAATCGACGCGTCCCGTTTTTTCGGAGTTGCGAGGTCAGCGGCAATCTCCTCGTGGTGCGCACCGATGCCGGGATGGCTGCGGCAGTCGCCTACCGGATCGATGAGATGGGACTGGCGGGGATCCTGGGCACCGTGGCGGGAGGGACACTCTCCTGGCCGTCGTCGCCGACGGCCACGACGCCCGTCAGGTGAAACGCGAGTTGGGAGCTCGGGGCGGAAGTCCCGGCTGGCGGCGAGACCGGTGAAACAGTAAGAAACGGAAAGGGTCAAGCTGGTGAAAGAGGTAAAGAAGATCGTCCTGGCCTATTCTGGTGGATTGGATACGTCCGCCATGCTCCATTGGCTGAAGGCGAAGCACGGATGTCCGATTCTGGCTTACCTGGCAGATGTGGGACAGGGGGAGGACCTGGAGGAGATCCGGGAAAAAGCGCGTCGAACCGGTGCGGACGAGGTGGTGATCTCGGACCTGAGGCGCTCCTTTGTCGAAGAGTTCGTCTTTCCTGCGGTCCAGGCGCACGCCGTCTACGAAGGAGAGTACCTGTTGGGAACCTCGTTGGCCCGGCCCGTGATCGCTCGAGAACAGGTTCGGGTCGCCCAGGAATGGGGGGCCGACTGCGTCGCTCACGGCGCCACCGGCAAGGGCAACGACCAGGTCCGCTTCGAGTTGACCTACCAGGCCCTTGCTCCGGGTATCCGAATCCTGGCTCCATGGCGCAGCTGGGAGTTTCGAGGCCGCCGGGACCTGATCCGCTATTCACGGGAAAATGGAATCCCTATCACATCGACGGAGGAGAAACCGTACAGCATCGACCAGAACCTGATGCACACTTCGTACGAGGGCGGCATCCTGGAAGATCCGTGGAGCGCGCCGCCTGAGGACATCTTCCTGAGAACCGTGGCGGTGAGTGAAGCTCCCGGCATGCCCCAGGACCTGGTCATCGGCTTCCACCAGGGAGTCCCCGTCCGTCTGGACGACCGGGAACTGGGTCCGATCCGGATGCTGGAGGAATTGAACCGGTTGGGGGGCGGCCATGGGATCGGCCGCGTCGACCTGGTGGAGAACCGCATGGTGGGAATGAAATCCCGGGGAGTCTACGAGACGCCGGGGGCGACGATTCTTCACAAGGCCCATCGGGCTCTTGAATCGTTGACGCTGGATCGGGAGGCGGCGCACCTGAAACAGGAGCTTTCGAGCCGCATGGCCACCCTGATCTACAACGGTTTCTGGTTTTCGCCTGAAATGAAGATGCTTCTCGGCCTGGTCCAAGAATCTCAGCAGCGGGTCACGGGGGAGGTCAAGGTCCGGCTCTACAAGGGAAACTGCACCCTGTTGGGGCGCCGGTCTCCCTTGAGCCTCTACGATCCGGAATACGCGACCTTCGAGTCCGACGAGGTCTACAGCCAGGCGGACGCCGAAGGGTTTATCCGCCTCAACGGGCTCCGTCTCCGGATCGCCTCTCTGCGGGATGACCGGATACGCCAGGGACGGGAACCGGTCGCGGCCGGATCCTGAGGATCGGAGGAAGAGGCAAGACCATGACCCGATCCCCCTGGGCAGGCCGTTTCACGGAAGATCCGGACCAAGCGGTCCAGGACTATACCCGGTCTCTTCATGTGGACCGGCGATTGGCCCTCTATGACATCCAGGGCAGCCGGGCCCACGTGAGGATGCTGTTCCGGCAGGGAATTCTCAGCCGCCGGGACCGGGACCGGATCCTGCAGGGACTGGACCAGGTTCAGGAAGAGATCCGCTCCGGACGGTTCCCGTACCGGGACGAATTGGAAGACATCCACATGAACATCGAGGTCCGCCTGTGTGAGTTGGTGGGCGAGGAGGGACGCCGGCTGCACACGGGGCGAAGCCGGAACGACCAGGTGGCCGTGGATCTGAAGCTGTTCTGCCTGGACGCGGCGCTCGGATGGCAGGAACTGATCCGGCGGGTTCAGCAGGCACTCCTGTCGCGGACCCGGAAACTGGAGCGGGTACTCTTTCCGGGGTGGACGCACCTCCAAGCGGCCCAGCCCGTCTCCTGGGCGCACTATCTGCTGGCCTATTGCGAGATGTTCGAACGAGACCACGAGAGATTGGCCGGCTACCGGAGTCTCCACAGTGTCAGCCCCTTGGGCGCCGGCGCCCTGGCCGGCAGCACCTTGCCTCTGGACCCGGACCAGACCGCCCGGGACCTGGGATTCGCCTCCAGCTTCGGGAACAGCTACGACGTGGTGGGGGACCGCGATTTCTTGCTGGAGCTGCTGCAGATCGCCACCCAGATCATGCTGCACGCCAGCCGGATGGCCGAGGACCTGATCTATTTCTCCAGCACACCGGTGGGGTGGGTGGAGCTTCCCGAGTCCCTTTGCACCGGCAGCAGCATGATGCCTCAGAAGAAGAACCCGGATCTCCTGGAGCTGTGCCGGGGAAAGACGGCCTCGGTCCTTGGCCACACAACGGCTCTGGCGACGCTCCTGAAGGGGTTGCCCAGTTCTTACCATCGCGATCTGCAGCAGGACAAGGAACACCTTTTCCCCGCGGTGGACACGGTGGGAGAGACGCTGGAGATTTTGAGACTGGTGGTGAGCCGGATGCGGGTCGTTTCGCGCCGGACCGGTCCGGCGCTGGAACGGGGGTTCCTCACGGCCACCGACTTGGCGGAACACCTGGTTTCCCGAGGGGTTCCATTCCGAACCGCGCACGAACAAGTGGGGCAACTGGTGGCTTACTGTGTGCAGCATGACCTGACGTTGCGGCAACTCTCGTTGCAGGAGATCCGCAAGCTGGCTCCCCAGTGCGGTTCGGACGTCCAGGGGGTATTGAAGCCCGAGGGCGCTCTCGATCACAAGTTTCACTCGGGGAGCACCGGAATGGCATCCATACGCCAACAGATCGCCCGCTGGGAGGACCGGCTCCGGGCCCGGGAGAACGGAAATATTCCAAGGGAGGAACAGCCATGAGGGACTTCATCTCTCTGGCGCACCTGAGCCCCAGGCAGTGGACCCAGCTCCTGCATCTGAGCCGGGAGGTCAAGTCGCGCCCGTCCAATTTCAGGCGCATGATTCCGGGGAAGAGCATCGTCCTGATCTTCGAGAAGCCGTCGCTGCGAACCCGGCTGACTTTCGAGCTGGGCATCCAGCAATTGGGAGGCGATGCCGTCTATCTCGATTATCAGGAGGCCAATCTGGGAGAGCGGGAAGCTCTTCGGGACGTGGCCAAGAACCTGGAGCGCTGGTTCGACTGCCTGGTGGCACGCACCTTCTCCCACCAGGTGCTGATCCAGCTCTCGGAGTATGCCGGTTGCTCGGTGATCAACGCCCTCACCGACGAGGAACATCCATGCCAGGCCTTGGCCGACATCTTCACCCTGATGGAGAAGTGGTCAAACGTGGAAGGCCGGACCCTGGCCTACATCGGCGACGGGAACAACGTCTGCGGGTCCCTGGTTCATGCGGCCGCCCTTTCGGGCATGTGTTTCACTGCCGTGACTCCCTCGGGCCGGCAGCCTTACCCGGGTTGGGAAGAGGATTTTCGGAAACTGTCCACCAACGCTCGCGCCACCTGCCGATGGAGCGATTCCCCGGACGATATCCGGGGAGCCGATGCCGTCTATACCGACACCTGGGTCAGCATGGGCCAGGAGGGCGAGGCTCAGGAGAGGCTGGCCGAATTCCGTCCCTATCAGGTGACCCCTGAATTGATGGCGCGGACCGGCAAGGATTCTTTCTTCATGCACTGCCTTCCGGCACACCGGAACCAGGAGGTGACCGACGCGGTCATCGACGCTCCCTACTCGCTGGTGTTCGAGCAGGCGGAGAACCGGCTCCACGTCCAGAAGGCGCTGCTGATGTGGTTGCTGGCCCCCAAGGAGGTGGACCGGTACCTGCACCTTGAGAAATGGGCGGCCTGGAAATAGGTTTGAATCAGAAGGAGTGAAGATCGATGAACGACGTCGAGCCCGTTTCATCCAATCCTGAGCCGATGCCGCTTCTTCAACGCGTGACCGGTGTCTTTCACCAGCCTCGGGCCGTGATGGCCGCGGTGGCCGATAATCCCACCTGGGTGGGGCCGTTGCTCTTGCTGTTGGCGTTGGGAGTGTTGACCGCATTCCTGATCCCCGAGGAGGTGGTGGAACATTCGACTCGCAAGATGCTCTCCAAATTGCCGGGAATGGGTGGCGCGGCCGCCGCTGAACTGGACTCTCACGACTACAGCCCGACCAGCGTGAGGAATCTCCTTTCCGGGGCCGTTGGAATGACTGTCGTCGTGTTGCTCACAACTCTTTGGGCCCTGCTCCTGTTTCGAGGCATATTGGGGGGCGAAGGCCGTTTCAAGCAATATTTCTCCATGGTTCTGATCGCCGGCTTCATCGTCTACGCCGGTGCACTGGTCAGCATTCCGCTTCAGATTCGATCGAACGATCTCTTTGCGACCCTCAGCGTGGGAACGCTTCTGCCATTCCTGGACGAAGGGTTCTTTCGGACATGGATGCACGCGATCGGCCTCTTCACCATCTGGCAGTCCGTCGTTCTGGGCATCGGCGCCACCTGCATCGACAAGGATCTGGGCCGGGTCGTCGCCACCCTGGCCTTTCTGCTTCCTTCCATCGCCATCGCCATGATGGGATCCGCCGTGTGGCAGATATTTTCGTAACGGCTTGAAGGTCTCCGGCTGACGGCGCACCGGCAAGGATTCGCCCCGGCACTCTCCGAAATCAAGGTGCCGAGTCGGGCTGGATGAAAAAAGCGTAGGTGTTGGTGTCGCGGCCGTCGTAAATGATGCTGTATTGGACCATCAACTCGTTCGGCGCGCCGTTTTGCCGATTGACGATGCAGTTGTGGCTGTACCCGTCAAGATGCCGGGCGTCACTGCTTACGATGATCCCCTTGCCCCAGTTGATCCCGTCGTCGGACTGGTAGAGAACGAATCGGCCTCTTCCCTCTCCGACGCTTCCCGACCGCCCGTGCAGGTAGTACTTGCCTCCCAGGTACGCCAACTCCGGATCACGGATCTTCTGGTCCACGTAGGCCCTCTCCTGGGGGCTCCAGGTCTTTCCCTGATCCCCGCTGATGGTGTAGTAGAAATGGTATTCGTCGTGGTGAGTGTAGGCTCCGGCCAGCAAGCGGCCATCTTCCATGATGCACATGGCGCCGTACCACTTGTCGGGGTCCAGCGCCAACGTACTCCGCCTGGTCCAGGTCTGCCCGTCGTCGGTGCTGACGTAGAGCACGTGGCGACCCGAGTTGCTGTCGAAGAGGACGTAGTTGGTTCGGCCGTCGACCGCCACCGCGCACGGATACCCGGTAAAGTCGCCGTCGATGGGCGCGTACCCGGTCCAACTTGAGCCGTGGTCGCGGCTGATCATGATCCCGCTGCCGGTCCGGCTGTTGTCCAGAAGGAAATGGGTCAGGAACAGGACGGCGGTGCCCTGTTCCGTGACCAGGCCCTCCTCGACCCAGACCGGATGCTCCGGATCTCGCAGGTATTGGTCGTAGGAATACTGGAATTTGTTGTATCTTCGCCAACTCGTTGCTCCGTCGTCGCTGAAGGCATACTCACTCCAGCCGTCCAGGTTGTGGTCGCTGGCATTGGAATGGAAGGCCACGATTCGGCCGTCGGCGTACTGCATGCAGACGGGACCCCCATGGGAGTTGCGCCCCGGATCGTCGTTCTCGAAATCGACGATGACATCGCCGAAGACCTCGTCCCCCAGGCGCGATTCCGGATCGTGATCGTAGACGAGAGCACTTTCGATCCGGTCATACGGCTTCAAACTGTCCACCAGGATCTCGTCGCTCCACTGTATGTTGTTGTCGGTCTCGGTGATCCCGACGGCGATGACGGAGGCGTGGAAGTCGCTTTGGCCCTCCGGAACCTGCAGACACATCTCGATGATGGTGGGCTCGCTGAAATCCCAGGGAAACTGGGGCTCGTGCCTTCCGGAAACGGGTAGTCCGCCAGGTTCACCGACGAGGTTCCCGTCCAGGTCGAAGGATCGGTAGCGTAGTTCGGTGCCGGGTGGCGCGGCTTGTCCCGGCTCTCCGGCCACCACGGCGAAACCCACGTCCCGGCCGGTTCCGAAGACGCCGGTCAGGACTCGGCAGTCGCCGTCGGAAAGCCACTCCTCGGGCCGCTGACCCGCAACGGAAAAGATCTCGTCGATATCTCCGGTGGATTCGTGTTCCAGCAGATACCGGCCTTGAACGTCCAGTGAGTCGGAGGAGCAGGGAGCCCTGGTGAAGATTGAAACCGCTCCGACCGCCAATTCCGCCGGGTCGGCCGGCGTCAGGGTAAAGATTCGGGCTCCCCCCGCGGGCAGATTCGTCCGGATGAAATTCCCCTCCGCCGCCCGGCCATCGAACAGGGCTTCCGGAGCCTGGGAAGAGCCCCGGTGAAAGAGCAGCGCCAAGTCACATGCACGCCCAACCGGCCCCGCGTTGGTGACGACGATCTCGGTCCGGGAGATATTCTGTCCCAAGGGTCCCATCACGACCTGGGGCAGAGTCGCCGCCGTCGTGCATCCGGCGGTGTCCCAGATGGATCGGCAGTAGGGGGTGTCCACGTTAAAGTCGGATCCATCCAGAGTTTCTTCACCCGGCGTCCAGGCCCGGGCACTGGCGGCCAACCGAGATTCCGAGCTCTTCCGGGGGGTTTCAGCAGCAGTGGTTCCGGAAATGGCGGCGGCCCAAACGGCAAGAGTCAGTATCCACGTCATTGGCCGAGAATAGGTCCCGAGATGGCTTACGTGCAAGACGCTTCTCCTCCGAACCGCCTGTCTCGAGCGAACGTTTTTGACACGTGATCTTTCCGGTCGTCCAAGAAACAGACACCGCGTCGTGCCACCGCGTAGCCGTGAAGCAAGAATCCGTCTATGGCAAACTGAACTGGCCATGGCACATGGGTCCCGACCGCCATTTGCGCTCATCTGGCTCCTCCTCAACCTCCTTGCCAATCCATGGAGTCTTGCCGGAAACCAGGGATCTACGGCCGAACTAATACGCGGGCATTATTCGGACGCGCTCAGTGCATACCAAAGGGGACAGTTCCAGTCGGCTCTTTCCAGCCTGACGGAGCTCCTGGAGTTGGCGCCACAAGTTGCCGAGGCCCACAACCTGATGGGGATCATCTACCAGAGGATGAATCGGCCTCAACTATTTGAAGAATCCCTCCGGAAGGCCATTGCACTCAGGCCCGATTACGTTGAGGCCCGAAGGAATTTGGCTCTTCACTGGGTCCGCCAAGGCAGATTGGAGCAGGCGCTCCAGCAGTTCCAAGAGTTGTTAAGAATCAGTCCCGATTCGGCGGAAATACATTATCGAATGGGTGTTATCTACGCTGAAATAGCTCAATTCAAAAGTGCTGTCAACCATTTGGAAAAGGCGAAAAAGGAACCTCGATTCCACAACCGTCAATACTTTCGACTACTCGGGGAATGTTATGTGGCCTTGAAAAAACCGGAGGCCGCGGCTGACAGTCTGGAGCGGGCAAACAGACTGGGTGACGACAGCTTCGCACTCTGGGCCGCCCTGGCAGCCGTCTACGAACAGGCGGGCCGCGTGGATGAGTCGATTGCCAGTCTAAAGAAAGCCTTGGCACTCAATCCTGACAACTGGGACTTGAGGTTTTCGTTGGCTTCGGCGCTGTTCAAGCAGGGGGAGGATAAGAGCTGTCTGGCGGAACTGCGCGATTGGCCCGAGTCCGAGAAGAATGCGGAGTACTTCAACCTCATGGGCGCGGCCAACGCCAAGTTGGGACAGGTCGTAGAAGCCGGCAGGTCATTCGAAAAGGCCATCGAACTGCAACCCCGTAATCCGGAGTCCCACTACAATTTGGCGCTCCTGCTCCTGAGAGCCGACGCCTACGACGAAGCGATTACGGTGCTCGACCAATCGTTAGCGCACTTTCCGGAGTCTCCGCAATTGCTGAGGGCAATGGGATTTGCGCAGCAGCTCAATGGGAGGTTTGAGGATGCTCAGCGGACCTTTTCGAGATTGATCGAGATTCGGCCTTCAGA
Source organism: Acidobacteriota bacterium (assembly GCA_963668095.1). Taxonomy (GTDB): domain Bacteria; phylum Acidobacteriota; class UBA6911; order RPQK01; family JAJDTT01; genus JAJDTT01. The sequence continues at coordinate 1,725,008 of OY764083.1, read as the reverse complement.
CAGTTCCGGCTTGCTTTATCTCGCCAGTTCATTTCTGGAAGCCGGACAGCCGGAGCAAGCACTCTCGTATTTCGAGAAGGCCCACCGCCTGTCTCCGGAGGACGGGCGCATCCACTATCTTCAGGGTCTGATCCACTCCCAACGGGGCGAAGAGGATCGGGCTCTGGCGCTTTTTGATCAATGCCTTACGTTCGATCCCGCCTTCGTTCACGCTCTCTTTCAGCGCGCAAAAATCCTCTTCATGCGGGGAGACCTTGTGGCATCGTTGCGAGATAGTCAGCGGGCGATCGAATTGGATCCCGGGTTCCCCCAGGCTCACTACCAAGCCGCTCAGGTACTGGCCAGACTTGGCCGGCGAGAAGAAGCTCAAGCGGAACTCAAGACCTACCGCGAACTCCAATCCGGGAACGTCGACAAGGAATTTCGAATCTTCAAGCCTTGATCTCCCGTAGACGATCCAAGATCAGCGGAACGTCGCTTGGCCGCAGATTCTCAGGGAAGATGATCACTTTACCCTTAGCGGCGAAGCTCTCATAAACGGCGATGATGGGGTTACCATCCTGGAGCGCGTTAATGAGGCTATGGGCGTCCATGCCGTACTTCACCGGGTCCACTCGTATATGGGCCGCCGGGACGGTCCTGCCGCCCGGTTTCGGAAACTGGAATGTTCCACTCAGACCGTCAATCCGGTTCACGCCCTCCACGAGTGATTGAGTGGTTTCCTTCCATTGCTGCAGCTCCGCCTCCAGATCCCTTTCCACATAACGGGTCAAGGCTGTCACAAGACCGACGATTTCCTCTTTGCCGACCTTGAAGCCCCGTCCGATTCCGTGGTGCGGGGGGCCGGGAAGAATGCCCTCATCGATCAAATTGCGGGAGCTCCAGGTTTCAGGGAATACGTCCATGTCCTGATGCTGCAGTGCGGCTGCCAGAATCAGTTCCATTCGACCGCATATGAAGCCGCTCGACTGGGGTCCGCGGATGTGTTTGCCGCCGCTGAAGACCACGAGATCGGCTCCGTGGCCGGTAAATCTGCGGAGGTTCTCTCTTGGCGGCAGTTCTGCGCTCGCGTCTACGATGACGGGGACCCCTTTTTCTCCGGCGATTTCGGTGACCCGGGCGATGGGTAAGCTGCCGTCGGCGATTCCAGCCAAGTAAAAGACGGCAGCGGTTTTTTCATCGATGGCCCGCTCCAGCTCATAGGGGAATGTGGCGTAGTTGTACCCGATTTCCTTGACCCTTGCTCCTGCCGCTCGCAGCGCGTGGTCATAATCGTTGCGATGACCCCGCTGTATGATCACTTCGTTCTTCATTCCCGTCGTATCGGGCAAGCGATTCATCTTGTCTGGGTCGAGTCCCGTGAGACAAGCAGCCATGGCCAAGGTTAGTCCTGCTGCCGCGCCCGAGGTGACGTACCCTGCTTCGGCGCCTGTGATCTGTGAGATGGTTCTGCTTGCCGCCTCCTCCAGATCTTCAATTCGGACAAAGGACCGGCTTGCTTCCTGCATGGCCCGGATCACCTCAGGGTCCATGATGCAGCCGCCGACTTTGGTGCTGAAACTTCGGCCGTTGATCACTTCGCGGACGCCCATCCGGTGGTATATGGCGTTCCTTGTCAGGCCCATCAGCCCTCCGCTCTCCTCACTCCCAGGGCACGGCCGGGGTTGATCACGGTCATACAACGAATCTGTTCATCCGTCACCCCCGAACGCTTCAAACGAGGCAAGAATTCTCTTTGCAAATATGCGTATCCCTTGCCTCCGTATGCAAGGAGATGGCCCTTCATGCAAATGTCGAGCGAGAGCATGATCTGGTTCAAATGTCCAGCCGAAATCAACGCCAGAATATTGGCAACGCGGACGTCGTCGTCAGGATAGCCGTCGCCCACATATCCGATATTGTCGATTCCCAGGAACACCCCCCTTTCGGCGATAGCCAGAAATCGATCTGGTACGGGACGATCTCCCAAGTGACTGATGACGATACGGTCGCAAGGCACGCCCTCCTCTTGCAGGAGATCGATCTGCTCGAGAGCCAGCTCGCCAAAATGAGTGGTGTGAGTCCAAATGCTGACGCCGGTTCTCTTCTGTGCTCGAGCTGCAGCTCGAAACACCTTTTCCTGGCCAGGTGTGATGGAATATCGTTCGGTCCCGATCTCTCCTATGAACCCGGCCCGTATTCCACTGTCGCCCACCCCTTCCCGGAGTTCCTGAACCATCAGATCAGCCAGTTGGTTCGTGGACTTTTCGCGGATTTCCGGCGGATAGACTTCCTCCCGGTACCAACCCGTCCCCATCACGATGTTCACACCGGTCGACTGTGAGATACGTTTCAAGGCATGGGGGTCCCGGCCGAGTCCGATGCTGGTGCAATCCACGAGCGTGCGGCCGTCCGCCTTCTTGTATTCGGACAATTCCCGTACCGCCAGCTTCTCCTCATCCAGGATGTTGTTGTAGCTGGGGAACAAAGGCCAGAGGTCGCAGATCAGGTGTTCGTGACAGAGGGTGAACCCAGCGTCTTCCTGGGAAATGGGGCCCAAAACGGTAACGATCTCACCCAGGCTTGACATCATCTCTTCTACTCCCCTAACCTGCGTTCAAACCAACAAGATCTTTCACCAAGATAGACCGGGGTCCAGGTGAAGTCCACTTCAGGACGCCGGCTTGAGGGCCTGAGATCCGTGGAATCCGGGGTGTGGCCCCGGAACCCGAAAGGTAGAGGTGTTCCCGCCTCCTTCTCAGCGGTCGCGACCCATCAGAGGAGAAAGAAGATTCATGTGTTCCGTCAGAAGAAGGTTGATCGTTCTCTTGTTTTTGCTCCCGGTCTCTGAGGTTTGGGCCACGCCCCGCGTGATTCCCATGCCTCAGGCCCTGGAAGCCGGGTCCGGGATATTGAAGAGCGGTACAGGAGGGTCCGGCGGTTGGGTCGTGGCCCGCCCGTCGCAAGGCCGAATGCTTGAGCTTGCGGAAGAGTTTCTTCGCAAGGAGGCCGGCGCCAGTGGAGTTCAGCTGCAGATGGCGACGGAATGTTCCGAAACGCCCTGCATATTGCTATTGGATTGGAGCCGAACGGAAAATCGAACCTATGAGTTGCTGAGACTCCTTTCCGACGCCGACCGCAAGGTGCTGAACGATTCCCAAGACACCGGTCAGGCTTATGTGATCAAGACGGATCTTCGAGGCCAACGGATACTTCTGCTTGGGTCCGCTCCCCTGGGTGTGCTCTACGCAGCGACCACTCTGGTGCAACTGTGGTCCGTGGATGACGGAGCTCTCGTCATCCCTGAAGTGGGAGTGGGGGATTACCCGGACTTCAAGTACCGGGCCGCAGCGGACTGGCTCATGCGCGCCGAGCTCAACCGCTGGGGTTACGACTGGGGAGACGGCAGGAGAGCGTACATGGACCGGATCAAGCGCAAGCTCGATTTCTGTCTTCGCTACAAGATCAACATGGTTTTCTTTGACGGCTTTGGTTGGACTGCAGAAAAAACGCCCGGCTACGGCGCGATGATGCGGGAACTGAACTCCTATGCCCGCGACCGTGGGATCAAGTTGGTTTATGCGGGATTCGGCGCCAACTTCGACCCCCTGAAGGTCGAGCCCGAGCACAACATCGGGAAGGTATTTCTGAATCGGAGAAGCTACCCCAACGGGCCTCTATACGCGTGTTACGGCGAACTCCGAACACCCCTCCACCCCACGATGGGCACCTGTCGCTCAAACGAGGCGCAAAACCGGGAGATCGTCGGAGCGATCACCGAGTTGGTTCGCACGGTGGAACCGGGGGCTCTGTACATCCATCACGAGGACACGGGGCACTACAAGAGCAACGTGGAACGATGGAAGGCGCGCGATCCGGGGTGCAAGGGCCGATGGCCCAACGACGATTTTGCCGCCATTGACGGTGGCGCCGGAGCCCTTGCCTATCGATACGGGCAGATCGTCGAAAGCGTCCAACGAGTGCGCAACCCGGAAACCGGCTACGACGCGGCGCGCGATTGCACCATTATTCTGATCTCGCCGCCATACGGGATCGATTCCGGGCGGTCCGGTCTGGCGGACATCGACACCGATGAAGATCTCAACTGGGAAAAGACCCTCGAATTCTGGGCCAACGCCGTATCGCTCTTGCCGTCGCAAGATAATGTCGAGGTCGGCTTTCGAGAGATTTTTCCTCGCCAGGGAACGGGTGAACCGTGGATTCCAGCGTTCCAGGAGAGAATGGCCTCCCGAGGGTTGAGCGATAAATCCTTCATGTTCTTTTTGGGGGGCGCCGACCAATATTCCGGAGGCGTCTTCAACTATCCGTATGCGGCGACCCCGGTCATAAACGGAATTTTTGAAGGCGCCGAAGCGATCTACAATTTCAGTGGAGGGGTTCACCAGGAGCCGTTGCAGGTCGTCAACGCTGAATTCAGCTGGAATGTCAACTCCCCTGGCTATCAACGGCCGAAAACCTTCGAGACAACTCTGGCTGCATGGAACCGCCTCCGGTCGAACCAGGATCTTCCTGAGGAAGTGTTCGGTTCCGGAGGACTGTTCGAAGAGGCGTGCGAACGAATCTACGGGGCGAAGACGGGCAAGCTCATGGCGCGTTTCTTCAACTTCTTCGAACCGCTCGGGGACAATGAGATCCCCGCCTTCTACCCCAGGAAGGTCTATCCGAACTCTGTCTTCTGGCGGCTCTTTCAAGCCGACAGCGCCTATTGGGGATCGGGGTCGGCGGGAAACCGCGCGCTGGAAGACACGGAGGATGCCGCTACGGAAATCCGAATCAGGGGGCGTGTGCGGACGTATTCAGCCCAGGATTACGCTCTCTTGCAGCGAAAAATAGCTGCCTTTTGGAGACAACTTGCCGATGTCAACCGAAAGGGGAAGCGTATGGTGACCGAAGCGCTCGCCGCCGATGACGTGAGGGAGGACGCGGTGCCGGACCTGCGCCACCTGGAGCGCTGCCTGGAAGTGGGGGTCCGGTTTGGAGGTCTTCTGGCGTCCTACCATGATGCGATCGGAAATCAAGTGACGGGACCGGCTCGACATGAGGAGATCATGGAGATTCTCACCGGGACCGAGCGAGTCTGGAGCTACCTCGAAGACACCTTTTCATTTGACACAGTGGATCCGAAAGGCGGCGACCTGTCGAGTTGGACGCTGACCCTCGAGGAACTGAGAAGCAACCTGGTGGCGTGGGCTCAATCGACGTCCCGTCGAGGCGTCGAGTTTCGTTAGGGAAAAAGGAAGGGTGCAGAATGAATCGATGGATTACGTTCGGACTGCTCAGTGCAATCTTCCTGGTCATCAACGGACAAACCTTGGAATGTGCGCCCCGGATCATTCCCACACCCCAGCATCAGGTTTGGGGTCAAGAAACGGTCCGGTTTGAGCGAGGATCCGACACATCTCGACTGGTACTCGCCGAAGGAGCTTCGGGCAAGGAGCGTTTGGCGGCCGAGTTGATCCACTCCGAGAACCGCTTGGTCTTCCCTCCGCCCACAGTCCAGGAGGGGTCCGGACCTCCGCCGGCCACGGGTGGGATTCACCTAGTGAACTGGAGCCGTGAGGGCATTCTGAGGACACAAGCCGACTCCATTCTCGAATCAGCCGATCGGGATCTGCTCTCCGACCCTGACCGGGCCGAACAAGGCTACGTCGTCAAGGTTATTCCAGGAGGCCAACCGCAAGTCTGGCTGATCGGTGGGAGTGCTCAGGGGGTTCTCTACGCCGCCGTTTCATTGCTTCAGGTGATGAAGTCCGAAACGAATGCGGTTTCGATTCCGCAAGGCTCACTTCGTGATTTTCCGGATTTTCGATATCGGGCCGCGGCCGATTGGTTGTTGTTGGCGGAAATCAATCGCTGGGGCTATGACTGGGGTGACGGCAGAGAGGCTTATGTCCAGCGCATCAAGAGGAAAATCGACTTCTGTCTTCGCTACAAGATCAACCTGGTTTTCTTCGACGGCTACGGGTGGAACCGCGAGAAGTTTCCCGGCTACTCAAGAATGATGAGGGAGTTGAACGGCTACGCCCGAGCGCGAGGGATCAAGCTGCTGTTTGCCGGGTACGGCGCCAACTACGGCCGTATCGTCCATCCCGAACGCAATATCGGCAAGATCTGGTACAACCGCGATCGGTATCCGGACGGAAATATCTATTCCTGCTTCGGAGAAAACCGGCCGGGGCGCGGCATCGTGGGAACCTGTCGCGGGAACGAGGCGCTGAACCGGCTCAAAGCCGCCGAGATGGCCGACTTTGTCCGCTCCGTAGAGCCGGGAGCGCTCTACATCCATCATGAAGACCGCGGAATCGGTGATCCCAACATCGACTATCACCTGACCAACCACGAACTCTGGGTCACCTGGAAAAAGAGATGTTTTCGTTGCCGCAAGAAATGGCCCAACGACAGCCTCCTCACCAAAGACGGCGGGGCCGGAGCCGTGGCTCATGCGTACAGCGAACTCCTGCGGGCCGTTCGAAGCGTCAAGAATGCCGACTCCGGTTATGATGCCGCCCGCGACTGTACGGTCCTCTTCGTCAGTCCCGGTTACAACCCGTTTCCGACCCAGCCCACCGACTGGGAGAACCACCTGATCTTCTGGGAGAACGTGGTATCGCTGCTTCCCGACGACGAGAATTTCGAGATCGGCTTCCGGGAGATCTTCCCTCAGCAGGGAACCGGCGTCCGGTGGCTCGATGCCTACCGCCAACGGTTGGGAAGCCAAGGTCTGAACAGCCGCACCTTCCTCTTCTTTCTGGGTGGTGCTGATCTTTATTCAAGGGATTCCTTCAACTATCCCTTTGCAGGGACTGCTGCCATGAATGGGATCTTCAAGGGAGCTGAGACGATCTACAACTTCAGTGGGGCCGTCTTCCAGGAGCCGCTTCAGCTCTTCAATGCGGAATACAGTTGGAACGTGAATGCCCCCGGCCACGTCATTCCGAGCCGCTACGAAGAGACCAAATCGACTTGGAGGGCGTTGATGAACAATCGGGATCTGGCACCGGAGATCACCGGTCCCACCGGCTTTCTCGCCGAGGCCTTCCGCCAGCTCTACGGCGACGATGCGGGCGCGAAAATGCGCCGGATTTTCAACTTCTACCGGACTCAGCGCCGGGTTGAAGTGCCGGAGGGGATCGGCAGCACGATCATGGCCACCCACTACGACCGGACGGTGGACCAGGTCTATGGAAGTGAAATCGATCTTCTGGTCCCGGTGGCGGCTGAGAGACTGTATCCCCTCTCGATCCTCTGGCGAATTCTGGACATCGACAAGGTATCGGGAGGTCCGGAATTGTCGGCGCGGACCAAAGAACTGATGGCGCTGGTGGGCATCGACTCCGTGGAATGGCAGAAACGGTGGGCGAAACTCTGGCAGGCTTACGACGAAGTCAACACCGAAGCAGTCGCGCTTGCGTCCGAAGTGCTCCGGACCTCCGACCTCCGCGCCGATGCCCGCCCCGATGTCGAGTACCTGCGCAAGTGTCTGCGCGTCGGACGGGGTTTCGCCAGAGTTCTGACTCGTTACCACGAGGCGCTGGCGGCTTCGCTGGAGAAGCGTGGCCGTGACGTCGTGGATCCCCTGGTCGCGCAGGCCAAAAGCGAACTGGATGCGTTGGAATCGCTCCTGAATCGGGACTTTACTTTTGACACCGTCGACCCGCTGGGCGGAGACCAGGCGACTTGGTTGGAGGGCCTGCACGATATCAAGGCGCGCCTGCAGGAGCTTTCGGCGGATCCAATGGACCAGCGTTAGAAATCTGAGCAGATCCTCGGTGAACTCTTCGGCGGTTTGCTCCGATTGAGGAAATCAGGCGATGTTCAAGAGACTCAATTTCACCGCGGCTGCGGCTATGGGCCTGATGTTGGCCCAGGCCTGTCAGTCTTCCGACGACGGCTCGGGTCGGCTCCCCTATGTGATTCCGGACCCGCAATCGATGGTCGCGGCCGGCGATCCCGTTCTGATCCCGGAACGCCCGGGCAGCGTCGCCGTCGTGCTACCCGACAACCCAACCCCCAAACTGCAGTTGGCGGCCCAACTCGTACGAGAGCGGCTTGCCGAGTTGTCAGGCAAGGACGACCTGGTATCCGGCGGGCAACCTGCGAACGTGGCTGAAGGAGCCGCTTTGACCGTTCGTTTCTTGCTTTGGCAGGACCAGCAGGTTGCCCTGCCGGACGGGGTGAATCTGGATCGCGAAGACATCGGCGTTCTCAACGATCCCGCGGAGACGGAACAGAGTTACGTGATTCGAATCTCGGAACAAGACGCTTTTCTGGTGGGCAGCACCGACCAAGGAGCCCTCTACGCGGCGGCCACCTTGATTCAATTGCTGGAATCCCGCTCCGGCCGCTTGGAATTGGCAAGGGTTCACATCCGGGACTTTCCGGATATCAAATTTCGTGAAGCGGCCGATTGGCTGCAGAACGTGGAGGGCAATCGCTGGGGATATGACTTCGGAGACGGTCAGGCCAACTTCTTGCGGCGGATCAAGAGAAAACTCGACTTTTGTCTGAAATACAAGATCAATGCAGTGACTTTTGACGGTTTCGGCTGGACCCTGGAACCGGAGTACGCTGCTCTGATGCGATCCATCAATCGGTATGCCAGAGAGCGCGGCATCCACTTGTTCTTCGGGGGATACGGGGCCGGTTACGGGTTGGGGACCTATCAGGGCTTCTTCAACACCCCTGCCTACCGTGGAAAACTCTATTACAATCGCCGGTCCTATCCGGACGGGGAGATCTACTCATGTATCGGCATGGCCCATGAGAACGATCATTTCCCGCCGCGAACCTTGGGAACCTGCCGCAGCAACGAAGCGTTGAACCGGCTCAAACAGGAGGAACTGGCAGCTTTTGTGCGGGCCGTCGAGCCTGGTGCCCTGTACATCCACCACGAGGATCTCAGCAACTATCCGGACACTCAGGTCGAATGGGAGGTTCGCGATGCCGGTTGCCGCAAACGCTGGCCCAACGACGATCTGAAGGCGATGGACGGCGGGGCGGGAGCTCTGGCCTATGGGTACAACACGCTGCTGGACGCCATCTTTTCGGTCGAAAACGAGGAATCCGGCTATGACGCGTCCAGGGACTGCATCGTCGTCCTGATCTCACCCTCCTACATGGCCTTCGGAGTGGGAGAGACTCCGCGGCACCACGACTCTGTTGAAGCGGCGCGGCAGGATTGGAACAACGTCCAGAAACTCTGGGTGAACATCTACAAACAGCTCAAGCATCAAGGGCCCAGGGTTCAGGGCGGGTTTCGAGAGATGTTTCCCTTCCAGGGGCCTGAAGACACTTGGCCCCTTCGTCTGCACGAGAAATTGCGTGAGCTGGACTTGAATTTCGGCAGTTATGTATTCGTCGTGGCGGGAGCCGACTACTACAATTCTGATTCCACCTTTGCGGCAACCCCCGTCGGCAATACGAGTTTTGCGGGTGCCACGACGCTATACAACTTTTCGGGCAGCTTTGCACAGGAACCGCAGCAACTTCTAAATGCCGAATACGGCTGGAATCTCAAGGCCCGGGGATTCTTCTTGCGGCCGACCATACAGATCGAAACCGAGCGGCGTCTCCGGGAATACCAGATGAACCTGGATGAGCCGGAAGAGATTTTCTCGGAATCAGGCTTTCTGGGTGAGGCCTGCCGCAAGCTCTATGGGGAGGAGGCGGGCGGATCCATGTACCGGTACTTCCGGCGCTCCCGCGAGCAGCGGGAGTTCGCTCCTCCCGGGTATTACCAGGAGGGGCATGGCCGCTGGACGCTGTCGAAGATCTATCCCATGAATACGATGTTCTACAACTTGGCGAATGCCCAACGAACATGGGAGAAGAATCTGGCCGCGACCGGGATTGGAAAGACGCTGGCCGATTATGCCCGCAACGCAGGCAGCGCTCAGGACGTTTCAAGTAAGGACCTGTATGCCAAATTCGAACGGATCTGGCGGCTGCGTGCTGAAGTGACCCGGGAAGCGGTGGGGGACGTGGAAAAGGCGCTTCAGGCTGCCTCGTTGACAGCCGGGAATGTGGAAGATCTGAGCCATCTGTCCAAGCGTCTCGAGTTGGGATACCGGTTCTCGGACGCCGTGGCCGCGCTGTATCGTGTCTACCAATTCCACCATGAAGCCGACACCGATGCTCTCAAGAAGGCTCTGGAAGAATCGAAACGCCTGGTTGCCGAGGTGGAGAGTTTCAAGAGCGGGAACTTCACTTTTGAAATGACGGACCCCAGCGGCGGAGACCAATCCTCCTGGCAGTTCTACATCGACTCCATGCGGGACAAGCTGGACGAGATGCAGTTCTGACTCCGGAGAACCATTGCAAACTCTTTTGCAACATACGAAATCCCGCTGTCCAGGTTCTGCCGGACGCTCATTGGCGACTCGAGGCGGACGGAATCGGAATCTTCTTCCAGCCCTCCGTTCCGAAGCGCAGGTCTCTCTCTACAAATTCCCAAACGACTAGTTTCTTGCCCTCCAGCAGATCGGGGTTTCTGCTCAACTGCTGTCGGACCAACGTGGACGCGCCTCCGTCATTGACGATCGAAGCGACAGGACGTTTCAGGTTTTTGGCGAGGTGTGCCAGAAAGCCGGCGGCTTTCGGATCGTCAGTCTGATAGATCCTCAAGAAGCTGTCCCCGAGGACGAGCAACGGCGAATCGGGATCGTCCTGATAGAGGCTTCCGCTGTTTGATTCGACCACTTGTCGACAGGTGACCTCTTGGGGGGGAAAGAGTCTTTCGATTGATGCGGAACGCGCCATTCTGAGAATGTCGCTGCGGCGAGCCACTGGAACCGGCTTTTGAACGTATTCTTTCGAGCCCGCGGATACCCAACCCTCTCTCAACACTCTCTCCGCAACGGCCTGCGCGGCCAATTCAGCTCCCTCCGGCGTCCAATGCGTGTCTTGGAAGAGATAGTGTTGCTTTTCCTCGGTTGACCGGTCCCGTCGGGGCTCTCGATGGAAGGTCTCAAAGAGATCGATCGTTGGAATCCCCGCGTTGTTCAATCGGGAGATGAACTCCAGCGTATGAGAGGAATCCGCGATCCTCCCGGGGTCGCCTCGGGAACTGACCCGTTCGGGATAGACGCTGGCCTTGCCGGGGACCGGCACCACCAACAGTTGGATCCCACGGTCAGCCAACTGCCCATGAAAGTCGATGACGGCGGCGACGGGATCTTGGAAGTCGGGTTGCAGAACCTCGCCAGGTGGAAATGATTCGACCAGGAAACGGACCGTCGGAAGATAGAACAGCCAGCCATCGCGCCCGACCAGGATGTTTTCGCCGGGTTGCCCCGACAGTTGGAACCAGATGTACTGCACCAGGGAGCGGGAGTTTCGGGCGAACCAGGAAGTCTCCTCGATTTCGTTCTCGACATCTCTAAGGTGCTGCTCGGTAGGCACGTTCAACACGAGTTCGGCGACGAGGGGACGTTCACCCTGCGCCAACTCGAACGCTACCTGGGACAAGGGAACGCATCCGATCACGGCGAAAAATGCAATTACCAGAAATCGATATTTCAGTTTCGCCATGGATGTCTCAAAATTGAAAGTAGAGAAAAGGATTGAAGGCTTGCCCGGACATCACCATCAGCGAACCCAGAAACAGGCATACCAAGGCCATGACTTTGGGCCAGGAGAAACGGCGGGTCCACGGTTCAGCCTCTACGGGACCGAAGGCGAACAGGCCGGCGACGGCGATATGGAGAACATTGGCCGGAGTAAAGATCTGGGCCGAGAGTAGTGCCGTGGAAACGTTTTGAGAATAAAAGCCGAACATGAAGCCAAGATAATCTCCCGCCTGGCCAAGGTCTGAGGCCCGAAAGAGTACCCAAGAGAAAAGAACGAGAACAAAGGTAGCGCCCTTTCTGGCGGGCGCGGGCAGAAAAGCATAGAAGCTGCCCTTGCCGTTCAATCTCTCCAGACCCAGAAGGGCTCCGTGGTAGGCTCCCCACACCAGAAAGGTCCAGCCGGCGCCATGCCAAAGGCCGCCGACCAACATGACGAACATTAGATTGGCATAGGTGCGGGAGGGTCCCTTCCGATTGCCCCCCAGTGGGATGTAGAGGTAATCCCGCAGGAACGTGGAGAGCGAGATATGCCACCGTCGCCAAAACTCGGAAATGCTTTCGGCGCGATAGGGGGAGGCAAAATTCTTGGGAAAGTCAAAGCCCAAGATACGTCCCAGGCCGAGCGCCATATCCGAGTAACCTGAGAAGTCAAAGTAGATTTGGAAGGCGTAGGCGGTCACGCCGACCCAGGCTTGCAAAGCTCCCGCGGATTCGGCCCAGAACACAGCATCGGCAATGGCGCCGATGGGGTTCGCCAAGAGTATCTTCTTGGAAAACCCAAGAATGAAGAGGGAGGCCCCGGAAGCGAGCCTCTCCCAGTTGTGAGTCCGGTGAACCAGTTGGGCGGCGATTGTGCGATAGCGTACGATCGGCCCGGCAATCAGTTGCGGAAAAAGACTGACGAAGCATGCGAGGTCGGTAATCGACCGGACGGCTGGAGCACGACCCCGGTAGACGTCGATCGTGTAGCTCATGGATTGGAAGGTGTAGAACGAAATGCCGATGGGAAGGGTGATATGGAGGATTGAAAAGGTCTCGGATCCAACCAGATTCAGCAGATAGTTCAAATTCTCGCCGACGAACATGTAGTACTTGAAGAACCCGAGCAGCCCCAGGTTGGCGGTGATCGAAGACACCAGAGCCGCGGTTCTCCCCCGTTGCGAGGTGGCCGGGTTTGAGATGATCTTGCCGCAGAAAAAGTCCACGACGGTCGAAACGAGCATCAGGATCACGAACCACGGCTTCCACCATCCGTAAAACAGATAGCTGGCAAAGATCAGAAAGAGGTTGCGGAACCGCGGCGGTATCAGCCAGTAGCTGAACAGGACGAGAGGCAGGAAATAGAAGACAAAGATATGAGAAGTGAAAACCAAGCTATTTCGCCCAGCCGGCGGACACCACCTCTGCCTGTTCCAGCACTGTGACTCCTTCCAAGGCCACGGCTCGTGAGACGATCTGGCGAATGGCGTAGTCCAGCTCTTTCTTGGGACGGGCCTCCCCGCTGGCGCGCTTGGCCAGCACGGACCGGACGGCCTGGAAGAACGCCACATCGTCTCGGATCCGGATCGCCTCCTCGTGAGGCACGGCGAGCGCGAAGGCCTGCGAGAGGTCGCGCACGGCCCGTAGACAGCGTTGCTTGCCGTTCTCCTGAGCGAGAATGTGTTCCTGCGCCCCCGGCGGCAGGCTCACACGTTCAGATGGCGTGCCGTCGATCCACCCGGAATAGTCGAAGCCGTGGAACAGGTCGCAGCACACCTCGTACTTCTCCGGCATCACCGCCGCCGCTTCGGACTGATCCACCGTGGTCTTTCCAGTGCCACCGCTCTCGGTGTAGGTCAGCGAGCACAACCAAGCGGTTGCATAAGCACTACGTACTCCCGTTCGATCTCCCGGTGAAACCGCTCCGGCAGGCGCGCCCAATCCCTCGCCTCGACAAGGAACGGGATCGTGGATTCCCGCACCGCTTCCTCGAAGTCCATCAGCCGTTCGAGCGGAATCTTCTCCAGCCCCGGCCCGCGCAATACCAGATCAAGGTCGCTTCCGTCGTGGCCGAGGCCGTTCACGCGACTGCCGTAGGCCCACACCTCGACATCCGGCAGGTGTTCCCGCAGCATCGCCTTAAGAGCGCGTCGGTGCCTTGAGAGCAGCTTCAGGCGGTCAGGCATCGTCCGCCCGGTCGATGATGTCGGCGAGTGCCCTGGCGTCACCGATGAAGTCCGGCAGCAGCTTCAGTGTGGCTTCCGCGAAGTCCTCTCCGTAGTCGTGCGCCGTGTCGTTGCGGTTGTCGCGGTAGCGCAGCCAACGCTCGACTGCATCGGGCGAGATCAGGTCGTGGCGCGCCGCGTGGCGGAAGAGGTCCTTGAAGTGGAGGCGGTCGGCCTGCCGGTTGCTGGCGAACCAGGCGGCCAGCCGCTTGCGCAGCAGTTTTCCGGACTGTTCGAGCACGAGTTCGAACTCCTTGACGCAAGCGGCGCGATAGATGTCGTACATGACATCGTCGTCCACCTCGTGCCGTTCGATTCCCTCCACCGCCCGCTCGAGCGAGGCGATGCACCGACGCAGGAAGGTCGTGTCGATGCTCACGTTTCTTGGCCTCCATACTCCAGCGCCTTCAGGTTTTGGGCAATCGCGGCATCGAGCCGGTCGCCTTCGGCCTGTTGCTCACGTAGTTCAGCTATCAGCCGCTTCATCTTGTTCTCGAACGGCTCTCCGTCATCCTCCTGTGGCTCCACGCCGACGTAGCGGCCCGGCGTCAGCACGTGCCCGTGCCTACGCACGTCATCCAGCGAGGCCCTCTTGCAGAAGCCGGGAACATCAGCGTAACCGTTGTCTTCCTCTCCCGTCCGCCAGACGTGGTAGGTGTCCGCAATCCGGGCGATGTCCTCCTCGGTCAATTCTCGGTGTGTCCGGTCCACCATCCGGCCGAGCTTCCTTGCGTCGATGAAGAGGGTCTCTCCTCGCCGCTGGCGCCCACGCGCCAGGAACCACAGGCAGGCGGGGATCTGGGTCGAGTAGAAGAGTTGTCCCGGCAGCGCGACCATGCAGTCGACCAGCTCCGCCTCGACCAGGTTCTGCCGGATCTCGCCCTCACCGGACTGCTGGGACGACATCGAACCGTTGGCCAGTACGAACCCTGCAACTCCCTTCGGCGGAAGGTGGTGGACCATGTGCTGCACCCAGGCGAAGTTCGCGTTGCCTTTCGGTGGGACGCCGTAGCGCCAGCGCTTGTCCTCGACCAGCCGCTCGCCTCCCCAGTCCGAGACGTTGAACGGGGGATTGGCAGGGATGAAGTCAGCCTTCAGGTCCGGATGGCGGTCGTTGTGGAAGCTGTCGCCATGTGCGATCTGTCCCCCGATTCCACGTATGGCCAGATTCATCTTCGCAAGCCGCGACGTCGTATAGTTTGACTCTTGGCCGTAGATCGAGATGTCGCCGCGCGCCTTGCCGCCGTTGCCGTTTCCGCTGGCGTGGGCACGAATAAACTCGATCGACTGCACGAACATTCCCGACGAGCCGCAGCAGGGATCGTAGACCCGGCCCCGGTAGGGTTCCAGCATCTCGACGAGCAGCTTGACGACACAACGTGGGGTGTAGAACTCGCCGCCTCTCTTGTCCTCGGCACTCGCGAACTGCGAAAGGAAGTACTCATAGACGCGCCCGAGC
This sequence comes from Acidobacteriota bacterium, assembly GCA_963668095.1. GTDB lineage: Bacteria > Acidobacteriota > UBA6911 > RPQK01 > JAJDTT01 > JAJDTT01. The sequence goes on along the minus strand of OY764083.1, from coordinate 1,709,778 downwards.
ACGACGTGCTTGTACTCGGCTGCATCCATGGAGCCGCGGAGCGTATCGGCCATCGCCCACAGCTCAGCCTCGTAGCCTGTTGTTGCGCCGCCATCGGTTTGACTGCCTGCCGTCGTGGTTGCTGTCTTCATTCTCCCATGGCCTTGGTCGAACTCTCAGAGCCGGTTGCCAGCCATGATACGACATGTAAGGCCTCGGCGAGTTCCCGGTCTCCCTCTCCGCGCCGGACGGAGCGCTCGATCAGATCCACCTTCCGCGGGAGGCTTGGCCCCAGGTGCGGATCACGGTTCGGGGGGACAGCGGATTCTCGAATGACGAGTTGATGGCGTGGTGCGAAGAGGAAGGGATCGATGACGTCCTGGGATTGGCGAAGAATGACCGCCTGAAGCAGCGGATCGAAACCCGGATGGAAGTCGTCTATTCGATCACCAGGTTGGCCCAGACCGACCAGTAGCGAGTGCCATCTTCCTCGAACTTGTCGATCACACCACCCATATAGTAGTCATCGAGTGGCTCCTCCAAGGCGAGACGATGCAGATCTCCCTCCTTGAATCGTCGCACGGTGCCTCCCACTTTACCCGAGAACTCGTTCTCAGCCTCGGAACGCGCCTTCAGCGGATTGTAGTGGGCGACCAGGATATTCTTGGAACCGACGTGCCCGCGATGAACTGCTCGGACTCGGTATTTCAGGATGTAGGCATAGTCGTAGAGATCGTTGGACGGGAATTTGCCGGGAATATCCAAGAGTTCGGCGGTAATCTCCACACTTCCCGCGGTGGTGACTTCGGCATCGATTCCAGAAGACCGCTGAGGTCCGCTGCATGCAGGGAATGACAGGCCTGTCAGGAGCAGACCGCACCAGAAGGAACGTCCACGGGAGGGAAGCAGCGTTAACGGTCTCACTTCCGTCTGACTTCAGAGTAGGTCCAATGAGGCTCCCATGACTCGGCCAGATGCAAGACGGGTCCATCCTTGGTTGCCGGGTGCAGCTTGCGCAAGGCTTTGCTTTCGCCGCCGATGGTCGGAGCGTCGCTCAATCGCATCAGCGCCATGGGGGCGCCTTGCCTGTGCACGCCAGTCTGATCTGTCTGTGACCGCATCACCTTGAGGTCTTCTTCATGGGATCGCGTAAAGAGCACATACTTCCCGTCGGGAGAAATCGCGCCCCCGTAAATGTGACGCCCATCCTCTCCGTAGACCATTCTTCGGTGTTGCCCGGTCTTGTCGGCCATCCAGAGTTGCGTCCAGCCATGTTCGAGCTTTTGACCGGCGCGGCGAGCCATTTCACCCGCGTCCATGACTTCTTGATCGGGAGGGCGATGCGAATAGATCAGATGTCCGGAGTCAGGGAACCAGTCACCGGTGCAACAACTTGGACCGCTGACCGAGTGTAGCGTTCCCATTTTGATCTCAATCTGCACGACGCCCCAGGCATCTCCTCGTCGATTCGCCGGGCCACACACCATGGTGCCGTCCGGTGACCAGAAAAGTTGTTGGTAGATGCCTTGCCGCGGCATCTTGCTCACCACAGATCCGGTCTCGACATCATGGATCTTGATTCCATCCTTGTACAAGCAGGCGATCTGGCTTGCGTCCGGACTCCACGAAGCCCACGGGTAGTCACCTGGGCCGCCCAACTCGACTGGGTGACTCCCATCGGAGTTGGCCATGACGAGAGAACCTTGAAGTCCCCAGTTGAGATGGTGAAAGGTGGAGTCTACAGCCAGCCGGCGGTAGAGTAATTTATTCCCGTCCGGAGAGAACCGGGCTCCCATTTCGTGCTGATCGGGTGAATTTGTCAGGTTGAGTCGCTGGCTGCCGTCCGGACGGCTCAGGTACAGGTCCCAGTCGCCGCTCTCCGTGCGGGCGCTGAAAATGATCCATCCTTTGGTCTGAACCTCCTTGGCCAAGGCCTCGACGCGTCGGTCCGCGGCCGACAGGCTTCCGAAGAGAATGGCGGGGATTACGATGCCTAGTTGCAAGAGTTTGCGAATGCAAGGCTTAATTGTCATCGTGATGTGCTCCTGATGACGAGACTACCCACCAAGATAGACCGGGGACCACATGAAGTCCACCGTGGTTTCTGAACCCTGACCTGACCGAATGGACTCCGGTACGCTCGCATCCACGAGCCACTGTGGCATCGGAGCCTGAAATCTCTTGCGATCCATCCCCATGGCAACACCAATTGCCGGACACGTCCGTGTATCGTCGTCCTGGGCATCCATTAGCTAAGTGGACATCACTTGGTCCCCAGTCTATCTTGGTGGGAAATCTCGTTGGAGGGGCAGTTCCCCGATTTTTTGCCTATGCCCCGAAAAATCGAATCAGATGGAGGCACCGCGATGAGGAAAGCCGTTCTCATTCTGTTCGTGTTGACCCTCACGAACGTCATTTACGGAGAAGATTCAGGCGTTTTGCCGACGCCTCAAGATTTTCAGCGGACGCATGGCGCTATCTCCCTCAGTGGGAAAATTACGGTCGACTACCATTTGCCCGATGCGCCGTCCGATGCGCCGTCCGAAAAGCTGGAAATCGCCGTCGGCTTGATCGGCGAGGCCCTACGGGACGCGGAAGTGGAGATCACACCGCAACGTTACGGCTTGCCGGAGCAACAATCAGGCGGTGATATGAAGGTCCTGCTTGCGTCCTATGCCGACTGGACACGTCCAGGTAACTCTGCCCAGCGTGACGTATTGAGTTTCAGTGACCGCGAGCTTTTGGGCTCCCCAAGCGCAACCGGCCAGGAATATGTGCTCTGGGTCGATCCTGCCAATCGAAGCATCTACTTGATTGGTTCCGGAGACCTGGGTGTGCTCTACGCAGCCGTGTCTCTGACGCAGTTGATCAAAGGCGCGGCCGGTGAAATCCAAATTGAAGGTTGTCAGATCAGGGACCATCCCGATTTCGAATACCGGCTGGCTGCCGATTGGCTGATGAACGTTGAAATCGATCGTTGGAGCTATGACTGGGGCGACGGGATCGAGGCCTACTCGAAACGAATCAAACGAAAGCTCGACCTCTGCCTGCGACAGAAAATCAACATGGTCCTGTTTCACGGATATGGCTGGGGCACGGACCTGTTCCCGGGATTCCCGGCACTGATGCAGGAACTGAACCAATATGCCCGTCATCGGGGAATCCATCTGATGTCCGCCGGCTATGGAGCAAGCTATGGCATGAGCTACCAGGGCGGTCCTCTTTACGAAGAATCGCCTTATCTGGGTAAGCTTTTCCTGAATCGGGAATCTTATCCCGACGGGAAGGTTTATGAATGTATGGGATTTCCCCACACGAGAACGAGAAAAGGAGGAATGAATCCTCGAACCACTGGCAGCTGCCGGGCCAATAGTGACCTCAATCGTCTAAAAGCTGAAGAGTTACGAAACTATGTGGCAAAAACGGAGCCTGGAGCGCTCTATATTCATTTCGAGGATTTTGGGGGATACGAGGGAACGCAGGGCTCCTGGCTGCAGCGATGTGACCGCTGCCGCGCCCGCTGGCCGAACGACGACCTGAAGGCTCCGGATGGCGGAGCTGCCGGACTGGCCCATGGATACCGCGAGTTGATCGAAGCCGTCTTCAGCGTCAAGAATCCCGACACCGGTTACGATGCCTCGCGCGATTGCATAGTCGTCCCAATTTCCCCCGTCTACATAACGGACTCCCGATCTCCGGCGGATTGGGAGAATGTTGTTGAACTTTGGGAAGAGACTGCGCGTTTGTTGCCGGCGTCAAGAAACATTCAGATCGGATTCCGTGAGATCTTTCCGCAAAAGGATACGGCCAGGAGATTTGTCGACGACTATAACCAAGCGATGGCAAGGGCGGACCGGCCATTCAAAATGTTCATGTTCTTCTGTAGTGGCGCAAACTATTTTTACAACGACTATCCCGTCGTCTCCTCTCCGGCTCTGAACGCCGCGTTTTTGGGAGCCGGCACCATTTACGACGGCGGGAACGGGTTCAATCAGGAACCGCTCCAGTGGATCGACGCCGAATACAGTTGGAACGTTCAGTCCACTGGGTTTTACAGGGACCCGAAGTCCTACGAGACGGCGATGACGATCCGGCTGGACCTTCAACATAATCGAATTTGGCCTGAGGAAATCTATGGACAAGGAGGATTGCTGGAGCGGGCTTGTATCCGCCTCTACGGAAAGAAAGCGGCACCCTCGATGGTGCGTTTCAACACCCTCTTCGAAGAAGCCTCCGCCGATGAGACACCGCCGAGAATGTGGCCCAGACTCTACCCGCTCACGGCTTTGTGGCGGAATCTCGCAGTGGATAGCAGGACCTGGAGCGGACCCATTGAGCACGTTCGTCTAATCGATTTCATGAAGGAACACCGGCTTTCCGTAGACGATCTGCATTCGCGCCTCGTATCTCGTTGGAGGAAGTGGGAACGAGTCACGCGGCAGGGAGAAAGGCTCCTGGAAAACGCTCTCAGGGTGACCGGGCCCTACGAGGCCTCGAGGGCAGACCTGGAGCACCTGTTGTCGACGGCACGGCTCGGAGCGAGGTTTGCCGACCTTATTTCCAACCTGCACTCATATTTTATTATGGCGCCTGGTAAGCCGAGAGAAGTCCAACGGGAGTTGATCCGGGACCAGGCCGAGCGCCTCGAAGTGTTCGTTCGCAACCAGTTTGGGACCGAGACGCTCCATCCCTCCGGAGGTGAAGTGGGAAGCTCTCTTGCGGCCTTGAAACGAATTCTGAAAGTCGTTTCGTCCGACAACTGACGAGGAGATTCAGAATGCGGCGTGTCCACAAGAGGGTGTTCCCGGCAGCCTTGTCCGTCATCGTCGTTGGGGTGCTGGCGACCCCGCCGGCGTGCCGCCAGCAGCCCGTTGCAGGTCCTTTCATCATTCCCGATCCCCAGTTCGTTTCGCTTCAGGAACGGGACATTCTGGTGCCGAATCGAGCGGAGGCGCTGGCGATCGTTCCTTCCACGGCTCCCACATTCAAAGAGAACCTTGCCCAAGCAATAATTCTCAATCGGCTCCAAGAATTGGGAGCTGCACCCGGTATCGCGACGGTGGCTCAGCCACCTGACCAAGTTCCGGAAGAAGCACAAGCCACAATTTTCCTGGTGAACTACGATAAACGCCCCCGTATCCCGCTGCTGGACGAGGCGGACCGTCAGGTCTTGGAGGACCCCCGGAATCTCGAACAGAATTATGTGATCCGTACCCATGGCAATACAGTTTTTCTGGTGGGAGCCGGCGATCAGGGACTCCTCTATGCTGCCACGACGCTGATCCAACTGATCGACCGGCGGGAAGAGGAGATCAGGATCACGGCGGGCCATATTCGTGATTTCCCCTCTTTCAAATACCGGGTCGCCTCGGATTGGCTGCTCAACAATGAGATCAACCGTTGGGCATACGACTACGGAGACGGCCGTGAGAAATACCTGGCACGAGCCAAGAGAAAACTCGACTTTTGTCTCCTCTACAAGATCAACGCGGTTCGTTTCGAGGGTTTCGGTTGGGCGATCGATCGGACCCCCGGGTACAACTCCTTGATCAAGGAACTGGCAAAGTACGCGAGACAACGGGGAATTCACCTTTTCCACGGAGGTTATGGCGCCGGCTACGCGCTGGGTACGTACCAGTTCTTTGGCGGGACCAGAGAAGGCGCATCGCCTGCGTATCAGGGCAGGATTTTCTTTAACCGAAAGTCTTATCCGGACGGCGCGACCTATGGTTGCGTGGGACATCCCTTCGAGGACCAGCAATATTTCGGAAAGATGCCGGCCAATTTCACCCGCAGTCTCGGAACCTGTCGCAGCAACGAAACTCTCAACCGGCTAAAGGCAGAAGAACTCACCGCATATGTTCGCGAACTGGAGCCCGGCGGCCTGTACATTCACAACGAGGACGTGGACAACTACCGGGACACGGCTCCGGAGTGGAAGAACCATCGTTGTGACAGTTGTCGAAAGAAATGGCCCAACGATGACCTGAAAGCGCCCGATGGAGGGGCGGGCGCTCTGGCCCACGGCTTCAATGCGCTTCTGGACGCGGTCTTCAGCGTCCGGAACGAGAAGACTGGCTACGATGCCAAGAGAGACTGCTTCGTGGGACTGATTTCTCCTGGTTACGTGACCTATGGAACGGGGGAGTCGGAACTGTACAGCATAAAAACAGTGCCGGAAGCCCACAGAGATTGGAACGATCTATTGGCACTGTGGACCAACGTCGGCAAGCAATTGAAATACCAGGTGCCCGAGGTTCAAATCGGATTTCGGGAAATCTGGCCGCTTGAAGAGACGAGGGACAAGTGGGTGCCGGCGCTGCAATCCCGGTTCGACAGTCACGGCCTGAAGATCGGCACTTACTTTCTCGTCTTTCAAGGTGCGGATTTCACCTACAACGACTACCCATTCGTGACGTCTCCACTGACCAATGTGATGTTTGAGGGGGCGACCACCATTGAAAATTCTTCCGGCTCATTTGCGCAGGAACCGATGCAATTGCTCAACGCAGCTTACGGTTGGAATTCGCGAGCCCACGGCGTGTTCGTTCCCGCTACGACGCACAGTGAGTCGCGAGAAAATTACATGCGCGGGACCTTCAATCTGGATGAGCCGGCGGAGATCGTCGGCGACAACGGTTTTCTGGCCCAGGCCTGCAGGAAGATCTATGGCGAACAGGCAGGCGGATTCATGTACAGCTATAACCGGCTCTACGGAATCCAGGACGAGTTTGCCACCGAAAAGAGCAGGGTCAATGAAACGACTCCCCATTGGGCCAACCGGCGAATCTACGCCATGCATACCATTGCCTATAGTTTTGCGCGGGCTTCGCGCACCTGGAGGCCGGACCTTGCCGAAGCCGACCAGCGATTGGTGAGTATGGGGGTGGCGGCCGCAGGGGACACCAGCGAAATGACCGGTGCGGTGCTGCACGACAAACTCTCCAGGGTCTGGAACCTGCGAGGCGCCGTGACCCGGAAGGGATCAGGGCTGGTTCGGAATGCCTTGCAATCGAAGGACTTGAGGCCGGAAGCCAAAGAAGATCTTGAGCATCTGTTCGCCCGCCTCAATCTTGGATTTCGGTTTGCCGACAGCGTGTCGGCTCTGCACCTTGCCTACCGGGATTGCGCGACCGAAAATTCCGGCGTCGCCCAGGGGACTCTTCAGCGAGCCCGTGATCGGCTTGCCGAGACCGTCACCTATATGAACGACAATTTCGAGTTCCAGATGTCCGACGCCAGCGGTGGAGATCAATCCAGTTGGCGTTACTATGCGACGCTGATCGGCGAGAAGATCGATGAACTCCAGGGCAGCCTTGCAGCCGAATCGGCTCTTCCCGTGGATCGTGGCTGATTTGGTAGAGACCTCGCCTGCACATGTATAGCCTGCACGTGCTCCTTGTTGCGGTCGGCATCAGTTCCGTGCAACAGCAACAGCCCGAGGAGATGCCATGGTTGAACTACGTTTGTGCGAGGCCAGCGTCCGAGGGACCCGGCCATATTCACTTTGAATCGGCCAGAGCGTCAGAAATCCAGGGCGACTACAGAAATGCTCTTGCCGCTTATCTGAAGGCGGCTTCTACGGGAACGCAGTGGCCCTATTGCCTTTACCTGGCAAGGAGCTACCTTCGACTCAATGAACCAGCCGCGGCAGAAGGCGCGGCAGAAGCCTGTTCCCAGCTGGCGCAGGATTGCCTGGCAGGAGATCTCACGCTGGCCTACATACTGGGTGAGAAGGGGGAGTCTGCTCGATCAGAAGCGATCGTAGAACAGATCATTGAATCGGACCCGCAAAATGCCGAGGCCTGGTACGTCTCCGGCCGAAACCGTCTGGCCGTCAATGACGGAAATCAAGGCGAAGCACGGCTACGCCAAGCGATTAAGCTCAACCCCGAACTGGCCCACGCACATCTGGCCCTTGGGACTTACTATAGTCAGGAGAAATCCACTTTTGAACAGGCTCGCCGGTCCTTGGAGCGCGCTCAAGCTCTGGGATTGGGAAACTTCAAGCTCCATCTGCAGTTGGGAGCCCTTGACCTGAAGCGAAACCAAATCAGCACGGCTGTCCGGCACCTGGAAAAGGCTGTCGAATTAAACCGGTTGGCTCCGGAGGCATGCTATCTTCTCAGCCGTGCCTACAGGAGGTCCGGTGCCCTCAGAGAGTCCCGCGAGGCCCTTGATCGCTATCGGGAGTTGCAAGTGCGGACCAGCCGATTGAATGAGGAGATTGCGAGGAGTCAGAGCCTCTACCAGAAAGGCATGAAACTTCTGCAGGAGAGGCGGCTGGAACCTGCTTTGGCTGCTTTCAGGGAAGCGTTGGGGCCACATCCCAATCAGGACATCTGTCACTATGGAATAGCTCAAGTACTCGCACTAAAGGGGGACTCGGGGGGCTCCATTGCTGCGCTCCGAAAAGCCATAGAGTCCAGGCCCTACAATGCAGCCTACTATCGTTCTCTCGCCGACATCCTGCACAACGTGAAGAGAACCGCCGAGGCCATCGACGCTCTCAACCATGCTCTGTCTTTGGAACCGGCCAACGGCCCGGTGCACAACCAGTTGGGAAATCTCCATTTTGCAGCCAGCGCGTTTGAGGAAGCGCGAGCCGCCTACGAGACCGCTATCCGGCTCGATCCCAAGAACGCCCTTTTTCGTCTCAACCTCTCATCGGTTCTCCAACGATTGGGAAGAGTGCAAGAAGCTGAGCGTCAGAAGCAGATTTTTCAGCAACTCTTGTCCACGAGCTCGAGTCAAAATTGAGGACGGCATTTGGGCGAGACGCATTCATCTGGTGGAACCTGTTGGTTGTTGCCGCTGGTACGCCTGCTTCCCAGACGGCCCCAAACGCCTATTTTTCAGACATTACCGAGCCGGCGGGAATCCGTTTTCGACATGTGAACTCCGCCAGTCCCGAGAAGTATCTGGTTGAAACAATGGGCTCCGGCGTGGCGCTATTCGACTACGATGGGGATGGCAGGCTGGATATCTTCTTTGTCAATGGCGGACGCGTTCCGGGCGTGACCGATCCTTCACCCGTCCGACACGCACTCTACCGAAACCTGGGGGAGGGACGATTCTGCGACCAGACAAGCACAGCAGGAATCAAGGTCAGCGAGGGTTATGGACAAGGGACGGCGGTGGCGGATTACGACGGCGACGGGGACGATGACCTCCTTATCACCAACTTCGAAGGACGCAATGTTCTATATGCGAATAAAGGGAACGGGACTTTTGAAGACCGAACCGAAGAAGCCGGAGTTGCAGGGGACGGCCGCTGGTCGGCAAGCGCGGCATTCCTGGACATCGACAACGATGGGGACCTCGACCTCTATGTAACCAGGTACCTCGACCACAACTTCGGCAACAATCGTGTCTGTGGACCGTGGCTCGAGAAGGGCATTCGAACCTATTGCTCGCCCAAGGTCTACGATGGCCTCTCGGACCTGCTCTTCCGGAATAACGGAAACGGCACATTCACCGATATCAGCGAGCAGGCGGGAATCGCCCGATATGCCGGAAAGAGCCTCGGAGTCGTCGCCGGGGACTTCGACTGGGATGGATGGATTGACATCTACGTCGCGAACGATTCCCAGGGGAACTACCTGTTCAAGAATCTGCGGAACGGTACGTTCGAAGAGATCGGCCTCAATATGGGTGTGGCTTTCGATGAGAACGGGGCGCCCCAGGCTGGCATGGGAGCCGATATGGCCGACTTCAATGGAGACGGCTTGCCCGACATTGCGGTCACCAATCTGGACGTTGAGTATCTTGCCCTCTACCTGAATCACGATTTTTTCTTTGAGGAGGTCGCGGCCCTCTTCGAAGTCAAACTGGCGTCTCGGAATCTGGTGGGTTTCGGCGTCCGATTCCTCGACTTCGACAACGACAGCGACCTGGATATCCTGGTTGTCAACGGACACATCATCGACAATATTGCTCAGATCCGCCCCGGATCATCCTACGCTCAGCCCAAGCTGCTGTTCGAGAATCGGGACGGGCGTTTCGTCAACCGGGCAGGTCAGCCAGGTGACCCCTTGTCGGCGTCCCAGGTAAGCCGCGGTTTGGCGGTGGGTGACATTGATCGGGACGGGGACCTCGACGCCGTGGTCAGCAATTGCGGCCAAGGTCCCATGCTCTTGTCCAACGACCACGGGAATGGAAAAAATTGGCTGGAAGTCCGCCTGAAGGGAATCGAGTCCAACTCGAACGGGATCGGTGCACGGATAGAGTTGCGGGTTGGAGAGAAGCGGTTTCGAACACAGGTGCTTGGCGGGACCAGTTATCTTTCAGCCTCACCCTATTGGGTGCACTTGGGGCTGGGAGAACGAAGCGAAGTGGATGAGCTGACGATCCGATGGCCATCCGGCACCGTGGATACACTGACGGGAATTCGGACCAATCAGCGTCTTCAGGTCATAGAAGGTTCTCGTGGTTCGTCCGAGAAGCATCCGAGCCACTGATGACATCTGCCGCCTTGCCTTTGTCCAGCCACCGAATGTGGAGGCCGGACGGTGCAGGAATGGACTTCACATCCTCCCCGCACTATATTTGCGCACAGTTGCGTTGGGCGGGGTAGGTCGGTTGCCCACCTGATCTCCACTTGAATTGACGCTTGTTGAGCAATTGGGTCGGAGCCTCCACCGAAGACCGCTGACGTTTTCTACGGAACATCCAGAGGAGTCGAAACTTGCATTTGGGTCATTTGTTCCTGGGCATGGCCTTGGTTGCTCTCGGACTGATCGGCATCTTCCATAAAGTGGCGGATCAGTACCGGTGCCGTCCCCGAGCGATCTCGGTGAGCATATTCTTTTGGGCAGGACTCTTTACTACGGTATATCTTCTCGCTACGGGGAAGGCTGCTCTGGTTACGGAAACACCCGGGATGCTTTACCTTGTGGCCACGGTATGTGGTTTCCTGGCTGCCGCAGCGATCCTGGCTTTCCAAGCCGGGTTGCGTTATGGGAAGGGAAAAATTGCCACTAGCTGGGTCGTCATCAACCTGTCGACGTCACTTCCCACGATTCTCTCGATTGTTATCTACAAAGAACCCGTCAGCCCTTGGAAGATAGTCGGGCTCATTCTGGTCGCTGTGGCTGTTCTTCTGCTCTGGAAGGACAAGCAAATCGACGAAGCGGCAGCCGCCGGTCTCGCACCGGCTGCCACTGCCTCCAGTTCGCCGAAAGGGAATTGACCCATGTGGCTCCGCATGATGCTGATCTGCTTTGTGACCAATGGGCTGGGAGCCTTCGGACTGAGGATCATGTCCGGGATGGGGTTATCCGAGACATTCAAGTTCCCCTACCTGATGCTCTGGTTTTGGGCTGGATTTATCCTTTCGGCGGCCATCTTTTTCTCCAAGAATCGCCGCTTCACCAAGCAAGAGGTTCTGGTTGGCATCGGATTGGCCTCCAGCGCCGTGCTCGGGCAGCTGGGAATGGCATTGTCCCTGGACCACGGAATCCCCGGATTCGTCGTCTTTCAAGTGGCGCCGGGAGGCGGGCTGTTTTTTGTCGTTCTGGCCGGCATTCTCTTTTTTAAGGAACGTGTCTCCGTCTACGGGGTGGCCGGGATCGTAATTGGGATGGCGGCCCTGGGAATCCTTACGTTCGCTTGATCCTGGCTTCGGCACAGGGATGGATAACAGCCCGTGGAAAAAGTCGTCTCGGCATTTTGTAGGATGCGAGTTGGTAGTTTGGGTGCTCAACGCGCTTTGCGACCGCGGCTTCGACGGCCCGAAGCTGGGCGGGATTGGTCGCATTGTCGTCGAAGAATTGCGCAAGGAGTTGGACAAGGAACGCGACGTTCGGGCCGAGGCGTTCTTCAAGCAAGCCGTCACCGCTGGGGACATCCAATTCCGCCTTATATCTGGACGGTCGCAACCGTCGAATGCTGGCCGAGATCGATAAGATCGAGCCGCCCGACGCCAGCCAGCTTGTGAGTGGGAACGGCGGTCCGCTGCTGAAGAGTCTGTTCGCGCCCGCGTGCGAGAGTGAGTTCAACCGCGACGAACGGGATGTCGGTGTGTATCTCGACGGCGAGTAATCGCTGACTTGGTGGCACTGTAACGTCGCCCGTTCACAATACGGCATCCAAGGCTGGAACAGGGGCAAGATCTATCCCGATTTCATCTTCGCATTGCGGGGGGACGGGACTGCTGGCGGCATCGCCGTTGTAGAAACCAAGGGAGACCACGTTGACAATCTCGACACCGCCTACAGGCGAGAGGTGCTTTTCTTCCTGTCCAGCAGCTTCGCGTGGGACGATTGCACGAACGCCGGAGAACTCGAGTTTGTAACGGAATACGGTGAGACCGTTCAGTGCGCGCTCATCCCAATGAGCGAGTGGGAGACGAAGCTGGCAGAATTATTAAATCGCAATACCGGTTGATGTGACCGACCGATCGAAGATCCGGGGAGTATGGGCCTGGACGACCTCGCTATAGGCCCCTATCAATCGCGTGACCGAGGGTCGCCGTGAGTCGATAGGGAATGAGAAGTGGTAGGTACGGAATCATTTCACGCCGCGCCCAAAGGATTTTCGGAAGTCCGTCACGATCCAGGGTCTGTGATTTCTCCAGAAGCTTGACCCAACTCTGTGGCCGTCCCGCGAACCACACCTTTAGATCCCCAGCGTCGTCCTGAACTGCCAGATATTGATCCGGTCTGGACGGTTGGAACTCGTTAAACTCAACTCGAGTAATGTCCGACCACATCATTGCCAGATGCTGTCTCAAGAGACGTCGGGCAAGCCATTCGATCGCTACATGTAGCATGTACGAGCTACCGTCAAACGTTTCTCCCTCAAGATCACTATCCGCACCAACTTGCTGCAAGAGAACCTGTTCCGTGTCGTGGTAGGGATCTGCGAGGGCTCCGTCCGAGTGTCGCTGATTCAGCATTGAGAGAGTGCGGACAAGGGACAACATCATTCCTTCGGACATCTGAATCTGGCCGAGTTTTCCCAGAGTGCAAGCCGTTATCATTAGTGCCGGAACGTCGCTCTCGCCGACAATCTTTACATGCGGCGCCTCCCGGCTAAGGACTGTTCGAACTCGTTCCGTCACAGACTCTTCTACGTCCCCCAAGGTTCGCTCCGAAAGAAAATACGCGCCCAGGAACCCGCTCACCAAGAGGGCCCTGGACGGGTAGACGAAGCCCTCTACCAGGTCGGGAACGACAAGATCTTCAGCCTGATACGCTTCCTTTGACAGTTCCGCGAGTGCGACACGCGCGGCCTCCAACGCCAGTTCATACGATGCCAGCCATATCTGGGTGTCCAACGTGTGGACAGCCGCGAATCTCATCAAGGTGATGCAGGCCGTTAGCCAAGCCTGCGCGACACTGAGGTGATTCTCCGATCGCGTCCAGCTCGCAGCCGCATACGCGGTCAAGAGAGTTACGCTCGTTATCGCCTGGCGACAGGCAGAAACAGATGCCTTCTGGGGTGGAAACGGAAGGATCGACACCAAGTATTCCGCGAACCGTTTCACGGGAAATAGGGACGCAGGATCACTGGAGTACAGATCGAGCAGCGTACGGATTTCGGGAAGTGACTGCGGTAAGTAACTCCCGTGAGCGTCCACAAATCTAGCCACAAGGTGGTCGCGTTCGATCGGCTCAATCGGCGGCAAACTCGACCACCCGATGTTGAATTTCTCAATCCGATCACGAACTGGGGGTGTCAACGTCGCGTTTGTGACTAGGAAAACTCGATCAGCAAGGCGAGATGGAGTGACGGCCGGATGTGTAATTGCCGCTGCTCTCAGTGCGAACAGTTGTTGCTGTATCTTTTCGAAGTCCCTCAAACTAGTCAGGTCAGGGCCTTTCAGCTGGTACGCATGCAAGTCCCCGTTGCCGGCGAACGTGAGAATGTCCTTTCCGTGTTCGAAAGGATGATGAACTGGACCCTGGATGACACGATGTCCTTCCGAGGTTAGTAATTGAGCGAAGGGCACCTCATAGCCACGCTCCCCGACGCTAGTCAACCAATTTTCGATTAGCCTCTCGATCACGCCATTCCTCACGCTTCGTCGCCATGATTCGCTCGTATCTAGCTTTGAACGCTGGATCCTTTTCCCACTCCTTCACCCTTGGAACCACTGAAGCAGCCACATCCGGATGCATCACCCAGGCGTGTCCTGGTGTCGGCTGAAGGGTCCGCGGATCAAAATCCATCTCGACTGCTCGATATACCTCGAGGAATTTGTCTGGGGTCAGCTTGCCTTGGGTCTGTACGACATTGCTGACGGAATCAGCAGCATCTCCTGCAGCTTTGAGCAACCCTTGCGTCTGAGCTTGGCCAATCTGAATGGCGGATTCTCTGAGTTTCTGATAGATAGCTTCGAGGTCAAACTGCTTCATTTCGTCGCGGTTCATAACGGATTCAATCGAGATGGCATGGTAGTCGGCGGGGGCCTCGGACCCATCCTCACGTACGATCGTGCTAGTTTTCCCTTCATGCTGCTGGACCGTGGCCACTCTCTTCAGGAGCGGTGCCTCAATGGGGATCTGTTGACGAACCCATCGACCCAGATCTCGTTTGATGCGAGTCTTTACCCTCGTGAAGTCTGGCAGCATTGAACTCGGCAACCCATCTCTCTGCCAGGGATCCGTGAACGTCGTGTATTCATGATCCCCGACAGAAACTACTAACAGGAGTATTGTAACGGAGTAGTAGATCCTCAGGATTGCCTGTGTCTCGTCGTTATCCCATAGAAGTTCCTTCAGACGGAGATCCGCGCGAGGAGGTTGCGGCAAACCCGCCGCCAGCGCCGGTCGTAGATCTGGGTGGTGTGGGCGGCCCGTCAGGCCGCTGGGAGAAGGTCGCTTTTTGGAAATGGCGTCTCCCATCACAGTGGAACTGCGAAAGGGGGATCGAATCAAGGGCTAGTTTCGGGGCCCGTCGCCTGCAGCCCTGGACGTCCTGATGCCCACCGGTTGACACCAGAAGCATGAGGCAAGAGAAGATAACCCAGATTGCTGTAGATAGCAGATCTCGAAGACGCTGCCTAAGTCTTGCAAGTACTAGGGTCGACCTGACGTCTACAGCGGCGTACCGATCGCGCTGATTCCGGCCGTCGAGTTGCAATCATGGGCAGAAATTCACTCCGTCGGCGTGGTCATCGACGGCCATTCCACTTGACGGGCAATGCGGTTGCTGGAGACTGATATTGACCGCCAAAGAGTGGCGTTACGTGCCGATCGGAGAGTGCACTTGGGACAGCCGGAACCATGTGCACAAATGAGGCCTTTCGATGTGCACGGCCGTGCCATTGCCTGGGAGGGTCGCTCCCGTCCTATTGATCCCTGCGGAAATGCAGATAGATTGGAACGCCACAACGGCCGCGCTGCCGGCGAAGAAAACGTTGGGAATCCTGCCACTGAAGTAGCGGACGTTGCGTCGCCGAAAGAGTTCGCGGGCAGTAATGGCGAGCTTGGGCAGATCCCTCTTGCGTTTGAGATCTTCTGGATATAGCCATCGGCTCTCGCAACCATCGTGCTTGTACACCACGCTGCATCGGACCTGGTCCTTACGATTCTTGCGGATTCGTGCTGCGAGGAATGCCCGGTAGGTGACGTCATCGGGGGGCAGGGAGTAGCCCATCAGGACAATGTGATCCGCCTCCTGAACCACAATACGCATCTCGCGCTGGATTTCCTCTAGAATGGGCGGCAACGGGGTCTTGAAGCTCGTCTGCATGACCAGTTGTGAGCCCACCGAATCTAACAATCGCCGTTCGACGCTATTCGAGTCCAGTGACGCGGATAGCATCAGGGGAAAGATGACGACCACCGAGCAGTGCGGTAAGGCGCGTGCCCTGCGAGAGCTCCATTCGGACCAAGAAGTTCTTGTGCTGCCGAACGTCTGGGATCCAATTGGGGCGCGCGTCCTGGCAGCTAAGGGTTACCCGGCTGTCGCCACCGCTAGCGCGGCGGTTTCCTCCGCGCTCGGATTCGAAGACGGCGAGAAGATCAGGCGGCAGACGATGCTGGAGATCGTCGCCCGGATTAGCCGCTCCGTAGCCGTTCCGGTGACGGCCGACATGGAAACTGGGTACGGGACTTCCCTCGCTGAATTGGAGGACACCATACGGTGCCTGCTCGACACGGGGGCCGTTGGGCTCAACATCGAGGACAGTCTCGAAGAGGGCGGGTCCCTCCGACCCATGGATGAACAGGCCGATCGAATTGCGACGGTCCGGGAGACCGCAGCCGTGCATGGGCTCGACCTCGTGATCAATGCTCGAGTGGACGCCTTTTTGTCAGACGGATTCGGCAGAGTAGAGGAGCGAGTCGAAGAGACCGTGACGCGCGCCGAGGTCTATGGCAAGGCTGGCGCGGACTGCATTTACCCGATCGGTCCTGGTGATGCCGAGACTCTCACCGTGCTCCGGTCACGGATCACCCTGCCGTTGAACGCCCTCGCGACCCCGGATGCGGTTCCGTTGGAAAGGATGGCGGCGATTGGGATTAACCGCGTCAGTTTTGGACCGTTTATCTTCCGGTCGTGCCTCCAAAAGTTCGCGGACATAGCCGAAGCGCTTTCACGGTCCGCCGGCTACGAGTGTGTCGGCCGCGAGCTAATGACGGGTTCCGAAGTCTCGTTGTACCTAACGTCCGAAAGCGAGCAAGCGCCTCGCTAGCATTTCGTCTCAGAAATACGGCGCGGACGCGATCCTCACCCTTCCTCACCCTTCCTCACCGAGATCGGTCTGCACTAGTCGGCCTTGCCCAGCGAGCGCCATTTCTTGAGTTGGCTGAGACTGCCACCGTGCAGCGCCGTTTCGGCGCCCAATCGCTGCCCTGCACGAATAGCGGCGGGTTGGGCGCACCCGGAATTTCGGGGACCGGTTGGCCAGTTGCTTTCCGGCTCACTTGATAGCCGCGCACGTCTGGCGATTCGACTCGACAGGGTGTACGTTGTGTTGGTGGGCATGTAAAAGTGCAGGAAAGTGGCCGTCGAAAATGTCAGATTTCGGGGGCGTGGGCGCGTGGGGATCCGGGGCTGACACGTCCATTCACGGCCACGAAGGGCCAAAGGCATCCGTTTCGTTCAGGTGGAAAGAATGGGGGGAAGAGCGTCACCGTAGAATATGCAACTCTTTTATAGTAAATTATTTACAGGGATTCTGGAGTCAGTCCGGCGACTGTGTTACTCCTCGGTCACATATTCCCAGTATGCTTGCTCAGAATGCCTTGTCCGGTGGGCGCAGCCCCGGTTTCGGTGCTCGCGGGACATCTTCCACGGTCTGTTAGAGGTCATGACTCATGAGGCTCGGCATCATCGGATACGGCTATACGGGCAAGCAACACGCCCGGGCTCTGGAACAGATCGAATCCGCCTCTCTGGCAGGTGTCGCCGAGGTCAATCCTGAACGACGGGCGGAGTGCTCCGTCGATTCGTTTGACGACTACCAAGCTCTGCTCGACGATCCCTCCATCGACGCCGTCACTGTCTGTTTGCCCCATTCAGCCCACCAACCGGTTGCTTCCGCAGCCCTGAAGGCAGGTAAACATGTGCTGGTGGAAAAGCCTCTGGCGCTCACGGTTGAAGCTGGCGAACAGCTTTGTGAGATGGCCAAGCGGGCGTCCCTGGTCCTGATGGTTGAAATGACCCATCGCTTCATGCCTCCGGTCGTAGAAGCCCGAGAATTGATCGCCGATGGACTGATCGGAAATGTCTTGGCCGTCGATGACCTGTTGCTTGAAAACGTCGGGTTGTTCGGTTCGCTGCCGTCATGGATGTTCACGCGGGCAGAGGCTGGAGGTGGAGTGGGCCTGACCAGCGGTGTGCATCTGTTCGACCACGTGAGTTGGCTGACGGGCCAGAAGCTCAGTTTGGAATCCGCGTGTTTCGGATACTCGCAGGGCATGGGGAATGTGGAGGATACGGCAGCCTTTTTCTTGCGCCTCGAGAATGGAGCTCCCGTTCATATTGCCCTGTCCTGGCGTCCGGGTGGTCCTGGAATGGAAGGAGAATTACGAATTTTCGGCGAGAAGGGCACTCTTGAGGTCCAGCCTTGGAAAGGATGGAAGTTGCGCGGCACCAACGAGGACAAGGAAAACGTCGCCTTTTCGAGCCGGTCGACCATCGCCGAACGTGCCTTGGTCGGCATGCAAGGGGCCCTGAGCGAGTTCGTCCGCGCCGTCGAGGAGGGACGAGAACCCGATCCCCGTCCGGAATTGGCGCTTCGCAGTCAGAGGATCATCGAACGGGCTTACCGGATGTTCCCCAGTTGATTACGGGTTCGGAATGTGGCTCCAGATTTCGCGGATTTCGCCAATGCGCCGCAACACGTCGCCGTCCTGCGTCAGTTCCTCCGCCTGGTCCAGCAAAGCCAGGCAATGACTCTTTTCTGCGGGATATTTCTCCCGTGCTTCCTGCAGAATCAGCCAGTGCAGGGTCATCGGGGCCGCCGCTTGGCCGTAGGCCCGGTTGCAATACTCTTCCAATAGAGAGACCGAAGATCGATCCGGATCCCACAGCAACCGGGGATAGAGGTACATATTGATCTCGTTCCAGTCCCACTCCTCAGAGCCGAGTCCTTCCATTCCAATCTGGGTGTAGTACCAGATGTCCTTGGCGACCGTGTCCGAGTAGACGTGAAACGTCCTCTGGCTTGGATCGATGAGCTTGGCTTCCAGGTTCTCAGCGGTCGTTTCTTGTTTGATCATGGCTCGGGCGGTGCTGAAATGGGAGTAGTATTCGTAGGTAAAGAAACGCATTGGATCGATGATCTCGAGCCACTTTCTGATCTCCCGCAGCCGGGAACGGTTGACCTCGTGACGAGGATCGTAAATCGCACGCCAGTAACCGGTTCGGTTAATCGTTTTCTGCGATGGTTGCCTGGTAATCGGCGCAAATCCCACCATGACGTTGGGGGCCGGTATGGCTTTTAGGGGTGCGTCCATGAGCATGAAATAGGCCAGCGTCTGGATCAGCACTTCGGGATGCCGGAGAGAGACTCCTTCCGCGATTCGGTTTATGAACTTGATGTTCGAGTCGGAACGGCTCTCAACAGGTCCACGAAGGTTGAAAACGCTGGTCCTCTTGCCCTCTTCCATGTCCTCGCATGGTCCGCACTCACACCACGCAATGACATCACTGAGCCACACGTCGACCATGTCTATTTCAGGGTTCTGATCCAAGAATGAATTGATATTTTGGGCTGCGACTTCCGCAACCTCCTCGTTCGAGATGCAGAGCTGCCGGCTGTCCCGCTTCCCATCCAGCAAGCTGAAGTACTCCGGGTGGCTGCTGAAATACCGGGCGGGCGGGACCCACTTGTGGAAGGTGTGTCCGCCGTAGTTGATCAACAGTCCCCGTTTCTCGATTTCGGGCACCAGCTCGGAGCGGCTGTCGAGCTCCTCCCAAAGTTGGGAACTGTTGGTGCAGGCATGAATCCAGTTGAGACGGTTCTTGGCGGCCCAGTCGACATTGCGAAGATTCCGGTCCGCGATAAAGGGATAGAGATTGACGCTCCGATGACTGAAATCAGGACTCTGGATATCCCTGGTATCCCCCGCCACTACAACAGGATCTCGTTTCGGGACGACGTCTTCACCGGGCTTGATCCAACCGCAATCCAGATACCTCTCCAGGAAATAGTAGACTGAGTAGAGCGTGCCTCGCGGGGTGTTCCCGCCCAGGTGAAGTGTTTCTTTGTCCACCCAAACCAGAAAGGAGTCCTCAGGCCGACCCCAGAGAGAGTCGTGGACCCTCCCCTCGTCATCGAGGCCAACTCGAATTGACGGGCCCTGTTCCGGACCGGTCGTGATGGGAATTTCCACGGATGAGATCTTGGACAGGTAGCGCTGGAGTTCTTCGGCGGCGAACCGGACGGGCGCCTCGGCCGCGGATGAAACTACGATCTTCAACTCCGAGACCCCGCCTTGGGCTAAGATCAAGTCAGGTGTTGACGATGGACCATTGGCGATCCTGCAGGTCGTTGTGACAAGGAATAACAGAGTCAACGCGGCGTGGTGCTTCATGGAATTGACATATCCCCCAATCGAAACGTCTTGCCGTGAAAGAGTGGCCATCGAACTTGAATTATTGAACTCATAGTGGTGAAACATCGTCTCCTGGTCAAGCGGCAGCGGCGGCTGTCCATTCCACTTTTGCTTGTGCCTTTGGCCGTCGTCGTCACGGCCGCAGTTCATTCCTCGGGGCAAGAGGTCGAACGGATCATCGATCTGATCGATAGTGGCCGTCATCAACCGGCTGTTGCAGCGGCTCAGGAGGTCATTGATCGGGATCCTCGCTTGGCCATGGCTCATGCCCTTCAGGGATACGCTCTGGAATCGCTCGGCAGGTTTTCGCCGGCGGAAAGCGCCTACGGGCGCGCCATCGAGTTGGACGAATCCATTCTGCTGCCGCGCCTTCGGCTGGGGGTTCTACATGGCAAACAGCGCAGGTTCGGGCTGTGCATCGCTCTTCTGGAACCCGTTCTGCAGCGGATCAAACAGGATCCGGAGGCCCTCTTCTACCTGGGCAGATCCTACCTGGAGACTGGACGCAGCGAAGACGGCATTCGAATCGCGGGCGAGATTCAGGCGAATCACGCCAAGGATGGGCGGGTACTCCTATCACTCGCTAGTCTTTTGATGTCAAAGGGATATTGGGGTAGGGCGGAGAATATCCTGAGACTGCCGGAGGTGGTCCAAGCCGATTCCTATTCGGCGAGTCACGGACTTGGGGTCACGCTATTTCAACTCGGGAGCTCGGAAGAGGCAGTTCGGGCGCTTGACCGGGCGTCGGCCCTCAATCCAAGTTCCGAAAAGACACGAATGGCATTGGTCATTGCACTTCTGAAGATGGGCGAGCGGCCAAGAGCCGAGGCGATCTTGAGGTCGGTCCTGACACTCAACCCGATTCATGCCCATGCCTGCTTTCTATTGGGGCAGCTTCTACTTGAGCAAGGACGTCATGAAGAGAGCCTGAAGTTCCTTCGCAAGGCAGCGGAACTGGCTCCCGAAAAGCCCGAATATTCGTTCGAGTTGGTGGAGGCCTATCATCTGAAGGGGGATGCACGAGCGGCCGTTGACCACGCCCGGCAACTGGTCACTCGATTTCCGGAACATCCCCGCTCCTACTTGAGCCTGGCGACAGGGCTCAAGCTGGACGGAAAATTCGACCGGGCCAAACCCTTGCTTGAACAATCTCTCAAACTGGCTACCGGTTTCGATTCGTCCGCCAATCGGGACTTGTGGGCACAGGCTGCATTTCACTTGGCCTCGATTCTGCGAAAAGAAGGATCCTTTCGGAAGGCGATCGAACTTTTGAACCACGTTGTCACGGAACGGCCCGAGCCGGCGGCCCTGCTCGAACTCAGCCAATGTCACATTCAGAGTGGGGATCCAGAGAAAGCTCTTCCCTTTTTGGAACAGGCCATGAGTCTCGACGGTGGCAACCCGGAACCGCGGTTCGTACACGCCACCGCCCTGTTGAAGCTCGGTCGAATTGAAGAGGCAGGCAAAGGATTCGAATTATTTGAGCGTCTGCAGAAAGCACGTAGGGAAACGAAGAATCGTCCCGTCATCAGGAAATGACCTCGTGGTTTCAACCGGGTATCCGACCGTAACGCTTCGTTTCGTGTTTCCGTTCATTTCGTTCTTCTTGGCATCACTTCCGGGTCAGTCCCAGCCGCCTGGTGCGTCCGCGGCCCATTTTGAAGACCGCGCCAGCACCGCCGGGATTACCTTCAGACACTTCAGCGGGGCTTCGCCGCAGAAGTACCTTGTCGAGACCATGGGTTCCGGGGCCGCCCTGATCGACTATGACCGGGACGGATGGCTTGACATCTACTTTGTGAATGGGGCGGGGAAACCCGGCCGTGAAGGGACGCAGACAACCAGACACGCCCTATACCGCAATCTTGGGAATGGAAGATTCTCGGATGTCACGAGTGAAAGTGGCGTGGGAGGGTATGGGAGGTACGGAACGGGCGTCGCGGTGGGAGACATCGACAACGACGGTTGGCCCGATCTCTTTGTCGCTCATTTTGGTCCCAACGTCTTGTATCGCAATCTCGGCGACGGGACCTTTTCCGACGTATCCCGGCAGGCTGGAGTCGATGATCCGTTCTGGGGCCAGAGTGCGGGATTCTTCGATCTCGACAATGATGGGTACTTGGATCTCTACGTCACCAACTACTTGGATCTCAAGTATGAGACCCATCCGGTGTGTGGAGCCGAAGCTCCGGCTCGGCGCAGCTATTGCGACCCCGACGCATTTTCAGGTGTGGCCGACAGGCTCTACCGGAATCGGGGGGATGGGACCTTCGATGACATCAGCGAGCGGAGCGGGATCGCGAATCCTGAAGGAAAAGGGTTGGGCGTGGTCATGGCCGATATTGACGGAGACGGCCGGATGGATATCTATGTGGCAAACGACAAGACGCGGAATTTCCTTTTCAAGAACAACGGAGACCTGACCTTTTCTGATATCAGCTACTTTTCCTTGACCGGATTCAATGCCGCGGGAGAAGCGGAAGCCGGGATGGGGACGGATTTCGGTGACTTCGACGGTGACGGGCTACTCGATCTCATTGTCACGAATTACGATCTTGAGACCAATGGCCTCTATCGGAACCTGGGCCAGGAGACCTTCAGCGATGATCGCTGGGTCCAAGGTGTCGCCAAAGCCAGCATCCGGATGCTCGGATTCGGAACCGGTTTCTTTGATTACGACAACGACGGCGACTTGGACCTGTTTGTCGCCAACGGCCATGTTTTGGATGATATTTCCAGTTATCGGAACAACATTTCGTATTCCCAACCCAATCAACTACTGGAAAACAGAGACGGGCGCTTTTACGATGTCTCAAAGGACGCGGGTCCGGCCTTTCGGACTACGAGAGTCAGTCGTGGGACGGCATTCGGCGATTTCGACAACGACGGAGACATCGACTTGGTTGTGACCAACATCGATGACTCTCCGGAACTGTTGGTGAATCGGAGCAACCCCAGCGGCACTTGGCTTTCGCTCCAAATGGTGGGGAAGACCAGCAACCGGAACGGGATCGGATCCAGAGTTCGAGTCGTGGCCGGTGAGAGGGTCCGCTTCGACCAAGTGACGGGAGGCGGGTCGTATCTTTCGGCCCATGACCTGCGGATGCATTTCGGCTTGGACAGGAACCAGGTTGTCGACCTGATTGAAATCTCCTGGCCCAGCGGTGTGGTGGACCGGCTGGAGCAGATCCAAGCCAATCAGGTCGTCGTGGTTGAAGAGGGATCTTCAAGTCCGAAGGGCCGGTAGATGTACGGCATGACAGGTAGCTACACTTTGATTCGGGACAACATTTCAGGATCGTCAGGTTTCGTTTCATGAAAAATGATCGGACTCGGGCTCCCGAACGAAAAGAGCTGGCGAATTGGGGTGATTGGACAACGATGAAAAAGAATCAACCGACGAAGTCGCCTCTTCTGACGACCTGCATCATTAGTGTCATCTTGGTCACTTCATCGCTTTTCCCATGGGCTCAACAGTCAGAGGAGCCTGTGGACTATTACAAGAAATGGATCGAGCAGGACGTCAAGTACATCATTACCAACCAGGAGAAGAAATCCTTCGAGAAACTGCGCACGGATGACGAACGTGAAAGCTTCATTGAGCAGTTCTGGAGGCGTCGTGATCCGGACCCCAGAACGGCCATCAACGAGTACCGGGAAGAGCATTTTCGGCGAATCGCGTATGCAAACGAGAACTTCAAATCAGGAGTCGCGGGTTGGCTGACGGACCGGGGAAGAATCTACATCATGCACGGGCCTCCCACCAGCAAGAAGACACATCAGGGTGGGCACTATCGAAGAGAGCCCTGGGAAGGAGGCGGTTTTACTGCGGCTTTTCCGTTTGAGGTCTGGCGCTACGACTACCTTGAGGGAATCGGCAGTGAGATCGAGATCGAGTTTGTGGATCCGACTATGACGGGTGAATTCCGGCTGGCGCGAAATCCGGACGAAAAGGACGCCCTCATGCATGTGGGCGGCGTCGGCGGGATGACAATGGCTGAGCTTTCCGGAAGCATGGATAGAGGCGATCGGATACGTAACCAGATTGTCGCGGATCCAATACAGCCGATGTATGGCACTCTCCGGATGCAAGATCTTCCGTTCCAGAGAATGCAACGAATCTTTCAACTGAGCCGGCCAGCCGAAATAAAGTTCAAGGATCTTCAACGAATTGTGACTTCGAAGGTTTACTTCGACCAGATTCCGGTCGAGTCGGTTGTTCATCACATCCGAATGACTGAGAAAGAGATGCTGGTTCCGATTACGGTGAGAATCGAGGATCGACATCTGCAATTCAAAGAACACTCAGGCGCTCATAAGGCAACGGTCGACATCTATGGTGTTGTGACTTCCCTGCAGGGTCGGATAGTCTACGAATTTGACGACACCGTCTCGACCTTCCTGCCCAACCTCGACGATCTGGCTCGACAGCAGTCGGTGTACCAAAAGAAGGTCAGTTTGGAGCCGGGCCTGTACAAGGTGGAGCTTGTTGTGAGAGACGCCAATAACGAGCAGATGGGAATGGCCACGCAACGCGTGTCCCTCGGCCGGCCGAACTCGGAACGGCTCCTCACCAGCGCAGTCTTCCTGGCTCGACGCATCGAATCCGTAGCGGATCCCGAGCTCGTCGGGGAGCCATTTGTGATGGGACACTTCAAGGTCGTCCCTCGAGTCGATCGTCGCTACCGCTCTGGTGAACCACTCATTGTCTATTTTGAGGTTTACAACTTTGGGTTGGACGGGTCGACCGGCGAACCGGATCTGAAAATCGACTACCGGATCCGGCAACACGCCGGCAAATCGCAGGCCATGACCCAGCGTGTGAAGGGCTCGACATTCCGCCTTCGAGACCGGGTCATTGTCGCAAACGCGGTGCAACTGGAAGACCTCGGACCAGGCGAGTACAAGCTCGAAATCACCATTTCCGACGCGATCCTGGACCACTCGGCGACCTGTTCCACGACATTCCAACTCGCCGGCGTCGAGGGCGACCTTGCTCTGACACCCTGAACCGACGCATTGAGGATCCTCTTGGCGACAGACCGGGCGCGGTGGCCAATGCGTCCGATTTTCTCCTGATCTCTGTTCGATCTTCCTGATTGAAGCCGTGTCTGGGAACGGTTCGTTTTTGCTTGACCCGGGCCGCTTTCTGGACGATACTCGATCCAATTCTTGTTCGGAGTGCAACCTCCGAACATTAAAATTTTTCCTCTCTGAGGTGGAAATCGTTGGTGCGATGCCCATGAGAAACCACCCCCTGCCAAGGAGCCATTAGCCAATGACAAGAACAATTGTATGGATCATGAGGCCAAAACAGCCCTGCCTTCAGATCGCTTTGGGGCTCATGCTGTTGGCGGTCGCGACGGTATCCGTGCAGGCCCAACAGACCGCGACGATTCTGGGCAAAGTCCAGGACGAGACCGGCGGCGTGATTCCCGGTGTCGAGGTCGTCGCCGTCAACGAAGGAACGGGCTTCCAACGGGCCTCCCTTTCCAACGATGAGGGACTCTACAGGATCACCCTCCTGCCCTTGGGAGACTACCGGGTGGAGGCCGAATTGTCCGGGTTCAAGAAACTGGTGATGGCAGGAATTCATCTCACGGTCGAGGAGAACTCCCGGGTCGATTTGGTTTTGAGGATCGGCGAGGTGGCTGAGGAGGTCACCGTTGCCTCGACGGCCATACAGGTGGAGACGAGAAGCTCGTCCATCAGTCACCTCATGGACGAGAAGAGAGTCGACGAACTGCCTCTTGCCGGTCGAGACCCCTTGGCTTTGATCACTTTGATTCCAGGTGCGGCACGGATTTCGATTCCGGAACAGGGCACGCGGGACATCATCGTGAATATCAGTGGCGGTAACGGACAGATGAATTCGTTCCAGCTCGACGGAGCCCAATTCAACAATGTCCAAAGAGCCAGGGGGCTGCCCATGCCGCCGCCGGACATGGTCAAGGAGTTTAGAGCGGAAACCAACAGTTACGATGCCTCGAAAGGCCGCGGTTCGGTGGCCAGTTTCAGCGTCGTTACAAAATCAGGAACCAACAGTTTTCATGGGAGTGCTTTCGAGTTCCACCGCAACGGCGCGTTGAACGCCCGTTCCTTCTTTGCTCCTGAGTCGCCATTTTTGGTGTACAACCAGTTTGGCGGAACGGTGGGCGGACCTGTGATCAAGGACAAGACCCACTTTTTCTTTGGCTATCAGGGAACCCGTATCCGCCAGTCAAGGGTAATGTCAGGCGCCATTCCTCCCTCCGCCCTCGAGCGGCAGGGAAATTTCTCCGCTTCCTCCAATCCTCCCATCGATCCAGTGACGGGAGAACGTTTTCCGGGCGACATCATTCCGTCCAACAGGCTGGATCCGGCTGCCCTGAACGTGATTTCGGAGCTTCCGAATGCCAATGCTCCGGGTGGGGGGTTCGCGTTGAATACGAGCGCGGGATCCAACGGCGATCAGTATCTGATACGAGTGGATCATCAGTTCACCGAGAACAATCGACTCACGGGACGGTTCTGGAGGGACAAATCGGATTTCTTCCGTAATGACGGGAATATTCCCTGGACCACCAAGACGACCCCCTATTCCGTGCACAACGCCACGTTGCAAAACACGCACACATTCAGTCCCCGGCTGATCAACGAGGCTCAGATTTCATACGGACGCCGGGACGAGTCCCAACTTCACTCGAACCAGCGGGGACCGGCTGACTACGGAATCCAGGGCGTCAACACTGAAATTCCGTTCCCTCCCAACATCAGTGTCGTCGGTCGTTTCAGTCTCTCCTCGAGTTTTCTCGGGAACCACGTGAGACTCGACAACACGTGGCAGGCGCAAGATACGGTCCATGTCAATGAGGGAGACCACAGTGTTCGGTTTGGGTTCTCCTACGAAAAGCTTCACATGGTGGGTCGTCCCAATTTCGACCAGGGACTGTTTACGTTTAACGGGGAACTCACCGGCAATACGTTGGCCGACTTCATGGTCGGCCACGTCAGCAACCTCCTTTTGCTCCTGGAGCGGGAAGATCACCGTTCCTGGTTCCTGAACTTCTTCGTTCAGGACGACTACCAGGTCTCGAACAACGTCACTCTCAATCTGGGATTGAGATATCAGTACGACGATCCCGTTCGGGAACAGGACGATAGGATTGCGACCTGGATACCGGGATACCAGTCCACGCTTTTCCCGACAGCTCCCGAGGGGATGGCATACGGAAACGACCCGGGGATTTCGGGATCGACCTATGCTCCCGATAGGAACAACTTCGCCCCCCGCTTGGGCTTGGCCTGGGACGTGTTCGGCACTGGCAAGACGAGTGTACGTGCCGGATGGGGTATCTTTTACCAATTCAGCACCAATGGCTACTCTCAGTTTTCGGCGCTGAATCAGCCGTTTCTTCCCATCTTCTCGCTGGGATCGGACCTCCTGAGCGAGTTTTCCAATCCGTTTCGAGAGAATCCCTTGCCCAGTGCTTGCCCAGGAACAATATCGACATTTTGTCCGGAGACCGGCGTCGTGATCTTTTCAAACCCGATCTCAGCTTGGGCGATTGAACCGGAAATTCGAAACCCTTACATTCAGCATTACAGTGTTGCCGTGCAGCAGCAATTGCCTCAGGATTATCTGCTTGAGGTCGCGTTTGTAGGAAATACGGTGCGTAAACTGGCTGACACAGTCGAAAGGAATCCCGCAGATTGTCCATCTCGGAGCCCGGCCGACTGTACGTTGGGGAATCGCCAGCAGCGCCGCCGTTACAACCCGGCCGGCATAAGCACCATTCGGCGCTTCGAAGACGGTGCGTCTTCCAACTACAACGCGCTGCAGATGGTGTTGAGCAAACGGTTTACCGCTAACTACCTGCTGAATGTGAACTACACTTGGAGTAAATGGATAGATACAACCCGTACGGGTTACCAAAATCGTGGCGTCCATCAAGATTCGGACAACCCCGGTCTGGACCGAGGACCGGCGGCGTTTGACCGGCGCCAGATCCTCTCCGCTTCGTGGGTATGGAGTCCAGGCTGGCTAACCCGGCATGATTCCGTCGTCATCAGGAATTTGCTGGGCGGCTGGCAGTTTACAGGCTTGGTCAGTATGCAGAGTGGAAGTCCTTTCACGGTGATGACAGGCCTGGACAACTCCCGGACGGCGCTCAACCAAGATCGGCCCAATCAGTTTGGAAATGCAAAACTGGATTCCGGGCGCGACCGGGGTCAACTCATACAGAGGTATTTCAACCCGGACGCGTTCGAACCCAATCCTGTATTGACGTTTGGAACCTTGGGGCGAAACACTCTCGTGGGTCCCGGATTTGCCAATGTTGATTTCGGATTGATGAAAAACTTTGCTGTAACCGAAACCAGCAGCCTACAGTTGCGAGGAGAGTTCTTTAACTTGTTGAATCGTCCGAATTTTGGCAATCCAGTCAGCAATCTGGCCTCGGGCACCGTGGGAAGAATCCAGAGCGCCGGACGAGGACGACAAATTCAGTTTGCTCTGAAGTTCAGGTTCTGACCAAGGTCGCTACCGGGTTTACAGTTTAAGACGACGTTGGGATATGACTGCGACTGCGGGCTGGAACGCCAGGCAGCGGTAGTGGGGCCCGCCTGCCAATGCAAAACCGGGATTGGCGTGAAGCCCCACCTTTTGCAGTCGGTTTCGATCGATTCGACTCTTGTTCTCTGCGAGAGAAGCTCTCCAGTCCGGAAAGTCCTTGTCGACACCTCGTAGTTGCCCCGATGCTCTGACGCGGTGGCGACGTTCCGCCATCCGTCAATTGTCATGGAACCTCTTGTTGATTTTGCTCGTTCCCATCCATGGCCGCGCCCAGGCCTCCAGTAACGGCCAGACGGCGGTTTTCCGGGAGACGGCCGTCCGCCATGGTCTTCATGCCCGGATTCGCGCAGGCGATCCCGACAACAAGCAATACCTGGTAGAGGGCATGACCGGAGGGGTTTGCGTATTTGACTACGACAACGATGGCTGGCTCGATGTCTATGTTGTCAATGGTTCCACCGTTCGTGGTCAATCTCAAGAATCAAACCCGGCACGTCTCCAAAATTACCTCTTCAAGAATCTGCGGAATGGTCATTTCAAGGATGTGACGGCAAAGTCCGGGGTCGGTGACCCGGGTTGGGGCATGGGATGTGCGGCTGCCGACTTCGACAACGACGGAGATCAGGATCTCTACGTGACCAATCTGGGTCCCAACGTCTTTTTCGAAAATCTCGGCGACGGGACATTCGCGGAAATCGGCGAAAAATCCGGAACGGCTCATGGCGGCTGGAGTACGGGTTGTTCCTGGGGGGACTACGATCGCGATGGCCTGCTCGACCTTTACGTCGCGGCCTACGTGAAGCTTGACTTGAGCCTGCCGCCACCGAACCCGGAAGAGAATCGTTTCTGCTCGTACATGGGCTTGAAGGTCATGTGCGGGCCACAGGGACTGCCGGGAGACGATGACGTTCTATTCCGGAATCGAGGCGACGGTACGTTCGCCGAGGTCACACGGGCCAGCCGGATCGAGGATCCAGGCTACTACGGTCTGGGGGTCGTCTCTCTCGACTACGACGACGATGGGGACTTGGATATTTACGTCGCCAATGATTCGAACCCGAATTTCCTCTTTCAAAATCAAGGCGATGGAACCTTCTCGGAAGTTGGGTTGCTATCCGGGGTGGCTCTGAGCGGAGACGGGTTGGAGCAAGCCGGGATGGGCGTCGCCTTTGGGGATTACGACGGCGATGACCACCTCGACCTGTTCGTAACCAATTTCGCGCAAGATACCAACACGCTCTACAAGAATCTGGGCGACGGATTCTTCATCGACGTCACTGCCCGCGCCAAACTCACCGACAGTTTTTCCTACATGGGTTGGGGCAGCGCCTTCCTGGATTACGATGGTGACGGGTTGAGGGATCTTTTCGTCGTCAACGGTCACCTCTATCCCGAAGTCGAGCGAGAGACCGACCTGACCTATCCCCAAGACGATATTCTCTATCGAAATCTGGGACGGGGCACTTTCTCCAACGTGTCCCAAAGACTGGCTCAACCAAAAAGCGTCGGCCGTGGGACGGCAGTCGGAGACCTGAATAACGATGGTGCTCTCGACATCGTCGTCTCGAATCTGGATGGACGTCTCAATCTGCTCTACAATCAGGGAACCGGCGATCGACACTGGCTCCTTTTGAAGCTGGTGGGCACCCGGAGCAATCGTGATGCCATCGGTGCCCGGGCCTGGCTGAAGTCGGCCGGCCACCGGAACCAAGTTCAAGAGGTCGCCAGTGGAGACAGTTATCTCTCCGGCAGCGATCGCCGCTTATTTTTCGGTCTGGGGCAAGAGAAAAGAATAGATACACTCTTCATCCGGTGGCCGACTGGGGTTGTTCAAACACTGCGGGATCTGGAAGCGGATCAGGTATTGACCGTCGAGGAACCGGACTAATCTCGGCAACAGATGTCCCATCGACTCTTAAGTGACAAAGGCGGGTCCACTATGCATGGCTGGAAAAGACTGTTAATCGCTTGCAACCCATTCAAGACATTTCTGATTTCGGGATTGCTTCTGGTTTTTCTTCACCTCGTCCACGGTCAGTCTTCGCGAATTCTAATCATTCAACAAGATAAAGGAATTCGGGACTTCAGCGCCTATATTGCTGAAATACTGCTTGCCGAGGGCCTCGTCGAACACGAACTCAAGCATCTGTCGCAGTTGTCGCCCGGCGATCTTGCGAAATATCGTGTCGCGATCCTCCCTTCGGGATCCTATACGAGTGATCAACTGGATCAGATCGAATCCTACGTGAAGTCCGGCGGAAACCTCGTTTCGTTTCTACCGGAGCCGAGTCTCAGCCAGAGGCTGGGTCTCGAAGCCGGACCGGTATTGACTGCCGAAGGCAAATATATCCAATTTGAAACGGGCCGCTCCGAGTCACTCGGATTGGTTTCCGAGAGTCTTCAGATCCACGGTCCAAGCCGCCGCTACACTGCCCCCGGAATCCGCCCCCTGGCTTGGTTCGGGCGAGAACGGCCGTCCAAGGATGCTGCGATCCTGGAAGGTGATCTAGGTCAAGGACGGTTCGTTGTCTTCGCTTACGATCTTCCGTGGAGCATCGCCCTGACCCGCCAAGGCAATCCGGCTTGGGCCGATCAGGAAAATGATGCCGTAGGGGGTCTCCGGCCCAATGACATGTTTCTGCGCGGCGATGACCATTGGATCGATTCGGCCAAGGTGATGATCCCCCAGGCGGACCAGCAGATGCACTTCTTGACCGGCATTCTCGCGAGCTTGACGGACCCGCAAATGCTGCCGAGGGTCTGGTATTTTCCTGCCGGCGCCAATGCTGTCTTCATCCTGACGAGTGACCACGAATTTGGAACTGCAAGTGACATGGAGGCAGTTCGAAAAGACATGGTGGCACTCGGTGTCCCGTTGACCATCTACTTGACCCGCCCCTACGGTGAAGGCGGAGCCCCGTCCGCACACGTCTTCGTTCAATCCTGGGAACCGAATCAGATCTCGTTCGGCGTCCATTTCGAAGGAGGCTCCGACGTTCTGTTCCCGAACCAGGCGCAGATGAAGTCGGTGTTGGAGAGGGACGTGCGGGAGTTCCGAACTACCTACGGACTTCCGGTTCAAACCACCCGCATGCACAATTTGCGCTGGATGGGGTGGGTCACCCAGGCCCGTCTTCTGGCCGGGGTCGGTGTTGGAATGGATTTTACTTACGTCAATTTTATTCCCGTTTATGACGGGTACATGACCGGAAGTGGCTTGCCGATGCGTTTTGTGAACCGGTTCGGCAAGATTGCCGATATTTATCAGCAACTGACGCAGTACGAGGACGATGTCATTATTTCTCAAATGTTCTATTCCTCCAACTGGAGCGCGGAGGAAGCCCTGACGAGATTCCGTGAAATGCTGAAGAACAGCATCGCTCGCTTTCATACCGCGATTGCAATCAACTTTCATCCGCCGTTTTATCTCTTCCCAATACCCGATTCCGTCAATTCCAACAAGGCCTGGACCCATGGCTGCATAGAGATCGCCAAAGAGTTGGACGTCCCCATTGTGAGCGGAGACCAGTGGCATGATTTCGTGAGGGCCCGCAATCAAGTCAGAATCCGCGGGATCCGGGAGAATTCAAGCGGATATGAATTCGTCCTTGAGGCTCCCCATCCGGTCCGCGGAATGAGCCTGATGATCCCTTCGACAAAGAGCGGGCAGACCGTGCAGATCGACGGCCGGCCAGCCGCCGCGTACCCCAAGAGAGTCAGAGAGAGAGATTACTTGTTCATCACCGAGGACTTCGCGGGAACGAATCGTGTTCGAATCGTCGCCCAGTGACGGGCAGCGCGTGATGCGAGGCTAAAAGATGACGAGAGTCGCCTACATGTTGAGGATCCGCAAGGGGATGGAGGAAGAGTACGTAGAGGCCCACCGAAATGTCTGGCCGGATCTGATCCAACACCTGCAGGACGTGGGTTTTCACAACTACTCCATCTTCAAGAGAGGGCTCAACCTCTTCGTCTACGTCGAAGTCGAGGATTTCGAGAGTTCGCTGAATGGTCTGATCGACCACCCGCTCTACCAAAAAAGGGCCGAGAAGATGGAGCCCATCATGGAGAAGCATCCGGACTGCCGGGAGGGCGAGATGTTTCCCATTCTGACCGAGGTGTTTCACGTCGAGTGACGGACGATTGCATTGGTTAATAGCGAAAGCGCCGATATGAAAATTGGCGGCTGCACGTTTGCGTTTGGTCCCCGCAGTCTGGAAGAGGCCGCTTCCATACTTGCCGCCTTTGGATTCCAAACCATCGACTTGGGAGTCTGCAGCAATGAGAATGCCCAAGTCGATCCAATCCTGGCTGCCGGCGACCCGGATGGCTCTGGCGATCAGGTATTGCGCGCATTGGAACCGTGGGGATTTGAACTGAACGAATGCTTCTTCCTGGACTTTGGAGATCCGGTCAATCATCCCGATCCCGAGATCCGGGCCAGGACGCGACATCTTTTCCGGGGTCTCGTCCGGTTTGCCAGGAAAATCGGGTGTGCCAGCATCATGTTGATTCCGGGGGAGATACACGCTGAACTCGGTCGGAAAGAGTCCTTTCGGTTGTCCGTGAAGGAGTTGAGGGCATTGGTGGGAATCGCCAATGACGGCGGGCTGGCTCTCAATATCGAAGCTTGCGAGCCCTCGGTGGCTGAACATCCTCAGGACGCTCTCCGGATCTGCCGGGAGGTGCCCGGACTCGGGCTCACACTGGACTATTCACACTTTGTCGACCCCGGGCATTCCCAAGCCGAAGTCGAACCGTTGCACGCCTACGCCCGACACATTCACATTCGCCAGGCAGCGCCGGGCAAACGAGTAGAAACGGTCGAAGAGGGTACGATCGACTTCGGGAGGGTTTTCGAATTGCTCAAGTCTTCCTCCTACAAAGGAGTCGTAGCGGTCGAATACGTCGATTGCGATGAGACGACGGCATGCGGCGTCGATGTCATGGTCGAGACTCCCAAGATGAAACGGGAGATCGAGAGAATCCTTCGAAGTCAAGCCATCTGACCTCATCCCTGCACTCCCGAGTGACGACACTCCCCCACCAAGGCGGAATCTGTCACGCCGTTTGCCGAAGTATGAGAAGGGAGCGCGGTGGCAGTACGAACCTCTTCCCAGGCGGCGCCGAATCGTCAGAATCGGAAATATAGGGATCGGTCGTTTCAATCTGTGCCGATGTCTTCGCGTAGTTCGCCAGCACCAGGTGGGTATCGAGATTCACGAACACGGACGCCACAACGTCACTGGCCGGCTGTTTGGCCAGTAGTCGGCTGTTCTCGATCTCCAGGTAGGCGTAAGTGCCCGGTTCGACCAGAGGGTAATACCGCTTCAGCCACTGGGCGTGGGCGGTTCGGATGCTGGGTCTGCCGGGAAAGGCATCCCAGGGACCGTAACTGTAGGGCCCGTCGGGGTTTGCCTGGTGGAAGGCCCATCTTTCCCGCCAATTGTCAAGAAGGCGGTGTGCCTGGTAGTCGACGCCCGGAATGACAGATCTCTCGCCCGTGAAAGGCCGGCCCGCCAGAAGCCCGGGAAACTGCATAAAGGGAACGGTGTGCAGGAACATCTCGTCGTCACTTTCGAGCTCTCCGTCACGCCAGTCGAATATGGGAACCAGATAAGGATCTTGCCTCTTGGTCTCCTCCCGGAGCCGCTCCGCATTCGACAAACCCTCTCCCACCCACAGATAGTCCCAGAGTTGTTCGTCTGTGCTCGGGTGCTGAGAGTCATGCAGATGAATCTTGTAGATACCGCCTCGCCGTTTGACCTCGTAGTAGATCAGGGAGAGCATGTCGCCCAGAGCTCCGTCATTGTCGGGGCTTTCCTCGAAGGCCAGCACCTCATCGCTGGTGGCGAGTTCCGGGTCGCGGTGCAAGCGCCTGGAACCGGCGTCGTTGTAAAGGCCATCGATCTCATACTCGTCCATGAGCCCCAGAGTCCGCGGGAGAACGTATGCCCGCCAGCCGGCACTGGCCGCGGAACAATGCATCAACTGCCAGTGAGCCGCTTTGGTCGAGAATCCGGGCCGGGCCCATTCAGGCCGGTAATCGGGATCTGTGATCTGGAAGTGGCCCGTCGAAGTGTAGAGGAGAATCTTCATTCCCCTCTCGTGGACCATGTCGATGAATCGCCTCAGACCGGCCGGATTGACGGAGGTGTATTTGTCGCCGCCAAAAAGCCGGAGCAGATCGTTCCAATCCTCCATGACCTGGACGAGGCGAATCCCGTTATTCCACAGCTCGTCCAACTGGCGCTCATCGTACTCGTCCGGATCCCAGGGCTCTCGGCAAGGGTATTCTCCCAGGTTGTAGACGGCCTGACCCGGAATGTAATCAGTGATCAGGTGCCTTCGAGTGTATTTCGGAATGGCTGCCTCGCAGCGTGCGATGTTTTTCAGTCGCCGCCGATGGTCCTCGGAGGTATAGGAACTCAGTATGGGCGGAGTTTCGACCTTCCGGCCCCGCGCGGTTTCGGGACTCCCAACGGAAATCCGTCCGCTTGTACAGGCGCCGGCCAGTCCTGATCCGACCCCAAGTCCGATAAATTTACGTCTCAGCATTCTCTTGGCTCCCCATGGATAGAAATCAGTACGACCGTTTCCAGTCGAAATGGAGTTCTCTGGATGAAAGGTCTACAGTTGATTATAGCCTCGACAATCGGCCATGACGACCTCGGTAGTAGGTTACGGGAGCCACAGGGGACGACTCGTGAAAAATTCTCTACTCTGATGAGGACCCGGCTTGACTTAACCGCTGAATCGTCGGTACTTTAGGTCAAAACACCTCGACGTGGCAAAGAGTACTCCAGAGAGTGAATTGAGTTGAGCCTCAGCAGCGCGCTCACAGCAACGATGGCCTTTTTTTTGGGCCTTGGTCCGCTCCTGGGCGCGGCATCTGCCGGTGACCATCCCCCCCAAGCAATTCGGGACGTTCTGGAGTCCAACTGTCTTTCCTGCCACGACGAATCGACCAGGATGAGTGGCTTTTCCATCGAGAGCTTGGAGTCGATTCTCAAGGGAGGCGCACGGCATGGAGCCGCCGTCGAACCGGGCCGTCCCGAGGACAGCCCGCTCGTCCACCTGCTGCGGGGCCGACTGACACCGAGGATGCCCTTCGACTCGTCGGTATCATTGGCTGAGAGTGATATTGCCGCGATCGAAGCCTGGATCCGGAATCTGAAGCCGGACGTTGAAGCAGGTCTCGGGGACGAATATTGGGCCTTCAAGAAGCCCCTCCGACACGCGACCCCGAAAGTCCAGGCGAGTGACTGGGCGAGAAACGAAATCGACCACTTCATACTCGGCAAGCTTGAGGACAAGGGGCTGTCCCCCTCACCCGAGGCCCAACGCAGCGTTCTCATTCGCCGACTCTATTTCAATTTGATTGGACTGCCTCCGCCATACGAGGAGGTCGCAGAGTTCGTCAACGATCCATCTCCGACGGCCTATGAAGACTTGGTAGACCGGCTGCTGGCAGATTCGCGCTACGGGGAACGCTGGGCCCGTCACTGGCTGGACCTGGCTCGCTATGCGGACACCAACGGCTACGAAGGTGATCGGGATTTTCCACATGCGTGGCGTTATCGGGACTATGTTGTCGATGCCTTCAACCATGACAAACCTTACGATCGGTTCGTCAAGGAACAAATCGCAGGTGACGAGTTCTTCAAAGTCACTTCCGCGGCGGGTTATCCGCCTCCGGCAGAACCGGAGCAGGCGGTCGCACTGACCTTTCTTCGATTGGCCCCTTTTACGGAGCCTCGGGGAGAGGAAACCCGCGACCTGTTGCTGAGCGAAATGACGACCACTGTCAGCACCGTTTTCCTGGGCCTGACCATGGGTTGCGCCAAGTGTCACGATCACAAATACGATCCGATCCCCGCCCGGGACTTTTACCGGATGAAGGCTTTCTTCGCGGCGGTCAGGATTCCACGCGCCAAAATCGAGGTCGGCGGACCGCTCCCCGCCGAGTTTTATCGCCCGGGAGACAAGGAGCGATTCGATGCCCTCCGGTCTCGGCACGAAGAGCAACTGGAGGATTTGAAGGCGCAATTTGAGAAGTTTCGAAAGCCCCTTGTGGAAAGGCTGACGGTCGCCAAGCGCCGTGAAATATCGGAACTGGAAAAGCGAAGGCATGATCTGGCTCTCGAGATCAAAACAGCCAGAGGCGATCTTCGGGTGAACAGCGAGGCGCCGGAATCGGATGCGAAGAGCCGGGAGCTCGAACTGGCGAACGCCGGAAAGACGGCGGAACTGAAGAAGCTCACGGAAAAACTCGCGCAGTTGAGACCGAAAGACCAGGAGGGCCATGAGCCTCTTGTGACACTCCGCGATCTAAAGAAAGCCATCAACAACGAAGCGGACAATACGGTGGGTTTCGAGAAGCGGGAAGAGCTGTTTTTGCCGGAAGAGAAGCAAGAGTTCAATCAGTCCACTGCCGATATTCTGGCTCTGGAAAGGGCTATCGAACGGCTTCAGCCGATGGCCATGTCCCTGACCAACTTCGACGGTCCCCCGTACGCCCCCAGCGTTCCCACGATCTACGTCCTCAACCGGGGACAGCATGACCAACCGGGAGAACCGGTCGAGCCGGGATTTCCCAGTGCCGTCACGGGGCACTCCAGACCCGCAACCATAGAAATCGATCGCTACAAGAAACACCCGAGCCGGGGCCGCCGCATGGCTTTGGCGGAATGGATTGCCAGTCCAGCGAATCCGCTGACCTCACGCGTCATGGTCAACCGTCTCTGGCAGTTCAACTTCGGCCGCGGCATCGTGGAGACGGCCAGCAATTTCGGAAAGAACGGCAAGCCTCCGACTCATCCCGAGTTGCTGGATTGGTTGGCTCTTCGTTTCGTCCAGGACGAATGGAGCATCAAGTCAATCCAGAGGCTGATCTTGACTTCGAGCACCTTCCGCCAGTCATCCTTCCGGGAGGATCCGAAAGTTGAAGAAGTCGACCCCGAAAACAGGTTGCTGTGGCGTTTCGACCGCCGCCGTCTGGAAGCCGAGGAAATTCGAGACACGATCCTTGCAATGAGCGGACACCTGAATGGAGAAAGAGGCGGCCCGCCGGTCTTCCCGCCCCTGCCGGTGGGCTTGGCCCAGCAGCTCTCGGCAGAGACACGCGGGGCGGCGCGCTGGGACACGACCCGCGGACCTGATGCGTGGAAACGAAGCATCTATGTGTACCAGCGGCGCTCACAGCCGCTGCCTTTCCTGGAGGTCTTCGACTCGCCTCCCCTCACGCTTCCGTGCGAACGCCGGGAAACCTCGGTCACGCCGCTGCAGGCTCTGACCATGTACGATAGTGATTTCGTAAATGCTGAAGCCGAGGCCATTGCCGAGCGAATCGTCAGAGAGAGCGATTCTCAGAACGGCGGTCATGTTCGGAGGGCTTTTCAACTGGCGTTCGGACGCAATCCGCACCCGGATGAACTCAACCAGGCTCAAGGGTTTGTCAGAACCCGGGAATCCGGCCAAGAGGCCTTGGTGGCCCTGTGCCGGGTTCTCTTGAACAGTAACGAGTTACTCTATGTCGACTAGGAGTACGTCGTGAAGAAAAGAGTAGAATTTCCCCACTTTTCCATGAATCAATCGAGTGGACAATGTGCCGGTTTCGGTCCCAATGCCTGCTCTCGCCGGGACTTCCTGTCCCGTTCCTATAACGGGATCGGAGGGCTTGCGTTGGCCGGGATTCTCGCCGAGCAATTGGGTGCGGCACCGACGCCGCTGGGTCCGCTCGCTGCCCGTGTACAGCACTTCCCGCGCAAGGCAAAGCACTGCATTTTCCTCTTCATGTCCGGAGGCGTGAGCCAGATGGACACCTTCGACTACAAGCCGGCGCTGCAGGAATTCGCGGGACGGCGGGTTCCTGCAATGACCGGTTTCCGCGGTGAAATAGACGGTTTTCTGAACTCGCCCCACCGGGTCATTCCCAGCCCCTGGGAATTCCAGAGGGCCGGTGAGTCGGGACACTACATTTCCACCCTGTTTCCGCACCTCAGTGAGTGTGTCGACGACCTGGCGTTCATTTTCGGCATCGAAGTGGACAACAATAATCACGGACCGGCCACGCTCCACGTCAATACCGGCTCCCAGTTTCCGGGCGACCCTTCAGTTGGCGCCTGGATCACCTACGGGCTGGGAAGCTCCAACCGGAATCTTCCCGGCTACGTCGTCATTCAGGACCCGAGGGGAGCTCCCATCAACGGAGCGGGCGTGCGCGGAAGCGGTTATCTGCCCGCATCTTATCAAGGAACCCTCTTTCGCTCCGTCGGCACGCCCATACTCGATCTGAAACCGCCTGCAAGGATCAGCCGACGGCAGCAGCGTGAGGAGTTCGACCTGTTGACGTGGCTCAACCGCCGGCATCAGGCCGGGCGACCGGACGCCTCGGAGTTGGAGGCGCGCATCAACGCCTACGAATTGGCGTTCCGCATGCAGGCCGAAGCCCCGGAAGTGGTGGATCTGTCCAAGGAATCGGAATTGACCAGGAAGATGTACGGACTCGACAATCCTCTTACGGAGGGTTTCGGACGTCAGTGCCTGCTGGCCAAGCGCCTGGTGCAGAAGGGAGTACGCTACAGTCTAGTCGTTCACGGAGTTGAGAACGGCAAGAGCAGTTGGGACGACCACGGCAACATCGAAGGACGCCTTCCACGCCACGCGGTCGAGGTGGATCAACCGGTAGCCGCGCTGCTCAAGGACCTGAAAAGGGAGGGCCTCCTGGAAGAAACGCTTGTCGTCTGGGCGTCTGAAATGGGGCGGACCTCTTTCATCAACGATATCTACGGCGACAAGCCCGGACGGGACCACAACCAGTACGGACTCGTCATGTGGCTGGCGGGCGGAGACGTCAAAGGCGGTTCACGAGTCGGGGAGACGGATGATTTCGGCATAGGCTCAGTTGGTGAGCCCATTCACATGCGCGATGTCCATGCGACCATTCTGAATCTCCTCGGTCTTCATGACGAACGGCTGACCTACCTCCACGATGGCCGCTTCAGAAGGCTCACCGATATTGGTGGCAAGGTTCTCGACACGATCATCGCCTAGAAACAAATAGTCCCCACTCCGTCCGCGTTGACACTCCGCGGGCCCCTGTGCTAGTTATTGCCGTCTCCGGCGGTCACCTGACAAATCTCCAACAATGAGGACGAGTGCATGGCGCCAAAGAGTCGACACCTGTTTAGCTCGGAATCGGTCACCGAAGGGCATCCCGACAAGATCGCGGACCAGATTTCCGATGGCGTGCTGGACGCGGTCCTGACGGAAGACCCTCAGGGACGGGTGGCCTGCGAGACTCTGGTGACGACCGGCTTGGTGGTCATCGCCGGAGAAGTGACCACAACCTGTACTCTCGACTATCCCGGGATCGCCCGCCAAGTCATTCGAGACGTGGGATATACGCGCGCCAAATACGGGTTCGACTGCGAGACCTGCGGCGTGATCTGCTCCGTGGACCGGCAGTCGCCCGATATCGCCATGGGCGTGGACACCGGGGGCGCGGGCGACCAGGGACTCATGTTCGGTTACGCCTGCACCGAAACCCCTCAACTGATGCCGCTGCCCATCATGCTGGCCCACGCGCTCACTCGGCGCCTGTCCGAATGCCGCCGCCAGGGAATCCTGGACTGGCTGCGCCCCGATGGAAAGTCGCAGGTGACGGTGGAGTACGACGGGACGAGACCGGTCCGCGTCGACACCGTCGTGGTCTCGACCCAGCACAGCCCCGACATCTCGTACGAGGATCTGTGTGGCGGCATCCGGGAACACGTGATCCAGGCAGTGGTTTCCGCCGAACTCATGGACGGGGACACGACGATCCACATCAACCCGACGGGACGGTTCGTTACGGGCGGGCCACAGGGTGACTGCGGGGTGACGGGCCGGAAGATCATCGTCGACACCTACGGCGGCATGGGAGGCCACGGCGGCGGCGCTTTCTCCGGAAAGGATCCGTCCAAGGTCGACCGATCCGCCTCTTACATGGCCCGTTACATCGCCAAGAACTGCGTCGCCGCGGGACTTGCCCAACGCTTGAAGGTTCAATTGGCCTATGCCATAGGAGTGGCCGAACCGGTTTCCGTCGCCGTGGACGCCGAAGGGACCGAAGCCGTGTCTGAGGAGACCATCGGCAATCTGGTTCGGGAGCACTTCCGTCTGACCCCCAGGGACATTATCGAGACCCTGCAGCTCAGGCGTCCCATTTTTCGGCGAACGGCTGCCTTCGGGCACTTCGGCCGGGAGGAAGAGGGCTTCGCCTGGGAACGGACCGACAGGGCTGAAACCCTGCGA
The DNA here is from genome assembly GCA_963668095.1 of Acidobacteriota bacterium. Taxonomy (GTDB): domain Bacteria; phylum Acidobacteriota; class UBA6911; order RPQK01; family JAJDTT01; genus JAJDTT01. The sequence continues at coordinate 1,668,936 of OY764083.1, read as the reverse complement.
CAAGCCGCCGGACTCTGATACCCTGGCCCCGGCATCCATCTGCTTCTCAATCCTCACTCCTCATCTTCCCTTCGCTCCGGTAAACTGTGCCCACCGTGAGAGAGTCTGCCGAACTGGCCGGAGCCATCGAGGAAATCCTGGAGAGCGGCCGCGACGCCGTGTTGGCGACAGTCATCGAGATCACCGGCTCCGCATACCGCCGTCAGGGAGCCAAGCTCGTCATCGGCTCCGACGGCGATTTCCGGGGCATGATCTCGGGAGGATGTCTCGAACCGGAAGTCGCCCGCGCAGCAAGCCAGGTGTTCAAAACGGGACAGGCAATGACAGAGGTGTTCGATCTCATGGAGGACGCGATCTGGGGCTTGAGATTGGGCTGCGGAGGGGTCGTCCGGGTCCTGCTGGAACCCATCGGCCGGGACCCGGCCTGGGAGCGTTGGCTGAGCGCCGTGAAGAACGGCGAGAGGTCGGTTCGGGCCGTCGTTTGCGACCCGGAACCGAAGCCCGAGTCCCTGGGGCGTTGGCTTTTTCTGGCTCCCGGCGAGTCGCCGGCGGGTCCCCTGGTCCAGGAAGCGTTAGGCCAGGAAGTGATCCCGGCAGCCCTTGAGATCCTGGGGCGACCTCTTCCGCAGTCCGGGGTTTACAGTTCGGGAAATGCCCGCGTCTTTCTGGACGTCAATCGTCCCCCCTTGGAGTTGGTCGTTTTCGGAGCGGGCATGGACGCGGTTCCCGTGGTCCGGTTGGCTCTGAGTCTGGGCTTTTCCGTGAACGTCGTCGATCCCCGGCCGTCCTTGAACCGGCCGGCGCGTTTCCCGGGAGCGAGGACCACCATCTCCCATCCGACCGAATTCCCGGAGAAGGTGGGGATGGCGGCCGGCAGCTATGCCCTGATCATGAACCACCAGTTGGACCGGGACGGCGCCGGGATCCGCTATGCTCTGGAGAGCGGAGCCCTCTACGTGGGTGTACTGGGACCCCGTCCCAGGTTCCAGAAGCTCATGGCTGAACTGGCCAGCGAGGGTTTTCTCCCCGATGCGGCGGTGAGGAACAGGATTCACAACCCCGTGGGCCTGGACATTGGAGCCGAAGGCCCCGAGCAGATCGCCGTCAGCATTCTGGCGGAGATCCTGGCCGTCCACAATGGATTCGGCGGAGGTTTTCTGGCGGCACGATCCGGGGGAATCCACGAAGTGTCCTGCACGCCGTAATTCGGCGTTGGCGGGATGCTGCGACGCGGCACACGCCGCTACTGGATCCAGTAATCGTCTTTTCGGTTCCGCCTCTCCTTGTCGAGCACCCGGAATCGGCCGCGCATCCGCTTCAATTTCCAGCGATGGTACGCCTGGCGCACGGCACCGAGTGAGAGCCAGCGCTTCAGATAAAGGAAGGCAAAGATCATACCGCCCAGATGGGCGACGTGGGCGATGGTGCTTCCAGGTGAGCCCAGGGCCGAAAGGAAGGCGATCAGCCCTATCCCGGCCACGAAGTACTTCACCTTGACCGGCAGCAGGAAATAGAGGTAGATGCGGCGCTCGGGGAACATCATGCCGTAGGCCGTGAGGATCCCGTAGATCGCCCCGCTCGCTCCGATGGTGGGTATCGTTCCCATTGGATCCACCACGACCGAAAGCAGCCCGGCTCCGATTCCAGTGATCAGGAAAAATCGCAGGAACGGCCGGCTGCCCCAGTATCGTTCCAGTTCACGGCCGAACATCCAGAGCGTGAACATGTTCCAGAACAGGTGCCAGAAGTCGGCGTGGAGAAACAGGTAAGTTCCGAGTTGCCAGATGTAGAGTTTCGACAGGACGGCTATAGGCGTCAGTCCGAAGATCCACAACAGATCCGGACCGGCGGCCCACTGTAGAAGAAACGCGAGTCCGCAGCCGATGACCAGGTACTTGACCATTGGCGTCAAGACGGGACCGATCGTCACATGGTACCCGGGACCAAACCGCACTCATGAATCATAGCATGGGGAAGACGGCGCAGGGGCCCCCCTTGTGTGTTTGGTGCCCTCTTCGTTGATGCCCTCTTCGACCTTCCACCCTTGCCTGTTTCGAAATCCTGGCTTCTCGGAAATGGTTCCGACTACGGAGGGAGAATGGTCTATGGCCTCTCTTTTCTGTAATTTCCTCGTGATTCCACGAAAAGTGTTTGACAGTCCTGGCAGCCGGTTGAAGAATAGGGGGCGCCCTGAGTACGAGCTTCCGATCACCGTTGTTCGAGGCCTTTGATGCAGCTATCTGGAAAGCACCGACTGGCCTTATCCCGTCTCCGAGTCTGGCAGCTGTTGAACGATCCCCAGGTGTTGGCCCGGGCTACTCCCGGTGTCAAGACCCTGGTGCCTGATGGTGAAGACCGTTTCAGAGCGGAGTTGGAACTGGGCCTCGGTCCGGTTCGCGGCGTCTTCGGCGGACACGTGGAAGTGTGCGACAAGCAGGAGCCCTCGGACCTCACCCTGCGGGTCGAGGGAAACGGCAGCGTGGGCGGGGTCCGGGCCGAGGGAAAGTTGAGGCTGGAAGAGGCGGGCCAGGAGACGGTGGTCCACTACCAGGGGAACGCCCTGGTGGCCGGGACCCTGGCGGCGGTCGGCAGCCGTCTCTTTTCAGGAATGGCCCGGAAGCTGGCGGCGGAATTCTTCGAAAATCTTCAACGGGAGGGGAGCGAGTGAATCATCGGGTTCCCTCTCTGGTTTCGAACTACCATCCAAGGAGGTAGAAGATGGCACAAGTGTCCATTGAGGTTCGAGTCAATGGGTCGACCTATCGGAGGGAGGTGGAGCCTCGATTGCTCCTGGTGCACCTTCTTCGGGACGTGTTGGGTTTGACCGGGACTCACGTCGGTTGCGACACCTCCAGTTGCGGAGCGTGTACCGTCCTGCTGGGCGACTTGGCCGTGAAGTCGTGCACGCTGCTGGCGGTTCAGGCCGACGGCGCCGAGATCACCACGGTGGAGGGGCTGGCCACGAACGGAGACCTGCACGCGGTCCAGGAGGGTTTCTGGGAAGAGCATGGACTCCAGTGCGGGTTTTGCACGCCCGGCTTCCTGATGGCCACGGTCCAACTCTTGGACCGGAATCCGGATCCTGACGATGCCGAGATCCGGCACGCGCTGGAAGGGAATCTGTGCCGTTGCACCGGGTACCAGCACATCGTCAACGCCGTCCAGAATGCGGCTGGCAAATTGCGGGAATCGGCAAGCTAGGAAGGAGGAAGGATGGCGACCAAATTTTTCGGTACACCAGTCAAGCGCCGCGAGGATCGGCGTCTGCTCACCGGGGGCAGCCAGTACACGGACGACCTTCAGTTCCGGGGAATGGTCCACGCGGCCATTGTTCGTAGTCCTCACGCCCACGCCAGGATCCGTTCAGTCGATGTGGAAGCGGCCAAGTCGGCCCCGGGAGTCGTGGCCGTGTTCACCGGGAAGGATATGGAAGGAGTGGCCGGCATCCCCACGGCTTGGCTCATTCCCGACAGCGATCTGAAGACGACCGACCATCCCGCGTTGGCCCGGGACCGGGTCCGTTACGTCGGTGACGGCGTCGCCGTCGTGCTGGCCGAGGACCGTTACCAGGCCGAGGACGCCGCCCAGTTGGTCCAGGTCGACTACGAGATCCTGGACGCGGTGGCGGATCAGGTGAAGGCCGTGGAGGAGGGGGCTCCCCAGGTCCATGACGATGCCCCCGGCAACAGATGTTTCCTGTTCAATACAATCAGCGGCGGAGATCTGGACCAGGCGTTTGCGGACGCCGACGACGTTCTCAAGTTCCGGACCACCAACCACCGCATGATTCCCAGCGCCATCGAGCCCCGCGGGTGCTTGGCTCAGTACAACGCCGCCTCCGGCGAGTTGACGCTGCGGATGACCAGCCAGAATCCACACATTCACAGACTGCTCCTCTCCATCGTCTTGGGGGTTCCCGAGCACAAGTTGAGGATCGTGACTCCCGAGATCGGGGGCGGCTTCGGCAGTAAGATCGCCGTTTACGCCGACGAGGCCGTCATGGCCTTCTGCGCCATGCAGACGGGCCGTCCGGTCAAATGGGTGGAGACCCGGCGGGAGAACTTCCTGTGCACGACCCACGGACGCGACCACGTGACCGACGTGGAAGCGGCCTACACCAACGAAGGGAAGATCCTGGGCCTGAGGTTCAAGACCTGGGCCAACATGGGGGCCTACGTCTCCACGGCGGCTCCCGGAGTCCCGACCTGGCTGTACGGCTTGATGCTCTCCGGGGTCTATGATGTTCCGGCGGTGGGGTTGGAGGTGGTGGGAGTCTTCACTCACACCACGCCTGTCGATGCCTGCCGGGGCGCCGGCCGGCCCGAAGCCACCTACCTGCTGGAGCGGATCGTGGATCTCGTGGCCCAACGCCTGGATCTGGACCCGGTCGAGATCCGTCGCCGGAATTTCATCGGCAAGGAAAAGTTTCCACATGCGGTGGCGCCTGGCGTCATCTACGACAGCGGCGACTATGACGCGGCCCTGGACCGGTTGCTGGAGATGGTCGACTACGGGGCTTTTCGAAATGAGCAGGCGGAGGCGCGGAAAAAGGGCCGTTACCTTGGGATCGGTTTCTCGACCTACGTCGAGATCTGCGGGCTGGGGCCGAGTTCGATCGTGGGAAGCACCGGATTTCAGGGGGGCCTCTGGGAGTCCTCGGTGGTTCGGGTGCACCCCACCGGCAAGGTCACCGTCATGACCGGCGCCAACCCTCACGGCCAAGGGGAGGAGACGACCTTCGCCCAGGTGGTAGGAGATGTGTTGGGAGTGGACATAGACGACGTGGAGTTGGTTCACGGAGACACGGACCTGGTTCCCATGGGAATGGGGACCTACGGCAGCCGCGCCACGGCCGTGGGCGGGATCGCCGCTTTCAAGGCCGCCGAAAAGGTGGTGGACAAGGCTCGCAAGATCGCGGCCCATCAGCTGGAGGCCCGGGACGAAGACCTGGAGTTCGAGGATGGCCGCTTCCAGGTGAAGGGGACCGATCAGGGAATGAGTTTCCAGGACGTGGCTCTGCAGGCCTATCTGGCCTGGAACCTGCCCGAGGGCTTGGAACCGGGGTTGGAGGCCCAGTCCTTCTACGATCCCAGCAATTTCGTGTTTCCCTTCGGAGCGCATGCCTGCATCGTCGAGGTGGATGCCGAGACCGGCCAGACCAACATTGTCAGGTACGTGGCTGTGGACGACTGCGGAAAGGTGATCAATCCACTGATCGTAGACGGCCAGATCCACGGCGGCATCGCTTTCGGAATCGCCCAGGCGCTGTACGAGCACGCACAGTACGACGAGTCGGCACAGCTCTTGACCGGGACCATGATGGACTACGCGGTGCCCAAGCCGGGTCAGATGCCCAGCTTCGAGCTGGATCGGACCGTCACGCCTTCGCCCGTCAATCCCTTGGGGCTCAAGGGAATCGGGGAAGCCGGCAGTATCGGCAGCACGGCCGCGGTCGCCAATGCGGTTGCCGACGCGCTCGGTCCTTTCGGAATAGATCATGTGGAGATGCCTTTCACGCCCCAGCGCGTGTGGCAGGCCATTCAGCAGGCACAGGGGAGGTAGAGCATGTTTCCAGGTGAATTCGAGTACCACGCTCCCGAGACCATCGAGGAGGCCCTCGACCTTCTGAGCCGTCATGGCTCCAACGCCAAGCTGCTGGCGGGGGGGCACAGCTTGATCCCCATGATGAAGCTGCGTCTGGCCTCGTCCCAGCATCTGGTGGATCTGAAGAAGCTCAAGTCCAGCCTGAGCTACATTCGAGAGGAGAACGGCGATCTGGCCATCGGAGCGCTCACCACACATTCGGAGGTGGAGTTCTCCGAAAGCTTGCAGCAAAGGGCCGCTCCCCTGGCCGAGGCCGCGGGATTGATCGGCGACGTCCAGGTTCGGAACATGGGAACCTTGGGCGGCAGCCTGGCTCATGCCGATCCGGCGGCCGATCAGCCGGCTCCGGCGCTGGCTCTGGAGGCGCAGCTCGTCGCCCAGGGACCGGGGGGGATTAGACGGACGATTCCCGCCGACCAGTTCTTCCATGGCTTCTTCGCGACGGCACTGCAACAGGATGAATTGCTGGTGGAGGTGCGCGTCGCCGGCCTCGGAGCCAATTCCGGAGGCGCCTATCTGAAGGTTCCGCATCCGGCGTCGGGTTACGCCGTCTGCGGCGTCGCGGCGGTGGTCGAGACCGACGGTGCAGGAAACTGCGTGAAGTGCCGCGTCGGGGTGACGGGAATCTCCGACGGCGCCTACCGGGCCACCGGCGTCGAGTCGGCCCTGGAGGGTTCCGCCATCAGCGCGGACGCCATCGCGGCGGCCTCGGCCCACGCCACCGATGGAGCGGAGCCCTTGGACGATTACTTTGCCGGCGCCGACTACCGGAGAGCGTTGGCGGCCGCCTACGTGAAACGGGCCCTCACCACGGCCTCGGAGCGCGCCGGCGGATAGTTCCCGGTGCTTCCAAACGCGCATTAGCGCCGATTATCCTGGGATCGGGTCCGGTCCACCCCGGGCCCGCCGGTCCCATTCTGTCCAATGCACCCTGAAATCGAGCAGCTCCAACGCCGGTTGGAGCGCCAAGGCTACGTTGCCGAACGCCCGGTGGTGACGGCCATTCAGCTGGCTGCGGTCCTGGGTCGCCCTCTCCTGGTGGAGGGGCCCACCGGAGTTGGAAAGACGGCCATCGCCGGCGCCATGTCCAGCGTCCTGGACACCCGCCTGATCCGCCTCCAGTGCTACGAAGGCATCGATACCAGCTCGGCCCTCTACGAGTGGAACTATCAGAAACAGTTGCTGGACATTCGTCTCGCCGAGGCCAGCGGTTCCGGGCAGGCCGACATTTTCAGCGTCGACTACCTCTTGAAACGTCCCCTCCTGGAGGCCATCACCTCCTCGAAGGCGCCGGTGCTTCTCATCGACGAGGTGGACCGGAGCGATGAGGAGTTCGAGGCGTTCCTCCTGGAGTTGCTCTCCGATTGGCAGGTTTCAGTTCCGGAATTGGGCACGCTCACGGCCCGGCAGGTTCCCTACACGGTGCTCACCAGCAACCGGACCCGGGATCTGGCCGATGCCCTGAGACGGCGTTGCCTGTATCTCTGGATCGACTATCCGTCGTTCGACAAGGAGCTGGCCATCGTTCGAGCCCGGGTGCCCGGCGCCGGGGAGGCCATATCGGCCCGGATCGTTGCTTTCGTACAGATGCTGCGCCGCCTCCCCCTGGAGAAGGCGCCCGGAGTCTCCGAAACCCTGGATTGGGTGGCCACCCTCCTCTACCTGGACCGGAACCGGTTGGGGCCGGAGGTGATCGAGTCGACCCTGGGAGTGCTGCTCAAGCACGTGGAGGATCAACGCCGGGTCCGAAGCCGTTTTCTCCAGGCGCTGACAGCCGGACTCGGCGGCTTCGAGTCGGGAGGAATCACCCGGGCGGTGGAGCAGATGGAAGCTGTCCTGGCGCAATCCTGATGTCCTATCCGGGTCTCTTGGAGGAGAATGTGGCGGCTTTTGCCCGCATTCTGCGCTCCGAGGGGATGCGGGCGGGACCCCGGGAGGTCGGGGATGCCCTGACCGCGCTGCAGAGGTTCGGGATCACCGACCGGGGCGATTTCTTTCACGTGCTCCGGACCCTCTTTGCCGGAAGCCCCGGCGAAATCGAGCGCTTCGATTACCTGTTTCAAAGGTACTTTGAGGGTGGACTGCTTGAGGAAAACGGGCGGGCCGAACCGGGAACGGAAGAAAATGAAGGGATTCAAGCAACCATTCCCCGTTTCGGCTTGAGTCTGGTGGCCTGGTCCCAAGGCTCCGAGACGGAAGGGGAAACCCGGCAGGGCTCCTACAGCCCGCTGGAAGTTCTCTCGGGAAGTCCTCCTCCAGGCTTGTCCGAGTCGGCCCAATTGAAGCTCACGGTTCGCCGGCTGGCCAGGAAGTTGTCCCGCCGCAGGTCCCGGCGCCGGCGGATCAGTTCCCGCGGAAGAGTTCCGGACTTGAGGCGCACCGTCCATCGGAGCACTCAGCGAGGCGGGGAGTTGATGGACCTGGTCTTCCGGAGACGCCGCCTGGACCGGGTCCGCCTGGTGGTCCTGATGGACGTGAGCGGCTCCATGGAGCTCCACAGTTCCTTTCTGTTCCAGTTCTCCCACGCCTGCGCCTCCCAGCGGGGACTGGGGCGGGTGGAGGTCTTCGCGTTCAGCACACGTCTCTACCGATTGACCCGGGCCCTTCAAGTGAGAGGCGCACGGGGGGCACGGCAGGTGCTCTCCAGAGTCCTTCCCCGGAGAAGCACGGGCACCCGGATCGGGGCCTGCTTCCACGATTTTCTGGAAGGGTGCCGGCACCAACTGGGCTCGCAAACGGCGGTGCTGGTCCTCAGCGACGGGTGGGACACGGGAGACCTGGACCTGCTCGAGCGGACCCTGATTCAGCTGAAGCAGTCCGGAGCCCGGCTCCTCTGGCTGAGCCCGCTGGCGGCGGCTCCCGGTTACCGGCCCACCACCGCCGGCATCCGGGTCATCATGCCCCATACCGACACCTTCGCCCCGGTCGTGGATCTGGCTGGCCTGCGGCGCTTCACGGACCGGCTGTGAGTCTCGCCGGGATTGTTCTGGCCGCTGGCGAGAGCCGGCGCATGGGATCTGCCAAGCTTCTCCTCCGGCATCGCGGCCAGACCCTTCTGGCGCGTGCCGCAACCACCGCCGCCCAGGTCTGCGACGCGGTGTGGGTCGTGGTCGGGGCCTATCCCCGGAGGTACGGGAACGAAGTGAAGGCTACCGGAGTCCAGGTGGTGGTGAACCCAAATTGGCGTGAGGGGCTCGCCTCGTCCCTGCGCCGGGGAGTCGAGGCTCTTCCACCAGAGTTCGGTGCGGCTCTCATCCTTCTGGCCGACCAGCCATTTGTGAAGAGGAGACACTTGGAAGCCCTGGCAGATCGGCACCGCAGGGACGGTTGCGATCTGGCCCTTTCCCGCTACCAGGGCGTCCTGGGAGCCCCGGCCCTGGTGGATCGAAGTCTCTTCTCCCAGATCATGACGCTCCGGGGAGACCGCGGTGCCCGGGCTCTGACCGGTGTCGCGTCATCGGTGGGCGAGGTTTCCCTCCAAGGCGCCCTGGACGTGGACACACCCGAAGACGCCGCTGCCTGGCTGAAGTCTTGACCTGACAATGGGTTTTGTTGGTCCCCTTTTCGCTCGAACTGTACGAGGAGTCCAAAGGACAAGCTGCCTCGCGAAGACTTGGTGTGGTCCATTGGGCTGGTCGAAAACGATGTCTTCCGACAGGTCATCCGCTCTCAGGTTGGCTGGCTCCATGACTCTGGACGGACATTGGTAAGATGGTTTCCAATAATGTCGGACGAGGAGCACCACCTATGATCATCGAAGGAATTCGCATCCGGAACTTCAAGGCATTCAAAGACGTTGCCCTGAAGGGGATGCCGTCATTGGCGGTGTTCGTCGGCAGGAACGGAGTCGGCAAGACTACGTTGTTTCGCGTTTTTTCGTTTCTCAAGAACTGCCTGTCACAGAACCTCCGCATCGCGTTGCAGAACGAAGGGGGGTTCAACGGATTCAAGGACGTGCTGACCCGCGGCGTCGATACCTCGGAGAGTATCGTCATCGAGCTCAAATTTCGCTTGCCGATAGTAGAAAAGGAACGCTTGGTAACCTATCGCTTGGAATTCGGGCTGGAAAAAAGGAGGCCGCAGGTGCGCCGCGAAATACTACGCTACAAGCGCGGCCGCTATGGCAAGCCTTTCCACTTCATTGATTTCTCCGGAGGCAAAGGTACGGCGGTCAGGAACGAAGAAGATTTCAGTAAAACCGACACCCAGCTCACCAGAGAGGAACAGTCGGTTGATCCTGACGTGTTGGCCATCAGCAGTCTGGGGCAACTGGATCGTTTCAGGGCGGCAAAAGCGTTCCGTGAATTGATAGAAAACTGGCATATTTCAGACTTTCACATCAACGATGCGCGCGGCAAGAAGAGCCACGAACCCGGTTTTCATCTCTCCACTTCGGGAGACAATCTGCCTTCGGTCGCATTCCGGCTCAAGGAAGAACACCCTGATATTTTTGAAGTGGTTTTGAAAAAAATGCGGGAGAGAGTTCCGGGCATTTCTGACATCAAAGCTAGAATCGGCGAGGATGGCAGTCTGCTGATTCGTTACGCCGACAGCGCCTTCAACGACCCTTTTTTGGACTTCAACGTTTCGGATGGCACCATAAAGATGTTTGCCTACCTGCTGTTGCTGCACGACCCCAAACCGCACAAAGTTCTCTGTATCGAGGAACCCGAAAACCAGTTGTATCCGGAGTTGATGGATGTACTTGCAGAGGAATTCGAAGATTACGCCCGCAGGGGCGGACAGGTGTTCGTATCCACACATTCGCCGCAATTTCTCAACGCGATACCGCTGAAGAGTCTGTTCTTGATCGAAAAGATCGAGGGCACAGCGGAAATTGTGCCCTTCACTGAAGACCCGCTCGTCAGCGCGCATTTGAAAGCGGGGGATAAGGCAGGTTACCTGTGGACCCAGGGAATGCTTGCCGGATTCAGCCGAAGGGCCGGAAGATGATCGTGCTTCTTACCGAAGAACCATCCATGACGCAATTGTTGGAAATCATCATTCCCAAGCTGTGGCCCGGCTCCATGAGAGGAGTGGACTGGATGGCCTTGACGCATCAGGGCAAGAGCGACCTGGAACGATCCATCCCCACAAAAATGGCAGCATGGAACTATGGACATCCCCACTTCATCATTCTTCGAGATAACGACGGAGCTGATTGTTTCGCAATCAAGCGGAAATTGTTCGACCTAGCGAGTGGTTGCAATAGACCTTTTCATGTACGAATAGTCTGTCAGGAGCTTGAAAGTTGGCTGCTCGGCGATCTGTCGGCGATAAAATGCGCGTATCCGAAAGCAGCAGTCAGAAACAAAGCGAAGTTCCGCGATCCGGACAGATTGACCAACGCCTCACAGGAATTGGAACGATTGATCAACATGCGGGCGAAGATCGCCCGAGCTGAGAAGATTGGCAGGCATTTAGATCTCAGCAAAAATACGTCCCCCAGTTTCAATGTTTTCATCGAAACTCTTGAAGCTGTCCGTCGGAATAGGTGAGGGGAGGCGCCAAAGACATCTGTTTCAACAAGATCTCATCGTTCCCAGCGTCGCTGGCCAGCCTCACGCAGCCCGCAATGAGAAATGAGTGCATTGCCAGTGCCCAGGAACGAGGCAGCTTCGGAATCGGGGCCGGATCGTGTCGCTCCACCATCAGGAAGAGGGAAAGAACTTCCGCAACACCGACTCTGCCGGCGGTTGCGTCAGCAGGGAAACGACAATCATGGACAGGGCCGACACTCCCAGGATGAACGCCACCGGCATGACTCCGGTTCCTCCCAGCGTGTACCCGGGCGATTCCCAGCCCAGCCGGAAAAAATAAATCCAGAGGACGACGACGCTCAGGATGGAGGCATAGGCTCCGTACTTGGTGCTTCGCTTCCAGAACAGGGCCGCCGCCACGACCGGGAACAGCGAGGCGAAACCGGTGAAGGACCAGACCGCCAGCTTGAAGATGCTCCGGTCGGTGACCAGGGAGAGGACGTAGATGACAGCCACCAGGCCGACCACGAACAGCCTTCCCGCCCGCACCTGCGCCCGCTCGCTCATCCGGTCGTGAAACCCGTAGTGGCGAACGATGTCCGCGGTGAACATGCTACCCAGCGAGAGGAACTGGGAGTCGAGCGAGGACATGACGGCGGCCAGAACTCCGGCCGCCAGGAGCCCGGCCACGATCTCGGGAGAGTGCAGCGTGATCATCTTGACCAGGACGGAGTTGGCCTCTCCGACCGTCAATTCGGGAAAGTCGACCCGGCCCAAGACCCCCAACAGGACGCTCGGCACCCAGACCGCCGCGATGCATAGCGGGTAAACCTTGAGAGGGAAGCGGAAGGCCTCGGCCCGCCGCGCCGACAGCCAGTGCATGAACATGTGCGGGAACATTCCCACCGAGAGGGGGATGCAGGTGTAGGTCAGAAGCTGGAGTGGCTTGATGTGATCCCCTCGGATCAGCAGTTCGGGATGGGTTTCCATGACCCGTTCAAGGCCCTGGGACAGGCCGCCCAGCTTTCTGGTGATCACCACGAACGCCACGGCGCCCAGAATCATGAACACCAGGGTCTGAAACGTGTTCACCCAGGCGGTGGCTCTCAAGCCGCTGGTGGACACATAGGTCAGCACCACCGCACAGATGATGAGGCCGCCCAGCCATTCGGGAATCTGGCCGTCGGTCACTTGGTTCAGGGTGACTCCTCCCGCCATGACGCCGATCAACAGGTAGGGGACGACCAACCCCACCAGTACCACGAACAGGAGAAGCCCCAGGCGGTCGGAACCCCAGCGTGCCCGAAAATACTGAACCTGGGTGATGTAGCCCTCCCGTTTACCGATGGCCCAGAGCCGCGTCCCCACGAAGAAGAAAACACTGGGGATGATCAGCGCCGATGAGGACGCCATCAGGGTAAAGACGCCGATCCCCTCGTGATAGGCCTCCCCAGATGCGCCCAGCAGTGCGAAGGCCGTCATGTTGGTGCCGAACAGGGACATGAGGAGGACGAACGGACCGATGCTTCGAGTCGCGACGAAATAGTCCTCGCCGGTCCCGCGAAAGAGCCGGTGGCTCAAGCTGCCGACGAGAATCACCAGAGCCAGGTAGACGAAGATGATGGGAATGATCACGGCTGTGCCTCGTCCTTATGCGATGTCCCGGCAGCAGCCGGCGAGGGCTGTTGCGGAAGGGGCCAACAGAAGCGGATCAGGAGGTAAAGGATCACCGAGGCGGCCGCACAGAAGCCGACATGGTAGAGAAGGCCGACTGGAAGACCCAGAATAATCCTGGAATCGTGCCAGAGCCAGAGATCGTTGTGGAGCAGGTACGCGAGCAACAGAATCGCGTAGACGAGCCGTCGAGTTGACGCGTTTCCCATGAATTCCTCCTCGTGATTGCCGTCGGGCTCGGATTTGACCACACGCGCGGGAAGGAAGGCAACCTGACTCGGTAATGCCGCCTATCGGGTGTCGGGTTCCATCACGACTACGCCGCCGTGATTAGAATTGGCCTGCCCTTCGTGATCACGAGGGTGTGTTCGTAATGAGCGGACAGGTCGCCGCCGGCCGTTCGCAGAGTCCACCCGTCTTCGTCCTCGAAGACTCTCTCCGACCGTTCGGCGACCAAGGGCTCGATGGTGAGGACGAGGCCGTCGGTCAGCGGCTGGGTATCGGTCGGGTTGTAGACGTTGGAAATGACCGGATCCTCGTGGATGCGTCTGCCTGTCCCATGACCGGCCAAGTCACCGAGCACCGTAAATCCCCGTTGCCTCACTTCTCGTTCAACTGCACGGCCAATGCAATGGATGGGTCTTCCGGCACGGGCGACAGCCGCCGCCTTTTCAAAGGCCTTTCCGGCACATCGACATAAGCTCATGGCTCTCCTGGAATACGGCGCCAACGGCACGGTCGTCGCCGCATCCGCGATGTATCCATCCAGCTCGGCGGTGACGTCCAGGCTCACCAAATCCCCCGGCCGTAGTACGCGGTCACCGGGAACACCATGTACGACCTCGTCGTTGACGCTGATCAGATTGACCCCAGGAAAGCCATAGAAAATCTGGGGCGCGGACTGCGCCCCGTGTTCTCTGAGAACCCGTGATCCAATCCGATCCACCTCCGCAGTCGAGACTCCTGGACGAACGTATTCCGACATCGCCTTCAAGGTCGCAGCGACCACCCTTCCGACCCGGACGAGGCCATCAAAGTCGGCAGGGGATTCAATTGACATAAGACTCCTCGGCGCTTATCCGCCCGCACGGCGGCGCAGCCGTTCCACGACCAGCATGAAAACCAACGCAAAGGCGATCAGGAAGGTGGCGACGGCCAGGATCGCCGGACTGATCTCCTCGCGGATTCCCGACCACATCTGACGCGGCACGGTGCGCTGGTCCAGACCGCCCATGAACAGGACCGTCACGACTTCGTCAAAGGAGGTGGCGAAGGCGAAGAGGGCGCCGGAAACGACGCCGGGCGCGATGATCGGCAACTGCACCCGCGCGAAGGTCCGCACGGGCCCGGCGCCGAGGCTGGCGGAGGCCCGGGTCAGATTGGGATCGAAACCGGCAAGAGTCGCCGTAACCGTGATCACCACGAAGGGAGTCCCCAGCGCGGCGTGGGCCAGGACCAGCCCCAGGTGAGTCTGGGCCAGACCCATCTTGGAGTAGAAGAAAAACATCCCCGCCGCCGAAATGATGACCGGCGTGACCATGGGTGAGATCAACAGGCTCATGGCCAGGGGCCGTCCGGGCATGGCGGGGCTCGCCAGTCCCAACGCGGCCAGCGTTCCCAGGGCCGTGGCCAACGCCGTTGCCGCGATGCCGATGATGAGGCTGTTGGCCAGCGCCCGCCTCCAGCCTTCGTCTTCGGCGACGGTCCGGTACCAGCGGAGCGAATAAGCTTCCGGGTCCAGGCGCAACATCCCCTCGGTGAAGGTGAAATACGGCTCCACGTTGAAGCTGAGCGGGATGATCACCAGGATCGGCGCGATCAGAAACAGGAAGACGGCGGCGCAGAAGGCCAGGTGGGAGACCCGGCCGGCGCGTTCCCATCCACCTCCCGACACCGTCATCTCACCCCAACCTCATGCGATCGATGCCGACCACGCGGTCGTAGAGCAGATAGAGCGCGACCACGCACCCCAGCAGGATGCTGCCGAGCGCTGCGGCCAGTCCCCAGTTGAGCGATTGCTGCATGTGATAGGCGATCATGTTGGAGATGAGCTGGCCGCTCTGCCCCCCCACCAATGCGGGAGTGATGTAGTAGCCGATGGACAGAATGAAGACCAGAAGCGATCCGGCGCCCACGCCCGGAAGCGTCTGCGGCCAGTAAACGCGCCGGAACGCCTGGGGAAAACTCGCTCCCAGCGACGCGGCGGCGCTCATGTAGAGCGGCGGAATCGTCCGCATGACCGAATAGATCGGCAGCACCATGAACGGCAACAGGACGTGGGTCATGGCCACCACGGTGCCGGTCATGTTGTAGATCATGGAGATCCGGTTCTCGTCGGCGATCAGTCCCAGCGCCACCAACAGGTCATTCACCACCCCCTCGGTCTGGAGCAGCACGATCCAGGAGGTGGTCCTCACCAGCAGCGACGTCCAAAAGGGAACCAGCACCAGCAACAGCAGCAGGTTGGCCCGGCGGGGCGGCGCCTGGGCGATGAGATACGCCAGCGGATACCCGAGCAGGAGGCACAGCACGGTGATGCCGAGGCTCACGGCCAGGGTGCGTCTCAGGAGCGGCAGGTAGACGCGCCGTTGCGGGGGCTGGAGAATGACGTTGCCGTCGGCGTCACGCTGCAGATCCAGGGCGTGGAGATAATGCCGCGTCGTGATCCGTTCGCCTGCACGGCGGATCGCGCGCCAAGTCTTCGCCTCGCCCCATTTGGGCGAGATGGAGATCATGGCATCGCGCCAGGAGTCGACCTCGTTGACAAGCCGCAACCGGCGGGCGCTCTTCATGATGACGCTGCGCAGTCCCGCTTCCACCCGGTTGACGCGCGTCGCCACCCGTCCCAGGCTCCGGTCGTCGCGGGCCTTCAGCATTTCGCGAGAGGCTACTTCGAAGACGGCCTCGGAAGGAGCGTCCTGGCCGTCCCACTCGCGCAACAGAGCCAGGGTTTCGGGCATCGCGTCGGCGACCATGGGATCGTAGACGCTACGGGTCAGCATGGTCACCAGCGGCGCCACGAAGGTCGCCAGGATGAAAACTGACAGCGGCAGCACCAGGGCCGCCGCCCGAACCTGTGGCTTCCTCAGCGCGCCAGCCAAGCGCTGAAGCGCTCGTTCATCTCGTCGGAGTGATCGCTCCACCATTCCCAATCACTGTGCAGGGCATGAGCCACGTTTGCGGGGGTCGTCGGCATGTGCGGCGCCATGTCCACCCCGGTCTCCAGGTGCGTAGAAACCAGCGCCGTGCCGGAACGCCGCACCGGACTGTAGGAAATGTATCGGCCGATGGCGACCATGGACTCGGTTCTGGCCCCAAAGGCGACGAACTTCCGCGCCGCTTCCAGGTTCCGGGTTCCCGCCACGATGCCCGTCTGACCCCAATCCAGCACCTGGCCGTCCCAAACCACCACGAAGGACTGTTTCTCCAGGACTTGGGCGTTGAAAATGCGGCCGTTGTAGGCCGTGCTCATGACCACCTCACCGTCGGCCAGCATCTGGGGCGGTTGGGCGCCGGCTTCCCACCAGATGATCTGGTCCTTGATGGTGTCGAGCTTGCGAAAGGCCCGGTCCACTCCCTCAGGCGTGGCAAGTGTGGCGTACACCTGCGTCATGGGCACGCCGTCCGCCATCAGCGCGAACTCCAGGTTGACCACGGGCGTCCGGCGCATTCCGCGGCGGCCCGGGAACTTCTCGAGGTCGAAAAAGTCACCGATTGTGGCCGGCTTCGAGCCGGGGAACTTCTCCTCGTTGTAGGCATAGATCGTGGAATAGTAGACGACGCCGACTCCGCACTCGGTGAGGGTCTCGGGGAAAAAGTCCTGCTCGGCGGGCGTGCCGTCCGGTCCCGGCGGAAGGTCGGCGGCGTCGATGGGTTCCAGGAGACCTTCGTCACAACCCAGCACCGCGTCCGCCATTTCCAGGTCGACCACATCCCAATGCACATTGCCCGTTTCCACCTGAGCCCGGATCTGGGCCAGGCCGCCGTTGTAATCCTCCATTCGGACCTCGATGCCGGTCTCGGCAGTGAAGGGCTCGTGGATGGCCTTGGTGCAGGCCCGGGCATAGGAGCCGCCCCAGGAGACGGCGGTCACCGATTCTGCGCCTACAGCGTTCTGGGTCCAAGCCAGACCGATGACGGCAAGGATCACTACGGCGCCGGCCAGCGGCCCAGTCCCGGTTTCGGGTCGTCTCTTGGTCATGCGCTGTCCTCACTCCTGGCCCGAAGCTTCGAGGGACCGGCAATCGGTCAACAACCAACCGATACGGACCCGGTCTCCTTCCAATACGGCGCCGTGACCCACGATGTTGGGGATCTTGGCGATGAAGTCCGAGTAGCCGCAGACCGTCAGTCGGAGACGCAGGTGGTCGCCAAGAAACATGATGTCGTCGACCTGGGCGTCGAACTCGTTGTGGTAGACCCCCGGTTTGGGCGACAGGGAGACTCGTTCCGGACGAATGGCGAGGGCCACCGTGTCCCCGAGCCGGCTGGGCGCGATCCGGAACGCCCTGACGATCCTACCGCGGACGTCCACTTGGCAGAAGTCACCATCGACGCCGATCACTTTCCCGTACAGAACATTGTTGTCTCCGATGAATTGGGCGACGAACTGGCGTTCCGGCTCTTCGTAAAGGACTTCCGGAGGGGCGATCTGCTCGACGCGGCCCTCCTCAAAGACGGCGACGCGATCGGACATGGCCATCGCCTCCTGCTGATCATGGGTCACGTAGACGACGGTCACGCCCAGGTCCCGCTGGATGCGCCGGACCTCGAATTGCATCTCCTCGCGCAGCCGCCGGTCCAGGGCGCCCAGCGGTTCGTCCATCAAGACCAGACGCGGCTCGAACACCAGCGCCCGGGCGATGGCGACGCGTTGTTGCTGGCCTCCGGAAAGATTGCCCGGACGCCGGTCCTCCAAGCCGTCCAGGCGCACCAATTCAAGCGCCCGCCGGACGCGCTCCCGAATCTGCTCCGGATCGAGACCCCGCACTTCCAGGGGAAAGGCCAGGTTTCCTCCCACCGTCATGTGCGGGAAGAGGGCGTAATTCTGGAAAACCACGCCGATGCCGCGCTTCCGGGGCGGCAGATCGTGCACCGATCGGCCGTCGATGCGGATGGCTCCCGACGTGGGAGCTTCGAAGCCGGCGAGCATCATCAGGCACGTGGTCTTGCCGGAGCCGGACGGGCCCAGCAGAGTCAGGAACTCCCCTTCCGCGACCGTGAGGTTCAGGTCCCGGACCACCAGAGTCCGGCCGTCATAGCTCTTGCTGACGTGCTCGAATTCAACGTGTGCGTTCTTGCTTGAATTCACTGGACGTCCATCCCAGGTCTGCCGGGGATTGATCCGCCTTCGAGACGCGAAATCTCCCGTCCAATATTCCGGCGGCCACGGGCGAGTTTACATGTATAGGGGGCTGGATGCTCGCGGCCACTCGTTCCCCTTTAACCGGTGACTTGGAATTTGTAGTTTCTCAAAATGGCGCTGGCCACTCAGCCCTGCTTGGGACTGTGCGGTACAGGTAAACTGTAGAGCCATATCGGACGGAACGGAGCCTCATATGAAAACCACCATTGAGATTGCGGGTGATCTCGCCAGAACGGCCAAAGCCCATGCGTCCAAAGAGAACGTGACGTTACGGTCCCTGATTGAACGTGGACTGCGCATGGTGTTGCGCGCCGACAGCCAGCGGAGTCCCTTCAAATTGCGGGATGCAAGTGTTTCTGGCCGGGGTTTGCAGCCGTCCTATCGCGGCGCCGATTGGCCGCGCATTCGCGAATCCAGCTACACGGACCGAGGCAGTTGATAGCCGCCGGATCGAGGCCCGTGCTAACCTGCCTGCGGGTCCCATGAAATCGTTCGTCTTTGACGCTTCGACACGGCTGATTTTCGGTGACGGTGCGGTCCGCGATTTGGCTCCGGCCGCGCGGGATCTGGGATTTCGGCGCACTCTGCTGGTGTCGGACCCGGGGCTGGTGGAGTCGGGCCACGTCGAGACGGTCTCCGATATCCTTGCCGGGGCGGGAGTCTCGGTGCATCGGTTCCATGACTTCGGACCCGATCCCGACTCGCGAATGGTGGAGAGAGGCGCCGGGTTCGCACGGCCTCTGGAAATCGATTCTCTGGTTGGTCTCGGAGGGGGCAGCTCCATGGATTGCGCCAAGGGGATCAACTTCCTGCTTACAGGTGGGGGAAGTATCCACGACTACCGGGGTTATGGCCGGGTACAGGGCCGGATGCTGCCCATGATCGGGATTCCCACCACAACCGGGACCGGGAGCGAGGCTCAGTCTTACGCCGTCATCGCGGACGCCCGAACTCATGTGAAAATGGCCTGCGGCGACCCGCAAGCCGCTTTTCGCATCGCCATCCTCGACCCCTGCCTGACTTTTTCCCAACCGGCCGACGTCAGCAGCGCCACGGGATTCGACGCCCTCTCCCATGCGGTCGAATCGTATTGCAGCAAGCGGAGCACTCCGCTTTCCCAGTCCTTCTCCCGCGAAGCCTGGTGGTTGTTGGAGCGGAACTACGAGCGGGTGCTGCGCGATCCTGCGGACCTGGAAGCCCGGGGCGCCATGCAATTGGGCGCCTTCTATGCCGGCCTGGCCATCGAGAACTCCTCGGTGGGGGCGGCCCACGCCTGCGCCAATCCCCTGTCCGCCCGCTACCGCACGCCCCACGGAGTCGCCATCGGCCTGCTGCTGTCGCCGGTCATCCGCTGGACGGGTCCGGCGGCCGAATCTGCTTATGGCGATCTCTTGCACCTATCCGGCGGCAACTCCTGGAAGGGGAAGGATGCTTCCGGGTTTCTGGCCCAAAGGTTGGACGAATTGGCCGCGTCGGCCCGGCTCCCGCGGGAACTGCGGAGCGAAGGCGTCCGGGAGGGGGATCTCGAAACCTTGGCGGCTGAGGCCTCCTCCCATTGGACGGTGGATTTCAATCCGCGTCTTCTCACTTCCCTGAGCGCCATGGAGATCTACAGGGAGGCTTGGTAGCTGGAACCACCATGAGACCGGTTCTGACGTTGATTGTGGTCCTGCTCGGAGGCGCTACCCCAATCTGCTCGGCGGGCGCCGAGGAAACCTCCCAAGGCCGGACGAACCGGCTGATCCAAGAGAAGAGCCCCTACCTTCTGCAGCACGCATACAACCCGGTGGACTGGTACCCGTGGGGCGAGGAGGCCTTCCGGCTGGCCCGGGAAGGGAACCGTCCCATCTTTCTCTCCGTCGGCTACTCGACCTGCTACTGGTGCCACGTGATGGAGCGGAAAGTCTTCGAGGACCCCGGCATCGCGGACCTCATGAACCGTTACTTCGTCAACATCAAGGTGGATCGGGAGGAACGCCCCGACGTGGACCGAATCTACATGTCGGCGTTGCTGGCTCTCACCGGGAGTGGGGGATGGCCCATGTCCATGTTCCTGACTCCGGAGCTCGAACCTTTCTTCGGGCGGACCTACGTCCCGCCGGACACCTTTCGGTCGCTCATCGGCCGGATCCATGAAGTCTGGGTCAAGCATCCGGACGACATCGCCGAGGCGGGCCGCCAGCTCACCGAGTTGCTGCGGGAGCAGTCTCGGGTCGATTCCGGGGATGCGCCCGTGGAGGCGTCGATTCTCAAGAATGGGTACGAATCCATTCGAGCCGGTTACGACGAAACCTACGGCGGCTTCGGACGCGGGAACAAGTTTCCCCGTCCCGTGGTGTTCAACTTTCTGCTCCGGTACCACCGGAGGGAGGCCAAGAGCAGGGCGCTGGAAATGACCCTGACCACTTTGGAACGGATGGCGGCCAGCGGGATTTTCGACCATCTGGAGGGTGGTTTTCACCGCTACTCGGTGGATCGCCAGTGGCGGGTCCCCCACTTCGAGAAGATGCTCTACGATCAGGCCCAACTGGTGAACTCCTATCTGGAGGCCTACCAGCTCACCCGAAATCCCGTTTTCGCTTCCACTACCCGGCAGACCCTGGATTACGTCAGCCGGCGCCTCACCCACCCGCCCGGGGGATTCTATTCCGCCGAGGATGCCGAAAGCGCCCCCGACCCGTCCCAGCCCAAGCGGAAACGCGAAGGCGCCTTCTACGTCTGGACCCAGGCGGAAGTGGACCGGATCCTGGGTCCGGAGAGGGGAGCCGTATTCGCCCACAGCTTCGGGGTCGAACCGGACGGGAACGCTCCCAGCGACCCGCACCAGGTTTTCGTGAACCAGAATATTCTCTACCGGGCCCACTCCCCGGAGGAGACGGCGCGGAAGTTCAAGCAGTCTCCGGGCCAAGTGGAATCGGTTCTCGAAGAGTCTCGGCGCCAGCTGCTCCAGACCCGGGACCAGCGGCTGAGGCCCCATCTGGACGACAAGATCCTGGTCTCCTGGAACGGCCTCATGATCTCCGCTTTCGCCCGGGCCCACCAAGTGTTGGGGGAGGCGGCATACCTGGAGCAGGCCCGGCGGGCGGCGGACTTCATCCTGGAAAATCTTTTCCAGGAGGAGACGGGACGCCTTCTGAGGCGTTACCGGGAGGGGGAGGCCCGGTTCGAGGCGCATCTGGAGGACTACGCGTTCCTGGTCATGGGGCTCATCGACCTCTACCAGGCCGGTACCGACATCCGCGACCTGAAGCGTTCCATGGAGCTGATGGAGGCGGCCGTCGACCTTTTCTACGACCGGGAGACGGGGGCCTTCTTCGACACGTCGGGACGAGACGCGTCGCTGATCCTGCGGACCCGGGACGACTATGACTCGGCCGAGCCCACGGGAAACTCGGTCGCCGTCTGGAACCTCCTCCGCCTGGCGGAGATGACCCACCACCCGGAGTGGCAGGGACTGGCCGAGGCCGCCCTGAAGCATTTCGGGAACCAGCTGCGGGAGCATCCCCGAGCCCTTCCCCACATGCTTGCCGCTCTCGATTTCCATTTGGGCACGCCGAAGCAGGTGGTTCTGGCGGGCGACCCGTCGGGCGACGCGGTCCGGGCTCTGCTCGACGTCGTCCATTCCACCTACGTTCCCAACAAGGTTCTCCTGTTTGCCGACGGTGGTACCGGACAGGAATACCTGGGGAGGAACAACCCGGCCGTCCGGGCCATGGTTCCCGCCGGAGGGAAGGCGACCGCCTACGTCTGCGAGAATTACGTCTGCCGGCTGCCTACCTCGGAGCCGGAAGTCCTGGCCCGGTTGTTGACTGAAGAGGTGGCCGCGAGGCAACCGGTGCGACCGGGAACGATCCCCGCCGCTGACTGAAGCTCGGGGCTTCCCATGTTTTCTCAGGGGCTCTGGAAGTTGGCCGCATGCCATATAGGGCTATGGCATCCTTTGTAGTCCGACTCAGCGCCGGCCGCAGCACTTCTTGAACTTCTTGCCGCTTCCGCAGAGGCAGGGATCGTTTCTTCCGGGTCGGCGTCTTCCCTGAGCCTGCAGATCCTTCTGCCGCACCCAGCCCATGATGTTGGCCGGGGCCCGTCCCTGGCGAATCTCTCCCGCCATGAAACGCATATAGGGGTCGATGTGGTTGAAGAAGAGCTTGTATCCGGCGCAGAGGTAGTTGAGCCCCGCCTCCCCTTGGGGTGTCCGGATGAAGCGGTGCTTGGGGCATTCCCCGTTGCAGGCGAACCGGACCTCGCATTCCCGGCAGTAACGGGGGAGGAGGTCGAGCTTGTTCTGGCCGAAACGAACCTGGCTGGATGAGGTGACCAGAGACCCCATGGGGTCCTCCATGATGTTGCCCAGGAGGTTCTCGGGGTAGACGTAGTGGTCGCACGAGTAGAGGTCTCCGTTGTGTTCCAGGGCCAGGGCCGTGCCGCAGGTTTCGCGGAAGACGCACAAGCTGGCGCTCATGCCCATCCAGCTCTCCAGGGCCACGTCGAAGATCTGCACGTAATACCGGCCCACGTCGCGACGCACCCATTCGTCGAAGATGGCGCAGAGGAACTTGCCGTACTGGACAGCGTCCACCGACCAAGGGGTCACCCGGGCCGGCTCACCCGAATCGGGGGAGAGCAGCACCAGCCCGGCGTCGTTGGGCTGAGGCGATGCGCGCTCCACGATGGGGATGAACTGCATGAAGCGGCTTCCCGCCTCCTTGAGAAAGCGGTACACCTCCAGGGGGTGGCGGGAGTTGCTCCTCTGCACCACCGTCAGCGTGTTGTACTCGACACCATGTTTCCGGAGGTAGCCCAGTCCCCGCATCACTCTGCGAAAGGAGGGGGCACCCCCCTTGTCCACCCGGTACCGGTCATGGAGACGCTCGGGGCCGTCGATGGAGATCCCTACCAGAAACCCGTTCTCGGCCAGGAACTCGCCCCAGCGGTCGTCCAACAGGACTCCGTTGGTCTGGAAGCCGTTCTCGATCTTTTTCCCCGCCGCGTACCTTGCCTGTAGCCGGACCACCTTCCGGAAGAAATCCACGCCCAGGAGGGTGGGCTCGCCCCCCTGCCAGGCGAAGCTGATGACTGGCGCCCTCTGGGACTCGATGTATTGGCGGACGTACGACTCCAGGACGTCCTCAGGCATGGCCCACTGGGCCGTGTCGGAATAGAGGGACTCCTTTTCCAGGTAGAAGCAATACTTGCAGTCCAGGTTGCAGATGGGTCCGGTGGGCTTGGTCAGGACGTGGAAGGCCTTGACCTCTGGGAGATCCGCCGTGGGATTCATGTTGGGAGCCACTTGGGACAAGTCTACATCGCCGCCGCTCTTGGTTGACAGGAATCAGCCGCGACCCGCGACCGTCCCGATGATGTCGAGTTTCTCGTCACTCAAGTATCCG
The DNA here is from genome assembly GCA_963668095.1 of Acidobacteriota bacterium. Lineage (GTDB taxonomy): Bacteria > Acidobacteriota > UBA6911 > RPQK01 > JAJDTT01 > JAJDTT01. The sequence continues at coordinate 1,645,423 of OY764083.1, read as the reverse complement.
TATCGGTTGATCCAACAGCCATGCCGGCTCGCCGCCATGGCGGTCTCCAGGCGGTTTCGAAAGTCTTCGGCCGGCCCGTAACCGTGGGCCAGGGCGTAGACGGGTGTCTCTCCCGCTGCGATCTGGGGCTGGACGATCTTGCGGTGCTGGGCTGCCGCGCCTGGCGGGTGTGGCTCTCCGGGTGCCGGATAGTAGAGATCCTCCAGGCCGGTCGGCGCCGGTCCGTCGCAGATGTCGAACAGGCGTACCAGAGCCCTCGCGAGGAGCGGACCGGAGATTCCGCGATTGGCCCGCCGCAGTTGGTCGCCATAGAACCGGAGCATCATGGGCCAGTGCATCGTGTAGAGTTTGACGGAGATGGCGGAACTGTGCCGGCTCACCCTCCGGTAGTCCATTCCCGAAAACGTGTTCCAGGGAGGAGGAAACGCGTTGGACCAAAGCTCCATGTGACCCGCCCCCACCTCATCCAGGGTCCGGCGGAACCCCGCGTGGAGCGATTCCACCAACTGGGCCTTGAACCGGGTCCATGCCTCCAGTCCGGAGGAATCGGGCAGGAGCCGCCGCCGGGCCTCGGCGGGACTTCGGGCTTCGGCACACACGGACAGTGCCGAATCGTCGAGGCCACCATGCAGGCGCCGGTAGAGTTCGCCGGCGGCGCGGCGCATCCGGTCGAAATCGAATCCCATCGCTTCGGCTTCTCTCCGGGCTGGTTCGCCGAAGTCGAGAAAGATGGAGTCCAGCAGGTAGGGGGGATATTCGGGCCAGTCCACTCGAAGGCCGTGGAGGTCCGGGTATTGTTGGCACAGGTCCCGGATCAGAGCGTGGGCATACTTCCGGATGTGAGGGCTGGCCAGGCTTCCGTTGGCCGAGAGGCGGCGCTGCGGAACACTCCCATCAGGCAGCCGGGGAATGTCTTCGAGTGCCGGTACCCCGAACTGGACCCGGTAACCTGGAGGGATGGCGGCCTGAACCTGCAGGTAGACCTTCAATCCCCGGGACCGGGCAGTCCGGATGAATTGCTCGACCATGTGACCGTGCCCCGCGGTCAGGCCGTTCGGGGAAGGGGGCTGGTAACGCAGACCGCGATAGAGGCGGAGATCGGGGCGGAAGCTCGGGGCCGTCTCAACCCGGAGTTCGCGCTTTCCCCAGAGCGGCCGGTCCAGCAGGCGGACCTTCCCGGCTCCGGCGTCGATGGGAGGCTCCCGGAAACCGGACTGTGAATCCGCCGGCTGCATCACGTACGGCGATGTCGTCACCGCCGTGACCGCGGCCCGATTCTGCAAGTTGTCGAGCACACCGTTGACGGACTCGCTCTGGAAGTACTCGGGCAGCACAGTGACGCCGATGAATTCTGAGCCGGCCAACGTAATTCCCTACATCAACTCGAGACCGGGCAGGTCGCCGAAGTCGTCGTAGTTCAGCGTCCAGAGGGCAGCACCCTGCGCCAGTGCGCAGGCTGCCACAGCGAGATCGATCTCACGCCCCCGAGCGCGAGCCGTCTGCCGGTAAAGCATCGCGGCTTGGGCCGCAGCTTCGGCATCGAACGGGACTGCTGCGCGGCGGGGGAACATCTCCTCCTGCACCCGCAATTCTGCTGTCGTACGGGGCCCGCGCAGCCATTCATACATCACGATCGTCGACAGGATCACCCGGTGGCCTTCCGCCACGAATGCCGACAGCCGTTCCAGCGAACGGCGAGGGCCTGTGAGCGCATCGATGAGCGCCGACGTATCGAGATGAATCGTCACGGCGTTTGTCCGGGTCGTCCGCCGCGGCGTCGCGCGGCCCGTACCGCGCTGATCTCGGCGTCGACGCTCTGCTCGGAACGGGTCACCGGTGCGTCGCGAAGGCGGTCGAGCACCGCCAGCAGACGAAGCCTTTCCCGTTCGCTGAGCCGGTCCTTCCGCGCGGCGTAGTCAGCGACTGCTTCCCGGACGACATGGCTCTGCGCCATGCCGAGAAGGTCCGCCATCCGACGGATCTGCCGCACCGTCGCCTCGTGGAGAGAGTAAGTGACCTTTACCATACTATTGCAATATTACCATAATAGTTGACCGGCTTCCCGGATTCCGGCGGAGCCCGACCAGGACCCGCCTCCAATTTCGCTCAGATTCCCAGCAACCATCCTTCCGCGGGCTGTCCCGTAATCTGTTTCAGTCCATAGACATACCACTGCACTTGACGCCGGTAGCCGGGATCATCCGGTTTGAGGTGGACATCGGTCTTGAAGTCCACCACGATCCAGCGATCTTCCTCCTGGAACGCCAGATCGATGGTGCCCTCCAGCAATTTGCCTTCCTCGACCGGGAGCAGGAAAGGGAGCTCCCGGTGGCGCCTCTGGGCGGCCCGCGCCCGTTCCAGCAACGAATGGTCCAGGGCCGAGCGAACGGCCTGGATGGCGAACCGGCGCTCCGGATTGGTCACCCCCAGGACCCTGCCATGGAGCCGGGCGAGCCTCCGGACCTCCGGTTCGCCGGCGTCCAGGCGGACATCCCGCAACAGGGTGTGGACCAGGGTCCCGAACCTGGGTCCTGTGGGCCGGGAATCGGGAATCGGATGGGTCTCCAGCCCCACGGAGGGGCACTCGGGCGGGTCTCCCGGTGAGGGTTCTCCGGTGACGGTGAACACCTGCAGCGTAGGATGGGACCCGGACTGCACGGCCAGCCGGCGCCCTTCCCGCCACCTGCGGTATCGGGCGAGGCCCTCTTGTCCGGCCCGGCCAGCTTCGTCGTCGGCCAGGATCCGTTCCCGTTGCAGTCCGAAATTGGGACGAACCGTCAGGTCGAGCAACTCGGGGTCCCACCAGACCAGGGGATGATCTCCCTTCTGCGGGCGATGGAGGCCGGGGCGGATAGAGGGTTCGATTCGGCCCTTGGGGCGCTGCAGCAGGCTTCTGGACCCGAAGTCGGGGCATCCGGGAGCTGGTCCACTCCGGGCCCAGTCCGGCCGGGCCGGGTAGATGGACTTCTCCAGAGGCGCCAACCATTCGTACCTCGATCTCGGTCTGGGACCTGTCCCCAGACCAGGGACCACCAACAGATCCCGGGCTCGCGTCGCCGCCACGTAGGCGAGGCGGACCCCCTCCGCCCGGTCCCGCGCCGTCTCTTCGTCCTGATGGTCCAACAGCTCCCACGGGACACATCCCATCAGGCTGAAGGCCGCTAGGTTTCGGCCGGAATCAACGAATTTGTCCGGGCGGAGGGAAGAGAGATGGGCGGTCATGTCGGCCAGGATCACCACCGGAAACTCCAGCCCCTTGGCGTTGTGAACGGTCATCAGATGGACCCCGTCGACCCCTTCTTCCAAAACCTGGGCCTCGGCTCCGGTCCGCCGCCGGGCCAGTCTCTCCAGGTGCTCCACGAAGGCCCGGAACGAGCCTCCCCCGCCGGTCTCGAAAGCCCGGGCCAGGTCACAGACCCGTTGCACGTTGGCCAGCACCTGGTGGCTGGCCGGGCGCAAAGCGAATCCCGCATGAGCTCGAGTCAGAGCCAGGAGCCGGGAGAGGGTCTCGGCAATCGGGCGGCGGTTGCGCCGCCGGTGCAGACGGGCCAGGATTTCCAGCGCTTCTGGCACCGGCTCCAGGTCGACATGCAGATCCTCGGAAGGGGGTCGGAACGGATGGAGCGAACCGTATCGATCCCGGAAGCGCAGCAACAGGGAATCCCGGATCCAGAAGAGGGAACCGCGGAGCGTCGCGTAGACCGAGAGTTCGTCGTCCGGCCGCTCGAGAGCGCTCAGCGCCACCCGCAGGGTCTCGACCTCTTCCCGCTGATGGAAGGACCGGGAGCCCATAAGGACGTGGGGCACGCCGCGGATCTCGAGCCCCCGGGCGTATTCGCGCGTGACGTCCCGTCTCCAACTGACGAAGCGCCGGAACAGGATGCAGACGTGGCCGGGGGAGATGGGGATGCGCCGCGCCGGGTCCTCCGGATCGCCCACACGCCAGCCGCTCTCTTGCAGCAGCCAGTCGGTGAAGGCGGCGACGGTTTGGGGAAGGCTCTGATCGATGGCCGCATTGGCCAGGTTCCCCCACTTGCTGTAGGGAGCCGGCACCGGCAAGGCGATCAGCGATGGCTGGTCCCGCCCGGCGGTTCGGTAACTCTCCAGTGGAACGTAGTCCGGTTGCCCGCTGACGGGGTCGGCCTTCATCTCGGGAGCGAAGGCGGCGTTGACGGCCAGTTGCAGAGGCCGGACCGAGCGAAAGTTTCGCTTCAGGGGGACCACGCTCACGCCGGCCGCTTCCAGGATCTCCTTGATCTCCTGGTAAAGGACCACGTCGGCGCGCCGAAAGCGATAGATCGACTGTTTGGGATCTCCCACCAGAAAGAGCTTGCCGGGAACGGGCCGGACCCTGCGCCAGTCCGTCTCCTCGGGGTCGTCCGCTGAAAGGAGCAGCAGAATCTCCGCCTGGAGCGCGTCCGTGTCCTGGAACTCGTCGACGAAGATGTGTGTGAAGTGTTCCTGGAAGTCGCGCCGGACCGACTGACGGTCCCGGATCAGGTCCCGGGTCTTGATCAGCAGGTCCATGAAGTCGAGATGGCTAGTCTGTTCCTTGAACGCCTCGTAGAACGGAGCCACCTCCAGCAGTTCCTCGCGGAGCAGAGCGGCCAGATCGGCGTCGGCCCGGCGGATGAAATCCCCCAGCTCCCGAAGCAGGTCTTCCCGCGCCCGCACTACCACCACCCGGGGCAGATCTGGAGCGTATTCTCTGCTCCTGCCCGGCCGAAAGAAGGGGGACCTCAAGTGGCGCAGCAAACGGAGCATTCGCCCTTCCAGGCGATCGTAGTGGCGGGACCGTTCCCGCTCGAAGCGCCGGATCCAGACGTCCAGGTCCCGGACCGGAGCCAGTTCCCGCCGAAGCCTGTCCCGCCGGTCGGTTGACTGGGCGCTGGCGGCCGCCAACTCCCGGACCCGGCTGACCAAGGCGTCCAAAAGCGTTTCCCGGTCGAAGTCCTCCCGTCTCCAGGAACTTGCGTAGTCGCGCCATTCCATGAGTTTCCAGGCGGCCGAGCGGAGTCGATCCAGAGGCGAGCCGAAGTCGGCCCCTCGCCCGACCAGGGACCGCTGGAGGGCCCGGGTCAGACCCGGCGCCGGGTGGGCCTGCCCTGTTTCCATCCATTGCCCAAAGGCCCTGCGGAAGAGGCGGGACGCTTCATCTTCCGAGAGTTCCTGGAAATCGGCGTCGACGCCGGCCTCCACCGGCCGCTTTCGGAGCAGGTCCGCGCAGAAGGAGTGGATGGTGGCGATGCTCGCCTCCTCCAGTCCCGCCACCGCCCGCTCCAGGTTCCGGATCTCCGTCGCATTCGAGGCCTTGCGCCGGGCCCGGTCCAGAGCCTCCCGCAGACGCAGCTTCAGCTCGCCTGCCGCTTTGCGGGTGAAGGTCACGGCGGCCACTCCGTCAATGCGGGCCCGGCCGCTTGCCAGGACGGCCACCAGCCGCCGGACCAACTCGGTGGTCTTGCCCGTGCCGGCCGCCGCCTCCACCAGCAGGCTGACGTCCAGGGAGTTTCGGATGGCCTGCCGCCCGGCGGAATCGGATGGAGAGGAAACCTGCGGACCGACCTTCATGGAATCGCTCATGGGATCACTCAGGGAAGGCTCCGGATCTGCCGCAGAGACTCGAGAGGGCGGCCCTCCTTCAATCCGGTCCGGAGTTCTTCATAGGGTCCGCAGACGGCCCGGTAATCGCAGGAGGCGCAACTCTCCTCGCGAGGCGCGGCCGGAAGGAATCCTTCGCCGATGGCTTGGTCGATGGTCTCGAGGACCTCTCCGATCCGGCGCCGGCCCTCCCGGTCGAGCCGGATCCGATGGACCTGGAAGCGGCCCCTCTGGGTGCAATAGTAGAGGCGGCCCCCCACGACCGGCAGGCCCAGGAGTTTCTCGGAAGCCAGGGAGTAGAGAAGCGGCTGGAGGGTTTCTCCGTGTCCCACGGACTGGGGCGCGGGATCCATGGCCTTGCCGGTCTTGTGGTCGGTGATCCGGAGGACGCGGTGCGCATCATGCACCTCCACCAGGTCGATGATGCCCCGGAACCGCATTCCGTCCAGGATGACAGCCTCTTCGGGAGTGCTCTCCGGGTCCCGGTCCTTTCCCCCGGCAAGGCCGAAGGAGTAGTCGAAGTGGATCGGCATCCAATCGTCCGGTTCCTGACTGGCGTCTCGGATCCAGGTCCGAAGGTCGACCCGCAGGTCTTCCACCTCCGATTCCCACACGAGAGGGAGGATGGGAGCCAGCCGCTCCCGAAAACTGGCGGCGACCTGGTCCAGCACCTGGTCCGCCCGGCTCAGGGCCGGCTCCAACCGCCCCGGGTTCATGGGCAGCAGGTCCTCTTCCCGGAGGCGGCGAAAGAGCCGGGACTGCGCTTCATGGAAGAGGGAGCCGCGGTCCAGGGGATCCATGCGCTCCAGCGCCAGGGCCTCCTCTCTGGGCCGCACTCTCTGGATGGAGTGGAGGAAGAAGCGGTACGGACACGACGCGTATTTTTCCAGGGCCGTGGCGGAATAGGCGCGATTGCGGAGGCGGTGCTTGCTCAGAATCCGGCGGGTTTCGGGATCGGACCGGGCCAGGACCCCGTCGTCGTCCGACCAGGCGGACCGCCAGCGCTTGTAGCGCGCCCGTAGCGAGCGCGCCAGCCACGGATTGACCAGGAGTAGGTACCGGCCCTGGCCCGTGTCCTGCGATTGCGGAGCCTGCAGGACCGGACTCAGCGTGGCCAGATCGTATTCGGCGTCGTCGATGGCCCGGGCTGGATCCCGGGGAGCCGTCCAACCCAGGCGGGTGCTGGAGGCCGCGGCGCTCTTTCGCTCCAATTCCTGGACGTCAGGAAGCTGTCCCAGGGCGCCGCGCATGAGTTCCAAGGCATAGAGTGAGGGGACCCGGGACCGTCCGCGCACCAGGTCCATGCGCGGATAGGACGCGAGCAGGCGCCTGGAGGCCGCCGCCAGCGCGATGCGCAGCAACCGGCGTTCCTGCAGAATCTTGTCCGCCAGAAGGGGAAGGTTGCCTGACACCCGTCCGCGCAAACGGTCCTGAAGCAGCGGGTCCTCGATTGCCTTGCGGGGGAAGATCCCCTCCGAGAGTCCGGGGAGGCAGATGACTTGAAAGGACCGGCCGCACGCCTCCTGCGGCGTCCCGACGAAGACCCGGCCGTACGGTTTCTCCGGAGGGTCCGTTCTCAGGACGCCGAGGCGTTGCCTCAGGACCTCCCTCACCTCGGTGAAAGTCACGGGTCCCACTTGCCCCATAGGCTCCAGTTCGGCCAGGAGTGTCAGCACCGTCTGCGGCCGGTGAAGAGCCAGACTGGCCAGTTTTCGGAGCCGCTCCAACCAGGCGCGCCAGTTCTCCTGGTGAGGAAAGTCTCCCAGAAACTCGATGACGGGCAGCGCAAAGTCCCTCAGGTTCCGGAGCCGCTCCAACCGGTTCTGCAACCACAGTCCCGCAGCTTCGTTGCCCTCCGCCTCCCGTCGTCTCCGCCTCGACAGGAGATCCGATTCCAGACCCGAGAGCCGGCTTTCCCATCGGTCCCTCCCGCCGATGACGGCGGCATCCACCAGCAGCCGCTCCCAGTGAGCCGGAGTGCGGAGGGTTCCGGCGATCACCGGAGAACGGTCGTCCTCCGGTTCCGAATCCCCGGTCGCCGCCGGTGGTGCGTCGCCGCCGGACTTGAAGCTCATCTCCAGGTCCTCTCCCGGGCCGGCCCAGGGACTTTCCTGTTCGAGACGTTCCGGGGAAGCGGGGTCTCTGGGGACTTGGCCCAGGGAGAGATACTCGGCGAACCGGCTGGCCGTGAGGCCCTGTTCGGCGCACTCCAAGAGGGTCAGAAGCGCCCGGCCTGCCGGGTCCGGACGCGAGCTGCCGCGGCTGAAGTAACCGGGGATCCCCGCCCGGGCCAGCGCCTCCTCCATTTGGGGTTGGTAGGTCTCAGGATTGCGCAGCAGGACCGCCATCTGGTCGAAGGGCGTGCCCCGCTTCGCCTCTTCCAGGAGGGAACGGGCGATTTCCACGCATTCGTGACCCTCACCCAATGCCGAAAAGAGTCGAAAGCTGGAATCCAAGGGGCCGCCGGCGACATTGCCGGCGGCGAAGAGATTCGTTCCGATCCGAGCCAGAGCGGACTCGCCGTCCCCTCGCTCGCGCCGGGCGGCCGTTGCGGCCGAGACTCCCAAAAGCGTCCGGAGGGCCTCGATGCCCGATCCGTCGCCGGAGAGAACCAGGGCCAGAGCCGCCGGCGACCCATCGATGAGGGAGCCGTAGAAGCGGTGCTCGGCCGGGGAGCGGGGAGGGACGTCCAACAGCACCAAGGGAAGGCCGGACCAGGGAGAGTCCCCGTTCAGAGCTTGGGAGGCCAACTCCAACAGCGTGGCCCCATCGGCCAAGGAGTTCGACTGAAGTTCCTGCGTGTACAGTTCCAGCAGAATGGCCAAGTCGGATCCTCCTCCTCCGCATTGCGCCAGAGCGTCGCCGTGGGCGTGAGCCAGACGCAGGTCCAGCAGCGTGGACGCCAGGGAGCGGGAGAAGCCGGGCATTCCGGAAACGGGAGCAAAATAACCCGGCGTCTCCGTTTCCCGGCTCCGGTAGCTGGCCCGGGCGGCCAGGGCCTCCAGTCCCAGACGGCTGAGGGGAGCGACGCCGGCCTTCGCCAACTCCGGGGTCGCCAGGGCGGCCGCCAGTTGAGCCGGTGTCCAGCGGTGGAGTCCCAACCGGCCTTGCGAGTTCAGGGTGAGCGCCCGCGCCAATTCGTCCGCGGCCGCACGGGTCGACCCCAGAATCAGAACCTCGCGGGGGCCGTCCAGGGAATCGAGCCACCGTTCCACCAGTGCCGGAACGGACTTGTAGCGGGTAACCTCCTGAATGCGTATGGACATGTCGCCAGCTGAGAATCCGCGGAGAAACTCGGCCCGAATTGTACCGCCGTCCGAGCGGCAGGGGCACCCCTTGTGGTTGCCCTCTTTGGTTTCGATCTCAACCCACCGGGTTTGATCCGAGAAAGGGACAGTCCATTTTTCCGCGCGGGGAACGGGAAGGGGACAGTCTATTTTTCACGCGTGTTTTTCACGCGGGCTGGCTGCTATTCGAACCGCAGGCCAACGGGGTTGATCCGTCCTGAACCAGCGCGGAAGAAACACAGGAACGACCCGTTGGGTAGTTGTCGACATGGGGAGGGCACCCACAATGGTTGCCCCTACAATTTTTCTCGTCTTCCCGTAGTAAACTGGCCGGTGGGAGGAGTCGGGTTTGCGAGTATCTGTATGGAGTTTGGCTTTGGTGCTTCCGATAGTAACCGTCGCCGGGCGGGGCGCCGGGGAGTGGCCCCAGTTTCGGGGGGACCCCTCTTTGACCGGGGTTTCCGACACCCGGTTACCGTCGTCTCCGGAACTCGCCTGGACTCATGACGCGGGTGATCCCATCGAGTCCTCGGCCGCCATCAGCGGAGGGCGCGTTTTCGTCGGCACCGCCGGAGGCGAGCTGCAGGCCGTCGACCTGGAATCGGGTGCGATTGTCTGGACGTACCAGGCGGAGGACGCCATCGGAGAATCCTCGCCTGCCGTTTCCGGCGGCAGCGTTTACATCGCCGACCTGGCCGGAATGGTCCACGCCGTGTCCGAGGCCGACGGATCGAAGCGCTGGACCCTTCAGACCGACGGTGAAGTGAAGTCCTCGCCCGTCGTGGTGGAGGAATCGGTCCTGGTGGGTTCCTACGACGGATATCTCTATTGCCTGTCCGCCGCCGGGGGAGAAGTTCGCTGGAAGCAGGAGACGGACGGACCGGTCCACTGCACTCCCGGCGTTCGTGGCGGGATCGCCTACGTCTCAGGGTGCGATGGGATGTTGCGCGGGATCCGGGTCTCCGACGGAGAGCCGGTGGTCACGGTGGATGTGGGCGCCTACACGGGGGCCTCCCCGTCCCTGGAAGGGGACCGGGCCGTTTTCGGCACCTTCGACAACCAGGTGCTGGCCGTGGGGCTGAAGTCCGGCGCCGTTCTCTGGCGCTACCAGTCTGCGGAACGCGCTTCTCCTTTCTACTCGTCCGCGGCCCAGATCGGGGGGAAAGTGGTGTTGGGGGGGCGGGACAAGCAGGTCCATTGCCTGGATGCGGCCACGGGAAAGGCATTGTGGACCCATGCCACTCGGGCTCGAGTCGATTCTTCTCCGGCCATTGCCGATGGTCGGGTCTGGGTCGGTTCCTATGACAGCCGGCTCTACTCCCTGGATCTCGAAACGGGGAAGCAGTTGTGGGAGTTTCAAACGGGCGGAAGGATTGCCGCTTCACCGGCGGTGGCCGCCGGCCGGATCATCATCGGGTCCCAGGACGGGCTTCTCTACTGCTTCGGTGCCGGTCCGCGGTAAATCCTGGTGCGAGGTCGGGGGCGGTCCCCGGCTCCCTCACTTCATGATCCAGCGCCGGGACTTCATTTCGAAGCGGGGCAGAGTCCCCGGCGGTACCGGCGAGACGGGAATTCTCAGCGAGAAGGCGGCGTGAAGCTCCTGCTCCAGTTGACGCGCACCCCCTTCGCCCAGGCTCGATTCAATCTGGATCTTCATTTCCCTGAGCACGCCCGAGTCGTGGATTTCGACCCGGTACTCGGAGATTTCCGGCCGCCTCCGGATCACCTCCTCCACCGCAGCCGGGAAGAGGTTCACCCCCCGGATCACGACCATGTCGTCAATTCTCCCCAGAATTCCCCCTTCCAGAGCCAGTTCGCTACGCCCGCAGGCACAGGGGGTCCGCGGGGACGGCTTCACCAGGTCCCCGGTTCGATAGCGCAGGACCGGTGACCCGGCCCGGTCCAGCGTGGTCAGGATCAACTCCCCCGTCTCCCCCGGCGTCGCGGGTCGGGACGTGACCGGATCCACCACCTCGGCCAGATAGGCATCTTCCAGGATGTGCAGGACGCCCCGTCGGGAGGGGCACTCATAGCTGACGGGTCCCACCTCGGTCATGCCGTGATGGTCGCGAAGACGGGCGCTCCAGGCTGCTTCCAGCCGGGAGCGGGTGGCCTCGATGCAGCCTCCCGGTTCTCCGGCGGTCAGGAGGATGCGGACCGCGGACCGTTCCGGCGAAAGGCCGTTTTCCGCCGCGACCTCCGCCAGGTGCATGGCGTACGTCGGTGTGGCGCAAAGGACGTCCACGCGGTTGTCCAGGATGGCTCGAAGGCGCCCCAGGCTGCTCTGGCCGCCGCCCGGAAGGCACAATGCTCCCAGCGACTGCGCCGAGTCGAAGGCGGTCCAGAAGCCCAGAAAGGGCCCGAAGGAGAAGGCGAAGAAGATCCGGTCTCCGGGTCTCACCCCCGACCTCCGGTAGACGGTCTTCCAGCACTTCAACATCGTGTCCCAGCTCTCGGCGGTGTCCAGCCAACGCAGCGGTTCCCCCCGGCTGCCGCTGGTCTGGTTGAATCGCGTGTAGCGATGCAGCGGAAAGCTGAGGTTGCGGCCGAAGGGAGGATTCCGGATCTGGTCTTCCAGCAGTTCCCGTTTCTCGGTGAACGGAACATGGCGGCGAAACTCACGTAGGGTCGGAGGCTTCCGCGTCAGCGGCGTGGAGTCCAGCTTGTCCCGGTAGAACCGGTTCGAGTCCAGCACCGTTTCCAGGAGATGCCGCAGTTTGACCTGCTGCCGCTTCCGGATTTCTTCCGGGCCGGGTGCATTCATGGAACTAGCGTCTCGCCAGAAGGTGGGACGGCGCGGATTCGATCCGGGAAGAGATTTCCGGGGGAATGGGGATGGAGGCCATCCGCCCTGTCTCTTCGGAGACTCGGACGCAGACGACCTTGAGAGCGCCGACCGCCACTACCTGGAGACCGTCCTGAGACTGTTTGCGGAAGATGAAATCCAGCAGGAGGGATTTTTCCTCCTTGGCCCGCACCAGGAGGTGGATTTGCACCACGTCCTCGAACCGAAGGGGCTTTCTGTAGTCGCAGCGAGCGCTGAGCCGGGGCCAGCCCAGCGTCCCCCGGGGTCCGCTGAAGTGGCCCGCGAATCCCAGCGAGCGGTAGAACTCGTGCTCCGTTTCCTCCATGAATCGGAAAAAGTTGGCGAAGTGCACGATGCCGGCCATGTCCGTGTCGGCGAACTGAATCCGGCGGCTGGCCTTGAATTCGTATGCCACTGGGCTCGCCTATCCGATCGCTGGTTCCGTAGCGGTTGCGGCCCGTCGAGTGGGCGGAGGACAGCCCTCCCCGGCCAGCGGATGACCATGTTTCAGGGGCGGCGGCAGCTCCACCAGCTCCTCGATGGCGACGAAGAGATCGGCAAAATCTCGGAAGAGGTGTCCGATGAGGCAGTCGGTGAGGTCACCTCGCAGATCCGCGTGGCGGTTCAGGAGCCGCCTGAAGCTGAATTCCTGATCGTAGAAGGCGTAAACGAGGCGCCGCATGGCCTCGATGCCTCGAGTCAGGTCGCGCCCATACCGGGTGAAACGGGCCGCCCCCGCATCCCCTGCTTTGAGAGCGTCGTCGATGGCGTCGGCCGCCATCTCTCCACTCTTGAGCGCCAGGAACACCCCGGAGGAAAAGATGGGGTCCAGAAAGGCGAAGGCATCGCCCACCAGCACCAGGCCGTTGGTCGCGCAGTAGCGTGAACGGTACGAGTAGTCCCCCGTCAACCTCACCGGACCCTCCTGGCATCCCGGCGCCACGTGCTCCCGGATCCAGGGATTGCACTGGACCTCCCGGTCGAACACCACCTGGAGGTCCCGGGACTCATGGAACAGGTAGCTCTTGTGGGCCACCACCCCGACGCTGACCCGGTCTTCCGGAAGCGGGATGTACCAGAACCACCCCTTCTCAGGGAGATAGGCGATGGTGGTGGCGCCTTCGTCCAGGCCCGGGTCCCGGAGCGCTCCACGAAAGTAGGTCCAGAGCGCCGCCCGGTTCAGGGCCCGGTCCCGAATCCTCCAGCGATTTGAGGCCGCGGACAGGGCGGCTCGGCCCGTGGCGTCGACGGTCATGGGCGCCCGGACCTGGAACTTCTCTCCGGCCCGGGTGACGGCTTCCACGCCCCGCACCGAACCCGCTTCCCGGATCAGACGGGTGACCGAGACCTCTTCCCGGACCGTGGCTCCTCTGGCCCGGGCGTTGTCCAGCAGGAGCTGATCGAACTCGCTGCGCAGGACCTGCCAGGTGGTGGAGGCTTCATGGTCCAGGTGCTGAAAAAAGTAGAACGGCTGAGAAACCCGTCCCCCGGTTGAGACGAACTGAACGCTGTATTTGAGGGGAAATGCTGAACGCTTGAGCTGCTCGATCAGTCCCAGCCGCTCCAGAGTGAAGTAGCAGTAGGGCATCAAGGATTCCCCCACCGAATAGCGGGGAAACCGCTCCTTCTCCAGGACCAGCACCTTCCAGCCGGCCTGGGCCAGCAAGGCGGCCGTGGTAGCTCCGGCGGGTCCTCCCCCGGCCACCACCACGTCGTAATCTCGGACCGTCTCCGTCATTTACGTGTATCGCGAGTCCTGATGCTCGCGCAGGAAGAAGAGGGGCAACAGCCGGTCCACCTGCAGAAGGCCCTCCCGGCTGAGTTCCAATCCTTCAGGGGAGGCCGTCATATAGCCCGGCTCGACAAGTTCACCGATGGGACCCGCAAATCTCTCGAGAATGTCCACTTGGAACTTGTTCCGGAAATATCCGGTTCGGACCCGGCCCAGCTTCAATTGCAGGATCAGTTCCCGGATCAGGCGCTCCTCCCCGCTCGGCGTCAGCGCGCGGTGAAGGGGGAGCTCTTCCTGGCCGAGTCGTTGCAGGTAGGGCCCCATGTCGTGCTCGTTCTGAAAATGGGTCCCTCCCACATGGGAGAAGGAGGCCACTCCCAAAGCCACCATGTCGGCCCCGGACCACAGCTGGTCCCGGTAGAGGAACCGACTCCGGTCCGGAGACCGGACGGCGGTGTAGGCGCTGGCCACATGGTAGCCGTTCCGCTCCAGTTCCTGGAAAGCCAGATCCACCCACCGGCGCTTGGTGGGCCAGTCGGCCACGGGCGCCCGCGTCCGGCCCCCCTCCCGCATTCGACGGTAGATGGTGGTATTGAAGGGGATCTCCATCTGGTAAACGGTGACGCTGTCGGGTTGAAGTTGGAGGGTGTTTTCCACGCACCGGCGCCAGTTATCTTCCGTCTCGTCCACCATCCCGGCGATGAGATCGATGTTGACCTGGGGGAAGTCGAGATGCCTGGCTCGCTCGTAGACGTCCCAGATTTCCCGGGAGCGGTGAGCCCGGCCGTTGATCTCAAGGACGTGGTCATCGAAGTTCTCGACTCCCAGGCTGAGCCGGGTGACGCCGAGGTCGCGCAGAAGCTCCAGTTTCCCCGGGGTCAGCGTGCCCGGCTCGCATTCGAAGGTGATCTCCCGGGCGTGGTCCCAGGAAAAGTGCTGCTTCAACTCCCCGACCAGGCCGGAGAGTTGCCGGGTGGAGAGGTAGGACGGAGTTCCGCCTCCGAAGTAGATGAAGTCCAGTTGCCGGCCGTTGACGAAAGGACGGCGCGCGTAGATCCCCAGCTCCCGGACCAGCGCGTCCAGATAGCCCAGGATCTCCCGCGAGCCCTTGCCCGTGTAGACCTTGAAGTAACAGAAATGGCAGCGCTTGCGGCAGAAGGGGATGTGGAGGTAGAGGCCCAGCGGAGTCTCCGGGTCTGCGGGGCGCTCCAGGGCCGCCAGGGCGTCCTTGACGCCTTCCGGTTTCCAGAAGGAGAAAGGGGGGTAGTTGGCGATGAAGTAGTTGCTGGCGACGGTTTCGTTGTCCGATTGCATCACAGAAACCCGGCCGCGGCGGGGCATGATCGCCAGCGCCGCGCGGGGTCATTCTATCAGACGCCATTCTGCGGATGGGGAGTGTAGAGGGGGGCTTCCGGTCCCCCTTGCCCCCCCGGACCGGCGACAGGAAAGTCGCCGGTCCCTACTCCGACCGGAGGGAGGCGATGACGGGAGTGCGCACCGCGGCGGCGACGGCGGCCAGCGATGCCAGCAGGCCCACCAGGAAAACCAGGCCGGCGAGGGCTCCGGTGGGCGCCAGGGCGGGGCCGAGGTCCCGGGCCAGGAGAACCGGGGCCACTGCAACCAGGGCCGACGAGACCCCCGTCACCAGGGCGAAACCCACCAACAGCAGGTTCTCGGCCAGCACCATGGTTCCCAGGTGGCCCGATCCGTAGCCGACGGCCCGCATCAAGGCCAGCTCCCTCCGGCGCTCCAGCACGTTGCGGAGCAGAATCACAGCGGTTCCCAGCGTTCCCAGCAGCAGGCCCAACGCGCCCAGGCTCTGGAAGGTGGACAGGTACGTATTCTCGACTCGGTGAAAGCTGGCCAGACGGTCCGCGGTGGAAGTGGCGTCGAACCCGTAGTCGGAGAGGCTCCGTTCCAGGCTCTGAACCCAGTTTCCATCCTCCCGGTCGGGGGTCTCGATCAGGAAGTATCGGAAACCCTGCTGTTTCGGGAACAGCTTCAGGAAATTCCGCTCGGAGATCACGATTTCCCCTTGCAGGACGCTGTCGGAGAGGGCTCCCACCAGTTTCAACCGGACCGGCTCGCCTTCTGACCGCTCCAGGACGATCTCCTCTTCGAGGCCCGTGTGCAGCGAATACGCCATGGAGGTGGCGTCGGCGATGGCGGGAACCGCCGAGTCTTCGGTCTCCGCCTCCAGCAGGCGCCATGGATTTTCCTGGTCTTCCGAAGCCAGGGAGGAACTGAAGCTGAAGCGTCCCAGGTCCAGGAAAGCGCTCCGGGCGCCCAGGATTCTCGGGTTGGCCGGACGATACAGGTTCCGGCAACTGGCGTCGTCCCCGGGTCGGAGCCGGAACGACCAGAATCGGAGTCCATCGGGCGAGGATAGCTGGTCCAGGTTCAGGTCCTTCCTGGTTTCCGGATCGTCAGGGTCCTGAAAGAAGGGGATCGAAGACTCGGCTGCCAAGGAGAATCCGCCGGTTCCCGATCCGGGCGCCAGAGAGGGGGTCCCCTCCCGGCGAAAGACTCCCACCGTCACGATGATGAATGTGGCCAGCGCGATGAGTCCGATGGAGAGGAGCGACCGGCCCGGCCGGTAGCTCATGTTCCGGAGTCCGATCCGGCACAGGGCCGCAATCCCCCGCCCGTGGAATCGCAGAATCCGGCCCGAGCTGAGGAGCCACCGTAGGAGCGCCAGCGAGGAGATCAGCAGCAGGGCCCCGGAGCCGAAAAATCCGGCCGTCTGTCCGACCCAGCCCAGGATCGCCGCCAGCAGGAAAATCAGTCCGGCCGCTCCCAGAGTCAGAGCCGCCAACAGGGACCGGTGTCCGGAGCCGGTCGCAAGCGGCTCCTTTTCGCCCGCCAGCAGGAGCCGGGGAGGCGCCTTGCCGAGTCTTCGAAGGGTCAACAGGATGCAAAGAAAGGCCGCCGCCACCCCGGCGGCGGCCCCCAGAAGGAGGGTCGCCGGTTCTACGTGCAGGGTCAGCCGCGTCGTTCCCACTGCCGAGAGCCAGCGGGTTCTCAGGCCCCACATCATCAGCCAGCCATACGCGGCGGCTCCGGCCAGGCCCAGCAGGCTCCCGGCGATGGCGAGAACCAGACCTTCGGCCGCGAAGATCCGCCGGATGAGTGGCTCCGATATGCCCAGGGCCTTGAACAGGCCGACTTGGCGCAGCCGCTGTTCCAACCCCAGCTTGAAGAACAGGACGGTCAGGAGCAGGGCGGAGACGACCAGGAAGAAGCTGAAGTAGAGGAAGTACTCGCCGAAGTCGGTGCTTCCGCGGGAGGCTTCAATGCCGGTCTCCCTCACCCGGTGCAGGGCAAACCCCATGGTCTCGGGGGAGAGGTTCGCCAGCAGGCTCTCCCGATAACGGTCGAGAGTCTCTTCCAGGGTGAGATCCTCCGGTTTTTCGAATCTCAACGAGGTCAGGTCGCCGAACCGGGACCCCCACAGTTCCTGGGCGGTTTCAAGCGGGAGGAAGGCCTTGGGAGTGGTGCGGTAGCGTTCCCAGTAGTCTTCATCCTGATGCCGGATGCGGGAGAGGTCGACGGGAAAGGGCGGGTCCCAGTGAGAGATGGACTCGGTTTGGCTGATGCCCTCGAACTCGGGAACCAGGTCCCGGTCCGCGGCCGCACCGGAGAGGGGAACGATCCCGGCCACTCGGAAGTCCACCGCCTGCGTCGAGAGCCCGTGGCGATAGTCCCATAGAAAGTACTCCAGTGTCACCGGTGTCCCCGGTCCGATCCCCAGGTCCCGGGCGGTCCAGTCGTTGATCCAGACAGGAGGGGGGACTTTCCTGTCCCCCTCTTTTCTTCCCCGTTCCATGGGCACGCCAGCGGTTGGATCGCCGCCGTTCCCGACCCCGGTGGGGGACTTCTGCCCCGAGATGCGGGCCAGGTGGTCCGGTTCCACCCCCGTGACAAGCGAATAGGGGACGTTCTTTTCGCCGTGGGCGATGGAGTTGACGACGTAGCTGAAGATGGGCTGGGACTCCAGCTCCAGGGCGGCTCCCGCCCGGCGGGCCGCGGCCACCACGGGCTCGTCCACCAAGCCGGCTTCATGCTCCAGTGAGAGACAGGAACAATGCTCCAGGGCCCGGATCCGGAGTCCGGCATCGTCCGGAGTGAGCGTGGCCCGAAGCATACGGCGAAGCCGGTTCCCGTCACTCCCGGACTGGCCTTCGCTTGCGGAAAGGAGCAGAGCATTGACCTGCCCCTCCTGCTCCAGGGCCCGCTGGATCTCGGCCAGAGGCAGAAACAGGGTCCGGACCGCGGCGCCTCGTTGCAGGATCGAGAACTCTCCCAGATTTTCCGGCTGCAGGACACGGCTGCCCCGGACCCGCAGTGTGGTCCCCGAGGAGTCCCTCCGGCCATGAAGAGTTTCAGCCGGAGTCGCAGCCTGCTGTTGCAGAGTGACCAGCAGGCTGTCGCCCTCGTTCCAATCCAACTCCCGGGCCAATTCCGGACTGAGCAGAGCGCTGCGGCGGTCCAGGGGTTCGGCCGGCCGTCCGTGGAATGACCAGAAACGCCCGTCGATTCCGTAGATCTGGACGCGGGACGCCAATCGTCGGGTGGCGGCGTGAACCACCGCACCTTCTCCGACCATGATGGGACAGGCTTCATCGAAAGCCTGGGAGAAGCTGGGGTGGGACTGGAGCCTCCGGGCCAGATTTTCGGGGAAGGGCATGGAGCCGGTGACGACGGTGTGGGTACTGCCCAAGCGTTCCAGCACCAGTGCCTTGAGACTGGAGCGGACCGAATCTCCCACCAGGAGCGCGCCGGCCAAGGTGGCGACGCTCACGGCGACGCCGGCCACGATGGCCAGTTGGGTGGGCCAGTAGTAGACTAGGCTTCGTGCGACGATCCGGCGGAGTCTCATCGTGGGTGGAGCCGGCATTCGCGGAGCTCATAGCGGTTGGGAAACCTGGCTGCCAGTTCCAGATTGTGTGTGACCACCATGAGAATCGTTCGCCGGCGCCGATGCAGCTCCAGCAGGAGCTCGCTGACGGCGTCGGCCGACCGGCGGTCCAGGTTGCCGGTGGGTTCATCGCAGAGCAACAGAAAAGGATCCAGAATCAAGGCTCGAGCCAGGGCCGCACGCTGTTTCTCCCCGCCGGAAAGCTCCCAGGGCCGGTGCTCGAGACGATCGGCGAGACCCACCCGTTCCAGCAGGGCGCGGGCCTTTCGCACCTGTTTCCCGCCGTTGGCCTGGGAGCGGGTGACCAGGGTCGGGATCAAGACGTTTTCCAGCACGGAGCATTGGGGCAGGAGGCAGTGGTCCTGGAAGACGAATCCCACCTGCCGGTTCCTGAAGTGCGCCAGTTCCCGGGACTCCAGCTCGAACGGATTCTGCCCCTCCAGTTGGACGGTGCCGGCCGTGGGCGGTTCCAGAGCTCCCAGAATGTGGAGCAGCGTGCTCTTTCCGCTCCCCGAGGGTCCCACGATCGAGACCGCGTCTCCCCGGGAAAGGGACAACGACACTCTGGAGAGCACCGGCAGCGTACCCCTTGGCGTCTCGTAGTTCTTACTCACGTCTCGGACCTGCAGCCCGCCCGGTCTCCGGGGAGAGCCGCCGCTTCCGGCAGGGGCTGGCCGGGGATCGGACGGGCTGGCCAAGCGCTCATAGGACTGTAGTGTGGCATCTGCCATTTTTCCCGCGTCGTAATGTTGCCGCACGCCTTCCCGTCCGCGCCGCCCCAACTCGGCGGCCCGTTCCGGATCGCGTTGAATGTCCAGAATCCCCCGGGTCAGGTCAGCAGCGTCGTCCGGCTCCACCAGCAGGCCGCCGCCGGTGGCGGCAATGATCTCCGGGAAAACGCCCCGCCTCGGCTGGACCACCGGAACGCCGCAGGCCTGAGCCTCCAGTGCGTAGAGTCCCCTGGGCTCGTCGTAGCAGGCGGGCACCGAGAGAACGTCCAACTCTTGCAGGAAACGGATCTTCTCCGCACGGCTCAGACAGCCCCGGTACTCGAAGCTGTCCTCCAGGCCCCACCGGCGCATTCTCTTCCTGATTCCTCTCAGATAGCCGGAATGATCGGTGGCCGGATCGCCCGCGACCAGGAGGCGCGTCCTGCCCGGACCCGACTCACGAGCCACGCCGCGATAGGCTTCGCAGAGCAGGTGCAACCCCTTCTCGGGCGCGATTCGAGCCAGGTATCCAACGGTGAAGGGGCGCGACGGCGCGGAGTCGTGCGGTTGAAAGTCGTCGACGTGGATCCCGGATCGAATCACGCCGACCTTGGAGCGGGGCAATTCCAGATAGTCCCGCATCACTCGGCCGTGGAAACGGCTCACGGCGTGGAACTGGTCGATGAACTCGGCATTGGCCCGTATTCTCTCTCGAGCCCGGGACCGGTAAGGTTCCTTCAGAGCCTCCAAGAACAGGTCCTCGCCCTGGAGAGTGCAGCAGACGGGACAGGATAGGGCCTGTTTCACGGCGGAAGCCAGTCCGCTGAGCAGACTGTTCCCCAGGTGAACCAAATCCGGCCGAGGGCGGCTTCGGAGCCAGCTCAACAGCTTCTCCAACTCCTTGTGTTGGAAACCCGATTCTCCCTGGAGCACCGAGACCGTGGTCTCCCCCAGTTCGCCGGGATCGGTCCGAGTTCCCCAGCGCCCGGCCGTGTTCAGAAGCCAGGAAGAATCCAGGATCCGGTCCAGAAACCAGGGAGTGGATCGAAAAAAGGAAAAACGCTGCTGCAGATAGACGTTGACGCCCCCGAAGAACGTGGTGCCGAGGCTCACGTTGCGTTCGTCGGTGAGGGTCGGAGTGTAGAGGGGAACCAACTCGACATCGTGTCCCCGGGAAAGAAGGTCGGAAGCCAGGGTGTTGTCCCGAAAGCAGGCCCCGCAGTATCTGCCCGCGGCGCCCGCCGTGATGTAAACGACCCTCATGGGAAGAAGATTACGCCGGGGCCGGTCCCCGCTGCAAGACAACTCCGTGGAGACTTCGGTGACGGGCTGGTAACATGAGCACTCCCCGATCGTCTACCCGAACTTTGGATGGAATCCATGCCATTGCCACTGAAACTCAGAACCGAGTTGTTCCTGATTCTCCTGCTCTGCGCAGGCGGCCCGCTTCGGGGCCAGACTATTGAAGGCTCACTGAGGCTGCAGATTGCGGATGGAACCGGCGCAGTGGCGGGAGCCGCCGCCGAAGTGGTCCAGGAAGAGACCAACCGCCGCCGGACCGGCGTCGCCGACCGGGACGGACACCTGTTGATCCCACTTCTCCCGACCGGGACCTACCGTCTGGAAATTTCCCACGCCGGCTACAGGAAGCATGTGGAGAAGTTCACCCTGCGGGTCAACGAACGGTTGGACCTTCGAGTGACATTGCAGCCCGGCGAACTGACCGAAGAGGTGTTGGTCGTGGAGAGCCGGGGGTGGCTCAAGCGAGACTCGCTGGCGCTGGGAAGCGTGATCGAGAACTCGCAGATCGCGGGCCTGCCCTTGGATCGGAGAAACTTTTTCGAGTTGAGCCTGCTGCTTCCGGGGAGCGCTCCGGCGGCGCCCGGATCGGCCGGTTCGGTCCGTGGAGACTTCGCGTTGAACATCAACGGACAGCGCGAGGCGTCCAATAGCTTCTTGCTGGACGGTGTCTACAACGGAGACCCCAAGCTCAACGGCATCGGCGTCAATCCTCCCGTCGACGCCATCCGGGAGTTCGAGGTGCTCATGGGCACCTATGATGCTTCGTTCGGGCGCAACGTGGGCAGTCAGATCAACGTCGTGACCAAGTCGGGCGGCAACCGGGTCCACGGCACCGTCTACGGCTTCTTCCGGAACGCGGCGCTGGATGCCCGGAACTACTTCTCGTTGCCTCGGGGGCCGGACCCCGAGTATCGGAGAAGCCAGTTCGGGTTCTCGCTGGGAGGGCCCGTGGTCCGGAACCGGACGTTCTTCTTTGCCGACTACGAAGGACGGCGGGTGCGGCAGGGAGTCACTCGCGCCACCATGGTTCCCACTATGGCCGAACGCTCCGGCGATTTCTCCGGTTCTTCGGGTCCGCTGCCGGTCAATCCGTTGACCCGGCAGCCATTTCCAGCGAACGCGATCCCATCCGCCTGGATGCATCCCGCAGGGCACGCCGTCGCCCAGCTCTATCCCCACCCCAACCGGACCGGGGAGGGTCCCAACTTCGTTTCCTCGCCCACCCTGGAGGACCGGGACGACCATTTCGACGTGAGGATCGATCACGCCACGAGTCCCTCCTCGAATCTGGTCCTGCGCTATAGTTTCGGGGACCGGGACCTTTTCGATCCCTTTTCCGGGCCCCTCTTCTCAGCCGTGCCCGGATACGGAACCAACGTTCCCAGACGGGCCCAGAACCTGGTCGTCAGCGAATCGCATGCCTTCACCTCCCGTTTTCTGAATCAGGTGCGTTTCGCCTTCAACCGGGTTGCAGCCGGCGCTTTCCACGAGAACATGGGCCGGAGCATCAACTCCGAAGTGGGTTTGCCCGATCTCTCCGACCGCCCCCGGGATCTGGGGATGAGCTTCATCACCGTCTCCGGGTTTTCGTCTTTGGGGGACGAATACAACAACCCTCAGCACAGCGCTTCCGACACCTTTCAGATCCTGAACCATTCCACCTACGCCAGCGGCAAGCATCTCTGGCAGGTCGGCGGGGACGTCCGGATCGTCCGGCAGGACGCCTACCGGGACGTCCAGTCCCGCGGCTTTCTCAACTTCGTGGGCCAGACCGGAATCACGGGAAACGGATTGGCCGATCTGCTGCTGGGACTGCCCTCGCTGACGGGCGTGGCACAGCTCGACAATCCCCAGCACCTTCGCAACCGGAGCTACAGCTTCTTCATTCAGGACCATTTCAAGTTGAGGCCCAACCTGACGCTGGCTCTGGGCGTGCGTTATGAGTACAACTCACCGCCCGTCGACAAGGACGATCGGGCCAACGTCTACGATCCGAAAAGCGGATCGCTGGTCGGCGTCGGAACCGGCGGCGTGCCCCGGGGCGGATATCTGCCCGACCGGAACAACTGGGCTCCCCGGATCGGCTTGGCCTGGGGACTGGATCAAGGCGGGCGCACGGTGCTGCGGACCGGATACGGGATCTTCTACGACCAGTCGCCGCTGGCGCCGGGCGAAGGCTTGTATTTCAATCCCCCGTATTTCGATTTCCGCCTCTACTTCCCGCTGCCCGAACGCCTGTTGACCCTGTATGACCCCTTCCCGAAAAATTACCCTTATCGACTCCCCCCATCGGTTCTCTTCTACCAGCGGGACCTGGCCCAGGCCTACAGCCAGCACTGGAACCTGAATCTGCAGCGGGAGCTGGGAAGCCAGCAGATGATCGAGGTGGGCTACGTCGGCTCCAAGGGGACCAAGCTCCTGACGGCGCGCGACTTCAACCAGCCGCGCCCCAGTCCCGTGTGGCCCAATCGTCGGCCCGTCCCGCAGTTCGACGACATCAACATGCTGGAATCCCGCGGGAACTCCAGCTACCACTCGCTCCAGGCGCGGTTCAACCGCAGGCTGAGTTCCGGGTTTTCGCTGCTCGCCTCCTACAGTTGGGCCAAGTCAATCGATGACTCTTCCAGCTTCTTCTCCAGCACCGGAGACCCCAACTTTCCCCAGGACAGTTTGAACGTCGGGACCGAGCGGGCACGGTCCAACTTCGACCTGACCCATCGGCTCTCGGTGAGCTATTCCTGGGAGATTCCCATCGGCCGGGGGCGGTCCTTCCTGGGAGACCAGGGATGGCTCTCCAGTCTCCTCTCCAACTGGCAGACCTTCGGGATCCTGACCTTCCAGACGGGGCATCCGTTCACTGTGGCCCTGCTTCCGGAGATCGACAACAGCAACACCGGGCGGTCGATTCTGGGATTCGGAGCCAACGACAGGCCTCACCGGACCGGTACCGGAGGGATCTCCAGTCCCGGTCCAGATCAGTGGTTCGACACCCGGGCCTTCGTGTTTCCGAGCTTCGGCAGCTTCGGAAACTCGGGAAGGAACATTCTGGAAGGGCCCGAATACGCAACGGTCGACCTGTCTCTGGTGCGGGACACGACGATTTCCGAAGAGGTGACGATCCAGTTCCGCGCCGAGTTCTTCAACCTCCTGAACCGGCCCAATCTGCACCTCCCGGACCTGTTCCTAGGCTCACCGACGTTCGGCCGGATCCTCTCGGCGGGCGAGCCCCGGCGCGTCCAGTTTGGCCTCAAGCTGTTGTTCTGAAGCCCAAGTTCCGACATCAGACGGGACCATCCGAACTTGGCCGAATCAACGGATGGAACATACCGGTTTAGGTTACATTGCGATGAATGCTCGTTCCCCATTATGGGGAGCCGAGTTCCGCCCGGGATGCTCTAGTACCCAATAACATGTAATCATTCGTATACTATGGTGGGAGGCTGGAGGACTCGGTAAGGAGGAGTTCTCATGGCACCACGCTATCGTGTCACGCTCACAGTGGAAGAGCGCTCAGAATTGAAGGCCTTGACCCGGGCGGCGACCAAGACGACCGGCAAGCGGTTCCTGTACGCGCGGGCGCTGTTGTTGTGCGACCGCGGGCCGGAAAGGCCGGGATGGACCGTGGCCCGGGTGGCCGAGGCGCTGGGCGTCTCGGCGCGCACGATCGAGCACTTGAAACGGCGGTTTGTGGAGCAGGGGTTGGAGTTCGCCCTGGAGCGCAAGCGGCGGGTGCGGCCGCCGCGGAAAGTGATCTTCGACGGCGCGTTCGAGGCTCGCCTGGTCGCCTTGGCCTGCTCCCCGGCCCCGCCGGGACGGCAGCGCTGGACCCTGCGCCTGTTGGCGGAGAAAGTGGTGGAACTGGGCTGGGTCGAGCGGGTCTCGGTGATGACGGTGCAGCGGACGTTAAAAAAAACCAACTGCAGCCTCACCGGAAGAAGTACTGGCGAATCCCGCCCCGGGGCAGCGCCGCATTCGTAGCCTGCATGGAGGACGTTTTAGAAGTCTATGCCCGTCCATACGACCCCCGTCGTCCGGTGGTCTGCATGGACGAGACCAACAAGCAGTTGATCGGAGAAGTGCGGGAACCGTTGCCGGTTGCGCCCGGCCAGCCGGAGCGGATCGAGCATGAGTACGTGCGCAACGGGGTCGCACAGATCTTCCTGGAGGTGGAGCCATTGACCGGGCGAAGCCATGTGGAGGCGTGCGAACGGCGCACGCGCCAGGATTGGGCCCGGTGGATCGAGGGCATGTTGGAGAGGCGATACCCGGAGGCCGAGCGGGTGGTCCTGGTCTTGGACAACCTGAACACACACGGAATCGAATCGCTGTACGCAACTTACGAGCCCCGACATGCCCGCCAACTGGCACAACGACTGGAAATCCACTACACGCCGAAGCACGGCAGTTGGCTCAACATTGCAGAAATCGAATTGAGCGCGCTGTGCGGACAATGCCTGGACCGCCGGATTCCAAGCCTGGCCGGGATGCAACGTGAGATCGGGGCTTGGGTTGCGGATCGGAACCAACGGCAAACCGAGATCGACTGGCAGTTCAAGACGGAGGATGCACGCATCAAGCTGAAGAGCCTGTATCCACAGCTTTAAGTGTTATGGGGTACTAGTCGTTCTGCTCATCGGAGCAGATTCGAACGATGGGTCGGCATAAGTGGGATTTCCCCATTTGGCGCCTGACATGTGTTTCACAGGTCTCCACGGCCTGTTTGATGACCAAGTCCTCGAAAGTACTGGCGACGAGGAATCCCGCCTGCTGGCGCTCCGGTTCGCCCTCCTCCATCCAAAGTCCTTCCACAAGAACTACGCAGCCGCCTCTGTCCGACGCTTCGCTATAGCAGTCCTCTCTTCGCTCACTGCGGCATTTGGAATCCACGAGCATTTGTGCGCCGTGATCGGACTCCTTATGCCAGCTCGTCCAGAAGGACCATGGCTTTTCGGGCCCGCTTCGGGCGGACGATTGCAGGTCTGTCCCTATAGATACGAAGATATTGGAAGGGGCGGTGACCTCCTGGATATTCGCTGGCGCGGGTCCGCCGCCCTGGATTTCCAATCGAAGCTCATAGGCCCCATGGTCTTTCAAATTGGCATCGAATTGGCTGGCAAAACTGGGGGAGACATAAACCTCGAACTTAGCCTCTTGCTCTGATTTGAACGACACCCGGGAACTAAATCCAGTCGGGTCTTCCCCTCGGAAACGTTCACCGGCAGGAGCATGCACCAAAACGACGGTGTCAAATTCTTTGGACGTTACCTCCAGGACGACTTGGTCCCCGACGGAAGCCGTGAATGTGTATCGGTTCACTCCGTCCGACCACTCTTCAATCTGCGGCATGTAGGCCATGATGGTTTCGCCCGGGCGCAGGGTCTTAGCAGCATGAACTGAAGCGGTCAGGGTGAAGAGGACAAAGGCACAAATCAGATGCATGCCAACCTCCTTTCAGAAGAGCCAGTGCGCGAGTCGGAGCGGGTCCTGATCGGGAAGTCCCTGAGAGCATTTTCAAGCGTTGATCGCTCCCGGTTCCTGGTTCAACATTTCTGCGGGAGACTTTCACCGGTCGTGACCAGAAAATCGTTCCTGCAAAAACTGCGGAGTATTGTACGGGATTGTACCCAGATTATTCATGGGACATGTTGATAAGGGCTTCCAGCCCGGCGTTTTCGTGCGGTCGGAACCCGGTTTCTCCTGAACCTCTGTCGATTCGACTGAATCGCCTCACAAACAGGACGATTGAACCAGTCATAAACCGTTTTCCGGCCAGGGGGACCGTCACCCGGCGACACACGGCCCGGCCCCAGAACAACAGACTGTCCCCTTCTGGCGAAAGGGACAGTCACTGAAAAGGCGAAAGGCGGACCGCGGACCGGAAAGGGGACAGTCTCGATTTCGGGAACGGGAACGGTCCAACACTTTGCGCGTGCCGCGACGCGAATCTACGGCATAGCAGAATTTCGCCTCTGCGCGAGTGCGGATGGGGTCAAGCAGCTCTTGTATGGCCGGGCCGGCGGGATTGGACCACCTGGTCCCGATCCTTTTTCACACCTGCTTCTCCTGTTCTCCTGAAACGTCAAGAAAGGAGGGAAAGTCCAGCGTCTATTGGCTGGTCTACGTGATTTGGGTCGTCCGATGCCGCGGCGCAGAATCGACGGTCGGAACTCAGGCGAGTCTACAAGACGAAGGCGTGCGAGCGTTGCTCCCGCAGGGAAAACATCACTCCGCCCAGTTGGGGAATGGGGTGCCGGCGACGCCGGTATCGGCCTTGCTTTCGATACGTCTCCAGCAGTTGCGCCACCTTCTCTGCCGGACCGACCGCCAATCCGTCCGTCAAGAATCGCAAACGTCGGCGAAACGCTCCGGCACGGGTAAATCCGCGTCGCTGCTCCTGATCGAGGATCCACTGGGGGATCGCCGCCTGGTTCTCCCGGGTGGGAACAGCTCCTCGATAGTACAAACGGGACCGGTAACTGCTGTACACGTCCGTTCCGGGATCCGAGGGGAACAGCTCCTCCAGCGGAATCAGACCTTGATTCTCGCCGGTGAGTCTCCAGCGGGCCGAGCCCAATTTCCACTGCTCGGGCCGCTTGACCAGCCCGGCCCGGACGGCGTTGAGTTCCACGTAGAGAATGGCGTCCTGGACGGCTTCGAGTCCCAAGAGTTCCGGGTTCTTGAAACGTTCACTCCAAAAATGTCCTCGCCGTCGAAACTGGCGGTTGTACCACCGGGCATACTGCCCGTCCACGTTCTGCATTAGTTTCGACACGTCAAAGAGACGCTGGTTGAACGCCTCCCACTCGGCGACGGTCCAATCGGCGGTTGCCTTCTCTGCCTTTTGCCCATAAAGCTTGTGGGCGATGTCCTCCAACTCCTCGCGGGACAAGGAGCGAGGCTTCTCAAAATGGACGACGAAGTGGAAGTGATTGCCCATAATCTGAAATGCGGCCAGACGACACCGGTAGACACTGACGTAGAACAACGTCAGGTTCAGGAGTTTTCGACCGGCTTCGTGGTTTTCAAAGGGGAACCAATCGCGTTTTCCGGCGACTCGATTGGTGAGGTGATAGAAGGCGGCTTCTGTGCTCTTGTGTCGTGCGGTTCGGGGCATGTCCATCGTCCTCGGTGAACCGGACTCGGACTCGCGGGGGAGCCGTTTCGCAACCCTTTATGACAACAACGATTCAGAGGTGAGAAAGGCGAAGGAAACTCAAGAAAACTGGCAAGCCTCGTGTATCCGGAAGCAACCGAAGGAACTTAACCAAACGACGATCTCAGTTGTCTTTGCAGCCGAAGAAGCCGGCACTTTGGTGGCCTGTTCTGTGGCCTCCGCGCCACGCCAGAAGGCCGCCGCGCCAGAAAAATAGACTGTCCCCTTTTCCCCCGGGGAACCAGTTGGACCGGCCGGCGACTCGATTGGCGAGGTGAAAGCAGGCGGCTTCTGAACTTTTGTGTCGTGCGGTTCGGGGCATGGCCACGATTCTCGGTTCGGTTTGCCTCCCATCCCATGCCTCCCATCCCAGAAAAACAGACTGTCCCTTTCTGGAAAGGGTGGGTGACGCGAGAAAAACAGACTGTCCCTTTCTGGAATGGGTGGTCCCTTTCTGGAATGGGTGCGGTTCTGGAAAGGGTGGAAGACCTGATGTGGGTCCCTTTCTCCTCGCCGGAGTTCCAGACCATTCGCTGATGTTTCCCTTGGCCTACACGCCGCTCTCCCTCTCGACCAGATAATCGGCCAATCCCTGGCTCCAGTGGGGCATTGGGTCCAGGCCCGCCCGGGTCAGGGCGTCGTTGGCCAGGACCGAGTACACGGGCCGGGTGGCCTTGGCTCCGAATTCCTGGGAGGTGATGGGCGTCAGGTCCGGCGTGAGGCCGGCCAACTCGAAGAGGCGGCGGGCGAATTCGTACCAGGTGCATTCCCCCTGATTGGTGACGTGTACCGTTCCCCGTGCCCCCGCGGCCAACAACTGAACCATCTTGCATGCCAGATGCGCCGTATACGTCGGTCCCAGGCGCTGGTCGTCCACCACTCGGAGGGGACGGCCCTTTCCGGCCAATCCCAGCATGATGGTCACGAAGTTGCGGTCTCCGGCCAGACCGTAAAGGCCCGAGGTCCTCACGATCAGGTGCCGTCGGCACTCTTCTCGAAGCAGGTTTTCGCCGGCCAGCTTGGAGGCTCCGTAGACGCTCAGGGGGGAAGGGGGATCTTCCTCGGTGTAAGGCGACGTCCGGTCACCATCACCGCCGAACACGTAGTCGGTGCTCACGTGCACCAGGAGCGCGTCCAGGTCGTTGCAGATCCGGCCCAGGTTCAGGACTGCGGCGGCGTTGGTCTCGAAGGCCCTGGACTCGTGGTCTTCGCAGTCGTCGACCCGATGATAGGCCGCCGTGTTGATGACCGCGTCCGGACGGAGCCCGGTCAGAACCTCTCGCGTGTGGGCGTGGTCGCAGATCTCCAGATCCAGATGGGAAAGGGGAACGACCTGATCCGGACCGCCCAACTCCCGCACCAAATCGGATCCAAGCTGCCCTTTGGACCCGGTCACGACCACTCTGCGCATGTGGCGTCTACTCCATCTCCATCCGGACTCGTAGATCCGGTACGGCGCCCGAGATTCGAAGATTAACAGTTCCAGGCGAGGAATTCGGACTGAATCGGATAATGCGCTTAAAGTGCAGACCTCAACCCTGATTTACTCTACCGGTGAGACATCCGGTCGAGTTGATGTTGTAAGGTAAAGCGATGCCCAACGACCGTCACCAGCGCCACGGCCAGTGCCAAGACCATGGCCCGGACGGATGTTCGCATGACCTTCGCGGGGCCAGCCGGCGCAATCTGACCTCTGTGCTGGTGTTGATCGTCGGCTACATGATCGCCGAGATCATCGGCGGCATCATCTCCGGAAGTCTGGCGCTGCTTGCGGACGCCGGACACATGCTGACCGACGCGGCGTCGATCGGTCTCGCTCTCGTCGCCCACCACTTTTCAACTCGGCCCGCATCCGCACGGCGTACCTTCGGTTATCGGCGCCTCGAGATCCTGGCGGCCCTGCTGAACGCTGTCACGCTCTGGTTGATTGCCGCTTGGGTTGTTTATGAAGCCTACCACCGATTCACGGTCATGCCCGACGTCAAGGGAGAGGTAATGTTGACCGTCGGCTCAATCGGCCTCGTCGTCAACCTCGTTGCGGCTTGGATCCTGCACGGATCGGCTGGGCACAGCGTGAACGTCGAAGGCGCCTACCAGCACGTCATGGCCGATCTCCTTGGATCCGTCGGCGTGGTCGTATCGGGCATTCTGGTTTGGGGATTCAATTGGAAAATCGCCGACCCCGTCGTGAGCGTGATCATCGGCATCCTCATCCTGGTGAGCTCATGGCGCCTGCTGGGGAAGGTGATCCACGTCCTCCTTGAAGGAGTACCGCAACACATCGACATTCGTAGCCTCTGCAGGCGAATGGAAGAAGTCACGGGCGTCGGCTCGATTCACGATATTCACGTGTGGAGCCTCGCCTCCGACTACGACGTTCTCACGGCTCACGTTCTGGTCGATCCCGAGATTGAAGACATGGGCTTCATCCGGAACCGACTCCGGGAGATCGCCTCCCGTGACTTCGGCATTCGGCACGTCACGCTTCAGTTGGAAGACACGGCGGAAGGCTGTCCCAATGAGAATCACCATGTCGGCGACGGCGGCGTTGACCATGAATCCCACGGGTAATTCGGGGCCGCGCCGTGTCCGGGCTGTCTTTTAGAAATTTGCTGATGCCGCCGAATCCCGATTCCGGATGCTGACCCGGGTTCGCGCGGAGACAACGGGTAGCGTCGGTGTCCGGCATCGCCGTTCCAGTGCTGACCCGGGTTCGCGCGGAGACAACCCCCCAATGTTGCAGCTTGCCGGTTCGCTCGCCGCTCCTGTCATAGGCGCCTTCCTTTACAGGTGGCTGCACGGCCGGAGCAGCGCCGTGCGGTTCTTCGACGCGATTATGTACGTCGCTGTTCCGGCGATCGTCCTCGTGCAGGTGCTGCCCCATTCCTGGGAAGACCATGGCTTCCTCCCAATTCTGGTCCTCCTTCTGGGGATGGGCACACCAAATCTCATCGAACGGATTTCCCGCACCCTCGCCCCCCACGCCGACAATCTTGCCCTCCTGGCCGGCTGGTCGGGCCTGTCGATTCACGCTTTTCTGGAGGGCGGCGCGCTGGTGTCCAAGGACATGGGCTTCGCGTACGCTGTGATCCTTCACCGGGTTCCGGTCGGCTTGATGATCTGGTGGATCTTGCGGCCCCGCCACGGCTTTCGGGTCGCGGCGATCGGCATCGGGGTAATTCTCGCCGCTACTGTCGCCGGATACGCAATCGGCGCCCGGGTCTTTGCCGATGGGGACAGTTTGGAACTTTACCAGGCCTTTGTCGGAGGTACGCTGCTCCACGCCGTGTTTCACCAGGGTCGCCACGACCATACCCACGATTACGACCAGGAAACCCACCAGCTGGAAAACCAGCCGGTATCCACTGACCCTGATTTGTGACAGCTCGTCGACGCAGTCCGCGAGCTTGCGAGCCCGCACGGGGAATGCGTAACATGAGCGGCGATCCCCATCTTTTGCGGAAAGGCGGAGAACCCACCGTGCGGAACTTGAATCCGGCCCCTTCCGAAGGCTTCGATCGCAGACGGTTCCTCCAGCTCTCCGCCGCCGCGTTGGCGGCCTGGAAAAGCCCCGACCCCCAACTTAGGGCGGCTCCATCCCTCCCGGCCCGGGCCGACGCTATGATTCTGCTCTGGATGGCCGGGGGCATGGCCCAGACCGGGACCTTCGATCCCAAGCACTACACCCCGTTCGAACCCGGTGTCGAGTCGAAACGGGTGTTGAGCACCTTTCCCGCCATCGACACGGTAGTGGACGGCATCCAGCTCTCCCGCGGCCTGGATCGCTTGGCCCAGGTGATGGACCGGGCCACACTGATCCGCAGTCACCGTGTGGGAGACCTGGGCTTCATCCTTCACTCCCGCCACCAGTATCACTGGCACACCGGATATGCGCCGCCCCTCTCGGTGGCGGCTCCCCACCTGGGGGCGGTAGTGGCCCGCACGCTGGGGCCGCGGCATCCGGACGTGCCGGCCTTCGTGGACATCGGGCAGGACATGGAGATCGGTGCGGAGAGCGACTCTCTCAAGGCGTTCCACACCGCCGGGTTCCTGGGCGCCGAGTACGGGCCCATGCTGATCCCCGATCCGTCTTCCGCGGCCGAGGCCATGCGGCCGCCCCAAGGTGTGAACCGGGAACGCGCCGCGCGCCGCTACCGCGCCTACCGCCGTCTGGTGGCCGAAAGCCCGGTCCTCCAACAAGGCACGACCTACCAGCAGGAGTCGCTGCTCCGCTACCTGGACAAGGCCCACCGCCTGGTCGATTCTCCGGCGGCCGCGGCCTTCGATCTGTCCCGGGAGCCTGAGGGGAGTCACCGCAGGTACGGCGCCGGCCGCTTCGGTCAGGGCTGTCTGCTGGCCCGGCGGCTCGTCGAAACGGGCGTCCGCTTCGTAGAGGTCACTACCGGGTACATCCCTTTTCGCTACTTCGACACTCACGAGAACGGCCACGAGCGCATGATCCATCTCAAGCGGACCATCGACGCCCCCATCGCCCAGTTGGTCCTGGATCTGGAGGAGCGGGGTCTCCTGGAACGGACGATCGTGGTCGTGGCCAGCGAGTTCGGGCGGGACGCCCTCATCGAAGGCAAGCCGGACCTGGGAGTGAGACAGCAGATCAAGGTCCCGGACCGGATGACCGAGTCTCGCCACTACGGCATGCACCGGCACTTCACGGAAGCCTCGTCGGTCCTGGTTTTCGGGGGCGGATTCAAGTCCGGATTCCTCTACGGGCGGACCGCCGACGAGCGCCCCTGCCGCGTGGCGGAGAACCCGGTTTCCATCGAGGATCTCCACGCCACCCTCTATGCCGCCTTGGGCATTCCTCCGGATCAGGCCTACGTGGTCGAGAAGCGGCCCTTCTTCGTCACCAAGGACGGCCGGGGCAAACCGATCCAAGAGCTGTTTGCCTGAATCGACCGGATCCCGAACCACACGCTGGAGTCGTAAATCTTGAAATCACTGTCCTCCTTTCCCCGAAGAAACTATGTCACGGCGCCGACGCCCCTTCAGGCCGCCCCTCGCCTGTCCCGTTTGCTGGGTGGTCCGGAGATCTACATCAAACGGGACGACCTTTTGCCGGGAGCGGGCGGCGGCAACAAGACCCGCAAGTTGGAGTTCTCCATCGGGGAGGCCCTGGCCCAGGGTGCGGATACCCTCATCACCAGCGGCGCCATTCAATCCAACCACTGCCGGCTGACCCTCTCCTGGGCCCGGGTGGAGGGTATCGAGTGCCACCTGGTGCTGCAGGAACCGGCGCCGGGCGCCTTCGACCCCGAGGCCAGTGGCAATAATTTCCTCTATCAGTTGTTAGGAGCGAAAAGCCTCCGGATCGTCTCCGGAAGGGGACAGGCACCGCCCGCCATGGAGCAGTTGGCCCGCGAGTGCAGGGAGCGGGGACGGAAGCCCTATTTGATTCCAGTCGGCGGGTCCAACGCTGTCGGCGCCACCGGATACGCCGCCTGCGCCCTGGAGTTGATCTCCCAGTTCCGGCAGCAGGATCTTCAGGTGGACCATCTCGTGGTTCCCAGCGGCAGCGCCGGGACTCAGGCGGGACTTCTGACCGGACTCCGGGGCGCCGGCTCCACGGTGCCCGTGACCGGTATCAACGTGAGCCGCAGACGGGAAATCCAGGAGCAAAGCGTCTACGAGTTGGCACTGCAGACGGCCTCCCGACTGGGTGTAGAATCCCCGATTCTCAGAGAATCAGTGGACTGCAATGGCGACTACGTAGGCCCGGGATACGCCTTGCCGACCCCGGAGATGCTGGAAGCGGTCGGGCTCGTGGCCCGCTCCGAAGGGATCCTCCTGGACCCGGTCTACACCGGCAAGGCCATGGCCGGGACCATCGACCTGATCCGCAAGGGGGTCTTCCGAAAGGGACAGACGCTGGTCTTCATTCACACCGGAGGCTCGCCGGCTCTTTACGTCCACATGGACGCGTTTCGGCGGCGGTTCCCTCCGCCCCCCGCGACCGATTCTGCGGGAAAAAAAAGATAGGTCGGCGCGAGGAACCCGCGGTTTAAACCAGGATCTCCTCCACCACCCGGGCGGGAAACTGGTCCGTCAGCCGCTCGTCCAGCCCGTGGCGCCGGTAGACCAGGTCGCGGTAGTTCATGCCCAGCAGGTGCAGCAGGGTGGCGTGGAAGTCGTGGACGCTGACCCTCTGGTCCACGGCCTTGTGCCCGATGTCGTCGGTCCCCCCGTAGGTGAGCCCCTTTTTGACGCCGCCACCGGCCATCCAGATGCTGAATCCGTCGGGACCGTGGTCGCGCCCGTCGGCGCCCCGGTCGGCGACTTGGGCCAGGGGCATTCTCCCGAACTCTCCGCCCCAGACCACCAGGGTCTCCTCCAGCAGGCCGCGCCGCTTGAGATCCTTGATGAGGGCGGCCGCTGGGCGGTCCGTCTTGCCGCAACTGTAGGCCAGCGACTTCTCCAGGTTGGTATGGGCGTCCCAGATCTGGCCCTCGATGAAGATCTGGACGAACCGGACTCCCCGCTCCACCAGCCGGCGGGCCATCAGGCACCGTTTGCCGTAGGAACGGGTCAGCTCGTCGTTGAGCCCGTACATCTCCCGGGTCGCCTCGTCCTCCTGGGACAGGTCCAGGGCGTCCGAGGTGGCCAACTGCATCCGGGCAGCCAGCTCGTAGCTGGCGATGCGGGCGTCCAGCTCCGGCTCCCGGGGCCGGGCGTTGCGGTGCGCCATGTCGAGGCGCCGCAACAGCGCCCGCTCGGCTTCGATCAGGTCGCCGGGCAGCTTCCGCCGCGACTCCAGGTTGAGGACCGGCGGCCCCTCGGAGCGGAACCGGGTCCCCTGGTAGACGGGAGGGAGCCAGGCCGACTGCCAGTTCTGTTCCCGGTTGATGGGCAGACCCTTGGGATCGTCCAGCACCACGTAGCCGGGCAGGTTCTGGGTCTCGCTTCCCAATCCGTAGACCACCCAAGATCCGAGCGAGGGCCGATTGGGCAGGGTGCGGCCCGAGTGCATGAGGTAGATGGCCGGCTCGTGGTTGAAATGCTCCCCGTACATGGAGCGGACCAGGGTGATGTCGTCCACCACCTCCCCCAGGTGGGGCAGGAGTTCCGAGAGTTCCATGCCGCAGCGCCCGTGCCGGTTGAACTTGTAGGGTGACGGGAGCAGTCCTCCCACCTGGTCGGCGAACTCGATCTTGTTCAGGATGTCGCGGGGAGCGGCGCTTCCGGCCAGCCGGGCCAGCTCCGGCTTGGGGTCGAACAGATCGACCTGGCTGGGACCGCCGTTCATGAACAGGTGGATCACCGATTTGGCCTGGGGCCGGTAGTGGGGGGCACGGGGTTTCAGGTCATGGGTTCCGTTGCCCGCCAGGGCCGGATTGGCCGGGAAAAGATCGTCTCCCAGCAAGGTGGCCAAGGCCGTTGCGTACAATCCATCCCCGATGCGGGAAAAGAATTCCCGCCGGGGGAGGTGTTGGCTTTCGGATGATTCTTGCATGGTCACCGGCCTAATCGATGTAGGAGAACTCCGCCGACGTGAGCAACGCGTGAGACACGGAGGCCAGCGCGGACCAGTGCGCCGTGTTTCGGCGCGGCGCTTCGTCGTTTTCGTTCTCCAGGTGGTGGACCCACTTCTCCGCCAGTTCGGAGAGGGAATCCAGGGACATGCGAATCTCCCCGGGAGTGGGTTCCCGGGAGAGGACCCGCAGGTAGAGCTCCCGGATCTGGTCCTCCGACCGGTCGGGATGGGCATCCACCAGGCGGCCCGCCAGATGGCGGGACAGCTTCCGGGTCAGGTACCCGTTCATCAACTGCAGGGCCTGGGGCGCCACGTTGGAGGAGATTCGCTCGGTGCAGTTGGGCGCCATCTGCGGGGCGTCGAAGAGATCCAGAAACGTCATCCGCGTGAGGCGGCGCTTCTCGGTGTAGATGGCCCGTCTCCACCCCTTCTTCGATCCCTTGGCAACGACTTCGCCGTCGTCCATCTTCTCCACCGGTTCGGCCGGACCGAACCGGTCGGTGTCCAACCGGCCCGCCGCCTGGAGCATGGAATCATAGAGGACCTCCGCTTCCATCCGCCGCAGCGACATGCGGGACCAGAGGTGCCCTTCCGGATCGGCGCCGCCTACCGGACTTTTGCGCGAGCTCTGGCGGTAGGCGGTGGAGGTCACCATGAGCCGGTGCAGTGATTTGAGGCTCCAGTCCTGGTCCACGAACCAGGTGGCGAGCCAGTCCAACAACTCCGGGTGCGAGGGCCGGGCGCCGGTTCGGCCGAAGTCGGCGGGCGTGGCGACGATGCCGCGGCCGAAGTGGTGCATCCAGACCCGGTTGACCAGGACCCGGGAGGTCAGGGGATGCTTTGGATGGGTCAACCAGCGGCCCAGTGCCAGACGGGCGCCGGTGGTGTCGGTTCGCTCCGAAGGGAGATCCGGTTTGTATTCGGGCAGGTTGGCGCGGAGGACAGAAGGCACTCCGGGATAGACCCGGTCCCCGATGGTCTCGGCATTGCCGCGCCGCAGGACATAGGCCGGGGAACCCTCGCCCCCCATGTCGAACAGAGCGCGGATGGCGGGTTTGGCGCGCAGCTTCTTCTTGAGGTCGGCCAGAGCCTTGTTGTACTCGTCCAGTGGGGCCTTGAACTGGTCATCTTCGAGGGCCAGCGCCTGGTCGCTCACCTTCAGGGTCTTGCGGAATCGGCGTTGCAGGTATTCCTGAACCGGACTGCGTTCGTCCTCCGCGGTCTTCAGCAGGGTTCTGAGGTCCTGCTGAAGGGCTTCGGGCAGGGCCGCCAGGCGGGCTTCCAGGATCTGGTTTCGAAGCGACTCCGTCTTGGCCTTCCAAGCTCGCTCCAGGTCATCGATCTGCTTCTCGATGGGAGTGTTGTGGCGCTCCGTCTCCTCGACCTCCTCCGGGTCCCCCACGTTCAGATAGCGTTGCGTCGGGTCGAGCCAGTCGTAGGGATCGTAGGCGCTCTGAAATATGGCGCTGAGCCGGTAGTAGTCCTTCTGGGAGATGGGATCGTACTTGTGGTCATGACAGCGGGCGCACCCCATGGTCAGGCCCAGCACCGACGAGCCCAGCACCTGGATCTCGTCGTGGAGCACGTCCATTTTCTCGGCCAGGGAGGCGTTCGACGGCGAATCGGTGGGATCCGATGCAAGCCTGAGAAAGCCGGTGGCGGCCAGCGACTCCAGAACGGCTGGCGTGACCTCCTTCTTGTAGTCCACCAACTCGTCTCCGGCCAACTGCTCCATCAGGAACCGGTCATAGGGCTTGTCCTGGTTCAGGGAGCGGATCACGTAGTCCCGGTAGCGCCAGGCCTGGGGTCGGAAATGGTCGGCGTGCTTGATCCCCTCGGTGTCCGCATAGCCCGCCACGTCCAGCCAGTGCTGAGCCCAGCGTTCCCCGTAGTGCGGCGAGCTCAAAAGGTCCTCGATCATGCGCTCGTAGGCATCCGGGGACTCGTCCTTTAGATAGGCGCGGACCTGGGCCGCCGTGGGGGGCATCCCGACGAGGTCCAGATAGGCCCGGCGCATGAGTGTCGGACGGTCTGCCCCGGGAGAGAAGCTCAGGCCCTGGCCTTCCAGTTTCTCCAGCAGGAACGCGTCGATGGGATTCCGGACCAGATCGCTGCGAGCGACCGTGGGAATCGGAGGCCGCTCCGGAGTCTGAAAGGACCAGAACTGGCGGTCCGAGTCGGTCAGGGCAAGATCGGCTTCCAGACTGGGGTCATGAGCTGGATCCGCAGCCGCTCCGGCGGCGATCCAACGGCGCAGGGTCTCCACCTCCCCGGTGCTGGGAGGCCGCACCCGGTACTTGAAGAGGAGGTGTTCCGGGGGCATCTCCTCCCGTACGATGCGCTGAAAGAGAAGACTGGATTCGGGGTCTCCGGGAACCAGGGCCGGACCCGACTTGCCGCCGCGGAGCCGCCCGGCCTGCGTCCTGAGGTCCAGACCTCCTTCCTGTGCGCGCTTGCCGTGGCAGACGACGCATCTCATGAGAAAGATGGGCAGCACGTCCTTTTCGCTGATTCCCGCGGAAGCCAACTGAGTGTCTGCCTGCGCTAGCCGGTCGATCCAGCCACGAATGGCCGCGACCTGCTCCCGGCTCAGCGAGTCGTCTCCGGGAGGCATGGTTCCGGAGACCACCTTGTCCAGCAGCAGGCTCCGATCCGCCGAGCCCGCGATGACGGCCGGACCCGACTTGCCCCCTTTCACAATCGATGCGGCCGTTCGGAGGTCCAGTTCGGCCTGAGGGACGGATTCACCGTGACAGGCCAGGCAGTTGTTCTCGAAGATGGGCAGAATCGAGGACTCGAAGACGTCCGGTCGAACCTCGCCGGCTCCGAAAACGGGAGCGAACAACAAAGGAGCGAACCAGACGAGCCGAAGGCAGACCCTGAGGAATGCCGAGGCGTACCCTGAATTAGGCATCATTGAGTAGCTCCGGATTCCGGCCATGATACCGGAGCCCTCTGGTGAACGCGAGAATGAGCCGGGACGGTCACTCTGGGAGGGGACATTCTTGTCCCCTTCTTCATCGAGGAATCGAGTTGAGCCGGCTCAGGCATCGTCGACGAGACCCTTTCCCGCCCTTCTTCACTCTTTCCTCATTTCTTCTTTCCTAATTCCCCTATTCCTCAAAGGATTCTGTCGTCGGCGCTGTGCGCGTGCAGGTGATCGACATGGTGGTGTTCGGTACATCCGTCCACCGTGTACTCCAACTGAATGGTGATGTGGTCGATGCCGAAATCATCGCCGGCAATCTCGCGCAGCCGACGCCGCAGGAATCCCAGTTCTTCGAACTCGGGATCGACCAGGACGTGGGCCGTGAGCACCTCGTAGCCGGGAACCAGGCTCCAGACGTGGATGTCGTGGATCAGGCCGACGCCTTGCACCTCTTCCATCTGGCTGCAGAGCCGATAGACGTCGATGTGTTTGGGCACGCCCTCCAGCAGCACGTGTACGACCTTTCCGATCAGGCGCCAGGTGCTGAGCAAAATGAGGGCGCCGATGATCACGCTCACCACGGTGTCCGCATGGTCCCAGCCGAAGGCCCAGACCAGCAG
The DNA here is from genome assembly GCA_963668095.1 of Acidobacteriota bacterium. Lineage (GTDB taxonomy): Bacteria > Acidobacteriota > UBA6911 > RPQK01 > JAJDTT01 > JAJDTT01. The sequence continues at coordinate 1,606,879 of OY764083.1, read as the reverse complement.
TCCCGAGACGACCACGCCGACGGTCCCCAGCAGATCGACCATGACGTGGCGGAAGGCGCCTTCGACGTTGACGTTGTGCTTGGACGCGCCGTGCAGGACCCCGGCCACCGAGAGGTTGACCAGCAGGCCGGCTGCGCCGAAGGCAAGCATGATTTCGCCGTCGACATGGTGATGGGCATCATGGGTGCGATCGTAAGCCTCCATGATCAGCCAGCCGGCGACCAGCCAGAGGGAAAGGGCGTTGAGCAGGGCCGCCAGGATCTCGAGGCGGCGGAAGCCATAGGTCCGTTGGGCGGAGGCGGGGCGAGTCGAGAAGTGAAGGGCGGCCAGCGCGAAACCGATGGACGCCGCGTCCGTCACCTTGTGAGCGGCCTCCGCAAGCAAAGCCAGACTGCCGGAAAGAATGCTGCCGACGACCTGTATGACCATATAGCCGACGGTCAAGAGGAGCGCGATGGTCAGGCTGTGCCGGCTAGCGCCGTGCAGATCATGGTCATGATCCCCGGGTCCGTGATGATGGTGGCCGTGACTGTGATGATGTGCGTCCGTCACATTCTTAACTTTGACGAAATCGTGATGTAAATTGCCCGATTAACCCAATATTGTTGTCGTGATCAGGTCAATGTCAACTATCCATCAGTGGCGGTTTCAGTCATTCGAGGGGAATCAGGCATCATGACGCAAGATCTCGTGGAACCTGACCGGCCCACGACGTTGCGTCCATCCAGGCCCTGAAAAAGTAACTTAGTTCTGGTACACTCTGCGGTCATAAGGTCGTGTTCCTGCTGGTTCTGTAAGTTGTTTTTACAAAAGAACTTATACCACAGAACACGACCTTTGTCTATCTTTCTGTTGAGATTTCCGGGCTAGCCGGGCGACGAGGATGGCGGGTCGGGGCGGCGTGACGGTGGATGGGGACGGAGGAGCCACGGCGACAGCGGTCCGGTTCCGGGTGCGGGACATGGACTGCTCGCACTGTGTGACCCGCATCGAGGACGGGTTGCGCAAGGTCGACGGGGTGATGGGGGTGGGGGCCAACCTGGTGGGCCGCACCGTGACCGTCGAGATCGACGCCGGCCAGATCGAGACCGACGAGGTCCGGCGGGCGATCGGGCGCCTCGGGCACCTGGCCGAGCCGGACACCGGAGCCCGGAGGGAGCGCGCCACCGCGACCTGGGCGACCCCCGACGCACGGATCACGTACGCGGCGGCGGCGCTGTTCGCGGTCGGACTCGCGCTCCAGCTGGCCGCGGTGGGGCCGCTGCTGTTCACGCTGCCGCTGAACGAGGTGCGGGTTCCGTCGCTCCTGTTCGTCGCCTCGGCCCTGGTTGGCGGATGGAGGTTCATGCCCGACGGGCTGCGCGCGGCGCGCGAGCTCTCGCTGGACATGAACTTCCTGATGACGGTGGCGATCCTGGGGGCGGTTGCGATCGGGGAGTACCTGGAGGCGGCCGCCATCGCCTTCCTGTTCTCGACCGCCGAGCTGCTGGAGAGCTACGCGGTGGACCGCGCGCGGGCGTCGATGGAGTCGCTGATGGACCTCGCCCCCAAGACGGCCGTGGTGCTGCGCGACGGGGTCGAGGAGACGGTGCGGGCCTCCGAGGTCGCGGTCGGCGACGTAGTGGTGGTGCGCCCCGGCGAACGGATCCCGGTCGACGGCAGCGTGGTGGAGGGGGGCTCGGCGGTGGACGAGTCGCCCCTCACCGGGGAGTCGCTTCCGGTGGAGAAGGACCCCGGCGACCCGGTCTTCGCCGGCACGATCACCCGCGACGGCTTCATGCACGTGCGCACGGAGAAGCCCGCCGACTCGAGCTCGCTCGCGCGCATCGTGGAGCTGGTGGAGCGGGCGGGGGCCGAGAAGGCGAAGACGGAGCGAGTGGTGACCCGCTTCGCGCGCTGGTATACGCCGGCGATCACCGTCGCGGCCGTGCTGGTGGTGGCGGTGCCGACGCTCGCGGGCGCGGACTTCATCACCTGGCTGGTGCGGGGGCTCACCCTGCTGGTGATCGCGTGTCCGTGCGCGCTGGTGATCTCCACGCCGGTCGCGGTGGTGAGCGGCATCACGGCCGCCGCGCGCCGGGGGGTGCTCATCAAGGGCGGGGTCTACCTGGAGGCCATGAGCGGCGTGCGCGCGATGGCGATGGACAAGACCGGCACGCTCACGGTCGGGCACCTGGAGGTGCGCGACGTGCGCTCGACCCGGGGGGCGCCACCCACCACGGTGCTGGCGCGGGCGTCCGCCGTGGAGGCCCGATCGGAGCACCCGATTGCGCGAGCGATCCACGAGGAGGCGGTGAGGCGCGAGATCTACTCCCACTACGCCGTTCGCGACTTCTCAACCCGCCGGGGCGAGGGGGTCACGGCCCGCCTGGACGGCGTGCGCCACTTCGTCGGCAAGCCGGCGACCCTCGGGATCGGCGAACCACCCACGGGCATGGCCGGCGACGGCCGCACGGTGGTGGCCGTCGCGGACGATGACGGGCCGCTGGGGTGGATCTCGCTGGAGGACCGAGCCCGCAAGCAGGCGCGGGTGGCGGTGGGGCGGCTGCACGCCATGGGCATCCGTCCCGTCGTGATGCTGACCGGCGACGCCGCCGCCACCGGCCGCCGGATCGCAGGGGAGACCGGAGTGGACGAAGTGAAGGCGCGGCTGCTCCCGCACGAGAAGGTGGACGCTCTCAGGGAGCTGGAGCGGGAGCACGGCCGGGTGGCGATGGTGGGCGACGGCGTGAACGACGCGCCCTCGCTCGCGGCCGCCTCGGTCGGCATCGCCATGGGAGCGGCCGGAAGCGACGCCGCCATCGACAGCGCGGACGTGGCGCTCATGGGCGACGACCTCACCCGCCTGCCCTACCTGTTCCGGCTGTCGCGCAAGTCGCGGGCGGTCATCCGCCAGAACATCGCCACCGCCCTGCTGGTGAAGCTCGTCCTGGTGGTGGGCGTGCCGCTCGGGATGGTCTCGCTGATCGCCGCGGTCCTGGTGGGTGACGTGGGCGTCTCGCTGCTGGTGACCGCCAACGCGCTCCGCCTTGCGCGCGTGGATGTCTGACGCGAGAGAGCGGCAGCGGGCCGCCCGCGCCCTCGCGACGGCGGCGATCCTGGGCGCTCTTGCGCCCGTCCCGGCCATCGGCCAGCAAGGCGTGGGCGACTTCCCGGTGCCGCAGAGCTCGTGGAGGAAGTGCTCCCGGGCGCGATCTCCTTCGATGTGCGCGACGGCGACCCAGGTGTGTTCGTCGGCTACGCCGCCGAGGCCCGGGACGAGGAGGCCGTGGTCGGATACGCCTTCCTGACGTCGGACGTCCCTCCGGAGGAACTCGGCTACAACGGCCCCATCCGAATAAATAGACTGTCCCTTTCACATGGGCTGCAGAACCCTCTACAGCGAAGATCTTCAGCATGGACAGCAGATTTCAGGCATCGTGATTAGAGAAAGTCTAGGAAAAACAGACTGTCCCTTTCTGATACGAGCGTTGGATTAGTATTTTTCAAGATGTGATTTTTATTTATCCTAATAAAATCTGGTAGGCTCTCTGCGATGATCAAGCGAGACCTCAAGCCGGAATTGATGAGGGCGGCTGGCCAATTCCCCTCGATCACGCTTACCGGACCACGGCAGAGCGGCAAGACCACGCTGTGCAGAGCCGTGTTTTCGGGTCACCCCTACACGACGCTCGAGGCTCCGGACATTCGCTCTCTCGCGGCGGAGGATCCCCGAGGGTATCTGCGACAATTTCCGGAAGGGGCCGTCATCGACGAAGTGCAACGCGTCCCGGACCTCCTTTCCTACCTGCAGGGCATCATCGACTCCGATCCGGAGCCCGGCCGTTGGATTCTGACCGGTTCGCAAAACCTCTCCCTGTTGGAGTCGGTCAGCCAGTCGCTCGCCGGAAGGACGGCAGTCCACCACCTGCTTCCGTTGAGCCGCAATGAGATCCTGCGTTTCGATCGGCATCCACAGAGTCTCGAGGAGACTCTCTTCGCCGGAGCCTATCCGCGGATCTTCGATCGGGACCTGAACCCGGCGGACTGGCTCCGTTCGTATGTCGCGACCTATATCGAACGGGACGTGCGGACCATCAGCAACGTGGGAGATCTCACCACTTTCCAGCGCTTCGTCCAATTGTGCGCCGGCCGTACGGCCCAGTTGGTCAATTACTCGTCGTTGGCCGGTGACTGCGGCGTCTCCCAACCGACTGCCAAGGCTTGGCTCAGCATTCTCGAGACGAGTTTTCTCACGTTCCGCCTCACGGCATTTCACGCCAATTTGCGCAAGCGGCTGGTGAAGATGCCGAAACTGTACTTCTACGACACGGGCCTCGTCTGCTGGTTGCTAGGCATCCGTGACTCCCAGCAACTCCGCGCTCATCCTCTGCGGGGCTCGATCTTCGAAACCTGGGTCGTCTCGGAGATCGTGAAGTACCGGACCCACCGGGGCGAAATGGGTGGACTGTCCTTTTACCGCGACAGTAACGGGGCCGAGGCCGATCTCATCATCGAGCACCCGTCCCGCATCACGCTGGTGGAAGCCAAGGCCGCCGAAACGCCATCGTCCACTCTGTTTGCCGGAGCCCGGCGCGTCCGGAGACACCTCTCACCATTGACACGTCCCTGTTCGGTCGTCGTGGCCTATGGGGGCGAACAACGCCAGCAGCGCAGAGCAGGGAGGCTGGTTCCCTGGCGGGATCTTCACGAATCGGGCTTTTGGGAACCGGACACCGTCGTTTGACGAACGACGGGCCAATGGTCTGCTCCATTCTAGTACACTAGAGTCGTGTACACTGAACCCGTGCATTCTAGCTGACGAAGTTCGGAGTCTGATTATGAAAAACATCACATTGAGTGCTGATGAGAACCTGATTGAGGCGGCGCGCCGGCGTGCTGCTGCGGAGCACACGACCTTGAACGAGCGATTTCGGGCTTGGCTTGAAGACTACGTTCGCCGAGAGCAGCAGGCTGCCGAGGCCATGAAGGCTATCCGTGAACTGCAAGGCCGAATATTCACCGGAGGACGCACATTCACTCGGGATCAAATGAATGAGCGTTGAACACTTCCTCGACACCAACATCTTCGTTTACTTGTTCGATGAGACCGCCCCCAGCAAGCGGGAACGAGCAGAGCGCTTGGTTCAACGGGCTTTGAAGCGCCAAAACGGTTGCATCAGCTTCCAAGTCGTCCAGGAAACCCTCAATGTCTTGACCCGTAAGCTCAAGGTGCCTCCGGAGGCGGCTCGAGAGCTTTTGAACCGAATCTTGATGCCCCTCTGTCGGGTCTTCCCGACACGGGCGCTTTACCAGAGTGCCCTCGACCTGCAAGCTCGCTATCAGCTCAGTTTCTACGATAGCCTGATCGTCGCGGCCGCCATCGAAAGGGGTTGCAGAACCCTCTACAGCGAAGATCTTCAGCATAGACAGCAGATTTCGGGCGTCGTCATCACGAATCCATTCCGGAAGTAAGTCGAAAAAACAGACCGTCCCTTTTTCTTACTGCCCAACAGCACGTGGCGCATCAGTTCAGAGTGAACGTCTTCAATCTGGGCGATCGCCTCTACCGGTACTCCTCCTCCTTCATCAAGGACCTGGCGCCGGAGATCGGCCCCGGTGTGCGGGTGACCTACATCATGCGGTTCTTCTGATTCATCTCCTTCCGCGCTGGCGTGGCAGCCTGCGCCCAAACGTCGTCCCTGTCGTAAACATAGACTGTCCCCTTCTACACGTAAACATAGACTGTCCCCTTCTACACGTCCTTCATCACGCTGGTGGAAGCCAAGGCCGCCGAAACGCCATCGTCCGCTCTGTTTGCCGGAGCCCGGCGCGTCCGGAGACACCTCTCACCATTGCCTCGTCCCTGTTCGGTCGTCGTGGCCTATGGGGGCGAACAACGCCAGCAGCGCAGAGCAGGGAGGCTGGTTCCCTGGCGGGATCTTCACGAATCGGGCTTTTGGGAACCGGACACCGTCGTTTGACGGACGACGGAACAATAGACTGTCCCCTTCTACCGCCCTTCTACCGCTACCGTCCCCTTCTACCGCTACCGTTCCTCGCCGGAAAAACAGACTGTCCCCTTCTACAGTCCCGAGCGCCTTACCAGTGCCCGAGGCGGCACTGTGGACCGGACACCGTCGTTTGACAGGAATCCTGGCCGTGGTAGGGTTCTAGCATTCGATCGAATGTCCGCCGAACCTGCGGCCAGATATCGAACCGAAAACGCTGGCTGCTGGTCGGTCGATCCGCGCCGGCGCAATCTCGACAAGTTCAGATGACCTGCTTCAGGGAATAACCTGATGTGTCTTCTCCAGGGGGCCAGATGACCGACCAGAACCCACCTCACACTCCCGGCACGGATCCCACCGCCAACCTCCGCATCCCGGCCGGGAAAATGGCGGCCTGGGGAGTGGACACGCTTCCCGTTCCTCCCCCCGACCGCTTCGATTTGCGCCGGTTCCTGGGGCCGGGCCTGCTCATGGTGGGATTGGCCATCGGAGGAGGGGAGTGGCTGACTGGTCCCGCCCTGACGGCGCAATACGGCGGGGTGCTGATGTGGATCGCCACCATGAGCATCCTGTTCCAGTGCTGCTACAACCTGGAGGTGATGCGCTACGCCCTGTATTGCGGCGAGCCCATGTTCACGGGTTTTTTCCGATTAGCGCCGGGCCCGCGCTTCTGGACCGGCGTCTTCCTGGTAGTCGACTTCGGCGCCATCTGGCCCTACCTCTCAGCCAACGCGGCGGTTCCCCTGTTGGCGGCTTTTTTGGGGCATCTCCCGGGGACGCTTCCAACGACCTACCTTTCCCAGGCAGAAGTCGTGGCCGAGACGGGCCTTTCGGCTCGGCTGGTGGAGGAAATGTCGCAACACCCCGGCCGTTTCGGACGAGTCCAGGACATCGAGCGCGACACGGGACTGCCGGTCGAGGTGATTCGGGAGATGTCACGGAACCCGGAGCACTACGGCGACACCCGCCGCTGGCGGCCCCTGCCCCATCCGCTCACCGAGTGGCACGACGGGGCATCGGTCACGGAACTGGCGGCCAGAACCGGTCTGAACCCCGAGGTCTTGGAAAAGGTGCAAGGGAGGCCGGACTTGTTCGCTCCCGTGGACCAAGTCATCCGCGAAACCGGACTTCCGGCCGAGATCGTCCATGAAATGGCTCGTAACCCGAGCGCCTACGGCGTCACGGAACGGTGGAAGGCCATGCCCGGCCCGATTCTGGAAAAATGGGTCGATCCGGAGAGGAGTACCGTGAACTGGCTCGGCTACGCCATCTTCCTCTCTGCCTTCGTCCCGCTGATCTTCGGTGGCAAGGTCTACAACATGGTGGAGAAGATCATGGCCGCCAAGACGGTCCTGGTCCTGGGCTATCTCATCTTCCTGGGGGTCTTCTACGTCGAATGGCGGGTCTGGGTCGAGATCTTTTCCGGATTCGTCAAATTCGGCGCGCTTCCCGAAGTGGGCGGGAACGTGTTGACGTGGTCGGAACTGTTCCGGGGGACCTTCGGTATCGGAGGCGCGAGGCCGGCTCTGGACGTGGGGCTGCTGGCCATTTTCGCCGCCATTGCCGGTAGCGGTGGCCTCGGCAACGCCAGTTTCGCCAACTACGTCCGGGACAAGGGCTGGGGCATGGGGGCGCGGGTGGGCGCCATCGCCAGTGCCGTAGGCGGGAAGGGCGTCAAGCTGCTCCACGAGGGCCGGGTGTTCCATGTCACGCCGGAATCGAAGAAGCTGTGGACGGGGTGGCGCAAGGTCACCATTCGCGACCAACTGGGGATCTGGGTCGGGGGCTGTATCCTGGGCATGGGCATTCCGGCCCTGCTCTCGCTCCAGTTCGCCGCCGGACAGCAGGTCCGGGGCGATTCGCTGGCCGCCCTGACGGCGCAGGGAGTCGTCGAGAAGACGGGGGAACCCATCTTCTGGTTCCTCACACTGCTCTGCGGCTTCCTGGTTCTGGGCCCCACTCAGATCGCGGCGGCGGACGCCTTCTGCCGGCGTTGGACCGATCTCATCTGGACCGCCAGCACCCGCGCCCGGGGACTGGAGGAAGAGAAGGTCAAGTATGTCTACTACGGACTCCTGGCCGCCTACGCCATCTGGGGAGTGATGGCGCTGACCCTGATTCCCGACCGCATGATGATCGTGAAGATCGCGGGCATCCCTTTGAACTTTGGCTTGGGGTTCTCTGCGCTCTGCGTCTTGGCCGTCAACTGCAAACTGTTGCCCAGGGAATTGCAGCCTGCCTGGTACATCCGGGTCCTGATGGTGGCCTGCGCCCTGTTCTTTCTGAGCATCGCCTGCGTCTCCACGGCCGCCGTGATGCGCGACCTGCAGTTTCTGTAGGAGGGGCGATTTCCAATCGCCCGACGGGAAGGTACAGGCGATTTCTAGTCGCCCCGCCGGGAGGGTACAGGGGTTTCCCTGTCCCCTCTTGCTACCCGGAATCGGCGGTTAGAAACCGCCGCTCCAGTCCGGCGATTGGAAATCGCCGCACCGCCATCAGTCTCGGCGCTCGCATCCAGGAGGATTGACCATGCGCATCTGCTCAATCGCGGCACTCGCCGCTCTCTTCTTCTCACCTATCCCGTCTCACGCCAGCGACAAACAGAACGTCATGATCGTGAGCTGGGGCGACGTCATCACGTCCGGGATTTCAGGGGCCGCACGCCTGGACACTCCCGACAAGGTGCGCGAATCCGTCCGGACCTGGAAGTCGCGGGGAATCGATCAGGTCCTCTTCCGCGGCGACAACTTCCGCGTCCTCCTCTTTCACGACTCGGTGGCCTCCACCGAGAAACACCGGACGGGGATGGCGAGGACCCGGGCGGCCTGGGAGTCGGACCTCATGGAAGCCGCCGTCGACGCCATGAAGGCGGAGGGCATTCGTGCGTACGTCTGGCTGACCGTTCTGGACGAAGGGTGCCCCCCCGACGTCCACTACGCCGACTCGGTTCCTTTCCCCTGGCAGTCCCGCTTCACTCGCCAGAACCCCCAGTACCTGGCCTGCGACCGGAGCCTCACCCCGAACGGCCGGAAATACCATTGGGGTGTCATGGAGTACGCCTACCCGGAGGTCCGGCAATACATGCTCAAGGTCATCCGGGCCTTCTCCGACCGCTTCGATCTGGACGGCGTCTTCCTCAGCCTTCGTTCCCATTCGCCGCCCCCCGACCACGCCGATCAGTTCGGCTTCAACGCGCCCGTGGTCCAGGAGTACAAGCACCGCTACGGACGGGACATCCGCCGCGAGCCCTTCGACCTGGAGAAATGGCGAAATCTGCGGGGTGACTTCTTCACTACCTTCCTCAGGGAGGTCAAGGACCATCTCAAGAGCCAGGGGCAGAAGCTGGCGGTGGGCGTGCAACAGGGGGAATACCTGGGTCCCCCCTTCGGAAACATGAGAATCCAATGGCGGCGCTGGGTCTCCGACGGGATCGTCGACCAACTCGTGGTCGGGCACATCACCGCAGAACGAGCCCGCTACCCGCGGCGGACTCAGCGGGCCACGGGCTACCTCCAGAGCCAGGAGGACAGTCTGGGCCTGCCCCCCATCGAAGAGGCCCTGAGCAAGGACTACGGCCCGCTCTGCAACAGTCACGGAGTCGATCTCCTGGTGTCCCCGAGACTCTTCTACCTGACCTTTCTCCATCCGACCCACGGCCGAGGCCGGCAGAACCTGGAGCTGCGGGCGAGACTCCTGGCGAGGCTGGAAGCGATCCCCGAGGTAACGAGTATCGTCATCGGGTACGGGACCTTCCTCCGGTCGCACGCGGCCAAACCCGCGGAGTAAGCGGCCCAATCCCGCCCCCGAAATCGAACCGCCTCCCCGTCCGTTCGCCGGACTCCGCGTCCCGCTTTCCGTCGATCTGGTCCCGCCCGCGGTTTTTTGGTAGTCCCGGGACGGATTGTGGCCGATACTCCCGCCTGAATTGCGCGAAGTTCGCAGGGAGGTTTGTATGCGCATCGGTCACCGGTTTCTGGCGGTCTGGCTCGGCTTGCTTCTATGGGGTTTTCAGCCGGTCTTAGTCGCCCAATCGCAAGGTTCACTGAGGGGCACGGTTACGCTGAAGGACACCGGCCTGCCTCTGCACCACGCCAGCGTGTCCATCGAGGAGCTGGACCGGAGCACCGTCACCGACGACGATGGAAACTACGCGTTCGATGACGTTCCTCCCGGGACCTACCATCTGATCACCCATCTGGACAGTCTGTTCACCGAGGTCACCACCATGGTGAACGTCGAGGCTGGTCCGGAGACGGAAGCGAACATTTTGCTGGAGCTTTTGCCCAGGCGATACCAAGTCACGGTGACGGCGCGCGACGAGCACGAAACGGTCTTCGAATCATTCCAGAGTGTCGAGTCGCTCGGACCATACGAGTTGGCCGAGTCGGGGGATGCCACCATCGGCGAGTTGCTGGACCACATCGTGGGCAGCGGAATCGCTAAACGCGGTTTCGGTCCCGGCCCGGCCCGGCCCATCGTCCGCGGTTTCGACGGTGACCGCGTCTTGATCATGGAGGACGGGGTCCGGTCCGGCACTCTTTCCTCCCAGTCCGGCGATCACGGGGAATTGATCAATCCGGCGCAAATAGAGCGGCTGGAAGTCGTCAAGGGTCCGTCCACGCTGCTCTACAGCGGAAGCGCCATGGGTGGCACGGTCAACGCCATCAGCCGGCATCACCAGGTCCACAATCACCCGCATGAAGGGGTGCGCGGCTTCATCTCCGGCTCCGCGGGCACCACCAACTCCCTGGGCGGGCTCAACGGCGGCTTCGAGTTCGGGGCCGGCGACTGGTTGTTCTGGGGACGGGGCGGGGGATTGCGCACCGGCGACTACACGGCTCCCGAACACGGCGCCGTCTACAACTCCCGGTCCAAGATGTCCAACGGCGGCGGCGGCTTCGGATTCTACGGCGAAAAGATGTTCTTCAGCATGGAGGTCAAATACGACACCGGGATTTACGGTGTCCCCTTCGTCGAGGATTTCCACGGCCACCACGGAGAAGAGGACGCAGCCCACGACCACGACGAGGACGAGGACCACGACCACGACGAGGACGAGGATCACGACGAGGACGAGGACCACGACCACGACGAGGACGAGGATCACGACGAGGACGAGGATCACGACCACGACGAGGATGAGGATCACGACGAGGACGAGGACCACGACCACGACGAGGACGAGGATCACGACGAAGACGAGGACCACGACCACGACGAGGATGAGGATCACGACGGGGACGAAGACGGAGACCACGACGAGGACGAGGATCACGACGAAGACGAGGATCACGACCACGACGAGGACGAGGATCACGACGAGGACGAGGACCACGACCACGACGAGGACGAGGATCACGACGAGGACGAGGATCACGACCACGACGAGGATGAGGATCACGACGAGGACGAGGACCACGACCACGACGAGGACGAGGATCACGACGAAGACGAGGACCACGACCACGACGAGGATGAGGATCACGACGGGGACGAAGACGGAGACCACGACGAGGACGAGGATCACGACGAAGACGAGGATCACGACCACGACGAGGATGAGGATCACGACGAGGACGAAGACGGAGACCACGACGAGGACGAGGATCACGACGAAGACGAGGACCACGACCACGACGAGGATGAGGATCACGACGAGGACGAAGACGGAGACCACGACGAGGACGAGGATCACGACGAAGACGAGGACCACGACCACGACGAGGACGAGGATCACGACGAGGACGAAGACGAGCACGGGCACGGGGAAGAGGAGATCGAACGCATTTTTATCGACGCCCGGCGCGTGGGTTACCGTTTCAACTGGGGACTGAAGGATCTGGGCGGCGCCATCGACCACTTCGTGCTGAGACTGGCCTACACCGACTGGTCACATGACGAGATCGAGATTCTGTCGGGCGGTGACCAGTTCGTCGGCACCGAGTTCCGCAACACCCAGCTCACCTACCGTGGGGTCTTCGAGCAACGGGAGGCGGGGCCGCTGAGTGGAAAGTTCGGCTTCTGGGGTTTGGCCAGAGACTATTCCGCTACGGGAGAGGAAGCGCTGTCACCGCCGATCGATCAGAACGGATTCGCCCTGTTCACCATGCAGGTGCTGGATTTCGAGGCCTACAAGCTCCAGTTCGGGGGACGTCTGGAGAGTCAGCGGTATCATCCGGGCCTCGCCGTACCTAGTGCCGGCCACGGCCACGGCCACGAAGAAGAGGACGGTCACGAGGACCACGACGACGAGGTCCCCGATGCCCCCGACAGGACGTTCACAGGCGCTTCCGCCTCAGTCGGCATCCATGCCGACACCTGGCGGGACGGGGCATTCGTCGTGAACTACTCCCATTCCTACCGGGCCCCCTCTTTGGAAGAGCTCTACAACTTCGGCCCGCACGCCGGGAGCCTCGCCTTCGAGATCGGCGATCCGAATATGGACGCCGAGACCGGCGACGGCATCGAGCTGTCGCTGCGCCACGAAGCTGAAAAGGTCACCGGCAGCCTGAACTTCTTCTACTACGGGTTCCGGAACTTTGTCTTCCCCTTCGCGCCAGGGCACCAACAGAGCGGCCTGCAGGTCATCGAGTTCACCCAGCGAGATGCCCGGTACGTGGGGGCGGAAGCGAATTTGGGTTTCCGGCTGAACCGGATGCTCTGGCTCGATCTCGGAATGGATCGCGTCGACGCCCAAGACACGAATACCGACACGCCCTTGCCCAGAATCCCGCCCCTTCGCGGCAAAATCGGATTGGACTTCAACCTCGGGAAACTCCGGATTCACCCGGAGTTGATCGTGGCCAGCGAGCAGAATCAGACTTTCACCGACGAGACCCGGACTCCCGGATACGGTGTCGTAAACCTGAAGGCCTCCTACACCTACGCCCAGCAACACGTGGCGCACCAATTCGCTGTGAATGTCTTCAACATCGGCGACCGTTTCTATCGGAACCACTCGTCCTTCATCAAGGACCTGGCCCCCGAAATCGGCCGCGGCGTCAGGTTGACCTACATCCTCCGGTTCTTCTGATGCCTCTGTAGCGTGCGGCGACATTCCCGTCGCCGACTGGGACCGGCGCCTTTCCAGGCGCCGGTCCCCAGTGCACCAATTCCGCGAAAGGCTAAGGGGCAAACAAGAATCCCGAAAAAAGAAGGCGCCTCCAAGTCGCCTCTCCAAGCCATCCTTGGATGTTCCTAGGAGCGGGGATTTTCCTACCCCCGCACCCGCATACTGTTGTCGCAGGCCATGGGGCCCGGTTGGTTTGAATGAGGGCGCCTGAAAAACGCCCCTCCTGACCCAATCCGAATTCCGTATCCTCCATATCTTGGAAACGGTGGCCCGCCAAGTGGACGAAGGTCACCGGGTCATGGCTCACACGGCTTTGGGTGAGGTCGTGGCTTCCCGAGCCCTGTCCGCTTCGGCGACGGACCGCGACGGCTACCGGTCCTGGCCGTCGAGTATCGAGGACGCGAACACCACAGTCGCAAGGCGTTCATCCGGGATTCCCTCAGACGCGAGGCGTTCCGGAAAGCAGCGATCGAAATCCTGGAGGTTCCCAGCGGCTACGAGGCGTCGGACTTGGAAGCGCGCATCCGGACGGTGTTGGCGCGGCGCCCGGCTCCCTCCACTCGAAACCGGTAACCGCCTGGAGGAAGGAAGTGGCGCGCCCGGAGGGAGTCGAACCCCCGACCTACGGATTCGAAGTCCGGCGCTCTATCCAGCTGAGCTACGGGCGCGCCGACGGGCCGCTCGGACCCGGACCTGTAATATCCCGCATTTCCCCAGCCCCGTCTACTCCCGAATCGCCGCCCGAACCGGGCTAAGACAGTTCATTGTGATAATTTAGCTCCATGGACGAAATAGAACGCCGGCTGGCCCTCTTCCTGGATCTGGAGAATCTGGCTCTGGGAATGGAGAAGGGTCGGAACCGATCCCGGTTCCGCATCGACAAGGTCTTGGAGCGACTGGTGGAGAAGGGGAAGATCCTGGTCAAGGAAGCGTATGCCGACTGGTCGCGCTTTTCCGAATACAAGCAGGAGTTGCACGAATCCGCCTTCGAGCTGATCGACATCCCCAAGCGGAGCAGGACGGGCAAGAACTCCGCCGACATCCGGCTCTGCGTGGACGCCATGGACCTGTGCTTCTCCAAGGAACACATCGACACCTTCGTCATCCTGTCCGGAGACAGCGACTTCTCCCCCCTGGCTTCCAAGCTGAAGGAGAACGGCAAGCACGTCATCGGACTGGGAACCCAGGGCAGCACCTCCCAGATGCTGGTGGAGAACTGCGACGAGTTCATCTTCTACGAGGAACTGGACCAGGGCGCCACCAAGCCGCCTCGCCTGAACACCCGTATCCCCAAAGATAAACGCCCCGCCTTTCAACTGCTGATCGAGTCGATCCTGGCGCTGATGCGCGAAAACAAGGAAGTGATCTACTCCTCCATGGTCAAGCAGACCATGAAGCGGAAGCAGCCCGCGTTCAACGAATCCCGGTTCGGCTACCGGACCTTTACGGCCCTCCTGGAGGACGCCGCAAAATTCAACCTGGTGGTTCTAGGGGAAGACGCCCGAAGCGGCACCTACGTGGTCCGCGGCTTCGGAACAAACTCCAATTGAAGTTGTCCCGCCGTCCGACCGGCCGGACCGCCCCCCGGCCGATGCCAGCAAATGAATCCGGATGAGAATCGTCGAGGTCACCGCTGTCACTCCAGAGGTCGTCGACTCCATCGGCCAGCTGATCCCCCAACTCTCCAAATCGGCGCCAATCCCAACTGCAAGTGAACTACAAAAGCTCGTTTCCGCCGCCGCCGCCCAACTACTCGTCGCACGGGATTCAAACCAGGAAGACCGGATCGTCGGCACCCTGACCCTGGTCCTCTTCCGCATTCCCACCGGCGTCCGGGCCTGGATCGAGGACGTGGTGGTCGACGAGTCGGCTCGAAGACGCGGAGTCGGCGAACTCCTCTGCCGAGCGGCCATCGAACGGGCCCAATCCGCCGGCGCCCGCAACATCGACCTCACCTCGCGCTCCGCACGAAAAGCCGCCAACCGCCTCTACCAACGCCTCGGCTTCTCATTGCGTGAAACCAACCTCTACCGCTACCCACTGGAACAAGACGACCCGCCCCCAACCAAATAATCCAGGAGCGACGATTTCCAAAGGGAGCGGCGGTTTCCAACCGCCGAAGGGAGTGGCGATTTCCAATCGCCCCGCGCGTGCCGCAACATACCAACCACCGACCTCATCCCAAAAACCCACTAACATCATCCCCCCCATCCCCCCTCTTTGCAGCCAACAGACACACGCCAGTATAATCCCGGCGTCCATGGCCCCCGGACGACCCGGGACCATTCATCCACTCATGACTCAAGCAGGCTTAAACCCATGACCGACACATTAAAACTCGCAGTCATCCCCGGCGACGGAACCGGTCCCGAAGTCACCAACGAGGCCCTCAAAGTCCTGGAAGCCGTCGCCCCACTGGAGGACGTTCGCTACGAGCGGGCCGACTTCGACTACGGTGGCGATCGCTACCTTGCCACCGGCGAGATCATCACCGAAGCCCAGATCGACGAACTCGGCCAGTTCGACGCCATCTACCTCGGCGCCATCGGCCATCCGGACGTCACCCCCGGCCTGCTGGAAAAAGGTCTCCTCCTCTCCATCCGCTTCCAGCTCGACCAGTACATCAACCTCCGTCCCGTCAAGCTCTACCCCGGCGTCGAATGCCCCCTCAAGGACAAGGGACCCGAACACATCCGTTTCGACGTCGTCCGCGAAAACACCGAGGACCTCTACTGCGGCGCCGGCGGCTTCCTGCGCAAGAACACCCCCCAGGAGGTGGCCACTCAGGAGATGATCGCCACCCGGTTCGGGGCCGACCGCTGCCTGCGCTGGGCCTTCCAGCACTGCATCAGCCGGCAGGACCGCCTGCGGCTCACGCTGGTCCACAAGACCAACGTCCTGACCTACGCCGCCGACCTCTGGGAACGGGCCTTCCACGCCATGGGCGAAGCCGAGTTCCCCCAGGTCAACCGCGACTACAACCACATCGACGCCGCCTGCATGTGGTTCGTCAAGAACCCCGAGTACTACGACACCATCGTGGTCCCCAACATGTTCGGGGACATCATCACCGACCTGGGGGCCATGATTCAGGGGGGCCTGGGCGTGGCCGGCGGGGGCAACATCAACCCGGAGCCGGGCGGCTGCAGCATGTTCGAGTGCATGGGAGGCTCGGCGCCCAAGTACACGGGCCAGCACGTCATCAACCCCATCGCTGCCATCGGCGCCATGGGCATGTTGTTGAGGGTTCTGGGAGCCCAGAAGGACCAGCCCAACCTGGTTCGCGCCGGAACGAGGGTGGAGGACGCCATCGGCCGGACCACTCCCAAGATGCAGAGCATGTCCGCCGGCCGGATGGGCTATTCTACGACTGAGGTCGGAGACCTGGTGGCCGAGGCATTGTAGAGATCCATCATCACACACCGATCGGGCCAAAAAGCTCGCCGCCGGCGGCCTCGGCGTCCCGAAACCCCTCTTGGAGGAAAATCGTCATGAGACTCATCCGTACTCCCGCGATCCTGGGACTGGCCGCCTTCTTGTCGCTGCCCGCAGGCCTGGCCGCCGACGCGGTGGACATCGGCTCGCGCCGCGAGCTGTTCGTGGATCATCTTCTGGTCGACCGGCTCGTGGGAGCGAGTCTGCGGCTGGGCACGCCGCTGCCGGGTGGTGTCGCCATCCGCTACGACTCTCCCGTGGAAGACTCCACCGCCTTCTACACCACCATCTTCAAGGACGGCGACGTCTACCGCATGTACTACCGGGGCGCGCTCTTCGAGAGGAAGACCACCTGCTACGCCGAGAGCCGCGACGGCATCACCTGGACCAAGCCCGACCTGGGACTGGTCTCCATCGACGGCTCCTCTCAAAACCACGTGATCCTGAACGAGGCGCGCCAGTTTGTCGCCTTCGTCGATCGCCGGCCCGGCGTCCCGGCTTCGGAGCGGTACAAGGGGGTTTCGCGGGGGCCGGTCGAGCCCAACGCCCTGGTGGGTTTCCTCTCCGGCGACGGTCTCCGCTGGCGGATGCTCCGGGACGAGCCCATCGTGCCCAAGGTCCTGATCAACCACTTCGACTCGCAGAACGTCGCGTTCTGGTCGAAGGCCGAAGAGCAGTACGTGGTCTACGCCCGGCACATGGAAGGGGGCCGGCGCGCCACGGCGCGGTCCACCTCCATGGACTTCATCAACTGGACTCCTCAGGTCCTCATGAGCTTCAGCGACACGGGCACGACGACTCCCTCGCACCACCTCTACACAAACCAGACCCAGCCCTATTTCCGGGCGCCCCACATCTACATCTCACTGCCGGCCCGGATCATCTTCGCCGACCCGCGGCACATCAAGCGCGAGGAGGACAAGGAGCTGGCACGGGGGCGCCAACGCACCATCTCGCCCGAGCTCCGGGAATTCGTCAAGGAGAACATGCCCCTGATGGGCACCGCGGGGACGGGGGACCACTCCGACGCCGTCCTGCTCACCACCCGGGCCGGCTCCACGGTCTACGACTTCACCTTCCGGGAGAGCTTCGTCCGGCCCGGAATCGGCGTCAACAACTGGACGACCCGGACCAACTATCCGGCCTGCGGCATCGTCCCCACCGGCGACGGCGAGATGTCGTTCTATGTGCAGCGGAACTATGGGCAGGAAGACTCGGCGTACCTGGAACGGATGACCCTGCGCCTGGACGGATTCGCCAGCTTGAACGCGCCCTACGAGGGGGGCGAGATGGTCACCAAGCCGCTGCGTTTCAAGGGAAGCCGGCTGGAGATCAACTACGCCAGCAGCGCGGCCGGCGGCATCCGGATCGAGCTGCAGGACGCCAAGGGCCAGCCGATTCCCGGGTTCACGCTGGATGAGTGTCCCGAGATCATCGGCGACCAGATCGAGCGGACCGTCGCCTGGAAGGGAGGCTCCGACCTGAGCTCCCTCTCCGGCAAGGCGGTGCGGATGCGCGTGGTCCTGAAGGACGCCGACCTCTACTCCATCCGCTTCCACTGACGCGGTGAAGGTGCCCTGTATGAAGAGACACGGTTTCCTCGTGGCCCTCCTGTTGGTCGTCGTCTCCTGCGGCAGTCCTTCCGAGACCGCGAACGTCGCTTCGAAGGGCGGGCCGAAGAAGGACCGGCGGATCCTCTACTACGACTCCGCCGCCGTCCAGTCGCACAGTTACCTGGACCGGGGCAAGGTGGAGCCGTACATGAGCCTCATCTACGACATCAAGACCCACGACGACTTCCTGGACGCCAGCGTGCGCATGGTCAAGGGAACCCAGGTGGACACCTACCTGTGGCACATCGGAAACGGGGCCGAGCCGCCGTGGAACATTCCAACGGATCTGCTCTGGGACTGTTTCGATTCCTACGAGCAGGTGAACGACATCGTCATCCGGGCCTGCCATGAACAGGGGTTGGAGGTCTGGGGGTCTTTGCGCATGAGCGATCTTCACGCGGCCTTCCGGTCCCGGAGCCTGGAGGAATTGGACGACGTCTTCAAGACGCAACACCCCGAGTACCTGATGGCGCCGATGACGGACCGCCGGCTCCCTTCCGAGCTGACCGAACAGCGTCTCTGGGTGTCGCTCGACTACACCCATCCGGAGGTTCGGCAGCACCGTCTCGACTACATCGCGAAGACCGCCGCGAGACACGACTTCGACGGCTACGAGCTGGACTTCAACCGCATGGGGATCCACTTCCCCATGGGGCAGGGACGGCAGAAGGCGCACCTGATGACGGACCTCATGCGGCAGATCCGGGAGCGGCTGAACGCCATCGGGGACGAGCGGGGGCGGCCCTACACCCTGGCGGTCCACGTGATGGATTCGCTGGAGACCAACCTGGAGATCGGTCTGGACGTGGAGGCCTGGGCCCGGGACGGACTGGTGGACGTGCTGCTGGTGGGCCTGGGATACATGCCCGACCAGTTGGCCATCGGCCAATGGGTGGGCCTGGCCGGAGAGACGGGGGTGCAGGTCTATCCCTCCATCAATCCCAACACGATGCGCGCCGGGGCTTGGGAGACGCTGCGGGGCGAGCCTCTGTTCCGCCAGGGAATGCGGGCGTATGCCGACTACTACCTGGACCAGGGCGCCGATGGGATCTACCTGTTCAATTTCCGACATGAGCCGACGCAGCCGCTGACCGAAGAGGAGTTCGAGGGGGTGCTGAGCGAGTTGGGAGAGCGCGAGACGATGGCCGGCAAGGACAAGGTCTACGCTATCAACCCAACGGCGCATAGCGGTGGGCCGTTTTATCACGGCTCCGAGCCGGCGCTTCTGCCCATTGTTTTGGACCGGGTCGAGAGGAAGCTGCGGTTCCACCTGGGACCCGCCGCCGAAGACTCGCAGGCCAGCCTGCGCCTGAGCGTCTTCACGGCCAAGGCAGGAAAAGGGACCACTCTCTGGGCTCGTCTCAACCACACGCTGTTGCCAGAGCCCGAGAGGGAAGGGGACTGGTTCCACTACGAGGTACCTGCGGGTGTGGCCCGCAGCGGAATGAACGAGGTAGGCCTGATCTCGGACGTCCCCGCCGCCGGTCCCTTCGCGGGTCTGATCGGACCACCCAATGCGGATCCGGCCGAGTTCCTGAAGCAAGCCTTCGGCCGCGTCAAGAACGTCATCCAGCGCGACCAGGACCCGGTTGTGGTCCACCAGGTCTTTTTAGAGATCGGCTACCTGAAGGTTCAATGAATCCTTCAGGGCTCGACCAATTTATGGGTTGTCTGGGGCCGACACGCACCTGTAAGGGACTGAGAAAAGGACCTTTTTCGTCACTCATTCAGCGACCCGGTAAGGATTACGGATTAGGGACTATTGCCCACCCTGAACGATAGCCGACACTCGTGATCCGTACCGGTTCAGAGCCAGTCCACACGGTCGAGACCGGCTTCGGGTTCGTCGCTGTCGGCTGGGCAAATTGCGGGTGAAGGCTCTACCCATCCCGAGGCGGGTGTTCCAATATCGTCGGCGACGTTATACCGAGATGATGGGCAAACCATCCAAGCGCTCAAAATGCCGACGGTTGTTGGTGAGTAGCGTGAGGCCGTAGTGTATCGCCGTGGCTCCTATCATGAGGTCGAAGTCGGCGATGAGGGTTCCGGCCGCTCGCAATCGGCTCCGTTCCATGGCGAATGTGCGACAGATATCTTCGTCCAATGGCACGACATGAATCCAGTCGAGTAAATCCCACAAAGCTCGCTCGCTTGCTTCAGGCTCGTACGAACCGAACACGCCCTCGTAGAGTTCGGCCAGGGAGATGATGCTTAAGCCGAGACCGGCCGGGGCCAAGTCCTCAAGACGCTCGACCACCTGTGGGTGGCCATGCAGATGGTCGATTGCCCAATCCGTGTCCACCAGATACTGCATTGATCTACAGTTCCGGCGGTTACCTCGAACCGGATATCCGAGCTTCGTAGATCATCTGCTTGAGTTGTTCCGGATCGTGCATTCCGATCCAGCCGCCCGCCGAACCCCGGAGCGACTCGACGATGCCGTCTGGGGACGCAATGTCTCTAACGGACACGACCACTTCCTTTCCTTCTTCGAGGTCGAGTCTTTCCTGCGGAATGAATACACCCTTTAGATAATTCGCCTTGATCTTTCTCATGATTGCTGGCCTTTTCCATAGACCCTTTAATCCTGGCCACATTGAACCGTAGTGGCTCGAGTTCTTGGATCCACCGATTCCGAACACGATACCAGAACAGCGCCAGACAGACTGCGGCTGGCCGATGGATTTCCGACTCGAAGAGTTCATCGTGTCCGTAACGCAGGGAGAAGGGGACAGTCTACTTCTGCCGCCTGCGCGCCTGCGGGTTCACCCTGGCGGAGTGTCCCGAGATCATCGGCGACCAGATTGAGCGGATCGTCGCCTGGAAGGGAGGCTCCGACCTGAGCTCGCTCTCCGGCAAGGCGGTGCGGATGCGTGTAGTCCTGAAGGACGCCGACCTCTATTCCATCCGGTCCCACTGATTCGGTCGAGGTGCCCGCTATGAAGAGACACGGTTTCCTCCTGGCGCTCCTGTTGGGCGTCCTCTCCTGCGCAGCCCTTCCGAGACCCCGAACGTCGCTTCGAAAGGCGAGCCGAAGCGGGAGCGGCGGATCCTCTACTACGACTCCGCCGCCGTCCAGTCGCACAGCTACCTGGACCGGGGGAAGGTGGAACCGTACATGAGCCTCATCTACGACATCCGGACCCACGACGATTTCCTGGACGCCAGCGTGCGCATGGTCAAGGGCACCCAGGTGGACACCTACCTGTGGCACATCGGAAACGGGGCCGAGCCGCCGTGGAATATTCCGACGGATCTGCTCTGGTCCTGTTTCGATTCCTACGAGCAGATGAACGACATCGTCATCCGGGCCTGCCATGAACAGGGGTTGGAGGTCTGGGGGTCCGTGCGCATGAGCGATCTTCACGCGGCCTTCCGGTCCCGGACCCTGGAGGAATTGGACGACGTCTTCAAGGCGCAGCACCGCGAGTACCTGATGGCGCCGATGACGGACCGCCAGCTCCCTTCCGAGCTGACCGAGCAGCGTCTCTGGGTGTCGCTCGACTACACCCATCCGGAGGTTCGTCAGCATCGTCTCGACTACATCGCGAAGACCGCCGCCATCCATGACTTCGACGGCTACGAGCTGGACTTCAACCGCATGGGGATCCACTTCCCCATGGGACAGGGACGGGAAAAAGCTCACCTGATGACCGATCTGATGCGGCAGATCCGGGAGCGGCTGAACGGCATCGGAGACGAGCGGGGGCGGCCCTACACCCTGGCGGTCCACGTGATGGATTCCCTGGAGACCAACCTGGAGATCGGTCTGGACGTGGAGGCCTGGGCCCGGGAGGGGCTGGTGGACGCGCTGCTGGTGGGCCTGGGATACATGCCGGACCAGTTGGCCATCGGCCAATGGGTGCGCCTGGCCGGGGAGACGGGGGTGCAGGTTTATCCGTCCATCAATCCCAATACCATGCGGGCGGGTGCTTGGGCGACGCTGCGGGGCGAGCCTCTGTTCCGCCAGGGAATGCGGGCGTATGCCGACTACTACCTGGACCAGGGCGCCGATGGGATCTACCTGTTCAATTTCCGACATGAGCCGACGCAGCCGCTGACCGAAGAGGAGTTCGAGGGGGTGCTGAGCGAGTTGGGAGAGCGCGAGACGATGGCCGGCAAGGACAAGGTCTACGCTATCAACCCAACGGCGCATAGCGGTGGGCCGTTTTATCACTGCTCCGAGCCTCTGCCCATTGTTTTGGACCGGGTCGAGAGGAAGCTGCGGTTCCACCTGGGACCCGCCGCCGAAGACTCGCAGGCCAGCCTGCGCCTGAGCGTCTACACGGCCAAGGCCGGAAAGGGGGCCACTCTCTGGGTCCGGCTCAACCACACCCTGTTGCCCGAGCCCGAGCGGGACGGGGACTGGTTTCATTTCCAAGTCCCTGCGGGTGTGGCCCGTAACGGCATGAACGAGGTGGGCCTGATCTCGAACGTCCCTGCCGCCGGCCCCTTCGCGGGTCTGATCGGTCCCCCCAACGCGGATCCGGCCGAGTTCCTGAAGCAAGCCTTCGGCCGCGTCAAGAACGTCATCCAACACGACCAGGACCCGGTTGTGGTCCATCAGGTTTTCCTGGAGATTAGCTACGCTGAGGCGTCCTGACATGCCTCGGCATCTGTGACCGCGTCCACGAACGGCGGGCGGGGATTTTGCTGGTCGAAGTGTCACTGCATTGCGAGCAACTCTTGTACCAGAGACCCTTGTGACCGCCTGTCGTTACCGTTCACCTGAATGCAGCGCAGGTCGAGTGCCGTCGCGGCTCTCGCCACGGGCTGCCAGGGTCGCAGCCGGTTTAATGTCGGCAATCAGTCGGTTTCTGTCCCCCGCCAGCTTGCGGAAGTCGCACTCGACTTGGATGCCGTGCCAGAGCTTGTCCGACTGACCGTAGAAGGCGCTAAAATGAAACGACATGGGCGGCGTGATCGACCGTCGGCCAAGGACGATTTCGTTGATGCCCTCGGGGAGACACCGATGGCCCGGCCAATGGCATACAGTATTGAGAGGTGCCCACGCCGTGAGGTATTCCCGTATGAAATGGAAACTTGGTACGTTCCCAAGAGTGTGAAGATCGCGTACGGGATCAGCTTCAATCGGTATATCTACAAACGTGAGTCTTAGGACCCTGGACAATATTCTGGCGGCAGACTCGGATACAATCGAACTGTTCGCGGAGATCATCGGAGGAGGAAATACATGAAGAAGATTCATGGCGACGCCAAGAACTTGCGCTCCTTACTCGGCCATGCCAAGTTCGCAATCGACTACTACCAGCGAGAATATCGTTGGCAAAGAAAACAAGTGAGAGAGCTTCTTGAGGATCTAACCGAGAAGTTCAAGGATAGCTACGACGAGGGCCACGACCAAAGCGATGTCGAGAACTATGGCCATTACTTCCTCGGATCCATAATCGTGAGTGCCAAGGACAGCCGCAAATTTGTCATCGACGGGCAGCAGCGACTCACAACGTTAACCCTCATCCTAATACACATTTATCGAACGCTGGTTGACGCCGATCAGAAAGTTCAACTTGCTGGCTTGATATTCTCCAAGAGATTCGGGCAGGTCTCGTTCAATCTTGATGTCCCGGAACGTGCTGCTTGTATGCGAGCACTTTTCAACGACTCGCCGTTCGACGAGACCGACCAACCGGAGTCCGTTGCCAACATCGTTCACCGGTACCAGGATGTGGAAGAGCTCTTTCCCGGCGATATCGCTGCCAAAGCGCTTCCACATTTCGCGGATTGGCTGATCGAGAACGTGTATCTTGTAGAGATCACCGCATACACGGATGCGGATGCCTACACGATCTTCGAGACCATGAACGACCGGGGACTCTCTCTTACGCCAACCGAGATGCTGAAGGGTTATCTTCTCGCAAACATTACCGAGCCCAACAGGCGCAATGCCGCCAGCCGCCACTGGCAGAACGAAGTGACAAGGCTGCGAGACGTCGGAAAGGACGAGGACGCCGATGCAATCAAGGCATGGCTCCGAAGCCAATACGCCCAGACCATTCGTGAAAGGAAGAAAGGTGCTACCGCGCGGGACTTCGATCGTATCGGTACGGAGTTTCATCGCTGGGTACGCGAGCACGAGAAAGAACTTGGCTTGGCGTCAAGTCGCGAGTTTGCACGCTTCATCGAGGAAGATTTCGCGTTCTATGGCCGGTGGTATAAACGACTTCGTCGAGCTGCCGATACGCTCACTGATGGACTGGAGGCCATCCATTTCTGTGCGCAGAACAACTTTACACTTCAGTACCCAGTTCTCCTCGCATCCTTGAATTCGGGAGACAGCGAGTCGGAAAACCTACGCAAACTGCGGGTTGTGTCTGCCTATCTCGACATTCTGATTACGCGGCGAATCTGGAATTGGCGGGCGATCGACTACTCGACAATGCAGTACGCCATGTTCCTCGTCATGCGCGAAATCCGGCGGAAGGACGTGGGTAGGCTGATTGACCTGCTCGGGAATCGGCTATCGGCCGAAAGGGAAATCTTTTCCAGCAATGATCGGTTTCGTCTCCATGGCACAAATGGTCCGCAGATCCATAGGCTCCTGGCTCGGATGACGGACTATGTAGAGACCAGTTCCGGGCGACCTTCTCGCTATCATGAGTACATTAGACGCTGGGGAAAGAAGGGGTATGAGATTGAGCATATATGGGCTGATCATCCCGAGCGCCACACCGATGACTTTACTCACCCATCGGATTTCGCCGAGTATCGCAATCGGATTGGTGGGCTTCTGCTCCTTCCGAAGCCATTTAACGCCAGCTACGGCGACCTCCCTTACACCGATAAGCGTGCACACTATCTGAAACACAACCTCCTTGCTCAGAGCCTCCACGACGACGCGTACGATCGCGACCCGGGATTCGTACGATTCGTCCAGAGGAGCGGGTTAGAGTTCAGGTCGCACACAAACTTCCGAAGGGAAGATCTGGACGAACGCCAGCAACTCTATCGCTGTCTGGCCGAACGAATATGGAACCCGGATCGTCTTGAAAAAGAGGCCGTGTCGTGATCTGCGACCTCGTGTCCTACATGGGGCGCGAGAAAGGGACAGCCTGCTTCTCCCTGACCTCTGTTCTGGTACACTGTGTGACCATAATGTCGTGCTCCTGTGGTATTGTAAATGGTCGTTGTCAAAACACTTATGCCACAGAAAACGACCATTACCTTTGTATCTGTTGAGATCCCCCGGCTAGAGAGAGGTAACTGTTCCCCTTTTTCTGGCTATCTTATATCTCTTTCCAATTAGTATTGTGGGTAGGCTTATGCGCAAAAGTCACAACAGACCACGGAACGAACGGGATTTTGAATTACTTTGCCTAACCCGAGTTTACCACGTTGAACCACAGAATACAGATAAGTTCTTTTGTTTCATAGACATAGAGAAGACAGTCCGTATGACCTAACGAGGCTGCGGCAGGGGTTGGATCGCGTGGCTGTCGAGGCCCAGGATTTCGTACATCCGCCGCTGTTCGGCCCCCATCTGCGAGAGCGTCGTCCTGAGTTCGGGCTCGCTGCCTTCCTCCCGAGCGGGATAGAGCACGTCGACCTCGCGGATTCCGCGGAGCGCGTCCAGCAGTGCGGGAATTGAGTCCTTCACGCCGTGGCGGCTCAGTTCCCGCTGCAGCAGCCCGCACAGCATCAGCGCCAGCACGCAGCAGAACACATGCACGGCGATCTTCTGGTCCGTCCAGTGGTATTGCGGCCGGATCGCGATACAGTCGCTGTCCTTCAGCTGCCGGAAGGCGCTCTCGACATGATGTTGGGCCCGGTAGCCCCGCACTAACTCGGCGTCGCTCCAGTCTGCCTGGTCGGTGAACAGCAAGGTCTTGCCCAGCAGCGTGCGCTGCAGATGCTCCCAGGCGCCCCTCTGGAACCGGTAATTCACCTTGGGCAGGCCGTCCTCCTCACGCACCTGGACGTTGAACAGGTCCCGCATGTGCCGGGCCCGCAGCCAGCCGTCGACCTTCTTGCGCGTGGTGGCGACGCCCGGCTTGCGCCCCCCGCGGATCTTGCCGTCGCGCCAGCGGCGCAACCGTTGCTGCAGCGCCCGCAGGTGCTGGCGCCGCTTCGCGATCTCGCGCAGCAGCGTCCGGCACTGGGCGTCGAACAGCGCCTGGTTCCAGATCACCAGCACCGTGCGCTCGACGCCGAACACCTCGTACTCGGTGCGGTAGACGCGCACGCCGGTCAACCCGTCGGCCTCCAGCGAGCGCATCTCGTCGGCCGCCACGGCCAGCAGGTTCGGGTGCTGGGTCGGCACCAGCGAGCCGATGAAGTGGAAGGGGCCGCGCTCGACCCAGTCCAGGTTCTCGCGCGAGTTGTTGCCCTTGTCGAAGACCAAGGTGACCGTCTCGGCGCCGACGGCGATCTCCTGGTAGCGCCGCGCCAAGTCGGCGGCGAGGCTCTGGAACAGCGGCGCATCGGGCCGGTTGCCGGGATAGGTGCGATGCAGCAGGGGCAGGCGGAAGTCGGCCGTGACCAGCAGCGCCACGCCGATGATGCGCAACGACCTGCGGCCCTCCTTGCTGTGGCCTCGCTGGGCCAGTTGGGAGCGCTCGTTGAAGGAATCGATGTAGGTGAAGAAGTTGGTGGCGTCAAACAGCACCTGGCGCAGATCGAGGTCGAACTCGCGGGTCATGGCGGTCACGATGTCGCGTTCGATGGCCGGGATCGCAGAGACGGGGATGCGGTGCATGTGGTCCCAGAAGCGCTGGCTGGTGAGCTGGCGGGAGCGCAGGGGGAGCAGGCGGGTGAGGGCGGTGGAATCGAACCAGCGGGCGAGGCTGGCCTTGGAGCCGGGGGCGAGGCAGCGGTTGAGGACGGCGGCGAGCAGGTAGTGGCCGACGGAGGGGCCGGAGCCGCGCTTGGGGACATGGCGGTCGATGTGCTCGACGAGCCGCAGGCGGCGGGCGAGGGTGAGCAGGGCGGCGGAGGCGCCGAACTCGCGCACGACGGCCTCCCGAGGCTGGGCGGGGACGGGTCCGGCCCGGAGTTTCTCGAGGATCTTGTCGGCGCGGCCGAGATAGGTCTGGGAGACGATCTTGGGCTTGCCGTCGACGCGCTTGCAGACCCGGGCGTAGTAGTAGGGGTGGCCCCGGATGATCTTCTTGACGAGGCTGGCCATATAGTTAGGTCATACATTAGCGAAGAGAGAGGCGCGAGTCAAGGTCCATCGTCTGAAATAAAAAGATTTTCCCCTTGGATCAGATAGATACTTCCACACCATACTTGTCCAAGACCAATATGTGTTAGGTCATACACACGCGGAATTCAGTCATCCGGAAGGATCAATCGGACAGGGTGGATAAACTCTTTCCTATCAGTAACTTGAAGATGAGAAATCGGTCAGCCCATGCACTGGGGCAGTGCTATGCTGACGCGAACACGGTAAACTCGGGCTAGATAGTGCGCTTGGGTTGAGTCCACCGGCAACTGCGACGCTTTCGCGCCGGCATCGAAGGTTGCATCTCGATGCTCAAGCGCGTCTTCGGTCTCCGACGCTGCACCTGGAAAGGCTGGCCCCATTTTCAACAGTACGTGGCCCTCTCGATCACCACCTTCAAATTGCTGGTTCTGGTCCTCCCGCTGCTCTGAGCGCAGCCTTGACATCCATTGTCAGACGGCGGCTTTCAGGGACCCGTGTGTCTAAAAAACCGGTGCCGGTCCTCAGAGAAGTCGAAAATCCTGCTGGCGGCCCCAGCCGGCACCGCTTTATTGTAGCTTCTGCCCCTTGCCCCAGCCGATCCAATCTTTGAAAATCGGACTTGCCGGGTGAGAACTCTCTACATGAACAGACGATTGTTAACGCTCTTGAGCCAGGCTTCGATGGTTTTTGTCGCGTCCGCACAGCCAACGACATTTACACCAAAAACTCTCGGAAGAGCTCTGTGGAGGCTTTGAATTGCCTCAATTCCTCCCATTCTCTTCGCAACGTTTTCGAGAATCTTCACGGTGATATTCGACTTAGTTTGTGGAAGGATTGAGTCTTGATACAGTAACCTGAGAAATCCCGCTGCCAACTCAAGCACCTGCCTTAGATCGACGGATTCGTCAGAAAATGTGGACAGTGCTTGTAAAAGGGGCCAGCCGTCTACCTTCCACTCTGCAATGGCTCCCGCACATCTTATAATTGCCGGATCTGCGACAGAAAAGTCATACCCGTATCCGAGAAGCTTGGCGCTTGCGTCAAGATAGACCTCGGGATTTACCATGCCAGATTCTGCACGTACCCCGATAACAAACTGCGTCCACACTCGCGCCACACCGTACTTGCTTCTGGCCAGCATTGCCTGCACTTGATCATCAGTCCACAATACGGCTCCCGGCACGGCAGACAGCAAAATTGTTTCTGCCCCATATTGGCCAAAGACCTCAATTAGCGTTTCCCTATTCCCGGGCTTCATTGCAGCTAGCGTCTTGCACGATTTAATTTTGCAGTTATTCTCTAACACTTCAACAAGATGCCTCAGTAACTTGATGTACTTATCGTGTTGGACGGCTGTCGATTCCACCATTGAGTATCCTGTGTCCGTCTTAAACATTACTCCTGATTTTCCGCAGTAACCCCGTGCCTCATTAGCGATCATGTTTCTAAGCACACTCATTGTGCCCTTGGAAACTACAAGATCGACCACCAAGGACTTCAAAATATCGAGCCTATCCAGCAAGAAAAGCGTAGAGATTGCGCTCATGTCCAGAACAACTGTATTGCAAGACCTGAATGATTTCGCTGCTTCCTCACGCTCTTCAATTGTACCAACGCAGCACTTGACCGATACATCGCATGACAACGCAAGATGCCGGATCGCTTCAAAAGCATTCTTGCCAAAAGGTTTTCCGAATATATAAAGAGGGGTTAGGTTCTCTTTGTAAATTCCTTGAATCCGTTTTACATGTTCATAACGTTGATCAAGGGACTTAAGAATTGCGCTAAAGTCCGATTCTGCCTCATTCGACTTGCCAGTTTGTTTCGCAATCCTGACAGCCTGTAGGTACGGTAACTCTGGAAACCTCACCTGCCACTGTCCCGTGCAGTCTTGAAATCGATGGACATATTTATTCTGGATTTGCGTGATTGTGGCGACGCGATCCTGGATGCCTTTGGCGAGGACAAAAGTGTCTCCTACTTTCTTGCCGATCATGCCCTTACAGATTCCGTGATCGGGTGACAGTTCGGGTTCTGCGAACTGCGATGCAGGTTCTGGCGAGTCTTCGACGATAATCCAGTGAGGGGTAGAGTCTCCCTGCTCCACATAACATACTGCGACCCCCGTTCCGACCCGTACTGGCTCTTCCAGCTCTGGCTCGTTCGGGAACGGAGATAAAGCTAGAATGAATGCCTTGTGCGCATCCGGATTCTGAAAATTATGGCGAATCACTTCATAGGCGTACTGCACAGCATATTGTTCCTGCCCGATTGCGCGTAGGACATGCACAGCATCAGGGGCCTTACTTATGGCCACATCGTCAGCTGTTGGAACGCTCGATGGATCCTGATCTACTAACTCAGGCCGATCAAGAGCCAATCCTAGCATTGAACGCCTTAATTTGGGGGATTATATACCAAACTAGCCAAAGCCCCTGTTAGTCGGGCCGGTTCCTGACGCGGATAGACGGGTCTGGCGGCTTCGAGTTGGCGAACATCCGCTTGGCCACTTCCTCCGGCGTCGCGTCCAACTTGATGATCCGGGTCTTGGGTCTTCCCGGCTTTTTCGTCCGTTTCTTATCCTTCATTCACTCCTCATGGACAGCTTTGTCGGGAATTCCGATTAGGACCAATGGGCAGGGACTCCCAACACCCCGATCTATCCGATCCTGGAGTTTCACCCAATGGGTTGTGGAGGAACCGAATTTATCCCGGACGAACATCCGCGCCCATTCACGGGAGAAATCATCCCCAACAGACCGGACGCTACGTCTCTGCCGTATGGTCGGATTCAATCCAAAAAGCGATGACAAATCATCGAAGTCTTGCACTTGATGATTCTGCGCGCACCGGAGGACAATCCTTTCCAGATCGTCCTGAAGCGACCGCCCCCGCGTCACAATCACACCAACGCTAATTGCCCCCTCACTATGCAAGCGATGGAAATTCTCTAGATCTCGATCAAAGAACGGATCCTTGTTATTCCATTCGATTTCCAAGGCCACAGAGCCGTTAGGAGTCTGTCGAACGTGGTCTATTTCATGCGTCATGGAAGACCGCTCTTCGCCGTCTACGGTCTTGCGGATAACGATGTTTCGCTTGGTCCATCCCCGGATTGTGAGCGCTCGCCTCAGTCGTTGAGTCGGAGCGGATTCTCCCCCACCCCCACGGATCAATTCCACGTCCGCAATCCTGAATTCCAACAGAACCTCGCAGATTTCCCGAAACGGAATCGGGAAGTCCCGAGTGAGGATAGCTGTAGCGTGGTTCTCTGTCTGGACATCAAAACCGACACTCCTCAAGTCAGACAGCATTGGTGGAGTTGTGGGCATAGGTCGGCCAAGCGGGAGAATAATCGTCTTTGGCCTGATTCCCCCAGACCGTCCAATTATCCCTGATTCCCCGGCCAAACAACTCCAGATACGGACCCCTGCTGCAACTTTCAATGACGTCATACTGCTCATCAGGCTTCCGAGAATGCTCCCGCTTCCGGGATGCAATGAGATTGACCTGACGGCGGCCTGGGGCCAGAGTTCGGGCGTGTTTTCCCCGGACCCCGAACAGGATCACTTCCGTCACGTTGCGGAAGTAGAAACCAACGCCACGCCCATCGGGTCCGCCATCCTTGCGAATTTTGAACCAGATCAGATTCGTCTTGTACTGGAAACCCCAAGCGCGGAGAGTCTGGAGGCCGTGAGGGAGAAGCGCGTTTGGAACCCACAGATAGCAGTGAGCGACGTCCGCCAAGTGGTTCTGAACCGGAAGACCCTCGATTTCTTCAAACGAGAGCGTTTGGTAGCGAGACAGGCGTCGGTGCTCCGGGGCTACCTTGCCCGTCCGATTCATGAACCTCCACGGCGGATCGGCCAAAATGGTCCCGAACCTACGTCCGTGCAGATAGCTGGATAGGTCATCAGCCGGTGACACGGCGTCAGAGTAGGCTGCTAGACTCGGCATTGCAACAAAAACCCCCGTAAACAGTTGAGAAACAAGAACTTAACAGGATTCCCAAAGGATTCTCCACAGCTTTTCCTCTGCTACTCTCTGGCACCGGACGAAAGGCCGTTATCGGCGATTAGGTCCCGGTAGTGGAGGATGGTGTGATCCAGACCCTTGGCGATGATCGCCATTTGGGTCAGGGTGTCGAACTCTCGGATGTTCTGACGGCCGGCGAACTCCCGGACGTAGCGGTCCAGGTGCTTGGGGCTCATCTTGTGGTAGGTCCCGACGTAGCCGCGCTTGAGCATGGACCAGAGGCTTTCCACGCCGTTGGTGTGGACATCGCCCCGGACGAACTCCTGGACGGTGTGCTTCACGCTTTCGTGGTTGCTCAGCGAGACGTAGGACGAGGAATCATCCGTGTAGACCTTCGCTCCCGGCCGGGTGTGATCGTGGACGAAACCCTGGAGAGTCTTGGCCTTGGTGTCAGGGACAACCTTCGCCGCAACCCGCTTGGTGGATCGGTCCTTGGCTCCCACGACAGTCGTCTTGCCAACGGAGCCGCGCCCAGTTCCAGCCAACGCCTTGCGCTTGGCGTTGCTCATGTTGCGACGCTTGCCGCCCATATAAGTCTCGTCAACCTCGACTGGGCCGGTGAAGTTGCCAGCGTTCCCGAAGAACCCCTCACGGATTCGCTGCATGAGATACCAGGCGGTCTTTTGCGTGATGCCCAACTCGCGGTAGAGCTTCATAGAAGAAACTCCCTTGAGCCCCGTGGTCATCATGTAGATGGCGATGGCCCACTTCTGGTAGCCGATCTTGGAGGACTGCATCACCATGCCCTTGCGGACGCTGAAATGGCGTCGGCAGTCCCGGCAGCGGTAGGGCATCGGCTTCCGGTTCTTGGTTGCCATCGTGTTGACTGAGCCGCAGTCCGGGCAGCACCGCTCTTCCGGCCACCGCTGTTTCTCGAACCACCTCTCAGCCGTGGAATCGTCGGGGAACAGCTTGAGCAATTGGATGATGGTCAGCCCTTCCCTGTGATGCTTTCCCGGTGCTTTCTTGCTCTTGCGTTCTCTCATCATGGCTAGGATTGTACCAGAAACCTATGACAGTTTTTGGCTAGTTTGGTATATAATCCCCTTAATTTGAGCTCTGTATCGTCCGGTCGCTGGTTAATTTCTTTCTCAAGAATCTTTATCGCAGCTTCGGTATCATATCTTTCGAGCAGAGAAAGCTCGGTGTCGAGTAGCGTTCGGTCAATTGCTCTCCCATCACGCAGTTTTTCGAACGTATCGAGCATGACTTCATGCCTGTTGAGGCGACTGGCGCATTCCAACAGGCGCATCGTATCCTCGCTTAGTACACTTGGGACAGAAGTTCGCTGCCAAAGAGGAAGTGCGTCGTTGAAGCGTCCTAAGTCAGACAACAATCGGGCAATCCGACGAACGTCAAATATCGACGTTACATCGCTTATTATGTCAAGAGCTTGGTCCGCAAACTGTGAAGCATCTTCTTGCCGACCTTCCAACAAATAGAGCCTTGCTACCAGAGTCTTCAAGCAGACATCAGAAATAGTCCCCTCAGGAACTTTTTCCAACAGCTTTTGGCCTGCGTCGAATTTCCTCTGGCTCGCGAAAGCCTGAAGTCCAACCTCAATGGCGTTCTCGCGGAAATCCTCTGGCAGCTTGGCCTCACTTTTCGCCACTCGACTAAACAAGTCTGCAGCACTTCGGTGATCACCGGAACGTCCACGCTCAATAAGAAGCATCCCCAGCATTAGTCGACCATGATCGGACAATTTCTCTTGCCCTAAGCGACGCATGTACTCGATCGCGTCATCAGTTTTTCCCTCAAACCTAAGCGATTCGCCATAGGTTTCGATGACGAGTGAATTTTCTGGAGCGATCCTTCGAGCCTCCACTAAGTCCTTACGGGCTTCTGCATTCTTGTCCAACAAGAATCTAGTCCGACTTCTGTTAAGTAACGCTTCTACCGTCGCGGAAGTGGACCGCTCTTTCCCGGCCCACATGAGAGCTTGTCCAAGGGCATCTTCAGCTTCATGAAGCCTATCTTGGTCACAAACTAGGGCTCCCGTTCCATGCCTCTGATAGTTCTGTGATATTTCCGACTGAAGGATAATCCGACCGAGCAATAGCCACGTCATCGACGTGTGACTATTACCACCTGTCGCAGATCTGATAAAAGTCTCAGCTTTTGCCAACTCGTTGGAATCGAGTGCCCGGTACGTTAAGGCGACGGCCACTTCTTCCTCACCAAGCAAGTCTTGAGGCACCGATTCTTCGAACGATTCCAGTGGCATTGAATCAGGTGCACTTTGAATAAAGATTCCCAATATCTGCTTGGAGCGAGGGAATTCGTCTTTTAGCTTGTCGGCAAGCTCAAAGGCTCGCTCACGTTGCCCCAATATCAGACAGCTCCGTGCTTCGTTGGTCCGAGCTGTTTTGTCAGCAGGCTGGTATTTTTTTGCATTGAGAAACAACTCAGCCGCTCCCTTGGGGTTATCAGCTGACAACTCAACAACCGCAAGGTTGGTTAACACTCTAAACTTATGCCGTGCGTTAAGCTTGTCCCAACATTGAACTTTGATTCGCTTCAGCAGAAGCTTCGCTATCTGGTAGTCGTGTTTATCGAGGTAACTTCGTGCTTCATCAATCATAGCGTGAAATCTGTCCTGGTTGTCGTCGCCGCGACCTGGACCGGAACTCATCTCAAGCAACTCACGCAGATCATCTATCTTCGACTCGACCCTTTTGGCGGCCGCGACTGATGGGTCACCCTCGTACCAATCGCGAACGCTCGTGTATTCATTGAGAAGTTCCTCAATGGAACACCAATCCAACACTTCTACGATGAAAAGGTTCTTTTCCCTGTGTTTTCGATTGATCTCCAACTGTAAGTCATGTACTTCTCTCCGGACCTTTCCGGTGGTCATGATTACGTATCGGCCAATGGCAGGATGGAATCCCAGTGCCTTCTCGATCTCTTTCTTAACCTCTGATCGTTTCGTCACTTTCCCTTCTTCGTGCAGCTTACACTGAGCAGCACGCAGGGGCTCTTGGCCACTTAGGTCAACGATATCCACTCCGTGCTGAACCTGGCCCCTTGTGGCATACAGTTGCAGATCTGGGCATTTCCAATAAACCCGTAGAAGCTTTAGCCCGAGTTTACCGTGTTCGCGTCAGCATAGCACTGCCCCAGTGCATGGGCTGACCGATTTCTCATCTTCAAGTTACTGATAGGAAAGAGTTTATCCACCCTGTCCGATTGATCCTTCCGGATGACTGAATTCCGCGTGTGTATGACCTAACACATATTGGTCTTGGACAAGTATGGTGTGGAAGTATCTATCTGATCCAAGGGGAAAATCTTTTTATTTCAGACGATGGACCTTGACTCGCGCCTCTCTCTTCGCTAATGTATGACCTAACTATATGGCCAGCCTCGTCAAGAAGATCATCCGGGGCCACCCCTACTACTACGCCCGGGTCTGCAAGCGCGTCGACGGCAAGCCCAAGATCGTCTCCCAGACCTATCTCGGCCGCGCCGACAAGATCCTCGAGAAACTCCGGGCCGGACCCGTCCCCGCCCAGCCTCGGGAGGCCGTCGTGCGCGAGTTCGGCGCCTCCGCCGCCCTGCTCACCCTCGCCCGCCGCCTGCGGCTCGTCGAGCACATCGACCGCCATGTCCCCAAGCGCGGCTCCGGCCCCTCCGTCGGCCACTACCTGCTCGCCGCCGTCCTCAACCGCTGCCTCGCCCCCGGCTCCAAGGCCAGCCTCGCCCGCTGGTTCGATTCCACCGCCCTCACCCGCCTGCTCCCCCTGCGCTCCCGCCAGCTCACCAGCCAGCGCTTCTGGGACCACATGCACCGCATCCCCGTCTCTGCGATCCCGGCCATCGAACGCGACATCGTGACCGCCATGACCCGCGAGTTCGACCTCGATCTGCGCCAGGTGCTGTTTGACGCCACCAACTTCTTCACCTACATCGATTCCTTCAACGAGCGCTCCCAACTGGCCCAGCGAGGCCACAGCAAGGAGGGCCGCAGGTCGTTGCGCATCATCGGCGTGGCGCTGCTGGTCACGGCCGACTTCCGCCTGCCCCTGCTGCATCGCACCTATCCCGGCAACCGGCCCGATGCGCCGCTGTTCCAGAGCCTCGCCGCCGACTTGGCGCGGCGCTACCAGGAGATCGCCGTCGGCGCCGAGACGGTCACCTTGGTCTTCGACAAGGGCAACAACTCGCGCGAGAACCTGGACTGGGTCGAGCGCGGCCCCTTCCACTTCATCGGCTCGCTGGTGCCGACCCAGCACCCGAACCTGCTGGCCGTGGCGGCCGACGAGATGCGCTCGCTGGAGGCCGACGGGTTGACCGGCGTGCGCGTCTACCGCACCGAGTACGAGGTGTTCGGCGTCGAGCGCACGGTGCTGGTGATCTGGAACCAGGCGCTGTTCGACGCCCAGTGCCGGACGCTGCTGCGCGAGATCGCGAAGCGGCGCCAGCACCTGCGGGCGCTGCAGCAACGGTTGCGCCGCTGGCGCGACGGCAAGATCCGCGGGGGGCGCAAGCCGGGCGTCGCCACCACGCGCAAGAAGGTCGACGGCTGGCTGCGGGCCCGGCACATGCGGGACCTGTTCAACGTCCAGGTGCGTGAGGAGGACGGCCTGCCCAAGGTGAATTACCGGTTCCAGAGGGGCGCCTGGGAGCATCTGCAGCGCACGCTGCTGGGCAAGACCTTGCTGTTCACCGACCAGGCAGACTGGAGCGACGCCGAGTTAGTGCGGGGCTACCGGGCCCAACATCATGTCGAGAGCGCCTTCCGGCAGCTGAAGGACAGCGACTGTATCGCGATCCGGCCGCAATACCACTGGACGGACCAGAAGATCGCCGTGCATGTGTTCTGCTGCGTGCTGGCGCTGATGCTGTGCGGGCTGCTGCAGCGGGAACTGAGCCGCCACGGCGTGAAGGACTCAATTCCCGCACTGCTGGACGCGCTCCGCGGAATCCGCGAGGTCGACGTGCTCTATCCCGCTCGGGAGGAAGGCAGCGAGCCCGAACTCAGGACGACGCTCTCGCAGATGGGGGCCGAACAGCGGCGGATGTACGAAATCCTGGGCCTCGACAGCCACGCGATCCAACCCCTGCCGCAGCCTCGTTAGGTCATACGGACTGTCTTCTCTATGTCTATGAAACAAAAGAACTTATCTGTATTCTGTGGTTCAACGTGGTAAACTCGGGCTAGGAGGCTGTCCGAGAACAGAACTGTCACCGACGCTGCCTAAAATCAGGGCATCGGATCGTCAGGAGAGTCTCGGATGCTACCCCGCTTCAAGCCTTACGCGAATGGTCACTACCAGAGCCAACTGTTTCCCGCCAGCGTGTTTGACCTGCTGGCGAAGGATCACGACTGTTTCCTCTACCGGGATCTGTTCCGGCAGTTGGACACGATGGAGGTGGAGGCCCAGTACAGCCCCCAGGGGCAACGGGCCTACGCGGCGCGTCAGCTCGTCTCGATCCTGATCTACGCCTACAGCCACGGGGTGTTCAGTTCACGCCAGATCGAGCAGCGCTGCCGGCAGGATCTGGCGTTCCTGTACATCGCCGGGAGGAACTGCCCGAACTTCCGGGTGTTGAGCGATTTCCGCAAGGACCATGGGGAGTTCTTCCGGTCCTGCTTCAAGCAGACGGTGCGGCTGGCAATGGAGATGGGACTGGTGAGTCTGGGCCATGTGAGCCTGGACGGCTCGAAGTTCAAGGCCAACAGCTCGAAGCACAAGGCGATGAGCTACGGGCGGCTCAAGCAACGGGAGCAGGAGTTGTGCGAGGAGATTGAAGCCCTGACGCGACAGGCGGATCGTTGCGACGAGGAAGAGGATCAAGCCTATCAGGAGGAGACGGGCTACGAGTTGCCCGAGGAGCTGCAGGACAAGAAGAAGCGGTTGGAGAAGGTCCGGGCGGCGAAGCAGGCGCTGGAAGAGCGGGAGGCGGAGTTGCACCCGGGGCAGGAGATCGAGGACAAGAAACAGATCAGCTTCGCGGATCACGACGCGCGGATCATGAAGAAAAACGGCGCGTTCGAGTACGCTTACAACCCGCAGATCAGCGTGGACGACGAGGCTCAGGTGATCGTGGGACAGCACGTGAGTCAGCAGGCAACGGGCGTGCGGGAGGTGAAACCGGCGCTGGATGAGGTGCAGGAGTCGACCGGGGATCTGCCGGAGACGATGAGTCTGGACAACGGCTACTACTCGGGGACGAACCTGCAGGCACTGTCGGACCGCAAGGTGGAAGCCTACGTGGCGACGGACCGGGGAGAGAAGAAGGCGAAGACGGAACTGGACGAGAGTGACCGCCGGCTGGTGAAGGCGGACTTTCGATACGACGCGCAGCAGGACGCCTATGAATGTCCCGGCGGGCAGTTGCTGACATTGAAGAGCAGCAATGGCCAGGGACGGCGAGTGTATCAGGGCGATCGTCAAGTGTGCGCGGGCTGCCGATACTACCGTCGCTGTTGCCGTTCGAAGTCAGGAGCGGCCCGCACGATCACGAGCGACGGGCAGGAGCCGTTGCGACGGGCCATGAACGAGCGGATGTCGAAACCGGAGGGGCGAGCGATCTACGCGCGTCGCAAGACCATCGTGGAGCCGGTGTTCGGGCAAAT
Source organism: Acidobacteriota bacterium (assembly GCA_963668095.1). GTDB lineage: Bacteria > Acidobacteriota > UBA6911 > RPQK01 > JAJDTT01 > JAJDTT01. The sequence goes on along the minus strand of OY764083.1, from coordinate 1,568,985 downwards.
CAAGAACTCGGGATTCCGAGGTTTCGGGTTGCGGGGCAAGGCGAAAGTGGCCGGGGAATTCTCACTCGTCTGTGCGGCGCACAACCTCAAGAAGATCATTCTTGCGGCGGTGCAGGGAGAGGTGTGTCCGGAATTCGGGAAACGAGCGGCTTTCGCGTAAAAAAGGGCGGATCAGGCCATTTAAAGGCAAAACCCGGCCTCTGAATGCCCTTTCCGAGCCGAAATTAGAGCAATAAATCGATTCCCTCGGCTTCGGAGCCCGAGATTCAACGGGATTCGGAGCCACGGGCCATCGCCCATGAGCGTTTTTACGGACGGAACTCGCTCAATGCCGAGTTGTCGGACAGCCTCCTAGGTGTCCAGTTCTCACTCGGAATTTCGTAAGTTACTGAGAAATAAGGAGTAGGAGGTATTTTCAAGCTCCGGTGTTTTCATGGTCAGTTGTTATGCTATGGGTGACAAATCACAGAGAAAAAACGACTTACACAAAAACGAGGGCTTGAAACATGTGTCGAAAACAGGAAAATCAGATTCCGCTCCCAAGGTCTTGGACGACAACTCCTGGATTGTGAATCCGGTTCTACACGATCTGTCTGACACAGGTAGCTCACCTCAGGGGGCTACCTGTCTCTCCGGCGAGCAGGTCCTACGGGTGAGAGCAAGAACGTGACTGTTCCCTTCACGCTTTTTCTTGTCCCCCCATTGCTCCTCTTCCTCTGGCTCCATCGGAGTCTGACGGCGGAGAGCCGACGCTCCCAGACCATTCTTTTTCTGTCTGGATTCCGCCGGCCCGCGACCGGTGGGGGAGCATACGAGAAGTCTCCGCGTTTTCCAGGGGCCGCAAAAGAGCCGGATCGCCCGCACGGGACGAAGAACCGATGCTCCACTGAGAGAACGGGAGAGTCCACTACCAAATCGGTGTCGCAATGCCAGGACCAAGTTTCATCCCGCCGGAATACTCCCGGTATCCTGGGATTCTGGACAGTTTGAGATATCCTGAGTATCCAATGAGCAGCAACGATCTGAACTGGATCGCCAACTACATCTGGGGCATCGCCGACGACGTTCTGCGCGATCTCTACGTGCGTGGCAAGTACCGCGACGTCATTCTTCCCATGACCGTCCTGCGGCGGCTGGATGTGGTGCTCGAGGACACGAAGCAGGCCGTGCTTGATATGAAAGCCAGTCTCGATGGGCTGGGTATCGTCGAGCAGGATCCGGCCCTGCGGCAGGCCTCGGAACAGGAATTCTACAACACCTCGAAGTTCACCTTGCGCGACTTGAGGTCCCGCGGCAACCGGCAGCAGCTCACGGCCGACTTCAAGGCCTACCTGGACGGCTTTTCTCCCAACGTTCAGGACATTCTGGACAACTTCGAATTCCGCAACCAGATTCCACGGCTGTCCAGGGCCGATGCCTTGGGCTCGATGATCGAGAAGCTCACTTCGCCGGAAATCAATCTGAGTCCCGACCCGGTCCTGAATGCTGACAGGTCCGTGCGGCATCCCGGCCTCGACAACCACGGGATTGGGTCGATCTTCGAAGAGCTGGTCCGGCGCTTCAACGAGGAGAACAACGAGGAGGCGGGGGAACACTGGACCCCGCGGGACGCCGTGACGCTTATGGCGAAGCTCCTCTTCCTACCCATCGCCGACGAGATCAAGTCCGGAACTTACCTGCTCTACGACGGCGCCTGCGGGACCGGCGGCATGTTGACGGTGGCCGAGGAGACCCTGTCGCGGCTCGCTGCCGAGCGGGGCAAGAAGGTCTCCACCCACCTCTACGGCCAGGAGATCAACGCCGAGACTTACGCCATCTGCAAGGCCGACCTGCTGCTGAAAGGGGAAGGCGCGGCGGCCGACAACATCGTGGGCGGACCCGAGCACTCGACACTCGCCAACGACGCTTTCCCGTCCAGCGAGTTCGACTTCATGCTCTCCAATCCACCCTACGGCAAGAGCTGGAAGAGCGACTTGGCGCGCATGGGCGGCAAGAAGGAGATGCTCGACCCGCGTTTCGTGATCGAGCATGCGGGCGATCCCGAATGTTCCCTGGTCACACGGACCAGCGACGGTCAGATGTTGTTTCTCGCCAACAAACTCTCCAAGATGAAGGAGCATACGCCCCTCGGCAGCCGGATCGCCGAGGTCCATAACGGCAGTTCCCTTTTCACTGGTGATGCCGGCCAGGGGGAGAGCAACATCCGTCGTTGGATCATCGAGAACGACTGGTTGGAAGCGATCGTCGCTCTGCCGCTCAACATGTTCTACAACACCGGCATCGCCACCTATGTCTGGGTCCTCACAAACCGGAAACCGGATCACCGGAAGGGCAAGGTGCAGCTAATCGACGCTACGAAGAGATTCCAGCCTTTGCGGAAAAACCTGGGAAAGAAGAACTGCGAACTCGCTGAAGAGGACATTGCTTGGATCTGCGAGACGTTCCTCGGGTTCGAGGAGAACGAGGAGAGCAAGATCTTCGACAATGCCGCCTTCGGCTACTGGAAGGTGACGGTGGAAAGGCCGTTGCGGATCGAAGGTATTGACTCCAGCCGTGCATACAAGGCTGCGGAGATCAGAAGACTGAAAGCAAGTGGCGAGCGGAGTGAGACGGCACCGGCCGTGATCAAAAAGATTCACAAGCGGGGGACCGAACCCAACCCCCTTCACGGCCTATTCAGAACTACCATCAATGGGCGATCTGCCGTGGTGGAGTACGAACCGGACACCAATCTGCGCGACACCGAACAGATCCCTCTGTTGGAGGAGGGAGGCATTGATGGGTTCTTGATTCGCGAGGTTGTACCCTATGCCGGCGACGCATGGTATCCGCCGAAAAAAGTGAAGATCGGCTACGAAATCAGTTTCAATCGATATTTCTACAAGCCTGAGCCGATGCGCACGCTGGAAGAGATCCGCGCTGACATCCTGGCGCTGGAGCAAGAGACGGAAGGGTTGCTAACTGAGATCCTGGGCGAAGGAGGGTCATGATCACCGATCTCAAGCCCTATCCGACCTACATGGATTCTGGTGTGGAATGGTTGGGTCTTATACCTGAGCACTGGGAAGTTCTGCGTGGCAAAGTACTCTTCCGCTGTATCGATGAGCGTTCGGCAACTGGGGAAGAAGAGTTGCTCACAGTGTCGTCAGACCGTGGGGTCGTACCGAGGAAGTCTACCGCTGTCACGATGTTTAAGGCTGAATCCTACGTTGGTCATAAGCTTTGCTGGCCTGGGGATCTTGTCATCAATAGCCTATGGGCATGGAGCCGTGGGCTAGGAATATCTCAGTGCCACGGCATCGTTAGCACTGCCTACGGCGTATACCGCTTAAGGCACCCGATGGACGTATCCGCCGCCTACATCGACACGCTCCTGCGTTCGGAACCATTCAATTGGGAACTGCGAGTACGCTCTAAGGGTATCTGGATATCCCGCCTCCAGTTGACGGACGATGCCTTTCTTGGAGCCCCATTCCCCGTTCCTCCGGCAGGTGAGCAAGCTGAAATCGGCCGCTTCCTCGATCACGCCGACAGTCGCATCCGGCGCTACATCCGGGCCAAGGAAAGGCTGATCGAGCTTCTGGAGGAGCAGAAGCAGGCCATCATCCACCAAGCCGTGACGGGCCAGATCGATGTCCGAACTGGCCAGCCCTACCCAGCCTACAACGCCTCCGGCGTGGACGGATTCGCCCATGTTCCGGCGCATTGGGAAGTGCGGCGGATAAAGACGATGTTCAGACTACGAACGGAAAAATCAGGTGTTGCGCACGGCAGGGAGCTTTTATCGATTTACACACATATTGGAGTGCGTCCTAGAAAGGAACTTGAGGAAAAAGGTAATAAGGCTTCAACAACTGATGATTATTGGATTGTGAAAAAGGGAGATTTAATCTTAAATAAGTTGTTAGCGTGGATGGGCGCTGTTGGAGTTTCCCATTATGATGGTGTTACGAGCCCCGCATATGATATATTAATGCCAATTGTTGATCTAGCGTCAGACTATTACCATCACCTGTTCAGAACACGGATCTATCTGGCACAGTTCAAGAAACGCTCTAGGGGTATCATGGATATGAGACTGCGTCTCTATTTTGACCAATGTGGACAGATTCCCGTGCCGGTACCAACGGTCGGCGAGCAGCAGGCTATCGTCGAGTTTCTAAACGAGATTATCCTTGAGACCGACCACATCATCAATCGGACCCGCCGGCAAATCGAAATGCTCCGCGAATACCGCGCGCGCCTGATCGCCGATGTCGTCACGGGTAAGCTCGATGTCCGCGAGGCGGCGGTCGCAATGTCGGAAGAACTCGACGCGCCGACAGACACGATCAAGCTTGAAAACACTACTGAGATGCCAGAGGACGTAGCTCGATGACCAGATGGAAGACGTGTTCTGCCGTCGAGCGCGACCCGGAAAAGGTCAGCGGAGCCTGGGTATTTTGCGACACGCGAGTATCCGTTGCGGCGCTGTTCGAAAACCTCAGAGATGGCGCCACGATTGAACAGTTTCTGGAGTGGTTCCCAGGCGTTGGACGCTGGCAGGTCGAAAGTGTTCTCGACCACGAGACCTGGGACTTGAAGGACTCGCTGCCTTGAAAATACTGTTTGATCAGGGTGGGCCGGCCCCGCTTCGCCGGCATCTGCCCACACATGTGGTGCATACCGCCTTCGAGCGAGGGTGGTCGAGTCTTCGCAATAGCAAATTGCTCGACCAAGCAGAAACGGATGGCTATCGGCTCTTGGTGACGACGGATCAGAATCTCCGTCTTCAACAAAACCTCGCGGACAGGCGATTGGCGATCGTCGAATTGCAGGCGGCGTCCTGGCGACGTATTCAGCAACGTGTTGACGATATGTGGACCGTTGTTGAACAGATGGGGCCCGGGTAATAAATGGAAGTCCCGATCTGACTGCGGGCGTGTTCTATGGCGACCACCGACACGACCGAACGCGGCCTTGAAAGTCTTATCTGCAAGGCCCTGACCGGCGATCCCTGCGACCCGCCGGCAACGGGTACGGTCAGCCAACCCCCCGCCAGCTACGGTGGCGTCGGCTGGTCCTGCGGCAACCACCGCGACTACAATCGTGAGTACTGCGTCGATCTGGTCCAACTCCGCGCCTTCCTGAAAACCACCCAACCCGAAACCGCCACGGCCCTGCGACTGACCGAAGACGGCCCCGGACGCCGCAGGTTCCTTGCCCGGTTGCAGGGCGAGATCTCCAAACGCGGCACCATCGACATCCTCCGAAACGGCATCCGGCACGGTCCCCACGAACTCGACCTCTTCTACGGAACCCCCTCGCCCGAGAACGAGCAGGCCAAGAGGCGCTTCCGGCAGAATCGCTTCACCGTCACCCGTCAGCTCCGCTACGGCCGGCACGGCACCCACCGCGCACTCGACATCGGACTTTTCATCAATGGCCTTCCCGTCTTCACCTTCGAACTCAAGAACCGCCTCACCAAGCAGACGGTGAGCGACGCCATGGAGCAGTACAGGAAGGACCGCAACCCGCGCGAGAAGCTCTTCGAGTTCGGCCGTTGTGCGGCCCACTTCGCGGTAGACGAGAACGAGGTCCGTTTCTGCACCCATCTCAAGGGAAAGGCCTCCTGGTTCCTGCCCTTCAACCGGGGTTGGAATGACGGTGCGGGAAACCCTCCCAACCCCAACGGCCTGCGGTCGAACTACCTTTGGCGCCAGGTGCTGACCCGCCGGAGCCTGACCAACATCCTTGAGAACTACGCCCAGGTCGTGGAATCGAAGGACGCCAAGACGGGGAAGAAGCGGCGAGTCCAGATCTGGCCGCGTTATCACCAGATCGACGCGGTGCGCGAGCTCCTGGCCGACGCGGGAGCCCGCGGCGCGGGGAAGCGTTATCTGGTCCAGCACTCGGCGGGTAGCGGGAAGAGCTTTTCGATCGCATGGCTGGCCCACCAACTGATCCGGCTGGAAAAGGACGACGCTCCGGTCTTCGACTCGATCATCGTCGTCACCGACCGCCGTATCCTCGACCGGCAGATCCGAGACACGATCAGGAAATACGCCCAGGTGCGCTCGACGGTGGGACACGCTGAGCGTTCTGGCGACCTGCGGCGGTTCATTGAGTCCGGCAAGAAGATCATAATCTCGACGATCCAGAAGTTCCCCTTCATTCTCGATGAGATCGGCAACGAACATCGCGGGAGGCATTTTGCCATCATCATCGACGAGGCCCACTCAAGCCAGGGGGGCCGCACCGCCGCAGCCATGTCCAAGGCGCTGGGCAAGGCGGGAGAAGCCGAGGACGAGGAAACCTACGAGGATCGGATCAGCCGCGTGATGGAATCGCGCAAGATCCTTTCCAACGCCAGCTACTTCGCCTTCACCGCCACGCCCAAGAACAAGACGCTGGAGATCTTCGGCGATGCGGACCCGCAGAGCGACGGTACGGTCCGGCATCACGCCTTTCACACCTACAGCATGAAGCAGGCGATCCAGGAGGGTTTCATCCTGGACGTGCTGCGCCACTACACGCCGGTCAGGAGCTACTACAAGCTCGCCAAGGCGGTGGAGGACGATCCCGAATTCGACGTTAAGAAGGCCCGCAGGAAGCTGCGGCGCTACGTCGAAGGGCACGACCACGCGATCCGCCTCAAGTCGGAGATCATGGTGGACCACTTCCACACCCAGGTCCTGTCCCGTGGCAAGATCGGCGGCAGAGCCCGGGCGATGGTCGTCACCAACGGGATTGAACGGGCGATCCAGTACTACCATGCCATCCGCGACTACCTGAAGGAACGAAAGAGCCGCTACTAGGCCATCGTGGCCTTCTCGGGGAAGCATGAGTACGGCGGGGCGAAGCTGAGCGAGCCTAAGCTGAACGGCTTTCCGTCGAACAAGATTGCCGAGAGGTTCCGGGAGGATCCGTACCGCTTTCTGGTCTGTGCGGACAAGTTCCAGACCGGCTACGACGAACCTCTGCTGCACACGATGTACGTTGACAAGACGCTCTCCGGCATCAAGGCGGTCCAGACCCTCTCCCGGCTCAACCGGGCGCACCCCAAGAAGCACGACGTGTTCGTGCTGGATTTCCTGAACGAGTCGGACACCATCCGCGACGCCTTCGCCGACTACTATCGAGCGACGATCCTGGCCGACGAGACCGATCCCAACAAGCTGCACGACCTCCAGGCAGATCTGGACGGCGCCCAGGTCTATTCCCGCCAGCAGGTCAAAGAGTTCGTGTCGCGCTACTTGGCCGGCGAGGACCGTGAGGAACTCGATCCCATCCTCGATGCCTGCGTGGCGGCGTACCTGCAGGACCTGGAGAAAGACGAGCAGGTTCAGTTCAAGCGCCAGGCCAAGGGTTTCCTGAGAACCTACGCCATCCTCTCCTCGGTCCTTCCGTACAACAATGCCGGGTGGGAAGAACGCTCGATTTTCCTGAATTTCCTGGTCTCGAAGCTGCCGTCGCCGCGTGAGGACGATCTGTCAAAGGGCATCCTCGACGCCATCGACATGGACAGCTACCGGGTCGAGAAACGGGCGGTGCAGAAGATCATTCTGTCGGATGAGGATGCCGAGATCAGCCCCGGTTGGGACTCCGGTCCCGGTAGCCCTGGCGAGACCGAGTTGGACCGCCTCTCGAACATCATCAAGGCTTTCAACGATCTCTTCGGCAACATTCCCTGGGAGGACGCGGACCGCGTGCACCGGCTCATCACCGAAACGATTCCTTCACGAGTCGCGCAGGACACCGCTTTCAAGAACGCTCAAGAAAACTCGGACCGGGAAAACGCGCGCATCGAGCACGACAACGCTCTTTTGCGAGTCATGATGGCCGTAATGAAGGACGATACTCAGTTGTTCAAGAAGTTCATGGACGATCCGGATTTCAAAAGTTGGGTTAGCGATACGTCGTTCCGGCTCGCGTACCGCCCGGTTGCCACGCTTGGGCGACCCTCCGTAAGCAGGTGACAACATGACGAGACTAAAAGACCTGAAGAAGCGCCTCATGAAGGACCCTGAATTCCGGGAGGAATACGCGCGGGCCGATGAGGAGTTCGCACTGATCGAGGCGCTGATTCGCGCCCGAACCGCAGCGAGGCTGACGCAGGAGGAACTTGCGCGCCGTCTCGGCACGACTCAGTCCGCGGTCGCAAGGCTGGAAGGCGGCGGCGTTTCGCCGTCTATTGCCACCTTGCGTCGCTACGCCGAAGCGACCGGAACGCGGCTGACGGTAGCGCTGGTGCCGGCGGACAACTGAACCGGCACGATGGCAAGGAGACTCTCGCGGACCACGCCGTCCTCGTTTGTAGGGGCGGGAAAGGGACAGTCACTTCTCCCGCTAGAGGGACGTCTTCGCGAGCCGTCTCGCTGAACCCGCACATTTATCCAAACCGCTCTTTGACGTAGGAAGTCATCTCACTCATCGGGATTTCCTGAGACGAGTTCCCACTTCTTACGTAGAACTTCTCCAACAACCGACCATTCTTGTCTTTGATCGCGACAATCACCGGCTCCTTAGCCGTGGTTACGTCAACTTGGCACACGTCGCCATCATCCACTGCATGAAACTGGGTTTTAATCTTGCTGGCAACGAAAGTCGGGCCAAGCTGCTGGTTAAGCACGTTACGCAGATGCACCTCGAACCGATCTCTACTGGCTTCGCCGAGTGATTCATAATCACGGGACAGGCCGACTGCTCGCCCGTCATTATCAACGCCGATGAGCAAACTCCCGCCTTGTGCATTGGCGAACGCAGCCACAGTTTTTACGATGACCTGTTCAAGCTTTTTGTTGACCTTGCCCTCTATGATGTCCCAGCGCAGAGTTGCCTTAAACTCCAACTCATCGCTCTCACCATCCTTGATGAGATCCTCGATCGACGCGGGCACGAAGACCTCTTCCGTAACAGTGATACTGTTGAGATACGCATTGATGTGAGAAGCGAGAAGCGCTCGGCGGCTCTCCAGAAATCTCTCATAGTTATCTATTTTCCACAATTTCTGATCGATAGGAATGCACTGCAAATCAAGCGCATTGGGAAACTTTTCCGCGACATCCGCCAGATAGCGCGCGGGATCCATCGCGGCCTTGCTGCGGTTCGCTACTTGGGTCAACAGTGCGCGATTGGTGAATTCCTGAGCCAGGGCATACTTGATACGGTTGCCCCTTCCGTAGCCTTTGCGCTTCAACCGGGAAAAGGGAAAGATGTGATCCATCTCGATCTGGTACTTCTTGCCCATATTCTTGTGGAGACTGACACCAGTTGTTAGGCATACTGCTCCTCGGCTCTTCAAATACCATCGGACCATGCTGAACAAGGGGTGTCGGGTCGCCCGGCCTTCGAACTCTAGTGGGAGCACTTCGAGCGGGCGCTCCTCTGCGATCACCTGCAGAAGATCGTCAAATGGCTGTTCCGATTCGGTCAACGTGCGAAGATCGCGATCAAGCTTTTGTGGAAGCTGGCTGACGTAGCGTGATCGAATCTGAGAATAGTAAAACCACTTCACCATCTTCCGAATCTCTAGATCCGTCAGGGGTGTGCCCTCCTTGTCGAAGCAGTAGACGATGATTGGGACCAGCGCGTAAGGCGAGTTGATTTCACGGAAGTGGTCCACAAACGCGCTCGCCCGGAGTAAATTCACGACGTAGTCAAGGACCTGCTCGTCGAGCCGTTTCCACGCCGATTGAAGGGCAGCCTTGTTATCCTGAGCATGAAGCTTGCGCATATCCGAGCCCATGTGATGCACACATCCGAGCAGCACATATACCAAGAAATCCAGCCGAAATCCGAAGCCTGACTTTTCCAGTTCAGCAAGCTTGACCTTAAAGAGGTCGCGAGCCTCCGGCCAATACCCGCAAATCTGTGCCATAGCCAACTCGGCCTCTGTCAGCGCAACACCGCTGGCGTTTACTTTATAGAATATGTCGATGGCTTCCCGGATATTGGCTTTGATCGGGATCGTTTGTTCAGGAAATTCACGACCCACGATTTGTTTAATTGCGTTGATATTCTTGTTGTACCGCTTAAGCTCATCGATTGTGAGGCTTTTGCCGATAGCGGAACAGGCAGGCTCCAAGTCAAACGCGTCTATCTTACCACGAAACAATTCAGTGATGTCCAGCCAAAGCGGGTTCCTTTCCATTCTTATCTTCATGTAGTAAGCTAATTCTAATGTATCAACGTTTACATAGAGCCCGCGTGGGTCAGCCATGATCTCAGCCGCCGTATAATAAGGTGGAAACTCACCTCGGATCAGCATGTAAAGTGTTGTGACACGCTGTTGGCCGTCGAGTAGGAGGCGAACTGCACCTTGTTTCGAGTTGTACTTATGCGGCCCCTTAAACTCGGGCGGTTGATCAGTTTCCCAAGTGAGCATCGTGCCCGTCGGATATTCCTTTATCAACGAATCTATCAACAGCCTCGCGTCATCGCGTTTCCAGACATACTCGCGCTGAAACGCAGGTACGAATAGCTGCTTTTCGTCAATCTTGTCGAGGATCGTGGAAATCTTCATAGGGTGGCCTCCAAAAGTGTGTTGGCGTTCTCCATGCGGAGTTCGCCGGAAATAAGCTTTAGAAGAGGATCGTGTTCCAAAAGACGGCCATGGTGCATGAATCAGCGGCCCATCAACTACCTGCCTGACGCAAACCAGTAGGGATATCACGGAAACTATTCATGCCAGATTCTAGGCTGTTGATGATCTCCTCGGCGAGAACACCGGCTCGGCCAAGTCGTCCTCTGTCGGCAGTCCTGGCGGCGGATTCCGATGATCTTGTCTTCTTGAGCCTTGTGCATGTTCGGCGTTTTTCCGGCCATGTATGTCTCTTCGACTTTAACTGGACCCATCATAGGGACGGATCGAGAAAGCGACAGTCTACATCTCCCGTCTGCTGCTGACGAGCAGATGGAGACATGTTTTTGGGGATCAGCTTCTCAGCGAAAAGCAGGTGGAATTCAAGGGATTTAGTGGCGCCTTCAATAGAAATATGAGAAAGGTTGCTGCCTCCGATGGGTGAAGGTGAGTAGTGTGGTGCGTCCCTCGGAGGAATTCGGATCCGAAGTTGAAATGAGGATTATCAGTTCCATGAAACGACGTGGCTTTCTCAAGCAGTCTCTTTCGGCCGTTGCTTTGGGTATGGCGGGCGGATGCACGCAGGGTGAACGCTCAGTTGGATCTCCCGGGCCTCCAGAACCAGCCCAACTCCACTGGGACGCCATTGTCATCGACACCTACGGCAAGCTTTACCTGGAAGACTTCCAAACGGGCCAGGTCGACGCCATCGTCCACGGGATCGGCGTGGAAGAAATCTTCCGGAGCGATGCGCGGGAAGGAATCATCAATCCTCCCGAGGCGGGCAAGAACATCTGCGACAACCTGTTTGACGGCCCGGACGTGGTCAAGCGGGTCCTGCAGCGCGTCGACGAGATACTGCAGCAAAGCGTGCGGAAGCACCCGGATGCCGTGGAACTGGCCCTTCGGTCCTCCGATGTCGAGCGAATCGCCGGAGCCGGCAGGATTGCGGTGATCCCCATGCTCAACGCGGGCTGGATCCACAATGATCTGGCCGTCCTGAGGATGTATCACCGCATGGGAATCCGGGTCTTCGCGTTGACCCATATCGCCGCTTTCGACTGGGTCGACTCCAGCGGGGAACTGAACCCCAAGACCGGATTGAGCGACTTCGGCCGCGACGTGGTCCGCGAGTGCAACCGGATCGGGATGCTGGTGGATGTCTCCCATGCCTCGGACCAGGCGTTCTGGGACACGATCCGCACCAGTTCCAAACCCATCATCGCCACCCATTCCGGTTGCCGAGCCCTGTGCTACGTGCAGCGCAACCTTACGGACGAGATGCTGCGGGCCCTGGCCGAGAACGGAGGCGTGGTGAGCATCTTCACCGTTCCCTCCTACCTGGATGCCAAGGCCCTGAACGACATGATGAAGTCCCGGTTCCTCCCCGACTACACGGACCGGGATCTGCGCCTGGCCCGGGAGCACTCCGATCCCTGGGAGATTGCCGCCGCCATGAGGAATACGCTGGATTCGCATTCCTACACCGAGGAAATCGACCTGCCTCCCATCGACGCTTTCCTGGACCACATCGACCATGCCGTCAAGGTGGCCGGAATCGACCACGTTGCGGTCTCCTCGGACAACGAGCCGGTCGAGGACCTGGAAGACCGATCCAAGCGGCCGAACCTGACCCGGGGCCTGGTGAAGCGGGGATACAGCGACCGGGACATCCGCAAGATCCTGGGGGAGAACTTTCTCCGGGTCTGGGACCAAGCGGCCGAGGTCTGATTTTCGCTTCTCTCCTGAACGTCCTTCCGCTAGCATACGTCGGCGACGCTGAGGCCGCGTCACGCAGCCAGGACGGATGATTCCGACGCTGCGGCAAGTGGAACGTGAGAGTTTCGAGATAGGCTCATCGGATCTGATTTCAGCGAATTGTTAGATCCAAGGCTTTCTCTTTATCCATAAACAATAGTCATCAACGAAGGAAACCGATGGTTGAACTGAACTCGGGTTGGAAGAGGAATTTCGATGTCTACGACCGGATCACCCGGCTGGGAATCGATCTGGGGCAGAAGGAAGACTCACTTCCGCCTCCAGGTGCGCAGAACCTCGCCCAGGCCACCTTTACCCCCTCGGGTCTGGTTTTTCTTTCCGGCACCACCGCCGGCATGGGAGCCGTCACCGACGATGATGCGGAAGTCGAGAAGGGGGCCGCGGCAGCTCGCGAGGCGGGTATCGCACACATCCGCGTTCTGCACTGGGGACTCCATCCTCTGGGGACTCCATCCTCTGGGGACGCTGAACGATGTCTGGTACTGCGTCAAAGGTCTCGGCATGGTCAACTCGGCCGGCGGTGGGGTCCTGACCCTCTCGCACCTGGTTGTCAACGGATATTCCAAAGTCTTTCATGACGTCTTCGGCGGACCGCTCTCTCAGTTTGCGGAAGATGGCAGGGATCAATCTCTGTCAGGCTGGCACGCGCGCAGTGCCGTCGGGGGTTTCGACCTGCCCGCGGGAGTCCGGGCCGAGCCCGAGATGATCGTCCAGATCGATCCCGACCTGGCTTTGAGAATCATCCGGGAGCAAGGCCCTCACGCCTAGCGTTTGAGGAAAGGGAAACGTGATCGGGACCGCAGGTCGAGAGAACCGGATCCAAGGCTGTACATTGCGCGGGTTGGTTGACCGGCCTGTTTATCGGCCTCAACCTCCTTATTTCATAGCGTCTGAGGTAATCTCCTTGCACAGGATTCCGCGTTCAACACTTGGAGGCATCTGATGAACCGACTCGCCGTGCTGTCTTTATTCACCGTGTCAACGGTCGTCGCCAGCGACCATCAACTGAAACCGGTCCGGATTGCTGTCCCGGTCGACGGGCACATTCACCCGGCGGCCTGTGTCACCCGCTCGGGGACCATCGTCGTGACGTACGGACGAGTGAATCACGTGGACCTGCGCATCACTCGATCATCGGACGGCGGAATGACATGGTCCGAATCGGTTCCGTTTGTCCATACCGTCGAGAAGACCTATTACCCGGGTTCGCTGACGACGCTGAGCGACGGCCGCCTGGTGCATTGCTGGAACCGCTGGGATACGCCGGTCACTCAGAAAGAACCACGGTCCGTCTTGTACTCCCTGTCGAGTGACGAAGGAGTATCGTGGAGCGACCCGCAGCCATTCCCGCGTGATCCCGAAGTCAGATCCGTCACCAGGCACCCCGTTACCGAACTGAAGTCAGGGCAATGGCTCGTGTCGCTGATCGACCGGACGTTTGTGTTTGATCCGGCCACTTCCAAGGCAACACCGTTCGGCGATGGCCGTGATCACGGGTTGATCCCGATCGTGCAGACTCCGCGAGGCACGTTCGTCAGCGGTGCCGGCCTCCGATCAACGGACAACGGCAAGACGTGGAAGACCATCGACGGCTTTCCGGACATCAGCACGCAGGGCTGGCGGCATGAAATGGTCGGTCTGAAAAACGGCTGGCTGCTGGCCTCGGAGATTCTCGGACCCGGCTTTGGCGGGGAGCGCATCCGCTATCGCATCTCATACGACGACGGGCAGACATGGGATGGCGTGTTCGAGTACTACAACCCGGGCCGGGCGATCAACGGCCGGGCCTGTCCCCGAACCGTGCAACTCGACGAAAAGACAATCGGCGTGGTCTTTTACGACATCGACAAAGATCAGGAGGGAGGACCGGGCGTGTTCTTCCTGCGGATCCCGATTGCGAAGCTGGCCGCCCGGTAGGAGGGGAGACATTCCTGTCCCCCTCTAAGAAACAAGGAGGGGCGCTTACCCGTTGCCCACGATACGCGCTCGTTCACGGACACTCCGGAAGCCGGCGGTTAGGAAACCGCCGCTCCCTTCCTCGCCCGTTTCAAGGCGGCGTGGCCGAATAGACGAGTTCACCGGCTTTGTAGACGGCGGTCACCGAACGAGTGTTGCGAATGTCCGACAGTGGGTCCGCCGAGAGCACGACCAGGTCGGCCAGCTTTCCGGCTTCGATGGTTCCGAGCTGATCCTCCAGCCCCAGGCCCTCGGCGCCGTTCCGGGTCGCCAAGACGATCACATCGGCCTCGTCAATGCCGGCCTGGACCAGAAGCTCCAGCTCCCGGTGCAGGCTCACGCCCGGCGTAATCCAGGGCATTCCCACGTCGGTTCCTGCAGTCAGCCTCACTCCCCCCTCGTGAAGCCTCCGTACGATCTCGAGTGCGACGGGAAATACGTCCTTGCCGGACGTGAGGTCTCGGGCGACTCCCATGGGATTGGTGAAGACAAACGGGTTTCGCTGCTGCCAATCCGGACCCCAAAGGGAGACGACCGAGGGAGGAGCCCGCTCAGGCTCGAGCCTTTCGAGAACCTTCGGGTCGTCGCCGAAGTGGAGGCTTTGCATCGCGACCAGAGTCGGGTCGACCGTCACGTTGTTGGCAACGAGGGCGGCAATCAAGGAGCTCATCAGCTCGCCGTCAAGCTCCACCAACTCGATCCAACGGGCGTAGAATTCCCGGTAAGGCAGTGCCCGCAGTTGGGCCCGGTGCCTTTCGGGAACCAGCTCCCAGGTCGGCCCTTCCGCGCCGCTGTGGAGCAGGGCATCGATACCCAGCCGTGCCGCCTGGGTCCAGCTCGTTGCCCGGAGGTGGCCAGCGATCTTCAGACCGAGCCTGTGAGCCTCTTCGATCGCAGCGGCCACCAGTTCCGGGGTCACGTCCCAGTACAGCTTGATCAGGTCCGCACCCGCCGCGGCCTGTTGTCGAACCACGTCCCGGATCTCATCCGGCGTTGCCACGGCTACCGTCCAATCGAATCGAGGAGACCCGTTGATGAAAGCGGCGCCGGTAATCATCCGCGGACCGCGAACCTGGCCCGCCGCGATCTGGTCCCGGAGCTCGACGCCGGCGCTTTGAGCGGCGCCCGGGCTGCGTATCGTGGTCACTCCGAACTCAAGCAACGCCTCCACGGTCTCGATCCGAGCCTCGGGGTGAACATGGACATGCATGTCCATGAATCCCGGAAGCACGAAGTGGCCCGAGACGTCTTTTCGCCGTGCCGAGTTGGGGTAATGGAAGTCACCGGTGCTGCCGACCCTGAGGATTCGGTCGCCGTCCACCACGACGACGCTGTCCTCGCGCGGTTCGGCGCCGGTGCCGTCAATCAGAGTGGCTCCTTCCAGGACAAGAAGCCGCTCGCCCACCAGCACCTCGGCCGGTTCACCGCACGCGGCACAAGCCAGGGTCAGTGCGAGAGCGATCGTAATAGAGGGTCTGCTCCGCAATCCTGCTGCTCCTGACATCGGCGGACTCCCGAGCACGGAGCCGACGGACCCATCGAACGTCACGATTTCTCCACGCACCGCGATGGCAAGCTACCTCTTCTCGGTCAGCCGGCCGGCCAAGTATTTGTGGATCACACTGGACAGCAGTGTTTGATAAGGGATCCCTTCTTCCCTGGCCCGCGAGTGAGCGAGCTTGAAGTCGCGCTCGGTTACCCGCAGATTCACTCGCTTGGTCTTGTTGAACGTATTACGTGCCGCCTGACGGGCCACCTCGACTTCGCGTTCGGCACCAGGAGCGGAGCGCAAATGACCCCGCTCGTATCGGCCGAGAATGTCGCGCTCTTCGGCGCTCAATTTGTCGTTCACGATGGCTGCCTCCTCCGGTAAGTCTTCGTCGCCTTTCGGCTGGGAATAATCGTCTTCAGAAAACGAGTGCCGTCGGCCTGCGTCACAACAGGTACAAGAAAAATGTACTCGTCGGATTCCACGACGTAGATCAAATGTCCCGGGTAGCGATCCTGGATCGGGTGTTCCAGTACATCCAACAAGCCGCCTTGCTCTATGGCGGAGACGCCACTCTCGAATGAGATTCCTCGCTGCTCGATGAGTCTTTGATTCTTCTCCGTGCTCCAGTCGAAACTGGCCCTCATGATCCAGTAATTACACAATGTGTGCATTTAGGAAACACACCCTCAAGCCAGACGACTCCGCAAAGGCGGCAATCGACAACTTCGGTGGGAACGAGAGAGGGGCAGTCAACTTCTCCAGTGTTTCGGAGACGATTGGGACCACCTGTAGTTACGCGCGTCCAGATTGCAGCGTCGGTCGAGCGCCGCGGCGGCTGTCGCCACGGGCCGCTACGGCCGCAGCCGGTTGAATGTCGGCAACCAGTCGGTTCCTGTCCCCTGCCAGCTTGCGGAAGTCGCACTCGACTTGGATGCCATGCCAGAATTCGTCCGACTGACCAAAGAAGGCGCCAAAACGGATCGACATGGGCGGAGTGATCGACCGTCGGCCAAGGACGATTTCGTTGATCGCCCTTGGGGAGACACCGATGGCTCGAGCCATGGCATTCTGTGAAATCCCCATCGGTTTGAGGTACTCCTCGAGCAAAATCTCTCCGGGCGTGATGGGCTGTTTCATGTTCGTATCCTATAACGTTATAGGGTAATTCTTCAATGATAATCTACGATCGCCACCTGTTCTGGTCCGGTATCGGTCCACCTGAAGACGATGCGCCACCGGTTGTTGACGCGAATGGAATGGAAGCCTGAAAGACGACCCTTGAGAACTTCGAGCCGGTTGCCGGGCGGTATGGCGAGATCCCGTAGCGCTCTTGGACCGGCTCCTGCACCGCTGCCACATCGTCAACATCCGGGGCAACAGCTATCGGATGCGCCGCCACGCGGAGCTCTCCAAGGTGATCCATCCCGTGGCTGGTCGAAGAGGCGGTGAACCGCTCGCCGCCGGGGGAACCGTGTCGTGAGCGCCGCAAGGGTTTTCGGTCTGGCCCGTGTAGGGAGCGGAGCGACCGAAGCGGGCCAGACCGAAAACCCTGACATTTTCAATGGCCATTGACAGAGGGCACCCACAACACACAAGAGGTGCCCCTACGGAATTTGAATGGGCGGCTGGAGGACCATTCCACGCATCCCGACGGAGACGTGTTGCTCCTCGGTCATATACTTTCGGTATGCTCCCAAGAATGCCTTGTCCGGCGGGCACAGCCCCGGTTTCGGAGCCGGGTCCCACAGGAGACGACTGAGGCTGATCCGGCTCCTGGATCCTTCTCCCGGAGGGACGCCGGTCGTTCGTCCTCTGTGATGACTCGGATCCCGGACAGGGCACGGCAAATCATTTTGTGAGTTCGGACAGTGTCTAGCGCCACGCAGTTCTGCATTCATGATCCCGTGAAGTTCCGGGACCAGGGTGTCTGGATCAGCGGGCACATCGCACGCAAGACTCCTCGGAAAGCCGAAGTCGTGGGGGAGGACGGCACCGACTACGGGGTGCCGTGGGACTTCCTCGCTCGTAACGAAGGTGGAAGTAGAAAGCGAGTGGCTCTGAGGCGGGACCGGTTCAAAGCCCGATTCCGCCCGGATGACGAGGTCCTGGTCCCGCACGGTCAGGGCGCCATTGAAGGTGTCCTCGCGCGTCTCGGACCCAAGCGCGCCCTGGTCGCCACGGAGCACGGAAGCTACTACGTTCCTTATGGTCTGCTGACACGAGCCGGCCGGAATCCTGATCGCGACGATGGCAGGAAACTGGCCGAAGTTGCGGCGGAGGCGGAGCGGCTGATGAGCCGGCACGGACTCACGGGATGGAGCTTTCAGTTCGAGGATGCCTCCAAGCGGGCGGGAGTCTGCGATTTCGGACTCAAGGTCATCGGGCTCTCCCGCCTCTATTGCCTGCACGCCACCGGCCCGCAGGTCAGGGACACGATTCTCCACGAGATCGCGCACGCCCTGGTCGGCCCCAAGCACAATCATGACGCCGCCTGGAAGGCGGTCGCGCGTTCGGTCGGATGCACCGGCGACCGCTGCCACACGGTGGAATTTGCTCCGCCCCGCTATATTGCGCGGTGCGTCACGTGCGGCTGGGCCATCAAGCGCGACGTCAGGAAACGGGGAGCAATCTGCAAGACTTGCAAGACGCCCGTGCGTTACATCACATTCACGCGGAAGTCGTGGGAGCTGGCCCGGAAGTAGTTTCTCCCGGGCCGTCGTTGGGCTCTCCTGACACTCGCGCAACCTCTCATTGATCTGCGACTTCGATGAGTAGGCGGCAGTGGTCACTGGCGCCCCACTCTTCGACGGAATTCATGGCGCGTACCTTGACGGTCTTGTGGAAGCCGCGGGAGGCGAACGCATAATCGAGCTGGAGCTGGGCCGTCGCGGGAGACTTGCGGACCGTGTGGTAAGTAGGCACGTTCCGAGGATCGGGCGGCGAGCCTCCGGATATTCGGCGCGCCAGCCTTCCCGCCGGATATTGCGGTCCCATGAATTCCAAGCCGAGCGCGGCCATCCTGCCAAACACGCCGCGGTCGCGGGACCCAGGCACCGACGGAGCATGGTCAATACCGTCGTAGACCATGTTGAGGTCGCCCGCTGCCAGAATTCGATGCGTGCTCGGGTCGTAGCTGCCTATGAATGCCGAAAGGTCAGAGAGAATGCGGTGAGCCGAAACATCGGAGTTGCCTACGCTCCACTTACTCTTGGTAGACGGATGCGGACTGATCCAGCGCGCATACATGGACACAACGATGAACGGCGGGGCATCGGATGGGATGACCCTCGCCGCGGCAATCGTGCCGATTCCACTGACCGCGATCTCGTCCTCCGTCGTTTCGCTGATCGGGCTAACCTGCTTGAACCATTCGACTTGGACACGGTCGGAGAGCTTCACGATCATTGGGAAGCGGTCGAATAGTTTCTTGAATCGCCCTTCATACCAACGCGAGTTCCATGTGTGTGGGTCCCAATGTTCCTTTCCACCGGTTTGGACCTTGCCGGCAACGTCGGTTGGTATTTTCCCGGCTTCTTGAAGCAAGGCGACGTCAGCATCCATTTTCACCAGTTGTCTCCAAGCCTCGTGTCTTTTTGCGATGTTCCAACACACTAATTTTGTTGGCATTTCTACCTCTCAAGGAAATTTCGCTCGTATCGTCGTAAGGTCATTTCGAGCCCTACGCGGAAGTCCAAGGGCTACTTCTCTCGCGACCAGGATCCGGTCGTGGTCCGCCAGATCTTTCTGGATATCAGCTACGCAGCCGCCTCCTGACGCGTCTGAGCACCCGGCGCTGAATCCACCAAAAGGTTGACGTTGTAGCCTCCAGCGAGAAAGGGACAGTCTACTTCCCCCGTCCGGTGCGTGCGCCCTGGTCGCCACGGAAAACGGAAGCTAATACGTTCCTTATGGTCTGCTGACACGAGCCGGCCGGAATCCTGATCGCGACGATGGCAGGAAACTGGCCGAAGTTGCGGCGGAGGCGGAGCGGCTGATAAGCCGGCACGGACTCACGGGATGGAGCTTTCAGTTCGAGGATGCCTCCAAGCGGGCGGGAGTCTGCGATTTCGGACTCAAGGTCATCGGGCTCTCCCGCCTCTATTGCCTGCACGCCACCGGCCCGCAGGTCAGGGACACGATTCTCCACGAGATCGCGCACGCTCTGGTCGGCCCCAAGCACAATCATGACGCCGCCTGGAAGGCGGTCGCGCGTTCGGTCGGATGCACCGGCGACCGCTGCCACACGGTGGAATTTGCTCCGCCCCGCTATATCGCGCGGTGCGTCACGTGCGGCTGGGCCATCAAGCGCGACGTCAGGAAACGCGGAGCAATCTGCAAGACTTGCAAGACGCCCGTGCGTTACATCACATTCACGCGGAAGTCGTGGGAGCTGGCCCGGAAGTAGTTTCTCCCGAGCCGTCGTTGGGCTCTCCTGACACTCGCGCAACCTCTCATTCGCCGGCGGCTTCCATAGCGCAGGCGGCAGTCGTCACTGGCGCACCACTCTTCGACGGAATTCATAGCGCGGAAAAAGGGACGGCGCGGAGTAAAGGACGGTATAATCCTCCCGGTCACGTTCGCCGAATCTGGCGGGACCCCGCCCGAGTTCCTGTCCGGTCGCAGACCAAGGACGACGCAGGTCCCGCAGTGAATTTGCCGTACTGGAGATTATGGTCCTCTTCCGTAGAACCTCCTCCCTTGCAGCCTTCCTTTTCCTGGCGTGTGCCGGTTTCGCCGCCGCCGAAACCACCGGAACCCTCACCGGAACCGTCGTCGACGAGACCGGGGGCGTCCTTCCCGGAGTCTTCGTCAACCTCGAGGCCGACGGCGCCGAGCTCGCCTCCGTCGCCGATGGCGCGGGGAAGTGGCGCATCGAGGGGGTTCCCACGGGACCGGCCACGCTGACTTTCCGGCGGATCAACTTCGCCGGCGCCCGCCGTGAGGTGACCGTGGCCCCGGGTGAGGTCCTGACGGTGGATCTCGTCCTGGTGCTCTCCCTGACCGCCGACGTCCTGGTGACCGCCCGGCCCACATTGCGGAACATCGCCGACCTTCCGGAGCCGGCGGAGAACCTGGTCGGGATCGCCTCCGCCGCCAGCGTCGGCGCCATCACCGCGACCCAACTTCAGGCGCGGCCTGTCATGCGCCCGGGCGAAGTGCTGGAGACGGTTCCGGGCCTCGTCATCAGCCAGCACAGCGGCGAGGGGAAGGCCAACCAGTACTACCTGCGTGGCTTCAACCTGGATCACGGAACCGATTTCGCCACCACCGTCGCCGGAATGCCCCTGAACATGCCGTCCGGCGCCCACGCCTCCGGCTACTCGGACTCCAACGTGATCATTCCCGAGCTGGTCAGCGGCATCCAGTTCAAGAAGGGGCCGTACTTCGCCGAAGACGGCGACTTTTCCGCCGCCGGCTCGGCCAACGTCAGCTACCTGAGCGTGCTGGAGCAGCCGGTGACCAGCATCAGCGTCGGTGGCCAGGGTTGGAGCCGCTTCTTCAGCGCCGCGTCACCGCGCCTGGGCGACGGCAACCTGCTCGTCGGCGTGGAGGTGGGCAAAAACGACGGTCCCTGGGTCGACCCCGACGAGCTGCGCAAGGTGAATGGCGTTCTGCGCTACAGCCGGGGAGACACGCAGAACGGCTTCTCCATCACCGGCCTGAGCTATGCGGCGAATTGGCACGCAACGGACCAGGTGCCGGTGCGGGCCATCGAATCGGGCCGGATCGACCGGTTCGCTGGAATCGATCCCACCGGCGGCGGACGAACCTACCGGCACGGCCTCGTCGCCGATAGCCTTCGCTCGAACGGGGAGGCTTCGACCCGGATCACCGCCTTCGGCATGCGTTACGGCTTGAACCTGATCCAGAACTTCACCTATTTTCTGGCCAATCCGGCCGACGGGGATCAGTTCGAGCAAGTGGACCGCCGCACCTCGACCGGTGCCAAGCTCACCCACCGGCGCCTGCGGCAGTTTCTCGGACGGCCCCTGGAATGGAAGGCCGGCACCCAGTTGCGCCACGACGACGCCAATGTCCTCGGTCTGTATGACACGGTTCGGCAGCGGCGCACCAATACGGTGCGCGAGGACGCGCTGCGCCAGACGTCGCTGGGCGTATTCGGCGAGAGTGTGCTCGATTGGACTTCGTTCTTCCGGACCTCCATCGGGCTTCGCGGCGACATCTATCGTTTCGCCGTCGACGCCAGAGATCCGGTGAACTCCGGCGCCGGTGCGGATTCCATCGTCAGCCCCAAGCTGACGGCGATCCTGGGACCGTGGCGGCAGACCGAGTTCTATGCCAACTGGGGCGAGGGTTTCCACAGCAACGACGTGCGCGGCGCGACCGTCCGGATCGACCCGCGCACGGGCGAGCCGGCCGAGAGCTTCCGTCCGCTGGTCAAGGCGCGGGGCGGGGAAGTCGGCGTGCGGACGGTGAGGCCGCGGGGACTGCATTCCACGGTGGCCCTCTGGTACCTGGACTTCGATTCCGAGCTGCTCTTCCTGGGCGATGCGGGCGTGACGGCCGCCAGCCGTCCAAGCTACCGCTACGGCATCGAGTGGGCGAACTACATGCGTCTCACACCCTGGATGACCGCCGAGGCCGACCTCGCGTTCACCTCCGCGCGGTTTTCGGACCGCGACCCCTCAGGATCGCGGATTCCCGGTTCGCTCAACCGCGTTTTCTCCGGCGCCCTCACGTTCGAACCGGTGAAGCGATTGTTCGGCAGCGTCCGGGTGCGCCATTTCGGACCACGGCCCTTGATCGAGGACAACTCCGCCAGGTCCGATTCCACGACCGTTTGGAACGGCCGGCTCGGCATCCGCTTCAACCGCCGCGTCACCATCTTGTTCGAGGTGTTCAACCTTCTGAACTCCCCGGTGTCGGACATCGACTACTTCTATACGTCGCGTCTCCCGGGGGAACCGTTAGCGGGTGTGGACGACGTGCACACCCATCCCTCCATCCCGCGAACCGCGCGCGTCGGACTCCAAATGAGTTTTTAGGCCGAATTTCTGACCAGGTCGCTGAGTTAGTGATCAGCGGAGGGGCGTCATTCTTGGCGCCCTCCTACGAGCGTTGGGGGAGTTCGAAGCTCGGCGGCTGGACGTCTCGGTTCTTCACTTCGAAGGAAGGCCGGTCCATTCCCTCTTTTTCGCGCTGGAGGTGAGGACGAACATCGGCCGGCAGAGACGATGTGGCCGCGCGGTTTTTCTTGAATGCGAGGCCGTAAGAACGGCGCCAAGAATGACGCCGCTCCTTTTGGAAACGACGCAACCAACTACCCGCTTGTATACTCGGAGCGCCGGGTTGAGCGGGGCGTCAGCTTCAGCGTCCGCCCCTTCGTCGCGTTACCAAGGAGAATTCCATGCTCAGGATCGGACTGTTCGGAGTCGGCAGGATCGGCCGGATGCGCGCAAGAATCCTCGCGGCAAACAACCGTGTGGAACTCGCAGGGATCTACGACGTCGATGCTGACGCCTCCGCCTCGGCCGCAACTGAAACCGGATCGGTTTCCGTCGATTCCGTAGATGCTCTGCTCGGTGATCCCGCCATCGATGCCGTTTGCATCTCCTCCTCTACGAGCACCCATTGCGATCTGATCGAAGGCGCGGCGCGCATCGGCAAGGCGGTGTTCTGCGAAAAACCGATCCACCTGGACATGGCACGAGCCGACGCCTGCGGGGCGGTTCTCGCGGAGACCGGTGTGCCGTTTCAGATCGGATTCAACCGGCGTTTCGACCCCGGCCACAGCGCGCTGCGCCGGGCTGCCCGAAACGGCGAGATCGGCAACCTCGAGCAGGCCGTCATCAGCAGCCGGGATCCGTTCCCCCCGCCCCTGCGCTTTCTTCAGGGTTCCGGGGGAATATTCCGGGACATGATGGTCCACGACTTCGACATGGCCCGCTTCCTGTTCGACGAAGAGCCCGCAGAGGTCACGGCCATGGGCAGTGTCCTGTTCGATGCCCGTGCCGGGAAACTCGGCGATGTGGACAGCGCCATGGTGGTGATACGGATGGCCTCCGGCGCTCTCTGCCACGTCAACTGCTCGCGCCATTGCTCCTTCGGTTACGACCAGCGAATCGAGCTGTTCGGAGAACGCGGCATGCTGGTTTCCGCCAATCCGACTCGGACCAGCATCGAACGTTACACCGAATCTGGGACCGCCGCCCGCGACCGGCTGCACCCCTTCTTCATCGAGCGGTACGAGGAAGCGTTCACGCGGGAGATCGATGCCTTCGTGGATTCCGTGGAGCGAGGCGTCAAGCCTTCCCCCGGCTTCGATGACGGGAGGCGCGCCCTCCGAGTTGCCGACGCTGCCGAAGAATCACGGCGGAGCGGCAGGACCGTCCGAGTAAGCGACTGAACCGGTTCCGTCCTTCCCCCACCTAGCGAAAAGCAAAGCGGAGGCGGACGCCGATCCGCCGCGGGGTGAGCACGTTGGCGAAGTAGCGCCGCGACCGGAAGCCTTCGTCGGTCACACCGATGAAGGCCGGTGTCTGGCGCACGCCGGTGACGGCGTACTCGTCCAGCAGGTTGTTCGCGTAGAACTCCAGCGTCCAGTCGTCCTTCGAGATCGACGCCGACAGGTTGTGGAGATCGTAGGCCGGCAGGGTCTCGCCGCCGGCGCGCAATCCGATGCGCGTGAGCACGTCGCCGGTATACGTGTAGCCATACAGCAGCTCGACCACGCTGCGGCCGACGAGCCAGTTGTAGGAGGCCAACAGGCTGCCCTGCTGGCGCGGCGCGCCCGAGAGGCGGTCTCCCTTGAACGCGTCGGCGCCCCCTTCGAGGAGCCCGGGGGAGTCCTTGCTCAGTTGGGCGTGTGCAAATGACCACGATCCGCGGAGGCGGAACGCCGTCGTCGGGTCGGCGGCCGCCGTGAGTTCGACACCGCGGCTGACCGCTCCGCCGCCGTTCAGCGTGATCGGCTGCGCGCTGAAGGGTGTCAAACCCGCCACCTGGATATCCTTCCAGTCGACGTGAAACAGTGTGCCGCCGGCGCTGAACCGGCCGTCGCGATCCGAGTGGCGCAGCCCCACTTCGTAGTTGGTTGTCGTGTCCGGCCGGATCAGCGCCTGATCCTCGTAGATGCAACCGGACTGCGGTGGATCGTTCCCGGGATCCGCGTCGGTGAGCAGGGTGATCTCCTCGTCGGTGCAGACCCGGAAATTGTTGCCGCCGCCGATGCGGTACCCCTCGGATCGGGTGAAATAGGCGTTTGTCTGGTCGTCGAACCGGTAACTGACGCTGGCCTTGAACAATTTGCCACGGTCGCGGGAATCGAAGGCGGTGAACGGCGAGTTGTACAGGGGCGTGTACGGGAACTCGGTCGCGCTGCCGGTGTCGATGCGGTACCCGAACCAGCGGCCGCCGACTGCCACGCGCCAATGGTCGCCAAGGTCGCGCGAGATCTCACCGAACAGCGCCCGCTCCTCCACTGCGCTACTCCCGAGGGAGTAGTACTCGACCGGATCGGACACGGGGCTGCCCTCCACGACAGGCGTGACGCCGGAGAATTCCGTGAGGCCGGGAGCGAATTCGAAGCTGGTGCCGTTGCTGTCGTAGTGGTTGAAGAAGACGCCGCCGACCCAACGCCACGGCCCCTCCCCGGTCGAGACCAAGCGCGTCTCCCAGTTGAGGCGCTTCTCCCGGGAATCCTCGCGGGTATAAGCGGAGAAGGAGCGAAACTGCGCCGTCAGGTCGGTGGCAGAGACGCCCGGATCGATGGCCCGCGCCTCAGTCAGCGCCGGAAACTCGCCCGGCAGTAGCCCCGCGATGCCGAACGCCTGGATCAACAGGTCGGTCTGGTCGCGCTGTCCCTGCTGGGAGTAACGGGAGTAGCCCACGGCGGTGGTCAGCTCCGCCGGTCCCGGCGCCCAACTCAGCTCCAGGCTCCACAACTGGTTCCTGCGGTCGCTGGGCTCCAGGTATCGGTGCGCCGCCACGTAGCGGCCGGTGTCGAACGACCGGGCATGATTGATCTGCCGTGCTCCGACCTGCTGATCCTGGAGGTGATAGGCGAACAGCGCCGATAACTCCGGAGTCGCCTGCCACAGCAGCGAGAACCGCGCCGAGACCGTCTCCTCGGTGTTGGCGTTGGGCTCGCTCCGCAAATTGGCCGCCGCCGCGGTGGGGTCCGCCAGGTCCGGCTCCGGCTCGGAGACGCCGGGCGTCCGCAGCAGATAGTCATAGTCGATGAATCCGGGATTGGTGTAACGGTCGACGGAGCCGCGCAGCGCAAGCTTCCCGGTCATGATCGGCAGGTTGAAGGTGAAGCCGGCATCCGAGCCGAATGAGCTGCTGTGCGCCAGCGCGAACCCGTCGCCGCGCAGCTCGAACGTGCGCCGCTCGGTGTCGGGGCGGCGCGGCAGGTAGCGCACGGCGCCCGCCAGCGTGCCGGCGCCGTACAACGTCCCCTGCGGCCCGAGCAGGACCTCCACCCGCTCGATATCGTGCAGCCGGAGGTCCACCGCCAGCGGGATGTCGCCGAGGTAGGTGGCGACGCCGTTGTTGTAGTTGTTGCCGGCCTGCTCGGAGCCGGTCAGCGCGTCCGTGTGCAGGCCGCGTGCGATGACGACGTTGCTGCCGCGCGCGCCCTGGTCGACCACCGTCAGGCCGGGCATCCAGCGTGCCAGCTCCGTCAGGTTGCCTATTCGCTGCCGCTCGATATCCGCGCCGGTCGCCACCGAGATGCTCAGCGGCTCCTCCATGCGGGTCGCCGTTACGACCAACTCATCGTCAAGGGCGGCAAGCTGCAGGGTGATGACCGGCAGCTCTACCGGTTCGGTTCGGACGGCAACGTCTACCGACTCGGCATCGAAGCCGCCGAGGGAGACGGTGACCGTGTAGGTGCCGGGATCGAGGCCCGTGAAGGTGAAACGGCCGCTATCGTCCGTCTGCGTCTGGAGACGCCGATCCGGCCCGCCCGTCAGCGTGACGCTCGCCCCGGGCAGCACCCCGCCGGTGGCGTCGGCGACCACGCCCGCGATCTGTCCGGACTGCGCGGCGGCCGGCGGCGCCGCCGCGACCATCGAGAACAAAAGTCCGCCGGCCACCAGCCATAAAGGAACTTTCATCAGGATTCGAAGTACTTTATCAGGAATTGGAGGGAATATGAGGGATCGAGAAAGGTAGGAGATCTCCCACCGGCCATAGGCTGGCGAGAGCGTGAGAGGAACAGGGGTGTTCCAGGAGGAGCGGGGGTTTTCCTACCCCCGCTCTCGCAACCTGCAGTCCCTGGCCATGGGGCATGGTTGGTGCGAAAGAGGGCGCCTGAAAGACGCCCCTCCAGAGAAAGTGACTGTCCCTTTCTCCCGGACTCGTCCGGCTCCGAAGGGCGTCACTCGCTCCGGGTGACGACAGACCACAGGTAGAGAAGCATGCCCGCTCCCACCAGACCCGCTCCCAAGGTCAGGAACAGGAACAGGGAGATCGGGTGGTTCCAGAACAGCGTGCCCAACTCCACTACGATCCCGGCCGCGATCAGCAGTCCGGCGAGTTGAAGGCGGCCGGCGAATCCGGTTCGCAAGCCCAGCGATCGAATCCAACTCATGGCGCCGCCTCCGGATCCCAGCGGTCGAACCGGTCCAGTTTCGTGACCTCGTGAATCAGGTTGTGGCACATGAGACACGATTTCGTGCCGGCCATCAGTTCGGTCCGAAACGGCGCGTGAACCGTGTTCTCCTCGTAGGACCTGGCTCCTTCGTGGCATTCCAGGCAGGCCCGGTTCTCATACGGCGCATAGAGCTTCACCGGATCGGACGCGGTGTCCATCACGCTGTGCCAGACGTGCCGTACGCCGCGGATCTTGTCGTCCACGTCCCCGAACATGGTGTAACTCGTATGACACGTGTAGCAGGCCTTGTCGGCGGGGATGAGTTTGTTCTGGTAGTGGGCGGCGGGAAGGAACCGCGGATGGTCGATGTGAAGGCTCTCTCCGTAGGGTTGAATGACGTGACAGGAGAGACAGAAGCTGGTTGTCTTGGCCTGGTCGTAGTGCCGGCCGGCTCCGCCCACGAACAAGAGCCCCGGTAGAGCCAGGAGTGCAAGAAACGCGAGAATCTTGCCCCTGACTCCGTTGGTCCACTCGGGCCGGCGGACGAGCGCCCCGATCACCGCAAGAGTTGCGATCCCCAGGACGCCGAGGATGATGACTTCGCCCGTCACCGGGCGGAACTCCGCACCGGCGGCTGGTGCTTGTCGCGCAACTCCTGCGCCAGCGTCCTGATCTCGGTCAGGTCCTGCAGCATCTCGCTCCAACCGTACCAGAGCGCGTAGTCCGGATTGTTGTGAAACGTGCCCTGGAATGCGCGCATCCGGTGCTCCAGGTGCATCTTGAAGAGGCGCTGCTCGATCGTCGACGGAGCATCGTGGAAAGCCAGCAGATCCGGGAAGTCGTAAGAGTAGTGGTCCGGTTTCCGCAAGATGCCGTCGCGGTAGAGGGAAGCGATGATGCGGATCGCCTCGGCCAGCAGCCGGTCGGTCTCCCGAATCATCTCATCGCCCTTTTTCAACTCCGCTTTCACCAGGTTTGACGAGTGGCACTGCTCGCAGATTTGAATCATGCGGTCGCGCTCGTGCTGCCACTCCTCATGAGTCAGCCGGGCGACGTCGGCTTGCTTGACCACCTCCAGCCGGGGCGTCGGTTTGCCGTCCGGGTCCAGGACGCCGAGGGCCTGGAGAATCGTGGCCCGATCGGCCGCCCACTCCGGGTCCTCCGGCATGGGCAGCCGCACGGCCAGGAATCCCCATGCGGTCCGCACCTCATGATTTCCCTTGGGCATGTGGCACGTCTGGCAGGTGGGCGCCGCCGCCTGTTCCGGCAGGACCCCCGTCTGCTTGAGCAGATGCCGGACGCCGTGTTTGGACGAGGAGTACATCTCCCACTGGGGATGGTCGATTCCCATGTGGCAGGTCCGGCAGGCTTGGGGTTCGCGAGCCTCCTTGACGGAAAAGAGGTGGCGCGTGTGGCAGGTGTCGCACGACGCCAGGCCGAACATGACGCCGTCGGCCTTCAACTGCCGGATCTCCTCCTCGCTCTTGAGCCCGACGCGATGGCAGCCGCCGCAGCCCTTCATGCCTTCGGTCATGGCCATGGGGAGCCAATGCGTCGTGGGCATGGCGTTCATGCTGGCCCAGGCCAGGGCGTGCTTGCCCCCTTGGAACTGCTCCGTCTGAATCGGATGGCAGGTGGCGCAGACATCGGGGGTCGCGGTCTTCACCAGCGCCACGTCCTCCGCCGTGCGATGCTCGGCGCCATGGCAGAGGGAACAGTCCACTCCCTCGGCATGGTGACGGCTCAACTCCCAGTCCGTGACGATGCCGGGTGTCACGTCGCGGTGGCACTCGACGCAGTCCGAGGCGACCTGTTTCGAAGTCTCGCCGCCACATGAAACCAAGGCCAGCACGGGCAACGGAAGGAAAAAGCGGATGCGGTGCAGCCACCGTCGGGAGTCGAAAAATTCGCGACCGAAGTGTCCTGACATTCGCTTCCCTTCAATAAATATTACCACTCGAGCGCGCGCGAGAACGTGACCGGGCGTGACCGGGCGAGAACGTGACTGTCCCCTTTTCTGGAGCGCGCTCCGCGTGTCCCCTTCTACCGAGAACGTGACTGTCCCCTTCTCGTTACGGCACAGTCCGGTTTGCACCGAAGAGGCTTCCCACCAAGAAATCCCGTCTCTCTTGAGCCGGATCCGCCGAGGTGGTATATGACTAAGTCATACCAAGGAGGCGCGGATGACCGTCAAAACGACCCTCAGCTTTACGGATCGCCACCATCGGTACCTTGCGGAGAAGGTGGGGCAAGGCGTGTTTGCTACGCGGAGCGCTGCGGTGGCGGCGGCCATCGAACAGATGATGCAGGACGAGACCGAGCGAAACGTCGCGCTTTCGGCTCTGGCCGAAGAAATCCGCATGCGTATGCGGACACCGCGTTCCGAGTTCGTGGACCAGGATCACGCTTTCTCAACGGCTCGCGCCACTATTGGGACTGATCCCAAGACGTGACGCATCGCATCCGTTTCCATCCGCTGGTGGCACGTGATCTTCGGGACATCGTCCAATGGGTCCTCGACTACGCGGGGTCTGTGGCGGCGGATCGGACGCTGACCGAAATTGAATGGACCATCGCGGGCTTGGCACAAACTCCTCACATGGGATCCATCCGTAACGAAATAGCACCCGGTTTGCGGGCGATCCCTGCGGGGAGAAAAGCCGTCATAGCCTTTACGGTCGACGACCAAGCCTGCGAGGTGCTCATACATGCAGTCACATATGCTGGGGCAGATTGGATCGCACGTATACCGCAAAGGCAAGACGAGATGTGAGGAATCAGCCAGGATCGGCCGGGCCGTTCGAGTGAGCGCCGGAATCCGCGCCGTCCTTCCCTCGGCTGGCGGCATAGCCCACTCCCAGAACCAGGACATGCCCGATCATCCCGATGGTCATGGGCATCCAGGGATAGTTGTAGGGGCCCAGATCCAGCAACGGGCTCTGGCTGTTGGGCATCTCCACCCGGGTCAGGGCGGCCCAGAGTGTGAACATCACGCAGGCGGCGAGGCCGGCGTAGGCCCCCTTGGAGGTGGCCTTGGGAAAGAGCCATCCCAAGGCGAAGAGGCCCAGCTTTCCTCCCGAGACGACCAGCGCCAGACCGAGTGAGTATTTCACCAGGGACTCGATGCCGATCCACTGCTGCGCCAGGAAAATGGACATCAGGCCGCCCACCACGACCCCGACCCGGCCCACCATGAGCTGACGGCGCTGGGCCGCTCCCGGGCGGTACCGGCGATAGAAATTCTGCAGCACCACCGCCGCGATGCTGTTGAGGTCCGAGTCCATGCTGGACATGGCCGCCGCCAGCAGTCCCGCCAGGAGCAACCCCAGGAGCCCCGGCGGCAACTCGGTCATGATGAAGTGGGGAATGATATTGTCCTTGACCTCACCGACCGCTGGGGGAAGCGCCGAGGGGTCAGCCTGGTAGAAGGCCCAGAGCAGGCCTCCCAGGAGCATGAAAAGGAGCCAGATCGGGATGCAGGAGAGGATGCCCATGGTGGCGCTGCGGCGGGCCTCCCGGTCGCTTCGGGCCAGCAGGTACCTCTGCACCATGTTCTGGTCGGTCCCGAAGGACTGCAGGAAGTGGAAGATCCCTCCCACGAACAGGAGCCAGAAATTGTCCTCGATCAGGCTGGGTTCCCAGCTTCCCAGAGTGAACTTGCCTCCCTCCCAGGCGGTGGTCAGGAGCTGGCCGGCGTCCCCCCGGCCGAGGATCAGCGCACAGCAGAGCACGCCGCCGCCCACCAGCAGGATCCCCTGCAGGAAATCGGTCCAGACCACGCCCTGGATGCCGCCCGCCAGGGTGTAGGCCACGGTCAAGAGACCCACCACCAGGATCACCCACCACACGTCCCACCCGGTGACGAAGGCCAGGGCCAGCCCCAGGAAGTAGACGGTCAGGCTCATATCCAGCACCCGGCTCAGGATGAAGGAAGCGGAAGCGTAGGCCTGAGCGGGATACCCGAATCGGGTGCCCAGGTACTCGTAGGGGCTCATTCGGAGCGTGCGGCGGTAGAAGACCACGAACCGCCCCACGGTCAGGAGGACCACCACCGGCAGGCCCAGGTGATAGGCGAAGGCCCACATGTCGCTGAAGAAGACGTTGCCGGGATGCCCCACGAAGGTGGCGCTGCTCACCACCGTTCCCATGAGGGAGAACCCCACGACCCAACCGGGAAGATTGCGTCCGGCCAGGAAGTAGTCCTCCGCCGATTTCTGGCGCCGGGAGAAGTGGAAGGCCAAGCCGCCGATGAACGCCAGGTAGACGACCAGGACCGTGATGTCGAGTGGGCTCATGACGGCTCAGACGGGTTTGGATGGCAACGGAATCGGTAGGAAATTGTTCCTAATCCCGGCGTACGGCCTCAGTAAACCAGCACCGTTCCAAGATCGAAGGCTCGAAAAAACACCCTCCCTGGAACGGAATCGCTGAAGAGTAAGGCGCTGACCAAGACGTTGGAATCAATGACAAAACGCGTCATTCATCGTCCAGGATGGATTCCAAAACCTCCCGAGTCAGGCCCCGTCGCTGCGCGTTGCGACTGACTTCCGACATTATGTCCCTGAGTGACTTCCTGGACTCTGTTGCGTCACGTAAACGCAAGTTGACGAGCAAATCCAATTTGCGACGCTCTACGTCCGAGGCCGTACGGTAGATGCTGGCTACATCAGAATCGACGGATACAGTAATCTGCTCTGCCATCTTTTGATCCTCCGCCTTAAGTGTCGTCTGCGACAACGATAACACGCCCGCCGGGCCGTCAGCCGCAGCGGCTTGGCAATGCTCACCATCGTCCGCATGGGTTCGGCAGCTCTTCAACCCCCGAACTCCGGATGCGGCATCGGGGATCCGGAATCGGCGACTGAAAATCGCCCCTCCTGTCAGGCACTCTGGGAAACCAGCGTGACCTCGGTGACCTCCGGCGGGCAGTTCAGGCGCAGCGGGGCCGTGACGCCGATCCCCACGTTGGTGTAGAGCCAACCCTGGCCGACCCGGTACAGGCCCTGGTCGTACTTGCGTCCGTACGGGGGCAGGAAGGGCGACCCGATGAAGGGGAAACGGACCTGTCCGCCGTGGCTGTGTCCCGAAAGTTGGAGCAGGACCCGTCCATCGGCCAGGAAGTCGTCGGCGAAGTCCGGTTCGTGCATCAGGAGCAGGGTCGGGTCCTCGCCGTTGCGATTCGCCAGGGCCTTTTCGAAGTCGTGGCGCCGCACCCAGCCATCATCTACGCCGGCCAGGTAGAGTGGTTGGCGGCCGACCGACAGGGTCAATCCTTCGTTCATGAAGACGTGAATCCCGGAGCGGGTCAGTCCGTCCATCACCGCATCCGAGTTCTTCCAGTGGTCGTGATTGCCCAGCACGGCGAAGACGCCGTACTTGGCGTCCAGGCGGCCCAGGGCCGGCGCCAGTTCGTAGATGGATTCGGCGGTGGAGAGCACGTAGTCTCCGCCCAGCAGGACCAGGTCGGGCCGGCACTCGTTGGCCATCTCAACGGCGGCGTCGATGAGTTCGATCTGCGTGTGGGGAAACAGGTGGAAGTCGCTCAGAAGGACGATCCGCAAACCGTCCAAGGAACTGGGCAAGCTTGGGAGTGGCACCCGGACCCGCTCCAGCCGGAGCCGTTTGACCTCGAGTCTCGTCGCGTAGAGCCAGGTCCCGCTCAATCCGACGTAGCTGGCCCCCAGGCCAATTCCCAGGGTCTTCAGGACTTTTCTACGGGTGAGCTTCATGGGAATCGGAAAGAAGTCAGGAGAATTGTTTGGTCCGAAACCGGAGCCAATCATAGCACCCGCTCGTCGCAATAATATCGGCGACTTTCTTGTCGCCGGGGAGCGGCGGCATCCTTGCCGCCGACAGGGGGGACTTGGGGGGACGGAGTCCCCACTCCGCGTAGCGTCTTTCAACCGGGCGAAATGAAGAATGGGGGACAAGGATGTCCCCTCCCAACAGGCGGCAAGAAAGTCGCCTCCCATCACCCCTCCTACCGGACTTGCGAACGGCGTGGTGCCCGCGTAACCTCTGCCCCGAGTCGAGGCGACCCGGCGGGGATCGTTCACCCGCCGCAACGTCCGCCTCGGCCGGTTTCCGCTACGAGGAAAGTCCGATTCATCCCCTTCTGACCTTGGCCACAACCCCAGTGCGTATCGACCGCTACGACGGATTGCAGACCGTCGACTACGTGGTGGTCGCCGTCTACTTCGCTTGCGTGCTGCTGCTGGGCTACTACTTCAGCAAGCGGCAGAAATCGGCCGACGAGTACTTTCTGGCCGGGCGGAAGATGCCCTGGTTCGTGGTCGGGCTGAGCATGTACGCCTCGCTGCTCTCCACCATTGCCTATCTCTCGGAACCCGGCGAGTTCATCAAGAACGGGATCGGGGTCTGGGGCCGGCAGATGCACGTCCCCTTCAGCGTGGCGGTGGCCGTCCTGATCCTCGTCCCCTTCTTCATGCGCAAGCGCCTCACCAGCGCCTACGAATACCTGGAAGAACAATACGGCCTCGGCGCGCGGATGTTCGGGTCGACCTTGTTCCTGCTGATCCGGCTCTCCATGATGGGGATGATCGTCTACACCGCCGCCATCGCCATGTCCAAGATGGCCGACCTGCCCTTCACCTGGGTGGTGCTAGGGGTCGGCGTCATCGCCGTCGTCTACACGGTCCTGGGCGGCATGCGGGCGGTCATGTGGACCGACCTGGTTCAGTTCATCATTCTCTTCGGCGGCCTGCTCTTTACCATCGGGTACATCTTCTTCGACACCGGGACCGGCCCCATCACCTGGCTCCAGGACATCCTGGCGGCGGACCACGAGCCCCAACCCTTCTTCCGCCTGGATCCCTACGTCCGGGTCAGCGTGCTCGGGATGGCCATCTACGCCTTCGTCTGGTGGGTCTCCACCTGCGGCTCGGACCAGCTCATGGTGCAGCGTTACCTGGCCACGGGGTCGCTCCGCGCGGCCCGGCGTTCCATCCTGGCCAACCAGGCCGCCGACGTGAGCGTTGGCATCCTGCTGGGGCTGGGCGGGATCGCCCTCTACTCCTACTACAAGGCCCAGTTGCCGGGGACGCCAGACGAGGTCTTCCCCCACTTCATCGCCCATACCTTGCCCCGAGGCCTGGCCGGCCTGGTGGTGGCCGCTCTCTTCTCCACCGCCATGGCCGCGCTGGATTCCAGCATGCACGGTGTCGCCACCGTCCTGACCGTCGACTTCGTGGGACGCTTCCGAAAAGATCCGCTCTCTCAGAGATCCCAGCTCCGGCTGGCCCGGCTCTTTACCTTGGCAGCCGGAATCTACGCCGTTCTCTTCTGCCTCTTCCTGAACACCATCCCCGAAGGCTCCCGGGGCAACATCTTCGATCTCACGACCCGGATCATCGCCTACGTCATCGGGACCCTGGGAGGGATGTTCGTGGCCGCCTTCCTCCGATTCCGGGCCAGCGCCGCCGCCATGGTGCTGGCGGCCTTCCTGGGCCTGGCGACCGGGTTCTACCTGTCCCTGGGACACTGGTTCCAGGACCACCCCGACATCTTCCTCTACGTCCTGGAGGAGGGACAGGAGCCGACGCGGTGGGAGCCTCGTCCCGAGACACTCGACACCATCGGCTCAAGTCCCGAGAACAACCGCTTTGTCCTGAGCGGAGACGGGGTGGCCACCCGGCATGCCGGCGTGGAGAGGACTCCTGAGGGCTGGTCGATTCGGGGTCTGACCGAAGATGCCGAGATCCGCGTCAACGACCGTCCCGGTTCACCCGCCGTGATCGCCCCAGATGACGTGGTCACCCTGGGGTCGCGACGGCTGCTGGTCCGGCTCAAGGCCGTCTCCTGGATGTGGCCGCTGCCGGTCTCCTTCTTCGTCACCCTCCTGTCGACTCTGATTCTTGGCTGGCTGCCCTGGTTCAAACGGAGGGGCTGAACTGGTATTTTCGTTTTGGAGGAGAGGATGGACGTCCAGGCCGAGTCGACCGCCGGCGGCGGATTGCAAAAGGGTCCCCCGCGTCTGAAGCGGAAATACTACGAAGCGGAGCTCCGCCGCCTGCAGGTGGAGTTGACCAAGCTCCAGGACTGGGTGGCCCGGGAGGGCCTCAAGGTGGTGGTCCTCTTCGAGGGCAGGGACGCGGCCGGCAAGGGGGGCGTCATCAAGCGGATCATCCAGACGCTGAACCCGCGGCAGGTCCGGGTGTCCGCCCTGGCCAAGCCGACCGAACGCGAGCGGACACAATGGTATTTTCAGCGTTACGTGGCGCATCTCCCGGCCGCCGGCGAGATCGTGCTCTTCGACCGGAGCTGGTACAACCGGGCCGGAGTCGAGCGGGTCATGGGGTTCTGCACCGACGAGGAGTACTGGGAGTTCCTCTACTCCTGCCCCCAGTTCGAGCGGATGCTGCTCCGGTCCCACCTCCATCTCATCAAGTACTGGTTCTCGGTGAGCGACGAGGAACAGGAACGCCGCTTCCAGGCCCGGATCAAGGATCCGCGCAAGCGCTGGAAGCTGAGTCCCATGGATCTGGAGTCCCGGCTGCGCTGGGTGGAGTACTCCAAGGCCAAGGACGCCATGTTCGACAAGACGGACGCACCCGAAGCGCCCTGGTACGTGGTCAACGCCGACGACAAGCGCCGGGCCCGCCTCAACTGCATCTCCCACTTGCTGAGCCGGTTCGACTACAACCAGGAAGACCCGCCCGAGCTGGAGCTCCCGCCCCGCCAGGAGGACGGCGGTTACGTCCGGCCCCCCATGGGGATCCAGCGGTTCGTTCCTGAGGTTTACTGAACCGTCCGGCCGCCGATGTGCGGAGCCGGCATCACTGCCAGTTGGCGAGCAATGCCATTTCCCAGAGGCAATTTCTTCCCCATCGAAGTCACGGAGACCGAAAAGGACTATGAAGTCAAGATCGCTCCCGGAGAAAAAGAGCGAGCCAAAAAAATCCCCGGTCGCCGCTGGGACCCGCAACGAACGCGTTGGGTCTATCCCAAGACGACAGCGTGCTATCGCCGTTTGAGTCGAGAGTTCCAACGCGACGCCGCAATATTCAAGATTCGAAAACCTCCCATAAAACGGACCCCGCCTCCGGCTCCGGTCGATGCGCGTCAGGATGAGTCCATACCCGGGGAACACCAGGATAAATCGAAGAAACCGTCATTGTCTTCGGTGCGGGACCGTTTGGAAGGCCTCGACGAAAGTGTCAAGACGATTCTGAGTATCGTCAATAATGTCGAGAAGTCAGCGCGGCAGACGCAATCGCTCGTCGAGGATGCATACCTCCCCTCCGAAACCCGAGCTGACGGTGATATCGACCTAACCGAGCGGACGAACCTCAAGAATCTGGAGGCAATGCTCAAGGAACTGGCGTGTCAGGTCTCGGGCGACCCCTCGTTCAGGATCTGGATGCGAGATCTGGAACCGGTCTTGAATTCCGACAGGTTCGTGATGAGCACGCATAACGAACTATCAAATAATCTTCGACAGATGGTCGGAATTATCGACTCACCCAGATTCTCTTTTCCGGATATCGTCTCCAGGTTGAGAAGCCAACATCTGCTCCCCGTGACCCGGGATTTGAACGTCCCGCAGATGCTGATGGCAATGAACCATCACAGAAACCGCTTTGCCCACCCGGTCGAGTTCTCGGACGCCGACCGCCTCACGCGCTCCATCATCTACCTCTTCAATCTGGCCCTGGTCTGGAATCACGTCGCTTCCGAACCGATCGACGACGACAACCTATTTTGAACGATGGGAGCGAATGGAGCGGCGACCTTCCAGGCGCCGAAAAGCCTGCTGCGGACCCTGCGGATCCATCTCGGCGGCGGGCACTCCTGGCGCGATACCGTGGTTCGGGCTGCGGGGACGGGGGGACAGGAAAGTCCCCTCCTGATAGGCGGGGGTTTTCCTACCCCCGCTTAGCGCTTATGGGACGGTAGTCCCCCCTCGTCACACCTCCTCAGACACGTTCAACCGGTTACGGCAACGCATAAGCCACCAACCCGTCAGACGTGACGTTACTGAACACATTGCCCCCACCAGCCGCGATCACGACATACTGCTTACTCGTCTTCTCCCCCCAGAACGTCATAGGAGTGGCATGGGCATTGGCCTCCAGCAGGTTGACCCAAAGCTCCTCTCCGGAGGCCGAGTCAAACGCCCGGAACCGCCGGTCGTTGGTACCCCCGACGAAAACCAGCCCGCCCGCGGTGACGATGGACCCGCCCAGATTCGGAGTCCCCGTCTGCGGAACCCCCTTCTCCATCAACTCCTCCACCACGCCCAAAACACTCGTCCAGACAATCTCACCCCGGTTCAGGTCCACCGCGTTCAGAGTCCCCCAAGGAGGCTCCTGGCAGGGCCACTTGTTGTCCTGCCAAAATCGCCGGCCCGCGCCGCGCGCGTTCCCCAGCTCGGTGACATTGATGTAGAGAAACCCGGTTGTAGGATCAAACGAGGCGCCGGACCAGTTGGCCCCTCCCAGGGAACCGGGCAGCATGAGAGTCGGCCCCTCCTGCCGGGGCGTGTAGATGCCCTCGTAGTGGAGCGAGTCGAAGAGCTCCAGGCAGAATTCGTAGGACTCGGGGGTCACGCGGCTCACCTCGTCCCGGGTCAGGTTGTGCCGAACCAGCGGCGGCGGCTTGACGGTAATGGGCTGGGTGGGCCAGTTGTAACCGTCCCCGGTCTGGGGCATCGGACGCTCCTCCACCGGGAGCACGGGCACGCCGGTCTCCCGATCCAGAACGAAGACCATCCCCATCTTGGTGGGCTGCGCCACCGCCGGGACCACGCGACCCTCCTGTTCCAGGGTCACCAGCACCGGCTGGGCCGGTAGATCGTAGTCCCAGGTGTCATGGCGGACCGCCTGGTAGTGCCAGATGAGTTTTCCGGTGAGGGCGTCGAGCACCAGCAGGGTGTTTCCGTACAGGTTCTGACCGTCACGGTCGGGCCCCAGGGGGGACGCCGTGGGGACGAAGACCCAGCCCCGCTCCGTGTCCACGCTGATGATGGACCAGGCGTTGGCGCCGGAACGGTCCTTCCACGAGTCTCCCTCCCAGGTCTCGTTTCCCGCCTCGCCGGGCCGTGGAACGGTGTGGAATTCCCAGACCAGATCGCCCGTAAGCACGTCCCAGGCTCGCACCTTGCCGCTGGGTCCCTTGTTCTCCTGGCCGGAACTGAGCCGGGAGCCCGTGACCACCACGTTCTTGTAGACCGCCACCGGGGACGTGACCGTGTAGATGCTCTTGGGCCAGCGAGCAGTCATGCCCCCGTCCAGGTCCACCCACCCGTCCTCGCCGAACTCGGGGATCAACTGCCCCGTCTCCGCATCCAGCGCGAACAGCCGGGCGTCTCCCGTCCCCATGAGGATCCGCCGCTGGGGTTGCCCATCGACGGTTCCCTCCCAGTACGAGACGCCCCGGTGCTGGAGGTAGAAGCGGTCTTCGCCGCTGCCTTCCTGCGGGTCGAACTCCCAGAGCTCCCGGCCCGTCTCCGCCTCCAGGGCGATCACCCGGTTGGAAGGCGTGGAAAGGTAGAGGACACCATCGACGACCAGAGGCGTGGTCTCCCACGGAGCCTGCATCCGGTCGGGGATGGTTCGATGCGGGCGTTTCACCTCCCCCATCCGGTAGATCCAGGCCACCTCCAGTTCCTGGACGTTGGTCCGGTTGATCTGCGCCAGGGCGGAATACCTGGTCCCACCGGGGTCCTTGCCGTAGTAACGCCAGTCGTTGTCAGCCGAAGGATCGGGCGCCGGGACGCAGGCCGCGCCCAATAAAAGCGGGAACAGGAGAACGGTGTATTTGCGTTGTATGCTGGATTTCATGGTTCTGTATATTGCCATTCTGCGGTGGACGGTGAAAGTAGGGGCGACCTGGCCCCAATGCCAAGCTGCCCGCCATCGGGCCTTCGCATCGCAGGGGCGACCCTTGTGGTCGCCCTCCGGCCGTGTGACGGCAGGTGAGGCGGAAGAGGGCACCCACAAGGGGTGCCACTACTGCCGCAGGTGACAAACTTCGCAGCCGTTGGAAGCTTTCTGCGCGGCGTGGCAATCCATGCAGGACTCCATCGATGTCGGCTTCTCCTGCACCAACACCTCCCGCGTCGCCACCGGGCCGTGACAGGCGGCGCATTCGATCTCGGCGTCCACGGCGTGCAAGGCGTGTGAGAACCAGACGTAGTCGGGCACCCGGTAGATCCGCACCCAGGGGATCGTCTCGCCCGCTTTGGCGGCTTTAGCCAGCTTCAGGATGTCCGGACTGTCGCTCTTGACGGCGGTGTGGCAGACCATGCACTTGGACTCGGCGGGCAGTCCCGCCGAGAACCCCGGTTCCTCGATGGGGTGGCAGAAGGCACACTTCAAGCCCGCGGCCGCATGGACCTTGTGGCTGAAGGGGATGGGCTGAGGCTCCGGCGCCTTGTCCTCCGAGCGGGCCGCCCCGGACAGGGCGCCCAGGACCAGAACCAACACCGCGGCTCCCAGGCGCCGGCCCCGGGAACCCGGCTCAAGCCAGCGCGAAGGCCACGAATTCATCGCCCGAATTGGAAGCGGCCTGGCCGCCCCCGGCGGCAATGACCACATACTGCCGGCCCTCCGCCTCGTAGGTGGACGGGGTAGCGAAGCCGCCGGCGTTCAATTGATGCTCCCAGACCACCCGCCCGTTGCCGGAGTCGTAGGCCCGGAACTTCTTGTCGAAGGACCCACCCACGAAGATCAGGCCTCCGGCCGTGGCGATGGTCCCGCCGTGCATGGGGCTCCCCGTCCCGGTGATTCCACGCGCCTCCAGCTCCGGAATCTCTCCCGCCACCACCCGCCAGGCGAAATCCCCCGAGTCCAGATCGATGGCCGTCAGGTAGCCCCACGGGGGCTTGATGGCCGGGTATTTCTCCGGGTCCTGCAACAGGGCGCGCTCCGGAAGGGCATAGTCGAAGGGCTGATCCTCCTTGGCCGGCGCCAGCGTGATGCGGTTGGTCCATTCGCTGGTGTTGACGAAGAGGCGGTTGGCCGCCGGGTCGTGGCTGCATCCTCCCCAGAGGGCGCCGCCCCGGAAACCGGGATGGATGATGGTCCCCTGAAGGCTGGGCGGAGTGTAGAGGGCCCCGACACGGGAGCGGTCGTAGATCTCCTTGACGTGGGCGTGGGCTTCGGGGGAGATGTCGGTGATCTGGTCCGGCATGAACCCCTGCCGGCACAGGGGAGGGGGCTTCACCGGAAAGGGCTGGGTCGGCCACAGCTCCTCGCCTGGAACGTCCGAGGCGGGCATGGGCCGCTCCTCGACGGGGAAGACCGGTTTGCCCGTCTCCCGATCGAAGAAGAAGATCATCCCCATCTTGGTGGGCTGGACCACCGCCTCGAAGGTCCTTCCGCCCTGGGTCATGTTGATGAGGGCCGGCTGGCATGGAAGGTCGTAGTCCCAGACGTCGTGGTGGACGGTCTGGAAGTGCCATTTCCGCTCCCCGGTGGAGGCGTCCAGCGCCAGGACGCAGTTGCCGAAGAGGTTGGCCCCCTTGCGGTTGCCCCCGTAGAAGTCGAAGGCGGGCGAGCCGATGGAGGCGAAGACCCAGCCCCGTGCCGGATCCAGGCTCATGCCGCCCCAGTTGTTGGTCCCGCCCGTGGTCTTCCACGAGTCACCCTCCCAGGTGTCGTTTCCGAACTGGCCGGGACGAGGGGTGGTGTGGAAGATCCAGCGCCGCTCGCCGGTGGCGGCGTCGTAGCCGCGGATGTGGCCCGGCGCCTCCGGGTAGGGTCCCTCCGCGCCGCCTCCTCCCACAATGATCAGGCCCTGGTACGCCACCACCGGACTGGTCAAGTTGAAGGAAAGTCCGGTCATTTCGTGGTCGAAGTCTTCCTTCAGGTCGATGACTCCGTCCTGGCCGAATCCGGGCGTCAGCTTCCCGGTCCCGGCGTCGATGGAATAGAGCATGTCCCTGACCGGCATGAAGATACGGCGGTCGTCGGTCCGGTCCGGGTTCTGCCAGTAGGTGACTCCCCGGTTGACCCCGGGGGAACCCCGCAGCGGCTTCCCGCCGTGGGGGTCGAAGCTCCAGAGTTTCCGGCCTGTGGCCGCATCCAGCGCGTGCACCTGAAGTGTGGCGGTGGAGACGTACATGCGGCCGTCCACCACGATGGGTGTGCACTCGATGGTGGTGGACGGACGCTGGAGGGCGTCCCCGGTCCGGTAGGTCCAGGCCACCTTCAACTCGGCCACGTTGGTCCGGTTGATCTGGTCGAGGGGCGAGTAGCGGCCGGCGCCGGCGTCTCCGCCATAGTGCTGCCATTCCCGGGCGGCCGGGTCCACAGCTTGCCTGGCGGGTGCGCAGGCGCTCCAGACGGCGGCCAGCGCGGAACTCGTCTTCAGAAAGTGACGGCGGTCGATGGGGACCTTCATCCCGAACGGGCGGTTCATTTGTTGAAGGTTCGGATGAGGTTCACCAGTTGCCACCGCTCCTCGTCGGAGAGCTTCTTCTGATAGCCGGGCATGGGGTCTTTTCCGTTGGTGATCTTCCAGAAGAGTTCACCGTCGGTGACCTTGGCCATGACTTCGGCATCTTTGAACGAAGGGGGCTTTTCTTTGAGCATTCCCGCCACCGGACCATCCGCCCCGCCGGTCTCACCGTGGCAGAACTTGCAGTTCTCGTCGTATTGGGTCCTGGCCAGGGTCATGGCTTCGTCGGTGGACGCGTGGGGGTTCTGCATCTTCTTGGCCTCTTCGGGGGCCTCCCAATCGTGGGCGCCGGCGGCCAACAGGAGCAGGCCGCTGCCGAACAGGCTCAGGACGAGTCGAATCGTGAATCTTCGCATGGATCGTGTTCTCCGCAACTTCGTGGAATGTGCCGTGGCCGGCGTGATCCCGGTTTCGCCGGCCCGCAGATTGTAACACTTCGGCTCTGCGCCGGGCCGCTTGCCGGAGGCTGTGCGGCTATTCCGGCACGGTCAGGACCAGCGCCGAAGCTCCATCGGGCGCATGGTAGACCGTGTTCACTGCGGTCTTCAAATGGGTGTGGCGTCCCAGAAACTCTCCGGTATTGGGGTTGACGTCATAGAAGGGGAAGTTGCTGCTGGAGACGTCCAGGCGGACCCGGTGTCCCTTGTGGAAACGATTGGCCGTGTCCCAGAGGTCGATTTCGATCCGGTAGACGGCGCCCGGCTCCATGAGGTGCTCCCGTTCCCGGGATTCCCGGAAGCGCATCCTGAGGATGCCGTCCTCCAGGTTCATGGCGTACCCCTCCGGATAGTCGGTAGAGGGCGGATAGACGTCCATGAGCTTGGCCGTGAAGTCGGTGTCCTTGGCCGTGGAGGAGACCCAGAGCTCCACCCGCATGGGACCGGCGATCTCCAGGTCCTCCTCGAGGGGCGGCGTCTGAAAGGAGAGCACGTCGGAGCGGGAAGAGAGGGGCAGCAGGTCCGTGGCCGCGAATTCTCCCTCGGTGGGGGTCTGGTTGTGAGCGCCGCGGCGCACCAGTTGCTTGCCCGAGTCGATGTTCCCGCCGATGGTGGGCACCGGTCGCCTGGGATCGTATTCGAACCCGCTTGTACCCGGTTCGCCAGGCGGCTCGCGGCGAAGGCTGCCGTCGCCGTGCAGATAAAGACGCAGTTGCCGGCTCCCTGCAGGGGGCCATGTCTCGGAGCTCTTCCAGGCGCCACCGCTCTGGAGCCTCCCTTTTTCGTTGCGCTTCGACTTTTTGGCGCCCATGACGAAATACTTGACTGGAGGCTGCTGCTCCAAGCC
Source organism: Acidobacteriota bacterium (assembly GCA_963668095.1). Taxonomy (GTDB): domain Bacteria; phylum Acidobacteriota; class UBA6911; order RPQK01; family JAJDTT01; genus JAJDTT01. The sequence goes on along the minus strand of OY764083.1, from coordinate 1,525,932 downwards.
CAGGTCCTTTCCCTTGAGGAACTGGTCGAACCATTTCACCGCCTTCTTCTTGAGCGTCATCTTCACCTCCGGACCGAAGTCCACGTCCCCGGCGTAGGTGCGTCCGGTGGAGTGGGTCCAGGGTCCCACCTCCAGATGGACGTAACCCTGCCGGCCTGACAGGCCCTGGAAGTTCTTCAGGGTCCCGCGCTTGAAGATGTCGTACCAGCCGCCGATGAAGCAGATGGGGATGTCCGGGTATTGGGCGTAGCGTTCCTCGAAGTTGTAACCGTTCTGCTTCCAGTAGTCGTCGTAGGTGGGATGGGCCCGCCAGTCGGCGTACCACTTGGCGTAGGAGGGCGCCCAGGACAACGGCGAGGTGGACTTGAGGGGCGCCCGCATGAGCCAGTTCGCCAGTTGCTCGTTGGCTCGGTTCAGGGCCAGGCGGGTGGAAGATTCCTCCTTCTGGTCGGGGTCGCCGGACTCGGCCTCCTTTCCCAACTGCGCCAGGCGGAACCCGTAGGCCATGTTGTGCAGCAAGGCGAATGCGCCCCCTCGGCCCGCCCCATCCTCGATGTAGTTGGAGGTGCCCACGTAGGCGAACATGGTCCTCAGGTGAGGCGGTCTCAGGGCCGCCAGAGCGTTCTGGCAGGCGGCCCCGTAGGATCCGCCGTAGGTCCCCACGTCGCCGTTGGACCAGGGTTGGGCGGCGATCCATTCCACGGCGTCGTATCCGTCCTCGCCCTCGTTGACGTAGATGTAGAATTCCCCCTCCGAGTCGTACCGGCCACGAGTGTCCTGAATCGCCGCCGCGTAGCCGTGGGTGGTGAAGAACTCGGCGGTCGCGCCGGACCTGATTTTCCCGTAGGGGTGCCGAATGAGGATGGTGGGGAAGGGGCCGGGAGGCGTGGTCTCGCCATTGGGCAGGTAGACGTCGGTGGCCAGGCGGACGCCGTCTCGCATCGGCACCATGACGTTCTTCCAGATCCGGACCTGAATCGGGCCTTCGGGGGGCCGGGCATGGGAGGTGAGAGTCAATCCGATGGCGACGGCGGCCGCAGCCACCGCCAACCAGGTTCGTTTTGCCGTCATGGAAATCCCTCCAGCCGCGGATTCACAGGGAATCCACAGGCGATCGACACGGAACCCACTGGAATTCCACAAGTATTTCCAAGTCGATCGACGAATTGTTGTCGATGGAACGGCCCATCATAACCAGAGGGACGAAAAGTGAGAACCGGCCAACCGCTCCTCCCTCCTCGTTTTGCGGTATCTTGAGGCCGGTTTGGACAACTGTAAGACAACCATTTGGGAGTGAAACGAATGACGAATCAATCGCATCGGGCAGTGATCATGGGTCTCGGCTACATCGGCGGCGCGGACCAGGTTTCCGGAGACGTGTTGGGCCAGCTGGTGGTGGACCTGGACGGGACCCACATCGAAGCCTTGGCCAACCATCCCCGGGTCGAGGTGGTGGCCGGGAGCAGCCGGGATTTGGGACGCCGGGAACGGTTCACCGAACGGACGGGGATCGGGACGTATGCGGACTGGCGGGAGATGTTGGAGAAGGAAAATGCCGACATCGTGAGTGTGGCGACGTATACCCCGGTTCACAAGGAGATGACGGTGGCCTCTGCACGGCAGGGGGTCCGGGCCATTTTCTGCGAGAAACCCATCGCCAACACCGCGGCCGACGGTCACGACATGGTGGAGGCCTGCGACGAAGCCGGGTCGTTGCTGGCCATCAACCACAACCGGCGGTTCAATCCCAATTATCGGAGGCTGAGGGATCATATCGCGGCTGGGGGTCTGGGGGAGTTGACTTCGGTGACGGCCCAATGGAGCTCCGGGCGGCTGGGGAACGTGGGGACCCATGTCTTGGACGCCATCCGGCTCATCACCGGCCGCCGGGTGGAAGCGGTCTCGGGGACGCTGGATCTGGCTGGGAAGCCGGACTGCCGGGGACCCGCGTTTCAGGACCCGGGGGGATGGGGCGTGATGCGGTTGGAAGGGGGATTGATGACCACGGTGGATGCCGCCGACTATGCCCGGGTGCCCATGGTCATTGGGTTCAATGGCACCGAGGGACGGGCTACGACGGGAGGCGAGGAGGTGCGGATCGAGTATTGGGACGGCCGGAATGAGGAGTGGCCCAGTCCCCGGGCCGAAGCCACGTCGATGGATGTGGCGGTGTGCGAGATCGTGGATTGGTTGGAGGGGACCGCGTCTTTTCCCTATCCGGCTGTGGAAGCGGTTGAGACGTTGGAAGCGATTGCCGGGTTTCACCTCTCCCACGCGCGCTCCGGCGCCTGGGTGGAGTTGCCGCTGAAGGGGGAGGATCGGAATACCGTGGTCAATAGTGGATAGGAGGGGCGATTTCCAATCGCCCGTTCTTCGATTCGGCTATTGGGAAGACGCTACGCGGGGTGGGGACTGCCGTTCCCCCCAAGTCCCCCCTGCCGGCGGCAAGGATGCCGCCGCTCCGCTGAGGGGAGGGGCGATTTCCAATCGCCCGTTCTTCGATTCGGCTATTGGGAAGACGCTACGCGGAGTGGGGACTGCCGTCCCCCCAAGACCCCCCTGTCGGCGGCAGGGATGCCGCCGCTCCCATTCGGCGGCAAGGAAGTCGCTTTTATTCGGCTTGGGCTCGGGCGATGGCGCGGCCGGTTGCTTCTATGAGTCCGTCGATGTCGTCGTCGGTCATGGGCACCGAGAGGGCGCACATGCCCAGCGTGTGACCCAGGAAGTACCCCTCTTCCAGCAGCGCCAGGAAGGTGGGGGCCACGAGTGAGCTGTCGAGGGCGGCCAGGTCGCGGTAGTTCCGCAGCTCGTGGTCGCCGAAGTAGATGCTGAAGACGGAGCCCGTATTCACGGCCTGGGCGACGATGCCTTGGCGGGCGAACATCCGGTTGAGGCCGTTGGTGAGGCGGTCCCCCAGCCGATTGAGGTGATCGCACGCCTCTTGCGTCAGTTCCTGGAGCATCGCCAGGCCGGCCGCCATGGCCAGGGGATGGGCGCTGAAGGTTCCGCTCTGGGAAAACCCGGTTCCCGGTTTGCTGCTGTCCAGGAGATCCATGAGGTCGGCCCGCCCTCCGAAGGCTCCGACGGGGAAGCCGCCTCCGACGATTTTTCCGAAACAGGTCAGGTCGGGGTCAATGTCGAATACGGCCTGGAGTCCTCCCGGAGCCGAGCGGAAAGCGACGATCTCGTCAAAGATGAGGAGGACGCCGTTCTCCCGGGTGATCCGTCGGACCGCCTGGGCAAAATCGGGACGGATGCGCAGGATCCCGCACTTGGGATCGAAGATGACGCAGGCCAGATCTTCGCGGTTCTCCAGGATGAGCCGTTCCACCGCCTCTTCGTCGTTGTAGGGCAGGATCAAGACCTCATCGGCCACGCTGGGGGAACTTCCTCCCGCCCCCGGAACGGAGTTGGGCGCATGGGCCGGACCGGCCTTGGCCAGAGGCGGCGCGACACTGACCTCCACCGGATCATGACTGCCGTGATAGCCCCCTTCGAACTTGGCGATCTTCGTCTTCCCGGTAAATCCGCGGGCCAGCCGAATCGCGTGCAGAGTGGCTTCGGTTCCCGAATTGACGAAGCGGATACGGTCCAGAGAGTCGACCCTTCGGCACATCTCCTCGGCGATGGGGGCTTCCGTCCCCATGGGAGCGCCCACGGCCAAGCCCCTGGGAATCTGGGCGTAGACGGCCTCCATCACTCGAGGATGGTTGTGCCCGAGCACCTGGGCCGTGTGGTGATTGGCGCAATCCAGGTATTCGTTCCCGTCCACGTCCCAGAGACGGGTGCCCTCTCCCCGGTCCATGGTGAGAGGATAGGGACGGTAGTAGTACGCTCCCTTGGCCGGACCCGCCGTATACGAGGTCCCTCCCTCGTACAGTTCGCGCGACCGAGCCGTCCGGGCTCGAAAACTCTCCGCTATCGTGGCGACGCTCTGAGTCATGAATCTCTCCTCACACTGTTTTTAAAAAAACCGGAATCACAAACCCGCGAAAGGATAACCCGGTCCCACCGGGGATGTCGAACTCCACCCGTCTTGTATCCGCGTCAGTTCCTTCCCGACTCCCGGCAGCCCTTTTCTTCGTCCACGTAGCGAAGGAGCCAGAGCCCGGCGGCGAAAAAGAAGAGCATGGTCGACATGCCCACCCTCTGGGAATCGAAATGGCTGGTCAACACGCCCACCAGGAAGGGTCCCAGAAACGCGGTCGCTTTGCCCGAGAAGGCGAACAGGCCGTAGAACTCGTTCTCCTTCTCCCGGGGGACGAAACGGCCCAGGAGGGAACGGCTGGCGGATTGGTTGGGACCGGAGCAGATGCCGACCAGGATGCAGGCGCCCCAAAACATGAGGCGGCTGGTGGTCAGGATGGCGACGAGGGCGGCGATGATAAGCCCACAGAGGCTGATCTGGATGGTCCGCTTTCCTCCGATCCGGTCGTCCAGGTGCCCCAGGAAGAAGGCGCCGACGCCGGCCGCCACGTTCAGGGCCAGCCCGAAGATCATCAGTTCCGAGAAAGTGAAGCCGAATGTCCCCGTGGCATAGATCCCGCCGAACGCGAAGATGGTCACCAGACCGTCGTTGTACATCAGCCGGGCCAGGAGGAGCTTGGTGATCTCCCGGTAGCGGCGCACGTCGCGGAAGGCGACGGCCAGATGCCGGAAGGAGGACAGCAGCATTCGGGACGACAACGGGGATCGAGGCTGGACCTCCCGAACCCAGAACAACAAGGGCAGGGTGAAGACCACATACCAGGCGGCCACCAGCAGGTTCGAGGCTCGTATGTTTTCTCCAGCCTCCCGGCTGAAACCGAACCAGGGCACCTCCGCATCCACGAATCCCACGAAGGCCACGGCCATGGCGGCAAGTCCGCCCACGTAACCCAGGGACCATCCGTATCCGGACACGCGTCCGATGCGATCCCCGGGAGCGATATCGGGCAGGAGCGCGTTGTAGAAGACCAGGGACATCTCGAAGGCGATGTTGGCCAGCGTGAACCAGAGCAGGGCCTGGAAGACCTGGCCCGGAACGGGAACGTAGAGGAGGGCCGTGAAGACGACACAGACGCCGGTCCACAGCAACAGGAATAACTTGCGGTAGCCGCCCTGATCGGCGATGACTCCCAGGATCGGCGACAGCAGGGCCACGGCCAGGGCAGCGACGGTGACCGACCGGGACCAGGACAGCGTCCCCGAGATCGGGTCGGGGGCAATGGCCTGGGTGAAGTAGGACGCGTAGATGAAGGTCACGACCAGGGTCGTGAAGGGGGAATTCGCGAAGTCGTAGAAGCACCACGAAACGACGGTCCGGCGGGAAGCCGGCGCCGCGTCCGCCGGCAAGACGCCTGCCGTTTGGTCCAACATCTGCGGCTATCCTACTTGAGTTCGGCAGGAGCGGCGATTTTCTTGTCGCGCGGCGACTTTTTTGTCGCCGGGAGCGGCGTCTTTCAGGCGCCGATTAGGGGGGTCTTGGGGGGACGGAGTCCCCACTCCGCGCAGCGTCTTCCAATCGGGCATAAAGAAGAACGGGCGACTGGAAATCACTCCTCCTATCGTTTCGTTGCCTGGAAGACCCCCTCTTGGCTAAGATAACTCCCATCCGTCGGCAACAGTCACTACGGCATCCGACCGGGGATGGCCGCGGGGGATCATGCCAGAACTTCGGTCCGGGATCTGCATTTTAGGCTGGTGTCTGGCAGTTGCCCTCCCGGGACTGGCGGCTGCGACAACCGCCCCTTCCGACATTGATTTCAACCGCGACATTAGACCCATCCTCTCCGAGAAATGCTTCTCCTGCCACGGCCCCGATCCCGGCCAGCGCCAAGCCTCCCTCCGTCTGGACACCGCTGACGGCATCGCCGCCAAGCGGGACGGGAAGGGGCCGGCGGTGGTCCCCGGCAGCGCAAGGCAGAGCCCCCTCTTCCAAAGGATCTCCACCCCCGATCCGGCCTCCCGCATGCCCCCCGGCTTCCTGGGCCACGAACCCCTCAGCGACCTCCAGATCCGCCAGGTCGAGAGCTGGATCGACCAGGGCGCCCAATGGCAGTCCCACTGGGCCTTCCTCCCGGTCCGCAGGCCAAACCCGCCTCCGGTCCGCAATCGCGCCTGGGTCCGCAACGCTCTCGACTCCTTCGTCCTGCATCGCTTGGAGGAGAACAATCTCGCACCCTCCCCCGAGGCTGCGCCGGAGACGCTGATCCGCCGTGTGACCCTGGACCTGACCGGTCTGCCTCCCTCGTCCCAGGATCTGGACCGCTTCTTGCAGGATCCTTCGCCCGACGCCTACGAGAAGCTGGTGGACCGCCTGCTCGGCTCCACCCGCTACGGTGAGCACATGGCGGCTCGCTGGCTGGAAGCGGCCCGGTACGCCGATACCAACGGCTACCAGAGCGACGGCACCCGGCAGATGTGGCGCTGGCGGGACTGGGTCATCGACGCCTTCAACCGGAACCTCGGGTTCCATCGGTTCACCATCGAGCAACTGGCGGGAGACCTCCTGGAGGGAGCGACGCAGGATCAGATCGTCGCCACCGGATTCAACCGGAATCACCGGACCAGCGCCGAGGGAGGCTCCATCGACGAGGAACTTCGGGTCGAGTACGTGGCCGACCGGGTGGAGACCACCTCGACGGTCTGGATGGGGCTGACGGTGGGGTGCGCCCGCTGCCACGATCACAAGTACGATCCCATCAGCCAGCGGGAGTACTACCGTTTTTTCGCCTTCTTCAACAACGTCCCCGAGCGAGGCTTCGTCTACAACTACGGCAACGAAGATCCGGTGGCCAAGGCGCCGACGCCATCGCAGAAAGCGCGTCTGGAGGAGTTGGACAACCAGGTCCGGAAGGCGCGACTCCGCCTCGAGGAACTGGAAGGTGAACGGAGAAAGGCTCAGCGCGCCTGGGAAACGCAGATCGGGGAGCAGGGCCAAGTTGTGGACTGGACCCTGGATCGCGGCTTGCTGGTGCATTTCCCCTTGGACGGCGATTGGTCCGAAACCACGGGCAACCTGAAGCGGGTATTCGAGGAGGAAGCCGAGAAGAAGAAGGAGAAACAGAAGGAGCAAGCCAAAGGGAAGCCGGCCGAGCCCGAAGACCCCTCGCCTGAACCTCCCTTCGTGGACGGCGGTCCGGAGCAGGGATTGGAATTCGTGCCCGGACGAAAGGGCCGGGCGGGCCGCTTCGACGGCCGTTTCGTCAACGGCGGTCCCGTCGCCAGCTTCGACTACATGGACCCGTTCACCCTCTCGGCCTGGTTCTATCCCCGGACCGGCGAGGGAGCCATCTTCTCCAGCGTCGTGGACCGGTTCCGGGGGCGTGGCTACGGCCTCTACCTGAGGGAAGGGAAACTGCGCTTCAACTTCACCTACCGCTGGTCAGACCTGGGCGCGCGCCTGGAGACGGAGCAGGTTCTGGAGCGGAACCGCTGGCACCACGTGGTTCTGAGCTACGACGGCAAGCGCAACGCCAGCGGGTTCCGGCTTCGCCTGAACGGCGTCCTGCAGGAGCCGGTGGTGCTGTTCGACTACCTTCTCAACCCCATGGGCCCCAAACGGGACTTCCGGATCGGGGCCGGGGAGGGTTCCGACGACCGCTTTGACGGGTTCATCGACGAGGTTCGAGTCTACGACCGGGCGCTCTCCGGCCGGGAGGCTCGGGTGATCGGCCTCCTGGATCCGGTCTCGGAGATCGCGGCCCTGGATCCCTCGAAACGCAGTGCGGCCCAGCAGGACAAGCTGGACCTCTGTTTCCTGGAGGGCGGCCAAGCACCGGAGGCCGTTCGGCAGGCGGTCCTCGACCTGCGGGGGGCTCGGAAGCGGCGCCAGGACCACTACGACTCCCTTCCCACCGTCATGGTCATGAAGGAGCGGTCCGAACGGCGGCAAACCTATTTGCTGGACCGGGGCGCCTACGACGCCCGCACCGATCCGGTGGATCCGGGAGTGCCCTCGGCCCTGGACTCCGAACTGGACGCGTCAGTCCCGGACCGCCTAGGCCTGGCGCGGTGGCTCGTGGACCGGTCCAACCCCTTGACGGCCCGAGTGACGGTGAATCGGCTCTGGCAGATGCTGTTCGGCGCCGGCCTGGTTCGGACTGCCGAGGACTTCGGCTCCCAGGGGGACCGCCCCACCCATCCCCGGCTGCTGGACTGGTTGTCCGCGGGGTTCATGGAGAGCGGCTGGGACCTCAAGGCGCTGCTCAGAACCGTGGTGACCAGCGCCACCTACCGCCAGTCTTCCCGTCAGTCGCCGGAGCTGTCCGAGCGGGACCCCGAGAACCTGCTGCTGGCCCGAGCGCCCCGTTTTCGCCTGCCCGCCCCGGTGATCCGGGACCAGGCCCTGGCCGTTTCCGGCCTGCTCGCGGAGAAGCTGGGCGGACGTTCGGTCAAGCCCTACCAGCCCCCGGGCCTATGGAAGGAGCTGACCTCCAGCAAAAAGGGCTATGAGGCCGACCAGGGTGAGAGCCTCTATCGCAGGAGCCTCTATACCTTCTGGAGACGGACCATCGCTCCGCCGGCCATGGTGACGTTCGACGCCTCCACCCGCGAAGCCTGCACGGTGCGGACCGACCGGACCAACACGCCGCTTCAGGCCCTGAACCTGATGAACGACGAGACCTACCTGGAGGCGTCGCGCCGGTTGGCCGAACGCATGCTGGTGGAGGGCGGCGCGACGCCCCTGGCTCGCGTCGCCTACGGTTTCCGCCTGGTCACCGCCCGCCGGCCCCGGCCGTCGGAGCAGACCGCGCTCTTCCAGGCCCTGGAGCGGTTCCAGGAGGACTTCAAGTCCCGGCCCCAGGAGGCGCTGGACTACCTCTCGGCGGGAGCGTCGGCCCGCAATGAGAATCTGGAACCGCAAGAATTGGCTTCCTATGCCGGTCTCGCCAGCGTTATCCTGAACCTGGACGAGGCCATTACCAAGGAGTGACGCCGTCATGGATCCCTGGAACCGATATCGATTGCTACAGACCCGGCGCCACTTCTTCGGCGCCACGGCCGCCGGGATCGGGACCGCCGCCCTGGGCTCTCTGCTCCAGAACGACCTTCAGGCTGCAAAGACCGCCGTAGACGGGACGGGATCAGCGGCTTTGCCCGGAGTCCCGCCCCTGCCTCACTTCGCCCCCACGGCCAAGCGGGTGATCTGGCTGTTCCAGTCGGGAGGTCCCTCCCAGATGGACCTGTTCGACTACAAGCCGGACTTGGCTCCGCGCCGCGGCGAGGAACTGCCCGGGTCCATCCGTCAGGGACAGCGCCTCACCAGCATGACCTCCGAGCAGGGCAGCTTTCCCGTGGCCCCGTCCATCTACGAGTTCAACCAGCACGGACAGTCGGGAGCCTGGATCAGCGAACTCCTGCCCCGGACCGCCGAAATCGCCGACGACCTCTGTTTCATCCGCTCCATGCATACCGAGGCCATCAATCACGATCCGGCCGTCACCTTTCTCCTGACCGGCGCGCAGATCGCCGGGCGTCCGAGTCTGGGCTCCTGGTTGGCCTATGGCCTGGGGAACGAGAACAGCAATCTGCCGGCGTTCGTGGTCATGGTCACGCAAGGGACCGGCGGACAGCCCCTCTACGACCGCCTCTGGGGCAGCGGATTTCTGCCCAGCCGCTACCAGGGGGTCAAGTTCCGTTCGGTGGGGGATCCGGTCCTCTACCTCTCCGATCCCAAGGGCTTCGGACGGGAGAGCCGCAGGCATTTCCTGGATGCCCTGAACCGCTTGAACCGGATCAAGCTGGAGGAGTCGGGCGACCCCGAGATTTCGGCCCGGATCTCGCAATACGAAATGGCCTTCCGGATGCAGTCCTCCGTCCCCGAGCTCACCGACCTGTCCGGCGAGCCGGATCACATCTTCCGGCTCTACGGCGAGGACGCCCGGAAGCCGGGCACGTTCGCCTCCAACTGCCTTCTGGCCCGGCGCCTGGCCGAGCGGGGAGTCCGCTTCATCCAGGTCTTCCACCGGGGCTGGGACCAGCACGGCAAGCTGCCCACCGCCCTCCCCCGGCAGTGCAAGGCCACCGACCAGGCCTCGGCCGCGCTGGTGCAGGACCTGAAGCAGAGGGGAATGCTGGAGGACACGCTCGTGGTCTGGGGTGGCGAGTTCGGGCGCACAGTCTACTGCCAGGGACCGCTCACCGAGTCCGACTACGGCCGCGACCATCACCCCCGGTGCTTCACGATCTGGATGACCGGCGGCGGCATCCGTCCGGGCGTGGTCCTGGGGAAGACCGACGAGTTCTCCTACAACATCACCCAGGACCCGGTCCACGTCCACGACCTGCAGGCCACCCTCCTCCACTGCCTGGGCATCGACCACACCCGGTTGACCTACAAGTACCAGGGACGCCATTTCCGCCTCACCGACGTCCACGGCGAGGTGATCGACCGCGTCCTGGCCTGACCGCCTACTGCCAGGCCGTATGCCGACCTCCGATTCCACCGTGGACGAATAGGTCTTCTACTCTCTTTACCTCTTCAGTGAAACGCACAGTAGTGCCCGGAGGGGACTTTCCTGTCCCCCCGTCAGGAGGGGCGTCTTTCAGGCGCCCTCTTTCATTCCTGAAAGGTCCTGGAGGGATCCGGAGCGACCCGGGATCCCAATTTCCACCACGGTCCCGCCCAACAGCCGGAGGTCGTGGGCGCCGTGCTGAAGGAAAAACTACGCAATGCGACCGAGTGCCGTGCGGAGTGTTAAAATCGGTATCAGCCGGCAGGATCATTCGATGGAGATGGCGTTCTCTTCAGCACCCCCCAAGGTGTTCCTCAGTTTTGCCATGGAGCACAAGCCGCTCGTCGATCTGTTTCGAGATCAGGCGCAAAACGGCCATTCAGGTTTGGGTTTTCGTGACCACTCCATCAAGGAACCCGTGGAAGGTGCTTGGAAGATTCATGCGGAGCGTCTTATTCGAGCATCAAGTGTGACGATCTGTTTGATCGGAGAGAGTACCTGGCGTAGCGAGCCGGTGAATTGGGAGGTTCGAAGGAGTGCGGAACTTGGCAGACGTGTTCTGGCTGTTTACCTGCAGTCGAATTCCGCGCGGTCTCCGGCGGCGCTTATGGAAATTGGCGTGACACCGATGCCGTGGGATATTAGTTTGATAGTGGGTCACCTGTACGATGAACAACGACAAGTCAGTTGAAGATGAGTTGTTTTGTGACGGGGAACCCGGGCTCGACGACGCGGAAGCGTTGCTGACGCAGTATCGATTGTTTGTGGAGACGTCCGAAGCGCTGGTCGCGCGGCGGCAAGTTGTAAACACTTTCTTCCTCTCCGTGAACTCTATCGTTCTTGCAGGTGCCGGTTTACTTCTGCGCGATGATAAATTCAGCGACTTGGAGTCCATCGCGCTGCCCTTCCTGAGCATCGGCGGTGCTGTGTTGTGTTTTGTCTGGCGGCGATTGATTTCTTCCTTCCAACAACTGAGCAAGGGCAAGTTCGAAGTGATCCATGCGCTTGAGCGGCGATTGCCTGCTCGAATATTCGCAGCGGAGTGGGTTGCCCTCGGATGCGGAGAGGATCCGAAGAAGTACAAGCCGTTCACCGCAATCGAAAAGACTACTCCATTGGTCTTCGGTGCGCTTCACAGTCTACTCGTCATTGCGAGTATCTACATGCTTGTTGGCTACCAGTATCAATGAGTACACATCGAATCCACATCTTTATCAGCCACTCTTGGGCATACTCGAACCACTACGCCAAACTGCGTGAGTGGATCTTCGAAGAAAACTGGTCAGTTGACCAAGCATCACTGGTTTTTCTCGATTATTCGGTTCCCAAGGATGATCCGATCCACAATGCAGGTTCGGACCGTGAACTCAAAGAGGCAATCTACAGGAAGATCGTCCGCAGCCACGTGGTCGTTATTCCAACCGGATTGTATGTGAACTACAGCAATTGGATCCAAAAGGAGATCGACGGCGCAGAGGAGAAAAAGAAACCGATTCTTGGCGTAAATCCATGGGGACAACAGAGAGTCTCAACAGTGGTAGCGGGTGCTGCGGACAAGTTGGTCGGGTGGAGGAAGACGAGTGTCGTTGGCGGAATCTGGGAATTGTACCGGAGATGAATGCCAATTGGACTCAGACTGGACGTACCCTTTGTTCTGCCGGTTCAGAAGTAAAGGAGAAGCGGATTTGAGCGAAGATCGCGACGATGCGGTCCAACCCCGGCAGCACAGCCAATTAACTGCTTCTTGATCCCATCCCAAATGGAGTAGAGATGGTTCAACCGATCCGGTCCCAGACCGATGCCAGCGGAAGGCCCCTTACCGGCCGGCCGGTGATCTACGCCACCCAGGGGGTCATCTCCAGCGGCCACTACCTGACCTCCATGGCTGGGATGGGCATGCTGCTGGGGGGCGGCAATGCCTTCGACGCCCTGGTGGCGGCCGGATTTGCGGCCGCCGTGACGGAACCGATCGCGTCGTACTCGCTTGCGGCCGAGTCGGTCTTCATGCTCTACGACGCCGAGAGCGGCGACCTCCTTTCCCTGAGCGGACAGGGCACGGCTCCCAATGAGGCCACGGTCGACTTCTTTCGGAGCCAAGGACTGGACGAGATCCCCACCGGTCCCGGACCTCTCGCCCATCTCTCGTTCACGGTTCCCGGCGTGGTGGACGGGTATCTGTCTCTTCTGGAGCGTTACGGAACATTGCCCCTGTCCCAGGTCCTGGAACCGGCCATCCACTTGGCGCAGGCCGGCTTTCCGCACTACGAGTACATGATCGACGCACTGGACTCCCAGGCCACCCGGGACCAGTTTGACCAATACCCGCCCGGCGGGAATGAGATCTTCTACCAGGACGGAATGCTCCCGCGGCCCGGCTCACTCCTGGTTCAACCCGGTCTGGCGCGAACATTGCGGCGTCTGGCTGCCAATGACCGAGGCGGGTCCCGGGATCGGATTCAGGGCATCCGGGCCGCCCGGCGAGACTTTTACCAGGGAGACCTGGCCCGCACCCTGGTGGAATGCGCCCGCAGTGTCGGAGGGATTCTCAGCGCCGAGGACCTGGCAGGGTACCGGGCCAAGTTCGAGGAGCCGGCCCGGACCAATTACCGGGGCTACGAAATCTGTTGCCAGAGGACCTGGTCCCAAGCCTCCGTCCTGCTTCAGACCCTGAACCTCCTGGAGCACTTCGATCTCCAGGCCATGGGACACAACACTCCGGGGTACGTCCACACCGTGGTGGAGGCTCTGAAACTGTCGATCGCCGACCGGGAAGCCTTCTACGGCGACCCCGATTTCGCCCAGGTGCCCTTGGACGGACTCCTCTCCAAGGAGTACGCTGCCGAGCGGGTCCGGCTTATCGACCCCGGCCAGGCGCATCCCGACACACCGCCGCCCGGCAATCCCTGGAAACACTCTAGAGAACCCCAGGAACGTCCCGCACCGGAGGCCCCGCCACCGTCCGATCTCCCAGGCCCCACATACGCGGATCAGGGGACGACCCACATCGCCGCGGTGGACCATCATGGCAACCTGGTGTGCGCCACCCCCAGCGGCGCGTCCTTCGGAAAGGCGGTCTTCTTCCCCGAGATCGGCTGCGCCCTGAGCACCCGTAGCGAGATGTTCTTCCTGAAGCCAGGCCACCCCAATTGCCTGGAGCCGGGGAAACGGCCCCGGACCACCCTGGTCGGCTACCTTGTGGTGAAGGACGGGCAACCGGTCATGACCGTGGGCTGCCCCGGCGGCGACCACCAGACCCAGGCCAACATCCAACTCCTGCTCAACGTGCTGGTCTTCGGGATGAACATCCAGGAAGCCATCGAGGCCCCCCGCTTCGGAAGCGACAGCTTCCGCAACTCCTTCTACCCCCACGTCTACTTCCCAGGGCAACTCTCCCTCGAGCAGGCCTTCCCCGAGTCCACCCGGCGAGAGCTGGAGCGCTTGGGCCACAAGGTGGTGCCGTCTCTCGTCTGTGGAATGGGAGCCACCATCACCTGGCGCGATCCCGCCACCGGAATCCTGGCCACCGGAGCCGACCCCCGCCGCGCCTGCTACGCCCTGGGTTGGTGACGGGAGCGTCGACGGGGAGCGGCGTCTTTCAGGCGCCGACTCTTACGAGCACTGACGACCGGCAAATCACCTCTCCTTTGCAGCCGTGTTTTCTATAAATGATAAATTATTTACTATCCACAGAAAATTATACTCTCTTTTCGTTGACGACCCCGCAACAGTGCAGAGAAATAACCGCGAAAAAAGGTCAGTCCTGTTCGCTATTGGTTCTTGTCGTAGCGGCCAAATGACCAGCTCCAATCAGACTCCCCCAGGTGCTTGGTCGCGCATGTAAAGAGAGGTGCGGCAATGCCGAGAAGGATTGCCATCGTCGGTGGCGGTGTCTCGGGACTCGGTGCGGCCTGGGCGCTGCACCAACACCCCGATCGATTCGATTTTCGACTGTACGAAGCGCAGGCCTCCATCGGCGGCAACGCCATCACGGCCGACATGCCGCAAGACGACGGCACCACGATTCCGTTCGATATCTCCGTCACCGCGTGCATTCCGTCCGTATACCTCCATCTTTGCCTGTTCATGCAGCAACACGGCATCGACCTGGTCAATACCCGGTTCAGCTACAGCGTGAAGTATCGCGGCGGCGTCTATGCCCACGATTTCGACTCGGACATCAGGAGGGAGTTGCAACCGGAAATCAAGAAATTCCAGACGCTCCTGAGGCGTCTGAAGTGGTTTGGCCGGCTCAACCGGTCCACGTCCCTGTTGCTCAATGCTCTCAATCCGTTCAACTACGTCAGCATGGGTACGGTTCTCAACTTGGGCCGGTTCTCCGGAGATTTCCGTTACAAGATCCTGAAGCCCATGTTCGTCAACTTCCTGATGGCCACCAACGTTTTCGACATGCCGGCGTCCCTGTTTTGCCGGTATCTGGAGTTCTTCGACATTGAAACCGCCACGCCGATGCAGACCTGGGACCAGGGCACGCGGCGCATCTACCAAGCCCTGACCGCCGGTTTTCAGGACAAGATCTATCTTTCCCGCCCGGTTCGCAAAGTGCACCGGCGTCCATCCGAAGTCGTCGTCGAGGACGAAGACGGAAGAACTGAGACGTTTGACGACGTGGTTTTCGCCTGCAACGCGAATCAGACGCTGATGCTATTGGATAAACCGACCTTCCTGGAGAGCTATCTTCTCTCGTCGATCCGTTACGAGAGTGAACTGCACAACCATACGGTCGTCCACTCGGATGCCTCGGTTCTCCCGGACAGCGAGGTGAAGCCGCTCGCCACCCGGAGCAACCACATCGAGCAGTATGGTGTGAGACCTGACAACTACGAAATCACCTACATCATGCACAACCAGCAGCCCTGGGCGAACCGCTCGGACCGGCCATGCCTGGTGACCTACAACCCCATCAGCCGGATCGACGAGGACAAGATCGTCAAGAGGCATTGGTTCCAGCACATCGTGCACGATGTGCCTCACGTGACCTTTCTCACCCAATTGTTTCGCTTCATTCAGGGCAGGAGGCGAACCTGGCATTGCGGCGCCCACACCCTGATCAACAGCCAGGAGACCTGTTTCGTGACCGGCCTCGTGACGGCAAGACAGATGGGAGCCGACTATCCGTTCGAGGACCCCGAAGCCAGGAAGTGGTTCAACTTCTACGGCCGCACCATGTACGGATGGCGTTTCCGGAAGGCGTGAGCACGGGAGCGGCGGTCTCCGGTCGCCGAACTCTTCCGTTCGCGGGCGACCAGACAGCCTCCCAATTCAGGTCGTACCGTCCTTCTGCCGGAACCGAGTCATCACGGGCAACTATACGAACGGACGTCGTCTTGGCGGCTATGATTGGTCGCGGATTCGGCATTTCCGTGCTGGGTGGAAGGCCAGCAGGACGATTAGACCTGGGACTGTCCAACGATCCGCTCCAGGGCGAAAGAGACGAAACCTGGGCGTAGCACGCCGCGGGTATTCAAGGGCTGGCTTCATCCAAAGAGCAGTCGCCATCGAAACACCAACGGTCCGGAGGTGTGTTGGTGAACTGGACGGCACCCGTAGCCAGCGTATCCTGCCGGAGAACTGTGATGTGAATGAATTTCTCCACATTGACCATCATGGTTCCTTGAAATTCCTCCGGCAGGTCCGGAAACAACTCGTCGACGAACTGGGCTTCGTATCCTTCGTAGGGAACGGTCTTGATTTCGAAGACTGCGCCCTTCGGGTCGAAGATCCCGATGCGGATCTCTTCCGGTGACAAGGGTTCGACGTGGGCAAGCGCCACCCAGGCTAAACCCGTTCTCGTACGGGAGTTTTGCTGGATAGGGAATGCGAAATAGAGCCCAGGCTCCGTGGGTCCCGTGCCAATCGAGTCGATGAGTTCGCCCTCCTGCTTCACTTGATAGAAGAACGTCGTCGCCAAGTCCCCATGGTAGTAGGAAGGATCACCGCGGAATTCCAGATAACCGGTACGAACCATGGAGTCACCGGCGATGACGAAGGCGGCGGACCCCGCGGGTTCCAAAGAAATGGGAAACGAGGTTGACCCGCTGAAATCCTCTCCGTTGACGGTCCAGTTTCCCTCCCAGTCCTCGTCTGCTCCGGTCCGAAGTGAGACCTTGCCTTGCCAAGGCTCTGTGAGGACCTTGTTCGAGACCATAAATATGCATTCGAATGACAAGCCGGTGTCGCTTCCACCGAGAACAAGGTGACCGTAGACGTTGCGGGCCCGGGCAGGCGTGATCGTGATCGCCAGTACCAATAGACTTAGTCCGATCCGAGTGACTCTCATTGCTTGTTCCCCCTGTTCAGAGCGGATACACAGGGTCGTTGATCTTGTTTGCACGACCAGCGTGACCTGGTGCGCAAAGCCTTACTGGAGTTGATGAATTACGGCTGGCGAAGGTTCAGCGAGACCTATTGTTCCACGTGTTCACTCTCACGGCCGCAATCAGTAGTAGAGATGAGCCCGAAAATCCGGGATCTTGCCCTCTTTGATCTGATCCCACCACTGGTCCATCTTGGCTTGTGCTCGGTCCGAGTCCCAGAAATTTGAACAGAGGAAGAAATATTTGCCGATGACGTCTCGCTCGCCCTTTTCCAGGAGTTCCTTAGCGAGCGCCATATTCGGGCCGAATGAATTAAGTTGCGGCGAGCCTGGTGTAGTGCCGGCGGCAATCAGGCGATTTTTCGCTTCTTCGACGTTGCCCTCCCGCAAAGCGATTCGACCCAGGAGGAGGTTGCCGTGATGGATGCGGTTGCCGAAAGCCACCCCACGATGGGTAATCTCCAACATGGTTTCCGCATATTGTCGGGCCTTGTCGATCCGGTTCGCTTCGAAAGCCGTCTTTCCCAGCTCCTCCAAGAGGTAGTCTTTGCCTATCTTATTCGCAACTGCATAGGCATTTTCGTAGATCTCAAGCGCCTTTTCGGCGGCTTGCCCGATTGCCTCCGGCGATCCCCGGCGGGCCTCCAATCGAATCTTCTGTGCCTGCTTTGACATCCGCCGGACCTCTTCGTTCGGGTCAGGCTCGGAGCTGACTACAGTCGACACCAGGAGCGCAGTTTCTGTCACCGGCCATTATTTCCACGTGAACCGTCCCATCCTTCACGAAGGCGCCCAGAACCGCACCGGTCTTGCCAGGCTCCACGACATGATCGAAGCCGTAGGTACGCTGGAGTTGCCCGGTGAAGGAATACTCGTATATGAAATCGCCCGGCATTTCCGGAGTCACAAAGATGCCGGTGTCCGTACTCAACACGTTTTTCGCCTCCGGTTCAGGGGCCCCATGAAAGGACTGGAGATAATTCCCCTCATGCGAGAAGCGATGGATTCCAGCTTTTAGTTCGGGACCATCACCGAGTATGAAGAATTCTCCGCCGGGCGAGATGGTGAAACCATTTGCGACGAGCCATACCTCGAGTCGAATGGTTCTGTGGGTACTCAGAGAGCTGACATAGCTCGCGTAGCCGCCGTCGGTTCTGGCTGTCCATAGAAACATGGGCTCGGCGCCGCGGAATGCAACGCAGAGAAAATAATGCTGGAGGACAGTTCTTCCTTCGGCCTCATGGATACGGGGGATGAAATCCACGGCGACGGGTTGAACCGTCGTGCGACCCGGATCGAGAACGTAGAGATCGAGGTCGCGGATCAGATACAGGGTTCCATCCTCGTTCATGGCGGCGTGAGTCGCCGGCCTGGAGACGGGTATCGGAGCCGAGGTCACTCCTGGGGAGCGTTCGACTGTACACCCCGCAAGGGGAAGTGGATGGCGACACTGAGCGCCAGTACCAAGAGAAGCGTTATGTGTTGCATCATGGTTCTCCCGTCCGAACCGTCAGGTGTCGGAGCATGTCGAAGGCTTACGGGATTTCCCCCTTTACCCAATAGAACGTTTGAAATCGTCATTGGTCACATTTTTTCGGCGGTGGTTCCGGAGACGATTTGAGAGGGATTCAATTGATCGAGGAGCCCCTGTTCGCCTCTATCTCTTCTTCCTGGCGGCTTGGTGCGTTCCAGGTTGCATCCGAGCGTCGATGCGCCGTTGGAGAAACTTGACGGCACGATGCAACCGGGTCGTGACATTGGAGCGGGAAACATGCAGGAGTTCCGCCGTCTGCCGGGTCGAGAAACCCGCGTAGACACGCAACTCGATCACTTGGCGATAGGTGTCCGGAAGCAGCGAGACCATTTCTCGCAGCAGAGCGAGCAGTTCCTTTTCGGCCGTGAGTTCTTCAGGGTTCCGGCCGGGAGCTTCCGTTTCTGAGATCGGGATTTCACTGCGCCGGTGGCGTTGACGGCGGACGTCCCGGGCGGAATTGGCCACAATCCGGCTGACCCAGGGACACGCCTTTGGGCCGTTGAAATATGCGTGGTTGACCGATTGCAGGATCTTGATCCAACTGATCTGAAGAGCGTCTTCGGCCAGACTGTCATCCCTGGCGATTCTTCGGGCCAAAGGAAAGAAGCGATGGGAACAGCAGGCGATCCAATCTTCCTTGTTGCCCTCGATGAGGGCGCACCCCCGTGTGTTCTGTTTGGGAGCCGGATCGGACAGAACCTGTAGCCGCTTGGGCACTTCGTCACTCTGTGCGCGGTCCCGGGTTTCTCTTCGATGCCAGAGACCGGAACTTCACACCGGATCCCCGCCGCAAAGCCGGCCCGCGAATCGAAACTTGATCCCTTCGTTTAACCGGTCCGGCGGGATGAATTGATTGAATTGTAGCAAACGCGGTCCAAAGTGTGGCCGGTGAGGAGTGCATGACCGGGAGAAGGGGACAGTCACGATCTCGCCCAGCAATTCAGCCAGAAGCAATCCCTCTGCATCACTGATTACTGAAGAAGATCAACGGAGTTTCGGACCAGGATAGATACTCCGCCCCGTTTCCCAGGACCGGAGGAACTTCACGAATAGGGACATGATCTGGCACCTGATTCTCATTGGAGCGTCCCTTTACCTGGCCGTCGTCATCAGGGGCCAGCTCCGCCACCAGAAACAGATGGAATTGGGCTTGGGCGTCAGAATCACCAGCCTGGAGACACAGGTCGGAGATCTACAGGATCGCGTCAACCGGATCGAGGACACGTTGGCCGTTTCCAAGGAGTCCTTCGGAAGGACCGTTCCGGATGTCCCTGCAATTTCTGAGGACGCCGAATCTTAGCCGGCAGCGATCCTCGACGTGTTTGCTACGCTTTGGGGTGGTAACGGGAGCGGCGGTTTCCAACCGCCGGCTCTTGCGACCGCGGCCGGCCAGAAAGGCTCCGCACTCAGGTCGTACCGAGCACTCAGGCCGTACCGCCCTTCCGCCGAAACCGGAACAACACCGCCAGCAGCACAAATCCCGCCGCCGCCACCAGTCCCGGAACCCCGATCCGCGACCAGATGCTGTAGGCGCAGCCGAACGTGGCGAACCCGGTGGCCAGTGCCATCATCACGTTCCAGGCCACTCGCTTGCCACCCCGGGGCAGGTTCTCGCCCAGGAGCTTCCGCTGGTTCATGAGCAGGAAGAACGAGATGTATGCAATGGGCAGCAGCGCCATCCCGAAGACCGACGTGGGGACCGCCAGCCAGAACTGGGCATCCTTCCAGAAGAAGGGTCCCAGCACGCCCACCACGGCGGCCAGGGAACCCAGCCGATAAGCTCGGCCCTTGGGTTCCAATCCCAGCATCTCGCAGACCACGAACCCCGAGATCAGCATCAGGATGGCGATGCTGGAGAGGGCCATTCCCACCACGCCGATGCCGAAAACCACCCGGGCGAACAGGCCGCCGGTGAGCGGTTCCAGCGACTCCGCCAGATTGAAGGCGTCCCGCTTCACCAGCATGGCGGCCAACTCCTTGTCCGCCTGCGGCAACTGCTCCGCCGCCCGATTTCTCTCGTCCGCAGACAGTTCCGGATTCGTGGCCGCCATCCGCTCTCTCAACAAGCCCTGGTAGCCGGCCACCAATTTGGCGGGCGGCGCCGGCCCCTCCGCCTCCGAGACCAGGCCGGCCGCGGGACGGGTGTGAAACTGGCTCGCCGAGGCGATGACCACGCAACTGGTGGCCAGCAGGAACGGGATGAGCATCCCGGTGGAAAGATCGAAGATGGCCAGGCCCCGGAACTCCCGGTTCCAGCCGCGCGACAGTAGGGAATAGCCCAGCAGAAAGGTCATGTTGATTCCCACCGCCGTGGCGCTGGCGCTGATCATGACGTCGCGCTGCATCCCCAGGATCTTGCCGTTCCAGAACTCACGCGAGGTCTCGCCCACCGCCTCCAGGAAGGGGGTGTAGGTGGCGGCCGGATGCATCAGGACGCTCAGGTCGGGGACGAACCCGGAGAGGACGGCTCCCCAGTTCAGGGCTCCCGGCGAGAGGGTCATCTTCACGACCACGCCGAAGAAGCAGAGGACGATGAGAGCCACCACCACCTTCAGCGTCCCCTCGTACAGCTTCACCCCCCAGCCGCCCTCGCCGTAGAGCCAGGTGATGGAGATGGTGACCGCGAGGATGACGCCGCAGATGATCACCTTGCCGCCCATGTCGCCGGTGAGGCCGTCGGCCCCCAGCAGGTCCGGCAGCAGGTTCTGCTGCACCGCGCTGGTGGCCAGGCTGTACTGGGGCAGGGACCAGACCATGTTGGCCATGAGGCTGGCGATGGCCCAGGCCCATCCCAGGAGGGGGCTCACGTGCCGGTTGATGGCCTGAAAGGGCCGTTCGCCGGTGGAGAGGGTGACGTAGCTGATGGCGCCGAGCATGACGATGCCCAGGATCATGGCCAGCGGTTGGAGCCAGAGGAGGGCGAATCCGGAGAGGGTTCCCAGGTAGAGGCCGCTGGCGAGCGATCCGCCTCCCAGGGTCAGCGCGCTCTGGAGCCAGCCCGGGCCCGAGAGCCGGAAGTAGGTCTTCAGCAGGGGGCCCCGGCCCTGAGCGCGAGCCTCCCGGAGCATCCGGCGATCGCTTTGGACATCCGATCTCGTCTCGGTCATGATTGCGTCCCGGCCGGTTGGACCCTCCCGCACGAAGTTGACGGGTCATTCTGGCCGGGACGTCCCCCGATTGCAAACCCAGCGGCGGCAGGCGGTTCTGGTGGAATCTTTCTCAATCCTGGAGGATCAGGTCGAGTTGACGCGCGGGGCTTGGGCGGCGTCTCATCGCCTGGGAGTCCGCTGGCGTGGAAACCGCATCCTGTCACTGAGCCAGGGGCCCTGCCGCCCCTACCTCTACCCGGTGTTCACTCCTGCCGGTTTCGCCGTCACTTCCGAGAGTCCGGCGGATCACCCTCACCACAATTCCATCTGGGTGGCCCTGGATCGGGTCCGGTGCCTTTTCCCCTATTCCTCGAATGAGTTCGAGAGGGGAACCTACAATTTCTACGTGAACGAAACTTTTCAGGGCCGGGCGCCGGGACGGATTCTGACCACCGGAGTCGAGTCCGAAGAGCTGACACCGGATCACCTGAGAATCCGGCTGAAACTCCAGTGGCGGGGGCCGGAGGAATGGGCGGCGGCGCCAGGACGAGTCCTCCTGAACGAGACCCGGACGCTGGACGTTCGTCCCGGCGAGGGGGCGAACCTCATCGATGTCCGTTCCCGACTCGAGGCCGGCCAGTGGGACCTCCATCTGGGGCCGACCCGGCATGGGCTTTTCGGGGTACGCTTGATCGAGGCGCTGAGCGTCACCCATGGAGGGGAACTCGTGGACTCGGAGGGTAGGGAGGGAGGCCGGGAGATCAGCCGCGAGAAGGCCGATTGGGTGGACGGTTCGGGGACCTTGGGACGGGGGGTCCGGGCGGGCGTGTCTCTGTTCCCCCATCCCTCCACCACCGGTTATCCCTGGTATGTGACCGACTGGGGAACCCTGACTCTCAATCCCATGGCCAAGTTACTCTGGTCGTTGGGGCCGGGAGACGGCATCGAGTTCGGGATTCGGGTCGTGGTCCACGACGGCGGCGCCGGCGAGGCCCGGGTCGGAGAGCTCTACCGGGCGTTTCAGGAAGAATTCGAAAGGGAAATCCGATGAAGATCGTTCGTTATCGGGAAGGAGACCGGATTGACTACGGAATCCTGGAAGAGGGGGGACGGATCCGGCGTCTCAAAGGGACGCCTTATGAGAGCCTGACTCCGGACGGGACGGCCACGCGGTTGGAGTCGGTTCGGATCCTCTCGCCCGTGCCCGCGCCCAGGATCTTTGGTCTGGGCCTGAATTATGCTGACCACGCGGCCGAGGGAGGGAAGGAGCACCCGCCTCAGCCCATGCTCTTCATGAAGCCCTCTACGGCAGCCATCGGACCCGAAGACTCCATTGTCTATCCGGCAGCAGAGGGGGAACTGGTAGTCCACTTCGAGGCGGAACTGGTGGCGGTCATCGGACGGAAAGCGCGCAGGGTCGGCGTCAGCGAGGCCCTGGATCATGTCTTGGGCTACACTTGCGGCAACGACGTGAGCGAGCGTGTGATTCAGAGGGCCGAGATGAAAGAAGGGTGTCTTCTCATGGGCAAGGGGTACGACACCTTCTGCCCGCTGGGGCCGGCCATCGTCACCGGGCTGGATCCCACCGACCTGCTGCTGCTGGCCCGCGTCAACGGACGGGAGCGGCAACGCACCAACACTTCGGACCTCATCTATCCCGTAGCCGAGATCGTTTCCTACATGAGCCAGGCCATGACGCTGCTTCCGGGGGACGTGATCCTGACCGGGACGCCCTCGGGCGTGGGTCCCATCTATCCCGGAGACCGGGTGGAGATCGAGATTCCCCAGGTGGGCGTCCTTTGCAATTCGGTGGTGACAGAAGGGAGTGACGGACCATGAGGACTCCAAGTGGCCTGATAGGAATCGCAATCGTTCTGACTGCGGTCGTAGTGGCGTGCGGCCCGGGGAGCGGAACCTTGATCCTGGAATCGGAGAAACAGTGGGCGGATGCGGTCCAGACGACGACCGGGACCGTTGCAGGGCCCGATGGACTGACGCTGGAAGGCGGAGGTGAGGGGCATTGGACCGGGGTTTGGCAGGAAGGTCCGGGAGACGCCGGTTCGGTCCAGGTCACGGTCCGGTCCCGGTTGGATCCGTTCCGGGACAAGACCATCGAAGTGGTCGTGGATGGCTCCGAGGAGCCCTACACCGGGAGCGACGGAGTTCCGCACGATTGGTACGGCCGCTCCATGATTGCCATTCTGGACCAGGACCGTTGGGTCATGGCGCTTCGTTCGGGACTGAATCACATGGACTGGAAGGGCCAGGATGCCATCCACATCCTGACCTCCTCAAACGAGGGACGGACCTGGGGCGAGCTGGACCGCTGGTTCGACGGCACCCCCATTTCGGGGATGCCCTTTGACGACGGCTACACCCACAGCGAGCCGGGGCTCTACCGCATGCCCAGCGGCGACCTCATCCTCCAGTTCTGGCGGACCTCCTACAGTTCCGGGACCCGTCAGCTCCGCTCCCACGACGGCGGCAAGTCCTGGGTCCAGGACCACGATCGAATCAACGTCCAGGGGGTCACCGGGGCGCCCGGAGATCTGGTTCTCGGCACCGAAGACTGGTTCGTGGATCCCGAGAACCCCACCCACGTCTACATGGCGTTCCAGTATTTCCACTACGAAGCGCAGGCGGGGACCCTGCTGGCCCGCTCCACCGACGACGGCCGGAGCTACGAGTTCCTGAGCTGGATCGGTCCCCTGTCCAGCGAGGAGGAGCCCCACAGCGGCGCCACCTTCGAGCCGGCCATCGAATACGTGGGCAACCGCACCATCGTGGCCGTCTTGCGGGACGGGGCCGGCAACCGGCACACCTGGCAGACCGTGAGCACCGACATGGGCGCCACCTTCGCCCCGCTGGAGGAGATCTCCCCCAAGGTGGACGGCGGCGTCGAAGGGGGTCTCTGGCAGCGGGCCCGTATCTACAAGGCAAGCAATCCCCGGTTCCAGCATGGGAATGTGCTGGACTACGCCGCCGGAGAGGGCCGTCTCTGGGGCATGGGCCTCCACAGCATCGGCGGGGGCTACACGCGCAAGCCGGTGGTCTACTGGTCGGACGACCACGGCTCCACCTGGCAGGGTCCCGAGCTGCTGCACGGTCCGATGCGTCCGGGAACGGACACCGGGTACGGAGACCTGAAGCGGCGGGTGGACGGAACCTTCGTGGCCGTGGCCTACTATGCGACCCGGGACTCCAAGGTATCGGACCTGGAGCAGTACACGTTCGGGGGGCGCCGTGCGCGGTTCCGGCTGGAAGAGGACGCCGACGGTGACGGCCAAGCGGACGGGGGATCGAGCTGGCGGGAGATCCACGGCGGCGATGAAAAATCCACGGTCCCGTTGACGGGGGTCCGTTGGAGGTTGAGCCTCCTCCTTTCGAGCGCCGGAGAGGGCCCGGGACCCGGAATCGAGTCGGTCCGGATCGAGCCGTCACCGAAATGATGCCAACCCCGCGGCTGGCCCCGAACAGGATGAGCAGAATAGAATTCAGTTCGGCCGGAGTCCCCGGCCCGGTCGCAAACTCGTCGTCGCGGACTCAGGACAAGAAAGGTTGATTTGATGCAACTCCACTTCGCCGATCACGTGGTGCTGGTCGCCTATCTGGCGGCCATGATGGTCCTGGGCTGGCGGCTCGCCCGGGGTCAGAAGACCGAAGAAGAATATTTCTTGGGCGGGCGGCGCCTTCCGTGGTTTGCCGTGGGAGTCAGCATCATCGCGTCGCTCCTGTCCAGCATCACCTATCTGGCGAGTCCCGGCATCGTCTGGCGGTTCGGCTTCGGCGCCTTCTTGAGCAACCTGGTCGCCATTCCCATCGACATTCTCCTGATCCTGTTCCTGGCCATTCCCTTCTTCGTCCGGTTCAAGTTCACCACGGCCTACGAATACCTGGAGCACCGGTACGACCTCTCGGTGCGGCTGTTAGGCGCCACCATGTTTCTCATCTTCGTCACCGTGCTCATGGGAGTGATCGTGCTGGTCTCCTCAAGAGCGCTGGCGGTGGCCACGGGGCTGCCCCTGGTGGTGGTCATCGGTGTGATCGGAGTCGTCGCCACCGTATACACCATGATGGGAGGGATTCGGGCCGTGGTCTGGACCGACGTGATCCAGGCAGCTCTCCTGGTGGGCGGAGGGCTGTTCACCATCGGCTTCGTGGCCTGGACCACGGGTTCGGGGCCGCTGGATTGGTACCAAGTGGTGACCACCCGGGACAACGAGAGCTTTACTTTCTTCTCCCCCGACCCCACCCAGGCCGGCACGGTGGTGACCATGACCCTATCGGCGGTGATCTGGACCCTGACGGCCCATTGCGCCAACCAGATGACTCTGCAGCGCTACTTCAGCACCGTCGACGTCCGGGCGGCCAAGCGCAGCTTCGTCACCAGCATCGTGGTCAGCATCACGATTTCCTTTCTGCTGGCCGTCATCGGCGCCGCGCTGGTCTACTACTACACGCAGGGTCCGGAAATCCTCCCCGAGCACATCAACGTGGCGAGCGGCAAGGATCGGGACGCCATCTTCCCCTTATTCGTGGCCTCCAGGATTCCGCCGGGACTGGCCGGGGCCATCTTCGCCGCCCTTCTGGCGGCGGCCATGTCCACCATCGACTCGGGGGTCAATTCCTGGGCCACCGTGGCCACAGTGGACTTCGGCCGGCTCCGCAAGAAACCGTCCAGCGGAAACCGCGTCTTCCAGGCCCGAGTCATCACCCTGATCGTGGGATTGGTGGTGACCGTGTCGGCCATCTACCTGGACGGACTCACTGGAATGGACGACATCCTCACCATACTTCCCAAGACCTTCAACTCCCTGGTGGGCTCGATGGGAGCGCTGTTCCTGGCGGGGATGCTATTCCCCAGGGTGAGCAGCCGCGCCGTCTGGCCGGCGGCGTTCATCGGCCTGGCCGTGGCTCTGGGGGTGGCCTATTCGCGCGACCTGCTGCAGCTCCTGGACCCCTCCACCCACCAGGCCATGGCCGGCCTGTTGGGCGCGGACTTTACCCAGCGGCTGGTGGAAAAGGGGATGGGATTCACCTGGATCATCCTCTTGTCGGCCATTTCCGCCCTGGGTTCCGCATGGCTGCTGAGCTTCGTCTTTCCCAATAAGGATCTGGACCGGATCAAGGGCCTGACCTGGGCCACGCGCCACGAGCCGTCGCCGTTTACTCGGAAGGAGCTGGTCTGAGGGAGGAATGCTGAAGTCCGAACTGACTCCCTCGGTATAGGATCGGGGTTAAAGAGCGATCAGGTCCACCGAACACGCGGGATCAGGCATTCGAATACTTGCCGAATATCCTTTCCATCTCCGGTCTCCCGGCGAAATAGCCTTTGTCCGCCGCCTCGATTCCCGACCGGATTCGTTGCTCCTGCCAGGTGTGCAGTTCGAGAAAATTCTCGATCGCTGCGTTTACGATATAGTTGCGTGAGCGTCCCTGCTGTTTGGCGATCCTGTCCAATTGCCGGACGCTTATGGTGTCCACACGAACGCTGAAAGCCTCTGTAGGCATCAGAATATTTCCTCTCAGATTGCTGTTTGCGGTTATCGCAAACTCGCCAATGCTTTCCCTCTCTCTCAGAAAATCTTGGAAAGCTTACGCGTCTCGGCGGTGATCACGTCGACGACGGCCGGCTGGCCGTCCTTCGTGGCCTGGATTGCTCGTTTCAGGGCCGGCTGCAGCCCTTGGACCGTCTCGACCTTCTCCGCGTGGCAGCCCAGGGCCCGCGCCACGTTGGCGTAGTCGCCGGTCTGGGTGGAGAGCTTGTAGCGCTCGATGGCCACGGGGATGTGACGGTCGTAGCCGCTGAAGATGGAGTCGTGCTTGATCACCGTGAGAATGGGGATGTTCTCCCGGACCGCCGTCTCCCAGTCCATTCCGGTCATCCCCACGGAGGCGTCCCCCATGACGTTGACCACCAGCTTGTCCGGATTGGCGATCTTGGCTCCCATGGCCAGCCCCAGGGAGAATCCCAGTTGCGAGGACTGGCCCCATCCGAGATAGCTCCGGGGCGTGTTGGCCTCGTAGAAGACGCTCTGGATGTCCCGCGAGGCGCCCGATTCGTGGGTCACGATGGAGGTGTCCGGGTCGATGACCGACCAGAGTTCACGGAACATCCGGTATCCGTTGATGGGTTGGGAATCGTCGCTGAAGAGGGACTCGAACTCCTCCAGCCAGGCGTTCCGATGGCGTGAGAGGGTTTCGACCGTCTCCTGCCGATGAGCCTCCCGGTCCTTTCCCGCCTTGGATTTCAACACGTCGGCCAGTTGCCGGAGGAACAGCTTGGCGTCGGCCACGACCGGGAGCGCCGCCGGGTATTCCTTGTTGATGTCGGACGGGTCCACGGTGGCGTGAATGATCTCTTTTCCGGGCTGGATGGGTGGCGTGAAGGGAGCCACGGTGAGGCTGGAACCCACGGCCAGGATCAGGTCGGAGTCGGCCAGGCAATGCCGCGCCATGAGGGTGACGGAGTAGGCGCCGACTCCGGCCGAGAGCTCATGCCGTTCGGGGAAGCCGCTCTTGCCCTGAAGCGTGGTCATGACGGGGATGCCCAGGATCTCGGCCACCTCCACCAGTTCCCGGCTCGCCTCGGCATAGAGGATGCCCTGGCCGGCCCAGATCATGGGACGCTCGGCCCGGAGCAGCCGTTCGGCAGCCTCTTCCACGGCTCCCGGATCGGCGGCCACCCGCATCCGGGGGATGGGCGTGTATTCCAGGTCGCCTGTGAACTCCGCCTTGCAGGCGTCGTCCAGCACCTCCAGCATCACCGGACCCGGCCTTCCCGAACGCAGGGCGGTGAAGGCGTGACGCAATCGGCTGGGCGCCAGCTCGGGCGAAATCACCTTGTTGGCCATCTTGGTGGTGGCCCGGTAGTTGTCGACGCAGTCGAAGGAGGGATGGGTCCCGATCTGGTCCAGGCCCGCGTGCCCCGGCAGAAAGAGGACCGGGGTGGAATCGGTGAAGGAGTGGGCCACGCCCGCAAACGCGTTTTCGGCGCCGGCCCGGGATTGGACCGTGAAGACTCCGATCTGCCGGCCGTTGGTGGACCGGGAGACGCCGTCGGCCATGTTGCCGGCGACCCGCTCCTGGCGGGAGCTGAGGATGCGGACGCCGGCCCGGGCCAAGGCGTCCAACAGGTTGGTCAAGGGGTAGCAGAAGACCTGCCTGATCCCTTCCATTTGCAAAATCTTGACAATGGCATCGGCGCCGTTCATGGGGTGTTTCTCCTTATTCGGTCACTCCAGTCATGGATCGGACTCGTCTCGTCGATGGAGTGGATGAGCGAGTTGACATCCGGATTCATCATTGGTGCAACCGGAATTCTCGATCTCCAAGTTCCCCGGTCTCCAGTTCGTCCACGAGTCGGTTGAACCCGACGGTGTCGAAACCGAGCCTCAGGGCGAGCCTGCGGGGGGGTGTGCGGTATGGTTTCGCATCCGGCGTTCGGCGGCTGTTTCGCAGTCCCTCACGCAACAGCCGATTGATGACCCGCTTCAACGAATGTCCGCGCTGGCGCCGCAATTCCCGGATCCGGACAGCGAAATCCTCGCCGATGGTGAGAGTCGTGCGCATCACAGCATCATATGGATTCCCGAAAATGATGTCGATGATGCCTCCGCTTCATCGGGAAGTCCCCGGCACCTCCACCACGACATAGTTCTGTTCCACGGCCACTGGATAGGTCTCCAGCGTGTAGGGACCCGGGCAGAGGCCGCTCATCTCGGGATCGGACGCCGGGTCGCGGTTCTTCGCCGCCAGAGCGGCGCCGCTCTCGACCCGGGCCGGGTAGGTGGCCACGCGCAGCCGGGCCGGGTCGAACCAGGACTGGCCGGTCTTGACGTCGAACTCCCAGCCGTGCCAGGGGCAGCGCAGGATCTCTCCTTCTCGCAGGTATTCGAATTCGCCCGGAGTCGGCGACGTGGCGAATCCCGTGAGGTGTCCCAAACAGATCGGGCCGCCCTGATGGGGACAACTGTTGCGAAGGGCGTAGAAACGGCCGTCCACGTTGAAGACGCCGATGGACCGGGCCCCGATCTTTACCAGCTTGCGGGCTCCCGGGGGCAGGGAGTCGACGCTGCAGATCAGGTGTCGTCGGAGCGGCATATCTCGCGCCCTCGGGAACCAAGAGGGCACCCACAAGGGGTGCCCCTACGCCTCTCCGAAATCGTAGAGGCTCCGAGCGTTTTCGGACATGACGCCTCGCCGGAATTCCCGGGGAAGACTAGGCGGAATGGCCTGCGCTGGCGAGTCGAAATCCCAGTGGGGGTAATCCGTCGCGAACAGGAGGCGGTCGTCCATGTCCAACTGTTCCAGCAATTGCACGAGATACTCGTGCCGCGGCGGCTCCTCCATGGGTTGCGTGGTGACCCAGAAATGGCGGCGGATGGTCTCCGAAGGCAGCCTCTTCAGGTCCGGCACCTCCTCCTTGAGCCTCTGCCACGAGCGGTCCAGGCGCCACATCAGGGGAGGCAGCCAGGCGAACCCGCCCTCGATCAGCACCACCTTCAATCCGGGAAACCGTTCGAACACCCCTTCCGTGACCATGCTGATCACCTGGGCCTGAAACGCCTGGGGCATGCCGGCGTGATCCTCATAGTAGTGGTTCGGCCACCCTCCTCCCGTCAGGGGCTGGCCCGAGTTCCCTCCGAAGTGGATGCCGAAGGGGAGATCGTGGCGCTCGCAGGCCTCGTACATCTTCCAGTATTTGCGCCGGCCCAGGGGCTGTTGGGTGCGGACCGCCACCAGCACCTGGACGAAGCCGGGATGGCTTCCCACGCGGTCGATCTCCGCCGCCGACAGCTCGCCGTCTTCGTACGGGACGACAATAGAGGCCCGCAGCCGCGGCTCGGGCTCCAGCCAGGACTCGATCTGCCAGTCGTTGAGACCCTGGGAGAAGGCGGCGCCGAACCCCAGATTCTGCTGCCGTCCGGCGCCGACGAGGCAGTTCAGGAGGCCGTATTCCAGGTCCCACTCGTCCAGCAGCTGCTCCCGCATGAAGTCCAGGTCCGATCCGGCGGGCAGGCCGGAAGGGGGCCAGGAATCGTGCCGTGCGGCGTTGGGACTGGCTCGGGGGTACTCGCAGCCGATGTGCCCGCGGAGCCCGATCAGCCGGTGGTGATTCCGCCAGCGCCGGGGAAGGTACCTGCGGATCGCCTCGTCCGAGGGCAAAGCGTTGTGGATGTCGCAGTCGATGACGGCGGTCTTGGGCCGGCGCCTTCTGCGGGTCATGGTGCGAGTCTGGGGTTCAGCGGCGATGGCCATGGATTCCTCCTCAAAGCCGATAGAACTCACGGGCGTTTTCAGATCCGATCCGGTCCCACAGCGGGTCGGGAAGCTGGGCGGAGAGCGTTTCCCGCACATCGTCGTGGCAGTGCGGGTAGTCGGACGAGAACATCAGGAGGTCCTGCCCGTCCATCTGCTCCAGGACCTCCTGCAACTGCCGGGTCCGCGGAGGCGCGTCCACGGGTTGCAGGGTCAGGCGGATGTGTTCCCGGATGTACTCCGACGGGGGCCGCTTGACCCACGGGATGTCCCGGCGCAGTCCTCTCCATTCCTTGTCGAGCCGCCACATGAGTGAGGGCATCCAGGTGAAGCCGCCTTCGATCAGAGCGACCCTCAGTTGGGGATAGCGGTCGAAAGTCCCGTCGGCGATCAGGCTCAGGACCTGGGACTGGAAGACCTGAGACATGCCGGCGTACTCCTCCAGATAGGTGGAGGGCCACCCGCAGGGGGTGGGCGGGTTTCCGGAGGAGCCGCCGAAATGGACTCCGACGGCCAGGTCATGGCGAAGAGCCGCCTCGTAGAGCGGATCGAAACGGCGGTTTCCATAAGGGGTCCAGGACCGGACCGGCAGGATCACCTGCACGAAGCCGGGATGGTCCCCCATCCGATCGATCTCTTCGGCGGCCAGGACCGGGTTCTGGCTCGGCACCACCAGGGAGGCGCGCAGGCGGGGGTCCGCCGTCAGCCAGTGCTCTACCTGCCAGGTGTTGATGGCGGTGGCCAGCGCCGACGCCAGGTATTCGTTGTGGACGCTCTGGACCCAGTAGTTGCAGTTCAGGATGCCCAACTCCAGGTCCCAGGCGTCCAGGGTCTGGGCGCAGAGGAATTCGGGGTCCGATCCGGGCGGTCCCCCGGACGGAGGTGTGGTGCCCGGCCGCGCCGGAATGGAAGTCCCTTCGGGATAGTCGTTCACGTCGGGCCCCACGAACGCCGACTCGCGAAGGTACGCCCGCCAGTGCTCCTCCAGGTAGGGCACCAGGGTCTCCAGTGACGGCAACTGATTGTGGATGTCGCAGTCGATCATGTCGACGCCCCGGGGGCTTCAGCCGGTCTCCAGGCGTTCAGGTCTTCCCGTCTTCAGAGATCGTATCAGAGCGTCCACTCCCAGAGTTCCGTGGAGGGCGTCCTGCGGCGGGCTGCTCACCGGATGCCGTCCCTCCAGAGCGCCCAGAAAGTGGTCCCGCTGGGCCCGCATGACGTCGTCCCGGTCCACCGTGAGCTTCTCCACGTGCCGCCTTCCGGTTGCCCGGTCGCCGTGCTCCACTCGGTTGCGGCTCAGATCCACCTGAACATAGCCCAGCTCACCCTGGAACGTATAAGTGCAGCGATCCGGGTAGGCGACGTAGTCGATGTGCAGTTCGGCGACACGCTCCGACTCGTATTCGATCACGGCGCTGAGGAGGTTGGGGCGGCTGCTGAAGGGAAGTCCCTCGACCTGGATGCCCCGGGCGTAGACTGAGATGGGCGGTTCCTGCATGAGCCACCAGAAGGTGTCGAATCCGTAGACGTAGTCCAGAGCCGCCGAGCCGAAGACGTCCCGCTGGTGCCGGGAGCGGGAGTTCGCGAGCGTATTCAAGGTGGCGACGGAGAACCGGGCGTAGCAGACTCGTCCGATGCGGCCCTGCCGGATGAGTTCTTGGGCGCGCAGCATCTCGGGCATGAATCTCTGGACGAAACCCACGTTCAGAATCCGGCCGGTCCGTTGCTGATCCCGGATCATGCTCCTGGCTCCCACCGCGGAATCGGAGATCGGTTTCTCGCAGAAGACGTGGGCGCCCGATTCCAGGGCGATCCGGGTCAGCGCGGCGTGGGATGCGGGAGGCGTGCAGACGAAGACCACGTCGGGCCGGGAGGCGGCAGCGTCTCGGAAATCGGTCCACTGGCGGGCGCCGGGAAGGGCGGTTCCGGCTTCGGACAACCCTTCGGGCCGGCTGTCGCAGACCTCGACGGAAAGGCCCTCGACCTCGTCCAGGAGCCGCAGATGCCGCAGGCCGATGGAGCCTGCTCCCACCATCAGAACCCGTTTCATGGCGCTAATTGGGCCAGATTCCTACGGAAGCGGCTGAAATGCAAGCCGGCTGAACCCATTTCGGCACGTTTCAAGGGACTCCGGGGATGGCCGGCTCAGATGTCGTAGAGAAACCGTTGCCGGGGCTTCTTCGAGGCTGGACCTGCCACTTCGTTCAACTCCATGGGGTAGGGATTGAATAACGTCTGGTTCCTCAGGTCCCTTGGACCGTGGCGCAGGATCCAGGACCGCAGCAGCCCCACCGGTCCGCTGGCGGGAATCTTGCCGTTCCGAAAACTTTCAAGACGATCCAGGAAGAGGGCCTTGTCCCGGTCGGTCAGCTGCTTGGAAATCGGCCCGATGGCGTAGATCAGTACGCCGATGAGGGAGGTGTACCGGGGGTTCCGGGACAGTGCGTTCGACAAACGCCTCTTGTACTCCCTGGCGAGGAAGGCCGCGTCCGGCACCCGGTCGCCGGACAGCAGCCGGTCCAGCGTATCCAGTTCTTTCCGGTTGTAGGCCATGAGCAGAAGGCGGTTCTTGGCATGGAACCGGTTCAATGCTTTCCGGGTCGGTCTTCGGGCGATCCGGCGAAGCCGTGCCAGCGCATAGAGCCGGGTCAGGAATTGTTCCCGCCGGCTTCGATTCCGGAGGCGCTTCTCGTCCTCGACGGCGGCGCCGGGAAAATGCTCCAGGACGGCCGCGGCGAAGATCCCGGCACCGCGTTCCAGCACCGTCTCTCCATCGGCGTCGTGGATCTTGGTGTCCCGGACGCCGCAACTGGGGGAACGGCTCTTGAGGATGAATCCGTCCACCTCTTTCAGTTTTCCCAAGAACGACTGGCTGAAGGTGGCCATCGGTTGGGTCAGGTCGCGCCCGGTCGCCGGTTGAACCAGGGTCCGGCCGCCGTCGCCGTCGACGATCTGTATGGGGTCCCGGGGAACCCCCAGGCCGATCTCCAGTTCGGGGCAGACCGGCCGGATTTTAACGTAGGAGGAGAGATGGTGGATGAAGTCTTCCCGGATCATCTTGCCGTTGTAGCGGCAGGCTTCGACGCCGAGGCAACGGCTCAGGACGACGACGGGCGTCGGGGTCCGGCTATTGGACTTCAAAGGTCGCGTACTCCCGGCCAAGCTTCCCGGGCGTGCAGGAGCGTCAACGGTCCCGCCCTGGCGGGGGACCTTCTCAACGGTTCAGACTTCCCCCCACGAGGACATTTCGGCCTTCAACTCCGGATCCAGGTTCATCCGAAACGATTCCAGGGCGTTGTCGATGTGGTCATACTTGCGTGCGCCCGCCAGGACCGCCGTCACGTCCGGGTTGCTCATGGCCCACGCCATGGCCAGCCGCACCATGGAGAATCCCGTCTCCTCGGACTTGGCCCGCAAGTTTTCCACGATCTTGAAGAACCGGTCGTGGAAGTAGATGTCCCCGTGTCCCGGGACGATGTCGAAGCGGGTTCCCGAGGGCAGCTTTTCCATTCCGGCCGCGTACTTGCCCGCGAAAAAGCCGGCTCCCAGAGGACTGTAGGTGGTGACGGCGATCTGCTCGCGGCTGCATAGGGGGAAGAGTTCCCTCTCGTATTCCCTGATGGCCAGGTTGTAGGGGGGCTGGGTGATCTCGAAACAGCGGTAGCCCCGCTTGCGGCTGATCTCCAGCGACTCGCGCATCATGTCCGCAGTGAAGTTGCTGCAGCCCAGGGCCACGATGCGTCCCGCATCCGCTTCCTGGTTGAGGGCGTCCAGGCTCTCCTCGATGGGGACGTCGGGGTCGGGGGAGTGGATCTTGTAGGCATCGACCGAATCGGTCCGGAGCCGTTCCAGGCTCGCCGCCAGAGCCTTGTGGATGTTCCCGGGACTGGCTCCGGTGCTGACCTTGGTGCAGAGAGTGACCTCGCTCCGGCAGCCCCGCGCCTCCATCCAGCGGCCGATGATGTTCTCCGACGAGTTCATCTCCAGGGTGACCTCGCGCCTGTCTTCGACCCCGTACTCCTTGATGCGGTATTGCTGGGAGTTGCCGCCGCCGTAGGATTCGGCCGTGTCGAGGAAGGTGATGCCCTTCTCCACGGCGTAGTCCAACACCTTCCACGAGGCCTCCTCGTCGATTTCCCGGCCAAAGGTGGCGCAACCCAATCCGATGGGACTCATCATGCGTCCCGTCTTCCCCAACGGTCTCAGCTTCATTCGGACTCTCCTCTCAACGATGACGGTGAAAGCGGCGGTCCCGGAGACTTCCGGGCAGGTCTCGGCAGCCCCGCACGCGGCTGTAAAGCTTACCAGTTTCGCCGCGTGGTAGTCTTGAACTCCTCTTGACGGTTCGTTGAGATCGGTGGCGCTACGACAGGTTCGGAAGGAGAGTTCACACATGCGAAAAATCAACGCGGTTCTGCTGGGTCTGGACAATCCGCATTCGATTGCGCATCTGAAAACACTCGATCAGCTTCCCGAGGTGGATCGGGTCCTGGTCTGGTCCGAAAGCGAGAAGTTCATTCCCGGCGTCGAGGAGGCCGGGAGCTCGAAGGTGGAGCGGGTGTCGACGGATCTGCCGTCGATCCTGGCGGCGGGGGCGCACCTGGCCGTGGCCAGCCCGCGGACCGACCGGAGTCCCGACGTCTGCATCCAGGCGTTGGAGACGGGGCATCACGTCCTGGCCGAGAAGCCCATCGGTCCCACGATCGAGGAGATCGGCCGGGTCGTCCGGTCGGCGCGGGAGAACGGACGGAAGCTGGGGGTCTTCTACGGGCGGCGGTACCATCCCCTGGTCCGCCAGGTGCGGGAGATCATCGACCAGGGCCTGCTGGGAACGCTCATGTCGATGGAACTCCGGATGCTCACGACCCAGGTCCGCTTCCGGGATCCCGACTATTGGCTCTTCAAGAAACGGATTTCGGGGGGTGGAATGCTCTCCTGGCTGGGCTGCCACTACGTCGACAAGATCCGGTTCGTCACCGGAGAGGAGATCGTTTCGGTCTCGGCCGAGGTGGCCACCCGGAGCGGCGAGGAGATCGACGTGGAAGACGTGGCAGTGGTCTCCTTCCGCCTCGCTTCCGGGACCGTGGGCACCCTCCACGTCGGATTCGTCATGGCCCTGAGCGGCGGCGGCTACCACAACGTGGGGGGTTACGATAACTATGTGGGAATCAATGGCAGGCGGGGCCGCTTGCACTTCTCGTCCGCCGGAACCCCCGATCGTCTCCAGGTGGAGACGGACCATCCCGACTGGTCCGACGCCCCCTGGCGGGAGTTCGAATATACCTTGGCTTCGTCACCGGCCTATGGCGGGGTTCCCGGAGAGCGTTTCGTAAGGGACTTTCTCAAGGCGACCTGGGGTGAAGGGACCGTCCCGGCTTCCGGAGACGACGCCCTGCAGGTGGCGCGCATCGTGGAGGCGGCCTACGAGTCCAGCGAAACCGGACGCCGGGTCCAGGTGCCGTCCGGTTGAGCTCCTGCCGGCATCGAATCGAACCTTGTCCCGCTCCCCGAACTCATGTAAGACCATCGGGAATACTGCTCCGGTAAGCCAGGGAATTCTGATCCATGAAAAAGCAGAGCGCCTCAGTCTCGTTGGTTCTGATCCTGGTCCTGTCGGGATGCGGGACCCAGGAATCGGCCGTGGACTCGAAGGTCGAGTCGGTTTCCGCCTCCAACATCCGGTTTCCCGACTCGGTGTTTCGGGTCACCCTGGGCCTCACCGATTCGGAGCCCCGGGACTGGTCGGGGAATCTCCGCCTCCAGCCGGGCCAGAGAGCGGAGCTGGTCCCCGAACACTTCCGGGCCGGCGTCTACCGCCACGACTTTGGCGCCGGCTGGCGCACCATTGTCGACCCGAAGGTTCCCAACGATCGGCTCACGGGGCCCGACAGCTGGCTGGCGCACACCACCCTTGATTGGGTTCGCTATAAGGATCGAGCCCGGATCCGGCATCCCAGCTTCTTCGTCCGGCTCTGGGACAATCCGGACCAGGCGCCGATCCAGGTCCGGGCCGGAGGACAGGACTTCTCCGTCGGACCGGCGGATCTGCCGCTGTTCCATCCCGGGTCCCGGCTCGGAGATCGAGTCCGGGTGGAACGGGTGCCTCCGGCGGCTGAGGTGGCCCGGGAGCGGACCGGCCAGCAGGACTATCCGGCCCTCATGGCCACCCCTTCGGGAGACCTCTGGGCCGCGTGGCAGGAGTATGACGAGCGCCATCACGATTCGGTCTGCGTCCGGCGCAAACAGGGGGATGCCTGGGGACCGGTCTGGGTCCTGGCCCGGGAGGCGGACGTGTTCCGCAGCGCTCTGGCCCACGATTCGGAGGGCGGGATCTGGGCCATCTGGTCCATGCAGGTGGAAGGGAACTGGGATCTGTACGCCCGGCGCCACGACGGCGAGGCCTGGTCCGGTCTTCACCGGTTGACCCGGGAGCCGGGTCCCGACATCTATCACAGGGCCGTCACCGACGAGTCGGGGAACCTCTGGCTGGTTTGGCAGAAGTCCATCGAAGGACGAAGCCAGATCGTGGCGCAAAGCTTCGACGGGTCCGGCTGGAGCGAACCGTTCCAGCTCAGTCAGGGCGATTCAGCCGCAGGGAACAACTGGACCCCGTCCGCAGCCGCCGGCGAATCCGGATCGGTGGCCGTGGTCTGGGACGGGTATGCGGCAGGGAACTACGACGTCTATCTGAGGCGGTTCTCCGCAGGTCAGTGGCAGCCGGTCCAAGTGGTGGCGGGGACCGAGCGCTACGAGGCCGCCCCGACTGTAACCGTGGATCCCCAGGACCGGATCTGGGTGGCCTGGCACGAGTCGGGCACCGAGTGGGGCAAGGACACGGGGCGGCTGGTTCAACGCAAGGGGACGGAGCTGAGGGAGTCCCGCTGGTTGGGTCTGGCCTGTGTGGACGGGGACCAGATGCTCACCACGAAGAGTCCCCTGGGTGAACGCCTCGATGCGGCCCGGGAGTGGGAGTTGCCCCATCTCCAGATCGACTCGGACGGGCATCCCTGGCTGTTGGTTCGGAACGTCACGAAACGGGGCCCTGCCGGCAGGCCTCGGTACTTCCCCATGTGGGAAATCCACGTCACCCGCTATGACGGTTCCCGGTGGAGCGAGCTGGTCCGGGTGCGGCAGAGCAGCGGGCGGAACGACATGTCGCCGGCCACGGCTCTCGATGCGGACGGGCGCGTCTGGGGCATCTGGGCCACCGACATGCGGAGCGCCAAGTCGGCATTGCCCCAGTACGGGCGAGTGATGGTCTCTCCCCTGGGATCGAGCCCGGGTCGGAATACGCTGGCCCTGCAGCCCTGGTCGCCGGCCGCCGCCGGTTCGCCGGACCGGATCCATCCCAACGAGGCCGAGCAGGTGGAGCGGATCCGCTCCTACCGGGTGGAGGCCGCCGGGAAGACCTATTTCATCTACCGGGGCGACACGCACCGCCACACCGACATCTCCCTGGACGGGGGCGGCGACGGCGGTCTGCTGGACGCCTATCGCTACGCGCGGGACGCCGCGGCCATGGACTTTCTGGGAACCTCGGACCACAACCACGAAATCGCCGAGCCGTACGCCTGGTGGCGGACCCAAAAGTTCGCCGATCTGTTCCACGTCGACGACAACTTCACCGCGTTCTATGCCTACGAGCGCTCGGTCCAGTTTCCCAACGGCCACCGGAACGTTCTCTTCACCCAGCGCGGAAACAACATCCTGGAGGTGCTCACGGCGGAACGCATGGGTCTGGACGGGGCCGAGCGCCTTTTCGGTTACCTGCGCCGGGCCGGAGGCACTTCCATCCCCCACACCATCGCCACCGGGGCCGGAACCGACTGGCGGGACTCCGATCCCGAGGTGGAGACGCTGATGGAGATCTACCAGGGCATGCGCGACACCTACGAGCATCCCGGTTCGCCTCGACCCAAGACGCTGGAGCCCACGCCGACGCTCCAGGAAGACAGTTCGCCCTCCCGCCGCGACGGCACGGCGTGGAGCGCTCTGGAGAAGGGTCTCAAGCTGGGTTTCATCGCCTCTTCGGACCACCTTTCGACCCACATCAGCTATGCCTGTCTCATTGCGGAGCGCCTTACCCGGGAGGGTCTGATGGAGGCCATACGAGCCCGCCGGGCCTATGGCGCCACCGACAACATCGTGCTGGACGTCCGGTTCGTGGGGTCCGGCGGAGAGCATCTGATGGGGGAGATCTTCACCAGCTCCCAGCCGGTGAGAATCCAGGCGACCATACTGGGGACCGGGACCATCAAGCGGGTGGACCTGATCAAGGACAACCGGGTCCTCTACTCGGCGGAGCCCGGCCAGCCCACGTTCCGTCTGGACTTCACGGACGGCGACGCGGCCGGCTCGGGTGAGAGCTACTATTACGTTCGGGTCCTGCAGGAGGACGGCGAGATCGCCTGGGGCTCCCCGGCCTGGGTGACTTACGAGAGGTAGCGCCTGTGGCGCGACGGATTACCCGACGCAAGAAGGAAAGAGGAAAGAGGAAAAAGAAATGAGTCGGGAAAGGGGCGTCGTTTTTCCATTGGGCCCTGGCCGGCGGGTCCGCCTGATCAGGAAATTCCCATGCTGGAAATAGTCGAACGCGGAATTCTGTCTCATGTCCCCGGGCGTGGCGCGTACTTTCCCTGCGTCAGGGTCCTTCACGATGGATCCATGTTGGCAGGCCAGCACGTCGGGAGCGGCTTGTGCTCTCCGGACAACCGCATCGAGGTGTTGCGCTCCACCGACGGGGGCCGCAATTGGACCAACGAAGGGAGCATCCACGGCGGTCTCCCGGCGGATGGATGGTGCTACCGGGCGCCCATGATCGCGCCCCTGGAGGATGGCAGCCTGGTGATGGCGGCCGCCCGTTATCTGCTGGACAACGACGAGATGTACAATCCGGCCACCGAGGGACTGAAGCCGACTCAGATGGTCCTCTTCCGCTCTTTTGATCAGGGCCGAACCTGGTCGGATCCCGAAGTGGTGCCCAACCCGCTCCCTCCCCGGAGATACGTGAGCAGCCTTTCGGGTCAGCTCCTGATTCTCTCGCCCGACCGCTGGATGTATCCCTTCGAAACCTGGAAGCCGGACGGCTACGAGGGGCCGGTGGACCAGAAGGCGGGGGCCGTCTTCTCTTCAGATCAGGGAGAGACCTGGGGCGAGTGCTCGGTGGTGGCCGACGACCCGGAGGAACGCCTCCACTACGCCGACCAGATGCAGGCCGTGTTGCCGGATGGACGGATCTACACCACCCTCTGGACCCGGACCTGGAGTGTGGGGCAGGGGGAGGACGTGAATGACCACTGGGTGGTTTCGGAGGACGCCGGCCGGACCTGGAGCGAACCCCGGCCCACCAACCTGCAGGGTCAACTTTGCGCCCCGATCGCGCTTCCCGATGGAAGGGTGGCGGCCATCTACAACTATCGGCGCAAACCCCAGGGTGTCCACGTCGCAATCACCGAGGACCTGGAGAATTACGATGTCGAGAATCAGGCGGTGGTGTTTCGGGCCGGCGAGGAGACCATGACCGCGCAAGCGGTGGACGAATTCATCGACGCCCACCAGAAGATCGCCTTCGGCCGGCCTTGGGGGATCCTGCTCCCGGACGGAGATCTCCTGGTCTACTTCTGGTGCACTGTCGACTCGGTCACCCACAACCGGTGGGTCCGGCTCAGGGTTTCGTGACGCGCGCACATCTCAGTTGCCACCCGGTGGGGTGAAGTCTCGACGGGTCTTACTTCTTTCAGGAGTGGGAGCAACCGGTCTCGCGGTGGTTCATTCTCGGTTATCCGGTTTCAGGCGCGGTCACCGGTCTGATGATCGTCAGCGGCTGGCGGAGGCGGCTCGCTGAACTCCTTGCCTTGTTCCTGGGCGGCCATCCGTGCCCGGTTCCAAGATTCCCAGCGCTCGCGTTCCCTGGCGCTCCCCTCGGCCCGCCCCTCAGCACGTCCCTTGGCGTACCGTCGATTGAGATACCATTCCGAAAACATTCTTCCCACCTCCACGGAAACGACACTCCAGGCAGCGACCACGACGACTACGGGAGACAGAGCCCGCGCGATGGCCAGGAACGTCTCCACGTTGCCGTCCGCCGCCCCACTGGCCACCTCGTGCCAGACGACCAGGCCTGTGGTCGTTATGACGAGAGCCACGAAAAGCTTGAAGTAGGCGTCCCGCCATGAAGATGGGACGCTCCAAATCGATTCTCTGTACCTGACGGATTCCCTTTTCATCCTGCAATGGCGGCGTTTCGGGACGTCTCCGATCGTCGATTCGGAGCCGGGGCCCGGCGGCGCAGGATTTCGTCCCTCCCTTTGACACGGCTCCCGTCAACTGTTGCCTGCATACCTGATAACGAACGAATTCAAAAATCTGCAACCGATGCTCCATTCATCCGATCGGAACCAGTTAATTGCCCGGGTCTATGAGCGATTCTACCGGATGACCCGTGGTGAAGGCTTTCGCGAACTCGAGACTCTCAGCTGGAGGCCGTTCCCAGGAGGGAAGCGGAATCCGAGTCCAGATAGAGGTGGCAATCGGCGTGGGTCCGGAGGATGGACGACGGGTGCAGCGGTGTGACCTCGCCTTCCACGCAATTGCGGACCGCTTCGGCCTTGCGGATGCCGGGAACGGTGCAGACGATGGACTCGGCGCCTATGATCTGCCGGATGGACATGGAGATGGCGTGGGCCGGAACTTCATCGATGGTGGCGAACCACCCCTCGGAGACCTGCTGCTGCCGGCAGGCGGTGTCCAGGGTG
Organism: Acidobacteriota bacterium; assembly: GCA_963668095.1. Lineage (GTDB taxonomy): Bacteria > Acidobacteriota > UBA6911 > RPQK01 > JAJDTT01 > JAJDTT01. The sequence goes on along the minus strand of OY764083.1, from coordinate 1,484,521 downwards.
ACCAGGATATAGGGTTCGTCGGTCTTGAAATCAGCAGGAGGATCGTTGAAGGCCAGATGGCCGTTCTCTCCGATGCCGATGAAGGCAACGTCGATCGGGCCCTCTCGGATGAGGTTTGAGACACGATTGCACTCGGCCTCGGGGTCGGGCGCCTCGCCACGGATGAAGTGCACCTCTCCCGGATGCACCCGATCCACCAGGCGTTCCCGGAGATAGCGGCGGAAGCTGGCAGGGTGGGTCTCGGAGATCCCGGTGTACTCGTCCAGGTGAAACAAGGTCGTCCGGGACCAGTCGATCGATCGATCCGCGGTCAGTGCCGCCAGGAAGTCGAACTGCGAACTCCCCGTGGCCACGCAGAACCTGGCGGACCCCTGCCGGTCGATGGCCTGCCGCAGCTTGGACGAAGCCCTGGTGGCAGCGGCTCGGCTGGTCGCGGCTTTGTCTTTCTCTCGAACGATCTCCATGGGATTCCCCCGACTTCTCCCGGATCCGATTGCTGTTCACCCGAGGGGCTCGGCTGGTCGCGGCCAGTCTACACCGCTAGGCTGCTTCCAGCACTTTCAACAACCCGGTTCATCTGTGATGATATGGACCCGGCGCCGCACACGGCCGCGGCCGCGGCGCCGACGCACGATGACATGGGCGCGAAAGGAACAGGACATGAACCGATCTGAAATGCTGGAAGAACTAAAGAACTTCGACACTCCCTCCATCACCAACGTGGTGGCCACCTATCCCGACGACCCCTTGTGCCTGGGGCTCTACAATCCCTGGACCACGAACTGGTACACCGACCAGTCGATCCGTTGCATGTACCCTGAATTGGGCCGGACCGTGGGCTACGCCGTCACCTGCATCTACGGGCTCCCCGATCCCACCTACAAGGAACTGACCTTCATCGACGTGCTGGAGGCCATGGAGGGGTCCGAGCAGCCCACCGTCTTGATTTTCCAGCAGAATTTCCCGCCCGAAATCGCCGGCAAGGTGGGCCTGTCGGGAGGCAATATGACCTCCGCCCTCAAGGCCATCGGCTGCGTGGGGGCCATCTCCAACGGTCCGTCCCGAGACCTGGACGAGATCCGGCCCATGGAGTTCCAATATCTGCTCAGCGGGGCCACTCCCGGCCACGGCCCCATGGCTCTCCACGCCGTCAACGTTCCGGTGACGGTGGCGGGCATGGACGTATCGCCCGGCGAGCTCATTCACATGGACGAAAACGGCGCCTGCAAATTCCCGGCGGACAAGCTCGAGGCGGTGTTGATGAACGTCCGGGCCATGCAGAAGGAAGAGGAATCGCGAATGGCACGGTTGCAGGCGGCGGGCAGCGCCGCCGAGATCCGGGAGATTTTCAGCAGCCACGCCTACGGGGAGAATCAGGAAGACGGCGGCGAATGAATTCTGGTCCCGGCCGCAACCGCGATTGGACTCGCTTGGTCCACCGCTCGATTCTGACGCTCCTGGGCGTTGCCCTGCTCTGCGGATGCGGCGATCCGGCCTCCGGCGAGGAGACCGGTTTCGTGTCCATCTTCGACGGCGAGAGCATCGCGGGATGGCGGGCTGCCGGAGGAGGGACGAGCCGGGACTGGTCGGTTCAGGACGGGCGGCTGATCGGAATCTGCCAGGGGAGGTCTTCGTACCTGCTCTGGAAGGACCAGGACCTGCGCGACTTCGAGCTCAAGCTGAGCTATCGGCTGTTGACGGAGGCCAATACCGGCATCGACATCCGTTCCCGGCCGGACGTCACCGGAAAGCGCGCCTTTGAGAGCTACCACGCCGACCTGGGTCACGTGGGCATTGGAAAGAACATACTGGGCTCCTGGGATTTCCACTTCGGCTCCCGCCCCGAACCCGGCAATCCCCGGGGAACCCGGCTGGTCATCGGCGCCGACGAGACGCCGCAGTTGACCGACCTCGAAGATCCACTGACACTGGTTGACATGAATCGCCGTCCCGAATGGAATCGGGTCCATATCATCGCTCGCGGCAACCACTGCCGGTTTTTCATCAACGGCAAGCTGTCGTCCGAATTCACCGACAACGCCGAGTCCGGGCGCCTGGAGAAGGGTGGCATTGCATTGCAACTGCACGATCCGGGAGTCCACGTGGAGTTCAAGGACATCCGGCTCAAGAGATTGTGACCGGGCTCCTGGGAGGGAAGAAGTATGAACCGAAGATATCTCATGGTGCAGGCCATCGCCCTGGGGAGCATTTTGGGCCTTTCCTGGTTTCTGACCGGGTCCGGCGGAACCATTTCCGGGAGCGCTGCGGCTCCCGACAAGGTCAACCTGGCCGTCGGATACCAGGTCGATCCGGACTGGCCTCGCAAACCGGCCGGTCAGGAATGGGGACAGATGCCCGGTCTGGCCGTCGACGCCCAGGACCAAGTGTGGATCTTTCATCGAGGCAAGACACCGGTCCAGGTCTTCGACCGGGACGGATCCCTGGTCCGATCCTGGGACAACGCGAGCTTCAAGAGCGGCCACCATATGAAGATCGGTCCGCAGGGCAACATCTGGCTGTCGGATGCGGGCGCCCACACCATCTACAAGTACACGCCCGAGGGTGAGCGGCTCATGACGCTGGGGACGCCCGGCGAGCCGGGGGAGGATGACCGTCACTTCAACCGTCCCACCGATATGGCCATCACGCCCGCCGGCGACATTTTCGTCACCGACGGTTACGGCAACAGCCGGGTCGTGCACTTCGACGCCCAAGGACGCTTCGTCAAGACCTGGGGCAAGCTGGGAACCGCCCCGGGAGAGTTCGACACGCCCCACGGCATCGTCGTCGACTCCAAGGGCCGCCTCTACGTGGCGGACCGCAGCAACGCCCGGGTCCAGGTGTTCGATCAAAGCGGTCGATTTCTGGCTGAGTGGCGGAATCTCATGGTGCCCTGGGGAATCTGGGTCACCGAGACCGACGACATCTACGTCTGCGGGTCCTCACCCATGCGCTGGGGGAGCGGTGGCCGCCTGGGGGCTCCTCCCAAAGACCAGCTCCTCATGAAGCTCAACACGGAAGGCCGGGTCCTGGAGCACTGGACCTTTCCCTTGGGCAAGATCGGGGAGCCGGATCCGGATCCGGGTTCATTGAACTGGGTCCATGCCGTCGCCGTCGACTCCCGGGGCGACGTCTACCTGTGCGACATCCAGGGCCAGCGGGTCCAGCGGATGGTGCGCCTGAACTAGCAGGGGATTGGAGGGGCGACTGTGCGCCAGGCTAACTGGTACAAGATAGGCGGTGAAAGTCCGCTGAAACGAAGGACTAACCATCCACGTTTCTCCGCGAGCCGTGCGTGGGCACCCGTGAGGGTGTCGGCGAAGCGTCGGTAGCGGTGCGTATGGGCAGGCTATTGAGCATCGAAAGCTCCATGATCGGAAGTGCCGAGGCTGTAGTCGCGGTCGAAGGCAACACCGGCTGGACCGCCCAGGTGAGGGACGGCCGGGCTCCGCGGTGTCAAAGAACCCAGGCACGTACGCAAATCTTGTTCCGGGACCTGGGAGGGCTTCATTTCACCCCGGGGGGTCGCCCCGGGGTCGCATGAGAAAGGAGTAACCCGAAACTCATGATGGACGGAACGAAGCAATCGGATTCATCCATAGTAGCGATGAAGCGGGCGAACAAAGAGGGGCGACCCTCGGCGGAGCCGGTGGAGCGAAGGGATGGAACCAAGGGGAATGCGGTGTGCCAAAGCACGCGCCGGACGCAGAGTCGGGGGAGCGTGTCCCAAGCGGTGGACCGGATACGGCGAGCGATCGCGAGAAACCCCAAGGAGCGACTGACCGCGCTGCTGCACCATGTCACCGTGGAGGCTCTGCGCCGCGCCTATCTCGGACTGAGAAAGGACGCTGCGCCGGGAATCGACGGGATACGGTGGGAGGAGTACGGGGCGAAGCTGGAAGAGCGACTGCTGGACCTGCATCGCCGCGTGCACCGGGGCGCGTACCGAGCGCCTCCCGTCCGGCGGGTGAGAATCCCCAAGCCGGATGGAAGGACACGACCGCTCGGCGTGGCCGCGCTGGAGGACAAGATCCTCCAGAAGGCAGTCGTGGACGAGCTCCTGACGCCGATCTATGAGGCGGAGTTTCTCGGGCTCAGCTACGGGTTCCGGCCCGGACGGAAGGCGCATGACGCGCTGGATGCCTTGGCCTTTGGGATCGAGCGGCGGAAAGTCAATTGGATCGTGGACGCGGACATTCGGACGTTCTTTGATGCGATCGACCGGGACTGCCTGATGCAGTTCATGGAACGACGGATCGGAGACCGGCGGGTGCTGCGGCTGGTTCGCAAGTGGCTGAACGCCGGCGTGATGGAAGAAGGGACCTGGTCGGACTCGGGGAGAGGGACGCCACAGGGCGCCAACGTCTCGCCGGTCATGGCCAACGTGTACCTGCACTACGTGCTGGACCAATGGTTCCATCGGACGTGGCGCCCACGAGTCCCAAAAGGCGAAGCGATCCTGGTGCGATATGCGGACGACTTCGTGGCCGGATTCCAGAGACGGGCGGACGCGAAACGGTTTCTCCGAGACCTGGGGGAACGGTGCGCCGAGTTCGGGCTGGACCTGCACCCGGAAAAGACGCGACTGGTGGAGTTCGGACGATTTGCGGCAGCGGATCGACGGCGACGCGGGGAGCGGAAACCGGAAACGTTCGACTTTCTGGGGTTCACGCACTACTGCGCGAAGACCCGGAAGGGACGGTTCCGGCTGGGGCGGAAGCCAAGCGCGAAACGGATGAGCCGGACCCTGCGACGGGTGGGGGAGAGGCTGTGGAGACAACGGCACGCGGATCACTGGGAGGTCGGGAAATGGTTGAGCCGGGTCCTGAATGGCTGGCTGAACTATTTTGCGGTCCCCGGGAGTACGCGGTGGCTGCGAGGATTCTGCTATCTGCTGCAACGGCGGTGGCTGCGAGCCTTGCGCCGCCGGTCTCAGCGCGACCGCTTCAGTTGGAGACGGTTGCGACGGATGACGGAATTGCTCTGGCCATCCGTGAGAATCCGTCATCCGTGGCCGACGCAACGGTTTGGCTGGCCGTCCACACCCAAGGTAGGAGCCGGATGCCTTAACGGGCACGTCCGGATCTGCGCGGGGGGCGGCAGGAAACTGCCGTTCCTACCGTGACTCCAGTCGCCCATTCCCCCGTGCTTCGTTCGGAACTCGGCGGTTGGAAACCGCCGCTCCTGTCGGCGACTAGGAAATCGCCGCTCCTATGCCGGACCCGCCTGCCGGATGCTGGCGGAAGTCCCCTGCTCGAATTTCTTGAAGTTGGCCTTGAAGAGTCCCGCCACTTCCCGTGCCTTTCTGCGGTACGCTCCCCGGTCCGACCAGGTCCGCTCCGGCACCATCAGCTCGCCGGGAACCCCCGGACACTCGGTGATCATGTCGAATCCGAAGTGCCTGTCCCGCACTGCCGGCGCCTCGTCCAGACTGCCGTCGTGGATCCCGTCGATGATGGCCCGCGTGTGGGGGAGCGAGAACCGGCTCCCCACGCCGTAGGGGCCTCCTGACCAACCGGTGTTCACCAGCCAGACCCGGGATTGGTGCCGCTGAATCTTCTCACCCATCAGTTCGGCATAGCGGCTGGGGTGCAGCGCCAGAAACGCCGCACCGAAACAGGCCGAGAAGGTGGCGCTGGGTTCGGTGACCCCCACCTCGGTCCCCGCCACCTTGGCGGTGTAACCGCTGATGAAGTGGTACATGGCCTGGTCCGGAGTCAGGCGGCTGACGGGAGGAAGCACGCCAAAGGCGTCGCAGGTCAGGAAGATGATGTTTCTCGGATGCCCGACCTGGCACGGGATCACCGCATTGGGGATGAACTCGATGGGGTAGGCGGCACGCGTGTTCTCGGTGATGGAGTTGTCGTCGTAATCGACCTGACGCCGGTCCGGATCATAGACCACGTTTTCCAGGACGGTGCCGTAGCGGATGGACCGGTAAATCTCGGGTTCATTTTCCTCAGTGAGGCCGATGCATTTGGCATAGCAGCCCCCTTCGATGTTGAAGACGCCACGATCACTCCAGACGTGCTCGTCGTCCCCCACGAGCCGGCGGCGCGGGTCGGCCGAGAGGGTGGTCTTGCCCGTTCCGGAAAGGCCGAAGAAGAGGGCGACGTTGTCCAGCTCGGCGGACGTGTTGGCCGAACAGTGCATCGAGAGCTGCCCCGCGTTGGGCATCAAGTAGTGCATGACGGTGAAGACGCCCTTCTTCATCTCCCCGGCGTACTCGGTTCCCAGGATCACCATCTCCCGGCGCTCGAAGCTCAGATCGATGCTGGTCTTGGAGGTCATTTCCGCGGTGTGCCGGTTGGCCGGGAAGTGGCCGGCGTTGTAGATCATGAAGTCCGGTTCGCCGAAGTCTTCCAGATCCTCCTCCGAGGGCCGGATCAACATGTTGTACATGAACAGGGCGTGGTAGGCGCGAGTGCAGATGACCCGGATCTTGAGGCGGTAACGAGGATCCCATCCGGCGTAGCCGTCGGTGACGTAAAGCCGCGGACGGGTATTCAGGTAGTCGACGGCCCGCTCCAGATTGATGAGGAAGTTGTTCTCCTGGAGGGGGACATTGACGGAACCCCACCAGATCCGGTCTTTCGAATCCGGATGAACGGCGACTCGCTTGTCGCCCGGGCTGCGTCCCGTCTTGGCGCCCGATGAGATGATCAAGGCTCCGGAATCGGCAATCGCCGAACCCCGGTCGTACTTGAGGGCCTCCTCGTAAAGTTGGGCCGGCGCGATGTTGCGCAGGACCCTCCGGACCTGGATGTCGTGATCGGTCAGGTCGACGTGGTGGTCGATTGGCGGTTTCATTTGAACATCTCCAGTTTCGGCACTTCCGGCGTCCCGATTCTCAGGATTAAGAATAGCGAAGAATCGCCTGGTATGCCCGGCCCCTCACCGGCGTTCGGTGGGACTCCTGCGCCCCGGTGTCCGCTGGATGACTGACGGGGCGAATCAGGCGGTATCGACCCTGGGTGGACCCTGTATTGTTGGACCGTCGAACCGGAGGCTCCAGAAACGAAGAATGGAAGAATCCGCAAACAATCATTTGGGTTGGTCGTTTAGACTGGTTTCATGCCCCAGTTGCCGCCTGGACCGCGAGTCCCCCGCTTCTTCCAGATGTGCCAATGGATCTTTCGGCCCGTTCCATTCCTGCGGAAATGTGCCGAGGACTACGGAGACGCTTTCACCCTCCGCCTGATCGGCGCTCCCCCGATCGCCTTTTTCAGCAATCCCGCAGCCATCAAGCAGGTCTTTTCCGGCGACCCCGAACGCCTGCGGGCCGGACAGGCCAACAGTGTGGGCCTGGAACACGTCCTGGGCCCCAACTCGATACTGGTGCTCGACGGCGCCCGGCACAAACGGGAACGCAGGTTGCTGATGCCGCCGTTCCACGGGGAACGCATGCGTCTGTACGGCGACATGATGTACGAGATTGCCGATCGATCGATCGATTCCTGGCCCTTCGAAACGTCTTTTCCGGTTCACTCGCACCTGCAGGAAATCACCCTGGAAATCATTCTGCGCGCCGTTTTCGGCGTGGATGATGGTGCGCCACTGTCGGAGCTGCGCGCGCGAGTGATCCGCTGGTTGAACTTCATCTCGGGGCCGCTCACGACCTGGGCCGGCCTTATCCAACCCCGCCATATCCAACTTCGCCACAACCAACAGCGCCACATCGACCGGTTTTTGTTCGACCAGATCGCCCGTTGCAAAGAGTCAACGCAAGCGGAACGGACCGACATCCTGGCCATGCTGGTCGCCGCGCGCGACGAAGATGGCCGCCCCATGAGTGACGAGGAAATCCGGGATGAAATCATCACTATGCTGGTGGCCGGGCACGAAACGGCGGCCACCTCGCTGGCGTGGGCAATCTACCGCTTGTTGCAGAACCCGCAGGTCCTGGCCAGGGCCCGCGCTGAAGTGGCGTCAGTGACCGGGAACGGACTGCAAGCGTGCAGGCCGACAGCGGAGCAGATCGCCGGACTCAGCTACCTGGACTCCGTCATCAAGGAGACGGCTCGCCTCAATCCGGTCTTGCCCGTCGCCGTCCGCCATCTGGCAACGGACACGCCCATCGGAAACTATGAATTGCCGGCTGGCAGTATCGTGGCGCCATGCATCTACCTCACCCACCGCCAACCAGAATTGTGGCCTGAGCCCGAGGCGTTCAACCCCGACCGGTTTGTGGGGCGCCGGGTCGATCCTTATACGTTTTTCCCGTTTGGCGGCGGTGTGCGCTACTGTCTCGGAGCAGCGTTCGCCAGCTATGAGATGAAGATCGTACTGGCCCGCGTGTTGTCGCGCGTGGCCCTGCGATTGGATCGTCGCCACCCGGTTCGGGTGGTGCGGCGCGGCATTACATTCGCTCCATCCGGCGGTGTGCGGGTGATACGGGCGGCGGACTGAGCCGCCGCGGCGACGATTCCGGGTCGAGACCGCCGGCAGAATGGGCCGGATCGACAAACAATTTCACCGGTTGCTGACACGTGGGGTTCCGGCACTTGTCGGGTCTGTCGTGTCTCCATACAATTCCCTCCGAAACGAGCATCGCGGCCGGCCTCCGGCCGAGAGCCGAGGCCGGATCGACAACCTGAAACCAGAAGGCGGAACCGATCATGATCCGAACCTGGACCTGCTGCCTGATTTTCCTTGCATATCTGTTTCCGGGAGGTGAACTCCGGGGGGAAGGGAAGATCCGGGTTCTTCTGCTCGACGGGCAGAACAATCACAACTGGGTCGAGACCAGCGAGTCGCTCCGCGGCGCACTGGAGCGTGCCGGTCTGTTCCATGTCGTCACTGCCACCAGCCCGCCCCAGGAAGCCGAACCCGGAGCCTGGCGCCGATGGTGGCCTGATTTCCGGGCGTTCGACGTCGTCGTCAGCAACTACAACGGTCAGCCCTGGCCCAGAGCGGCGCAGGAGGCGTTGGAGGAGTATGTCCACTCCGGAGGGGGTCTGGCCATCATCCACGCCGCCAACAATGCTTTTCCAGGATGGACCGAATACAACCGGATGATCGGCTTGGGATGGCGGGACCGGGACTACGGCGACTCCATCGCCGTCGACGACGCCAGCGGCCGGCTCCTGCGGATCCCGGCCGGTTTCGGCATCGGCGCCGGACACGGCCGGCGGCATTCCTACCTGGTCCGGATCCGGAAGCCGGAACATCCCATCATGAAGGGAATTCCGGTCCGCTGGCTGCACGCCACCGACGAGCTCTACCATGGCCAGCGGGGACCCGCCTTGGACATGACCGTTCTGGCCTCCGCTTATTCCGACCCGAAGCAATCCGGGTCCGGCCAGCACGAGCCCCTGGTTTGGGTCATTCCCTACGGCCAGGGCCGGGTCGTCACCAATCTGATGGGGCACCACTGGCCCGGGCAGGAGCACCGGAATTCGCTGCACTGCGTGGGTTTTCAGAACATCTTCGCCCGCAGCGTCGAGTGGTTGGCCAGGGATCGGGTCACCCTTCCGGTGCCGGATCGGTTCCCCACGACGACGGAGGTCGTGATGGTGGATCTGACGCCGGCGCCCGGGCCCCAAGTGCCGGCGGGCCACCGGTTGCTCTACAACCAGGGAATGGGGAGCAAGGAAGTTGTGCGGGACTTCGTCTTCTCCGATCCGGGGGCTTGGCGCTACTCCGGCCGAAGCCAGGGGGAGCCGGCCCTGGAGCACTTTCGGAAGAGCCGTTACGAGCCTCCGCACCGGTCCCCCCTGAACATCGCGCTGGTCGACCGCCAGCAATTCGGCAGCTTCGTCGTGGACCTGCGGGTGCGGCAGACGGGCCGGGAATACGGTCACCGGGATCTCTGTTTCTTCTTCGGATTCCAGGACCCGGCGCACTTCTACTATGCCCACATCGCTTCCCGGACCGACGACCACGCCCACAACATTTTTCTGGTCAATGGCCAGGCGCGGGTGAAGATCTCCACCAAGACCACCGCGGGCCACGATTGGGCTGAGAGGGACTGGCACCAGGTCCGGATCCGGCGCGACCTGGAGAGCGGCTCCATTCAGGTTTTCGTCAACGACATGTCCACGCCCATCATGAGCGCCCGGGACAAGACATTCGCTGAAGGGTGGATTGGCGTGGGCTCGTTCGACGACACCGGGCAGTTGTCCCGGATTCGCATCTGGTCGCCGGCACTCGTGCGGAAGAACATCGATTTCTTTTCCGGTCCCGGCGATTGACCCGGAAGCGTCCTTTCCCGTTCCAACGGACGGAAACGAGGATTACGGATGGACGAACTGGCGGACATGGGGAATCCGCAGAGCTTCATGGACTCTGTACTCGATGACCTTCGGGCCCTTCGCCAGATGCTCGATCAAGGCAGGATCGAGTCAGGCCCACCGCGGATCGGCGTCGAGCAGGAACTCTTCCTGGTGGACGACTCCTGGCAGCCGGCTCCGGTGGGTCCACAAATTCTGGGGGACAACCGGAATCCCCACGTCACCCCCGAGTTGGGGCGATTCAATCTGGAGATCAACTTCGATCCCCTGGAGTTGCGGGGCGGCTGTCTGAATCAGATGGAGCGCCAGCTCAACGAATCGATCGAGGAACTGGCCGGCCTGGCCCGCGCTCACGGGGCGCGGATCCTGCTGGCGGGCATCCTGCCCACCCTGACCCTGTCGCAGCTCACGACCCGGAACATGACGCCGCGGCAGCGGTATCGCACCCTCTCGGAGGCGGTCACCAAATTGCGCGGCGAGACTCACTCCCTGCGCATCCGGGGGGTCGACGAACTGATGGTCGAGGTCAAGACCATCATGCTGGAGGCCTGCAACACCAGCTTTCAGGTGCACCTTCAAGTGCCTCCGGATCAGTTCCCCCGCTACTACAACATCGCCCAGTTGGCGACGGCGCCGGTGCTGGCGGCCGCCGTCAACTCCCCTCTCCTGCTGAGCAAGAGGCTGTGGCACGAAACCCGAATCGCCCTCTTCCAACTCTCCGTCGACACCCGGCGCCCCTCCGCCTACCCACGGAGCTCAAGACCCCGCGTCGGTTTCGGGGACCGCTGGGTTCGCGAGTCGGTGTTGGACATCTTCCGCGAGGACGTGACCCGTTTCCGGGCGCTCATGAAGGTCGAGGGCACCGAGAACCCATTCGAGGCGCTTTCCGCCAACCGGTTGCCCAAGCTCAAGGCGCTCAGCCTGTTCAACGGCACCGTCTACCGTTGGAATCGGCCTTGCTACGGAGTTCACGAGGGCCTGGCCCATCTGCGAATCGAGAATCGGGTCCTTCCCTCCGGTCCCTCGGTGCTGGACGAGGTGGCCAACGCCGCTTTCTTGTCCGGACTGGTCACGGGCCTGGCCCAGGAGCACGAGGACGTCACCACCCGGATCTCCTTCGCCGAGGTCAAGTCCAACTTCCAGTCGGCCGCCCGATCGGGTCTGAAAGCGCAGTTGAGCTGGCTGGACGGCGAATCGATGCCCGCTCCCGACCTGATTCGCCGCCGGCTCCTGCCCATGGCCAGGGAGGGCCTCGGGCACCGCGGCATCCGCGACGAGGACATCAAGCGTTATCTGGGCGTCATCGAGAAGCGTGCGGAGACGGGCCGGACGGGAGCGGATTGGCTGTTGAAATCGCATTCCCGGATGGAAGGCGATCGCCGCCGGGGGGAGGCTCAGGTGGCTCTGACGGCGGCGACCTACCAGCGCCAAACGCGAGGGCGGCCTGTCCATTCATGGCCGTTGGCCAAGGCGGACGAGGGCGGCGACTGGCGGGCCCACTACAAGCGGATCGAGCAGTACATGACCACGGAGGTCTTCGCGGTCCAGCCGGAGGACCCCATCGATCTGGCGGCCAGCATCATGGACTGGGAAAAGGTCCGGCACATTCCCGTGGAGGATGAGCGGAACCGCTTGGTCGGGCTGGTTTCCTATCGCACCATCTTCAGTTTTTTCATTCGCCAAGGCAGCGCAAAACGCAAGGTGGAGCCGGTTCACCGGATCATGAAGCCGGATCCCATCACCGTGACTCCGGAGACGTTGACGGTGGACGCTATTGCCCTCATGCGCCGCGAGAAAATCGGATGCCTTCCAGTGGTTCAGGACGATCGGCTGGTGGGCATCGTCACCTACCGCGACTTCATTGAAATCGCAGGCACCTTGCTGGAGCAGCAGTTGAGAGCGGGAGATCAAGGCCGGGATTGAGCCGCATCGGGCTCCCGATCGCCACCGCGAGTTGGACGGTTTCCTACCCGATCGAGCTCACCGAACGACTCCGTCCGGTCCGGCGCCCGTAACCCTGGTGCAGGACGGCCGCCGCCGCGAGCCCGATGATCGCCAAGCCGGTGAGCAGGAGGAAGTAGTGCTGATGCCCGCCGATGCCGGGTGTCGCGTCCAGAAGCCGGCCGGCGATCATGTTGTAGAAAATGTCCGGCGTGTAGCCCACCAGGGAGATCACGCCGACGGCGGTCCCGGTCAGCGCGCGCGGAACATGAGTCTGCTCCAACAGGGCGAAATAGAGGGCGCGCAGCGCGTACACGCCGAAGATCGTCACGATCAGGTTCGCGTACACGATTACCAACAGGTCCGGACTCGTCCCCAGGAACGCCAGAACCCCCCAGCACGCGGCGAGGGAAGCAAAGAGCACCGTGGTCGTCCAGGCAATCCCGAACCGGTCGCCCACGATTCCGGCGAGGATGGCGCCGCCGGGACGGAGGTAGCCCGTGGTGGCGGCGAAGCCGGCGGCATCGGTTTCGTTCATCCCCAGTACTTCGTAGTAGTAGAGGGAATAGTTGTCGAGTCCCTTGAAGCCGCAGTACGCGCAGATCACGATGACGGCCTGCAGCCACACCGCACGGATGCCGAGAACCTTCCTGACGTTCGACCAGGTCTGCCGCCGCCGTTTTCGCGTGACGGGGGGCGCTTCGGGTATGAGCCACCACACCGCGGCGGCTGCCGCCAAGGTGGCGACGGTGTAGAAGAGAATGACCGCCTGCAGGGCGGCCGCGCGTTCGGCCGGTTCGGCGAGCGTCGGGTCCGCTCCGATTCGGAGGCTGAACAAAATGACGCCGCCACTCGCGAACAGGGCCGCGATCAGACCACGGCCACCGTCCAGGAGTCCGAATCCCCGGCCCTGAGCGAGTTGTCCCCCCCACTCCCGGGTCGAACGGATCAGGGCGCACCAGAACAGGAAAACGCTCGACACTCCCCAGAACGCATACAGGACAGACATGCCCACAATGTCCGGCAAGGTCATGAGATAGAGACCGCCCGCGGCTGTGAACAGGAGAGAGACACACATCATCTTCCGGGCCGAGAAGCGATCGGCGAGAATCCCCCCCGGAAAATACGAAAGCATGGCCGTGATGCCGTAGGGTGCGAAGATGTTGCCCAGGTCGGCGTTGGAGAAGTCGAAGACCTCAAGCACCGTCGGGCGGAAAAACCGCAGCAGATGAAACGGCAGGCTGTAGATCATCTCCCCGGCAAACACCAGGGCAAACATGGTGAGAAAGCGGGACCGCGTTTCAACTGAGAAGAAATTTTGCATCACGCCGGCAGACGGAGGAGACTCCGTTCCGCGCCTTCACTGGAAAGACAGGCTGTAGAGCCGGGCGTGACCCTCCAGACGGAATCGCAAGCGGAGCGGTTCTCCGCTGCCAGGAAGACTGAGCTGCTCTCCCCCGTAGGGCCAAGTGACCGGGACCGCGAGGCCGTCTCCGGTCACGGCATTGCTCCGGGCCATGATCCGGTCCCCTTGCAGCAGTTCCACCACAATCCGCCCCCGGCCTCGATTGAGTCCCGTTGCATTCAGCTCCAATTCCAGGGGCGCACCCGTCGGCTTCAGGGGAATGGTGGTCCAGGAACCGGAATCGGCTCCATCCTCCACCTCCAGGCTGACGAAGCCGTCCCTCCGGATGGTGGTCAGGCCGGTGTACATGGGAGTGATGATCCAATCGTGGAACCATCCGATGGTGGTGGCGCTGCCGGAATAGTAGAACCAGAGCTCGCCGTCGACTTCCAAGGGGACGTTTACGGGAGAGACCCATCCGGCGTCCCACTCCCCCTCCCGGCCCAACTCGATCACGGGCCGTCCGTCGAAGACATGGACGAAATTGACGCCGTCCCGGCTGACGATCAACTGCTGGGGCATCCGGTGATCGGGCCCCCAGATGTCGAACATGCCGGGGTATATGCCGGCGTCCGGCCAGACCGAGGTCAGGTGCTGCTCCGCCTCCAGGCCGGCCCGGGGGACCATGTTGGGGTTCCTGGGATCGCTGGTCCACTCCAGCAGGTCGGAGCTCCAGTAGACGCAGGTCATACGGACCCATCTGTACGTCTCTCTCGCGCAATGGGAGAACACTTTCCAGCGGCGCTCCGATTTCGGTTCCAGATGGTCGTAGAAGAGGTTCCGCCGGTCGCCGAACGACATCTGGACTCGGCCGCCCCGGGTCCAGTGGATGCCGTCGGGAGAATAGAGAAGCGGATTGCCTCGTGTCGCCACGATGGCCTTGTAGCGGCGGTTCGGATCGGCCTCCCGGTCGTCCTTGACCACCATGGGCATGTAGGCGCTCCCTCCATCGCCGCTCATGTCCATGATGTTGTTGGCCTTGGACCCCTTGTATTTCACCTGGTTCAGATTGGGCTTGACCCAGTTCACCCCGTCGGGGCTCTCGGCATAGCCCAGGTAATGAGGGGTCCGCTGGTTGGTCGCATACTCCTGGGAAAGACCCGAGTACCACATCCGGAATCGCCCCTCGTCGTAGAGAATCTCCCCGTAAGCGTGGGCGCGGAGACTGTCGAAACTACCCGGAGGACCGGTTCTCAGCACCGGGTTGGCCGGATGTTTCTTCATGGGGTGGAAGCTCTCGACCAGACGGTCGGTGGCGCTCACCTCCAGCATGTCCAGGAAGAGCACCTTGCGGCCCGCCTCCACCTTCAGGTCCGGAACCGCCATCCGGTCGAAAAAGACACCGCCGCCGGTGGAGCCGGTGGCGGCCAGGGTCATCCCCAGGCTCCCGGAGCCCGGCGACGCCTGTTTCTGGACCGTGTGGAAGTCGCTCAACGCGGGTCCCGCCGACAGCTCGTTGGGAAGAATATTGGTGGCCTCTTTGTGCAGCAGAGGGTCGCCGGCCAGGGTGCGGCTTTCGTAAGGGGAGCTGAATGCGTCTCCCAGCCAGCGCGAGTAGAAGGTGTGGCCGCGGGTCGAATTGGACCAGAAGACCCAGGCGACGCCGTGCTCGTCGCGGGCCAGTTGGGGGCGGTGGAACTTGTCCCGGCCGTAGTGCAGCGGTTTGCGGGTCCACTCTCGGCCGTCAAAATAGGCGTACAAAATCAGGTGCTCCGATTTCTCGAAGACAACCAGTGCTCGTTCGCCCCACCCGAGTACGCTGTAGTTGACGAAACCGGTTCCGCTCCAGGGGCCGTGGGGCAGGATCCGGGTCAGGTCCCGGTCCCCGTCGAAGGATCTGGCCAAGTCGGGGATCTGGAGATAGAAGAGGAGCCAGGAGTCGTCCCGGCTGAAGGCCATGTGGAGCGTGCCGCTGGGATCCAGGTCCATCACCGGCGCCCGGAATGCGCCCGGAAGGGTCAGGACCTTGCGGGTCCAGCCTCGATCCGACGGGGTGGCCATCCAGATCTCTTCCGATTCCTTGCGTCCGTTGTGGCGGTTGTACACGACTCCGCCGTCCTGAATTCGGGAGTAGCCGTCTGCGGACGACGACGCCTGGCTGTAGGCAATCCAGAGCCGCCCCGCTGCGTCGACGGCGAGGTCTCCCATACGCGGGTCCTTCGCCGAGCCGTCGACCCGTTGGGCTGGCGCCCAGTTTCCGGCGTCGCGGATATTGCCGGCCGCGTCGGATCCGGAGACATCGCAGTGGCTGTACCAGATGGCGTCGGGACCGGTGCCCTGCCAGATCAGATGCAGCACATCGTCGCCGTCGAGGACGAAGCTGACCGCACTGGCCTCGCCTTCCGCACCTGCGACGTGATTCCCGGGGGAACCTCCGGCCAGGGCCACGGGCGGGTGAAAGTCTCCGGCGAACTCAGGGTCGCCGCTCTTGGAAACGGCCAGAAAGATAGTCCTGCCGCCCGAGGACTTGCCGTCGTAGGCGACGAACCAGAGACCGTCCCGGTTCATACCGATCTGCCGCCCGTTGGTGTGGGGGAAGGGAACGACGCCACCGCTGCTGCCGACCTTCAGGGTCACCACCGCCGGCAGGGACTCGGCCAGCAGAAGGACCGCAAACGCCAAGGCGAAGAACCGGGGCAGGCGAGGCCGTTTTTTCGTTTCGTGTATCCCAAGCCCGGTCCCACGAGGGTGGGAATCGGAAAGCGCCATCTTTCAGTTCTCCCGAGGTCTTGTAGGTTGAGGTACCGTGCCCGAGGGATCGTACCAGAGTCCGTTTGGGGAGGGGATTCGGTCGGCCTAATCCTCAGTGGGGGAAGGAGATGTCGTCTCATTCGATCCGGTCTGGCCCGGTCTCCTGCTTTTCCTGTGTCCGGGACTTGGGTTATATTTCCATGAGTTCCCCATGAGTCGACCTCTACTTTCCCTTTTCCTGTCGTTGGTTCTGGTCCTGCAGGGGCTCGCCCCGCTGGAAGCGGCGACGCGGGCCAAGGCTGGAGGCGACCTCGCCTTTCGGGATTTGGTGCTCCCGTTCTTGAACCGGAACTGTGTCAGTTGCCACAACCGTCAACTGAGGACGGGAGGACTGGAGTTGGACTCCTTCTCCGAGATGGGGAAGGCCTGAGGGAGTCGTCCCTCTGGAAGCAGGTTCGGGAGAAGCTGGTCCGCGGCGAGATGCCGCCTCCCGGCGCAACCCGGCCCGAGCCCAAGGCTGTCGAAGCGGTGCTGGCTTGGATCCGAAACCTTGGCGGAGACTCGGTCGATGCTGCCGTCGATAAACGGCCCGATCCGGGGCGCGTCACGGCTCGCCGGCTGAATCGGGCGGAATACAACAACACGATCCGTGATCTGTTGGGTGTCGATCTGAAACCGGCGGCCGACTTTCCGGCGGACGACTCGGGTTACGGCTTCGACAACATCGGCGACGTGCTCTCGCTGCCCCCGATCCTGATGGAAAAATACATGGCGGCGGCGGAGCGGGTCGCCGAAGCGGCCATCGTCGCCCGGCCTCCGGTGGAGGCGACCCTGGTGAAATACCTGGCGCCCCGGGAAGCGGAACACGACGGGTTCTTTCCTGCCGGGGACTACCGGGTCGATCATGAATTTCCGGCCGCGGGCGAGTACGAACTCCGGGTACGGGTCGTGGATCGCCGGTACCGGCCCAAGAAGGATGAACCGCCCCCGCCCATGCCGGCGAACGGCATCATGGCGGTCTCCTTCGGCGGCAACCGGATGAAGACTTTCGAGGTGGAACCGGACGTCTACGAGCGGGGGACCTTCGACGTCACTTTGGACGCCGGCGCGCGAAAACTGGAACTGTATGCCCACTTCCTTTCCGACGGCATGGAGAACATTCCCGAGCCCGTGGACCGGGACAACTCGTACAAGGGAGAGCGGAAACTGTTTGTGGACAATTTCCTGCTGCTGGGCCCGTTGAAAGCGCGGCCCCTTCCCGCGACCGAAAGCCACCGCAGGCTCATGATCTGCGGCGACCCCGACGGCGGGTACCAGGCCGAATGCG
The DNA here is from genome assembly GCA_963668095.1 of Acidobacteriota bacterium. Lineage (GTDB taxonomy): Bacteria > Acidobacteriota > UBA6911 > RPQK01 > JAJDTT01 > JAJDTT01. Next base: position 1,466,925 of record OY764083.1, on the reverse strand, counting down.
CCCGGCAGATTGTGAACCGGTTGCTACGCCGGGCCTACCGGCGGCCGGTTCGGGACGGCGAAGTCGAATCGGTCCTGCGGTTGGTTGAGATGGCCTGCAAGGAGGGGGATTCCTTTGCCCAGTCGATGCGGGTGGCGGTTCGGGCGGTCCTGGTTTCGCCCCACTTCCTGTTTCGGATCGAGCGGGACCCCGACCCGACCGATCCGCACCTGTCCCACGAGATCGACTCCCACGAAATGGCGGCGCGGCTCTCCTATTTCATCTGGAGCAGCATGCCCGACGAGGAGCTGTTCCGTTTGGCCGAGCGTTCGCACCTGACCGATCCCGCGGTACTGGAAGCGCAGGTCCGGCGCATGTTGGCCGATCCCAAGGCGCGGGCGCTGGCCGAGAATTTCGCCGGACAATGGCTGGAGCTCCGCAACCTGGAGGAGGTCCGCCCCGACCCGGATCTATTCCCCGGCTTCGACGCCCCCTTGCGCGCCTCCATGAGGCGGGAGACGGAGCTCTTCTTCGAAACGGTGCTGAGCGAGAACCTGAGCATTCTGGACTTCCTGGACGCCAAGTTCAGTTTTCTGAACCAGCGCCTGGCAAGTCACTACGGGATCGAGGGCATCGAGGGCGACCACTTCCGGCGGGTCGAGCTCGACGGACTCCAACGTTCCGGCATCCTGACCCAGGCGAGCATTCTCACGCTGTCGTCCTACCCCACGCGGACCTCGCCGGTGCTCCGCGGGAAATGGCTTCTGGAGAACATTCTGGGGACGCCGCCGCCCGATCCCCCGCCGGGGATTCCCGAGCTGGAGGCAGAGAAGGTGGGGTTCGAGGCGACGTTGCGGGAACAGTTGGAACAGCACCGCTCCAACCCGGGCTGCGCCTCCTGCCACATCAAGATGGACGCCCTGGGTTTCGGGCTGGAGAACTACGATCCGGTGGGCGGTTGGCGAACCCGCCAGGGGAAATTTCCCATCGATTCCGCCGGGACCCTTCCCGGGGGACGATCCTTCACCAACCCGTCGGAGCTTCGGGCTATCCTGGTGGAGGACCGGAACGACTTCGCTCGCTGCCTGACAGAGAAGATGCTAACCTACGCCCTGGGACGGGGACTGGAAGACTACGACCGGCCCGCCGTCGACAAGATCCTCCTGGGATTGGAGCAGGACTACTACCGTTTGTCCCGCCTGGTGTTGGAGATTGCCAACAGCATGCCGTTCCGCATGAGGCGGGGGGAGGAAGAGAGATGATCACCGGAAAACATCTGCATCGAAGAACCTTTCTGCGCGGACTGGGAACCGCCGTCGCCCTGCCCATGCTCGATGCCATGGCGCCGGCGTTCGCCAGCCGGGGCCGTGATCTGGTGGCCGCCCCCTGCCGCCTCAGCTTCGCCTACGTTCCCAACGGCATCATCATGGAAGGCTGGACGCCGGCGGCCGACGGCGCCCGGTTCGAGATTCCGAAGATCCTGGAACCGCTAGCCTCGTCCCGCCAGGACTGGATGTTGATCTCGGGGCTCACTCAAAACAATGGGCGCGCCCTGGGCGATGGCCCCGGCGACCACGCCCGTGCGGCGGCCTCGTACCTGACGGGAGTCCATCCCAAGAAGACCAAGGGAGCGGACATCAAGAATGGCATCTCGGTCGACCAGGTGGCGGCCCAAGCCATCGGCGACCAAACTCGATTCCCGTCCTTGGAACTGGGCGTCGAACATGGCCGCATGGCCGGCAACTGCGACAGCGGCTACAGCTGTGCTTACAGCAACAGCATCGCCTGGCGCGGCGAGACCAGTCCGCTGCCGCCGGAGGTGAATCCGAGGCTGGTCTTCGAACGCCTCTTCGGAACCGCGGACCGGAACATGGATCCGGCCTATCAGGCCAAACAGCGGCGCTACCGCAGGAGCATCCTGGATTTCGTGCGCGAGGACACCCAGCAGTTGAAGAGCCATCTGGGCCCCACGGACCGGCGGAAGCTGGACGAATACCTGTATGCCGTTCGCGAGATCGAAAAGCGGATCGAGCGGGCCGAGAACGAAGTTCAGGTGGCTCCGCCTAGCCTGGACCGGCCGGCCGGCATCCCCATCGACTACGCGGAGCACGTGCGCTTGATGTACGACCTCCAGGTCCTGGCCTTCCAGACCGACATGACCCGCATCATCACCTTCATGTACGGCATGGAAGGGAGCAATCGAACCTACCGGGAAATCGGCGTCTCCGGAGCCCACCACGGCTTGACCCACCACCAGGGGAACGAGGAGAAGATCAGGGACATCACCAGGATCAACCGGTACCACATCGAGCAGTTCGCCTACTTTCTGGACCGGCTCCGCTCCACGCCGGACGGCGACGGCTCATTGCTGGATCACTCCATCATCGTCTATGGAAGCGGCCTGGCCGACGGCAACAAGCACACGCATCACGATCTGCCGGTGCTGGTGGCCGGAAGCGGGAACGGCAAGATCCATCCGGGCCGCCACCTGCGTTTCGCCGACGAGACTCCTATGACGAACCTCTACCTCTCCATACTGGACCGGGTCGGACTGCAACCCGAGTCTCTGGGAGACAGCAATGGAAGGTTGGGGGAACTGACGGAACTCTGAAGCCTCTGACCCGCCGATCCGGACTCAGTTGGCGGGATCGATCCGGACACCCCACTTCTGCAGAGCGGCGAGCTGCTGGTCTTTGGCCATGTCGCTCAGCGGATTTCCCTTGAGGTAAAGACGCAGGAAGGGGGCGAACCTCTTCTCGCCTTCGGCATCTTCACGAATCATCTCCACCAGCGGACCGAGGTCGGCGATCTTGTTGTCCTCCAGGAAGAGCATGCTCAATTCTTTCAGTCCCTTGAGCGGGGAGACGTCGCTGATGCCGCACCCTCGCAGATCCAGGGTCGAGACCCAGCGCAACCCACCCAGGGCACTCATGTTCTGGAGAGGATTGCCCCCCAGATAGAGGGACCAGACCTTCTGGAGGTCCTTCAGAGGCGTGATGTCGGAAATCTGGTTGCCGGCCAGGTAAAGGGCGTTGAGACTGACCAGCTTGGCCAGGGGCGCCACGTCGGCGATTCGGTTCTGAGTCAATCCCAGGTATTGCAGCTTGGTGAGTTCGGCAAGCGGGGAGAGGTCGGTGATCTGATTCCCTGAGAGATCCAGGGATTGCAGGTTTTCCAGCGCCTTGACGGGACCGATGTCGGCGATCCGGTTGTCGGAGAGGTCCACTTCCCCCAGCGAGATGCAGTACTCAAGCCCGGTGAGATCCTTGATCTCCTTGCCCTTGGCTTTCAGGACGTAGACCTTGGTGGCGTCCTCCTTGTTCAGAGGCTCTTCGGTATTCCGTTTCTCGAACACCTGGGTCCGGACGGCCGCTTCGAGGTTTTTGTCCGGGAAAACGCTGTCCTGCGCTACACCAGGCGACCAACCCGAGAGGCCGACAAGCAGCGCGGCGCTCAGACCGACAAGAATGTGACGTCCCATCGCCAATGCCCTCCTTTCAGGCCGTGTCCCGTGTTCGGATGGGGACCGCCTGTATGGGAGGGGATTGTAGCAGACCTTCAGGAGGGCTTCGCCACCAGTTTCGAATCCGGCCCGCGTTACCCCGAAATCCGTGTTGTCTCCGTTCCTGCAACGGGTTGGCCGCGTCTGGTATAACGAGACCCTCTCCGGAGGCGCTCTTGGCTGGAAAGCAGATCACGTTGGTCGACGACCGGGACTGGCCGCAGGCAGGGTTCGGCTTCGAGCTCCCGATCCGTCCCGAGTCGTGCGCTCTGGGTGTGATCGACGTTCAGCACTACGCTTTGGACAGCGAAGGCCATCTGGCCCACACCGTGGAGTCCAGCGGCAGTCCGGTCTTCGAGGAGTTCTCGGTTCAAGCGGAGCGAATGGTGGCCAACATCCGGCAACTTCTCGCCGCCTTCAGGGAGCGGCGCCGGCCGGTAGTTTATACGCGCCATGGTGCATTCCTGCCGGGCGGCCCGGACCTGATCGTCCGGCGGCGGGGGCGGGAGGAGGTAGCGGTTTCCTCCGGCGACGGCTCATCGGGCCATATGGCGGTTCGCGGGGATCCGGGGCACGAGATCCTGGATCAGGTGGCGCCCCGGAAGGGAGACCTGGTCCTGGACAAGAACACCAGCAGCGCCTTCCACAGCTCCCCCATGGATCTCCTCCTGCGCAACATGAAAGTGGAAACGCTGGTCCTGACCGGTCTGGCGACCGACCAGTGCGTACTGGCCACGGCCATCGACGCCGCGGACCGGGGATTCCACGTCATCATGGCCGCCGACGCCTGCGCCGGATTCGACGCCGGCAGTGCCGAAGCCGTGCAGATCCTCTTCGGGCGGGTCTGGGGGTACGTGATGCAGACCAAGGACATCATCCGCTGGCTGCGAACCGGTGAGAAGCCGGCCCGCACCCGCTTGCCGGCGTGACCGCCAGATTCTGTTATTCGTGGTCAGAGCGCAAAGGCTTCAACCCGTGCTTACCGCTGCAACCTCCGTTCGAAACCGGGGGGGGCCACCAACGACCCAGACGACCTCGTCCGTCAGCACCCGGGCAAAACGGCCTCCCCGCCGTTGCAACTGGTCCCATTCCTCGACGGTGTAGACCAGAAGGTCGGCGGGAACCGGCAAGCGCTCGTAAGGCCAATCCCTTGCCCGTTCGAGATACGAAGCCTCGCTGTGCTCCACGATTGCGATGAGATCGATGTCGCTTCCGAACGCCGCCTCGTTTCGCGCGTAGGACCCGAAGTAGCCAAGGGCAGCAAGATCGGGGCGGGCTTCGGCCTGAGCATCGGCCCACTCCTTTAGTGCACGCAGAACGGTCTCAGCGACCGGCCAGCGTTTTATGTACGAAGTCGAGGACGTTACGGGCATGAGAAACTGCCTGAGAGCTTTGAAGTGATCCGTAGTGTTCAAAGGCCGGACCTTCCACGTGTCCGTTCGGATACCGGGCCGGGACGTAGTAGTTGTCCAGGATCCGCGCCCCTTCGATCAGATCGGCGGACGGAGGCGGGGAAAGTTGGCTCAAGAGCCTCGATATGACGTGACCCCAGGCTTCCTGCCCCTGAGCCAAGTGGAGCGCCTTGACTGCCTTCTCACCGGCTTGGTGCGCCGCGAAGCACGCCCAGTCGTGCCGGCCGTCCCGTTGCGAGGCAAGGGCCTGCTCAAAATCGTGTTCTGCCTGCGCGAGCCAATCTCTCCATCGTTTAGTCATGCTCGGCTCCAGTAAGGACTCTCCAGCGGATGCCGCGGAAAGCGTCGATAGGCCAACCCCAATCTCCACATTGTAACGTGGGCGCGCTGGAGGGGCGACTTTCTTGTCGCCTGCTCTTCTGTCGTTGCTATGCGATTCGGTAGACCGCAAGTGTACAGTGGGGACTACCGTCCCCCCTGCCCCCCCTATTCGGCGCCTGAAAGACGCCGCTCCCGTCAGCCGAGATCCTGCGTGCGGCCGGTTTCGGCGGAGCGGTAGCCGGCGAAGATCACCCGCATCAGATGCAGGCACTCCTGGGCGGTCATGGGAGCCGGGACCTGTCCCCGGGTAAAATCCACGGCGGCCTGTATCAGGGTTCCGTACAGGTTGGGGTCGTCCTGGTAGTAGAAGAGTTGGACTCCCCGTGGTGCGTCGGGGTGGGTCGAGTACCATTTCAGGGGGTCGCCCGAGGGCAGGTCCAAGTGCATCCAGCCTTTGGACCCCCAGAGCCGGATCTGGTTCTGGTAGAAGCGGTCCAGGTAGTAGCCGGCGTTGAGCGTGCCGACCAATCCTCCACGCATGCGAAACGTGACGACGGCGGCGTCCTCCACTTCGATGGGTTGACCTCCCACGTTCTCGCAGAGGGCCGAGATCCGGTCGATTCTGTCTTCGATCAGGTACTGCAGGACGTCCAGGTAGTGGATGCCGTGGTAGATGAGCTTCCCGCCCCCCGCCTTGGCCTTGGACGCCACCCACAAGCCATGGTATTCGGGGCGGGTCAGCCGGGTCTGGTCCGCGATCCAGTCCATGGTGGCCGAGTAGGGCTTTCCCAGGTAGCCCTTTCGGATGAGTTCCCGAGCCTTCCGGATCGCCTGACTCACCCGCGTCGACATGGCCAGCATCAGCTCCCGTCCCTGCGACTGGGCCAGCGGCACCAGCGGCTCGAAGTCTTCCAACCGGGCGCAGCCCGGCTTCTCGGTGATGACGTGACTCCCGGCCTCCAGCGCCATTCGGATGACGGGAGGGGAGTGATGGCCTTCCAGCGTCACCACCACCAGCTTGGGCCGGGCCTTCTGAAGCATTTCCTGATGGCTCCGGTAGAGTCCTGCCAGACGATCGCCCAGGATGGACTTTGCCTGGTCGAACTTCTTCCCGGTCGGATCCGAGACCGCGACACGGCCCACGCCACGGGCGCTCGCGAACCCTTGCAAGTAGCTGCGGAGGTGGCCGCCCGTCGCTTCGGTCAGCACTCCCGCCGAGATGGGCTCTTTCGAGCCGGCCCAAACCCGGTTGACGTTGGCGGGAACGGCGGCCAGAGCCGCCAGTCCGCTGAGAGCCTTTCGTCTGGAGATGTGTTGGAGTTTCATGGAGCCAGCATATCAAGGCCGCAGTGGTCCGTGGCCATGACCCGGTGGCGCATCGACACGGTGGGGGGCTCCATCCGGCGGCCTGCGCCAGCTTCCCCCCTGCGGACCGCGGCTTTCTTGCCGCCTGCTCGTCTTGCCGGAAAGTGTAAAGTGGACCCGGTCCCCTCTGATCCCCGCTGGTCGGCGATTGGAAATCGCCGCTCCCGGCGACAAGAAAGTCGCCGCCCCACTAATCGGCGGTTGGAAAACGCCGCTCCACGTCGCCGCTCCTGTCAGCCCAGGTTCTGGGTTCGGCCGGTCTCGGCGGACCGGTAGCCGGCGAAGATCACCCGCATCAGGTGCAAGCACTCTTCGGCGGTCATGGGGGGAGGGGCCTGGCCGCGCGCGAAGTCCACGGCGGCGTGGACCAGGGCTCCGTACCGGTCGTTGGAGGTGTCCTGATAAGAAAAGAGTTGGACTCCCCGGGGAGCGTCCGGGTGGGTCGAATACCATTTCAAGGGCTCACCCGAGGTCAGCTCCAGGTGCATCCAACCCTTGGATCCCCAGAGCCGGATCTGGTTCTGTTTCGATCGGTCCAGATAGTAGCCGGCGTTGAGCGTCCCCACCCATCCTCCGCGCATGCGAAACGTGACCACGGCGGCGTCCTCCACGTCGATGGGCTGTCCGCCCACGTTTTCGCAGAGGGCCGAGATCCGGTCGATTCTGTCGCCGGTCAGGTACTGCAGAACGTCCAGGTAGTGGATGCCGTGGTAGATGAGCTTCCCGCCTCCCGCCTTGGCCTTGGAAGCCACCCACAGACCGTGGAATTCGGGGCGGGTCAGCCGGGTCTGGTCCGCGATCCAGTCCATGGTGGCCGAGTAGGGCTTTCCCAGGTAGCCCATACGGATGAGTTCCCGGGCCTTTTGTATCGCCTGGCTCATCCGTGTGTGCATGGCCAGCATCAGTTCTCTTTTTTGCGACCGGGCCAACGGCGCCAGCGGCTCGAAGTCTTCCAACCGGGCGCAGCCCGGCTTCTCGGTGATGACGTGGCTGCCGGCCTCCAGCGCCATTCGGATGGCGGGTGGGGAGTGATGGCCTTCCAGAATCACGACCACCAGCTTGGGCCGGGCCTTCTGAAGCATCTCCTGATGGCTCCGGTAGAGCCCTTTCAGACGATCGCCCAGGATGGTCTTGGCCTGGTCGAACCGCTTCCCGGTGGGGTCGGAGACCGCGACGCGAGCCACGCCGTGGGCGCTCGCCAACCCTTGCAGGAGTTGGCGGATATGGCCGCCGCCGGTCGCCTCGGTCAGCACGCCCGCCGAGATTGGTTTTTCCGATCCTCCCCAAATCCGGTTGGCATTTGCGGGAACGCCGGCCAGCGCCGCGAGTCCGCCGAGAGCTTGTCGCCGGGAAATCGGTTGACGATTCATGGTGCCAGGATATCAACGGAGGCAGAGTCGGGCGAGTGGGCTCCCGGCGGCGTTTCCCCGGTTCACCCGCACCTCGACTTGACCGCGGGACAAGATCATCGGATGTTCGAAGCAACTCCGTTTCGGAAGGGAAGGAGAATGATGAAAACCAATGCTTCGGGAACCGCCCGTATCGACGGACGACGGGCCCATCCCCGCGTCGTCCGCCTCTTGGCCGGCTTGCTCTGTTTGCCTTGTTTCTCGGGACTGGAGGCTTCCAACTCCGCGGTCCTGGAGATCGGGAACCGGAAGCAGCTGTTTCTGGACCGCCACGTGGTGGAGAGCCTGACCCACGCCAAACGGGTACTCAATCCGGCCGCCAAGCATCCGGTGAACCCTCTGGTCAAGCCGGACCGGCCCTGGGAAGGGCACTATCTCGGGCTCGGCAGGGTCCTTTATGACCAGGACCGCAAGATCTTCAGGATGTGGTACGGGAGCACGGACCGGTTTGCTGCCAAGAAAGGGGGCGATCGGCTCCGTCCCTACCGGTGGGACTGGTCGGTGGAGGATGGCCGGGCGGTCCGCCGGAAAGTGGAGGAAATATACGGCTACAGCGAATACGCCGGGCGCAACGATTGGATCGGTCTCTACGCCGAGTCCACGGACGGGATCCACTGGAAGAAGCCGAATTTGGGTCTGGTGGAATTCCAGGGTTCCCGCGACAACAACATGTTGCCCGCCGGCGATTACGTTCCCGGCCACTACGATCCCTACGAGCCGGACCCGGACAAGCGCTATAAGAAGGTTGTGCGGCGCGAGTCCAGCATAGAGCCGAAGAACGACCCGGGTCTGTACGCCTGGGACGGCGTGCAGGTCGACTTCTTCCATTCCCCCGACGGGATCAACTGGACGCCATACCCGGACAATCCCGTAACCGTGGGGGAGGGGGATCCCTGGTGGTTGCGGCGTTGGGGCGGTTTCGTCGCCAACTGGGACCCCATCGGACAGCACTACGTCAAGTACCAGGAAAACTGCCTTCACCGGTACTGCCCCCTGGGAATCCGGGTCATCGGCCGGGCCCAGAGCCCCGATATGATGCACTGGACCGAGATGGAGACGATCATGGTTCCGGACCAGGACGATGATCCCGACACCGAGTTCTACGGGATGCCGGTCTTTTACTACGAGGGGCTCCGGATCGGGCTGGTGTGGATCTTCCGGACCACCAACACCCTGCACTTTCCCCAGCTCGCCGTGAGCCGGGACGGAGTCCGATACGAACGCGAGTTTCGGGAGCCCCTGGTGAGGGTGGGGGACTATGGCGACTTCGACGAGAGCACCGTCTACGTTCGGTCCCCTATGGTCCACGACGGACAGATCCGGATCTACTACTACGGCGGCAACTGGAGAGGTCCGGAGGCCCTTCACGCAAAGGAAGACCGGGCCATCTTCGCCGTGGGCCTGGCGACACTCCCCGAAGACGGATTCGTCTCAGTGGACTCGGGCAAGATCCGCCCCGGCGAGCTGGTGACCCGGCCCCTCCGCTTCCAGGGCCGGGAGTTGTTGGTGAACCTGGAGGCGGCCAAGCACAATCACGGGTCCGGCCGGCCCCAGGTCCGGGTGGAGTTGCTGGGAGTCTCCCACGAACCCATAGAGGGGTTCCTTCTCCAGGAGTCCGACCCGGTTGGGACCACCGGCCGGCACATCATGAGTTGGCAGGGACGAAACGACGTGAGCCGCCTGGCCGGGCAGACGGTCCGGCTCCGGTTCTCCATGAAGAACTCCAAGCTCTACTCCTTCCAATTCCGGTAGGCGGCAGAGGTTCCCATGGGAACCCGGCGCAAAAGCGGGTAAGCTTGAAATGATGTCGTTGTTCGAGCGCGAAGAGGCGATGCGGTTGCTGGAGGAAGGAAACCAGCGCCATCAGCACGGGGACATCGAAGGCGCCAAGGAGAAGTACAAGGAGTCGATCCAAGTGCATCCCACCGCCGATGCCCACACCTTCCTGGGTTGGATGTACGGAATTGAGGGACGTCTTCGGCTGGCCATCCGCCATTGCAAGATCGCCATTGACCTCGATCCCGATTTCGGCAATCCCTACAACGACATCGGGGTCTATCTGATGCAGCAGAACCGTCTGAACGAGGCGGAGCCGTGGTTGCGCCGGGCCATGGAGGCCGAGCGCTACGAGCCGCGTCAGTTCCCGCATCTCAACATGGGGCGGATTCATCTGGCCCGGAAGGAGTACGGCAAGGCCCTCGAGGAGTTCCGGCGCGCCCTCCGGCGCGCACCCGAAGACCGGACCGCCGCCGCGGCGTTTCGGGACCTGGTGGGAAAACTGAATTAACGGCCGGCGCCGACAGGGCGCGACCTCGCCCGTTGACGTTGGGCGCCTGAGACGAAAAGATGAAAGGAGAAACCGAATGATTGCAGGCGGATCCGTCTGGTACAAGCAGCTTCACTGGCAGATCGCCATCGCCATGGTGCTCGGCATTCTGGCCGGCCTGGCCGGAGGCGAGTATCTGGCAGACAAGCTGGGATGGATCGGACAACTCTTCATCAAGCTCCTCAAGATGGTAATCGTTCCCCTGGTTCTGACCTCCATCGTCTCAGGCGTGGCCTCGGTGGGCGGCACCGGATTGGGCCGGATGTTCGGAAAGACTCTCGGCTACTACGTGCTCACCAGCTTCTTTGCCGTGCTCACGGGATTGGTGCTGGTCAACCTCATCCAACCGGGCGTCGGGGCCGACCTGGTGGACGCGGAAACCAAGGAGATGCCCGATGTCACGGTGGTGAGCTCTCCGGTGGATCTGATCCTCGACATCGTTCCCGTGAACATTGTCGGCGCCGCTTCGGAAACCAAGATGCTCTCCATCATCCTTTTTGCGATTCTGCTGGGTGTGAGCATCGCCAGTTTGCCGCGGCGCCACCGCGAACCCCTGGTGAGTTTCGTCGGATCGGCCTTCCATGCGATGATGCGCCTGACCTCAGGCATCATCCACTGGGTGGCCCCCATCGGCGTCTTCTCCCTGATCCTCACCTTGGTCGGAACCACCGGCCTGGGCTCCTTCAAAGCGTTGGGGCTCTACGCGTTGGTCCTGCTCATCGGGCTCTCGTTCCATCTGTTCTTCACACTCCCGCTGATTCTGAAATTGGTGGGCGGAATCAATCCCATCATCCATTTCAAGAACATGGTGGAACCCATGTTCATGGCCTTTTCCACCAGTTCGTCGGGCGCGACGCTCCCCGTGACCATCCAATCCGTGCACAAGAAGGTCGGCGTCTCCAACCGGGTCACCTCATTCGTGTTGCCCATGGGCGCCACCGTCAACATGGACGGCACGGCCCTCTACGAATGCGCCGGAGTGTTGTTCATCGCCCAGGTGATGGGGGTCGCCATGGGATTCGAACAGCAGGTCCTGGTCGTGGTGACGGCGTTGCTGGCCTCCATCGGCGCAGCGGCAGTGCCCTCCGCCGGTTTGGTGGTGATCTTCATCGTCCTGGAGGCGGTCAATCTGACCGGACCGCAAGTGGCCCTGATCGTCGGCGCCATGCTGGCCATCGACCGGCCGCTGGACATGTACCGCACGGTGGTCAACGTCTTCAGCGACTCCTGCGGCGCCGCCATCATCGCCCGCTCCGAGGGCGAAACGGAGGTGGATACGGTGGTCCGGAGTTGAGGAAGAGGCGGCTGCAAGCGGAAGTTCTCCAAAGTGTATAATTCCGTTCCATATAGTCGTTCTACCGTCCCCGCATCGAGGCGAAACGGGTGATGATCAGGTTTCCGTCCCCTGCCCGCACCAGGACCGCTCGGATCTTCGTTGGAATTTTTCTGCTGCTGTCTCTCGGCCGGGTCCTGGCGCACTCGCGGGAGCAGGCATCCCCGCCGCCGGGTGATCAATTCCAGGTGCGCCTGTTCGAGAATCTGCCCGCCGATTGGCACCGGGATTGGTCGTTCGAGGGACTAAAGCCCTCATTGAGTTGGACGACACCCGTACTGGGGAGCCGTGGTCTCCCCGCCCGGATCTCTCCGGCGGGTATGACCATGCCGCGGAACCGTCCCTTCGCCCTGACGATTCAAGGCGACATGCACCTGCCTCAAGGCGACTACGAATTCCGTCTAAGGAGCCGAATGCACGCCCGCTTCTTCCTGGACGGCCGGTTGCTCCTGGAATCCGCGCCCCCCAAGGCCAAGGAACTGACGCCGGAAGAGATCGCAGCCAAGGAGGCGGCTGAAAAGAAGGCCCGGGACGAAGCGGCCCAGAAGGAGGCCGAGGCTCAGGCGCGGCAGGATCTCCTGCGGCAGAGGTTGGAGGACGCGCTGCTGGAGCAGAACGAAGAGACCCAAAAGGCGGTCGCGGCGGAATTGGAGAAGGCGAACCGGAGACAGAAGGGCGAGTTCTCGGATACTCGGCCACCCGCCGGGATCCAGGATCTGGTGAAGAATATCCCCCTGGAGTCCCATCGCTATCGCCTGAGGATTGAGCTGACGGGCGAGCGATTGGACCGGGAGGTATCCATCGTCTGCCGGAGGGGAGAGGAGGAGCCACGCCTGCTGGGTCTCGGTGATCGCATCCCCTTCACCGAGAGAGCGTGGAACGAGTGGAACCAAACCGAATCCCGGCGTCACAAAGAGCTGGAGGATGCGGTTCGAAAGCCGCGTTTGGCGAAGTGGGAGCAGTATTGGGACCAGAGGCATTTGGACCAGGCTCGCTCGGCTGCTGCATCCAGAAATCCGGTGAGGGTCGAACCAGCGGCTGGCATGCCCGAGTTCAACCTCGTCGACCGTTTTCTCGGCGCCAGAATGGCCGCCCATGAGGTCAAGCCGGCCCCCCTCACGAACGATTACGAATTCGTTCGCCGGATCTACGTCGATGTCTGGGGACTGATCCCCACCTGGGAGCAGGTCCGGGAGTTCGTCGACGATTCGCAGCCCGGCAAGCGGGACCTGCTCATCGATCGCCTTCTGGCCGACGACGGCTGGGCCGACCCCTGGGTCGGCTATTGGCAGGACCTGCTGGGAGAGAACGCCAAGGTCTACGGCGGCGTCCCGCACTCCACCGGCCCCTTCAAGGAGTGGATTCACCGGAGTTTTGTGGAGGACCGGGGGTACGACCGGTTCGCCACCGAGCTCCTGCTCATGGAGGGCACTGCCGAGCAGCAGGGAACGATTGGCTTTCAGCAATCCTTCGGCAGCGATGTTCCCATGGCCGAGAAGGCCCACGTGATCTCCCAGGCGTTCATGGGCGCCACCATGAAATGCGCCCGCTGCCACGATTCCCCTTTGAACCGGTACCGGCAGCGGGACCTGTTCGGGATCGCCGCCATGTTGCAGGGGGAGCCGGTGGCCATTCCGGAGACCAGCAGCGTGGGCGAGGTCCCGGGACGGCGCAAGCCGGCAGTTCCCATCACCAACAAGCCGGGGGACCGGATCACCCCGTCGTTCGTCTTTGATCGCGGGCGCGACCCCGCTCGGGTCGGTCCGGATGCGCGGGCTCATCGGGCGGCGCTGGCGGAATGGATGGCGTCCCAGCGCCGGTTCGCTCAGGTGGGCGTCAACCGCGTCTGGCAGCGGTTCATGGGCCGCGGCCTGGTTCACCCCATCGATGACTGGGATCCGGAGCCCCAAGTCTCCCACCCGCGGTTGCTGGATTTTCTGACGGAGGAATTCATCGCCAACGGGTACAGCGTCCGGCACGTGCAGGAATTGATCCTCAAATCCCACGCCTATCAACGGAGGCGGGACCAGGAACTCGCCGGCCTGAGGGACACGAGCGGCCGGCACCTCTTCGCGGCTCAAGGAGTCCGGCGAATGCGTGCCGAGGAGATCGTCGATTCGCTCCATCTGACGGTGCGCAGGCCGTTCAAGAGCGAGCGCATCGCCTACCAGAAGGTGGACTACGGAATCCCGGAACGCACTTGGCAGATCGTTTCCCTGTCCAACGAGGAGGACGTGGCGGTCCTGGCCAAGCCGTTGTTGCAGGAGATCATCACGCTGGCCAAGGCCTTCGGTTGGCGGGACCAGCGCCCGAACCCGTTGAGTGTTCGAAATGACGATCCTCATGCCTTGCAGCCGCTGGCCTTGGCCAATGGGGATTTGATGCACCGCCTGGTCAAATTCACCGACCGTTCGTATTACACGGAACTCTCGAGAGAATCCGGCACGCTGGACCAATACGGGGGCCGGTTGTTCCTGAACACCCTGTCGAGGCCCCCCACCGAGCGCGAAGAGAAGTGGCTCCGGAGCGAGCTCGGGGCCCTCTGGAGCCGGAGGCTCGTTCCTCCCGAGCTTCGGGAGGCGAGAAAGGAAGAGGCGGGAGTCGAGCCGGTGACGGTGACCGACTCCATCGCGGCCCACCAGTACATCATGCGGGTCCGGCAAGGCGAACCCGCCACGACGGCCCTGACGCCGGCCTGGCGCCGGAATGCGGAGAAGGTGTTGTGGGCCGTGCTCAACTCCCCGGAGTTCATGTTCCTGCCGTAGGAGATCACGTCATGAAACACTCCAGGTCCCGGATTTATCGTCGAGAGTTCCTCGGAACGACTGCGAGACTCGGTGCCGGCCTGGGGGCCTCCGCCGTTGCGGGGAATCTCCTCCCGGCACCGGCGGCCGCCGCGGGAACGACCGGAACCGACTCCAAGGCACGGCCGAGAGCGACCGCCGACACCTGCATCTTCGTCTGGCTGGCGGGGGGCATGTGCCATCTGGACACGTTCGACCCCAAACTCAAGGGGAACGGCCAGGAGATCGCGGGAAGCTACTACAATCCCATCAAGACCAGCGTGCCGGGTATCCAGGTTTGCGAGCACCTGCCCCGGGTGGCGGAGCGAATGGACCGTTTCGCCTTCGTGCGGTCGCTGAACCACCAGTTCACGGAACACACCCAGGCGGTCAACTTCGTACACACGGGCCGGGTGGCCAGCGGAACCATCGTCTACCCCTCCATCGGCTCCATCGTGTCCCACCAACTGGGCGGATTCGATCCCAATGCGCCGGCCTACGTGGTGGTGGGCAACCCCATGCAGCCGCGGGGGCCGGGGTTCCTGGGCGGCAAGTCCAATTTCGTCTACCTCACGGATACCGAAGCCGGTCCGTCCGCGCTTCGGCTGCCTGACGGCGTTTCGGCTCAACAGTATGAGGAGTGGACCCGGACGCTGAAGAGCTTCTCCGAGCCCTATCTGGCCAGGCACGCCAGCACCCCCATGGTTCAGGCCTACGCTTCCGTCATGGACCGGGGATTCGAAATGATGAGTCCGAAGTTTCAGAACGCCTTCTCGGTGGCGGACGAACCGGCCGGGCTGCGCGAGGCCTACGGGAAGGAATTCGGGCAGCGGCTGCTGTTGTCTCGGCGTCTGGTGGAGAACGGAATTCGATTCGTCGAGTGTTCGTTCAACCTGCACTTCATCAACGGCTACGGCTGGGACGCCCATGCCTTCGCCCAGAAGCGGGTCCACCTGTTGATCCGGCAACTGGACCGGGGTTTGTCCGCGCTGGTGGAGGATCTGGAACGGCGGCGCCTGCTGGACCGGACGTTGGTGGTAGTAGCGACGGAATTCGGTCGCCCGCCTGAATTCGACGGACAGGGCGGGAGAGGACACCAGTCCGCCGCCTACTCCGTGGTGCTGTTCGGCGGCGGGGTCCGGGGCGGACAGGCCATCGGGGCCACCGACGAACTGGGCCGGGAGATCATGGAGCGCCCGGTCTCCATTCCCGACCTGCACGCCACGATCCATCGGGCGTTGGGGATCGATCCCGAAGAGCCTCTCATGACTCCCGGCGGCCGGCCGGTCCCCATCACCGATTTCGGCCAGCCGGTTGAAGAACTGTTCGGCTGAGTGCCGATTGCATTCAGTAGTAAGGTGAAGGTGATCATGGCGATGCAGAACCCGCCGCATCCGGGCGGTATCGTGAGGCGGCAATGCCTCGAACCTCTTGGTTTGACGGTGACCCGGGTCGCCGAGGGTTTGGGAGTTCTGCGGCAGGCACTTTCGGAGTTGGTGGACGAGCGCTCGGGGGTTACGGTGGAGATGGCGTTGCAGCTTTCGAAGGCCTTCGGATCGACGCCCGAGACTTGGCTGGGGATGCAGATGGCCTACGATCCCTGGCAGGCTCGCGCCCGCGAGATCGCGGTGGAGCGCTTTGTGGCGGCGTGATGCGGCCCACTTGGTCGCGACGCGACCTCGTCACTTCACGGCTTGCCACCGTCTCGGCCGTTTCGGGATTCGTCAGCTTCTCCTCCGGCGGGACTCAACTTCCCCTCCCGGTCACCCTTCGCCCGTGCACTGGTTGAAGCTTAGCCAATTCAATTGATTCCGTTCCTTGCGCCCAAGCGATCCATGACTTCTACACTGACCTGGATGGACTACTCGGAAAGTGACCGGCGTCGTGCGTAGGACGTCATCGACCTCTTTCATGAGATCGGCACCGTCGATGAACTCGGGATGGCGGGAATCCGTAACAGCTTCTAGGATCTTTTCTTCCCCGGCACAAGCACGATCCAGTCTCGGGCGTGCTACTTTCTGCTCGTACCGTGGACCTTGCTACGGCTCGAACGCTTTCGGGATTCGTCGAGCAAGATTGTGAAAAGAGAAAACTGACCGGAATTGTTCCCCTATCCCCAAGTCAGCTCGGTAGAATCGCAACACGTTTGGGTTTCTCGGCCACCATCCTCCAGGCCTGATCGAGGATCCATTTGTTAGCAACGCGGACCGGGTTTTCGATCGGCAACACCCGGTAGCCATCGTCATCAGCTTTTTCGACGACGTAGAGATACCAGGTATTCGTCGCCTGCCCATCCGCCGCTTCGAACGCTTTGCGTACTTGTGCGCGACTCAGTTCCACGACCTCGTTTTCAACCCATGGACATCCCTTGCCCTTCACCTCAATGAGCCTGACCCCCTTGGTCTCCGGGTCAACGCTACGGATATCCCAGCCTGTCTGACGTGGATTGCCAAGCTCCGGATCGCGGCCGGACTCCCGTTCGTATTCTGCGGCAGCTTCGCGGTAAACCTCGTCCCCAAGGTCTGCGCCAGAGCGTCTATCTGTTCTTGTTTGCTCTCTCGTGTCGTCATCTTCATCGACTCGCGCAATCTCCCCTTTTAGACAGTCCTTCAACTGCTTCGCGAGGGCGTTCTGTTTGGCAAGAGCCCTGCTTTTGGTATAGGAGCTGTCCGTGGACGCCGAATCGTTACGCTGCGAGCTAGTGGTTGCACTGGTTCGGGCACCAGCTGCCGAGGCGTCGCTGGGCGGATCAGACTTGTCAAGTATGGAGTCATCGGTACCACGCGCCTGCTGAGCCGACACATCCCTGCCCAGCGGCGTTTCCACTTTCGGTTCGACGGCATTCGAGTTTCTGATGGGGTCATCACTGGTATGGGATGCTTCCTTATTGTCCGACACGCCTTGGAACATCGTCGGAAACACGAAGTCCGGAGCGAAAGAGCGCTGGAATTTGTCCGCAGCTAGAATGAAATCAGATTTGTTGTCGATCGTTCCCAACATTCCGGTGAGGTCCGCCGCGAGGTCGCCGCGCTGGGCAAAGGAGAAGTGACGCAGTAGTTCCTTGGCCGCGTCGGCTTGGAATTGAACCGGACGGCCCGAGATGGTCAGATTTCCCTTGTCCAAGCGTGCGTTCACTGGCACATGCTCAGCGGAAGCGCTTCTGATACTGACCTCAAGGGCAAGGTCTCGAACGCGGAACAGCCGCAATTCCGTTCCAGCTTTCGTTCCCGACCCATCTTTTCCCTCACGCCCGTGCCGCCGAACCACCCGGAGAAGCTCGCAGATGAGATCGAACCTAGAATCCCAGTTGCTCTCAACTTGCAACGATTCACCTTTGCGCCATGCCATAGTGACGGATGACGACAAACGCGGAAGGCCAATCGCTTTCGCGGCGCGAATCTGGTCAGATCGGGAATTACCAAGGTGCCCACTTGTGGCTGTTCGCAAGCGGTCCTGGCTGGGAAAGAAGCGCCTATCTTCAAGGTCATCGTAGTAGATATCATCGGTCTCCGCCAAGGCAATCCATTCCCGATTCGAAAAAACCGCTGCCTCCGACAAGGCCGCTTCCCACCGCGCGGAGAGTGACGGGTCCTCGGTGCAGTCGTCCAGGCAATAGACATATGCGGCCGGGAGCACGTCGCGCACCTCGTTCGCCAACCCCTCGGGCGACAACTGGGCGCGTTTCCAGACGTTCCGGAGAAGAGCCAGTGCCTGGCTACCGGTGGTCGTGTCAGGGAACTTGCAGGGAAAATCGGGGTGTTCCAACTCCGTCCGCAGACCTTCGTCAATGCGATTCAGCGGGACGATCCAGCCACCAAGTGCTCCTCGAAGACGCTCCCCGCCCCCGACCCGTTGGACGACCTGATCCAGCGGGAAACGCCGATTTTCGCTCAACGGTACGGTGAGGTTCCGCAAAATTTGCTCAAAACGACGCTGGTCTTCGTTTGTCGTGATCTGTTCGCGACACTCGCTAAGAAGTCGTGCGAGCGCGTCCGCGTCCAGTCGAGACCCCATCGCCGATAGTCTGTGGAGCGATGTGGCTTCGGGAATCGCCGAACCGAATTTAACCCCTTCTTGCTCCAGAACGGACAGGAGACCCGATGACAACTTCGCGACCGGGGCGCTCTCCCGCGCCGGGTCGGGTAGTGTAAGGATGTCCTTCGGGCACCTAAGCTTGCCGTCGTCGCAAGGCACCCAAGCGAGCCCGGAGAGCTTAGTCACCCAAGCACTCGGTGTGGCTCCCTTCCGGATGTAGGACGAGTAGTAAAAGTAGGAGCATTCCCGCTTACCCTTATCTCTCAGGGCGCTGAAGCCGTCTTCGAGCCAGGGGGCCAATGACATGAGCTCTTCGCGTGCGCCAGGATGGGGAAGGCTTGGCTCGATGTCGAAGTCCTGAAGCGTGTAGCCTCCGTCGTTCGATTCACTGATCGCGTCAGTCGAAAGACCGAGGAACTCAGCGACCATCTCGCGGCCGTATCTCGATGCCCAAGTCTTCAATAGCCGCACTTCCAGTGTACCTTTGGCGCCAGCCTTCTCCAAGAAAGCCCGCCAGTCACGCGCATCCGCTTTCTTGGGATCCTGTTCCACGTAGCCTGCCGAGATTGCAGAGGTATTTGGAAACAAGAGCCGCCGGTCGTGGCCGCGCTCGACATAGGGATCAGCCAGGAGCGTCTCACCTGTCGGCATACCCTTCGAGTCGCTCTCCGTGTCCACTAGCACGTAGGTCAGCAGATCGGCACGATTTCGGTGCTTCGTCCAGTGTCCGAGTGGAACGAGCACAGACCAGTCTTGCATCGGCGATGACACCAGAGCTGTCATAGCATCCCCGACAACCTCGCGAAGATTGATACTTTGGGTATGGGCTCTAATCCAATCCCAAGCCTGCGAGTGAAGTCCCCACTGCCGTTCTTTCGCTGCCTTTTGCCGGAGCGCGTTGATCTGGGAATCCGGCACGATGCGCGTATCGTCCGGGATGAACGGTTGTATGAACTGGTTTGCTTCGGGTCCGCCCGGCTCTGCCTCGGAAGGGAAAGGCTCATTGCGGAACGTGACCTTGTCGACCGGAAGCCACTCTCCGGTGATGGTTCGGATACACCGGAGATCAACATCCCGCCACCCGTCTCTGGAAGCCAGCTCAGCGACAGCAGCCCAGATGCGGAAAAGCAGGAGTCGGGGGCGTGCTTGCTCTTCGGAGATCGTCGACCACCAACTCTCAAGGCCATTCGTCCACGCGCGATCCAGCTCCCTTGGCTGCATTGCAGTGAGAAGACCAGCTTGCTCCAGCAGGTCGAACGCACCGGGTCCAAGCAACTCGCCCATGAGCACAGGTTCTTGCAGGAGAAGCGACGGCCGGAGGGCCGGTCGGTCCGTAAACGCCTCTGCCAGTGGAGACGGTGGAACGAGGGCGTCGCCCGGCTTCGCAAACGCCAATGTACTGCTCTCCCCGGTCCACACAGGCAACACCACCGCGTCTTCGAGGTGCTCCCGCAACCTGGACTGCCAGGTATCCTCGGCGAGGAACGCCTCCAGGACGCTCCTCTCGGGAGAAGGCGGTGAGAGTGCCTTGAAGGCCGCCCGAACCGCAGCTGGCTCCGAGAACGTGCGGGCGACCCAGCCGACGAAGCTCGCAAGTACATCCGCGCTCCGTTCCAAGATTTCCCGCTGCCAGGAACTGTCCTCGATGTCTCGTAGCCCACTCCGTGAGATGTTCAGCAGCCAGTCGGCATTGATATGGACTCCGAACGGCAAAGTAACATCGGTTGGCAGGGTGGCATAGACTCGTCCTCTGTTTGGAGGCTCGGGTATGCCATCGTTGTCCAGGGGCAGCACCCCCAGCACGCGGCGCCGTTGGGCCGCTTCGGCATACACTTGTTCACGCTCCTCCGGGCCTGGTTGGATCCTTCGGTGCTCAAGAAAGCGGGCGATCGCTTCGTGGGAGGGCTTGAACCACACGGGAAAGAGTTGCCAGAGCCGGTTCTCGCCTTCGGAGCGGGCGGTCGCCTTCAGACTCTCATTATGTCTCCCGCTGATGTCCAGATCCCAATTCCGACCGTCCACCTCAAGGTGCTCTAACCCGGACGCTGCCAATATGGCGAGGGGAGTATGATCATTGCCCGAGAGGATGCGCTCCAAGTCGGAATTCAGATCCACTCCGACATCCGTTCGCCGGTGCATCTCGAACCGGGTCGTGAATCCGGGCTCGGGTGCTGTGATCGCGTCATCCCAGATCGGAACCACTGCTCCCAGCAGGTTGGGTTGTACATCGCCGTAAGTCTCACCTGTGATCTGGGTAATCTCGTAGCGGAACGTCCATCCCCACCCGGAGATCCGCGCTTCCCGGAACCGCTGAAATACGCTCTTGAAACCGATCCCCATGAAGCCTACGGAGGAGGCTCCCTTGGTCGATCGAAAGACTTTCGAGAGTCCTTCGATGTCCTTCTCGTCGAGAGGACAATCACCGTTGTGTTGGAAGGTGAGGCCATCGCCGTCTTCCGTAACACGAAAGGCGATGGAGCGTGCACCTGCGTCGAGCGCATTCTGGACCAGCTCAAAGAGATATATCCAAGAATGTTCGAAGGTCAGTTCAAATGCGCGCAAAATGCCGCGTCCATCGGGAGTTCCATAAAACTCTCGGTTCTTGCGGGCTAAGTCTGCGACAAAGTCTCTGTGATTTCGACTAATGTCGTCCATCGGGGTCTGTCCTCGTATAAGGTTCCACAACTCCGTCAGGCGCCGTTCCGAACAGCGCGCGCAGTCTGATGATCGTCGCTATCTATTCCGACGATTGGCGGCAGGTTGTATTGAATCAAGGAGGCTGTACGGTCAATACTCCTCTTTCTCCTCAGTGGCGCCGGTGATCGTCGCACGAGCGTCGCGCAGTGCCTCCGGTGCCATCACGTCCATGGCACGATCGTCCTATGGGGAATAGACGAAGCAGTCGATCAACGCCGCGCGCATAGACCACCACGTCCGCTCGGACTCATTGCTGGGTTCATCCACGTTGTACCATGGCTGCCGATACAGTTCGCAGAGCAAGCGTTTGTAATCTTTCGCGCCGTCAAGTGCGTCCACGCTAGGGAAAACATGCCGTAATCGTTTTTTTACTGCCTTATTCACAGAGACGATTTTTTCTGGACGCGCAAGTGCAAGAATGCGCGTGGCCACGCCGATAGCGAACCCATTTTCCGTCTCGATATTTCTGAATGCTTCGATTGCAACATCCGGGAATTCATTCGGGCGGGCCCTGGCGACTCTGTCTACCGACTCTTTGATCGATTTTCGAATCCGCCTGTTGTCAGGCGACGATTCACGAAATACGTTCTTTGCTATCCAGGCACTATCCATGTTCCCAAGAAGACCGGCGTCCAAATCGTCATCCTTGTACACACCTAGTACCCCATAACACTTAAAGCTGTGGATACAGGCTCTTCAGCTTGATGCGTGCATCCTCCGTCTTGAACTGCCAGTCGATCTCGGTTTGCCGTTGGTTCCGATCCGCAACCCAAGCCCCGATCTCACGTTGCATCCCGGCCAGGCTTGGAATCCGGCGGTCCAGGCATTGTCCGCACAGCGCGCTCAATTCGATTTCTGCAATGTTGAGCCAACTGCCGTGCTTCGGCGTGTAGTGGATTTCCAGTCGGTGTGCCAGTTGGCGAGCATGTCGGGGCTCGTAAGTTGCGTACAGCGATTCGATTCCGTGTGTCTTCAGGTTGTCCAAGACCAGGACCACCCGCTCGGCCTCCGGGTATCGCCTCTCCAGCATGCCCTCGATCCACCGGGCCCAATCCTGGCGCGTGCGCCGTTCGCACGCCTCCACATGGCTTCGCCCGGTCAATGGCTCCACCTCCAGGAAGATCTGTGCGACCCCGTTGCGCACGTACTCATGCTCGATCCGCTCCGGCTGGCCGGGCGCAACCGGCAACGGTTCCCGCACTTCTCCGATCAACTGCTTGTTGGTCTCGTCCATGCAGACCACCGGACGACGGGGGTCGTATGGACGGGCATAGACTTCTAAAACGTCCTCCATGCAGGCTACGAATGCGGCGCTGCCCCGGGGCGGGATTCGCCAGTACTTCTTCCGGTGAGGCTGCAGTTGGTTTTTTTTAACGTCCGCTGCACCGTCATCACCGAGACCCGCTCGACCCAGCCCAGTTCCACCACTTTCTCCGCCAACAGGCGCAGGGTCCAGCGCTGCCGTCCCGGCGGGGCCGGGGAGCAGGCCAAGGCGACCAGGCGAGCCTCGAACGCGCCGTCGAA
The DNA here is from genome assembly GCA_963668095.1 of Acidobacteriota bacterium. Classification (GTDB taxonomy): domain Bacteria; phylum Acidobacteriota; class UBA6911; order RPQK01; family JAJDTT01; genus JAJDTT01. The sequence continues at coordinate 1,444,239 of OY764083.1, read as the reverse complement.
GATCACTTTCCGCGGCGGCCGCACCCGCCGCTTGCGCTCCAGGGCGAACTCCAACCCCTGCTCCACAAACCGCCGTTTCAAGTGCTCGATCGTGCGCGCCGAGACGCCCAGCGCCTCGGCCACCCGGGCCACGGTCCATCCCGGCCCTTCCGGCCCGCGGTCGCACAACAACAGCGCCCGCGCGTACAGGAACCGCTTGCCGGTCGTCTTGGTCGCCGCCCGGGTCAAGGCCTTCAATTCTGAGCGCTCTTCCACTGTGAGCGTGACACGATAGCGTGGTGCCATGAGAACTCCTCCTTACCGAGTCCTCCAGCCTCCCACCATAGTATACGAATGATTACATGTTATTGGGTACTAGAAGCATTTGTATTTCTTTCGGTCTCAAATCAGACCAGTCTTCCCTTGTCGCGATGGGGCCTATGGTCCGTATCGTGTGGAGCCAGCTATGTCTCCTTTCGTCGAGGACAGACCACCGCGACTTGTCATTACGACGCCACCAATCATCGGCTCGACGAAGAGCCGTCGCATATCCGTTCCAGTCACGCGCCTGTCTTAGGTATTCGAGCCGTTCGTCGTCAATGACTCCGATCTTTTCCTTTAAAGATGGGGACGGCCAGTTGGGTGTCCAGCGCTTTCGATATTCTGCGATCGTGATCGAAGGTAATTCTCCGAAATCGTCCCATCGCTTCTTGAACCAACGCACAACAGAATCTGAGTTCTCTGTTGCGAATACGGTCTCTTCATTAGTCTCGAATCCTCCTCTCGTGAAATTTGCACTTCCGATCCAAGCCAAGGAGTTCCGTTCTCCACGGAAGATGTAGACCTTCGGGTGGAACATCCGGCAGTCGTCCGGAACGAGGCGAAGCTGTCCAATTCCATCCAGTCTCTCCAAGGCCTCGGGATCTGTTAGATTGCCGCGCGTCCCGACGATGGCGCGAACCGTGAGACCGCGCTCCGCTACGGCCTCTTCCAACACCGTCAAGGCCTTCCCGGTAGTCGCCCACGCGACGGCCAGATCGACGCGCTTGGAGGAATCGAGGTTCTCTTTGAACCGTTCTACAAAATTGTCAACAAGAAGCATTCCACTGCCTCGTGAATGCACGGGTGGACTGACCGAACGCTGCTCGGAGGAGCAGTCGAGCAACTGCAAAATGTTACCACGCAGGCGCAGACTGCCGGGCGCCTACCAGAAGACGACGAACAGCAGCCAGCAGGCCACCACCAGGTAGAGGCCGATCCAGAGTTCGGGCCGCAGTCTCCAGGGTGGAGAGCCGCCCTCAGGAACCGGGAAGGGATAACGGGGCTTGGAGGGGGCTTGAAGCAGGGTCTTCTGGAGCCAGGTTCCCTCCAGGACCTTGAGACGGCTTCCCATGAGAGACTTGAGATCCTGATCCGATTCCTTCCGGCTGTAGAGGAGTCCTTCCAGTTCCTCGTCCGTGGCCGGTCCCCGGAACAGGGTGATGACCCACGACGAGATGACCATCACCGACGCCGGCAGTAACAGATTCCACAGATAGGCCCACCAGAGATTGGTGTACCAGTAGGGGAGAGGCCACTCCCTGTATTCCCCGATCAGCGCCGAGAATCCGTAGAGCAGCCCGGCCACCAGTCCGATGGACCCGGTGGCCCGGTGTACGCGGGTAAAGACGCCCATGAGAATGATGGTCATGAGAGGGACGGCAATGGCTCCGGCCAATCTCAGATAGAAGGCCACCATTCCCGATTCGAGAAAGGGGACGTAGACGAATCCCAGGGCGATGATAACGGGGACCGCGATCTTTCCGACCAGCGTGTAGTGGGCGTCGGTGGCGTTGCGGACCAGGAAGCGGGCATAGACATCCCGCACGAAGAGGCTGGAGATCCCCATGCCGATGGAGGCGAAGGTCGAGTACCCGGCCGCCACCAGACCCGCCAGAACCAGGCCCACGAGGCCGGGCGGCAGATACTCCCGGACCAGCATGGGATAGGCGGAGTCGATGATCTCCAGCCCTGGGAAATGGGCGCGAGCCAGGGGTCCCAGGCTGACGTTGAACCAGAGGCAGACTGCCGTGATCACGCTGGCCAGCACGGCGCCCATCTTGAAGTCCCATTCCGACCGGGCTCCCAGGAACCGGATGGCCTCGTACTGGTTGATGACGGCGTAGGTGACCAGCACCACCACCAGACCGAAGACCATCAGGATCGGCGTGGCGCCTTCGGGGGTGTAGCCGCCAACGTGGAGGAGTTCGCCGGGCAGGGATTCGTCCACTTGGGCCAGTTTCTCCGTGAGGCCGTTCATGCCGCCGGTGCTGAACCAGACGACTCCCCACAACACCAGTGAGGAGACGATCATGGCGACGGCCTGAAGGGCATTGGTGATGACGTCCGACTCCAGTCCTCCGGTCACCACATAGACCACGGCCGTGGCCGCCACCAGGACCACCACCGCCCAGCTCCAAGTGGCGTCGAGTTCTCCGATGATGTTCAGGACCAGGTAGAGGGAGAAGAAGATGTTCCCCACCACGTTGGTGCGGGATTGGATGTTGATGAAGACGGCCAGCACCCGGGTGAGGGGACCGAATCGGAACTCGAGCCACTCGGCGTTGGTGTAGACGCCGGAGCGGTACATGGGAATGATGACGAAGCAACTGAGGGCGAACCATCCGACAGTGATGCCCAGCCACCACTGGGTGAGCTGGGAGAGGCCGAAACGGTAGGATCCGCCGGCGATGGCCACGTAGTCGCCGCTGTCCACGGCGGTGGAGAAGGCGGAGAGGCCCACCGCCCACCAGGGCAGGGACTTGGCGGCCAGGTACCAGTCGAAGCTCTTCCGGATCCCTTTGAAGGTGATGAGACCGTAAAGGACGATGCCCAGGTTGACGACCAGGACCAGCAGCCAGTCTACAAGCGTCATGAAGTCCTCTCGGTCATGGTCATGAAGGATAGCAGAGATCCGGTCGTCTTCCCTGCGGCGGCGGCTCGTCCGGGAGACGCGTCACGGCTTGCGGGTGGGGAGCCGCAAAATGACGACAGGTATCACCACCGCCACGGCAAACAGGAGCGCCAACAGCCAGGGATTTGAAATCCGGTAGGCCGACCATCCCACGGTGGCCCAGAGGATCAGGATGGTCAGGATCTTGGTTCGTAGCGGCAGTCCCCGCTTTTCGCGATAGTCGCGAATGTACTCTCCCGTCCAGCGGTGGGTCATCAACCACTGGTAGAGGCGTGGGGAACTGCGGACGTAGCAGGCGGCGGCCAGCAGGAGGAAGGGAGTGGTAGGAAGCAGAGGGAGGAAGATGCCGGCGATCCCCAGCGCCACCGAAACGCTCCCGGCGACGACAAGAAGGGATCGGATCAACATTTCACTCGCACCAGGACGGGGCCGGAGGGGCGACATCCCTGTCGCCCACCGGAAGGGCGATTTCCAATCGCCCATTCTCGACAGTATAGGGGGGACCAGATCCCCCTTTCGCGCCCCGATCGGCGGTTGGAAACCGCCGCTCCCAGACCACTTCAAAAGTACGTTATCAGACCGATCGACACATTGGTGCCACTCGTCGTCACGCTGGCGGGGACGGTCACTCCCACGTCCCGGAACGGCGTGGTCCACTGTTCATTGCCGGATTTGGGTCGACGAACGTCCGCGCGAAACCCGATATGGTCACCGAGCATTTTTTCCACTCCGGCGCCGACCACCCAGCCCTTGAAATCCTGGTTTCGGGAATCCGTTCCCGTAGTGAATTCGCCGGCTGAACAGGGGACGGGATTCAGACAGCCTTCAAAGCGAGTCGTGAACTCCGCTTCCACGAGGCGCATGCCTGCGAGACCATAGAGGCGCAGATCCCAGAAATTCAGCGGGCCGGGGCTGCCGCCCAGCTTGAACGTGGCGCCGTAGCTCCTCTTTTTCTCGTACGACCATTGTTCCGGCCAACTCTCTCCAAGCAGATTTCGTCCCGGGGACGATCCGACCCCCAGCAATCGGCCGTCCACCGAGCCCCGGGGCAACTCGACGTCGAATTCGACGCTCACGAAGAATCCGGTTCCGGGAAAGGGCAGGTGATAGCCGGCTACGAATCCGATTCCATAAGTCAGGGATTTGGACGAACCCTGATCCTGAAACATCTGGCCGGCCCGCGGCTCAGGAACCAGAGTGTTGGGGTCGGTGTTGTCCACGGTCTTCTCGAAGGTGATGTCGAGATAATCCAGGGGGGCCGTAACGCCGACATAGAAGCCCCGGTCCTGAGCAGTCGACGGGACCGTATGAGCCATTATGGTCAGGAACAAGATCACCGGGACTGCGGATAACCGCCGATGGATTGAGGGTGGAGCGAAGTGCTGGGATTGAACCGCGCTGTTCATTGGTGAGGCTCCATGCAGATCGGGTGATTCTTGGAACACTTACAAGCGGAGTGTACTGAACGCTCCTGACCAGATTTGCAGAAGCCGATCCGGCCGCAGAAGCCCTACCCGGACTTTGCAAACGGATCTCGGAAAATGGTCTATCGCCCGAAGCGGTGAATCAGACCGAAGCGGATGACGCCCAACTGATTCCGAACGTCGTAGGGACAGGGGCGCCGGGGGTTTCCCGGGCCGCAACTGTTGTTTCCGGAGTGGTTGACGGTGTGAGTGCTCCACCCGAAGTCCAGAAAGGAACCCTCCACCCGCAAGCTCCACGCACCGGCCAGCGGAGCCTCGATTCCGGCGCCGAAGACCAGACCCAGATCGGTGGTGCCGGCGCGAAAGGAATCGTCCGGATCCAGATGGGGGAGAACATCCCGGCCCGAATCGATGTCGGTGACGAAATTCGTGACCCTGGAGGCCGCCAGTCCGGCGGTGGCGAATACCGTCGCTCCGCCAACGGATTGCTCGAAGCCGGCGCGCCCCGTGGCAATCCACTGGATTTCCGATCCGGCCGTCTCGTCCAGTCCTGCAGGATCGAGCCGGTTCGATTGTCCGGTCAGGTCGCCGAAGGTGCCGTCGATTTCGATCCTGAGCCGGACACCGCCCAGGCCGATCTTGGTTCCGAGGAGCGCACCGGCGACGAACCGATTGTCGCCGTAGCCAAGCGTGTATCCCGGTTGGCCCCAGTTCGCGAAACCCTCGACGTCGACGATCTCATTGCCCATGAGAGCGGAGCCGATGAAGAATCCGGTATAGGTTCTGGCCTTATCGAAAATGGAATCGTCACCGGCGGCGATTATCTGCTTGCCGGTCACCAATCCAAACAGAGCCGTAACGGCAAGGAGCGACGTGCGCCGCGAGATGCTGGACCAGTGGCCGGGCTTGTGACCGTGTTGCATGGTTTTCTTTCCGGGGACTGCTAGAATCCGTGGGAATTATGCCTCACTGGGGGGACCAATATGGCCAATGAGAAGAGCAGGAGGATGGAGGGCAAGCGTGTCCTGGTCACCGGAGCGGGAACCGGGATTGGCCGGGGCGTTGCCCTGCAGTTCGCTGCGGAAGGAGCTGCGGTGGTGCTCCATTACTGTCACAGCACCGCCGGCTGCCAATCGGCCGTGGAGGAGATCCGGAGATCTGGGGGGCAAGCCTTCGCTGTGGGCGCCGATTTCCGGCGGGTGGAGTCGGTCCAGGATCTGGCGGCAACCTCGGTGGAGCTTCTGGGTGGAATCGACGTCCTGGTCAACAACTCCGGAGTGACCGCGAACAGTCCCTTCGAGGAGACCACACCCCACCAGTTCGACACCCTCTTCGACATCAACTTCAAGGCCATGTTCTTTCTGACCCAGGCCGTCCTTGCGCCAATGGCCGAACAGGAGGGGGGCGCGGTCATCAATCTGACTTCGGTCCATGCCTATGCGGGCCTGGTTGAGCACTCGGTCTACGCCGCCACCAAGGGAGCCATTGTGGCGTTCACTCGCGAGGTCTCGTTGGAGCTGGTCCAGAAGGGCGTGCGCGTCAATGCCATCGCACCGGGTTGGGTCCGGGTCCCGAATCAGGAAAAGGTGCTGGGAGAGAACTTCAACTGGGAAGAAGCCGAAAAGACGCTGCCTGCCGGCTTTATCGGCACGCCCGGGGATATCGGCCGTTTGGCCGTCTTTCTGGCCTCCGAGGATTCGCGCTACATCGTAGGTCAGACGCTGGTCATCGACGGAGGCCAATTGGCGATCATGCCCAACACCGGAGATTTCCGCGGCCGCCGCCGGTTCCGATTCGGGACGGAATACGTGGGAACTCCCTGACACCGGAGCGGCTTCCGGATTCAAATCCCGATTCGGGACCGGAACTCGGGCACGCCGCCGGCGCCGGGCTTCAGGACCATGAGGGCGCCGGCCGCCGGTCCCAGGTCCTCGTCTTCGGGATGGTTTCCAGTCGTGACGTAGAGATCCGAAAGGTCTTCTCCTCCGAACGCCACGCTGGCGGTGAACTTGGCCGGCAATTCGATGCTCCGCTTCCGTCTGCCGTCGGCGCCGAACTGGAGCACCTTTCCGCCCATGGCCATGGCGATCCAGAGGTTGTCTTCGCTGTCCAACGTCATGCCGTCAGCGTGGCCGTCGCGGGCTGCGTCGAATCGCAAAAAGGCCCGCCGCCGGCCGAGGGCGCCGGTCCGGGGATCGTAGTCGAATTTCCAGACCACGTTTTCCAGGGAGTCGATGAAGTAGAAGGATCGGCGGTCGGAGGTGAAGGCCATGCCGTTTGGAATTCCCACTCCCTTCAGCACCACCTCGTACGATCCGTCGCGATCCAGCCGGTAGAGGCGTCCCCTTTTTTGCTCCAGGTCCTTGAAGGGCATGGCGCCGGCGAAAACCCGTCCCTCGGGATCGGCGATGACATCGTTGAAACGCCGGTCGGTTTCAGCCGGGATATGGTCCAGAGAGGTTCTGACGATCCCGCCATCCCGCCAGACCGCGACGGTTCCCCGGTCCATGAAGAGCAGCAGCGAACCATCGGCCTGGAGCGTCATCCCGCCTACGATCCGGCCCTCATAACAGAGCCGGCTCTTGCCGCTCGCGGGTTCGTACCAGTAGATCCGGCTCGACAGGATGTCGGTCCAGTAGAGCCTTGCCACATCAGGGTGCCAGACCGGCCCTTCGCCGACCGTGCAACGGAGGTCGGCAGCGATTTGGAATTCAGGGGACTCCCGGGTCATTGGATTCGCTCCCAAGTGACAGGCTCAATACCGGCCGTATTCCCTTCCGGCCTCTGCAAACTCCTGGACGTTTCCGGGAGCCGAATCCATGATCTGCCCGGTCGACCGCAGGACGTAACGGCCTCCCTCGCCGGCGGCGTCGATGCACCGTTTCGCCTCATCGCGGACCTCCCCGGGCTTTCCGTTCGACAGGATACGTTCGTTGAAGCCTCCGTTGAGGGTGATCCGGGCCCCGACCCGGCGCTTGGACTCGGCCAGGTCGAAGTCGCCCGACGAGGTCTTGGGGGTCAGGGTCTCCAGGGAATGGGCGCCGGTGTCGGCCATGTCCTCGATGAAGGCCTGTCCGCAACCGCAGTTGTGATAGCTGACCAGAAAGCCCGCCTCCTTGGCGGCATCCACCACCGCCTTGTCGTAGGGGTACATGAACCTCCGGAACTGCTCGGGAGAAAACCCGATCCCGGCCCACGACTGGTCGTAAAGGATGGAATGGACTCCGGTGGCGGCCAGATGACGAACCCTCCGGATGGCCCGGTCCCTGAGGAACTCGGAGAATTTCTCCACGAATCTCGGTTGGTCGAGGAGGTCGCAGGCCAGAGTCACGAGGCCACGCATGTTGGACGCCTCACCCCAGACACCGATGAAGCAGTGCATGAAGAAGGCCCGGTCCCCGGCGGCATCCACCATGGCCTTCAGCTTGTCCTGGTTCAGGCTCTCCGGCTCCGGCAGGTAGCGAATGCAGAGGTCCAGATCGCGTTCATTCTTGACGGCCGGCTCCACTTCGGCCACCTGCCCATCGCCCATTCGGTAGCTCCAGGTGACGGGTCCCTCCGGAGTCGTCGCCGTGAACCGGTGGGTGCGGAAGTTCCGGCCGTCCTCCTGGACTTCTTTCCGAACCTGCCAGGTTTCCAGCGCCTCCTCCGGCCAACTGTAGATCAGCCGGGGATACCGGTGCATGGAGAACCGGCGCTCGTCCGGGGTCACCAGGACCGGATCCAGGCCCAGTTCTTCCTGGATCCGGACCATTTCAAGGGGGTTTTCCACCAGCTTCTCCAGAATGGCCCGGGGGCCGTGACCGGTGAGCTGGCGCAGAAGCGGCATGCCCAGCCAGGCGCAAACGGGAACCCGGTCGGTGGGTCGTCCGGTGTACGCGGCTTCGAAACGTTCGCGGTTGTCCATATGTATGTCCCGGAAAGGAAGCTCATGGTAGTCCATGATGTCGGAGCAGGGCAACGAAACGGGGGCTGCCCGAAGGTCGGGTGGGACGATTCCAGTTGTCGGTGGTGCGGAGTAAATCGACGCAGCTTTGTGCTACAATCGGTAATAATTGTATTGCCAAGAAGGACAGATCAGAGCGTTGAAAGTCTCTGTAAGAGATCCCCTGGGTTGAAAACGATGAATTCCAAATCTAAGAGATCCATTTTCCGCACACTCCCTGCGGTTTTTCTGTTCGTATGCGCAGTCCTGGCTATCCCTCCGATTCAGGCCGAAAAGAAGGCTCTGCCGAGCGACCCCCGGGCGCTCTATATCTTTCCGGTGGGAGGGCAGCGGGGAGCGGTCGCGGAGGTCCGGATCAAGGGACAGACACTCCAGGGAACGTATGCCGTCTGGACCGAGAGCGACGCGCTCCGCGGCCGGGTGAAGCAGATCGAAGAGATCGACGAGGTTGGAGATCAACCCTATGCGATCGGGTCGGTCCCATTGAGCCATCGGGTCACCGTGGAGGTGGAGATTGCGTCCAACGCCGAACTCGGCGGCCATTTTCTCCGATTGGTTACGCCGAAGGGCGTCTCCGACCCCCTTCCGTTCCGAGTGAGTTCGGAACGGGAGCCGGTGATCGGCGAGGACGTGAGCCGGACCGGACCCGGTCGCCCGACGCAGGGGCAGTTCTTGGAGTATCCCGTGGCCGTCAACGGACTGATCGGCCGGTCGCTGGGTGGGGAAGTCGACTATTACAGCTTCGACGCGGACGCGGGCCGCGAGCTCTATTTCGAAGTCTTTTTTCCGGCCCGCGGCAAGGGACCGATCCCCAAGATGCTGCTCTACCTGTATCGGCATGAACCGAGCTGGGTGGACCCGCACCGCCTCCGGCGGCTGGCGTTCAATGACGACCCCGTCGTTCACGAATCCGGTCTGTTCGCCGAGCACGGGACCGTCCGCAGGGCGAGCCTGAAGCATCGATTCGCCGATTCGGGGCGGTATCTGATCGCCGTCAAGGCCTTCGACGACCGGGGCGGACCCGGTTTCGTCTACCAGCTCCGAATCGTCGGCGCGGAGAGTGGAGAGATCTCCGCCGACAGGAGCGCCTGGCCGTTGGCGCATTCCGATCCGTACGCGTGGTTCGAAAGAAGGTTCCAGGTGAACCTCTCCCCGGCCCGTCTCCAGGACCTGTCCAGGCGAACCGTTCTCCAAGCCGGCGGAGCAAAAGAAAAGCAGGGCGTAATCGGGTCGGCCGGTTCCTCGGGCGCCTCCGGAGGGGATGACGCCGCCGGTCCGGCTCCGGAGCCAGATTCGCTCAAGTCCGTTTCCACCCATCGGCTCGGAGGGACTTCCGGAATGGTTTCGGACCCGGCCCTGGTGACTCTGCCGGCGATCTTGGAAGGAGTCATCGATCGTCCCGGCAAAGCCGACCGCGTCAGGTTTACGGCGGAAGCGGGCCAGGCCGTGGCGGTGGAAGTCGAGACCCCCCGGGACGGAGTTCCCATCTTCGTTCCCTGGGTGCAGGTTCTGGACCAGGAGCAGGAGGTGGTCTTCAGTGCCATCTACAATCGAGTCACGGGCAACAATGTCATGCTGTTCCGTGAACTCGAATCGAAGATGATCTACACCTTCGACCGGGGAGGGGAATACACTCTGCAGATTCGCGAGTTGACGACCGCCCACGCGGGGTCCGACTTTGCCTACCGCGTGTTGATCCGGCCCCAGATCCCTCACGTCGGACAATTGAAACTGGAACCGGATCGCCTCAACCTGGTGCAGGGCCAAGCCAGCCGGCTGACCGTTACGGTGGACCGCGAAGAGAAATTCGACGGGGAAGTCGCCCTGGTCGTCGAAGACCTTCCGGAAGGCGTGCACGCTTATGCGACGGCGGTTCCGGAGGAGGAACGGCCCCCCGCCTTCGACGAATCGGAAAAACACATGTTCCGCCCCGAGACCCAGAAGGTTTCCATTACGCTGACGGCCGGGGACGGGGCCTCGACCACGAAGCTTCCTCGCATGGTGCGAGTCAAGGCCCGGGCCATCGTGGGCGGAGAAATGGGACCGCTGATTCCGGTGGGCGTGGTTCCCTTGATGGTGGTGGCGCCTCCACAGTCTTGAACTTTTGCGATCCTGACGGAGAAGGGTCCCTTGATGAGATCGTTCCTCACCTCTATCGCTTCCCTCTGGCTCGGTCTGTCCACGGCCTACGGAAGCCACTCCATGCTGCCGGCTCCGAGTCACGATCCGGCGTTGCTGTCGGCTCGGATTTTTCCCGAATCGGCCACGCTTCGGGAAAAGGGGGCGTCGCAGCGGTTTCTGGTCATCGGCAGGTTCGCCGACGGCTTGGAGCGGGATCTGACCTCCGCCAGCCGATTCGGCCTCGGCGATACCGGCCTGGCAAGCGTCGACGAGGCGGGCAAGGTCAGCGCCTTGGCGGATGGCGAGACCGAACTCCAAGCTGAAATCCAGGGCCACACCCTCAGGGCCGCGTTGCGAGTCGTGGACTCGGGGAAGGAAACCCCGCTGAGTTTCGAGCGCGCCGTCTCACCCGTTCTCACCAAGAGCGGCTGCAACGGCAGCGGCTGTCATGGAGGGGTCAAGGGAAGGGGCGGCTTCAAGCTGTCGCTCAACTCGTTGAATCCGCGAGAGGATTACGACTGGATCGTGAGGGGGGGCGTCTACCATGTGCTGTCGCCAGAGGCGGGTGAACCTCTGGTTCCGCGGATCGATCTGGCCGAGCCGGCCGAGAGTCTTCTCCTGAAGAAGCCGACCTTTGCCATTCCCCACGGCGGCGGGCCGCGCTTCGACACGGATTCCCAGGAATACGAGGCGATCGCGAACTGGGTTCGGAACGGCGCTCCCTTCAAGCCGGAAGGAGGCGTCTCCGTTCCACGGATCGAGGAAGTGGCGGTCCACCCCGAAGAAATCGTCCTGGATGGCAAGGGAATCCATCGCCTGGCGGTCACGGCCAAATTGTCCGACGGCCGGACCCGGGACATCAGCGATGAGGTTCGTTACGAGTCCCAGAACCGGGCCGTTGCCAAGGTGGACGCCGACGGCGTGGTCACTGCCGTCAAACAGGGCGAGACCAACGTCCTGGTGCGAGCCGCCGGTCACACGGTCCACGCCCGAATCGGCGTCATCGCCGAGCCCATTTCCGACTATCCCGAAGTCCCCGAGTGGAACTTCATCGACCGGCACGTCATCGCCAAGCTGAAGCGGTTTCACCTGATTCCGTCGGAGCTCTCGGACGACCCCGAATTCCTGAGGCGGGTCTGCCTGGACGTCATCGGCACGCTGCCGCCCCCCAACCGGGTCCGCGAGTTCCTGGAGGACCCCGATCCGGATAAACGGAACCAGTTGATCGAGATTCTGCTGGACTCGCCGGAATTCGTGGATTTCTGGACCTTCCGCTTTTCCGACCTCCTGAGGGTGGTGCAGGAGCCCAACTACAGCCAGCTCTACTGGGAGTGGATCCGAAGCAGCGTCGCCTCCAACAAGCCGTACGACCAGATGGCCCGGGAGCGCCTGGACGCCCAGGGCCGGGACCGGCCGTCGCGGCACTACTACGAGAACAACTCGCAGCCTGAGCGGATCCTCTCCGAGGAGCTGCGGGTGTATACGGGACGGCGTTTCGACTGCGCCCAATGCCATGACCATCCCTTCGAGCCGTGGTCCCAAGACCAGTTCTGGGGCTTGGCCGCTTTCTTCGGAAACCTCGACTTCATCGGTTACTACGACATCGCCTTTGACAACCCGGCCGGAGGGTATGGAGACAAGGGGCAGGCGGGGCCGTTGAAGCATCCCCGGAAGAAGACGGTGGTCCAACCGGCATTCCTGGACGGGACCACATTGCCTGAGGAGTTGCGGCCCAACCAGCGCCGGGAACTGGCCAAGTGGCTCACGTCTCACCCCTACTTTGCCGAAGCCTTCGTCAATCGGATCTGGGGGTACTTTTTCGGACGAGGGATCGTCGATCCGGTGGACGATTTCAAGGCCTCCAATCCGCCCACTCACCCGGAGCTGCTCAAGGAACTCGCCGCCGACTTCCGGGAGAACGGACACGACCTCAAGCGCCTGATTCGTAATATTGTGCAGTCCAGGACCTACCAGTTGACGAGCCGGCCGAACCGGAACAACCGTGGCGACCTGGTCAATTACTCTCATTTCTTGCCCAGGCCCCTGGAAGCGGAGGTGCTCCTGGACGCCATCTCCCATGTGGCCGGAGTCCCCGAAGTCTTTCACGAGAAACCGGAGTCACCCGAGGGGCAGCCTCCCCTGGGAACCCGAGCCATCCAGTTGAAGGCTCCGGTGCGCTATTTCTCGCATTTTCTGGACCTTTACGGTCGCCCGATGCGTTACGCGGTGCCGGAGCGGGACGCGGGTCCCAGCGTCTCCCAGGCCCTGCACCTCTATGCCGGGAAAACCTACACGGAAAAACTGACCCGGGAGGACGGACGAATCAGCCGGTTGGTCGAAGAGGAGACGCCGCAAGAGATCATCATCGAACATCTTTACCTGGCTTCATTGTCCCGCCTGCCGACGGGCGAGGAGAAAGACCAGTTGGAAGCTGTTCTGGGGAATATCAAGATGCCGGATCGGAAGCAGGCATTCGCCGATCTGACCTGGGCGTTGCTCACTTCCAGGGAGTTTTCATATAACCATTGAATGAACCTCGGGCCCGCTCCGGGCTCAGGGTTGTGGAGGTATTGAATTCGGATGAAGAAAGTCGGTTGTCTGACCTGTACCGAAGAGGAACTGGGCAGGCGGGATTTCCTGCGGGTGGGCTCGGTGGGCGCGCTCGGCCTCAGCCTGAGCCAGGTTCTGCAGTGGGAGAGCCTGATGGCGGGCCCGTCCGCACCGGCGGCCCGCGCCAAGAAAGCAGAGGCCTGCATCCTGCTTTGGCTGGGGGGAGGCCCCAGTCAAATGGACACCTGGGACCCGAAACCCAACAGCGCCTTCAAGCCCATCGCCACCAACGTCGACGGCATCCGGATCTCGGAGATCCTGCCCTTGACTGCCCGGCATATGGACAAGCTCTCCATCATTCGGTCCATGCACACCGAGGAGAACAATCATCCTCAGGGACACCACTACGTTCTCACCGGGCACCGCCCCAATGCCGCCGACAAGTTTCCCAGCTTTCCCGCCATCATCACCAAGGAACTGGGACCCCGGGGCGAGGTGCCGCCCCACGTCCTCTGTCCCGGCTGGGATTCGGCCGATGCCAAGCGCTACAACGATCTGTTTCGGTCCGCTTTCCTGGGCGCCAACTACGACCCCATGATTCTGGCGGACCGGGGAGAGAAGGGGATCGACGTCACCGACCTGGTCCTGCCCCAGTCATTTCCGGTGGAGAGTCTGGAGAACCGCAGTTCCTTTCTCAAGATCGTGGACCGTCACTACCGCCAAAAGGTGGAGTTGGCCGAATTCTCCAACATGGACGGCTTCCGCGAGAAGGCCCTCCAGATGATTCTGTCTCCCTCGGTTCGGGACGCCTTCGATCTTTCTCAAGAGCCGGAGAAAATGAAGGAGGCCTACGGCAAGCACAAGTTCGGGCAGAGTGTCCTGCTGGCCCGGCGTCTGGTGGAAGCCGGCAGCCGCTTTGTCACCGCCAACGGCTATAGCCACAACGTCTGGGACACGCACGGCGACAACGACGCCAAACACCGGGATGAGTTGGTGCCTCCGTTGGACCGGGCGCTTTCAACCCTGCTGGAGGACCTGCACCAGAGAGGACTCCTGGAGACGACCGTGGTCCTGGTGATGGGCGAGTTCGGCCGCACCCCCCATGTGAACCCCAACAACGGACGCGACCACTGGCCCGAGTGCTGGTCCCTGGCCTTGGGAGGCGGAGGCATCCGCGGGGGGCAGGTGGTCGGCGTCAGCGACGAACGCGGCGGATACGTGGCCGAGCGCATGGTCACCATGGGAGACCTGCACGCCACCATCTACAAGGCCCTGGGGATCGACTGGAACAAGGAATTGATGAGCCCCACTGGCCGCCCCATCAAGATCGCCAACTCCATCGACGACATGACCGGAGTTCCCCTCAAGGAGTTGGTCTGAGCCGGTCCGGAAGCCGGTCCGCTCGGATCTCCCCAACGCAATCCAGAGACCGTTTCCGGCGCCGAGACCTGCTGTTGGGCGGGTCCGCCTTGGCAGGCGCACTCCTTTCCTCCTGCACCGGCGCCGAGCCTGACGGCCACCAGGAAGAGCTCCGAATCTCCATCGTGGGAGCGGTGCTGAACAATCCCTTCTGGGACCTGATTGCCCGGGGCGCCCGGGCCGCCGGCCGGGATCTGGCCGGGACGGCCGTGACCTACGCCGCGCCCGAAGAGTTCAGCCTGGCCAACATCAGCGCGCTGATCCAGGGAGTGATCGCCGGATCTCCGGACGGGATCGCCATCGACTACCGGGGCCGGGAGTTCGAAGAGGTCACCGGCCAGGCCCTGGATCGCGGAATCGCCGTCCAGTTCTTCAACAACTTCGAAGGATCCGATTCGGAAGACTCCAGGATCGTGCGGTTGTCGGAGACGGCCGTGGGCCTGGACAAATTTGAAGCCGCCCGCCGGAGCGGAGAAGCGTTCCTGGCACATCTGGAGCCCGGCGATCCGTTGGTTCTGTTCAACGGCCTCCCGGACTCTCCTGAGCACCTGGTCATCCAGAACGCATATCTCAAGGTGTTCGCCGAAGCGGGATGGGCCCGGGAGCGGATCGAGCTGTTCCCGGTGGGATTGGATCCGGCCCAGAATTTTCAACTCATGAAGGTCTACCTGACGGCGCACCCCGAGACCCGCGGCATCGTCTGCTGGGATTCACTGACGGGATCGGCGGCAGCGCGGGCCAAGGCGGACGTGGGCATGGACATCCCGGTCGTGAGCTGGAACCTGGATTCGGTCACCATCCGGAGTGTGAAGGAGGGGGCTCTCACCCTGACCCTGAGCCAGCAGCCCTACCTCCAAGCCTATTACACCGTGGTCGCCCTCTATCTCAAACTCAGGCACGGAATCCTCGAAACGCCGTTCGTCGACCCGGGCAGGTTGCTTGTGGACCGATCCAACATCGACCAGGTGGAGGAACTCTTCAATCAGGGTGTCCTTGGATAGAAAAAATGTTTATCCATAAGTATTTATGGATATTTCGTTTAGAATTCATATCTGAGAATTCAGATCAAGGAAAAGAGGATTGAAGGGAGCGAATAGGCTCTTGGTCCGGACACTCGGCCGTCCCGAGTCCGGACCTCTTCTGGGTCTACTGGCGTTGGGACTTCTTTTCGAAATCCTGTCAGGCGGTAGCTTCCTGACGTTTCCCCAATTGAGTGCGCTGGCCGCCCTCTCGGCGTCGCTGGGCATGGTGGCCTTGGGCGTGACCCTGCTCATGATCAGCGGGGAGTTCGATCTCTCGGTATCCCAGACCTTCGCCTTGGCGCCCATCATCATGGGCCGGTTGATGACCGATCTGGACTGGCCGGCGACGGCCGCGCTGGGGTTGGCCCTCGCGGCTGTACTGGTAGTGGGTGTGATCAACGGTCTGTTGACCACGCTGGCCCGAATCCCTTCGCTGATCGTGACCCTGGGCATGTTGTTCGCCGTCACCAGTCTGAACCGGATCCTGGCGGGGGGCTATCCGGTCCAACTCTATGGCCGGGAGGGTCCGGTAATCGGCCTCATGGGGGAGGACGTACCGGCCACGCCCGTTGGCGCCCCCTTTCTCTGGATGTTGGTCGCGGCAGCCATTCTCTGGTTCGTCCTGGAGCGGACCGGCTACGGGAACTGGTCCCGAGCCTCCGGTCACGCGGGCGGAAACGTCGCCCGAGCGATGGGTGTGCCCGTCGCCAGAGTCAAGGTGACCAACTTTGCCCTTTGCGCGGGGCTGGCCGGATTGGCGGGCTGTCTTCAACTGGCGGATTTCGGGTCGTCCGGCGTGAGTTCGGGAGAGAACTACAATCTGCTGGCCATCGTGGCCGTGGTCATGGGGGGCACCTCTCTTTTCGGGGTTCGCGGCACCATCCTGGGGACGCTGCTGGGGACCTTGATTCTGGGAGCCCTCAAGACCGGCCTCATCCTGGTCGGGACCCGAGGCGAATACTACACGGGGTTGATCGGCGTCCTCCTGTTGGTCGTGGCAGTGATCAACGCCCGGGCCGAGAAGGTCCGTCGAGGAGGTGAGAGAAGTTCGTGAATCTGGCGGCGGATAGTCAACAACCGGTCGTGGAGTTGATGGAGATCTCCAAGACCTACGGCGAAGTGGAGATTCTGGGAAACGTCACGCTCTCTCTGGGCGCCGGGGAAGTGGTTGCGCTGATCGGAGACAACGGGGCGGGGAAGTCCACGCTGGTCAAGATCGTCAGCGGCTATCTGAAGCCGAACTCAGGACGGATGAAAGTCGGAGGCCAGGAGGTCCGGCTCGAGTCCCCCCGGGAGGCCCGTCGGCGCGGAATCGAGACCGTCTATCAGGATCTGGCCATCATCGGCCAGTTGAGCCTGTGGCGGAACTTCTTCCTGGGTCAGGAATTGAGGAAAGAGTCACGCGGCGTGAGGATCCTGAACCGGAGCGCCATGAGAAAAATCTGTCTCGAAAGGCTCCGGGATTTCGGTCTGGAAAGTGTTCACTCGCCGGACCAGTCTGCGGCCTCGCTATCGGGAGGCGAGCGCCAGACCCTGGCCATCGCCCGGGCAGTCCATTTCGAATCGCGCCTGCTGATTTTGGACGAGCCCGTGGCCTCCCTCTCGGTACGGGAGGTGCGCCGCGTTCACGAAACCATCGCCCAGGCCAGGCAGCGCGGCTTGGGCATCCTCTACATCGACCACAACATGAATCACGTGGTTCCCGTCGCCGACCGGATCGCCGTCCTGGAACGGGGTCGTCTCAAAACGGTGGTGCAAAGCGGAGAGGTGAGCGCCGCCGACCTGAACGACCTGTTGGCCCGAGGAGCGGCGATTTCCAATCGCCGGACTCCGGACTAGCAACAGTCCGACCACCCAACGGGTCCACGGAAGATCAATACGGCAGCAACCCCCCCTCGACGTTCATGGCACTGAAAATGATGTAGTCAGAGCAGAGGAATGTTACGACGTTTCCCCATGAACTCCGGATACTGGAAAGGCACTGCCAAATGGCTCACTGGCCATTGCGAGACCAGTTCGCTTACGGTTCCGTTCGGTGATCTTCCGGTCGTGAAAACCAAGTCTTCAGCACGTCCCTGAATTCACAGAAGGCCACGTCCTCGCATTCTCGCAGAGAAACACGGTCGGCAAGCTGACGATACAAGGACGCGCTCCGCGGTTGTCGCGCGTGGCGAAGTGCCGCCTGAAACGCTTCCTTGGGCCGGGCCGGCTTGATCTCGTCTCTCCCCAACCACCGTTGTTGAACCAACCAGCTGCGAAGCCTACCGTGCCGGCTTCCCCAACCGGCGATTTCGGCGACGTGCGGCGATGTGCTCCACACCCACGCCTCCAACTCTGGAGCTATCACGATTGCACAAGCCCTCTGCTCACCCCAGAAACGTGCAAACGCTCGGTTCAGGTCATCTTGTAGTTGCTTACGCGTATGCCCCTCCCGCCCACTGCCTTCATGGTCGAATATAAGGAGCCCGTGGCGATACTCGTTTGCAAAGGGACTCAGGAACTCGACGCCTCGCAATGCACACCCCGGATCGTGCTCCGGATCCACAAAAATGTCCCTTTCGACAGGTCGAATGCCCAAGGCTTCGAGCCTTGCCAGCAAACCCTCCAATGCGAATTTCAGGTCCTTGTCGGCGGCGAGAATGACCAGATCCTTCAACCCAAAATCCCCGATGCGAGCAACGCACCAAGACTGGTCTTGCCATGCCATTCCTGGAGTCGTGGATGCTCAGTACCCAAGACGATATCAGTTGATCCGGATTCGTCCTTGGCGAAACATAGGACATCGTTTGGCCGAGCAGCATTCAATACGACCGTGGAATGAGTGGCCAGAAGTACTTGCGCCGAATAGACTGAAGAGAGGGAATCGTAGACAGTTGATATTGCACCCGGATGGATCCCATTCTCCGGCTCTTCAATCAAGAAGATGCCCTTGATGTCCGCAATATATGCGGGGATCGTCAATGCGGCGAGTCGAAGAGTGCCGTCGGACACGAGCCAGGAGGGAACGGATAGCCCTCCTTCGTACTCAAAGACCATGTAGCAGTGCTTGTCCCAGGGTCGTTCAACGGTTCGGATGTCCACGAGGTCTCCGAGGGCAGTCTTAAGGTGCTCAATCCAGGACTGGCAGCGTTCCGGGTCGGTTTTCCGGAGGCGGGTTATTACCCAGGGTAAGTTGGAACCATCTGGTAGAAATCCCGTCACTCTACTTGGAGGGCTCGGATGCTTGATCTTAAGACTGTTAAGTACGAAATGTTGAACACCGTTAGTTAACAACTCCCGGAACCAAGTGGCGACCGGGAAAGCTGTTTCGTTTGCCGGAATATTACCCAGCGCGGATCTGCGGGGACCCAATTTAAAAGATGGAGCCCATCCGCTTCCCGGGCGTTTATGGGTTTCGTTATAGAAGTTATCGTTTCCCCCAGGCACCTTGGAGACCACAAGCCTTCGGTTTCGATGTTTCGGGGTCACTAATGATTTACTGGGTGTGCGCAACATTGGAAATTGAAGACGCCGCTGTGGTCCAACCGTGCTCGACTTCTTCAACAGGAAGGTTTCGGATTTAAACTCGAACTGACGTTGGGTCTCATCGAAACCGATAGCAGTTTCGTATCTTGCCGTGTCCAGATCCTTCCTCGCCGTCAGGCGACGAATCTTGTTGGGGATTCGTGCCTCAATCGCCAACTCGAATACTTTTCCCTCTCGTCGATAGAGCAACTCCTGCGGGTTTGATGCCCGCTTCGACAGAGCGATGTCGAGGCCATCCGAAGAGACTTCTTGGAGGAACGTTACGACGTCAAGAAAAGTCGATTTACCGGAGGCGTTCGGGCCCACAAGTATGTGAAAGGCATCGAGAGTTCGGGATACGGAACGCAGACAGCGGTAATTTAGCGCTTCGATGAACGTGATCATCGTTAGTAAGGCAGCAACCCGCCCTCGACGTTCATGGCGCTGGACGTAATGTAGCCGGCATCATCTGAGCAGAGGAACGCCACCACGTTGGCCATGTCCTCCGGCTGCTGGATCCGGCCCAGGGGGATACTGGCCACGGCTCCCGCTTTGATCGATCCCTCGGGAACGTCCAAAATCTTGGCGGTCTCACGGTCGATCAGATCCCACATGGGCGTGTCGATGATGCCGCCGCAAATGCTGTTG
This sequence comes from Acidobacteriota bacterium, assembly GCA_963668095.1. GTDB lineage: Bacteria > Acidobacteriota > UBA6911 > RPQK01 > JAJDTT01 > JAJDTT01. The sequence goes on along the minus strand of OY764083.1, from coordinate 1,424,673 downwards.
ACCAGGATCTGGTGGTCGGACAACTCTAGCCCCAGTTGCTTCCCGAACCCAATCGCCGCGTGCTTGCTGGCGGCGTAGGCGCCCAATGGCGTGTTCTTCCCCGGCGCAATCTTGCCCGCCCCCGAGGCATTGATGACAATGCGTCCCCCATGGCCCTGCCGGATCATCTGCCGGGCCGCAGCAGTGCAACAAAGAAAAACCCCCTTGGCATTGACGGCCATCTGCCGGTCCCAGCTCGCTTCATCCGTGTCGATCAGGCGTGCGACGATGCCGATCCCGGCGTTGGCCACGAGGATGTCCAGCTTGCCGAAGGCTTCCACCGTTGCAGCGATCATGGCGTCGACGTCGCCGGAGCACGTCACGTCCGCTTGCAGGCCCACCGCCTCCCCGCCCGCCGCGCGAATCTCCGCCGCGACGGACTCCGCACCGTCCCGATCGATATCGGCCACCGCCACCCGCGCCCCTTCCCGGGCAAGGCGCATGGCGATGGCGCGGCCGATGCTGCGTCCGGCCCCGGTGACCAATGCGGTTTGTCCCTCAATTTCCGGATATCTGGCCATGGTGGTTCGCTCCCCTGTTCGTGTTCCGGCCTCAGTCGGTGAACTCCATCAATTCCAGCACGAACCCATCCGGGTCCTTGAAGAAAACGACCTTGAGGGCGCCGTACTCCCAGTCGTCACCCAGGTCGAAGACCACCGGTTCGGAGACGAACTCCACTCCGGCTTCGGTGAGCTCGCGATATGCTCGATCCATATCCTTCACCCCAAAGCAGAAGTGCCCCTGGTTGGACATGCCCAGCACGGCGTCGGAGTTTTCACCCGGGGGTTCGATATAGAGCTGCAGGTCCACCAGAATTCCAGGCGTCTCGGGAATGGCCAGCCGGACCACCTGCATGACCACGTTCTCCTTGGCCGCCATCTTGGAGATCATCTCCCCTTCCAGCAGGTGCCGTTCGACCTCCTTGAAACCGAGCACGTCGCAGTAGAAGCGAAGCGAGCGATCCAAGTCGCTGACGGTGACCGCTACGTGGTCAAGATTCCTTACCCATTCCATTCCGACTCCTCCTGGTTGGGAACTCGTTTCGATCAGACCCCTGAGGGGCTCGGCCGGAACGCGATTGCCCGGTCATCCTCGCCTCAGGACGGGCCGATTATCATTGACGGACTGATTTCAGATCAAGTCACGCGCCTGCACTGGCCGGGCGAATCTCCAACCTCAGCAACCCGCACGACAATCACCAGCGGACTGCATATACTCCTCACCCATGGTACGAACAAAATACCTCTACGGTGTCGCCCTGGTGGCCGCCGTCGGCGGATTCATCTTCGGATACGACCTCTCCATCATCGCCGGCGCCAGCCTCTTCCTGAAGGAAGAGTTCGCCTTGAGCCCGTTCTGGCTGGGATTCGCCGTCAGCAGCGCCGTCATCGGCTGCATCATCGGTCTGCTCGTGGGAGGCGGACTCACCGATCGCTGGGGTAGAAAAAAGGCCCTCGTCTTTTGCGCCGTCCTGTTTGGAGTCTCGGCCATCGGAACCGCACTGCCCCGGACAATGACGGAGTTCTACATCTTCCGGATTGTCGGCGGCGTCGGTGTGGGACTGGCCTCCATCATCTCGCCCATGTACATCGCGGAGGTGGCGCCGGCCCGGATGCGGGGACGTCTGGTCCTGGTCAACCAGGTGGCAATTGTGGTCGGCTCGTTGTCCTCCATCATCGTCTCCTACTATCTCTCCTTGATCGGGTCCTGGCGCTGGATGTTCGCGTCCGAGATGGTTCCCATCGCGATTCTGCTCATCGGGCTGGCCTTCGTCCCCGAGAGCCCCAGGTGGTTCGCCCAGGTGAATCGGAAGGAGGAGGCCCGGGATGTGCTGACCCGGATCGGCGGGAGCGCGTACGCTGCGGCGGAGCTGGAGGAGATCGCCCGGTCGCTGAAGGAGAAGCTGGGGAGCTTTCGCGATCTGGTCAAGCCGGGCATGAGAACGGCCCTCTTCATTGCCTTGACCCTGGCCGTCCTCCAACAGTTGAGCGGGACCAGCCCGCTGCTGTTTCACACTCCACTCATCTTCCAGCGGGCGGGCTTCGAGAACATCTCCGACGCCATCCTGCAGTCCATCATCGTCAACGTCTGGAACCTGACCTGGACCTGCATCGGACTCTGGGCCGTCGATCGTTACGGCAGGCGCCCGCTGATGATGGCGGGAACCTCCGCCATGGCGGTGGGCTTCCTGCTCATGGGGATCTTCTTCTACTACGATCTGGCCGGAATCTTCCTTCTGCTCACCATGTTTCTGGTGGTGGGAGGCTACGTCATCAGCCTGGCGCCTCTGGCCTGGTTGATCATGTCCGAGATCTTTCCCACACACCTGCGGGCCAAGGCCATGCAGGTGGCGGCGCTGGGCCTCTGGGTGTCAGCCTATCTGGGCGCGCAGGTGCTTCCCCCCATGATGTCCTACTTCAAAGAGGACCTGGGAACCGAGGCGTACGCGTTCTGGATCTTCATGGTGGTCTGCATCTTTGCCGTCCTGTTCGGTTGGAAGATGGTGCCCGAGACCAAGGGCCGATCCCTGGAAGAGATCGGCCGGTCGTGGACCCGGAATCTAAAATAGGCTCGCAACGAGCCAATCCGAACCTGCCGGGAGTCTTGGACATGTTCTTCAACCAGCAGCGGGCCAGAAACTTCATGCGGGAGTGCGGTCTTGATGCCCTGATCGCCACCTCCCATCTGAATATCACCTACTTCACCGGATATTTCTGCTGGCTCGATCCCACCATTCGGGGATTTATGCTGCAGCCGGGAGCCCCGGCCAGTCTGGCGCTGCCCGGCTACGCGGTCTTCCCCTTGGAGGGGGAGCCGGCGCTCGTGCTCAACCCCCTCTTCGCCGTCAACGGTGCGGACCTCTGGGTCCGCGACCTCCACGTCTTCGGCGCCTCCGGCGTGGACGACGCTCTGACCTCCGGCGAGCTGCCGGAAAACTACCGCCGGATCCACGACCTGTTGCTGAAGCCTCCGCAGGCGTCCAGTTCACTGGAGGCGCTGGTGCGGGTCCTGGAATCGAGAGGCCTGACCGGGGGACGGCTCGGCGTGGAGTTGGAAGACTTGGCATCGGACCGGAAGGAAGAGCTGCTCCAGGCGCTTCCCGGAGCCGCCCTGCTCGAAGCGTCGAATCTGATTCGTCTGATCCGGATGGTGAAGAACGATTACGAGATCGACCTCCTGACCCGGTCGGCGGCCATCAACGAGCAGGCGGGGATGCAGGTCCTTTCAGAGGCGAAACCGGGCACGACCCTGGGTGAGATGAATGACCGTTACCGGGTCCTGGCGGCGCGGGACGGCGCCGACTTCGATCACTTCTGTATCGGATTGGGCGGGCTCGGCATGGCGACCGAACCGGACTACGCCCTGGGCGAAGACGACGTCATGATGGTGGACTTCGGTTGCATCTATCGGCGTTGCTTTTCGGACACGGGGACCACATTCGCCCTGAGGGAGTTGTCCGATCCGCTGATGCGCCGGTTCGAAGCAGTGCGGGACTGCGTTGCCGCGGGGGTTGGTGCAATGAGGCCAGGTGTCCGCTGCTCAGCCGTCACAAAGGCCATGTTCGGGGTCCTGGAAGAGCTGGAATTGACCGCTTCCTATCCCCACGGCCACGGGGTCGGTTTGGATGTTCGGGACTATCCCACCGTCGTGGCCGACAACGGGCTGCGGGTCCGTGACGACTGCGTCGACGTGGCCTCGGACATGCCCTTGGAAGAGAACATGGTCCTGAACCTGGAGGCCTCCATGTTCCTTCCAGGCGTCGGTTCGCTGCAGATGGAGAGATCCCTTGTGGTCACGTCAGACGGCTGCCGCGATTTGGTCCCCCAGGAACGCTCGCGTCCGTTCATACCCCGTTGAAGGTCCGTGTCCGGTCGACGGCGAAAAAAGGGTGGCTGAACTACTCGATCCCCACACCGCCGGGGAGATCCGAAAGCGAAGCCGGCTCTTTTTCGAAGCCGAGCTGGAACGCTACAGGGACGTGTCTCCGCCTTCCATTCAGGATGATGACCAGACCCGGCGCCTGCTCAGGGCGCTGCCGGTGTCGCCGGAGTCCAAGCTGATCGACATCGGCTGCGGCACCGGAATCGCCGCGTCACACCTGAGGCGGATCTTTCCGCAAGCCACGGTGTGCGGACTCGACATCTCGTCCAAGGTCATCGCCCGAGCCAAGGAACTGGACCGGTCCCGGAGCATCGATTTCGTCTTGGCGACGGAGTCGGAACTCCCCTTTCCCGATTCCGTGTTCGACTCTGGCGTTTGCCGATTCTCACTCCACCACTATCCCGACCTGGCCGCCCATTTCCGTGAGGTTCGCAGGATTCTCAAAGCGGGCGGATGCTATCTGATCGTCGAGGTACTTCCCCAAGCCGGCCGGTTTCAGACGATGCTCAATGAAGTGTTCGCCGCCGCGGAGCGGGAATCGGCCGGCCACGTCGCCTATTACTCGCTGGAGGACTACAAGGATCTGCTTGCGCCAGCGAAGCTGGAGTTACGGTCGGTCCAGCCCTTCCCTCTCGAATTGAAGATTGGGAAGTACCTGACTCATTGCCAGGAGATCCGGAAGACGCCGGCATCCTTTCAGAAACGGATCTCGTTCGAGGAAGGGAACGACTGGTTCTCGGTCCGGCTGCCGGCGGCGGGACTTTTTGCAAAAGCCGAATGAGAATTTGCCGAGCCGGGGTTTCAAAAACGGCGGCCGGGAGGGACCGTCGGCTCGGAGCTCGTCACTGGTCGATCCGGTACAGTGGTTCCAATCCCGCGGCGAGCCGGTCCAGATTCTCGGCCGCGCAGGCCGCGCGCTTGCGCGAGGTGCCGTCGGTGACACCCGCGATGTGGGGTGTGGTCACCGCATTCGGCAACCGGAAGATGGCCGAGGACAGATCGGGCGGTTCCTGGCTGAAGACGTCGATTCCGGCGCCTCCGATCCAGCCTTCCACCAGGGCCTGTTCCAGAGCCGCCTCGTCCACCAGTTCTCCGCGGGAGACGTTGACCAGGAAAGCGGACGACTTCATCAACTTCAGCCGGCGTTCGTCGATAATGTGCCGGGTCTCCTGGTTGAGATGCAGATGCAGGGAGACGACATCCGATTGGGCGATGACGTCGTCCATGTCGGACGGTTTCCCGGCGAACTCCAGTCCCAGCTCGCTCACCTCATCGGGCCCGACGTCCCGGATGTCGATGGCGAGAGTCTTCATCCCGAAGCCCGGAGCGCGTTTCGCCAGTTCGATGCCGCTGGCCCCCAGACCGAGAATACCCAGCTTCCAACCCTCCATCTCGGCGCCCATCGGCCGGTAGAGTCTGCCGCTATCCAGAACTTCCTTCGATTCCTGGTACCTGCGGGCCAGCATCAGAATGAACATCATGGCGCAGTCCGCCAGGGCCACGGCGCTGAAGGCTCCCGGGCAATTGGAGACCGGCATGCCCTTCGCCTTCCAATATTCGAGGTCGAAGTGGTCGAACCCGGTCCCCAGGATCTGCCAATGCTGGACCTTGCCTGCCGCGGCCAGATCGACCATCTCCCGGGTTCCCACCGATCCTCCATGATCGATGACGGCGTCGATGCCTTCGAACTGCGGGGCCAGGGGCTGGTCGTAGTCGGCGATGCGCAGGTCGTGATTCTTCGTCACGGCGGCGACCACGTCGGACCCCCAGCGCTCGAACAAACCAGGTAGGGGAAGAAACAGCACCTTCAGTCTTTGGCTCATCCGCGCATCATAGCATGAGGCGTCGCCCGTTTCGGTTGACGCTTCAGAGATCCAGCGAGTATGGTTTTCCATATGAAAACGACCCTCAACATTGACGATACGGTGATGCAGCGCTTACGGGAAGAAGCGGCCCGGCGCGGAACCACCATGTCCGCTCTGGTTGAGGCGGGACTCAGGCGCGTCCTGGCGGAGAAACCGCGAATCGACGATCGACGGGAACCCCTGCCGCCGTTGCCGACCTGGAAAAGCGGGGGGCTCCGGGTTGACCTCGCCGACCGAGAGGCGCTCTACCGTACGATGGACGAGGCGTGAGTGCTGGCCTTCGACACCAACGTTCTGGTCTACGCGGTCGACGAGGATTCCCCGTTTCATAACCACTGCCGCCGAACGGTCCTACAGGCTCGCGACGATCCGTCGCCCGCTTTTCTTACTTGGAACGTCTGTTATGAGTTCCTGCGGGTGACTACGCACCCGCGAGTCTCGAGATTCCCTTGGACGCCGGGGGAGTCATGGGGATTTCTACGGGCGTTGCTGGAGTCGCCCGGTTTCGATCTGCTCCTGGCAACCGATCGGCACGCCACGGTATTGGCGGGGACCCTGAAGGAGTTTCCGGATCTCGGCGGCAACCTCTTTCACGATCTCCATACCGCCGTGTTGATGCGGGAACATGGCGTCAGCCGGATCTGCACCCGTGACACCGAATTCAATCGGTTCCCATTCTTGACCGTCATTGATCCGCTTGGATAGGTATACGGTTTCCCGATGACGAAGACACCAGGCAGGGACGTGCAAAACCCACTCGATGCAAGGCAGGCCGCGGTGGGGCCTTGGTTCCCCCTCCGAGGTTGGTGCGGGCTGGCCGCTGCTCTTTGCCTTCAAGCGAACCTGGCTCCCCTGGCCGGATCGGACTCCGGACCGGTCCTCTTCCGCGACCAGGCTCAGGCGGCCGGGATCGATTTCGTCCACTTCAATGGGATGGCGGGGGAGAAATACTACTGCGAGATGGTGGGGTCCGGCGGCGCCCTGTTCGATTACGACAATGACGGAGACCTGGACCTCTATATCGTCCAGGGCAACATGCTGGGGCCGGGGAAGGCTCTGAAGGACGCGCTCTTTCCACCGCGGGTCCCGTTGCCCCCGGGAGACCGCTTGTTTCGAAACGACCTGGAGATCCTTGTGGACGGGAGCCGGAAACTGCGCTTCACCGACGTCACAAGAGCCAGTGGGATCGAGGCCACCGGATACGGCATGGGAGTGGCGGCCGCAGACATCGACAACGACGGCTGGATCGACCTCTACGTGGCCAACTTCGGGCGGAATCAACTGTATCGCAACAACGGGGACGGCAGCTTCCGCGAGGCCGAGCTGCCGAAAGAGGCCGCGACGCGCTGGAGCGTCAGCGCGGCGTTCCTGGACTACGACCGCGACGGCTGGCTCGATCTCTTCGTCGGCAACTATGTCAACTTCAGCTTCTCTAACACCAAGGACTGTTTCGGTTCGACGGGGCGTGTCGATTATTGCGGTCCGCTCAGTTACGAGCCGGTCCCGGACCAGTTGTTTCGCAACCGGGGCGACGGGACCTTCGAGGACGCATCGGGCGCGTCCCAGATCGCCCGCCAGTACAACGGTTCCCTGGGAGTGGTCACGGCCGACTTCAATCTGGACGGCTGGATCGACCTCTATGTGGCCAATGACCAGCGGCCCAACCATCTTTGGATGAACCAAAAGGATGGAACCTTCAGCAACGAAGCGTTGCTGGCCGGCTGCGCCTTCAACAAGGACGGGAAGGCGGAGTCGAGCATGGGCGTGGACGCGGCGGACATCGACAACGACGGCGACGAAGATCTGTTCATGACGCATCTCCGGAACGAGACCAACACCCTCTACCGGAACGACGGCAGCGGCTGGTTCGAGGACCAGTCCTCGGGTACCCGGCTCGCGCCTCCCAGCGTCCCGTTCACCGGATTCGGAACGGGCTTCCTGGACTACGACAACGACGGCTGGCTGGACGTCCTGGCGCTGAACGGACATGTATCCACCCTCGAGGCCCTGTCCAAGGACAATGACCCCTACCCGCTTCATCAGCCCAATCAACTCTTTCGCAACCTGGACGGTGACCAGTTCGAGGACGTGACGAGCGGGGCCGGCCCGGTCTTCGAGCTCTCGGAAGTGAGCCGGGGCGGGGCCTTCGGGGATGTGGACAACGACGGCGACACGGATGTCCTGGTGGTCAACAACAACGGGCGGGCGCGGCTGTTGATCAACCAGCTGGGCCAGCGGCGCCATTGGCTGGGGTTGCGGTTGATGGACCGGGGGCTCAGGAGGGACTTGCTGGGCACTCGAGTGGCGGTGTTCCTCCCCGGAGAGCGGACCCTGTGGCGCCGCGTCCGGACCGATGGGAGCTACGCCTCTTCCAACGATCCCAGGCTGCTCTTCGGACTCGGAGACGAGAGGCGGGTCCTGAAGGTTCGCGCCGAATGGACGGACGGAACACAGGAGGAATGGGCCGGCCTCCCCGTCGATCAATATACGGTTCTCTATCGGGGTAGCGGGACGGCGGTGACGAAACCATGAATCGGGAAGGGAGGCAACACCGAGCCCAGGGAGACCGGTGGACGTCCTTTACAGGCTCGGGTCTTCTGATTCTGAGCCTGTTCTTTATGCTGAGATCCGTGACCGCCGGGCCCGACATCTTTACCGACCAGGCTCAGGCCGTCGGGATCGATTTCGTGCATTTCAACGGGATGTCGGGGGAGAAGTACTTCTGTGAGGTGGTGGGTTCGGGCGGCGCCCTGTTCGATTACGACAACGACGGAGACCTGGATCTCTATATTGTCCAAGGCAACATGCTGGGACCGGGGAAGGCTCTGCAAGAAGCCCTCTTTCCGCCGCGGGTCCCGTTGCCGCCGAGAGACCGCTTGTATCGAAACGACCTGGAGGTCCGGGCGGACGGGAGCCGTGTCCTGCGTTTCACCGACGTCACCAAGGAGAGCGGAGTCGAGGCCACCGGGTACGGCATGGGAGCGGCGGCGGCCGACGTCGACAACGATGGCTGGATCGACCTCTATGTCACCAACTTCGGGCGGAACCAGCTGTTTCGAAACAACGGCGACGGCAGCTTCAGCGAGGCCGCCATGCCGGAAGAGGCCGCGCCCCGCTGGAGCGTCAGCGCGGCGTTTCTGGACTACGACCGCGACGGTTGGCTCGATCTCTTCGTCGGCAACTACGTCAATTTCAGCTTCTCCTACACCAAGGACTGCTTCGGCATAACGGGACGCATCGACTATTGCGGTCCGCTCAGTTACGAGCCGGTCCCGGACCAGTTGTTTCGCAACCGGGGTGACGGGACCTTCGAGGACGTGTCGGCCCCCTCCCAGATCGCACGCCAATACAATGGTTCCCTGGGGGTGGTCACGGCCGACTTCAACCAGGACGGCTGGATCGACCTCTACGTGGCCAACGACCAGCGGCCCAATCATCTCTGGATGAATCAGAAGGACGGGACCTTCAGCAACGAAGCGTTGCTGGCCGGCTGCGCCTTCAACAAGGACGGGAAGGCGGAGTCGAGCATGGGCGTGGATGCGGCGGACTTCGACAACGATGGCGACGAAGACCTGTTCATGACGCATCTCCTGAACGAGACCAACACCCTCTACCGGAACGACGGCAGCGGCTGGTTCGAGGACGAGTCCTCAGGGACCCGTCTCGCGCCTCCCAGCGTGCCCTACACCGGATTCGGAACGGCCTTCCTGGACTACGACAATGACGGCTGGCTGGATGTCCTGGCCGTGAACGGCCACGTGGACACCCTCGACGCCCTGGCCAAGAAGAACGACCCCTACCCGCTCCATCAGCCCAATCAACTCTTCCGCAACGCGGGCGGGAGGCGGTTCGAGGACGTGACGAGCGGGGCCGGCACGGTGTTCGAACTCTCGGAAGTTGGCCGGGGCGGGGCCTTCGGGGACGTGGACAACGACGGCGACACGGATGTCCTGGTGTTCAACAACAACGGACCAGTGCGGCTGTTGATCAACCGGATGGGGCAGCAGCGCCATTGGCTGGGACTGCGGTTGATGGACCGGCGGCTCAAGAGGGACCTGTTGGGAACTCGCGTAGCGGTGTTCCTCCCCGCAGGACGGACCCTGTGGCGCCGTGCCCGGACCGACGGGAGCTACGCGTCCGCCAACGATCCCAGGCTGCTCTTCGGACTTGGGGACGAGACGCGGGTCCTGAAGGTTCGCGCCGAATGGACGGACGGAACACAGGAGGAGTGGCGCGGCCTGCCCGTCGACCGATATACGGTTCTCTATCGGGGTAGCGGAAAATCGGTGACGGACCAATGAGCTGGCAGACGCGAGGACTGAAGTTCGTGGAAGGACGGCGAGGGAAGAGCGCGAGTGCGGTTTTGATGGTTCTGGGCCTGAGCTTCGTGGTTTCCTTCGCGGCCCCGGCCGCGGTGGAAGAACTTCCCCCCGTGCCGGATCTGGCCCCGTGGAAGGATGAATTCGACGCCACGGCGTGGGCACAGATCGAGGTGGCCGCCAACCGGCTGGGCTCGGAGCCCAAGTCTGCGGAGGCCAACGGAAAACTGGGCATGATTCTCCACGCCAATGAGCGCTACAAGCTGGCGGAGCCGCTCTATCTCAGGTCTCACCTGCTGGCCCCCGACCACTATCCCTGGGCCTACTACCTGGGAGTCGTCCGGGTCCCGCTGGGAAAGCTGGAGGGAGCGGCGGCCGCATTTCGCCGGGCCGCGGCGCTCAAACCGGATGACCTTCCGGTTCGCTTGGCGCTGGCGGACGTCCTCCGGCAACTGGGACAGACGGATGAGAGCCGGGAGGCGTACCAACGGATCATCCGGGACCATCCCGGCTCGGCAATGGCCCACTATGGTCTGGGGCGCGTCCACGCCGACACGGGCGATCTGCCGGGAGCGATCGAGCATTTCCGGAAGGCGTGCGAGTTGTACCCTGAATTCGGGGCCAGCCACTATGCTCTCGGTCTGGCCTACCGGAACCTGGGCGACGGAGCCAAGATGCGGGAGCATCTCGTCCAGTTCCGGCAAAGCTCGGCCAAGGAGCCTCCCCGTCAGGATCCGTTGCTGGACGCGATCCAGTCACTCGCCTCCGGAGCCGCCTGGTACCTGGAAGAGGGGATCGCCCTTCGCGATCAAGGCGATTTCCGGGCCGCGGAAACCGCTTTTCTGAAGGCCTTGGAGATCGACCCGGATCACTCGGTGGTCCACGGGAATCTCTCCTCCCTGTACGTCGTGTTGCGTGACCCGGTGAAGGTGGAGGACCACTACCGCAGGGCGGTGGCCATCGACCCGGGCATGTACAAGACCCACTACAACTTCGGCATGTTCCTGGGCATGACCGGCCGCATGGACGAGGCCGAAGAAGCGCTGAGAAAGGCCCTGGAGATCAACCCCTATCACTCCCTGAGTCACAACAACCTGGGGTATCTGCTGGCGCAGAAAGGTCAGGCCGAAGACGCGGCGCGGCATTTCCGCCTGGCCATCCAGTACGAGCCCAATTTCCATCTCCCGCACTTCAACCTGGCCCGCCTGCTCATGACCCAGGGCAAGCCGGCCGAAGCGGTTGGGCACCTGGAGAGGATATTGGAGCTCGAGGACGAGGGCACGCCCGTGTACCTGCACACCTTGGCCCTGGCCCGGATCCAGTTGAAACAGTTTCAGGAGGCCAGGGAGGCCGCGCTGAAGGCGAAGCAGATGGCCGCCGCGTCCAACCAGCATTCCCTGCTGCGGCAGATCGAGGAACTCCTGAACCGGCTGGAAGGGATGGGCACTCTTGGCGCCGAATAGGTCGAGGGTTCCCATGAGCCGTTTCCCGCCGGTTTACGTTCTGTTATTGGCTGGAGTCTTTGCCGGCGGATTTCTGGAAGCAGCGGATGATCCGGCATTCCGGGAAGCGGCCCGCGAAGTCGGCTTGGACTTCCAGCATTTCATCGGCGCCACCGGGGAGTACCATCTGCCCGAGATCATGGGCTCCGGGGTAGGCCTGCTGGACTACGACGGGGACGGTGACCTGGACGTCTACCTGATCCAGGGAACGCTGCTGGACCCGGCCAAAGCCCGCTCTCAATCTCTGTTTCCGTTTCCCGGACGCTGGCCGCCGCGCAACCGCCTTTTCCGCAATCAGTTGAAGGAGACAGGCCGGCTCGGCTTCACCGATGCCACCGGCGCCGCCGGTGTGGGACACGAAGGGTACGGCATGGGGCTGGCCGTCGGCGACTACGACGGGGACGGCGACCTGGACTTCTACTTGACCAATTTCGGACCCAACGTGTTGTATCGGAACCGCGGCGACGGGACCTTCCAGGACGTGACCCGGGACGCCGGCGTGGACGACCCCAGGTTCAGCACCAGCGCCTCTTTTCTGGACTACGACGGAGACGGCCGTCTGGACCTCTACGTCGCCAACTACGTTTCTTTCACCGTCAGGGGGAACAAGGTGTGCGGCGAGAGCCGCCGGGACTACTGTTCGCCCAGCGTCTACGAGCCGGTGCCGGACCGGCTGTTTCGGAACCTGGGGGGCGGCAAATTCGAAGACGTCAGCGAGGAGGCCGGGCTGGGCGCCGCCTTCGGACCCGGATTGGGCGTCATTGCGGTGGACGCCAACCGGGACCGCAGGTTGGATATCTACGTTGCCAATGACGGGACACCCAATCAACTGTGGATCAACGGCGGTGAGAAAGGCTTTGAGGATTTCGGGCTGATGTCCGGCGTCGCGTACAATGCCGACGGCGTGGCGGAGGCGGGCATGGGCGTGACTGCCGCCGATTTTGACGGCGACGGTGACGAAGACCTCTTCGTCACCCACAACCAGCGAGAGACCAATACCCTCTACCTGAGCGATCTGGCCACCGGGTTCACCGACGCCACCTCCCGGTTTGCGCTGGCCCAAGCGAGTGTCCCCTACACCGGTTTCGGCACCCTCTGGTTCGACTACGATCACGACGGTTGGCTGGACCTGTTCGTGGCCAATGGGGCCGTCACCGTGGATGAGAACCAGCCCTCAGGTTCGCCCTATCCCTACGCCCAGAAGAACCAGCTCTTTCGCAACCACGGTGGGGGCGAGTACCGGGAAGTGGCCCCCTCGGCCGCCGGACCGGGACTGGATCTGGTCGAAGTGAGCCGCGGAGCGGCCTTCGGGGACCTGGACGACGATGGAGACGTGGATGTAGTGGTCTCCAACAACAATGGACCGGTGCGCCTGCTGCTCAACCAGGCGTCATCGATCCGGCGCTGGCTCGGCGTGCGCCTGGAAGGCGAGAAGGGCCCCTACACCGGCATCGTTCAGGCGGGAGTCGCCCTATTGCGACACGGGCTCCCACCCCTCCGGCACCGCTGCCGCACCGATGGCAGCTATCTCAGCGCCCATGACGGGAGGGTTCTTTTCGGTCTCGACGAAGCCACGCAGATGCAGGGCGTCGCCGTCGAATGGCCGGACGGCCGATGCGAGGTCTGGCCTGTCCGGGAGTCCGGGCGCTACGTGACGTTACGCCGTGGATCGGGACAGCCGTGCGGTTCCGAGTGACGGCTTGGTTCACAGGCGCAAGAGGTTCTAACGTCAACGAAGATCGGCAGTATACTGGGACGAAATGAGCGGTAGCCGGACGGTACGAATCATGAGGACAGCCTATCCGGCCGGGAGAGAGATTCTCGAACGGCTCTTCTCAGGCCGTTCGTGGGTGTGGTTGCCGGTGTTGGCCCTGGCTCCGGCCCTTTCCGGTTGGAGCCTGAATGCCGCCGCACAGAAGGAGGGCTCCCAGGCAGTGGCGCAAGTGTTGCCGATTCCGGATACGGTGCTGGCGCCGGAATGGATGGAGATTCGGAAGGAGCTGCAGATCGAAGGCAAGGACACCCTCGGCGTATTTCACGATTTTCGGTTCTCGGACCGCCTCGAAGAGAGCGGAATCGAGTTCGTCCACCGGATTGTGGACGATTCGGGGAAGTACTGGAAACCGGTGCACTACGACCACGGGAACGGAATTGCCGCCGCGGACGTGGACGGCGACGGGCTCGAGGACATCTATTTCCTCAACCAGGTTGGAGCCAATCAACTCTGGAAAAATCTGGGACGCGGCCGGTTCCGGGACATGACCGAAGTGGCCGGAGTCGGCATGGACGACAGGATCAGCGTGGCGGCCTCCTTCGCCGATGTCGACAACGACGGGGACTCCGACCTCTTCGTCACCACCGTGCGTCAGGGAAACATCCTGTTCGAAAACAGGGGGAAGGGTCAGTTCAAGGACGTGACCAGAGAAGCAGGCCTCGTCTACGCGGGGCACTCATCCGGAAGCGTGCTCTTCGATTTCGATCGAGACGGACTCCTGGACCTGTTCGTGACCAATGTGGGCGTTTACACCACCGACCAGATCGGCAGGGGAGGTTACCTCGTCGGGGTGGACGATGCGTTCGGAGGGCACCTGCGGCCGGAGCGTACGGAGAAGAGCCTGCTCTACAGGAACCTGGGCAATCGCCGTTTCGAGGAAGTCTCCCAAAAAATGGGAATCGTCGATGAAGGTTGGAGCGGCGACGCCAATCCCATCGACGTCAACCGGGACGGTTGGCCCGACCTCTACGTCCTGAACATGCAGGGCAATGACGAGTACTATGAAAACGTGGAGGGCCGGAAGTTCGTCAAGAAAAGCCGGGAGTTGTTTCCCAAGACCCCCTGGGGCTCGATGGGAATCCAGGTCTTCGATTTCGACAACGACGGGCGCATGGACATCTTTCTCACCGATATGCATTCGGACATGAGCGAAGGCATCCCTCCCCTCTTCGAGAAGCTCAAGTCGAACATGCAATGGACTCCCTCGCGCCTGGACGTTCCGCGCGAGCAGAGCATCTACGGGAATGCGTTCTATCTCAACCAGGGGCAGGGCCGATTCCGGGAAATCTCCGACCAGGTCGGCGCCGAGAACTACTGGCCCTGGGGCCTCAGCGCGGGAGATCTGAACGCCGACGGCTACATCGATGCCTTCATCGCGTCGAGCATGAACTATCCGTTTCGCTACGGGGTCAATTCCGTCCTGCTCAATGACGGGGGAAAGACGTTTCGGGACAGCGAATTTATCCTGGGTGTGGAACCCCGGCGCGGAAACCGGACCGCCGGACCCTGGTTCGAACTGGACTGTGACGGCGCCGACAAGACGCATTCCCGTTGTGGGCAACGAAGCGGGCGATTCACGGTCTGGGCCGCCTTGGGGACCCGCTCGTCGGTGATCTTCGATTTGGATGGAGACGGCGACCAGGACATCGTCACCAACGAGTTCAACTCCGAACCGATGGTGCTGGTCAGCGATCTGGCGGAGAGAAAGCCGATCAGCTATCTGAAGGTGAAACTGCAGGGTGATCGAAGCAACCGGGACGGTCTTGGCACACGCGTGACGTTGCAGGCTGGAGCCCAGAGTTATACTCGGGTACACGACGGAAAATCGGGCTATCTTTCGCAGAGCCGGCTGGCCCTGTACTTCGGATTGGGGAACGCCAATACCGTGGACCGGATCGAGGTGATCTGGCCTTCTGGGGAACGGCAAGTCGTCTCGGGACCCATCCAGGCCAATCAGCAATTGGAAATCAAGGAGCCGGGCGGTCCGGGCGCCGGTTCGGAATGAGGTGAAACCATGAGCAGAAGAATGGCGTGGCAGTGGATGGGAATTCTGGGCGCAATTGCGGCCGTTGCAGTCGGCCCCGGCTGTGGGGGTCAAATCCAAGAGGCGCCGGTGGCCGAGGAACCGGCAGCCGAAGAGACCGCGGCTCCCAAGCTGGTGACGCAGGAGGAGCACGAAGCCACCAAGGCCAAGCTGACGGTGCAGTACAGCGACGATTTCGACCAGGCCTACGGTCCGCCGGACCAATTCGACCTGAAACGGTGGACCCGCATGCCGACGGCCCGGGCGCGAATCCGGGACGGACACTGGTTGCTGGAAGTCGAGCGGGCGCCCCCTCCCGGTCCCGGCGAGGCCGTCCTGGGCGGATTCGGCACCACCGGGAAGTATTTCAATCCCGGATTGGCCGGGACCAACGGCGCGGAAGTGACCGTCGGCGTGTTCAGCCACGAGGATTACCCCGAGGAAATGAACGAGCCGGGTCAACTGGTCCAGGCATGGAGCATCACGCTGGGCAGTTGGCACGGTTTCGTGGGCGGCCAGAAGGACGAGGACCGGGGCATACAGCTCCATTTCGACCTGTTGCGGGACGACGGGCTCTTCGTCTACCTGGTGCGCGGTCTCAGACCCGATGACTTCGACAAGTACCCGAGGGACGCCTTCGGGACGGAAGAGGGCAAGAACATGAGCCCCCAGGAACTCAGGGTCGCCCATGAGGCGGCCATCGCAACGGGTGGTCCCTACGTGACGGTTCCCTGCATGGCTCTCGCCACCCGGGTTTATCGGGACCCGGCGGAGATCGCCGACCTGCTGGAGCGCCCTCGTCGCTGGGGGGTCTACCTGACCGACGACGCCAATACCGTCTACTGGACTCTGGACGGCCAGGTGATGGACGCCTTGGACATCACCGGTTACTTCAGCTCCTCACCCAAGTCGGTGGAGGACGGCGCACTTGTCACTATCATGGGCGTCGCCACGAACCAGCTCAACGTCTGGAAGATGGACGATGTGGTGTTTCGCAGGTCTCCCTGACGGACTGCCGGCTCCAATCTGGGACCCGTTTCGGATCCACCCGAAGCAGGCCGAAGAGCACGAGCCCATGGTGCTCCGGTGCTTGGCGCGAGGGCGCAGTCATCCTGTCGGGCTGACGTACCGACGGTCCTGCGCAGACATGATCACCTCCGGTTGTACGGCTCGATACATGGCGTTGACACTCCTTTTGGCGTCTCTCCTGGGGGCGCCGCCGCTCGCGGCACAAGATTGGCCCGAGTTTCGCGGGCCCACGGCCCAAGGTCACTCGGATGCGGTCGATCTGCCTCTGACTTGGAGCGACGCCGAAAACGTCGTCTGGAAAGTCCCCATTCCCGGACAAGGCTGGTCCTCGCCCGTCGTGCGTGACGGCAAGATCTGGCTGACCACCGGGCTTTCCGAGGAGGATTCACCACAGGGACGCCATTCGCTTCGCGCCCTGGGACTCGACTTCGCTTCGGGCCGGCTCCTCCACGACGTCGAGGTCATCGCGCTGGAGGGCCCGCCCTCGCTGCACACGAAGAACTCGTCGGCCTCTCCGACGCCCATCCTGGAAGAGGACCGGGTCTACGTCCATTTCGGAAACTTCGGCACCGCGGCCCTCGACGCCCGGGGCAGGATCCTCTGGAAGAGCCAGGTCCTGCGCTACATGGAGCAGTACGGTCCCGGGTCGACACCGGCGATCGCGGATGACCTGCTCCTCATCAGTTGCGACGGCACTGATACACAGTTCGTGGCGGCGTTGGACAAGAACGACGGCACCATGCGTTGGAAAACCTTGCGCGTCGACGGCGACATGGCCTATTCGACGCCTCTGGTCATCGCCGCCGCCGGTGTGCGTCAGGTGATCAGCACCGGTGGCAACGTGGCCGTCTCCTACGAGCTGAACACCGGCAAGAAGCTCTGGTGGATCCGCTACATCGGCTTCTCCCAGGTTCCCCGGCCCCTCTTCGTCCACGGTCTGGTTTACCTGGTCAACCCCGCGCTGGGCAGGCCCGTCCTGTATGCCGTTCGGCCCGACGGGCGCGGAGACGTCACGAAGTCGCACGTAGCCTGGACGTGGCAGAGGGGAGTTCCCATCACGCCCTCCCCTCTGATCGTGGGGGACGAGATCTATATCGTCAGCGACGGAGGAGTCCTCACCTGTCTGGACGCCAGGAAGGGAACCCTCCACTGGCGGGAACGGCTGGGAGGGAACTTCTCCGCTTCGCCCGCCTTCGCCGACGGCAAGATCTTCCTTCTCGACGAGGACGGCAAGTCGACGGTCATCAAGCCGGGGCGGCGTTTCGAACAGTTGGCCGAAAACCAACTGGACGGACGGACCCTGGCCTCCATGGCCATCGCAGGACGATCCCTCCTGATTCGTAGCGACACTCACCTGTATCGGATCGAAAAAGCCTCCAATTGAAAGGAAGGGCGATTTCCAATCGCCCATTCCGAGCAGGGGGGGTGATTTCCAATCGCCCATTCCGCCTTCCCCGACTTCCTGCATTCGCTGACGCTCATTCCGGAGGACGGCGGCTGGAAACCGCCTCTCCTGCGTTGTCGTCCCCGACTCCGTTCATGTGTTGTTCGGGCCTGTTGGTTTTCATCGAGTCGGAGACATCTTGAGGTCCTGGAAGCTGTTTGCGGCTCGTCAGATCAGAGGGAGGATAGGAGGGGCGATTGTGCGCCAGGCTAACTGGTACAAGATAGGCGGTGAAAGTCCGCTGAAACGAAGGACTAACCGGAACTTCACTGGAGATATTCTCCTAACCCTTTCTAAATCGGGAAGATAGACGAAATCAACCTGCCAAATTACTGGCAACAAATCGAGTCGGATCCACGCCGAGCAGGTCGAAAGCCTTCTGCTGCAGCGGCGTTGGCTTGGCGAACATCGGGAACGGGTGATCCGGAGCGTCCGGCAGGGTCACCTGGTTGAGGGTGAGGGTAGCGAGATCCGCCAGCAACGTCTGGAGGTTATGGACCGGGAGCCCCTCCGCCGTTCGCTTGCGCGCGGCCTTGGCCTTCGTGCGCGCCGAGACCTGCGCCTTTTGAACCGGGGACTTGCGCAACGCTCGCGCTCCCGCCCGATCCTCCTCCTGGAACAGCAGCGGCGCCAAGCATCGCCGCAGATGCCATTCCAGGTAATACGCCAGGACACACAGAAAGACATGCCCGCGCACATGGTCTTCGCTGTAGACGTAGACCGGACGTAGCGCGAGCTGCGTCGTCTTGAGCGAACGAAACGCCTGTTCGACCTGGGCCAGAGACTTGTATGCCTCCACCGCCTCCCCGGCTGAGAGGGCGGAGGCCTCCAGGCTGGTCCGAATGACGTAGATGCCGTCCAACTGCGCCTCCGCGTCGATCTTCGCCTGGCGTCTGGACCATCGGATGTCGTCGTCGGTCACCTCGATTACGAAATGTTTTTCCACCTTCTTGCGGGAGACGTCCCGCCCCACCCGGCGGTTGATCGCCTGCTGGCCCCGGAGCCGGGATCTCGGGGAGCGTACGGCGTCGGCAATGGTCTGCAGGATTTTTTCCGTATCCCGCAGCAATTCCTGGCGCTTGCGGGCCCGCTCCTGCCGCAAGCGGGGATTGAGGCAGACCAGCAGGCGCTCGCCGGGAAAGTCCGGACTCAGGATCTCCGCGACCCGGTCGGGAACCAACTCGCCCGGCCGCAACGGAGCTGGCGCCTCCCCGTCTCCACCCGATTTTGACGGCCGCAGCAACTTGCGGATCCCATCCGTTCTCAAGGCCGAGACCCAGGCCAGTCCGGCCGGCGAGAGGTCTTGCTTGAGCCGCGCCGTGGTGAGCATGCCGCGGTCCCCGACCAGCGCGATGGATTCGATGCCGAAGCGCTCCTGGATCTTTTTCACCTGCGTCGCCACCGTGGTGGGATCCGCCGTGTTGCCCGGGAACACGTCCACCGCCAGCGGACAACCGTCCCCGGCACAAAGCAGGCCGAAGACGATCTGCGGCTTGCCCTTCTTGCCGTCCCGGTTGTGGCCGAACGCGGCCAGGGGAGAGCTGTGCCCCTCGAGGTAACTGGAGGAAACGTCGTAAAGCAAAAGGGTTCGGCCCTCCAGGTGCCGTCTGGCCAGGCTCTTCTCGATCCAGATCTGGCGTCCCAGCAACCAGTCGAGCATCGCCAGCATCTCGTTGCCGTGGACCGGACCTAGGTCAAGGAGGGGGCCGAGACTGCTGGTGGCGGTCGAGGGGGACAGTCCCCGGGCGGTGGCGAGCTTGGAGAGAGGTTGGAGCACGCGGGCGACGATGGCGGCCAGCGCGAGGTCGCGGTTGCGGCTGCGTTTGCGGTGCAGGATGCGGTGGAGACCGAGACGGCGGGCGAGGCCGAGAAGGGCAGCGACATGGCCATGGGGCAGGGCGCGGCGAATGGCGAGGGACTCACCCAGAGGGCGATAGACTTGCCCGCCCTTGAGCAGGGCGCGGATGCCGTCGACGATCTCCGGGGGGAGTTTGGAGAGGTTGGCGAGGGTGGTGCGACGGATGCGCTTGCCCTCGCGTTTGGCTTCACGGAAGAGGATGGCGGGAGGGCTGGAACGGTTGGGGATGACGTCGACGTGATGGGACATGGTGGAGAGGTCCCTTACATGGAAACATCACAAAACACAGAAATCATTTAAAAAGGATGATATCAGGATCATATGACACGTCGAATACATGGAAACACATATCCAGATGGGAACTCCACCTGCGAAGCCGTAAACGACTCTACTGCAACGATTTGATCGATCGAACTATGGCTTGAGGGGCAGTGAAGTTCCGACTAACCATCCACGTTTCTCCGCGAGCCGTGCGTGGGCACCCGTGAGGGTGTCGGCGAAGCGTCGGTAGCGGTGCGTATGGGCAGGCTATTGAGCATCGAAAGCTCCATGATCGGAAGTGCCGAGGCTGTAGTCGCGGTCGAAGGCAACACCGGCTGGACCGCCCAGGTGAGGGACGGCCGGGCTCCGCGGTGTCAAAGAACCCAGGCACGTACGCAAATCTTGTTCCGGGACCTGGGAGGGCTTCATTTCACCCCGGGGGGTCGCCCCGGGGTCGCATGAGAAAGGAGTAACCCGAAACTCATGATGGACGGAACGAAGCAATCGGATTCATCCATAGTAGCGATGAAGCGGGCGAACAAAGAGGGGCGACCCTCGGCGGAGCCGGTGGAGCGAAGGGATGGAACCAAGGGGAATGCGGTGTGCCAAAGCACGCGCCGGACGCAGAGTCGGGGGAGCGTGTCCCAAGCGGTGGACCGGATACGGCGAGCGATCGCGAGAAACCCCAAGGAGCGACTGACCGCGCTGCTGCACCATGTCACCGTGGAGGCTCTGCGCCGCGCCTATCTCGGACTGAGAAAGGACGCTGCGCCGGGAATCGACGGGATACGGTGGGAGGAGTACGGGGCGAAGCTGGAAGAGCGACTGCTGGACCTGCATCGCCGCGTGCACCGGGGCGCGTACCGAGCGCCTCCCGTCCGGCGGGTGAGAATCCCCAAGCCGGATGGAAGGACACGACCGCTCGGCGTGGCCGCGCTGGAGGACAAGATCCTCCAGAAGGCAGTCGTGGACGAGCTCCTGACGCCGATTTATGAGGCGGAGTTTCTCGGGCTCAGCTACGGGTTCCGGCCCGGACGGAAGGCGCATGACGCGCTGGATGCCTTGGCCTTTGGGATCGAGCGGCGGAAAGTCAATTGGATCGTGGACGCGGACATTCGGACGTTCTTTGATGCGATCGACCGGGACTGCCTGATGCAGTTCATGGAACGACGGATCGGAGACCGGCGGGTGCTGCGGCTGGTTCGCAAGTGGCTGAACGCCGGCGTGATGGAAGAAGGGACCTGGTCGGACTCGGGGAGAGGGACGCCACAGGGCGCCAACGTCTCGCCGGTCATGGCCAACGTGTACCTGCACTACGTGCTGGACCAATGGTTCCATCGGACGTGGCGCCCACGAGTCCCAAAAGGCGAAGCGATCCTGGTGCGATATGCGGACGACTTCGTGGCCGGATTCCAGAGACGGGCGGACGCGGAGCGGTTTCTCCGAGACCTGGGGGAACGGTGCGCCGAGTTCGGGCTGGACCTGCACCCGGAAAAGACGCGACTGGTGGAGTTCGGACGATTTGCGGCAGCGGATCGACGGCGACGCGGGGAGCGGAAACCGGAAACGTTCGACTTTCTGGGGTTCACGCACTACTGCGCGAAGACCCGGAAGGGACGGTTCCGGCTGGGGCGGAAGCCAAGCGCGAAACGGATGAGCCGGACCCTGCGACGGGTGGGGGAGAGGCTGTGGAGACAACGGCACGCGGATCACTGGGAGGTCGGGAAATGGTTGAGCCGGGTCCTGAATGGCTGGCTGAACTATTTTGCGGTCCCCGGGAGTACGCGGTGGCTGCGAGGATTCTGCTATCTGCTGCAACGGCGGTGGCTGCGAGCCTTGCGCCGCCGGTCTCAGCGCGACCGCTTCAGTTGGAGACGGTTGCGACGGATGACGGAATTGCTCTGGCCATCCGTGAGAATCCGTCATCCGTGGCCGACGCAACGGTTTGGCTGGCCGTCCACACCCAAGGTAGGAGCCGGATGCCTTAACGGGCACGTCCGGATCTGCGCGGGGGGCGGCAGGAAACTGC
Source organism: Acidobacteriota bacterium (assembly GCA_963668095.1). GTDB lineage: Bacteria > Acidobacteriota > UBA6911 > RPQK01 > JAJDTT01 > JAJDTT01. The sequence goes on along the minus strand of OY764083.1, from coordinate 1,402,648 downwards.
CGTTCCTACCGTGACTCTAATCGCCCATTCCGCTTTCCGGGACTTCGTGCATTCGCTCGCTTATTGCATTCGCTTGCGCTCATTCCGGAGGGCGGCGGTTAGAAACCGCCCCTCCATCCATATTCACACCGGGATGTCGCCGGGCGCTGGCGGGTAGGGGAGCTTGCTAGTAACGTAGACGAAACTTCAAAACAGTCGGGCACAATAGCGATCACACCATCGCAAAAGGAGAACAGGAAAAATGAATAAGGTCACAAGGCGTGGATTCGTAGGGGCCTCGCTGGCAGGCGCGGCACTCCCGCCCCATGTCTGGACCCAGAGGACCAATCCGGTCCCGGAGGACTTCCGTCCGGTCTCGCTCCGGCCGGAGATCCGGAAGGTGGTCGACGCCTGCCGGCATGCGGCTCTTGAGGAGCTGAAGCCCACCCGGAGCCAACTGGAACGGGGTTTCGAGCTGCATTACAGCAGCTACGTCGCCGACCTCTGCGGCTGCCTCTATGTGGCGGACCCTCTCTTCATCTGGAAGGGCGACCGACTGAAGGGTGAACTGGAGAGCTACCGGAACAAGCTGCAGAGGGACGGTCTGGACCCGGAGGAAATCCAACAGCGGGTGCTCAACCGATGGCGGGACATGAAGGCTTTTGAGTCTGCCTTCGACCCGCAGTGGCGGGACGACTACCGGAATCTGTATCGCCTGGCCGGCGTGGACCTGGCGGTGGAAGACGTGGGGCACTTCAGTGAACCCAGCTTCCGCGCCGGCCTCCAGCACACGGCACGGGCCGGGTTTGTCTACGACAAGATCAAGGCCGACGCCGTGCGCGTATCGGGAGTGGACGACCTGGATGCAGCCCGGCAGGACGAAAAGGTTGCCGTCCTCCTGCACCTTCATGGCGCCAACTGGTTCGCCATGACTCCCGATCCGCTTCAGACCCTGGACCTCTTCTTTGCCCTGGGAGTCCGGGCCTCTCAGTTGACGTATCACGAGAAGAACAGCCTGGCCTCATCGGACGATTTCGATGGCGACAGAGACTCGGGACTCAGCTTGCTTGGCAAGCGGGTGGTTCGCCGGATGAACGAATTGGGAATCATTATCAACCTGGCCCACTGCGGGCACCGCTCCGGGCTGGATGCCATCGAGGCCTCCAGCGAACCGGTCATCAATGCCCACACGGGCTGCCGGGCCATCTACGACAACTACAAGAACGAAGACGACGACTATCTTCGTACGCTGGCCCGGAATGGGGGTGTCGCGGGTATGTATGCCGGATACCTGTCGCCCGATCCGGACTCCGGTTTTTCCTTCAACGCCTGGTTTCCCCACCTGGAACACGCCATCAAGGTGGCCGGCATCGACCACGTGGGCATCCCCTCGGATCTGACCTTCATGCCCAACTACCCACCCCGGCCCATGTCGTGGAGCAACTGGCCCTACTACACGGTGGGACTGGTTTGCCGCGGACTCAGCGATGCCGAAATCCGGAAGCTCATCGGCGGGAACTTCCTGCGCCTCGCCGAGCAGGTATTGGACAAGCGGCCCTGGGGTCCCTTCATCTCCCGAGGCGAGGGCTACAACTGGGTGGCCACATAGTTGCGGGCCTGGTCAATGCGGCACGGCTCAACAGGAAAAATGAAAAAGGTTTCAAGGCGTGGATTCGTAGGGGCTTCCCTGGCAGGCGCAGCACTCCCGCCCCATGTCTGGACGCAGAGGGCTCGTCCGGTTCCGGAGGACTTCCGTCCGGTCACGCTCCGCCCGGAGATTCGGAAGGTGGTGGATGCCTGCCGGCATGCGATTCTGGAAGAGCTGAAGCCCACCCGGAGCCAACTGGAACGGGGTTTCGAGCTGCATTACGGCAGCTACGTCGCCGACCTCAGCGGCTGTCTCTATGTGGCGGACCCACTCTTCATCTGGATGGGAGACCGTCTGAAGCGTGAACTGGAGAGCTACCGAAACCAGCTGGAGGGGGAGGGCCTGGACCGGGAGGAGATCCAGCAGCGGGTGCTCAACCGGTGGCGGGACATGAAGGCCTTTGAATCAGCCTTCGATCCCCAATGGCGAGAGGATTACCGGAATCTGTATCGCCTGGCCGGCATCGACCTGGCGGTGGAAGATGTGGGGCACTTCCATGAACCCAGCTTCCGCGCCGGCCTCCAGCACACGGCACGGGCCGGGTTCGTCTACGACAAGATCAAGGCCGATGCCCTGCGGGTATCTGGGGTGGACGACCTGGAGACTGCCCGGCAGGATGAAAAGGTCGCCGTTCTCCTTCACCTGCATGGCGCCAACTGGTTCGCCATGACTCCCGATCCGCTTCAAACTTTGGATCTCTTCTTTGCCCTGGGCGTCCGTGTCTCCCAATTGACGTCTCACGAGAAGAACAGCCTGGCCTCATCGGACGAGTTCGAAGGTGGGAGAGACGCGGGACTCAGCTTGCTCGGCAAGCGGGTGGTTCGCCGGATGAACCAGCTGGGAATGATCGTCAATCTGGCCCATTGCGGCCACCGCTCGGGGCTGGATGCCATCGAGGCCTCCAGTGAACCGGTTATGAATGCCCACACGGCCTGCCGGGCGGTCGACGACTACTAACAAGAACGAAGACGACGACTATCTTCGCACTTTGGCTCGTAAGGGGGGTGTCGCGGGCATTATGGCCGCGGACTTCTCGCGCGATCCGGACACCAATTTTTCCTTCAATGCCTGGTTCCCCCACCTGGAACACGCCATCAAGGTGGCCGGCATCGACCACGTGGGAGTCCCCTCGAACGTGACATTTACGCCGGACGACCCGCCCCGGCCCATGTCCTGGAGCAACTGGCCGTACTTCACGGTCGGACTGGTCTGCCGCGGACTCGGCGATGACGAAATCCGGAAGATCATCGGCGGGAACTTCCTGCGGTTCGCCAAGCAGGTGCTGGACAAGCGCCCCTGGGGTCCCTTCATCTCCCGAGGTGAAGGCTACAACTGGGTAGCCGCGTAGTACCCATTAACCCTTAAAGTTGTGGATACAGGCTCTTCAGCTTGATCCGTGCATCCTTCGTCTTTAATTGCCAGTTGATCTTGGTTAGGCGTTGATCCCGATCCCCGACCAAGCCTCGATCTCGCGTTGCATCTTGGCCAGGCTGGGAATGCGGCGCTGCCCCGGTGCGGGATCCGCCAGTACTTCTTTCGATGACGCTGCAATTGGTTTTTCTGTGTCAGAGGTCCGGCGTTATTTCTCGGACTTTTGCCACGGGCTGATGCGAAGCCTTCCGATCTCGACGCTCGTCACCCAAGCGACTAGCGCGAGCTGTGTGCCGCGTGCAAAATCTCAATGTGCATCAAAGGCACGTGCCCGAAGGAGCGCGTACGCGAAAGCACCCAGCTATGGCCATGCCTTGTCAGCCCGCGAGTCCGGCTGGTGATACGCCGGAGGAGGCGGTGGTGCACTGCGGACTCCGACATTGCCATCCTCCGCGGTCGGAAACATGTGGAGGGACCGCGACCGGAGGAGGAATGGAGTAGGCTGGTTTGTGACCGGTAGCGGGTCACAAGCCAGCGCATCGCTCACGTGCACCGGACGGATTCCTCCGCCACCGTGGCGGAACGGCCACGGGCTCGAACGGGGCCAGTGGGCACTCCGGAGAAATCTGGCTGTGCTGCCCGTATACTGCTAGAGTGAATGGGCCATGAGCATCAAGGTGGAATATCGGGATGGGGTCTTCGCACCCCTTGAGGAGGTGGAGGGACCCACACGCGATGAGGTCTATCAAGTCCTCTCAGAGAGCGAGTTGAAACGGCTTGCGGTGGATGTTCCGTGGTTGAAGGGTTCGGAGCGCAGCTTCGAGTTCTGGGAGAACGAGGAGGATGCCGTCTACGATAGCCTATAGGCAGGGCGACATCGTTCTCGTATTCTTTCCCTTCACCGATCTCACTTCATTCAAGAGACGCCCCGCGCTGGTCCTTTCCCCGGATTCCTTCAACGCCTCTGGAGAGGATCTCGTGCTGGCAGCCATTACCTCGCACATCACGTATGATCCGAACTCGGTGCAGCTCCGGCGCGGCGACTTCGCGCAAGGTGGGCTTCCCAAGGCGTTGTTGGTGAAGACGACGAAGCTGTTCACGATGCACTCGTCGCTAATTGCCAAGCGAATCTGTGCTCTCCGGATCGAGAAGATGGAGGAAGTCCTGCAGTCGGTGCGCGGGTTCTTCTCCTGACCCGGAACGCTGGCCGGAGGGACCGGACCGGTTGTCCATGATTCCGTGGCGTCGTTTGAACATGTCCGTACGGCCGCAGGACCGACTCGGCGGCCTCGGGAGGATGATCCCAGGTCACCAGCACCTCCATCCGGTTGGATCGGAGCAACAGCTCGATGTCCGCCGCGGTGTAGTCGTGCTCGCGGCAGGCCGCGGAAAAATAGACTGTCCCTTTTTCGGTCCCTTTCTCGGTCGTCCGTTTCTCGGTCCGTCCGTTTCTCGATCCCGCTTTCTCGCATCATGTCGCAGCCGGAAGCGGCCTGCATTGAGCTTGAACGGTACGTCCTGGTTGCAGACGACTAACAGCCGGTAGCTTCGTCCGAGGTCGCGGTAGACCTCGCTGGCCCCGTACTCTCGGCGCGGAACCTCCGGGGTGAAGGCTCTCTTCTCTGCGAGGTTGGTGTAAAGCCACAGTCTTTTTTCGCGGACGACCTCCTCAAGCACGTTGTCGCTAGTCTCCTTTGGCGCCTACGAGACGAGAAACCCGTCGTGTTGACGGCCAACTCCAAGGTGTGATCTAGGATTGACAGTCGTAGCTTAAACGCGAGGTCTTCCACGGCCAGAGAGATCATCCGACTTTCTCTGGATGGAGATTATTTACGCGTGGGGCAAAGACCTTATACATTCTGTTCAGACGCTCGGCGAGCCACGTGTGCTGCCGAGGCCAATCCGACTTGTTCCTGGGATCTGCATTATCAAGACAGGAGAAGATCCGCGATTCGATTCCGTGTGGCTGTTCTGCCCAATCCAACGGTGGTCCCAACTCCTGATTAATTTCATCCTGCTGATGATCGAGGAGCCTAATAAACGACGTTGCGTTGGCTCCCGTGAGGGTCAGTTGCGCCCGGACTCGGTTTTCCCGGGTGTTCATCCCGGCACCAATACTGGCCAAATCCGTACGCACCACGCCGTAACCCATAAATGAGGCTGGTTGCGGGGTTCTGTCACCCGAAATCGGCCCGGCATCTTCTTTGAGCACCTCGTTTAAAGCGCACCAATATTTGCGTTGCAGAATTTTGAGTGGTGTAAGGCCAGCATCATCCGACAACCGTTGCCCCTTCTGTCCCAATGGAGTGTCCATTCCATCTCCTTCACTCAAGGGGGGCTCCACCGTCCCGTGGGCCGTATTCTCCGTGAATTTAGGTGTGAACTTTCCTCGTCCGGCTTCCAGGATGTCCCAGGCTCCAGGACCAAGCGGCCACGGTGATGACGAAATCCCGAAGAATATCGGAGGGAACTTCTTGCGCTTGGCCAAGCAGGTGCTGGACAAACGCCCCTGGGGTCCCTTCATATCCCGAGGGGAAGGCTACAACTGGGTGGCCACGTAGCTGCCAATCGGTTCGAATCAGTCCGGCTCAATCGCCAAAACGAAATGAAAAGAGCCTGCTCCGTTCCAGATGGAACTTCAGCACGATGGGGCGCCCTTGCAAGGCACTGACGTCCGAACCCCGGGCCCACTTCATGGCATGCCCCAGGCTGTCTCCCTTGGCCGCCACCGCGTCTTGCCGGCCGAATCCCTCGATCGGTGCTCCCCCGGGCTCCAGAATCTCGACCGCGACCGACCCTTCGCCGGCATCGGCATTGACCACGAGCCGCTCTCCGGACATCCGGATCGGCTTGGTGGTCAAGACTCCGCTTCCGGCGTCGATCGACACGAAACCATCCAAGCGGAGCTTTGCCAAACCGACCTTGCCTCCCTGGACCTCTTCCCGGCGGGTCGCCCAGTGGAGGCCGCTGAAGCCGATGTAGTAGATCCAGATCTCATCTTCCACCACGAGCGGATGCTGCATTACGTAGATCATGCTGCGGTCAAAGGCTTCGGTCTGGGTCCCCAGTGGCAGGAAGACGTTCCGTTCTCCGGCGCGTTTCCAGGTCCGGCCGTCCCGGCTGAAAGCCAACTGGATGTCGACCGTGTCGAGCCAATCGGGTCCGGATTCGATCTGCCGTGAGGTCGCGGTCTCCAATCCCGGCAGCGTGTGGTAGACCGCGATGAAGCCGAAGTAAACGTCGCCGTACGGCATCCACTCCATGTTGTAGAACTGCTGGTTCCAGGGCGGATCTTCCCGGTCGGCGCTCATGATCACGCCCCGGGACTCCCATTTGAGGAAGTCGTCGCTTTCGCTCTGGAGAACCTCCCGCCGCAGGTAGCCTCCCTTCACACCGGACCACAATTCATCCCGGAGGTCTCGCCGGACCTTCCAGTCCGGCGCACGGTAGACGGGATTGACCCGGGTATGGGCGACGTAGGTGCCCAATCGAGGATCCCACATCACCGAATTCGGGCTGTCGGCCATGGGAATCACCGGTTTGTCGGTGGCCCGTTTCCAGCGAATGCCATCCGCGGAGAAGGCGATTCCGATGCCGTTGCCCGAGGTTCCCAATCCCGGAGAATCGTGCAGGTGGTAGATCATCTTGTAGCGGCGCGCCGGGTCGGTTTCGACCGCGTCCTTGAAGACGCCTCCCGCCACCTCGCCCCTGCCGGCAGTGAAGACCAGGTTGTTGTCCTTGGATCCCTGGTGTTCCATCAGCCCCAGGTTGGGCAGTTCCCAGCGGATGCCATCCTTCGAGGTGGCGTAGGCGAGGAAAACCTTGCTCCAGTCGTAGACGGCCGCGTCGTACCACATCTTGAAGATCTGCTCTTCGGCGTCGTAGATGACGTTCCCCATGACGACCACCAGATCCTGGCCTCCGACCTTCTGCTCCGGCTTCAGAGCGAGAATCGGATTCCCCTCGTACTTCACCGGTTGATTCAGCACCCGATAGGCCCGTTCCATGGAGCCGATGACGGTGTCATCGACGAACAGTTGCTTGGCGGTCCCGACATCCACCACCCGGTCGATCGGCCCGGCCCAACCCGAACCTGTGAAGAACGCAGTAAGGACCGTCGGCAAGAATAGTTTCTTGATCATAGTTCCCATTCCTCTTTCCCGAATCTTCGACTCATGAACTTGGCACATCCTTGATTCGACCTGGACGGGCAAATTCTGCCAAGGGTCAACGCTCGTTCCAAGGCCTTTGAATCGAGACCCTGGATGCGGCTGGTTTCAGAATCTGCTGCAACCGTTTTCAAATTCCGCCGTCACGATTCGTTTCTCCTGGTTTCTCCAACAGAGGGGCCTCCCCCCTGCGGCAATCCGGCAGGAGCCACTTCGACCGGCTCCAACCGGAGCCGGCTGAGAAGGTGGTTCGGTCATTTTGGTTCCCGTCATCGGCAAAGGCGCATCGTGGTTTGCAATTGAACCACTTTTAAATGCGACACGTCTAATTGCGGAAAGCGAAAGGGAAGGGAATCGCAAGGATGGAATTTATCCGGTTTTTCGCATACCTGATGTTGCTGTTTCTTCTCGCGGGGGCGGGGAAGGTTCATGCGCAGGAGCCGATTGACGCCACGGAAAATATTTCAGGACGAAGGATTTTGGGGACCGTCCAAGATGCCGACGGCCAGGTATTGCCGGGAGTTTTCGTATCGATTAAAGGAACAGAGTTTTCGACTGTGACAGATGATTTGGGAATGTATGTCCTGCCCGACGTGCCATTGGGTCAGATCGTTGTCACCGCAGCTCTTCCGGGATTTGAGGAAAAGGAGACAACCGTTCTGGTGCAGGGGTACCGGGCGATCACGGTGGACATCATCTTGGAGCTTGCTCAGTTGGAATATGAAGTCACAGTCCGGCCGGACACGCCCGAGCTGATGAACGCGTCGGAAAGTATCGGAGTTGTTTCTGTCTCCCCGAGTCAATTGGCATCTCTGCCCAGTCTTGGGGAAAAGGATGCCTTTCGTTCCCTGCAGTTCATGCCCGGCATTAGCGCTACCAACGAAGCTTCCGCCGGACTGTACATCAGAGGAGGCACTCCCGATCAGAACTTGGTGCTCTTCGATGGATTTACCGTCTACGATGTCGACCATTTCTTTGGTATTTTCAGCGCCTTCAACGCAAATTCAATCCAAGACATAACCATGCACAAAGGAGGATTCGATTCCCGATACGGAGGCAGACTTTCCAGCGTGGTGGATTTGACTGGGCGAAGCGGGCTCAGCGACGAGGTTTCCATCGGAGGAGGGTTCAGTTTTCTGAGTTACAATGCCTACGCGGATGTTCCACTCGGCAGTCGAGGGGCCGTTATGGTCGCCGGCCGCAAGTCGTTTCAGAGTCCCTTCAGCGATCGAATTCGGAACAGTTTCAGCGAGAGCACGCCAACAGGACCCGGTCGAGGTGGTTTCGGGGGCATCAGGCCGGCCAACTTTTCGTTCCAGCCGGACTCCTCATTCTACGATATCAACACCCGGGCAACCTTCGATCTGACTTCCCAAGACAACATCATTTTCAGCCTCTACCATGGCGAGGACGTGCTGGACAACTCCAGACCATTGAGTATCAACAGGTCCTTCTTCCAGGGTGTAGACGGCGAATCCTCTGTGGACCGGAATATCGAAGGAGAGATCAAGAATCTGTCCAACTGGGGAAACACCGGCCTGAGCATCAATTGGTTCAGGCAGTGGAACAACTCGTTCTTCAGCCGCTTTACCGTAGCGCGTTCCTCCTACTTCAAGGATTTCGACAGAACCACTGAGGTCACATTTGTCGATCCGGAGACGGGAGAAGAGGTGGCGGGAGCGGCAGGTGAGGAATCTGCTCCCAGAGTCTTCAATAGAGGATCGTCAGAACACAATAACTTAACCGACATCAGCCTCAAGGTGGACAATGATCTAACATTAAATGCCAGCCATCACTTGCAGTTTGGCACACAGATAAAGAAAAATACTGTTGGGTATAATTTTAATTTCAATCAAGATACGGCCCTTTTTGACCGCGACGGCGCCGGAATCCTGTACTCTTTCTATCTGCAGGACACTTGGCTTCCCTGGGGCAGGCTGTCCGTGACACCTGGTCTGCGCTTCACCTACTTTGACGCGGTCCAACGCACATACACCGACCCCCGGATGTCCTTTACCTTCCATGCCACAGACCGGTTCCGCTTGAAAGCGGCAGCAGGACGATATCATCAGTTTGCAAATAGGCTCACCCGTGAGGACGTGCTGCAAGGGGACCAGGACTTCTGGATGCTCTCTGACGAGGATGTGGTGCCGGTCAGTTCGGCAACACACTTCATAGGCGGCGCCAGCTATGAAACGGCAAGTTTCCTGTTTGACATTGAGGCGTACCAAAAGAAACTGAGCGGGCTCTCGGAATTCGCATCACTCCGATTCGGGAGAAGGATCCTGCAAGATTTTGACTTCGGTACGCTGTTCTACAGCGGGTCGGGTACAGCCAAGGGCGTTGAATTCCTGGCGCAGAAGAAGTTCGGCCGCAATACGGGATGGGCTACCTACACCTTGGGACAAGTAGAGCACCATTTTCCTCAACTGGGTCCCAACCCGTTTTCGGCTTCCCATGACTCGACTCACGAGTTTAAAGTTGTGGACAGCTTCAATTGGAGGAACTGGATCTTCTCAGGGACCTGGGTCTACGCAACGGGGAAGCCCTTCACGGAACCGATCGGATTTGAGGACGTGATCCTTCCCAATGGGAGAAATCTTTCGGTGTTGGAATTTGGAGAGAAGAACGGGATCAGGCTTCCGAGCTACCATCGGTTGGACCTTTCTGCAAGCCGGGAGTTTTTCATTGGAGAAACCAGTAAAGCGAGTGCCGGTGTTTCAGTTTTTAATGCATATAACAATCAGAATGTGTGGCGCCAAGAGTTCGACGTCATCGAGAATGAGCTGATCGTCACTGACGTCAACTATTTGGGACTGACCGTGAGCGCTTTCCTGAACATTGACCTCTCAATACCTTCGACGACCAGGAAAGCGGGACCAGCCTGGAAAAAAACCGAGTCAGGCGATGCGAAAAAGCCCAAATCCCGGAAGAAACCCAAGTCGGCCAAAACCTACGATTTCTATGGGACTGTCGAGTCCATGACATCCGACCGCTTGGTGATGCAAACCAAGTGGGGGACCCGAGAGTTCCAAATGGGGCCCGCATCGATCAAAGGCCAGACGAACAACTACGAGCCCGGGACTTACGTCCATGTCTACTACAAAAGGCAGGTCGACAGGGACGTTGTCACAATGGTTGTCAGGAAGATCAACTAGCTCTCGTCCGGAAAACCGCCTCCAACCCTCACTCCATCCGACTCCTATTCAATCCGACCTTCCGGATGAGAACTGGCAACCGGAAGGCCAGCTCGCCAGTTTTTCCGGCATCGTCTTGCGTTTCCGGATCCGAAGCGGAATCCGGAAGTTGGCATCGGTGTCCGAGTCGGTTCCCGTTTCCCGAGCCAGGAAGAGGGGCACATCCTCCGCCGGGGGATTGGTTCGGTCATGGGCCGTGGGAAAGCTGCGCATGATGATACGCTGCTCCCGATTCAACGTCTCGATCCACTGGGGATCGCATTGCCGCCGATCTCCCTCCCAGAGCCAGGAGGGGCAGTAGCTCACGAACATGTTCTTTCGGATCGTGCCCGAATGGTTGACGTCGACCCGGTGCCAGATCCCGCAGTGCATCACCGTCATGCTTCCCGCGGGAACCACCAGGGGGACTTCTCCCGGGACGCTCTCGTGGGTGTAGTATTGCTCAAATTCCTGGTTTCGATGACTGCCCGGCATGTAGATGAAGTTTCCCATTTCGGCATGGGGCAGATCCGTGAGCCAGAGGCCGATGCAGAGGCGGAGAGGAAGTTCCGTGGAGAAAACGGCATAGGGCGTGGGCCGGGGCGAGTCCGGGTGCCACATGGACTCGTCCTTGTAGTCCGGGGGCCGGATGAAGATATCCGAGCGGTGGAGCTTCAGGAGCTCGCCATAGAGATCGTAGCCGTAGCCCACGTGACGGGGGTGATCGATGAGCTCGCTCAAGACCGGATCGGCGGCGACGCAATGAGGTTGCCGGAAATCCTTGCCTGGAGCATAGTTCGGATCGGAGGCGGCAATGCGATCGATGGCTTCGATGTAGCGGTCCACGTCCTCCTTAGGAATCACGTTCTCGAAGACCAAAATGCCGGTCTCCTGAAATTCCGGCCATTGATCCGGGGTGAAACCTGGTGGAGCCACACGGTACGAGTTCTCTGTCACGGAAGTCTCTCCTTGTAATTCTGGGTATCCTAGCAGTCTGTGGCGTAAGTTAAAGCAAAGGTGACTGGACTCTAATGCTTGGAGCTTCACTCAGGTTTCATCAAAACGGCGGGTGGCACCACTTGGCCGCCATCCTCGTCTGGATCGTGTCAGGTCTTTCCCTTTCTTGTAAGAGCCAATTGGATCAATCCCAACTGGGAGACTCCACGACAACCCACGACCAGGGTCTTCTCGAGGTAACCCGGCAGCTTCAGGTTCCGGAGGGATTTGAGGTGGAGCTGGTCTATTCGGTGCCGCTGGAGGAACAGGGTTCCTGGGTTGCGTTGACACCGGATTCCAAAGGGCGGCTGATCGCCGCGGATCAATTCGGGAGTCTCTACCGAGTGACTCTCGGAGTTGGAGGTTCCGTCACGGAAGTCGAGAAGCTGGATCTTCCCATCGGCCACGCCCAGGGGCTTCTCTACGCCTATGACAGTCTCTACGTGACGGTCAACCTGTACCGGACCTCGAAGGAGAAGGTAGCGCAGGGCAGTGGATTCTACCGCGTGCTGGATACAGACGGCGACGACCGGTTCGACCAAGTCAAGCTGCTGAATCGATTGGAGGCCGTGGACAACGAGAACGGGCATGGAGAGCATGGGCCCCACGCCGCGGTGCTCGGCCCCGACGGTCTCATCTATCTGGTCGCGGGCAACGGCACCAAGGTTCCGGAAGGGTTGGCGCCTACCTCTCCCTTCAGGAATTGGGCCAACGATCTGCTGATCCCCCGCGAGCCGGGGTTCGTGCCGGCCGGCTGGGTTGCCCGGACCGACGAGACGGGTTCGGTCTGGGAGTTGATTGCCGGAGGTTTCCGGAACCCCTATGACCTGGCGTTCAATCCCGACGGCGAGCTGTTCGCCTTCGATGCGGACAGCGAAGCGGGCATTGGCACGCCCTGGTACCGCCCCACCCGCATCAACCAGGTGGTTTCGGGAGGGGAGTATGGCTGGCGCTACGACACGGGGCGTTGGACACCTTACGGAAAGTGGCCGGAACACTACCCAGACAGTATCGGCAGCGTGGCCGATATCGGGTACGGATCGCCGACCGGCCTGATTTTTGGAACCGGAGCCCGGTTTCCGAAAAGATATCAGCGGGCGATGTTCGCCTGCGATTGGGCGTCGGGAACGATCTATGCCATTCACCTGAAACCCCAGGGAGCCGGTTATACGGCGACCTTCGAGCCGTTCCTCACGGGAAGTGCGGCGCCCGTGACCGACATCGTGGTCCACCGGGATGGAGGCTTGTATTTCACCGTGGGCGGGAGGGAGGCCAAGTCGGGTCTTTTTCGAATCCGCTACCGGGGTGGCGAAGTCGCCGATCCGGCCGGTCCCATGGATCATCCCGCAGCCGAGCGGGCGCGGCGAATTCGAAGGCGCCTGGAACAATTCCACGGTCGTGAGGACCCTCGCGCGGTGGAAGAGGCGTGGCCTCATCTGGCCAGCCCCGATCGCGCCCTTCGGTATGCGGCGCGTGTCGCTATCGAGCGCCAGGATCTTGCGACGTGGCAGGATCGCGCACTGGGCGAGACCGACCCGGTCGCATCGATCCAGGCCATGCTGGCTCTGGCGCGAACCGGTCGGACAGAGCTGCGGGAGGCCATCCTGGGGAGGCTCGGCCGGCTCCCCCTGGAGCAACTTCCCGAGGATCAGCTTCTGAAGGCGTTGCGCGCCTATAGCGTGGCGTTTATCCGGATGGGCAGCTCGCGCCAGGGATTGGGGCAACAGGCCGTCAAACGCCTCGGACGGCTTTTTCCCTCCTCCGGCCGGACACTGAACCAGGAACTTTGCCGGCTGCTGGTCTACCTGGAAGATCCGAGTGTCATCGACAAGGCGCTAAGGCGGATCGAATCGGGCGGGAGGCAAGAAAAACTGTTTTATTTCGCTGCCTTGAGTCATCTCAGAGACGGCTGGACGTTTTCACAGCGCCAAACGTACTTCCGAGCGCTGAATTCGTCCCAGAGAGAGTATCTTCGTGCCGAGCAAGCCTCCGGGAGAAATGGGCTCAACCGCCGTTTCATCTACGCGATTCAGAACCTGCGGCAATCTGCCGTTGAAACCCTCAGCAAAGAGGAACTCGCAACGCTGGGGGAGTTTATCGAAGACCAACGGGTCATGACGGCGGCTGACAAGGAACCGGTCCGTGAATTTGTGCGAACCTGGCGGGTTGCCGACTTTTCGCCCCTGCTCCAGCAGGTGGAAAGCGGCCGCTCCTACGGGCAAGGCAAATCGGCCTACGAGGCGGCGGAATGCGCTCGCTGTCACCGCTTTGGCGACCAGGGCGGCACCACGGGGCCGGACATCACTACGGTCGGAAGCCGTTTCGATGCACAGTACCTGCTGGAGGCGTTGCTCGATCCTTCCAAGGTGGTCTCCGATCGCTTCTACAACGAGTCGATCCGGATGGAAAACGGTGTCATTCATGTGGGCCGGGTGGTTTACGATGACGGAACCCTGCTGCGGTTCCGCGCGGATCCTTACTCCCAGAAGGTCACCCAAGTTACCGTGGATCAGATAGTGGACCGCACTGTCTCGCGAGTTTCAGAGATGCCCGAAGGACTGCTCGATATCCTTGCCGAGGAAGAGGTTCTGGATCTGGTCGCCTACATCAGGTCGGGCGGAAATCCGGAAGATCCAGCATTCCTCACTCTACATCCAATACCTGCGGAGCCATGATGAGAACCCTGAAATTGCTGTCTTTGTTTATGGCCGCCGGCCTGGTGGTGACTCCTGGATGCGCGGTGCCGGCGGAAGACTCGCCGCCCGACGGGTTTACCAAGCTGTTCAACGGTCAAGATCTGACCGGTTGGAAAGACGACGGAAGCGGACACTGGAAGGCCGAGAACGGCATGATCGTTTACGACGGCGGAGGCTGGCAGCCGGCCCCCGACACGGTCTTCGAGCGCAATCTGCGCACGGAGAAGGAGTATGGCGATTTCGTTCTGCTCATCGATTGGAAGATCGAGAAAGACGGCAACAGCGGAATCTACCTGCGCGGAGAGCTGCAAGTGGAGATCTGGGACAGAACGGCGGAGGTGTACTCATCTCCCCACGGGTCGGGTGGAATCGTCGGTTACACCGCCAATGACCGCGTTCCGCTGCGTACCGTCGACCGTCCGCTGGGAGAGTGGAACCACTTCGAGATTCGCGTCCAGGATGAAACGGTCACTGTGCGTCTCAATGATCAACTCGTGATCGATGGGTATGAGGCCGCATTCAACCGGTCCAAAGGCCCCATTGTGCTCCAGCATCACGGCTGGCCTCTGTGGTTCCGGAACATTTACGTCAAAGAGTTGGACGAGAATTGACGAAGACCGAGGTCGAATCGGAGCACGGACTCTCTAGTGTGCTCGCCCTTGCCGGGGCCGAGTGGTACAATCTGGCACTAGCTATTAACCATATACCTGAAAGCTCCGAGTGGTGAAACGTCGGCGACATCTTGACCGCCCCGGATTCCCGGAATTCCGTTCGTGTTTCTTCGGGATGGCTTGTATCGCGTTGTTGTTTTTCGTTCCGTCCACTGGCCGGCTCGAAGCGCAATCCTCCAGCGACGAGGCCCCTCCCGAACCGATGTTGATTTCGGTCTTTCCTCCCGGCGGGCAGCAGGGGGCCGGCGTCGAACTCGAGATTCGGGGAGAAGCTCTGGACGGCGCCTATTCGATCGTCTTCGGTTCCTCCGGGCTGGAGGCTCGGGTCGGCGAAGTCGAGATGATCGAGGGGCCTGAACCGGCGCGTCCGTCTCCAAAAAAGGAAAAATCGTCCCCCTTGTTTCGTGTAACGGCGCACCTCACCGTGGGGTCATCGGCCCCCGCCGGAACCCATCCGTTTCGCCTCGTCTCCCATCGGGGGGTATCCAATGCGCTCCAATTCCGGGTCGATGAGGGTGGTGTGATCAGCGAGATCGATACTCCGCATCCATCGGCGCGGCAGGCGCAGGAGATCGGCGTCCCTGTCATCGTCAACGGACGCATCGGAGAGCATGGCGAGCTGGACGCCTACGGGTTCGACGCGGTTGCCGGTCAGGAGCTGACCTTCGAAATCACACAGGCGGCGCACTTCGAGCCCCGGCTCGCCCTATACCGGCCGACCGGGAGTTGGCTCGATCCCGACCGTCCGACCCGGCTTCTATTCCGGGAGCAGGAGAATTCCGACCTGATTCCGGTTCGGAACCGGTACACCTACAGCGTGGAGGAATCGGGCCGCTACTTGGTGGAGGTCGAATCGCTCTTCGGAAAAGGGGGCCCCGACTGTGGCTACCAGCTTCGGGTTCTGGGCGCCGTTCCGGCAGCGCAGGCAGCCTCTGAAGCCACGTGGACGGAACGGCACTTCAGCCGGAAGATCGACGGCGAGTGGACCGGTCGTCTCCGTTCCCGGACGGTCCGGCAGGCGAATCCGAGTTCCCAACCACCGGAGACCGCCTCCGCCGCCGGCAGCCTGTCGGTGTCCCCCGATTCTCCCGGGTCGGCGGTCGCACCGGTACCCGGGAATCTGTCACGGCTCCAGGAACAGGAGCCGAACGGGGTGCGCGGCCAAGCCTTGCCGTTGGCCGTGGGGGCCATCGTCGAAGGCAGCATCGGCGGGCCCGGCGACCGCGACACCTACGCGTTCGAGGGGGAAGCGGGTGCGGAACTGATCTTCGAGATCGAGACCTCCGGGGTGGAACCGCCCCATTTCAACCCGCGCCTGGAGCTTTTCGGCGAACAGGGCGAATCGCTGCTGGCCAACGTTCACAAACACGAGACGGTCTACAACGGCGGCGGCATCCCCAGTTCCTTTCTGAAAACGGTCGAACCCAAGATGGCGTACACCTTGGAGCAAAGCGGCAGGTACTTCGTGGAGGTCAGCGACGTCACCTCGCGGTACGGCGGTCCGGATTACGGGTATCGCCTGCTCGTACGCGCCCCGATTCCCCACGTCGGCGCCATCGAAGTCGACCCTTTCGACCGGATCAACCTGGTCCCGGGACGAGCCCGGAAACTGAGCATCGTCACGCATCAAGAGGAAGGATTTGCCGGGGAAGTCCTCTTTGACTATTCCAACCTGCCGCCCGGGGTCCGGGTCTTCCCGGGAGCCGATGCGGAGAAAAAGAAGAGTTCCGCCCCCGTCAGCCAGCAGAAGGAGAACTTCCTGCCCGCCGTGCAGACGACGACCCTGGTCCTGCTGGCCGAACCGGATGCTGCAGTCACGCGCATGCCAGTAACCTTCCGCTTGACCGCCAGACCGGTGGTCGGGGGTCGGGTCGGCGTGGATCTGCCCGTCGCGGAAATCCCGCTGATGGTGGTTGCCCCCGCTGGTCCGGATCAAGATTCCGGGCATGGGGGGTCTTGATGGCAGTTGTGAAAGCGCACGAGTCCATTCGGAACGGCGCCGGGAGCAATCTCCGGCGTCGGCCGGGTCCGTACCGATGCTCGGCTTTTGCCATCGCTTTCTCATTCTTCGCGTCCCTGGCTGCTGCCGTCGAAGCACCCGCACCGAGCCACGCTCCGACGCTGCTATCCCTGCGGTTGGTGCCGGAGCAGGTGCATCTCCAGGGGCCGGAGGCTTCCCAGCGCTTCGTGGTGATGGGGAAGTTCGCCGACGGACTGGAGCGGGACCTGACTTCCGGCAGCGCGTTTCGTCTCTCCGATCCCGCCTTGGCGCGGGTGGATGACACCGGCAGGGTTTTGGCCCTGGCGCCAGGGGAGGTGACTCTACGGGCTGAGGCCGGAGGACAGCAGGTCCGTTCGCAGATTCGAATCGATCCCGGCTCGGGTCCCAGACCCTTCCGTTTCGACCGCGATATCGCCTCCATTCTGACCAAGCGCGGCTGCAACGCCAGCGAGTGCCACGGCAGCGTCAAGGGAAAGGGAGGATTCAAGCTTTCTCTCGACGGCCTCTTTCCGGAAGAAGACCACGAGTGGATCGTCAAAGGGGGGATCTACCAGGTTCTGGTCATGGAATCGGGGGGTCCGAGAGTGCCCCGCGTGAATCCGGAGCGTCCGGAGGAGAGCCTGCTGCTGCAGAAGGCCGCCATGCAGGTGATCCACGGCGGCGGTGAGCGCCTGGACGCCGACTCTCCGGACTACGCCGCCCTCGTGGATTGGATCCGGGAGGGGGCTGGATACGGTGACCGGAGTGAGGCTGGGCGGATCGTGCGAGTAACGGTCTTCCCGCGGGAAGCCGTCCTGGGCGGCGATGGCGTGCAGCAGCTTCTGGTGACCGCCTACGGGCCCGACGGCCGGAGCGAGGACATCAGTCACCAGGCGCGTTACGTCTCCCAGAACCCCCACGTCGTGACGGTCGACGAGAACGGCCGGGTCGCGGCCATGGGAAGAGGGGAGACGACGGTGCTGGTCCGGACCGCCGGCCATGCCGTCAGCGCACGATTCGGAGTGGTGGACGAGGCGGTCCCAACCGACTTCAGGATCGAGCCCCGCAATCTCATCGACGAACACGTTTTCGCCAAATTGCGGAGGTTTCAGATCCGTCCTTCCGCGCTTTCCAGCGATTCGGAATTCCTGCGCCGCGTCTGTCTGGACATCGCAGGCACCTTGCCGCCGCCGGATCGCGTCCGGGAATTCCTGGCCGACCGCGATCCGCAGAAACGGGACAAGCTCATCGAGACGCTCCTCTCCTCTCCTCAGTACGCGGACTATTGGAGCTTCCTGTTCGCGGACCTGTACCGGGTGAGCTACACCACCGTGACCTCGTTCAAGGAGGTCAAGGCATACGACGACTGGCTCCGCAACGGTGTCCTCCAGAACAAGCCGTACGATCGCATGGCGCGGGAACGCATTGCCGCTCAAGGGTACGGGGCTCCCACCCGTCACTTTTTTCGTTATACCGAACTGATCGTGCCCCACGAGATCATGGCCGAGCAGGTCCGCCTCTTCATGGGGCGCCGGCTGGATTGTGCCCAGTGCCACAACCATCCCTTCGAGACCTGGAGCCAGGACCAGTTCTGGGGGATGACCGCCTTTTTCGGCAACGTCACGCAGCTTCTGGATTCCCAATTGGTTTTCGACAATCCGGAGGGTGGGCGATCCTATGACCTGAAACAGGAGGGCATCAAGACCGTCCATCCGCGCCGGAAGGAAGAAGTCCGGGCCAGGTTCCTGGACGGGTCATTCCCGACCGGGGAGCAGGAGCGCGATCCGCGCCTGGCTCTGGCCGACTGGATCATCGCCCAGCCCGCCTTCGCCCAGACCATCGTGAACCGGGTCTGGGGCAATTTCTTCGGCCGTGGAATCGTGGACCCGGTGGACGACTTCAAGGTGTCCAATCCGCCGACGCATCCCGAACTGCTGTCGGCGCTGGCGGAAGACTTCGTGGCGCACGGATACGATCTGAAGCATCTGATGAGGCGAATCGCCCGGTCGAGGACCTACCAGGCTTCGGGAATCCCCAACCGGACCAACAAGGAAGATGAAATCAACTATGCGCGGGCTTTGGCCCGGCCGTTGCAGGCCACCGTCCTGCTGGACGCCATCTCCCACGCCACCGGGGTCCCGGAGGAGTTCCCGGTGCACCCCAAGACCTTGCGCACCGGCGCGGCTCGTCCGGGGGCCCGCGCCATCGACCTGATTCCCGAGCTGTTTCCCTGCCATTTCCTCAACGTCTACGGACGGTCCATGCGCAAGTCGCTTCCGGAACAGCCGTCCCTGACGTTGGCCCAGGCCCTGCACATGTGGGCGGGCTCGACCTACACGACCAAGATCACTCAACCGGGAGGACGCCTGGACCGGGCCCTGCAGGACGGCCAAACCGATTCCCAAATCATCGAAGACTTCTACTTGTCGGCGCTGTCGCGCTACCCGACCGAACGGGAACGATCCGACCTGGAAACGTTTGTCCAAGAGGGATCCTCCCCGAGAAAGGAGCAACTGGCGAACCTGATGTGGGCCCTCATCAGCTCGCGGGAGTTCGCCTACAATCACTAAGGAGCGGCGATTTCCAATCGCCGAACAGGAGCGGCGATTTCCAATCGCCGAACAGGAGCGGCGGTTTCCAGCCGCCGAACAGGAGCGGCGGTTTCCAGCCGCCGAACAGGAGCGGCGGTTTCCAGCCGCCGAACAGGAGCGGCGGTTTCCAGCCGCCGAACAGGAGCGGCGGTTTCCAGCCGCCGAACAGGAGCGGCGGTTTCCAGCCGCCGAACAGGAGCGGCGGTTTCCAGCCGCCGAACTCCAGTAGAACATTGGGCCGAATAGGGAACGGGCGATTGAAACGGTGGCTCCCCAAAGAGTAATGGAGAAAGTAACGTGAAGGAATACCGGTGTTTCCAATGCAGGCGGACCCAACTCGGACGCCGCGACTTCCTCCGTGCAGGCGCCCTGAGCTTTCTCGGCATGAACGCCGCCGATCTCCTCAGGCTGGAGCGTCTCCAGGCAGCGGCCGGCGCCAAACCGGCGGCCGGCCAGGCGCAAGCCTGCATTCTCCTCTTCCTGGAGGGCGGCGCCAGCCAGATGGACACCTGGGATCCCAAGGGGAACACCAACTTCGGCTCCATCGCCACCAACGTCGACGGCATCCGCATCTCCGAACTCCTGCCCCGGACGGCCGGGCACATGGACAAGCTCTCGTTGATCCGATCCATGCGGACGCAGGAGACCAACCACCCCCAGGGAACCATCGAGTCCCTGACCGGCCATCGGCCCAGTCCCACCATGAAGTTCCCCGGCTTCGGCTCGATCGTGGCCAAGGAAATGGGTCCCCGAAACGGCATGCCGCCGTTCACCACGGTCCCCATGCCCTGGGAGAACGACTTCTACAACTACGAGGAGGCCTTCAAGGGCTCGTACATCGGCGCCGAGTACGACGCCATGGTCCTGCCGGACCCCAGTGCCGAGGAATATGTCGTGCCCGACCTCCGTTTGCCCAAAACGGTTTCCGCCGCGGCCATCGAAGATCGGAAAACCCTGCTCAGCATCGTGGACCGGCACTACCGGTCCACCCAGGAGGTGGCCGAGTTCGGCAAGATGGACACCTACCGGGACCAGGCCCTGGGAATGATCCTGTCGCCTCACGTTCAGAAGGCGTTCGACCTCTCCAGCGAATCGGAGAAGACCAGGGACGCGTACGGACGCCACCGCTTCGGCCAAAGCGTTCTGATGGCCCGCCGCCTGGTGGAGGCCGGGTGCCGCTTCATCACGGCGGCCGGTTACAAGCACGGGCAGTGGGACACGCACGGGAGCAACGACAAGCGGCTCAAGGAAGACCTGACGCCTCCCCTGGATCAGGCGCTCTCCGCGCTGTTGGAAGATTTGGACCAGAGAGGTCTGTGGGAATCGACGGTGGTGCTGGTCATGGGTGAGTTCGGACGGACCCCCCACATCAATCCGGGCCTGGGGCGGGATCACTGGCCGCATTGCTGGTCGCTGGCGCTGGGTGGCGGCGGCATCCAAGGGGGGCAGGTCATCGGCGTCAGCGACGACCGGGCCGCCTACGTCGCGGAACGCCCCATCTCCATCGGCGACCTCTACGCCACCATCTACAAGGCGCTGGGCATCGATTGGACCAAGACTTACATGGCTCCCGTTGGACGCCCCGTCTACATCGCCAACGGTTTCGACGACACCATGGGGCAGCCGATCCCGGAATTGATCTGACCGCCCGCGTTGTGACCGCCTCCGATCGCCCCAATACGCCTTGGCCGCTGGGTTCCTGTCCGACTCTGGCCCGGTCCATCCCGAAACGGATGCATGCCCTGACCCTGTACCGCGACCGATACGGTCCGCCGCGGGACGTGGTCCGCTTGGAGCAGGTCGAGGTTCCACGCCTCCGCGCTGCGGACGCCAGGGGAGTCCTGGTGGCGGTGTTGGCCAGCGGACCCAACTTCAATACCAATTTTGCGGCTCTGGGGCTGCCGGTTCCCGTCTTTGCCCGGGGCGACAGCGCCACCCTGCACATTCCGGGAAGCGACGCCCTGGGCATCGTGGTGGATGCCGGTCCCGCGGTCCGGACGGTGAAGGCGGGCCAGGCCGTCATCCTGGATTCCTGGACCGGGCACAACATCCGGGGCTACGAGACCCACGACGGGTTCAATGCTCAGTTCGCCATGGTGGACGAGGAGCGGGCCATCCCGGTGCCTCCATCCTTGGGCGGTCACAGCCCCGAGCAGCTTTCGGCCATGCTGCTCACGTACGGAACGGCCTACCGCACCGTGGTGGAGCGCCTGGCCGTCGGTCCGGGAGAATCCATGCTGGTCCTGGGAGGCGGGAAGGGAACCAGCTTCGCTGCTGCGCAACTGGGAAAGGCCCTCGGGGCCCGTGTGGTCCTGATGGGATCCAATCCGTCATTGGGCCGGTCCCTCATCGAACGGGGAATCGCCGACGCCTTTGTCGACCGGAGGCAGATCCCGGCCGAGGTCTTCGGCGTGGTCGATGTCGGGGAAGAATATGATCGGTGGCATGCTCGGACCGAGCCTTTCCGAAGGATCGTGCTCGCCGCCAACGAAGGCCGGCCGGTGGATACGGTTTTCGAGCATACGGGGGGCGCCAATTTTCCTCTGCTGGTATCGGTTCTCGCACCCAAAGGGCGGCTGGCCTTCTTCGGCGCCACGGGACGGGGCCTCAAGGGGGAATACAAGGAGACCTTCTTCTACGACGGCTGCCGCTTCGTCCTGGACGCCCGCTGGGTCTGGATGCGCCAGAAGCAGGTCCTCTTCCGGAGCGGGACCCCGGCGGAGATCTTCTCGGAGATCGGCCTGCTGCCGGGGCGGAGAGGGTTGGTCTGGGGCGCCGACCGGTACGCGCAGGAGTTCGTCGAGGCGGCGTTGCAGCGGCGGGCCGACCTGGTGGTGGTCGCGTCCCGTTCCCGGGAATCGGAGGGACTGGCCGCCCTGCACCGGATGGGCCTCACCGAGTCGCAGATCATCGATCGCGACCGGTTCCGGCTACCAATCGACATGCCGGACCCGCTGACTGACGAGGGGACCCCGAATCCCGCCTACATGTCGGACTTCATGCTGGACGCCCGGGCTCTCGGGAGGGCCATCTGGGAAGTCTTCGGCCCCCGGATCAGCCCGGACTTCATCGTCGAGCGTCCCGATCAGAGTACGCTCCATGTCAGCACCTTCCTGTTGAGGGACCATGACGAGAAGGACGAGATGTCGTGCGGCATCATCGTCGCCCGGGGGTCGGCCGATCTGACCGTCTCCGGATCCCACATGTATCGAGCGGCCCAAGCCCGGGAGACCATCCGCCTCCTGGCCCGGAACCGGATCGTCATGGACCAGGAGGACCTGGAGGTCGTCGATCTGGCGGGTTTGCCGGAGATCCAGCAGAAGATGCTGGACGGCACCATGGCGAAACCCAAGGGTGTGTCGCTGGTTCAGGCGGACGTCGCGGGCCGTAGGATCTTCGACTACGAAGCCGAGTACCTGGGCAAGACGCTCCGCGAAGCCGACTCGGAAAACGGCCGCTTCATCGCCTTGAGCCTGATCGACGAGGTGGGAATTCTCAGCTTCCACCGGCCGGTCGCCTTGAACGCCCTCAATCAGGAACTACTGTCCCAGCTTGCAGAACTGACGGAAGAACTCGGAGCGCGCGGAACCCTCCACGGAGAGAGGATGACCGCCCTGATCCTGCGCGGCTCGGGACGGGCGTTCGTGGCGGGAGCCGACGTCCAGGGCTTCGTGGGCGGGGACGCGGATTCTGTCCGGCGTCTGGCGGCGGAGAACATGGCGCTCTTCCGGCGGCTGGAAACCCTGCCTCTACCCGTCGTGTCGATCGTGGACGGCTTCGCGCTGGGAGGCGGCAACGAGCTGGCCATGAGCACCCACTATCGGATCGTCACCGAAAATGCCGTCATCGGACAGCCGGAAGTGAAGCTTGGCATCATCCCTGGATACGGGGGCATGCAGCGGCTGCCGAGGCTCGTCGGTCCGCGGCGAGCCGCCGAGATGGCGGTCAACGGAGAGTCGGTGGACGGACGAACGGCAGTGCGGATCGGGCTGGCTCACGAGTTCCATCCCGCCTCGACTGCTCTGACCAGGGCGTTCCGGGTAGCGGACGAGCTTCGGTCCGGTGTGCGCCGATTCCAGGCGACCGATTGGGACGGGCGCGCAGCCGGTCAGAGCCGGGAGTTGGACGCGCTTTACGGAAGCGATGCCGTGAACGGAATCCTGCAATCGCCCACGCCCGCCGGCGAAACGGCGAAAGACCTGCGGGCCGCCCGCGAGTTCGCGGCCCGGCTGGCGCTGACATCCCTGCGTTTCGGCTACGAACACGGGTTCGCCCGAGGCATGGGCAACGACGCGGAACTGTTCGGTGAAGCCGTGGCGTCGGAGTCCGGTCAGTGGTGGGTTCGGCGCTTTCTGGCAAAAGACCCCAGGCAGTCTGCTTTCGTGACGTTGCTGCCGCCTGGGCGTTGACCGCGGCCGTCAACGGTCGCTGGTCGGATCCTCCAGGAACAGCTTGAAGCGGACCTGCTCCCAATCACCCCAATTCCTTCGGACCTGGAAGAGGAAGTGGACCTCCGTATCCTCCGAGCCGCGAAAGGCCCGGAGCGTATGCTCCCAGTTCTGCACCTGGTCCTGGTATTGGGGGCGGCCCGTCTTGCTCAACTGCCTTTCTTCAGCCGTCCCAATGGGAACGGCCGTCGACCGCAGATAAAGGGTCCCGACCAAGGGAATGGCTCGACCCGTCTCCGTTTCAGAGCCCTCTTGGCCCGCGACCGTTGCCACAACCTCCTTGCCCTTCAGAAAGACCAGGGAACAGCCCTCCTCCTCGCGGCGGACTTCCAGATCGAAGCCACCCCGGTCCAAGCGCCGGCCGTCCTCCGTGAATAGATTTCGATCCAGCCGAATCTCGGTCACGTAGGTCTCGGCATTCGCCGTCGCTACTCCAAATCCCAGCATTAAGACCGCCGTTAGAAGGGTTCCGGCGTTTTTATTCCTCACAGCGGACCTCAAGGATTAACGCGACGGCCTCCGCAAGATTGTCGCAAGCCTCTTCCTTGGTCCTACCCTGACCGTTGGCCCCTGGAATCTCAGAGCAGCAGGCGATGTGCCACTTTCCGTCCTGCTCGATGATGGCCGTGAACTGATCCTCCACAGTGCAGATATCCCGAAACGTTCTAACCAGAAGATTAGCTTGCCTGCAGGAGCCGTTGTGAGAGGTCGTTGTATCCACCCACGTCGGTGAGCCGCCGGTCTCGTCCCTGGAAGAAGTAGGTGAGTCCTTCGTGGTCCAGGCCCAGCAGAGAGAGGATGGTGGCGTGCAGATCGTGGACATGGACCTTGTCCTCGGTCACCTTCATTCCCAGGTCGTCGGTGGCGCCGATGGCCTTTCCTCCCTGGATCCCGGCTCCCGCCATCCAGCATGAGAAGCCGTACGGGTGGTGATCCCGGCCGAGTTTCCCCTGCACGAAGGGGGTTCGTCCGAACTCCCCGGAACAGAACACCAGGGTGCTCTCCAGCAGCCCGCGCTGCTTGAGATCCTGCAGGAGGCCGGCGATGGGCTGGTCCACCTTCCTGGAGTTCTCCCAGTGGTTGCGGGAGCACTGCTCGTGGCCGTCCCAGTCGGTGCTGATCAGGTGCACGAAGCGAACGCCCCGCTCCAACATGCGCCGGGTCAACAGACACATCCGCCCGAACTTCCGGCTCTTTTCCTGGTCCAGTCCGTACAGGCGCCGGATGTGTTCCGGCTCCTGAGAAAGGTCGACCAATTCCGGCGCAGCGGTCTGCATCCGGAACGCAAGTTCGTAGTTGGAGATGCGAGCCGCCAGACTCGTGTCGTCGGCGCGGCCCTGGTAGTGCCGGCGGTTCGACTTCCGGATCCAGTCCAGGAGGTTCCGCTGATCCGCCGCGGTCATCTCCTGGGGCGGAGTCAGGTCCTTGAGGGGGGCGCCTTCAGAGCGGAGCAGGGTGCCCTGATAGATGGCGGGCAGAAACCCGGACCCGAAGTGGTTCCGGTTGGTCCGACCCCACAAGTTGCCGTCGGTCATCACCATGTAGGCGGGAAGGTTGTCGTTCTCGCTCCCCAGGCCGTAGAGGATCCAGGACCCGACGCTGGGATGCCCGGTCAGGATGGAGCCGGTGCAAAGATAGTTGCTCGCCGGGCCGTGGACGAAGGAGTCGTGGTAACAGGAGCGCACCACGGCCAAATCGTCGGTGTGGGTGGCCACGTTCCGCATGAGATCCGAAATCTCCAGTCCCGACTCCCCGTACCTGCGAAATGGGATGTCCGAACCCATCAGCTTGGCATCTCCGGCGGCAATATTGGCGAAATTGAGATCGTCTGAGGCGAAGCTCTGGGGAAGGTTCTGACCATCGAAGCGGGTCAGGACCGGCTTGGGGTCCAGGGTGTCCACGTGGCTGGCGCCTCCCTGGAGATAGATGAAGACCACGTTGCGGCCGCTGGCGCTCTGGTGAGGCGGCTTGGGTGCGAGCGGGTGAAGGACCGGTTCCCGGGTTCCCTTGGCGGAAGCCGACCGGAAGAACGATTCCCGCTCCAGCAGATGAATCAACGGCAGGGAGCCGAAGCCCATTCCCCACTTGCTCAGGAACTCGCGTCGTGAGCCGGCCGGTTCATGGCGATGGCAACGGAAGGGATTCATGGACATTACCGCTTCTCAGTCAACATGGCTGAACTCGTTGAGATTAAACAGGCCCAGGCAGAACTGGGTCAAGGCCGCCGCCCGGCGCCGCGGGATTTTCTCGAGCCCGGCCGGTAGCTCGGACCACTGCTCTTCCTTCGCCTCACGGGCCCGGGCCGATATCAATTCCAGCGCCTCCTTCTTCTCCGTGGCGGACGGCGCCCGGCTCAGGGCCAACCGCCACGCCTTCTCCACCCAGGCTCCCGGGTCGTCCCCCTCGCTCTCCACCAGCCGGGACGCAAAGGCCACTGCCTGCCGGAACGCCATCCGGTTGTTGAGGAACCAGAGGGCCTGCGGCGCCACCGTGGTGACGTCACGGCGGGGGCAGCTGACGGCGTTCTGTGGGCTGTCGAAGACGTCGAACATGGGAAACCGGAGATTGCGGCGGCTGAGGATATAGACGCCCCGGCGGAATTGGGAGTGGGGGTCCGCGACGGTCAACCAACCCTTGGGCCCTCCCAGGCTCTGCAACTCTTCATCTCCCAGTGGCGGCGCCGCAGGACGGCCATACACCCCGAGATTCAGGGTGCCGGCCACCGCAAGTGTGGCGTCCCAGAGGACTTCCGCTTCCAACCGCCGCCGGTTCATCCTCCAGAGGAGACGGTTATCGGGATCCAGCGAGAGAGCGGCCGGGTCGCTGTGCAAGCTGGACATGCCGTACGTGCTGGAGTTCAGGATCAGCCAGTGCATCGCCTTGAGGCTCCAGTTCCGGGCCGTGAACTCCACGGCCAGCCAATCCAGGAGTTGCGGATGACTGGGCGCTTCTCCCTGGCGGCCGTAGTCGTTGGGAGTTCTCACCAGTCCTCGTCCGAAATGCCATTGCCAGAGCCGGTTCACCATCACCCGGGCGGTGAGAGGGTGGTCGGGACGGCTCAGCCAGAGCGCCAACTGCTTGCGGGGGCGGTTCTCCATCGATCCCGAGAAGACGCCATTGGGATCGGTCTCCCCTCTCAGCACCGTCGGCAAGCCGGGTCCGACCCGTTCCTCCTTGCGTCTGAACTCGCCTCGACTCAAGACGTGAACGGGTGCGGAAGCCCCCGGATCAAAATGACCCAGCACTGAAGCGGTCGGTAACTCAAGCAGTCCTTCGAACCGGACCAGATTGGAGCCCTCGATCTCGGAGACCTTGAGTACGGCCCGGGCCAGCCCGATAAGCAATTTTTCGTGTTCGTCCTTCTCCGGCTCGGTCAGAGCCTGCTCGAATTTGACGGCCCGAACCGCCTCCATCAGGGGCTTGGCCAATTCTTCCTGCTCCGGGGTCCGACGATCCTTGTCCGTCTCGTAGGCTTCCACTACCTCTGGTGGAAATTGCGCTTTCGTCTCCTGTTCGATCCTCTTCTTGACCCGTTTCTCGAATCGGCGGTAAGCGGAACGGCTTTCGTCCACGGCGATGACGGCGGGGTAGTCGATGTTCCGCGAGACCGCCTGAATGGGACTCATGACGGGGATGTCGACCTTGCGGCTGTTGGCAAACAGCGCTTGGAAGGCGTAGTAGTCCCTCTGGCTGATGGGGTCTGCTTTGTGATCGTGACACCGGGCGCAGCCCAGGGTGAGGCCCAGGAAGGCGGCGCCGGTGGTGTCCGCCCAGTCGGTCAGCTCCTCGGCGCGCAACTGCCGGGCGTCCTGCATCGATTCCAGCACCTCGGGCCCGAACGTGTAGAGTCCGGTTCCGACCCGTGCTTCCAGGTATTCGTTCTTCTTCACGGGAATAGTTCGGCTCCCCAGGAGCTCGAATCGTTGGGGCCAGAGCTCGTCTCCGGCGATCTGCTCCTGCAGGAAGCGGTCGTAGGGCTTGTCCTCGTTGAACGACTTGATGACGTAGTCCCGATAGCGCCAGGCATTGGGGTAGTAGTGGTCCGACTCGTATCCGCTGCTGTCGGCATAGCGGACGACGTCGAGCCAGTGCCGGGCCCAGCGCTCGCCGTAGCGGGGCGATTCCAGCAACTCGCCCACCATCCTGCCGTAGGCCTCGGGCGAGTCGTCTTCCAGGTGCCGGTCCATCTGCTCCGGCGTCGGCGGAAGTCCGATGAGATCGAAGTACGCCCTTCGGATCAGAGTCCGCCGGTCGGCCTCGGGCGCCGGTTTCAAGCCCTTCTCCCGCAGTCGGGCCAGCACGAAGGCGTCGATGGGGTTCCGGACCCAAATGTCCGCTTCCGTCTCTGGAATGGGTGGCCGCCGGAGCTTCCGGAACGACCACCAGGAGGGCGGGGAGGCGCCGTCGTCCCGGACGCCGGTCCATCCGAGGCCGGAGTCGATCCAGCGGCGCAAGACCTCCAGATCCGCCGCCGCCAGCGGAGAACCGCCCGGGGGCATTTTCAGTTCTCCGTCGTGGGACGCGGCCAGAAACAGAAGGCTCGAACCGGCGTTTCCGGGAATCGCCGCCGGACCCCGGTTGCCGCCGTCGAGCAGAGTCTGGCGGCTGCCCAGATCAAGTCCCCCCTGGCGCGCCACGCCATGGCAGGCAACGCATTCCCGTTGCAGGATCTCGAGAGCGGCCCCCGCCACCGATCCGTCCGCTTCGGGAGGGAGAGGATTCGCCTGAGAGAGCGGTGACGAACAGATAGCAACGATAACCAGTGAGAAGACAAGCCGGGTGAACATGGATTCGATTCCGGCGCCGGAAAACCTCCTGCAAGAACTGGCCTTAGTCTAGCAACTCCGGGCAGGACTTGCTGATGGAGCGTTGGTGAAAGCGTCGGCTTTTTTGCCGCTGACCTCCAGTCGGCCATGGGCAATGCAGCCTCGCCTGATCCCCCTATGGCATTACGTGAAGACCCTCCAGTTCGGCGGCGATCGACAGCCGCTGGTCGAGGCAGATAAAGGTGAGAGGGGAGCTCAATTGCTCCTGAACCAACAAAGCGGCGGCAAGCTGACCCGCGTCTGCGGCGCGCAAGGGATGGCGTGCCAGCAGCAGGTTCGCTCGCACTCGAACGGAGAGGACATCCGTGACCTCGTCCCAACTATTGGAGAAGATTTCGAAATCTCTGAGCAGGTTGCGGCGCTGCAGGCGCGTCAGCGCACCTTCACGGGTCCGACGTTCAATCGCGCTGACGATCTCGGTTCTTGTCCATGCCCAAGTGACGATCTGGCTGTCTTCCGCTAATCGATCGCGTGTCCAGGCGCTTTCGCTTTCCGCAATAATCAGCGGCACTAACGCAGAGGCATCCCAGTACCTCACAACCGTTCCTTCCGATCTTCGGCCAATGCCTCGGAAATGCTCACCGGCAACACTAACGGAGGCTCGTCCAGAATAGAGGCAGCATCTCCTTGACCCGGTCTCATTACACCTTGGCTGATCAACCGCTCCCGGGCTCCCTGGTCTTCCCCGGCTGCAGCTGCAACAAGTCTCGCGACCGGTTTTCCGCGGTCTAGAATCTGGACCTCCCCTCCCCGGCGGACCTCCCGAACGTAGTGTGAAAGATTCGCCTTTAATTCGGAAATCGATACTGTGGTCATAGTGACTATTATGGTCTTATAAATATGACCATACAAGTCCAAACGAAATACAACGGATGCGAAGCGAACAGTGAGGATCTATCAGGAGGGCACGCTCGGCTATCAATAGCGGCGTTCTCCCAGCCGCCGAATTCCCCGAATACTGGTCGACGGGCGAATGGCCGCCAGGAACGCCGCCTGTCGGCGCGAATATCGACATTAGCCGGGTTTCCTGTTAGTCTCGCCGGGTTTTGAGCGGATGATCGCCGGTGCGGTGACAGTTCGTAAGAGAATCCCATCCAACATCAGAGGCGCTCATGGCGTTGACAACTGAATCGCCCCCCTCTCAAGGACTTGCCGCGGCGGCCCGGCTGAAAATGCTGCGCCAGATGCTTACGATTCGGGCGTTCGAGCACCGGGTGGGGGAATTCTACGAACGGGCCGAGATGCCGGGCATCACCCATCTCTCCATCGGACAGGAGGCCGTGGCCGTCGGCGTCTGTGCTCATCTGAACCGCAACGACTACATCACCAGCACTCATCGCGGGCACGGGCACTGCTACGCCAAGGGCGCCGGCCTCGTTCCCATGTTCGGAGAACTGCTGGGCAAGGCGAACGGATACTGCCGCGGCAAGGGCGGGTCCATGCACATCGCCGACCGGGAAACGGGACACTTGGGCGCCAACGCCATCATCGGCGGCGGCATTCCGCTGGCGACCGGCGCCGCCCTCTCGGCAAAGGTGCTCCGGAACCGGGGCGTCGGCGTGTCGTTCTTCGGCGACGGAGCCCTCAACGAGGGCATCCTGCTGGAATCGATGAATCTGGCCGCCATCTGGAATCTTCCCGCCATCTTCGCCTGCGAGAACAATCATTACGGGGAGTATACGCCTACCGATCAGGTCACGGCCGGCCGTCTCACCCTCAGAGGGGAAGCCTTTGGCATCCCTTCCGCCGAAGTGGACGGCATGGACGTCCTGGCCGTCTACGATGCCACGGATGCGGCGGTTCAGCGGGCGAGAGGGGGTGGCGGCCCCAGCTTCTTCGTCTTCGATACCTACCGCTATCTGGGCCATGGCATGTCGGACCGCACCCGGCCCTACCGCTCGCAGGAGGAAGAGGACGAGTGGCGGAGCCAGCGGGACCCCATCGAGCGATTGCGCAATCAGTTGCTGGGGGCCGGGCTCTGCAGCGAATCGGAATTGGACGCCGTGGGCCAGGAAGTCCGGGCCGAGGTGGAAGAAGCCGCCCGATTGGCACAGGAAGCGCCGTTCCCGGACCCGGAAGAGGTGGACCGACATGTCTTCGCCGACTGAAGCTCGCCAACTCACCTTCAGCCAAGCCGTCAATGAGGCGATCCGGGAGGAGATGGATCGCGACCACCGGGTGATCCTGTTCGGTGAGGACGTGGCGGCGGCCGGCGGAGTCTGGAAGGTGACCGAGGGACTCCTGGACCGGTTCGGTGCGGAACGAGTCCTGGACACTCCCATCTCCGAAGCCGGGATCGCCGGCCTGGGCGTGGGGGCGGCCATGACCGGCCTGCGGCCCATCGTCGAGATCATGTTCGGCGACTTTCTTCCGCTCGCCTCCGATCAGATCGTCAACCAGGCGGCCAAGACGTATTACATGTCGGGTGGGATGACCAGCGTCCCTATGGTCTTCCTCACCTCCATGGGCGCCGGGCGCCGTTTGGCGGCTCAGCACTCTCAGAGCCTGCAAGCCTGGTTCGCCCATATTCCCGGGTTGAAGGTAGCGCTGCCCTCGAGTCCGCACGACGCCAAGGGCCTGATGAAGACCGCCATACGGGACGAAAATCCAGTGATCTTCCTGCAGGACAAGGTGGACATCTATCAGAAGGGTCCGGTTCCCGATCCTTCCCACGAGTACACCATTCCTTTCGGCCGCGCCGACGTGAAGCGGGAGGGGGAGGATCTGACCCTGATCGCCACTTCCAGCATGGTCCGCCAGGCCCTGGATGCCGCTTCGGAGCTGGCGGAGGAGGGAATCGAGTCGGAGGTCATCGACCCGCGCACCCTGGCGCCGCTGGACGAAGAGTCGTTGCTGGACTCGGTCCGAAAGACGGCCCGCTGCCTGGTAATCGACGAGGGCTACCAGCGCTACGGGGCGGGAGCGGAGATCGCGGCTCTGGTCGGCGAGAATCTGTTCTACGACCTGGAGGCCCCGGTTCGGCGGTTGGGGGCCATGGATGTCCCGGTTCCGTTCTCGCCGACGCTGGAGGACCTGACCATTCCCCGCAAGGAACAGATCGTCGAGATCGCCCGCCAGATGCTCGAAGACTAGGATCCTGCGCGGCAGAAATTAATCTACTGCGAAAGCGTAGAATCGGTCCATATTTCCCCGATTTCTCGGCGAATAGAACAACTATGCACCTCCAAATCGTGAAAATCTGGCCTCGATTCTCCACTTTCTCGCTACGATCATTTCTACAGCGCAGACTCCCAGGAGCCTGCGCCGTTCCATCCCAGTCGGAGAAGCAACGTGGCCACTGAAATCATCATGCCTGCGCTGGAGATGTCCCAGGAGCAGGGTGTCCTGGTGCGTTGGCTCAAGTCCGAGGGGGAGTTCGTGGCCCGGGGCGAGCCCCTGATGGAGATCGAGACCGACAAGGCGGTCATGGAGATCGAGGCCGCCGCATCCGGGGTCCTGTCCAACGTCACGGCCCAGGAGGGGGATGAGATCCCGGTGGGGCGGGGAATTGCGTGGCTCCTCGGCGAAGGTGAAACGGCCCCCTTGCCGGCGGTCGGGGCGCCCAAGCCGCAGCAACCCTCCACGCGACCGGGAACCGCCCGCCGCGCACGCGAAACGAAGACCCGAACCCGCTCTCCCAGCCGGCGAGGACGGGTGCGGGCATCTCCCCGAGCCAGGAAGATGGCCCGGAAATTGGGCATCGATCTGGCCACGGTCACCGGGTCCGGCCCCAAGGGAGCCGTTCTGCCCAGGGATCTGGAGGCTCTCGCCACGGCTGCCAAAACGACTATTGCCGAGGAGCCGGAGTATCGCGTGGTTCCCGTCAAGGGAACGCGGCGCTCCATCGCCAAGCGCACGAGCGAAAGCTACAGGAATGCCCCGCACATCACTCTGTCTCTTTCCCTGGACGTCACGGGCCTGCGGGCAAGGACGACTCCGCAGCGCCGTCTCACGCCCTGCCTGCTGAAGGTGGTGGCCGGCGTGCTCTTGAAGCATCCCCGGCTCAACGCCCATCTGGTGGAGGAGGAGATCCGCGAATTCCCATCGGTTCATCTGGGTGTCGCCGTCTCGCTGGAGGACGGCCTCGTGGTTCCGGTGTTGCGGAACGTGGAGCAGAAGGGAATCGAGCGGATTCAGACGGAACTGGCGGATCTGGCCCATCGATCCCGAAAGCGGACCCTCCAGCCGGAAGAGATGAAAGGAAGCACCTTCTCGGTCTCCAACCTGGGCATGTTTGGTATCGAGCAGTTCACCTCCATCCTGAATCCACCCGAAGTCGGGATCCTATCGGTGGGGACCGTCCGCGCGGTGCCGGCGGTGGTGGGAGGGGAGGTCGCCGTCCGTTCCAGGATGCAGGTGACCTTGAACGCCGACCATCGGGCCGTGGATGGTGCGGTGGCGGCCCAGTTTCTGCAATCCCTCAAGGAGTCCATCGAATTCGCCGGCGAGGCGGTGTCCTGAGGTCAACTTTGCGGAGGTCGGCTCTGCAGCTCGTTTTTCTGATCCTGCTGATTCACACCGGCGTTCTCACCGGATATTCCCAGTCCCAAGACGACACAAACGGCATTTTCTCCGATGAGACGGACAAGGCGGGTCTCGACTTCGTCCACTTCAACGGGATGTCGGGCAAGTTCTACTACTGCGAGATGGTGGGGGGAGGCGGCGCCCTGTTCGACTACGACAACGACGGAGACCTGGACCTCTACGTGGTCCAGGGCCATATGTTGGGGAAGGGCGACCCGTCCGGCGGCACCGGTGTTTCCCGGGCCGAGACGGTTCCCATGGACCGGCTCTACCGGAATGATCTGATCGTGCAAGCGGACGGGACCCGCCGTCTCCGTTTTACAGACGTCACGGCCTCCAGCGGGATCCAGGCACTGGGCTACGGGATGGGAGCGGCTGCTGCGGACTTCGACAACGACGGCTGGATCGACCTCTACGTCCTTAACTTCGGTCCCAATCAGATGTTCCGGAACCGGGGGGACGGGACCTTCATGGACGTCACCGCAAAGACCGGCACCGGCGACGAGAGATGGGGCGTGAGTGCGGCATTCCTGGACTACGACCGGGACGGTTGGCTCGACCTCTTCCTGGGCAACTACGTCGATTTCAGGTTCTCCAACCAGAAGCTGTGCCACGCTCCCAGCGGGGCCGTCGATTACTGCGGTCCCATGGGTTACGAGCCGGTTCCCAATCGCCTTTATCGAAACCGGCGCGACGGAAGCTTCGAGGACGTGTCGGCCAGGAGCCAGATCTCGCGGGAGTACCACGGAGCGTTGGGTGTGGTTGCGGCCGACCTGAACTCCGATGGATGGCCGGACGTCTACGTGGCCAACGACCAGAGACCCAACGATCTCTGGATCAACCAGAAGGACGGGACCTTCCTGAACGAGTCCCTGCTGGCCGGCGCTGCCTTCAATCGAGACGGGATGGCCGAGTCCAGCATGGGAGTCGACGCGGCGGATTTCGACAACGATGGCGATGAAGACCTCTTCATGACCCATCTCAAGAGTGAGAAGAACACCCTCTACACGAATGACGGCACGGGTTTTTTCAAGGACGCGTCGCTGGAAGCCAATCTGGCTGTCTCCAGCCTCCCGTTCACGGCTTTCGGCACGCGATTCTTCGACTACGACAACGACGGGTGGCTGGACCTGTTCGCCGCCAACGGGGAGGTCCGGACTATCGAATCGCTGGCGAGAAGGGGCGATCCATATCCTCTGCATCAGCCGAACCAGCTCTTTCGCAACCTGGGCGACGGACGTTTCCAGGAAGTCACGAATGAGGCAGGATCGGTGTTCCGGCTCTCCGAAGTCAGCCGCGGCGCGGCGTTCGGCGACGTGGACAATGACGGGGACACGGACGTGCTGCTCTTCAACAACAATGGACGCACCCGGCTGCTGATCAACCGAGTCGGAACGGCGAATCGTTGGCTGGGGCTGCAAATTGTCGGCCGTGAAAGCAATCGGGAGGCCTTGGGAACCTGGGTCGGTGTATTCAGGGAGGGCAAGCCGACGCTCTGGCGCCGCGTCCGGACCGACGGCAGCTATGCCTCATCCAACGATCCCCGAATCCTCGTGGGATTGGGGGATTCCGCCGAGGTGACACGAGTTCGAGCCCATTGGCCGAGCGGTCTGGTGGAGGAGTGGACCGGGATTGAATCAGGCCGGTACGTCTCGCTCAGCGAAGGTAGCGGAAAAAAACGGAACGAGCCGAGATAGGAGAGGAGCCACAATGACACTCACAGAACAAACCGACCCGGGCAGGTCCGCGGAACTCATGGTCGTCCAGGCCAAACTCGTTGCCCACTACGTCGCCGCTGCGCTGAGAGCCGGAGACACTGCGGAGCGGATCAATGGCGTGCTGGCCTCCATCACCGGCGAGCCGGCGGTCTCCGAGATCTACGTGACGGACGGCGAAGGCAACATCGAGTACACGAGCCATCCGGAGGTGGAATTCAAGTTCCCGACGGACCCGGAGGCCGATAATCAGGCTGCGCCTTTTGCCCGCCTGTTGGACGGAAGCGCCACCGTCGTTGTGCAAGAGCCTCGACCCCGGCAACTCGACGCTGCGGTCTTCCAATACGCCGGCGTCGCCGGCGTGGACCAGGCGCGCATCGTGCAGGTCGGCGTTGCTGACGGAGCCTGACGGGCCAACCCCGCCAACGGACCGCCGAACTTGTCCGATTCCGAACACAGACACAGATCCCGAACTTCACTCACGGGTCCGAGTGTATCCCCGCACCTTACGGGTGATGCACCAACAGTGGCGTCGTGGCGTCAGCCCATCATTGGTCTTCGATAGTCTTGATGGTTTCGAAACTGTCGAGGAAACGGTAATAGAATTGTCTTAGCCGGGTCGGGATTATCCCGCCGGTGCCCGGGGATCTCTTACCTATAATTGCCAAGTAACAGGTGCATTATGACTATTGTCATATGCTTGGTATGCGAAGGATGAACGCGGGTTGAGGACATTCCGACCTCTGTATTATCTGGGTTATGAAAAACATTAAACAGTCCAAACTACTATAACTAAAGGATAATTTCCATTTGGGCAAAGTGAGAGGCAAACCTTGTCCGAAAGGAGCTTCTAGTGTATGGTGGGGATTGTGCACGAGCCAGCCGGGTGCGGCAACACCCGGCTGGCTCTAAACCAACTCGTCCTATGCTGGAGGAAGAGCCAGCCTGAGTCTTATTCTACTCGACCTAGAATCCGGTTTCAGTCCAGCATAGGACGTCCTCTCCGAAGTGGTGGCAGGAAAAGTGCCCATTTGTCTCCGGTTGGCGACGTCATCTTCAAGATCGACTTTCGAGACGTTCAGGGATCTGCACTGGAGCTGGCCGTTACGGGTTCCTCCTGGTGTCACTCCTCCTGCAAGTTGCCGGCGGCGCATAGATTAGTTCGGCGCCGGCATCACCGACCGACCAGATCCACCCCCACCTGCAGGAATGACGCTGGCTGTTCTGCCAGTGCCGGCTGAATTGCGCCGGCGAGGTTGGATGAGTCGACCGGACGCTGAATCAATATTTGGAAGTATGATGATGTCGGAGAATCGAAAGCTGTTCGGCTTGGATGACATCCAAGCCATCCGCTTGATCTGTCTCAGTTGCAATGAAGAGATCCTCTTCCCGAAACACATTCCGGCGAGCGATCATTGCCCCCACTGCAACGTCCGGTTAGATTCGAGAGGTCTGGAACCGGTCACCGAACTGAACCTGGCGCGGATCATCCGGCAACTCACTCAGGATCCAAGCGGGCTCCTGGACATCCGATTCGAGGTCACGGATCCGTGATCCAAGGTCGCGCAAACGACATCCGGGATTTCGGGATTTAATAGCAGGTCAACGAATACCAACCGGATCCGAGCGGAGGAAACATGATCGGAAACTTGATCTCACGGTGCCGGCGCGGGACCGGGGCCGGGTGGACTGTACTCCTCCTCGCTGGGAGCCTGGCGGCTCAGAAAGAAGCCCCAACGCCGTCCGAGTGGAGCAACAGCCTCGGAATGGAGTTTGTACAGGTACCGGCCGGTGAGTTCCGGATGGGGTCGGAGAGCGGGTTGGCGGATGATGACGAGAGGCCGGTGACTCGGGTGAAGATCAGCCGGGCGTTTTATCTGGGGAAATACGAGGTGACTCAGGGTCAATGGGAGGCGGTGATGGGATCGAATCCCTCGGATTTCAAGAACTGCGGTCGAGACTGCCCCGTGGAGAGTGTTTCGTGGGACGACGTGCAGCAGTTCGTCAGGAAGCTGAACGGTATGGAGGGAGGAGCGAGGTACCGGTTGCCGACAGAGGCCGAGTGGGAGTATGCGGCGCGGGCGGGAACCCGGACGGACACGCCGGCAGGAGATTTGGATTTGGTGGGGACCAGCAATGCGCCGATATTGGACAGGATCGCGTGGTACGGCGGCAACAGCGGGGTGACGTACGACGGCGGGGTCGATTGTTCGGACTGGAAGGAAAAGCAGTACCCTTCAACGCGGT
The DNA here is from genome assembly GCA_963668095.1 of Acidobacteriota bacterium. Taxonomy (GTDB): domain Bacteria; phylum Acidobacteriota; class UBA6911; order RPQK01; family JAJDTT01; genus JAJDTT01. The sequence continues at coordinate 1,365,610 of OY764083.1, read as the reverse complement.
GCGGGACCCATCCGGTGGGGAGGAAGGCTGCGAATGATTTCGGGCTGCACGACATGCTGGGGAACGCGTGGGAGTGGGTCGAGGACCGCTACGGGGAGTACCCGGGAGGCAGTGTCACAGATCCCAAGGGCCCTGCGACGGGCTCCCTGCGGGTCCGTCGGGGGGGCGGTTGGAGCCACGACGCTTTCGGCAGCCGGTCGGCGTATCGCGCCGGCGTCGTCCCCGGCAATCGCCACCACTACCTGGGTTTCCGCCTCCTGAGGGTCGAATGATCCGTCCCTGCCACGGCGCGATGAGTCGATGAACCCGGGGCCGCAATCACTCCATTCGTGGAACCCGAGTCGTTCAGACCCGCTGCTCGGCGACGAACTCATGAGGCCGGATTGATTCTGCCCGCCTGCCGAACCCGGGCAACCGCAAGGGTCGCCCCGGTGTCGACAGGGCATGGTCGACGGGCCTGGCCGGTCCCGGTGGGGCAGGAAAACACCGCGGCGGGTTAAAGAAAGGGCAACCCCGAGGGTTGCCCCGACGTTATTCGCTCCACTCGAAGTCGTGGACGATCTGGCCGCCGGTGCCGGTTTCGTTCAGCTCCAGGAGGTTGCCGTCAGGATCGTAGAAGAAGAGCACGTGCCAGTCCCCTTCGCCCGAAAAGCGAACCGGAGGGGAAACGAACTCGACGCCCTCCGCCTTCAATCGTTCGTAGATTGCGGGAAGGTTCTCCACACCGAAGCAGATGTGCGCGCTCGGCACGTGGTGGATCTCGTATCTCGCCTGGGGGCTCTCCGGTTTCAACCACTGGATGATGTCGAAGGTCAACGCCACCCCTTCGTCGTTCCGGTCGTAGCCCTGGACGCCCTCCGGAGCCCGCATGCGGTACTCGCGCATGTGGCAACCCGGCTTTTTCACCATCTCCGCCACCGGACCCTCGATGTGCTCTTCCGGAGTCACCACCTCCAAGCCCAGGAGATCGCGATAGAAGTGCAGGGATTTCTCGATATCGCTCACCATGACGGCGATGTGGTCGATCTTCTTCAGGTACATCCGATTTGACTCCTTTCGGTACGTATCTCCCGGGTGCCGGCCTCGGCAGCCGGACGTTCCGGCATCACTTGGTGGTATAGCCCCCGTCGGCCACCAGAACCGAGCCGGTGACGAAGGAGGCGTCGTCGCTCACCAGAAAGAGAATGCAGTTGGCCACCTCGGGCGGGTCCGCGAACCTCTCCAGCAGGTTGCTCTTGCGGTAGGGCGCCAGGTGTTCCTCCGGCACCCCGTCCAGCATGGGCGTGTTCATGGAGCCCGGACAGACCGTGTTCACCCGGATGCCCTCCAGGGCGTGGTCATGGGCCATGCACTTGGCCAGGCCGATGAGGCCGTGCTTGGAGGCGTTGTAGGAAGCCTGTTCCGCGTTGGACACCACGCCGGAGAGGGACGAGATGCAGACGATGTTCCCCGATTGCTGCTTGCGCATCTGCCGGATGGCGTATTTGGAGCAGAGGAACGGCCCCTTCAGATTCACGCCCAGGACGAAGTCCCAATCTTCTTCGGTAGTCTCGGGAACCGCCTTCTCTACTTGGACGCCGGCGTTGTTGACGAGGATGTCGATCCGGCCGAACCGGGCGACGGTCTCCTCCATCAGGTTGCGGGCGCCGGCCGCCGACGAGACGTCGGTCTTGACGAAGAGGGCTTCGCTCCCGTCATCCTGGAGGGATCGGACCACCCCTGTGCCCGCATCGGCGTTGACGTCGGCGATGACCACTTTGGCTCCTTCGGCCGCGAAGAGCCTGGCGGTGGACGTGCCCAGGCCACTACCGCCGCCGGTGATGATCGCCACCCTGCCGTCCAGTTTTCCGGGCATGCTACTTTCCTCTTCCGCGCCGCTCGCTGCGGAGTGAGTGGGCGTTCCATTCAATGGATTCGACTTCCGGAACGGTTGGCCTGGCCCACGTGGCCAAGCCGCTCGGCACTCGACTTTAAGGTATTGAATCCGATGCCGCGAGGCAAGCCGGATCGCCGTTTGGGGAATCCTGCAAAGGGCTCCCGGAACGTGTTAGTGTCCGCCTCGCCATGACCCGATGCATGGGGATCCTGATCCCGCTGTTGTTGCTCTGGGCCTGCGCGGTGCCGGGTCCCGATCCCGCCCGCGACGGACGGCCGAGGATCGCCTTCATCTCCAAATCCTATACCGATCCCTTCTGGTTGGACGCCATCGACGGCGCCCAGCGGGCGGCGGAGGAGCTGGGGGTCGAACTGCTGTTGCACGCCGCCAAGAGTGAGACGCATGTCGTGGAGCAGGTCCAGATCGTGGAAAACATGATTCAGTTGGAAGTGGACGGCATCGTGCTGGCGCCTTGCGATTCCAACGCCCTGTCACCTGCCGTGATGAAGGTGAATCAGGCCGGAATTCCCATCACCGTCATCGACACGGGGATCGCCGAGGGGGACATCGTCACCTTCGCCGCCACCGACAATGTCCTTTGCGGCACCGTGGCCGCCGACCGCTTGGCCGACCGCCTTTCGGCTCGAGGCAAGGTCGGCGTCATCGCTTGTCCGCCCAGCATTCTGCCCTGCCGGGAAATCATGAGCGGCTTCGTGGAAGGCCTGCGCAAATATCCCGATCTGGAAATGGTGGGGTCTCCGCTGGGTGTCCCCTTCTGCGACCAGTCCTTCAACGCCACCACCGATCTGCTGACGGCGCATCCCGATCTGGCGGGCCTCTACGTCTTCGGAGGTCCCGCGGTCCTCTGCGCCGCCCAGGCGGCCGGGGCCTTCGGCAAGGACCTGGGTGGGGACCTGATGGTGGTGGGCCGCGGTTCCATCGGCAAAGCGGGGTTGGGGGACCTGGAGGCGGTCAAGCGTGGCGAACTGGACGCCATGGTCGCCCAGTTTCCCGCCAAGATGGGCTATTCCGGCGTCGACAGTCTCGTCAAATTCCGCCGCGGCATCGAATCTCCGCTCTTCACCGACACCGGCGTGGTTCTGGTGACGAAGGAGAACGTGGACGAGTTCATCCGGCAGATCGAGAGTGGGGACCCACTCTTGTGAGCGTGCCGGAACGCGCCTCCGGAACTGCGGCCGGACCCGCCGGCGGGGCCGGTCGCGCAGCTCTCCTGGAGGCGGTGGGTGTCACCAAACGATTCGGCGCACTGACGGCGGTCGACGGCGCAGATCTCACTGTCGGCCGGGCCGAGATCGTGGGTCTGGTAGGCGGCAACGGCGCCGGAAAATCGACTCTGATTCACCTCATCTCCGGCGTCGATCGACCCGATGGGGGAAGGTTTCTCATGGAGGGACGGCCGCTGCGGCCGGGAAGCCCCGCCGATGCCCGTCATCACGGAATCGAGACCGTTTACCAGGACCTGGCGCTCCTGGGCGAGCTGGACGTGACCGCCAACATCTTCCTGGGACGGGAGTGGCGCCGGGGTGTCCCCGGCCTCCGCTGGCTGGCGGAGAAGTCCATGAAGACCAAAGCGGAAGAGTTGATCCGCAAGCTCGGATACGACTTCGGCGCCGCGACCCGGGTGCGGACCCTTTCGGGGGGACAGCGCCAGGCGGTAGCCCTGGCCCGTGCCCTCCTGGCCCGCGCCAAGCTGATTCTCATGGACGAACCGACGGCGGCCCTGGGGGTCGCGGAGACCCGAAAGACGCTGGACCTGATCCGGAGGTTTCGGAACGAGGGGGTCTCCCTGATCGTGATCGGACACGAGTTGGACGACATCTTCTCCATCGCCGACCGGATCGTGGTGATGAGGAAAGGAGCGACGGTGGCTGACCTGAGGACCCGTTCCACGAATCAGGACGAGATCGTCAACCTGATGCTGAAGGGCCCGCTTCCGTCCAGGAGTTGACCGGCCCGTGGATTGGAAACGTTCGCTTCAAGTCTTCGTGTCCCGCATGGCGAGCCGGGGCCGGACTCCCGCCTTGCTGAAGCTCACCCGGTTCAAGGCGCTGCTGGCGGCCACCCTCATTCTGGTGGCGGTCGTGTCCATGATCTCTCCCGTCTTTTTCACGACTCGAAATTTCCTCAATATCCTGGAACAGCTCTCCATCAACGCCATCGTCGCGGCCGGCATGACCTTCGTCATCATCGCCGCCGGGATCGACCTCTCGGTGGGCTCGATCCTGGCCCTGGGGAGCATGGGAGCGGCCGGGCTTCTGGTCTCCGGAGTCCCGATCCCCGCCGCGATTCTGGGCGGGTTGCTGGTGGGGACCGCCGCCGGTGCGGTCAATGGCGCCGCCGTGGCGTACGGCAGGATCCCCGCCTTTATCATGACCCTGGGGATGCTCAACGTCGCCCGGGGCACCGTCATGTTTCTGACCAGCGGCAACTCCATCGTCGGCCTCCCGGAGAGTTTCCTGTTTCTGGGCAAGGGGCGCATCGGTCCGATCCCCGTGCTGGTGTTGATCACCGCGGCCGTCTACCTGATCGGCCACTTGGTGTTGGTGAAGACGCGCTTCGGGCGCTACACCTTCGCCATCGGCAACGATCCCGAAACGGCCCGCCGCCTGGGGGTCCGCGTCAAGCGCCATCAATTCCTGCTCTACGCCCTGAGCGGCGGACTGGCTTCCTTTGCAGGGATCCTGCTGGCGGCCCGTTTGAATTCGGCCCTCACCCTGGCAGGGACCGGAGCCGAGTTGGACGTCATCGCGGCGGTGGTCATTGGAGGAACGAGCCTGTACGGGGGACGGGGCTCCATGCCGGGGACGCTGTTGGGGGTGATCTTCTTTCAGATCGTCCGCAATGCCCTGAACATCCTGGGCATCTCGGTCTTCGTGCAGCCGGTGGCCGTGGGCGCCCTGCTCATCTTCAGCGCTCTGGCCGACTTCCTCTACGACCGGTGGGGGCGGCAAGAAGGAAATTGACTTGCTGGGCGCTGTGTCAGCCGCTCTCCGGCCTCGCGGATTGGGAGGCCCGAAAGGTCTCCAGGGCGGACTTGGCCCCGCCGAGCAGAAGGCTGTAGTCGCTCCCGTAGCCCAGGAAGGTAAATCCCTGCTCCAGCCGGTGCGCCAGGTCTTCCGGACTCCCGACGCCGATGCCGATGGCCACGCCGGTATCCCGGCCCACCTTCAGAGCCTTGTCGATCACGGCGTCCGTTTCGGGATTTGGCTGACGCCGGGGGTCCACACCCAGAGCCAGCGACAGATCCCACATGCCCATGTAGAGCAAGTCGACTCCCGGCACGGATGCGATCCGCTCCAGGTCCTCCACCGCCTCGGCGGTCTCCAGCAGTAGCCCCACCAGGATGTTCCGGTTGGCCCGTTCCAGGTAGTCCTCGTAGTCGAGGGTGTAGCGGGACGCCCGCAGGGGGCCGAATCCGCGGTTTCCCTCGGGCGGATAGCGGGTGGCAGCCACCACCGCCTCCGCTTCCTCCACGGACTTCACCATGGGGACGATGATCCCCATGGCGCCGATGTCCAGCGCCCTCTGTATGGCGAACACGTCCGACGGCGGGACCCGGACCATGGGCATCGCGGCCGAGCCGTCGATGGCCATCAACATGCGCTCGACCTGGGCCGAATCCAGGGCGTTGTGCTCGGTTTCGACCAGCAGCCATTCGTAACCGGAGTAGGCCAGGAGTTCGGTGACGGAGGGACTACCGAGTCCCAGAAAACATCCGACTGCAGTTTCTCCTGCGATGACCTTCTGCCGAACCTGGTTTTCCTTCATTTATGGGAGCCTCCGTTGAGCATCGGTCCGCAGAAGATATGGGACGGAGAGAGGTGTGTCAAAACTCGTCGGTCACTCATCCTTGATCTCGGCTTGGAGGATGACCGCGGCTTCTCTACCGCCGAATCGGGATTCGAATACGGTCATGCCGGCGTACTCGTACTCCGGCGGCGCCTCGTTCATTTCCTTTTGCATGGTGCCGGTCCGGCTGGTCGCGAGCAGTATGAAGCGGTAGCGGCGTCCCTGGGGGTCCAGCGACATGATGACGACGACCTCTCTGCCGCCGAAAGCGGTCGCTCCTCCCTGGGTACCGGCAAAGCGGTAGCCCCGCGCGCCGGCTTCGTTGAGCTCTTTCTCCATGGTTCCGGTCCGGTTGGTGGCCAGAAGCAGAAACTTGTCCTGGTGCCCGGCCTCCTTTTCTTCAGCGAGAAGATTCGGGGCGAACAGCACCAGGGTGGTCGTGAGGGCGATAAGAATCTTGGTCAATGTTCTTCCTCCTGTTGGGACTGGCGGGACGTCAGATGCATTCATTGGTGTTAGTATGAACGGAAACCCTCAGAAACGGGAGCGAGGTGGCGAGCCGCAGGGGTAGCGCGGAATTCCAAGTTACAAGATCGCCTGTCTCGGAACCTGATTATTGAAATTCGCCTCGCACCGCTGACCGGAGACGGGTTCCCGGAACGGCTTGGTCTTGGGAATTTCGAGACAATTGAAAGCAGTTTCTGAATATGGGAATTCTTTCGTCTTCCACCCCATCCCAGACACCAGAAGCCGACATCGAAGCACCTCTGAAGGCCACAAAGGATGATGGTCTTTGAACCGACCGCACACGACAGTGACCGATGGCGATTTCAGGACTTCGCTCGAGCAGGCGAGCGGACCGCAAGCCTCAAGGAATGGAAAGGAGAGAAGATGCGAAAGGAAAAGAGTTTGGCATTCCGGCGAGTGTGTATGGTTTCCATTCTGGCCATTGTACTCAGTCATGCCGGTGTCGGCGCCCCGTCCGGTGAAACCTCAAAGGAAAATCCCGAGGGGTCATCCGGCAAGAAGAGTGTCCGCGATGTCATCGTGGCCAGCCGGAACCTCACGCCTGAACAGGTCGCGTCGCTCGAAGAGAAACTGGCGAATGATCCGAATGATGTAGCTGTGCGGACGCAGCTTCTCGCCTATTACGGTGGGGTGCGTTCGTTTCGGAATCAGTCGGCCAAGGAATCGAAACGCGAACACGCGCTGTGGTTCATCCGAAACTCACCGGAGTCGGAAATCCTGGGAATGCCTTTTTCGCGGATTGACCACATCCTTGATCGAGACGGTTATGCGGAAGCCAAGGAAGTCTGGATGAGTCAAATCGACCGTGAACCCGAAAACGCGACGTTATTGGGACATGCGGCAGATTTCTTCATGTTTGGGGACCGCAGGACCTCCATCAAATTGCTCCAGCGGGCTCATTCGCTCAATCCCTCCAACCCGGAATGGCCGAGTAAACTCGGGCAAATTTTTAGTTTTGGAGTCCGGGAACCGGGGGGAGGCGACCTGGAAACCGCTCAGAAGTCGCTGGAGAACTATGAAAGGGCGTACGAGCTGTCCGACGATTCGGGTCGAGATTCACTTCTGGAAGATCTTTCGAAAGCAGCGTTTTCGGCGGATCGGCTGGACCAGGCCCGGAAGTATGCGGAACTCATGCTGCAAAACACGGAAGAGGGATGGAACTATGGGAACCGCGTCCACCACGGCAACCTCGTTCTGGGTCGAATCGCATTGCGGGAAGGCGGCATCGAAGAAGCGAAATCTCGTTTGATTGCCGCCGGGAAGACTCCGGGCTCGCCCCAGCTCAATTCATTCGGACCGAATATGGCACTCGCCAAGGCACTCCTTGAAATCGGTGAACGAGAGGTCGTTCTGGAGTATTTTGGGCTTTGCTCAAAATTCTGGAACTCGGATCGGGCGAAGGACAAATTGGACAAGTGGGGCGTTCTCGCGGCGGCCGGCAGGATACCCGATTTTCGTGCAAATCTCGATTATTGATTCAGGAGTACTCCAGCCAGTCGACCCTTAGTTTCCGAGCCATCCGAGGCGTGCTGTCCACTCCTTTTGCCTGCGCGGAGGAAACCCGGAGTCGAACTGGTCCGTCTATTGCCGCCATGCTGATTCAGGGCCTCCTGCAGAAAAGGCCATGACGTGCGGCCTGGTTGACATTCGTCGAAATGGGATCGGCGGCGGATGATCTCCTCGAATGAATATTTCCTCTAACTCGATTCTGCCCTCCCACGGCACGGACTGGTTGGGACGCTTGGGTCCTCCTTTCGGACTCGATCCGTTCCGCTGCTTCTGGTACAGTTTGTGAACAAATGTTCACGTTCCTTGTGATCAACGTGTTATGTGTCCAACAATATCCCCGGTGAGAAATCCGGGCTGGAGGTTGGAGCGAATCATTCCTTCAAAGGAGGTATCCGATGCGAAGCAAGCAAGTAGTATGTGGCTTAGTCGTTGTTGCCCTGATTGGCATTGCCAGCCCTCAGGCGATGGCCCAGATCTTCCCCTGGTGGTCTTTTGACAGCGCGCTTGATGAGATCCAGGATCGCGGGACGATCAAGGTCGGTCTGGGCCTGTTCGAGCCTTGGTCGCTCTGCAATGCCGACGGCGATCTGATCGGCTTTGAGATCGATGTCGCGAACAAACTGGCCGCGGATATGGGGGTAGAGGTTGAATTCGCGCGGACGAACTGGAGCTACATCATCTCGTCCCTGATCGCCGAGGATTTTGACGCCATCATCAGTGGGATGACGATCCTTCCAAGCCGTAACCTCAGGATCAACTTCACCTCGCCGTACAATTTGACTGGCGTCTATCTGGTGGCGAATACGGCGAATACGGCCGACTTGGAAACACTGGGTGATTTCAACAGCTCCGAGGTCACGATTGGGACCCGGAGGGGAGCCTCGTCAATCCCGGCGATCGAGAATGTTTTTCCCAATGCCGTGATCGAACTCTACGATACCGACAACGAGGTCCTCGATGCCGTCGTCGCCGGTGACGTCGATGCTGCTGCGGCGTTCGCGACGACCCGGACTTCATGGGTTGAAGCCAACCCTGACACCCTGCACCTGCCCACCGAGGAGCCGTTCGGTTCGGAAGCGCTGGCGATGGGCGTGCGGAAAGGTGATCTCGACACCTTAAATTTCCTCAATGGCTGGATTACGGTCAACGAGGCGAATGGCTGGCTCGAACAGCGCCGCCAGTATTGGTTCGAGGGCAGCGAGTGGGAGGACCAGAGGGCTACCGATGAGGACACCATCGCTGCGTGTGATCAATCCTTCCTGTAGCCGGCTTGGGGTGGAAGGGTCTGGCGGCCGATTGGGAGATTACGGGAATCGACGAAGTCGATGCCTCGGCAGGTGAGCACGTCTCGGGCTATCAGCCCGGGCCTCGCTTAAGAGCTTGCAGGACATCCGTATCCCGGGGGATCGGCGGCAGGAAAGCCGCCGGTCCCCTGATCGTCGAAGCCAGAAATGTCCCCTCTCCGGTTCATTTGAATCCTTTGTATCTTCGTAGAGCAATCAAAGCGCGTTGATCCGGAAGTATGGATCGCGCACCCACGGAATCGTCCGCAACCAGGCAATGTATGCAAAATATTTCATAGTCCGCCTTGCGGGTGTCCCTCGTTGACAATCAACCGGTCCGAACCGCCGCTGTCTCGTCTGCGTTGAACCCCGACTCCGTGCCCCGTAGAATAATCGGCAACGATGCTTGGTCGCCAATTCCGTTACCTGTCGTCCCTGGCCGTATTCGCTCTGGTTTCCCTGCTGCCTTTCGCTTCGGCGGCCAAGGAGAAGAGCGACCGCAAGGATGACGGCCGGGTACAGGCCGAGGAGTCGCAGGACTACTTCCGGAAATGGCTCAACGAGGACGTGATCTACATCATCACGGAAGACGAGAGGGCCGTCTTCGAGGCACTGACCAACGAGGCCGAAAAGGAGCAGTTCATCGAGCAGTTCTGGTACCGGCGGGACTCGGACCTCAGAACCCCCATCAACGAGTTCAAGGAGGAGCACTACCGCCGTATCGCATACGCCAACGAGCGCTTCCACAGCGGCAAATCGGGGTGGAAGTCGGATCGCGGACGAATCTACATCATCCACGGGCCTCCCGACGAGATCGAGGACTTCGGCGGGGGAGGCCAATACGTCCGCGAGTCTTACGAAGGCGGGGGAACCACCACGGTCCACCCCTTCGAAAGGTGGCGGTATCGAAAGATCGACGGGCTCGGGAGCGGCATCACCCTGGAGTTCGTGGACGAATCCCGCACGGGGGAGTACCGCCTCGCCCTCAATCCCGACGAAAAGGACGCCCTGATCGGCCTGCCCGGGTTGGGGCTGACCGACAGCGAAAGGTTGGGCCTGACCCAGAAGGGGCGGCGCTTGCATCCCGACGAGATGCACAATCCCTACCTCCGGGCCAACATGCGGCGCCAGGACCATCCCTTCACCCGTTTCGAGATCTTCGCCAAGTCCCAGGCGGCCCGGCCCATCAAGTACAACGACCTCCGGGATCTGGTCAAAGTCACCGTGAACTACACGAATCTCCCGTTCCAGGTTCGGAGCGACTACTTCCGGTTGAACGACGAAAAGGTGCTGATTCCGGTCACCGTGGAACTGCAGAACCGGGACATGACGTTCAAGCAGAAGGGCACCTCCCACTACGCCCAGATCGGCCTCTACGGCGCGGTCACCAACATGGGTAAGAAGTTCATCCAGGAATTCGATCAGGACATGACCGTTGCGTATCCGGACAAGTGGATCGATTTGGGACGGCAGAGCCGGTCCCTCTACCAGAAGGTGCTGCTGTTGGACAACAACACGCGCTACAAGCTGGACCTGATCGTCAAGGACCTCAACAGCGACAACGTGGGCGCCCTCACCCACGCCCTGATCCCGCCCCGTTCGGTGAAGGAGACCCGGAAACTGAGTGCCAGTTCCCTGGTTCTTTCCGACCACATGCGGGAGCTGGAGGAGTTGCCGGAAGGCGACGAGATGTTCGTATTCGGAGACGTCAAGCTCCGGCCCAGCATCGCCCGGAAGTTCACCCGGAAGATCCCTCTCGGGATCTACCTGCACCTGTACAACTTCAAAGTGGATCAGACCTCCAACGCCCCCTTGCTGGAGGTCTCCTACCGGATCCGCAACGGGAATGGCCAACTGGTCCGGGACGTCACCGACAGCGCCGGGGAGTCGATCCGGTTCCTTTCCGAAGAGAGGGTCGTCCTGACCAAGAAGCTGGATTTGAGCGATCTGGCGCCTGGAACCTATCTGGCCCAGGTCGAGGCCCGGGATTCCTCCAGCGACGAGCGGGTGCATCTGGAGGACCGGTTTCGAGTCGTGGGGAACTGACCTGTCCAGGAGCGGGGACATTCTTGTCCCCCTCTTTCTGCCAAAGTATTGCCTAAGGATTCCGGCGGTTGGAAACCGCCGCTCCAACGTCACTGCAGAGTGAGGAGAGAAAAGGGGAGGGGCGTCGGCTGGAACACGGGATCGTTGTCCCGCCACGGCTGCCGGCAGGCTTCTTTACGCTGATACCGGGTGAGGTTTTCCTGTAGCAGCGTGGCCAGCATGGAGCGTTGGGCCCGGGTCACTTCGGAGATCATCATCCTCTGCACCTGGACGGCCCGATCGAACAGGCCCAGCTCGGCGTAGACCATGGCCAGCGTCTCCACCTGCTCGAAATCGGGGGTCTTCACTCGTTCGAACACCATCTGCAGGAGCCTCAGGGCCTGCTGCCCGTTCCGGATGGCGGCGTCGGGACACGCCGCCAGCAGGCGGGCCAAGGCGTGGGCCAGATCGGTGTCCTCGGGCAGAGCCGTCAGACCCGCTTCCAACCGCGACCGGGCCTCCCTCCATCTCTGGGTCCTCACCAGGGCCATGGCGCCCATGAAGTGGGCGAAGGCATTGCCGGGATCCAACTCGATGACCCTTCCGTAGTGCGGGATCGCCTCGTCGACGAGCTCCCGGCGCATCAGCAGGTTGGCCAACTGGAAGTGGGCTTCGGTGAAGTTGGGATCCGTTTCGATAGCTTGGCGGCAGTGCTCCAGGGCCTGTTCCTCACGACCCATCTGGATCAGTCCCATGGAAAGGTTCAGATGAATCCGGGACTTGGAGGCGCTATGGGGCAGAGCGGCCTCGAACTGCTGGACGGCCTCCTCCACTCGGCCCATTTGCGCCAGAGCCGTGCCCAGGTCCACGAGGGCGAGGGCATCGGTGGGATCCTGGGACACCATCTGCCGAAAGAGCCGCACCGCCTCCTCGTGTTGTCCGGTTTCGAGTAGACGGTTGGCTTGCTCTCGCTGCTGCCAGCGTCCCGTCTTCATCCTCACCAGCTCTTCCAACAGAGGATCGGGATAGTTCACGGTGCCGTCCCCCTGCTTTCCCAGATGCAGCCGTGCCTTGTCCACCTGTCTCAGCTGGCGGTAGGCCATGGCCAGCCGGTAGTGGAGGCTGCTGGCCTGAGGTTGGCGACGGAGAGCCTCTTCATAGTGTTCAACGGCCCTGGCATAGTCGCGTTCGGCGGCCGCGATTTCACCGAGACCCGCCATCGCCGCCGCCGATCCCGGGTCAAGCTTCAGCGCCCGCTGGAAACGTTTCGCCGCCTCCTCCGTCCGGCCCTGCTCCAACTCGATTCGAGCCAGGCCCAGCACCGCTGCCAGGTCGTCGGGGCGCAGGGTCAGGACGTGCGCGTATTGGGTGGCGGCCCGTTCCAAGTCTCCTCTTGCCCGGTAACCGAGAGCCAGGTAGTAGGACCAGCGATAATCTCGGGGCGCCAGCCGCAAAGCGTTCCGATAACAGGACTCTGACGCATCCAGCAGGTCGTAGGTCTGGAGCATCTGGCCCATTCGACCGTAGGCCATGGCCCGCTGCTCCGGATTGGCTCCGGGCCCCCGGGTCATCTGCTCCAGATCGGATCGGGCGCGCTCCAGTTGCTGGCGCACGTTCGCATCCATGGCGCTCAGGTTGGGGAAGGAAATTGGCTCCAGTTCGGAACCTGTGGCCTGGGCTGGCGGCGGTTCAGCCGGTGAGGCTTCCAGGGCAGCGGTCAGAGGACCCGTAAAAAGCGCGGACAACACCGCCATGGTGGTGAATAATGGCCGCCGTGCCGCCGACTTTCGTTCCATGGTGCGATCGACCGTTCTGCGTGCGGCCGGAGAGTCGCCGACTCGTCAATAGGGCCAGTTCAAAGCAGGTGACGTAGCCACGAATTGCCGGCGCTTCACCCATCGGACCCGGTCTTGCCGGTAATGGTCTCGCTGGTAGAAGGGGTAGTATTTTCCTGGTGGGTCGATGAAGACGACGCTGTTGCCCTTCACAACCAGGTTGAAATCGACTCCCCACATCTTTTCCTTGACCGTACGCTCCTGGATGGGAAAGGAGAGTTCCACCACGTCCCCCGGTTTCACGCTCCCGACCTGGGCGTAGCGCCCCTCCCACCGCAGCTCTCGGGTCCGCTGATTCACCTTGCAGACCGTCTTCTCCAGTTCGGTCCAATCGGGAATCCGAACCTGGAGGCGGATCGGCTGCTTGACCTTCACGTCGACCTGTCCTTCGTAGGGGATATAGCTCTGGACATCCGCCCACGGAGAAACACGGTTGAGCAGCAGATTGACCTTCAGATCCCCGTCCCGGTAGTGGAGCAGGTGCTTCCAGGCGTACCAGATGGCCCGGGCGTGGTTGCCCGTGCAGCAATGCATAAGGAACAGGTGGTCGGAGTCGGGGCGGTCCGGCCAGGTCAACGGATGTCCCACGAAGTCGTTGGGGGAGGCCAGACTCATGGCGGAGCCGATATTTCTTTCCACGGTGCGGTCGGAGGACTCGAACTCGGGGCGGTTCCAGGTCTCGTAGCGATCCTCCGGCAGGAGCCGGTTGACGAAGTCGCCCTTCAACAACTGCATCTCGGCGAACTGGTTCCTCAAGTAGCGGTCGGCGTCGTCCCAGTAGTCCCCGGCCCCGGCGAGGCTCAACTTGATGGCCAGCGCGGCCATGTCGGCTACCGTGCAGCCCTCCACGCCGTATTTGGCCACCTGCTGGACCGTCTTGGCCGAGTAGTGCTGTCCGGCTCCCGGAGTGGAGGGGAAGAATCCCACGGTGGCGCTGCCGCTGGAGTCCCGGGCGTATTCGTAGGAGTTCTTGGAGTAGTCGATGAAATCCTGGTCCTGGCTGGCCATGGCGAATTCCAGCAGGCCGGAGATGGGGCGAGTGTGCAAATGGGTGTGGGGGACGCCGCGGAAACGTCCTTCCGAGTCGTAGCAGCCGGAATGCCGGGTCATGTAGATGGCCAGTTTTCGGGCCAGGTCCAGGGCCGGCTCGTATCCGATGGCCAGATAGGCCTGGCTGAGGCCCTGAATGATCCAACCCGCGGCGGCCCCGCTGGCTTCCCGGGTGCAGTCCGGGTCGACGATTTCCCGGTCGCGGGGAATCTCGGTGTCCGGGTTGACCGCCATCAGGGGGAAATAGCAGTAGTCGTCTTTGTAGATCATCAAGCGGGCCACGCCGTCGACGAGTTTCTCCAGCCGTTCCTTCCAGAACTCGTCGCCGCTCAGCAGGTAATAGAGGGCGAAGTTTCCCAGCCAACCCCCTTGAGCGACGGTGCTGGCCAACTGGGTCTCCTTGAGTCCCTTCTGCTCCAGCCAGTCGGCATGGAAGCCGGCCCAAGGGCGGCCCTCGAACGGCATGTAGATCAGGCCGTCCTCCCCCTGCATGCGAAGCAGGTTCTCCGGCCAAGCCTGATCCACCGCCAGGTTCTGGTCGCTGCCGCTGACGTATCGGAGCAGGGGAAGGGCCTCCTGGAACTTGTACTGGACGTTCAGATCATGGAAGTCGTGCACCAGAACGGGCGGTTTCCGGTTCAGGAGCACGTGCCACCAGATCTCGTAGCCCGCGTCCGGGTCCGCCGACTCGGTCAGGGCGTTGATGGACAGCCGGGCCCGCTCGGCCAGATCCAAGGTGTCCGGGACCAGCCCTTCCTGCCACTCGCCCTTAAGCCCCGGGAAGGTGACCTTGGGAATCTCCGGCGAGATGTAGCCGATTTTATTCGTCTTGGCCTCTTCCGGAGGGGCGGCCGCCAGCGTCACTGCCGCCGCCAGGATCGCCGCGCCCATCCATGGAACTCCGAGTCGACTTGTCTTCGTCTGCATTTCCATTCACCATCCGGGTCGGACGGATTCGCGATCGGTGGACTGCGCTCAGTCAGTCCCAATGAGGGTTTATTCTAGATGATGACGTTGTGTTTCGGTACCGAACGATTTCCGGGAGGGCCGCCTTTCCCGACGGAGGTGTCGCGATGGCTGGGATGAAAAAGATCCGTAGGATGGACCATGTTGCCTTGATGGTGAGCGATCTGGACCGGTCGTTCCATTTCTACCACCACTTGCTGGGCCTGGAGGTGGAGGAGTACGTGGAGCACCCCACGCCCGGGAACACGAACATCCAGGGCGTCTCCAAGATGACCCGGTTCCCCGACGTGAGAATCCGGGAGTATCGCTTGAAGATGCCCGAGAACCCGGGCATGACGCTCGATTTGATCGAGTGGATCACCCCCAAGAGCCCCGTGGGCCGGTACCCGCTTCACCACGTCCCTTCGGCGCATCTCTGCTTCGACGTGGAAGACATCGAGGCGACGCACGAGTTTCTTGCGGGAGAAGGCGTCGAGTTCGTCTCTCCGCCCGTCTACTGGGAGCCGGAGGAAGGGGGATGGGTAGTCCTGTTCTTCTACGATCCGGACGGGAACCTGCTGGAGTTGAACCAGCCGCAGCCGCACCATCAGTAGCCCGACTCTGGCGCCTGATCTCTGGGAGGGGACATTCCTGTCCCCCTCTTCTTTCTCGTCAGGGGAGGGGACATTCCTGTCCCCTTCTTCCTTCTCGTCTTCCGATCCCACCGAAGTTCGCCGGCACGGCTTACTGATTCGCAGACCGGGCCAGAAACCTGGCTTGCCCCACCTCCATCTGCCGCCCGGAGGGTTGGACCGCCGTCATCCCGCCGTCCACCATCAGCACGGCTCCCGTGATGTAGGAGGCTTCGTCGCTGGCCAGAAACAGGATGGCGTTGGCTACCTCGCTGGGCTCGGCAAAGCGGGACATGAGCGTCTGGCCCGCATAGGGCGCCACGTTCTCGGCCGGCGTGTTGGCCATCATGGGCGTGTTCATGCCGGTGGGGCAGACGGCGTTGGCCCGGATGCCATCGAGGCCGCAGTCCTGGGCGATGCAGCGGGTCAGGCCGATGAGGCCGTGCTTGGACGTGTTGTAGTCGGCCTGGTTCTCGTTGCCCTGCACCCCCGACACCGACGAGACGCAGACGATGCTTCCGGCCTCCTGGCGTTTCATCTGGGGTATCACCGCCTTGGAGCAGAGGAACGGCCCCCGCAGGTTGACCCGGATGATCCGGTCCCAGACCTTTGCATCGATTTTGTACACAGGCGCCACTTCACCGAATATGGCGGCGTTGTTCACAAGGATGTCGATCCTGCCGAATTGCTCCACGGTGGTGGCGGCCATGCGCTCCGTATCCTGCTCGTCGCTGCAGTCGGCCACAATCGCAATGGCTTCGCCACCGGCCTGATGGATCTTCTCCACCGTCTCGGCGGCCGTCTGCGGATTCACGTCTACGACTGCCACCCGAGCGCCCTCCGCCGCGAACCGCACCGCGACGGACTCTCCCAATCCCTGGCCGGCCCCCGTAACGATCGCCACCTTGTCTGCCAAACGCCCCATCTCTCACCTCCCGGCTTCTTCAACCAGACGCCGTCTCGTCAGTGCACCGACGTAGTTGGCCGTGGCCCTCGCCTGGTCCGCCAGCCAATACTGAAGTGCCAGTGGCCTGAGCGGCTGTTCGCTCAGATACACTTCGTACCAGCCCTTGCCCAGCCGCGCCAGACGCAAGCCCAGGACCGAAAAGCCGATCACCATCAATGGGACCAGCAGGAACGACATCACCGGGACCGTTGCCGGAAACGCCATCGCCAACGCCGCCAAAAGTCCCGAAACGGCCGCGCCGCTGATTCCAGCGGCCAGGATGGACTTGCCGATCGCCCGGTACAGTTCGTCTTCCGTGATCTCTCTTCTCTGATACTGGAGACCGTACTCCAACACGGCCATCACCGCTGCTATCGCCGCGGCGGTCAAGGCGCCTTCCATGGCGCATTTTGCCGTCTCCAGGAGCGTCGCGTGAAAGGCATTGCTCTTAAGGACCCGTTGCGCCGCTTCCAGCTCGTTCGGCGTCATTCGATCGCTGCCCCGGGCGCGATTCAGGGAGGCGTTTTCGAACAGGCCATTGGAGGCCGAGTGACTGCCGCCCTCGCTGTGTGCCTGGATATGGCTCCAGTCCTTGCCCTCCAGGTACTTCGCCGTGGACTCAGGTCCCGCTGCCCGGATCTGTTCGGGGATCGTCTCCCAGACTCTTTGTGCTTCGACGAGACCCCTCGAGGTACCCCGCGTCCCGGCATACAAGTACTTTGTGGGGTCCACGTTGGCCCAGTCGAGATTGAGTGAAAAACGCGAAAGGTGACCGTAAGCGTCCCAGAACGGAGTCGGGTCGCGCATAACCGCCAACATCTGCTGGAAGGAAGCTGTCACCCTTACTTTGTCGGAGACAGCCAAGACGCCTGCCGTCACACCGGTGATGACCGGCGCACCATAAGAGCGAGTAACGGACAGCCCCGTCGTAACCCCTTGACGAGTCTTCTCAGCAGACCAGATGGCTGCGTCCTTGACTCCGTCGCCGACCTGCGCCGCCTTGTCGCGGGCCACTTCAGCGGACCAAGTGGCCGCATCCTTGGTTCCGTCGGCGATGTGGGCTGCGCCCTCGCGAGCCGTTTCGGCGGTCCGAGCGGCTGCATTCTTCGTTCCCTCGGCGATGTGAGCTGCGCCAACCTGTGCCTTTTCGGCGGACCAGGCGGCAGCGTCCTTAGCTCCGTCCGCAACCTGTGCCGCTCCGTCGCGCGCTGTTTCAGCGGACCGAGTGGCCGCGCCCATTGCTCCCCCGGCGATATGGCCTGCCCCAACCCGTGCCTTTTCGGCGGACCGGGCGGCCGTATTCCTGATGCCCTCTGCGACCTGTGTCGCCCCCTCGCGGGCCCTTTCGCCGGACCGCGCGGCTGCATCCTTCGCTCCCTCCGCGATGTTGGTTGCTCCAACCTGGGCCTTTTTGGTGGACCAATCGGCTGTGTTCATCGCTCCCTCCGTTGCCCGTGCCGTGACTTCGCGAACCTTTTCGGCGGACAAAGCCGCAGCGTTCTTGGCTCGCCCCGCTACCCGGGCCGCATGATCACGAGCCCGATTTGTGGACCAAGTGGCGGTCTCCTTCGCTCGCTTCGTCACTCGTAACATCCTGTCGCGGGCTTTCCATTTTTTCGACTCGCATTCACGAGACTTTTTAGCTGAGGGGTCTACCATTCTGCGAACTTCCTCGGGCAAACCTGGAAAAATCGACCTTAGAGAGGGATGGTAACACCTCCCTGATGCGGTGGGAGATCGGCGCAGTCACATCTTCATTCGTGTTGGCGCTGGCCGTTGTCATGGCCGCCGTCGCGACCCTATAATTCCGGTCAAACGCGGAGGTCTTGATGGCCGCTCACGGCGGCGGGTGCCCGTGGTTACAACCAGCTCCCGAACGTCGAGACAGAAACTGCAAGTATAGTTCCCACGCCCGGAGGTTCAGAGCCATGAAGATCCATCGTCGCCGTTTCATCGAAACCGTTTCCCGGAGCGCAGCAGGCGCCGGCTTCATTCCGGCACTCTCGGCGCTGGGCTGTGCCCCGTCGCCCGGTCCGGAGTCACCCGAACCAGCGTCGCCCGCGCCAGAGTGGAGAACCCTCTTCGACGGAGCCTCCCTGAATGGCTGGCACATCAACCCGGAGAAGATCGGCCACGGCACGGGCGGGCAGTGGGCCGTCGAGGATGGGACCATCACGGGTCAGCAGGATCCCCCCGGCTCGGGCAACGGCGGCATCCTGCTCACCGACGAAAAGTTCATGGACTTCGAACTCTCCATCGACATCAAACCGGACTGGGGCGTCTGCTCGGGACTCTTTCTGCGCAGCAACGACAAGGGCCAGTGCATACAGATGATGGTCGACTATCACGACAACGGGAAAATGGGGTTCCTCTACGGGGAAGGGACCTTCGGCTTCAACTGCGCAACCTTCGAGGTCAACGGCGTCCTGGACCGGGAGCAACGGTTGGTCCGGCTCACGCCCATCGGCGGCCGTTCATTGGAGGAAGCCGGGTTGGTCTCCTCGTGCACGCCGGAGGAATTCATTGAGGCCTACAAGATCGACGATTGGAATACGGCCCGGGTCCTCATCACCGGAACCGAGCCGCACATTACCACCTGGATCAACGGCCTGAAGATCTGCGAGTTCGACGGACCGACCACCACCAATCAGAAGTACGTCGACAACCGCGCGGAGATCGTGAACCGCATTGGCCAATCCGGCAGCATCGCGGTACAGGTCCACGGCGGCAAGGGTTGGCCGACCGGCGCCAAGTGCCGGTGGAAGAACATCCGGATCCGCCCGGTGTAGGGAAACCGGAGGTCAATGAGTGGGGACTCTCCGTCCTTGCTCATTCCCTCTATTCGGTCGCCGGAAACCGCCGCTCCTGTCGGCGATTGGAAATCGCCGCTCCTCGGCGACCCGGCAGCGAGTCCAGCAGGACTCGCGTGTAGGCATGCCGTGGCTTCCGCAGGACCGTCTCTGTCGGTCCCGCCTCCACGATGCGCCCCCGGCGCATCACGTGCACCCGTGAGGTCAGGTAGCGCACCAGCGCCAGGTCGTGGGAAATGAAGAGGATGGCCAGATTCCGTTGGGACCGGAGCCGGCGCAGCAGATTGGCGAGTCGGGCCTGAGCCGACTGGTCGATGGCGGAGGTGGGCTCGTCGGCGATCAGGACCCTCGGTTCGGGGGCCAGGGCCCGGGCGATGCTGACCCGCTGACGCTGGCCGCCCGACAGTGCCTTGGGAAACCGCCGGGCCTGGGATTCGTCGATGCCGATGGATTGAAGCAGCGAAAACGCCTCTGTTCGGGCCTGCTTGCGCGTCAGTTCCCGCCACACCTGGAGGGCTTCCGCCACCGCCGACCACGCCTGCATCCGGGGGTTGAGGGACGAATAAGGGTCCTGGAAGACCATTTGGACCTTCCAGCGCTCATTCTTGGGGATGTGCTCGCGCGAGTCGGGATCCGCGACCTGTTTGCCTTCCCACAACACCGTTCCGGAGGCCGCCGGCTGGAGGCCGACGAGTACCCTGGCAAGGGTCGTCTTGCCGCTGCCGCTCTCGCCGACCACGCCCACGATCTCGCCTGGATGGAGCGTCAGGCTGGCATCGCGAACGGCTTCGAACGCATCCGCGCCACGTCCGAACCGGACCGTAATTTTACGGCCCTCCAGCAGTGGTCCGCTCATGGATCGGCCTCCATCCGGTCGGGGTGAAGACACGCCGTCCGTTGGCGTCCGGCAGGCACCAGAGGCGGTTGGGCGCTTTCGCGGCAGTCGTCGTCCGCCAGCGAACAGCGGGGCCGGAAGCGGCATCCTGAGGGCCAGGCGCCGACGGATGCCGGATCCCCCGGAATGGTCTCCAGATCTTCTCCCGGCGCCGCCAGGTCCACTCGCGAGGCCAGCAAGGCCCGAGTGTATGGATGGAGCGGGTTGCTGATTACCGCCTCCAGCGGTCCATTCTCGACCGACGCGCCGGCGTACATGACCATCACGCTGTCACAGACCTCCTCGATCACGGCCAGATCATGGGAGACGAAGATCAGGGCCATCTCCAGACGTTCCCGCAGGCGGTTGATCAAGCTCAGGATCTCGCGTTGGATCGTCACGTCCAACGCCGTCGTGGGCTCGTCGGCGATCAGGATCTCGGGCTCCTGAGCCAGGGCCGCCGCGATCATGACGCGCTGCCGCATACCGCCGGAGAGTTCATGGGAGCGCATCTCCAGGACCTGGCCGGGACGGAGAATCCGCACCAGTTCCAGAAGCTGGAGCGCCTCGTTGTCCGCTTCGCCGGCGGCAACCTCACGGGCCGCATGGATCGCCTCCGTCAACTGGGTGCGGACCGTGAGGACCGGATTCAGTCCGGCCAGGGAGCTCTGGGGGACGTAGCCGATGCGCCGGCCGCGGATCCGGCGCCAGACCTTCTCGTCGGCCCCGGCCAGATCCCGGTCCCGATAGAGAATTCTGCCGGAAGCCACCATGGCTCCGTGGCGCCGGAGCGTCCCCATCAGGGCGCGGCAGAGCATGGTCTTGCCGGAGCCCGATTCCCCCACGATGCCCAGGGCCTGGTGCCGGAGCAACCGGAAATCGGCCGTGTCCACGATGGACAACAGATCTCCCCGTCGCCGCGGAACACCGATCCGCAGTCCCTCCACTCGCAATATGGGGGAATCTACGTCCACTGGTGCCCGCCTCGGTTGACTTCCCCGCGACCGATTCGGCGTAGCCGACGGCCTGTCCGGTTCTCGTTTACCTGGTGACATCAACTAGTTCTCCCCCGCGTACCGGCCGGAGACGCCGTGGGCCAGCAACGCGACGCCGATGGCGGTCAGGGAGAGCGCCAGTCCGGGAAAGACGGTGATCCACCATTGCGTCTGCAGGTAAAGGCGGCCGTCGGCGATCATGGCGCCCCACTCGGGCGTGGGAGGGTTGACCCCCGCGCCCAGAAACGAGAGCGACGACACGGTCAGCACCACGATGACGAAGTCGCTGAGTCCATACGCGACGGTCTCGCTGTAGACGTTGGGAAGGATGTGCCGGATCAGAACTCGCAGCCGGGAGTACCCGAGGACGCGGGTCGCCTCCACGAACTCGGCGTTCCTCAGGATCAAGGCGCGGGACCGGGCGATTCGGGCGTAGCGGGCCCAGTTCACCGCCGCGAGTCCAATCAGGAGGCCGGTGACTCCGGGACCCACCACCGCCACGATGGCGATGACCAGGACCACGAAGGGAAAGGCGTTGATGGCGTCGATCAGCATCAGCCACAACCAGGCCACCAGAGGATTCCGGGTCGTCCCCAGAACGGCGCCCAGGAAGGTCCCGATGAGAAGCGGCGCCGAGACCCCGATGAGCGCCAGGATCAGGTCCAGACGGCCCGCCGCGAAGGTCCGGGTGAAGACGTCCCGTCCCAGTTGGTCAGTTCCGAAGAGGTGCTCGACGCCGGGTGGCAACAATGGTGGCCCGGTGGCGGCGATGGGATTGTGAGGGCTGAGCAGCGGAACCAGAACGCTCAGGACGATCACCAGCAGGAGGATGGCGATTCCGACCAGGGCGGAATGGTTGAGATCCGTGCGTAGAAGCTGCCGTAGTCGTCTCATGAAACCCGGGTCCGCGGGTCGAGCCAGCCGCTGACCGTATCGGAAAGGAAGCTGACGGCGACCACGATGAGGGCAAAGATCAGGATGATGCCCTGGACTACGGGATAGTCCCGCAGCAGGACCCCCTCCACCACCAGGGCCGTCCCCATGCCCGGAAGATTGAACACGATCTCGACCACCACGGTGGCGCTCAGGAGCTGTCCCAGGATGTAGCCCAGCAGGCTGATGGTGGGGGCCAGCGAGGGCCGCAGCAGGTAGCGCCACACCAGGACCGGGGCCGGCAGTCCCCGGACGATGGCCGTCTCCACGAACTCCTGCTCCATGGTCTCGGCGATGGAACTCTGAAGGACCCGGGCCAGGATCGGAACCAGAGCCCCGCTCATGGTCAGGGCGGGGAGCCAGAGGTACTGGAGGTTGCCGGGGAACCCGGGCTGGTAGCCGGCCACCGGGGCCCAGCCCAGTCGCACCGCAAAGAGGAGGATCAGAAGCAGCCCGAAATAGAAGGAAGGCGTGGCCAGGGAGACGGAGGTGGCGACCCGGAAGGCATGGTCGAACCAGGTGCCGCGGAGCAAGGCGGCGGCAACCCCCAGCGGAATCGCCATCAGCAGCGCCATCAATACCGTCACGCCGATCAGCCAGGCGGTGAGGGGAAGCGTCCGGACGACCACCGAGTTGACGCTCTGTCCGGTCTGAATCGAAGTGCCCAGGTCGCCCTGCGCCACCGCTCCCAGGTACCTGGCGAACTGTTGGGGCAGGCTGCCCTCCAGTCCCAGGATCTGCCTGTATTTGGCGACCAATTCCGCGGTGGCAGTGTCCCCCAACAGGAGCTCCACCGGATCGCCGGGGATGAGATGGATCAGAGTGAAGCTGACCAGCAGCACGCCCAACGCGGCCAACGCGGCCCGGGCAAGATGGCGGAGGGTCCTGGTGAGAAGGTGTGCGGCACTGGCGGAAGAGGGTGCGGTCCGGGCGGTTTCGGGAGGCGCTCCGTTGCTCACCTACTCACCGGTGGAAGATGGGTCGGAGTCTCGCTGCGCCGCGGCCAGGGTCGCCACCATGGGGTTGGTGCCGGGCGGGAGGTTGGCTTCGAACAGGATCTTCCGGTCGATCCGGCTCCCGACCAGAACGACCCGCTCCGAGATCGGGACGAGCGGCATGTCTTGCAGCGCCAGTTCCTGGGCGCGATGGATGAGCTCGATTCTCCGGTCGAAATCAATGGCGACGGAGGCGGAGTTCACCAGACGGATCACCTCCGGGTTGCGATAGCGGAGGGCTTCGGTCCAGAATGCCCCCGGAATCCATTGACTCCTGAAGAAATTCATGGGACCCGCGGCCAGGCCCGAGAACTGCATCTCGTAACCGCCGGAGCGAAGATTGGAGCTGGCCACGGCATCCTCCAGGGGTTCCACCTGGACCTGGATTCCAAGGTCTTCCAGGTTGGCGGCAATGACCAGAGCGGCGTCGGTCCAACCGCTGCGTTGGCCCCAGGCCTGCAACGTCACGCTGAAGCCGTCCCCGAAGGGAGTCTCCGCCAGCAGTTCCCGCGCCGCCGCCAGATTCCGCTTTCCTCCGAAGGGAAGGTTGAACAGGCTCTCCGGCGGTCCCGCATACTGGAATCCCCTGGCCGGAGCCGAGATTCCGCCGAAGGCCTTCTGATTGACCTCATCCCGGTCGATGGCCAGCGAGATCGCCTGGCGGACCTGAGCGTTTCGCAATGGGTGACCCTCCGGCAATCCACCGTTGAAGGCAACGTGGTACTGGCCGTTGTGAGGGGCGGGGTAGGTGTCGATCCCCGCCGGCAACGCAGTTCTCGCCATCACCGGCAGGTCGAATACGTAGTCGATGGTCCCGGCAGCCAGTTGCAACACCCGGGAGGTGGGGTCGGGCACGGCCACCAGTTCGATCCGTTCGATGGCCATGGGACCTCGGACATAGTTGGGATTGGCCTCGATCACCCACTTCGAAGCCCCCGGGATCCATTCCTTCAACACGTAGGGACCGGAGCTGACGGGATGATGGAAGTATTCGGGGTCCTCTTCGATCCGGGACCGCGGATGGATGCCCATGGCCATGTGGGCCAGAGCCAGCCGAAGATCCAGGTAGGGTTCCTTGAGGTGGAAAACGGCCGTTCTGGAGTCCGGCGCCTCGACCTGCCGCACGGGCGCCAGCAGAAGCGGGAAGTACGACCCCGGATGATCGCGGTTCCGCGTGTAAGCGAAGGCGACGTCCCGGCTTGTGACCGGTGTGCCGTCCGAATAGACCAGACCCTCCTTCAGGGTCACGGTGACCGTCAGGCCGTCACCGGAAACCACCATCGATTCGGCCAGCTCCGGCTCCACGGACCAGTCGTGATTCAGCCGGAAGAGCTGTCCGGCGATCAGATACAGGGTGACGATGCTGGGCTGATGGGTGGAGCCCACAATGTCCAGATTGGTGAGCTTCGAGCTCAGGCTGATGGTGACCGAAGGGATGGGCAGTTCGGTCTGCTCTTCCGTCGGACCGGGAAGGCCGTCGTCCGCCGGTCCGCACGCGAGCAGGGCTACGAAGCACAGCAGCCATACCGTAAGCACGGGTCTCCGCATGGGTCGGATTCTATCCGAGAGATCGACGGGGGGCTAGCAGGACTTCCCCCATTTTTTCGAGGTCATGAGAACAAGGGAAGCAGGTGCAGACGAGGATCGGCTCGAGGGAGTCCAATTCCCGTGTTCCGGCCCAACCGTAGGGGCACCCCTTGTGTGTGGGTGCCCTCTTTCGTCGCCGCATCAGTTGCCGGCCCGGGGAGGGCGACCACAAGGGTCGCCCCTACGCACGGCCGGTTCGGGGTTGTGAACCGAGAGAGGGGCAAGCGGCGGCTCGAGGGAATCGAGCGTGCCGGGGGGACACTTATTGGAGTCTCTATTGATTGAACCGTTCGGCGACAACGCCCAATATCACGATAAGGATCATGGTCACGAGGCCCATGATCCATCCTGATGCACCCTCTGTTCTCATCACGATCAACGAGATGACGGACAGACCCGTCAGGAATCCGAATATCCCTAGCTGCTTTGAGTTCCACTTGTGTCTTGCCATGTTGTTGGCGTCATCCTCTCTTTGAGTCACTTGGGTACCCATTCTTCATCAGCGCGCCGCCGCAATCGCTGGCGTTTGTGCCCACGAGCGCTTTTCCGTCATGATCGCCGGACCGCACCCGTGGCGGGCGCGCCCCCCGGCTAATAGACCGCAATGGCCCGGCCGGTTCCGCCGTGGGCTCCCTCCAGCTTGGGTGCGGCGAAGATGAAGTACGCCTTGGGCGGTATCGACCCCACCCGGGTCAGGTACTCGACACCCACCATCCCGCGGCTGCCCAGCGCCCAATAGGTCATGACGGCGTGCTTTGGATCGACGCCTCCCAGCGTCGGGCCGTCCGTGGCAACGCAGCGGATTCCCCGGTCCGCCAGATATTCGACGGCCTCCGCTCCAGGCGCTGGCCACCCTTCCCGTTTCCCGTCGAGGGGGTCCTTCATACAGGCCTTGTCCTGAGGGAAGGGCCTCAGGTAGCGGTCGCTGTATCCGCTGTGGAAGATGACCACCTCTCCGGGTTGCAACTCGCCGGACCGTTTCTCGTACTCTCGGATGTCGTCGGGCCGGATGACCGGAGACGCCGGCCAATCGGACTCGCGAGTGGAGCCGATCAGGTGCTTCACGTCGATGATCCGGGCCCAGCCGGCAGTCTGGGAGAGAGGCACCTTTTCGGTGGTGACGTCGCTGAACCCTCTCGATCCGTAGCTTTTCTCGTATTCAGCCAGCCACTCCCTCACCTGCGGCGAGTAGTCTCCGGGGGCGAATCCTTTCCGGGGCAGGGCGTATGCGGGAGGCACCAGGTGAGTGCCCACATGGCTGTCGTAAGCGCGCTGATGTTGCGCCGGGATATAGGGAAGGGGCAGCACATGCTGGTAGTAGCGATAGCGGGAATTGCCCGCTCCGGGACCGGGCCACCAGACCGGCAGGTCCGCGGAGAGCTGGACGGACAGGTCGATGACCCTGTGCTTGCGCGCCCTTTCGATCAACCACGGCGCCAGCGGGTCGCCGACGATGCCGAAGGCCCGGACCTCGGCGCCTATGCCCCCGCCGTGTTTCGGCGGCAACTGGAGGTAGACGGCTCCCGTCGCCGGGAGTTGGTCCAGGTTCCGGGCCCCTTCCGTCCAGAGCATTCCGTATTTCAGACCGGCGCCATGGGTTTCCATGGCCCCCGGAGGCGGAAGCGGTCCCATGCTGGGGCTGTCGATGCCCGCGGTGAGAACGCCCCGGCTTCCCACGTAGTCCATGGTCTCGGCATCGGGCCCCGGCCAGGCCGTTTTCTCGCCCGCCGCGACCTGGGACACGAAACCCAATCCCTCGGGCAACGGCTTGAAGTACTTGTCGTTGTAGCCGCTCCGAAAGAGGACCACGTCACCCGGGCCCAGGGGCCGGTGGCGCCGCTCCCAATCCTGGACGTGCTGCTTGCGGATCAGGGGACTGTGCCCGACGGGGGCGTCGTCCAGCAGGTCGCGCACGTCGATGACGCAGGCCTCCCCCAGGAATTGCCAGATCGGCACCCGTTCGGGCGTGATCTTGGCGATCTCCCTGGGAACCGGGCCGTGAGCGGGCGAATCGAACTGGGTCCCGGTGTTCTCGTCGATGGTGATGATGTCGCTGTTGTAGGGGCCGCGCGGGCCGATCCTGAGGTAGTGGTTGATATGGAAGTAGGGAAAGATGTCCGGCCAGTTCACCGGGTATTCCTGGGAGACCAGCAGGGTGAGGTCCAGGAACCGGACGTTCTCCCCCGCTCCGGAGACTTCGCGGGCCGGCGCCAAGGAAGCCAACGCCATCGATACGAGGAGCACAATCACTGCGCTCCATCCAATTCGACTGGGAGATAGTGCTTTCATTCGGCCTCCTCGATGCGGATGATCTGATTTGCTTCGACGTTTGTCAGAACTTGGCGTGCTCCACGGGACCATCGGATCTCGACCCGGTCGGCGGCGGCCGCCTCACCCAGGCCGAAATGGAGCCGGAGGTCGTTCTGTGACAGGAAGCTGCCGCCGCTCCTGACACGGCCGGTCCGAGTCGTGGAGCCGGCCACGACCTTCACCCGGGCGCCGATGGCGGACCGGTTGCCGCGCCTGCCGGTGAGCCGGAACTGGAGCCAGTTTCTCCGGTTTCCTCCGTCGTTGCGCAGAAGTGTGGGGGCGTCGTCGATGGCCAGCACCAGGACGTCCAGGTCACCGTCGTTGTCGTAGTCGCAGAAAGCGCCTCCCCGGCTGGACCGGACCGGCGCCTGATCGAGATCCACTTGGCTGGTGACGTCCTGAAAACCAAAATTACCGTTGCCGCGGAACAGCAGGTCCGGTTGCATGTAGGTCTCCAACGAAGGCTCCACCTGCGGGAAAATATGCCCATTGGCGACGAACAAGTCCAGGTTTCCATCGTTGTCGAAGTCGAGGAAAAAGGTGGCCCATCCCAGGTAGGGCAGGGTGCGGGTGGCCAGTCCCACCGGCAGTGAGACCTCCTCGAATCCGCCGGGACCCAGGTTTCGGAAGAACGGGTAGTACTCCTCGGAGAAGGTGGTGGTGAATAGGTCGACGCGCCCGTCCCCGCCTACATCCCCCACGGCCACGCCCATGTCCGCCTGGGCCGTCCCTTGGGCGTTGTACCCGACTCCCACCAGCAGCGCCGATTCGCGAAACGTCCCGTCTCCCCGGTTCCGGAAGTAGTAATTGGGACCGGCGTCGTTGGTGACGAAGAGGTCGGGATCGCCGTCGTTGTCGAAGTCTTCGAAGACCGGGGAAAACCCGTACAGGAGCTTATCGTCCGTCACCCCAGCCGCCCGAGTCACGTCGGTGAAGGTGCCGTCGCCGTTGTTGCGGTAGAGGACGTCGGGCGCTCCCGTCAGCCCTTTGGGACCGCACATGACCGGAATGCCACGGTATCCGCAGAACTCCCCTCTCAGGGGAGGATCGTCGGCGTCGAACTCCAGGTAGCGCGCCACGTAAAGGTCCAGCCACCCGTCTCCGTCGTAATCTCCGAACGCCGCTCCCGTGCTCCATTCCCCTCCCCCGGCGACTCCTGCGGAGGCTCCCACCTCGGTGAAGGTCCCATTGCCGTTGTTCCGGTACAGGAGATCGCGGCCGTAGTTGGTCACGAACAGGTCGGTCCACCCGTCGTTGTCGTAGTCGGCCGCCGCCACGCCGTTGCCCAAGCCGGTCCCGGCGACTCCGGCTTTCAAGGTCACCTGAGAGAAGTTGCCGTCCCCACGGTTGCGGAACAAGAAATTGGGAGCGGAGCCGGCATCCTCCCGGCCCGCCATGAGTGCGGCGCTGGAGATGCCGTTGACGACGTAGAGATCGGTCCATCCGTCGTTGTCGTAGTCGATCCAGGCGCAACCGCTCCCGTTCCCTTCGATGATGAACTTCTTCTGGGGCGTTCCGCAGGTGGTGACCAGGTTCAAGCCGGCCTTTCGGGTGACGTCCCGAAGGATCGGCAATTGCTGGCCCAATGAAAGGAAGGATGATGCCATGGTGGCAATCAGGCCCAGGAGGGTCGGCTGTAGAGCCGGAGCGAGGGCCTGTCGTATCCGCATCCCACGACCTAAACTAGCACATGCGCGAAGCAGGAAAAGGTCGCCACGCGACACGATGAGGGGATCCAATTTTTTCCGACCGGACAGATCAAGTGTCAAAAAAACCCAAGATTCGAACGCAATTAAGATACTCAATCCAGAAAATTTCTTGATTTTTTCTGACAATCTCGTGTACATTCTAGTGCAGTAAGTGGAAGTCGACTTCCACAGCCCGCCAGTCCGCCCGCCAAGAAGGAGACGACGATGCCGACTTCCCTCTATTCCATCAAGAGTGCCCTTCCATTTTTTGTATTGATGGTTTCCCTCCCGGTATTGGCCCAGGAGCATGTGGGAACCGTTACCGGGACCGTGCGAGACGAAGGCGGAGGTGTTCTCCCCGGCGTGGAAGTGACCCTCACCAACCTGGGCACGGGCGCGCAACGGGACGTCGTGACCAACGACGTGGGGCTTTACGGGTTCAACTCCGTGCCCATCGGCGAATATGCGCTGCAGGCCTCCTTGACCGGCTTCCGGACGCTTGAACAGACCGGGATCCGCGTCGTTTCGGGTGAGATTGTCACTCTCGACGTTGGGTTGACAGTGGGCCAAGTGACGGAAACCGTGGAGGTGGCGGCTACACTCCCCACCATCGAGAAGCAAAGCAACAAGGCAGGCTATGCCAGGGTGAACGAGGAAATTGCCCGTCTGCCTCTGGTCGTCTCGTTCAACAACCGCCAGGCCCTGTCCTTCCTGCGGACCATGCCGGGTGTGTCTTACGACCCCTTCAGGTATTTCGACAACGAGAACGTTGCCATGTCCAGGTCCTTCGTCCAGGGAACTCCAACTGCTTCTCCCAGCTACAACATAGACGGCGTGAGGGCGAGCGGTTCGACTCACGAGAACGCCCGCGATGACACGGCGCCGATTCCAGAGATGGTTCAGGAATTCCGACTCGACACCAACACCCAGGCCGAGCATGGCTGGGACAGCGGTGTGGCCATCAACCTGGTCTTCAAATCAGGCACCAACGACTTTCACGGCACTGGCTTCTGGTACAACCGAAACGACGTGTTCGACGCTCGACCCTGGTTTGCGGCGAGGAGAGCCGTCACCCGGCAGAATGACTTCGGCTTCGTGCTGGGCGGTCCCATCTGGAAAAACCGCACGTTTTTCTTTGGGGGGATCGATATCTACAAATTGCGGACAGCCCCCTCCGGGACGACTGCCACCGTCCCCACCACTGCCATGCGCAGTGGCGACTTCAGTGAGATATTGGGGGATCAAATCGGGACCGATGCCCTGGGCCGGCCGGTTTTTCAGGGCCAGATTTTCGATCCGGCCAGCACTCGACCGGATGGACAAGGCGGGTTCATCCGCGATCCGTTTCCGGGAAACACCATTCCTTCCGACCGCTCAAGCCCGATCACACAGGCTCTGCTTTCGCACATTGGTGCGCCCAACCGCCCGGGCGTCAGCAATAACTGGGTCGGAACCCAGACTCTACGCCCGGACGACAAAGAGTCCTATTACCTCAAGATCGATCATCAGATCGATGAAGCGGGATCCCACAAGTTTACGTTTGGCACGGAGCAGAATGTCAGGCTGAACAGGTCCACTTATCCGCAGGTCTTTGACGAGGCGGTCTCCAGCCTTCACATAAACGAGTCGGCTCAATACCGCTATCGCTTCAATTATTACTGGACCATCCGGCCCAACGTGATCTTGAACCTTCGCACCGGTGTGACCCGGACGCCGCGAATTATCGGTACTCAGGGTCTGGACAACGACCGTTTTGGTGAAGAGATCGGAATTACCGGAGTCAGCAACCCCAATGCACCAAGAGTGAACACCGAGGGAATGACCGGGTATGGCCCGATTTTCCGGAAGCTCAATGACCCCAGCCAGACCGTGCCCGCCCACTTCGACATGACCTGGGTCAGAGGCTCGCACAATTTCAAATTTGGCGGCTCCTATTTACTGTCGGTCTCCAAAGGGGATTCGTCGATTTTTGGTCAGGGAAATTTCTACTTTCAGGATCGCACGACCGGTCTGCCCGGCTTCCCTGCGACAGGATGGGGCTTTGCCAGCCAGTTCCTGGGCGAGGTGGACCGTGGCACCGTCAATAGCCCATCAGCCTTCAAACGCGATGGCGGAGCCTGGGGTTTCTACTTTCAGGACTCTTGGCGCGCCACCCCCAAGTTGACGGTGAATTACGGCGTCCGCAACGATGTCTTCATAACCGCGGGAGAGAGCTACGACCGCATCGGGGCCTTCAACCCGACCGTCCCCAACCCCGGTGCCGGTGGTCTTCCGGGGGCCCTGTGGTTCTGGGGTGAGGGCCCAGGCCGGAACGGGTTCAAACGAGTGGCCCCGACCCTCTGGAGCAACTGGGGGCCTCGTCTGGGGCTGGCTTACTCGCCTGACGAAAAGACCGTCTTGAAGGCCAGTGCCGCCTACATGTACTTTCCACACTTCGGCGCCATGACCAGCGGATTCAATACGCCCGCTATCGGCTGGATTCTCAATGTGACCGCTGCGAGCCTGGACGCCGGTGTGACCCCCGCCTTCAACTGGGATAACGGATTTCCGGACATCCTTCCCAATCTGCCCGACATCGACCCTTCCTTTGCCAACGGCCAGTCGGTAGTCGCCCTGAACCGGGACACCATGAAGGCGGGCAGGACGCTGACCGTCAACTTTGGTGTGGAAAGAGACCTGGGCTGGGGGACTGCTTTTCGAGCCAACTACCACGGCAAGTTCAGCCACAGTCTCCCCAGTAACGATGCCGTTCGATTGAACCAGCTTGACCCCAGGCACCTGGCGTTGGGCACCCTGCTCTTTGCCGACATCAATTCCCCGGCAGCCGCAGCGGCAGGGATCACTTCTCCCTATGAGGGATTTACAGGACCTGTGAACCAGGCGCTCAGACCGTTTCCTCACATGCTGAACATCAACGAACGCGCCGCCCCCGTTACCGACCTGACCTACCATGGTGTGGTGTTGTCCATGCAGAAGCGCTACGGGCACGGGTTGAGCTTCATGCTCAACTACACCATCTCCAAAGCGCTGGGCAACGCCAGGTGGGCCAACCAGGGGCATTCGCTCGCCAGCCACATCCAGCATACTTCGCAACGGCACCTTCGGTATTTGTACGATCAGGATCGGCCCCAGAATGTTGCCGTGAGCTGGATGTGGGAATTGCCTTTCGGACCGGGCAAGCGCTGGGGCGCAGACACGAGTTCGGTCGTGAAGAAGCTGATCGGCGGCTGGAACATCGGGATGCAGCAGGCCTATTTCTCCGCACAGCCCCTCCATGTGAGCAGCCGCGTCCGCTACCCGGGCGGCTTCAACGCCATCTGGCCGGACCGGGTTGACGGCGTATCGATTCGGACCGGTGTCGACTGTGGAGATTACGACCCCAACGACCCATCCCGGAACCGATACCTCAACCTCAACGCCTTTGCCAATCCTGCGCCTTTTACCTTGGGGAATACCAGGACGTTGCCTTCGACACGAGCCTGCAGCTATTTCAACGAGAACGCCACCATCCAGAAAGATACTTCTGTCAACGAGGACATCTACGTTCGCTTAGGGGCCGATTTCTTCAATCTGTTCAACCGCCATATCTGGGGCAACCCGAATACCGACATCGGCAACAAGGCGGCCTTTGGCACCATCCGTTCTGTCTCCTTTCCTCCCAGGATCATCCAACTGAGTCTCTCGATTCACTTCTGATTCTGGCGGAAATAGCAGCGGCGAATGGAACCCGGAGGGGGCCGGCAAATGCCGGTCCCCTCTTTTTTTGGCGCCAGTGAGAATCTTCTTGACCTTCAGCAGGGCTACTGGAAGCGTTGCCTGGCGAGCCGGAGCGAGGGCCTGTCGTATCCGCATCCCGCGACCTATTGCCTGGCACATGGGCGAAGCAGGAAATGGTCGCCGGGGTTTACGGCTGGCGGGGTTGACGCGACCCGCACCAGGATCTCTCGGAGTTGTCATCCTCTTCGGTTAAGATTTCTTCCGAAGCAATCTTGTATCGGAATGGCAGATGGGTTATAAAGTGCGCCTATTCTGGCTACGCGGCGAGTTTTGAAGATTTGCAGTGTATTTGCGGATCTGCCGCGTCATCCCACTAGTCAGTTCATTTCAACGTTCGAGGAGTAGTAATGAGTAGAGTACTGAGTTTGAGCCTGGTTCTGGCGCTCTCGTGCCTTCCCCTGTTGGCACAGGAGAACGTGGGAACGGTGACCGGTTCGGTTCGCGATGAGAGTGGCGGCGTGGTTCCCGGAGCGGAAGTCTCCATCACCAACGTCGGCACCGGCATCTCGACCGACACCATCAGCAGCGACGCCGGGATTTACGCCTTCAATTCGGTGGCGATCGGAGAGTATCGGCTCACCGCCACCATGCCCGGCTTCCGAACTCTCGAGCAGTCGGGGCTCCGCGTGGTGTCGGGCGAGGTCCTGACTAACGACGTCACGTTGTCGGTTGGCGATGTGGCCGAGACCGTGGAGGTGATGGCGACGCTTCCCACCATCGAGAAGCAGTCGAACAAGGCCGGATATGCCCGGGTCAACGAGGAGATCGCGCGGCTTCCGATAGCCATCTCCAACAGCAATCGCCAGGCGCTCTCGTTTTTGCGCACCATGCCGGGAGTGGCCTACAACCCCAATAGCACCAACGAAAACGACGCCATGAGCAGGGCTTTCATTCATGGCACGCCCAATGCTTCCCCCAGCTACACCATCGATGGTGTCCGGGCGGGCAGCTCCACCCACCAGAATGCCCGGGACGACACGGGGCCGATTCCCGAGTTGGTGCAGGAGTTCCGGCTCGACACCAATACGAATGCGGAGCATGGTTGGGACAGCGGCGTGGCGATCACCCTGATCTTCAAGTCGGGCACCAACGACTTGCACGGCGACGTCTTCTGGTATTTCCGGAACGACATTCTCGACGCCCGGCCCTGGCTGGCCCCGAGCAAGAGCGTGACCCGGCAGAACGACTACGGATTCGTGCTGGGAGGCCCGATCTGGAAGAACCGAACGTTCTTCTTCGGCGGGTTCGACGGCTACAAGCTGCGGACCGCTCCGGGAGACGCGGTGCGGACCGTGCCCACCGCGGCCATGCGCAGCGGCGACTTCAGCGAGATTCTGGGCCCCCAGATCGGGACCGACTCTCTGGGCCGGCCGATCCACCAGGGCGCCATCTACGACCCCATGACCACTCGCTCGGACGGGCAGGGCGGGTTCATTCGGGACCCGTTCCCCAACAACATGATTCCTGCGGATCGATTCAGCACCGTCACCAAGAACCTGATTTCGCGGATCGGGCTGCCCAATCAGCCGGGTGTGACCAACAACTGGGTCGGGGGCCTGACCTCCACACCGGTCGACAAGTCCTCTTTCTACCTGAAGGTCGATCATCAGCTCGACGAGGCGGGCGACCACCGGCTCACGGTCGGATGGGAGCAGTCGTTGCAGGAATCCCGGTCAAACTACGCCCCGGTCTTTGACGAGTCCATCTCCAGTCTTCACAAGAACGACCAGGTTCAGTACCGCTATCGCTTCAATTACCACTACACGATCCGGCCCAACGTCCTATTCAACGTTCGGACCGGCGTCACGCGGACGCCCCGGGTCATCGGCACCCAGGGTCTGGCCAACGACAATACGGGTGCGGAAGTCGGCATCAGGGGAGTGCCGGGACCCATAGCCCCCCAAGTCGGCGTCCAGGGCCAGAGCGCCTACGGGCCCATTTTCCAAAAACTCATCGACCCCAGCCAGACCATCCCGGCCAACATGGACGTGACCTGGGTCAAGGGCTCGCACAATTTCAAGGTGGGCGCCGCCTACCTGCTTTCTGTCTCCAAGCAGAACCTG
This sequence comes from Acidobacteriota bacterium, assembly GCA_963668095.1. GTDB lineage: Bacteria > Acidobacteriota > UBA6911 > RPQK01 > JAJDTT01 > JAJDTT01. The sequence continues at coordinate 1,331,139 of OY764083.1, read as the reverse complement.
GCCCTCTTCGATCAGGGATCGTTCAGTTTCTCGGCCCTGGAAACCGGTTTGCCGGGCAACGCGAACACCGGGTTCGGTTTCGCCAGCAAGTTGCTGGGCGAGGTAGACTCGGGATTCGTCTGGAGTCAACGCGACTTTCGTCACAACGGCGGGGCCTGGGGCATCTACTTCCAGGACTCGTGGCGCGCCACCCAAAAGTTGACCATCAACTATGGTCTCCGGAACGATGTTTTCGTTCCTTTGGGCGAGACCTACGACCGGATCGGAGCCTTCAACCCCACGATACCCAACCCCGGAGCGGGGGGACTGCCGGGGGCGCTCTGGTTCTGGGGCGACGGTCCGGGAAGAAACGGATTCAAGCGGGTCGCGGACACCCTCTGGAGCCAGTGGGGCCCCCGCTTGGGATTCGCGTATTCACCAGATGACAACACGGTCATCCGGGCCAGCGGCGCCTACATGTACTTTCCGCTCTTCGGCGCCATGACCAGCGGCTTCAACACGCCCTTCCTGGGATGGACGCTGGATCCTTCCGTCAGGAGTTTGGACGGCGGTCTGACACCGGCTTTCAACTGGGACAACGGGTGGCCGGACCCCATCCCGAATCTTCCCGTTCTGGAGCCGGACTTCGCCAACGGTCAGGCGGTACAGTATCTTAACCGGGACGACTTCAAGGCGGGCCGCACCTTGACTCTCAACGCCGGGTTGGAGCGGGACCTGGGCGGTGGGCTGGCCATTCGGGCCAACTACCACGGCAAGTTCTCGCACAATCTACCCAGCAACGACGCGTTGCGGATAAACCAGCTCAGTGTCGGAAACTTGAGTTTGGGGAGCCTTCTGCAGGCCCAGGTCGGTTCACCACAGGCTGAGGCCGCCGGGATCACTGCTCCTTATCCAGGATTCTCGGGACCGGTCGCCCAGGCGCTCAGACCATTCCCGCACATGCTGGACATCCAGCAGCGGGCTGCGCCTGTGAACAACCTGACCTACCATGCCTTGGTCCTGTCGTTGCAAAAGCGGTATGGACACGGTTTGAGCTTCATGCTCAACCATACGATCTCCAAGGCCATCGGCGATGTCGGCTTCTCCCAGCAGGGGCATGGGTTCACAAGGGCCCAGCACACCTCGCAGCGGGGTGTCCGATTTGTTTACCAGGAAGATCGCCCCCAGAACCTCTCTCTGAGTTGGATGTATGAACTGCCGTTCGGTCCGGGAAAGGCCCTTTTCAACGGTGGGAATCCTTTCTCCAAGTATATTCTCAGTGGTTGGACCCTGGGCTTTCAGCACAACTACTTCTCGGGACAGCCGATCAGCGTTACCAGCCGGGTCAGATATCCGGGAGGCTTCGGAGCCATCTGGCCGGTCCTGCGTCTGAACTCGCAGATCAAGACCAACACCATCTGCGGGGACTACAGTCCCGGCGGGCGATTCCTGAACGTCAACGCGTTCATGAATGCCGCTCCCTGGACTTTGGGGAACGTCAGAACCTTGCCCAAGGAACGCGAGTGCAGCTATTTCAACGAGAACGCGACGCTCCAGAAGGACACTCAGGTCAACGAGGACGTGAGCGTTCGTTTGGGAGTCGATATGTTCAACGTGTTCAACCGCCACATCTGGGGCCGCCTGAACACCGACACCGGAAACGCGGCGGGATTCGGCCGGTTCGGCTCCACCTCACGTCCCCGGTTCATCCAGTTGCATCTCTCGGTCCACTTCTGATTCACATCACCAAAGGTGGATGAAAAAAGGGCCGGCACTGAGTGCCGGCCCTTTTTCGTTGAGGGGCGACTTTCCAGTCGCCCAATAGGAAGGGCGTCTTTTAGGCGCCCCGTCTTCTTTACCCAATGGCCATTTAAGGGATCGGCGCCTGAAAGACGCCGCTCCTAGATGGCGCTCCTAATCGGCGACGGCGAACAGGGTGTTGCGGTTGGTGATGTAGAGGACTCCGTTGGCCGCCACCGCCGTCGTGTAGACCGAGTCTCCCATCTCGTTGACGGCCAGTTCCTTCATCGTCGTGCCGTGTTCCAGCACCACCACGTCGCCGTCCTCGTCTCCCAGGTAGACCTTGCCGTCCACCAGATAGGGCGACCCCCAGACCGCAGCCAGCATGTCGTAGCGCCAGTGACGTTTTCCGGTGGCTAGATCCAGACAGTAGAGAAATCCGGTCAGATCCGCCGCATAGAGGAGGCCGTCCTGAATAGCAACGGTGGACATGCTGCGGCGAAAGTCATCCCCGCCCACATGCCAGATCCGTCCCTTCTCGGTGATTTCGCCGGTCTGGGTCGCGTCGATGGAGAATAGGTGGCCGGGACCCTCGCCATGCTCCGGATCCTGCCCCACGCTGAGCAATACCTTGTTCTCGTAGAGGACCGGCGTCGAGATGATGTTGTTCCGGGTGCCGCGCCCGCCCAGTTTCCACTCGGAGGCCTTGGGATTGAGGTCGAACTTCCAGATCAGTTCTCCGCCCTTGGGCTCATAGGCGTAACACCATCCGTCGCCCCCGGCAAAAATGACCTGGGGTTGACCCTTGACCAGCCCGTATGTGGGTGACGACCACTGTCCGTGGAGCGTGTTCTCACCCGGGTCGCTCCGGTCCCAGACCAACTCGCCGGTCTTCTTGTGCACGGCGATGAACGCGGGGGCGTCCGGCATGGGAAGATCCAGATGACCCTCGTCCACGCCGTTGGAGGTGAGCAGGAAGATCAGGTCGCCGGCTCCCACCGGGGAAGACGTAGCCAGGTTGTGGGGAAACACGCCCAGCTCCTCGATCATGTCGTAGACCCAGACGATGTCCGCGTCCTCTTTCTCCCGGTATTTCTCGTCCTGGAAGGGACCGTCGTTCTCCCCGTCCAGAAAGCCCTCCACGTCGGCGCAGACCAACTCGGCCCGGTTGCTTACGTAGTAGATCCGGTCCCCGTCTACGAACGGAGACGAACAGATCCCCTGTTCCGGCCAATCGTTGACCCGCCCGGTGGGGAGTTTGTCGTGGGTGGCCTGCCACAATACCTTCCCGGTGGCCTCCTCCAGACAGACGATCACACCCTTGTCGCCCGTGATTCCGGGCCGGTGATGTGCTTCGTTGTTGGTGCCGATGAAGATTCGTCCGTCGGAGATCACGGGATTACCGTAAGTCTGGGATCCCAGCGGTGTCTTCCAACGGATGTTCTCGCCGCTGGAGACATCCCACCGGTGTGGCATCCCCTTCTCGTCCGAAACCATGTTCCGGTCCGGAGTCCCGCCCCACATCTTCCAGTCCCCCGCGTAGGCCTGAGGCTGACCCGGCGCGAGGAGTATTGCCGCGGACAGCAGGATGGACGGGACGCCGACGATCCTGGATGGACTGCTAGTCATCATTCTTCACCACCTTGAAATTGTCGAAGAGTATCTCGGGACCGTCGCTCTTGGACGTGGTTCCGACGGAATAACCGTAGAGGCCGGCGCTGCCCTCCCGGTTCGGATGCGGGTCCAGAACCTCGATGCTCCAAACCGCGGGCTCCGGCTCCTCCCGGGGCCAGACCTTGGCTCGGACCCGGGCCTGGTCACCCTCCAAAAGCACCGAGAACTTGGCTCGATACCAGACCTCCGGTTCCCAGGGGAAGGCCACGTCGTGCCGCAGGCGCGGCAGCGGCGACCAGGTCTCGATCCGCAGCCTCTTCCGCATTCCCATCATGATGAAACGGTAGCGGCTGTTGATCAGCCCCATGTCCGGCTTGAAACGTTTGCGGGCCAGCTTGCCCAGGAGGTCCACCTCCACGGTATACCCACCGGCGATGGGGGGAGTGGCATAGGCCCGAAGCCTCATGAAGGGCGGGGAAGGACGCGCCTTGGAGGCCAGCTTCTTGAGAACCTGGCCTTCCGTCTCGAAGACCTGAGTCTTGGAGGCCACGCCTACCCAGCCAGGGGGTACGGAGCCGGCCGCCAGCGACTCGAAGTCCTCGTCGATCGGCAGGTCGGGGGCGATCCGGATCCGTGCGGCAGCGCTGCCTCCGGCCGCGGTCTTGGCGGTGACCAACCCCCCCGAGAACGCCTGCCGGTTCGAAGCGGTGAATGTCCCGTCCGGTACGATGGTTCCGGACACGCCGCTCACCGACCACTTGACGCTGGCCGGTGACGGAGCCGAGCCCACAGAGTCGAACCGGAGTGCTTTCAGTCGGATCTGTTCGCCGGGTCCCAGCGTCGCCTCCGCCGGCACCACCCGAAGGCTGTCCTTGGACCCTGGTTCCGGGCGCGCCGTCTCGCGCGGAGCCGGTGGTGCTTCCAGAGTCTTTACTTGCTGGTCCGGCTTCCCGAGGCAGTAGATACCGTAGCGGGTCATGAAGTAGACGCGTCCGTTGACGACGGCCGGAGAGCCGAAGATCTCGTCCACGGTGCCGTCCGGCCGCTCGAATACCTCTTTGTCGAGGGAGACGCATCGGGTCCCTTCGTCGCGAAGAATGTGGAAGATGCCGTTCTGTTCCCCCACGTAGATCACGCCGTCGGCAGTGACCACGGGCGATCCCTTGCCCACCCGGCCCATGTTGTATTCCCAGTGAATCTCGCCGCTGGCGGCGTCCATGCAGAAGAGATTGGCGCTGTTGTCCACCGCGTAGAGCCGGCCGTTGGCAACAGCGGGCGAGGCATACCCGAAGGTGTGACCGTCGCGCCGCCAGACGACACCGCTCTCGGTGATGTCCCCCGTCCCCGTTCCGTCGATGCAGACAATGCTCCCCATCCTGGAGGTGTGGAGATTCTCTTCGCTGTGAGACAGGTACGCCCGGTCGCCGTTCACCACGACGGAAGCGTTGAGACCCCGTTTGCTGAGGCGGAACGTCCACCTCTTTTCGCCGTTGCGGGCCAGCATTCCATAAGCGTTGCCGTCGGCCGTCGCCGCCACCAACATTCGCCGGCCGCCCATCACGGCCGTCACGGGCGTGGAGTAGGTGGTGTCCAGAGGCTGTCCTCCCGGCGCCGCCCACCACTGGATAGCCCCGCTCCCCTTGTGGAAGGCAACATATCGATGGAGGGGCCGCGCCAGATTTCCCCAACTCGAGTTGAGATAGCTCACCACGACCCGGTCTTCGTCCAGGATGGGAGTATGCAGGCGTCCTCCATAGCCACTGATGCGGCCCAATTCCTCGGTCATGGAGATCTTCCACACCTCGTCGCCGTCCCGGGTCAGGCAGAAGAACTCCCCCCCGGTGGCGTGAGCGTAGATTCGGCCCGAATCCGGGTCCCCGGCCAGGGCCGTCCATCCCACGCGGTTTTCCACGATGTCGGTATGGAAGACGTTGAACCGCTTCTCCCAGAGCTTGCGGCCGGTGACGGCATCGAGCGCCACGATCCGTTCCCCGCGCGTAGGCCCTTTTCCCACCGGCAGGATGGCGAAGAGCCGATTGTCCAGGATGATGGGCGTGGTCCGGCCTCCCTCATCGAACTTCCAGAGTAGGCCCTCTCCGCCCTGGTCCCAGGAGGTCACGGCGGATGCCTCCGGGGCGGCTCCGTTCTGGTTCGGTCCGCGCCAGTAGGGCCAGTCTGTGGCCAGGACCGGGTGGATAGTGATCCATGCCAGGGAAACGACTCCAAGAATTCTCAAACTCGACCTCCTGCGACGAAAAGATTCACGTGACGCTCATTATCAACGGAATGGGGGGCGTCTTCAAAACCAATACAGGCCGGTAGCCCAGAGAGCTGCTACCGCTTAACCAGGGGTAGCGTGATGTGCGACGGACGCCTCCGGTCGTGGAACACGGTGTTTCGGGCGATGCTCCAACTCCGTTCCCGGCCCAGGGCCTCCCCGGTGTTGGGATTGACGTCGAACCGCGGGAAGTTGCTGGAGGAGACATCCAGGCGAATCCGGTGTCCTTTCCGGAAGCGGTTGGCCGTGGGGTAGAGGACGATGGTGATGGAGACCGCCTCTCCCGGCTCCAGGAGCCGAGCTGTTCCGCGACCCTCGCGGTATCGGGCCCGGACGATGCTGTCGCTCAGGTTCAACGCGTACCCCCGAGGATAGTCCCGGCTCGGCGGATAGACATCGATGAGCTTGGCCGTAAAGTCCGTGTCCCGCGCGGATGAGGAAATCCAGAGTTTGACCTCCACGGGACCCGCGATCTCCGAATCTTCTTCCAGCGGAGGCGTCTCGAACACCAGGACGTCAAGACGCGAGCCCAGGGGCAGATAGGGCGGCGTGCACCCAAAGAAGTCCGGGCCCTCGGTCTGATCGAACCCCCCGGCCGGTGTCACGGCCTCGATCATGGTCGGCGTGGGAACCGATTCCGGCCGGACTCCCTCGGGCCAGGGATGGATGTAGCTCAGCGAGGAGAAATTTCCGCCGATGGTGGGGACCGGACGCCGCGGATCGTAAGAGTAGCTGGTGGAGGACTCCTTCCGGTCCGAAGGGCGAGTCGACAGGGTCCGGTCCGGATGGAGGTAGTAGGGCGTGGGCGCCGCCTGCGGCAAGGGCCAGCCGTCTCCCTCTCGCCAGCGGCCGCCGTGATCCAGATTGCCGAGGCGTGTCCTGCGTCCGCTGCCGCCGCCCATGAGGAACCAACGGACGGCCGGCATGCGGGCCGCGCCTGTCTCCCGTCCCTTGAGCCACTGGTCGAACCAGTCCAAATGAAGGCGGTCCATACTTTCGAGAGGCGCCTCAGGGCCCAGATCCACGTCACCCGAGATCTGCTCTTCGGTGGTATAGGTGCCGTGCACCCAGGAGCCCATGATCACTCTCACCGGTCCCTTTTTTGCCTGCCTCAGGGCCTGGAAGGCCTCCAGGGTGGCTCGGGCATAGGAGTCGTACCAGCCTCCGATCAGGAGAATGGGGACGTCCGAGTGCTGCTCCAGGAACTCCTCGATGGCGAACCCGGGTTGTTTCCAGAACTCGTCGTAATCGCCACGCCGGACCAGATCCAGGGCCCAGCGCTCGTAACCGGGAAGCAGCGAGAGTTGGCTCTGTCCCCTTCGCAGCGGCATGCGCCGGAGCCAATGCCGAAAATCGGGACCCGACGACAACCCCTCTTGCACCCAGGGTTGAGCCCAGGTTTCGGCGTTTCCGTGGTTGACGGAGTGCCAGAAGGCCCAGGCCAGGAAACGGAGCTCATAGGCCCCGCCCTGGCGGACCGAGCTGGTATAGGCGTTCCAGCCGCCCATAGTGGGGATCATGCACGCCAGATGAGGGGGATTCTGCGTGGCCAGGGTGCTCTGGGTCCAGGCCACATAGGAAGTCCCATATGTCCCCACTTTCCCGTCGCACCACTCCTGACCGGCCGTCCACTCCACGGCGTCGTAGCCGTCAAAGGGTTCGTTGACCAGAAAGACCAGCTCTCCCTCGGAGGAGTGGCAGCCCCGGCAGTCCTGGACCACGACGGCATAGCCATGCTCGGCGTAGCGCTCCGCCCGCCGCATCCGATCCAGGTCCTGCTTGCCGTAGGGGGTCCGTTCCAGAAGGGCCGGCAGAGGCCCCGAGGCGTCGGCGGGCCGGTAGACGTCGGTTCCCAGGCGGACTCCGTCCCGCGTCGTGACCATGATGTTTCGTTCAATCCTCAGGGCCATGGGCAATCTCAATCCAGTAGTCGGTCCAGATCCACCATGGGGATGGATCGGGAGCTGACGGCCCGTTCCACCGATCCCAGGTCCTTGAAACCGTGTCCCGTCACGATACAGACGGCACGGCTTGAAGCGGACACCGATCCGCCCGAAAGGGCCTTCAGGTAGCCGGCGTAGGCGGTGGCCCCGGCGGGCTCGCAATAGACTCCTTGCGTGAACAGCGTCTCCTGAGCCGAAAAGACCTCCGGATCGCTCACTGACTGTCCGCTGCCGCCCGTCTCCAGGACGGCGTCCAGAGCCATCTGGGCGTCGATGACATTGGGAACCTGAAGACCCGAGATGACGGACGTGCACACCACCTCCACCGCTTGGGATTCACCCTTGTCCAGAGGCCCGGTGACGGTGGCGCAGCCTCGGGGCTGGACGGCGTGAATCCGAGGCAGGCGGGAAATCCTGCCCTCCCGAAAATAATCGGCAAACCCTCGGGCAATGGCCGTCAGCAGGCCTCCTCCGCCGATGGGAACGAAGACGTCGTCGACCTCGCCCAAGTCGTCGGCGATCTCATAGGCGATGCTCTTGACACCGTCCATTCCCTGGGGGCTGAAGGTGAAGGCGGAGATCTGAAGCGCGGCACGCCTGGCAGGCGCCTCCTTCTCGAGAAGTTCCATTACGTACCGGCTGGCCGCCGGGTCCAGCCCGAATCCCCGGACCCGTTTCAGGACCGCCCCGTACGCCAGCATCTGAACCGCCTTCCCCGCCGGCGTCGTCTCCACCAGAAAGATGTGGCAGGGGATGCCAGCTCGGGCGCAGTAGGCGGCCAGGGCGGAGCCGGTGTTGCCCGACGAGGTGGCCAGGCACGAGCTCAGACCCTCTTCCCGCATCCAGGAGACCGCGCAACTGGCGAAGCGATCCTTGTAGGAACCGGAGGGGTTGAGCTGCTCCATCTTCAGGAACGGTCCGTCGTCCAGTTGGACCAGGGGCGTGGAGCCCTCCCCCAGGGTGAGGACGTGCCGGGTATCACGGATCGGAAGATATCGGTGGTATTGCCACATGATCTTCTTGTGGGCTGGCGCGGAACCGGGTTCAACTCCCTGGCTGTTGCTTGTAGAAGTACCTCCGGACGATATGCCGGGGCGGCGCTGGCGTCGCTTGGCTCACGGCGATGACCAGAAAGAAGGAGACGGCCAAACCCCAGATGATGGGATCGAGCCCCAGGAGCCGGTAGGAGGAGAACCGGCCGTAGGCGAGATAGCCGGCCCCGTAGAGGGAGAGGTGGAACAGAAACCCTCCCAACATCCCCGCCATGGCTCCCCAGGTATTGACTCGGGGCCAATAAAGACCCAGCGTGACGGGGGCCAGAAAGCAGGAGGCGAGTCCGCTACCGGTGTAGACAATGATGTCCTGCAGAAACAGAGGCGGACTCACCGCTCCCACCACCGCGGCGAAGCCGACCACGAAGGTGAAGACGTAGCTCATCCGCTTGATGGTGCGCTCCGGCGCCTGCGGGTTGATGTTGCGTTGGTAGACGTCCCGGACCAGGGCGGAGGAGATGACCAGCAGGAAGCTGTCCACCGTGGACATGACGGCGGCGAACGGGGCCGCCACCAGGATTCCGGCCATCCAGGGCGCGCCGGCGAACCCGCTGAGAAAGACGGCGACGGCCGGCATGATCCGGTCCGACTCCAGTTCCATCCCGGGCAGGAAGATGCGGGCGCAACAGAAGATGATCACCAACGGGAAGTAGATCAGGGAGTAGTAGATGGCGACGGTGAAGATGGAGCGCTTCAGGGTGCCGGAGCCTTTGAAGGCCATCAGACGGACCATGGTGCTGGGTTGTCCCGTTCCCGAGATGGCCCACATGAAGAAAAAGGAAAAGGCCAGGCTCAGAGGGAGGAAGCCCAGATCGCTGTAGCGGTCCGGACCGGGTCCGCTCACGTAAACGCCAGGCTGGTCGGCGCCGTAGCGGTAGGGATCGGTCGCGACCCGGATGGCACTGACGGACGGCGGGGCTTTGGGAAGCGTTCCTGCCGCCAGCCGTTCCCGGATACTCGCTGCTTCCTCCTCCGAAACGATCTCTACCACCTGAATCTCCTGGGCCCGGGTCGAGCCTTGGGGGATCACCGTTTCCTGGCTGGTTCGCAGGAGGCGCGGTCCTTCTCCGTCACCGGACGCGTTCAACCAGACTCCCGAGCGGATGACGGTGTCCTGGGAAGCGGGCGCGGACAGTTCCAGGTCGGCGACGCCCAGGCGCGGCGGGACCATGCGACCGATGCGCTGAGTGGCCGATTCCAGGCCGCCGACGGCAATGAGAGCCAGCGGCAGCATGACCACTACGCCCGCCACCATGACCACGCCCTGCATCACGTCGGTCCAGACCACGGCGTGGAAGCCTCCCCAGGTGGTGTAGAGGATCACGGCCACGGCGAAAGTCAGAAGGCAGAGCAGGTAGCCTGGATCGACACCCTGGGTAAAGCTCAGATCCTGGGTCGCGTCCGCAACCCACAGGACGCTGCTGCGGAAGAAGGGAACGTCCAGCAACAAGGTCTTGAGAATCAGGCTGCCCGACTTGAACTGGGCCACCAGGTTCACCGACATGAAGAAGATGATCATGCCGGTACAAAGGAGACCGAAACCGGCGCTTTCGAACCGGTCCCGCAGAACGTCGGGAATGGTGATGGCCCCGGTCCGGCGGGCCAGTTGGTTGATCCGCTTTCCCAGGAGGCCCATCCCGCAGATGGGCACCACGATGTAGCTGCCGATCCAGAGCCCCAGGATCCAACCGTGGGTGTAGATCTTGGAGGGAAAGCCGGTGAAGCTCCCTCCCGACGCGCTGGTGGCGGCGAAGGTGAGGGCGAAGGCCCAGACGCCCAGACTACGGCTCCCCAGGAAATATTCGGAGAGAAAGCTCTTGGTCCTGCGCAGGCGGTTGGACATCCAGGCCAGGAACAGGACGCCCAGAGTGTAGATCAGGAACGTGAACAAGGCCGCATTCGAGCCGTAGGAGGGTGCAGGCGACAAGTCGGTCAAGATGATGCCTCGCTCCGCATCGTACCGGACGCAGCCTCAGCCTCGGCTTCGTCCTCTCCCAGGTCGTCTTCGACAAAGTAGAAGAAACAGAACCAGGCCGTGAACAGATCCGCGGCGATCCACGGAATCAGAATGCCCCAGAAGAGCCAAGTGGGGATGCCGAAAGTGGTCCCCACGTCGCCCGGAGGCAGGCCGTAACCGTTGAGATAGCAGTAGGGGACGGCCCACACCAGCCCCAGAGCCCACGCGCCGGCGATGAGGATGGCCTCCCGCCGGGAGTGGAGGAATACCGGGTCATAGCATTCTTCGGGTGTGGAAACAGTGTCCGCGGAGTCCATATGCAGAGTGAAGCCTACTAATCCCCAGGATCAAGGGCAAGACCGGGGAGCGGCGACGTTCTTGCCGCCGAGCGGGAGCGGCGGATTTCTTGCCGCCGAATGGGACCGGCGACTTTCTTGTCGCCGGTCTCCAGTGCAACAATCCTGCGACGAGCGACCGGACAAGTCGGCTTGTGGGCGAGTGGTACGTCGCCTCTCCATCCGCCGCACTCCGGAGGGTGTGCGGGCAATAATGTTTGCTAAACTGAGATTACAGTGGCTCGACGAAAACCGAACTTCGAAATTTCCACCGGAAGAACAAACGGAGGAGCGTCACTCGGACAGACGGTCACAGTAGCCGGGCTCGTATTGGCTCTTGTGGCCGGCCTCTTCATCTACAGGGGTTGCGGAAAGCTGAACGCGTTGGAACGTGAGAACGCTCAGGTGACCGAGGCTTTGATGAAGATGCTCCAACGTATGGAGCAGGTGGAGAAAAAGACTGGCCAAGCCCTGGACCGTGCCCAGGAGGCGGAGCTCAGCGCCCTGGAGGCGGCCCGCGGAAAGGATGCGGCCGACTCTGCCCGGCGCAAAGCGGAACGAGACCGGGCTGAAGCTCGCCGGCAGGCGGAAGCCGCCGAGAAAGAAGCCCGCACCGCCCAAGAGGATGCCCGTACCGCCCGGGAAGAGTCAGAACGGATTCGCGCGGAACGGGAACGGGAGCTGAATCGCCTGCATGAGGTCTTGAGCGGGATCGTCGAAACCCGCAGGACTGCTCTGGGCGTAGTGATGAACCTGGGCAGCGATGCCGTCGAGTTCGACTTCGACAAGGCGACCTTGCGTCCCGAGAACCGCGAGCTGCTGAGCCGGATCGCCGGCGTTCTCCTGACCTCCAAGGGATACCGGGTGCAGATCCACGGGCACACCGACGACATCGGCAGCAGTGAATACAACCAGAGGCTTTCGGAACGGCGAGCCGAGGCGGTCCGTGACTATCTCGTGGATGCCGGTATCGATCCCGGCATCGTGAGCACCAAGGGCCACGGCAAGGCCAGCCCGGTGGTGCCGGGCACCACCCCCAAGGCCCGGGCCAAGAACCGGCGGGTCGAAATCGGAATCATCGACGCCACCATCAACTACGGCCAGGTCGTCGCCAGCCCCTGAGACGGCGCGTTCGGGCCTCGCTCGGGGTCACTCGACCTCGAAAATGGCCTCCACCTCGACCGGGATGTTGCCGGGGAGGGAGCCCATCCCCACGGCGCTGCGCGCGCCTTTGCCCGGGTCGCCGAAGACCTCCATCATCAGTTCGCTGAATCCATTGATGACCTGGGGCTGCTCCCCGAAATCAGGGGTTGCGTTGACCATCCCCAGTACCTTCACCACTCGGACCACGCGATCCAGGGACCCCAGAGAGTTCCGGACGGTGCTGAGGATGCACAGTCCGGTGACTCGCGCCGCCTCTTTGGCTTCCTCGGCGGTCAGTTCGACGCCCACCTTTCCAGTGATCTGGGTTCCGTCGGCCCGATTGGGACCGTGACCGGACACGAACAATAGATTTCCGACCTGGACCGCCGGCCGATAGATGGCCACCGGCTGGGGTGCGTCCGGAAGCTGGATGTTCAGTTCTTCAAGTCGTCGTTCAGCTTTCATTGAGTGCTCCTTGGAATTCGTGCGCGGCCAGGAGGCAGTCACATTCTGCCCCGGCAATTGGCACCTCCACGCCGGTGGGAACCCGTTTGGGAGGCCCGGTCAGGATAACGTGCGGCAGGAAGACGATTCAACCTGAGAAATCCTTCCGCCTCCCGTCAACTCGACGCCATTTCTCCACTTCTTTCCTCTTTCCTCGCTTGCTCTTTCCTCGTCCCCCTGTCCGCTCTTGACTTGAACCGGGGCCTGGGTCAATCTTCCGCCGGTGGGACCGAATATCAAATTCCGGCCGTGTGCGGTGCACCATGGACCGTGGTTGCCCGGCGTTGTCCGGAACGGCGGGAGCGCCCTGAACTGGATGATCGACGCGGCCAGACCATGACCTCTTCCTTCTGTTCGGGAACCGAATCACCGCCGTTTCTCGCCGACCTCGAGTCCCGAGGCCTGATCTCTCAGAAGACCGTTGAACTGACCGATCCGGTTTTGTCCAAATCGCCGCCGCCCCTGTACGTTGGCTACGATCCCAGCGCCGGAAGCTTGCACGCGGGCAGCCTCATCCCGCTCCTGGGAATGGACCGCTACAAGCGCCGAGGGGGTCAGATCATCGTGTTGCTGGGAGGCGCGACGGGCCTCATCGGCGACCCTTCGGGCAAGGACCGGGAGCGCACGCTGGAAACGCGCGAGGTGATCGCCCGGCGCATCGAGCGGTTGCAACGCCAGGCCTCGAAGTTTTTCGGCCGAACCGAAGGGCCGGAACCGATCTTCGTCAACAACGCCGACTGGTACCGGGACATGCACGTCATCGCCTTTCTGCGCGAAGTGGGCAAGAACTTCTCGGTCAATCAGATGCTGACGCGCGACTCGGTGCGCACCCGGATCCAGAACCGGGAGCAGGGGATCTCCTTCACCGAGTTTGCCTACCAGCTTCTGCAGTCCTACGACTACCTGCATCTGTTCCGGGAGCACGGCTGCAGGATCCAGATGGGGGCTTCAGATCAGTGGGGCAATATCGTTTCCGGCGTGGACCTGGTGCGGCGGGCAGAAGGGGCCGCGGTCTACGGGCTCACCTTTCCGCTTTTGACCAACTCGGAGGGAAAGAAATACGGCAAGTCGGAGAAGGGTGCGGTCTGGCTCGACCCGGAGTTGACGAGTCCCTACGAGTTCTACCAGTTCTGGCTGAATTCCGCGGATGACGACGTGGGTCGATTCCTGCGCTGGCTGACCGATCTGTCCAGCGACGAGGTCGAGTCCTTGGCGGCGGCTCCACCACATGAACGACGGCCTCAAAAGGCGCTGGCCGCGGCACTGACCGTCCGGGTGCATGGGGCCCGTGACGCCGAGACCGCGCGACGGGCCAGCCGTGTCATCTTTTCCGGAAAAGCGGCCGGCATGGACTCCGCCGTCGCCGACATGGTGGCCCGATCCGTGCCCACGCTGACCGCCAGTCCGGACCTCTCCTGCCCGGTCGCCGACGCCATGGTCCGGGTCGGAGCGGCCCCGTCCAAGGGGGGCGCGAGGCGGCTGGTGAAACAGAACGCCGTCTCCGTGAACGGGACCCGGGTTTCCGATGCCAAAGAGGACCTGCTCCGGCACCGTGCCGGCGCGGGCGTGGTCGTCCTGTCGGTCGGCAAGTCCAAGCGATACCTGGTTCGTTTTTCTCACTAGCCTCATCCCGCCCCGGGGGCGCACCTCCGGCGCGGACCGCGCTCGGGAGAAATCGATAGAAGGCGCGCAACCGTGTTGAATCTAGTGTTTTGTTGCCAGGAAATAAACAATACTAACTATTCGAGAGGGTTCCGTATGTCGAAATACGCGCCGTTGGCCGTACATCTCCGTGGATCGAGCCAAACGACCGTTTCCATGACTTTCAATGAGATCGAGCGCGTCCTCGGAACCGAACTGCCACCGTCGGCTTTCAAACATCGGGCTTGGTGGTCCAACAATCCGACCAACAGCGTGATTACCCTCGCTTGGCTCGAAGCCGGATACAAAACGGCGAACGTCGATATGATGGGCCGCGCCCTCGAATTCAGAAAGTTCCCGCTGGATGCGCCATTGTCGGGAACTCGAGATGGACAGAAGGTTCAAGATGGGTCCCGGATTTCCATGCCGGACAACGTCTTCTTATTTTCCCGGCTATTCGGTGCGCTCCGTGGAACCGTCACGATCACACCCGGTACGGCCCTGGCCTCTCCTCTCGAAGAAGATTGGGACGCTGCGCGTTAGGCGGCCATGGCCTTCCTTCTGGTGGATACCTGCGCGGTGATCTGGATCGCAAATGGGGACCGTTTGCGAGAACCGGCCGCAAGCGTCTTGCGTGGGTCAGAGGTGGAGCGTCTTGTCGTATCCTCGATCAGCGCATGGGAAATCGCCACGCTCGTGGCCAAGGAAAAAATGGCGCTCTCGATCGGTCCCGATGTCTGGTTCCAACGCTTCTGCGAGCTGCCGGGAGTTGCGTTGGCGGAGATGCAGCCTGCGGTGCTGGTCGCCTCGGCCAGCTTACCTGGAGCGCCGCCCGGTGATCCTGCCGACCGCATTCTCGTAGCGACGGCGCGGGCGTTCGGGTACACGCTGGTGACTCGCGACCGGAAATTGCTCGAGTACGGACGCCACGGACATGTGCAGGTCCTGGGATGCTAGACGCTGAAGTCACCGGTAATAAACCGTGACGACTTTTCCACGCACTGATGTTCGCGCCCGTCTCGTTACTCCACGAGACGGCAACCACACACTCCTGCAAAACCTGCTTCAATTGCGAGGCAGAGTCGGAAGGCGGTAGAATTCCGCTCCCTAGTGGCTTCCGGGGGCAGTTGGCCCTCGGACGGGGGATTGGAGGACACCATGTCAGGTTCAACGAGGCGTAGCTTCATACAAGGCAGTGCTGCCGCGACGGCAGCCATGTCGGGAGGGTGGCCCAGCGTTCTGCGCGGCAGCGATGACCGCGAGGTTCGTCTCGGGTTCATCGGCCTCGGCGGAAGGGGAACCCACCTCTTGAAGCTGGTCCTCGCCAGGAAGGACACCCAGGTGAACGCGGTCTGCGACCTCCAAGCCGAGTCCGCGAACCGGGCGGCGGCCCTGGTGCGGGAATCGGGCGGCAACGATCCTGGCGTCTACGCCGGGAAAGATGACGCCTTCCAGAAGCTCCTGGCGCGAGAAGACCTGGACGCCGTCGTGGTCGCCACTCCCTGGCGCTGGCACACTCCCATGTCGGTGGCGGCCATGAAGGCCGGCAAGGCGGTGGCCGTCGAGGTGCCGGCGGCCGTGACCTTGCAGGAGTGTTGGGATCTGGTCAACACCTCCGAAGACACGAAAAAGCCTTGCATGATGCTGGAGAACGTCTGCTACCGGCGGGACGTGATGGCGGCTCTCAAGATGGTCCGGGACGGGCTTTTCGGAGAGCTCATCCACTGCCAATGTGGCTACCAGCACGACTTGCGCCACGTCAAGTTCAATCCCGGGGCCAAGTTCGGACCGGGTTCCAGGGGTGAAGCCAATTGGAGGACGCAGCACTCGATCCAGCGCAACGGGGACGTTTACCCGACTCACGGCGCGGGTCCCATGGCCAACTGCCTGGATATCGACCGCGGGAACCGGTTCGTGACTCTGACCTCCACGTCCACCAAGGCGCGAGGCCTTCACGATTACGTCGTCCGCCAAGGGGGCGCGGACCATCCCAATGCCAAGATCCAGTGGGCTCTGGGCGACGTGGTGACGTCGGTGATCAAATGCGCCCGGGGAGAGACGCTCCTGGTCAGCCATGACACCAATCTTCCCCGGCCCTATTCCCTGAACTTCCGGGTGCAGGGAACCCGAGGCATCTGGATGAGCGACAACAAGTCGATCTACATCGAGGACCTCAGTCCTGAGGAGCATCGGTGGGAGCCCTTCGAGAAGTACCAGAAGGAGCATGATCATGCACTCTGGAAACGTTTCGGGGAACAGGCGGCAGGCGCGGGACACGGGGGGATGGATTTCTTCGTCGTCAACGGTTTCGTGGAAGCGTTGAAGCGAGGACTGCCCACGCCCATCGACGTCTACGAGTCGGCCTCGTGGAGCGCCATCGGTCCATTGTCCGAGCGCTCAATCGCCCGGGGCAGCGCACCGGTCTTCTTTCCCGACTTCACCCGGGGACAATGGGTCGTGTCCGAACCGACCTTCGGCCTGAATGACCAATATTAGAGAACCCCTCCCCTGGGTCGCGGTCGCCCGACTCGAACTCGAAAGAGGTCCCTGAACCCATGTTCGGACTGCACTGGCTGGATCTCACCACCCTGATCGTTTACCTGCTCGGTGTCACCGTTGCGGGTCTCTGGGCGGCCCGGAAGGTCACCAACCTCCACGACTACTTCATGGGGTCCCGCAAGTTCGGGAAGGCGTTCATGGTCATGCACGCCTTCGGGACCGGGACCCATACGGACCACGCCGTCACGGTGGCCGGCGCCTCCTACAGGATGGGGATGGCAGGGATCTGGTACCAGTGGCTCTACCTTTTCGCCACGCCCTTCTACTGGCTGGTGGCGCCCCTCCTGAGGCGGATGCGCTACCTGACCACCGCCGACTATTTCGAAGACCGTTTCAGTCCCGCTCTGGCCATCCTCTACACCATCTACGGTCTGCTCTATCTCTCTCTGCAGATCGGTCTCATGCTCCTGGGAACCGGGAAGGCGGCCAGCGCCATCTCGGGCGGCGCCGTGAGTCCCGAGTTGGCCATCGGTGTCATGACCGTTCTCTTCCTCAGCTACGGTCTGCTGGGAGGTCTGCCGGCGGCCGTGGTCACCGATTTCATCCAGGGCTTCTTCATCATCGTCCTCTCGTTTCTTCTGCTCCCCTTCGTGCTGGAGGCGGTGGGCGGATTCGCCGGACTGCATCAGAAGGTGCCGGAGGAGATGTTCAGCCTGATGGCGCCGGGCGACCCTCCAGCCGGTTACGACCGGGTCACTCCGTTTTACATCGTCATGATCGTCATCAACGCCTTGGTTGGGATCGTGGCCCAGCCCCATCACATGGAGATCGCCGGGGCGGGAAAGACGGAGCTGGAGGGCCGCATCGGATTCACCTTCGGCAACATGCTCAAGCGAATCTGCACCCTGGCCTGGGCACTGACCGGTGTGGCCTGCATTGCCCTTTATCCCAACTTGGCCGATTCCGAGCACGCCTTCGGCCTGGCCAGCCGGGATCTGCTGCCCGTGGGACTCGTGGGTATTATGCTGGCCTCCATGGTGGCGGCCGCCATGTCCAGTTGCGACTCGCTGATGGTGGATGGCTCGGCCCTCTTCGTGAAGAATGTCTACCAGCGCTATCTGAAGCCCGAGGCATCGGTCCGGCACTATCTCAACGTGGGCCGGCTGGTCGGAGTGGCGGTGGTCATGGGCGGGATCGTCGTCGCCACCTATGCCACCACCGTGGTGGGCATTCTCAAGCTGACCTGGTCTCTGGTGGCCTTTTTCGGAATCGCCTTCTGGGGCGGAGTGCTGTGGCGCCGCTGCAACGCCTACGGAGCCTGGGCCGGGATCCTGGGATCGTCCCTTCTCTGGTATCTTTCCCGCTTCGTCTGGGGCTGGGAGCTGCACCAGCAGTTTCTGGTCTACCTGGCGGGCGGATTCTTTTGCATGATTGTCGTCAGTCTCCTCACGCCGCCGGAGGACAGGAAACGGCTGGACCGTTTCTACGCCATCCTGCAAACACCGGTGGGTGAGGAGCACCGCCTGCGGGCGATGGGAATCCGGCTGGACAGAAAATGACCATGTGGGGTCTGGAAGTCAGAAAGCCGTCCAAGCAGACGGTCGTGGGCTTTCTGCTGGCCTGGGCGTGCGTCATCGCTATCATCGTGTTCACCCTGTTCCTGGTCCGGATCGGGGCCTGACCCGTGGGGGAACGGCTGCGGGAGGGTAAGACCATGGCCCGAGAACCCATCATCGATTGCGACGTCCACCACATGATCGCCGAACCGGAAGAACTCTTCCCCTACCTTCCTCGCGACTATGTGGAGCACATTCAGGATTTCGGCCTGATGATGCCCGGCGGTTTCTCCACCGGCTACACCAACATGCCCAAGGGAGGCGCCCGGGCCGATGTCTGGGATGGCGACATACATCCCGCCAACAACATCGACATGGCTCGAAAAAGGCACTTGGACGAATACGGAGTGGAGGCGGCCGTCCTGACCGGATCGACGGTCTACGGTGCTGCTGTCCATCCCAACGTGGATTACGCGGCCGCCCTTTGCCGCGCCTTCAATGACTGGACCCTGGACACATGGATCGCGGCGGACCGCCGTTTTTTCGGTTCCATTTCGGTTTCGGCCGTGGACCCGTACCAGGCAGCCCAGGAGATCCACCGTTTGGGCAAGCACCCGCGGATGGTCCAGGTCATCATTCCCGCCGGCGCGCGGATGCCCTTCGGAAATCGCTTCTACCATCCCATGTACGAGGCGGCTCAGGAGTACGCTCTGCCCGTATGCGTCCACTTCGGCTCCGAAGGGACTGGAGTTTCAGGCCCCCCCACCGGAGTCGGGTACCCTTCCTATTACCTGGAGATGCGAATGGCCCGTCCCCAGAACGCCATGGCCCACGTGTCCAGTCTCATCTGCGAAGGGGTCTTCGAGAAGTTTCCCAACCTTCGATTCCTCTTCGTCGAGCACGATACGTTCTGGGTGCCGGGGCTCATGTGGCACATGGACGCGGACTGGAAGTCGACTCGGGAGTACACGCCCTGGGTCAAACGGCTGCCCAGCGAGTACATCCGCCGAAACATCCGTTTCGGGTCCCAGCCCATGGAACAGCCTCCCAGCGTGGAGGACCTGAAGGTCTTCCTGCGCTGGCTGCACGCTGACGAGATCCTGGTCTTCGGCAGCGACTACCCGCATTGGGATTGGGACAACCCGGACCGGGTGCTGCGAGGCGTGTCTCCGCAACTGAGGCGGCGGGTCTTCTACGACAACGCCCGCGAGCTTTACGGTGATCGCCTGGGCGAACTCAAGCCGGCGTCCAACGGGAGCGGCTAGCCAGGAGGCGGGATGAGGCGGCATGTGGGGAGGGTCCAGGATCTGCCTCCCGGCTCCAGAAAGATCGTCCCGGCCGGCGGCCGGTCCGGTATCGGCATCTTCAACCTCAACGGCAAATTCCATGCCGTCAAAAACGTCTGCCCGCACCAGGGTGGTCCCCTCTGCCAGGGACGCCTCCGGCCTCATATCCGCTCCAGCGGCCCCTACCATGTCTCCTGGGAGCGGGAGGGTGAAATTCTCAAGTGCCCCTGGCACAACTGGGAGTTCGACCTGAAGACGGGCCGGGCCCTCTACGATCCCCGGCTGCGTGTGAGGACGTACCGCGTCACGGTCGAGGGCGATGACGTCTACGTCCATCTGGCCTGACTGGCGGGGCGACCGTGGGGGGCTCCCAGCCGCCCACACCCCCCGGAATCGGCGGCAGGAAAGCCGCCGCCTACTCCCCCAGCTCGTGGCAGAGATGACAATCGGTGGAGACGGATGAAGCCTTGTGGCAGTTCATGCACATCTCCATGTTGCTGGAGACCTCCTGGGCCAGAACCTCACGCGTTTCGACGGGACCGTGACATGAACTGCAGGGGAGTTCGGCCTTCACGTGGTTGGCGTGACTGAAGAACACGAAGTCGGGAAGCTGGTAGACGCGGACCCACTCGGGCTCTTTTCTCTGTCGATGCAGGACTTTGAGCGCCTGGATTCCAGGATGGTTCTTCCGGACCGTGTTGTGGCAGGTCAGGCAGACGGCGGGCGCCGGAAAGCCGGCTCGCGCCCCCTTGGATGCCCCCGCGTGACACCCCCCGCATGTCAGGCCGATCCGGAAGTGGAGCTTGTGGCTGAAGGGGACCGGCTGGGGCGCCACCACTCGGGGAAGATCCTCCTTCTTGCCCTTGTACTGCGGCACCACTTGGGCAAGGCCCAGGACGGCAAAGCCGGAAAGGACCAGAAGGAGCAGCTGTACCGGCCCCTTGGCGCGCATCGGCAGATAGTACCATTACGAGGAAAGAGGAAAGAGGAAAGAGGAAAGCTCCCCCACCGGCCCGGTCCGGCGGACGCCAAGGAGAAACAGGCATCGTGTTCGTCCGGCTTCGTCTTCCTCTACGAGCCCGTCTCCGCTGCCGAGTCCCCTGGGCGTAAACGATCCAGCAGTCTTCACTCGTTTCTCTTGCCTCTCCGGCAGTTGAACTGCCTCTGGCCGCCGGATAGAGTCAGGACAGATTTATGCTTGATTCAGATCTTGGCGCTTCGTCCTGTGGAGTACACCGCTCCGACCGTGGTTCCCCCTGTCGAACCGGCAGGTTCGTGGGTTGCATCCAATGGCCGGTCGCACGGGCGGTGATCGCAGGCCTTGCCATGCTGCTTCTGTTGGTAACGCCCCTCCGGAGCGAATCCGTACCCAAGACTTCCGCCGGAGAAGTCTCTTCGGTCCTTCAGAAATGTCATGTCTGCCACCGGGGGATTGGCGCCATGGCCGGCCTGGATCTATCGAGCCGGGAAGGGGCCCTGTTGGGAGGGAGTTCCGGTCCGGCGCTGGAGCCGGGAGCGTCCGCCAAGAGTCTTCTCTTTGAGAAGGTCCGATCCGGCGAGATGCCCCCGAGCGGTCCCTTGTCGAAAGCGGAAGTGGACCTGGTGCGGCACTGGATCGACCAGGGCGCCGTCTGGCCGTCCGGCGATCAGGATGCGTCCCAGGCCGGAGGCGCTTCGCCCGATCCACTCTGGTGGTCCCTGAAACCGGTGCACCGCCCTGCCGTTCCCGTGGTGAAGCGGTCGGCGTGGATTCGTAAACCCATCGATGCCTTCATCCTGGCGGCTCTGGAGGAACAGGGGTTGGAGCCTTCTCCGCCGGCGTCCCGGGAGGTGTTGATCCGCCGGGCGACCTTGGATCTGCTGGGATTGCCGCCCACGCCCGGGGAGGTCGAAGCGTTCGTCTCGGACACGTCGCCCCGAGCCTACGAGAATCTGGTGAACCGCCTGCTGGCCTCGCCGCACTACGGCGAGCGCTGGGGCCGGCATTGGTTGGATCTGGCCCGCTTCGGGGAGAGCCAGGGCTATGAGCGGGACAAGATCCGGGATCATGCCTGGCCCTACCGCGACTACGTGATTCGGAGCTTCAATCAGGACAAGCCCTATTCCCGGTTCGTCCTGGAGCAGCTCGCGGGAGACATTCTGGAGCCTCGGACCCGGGACGGGGTCGCGGCCACCGGTTTCCTGGTCGCGGCTGCCTGGGACGAGGTGGGGAACACGCAGCAGAGCGACATTATGCGAGCCCGGGTCCGGGCCGAGGAAATGGAAGAGATGGTGGGGACCGTGGCCCAGACCTTTCTCGGCATGACGGTCAACTGTGCGCGATGCCATGACCACAAGTTCGACCCCATCTCCCAGCGGGATTACTATCGTCTGAAGGCCTGCCTGGACGGAATCCGGCCCGGAAACCGGCCCTGGATGACGCCGGCGGAGACGGCCGCCCACAAGGAACGAACCGAGCCTCTCACAGATGCAATCCGTCACCTGAAGCGGCGTCTGGCCCAGCTTCAGGACAAGGTCCGGGAACAGGTCCTGAGGAAACGGGGGATCGCTCCGCAACCGGTCCCCGAACCCATCTCTCGTTGGACCTTCGACCTGAACGGGATCGACTCGGTGGGTGACGGGCATCTGTCCCTGGAACCGGAAGCGTTGGCGGAAGATGGCGGCATCCGGTTCGAGGATGGCGCCATCCGGATCAAGGATGCCGAGGGCCGATCCGAGGCGTTGCCCGTAGAATTGTCGGAAAAGACCCTTGAGGTATGGGTCCGGGTCTCGAAGGAGAATCACGGTTTCCACTTCTTCAAGGTCGACGATACCGATTCACCGCTTCCCAGGGGGAGGTTCGATGCCATCTACTACCACCACAAGTCCCGCTCCTGGCGAAACCTGAGCGAGTTCAAGAATCGCACCGTCGTTCCCGAGCGGCCCGAGGAGACGAAGACGGAGAGTCCGATTCACATCGCCATTGCCTATGACTCCCAGGGCCGGATCCGAATCTACCGTGAGGGGCTGCTCTATTGGGCCCAGGATCCCGGGGGAGAGGGTCCCGAGTCCGTTCTTCAGGTGTTTTCCCAGGGCCGGGCCAGGGTCGTTTTCGGCGGGAACAGGACGGGGGCGGTGGAGGAAGCCCGGCTCTACGATCGGGCTTTGGATTCGGAAGAGATCGCTGCCTCGTTCCGGGCCGGCATCCAGCGGGTCACTCCCGAGGAGTGGAACGCCGAGGCCAGTTCTCAAGAGCGGCTCACCAGAGATGAACTGCTGGAGGAGGTGGCTCGTCAGGAACGGTTGTTGGAAGGTGCTCCTCCGGTTCCCCTGGTCTACGCTGCCCGAACCTATTGGGCTGCGCCGCCGGTGGTCATGGAGCGGGGGGACCCGGCGACCCCGGGCGACCCGGTCGTTCCCGGAGGCCTCCTCTCCATCTCTTCTCCGGAGCCGGAATTCGGATTGCCTCCTGATGGGGACGAGGGCCAGCGCCGGCTTCGCTTGGCGAAATGGATCACCGACCCGGACCATCCGCTCACGGCGCGGGTTCTGGTGAACCGGGTCTGGCACTATCATTTCGGGCGGGGAATCGTCTCGACCCCCAATGATTTCGGATTCAACGGCGGCCGCGCCTCGCACCCCGAGCTGCTGGACTGGCTGGCGCAGTCCTTCCACCGGCAAGGGGACAGCGTGAAACAGTTGCACCGGGAGATCATGCTCTCCAACACCTACCGACAGTCGTCGGGGTTCCGGGCGGACGCGGCGGAGGCCGACGCGGAAAACAGGCTGCTCTGGCGTTTTTCCGCCCGGCGTCTGGAGGCGGAAGTGATCCGGGACTCTCTGCTCGCCGTC
This sequence comes from Acidobacteriota bacterium, assembly GCA_963668095.1. GTDB lineage: Bacteria > Acidobacteriota > UBA6911 > RPQK01 > JAJDTT01 > JAJDTT01. Next base: position 1,307,781 of record OY764083.1, on the reverse strand, counting down.
AGCGGCCGCCTGAACCGGGAGTTCGGCGGACCCGGATTTCGCCCCTTCGAAGTGAAATTCTTCAACAGCCACTTCTACAACCTGGTCGACTCCGCCGAGCCGCCGATGCGGAAACGCACCGTCTACCGGATCGTGGTTCGATCCGGGCACGATCCCATGTTGGAAGCGTTCGATTGCCCGGACGCCTCCGACAAGGCGCCTCGCCGCAGCAACACCACGACGCCCATCCAAGCCCTGGCGCTCATGAACAGTCCCTTCGTCCTGCGCCAGGCGGACCATCTGGCCGATCGGCTCCGCCGGGCGCTTCCCGGAGACAGCGCGGGGCAGGTCGAGCTGGCCTATCGCCTGGCCCTGGGAAGAGGCCCCAACCCGCAGGAATCGGGCCGGGCCGTGGCCCACGCCGGCGATCAGGGCCTGGAGAGTTTCTGCTGGGCGCTGCTGAATTCGAGCGAATTTCTCTACCTGAACTGAAACGGGAAAGTTCCATGGACAAATTCAACCCGACGGCGACACCCCTGCTGCCCAGGAGGCACTTTCTGTGGAACTCGGGAGGCGGGCTGGGCGCGATTGCATTGGCCTGTCTGCTCCAGGAGGAAGTCCGGGGCAGTGTAGACCGTTCCTCCTTCGGGGCTCGCCCTCCTCATTTTCCGGGTCCCGCCAAACGGATCCTGCACATCTACGCCGCGGGGGGTGTCAGTCACGTGGACACCTTCGACTACAAGCCCGAGTTGGCCCGGCTGGACGGGAAGACCATGACCGGGAAGGGAAAGGTCGACACTTTCTTCGGACAGCCCGGAACCTTGATGAAGAGTCCGTTCGAGTTCCGACGAAGGGGGCAGAGTGGGCTCTGGGTCAGCGACCTGCTGCCCCACTTGGCGGAGCGCGCCGACGACCTCTGCGTGATTCGGTCCATGGAGGCCAAGAGCTCCAATCACACTCCCGCCACGTTTCATATGAATTCGGGGTTCACCCGTAACGGATTCCCTTCCATGGGTTCGTGGGTCACCTATGGCCTGGGTTCCGAGAACCGGGACCTGCCCGGTTTCATCGTGCTTCCCGATCCCCGGGGCCTCCCGGCCGGAGGGTCCATCAACTGGACGGCCGGTTTCCTGCCGGCGTCCCACCAGGGTGTGGCATTCCGCAACTCGGGCGACCCCCTGCCGTACCTGTCGACCCCGCCCACCATCTCCTCCCGGCGCCGGACCAGTGAGATGAAACTGCTGGCTCGGATGAACCGGGAACACCTGGAAACCAATCCCGGAGACAGCGCCCTGGAGGCGCGGATCCAGTCCTACGAGCTGGCGGCCCGCATGCAGCTGACCATTCCCGAGATCGTGGATCTGGACACGGAGCGGTCCGAGACACGGCGGCTCTACGGCTTGGACCAGGAAAAGACGGCCGCCTTCGGCCGGAACTGCCTGCTGGCCCGCCGGTTGCTGGAGAAGGGTGTTCGAGTGGTGCAGGTCTGGTGCGGGGGCGCCTTCGGCCGGCCCCGCATCAACTGGGACGGGCACGAGGACATCGTGGAGAACCACACCGAGCAGGCCCAGACCATGGATCGTCCCCTGGCCGGACTCCTGAAGGACCTCAAGGACCGGGGCATGCTACAGGACACTCTGGTGGTCTGGTCAACGGAATTCGGCCGCACGCCCTTCACTGAAGGGTTGGGGGCCAAGGGCCGCGACCATCACCAGCACGCGTTCAGTTGCTGGCTGGCAGGTGCCGGCGTCCGGAAGGGCTTCAGCTACGGCGTTTCGGACGAAGTGGGTTACTACGTGGGTCAGAATCCGGTCACCATCTACGACTTCCATGCCACCATCCTTCACCTGCTGGGGCTGGACCACAAGAAGCTCACCTTCTACCACAACGGCATTCAACGTCGGCTCACCGACGTCCACGGTCATGTGGTGCGTGGTGTGTTGGCGTAAGGTGAGAAGCGAGAGACAAAAGGCACGACTTGGAGGGGGGCATTCATCTCCCCCATTCCCCCAACCGCCTGTTGCGTTGTTTTCTCGGAAGAAATGAGAGTTCATAGGCGTACGGTGCTACGATGTATGATATATGCGCGTGCCCGTAGCGGCCCGTGGCAAAAGTCCTGATTCCTCGGACGGTCGTTCTTTCCGCAATCTGACCTGGAGATGGTTTATTGATGCGTCCGGGAAGCCCAACACCTCAAATCGAGCCGGATCGACGCCCAGAGTCGATTCCAGCCGATCAAACGGCCCTTTTTCGCCCCAAATGGCGCAAAATGATGGGCTCGGACTCGGCCCTGCAGACTCCGGGGCGTCCCCACTCCCCGTCAGGTGGCGCATCAGCAGTCCGAGGTTGAATCCGCACACGTGGATCAGCAATCGCTTGCGCACGTTGGCGTGGCCCCGGACGAAGATCCGACGCAGCCCTCCCGTGGTGAACTGGTGCGCGAACGGCCGCTCCACTAACTCGCTCCGCTGCCGCTGCAACCGTCGTCCCCGCCGTCCCCGGATCCGTCTCCGATTGGCGTAAACCGGCATCTGATACTTCCGGTTCTTCCTTTTCCAGTTGCGCCGACCCCGATCCGGTTCCGACAGATACCCCCGCAATCCCAGTTCCTTCAATTCCAGAACTGTCTCGTTGCTGTGGTATCCCTGGTCCGTCACCACTTCCCGGACCTGGGCTCCCAACCCGACTGTCTTCACTTCCTCCCGCGCCATCCGGAGAGTGTCTCCCATCGTCTGGGTGTCCCCCAACTCCTCCGGCGCCGTCACCGCCACCACCGCCCCCGTCTCCAGGTCCACCGCCTTTTCCACCTTGTGCCCCAGACGAGTCCGCCCGTCCTTGAGCTTCATGATCTTCGCCTCCGGGTCGTGTGGATTCACCCACTCCCGGTTGCTCGTCTTCTTCTTGCGCTTGCGGTCGAACCGAACCAACTCCTTGCGGGTCGGCGTCGGGACTCCCGAGCTTTTTGCCAGTCCCTTCACGAAGTGGAGTTGACCCGCTTTCGTGGACACATCCAAAGTAAGGAAGTGAAAGGAGGAGTCCACGATGGCAAGAAAGCAGCGGCGGTACCCGCCGGAGTTCCGGCAGAAGATCGTGGCGCTGGGCCGCTCGGGTCGATCGCCTGAGGCGCTGGCGCGCGAGTTCGAGCCCTCGGCGTCGGCGATCCGCAAGTGGGCCAAGCAGGCCGATCTGGACGAGGGGCACCGTAACGACGGGCTAACGACGTTCGAGCGCCAAGAGTTGCGCCAAGCGAGGCGGGAGATCAAGCGCCTGCGGATGGAGCGGGACATCTTAAAAAAAGCCGCGGCTTGGTTCGCCCGGGAGAGCGACTCGATCCCCGGCAAGGATTCGAGTTCGTGAAGGCGTACCGGGCCCGGTTTCCGATTCGGGTGATGTGCCGCGTATTGGGTCTCTCCCCCAGCGGTTACTACGCTTGGTTGAAACGCCCGCCCTCGAAGCGGGCTCGCCGGGACCAGGCGCTTCGGGAAAAGATCGTGCAGATCTGGAACCAGAACCGGAGAGTCTACGGTCGGCCTCGTCTGCATGCCGAGCTGAGAGCTCGAGGGGAACGGACGAGCCCGAAGCGCGTGGGTCGATTGATGAAGGAAGCCGGGATCCAGGGGGCGAGCCGGAGGCGCCGGAATGCGGGGCTCACCCGGAGGGACCGGAAGGCGCGTCCAGCACCGGACCTGGTGAACCGGAACTTCACGGCCGCGGGACCGGATCAGCTCTGGGTCGCGGATCTCACCTATGTCCGCACGAAGGCGGGCTGGTTGTACGTGGCCGTGGCCGTGGTCGTGGACGCTTGGAGCCGACGGGTCGTGGGCTGGGCGATGGAGACGCATCTACGCTCCGAACTGGTCGAGAAGGCGCTTGCCATGGCGGTGATCCGGCGGCAGCCGAAGCAGGTAATCCACCACTCGGACCAGGGAACGCAGTACACCTCGGCTGCCTTTGGAAAAAGATGCCGGCAGGCCGGGGTGCGGCCGTCGATGGGCTCGGTCGGGGACGCTTACGACAACGCGATGTGCGAGAGCTTCTTCGCGACGCTGGAGTGCGAGTTGCTGGACCGTCACCGGTTCCGGAACCCGGGTGAGGCGCGACGGGCCGTCTTCGATTTCATTGAAGGATTCTACAACCGGCAGCGCCGGCACTCGGCGCTGGGCTACGAGTCGCCGGTCCACTACGAACAGCAGGCGGCGTAGAACCCACGCCGGCTTGGAGCGGCCCGACCACGAAGCCGGCACCGCCATCGTCGCACCAAGCGTCGCGCGCGACACGCTTGAAGGGGGCAGGGTGGCTCCGCCCCCCTGAGACCCCCGGATGCAAAGAGACACAAAAAACTCTTAAATCCCTGGAAAGAGAGACCGAGGCCCCCTCGTTAAGCGGTATCCCATTGTGGAAAATCAGAGATTTCCCACAACGTGAGCCCTTTTGCTGACGCGTCCATCCGGTGCCCCTCACGGAAGAAAGAACGCTCTGTCGATGGCCAGTGACATTCGACAGGCGGAAGTCTTGCTCCCCACGGACAGAAGGAGTATTACAAACAGGACCAACGTAGACCGCACTAACAAACCGTCCACGAAAACGGGACACCCTCAAAGGTCTCATAGTCTTGTCCCGTGTCCCGGCGCACCAGGCTGCGCATCGCTGCGCTCGCCTCCAACGTTGTCGCGTCGATCCCAATCGTCTTCCCCCTTGCCAGTCCCGCTTCCGCCAAACGCGCCAGCACCCAGGTGAACACCTCACGGTGCGTCTCCACGTCGATCCGTCGCCGCGTGCGCGACAAGGTCGAGTGATTCGGTGGCGTCTCCTCCGGGTCGTATTCCCGAAAGGCTCGTACGCTCGCCGAATCCGACACCCGCCAGGCGATGGCCCGCTCCGAGTTCAGCCCCTCGAAGCACCCCACCAGCAGCGCCCGAAAGTACCGTCCGGGCCGCAGACTTGGGAGACCCAACCGCTCCGCATAAAAGCGCGCACAAAGCTTCTCGACAAAGGCGTCAAACCCGGCTTTCACCAGCACCTGGTTCAACCGCTCGTAGAAGGGATGCCCCGGACTCCGGGGCAGATTCTGCGTCGCTACCCACATCGCTTGCTGCCGTCTCGAAGACGGTTTCTTTCCCATGGCCATAGTGTCATTTTATGTCAGAGCTCTGGCGTTGTTTCTCGGACTTTTGCCAAGGGCTGCTACGCCGTGGAAAGTGGCTTTCTCCGACCAGGATAGATCATCAGAAGGATAGATAAAGACCGTATTCTGTGGCGTAATATATTTAATCAGAAAGACTTACAGAACTATAGGGACACGGCCTTATGACTGCGGAGTGTACGAGAACAAAACTGATGTTCCATGGTCTAGGCGTACGGGAGGTCATGGACCGGTTCGACGGCGGAGAGTCCACCTCTGACGCCGGGGGTGTCCTCCTGCGCGAAGTGGAGCAGCGGACCCCTATTCTGGGTCGTCTGACCCACTGCTTCACCGACCATCGTGACCCAGATTGAAATGCGTGAACTCGATTCCCGAGCCGTTGGCAAATTCCTTGTCCGTGACGATGGCACGACACCGGCGCGTAACAGAAATTATCGCAATAAAACGCAAACCTGAGTGTTGCCTGACCACAATCTCGCTCAAGGAACGGGATCTCAGATCGACAGCCCCAAGGAAAGGTGCCCGAGTCAGATCGCTTACGGGGCATTGGCATGCATCCCGCTACGCGGGTCATGGATCTCACCCTACAAATAAAAGAGTTGCTGTTCGCCAATGCACTCTTGCGGTCAGACCTCGGACCGCACCACCACGCTTGCCATCCGTCACAGTGAATGTCCTCCTGCTACTACGGCTCAGATTGCGCGCTTACATCATGCATCCGAAACGACACCTTACATTGACGAAAGTGGGCGAATTCGGAAACGGCAAAGCGTATTCGCCCCGGCACGAGAACCAATCGGGTCGAGGAGCTCGACACCCGCTTCATCCTGAAAGAGTTTAGTGCCGAGCGCGCTGCGTACCGACTGCAGCGGATTTGTGAGCCGCATCTGCTGCCGGATATCACCCAATCTAATGCAAACCATCTCTCGGCCGGCAGCCCGGGCCGGCGCAATGTAGTGCTTAATAGCGTACCGTCGGATGTGCTCCGCCGTCGTCATAGTGGGTACCTCCGCAAGCGTATTTAGAAGTCAATGGGAAGTCGGTAGTCGTCTCTCCTACCGTCCAACGTCCAGATCATGTGAGCCTGTCGTTCCAATTAGTAATGTCATACTTCGGTCTGTCTACGCTGCGGCCTCTCTGTTGTCATCTATATCATTGGGGATCGTCAGAGATATACCTGTTCATTCTGAAGAGACTCCTCCTGATCTAGTTCGTCGCCCGCGCGAACTTTCTATCAATAGTGTTCCGTAGCGCGCTCTGCCCTTGTTTATTCTTCTCTCTTGTGGATGTGATCCGTTACTCGATCGGTGGTGGTTACCACAGATCGGGCCACCAACTCGAACTGATTTGACTTGCGAGTCCCAATGGACCTCAACGATGCTCACAACTTTTCTGGAACTGACAGTTTCGACTGCGGTCTCTCAAACGAATCTTCGAAATGACCTTGATGCTCCACTGAAGAGGATCCGTAATTTGTGTTATTCTCACACAGCGCACAATAAAAAAGACATCGTTCGAGCCCGGCATCCACGCTGGATTCCTCTAGTCTTGTCGTTGACGTCCAGGCGTCAATACCCCTTAGCTATTTAGACTAGACAATAGTCAGACAGCAGCGGTGGGACTCAGTGAACAATGCATTGCTGACACGTTCAATGACCAACATCATTCCGTAGTCTGACTCGGCTGCACATTCGACTAACGAACCCTTCACCCATTCGCACACCGTCCAGTCACTCAATGCAACACCATGACATTGTCATTTTCTCCTTTCACGCAATTCAATACAATTTCTGTTCGGATCCTCTTTCCAAGAGCCCCCTTGTCAGTAAGCGGCAGATACCTCTGCCTTCTCGGCAGCTCCCGTTCAAACTTCCCTTGAATCGCTAGGCCATTCAAAGTTGCGGATCTGCAAAACGCCCCAGAATTACTAACAAATACACCTCTCAGACACGAGTTCCCCACTACGAATGTTGCCGTACCACTCGGTTTTAACACTCTCGACACCTCTTTCACTATACAATTGACATCATGCGCATAACGCCTAACCATTCCCTGGAGCCGCGACGGAAGATCACCAATACGACCCATCACCCCTACTATCTCGTCAACGTTGTCCTGATGAGCGTCCGGACCTCTTTCTGCGCCAACACTTCCCGAGCGAATCAATCTGAGTTCCGAGAGGCGATGCCCCAACCATACTAACGATAGTCGGTGACCCCGTAGGTAGTCTATCGCATTCAGGTACGGTGGTGAAGTAATTACCATATCGATGCTTCCATCGCTGATCTCAAGTTGCCGTGCATCACCCAAAAACACCGTACCTCGACCCCTTGGAGGATTTGCGAGCAGTCGTTTTCGGACGTCGTGGACTGACCGCTCGAATCCTTGAAACACTTTATAGTCGGAAACATTGGCAACTCTGTGTGGCCTACTGTGTGAGGTATCGCGGGCTAGTGATGCACATTGTTCCTTAGTCACAATAATTCGACTCAATGCCACCCTCAGTACATCTAAACAAGCTTCTACCTCTTCGCAGTCGGAAATTTTGGACCTATCTGCAATGGCCGAACCTATGCACCTCAAGTCACGCTGTTGTTTCCTTCCAAACCAATAGTCAACGAAATTACTTGTTTCTACATCGCCATCAATCCAGGATAGGTCCACTTCGAGTGGGTCCCGCGACAACGCATCACCTATAATTTCCCGATAGATCATCTCGATTGAATCATCACAAATGGGCCTAGTCCAGACTCTACTGATCATCACTGCAAGAGGATCCACATCATACCCGACAGCTGTGTGACCCATATCTATCGCATGACGCAATACAGTTCCCGACCCCGCCATGGGATCTAGCACAACACTTGATTCTGGCAGTTTTCGAAGGGTATCAATGGCTAACTCTGGAGCCATTCTAGCAGGAAACGGGTGCACCGGCTGAATTCGCACTTAATCTTAAACCTCTTCTTGCAAATCTGATTGATGGAGGCGTTCAAGTTGCACACGTACCGCCTCCGCGACACGTTCTGCACTCGCATTCACGGCAATCTTTCGTGTCGATTCATCAAAACCAATTAGATCTGGAACGGCAATTGCTAGCCCTCGAACCATCGCTTCGATCTCGGTCTCTTTGACTGTTGGGAGTCCCAATAAATTCCTACAGGTCATTTGAATTGTTTGAGGATGAAGCAAATCAGGAACCTTGCCCTTCAAGTGTTCTAGTGACTTGAGGAACATATCAATCGTAAACTGGCGATTGCTCGTGAGTTCTGCTCGTAATCGATCAATCCACGCCGATACGCCACTGGAACGTGCAAGCCGAAACACTTCCTCCAGTTTGTCTAAGGAAATCGCTCCGAACTCAACTGTTAATCCAATAAACGGCCGAGTTCGTGAGCGGTCATCAGCGTTATTTTTCCTTCCCTGGTTCGATTATACGCTGCGCCCTTTTGGAATCCGGGTGCGACAACCAAGGAATAATTTGCGCGATGCTTTTTCCGATGCTCTTCAATTCCATCAAGCGACAAGTTTCCGGTCTTAGCTCGCTCGTGCTTTGTCGATTTTGCGTCGTAAGTAAAACTATATATAGGTTGCTCAGGGTCCTCCGCAGTCGGCACCCATGAGCGTGAAATCGAAAACGCTTTTGCTACGCCCTCGGGTTCTCCAGGTTTTCCAAGTTTGCAAACATGCAAACCCAAATATCCCAGTGCATCTCCAACAATCTCCTCCAACTGCTCACTTTCGTCGCTATTGTGTTGCACTGTCAACAAAATATGTGCAATGTGTGTTCCTGATTGTCTTTGGGCAAGGGCGCGAAATTGCATAAGCCGATTGCGAAACTCCCGGACACCTTCGAGCTTCTCCGGCTCGATACCTGTCTCCAGACCGTAGATATCAGACAAAAGATATACTATCGCAATTGTCCGCATTAATTCCTTTTCTGCCTTAGTTCGTGTATGTTCCAATACAAAAGGGTGGCTCTTGTTTATGACTATGGTATTATCTGATATCCTAAATTTCACAAACTCCCTGTCATCCATATGTTCATATTTGACTGTGCTCAACGCGTTTCTTATGTTTTCTCCGGTATTCGCACGCCAGTCAAGCCTCTTCGTTTCCCGATCGGGAATGTCCGATTCATCGAACAACCCCGGCAGTGGAGCCTGAGTCCTTAGAGTTTCCGACACTATGCTTCGGAGGGGTGCTAACGACAGCACTCCCATAGACCTCACCAAGACGTCACCACCGTCCGGCATTGCAACATCGTGGTCGCTATCATAAGCTGCCCGTGCTTGATTGAACGCTCGGCGAAGAAATGCCCGGAAGATTACTAGCGCCCTATGCTCTCTGAACTGTTCGCGGTTTGTCGTTAGATATTCATCAAGTCCGTCAGCGCGGACCGACATACGAAACCGGGACCATGCCGCGTGGCTAAGGTTCTTTTCCCCGAAACTTGGGTCATTGAGGTTAATTATTCTTCCCAAGACGTTCACGAAAAAACCATTGGATACTCCTCGTTCTTCACTCTTGCCTCCACTGATTCGCTCCTTGTACAGCCTGATCGAGCCTGTTACTCGCTGCACCTCTGGCAAGAGAGCATGCGGTACGGGTTCGTTGGAGTAAGATATCTGGACCGTCTCAGACGAACCATTCGATTCTTGGTCTTGCTCCCCTTCATCCCCGGAGTCCGAATTAATATTCAACTCGTCGAATGCCAATTCATCACTTATTTTCCATTCCCGAAGTAATTCGACCTCACTCTTTGTGGATTCCAATGGTTCTCCATTCATGCGTATAACCATTTCGGCACTCAACGGAAGTGCAGCCCGTAGCATTCGCTTCAAAATTCCTACTTTTAACGCCCGTCCTGGTGGCTTGAGTCGAGAAAGCACTACGAGGGTCCAGGTTGCGGCACTGTTACGTGAGAGGGTTGAACGTTCTGCGCCAAAGTCATTATCGATTTCTTCTTCGTTTGTTGGTATCTCACTATTGCCGGAAATCCATTGTAGCGTGTCCGCACCTCCGTCTAGCCCCTGAAGTGCGATAGAAAGTTCATGGGTGGTTACCGTGAACATATCAAGGGTCAATTGACTAATTAGTTTGTTTGGATTTGCCCTTTGATCTATTTTCCCATAATCCATCGTGACTCTGCGAATGACCCCGTCTTCGGCCTTACAGATATATGTCAACCGGTTAGCGAGCACATAAGTGGCGAGCTTTCCGATTCCGAATTTTCCTACCATCTGACGGCCATGCTGTAACCGGCTGTCTTTTTTCGGTGAGAAAGCGATGTGCCAGAGATCCTGCAGACCGCTTTCGTTCATTGATATACCGTTGTCGAATACAGTTATTGTTGCTTTTTCGGAAGAAAGGTCGTCGGGAATTCTAATGTCAACGAAATCGGCACCGGCATCCCATCCATTTGCTATTAATTCTTCAAATGCCTTTTGAGGAGATGAATACAACTGTTCACTGAAATGCTCAAGGAACCGGGTGCTTATCTCAACTGATATATCGGTCGTCTTGGTGCCGATACTATCAGCAACTACTCCGGATGCTGGGGGAATGATCTCAGTCATCTGTTGTGTATCCTATTTTGTGAGCGCGATGTGCGTTTCTGTTTCTGAATGGCGTTTGCGGCACTTAGGAATGTCTTGCCTCCACTCAACCGACCTCGCGCAGCCGTCTGGATTCCGTCTTTTCGGTAACGTATTCCACGTGGAGATGAGTATAGCGCAGGTCACTGAATGTCGGGTATCCCTCGCTCGACAATCTTACGACCCACCTCGATCTCCATTCTGCGAAGCTCGGAGGCTATCTGCAGATCCAACCAGATTTGCGGCGGCGTGCGAAGATACTTGGCGAGTCGCAGTGCCGTATCAGCGGTAACGCGCCGCTGACCAGTGAGAATCATCGTCACGCAGTTGACCGGGACCCCGAGCAAGCGACGGTGCATTGGCCGACAGCCCGAGGTCGTCGATTTTCTCGTGCAGGGCTTCGCGCGGATGCACCGGCGTAATGCCGTTCCTTGTATTCAAGTAACGCTCCCTTGGTGAAAATCCATGATCTAGACGGAACTTCACTGCCCCTCAAGCGATAGTTCGATCGATCAAATCGTTGCAGTAGAGTCGTTTACGGCTTCGCAGGGGGAGTTCCCATCTGGATAGATGTTACCATGTATAGGACGTGTCAAATGATCATGATACCATTAGTTGTAAAGAATATCCGTGTTTTATTTTGTTTCCAGGTAAGGGGCCTCTCCACCATGTCCTATCACGTCGACGTCATCCCCAACCGTTCCAGCCCTCCCGCCATCCTTTTCCGGGAAGCCAAACGCGAGGGCAAGCGTATACGTCGCACCACCCTCGCCAATCTTTCCAAACTTCCCCCGGAGATCGTCGACGGCATCCGCGCCCTGCTCAAGGGTGGGCAAGTCTATCGCCCTCTGGGCGAGTCCCTCGCCATTCGCCGCGCCCTGCCCCATGGCCATGTCGCTGCCCTTCTCGGCCTCGCCCGCCGTCTCGGTCTCCACCGCATCCTGCACCGCAAACGCAGCCGCAACCGCGACCTCGCGCTGGCCGCCATCGTCGCCCGCGTGCTCCAACCTCTCTCCAAGCTCGCCACCGCCCGGGGACTGTCCCCCTCGACCGCCACCAGCAGTCTCGGCCCCCTCCTTGACCTAGGTCCGGTCCACGGCAACGAGATGCTCGCCATGCTCGACTGGTTGCTGGGACGCCAGATCTGGATCGAGAAGAGCCTGGCCAGACGGCACCTGGAGGGCCGAACCCTTTTGCTTTACGACGTTTCCTCCAGTTACCTCGAGGGGCACAGCTCTCCCCTGGCCGCGTTCGGCCACAACCGGGACGGCAAGAAGGGCAAGCCGCAGATCGTCTTCGGCCTGCTTTGTGCCGGGGACGGTTGTCCGCTGGCGGTGGACGTGTTCCCGGGCAACACGGCGGATCCCACCACGGTGGCGACGCAGGTGAAAAAGATCCAGGAGCGCTTCGGCATCGAATCCATCGCGCTGGTCGGGGACCGCGGCATGCTCACCACGGCGCGGCTCAAGCAAGACCTCTCGCCGGCCGGACTGGCCTGGGTCTCGGCCTTGAGAACGGATGGGATCCGCAAGTTGCTGCGGCCGTCAAAATCGGGTGGAGACGGGGAGGCGCCAGCTCCGTTGCGGCCGGGCGAGTTGGTTCCCGACCGGGTCGCGGAGATCCTGAGTCCGGACTTTCCCGGCGAGCGCCTGCTGGTCTGCCTCAATCCCCGCTTGCGGCAGGAGCGGGCCCGCAAGCGCCAGGAATTGCTGCGGGATACGGAAAAAATCCTGCAGACCATTGCCGACGCCGTACGCTCCCCGAGATCCCGGCTCCGGGGCCAGCAGGCGATCAACCGCCGGGTGGGGCGGGACGTCTCCCGCAAGAAGGTGGAAAAACATTTCGTAATCGAGGTGACCGACGACGACATCCGATGGTCCAGACGCCAGGCGAAGATCGACGCGGAGGCGCAGTTGGACGGCATCTACGTCATTCGGACCAGCCTGGAGGCCTCCGCCCTCTCAGCCGGGGAGGCGGTGGAGGCATACAAGTCTCTGGCCCAGGTCGAACAGGCGTTTCGTTCGCTCAAGACGACGCAGCTCGCGCTACGTCCGGTCTACGTCTACAGCGAAGACCATGTGCGCGGGCATGTCTTTCTGTGTGTCCTGGCGTATTACCTGGAATGGCATCTGCGGCGGTGCTTGGAGCCGCTGCTGTTCCAGGAGGAGGATCGGGCGGGAGCGCGAGCGTTGCGCAAGTCCCCGGTTCAAAAGGCGCAGGTCTCGGCGCGCACGAAGGCCAAGGCCGCGCGCAAGCGAACGGCGGAGGGGCTCCCGGTCCATAGCCTCCAGACGTTGCTGGCGGATCTCGCTACCCTCACCCTCAACCAGGTGACCCTGCCGGACGCTCCGGATCACCCGTTCCCGATGTTCGCCAAGCCAACGCCGCTGCAGCAGAAAGCTTTCGACCTGCTCGGCGTGGATCCGACTCGATTTGTTGCCAGTAATTTAGCAGGTTGATTTCGTCTATCTTCCCGATTTAGAAAGGGTTAGGAGAATATCTCCAGTGAAGTTCCGTCTAGAAGTCGCGCGGCCCACCGGTAGCTTCGGACGATCCTGCTACACTCAACTTCCTACCATTAGTCTACGATGGAGGCTGTTCCTATGATCCCGGAACTAAATGGAATTCTTTGGTTGGCAGGGATACGTGTGACTTTGGGTCTGTTCATGACGAAGCGGATCGACAGGGTCGGGGATCGTGTCACCCAACTCGAAGTCTCACTCCCGAAACGCATGGTCCGGCCGAAAGGCCTCTTCGAAGGCTGCACGCGCCAAACGAAACTGTATAAACTCTGTGTTCCAGGTTGCTACACTGTTCGCACCTGCCAGTGACGCGACGTGTCCTGGGCCGTCCAGAGACGTTCGTAGAGGCCTCCGGCGCGGATCAGCCGCGAGTGGCTTCCCGTCTCCACGACCCGTCCCTCCTGGAGCACCACGATCCGGTCGGCGTTGCGGACGGTAAAGAGACGGTGGGCGATGACCAGGACCGTCCGGTCCCGGGTCAGGCGGGTGATGGCTTCCCGGATCTCCACTTCCGACTCGGTGTCCACGCTGGAAGTGGCTTCGTCCAGGATCAGGATGGGCGCGTCCTTGAGGAGGGCGCGGGCGATGGATATCCGCTGCTTTTCGCCTCCCGAGAGCCGGGCGCCCCTTTCCCCGACCATGGTGTCGTAGCCCTGGGGCAGGGAGAGGATGAATTCCTCGGCGTTGGCGGCCTGGGCCGCTTCCCGGATCTGCGCTTCGCCGGCCTCGGGGTTGCCCACCAGGATGTTCTCCCGGATGGTGGCATGAAAGAGATACACGTCCTGCATGACGTGGGCCACGCTCCGGCGCAATGGACCCAGCGCGAGCTTCCTGACGTCGATGCCGCCGATTCTGACCGCTCCGGACTGGGGTTCGTAGAACCTGGGGACCAGGTTGCAGGAGGTGGTCTTGCCGGCTCCGGTGGGACCCACCAGCGCCAGAACCTCGCCCGCTTCGGCGCGGAAACCAACGTCCCGAAGGACGGGAATTTCTGGTGTGTACCCGAAGGTGACCCGGTCCATTTCCACCGACCATCCAAGGTCTCTGGAGATGGCGACCAGGCCGGCCTCCTGTGACTCCACCGGTTGCTCCAGGAGCTCGAAGACCCGGCGCGCCGAGGCTGCCGCCTTCTGGATGACGTCGTTCAGGTTGGCCAGGCGCAACAGGGGCTGGAAGATCTGTCCCAGGTAGAGGATGAAAACCACCAGGTCGGCCAGGGCGACTTCTCCCCCCAAGGCCAGGTATCCTCCTGCGGCGACCACCAGGAGGTAGGCCAGGCCGCCTGCGAATTCGACCACCCCCGCCGGAATCAACGACCAGAGGTTGGCTCTCACGATGCTGTCGCGATAGCGGGCGCTGGCCTGCCGGACCCGCTGCAGTTCGGATTCTTCCCTGACGAAGGACTTGATCACCGAGTGCCCGCCGATCCGGTCCAGAATCTCGGCCACCAGGTCGGCGCGGCGGCCCCGGGTCTTCCTCCAGGCTCGACTGGTCCGACCCGAGAGCCGGTAGACCAGCCAGGCGATCAGCGGCAACGGCAGCGTGACTATGAGGGCCAGCTCGAAGTGGATGTTGAAGAGGATCAGGAGCATGGCCCCCGGCATCACCGCGGCCAGGAAGATCTCCGGAACCCCGTGGGCCAGAAAGTCCTCGATGACCTCCACGTCGTTGACGGTCCGGGACATGAGGGAGCCGCTGCGGCGGTGGGTGTAGGCGCCGGGCGGGAGCGCCTGAACCCGGGCGTAGGTGCGGCCCAGCAGGTTGTGCAGCGTGCGGTAGGCGGCGACGTGGGAAAAGACGCCATAGCCGTAGCGGAAGACCCCTCGCAGGAGGAAGAGTCCGGCCAGGGTGAGGGCCATCCAGATCAGCGTGGACCCGTCCAGGCTCCCTTCCTGGAGTGACTGGATCAGCCGTCTCAGGACCAGGGGAGGGAAGAGCCCGACCACCGAGAAGAGGAGGCCGCAGAGGAGAGACAGGACCAGGAGCTTCCGGCTCTCCACGGCCAGGTGGAACAGCCGCACGATGAGGGTTCGAGTCGAGTTGCCGCTCCGGTCCATCGTTGTCCCAGTTCCCACGTCCGGACCCGGAGGAAGCCTACTCGTAGTGGAGCGCTTCGATGGGGTCCAGTTGTGCTGCCTTGTGGGCCGGATAATATCCGAAAAAGATCCCGATGGCAGCCGAGAAGATGATGGAAACCACGATGGCGTTGGGGGAGATCTGGGTCGGCCATCCCATGCCCTGGGAGACGAGGAAGGATCCCCCGATCCCCATTCCAAGGCCGATCAATCCACCCAGCAGGCAGAGCACGATGGATTCGGCCAGGAACTGGACTCTCACGTGTCCGGGCCGGGCGCCGATGGCCATGCGAATGCCGATCTCCCGGGTCCGTTCGGTCACGGAGACCAGCATGATGTTCATGATGCCGATGCCTCCCACCAGAAGGGAGACGGCTGCGATGCTGGCCAGCAGGCTGGTCATCACTCGATTGGTGGACTCGGCCGCTTCCGCAAACTCGCTCAGGTTTCGAACCCGGAAGTCGTCGGCCTGCCCCGCACTCAGGTCGTGCCGCTGGCGCAGGAGCGCGCTGATCTGCTCCTGGGCCGCAAAGCTGGCGCGGGCGCTCACCGCGGAAATGAGACCGGACTGGACATAGAGGACTCCGCCCTGAAACTTCTTCTGGACCGTCGTGTAGGGGACGATGATGGTGTCGTCCTGATCCCGGCCCCAGTTGTTGGCGCCCTTCTTCTTGAGGACGCCCAACACCTGGAAGGGGAGGTTCTTGACCCGGATGGTCTGGCCCACCGGGTCGCCTCCGCCGAAGAGCTCGTCCACCACGGTCTGACCCAGGACGGCGACTCGAGCCGCCGTCTTCACGTGACTCTCTTCAAAGAAATTGCCCTGGGTGAGCGGCCAGTTGCGTAGCAGCTGGTATTGCTCATTGTACCCTTCGATGCGAGTGTTCCAGTTCTGGTTGCCGAACACGACTTGGGCCATGGTGGAGGCGCTGGGGCTCACCGCCTGGACGGTGGGAACCTCTTGGGCGATGGCTTCAAAGTCGGCGGCGGTGAGGGTGTTCTGGGTTCCCGATCCACTCCGGATTCCCCACGAGCGCCGGCTGCCGGCCCGGACCCAGAGGGTGTTGGTTCCCATGGCGGCGATTTCCTCCTGCACCTGCCGCTGGGCCCCCTGACCCAGGCTGACCATGGTGATGACGGCGGCGACGCCGATGATGATCCCCAGCATGGTGAGAATGGAGCGGATCATGTTCCGGCCCAATGACTTGATGGAGATTTTCAAGATCATCCAGAATCCCATGACGATTCTCCTGAGCTAGTGAATCCGGTCGCTGACGATAAGACCGTCCCGCACCTGGATCGTGCGTTTGGCGTGAACCGCGACGGAAGCTTCGTGGGTCACCATGATCAGCGTGATGCCCTTGTCCTGGTTCAGATCCACAAGGAAGCGCATGATCTCTTCTGACGTGGCCGAGTCCAGGTTGCCGGTGGGTTCGTCGGCCAGAAGGATGGCGGGCCGGTTGACCAGGGCCCGGGCTACGGCAACCCTTTGCTGCTGTCCGCCAGAGAGTTGATTGGGCATGACCTGGGCCTTCTCCGGGATGCCCACCACTTCCAGCGCCTCCTCGACCCTGCGGGCCCGCTCCTGGCGAGACACGCCGGCGTAGAGCATGGGGGCTTCCACGTTCTCCCAGATGGAGGTCCGGGGCAGCAGGTTGAAGCTCTGGAAGATGAATCCGATCTTCTGGTTCCGAATGTCCGCTCGCTGGGACGCCGAGAAGGTGGAGACGTCGATCCCGTCCAACCGGTACCGCCCACGGGTCGGCCGGTCCAAGCATCCCAGCAGGTTCAGCAAGGTCGACTTGCCCGAGCCCGAAGCTCCCATGACGGCTACGAACTCGCCTGGGACCACCTCAACGGAGACTCCCCTCAGGGCTTCGACCTGGACTTCTCCCAGGTCGTAGATTTTCCAGACATCTTCCAGAGAAAGGAGGCTGTCTCCGTTTGGAGGAGACCCGTCGGGGAGATTCTGTTGCGATGCGGCCACTTGAACCATCAACGGCCTCGACTGCCGGTGCTGCCGCCTCGGCTACCGGTCCCACCCCCCCGGGCGCCGCCACGGCTGCCCGTGCTCCGGTTCCGGCGCGGCCCGAAGGCTCCGCTGAAGGGAGAAGAACTGCCGCGCTGGACCTGACCCGATTCGTCCAGCTTCCAGGTGATGATCTTCTCACCCTCCTCCAAATTACTGCGCAGTATGGCCGTCTCTCTCCCGTCGGTAATACCCAGGAGAACACGGCGCGGCTGGGGCTCGGCGTTTTCGTCCAGCACCCAGAGCAGGCCGGGCCGGGGCCTCGTCCGCTCGGCTCGGGGAAACCGGATCTTGGGTCCTGGACGGATGCCATACTGCTCGATGGTGGAGATTCCGATCTCGGCATGGGAGATCTCTTCGCCGCCCCGGCGCGGTCCCCGCCGTTGCCCTCCGGGGCCACGGCCTCGTCCGCCCCACCCCGGGCGGCCTTCTCCCCCGGCAGCGTCGGCCATGGCGGCCCGGTCGGCTCCCGGCCCTCGTCCGGGACTGGCCATGGCGGTGCCCGGACCGCCTCCTGAAGGCCGCCGTCCGCCGCCTCGCATCAAGGCTCGAATCTCTTCCGGAGACATTCCCTCGGGCCGGAAACGAAGCGCCGAGTTGGCCACCTTCAGCACGTCCGTTTCCTGCGCGACCACGAAGTTGACGGTGGCCGTCATGGAAGGCCGCAGCTTCAGCTGCGTGTTTTCCACGTCGATGATGACGTTGTAGACCACCACGTTGGTGGCCCCGCCGCCGCTCTGCGCTCCGCCGCCCTGGGAGTCCGTGTTGGGGAGCTTGGAGCTCAAGCGGATCTCCGAAATCTTTCCCTCGAAGCTCTGTCCCGGAAAGGCGTCCACGGAAAAATCGACCTGGGCCATCTCGGAGATAGCGCCGATGTCCGCTTCGTCGATCTGGGCGATGACCTGCATCTTGGTCAGGTCGTTGGCGATCAGAAAGAGGACGGGCGCCTGGAAGCTGGCGGCGACAGTCTGGCCGATGTCCACATTGCGCTCGATGACGACGCCGTTGATGGGAGAAGTGATGTTGGTGTAGTGCAGGTTGACCTCGGCCATCTTGAGGCTGGCGCTGGCTTGCTGCACGTTGGCGGCCGCTTGATCGTTCTGGGCGTGGGCCGAACGGATGGAGGCTTCCACCTGGCTGACCTGCGCCAGGTTCTGGCTCCGGCGCGCCTTGGCCTGGTCGAAGAGGGCTTGGGCGTTCTCCAGATCGCGGTCCGAGATCACCTCGGCTTCGTAGAGCTCGTGGCTCCGTTTCAGCTCCCGCCCGGCTTCCTGCAGGTTGACTTCACCCACCTCCACGTTGGCCCGGGCGCTCTCCAATTCGGCCTTCCGGTTGATGAGGTTGGCCGCGGCGCTCTTGACGGCCGCTTCGGCCGTAGCCAGGGAAGCCTTGGCCCGCTCCAACTGGGCCTCGAAGTTGGCCGGGTCGATGATGGCCAGGGTCTGGCCCCTTTTGACGACGCTGTTGAAGTCGGCGTGGAGTTCCTGGATCCGTCCCGAGACCTGACTTCCCACCTGCACCGTCACCACGGCCTGTAGCAGACCGGTGGAACTGACGGTTCGGCTCACCTCTCCACGGCTCACCGGGACGGTCAGGTAGTCTTCGCCCGGCTGGCTGTCGGAGGAGCCCAGGTAGAGGTAGCCGGCCGCCGCAACGGCCAGGACCAGGATGATAGTGACGACGGTGCGGAGGGTACGTTTTTTTCTCACGGAATAATTATACGCTTGCCGGTCTGTTATGTTTCAACGTTCTGAATATCACCCGCCGGCATCCTTGGCAGCGGAAACTTCCACGTAGCGGACTCCAACCCGGTTCTTTCCCGTCTGAAGCACTGCCTCCAGCCGTGCGACACCTTCATTCAGCCGGACTTTTTCAAACGTTACTTCGGACGTCCCGGAGTCCAAGGTTCGTTTTTTATGAATCTGCTGAACCTTCAACTCGGCTGTTACACCCTCGGAGGCCGGACCGAAGAGGAACCGGACCTGATAGTTTCCCGTGCTATGGACCTGGATTTCCCAGAAGCCCAGGTCCGAGTCGCCCCATCCGTCGGGACCCACCATGCGCCAGTCTTGGCGGGTCAGTATGACTGGATCCTCATGAGGAGTTCCGACGGCGATTCGGGGAGTGGCATAACCTCGGGTGGAGGAAACGTCCTGGAGCCAGGCTCCATAGGCCGAACGCAGCCGTGCCACGATTTGGGGATGTTCTGCGGAGAGGTTTCGCGCCTCACCAGGATCAGCTTCCAAATCATAGAGTTCAAGCGGATAGTCTTCGAAACTCTTGCCGGGGGGGAGGCTCCTGGTGGAGAAGGACACCGGTTGGACCAGCTTGTAGCGCTGCCCGATGGCAGCGAAATGGCGATAGGGTTGAGGCTCGTTCCCCCGATGGGACTGGATGAAGAGGGTCCGGTTCTCGGGAGCATCACGAGTGCCGTCGAGCCGGCTCACAAGGCTGACCCCGTCGAAGGACACTCCTACGGGGGCAGCGACCCCCGCCGCCTCCAGCAATGTGGGCATGAGGTCGATGTGAGCGGCGATGCGGTCGTCCGAACGCGGTGCCAGGAGTGCCGGCCAGCGAAGCAGGAAGGGGACGCGGATGCCTCCCTCGTAGACCGTGCCCTTGAGCCCCCTGAGTCCGGCGGTGTAGCGCTGCGTGGTGGCTCCGTTGTCGGTCATGAAGATGAGGATCGTGTTCTCCACCAGTTCGAGCCGCTCCAGACCCCGAAGCAGCCGACCCACGTTGTCGTCGATGTTGGTGATCATGCCGTAGATCCGGGCGTCCTTGTCCTCCAGTCCGGCCTCCAGGTACGACTGGCGATAAGACTCGGGCACGTCGTAGGGAGAATGGGGCGCGTTGGTGGGAATGTAGGCGAAGAAGGGGTTCTCTCGATGCTGCTCCATGAACTCCAACGCTTCTTGAAAGAAGATGTCAGTGCAGTAGCCGAGGTACGGCTTGGCCTTTCCGTTGTGCTGCAGGATGGGGTCGAAATAGGAAGTTTCGGGCGGATCGGAAGGCTGGCCGATACCGCCACCCTTGTGGACCACCGACTCCTGGAAGCCCTGGTCCAGGGCCCGGAGGGGATAGTTGTCGCCCAAGTGCCACTTCCCGAAGATGCCGGTCCGGTAACCCGCCTCCGAGAGAGTCTCGGCCAATGTGACCTCATCCGAGTGCATCATGGCCCGTCCCACGTAGGTGTCCACCACGCCGGTCCGGTAGTTGTAGCGGCCGGTCATGAGGCTGGCCCGGGTGGGGGCGCAGACGGGAGAGACGTAAAAACGGGTCAGTTCCACACTCTCAGCGGCCAGACGGTCCAGGTTCGGAGTGCGGAGGATCTCGTCGCCGTGGCTACCCAATTGGGCCCAGCCCTGGTCGTCGGTGATGACGAGAATGATATTGGGCCGGCCGGCTTCCTGAGCCGGTGGCGATGTACAGCCGAAAAACAGGCAACTCAACAGGAGCACGAGCCCGGGTCGAGTTCCGGTCCCGCCGGGGTGACGCCCGAGAATGGACGGAAGTGGAGAATTAGCTGTAGCTGACATGGAGCAGAACCTGTTTGAGAATCAGTTTCTCCTCGGATTGCGAGCTGCGCCTCGCCACGCCGACCTCGAAACGGTTCATCCCCTGGCGGACCTGGGAGGCAGTGAGCGTTCCGGACCGGAAGGGAGCACCTTTTTCCCCCTCCTTTCGAGGTGGCCGGACCCCTTCCGACACCAGCTCCACCGGAACTTGGTTCAGGGTCGCCTCCAGGCGTTCGCCTGGCATCAGGTTGCGGACCTCCACCTCGATGTCCACACTCTTCAATCGCCCCGCCTTCTCGGCCGCGGGCAGGTCGTCTCCCACCCGCATTTCGACGGAGGTGCGGTCGTGACCGGGACTTCCGCCCAATTCCACCGGTACCTGGCCCGGGTAGCTGGCGATGGAGTACGGGCCCACGTTGCCCAGGACATCCCGGGTCTGGACGTAGTCGATGGCGAAGGTCTTGTCCTGGTATTGGAGCGCGCCGCCGGACCCGATGTGGTTCAGGACCTCGTACCCTTCGGCGGTGGGCCGTCCGTAGGAGATCCTGGGCACCTGCCGGTATTGGAAGTTCCAGAGATAGATGCCGTCGGCTCCGGCCCAGAGGATGTTGGAGGCCGCCCCCCGGAAAGCGGCGTCGGAGCCGAACATTTGTGTGCCGCAGTTGATGCAGGGGTAGACGGGGACCTGGTGCCGGTGACCCAGCCGGACCAGCTCTTCGGCCGGGTTGGTGAAGGGAACGTAGCCTCCGCCGATGAGGAGGCGGTCCACCAGCCCCTCTTTCAGCCAAGTCTCGATGTCGATGCCGATGCGGTGGCAGGCGGCCACCGTTCCCGGGCTGCGGATTCCCAGCAGAAACGGCCGTCCCTTCCGCTCCGATTCCCGGTCCAGAACCTTGCGGGCCGAGCGGATCAGGTCGGTCATGAGCGGCATTCCCTCCTCCTCCTTGCCCGTCTTGAAATACCAGGGCATGCGGAAGAAGTTCAGGTCGACACCGGCGACATCGTATTTTTCCACCGTGTTCCGGATCCACCAGAGCCGGTCCTCCCGGACCTGGGGCACGGCGAAATCCAGGCCCGACCAGATGGCGGCCGCCTGGCTGCTGAAGACCGGTCCCTTCATGCTCTCGTCCCCCAGCAGCCATTCCGGGTGCTCCACCTTGAGGGGATAGATCAGCTTGCCCGCCGGCATGCCGTAGGAGTCATGGGTGTCGTTCATCCGCAGGGAGCCGAAGAGTTCGATCTCGCGGCTGCGGGCAGCCTCCACCATGACAGGAGTGGGGTCGGCTATAACCGGATTCAGGGGTTTGCCCAACTGTTGGGTCTCCCAGTACCGGGTCTTGCCCTTGCCGATGGCGATGGCCCACATGATGCACCAGGCGATGCTGTCCACCGGGACTTCCAGGATGGGGACGAAGCGCTGGCCCAGAAAGGCCTCGACGCTCTTTTCGGCGTCCTCGCTGTAGCAGAGGTCTCCGTCATCGTCCAGGATGACGCGGCGACGGCGCCACGCGGCCTGCCGCCGTTGTTCCACGAGTCGGACCGCCGAATTGCCGCCGCAGCCGGTCAGCCCTCCGGCAAGAGAGGCCGACAGGGCCAATCCCGTTCCTCGCAGGAACTGGCGGCGGGAGGGAGACTTGAGGATCGAAGTGCTCTTGGGGTCGAATGCGGACCGGTTCATCATATTCCAGAGAGAATAGCACCTCGAAGCGGCCGCGACATGACGTTGGTCAGTTCCCGCAGGGGCGGCCTATAATCGGAGCAGTGCGTCTCATCTGCGCTATTTCACTGCTGTCGGTTCTGTTGGGGAACCAGACCGCGTCCGCCCGGGAGCTGACGGAGAAATCGATCCGGGAGTTGCGGTTGATGGTGGTGGAGTTCATCAACCAGGACCGGAAAAAGGCCTCGGCGCCGCCGGTAATGTATTCCGAACCCCTCTCCCTGCTGGCCGACGAGCATTGCCGGGAGATGCTTCGGGCAGGCTACACCAGCCACTGGAACCGGGCCGGCTGGAAGCCCTACATGCGGTATTCGCAGGGCGGGATCTCGGACCACACCTCCGAGAACATCTCCAGCCTGAACAGCACCGGTTTCGAGGTGAGCTTCGACTCCGTGAAGGCCGAGTTGACCGCACGCCACGAAGGCCTCATCGGCGAGGAACCGCCGTATGACCAGCACCGCCGGAACATCCTGGACCCTCACCATACCCACGTGGGGATCGGCGTCGCCTACAGCAAAGCGGGTCTGCGGATGATCCAGATCTTCGCCCGGCAGTACGTGAGTCTGGAGCCGATTCCCCGGAAGCAGGGACCCTCCTCCGGCGTCCAGCTGAAGGGCAAAGTGCTCCAGCCCGGATACGAGCTCCAGGCGATCTCCGTCTTCTACGAACCCCTGCCTGAAGAGATGTCCCTGGCGCAGTTGATGGGGACCTATTCCTACGGATTGCCCGATGAGGAGCGGATTTACAGGACTCGGCTGCCCTCGATCATGCGCTACGCCGACGGCACCCGGGGATCGGTCGAGGTCCGCGGCCGGTCCTTCTCCCAGACCATCAAAATCCCCTCTCGAAAGGGGGTCTACACCTTGGTCGTCTGGCTCGAGAAAGAGTCCGGGAACAAAGGATTCATGGCCACGAACGCTACGGTATTCGTGGAGTGAGGGATGTCGGTTCCGGCTCCTTTGATAATTCCCTGAAATGTCCCCCGTTCCACGATTTGTGACTCGCCTCAGCGCAGTCCGGAAGCCCACTGATCCCTGAAGGGTCGTTCGTCCGACGACAGCACAGGTTCGGGAAGCCGGTGTCGAGTCGACAGAACACGTTCTCACACCATCATTTGCCAACGGATCCGTTGCCAACGGATCCGTTTGTAATGTATGATGGGCTGTGTCGAGGAACCAATTATGAAAGGACTCAAGAAAGCAGGTGGCAACTGGGTCGACGGAGACCGATTCTTCGATCGAGAGGTCGAACTCGAGGCATTGAGCGAGCGTGTCAACGAAGGAATCCACACTCTGTTGACGGCACAGCGGCGGATGGGCAAGACGAGCTTGGTCCGGGAATTACTGCGTCGACTGGCGGACGCAAGCACCTTCGAAACCATCTTTGTCGATTTAGAAGGCGCACACGACTCGGCTGACGCCGTCGCCGAGATTGCAATCCAGGCCCGATCGGTTCGATCCGTATGGAGCCGCATCAAGTCCGGTTTCGCGAACTTCCTGGAAGGCATTGGCGATCAAGTTGAAGCCTTGTAAGTTGCCGATGTGAAAGTCAGATTACGCGCCGGAATCGATGCCGGAAACTGGCGCCAGCGAGGTGATCAGATTTTCGCGGCATTTGCATTGAGCGAGAAACCAGTCGTGCTGGCCATCGATGAGTTGCCGATCCTCATCAACAGACTGCTCAAGGGTCACGACTATCGGATCACGCCGGACCGGCGGAAGGCGGCAGACCAGTTTTTGAGTTGGCTACGCAAGAATGGACAGTCCCATCGCGGGCGAGTATCCATGATCGTATCGGGCAGCGTCGGTCTCGAACCCATTCTCAAACAAGCCGGTCTCAGCGCGCAGGCGAATATTTTTTCGCCGTTCGAGTTGAGACCCTGGAGCAAGGAAATTTCCAGTAAATGCCTGGAAGCGTTGGCGTGTACCTACGGCCTGGATCTATCTCGTGAGGTCCGATCCGAGATGTGTCGCCGTCTCCGGTGCTGTGTTCCCCACCACGTACAGCAGTTTTTCGACCATCTTCAAGAGCATTTGCGCCGGAATAGAAGACGTGTAGCGACACTCGCCGATGTCGGCCATGTGTATGAGCAGGACCTGCTCAGCGTCCGGGGACAAATCGATCTGGAGCATTATGAGAGCCGGCTGAGGATGATTCTGGGAACCGAAAGCTACAAGACCGCACTCAGTTTGTTGACGGAGACTGCGGTAGGCGATGCTCTACTGACGTGGAAGGCGATCAAGAGGTACCGCGGCGGTCATCGGTCAGGTTCTGGGGATTCGGCGGGAATCGACGATGTCTTGTACACCCTGGAGCATGATGGGTATCTGGCCGCCGACTCCGACGGTTATCGGTTTGTTTCGGGTCTGCTTGAAGACTGGTGGAAGGCCCGGCACGGTGCGTACTTCATTCCGATCGACAAGTGAATATCGAAACAAAGGGCAGAGTGATGAAGGCACCTACCAAGAAATACAATCCGGGGTTTCTGACCGACGACGAACTGGTGACATCGTTCTGTGTACGAACCCACGAATTTGCGTCAATCATCGAGACTCTGGGCGAGAGCATCGGAAACTCGAATCCGCACATGATCGTCATCGGTCCGCGTGGCAGCGGCAAGACTCATCTGTTGCTTCGAGTCGCGGTCGAGGTACGGAGCAAGTGCGAATTGGAGAGATTCTTTCCGGTCGTATTCGCCGAAGAGAGCTATGAGGTCACGACCTGTGGCGAATTCTGGTTGGAATGCCTTGGACGTCTTGCGGGTCAGGAACGGCACACCGATGATGTCGATCTGCACCGTACCTACGAAGACCTCAGAACCAGTTCCGACGACCGCATCTTGGAGGAGCGGTGTCTCGGCGTGATCCTGGATTTCGCCGATCGTCACAGTCAACGCCTGGTGCTTATAGTTGAGAACCTGAATATGTTGTTCGCGGACATGCTCGACCCGGAAGCGGGATGGCGGTTGAGAAAGACATTACAGACCGAGCCACGGATTGTCTTGCTGGGTAGCGCCACCAGCCGATTTAAAGAGATCGACCATCCCGAAAACGCGCTTTATGATCTCTTCCGGATTATCACTCTAAATCCTCTCAATACGATTGAATGCGCGACGCTTTGGAAGACTGTTTCCGGACGATCTACTGAGTTGCGGACAATCAGGCCACTGCAAATTCTTACCGGCGGTAGCCCCCGATTGCTTACTATCGTCTCTCATTTCGGAGCAGGGCAATTATTTCGTGAATTGATGGGAAACTTGCTCGATCTAGTCGACGATCACACAGAATACTTCAAGAGTCATCTCGACTCACTTCCGGTACAGGAACGACGTGTCTATTTGGCACTCGCCAGACTTTGGAGGCCGTCGATATCCAGGGAAATCGCGGACTTGGCTCGCCTCGACACGAACCGGTGCAGCGCTTTGCTCACACGTCTTCTCCAACGTGGTGTGGTAGCCGTCGAAGGAGGAACGCCACGGCGCAAACAGTACTATTTGTCCGAGCGTCTATACAACATCTACTACTTGCTCCGTCGTGGTTCCGGAGCAGCCGCCATGGTAGAAGCACTCATACAATTTATGGCCTCGTACTATTCGCCTGATAAATTATTGGAATTAGGTAAGCGAATTGCGGCAGATACAGCAGTTGGTGACCAGCGGATAAGGGAACTCGCTCGGGCCGCATTCGCGCATCTACTTGACTTACCGTTGCTCGATTCACATCGGGAAGCGCTCCTGACCCACGAGGACGTCGTCATCGCGTTTGGGTCGATGAACAACCCGGAAATAGCCCAAAAAATCGCTCAAGCACTCATGGCGAAAGCCGCCAAATCGGGTCCCACGGAGCAGGCCGTAGTTATTCTTGACAAGATTATTGATCGATTCGGCTCCTTCGAAACGTCTGAAATCCTGCGATTAGTGCAGCTCGCGTACATTCTCAAGGCAATTCAGCTCATTAAGGATGACCGGCATGGTGAGGCGGTTTCGGTTTGCGACGAATTTGTGATCCGATTCGAAACCTGTAGGGATCCCGCGTCCCTCCTGCTTTTGGCGATGGCGTTTGACGGCAAAGCAAGCGCATTGCATTTTAATGGCGACGCGCAAAGCGCGCTCCATGCGTATGATCAAGCAATAGATCGTTTAAATGCAGCTGAGACACAGGGACTCGGATTTCTTGTCGCTAATATAATCCTACGCAAGGGATACGCGTATTATGAGATCAATCAACCGGGAGATGCGCTTTCCGCTTTCAGCGAAATCACGACGCGATATAGTGGAACCGACGATCCGAAGTGCGCCAAGGTGGTATCAAATGCGGTCGTTTGGAAAGTTATTCTCCACTATGAAATGAATCAAACTGTCAGCGAAAAGGAAGTCGCGATGCTGCTGAGGCATTTGCCAGAAATGAACCGTCTTCCGAATCGCTGTGTGCTTCTATTGATGCAATTTTGCGTTGTGGCTGGTCCAGCCCGCGCTCTTGAGCTGATCCAAGGATCTCCGTCCTCTGACCGGTTGTTGCCGCTGGTAACCGCTTTAGAACAAATCCTTGGTCGCTCCCCCCGGGTAGCTCGGGAAGTTGAAGAGATTTCGGCTGACATACGGCAGGAACTCAAAGAAAATATGTCTCTCACTCGACCCTGGTCAGGAAGCTCGGGGGAAAGAGATCCACCGCCGGAGACTCGGAATCGCGGTCCTCGCGTGTTGTCACAAGATAGCGAGTAGCTCCAGCCCCCGCTCAGGCCAGAGCGCCCTCGATCACCTGGCCACGCTGACCCGTGAGGCGCTCCTCCAAGCCATGGTAAAAGTACGTCAGCTTGGTGTGGTCCAGGCCCATCAGGTGCAGCACCGTGGCGTGCAGGTCGGAGACGTGGTAGGGGGATTCCACCGCTTCGAAGCCCAGTTCGTCGGTGGCTCCGATGGCCTGCCCGCCCTTGACCCCGGCGCCGGCCAGCCACATGGAGAATCCGAGCCAGTTGTGGTCGCGGCCCGGTTTGCCGACGCCCTCGCTGGTGGGGGTCCGTCCGAACTCGCCGCCCCAGATCAGGAGTGTCTCCTCCCAGAGGCCGGTCCGCTTCAGGTCTTCGATCAGACCCGCCATGGGCTGGTCGGTCTCGTAGCCGTGGAGTGAGTGGTTCTTGATGCAGTCCACGTGGCCGTCCCAGGTTTCGGGGCCATGTCCGCCGCCCGAGTAGAGTTGGACGAAACGGACGCCCTTCTCGATGAGCCGACGCGCGATGAGGCATTTGCGGCCGAAGTCCGCAGTGAGCCGGTTGTTGAGGCCGTACATCTCCCGGGTCTGCTCGCTCTCCTTGTCGACGTCCACTACCTCCGAGGCCGTGGTCTGCATCCGGTAGGCCAACTCGTAGGAGTGGATCCGGGCGGCCAGTTCCGACTCCTGCTCACGGTTTTTCAGGTGCTTCCGGTTCAGGCGCTGTAGAAGATTCAGAGAGTGGCGCTGGGTCCGATCACTGACGTCCTCCGGCGTCGCCAAGTTCAGAAGTGGATCGCCCTTGCTCCGGAAGAGGGTCCCCTGATACGCGGCCGGCATGAATCCGGCGGTCCAGTTGGAGGTTCCACCGATGGGTCCGCCGCGGGGATCGGTCATGACCACGAAGCCGGGCAGGTCGTTGCCCATAGTGCCCAGACCGTAGCTGAGCCACGAGCCCAGGGAAGGCCTCCCGATGATGACGTTGCCCGTGTTCATCTGGATGTTTCCCGAGGCGTGGGCCGCAGTGTCGGTGTACAGGGAGCGAATCACGCAGAGATCGTCGGCGAAGCGGGAGAGGTGGGGGTAGACGCTGCTGATCTCCAGGCCGCTCTGGCCGTGCTTCTTGAACTCGAAGGGGGATTGCATGAGGTAGCCGATGGCACGGTTGTTGGATCCCACCTTCACCTTGCCCTTGTAGGGGGTGCCGTTGTACTTGGTCAGCGCCGGCTTGGGGTCGAACAGGTCCACGTGGCTGGGCCCGCCGTTCATGAAGAAAAAGATGACGTGCTTGGCGCGGGTCGGGAAATGAGGGAGCTTGGGAGCCAGGAGTACCGGCGGTTTGCCGTCGGCAGAAGCCCCTTCCGCCCGTCCGAAGAAACCGTCTGACGAGAGGAGGTCGATGAGGGCCAGCCCGGCGAATCCTCCCCCCGTCTCC
This sequence comes from Acidobacteriota bacterium, assembly GCA_963668095.1. GTDB lineage: Bacteria > Acidobacteriota > UBA6911 > RPQK01 > JAJDTT01 > JAJDTT01. The sequence goes on along the minus strand of OY764083.1, from coordinate 1,279,060 downwards.
CACAGGAACTCTCTTCGAGTCCGGCCACAAGGCGGGTTGTTGAGTGTGAACCGTTTCGCCTGCATCGTTATTCTCCCGGCTGAGCCGTTATCCCGGCGCCTCCTCAGTTGGGGTAGACGAATTCATTCAGGTTGAAGACCACCCGGCAGAGCTGCACCAGGCTCGCCTCCCGGGCCACGAGCCGGTCACGATCCCTGGCCCGCGTCTCCCAGAGGTCAGCCTCGGTCTCCTGGTTCAGGAAGTCCACCATCTCCCGGTGTTCATCGGGGGTCGGGCTCCGGGAGAGCGCCAATCGATAGACCAGATCCACCTGCGCGGCCGGGTCGGGACCCACCTTCTCCAAGACGCGCCGGGCCATGTGCAGAGCCTGCCCGTTGGCGAAGTCTCCGTTGAAGAGGGTCAGAGCCTGGGGAGCGATACTGGTCACGGGCCGCTGGGCGGAGCTTCGGGTCGTGTCGCAGAGGTCCAGAACCTCCAGCATGGGGATGAGCATGGAGCGCTTGATGAAGGCATAGACGGTTCTCCGGCTCGCCTCCCGCTCGTTGGATGTGTGCCAGATCTTGTCCGGGTCGGGGTGCCCTTCCAGAGCGGCTTCCGGAATCGGGGGGACCATGCTGGGTCCGTACATCTTCCGATTGAGCTGTCCGCTGGCCGCCAGCATCGAATCCCGAATGGCCTCCGCCTCCAGGCGCCGGTAGTGGACCCGCCAGAGGAAACGGTTCTCCGGGTCCGCTTCCAGGTACTCGGCCACCGGAGTCTTGCCCATACGATAGGTGTTGCTGGTCATGATCAGGGTGTGCAGCTTCTTGAGGGACCACCCCTCCTGGATGAAGCGGCTGGCCAGCCAGTCCAGGAGTTCGGGATGGCTGGGCCGGTCTCCCATGATTCCGAAGTCGCCGCCGGTCCGGACCAATCCCCGGCCCAGATGCTGCTGCCAGACCCGGTTGACCAGAACCCGCGCAGTCAGGGGATTTTCGGGGTTGGCGATCCAGCGGGCCAGGGCCAGTCTCCGCCCACTGCTGTTGCCCTTGGTGGAAAACGCCGGTTGGGACGTCACCAAGGCCTCCGGCAGAGCCGGGACGGCGACCTCGCCGGGACTGGCGGCACGGCCCCGCATCAGCACGTGCACCACCTCCGGCGGCTTCGATTCGTAGAGATAGTAGCCGCGATCCAACTCGGGAGTGGATCGGCGTACCTCGGCGATCTCGGCTTCCAACTCGGCGATCCGGTCGACGAGTTCGGGAGGGAGGGCCTCGGCCGTCTTGGCGATCATTTCCGAGGTGTATTTTATGGCCAGGCCTTTCTGCTCCTCGGTTCTCTTCTTGAAGTCTTCCAGCAGAGCCGCTACTGCCTCCTCCGGTAGTCCGCTTCCGCCTGATCGGAGGAGTTCGATTCGGAAATCTTCCCGCAGCTTGTCGATTTGGGCTTCCAACTCCTTGATTCGGTCGCTCCCCTGACCCTGCCCCGCCAATTGGTCGCGATCTCCCACCGGCAGGCTGACCTCCCGGCGGCCGTTCTGGGAACGGCGCAGGCCGTTGAAGAGGGCGACCATGCCGTAATAGTCCTTTTGGGTGAGGGGATCGAACTTGTGGTCGTGGCAACGGGCGCAGCCCATGGTGAGGCCCAGAAAGGCCTCGGATGTCGTTCGGACCACATCATCCAATTGATCGAAGCGGTCCTGGTCAAAGTCGGCCGGCTCGTCGTCCCAAGGGCCCAGCCGGTTGAACCCCATTGCGATATGAGTCTCGGCGGTGGCGTCCTCCAACTCGTCTCCGGCCAGTTGCTCCAGAATGAACCGGTTGTAGGGCTTGTCCTGGTTGAACGACCGGATCACGTAATCGCGGTACTTCCAGACCTCCGGTTTGGTGGCGTCTCGCTCGTAACCGTTGGACTCGGCGTAGCGAACGACGTCCAGCCAGTGGCGGCCCCACCGCTCCCCGTATCCGGGCCGATTCAGGAGCTCACCGATCAGGCGGTCGAACGCCTCCGGAGAGTTCTGCTTCAGGAACTCCTGGTGTTCCTGAGGAGTCGGAGGAAGGCCGATGAGATCCACGTGGATGCGCCGCAACAAGGCTTCGGGGCCTGCTGGAGGAGACGGTTTCCAGCCTCGTGCTTCCAGCTTGGCCAGGACGAAGGCGTCGATGGGGTTCCGGACCCAGCCGGCGTTCCTCACCGCCGGGACCGGAGGTGAGGTCAGCGGTTGAAACGACCAGTGGTCCTTGCCGTTTGCCAGCGGGCTCGATTCGGCCGTCTCTGTGTAGTCGGCGCCCGCATCGATCCAGGCGCGGAGCAGCCCGATCTCCTCGGAAGTGAGCCGATCACCGGTTTTGGGCATGACCCGGTCGGGGTCCAGACCGGCCACGGTCCGGATCAGAAGGCTCTGGGCGCTGTCCCCCGGGATCACCGACGGGAGGCCCGAATCTCCTCCTTTCAAGGCGTGACCACGCTCGTCCAGACGCAGGCCGCTCAACTGGACGTTGGCGCCGTGACAAGCGAAGCAGCGGTCCCGAAGAATCGGTTCGACTTGCTCGGAAAAGTCCACGCCGTCAGGAGCTGGGAGAGGGAGATCCCGGCTTCCGGCCATGGCGGCCGAGATCGAAAAGACCAACAACAACCCGAACCGGTGAAACATAGTGAGGCTCTTGCCCGAATCTGACCAGAAAATTGTTGACTTCAGCGGTATTCTAGCAGCCACCGGTGAAGCTCGCCAAGAAGACGGAACACCGGTTAGATGTCGGCCGGCGGTGTCTTTCCGAGTCCGGTGCGAGCGGTTGTGTCTGACCGGGGAGTGAGAATTCGTAGTAAACTGGAACCGCAAGAGACTCAATTCACCGTGGCCATGATGAGCTTGGATCCCACGAAGCTGAAGGGCTGGCAATTGGCCGAGGCGGCAGAGAGATCGTCCAAGCCCCTCGACCGCTTGGGTTCGGAGCTAGGCCTTCGGCCGGACGAGCTGATTCCCGCCGGCCGTGGACTCGCCAAGGTGGATCACCGGGCGGTCTTGGAACGGCTCGAAGGCTCCAGCCGCGGGCGGTACATCGACGTCACCGCCATTACTCCCACCCCTCTGGGAGAAGGAAAGACCACCACCAGCATCGGACTGGTGCAGGGACTGGCCCGGATCGGCTGCCGAGTGGCGGGCGCCATCCGCCAGCCCAGCGGCGGACCCACCTTCAATCTCAAGGGATCCGGCGCCGGCGGCGGCCTCTCCCAATGCATACCGCTGGCCCCCCTCTCGATCCGGCTCACCGGCGACCTGGATTCCATCACCAACGCCCACAACCTGGCCATGGTGGCGCTGACGGCCCGGATGCAGCACGAGCGGAACTACGACGACCGGAAGCTGGATTCGCTGGGCCTGTGCCGTCTCGACCTGGATCCCGGCCGGGTGGAGATGAAGTGGGCCATCGATTTCTGTGCCCAGTCCCTGCGCCGCATCAACATCGGGAACGGCGGCAAGATGGACGGCTATCCCATGGAGTCGGGATTCCAGATCACCGCCTCCAGCGAGCTCATGGCGATTCTGGCCGTCTCACGGGACTTGGCGGACCTGAGGGAGCGGATCGGCAGAATCGTGGTGGCTTGGGACCGCAAGGGCAGGGAAGTCACCACCTCCGACCTGCAAGTGGCGGGGGCCATGACGGCCTGGATGACGGACGCGGTGCATCCCAACCTGCTTCAGACCATCGAGGGGCAGCCCATGCTGGTTCACGCGGGTCCCTTCGCCAACATCGCCCTGGGCCAGAGTTCCGTCATCGCCGACCGGATGGGAACCCTGCTGACCGACTACCTGGTCACCGAAAGCGGGTTCGGGTCCGACATCGGCTACGAGAAGTTCTGGAACCTCAAGTGCCGGTATTCGGGACTCCAGCCCGACGCCGTGGTGATCGTGGCCACGATCCGGGCCCTCAAGAGTCACGGGGGCGGTCCTCGAGTGCGCCCCGGCCAGCCTCTGGGCCCGGCCTACACCGAAGAGAACCTGGAGTTGGTGGAACGAGGGTGCGCCAATCTGCTGGCTCATATCGACATCGTCCGGAGGAGCGGCATTCAACCGGTGGTCTGCGTCAACCGGTTCGTGACCGATTCCGACGAGGAGATCGCCTTGGTGAAGCGGAGCGCCGTCGCGGCCGGGGCACCCTTCGCCATGTCCGACCACTGGCTCAAGGGAGGCGAGGGAGCGGTGGAGTTGGCCGAGGCGGTCGTGGCGGCCTGCGAGCAGAAGTCGGAGTTCCGGTTTCTCTACGACCTGGAGAGCACCTTGAGCGAACGGATCGAGTGCATCGCCACCCAGGTCTACGGGGCCGGAAGTGTGAGCTACTCACCGGAAGCCCGGCGCAAGCTGGAGGGGCTGGACAGCGATCCCCGGAACCGCTCGCTGGGACTCTGCATGGCCAAGACCAATCTGAGCATCTCCCACGATCCGCAGTTGAAAGGCCGGCCGCGCGGCTGGGATCTCCCGATTCGCGACATCCTGCTCTACCGGGGCGCCGGACTGGTGGTCCCGGTGGCAGGCGGAATCCTGCTGTTGCCTGGAACCGGTTCCCGGCCTGCTTACCGCGGGATCGACGTCGATACCGAAACGGGCCGGATCCAGGGACTGTTCTGACCGGCATGCCTGGGTCCGACCGGTTCAGTCTCCAGGGCAAGGCCGCAGTCGTCACCGGAGCCGGATCGGGTCTCGGAAGAGACTTGGCCTTGGCACTGGCCGAGGCCGGCGCCGACGTGGTCATCGGCGACCGGGACGGGACCCTTGCCGAAGCCGCCGCCCAGCGAATCTGCCGGCGGGGACGAGACGGGTTGGGAGTCGAGGCGGATGTCTCCCGTCCCGACCAGATCGACCGCATGATGGCGGCGGCCGAAGACCGTTTCGGGCGCCTCGACATTCTGGTGAACAACGCCGGGATCTCCCTTGCGGTCGCCACCCTGGACGCCCCCCTGGAGGTCTGGGAGAGGGTCTTCGCCGTCAACTCCACCGGGACTTTTCTCTGTTCCCAAAGGGCCGGCCGGATCATGGTGGCCCAGGGTGGCGGGTGCATCATCAACATCGCTTCGGTCTACGGGCACGTGGGAGTGGACCCTTCGGTCTCCCATCCTCCAGGCAATCCGACCCGTGAGGATCTGGCCTATTCGGCCAGCAAGGGAGCGGTGATCAGCATGACCCGGGCGCTGGCCACCTATTGGGCGGACTACAAGATCCGGGTCAACGCCATCAGTCCCGGGATGATTCGGACCGAGCGGCTGAAGACGGCTGTCCCCGGGGACACCTGGTCCCGTTTGATTCAGCGCACCCCGTTGAAACGCCCGGGGACGGGGGAGGACCTGCAAGGAGCCGTCATCTACCTGGCGTCGGACGCGGCTTCGTTCGTCACCGGACAGGTCCTCTGTGTAGACGGCGGCTGGCTCGCCTGGTAACGGTTCTTTTCGCGACGTCTCCGAAAAGATAAATGAGATGTTGGCGGACGATAACAACTACGCACGGGAGGTCGAAAGAATGAACAAAGATACGTCCAAGGCATGCAAACCGGTTCGTTTCGTGGATCTGGCGGACATCGCTGCAAATCAGGAAACCCTGGAGCACAAGTCCTTCAACGACGCCTTCGGGCTCCCCGGCCATCTGCGGATGTCGGTGGGCCGATTGGCGCCGGGCGGGAGCGTGGAGCATCACCGGCACTTCACCATGGAGGAGGTCTACTACCTGATGAAGGGGCGCGCCATGGTGAGAGTCGACGACGACGAGTACGAGGTGGGGGAGAACACGGCCATCTATTTTCCTCCCGAGCCCATGCGGTCGGTCTACAATCACACCGACGAGGACTGCTGGTGGCTCTTTGTCGGAGCGCCTCCCGACGTGAAGCCGCAGGACCAGCGCTAACATTGCTCCGGCCGTATCGTCGCGGCCGGATTTCCAACTTGGAGGAGTCATAATGAAACGGGTCCCCCTTTTTCTTGCCATCTCACTGATGCTTTTCCTGGGCGCCGGCTGTTCCGGCGGCGGCACGGACAACGCCGGAGCCGACGGATTCCGTTTCGAGACGGTTCCGGGCGTGGTCCGGGGAGAGGCTCCGCTGCTGGCCATCGACGACCACCTCTTGCCGCTGTGGCGGAACGTCTCGCTCTACTACACCAAGCCGGATGTGAGGCTGGAGCCGGTATTGGCCCCCAGCCGTGACGATCCCGACAAGCCGGATTACATCGGGACCCATTTCTACGGGACGGTCCTCTACGACGAGGGGAAGTACCGCATGTGGTACTACCCCCTGGGGACGGGAGAGACCGAGAGCGGGTTCACGGTGGGGCCGGTCAGCTACGCCGAGAGCGACGACGGGATCCACTGGGTCAAGCCGAACCTGGGCCAGGTGGAATACAAGGGGAGCCGTGAGAACAACCTCCTGGATCTGCCCGGCGAGCGGATGTACGGGGGCCACGTCCTCAAGGAAGAGGAGGAACCGGATCCCCAACGCCGCTACAAGATGGTCTACAACCTGCACAACGGCACGACCTGGGTCTTCCGGACGGCTACGAGCCCCGACGGAATTCACTGGAAGGTCAAGGATCGGGACGCCGTGGACAAGTTCATCGAGATCGCTGGGGTCTACAAGCACAATAATTTCTACGCGGTCCACGGCCAGGCCAGTGGGCACAGCGAAGGTGGCCATGCCCATGGGCGCCAGGGCTACGCGGCCGTTTCGGCCAATTTCGAGGACTGGGTTTCGGGATATGCCCCGGCGTTTCTGATTCGCGAGCCGGCGGATCCCGCCAAACGGGGCGGCCGCAAGCCCTACGATCAGGTGCATCTGGGCATCGGGGCCCGCAGCTACGGCAGCGTCCTGGTGGGTCTGTTCGGGCTCTGGCACAACTTCCCGGGGGACACGACCCGGAACGTCCCGGCGTCCTGGTTCGGGCATGGGAAGATCTCGGCCGATTTTGGCCTGGTAGTCAGCAATGATGGGATCCACTTTCGCGAGCCGGTCAAGGGCCACGTCTACCTGCATCGGGACGATTCACCGGTGACTAACGAGCCGGGAAAAAACTACCCCACCATCCTCTGCCAGTCGGGCAACGGGATCCTCAACGTGGGGGACAAGACCCTCATCTACCACGGCCGCTGGCGCAACGCCGAGTACGGGGAGGAGTACTACGCCGAGGTGGCCCTGGCCACGCTGCCCCGGGACCGCTGGGGAGCTTTGGGGCTCTATCCCGATGGCTCGACTCGCTTGGACGAGCCCAAGGGTTGGGTCTGGTCCGCTCCGGTGACCCTGCCCCAAGGGGGGTGGCAAGTCGTGTTAAACGCCGACCATACGCGGCTCATGAAGGTCGAGATCTCCGACGCCCAATTCAATCTGCTGCCCGACTATTCAGGGGAGTCAAGCGGCGTTCCCCAGGGAGACGGTGGGCTCGACGTGCCCGTCCAGTGGTCCGATGGGGATCTGGCTGCCCTGAATGGACAGACGGTGCGCCTGCGAATCCACATGGAGCGTGAGGCGGACGCCGATCCGAGACTCTACGCCGTCTATCTGAGGGATTCCGACTGAAGGCACAATCTATGAGCCGCCGGGAAGGTGCGGTGCCACCGCGTTATTTTTGAATCGGCTGGCAATCGCTCTTCAGACTTTCGGTTCCGGACTGTCAACCTGCGGGATGGCGTTGGGGTTCCGGTGAGCGACCTGTTTTACGAGCGTGTCGAAGAAATCTGCAAATGGCTGGGACGTGGAGACAATCGAAGCCGATGAGCCAAAGTTGACCTTTACCAGCACAAAGTCTTCGATCATTCCGGTTGCCCAAGCCGGGGGCTTTCTGCCGGACAGTGAAGTCAATCGACGCTCTGCGACTTCGGCCCAGGTTGATCCGTACTTTGGCGACACGACATCCTGTTCGACGTTGAAGATCATGACGTAGCCAATGGCGATTTCGGGGGAGTGCAACTGAGCGTTTGCCGCCTCGCCGATCATGTCGTCGATCCTGTTGGGGACGGTTCCCGGTAAGTTTCTCAATATGGACTTCAGCGAGATCCCGAGCCGGTATTTCCCGTCGTAACGCCACGCGACATCCCACTGCTTGGTTCTTCCCGCTCCTGGAATCGAAGACTCCGTTTCGACACTTCTCAGTCCTCGTCGCTCCAGTTCTTGGACACAGTAGTTCGCCAGTCTTGCCAACCGAGCGGTCGACGTGGCTTTGCGGTCGAGAACCGCAATCCGATAGAGGCCGGTTATTGCGTCTTGGAGTGAAATCACGGATCCGCTTCAGACAGCAACGAGAGACGCTGGCGATTTCCCGGTGCTGCCGGCTGAGGTTTGCTGCCGTCCGGCAATCCGTCCAGGTCTTATGGTCACGTCCTTCCACAGGCGATTGGTCTCGCTGCGTAGGCGCTTGAGCGCGGTCTCGAAGTATGCCGGATCGACCTCGATGCCGACGCTGTTTCTGCCGCAAGCAATGGCGGCAACCTGAGTTGAGGCGGTTCCCATGAAAGGGTCCAGGACGGTATCGCCCACAAAGCTGTACATCCGGATGAGTCGTTCGGCCAATTCCACCGGAAAGGGTGCGGGGTGTATGCGCGTCGAGGCGCCCCTGATATCGGTCCAAACTTGGCGAAAGAGCTTCTGGAAGTCTTCCCGGGAGAGCAGGCTCAGCGTCCTGGCCGCTACGGAAGGGCTCCGATAACCTCCCGGCTTTCGCTGCATAAGGATGAACTCGATGTCGTTTTTAATTACAGCGTTCGGTTCATAAGGTTTGCCTAGGAAACCTCCTCCGCCACGGTCGACTTCGTACGTGGCATTGGCGATCTTGCTCCAGATGATCGGAGCGAGATTGTCGAATCCCAGATCGCGGCACCGTTCCTGTATGGATGCGTGCAGTGGAACCACCGTATGCCGGCCCGAATTCCTGCGTCTCGAAAGACAGACGTCCCCCACCACGCAGATGAGACGGCCACCTGGAACCAAGGCGTGGTGGGCCATGCGCCAAATCTTGTCGAGTTGGTCCAGGAATTCGTCATAGTCCTCGATCCAGCCCAACTGGCCGTCCGATCGGTGGTATTCCTTGAGGGTCCAGTAAGGTGGGGAGGTGAGAACCAAGTGGACCGATCCGGCGGGAAAGCTCGCGTCCCGTGCGTCACCTAGCAGCACCGTGTGCTCTGTAGGGACTCTGCCCATTGCTGACTCAATCTTCGCCATGGCGGATGGAGTCTTCGCGAGACGCGGCAACTCACGCGCCGGATCCCTCAGATTCCGGAGTTGTTCCGGTACCAGCGCTTCAAGCATTCCGTTTGAACTGATGTGCTTACCGTTCTTCATACCGTGACGAAAGCGCCAAAAAACAGGCTCACCGTATCGGGACCGCCGTAGGATGATGCGATCTTCTGGGTGTGACCGTTGTCGGAAACGGCTTCCATTTCTCAAACCACCGGCTGGCGGGACCAATATACGCCCCCATGATGACATGCCGGCCGGGTTTCGCAGTCACGCCATTCGCCGTGGAACCGCTGGATCAGAACGAATACTTGAGAGCCACCTGGACCTGCCGGGCGGGGGACGCTTCGCCCAGCGCCCCGAAGTCGGCCGTGCCGAACTGATTGACCCTGGCCTTCCGCCGCAGGACGAAGTTGGCGCGGTTGGCGGCGTTGAACATCTGCAGGCGAAGTTCCAGACTCTGCCCTTCGCTCATGCGGAAGCTGCGCCGTAGCGAGAGATCCACGTTGGCCAACCCCGGCCCTTCCACCGTGGTCCGGCCTGCGTTGCCGTAGCGAAAGCCGTCGGGCCGGACGAAGGCGTCCGTGTCGAACCACCGGCCGGGCGTTCGCTGGTCCGGCGGCAGGTTCGGGTTTCCGATCCGGTCCGGCCACTGGGAAAACTCGGAGCCCACGTCCAGAGCGTCGCCCGGGAGGTAGACGCTGAACCAGGGTCCGTCCTGGAAACTGGAGATGGCCTGGAGGGACCAACCGCCCAGAATTGCCCCCAAGGGCCCACTCTGGAAGTAGGGCTTTCCCCGGCCGAAGGGAGGCTCGTAACCGGTGGTGAGGACCAACCGTCGCCGGACGTGGAGCTCGGAGAGGCCGCGGTTGTCGTGCAGCGGCAGGTTCCGGCTCCTGAAATAGCGCCGCTCATACGACCCTTCCCAACCGCCGCCGTTGTTGATCTGGCTTGACCAGGTCAAGGAACCGCTCAGATGGAGTCCATCCGGGCCGGGACGCCGTTCCACCCGAAACTGCATGCCGTGGTATCGGGAATCAGCGTCGGCCATGGGGATATGGACAGCCTGAAGCTGGGGAAAGGGGCGGCGGGCCTGACGGTCGCCGGTGCCGGGAGTCGCGTCGTTGAGAGAGACGGTATCCATCTGGTTCGCCGTATGGGAACCCAGATATCCCGCCTCCAGCATCAAGAGAGGAGTGAATTTGTGCTGCATTGAGAGGCCCCAGACGTGCGTCGATGAGAGGGGCAGCGGGCTCTCCACTCCATAGATGGTGGGAACGGCCGATCCGGCCAGAGTGTCGGGAAACGGGTCCGACAAGCTCAGGCTGGGAGTATCCAGGGGTGCATTGAAGGTCGAGCGGATGGCGCCCTCCCGCGGAGTTCGGGACAGGCGATAGAGCGTCCCGCTGTCCAACTCGTTGGCATAGATGCCGTAGCCAAGCCGCAACACCGAGCTGGGCCCCACCCGCCATGCCATCCCCGCGCGGGGCAGGAAACCCTCGCTTCGCCGCCAGCTCACCAGAGGAATCCCCGCCGGGAAGCGGCCGGTCTCGCCCGGTTTCAAGTCCAGGTCCAAGGGGGACGCCGCAATCGTCCCCCGGTGAGGATCGAAGTTGGAGGCGAATCCCCGTTTGTCCTTCCACGGGAACCTCCCCTCGTAGCGCAGCCCCAGAGTCAGGGTCAACGTCGAGCTCAGCTTCCAGTCGTCCTGGACGAACAGATAGAGGGCGTTCTGGTGCAGGTTCCCCCGGTAGGACTCCCCTCCCAGAGTGGTGCGGGCCGGATAGCCGAGAAGGAAGTCGCCGAGCGCGCGCCCGGTGTAGCGATCGAAGAAGTCGAATTGGGACCGGGCCTCCATGTTGATGAAGAGGTAGTGCTGGCGAAACTCGGCGCCGGTCTTCAGTGAGTGGTCGCCCCGCTGGAAACTGATCAGTTCCTTGATCTGCCAGTTCCCGGTGATGGACGGTCCCTGAAGGCTGATGTCTCCCAGGTTGGTGTAGCCCTGGATCTGGACGATGGGGATTCCCATTCGATCCACTTCGCTGGCTTGGAGCTCGGGAACGCCCAGTCCCTTCGAAGCCTCGGATTTGGGATTGGAAGGAGCCGCAACGTAGGGCCTTCGTGTCCAGTGCAGGCTGGCCACGTTGGTGAGGCCTCCCGCCAAAGTCCGCGTGTTGGTGATGCTCTGGCCGTAGGCGCGGAGAGGCTGGACGGCTGAAAAGGCCGAAATCGGCCGCACGGAGACGTAGGGTCCCGAATTCCAGACGAAGCGTCCCGACCAGCGGCTCTGTTCCGAATCCTTTAAATCGACCCTCGTGATGAACTGGGGGTTGTCGTAGGGCGCGAAGGAGTCGGGGCTGGTGAAGTTGAGCGCCCCCGCCGTGTTGGGCCGGGGGTAGAACGCCAGAAGCCTCTTCGCCACCGGATCGATGCGGTCTTGAGGAATGGTGTTGTTGGGGAAGGGTTTCCCCGTGGACGGATCCCTCAAGGTGGTGGAGAAACGGCCCTCACGTTCCGCATCGGTGGGAACGACTCCCGTCAGCGGCCGGATCTCCCGGATGGATTCGAGCTGGTACGAGACGAAGAACCAGGCCCGGTCCCGCCCATCCAGCAGGCGGGGAATCCGGATCGGTCCCCCCAAGGTGGCTCCCACCTGATTGCGCTTGTACTCCTGCTTCTCGGGCTCGAAGAAGTTGCGGGCGTCCAGGTTGTCGTTGCGGTGAAACCAGAACAGGTTGCCGTGATACTCGTTGCCGCCGCTCCGGGTGACCGCCACGATCTGCCCTCCGGGGCGGATTCCGTACTCGGCCCCGTAGAGGCCGGTCTTGACCTCGAACTCCTCGAGGGCATCGGTGCTGGGCTTGAAATTGGAAAATCGGGGAAACAGAGCCCCGTCCACATAGGTGACGTTGTCCCGCTGCCGCATGCCCTGGACCCGGATGTTCCCCATGGCGGTTCCGGTGGTGCTGGTGCTGCTGGCGGGAGCGGTCCCTGGAGCCAGGGTTGCCAACTTGGTGAAGTCGCGGTCGTTCAACGGCATGTCTTCCAGCTTCTTGCGGCCGATGACCTCTCCCAGTTCGGCGTCCTCCGATTCCAATTGGAGAGCCTGCGCCCGGGTTCGCCGGACCTCAGCCGAGTCCCCGGACAATAGATGGAAATCCTGGCGGACCGTCTGACCCACCTGGAGCAGGACTCCGGTGCGAACCTCCCTCTGGTATCCGGCCAGATTCACTCCGATCTCATAGTCGCCGACGGGCACCCCGGCCAAGCGATAGTTGCCGTTCGCCGCGCTCAGAGCCACGAAGACTTCGTTGGTCCGGATCCGGGTCAGGGTCAGCTCCGCGCCGCTGAGAATCCCGTTCTGACCGTCCCGGACGGTTCCGAGAAGAGTCCCCGTGCCCGACTGTGCGGTGACAAGATTTCCGTTCAGAAGCAGGAGTCCCGCAACCAGAACCAGGATGGGAAAAAGGGAGCGCGGCGGCCTGTGCATCATCGGTGCCTGATAGGATCCACAATAGCACGAAACCCCCGGCGCACAGGTCTGTGAGCGGCGGTTTCCAACCGCCGAAGTGGAATAAACAAGATCAGATCGCTGCTTGAGCAGTACAATGTGTCCCGTGAAGTCGATCGTGTTTTATAGGAGACTTCCAAAATGAGCATTCGTCATCGAATCGGATTGATGGTCCCCTCCACCAACACGACCTGCGAGGGGGACTACCAGTTGGTGGCGCCCCGATCCATGACCGTCCACGGCCAGCGGCTCTGGCTCACCAACGACTCCATGGGCGAAGACGGCATGGAGCGGATGAACACGGATATCGAGAGCGGCGCCCGCTATCTGTCCACGGCCCGGGTGGACGCCATCGTCTATGCTTGCACCACGGGGAGTTTTTTCAAGGGCGCCGGCTGGGACCGGGATATGCTCGCTCTCATCGAGCGAAGGGCGAAGGTTCCCGCCATCGGCACGAGTCCGGCGGTGGTCGAGGCGCTACGCTTCATGGGCGCCCGCAAGATCTCCGTGGCCACCCCCTACCCGGATTGGAGCAACCGCAGGCTCCGCACCTACCTGGAGACCGCCGGCTTCACCGTCCTCAACGTGGAGGGCGAGCCGGTGGCGGTGGGCGCCGGGCAGCAGGGCATCAACGATCAGGATCCGGAATCGGTGGTGCGGTTCGCCTCGCAGGCCTGCCGGCCCGAGGCCGATCTGCTCTTCTGTTCCTGCACGGCTTGGCGTTCCCTGGAGGTGGTGGAGGAACTGGAACGGATCACTGGCCGTCCCGTCGTAACCTCCAACCAGTCCACGATCTGGGCCAGTTTCCGAAAGCTGGGACTGACACGGCCCATCGAAGGATTCGGCAGCCTTCTCCGGCGGATGGATCACTGAATCAGCCGTACGGGCGGACCGCCCGACGCGGTCTCTGATCCGTTTTCCGTTGCGAGCATTTCCATATACCCTGGAGCCCATGAGAATCGATTCCATCGAAGTGGTCCACGTGGCCATGCCCCTCATCTATCCTTGGCGGACCGCTTACGGGGAGGATGCGTCCGTTCAGTCGGTGCTGGTCCGAATGGAGTCGCAGGGGTTGGCGGCCTGGAGCGAGGCGGCTCCACTGGCCGCTCCCCAATACCTGCCGGAGTGGGCGGGAGGCGTCTTTGCCTGCATCCGGGACTGGTTGGCTCCGGCCCTGGTGGGGCAGGAGATCGCAAGTGGCGGTGAACTTCAGACCCGGCTCTCATTCATCAAGGGAAACTCGTTCGCCAAGGGCGGCCTGGACAGCGCCTGGTGGGTGCTGGAAGCCATGCGCCAGGAGATTCCTCTCTACCGGCTTCTGGGGGGGCGGAGGTCCCAGGTCGACGTGGGAGCCGATTTCGGAATCATGGACTCGGTGGACGATCTGCTGGAGGCCGTCGGCCGGGGCGTGGAGGCGGGTTTCAAGCGGACCAAGCTCAAGTACGGCCCGGGATGGGATCTGCCCGTCCTGAAGGAAGTCCGGAAGAACTTTCCCGATCACACCTTCCACATCGACTGCAACAGCGGCTACCGGCTGTCCGACCTGGAGATGTTCCGGGAAATCGACGAGCTGGGCCTGGCCATGATCGAGCAGCCGCTGCAGTACAATGACCTGGCGGACCACGCCCGGCTCCAAGAGGAAATTCGAACGCCCGTCTGCCTGGATGAGAGCGTGACCTCCCCCGACAAGGCCCGGAAGGCCATAGAGATGGGGAGTTGCCAAATCGTCAACATCAAGCCCTGCCGGGTCGGAGGACTGACACCGTCCCTCCGGATCCACGACCGGTGCCGTGACAACGGGATCCCCTGTTGGATCGGGTCCATGTTGGAGAGCGCTGTGGGCGCCCGGATCAACCTGTCCCTGGCCACATTGGAGAACTTCACCTATCCGGCCGACCTCTTCCCCACCAGCCGGTTCTACCGGAAGGATCTGGCGAGGCCCGAGGTGTTCCTGGATGAGGGGCCTTCCGGCGAACCCGTCATGAGCCTCTCGGAGGAGCCGGGCCACGGAACCGAGCCCGACCCGGAGATGCTGGAGGAGTGCACGGTCGCGCGCGCAACAATCTCGGCGTGACGGAGCGGCGTCTTTCAGGCGCCGACTCTTTTGTCCCACTCGCCTGCCGTATTGGAACTCCGGATCGTGGGATCCAGAGAACGCGATGGGACTTCGTCAAAGCCCCGAATCCCCAATCACGGAAGCGCGAACGCCACGAGCTTGCCGCCGAAGACCTTGTTGTACTTGTTTCCCCCGCCCGCCGCGATGACCACGAACTGCTTGCCGGTCTTGGGTCCCAGATAGCTCATGGGAGTGGCGTGGCCGCTGGCTGGCAGCCGCCGGACCCAGACTTCCTCTCCCGATGTCTTGTCGAAGGCGCGGATGCGGCTGTCGTTGGTGGCGGCGATAAAGACCAGTCCGCCGGCCGTCACGATGGGGCCGCCCAGGCTGGGGGTCCCGGTCTTGGGGACGCCCCGCCGCGTCAGCTCGTCGAACTCGCCCAGGATGGACTGCCAGCGGAACTCGCCCGTGTTCAGGTCGATGGCGGTCAACGAACCCCACGGAGGCTTCTGGCAGGGGTACTGGTTGGAATCCCAGAAGCGCCCGTATTTGGTGCCCCGGGCCCGGAAGGGGACCTTTGATCCCTCGGGCCGCTCGACCATCCGGACGAAGGCGCCCACGTCCATGGAGTTGATGTAGAGGACGTGGGACTCGGGGTCGAACGCCGCCCCGCCCCAGTTGGAGCCGCCGTTGGTCCCCGGGAACATGACGGTCAGCTTGCGGCCGATGGGCCGGAAGAGGGGGCCCTCCACGTAGGCGTCCTTGACCATCTCCAGGCACTCGGCGCGGGACTCGGGAGTGACGTCGGTGATCTCGTCCCGGGTCATGGACTGCCGGACGAAGGGCGGCGGCTTGACCGGGACGGGCTGGGTCGGGGAGTAGTACTCGCCGGGAATGTCCCCTTGGGGCACCGGCCGTTCTTCGACTTCAAAGAGCGGCTTTCCCGTCTCCCGGTGGAGCAGGAAGACGAATCCGGTCTTGGTGGTCTGGGCCACGGCCGGAACCGCCTTGCCGTCGCGGCGCACAGTAACCAGTGAAGGTTGTGAGGGGAGGTCCCAGTCCCAGAGGTCGTGGTGGATGGTCTGGAAATGCCAGACGCGTTTTCCGGTGCGGCAGTCCAGGGCCACGATGGCGTCGCTGAAGAGGTTGTCCCCTCTGCGGTCCCCTCCGTAGAAATCGGTTCCGGGGGAGGTAAGGGGGATGAAGACCATCTGCCGTTCTTCGTCCACGCTCAGATTGGACCAGGCGTTGACCCCCGAACGGTCCTTCCACGAGTCTCCCTCCCAGGTGTCGTGGCCGAATTCTCCCGGACGGGGAACGGTGTGAAAACGCCACACCCGGCGCCCGGTGCGGGCGTCGACGGCCTGGATGTCGCCGCTCGGTCCCTGGGGTTCGCCGTCGGTGACCCAGCTTCCGGCCACCACCACGTTGCCGCAGGGGGCCACCGGTGAGCCCAGTCCGAACCGGAGATGGCCGTAATCGCCCATCATCCCATCTTTCAGGTCCACCATTCCTGCGGTGCCGAAGGCCGGATCGGCTTTCCCGGTGGTGGCGTCGATGGAGAAGAGGCGCCCCAACTGGTCCCCGAGAAAGATCCGCTTCGCCTTCCCGTCGGTCCAGTAGGAGACGCCGCGGCTCTTGTACATGTTCACCCGCTCGTTGCGGTCGAACTTGGGATCGAACTCCCAGAGCTTCTCTCCGGTGTCGGGATCGAGGGCCAGGAGGCGATGAAAGACGGTGGAGACGTAGAGGACGCCGTCGATCATCAAGGGCGTGGTCTGGAAGGAGGAGAAGGTGGGCAATTCGGATCCGTCGCTGAAATCACCCGTGTCGTAGATCCAGGCTTCCTTCAGGCGGGTTACGTTGTCGCGGTTGATCTGATCCAGGGAGGAATACTGCATCCCGCCCCGGTCCCCACCGTAGGAGACCCACTCCCGATCCTGGGCGGAGAGGATTCCAGGAGCCGTCAGGATGACGAAAAGGCCAAGCTGGAAAGTGGGAAGATATCGTGCCGTCAACATCCGTTCCTCATAGCAGCGGGCAGAGAGGGAAGTCAAGAAAACACAAGCCAAGACTTATTGTTTACTGCGTTCCGGCAGTATGGAGTCAGCGTTCTGGTCTCCTGTCGTGGGCCGAGAAAATTGTGACAATTGACGTATCTACCGTTAATTGTCATGATAATTGGCGAAATAATTGTCAATTGTCCGGAAAATATGACCCATCCCCTGATTCCTCGTTACCTGAACTTGAAGGATATTCTGCTGCACCGCTCGTGCTTTCTGTTCGGTCCACGCCAGACCGGCAAGACCACGCTGATTCATCAGCAGTTCGCCGGCTATCCCACCTACAACCTACTCGACCAGATTCTGTTCGTCCGTCTCTCCCGCAATCCCGCGTTGATCCGGCAGGAGCTCGCTGAGGACTCGTCCATCGTCGTCATCGACGAGATCCAGAAGATGCCCCAGTTGCTCAACGAGGTGCAGCTCATGATCCAGGAATCCGGTGTTCGGTTCCTCCTCACCGGATCCAGTGCCCGGAGTCTGCGCCGAAAGGGGGTCAATCTGTTGGGCGGCCGCGCCCGGTCGCGCGCTTTACATCCGTTCGTCCGAATCGAACTCGGTGAGCGGTTCGATCTGGACCGGACGCTGGAGTATGGTCTGCTGCCGCCGGTCTATTTTTCCGATTCTCCCGCCGAGGACCTGGCCGCTTATGCGGGCGACTATCTGAGGGAGGAAGTCGCGGCGGAGGCGATCGTCAGGAACATCGGCGCCTTCAGCCGATTTCTCGAAACTGCGGGACATGCACATGGAGAGATGATTAATTTCTCGGCCGTGGCAAACGATTCTCAGGTGCCCAGATCCACCGTGCGGGAGTACTATGAGATCCTGAAGGACACGTTCATTGCCCATGAGGTTCCGGCGTTGACGGAGAGCCGGAAACGCAAGGCGATTTCCACCTCGAAGTACTACCTGTTCGATATCG
The DNA here is from genome assembly GCA_963668095.1 of Acidobacteriota bacterium. GTDB lineage: Bacteria > Acidobacteriota > UBA6911 > RPQK01 > JAJDTT01 > JAJDTT01. The sequence continues at coordinate 1,261,326 of OY764083.1, read as the reverse complement.
GGCTCGCCCGTCACTTGCAGGGGCGGCGGGGTTTGGCGCCGGGTACGGCTGAGTACGGCAGTGCGTTCGAAAGCTATATCTTCCAGGAGATCAAGGCATTCTGTGACTATCATCGGCTCGATTCGCCCCGCTACTGGCGTTCGAAATCGCAATTCGAGGTGGATTTCGTTTTCGAGGATCTCGCGGTCGAGACGAAGGCGAAGAAGAATGTGAGCGCACGAGACCTGCGGGGACTGCGTGCGCTGAGAGAAGAGAACCTGTTCACACACTACCTCCTGGTAGCGATGGAACCGGCTCCCAGGGTCGTGGACGGGATTTCGATCCTCCCCTGGTTCGACTTTCTGGACCGGCTTTGGGGCGGGGAGTGGGTTCGGGCCAGTTCCGATTCGATTTCCGGAATGGTTTCGACAACGGCTCCTTGAGGAAATCGGTTCCGCCGGTGCGTGGCCCAAGCCGCACCGGGACTCGACCAGCGTGGAATTGCGGCTTGTGGCATTGAACGTCAGGGAGTGCCACCGCTAACACGAAGAGTTTGCGGTCGATCAGGCGAGACTATTCGAAGTTCGCGCGTTTTCTGGAAACAGGCTGGCGGCTCTGACCTGCCTGGGGTATAAGAACCGCCAGATGAAACGCTCCGGATCGCCTCCTCGGAGGGGCGTTCGCTACGAACCTCCCGAGAAGCCTCCGCACCTGCTTTCCCTGGGACTCGGCCTACAGCTCGTGATGCTGAATATCAGCGGAATCGTGCTGATTCCGAAGATCATCATCGAGGCTGCGGGCGCCGGCGAGATCTACCTCTCCTGGGCCGTGTTCGCCGGACTCTGCGTCTGCGGATTGATCACCATCCTCCAGTCGATTCGAATCGGGACCATGGGAGCCGGCTACATTCTCCTGATGGGGACCTCCGGCACCTTCGTCGCCGTGTCGATTACGGCGTTGACGGAGGGGGGGCCTGCTCTGTTGGCCACCTTGATCGTGGTCTCGTCCCTGTTTCAGTTCCTGCTGGGCTCGCGTCTCGTGCTGCTGCGCCGGGTGGTCACGCCGTTGGTGGCGGGGACGGTCATCATGCTGGTGGCGGTCACCATCATGCCCATCGCCTTCAACCTGTTGGCGAGGCCGGCGGAAGGCGCCTCGCCGGCCGCCGCCCCGGCCAGTTTCGGCGTGACGCTCGTCTCCATGGCGGGCCTTGCGCTCTTCGCGACGGGCGCCTGGCGGCTCTGGGGTCCGGTTCTGGGCGTGCTCGCGGGTTGCGCTGTAGCCGGGTTCTACGGGATCTACGACACCGCCCGAGTCGCCGCCGCCCCTTGGTTCGGGCTGCCCGAAATCGGCTGGCCCGGATTCGATCTGACGTTCGGCTCGTCCTTCTGGGTGTTGCTGCCGGTTTTCGTGCTGGTAGTGGCCATCGATACCGTGCGGACCATCGGCGGTTCCATCAGCATCCAGCAGGTTTCCTGGCGGCAGCCGCGGGCCACCGATTTTCGATCGGTGCAGGGCACCATCGGGGCAAGCGGCCTGGCCAACCTTCTCTCCGGCCTCGTGGGAACGTTGCCCAATACGACCTATTCCTCCAGCATCTCGGTGGCCGCGCTCACGGGTGTGGCCGCCCGCAACGTGGGGGTCTGCGTCGGGATTTTGATCATCGTCTTCTCCTTCTTCCCCAAAGCGACGGCGGTGATCCTTGCGATTCCCAATCCGGTGGTTGCGGGCTACATCGTCGTGCTCATCTCGCTCCTGTTCGTGGTGGGAACGCGGATCGTGGTCCGGGACGGTCTGGACAGCCGGAAGAGCATCGTGGTCGGCGTCGCATTCTGGTTGGGGGTCGGTTTCCAGAACCGGCAGATCTTCTCGGAACACCTCGGAGACGCGGTGGCGTCGATCCTGGAAAACGGGATCGCAGCCGGTGGACTGGCCGCGATCGTGATGGCGGTCGGACTGGAACTGTCCAAGCCGCGGCGGCGGAAGATCAAGACGAAACTGGGCGTAGAGTCATTGCCGGAGATCGACGAGTTCGTTCGGCGATTCGCCAAGAACAAGCGATGGAACGCGACTTCGACGGAACGGCTTCGGGCAGCGACGGAGGAAGCCATATTGAGCCTGGTTCCGGAGGAGACCAGTTTGGAACCGGAAGCTGCGTGGAACCTGGTTTTGTCGTTGGGAGGAGATGGCCGGAAAGCGGAGTTGGAGTTTATCGCCGTTGCGGGGGAGGGTAACCTTGAGGATCGCTTGGCGCTGTTGGGGCAGTGGGCGGATCAGTCGAGCGATCGCGAGGTCTCCCTCCGGCTGCTGCGCCACTTCGCCACGTCCGTGAGCCATCGCCAGTATCACGAAACTGACGTGGTCACGGTCCGTGTGGACGCGGACACGGCGGCATGACAAGCATTACGACGGGTGCCCAGAGACTCGGTCAGCTCCCGATTCGGAAACGGACCGGCAATGCCATGATGCGAACAACAGGGATTAAACTATGAAATCATCCGCTCCAGCCCTTCGGAAAGAACTTCGTTACGAACCCGACGAGCGGCCCCCGAACCTGCTCTCCCTGGGACTCGGATTTCAGCTCGTTCTGCTCAGTATCGGCGGAATCGTCCTCACACCGGCGATCATCATCCGCGCGGCCGGCGGCGAGGAGGCCTACATGACCTGGGCGGTCTTCGCGGCGCTCTGCGTCTGCGGCCTGTCCACGGTCCTCCAGGCCGTCCGCGTCGGAAGGTTGGGTTCCGGCTACGTCCTCCTGATGGGAACCTCCGGCGTCTTTATCGCCGTGTCGGTGACCGCGCTGACGGAAGGCGGGCCCGGACTCCTGGCGACGCTGGTGGTCATCTCCTCCCTGTTTCAATTCGTCCTGTCGTCCCATCTGTCGTTGCTCCGCCGGGTGATCACTCCCTTGGTGGCCGGGACCGTGATCATGCTGATTTCGGTGACCATCATGCCCATTGCGTTCAACCTGGTGGCCAACGCGGCTGAAGGGGCGGCCTCCACCGGCGCGCCCGCCAGCGCTGCAGCGACTCTCGTTTTCACAGCGGGTCTCGCTCTATTCGCCAGGGGCAGTCTGCGCCTCTGGGCACCCGTCCTGGGTGTTGCCGGAGGATGTATCGTGGCGTCGTTTTACGGTCTTTACGACGTGGCTCGAGTCGCCGACGCTCCTTGGTTCGGAATACCAACAAGCGGCTGGCCCGGTCTCGACCTGACGTTCGGGGCCTCATTCTGGGCCTTGCTCCCGGTCTTCGTTCTGGTGACGGTGGTGGGCGCCATCGAGACCGTCGGCGATGCCATCGGGATCCAGCAGGTCTCCTGGCGCCGCCCCAGGGCGACGGACTTTCGCGCCGTGCAGGGCGCCGTTGGGGCGGACGGCGTGGGTAATCTCCTTTCGGGCCTGATGGGGACCGTCCCCAACACGACCTACTCTTCCAGCGTCGCCGTCACCGAGCTCACCGGCGTCGCCGCACGCTCCGTCGGGGTCTGCATCGGAATCCTTTTCTTCTCCTTCGCCTTCCTTCCCAAGGTGACGGCGGCGATCCTGGCGATTCCGGACCCGGTCGTCGCGGCCTACATCCTGGTGCTGATGGCCGTCCTGTTCGTCCTGGGCATGAGGATCGTGGCGCAGGACGGCATCGACAGCCGCAAGAGCGTGGTGGTCGGCCTGTCCTTCTGGCTGGGAGTCGGTTTTCAGAACCAGCAGATCTTCGCGGACTACATGGGCGGCACGTTGTCCACAATCCTGGGGAACGGCATGGCGGCCGGCGGGTTGGCCGCGATCTTGATGACGGTGGCCCTGGATCTGGCCAAACCGCGGAGGCGGCGAGTCAAGGTCATGCTGAGCGTCGATTCGCTGCCGGAGATCGACGGTTTCCTCTGCAAATTCGCCGACGAAAAGGGTTGGAACGAGGCGTCGACGGAGCGGCTCCGGGCCGCAGCGGAGGAATCGGTCCTGAGCCTGATTCCGGATGAGGAGGCGTCGGAGGACGAAGAAGCCCGGCACCTGCTGCTCCTGGTTCGGGGGGACGGCCGGGGAGTGGAACTGGAGTTCATCGCCTCGGCCGTGGACGGGAATCTGGAGGACCGGCTGGCGCTCCTGGGGCAATGGGCGAGACGGTCCGTCGACCGCGAGTTCTCCCTCCGGCTGCTCCGCCACTACGCCAGCTCCGTGCGCCACCGGCAGTACCACGACACCGACGTGGTCACCGTGCGCGTCGAAGCGGATGCCCCGGCGAAGTCGGGGGATTGAGGCGTCTCCACCAAATCCCGGCGATACCAGTTCCGAGCCCGTGGGTTTGCGGGTGGGTTCCTCAGACGATTCTCACGGCCTGTGAGGAATAGGTCGCCCATCGCGAAAAGTGCATCTCCTGCCTTTTTTGGCCACGAGCGATCCCGACGGTATCGAGTGCCGGGAACGGCTGACATAATGAACATACTAGACATAATGAACATTTTTGCAATAGAATTCTCTCCGATAGAGGGGGAAGGTAACCGATGAGTAGAACGACCGGATCGACGAGGCAGGTTGACCGATTCCGCATTGAGGGTCTTGCGGGCCTTTCCAAGACCGCGGAAAACTTTCTTCGCGGGCACCCACGGGAAGCTCGTATGGCAGTGAGTGTAGCCCTGGAAACTGCCGCCGCCCATCACGAGGAATATGGGCGTAGGACCGTCGCTGAAGTGCCCGGCCAGCTTCAGTCATTCATCGTTCAGCGACCGAAGAGCCCGAACACGATCGGGGTTTCCGCAGCCGCCAAACGACTGGAGGTTTCGCGCACTACGGTCTATGCGTGGGTGGGACGCAAAACACTGCTCGCCTGGAAGTCGACCAAACGCGGTCTGATGATTCCTGCCGCGCAGATCCTTGGCCCAGGGAAAGTGGTTCCGGGACTCGCCAGGGTGATGAGTATCATTGAAGACCCCGAATTAGCTTGGGAATTTCTAACCCAGAAATGGCCTTTTTCCGACCATGTCGCATGTCCCCTTGAGGAATTGATGGCAGGGCGGATCGAGGATGTCGTAGACGCAGCTCCCGGCTTCGGTGCGGACTTCACTTGAACCGACCCGCCTATCCACGCGAACGGATCGAAGCTGTACTTGTCAGTACGGAGCTTCCACGCTGCTATCGAATCGTGCCTGGTCGCTATGTGGCGTCACTATTGGGCACCGCACCGGCTGACTCCCGCTTCTGCTCCAAGGCGGGTGTCTATACGATGCTCTATGCCTCGCCCGACTTTACTACCTCGTTCATCGAAACGGTTGTGCGGGATCGATTCGTCCGACGGCGAAGGCGTGAGATCTTGCTCAAGGAAGTGACCGAGCGGGTTTGGGCCTCGATTGTGACGCAACCGAGAAAAAAACTGACGTTGCTTGATCTTCGTCAAGATGGGTGCGCCTTGATTGGTGCACAGACGGACACGGTGAATGCCCGCAATCATGCCGCCGGCCGCGCCTTTGGGAAGGCGATTCATTCCGATCATGAGGACATCGACGGCTTGGTCTACCCGTCCCGTCTGACCGGTGGTGACGTCTACGCTATGTTCGACCGCGCAATAGGAAAGCTTGAACTGAGCGGTTCGGGATTGCTGCCGGATCACCCGGAACTGCCGGATGTGCTGGAGAAACATGGCATCGGTCTTGTTCTTGACCATTAGCGCAGGTGGCGCTGTTTCCCGGTCTGTAAACGGTCTGCGGGCAGTCAGAGATCATCCCAATCAGCTTCCGACGTAGTTTCTTATGGTTCACTGCTCACCAACGCGGTGGATCCAAGGTCTGATTGGGATGGGTCACTTTGACGTTAGCCATATCAAAGCTCTCCCTACGGGCAAGCCACGGTTGATTTTGAAAACGAATTTCATTTTCATATACAGGCACGCTCGATAAGGAGATACAGCATCATGAACCCGAACTGTCGCAGGTTTGTCATCCTGGCCGCTATCTCGTGGATATGGTTGGGGATAGCGAATGCACAAGAGGTCAACGTCTATTCCGCGCGCTCGCACTATGGGTCCGAGCCCGCCTTCGAGCTGTTCACTGAGAAGACCGGAATCAAGGTCAACTTCTTCATGGGCAACAACAGCGAGGTCTTCGAACGGTTGCGGGCCGAGGGCGCCAACACCCAGGCCGACGTCATGGTGACGGTCGACGCGGGGAATCTGTGGAACGCAGCCCGCCAGGGGCTCCTCATGTCCGTTGAATCCGACATTCTGAAGAAGAACGTGCCAGTGCACCTCCGTGATCCGCAGAACCGGTGGTTCGGACTCGCCGTCCGCGCGCGCACCATCATGTACAGCACCGAGCGCGTGAAGCCTTCGGAGCTCGCGACGTACGCGGCGCTGGCGGATCCGAAATGGAAGGGCCGCATCTGTTTGCGCACGTCGAACAGCATCTACAATCAGTCTCTGCTTGCCTCGGCGATCGGAGTTCATGGCGAAACGGCTGTGGAGAAGATGATTGGAGGCTGGGTCGCGAACGAGCCGGAGATCGTAAATTCGGATCGGCCCGTCCTCCGTGCGATCGCGGCGGGGCAGTGCGACGTCGGTATCACCAACAGCTACTACCTCGCGCGCATCCTGGTCAAAGAGCCGGATCTGCCGGTCGCGCCATTCTGGGCCAATCAGGAGACGACCGGGACCCACGTGAACATCTCGGGAGCGGGTGTCACCAAGTACGCAAAGAACAAGGAAAACGCAGTTCGACTCCTTGAGTTCATTACCTCCGCCGAGGCTCAAGAAACACTTGCCGCCAGCAGTTTCGAGTATCCGGCAAACCCTGTTGCGGAGCCGCACCCGATCCTGAAAGGCTGGGGCGTCTTCAAACCGGAGCAGGTGGGGGTCTCTGCGGCCGGTGAGAATCAGGCGGCCGCGATCAGGCTCGCCGACCGCGCCGGCTACCGGTAGTTTCTCATGGCTCGAAGCTCGCGAGCGCTCTCCGCCGGAGCGTGGCTTACGTCCGCGCTCGTCGCGCTCCCGGTCCTTGCCGTCGCGTTCAATCTGACCTCTCCACGAGGTGACATGTGGCGTCACCTCGCGGATACGATTCTCTGGGAGCTTCTGTCGAACACCCTCTGGCTCCTGCTGGGCGTCGGCGCGCTCGCAGGCTTCATGGGGACGGTTTCCGCGTGGCTCGTCGCGACCCGGCGGTTTCCGGGCCGCGATGTTTTCGAGTGGGCGCTCGTCTTGCCGCTCGCCGTTCCGACGTACGTCATCGGCTTCGTGTTTGTGGCGCTCTTCGAGTTTGCAGGACCCGTCCCCACATTTTTTCGCGAGACCCTGAACCTCAGTTGGCGATTTCCGAACGTGCGTTCTTACGGAGGCGTCGTTCTCGCAATGAGCCTGGTCGTTTATCCGTACGTCTATCTGCTCGCCCTGACGGCGTTTCGCGAGCTCGGGGCGAACCTCACCGAAGTAGCGCGAAGCCTGGGATGCCGTTCGACAGCCGTATTCCGGAGAGTTGGTCTGCCTCTGGCGCGACCGGCAATTGCCACCGGCGTCGCACTCGCGCTCATGGAGACGCTTGCGGACTTTGGAACCGTATCCGTGTTCGGCTATCCAACGCTTACGACGGGCATCTATCGCGTCTGGTTCGGGATGTTCGACCGGGTCGCGGCGGGCCAGCTCGCGGTGATACTCATGCTGTTCGCATTGATACTCGTTGTACTGGAGCAACGGGCACGGGGTCGGATGCGATTCGTTCAAGCTCATGGACGAAATGTCGCGCGCACGCTTCCGCCGCTTGCGGGAATAAGAGGCTGGGCGGCGACGGCGTTCGTTTCGAGCGTGCTCGCGGCCGGCTTTGTGGTTCCGACCGCTGTTCTCGTCCGCTGGAGCCTACGCGCGGCGGAATCGTCGCTGCTTCCGAGAAATTTTCCGGAGCTTTTGCGCAACACGCTGACACTCGCGGCGTCCGCCTGCCTGCTCGCGGTCTTGGCGGCAGTCGTCCTCGCTTATTCGATCCGCTCCACTCGTTCGCGCGCTCTGTCGTTCGCGGCTCGTGTTGCGAGTCTCGGCTACGCCATACCAGGCTCCGTCATCGCCGTCGGCGTCCTGTTGACGCTCGCCCGCGCCGACGGCATCATCAACGCCGCAATCGGTTGGTTCGGGGGCTTCGATGCCGGCTTGATTCTGACCGGCTCGGCATTCGGGCTGCTGTTCGCCTATCTCGTGCGTTTTATTTCCGTGGCGTTCTACTCGGTGGAGTCCGGGCTCACCCGGATCTCGGGTAGTATGGACGAGAGTGCGCGCGGTCTCGGCGCGGGTCCGGGTCGAGTACTTGGCCGCGTTCATTTCCCGCTTCTTCGAGGCTCCCTGTTGACCGCTCTCATTCTCGTATTCGTCGAGGTGATGAAGGAAATGCCGGCAACCATGCTGGTCCGCCCGTTCGGTGTCGATACACTCGCCGTGGAAGTGTGGCAGCGAACGGCCGAGTCGATGTGGACCGAAGCATCTGCCCCGGCGCTTTCGATCGTCGCAGCCGGGATCTTGCCGGTTATCGTGCTGACCAGACTTCGGGGCGCGAACGAGGCGCGGCTGTAAGTGATGACAGACGTCTTCCTTTCCCTCGACGGCCTCGACAAGACTTTCGAAGGCTCGCCGTCCCCGGCCGTGTCGGACCTGTCGTTCTCGATGCCGAAGGGTGAAATCCTGGCGCTTCTCGGTCCGAGTGGTTGCGGCAAGACGACGACCCTTCGCCTGATCGCGGGATTCGAGACACCGGACCGCGGCACGATTCGCATCGGGAATCGAATCGTACAGAGTGACGGCGTCGATCTCCCGCCTGAAGAACGTCGCATCGGTTTCGTCTTCCAGGACTACGCGTTGTTTCCACACTTGGATGTCCGAAGAAATGTCGAGTTCGGACTGTCCGGGCTCGCTCCCGGTGCTCGCAAGCGGCGCGCTCGCGAGGCGATGGATTTGTGCGGGTTGGAGGGAATGGATTCGCGTTTTCCGCACGAGCTTTCCGGCGGCCAACAGCAGCGAACCGCGCTCGCGCGGGCTCTCGCTCCAGGCTGCGAGCTGCTGCTGTTGGACGAGCCGCTATCGAACCTGGACGCGGCGCTTCGCACGAGCTTGGGCAAAGAGCTTCGGCGGATCTTGAAACATGGCGGACGTGCCGCCATCGTCGTCACGCACGATCGGGAGGAGGCCTTTCAGATCGCGGACCGGGTGGCAGTGATGCGCAATGCAAGGATCGAGCAAGTGGGCTCGGCCCACGACCTTCATGATCGTCCGGGCAGCCGGTTCGTTTCGGAATTCGTGCTGGACGCCACGTTCCTGCCCGGTGTCGTCACGAGGGTGGGGGTCGAGACGGAGCTGGGGCCGGCTCGAGGTCCGGGCTCGTTCGCGGTGGGGACAAAGGTGATGGTTGCCGTCAGACCCCATGAACTCGAGGTCACGCCGAGTCGCGGCGGACCAGGCGTCGTTGTCGAGCGTGCGTTTCGCGGTTCCCACGAACGCTACCGAGTGCGGCTGCCATCGGGAACGGAGCTTGCGAGTTTCCGAACCCTGCGGACCGATGCCTCATCACTGGACGTCGGCGCGACCGTCGCCGTAAAGCTCACTGACCCCGCGCCGCCCATCTTCGTCGCGTGATTCCCTCGCTGTTGATCGTTTCAACTCCGAATGGAATCCAACTTGTGGCGTCGCTTAGAACCTGCCGGTTCGAGTGTACGCCGGCGATCGGATGGGCGCGGTCCTCAGGTTGTCTCATGACAGCCCGTCCGGCTAAGATATGCGCGCACCTCAGCGGAATAGCGCAGGTGAATCTTGGAGGTGAATTCGAATGAATCGGGCACTGCGTCAATCGAATAGGGCTTGTTTTCTTCTACTCCTGTTACTGGTTTCGGTGAGCTGCTCCTCCAACGTCCGACGGGAAATGGAGGATGCCGTGGCGGCCGGCGAGGCTTCCGATGTGGAAGACCTCATCGGACAGGGCGCCGATCCCAACCGTGTCTATGGCGGCAAGTCTCTCCTGGTGAGGGCGGCCGAGGAGGGCCACACCGGCGTGATCCAGTCCTTGGTGGCGGGTGGCGCCGATATGAACTGGGAAGACCCGAACGGCAAAACCGCTGTGATGTATGCGGTCGAAAAAGGGCACGTCGAATCCGTGGACGCCCTTTTGGGCTTGGGAGTCCCGGTCAATAGCGAGAGCCGCCGGGGAGAGAAGCCACTGGCTTTGGCAGCCGCCGAGGGACAGATGGCGATGGTTGAATTCTTGCTGGAGAAGGGGGCTGAGGTCGGCGCCAAGGACGCCGCAGGACGGACGGCCATAATGCGAGCCGCCGAAGGGGGGCATATGGCGGTGGTCCGGGCTTTGGAAGACGCCGGCGCCAATGTCAAGGAAGCGGACAACTCGGGCCGGACGCCTCTACTTTTCGCCGCAACCGGCGGTCATGCCGAGATGGTCTCCGATTTTCTTTCCAAGAAGGCTGACGTCAATGCCTACACCAAGATGGGTTGGACTCCCCTGATGGTGGTGTCCGGTGAAGGGCATATGGAGACGGCGAAGATCCTGTTGGAGCAGGGGGCTCGCGTGGACTACAAGGACGCGGACAAGCGTACCGCCTTGCTCTGGGCCGCGGGCCGGGGACAGACCGCCATAGTCGAGGTGCTCGCGGATAAGGGCGCCCAGTTGGATGGCAAGGACGGCGACGGTCGAAACGGCGTCTGGCTCGCTGCCAGCCATGGTCACGACGAGACGTTGGCGCTATTGCTGGAGAGAGGCCGGAAGAAGTGGCCGCGGTCCCTGCGATACTTCCGGGATGCCGGCGACAGGCGGGGACAGACTCCCCTTATGGCAGCGGCGGAAGGAGGGCATGTCGGGAGCATGAATCTGCTCATCGACGCCGGGTCCAGGATCAATACCCGTGCCCCCCGGACCGGATGGACGGCCCTTCTCATCGCTGCCAACCAGGGACAGACGGAGGTGGCCAAGCTCTTGATGGCCAAGGGGGCCAACGTGAACGCCAAGACCAAGGATGGGCTTCCGTGTCTGATGCTGGCTGTCAATGAAGGGCATGCCGACACGGTAGAGGCTCTGATTCAAGGTGGGGCCCGGGTCAACTTCCGGCTCAACGCCGATTGGACGCCACTGATGCATGCGGCCTCGGAGGGTAGGGATAAGATTGTGCGGGCGCTGTTGGCGGGAGGCGCCGACGTCAAGGCCACAAACTACAACGGCTGGACCGCACTCATGCTGGCGGTCGCCGAGAAAGAACCGGAATGCGTCCAGGCGTTGGTCGAGGGGGGTGCCGACGTCAGCGTCAAGGGGAACGATGGCCGGAGCGCGTTGAAGCTGGCGGTTCAGCAGGGATACAGCAACATCGTGAAGATTCTCACCGAGGCTGGGGCCACGCAATAGAGGTCGCGGGGATTTGACCGGCGGTGCGGTCGATGAAAATGGGGGCGTCCCGGGTGGGCGCCCTCTTTTTTTGGAGAAGGGGAGGGGGTGTGGAGTGGGGACTCCGTCCCCCCAAGGCCCCCCTGTCGGCGGCAGGGATGCCGCCGCTCCCAACGTCAAGGGGAACGATGGCCGGAGCGCGTTGAAGCTGGCGGTTCAGCAGGGATACAGCAACATCGTGAAGATTCTCACCGAGGCTGGGGCCACGCAATAGAGGTCGCGGGGATTTGACCGGCGGTGCGGTCGATGAAAATGGGGGCGTCCCGGGTGGGCGCCCTCTTTTTTTGGAGAAGGGAGGGGGTGTGGAGTGGGGACTCCGTCCCCCCAAGGCCCCCCTGTCGGCGGCAGGGATGCCGCCGCTCCTGCTCCTTAACTTGCGGGGTCGCGGAACATCAGGACCCGCTTGGGGTTCTCCACGAAGATTTGGTGGAGGGCCTTCTCGCTCACGCCCAGGTTCTTCAGGCGGGGAACGATGTTTTCCAGGATGTGCCCGTAGCCGTTCCCCCCGTAGGTGACCAGGTCGCATTGGAAGCAGCAGTCCTGAGCCGCCGTGACCGACTCGACGTAGCCGTCGGCCACCAGGGTGGCGATGATGTGGTTTCGGAGGTCGTCGGGCGGGTGCTGGCGGCCGGCTCCGGCGAAGTACATGTCCCGTCCGTAAGTGTCGAATCCCAGCGTGCAACCGGTGTCGGCCAGGCGCTTGTAGCGGTCCAGGTCCTCGCGAAAGCGGTTCTCGACGTGGCTCATGATGACGCGGTCGGGTTGCACACCCTCTTCCTTCAGCAGCTCGATGAGGGAGAGGGGAGAGTCGGGGTCGTGTCCGGGGTGGACCGAGATGGGGGCGCCGGTCTCCAGGTGCGCCCGGGCTCCCGCCCGGAAGGTCTTCTCCTCGTTGGGGTGCAAGGGCCAGGAGGCTCCCAGTTCGCCGATGAGGCCCGAGAGGACGTCGGTCCCGTGGCCTCCCCGGGTGAGGTCGCCAACGATCTCTTCCTGGATGTCCTCGATGGTCTTGGAGTCCATGTCGGGGGGATGGGAGGGATAGATGTAGTATCCGCTCCCGGCGATCACGTGCAATCCGGTTCTCTCGGAGATCCTCCTGAGACCGGCCGGATTGGGTTCGATGCCGTTGATGGTGCAGTCCACCATGGCGCGTCCGCCCAGGTCCATGTAGAGCTCGACCTCCGAGGCGATGACGTCATCGTCGTAGGACCGGAGGTTGGGCAGGGAACTCATGGTGTTGTTCCGGACCCAACCCAGAGTCGACAGGCTCAGTTCCTGGTCCGTCAGGCGTTTTCCCTTCTCATCCTGGGGATCCACGTAGTAGCAGGTCAGGTCGAAATAGAGGTGCTCGTGAATCAGGGTCACCCCCAGGTCCTCCGGTTCGATGGGACCGGTCACCGTCTGAATCTTGCCTCGAAGCGATTCGATCATGCTTTTTTCTCCGGTTGTGGTGATTCTTGGTTTGGTTCTGGCAGTCTCCAGCCGCCGAGTCCCGGATCCTTAGCTTCTAGTTTCCGAATCTGACTTGGTGCAGCCGTGCCGGAGTCCGGGCCAGGGCCTCGGTCTCGTCCTCTCCGATCAGGATGGTTTGACTCAGATTCACACCGTATTCGCCGTACTTGCGGACCGACATGGGGAGGTGAAAGGTCATGCCGGCTTCCAGCGGCCTCGGATTGTCGGTGCGCATAAGAAAGTCCAGTTCTTCGATCCAGCTTGGCGGATAACCGACTCCGACCGGATAGCCGAAGTTGTAGTGGAAGACGTGGCCGGGAAGGATCGGTTCCAGGATCGCCAGGGCCGTTCGGGCTACGTGAGCGGCTTCGACGCCGGGGCGCGCCTCCTCCCGTATGCAGGCGAGCGCCGCGCGGCCGGCCGCCTCCACGCGTTTCATATCGTCCGACGGCGGTCCCAGAACCGCGGTGCGCATGAGGGGCGCCACGTAACGCCGCACCTGGGCCGTCACCTCGAGGAAGACGGTTTGCCCGCACCGCAGCGGCAGTCCCATGAAGGTGCTGTGGGCGCTGCCCGCCCGGTAGCCGGCGGCCACGATGGGCCCCCAGCAGACGGTGTCGCTGCCGTTCCCGTACATGGCCTCCATGATGGCCGCGGCCACGTCCGAATCCCGATGGCCCTCCTGCATGGCGGCGTAGGCCGCCTCCACCCCCAGATCGGTGAGGATGGCGGCCCGGCGCATGCAGGCGATCTCGGACGGCGACTTGACCAGCCGGGTCTGTTCCACCACGCCGAAGGGATCCTCGACCCGCAAGTCGGACAATTCCCCTGCCAAACGCCCGTAGTGGTCTGGTGAAACCGCCCGGTTACGCCGCTCCAGGCCCAGTTTCCGGACCTTCAACCGGTGCACCGCGTCCAGAGTGACTTGAAGCGGGTCTTCGAACGGTCCGTAGAACACCGGACCCCGGTGCCAGCAGGAGTTCGCGGCCCGGGCCTCTTCGAAATGGGACGTGACCAAAATCGGATCGCCGCCAGCCGGGACCAGAAGGCACTGGTAGTCGGAGAGGTTCTCCGTGTCCATCCCCGAGAGGTAGAAGACGTTGTGGGGACTGAACAGGACCAGAACGTCCAGGGATCGCGATGCCATGGATTTGTGGACCCGTTCCAGGCGGCGCCGGTACTCGGCGACGTCGAAGGCGGGCTCTCGGGGAATCGGCATGTGCGTCGTCTCCTTCGGGGTGCGGAATCAATCTCCGCCGCTGCTCGAGGGCGGTTGGGCGGATCCGGCTCGGAACAGCGAACCCATGGACTCGTCCACTTGGAAAGATCCTCCACCGACGAGTTGAAGCGCCTGCCAGAGCGTCACCTGGTTCGCCGTCAGGACCGGCTTGCCACCGACCGCTTCCTCCAGGCCGGCGACCCAGCCGGCCGAGTGCATGGCCGTATCCGGAACCACGATGGCTTCCGCATCGGCGTGATCGTTGCTGGCGACGAAACGGGTCACCTGTTTCTGGTTCAACAGGGCCACTTCCACCCCCGTGACGATGCCCAGACAATCCAGATAGACCGTCTCGACACCGGCATCGGCTAGGAATCGTTTCAGCAGCAGGGTCACGTCCCGGGGATAGCTGGCGGCCACCGCCACGCGCCGTATGCCCAGAAAATGAAGGGCCGAGACGAAGGCCAGGGAAGTGCTGGAGACCGGGACTCCCAGGAAGTCGGCCACCGGCCGGACCTGATCGCCGGCCCCTTCCAATCCGTAGACGAAACTGCCGCTGGTGCAGGCCCACATGGCGGCGTCCACCTTCTTGGGAGCCAATTCCCGCGCGCCCTCCAGAAGCCGCTTAACGTCTCCCGTGGCCAGGCAGGCGTCCTCGCGGTGGGCGTCCTCCGCAATGGTGGTGTGCACGACCTCCATACACAGCTCGGGACGGACCAAGGGGGCCATGCGAGGGTAGTCGTCTTCGGCTGAATGGAACGGATAGAGGATTCCGATGCGCGTGGCCTGATCAGTCATGAGCTTTGGCAGCGATTGTCTCCGCCTGCTTCGGCAAGCACAACACCAGCGTCAGCGCCAGGGCCGCCATGGCCAAACCGAAACCGAAGCTGGCGGGAAAGCCGAAGGCGTCGGCGAGGGCGCCGTGGAGCGCCGGCGCGAAGGAACTGACGGGAAGCACCAATGAAAGGAAAGCGTTGTTCCGGGCCGCCGCGGCCGCGGCGGAGACGCTGATGACATAGTTGGGAAAGTAGGCGCCCGCCAACTCGCCACCGCCCATGAAGGCGAAGGCCATCAGGAAGGCGTGGCCCGGGACCACCCAGGCCCAAAGGATCCCTGCGGCCGTCAGCAGAACCGTCGTCACCAAGGGCGCCCGGATCCCCCAACGGATCATGATCACGCCCAGAGCGAAACCGGTGACGGCCTTGAATCCGAAGCGGAGGGCGTTCATGTAGCCGGCGTAGTCCTTGGGATCGGCTCCCAGGGCCTCCCGGCTGTAGAGGGAGAGGTTGGTGGTGGAATTCCAGGCCAGGAACAGGAGCAGGTAAGCGATCCAGATCAGGAAGAGCGTCCGCACCTGGAGATAGGACCGGAACGTGGTTCTCATGGTCTCGGCGAACGGAGGTTTCTTCTCCCGGATATCCGCCAGGCGGAAACGCGTGGCCAGGAAGGCGACGCCTCCCGTGCAGGCGGCCGCCATCAGGTAGAGAAGTCCGAAGTCTTGGGGATGGGAGAGGAAAGGAATCCCCCCGTCCAGGATGAACTGGGCCAGCAGGTTCCCCACCACCGCCAGGATGGGCGTGAAGGCGAAGGTCCATTTCAGGCAGCGGGCCCGGCCCTTCAGGCTCGTGCCCCGCTTCAGGCACTGGTACATGTAGACGATGGAGGAGGAGTCCGCCAGCCCCAGGACCAGCCCCTGACCGATGACCACCCCCAGGCGGACCGAGTCCGCCACCGGAAGGAACAGAGACAGCGCCACCAGGATCAGGGAAGAGGAGGTCACCAGGTTGGCCGCCACCACCACGGTCCGTTCGAAGCGGTAGGCCAGGGTCCAGGAGAGGATGACCGGAAAGAAGAATCCCAGGAAGTAGGCGGAATTGGGAAGGTTGGCCACCGTGGCGCTGGCGCCCAGCTTGTCGCACAGAGCCGCCTGAACGATCCCCACGTAGACCACGGGCGAGGCGAAATAGATCAGGAGATGCGAGATGGCGAAGACCCAGGAGTTGTGCCGGTCCATGTCCCGGGTGACCGCCTCGGGGTTCGGTGCCTCGCTTGTCATCTGCTCTTCGTATCCGCTCCGCGTGGGTCGAAGGGCCTATGCTAGACCATGACCCCGTCGCCGAACACCTCTACATCTATCGTTTCGAAGGAAAATGTGAGGGTGCCTTGGAGCGATTTCTAGTCGCCCTCTCGAAGACACGATGCGGAGGGGGGACTGCCGTCCCCCCCAACCTCTCCTGGTCGGCGGCTGGAAACCGCCGCTCCATTCCTTGACTTTTACTGGGTCGGACCCAAGAATTCGGGCGGAAACCGAGAACCTTGAGGAGGGTGTTTTATGCGGAATCCCCAGCGTTTGCTGCTCTTGGGGCTTACCTTGCTCCTGCTACCGTCGTGCCAGCCAGGTTCATCGGCCGAGCCGAACCCGGTTCGGGAGATCGACTCCAGGGTGCAGCTCTTCGTGGACGACCACCTGATCGCCGACAGCGACCGGGTCTGGCGCTCCCTGACCGGGGCCTATAACACCCGGCCCCGGAAAGTCGCCGAAAACCCCATCATCAAGCCGGACCGTCCCTGGGAAGGCTACCTGGTGCTGCAGCCGGGAAGCGCGATCTACGACGAAGAAGAGCAGGTCTTCAAGCTGTGGTACAACACCTTCGGCAAATCGAGGAACACCGACGTTCGCGAATTCCTCTGCTACGCCACCTCCAAGGACGGGATCCACTGGGAGAAGCCCGAGCTGGGCATCGTGGAGTTCCGCGGTTCCAAGGCCAACAACATCGTCCTCGATTGGGTCAGTTGGAACCACGTGGTCCTCAAGGAGCCCGACGACCCCGACCCCAACCGCCGTTACAAAATGGCCTACTGGCAGCACCATGACCGGCCTCGGCACGGCATCTGGGTCGCCTTCTCGCCCGACGGTCTGAATTGGACCGATTACGAGAAGAATCCGGTGGTGCCCATCTGGGGCAGCGGCGACACCTTCGGCCTGATGCGGGATCCCGGGACGAAACAGTACTGGCTCTACCACAAGACCAGTCCCGGCGGACCGCGCAAGGTCTCGCGGCTGGTGAGCGACGATTTCATCCATTGGCGCGACAGCCGCTTCGTCCTGGAGCCGGACGAGTTCGACCCGCCCCACACCGAGTTCTACGGAGTCTCGGCCTTTCCCTACGGCTCTCACTATCTGGGGTTGATCTGGGTCTTCCATACCGACATCCAGACCATGGACGCCCAGTTGGCTTCGAGCCGGGACGGCGTGAACTGGGAGCGGTCCGTTTACCGCCGGCCCTTCATCGTCCTGGGCTACCAGGTCAACGGCTACGGCGGAAGCAGCTTCGACAGCGGGATGGTGTTCCCCATCTCGACGCCCGTGGTCCACGACGGAGAGGTCTGGATCTACTACTCCGGGTTCGACAATCTCCACAATGCCCCCGCGGCCGAACACAAGGGACAGATCGGATTGATGAAGATCCGGCAGGACGGCTGGGCCGCCCTGGACGCCACCGCCGAGGGTCATGTCACCACGCACCCGCTCCGCTTCGAGGGGAGCACCCTGAGAGTCAACGTGGAATTGCTGTCCGGGGGCAAGGGGGGAGCGGACGCGCCGTGGAAGGACATCTTCAACGACGATCCGGACAACAATGGCTACCTGCGGGTCGAGCTGCAGGACCGGAACGGCCAAACGATTCCGGGATACGCCGCCGCGGATTCGAAGTTGAGCGAGGAAGAGGGCGTCTACCGGACGGTGAGTTGGGAAGGGGGCGACCTGAGTAGTGTGACGGGTCCGGTCCGGCTGAAGTTCGTCTACAGCCGCGCCCGGCTCTACTCCTTCCAGATCCAATAACGCCGCCTTGGCACTGCATTCAGCCCTTTCCGGGCGGACCTGAACCGGTCGGTGGCGGAGCGGAGGAAATCGATGACGCAACGATTCATCTCTCTGGACCAACTGGAGGAGGCGCTGGATTCCATTCTGGCTTCTCCCCGCCATGAAGGACGGGTGGAGGCCATCACCGCCTGTCCGGCCACCAACGTCCGGAAGTCCAAAAACGAGGCCCGGCTCTCACCCGAGGGCGGCTTGGAGGGGGACCGCTGGCAAGAGACCTGCTGGCGCAAGCTTCCCGACGGCAGCTCCGATCCCAAGGTGCAGTTGACCCTCATCAACTCGCGCCTGCTCTCCCTGATCGCCGGAAGCCGCGATCGCTGGTCCCTGTCGGGAGACAATCTGGCGGTGGATATGAACCTCACCGCTGAGAATCTCCCCGTCGGCACCCGGTTCCGGATCGGCGAGGCGTTGGTGGAGGTCTCGGAGTTGCCGCACACGGGCTGCAAGAAATTCTCGAGCCGTTACGGCGTCGACGCCCTGAAATTCGTCAACGGACCCGGTACGAAGGACCTCCGTCTGCGCGGATGCTACGTCTTCGTAGTGGAGGCCGGACAGGTCCGCGTCGGCGACTCCATCCGGAAGCTGTAGTCCGAATCTCTCACCAGTGGGCGCGATGATCGCGCAGGATTTTCCTCCTCGGCGGCTGCTACGTTCGAGCGAGCACGTGCACGCTGAGGGCGAAAAGACCGGCGAGGGTGCGCCCAGTGCTGGCTGTCGCCGGGGAGCTGCCGCCAAATAGCCGTAAGTGCCTGAAAAAACTGACGTTTTCTTCAGACACTCAGGGATTGGGTGAGAAATTCGGGGGCGTGCGCTGCCCCCGAGGCTCAGCGGCGGCTTGCGGAAGCAAGGAAGGGGATCGAGGCGATGGAGGTCACCAATAATCGACATGAACCGGCGTAAGTTCCTCTATGCAACGACGTTGCCGCCTCTGCTGGGGGCGAGGACCGGGATGAGTCTGTCAACCCACTTTCAGGGCCAGAGGTGGAGGAAACTGAAGCTCATTTTTCCCGACGGAGATGAAGGTGGCTGGGACCGGCGCCCGTCCGCTCCTCACGTCGTCCAGTCCGGCGATCAACTGCGAATGTACTACATGAGCATCGAGGATCAGCGGAGGCGAATCGGCCTTGCGGAAGCTGACATTTCCGATCCCTTGAGTTGGAGGAAAGCTTCGAACCAGCCGCTTTTGGACTTCGGTGCGCCCGGGTCGATCGATTCCCACTGGGTGAGTTATCCCTGGGTGGTGCCCGTCACCGAGAAACACTGGCACCTGTATTACTGTGGCTGGGGCGGAGACTATCACCCCTTCGGCAGGTTCAAAGCCTATCGGACCACTTTGGCCGAGAGCGACGACGCCGGCCTGACCTGGAAACGCAGCGGCCGGGCCCTGTTGGAATTGGGAAGGCCCTTTTCCTGCGACGAGCACGGCACTGGTTCCTGCGCCGTCCTGAAGGTCGGTTCGCAGTATTGGATGTGGTATACGGCCGTCGTGCGCTGGCCTGAGACGCACAGCAAGATTTCCATTGCCCTCGCCGTTTCGAACGACGGGGGCCATACTTTCAGGCCACATCCCGCGGGGGCGCTGATCAGTATTCCGCCCCGGCTTGACTCCTACTTTTCAACCTGTTCCAAGCCCTTCGTGGAGAAGACCCGGAACGGCTTTCGAATGTGGTTCAGCGTCGTCGAAGACCAGCGCCGTCTCTACCGCGTTCACTACGCCGAGAGCCCGGACGGAATACGGTGGAAGTGGTGGCCCGAACCGGTTCTCGAGGTCAGCGAGTCGGGCTGGGACAGCGAAATGACCTGCTACCCTTGCATTTGGCACTCTGCGGAACATACCTACATGTTCTATGACGGCAATCGCTTTGCTGGAATCGGGGTGGCGGAGTTGGTGGGTTGAAGAGAGACTCATCGAGCGGATGCGTAGAAGTGGAAGTCATCCGGAAGTCGTCCTGACCGTGAAAGTAGCTCAGGAATCGGGCCGTCCTTGATTATTCAGTCGGGTCAGGCAAGGGACTGGCTTAAGAACGGATCCGGGAGGCCTCTCAGCCGGCGGCCTCTGCTGCCACGTCAAAGGCCTCGGAGGCTCGAACCTCTCTTTCCTGGATCAGATCCTTCACCGTCACTGTGATCTCATAGCTTCCCGGCTCAAAGCTCTGAAGGGAGATGGGCAGGACCAGCACGATTCTCTGCTCGGAGAGATATTGTATCGACCTACCCATGATGTCGATGAACTGCGCGACCGGGTGTCCATCTTTTGCCACCCGGTACGCGACCCTCAGCGAGGGCCTCATTGCGGTCTGATCCAGGGCAACGTTGTACACTTGGAGATAAAAGTTGAGATTTTCTGAGGGCCGGAAGACTTTGTCCAAGCTCGGTCGGATGTGAAAGTCCCCCAGAACGAACATCGCATGGCGCTCCGGGGCACTCTCCAGTCGTGTGATTCGATTCGAGAGCAGAATCGAGCTGACTGATAGCTCGGACCGGTGAGGCGGTGGAATCAATACCAGACGGCGTACACCCACACGCCCACTGATGAGATCCTTGATGATCAGGTCCAGCTTGTAGCGGCCCTTTCGTTCCAGCACCAAAACCTTTTGATAGACGGAGCGGGCGGTCCGGGCTCGATAATCGCTCACCAGATCCGCTTCGAATTCGTCCACAATCCGATTCGACAAATTGGTTACGATTCCATAGACCGCCATGCGGGCCCGCCTTCCATGCTCTTCCTCACCGAAGGTGAGTTCACGATCGTGGATTTCGACACTTACGGGTACGAGTGAGCGCGTCTCGTCGAGGCCGAAATAATCGACCCGGTGAGAAAAGGGAAGGTCCTGGTAGGTGACGTCGATCTCCACGAGGCGTTTCAGATCACGATGCTTGAGGGGCTTGGCGTGCCGGATTTTAGTAAACGTTTCATAGCGGTCGAAGGCGGTGTCCCGGGCTCGAAAGCTTCGGAGATTGGCGTTTCCGGGCGACGTGAAGGTCGTCCCTTCCAGGGATTCGTCGCGCTGAATCATTTCAGCGATCGTATTGCCTGCGCCGGCCACATTGAGCAGGGCATCCTTCTCGTCGGGGTTGAGGGCGAGCCTGTATTCCCCACTCCAAGAAGGGTCTACGAACTCCAGGATGACATCGGAGCCAAGGCCTTCTACGAAGCGGTACCTCCAGACTTCGAACGGATGAGCTACGGTCGTTCCTCCTCCCTCTTCAAGGGGCCGCTCATACCTCCCGCCGGAAGGGTGCGCTTCGATCTCGTCGGGTGGCCCGTGAATGATGTAGATGCGGCCTCGATCATTCATCCATCCGGGAAAGCCGCTGGCGAATCTCTCATTGGCATAGGCGATCCGGCGATAGTGTTCCTCCTTGAACTCGTTGGCGGCACTGCGCGGATCCGGATCTCTTTGAAACCAGAACTGTTCGATGAACTGTTCCTTTTCTTCCGGGGCGGTCAGACTCTCGAAGACTGCGCGTTCTGCCTTGGAGATCACGTAGACGACGTCCTGCTCCAACCAGCGTTGAAAGTAGTCTTCCGCTTCCTCTTTGAGCTGGGCTTGAGGCGGGGACTTCCTGGACTTGTTCTCCTGGGCTCCAGCCAGGATCGGAACCTTCGGCAGACAAGACAGGAGAAGAGCAATCAGCAATCGACGGAGAATTCTTTCAAAAGAAAGAATGGGCGGGTTCACATCCTGATTATACAAGAACCCTGAAGACACCGGAATCGTTGTTCTACTTCAGACTGAATGAATAGAGTTTGGGGGATCCCCCGGTGGCGGCCAGGTGGAACTTGATCTGGAACGAAACCACCTTCAGCCCGTGGAGGCCCCTTCCATGCTCCCATTCGACTCTCCAAGCCAACGAGTCCCCCTCGAACCGGGGACTCTCCTCTCTGGAATACCCCGGCAGGGGCCGTCCGGTGGCGGGATCGATCAGCTCGACCTGCAGGAAGCCGCCCTCGCTGCAGTCGGCGTTCACATAGAGTTCAGAAGCCGCGCCGGGACCGATGGGAATGGTGGTGAGACTCCCTCGAGCCCGGTCCTTCACCAACTCCAGATGGGTAAAGCCGTCGAGTCTCAGCGTAGCCACGCCCCCTGAGGGCTGTCCTTCCGCCCAGGGCGAACTGCGCCAGCCTCCGTAGTACAACTTGATATCTTCGCCATCCACCAGGGGCACGGACGGTGCGACCATGTCCGAGTCCCAGGCGTCCGGAGCGCCGCGAGTGATCACCTTCTCGCCGGGTTGGATGAATGCGAAGTACTCTCCGTCACGGCTCGCGGCCAGTTCCACATCCATGTTCGTACTGCTGTGCTGGTATTGATAGAGGGCCAGGTAGTAGCCGTGGCGCTTCCACACCACCGCATCATGGATCTGTTCCACCTTGCCGCTTCTCACGACGGGTATGCTTCGGGCAAAGGGGTCAAAAATGGGGTTCTGTGGATGCCCCGTCCAGTGAACGGCATCCGGGCTGTAGCCGTAGGCTCCCCCGCGGCGGCTGATGTTCAGAGAAGTAAAACCGTAAGCCTTGTACCTCTTTCCCGGATCCTTTTCCGCCCCATCGAAAAAAAGCGACATGGGCACGAAAGAACCGGGCTGGCCGGCAGGAAAGGAAATGTTCCCTGCCACCTGCTCCCTCCACCGGATTCCGTCAGGTGAAGTGAACAGGGTCCAGCGCTGTCTCTCCGGCAGGTGCGGCGCATTCGAATCTTCGACGGGATCCCGGTCCCACTTCAGCAGTTTGTACCTTTTCGCCGGGTCCGCCTCATGGGCGTCACGATGGATGCCCCCCGCGAAGATGGGCTTGTAAACCGGAGCGGGGGGAAGTCCCGGAACCAGATTCGTACGCTCCCGGCCTCCAAAGGGAACCATCCCCAGATCGACTTTCCTGAAGTGGTAACCGTCCCTGCTCTCCGCATAACCGATTCGGCGCATGGGCACGGGGCCCGACTCGGGCCACTTGGACCCGGGTTCGCGGAAGACCCCAGAATACCACATGCGGTACACGCCATTCTCTTTCAGGACGCCCAATTGTGAGGCCCCGCCGGCATCGAAATCCCCGGCGGTTCCCCTCGCGATCACCGGGTTTCCCTGGTATTTCACGGCCTCGTTGACCTTCAGTTGCAGACCGTCCAGTGCTTTCAACTCCTTCAGGTCCAAAAACAAGACGGTGGTTCCGGGAGTGGCTGTCAGAGACGGGACCGGCATCGTGTGATAGGCCGTCTGGGGAAACCGGCTTTCGTGGGTGATGGAGACGCCGATCCCCTCAGCATCCCCGGACATTCTCTCCTCCACCGCCAACCGGTCGATGGAGAGATGATTTTCATCCATTCTGGGCGTATTGAGCGTGAGCCAGTAGGCGTTCAAGATCGGACTCCACTGCTTTTCCAGCCAGCGGGCGTAAAACACGTGCTGGCGGGTGCCGTTGATGAAGAAAACCCAGGGGATGCCGTAGCGGTCGACGGCAAACCGGGGCGAGTGACAGAAATCCCACGCGAACCTTTCGTCCTCACCGGTAAGCGGAAAGTTTTTCTTTTTTTCGCCCCCTGGGAACACGGATCTCAACTCCGACGTTCCGGACTCATGGACAGCCAGTATTCCGGCGGGTGTCTCCACCAGGGCCGGCCGATAGGCCCAGAGCCTCCAGGGTCCGGCGGGCAGGGAAGAGGAGGCCCGGGTTTCAAGAGCAGACCCTTTGAGCGTCTCTTGCAGATCCGAAGGCTCTTTGCTGAGATAGAAACCACGCCCTTCGCGGTTGTGCCACGCCAGGTGAAAGCGCCCGCCGCCGTCAATGAGGAGAGCGGGTGGAGCGTGGCTGTCTCCGGCGGCGACTTCGAAGGATTGCCATTTTCCGCCCCTTACGGTCCCTAGATGCAGGGAGACGTCGTTGCCCGTCCCGGCCGTCCATGCCAGCCAGACGTCTCCGTTGGGCGCCTGCCTGACGTCACCCACGAGCGAAGCCGCCTCAGCCAGAATCAGCGCTCCCCGCGTCCCGTCGGCTGGATTCACCCAGAGTGGCTCCTCTCCGGCCTCCGGACGCCTCTTGAGTCGATCCAGGCTCATCAAGCTGTAACCGGAATGGCCCTTTTTAGTGCTCCAGACGAAATGCAGACGGCCGGCGCCATCCAGGGCCATGCCGGCGCATTCGATCGATTCACGGGCGCTCCGGGGAGGGACGAGGTCGACCGGGGGAAGAAAATCCTCCAGGGATCGAGGTCGGGTGTTTTTTGAGATTCGAAGGGCGAAGCCGGCCCGTCCCTCGGGTCCCCTCCTGGCCGTCAGGAGGTAGCGGATCCCCTCGCCGTCTCGGACCACCCACCTGCTGATGGCCCGATCGAACTCTCGAAGCAACAGCCTGCTGGGGCCGGCGAGAAGGGGAGAACATACGTGTAGGAGAGCCGGAATGGTGAGGAGCAATAGGCAGCAGACCTTCGGCCTGGAAAATGTCAGGTTCCTGTCCATTTGATCCTCCTCTTGGCAGCCTGTTCCCTCCCGGACAGCGCGGCCAGGAATACTGCAATGCAATATATTGATGGTATTATTGTTATATTGACTTCAGTTCCCATCGAAAAGACCAGAACGGCTGCGAGAAAGCGGAAACGGTCGTTGCCCCACGAGATGGGCGCGGGGCCTGCGAGACCTGTTGGTGCCGTAAGTGGTTCTCTTAAATACACTTATAGCACAGAACCCGGTCTTTATCTATCGTTCCGTTGAGAAATTCGGGTCAGGCGGCCGTCTCGACGGTCTGATGAGGATCCCATGGCCGAAGAGTCACCATCGCAGAGGAGATGGAGAGTGAACGGGACAACCAATCGTCGCACCTTTTTGAATCATATTCCCTTGATAGCGGTAGCAACTGCCATGCGACCGGTCGTACCCGCTGGCGCGGGCCGGAAGAGCACCGATGAGGCCGTTCCCATGGGGTCGCGCCGCGAGTTGTTTCTGGACGACTTCATGATCGAGCAGTTCTCAGGCACTGCCCGGCTTCGACTTCATCATCCGGTCTTTCGCGAGGTCGTGATCGAACATGATGCACCCTGGGAAGGAAACGCCAGCGGAAGCCACACCGTAATCCAGGATGGCGACGGCTACCGCATGTACTATCGCGGTTGGAACTTCAACACCCTCCCGGGCAAGCTTGTATTCGACGGCAAACCGGTCACCTGTGTTGCCCGGAGCCAGGATGGAATCCACTGGGTCAAGCCCGACCTCGGCATCGTCGAATACGAGGGATCGAAACAGAACAACATCATTTTGGATGGAATCGGCACTCATAATTTCATGCCCGTGATCGACGAGAACCCCGCCTGCCCCCGGGAGGAACGGTACAAGGCATTGGCCGGCATCAAGAGAGAGGGCGGACTGTTCGCCTACAAGTCCCCGGACGGCATCCACTGGTCCCTGATGCAGGAAGAACCCGTAATCACCAACGGTGCGTTTGATTCTGCCAACCTTGGCTTCTGGGATCCGACCATCGGCCGGTACCGTGCCTACTGGCGAACCTTCACCGGCGGAGTCACCGAAAAGGACAATTGGAAACCGGCTGGATACCGAGCCATTCGAACCGCCACTTCCGGAAATTTTCTGGACTGGGACCACTACGCCGATTTGACCTACGTCGATTCTCCCGAAGAGCATATGTACATAAACAACGTGGCGCCCTATCACCGGGCGCCCCACATCCTGGTGGGAACACCGCAACGATATATCGAGCGAGGTTGGTCAGCTTCGATGAAAGCTCTTCCGGACCTCGAGAAACGGGAATTGAGAGCCAGCTCGCATCAACGCTTTGGAACGGCTTTGACCGAAACCCTGATCATGGCAAGCCGTGACGGTGTGAAGTTCAAGCGCTGGAATGAAGGGTTCATTCGACCTGGCATTCAACGTGACGACTCGTGGTATTACGCTCACCAGACAGTGGCCTGGAAGATGCTGGAAACCAAAGCGGCCCGAGCCGGAGCTCCCAATGAATTGTCCTTCTATGCCTCCTCGGCCTATTGGCACGGCAAAGGTGGAAAGATGAGCCGCTACACCCTGCGTTTGGATGGATTCGTCTCAGCCTCGGCGCCGATGCAGGGCGGCGAGTTGCTGACCCGAATCTTGAAGTTTGAAGGAAGCGAGCTGAAGGTGAATTTCGCCACCTCGGCGGCGGGCACACTCAAGGTTGAAATACAGGACGCCGAGGGCCGTCCGATCCCCGGCTTCTCGTTGCCGGAAGCGAATGAGACCTTCGGGAATGAGATCGACCGAACGGTTTCCTGGAACGGTTCCACGGATGTGAGCAGGATTGCGGGTCAGGCGATACGTCTGCGCTTTACCTTGCAGGATGCGGACCTGTATGCGTTTCAGTTTGTGGAATGAGTTCCGGATCCAACGTTGATCTCACCCATTCTTAGCCCGGAACTCTTGCCTCGGCTGCTGTCGCTGGATGGTTGGTGCTTCCTTCCTCCACCACGACGATCTGCCGAGGTTGCAGCTCTCGGAGATGATCTCGGATTCCACTTGGCCAGTAGACCGTGATCTCGACGTTGCCCTGGTATTCTCCCAGGCCGAAATGAACTCGATAGTCGCTGGCCGAAAGATAGCTGCCGGCCGAGGTGACCTGGGAGACCAGGCGTTTCTCGCCAAATTTGAGCTCCACAAGAGCCCCGAAACCGTTTCGGTTGGATTTTTTACCGACCAGTTTCAATTGCAGCCAGGCATTTTCGTTGCCTCCCTCGTTGCGCAACAGCACCGGGCTTCCGCCGCAATTGCTGACCAGCACGTCGAGGTCGCCGTCATTGTCGTAATCGGCCCAGGCCAGGCCCCGGCTGACCTGAGGAACCGTCAATACTTCGCCACGCTCGGAGGTGACGTCCTCGTACAGGCCGCCGACGTTCTCCAGCAGAAGTTTGGGTTGCCGGTAGGATGCCCCTGCTCTCAGTTGGGCCGCGTTGTCCATAATGTGGCCATTAGCGACGACCAGGTCCGGATCCGAATCATTGTCCACATCGATCAAACCCAGGCCAAAACCCACAAAGGGCCGGCTGGGAGCCAGAACACCGGCACGGGAGCTCATGTCTTCAAAAAAGCCGTCACCCATGTTCTTGTAAAGGGCCAGGTATTCCAAGTCCAGATTGGTCACCGCCAGATCGAGAAGCCCGTCCCCGTCGTAGTCTCCAGCGACGACTCCCATGCCTGCCTGCGGCTCCCCGTTCTCGTCAAGAGCGGTTCCGGTCAACAGCCCCACCTCGGAAAAAGATCCATCCCCCTGGTTCCTGAAGAGAAAATTGTCGACTCCGTCGTTGGCCACGTAAATGTCGACCAGGCCGTCCCGGTCATAATCGAGTGGCGCCACCCCCAGACCCTTTCCTGCAAACTGAGCGACGCGGGCTTTTTGACCCACCTCGGCAAAGGTGCCGTCGCCATGGTTTCGAAAGAGGACGTCAGGGACACCGTTGAAGGCCTCGGGACCACACGTGGCCACGATGGGTCCGTGTTTACAGATCGGATTATTTTTATCAAGTGAATGATCTGTGTAACCGACCACATAGAGATCCAGGAAACCGTCATTGTCAAAATCGAAGAAGGCTGCACTCGAACTCCATCGGCCATCGCCTCCCACACCCGCCGCCATCGACCTGTTGCGAAAGGTTCCGTCTCCATTATTGCGATAGAGGAGATCGGGACCGGCAAAATTGGTTATGAAGAAATCGTCGAATCCGTCATTGTCGTAATCGCCGACGGCGACGCCCATTCCGTAGTACTGATTGGCTTCAATTCCGGCCTGGGTAGTCACCTCCTGGAAGGTGCCGTCTCCCCGGTTTCGATAAAGGGAGTGATCGAAGGGGAGATTCTTGTCGGTACCCGGAGTCCAGCCGCCGTTGATGAGCAAAATGTCCTGGTAGCCATCTTTGTCAAAGTCGATAAATCCGCATCCTGATCCCACCGTTGCCACGGCATATCTCTTGGGAGTAGGCGAATTCCGGTGCGAGAAACGGATACCGGCTTGTTCGGTCACATCCTGAAAGGTTACCGAGGAGCCGGGATTGGGAGATTCAACGAGGGCCCAAGCTTCGACGGCAAGCAGCGGGAAAAGCACCGCGGTCGAGAGTCGACGCCGCATCTACTCGGGATTCCTTCCGCGGGTCAGTCGGAAGTAGATCTCTCTTTCTCTTTCGGCTTCCTGAGCGGCCCCGATCTTGGGCAGCGTAGTGGCCAGATTCAAGTGCGGGATGGGGTCGTCCGGGTCCATTTCTACGGACCGGCGATAAGCTTGGACGGCACCCTGAAAGTCATCCCGTTGGAAGAGCAGATTGCCCAGGAAGTTGTGGTAGTCCGCATTCGTCGGGTTCAATTCGATGGCCGTCCTGACGGCGTCGAGGGAACCGGCTACATGCGTCTGCTCCAAGAGTCTGGCCAGTACAAAGTGGTATCGTGCATCAAGCGGATACACTTGAATCGCCTGCCGAATCCAATCGGCCGCGCGTTGGCGGTCGCCCCTCTTGTAGTCGATTTGGGCCAGGCGATAGAAACCCAGATCCATGCCGGGGGAAGCCTCAACGGATTGAAGAAAGGCCGCATAGGCCTGCTCCGGCGCAGCTTGCTTGGACAAGAGGTCCATTCCCTTCGCGTAAAGCCTCGGGCCTCTGTTTTCCAGAGCCAGCCTTTCCCGGGCTGCTGTCCTCAGGGATTGGAATCGTTTCAGAGCGGCAGCCGCTTTCTCCCTCATCCCCAGTTTTCGGAATGCATCAGCCAGCAGATAATGGGGTTCCACATAGTCCGGCCTGCCTTGCAGAGCCAGCTCCAACTGTTCAACCGCTTGCTCATACTCTCCCAGTTTGAGGAACACGAATCCCAGGTTTTTGTGAACATCGGGTCGAACCAATCCTGACGAGAGAGCCAGCTTCAGGTTCTCGACGGCCAGGCCGAAGGTCTTGTGATCGGCGCTGTAAAGCAAACCCAATTCCAAGCGGGCCTCGGCGTACGAGGGAGCCAGGGCAACGGCCTGCTCCAATGCAGCTTTCGCTTCCTCGAATTGCATCAGTCCCTTATGGCTGATTCCCAAGAGGTAATGTCCGTAGCTGTCGCCGGGGTCCAGCACCAGGCCTTTCTGCGCTGAAGCCAGTGCTTGATCAAACTGGCTCTCCTGGATGTATATCCGGCACAGGAAGCGAATACCGGGGAGAGACTTCGGATGCCGTTCCAGAAAGGTCTGCAGCACTTGAATGGCTTCTCGACGTTGCTTACAGTGAAACAAAATCGAGGCCAGGGCCAACGAATAAAGATCTGAGTCCTGATCCAGGCTCCTGCTTTTCCAATACTGGGCGATGGCTTTCTGGAACTGATTCCGGGCTTGGTAGAGGATTCCCAGTTGATAGTTGAGCATGGGATCTTGAGGGTTCGAGCGGAGACGATCCTGCAACAGCCGCACAGACTGCTCTGGTGATTCCTGCTCAAACGCCCACTTGGGGAGCGTCCGGTTCGCCGCGCCGCAGATTTCCGGTGAGCGGATGGCGAAGGAATCGCCCGGTCGATTCTCCTGAGACCAGGCCCCGGCCCCAGCCTGAAAAAGGAAGACCAACAGGCTGGACACGACTACAGGCGGTATCGAATATCTTCGGCTCTGCAGACGTCGTCGCATCAGCCCTTTTCGTTCGAGGCTGCCAGTGACTGAAATCCAAGGCGAGAATAGAGCGCTCGCGAAGGACGGGTTTTCCCCCATCATATGTTGACAATATCCAGAAGGCTGGCGCTGAAATCCCCGCGACCGCACGCGGCTTTCACCTAGCATACAACTGTGGCGGTCGATTTAGCCACAATTTCGGGGAGTGCCAGTGTTGTCGATTTGTTCGACCAGCAAGTTGTCCAGTTCCACATCGCGTAGCCGTCTTCCACGACCGGGAGGGAACATCACATGAAGTCGCATGCGGCACCTTTTCTGTTTTGCGTCTTGTCGGTCTTGACGACGGTAGACGCTTCGGCTGAGTTCAAGGCTGGGGCGGCGGTGGTGGACGTGACACCCCTGAAGCTGCCTGTCGTCGTCAACGGCGGCCTCGTCGCCCGTACTGTCGGAGAGGTGAAGACACCATTGAATTCACGGGCGATCGTGCTCGACGACGGCCGAGTGCGTCTCGGGATTGTGGTGGTCGATAGTTGTTTGATGCAACGTCCGTTCTTGGATGAGGTGAAGCAACTGGCGGCGCGGCGAACGCAGATCCGAACCGATCGAATGCTGATCTCGGCGACGCATACGCACTCCGCGCCGTCGGTCGCGGATAGCATGGTGCACGCTGAGCCGACTTATCTGGCCTATCTTCCGGGGAGGATCGCTCAAGCCCTGGCCGAGGCGGAAGCGAACCTCGAACCCGCTCAAGTGGGCTGGGCCGTCGTGAACGCCGAGAAATTCACGGCCACGCGGCGCTGGATTCGCCGGCCGGACCGAATCGCCGACGACGTGTTCGGCAACCCCACCGTACGCGCGACCATGCACGCCGCCAGCAACTGGGACAATGTCACCGGCCCGTCCGGGCCGGAGGATCCCGAGCTGTCGCTGATTTCGTTTCAAGCGCTCGACGGCCGCCCGATCGCGGTGCTGGCCAACTTTTCCATGCACTACTTTTCGGGCGAGCAGGGCCTCAGCGCGGACTACTTCGGATTGTTCTGCGAAGGGCTGAAGTCCCGCCTTGGCGACCACCACGACGACAGCGGCCCGCCCTTCGTGGGGATCATGTCACACGGCTGCAGCGGCGATATCTGGCGGCGCGACTACGCAAAGTCCCCGCCCTCCAGGTATGAGCCTACGATCGAAGGTTACTCGGCGGAGCTGGTGGACCTCGTCCTGGGCGCTTATGGCACGATCGAATATCGCGAGGATCCGGACTTGGCCATGGCGGAGAAGCGACTGGAACTCGAGTATCGGGTCCCGGACGAACAGCGCCTGGAGTGGGCCCGCCGGATCGTGGAAGCGATGGGAGATCGGATACCCAAAGTGAGCGTGGAAGCCTACGCCCGTGAGCAAATCGTCATGCACGAACGGCAGTCGACCGAAATCGTGGTTCAGGCCCTCCGCATCGGCGACATCGCAGTCGCAACGACTCCCACCGAAACCTATGCCCTCACCGGCTTGAAGCTGAAGCTGCAGAGCCCGCTGCCGAAGACCATGGTGATGGACCTGGCCAACGGCGGGGACGGCTACATTCCGCCACCCGAACAGCATTTTCTCGGAGGCTACAACACCTGGGCGAAACGCGGGGCCGGACTGGAGATCGAGGCCGAACCGAAAATCACCGAAGCCGCCCTCCAGTTGTTGGAAAAAGTGGCCGCGCGGCCCCGGCGTCCGTACCAACAGAGCCGTGGTCCCGCCTTCGAGGCCCTCCTGAAAGCCGGTCCGGCGGCCTACTGGCGACTCGATGAATTCACTGGTTCCCGGGCCCTGGATTCGTCCGGTCAGGATCGTGACGCGCTGTACGAGCCGGGTGTGGCGTTCTTCCTCGAGGGTCCACGCTCGGGGACTTACTGCAGGGAAGATGAGCAGAATCGAGCGGCCCACTTTGCGGGAGGACGGCTGCGGGCACGAATTGCCGACTTGGGCGATCGGTATTCCGTGGCCCTCTGGTTCTGGAATGGCATGCCGGCAGATGCTCGCCAGATCGCCGGCTGGATGTTCTCACGTGGCCGCGACCATGGTCTGGAAGGCGACCACCTCGGCCTGGGAGGCACGAGTCATCCGGGTAAGCTTGTCTTCCTCCGAGGTGAGAACGGCGAGGGAGGGAAGCTGGTGGCGGGTCGGACGGAGATTCGGCGCTGGAGTTGGAATCAGGTTGTGTTCGTACGCGACGATGAAACAGTGCGGGTTTATTTGAATGGAAGCCGCCAGCCCGAGATCGAGATCGAGATCGAGGTACCCGCGGATTTTCCCGTCCCGTTGGACCGCTTGTTCTTTGGCGGCCGTTGCGACAA
The DNA here is from genome assembly GCA_963668095.1 of Acidobacteriota bacterium. Taxonomy (GTDB): domain Bacteria; phylum Acidobacteriota; class UBA6911; order RPQK01; family JAJDTT01; genus JAJDTT01. Next base: position 1,229,470 of record OY764083.1, on the reverse strand, counting down.
TCAGTCCAATTGGGAAGGCCGCCTCGACGAAGTGGCGGTGTTCGACCGGGCCCTGTCGGCGGAAGAAATAGTGAAATTGGCTCATTGATCGTCAAACGGGCCGTGCCTTCACCCCTCCACCCACTGGAAGGCGAAGAGCTTGGCCTTGTCCAGATGGGATTTCAATTGAATGGGGTTGCCAATGAACCAGATAAGAAGAAGAGAGTTCCTACAATCTACGGCCCTGGGGCTCCCAGCCTTGGCTCCCTCGACTTCCTTCGCCGGAAAGCGACAGCAGGAAACCTTGATCGACATCGGCTCGCGGCGCGAGCTGTTTGTCGATAATTTTCTGATTGAACGATTGGAGGGGAAGGCCGAACCGCGGCTGCACCACCCGATTCCGCGTGAGATCGCACTTGTCCACGATGCCCCTTGGGAAGGCACCAGCAGTGGGTACCACACCGTTTTTCAGGATGGCGACCTCTACCGGATGTACTATCGCGGGTCACAACTCGAAGTGAAAGACGGCCGGCTCATCACGAACCGCCACAAGACTGTCTATTGCTATGCGGAAAGCCGGGACGGAATCGGTTGGACGAAACCGATCCTCGGTCTGTTCGAGTTCAACGGTTCGAAACAGAACAACATCGTGTGGGACGGTGTGGGCATTCACAACTTCACACCGTTCAAGGACCTTCGCCCGAACTGTCCGGCCGAGGCCCGCTACAAGGCGTTGGGCGGGCTCCGAGCCGAAGGCGGCCTGTTTGCGTTCAAGTCGCCCGACGGCATCCACTGGTCGCTGATTCGCGACAAACCGGTCATTACCAACGGAGCGTTCGATTCGCAGAACCTGGCTTTCTGGGATCCGACACTGGGGAAGTATCGGGCTTACTGGCGTACTTTCACGGAGGGGATCACGACTGAAAAGGTCTGGAAGCCGGCCGGCCACCGAGCCATCCGCACGGGATCATCCAGCGACTTCCTCAACTGGGGTGACGAAGCCGACCTGACCTACGAGGACTCGCCCGACGAGCATCTCTACACGAATCAGATCAAACCCTATTACCGGGCACCGCACATCCTGATTGGCTTTCCGGTGCGTTATATCGAACGTGGCTGGTCCGATTCGATGCGTGCCTTGCCGGAGCTTGAACACCGCGAACTGCGAGCCGAGGCCAACCTGCGATACGGTACGGCGCTCACGGAAGCGCTGCTCATGGCCAGCCGGGACGGCGTCAGATTCAAACGGTGGAACGAAGCCTTCCTGCGTCCCGGAATCGAGCGGCAGGACACCTGGAACTACAGTCATCAATTCACGGCTTGGCATGTCGTCGAAACCAAGTCGGCACTCAAAGGAGCGCCGAATGAATTGTCTCTGTACGCGAAGGAGGGTGGCTGGACCGGGACCAGCAGTGCGATGCGGCGTTACACCCTTCGCCTCGACGGCTTCGTCTCGGTGAGTGCCCCCATGAGCGGCGGCCAACTGGTGACGAAACCGCTGACCTTCTCAGGAAGAGAACTTCACCTGAACTTCGCCACCTCCGGTGCTGGAAGTATCCGCGTCGCTCTGCGCCATCCCGATGGATCGCCGCTACCGGGATTCTCGATGGCGGACTGCAATGAAGTCTTCGGTGACACGCACGACCGTGCCGTCACCTGGAAATCCGGCAGGGATGTCGGCAGGTGGGCCGAAGAGCCGGTCCGGCTGCAATTCCAACTGCAGGATGCGGATCTATATGCGTTTCAGTTTGTGAATTGACGAGTCCCATACCCTTGCAGCCCGTGGCAAAAGTCGTCACGGCATTCGACCGCCCCTGCATCCCGGCGGACTGCGTTGCGACTCGGTCACATACTCCCGGTATGCTCCCTCATCGCGCCTTGTCCGGCGGGCGCAGGAACGGTCTCGGTGCTCGCGAGACTTTCACCACGGGCTGCTTGATCAGGGCGTTTGTTTTTCCAGGCGCCATCCCGACCCGTCAACGCTGAGGGCGCGGTGGCCCCGGTAGCGGTCATTCAGGGCGTGCATTTCCTCGATGCTGTCAAAGTAGCCGACGATGAAGGCGGCGCTGAAGGATTCGCCGGCCTTGATCGGCCGGCCTCCAATCTCATGGATGAAGATCACGATCCCGGGCCGCTGGTTGCACCACGCCTCGTAGACGACGGAGGGTTCGAGCGTGATGCCTGCCAGCCACGGACCCTGTTTGCCCGTTTCCGGGTCGCGCAAGCGGTAGGCGCGGATGAAATGCTCCGGCATTTCGTGCGTGTCTCGCCGGTAGTTGAATTTCTCGTCGGGCGGAAAGACGTCGTAGAACTCGCTGGGCGGGATCCGCAGCCCTTCCGGACCACCCAGGTAACTGAGGTAGATCTCGCTGAACGTCTCGCCACGCCGGTGGCGGACACAGCCCGGCATGTCGACGCGGAGGAACATTTCGTCCGAGTCGTTGACGCTGTCGATTCTGTCCATCGAGAAGAAGTAGCGCTTGCCCTTCGGGAACACCAGTAGCTGAGTCCATTGCGATCCGGCCTTGTAGCCGGGGGCGGCGTACTCGTAGCGGTAGGTCGTCTTTACGGCGACGAAATCCTGGCCCCGGATCACCTGAGGTTGGACCGGCTTCATCCGGTGGCAGAGCTGGGGTCCCTCGATGATGCGCTTGGCCCGCTTACCGTGTTTGTCGTTGTTGTACAGATAACGAACGGTCTTGGTCCCTTGCTCCTGCCAGGCCGCGTCGCTGCCGGGCTCCATGATCCAGTCCACAATGCAGAGCCCGTCGCCGGCTTCGCGGAAGCCGGTGCGCTTATCGAGAAACGATCCCTTTTCGATGCCGGTCATCCACTGCTTGGGGTTCTTCTTGGGGATGACGGCTTCGAGTTTGCCGGTCTCGATCTTGATGCTGTTGTCGTCCTCGGTAATGCGCGCCCACGGCGCTTCGCCCGCCGGCTCAGCCAGCAGCGTTCCGGCGCCGGCCAGCGCCATAAGGGTCAGCGCAATCAGCAGTTTGGATGAGCGATGGGTCGGCATGGATGTTTCCCTTGTAGTTTCTGGCAGGTGAATTCATCGAGCGGATTGGAAAAGAGTACAGCATGGCAGGAAACCTTCCGTCACGCGGCCCCACCAAGCTACCTGAGGAATGGTTTCAAAACCAGACGGTCACCATCTGGTTCATATCCCCGTCGAAAGAGCAACTGCTTCGACGGAACTTCTGATCCGGAGTTCGGGACCGGACAGGGTGGAGAGGTATACTGTCGATGGTCCAACCGTCGAAATGGAGATCCTGTTGAAGGCCGCGCGAAGTTCCATGTCTCTTCCGGGTCGGCGGCTGGTCTGCGCAGCGTTTTTTGTGCTCGGCCTCATTTATTGCGCACACTCGAGCCGCGAGGCCTCGCTCTTCGTTCGCATCCTCGATGCCGGCACCGGTCAACCCACGCCGGTGCGGGTCTTGCTGACGGACTCGGACGGCAACGTTCCCCGGGTCACGGGCGCCTTGGCGGTCTCGGAATCTGCGCTCCCCATCCCGGACGCCGCCATTCCGGTCATGTACGGGCGCTACGATCGCGCGGAAGGGTATCTGCTTCAGCCCGACGGCTCCTTCTATGTCGACGGGTCCTTCGAGGCGCAACTGCCCCCGGGGTCGTATTCGCTCAAGCTGTCCAAGGGATATGAGTTCGTTGCGCAAACCGTGAAGCTCGATCTCGACCCGGGCGAGAGCCTTTCCCGAGAGTACAAGCTGGAGCGATGGATCGACATGCCCGGGCGTGGCTGGTACTCGGGGGACGATCACATTCACCTGCGGCGGTCGCCGCGCGACGATCCGGCCATTCTTCGCTGGACGGCGGCAGAGGATGTGCACGTGGCGCATCTTCTCCAAATGGGGGATTTCTGGGCGACCTATTACTCTCAATATGCTTGGGGCGGCAGGGGCCGTTACCGCGAAGGGGACTACATCCTCTCGCCCGGTCAGGAAGGCCCCCGGACGCCCGAGATCGGCCACACGATTTCGCTCGGTGCGGAAGAGTTCGTTCGATTTCGGGACGACTACTACAACTACGGCCGTGTTTTCGACCAGGTGCACGAGCTGGGAGGCATTACCGGCTTCGCCCATCAAGCGATGACTTTTCACGGTTATCGAGGAATGACACTCAACGTATTGCGAGGGAAGCTTGACTTTCTCGAGGTGATGCAGTTCTGTCCGCGGGAAGGGCCGCTGGCGCTGAAGCACTATTATCATTTCCTGGATCTTGGATATCGGCTTACGGCGTTAGGTGGCTCAGATTTTCCCTGGTGTGGGCGAGGACCTCGCTTCGGCCTGGAAGAGGGGTGTTCGCAGATCGGCGACGCCCGGTTCTATACCTATACCGGCGACAGCCTCTCGTTTGACCGCTGGCTGCAGGGCGTCAAGGCAGGCCGGACCTTCGTTACCAGCGGACCGATGCTGGAGTTTACGGTGAATGGCCGGCTTCCCGGCGCGACGCTGGAGGTCGAATCGGGCACTGTAATACGGATATCAGCCAAAGCCTACGGGAAGGCGTCTCAAATCCCCTTGCGTCAACTGGAAATCGTAGGACATTCCAAGACGTTGACGAAAGTCTCTGCGGGGGAGCCGGGACAGAGTAAAGAGTTGCTCTCTATCGAGATGGAGCTGCCGGTGGAACATGGGATCTGGGTCGCCGCCCGGACCGATGCCGCCCACACCCAGGTCGCCCATACGACGCCCGTCTACGTCAGAGTGAACGGAGCGGGCTTCCACAATCCGGCAACGGCTGATCACAATCTCGAGCTGTGCCGCAGCTACCTGAGTGAGTTGGAAGAGGATCTGGCCCATCCAGGGGAAAGAAACGACAGCCAGGCCGTCCGGCACAAACAGAACCTGGAACGGCAGATCATTGAAACCAGAGTTGCGCTGAAGCATCTGGCTTCGCGTCTGGGCCGGGAATGACTCTGCTCGCGGCTTGGAACGCAACGCACCTACCGCCCGGACTTCTTGCCGGAGGCCCTTTCACCGTCTGAACTGGAAGGCGTACAAGTCGGTGTCATTCATGACGAACCGGAGTTTGACCGGCTTCCCGGCGAGACGACTCACGTCCGACTGCCGGTGCCAGGTGACAATCCGGTTCAGCTCGTTGGTGGTGTGAATGCGGTCGCAGTCCCCCAATCGAAAACCTTCCAGGGGATTGTCGAACTCGTCCAGTATTTCTACCCTCAGCGTGCCCAAGGCTGAGGTGTCGACGTTCAAGACCAGCTCCCGACCCTCGAATTTCAGGACGGGGGTGGTAAACCCCCCTCCCGGGTACGATGCTCGAACGGAGATAAACCCGTCCCTCCGCAGAACCAGCCGGCTGAGGGCTCGAATATTCCGAATGGGACCCAGCCCCTCCCTTCGAACCGCTTCGCTCTGAGGCTGAAAGCCCCAGGCATGGATCTGATCGCTGCCGCTGTAGTACATGTACATCTCGCGCCCGTTGAGAGCGGGAACCAGGCCGAGAATCATGTAGTTGGACTTTGAATCGAATTCGCCTTTCATGCCCAGGTCCACAAAGGCGCGGCGGTCATACCGGTGCCAGTCGATTCCATCCCGGCTTGCTGCGAACCGGATGTCCAGTGGTCCCGTGTTGGCAGCCGTCTGACCTTCCCGAGGCATGGTCTCTCCTTTCTTGTCCCAGAAAGATTCGAAATCGTAGACCGGATCGTTTTCGAATTCGCGGAGGAACCGGCTGTGGTAGTGGTAATAGGCCGAGGGGAACATGTAGTAGGCGTCCTGGGCCCAGGGATACTTCACAGTGGCGTTCGTATACAAATCCATGACCTGGACATTACGGTCTTCCCTCGAATCGTAGTGGTGGGGATCCAAGTGATCGACAGCCAGTACGACAGGCGTGACTTCGGCATTCATGAACCGTTCGAGATGGTCCGATTCGCTGCGGGCCACGGCCCTGCCCTGGGATCCGGGAGGACGCAGATTTCGCCGGATGTAGGCCGCATATTTGTGGATGCGATCATCCCAAAAGATCACATTTGGGGAATCCAGGTGGTGCTTTTTCGACTCGAAAACGATGACGGATTTGCGGGTGAGGCTCCAGTGGATTCCGTCTGGGGAAGAAAACAGGTGCAGGGCGGAAGCGGGGAGCGCAGGGGGGTTTCTGACGTAAGCCAACTGGCGAAATCTCTCTTCGGCAACTGCGTTGGGGTCCAGAAACACAGTGGTGCCAATGAGTCCCTCTTTGACGCCTCCGGCACCGTAGCCAAGAACGATGTTGTTCTCCTTGCTTCCGAAGATCTCAGCCAGACCCAGCATGGGCTTTTCCCAGTGAATCCCGTCCTGCGAGCGTGCATAAGCCAGACTCTGAAACCTCCCTTTGTTCCACATCGGTTCGCCGGTGTCGGGATCCCTCTTCTTGGGAGCCCTGGCGCTGTACCAGAGGTGGTAGACATCCCCTGCCTTGATGACGGTGGAGGAGCCGGAAATTACGGTTTCCCAGGGGTGTTCCGGCGCAATCGTGAGTTCGTTCGTCTTGGTCGGCTGGTGAACGACCAGCTCGACGCCATCGGAAACCTCCAGGAAACGCTCGTCGATGAACACCTGCCTTCGGCTGGAGACGTCCAGAGGGTTGCTCTGGGCAGGCAGGGCCGTCTGACCCGTCAGCATGGCCAGCAGGACAAACCCTATTGTTCGCATTCCAAGTCTCCTTCCAATCCAAGGTACGGGCTCTGGGTAGGCAGGGCCCGCGTCCGTCCTTCAATCGCAGAAGCGGGCCCGGCTGGGCGCACCAAAAAAGCCGGCCGTCAAATTTGATAGCCGGCTTTTGTCTTGCCAGTTACAATCTTGTGATCCCGGTTCAGAAAATGAACTTCACGCCAAACTGGACGATTCGCGGACCCGAGGAGAAGCCTTGCGTCCCAAACCCGCTGCTCGTGGGGTTCGTATTGACCGCGTTGCGGTGGGCGCCCCAGAAGTAGTGCGAATTGAGGAGATTGTAGGCTTCCAACCGAAACTGGGCCTGAAACCGCTCGCCGATGTAAGTGTTCTTGACAAGAGTCAAACCCACGTCCGTGGGCGCCTGATCCCGGACCCCGGAAAGACGAAGGGGAAAGGTGCGCAGATTGTAGGCGGGCTGTTTGGCGGAGCTCCTCTCAAAACCGGCATTCTGGTTGAACATTCGGGTCGCCTCATGCTGGCCAACCGAGATGTTCCTGATGTTGCCCCGGAAAATAATATTCCCCCATTTCATGGGGATTCCACTCTGCGCGAACCCAATGAAGGTTGCACTCCACCCACTGATCAGGTGACTGGCAAGGCCCGACTTTGGTCCAAAACGCTGGCCCTTGCCGAAGGGGAAGCTGAAGGTGCCCGCAAAGCGAAGGACATGGGGACGGTCGTTGATGCCGATCGTCCTTTCCGGCCCCGGGTCAATTCCGAAACCATTGAGAAACTGCAGCTCCTCCATGGTCTTACCCCAGGTGTAACTGCTCTGAACGTCCCAGCCCCCAAGGTCCTGGGCCCGGAATTCTACCTGCATGGCATCGTAGTCGGTCGAGCCTACCTTGTCGGCCCACGAGCGAAGCCCGGTAATATGGGGATAGGGTCGCAGCAAAGCCTGGCGTTGGATGGTCGACGCCACTCCCAGAGAGCCACCCACACCCTCGACTCCCTGGAACGGATTCGGGACCCGCTCCGTCAGGTAGTCGATATGGGCCTGGTCCCGCTCTATCGATCTGGTCAAGTACTGCCCCGGCAGCCGGTTATGGTCGTTGTTGGAAATGCCGAAGTCCCTCGTCCGGTTCCCCACATAGCGCACTTCCAGGGTGGCGTTGGGCGACAATCTGCGCTGGATGCCCAACTGAAACTGGTGAGCATAGGGGTTTGTGGTACTTCGATCGAGCCCGTGGTTCATCCAGATGAGCTGGCCCAGATTGGTCATCAGTCCATCGCTGGACCCCCTGGGTTGGTTCAAGCCACCCGGGAAGAGATCGTCCAGAGAGCCTGGAAAGGTCAAGCCTCCGTCGGTGCTGGAAAAGGCGAATGTGCTCGTGTCGAATCCGGCAATCGGAAAACGGGCAGCGAAGTGACGCTGGTTGAGGGGGATGAAAGTACGCGAGTAGCCGCCTTTCAGGACCGTGTTGTCGTTCAAGCGGTAGGCCGCGCCGGTCCGCGGAGAAAAGTTGTTGTTGTCAGAGTCGTAGACGGTGCGGGGTTCTCCATCAACTCCGGCAAAGAGCACGCCTCCCATCAGCCGAAACTGATCCGCCGGGATTTCCTGAATCGGGTTCTTGGCATAATTTGCCTGGACCGCTGCCGAGACAGGATTCTCCACGTCGGCCGCCCATCGTGTCAGTGCCTGGTCATGCATCTCGGTGGGGGGACCTTCGCGCTCCCACCGGAGCCCGAGGTTCAAGGTGAGTCTGGGTGTGACTTTCCAGTCGTCTTGGAGATAGATGCCTGTATAGGTGGAATAATTCGCATAATCCGCACGTACGTTCCGGTTGGTGGAGGAATGGAGGCCCAGCAGGAAGTCTGCCAGACCGTGGCCCCGCGGGGGGGACGGGGAGTTGTCGAAGGGACCACTGGAAAATTGACCCGTGAAGAAAGTTCGGGCTTGATCGCTTCGAACCGAGTTGTAGACATAGCCCCTCCAGTCGGCCCCGAACCTGAAACTGTGGTTCCCCGAAATCTGGGTGAAGTGGGCGGAGGCGCTTCGAATCTCATCGACCTGCAGGCCCGGATCGAAATTGGTAAACCCGTTGTGGCCACCGGGAAGGTTACTCAGTTTGGGGTAACCGGTGATTGAAACATAGGGAAAACCCGTAAACTCGACATCAACAAACTGGGACATGTTGGTGGGGAGATCCGCCCAGCTCAGTCCGCCCGCGTTGTTCCGGGCCTTTGAGGTATGCCGATTGTTGGTGGCGCGAAAGTCGGCCACGAAAGTCGGGTTGATGGTCCAGACGTCGCCGACCGAGAAATTCCAAATCTGGTGTCGCGTACCGTGCACGTCGACGCACTCGCAGCCCGGACCTCCGGGGTGGTTGTCAAACATGGTCCACCCGCTGGAAGGACCGTCTGAATTGAGATACCTGCCGAATAATGTGTGCGATTCGTTCAAGTCATGGTCGATTCGAAGAACCGTGTGCCGGTCCGTTCTGGGAAGCGGGGTATAGCCTTTGTCGTAAAGATAGTTGCGAAAGCCGTCCGGACTCGCCCCACTCGGATTGTTGGGAGCCAGGAAGAACCCGAGGAGGGGTGCCGCAATCGGGTGGATGCGACTCGATGGAATGATGTTGTTGGGGAAGGGTTGGCGCTCGACTCGCCCCGCCTCGTTCAGAACCGCGGTCATCGGGTCGTAGAGCTGATACTCGGGGCCCAGTGCCAGCAGGCCCGAAAAGTCGCCGGACTTGTTTGCCGCGCTGGGTACGGTGGCCTGAGAATCACCGAACCTGACCTGTTCCCAATGGGTCCAGCCCAGAAAAAAGAAGGTCTTGTCCTTGAAAACCGGACCTCCTCCGGTAAAACCGAAGCGCTTGTAGGGAAAACTGCTTCTCTCCTGTCCCGCCCTGTTACGGACCCAACTGTTCGCGTTGAACATGTCATGGCGCCCGAAGTAAAAGGCCTCACCGTGATAGTCATTGGTGCCCGTTTTCATGATGACGTCAACGGTGGTGCTGCCGGTATGCCCCACACTGGCATCGAAGGTCGTGGTTTGGATGCGCACTTCCTTCACCAGTTCCGTGGTCGCATTAAATGAAACGGCGCCCCCGTCGACAGCGTTGTTCCGCTGCGTGTTGGGAGTTCCGTCCATCGTGAACTCGGCAGTTCCCGTCGGCATTCCGTTGAACCGGACCAGACCGGATCCAGCCCGCTGGTAGGGCTCCTGGTTCATACTGAAGTTGCCGTACCCTGCAGCCGAGTCGGCCGAGGGTGAAAGCAGGAACAGATAAGTGGGGTTTCCCTGGCCGATGGGCAGGGAAGTCAGCGGCTTCTGCCCAAAGGCGACGCCCAGATCGGCATCCGCCGACTGGAGAAGCGTGGGATCGGAGGTCACAGTCACGCTGTCTTCGACCTCCCCTACGTCGAGACTGAGGTCAACCCGCACCCGCTCGTTGCTGGCGACGGGTATGTCCTCGACCACGGTGGTCTTGAAACCCTCGAGTGCGGCCTCAATCCGGTACTGGCCGGGCAGCAGTCCCGGAGCCTCATAGTAACCGCTGTCGCTGGTAATCGTATTGTGGGCAATGTTGGTGGATTGATGGATGACCCTCACCTCGGCTCCCGGGACACTGGCGCCACTCGCGTCGACCACTAGGCCCGAGATAATGGCCCGGTGTCCCTGAGCCAACAACGCCGAGCCGGCACCCATCAGGCAAAATACACAGATTGCGATCACGGTCCTGTGATTTGCGGTCCACATCGTTGCGTCCTCCCTTTGGCGGATTGGATTGTCCGCCCAGACGGCAGAATCACACTCCTGACAGACTCAGTCAGACAACGAGCCGATTATTGCCGTGTTTTTGCAGTCTGTGGTGATAGTCCCGCGTAGCACCAAGACGGGGGCTGCACCGGCCGGACGAGGCGCGACGAGGCAGCATACTCGACCGTATGCGATCAAGGAGCTAATGGAGTGCGCCGGGATGCAACCCCGGCCGAATGCCGTGCCGACTTTTACCACGGGCTGTTGGAAAAGAAGTTGCTAGGTTACTAGCAATATTAATAATTGCCAGTAACCGTAGCAAGAATGGTGCCACTTTACTCAAGACGCTTGCTAAGTGGAGTCATTACTTTACTTATTTCAACTGAGCAGCACCCGCGATCAGCCCACTGTATCCAAAAAACTGAATTTCCAAGAGCCGAAAAAAGGCAAAAAACCAAATATTTGTATTTGTCGAGTGTTTTTACCGCGCTCCCTATCCGCCTGTGTCAAGAGTCCGGGGGAGTCGGTCCGGTGATGAAAAATTGTGCTGTGGCGATGGGGGAACAAACGTCCGGAGGGGGCAACGGAAGATGTGCCTGACGACGGAGAAACTGCCGCGCAGCCTCGGACATTTTCCAACGGGCTGCGATAGCATGAAACCGCGATCTCAATCGGACAGACTTTCCCTGATTCAACGGGCCTTGGAATATATGATGTACAATTCCCCGCCGAGAATCTGTTTCCGGTAGTCGAGGAAGACCATGAAAATCATCGATGTCCAGACCTTCGGCGTGAACCTGGGAGACGGCAACCACGTCTTCGTCAAGATCCTCACCGACGAGCATCTGCACGGGATCGGCGAAGCCTACCGCGTGGGTCCGGACCATGCGGTGGAGGAAGCGGTTCACTATTTCAAGGACTGGATCCTGGGACAGGACCCGACTCGGATCGAGTATATCTGGCGGCTCCTCTACAACGGATCCCGGTTCCCGGGCGGCTCCATTTTGAATGCCGCGATCAGCGGCATCGAGATCGCCTGTTGGGACCTCAAGGGCAAGGCCCTGGGAGTTCCCGTCTATGAATTGATCGGCGGTCGCTGCCGGGATCGGGTCCGGGTCTACCTGGGAGTCAGCGGGAGCACTCCCCGTGAGGTGGCCGACTCGGCCAAGCGGGCTCAGGATCTGGGGTTCACTGCCGTCAAGATGGCCCCGCACCCGCCCAACGCCGAGAAGCTGCCCTGGGACCGGGTGCTCCGGGGGACGGCGGCGAGGCTGGCGGCGGTGCGCAAGGCGGTGGGCGACGACATGGACGTGGGGCTGGATCCCCACGCCCGCATCTTCGAGCCGGTCCGGGCGCTTCAGATGGCCCAAGCGGTCGAGCCCTATAGCCCCATGTTCTTCGAAGAGCCGCTCCGGCCCGAGAACATCGAGGCCATGGGGAGGCTGCACCGGAAGATCCCGGTTCCCATCGCCACGGGCGAGATGCTTTACACCAAGTACGAGTTCCGGGACGTGATCGCGGCCGAAGCCGCCGATATTCTGCAACCGGACCTGGTGCTGTGCGGCGGGCTCATGGAGTCCAAGAAGATCGCCGCCATGGCAGAGGCCGAATACCTGACCATCGCTCCGCACAGCCCGCTGGGCCCCGTCTCCACGGCCGTGTCGACCCATTTTGCCGCCTCGACGCCCAACTTCATCATTCTGGAATACCGGGACGACAGCCAGGGTCCCATGCGCAACCTGGTGCTGGAGCCCATGAAGCGGGTGGGCGGCTACCTGGAACTGCCGCAGGATCCGGGCCTGGGAATCGAACTCAACGAGAAGGCCTTCGCCGGGAACCCCCTCAAGCGCTGGCGTCGGCCCCTGGTCGTCGACCCCGACGGCAACATCGCCTATCAATGACACCAGTGTCGGGCGCATATCCTTGAATCCGCCGTCAGACGGGTTCGATTTCAATCAATGATCATTCAAACGATAGCGAGGTCCATCGTGAGCCGAATTCCCCTGATCTGCATCCTGGCCGGTAGCATGGCCGCCCTTCTGCCGGCCGAGCCTCTGGAGCGGTACGTGGCCGTGGACAACGTCTGCGCCTGGCCCAACCTGACGCTGCTCAAGGACGGCACCCTGACCGCCACCATCTTCAACCAGCCCCATCACGGCCTGGGAGAGGGAGACGTGGAGTCGTGGGTCAGCACGGACGGAGGCCGGATGTGGGAACTGGGAGGTGTCGTGGCTCCCCGCAAGGACGGCTCGAACCGCATGAACGTGGCCGCCGGCGCGGCCCACGACGGGTCGGTGGTGGTGCTGGCTTCCGGCTGGGGCGGTGCCGGCTTTCGGGAGCGGATTCTGCCATCTCTGGTCTGCCGCTCCAGCGACGGTGGGAGGACCTGGGAGCAGAGTTCCGGCGTCACCCTGCCCGAGGGAGTGCAAAACCTCATCCCCTTTGGCGACATCGTCCAGGCTCCAGGGAACGTCCTGGTCGCTCCCGGCTACTCCTGGAAACTGCCCAATAACCCGCCCGGTTCCACCGCCTACGTGCTCTTCAGCCGTGACGACGGACGAACCTGGACGGAAAACGCCGTCATCGCCAAGGACGATTTCAACGAGACGGCCCTGATCCGCCTCAGGAGCGGCCGCTGGCTGGCGGCGATCCGGACTCGTGGAGACGGCCACCTGGAACTGTTCAGCTCGGAAGATGAGGCCAGGAGTTGGACTCCCGGGGGAATGCTGACGTCGCCGCGCTACCACCCGGCTCACCTGGTGCAGCTCTACGACGGGCGGGTGGTCCTGACTTACGGGATCCGGGAGGCCGGCCACAAGAGAATCGGCTACCGCATCAGCTCCGATGACGGCAGGACCTGGGGCCCCCCCGAACACCTGGTCCATCTGGACGGAACCGGCGACGGCGGTTATCCCGCCACGGTGCAACTGGCGGATGAAATGTTGGTGACGGCGTACTACAGCGACGGAGTTCATGAGCACCGGCGCTACCACATGGGGGTCGTCCGCTGGCTTCCGCCCAGGAAACGCTGAGGGTCCCGGGGCCAATCCCGTTCACGCCTGTCGATCCGGCCGGAGGGATTCGTGAAGATCATCCGCAGTTGCAAGCTGAAGAGCGGTGAGACGCTCTCGGTCGAGTACTTCGAGCCGGGACCCCAGGTTCCTGCCTCCCTGGCGGAGGAGATCACCCGATTCGTGATCCAGGTGGAGACCCTGGACTCGTGGGCCTCGGTGGCCGAGTCCCTCTACCTGAAGCGGTGCCTCCAGGGACGGTTCGCCGAAACGGGCTTGGACCCCCTCTTCCTGGGGCGCCTCGACGGGAGGATCGCCGGGGACGTGGGATGCCAGGTCTCCCGGGACAGCCCGGAGGTGGGGAGCCTCGGCTGGGTCTTCACCGATCCGGTCCAGCGGGGGAAGGGAATCAGCTCGCACCTGACCCAACTGGCGGTCCAGTGGTTCCAGGACCGGGGCGGAGTCTGCATGCTGTTGGGAACCGGCAATCCCATCGCCCATCATGTCTACGAGAAATACGGGTTTCGGGATTACAATGGACACGTGATGCGGCGCCTCAGTCCCGGCGCCGAGGCGAAGGGATTCGAACGGAGGCTGTTTGCGCGAACCGGACCCGCCGCCGTCCGGCCTTCCGTCTGGAGCGATGTCTCGAGGGTCGCGGCCCTGTACGCCGCCCCCCATCCCTGGCTCGTCCAGGACTACCAGGAAGGCCTCATCACCCATTCCTCCCTGAAGAAGCTCCGGTATTTCTCCATTTTCCCCGCGCTCATGCTCCGGGCGGAGCGTCCCGGGGGATCGGTGCTGGTGCTGGAGACGAGCCGCAAGCGCATCGTGGGGCTGGCCGCGCTGCTGCCCGAACCCGCTCCCTTCCAGGCGCACGTGGGGCGTCTCGATTTCCTGATCCGGCCCGAGTTTCTGGATCAGGGGCATGAGTTGTTGGCGGCCGTTCTGAACCAGGCCCGCCAAGGAGGCATCCGGATAGTGGAAACCCGCTTCGCCTCCTGTGACGAGGCCAAGGTGAAGTTGGCCCGTGAAGCGGGATTCAGGAGGACCGCCCGGTTCCCGGACCGGTTCCGCATCGGCGCCGAGAGTGCCGATCTGGAACTTTACGTCTCAAATGAAGTTTGAAGGGTTGCCGAGGAGGAGGATTTCCATGATCTGCAGGTCGCGGCGCATCGTCTGGATTCTGGCGTTCTGGCTGCTGGCGGGCGGTCTGGGGTCCGCCCCCGTTCTGGCTCTGGAAACGCATCAGTCAACGGCCTCCGACGCGCTGCCACTGGACCCGGCCATCACCAAGGGGCGGTTGGAAAACGGTCTCAGCTACTTCGTCCGGGTCCACCGGCAACCGGAGAAGCGGATGGCCCTCTGGCTGGCGGTCAACGCCGGGTCCATGCAGGAAGACGACGATCAGCAGGGTCTGGCCCACTTCCTGGAGCACATGGCCTTCAACGGCACGCGCCGGTTCGAGAAGCAGGAGATCGTGGACTATCTGGAGACCATCGGGATGCGGTTCGGCCCCGACATCAACGCCTACACCTCGTTCGACGAGACGGTCTACATGTTGGAGGTTCCCACGGACAACCCCGAATACATGGAGAAGGCCTTCTTGATTCTCCATGAATGGGCGCAAGGGATCGTCCTGGACCCGGAGGAGGTGGAGAAGGAACGGGGTGTGGTCCTGGAGGAGAGGCGCGCCAGCCTGGGAGCGCAGTCGCGGATCCGGGACCAGCAGTTTCCGGTCATATTCAAGGGGTCCCGGTATGCAAATCGGCTTCCCATCGGCACTGAGGAGGTCCTGAAGTCGGCCCAGCCGAAGGACCTGAAGCGCTTTTACCGAGACTGGTATCGGCCCGGCCTGATGGCGGTCATCGCCGTGGGAGACTTCGACGGCAAACAGGTGGAAACAGCGATTCGGGAGCGTTTCAGTGATCTGAAGGGGCCGGAAAATCCTCGTTCCCGGGTCGTTCATCCGGTTCCGCCTCATGAGGAGACGCTGGTCAGCATCGTCACCGACCCCGAGGTTCCCGGCACCTCCGTCTCTCTACTCAAGAAGCTGCCCACGTTGCCCCAGAACAGCCGGGCCGCCTACCGGCAGATGGTGATCGAACGCTTGTTCCACGCCATGCTCAACGCCCGCTTGGAGGAAAAACGGCGCACCGCCACCGCTCCGTTCCGCTTTTCCATGTCTCAGACCGTTCGTTCCATGGTCCGGTCCGCCGACATCCTGGTCCAGGCGGCCATGGCCAAGCAGGACCGGATCGCCGAGAGCATGGAGACCCTCCTGACCGAGGTGGAGCGGGCCACCGTCCATGGTTTCCAGCCCTCGGAGCTGGACCGGGTCAAGAGGGAGATGCTGCGCGGCTACGAGACCAGCGCCCGGGAGAAGGACAAGGTCCGGTCGCGGCGCTACACCTCGGAGATCCTGCGGCACTTCCTGGTCGGTGAGGGAATGCCCGGGATCGACTATGAGCTGAAGTTGCTGAAGGAGCTGCTTCCCGGAATCGACGCCGACGATCTGAATGCCGTGGCTGGGGAGTGGGGCCGGCCGGGAAACCGGGTCGTGACGGTCACCGCCCTGGAGGGGACGCAGGTTCCCAAGCAAGAGGCGCTTCTGGCCCTGATGGACCGTGGCGACCGGAAGGTCGAGGCCTATGAGGACCAGGCCAAGGCCGGGCCTCTGGTGCCCAAGCCGCCCGCGGCCGGTCGCATCGCCGAGGAATCCCGGGTCCCGGAGCTGGGGGTCACGGTCTGGAAGCTCTCCAACGGGATTCGGGTGATCCTGAAGCCAACCGACTTCAAGAACGACGAGATTTTGCTTTCCGGTTTCAGCCCGGGAGGCCATTCCCTGGCCTCCGACCAGGACTACCCGTCGGCCCTGTATGCCGACTCGGTGGTCGGGGCGGGCGGAGCGGGAGGCTTCAGCGCCGTGGAGTTGGAAAAGGCCCTGGCCGGCAAGGTGGTCCGGGTCTCCACCTCTATCTTCGAACTGGAGGAAACGGTGCGGGGGCGGGCATCGCCCCAGGACCTGGAGACCATGCTCCAACTGGTCTACCTTCGTCTGACCGCTCCGCGCCTGGACCCGGATGCCATCGCCGCGTGGAAGGCCAACGCCCTGGAATCGGTGCGCAACCGACTGGTCATGCCCCAGGCCGTTTTCGGCGACCGGCTCCAGGAAGTGCTGAGCCGGAATCATCTCCGGCGGCGGCCACCCACGGAAGAGAGCCTGGGCCGGATGGACCCGGAAAAGGCGCTGGAGATCTACCGGGAGCGGTTTCATGACGCCGGCGATTTCACCTTCGTCCTGGTGGGAAATCTGGATCTGGAAACTCTCCGGGGACCTCTGCTCACCTATCTTGGCGGGTTGCCCTCCAGCCGGCGTGAGGAGAAATGGCGGGACGTGGGCGTCCAATCGCCGAAGGAAGTGGTCCGTTTCGAGGTGAAGAAAGGGCTCGAGCCCAAGAGCCGGGTCCATATCCAGTTCCTGGGCGAAGCCGGGTGGAGCCGCCAGAGCCAGCACGACGTCACGTCCCTGGCGCGGGTCTTGAGCATCCGCCTGCGGGAGGTGCTCCGAGAGGATCTGGGAGGCACCTACGGCGTCCGGGTCCGGAGCCGAATGCGCCGCCGGCCCTCCGAGTCGTACACCTTCACCATCTCCTTCGGCTGCGCTCCCGAGAACGTGGATCAGCTGGTGAAGGCCGCCCTCGACGAGATCGAGAAGATCCGGGAGCACGGTGTGGACGACGAGATCCTGGTCAAGGTCCGGGAAGGCCAGCTCCGTTCCCGGGAAGTGTCCCTGAAACGCAACGGCTTCTGGCTGAACCGGCTGGCCGGCCATTATCGCTACGGGACCGACCCCCGCCTCATCCTGGACTACCAACCCCTGGTCGAGAGCGTCACCTCCGACCGCATGCGGGAAACGCTACGGGAATACCTGAATCCCGAGCTCTACGTCATGGGCGTGCTGAATCCTGAAAAAAACGCTCCGAGCGCCGAGTAGCGAGGAAACGGAGAAGAGGAAAAAGAAAAGAGAGTCTCTCCCCGGCCACGTCCGCTACGCGTAGAATGTGCCCCTGTCTTCACTCTTTTCTCTTTCCTCCTTATCCTCTTTCTTACACCGGCCCATTCTTGACCGCTGCGCAACCCTCATCCTATGATGGCGGAACGCGCGAAATGACTCTTTTATCTGCCTTTCTGAGTATTGCTGTCCTGTCGGCAACCGGCCTCTTCGGAGGGACCGAAGCAGGGGAGAATCCGGCTGAGGCTGTCAGCTACTCTCAGGACATCCAGCCTCTGCTTCAACGCAGTTGCCAGGGGTGTCACCAGCCTTCCAGCCGTCAGGGCGGACTGGACGTCACCAATATCGAGAATCTCCGGACCGGCGGTCAGCATGGAGCTACCTTCGCCGCGGGAGCACCGGACACGAGCCTCCTCCTGGACCACCTTACCGGGGACCGGGAACCGCGGATGCCGTTGGGTCAGCCGCCCCTGGATGCTTCCGATATCGAACTCTTCCGGAAATGGATCGCGTCGGGGGCCCGGGACGACTCCTCGGAGATGGCCACCCGCCTGGCCGGCGGCAAGCCGCCCGTGTACCGGCAGCCGCCCGTCATCACCGCGTTGGCCTACTCTCCAGATGGCGGCACGCTGGCGGTTTCCGGCTACCGCGAAGTGCTGCTGCACACGGATTCGGACTCGGAACCCGATGTCCGGCTGGTGGGGACCGCCGACCGGATTCAGTCCCTGGGTTTTACCGCAGACGGCAAGACCCTCATGGCGGCCGGGGGGCGGCCGGCCAGCTTCGGAGAGGTCCAATTCTGGGACGTGGACTCCGGAAGCCTCTTGAGGGCTGTGCGGAGTTGCCACGACACGCTCTTCGGGGCGTCGCTTTCTCCAGACGGGACCCGGGTGGCCTTCGGCTGCGCCGATCACACGGTCCGGATCATGGAAATCGCCACGGGCAAAGAATTGCTCAAGATGAGTCATCACGAGAACTGGGTCCTGGGCACCGTTTTCGGGGTGGACGGCAAGCGTGTCATTTCAGTGGGCCGGGACCGGGCGGCCAAGCTGGTGGATGCCACCAGCGGAGCCTTTATCGAGAACGTCAATCTCCTGAAGGGAGAGTTGACCGCCATTGCCCGGCATCCTAGCCGTGAGACCGTCGCCATCGGCGGCGAGGATCGGACGCCCTTTCTCTACCGGGTGGACAAGGCCGCCAAGATGTTGATCGCGGACAACACGAACCTGCTCCATGAGTTGGAGAAGCAGGACGGCGAGATTTTCGATCTGGCCTTCAGTCCGGACGGCAGGACGCTGGCCGTGTCCGGCGCCTCGAGCCGGGTGCCCCTGTACGACGTGGAGAGCGGTGCGGACTCGGGAGTCTGCGACGCCGGCCACCAAGGGGTTTACGCCGTGGCTTTTCATCCGGATGGCGACCGGCTGGCCATGGGTGGCTTTGACGGTACCGTGAGAATCTGCGAGTTGGATTCGGGCCGGACCGTATCCGAGTTCATCCCGGTGCCGATTCAGGAGACGCTGGTCTCGTCCCGGTAGCCCGGGATTCTGACACTGGGCGGGTGTAGACTGAGCGCAAACCAACGGTACGCCAATTTCGTGGACGCAGTCATGAACGAATCTGGTCCCTTCCATCGAGCAGGACTCCGAACCCACGGAATGACGGCGTTGCTGTGCCTGCTCTGTGGATCTTTTTTGGTGGCTGAAGCCCCGTTGTTGGAACAGCTGCATCCCCCGGGCGCCCGAAAGGGGTCGGCCGTGACTCTGACCCTATCGGGCAAGAGTCTGGGCGGGAATCTGAAGATCCTCTCTTCGCTTCCGGCAAGTTTCACCCCGCTGGCAGCCCAGGCCCCGGACGCCCCGGCCCAGGACGTGGAATCGGCGGCCTTTCTGGTGGAGGTCCGGAAGGACGCGGCCCCCGGCCTCTACTCTATTCGCGTCCACAGCGACCAGGGGATTTCCAACCTTCTGCTCTTCTCCGTGGGTGAGTTTCCCGAAGTCAACGAAGAGAAGGAAGGATCCAACGACACTCCTGCGGGAAGCCAGCCAGTCCCGGTCCCGGTGACGGTGAACGGGACTTTGGAGGGACCGGACCGGGACGTCTATCGGTTCCGGACGCGGGAAGGGGAGAGGGTCGTGCTGGAGGTGGAGGGCCGCCGGGTCGCCTCGGCTCTGGACCCCGTGCTTCTGGTCCTCGATTCCCAGGGAAAACAGGTCGCCAGAAACGATGACGCCCCCGGGATCGGCGTCGATTCGCGCCTCGATCTTTCGCTGGCCGAAGGCGACTACTATGCGGTGGTCCACGACGCCCGGTTCAGCCGCCAGGATCAGAATTTCTATCGGCTCAAGATCGGCGCCTTCGACTACGCCCAGGGGTTGTTCCCCCTGGGTTGGCAAAGAGGCGAAGAAATCAAGGTCCAAGTGGTCGGTGGAAGCCCCGCCGGTGCCCGGGAGATTTCTTTGGACCTGTCGGGCGTGGACCGGGAATTCGTGATGCTGCAGGCCCCCGGATCGCCGGGCGCGCTTCCGCTGCCCTTCGTGGTGGGCGATCTTCCCGAGCGGCTGGAGCCGGAAGACCAGCCTTTGGGAGTGCTGGAGCCCTCCACGGTGGTCAACGGACGGATCTCGGCGCCCGGTGAAGTGGATCGCTACCGGCTCCAAGTTGCACCGGGAGAGGAATGGTCGGTTCACCTGGCCGGGTCTCGATTGGGCACGACGCGTCTCTTCGGCCGGATTTCGGTCCTGGATTCCCAGGGGAAACTCCTGGCCTCGGGAGGCGATCAGGTCCCCTTGAGGAACGACTCGTTCCGGACTCACGGCACCGTCAGCCGCGACCCCCATCTGAATTTCAAGGTCCCCGATGGGGCGCGAGAGGTGATCCTCACCGTGGAAGACCTGGTGGGCCGTGGCGGGCCGGATTACGCCTACCGGCTTTCGGCCTGGAAGGGTGCCGCCGATTTCACCGTCTCCGTGTCGACTCCGTACCTGAACGTGCCTCGAAATGGAACCGCATGGATCGAAGCCAGGATCGATCGACGGGGGTATGCCGGCGCCGTCCGTTTGGAGATCCCGGATGCGGGAGACGATCTGCTGGTGGAGGGGGGTGAGGTGCCTCCCGAATTGGTGGCTCCCGAGAGTCCCTTCCGCTCCGCTCCCGGGATTCTGACCGTCACGGCCAAGAGCGGAGCCTCCCTGGGAGTACGCCGGATCTCGGTCCGGGGAACGGCCGTCTTGCCCGACGGCACCCGGATCGAACGTTGGGCCCGGGCGCCGGGCCTGATCACCTCGGTGAAGCCCGGAACGGGTTTGCCGGAACCCTCCATGCGGATGCGTGAAGAACCTTTTACGGCTCCTTGGCTGGGTCTTGGAGTGCCGGTGAACGTGAGCCCGGAGGTCCCCGGTCGCCTGGAATTGGCCGGAGTGACTTCGGAGCGCCTGCTGCCGGGCATGGACCAGCGCGTGACCTGGCGCATGGTGGCCGCGGATCCCGCGGTGACTCTGCCGGGGACGCTCAAGACCAATAGGGCAATCACCCGCGAACTGCGGATTCGGGCCGTGAAGGGGGAGGATGAACCGGGCACCGGCGCCATTGTGGTGGCCACCACAATGGGCACGGTCCATGGAAAGTTCAACTTTCTGGCGGAGGGGGAAGTGGAGGTCCGGGGACGGAAGCAGACGATCCGGAGCCGCGCCCTGACCTTCGACGTGGTGCAGGGCTACCACATCCGCGTGGAGGAAACAGGTCTGACGCTCCAGGCGGGGGGGAGCGGGCATTTGCGGGGCCGGGTCGAACGCGATCCACTATTCGACCGGCCGGTAAACGTTCAACCCGAGAATTTCCCCAACGGCGTTCTTTGCGAGCCGGTTCAGGTGGGCCTGGATCAGGAGGAGTTTCAGATCCCCTGCACCGCCGGGGAATCGGTTCAGCCGGGTGAGTACGCCATGGAGTTGTCCTCGTCCTCGACTCTGGCCACCCGGACGGAAACGCAGGTTCCCTATCGAATTCCGTCGGTGGCCACCCGTCTGGTCGTCGCCGCCCAGGTGCCGCAGGAGGACGATACGGGCGTGGCATCTCTCCGGACGAAGGAATGAGGAATGGATCGGGGGCGTCTATGGTCACGATGCGCGTATCGATGCAGTTGATCCCGATGAGAGCCGCGTTCGCCGGGGTGCTCTGGGCCATGATGGCGGCCACGGTGCCCGGTGCTGGAACTCCTGCGGCGGCCGGTCAAGCGTTCCGGGAGATTCGGGTCGAGCCCTCTCCCCTGGTCTTTTCCGGGCCGGATTCCGCCAGACGGATTCTGGTTACGGGGATCATGGAAACGGGCGAAAAACGGGACCTGACGGCAGAGGCCCGCTACGATGACCCGGCCGGTTTGGTGGAGGTTGAGGGTCAAGGCTTCCTTCACCCGAAGGATTCGGGGGAAACGATGCTTCGGGTCACGGCTGGAGTTCTCAGTGTGGATCTGCCGGTTCGGATCGAACCGGCCCGGGAACAACCGACGACTTTCCTGAAGGACGTTCTGCCGGTCATCAACAAGGTGGGGTGCACTCAGGGCGTCTGCCACGGTGCGGCCAAGGGGAAGAACGGCTTCAAGCTCTCGTTGCGGGGCTACGATCCCCACTTCGATTACCAGTCGCTCCTCTACGACATGTCGGGCCGCCGATTCAATCGCGCCGATCCGGCCAGCAGCCTGATGCTGGCCAAGCCCACCCAGCAGGTCGCCCATGGGGGCGGCCTGATGCTGCAACCGGACTCCGCCTACTACGACACCCTCCTCCAGTGGATCACCGATGGAGTGCCCTTCGGCGAAGAGTCGACGGATCGTGTACGGCGGCTGGAGGTCCTGCCGGAGGAGGTCTTCCTGACCGCACCCGGCCAGAAACAGAGCGTCGTGGTTCTGGCCGAATATGTGGACGGCAGCCTCCGGGACGTCACCCGGGAGGCCCATCTGGGCAGCAGCAACACCGAGGCCATCGCGGTGACGGAGGGAGCGGTGGTGGAGGGCGAGCGGGTCGGAGAGGGGGCCCTGCTGGTCCGCTACGAAGGAACGTTCGTGACGGTCCCGGTCACTGTTCTGAATCCCGGTTCCGGTTTCGAGTGGCGACCGCTGCCTCAATACAACTACATCGACCGCCTGGTGGACGGGAAACTGGAGCGGATCCGGGTGCAACCTTCGCACCCGGCGTCGGACAGCGATTTCCTTCGCCGTGTCACATTGGACCTGACGGGGCGACTGCCCCGGCCCGAGGAAGTGCGGACCTTCCTGGAGGATCCGGCCGACAGGCAGGAGAAGCGCACCCGAGCCATCGGCCGGCTTCTGGGCAGTGACGCCTATGTCGACCACTGGACCCTGAAGTGGGGCGATCTCCTGCGCAACAACCGGAAGTTCCTGGGGCACAAGGGCATCTGGTCCTTTCAGGAGTGGATCCGGCAGTCGGTGGCCGAGAACAAGCCCTATGACGAGCTGGTCCGGGAACTGCTGGCCTCCAAGGGGAGCACGGGAGAGAACCCCGCCGTCAACTACTTCCGTGTTGCGAGGACTCCCCAGGATGCCATGGAGACCACCACCCAGTTGTTCCTGGGAGTCCGCATGGTCTGCGCCCAGTGTCACGACCATCCCTTCGAGAGATGGACCCAGGACCAGTACTTTCAGATGGCGGCCTTCTTTTCCGCCATCGGAATCCGGCCCGGGTTCAAGAGCGGAGAAGAGATCGTCTACGAGAAACGCAAGGACGCCGAGCTCAAACATCCCAAGGATGGGAGCGTCGTGGAGCCCGAGTATCTGGTTCCCGTCGACGGAGCGCCCGCGCTCAAGGGTGCGGGAGACCAGCGTCCGGCCCTGGTGGAGTGGTTGACCTCCAAGGAGAACCCCTTCTTCGCGCGGGCGGTGGCCAACCGTGTCTGGAGCTATTTTTTCGGCCGGGGCATCATCGAACCGGTGGATGACATCCGGGCCTCCAATCCGGCGGTCAACGCTCCCCTGTTGGATGCCTTGGCGCAGGATCTGAAGGAACACGACTACGATCTTCAACATCTCATGCGGACCATTGTCGAGTCCCGGACCTACCAGGCGTCGATCCAGACCAACTCCTGGAATGAGAACGACGGCATCAACTTCTCCCGCCGGATTCCGCGGCGCCTGAGCGCTGAGCAACTGGCCGACGCCATCTCCGCGGCGACCGGCTCGCGGGTCGAGTTCGAAACGGTTCCCGACGACTCGCGCGCGGCGCAGTTGCCCGATCCACACGTGGAGAACGGCGAGTTTCTGGACCTCTTCGGGCGGCCTCAGCGGGACGAGCCCTGCGAGTGCGAGCGCAAGAGCGACATGAGCCTTTCCCAGGCGTTGAATTTGGTCAACGGTCCTACTGTGGGTAGCGCCGTGGCGAACCCCGAGGGGCGGGTCGCATCCCTGATTCTGAAAGGCGCCTCGGACCGCGAACTGATCGAGGATCTCTACCTGTCCACCCTGAGCCGGCCGCCCACGGCTCCCGAATACGCCTCGGCTGCGCGTCTGTTCGAAGAGCGGGACAGCCGGGCCGGGACGGCCCAGGATCTGCTCTGGGCCCTGCTGAACAGCAACGCCTTTCTTTTCAATCGGTGAGTGGACCGGCGTGAGGTTGCAAGATGGGGGCCGAAAATAGAAAATGGAGCGCAACGGCCGGCTCCCTACCGGTCGTGCCAGCGGGTTTTATTGAACACGGAGGTATCGAATGCTAGTCGTACCAGGTCATCGCGCATTTCTTTGTGACGGTCCGACGCGCCGGGAATTCTTGCGGGTCGGCTCCATCGGCCTTTTCGGTCTCGGCCTTCCCAATTTCCTCTCCTGGCAGGCCGCCCAAGCCGCCTCCACGCCGGCGGTCGCCGGCGACCTGGTGGCCAGCAAAGGCTTCGGCTCCGCCAAGAGCGTGATCCTCCTTTTTCTCCAGGGCGGACCCAGCCACATCGACATCTGGGATCCCAAGCCGGACGCTCCGGCCAACATTCGGGGCGAATTCAAGCCCATCAAGAGCAAGGTCCCCGGAATCTGGCTCAGCGAAACCATGCCCAAGCTGGCCCAGCAGGTGGACAAGTGCACCTTGATCCGCTCCATGAGCTACACGCCCAAGGGGCTGTTCAACCACACGGCGGCCATTTATCAGATGCTGACCGGATATCCTCCTGATCGGGTCTCGCCGTCGGGCCAGTTGGAGCCGCCCTCCCCCGCCGATTTTCCGACCGCGGGATCTCACATCTCCAAGATGCTTCCGCTGGATGAACCGGTACTGCCCTTCGTGGAGATGCCGCGTCCGTTGCAGGAATCCAACGTGGTGGGCAAGGGAGGAGCCGCCGGGTTCCTGGGCAAGGCCTACGATCCCTACCGGCTCTACCAGGATCCCAACAAGCCGATCCGCCTCGACGATCTGTCGCTGCGGCAGGAAGTCCCGCCCCAGCGGTTGAAGGATCGTTTCACCCTGTTGAAGGGGATCAACAAGTCCATGCCCGACCTGGAGAAGGCCGTGGGCCAGTACGCACTCGACGAGTACTACGAGCGGGCCTACGACTTGGTCCTCTCGGGCAAGGCCCGGGGCGCCTTCGACCTGGAGCAAGAGCCGGTTGCCGTCCGGGAGCGCTACGGGCGGACGACCTTCGGCCAAGGGGCTCTCATGGCCCGGCGTCTGGTGGAGGCCGGAACCCGTTTCGTGCAGCTCAACTGGCCGTCCGTGGCCAACGGGAACCCGGAAACTACGGCCTGGGACACGCACGCCGCCAACTTCGGTCCCCTCAAGAACCTGCATTGTCCGGTCCTGGATCAGGCGCTCTCCGCGCTCCTGGAGGACATGGACGACCGGGGACTGTTGGAGGAAACCTTGGTGGTGACGGTGGGAGAGTTCGGCCGGTCGCCGCGCCTGGGCGTGAGCACCTCGGGGAACACCAACGCTCCCGACGGCCGCGACCACTGGCCCTATTGCTACACGGCCCTGGTGGCGGGTGCGGGCGTCGCTCGCGGTGCGCTCTACGGAGAGTCGGACGAGACCGGGTCCTCACCCAGGGAGAAGCCGGTGCATCCCAACGATCTGCTGGCATCCGTCTACTTCAGCTTAGGCATCGATCCGCACATGGAGGTCCTCAACCACCTGGAACAGCCTCGTGAGTTGGTGAAGGGAACCCCGTTGCTGGATCTGTGGGGATAGTTCGGCCGGAATCGACCGGGCGAGAGCAAATCTGACGCCGGACAACCCGCGGCGGCTCGTGCTGCGGAGGTTTGCCTATCTGTCGAATCCGCACCAATCCAGGTCGGTTGGTGCGCAGATCGTGACTCCATCCACCATCTGAACCAGCTCCGGTTTAACGGACTCCGCCCGCCGTGCTCGCGCGCAGGCCTTTCCAGGCGCTGTAGCACATGGCGACCAGCACCAGTGCGAATGGGAGGGCGGTGGCGAGCGTGGCCGCCTGCGCGGCCACAAGACCGCCGCCGAGCAGGAGCGCGATGGCGATCAGCCCCTCGAAGACGCACCAGAACACGCGCTGGACAACCGGAGCGTCCAGCTTGCCGCCGGCGGTGATGGTGTCGATGACCAGTGACCCGGAGTCGGAGGAGGTGACAAAGAACACCGCCACCAGCACGAGGCCGATGAACGACGTGACGGTCGCAAATGGCAGCGTCTCCAGCAATGCGAACAGCGCCATCTCCGGCTGCTGCGCCTGTACTGCCGCGATCACGTCGGGATGGCCGCGGTCGACATACTGCGACAGCGCAGTTCCGCCGAAGGCATTCATCCAGATCGTAGCGGTCAGCGTCGGAATGACCAGCATGCAGGCGACCAGTTCGCGCACCGTCCGGCCACGCGAGACCCGGGCGATGAAGAGGCCGACGAAGGGAGACCACGAGAGCCACCAGGCCCAGAAGAAGGTTGTCCAGCCGTGCATGAAGTCGAGATCCTCGCGGCCCACCCAGTTGCTGAGCGGTCCGATCGACGCGAGATACTGGCCGAGGCTGGTGACGGCGCCAGTGGCGATGGCGCGCGTCGGGCCAACCGTCAGCACGAACACCAGCAGCAACAGGGCGAGCAGCAGGTTGGCCTCGCTCAGACGCTTGACCCCCTTCTCCATGCCGCTGATCACCGACGCCAACGCGATACCGGTGATTCCGATGATCAGGAGCACCTGGGTGGTGTCGGTCGCCGGCGTGCCCCACAGGTGGGCCAGACCAGCCGACAACTGCTCTGCGCCCAGGCCGAGCGATGTGGCCAGCCCAAAGAGCGTGGCGAAGACGGCAAGGGTGTCGAGGCCGTGGCCGAACCGGCCCCACACAGCCTCCCCCATGAGCGGATAGAACGCCGACCGCAGCGCCATCGGAAGGCCGAGGTTATACGACGCGAAGGCGATCGCCACCGCCACTACCGCGTACATGGCCCATCCATGGACTCCCCAGTGGTAGATGGCGCTGGCCATGCCGAGGCGCGCCGCCGCCGCCGTGTCGCCCGCATCGAGGCCGAGCGGAGGTTGCAGGAAATGCTCCACCGGTTCTGCCACCCCGAAGAACATCAGGCCGATGCCCGTTCCGGCGGCGAACAGCATGGCGAACCAGGCCGTTCGGGAGTAGTCCGGCCGGGCATCCGCGCCGCCCAGGCGCACGCGGCCAGGCGGGGTCACCAGCAATAGCAGGCAGAAGAGCACGAAGAGGTTGCCAGTGCCCATCAACACCCAGTCGAAGGTCGAAATGAGCCACGCGCGCAGCGCCTCGAAGGCGACCGCCGCCTCGGCCTGGAAGGCCAGCACTCCGGCGACGAATGCAATGATGGTGAGGCTGGAGACGACGAAGACCGGATTGTGGATGTCGAGGCCGAGGAACCGGACGTTGTCCTGACCCAGCTTGTAGTCGATTTCCGAGATCTCAGGCATGGGACCGTCAACAGCTTGGGACAGCACTCTACCCGTCGTATCCGCACCACTCCAGGATGGTCAGTGCGTAAATCGTGAGTCCTTCCACGATCTGGTCCAGCTCCAGGTACTCGTCGTAGCAGTGGGCCCGCCGGTAGTCTCCCGGCCCCATGAGCAGTGAGGGCACCCCGCATTCCTGGTAGAAACGCGCGTCGCTCACCGGTTGCCAGGTCATGTAGCGCGGTTCCTGCCTCAACACCGTTTCGTAGGCCTGGCCGGCGGCGGTGACCAGCGGGTGGTCCCGTTCGATCCGAAAGGGCGGCCAGTCCAGACGCCATTGGACGTCGGGAGGATGCTCCCGGAGCCAGGGATCCATCCGGCAGATGTTCTGAATCCGGTCGTCGACCTCTTTCCGGACGCGCTCATAACTGTCCTGCGGGTCCCGCCAGACGGCCGCTCCCAACTCGCAGTGATCCGCCACGAAGAACGGGATCTCGATCCCCTTCGGATGGCCGTGGATCCAGGCCGTAATGATGGATGGATACCCCATGGGTGTGAGGCCCTGCGGGTCGAGCTTGCTGGCAGCCCACTCTTCGTCCAGCTCGGCCAGTCCCCGGTAGATCTTCAGGGCCTTGCCGATGGCGTCCATGCCCACGTCTCCCCCTTCGTAGCCCATGCGGTAGGTGCGGTAACCCATGGCGGCATGAACCGGCTTGCCCGTGACCTCGATGTGCAGCCAGGACGCCCCGCCCGAGGCCAGACAGATGCCGTGGCGATGAGGCGGCGCCGACGACTCGCAGACGAGACAGGCGTCGGTGACGCAGCGGGGGTTCCGGGGAAGGAAATATCCGGGGCCGTGCGTTTTCCCGTCCATGGTCTCTTCGCCCACCGTGGCGTGAAGTTGCAACTCGCCCTGGAGACGAAAACCGGCCCGCTGGATGACCTCTACCGCTTTGATCATGCAAGCCAGGGGACCCTTGTCATCGGTGGAGCCGCGGCCCCAGAGCTTTCCCTCTTCGAGACGCGCGCTGAACGGATCTCCCCAACGCCACTCCTCATGGGGGCCGGTGGGGACGGTGTCGGTGTGGGCGTTGACCGCCAGGGACCGCCCATTGCCGCTGCCGGGGAGGATCCCGATGAGGTTGGGCCGAAGCGGCTCCTTGGCCTCAATGAAGGTCTCCGCGCCCAGTGAGGAAAAGACCGGTTGCAGGTGCTCGGCCACCTTCCTCTCGCCGCCCAGCGTCATGGGAGCGTCGTACAGCTTGGTGTAGCCGCGCTCCTGGTAGATCTTGGCGTAGGCGTAATTGGGGCTTTCGCTGGGTATTCCCACCAGCTCCCGGATGAGCTGGACGGTCTCGTCGTAGAGCCCCTCGGCGGCAGCGGAGACTCGGGCGTGGACCTCTGGGTCGATGCTCATTTCGCGCTCCTGTCAGGAGTTCTATTGGTGAAACCGGAGGGCTCGGCCCGGCAACGGACGATCCAGATCTTCCACCGGTTCCGAGTTCCGCAGGATGGCAACGCCGTTGACCACCACGTGATCGATTCCCTGAGGGAGCTGATGGGGGTTCTTGTAGGTGGCTCGATCCCGGACCGTTTCCGGATCGAAGACCACCAGATCGGCGAAGTTCCCCTCCTTCAGGACCCCCCGGTCCCGCAGTCCGAAACGGTGGGCCGGGTATCCGCTCAGCTTGTGAACCGCATCCTCCAGGGAAAAGAGGTACCGGTCCCGGACACAGGGCCCCAGAATCCTTGGGGCCGATCCGTAGTGCCGGGGATGAATGAGGCCCCCCTCCTGGTAGATCCCGTCGCTGCCCATCATGTAGTGGCTATGGCTCAGAAAGGGCTCCACCATCGAGTCGTCCCCCCGGTGAAACACCAGCAGGATCGATAGGTTCTCCTCGATCAGCAGGTCGGCGACCACGTCGGCCGGAGGGAGGCCGCGCCGGGAGATGTAGTCGCCCATGGACATGCCCTGAAGGTGGTGGTTGCCTTTGCTGGAAGTCCAGGCGATCACTGCCTGGTCCAAGGCCGGGACATCCAACATCGTGGTCAATCGATCCCGGAGCCTCCGGGTCCGGAGCTGATCCAGAGCCGCCAGCGGTCCCCGGTCCCAGGTCTCGTAGGGCATGAGGAAATTGAGCATGGTGGACCCGGGAAGGTAGGGGTAGACGTCGAAGGAGAAGTCCACCTCCTGCGTGGCCACCCGGTCGACGTAGTCCAGGACCTTTTCGGCGGTGGGTTCGTCGACGGCCTTGAGGTGGGAGATGTGGACGGGAACCCCGGCTCTTCTGCCGATCTCCACAGCTTCCTCAAGGGCCGCCAGGATTCCCATCTTGTAGCGCATGTGGGTCGCATACAGACCGTGGGGAGCCATGACCCGGCAGGCCCGGACCAACTCGTCGGTGGAGGCGTGGCATTGGGAGATGTAGTCCAGCCCCGTTGAGATTCCTACGGCGCCCGCCTCCATTCCCTTTTCGATCTCCCTCAGGATCTGAGCCATCTGGACGTCGTCCGGCGCCTGCCGTCCGAACCCGCAGGCGAGGGCCCGGACGTTGGCGTAGGGGATGTGAGGAATGCTGTTCTGTACCGTCCGGCCATCCAGGAGCGACATGTATTCGGCGAGACTCTCCCAGCCCTCGTACTCCTCAAGCCGGAGTCCGTTGAGCGAACGCAGGTAGTAGATCCAGGCGTGAACCGTCTCCCGGTCGACGGGGGCGTAGGAGATTCCGTCGGCCATGATCACCTCGGTGGTGAATCCCTGGGCCGTCTTGGACACGAAGTTGGGCTTCGAGAGCAGCCACGAATCGGAGTGATTGTGGACATCCACGAAACCGGGCGCGACGATCTGTCCCCGGGCGTCGATCCGGTCGCGGGCCTCCCTGCCGCTCAGCTCTCCGATCTGTTGAATCCGGTCCCCGCTGATGCCCAGATCTGCCCTGAAGCGTGGTTTGCCGGTGCCATCGATGAGAATTCCGCCTTGAACGATGAGATCCAACATGGGGCCCGATTCTAACACCGGCCGGCGAGGAAATAGGAAACCAGGCAAGAGAAAAAAGAGAGGAAGGAAAAGATGTGCGCCCTTGGGCCCGAGGTGGAGGCGATCGCATCTGCTAGAATCTGCACCCCATATGAAGACCCGGGAGTTGGATCCTCTGGCTGAAGCGTATTCCAGGCGGGGACTCCGTTTGCCCGCTATCGAGCGGGTCGAGGGTTCGTCGATTCCCCAACCCTATCGGGACCTGCTGGTCCACGAGCGGGACATGACGTCTACCCTGGAAGCCTTCCATGGTGAGCCGATCCACCTACGGGTCGTGAATCGCGACGCTGCTTCCGGCATTCTGTTCCGAGAAGTCGTGCTGGTCTCCGCCGAGAGCGCCAAGCCGGTGGAATTCGGCGCGATCCGAATCAGGCTCGATGGTTTTGGAACTTCTGCTCAGGAACTGATCCTGGAAGGACTGGTCCCGCTGGGCACCATTTTGAAGCGGGAGAACGTCCTCCACCGGAGCGATCCCCAGCGTTATCTCCGAGTCGAACCGGACCAGGTCGTGGCGGAGGCTTTGGAACTAAAGAGCCGTAATCCCCTATATGGGCGGCACAATCTGATATCCAGTGAGGACGGCCGGGTCCTGGCCGAGATGCTGGAGATTCTTCCTCCCTGATTCGAGTAGACGCTCCGTTTGGGGTCCACCTCCAACAAAAGAGGCATTACGCTTCACCTCGACAGCAATTCAATTGCCGCCGGCACCCGGCGGACGGATCTCGAAGAGGCGGTCCAATACGGTCTGCATATGACTACGGACGGAAATCTTCTCCTCCTCGGGGACGGGTCTTGTCTCGTCGGGATCGGCCGTCATGTCAAAGAAATGGCCGTCCCGGTAAAGTTTCCATTCCCGGGTCCGAACCCAACTTCGGCCCCGATGCTCCGCAAAGACCCAATCTCGTCCCTGGCCCGGCTCACCTCTCAACAGTGCCGCGAGGCTGGTCCCGTCCAGAGGCTCTCCAGGGGGCACCTGGGCGCCGCCCAGTTCCGCCAGCGTGGGCAGCAGATCGCTGAAATCCATCAGGGCGTCGGTCGATTGACCCTGCGGCAGAGTTCCCTTCCAGTTCGCAATCGTGGGGACGCGGGTGCCGGCGTCGGTGAGATCTCCCTTGCCTCCTGGAATCGTGCGCTCTCCCATCCGGCTCGATACCGGTTCGCGGACGAGTTTGCCGTCCTGGGCAGTGATGATGGACCTCTTGGGCGTTCCGTTGTCTGTGGTGAAGAAGATCAGGGTCTTTTCCCGCAATCCAAGGCGATCGAGAGCTCCGACCAGACGGCCGACCCGCTGGTCCATGGCCTCCACCATCTCGGCGTAGCTGTCGTATCGTCCTCGAGGCCCGAAAGGAACCGGAGCTTCCAGATCATCGGTGACATCGTGACAGAGCGCCATGGAGTAGAAGGCGAAGAAGGGACCCGATTGGTGACGTTCCATGAATTCAGTGAGGAACCGGACATAGACGTCGGGACCGTACTGGTCCCGGACATCGGATCGAATCTGCCCGTTCTCCCAAATGAGCGGCTGGTAAAACCGGGGTCCCTCGTGCCAGCCAAAGAGAGAATACTGATCGAAACCCAGGCGAAACGGATGCTCGGGATCGTCCCGGAGGAGCGTGAGCTGCCACTTGCCGGCTATGGCAGTGGCATATCCGGCTCGCTTCAGGATCTGGGGCAGAGTCCTCTCCTCCCACCTCTCCGGAAAAGTTCCCCAGACCGGATGCCCCAGCCGGAAGGGGTACTGCCCGGTCATGAGGCAGACCCGGGAGGGATGGCAGACGGGCATGCTGTAGGCGTGCTCGAAGCGCAGCCCGGTTCGAGCCAACTGGTCCAGATTGGGAGTGGGATAGGAAGTGCCGCCGTAGCTGCCCAGCACCTCGCGCCCCACGTCGTCGGCCAGGATCAGGAGGATGTTGGGTTGCTCCGGTTTCGTAGGGACTTCCCGGCGCGGCTCGCAGGAAGCGACG
Organism: Acidobacteriota bacterium; assembly: GCA_963668095.1. Lineage (GTDB taxonomy): Bacteria > Acidobacteriota > UBA6911 > RPQK01 > JAJDTT01 > JAJDTT01. The sequence goes on along the minus strand of OY764083.1, from coordinate 1,197,205 downwards.
GCGGCCAGCAGGAGGACGAGCAGCAGGTTCGGACCATGAATTTTCAATGAATCGTGAGAATAGTCGAATAATTCGATGAGGTCCACGGTCCTGGGAGGGATTCGATCTGGTCTTGTTTCAGCCTCACGTAGTAAGCTGGACTCCACAGGGCTCCCCAAACACGGTCCAAACCCCCTAATGATGTTCTCCAGCAGGAGCCGGCCCCGAACCAAGATCGTCTGTACACTCGGGCCATCGGTGCAGTCCCGGTCCAGTATTAAGCAGCTGGTCGAGGCGGGAATGAACGTGGCCCGCCTCAACATGGCCCACGGGACCCTGGAGGACCACGCGACGGCGTTCGGCCACGTTCGCTCCATCGCCGAGGAACTGAAACAACCGGTGGGGATCATGGTGGACGTGCCCGGCCCCAAGTACCGGACAGGTGATATTCCGTCGGGATCGCTCTCGTTCAAAGAAGGTCAAAAAATCACGCTCACCAGCCGGCAGGACCGGGCGGGTGGGGAAGGCTTCGTGGTGCCGGTGAAACCTGAAGGAATCCACCGGGACTCCCGGGCTGGAAAACGGGTTCTCCTGAACGACGGAATGATTACCCTGGAGATCCGGGAGGTTCAGGGCGAGGACGTTCTCTGCGAGGCTCTGACCGCGGGTCGGATCACTCCCGGTCGGGGAGTCACGACTCCGGGCGTCGAACCCTCCCAGCCCTATCCCGACGAAAAAGCGACGGCCGCAATGGGATTTGCCGCTCGGCAGCAGGCGGACTTCGTCGCACTCTCCACGGTGACTACATCCGATGACGTGTTGAAAGCCCGCGAGATCCTGTGGGCAATGGGGTTCGCCGGAGGAATCTATTCGAAAGTGGAACGTTCCCGGGCCGTCACCAATCAGGCGTCCATCATCGACGTGAGCGACGGCATCATCGTGGCCCGGGGGGACCTGGGAACGGAGATCCGGCTGGCCCGGGTTCCCATCGTTCAGAAAGAACTTATCGGCCTGTGCAACGAACTGGGAAAACCGGTGATCACGGCCACGCAGATGCTCGAGTCCATGATTTCCCTGCCGGTCCCGACGCGGGCCGAGGTGACGGACGTGGCCAACGCCGTGTTCGACGGCACCGACGCCGTCATGCTCTCAGGCGAGACTTCCATTGGGCGGTATCCCCTGGAAGCGGTCCGGTTCATGGCGGAGGTGTCGATGGAGGCCGAAAAAGCCCTTCCCTACGATGCCATGCTGGTGGAAAAGCGAGACCATCTGGAGCCTTTGACCGACGACGCCATCGCCTACAATGCCTGTCAGACCGCCCATCAGCTGGGCGCCTCCCTGATCGTGGCCTTCACCGAATCGGGGGGCACCGCGAAACGGGTCTCCAAGTACCGGCCCCAGACGCGTGTCCTGGCTCTGGTCCACAACGAGCGGACGCGCCGATCCTTGACCGTTACCTGGGGAGTCCAGCCGGTGACCACCCGAAGCCTGGAGCAGACCGACGACTTCTTCGACCGGGCTCGGGAGGAAGCCGTGCGCCGCGTCGGTCTGAAGAAGGGCGCGCTGGTAGTGCTGGTGGCCGGCGTTCCCATCGGCCTTTCCGGAGGCACCGATTTGCTCCGGGTCCTGACTATCTGACTGAATCCCAAGACAACGAGGAAAGAGGAAAGAGGAAAAAGAGTGAAGACAGGCGGGTCGTTCCTCTTTCCTCTTTTCCTTGTTTCCAGCAAGATGTCCCGGTTGTTTGTCCTGGGGACCGAACGGAAGCAGAGCGAATGATCGTGACTCAAACCGTCTGGCTCGGACTCCATTGGGTGGACTGGATCGTCCTGATCTTCTACTTGCTGGCGGTTTCCTTCATCGGATTCTGGTCCTATCGGAAGGTACGGGATCTCACCGATTTCTTCATGGGGGGGCGCCGCTTCGGCAAGGTCTTCATGATGTTCTTCGCCTTCGGAGTCGGAACCAGCAGCGAGCAGGCCCTCAGCGTCGCCGCCGGGTCCTTCCGCTACGGCCTGGCTGGGATCTGGTACCAGTTTCTATGGCTCTGGGCCACGCCCTTCTACTGGATCATCGCTCCCGTCTTTCGACGCATGCGGGCCTTGACCACCAGCGATTTCTTCCAGGCCCGTTACGACTCCTCCACCGCCACGCTCTATTCGTGCCTGGGGATCCTCATGTCCGTGGTCTTCATGGCGGGCGCCCTCTACGGCAGCGGGGAGATGATCGAAGGACTTGCGGGAGGCACCGATCCGGCGACGGGAGAGCCGTATTTCCCCATGGAATATGCCGTCGCCGGGATGACGGTGCTTTTCGTCCTCTACGGGATGGCCGGAGGCCTGGGCGCCGCCATCATCACCGACTTCATCCAGGGCGTCCTGACCATCGTCTTTTCCTTCCTGCTCCTCCCCTTCGCGTTCAACGCGGCGGCCCGGGTGGCCGGCACCTCCAACGGGTTCGCGGCGCTGCAGCAGGGCGTTCCGGGCCGGAGCGGCTCCGAGCTGTTGAGCCTCACGGTCACGGAGGAAGTCAGCAGCCTGATGGGGCAGGAGCCCATCACCCTCTTCTACGTGGTGATGCTCTCTCTCACCGGTCTCATCGGAATCGTGGTCCAGCCCCACATCATGGGCGTCTGCGGCGCCGGCCGCACCGAGTTCGAGGGACGGTTCGGCTTCACCGTCGGCAACTTCATCAAGCGGTTCTGCACCATCGCCTGGACCTTCACCGGGCTGGCCTGCATCATCATCTACCTGACGCCCGAGAATGGCTACGTGTCGGCCGCCGAGATCCAGCGGGTGCAGTCGGATCCCGGTGCACTGGCCGCCTTCGCCAACCAGGTCTTCGGGCGGGCCGCCCACGACATTCTTCCCACTATTTCCGTCGGGCTCGTGGGGCTCCTCATGGCTTCACTGCTGGCGGCGGTGATGAGCACCTGCGATGCCCAGATGGTGGTGGGGTCCGGACTCTTCACCGAGAACATATACAAACGTTTCATCCATCCCGGCGGCAGTGGGCGGCACTATCTGTGGGTCGGGCGCCTGAGCGGCCTGGGAATCGTTTGCATGGCGCTGCTGATGCTGACCCAGTTCGACAACGTGATTCAGGTTCTGACTCGTTACATCCAGCCCATTCCCACCTTCATGGGGTTGGCCTTCTGGTTCGGCATCACTTGGCGCGGCTACACGGCTAAGGCGGTCTGGGCTTCCACCGTCGCCACGGCTCTGGCCTGGTACCTGACCCAGACCCACAATCCGTTCGAGACCATCGCCGCCATGGGAAACTCCCTGTTCTTCCAGCTCAACATCGACTATCTTCCCGGCCTGGTTCGGGGATGGCTCTACGAGCAGGTTCCGGGAATCATGCAGGTGGTCCAGGGGGCGGGGGGCGAAGTTGCCTACCGGACCCGCCTTCCCTACCAGATTCTCATCTATCTCTCCTGCGGCGCGGCAGCCGGTCTCGTCACCAGCTTTCTGACCCGGCCCGTCGCCCGGGCCAAGCTGGACCATTTCTTCCGGCTCATCCACACTCCGGTCCGGCAGGGTGAAAAGATCGACGAGCCATGCACGCTTCCGGAGAACCCCATGCCGGCCGAGACCGAAAAGCTGATCTCCGCGGGCGGACTGGAGATTCCTCGTCCCGGCCTGGTCGGCCTGGTCGGATTCGGCCTGGCCTGGGTCGCCGTTGGAGGTCTGATCTGGCTGACGGTATCGCTGGCCGGAATCGGCGGTTAGGCCGCCTGGAGGGGCGATTTCCAATCGCCCGTTCTACATTTCGCCCAATTGGAAGACGCTACGCGGAGTGGGGATTCCGTCCCCCTTGACCCCCCTCGTCGGCGGCTGGAAACCGCCGTTCCTCAGGCAGCGAGTTTTTCAGACCGGGCGCCCGATCCGGGACCGGTTTCCGGCTCCCGGAATACTCGCCAGAAGACGAGGGCGCACAGGGCCGTTATGACCGCGGGGACGGCAAACACGATATCGTAACGAGTCGTTTCGCCCACCGTAGCCACTTCCTTGAGCCATCCCGAGAACAGGCTCCCAAGAAAGAGGCCGATGCCCAGGACCGCCACGTTGATCAGCGACTGGGCCGAAGCACGGATGTCGGCCGGCGCCACCATGTCCGTGTAGATGAACGCCACCACGAAAAAGAAGACGTAGCAGAAACCGTGAAGGCTCAGTGATCCCACGACGACCCAGACCAGCACCGGAGCGCTCTCGTACAGTGGCCACGCGGCCGCGAAGATGACGTAGCGGACGGGCCAGGCCAGGATCCCCACCAACATGGAGACCCGCACGCCCCAGCGGGAGAGGGCGTAGGGAAGAATCAACGCCATGGTGAAGATCTCGGCGATCTGCCCGATGGTCATCCAGGCGGGCAGATTCTCGGAGGTGATTCCCACGGCGGGACCGATGGTCTGGAGATAGGGAAAGGTGAGGATGTAGTAGAGCTGGAGCTCGGTGGCCACCACGAAGGCGATGATGAAGAAACTGAGGTAGTTCCGGTCCTTGAGGAGTCCGAACGATTTCCTGAAGGCGAGGGGGTCCGGAGCCTCCCGGGAGGGAGGGGTGTGGGGGAGCGCCACGGAAAAGAGGCCCAGGACCAGGGAAAATGCGGCCGCCAGGACGAAGGTGTCGATGTAGCCGGCCGACTCGGTGTCGAACAGGACCCGCATCCCGGTCAGGGCCCAGTTGGCGCCGATCCATCCCAGCGTGCCCCAGACCCGGATGGGGCCGAAGTCCCGCTGTCCGTCGGCCAGATGCTGAAAGGCCAGCGCATTGGTCAGCGCCAGGGTGGGTGCGAAGACCAGGCAGTACAGGAGCATCAGGATCAGCATGCCGCTCAGGGTCTCGGTGTAGGCCATCCAGAGCAGAAATCCCGCGCCCAGCAGATGAAAGATGGCCAACGCCACCTGGGTCGGAAGCCAGCGGTCCGCCACCTGTCCTCCGGTGAAGGGAGCCACCAGGTTGGCCAAAGGAAAGGCGGCATAGATCAGTCCCAACCCCCATCCCGAGAATCCCAGTTGCGCCTCCAGGTACCCGGCCAGAGCCGGAGCCCAGGCCCCCCAGATGGCGTATTGCAGGAACATCATCAGGCTGAGCCGGGGATGGGCGAACATCCTTCTCATCGATTCCTCTCCTTCTTTCGTGTCAGTCAGTCAGTCCACGGACGTTCAGGGCAGGGCCCCCACCTCGACGGTCAGGCTCCTGGGCTGGTCATCGCGACGTTCCCGGATGCGGAGTTCGGCGCCATCGTATTCGGCGGACTCCACGCCCTGGAAGTCGCCGGGGATCCGAGCCAGAAACAGGATGTAGCTCCGGGTGTCCGTTTCCCCGGCATCCAGGTACTCGTAGACTCCTCTGTCCAGCACCTTGCCCAACTGAAGCAGGGTGGGGAACGGCTGGTGGATCCCCGTCGTCCCGAACTCGAGCCCGCGCGCGCTCACTTTTCCCTGGTGCCGGTAACGCCACATGTTGAGCCACGGGTACTCGGAGATCTTCCAGAGATAGCCCACCAGCAGTCCGGCCGAAGGCGTCGCGGCCGTCACCCAGCCGTACTCGACTCCGGGATCGAAGATGAACGCGGTGACGTCGTGTCCCGAGGTCCCATCCTCGGTGCTGCGATAAAAACGAAGGTCCGCCGGCGTCCCCCCGATCGAGATCCGGGGCCAGCGGTCGGCATCGTCCGTCGACTGGGGCACCGGTTCTTCCTGGACCAGACCATGGGAGGCGTTGCAGTCCACGATGGTGGTGTCGTCCAGGAAGGGAGGAGCGATGCTGGGATGCTGCACCAGGTTGTAGACGCGTCCCGCCGCCCGGACGTTGGTGACCGCTTCGGTCACCGTCAGGGATGCCTCGTTTTCCTGGAGCCGCACCGTCCGCTTGACCTCCATCCCCGCCAGGGGAAGCGCGCACTCCATTCGGGTCTCGCGGTCCGTCGCACTCTCGGCAGGCGAATCGAGCCGTTCCCAGACCACCCGGGGAGCTTCTCCGTGGTAGGGCATCCCCATCTTCACCTCGGCTGGAGATGGAGCGCCCCAGCGATCGAAGCAGATGAAATGCCCCTGCAGGTTCGGTCTGTCCGGACTCAGTGGCTCGATATCCTCCGTGGCTCGCCAGCTCAGCGGATTGATCGGATGGTCCAGGAAGTGGATGTCGATGATGCCGCCGCCCCAGCGATCCAGCGTGACCTGGGAAAGTCCGTTCTTCAGGACCAACAACCGGGGCGCGGGCGCCGGTTTTTCCGGCGGAGGCGTGCAACTGGCCAGTCCCGCCAGAATCACCAAGACCAGTCCCAGCCATATGGGGTCGAAAAATTCCAGAGTCTTCAAAATCATGGTCATGCTCTCCTGACAGCAGCCTGCGGCCGATATCGCCGCGGGACCCGGCCGGGGCTGCATCCCGGCCGGAAGCGGGACGGGACGGCCACGAGGGCCGCCCCTACAATTCGTTCTGTTCCTTCCAAAGCGCCAGCCGCCGGGCCAGTTGACGCCGCGTTGCCGTGCCGGTGACGGATAGTTGCCGGATCGTGACCGATGCCGCCAGATTGCCCACCAAGGCGGCTTCCGGGAGGCTCGCTGCGCTGCACAGCGCCAACACCGCGCCCGCGGTGAAGCTGTCGCCCGCGCCGGTCACATCCAGGGGTCCCTCCACTTGGACGGCCGGCACGCGCGTGATCTCAGGGTCGCTCACCAGGGCTCCCGCCTCACCCAGGGTCACGCAAATGGGAGCGCCGGCCCTCGCCCGGAAACGGGGCAGGATCCTTCGGACGGATTCGACGGCGACCTTCTCTCCGGGTCCCGGACTGGCACGCCGCATCGCCTCGAACTGGTTCGGCTTCAGGATCATCCGGCGGAAGCGGTGGATCTGAGCCCGGCTGTCGGCCCAGAAGGCGACCCCAGGTTGGCGATGGGCCAGATCCGCCAAGCCGGCACGGACCCCTTCGGTCACGACGCCCAAGTCCGGTTCTTCCACCTGATCCTCAATGATGACCGCGTCGACGCGATCCAGCAAACCTTCCAGATCGGCCAACATTTCCTGAAGGAGATCCGGAGAGATGGGGGCTCGATTTCGGAGGTCATAGCGCTCGTGTTCGCCGGAAAGCCCCTTCCGCGACAGGTCCCGGGGCTTCAAATAGGTGGGAGTCATGTGTGCCTTCCGGCGCCGCAATCCCCGCGTCGTGCAGCCGATCCGGTCCAGGCATTGTCTCAACTCGAATCCCTGGCCGTCATCTCCCGTGATTCCCAGAGCGTGGACCCGGCCGCAGGCCAGCGAGGCCAGGTTGTTCACCACCGTTCCGGCGGCTCCGGGACTGGAGCGAACGGCGGCGACCTGGTGGGCTCTCTTCCCGGTCTCCAGACTTCGCTCCTCCAAGGCCGGGTCGACATCCAGATACTGGTCCAGAAAGAAATCCCCCAGGACCGCGACCCGGCACGAGGGAAACCGGTCCGTCAACTCTGCCAGCCTCGAACTTTTCATGACTCCGAGTCGCGGCCGGGTCGGGCAGGCTCGGCTGCCTTGAGCCGGTCGAGGACCAGATCGTAAAGGGCAGGAACCGTCGCTGCATGGTTCCCCTGCACGTAGAAGCTCTCCCCGCCGTCGGCGACGGTACGCACCAGGATGGTCTTGAAGGGCCGGAAGTAGTATCTGGGGTCCGACTTGCCGGCCTCCCGGGAGGTGTCCCCCAGAGGAACCAGGTCGAAGACGGCGGTGGTGAAGCGGGCGATGCGCCGGCCTTCCCGGTGAGCCACGTTGCGAGCCATGGCCAGCGCCTTCAGGTAAATCTCGGGTCCCATGACGGCCGTACCGATATTGAGAAAGACTCCACCCTCGAGGCGGGTCACCGACTCGGCGAAGATCAGGAAGTCGGTATAGGAGCCGGCCCCGGTGGCGGCTCCGTCGAATCCCGGGTGCTGGTGGATGATGTCCTGGCCGATTGAGACATGGACCGTGGCCGGGACCTGGAGCCGGTAGGCCGCGGCCAGGACGCTCTCGCGCCGATAGGGAAAGCACTCCTCCTGGATCATTCGCCCGACCGCCTCCCCCAGGCCGATCCCGTCGCGGGCCGCAGCCGAGGCGGACTCGTTGATGCGCCCGGTCTCCCGCCAGAGTCCGAACTTTCCTTCGGCGACGTAGCGCGCAACGCTCTCGCAGGTCTCGCCCACCAGCGCCAGTTCGAAATCGTGAATGGCCCCGGCGCCGTTGAGGGCCAGGTGGCCCAGGACGCCCCGCTCCATGAGATCGATGAGCAGCGGTGCGTTGCCCTCCCGCAGAACATGGGCGCCACAGGCGAAAATGATGGATCTCCCTGCCCGCGATGCGTCCAAAATACGCCCGGCGAGCTTTGGCAGCGCCGGATGCTCGAAAGGCTCTCGAACCCCGCCCGGGGTCTTCAACACGTCTGCCGCCTTCAGGTCGTGGGTCCGCCGGCTCAGGGGGAGAAGGCGCAGGCGGCTGCGGTCGAACTGGGGGAAGGGCAATCTTCACACTCGCTGGAACAGGCAGCGGATGAGGACCCTCCAGTCCCGGAAGTCGGGAACCGACAGGTCGGCGCCCGCCGCGCTCAACCGGGCTCGTTTCCAGGGGTCGGGAGCCCCGCCGGGATGGGCTTCGTCGGTGGCCAGCGCAACGGCGATTCCGCCGCACGATTTCACGTTTTCGATCTCCACGTAACCGTCCCCGAACCCCACCAGCGAAGCGCCGTCGATCCGGTTCTCCCGCAGGATTCGTTCGATGACCCTTCGTTTGGAGTGGTTCGCGTAGTCTTTCCGGGCACCGTAAATGTGGCGTCCGAAGAATCCGTCCACCTCCAGGAGGCGTGCTTCTTCCCGGACGTACTGCTCGTCGGTGCCGCTGGCCAGGTAGAGCTGGACGCCCCGCTCCCGGAGGGCGCGCAGCATCTGGACCGATCCTGGAACCAGATAGTCGGCGGGGAGGGCCTTGCCGGTGCCCAGGCGCAGCCGCCGGTGCCGGATCTTCTCCATCAGAAGGTCCAGGTAGCGGCTCTTGTATTCCTGAGGATCAGCAGGTGTGCCCCCTCTTTTTTCCAATTCCTCGGCCAGCCGGATCATCTGATAGATGGTCTGCCGGCCGGTCAGCTCGGTGACGAAGTCGGTGACCACACGCTCCAGCTCCTCATCGCTCTCGCCGCTGCCGCTCTGCTGCAGGATATCCACCATCATCGGGATCATGATCTGGGGCCAACCTTCTCGAATCAGGCTGAGGGTGCCGTCGAAGTCGAAAAGGGCACAACGGGGGGGCTGGGTGCGGGTGACGTCCCGGAGCACCTCGACTGTGGAGCTCTCCAGAAAACCCGGCGTTGCAGGAGTCGTCTGCGCCATGATGAAGAGAAGGATACCGTCAAAGTCCAGCGGATGCGAACTCGGGCGCCGGCGGTTTCGAGGCGGTGCGGGACGAGCAGAGCGGTCGTGCAGGAGCGGTTGGCAGCGCCCTTGTGAGGCGCCGCCGACTGGGCTATGGTGATCCGGCGATGGCTCGAAAGTCGGACGAAGGCCGGAGCTGGCGGGGAAAGGTGGGGAAGCTGTCCCCGGAGGAGCTGGAGGAATTCCTTTCCGGAGACCCCATTTGCCGTCTCGGCTGTCTGGACCGGGAGGGGTGGCCCTACGTGGTGCCCTGTTGGTTCGAGTACCGGGACGGAGGTTTCTACATCATTCCGCGAGCCCGTTCCGCCTGGGCCAGGCATATTCGGCGGGAGCCCCGGGTGTTTCTGTGCATCGATGATTCCACCCGTTACAATCGAAGGGTTCTGGTCCGGGGCGAGGCCGACGTCCTGGAGGAGCCCAACGTGGGTGGAAGATGGGTCGAGATCGCCCGCAGAATGTCGTTGCGCTATCTGGGGCACCGGGGTCCGGACTATCTGGTTCCGACTCTGAACGAGCCCAGATGGCTGCTGTTCGTCCGGCCCCGCAAGCTCATGAGTTGGCAAGGGGTCGATTGGGCTACACGATACAAGCACGGCAAATGGTAATGGCCTCGCGCCGCCATCGGCCGCGGCGGTTTTTGGTGCTGATGTTGGATTATTTTAGGAGGACGCCCTGATGGCTGGACCCAAGGTCGAAGCGATTTATCAGTTGAATCCGAATCACGTGGACTGGCTCAAGCAGATGGCCGACAAGTACGATCTGGGAGATCAGGACAAGGCCCTGCGGGTGGTCATCGACTACGTGCTGACCGAGGCCGACGAATCGACGGTCTTCGAGGACATCCGCTGCCTCTACTGCTGATCACAATTTCGGGCTGCTAGCGCCGACCGCGGCGCCGCTTCCGAGTCACCTTCTTCCGGGATTTCCGGATCTTGGCCCAGGCGTCCCTCAGGGTCACGGTGCGATTGAAGACGAGCCGGTCGGGTAAGGAGTCCTCCGAATCCACGCAGAAATAGCCCAACCGCTCGAACTGGACCCGGTGGCCGCCCTGGGAGCTCACGAGGCTGGGCTCAATTTTGCAGTCTTCAATAATCTTTAGAGAGTTTGGATTGAGATTCGAGATGAAGTCCGATCCGTCGCCGGCGTCACTCGGATTATCCTTGATGAACAAGCTGTCGTAGAGACGGACCTGAGCGCTCAGGGCGTGGGCGGCGGAGACCCAGTGCAGGGTGGCCTTGACCCGGCGCCCGTCGGGCGCGTCTCCTCCCCGCGTGGCCGGGTCGTAGGTGCAGCGCAACTCCACGACTCGTCCCTCGTCGTCCTTGACGACTCCCACACAGGTGATGAAGTAGGCGTAGCGCAGGCGGACCTCGCGTCCGGGCGCCAGCCGAAAGAACCTGCGGGGCGGGTTCTCCATGAAGTCCTCCCGCTCCAAGTAGAGAACCCGGGAGAAGGGGACCTTGCGGGTGCCCGCCTCGGGAGATTCGGGATTGTTGATGGCCGTCAGTTCCTCCACCTGGTCCGGGGGATAGTTTTCGATGACCACCCGGAGCGGACGGAGCACGCCCATGACCCGGGGAGAGGTCTGGTTCAAGTACTGACGGAGGCTGTGCTCCAGCATCTGCGCCTCCACGATGCTGTCTTTCTTGGATACGCCAACCTTAGCGCAGAAGTCGCGAATCGCTTCCGCCGTGTAGCCTCGCCGGCGCATCCCCGAAAGCGTCGGCATGCGGGGATCGTTCCAGCCGTCAACGTGACCCTCCTTCACCAAACGGGAGAGTTTGCGTTTGCTCAAGATGGTCTTGGTGATGTTGAGGCGAGCGAACTCGATCTGCTGGGAGCGGTAGATCCCCAGATTCTCCAGGAACCAGTCGTAAAGGGGACGATGATCTTCGAACTCCAGGGTGCAGATGGAATGAGTGACCCTCTCGATGGAGTCGGACTGGCCGTGGGCGAAGTCGTACGTGGGGTAGATGCACCACTTGCCTCCCGTGCGCGGGTGGGGGGCGTGGAGGATCCGGTACATGACCGGGTCTCGAAGATTCAGGTTGCCCGAGGCCATGTCGATGCGGGCCCGTAGTACGTGGGCGCCGTTGGGAAATTCACCGTTCCTCATTCGCTCGAAGAGGTCCAGGTTTTCGTCCACGGGCCGGTCCCGGTAGGGACTGTTGCGGCCCGGCTCGGTGAGAGTGCCCCGGTATTCCCGGATCTGGGTGGCGCTGAGGCTGTCCACATAAGCCTTGCCATCCCGAATGAGCTGACAGGCGAATTCGTAGAGCTGTTCGAAATAGTCGGAGGCGTGGTAGAGCCGCTCCCCCCAGTCGAAGCCGAGCCAGCGCACGTCTTCGAGGATGCTCACCATGTACTCCCGCTCCTCCTTGGTGGGATTGGTGTCATCGAAGCGCATATTGCAGAGGCCGCCGTACTCTTCGGCCAATCCGAAGTCGAGGCAGATGGCCTTGGCGTGCCCAATATGGAGATAGCCGTTGGGCTCGGGAGGGAATCGGGTCTGCACGCGTCCCTGAAAGCGCCCGGTTTTCAAGTCGTCCTCGAGGATGGCCCGTAGGAAATCCAATGACCGGGACGGCCGGGAATCTCCCGCCGCTTTTGGGTCCGACTCTTTCACCATCCGCCGATTCTAACCCGATTGGGCCGGGCGTGGGAAAACGACCGGCTCCGGAGCGATCGACCAGAGCTCGGCAGGACCGGCTCAGTTTATTTTGGGTCGCGTATTTCACCCGCCTGGACGTTACTAAAAATAGAGTTGTTTTCATTCCCACCGAGGCGAATCTTCCGATCATGGAGGCGACACGGCGACGGGGATCGACGAAAACGACGGAATAGAGAAAGAACTGGGTCCCGTCCCGGCATATGATCCGACTGCGTCCCGGAATCGTCTCCAGCGTTTCCTCGTAGATTGGTGTCGCGTAGAGCACCCTCCGACGCGTTGTCATAGCGGTCGGTCCGCAGTGAAAGCAGCGCGCTGGAGGGAGGAACATGCTAAATTGCGGAACAGTTGAGGCAACTTCGGAGGGGGAATGATGGGAGTCATGAGCAGCGAAGTCTACGAGGCCTTCGTCGCCGCCGGCGCACCGAAAGCCCAGGCCAAGGCTGCCGCCGAAGCCATTCCAGTAAGCCACCACTTGGCGACCAAACGGGACATCATCGAGATCAAGGCCGAAGTGGCCAACAAGTTCAAGACCCTCTACCGCTGGCTCTGGGTCATCGCTGCCAGCATCGTGACGCTGGTGCTCGCTCTTGGCAGGGTCGTCTTCCAGCATCTGACTTGAACTTGAATAGTTCAAATACCAGCAACTTCTGAAGCCGTGTGTTCGTCAGTGGGTTTCCGTTCAGCCGGGAACGTCTGTGCGAGCCTGTCTACTTCATCCCGGCGGCCGGATGTGCCATCCTGGGGACGGAGGTTCCCTATGAAGATTGGCGCCGGCCCACAGATGAAAACGATAGACATCCATACCTCGAGAACTTCTTCCTACCGCTGGGGGCGCCGGACCTTCCTGGCGGCGGCGGCCGCGTCGGTTCCCGTCCTGGGCCGGGAATACGGTCCCTCGGCGCAACCGGTGCGCTATCCGGACCCCGACATCGTGGTGCTGGACCAACGCTTCGCCCGCTACAAGTTGGGCAACACACCCATCCAGCGCCTGCACACCGGAACCCTCTGGGCGGAGGGGCCGGCTTGGAGCGGAGTGGGCCGCTACCTGGTTTGGAGCGACATTCCCAACGACCGCCAGTTGCGCTGGCTGGACGAAGACGGACACGTGAGCGTCTTCCGGTCCCCCTCGGGAAACAGCAACGGGAACACGTTCGACTATCAGGGACGTCAGATCTCCTGCGAGCACGGCAACCGGCGGGTCGTGCGCTATGAGCCGGACGGCACCGCCACGGTGCTGGCCGGCGAGTGGGAAGGGAAGCCGTTGAACGCTCCCAACGATGCGGTCGTGCATCCGGACGACGGAGCCATCTGGTTCACCGATCCGGGATACGGCAGCCTCATGAACTACGAGGGGCACAAGGGGACGCTCCACATCAAGGAAGCCGTCTACCGGATTGACGCCGCGAGCGGCCGGATGGACAAGGTGACCGACGAGATCTTCAAGCCCAACGGGCTCTGCTTCTCTCCCGACTACAGGAAGCTCTACGTGGCCGACACAGGCGCCTCCCACTACCCGGAGGCCCCCAAGAACATCAAGGTCTGGGACATCGTCGACGGGAAGCGCCTCTCCGGCGGCCGCGAGTTCACCTCCATGGAGTTGAACGGAAAGGCGGGCTTCGCCGACGGAATCCGGGCGGACGTGGACGGCAACATCTGGGCCAGCGCCGGCTGGGTCGGAGACGGCTATGACGGAGTCCACATTTTCGCCCCGGACGGAGAACGCATCGGGCAGATCCGCCTCCCCGAGATTTGCGGCAACGCCTGCTTCGGAGGCCGGAAGCGGAACCGCCTTTTCATGACCGCCAGCCAATCCCTTTACGCCGTCTACGTGGAGACCCAGGGGGCCCACATCTCCTGACGTCGGGGACCCCATGCCGCCGGTTCGCGTCGACCGAGAGCCGCCCTTCAAGCTCTCCATGACGGTGGATTTTTTCGGTGACGGGGGCAGGGGGCTCTACACGCCTCGCACCCTGGAACTGATGATGCGGGAAGCTCGCCGCATGGGGGTCACCCGGGTGTATTGGCAGTACCTGGGTGATCTGGAGCAGGACCGGTACGGCGCCGGGACCAACATGCTTCGCACCCCCTGGGCGAAGTATGGTCCCCTCACGCTGGCGGCCATCGGCGAGCCGCTGGAAGCCGCCGTGGGGGCGGCTCACCGGCGTGGACTGGAAATTTTCGGGGTCCTGAAGCCCTACCACACCGGGATGTCGGCCACCTTTCCCGAGGGTTCACCGGAATCGGACCCCGCCAGTCCGATGCGGCGGATCGGGGGCAGCCTCCAGTGCTTCAATCCCTTCATGGAGCGGTTCCCCCACACTCGGATTCAACGCCGTCCCCTGGAGGGCCCCTCGAACCTGCAGGCCATCCCCATTCGGCGGATCCGTCTGGTCAAGCGGGATGACTCTCCTACGCGAATCCGGGCCCGGCATCTGGAGATCTGGAGCAGTCCCGACAACTATCGATACCGGCGCCGGCAGGTGGATTTCGGACTCGAAGAAACGGTAGAGACATCTCTCCAGGAAATTCGAGACTCTTACGGTCAAGTGATTACCAGAAAAGGAGATTTCATCCGGGCTCTCACCCTCACCGGTCTCGATCTCCGAGATCGCTATCTGGTAGTGGCCACCAATTTCAGAGAAGGACCCACTGACTTCGAGAACACGGCTGTCGGCATGGTCGAGGTTTTCGGTCCGGGTCCGGAAGCCTTGCCCATTGTCGTGGCCACCCGGGATGCCACCTGGATTCGGCCCCGCGACTTCCGCACGTACGGCCTGGAATTCGATTCGGGTTACGGGACCCGCCTGCTCCATCTGGACGGGGTAGGGGGGCCTCCGGCCGGACGCCCGACGACGCCGCAAGACTCGCAGGCCAGCTCCTGGCACGAGCATCGGGCCGAGCTGGGCCGGGGGGCCGGAGGCGGTTTCATCGCATTTGCCCGGGGCAAGAACGGCTATCTGCCGGCCGCGCCCTGCGAGTGCTATCCCGAGGTGCAGCGGCTCTGGAATTGGCGGGTCAACCGCATGTTGGAGAAGGGAGTCGATGGTGTCGTGCTCCGCGTCTCGGCTCACGGGACCCTCACCGACGAACCCTGCGAGTACGGTTTCAACCCTCCCGTGGTGGAGGCCTACCGGGAACGGCACGGAGTCGACATCCGGCGGGAAGACTTCGATCCGAACCTGCTGGGTGCTCTGCGGGGCGAGGCCTACACTCGATTTGTCCGCGAAGCCAGCGCCATGACCCGGAGAGCCGGGAAGCTCTTCCAGGTGCAGGTCCACACCGAGGCGTTCCGTCCCGACCCCGTCTTCGGTCAGCTTATGGGTTTCCCGGCCAATATCCATTTCGCCTGGCGGCAATGGTTGGAAGAGGGGCTGGCCGACGCCGTGACCCTGAGATCCAGTTGGTACGAGGCCGCCGAGGATCCGATGGACGGGTCTCCGGCCCGGAGGAGCAAACTGATCAATGTCCTGGCCGATCCGGTGGTGGAAGAAGTACTGGAGATCACGGAAGATCTGGAGCTTCCGGTCTACCTGAACCGGTACGTGGCCCGGGCCATCCCGATCCAGGAATATGTAGAAGATATGGAGCGGATCTGGCGAGACCGCCGCTTCGCCGGTTTCGATCTGTACGAATTCTTCCACTTGGCCCGCGCCACGCCGGACGGGAATCGACTGGTCCCGGTTCAGGATCGAATGAGCCACATCCGACGGAAGGCCAGGGAACTGGGGATTGTGGAGGCCTGACCCGGGAGATTCGAGTTAGAGGGATCGAACGTCCGCCGAGTCTCTCAGGCCGTCCCCGATGAAATTGACGGCCAGCACCGTCACGGCGATGGCGGCCCCGGGCGCCATCCAGAGCCAGGGCATGCCGGCCAGCACCGTGGGCGACTGAGCCTCGTTGAGCATCCCTCCCCAACTCGGCGTGGGAGGAGGGACTCCCAACCCCAGAAAGCTGAGCGCCGCTTCCAGCAGGATGGCGTTGGCGAAACCGAAGGTGGCGATCACGCTCAGCGGACCCACGGTGTTGGGCAGGATGTGACGCAGGATGACGCGGGCGTGGCCGTTGCCCAGGGACCGCGCCGCCAAGATGAAATCCTTCTCCCGCAGCACCAGGACCTCTCCCCTCACGACGCGGCAGGTGCTCGACCAGCCCAGCAGCCCGATGACCAGGGTGACCGAGGCGAGGCTGGGGCCCAGCAGCGAGACGAAAAGCATGACCATGAGCAGGACCGGGATGCTCATCATGACTTCGGTGGCCCTCATGACGGCCTGATCGATGGCGCCGCCTGAATATCCCGCCAGCGCACCCAGAAGCGAGCCGATCAGCGTGGAGAGGACGACTGCCAGGATTCCCACGGTCAGAGAGGTGCGGCTGCCATGAATCACCCGGCTCCAGACATCCCGGCCGATCAGATCCGTCCCCAGCCAATGGACGGCGTCGGGCGCCTGGTTGAGATGTTCCAGTTCCGTATGGAAGGGATCGTGCCGGCCCACCCAGGGAGCGAGGAGGGCGGCCAGGATGATGATTCCCAGGAAAATCGCTCCGCCGCAGGCGAGCCGGTGCCGGAGAAATCGAGCCCAGGGTCCGGGGCCCCGGTGTCTGGCGGGCCTCTGTTCGTCTCGACTCAGATCCATGTTCTCTGCTTCCGGGTGAAACGGACTCTGGGGTCGGCGATGGCGTAGCCGATGTCGGCCAGCAGGGAGCTCAGGAGGACTCCGATTCCCACCACCAGGACCACCCCCATGAGCATGGAGGGGTCACGATCCGCCGCCGCTCGAACGGCCATGAATCCCATCCCCGGCCAGGCGAAGACCTGTTCCGTAATCACCGCTCCCACCACCAACTCGGGCAGCAGGAATCCCAGGACGCTGATGATGGGGATGAGGGCGTTCCTCAGGACATGCCGCAGGAACACGACGCGCTGGGACAACCCCTTGCCGCGGGCCGTCGTCACATGGTCTTCACGTAATACCTCCAACAGGCTGCTTCGGGTGTGGCGCATCAGCAGGGCGGCGTTCCGCAATCCCAGGACCGTGGCCGGCAGCACCAGGTGCCGGACCTGATCGGCCAGGTTGGGGACGGTTCCCAGGGTCGCCATGCCACCCGTCGGCAGCAGCCTCAGATGGACTCCGAACAGGTAGATGGCCAGCAGTCCGAGGAAAAAGGTCGGGGTCGAGATCAGGAGCATGGTGAGGGAACTGAGGGCATAGTCCAGCCGCGAGTGTTGCTTGAGCGCGGCCAGCGCGCCGAATGGGATTCCGATGACGATCCCGAACAGAAGGGCTGCGCCCATGAGTTTCAGGCTGACCGGCAGGCGTGTCCGCAGTTCGTCACCCACCGACCGGCGTGTTGCCACCGAGTAACCCAGATCCCCCTGGACCAGACCGGACAGCCATTTCACATATTGGACGGGAATGGGTTTATCCAGTCCCAGTTCGCGGCGGCGCTCCTCGATCCACTCCGGCGACTGCTGGGCCAGAATGCTGGGATCGATCCGGGCCAGGATGGGGTCTCCCGGAGCGAGCGCCAAGGCCGTGAAGGCAACGAAAGTGATGCCCAACAGCACCGGGATCGCGATGAGCAGGCGGCGGAGCAGGTAGCGGCCCATGGTTGGCCTTCTCGGCTAGGGATCCAACGTCCAGGTCTCGATGTTGCCGAACGTCCGGCGCGCGTCCCGGTGAAGAGCAAAACCGCCTCCCAGCCGCTGGTGACGCGCATGGACCTCGTCGGGCGCCCACAGGGGAAGGATGGGCAGGTCCCGGTTCAGCAGGCGGGCGGCCTGGAAGTAGAGGTCCCGCCGCCGTTCCGGGTCTACGGTGGCCGTCGCTTCCGCAAAGTGGCGATCCAGATCGCAATTGGTATAGCCATACTGCCAGTCGGCCCGCCGGCAGTTGAAGTAGGTGGAGGTCACGTGAGGACCGAGACCGTAGGCTCCGCCATGGCTCCCCGACATTTCGTAGGTGTCCCGTTGCTCGTAGCGGCGGGCGATATACGCCGTCGACTCCATGGCCTCCAACTGCACCCTCAGTCCCAAGACTCTCAACTGTTGGCCGATGATGGGGTAGATCTGGGCTGCGCGGGGATAGGTCTGGTCGTAGATGAGGCGCAGCGGAGTCGCCGTATCGAAGCCCGACTCCTTCAACAGCCTTCTGGCCCTTTCCAGGTCGTGCTCGTAGGGGTCGAGTCTCGCGTCCGGCTCCATGCCGAGCGGGACCCCCTCCATGGCCTTGGCGCGGCTCCGAAACAAGGTGCGGGCCACGGTCTTCCGATCGATGGCGCAGTAGATGGCCTGGCGCAGGCGGCGGTCCTGAACCACGGTGCGGTCCAGGGGGAACCCCACCGAGATCATGCCGATGCCGGGACGGGTCGTCGTCTCCAGATGGGACAAGGCCGCCAGCCGGTCGTAGTCCAGCAGTTGAAGCCGCATTCCCAGGTCCAGCTCGCCGCTCTCCAGTTGCGCCACCGTCACCTCGGGCCGGAGACGCTTCATGTAGACCTTGCGAATCGAGGGGGCGCCCCGGAAGTAGTCCGGGTTCGACTCCAACTCCACGTAGAGGTCGGTCAAGTATTTCACGAAGCGAAAGGGACCGGTTCCCACCGGACGAGTGATGGTGAAGGCCGCCGACTGCACGGCGCCGGGCTCCACTCCCGCCAGGAGGTGAGACGGCATGATCACCATGGACGGCTCGGCGAGTTTCTGCAGGAACGTGACGTCGGGTTCCCGAAGCGTGATCCGAACCGTGAAGTCGTCGGGTGCCTCCAGGCCCTCCAGCTTGCCGGACCTTCCCTCCTCATAGGCTTGTGCTCCGACGATCCCGCCGGCGAATTTGACGTACCGGTAGGGTTCCAGGAGTTGGCGGCTGAAGCTGAAGACCACGTCCCGGGCGGTGAAGGGTTCGCCATCGTGCCAGCGGACCTCCCGCCGCAAACGGAACGTGAAGATGCGGGCGTCGGGGGAGACCTCCCAACTCTCGGCAAGATCGGGGAGTATGGTGGTCAGGTCCGGATCGAGCCGGACCAGCTTGTTGAAGAGGAGGAAGAAAATCACGGCTTGGCTGAAGGTCTCGTATCCGGACGGGTGCCACATGGGCGTCAGGTCTCCCTGCCACGCGAAACGGAGGCTCCCGGACCGGTCGGTGTCGCCGGCGGGATCAAATCCGGTGTCGGTGGCCGGGGCACACGCCGAGGTCCACCCCAGCAGAAAGACCAGCTTGGCGAGCAGGACGCGGTGGTTACGAATCATCGGAGGGAGGAGAGCCGTCTCCAGCGGTCGCGCTGTAGAACGTGGAGCCGTCGGGATTCTGCCAGTGAAACGGAGGCCGCATCTCTCGATCCTGCAACGGCAGTTGGATCTTCACGTTGCCTCTCCGGGAGGAGTCGTGGGTCGCCAGGATCAGTTCCAGGGCGTTCCGGGCCGTGATTCCGTTGGAGAGGGGAGCGCGGCCTGTTTCCACCGCCTCCAGCAGGTCTTCCAGCAGGTAGACCATGGGCGCAGTGTGGTGCATCATCTGGGGAAAGGGGTGTTCCAGGAGCTCTCGGAACACGCTCCCCGCATTGATCTTCCAGAGGCGGACTCCGTTGGGCTCGATGTTGAGCACCCCCTCGGTGCCGTTCACCTCCACCCGGTAGCCGGCGTGACTGTCCCGGCCATTGAAGAAGGCCCGGATCCCGTTCGGATACGCGGCGTAGAGGGTGCCGCCCAGATCCCGTCCCCGCTGCGTGGGAATGGCCACCATCGATATTTCGGGATCTTCCGAGTGCCCCACGACCCATGCCGGCGGCGTGTCTCCAGCCAGGTAGTTCACCAGATCGAACCAGTGGGTTCCCGACAGGAAGAGGCGTCCGGGCCAGGTGGCGACGATGCTGAGGACCTCTCCGATGCCCCCCTCGTCCAGGAGGCGGCGTGAACGGAGGATCAGGGGGTCGCCTCTGCGAGTGTGGTTGATGGCCAAGCTGGTGCCGCTCTCGCGGCAGGACGCGATCATCCGGTCGGCCAGCGCCAAGTTCGTGGTAAACGGTTTTTCGCAGAAGATCCCCTTGACTCCGCCTTGGGCGCAGTCGATGACCTGAGGGGCGTGGAAATCCGGAGGGCTGGCGATGGCGACGATCTCGGGACGCTCGGCTTCGAGCATCTTGCGGTGGTCCGAATAGAGGGCGTTGACCTTCCATCGTTTTCCGAAATCCTCCAGACGTCCCCGGTCCGGGTCCGCCCCCGCCACCAGCCGGGTTCCGGGATGGGTCTTCAGGATCTCCGCATGTCCGAAGGGGAGCAGGATCCGGCCCGTCGCGTTCTGAAGCTCGTCCATGCAGTAGCTGCCCATGGAGCCGCAACCGATGAGAGCCGCGCGATAGATCTTTCCGGGGTCGTACACCATTAGTTCATTGCGCTCCCGTCGTCGGAGGAGGAGAGTCCTTCTCAGGGCGCACCATCATATGGGATCGAGGTCGCCGGTGCGAGCCACGCGTGCAGCGCCGGGAATCACCAGGTGCAGGCAACCGCGAATGTTGACCGGACACCCGCGGTTGGATATGTTTCGCTCAAAATCCGGGATGAAATGTCCTGGGATGTTCTTGGATGAGATTCATGTAAATTAGGAGATATTAATTTGCAAATAGTGAACAAAAAAGAAAACAAAAGAATCTTGGGTCAGAAGATGTACGACCGGGCCCGGGAACTCATTCCCGGCGCGACGCAGCTTTACGGCAAGCGCCAGGAGATGACCGCTCCGGGGCAGTGGCCGGCCTACTTCGCCCAGGCCCAAGGCTGCGAGACCGTGGACGTGGACGGAAACCACTACTTCGACATGTCCATGGCCGGAATCGGCGCCACGCTCCTGGGATATGCCGATCCTGACGTGACCGAGGCGGTCATCCGGCGGGTGCGCAACGGCTGCATGTCTTCCTTGAATCCTCCCGACGAGGTGGAGTTGGCCGAACTGATGCTGGAGCTCCATCCCTGGGCCCAGATGGTCCGGTTCGGGCGTCTGGGCGGAGAGAGCATGACCATCGCGGTGCGGATCGCCCGGGCCTATACCGGGCGCGACAAGGTGGCCTTTTGCGGCTACCACGGATGGCACGACTGGTACCTGGCCGCCAACGTTCCCGTCGACCCCAGCGAGGAGACGGTGGACCGGTTGGGCGGGGGACACCTGATGCCTGGCCTGGAACCGGCTGGCGTGCCCAGCGGACTGGCCGGAACGGCCATGCCCTTCACCTACAACCGGATCGAGGAGCTCAGGGCCATCGTGGACCGGCACGGCGCGGGATTGGCCGCCATCGTCATGGAGCCGACTCGAAACTTCGATCCCGAGCCCGGCTTCCTGGAGGAGATCCGTGAAATCGCCACCCGTTGCGGCGCCTGCCTGATCATGGATGAGATCACCATCGGCTGGAGGCTCTGGCTGGGAGGAGCCCACCTCAAGTATGGGCTGGAGCCGGATATGGCGGTATTTGCCAAGACCACCGGAAACGGGCATCCCATCTCGGCGGTGGTGGGCCGGCGGGAGATCATGCAGGCGGCCCAGAACAGCTTCATCTCCAGCGCGCTCTGGACGGAGGCGGTGGGACCGACGGCCGCCCTGGCCACTATCCGCAAGTTCCAGAGGGAGGACGTTCGCTCACACGTGGCCCGGATCGGAGAGGCGGCGCGGCAGGGCCTTACGGAGCTGGGAGACCGCTGCGGCGTCCCCGTCGGCGCCACCGGTCATCCGGCGCTGACCTTCTACCATTTCGACCATCCCGAGGCGGCCGCCCTCCAGACCCTTTGGACCGTTCGCATGCTGGACCGGGGATTCCTGGTGGCGGGAGGCTTCTATCCCACATTCGCCCACCAGGAGACGCATGTGGAGCAATTCCTGGAGGCCTGCGAGCCGGTGTTCCAGGAGTTGAGTGATGCGATTCAGAAGGGAGACATCGAGCCTCGGATCGGTGGTCCGGTCAAGCACACCGGCTTCCGCCGGCTCGTGTAGTCAGGAGTGGGCGACTTCCAGTCGCCCACTCCTGATATTCCTTCCGGCCAGAGTCCGGCGGTTGGAAACCGCCGCTCCTGCTCCCGCTAGCCAGCCTGGATGGTCCGCTTCACCGGATCGAAGGTCATGCGCCGGCCGGCCCAGTAGGCGTCGTTGGACATGATGCAGGCGATGGAGTGGGCGTAGCCCGCGTCGACCGTGCAGTAGAGCCTCTTTGGATCCTGCTGCCGCACCGCGTCGAGCCAATTGGCCATGTGGCTGACTTCGCCGGGAGCATCGGGCACCTCGACCATATCGCCGACCTTCCCGTCGGCCTTGACGCCCGTGCCCGTGAATCGCCAGCCCTTGGAAGGATCGGCATTGGGCTCCTCCTTGCCCTGTTTCCAGTCCATCCCGCCGGCAGGTGAGAAACTGCCCAGGGTGCCGTGGACCTGAGTCTGCTTGCCGTAGCCGTTGATGAGATTCGTGGAATAAACGGCCAAGAGTTTCTTGCCGCCCTTCTCGTACTCCAGAGCGACTTCCAAAGTGTCGGGATTCTCTCTCCAGTCCTTGTACTTGTAGATGCCGCCGTGGGCCACGGCGCTCAGCGGGGTCGTCACCCCCGCCAACATGTGGGCCAAGTCGATTCCGTGAGTCATCCACTGGTCGATGATGCCGCTGGAGAAGTCCTTCCAGAGGCGGAAGCAGCGGAAGATCCTGGGATCGAAGGGGCGGTGGGGTTTCCCCATGAGCCAGCTGCCCCAGTCCACGTCGCTCTCCTTGACCATGGCGCGCTCTTCGGCTCGCCCGGCCCAACGGTAGGGACTGTAGGCGTTCCAAAGGATGTCCACCTTGACCACGTCGCCGATGATGCCGTCGCCGATCATCTTGGCAGCCTGCCGGTACTTGGGCCAGGAGCGCCTCTGGGTTCCGATCTGAACGATGGTTCCGGCCTTCCTGACCGCGTCGAGGGCGTCGTTGGCCTCCTCCAGGACGTTGGACATGGGCTTCTCGCAGTAGGCGTCCTTGCCGGCTTCGGCGGCCGCCGTCAGAACCTGGGCGTGGGCGTGGTCGGGAGTCGCGATGATGACGGCATCCAGATCGGCGTCGGCCAGGATCTCTTCGTGGTGGCGGTACACCTTGGGAGCCTGTCCCTGGTTTTCCGCGACGAACTTGGACGCTCTGTCTCGACGGTAGCTCCAGAGATCGGCGATCGCCGTCAGGTGAGCGTTGAAGCGATGGTTGTCGGCAAAAAAGTTCTTGAGGAGGCTTGTGCCGCGGCCGCCCGGACCCACGATTCCCACGTTGATCCGATTGTTGACGTTGCGGGCGCTGGCGATTCCCGGGAACCCGGCGACGGCCAATCCTGCCCCCACTCCAGTGGAGCGAGACAGAAATCGACGGCGGCTGATGGATGACTTGCTCATGACGACTCCTTTTTTCCGGTGCATGGCTCCCGGTCCGAGGGCGCTCGGAAACGGGAAAAAGACGATTATGGATGCCGGCCCCTGCGGTCGACTGCCGTCATATTAGCTGAATCTTCTCCAGCGTTTCAAGGTTCCCCGGCCAACCGCGCGACTGTGGCCCAAAGTCCTGAGGGGAGGTACTTGTCCCATCCCGACCAACTCTCGATGGAAGTGGACTCCCAGAGGACGACGCCCTCGGCTCCCGCCTCCCGAGCCGCCCGGACTCCCGATTCCAACCGCTCCGAGCCCTCCTTCAGTCCGAGCTGGTCCATGTTGTAGCAGTAGATTCCGGCCAGGATGCCGGTTCCGTCACCACCCGAATGCCGGGCTTGGCGGATCTGACGTTCCACCTCCTTCGGGTTGAGCCGTGCCAGATTCCATTCAGGCAGCATGATGTGGGCCTCCTGGCAGATTCCTCCGCCGAGCCACGAGGTCCAGTCCACCAGCGCACCTCTCAAGGCGTCGGTTCGGACCCGCCAGAGGCCCGTCTCCTCCAGGAGCCCGTCACGGACGTAGCGGGGCCAGTCGGGAAGGACGTGACTCAGGGGGCTCTCGGGCGACACCAGAACGGTGACGGGATATCCGGGCTCCGTTGTCTTCCGCTGCCGGTTCAACTCCTCCATAAGACGGGTGACGTAAGAGGCGCGGTGGCGAATCCAGGAATCGGTGTGGTTCGGCCGCTCTCTGGGATCGATACCGTGGATTCGGCGGTAACTCTCCAGGGCCGGCGCCTCATAGCCGTACCGGCAGACGCCCCGCCGGTCCAGTTGCGGAGGCAGGTTCTCGTCGATCCGGGGCAACTGGCGGACGAAGTCCAGCAGGACGCCACGGAAGCCATGGGACATGAGTTCCTCGATCATCGCCAGCTTGTGGCGCCGCACTTCGGGATAGGCGAAGCCGAGCCGGGAGGACCTCCGGTGTCCGTCCCGGGCCACTGCGTGGTACTGCGGATGCTCCCGGGCGAAACGGGTTAGCGAGACCTGGCCGTGGGACTCTTCGTAGGGGCTGTACCAGACCCAGGGCTCAAGGCCGGCTCCGAGAGTGCACTCCACGGCATCCTCCAGCAGGTTCCAGGTGGAGTAGTCGGTTTCGGCCAGCGTGACCTTCCAGTATTCGGGGACCTCGCAGGCTTCGCGGTCCTCGCCCCGGAAGGTGTCTTCGAGACGGCTGGGGTAGAAGACCCGGGAGCCGCAGTTGGCTCGCCAGTAGATTCTTCGGATGCCTCCGGCGGCGCACGCATCCGCGATCCGGCGGACCCCCACCTTCCCCCAATTGCCCCAGGCGGCCGCCCAATCGGGGTGTGTGACCACGGTATCGATGATCATTCGTTCAGGTAAGTCCCGGGTCGGCAACCAGGTCCCGGAAATCGTGGATCAGTGCGTCGACGTCCTCGTTCCGGGTGTCCCAACTGCACATGAAGCGGGCGGCGCCGCCGGGCATGATTCCCACCGTCCAGCCCCGTTGCCTCAGGGCTGTTGCCAGAGCGGGCTTGAGCCGGACGAATACGCCATTGGCTTCCCGCGGGTAGGGGATGGAGATGCCCTCCAACCCTCTCAAACCCCGCTCCAACCGGGCGGCGCAGGCATTTGCGTGCCGGGCGTTGCGGAGCCAGGCGCCGCTCTTGAGAAGAGCCGTCCAGGGCGCAGACAGGAAACGCATCTTGGAAGCGACCTGGCCCGATTGCTTCCAGCGATACTCGAAGCCCGAGGCCAGCTCCCGATCGAAGAAGACGATCGCCTCCCCCTGGTGGAGTCCGTTCTTGGTGCAGCCGAAGGATAGGACGTCGACACCCGCTCTCCAGGTCGTGTCGGCCGGCTCGCAATCCAGGTGGATCAGGGCATTCGCCAGACGGGCCCCGTCCATGTGGACCCGAAGTCCCAACTCGCGGCTCAGGTTGGAGATCTCCCGGAGCCGTTCCAGGCTGTAGACGGTTCCCATCTCCGTGGCCTGGGTCAGACTGACGAGCCGGGGGGCGGGATATTGGAAGTCGCGGGTTCGAGTCTCGACGGTATGCCGGATGCCGGCGGCGTCCAGTTTTCCGTGTTCTCCAGGCAGGGGCAGCACCTTGGAGCCGCCGCTGAAGAACTCCGGACCGCCGCATTCCCCCAGGTCGAGATGAGCCGTCTCGTGACAGATGGCCAGTTCATAGCTGCGGCAGAGATGGGCCACCGCCAGCGAGTTGGCGGCCGAACCGGTGAAGACGAAGTAGATCTGGCAATCGGTGACGAAAAGGTCCTGGATGGCGGCGCGCGCCTCCTGGGTATGGGAGTCGAAGCCGTAGGCGGGAGCGTGTCCCCGATTGGCACGATCCAATGCCTCCCACGCTTCCGGGCAGATGCCCGCATTCGTGTCGCTGGCGAACCCGCGAATCCGGCTATTCCGTAAAACCATGTTTTCTCCGTGCGTTTCGTTCAATGAGCGGTTTCACCACGGGCTGTTGACACTGTATGAGGGTTGATAGAGCATTTGCGCAGTCCGTTATTTCCGAAACGGAATACGAATTCTTTGGATGGGGGCGCAGGCCCCGAGGGCTCATGACCACAGGCATCGACTGGAATCCGAATCTGGCCCAGCTTCCGTTCTCTCCCATACGCAAGTACTTCAACACCGCCGCCGCCATGGAGGATGTGGTCCATCTGTCCATCGGCCAGCCCGATTTTCCCACTCCCGCCCATATCATCGAGGCACACGTCCAAGCGCTCCGGGAGGGCAAGACGCGGTATGAGTTGGATGCCGGCCTGCCCCGGCTCCGGGAGTCCGTCGCCGGCTGGTACAATCTCCGCTACGGTATCGAGCTCGGTCCCGACAACGTCCTCATCACCACCGGCTGTTGCCAGGCCATGTTCATGGCTCTCACCGCCGCTGTCAAACCGGGCATGGAGGTGATCGTGGTGGAGCCGGTCTTCATCCTGGTCCACATCATTCGCATGGCCGGAGCCATCCCCCGGCCCCTGGTCACGACGGCCGGGGAAGGGTACCAGTTGGACCCGCAGGCGGTGATCGACGCCATCAACGAACGTACCTGCGCCATCATGATCAATTCCCCGGGGAACCCGACGGGAGCCATCTATCCGGAGGAGACGATCCGCGCCATCAGCGAGGCCGCGGCCGAGCGGGGCCTGGCCCTGATCAGTGACGAGGTCTACGAGTGCCTCATACTCGACGGGGTGGAGTACGCCAGCGCCCTGACCTGCTCCCCGACGCTGGATCACGTGATCGTGGCCAGCAGCGTGTCCAAGACCTACTCCATGGCCGGCCTGCGCCTGGGTTGGGCCATCTCCAGCGCCCGTAACATTGTGGACCTTCAGCGCTATCACATGTTCATCAGCACCACCGAGAACACGGCTTCCCAGTGGGCCGTCGTGGCGGCCCTGGAAGGGGACCAGAGTTGCGTCGACGAGATGGTCCGGCAATACCGCAGGCGCCGGGACCGGATCGTGGAACTGGTGGATCAGGCGCCGTCGCTGACCGGCTACAGGCCGGGGGGCGCGTTCTTCATCATGCCCTTCCTTCCCGAGGGCGCCGATGGATTCGAGGTGGCCATGCGATTGCTCCGGGAGGCTCGGGTTTGCACCATCCCGGGAGGCGCGTTCGGCCGATCCTGCAACAACGCCCTGCGGATCAGCTTCGCCACTTCCATGGACCAGATCGAGAAGGCATTCGAAAGGATGATTCCATGGCTCGAGAAACAATCATTCTGACCCGCGAGGACATCGGTTCCCGCATCGACATCAAGGCCGCCATCCCCGCCATCGAGCACGCCATGGGAGTGTTCGAGCGGGGTAATGATTTCCTCCCGCCCAAGGCCATTTATCCGTTGTCGATTCCCGGGACGAGCGGGGGCATGGCCGCCTGCATCACCGGCTATACCGAGGCCGCCGACCTGCTTTCCATGAAGGTCGGCCAGGAACGGGCCGACAACCTGGAGTGGGGTCTGCCCACCACCAACAGTTGGATCGCCGCATTCGAGCCCCGGACCGGAGAGCTCCTGATGATCTGCGACGGCACCCTGCCCACCATGTACCGGACCGGCGCGGCTGCGGCGGTGAGCGCGAAACACTTGAGCCGTCCCGATTCGGCGACGCTGGCCGTGATCGGCGCCGGACAGTTGGGACGCCAGTGCCTGCGGGCGGTCAGTTCGGTCCGGCCCTTCAGCCGCATCTACCTCCACGACATGCGCCGGGAAGCGGCCGAGCAGGTGAGCCGCGAGCTCGCCGGCGAGGCGCCGGCGCCGATCCTGGTGGCGGAGGCCGAGGAGGCGTGCCGCGGGGCGGACGTCATCGTCACCGCGACCACCAGCCGCCGGCCCATCGTCTGCTCCGATTGGGTGCGGCCCGGAACTCATCTCTGCTGCATGGGTTCGGATCTGGGGGAGAAGATCGAATGTGAAATGGAGTTGATGCCCCGCTGCCGGCTCTTCGCCGATTTTGTCGAGCATGCTCTGGTTCGCGGCGAGGCGAGTCAGGCGGTGGAGGCCGGAATCCTGGGCCAGGACTGCTATGCCGGATCGCTGGGCCAGGTCATCAACGGGGACGTGGCGGGCCGGACGGAAGAGGAGCAGGTCACCCTCTATGACGGAGTGGGGATCGGCATCCAGGACACTACTATCGCCCGGACCATTTTTCAGCAGGCCCGAGACCAGGATCTGGGCGTCCGCGTGGCCTTTTCCTGAGGCAGGCGGGAGAGGACCAATTCGAGGGCATCGACGGGAGGTGCAAATGAAAAGCAGAAGTTGGTCGCGACGTCTCTTTCTGGGGGCCTCGGCCGCGTTCGCAGGTTCCCGGCTTGCAGGCCGGGCGGCCCCGGCTCCGCTGACAAAAGCGACTCGAGACAATCGGCTGGCTCTGCTGGGGGGAACTCCGGTCCGGTCCCGGCCCTTCAGCTCGTGGCCGATCCTCGAGGACGGCGACCGGCAGATATGGAAAGAGGTGCTGGAAACGCGGCGCTGGAACCGCAGGGGCGGCAGCTACGTCGAGCGTTTCGAGGCGGAGTGGAGAGACCGGCTGGGCGCCGGATACGTGGTGGCCACCTCCAGCGGGACCAGCGCCCTTTACACTTCTTTGCAAGCCTTGGGGGTGGGACCGGGAGATGAGGTCATTGTCCCCCCATACACCTTCGTCGCTACCATCAACGTGGTGCTGCTCTGCCACGCCCTGCCTATCTTCGCGGACTCGGACCGGGAAACCTCCCAGATGGATCCGAGTCGAATTGAGGAAGCGGCAACCGAACGGACGCGAGCCATCATCCCGGTGCATCTGGGGGGCAACGTCTGTGACATGGACCGTATCCTGGAAATCTCCCGGAAACGGGGGCTGAAGGTGGTGGAAGACGCCTGCCAGGCTCATTTGGCGGAGTGGAGGGGACGAAGGGTTGGAACCTTGGGGGATCTGGGTTGTTTCAGCTTTCAGTCGTCCAAGAATCTCAATTGCGGAGAAGGAGGAGCAATTTCCGGGGACGACCCCGAACTCATGGCGATCTGCACCAGCTTCCAGGACGCCGGGCGGGGCTACGAGGCGATGCCCGGCGGGCGCCTCGAGCGAGCGGCCGCGCCGTTGGCCCACGTGCGAAGCGGCGACAATCGGCGAATGACCGAATTTCAGGGGGCGCTGCTGCTGGCCCAATTGCAGCGTCTCGACGCCCAGACCCGACTTCGAAGAGAGAACGCCGCCTACCTGACTCGGCTGTTTGACGAGATTCCCGGAATCGAGCCGCCTGGACAATACGACGGCTGCACCGGCAACGCCTATCACCTCTATATGTTCCGCTACCGGTCCGAAGCTTTTTCCGGTCTTCCGCGGAAGCGTTTCCTGGAAGCGCTTCGCGCGGAGGGGGTTCGCTGTTCTCCCGGCTACCGACCGCTGAACCGGGAGCCGTTTCTGGAGCAGGCCCTCCAATCCCGGGCCTTTCGGAGAATCTATCCGGAACGGGTGCTCAAGGAGTGGCCCGAACGGAATCGTTGCCCCGGGAACGACCGTCTGTGCGAAGAGGCCGTCTGGTTGGGGCAATCCGTCTTTCTGGGTTCGCGGTCCGACATGGAAGAAATCGGAGCGGCAGTCCGCAAGGTCAGCAGGCAGGCTTCGACGTTGGTGGGGTCTTGATGCCGGTTTGCGCCTGCTGCCATTCCGGGTGGATTCGCGGCAACCCTGGGTCGAGCCCTGTACATCGAAACCCGGCTCAAGTAAACTCTGCGCTTGAACTCCCTTAAGAACATCTGCGTGTCACTGTTTTCTAGTCTGCTAATGGTGGGAAGGGCCCGGTTGCCGGACCCTGGATCAAGGAAGTCTTCATGAACATATTGTTGTACAACCCCGACAACCAGGTAACGAAGAACTACATGCCGCACTTGTGGATGTTTGTCCTGCAGGCCGTGACGCCTCCGGAGCACAAGGTGTTCCTGATCGACGGGAACGCCCAGCCCATGACCCGGGCGGACATCATGGAATTCGTCAGGGAGAACGATATCAAGCTGGCCGGCATCGGGGCCATGACCCGGATGGCGGCGCGCGCGTACCAGATGGCCGACGCCATTCGGTCGGCGGGCGCCAAGGTCGTGATGGGGGGACCCCACGTGACCGAGGTTCCCGACGAGCCGATTGGAAGGAGCGGCGAACCCCGCCACGCGGACGCAGTGGCGCTGGGGGAAGCGGATGATATCTGGCCCAAGATCGTGGCCGATGCGGAGGCGGGTCAGCTTCAAGAAGTCTACGAGCCAGTCGATGAAACGGGCCGCGAGATCAAGCCCTCTCTGGACGACTACCCCCACATTCCATGGGAAGATCTGGACTTGAGCCAGTTCGACCTCATGTCCAAGATCCCCAACTGGGGCCGCTACCTGCTGAGGAAGGCGGGAAACACTTGGAAGGGCCTTTACGTCGTACCCATCGAGTCCGGCAGGGGCTGTCCGTACGGATGCGATTTCTGCACCGTCACCGGGTTCTTCGGTGACTCCATTCGCTTCCGAAGCGATCAGAGCGTCGTTGACGAGATGCTGCGCCTCAAGGCCCGGGCCCGAAAGGAGGACAGTAGAGTCGGCGTTTTCTTTATCGACGACAATTTCGCCCTCAACAAACGGCGGACCAAATCGCTGCTTCGGGAAATCATTGCGCAGGATGCCGTAATTCCCTGGGTCGCTCAGATCAGCGTGAACCTGCTGAAGGACGAAGAACTGGTAGACCTGATCAAGGAGAGTGGCGGCCGCTGGATTTTCATGGGTCTCGAGTCGGTTGACGACGAGAACCTCAAGGGAGTGAACAAGGGCTTCAACAAACCGGCGCAATACGCGGAGGTCCTGGACCGCCTCGCCCGGCGCGGCATCTACTCCATCACCTCCTTCATCTTCGGGATGGACGGCGATCGTCCGGGAGTGGCCCGGAAGACCCTGGACATCATCGACAGCTGGCCTCCGGGGCTGCCGGTGTTCGGCTTGCTGACGCCCTATCCCGCAACGCCGCTGTATGATCGTCTGCTGGCGCAGGATCGGCTGACCCGTCCCAAACACTGGCTCGATTTCAGGCCTTTCCGCATGGCCTTCACTCCCAACAACATCAGCGTCAAGGCGGCCGAAGCCGAAGTTCACGAGGCCTGGAGCCGGTCTTACTCGCCCCAGACCACGGCCCTGGCATTGAAGAAAATAGAGGGGCGTCCCTTCCACGAACGAACGTTGATGTTCTTCACGCGGCTGGCGTTCCGGGGCATCTATTTTCCTCAGATGAAGAAGCGGCATTGGATCCTGCTGCTCTGGCAGAACCGGTCCAGCTTTTTGCGCATTCTGTCCGAGGGCATCCGGGAACTTCGCCGGTCGAGAGCATAACCGCCTTGTAATGTCCCCGCCTCCTGAAGGGTGGGGACGTTCCATCGTCCCATTCCAATCCTGGTTGGCGAGCGAATGCGAGAGTTCAGTTGTAGCCGATCTCCGGCACAAGACCGCATCACCGGACCTGCTGATCCGCAGACTCCCCGAGGCTCTTATCAGGTCCCGTCTTCGGGCGGCGGCGATGTGCGGCTGTGAGCATCGGAGGACGACATTTTTTTCGGGGGAGAAAGGTACAATAACGCCGTCAGAGAATTGGCTGATCGACGGCTGTGTTACCGGTGCAGATGATCCGGTCGCCGGTAAGGTTGAATCGTTTTTTCTAATGCCTGGGAGTCATAAGCGAAATGAAAACGGGGAATACCGTCTCCGAACAATCCAATGTCACCATCGTTTCCGTAGATCTGGGCCGCTGGACCGCGGCGGAGACTCCGTCCGCCATCGTGCAGGCGGTCAGAGATGAAGTGGCCGCCTCGGGCCTCCAATCGGGTCTTCGCGGGTCCTGGGTTCAGTCCTTCGGCGGGGACATTCACATCCATCTCTCGAGCCTCAATGGAGACTTTTCCAATGAGGATGCGGTCGAGGTTTCGGCCGGGGTCGCACTGAAGGGTGGGCTGAAGGCCCTGGAACATGCCCTGGCGGCCGGCCTGACCGGACCCGAGGCCGAGGAAGTCTTCTCACTGTC
Source organism: Acidobacteriota bacterium (assembly GCA_963668095.1). GTDB lineage: Bacteria > Acidobacteriota > UBA6911 > RPQK01 > JAJDTT01 > JAJDTT01. Next base: position 1,165,271 of record OY764083.1, on the reverse strand, counting down.
CGATGACGCGCAGCGGGAGGCTCTGGGTGTCCGCCTGCTGAACTATCCCTATACGGAGCGAGGGGCCGAACCCATCTTTGTGGCCAAAGCCCTGGGCGGTGCATGGGGTTTCTTCAACCGGTCTCTTTTCAATCTCTTCTTCAATCCGGACAAGGGATCCGGGCGCAGAATCGAGGCCAATGACTATCTCGGAGTGGTCGAATCCATCGAAGACTTGTCCGCGGGCCGGGATCGGGTCCGGACCTACGAGTTCGGACCGGGCCAGCTGAACGAGTTGGTGGCTCTCATTGCCGATGCCGAGCAATGGCGTCTGAGTCAGGTCTACGCGGTTCGGGGCAGGTTCGCCGAGGGCGACCTGCGGGATGAGCCGGCCGCGCTGGTGGGTGGAAGCACCAATCCCATCCTGATCGGACGCTCCCAGTCGGGGCTGCCAGCCATCGGCGAATTTACGCAAGCTGCCGGAGAGTTTCATTTCGGTCCGGGAGGGCGTGGTGGAGAGTACCGGGTCGGTCTGGTTCCGGTGGACTTTCCCGGAAGCTGTCCGCTCCATTCCGGCGAAGGAGCCGCCCGGGTCGTGGCGTACGCCTACCAGTCTTTCGGTCGAGGCCGCATCCCCTCGGACACTGACGTCGTGGATATTTTCGACCAGAATCGTCCCGAGACCCGCTGCCTGCAACGGGACGCCGCCGAACTGATCCGGCACATGGTCGGACACGGTGAGTTCGAGCCCTATCTGAATCCCCAAGCGTCGGAATCCAGGGCCGCGGATCTGGCCGGCCGCCTCGCCGGTCGACTTGAAGATATACCCGAGCAGGACTCTCTGATTGCGGGCGCCAACCAGCGGGCGCGTTTCACCATCTCGGACATCAAGGCCGACGGTGGAGGCAAAGTCGGACACACGACGCCGCCGAACCATTTTCGGTTCGTCGCCAAGGCGAGTCTCCAGGAAGCGACGGAGCTGGGTCTCATCTCCTCGACCTCCGAGATCATCGAGGTGGGCGATGACGAGCACCTGCTCATGACCCATTCCCGCGGCGCCGACGACAACGCGGTCCACCTTTTTGCGTATCGAACCTTCTTTCGCCAAGTCTGGGTCGCCAGCACGCTGGGCTACAAGTGGTACGGTCTGGGCCAGGATCTGGTCGGGGACGCCTCGGCCGGCCGTGCCACGGAGGAGCTGGCTCACCTCACCGATCGGTTTTTGGAGCTGTTGGCCGATCACCTGCCCGAGGCCGAGCGGTCCCAGATCGGGGTCCTCGAGAAATCCTACCGGGACTGGAAGGCCGGGTTGGTCGAGGCCGGCGAGCCCGAACCGGTCTTCTCCGGCAACGTTTCGGGGCAGGGGCCCGGCTTTGCCGAGCTGCCCCTCAACCGCACGCAACGGGTCGGTCTTCTGTCCATCGACAAGGCCGGACCATCGGCTTTCAACCTGCCCGTCTGGTGGAGCCTGAATCACGCCAGGACCAGCGGTTCACTGCAGCGGCACCTCGACACCATCGGTGGCGTGGGGGCCGTTCTGGAGGTCTGGGACGTGGAGCATCATCGCCGGATCTTCCTGGACCTGGAAACCGAGTCGGGGCATTGCCAGACGCTGCTCGGGGCCGTGGAGAAGTTCAACGTCAAACGGGTGTGGAGCCGGAACGGGGAATTCGATCCGTCGCGGCCTCACCGAAGTCTGGACGAGGTCCTGCTGTCGGCTTCCACCGAAAAGCTGGCCGTCATTTCGGGCGGTGAGTATCTGGGCAAGGACGATCCGGTGCTGCTGTCGGTGGAGCCGCTGGCCGAGGGGCTCAATCTCTTCATGCGGGACCACTTCTACATGACTCAAGGGGACGGACGGGGGTCCCACTACATGTTTCCGACGCCACTCTCTTTCCGGGACGCCATCGCCACCATCTCCAGCCGGGGAGTCGCCGTATCCGCCTGGATCCAACTGGACGAATCGGGTCGCATGACCGAATTCCGGGACGTGTTTGCGGACGCCTCTTTCGACGCGGCTCAAGAGCGCGCCTACCGGGTGAACAAGGCCATCTGGGACGCTCAGGGCGGGAACTTCATCCCGGTGGGCGTCGGGGCTTCCAAGGTGGAGAGTTCGTATCCGCTGGCCAAGACTCTGGCTCGCATCACCCGTCCGAATTCCGAGTACGCCTCCAGCCGAGGCCAGGGTCTGGCCCTGGTTCGGTCCTGAAGCCGGGGAACGGGATCCATGGGCTCGGGACAGGAGCAGTCAAAGGATTCGAAAGGCGCCGAATCGCGCCCCGCGGCGTTAGGTTACGTTTGCATCCGGCCCGGAGTCGGCCGGGAGACACGAGTCTGCTCCTCCATCGTCGAATTCGGCGCAACCTCCGTCCGGCCGGCGGGCCGGGCCTTCGGCATTGGCTCCCATGTCGCGTAGCATCATCCGGGCGGGGGGAATATCCGTGGACCTGGATCAGTGCTCGGCCCGGGCCGGACGCCGCCTGCTCCGTCTGACTGTCGCCGAATACAATCTTCTGGTTTGCCTGTTGAGAAACGCGGGACGGACTCTTAGCCGCCGCCAACTACTGGATGCGGCCTGGGGAGAGCACTACCAGGGCGGCGAACGGACAGTGGATACCCACGTGGGACGGCTCCGGAAGAAGCTGGGCAAGGCGGGACAACAGATCCTGACCTTGCGGGGCAGGGGCTACAAGCTGGGTGCAATCCGGCGCCGGTCGAGTTGACCTGTCAGTCTTCGAATTTGAGAATATTCGCGCTGTGAGTTCCTTCGAGATCGAATCGGACGCCGTGGGGCCGTTCTTCAAGAACGGCTATATCCTGTCCTGTCCGGCCACCGGAAACGCCATCTACATCGATCCCGGGGACGAGGCTTCGCGGCTTCTGGCCCGGATTCGAGAGCGTGGCCTCAACTTGATCGCCGTGGTGCTGACCCATGCCCACGTGGATCACATCACGGGAGTCGGACAAGTCGTGGAAGAGTGGGGAACTCCCATCTACCTGCATCCTGAGGATCGATCCATCTACGACGCTCTGCCCGAATGGGGCTATTGGTTCGGGCTCACGTGCGATCCTGCGCCGCCGCCGACCGACATCCTGGAGGACGAACAGACGTTGAGCCTGGATTGTCTGCAGATCCGCGTCCATCACACGCCCGGCCACTCCCCGGGCAGCGTCTCGCTGGAGGTGGAGAATCACCTGTTCTGCGGGGACACGGTGTTTCAGGGATCCATCGGCCGGACCGATCTGCCCTCGTCGTCCTACGATGTCCTGATCGAGACCATTCGAAGCCGGATCCTTCCCCTGGGAGACGACACTATTCTTTATCCGGGCCACGGACCCGTGACCACGGTGGGCGAGGAACGCCTGTACAATCCGTTCCTCACGGGTGCGGCCCGTCCCGTCGGCCTTTAGTCAGAGCAGGCACCAACTCGAAGCAGCGACCGCTTCCGGCTGGAAATGATGGGTTCGCCCTGGAAGATAGAGTGGGTGTTCTTCGACGCGGTGGGAACCCTGTTCAGGGTCCGCGGGTCGGTTGGAGAGGTCTACGGCCGGGAGGCGTCCCGCCACGGCTTCCGTGGCGGCCGGGATCAGGCCGGAACGGCCCGCATCGATCGAGCCTTCAAGCGAGCCTTTCGGAAGGCTCAGGTGGCGTCTCCCCTGGCAGACAGATCCGGAGAAGCCGCCCAGAAGGAGTGGTGGCGGGACGTGGTTCGAGAAACCTTTCGGGACCTGGGGCCATTCTTCCGGTTCGACAGGTTTTTCGAATCGGTCTTCGATCTTTTCGCCACGGACGCGGCCTGGGAACTGGAGACCGGATGCTGGCGGGTCTTGGAGGGGCTCAAGCTCCAGGGGCGAAACCTGGGGATCATCTCGAACTTCGACAGCCGGATCGACTCGGTCCTGAAGTCGCTGGAAATCCGGGATTTCTTCGATCTGATTTCGGTTTCCTCCGAGTCCCCTCACGCCAAACCGCAAGCAGCGATGTTTCGAATGGTGATCCGGCAGGCCGAGTCCGTTCCGGGCCGGTGCCTTCACGTGGGAGACCATCCGGAGGAGGACTACGATGCCGGCCGGGCGGCGGGCCTGCACACTCTTCTTTACGATCCCGGGCGACGTTGGGTGGACCGCGCCGAATACCGCGTCGAGGACTTGCAGGACATCGAATCATTTTTGCTATAGTGCGGCCTCTCGACGGCATCTGCCTGGGCCGAACGGCCGGCGGAACAGGAGATTTTCAGTGACAGATCAGGTGATTCACGTAGCTCACAGTCCCGACAGCGACGACGCTTTCATGTTCTACGCGTTGGCCACCGGCGCCATGGACACGGGTGGACTCCAATTCGTGCACGAACTCAAGGACATCGAGAGCCTGAATCAAGATGCCGAGGAAGGCCGGTACGAGGTGACGGCTGTGAGCATCCATGCCTATGCTTATCTCGCCGATCGCTATGCCCTGCTGGACAGCGGCGCCAGCATGGGGGAAGGCTACGGGCCGGTTCTGGTCGCGCGGAAACCGTTTGGGGTGGAGGAGATCTCCTCGCTGATGGTGGCGGCGCCGGGCGAGAGGACCTCCGCCCTACTGGCCCTGAAGCTGTTGGTGCCCAATCTGCGATACCGGGTGATGGACTTCGACCGGATCATCCCCGCCGTTCAGGCCGGAGAGGTGGATGCGGGTCTCATCATCCACGAGGGCCAATTGCTGTACGAGAGTCTGGGTCTGCACTGCATCGTGGATCTGGGCCTATGGTGGAACCAGAATACCGGTCTGCCCCTTCCTCTGGGGGGAAACGTGATCCGAAGGGATCTGGGAAGGGAACGGATCCACCAGGTCTGCCGGCTCTTGAAAGAAAGCATCCGCTATGCCCTGGAACATCGGGACGACGCCCTGGACTATGCTCTGAGTTATGGCAGAGGGTTGGGCCGGGATCAGGGAGACCAGTTCGTCGGGATGTACGTCAACCAGCGCACCGTCAGCTATGGCGAGGAGGGGCGTCGCGCGGTCCGGCTTTTTCTGGACCGTGGATTCTCGGCTGGCCTGATTCCTCATAGGCCCGATGTAGAATTCGTGACCTGCTGACGGGGGGCCCCCACTACCCGGCAGAATCTTGACATCACCTCTCAGGCAATCCCATAATGCCGGCGAAAGTTGACTAAATCGGTAGGGATTGTGGGGATTCAATGAAGATCACGGCTCGGGCCGACTACGCCATCCTGGCCATTTTCGAGCTGGCGCTGCACCCGGCAACGACTCGAGTGCAGGCCCGCGAGTTGGCTGGGAGTCAGGAAATTCCATTGAGGTTCCTGGAACAGATTCTGATTCAGCTCAAGAAAGCGGGCATGGTCGAGAGCGTCCGTGGTGCCGCGGGAGGGTACACACTGGCCTGTCCGGCCAGAGAGATCAGTCTGGCTCGGATTCTGGAAGCAGTGGAGGGTGACGTGACCCTGCTCGATTCCAGAGTGAAGCCATGCTGCGTCTTGTACAAGGTTTGGCAGGAGATCGAGAAGGAGTTCGTGAAAAAGCTCAGATCCATCACCATCGAGGATCTGGTTCGCCGGAAGATCCAGGATGACCGGGTCCTGGTTTACCATATCTGAGGAGCGCGTACGGGACTCATGGAAGTCGAGTTGGCAGTCGAGCCGAGAGAGAGTCTGCTGAGTCGGATCGGCAATACTCCGCTGGTGGAGATCCGGCGGATTGTGCCGCCGGGCAGGGTCCGCATCCTCGCGAAGCTGGAAGGATTCAACCCGGGCGGATCGGTCAAGGACCGGGCCGCCTACAACATGATCCGGACCGCGGAGGAGCGGGGACTGCTGCGGCCGGGGCGTACGCTCATCGATTCCACCAGCGGCAACACCGGAATTGCATACGCCATGATCGGAGCCGCCCGGGGTTACGATGTCCTGTTGGCCATGCCCGCCAACGCCAGCATCGAACGGAAGAAGATTCTGCGGGCCTATGGGGCCAAGATTCGTCTGACCGATCCGCTGGAGGGTTCCGACGGGGCGATTCGGGAGATTCGCCGGCTCTACCAGGAGTCGCCGGAAAAGTATTTCTACCCGGACCAGTACAGCAATGACGCCAACTGGATGGCCCACTACGAGACCACGGCAATGGAGATCTACCGGCAGACCAACGGAGGGATCACCCACTTCGTGGCCGGTCTGGGAACGAGTGGGACCTTCATTGGATCGACCCGCCGTCTCAAAGAGCTGAATCCGCGGATTCAGGCCATCTCCTTCATGCCCGATTCTCCCTTCCATGGTCTGGAGGGTCTCAAGCACATGCCCACGGCGCTGGTTCCCTCCATCTACGATCCAACCCTGGCCGACTTGAATATGGAGGTATCCACTGAAGCGGGGCAGCAGATGGTCCTGAGGTTGGCCCGGGAGGAGGGAATCTTCGCGGGGATCTCCGGGGGCGCGGCCATGGCGGCGGCTCTTGAGGTCGCCCGCAACCTGGATCATGGCGTCATCGTGGCCATCTTCCCGGATTCGGGAGACAAATACCTCTCAGAGGAGTTCTGGGAGAGTGATTGATGCTTTTTTTGAAACCGGAGGACCTGGAGCGCATCAAGGCTATTGCCGAAAAGACCTATCCTCACGAGTGCTGCGGACTTCTGGTCGGTTCGGCGGGCGACGGGTTCAAGCGGGTTTCCCGAGTGGTGGAGGCTCAGAACCAGAGAAGCGACAGTGCCGCCAATCGCTACCTGATCTCGCCCGAGTTCCTGCTGGAGTGGGAAAGGCGGCTCCGGGGAGGCGAGTTGCAGATTCTGGGCTATTTTCACAGCCACCCGGATGTGCCGGCCCGCCCGTCCGAATATGATCGGGACCATGCTTGGCCCTGGTACTCGTACCTGATCGCGTCGGTGCGCCAGGGTAAGACGGCGGAAATATTATCCTGGCTGTTGATGGAAGACCGTTCCGGCTTCGAGCCGGAAGCATGGAAATTGGAACTCCAGGGAAATTGAGATCAGTTCTTTTGCGACTAGGAGGAAAGCCATGGCTGTCACGGTGTTCATTCCGACTCCCCTGAGGCCCCATGTGGGCAACCGGGAGTCGTTGGAGTTGGAGGGAGCCACCATACGGGAGGTTCTGGAGAGCCTCACCGAGCAACACGGGACGCTCCGCAAGCACCTCTACACCCCTCAGGGACGCCTGAGGAACTTCGTCAACGTCTACTTGAACGACGAAGATATCCGATACCTGCAGCGGGAGGACACGGCCGTCAGCGACGGCGATACGGTCAGCATCGTTCCCTCCATCGCCGGCGGCAGCGTGGCGGCCGCCCCGCCCGGCCTTCTCACCCACGAGGAGATCCGGCGGTACAGTCGCCACCTGATCATGCCCGAGGTGGGTCTGGAGGGACAGCGGAAGCTGAAGCAGGCCAGCGTCCTGTGCATCGGTGCTGGAGGCCTGGGTTCGCCCCTGGCCATGTATCTGGCGGCGGCCGGAGTCGGCCGCCTCGGAATTGTGGATTTTGACGTGGTGGATGAGAGCAATCTGCAACGGCAGATTCTCCATGGAACCGGCGACGTGGGCCGGTTCAAGCTGGAGTCGGCGCAGGACACTTTGGCCCAGATCAACCCTCACGTCCAGGTGGAGACCCACCAGCTGCGCCTCAGTTCCGAGAATGCGCTCGACCTGTTCCGGTACTACGACGTCGTGGCCGACGGAACCGACAACTTTCCCACCCGGTATCTGGTCAACGACGCCTGTGTGCTGAGCGGCAAACCGAACGTCTACGCCAGCATCTTCCGGTTCGAGGGCCAGGCCTCGGTCTTCGCTCTTCCGGATGGACCCTGCTATCGCTGCCTCTATCCGGAGCCGCCACCCCCGGGCCTGGTGCCCTCCTGCGCCGAGGGGGGAGTCCTGGGGATTCTTCCCGGGCTGGTGGGGATCATTCAAGCGACCGAAGTGGTGAAGCTGATCCTGGAGCAGGGCGATCCCCTGGTGGGCCGCCTGCTCCTGTTTGACGCCCTGGGCATGAAGTTCCGGGAGTTGAAGCTGCGAAGAGATCCGGAATGCCCGGTCTGCGGGGACGAGCCCACCTTGCACGAGCTCATCGACTACGAACAGTTCTGCGGTATCGAACCCGAGTCGGCCACATCGGTGGAGGAAGTGACGGCGGTGGAGTTGAAGCAGGAATTGGACCGGGGCGACGACGTCTTCATTCTGGATGTGCGGAACCCGCCCGAGTACGAGATCTGCCGCATCGACGGGGCCCAACTGATCCCGTTGGGTGATCTGCTCAACCGCCTCAACGAACTGGACACCTCCCGTGAAATCGTAGCCCAGTGCCGCTCGGGCGCCCGGAGCGCCCAGGCCGTGCAGTTGCTGCGCCAGGCTGGTTTCAGGAAGATCCGGAACCTGGAGGGCGGAATCCTGGCCTGGGCCCGGGACGTGGATCCTTCGGTCCCGGCGTATTAAACCGTGGGATAACCCACGCCGTGGCCGGTTCGCCGGAGACGATCCAACTGCTCCGGCCGGTTGACGTTGGTCACCACGCCTGCGTCCAGGACGGGCACCAGAAACTGGGAGCTCAAGCGGCGCCTCACCACCCAGCGCGCGCCCTCCTCCAACGGGGCTTGCTTCAATTCGGGAAAGAATCGGTGCGGAAAGAGTACCGGGTGTCCCTTTTTTCCGCGGTGCCGGGGAATCAGTATGCAGGCCGGACACTGGAAATGTTTTCGGAGAAGGGCATGGAGAGTGGACGTGGCGACGAGGGGGTGGTCCACGGGATGCACCAGCACGCCGTCGAAACCATCGAGTCTCTCCAGAACCAGAAGGAGGCTGGAGAGGGGACCCCGGTCCGTATCGGGGTTCACCACGACGCGGGCACCTGTCAGGTCCAGCCGGTTCCGGATCTCGCGATGCTGTCGCCCCAGCACCACCCAGGGGTCCGACCCGAGAGTCAGGTGGCAGTCGAGGATATGTCGCAGAAAGGCCTTGCGTCCCAACGGCAGCAGGGCCTTGGGGCTCCCCATGCGGCGGGAGTCGCCTGCGGCCAGAATCACGGAGGCGATCCGTTTCAGCATCGGATGGTAGTGTAATATAGACGGAGCGGGAGGACCGAGAGGCAATGTCCATCACCATCACCGAGACGGCAGCAGAGAAGATCAAGCAGGGCCTTCAACAGGAAGGGCTGAACCGAGGAGGACTTCGCCTGGGAGTCCGCGGAGGGGGATGTTCCGGACTGAGCTATGTCATGCGCTTCGAGGAGGAGAAGAAGCCGGGCGACCGGATCTTCGAAGAGTACGGCGTACAGGTCTACGTGGACATGAAGAGCTATCTGTTTCTGAAAGGCATGGGTCTGGACTGGCGCGGATCGATGATGCAGCAGGGGTTCACGTTCGTGAATCCCAATGCCACCCGGACCTGCAGCTGCGGCCAGTCCTTCGGAATCTGACCCCCGGAGCGCCTCCGGGCTCCGGTGTCGTCATAGACCGTTTCTCCAGCCGGCAGATCAGGCGGGCCGGGTCATGATCACGGCCACCTCTCTCAGTTTCTCCTTCAATTCTTCAGGCCGTTTCCTGACTGTCACCTGAACCTGATCAATGGGGTTCTCCTCCAGCAGACGCCGGCAGAGGGTCCGGGCTACCGCCTCCACCAGGTGGTACTCCCTATCGGCGGCGATGGCCTGCACCCGGTCCACCACCTTCACGTAGTCCACCGCCAGGTCGATGGCGTCGCTGTTGCCGGCCGCTTCCAGGTCCAGGCCCAGGTCCAGATCGACCCGTATCGATTGGGGCCGCGCCCGTTCTTCGGGGGTCACGCCGATGCGGGACCGACACTCGATATCCAGGAGACGGAGACTATCCATTCCAAACGTCACACGGGACTCTCACCAGCTCTCCCACCGTCCCGGTCCGGCGGACGCCAAGGAGAAACAGGCATCGTGTTCGTTCGGCTTCGTCTTCCTCTACGAGCCCGTCTCCGCTGCCGAGTCCCCTGGGCGCAGACGATCCACCTGTCTTCACTCTTTTCTTTTTCCTCTTTCCTCGTTTTCTCAGAAACGGGCCGATTTTACTCGATTCGCCGGGGCGAGTATATTGTGCCTCCAAGAGGAGGACGCCATGGGTATCGGTCGCGGAGTCGAGATCCAATTTCTGGGTCACAGTACGTTCCTGTTCACGTCACCGTCCGGACGGAAGGTCTTGATCGATCCCTGGACCGATCACAACCCGGCCTGTCCCAAGGAGGCGGCGCAGATCGACTCGCTGGACGTCATCTTGGTGACCCACGGGCATTTCGATCATATTCAGGATGCCGTGAGCCTGGCCACCCGGCTGGAGCCCCAGGTCGTCTGCATCCTTGAAATCGGGAACTGGCTGGAAAAGCAGGGGGTCTCCAACATTGTGGCCATGAACAAGGGCGGAACCGTGACCGTGGGGGATCTTCGGGTCACCATGGTGGACGCGCGGCACAGTTCGGGGATCATGGGTGCCGACGGCAACATGATCGAGGGTGGAGAGCCCGCCGGGTACGTCGTGGAGTTCGAGAACGGCCTGCGCATCTATTTCGCGGGCGACACCTGCGTCTTCGGGGATATGAAGATCATCGCCGAGATTTACCAGCCCGAGCTGATCTTCCTGCCGATCGGAGACCACTTCACCATGGGTCCCGTGGAGGCTGCCTATGCCTGCCGGCTGATGAACGCCCGGAAGGTGATTCCCATGCACTACGGGACCTTTCCAATCCTTACCGGCACACCGGCAGAATTGGCCCGTCTGACCCGGGATCTGGGGACCGAGGTCATTCCCATGAGTCCTGGCGAAACCCTCTAGTCAACCAGGACGCCGGAACAGCCGATTCCTGGATGGATCCGAAAGCAACCGGACCGAACGGAACGGTCCCAACCCTCGGCCGAAAGATGGACCCTGAACGTCGAAACCAGTACCAATCAGTCGGCCGTGGTGTCGGCTGGCGGGAACTGTCCCGGCGGACCAAGCTCCGGGTGACCGGAGCGGACCGGATCCGCTTCCTCCATTCCATGATCAGCAACGACGTCGAGGGCCTGGAGGCCTACCAGGGCCGGTATGGCACCTTCCTGACTGCCCGCGGGAAGATGGTTGCGGATTTCTACTACTATCGGCTGCCCCGGCTGGTCCTCATAGACGTGGGTCTGCCGCTGGCCGAGCGGCTCCGCGAAGCCTTGGAGGCCTACGTCATCATGGATGAGGTGGAACTTTCGCTCAGCGATCAGTTCAGCCACTTCTCGCTCCAGGGTCCGCGGGTGGGGGATCTGGTTCGGGCGCTGCTTCAAACCGGGATCCCGGCTCAAACCCTCCAAGTCGTGGAGACGGATTGGGACGGTGCCTCGGCCTTGTTGATCCACAAATCGGATGTCGGGGCGGCAGGCTGCGAAATTCTGGTACCTCGGAAGACCGGTTCCTCCTTGAGCCGGGCGTTGTCGGAATGGAACGGATCGTTTCCCGTCCGGAGGCTGGATCCGGAAGTCTGGAACCTGCTTCGCATCGAGGCCGCCATTCCCCAATTCGGCGTGGATATGGACGAAGGCAACTACCCCATGGAGGCTCGGCTGAATTCGGCCATCAGCTTGACCAAGGGATGCTATCTGGGGCAGGAGGTCGTGGCCAAGGCCACCCACATCGGCGGCGTCGGAAGGTTTCTCATGGGCTTGGTTCTGGATGGAGAAGAGCTTCCGGAGCCGGGAGATCGAGTCCTGAGTCCCGAAGGCAAGGCCATCGGTTCGGTGACCAGCGCCGTACTCTCTCCGCGTCTGAACGGACCCATTGCCCTGGGGTATGTGAGGCGGGCCTTTGCCCGTCCGGGACAGGTTCTTGGCGTGCAGTTGAGCCCGGAGAGTCAGGTCCGGGCCCGGGTCGTGGACCGCTTTACGAGTGAGGAAGCGTGACTGAGGCGCGCGATTCGGACAAACTCACCCGCATCGCCCGCATGGACCTGAGGGAGATCGAAGAGGAGTTCGTCTCCCTGGCCGACATGCAGAGCCGCATCATGCCCGATCCGGGGCGGGTGACGGCGTATGCCGACTACGATATCTTCGGCGTGACCCTCCCCACCGCCGTCATCGGCGGTGATTTCTACGATTTCATCAACCTGGAAGGGCGATTCGGCCTCAAGGACCGTTTCGGCGTCGTCATTGCCGATGCCGCTGGTCACGGCCTGGTGGCGGCGATGCTGATCCGGGACTTCAACACGGCCCTCTATACGGCCATCGCCTTCGAGGCGGCCTACGCCCAGGACACGACCAATCTCCTCTTCTCCAAGATCAATCGCCGTATGTTCCGGTCGTCCCGGACCGATCAATTCATCTCTGCGTTCTACGGGGAGATTCACGTGGACGGCGTCGTCCGCTACATCAACGCCGGCCATTTCAGTCCCCTGATCCTGAAACCGGATCGAATCGAGACGCTGGATGTGGGCGGTTTGGTCCTGGGGGCATTTTGGACTCCGCCCATCGGGTACCAGATCGGGGAGACGCGAATGGAACTGGGAGACGTGCTCCTCGGCTACACCGACGGCATCATCGAGACTCGGAACGGGGAGGGCAGGGAATACGGGTTCGAGGCCCTGCGAAAGCTGGCTTGGGCCAACCGGGACCGGTCGGCCCAGGAGATCTGCCATGCCGTCATGGCGGATGTTGCGGAATTCGGCGGCGCCGGCCGCCAGAGTGACGATCGGACCATCATCGCCATCAAGAAAGACCCCACCAAAGGAGTCCGTGAAGCCAACCTGGATTGAGCCTGGACTGGTCCCAATTCGAAAGAGGACTGCTGCCGATAGGTGATATCTGTGAAGGGAACGGTGGCGGTTTCCTTACCTTCCATCTGCACCTGGAATCGGAATCTCGGTTGGACCCGGACGCAGGTACTGCTGTTGATGGGTCAGAGCGCCGCCCTCGACAAGTCTGTCAAGGATGGTCTTGAAGCGAGACCGAATACCCGGACCGACCCGTTTGAATCCGAACAGCCGGGCCGCCTCGTTGATGGCGCCGGCTTCGTCGATTCCGTGGCTCGCCTGAACGGCGTGAAGTAGAGCGGTGCCGATTTCCTGCGGTGAGATCAGATCGATTTTGCGCATCGCAGGGGGCAGGCGGTCACGGCGTCGAAGTGGAACCTGTTTGTGGTCGCGACGCCACAGGAAGTTGTCCAGCCGATAGATTTTTCCTTCCCGGACGGCTTCGTTGGCAGCAGTCTGGATTCGATTTCGAATTCGACTGCCGACCCGCTTCACACCGGCCGCAGTGGCAATTCGGCGCGCGACCTCTTGCAGGTGTACCGGACTCTCCACTCGAACGACCTGGAGAATCCAGTTCATCACATGCCCGGACCACACTTCATGGAGTTCCTGACCCAATAGGCGGACCCCTGGTTTTCCCAGAAGGTATGGATCAGCAACCTGCTGTGTGGCCTCCGGTACCTGAGCGCGGGAAATTGGAGCCGGGTGACTTCTGGGGCTCTTGGGAGCCCCTTCGCGGAAGGAATCGTCCCGCATGGCCTGCCAGATCGCACCTTCGACCTTCTCCAGTTCCCGCTCGGGGTGATGGAACCAGTCGGTGCTCCAGATTCGATGGATGGTCCAGCCCAGGCCCTCGAGTACCTGCTGCCGGAGGCGGTCTCGATCACGAGCCGAGCGTGCGCTGTGGTAAGTGGCCCCGTCGCATTCGATTCCGAGCAGATATCGTCCCGGGAGATTCGGGTCGATGATGGCCAGGTCCACGAAGAATCCGCTTGAGCCGATCTGGTGATCGACGGAGTGTCCACGCTCCGTCAATCTCGAGGCGACCGCCTCCTCGAACAGGGAATCGGCCTCCCGCCCTGATGCTCGCGGGACTTCAAGGATTCCGGTCGCGGCATAATTCAAAAACGTCTGGAGAGCCTGGACGCCACGGGCGTTGGTCCGCCTCAGGTCCAGGTCGTCGGCGTTGAAGTTCGAGTAGACGACGCATCGACGGCGGGCGCGAGTGATGAGCACGTTCAAACGCCGCTCGCCACCGTCCTGGTTCAGCGGACCGAAATTCATCCGCATCCGGCCGTCTTCGGTTTTGCCGTAGCCGACGCTGATGAAGATCACATCCCGTTCGTCGCCCTGGACGTTCTCCAGGTTCTTGACGAAAAACGGCTCATCCGGATGCCTGGCGAAGAATGGCTCGTGGGAGGGATCCCGGCGGCGGAGAATTTCCAGTTCATCCTCGATCCTTCGGGCCTGAGCGATGCTGAACGCGGCGACTCCCAGCGTCAGATCGGGCTGAGTTCGCGCATGTTCCATGACCGCTCCGGCCACCGTTCGAGCCTCACCCGAATTGAAACTCCGCCCGGCCCCACGCTCGTAGAAATTTTCGGGGTCGCACCTAAACTGGAGTCCAACCTCCTTCCGCTGCGCGTCCGGACTCGGAAAGATCATGAGTCGATTCTCGTAGAACTCATGGTTGGAAACGGTGATCAAGGACTCATGCCGGCTTCGGTAGTGCCAGCGCAACATCCGTTCGGGAGCTCCTTGAGCCACGAACAACCCCAGAATGCTTTCGATGTCGCTCGTCGCAAACTGATCCTCATCCTCCTCCCCCTCAACTATCCGTTCGAAGAAACGGGTGGGGGGCAACTGCTTGCTGTCCCCCACGACGATCGAATGCCGGCCGCGGCGGATGGCGCCCATGGCTTCAACTGGCTTGACCTGACTGGCCTCGTCGAAGATGACGAGATCGAACCGAACCGATTCCGGCGGAATGAATTTGGCCACCGAGAGCGGACTCATCATGAAGATCGGTTTGACCTGTTGGATCGCGTTTCCCGCTTTGGCCATGAGTCGCCGCAGGGGGAGATGCCTTCTCTTTTTCTCGAATTCGCGCTTCAGGACACCGAGTTGCCCGCCGCCATGATGACGAGGAAGCCGTTCCCAATGCGCCTGCGCTACGAGAGCCCGATTGTGCTGAAAAAAATCGGTGTCCAGCTTGCAGAACTCTTCGATGAATTTCTGATGCATGCCTCCGTCGAATTCTCTCAATACCGGACGTTCTCGAAGGGCGGCCTCAATCAGCACGACCAACCAGCTTCGCTCGAGCAGATCGACCAGATGAACTCCAGCGTGTTTCCAGGAAACGGCGGTATCGATCATTCTCTGTAGACCGGAGTCGACCAGTCGCTTCTCGATGCTGTTGAAACGGACTATTTCGTGGAGTGAGTTGACTTGATTCTGAGCGTAATCGAGCCAGATCTCCAGATCGGAGAATCGGCGATCGGCCAGTCCGGTTCCCGTGCGGGAGCGTGAGATATTCAACTCCAAAATCTCGGCTACGGCTTCCAGCGCGACAGAGATTCTTCCCGCGTCACTGCTGCAAATCTCAACCAAGCGTTTCAGTTCTTCGCAGTCCAAATCACGGTCGAGCAGTTCATGGATGCGTTCATCGACGCCGTTCCCGGCTTTCTTCCGGTAGAGAACGAGAAGCCAGTTCATCAATTCGCTGAGTTGACGATTCTTTGCGGAATTCCGATCCAGCCTCAATCCGGGAAAGAGACTGGGGAGAAGGCTTGAGTCCTCGATCTGTCTGCTAAGGCGCTGCTCGCGGAGAATCGCCTCGACGATTTTCAACTGAGCCGATCCTTCGGAAGGGGGATCGCTCCGGCAGAGGCCGTACAATCCAGTACGGGCGGCGCGGTACTTGCCGGAGAGAAACCGCCACCACTTGTCGCCATACTCCATCAGAGTCCGACGGTAGCTCAAGACGTTCTGGTCCCAGGCTTCGAAAATCAGGATGGACTCGTACCGGGAGCGAATCTCGGAGTACTCAAGTAATACCCGGGCAGTTTGCTTGATCTCGTCATGCTGAAATTTCCAATCCGGATGACGGTGGTCGACGTATCTGAGGTCCGGACGTTCGGTGGCATGCAACACCGTGCGGGTCAGTCTTGCTACCTTCTCCAGGTCCAAATCCGGATCGTCCAATCGGACGGATTTCTGTAGGGTCGCGACCGATCCACGGAGCTTGCAGAGCGCATCGGCGGCGTTCCGGAGTGCCGTCAAGATCCTCAGTCGGTCCGTCGGCAGGTACGATGTCCGAGTACTTTCCCAGAAAATGTGCTCTCGGGGCTTGCCGATGGTTTGCACCAACTCCTGAAGCTCGGACACCCACTCCCGGAACTTCAGGAAATCGCGCCGTCCAAAAGAGGCAACGACACCGCCGGAGAGAAGTGGCCATTCGGTGGCGGCATCCAATTCCTCGAACCGGGCCAGTCTTCCGATGACTTCGTGGGGAGTGAAGCCGCTTTGTCCAATGGGTGTATTGACGGCGGTCGCATACTCGTCGAGCCGTTTTCTCCGCCTGTCCATCAGCAGCCGGTCTTCGGTCACATCCTTGATCTGAGGTTTCCCCAAGTGCAGTGTGCGCCTCAGTTCATCGACGACGGCCTTCTTGTTGGCGGTATGGCTGTGCAGTTCGAGGCAGGCGTCCCCGATGTGAACGCTGTCGAGTCTTCGCTTCACGACTTCGAGAGCCGCCATCTTCTCGGCGACGAACAACACTTTCTTGTCCTGGGCGATCGCTTCGGCGATCAAATTGGTAATGGTCTGCGACTTCCCGGTTCCGGGCGGGCCCTGGATGACCAGGTTGAGGCCCTTCATGGCATCAATGACGGCAAGGGTCTGTGAACTGTCGGAATCGAGGATCTGGTGGGCATCCTGGGCGGTCAAACGGGAGTCGAGACCGTCTTCTTCCATGTCGTCCGGCGCGCCATTTCGAAAGCCGTCGCGGCTGAGAAGGGCTTCGATGACAGGATGATCCGACGGTGGCTCGTCATCTGGCCACGATATCGGGTCCAAATCCTTGTAGATGAGCAATTTGCTGAAGGAGAAAAAGCCCAGGAAGATGGCGTTGGCTTCAACCGCCCACCTCTCCTTTCCTGCAATCGCAGCGCGGACCTCTTGGAAATAGTCGTTGACGTGCAGGTCTTCCACATCGGGAAGTTCCGGCAGCCGGATATTGAAATCTGCTTTCAGCTTCGCTTCCAGGGAGAGATTGGCCCCGATCTCTTCTCCCATGTAGACGAGCCGATAACGTGCCCGGATGCTGGTGCGCGTAAGGTCCACCGGAACCAGGATCAGAGGAGCCATGCGGAGTAATTCGCTCGATTCGGATTCGTACCAGTTGAGGGTGCCCAGAGCGAGAAAGAGGATGTTGACACCCTGCTCTTCGATGGAAGTGTGAGCCGCCCTGAATGTGTTTTTGAGCCGGATTTCCAACTGAGTTGCCGAGTAGGGTGTCTGGAGCTGGTTGTCGACGTGATGAGCCGCGACCTCAGCGGAAGGGTCCTCGTATTCAGCGATCGAGGACAGCAGATTCCCGGGAATCTCCCCTTCAAGGGACTCGTATTCCCCACCCGAACTCGTCGGCAGAAAATACATCGGACGTCTATCCCGGGCGATGATTCTGAAGATTTCCCGTGGGACCTCGCCGGTGATGGTCAGTCCGCGCGTCTTGGACGGTCGAAAGTTCAGAAGGGGATTGCGAAGCGTGAGATCAAGAAGGTCCCGACGAGACTGGTCGAGTTGCGTTGCGACAGAGGTGGAAGCACTCATCGTCCGGCGGAAACACGCACCATTGGTAGGTCTCTACAATAGGCGAACCGCCGCCGGGAAATCCAAAAATTCATAGGGTCTCAACGAACAGCTACGAAACCAGCTCCCGCACCGCCTCGACGATGGCGCGGGCGCCGATGCCGTGGTTGTCCATCAGTTCGGCTGAGGGCCCGGATCGGGGCAGGTCGGTCACGGCCAGCTTCCGGTAGCGGAACTGCTGTCCCGCCAGCGCGTCCACGACGGCATCTCCCAGGCCTCCGTCGGCGTAGTGGTCCTCAACGGTGACGATGGCGCCGGTCTCCCGTGCCGCTCGCGTCAGTGTCTCGGCATCGACCGGCTTGACCGAGTAGAGATCGATAACCCGGATGTCGATGCCCTCATCCTGCAACTGCTCGTGCGCCTTGAGGGCTTCATGAAGGGTGATTCCGGCGGCCACCACCGTGGCTTGGTCCGAAGGACTTGTTCGAACGGTCTTGGACCCGCCACGGACGAAGGTCTCCGTCGCGTCGTAGAGGCAGGCGGTCTTGGGACGGGTGGTCCGGATATAGACGATGCCCGGAGTCCGGGACGCCACCTCGACCAGGCGCTCGGCGGCGACGGCGTCGCTGGGATAGAGGACCGTGGATCCTTGAATGGCCCGCATCATGGCCAGATCCTCCAGACCCATCTGAGAGGGGCCGTCCTCACCGATGGAGACGCCGGCATGGGATCCGCAGAGCTTGAGGTTGCTCTGGGAGATGGCGGCCATCCGAATCAGGTCGTAGGCGCGGGTCATGAAGGCGGCGAAGGTGGAGGCAAATGGAATCTTGCCCACGGCGCCCATTCCCACTGCCGCGCCGACCATGGCCTGCTCCGCGATGAAGCACTCGAAGAACCGGTCGGGGTGGCGTTCCATGAACCGCAGCGAGTAGGTGGAGTTCTTGGTGTCGCCGTCCAGAGCTACCACCCGGGGGTTGGCGTTTCCCAGCTTCTGCAGGCCGGTCCCGTATGCGACGCGGGTCGCCACCCGATCCTGATCGGTGTAGGCGGGAGGCTCCATTTTCGAGATCCCGTCGGCGTCCGAGCCCCCGGAATCCCCGTTTGAGGCCGGAAGGGCCACACGGAGAGTCGAGTCCGCCGGCACGTCCGGACCCAGTTCCTCAAGCGCCCGTTCCAGATCTGCTCCGCGGGGAATCGGTTTTCCGTGCCATCCGTCCATGTTCTCCATGAACGAGACCCCCTTGCCTTTGAGGGTGCGGGCGACGATGACCGACGGCTTTCCGGTCTGGTCGCACGCGTCCTGGAGTGCGGCGGCGATCTCCTCCACGTCGTGGCCGTCCACGGCCGCCGCGTGCCAGCCGAAGGCTCGAAAACGGTCGCAGTAGCCGTTCACGTCGTGGCCGTACATCGTGCCCTGGCTCTGGCCGTACCCGTTCACGTCCACCACGCCGATGAGATTGTCCAGTCCGTAGAATCCAGCCAGGGCGGCCGCTTCCCACACTGCGCCTTCGGCCGTCTCTCCGTCGCCCATGAGGACGTAGACCCGGTTTCCCGACGGACTGTTTCTGAGAGCCAGAGCCATGCCAACCCCGATGGCCAGTCCCTGGCCCAGGGACCCGGTGCCGACGTCGACCCAGCGGCTTCGCGGAGTGGGGTGCCCCTCCAACTCGCTGTCAATCCGCCTCAGAGTGAGCAGTCTCTCGGCCGGGAAGGCCCCGCCCTCGGCCAAAGCCGCGTAAAGGACCGGTGCGGCATGCCCCTTGGAAAGCACGAAGCGGTCATTCGCGGGATGATCCGGCCGATTGAGGTCGAACCGCAGGAACTGAAAGAAGATGGTGGAGACCAGATCGGCACAGGAAAAGCAGGATGTCGGATGTCCCGAACCGGCCTCGGTCGTGGAGACCAGGGAGTGGCGCCGCAAACGGTTGGCCATCGCCTGGAGGGATCGGATTCGGTCAGGAGTGACTACAGGAGAATCTGGATTTGCTGTCATGTCTGCCCTGTGATGTCTGAGTTTTCGAAACTATGGATTCGCCGTCCGCCCCGGACGGCAACAGTATCTCTCCGGGGGGTGACGCCAGTCTAACAGCCCGTCGCAAAAGTCGTCTCGGCATTCGACTGTCCCTGCATCCCGGAGGGATGCGTTGCGACTCGGTCTCATACTCCCGGTATGCTCCCTCCGAAGCGCCTTGTCCGGCGGGCGCAGGAACCGTCTCGGTGCTCGCGCGACTTTCACCACGGACTGCAAACCCCGGCTCTCGGACCGGACCAGGAAACGGGGGCAAATTGACCGAATCTCCAAGACTCGGCACGGGCCGTTACCCGCCGAGGGTGATCATCTCGATCTTTCGATGATCTTCCCGATGGTAGCCGTCGGTGCGAATCCGCTGCCAGCGGCGATCGGAGAACCGGTCATCCCGCACGGCCCAGATCTGCTCCAGGAAGGAACGGATCTCGACATCGGAGCAACCGCTTCGGAGGAGGCTTTTCAGGTCGTGGCCATCGGAGGCGAAGAGGCAGGTGACCATTTTTCCGTCCGCCGTCAGCCGGACCCGGCTGCAGGTGGAACAGAACGGTTCGGTCACCGACCCGATGATTCCGATCTCTCCGGCGCCGTCCAGGAAGCGGTAGTTGACGGCGGGTGCGCGGCTCTCCTCCCGTCCCACGGCCTCCAGAGGGTAACGGGATTGGATCCGGTCCAGGATCTCCTGCTTGGTGACGGTCCGCTCGAGACTCCAGTCGTTGGCGTTTCCCACGTCCATGTATTCGATGAACCTGGCCTGGAGACCGTGCTCGCGCGAATACTCCACCAGGTCCAGGATCTCATCTTCGTTGACGCCCCGGATCACGACGGTGTTGATCTTGATGGGCTCCATTCCCGTATCCCGGGCCGCCAGGATCCCTTCCAGAACGTCGTCCAGCCGGCCCCGTTTGGTGATGGTCCTGAACTTCTCCGGGTCCAGCGTGTCCAGGCTGACGTTGATCCTGCGCAGCCCCGACCGCTTCAGCGCGGAAACGGACTGGGCCAGGGATGAGCCGTTGGTGGTGAGGCTCAGGTCCTCCAAGCCCCCGATTCCCGAAAGATCCTGAAGTAGACGATCCAGATCGCGGCGGACCAGGGGCTCGCCTCCAGTAATCCGGATTCTTCTGACGCCCAGATCGACGAACAGGCGGGCCAGGCGGACGATCTCTTCGAAGGTCAGCAACTCCCGCTTCTCGATCCAGACGTACTGGTCCAGCGGCATGCAATACCGGCAGCGGTAGTTGCACCGGTCCGTCACCGAGATCCGCAGATCCTTCATGGGTCTGCGAAATACGTCGGTCGTCTCCATGCCGCTCATTATCTAACCTGGGACGGAAGCGCCTCAAGGAAGGGCCGAACCGGCGTCGCAGAATACGGACGGCAGATCGAAAAGCCTGGAGCAGAAACAGGTTCAGACGTGAAAAGACTCGCCGCAGCCGCAGGAGCCGCTGACGTTGGGATTCTTGAATTGAAACCCGGCGGCTTGAGTCGTCTCAATGTAGTCGATCTCGGTCCCGTCCAGGTAGAGCATGCTCTGAGGATCCACGAAGACCTTGAAGCCGTCGATCTCCACGACGTCATCGCCCTCGCGGCCCTGCCGCTCCAGGTTCATGGTGTATTGGAAGCCGGAGCAGCCCCCTCCTACCACCGCCACCCGGACACCGACAAACGGCTGGCCCTGTGACGAGATGACCCTCTGGACCTGATTCACTGCCTTGTTCGTCAAACTAATCATGAGAATTTGTCTCCTGCTTCGTGATTTTACGCGGGCGCGCCATCGACTTCAAATCGCTTGGTGACGCAAGAGGGCGCAGCCGGGCGGAAAGAAGTCGCGGGATTCATTGGGCGTGGTCTTCCCGCGGGTGGCCGGGTAGGGCAACCCACAAGGGCTGCCTCTACTTCCGGGACTCCCGAACCAACTGTTCCAGGACCTGTTTCAGACGTTCCTGTTCCTCTCCGTAGCCGCCCCAATTCCCCTCTCGCAGGTATTTCTGGCTCTGATTGAAGTGATGCAGAGCCCGGACCATCAGCGGGCTGTCGAGTCCCGGTTCGACCTTCGCACCCGTGGGATATGCCTCGGCGGATTCCGCCCGGAAATCTCCGGGCGCCTCGTCGGGCCAGATGGCGGCCGCCAGGGCTTCATCCAGCGTCTCCCCGAGAGCCACGCGGTTCTCGAACACCACAATGATCCGGGTCAGCTCGGGGATCATGCTCTTTTCCGCCTGCAGGTAGAGAGGCTCGACGTAGAGCAGCGTCCCCTCGATGGGAATCACCAGAAGGTTGCCGCGAATTACCTCCGATCCTTGCTGACTCCAGAGGGTCAGAAGGGGGGAAATGGTCGGGTCCTGGTCGATGCGGGCTTCGATTTGGAGAGGTCCGTAGCGCAGTTCCTGCTTGGGAAACTGGTAGAGAACCAGGGTCCCGTAGTGTTCCCCGTCCGACCGGGCCGCCAACCAGGAGATCATGTTGTTCTTGTTGCGGGGCGTGTAGGGCACGAGAAGGATGAATTCCTCCTCCTGAGACCCGGGCAGGGTCATGATCACGTAGTAGCTCTCCATGACCTGCTCCTGGTCGCGGTAGATCTCGGTGGGGATGTCCCACATGTCTTCCTTGTTGTAGAAGACGCCGGTGTCCCGCATGTGATAGGTGCGGAACATCTCCCGCTGAACGTTGAAGAGGACCTCGGGATACCGCAGGTGCAGCCGCAGACCTTCGGGCATTGTCTCCAGGGGCCGAAAAGTGGACGGAAAGATGGCGGAGTAGACCTGAATCAGGGGGTCGTCCGGGTCTGAGACGTAGAAGGTCACGTCTCCCAGATAGGCGTCGACCACCACCTTCAATGAGTTTCGGATGTAATTGAACCCGCCACGGGTCGGCTCCGAATAGGGATAGCGGCTAGTGGAAGTGTAGCCGTCCTGAATCCAGAAGAGGCGGCCCTCGTGGATCACCAGATAGGGATCCGGATCGAAATCCAGGCCCGGCGGTGCGATCTTGGGCACCCGGTCCTGGATGCGGCGGTGCAACAGCACGCGGCTCTCGGACGTGAAGTCGTCGGCGAAAAGAATCTTGTAGTTCTTCAGTTCCCAGGCGAAGAGAAGCTTTCGAACGAACGAGCCGATGCCGAGTCCCCGCTCGGCCTGGTAGGTCGTGAAGGCGTTCTGGTCGCCGAGGGGATAGTCGAACTCCTCCTGGGTGGTCTTGACGAAGACCGGATTGTCGGTCTTCTCGCCGAAGTAGATCTCGGGACGGGTAATCTCAAAGCTCCCGTTGCTCTGGGGCGGGATGTCCTTGATGAAGAACTCGGGAAGTCCCTCCCGCGTGACCTCGTTGACCGGGCTCAGGCAGAGGCCGTAACCGTGGGTGTAGACGAAATACTCGTTGATCCAGGTCTGGGCCTGCTCCGAGATCTTGCTGAAATCCAGTTCCCGGGCCGAAAGCATCACCTGCCGGTATTTCCCGTCGATGACATAGCGGTCCAGGTCGACCCCCTGGAACTCGTAGTAGGAGCGGATCGATTGAAGCTGATTGTAGGAATCCATCAGGGGTCGCCATCCCCAGAGCCGGATGTTGCTGATGGTGGTCTCGTTGGCGGCCATCTCCTCCCGGGAGAGGTCGCCGGTCCCGGCAAAGTCATGCACTTCGATCTTGTCCAGGTTGTAGGCCTTGCGGGTCAGACCGATGTTGTGCGCCAGATAGGGAGTCTCCATCTGCAGCTCATTGGGTTCCACGATGAAGGTCTGAATCACCATGGGGTAGAAGTTCAGGGCCAGATACGCGGCCCCGAAGAAAACTCCCGAATAGACGGCTGTTCGAAGGTTCTTTCCGAAGATGGAGACGGCGAAGGCGATGGCGGTCAGGACCGAAACGCCGGCCAGGATCATGGTGCAGGGAAACCGGGCGTAAACGTCCGTGTACCCGGCGCCGAATATGACCCCCTCCCGGCTGTAGAGAATCTCGTAGCAATTGAGCCAGAAACGGCCGGCGAGAAGCAGGAACCCGGCCACGGCCAGAATGGTCAGATGCACTCGGGCCTCGTGGCTCAGTTGCAGGCGTTGCAGGTAGGCCAGGTGCCCATGGGTCACGTAGGTGATGGCAGCCGCCAGTACGGAGAGAGCGATCAGAACCAGTCCCAGATGGACCAGGAAGCTCAGGACAGGGAGGGAGAAAATGTAGAACGAGATGTCCTCGGAGAAGATCGGATCCACCGATCCCGTGGGCACCTGGTTCCAGAACTGAAGAAAGGTCAGCCACTGGCTCTGGACTACCATTCCAATGAGAACGGACAGGACCAGGATGGCGACCCAGAAGACGAATTGGGTTCCCTTCCGGGCGGTCGCCTGCAGCTCAGGACTCATCCAGTAGATGCCGTGGTGACGCCGGGCGGCCAGGTAAAGGTTCGATCCCAGAATCAGAAAGCTGACGGCGAATCCGGCCAGCCAGAACAGGAACTTGGAAGCGAGCGTGGTCTGGAAGACTTCCACGTACCCCACGGCGTCGAACCAGAGATAGTCGATATAGAGGCTGATCCCTCCGGCGAGGGCACCCCAGACCGTCAGAATCAGCAGCAGGGGGATCATCGTTCGTATTCTTCCCATGGTGGCGTCACTCTACCGCAAAGGGGTGGCGGGAAGAAGGCGGGGAAAGTAGGAAAGAGAGGAAAGAGGAAAGCGGAGAGAGGAAAGAGTGAAGACCTTGCCACGGTGGGGCTGGTGGTCACAGGTCGTTGTGATTTGCGAGCAGCGCTACCAGGGAGGAATCTCGGTTACCGGTATGTTGCGGTAGCCCAACTCCCGGTAGAGGGCCTGGACCTCGGGACTCAGGAGGTAGTTCAGATAGCGTTCGGCCCAGGGGCTGCTCTCCCGCGTCAGGACCACGCCGTACCGTATCGGCACGCCGCTGATCTCGGCCATGGAATCGGGAGCCGCACCGGTGACCCGGAGAGTGGCCTGCGAGTAGACTTCCCGGTAGGGCATTTCCCCGAGAGAGATCTGGGGGGGCAGGTCCAGAAAGGCCAGATCGTTCTGGACCGCTGTCGACCGGTAGAGAAAAGCCAGGTCCAGGACGTCGGCCCGAAGCAGCGCCGCCAGCTCGCCGGCCTCAGGACAGATCCAGCGTGAATCCAGCCCATTCAGGAGCCGCCGGTAGAGGCCGGGGCGTTCATAGTGGGTCTCGGCCAGTTTCCAGACCAGGTGGGCGCAGTAACCGGGCGGGTCCCGGTCGGGATCGGCGATACCGTAGGAATAGTTCCGCTCCAGAAGGATTTCATGCCACCGCCGGTGGGAACGTCCCGAGAGCCGGGTCGCACTCAGGAATTCGGGGTCCCGGGTGGCGAGCACGACGTCATTCCCCAGGAACTCGAAGGCGCGGCTCACTTTTCCGGAATCCAGGAGACGCTCCAGCAGCCGCCGGTCCGAAATCGCCAGCAGATCCGGGCCCGGTGCCTGGCCCCCCAACTTGCGGATCATGTCCAGTCCGGCCCCGGACTCGCTCGCCACGACGACGTCGGGATGCATGCTCTCGAACCGCTTGGAGATGGTCTCGACCAGGGGCGTCAGGCTCGAGGTGTGGAAAAACGTGACGGTCTCGGTCGAACGTTGGCACGAGGCCAGGAGTGCGGTCAGGATGAGCGTCGGAATGCGGGGAAATTTCATGGACTGTGCAAGCTTCGGACGTCGATTTTATGCCAGTGCCACGGGGTCATTGCAAATCTCCGGAAGTGTCTCGCTTCAGCGGCGCCTGAGCTTCACCGAAGGCTGTTATGCTTTCCGGCAGCGGCTCGACCTGGAGGATCGGGGTTGGAATGGAAACGGAAGCGGTGGACCGTTGGATGGCGATCGCCTTGGAGGAGGCCCGACAGGCCGCCCGTGAGGGGGAGGTGCCGGTGGGAGCCGTAGTGGTCCAAGAGGGAAAGCTTCTGGCCCGGGACCACAACCGGAGCATCCAGAAATCCGATCCGACGGCCCATGCGGAGATCCTGGTCTTGCGAAAAGCGGGCGAGCTTCTGTCCAACTACCGATTGAATGGAACCGGCCTCTTCGTGACGCTGGAGCCTTGCGCCATGTGTGCCGGCGCTCTGGTCTGGGCCCGGGTGGGGCGACTGGTCTACGCGGCGGCAGACCCGAAGGCGGGAGCGGTTTCGTCGCGGGTCGACCTGTTGAAGCCAGGTCAGTTCAACCATTCCCCCGAGGTGGTGGCGGGTGTCCGGGAAGCGGAAGCGCGCCAGTTGCTGCAGGACTTCTTTTCCCGCCTCAGAATCAATCGGAGCGCCGAGGAGAGCGTTTCCTCCCTGAGGGCGGAAATGACCGTTCCCGGGCAGAGATAGGAGGATGTCCGTGCGGGTTGATCTGGCGTACGGCAAGAACGGTCTCGAGGTGGAGCTTCCCGGGGACGGGACGATTGTTCTGGAGCCCTCGTTTCTCCTGGGGGTCCCGTCCGAAGAGGAGGCGCTCCGGAATGCCTTCCGGAGCCCCATGGGCACTCTCCCCCTGAGAGAGTTGGCCCGGCCCGGCCAGACCGTCGCCATCTCGGTCTGCGATATCACGCGCCCCATGCCCAGTTCCCGAGTTCTTCCCGTGCTGTTGGCCGAGTTGGAGCACGTGCCCAGAGACCAGATCTCCATCCTGGTAGCCACCGGCACCCACCGCTCCAACACGGTGGAGGAGCTGGAGACCATGTTGGGAGCGGAAGTGGTCCGCAACTATCCGGTCATCAATCACCAGTCCTTCCGCCCCGAAACTCTCAGCTACCGGGGCACCCTTCCCTCCGGGATTCCGGTTTGGCTCAACTCGATCTGGCTCGAATCCGACGTCAGGATCACCACCGGGTTCGTGGAGCCCCATTTCTTCGCCGGGTTCAGTGGCGGACCCAAGTTGGTGGCTCCGGGTCTGGCCGGGTTCGACACCATCATGAACCTGCACAGCGCCCCCCTGATCGCCCATCCCCAGGCCACGTGGGGGATCACCCACGGGAATCCCATTCATGACGCGATTCGTGAGGTTGCGGGACTCTCCGGCGTGGATTTCAGTCTGGACGTCACTTTGAATCGGGACCATGAGATTACCAGCGTGCACGCGGGTGAGATCTTCCAAGCCCACGGGTCCGCGTGCCGCTTCGCCAAGAAGACGGCCATGCAGCCGGTGGCCCGGCCCTTCGACGTGGTCGTGACCACCAACAGCGGTTATCCCTTGGACCTGAACCTGTATCAGTCGGTGAAGGGGATGTCGGCGGCGGCGCGCATCGTCCGCCGGGGAGGCGCCATCGTCTGTGCCGCGGAGTGCTCCGACGGGATCCCGGAACATGGCGAGTACCGAAAACTTCTGGCCTCGACCGCCGACCCCGCCAGTTTTCTGGACCGGATCCAACGGGAGGACGCCACCACGCACGACCAGTGGCAGGTCCAGATCCAGAGCCAGATCCAACTCAAGGCCCGCGTCCTGCTGAAATCGGACGGGTTGACTCCGCGCCAGATCCGGAGCGCGCACCTGGAACCGGTCCGGGATCTGGAAGCCGCCGTCCTGGAGTTGCTGGAAGGATACGGTCCCGGCGCCCGCCTCGGAGTCCTCCCCCAGGGACCTCAGACTATTCCCTACCTGAGCCCGGCTGCCTGATTCCGGCTGAATTTGGACAGACGCTCGATCAGCGGACGAACTGGAGGGCGAAGAGCTTCGTGTCCCGCATCACGAGCCGCAGCCGCACCGGCTGCCCGGCCAGGGAAGAGACGTCGGCGGAGCCTCGCCAGGAGGCCAGGTGGCGGACGCTGTTGCCGTTGACGCGGTGCGATTCCGCCAAGGTGAATCCGGGGATGGGAGCGCCGGTCGAATCCAGGATCTCGGTCCGGATGAAGCCCCCGCCGCCGGTCTTTGCATTGTATTGGAGCCTGGAGCCGGTGAAGGTGAGAAGTGGCGTGGTGAGTTCTCCTCCCTCGTAGGCCGAGTCGGCGGAGACGAAACCGTCGAGGCGGAAGATGGCCCGGGCGGTCACACACGTCCAGTCCGCGGCCTTGTCCATGGTCATGTGCTCGCTGGGCAGGCCGTTGTAGTAGAAGTAGAGCCGATCGCCGCTCTCGACCAGCCCGGCTCCGTAGATCTGGTGCTCCCAGGCCGAGCCTGGGGAACCGAGTGAGATCAGCGGTTGACGGAAGGGCCGTTGCCATGCGACCCCGTCCCTGGAGAAGGTGAATTGAATCTCCAGCGTGTCGCTGGCCCCGGGGTCCACCCTTTCGAAATCGTCGGGGCGCCGGGAATACCACATGCTGGGAAACGCGACGTACGCGTCCTGAGCCGGGTAGTTGTAAGCGTAGATGGTGTAGACCTGCATGCCGTCGGGATCTTCGAGATCCGGCTTGAGCACCACCGGGAGTTCGTCCAGGAGGCCGCTGACCCGGGATCCGCTCTGTCGTTCGAGCCGGCGGCGGGCCGGCGACATGAGATTCAGGTCGAAGGCTTCTCCCAATTCATGCTTGCCGGCGGTGGTCCGGCTGAAGACCCGGACCCGGCTATCGGGAAGATAGGCCCGGGGATAGATGGCCCAGAGGCCGGTGTCTTCGTCCCAGAAGACCGAGGTGGGCGCGCCGACATAGAAAGGCATTACCGGTTCCGGGTCCCGTTGCCAGAAGACACCGTCCCCGGAGTACAGGAGGTACACGCTCTGGGGATCGGCGTCCTGGGCCGGCGGCCAGGAGAACGAACTCGAATCGGGCGAGTCCCCCTGCATGATCTGATCGCGCTCTCCCCGGGCCCGTCCCACACGGGAGTAGAGTTTGTAGCGCCGATCCGGTGTGTCGAAAAGATCGATGAACGGGCTTCCGAAGATGTCCAGGCCAATGATGTTGGTGTCGTAATTCCCGGCGTAAGGGATCAGGCCCAGGTTCGGCTTGGTCCAGTTCACGCCGTCGTGGGAGAGGGCCAGACAGAAATACCGGACCCGGTAGGAGCGGTCGAAGCTGTTGTAGTACATGCGGTAGAGGGCGCCGTCGCGAAGGACATGGGCGTATCCGCCCGCCCTCCCCTGTTCCCAGGGACGGTCTTTGAGGATGAGGTTCTCCCGGGGCTGTTCGGGGAAGTTCAAGACCAGGTCCACGTCCTGGCTCGACTGGATCAGCCGCTGGTCCAGGAACAACTGCTTCTCGGATCCGATGGAAATGGGAGCGGACTGACCCGCGAGCGGCAGGGGGAGCAGAAAACCGATCAGAACAGCGACGAAAATCATCCGCCAGAAACCCGGCACCCGGTTCAGACCATTCCGGCCTCTTGTTGTTGCCTGCGGAGGTTGTCCCGGTACCGGCGTGCCGCATCTTCGTCCCGGCGGCAACTGACCCCCTTGTAGACCACGGCGAATGCCGGCCGGTGACGGTGGGTGGACCGGTTGGGTTCCGCGCTGTGAATCATCATCCCGTGGTGGGCCGCCAGATCGCCCGGCTGCAGCACCACCCGGTGTTCCTGGAGCCGGTCCCGAGGTCCGTAGTCGGTGATCCCCTGGGAAAAGCCGATGACTTCCGTCGGGTTGTGGGGACGGTAACCCTCCAGGTGGGAGCCGGTGACGTAGCGCAGGCAGCCGTTCTCCTCGTCGACCGTCTGCAGCGGGAGCCAGAGGGTCACCACGTTGCAGGGAATCAGGCAGAAGTAGTAATTGTCCTGGTGAGGCGGCGTGGGGTGCTGGGTGTTGGGCGGCTTATTGAACCATTCCGTATTCCCTCTGACCGGCTCTCCCACCAGGGTTTCGGCGAGGGAAACCAGCTTCGGATGTTCCAGGAAGTCCCGGAAGAAAGGGTCTTCCTCCATTTCCTGGAGCTGTTTCAAGGTTTCGGGCTTCTCCGGGTCCTGGTAAAACGCCTTGGTGGGGGGCAAACCCGGCACCACGTCCCGGATATACCGGCCGACATTGTCGGAAAGTTCCTGGAACTCGTCCGGGGTCAAGAATTGCCTGACGACAAGATGTCCATCCCGCTTGTAGGCCGCCTTGAATTTCTGGTAACTCATGGACCCTCCTTGTAACCGTTCCTAACGTATGACGAGAAGCGGCCCATTATAATGTGCGGCGTAAGAAAAGAGGCAAGGTGCAATGGCCAAGAGACTCATCATCACCGGTCCCCGAAGAGCCGAGTTCCAGGAGATTCCCGTTCCGGGCTGCCCAGCCGGTGGCCTCCTGGTCCGGGCGCGAATGACCGCCATCAGCACGGGTACCGAGCTTCGCGTTTACCGCGGGATTCCGGTGGACCGGGAGAAGAAGTTCCTATATCCCGGGTTTCCACTTCAGTTTCCGGTGGAGAATGGATACTCCATGGTTGGGGAAGTCCTGGAAGTGGGATCCCAGGCCTCAGGTTTCCGGCCCGGCGACCGGGTCTTTGTTCCGCAGCCGCACAGGCAGGTGGCGGCGTCTCCGGCCGAAATGGCCAGGCTCCTTCCGAACGCCGTACCGGATCACTTGGGTGTTTTTCTGAGCATCATTGAAGTGGCTCACATCGCCCTGCGCCGGGGTGGCGTCATGCCCGGGGAGAACGTGGCCATTGTCGGATCGGGGATCATCGGTCTCTCGGCATTGGCTTTTTGCCGCGCCTTCGGTTGCCGGACGGCGGTCGTGGACCTGGACCGGAATCGCCTGAAGGTGGCCCGATCCATGGGAGCCGACTGGACCGGAAGCCCGGCCGAGGACGACTTCAGGGAACGGATCATGGGATTTCTCGGAGGTGAAGGAGCCGACCTGGTGGTCGAGGCGGCCTCCACCTGGAAGGCCGTCGAGACGGGCCTGGACGTGGCCCGGTCCGAGGGCAGGGTCGTGGTGGTGGCGCGCCACACCGATCAGCCCCACTTCAGTCCGGTGAACTATCCCTACTTGCGCAAGAATCTTTCCTTGAAGACCTCCTACGGTTACCCGCCGGCAGGGAAACGCTGGGACCGCCGCCGTTCCCTCGATTTGACTCTGGATTACCTTGCCCGGGGACGTCTGCAAGTCGCCCCCATGATGACCCACCAGTTCGAATGGGAGGAATTGCCGGACGCCTACGCCAAAATGGATTCGGGAGAGGCGGAAATGATCGGCGTCTGCATCAACTGGACCTGATCGCGCGGCGGGATTCCAAAAGACCTGAAGTCGTCGGTCTTTTTGATTCTGTTGGGGTATTTACATTCGAAACCGCGCCTGTATAATGCCGACTGAGCATAGTTCTTCGAATTCATCCACAGGGGGAAATGTCATGGCTTGGAGAAAACGGTTCCTGGCGGTATCAGTGCTGGGTCTTGCGGTTCTGGTAGCGACGGGTTGTATGAATCGTCCGCCCCAGATCGACTGCGGTGCTGGCCGGGCGTCCGTGGTCGAGGGCAGTTCCGTACAGTTGACGGTTCAGGCCTCCGATCCCGACCGGTTCACTTTCGGTGGAGACAGCGACAAGTTGACGCTCACTTGGTCAGCCACCCAGGGGAAGGTGTCGGGAGGCGCGTTGGACCAGGATGCCAACACTCCGGTTTCGGTGTCCGCCACCTTCGACGCGACCGGCTTGAAGCCGGGAACGGTCCAGGTGACGGCTGAGCTCGACGACCGCAAGCTGCAGGAGACCTGCTCCATCGACGTCATGGTCGAAAAGAACAAGCAGAAGCCCACGATCGCCTGCAACCCCGGCATGGTGAACGTGACCGAGGGCAAGAGCATCACGCTGAAGGCCAGTGCGTCCGATGCCAACAACGATCCCCTGACCTACTCCTGGGCGGTCGACGGGAGTGCGGTGAGCGGCAACATGGCGAGCTTCCAGTTCGGGACCACCGGCCGTTCGGTCGGATCCCACCGGGCCACGGTCACGGTCAAGGACTCGGACAACATGACCGCCAGCTGCACCTTCAACGTGGCCGTCAACCGCAGGCCCAACACCGATCCCAAGGTGACCCTGAGCCTCAGCAAGTCGGAGGTCATGATGGGTGAAGCGGTCATGGCCACGGCCAAGGCCAGCGACGCCGAAGGCGATCCCATCACCTACGCCTGGGCGGTGAACGGCCGCAGCATGTCCGGTTCCGGCAGCACCTACACGGTCAACACCAGCGGCATGGGCGGCGGCGCTCATGCGGTTTCGGTCACGGCCAGTGACGATCGCGGCGGAAAGGGAATGGCCACGGCCTCCTTCAAGGTCCGCGAGAATATCGTCATCCAGGTCAATGGCCGGCTGAACAACGTGGCCAAGGCCAAGCTGGACGAGATCGCCCTCAAATTGCAGCAGAATCCGAGTCTGATGGCCACCATCACCGGCCACACCGATTCGGTGGGCAGCGAGAAGGGCAACATGAGGGCCGGAGCCAAGCGGGCGGACCGTGCGAAGGCCTACTTGACCACGCAGCACAGCGTGGGCGATTCCAGGATCGCCACCAAGAGCGCCGGTGAATCCATGCCCGTCGCCGACAACAAGACACGCGAGGGCCGTAAGGAGAATCGCCGGGTCGAAGTGGAACTCTACGTTCCGTAAGACCCAGACTCCACGGCTGGATGGGGTTCCGTCGAGCCGCTGATCATCGAATGATCCGAATGCCTGCACCGCCTCCGGGCGGTGCAGGCACTTTTGTTTCTGACCCGCAACTTCATCAGGGTCGCTGATACGTAACGAATAGGGATTCTTCGCCAGTCGGCGAAAGGCGGGCCGTCAGAGGTCTTGGCGCCCGGACAATGCCCGGGTCAGGGTCAGCTGGTCGGTGTACTCCAGATCGCTTCCCATGGGGATGCCGAGCGCGATCCGGGAGACGCGAATCTCCAGGGGCTTGATGAGCTTGGAGAGATAGAGCGCCGTGGCCTCGCCTTCGGAGGTGGGATTGGTGGCCACGATAACCTCCTTGACCTCACCGTCGCGAAAGCGCTCGAAGAGGTTCCGCAACTTGAGGTCCTCCGGTCCGATTCCATTGATGGGAGAGATGGCGCCGTGGAGCACGTGGTAGAGGCCCCGGTATTGCCCCGTCTTCTCGATGGAGAGCACGTTGAAGGGCTCCTCCACGACGCAGATGGTCTCCGTGTCCCGATTGGCCTGCTTGCAGATGGAGCAGGGATCGGCACCGCCGATGTGGTTGCATACGGAGCAGAACACCAAACTGCGCTTGAGATCTCCAATGGCCCGGGCGAGCCGGTCGCATTCGGAGTCGGGCTTACGGATGAGGTGGAAGACCAGCCGCTGCGCCGATTTGGGGCCGATGCCGGGCAGGCGCTTCAACTCGTCGGCGAGTCTGTTGATGGGGTCGGGGTGGTGGGTGTTCATGACTTCTCCCAGTGAGATGCGGTTCAAAGAATTCCGCCGGTCAGACTGCTGACCTGGGAACTCATCATCTCATCGACCTTGCGTGCCGCTTCGTTCACGGCAGCCAGGATCAGATCCTGGAGCATTTCCACGTCTTCCGGATCCACGGCATCGGGATCGATGCGGATGGAGTGCATCTTCTTGGATCCATCCATGACGACGTGGACGGCGCCACCGCCACTGGTGGCCTCCACGCGGGTCTGGAGCATCTGTTGCTGCAACTGCTCCTGCATCTGCTGAGCCTGTCTCATCAGGCCCTTGATGTTCTTTTTTCGCATCCTCATGCGCAATCACTCCTGTGTGCGTGTGAATCGAAGCGCCGTGGAATTGGGTTGGCGCATTTCATACGGGATCCTACGGGTTGCGTTCCACGATCACCTTCCCCGGAAACCGTTTCAGAAAGGCCTTGACCTTGGGGTTGTCCATGGGGTCCTCTTCCTCATCTTTCCTCGCCGACTCGGCGCCTTCGAAACGAATCTGAAGCTTACAGGGGGATCCTGTCAGTTGTTCCGAGAGTTCACCGAGTTGCTGTGCCTTGGCCTGAACCAGACCGGCGTGAACCTGTTCCGAAGCGGGGAAGACGACGATCAGCTCTCCGTCCTGAACCTGGCTGTCCGTAGAATGCAGCAACGACGAGTGGAGTGCCGGCTTTTGATCCTGGACTGCGGCCAAGAGCCGTTTCCGGAACCCTTTCGCGTGTTGGGCAGGTTCGGACCGGGCCGGTGCGGGGGCGGCTGCGGAGACGGGCTGGGTGGGAGCAGCTGCGGAGACGGGCTGGGCGGGAGCGGCGGGAGTCCTCGCCGAGCCGGAAGATCTGTTTGGAGTTGGACGGCTCGCAAACAGGTCCTGATTTTCCGCAGGTTTTTCGGGTGTCCGAGCGCCCGCTTGGAAACGTCCCGATTCAAGTTGCTCCAGGACACTCTCCAGGCGGGGGAGTCCGGCTAGCTCGATGAGCTTCATGAACGCCATTTCCAGGTGGAGGCCCGGATTGGGATGCCACCGCATCTCTCCCTCGCATCGGGTCAGAACGTCGAAGAACCGGATCAGGTCAGGAGTCGAAAAAGCCTCTGCCTGCCGAGTCACCACTTCCTTCTGGCTGTCGGGGAGCTGGAGCAATCGTTCCTCCCAGCCGCTGACCTGAAAGACCATGAGATTCCGGACGTGGGTCAACATCCGGTCCGCCAGATTCCGCGGGTCGACGCCGGACTCGACGGCATCCTGCATCCGCTCCAGCAGGGCCTGGGCGTCCCGTTCTTGAATGCAGTCAATGAGCCCGGCCACGAGTCTCTCGTCCACCATTCCCAGCAGCACGCGGACGTCCTCATCGGCAACCTGTTTCCCGGAAAGGGAGGTGATCTGCTCCAGAATCGATTGGCCGTCGCGCATGCTGCCCTTGGCGGCCGAGGAGATGGCCCTCAGGCCGTAGTCGCTGATCTCGATCTCCTCGCTGGCGCAGATCCGTTTCAAATGCTCCAGGATCAGGACGAAGGGGATGGGTTTGAGGTCGTATTGCTGGCAGCGGGAAGTGATGGTGACTGGGATCTTGGCGTGCTCCGTGGTGGCCAGGATGAACTTCACGTGAGGCGGCGGCTCTTCCAGGGTCTTGAGCAAGGCGTTGAAGGCCGCGTTGGAGAGCATGTGGACCTCATCGATGATGTAGATCTTGAAGCGGTCCCGAGCCGGGGTGTAGCGGGCGCTCTCGCGCAGTTCCCGAATGTTGTCCACGCCGGTGTTGGAGGCGGCGTCGATCTCCAGTACGTCCAGGCTGTTGGCTGCGGCGATCTCGGTGCAGGGGTCGCATTTGGAGCAAGGCTCTTCGGTGGGTCCCTTCTCGCAGTTGAGGGCCTTGGCCAGGATCCGGG
Source organism: Acidobacteriota bacterium (assembly GCA_963668095.1). Classification (GTDB taxonomy): domain Bacteria; phylum Acidobacteriota; class UBA6911; order RPQK01; family JAJDTT01; genus JAJDTT01. The sequence continues at coordinate 1,130,614 of OY764083.1, read as the reverse complement.
CCGTGGTGGTCTTTCCCACGCCCCGCACGCCCGAAAAGAGGAAGGCATGGGCAATGCGGCCGCTCCGGATGGCGTTCCTGAGCGCCCGCGTGACCGTCTCCTGGCCCGCGACCTCATCGAAGGTCTGAGGACGCCATTTCCGTGCCAGAACCACGTAGCTCATGAATGAACCCGCCGTCTCGGAGAGGAGGCCGGGGTCCCGTTTCGGATGCCGGAATCCGGGCCGACCCGGTCGTCGAGGAACTCTTGAAGCTCCATACTATACCACTCGCAAAGCGGGACGGGAGCGAGCTGGACGGGTGCCCGGAGCGGGCTCTGTTCCTTGACTTGGAACCGGCAGATTGGCTCTAATGAGCGGTGGAGGAGTACCGAAGTGGACGTACCGGGCCCGACTCGAAATCGGGTTGTCCGGTGATGAGCCGGGCACGTGGGTTCGAATCCCACCTCCTCCGCCACTACAGTCCTGTAACCTATTGATTCTTAAGTACTTAGTTGTTTCCCAAAAAACTGGGTATCATCTAAAATATCAGTTGTAGTGTGTGATGTACGACCGCATACGGCCATTTGGGGTGCCAGTTCTCATCACAGATGGGATTGCATTGGACATTTGGGGTGTCTGGAAGTTGGCTCGTGCTGTCCCGATCATCAAGGAAAAGGCCACTGAACTATCGGTTACTGGTTGAAACGGCATTCGGAAACTAAGGGATGCCCTATTGTGGCGAAGCAAACTACATCCTGATTTAGGCTTCACCTGTATTGCCCGACTTGGGGCGCCGCCGCGTCCGCCGTTTCGTGGGACTGCCTGTTGCGCGTCTCGGAAGCGGCGAGCCTTGCCGTGAACGATATCCAGGAACAGCCGGACGGGCCACAGCCTGCTCACCATCCGGCGCAGCAAGACGGACCAGGATGGACGCGGGAACGCCGTTTGGATCTCTCCTGCTACCATGCTGCGGATCAAGAAATGGCGTTCTGCTGGAGGAATAGATTCCGGTTCCCAATTTCGGGGACTCAGGCACGGACACCGCAAGCCTGACGCAAAAACGTCCAACGGTCTGCAAGACGCCCTGAATAAACGAGCGAAGCAAGCCGGGGTCATGCTGCCGGTTCGCTGGCATGGATCCAGGTGCCGAGCCGTGCAGGAACTCACCCGCCAGTACTATCCGGTCCAGTCAGTAGCAAACGCGGGACGCTGGAAGTCTAATAATATGGTCGTCCGGTATTGCCAGGGGCAGGCGACGGAAAAGGGAGCCATGACCCGATCCTATGCCAGCGGAAACGGAGCCGTTCCTATTCCTCATCTATGCCGTCAAGACCGACGAAGGATAAGGAATCCGGCCTGAATGCAGGTTGAGAAACTCACAAGTCCCCATTCCCGGCCCGCAGGACCGCCCAAGAGCGCCTGAGAAGCCCCGACGCAACCTGAGCCCTTCGCCAGCCGGTTCCAGGCCGACACAGGCGCTCCAGATTGAATCCTATGCAAACCCTGTATAATCACTGGGTTACGGGAATAGTCGAAAGATCCGGGCCGTCAGGCGGCAGCCATCAACCCCGATTGGGTCGCCGCCTTATCCTCCGCCATCCTGCCGCCGACAACGCTCGGAAACGTTCTGGCCCGGCCTCCTCTCTGTGGGGGAAGATAGGTCATCCTAACCGCGCCATGAATGCCCTGGATAGATCACACACTATCGTGACTTTGGGTGCTTAACAGGAGTTGCCCCAAAATTCGGGGCCTCATCGACACAAGCGATTGATAACAGGAGAGTAAGACGATTGGACAAGTGGAATGGGACGGATTTTCCCAAAAATGGGGAAACTTTGGTCTTCTAAGAGTGTGGGTCCCTGACGGGTAGACTGATTCTGTGGAACCCCAATTCCAAGAACCAGTTACACGGGAGGGACCCAGATGCATAGTGGCAAAGTAGCCGTGAAGATTCGAGCACAGATCCGCCAGTTTTCGGGGGAAGTGTCGGTGGGACTGCCCAAGACCGCGGCCCGGCTGGTGCGGGAGGTGATCTACGGGGTGCAGTCGCGGGCCTCGGTGCGGCTCAGTGAGATTGCCCGGGCGTTGGAGGAAGAGATCAGGCTCAAGAAAGTGGTAGAGCGATTGAGCCGTCAGCTGAATCGAAAGGGTCTGCGGGTCCGAGTGCGCCGGAATCTACTGAAGCTGGCAGCTCCACGGGTGGGGAGAGAGACGCTGCTGGTGGTGGACCTGACGGACGTGAGTAAGCCCTACGCTCGCGAGATGGAGTATCTGGCGCGGGTTCGGGACGGCTCTCGGGGAGAGCTGCGCGACGGGTACTGGTGCTGCCAGGTCGTCGGGGTGGAACGGGGAAGCGCCGAGGTGATGCCGTTGGACCAGGAGTTGTACTCGCAGGAGGCCCCGGACTTCGTGAGCGAAAACGACGAGATCCTGAAGGCGATCGATCGAGTTGCACAGGCAACGCGGGGACGTGGCGTGTGGGTGATGGACCGGGGAGGAGATCGGAAGGAGATCCTGAAAGTCCTGTTGAATCAAGGACATCGATTCGTTTTCCGGCAGCGTGGAGATCGTCATCTGATCTCGGGTCGCCAGCGCAAGAGTGTCCGGGAGTGGGCGGATGGCTGCCGGCGCCGGTATCGGGAGGTGGTCATCAAAGAGACGAGTTCCGGGGAGAAAGTCTACGACTTGGAGTTCGGAGCTCGGAAGGTGCATTGGCCGGGACGCACGGAGGCTCTGTACCTGGTGGTGGTGGATGGACTGGGGCCGAACCCGCTGATCCTGCTCACGAACCGAAAGGTGACCCGGTCCCGGAAGAGCCTCTGGCGCATCGTAACGAGCTACTTGAGCCGGTGGCGGGTGGAGGAGACGATCCGGTTCATCAAGCAGAGCCAGGGGTTGGAAGTCATCCGAGTTCTGGTTCCTGAGTTCCGTTCCTACGCGTTTGCGGATGGGATCAAACAGCTATTGGATGGTCGTGCTGCAGGGATTGGACCCCCTCGTCCCAGTTCGCAAGCGAACCTGCTTCCCTTGTTCGCCTGAACCTCCGGAAAAATGGGGAAAGTCCAGGTTTAGAGGCGTAGTGTAGAATACGATACAGTGTGTTACCGTTACCAGCTTTCTGCTGGAGGAATCCCTCGGCTGACTTGGACCACCAAACCCGGCTCGGGCACTAACGTGCGAAGCATTGCTTTGACTTGAGCGTCGGCAGCGGGAGCCCCAATGTCTAGGCCATGGCGCAGGAAGCCCCGTATCCGCCCGGTCCGGGGATCCGTCAAGAGGGCCGAGGACGTAGGACCGTCCCTCAACACTTCTGCGCTTCCCTCGGGGCCGGTGAGCTCGATGCGATCCAAGGTGCCCGTCCATTCCGGCCGCGCTGGCACCATGATTGCAAAAACTGCGGTGCCGTTATCCATGGCATCCATCGATATCGAGTAAGAGAATAGGTTGAGGCCCTGGCGGTCCCGCCCAGTAATCCGGTAGGGTCCGGGCCGGATGATCGGAGTCGGGACGGCGTCAAGAACGAAGGCCGGCTCAAGCACCAGTTCCCCGTCGGATTGGACCCCACCCCACAACGTTAGCGACCTGACCTGACGTTGCGGCGGCGATTCGGAGGCCTTGTTCCGCAGCCGCCAGCCGAGGGCTTGACCGTGATAGAAGCCGCTGGTCCATTTCTCCTGCTCGCCGCAATAGCTCATGTACTCCGGGCTTGTGGGAGGTCTGAGTTCGTTGGTCCGCATATCGTAGCCCCACGAGCCGATCGACCCGTCCGGGTGTGGGAAGTCGGGATCAGGGTCGCCGACCTTGCAGGGGGCATGCGGAAGGGTCATGAGGTGTCCGAGTTCATGGGCCATTATGTTGTTGTTCTGCCAGAATCGGTCGTCAGCCGTCGGCTCAAGACCGACGACGGCGGTCTGGACCTGGAAGGATGCAATACCGCCGCCGCCACTCCACACCCCCACCCAGTGACCACGGCCCCCGGCGGCTTGGCGGGCGGCGTACGTCGCGTGCAAGATCGGTCTCATAATGTTGGCCGACGGGTTTTCGTCAAGCCAAATGGGATCATGATGGAACACGCTGATCTCGTGTACCGGTAGAAAATTCCGCGTCGCCCAGAAAAGCGGCGAATCTTCCGTCAGCCCATTCACCTTGGCAAGCAAAGCGTTGTCCGGCGCCTCGGTCCAGAGAAAGGGGATGAGCGTGATCTCGTATTTTGGGACAGCCTTGACGTGAACCGGCGTTCGGCCTGACGCGGGAAGCCTCTCGGCGATCCCGAGCGCCGGATCGAGGGTGCCCGCCGGATCGATCTCCACAACCATCTCCAGTCCGGGTTGGACCACGGATCCAGGAATTACCGAGTTGAGCGACAGATCCAAGTTTCCCTCGTCGAGAACGGCAGGAATCCGTGCGCTTGCGCCGTCGAGTTCGACGACATGAGCCATCGAGTTTCCCCGGTAGAAGGTCACTCGCGCGGGCGGAATGCTCGCATTCGCCGCAGACCCCTTCCCTGACACCACAAACACTCGCAGCAAAGCCGAATTGCCGGCGATCAGGGGGACAGGGTAGTGCGGCGACTGCACGGCCTGGATCAGGTAGGCGATGCTGCCATCGGTGGACCCGCAGCGCCTGACGTAACTATTCGAGAGGCCGTGAAGCCATTCCAGAAGTTCCGGGTTGGCCGGTGCGCACACATCCGTGCCGCCGAGCATCAGCACGCTGAGGCGTTGCATTCCGGTGAGTTCGACGGGCAGAATCCCGGTCAGCTCCGGGTTGTAAGCGAGCGACATCCTCTCCACCATCGCCAGCTTCCACAACTCCGCCGGAATCGGGCCGCTGAGCCGGTTCCTCGAGAGGTTCACCTCGGTCAGGGCGCGAGCGCCACCGATTTCCGGCGGGATTGGGCCGGACAATTCGTTGCCGTCCACTGCCAACCACCGGAGGCTCCGGGCCTTGCCAAGCTCCGGCGGCAGCTGTCCAGTCAACCGATTCCCGCTCAGCCGCAGGACGGACAGTTTCGGCGCGGCCGCCAGGCCCGCGGGGATCGAACCAGTGAAGTTGTTGTCGTGCAGGTGCAATTGCTCGAGTTGCGTCATGCTGCCGATTTCCGGCGGGATGGCGCCGAACAAATTATTGCCATTGAGCCGTAGTTCCCTGAGGTGTTTAAGGTTGCCGATCGTCGAGGGCAATGGACCCTGGAACTTGCTCAAATAGCCGTGGAAGAACGACAGGTTGGCGAGGTCGCCGATTTCGGCCGGGATGCTCGTAAGTTGCGTGAAGTGAAACAATAACGCCTCGAGCCGCGCGAGTTTGCCCAACTCAGGGGGGACCGGACCGCTGAGGCCAGTGGAGCTCAACTTGAGCCATCCAAGGGACTGGAGGTTGCCGATCTCCGGGGGGATTTTACCGACAATGTCCCGGTTGAGGTCCAAGTCAAGATACCTAAGCCTGGTGAAGGCCCCGATCTCGGGAGGAAGCCTGCCGGATAGATTATTGTTGTCCAACCGGAGCCTCGTCACAAATCCAGCGGAATCGATCTCGACGCCTGCCCAGGTGTCCAGCGGCGTATCTGTCATCCAATTCGTCGAATCCTTCCAGGACCGTCCATTCAGCTGCTCGTAGATGGCGCGAAGCGCTGCTTGTTCCTGCCCGATCTCGAGTGGACCCACCGTGATCCGTACGGATTCCGATGCCCGCCCCGATGTCGCGGTTACCATCGTGCTCCCCAAGTCCAGAGTGGCAACTACTCCCTCCGGCGACACCGTGGCCACCACCGGAACGCTGGTCAACCAGTCGACGGATGCTTCCTCAATAATCTCCCCGTTTTCGTCCAGGACGACGGCCTTGAACTGCACCTCCTCTCCCACACCGAAAATCCGCGGCGGGTTCGGGCTGATTACAATCGTGTGAGCGTCCTTGAGTTCGCCCGCTTCCGCGTTCGGGATCGCAGGCACCGCCGAGAGCGAGCTGGTCGTCTTGCCGAACCGCAGCCCCAGCGGGGCAAACGCAGAGTCGCCCTCGGTTTCCAGAAACAATAGGCCACGAAAGTCCTCCAGGAATCCCGTATCCACTCCTTGGCCCGCAAACCACTCCGGGAGCGTGAGTGCCGCTTGATGGAACTCACGCCAGGAGACGGCCCCTCCCCGCAATGGATCGTTGCCGTGGTGGTCCCGGATTCGAAACTGGATCGCGGATGAAGAGTCTGGATTGAAGAGAGCCAACCCTGATCCGATGGTGTCGGTTTCCTCCACGAACAGAACGAACTTGTTTTCCAACTCCACGGCTTCGACGCTGACCTCGATCCCGCTCTGGGCATGCCGGTAGGTCAACAACCCACTGACCGAGGCTGTCTGGCTCCGGATCTGGATCCAGCCGCGCCGAATCGGTCCCGCCCCTTCGCTGCCTAAGACCCAACTGCTCTGGGGCGCAATCTCGAAACTGGATTCGGAATCGAAAAGATCCAGGATGAGTAGGCCAGCTTGATTGTAGACTTGCACGGCTACCTGGGCGGCCGCGCTGGTGTCGATATTGCTGAGGGCCAACTGCACCGACCAACCCTCTCCATCTACGTAGTCGGGAAAATAAAGGGTTGTCGGCAGCGATTCCCGAGTCCGATTAGGGACCGCAGGCACCGCCGAGAGCGAGCTGGTCGTCTTGCCGAACCGCAGCCCCAGCGGGGCAAACGCAGAGCCGTCCTCGGTTTCCAGAAACAATAGACCACGAAAGTCCTCCAGGAATCCCGTATCCACTCCTTGGCCCGCAAACCACTCCGGGAGCGTGAGCGCCGCTTGATTGAAATCATCCCAGGAGGCGAATCCATCCTCCAATGGGTCGCTGCCCGCTTCGTCCCGGATCCGAATCTCGACCTCCGAGTCCGCCTCCGGCTTGAACAGTGCCAGGCCGGTGCCGATCTCGCTCGATTCCTCCACGAACAGGGCGAACCGGTCTCCCAACCGGACCGGAGCCACGCCCACCTCCACGCCGCTTCCCGAGTGCCGGTAGGTCAACAGTCCACCCACCGATGGCGGAACGGTCCGGACCTCGATCCAGCCCCGCCGGATCTCCCCGGTCCCGACGCTTCGGAGCACTCGACTGCCCAGGGGTGGAATCTCGAACGTGGTCTCGGAATCGAACAGCTCCGGGAGGGGGTGGCCGTCCTGGTCATAGGCGGTGACGGCCACGGCCGCTGCAGCGCGGCGGGCCACGTTGCTGATCGCCAACTGCACCGACCATCCCCCTCCGTCCACGTAGTCGGGGAAGTACAAGGTCGCCCCTTGACTGGTCTGTGTCTGTTGTTGGATCGACCCGTCTGATGCTGGATCGGCGGTCTCCACGGCTTGGGCGGATCCTTGCGCCGCCGACCCGGCGGACAACAGCACAAAGGCGGCCAGCGAACCCCAGAATGTCTTCGTGATGTTGCGCATGACTTCCCCTCTTCTTGGAAGCAAATGGAGGTCTCGGAATCAGTCTAAAAGTGTTCTGCGTAGGACTTGGCAATATCTTCGGGATCGGCTATCTCCAGCATTCCGGGTGACCATCTTCTGACCCGTGCTTCCGGGGGCTCGGGCCTGAACCACGCCCCGTGAAGGAAACGGCGAAACACCGAAATCCCCTCGGTTATCCCAGCGAACGTCCTTAACATTCGGTTAACGGACGTCAGTCTGAAGAACTTTGCTCTCTGAGCGGACGATCTACTCTTCTATTTTGTCCAGTCTTCGGGATCGGGGATGCCGTGGCTGGTCAACCTCTCCAATCCCGGGTCCAAAGACAGCGCCGACACGGTGGCATCCACGCTTTGGGTGGCGGCCTCCGCACCGCGTAGGATGGCGCGAATCTGCCCGGTCCGCGGATTACGTAGAATCGTCATCGGTCGGTCGGTTTTCTCATCCACCGTGACCGAGCCCCCGGAACCGGAGAGCGTGATGCTGGCCAGTTGACCGGCCCAATCGGGATGCACGGGCAAGACGAAGGCGAAGGAGGAACTCCCGTCTCCGTCGGCCACCTCGGGCATCTGGAACGGCAGCGAGAACAACTCCTCCCCGTCAGCGGTTCGTCCGATGATCTGGTGTTCGCCGGCGGAGCGCGGCAGCGAGGCCGGAGCCTCCACGAAGAACGCCGGTTCCAGGAAAGGAACTCCAGCGGCGTCCAATCCGCCCCACAATAGGAGGGACTTGGCCGGGGCGGCAACCAGGGACGACACTCCGATGCCGCCGGCGTTGTTCAAGCGATAGTGAAGCGCGTTGGTGAAATGATAATCGCTGATCCATGTGGGCCCGCAATAGGACATCAGATCCGCAGTGGATGGCTGCACCAGCCTCCCGCGTGCGAGTGCGAAGTCCAAGCCCCAGGCGCCGGTGGACCCGTCGGGGTAGGGGTACACCGGATCCGGGCCAGGAGCAGAACCGCACGGCGCGTGGGAGAGGCTCAGATTGTGGCCGAGTTCGTGTGCGATTGTATGAGCGTCCGCCCGCGCGAAGCCGGACCAGCCGGGTGAATGGGCGACGCCGCTAGCTCCTCCCGCGACATCACCAGACATCAATCCCATGTAGTGCCCGCTCCCTCCTTCCATGGCCCGGATGGCCTCTGTTTCGCCGAGCAGCGTGTACACGTTATTGCTCGCACTGATCACCGGTTCGTGGGCCGTCACCGCCAGTTCTCCCACCGGCAGAAGCGTGTGCACGTACCTGAGCCTCTCGTGGTTCTCCGGATCCGCCTCCATGGCCGCCACCAAGTCCACGATCGACGAATCCTGAGTCGCCTCCCAAACGAATGGGATTAGCGTAAGGTCGAACAAGGGCATGTCCCGGACCGCGACCGCCAGACGGCCCTTCTCGGGTATCCGCTTTGCCACCTCCAGCGCCGGATCCACCGTGCCCTCGGGGTCGACCTCGATCACCATTTCGAGTCCCGGCTGCACCACGCGGCCGGGAATCTCTGCATTGGCCGATGTCGCCAGATCGCCCTCATCCACTTGGATCGGGATCGGCGTCGATTTGCCCGGGATGTCCACGACGTGTGTTTCCCGGTCATTGCGATAGAAGCGGGCCCGTACCGGCGGAATGCCTGCGTCCGTGTTCTTCTTGGCCGTCGGGAACACCCGCAGCAGCGCCTTTTCGCCCGCCACCAGCGGGACGGGATACTCAAGCGACTGGACGGCCTGTGTCAGGTACGCTGCCGCTGTATCGGCGTCGCAAAGAGCGATCCGCTTCGAGTAAACCCCTTCGAGCCAAGTCTGGAAGGCAGGGTCGTCTGGTGCACAGAGTCCAGTGTCGCCGGCAGAGATCGAATTGAGACGGGCGAGCGCCGTAAGCTCCGACGGCAGAACCCCGTTCAGGCCGGGATTGCGCGCCAGATTGAGATGGCTCAGCATCGAGAGGTTGCCAAGTTCCGGCGGGAGTGGACCCGACAGGTCGTTGTCACTGAGTGACAGGATCTCAAGGTTGGAGAGGCTGCCGAGTTCGGGCGGGATCGGCCCCGAGAGATCGTTTCCGCCAAAATCCATGCGCCTCAGGTTGGCGAGGTCCCCGAGTTCCGACGGAATCGGACCAGAGAGATTCGCTGCCTGCACGACTAGTGTCTGCAAGTTGGCAAGGTCGCCGAGTTCGGCTGGGATCGGGCCTGAAAGATCGGTCCACAGGTATAAATCCCTCAGGTTGGCGAGATTGCCGAGTTCCGGCGGAATCGGACCAGTGACCCGGTATTCCAGAACCAGAGTTTCCAAATTCACGAGGTTGCCCAACTCGGACGGGAGCGGGTCCGTGCCATGGCCCCGCAGCACCAACGTCTTCAGGTTGACAAGATTGCCGAGTTCCCACGGGATCGAACCAGTGAGGCCACCGAGGTACAAATGCGTCAGATTGGCGAGGTTGCCAAAGTCCGGCGGAAGCGGACCCACCATGTAGGCGCATCCTGACGTATCGAGCCGCTCCAGCTTGACAAGATTTCCCAGTTCAGGAGGGATCACACCGTGCCATTTGTTCCTCCCCAAAAGCAACTGCCTCAGACTGGTGAGGTTGCCCAACTCGGGCACGACAGGGCCCCAGAAACCATTGGACCTGATGTCCAGGTACGTCAGGTTGGTGAGGTTGCCAACTTCCGGTGGGAGCGGACCCGTGAACGCGTTGCCGCTGACGTCCAAGTGCGTCAGGCTGGTGAGGTTAACGAGTTCGGGCACGAGTGGACCCCGTAGATTGTTCCCCGACAGGTCCAGTTCCATTAGGTTGGCAAGGTTGCCGAGTTCTGGGGGGACGGGACCCGAGAGATTGTTGTCTGGAAGCCTGATTCCGACCACCCGCCCCTGTCCGTTGACTTCAACTCCGTACCAGTCGCCCAGCGAAGCGCCTGTCAGCCATTTGTCGCTTTTGGTCCAGTCCGGCCCGCCCGTCTCCATGAAAAGCGCTTCGAGGAAATCGCGGTCGGTTAGGGGGTTGCAACTCTCGCCCGTCCCCTCGTGTGTCGCAATGGAGTCCAGCCACGCTCGGAACGGCTCCTCTGCTGGTCCGCACAGCTCGGTGTCCGCATAGCGGAACTCGCGCAGAGGAATCCGTGGCAGGGTCGACGGAAGTCGGCCGGAAAGGGCGTTGTCGCCGATGTGAAGCACGGTCATCTGGGCAAGATCCCCCAGACTCGTCGGAAGCGGCCCGTTCAGTCCGTTCCCGGCAAGATCGAGCTCCGTCACCCGGCCTGTGTAGTCGGTGCTGACCCCGTACCATTCGCCCAGGTCACCATCCCCCAGCCAACCGTCGGATCGGGTCCAACCGGCACCGGCGGTGGTTTCGTACAATGCCTTGAGAGCACCGAGGTCGGCGGAGTTGCAGCGACTCACCAAAATGTTGTCGTCGAAGAATCCTTCTAGATTGGCGTCCTCTATTCCTTCCAGCCAAGCGGCAAAAGCAGAGGTCCCGGGCACGCAAAGACGCTCGTTGTCCCACAACCAAAGCGTACGGAGCCGCTTAAGTCGCAAAAAGCTGGCTGGAATCGGTCCCGAGAGGTCGTTGGTGTCCAGATACAGGTGCGTTAGGCTGGTGAGATTGCCGAGTTGTGGCGGGATCGGTCCCGAGACGTAAGTGAAACTCAGGTCGAGATGCTCCAAACCGGTGAGATTGCCGAACTCCGGCGGGATCGGTCCCGAGAAGAGGATTTGTTGCAGATTCAGATGCTTCAAGCTGGTGAGGTTGCCGAGCTCCGGCGGGATCGGACCAGTGAGATAAGTAAACTGCAGGTCCAGATATTCCAACTTGGTGAGATTTCCAAGTTCGGAGGGGAACGGGTATCCCCAAAAGTTGTTACTCGCGAGATTCAGCTTCTTCAGATTGGCAAGATCGCTGAGTTCCGGCGGAAACGGCCCGGAAAGGTCGTTGTAGGCAAGATCCAATTCCTCCAGGTGGCTGAGCCCGGCCAGCTCCGTTGGGATCACTCCGCTCAGGGCGTTGTTATCGAGTTCCAAGCTGGTCACGCGCCCATTTTCGTCCGTGTCCACACCGTACCAGGTCCCCAGCGGGGTATCGGTTAGCCAGTTCTCGTTGTTGACCCAGTTCGGCCCGTCGGTCGCTTCGTACAGCGCCTCCAGCACCGCCCGGTCCGTGATCGCCACCGTCACCGTTACCGACGTGGTGGCCGTCTGTCCGTCCGCTGCCCGCACCGTGATCCGGTATGTCGTCGTGGTCCTCGGCGACACTTTCTGCGTCCCCGACATCGATACCTTGCCGACGTCCGGCGTGATCTCCACACTGTCCGCATTCGTCGAGGACCACCTCAACGTCGCGCTCTGTCCCCGATCGATGGAACTTGGCGCCACCAACAGCGTCACCGTCGGCGGCGGGGCCTGTCCGCCCCCGTCGATCCCCACGCCTCCGTCGATCTCCACGCCTCCGTCGATCTCCACGCCTCCGTCACTCCCGACTCCCGCGTCGATCCTCACCCCGTCCACGATCCCGATCCCCGGCACCGCCGAGAGCGCACTCGTCTCCTTCCCGAACCGCAGCCCCAGCGGTGCGAACTCCGATCCGTCCGCCGTCCTCAGGAACAGAAGTCCCCGAAAGTCCTTGAGGAATCCCGTCTCGACGCCGTCCACGTCCAACCATTCCGGAAGCGTGCGCGCCGACTGGCGAAAGTCCCTCCAGGGAACGTACACGTCGCCCAACGGATCGTTCCCGGCTTCATCGCGGATCCGAAACTCCACCCTGGAGTCCGTCTCCGGCTTGAACAGCGCCAGTCCGGTGCCGATCTCGCTCGATTCCTCCACGAACAGGGCGAACTGATCTCTCGGCTCCACGGGTGCGACGCCGACCTCGATTCCCGTCTCGCCGTGCCGATAGACCAACAACCCCCGGACCGACGCGCCGTCGGCCTCCACCTTGATCCAACCGCGCCGGATCCGCGTCCCCCCGGCGCTTCTCAGCACCCGGCTCCCCTGGGCCGGTAGCTCGAAACGGGTTTCCGAGTCGAAGAGTCCGCCAACCGACCGGCCATGCTGATCGTAGACTTCGACTTCGACCGGCACGCTCCGGTCCGGATCGAGGTTGCCGAGCACCAGTTGCACCGACCATCCGCCTCCGTCCACGTAGTCGGGGAAGTACAGGGGACCCGCTGCCGGCTGGGCCGGCGAAAACGGATTGGCAGGGCCGTCCCCGCCCTCCCCCGAAAACGGGATCCCCGGCACCGCAGAGAGCGAAGTCTTTCGTTTCCCGAACCGCAGTCCGAGCGGGGCGAACGACGAGTCCTCCCCGGAGCGCAGCAACAACTGTCCCCGGAAGTCTCCGGGGAAGGTCGCGCCGACCGGACTGAACCATTCCGGAAGCGTTCGAGCCTGTTGCTGGAAATCCCCGATGGTGAGGTCCTGCCCGAGCGGGTCGCTGCCCGCTTCGTCCCGGATCCGAATCTCGACCTCCGAGTCCGCCTCCGGCTTGAAGAGTGCCAGGCCGGTGCCGATCTCGCTCGATTCCTCCACGAACAGGGCGAACCGGTCTCCCAACCGGACCGGAGCCACGCCCACCTCCACGCCGCTTCCCGAGTGCCGGTAGGTCAACAGACCACCCACCGATGGCGGAACGGTCCGGACCTCGATCCAGCCCCGCCGGATCTCCCCGGTCCCGACGCTCCGGAGCACTCGACTGCCCAGGGGTGGAATCTCGAACGTGGTCTCGGAATCGAACAGCTCCGGGAGGGGTTGGCCGTCCTGGTCATAGGCGGTGACGGCCACGGCCGCTGCAGCGCTACGGGCCACGTTGCTGATCGCCAACTGCACCGACCACCCGCCTCCGTCCACGTAGTCGGGGAAGTACAGGATCGTCCCTTGACTGGTCTGCGTCTGTTGTTGGATCGACTCATCGGATGCCGGATCGGCGGTCTCCGCAGTCTGGGCGGGTTCTTGCGCTACCGACCCGGCGGACAACAGCACACAGGCGGCCAGCGAACCCCAGAATGTCTTCGCGGTGTTGTGCATGATTCCCCCCCTCGTCTTGAAGTAAATGGAGGTTTCCGGTGCGGAAATATGGGTGCTCACAACTATAGACAACCCGAGTGAACCTGGGATGACTATCAGGTCTCATTAAGTGTATGAATGGTGTAATCTTGCGCCGATACGCGAGTCTGCCCGTCTTCGGCCGCTCCTTCGGCCGTGCTCGGCACCTTGGAGTCAGCGGAGAACCGGATGATCGCGGACGGGGTTGACCAGTGGCGTACGATCGTCGAGACCCTTGACGTAGCCTTTCTCCAGCCTGCGGATTCCGGATCCGGAGATCCGAAAGGCGTTCCGAGACGAAACCGGTCCCGACCGCTCTCTCTGCCTACTTCCGCCTACCGCATAGACCACTGTGATTTTTTCGAAGGAGTTTGACCGTCAGAGAGGGTGTAAAAACGGGGTGTCAGGGGCGTGGGTTAGAGCCCAATAAACTGATTCTTGTTGGGCTCCGATGGCTCCTGGGAGCAAGCGAGGGAGAGGAGATCTCCACAAGAGAGTTGAGAGAGAACGTCGAGGGCAAGAACGACACCATCGGCAGCGTGTTGAACGAACTGGCCAGACAGGGGCGGGTGAAATACCACAAGAAGGGGAAACAGAAGGTGCTGTGGAGTCTGATCAGGCACGAGATGTCCGAGTCAAGCGAGAGCGCAGAAGAGCCCGCCCAAACCGGTTCCCGAAAGTTTTCCTAATACGCACGTCAAATATTACGCACGCGCGCGGGAACCGGTTTTGGATTCACCTGCGGGAAACAGGCTGCCAAAAGAGTCCGAACCCCCGCCCTCGGAACGCTGGATTCGGGTCGACGGAGCATTGCACCGCAGGATGAGCCGGGGTCGAAAGGCGTGCCTGATGTCTGTCTGAGAGGCGCCGCCACCTGAATCCGTGTGGACCGTCCGATCCCAACGGACTTCTCAGTCTCGCCTCAGATGCTTGGACGGCTCGGAATGGCTTCAACGTTGGCCTTCAGCCGATCCAGGTAGTCTGCCCACTCCTGCATCATCCTGCGCCGTTCCGGGAGATAGGCCGTGCGGTTGTAAGCCCGCCCGTTGGGATCCCGCACCGCGTGGGCCAAATGGTGCTCGATGAAATCGGGGCGAAAGCCCAACACTCCATCCAGGATCGTACTCGCCATCGCCCGAAACCCATGGCCCGTCATCTCCTTTTTGCCCATCCCCATGCGCCGCAGCGCGGCCACGAGGAAGTTGCCGAACGGGGTCTCAGCCCGAACACGCATAAGAGCTACCGCGACACGATCCGACTGCTCTTCCGCTTCCTCGCCGAGCGGCACGGGACCGACCCGACCCGCGTGACTGTCGAGCAGGTCGACGCGACCCTGTTACGCGAGTTCCTGCGCCATCTCAAAGACCGCCGAAAAAGCTCCGCGGCCACCCGCAACCAGCGCCTCACGGCCCTGCGCTCGCTGTTCCGCTTCACCGGACGGCTCGTGCCGGAACTGGTGGACCACGCCGCGCAGATCCAAGCCATTCCGCCCTGCCGCGCCGCGCTTCCCGTCGTCCCCTATTTGGAAAAAGCCGAGATCGAGGCCCTGCTCGCCGTGCCGGATCGCCGTCGCTTGCAGGGCCGCCGGGACTACGCTCTCCTGCTCCTTCTGTACAACACAGGGGCCCGGGCCAGCGAGGCAGCCGGCTTGCAGATCGCGGATCTAAGCCTCGCGGCGGTCCTCGCAGCGCGCTTTGTCGGCAAGGGCCGCAAGCAGCGCGTCTGCCCTCTCTGGACACGCACCGCGGACACCTTGCGCGACCTGCTCGGTGCACGCCTCGACAACTTCCACGAGGCCCCGGTGTTTCTCAGCAAGCAAGGCCGCCCCCTCACCCGCCACGGTGTCTACGCGCTCGTCAAGCGCACCGCCCAGGTAGCGGCGCTCACCGCCCCGTCCCTGCTCGCCAAGCGAGTGAGCCCCCACACTCTGCGGCACACAACCGCCGTGCATCTGCTCCGCGCCGGCGTCGACATCAATACCATCCGCGCGTGGCTGGGTCATGTCTCCCTCGAGACGACGAACCGATACGCTGAAGTCGATCTGGTCCGGAAGGCGAAGGCCCTCGAGACCTGTGCGGACAACGTGCCAGACCTGTCACCATTCGAAAAAATCACAGTGGTCTATGCGGTAGGCAGAAGTAGGCAGAGAGAGCGGTCGGGACCGGTTTCGTCTCGGAACGCCTTTCGGATCCCCGGATCCGGAATCCGCAGGCTGGAGAAAGGCTATGTCAAGGGTCTCGACGATCGTACGCCACTGGTCAACCCCGTCCGCGATCATCCGGTTCTCCGCTGACTCCAAGGTGCCGAGCACGGCCGAAGGAGCGGCCGAAGACGGGCAGACTCGCGTATCGGCGCAAGATTACACCATTCATACACTTAATGAGACCTGATAGTCATCCCAGGTTCACTCGGGTTGTCTATAGTTGTGAGCACCCATATTTCCGCACCGGAAACCTCCATTTACTTCAAGACGAGGGGGGGAATCATGCACAACACCGCGAAGACATTCTGGGGTTCGCTGGCCGCCTGTGTGCTGTTGTCCGCCGGGTCGGTAGCGCAAGAACCCGCCCAGACTGCGGAGACCGCCGATCCGGCATCCGATGAGTCGATCCAACAACAGACGCAGACCAGTCAAGGGACGATCCTGTACTTCCCCGACTACGTGGACGGAGGCGGGTGGTCGGTGCAGTTGGCGATCAGCAACGTGGCCCGTAGCGCTGCAGCGGCCGTGGCCGTCACCGCCTATGACCAGGACGGCCAACCCCTCCCGGAGCTGTTCGATTCCGAGACCACGTTCGAGATTCCACCCCTGGGCAGTCGAGTGCTCCGGAGCGTCGGGACCGGGGAGATCCGGCGGGGCTGGATCGAGGTCCGGACCGTTCCGCCATCGGTGGGTGGTCTGTTGACCTACCGGCACTCGGGAAGCGGCGTGGAGGTGGGCGTGGCTCCGGTCCGGTTGGGAGACCGGTTCGCCCTGTTCGTGGAGGAATCGAGCGAGATCGGCACCGGCCTGGCACTCTTCAAGCCGGAGGCGGACTCGGAGGTCGAGATTCGGATCCGGGACGAAGCGGGCAGCGACCCGCTCGGGCAGGACCTCACCGTCGGGGATTTCCAGCAACAGGCTCGAACGCTTCCGGAATGGTTCAGTCCGGTCGGCGCGACCTTCCCCGGAGACTTCCGGGGACAGTTGTTGCTGCGCTCCGGGGAGGACTCGTCGTTCGCCCCGCTCGGACTGCGGTTCGGGAAACGGAAGACTTCGCTCTCTGCGGTGCCGGGGATCCCGTTTTCGGGGGAGGGCGGGGACGGCCCTGCCAATCCGTTGCTGCCGGCCCAGCCGGCAGCGGGTCCCCTGTACTTTCCCGACTACGTGGACGGAGGCGGATGGTCGGTGCAACTGGTGCTCGGCAACCTCGATCCGGATCGGAGCGTGCCGGTCGAGGTCGAAATCTACGATCAGCAGGGCCGGTCGGTTGGCGGACTCTTCGGCTCGGAAACCCGTTTCGAGCTACCGGCCCAGGGGAGCCGGGTGCTGAGAAGCGCCGGGGGGACGCGGATCCGGCGCGGTTGGATCAAGGTGGAGGCCGACGGCGGGTCGGTCCGGGGGTTGTTGGTCTATCGGCACGGAGAGACGGGGATCGAGGTCGGCGTCGCCCCGGTGGAGCCGAGAGATCAGTTCGCCCTGTTCGTGGAGGAATCGAGTGAGATCGGCACCGGACTGGCGCTGTTCAAGCCGGATACGGACTCCAGGGTGGAGTTTCGGATCCGCGATGAAGCCGGGAACGATCCATTGGGCGACGTGTACGTTCCCTGGAGGGACTTTCGCCAGTCGGCGCGCACGCTTCCGGAATGGTTGGACGTGGACGGCGTCGAGACGGGATTCCTCAAGGACTTTCGGGGACTTCTGTTCCTGAGGACGGCGGACGGATCGGAGTTCGCACCGCTGGGGCTGCGGTTCGGGAAGGAGACGAGTGCGCTCTCGGCGGTGCCGGGGATCGGGATCGTGGACGGGGTGAGGATCGACGCGGGAGTCGGGAGTGACGGAGGCGTGGAGATCGAGGGAGGCGTGGGGATCGACGGGGGCGGACAGGCCCCGCCGCCGACGGTGACGCTGTCGGTGGCGCCGAGTTCCATCGATCGGGGACAGAGTGCGACGTTGAACTGGTCCTCGACGAATGCGGAGAGTGTGGAGATCACGCCGGACGTCGGCAAGGTATCGATGTCGGGGACGCAGAAAGTGTCGCCGAGAACCACGACGACGTACCGGATCACGGTGCGGGCAGCGGACGGACAGACGGCCACGGCGACGGCGACGGTGACGGTGGCCATCACGGACCGGGCGGTACTGGAGGTGCTGTACGAAGCGACCGACGGGCCGAACTGGGTCAACAACGAGAACTGGCTGACGGATGCCCCGCTCGGGGAATGGTACGGGGTGGAGACGGATTCCGCCGGGAGAGTGGTGAGCCTTGATCTTGGTGGCCGGTGGGACTCCAACGCGCAGCAGTGGGTACGCCACGGCCTCTCCGGGTGGATTCCGCCGGAACTCGCGCACCTTGCTAACCTGGAGCAACTAAACGTCGGAGTTAACGCTCTAACCGGTACGATTCCACCGGAACTGGGGAATCTCGCGAACCTGCAAGAGCTAGACCTCAGTTTCAATCGACTGTTGGGTGTTGTCCCGCCGGCGTTGGGGGGGCTAGCGAATTTGGAGGTGCTTAACCTCCGTAATAACGTGCTGACAGGTGCGATACCCGCCGAATTGGGGCGCCTCGCCAATCTGAAACGCTTGGTGTTGCGGTATAATGAGCTAACAAGTTCTATCCCGCCAGAGCTTGGGAACCTCGCGAGCTTGGTTGACCTCGACTTGGGCTGGAACGACCTGACGGGACCGATTCCGCCGTGGTTGGGGCACCTTACCGAGGTCATTCATCTGTCCCTGCGAGAGAATGACTTGACGGGTCCGATCCCGCCGGGACTGGATAACCTTGCCAACCTGACGGGTCTGTTGCTTGACAAGAACAACCTGTCGGGTCCGATTCCGCCCGAACTGGGTGACCTCGACGACCTGAATCAGCTTTTTCTGTACGACAACGCCCTGACAGGCCCGATTCCACCCGAACTTGGCAATCTTACCCACCTGACGGATTTGCTGCTGTGGGGTAACCATCTTTCCGGCCCCATCCCACCGCAGCTGGGCAATCCTACCAATCTGACAACCCTCTGGCTGAGCGGAAACAACCTGTCCGGCGCGGTTCCGCCCGAACTCGGCAACCTTGAGAGACTGCGCAGACTTTCGCTGGGTGACAACCAGCTGACGGGATCCATTCCCCTCACCTTCACGGGCTTGCGCAATTTGGAGACGTTGGGCTGTCGACGGACCGAAGGCCTGTGCCTCCCCGCTACCGACGCGTTTAGGGAATGGGCACGTCAGATTGAAGCTCGCGGAAACATCCGGGGTGCTGTCGATATCCCATTCTGCGACGAGATCGACAAAGAGGCGTTGCAGGCCTTGTACGAGGCCGCGAGCGGCTCCGGTTGGACGCGGTCCGATGGCTGGCGCGGTGACGAAAACCTGGACCGCTGGCACGGCGTGTGGATCGATTCGGCCGGACGGGTCTCCGGTCTCGATCTGAGCGGTAACCGGTTGTCAGGACATCTTCCCGAGGCGCTGGGTCGACTCGTCAATCTGAAGGAGCTACGGATCCGGGACAACGCGCTGGCTGGCCAGCTGCCCAGGTCGCTTACTGGCTTGGCGCTGGAGGAGTTCGACTACGGAGGCACTTCCCTGTGCGTAGCCGACGATGCCGCATTCCAGCAGTGGTTGAGCGGCATCCCGGGCCACAGCGGGACTGGAGTGCAGTGTCCTCCCCTCACCGAACGAGAGATTCTTGAGCGGTTGTACCGGAATACGGACGGTCCGAACTGGCGCCAGCGCGCGGGTTGGCTGACCGATGCACCGGTGGAGGAGTGGCATGGCGTGGATACCGACGCGCCAGGACGGATTGTGCGCCTGCAGCTTGGATACAACGGCCTTTCCGGATCGATTCCGGTGGAACTCGGGGAGTTGTCCGAACTACGGGTCTTGAATCTCAATGGTAACGATCTGTTGGGATCGATCCCGCCGGAGCTGGGTGACTTGGCACGTCTGGAAGAGCTCTCCCTTTGGTCAAATCAACTCAGCGGGAGCATTCCCGCAGAGCTTGGGCAGCTGCTACAACTACGTGTACTGGAACTTGGCGTTAACCGCCTCTCGGGTTCGGTTCCGCCGGAGCTGAGCGGCCTGGGCCGTCTGGAGTCGCTCGATCTTCGATGGAACCGGCTCGGCGGCGATATCCCGCCGGAATTCGGTGGGCTTACTAACCTAACTGAGCTCGATCTCGGCAACAATTTCCTGTCGGGCCCGGTTCCGTCGGAACTGGGCGGCCTGAGCGGTCTTGTGTCGCTTGACGTCGAGAGGAATCAACTCAGCGGAAGCATTCCGGTGGAACTTGCCAAGCTCAGGGTGATCGAGTCCATCGGACTTGCCGACAACCATTTGACCGGCCGCATCCCGCCAAGGCTTGGGGTGCTGGGCCGCCTGTCAGTGTTGAATCTCTCGGACAACCGGTTGTCCGGGCCGATTCCGGCGGAATTGGGCGGCCTCGCCAACGTCCGGGAACTTCGACTCTCGGACAACGATCTCTCGGGTTCCATCCCGGCGGAGTTGGGTGATCTGGCGAGTCTTGCCACGCTGGACTTGGGCAACAATAGACTTACAGGCGCTATCCCGGCGGAGTTGGGTGATCTGGCGAGTCTTGTGACGCTGGACCTGGGCGAAAACGAACTCTCGGGACCACTGCCCGCCGAACTCGGGCGTGCCTCCAAACTTGAGGGCCTTGACCTGCGGGACAACGCGCTGTCCGGGCTGATGCCGCCTGAATTCGCCAACCTCACGCTGATGAATTCGCTGATCCTCACGGACAACCCCAGTTTGGCCGGGCCACTACCTGCGGACATCACGGCGCTCGGCCGGCTCGAGTTGCTAATGGCCGGTGGCACCGCGTTGTGTCGGCCGGCGGACGCCCGCTTCGACGCATGGTTCGGCGCCATAGGCGACCGCTACCTGATGCGTTGCCGCGAGGGGCCCGACGTATACCTGACGCAGGCCGTGCAATCGTGGGGCGATCCGGTGCCGCTGGTGGCGGGCGAAAAGGCGCTGCTGCGGGTGTTCCCGACGGCCAAGAAGAACACGGACGCAGGCATTCCGCCGGTACGGGCCCGCTTCTATCGCAATGACCGGGAAACACACGTCGTGGACATCCCGGGCAAATCGACGCCGATCCCGATCCAAGTGGATGAGGGCGATCTGGCAACATCGGCCAATGCAGAGATTCCCGGCCGCGTGGTGCAGCCGGGACTCGAAATGGTGATCGAGGTCGACCCGGATGGTGCCTTGGACCCGGCGCTTGGCGTGACGATGCGGATTCCCGATTCGGGCCGACTGGCCGTTGACGTTCGGCCCGTGCCACCCTTCCAATTGACCTTGGTCCCGATTCTATGGGAAACCGACCCGGACTCGTCCGTCGTCGAGATCGTAGGCGAGATGGCAGCGGATCCGGATGGTCACGAGTTGCTCCGTGACGCGAGGATGCTGCTGCCGGTAGCGGATGTCGCTGTGGCGACGCATGAGCCAGTTACCGTCACGACCCGCATTACCGTATCGATACTGGGGCAGGTTCAAGCAATGCGTCTCATGGAAGGCGGTTCGGGATACTGGATCGGTGTGTTGGACGCAGACAGATTCTATGAGGGCTATACGACCGACGGAATAGCCTTCCTCGGCGGTTGGGAAAGCGTGTCGAAGCGTGACCCTTCCGTTATTGCCCACGAGCTGGGACACAACCTTTCGCTCAAGCACGCCCCGTGTGGCAGTCCGTCCCTGGTCGACCCCTGGTTCCCGCATTCTCACGGGAGCATTGGAACTTGGGGCTACGACTTCGAACGGAATACGTTGGTGCCACCGCACATGGCGGACGTGATGTCCTACTGTACCTTTACCGGCTACTGGATCAGCGACTATTTCTTCAACAAGGCACTCAGCCACCGCATGCACACCGCCGCCAGCAGCGGCCTGTCATCCCTGGTCGCCGCTCCCGCCAAGTCCCTCCTACTGTGGGGCGGCGTGGACGCCGCTGGAGTTCCTTTCCTGGAGCCGACGTTCGTTGTGGAGGCTCCGACCTCGCTGCCGCGCTCCGCCGGCGAGCACCGGATCAGCGGAAGAACCGCTGACGGGGACGAGATGTTCTCGTTGCAATTCCAGATGCCCAAGGTTGCCGACGGAGACGGGAGTTCCTCCTTTGCCTTCGTCCTGCCCGTGCGTCCCGAATGGGCCGACGAGTTGGCCAGTATCACCCTGATCGGACCCGGAGGCTCGGTCACGCTGGATGAGGAAACCGACCACCCGATGACGATTCTACGTAATCCGCGGACCGGGCAGATTCGCGCCATCCTACGCGGTACGGAGGCCGCTCCCCAAAACGTGGACGCCGCCGTGTCGGCGCTGTCTTTGGACCCGGGATTGGAGAGGTTGACCAGCCACGGCATCCCCGATCCCGAAGACTGGACAAAATAGAAGAGTAGATCGTCCGCTCAGAGAGCACAGTTCTTCAGACTGACGTCCGTTAACCGAATGTTAAGGACGTTCGCTGGGATAACCGAGGGGATTTCGGTGTTTCGCCGTTTCCTTCGCGGGGTGTGGTTCAGGCCCGAGCCCCCGGAAGCACGGGTCAGAAGATGGTCACCCGGAATGCTGGAGATAGCCGATCCCGAAGACATTGCCAAGTCCTACGCAGAACACTTTTAGACTGATTCCGAGACCTCCATTTGCTTCCAAGAAGAAGGGAAGTCATGCGCAACATCACGAAGACATTCTGGGGTTCGCTGGCCGCCTTTGTGCTTTTGTCCGCCGGGTCGGTAGCGCATGAACCCGCCCAGACTGCGGAGACCGCCGATCCGGCATCCGATGAGTCGATCCAACAACAGACCCAGACCAGTCAGGGGACGACCCTGTATTTCCCCGACTACGTGGACGGAGGCGGGTGGTCGGTGCAGTTGGCGATCAGCAATGTGGCCCGCCGCGCTGCAGCGGCCGTGGCCGTCACCGCCTATGACCAGGACGGCCAACCCCTCCCGGAGCTGTTCGATTCCGAGACCACGTTCGAGATTCCACCCCTGGGCAGTCGAGTGCTCCGAAGCGTCGGGATCGGGGAGATCCGGCGGGGCTGGATCGAGGTCCGGACCGTTCCGCCATCGGTGAGTGGACTGTTGACCTACCGGCACTCGGGAAGCGGCGCTAATGCTCAGGTTTCGGCACTTTCGTATATAACCCCCTTAGTTTTCCCTCTCTTTTCCTCGTTTAGAGCCCTTCGATCAATGGAGATGACCAATGGACAAGATCCTCGCCAGCGTTCCGGACTCCCCCCGATTCCCCAAAATTAGACGATATCGGATTCTCTTTCTATCCAGCCTGATCCTGATCCTTGGAGGGGCTCCGAAGAGCCTCGTCCAAGCCGATTCCTCCGTCCCCCCCTACTCGGGCACCGTCTGGATCGACCCGGACATCATCACGCCATCCGATCCAACCGCGCTCGTGAGCGTGACGGATGCCGGACGGGGGCAACGGACGATGTTCGACCGGCGGGTCGAGGAATGGATCGAGATCAACGCTTATTTGTTCATGGCTCGATTTGATGATGGGCTGACTGCGGAGATTCAGGTCAACCCGGAGTACGGCCGTGCATCGGCCGCAATGGCTGAGGCCAACAAATATGGGAGAGTCATCGGCCAATTGCCGACCGTTCTTCGAACCAATGTTGAGACAGTCTGGATCCATAAAGGGGATCAGCCTGCCGGGGGTGGAAACAACAATATTCTCATTCATACAGAATCTGCCGAAGACGCCGAGGCGAGGGGTTTCTTAGAGGAGCTATTGGTCCACGAGGCGGCGCACACTTCCCTGGACCCACCCGGGATGGGGATTGTCGACGCCGACGAATGGCGCGCAGCCCAGATGGCCGATGGCAACTTCATTTCCGACTACGCACGAGATTACCCGGAACGAGAAGACATCGCCGAGTCGTTCCTGCCGTATCTGGCTGTCCGATATCGTTCGGCTCGAATCTCCCGAGCTTACGAGCGGACAATATTGGAGGCGATCCCGAATCGGATCGCCTACTTCGACCGGCTTCTCCAGGCTCAATCGGACAATGCCATTCATCCAATCACGGTGGACCTTCGACAGCCTCTGATCTTTGCGCATTTCGGGAATGGAGGGTCCTTCACCTCGGACTTGGTGTTGCTGAACGTGGAGCCCTCGGCGGCTTACCCAGCCATCTACTTCCACGATCGAATGGGTGAACTCATCGACCCCGAATCGGTGGTGGACGTGACGGGCGGTCTGAAAGTCCGGGAGGACGGAGCGTTGACCGTCGGGACGGCGCTCGAATCTCTCAGTGAACTGGTGATTTCGACCCATGGGCGAGGGGAGTTGGTGACCGGATCGGTGACGGTGTTCTCCGAAATTGTGCGCTTTAATCTCCAGGGCGGAAAAAACCGGGAGGACGCTGGCGGCGCGGCCCGTATCGGCGGAGTCCTGCGGTTCGACGCCCCGTCCCTGGGCGTGGCTGGCGTGGGGGCCAGTGCGCCCGCGGGCGACGTCATTTTCCCAGCGCGCCGCCAAGAGGGCGGAATCAACACCGGGGCCGCGATCCGGAACCTGGGAGAGAATCCGATCAAAGTGAGTTGCCGATTGATGAAGGGAGGCGCGGTGTTGGAGACGGAGGAGATTCCACTGGCCGGTAACGGTCAGACTGCCAAGTTCATCCACGAGTTGTTCACCCAGACCGATACGTCCGACTTCGCCGGGTCGGTTCGTTGCACCGCTCCTGAAGGGGAACGGTTCGCCGGGGTCGCCCTGGAGTTGGATTCCGGCAACCGGATCTTCACCACCCTGCCCGTCGTGCCCGTTCAAAGATGAGTTGGGAGGAACAGCGCAAGACTGCGATTATCTTTAGTAAGTCCGTTAACTGAAATTTACTGAAGTTACACTGCCCCCTTTGCGGGATGTTTTCTGAGGTCAAGAAAAAGACCTGAAGGGCGACCCAGAATCGTCGATCTCTTCTGGGGCATGGTATGGCCGTCCTTGACCGCTAACGCAGTCTGGTGACGTTTCTAAGGAAGGATCGGTTCTCCGACAAACGTCACTCAGCACGCCTCAACTCGTTTGGCCACTAACACTCCGGGAAACGGAGTTCAGGCCCCATACCGGAGGCGGGCCACGGCACCCTTGCCGGCCAGTTGCGCACGGGCATAATGTCCCGGCATCTGTGGCGACGACCACCGGCCGCCGACCTGCATCTCGATGACCGAGGCTCCGCGTCCGGCAAGACTTTGGGCCGTTCCAATCCGGAGGCTGTGGCCAGACACGCGTCCTTCGATACCGGCGGCGGTAGCACGTCGCTTTAACATGAGACGAAGCCCGGAGACCGAGAGTGGCTGATTCCCGATGATTTCCCCGCGGCGCACCCGGCGAAACAGGGGGCCGTTGGAGATTCCGGCCTTTTGCAGCCACGCCCGAATTCTCTTCACAGTCCGGAGCCCGAGATATTGCACGGCTCCCTCGCCTTCTTGGTCGGTTTTCGAGTATCGGATGAGGAGACGGCCTGAGCCGTCCGGTTCAATGGTCAGGTCCTCGACCTCCAGAGCGCACAGTTCCGAGACCCGGAGCATGGCATCGCTCATGGTGGCGATGATCGCAGCGTCTCGCAATCCGGCCAGAGAGTCGTTCCCGTTGGCGGCAAGCGCGGCCATAACGTCCGCGTCCCGCCATCGAATGCCTTCCACCTGCCCTCGCCCTCGTCCCTTTCCCTTGCGGCGGAGCCCGGCGAGGACGGCATTGCTTACGGAACCCACCGGGGACGGTTGGCCGGTCGTCTTGGACTGAAACCGGACGGCAGCCACCAACTGGCCTGCGACGGCGGGGGATTTTCCGTCATCGTGCATACTGGTGAGATATTCCGCAAGCGTTTCATCCGTGAGAGGCTGCCCATCGAGGTAATCGTAGAGGCGTTGCAGCTGTCCCTGATAGGCGACTCTGGTGTTGGCCGAGATACTCGCGGCTGCCAACTCGCGTGCTCCAGTACTAATCCGGGCCAGTCGTCCGACTGCGGAAGACGTTGAGGGAGACACTTCGAGGGCGTTCGTAGTGGGTGAAGTCGTCTTCTCCTTAGGGATATTCCCAGTTGAATAACTCTCCATAAAGATCCGTAAAGGCGATGCATTCCAATTACGACAGATTCGCCGCCGTCTACAACACGCACTGGGGTGAGGACTCCCTTGGCTCGTTCCCGCGATTGGAACGCCTTGTACTGCGCAAGCTCGATCCCGGCAGCGTCATCCTCGATGCCTGCTGCGGCACCGGCCAGTTTGCCCGGAAGCTGAGCGCAGGGGGCTTTCGGGTTGTCGGCGTCGACGCCTCTTACGAAATGCTCCGTCATGCGGCCGTGAACGCTCCCGGCTGCGGTTTCATCTGTGCGGATGTTCGATCATTTTTCCTGTTTCGCAAGTTTGCTGCCGCCTTCTCGCTGTACGACAGCCTCAATCATCTGTTGACGCTGGACGATCTCGAGTCGGCGCTCCTCAACGTTTCGAGTTGCCTCGCTCCAAGAGGCGTATTTGCCTTCGATCTCAATACGGAAGTTCAATACCGGACCTCTTGGTCGGGCACCTGGACTGTCCCCGATCCGAGTTCGACCACGGTGGCATCGACTTCCTATTGCGAGGACACTCGGCTGGCGGAGTTCCGGGCGACGATAACGTCTCCGCATCGGGTCCGCCCCGACGTTGTTCATCTGGTGCAGACCTGGTATCCCGTTTCCACGGTTGTCCAGGCGCTCGAACGAAGCGGCTTTGCGGATGTCTCCTGTATTTCCCTTGACCGCGATCGAGGGATCGAAGAAGCAAGACGGGTACTCTTCGTCGCCGGGAAGTGAATTATCGGTGGGACGCCGTCTGTTTGGCAGATACAGTAAGGCGCGCACCTTGACGGCAGCCATTGGCCGCGTTGACAATGGACAAACGTTCTACGCTACTGATTCCTCTCGACGGTATGGAAATCGCTCAGTTCGGGTATCTTCCGTCGCCGTTGCCACCAAGTCCGCTCAGGGAGAACTAAATATCATGAATCGAATCCCAATCTGGCTAACGTTGATTTTGCTGATCTCTCCTGCCTGCCAGCAAGGACCGCAGAAAACAGAGAAAGAAGAGATGGATCACCGGGTGACGGTGAAGATCGAACGGCTGGTGAACATCGTCCCGGCGGGCGCCTCCAAACGGGCGATGATGGCCATGGCCCGGCATCCGGACGGGACCATCTACCTGGCGCTTCAAACCGATCCGCCCGCCCTGTACTCAAGCGCCGACAATGGCGAGACCTGGACCTCCTCCCCGGCGGATCTCGGCCGGCCCCACCAGGTGGTGCAGGGAATGGGTGTGAGCGCGGCAGGAAGGATCTTCCTGATCCACCAGACCAGCGGAGACCATCCGCCCAACCAGAAGGAGCTGCGTCTCTACGGCCAGGACCTGTTTGTCTCCTACTCGGACGATCGCGGGAAGACCTGGACCTCGTCGGAGACCGACTTCACCAAGTTCGGGGCAGGGACGCCCAACATCAAATTCCATGAGGACGGCAACCGGGCCGTCATCGAACAGCCGGACGGTACCCTTCTCTTCAACACCACCGTCGTTTCCAGTGAAGAGTACAAGAAGAAACATCCACCCACCGATCCGGTGAGTCCTCCCAACTACATGTACGGGGGCACGCCGGAGGACTATTTCGGGGACGTGGTCTTGCGCTCCACCGACGGCGGAGTCACCTGGGGGGAACCCGCCCGCGTCTACACCGACCTGAACGCTCACGAGTCGACGCTGGCCATCGGTCCCGGCGACCCGGACCACGTTCTTGTCATGACCCGGATCCAGCGTCTGGGCCGCCCCGAGGAGGACGGCGCCAAGATGATGATGGAGACGGGGAACCCCATGCACTACTACAAGCAGGGGGCGCTCTTCGAGTCGAAGGACGGGGGCCGGATGTTTCAGTTGGCGCCCGGCGGAATGACCGATTGGTACGGTCACCGGGGTACGGTCGATTGGACGCCCAGCAACGTCGTGGTGGTGACCCACGCCTGGGGACATAGTGGGAACACCCGCAGGGCGGCGCGGATCAGCCTGGACGGCGGACAGACCTGGGTCGACGGCACCCGCTCCGGAACTCCGCTCATGAACCGGTCCAAGAGGTTCCTGCTGGCTCCCGTGGCGGGATTTACCTCCCCGACCGTCGAGATTTCTCCGGGACGCTTCATGACGGCCGTTTATCACTACGCCCACATCGAGTCGGTCCCGGACCCCCTCAAAGGGGTCGTCGCGGGAGTTTTCTGGACGCTGGAGAAGGCAAGCGGATCTGAAGAATGATCGTTGACGCGCATCTTCACGTCTGGCGCTCGGCTCCCGATCATCCCAATCCCGGAGCCACCATCGTCAGTCCGACCTCGGATGTTCCGGTAGAACTGCTGAAACAGTATATGGACGAACACGGTGTGGACCGGGCCGTCGTGGTGCAGCCCCTCTACCCCGGTGAGGACAATTCCTACGTGGCCGATTGCGCCGCCCGGGATCCGGACCGACTGGCGGCCGTGTGCTATGTGGACCCGCGGCGGGAGGGCGCGGACCGGCGTCTTCGCTACTGGGTCCGGGAACGGGGTTGCCGGGGATTGAGAATCCGCCCCAATGTTCCTGGCGAGGAAGTGACCTTCGGCCGGCCCGCTTCGTATCCGGTCTGGGAAGCGGCCCAGGATCTGGGAATCGCTGTGAACCTGCTCATGAGGATGGAACACGTTCCGGCGCTGGCCGGGCTGGCGGAGCGGTTTCCCCAGGTCCCTCTCCTGATCGATCACATGGCCTATCCCGACGTGACCGCGGGAACGGGCGATCCGGCATTCCGGGACCTGCTGGCGCTCAGCCGGTATCCCCAGGTGTCGGTAAAGGTCAGCGGCTACTACTACCACTCCCGCCAAGGGTGGCCCTACCGGGACTGCCATCCGTTCTTCAGGGCCTTCCATGAGGCCTTCGGCGCGGATCGGCTGATCTGGGGGAGCGATTTCCCCCATGTGCTGCTCAAGTGCAGCTACGCCAGTGCTTTGGGGCTCCAGGAGCGCTTCTACACCGAACTGGAACCCGCGGAAATGGCCGCCGTCATGGGTGCGAACGCCGTTTCCGCATATTGGCCGGATTCCGATTCCGGGTAAGGTCTGACCTGGGTCTCCGCCGGGCTGCGGCCTTGTTCCGGACCCACCCAGGAAGTAGAATTCACCGCTTGAAACTTCCGGATTGGAGAGGTGTCCGAGTGGTTTAAGGAGCACGCTTGGAAAGCGTGTGTACGGGTAACTGTACCGCGGGTTCGAATCCCGCCCTCTCCGCCATTTATAATTATCTAACTAATTATATTTCAATAGTTTAGAAGTTGTTCACTAAAGATCGACCCCCTAATTGGTCTCCCATTCGACGGAGCCAATCTTCACCCGGAAGACCATGTGGCCGATGATAGCCTTGTGAAGGCGCCCCCCCTCCTCCCCAGTTCTTTCCACCTGAACGAAACGGATGCCCTTGGCCTTTCGTAGCCGCGGATGGACGCATCAGCCATGATCTCCACGCGCCCACGCCTCGGAGGTCTGACATTTTCCTCTTTGTATCCCTTTATTGTGTTTTGTCTCGTGATTGCGGCGCTGCCCGGCCAACCTCTTGACCAGGGAGAAAATGGCCAAACCACGAACAATTGGGAAGAGGTGAACTTTGCCTTCGGGCAATCGTTGTCTGCCCGGGTTCCCAAGTCTGTTGCGCTTGGCGGAACTGCTGCAGCGGCGTCCCGACTATCATGTGCGCCTGCAAGGACATGCGGATCACATCGGTTCGAATAGCGACAACGTGGAATTGGCCCTCAGGCGCGCGAAGGCGGTTGGAGACTTCCTGGTGAAGTACGGGGCCCAGGGAGCCCAGATCACAGTCGAAACCTACGGCGAGAGCAGACCGACGAGCGACAATAGTCTTGGACAAGGGATCTGGATGAACCGGCGGGTCACGCTCTCGGTGGCCGATGTAGAAGGTCGTGTCATCAGTGATCAGGGGATCGCTGCCGCCATCGAATCAGTTATGCTCGCCCCGACGACTGCGCAGGGAAGTTGTTGCGATGAGACCCTCACGCAAATGGAGAAACTCGACGACATTCTCGCGGTGTTGGAGGGTCTAAAGAGCGAGATGAAAAGGCTTTGGCGCGAACGTCAGGTTCTTGAGAAAGATATCGGGAATCTCAAGCAGAGACAGCGCGAACCGGAAAACCAGGTGGCTGCCGCACCCCGTCTACAGTTTGGCCGGACCCAACCGGGTTTGCCGCAGCACAAGGACGCACCGGGACCCCCGGGTTACCGGAGGTTAGTCTGAAACCCGCTTCTGGACGGGGCCGCCCCCAACTTCTCATCAACGGGGCGAAAGTCGGGAACTTAACCCACGTTTCCAGGAGATTCTCTCGCTCCCGCCCTTTTGGCCCCGGGGCCATCTGTGCTAGATTTGGAGAATGATGCCTCGTAGAGGATCCATGCACACCGGACCCGCCCGACGTGGCTTCGGCTGGGGCACCTGGATCGTCGTCCTGGCGCTGGCGCTGGCCGGCGCCACAATCACCGCGGCCATCTGCCACGAGGAGCACGTAGCCGGGCACGACTGCGTGGCCTGCCAGCTCCGGCACCAGCCCGCCGCCGAACTGTCCGGATCCTTGCAGATCGGTTTCTCGGACGTTTCGGCGCCGCTCGAGCAAGCTGGCGACGGCGGATGGATCGCATCCGGTCATTCCCGCAGCCTCTCCGCCCGCGCACCCCCCGCCTAGTTCCCGTTACACGCTTAGTTCGCCTTTAGTACCGCCATCGTCGGCGACACCGCCCGTTTCGGTAATGCATGCAAATGCACCCCGGGCGATCGATGTGTTTCCCGGCAACGCGCGGGCCCTCGAGTTCCGGTGCCGCTTGGAGGCATTCTTCCCGAGGTCCGGCGGTGGCGCACGCCCCACGTGATTTCCATTCACGGCAGTGGCAGATCAGTGAACCGTTGGGAGTCAGGAAGTGGAATCTGGGAAGGAGAATCTGATGAACCGATTGACAGCAACTGGCATTACAGAGTCACGGGGCTGGAGAGCCCTCAACGACCGCCTCGGCGCCATGCTCAAGCCGTTCGCACCGCCGCTGGCTATCTCGTTCCACGGCGTCGGCGAGACGCTCGAGGCGACGGTCGGGCTCGACCGCGCGATGGCGCGCTACGCCTCGGTGGACGCGAAACGGTTGCGGGTGAACCGTTGAGAAAAGGAGCCCGCTCATTCGACATTGTCGTCGTCGGCGCCGGGGCCGCCGGTGTCGGCTTTGGTGTGACGCTACGCGACCTCGGAATCGAGAACTTTGTGATTCTCGACCGCTCCGCCGTCGGCGCCTCATTCCTGCGTTGGCCCCGGCAAACGCGCTTCATCACGCCGTCGTTCAACAGCAACCAGTTCGGCATCATAGACCTGAATGCCATCTGTCTGCACACCTCGCCGGCTTACTCGGTTGGCGTCGAGCACCCCACGGGGGAGGAGTACGCCGGCTATCTGCGAGGGGTTGCGAAGCATTTCAACTTGCCCGTAGAGACCGGGGTCGACGTTCTCTCGGTCGCGACGAGAGCTCGACCCAAGGGATTTCGGGTGGAGACGAGTCGCGGAGACGTCCGCGCGCGGTTCGTGGTCTGGGCGGGCGGCGAAATGCAGTACCCGCGGACCCACGACTTCCACGGCGCCGAGCTTTGCCTGCACTACTCCAAGGTGACCTCATTTGACGATCTCAGCGGCGACGAGAGATGCATCATCGGCGGCTCCGAGAGCGGCATCGACGCCGCCGTCGCGCTGGCCGCCGCCGGTCGACGAGCCGTCGTCTTCGACCGCGAGGAGCCGTGGACGCGAATGGGCCCGGACCCCAGCGAACTCTTGTCGCCCTTTACGAAGGCGCGTCTGAATTCGGTGATTGACTCGGGTCGGGTGACGCTGCGCGGCGGCTGTACTGTCACCGACGTCCGCCCCAACGACAACGGATATCGGTTGGCGCTCGAGGACGGCGACGTCGTCCACTGCGCCGAGAAGCCGATCCTGGCCTCCGGATTCGCCGGATCGGCTAGCCTCGTTCGCTCGTTGTTCGATTGGCGAGATGACGGTTTTCCGCTGCTGACGGAAAACGATGAATCCACCGTGACGAAAGGGCTGTTCCTGGTCGGGCCACAGGTGCGCCAAGGCGATGTCATCTTCTGTTTCATCTACAAGTTCCGCCAGCGCTTCGCCGTTGTGGCCAACCAGGTCGCCCGCCGCCTGCGGGTCAGCGCGGAGCCGCTCGAGGCCTACCGCCCCTATGGAATGTACCTCGACGATCTATCGTGCTGCAGCGATGACTGCGCTTGTTGAAGGAGCCGTGAAATGCTCCAGACGTCAATTCGAACTGCCGTTCTGTTGGGTAAGGAAAACGTCGGCAAGACGCAACTGGCCGCATCGCTGACGGGTGCGTCCAGCGTTGCCTCGAACTTCCGAGGCGCCAACGTCGGCTGCGACTCCTACCGAGTGGACGACTGGGAACTGATCGACACGCCCGGACTGCTACGAAGCTCCGATGTTGAGACCACCCGACTCGCCCTGGAGCGGCTGCGTGGCGATGATACCGTCCTACTGGTTGCCCAGGGAACCGAACTGGACGCAGACTTGGCCGACCTGCTGCCGCTCGTAGCGGGTCGACTCGGCGCCCTGGCCGTGACCCACCGGGACCGACTCGCCCGGCTGGAAGTGGAGGCGCGGCTGGAAGAGCTGGCGCTCCGAACGGGTTTACCGGTGGTCTTCGTGGACGCTCGACGACTGGACGCCAACGATCGTCAAGGGTTGATGCAGGCGCTGGAAGCCCCCGGCCCGATCCCCGCCGAAGCCGGTTTGAGCTTCGGCGATCTGATCGTCCGTCCGCGACCTCTTTTCCTGGATCGCTCCGCCCTTGGGCCTTTCTGGGCGCTGCTGCTGTTGTTGATGCCTGCCTGGGTCGCGGTGGACGCTGCCAACCGTCTCGCGGATCGAATCGACCCCTGGGTTCGCGCCCCGGCTGGGCTGCTGGCCGGGTTGTCGACGAACTGGCCGCAACCGCTTGCGGAGATCCTGGCCGGCGACTACGGCTTTGTCACGATGGGGCCGCTGCTGTTGGTGTGGGCGACTCCGGTGGTCGTGCTCCATGCGTTGCTGATGGGTGCGTACAAGGCGAGCGGCTTGCTTGATCGCCTGACAACCGCCATGAATCCGTGGCTGCGGCCGTTCGGCATGACGGGCCGGGAGTTGGCGCGCGTCGTGATGGGTTTCGGCTGCAACGTGCCCGCCGTCATCAGCGCGCGCTCGTCGTCGGCTTGCTCGCGTGGCGCATGCGTCTCGGCCATCGCGTTCGGTTCGGCCTGTTCGTATCAGTTGGGAGCCACGCTGGCGGTCTTCGCCGCGGCGGGACGACCCAAGTTGATCGTTCTCTACCTGCTTTATCTCGGCGTCACGACTCTCGCCTATTCCCGCCTCAGCGCGCCGCAAGCGGCTCGTTCTCCCTTCAACGTGCTGTTGACCGAGGGCCGGGTCTTCTTGACCTGGCCGCGCCCGAGCGCCGTCTGGCTTGAGGCGCAGGGCGTTGTTCGGGAGTTCCTTCGCGGGGCCTTGCCGATCTTCATTCTGATCACGGCCGCAGCTTCGCTGTTGCATTGGCTGGGCGCGCTGCAAGCTGCGTCGGCCGTCGTCGAACCGGCGATGGCCGCCTTTCGATTGCCCTCGGAGGCGGCCCTGGCGGTGGTCTTGGCGAGCGTGCGCAAGGACGGGATCTTACTGCTGGCGGAGCCTGGCGTCGCCGCAAGTCTCAGCGCCGTCCAGCTGTTGACGGCCGTCTACCTGGCCGGCGTGCTGCTGCCTTGTCTGGTCACCTGCTTGACGATTGCGCGCGAGCAGGGACACGCGTTTGCGCTGCGGTTGGTGGGTCGGCAGGCTTTCGCGGCCACCGGGTTCAGCGCTTTGCTGGCTTGGGGCGGAGCATGGCTGTGAGCCCGATCTCCGGCGGCCACCGACGCAAGGGGCAAGAACTGCTGCACCGGCAGTGCTGGAACTGGGGCCGGGACATCGTGCGTCCGGAAGGCAACCTCCTGCTCGAAGCGGGCTTCCTCAAGGGACGGCCGCCCGAAGGAGAAGCAGGATCGAGCTGCTACACGCTCACGCTACCCGACGGCGACAGCCTCATGTTGTGGGGTTTCGGCCTCCTGTACGGAACGCTGCGGAAGGGCGGCGTCTTCCTTAACCGCTACCAGTTTAAACCCCTTTGGCTGCCGTTGGAGACGGTCCAAGAGCCAATTTGGAGGCTCGACATGATCCCGGCCGCACAGACGCCTCCGTCGCCCCGCGTACCGGTTGACTTGACCGTCGCCGCCATTCGGCGCATCGCGGACTACGAGGAGTGGGCGCTCGCGCGCTGCGGTCTGGAGTATCGACGCGCCGTCCTGCGACAATGGAAACGGCGTTCCGAGCGACTGCCGCCGCAGACCGTTCCTCAGGCTTGGCGCGCGCTCGCCGACGCAATCGAAGGCCAAAAGACCAGCGAGGGCGCGCCCAGCGCAGCCGGTACCGGAGAAACCTTGATAAAAACCGCGTCAATGGCTGACCGCCGACGTTGGTTGTCGCGCCGCGTCCCCATACGTGGTGGCTGACGTCAGTCGAACGTCTTCAATCCTCTCGGTCTGCCTCGTTCGCGCCTGATCAGTGAGACGATCTCCTGGGTAGAGATTTTTGCACTGATCGAAGGAATGTCCAGAGGTGACTTGGGCGTTCCCTCCGGCACCAGGGCATAGGTCCTGCCGTCTTGCCGGCGAATGAACACCTTCCCTGTTGAATCCGCCTCGTCCAGCACGCGGGCAAGTTTCTGTCTCGCTTCCGAGTAGGAATAAATTTCCATTTTAGCCCTCTGGAATTATGATCTTGATGCCGAGTTCTTCCGCAGCACGCATCAGTGACCGATCCAATGTCAATAAGGGAGCACGGAAGCGTGCCGCGCAATCCAAAAAAATAAGCGTCGTATGCAGATGTTTTTGTTTCTGCGGCGATGGATATGACGTTCGCCATGTCGATTCTCATGTATCTCAACGGAATGCTGTCGAACAACTCCAAGCCTCTTTGGGCATCGGCAACGCCAATCCGGCGCCGTTTTTTCATCGCCGTGAAAGCATTTTCGAGTTCCCATGGGATGGACACGGGTCCGATCAGCGTATGACCCGAGGTCACAGAGACAATCGCGTCCCGCTCGGGCTCACCGGCGATCACTGCGATGAGTGCCGATGTGTCAATCACAATGTCCAATTCTTCCTCCTCAAGTCATTCTCCTTTGTACAATTGTCCCGCTGGACGTCAAGCGAACCAATTGTTCCGATCGCGCTTCCAGGGGAACTTGGGACATCATCGCGTGATGATTCACAGGTGGTAAGGGGATTGGCACTGAAGTACCCCCGGGTCCAACTGGTCCCCAATCCGGTGATGTGACTGCGGATCTATGAGTCCAAGGGGACGATCCTTGAGCCCAGGATGGCGCGGTCCCGGGTGAGAAGCGGCACGTTGTGGACGATGCTGGTCGCGGCAACGAGCTCGTCTGCTGGATCACCCTTGAAATCGAGACGGGTTGACACGATGGCGACGGCAAGATCGAGTGGCCATATCTGCACGCGATTCAGGGCGCGGGTTACTGCACGGTCGGCGAGGTCAAGGTCCACCCGGCCCAATTGAACGAGTTTGGCCAACTCCCACAACACGATGGCTGAAACGGACCATCGGTTCCGTTTCAGGAGGCTCCGCTCGGACGGGCGGAGTTCATCGGCGAGGGCACGGACAAGGATGTGCGTATCAAGATTGAGCATCGGCATTCCAGCGGAGACCGGTCGTCAGGATATCGCCCCGGATCTCAATCTTGTGTTTAAGGCTGCCGATCAGATCGGCGCAATCCTGATCGTAGGGAAGGATGCGCGCGACCGGGTTGCCATGCTTGGTGACGATCAGGCCCTCTGCATCAAGACGATCCAACAAGGCCAAGCATTGCTCCTTGAACTTTGCGGCTCCAATCGTTTTCATCATTCGACTCCGTATCAACTGGACATATTATATGACCAGTCAGTTTTTATGTCTATATTGGGGCAGGCGTTCCATGGCTGGAATCGCGGGGAATCTGCTAGACTGACGCACGCCGGACGCCCCAGCCTCTGGCAGGCGGCGTTCCTCCCGCTGTCCAACCGTGGGCCGTTAGCTCAGTCGGTAGAGCATCTGCCTTTTAAGCAGAGGGTCGCTGGTTCGATCCCAGCACGGCCCACCCCGTTTCTGAGAAGAGAGGAAAGCTCCCCCGCCGGCCATAAGCCGGCGAGATCCTGGGCGAAACAGGGATTTTCCAGGCGGGGGTTTTCCTACTCCCGCTCTCCCTGCAGTCCCTTGCCATGGGTCATGATTGGTCCGAAAGAGGGCGCCTGAAAGACGCCCCTCCAGGGGGACAGGGATGTCCCCCCTCCTACCCTACTCCCAGAGCTTCGAGGATCAGAGCCTCCACCTTGTTCCAGACCTTGGGGTCGCGGTCCATTTTGGCGTGGGCGATGCGGGCGAGGGTCTTGTACCAGCGGAGATCGGACACGTCGATGGGGCTGTTTGCGTAGTCCAAGCGGAAATTGCCGAGAATCTTCGTGCGGGTTGGATCCTCAGCCCGGATCGGGGCCTCCCCCCGGATCAGGCGACCGTTGTTCTGGTAGATATTGGCGGCGGCGCGAACATTGGGGGGAATCATGCCGTCCCCTCGGCCGACGCTGTCCACTTGGACGGTCAACAGGATCGGGATGTCCAGCGTGTCGAGCTGGCGGGCAAACTTGACGACGGCGGCCCCGCCGAAGCTCTGGCCGTAAACCACGATTCGTGCCTGCAGGCGTTC
The DNA here is from genome assembly GCA_963668095.1 of Acidobacteriota bacterium. Taxonomy (GTDB): domain Bacteria; phylum Acidobacteriota; class UBA6911; order RPQK01; family JAJDTT01; genus JAJDTT01. The sequence goes on along the minus strand of OY764083.1, from coordinate 1,094,076 downwards.
GGCGGATTGGAGCTGGCCGTCACGGTTGGTATCCAGGGCCGAGCGAACGAGACGAACGGCCAGGTTCCGTTTTTGGTTCTCGGCCGTCTCGACATGCACTCCCGGAAGACCTCGTTCGCGAAGGCGGCCCGCGATTCGGCCCACGCCGACCACGGTGTTGTCCCAGGAGTCGCGGCCGCCCATGAAGCCAAGAATCAGGGTGTCGTCCTGTGCGATGGGAGTGGGTGTGGAGAAATGGCGGTACTGTTGTCCGGAGCGCAGGATGCAGGATGAGGCCGTGGTGGCGACAATGACAAACAGAATCAGAAAGAGCCGGGAATGAACGGGTTGGGTCACGCCGGCCATCACAGGTCCGGGGCCTTGGGCTTGATCTGCAGCCGGACCTGCGACGCCAGCCCCTGCTTGACCTCCAGCACCCGGACCGTGACCTGTTCCAACTCCAACGCGTCGCCTCTTGCGGGCAGGCGGCCCAGATGACTCACGATCAGACCCGAGAGGGTGTCCACATGCGGAGCTTCCAATTCCAGCTCCAGCTCCTGGTTGAGCCAGCCCAGAGAGATTTGACCTCTGACCCGGAAACGATCCTCTCCGTCGGGCACGATGTCCGGCGCCTCCCGGTCGAATTCGTCCTGGACCGCTCCCACCAGTTCCTCCAGCACGTTCTCCAAGGTGATGACACCAACTGCGGTTCCATGCTCGTCCACCACCAGAGCCATGTGCAGCTGATCCGCCTGCATGCGCCGCAGGAGCCGGCTCAGGGGGAGGGTTTCCGGGATGGCCGGGAAGGATCGGGCCAGGGAGACCAGATCCGGGTTCTGGTCCCGGGAGACGTTGAGGAGGTCCTTGACGTGGATCAGGCCCGTGGCGTCGTCCAGGGAGGTCCGGCATAGGGGATAACGCGAGTGCTTGGTCTGCCGGGCCAATGCCAGGGCCTCGTCCAGGTTGTCGTCCATCTTCAGAAAGGCGACCTCGCGGCGCGGCACCATCGCCTGGCGGCAGACCATCTCGTCGAAGCGGAAGACGGAGTTCAAGAGCTGCAGTTCGGTTGCGCTCAATTCCCCCGAGCGGGCCCCCAACCGGATCATGGAGAGAATCTCACCCTCGGTCGGTTGTCCGGCCGGACTCCCCCGGATCAGGAGCCGGGTCAGCCCCTCCAGAGAACGGATGACCGGGTAGAAGAGCTTCTCCATGCTGGCCAGCGGCCAGACGATGAAGGGCCAGAGACGGCGCCAGTGAACGGCGCCGTAGGTCTTGGGCAGGATCTCCGACAACAGCAGAATCCCCAGGGTGAGGCCCCCTGAGAAGACCGGGACCCAGGACACGCCCAGGACCTGCGCGGCGTACATGCCGGCGATGGTGGCGCCTCCCGTATTGGCGAGGGTGTTCAGGATCAGGATGGCCGAGGTGGGACGGGCGATGGACGTCTTCATGGTCAGGAAGCGCCGCGCCAGGTGGCGCCTCCGGCCTTTGACCTGGGCCGCCTCCAGACTGGGAACCGTCGTCGAGTAGAGCGTCGCCTCGAAGAGCGAGCACATACCCGAAATGATCAGTGTGAGCGCGGCCACCGTGAGCAAGGTGCCCATGCCGTGACTCCTTTCTGCAGAGATGAAAAACGGGTCAGGAGAGGATCGGTTTCACCAGGTTGCCATGAACGTCGGTGAGCCTGAAGTCCCGGCCCTGGTACTTGTAGGTCAAGCGGGTGTGGTCGATTCCCAGGCAGTGGAGGATGGTGGCCTGTAAATCGTGGACGTGGACGGGGTCCCGGGTGATGTTGTAGCAGAAGTCGTCGGTCTCTCCATGGACGACTCCCGGCCGAATGCCCCCTCCGGCCATCCAGATGGTGAAGCAGCGGGGATGGTGGTCCCGTCCGTAGTCGTCCTCCGTGAGACGCCCCTGGGAGTAGACGGTTCGTCCGAACTCTCCTCCCCAGATGACCAGAGTGTCCTCCAGCAGCCCTCGCTCCTTGAGATCCTGAACCAGGGCGGCCGACGGCTGGTCCGTATCGTAGCACTGTCCCCGGATCTGCTTGGGAAGGCGGTTGTGTTGATCCCAGCCCCGGTGGAAGAGCTGGATGAACCGGGTGCCGCGCTCGGCCAGACGCCGGGCCAGCAGGCAGTTGGCCGCGAAAGTTCCCGGTTTCCGGGACTCCGGTCCGTACAGTTCGAAAGTCAGCTCCGGCTCGTCCGAGAGATCGGTCAGGTCCGGAACCGATGCCTGCATGCGATAGGCCATCTCGTACTGGGAGATCCGCGTGTTGATCTCCGGGTCCTGGTATTCCTCGGCCTTGAGCTGGTTGAGGCGGCCCAGATCGTCCAGAAAACGCCGGCGGCCGGTCCGATTCAGGCCGGGTGGATTGGAGAGGTACAGGACCGGGTCTCCCACGGATCGGAATTTCACTCCCTGGTAGCGCGTCGGCAGGAAGCCGCTGCCCCAGAGCCGGTCGTAAAGCGGCTGACCGCCGGGCGCACCCGTTCCCATGGAGACCATGACCACGAACGACGGCAGGTCCTCGGTGTCGCTGCCCAGGCCGTAGGAGATCCAGGAGCCGATGCTGGGCCGGCCGGCCAACTGGGCTCCGGTCTGGAAGAAGGTGACCGCCGGGTCGTGGTTGATGGCCTCGGTGTGCATGGATTTCACGAAACTGATGTCGTCGACAATTCCGGCGGTATGGGGCATGAGCTCGCTGACCCAGGCCCCCGACTGGCCATGTTGGCTGAAATTGAACAGCGTGGGAGCCACCGGGAAGCTGGACTGGGTGGCCGTCATGCCGGTCAGGCGCTGCCCCTTGCGGATGGAGTCGGGAAGCTCCGTTCCCCGCAGGTCCTGCAGTCCCGGCTTGTAGTCGAACAGCTCCATCTGCGAGGGGGCGCCCGACTGGAACAGGTAGATCACCCGTTTGGCGGTCGGGGCGTAATGAGGATAACCGGGCAACCCGCGGTTCGTGTCCCCGGAAGAGGGGGATCGTCCCAGACCCGCAGCGCCCAGATCCCGATTCAGGAGCGTCGCCAGAGCCGCCGTCCCGATCCCCGTGCTGCCGAGCCCGAAGAAATGACGCCGGGTCAGGAGCAGGCCCATTTCAGGTCGTGGATCCATTTCTTATTCCTTGGAGATGGTCTCGTCCAGGTTCAGGATCAGGCTGGCCACCGTTGTATACGAGGCGAGTTCCGCCAGGTCCAACTCCGGATTCCGGGGTCGCTCTCCCTGGCTCACCAGTTGGAGCGCCGCCTTTCGATCCTCTTCGTAGGTGGCCAGATGGTGACGATAGCTCTCCAGGAGGATCGCTTTTCTCCGGGCGTCAGGCTGCCGGCCCGTGGCCAACCGATAGGCGAATCCGATCCGTTCCTGGGGTGAGGCGCCCCCCTCCAGCATCATCCGCTGAGCCAGAAAACGAGCGGCCTCCACGTAGGTCACGTCGTTCATCAGGTTCAAGGCCTGCAATGGCGTGTTGGTCCGCGTTTCCAGCACCGCGCAGGCCTCCCGCCCCGAAGCGTCGAAGGTGAGCATGAAGGGCGGAGCGATCGTCCGCTTCCAGTAGGTGTAGAGACTTCGCCGATAGAGATCCTCTCCCTCACTCTGGTTGTAGAACTGCCCGCTGGTGAGCTCTTCCCACAGCCCGTCCGGCTGATAGGGCTTCACGGACGGTCCCCCTTGTTTCTCCACCATCAGACCCGCCAGGAACAATGCCTGGTCCCGAATCACTTCGGCCGGAAGCCGGAAACGGGGACCCCGGGCCAGCAGGCGGTTCTGCGGGTCCCGGGAACGGAGCTCGGGAGTGGATTGGGAGGACTGTCGATACGTGGCGCTCAAGACGATGGCCCGTTGGAGCGCCTTCATATCCCAGCCTGAATCCATGAACTCGGTGGCCAGCCAGTCCAGCAGGAGGGGATGGGTGGGCCACTCTCCCTGGGAGCCGAAATTCTCCGCCGTTCGGACCAGCCCCTGCCCGAAATACATCTGCCAGAAGCGGTTGACGGTGACCCGCGCCGTGAGGGGATTGGACGGGTCCACCAGCCACTGGGCGAATTCCAGCCGATTCGCTGGCGCGCCGTTTCGGAGTCCCGAGAACAGGGCGGGGACCGCGGGCTCGACCTTCCCGGTCGGGCTGTCGTAGGCTCCCCGGTCCAGGATGAAGGTCTCCCTGGGGTTGGTGCGCTCCTGCATCACCATGACGGTGGGAAAGCTCAGGATCAGATTCTCCCGCTTGGCCGTCAGGTCCAGGACCCGCCGCCAACTGTCCCGGATTTCCGACGGTGCGTACTGGTCCAAGAAGCCGAGGCGCAGCTTTTCGTTCTGCCCCGGGGTCCTCTCCGCGCGTGGGATCCTGGCGATCCGGTCCAGGCTCCGGCTGGCGGCGAGGACGGCAATGCGCTCCGGGGGAACGACGCCGCGGTAGATGCGGACATCGTCGATCTGACCTCGGAACCGCTCCTTGGGACCGGCCGCGCCGATCCGCAACGGATCCTTGACGTAGAAGTCCTGGTTCATGAAGTCCAGCAGGACCCGGACCGGCGCCGGCTTGCCGTCGACGTAGAGCCGGATGCCCTTGGCCTGGAACGAGGCGTCGTAGGTCGCCGCCACGTGGCGCCACTCGCCCGGCTTCAGCGCCTCGGCCGTCTCGACCCGGAGGGAGTCATCCAACCAGCGCACCACCAGATTGAACTGGAGCTTTCCGTCGCGCAGAAAGAGGCCGTAGCCGCGGGAGCCCTGACCCTCTCCCTCGAACTCGCTCTGGGTCTTGGAAAGAATTGCCCCCTCGGTGGACTCGGGCCGGACCCATGCCGCCAGGGTGAAGCGGTCGGTGACGTGGAAGTCGGCCACCGTGCCGGCGTCCACGTATCTCTTGTCGTCGAAGCTGGCCGCCGTCCCGACGGGACCCGGAACGAAGTGAGGCACGCCGTCCAGGAGCCGGGCGACGGGCGGCTGCGCTCCCGGCGTCTCGGCCGTCAAGTGCCCGTCCAGGGAGTAGGCGACTTCCAGGTCGTCGCGCAGGGACCAGTTCACGAGGTTCGATTGGGTGAGCGCTTCTTCCCACGATTTCTGGAGCCGGTCCAGTTCGGATCCGTGCTCTTCGAATTTCTGTTTCGCCTCGGCCAGCTCCGCTTCCAAATCCTTCAACCGGCGCTGCTGAGCATCCGTCGGCGCCGGGATGTAGGGGGGAGAGTTCCCGTACTTGAAGGCTCGTCCCTTCTCCGGAACGTTGTTGAAGTAGGCGAACATCTCGTAGAACTCGCGCTGGGTGAGGGGGTCGTACTTGTGATCGTGGCAGCGGGCGCAGCCCATGGTCAGGCCCAACCAGACCGTGGAGGTGGTCTCGACCCGGTCCACCACGTATTCCACCCGGTATTCCTCGGGGATGATTCCACCCTCTCCGTTACCCCGGTGGTTGCGATTGAAGGCGCTGGCGATCCGCTGATCCAGCGTGGCGTCCGGCAGCATGTCGCCCGCGACCTGCTCGACGGTGAAGTCGTCGAAGGGCAGGTTCCGGTTGAAGGCGTCGATCACCCAGTCGCGCCAGCGCCACATGCTGCGCTCGGCGTCGGTCTGGTAGCCGTTGGTGTCGGCATAGCGGGCGGCGTCCAGCCAACGAATGGCCATGCGCTCCCCGTAGCGCGGCGAGTTGAGAAACCGGTCGACGGCCCGTGCGTACGCTTCGTCGGTCGGGTTCTCCAGAAAGCCGTCCAGGTCCTCCGGCCCGGGAGGAAAGCCGGTCAGATCCAGCGAGACCCGGCGGATGAGCGCGGCCGGATCGGCCTCGGGAGACGGCTTCAGCCCGGCCCCTTCCAGACGGGCCAGGACGAATCGGTCGATGGGATTCCGGACCCACTCCGGATCGCTGACAGTCGGCGGTTCGGGCCGCTCGGGAGGACGATACGACCAGTGGTTCTGCCAGTGGGCGCCCTGTTCGATCCAGTTCCGGAGGAGCTCCTTCTCATGATCCGAGAGGCTCTTCCCCGAGTAGCTCGGAGGCATCTGGGTCAGGCTGTCCGCCGAGTTCACCCGGTTGAGGAGGCCGCTCCCCTCCGCGTCTCCCGGAACGATGGCGAAACGGCCGCCCAGATCGGCCAGCGCGCCGTCCCGCGTGTCCAGGCGCAAGGGACTCATGCGCTTGTTTTCGTCCGGCCCGTGACAGGCGAAGCAGTTGTCCGACAGGATCGGCCGGATGTCACGGCTGAACTCGACCGTTGCGTCGGGACGCCTCGCGGTCGAGCCCTCAGTCCCGGGAGTCGAGACGATCAACAAGGTTATGATGAGTGGAAGTGCAGATCTGAAAAACGCCATCGTCTTATGTGCCCGCGCTAAGAACCTACGCGGAATCGCCACATCTCGTCGGCGAATTAGAATCAAGAATACGCCTGCCGAGGCTCCCGCCGCAAGACCGATATCCTATCCGACACCTCCGAAAAAGCCGCCGTGATTCACGTTTGCGGCTAGTACGAGGCACCCTGGGAGGGGGGACATCTTGTCCCCCTCTTTGTCGCCAACCCGGAATCGGGGGTTGCAAACCCCCGCTCCTGTTCGGCGGCTGGAAGCCGCCGCTCCTGTTCGGCGGCTGGAAACCGCCGCTCCTGTCCGGCGGTTGGAAACCGCCGCTCCGCGCGCTCTAAGGATAGATGCCCCGGAGCTGGGTGGCCCGGGCGACGCGCTGGATGGCCAGGACGTAGGCGGCCTGCCGGTGGTTGATCTGCGGTCCGTGGAGACCTTGGAGCCGTTCCAACTCGGCTGAAACGTCGCGATAGGCGGACGTCATGACCCGTTTCAACTCGCGGTAGACCCGTTCCTCGTCCCAGAAGAAGGAGCCCAGGTCCTGCACCCATTCGAAGTACGACACCGTCACGGCGCCGGCGTTGGCCAGCACGTCGGGGACCACCGTCACCCCCCGTTCGTTCAGGATCCGGTCCGCCTCGGGAGTCGTGGGTCCGTTGGCGGCTTCCACCACGATGCCGGCCTGAATCCGATCGGCGTTGGCTTCGGTGATCTGGTCCTCGACGGCCGCCGGAATCAGAATGTCGCAGGGCTGTTCCAGGAGTTGCTTCGGATCCACCCGGTCCCCGTCCGGATATTCAGCCATTGTCGTGTTTTCCTCCTTAAGCCCGATCAGCCGGTCCACGTCCAGGCCGGCCGAATTGTAGACGCCTCCGCGGGAGTCGCAGACGGCCACCACGCTGGCGCCGGCCTGGGCGAAGAGGGAAGCGGCGAAGCTGCCTGCGTTTCCGAAACCCTGGATGGCGACTGTCTTGCCCTCCAGCGTCTCTCCGCGTTCCTTGAGGGTTTCCTCGGCGACGTAGAGGCAGCCCCGAGAGGTAGCGTCCAGGCGCCCCAGGGAGCCGCCGATCTCGATCGGTTTGCCCGTGACCACGCCCGTGTCCGAAAAACCGCTGCGCATGGAGAGCGTGTCCATGAACCAGGCCATGATCTGGGGATTGGTGTTGACGTCGGGAGCCGGAATGTCCTTCTCCCGGCCCACGATGATGGAGATCTCGGAGGCGTACCGGCGGGTCAGGTTCTCCAGTTCACCCAGGCTCATGCTGTGCGGATCGCAGATGACGCCTCCCTTGGCCCCGCCGTATGGAATCCGGACCACGGCCGTCTTCCACGTCATCCACATGGCCAGCGCTCTCACCTCGTCGAGGGTCACCTCGGGCGAGAAGCGAATTCCACCCTTGGTGGGTCCACGGGCCTGATTGTGCTGAACCCGGTAGCCTTCGAAGACCTGGATGGACCCGTCGTCCATGCAGACCGGAAACCGGACGGTCAAATCGCGGTTGCACTGGCTCAGGATCTCCTTCAGATCGTCGTCCAGATCGGTCAACTCGGCCGCTTCGAAGAATTGCTGGCGCGCCACGTCCCAGATGGTTCTTTCCATGGTGATCGGATGCCTCCTGTTCTAGCTATGGATGGAGGATCTGAGATTGGGCCGGTCGAGGACATCGGGATTCACGACCCACTTCGGAACCTTGCCCGACAGCACGTCGGCAACCTGCTGAGCTGCCGTGGTTTGCAACTCCAGGAGCGACTCCTGCGAATAGAAGGAGGCATGGGGAGTGATGATGATCTTGGGGTGGAGCACGACCGGATCGTCCGGATCCGGTGGTTCCTGGGGAAGAACGTCCAATCCCGCGCCTGCGATTTCCCCCGCGTCGAGAGCCTCCACCAGCGCGGCCGTGTCCACCACGGCTCCCCTTGAGGTGTTGATGAGGAAGGCTTCGGACCGCATTCGCCGAAAGGCCTCCCGGCCGAATAGGTGGTGGGTCTCATCGTTGAGCGGGACGTGGATGGAGATGTAGTCGCTGACCTCCATCAGGCGATCCAGATCCATCGGCTCCGCCCCGTGCTCCCGCACGGATGAGTCGTCCAGATAGGGGTCGAAAGCGGCGATCTTGAGACCGAAAGCCCGAGCCTTTCGTCCCAGGGTGCGTCCGATCTTTCCGAATCCCACGATGCCCAGAGTCCGTCCCCGGATCCGGAAGATGGGCCGGCCCGGAGCCATTCCATAGCGGCCCGCCTTGGCCTCCCGGTCGAAGAGGACCACCTTGCGGGCCGAGGCCAGAAGCAGCGCCAGGGCCTGGTCGGTGACCTCTTCCAGGCAGTAGGCGGGAACGTTGGCCACGATGACGCCCTGTTCGGTGGCGAACGGGATGTCGATGTTGTCGATGCCGATTCCGTACCGGGAGATGATCTGGCAGCGCGTGGCCTCCCGGATCGTCCGCGTCGACACCGCCTTCCAGCAGGTCAGAATGGCGTCGGCTTGGGGCGCCATCTCCACCAACTCGTCCTCCTCGCCGGTCGAAGCCACCATCAGGGAGGCTCCGATCCGTCCCAGGATCTCCTTCTCCGGATCTAGCGTCGGCCAGGCATAGTCGGTGACCAGGACGCGCCGACCCTGTCCTCCCTCGCTCATGTGCTGTCTCCTTCCGTGACATTGTTCTCAAGCAGATCGCTCAGGAAGCGGACGGAGGTTTCGTCGTCCCAGTTGGCGCTCCCCACGTGGCGGAACACGATCCGGCCCTCCCGATCCAGAATGAAAGTCGCAGGGATCCCAAGGCTCTCGAAGGCGGAAGGCCTTCCTTCGTCAGTTACGTACAACGGCAGTTCCCACCCCTGTTCCCTGGCGAACTCCTCGACCACGCCGGGCGGTTCGTCCGAAACCAGCAGGAACGCCACGTTCTCATTTGCGAACTGTTCGTAAAGCCGCTGAATGCTGGGCATTTCGACCACGCACGGGCCGCACCACGTGGCCCAGAGATTGACGAAGAGCACCTTTCCCTCGAACGCGGACAACGAAGTCTCCTGACCATCGAGACTCTGGAGCTTCCACTCGATCTCGGCAAGAGACTCCTCTTTGGGGAACGGCGGCGGAGACAGGCCGCCAAGCCGATCGTCCAGGTCGCCCATCCGCTGACTGACCTGGAACATCATCAACACTCCGGCGGTCAATATCAGGGCGACGGTGAGCCCTACTCCTGCGGCCATACCTGCGAAGAAGTTCCGGTTGAAGAAACTCATGGGCTTCCTCCTCTTGCGGTCAGCATAACAAATGCCAATAGGAGCAGCGGCTTTCTCGCCGCCCGTCGGGAGCGGCGACTTTCCTGTCGCCGATTGGGAGTGGCGACTTTCTTGTCGCCACACTCCCAAGCAACAAACGAAGCACCAATGTACGGAGTTCGCCGGAACGCATAGCCACACCTCCCAAATCGCCCTTGCCTCTTTCTACGATCTGGCGAATCGGGGTGTGGTCAAGGCGGTTGCTGCTGTTACACCATGGGGCTTCGCCACAGCGCCCGTCCCACGAAGAACGGCCCCATCTGCTGCATGTACTCGGAGGTCTGCCGCGTCCGGCGCATCCTCTGGACCAGGTGGGAGAGCGGATGGAGCTCCTTTCCCACCAGGCCGATGACGAATTCGTTGTCGTTGGTGTCGATTCCGTGGCAGGCCAACCTGATGTCGTGGGCCAGGTCCTGTTGTCCGTAGAGCCGGCCGACACCGCCGTGTTCCCTCAGAATGCTCTGCTGCACGTTCTGCGGTTGGGCGTTGAAGGCCCCGGTCCGGCGCAAGGGGTACCAGACCGCCCAGGGCCAATCCGGGTTCAGGGCCGTTCGCTGGGGGCGTCCGATGAGCCACTCCTCGACGTCGGGCTCGTAACCGCTGGCGTAGCTCCGGCCCAGCATGGTGAACTCGGGCCGCAGTGTAAGGGCGCCGAAGGGGCCCCCATTCAGAAACGGGCGCACCAGCGTGACGAACTCGGCCGGATCCTCGGACATGGTCAGAAGCCCGACGCCGCGCGGATGATTCAGGTCCTGATAAAGAACAGCGGGCTTCAGGCCGGCCGCCTCGAGTTGTTGAACCAGCGGCCCGGTTTCGTGGCAGCCGCTGAACACGTGAAGCTGCATGAAGAGCCGCCGGTCGGTCGAATGCTCGTTCCCGTCCCGGTCCCGGCCGTGCTCCCGGACGTCGATCCGGTGTTGCGGTTTCTGAGTGTGCATGGGCGTCATTCTACTCGATTGGCGGGTGCCCGCCGATCCCGATTCCGGAGCCGGGATCCGTAATCCGCATCCACAATCTTCTGAAGCCGGATCAATCGTTTGCTATCCACACAGGCAACTGAAAAGGATGCAGGATAAAGATTGAGTTCGCTCCAGGTAGATATCACGGTCTCGCCCACTCTGATCCCTGTCTCAGGCGGGCTGAACGCCGCATCACCGATTTCTGGATTGTGACCGGCGGAGATCCGGTGGCGCTTCCTCTACCGTGATCTGGATGGTCGTGGCCCGGGGCTCCGGAGTCGGGTCGCCATTGTCTCGGGGCATTTCCAAGTGGTAGACGATGCCGTTACGAATCAGATCAGCCGTTTCGGCAAGAGTGTCTCCAGCAGCTACACAGCCCGGCAGGTCCGGTAGATAAGCCGAATAACCGTTGTCGGATTTCTCGATGACAACGGTGTACTTCATGACGATTCCCCCTGATCGAGTCCAGCCTGTTTCGAAACACTATTCCAAGTGCCCGGGGCCAAGTCGTTGCTCTTTCTCCCCGCAATTGTAACGGTTCCAAGCTTTTCGGGGTGTTGGAGGATTGGGAAGAGTGGAGCCTTAACAGCCCGTGGTGAAAGTCCCGCGAGCACCGAGACCGTTCCTGCGCCCGCCGGACAAGGCGCGATTCGGGAGCATACCGGGAGTATGTGACCGAGTCGCAACGCAGTCCGCCGGGATGCAGGGACGATCGAATGCCGTGAGGACTTTTGCCACGGGCTGTTAAGACGAAATAGAATCGTTGAAAGTATTCATGCGATTGAGGAACGTCTGGAGTGGGGCCGGGAGTGACTACAACCCGAGGTCAGACAGAAAACGGGGAGCGTTGACGATCTTGGTGCCGAGGTGTTCTCCGAGGGGCAGCAGATGTCGCCGGTCGCCCGTTACCAGGTAGTCGGCAGCGGACTCCATCGCACACGCAAGGATCCGGTTGTCGGCTTCATTGTTCTCGATTACCTCCGGCAACTGTTGGGGTTCAATAATGGTTGCCGAGTCGCGCAGCATCTCAATCGCCCGGTCGGAATTCCCCTCCTTCCAACCAAACTTGCGCACCAATACACCCCGAACCTCATGCAGCACAAATGGGGATAGGTACAGTGTGAAGCGCCCCCGGCCGGCCAGATTCAGAACAAGGCGCTCATTTCCAGGAAAGTTAAGACCAGAGACGATGACGTTTGTGTCCAGAACGACCCTCATGAACGAGAAGCGTCTGCCTCGGCCCGATACTCCTCAACCAAGAGCCCCACATCCTCCGGTCCGATGCCCTTTTCTCTCGTCCGCCGTTCTCCATACTGAAGCAACTGCCTCCACTCACACTCCTCGAGGTAACGAAGCAATGCCGTTCGCAGAAGTGCGCTCCTGGTGCGGCCTTCGTATTTCATGACTTCGTTCACCCTGTCGGCCAATTCAGGCGGCAGTGAGAAGGTGATGGTTTTGCTGGTCCTTGCCATGTTTGCCCCAGATTCAGTATTACCGAGTCTTACTCAAGTCTTGCACCCTTCACGGACTCCTGTCAATTACTGGAGGGGAATCCTCCCCGGCGGCAAGCATTGATCTCCGGTGGGGTGGGGGTCCATAACATTTCGAAGTCTACACGGTCGCCTCGTCCAGCCTCCGGGCCCGGTCGACCTGGGCAGGCCGAACCAGCGGGAGCAGCAGGATGGGCACGATGATCATCAGTCCCGAGACCATGAACGAGTGCTCGAATGAGAAGACATCGCGGACCGGACCGGCCATCCAGTTGCCGATGACGTGACCCACGTTGGAGAGGGTCATGTAGGTGGTGAAGATGGTGGCCGCGGAACGGGTCCAGGTGATTCGCATGGAAAACGAAAGGAAACTGACGCCAACCACGGCCCACAGGGCCGGCGCCAGCACCAGGTAGAGGGTCGTGAACCAGGTGGCGGACCAGAGTTCGGGCAACGCCCCGAAAACCAGGGCCAGGAGGGCCGATGCCCCCATGCTGACGCCCATGACGCGGCGGCGGCCGAAGCGGTCGGCCAGGAACCCGGCTCCGATGGCTCCCAACAGCTCGGGAACCACGGCGTAAGCCGACACGACGGAGTAGTCTACGGAACTCCAGCCCAGGCGTTGGGTGTAGAGGGTCTTGTTGACGATCTCCGTCACGCCGTAGCCGATGGTCTTGATGGTTCCGACGATGGCGAAGATGTACATGGATCTCAGTGCGAAGCCGTGACGCATGTCCCGCAGCACCTCCCAGGGACTGCGGACGCTGGGGGCTTTCACCTCGTCGGATGCCCGGCCCCGGCTCCAGGGGAAGCGCTTTTCCCCGGACCTTTCCAGCAGCAGCAGGGGGAGCAGCATGATCAACACCATGAAGGCGAACTGCACCAGGACCGCAGCCGGGATCCCCCAGTGGCTCATCACCACGGCCATCAGACCCGCGCCGATCCCCTTGCCGACCAGCTTGGAGCCCCACATCAAGCCGTTGACCTGTCCGTATTCGCTACGGGGCAGGATGTCCACCGCCAGGGCGTCGGTGGAGACGTCCTGCAGCGAGGCGAAACAGTTGTGCAGAAAGAACATCCAACCCAGGAACTTCAGATCTCCTTCCAGGTTGCCCATGAGGAGGAGTCCCAGCAGGGTGACGCCCATCATCAGTTCCGCCCCGATGATCCAGGGGCGCCGCCGGCCCATGGACCGGATGGTCACGGTGTCGATCAGAGGCGCCCAGATCAGCTTGAAGGTCCAGGGGACCAGGACGATGGCAGCCAGTTCACCCGCCTGAGTCTCGTTGACGCCTTTGGCGGTCAAATACGAGATCAAGGCAATGGTCATGAAGCCCCAGGGAAGGCCCTGGGCGGCATAGAGGCCGCAAAGAGTAGCGATACGTTGCCAGCGGCTGTCGGCCATGGACATCAGCGATGTTTCTCCTGTGTATTCAATATGGTGTAGTGAGCAATCAACAGCAGCGCCGCCCCGGCCAGTCCGATGGACCCTCCCACGACGAAGGGGAGGGAAGAGGAGAAATCGGGGCTGTCCGGCGACTGCAGGTTCCTCATCAAGGTAGCGAACAGAGTGGAGCTGAGGCCGCTCAGAGTGGTGGAGAACCCGATGGCTGGTCCCCGCAACTCGATGGGCATGTGCTCGGTGATGTAGCCGGTCTGGGACCAGCGCATGAGTTGTCTTAGAAATTCGAACAGGGCGGTGAAGATTACCACGCCAAAGACGTAGTCCGACAATCCGATGCCCAGACTGCAGACGGCGTAACCTCCCAGCACCGCGGCGGCCATGAGGGCGCCGGCCTTCTTCCCGGCAATGAGAATGATGAACAGACCGCCCAGGAACTGCATGCCGTATCCGGCGGTGAGGAGCATGGACCACCCCTGGTCCACGGCGCCCACCTTCAGCGCGATCTCCGGAGCTTCCGCCCGGTACGGCAGGTAGATGTTGACGGTCTGGAAGACCGGTCCGCCCATCAGGCTCAACGGGATGACCATGGCCAGGTAGCGGGGCATCCGCAATAGCGAGAAGTTGGTCTTCCAGCTCTCCTGCACGCGCCGGCGCCGGACCGGTCCCGGTTGCCTCGCCACGGTTCGGATCAGCACGGCCCCCGCCAGGCAGAGGGCGGTGTGAAACCAAAGCATGGGAAAGAAGTTGCCGGGGGTGGGATCCCCGCCGGAGGTCCAGCTGAGAATCGCCGCACCCAGGGGAGCTCCCACGAAGCTGCCCCCACCGAGCGCGATCATCAGCAGGGCGTTGGCCCATCCCCGCTTGCCCGGAGCCGCGGTCTGGACGAAGGCCATGGCTCCAACCCATTGTGCGGCGGCCGTGATCCCGTAGAGCAGACCCGCAAAAGGAACCACCCAGTAGCCGGGAATGAAGATCAGCAGCAGACCCAGCCCGGCGAAGCCGGCGACGCCGCTCGACCAGACGTTCCGCTCGTCGAATCGGGATGCCAGCAGACCCGAGAAGGTGGATCCTGCGATGAAGGCGACCAACCAGTAGAAGCTGAACGTTTCGTAAGCGGCCTTCGGATAGTCGAGGGCGCTGAAGTACAATGGAGTGCTGTAGCGGATGAGCGCGTGGGAAAGGTAGTTGGCCAGCGCGATGCCGAACACCAGACCGAGTCGCGGGGTGCCTGCTCTGGCGTCGCCTGACTGCATCGCTCAGCTCACGACAACGAGTAGAGGAGCAGTAATCCCAAATGGGCCGTCATCTCGATCAGGACGTGGGGACTCGTCAGTCCCAGGACTCCCGGCACGGCCATTAGGGTTCCTGTAAGTGCTACGAGTCCTAGCATGGGCACCCATAGTACCCATCAGATTCGCGCCTGGTAAGTGTAGAGCTGGTAGTAGCGCCCCTGCCGCCGGATCAGTTCCTCGTGATCCCCCCGCTCCACGATCTTGCCCGCCTCCACCACCAGGATCTGATGAGCCTGGCGAATGGTGCTGAGGCGATGGGCGATGACGAAGGTCGTGCGTCCCCGCAGCAGCCCGGCCAGACTCTGCTGGATGTAGAGCTCGCTTTCCGTGTCCAGATTGGAGGTGGCCTCGTCCAGAATCAGGATCCTGGGATCGGCCAACAGGGCGCGGGCGATGGAGACCCGCTGGCGCTGGCCTCCCGAGAGTTTCACGCCCCGCTCTCCGATAAGGGTTTCGAGTCCCGCGTCGAAGTCGTCGGTGAACTCCTTGACATGGGACGCCCGCACCGCTTCCAGCAGCTCCTCCTCGCCAGCCTGGGGCCGGCCGAAGAGAATGTTCTCGCGGATGGTCCCCTCGTACAGGAAGTCGTCCTGCAGCACGACCCCCAGCCGCGAGCGGTACGATTCCAGGGTCATGGTGGAGAGGTCGCGGCCGTCAACCAGGATCCGGCCCTGGTCCGGCTTCAGGAAGGAAGCGGCCAGGCCGGCCAGTGTGGTCTTTCCGGATCCGGAGCTTCCCACCAGCGCCGTCACGCTCCCGGCGGGAGCGTCGAAGCTCACCCCCTTCAGCACCGGGTGTCCCGGTTCGTACGAGAAGGTCACGTCCTGGAATGCGATGTGGCCTTCCACATCTTCCATCACCACGGTCCGTCCCGGGTCGTCGTCCTCCCGGGCCGTCGTCAGGATCTCTTCGCTCCGGTCGAGGCCGGCGAAAGCCTCGGTGATCTGGCTGCCGATGTTGCCCATCTGGACGATGGGAGCGATGAGGAATCCCAGGAAGAGGGTGAAGGAGACGAAGTCTCCCACCGTCATCTCGCCCTCCATGATCATGGAGCTTCCCAGACCCATGATCCCAACGCTGGCCAGCCCCAGGAGCAGGGTCGAAGCGCTGGTGACCAGGCTGGTGGCGGTGAGGGACTTCCGGACGTTGTCGAAGATCCTCGCCACTCCCTTTTCGAAGACGTGGATCTCCTGCCGCTCGGCGCTGAAACCCTTGATGACCCGGATGCCGCCCAGGGATTCGGCGAGCCGGCCGGTAACGTCGGCGTTGATCTTGCCCCGCTCGCGGAAGATGGGGCGGATATGGCCGAAGGCCTTGAGCGAGATCAGTCCCAGAATGGTCAGGGGAACCAGGGTGTAGAGCGTCATCAGGACGCTGATTCTGAAGAGGAAGAAGAGGGAGCCGATGGCGGTCAGGATTCCGCCGAAAAGATGGACGAGTCCGGTGCCGACCAGGTTCCGGACGCCCTCCACGTCGGTCATGATCCGGGAGACGAGCTCGCCCGACTTGGTGTTGTCGAAGAACCGGATGGGCAGATAGATGATGTGGCGCTGGACCTGCGCCCGGAGCTGGGAAATCAGGTGCTGCGCCTCCACGCTCAGGAGCCGGGTCAGGAAAAAGGAACTGAAAGACTGCACCGCGATGGCCACCGTCACGCCGGCGAGCAGAGTTCGGAGCAGTTCGATATTTCCCTCGCCGATCACGTCGTCGACGAGGAACTTGCTGGCGGCGGGCAGGGCGAGGCCCGCCAACCGGTTCAGCAGGATCAGGGCCAATCCCAAAAGGAGCAGTTTTCGGCGCGGCCAGATGATTTCCTTGAAGGCGTACCTGACGGTGGCTAGAGAGGGCTTCTTCCTGCTTTTTCGTGATCGCATAGAGACTACCGGCGGGGGGGACGGGTCCCGAGTCCGGGAAACGGCTTCATTTTTACCCAATTCGGAACCCCATTTCCAGAAAAGGACCGCGAGCAGTTCGTTATTATTGTCTGCAAATAATAAAAACAGGCCGGTAATTGTCTATTTATAATAAAAACATGCCCCCCAAAGGAGCGGCGGCTTTCTTGCCGCCGATAGGGGGGATTATTAGGAGGGACGGAGTCCCCACTCCGCGTAGCGTCTTTCAACCGGGCGAATTGAAGAATGGGGGACGAGGACGTCGCCTCTCCCAATGGGCGACAAGAAAGTCGCCCTTCCGAACGTGGTGAAAGTCCGGGCTCAGCGAGGCGGCTGAATTTCTCAGACTCTCAATGTTAGAATTGATCCGCTTATACCCTCATGTCCGGGGAGGACTCGATGGATTTGGGAAACTGCAGACATCCGGCGCCGTGGCTGCTTGCGGTGCTGCTTTCCCAGCCGCTCATCGCCGGCCCGGCGGGCGACGGCGAGTATTTCGAAAAGAAGATCCGGCCCCTCCTGGCCGAGCACTGCTACGCCTGTCACTCCAGCGCCAGCCAGCCGGTCATGGGCGGATTGGTCCTGGACCAGGAAGAGGGCTTCCGCAAGGGCGGCGCCCGAGGCTCTCCCGTCGTCGCCGGCGATCCGGAATCGAGCCTGCTGATTCGCGCCGTCACCCATCGGGACGAGAAGTTGCGCATGCCCCTCGCGGGCCGGCTTCCGGATGAGGAGATCGCCCTGCTCACAAATTGGGTCCGCATGGGCGCCCCCTGGGGCGTGGTTGCCGATCCCGGCCAAGCGGCTTCGGAGACGGAGGGTTTCTGGGCATTCGAGCCTCCGACAGCGCCCTCACTGCCGGAGGTCCAGCGCGCTGGCTGGGTCCGATCGCCCATCGACCGATTTATCCTGGCCCGGTTGGAAGCGGAAGGACTGGAGCCGGCTCCGGCCGCCGACCGGCGGACCCTGATTCGGCGGGCCACTTTCGACCTGACCGGTCTTCCCCCCACCATCGAAGAGATCCGGGATTTTCTCCAGGACCGGTCGCCGGGCGCCTACGCCCGGCTGATCGAACGCCTCCTGGCCTCGCCCCGCTATGGAGAGCGTTGGGGCCGCCATTGGTTGGACGTGGCCCGCTACGCCGATTCCAACGGGCTGGACGAGAACATGGCGTATACGACCGCCTTCCGCTATCGGGACTACGTGGTCCAGGCCTTCAACCGGGACAAGCCTTACGATCTGTTCGTGCGGGAGCAGCTGGCGGGAGACCTCCTGCCCGATCCGGGTGATCTGGAGACCACGCTGGAACGCTGGACGGCCACCGGATTCCTCTCACTGGGTCCCAAGATGCTGGCGGAAGACGACCCCGTGAAGATGCGGATGGACATCATCGACGAACAGTTGGACACCAGCTTCCGGGCTTTCCTGGGGCTGACCATGGGCTGCGCCCGTTGCCACGACCACAAGTTCGATCCCATCTCGATTCGGGACTACTACTCGCTGGCCGGCATCTTCAGGAGCTCCAAGACCATGGAGCACCATGACGTGGTGGCCGAATGGCATGAGCACGTCCTGGCTCCGGCGGACGACCGCCTCCGGTTGCAGCGGCAGCGGGAGAAGATCGAGGCGAAGACCAAGGGCATCGAAGCCGTCACCAAGCGGGAGAACCGGAAGCTGGTCGAGGAGGGCCGCACCCGGGTGGGGGCCTACCTGCTGGCCGCGCAGGAGTTGGCCGGCTACGAAAAGATCCGGCTCAAGAGCGTTTTCGAAGGACGGAATCCCGAACCCGAATCTCTGACCCTGCGGGAGGCGGTGAGCTGGGACCGGGGAAACATCGAGCGGCAACTGAAAAAAGGGAAGACGAATATCCCCGACGCCGGAAGTTCCGACGCGCCTCCCGACGCCTATTTCGCCGAATATGACGTCCAGGTCCCCGCGCCCGGCCCCTACCAGTTGGAGTTTCTGGAAGCCGAGACGGGTGCCGGCACGGCGGACATCCACCTCAATGGCACCCTGGTCAAGCGGGGGATCGAGGCTATCGAAAACCGGACGGCCTCGCCCGATGCGGGTGGTTGGATGGTGGCCGGGATCTTCGACCTGAACGCCGGACACAACACGCTCCGCCTGGAGCACAAGAACCGCTATCCCTATTTCGAGAAGCTGTTATTCGCCCCCAATCCCCTGCGGGACGGAGTTCCCATACCCAGATCCCTGATCCAGGTGGCCCTTCGGGACGATCTGAACCCGGTCTTTCTGCAGCAGTGGATCGACCGCCTGCGGCGGAGCCGAGGGGCGCCCTATTCGGTGCTGTACGCCTGGCACGCCCTGACCGAGGGGAGATCGCGGGAAGGGTGGCAGTCGCCGGCGGCCACACTCTTCGAGAATCTTGAGGCGACCGGCCTGACGGAACTGGCCACCCGCTACCAGGAGCAGTTCCAGCGAGCCGAGGAGGCGTGGAAAGCGCTGGTGGGCGACCGGGAAATCGCCGGCAAGGAATTCAGCACGGTCCGGACCGACGACGAGACTGAAGAGATCAAGCTGGAGGATCCGGCCCTGGAAGCCATGAGGGCGATCCTCTACGAGAAATGGGGGCCCTTCCGGCCGCCCGAGGATACGACCGAGTACTTTACCGAAGCGGCCCGGCGTGAGATCGCAGCCTTGGAGGAGGAGCAGCGAAAGCTGGAGGAGGGCCTGCCCGAGCTTCCCAGCGCTATGGGAGTCACCGAAGGCAAGCAGGTCGACGATCTGGCCATCCATCTGCGCGGCAGCCACTGGGACCTGGGAGAGCAGGTGCCCCGCGGGTTTCCGGGTCTGGGCCGGAAGACGTTGGAACGATTGCGCAATCCGGCACGCAGCGGACGTCTGGAGTTGGCGGATTGGATGACCCGCGAGGACAATCCCCTGACGGCACGGGTCATGGTGAACCGGATCTGGCGCTGGAACATGGGACGGGGTCTCGTCGCCTCCACCGATAACTTCGGTCGACTGGGCGAGGCGCCCAGTCACCCCGAATTGCTCGACTGGCTGGCGCTCCGATTCGTGGAGGGGAACTGGTCCCTGAAACGGATGCACCGCCTGATCATGCTCTCGGCCACGTATCGAATGAGCACCGGCTATTCCCCGAAGGGAGCCGGAAAGGATCCTGAGAATCGCTTGTATTGGAGGATGAACCGCCGCCAGCTGGAAGCCGAGGCGATTCGCGACTCCATCCTGGCTGTCTCCGCCAATTTGGACCTGGAAACGGGAGGATCGTTGTTGGGCCAGAGCGGCCGGGGTTACATCCGGCCTGGAGTCCGTTACGACTGGAATCGAAGGTCGATCTATCTTCCGGTGGTGCGCAGTTCCATGTACGATTTCCTCCGGGCCTTCGATTTCGCCGACCCGTCGGTGACGGACGGAGACCGTGGCGCCAGCGTGGTGGCGCCCCAGGCCTTGTTCCTCATGAACGATTCCCTGGTGCTGGAGAACTCGCGCCGGATGGCCAGCCAGCTCCTGGCCAGGGAGGACCTGGACGAGACCGGACGGGTCCGCGTGGCCTACGAACGCGCATTGGGCCGTCGGCCCAACGATGAGGAATCCCGGCGGGCCCTGGAATTCGTGGACCGCATGGATGCGGGCTGGCGGGATCGGGTCGAAGAGCCCGGCGAACGCAGGCTGCGGTCCTGGCAGGGATTCTGCCAGGCGCTGATGGCGTCGAGTGAATTCGCATATCTGAATTAGAGGTTCGAACCATGAACTCACATTGGAACGATCTGACGGGAACCCGGATCTCGCGCCGGGAGATGCTTCGGGCCAGCAGCGCCGGGTTCGGATCTCTGGCCCTGGCGGGCCTGTTGGCCGAGGAGGCCGCGGCAGCGGTTCCTGGCGATTCCGACAACCCCCTGGCCCTGAAGGCGCCCCATTTTCAACCCCGGGCCAAGCGGATCATCTTCCTCTTCATGCACGGCGGTCCCTCCCAGGTCGACACCTTCGACTACAAACCCCTGCTGCAGCGGGACCACGGCAAGCCGTTTCCCTACGAGCGTCCCCGGGTCGTCTCCAGCGAGACCTTCAACCTGCTCAAGTCCCCCTGGGCGTTCAAGCAGCATGGCGAGAGCGGGCAATGGGTCAGCGAACTCTTTCCCAATGTGGCCGAATTCGTGGACGACCTCTGCTTCATCAAGTCCATGCACGCCTCCAACTCCCGTCACGGAGCGGCCCTGCTGGAGTTGCACACCGGCAGCGACACCTTCGTCCGCCCCAGCATCGGCTCCTGGCTCACCTACGGTTTGGGAAGCGAAAACCAG
The DNA here is from genome assembly GCA_963668095.1 of Acidobacteriota bacterium. Taxonomy (GTDB): domain Bacteria; phylum Acidobacteriota; class UBA6911; order RPQK01; family JAJDTT01; genus JAJDTT01. The sequence continues at coordinate 1,073,212 of OY764083.1, read as the reverse complement.
GACATGCCGGGGTTCATCACCATCTGTCCCACTCAGGGTCACGGTGGAGCCAACAACTACAGTTCGGCGTTTCTCCCCGCTCCCTACTCCGGCACCGCCATGGGCACCAGCCGAATCGAGGCCAAGGACGCGAAGATCCCGTTCATCACCAACGACCAGGTTCCCCGGGACATCCAGCGCAAACACTTGGACTTCATTCGGGAGATGAACCAACAGCAACTGGCCCGGACCGGTCCCGACCGGAATCTGGAAGGCCGGATCCAGGCCTTCGAGTTGGCCTTCCGGATGCAGGCTCAGGCGCCCGGTTTGCAGGACCTCTCCCGGGAATCCGAAACCACGCGGAAGCTCTACTGCCTGGACGACCGGATGACCGAGGACTTCGGCCGCCAGTGCCTGATGGCCCGGCGTCTGGCCGAGGCCGGTGTCCGCTTCGTGCAGGTGAGCCACAGCTACAAGTGGGACCAGCACCGCCGTCTGCGCCGGGACCACACCCAGAACGCCCGGGAAGTGGACAAGCCCATCGCCGGCCTGCTCCGCGACCTCAAGGGGCGAGGCCTGTTGCAGGACACGCTGGTCCTGTGGGGTGGCGAGTTCGGCCGCACCCCGGTGGCCCAGGGGTCCGACGGACGGGACCACAATCCCCAGGGATTCACCATGTGGATGGCCGGCGCCGGCGTGAAGCCCGGCTTCTCCTACGGCGCCACCGACGACTACGGCTACTACTCGGTGGAGAACAAGGTGCACATCCACGACCTGCACGCCACGATTCTGCACCTCATGGGTTTGGACCATACGCGGCTGACCTACCGCTACGCGGGACGGGATTTTCGCCTCACCGACATCCACGGCAACGTGATCACCGACATCATGGCCTGAATCTCCAGCCGTTCCGAGCGCCGCACCGATCGAGACCGAACCTTCATCCAGCAACGAAAGGACCCAAATGACCAGTTTCAGTGGGCTCTACCCGGCCGTCATCACTCCCATGGACCAGGAGGACCGGCTCAACGAGGAGGCCTTCCGGCAGGTCCTGGAGTTCAACATCCGGGCCGGGGTCCACGGTTTCTGGGTGGCCGGGGGAAGCGGCGAGAGCGTGTTGCTGCAGCCGGACGAGAACCGGAGGGTTGCCGAGATCGCCGTGGATCAGTGCCGGGGCCACGCTCGGATCATCATGCACGTGGGCGCGGCCACCACGTCGGCTGCCGCCGGGATGGCGGAGCAGGCCGCCCGGGCCGGCGTCGACGCCATCTGCGCCTTGCCCGGCTCCTTCTACGGTGCGGGCGAAGACGAGGCGATCGGTTACTACCAGGCCATCGGTAATGCCGCCGATCTCCCCCTGTTCGTCTACAATCTGCCCGACGCCACCGGCCTGGAGTTCACCCCCGGGCTGATGAAGAAGCTCCAGGATGAAGTGCCCCAACTGACCGGTCTCAAGCATTCGGCGGTCAACTTCAAGAACGTCCGGATCTTCGCTCAAATGGGTCTGGCCTGTTTGAAGGGATTCAGCTGCCTGATGCTGCCGGCCCTGGTCGAGGGCGCCGTGGGGTGTGTCGACGGACCGCCCGGCGTGGCTCCCGAACCCTTCCTCCAGGTCTGGGACGCCTATCAGGAGGGGGATTGGGCGCGGGCCCGGAAGGCCCAGGACAAGGCAAATGAGGTCTTCGCCCTCTTCGACGGCGAGTACGGCCCCTACGTCGCCGTTCTCAAAGAGCTGATGGGCAGGCGTCTCGGAATCGACTGCGGCGTCCCACGGCCTCCGGGCATGCCGTTGACCCGGGAGCAGGCAGAACGCGTCTGGAACCGCTTCCGCAAACTGATGCCCGACGCCTGAGCACCCTGGGAGGGGGGACTTTCAGTCCCCCTCTTTCTTGCCGGTCTGGAGTTGTCGCCCGAATCGCCTGCGCCCCGGGATACCTTCCTTTGCTGGTGGATTGCCCTGAACCCTGGCCAGCGGGGGAGCTTTTCAGATTATGGGGCGATCCTTCGAATTCCCCCAATCCGGTCGAAATCTCTGTCGTAGCTGACCAACTCAGTGATCCCCCGTTGCTCCATGTGGCATACGGTCAATGCATCCTCGAAGTCGAGAAAGGGTGACGAGGCATAGAGATCGAGCGCGCGCAGATAGACATTTTTTTGTGGGAGCTTAAGCCCTCGGAGGGTCAGTATCGGCAAGAGCCGGGCTCTGATCTCTTCGTGGCTCAGGCGATATGGAGCACGAACCGAAGATAATACGTAGACGACCTCGGTAACGATGGCTTCACAGACAACGAGTTCCTCTTGTCCTTGTTTGACTCGCTGAAAGAGCCGGTAGCAGGCCTCCGCCCTGACCTCGTCATCGCGAGTCAGATAGCGAAGAATGACGTTTGTGTCCAAGAACTTCATGTGTTTTCCAACGCCAGCGCAGTCATCTCAGCTTTAGAATCCTTGGCCGCCTGGGTCACACTTTCGAAGTCTTCAGCTTGGCTTGCAGGCTTCACCGACCCATAGGCCGACTCCAAGCTGAAGGGAACCGGCGCTAGACGCACTTCGCCATTTTCGATCGTGAAAGCGACTTTGTCCCTGGGTTTCACACCTAACATTCGCCGCACTTCTGCGGGAATGGTGACTTGGCCACGCTGTGTAATCGTTGTCGTAATCTGCTTCATATGGTTTCTCAATGAATAAATATTTTCCAATGATAAATAAGAATAACATTGATTCATGTAAAGGACAAGACATCTACAGGCAATTCCTCGTGTACATGTGGACATCCGGTGCGCTTGTTTCCAAGAACCCGCGAATCGCCCCGTTCTTACTGGATCATCCCCGGTGGTAGAAGATCATGTCCAACTCCGGCACGCTGCAGGTCAAAATGCGTCGGCACTCGAAACGGGACGGCCAATTTGGGCACTTCGTCGAGGGTGCTTTCGCTTCTACTTGAACTGAAACGAGAAAAGGCTCGCGTTCCGGATCCAGAAGCGGAGCTGGACGGGGCGGCCCTCCAATGAGCTCACATCGCTCTTCCCCTGCCAACTGGCCTGGGCGGATCCCCGGACGGCCATGGGATCCGACTCCTTCAACGAGAAGCCGGGCAGCGGCTTGGTCTGGTGATCCAGGATCTCCACCTTGATCTGGGGAATCCCGGAGCCGTCGTTGTTCCGGGCGGCCTCCATGTTGACGTAAAGGCCCGAGCCATCGAAGCTGAAGGTCTGGGTGAGCAGGATCCCGGGCTTGAGCTTGCCCGCGTCGATGGAGACGAACCCGTCCTCCGGCAGGGTCGCCAGACCGGGTGCCCTCAGCGGCGATTCTCCCTCGGCCTCCTGCCTGAGATAAAGCTGTTCGGGCCCCCGCCAGTTGGCGCCTGTGTAGTAGATCCAGACTTTCCCTCCCTGCATGATCGGCGCCTGGGAGTAGACGCTGACCGAATCGAAGCTCCCCTCGGCGCCGGGCCGGACCAGGGGCTCGCGGAACTTCCGTTCGTAATTCACCCCGTCACGGCTGAAGGCCAGGGTCGGGTAGTGAAGGGTCCGCGTGGTCCGATAGATCCAGGGCATGGCAATGTAGGTGCCTTCGTAGGCCACCACCGGAAAGAGGTAGAACTCGGCGTCCGGGTAATCCTCAGCGTCCGGAAGGAGGATGTTCTGGGGGAGACTCCAATTCCTGAAATCGGGGCTCTCGGCTCGCCCCACGATCCTCTTGCCGGTGGGACACGCGCGGTGCAGGCAGTTCTCGATGTGGGCGGCGTAGACCTTCCGGATCGGGTCCCATCCCATGTAGTGGGTGGGGCCCCACCGGCCGGGCTCCGGCGTCGTGTCCATCACCGGATTGGTCGGCTCGGGAGTCCAGTTGAATCCGTCCGGGGAATAGTAGACGTGCAGCTGCATGCCACGCGGATTCTTGGTCCGCGTCATGGCAATCGACTTGTACCGCTTGGCGGGATCGGTCTCGTTGGGGTCCTCGAAGGTCGGCGCCCGGCCGCCGGCCGGCAGCAGGTTGTTGTTGCGGCTGCCGTTGAACTCCACCTTGCCCAGATTCGGTTTTTCCCAATGGACTCCGTCCTTGGAGGTGGCGTAGCAGAGCCGGTAGTTGTAGTTACCGTAGATCCCCACGTATCGGTAGGGAGCATCGACTATTTCCCGAGTGGCGCCGGAGTCGGTCCAGTGGAATTCCACGAGCTGCCCTCCCGGTTCCGCGCGCCAGTCGCCGCTGGTGGAGTACCACATCTTGAAGAGCTTCTCCTCCGGGTCGTAGAGGACCTTGGACACGGGAGAAAAATTTCCCTCCCAGGGCCGGTCCGGGCGGACCACCGGGTTGCTGGGCTCCTTGACCGCGGTGTTGAGCACCTGTTTGGCGTCGGTCAGGCTCTGGATCATGTAGTCGTCGATGAACAACTGCTTGCGATTGCCGATCTCCAACAGGCTCGGCACGCCGGAAGCGGCGGCGGTGATGGTGGACAGTACGAGAAGGCAGAGCGTTCGCGTCCAGAAGTGGGTGTTCATGGGCTCCTTTCTGGCGAGGACCAAGGGCTTGACATTCTTGTCCGAGGACACGGAAAAGTACCACATAGGTGCTGGCTGTTCACCCCCAATACTGAAAACGGTTTGCGGGTTCTTTTCCGAATCTGTGGAGGATTGTCGAAGCCCGCAGGGAGAATCCAACACGCCTTCAGGCGACTCTGTCTTCGACGACCAGTCCGCGCCCTACAACCCGAAGTGCTCTCTCGACCTGGTTGATATGGGATCGATGATCCAGGTTCAGAAGTTTACGGACAGCACCCTCGCTCAGACCCAAGCGCTTGGCAAGAGCGACCTTGGTGAGACCCTGTTTGCGCATGCACCTGTAAAGCGCCAGCTTGGCGGCAACCACAGGCGGAACGGCGATCAGTTCTTGACCGCTGGCATTTCTGCTCGGAATTGGAATGTCCCAGCCTTCCTGAACGTAGCCGGCCAAAGCTGTCGCGAGCGCGTCCTCGGCCATCGCCAAGGCTTCAACCCTGTCATTGCCGCAGGTCAGTGCCTCGGGAACGTCTGGAAAAATGACAGAGAATCCCCCCTCTTGTTCGGGGGTCAGGACACAGGGGTAGAGGTATCGCACTTCAGAAGTCCTCCTTTCTGATGTTCAACTGTTTCAACATTCCAAGGAAGGTCCCCCGTTTCAACTCGCCCCGCTTCACTATGGTGAAACGCCAAGCGATCCATAAGCGGGCGTGGCTGCCCTTGCCGCGACCGGGCTCCAATCGGAAATCCTGACCGGTACGTTTCGCATAGCGACTCGCACGGCGGATGAACTCGACTCCAGTCATATTCTATTTTCGTACCAAAAGGTACGAAGTTCAATACGTTATTTCCTCTCCTGTGCCATTCGCCATGGCCCTGAATCGAAGACACAATTGTGCTCCAGACCCGGGATAATCAAGCGAATACCGGAGAAACGCAATCAATGGACAGCCTCCCATTTCATAGAACGTACCGCCGGCCAATTACCATGACGGCTTTTTCTCCTGGGTGGCTACAGCGTAGAATTCCAGACTCCAACGGCAAGCGTGGAAATTACGTATTCGAGGAGAAGGCCGTGAGTCGACTCGGAATTGAGCTCCGGCAGAGAAGCCAGGCGCATCGGATCGTCAACCGGAGCACGCGGAAAAACTGGGAATTCTTCCGCGGACACCGAGACCGGGTCATGGAACTGGTGGGCGCGGAGAGCCGGCGTCGGGGCAAGGTAGCGATCCTGGGGGCGGGAAACTGCAACGACCTGGATCTGCGCCACCTGGCCTCCGAGTGCGGCGAGATCCATCTGTTCGACCTGGACCGGGAGGCCATGGAGCAGGCGCTTCTGAGACAAGGGATTCCGAAGGATTCCAACTTTCGCTTGCGGGACGATCTGGACCTTTCGGGCCTCGGTGGTCCGGATGCCGGCACGGCGAAGGTCCCAGCCAGAGACTTCGAATTGGTGGTCTCCACCTGTGTGGTGAGCCAACTCCTGGAATCCGTGAGCCGCCTCCAGCTACCCGGGTCCCGCCGCGAGCGGACCATGCTGCAGGTCCGGAACGCACACGTTCGTCTATTGACCGATCTGGTCGCCCCGGGAGGAACGGGGATCGTGGTGACCGACATGGCTGAGGCCGTTCCGGACCCCGTCGCTGCCGAACCGGGTGGGCCGGCATCATGCGGGGAGGCGGAGCTGGTGGATCGGTTTTTTCTCGGTCTGAGTCCGCAGGAGATTGAGGAGGCTTTTCGGGCCGTTCCGCATGCGGCAGAGTCGCTTCGGGGCGTGAAACAGGTTCAGCCATGGACCTGGCAGTTGGACGCGGTCCGCCGCTACGTGGTCCACGCGGTTCGCTTCGCCAAGTCTGCCGTTCGCTGAACGTCCGGTTTCGGGGATCTCCTATCAGTCGATTCTCAGGCGGGTCCAGCGCACACCGAACCGGCCCCCTTCCTGGGACCAGTGCGTGGCCAGGTAGTCGCCGTCCTGGAGGCGGATGGCGGTGGGGAACCCGAACTGGAAGCCGCCGTACTCCTCGACACCCAGACCGGTCGGCCCTTCCTGGCGGGTTCCAGGATCGTACATCAGTCCCTCGTAGTGGATCTCCCATCCTTCGGGAGAGAGGGTGACCAGGTTCATGACGATCCCCTGGTGCCCGTACCGCCGGTTGTAGAGGACCATCAGCCGGTCGCCGCCCAAAGGGATCGGCGTCATGGTCTGGCCCCGAATGCCGGTGCTGCGAGGAGCGCTCCAGGTGAGGCCATCGTCCCGGGAGAGCACGTAGGAGTCCTCCTGGTCCACCACGTCCCCCAAGGTCACGGTCCAGCAGGTGGCGATGAGCAGGCCCTCGTCCACCTGAGCCAGTTTCTGCTCCAGGTAACCCAGCCTCCCGTTCGGGTCCTCGAACACGACGGCATGGCGCGGCCACGTCTCCCCACCGTCGTCGGAAACGGCGGCCAGGACCTGCTTCCCCAACGTGTCCTTGGAATCGAGGGTGGCGGCAGGCGCCAGCAGGCGGCCGGACTTCAGAGGGAGGATTCCGTGAGAGATCTCCAACTTCCCGTGCCCCTTCATGGGAATGGAGCGGGGCGCGGACCAGGTCCGTCCTCCATCCGAGGAGCGCAGGAAGACCGGCTCGTTCTCAGAGTCGCCGAAAACCTTGGTGGCTCGCGCAAAGTGGCGGGAGCCGTACGCGTAGACGGTGCGGCCGTCGGCCGAAAGGCTCAGCTTCAATGCGTTGGTGGAGCCTTCCACGCGAGGCAGAAGAGTGCCTTCTACCGTCCAGGTCTCGCCTCCGTCAGTGGAGCGAGCCCAGTCCGAGCCGCCGGTGACGTGAGCGCCGCCACCCACATTGAATGAGCAGAGGATATCGCCGTCGGGGAGTTGAACCGTCTGGGGAAAAGCCGACTCACGCTCGTCAATTCGGCCCGTGCCCAGGATCTCGATGGACGCCATTTCAGACCTATCAGCGTCAGCCGGCCTGAATCGTCCGCTTGACGGGATCAAATGTCATGCGCCGGCCGCTCCAATAGGAATCGGTGGACATGATGCAGGCGACGGAATGGCCGTATCCGGCCTCCACGGGACAGTGCAGCCGCTTGCTGTCCCGGGAGCGAACGGCGTCCAGCCAGTTGGCCACGTGGCTCCTTTCACCCGGAGCGTCGGGAACGGGAACCTGATCCTCGATCTTGCCCTCGGCCTTCACTCCCCGGCCCGAGAAGTGCCAGGGGACGTTGGGGTTGGCGCTGGACTCGGCCCGGCCCTTGCTCCAGTCCTCCCTGTTGTTGGAGCCTCCGGCCTCGAAGCTGCCCAAGGTGCCGTGCAACTGGGTGGCTTTCCCGTATCCGTTGATCAGGTTGGTGGAATAGACGGTCAAGAACTTTCGGCCGTTCTTCTCGTACTCCAGGGAGACCTCGAGGGTGTCGGCATTCTCCCTCCAGTCCTTCCAGGCGTAGATTCCGCCGTGGGCCACCGCGCTCAGGGGATAGGAGGTGCCGGTGAGCATGTGGGCCACGTCGATGCCGTGGGTCATCCACTGGTCGATGATGCCGCTGGAGAAGTCCTTCCAGAGGCGGAAACAGCGGAACACCCTGGGGTCGAAGGGGCGGTGGGGTTTCCCCATGAGCCAAGTGTTCCAGTCCACGTCGCTCTCCCTGATATTCGCCAGGTCCTGGTCCTTCTTGGCCCAGCGGTAGGGGCTGTACCAGCTCCAGTAGAGGTCGACCTTGACCACGTCCCCGATGATCCCGTCGGCGATCATCTTGGCCGCCTGCCGGTACTTGGGGGAACTCCGCCTCTGGGTGCCGATCTGGACGATGCTGCCCGATTTTTTCACCGCGTCCAGCGCCGCGTTGGTCTCCGACAGGACGTTGCCCATGGGCTTCTCGCAATAGGCGTCCTTGCCCGCGTTGGCGGCCATTTCGAGAATCTGGGCGTGGGCGTGATCCGGAGTGGCGATGATGAGGGCGTCGATGTCGGGATCGTTCACGATCTGCTCGTGATGCTTGTAGACCTTGGGCGTCGTTCCCTGCCGTTCCTCGGTCAGCGCCTTTGCTTGCTCCCGGGCGTCGTTCCAGACGTCGCAAACCGCCGTGAGGCGGGCGTTGAAACGCTGGTTGCCTTCGAAGAACTCCCTCATGATGCCTCTGCCGCGGCCGCCGGGACCGACGATGCCGACCCGGATCTGACCGTTAACGTCCCGGGATTTGGCTATGGCGGGAAATCCGGCCAGTGCGAGTCCGGCTCCGGCGCCAGCCGAATGGGACAGGAAGGAACGCCTGTTGATGGAAGATTGACTCATGATTCATACTCCGTCAGGTTTGATCGACGGGTTCCGGTTGTCGGAACCGATGGGACAATGGTAGCGAAGCGGGGGGACCGCGACAAGGCGGGTACGGTCCTTAAACGTAAACACAGACTGAGGATAGAAAACCCCATGGCTCAAAAGAGAATCCTGGTGACGGCCCCTGTGGAAGAGATCGTGATCGAGTTGCTGGAGGCCCATGTTCCCACGGTGACCTCGCCCAGCGCCGACCAAGAGACGTTGTTGGGCCTACTGTCGGGAACGATCGGGATCGTCGCCCGGGGGGAAGCCCGGATCACACCGGAGTTGGTGGAGGCCGCCCCCGATCTCAAGGTCGTGGGCAGGACCGGCGTCGGGTACGACACCGTGGACGTGCCGGCCCTGACCCGCCGGTCGATTCCGCTGATCATCGCCCCGGTGGGCGGATTCTCGGTGGCCGAAGGGGCCCTGGGGATGTTGCTCTGCCTGGTCAAGAACATGAGGATCATGGATGCCGCGGTCCGAAGCGGCGACTGGGACCGCCGTTACGACGAACTGGTCGGGGATGTGGCCGGCCACACGTTCGGCATCGTGGGATTGGGCCGGATCGGGTCGTACCTGGCCAGGCTGCTGCAACCCTTCGAAGTGACGGTCCTGGGCTACGACCCGTACGTGGACGCCGATCGGATGGCGGAGATCGGAGTCCGAAAGGTCTCGCTGAAGGAACTGCTGGCCCAGTCCGATTATGTTTCCCTGCACATGCTCCTGAACGACGAGACCCGGGGCATGATCGACCGGGAGGCGGTGGCCGGTATGAAGCGGGGAGCCGTTCTGCTGAATCTGGCCCGCGGCGGCATCACCGATGGTCTCGACACTCTTGCCGACGCGCTTGAAGAAGGACAACTCAGCTACGTGGGACTGGACGTGTTTACGACCGAGCCCCCCGACGTCTCCCACCGGATCTTCAAGAATCCCCGGTGTTTGTTCGCGCCACACGCCCTGGGAATGAGTCACTTGGCCATGGACCGGGTCGGGCGTTCCATGGCCAACGACATGTTGGCCGTGCTGCAGGGGGAACGCCCCCGGCACTGCGTCAATCCGGAGGTCTTATAGGAGGGGGTAGGAGGGGGACATTTTGTCCCCCCTCTTCATCGCCGCAATTAAGAATGGGGGACAGGAATGTCCCCCCTCCTACCCCCTACCCGTTCACGAGGCTCAGCAGCGGAGCCAGGGCGTCCAGGCCAGAGGAGAGTTCCTTGCGCTCGATCCTCTTCATGAGTCTCCGGACCGCCTCGTTGACCGGCGTCGCCACCCCTTTTTCCCGCCCCTTGCGGACCACGAATCCGTTGAAATGGTCCACCTCGGTGATCCGTCCCTTCCAGTGGTCCTGGAGCAGGGAAGTAGCCGCGGCGGGACTGATCCGTTCCGACATCCGGGCCAGCCGCCGGTCCATGGTCCCGTCCCGCCCGCGGGCGGCCGCCAGCACCTGATCCGGCGTGCAGTGACCCAGGACCCGGTGGATGGCGTGTCCATGGCCCTGGGCCACGTGGACCACCTCCGCCGCCAACTGGATCATGATCTTTCGCACATCCGGCTCACCCAGGAGGGGAGCCGACCGCAGGCCGGTGATTCCCGAAAGCGCATTGACCATGGCGCTGGTGGCCAGCTTGGTCCAGCGCATGGCCATCAGATCGCCCGTGGTCTTCGCCGGCCACACGGCGTTCAGATACCAGGCCACTTCTTCAGCCTTGCTCACCGAGGACCCGGCGTATTCACCCACGTAGGCTCCGGGAGCGTCGAGGTTGGAGGACCGGGAGACGGATTGCGTGGAGACCTGGATCCGGCCGGGAGCCTCCAGCACGGCGTTGATCAGGATGACGACGCCCAGAATCCGGCCGCTTTCGACCCGCTCGGCGATGATTTCTTCGTTGATACCGTTCTGGGTGCTGACCACCCAGGCTTGCGGTGCCAAGCGGGGAAGAACCCTCTCCACGGCCGCGTCCGAGTCGTACGATTTCACCGCCAGAAAGAGGATATCCACCGGATCCAGGCGGTCGAGTTGGTCCGGATGGACGACCGGCGGGCGGAAGTGAACCGGCCCTTCTTCGTCTTCAATCCGAAGACCCGAGTCCCGAATGGCCCGGAACTGATCCGGCCACGGCTCGATCAGCGTGACGTCGTGTCCCGCGGCGAACATCCGGGCGCCGACCTGACCCCCGATGGCGCCGGCGCCGAAGACCGCCAGACGCTTGCTCATGCGGTCAGAGGCGGATCCGCCGCCGGATCTGCTGGTTGGCTTCCCAGTAGGTCTTCTTCAGCCGGATTATTTCGTCTTCCGGCGCCGGCTGGACCCGGCCCCGAGCGTCCACGGCTCTGGAGACCAGGGTGTGCTCGCCCGGCGCAGGATCGTTCCAGTCGTAGGACCAGAAGGTCCAGCTGTGGGGATAATCCGATCCTTCGCCCAACTCGGTCTTCCTCCAGGGGCCGTCGTCCAGCTTGAGCTCGACCCCTTTCAACGGAGTCCCGTCGTTCCATACCGCGCCCATGACGCGAATGCCGCCGCCATCCGGACGGGTCACCCGGGCCACGATGGACTTGAGGTTCATGCGGCCCACCGAAGTCTCGCGCCAGATGGTCTCGCCGTCCCGCTCCTCACCGCGGATCGTGACGTAGTCGCGCCCCATGAAGCGGCTCAGGAATTGGCGGTCATGGACCTCGACGCGCCAGAGCCACTTGACCCAGGCTACTCCGTACCAGCCGGGAACCACCAAGCGGAGGGGAGCGCCATGGGTCTGGCTCAACGGTTTCCCGTTCATCTCATAGGCCAACAGAACCCGATCCCGAAACGCTTCCTTGACCGAAAGACTGCGCCCGAAATTCTGTTCGTATTCGTTGTCCCGGATCTCCTCCTTGCCCCGGTCCGCTCCGAAGAAGACCACTTCGGTGGCCTCCGGGCTCAGACCGCATTCCTCCAGGACCGGACCCAGCCGGGTCCCGCTCCACCGGGCATTCCCGATGGCCCCCATGAATCGCTCCGACGCCCCGTTCCCGGAGCACTCCAGGGTGGCGGTGTAATGACTCTTGGGACGGGCCTTCAGGTCCTCCAGGGTCAGCGCCAGGGGCCGATCCACGAATCCTCCGATGCTGAGCCTCCAAGTCTCCATGTCCACTTCCGGGACCCCATAGTGCTTGACGCTGAAGAAATCCGATTCGGGCGTGATCCAGGATTGGAGCTGATCCCACTGCACCATGGCCCGGTCCGGATTCACCGGCTGAGGATCCAGGAAGGGCACGAGGGTCTCTCCGGTCTCCACCGGAGGCAGCGTGAATCCGAAGACCGAAGAGTGTAGGAGCGATGCACCGGTGGCCGCCAAGCCTCCGCGCAGCAACTCGCGTCGTGAAAGGGATCGTTTCTCTCTCATGGCATGTCTCCGTAAGTTTCGGTTTTCCGTAGGTTCAACCTCATGCTAGCAGCACCTCTCCCAACCCGCCACGCCGCCCTTAGGAAGGGGGACTTTCCTGTCCCCCCGTCTTCCTTTCCCTCGTCGCGGGGTAGGAAAACCCCCGCCTATTTTCCTCATTTCCTCGCCAACTCCCGTGCCTTGGCGCCGTGGAAACGAGCTTTCTCAAAGGCCCCCATGGACTGGTAGATACGTTCCAGCAGTTGATGGTGCTTCGGATCCTGGTCGTTCAACTCCAACGCCCTCCGGGCCATCGGTTCAGCCTCGTCCAGCCGTTTTCGATAGAGGAGTGAGAGCGCCTTGATAAAGGGGCCCGTAGGATCCGTGGGGTCGACCCGCATGATCCGCTCGGCCAGGGCGCCGGTCTGTTCCGGATTGCCCCGTTCCATCTCCAGCCGCGCCGCTGTGGAGAGCAGGCCCACGTCTAGGGGACAGGCGTCCAATCCCTTGGAGGCGGCCTCCCGGGCCTCCTGGTGGCGTTGGGTTCGCCGTTCCACCAGCGACAAGAGGAGGAACGCCTCGCAGCTCTGGCCGCCTTGGTCCAGGTAGCGGCGAAGGTGCGTCCCGGCGGCATGGAGATCTCCCCGTCCGAAACTGAGCTTGCCCCGTCCGAAACCGGTCAGGTGGGTATTCGGCTCCAGTCTCTCCGCGCGGGCGTAGGCATCCAGAGCCGCCCGCTGATCGCCGGTCTCCAGGTTCGCGTCTCCCAGGTCGGCGAACACTTCCGCGCTGGCCCGCGGCGAGGCGGACATCCAACGGAGCGTCTTGAGCCGTCCCCGCAGATGTGCTCTCTGCCGGTGGTTCTTCAGCGCGGCTTGGCCTTCCGCCTCCTTGCCCTGGCGCAGCAGGCTGGTCCCCAGATTGAAGAGGATGTTCTCGTGGCCCGGATTCAGGCGCAGGACCTGGCGGAAGTTCCGTTCCGCCGCGGGGTACAAGCCCTCCTTCAGATCCAGCTCTCCCAGGTGGAAAAGAGCGGTCGGCTCGTCGGGCCGGAGTTGAAGCACCAGCTCCAGTTCACGGCGGGCCTCCGAATCCCGGCCCATGCGGGCGAACGCGACTCCCAGGCTCAGCCTCAGCTCCCAACTGTCCAGACCCTTGTCCATGGCCTGTTGGAAGTTCTCTATGGCTTCCGGGTAGTTGCGAAGGGAGGTCTGGCAGATACCGGCCAGATAGAAAATGACCGGTGAAGGGTTGGGAGCCTCCAAGAGCTGTTGGAGGTCGGCCAGCGCGCCCAGGTAGTCCTGGTGCAGCTTCATCTTCTCCATGGCGCTGTCGGGAGAGGGGGCGGACTGACTCCGGATTCCTCCCGCCAGGCAGAGCATTACGGCCACATAGGGGAGGAGCTTGGAGAAGGCAACAGGAGGAGATGCGCTCACGTTTTCCGTCTCCGGGCCATAGAGCACCGGCAAAACGCAGGATACCATGACCGCCGGGTTTTTCCGGTTTTCCGGAGGCTCGGGACCCGGCCCACGCGCGATTCTTCAGGTCTCGTAGTAGACTGACCGGGAATTAACGAAGGGAATCTAGCCCGAGTTTACCGTGTTCGCGTCAGCATAGCACTGCCCCAGTGCATGGGCTGACCGATTTCTCATCTTCAAGTTACTGATAGGAAAGAGTTTATCCACCCTGTCCGATTGATCCTTCCGGATGACTGAATTCCGCGTGTGTATGACCTAACACATATTGGTCTTGGACAAGTATGGTGTGGAAGTATCTATCTGATCCAAGGGGAAAATCTTTTTATTTCAGACGATGGACCTTGACTCGCGCCTCTCTCTTCGCTAATGTATGACCTAACTATATGGCCAGCCTCGTCAAGAAGATCATCCGGGGCCACCCCTACTACTACGCCCGGGTCTGCAAGCGCGTCGACGGCAAGCCCAAGATCGTCTCCCAGACCTATCTCGGCCGCGCCGACAAGATCCTCGAGAAACTCCGGGCCGGACCCGTCCCCGCCCAGCCTCGGGAGGCCGTCGTGCGCGAGTTCGGCGCCTCCGCCGCCCTGCTCACCCTCGCCCGCCGCCTGCGGCTCGTCGAGCACATCGACCGCCATGTCCCCAAGCGCGGCTCCGGCCCCTCCGTCGGCCACTACCTGCTCGCCGCCGTCCTCAACCGCTGCCTCGCCCCCGGCTCCAAGGCCAGCCTCGCCCGCTGGTTCGATTCCACCGCCCTCACCCGCCTGCTCCCCCTGCGCTCCCGCCAGCTCACCAGCCAGCGCTTCTGGGACCACATGCACCGCATCCCCGTCTCTGCGATCCCGGCCATCGAACGCGACATCGTGACCGCCATGACCCGCGAGTTCGACCTCGATCTGCGCCAGGTGCTGTTTGACGCCACCAACTTCTTCACCTACATCGATTCCTTCAACGAGCGCTCCCAACTGGCCCAGCGAGGCCACAGCAAGGAGGGCCGCAGGTCGTTGCGCATCATCGGCGTGGCGCTGCTGGTCACGGCCGACTTCCGCCTGCCCCTGCTGCATCGCACCTATCCCGGCAACCGGCCCGATGCGCCGCTGTTCCAGAGCCTCGCCGCCGACTTGGCGCGGCGCTACCAGGAGATCGCCGTCGGCGCCGAGACGGTCACCTTGGTCTTCGACAAGGGCAACAACTCGCGCGAGAACCTGGACTGGGTCGAGCGCGGCCCCTTCCACTTCATCGGCTCGCTGGTGCCGACCCAGCACCCGAACCTGCTGGCCGTGGCGGCCGACGAGATGCGCTCGCTGGAGGCCGACGGGTTGACCGGCGTGCGCGTCTACCGCACCGAGTACGAGGTGTTCGGCGTCGAGCGCACGGTGCTGGTGATCTGGAACCAGGCGCTGTTCGACGCCCAGTGCCGGACGCTGCTGCGCGAGATCGCGAAGCGGCGCCAGCACCTGCGGGCGCTGCAGCAACGGTTGCGCCGCTGGCGCGACGGCAAGATCCGCGGGGGGCGCAAGCCGGGCGTCGCCACCACGCGCAAGAAGGTCGACGGCTGGCTGCGGGCCCGGCACATGCGGGACCTGTTCAACGTCCAGGTGCGTGAGGAGGACGGCCTGCCCAAGGTGAATTACCGGTTCCAGAGGGGCGCCTGGGAGCATCTGCAGCGCACGCTGCTGGGCAAGACCTTGCTGTTCACCGACCAGGCAGACTGGAGCGACGCCGAGTTAGTGCGGGGCTACCGGGCCCAACATCATGTCGAGAGCGCCTTCCGGCAGCTGAAGGACAGCGACTGTATCGCGATCCGGCCGCAATACCACTGGACGGACCAGAAGATCGCCGTGCATGTGTTCTGCTGCGTGCTGGCGCTGATGCTGTGCGGGCTGCTGCAGCGGGAACTGAGCCGCCACGGCGTGAAGGACTCAATTCCCGCACTGCTGGACGCGCTCCGCGGAATCCGCGAGGTCGACGTGCTCTATCCCGCTCGGGAGGAAGGCAGCGAGCCCGAACTCAGGACGACGCTCTCGCAGATGGGGGCCGAACAGCGGCGGATGTACGAAATCCTGGGCCTCGACAGCCACGCGATCCAACCCCTGCCGCAGCCTCGTTAGGTCATACGGACTGTCTTCTCTATGTCTATGAAACAAAAGAACTTATCTGTATTCTGTGGTTCAACGTGGTAAACTCGGGCTAGATGACTCTACAGTCCACGACTGATCGCCGCCGGTTCCTGGTCCAAATGGGAGCGCTGTCGTTGCTCGCCCAGGGACCCGGTGGGAACTCTCAGGCAAGGGCGGCGGCCAAGGAGTACGCTGATCAGGCGACCCGAAGGTTCAGAAACCATATCGAGGGCGCCAGAAAAGCCATTCTGGACGAGATCAAGCCGACTCCCGCCCAGTTGGAGCATGGACTCGAACTCCACCGGGAATCCATCGTCTGCGATCTCTACGGAGGGTCGAACCCGATTCACGTGACCGGGTTCTACTCCGAGTCCATGAAGGCTTGGGCACTGGAGATTCTGGACCGGGAGCCCGACCCCGAACGGAAACGAGAGCTGTTCAGGTCCACCGTCATGCCGCAGATTCAGAAATGGCGGGCGCTGGAGGTGGTCCACGACCCCGGCTTTCGGGCCAACCACCGGCTGGCTTGGGAGTCGGCCCAGTACGACCTGGGCCTCGCCGACGTGGCCTGGGCTCCGGAGGGTGAAGGGGACCGGGCTTCACTCGAGTACTTGGCCAGCGCCACATACGCCTTCGACCACTTGCCCTACATGGAAAAGTTCCTGCGAATCGAGGATCTTCCCGAGTTCAAGCGAGCCGGTAAGCATGCCGTCATCTGGCACGTCGGCCGCCCCGACGCCTGTTTCGCCGGCCCTCACATCAAGGATCCCATCAAGAGTCTCGACTTTTTCTACGGGTTCGGCGTCCGCCACTGCCAGTTGACCAACAGCACCCGGAACCAGTTGGGAGCTTCCCACTATCAGGAGACGGACGCGGGCCTCACCGAGATGGGGGAGGCCGTCATCCGGCGTATGAACCAACTGGGGATGATGGTCGATCTTTCCCACTGCGGAACCCAGACGACGTTGGACGCCATCCGGGCTTCGCAGGAACCGGTACTCATCAGCCACACGGCTTGCCGGGCGCTGTCCCGGGGAGGCAAGAGCCCGAACCGCAACGCCACCGACGAGGCGATCCGAAATACGGCCGACAGAGGGGGCATGATCGGAATCATCACCGTGCCCAACCTGTTGGGTGGATTCGGCGCGGAGGCCGTCTACCGGCATCTGGACCATGCAATCAAGCTGGTGGGGGTGGACCACGTGGGCCTGGCCTCGGACCAGGGTCCCATGGGCCGTGCCGTGCAGGCTCCGGAAGTCGTCAAGATCCTGAAACCCCGGAAGTTTCTGACCACGGGCTTCAAGGGCACGCGGACCTATTGGGAATGGGAGACCGGGCCCCGTCCCCTCTCCTGGGTCAACGCTCCCTATCTGACGGTGGGGTTGGTGGTGAGAGGCTACTCGGACGACGACATTCGCAAGATCATAGGCGGCAATTTCCTCAGGGTGGCCGGCAAGATCATGGACAAGCGGCCCCGGGGACGATTGACCTGATTCGAAATTGAGTCGCCGCTGTCCGAAGGGCCCGGTGACATCGGGAGGCGTGAAGTATGGAGTCCAATCTAGGTCTGCGAACGGCTGGACGATTCGTCGCGGGAGCGGTTCTGATCCCGCTGCTGGGGTGCGGGGCTGAGCAGGACGCGCAAGATCCGTTCCGCAAGATCCTGGACATTTCCCGGGACGAGGCGGCCCTGGCCGAGTATCTCCAGCCGGTTCCGCCCAAGGAGCCGCAGGAGGCCCTGGAGTCGTTCGAGGCGGTCGACGGATTCCGCATGGAGATGGTGGCCCACGAGCCCCTCGTGAACGATCCCGTAGCGGCCGCGTTCGACGAGAACGGCCGCCTCTACGTGGCCGAGATGCGGGACTATCCCTACCAGCCGGGGCCGGGCGAAAAGCCCATCGGTGTGGTCCGCCTGCTGGAGGACACCGACGGTGACGGCACCCTGGACCGAAGCCACGTCTTTGCCGACGAGTTGCTGTGGCCCACCGGAGTGACGGTCTGGAACGGAGGGGTCTACGTTACGGCGCCTCCCGACATCTGGTACCTCAAGGACACCGACGGCGACAACAAAGCCGACATCCGAAAGAAGGTCTATTCCGGCTTCGGACACCAGAACGAGCAGCAGATGATGAACAACATCATCATGGGAGTGGACCATTGGATCTACGGGATCGCCTCCGGAAACGCCGGCGAGATCCGATCCCTGGAGAATCCGGGTTCGTCTCCGGTTTCCCTGGGCGCCCGGGATTTCCGCTTCGATCCCGTAAGCGGACGGTTCGAGACCACGACCCAGACCTTCCAGTTCGGGCACGCCTTCGACGAATGGTTCAACCGCTTCGTCTGCAACCAGGGGATGCCGGGGCGCCACGTGGTGTTGCCCGCCCGCTACCTGGAACGGAATCCCTATCTTTTCATCAACCTGCACCGGTGGCTGGGACCGGGCGCCAACCAGGTGAAACCCCTGGTCCAAGGGCAGACCCGCCTCTACAAGATCAGTCCGGTAGAGCGCTGGCGCACGATCCGGCAGGCGCGGCGCATCTTCGCCGGGTCCTCTTCCCGGAGCGCCGGCGTCGGACACGACTACCTGACGGCCGGTTCTGGCGTGACCATGTATACGGGCCACGCCTACCCGGAGAAGTACCGGGGCAGCTATTTCATGGGCGCCAACACCGGCAACCTGATCCACCGCCGGGTTCTCATCGACGACGGAGTCACTTTCCGCTCCGAGAGGGGGGAGGGGGAGAACACGGAGTTCGTCCGCTCCCCCGACACCTGGTTCCGGCCCGTCAATGCAGTCAACGCGCCTGACGGAACGGTTTACTTCCTGGACATGTCCCGGGAGCTGATCGAGGCGACCCATGTCCCCGAACGGGTGATGAAGCACCTGGATTTCACCAGCGGGCGCGACCGGGGACGCATCTATCGCCTGGCGCCGCCGGGATTCGTGTCGCCGCCTCCGCCCCGGTTGGGTGAGGCGACGATCGAGGAACTGGTGGCGCATCTGGAGCACGACGGAGGCTGGTGGCGGGCGACGGCCCATCGCCTGATCCGCGAACGTGAGGACCGGACGGCAGCGCCCCTTCTGCGACGGCTCCTGAGGGAGAGTTCCCGTCCCCTGGCCCGGATGCATGCTCTCTGGTCCCTGGAGGGTCTCGGCTCCCTCCGGGAACGGGACCTGCTGCGGGGTCTGGGGGATCCTGAAGCCGGTGTCCGGGTCCACGCCGTTCGACTGGCCGAATCACGCTTGAATCGTTCCCGCGCCCTGTTCCGAAAGGTATCGGACCTGGCCCAGGACCCGGAGATCCGGGTCCGGTTCCAGGTGGCCCTGAGTCTGGGCGAGGTGAGAGGGCAGCGGGCTCTTCCCGCACTGGTCCGGATCACCCGGGAGGACACCGGCGACTTTTGGGTCCGGAACGCCGTCCTGAGTTCCTGTGCCGACTTCGGACACCAACTGTTCGCCCGGTTGGCGAACGAGGAGACGTTTCTGGCGCAACCCGAATCGGTCCAGTGGTTGTCCCGGCTTGCGCGGGCCGTCGGGGCCCGGGAACGCGCACGGGAGTTGAGGCGGGTTCTCGGCGTCATGGCGGCCAATCCGGTGCTGGCCGCAAGACCGTCCGCACGACAGGAGATCATCCTCGGCATGGCCGAAGGCCTGGCCTATTCCGGCGGGTCGCTCTTGGGGCTGCGAAGGCTCCCGGCCTCCGCGGCATCCATGATCAAGGCCCACATGGAGCGCGCGGGAAAGATCGTAGCGGATGAGACCGCCTCCCTGAAGGACCGGCTCGATTCCATCAGGTTGCTTCACCATGGCCGCCTGGATCGAGTGAAGCCGGCGCTGGCCTTCCTGGTGGACCCCCAACAGCCTCAGGACCTCCAAATCGCGGCGATCGATGCCTTGGCGGGCTTCGACAGCCCGGAGATTCCAGGTCTCCTGCTGGAGGTCTGGATGGCGCATTCTCCCCGAACCCGGAGCAAAATCCTGGAGACTCTCTTCGCTCGACAGGAATGGACCTCGGCCTTGCTTCAGGCCGTCTCGGAGGAGTCGGTCGCAGCCAACCAGATCGACGCCAAGCGCCGGGATCTCCTCCTGAACCACGACGACGAGGCCATCCGGGAGCGGGCGGCCGGGCTCCTAGGGGACGAGGCATTGGGCTCTCGGAAGGACGCGCTGGCCGCATTTCAGGCCAGCTTGTCCCTGACGGGCGATCACAAACGCGGCGAAGCCGTCTACCGTCGGGAATGCCTCAAGTGCCACCGGCTCTCGTCCCGGGAGCACCCCATCGGACCGAACCTGATCCGCGGCTCGGAGAAGGATCCCGAGTCGCTCCTGGTGAACATCCTGGATCCCAACCGTATCGTCGAACCCCAGTATCTGCAGTACGTGGCGACGGACCTCAAAGGGGGGCTCTACACCGGCCTGCTGCGGGATGAGACGGCCACCAGCGTGACCCTCGTGGAGGGCGACGACCTGAGCAACACCCTGTTGCGCGAGAACATCAAGGAGATCCGGGCCACGACCAACTCCCTCATGCCCGAGGGTCTGGAAGAGAATATCAACCACCAGGAGATGGCCGACCTGATCACCTTCATCCTCAAGTATCAGTACGAGGTCGGCACCGAGAGCGCGGGAATCGGCTATGGGGAAGAAGTCTATGAGGAGATGATGCTCCACCCGTCGCTGAGGCCGGAAAATCAGGCCCCACAGAAGGGGAATTAGTTGGTCGCCAGAAACTCCCGGTGGGTGGACCGTCAATCGGAGTCGTGAATGTCCTTGAGGGTGTCCCGTTTTCGTGGACGGTTTGTTAGTGCGGTCTACGTTGGTCCTGTTTGTAATACTCCTTCTGTCCGTGGGGAGCAAGACTTCCGCCTGTCGAATGTCACTGGCCATCGACAGAGCGTTCTTTCTTCCGTGAGGGGCACCGGATGGACGCGTCAGCAAAAGGGCTCACGTTGTGGGAAATCTCTGATTTTCCACAATGGGATACCGCTTAACGAGGGAGCCTCGAACGCTCTTTCCAGGGATTTAAGAGTTTTATTTGTCTCTTTGCATCCGGGGGTCTCAGGGGGGCGGAGCCACCCTGCCCCCTTCAAGCGTGTCGCGCGCGACGCTTGGTGCGACGATGGCGGTGCCGGCTTCGTGGTCGGGCCGCTCCAAGCCGGCGTGGGTTCTACGCTGCCTGCTGCTCGTAGTGGACCGGCGACTCGTAGCCCAGCGCCGAATGCCGGCGGCGCCGGTTGTAGAATCCTTCAATGAAGTCAAAGACGGCCCGTCGCGCCTCACCCGGGTTCCGGAACCGGTGACGGTCCAGCAACTCGCACTCCAGCGTCGCGAAGAAGCTCTCGCACATCGCGTTGTCGTAAGCGTCCCCGACCGAGCCCATCGACGGCCGCACCCCGGCCTGCCGGCATCTTTTTCCAAAGGCAGCCGAGGTGTACTGCGTCCCTTGGTCCGAGTGGTGAATCACCTGCTTCGGCTGGCGCCGGATCACCGCCATGGCAAGCGCCTTCTCGACCAGTTCGGAGCGCAGATGCGTCTCCATCGCCCAGCCCACAACCAAGCGGCTCCAGGCGTCCACGACCACGGCCACGTACAACCAGCCCGCCTGGGTGCGCACATACGTCAGGTCCGCGACCCAGAGCTGATCCGGTCCCGCGGCCGTGAAGTTCCGGTTCACCAGGTCCGGTGCCGGACGCGCCTTCCGGTCCCTCCGGGTGAGCCCCGCCTTCCGGCGCCTCCGGCTCGCCCCCTGGATCCCGGCTTCCTTCATCAATCGACCCACGCGCTTCGGGCTCGTCCGTTCCCCTCGAGCTCTCAGCTCGGCATGCAGACGAGGCCGACCGTAGACTCTCCGGTTCTGGTTCCAGATCTGCACGATCTTTTCCCGAAGCGCCTGGTCCCGGCGAGCCCGCTTCGAGGGCGGGCGTTTCAACCAAGCGTAGTAACCGCTGGGGGAGAGACCCAATACGCGGCACATCACCCGAATCGGAAACCGGGCCCGGTACGCCTTCACGAACTCGAATCCTTGCCGGGGATCGAGTCGCTCTCCCGGGCGAACCAAGCCGCGGCTTTTTTTAAGATGTCCCGCTCCATCCGCAGGCGCTTGATCTCCCGCCTCGCTTGGCGCAACTCTTGGCGCTCGAACGTCGTTAGCCCGTCGTTACGGTGCCCCTCGTCCAGATCGGCCTGCTTGGCCCACTTGCGGATCGCCGACGCCGAGGGCTCGAACTCGCGCGCCAGCGCCTCAGGCGATCGACCCGAGCGGACCAGCGCCACGATCTCCTGTCGGAACTCCGGCGGGTACCGCCGCTGCTTTCTTGCCATCGTGGACTCCTCCTTTCACTTCCTTACTTTGGATGTGTCCACGAAAGCGGGTCAACTCCACCTGGAGACGTGGATATGGATGATGCTGTGGAAATGATCTCCCAGCTTAGGACGTACGTCGAAAAGCGTTTCCGGGCCTTGAATACTGCTCGTTCGGAAGAAGCAAGACAAAATGCAGCAAGAGCACGACTCCAAGAAATTGAAAAGGTCATTCATCAACTGGAAAACTTGAATTTTCCAATACCTGGAGAGATAGCGTCGGAAAAGAATGCCCTTGAAGAGTTTCTCAGGGTTCCGATCAAGGATCCGAGCCGCCAGAGGAATGAACTTGTTTCCTTGGCAAAGAACCTCGCATCCTTGGAACAACAAATAAACCATCGATTGCGGCACATGCGAACCCGGAAAACGGCCAAGGTTGGGAGAGTTCCTCGGGGCAAGCTTCGAGTCGAGTTTCCTGATGGAAAGGTGGTGTTTGAAGAGAATTCGACACGTACTTATGTTGAAGCCATCCGTTTCATTGGCCTGAAACGTGTGTCGAGACTACCAATCTTGTCGCGTGGACATCGATTGGTGTCGGCCACCCACCCTCCAAGTGGAAGTGGAGCCAAGGAAGTGGATGGATACTTCATCCAAACAAAAAGTCCTACGAAGCAGAAGGCGAATTGGCTTCGAAAAATTGCAAATCACGTAGGCCTTCGGATCGATATTTCTGTGGACGAGAACGCCTATTAGCTTGAAATTCCAGTAGAGTAACGACGTATCCTATCCTGCCTCGACAGCGGGCCGGCAAGCGCCAAGAGTTGCTCCGAAGACCGAAGAATTACTGGCGAGAGAAGGGAACAGTCACTTCCTCTCTGTTCTCGGCCGAGGGCGCGTCGCCGCGTAGCGATCCGAGGCGGCCGCGTCCCATCGGGGCCATTGAGGGGCAAGGAAATCCAGTTCGTACCGGTAAACATAGTGGGAGAATAGAGCACTCTCAGAAAAAACTAAGACACTTGTCTCAAAACGTTTACGTTACTGTCCGAAACAGTCTCGCAAGTTTGCGATCTCTATACTGAACTTCCAGTTAGTGTAACGACGGGCGGCGCGGGAAAAGGGGACACTCACCTCGTCTTGCCGCGCCAGTTCCCAATGCCGCGGGCCTCTCCGGGACCGGCTAACTGACCGGTCCAAAATCGGGAATCTTCAGCCAATCGCCACCCTTCAGAGCCGAGTCGAACCCTACGATTCCGGGCGCCGTATAGGATAGGGCTTGATGGACATCGACCGACGGGGGGCGTTGCTCCAGACATGCTGAAACGAACTCGTGAATGATGAAGGGATGGGAACCTTCGTGGCCCCCAACGTTCCGCAGTGACGGCGGTAGTTCTGCGGAGTGATCCGCCTGCAACAGTTCGGGTTCTGATTGAGGACGGGTCACGTAAGCGGAAGGGCGCAGACCCTTCCACCTCTCGAACAACGACATTTCGGTCCCAAAATAATCCGCGCCTTCACGCCCCGGAGCTGAGGTCCACCAGTGGATGTTTATTCGGGAGGAGTTTCCACCCGACGTTTTGAAGAAGAAAGTGGTGTTCATGAACGGGTTACCGTACCGGTTCTCCTTGAAGAAGGAATGATCCATCGGCGTTCCGACCGCCGCGACCTCGACCAGGCTCTCGCCGGTCACATGAATGATCGGACCGCTGGCATGGGTGATATAGAGGCCCTGAGCGTTGCCATACCGCCATGTCGGCTTACCCTTGTGAAACAACATCCGCTCCAGATACTCCGGCATCTCCCCCTTCGCCAAGTAGGTGCCGTAGTCATGGATGTAATCGCCTTGGGTGAAATAGATTCTCCCGAACTTGCCTTCTTGCCTCAGCCTGCGGGCAGTCATGGTGGATGGATGAAAGCAACTGGTTTCGGCCATCATGTAGATCTGGCCGGTTCTATTAACAGCCTCCAGAAGGTGCTGGCACTGTTCCAGGGTGATGGCGGCCGGAACGGCACTGATGACGTGCCGACCGGATTCCATGACCTCCACGCAGTGTGGAACGTGATGGGGTGCCCCGGTGAAGATGGCGACTGCATCCACTGAGGGGTCCTTGAGCATGGCTTGGAAATCTGCATAGGCGTTCGAGCACTCGAACCGCTCTTCCAACCTTTTCCGGCGGTCCTCCCTGAGATCGGCGACTGCGGTCACCTTGCAGTTGGGATGCCGATGCCAGGGGAACGCGGCGCCGAATCCGCCGCCCACCACGCCGATCCGCAACTGCTTGCCAGTCTCAAGCGGGCGGTACCGTCGTCCGAGTAGGGAAGCTGTCAATGCGGTCGTACCGGCCACCTTCGCTCCTTGGAAAAACATTCGGCGGCTGATGGATTGGCGTCGCGCGTTCGATCGCACCATGATGGTTGTCCTTTCTGGCGGCTGGAACTATGGGTGAATCGTAGAGGGCACCGAATCAGGCGGTCAAGACAGGGTACCGCACGGCGAGAGAAGGGGAGAGAGAAGGGACAGTCACCTCCTCTCGCCCGCCCCCTATTATCATTATCTGATAACATCAATCGATGACGATTCCGGGCCGAGACCCCGGGCTGGACACCTTACTCGACCTTCACGGCGAGACGCTGTTTGTGGACGACACGGGGCATTGGGTGAAGTTCATCGTAGTGCGGACCGAGGTGACGCCCGAACGACCGCACGGCCTCCGCTACTCGTTGACACTGCACGCGCCGGGTGGCGCCAGATTGGTTGGATTCGATAATGCGCACGCGGTTAGGGATCGGTCAGGTCCGGGCAGCCGACGACGGGCAGAGCGCGACCATCGGCATCGTGTGCGCAAGATCTGGCCCTATGAGTACAAGGACGCAGTGACGCTCCTCGAAGATTTCTGGAAAGAAGTGGACCAAGTTCTTGGAGAAGGAGGCTCGATTCCATGAAGACACTAGAGATCGGGATTGCCGGTTACGACCAGATGAAGGCGCGCACCCTGGCGATTGCCCGTGGCGAGCACACGCCCGCGAAGGGTGAGCCGAAGGTGTGGTTCACCTCGATCGAGAGCATTGCGAAGTTGCTGTCCGAGCACAACAGGCATCTCCTGGAGCTGATTGCCCGAGAGCAACCGGGTTCGCTCACGGAGCTCGCGGAGATGGCCGGACGAAGCAAGTCGAACCTTTCGCGAACTCTGAAGACGATGTCTCAATACGGGATCGTGGAATTGCAACGGGGAGTGCGTGGGAGGCTGGTCCCACGGGTGCCTTACGACCAAGTGAGGCTCGATGTCCCGTTGACTTCAACGCGGTGACGCAGACGACCGCGTCGGAGTGGGACGACTCGTCACTCGTGTCATCAAAGGGATCGAGCATTCGGCCGGTCATCCGGATCTCCCGGTCGACTATCCGCCCTGCTCCTTGGACATCCGCTCCAGGTCAGCGTTCTCTTCATACGTGTGACGGAACTCCTGGCCTTCGGTCTCCGGGCGGGAATCGGGATAGAGGCGCAACAGGTCCCACTGGTTGATGGCGGCGCGGACCTTGTAGCGCATCCGTTTCTGATATCCGGCGGCCCGGCTGTCGATCTGCAGTTCGGGCGCCTCCCATCCGTAGGCGTCCGAGTAGATCTGGCGCAGCTTCTCCATCGTCTCCTGAACCTGTTGGTCGCTCAGCGGAACCAGAGGCGTGCATTTCTCCTCTCTCAGCAGATCCATGCCGGTCTTGGCGGGCCCCATGAGGTTCCTGTAGCGGCCCTTGTAGCTTTCCTTCAGCTTGGGGAGCAGGTTGACGGCGTCTCTCTTCCGCCTGTCGGCGCCGTCCTCACGGATGATGGCGGAGTAGAAGTCCTCCGTGACGGTTCCGACCGTCACCAGCCCGGGGTAAGGGTTTTCCTGAACCTGTCCGCACCATCGGGAGAGTTCGGCATAGGAACGGCCTCGCATAATGACGGAGTACGAACCCACCAGTTCGATCTCGTCCAGGAACATGACCCAGCCGCTGTAACCGGCGGCTCGGATCAGTTCGACGACGAAACGCAGGCGCTGGGGCGGCAGGTCGGCCAGCTTGGGTGCTCGGAAGGGATAGTTTCGCAACTCTCCGATCTGCCGGAGACCGTCCTTGATTCGGGAGACCAGGATTCTGTCCCCAGCCCAGAAGTGCTCGATCTCACTGTTCAGTTCCAGGTCGTTGGACTGCTCGTGAACCTGGAGACTGGCTGGAAACATGGGGCTGAGGCCATTGAAATCCGTGTCCTCCGCCCAGCGCTGGAAATATACGTATTCGTGGGCACGGGGATTCAGGTCGTGCGCCAACTCTTCGATCATCGGTCCAGCCCGGTCAGGGACGCGGCCGTGGTCCACTGCCGACTTGAACACCTTGCCCAAGTCGTAGAGAGGCGTCTCCTTGCTGATGGTTACCTTGCTGCAGACGAAGCCCCGGGAGAGCGCCTGTTGTTCCAGATGGGTGACGAGATGGGACTTGCCGTTGCCGAATTCCCCGGACACCAGCATCCCCAGCGCATCGGACGGAGGAGAGTCTCCGTCGGCGACCTGGTTCAGCATCGCCTGGAATCGACGTTCGGCCTCGGGCTGATGGCAGCCCAGATCCTTCACCGCGTCGTTGTTGGGCACGCCGTTGCGTAGGGCCTCCAGCGCCCGCCGGGCGGCGAGCGGATCCTTTTTTCCAGTGTCTTCTGGCATGGATCGATCTCCCTATTCGGACAGCCGCACCAGGGAGGCCACGGGATTCGGCCGGTTCTTGTCGTGGACGTCGTTCATCACACGGGTGCGCAGAGCCTGATAGATTCCGAAACCGCGGGATCGCCGTTCGTTGGTGTCATCGTCGAAGTCGCTGTTGGCGACGACGATCAGCAGGGTCCCGGCCAGCCGGTCCACGCCGTCGATGAACTCCCGTAGCAATTCGTAGTGATCCATCGCCATGGGCCGGGTGTAATACCGGCGTCCGTCCCTGGGGTTACGGGCCAGAGTGACCCGGGCGTTGTCCAGGAGCATCACCGTTCCGGCGCATCCCACGTACCGGATCCAGTACAGGGCCGATTCGATGAAGTACCGGGCCGTGGCTCGGTTGATGCTGGTGTAGATGGAGAAGGGTCGCACGTTGCTGATGCGGGGGTTGTCGCCGGTGAGCCAGTCCAGGAGGGGTTGCCCTGCGTATTCGGCAGGTGTATTCGGGCGCGAAAATGTGTTCTCCAAGAGGCAGAGATGAGTCATGCACACCCGGAAGTCGCGGGCCAGATTTCTGTTCTTGAAGACCTGATCCTGTATGTCCCGCCTGATTTCCAGAAGAATCGTCGCCGGTTCGAGGCCGTTGGCTCTGGCGATGGCCTGGAAGATGTTGACGGATTCTGCAGGGTCGGTTCCTGCCATGCCATAGCCCCGTTCGGCGGCCAGTTTCAGGATCATGCGGCGGGCCAGGGACCGCCAGTCCACTTGGCCGGCGAGGCTGAAAAACAGGTCCTGCGCCATGTGTGCGCGATGAATCGTTGAGTTGAACTCGACGGGGATGTAGTTCAACTCGTGGCAGCGTTTCCTGACCCTGCGGTACAGTTCGGCTTTCAGTTCGGGGGGCGTCACGGCGAACTTGATGGAGGCGCCTCCCTCGCGGACGAACGTCAACAGGTATTCCCGGTCGATGACCGGCAGCCAGTCGTCCAGGGAGATCGTTTCGGGCATCAATCTTTCCGGGTGAACCGGATGCCGTAGTACTGCGCGATCTGGCCGTCGGGTCCGATGAACGAGAAGACGCCTCTGGTGCTCCTGGTGCCGGTGGAGGCGGAAAAGGACACGGTGGCGCCCGACTTCAACGTGGTCTCGCCGCTCCTGTCCAGTTCGTAGAGGTCTCGGGCGAAGTCCGTGCGCGTGTAGTTCCGTCTCACGCCCGGCAGTGACGTCAACAGCATGTAGATCCGGAGCAGGGGGAGGACCGGGCCCTGACGACCCTTGAACAGGCCGGCGGTGGATTGTGCCTTCACCAGTTCCGAGTACACCGAATGCAGGGACCGAAGGAATGTCGTGGACCGGAATCGGCGGGTCTTGTCCCGGTTTCGGATCAGGATTTCCACCAGTCGAGTCGGCCGGAGGGTTCGGATCTTCTTCTTGTCGATGGTGACCGCCCGCTCACCCGGGCGGACTTCCACGATGGAGGGGTAGGAGACGAGTTTCCCCTCCTGCTCCCGGATGGTAAGGCGTCGTTCCCGTGCGGCGCGCTGGAGTTCGGCGGCGTAACCATCTTTGAGGTACCGTTCCTCTTCTTCTTCTTCGAGCGGCCAGGATCGGACCGCCTTGTCCACCTCCCGGCTCAACTCCCTCAGCGCAGACTCGAGTTCGCCCTGAGCCTTCTTGATGTTGGCGATGGTCCCGTCCTTGGCCGCCTTCTGCAATCGTCTGGCCCGCGTCGCCAGGTTTCTGACTTGAATCAACGTCGACTCGGCGGCGTTCTGGGCGTTGCTGAAAGTCTGTTCGAAACGGTCCATTTGTCCTACCGGCCACAGATCCTAACACCGCGCCGGGAAGCGTGTCCATGGAGGGAGACCAGGACTTCCCCCATTTTTTCCGAGGTCATGAGAACAAGGGAAGCAGGTTCAGACAAGGATCGGATTGAGGCGGTCCTATTCCCGTGTTCCGACCGAACAAGAGCTGCTTGATCCGATCCGCGATCGCGTAGAATCGGAACTCGGGAACGCCATAGATTCGTTTCGCAGCCCGTTCGACGTGTTGGACCAGAATCCCCAGCTTGGCCCGTTTGCCCAAGTGCACACTGGCGAAGTAGGAGGTCGCCAGAACCAGCATCACCAGATTGCGCAACCCTTCGTACTTCAGCAGCCGGATGTCTTCCAACTGGTAACTCTGTTTGATGAAACGGATCGTCTCCTCCACCCGCCAGCGGCTCAGGTAGCTCTCCACCACCCGCCATTGGCTCTTGCGCGACCGCGTCACCTTGCGGTTCGTAAGCAGGATCAGAGGATTCGAACCCAGGCCATCCACCACCACCAGATACAGCGGCTCCGTTCGTCCCGGCCAACGGACCTTCCGAAACCCGAACTCCAAGGGGTAGACCTGCTCCCCCGAACTCGTCTCCTTGATCACCACTTCCCGGTGTTGACGCCGACATCCGTCCGCCCACTCTTTCACGCTCTTGCGCTGGCGACCCGAGATCAGGTGCCGGTCTCCACGCTGTCTCACCACGAAGCGATGTCCTTGATTCAAAATAACTTCCAGGATCTTCTTCCGGTCTCCTCCCGCATCGATCACCCACACGCCGCGGCCCCGCGTCGCCTTCGAGACCCGTCCGATCGACTTCAGGATCTCGTCATTTTCACTCACGAATCCCGGCGCTTCTTGTGAATACAGTTCCTGATCCAGCGGCATCACCTCCGCGCTCCCCCGCTCCAGACCCACCACCTGGCAGCACCAGTATCCGTTTCCCAGTTTCTTGGCCGAACCGTCCCGGACCCGGGCTGGAGTTGACCCGCTTTCGTGGACACATCCAAAGTAAGGAAGTGAAAGGAGGAGTCCACGATGGCAAGAAAGCAGCGGCGGTACCCGCCGGAGTTCCGGCAGGAGATCGTGGCGCTGGTCCGCTCGGGTCGATCGCCTGAGGCGCTGGCGCGCGAGTTCGAGCCCTCGGCGTCGGCGATCCGCAAGTGGGCCAAGCAGGCCGATCTGGACGAGGGGCACCGTAACGACGGGCTAACGACGTTCGAGCGCCAAGAGTTGCGCCAAGCGAGGCGGGAGATCAAGCGCCTGCGGATGGAGCGGGACATCTTAAAAAAAGCCGCGGCTTGGTTCGCCCGGGAGAGCGACTCGATCCCCGGCAAGGATTCGAGTTCGTGAAGGCGTACCGGGCCCGGTTTCCGATTCGGGTGATGTGCCGCGTATTGGGTCTCTCCCCCAGCGGTTACTACGCTTGGTTGAAACGCCCGCCCTCGAAGCGGGCTAAGGGGACGAGAAAAGGGGACAGTCCCTCTTTTCACTCTCCCCCAAAGGATCTGCCTGGTGGTGGGGTTCGCCAATCTGCGGATCGCCGAGCGTTCGGGTGTGACCGCCTGATCTGGATACGGGAAAGCTGTGTCCGGAGCTGGGGGATTCCGCTTGGAAATCGCTTGAGCAAGAGCATTTCGAGGGTTGAAAATCCCAAGATAGGCAACCTGGACACTGAAGAGACGGGGGAAGACAGTCTCTCACGCTCCATGTGCCGACTTGTTCAGTCTTTCTTAGATTCTTGCATCCGAATGGCGCAATCGAGACTGGCGGCGACCTCGGCCACCAATAGACTGACAATCCACTGGTTTCTGAATCGCTGTATATCTAATGCGTCTCCAGCGTCGCTTGGCGGGTCTCCTGTATGGAGAATCACTCCCCTTCCGTCTCTGGTGGCGACAGCTCGAAACTCATTCCAATCGTGGTAGTAGCGACTCGGAATCCTGAATTTCTCGATAAGCTGTTGGAGTTTTGTGGTTTCAAGATCTATACCATGGAGTTCATGCGCGAATATATTTCTGATCTTGCGAACCAAATTGATGTCATGAAAAATATCGGAATTTATCCAACCCAGAGAATATGCGGCAAGGATCTTCGATGAGAAGCCGGAGAAAGGCCCGTTCATATCAAAGAGCTTACGGCGCGTGTCCGAGTTGCCTTTCCTGAACAGCGCCCTGAGCTTGCGTTTAAGTAGATTATCGATCCACACGCTGGCTAGGATCGTCGCCCCCCTATCCGATTCAGATCGCAGTTCATTGAAGAATCCGGACCATTGTTTTGAGTCGATTTCAATACGAGAGTTTCGATTTGATGTCATCAGATGATCTTAACAGTCTGTCGGGCCGGGATGATTTGCCGACGATCTTCGTGGCTCGGCCGCCGCGTTCCCGGAATTGAGCGCTCAACGATCACGTCCGCGTCGTATTGGAGGAGTGACCCCTACTCGCCCGCCGGGCGGCCCTCTGTGCCAATCGGACGTACATGGGAGCCATAGCGGGATGGCCAAACCCGTGGCCCGCAAATTGTGGGGGAGCCCCGAGCTACTCTCTTTCAAAGCCCTGGCTCGTGAACTTCAGTGTCCGGCTGTTCTCCGTGACCGTGCGTACGACCTGTTCCGGAGCTCCCGCCGGCACCTCGGCTTCGATCTCGAGGGTCACCGTGACCTTGGCTCCCACCAAGCCGGAAAGATGTGCGATCACCTCCACCGCAATCCGGCTCGCGTCGCGGCCAACCCTCGCGGCCTCCAGCGGCGCAGTCCCATGAAACCGCGTCGGGTGCGGCGTTGGCTGTGGGCCCGACGGACCCTCGCCGGGACCCGATCCTTCTCCTGGGCCCGGGCTCTCTCCACCCGTCCCTGCGGCGCCGACTTCTCTGCCGTTAGGCGGCTATGGCCTCTCGGCATCAAGCTGTTGACGCGCAGGGCGCGTCCCTGCGGCGCCGACTTCTCTGCCGTTAGGCGGCTATGGCCTCTCGGCATCAAGCTGTTGACGCGCAGGGCGAGAGAAGGGGACAGTCACCTCCTCCCGCGCTCGATTGAATTCCTCGCGCACATAGTCCGTTACCGACTTGTAGAGATGGGCTTCCGCCTCGGAGAGCTTGTATGGAACGGTATAGGCAATGCGCTCCGGGAACAGAGGGGTGCCGTCGAACTTGAGCAGGTTCTCCTTGACCATCCGACGCATGAGGTCGGAGACATCGGCTACGTGGACGCCGTCGCGAAAACGGCCCTCGAAGCGGTCACCGTCCAACAGCGCCATGAAGAGTTGGAAGTCTGCCTCCTTGCCGTTGTGCGGTGTGGCCGTCATCAGCAGGAAGTGGCGCGTCAGGGTCGACAACAACTGCCCGAGGCGGTAACGCTTGGTGTACTTGACTTCACCACCGAAGAACGTCGCCGACATCTTTTGCGCCTCGTCGCACACGACGAGGTCCCAACGGCAATCCGGAACCTGCAGCTTCTGCTGAACGTCTTCGTTGCGAGAAAGCTTATCCAACCGCGCAATGATGAGATTGGCATCCAGGAACCAGTTCCCTGTGCGCGCGGCTTCGAGCTTGTCGTTCGTCAGGATGTCGAAGGGCAGCTGGAACCGGCCGTAAAGCTCGTCCTGCCATTACTCTGCGAGATTGCCAGGACAGACCTCCAGACACCGCTTCAAATCCCCGCGAGCGATCAACTCCTTGATGAGTAACCCCGCCATGATCGTCTTGCCGGCGCCCGGGTCATCGGCGAGAAGAAAGCGAAGGGGCTGACGGGATAGCATGGATTCGTAAACTGCGGTGATCTGATGGGGCAAGGGCTAGACGACCGAGGTGTGCACGGCCAGCACCGGGTCGAAGAGATGCGCCAAGCGGATCCACTGAGCCTCTGAGACTAGGCGGAACAATGCGCCGTCTCCGTCGAAGCTCCAAGGCCATCCGACCTCGACGATCTCGAGCCGGGGTTCGTCGTGACGGTAAAAAAGCTCATTGGCGACCTTGCCCGTCGGTGTCTTGTACGTCAACTCCAGCGCTTCGGAGCAGAACCACTGCACGCTGACCACCGTGACAAGGCCGTCGGACAGGATGCCCCGTACCGCAGCATTGGTCTGGAGATCTTCCAGCTTTATGCTCTGCTGCTGCTCCACGTCAACGGCATCAGGACGCCGGGCCCGAGTTCGCCTTCAGGTCCGGTTGCCGCGTCACTTTAACCGTTCCGCGATCCACAACTTGATGAGCGCCTGGCGGGTCACGCCAAAGTGCCGGGCCTGACGGTCCAGCCCGGCCACAACCCAGGTCGGGAAGTCCACATTCACCCGCTTTATCCGCTCGTTCGGGCGTATTGCTTTCGACCAGTCGACATGGCCGCCAACATCCTCTCCCGCATCAAATGTCCTGTCGAACTCACGTGCCTTCATAGTGATCGATCTCCTGTTTCCGGGCGCGCCGCACCGAGATGATCCGCACCTTGTCCCCACGATGAGCGCAGACGGCGGTCCAGTGGTTTTCGCCAATCCTTCCGATCACCAGAAAGCGCGGTTCGTCATCGGTTTTTGCCGGTGCTTCCAGCATCTGAGCATCTTTCCAAAGCACCTGGGCTTCGTCGAAGTCGATGCCATGCTTGGCCTTGTTTGTGGCGCTTTTAGCGGGATCATACTCAAATGGCATGAGTAATTATAGTATACAAAATATACTGTTTCTATACATCATTGCCTTGCCGTGCCCGGGATGCCATCGTGCTCGGCTGCCTCCGTCCGCTTCAAGGCACACGTCCAAGACTTGGCTCTGGCCGTTCATCCTCCGCGAGTATTGGCCGCCACTGCTGTTCTACGGCGGCCTGTTCATCGCGACGCCGGCCCTCGGCGACGCAACACCGGCCCGCGATCTCGGCCTCTGTCTATCTATCAGGTGATATATTCGGGTTAGGCGCTCGATACGGTTTCCAGAAACTCTCGGGCGATCCGTACGTACCGGTCTGGATCCAGGTTCCAGGCCCTGCCATGGGAGGCGCCGGGAAACGTCTTGCACCGGACCAGATCGGGGCGAGAGCGGGCCAGCAGCTGACTGGTTCGGAGCGGAACCAGGGTGTCCACGCTCCCGTGGAAAACCAGCGTGGGCGCCTGTAGGTGTCCCGTGTTCCTGACGTAATTCAACTTCTTCCATGGGACCCCGAAACGAACTCGAGCCAGGGTTTTCGCCGCGTGGCGAAAGATCCTGGGATACCCCCTGTTTTGGGCGGCGAAGTCCAACGTTGCCTCAAGATCCAGGACCGGCGAGTCCAGAATGACTCCATTGACGGATCGAGCGAGGTCCGATTGCCGCAGGAAGCTCATGACCAAGGCCCCGCCCATGCTGTAGCCGACCAGGACCAGGTCTTGGGCCCCGGCCTCCAGCGCGTGGCGGGCGGCTCCTTCCAGATCCTCCCACTCGGTGAGTCCGTACCAGTGGCGTCCGTCCGGGGCGGGCTCGGCCTCCAGATCGTTTCGATAGGAGATGACCAAGCCAGGAAATTCCAGATCCGACGCCACCTTCAGCAGTGGATAGGAACGAAGGGCGCTGCTTGGCGGTGCGGCTCGCTTTCCGTGGACGAAGATGACCCAGGTGGAACGGGAACCGGCGGTCGACCAGACAGGGAATCGTCCCAGTGGTGAGCGGTACCGGAGCGGTTGGACCGGCAATCCGAAGGCGTCTCCCGTGGCTGGCTCTCAACTCGGGAGAAAGGGACAGTCTCATCCTCTGAACGTGCTGGCTGCTGGAACTATGGGTGAATCGTAGAGGGCACCAAATCAGATGGTCAAGGCAGGGTAACGCAAGACGAGAGAAGGGGAGAAAGGGGACAGGGAGAAAGGGGACAGTCACGTTCTCTCGCCTCCTCTCCGATGTCTCGTTGACTTCAACACGGTGACGCAGACGACCGCGTCGGAGTGGGACGACTCGTCACTCGTGTCATCGGAGGGATCGGGCGGAGAGAAGGGGACAGTCTCTTTTCGCTCTCCATAGTCCGTTACCGACATGTAGAGACGGGCTTCCGCCTCGGAGAGATTGGATGGGACCGTATAGGCAATGCGCTCCGGGAACAGAGGGGTGCCGTCGAACTTGAGCAGGTTCTCCTTGACCATCCGACGCATGAGGTCGGAGACATCGGCTACGTGGACGCCGTCGCGAAAACGGCCCTCGAAGCGGTCACCGTCCAACAACGCCATGAAGAGTTGGAAGTCTGCCTCCTTGCCGTTGTGCGGTGTGGCCGTCATCAGCAGGAAGTGGCGCGTCAGGGTCGACAACAACTGCCCGAGGCGTTAACGCTTGGTGTACATGATTTCACCACCGAAGAACGTCGCCGACATCTTGTGCGCCTCGTCGCACACGACGAGGCCCCACCGGCAATCCGGAACCTGCAGCTTCCGCTGAACGTCTTCGTTGCCAGAAAGCTTATCCAGCCGGGCAATGACGAGATTGTCTTCCAGGAACCAGTTCCCCGTGCGCGCGGCTTCGAGCTTGTCGTTCGTTAAGATATCGAAGGGCAGCTCAAAACCGGCCGTAAAGCTCGTCCTGCCATTGCTCTGCGAGATTGCCAGGACAGACCTCCAGACACCGCTTCAAATCCCCGCGAGCGATCAACTCCTTGATGAGTAACCCCGCCATGATCGTCTTGCCGGCGCCCGGGTCATCGGCGAGAAGAAAGCGAAGGGGCTGACGGGATAGCATGGATTCGTAAACTGCGGTGATCTGATGGGGCAAGGGCTAGACGACCGAGGTGTGCACGGCCAGCACCGGGTCGAAGAGATGCGCCAGGCGGATCCGCTGAGCCTCGGAGATCAGACGGAACAACGCGCCGTCTCCGTCGAAGCTCCAAGGCCGTCCGACCTCGACGATCTCGAGCCGGGATTCGTCGTGACGGTACAAGAGCCCATTGGCGACCTTGCCCGTCTGTGTCTTGTACGTCAGCTCCAGCACTTCGGAGCCGAACCACCGCACGCTGACCACCGTGACAAGGCCGTCGGACAGGATGCCCCGCACCGCGGCGTTGGTCTGGAGAGCTTCCAGCTTCATGCTCTGCTCCTGTTCCCCGCCCACGTCAACGGCATCACGATGCCGGGTCCGAATTCGCCTTCAGGTCCGGTTGCCGCGTCGCTTTAACCGTTCCGTGATCCACAACTTGATGAGCGCCTGGCGGGTCACGCCAAAGTGCCGGGCCTGACGGTCTAGCCCGGCCACAACCCAGGTCGGGAAATCCACTCATCCTCCGCGAGTATTGGCCGCAACTGCTGTTCTACGGC
The DNA here is from genome assembly GCA_963668095.1 of Acidobacteriota bacterium. Lineage (GTDB taxonomy): Bacteria > Acidobacteriota > UBA6911 > RPQK01 > JAJDTT01 > JAJDTT01. Next base: position 1,037,431 of record OY764083.1, on the reverse strand, counting down.
GGCCTGTTCATCGCGACTCTGGCCCTCGGCGACGCAACACCGGCCAGCGATTTCGGCCTCTGTCTATAGATCTGGCAATAAATTCGGGTTAAGCGCTCGATACGGTCTTCAGGAACTCGCGGGAGACCTGTTCATACCGATCCGGGTCCAGGTTCCAGGCTCGGCCGTGGGTGGCGCCGGGGACCGTCATGCACTGGACGAGATCGGGGCAGGAACTCATCAGCAGTTGGCTGGTTCGGAGCGGAACCAGGGAGTCGCCGCCGCCATGGAATATCAACGTGGGCGCCTGCAGGTATTCCGTGCTCCCGATGTAGTTCAGGTCCTTCCACGGAACGCCGAAACGAAGTTGGGCCAGGGTCTTGGCCGCGTGGAAAAGGACACTTGGATACCCTCGGTTTCGAGCAGCGAAGTCCAGCGTCGCCTCAAGATCCAGGACCGGCGACTCCAGAATGACTCCCCGAACGGATCGAGCCAGGTCCGATTGCCGCAAAAAGCTCATGACCAGGGCCCCGCCCATGCTGTAGCCGGCCAGGACCACGCCCTCGGCCCCGGCCTCCAGGGCATGGCGGACGGCCCCTTCCAGATCCTCCCACTCCGTGAGTCCACACCAGTGGAGTCCGTCTTCGGCGGGTTCGGCCTCCAGATCGTTTCGATAGGAGATGACCAGACCGGGGAAACCCAGGTCTGACGCGAGCTTCAGCAGGGGATAGGAACGGAGGGCGCTGCTTGGGGGAGCACCGCGCTTTCCATGGACGAAGATAACCCAGGTGGAGCGGGACCCGGGGGTCAGCCAGGCTGGGAAACGGCCCAGTGGAGAGTCGTATCTGAGCCGTTGGACCGGCAACCCGAAGGCCTCTTCCGGGTCGTCGGGAAAGGCGAAGCTGGTCAGCGCCACCCGGGTGCCGGGCGCCAGCTGTCCGCTGAGAAGACGAAGGCTTCGAGTTACCTTTCTGTTCCCCAAGTGCAACACCCTGCCGACTTGGGCGTAACCTCCCGGCCAGCGAATACCCCAGAGACCGTCCTGACTCCAGCGGAGGCCGGAACCGGTTTCCGGAATGACTCCCAAGGTCACATGGTCCGGCCCGACCTCCAGCACCTCAAGGGGCCACGCATGCCCCCGGGTGCTGGGTTCCAGGACCCTGCGGCGGATTCGGTTGGAGAGGTGCCACCCTCCGGCCAGCCAGACGGCGGCCAGGATGGTTCCCAGGAGGGCTAACCAAGACGGGAAAGTCAGCGGGGTCTCCGTCTGTTGCGATGGATTGGAGGGGGACCGGAGACATCGACCCGCGTCACCCGGCCTTACTCCGCCAGTTCCCGATCCAGCATCTTGCGGTGCTTGGCGGAAACGGAACGGCGCCGGCGGCGGGCCTTCGACCCTGGCCCGGGCTCTTTCCGGTTCTTGAGGAAAACGACGATCACCACGCCGCCACAGGTGAGGACGACGAAGGGGAGAACCCAGGCCACGAGATTGAATCCCTCGGGCTTGGGAGCCCCGTGGATTCTGGGACCGAACTCTTTTTCGTATTTCGCGAAGACCTCCTCTTCCGTCATCCCGTTGGCCAGCAGCTGCTGGATGTTGGCTCTGATCTGTGGGGCGGGGCCGCACTCCTCTCCGCAGTCCCCCACCAGGTGGGGGCAGTCGCAGATGCACTTCATGTTCGACTCGATCCGCTTCTGGGCCTCCTTGTCGGCGCCGATCGCACCCGAAACGGCTAGAATCAGGTAAACGGGAAGAATGAGCAGGGTGAGCATCAATAGCCATTGTATACCACGGGTTCGCGAACTGCTCTCCGGCGTGGCTCGATGCAGATCCCGACTTGCGCCGGGCGCTGACTTGCGCCATCTTGACGTCTGACGACCATGCCGCGAATCCTGACCGTTGCCGCTGCCCAGTCCGGTCCCGTCTCCCGATCCGAGACCCGGGGAGATGCCGTCGAACGGCTGCTTTCCCAGATGCGGGAGGCGAGCCGCCTCGGTTGCGACCTGGTGGTCTTCACGGAAGTGGCCCTGACGGCATTCTTTCCCCACTGGTACATGGAGGACCAGGACGAGATTGACGCCTGGTTCGAACGGGAAGTGCCGGGGCCGGAGACGCAGAGGCTGTTCGCCGAGGCCGTCCGGCTGAACATCGGATTTCATCTTGGCTATGCCGAGTTGACCCGGAAGAATGGTCGGACGCGCCGCTACAACACTTCGATCCTGGTGGGCAAGGATGGCCGGATCATTGGGAAGTACCGGAAAATCCACCTCCCTGGAAACGCCGAATACCAGCCCGGTGACCGGTACCAGAACCTGGAGAAATACTATTTCGATCGGGGAAACCTGGGATTTCGAACCTGGCGCGCCTTCGGCGGAGTGGTGGGTCTGTGCACCTGCTACGATCGCCGCTGGCCCGAGACCTACCGGGTGCTGGCGCTACGAGGCGCGGAGTTGATTCTGTTGGGATACAACACGCCCGACTCCTGGCCTGACCGTCCCGGGAAGGCGCCGTTGGCCCGGTTTCACAACCTGCTCTGCATGCAGGCGGGCGCCTACCAGAACGGCGTCTGGGTCGTGGGCGTCGCCAAGGCCGGCGTCGAAGCGGGTGTGAGCCAGATCGGCCAGAGCTGCATCATCTCGCCGGAGGGGGAGATCGTGGCCATGGCAACCACGCTGAAGGACGAACTGGTGGTGGCCCAATGCGACCTGGACCAGACCGCGAGGTACAGAAAACACGCCCTCAACTTCGACGAGAACCGGAGCATTCAGGACTATCTCCCGATCACCGAGAGAGCGGGAGTCGTGTCTCCTGAAGAATCCCTCGACACGCCCTGATGCCGGACCTGCCCATCCTCACCGGAGAGACGATGCCATGAGTTCCTTCCTGTTTCTCTTCTGGGGGCTCTTCCTGGTTCTGATCGAACCCGTCGAAGGGGCGGGTGCCGAGCAAGTCCGCCTGGACCGCAACGATCTCCTCAAATACAGGGATTCCCAGGGAAATATCCGTCCGGTCGAGACGCCGGCGGACTGGGAACTTCGGCGAGCCGAGATCGTGCGGGGGATGCAGGAGGTGATGGGTGAGATGCCCGGCGAGGATCGGCGGGTCCCCCTGGAGATTAAGGTCGTGGAGGAGATCGATCGCGGGACCTACGTCCGGCGCCTCATTACCTACCAGTCCGAACCGGAGTCGCGAACTCCGGCGTACCTCTGCATTCCCAAAGAGGTACTGGCGGGAAAGAGGCGGGCCCCGGCGGTGCTCTGCCTGCACGGGACCAACATGGAAGTGGGACACAAGGTCGTCGTCGAGCCGGGGTCCCGGCGTGGACGTGCCTACGCCAAGGAGCTGGCTGAGCGGGGTTACGTTACCCTTTCGCCGGCCTATCCTCACATGGCTAACTACTGGCCGAATCTGGGAGCCCTCGGCTATGTGAGCGGCACCATGAAGGCGATTTGGGACAACTCCCGCGGTCTGGACCTGCTGGCGTCGTTGCCCTACGTGGACAGCTCCCGGGGATTCGCCGCCATCGGCCAATCGTTGGGTGGGCACAACGCCATCTATACGGCGGTGCTGGACCAGCGCATCCAGGCGGTGGTCAGCAGTTGCGGATTCGATTCCTATCTGGACTACTACGGCGGCGACACGGCTCGCTGGTACTTTGGGAAAGGCTGGTGCCAGATCCGGTACATGCCGCGGCTATCCAACTACCGGGGACGCCTGGAGGAGATCCCCTTCGATTTCCATGAACTGCTGGGCGCCTTGGCTCCACGTCCTATCTTCGTCAATGCTCCGCTACGAGACGGCAACTTCCAATGGCGGAGCGTCGACCGTTGTGCCGCCGCGGCGCGTCCCATCTATCGCCTCCTGGGCGATGGGAAGAACCTGATCGTCCGGCATCCGGACTGCGGCCACGAGTTCCCGGACGAAATCCGCTATGAATCCTTCCGGTTCATCGATTCGGTGTTGAAGGGAAGATAGTCGAGGTCGTCGCCACCGCTGGACGACGGTCTCCGCAACGTCCGGTGACCACGACGAATGCGCGCCGGGACCGGCCCCCTTAATCCAGCGAAATGGCGACCCGCTTGAGGACCGGATAGCGGTCTCCGTTATCGGAACGAAGGGTCGCCCGATACTGGAGACAGCGGTCGGTCTCCTCCACGGCAGCACTGCCTTCAATGGGTCTCCATGCAGTTCCTTGCAGCGCCTCGGGCGTGTCCGCGGTCCGCAGCTCGAAGCTCAGGCTGGCTCCTTCCGGGGCATCAGCCTGATACTCGAGAGTGGCGCCACCGGCGGTTTCCTTCCACTGGAACACAGAAGACTCGTACGTCTGCTCCCAGCGTCGATGGACGATGTGGCCCATGTCCTGATCGCCCATCCAGTGGGGCCCGATCGTGGGCAGGAGCTGGACCCGGGGATCGGAGAAGCGGTTGCCGTCGTTGAAATAGACCCGGGAATGGGTGTGGTGGTCGCCGTCCTTGGTATGGCACGACACGGCCACGTCCAGGCGTCCGTCCCGGTCGAAATCGCCCGCCTGGGCGTCGTGGGCCGAATCACAGATGAGGATGGTCCGGTTCCGGGTTTGCAGACCATCGGGTCCTCCCCAGTAGAGGTAGCAGGGAAGAGACTCGCGGGTGAGCTCGGCGTGGTAGTGGGGGGAGAAGACGTCCAGGTACCCGTCGCCGTCCCAGTCGGCTACGGCCAGGCCAATGGGAGTGAAGCCGGGAAGCCACTGTGAGTTCCAGGGCCGAAATCCCGCCTGTGAGCCCCAAAAAATGAGGGTCCCGGTGTCGTGGTGACCCGACGGCTTGTCGTAGTAGCTTCCCACCAACAGGTCCAGGAAGCCGTCCTGGTTCAGGTCCGCCGTTTCCAGGCTGATGGGCATGGGGGAATCCAGGCCGCCCTGCCGTTTCGCGTCGAACCCTCCGGGACCGCCCCAGAAGATCCTGACCCGGTCCGCGAGACTGGAGTGGACGGTGATGTCGAGCCACCCGTCCCGGTTGAAATCGGCCACCAGGCATCCGGTGGACCGTCCCGGCGTGGGGATGGCGGCTCTGCGGCTGCCGTCGAACCCCCGTTCCGTCCCGTAGTGGATGACCAGTTCTTCGGGGGTCTCCGGGTCCCGGTCCTCGAAGGCGCCCAGCACCAGGTCCAAATAGCCGTCCCGGTCCAGATCGGCCACGTTGCTGGACCCGAGATTGAGTTCCCGCAGCGTCGTCCGGCGTGCCAAGTCGAAGCCCTCGGCGCCTCCCCATAGAATGTTGGCTCCCAGAATGGGTGAGGCCAGGGTCGCTGCGCCGCCGTGGCCCGAGTTCAGGACCACCAGGTCGGCGTAACCGTCGGCGTTCACGTCCGCGCCGCTGGACTCGTATCCGCTCTGAAACGGGATCTCCCAGACGGAATCGGCGTCGAAGCCCTTGGGACCGCCCCAATAGACCTGCAGCGGCACCTTCTCGTCCACTGTTCCCTTGCGGCTGTTGGCGAAGGCGGCATGGGCGGGAACCGAATCGTGGGCGGGGATGACGACGACGTCGGTCGCCCCTACGGTCTCGGCGCCCCGTCCCGATCTCTCCAGTGTTCGGCCTCCGTTGCCCAAGTAGATCCAGGAATCGGTGGTGAAACTCTCGGCCCCCTGGTAGCGGGCCAGCGCCAAGTCGGCATGGCCGTCCGCGTTCAAGTCCCCGATGGCGGCAGCCGACGCGAACGGAGCTTCCAGGTCGAGGCGCTCTTCCCTCGAATAGCCGGAGGGCCCGCCCCACAGCACCCGGACCTGGTTCAAGTCGCGGCCGGCGCCGGCGATTTCTCCGCCGCCGGCTCGGGAGAGGGCCAGGTCCACCAGGACCAGGTCGGGCCAATCGTCCCCGTCCAGCAGTCCCGAGGCCACATGCGTGGCGGGAAACGCCGGGATCGAAACCGCCGCCCGAAACCGGCGGCCGGGGCTCCCTTCCGCAAGGTAGAGGTCGTCTCCTCCCGTTCCGACCAGAAGATCGGGCATCCTGTCCCGGTTTACATCGTCCGCTGCCAACGAAATCCCATTGGATCCCGGGAGCGAAATCCGGGTCGATTCGGGAGCCTTCGCAGTTGTCCCAGGCGTGGACCAGAACAAGTGAACACTGCCCTTGGCCAAGACCGCCACGTCCCGGCCTCCGTCCCCGTCCAGGTCCTCGGCGACCAGATCAATGCCATGGGGGACGCCGAGGTCCAGCCTCCGCGCCAGCAGGAATCCGCGTTCGCTGCCCCAGAAGACGCGGACGATATTGCCCGCGGGTTGTCCGGGGAGCCACGCCTCCCGGTTCTGGGTCACGATGTCGGGCCAGTCGTCCCGGTTCAGATCGGCGATGGCCACGGCCTGCGCACCGTACACCGGAAGCACCCCGTTGCTCCGGGAAGCCGGCCAGCCGTCCTCGCCTCCCCAGATGATGGTCAGCAGCCGGCGCGGGTTCTGGATGCCGCCGTGGTTGGGACAGAAGACCAGGTCGGGATGGCCGTCCCGGTTCAGATCGGCCGCCGCGATACCCTTGCTCCCCTCCACCGCCAGCGGGGACGCACGGAGGTTACCGTCTGAATTCACCGAGACCAGGGTTCCCGGAAGGTACCCGGCGGTGTCGTGAGTGCTGTTGAAGACCAGGTCCAGGAATCCGTCCTGGTTCAGGTCGAAACGGTGGATAGTGCGGATGGAGCCGTCCCGGCTCACGTACAGGTTCTGGCCGGAGGCGTCCAGCCGCCCGTCGGCGAAGTCCTCAAACGAGTCTTCGACCCAGGCGGTTTTCTTGGCGGCCTGCAAGGGCAAAGGGGATAGGATCAGGGAGAGGAGAAATCCGAGTGTTCTCATGGCGCAAGTATAGCAACCTCCAGGAATTGTGAATCGGAGAGGGAAGAAGCGGAGAGCGATTCGCCTCACTTCTGTCGGTCCAACCAAGCGCGCAGGCGCGCGGCTTCCTCGACCGCGGAAGGGTCGAGTTCGGCCTGGTAGAGCCGGGAGCGAACGACGAAACGGTCCATTTCGTCCGGCGGCGCGTCCCGATCGATGATTTCCAGCACTTTGCGCTTGAAGAAGCGGCCCCAGCGGGGCGTCCGCCCGTCCAGATCGGTGAAGCCGTACTCCCTCGCCAGTCCCCAGCTTGAGAACATTCCGCCGCTCTTCTGCTCGACATGGGGATCGGCGGCCAGCGCCGCCACCGCCCTGCCGACGAAGCAGGGCGTCTCGGACTCGGCGAAATAGGGATCTTGCTCGATGCCGTCCCGCCAGTTCGCCTCGGTGACGCCCAAGGCGTCGCGCACGGCCTCGGAGCGGAGAAAGCCCGGTGTGATCGCGAGCGCGGTCACGTGATGGGCGTGCAGGTCGGCGGCCATCGCGTAGGCGAGCCGGATGACGGCGTTCTTGGCCAAGTCGTAGAAGAAATTTCCCCGGTATCCCAGCGTGTCGCCGTCGGTCACCTCGACGATGAGCCCGGAATTGCGCTCGACCATGAATGGTGCACCGTGCCGGCTCGTGATGATGTGGCTGTGAACGGCGCGCTCGAGCAACTCCATGCCCTGCGCCGTGGAGAGCGTCCAGAATGGCGATCCCCACTCCGTCAGCGCATCGCCGCCCCAGATGTCATTGACCAGGACGTCGAGCCGACCCTGTTCGTCGCGGATGCGGGCGAAGAGGTTCTCGACCTCGGATTCAATGGTGTGGTCGGTACGTACGTGGATGCCTCGGCCACCCTCTGCGGTGACCATCGCTGCCGTCTCCTCGATGGTTTCGGGTCGCCCGGCCGTGGCGGGGTGGCCCCGCACGCTGCGACCAGTGCAGTAGACGGTGGCCCCGGCCGCCCCCAGCATGCGGGCGATGCCGCGGCCGGTGCCGCGGGTCGCGCCGGCGACGACGGCCACCCGGTCGAGAAGAGGTCGGTCCGCCATGGTACGGGACTCAACCGAAACCTTGCTCATCGAGCCCGGCAACTCCAACCGTCGCGTTCTATCAGCGGCCTGGGGTATCGGAGATTCGGCATCTTGAGGATCGTGGGCTGCATATCAGCGCGTGAATGAGAGGCTCTGAGAGTAGCGGATCATCCTTTGCAGCGTCCACGTGTGCGTCACGGCATAACAGGGATGTCGTTCCGGACCCGCACAAGACTCTGTTCAAGAGACGACTGGTCTACAATGAAAGGCGAGTGGAGAGGCACGATGGGTTGTCCTGCCTCCATTGAATCGGCTGATCTGAATACCGGGTCCAGGAGGGGAATTATGGGCGTACTCACAGTTGTCGGAATAGCAGTGATGTGTTTCTTTCTTTACCAGATTAAAGAAATTCTGGAGAGTCTCGATGGACGGGTGTCGAGAATTGAGGACCAGCTCGCTGACTAGGAAGGCCCCTACCGGGCGCGGGCCGGCTCAATCCCGGCAGAAAGAGGGAATTTGGGAGCGCAAACATTCCAGCCAGCGGTTCCGGATCGGAGATGAAGAGGGGGACAAAGAGGGGGACAGGAATGTCCCCCCTCCTGTGAGCGAAACCGGAGATCACTTCAGGTGGGTGGCGGGGAGGGACGCATGAGACTCAAGGACAAGGTGGCGCTGGTGACGGGGTCTTCCGGGGGATTGGGCACCGGCATTTGCCGGGCCTTCGCCGAGGAGGGTGCCGACTGTGTCGTGAACTACCACAGCGACCGGAAAGGGGGACAGGAGACAGCCGATCTGGTGGAAAGCCTTGGCAGGAAGAGCCTCCTGTTCCAAGCCGACATCTCCCGGGAGGACCAGGTGCAGGCCATGGTGGATGCGGCGTTGGAGCGCTTCGGCCGGCTGGACATCGTCGTGGCCAATGCCGGCTTCGGTCTGGCCAAGCCGCTGCTGGAAACCCGGGTGGAGGAGTTCGAGAAGCTGGTTCGGACCAACCTCATCGGGACCTACCTGACCGTCCGCATCGGCGCCCAGGCCATGAAGTCCCAGGGCAGCGGCAAGATCATCACCATGTCCTCAGTCCACGGACTGGGCGGGACCCACTACTGCTCCCTCTACGAAGCCACCAAGGCGGGAATCCTCAACTTCACCCGCGGCGCCGCCTTCGATCTGGGGGAATACAACATCCAGGTCAACTGCATTGCCCCGGGAGCCGTGCCCGTACCGAAGGACCCGCCCCCGGACAAGGACGGTGCGCTGTATGCCGCCTGGATGCAGTACACGCCCCTCTCCCGTTTCGGGACGCCGGCGGACGTGGCGGCCGCGGCGGTCTTTCTGGCCTGCAGCGACAGCGACTGGATCACGGGGCAGGTGATCCAGGTGGATGGCGGAATCACCGCCGGCCATCTCATTCCCTCGTTCAAATATTATGGCGCCAAGCCCCGGATGGACTGACCCGCCACGGCTGGCGTTGCGGCACGGCATTGCGGGCTCCGGTCGGCGCCTGAAAGACGCCGCTCCAATCGGCGGCAGGGATGCCGCCGCTCCTACGGCGCTCCACGTCACGACTGGCGCCGCGCCATGACCTTGCGGACCAGTTCGTCTCCCGCCACGCCGGCCAGGATGACACCGCCGATGATGGCGAACTCCAGTTGGGTGGGAATACCCAGCAGATTGATGGCGTTGTAGAGGACCCGCATGACCGCGGCTCCCAGCACCACGCCCAGGATCGAGCCCTCGCCGCCTCGCAGGCTGCATCCCCCCAGCACCGCCGCCGCGATGGCGTAGAGCTCGTAGAAGTTGCCGTGCCCGGACGGTTGTATGGAGTTGATGTCCAGGGCGAAGAGGATGCCTCCGATGCCGGCCATGAGGGAGCAGATGACGTAGGCCAGAATCACCATGCGGTCGGTGTCGATTCCGCTGTAGCGGGCGGCCTCCCGGTTCCGGCCCAGGGCCAGGAGGTAGCGGCCGTAGATGGTGTGGTTCAGGAAGAGCCCCGCCAGCAAAGCCAGCACGATCATGATCAGGAATGGGGCCGGGATCAGGATCCGGGAAAGGGGCTGGATGTCGCCGAACCGGACCGCGGCGCCGGCCAGAATCAGCAGGGCGCCCGCCGCCGCACCCAGCCAGCGTGTTTTCGTCCCCGGGGGATCGGCCTCGGTGCCCCTCCGGATTCTCCGGACCAGAGTCCAGATCAGAATGGCCGCTCCCGCCGTGATGGCCAGCACCGCCAAAGTGATGGGTTTGCCGGTGGCGAGCTGTTTGAGTTCCTGGAATCCGGTCCCGAATCCCTGAGTCTGGTCGGCCGTCAGGTAACGAGCGTACCCGCGGTACAGGAGCAGACCGCAGAGGGTGACCACGAAGGGTTGGAGCCGCAGCCGGGTGACCAGGAGTCCGTGAGCGAGTCCGACCAGAAGGCTGACGGTGAGGACCGTCCCCAAGGCACCGGCGGCTCCCATGCCCTGGTTGACCAGAAGCATTGGAAGCAAGCACCCCACCAGGCCCACCAGGGAGCCGATGGAGAGGTCGATTCCGCCTGTGATGATGACGAAGGCCACGCCAATGCTCAGGATCCCGAACAGCGAGGTCCAGCGGATGATGTTCTGCAGGTTGTAGGGCGTCAGGAAGTCCGGGTTCATCAGTGCGCTGAAGGCGGAAACCGCCAGCAACAGGAGGAGAATGCCCCGCGATTTGTTCATGCCGCTTCTTCCGGGGAGGTGGCCAAGTGGGCAACCGCTTCTTCCGTGAGCTCTCCTTGGGAAAGCTCTCCGCTGATCCGTCCTTCGTGCATCACCACGACCCGCCGCGAGAGCCTCAGGATCTCCTCCATCTCGCTGCTGGCGAAGAGGATGGCGGTCCCTTCCTCGGAGAGCGCTTCGATCAGGTGGTAGATTTCCTGTTTGGAGCCGACGTCGATCCCTCGTGTGGGCTCGTCCAGGAGCAGCACCTTCGGTTTCAGAGAAAGCCACTTGGCCAGGACCACCTTCTGCTGGTTGCCGCCCGAGAGGTGCTCGGTGGTGGCTTCGGCGCCGGGCGTGCGGATGCCGAGTCTTGCGATCATCCGGGTCGTCTGGCGCCGGTGAAGACGGCGATTGATGAAGCCGCCGCGGAGCCGATGATGCCGCAGGGAGGCCAGCGAGATGTTCTCCTCCACTCCCATTCGGAGGATCAGACCCTGTTGTTTCCGGTCCTCGGGGACCAGGGCGATGCCGGTTCGGATCCCCTCGATGGGGCTGGAGATCCGGGCCGGGGCCCCGTCGATCCGAACACCGCCGCTCAAAGCCGGCGCGGTGCCGAAAATGGCGCCCAGCAGAGCGCTGCGGCCCGCTCCCAGCAACCCGGCCAGGCCGACGATCTCCCCGGCTCCTACCTTCAGGTCGAGACGGTGCCCCGGATGGTCTGGGGTCCGCAGGTCCCGGACCTCCAGGCGGACCGGGCCCTGCTGGTCGGGAACCTGACCATAAAAGCTTGTGATGTCCCGGCCCACCATGAGCCGCACCATGCGGTCGTGATCGATCTCATCTTTGCCCAACTCGCCGGCGTTGGCGCCGTCCCGAAGCACCAGGACCCGGTCGGCCAGTTCCTTCACCTCCCCCAGCCGGTGAGAGATGTAGATCACCGCCGCCCCTTCGGCTCGAAGCTCCCGGACGGTCCGAAACAGGTTCCGGGTCTCACCCTGGGAGAGGCTCGACGTGGGCTCGTCCATGATCAGGACCCGGGACTTGGCTGCCAGCGCCCGGGCGATTTCCACCAGTTGCCGCTGGCCCATGGAGAGTCGGGAGACCTTCGTAGAGGGCGGGCAGTCGAGCCCGATCCGGTCCAGAATCGGTCTCGCCGCCTGCTCCAGCCGGCGATGGTTGAGGAACCCGAAGCGATGGGGCTCCCGTCCCAGGAAAATATTGGCCGTCACCTCCAGATTGTCCGAAAGGTTCAGTTCCTGGTGGATGAGGTTCACCCCCAATCCGGACGCGGTCTGGACCGATCCCATTCGGACCAAAGATCCATCCATGAGGACCTGTCCCGAGTCCTGGACTTCCTCGCCCGCCAGGATCTTGACCAGGGTGCTCTTGCCGGCGCCGTTTTCTCCCACCAGGGCCAGAACCTCGCCGGCGCGGACCTGGAGGTCCGCCCGGTCCAGTGCCAGCGCCCCGGGAAATCGTTTGCTGATCGTCCGGGCTTCGAGGACCGGTGCCGTCATGAAATGTGTCGCCGCGGGGCAGGGAATTACGCCGGAATCAGGGCTTAGCGCCCTTTGCCTCCGCCATCTTGCGGTTCAGGTCGTCCCAGAACTCCCGGACGTTGTCCGCCCGGATCGTCTGGGCCGGGATATCCAGAAATCCATTCTCGGGAAGGACGCTGCGGTCTCCCTGGGCCAGGCCCGCCAGGATCCGCACCGATTCGTAACCGTACTGGTACGGCTGCTGGACGACGGTGCCGTAAATCCGGCCGTCCACGATGCCTTGCAGGGTGGCATCGGCTTCGTCGAACCCCACCAGGTGGATCCCGTCCACTCCGGCCTGCTCCAGAGCGACCAGACAGGCGGGCGGGTTGTAGGCGAAGAGTCCCACCATGCACCCCAGGTCGGGATAGCGGGCGATGGCGTCCTCGCAGTTGGCCTTGGCCTTGGCCTGGTCGAACTGGTCGGTGCGGGTGTCCAGAATGGTGTAGCGCTCACCCTTCAGAGCCGCGTTCGGGGGATCGACGGCACCCATGGTCTCTCCCGGGCGGTCCAGCAACTCGTCGATCACCCCTTGCCGTCTCTGCGAGGCGTTGAGCTGCTCCAGCCGCCCGACGAAGAGCATCACCGAGCCTCCCTCGGGCATGGCTTCTTTGACCAGCTTCCCCACCAGGCGGCCCGCCTTGTAGTTGTCCATCCCCACATAGCAGAGCCGCCGGGTCCGGGGCGCGTCCGAGTCGTGGGTGATGACGGTGGTGTGGTCGCAGGCTTCGTTGACCAGTTCCTCCTGGTTGTCCGGGTCGATGGGACTGATGGCCATGCCGTCGATACCGCGGGCCAGAAGATCCTCCACGATCCGCTTCTGGTCCAGCACCCCTTCCACCGGCATCCGCACGTCCACGTCCACATCCAGATCCCGGCCCGCCTTGAGCGCTCCGGCTTCGGCAATGGTCCAGAAGGAGGCGACTCCGTTGGTGACGTACGCAAGCTGGGGTTTCTGGGCGTCCGGTCCCGAACCGGTACAGGAGGCGGCCGTCAGCAGGCAGAGGATGGCGAGTAGAATTCGGTAGGGCATGGATCGATTTCCCGTTCGGGTGCGTGCCGGGCACTCTACAAGATTGGAGCAGCGGTTTCCAACCGTCGGAGCGGCGGTTTCCTAACCGCCGGACTCTGGAGTAGCAAAGCGGCGACGGAAGAACGGGCGCTTGAAAATCGCCCTTCCGCGGGACCTTTCCTCTTTTCTCTCCGCTGTGTTGTACTGACACGCAGGAAAGTTGCAAAGAGGAGAATTTCCATGAGAAGACCACTCGGATTTTTGCTATTGGCCGGCGTCCTGACGTCAGGCACGCCCACGGCCGGGGCAGAGAAGGCATGGGTGACCCACAACACCTTCGAGGATTTCTCGGCGGGGCGTCTTGGCGACGGAGGCGTCAACCTCTACGCGACCCGCTCCGGGACGCTTGAGATGATCCACCGCTGGGACCTGAACAACGACGGCTACCTGGACATCCTCCTGGGTCAGGACCACGATGTCCTGGAGAACGCCGACATCGTCGTCTATTGGGGCCGGACCGGGGGACCCGAATCCATCCTTCCCGATCTTCCGGACCACCAGCCGTTGGCCCGCCTGCTGCGGCAGATCCGCCTCCGGGAAAGGGGGGTGACGCGCTTGCCCAGCCCGGGTGGCGGCCGTTCCCTCGTGGTGGATCTGAACCAGGATTCCTTTCCCGAGCTCGTCTTCTGCAACTTCATCCACAACTACTCGGAGGACATGTCGGCTCTCATCTACTGGGGCGGCGCCAACGGATACCGGCCGGAGCACCGGACCGAGCTGCCTACGATTCTGGCCGCGGGAGTGGCGGCCGGGGACTTCAACGGCGACGGGTTCGTGGATCTGGCCTTTTCGAATCGGGGGATCGAAGCCGGCGAACGCTTCGGGTTCGACCGGCACCTGGAATCGTACGTCTACTGGAACGGCCCCCGGGGGTTCGATGCGTCACGGCGCAGTGTGGTGGCGACCGTCAGTGCGGCCGATTGCGCGGCGGGAGACGTGGACCGGGACGGTTATGCGGATCTGGTGTTCGTCAACAACAATTCCCAGTACAAGAGTGCCTACCTGTACCGTGGCGGCCCGGAGGGCATGAGTGCCGAGCGCGATGAATGGATGGGGGGCGACCCCATCGGCGCCCATCTGGCGGACTTGGACCAGGACGGCCACCTGGACCTGACCCTGAACCACAAAGATGACCGCGTGACGCTACACCGGGGGAGCGAAGGGGGACCGGTCCGGGAGCCGTGGATCGAGCTGCCGACCCAGGGAGCCAAGCAGAGCCGGACCGGCGACCTGAACCGGGACGGACTTCCCGAGTTGGTGCTGCCCAACAGCGGAGGCGCCTCTTCCTACGTCTACTGGAACGGCCGGGAGGGTTTCTCGGCCGGGAAGCGGAGCGAGTTGCCGACGCTGGCGGCCACGGATGCGGTGTTGGCCGACTACGACCGGGACGGGTGGGTCGACCTGGTTTTCTCCAATGAATACGACCACGAGACCTACGATGTGAACTCCTACGTCTACTGGAACGGTCCCGACGGTTTCGACGCGGCGCACCGGAAGGAACTCCAGGGATTCGGCCCCGTGAGCGCCAGCGGGGGCGACCTGAATCGAGACGGACACATGGACCTGGTTCTCATCAACCGCTCCAGCGGCACCCATGGTCCCATCGACTCCCTCATCTACTGGGGCAACCCCAGACACCACTACTCGACGGCCTCCGTGACCGCGATCCAGGGGACAGGAGGTCTCATGGCCAAGGCCGACCTGAATCAGGACGGCTGGGTCGACCTGGTTTTTCCGAAGGGCTGGGTCTACTGGGGAGGTCCCGACGGCTACAGCACGGATCGGAGGAAGGAACTCGAGACGGGCGGCTATTCCGTCGTCACGGCGGACTTGAATCGAGACGGCCACCTGGATCTGGTGGTGGGCGTGGGATCGGCGGACTCCCACACGCCCGATTCCACGGGGCTCATTCGGTGGGGCGGAGAAGGAGGTTTCCACCCGGACCGCAGCACCCGGTTGCCGCTTCGTGTCCGCCGTCCCATGGTGAGCTCGCTGGCCGATTTCAACCGCGACGGTTTCCTGGACCTGGTCTTCACCGACGTGGACGCCCCCAACACGGAGATCTTCTGGGGCGATGAGTCGGGGAGCTACGACGTGAAGCGCCGCCAGCATCTGAAGGTCCACTCGGCGTCCACCGCCGAGGTCGCGGACCTGAATGCCGACGGTTGGCTGGACCTGATCCTGGGAGCGGTCTACGACCCGGAGCGGTTCGGACGGCCCATGCGCAAGACTACGCTGCTGTGGGGTGGTTCGGACGGTTTCTCGAACCGCAGGTCTCTGGTCCTGGAGGCGTTCGAATCGGAAGAGCAGGCCGTGGCGGACCTGAATCGGGACGGGTTTCTGGACATCGTGATGACCAACTACCACGGGTACACGACGCGCTCGCTGCCGGTCCTCATCTACTGGGGAGGTCCTGACGGGAGCTATAGCGAGTCCCGCCGTGCCACGCTTCCCGGCGAATCCACCTTGGCGCTCTCCGTGTCCGATCTGAATCAGGACGGTTGGATGGACCTGATCGTGGTCAACCACGTGGAGCGGGGCGATCACGCTGTGGGCACCAACATCTTCTGGGGAGGAGAGGAGGGGTATTCCTACTCCCGCCGCGACTGGATCCAGAGTTTCGGTCCCCACTTTAGCACCAGCCACGACGTGGGCAACATCTACCACCGGCGCCTGGAGGAGGAATACTTTTCGGCGCCGCTGGAGATCCGGGAAGGAGTCCGCCCCGGGCGGCTCGAGTGGACGGCCCGAACGCCCCATGGAACCGAAATCCGCTTTCAGATTCGGAGCGCAGTTTCGGCTGAAGTCCTGGAGCAGGCCGACTGGATGGGGCCTGCTGGATCCGAATCCTATTTTGACAAGCCGGGCTCGGAGATCCGGGTCGGGGAAGAGGCCCGATGGCTGCAGTACCGGGTGCTGTTCGCTACGCCGGACGGAGGCAGTACGCCCATTCTGGAGGAGGTTCGCCTGCTGGCCCAATAGCGGGCTGACGGGAGGACGCGATCCGGCGCCCTCCGCTCGTGATCTGTGATTCGTCTACTTGGTGCCCGACGCCTCCCGCTTGGCCGGCTTCATCGCGGCCACCTTGACGTCGTCCTCAGTGAACTCCCCGGTCACCTCGACCCGGAAGTTCTCTCTGACCTTGGCGGCTTCCAGCAGTTTCAGGGCCTGCTGGTCTCCCGGCACGTCGAACTTGAGGAACCGGCCGTCCAGGATCAGACCGAAGCCGCTCGCCTTGCAACTCTCCATCAGCGCGCAGGCCACTGTGTGCTTGGCCGCCTTCTCCACGTTGGCGGCCACACGGGCGCCGCAGGCCGCGTCCGTGAGCACTCCGATCTTGGTGTCCGGACCAGCAAAGACCAGTATCGAACCGGCCAGCAGGACGCAGGAATAACCGATCATGTGAACTCGCTTCATATTGGATCCCTCATCACGTCGTTCGGTGTTACTGCCTGTCCCGATATTGAAACACAGCCGCAATGGCTCTGCACGATGGTTGCCCGCCCGGGCATGCCGCTTCATGATAAGGACCGATTTCGGGGGTGAGCCAATGGGGAAAACCATGTTGAAATTGCGAATGCGTTCTTTCTTGCTTGGGGGATGGATCGTTCTCTCCTTGTTCTCAGAGTACGGAGCCGCCCAGCGTCCTGGAGACCTGGTGCTCGCTCCGGGAGTCCGCCACCTCTTCCTGGACGACTATCTCCTGGGAAATCTCTACCGGGTTCGGCGCGTCATTCACCAGCCTCACCGGTACGAAGGTAGTCCGGTGGTCCGGGCGGACCAGCCCTGGGAAATCCAGCCGGGCCGTTACGCCGCCCCTGGGACGACTCCGGTGGAGAGCCGGACGATCCAGGTCACCAGCGCCCCATCTTGGGATCCGGGCGAGAAGGTCTGGAAGATGTGGTACCACGGAGGTCCGGGGAAGACCGCATTCGCCCGCTCACGGGAGGGGATCGTCTGGGAAAAGCCGGTGTTGGGGGTCAAGGAGTTCCGGGGCTCCCGGGAAAACAATCTGGTAGCGGTGCGGGGAGAGCCGGACGCCCTGGTCCAACATGTCATCCTGGATTCGCAAGGGACCGGCGAGCGCCGTTACAAAGGGCTCCTGGGACCGAGGGATCGCCGGCCCGTGGTTTCCGCCGACGGCTTTGTGTTCACGAAACTGGACGTGCCCCCCATTCCGAGCCAGGACACCTCCCAACTGACCTACGACGAACTGGGCAAACAGTACATTCTGACCGTCAAGCACCGGGGCCCCTTCGGCCGGTCGGTCTACCTCTCCTTGAGCCGGGACTTCGAGCAATGGACCGATCCCCAGCTCATATTTCATGCCGACGCTCTGGATCAGAAGTTGGGCGAGCAGCGCATCCGGGAGCACCTGGTCGACCCCCGGCTCTACACCCCCCAGTTCAATCAGCCGGAGAATTACAACGCCGAGATCTACAAGATGCCCATTTTCCCCTACGAGGGCGTCTACATCGGTCTGCCCAACTACTTCGAGTCCAGCGGCCTCACTCCTCCCCACCACAACAACCAGGACGGCGTCAATTCGGCCAAGCTGGCCACCAGCCGCGACCTGCTCAACTGGGTGCCGGTGGGCACCCGCGAGTCGTTTCTGCCTGCTTCCCGGCTGGGTGAAGGACGGATCGACACCGCCCAGGTCCTGCCGGTGTCGCGGCCGATCGTCAAGGGGGATGAACTCTGGTTCTATTACAGCGGAGTGGATGTCCGGTACCCGACCAGCGGCGCCTTTCAGGCCGCCATCCATCTGGCCCGTCTCCGCCGGGACGGTTTCGTCTCGTTCCGGGCCGACGAAAAGGGAGGGTTCGTCGAGACCGGAACCCTGCGTTTCGGCGGGACTCAGCTCTGGGTCAATGCGGACGCCACCGGGGGCGAAATCCGGGTGGAAGTCAGGAACCCGGGGGGGCGCAAGGCTCTGGATGGTTGGACCCGCCTCGATTCCATCCCGGTGACCACCGATCAATTGAAAGTGCGGTTGGAGTGGGAGGGGAAAGACAGTCTGGAGTCCCTCAGCGGCGAGAGGGTCCGCTTCCGATTCCATCTCAAGAACGCCCACCTCTATTCGTTCTGGTTTGAGTAAGGAAGGTTCCGGGGGATGTCTCCAGAGGATCGCGCCGTCGACGCGGTGGACACCCTGAGCGGCGAATATCTGCAATTCCTGGCGGATCTGGTCCGTTGTCCGACGCTGCTGGGTCAGGAGACGGAAGGGCAGGAGTTGATCTACCGGCGCCTCGTGGACCTGGGACTGGAGACTCGGAAGTGGGAACCGGATTCGGCACGCATGGAGGCGGATCCTGATTTCGTGCCCGTGGAGCGGGATTATGCCGGCCGGCCCAATGTGGCGGGTGTTCTGAAGCCCACGGGGAGGCGCGGTCGGAGCCTGGTCCTGAACGGGCACGTGGACGTGGTGCCGCTCGGTCCCCTGCAATGGTGGAGTTTCGATCCCTGGGGAGCGGAGGTTCGGGATGGCCGGATGTACGGGCGGGGCGCCCTGGACATGAAGAGCGGGCTGGTGGCGGCCCTGCTGGCGGTGGCGGCGGTCCGGGAGTCGGGCGCCCGGTTGCGGGGGCCGGTCCGGGTGGAGAGTGTCATCGAGGAGGAGTGCACGGGCAACGGAATGCTGGCGAGCCGCCTGGATTCGGGGCGGGTGGATGGCGCCGTGCTGACCGAGCCTACGGGGCTCCAGGTCTGGACCGCCACCCTGGGTGTGCTCTGGTTCGAGGTCTGCGTCCGGGGCCGGCCGGCCTATGTAGGAGAACCGGGACGCCATGTGAACGCGGTCGAGAAGGCGGCTTCCCTCATTCACCGCCTCAAGCCGGCGGTGGTCGAGGCCCTGAATCGGGACTTCCGGCATCCGGAGTACGACCATCGGCCCCGGCCCCTGAGCCTCAACGTCGGCCAGATCGAAGGGGGGGACTGGCCTTCCAGCGTGGCGCTCGAATGCCGGTTCAGTTGCCGCATGTCGTTTCCCATCGGCTGGCCGCCGGAACGGTCCCAGGACTTCGCCGAAGAGCAGGTCCGCCGGGCGGCGGGGACCGATCCGTGGCTGATTCGGAATCCGCCCGCGATTCGCTACAACGGTTTTCGTGCCCGAGGTTGGGTCACGCCTCCCGTGTCGGGTCCTTCGAGTCTGGTCGACCTTTTGGAGGAGTGTCACCAGGGCGTGACGGACAGGGAACTGGAAAGGGATGCTTTTCCCGGCACTGCCGATGCCCGTTATTTCAAGGCCGAATTGGGGGAGCAGTCCATCTACTACGGCCCGCGAGGCGGGAATATCCATGCGCCGGACGAGTATGTGGAACTGGAGTCGGTCCTGGAGTGCGCTCGCGTGCTCTCCCGACTGGTGATCAGGTGGTGTAGTTGAAATGGGAGCCCATAACGAAAGAGTAGTGTTGATCACGGGAGCCAGCCGGGGGATCGGGGTCGGATTGGCGGAAGGGTTCGCGGTCCCGGGAGCCGGTTTGGCGCTGACGGCCCGCAGGCGGACATCGCTTCAGGAGACGTGCCGCAGAGTCGAGGCGCGTGGGGCTCGGGCTCTACCCCTGGCGTTGGACGTGCGGCGCCTGGAAGACATGCCGGCGATCGTCGATCAGGTGGAAGAGGAGTTGGGTCCCATTCAGGTGCTGGTCAACAACGCCGGGGTCAACATCCCCCGTCCGGCCGAGCGGGTGACCGAGGAGCAGTGGGACGAGATTCTGGACGCCAACCTCAAGGGGGCCTTCTTTCTGACTCAAGAGGTGGGGCGCCGGATGATCCCGCGGCGCCGGGGGACCATCGTCAATGTGGCTTCGGCGGCCGGGCTGGTGGCCCGTGAGGAAAGAGCGGCCTACGGCTCCAGCAAGGCGGGCATGATCATGTTGACCCGGGTGCTGGCTCTGGAATGGGCCTGGCACGGCGTCACGGTCAATGCCGTCGCGCCCACCTTTGTGGAAACCGACCTCGCGGCGCAGACTCTGGATCGTCCCGGCATGCGGGAGAAGATCTTGGGCCAGATTCCGTTGGGGCGGCTGGCGACCGTGGAAGATGTCGCCGCCTCGGTGCTTTTTCTGGCGTCGCCGCAAGCGGATTTCCTCACTGGTGTGGTTATTCCGGTGGATGGTGGTGCGACGTTGCGTTGAAGAGGGGGCGGGGGTTTTTAACCCCCGATTCCGGGTCGGCGCAGAAGAGTAAGGAATAGAATGAAGAGGGGGACAGGCATGTCCCCACTCCTACGACCCTCCACGGGAGGAGAGCCCGGCGATGATGGTGTCCACGTGCATGGTGAATTCCAGGGCATTGTGGATCAGGCGGCCTCTGGTGGACGGGCCGTCGGTGGGGGGCCAATAGCCGTCCGGGTGCTGTTGCCGGACGAACCAGTCACCCATGCGGTAGGTCCAGGCCTCGTAGCGGAGATCTCCGGTGAGGAGGTAGAGCAACGAGCTTCCCCAGCCGCTCTTGCAGACCGGATCGTAGCGGAACTGGCTGTCGGTGGCGGCCATGGAAAAGTCCTGGTAACGGCGCGCCAACTCCAGGTAGCTTGGATCGGGGTCGGCCAGGTAGAGGCGGCAGAGGAAGCCGGCGGCGATCCCGCCCACGGTCCAGCGCTGAAGCCGTGCGACGTGATTCTCCACCACGAACCAGAAGGCACGATCGGGGGGGAAATCCCGGTTCGGCTCCTGGCGGGCGCGGGACCAGTCATAGTAGAAGCGTTCCGGAAGTTCGTCCTGGGCGTCGTAGATCTTTCGCAGGAAGCTCGCCACCGACCGCGCTTCCTCCAGATTTCCCGTAGCCAGGCACGCGAAGCCGCCCCCGGCGGTGTAGGGGATGCTCTGATCGTCGCTTCTGGTGCCGTCCTCGCGCCGGTCGTTGGCGAAGGCGCCTGAAGCCGGGTCCTGCCAACGCAGGAGTGCTGGAATGAGACCATGGGAGAGGTCGTATTGGCCCGCCATCTGAGCACCCACGATCAGAGCCGAGTCCCGGTAGGCCCAGGCGTCGTTGATCATCCGGTAGGGTCCGCCGATGCGGCCGTCCGGTTGGAGCAAGTGTCTCCTGATCCAACCGCACAGCTGGCTTGCCGCCCCGGTCTCCCCCACCAGGGAGAAGGTCCAAGGGCCGCGGTAGTAGAAATATCCCTCGCTCACGTCGCCGATGGAGCCGTCGGGATTCATCTGATCCAGCAGCCATCGGGTCGCTCGCCCACGGGCCTGCCTGTAGCGCGCCAGACGATCTCTCTTCTGTTCAGCCGTCAACTCGTCGTTGGTGCCCCGCATTTGGTTGGCGATTCTACCAGCCGGTCCAGCCGACTGCCGGGTCCAATTGATCCGCACTCCGCTACGACAAGGGAACAGGAAACCCCGGCGTCATGGGCCCAGAGTAGTCTTTACACGAGGCAGGGAGAACTCCGGGACTGACTAATGAACGGAATGAAGAAAAGGCTGCTGATCGTTTCTCCGATCGCGTTGATTATCGTCGTTTCCATGTCGTTTCTGCCCGTGGACCGGGGCTACCTGTCGGCCCGGCAGTTGGACGCAACGTGGCTGGCGCTGCTGCCGCCGCTGGTGGCCATCGTCTCGGTTCTCATTACTCGCTGGCTGGTTCCTTCGCTTGTCTTCGGCATCGCCAGCGCCGCCTTGATTCATGCGTGGCCCTCGCCCGTCGGCATGGCCGAGTCGTTCTTCGTGAACTACTTCTGGGATTCGGTGCTCGACTCCTTCCACCTCTCCATCCTCGGATTCACGGCGTCGCTGCTCGGCCTGGTCAGTGTCACTACCGCCAGCGGCGGGCTGCAGGGAATGATCAACCTCATCCTGCGGCTGGCGCGGGGACGCCGCGGTGTATCGGTGGCGACCGTGGGCATGGGGTTCTCCATCTTTTTCGACGACTATGCCAACACCGCGATCGTGGGGCCTACGGTCCGGCCGCTGTTTGATCGGCTGAAGCTGTCCCGTGCCAAGCTGGCCTACCTCATCGACTCGACCGCAGCTCCCATCGCCGGTCTCGCTCTGGTCTCGACCTGGATCGGGACCGAGGTCTCTTATCTTCAGGGCGCGGCACGAGACCTGGGATTGGACGCCAGCGGATACGGGCTCTTCCTCTCGGCGATGGGATACCGGTTCTATTGTGTCTTCGCCCTGTTTCTGGTGATCGTGGTGGCGGCTACCGGCCGAGATTTCGGCCCCATGCTGAAGGTGGAGAGGAGGGCGCGCCGCGCCGCCGAGTCCTCGGATCTTCAGGGTTCGGAGGGTTCGTCGGCGATCCAGCCGCGCTGGTACAACGCCGTCGTTCCCATCGGCACGGTGCTGCTGTTGATCATGATCCAGATCTACTATTGGGGAAGCCGCGACGCAGGGGCCGACCTGGCCTCCCTGGCGGGATGGAAGGATGTGTTCATCCGGGCCGCCGCGGCCCAGGACGGCGAGGCCCTCACTTTCTCCATGCTCTATGCGGGCGTCACCGGCGCCGCTCTGGCGATCCTGCTGCCGGCCCTGCAGGGCGTGATGACGGTGCGGGAGGGCCTTCTGGCCTGGTTGGGAGGTGTCCGGCATATCTCGGGAGCCCTTGTGGTGATCGTCTGCGCCTGGGCCCTATCGGCCGGATGCCGGGACTTGGATACCGCGCACTATGCCGTCGCCGTGCTGCGGCAGGGCGTGAGCGTCGAGTGGGTTCCGCTGGCGGTGTTCGTCACCTCCGGCCTGGTAGCCTTCGCCACCGGGACCAGCTACGGGACCATGGCAATCATCATTCCCACAGCCGCCCAGTTGGGGTACGAATCGGGCGGCGAGGCGGTGATGATCCTGGCCATGGCGGCCGTCCTGGACGGCGCCATCTTCGGCGACCACTGCAGCCCCATCTCCGACACCACCGTCCTCTCTTCCATCTGTAGCGGATGCGAACATTTGGAGCACGTGCGCACCCAGATCCCCTACGCTCTTCTCGGAGCGGTCGTGGCCGCCCTTGCCGGCTACGCCCTGGTGGGAGCCTGGGGAGCCGACCTCTGGGTTGGGATGGCCACGGGTGCAACGGCTATTCTCATCCTGATCCACGTCGCGGGTCGGCGTGCCTGAGGGACTTGGGGAAATTCACGTCATCCGAGACGAAAAGGATGGACCAGTCCGCGCGCGAAAAGGAAGGGACAGTCTCGTGCAAGGAGGGGAAAAGGAAGGGACAGTCTTGTGCGGGGGGGAAGAGGGGGAAAGGGGACAGTCTCGGAAAAGGAAGGGACAGTCTTGTGCACGCGTCCGCAAGTAGATGCGGTGATCCTTTGCCAAATGGATGGAAGTCCGAAGGACTTTCCACACACACAAAGAGGACAATCCAGTGAGGGTGTCCCGTTTTCGTGGACGGTTTGTTAGTGCGGTCTACGTTGGTCCTGTTTGTAATACTCCTTCTGTCCGTGGGGAGCAAGACTTCCGCCTGTCGAATGTCACTGGCCATCGACAGAGCGTTCTTTCTTCCGTGAGGGGCACCGGATGGACGCGTCAGCAAAAGGGCTCACGTTGTGGGAAATCTCTGATTTTCCACAATGGGATACCGCTTAACGAGGGAGCCTCGAACGCTCTTTCCAGGGATTTAAGAGTTTTATTTGTCTCTTTGCATCCGGGGGTCTCAGGGGGGCGGAGCCACCCTGCCCCCTTCAAGCGTGTCGCGCGCGACGCTTGGTGCGACGATGGCGGTGCCGGCTTCGTGGTCGGGCCGCTCCAAGCCGGCGTGGGTTCTACGCTGCCTGCTGCTCGTAGTGGACCGGCGACTCGTAGCCCAGCGCCGAATGCCGGCGGCGCCGGTTGTAGAATCCTTCAATGAAGTCAAAGACGGCCCGTCGCGCCTCACCCGGGTTCCGGAACCGGTGACGGTCCAGCAACTCGCACTCCAGCGTCGCGAAGAAGCTCTCGCACATCGCGTTGTCGTAAGCGTCCCCGACCGAGCCCATCGACGGCCGCACCCCGGCCTGCCGGCATCTTTTTCCAAAGGCAGCCGAGGTGTACTGCGTCCCTTGGTCCGAGTGGTGAATCACCTGCTTCGGCTGGCGCCGGATCACCGCCATGGCAAGCGCCTTCTCGACCAGTTCGGAGCGCAGATGCGTCTCCATCGCCCAGCCCACAACCAAGCGGCTCCAGGCGTCCACGACCACGGCCACGTACAACCAGCCCGCCTGGGTGCGCACATACGTCAGGTCCGCGACCCAGAGCTGATCCGGTCCCGCGGCCGTGAAGTTCCGGTTCACCAGGTCCGGTGCCGGACGCGCCTTCCGGTCCCTCCGGGTGAGCCCCGCCTTCCGGCGCCTCCGGCTCGCCCCCTGGATCCCGGCTTCCTTCATCAATCGACCCACGCGCTTCGGGCTCGTCCGTTCCCCTCGAGCTCTCAGCTCGGCATGCAGACGAGGCCGACCGTAGACTCTCCGGTTCTGGTTCCAGATCTGCACGATCTTTTCCCGAAGCGCCTGGTCCCGGCGAGCCCGCTTCGAGGGCGGGCGTTTCAACCAAGCGTAGTAACCGCTGGGGGAGAGACCCAATACGCGGCACATCACCCGAATCGGAAACCGGGCCCGGTACGCCTTCACGAACTCGAATCCTTGCCGGGGATCGAGTCGCTCTCCCGGGCGAACCAAGCCGCGGCTTTTTTTAAGATGTCCCGCTCCATCCGCAGGCGCTTGATCTCCCGCCTCGCTTGGCGCAACTCTTGGCGCTCGAACGTCGTTAGCCCGTCGTTACGGTGCCCCTCGTCCAGATCGGCCTGCTTGGCCCACTTGCGGATCGCCGACGCCGAGGGCTCGAACTCGCGCGCCAGCGCCTCAGGCGATCGACCCGAGCGGACCAGCGCCACGATCTCCTGTCGGAACTCCGGCGGGTACCGCCGCTGCTTTCTTGCCATCGTGGACTCCTCCTTTCACTTCCTTACTTTGGATGTGTCCACGAAAGCGGGTCAACTCCACCAGTCTATTGTCAGTCTATCGAGCGGTTCCAGTGATTTGGATCGTTCCGTCCCACGGTGGCGGAATCGACGGTCGGCGATCAGGCGAGTTTACGGGACGAAGGCGTGCGAGCGCTGCTCCCGCAGGGAATACATCGCTCCGCCCAGTTGGGGGATGGGGTGTCGGCGACGTCGATATCGACCTTGCTTTCGATACGTTTCCAGCAGCTGCGCCACCTTCTCTGCCGGACCGACGGCCAATCCGTCCGTCAGAAACCGCAGACGCCGGCGAAAGGCTCCGGCACGGGTAAATCCACGTCGCTGCTCCTGATCGAGGATCCACTGGGGGATCGCCGCCTGGTTCTCCCGGGTGGGGACAGCTCCTCGATAGTACAACCGGGACCGGTAACTGCTGTACACGTCCGTTCCGGGATCCGAGGGGAACAGCTCCTCCAGCGGAATCAGGCCTTGATTCTCGCCGGTGAGTCTCCAGCGGGCCGAGCCCAATTTCCACTGCTCGGGCCGCTTGACCAGCCCGGCCCGGACGGCGTTGAGTTCCACGTAGAGAATGGCGTCCTGGACGGCTTCGAGTCCCAAGAGTTCCGGGTTCTTGAAACGTTCACTCCAAAAATGTCCTCGCCGTCGAAACTGGCGGTTGTACCACCGGGCATACTGCCCGTCCACGTTCTGCATTAGTTTCGACACGTCAAAGAGACGCTGGTTGAACGCCTCCCACTCGGCGACGGTCCAATCGGCGGTTTTCTTCTCTGCCTTTTGCCCATAAAGCTTGTGGGCGATGTCCTCCAACTCCTCGCGGGACAAGGAGCGAGGCTTCTCAAAATGGACGACGAAGTGGAAGTGATTGCCCATAATCTGAAATGCGGCCAGACGACACCGGTAGACACTGACGTAGAACAACGTCAGGTTCAGGAGTTTTCGACCGGCTTCGTGGTTTTCAAAGGGGAACCAATCGCGTTCTCCGGCGACTCGATTGGTGAGGTGATAGAAGGCGGCTTCTGAACTCTTGTGTCGTGCGGTTCGGGGCATGGCCACGATCCTCGGTTCACCGGACTCGGACTCGGCGGGGAGTCGGTTTCCGCCTCGCCTCTGATAACAACAACGATCCAGAACTGAGAAAGGTGAAGGAAACTCAAGAAATTCGGCATGCGCGCGCGCGGGAAAACACGCGGGAAAACAGACTGTCCCCTTCTTGCGTACGGGAAAACAGACTGTCCCCTTCTTGCGGGTGGGAGCCTGGGGAGCCGACCTCTGGGTCGGGATGGCCACGGGTGCAACGGCTATTCTCATCCTGATTCACCTCGTGGGCCGGCGGGCGTGAGACGTCGCCGGAGCGCGGCCGGCTGCCCGTTGACAGGGCCGGAAAGGCCGCTATATGCTGGCGCCCTTCCCGAAGAGTCATCAACGTTTTGGAGGATCTGAATGATGTTGCGACGGACAAGCATATTCCTGTTGATGGTGGGGCTGGGATTCACCCAGGCCTGTCAGGCTTCGAGCCACAAGGATCAAGGAACCCGGTATCTACGTTTCAGTGTGGACGGCCAGGAAGCCTACGGCATCCTGGAGGGAGATCAGGTCCGGCAACTGAGTGGGGACCTTTACGGCGAATGGGAAAAGACCGAAACCATCCACGCGCTATCGGACGTCACCATTCTGGTCCCGAGCAAGAACCCCTCCAAGGTTCTGGCCCTGGCCGGGAACTACAAGTCCCACATCGGGGATTCGGAGCCGAATCCCTATCCGGAACCCTTCATCAAACTTCCCTCCTCGTTGCTGGCCCAAGGAGGAGATGTCGTCCAGCCGCCCGACACGGATCCTGTGCATTACGAGGCCGAGGTGGTCATCGTCATCGGCAAGCGAGCCCGGAACGTGTCGGTGGAGCAGGCTCTGGACTATGTCCTGGGAATCACCTGCGGCAACGACATCAGCGCCCGGACCTGGCAGAGAAACGACGTTCAATGGTGGCGCGCCAAGGCGGCCGATACGTTCAGCCCCACCGGACCCTACATCCTCTCGGGGGTCGACTACAGCAACCTGAACATGGTGCTCAAGGTCAACGGGGAGGTTCGCCAGGAAGCCAAGATCTCCGACATGATCCACGGGCTCGCCGAGTCGGTCAGCTTCATCAGCAAGTACGTGACCCTGGAACCGGGAGACCTGATCTTCACCGGGACCCCGGGGACCACCAAGGGCATGCAGCCTGGAGACGAGGTCACCGTGGAAATCGACGGGGTCGGAGTCCTGAAGAACAAAGTCATCGCAGCCAGTTGACGACTGGCGCCGACGAGTGCTCGGCGTCCCGTGGCGGCGTTTCTCGCGGGCGCCGGGACCCGACTCAGCTATTGGAGTCGTAGAGCACCGATGCTGTGAAACTCAGCAGGTCCTCTTGGTCCCGGGACACTTTGCGGAGTCGGTCGTAGTCTCCCGAAATCTGGCAGAGTTGCGGGACCGACGAGCACTTGAGTTCGTGGGCCGGAAAGTCCTTCAGATATTCCACCGCGACTTCGATGGCCTCGTCGTAGCGTTCGATCCTCTCCAAGAGACGCACCAAAGCCTGGGCGGCGGCGGTCCCATCCGGATCCGAGTCGGATCCGCCCAGCTTCTTCCGGAAATGCTCCACGCCTTCTGAGAACTCCCGGCCCAGAAGCGCCTTCAGGTAGAAAGAGTGGTCCGTGTAGAGGTTTTCGAAGGGAGGCTCGCCGGGGTACTGGAACATCTCCGACAGGCATCGGCCGTAGTCGGTGAGTTCCAGAGCCAGATTCAGAGAGTGACGATCTTCCAACCGGGGACTCAGTTGGACCACGGAACTGACGTGGGACGTATCGATGTAGTAGGTGTTGCCCTCGAAGAGCCAGTCGCGGCCGGCGATCAGCTCGCTGATGCTTTCGGTGGCCGGATCCGTCCCTTCCCGGCGCCGAACGCTGCTCTTCAGGTTGGCCAACAGCTCCGAGTGGAGCGTCCGCACCAATAGCCGTCCCGACTCCTCCTGTCCGTCCGCACTCGGGAATTGGGAGAATGAGGTGATGGCTCGGCAGATTCCGTATCGGGCCAGGATCATCTCGAATCCCTTGCTGGGATTCGCCCCCTCGTAGAAGGCAATCTCGATGACCGCGTCCTCTGCTTCATCGGAGGGGATGGCCTCGATCGCCCCTGCAATGGGGCCGTTCTCGCCGATGGCACGGAAGTAGGGCCACGAAGCGATGATGTCTCCGTCGGCCAGGAAGTGTTTTCCTACCTCCCGCGCGGCGGCGATGGTGGCTTGCTCGTACTCCCCCTGGATCTCGGGATCGAGTCCCGAAGCCGGTTCGGTCAGTATCAACGGAAGACGCAGTTGGTGGCGTTTCTGCATGAGCCTGGCCTCGAACAGAAGCGGATATTTCTTCTCCGCCTTGAGGTTCGAGATCAGGGACTCGAAAGCTGCTTTCGAACCCTCGGATCGGGCCGCTTCCAGTATCTCTCCGAAGGGGTCTCGAACCGGATTCATGGTCGCGGTCAGGCCTTTCAGGAATTCACGCCGGGCGTTTGGCATGGGCCCCACTATAGCACTTACAGATCCGGCGGAGAGTCCGCGATCCGCCGCCGAAACGGTTGGGGAATTTCGGCGATTCAATTGACACTCCCCGGTTCAGCGCGTATAGGGGTGCGACCGATCAACCCGTGGCGGAAAATCAGCAAAAATTCACGTCTGACCTGAGGGGCTGGAGCCGGGACTTCAAACTGCTGGCTCTGGCCTCCGGACTCTTGAGCGCCGGGTTCGCGGTCTACATGACCACCTTCAACAACTTCATCGTCGAAGAGATCGGGATCCAGCCCCGTCAATTCGGCGTCTTGGAGTCGATCCGGGAAATCCCCGGGTTCCTGACGGTGGCGTTGATCGCCATCTCCATCCGGTTTCCGGCGGCTCGTCTGGCGGGGTTTCTGCTCATCTTGACGGGCATTGGCGTCGGTGCCTACTTCGGCGTCCACTCCGTCGGCAGCCTGATCCTGGCCTCTCTGGTCTGGAGCGTGGGCTTTCACGGCTGGCTTCCGCAGCGGGAGACCCTGGCCCTGACCCTGTCGGACGCCCACAAAGGGAGGCGCCTGGGGCAACTCCGAAGCATCGACGAGTCGGGCTTTCTGGTAGCCATGGCCCTGACCTTCGGGTTCATCGGATTCGTGGGTTTCCGCTGGATCTTCCTGGCGGCCGGCTTGGCGGTGATCCTGGGAGGATTCGCGATCTTTCCGGTCCGTGTCCCTGCGGCCGTCACAGCCGAGGACCGGTTCGTCTTCCGCCGCGAGTACCTCATCTATTATCTCCTGACCTTCTTCCAAGGGTGCCGGCGCCAGGTCTTCGTCATTTTCGCCGTCTTCTCCATGGTCTTCGTCCACGGCGCGACCACGGAGCACATCATCGTCCTCATGTTCGTCAGCACCCTGCTGGCGGTCCCGGCGGCGCCCGTGGTCGGGCGCCTGATCGACCGGTTGGGAGAGCGCAAGATTCTCAGCGCCGCCTACTCGATGTTGATCCTCATCTTCTGGGGTTACTCCTTCATTCAGAACAAGTGGGTGCTCTATGCCCTCTATTGTGTGGACCGCCTCCTGTTTCTGGCGTCCGTTTCCTTGAGCACCTATCTCAACCGGATCGCCCGCACCGCCGACCTGCGTCCGACCATCTCATTGGGGGTGACCCTGAACCACGTGGCGGCGGTGACCCTGCCTCTCGTCGGCGGATTCCTGTGGGACCGTTTTGGGTATGCCCTCATCTTCCAGATCGGATCCGTGGTGGCGGTGATCATTCTGATCATTGCCCAGTTCATCGAGCCCGCTACGGCCAAGCCCACCCCCGAGAGTGCGGAGGACTCGTTCAAAAAAGCTCCAGTTGACGATCATCACCAATGACCTTCCTGAACTTCAGCCCCAATTGATTCAGGACCGGCTGGGCCACCGAACGCACCTGTTTCCGGACATAGTGTTCACGGTCGATATCGGCGGTGGTCTCGCCCGCCGGTTCCGGACCGGCCAAAGTCATGAGATATGAGATCCGGCGTCCGGGCTTGCCGGCCATCTTGCGGGCCGCTGCGACGTGAGGGGGAGTCGTGCTCCGGTACTCGTTCAACGGTTTCCCCAGCCTTTTGCTGTAGACGAGAAGGTGGTCCAAGCGCCCCGCCCGGAGGTGGGCCACGGTATCGCGCAGGTAGGGAACGACGTCGGTTTCCGTGAACAGCCTCCGGTACAGTTCCTTCTGGATCTTCCTGGCCAGTTCGGTCCAATCGCTCCGGACCACCTCCATGCCGGTAAAGACCACCTCGGAATCGGGCCCGTCCCCGACAAAGCCCACGTACCGCTTGCGGGCGCCCCGACCACCCCGGCGGGTCGCCGGGATAAAGAATTTCCGGTAGAGCCGCTCCAATTCCAGCTCCAGGAGGCTTTTCACCCTCCATTTGTTCATGATGTGCCGCTCCAGATCCCGGTTGAGACGTCGCGCCAAATCTTCACCCTTGGCCTGAGCTGCGGAGGTGACCTGTTCGCCGGAGAGCACGAAGAGGCTGTCGGTGTCTCCGTAGAGAACCCGGTAACCGTAGTGCCGGAAGCGGTCCCTGGACCAGAGCAGGATCTCGCGTCCGAAGGTCGTGATGGCCGCGGCCAGTTGGGGGCGGTAGAAGCGGCAGGCAGGAGTGCCCAAGACTCCATAGAAGGAGTTCATGAGGATCTTGATGGCATGGCTGGCGACTTCATCGCCCGCGGCCTTGGCGGCTTCGCGGCGGGGGAAGAGATGGTTCAGCAACTCGGTCAGAAGGCCCGGTTTTCTCCGGAAGGCGGCCCCGTTCGGGGCGACGATCAGGTCTTGGTCTGCCTCGGGCCGGGAGACGTAGCCCAGCGGATCGATCTGAAAAGTGCGGATCAGGCTGGGGTAGAGGCTTTTGAAATCGAAGACCAGAACCTGTTCGAAAAGGCCCGGCTCGGGCTCCAGCACGTGGCCCCCCGGACTGGGAGCTGCGCTGGCTGCGGCTCCGACGCTGGGGGCGGCGATGCGCCGCTTGTGCAGCTCCGTCAGGTAGAGGAAGTCGAAGGCCGCGATGGACCCGCTCACCCGATCGATGGGGAGACCGGTCAACCGGCTTCGCGCCACGGCCAGTTCCACGAGCTTCAGTTTTTCCAGGATTTCCAGGGCCAGCCTGGCGTCGGTCCGGTTGTAGAGAACGAACCGTTCGCGGTCGTTGCGAAAGCTCTCCATGATCTCGGCCGGCCGGTCGGCCCCATGGAGCGTCTTCCCCTCTCCCAACACCTGCCGGGCGGCGAAGTCCAAGGAGTAGCGCTCGAGCCGGACGAAGGACCCCCGGAGCAGATGGATCCCGTCGGCCACCACCCGCCCCGGGATCCGGGCCTCCCGGTTGGCCCAGGGGGAGCGCGAAGGCCGCAGCCTCATGGGCTCCCGGCCGCGTCCCAGTCGGAGCGGGACTCCGCAGCTCCGGCTCAGGCGGTCCAGGACCCGAAGGTCGAAGTCCACCACGTTCCAGCCGGTGAGGACATCCGGATCCAGTTCCCGAACTCTCCGGCAGAACGCCCGAAGGAAATCTCCCTTCCGCCGGAAGCAGACGGCGCCTCCCGCCGATTCGCCGCCGTCGGGGTCCAGCAGCAGGACCTCCGACGTCCCGCAGCCGTGCAGGGCCACCGAGAACACGGTCCTTCCGCCGGGGTCGGTCTCGATATCCAAGGATAGGGTCGAGAGTTGGGGTGTCCAGGTTGCCGGAGCCAGGTCGGGGTTCCGGTAGACCCATCCCAGTCCGGAGACGCGGCGTCCCTCCCCGTCGATCTTGAGTGATCCGCGGATACCGCGATTGATCAGGAATCGCGTGGCAAAGGGGATGTCGGCTTCATGGCAGGGGATGTGATGCTCAACGAGGCGATCGCGCAGGGCGGGAGTGTGGGACGGGACTCGGAGATTGACTCGCACCAGAGGGGTCCCATCCATGGCGCGAAAGCGGGATGGGAGCGGGGTCTGTGCGTCCAGTTGCCGTGCCCGGCTCCGGTGCCGCGAAGCGATGTAGAAGTGGGGGATCTCCCGATCGTCCCGCACCAGAAACGGTTCTCCGTTTTCCAGCCGTCCGAACAGATGCACGACGGGACGCCGGGCTTCGATCCGATACGTGGATTGGAGAATGAAGCCGCGGATAGGCATCTTGGAATTCCTGGTCCCTCTCCATATTACGCTTGCTCGGCGGAAATGCCTGTTCCTGGTCGTCAGACGCAGGCCCGGGGGAAAGTCGTTGAAACAAACGTAGGGTCACTCCTTGTGGGTGCCCTCTTTCGCGCGGGGGTTGGCGACGGGGGGCGAGCGACCATGAGGGGAGTCCTACGACCGTTGGGCCGAAGAGGGCGGCCACAAGGGCCGCCCCTACTTTGCGATGGACGCGAGCAGCGCCGCCGATCAGTTCTGATCTGCGGAAAGGGGTTTCCGGTAGTCCTTGTTTCGATGGCGGATCAGATCGCCGTCCACCATGAAGACCACGTCTTCGGCAATGTTGGTGCAAAGGTCGGCAATCCGCTCCAGGTTCCGGGAGGTGGACAGCAGGTGGACCGATCGCTCCACCGTGTCGGAGTCCTGTTTCATCAGCTCTTGCAGCGAGATGAACATATCCCGATTGATAACATCGATTTCGTCATCCATGGTGAGGACCGTCCGGGCCAGGTCGGTGTCCATCTTGATGAGGGCGTCCAGGCTGTCTCGCACCATCCGGCGGACGCCGGTCACCATGCGCGCGAAGTCCAGCGAAACCTTTAGCGCCGGGTGAACGGAGAGATAGGAGGCTCGTTCGGCGATATTGACGGCCAGATCGCCCATGCGCTCCAGATCGTTGTTGACTTTCAGAACCGTGATGATGAATCGAAGGTCACCGGCGACGGGCTGGTAGAGCGCCAGGGCCTTGAGGCAGTCCTCCTCCAGATCCACCTCCTTGAGATCGATCTGGCGGTCTCCGGAAATCACCGCTTCCGCCAGGTCGTGCCGGCGGTCCAGCAACGCCAGGATGGCGTTGTTGATGGCCTCCTCGACGATGCCTCCCAAACCGAGGAGTTCCCGCTTCAAGTTTTCGAAATCGCGCACCATGTGCTTGGTCATGGCAAGTCTCCCAGACCGGATCCGAGCAAATTCATCTCCGTCGGCCTACAGCCCCACGATTTAACCGAAACGTCCCGTCACGTACTCTTCGGTTCGCCTTTCCAGGGGACGCGTGAAGATGGTCTGGGTTTCACCGAACTCGACCAGCTTACCATTCTCCAAAAAGGCCGTATGTTGCGAGACGCGTGAGGCCTGCTGCATGTTATGGGTCACGATCACGATGCTGTAGCGCTCCTTGAGCTCGAACATCAGGTCCTCGATACGGGCGGTCGAGACCGGGTCCAGGGCAGAGCAGGGTTCGTCCATCAATATGACCTCGGGCTCCATGGCCAGGGCGCGAGCGATGCAGAGCCGTTGTTGCTGTCCTCCCGAGAGGTTGATGGCCGATTCGTCCATGCGGTCCCGCACCTCTTCCCAGAGAGCCGCCTGCCGC
Organism: Acidobacteriota bacterium; assembly: GCA_963668095.1. GTDB lineage: Bacteria > Acidobacteriota > UBA6911 > RPQK01 > JAJDTT01 > JAJDTT01. The sequence goes on along the minus strand of OY764083.1, from coordinate 1,003,832 downwards.
AGCGACCGTTCGACTCTTTCGTCCAGGTTTCCGGGATAACCATTGATGGAAGGCCCCCAGGCCACGTTCTTGTAGATGGACTTGGGAAAGGGGTTGGGCTTCTGAAAGACCATTCCGGCCCTCCGCCGAACGTCAGCCGGGTCCACGTCCGGAGCATAAACGTCCAGACCCCGATAGAGCACCCGGCCTTCATGGCTGGCTCCCTCGATCAAGTCGTTCATACGGTTGAAGGCCCTGAGCAAGGTGCTCTTGCCGCAACCGGAGGGGCCGATGATGGCGGTGATCCCACGTTCCTCGATGGAGAGCGAGACGTTCCGGATGGCTGGAATGCCTCCGTAGGAGATGCTGAGATCGATGGTCTGCAGAATCGGTTCTTTCATGGCCAACAAGCAAGCCAGGACTTATCGTCCCGTATTTCTCCCCAGTCTGTGACGGATATAGATGGCAGTCGCGTTCATCAAAAGCAAGACCACCAGCAGCACGATGATGCCCGCGGCGGCCACATGGTGGAATTCCTGCTGGGGCCTTGAGGACCAGTTGAAGATCTGGATGGGAAGAGTCGTAAAGGGAGACAAAGGATTCTCCGGCACGAAGGCCACGTAGGTGAGAGCTCCGATCATGATCAGCGGAGCCGTCTCGCCGATGGCGCGGGAGACGGCCAGAATGACACCGGTCAAGATGCCGGGAAAGGCGGAAGGCAGCACATGATGCCGAACCGTCTGCCAACGGGTCGCTCCCAAGGCGTAGGACGCGTGCCGGATGGATTGGGGCACGGCCCGGATGGCTTCTCGGGAGGCGATGACGATCACCGGCAGAATCAGCAGCGCCAAGGTCAGGCTTCCCGCGAGCACACTCCTCTCGAGGGCCATGGCCCGGACGAAGATAACGAGTCCCAGGATACCGAAGACAATGGAGGGGACTCCCGAGAGATTGGACAGGTTGATTTCGATCCAACGGGACAGTCTCCCTTTTCTCGCGTACTCTTCCAGGTAGATGGCTGAAGCCACCCCCAACGGAACTGAAAAAACGGCGGTGAAGCTGATGACCCAGCAGGTGCCCCAGAGAGCCGACTTGATGCCGGCTCGATCGGGGAAGCGGGAGGGGAACGATTGCAGGAACTGCAGATCAAGCCAAGCGACTCCCTGGCGGCTGACGTGATAGAGCAACAGGCCCAGGAGAAGGACGCCCCCCCAGGTCACAAGGGCGCAGGCGTAGCGGAAGGCGGAGGCCAGACGCCGGCGGCCGGCAAGACTCTTCACTCGTACACCTCCCGAAACCGGCGCAGCACCCGGTTGGCGATCACGTTCATGATCAAGGTGATGGCGAACAGCAGCGCGGCGACGGCGAAGATGGTCTGGTACTCGATGGTGCCGGCCGGAGTGTCGCCGAGACTGACCTGGACGATATAGGCCGTCATGGTCTGGATGCTCTCCGCCGGATTGAGCGTCATCTTCGGGGTCGCTCCCGCCGCCAGGGTGACTGCCATGGTTTCGCCGATGGCTCTGGAAATCGCCAGAACAAACGACGCCACGACACCCGAAGTCGCGGACGGAAGGGTCACGCCCACCGTGACTTCCAACGGAGTGGCGCCCAAGGCGTAAGCGCCATGACGGAGCGACTTGGGCACCGCCCGGAAGGCATCGTCGCAGAGCGACGCCACCATTGGCAACACCATGATTCCCACGACGATGGAGGCGCTGGCCGCGTTGAAGATCCGGACCTGGTCGAAGAACGTCTGCAGAATCGGCGTGACGAAAGTCAGGGCAAAATAGCCGTACACCACCGTGGGGATGCCGGCGAGGATTTCCAAGACCGGTTTGACCACGTTTCGGACGCGGTCCGAGGCGTACTCAGACAGATAGATGCCCGTGGCCAAGCCCACGGGGAGAGCGACCAGGGAGGAACCCAGGACGACAAGCAGGGTTCCCGAGACCAAGGGCAGGACGCCGAAGGACCGGGGTTCCAGCAGCGGCGTCCAGCGGGTTCCGAACAGAAACTCCAGGATAGAGACTTCGCGGAAGAAGTGGGCCGATTCCGTCACCAGAATCAGGATGATGGCCACCGTCGTGGCCACGGAGACGCAGGCGCACCCCAGGAGGAGCCACCCGATGAGCTTCTCGCGAACGTTCCCTTTCTTTCGGAATTGGGGTGTCATGTCTGAGGTGAATCGTGCGCGGAAACTTCAGCCCTGCCATCCAGGCGCTAGCTGCTAGCCGCTCACCTGGAACAGATCCAGCAGCGAGGCTCCTGCTTTGTGCCCGCCGTCGTAGACTGTCCCGGTAATGCCGTTGGTGAAGCGGGTCAAAGCCAACTCGTAAACAGCTGCAGGAAGCGCCACGTAACCCACCTCCTGCACCAGATTGGGAGCTTCGCGGAGATAGAATTCCACGAACGTCACCACCGCCTCGCGTCGGGCCTGGTCGTTGACGTAGATGAAAATAGGCCGGGATAGAGGCTTGTACGTGTTCTGGTTGATGGTTTCGTTGGACGGATAGACCGGGCCGTCCCCCCCGTCGATGGGGATCAGTTTCAAGCGCGAGGAATTCTCCGCGTAGTAGGCGAATCCGAAAAAGCCGAGAGCGTCCGGGTCGCCCGCGATGCCTTGAACCAGGACGTTGTCATCTTCGCTGGCGGTGAAATCGGGACGGCACACCTGGGATTTTCCGTTGACCGCCTCGGTGAAATAGTCGAAGGTCCCCGAATCGGTTCCGGGTCCATACAACGCAATATTCCTGTCGGGCCACTCGGAACGGATGTCGCTCCACCTGTTCACCATGCTCCCCGGCTGCCATATCTTCCTCAACTCCTCGACGGTCAGATAGTCGAGGAATTCGTTGTCGGGATGGGCGACTACGGAGATTCCATCGAAGGCCACGGGTAGCTCGACGAACTGGACTGAGTTTGCCTTGGCGGCCTCCTGTTCGATGGGCTTGATGGGGCGCGAGGCATCGTTGATATCGATCTCGCCGGAGCAGAATTTCTTGAATCCTCCGCCAGTCCCGGAGATGCCCACCGTGACCTGGACCCTGGGGTGGACCTTCAGGAACTCTTCTGCGACGGCCTCGGTGATGGGGAATACGGTGCTCGAACCATCGACCTTGACTCGACCGCGCATGCCTCCCGAATCGTCGCCACCGCCGCAAGAAGACAAGAGAAGTCCCGAAAGACACAAGCAGCGCACCATTTTCGTCATCGATCCTGGTTCCTCATTTGGTTGCAAACACTAGAAGTTCAGTTGAAGCCGAGTGACGACGGCGTGGGTGCCGCCGACTTCGTACAAGTCGCCGAAGACATAGTTGAACATGATCCGGGCGACCGGATTCAGATACCAGTTCACGGCCGCCGTCAGGTTGGTGAGGCGGCCTCCCTGGATGGCTCTGTCCGTCAGGTCCAGAGTGGAATACCGGAGCGCCATCTCCCAGGCTCCCGACCCCTCACCCGGCGCAAAGTTTTTCCGGGGCCGCACACGGTCGAAGGAAGCCGCGGAGGCCTTGTAATTTCGTTGCTCTCCGGTCAGGAAGACGCTGGCATAGACGTAGAATCCGCCGAAAACGGGGTCTCCGGCGATTTGGGAACGGGCCGCCGAGTACACGTATTCGGATTGAACCGAAAAGGGTCCGCTCACGACGGCTCCCTCCAACGCCAATATCTGAACCCGATCGGCAGAAAAGGAGGCCGTGTCCAGGTAACGGTCGGTGAGATGCAGTTCCGGGCGCTGGCGCCACCGCAGGACGTTATTGCTGGGTTTTCTCACGCTGTAGCTCACACCCATGTGAACCAGTCTGTCCTTCTGCTTGCTGAGGGCCGGCACACCCGTCAGGCGAAAGGTGCCGCCGACGCCGTCGTTCAGGCTGGTTCCGCCGTTGTCCGTATCCCGGAAAACGCCGGCGGCCCAGGTCAATCGCTGACCCAACTGCGTGTTGTAGACGGTCATTCCCGTGTTTCTGGAGGAGGAGAAGGCGTTGGGGAGGGAACGCTCGACGAACGTCATGTAGTTGCTGCTGGTGAGCTCCTCCAAGCTGAAAGGTTCCTTGTAGTGACCCACCTTGACGTTCCCGAATCCTGGGATTCCCTTGAGGGCTACAAATACATCCTTCAGCGCCGTCGAACCCCCGGCGAAGTCGAACTGGCTCTTGAAGCTCAGGTTTTCGAAAAGGTCGCCCGACATGTAAAGACGCGTCCTGCGGAATTCACTGCCGCTGGTCTGATCTCCGACGGCGTCCCTCACGGATTGATCCTCGCTGATCCACATCCAGTCGGCCTGGATACGTCCGCCGATCTTGAGACTCACCCGCTTGTCCGGTGTCTCAAGCCGGACTCCATCCTTCCAATAGGGCCGCAGGGAGTTGTCGTCCCGAGTTTGGTCTGTGGATTCCTTCTTCTCGGACTCATTCTGCTGCTTCCGTTGGCTTTCCCCCTGAGCCCCGGCTGAGGTCTCGGCGGTCAGGGAAACGCCTCCCGCTTGCAGCAGCAGCGTGCTGAGAACAAGCAGTCCGGTTCGCTTCACGGAGTTTCCGCTCCATTCACGGTTGCGGAGGATACAAAAAGAATATGAAGCGCTGATGAAGAAGGCATGAAAAAAACCAGTCCTCGCAACCCGGTCAAAGGTCCAAATTCAAGAGTTTCCCACGCCTGGGCGGCAGGGCGCCGCACGGGTCTCGACGCTATCCGGAGCTTTCAGCCCCGGCGCGCATGCCATCTATTTCGACTATCCGGATTCCATGGCATGCAGTTGCGGAGATTACACTCGCAAAGCCCGTTGCTGCAAGGCTCTGCCGCAAATGCCCTCTCCTGCGGTCCGTCGCCTTATCCGTCCGATTGGTCGGTTGAATGGCTTGGCCGAAGTGGACTATTCAGTCGAAGCAGTAGAGGGCGCTGACGGTCCGCAGGTAGATTTTTCCGTCCACCAGGGCCGGTGTGGCGTAGCAATCCTCACCCATTCGGTTCACGGCCAGCACCTCCCATTCCCGTCCGGCCCTCAGGACCGAGGCATCGCCGTTCTCGCCGAGCAGATAAACCTTGCCGTCGCCCCCGACCGGAGACGCGAAATACCGGCTCATGGCCTCCGTCAGCCTGGTCTGCTTCAGGACGGCACCGGTGTCCGGATCGAGAGTGGTGATGATCCCTCCATCCTTGACCAGGTAGATGACACCCTCGTACAGGAGAGGAGAGGGCACGTTGGGCAGACTCTTGTGGTACTGCCACCCGCGGGCCGCCCTGGTCATGTCGCCCTTGCCTCCCAGGCGAATCCGCTGGATGGAGTTGACCGAAGCGCGGCGCAGACGATACAGCTCCCAGTCCCGCTCTCCCAGGTTGCCGTCCAGATCAAGATCCAAGTTTTGCCAAGATCTGTAGAAGTCGGCCGCAATCGCACCCTCGGCTTCTTCCTTGGAAAGTATTCCGTCACCATTGATGTCATGTTCTTCCAGGGCTTCTTCAAAGGGGACCACGTCCTCCTGGTTGCCCGGGTCGGCGGCGCCCGCCCAACCCAGGACGTAGGCGTAGTCTTGGTCCATGACCGGCGTGGGTTTCATCTGCCAAGTCAGCCCGCGGCTCCACCAGATTCTCTTGCCTGCGGACGCCGAGTAGGCGACGAGTTGGAAAGATCCCGGAACCAGAACCTGGAGCTCTTCTCCTTCGGGGCGAAAAAGGACCGGCGTGGAGAAACCCCGTCTGACCAGAGGACGCTCGTCTCGCCAGGCCACGTGTCCCGTGTTCTTGTCCACGGCCACCATGTACGATCCGGACTCACCGTCACAGACCTGAACCACATGATTGCCCGCAAGAACGGGGGAAGCCCCAATCCCGAAGGGAGTGTTGACGGGATCTAGCGGGACCCGCCAGAGTTCGTTGCCGCGAGCATCGTAAGCCAGGAGCCCCAGGTCTTGGAAAAAAACGAATACGTTGCTCCCGTCGGTCACGGCACTGGGAGAGGCGGGGGAATTGTCCCGGTGGAGATTACCCGTCCTGTTTCTGGCGACGTCCCGGGTCCACCGGATCTTTCCCGTCATGCGGTCCAAGGCGGTTGTGGAGAGGCTGTTCTCCTGGAAGCCGGTGACGAAAATGCTTTCTCGGGAAAAGACGGGAGAGGAGTGTCCTGGAGGAAGGGAAGTTTTCCAGCGGACGTTTTCCTGGGGTCCGAATTGGACCGGAAGATCCCGGGAGGTGGAGACGCCGGACCCGTTGGGTCCCCGAAACCGCGTCCAGTCTCCTGCCTCCGAGACCTGCATCGTCAGGGCCAAGAGTGGGTACAGTGCCAAGCGGCGGTACCCCAGGTTGGCGGGACACGGCGCGATATTCGACGGTTGGGTTGCAGGTCTCATGCTCGATGTTTCTCCTGCCGAAAGGGTCTGGTGCTGCTGTTGGAGTTCCGGGGGAAACTGTAATCCATGGACGATTGGAGACTAGGCGGAAACTGGGAACGAGTCAAACCTCGGTAGGATGGGGTCAGGGGTAGATTTTCGCCGCCGGTCATCCATACTGTTCATGATGAAGCCGATCGGAGAGAAACGGGAGGAGGGCATGATGGACGACAGCAACAAGGGACCGATTTCGGTCAAGGACATGATTCTGGTGCCGGCAGTGATCACCTTGGCCGTGACCATCCTGCGTCTAACCGGGGAACTCAACGGCTGGTCTCCGGTCTTATTCGATTCCGAAGCGGGGGGCGGCGCCGCCGTCGTGGGGATCACTTGGCTGGTGCCCATCTTCGGGGTCTGGTTCGCCCTGAAGCTGGCCAGATCCGGCGGCGCACCCGCGTCAGCCGGCCGGGTGCTGGCGCACGCGGCGGGCGGGCTGGCCGCCGCCGTCGCCATCATGATCGGAGCCGGTTTACTCGTGGGCGAAAACTACCCGTTGGCCATGTTGGGTCCGGTTGCCGGCGGAATCGTCGGAATGAGCATCGCCTGCCGCGGCTGGTGCGCTCTGGGAAGAATCCTGTTCTGCTACGCCCTCGCGGCCCGCATCCCGGTGATCCTCATTACCCTGCCGGCGGTTCTCGGAAACTGGGGAACCCACTACGACGCCGCACCCCCCGGGTTTCCGGAGATGAGCGCCATGGGTAAATTCTTCTGGTCGGGCGTGGTTCCGCAACTGACCATTTGGGTGGCCTACACCATGGTGGTGGGAGCCCTGTTCGGCGGGATCGCCCTGGTGGTGAGGCGCAGGAAAAGATCAGCCTAGGCGCGCTGCATAGATCCCATGGCCAAAACCAGACTGGGCCGGTTCGATGATCTCGTCCGGCTCGCGAACGAACCGCTGAAGCCGGTGGTCGAACGCCTGCGAGCAGTGATCATTGAGATTCACCCGGAAGCCTGCGAGGTCGTGCGCCTCGGCGACCGGGCGGCCACCTACGGTTGCGGACCCCGAAAGATGCTTGACGGTTACGCATACGTCCTGCCTTACGGATCATGGGTCAATCTCGGCTTCTACCGGGGCACGAGCCTGCCAGACCCGGAGAATCTGCTGGAAGGGACCGGCGCCAGAATGCGCCACGTAAAGATGCGGACGGTGGCGGACATCGAACGGCCCGGCGTCCGAGGGCTGATCAGGGAGGCCTGCGACGAGCGCAAGTCTGCTCTTGGGCTCAGTCAAGCGGAAAGGTAACGGCTCCATCCGAGGGGGAGGAAACCGTGCGGGCGTATTTGGCCAGTACGCCGGTCCGGGAACGAGTCGTGGCCGGTTTCCAGTTCCGGAGGCGGCGTTGGATTTCCTCGTCGCTCAGGTCCACGTTCATCACGCGTTGCCCGATGTCCAACGTGATGGTGTCGCCATCCTTCAATGCGGCCAAGGGTCCGCCGACAGCGGCCTCGGGAGCCACGTGCCCCACCACGAAACCCCGAGTGGCGCCCGAGAAACGGCCGTCCGTGATCAGAGCCACCTTGTCTCCCAAGCCGGATCCCTGGACGGCGCCGGTGACCTGCAAGAGTTCTCGCATGCCTGGTCCTCCCACGGGGCCCTCGTTGCGGATCACGATGACGTCCCCTGCCTTGATTTGGCCCTGTTTGATGGCGGCGAACGCCGTCTCCTCCCGGTCGAAAACCCGGGCGGGACCGGTGTGACCGTCCCGATCGACACCGGAGATTTTCAGCACGCACCCTTCGGGGGCCAGGTTTCCCCGCAAGATGATGAGGCCCCCGGTCTTCTTGATGGGATCGGATACGAGCCGGATGACCTCTTGTCTCTCCGAAGCCTGGCCGCGGGTCAGTTCCTCGGCCAGGGTCCTGCCGGTGACGGTGGGAAGCGCACCGTCGACGAGCCCCGCTTCCAGCAGCAGGCGGCCGACGTAGGTCATGCCGCCGGCCTGGTGCATGTCGGGCGCGGTAAAGCGCCCCGCCGGCTTCAGGTCGGCCAGGACCGGAGTCTTGCGCGAGATCAGGTCGAAGTCGTCGATGTCCAGAGGAATGTCCGATTCCCGAGCGATGGCCAACAGATGGAGCACGACGTTGGTGGACCCGGCCGTAGCCATGGCTCCGGTGATGGCATTGAGGATGGCCTGCCGGCTCAGGATGTCCCGGGGCCGGAGTCCCTGCTCCAGGAGTTGCATCACCAGCCGCCCGCATTCCACGGCCGCCGCTTCCTTTTTGGGGTCGACCGCCGGGATTCCGTTGAAGCCCATGGGTGAGATGCCCAGCATCTCGAAGGCCGTGGACATGGTGTTGGCGGTGAACTGGCCTCCGCACGCCCCGGCGCCGGGACAGGCGTAGTTTTCGATGCCCCTGAGTTCCTCCCGGTCGATGCGGCCCGCATTGTAGGCCCCGATGGCCTCGTAGGCGTCCTGAACCGTGAGCTTACGCCCGTTGTATTCTCCCGGCATGATGGACCCGCTGTAGAGAATCAAACTGGGAATGTTGAGCCGCGACAGGGCCATGGCGGCGGCCGGGCTGGTCTTGTCGCATCCCGTAATGGCGACGAGGCCGTCGAACAGGTGCCCCCGGCAGACCAGCTCGATGGAGTCGGCGATGACCTCCCGGCTGACCAGCGACGATTTCATGCCCTCGGTCCCCATGGCGATCCCGTCGGTCACCGAGATGCTGTTGAACTCGAGGGGAGTCCCGCCGGCGGCCCGAACCCCTTCCTTGACTTTCTCCGCAAGTCTGCGGTGATTGAAGTTGCAGGGCGTCACCTCGATCCAACAGTGGGCGACTCCGATGAGGGGTTTGGCCAGGTCCTGGTCGGTGAAGCCGATGGCCTTGAAGAAGGATCGCGCTCCCGCCCGGTCGGGTCCGTCCAGTAGAGTTCGGCTCTGGTGTCTCATATCGAATGGCATAATTCTTCGATTATACTCGGATGCTCAGGTTTTGCCCGGTCCACGGCAGCCGGCGGCGCCGGTTCCGATTGGGCCGGCGGCGATGACTTATTTCCAGGTCTGTCAAAATGGATATCAATAAACTCAAGCATCTGATTCGGGGGAAGATCTATCTGGACCAGGAGTCATGCCGGGACGTGGCCACCGATTTCGGCCGGATCCTGGTGAAGACTCCCAAAGCCCTGGTGGCGCCGGAATCGGTCAAGGACGTGGCCACCGTCGTGGCGACGGCGACCCGGGAGGGCTGGCCGGTCTCGACCCGGGGAGCTTCCCATTCCCAGAGCGGCCAGTCGCTCTCCCAGGGCGGAATCCTCCTGGATCTGAGCCCGTTGAATGGGATCGGGCCCGTGGAAGGGGAGACGATAGAAGTCCAGGCCGGCGTGTTGTGGCGCGACTTGGTGGCCTTCACCTCCGAGAAGGGACTTCTTCCCCCGGTTCTCACGAACAATCTCAACGTGACCGTGGGGGGAACGCTCTCCATGGGCGGCATCGGCGTGTCTTCCCACCGCTATGGCACCCAGGCCCACCAGGTGATGGAACTGGAGGTCGTGACGGGGGAGGGTCACCGGGTGCGCTGTTCTCCACAGGAGAACTCCGAGCTCTTTTTCTGCACCCTGTGCGGACTCGGGCAATTCTCGGTCATCCTGAGCGCCCGTCTCCGGCTCCGCCCGGCCGCTCCCAGGGCCCGGACCTTCTATCTCCTCTACGATGATCTGGGTGCTCTGATGGCGGACCAGAAGCGTCTCATTGCCCAGCAGCGCTTCGACTACATCGAGTCTTGGGCCTCTCCGTGTGTTCAGGGGTTGCGGCGCATGGGAGGGGTTCGGGTTCCCTTCGCCGAATGGTTCTTCCCCATGCACCTGACCGTCGAGTTCGGCGATGAGGAGCCGCGGGAGGAAGAGCTGCTCGACGGCCTGAGCTTCTATCGCCAGCTTCAGGTGGAGGATTCGACCGTGCTGGAGTTCGGGCACCGGCTGGAGCCGGTTTTCGAACTCTGGAGGCAGAGCGGGGCCTGGGGCATGTGCCATCCCTGGATGGAGACCATTCTGCCCTGGGATCAGGCCCCGGCCTATATCAGCGGCGTGCTGGCCAACTTTCCCCCGCAGCTTCTGGCCGGCGGCCACGTTCTGATCTGGCCCTGCCGCTTCCAGGGAGACGCCCTACCCCTGTTCAGGCATCCTCCGGGCGAATTCATCCTGGGCTTCGGGATACTGCCTGCGGTGCCCAGGCAGATGCTCCCGTTGGCCCGTCAGCTACTGAAGACGGCCAGCGATCTTTCGATGCGAGTGGGAGGAAAACGCTACCTCTCGGGGTGGGTGGAATTCACTCCCGAACAGTGGAAGAGCCACTTCGGAGAGACCTGGGAAGATCTGCAACGGTGGAAGCAGTTTTATGATCCGGCGGGAATCCTGAACGCCGGTTTCATTCCTGTCCCGGACCCAGGGGAGGGCGCTACCTGAAGTGATTTATGAATATCTTAAAGTGCTTTATTAAGATAATTTAAAGTCTAATCTTTCAGAAGCCGCTTCAGTATTTTACCGATCGCGCTCTTGGGGAGTTCGTCCCGGAACTCCACGTGCCTGGGGATCTTGAATCGAGCCAGCTTCCCGTGGCAGAAGCGAATCACGTCCCGTTTGGTCAACTCGCGGCCTTCCTTGAGCACGATGAAGGCCTTGGGGACCTCGCCCCGGACCTTGCTGGGGACGCCTATCACGGCGGCATCCTGGACGCTGGGGTGCTGGTAGAGGACCTCCTCCACTTCGCGGGAATAGATGTTCATTCCGGCGCTCAGGATCAGATCCTTCTTCCGGTCGACGATGGTGAAATACCCGTCTTCGTCCATCACCGCCATGTCGCCGGTCTTGAGCCAGCCGTCCTGCAGCACGTTCGCGGTCTCTTCCGGTCTATTCCAGTAGCCTTGCATCACCTGCGGTCCGGAGACCGAGAGCTCGCCGACTTCGCCGGACGGCAGGACGTTCCCGGTGTCGCCGTCCACGATCCGTGCGTCGGTATCGGCGACCGGCACTCCAATGGTTCCATTCTTGCGATTGCCGAAGATGGGGTTCACGCTCACGAGCGGTGAAGCCTCAGAGAGGCCGTATCCCTCCACCAATTTTCCGCCGCTCATCTCCTCGAAGCGGGCCTGCACGTCGGATGGCAGGCCGGCTCCTCCACTGACGCAAAGGCGGATGGAGGAGAGGTCCGAACTCTTGATGCCGGTGTAATTGTTGATGGCGTTGTACATGGCGGGGACGCCGCAGAAGATGGTCGGCCGGTGTTTGCGGATCCGCTTGACCACGTCGGCCAGATCGACACGGGGGAGGAGAATCATGGTGCACCGGCAAAGGACGGACAAATGGAGGCCGGTGGTCAGTCCGTAGCTGTGGAAGAAGGGGAGGGCGCAGAAAAAGATCTCCTTCTTCGCCTGGAGGTCCGAGAGCCACGACTGGGTCTGATGAACGTTGCAGACCAGGTTGCGGTGGGTGAGGATCGCTCCCTTGGAGATGCCGGTGGTGCCTCCGGTGTAAAGCAGGATCGCGGTGTCGCCCGGAGAGACGTCCGCGGCCTCCCGGGAAGGGACTTTGCGCTTCATCAGGTCCCGGTACTCATACAGTCCGGGTGCCGTCGGAGGGGGCTCGGACGACCGGTTCTTGAGTCCGTAGAGAAATCCCAGTATGGCAGGCAGAAAATCCTGGATTCCGGCGGAGATGATCCGCTTCACCGGCGTCTTGTCCCGGACGGAAAGAAGACGGCCCAGGAGCTTGTCCAGCACCACCACCGTCTCGGCCCCCGAGTCCGTCAGCTGGTACTCCAGCTCCCGCTCCACGTAGAGGGGGTTGGTGGGCACCAGTACCCCGCCCAGTTTCAAAACCGCGAAATGGGCAACGGGGTACAGAGGCATGTTGGGCAAGATCAGAGCCACCCGATCTCCCTTTGCCACGCCCAATGAGGCCAGGACCGAGGCGAATTGATCCACCCTTCTTCCCAACTCGCCATACCGCACCCGGGCACCGAAAAAGCGGGTCGCAGTGCCGCGGGGATGCTCCTCGACGGCCTGGCGAAACATGGAGTAGAGGTCGATATCCGGATAGTCGATGGATGTGGGGACCGTCTCGTCGTAATGTCGCAACCAGATTTTTTCCACCGTGTTCTCCCCGATACGCCGCAGGTAAATCGACCAAACTATAGCAGTTCCGGCGACTTTCCCGAAACACCCTCTTCCATCGGGAGATACGGGAGAGAAGAGTCATCGTGAAGCGTACGGCGCAGTCGTTTCCCGGCCTGGAACGCGGCTCTCCCATCGATATACTGGAGAGCGTGGAAACGGATGCCTATGACGCACTGCTGGTGATTTCCTTCGGAGGGCCCGAGGGAATGGACGAAGTGGAACCCTTTCTCAGAAACGTTTTGCGGGGCAGGCGTGTGCCGGAGGAGAGGATCCGGGAAGTGGCCCATCACTACCGGATATTCGATGGCGTGAGTCCCATCAACCGCCAGAACCGGAAGCTGATCGAAGCCGTGCGCCGGGAGCTGCGGGAGAGGGGGCCCGATTTGCCCATCTATTGGGGAAATCGGAACTGGCATCCCTTGCTGGCCCACACTCTCAGAGAGATGGCCGCCGCCGGTGTCAGGAAGGCTCTGGCCTTCGTGACGTCGGCCTACAGCTCCTACTCCGGATGCCGGCAGTACCTGGAGGACATCCAACGAGCGCAGCAGGAGACGGGGGCGCCGCCGCCCGAGATCCACAAGCTCCGGGTCTTCTACAATCATCCCGGCTTCATCGAATCCAATCGGGATCGAGTTCGCGCCGCCCTCGCGCAGATTCCGGGGGACCGGAGATCCCGGGCGCAACTGCTGTTCACCGCCCACAGCATACCGTTGGCCATGGCCCATGGCTGCGGCTATGTGGACCAGTTGCGGGAGACTTGTCGCCTGGTGGCGGCGCAGGTTCCCCATTCCGGGTGGAGCCTGGCCTATCAAAGCCGTAGCGGACCGCCTCACCAGCCCTGGTTGGAGCCGGATGCCGGCGACCACCTGCGGCAGATCGCCGGCCAGGGTGTAAGGGACGTCGTCGTTTCTCCCATCGGCTTCATCTCCGACCACATGGAGGTGGTCTTCGACCTGGACGTCGAACTGGCCGATCTGGCGCTCTCCCTGGGTCTGAACCTGGTGCGGGCCGCGACGGCGGGGACCCATCCCGCTTTCGTGAGCATGGTCGGTGAGCTGGTCCGGGAGCGGACCCGGGGGATCCGGCGCCGGTTCCTGGGCGCCCGGGCGCCGGGGCCGGACCTGTGTCCCGTCGGCTGCTGTCCCTATTCGAGTCCAGTCCCAAAACGGTCATGACCGGACGCGGTTTCCTGGCCCCGCCAACCGCACCCCGGTCTCGGCGCTCACGCCGGACCGTTTGTGCTACGATTCCTACTATGGTCAAGAAGTTGATTCTGGCCACACCCAGGGGATTCTGTGCGGGTGTGGTTCGCGCCATCGATGTGGTCAGGATAGCTCTGGAAGCCTGTCCACCGCCGATCTACGTGAGAAAGCAGATTATCCACAATGCGTACGTGGTGGACGAGCTCCGCCAGGAAGGTGCCATCTTCGTCGATTCGCTGGACCAGGTGCCCTCGGGCGGGACGGTCATCTTCAGCGCGCACGGAGTGTCTCCCCAGGTCTGGGCCGAGGCCCGATCCAGGTCCCTCCAAGTCATCGACGCCACCTGTCCGCTCGTGACGAAGGTGCATGTCGAGGCCGTCCGATATTCCAAGCGGGGATATACCATCGTTCTCATCGGTCACGAGGGACACGAAGAGGTCGTCGGGACCATGGGAGAGGCTCCGGAATCCACCGTATTGGTGAGCAACATCGAGGATGTCCAGGCTCTTGAAGTTGAAGACGCTGAAAAAATCGCCTACCTGACCCAGACGACGCTGAGCCTCGAGGACACGCGGGAAATCATCGCCGCGTTGAGGCAGCGTTTCCCCAGGGTCCAGGGACCGCCGTCGGAAGACATCTGTTACGCGACGCAGAATCGCCAGCTTGCGGTGAGGGAATTGGCTGCCGTCACGGATCTGATTCTGGTCGTGGGAGCATCCAACAGCAGCAATTCCAATCGCCTGGTGGAGGAAGCGATCACTTCGGGAGTCCCTTCCTATCTCATCAGCGATGTGAGCAGGATCCGGCAGGAGTGGCTCCAAGGCGTGGAGACCGTGGGGCTGACCTCGGGGGCCTCGGCTCCTGAAGTCCTGGTCGACCAGGTCGTCCGTTATTTCGAGCGCCGCGGGGCCGTCGTGGAGGATCTGGTGACGCGGGAGGAAAACGTTCACTTCGCCCTTCCTCCCGAGCTGAGGCGGCCGACCAACCAACTGCACGTGCTTTCATAGCGGCTGCCCTGCTGCCGGCGGATAATCAGCCCGCGCTCCCATCCGAGACAAGATCCGGCGCCGGAGAGGGAGAATCATGTCGAACCAGATTCTGGAGACCTTTCCGAACCAATATTCGGGCCGGGAGTACCAGGTCAGTATCGAGTGTCCCGAGTTCACGTCGTTATGTCCCAAGACGGGACAGCCGGACTTCGGGACCATTCGGATCCGGTATGTTCCGGATCGACGCATCATTGAATTGAAATCCCTGAAATTCTATTTGTTCTCTTTTCGTAACCTGGGGATCTTCTATGAATCGGTGGTCAACAAGATCCTGGACGATCTGGTGTCCGCAACTCAGCCGATTCGATGTGAAGTGATCGGGGATTTCACCGTCCGGGGTGGCATCTCCACTTCGGTTCGGGCCGTCTACGAGGGGGAGTGAGGCTTTGGTGGATCTGATCGAACTGACCCGGTCCCTGGTGAACATCCCTTCGGTGACGGGATCGGAAGGGCCCGTCGGACGCTTCCTGTTGGAGTACCTTCAAAACCAGGGGTGGAACTGCCGGTCCCAGACCGTCACGGAGGACCGCATCAACGTGCTGGCCATCCGGGAAGAACCACGGATTCTGCTGACGACCCACATGGATACGGTCCCTCCCTTTTTCGAGTTCCGGCAGGACGAAGAGCACCTGTACGGACGCGGCGTTTCGGATGCCAAGGGGCTCATCGCGGCCATGATCTGCGCCGCTGACGGGCTTCTCCAGGAGGGCATCTCGGACGTGGGACTTCTCTTCGTCGTCGGGGAGGAGACGGAGAGCGACGGCGCCTGGAAGGCCAGAGAGCTGGGTCTGAGTTGCGGCTACATCATTGACGGCGAGCCCACCGACAACGAATTGGTCGTGGGCCACAAAGGCATGGTCTACGCCGTGTTGGGTTGTGACGGAGTCACGGCCCACTCCGCCTATCCCGAGCAGGGAGTGTCGGCCATCGACAAGCTCGTGGCTCTCCTGGCCGAGTTGCAGACCCTGGAGTTTCCCACCGACGCCACGCTTGGCGAAACCACCGTCAACGTGGGGTTGATTCGGGGAGGCCATGCCCCGAACGTGATTCCGGATCTGGCCGAAGCCGAGATTCTTCTGCGGACCGTGGCGGAAAGCACCGCATACGTGGGAATCCTGGAGCAGTGGGCTTCGGGGCGGGCGAAGCTTGAGATCCGTGCGGCCTCGGAACCTCAGGAAATGGAATCCCTCCCGGGGCTGCCAACGAAGGTCGTGGGATATGGCACTGATGTTCCGGCCCTGAGGGCGCTGGGACGACCGCTGCTCGTGGGGCCCGGGTCGATTCTGGTGGCTCACACGGCCGAAGAGAGGGTTTCCAAGGCCGAGCTGGAGGCCGGCGTTCGCCTGTACCAGGATCTGGTGCGGAGACTACGTGCCGGGGACCACGGCTCGTGACCCGGACGTGCCTTCCGGTTCAGTAGATAATGCGCTGAATGTAGTTGGAGAATTTCCGAAAGCTGGGGATGTACTCGTCGTAGGAGAGGTCCTCCCGGGATCCGGGAGTCGAAAAACCCGGCCCCAAGAGAAGGATCGGAATACGATAGTGGTCACAGACCACGTTCAACGCTTGGAAACGGTCCTTCGACTTGGCGCTCAGCCCCGTCCGGGCGTGGACGCAGGCCAGGTTCACCGGCTGCTCCTCCACCATTTCCGCCATCGCTTTGAATGGAACCTTGCTGCCCAGATTCAGGGCGTCCCATCCCTCTTCGTTCAAGACGCGTGAGATGCCGTTGACGAAATGGCTGCAATAGGCGGCAGGCGCGGAACAGAGTCCGGTCTTACCCAGGGCTCTGCGGCGGACGACACCGGGAAAGAAATAGTACAAGGCCTCTTCAAGATTCTTTTCCACGAGCCGGACCTGGCCCAGCCCCATGGTATTGGAAGCATGATTCCCCCGGGAGCCGGAGAATATGGGCGCCAGCACCTCGTCGTAGAGATCTCCCATGCTTAGTCCGCGAATGTAGAGCCGCTCCAGAAGATCTTTGATCGGCGTGCACTGGTTCTCGGATGCCAGATAGAGGATCAACTCCCTCACCCGTGCCCAATCCCTCTGGTTGACGAAGGTCTCCAACCGGGGATCCTCCCACTCGGTCGAAGTGAGGAGACCGGTTCCCTCGAATCGGTGGCGAGCCTGAAAGTCCTGAATATGCTTGAGTTGAAATCTTCGATGGCCGCCCGGAGTCCGATCGCATTGGAGCTTCCCGGTATCGGTCCACCGTTTTATGGTCGATTCGCTCACGTTCCAGAGTTGGGCAAGTTCCCGCGTGGAATAGATCCGCTTCCTGACCATATCGGGACGAACGAACCGGAAGAGCGAATGGCTGAGATAGTCGACTAGCGACTCCGGGGGGGCAGACTAGAAGGTTTCTGCGGCAATGTCAATTTAGTCCCTCAATCTCGAATTCTTTTGCAAATCGACCAAGAATATTCCGTAGGGACTCCCCTTGTGGGTGCCCTCTTCCATCCAAACCGGAGCTAGACGCAGCGCGGGGGGGGGTGTCCGGCGGTCGGTCGATGTTTGGGAAAGCGTGGGAAAAGCAGGCCGTTTCAGCCGTCCCCGTCTTCGCAGAGAACGTTGTCGATCAGTCGAACTCCGCCGATGCGGATGGCGCCTGCGGCCCGCACCGGGCATCGAACCTCGGACACGGGCTGCATGGTTTCCGGATCGACCAGTTCCAGGTACTCGACCTCGACCAGCGACTCCCGTTTCAAGAGTCGGAGTCCGCTGCGGCGGACCTGGCCCGCGTCCCGGGCTCCCTGGATGACCATGGTCCGGATCTCCTTCAGGGTCCGGAAGAGAGCGGCAGCGGCCTTTCGCTCTTGGGGCTTGAGATGGACGTTCCGGGAACTGATAGCCAGTCCGTCGGACTCTCGAACCGTCGGGACCTGGCGGATTCTCACCGGCAGGTTCAGATCCTTCACCAATTGCCGGACGACCACCGTCTGTTGGGCGTCCTTCTCGCCGAAGTAGGCTCGGTCCGGTTCCAGGATGTTCAGGAGTTTCAGGACGATGGTGGCGACGCCGCGGAAATGTCCGGGCCGAAACCGGCCGCACAGGTGCGACGTCACGGTCTCGATTTCCACGAAAGTCCTGTGCGTATCCGGATAGATCTCGTCTCCTCCGGGCTGAAAGACGAGATCGACTCCCAATTGCCGGCACATGGCGAGATCCGAATCCAGGTCTCTCGGGTAGGTGTCGAAGTCCTCCTCCGGTCCGAACTGGGCCGGGTTCACGAAGATGCTTACGGCGAGCCAGTCACATTCCCGCCGTGCCACCCGGATCAGCTTCCTATGGCCCTCGTGTAGAGCCCCCATGGTGGGGAAGAGGCCGCTGGACAACCCACCCTTTCGGGCAGCTTTCATCGCCTCCCGGGCTCCGGCGATGGAGGTGGCCACTACCAGGGCCATCAGGAACTCTCTTTGACCAGCTCCGGCTCGCTGGAACGAAAAAATTCGGTCGTTCTGGAAGCGGGGAAACGTCCGGTTCGAACGTCGTCGATGTAGTTCTCGGTGGCATCCACGATGGTGCTGCCCAGGGAGGCGTAGCGTTTGACGAAGGAAGGGACGAAGGATTCGAAGAGGCCGAAGGCGTCGTAGCTCACCAGGATCTGACCGTCGCAATAGGGTCCGGCTCCGATGCCGATGGTGGGTATCCGAAGCTGCGACGTCACTTCGAATGCGACTTCGTCCGGAATGCATTCCAGGACCAGAGCGAAGACTCCGGCATCCTCGAGGACGGCGGCGTCGTCCAACAGCCGAGCCACGCTCCCGCGGTCGCGGGCCTGCTGCCGGTGGCCGCCGAGCGCATGGACCTTCTGCGGGGTCAGGCCCAGATGGCCCATGATCGGGATACCGACATCCACCAGATGGCGAACGGATTTCACCACGGGCCCGGCCCCTTCCACCTTGACCGCGGCGACTCCACCTTCCTGCATGAGGCGCGCGGCATTGCGAAGCGCTTCGGTAACGGAGACCTGATACGTGGCAAAGGGCATGTCGGCGACCACGAGAGCACGCCGGGCTCCCCGGGTGACGGCCCGGCTGTGGTGCACCATCATGTCCAGGGTCACCGGCAGCGTCGTGTCGCATCCCAGGATCACGGTGCCCAATGAGTCGCCCACCAACAGAACGTCGATGCCGGCCCGGTCCAGCAGGCGGGCCATGGTGGCGTCATAGGCCGTGAGTGCGGTGATCTTCTCGCCGCGGCGCTTCTTCTCTTCCAAGTCAGGCACTCGAAGTGCTTTAACGTGCTTCGGCATGGAAGAATTCCTCCCCGGACGGACTTCCGACTCTAGCGGATGCGGAGTTCGGGAGCAAGCAGCCAGGGACCGGGCGATTCGAGCTGCCTGATCAGATTCGCGGTCCACCGGTTCAGTGGAGAGGCTGTTGTGAAAGCACGGATTACGGACACGAGATCCCCGCTGAAGGCCGCTTCCCACCAGTTCTTGGGATGCGGATACAGGTGCAGGTCCAGTGGGGTGTCCTCATCCAACGACATGGCCCGCTTCAACTCCCGGATGGCCATATCGAACCCACCCAGAGAATCGACCAGTCCCAGAGCCTTGGCCTGGGCGCCGGTGTAGATGCGCCCTCGCGCTTTCTCTTCCAGGTCCTGAAATTCCATCCCTCTCGAGTCTGCCGCCTTGGTCACGAACTTCTGGTACAGGTCGGCTATCCAGTCCTCCACCTGCTTTCTCTGATCGGCCCCCAGAGATCGACTCTGCGAAAAAATGTCGGCGTTTGGGTAGTTCTTGACCTGATCGACGCTGATTCCCATCCACTGATACAGGTTGCTCAAGTCGAACTTGCCGAAGATCACGCCGATGGATCCGGTGATGGTCGAAGGCTGGGAAACGAGGTGACCCGCCCCCATCGAGATGTAGTACCCGCCCGAACCGGCCACGCCCGACATGGAGACGACCACCGGCTTGCCTTCCTGCTCAAGCTTCCGGACCTCCTCCCAGACCATGTCCGAGCCCACCGCCGATCCACCCGGGCTGTTGACTCTCAGAATGACCCCTTCGATCCGGTCGTTCTGTCGCAGTTTCCGAAGCTCGCGGGCGAGGCTGACGCCGCCCAGGATCTCCATCACGGGATCGCTCTTCCCGGCCACGATGGACCCGACACCGGACAGGACGGCGACCCGATGCTCAGCCGGAGCCATGAAACCATTGCGCGCGGCCTTCAGGAACTTGGCGCCGGAAATCGACCGGTACTCGCTGTCCTCGCCGTCTCCCGCCAATAGTTTTTCCACTTCGTGCCGGTATCCCGTCTGGTCGATGAGATCCAGTTCCAGGCCCTGCTCGGATGAAGCCACTCCGAGCTTCATGAATCCGTCGAGGACGCCTTCTTCCAGGTTCCTGTCCTGGGAGACCGTGGCGATGAACCTCTCTTCCAGGTCCGCGACAATCGTCTCCAGCATCTCCCGGACCGGCGGACTCAGGCTGTCCCGGCTGTAGGATTCGGCGCTCTTGTATTCCTTGAACTGGATGAACTCGGGGCGGATCCCAAGCTTCTCCATGGTCCCCTTGAAAAAGGTCTGCTCGACCACCAGGCCATTGACCAGGAAGCCGGCATCCGGATTCAGGGTCACGCTGTCCGTGGCCGCCGCCAGGTACAACTCCGGTTCCCGGACCAGGTCGACGGCCAGCAGCGCGTGAACCGGTTTGCCCGATTCGCGGAAGACTTTGATCTGGTCCCGAAGTTCCTCGATCTGGGCCCAGCTCCACGCCATGGGATGGATCTCCAGGAGCACGGCCTTGATGCGTTCGTCTTCCGCCGCACGGCGAAAAACATTTCGCAGTTGCCAGAGGCTGGTTCCTTGCGGAGAAAGAATCTGAAGGAATGGATTATTTGGAGGAAATTCCCCGATCTCGCCCGAAATCACGACCTCCACGACCGTATCGTTCTCGACCTTGGGCACGGAGCCACGGAGGGCGTAATAGAGGCCCAGCGAGACGACGGCGGCTCCGGCGAAGAAAATGATCAGTACAATCGAAAGAATCCACGTTTTTCTCTTGCTCATTACCTCTCTCCCAGAGATGATTTTACGTTGAATCGCGGTCCGCGTGCCAGCCGCAGCGGTCGCTCTCGTCAAAATCCAAAAAGGAGGATCCTATGGCAGACAAGCCATCCGTCGGTTTCATCGGGCTCGGCATCATGGGGCTTCCCATGGCAGGACACATCTTGAAGGCCGGGTTTCCCCTCACGGTCTACAACCGCACCCGGTCCAAGACCCGGTCACTGGAAGCGGAAGGGGCCGCTGTGGCCACTTCTCCCCGTGAGGTGGCCGCAAACTCCCGGATGATCATCACCATGGTCTCCGACTCGCCCGACGTCCAGGAGGTGGTGGCAGGCCCGGAGGGTGTTCTGGACGGGATCCGGCCGGGGTCGGTGGTGATGGACATGAGCACCATCTCTCCTCAGGTCGAGCGGGATCTGGACCGGCAGCTCCGGGAGAAGGGATGCGACCTGGTGGATGCGCCCGTGTCGGGAGGCGACGTGGGGGCACAGAATGCCACCTTGGCCATCATGGCCGGCGGGGACCGCGAGGCCTTCGATCGGGCGGTGCCCATATTCGAGATCATGGGCAAGACCATTACCTATTGCGGGCCCGTGGGGAGTGGCCAGCTGACCAAGTTGTGCAACCAGATTCTGGTATCGGTCACCCTCATGGGGGTCAGCGAAGCTCTGATCTTCGCCGGGAAAAACGGCTTGGACCAGGGGGTGATGATCGAGGCCGTCAAGGGAGGGGCGGCGGGTAGCTGGCAGTTGAGCAACCTGGCTCCCCGAGTCGTGAATCGAGACTTCGCCCCGGGGTTCATGGTCGATCTCATCCAGAAGGATCTTCGCCTGGTGATGGAGAGCGGCGCTGCTGCCCAGGCCGCGCTTCCGGCCACGTCTCTGGTCAACCAGTTGTTCCGCACTTCTCAGGCCCGGGGAGAGGGCCTGGAGGGGACCCAGGCCTTGGTCAAGGTTTTGGAGCAACTGGCAGGTCTCTAACCGGAGAATTTTCGCAGATCGTTATTCGGCTGCCGGCGGAAACGCCGCCGTTCGCCGGTACAATTGGGCCATCTTCCGAGGAGATACACCCAGGAGATGGCCCGTCACCATGACCTGATTGAGCAGCGTCGTTCGGACCACTCCCAGGCGCTCCCATCGCCTCGCCGAGGTGACGACTGCTTCCGGAGCCAGTATGACTCGGCCTCTGCGGTTCAGTCTCCGCACCAGGTCGTAGTCCTCCATGACGGGGAGATCGGCATAGCCGCCCAAATCAGAAAAAATGCGGGACCGTACGAACAGAGCCTGGTCTCCATAGGGGAGTCGCAGCCACCGGGATCTCCAGTTGGCTCCCGACTCGATCCAGCGGAGACTCCTGCGGCGACCCTCGATACCCAACCGAAAGGCCCCCGCCACCACGTCGGGAGACGCCAGCAGGCGTCGAACCAGGCCGGCATAGTTCGAAGGAAGAACCGTGTCCGCATGGAGGAAGACCAGAATTGCTCCGCTGGATGCGTAAGCTCCCGCGTTCATCTGGCGGGCTCGTCCTGCAGGGACCGACAGCGTCCTGGCGCCTTGCCGGCGGGCCACCTGAAGTGTTTTATCCCGGCTGCCCCCGTCGACGACGATGATCTCGACGTTCGGCTCCTGGGCCGCGCTGGCGATGGACCTTGCGATCCCGCCCGCTTCATTGAGAGATGGGATGATCACCGAGATCCGGGGCGCGGGGTTTCCTGCCGCCATCAATTCCTGTCCGATTCCGAACGGCGGCTCCGAGGCCAAAGCGCCCAGAGCAGACACGCCCACCCGGCCAGCAGAAGCGTTCCCCCTACGGGAGTCAGCATCACCCAGGCGAGCGCTGCGGTCAGGCTGTAGGCGTAGAGCGTTCCGGAAAAGAGGATTGCTCCGGCGCAGAACCCCCATCCGGCCAGGACTCCGCACCTCGGTTCCATGCGGCCGGCCAAGGCGCCCAGCAGGAGTAGGGCCAGAGCGTGAATCATGAGGTAGCGGGTGGCCAATTCGAAGATCTCCATCATGTCGCCGGAAAGCTTCGCTTCCAGCCCATGGGACCCGAAGGCGCCCGCTGCCACGCTCACGAGACCGAAAAACGCGCCCAGGGCAGGGAAGAACCGGAGGCTCGAACGAGATGGCCGCATCGGTTCATTCTACCTGGGCCTCTTCCGGCGCGATAGCTCCAGGGAGCGGCGGTTTCCAACCGCAGAAATCCGAATAAACCATGAGCGAATGAGCACGCCGGAACGGAGGAACAGGAGACTCGAAGTCACCCCTCCGGGTTTCTTGCGAGGTGTGAAATCGGTGGCACTATTGCGTCTCCAGCCCTGTGGTAGACTACAAACTCTTTACCGGCACTGTGTTGAGCGATGTCGCCCCCCAATCCTTCCGCTCCCGGCGCTCACGACATGGAGATCGTCAACCAGAGTTTCACTCTCGACTATGACTACCCCGTGATCTTCACGGAGGGGATCTTCAATCTGGAGAATCCGGTCTTCGCGCGGGTGGTGAACCGTCTGGAATCGGACCGTCGCCACCGCCTCTTATTCGTGATCGACGAGAACGTCTCCCGCGCACATCCCCAATTGCAAACCCGGATCCCAGCCTACGCCGAAGCTCGTTCTCAGGAACTGGAACTGGTCTGCGAGCCCTTGGAGGTGGTCGGGGGCGAGGCCGTCAAGGCAGATCTCCGCCACGTCCTGACGTTGGTGGAGAAGATGAACCGGCTGGGCCTGGATCGCCAATCATTCATGGTGATCGTGGGCGGAGGCGCCGTTCTGGACGCCGCGGGATTCGCGGCCTCCATCTGCCACCGGGGAGTCCGCGTCATCCGGGTCCCCAGCACCGTTCTGGCGCAGAGCGATTCCGGAGTGGGGGTCAAGAACGGGGTCAATCTGTTCGGGAAAAAGAATTTCCTGGGCGCCTTCAGCCCGCCCTTCGCGGTCATCAACGACCGTTCCCTGATTGAGACCCTGGAGCGTCGGGACAAGATCGCCGGCATCGCCGAGGCCGTGAAGGTGGCCCTGATCCGGGACCGGCCCCTCTTCGAGTATCTGGAGGAGAACGCCTCGGAACTCGCCCGGGGCGAGGCGGAGCCGCTCCACTACCAGATTCGGCGCTCCGCGGAACTCCACCTGGAACACATTCGCAGTTCCGGAGACCCCTTCGAATTCGGCAGCGCACGGCCACTGGATTTCGGCCACTGGTCCGCCCACAAGCTGGAGTCCATGACCCGGAACCGGCTCCGGCATGGAGAGGCGGTCGCCATCGGAATGGCCGTGGATCTGATCTATTCGGTCCGGGCCGGTTTCCTGAAGCGGAGGGTCCTGAATCGAGTCCTTTCATTGCTCCGAGTATTGGGCCTGCCGGTCTGGGACGAGGCCCTCTCCACGACCCGGAGCGGGCAGAGGGTGGTTCTGGAGGGACTGACCGAGTTTCGGGAACATCTGGGCGGAACCCTCCACATCAGCCTGATTCGAGACGTCGGCGACAGCTTCGAAGTGACGGAAATGGACGAACGTCTCCTGGTCGATTCCATTGAATGGCTCCGGCACTCGTTCGGAAGGGTCGGCGCCGGTGTGGCCGAGACCGAACTTCCCCAGGTCGGGTGACGCGCTGAGGCACGATGCAACTGGTCCCGGGCTTCCATCTGACCTATTGCCTGAACATCCATCCCGGCGAGACCTGGCCCGAGGTCTGGGAGAATCTCAAAACCTATCCAGGTGCGGTCCGAGACCAGCTTTCTCCAGGCCAACCCTTCGCCATCGGGCTGCGTCTTTCGGGCCAGGCCGCCGACGCCCTGGCTCGTCCCGAGAATCTGGAGGCGCTTCAGGATTTCCTGAGAAGTGAAGGGGCCTACGTCTTCACCATCAACGGATTTCCCTACGGCGTCTTTCACCGGGCGCGGGTCAAGGAGAACGTCTACCTGCCGGACTGGAGAGATCGGGTCCGCCTGGAATACACGAACCGCCTGGCCAGGATTCTTGCCCGGCTGCTGTCCGGCGATGCGGCCATGGAAGGGAGCATCAGCACGGTTCCGGGAGCCTTTCGGGCGGAGGTCCGTTCTTCTGACGACGTCAGCCGGATGGCGGAAATGATGCTCCGCAGCGTCGCATTCCTCCACCGGCTCCGGGACCAGACGGGAAAAACCATCACCCTGGCGCTGGAGCCCGAGCCCTGCTGCTTCCTGGAAACGACGGACGACGTGGTGGGCTTTTTCGAAGGCCATGTTTTCTCGGAGAATGGACTTGGAACCCTGGTGCGGGAGTTGGGTCTGACTCGTTCCCAGGCGGAGCGGGTCGCTCGGAGGCACATGGGAATCTGTGTTGACGCCTGTCACGCGGCCGTGGAGTTCGAAGAACCGGCTGAAGTGCTGGATCGACTGGAAGCCGCCGCGATCCGAATCCTCAAGGTTCAAATCAGCTCGGCTCTGCGCCTCCGGTTCCGGGAGGGGGACGGGAGCCCTGAACGGACGTTGCGGCCTTTCGCCGAAGAGACCTACCTGCACCAGGTGGTGGAGACTTCGGAGCGGGGAGTCGTCCGCTACCAGGACCTGCCGCAGGCGCTCTCACGGGAGGCGGATTTCCAGGGACAAGGCGCCGGATCGCCCGGCATCCGGAAGGAATGGAGAGTCCATTTCCACGTCCCCATCTTCCTCTCCCGCATGAGCGGCTTCGACACCACCCAGGATGACCTGGCTGCGCTGCTGGCCCGCCTGAAATCGAAACCCGCATGCCCCTACCTGGAGGTGGAGACCTATACCTGGGACGTGCTTCCCCCGCGTTACAAGACTCTGGATACGACCGACGCCATCGCCCGCGAGCTGGCCTGGGCGCGGGATCAGCTCCTGCAATGAACCCGCAGATCTCGTCGCCTGGACGCAGGCCCCGCTGGCGCGTCTACCTGGATCTGGGGCGGGTGTCCAATCTCCCCACCGTCTGGACCAACTGCCTGGCGGGAGCCGCTCTCTCCGGTGCTGTTCTGGAGATGCCTGTCCTGCTGCTCCTGGCGGGCGCGCTCTCCTGCTTCTACACCGGGGGCATGTTCCTCAACGATGCGTTCGACCACCGGTATGACGAGAAGACCCGTTCCCGGCGGCCCATTCCTTCCGGGGAAGCCGGCCTGTTCGAGGTCTATGTTCTGGGCTTCGGGTTCCTGGCCGTGGGCCAATTGGGGCTCTATGCGGTCTCGGTGCTGCAATCCGGTCCCCGCCTGGAGTCCCTGGGAATCGGGGTGATCCTGGGCGTCCTGATCGTCTACTACAACTACCGGCACAAGACCGATCCCTACAGTCCCGTGGTGATGGCCGTTTGCCGCGGGCTGATCTACCTGATCGCCGGTTCCATGGCGGCCGGATCCCCCTCCGGCCAGGTCTGGGCCGGCGCTCTGGTGCTGGCGGGCTACGTCGCGGGATTGACCTGCCTGGCCGCCCAGGAAGACCTCAACCGGGTGAAGGCGCTATGGCCGGCGCTCCTGCTCCTGGCCCCTGCGGCGTTCGGCATGTACGCGGCCGTGTGGGGCCCGTCACACCCGGCGTTGCTGCCGCTGATGGCTGTCTTCCTGTTCTGGACACTGTGGTCGGGGTCGTTTCTCTCGGCGCGGCGCCGAAACGTTCCCCGCGCCGTCACCGGTCTCATCGCCGGCATCTCCCTCGTGGACGGGATCGTCATCGCGGCCGTCTCTCCGGAACTGAGCGGGCCCGTTCTTGCTTTGGTTGGCCTTCTGTTGACCCGGGCCTTGCAGCGATTCGTACCGGGAACCTGAAGCCGGCCTGTGGGCTCAGGAAGCGGTCTTTGCCGTTCGGGATTCCAGCCACCCGATCAGTTGCGCCGAGGAAAGGCTGACCAGCAGGAAAAGGACGCCCACCAGGGTCAGGGGTTCCAGGTACCGGAAGCTCTCGGCACCGATGAGCTTGGCGGTCTGGAGCAGTTCCTGGACCGTGATGGCGGCCAGGATGGGGGTCTCCTTGAACATGCCCACCAGGTAATTGCCCAAGGCCGGAACCATGGGAGGCACGGCCTGGGGCAGAATGACCGACCTCCAGGTCTCCATCCAGCCCAGATTCAGGGCCCGGGCGGCTTCCCACTGGCCGGATGGGACGTTGTCGATGCCGGCCCGGTAGACCTCGGCGGTATAGGCGCTGTAGTGGAGTCCCAGGCCCAGGGCGCCGGTGACGAAGGGCGACCAGGAGATGCCGAATTCGGGCAGGACGTAAAAAAGGAAGTAGACCTGCACCAGGAGCGGAGTGCTGCGTACGAACTCCACGATCCAGGTGGCCGGCCAAGCCAGGAAGCGGCGGGAAGAACGGCGCAGAAGTGCCCAGGCCAGACCGAGCGCCAGCGCCAGGCACATGCCCACCAGGGTGCACTGGAGAGTCACCAGGCCGGCTTGCAGCAGCGCGGGAAGGATCTCCAGGGCGAATCCCCAGTCGAAGATCACGCCGAACCTCCGGAATCGCGTCCTGCCGCCAGCCTGGCCTCAAGGATTCTCATTCCTCTCGCAATCACTTGGGCCAACAGGAAATAGAGGACCAGAATCAGGGCGAAGATTTCGCCGGAGCGCAAAGTGGCCGTCCGTAGTGTCTGCCCCTGGAACGTGAGGTCGGCCAAGCTGATGAGGGAGACGAGGGCGGTTCCCTTGAGAAGCTCGATGAAGAGGTTTCCGAAGGGGGGAATCATGCGTAGCGCGGCCTGCGGCAGGATGATTCTCCAGAGCGTCTGGCGGCGGTTCAGGTTCAGGGCCCGGGCGGCGTCGTATTGGGCCCGGGCCACGCTTCGGATCGCCGAACGGACGATCTCCGACCCGTAGGACCCCAGGTTCAGGCCCAGGACCAGGATTCCCACCGTCACCGCGTCCAGCCGGATTCCCAGCAGAGGAAGAGCGAAGTAGGCCCAGAAGAGCTGGACCAGGGCCGAGGTTCCCCGGAAGACGTCGACGTAGAGGCGCCAGATCCCCCGGACCGTCCTGCGCCCGGAGAGCCGGCCCAGTCCCGCCAGAAAGGAGGAAGCCAGCGCCACGACCGCGGCGCCGATGGTGATCTGGAGCGTCACCAGGAGTCCGGTCAAGAGGCTGGGAAGAAGGTCCAGGGGCGGCGGCATCTTGGTGGTTGGAACTCAGGGAGCAGCGGCGCAGAGCTCTTCCGTCGTCATTCCCGCGGGGAGCTCCGCTTCCGTAAACCCGAACCTGCGAATCAACTCCAGATGTTCGGGAGTTCCGATGAAGGCGGTGAGGTGGCGGTTGAACTGGTCCAGGTGCCTCTTGTCCTCCTTGCGAAAGCCGATCCCACTACAAGTGCGGGCCGGGAGTCCGGCGGCGCGGGGCTGGACGAACGGGTCGATCATCTCGAGTCCCGAGGCGGAGGGCTTGAGCAGCAGGTCCCGGTGAGCCGGCGCCGGACCCGCATTGGCGTCCACCCTTCCCGCTTGGAGACCCGCCACGGCGCTGGGCTGGTCCGGAAAAATGAAGAGTCTGGACTCGGGAACACCGGCGGCCCGGGCGAACATGAGCTCCACGCCGCCCGCCACCACGCCCAGACGGGCGCTCTCATGATGAGTCACGTCCACGTAGCTGCGGAGGTTCAGCGGGTTGCCCTCCCGCACCAGCATTCCCTGGAGGATGCAGGAGAGGGGTTCGGAAAAGAGGATCTCCCGGCAGCGGGGCGGAAGGATCCACATGCCGGCGGCGATCAGGTCGAAGCGTCCCGCCTTGAGGCCCGGAATGAGGGAGGCGAATTCGGTGATGACACCCTCGACCTGGGTGATTCCCATCTTCTCCAGGACCCGCCGCGTCACCTCCACCGACTCGCCGGTCAGTTTTCCGGTCCGGTTGTCGTAGTAGGCGAACGGGGCCTCGTTGGAATATCCGATGCGGACGGGACCGGACCCTTCGAAGCCTCCCGGTGGAGTTCCGACGGAGCAACCCGGGAGCAGGAACGGCAGCAGAAAGAAGGTGAGGGCCAACGGGGTTTTCATGAATCGTGTCCGGTCCGGCGGGCCGAAGTCTACCTTCCGGAGACATGTGAAGAAAGCGTAGGGGCGGCCCTTGTGGCCGCCCTCTTCGTTCCAAGGTGGCAGGGGTGCCCCTATGGCTCGATCCATTCCCGCGGATGGCGATGTACGAGAGTTTGGACGGGGGCTGGTAGACTGGACTCGCGGTGGAAGACGCAAAAAAGATCTCATTTCGGGACGTCGTCGGGTCGGGTGTGGAGTGGTCCGGCGTGCGGACCCGGAGCGCCGGGCCGGAGGGTCAGCTGCCCTTGACCGAGGAGATGCTGCTCCACGAGCCCAGCGGTAATCTGTTCGGCTGGACCCAGGACGTAGGGATGGGTTGGAGTCCCGGGAAGGTCGACCGGGACGCCTACCTGATCGTGAGCACTCAGGGCGGACTGCGGGATGCCGACGGAACCCCACTGGCCCTGGGTTACCACACGGGACACTGGGAGATCGGCCTGCTGGCGGCGGCCGCCGCGGGGGTCTTCCGGGACCAGGGAGCCCGTCCCTATGCCGCCTACTGCAGCGATCCCTGCGACGGCCGGAGCCAGGGGACCGAGGGGATGATGGACAGCCTCCCCTACCGCAACGACGCCGCTACGGTCCTGAGGCGGCTGGTCAGATCCCTCCCGACCCGGCAGGGCGTCCTGGGGATCGGGACCTGCGACAAGGGACTGCCGGCCGTGCTCATGGCGCTGGCGGGCTGTGCCGATTTGCCGGGGGTCGTCGTCCCCGGCGGCGTCACGCTGCCTCCCACCAACGGGGAGGATGCGGGTACGGTGCAGACCATCGGCGCCCGCTTCGCCCATGGGCTCATCAGCCTGCAGGACGCCGCGGCCATGGGATGCCGGGCCTGCGCCTCGCCGGGCGGAGGTTGCCAGTTTCTGGGGACGGCGGCTACGGCGCAGGTGGTGGCCGAGGGACTGGGGATGGCCCTGCCGCACACGGCCCTGAGTCCTTCGGGCCAGCCGGTCTGGCTGGATGCGGCCCGGCGTTCGGCCCTGGCGCTCATGCGGCTCAAAGAACGGAGCCTGCCCCTGTCCCGGATCCTGACTCCGGCATCCCTGGAGAACGCCATGCTGGTCCACGCGGCGTTCGGGGGCTCCACCAACCTGTTGCTCCATATTCCGGCCATCGCCCATTCCGCCGGTCTGAAACCGCCCCGGGTCGAGGATTGGAGCCGGGTCAATCGAAGCACTCCCCGCCTCGTGGACGCCCTGCCCAACGGGCCCCGCAACCATCCCACCATCCAGGTTTTCCTGGCCGGCGGCGTGCCGGAGGTAATGCTCCACCTTCGCGATCTGGGCCTCTTGAACCTGGGAGAGCGAACAGTGACGGGGGAAAAGTTGGGGGACGTGTTGGACTGGTGGCGGGAGAGCCGCCGCCGGCGGGATTGCCGCCGAGTCTTGCAGCGCTCAGGCGAGGCGGACGTGGACCAGATCATCATGGACCCGGAGACGGCCCGCCGGAACGGACTCACCAGCACGGTCGTCTTTCCTTCCGGGAACCTGGCTCCCGAGGGTTCGGTGATCAAGGCCACCGCCATAGACCCGAGCCTGGTGGACGAGCGGCAGGTCTACCGGCACCGGGGACCGGCCCGGGTCTTCTGCTCGGAGCGGGAGGCGGTGAGGGCCCTCAAGGGACTGGGACCCCGGCCCATCCGGTCGGGCGACGTCCTGGTTCTGGCCGGTTTGGGACCCTCGGGCACCGGAATGGAGGAGATCTACCAGGTCACGTCGGCCCTCAAGTTCATCCCCTGGGGCAAGACGGTGCCCGTCGTCACCGACGCCCGGTTCTCGGGGGTGTCCACCGGTCCCTGCATCGGACATGTCGGTCCGGAAGCGCTGGCCGGCGGCCCCATCGGGCGAGTCCGGGATGGGGACCTGCTGGAGCTGGTCATCGACCGCCGCCGTTTGGAGGGCCGGATCGACTTCCTGGGACCCGAAGGGGAAGAGGTCCCCGAGTCTGATGCAGACGGAATCCTCGCGGGAAGGGAACTGCATCCCGAACTCGCCCCTCATCCCCGCCTGCCCGCTGAGACCCGGCTCTGGGCGGCGCTTCAATCGGCCAGCGGCGGGGCTTGGCAAGGCTGCGTCTACGACGTGGATCGGATCGTCCGGCTGCTGGAGGCGGGCCGCCGGGCGATTGGAGATGGAGAGGCTCCGGCCCCCCCTGGGAATGGCCCCGGAAATTGAACGGAACGACCCTTCCCCTCGTGCTATGAATTTGGCCGTCAAATCCTTGGAGAAGAAGAGGCGCCCGTGTCACTGACGCCTGAACAGCGAGCACGCAAGGAGATCGACGCGCAGTTGGAGGCCTGCGGGTGGATGGTTCAGGACTTCGCGTCCATGTACATCCACGCAATGCGCGGCGTGGCCGTTCGGGAGTTTCCGCTGAAGTGGAAAGACGGCGCCACGATCAAGTCCGGGTCGGCGGACTACCTGCTCTATGCCGACGGGTGGGCCATTGGGGTCGTCGAGGCGAAGCCCGCGGGGCACACTCTCGAAGGGGTTGTTGTCCAGTCGAAGCGCTACACGGAAGGGCTTGACGAACGGATTCCCGCGCGGTATCGCCCCCTTCCCTTTGCCTACGAGTCCACCGGCAAGGTCACCCAGTTTACCAACGGCCTCGACCCGCACCCGCGCAGCCGGGAGATCTTCACCTTCCACCGGCCCGAAGAACTGATCCGGCAGCAAGACCTGGGATCGGCACAACTGCGCCGGACACTCCGGCAGATGCCGGTATTGCCGCAAGGCAGACTATGGCCCGTGCAGCACGAGGCCATCCGGAATCTCGAGCGGTCGCTCGCCCACGGCCGCCCCCGCGCACTGATTCAGATGGCCACCGGGAGCGGCAAGACCTTCACGGCGGTCTCAACCTGCCACCGCCTCATCAAGCACGCTAACGCCAAGAGAATCCTCTTCCTGGTGGACCGCAACAATTTGGGACGCCAGACACTGAACGAGTTCCAACAGTTCCGAGATACTGGGTCCGCCTACACCTTTGCCGAGGAGTTCCCGGTCCAGCACCTGCGCGGCAACGCCATCGATCCTGCCAGCAAGGTGGTCGTCACGACCATTCAGCGGCTTTACTCGATCCTCAAGGGCGATCCGGAGTACGACCCGGCCAACGAGGACGAATCGCTCTTCGAGTCCGCCCACCTGCCGCACAGCGAGCCCGTCCCCGTCTCCTACACCCCGGACCTTCCCGTCGAGACCTTCGACTTCATCATCATCGACGAGTGCCACCGATCCATCTACAACGTGTGGCGGCAGGTGATCGAGTACTTCGACGCCTTCCTGATCGGTCTGACGGCGACCCCGAGTC
Source organism: Acidobacteriota bacterium (assembly GCA_963668095.1). Taxonomy (GTDB): domain Bacteria; phylum Acidobacteriota; class UBA6911; order RPQK01; family JAJDTT01; genus JAJDTT01. The sequence goes on along the minus strand of OY764083.1, from coordinate 971,779 downwards.
CCCGCACCATCGGCTTCTTCCACAACAACGTCGTGCAGGACTATTCGCACACCAAGGCGGTGACGGACGGGGTCAACGTCGGCTACGACGTCTATCGCATCAAGACGAAGATTTCAGAGGAGGGCGGAAGCGTGGAAGCGGGGCAGTACGTGCCCAAGCGCGACCGCCGCACCAGAAAGACAATGCTCGCGGAGCTGGACGACGACCTTACCTACACCGCGAAACAGCTCGACCGCGACGTGGTCGCCCCGGACCAGATTCGGCTCGTCGCGCGCACCTTCCGCGACCGCCTCTTCAAGGAAATCTTCCCGGGCCGCACTCAGGTTCCCAAGACCCTCGTCTTCGCCAAGCAGGACAGCCATGCGGACGACATCGTGAAGATCGTCAAGGAGGAGTTCGGGAAGGGGAACGACTTTTGCCGGAAGATCACCTCGAAGACGACCGGCGCCTCGCCGGAGGACCTGCTGAGCAGTTTCCGCAACTCGTATAATCCGCGCATCGCAGTCACGGTGGACATGATCGCGACCGGCACCGATGTGAAGCCGCTCGAATGCCTGCTGTTCATGCGCAACGTCAACTCGGCGGGTTACTTCGAGCAGATGAAGGGGCGCGGGGTGCGCGTCATCGACCGCGACGACCTGCAAAGCGTGACCCCGGACGCGCAGGACAAGACGCACTTCGTGATCGTCGACGCGGTCGGCGTGTGCGAGCGGGACAAGACGGTGTCGCCGCCGCTGGAGCGCAAGCCCTCGGTGAGCACGGAGAAGCTGCTCCAGATGGCGGCGATGGGGATGGTGCACCCGGACCTGGTGTCGAGCCTGGCCTCGCGCCTGGCGCGGCTGGGCCGGCAGGTGGACGGGAACCAGGCGGCCCGAATCGCGCGGGAATCGGGCGGAGAGATTCTCGCGGAGATGACCGGGCGGCTGTTGGAGAGCATCGACCCGCAGGCAACGCACGAGGCGGCGGTGGAGAAGTGCCGACTTGCCGAGGACATCGAGCCGACGCCGGAACAACTGGACACCGTCGAGCGCGAGCGCATGACCGAGGCGCTCAAGCCTTTCACCCGGCCGGGGCTTCGACGGGCGATCGTCGAGATCACGCAGAGCCTCTACCAGATCATCGACGAAGCCACCATCGACGTGCTGCTCGACTTCGGGCACAGCGAGGCGGCGGTCGCGAGTGCGCGCTCCAAGCTGGACGACTTCCGGAGATTCCTCGAAGAGAACAAGGAAGAGATCGGGGCGCTCCGCATTCTGTACAGTCGGCCCTACCGCGCGGGACTCCGCTACGGTCACGTCAAGGAACTTCGCGACGCGCTGAGCAACCCGCCGGTTGGTCTCCACGACCCCGCCAACGGACTGTGGCGGCTCTACGAGGCGCTGGAGCCAGAGCGCGTGAAAGGCCGGGGCGGGAACGCCCTCGTTGATCTGGTAGCGATTGTGAAGCACGCGATTCGGCCCGAAGATCAGCTCGTCCCCGTTGCGGACCAAGTGGAGGCGAGCTACCACGAATGGCTCGCGGAGAAGGAGCACATCGGCCAGACCTTCACGACCGCCCAACGGAAGTGGCTCGACGCGATCAAGGACCACATTGCCTCCAGCCTGCGGATCGAGCGGGACGACTTCGAGGACGTGCCGTTCAACCAGTGGGGCGGGCTCGGCGGCGTGTACCAAGCCTTTGGCGAGGGCTTGGATCCACTGCTGGACGAACTCAATGAAAGGCTGGCGGCGTGAAGGAGGTGCCGAAGGGGTGGGTGCGAGTCAGGATGCAGGATCTGGCGAGCATCAATCCCCCGAAGATCAAGCCCGATCTTGAGGACCGAACCCCGCTCGTGTTCGTTCCCATGCCAAAGGTAGCCGAGGACTTCCGAGGAATCGACGTTTCCGGCCGACGCCCTCTCTCTTCGATCATGCGTGGATACACACAATTTCGCCCGGGCGATGTGCTATTCGCCAAGATCACGCCGTGCATGGAGAACGGAAAGATCGCCATCATTCCAGAGATTCGACCGCCCCTTGGATATGGTTCTACCGAGTTCTTCGTGATGCGATCGCGGACCGACGGCATTGGCCGTTGGATTGCGTACTGCATTGCACGGTCCTCATTCCGGCAACTGGCCCGCGAGAACATGCAGGGCGCCGTTGGTCAACGGCGTGTCCCCAAAGTCTGGCTAGAAAACGCCTCGGTCCCCCTCGCCCCCCTCTCCGAACAACACCGCATCGTCGCCAGGATCGAGTCGCTGTTCGCGCGACTGGACGAGGGCGTGGCCGCGCTCAAGCGCGCCCAAGCCAACCTGGATCGCTACCGCGCGTCGGTTCTCAAGGCGGCGGTCGAGGGCAGGCTGACCGAACAATGGAGGAGGGCCAACCCGACCGAGGAGAGCGGCGAAGCGCTGCTGAGACGGATTCTGGCCGAACGGCGGAAGCGCTGGGAGGAGCAACAATTCGCAAAGTTCGAGGCGAAGGGCAAGAGACCCCCCAAGAACTGGAAAAAGAAGTACAAGGAGCCTGTGGAACCCGACACTAGAAATCTGTGGGGGCTACCTGCCGGATGGTGTTGGGCCACGGTTGATCAACTCGGCTGGGTAATTGGGGGGCTGACAAAGAACCCGGCCAGGCGGAATCTGTCACTCCGATTGCCTTATCTGCGTGTCGCGAACGTCTACGCTGACGAGATGAGATTGGACGACATAAGGACGATTGGCGTTACAAAGGCGGAATTCGACCGGGTTTCGCTACTGCCCGGCGACTTATTGATAGTGGAGGGAAATGGGAGTGCAAATCAGATTGGGCGGGTTGCCCAGTGGGATGGCACAATAAAACCCTGTGTCCATCAAAACCACCTCATCAAGGTCCGTTTTGGTCGATACATCCGTCCACGTTGGCCCCTCATGTGGCTGCTTTCACCGGCTGGGCGCTCCATCGTGCTGCACAAGGCTAGTTCGACGTCAGGTCTGCATACGCTCAGTCTCTCGAAGGTCAGGTCACTTCCAATGCCGCTGCCACCACGCTTGGAACAGGTGGAAGCGGAACGAGTCGCCAGCACCTTGCGGGACGCCACCCAGATCGTAGAAGGTGGGCTCGGAGCCGGAATCACCCGCGCTGACGCCCTCCGCCAATCCATCCTCAAGCGCGCCTTCGAGGGCCGTCTGGTCCCCCAGGACCCTGCCGACGAGCCAGCGTCCGTTCTTCTCGACCGCATAGGCGCCCAGCGGCGTGTGTGGAAGTAACGAGGCGCTACCGCTTTTCCGACACATTCAGGGCCGCACGAGTCCCGTTCAGCCATGGATTCACTCGTGGATCGGCGCTACCATTGCTCCTCGTTCTACCCTCTGCTCTTCGTCGGCAGTACCGTTTGCGTCTTCAAGTGGCTGTAGGACGTGCCGGAGGCGGGACACTGTACGGCGTTCCCGATTCCTCCCGCGCTGAGAGAAACAATGGACAGTCTGCACATCTCAGGTATCCGATGAGTCGCCACGAGCGGCTGGTGCGTACCCTTCTCCGCGGGCGGTCGGATGCCAACATTCGGTTCGACGCACTGCGCGCCCTGATGCGGTATCTTGGATTCGAGGAGCGTGTGCGCGGCAGCCACCACATCTTCGACAAGGAAGGCATCGTGGAAATCGTCAACCTGCAAGGCCGTGGCGGACAGGCCAAGCCCTATCAGGTGAGGCAGGTTCGACGGCTGATCCTCAAATACAAGCTGGGAGCCGATGATTGATGTACAAGTACGAGATCATTCTGTACTGGAGCAACGAAGATCAAGCTTTCGTCGCCGAGGTGCCCGAGTTGCCCGGCTGCATGGCGCATGGAGACGATCAAGAGTCCGCGCTGGGGAACATCAAGGAAGCGATGCGATTCTGGATCGATAGGGCACGGGAGTTGGGACGATCCGTGCCGGAACCCAAAGGCGAGCGCCTGACGTTGGCGTAACCAGTTGGCTATTCCATGAGCCCCGCGTTCGTGGCAAGATCGTCTTCCACAGCCCGGCCTCCAACTCCTCGAAACCGGTCGTCCGAAGTCTGACAGAATCGATTTGAGCCTCGGCGAGGGGCGGCTGCGCTCGTGAATGTGTCAAGGTTCATGGAAAGTAGAGGAAATGAGCACGTTTGGGGAAGACTTGCTCCAGTCCCGGATCGAAGCCTTGGCCCATGGGAAGGGCGAGGGTCCCGCCATCGTTCACGCCCCGAATTTCCCGCGCGAGGTTTCGGATGGAGGCGAAGCTGACTCAAGCTCAAGTGGCGGCCCTCATGGGGTAAAGCAGGGTCGCAAGATCGGGCCGCCGACGCCGCTCTCTCAGCAGAAGCGACATGAAGATCCTCGTAATCGCGGGTCCGAACGGAGCCGGCAAGACGACGTTTGCACGGCGCTACCTGAAGCGCGAAGGGGATCGGCGCCGTTTCGTGAACGGTGACGACATCGCCACAAAGCTACGTCCAGACGACCCCGCCGCCGTTGCGCAGAAGGCGGGGAGGTTGGCGTTGCGCGAGATGGAGGCCCACGTCGAGCGCGGCGAAGATTTCGCAACCGAGACCACGCTCAGTGGCAAAGCCTACGCCAATCGGATCCGGCGCTGGCAAGCCTCGGGATATCGGGTTTCCATCATCTACCTTCAGGTGCCGAGCGCCGATCACTCCGTTGCGCGTGTCGCCCGGCGCGTTCGCGAAGGTGGGCACCACATTCCCGAGCCCGTGATCCGCCGACGTTTCGAGCGGAGTTGGAGGAACTTCCGTGACCTTTACCGGAAGGTTGTGGACGACTGGCGGGTGTACGACAATTCCGGCGAGCTTCCGGTTCTGCTGGAGGAGTCCGAGGAATGGGATGCAGTCCGTGAGCCGGGCACGAAGTGGCGACCATCAGGCCCCAGGCAACGAACCACAGATGTCGGGAGGCAACAAATGACAGAGCAGCCGTGGAGATTTCCGGAAGGGGAACCATCGAACGAGAGCATTCTCGCCGCCCTTGTCCTCGCACGGAAGGACGCCATGCGCAGGGTAGCCGAATACGAAGCCAAGGAAGCCGCGAAGGCAGCGGCCGAAGCGGGGGGCGGCGACGGTGAAGCGCAGTTGACTCAACCCGTCGCCGAAGGTAAGCCCGTTGGCGGTTGACCACACCCGCCAAGTCGTCAATAAGGCGTGGAGCTTCGCGCACCTGCTTCGCGACGACGGCCTTTCCTACATGGCCTACACGGAGCAGATCACGTTCCTGCTGTTCCTGAAGATGGCCCATCAGCGGACCCAACCGCCTTGGAATCGCCCGCCCATCGTGCCGGCCGGACTCGACTGGCCGAGCCTGCTCGCCCGCGACGGCGGCGAGTTGGAGGCTCACTACCGGCACATCCTGACGGAGCTTTCCAGACAGGGAGGGATGCTGGGGGAGATCTTCAAGAAGGCCCGTCAGGAGATCCAGAATCCTGCCACACTGAAGCGCCTCATCGTCGACCTGATCGACCCCGAGGACTGGATGTCGATGCGCGCAGACGTGAAGGGGGACATCTACGAGGGCCTGCTGTCCAAGTCGGCCCAGGAGTCGCCGAAGGGCGCCGGCCAGTACTTCACGCCCCGCGAACTGATCAAGGCCATCGTGGACTGCGTGCGGCCGGGTCCTGACGACACGGTCTGCGATCCCGCCTGCGGGACCGGCGGATTCCTCCTGGCCGCCCATGACTACGTGGTCCGAGAGCACGGCAGCAGCTTGGATCCCGACCGGAAACGCCATCTACGGCAGGACTTCGTGCGGGGTTGGGAGATCGTGCCCGCGACCGCCCGGCTCTGCATCATGAACCTCTACCTGCACGGGATCGGCCCGGACGAGTCCCCGATCCGGTCGGGAGTCGACAGCCTGGCCAACGATCCCGGCGAGCGCTTCTCGATGGTGCTCACCAACCCCCCGTTCGGCAAGAAGAGCAGCGTCCGAATCGTGAACGAGAAGGGTGAACTGGAGGCGGAGTCCCACGCCTACGAGCGGCAGGACTTCTGGAGCAGCACCAAGAACAAGCAATTGAACTTCCTCCAGCACGTGAAGACGCTGCTCAGGATGCACGGCGCCTGCGCCATTGTCGTGCCGGACAACGTCCTGTTCGAGGGCGGCGCGGGCGAGACCGTGAGGCGAAACCTGCTCCAAGCATTCGACGTGCACACCCTCCTCCGCCTCCCGACCGGGATCTTCTACGCCCAGGGCGTGAAGGCGAACGTCCTGTTCTTCGACGCCAGGCCCGCGCGCGAGAAGCCTTGGACAGAGCGGCTCTGGGTCTACGACCTGCGCACGAACAGACACTTCACCCTCAAGATGAAGCCGCTCCGGCGAGCGGATCTTGACGACTTCGTGGCCTGTTACCGGCCGCGCGAACGTCACTTGAGAGAGCCGACGTGGAGCCCGGACAACGAGGGCGGCCGCTGGAGGGCGTTCGAATACGACGAACTGGCCAAGCGGGACAAGCTGAACCTGGATCTCCTGTGGATCAGGGACAAGGCTCTGGAGGACAGTGAGAATCTCCCGGAGCCGGAAGTGCTGGCTGCCGAGATCGTGGAAGACTTGCACGCCGCCGTGGAGGCGTTTCAAGGGATCGCCCAGGAACTGGAGTCGGCGGGCGACGCTGCATAACTGAGCCTCTCCAGTCGCCGATTCGGGGCCGGTGGCGAAGAGGGGGACAAGGATGTCCCCGCTCCCAGGACGCGGCCATGTTTTTCTTGGAAGTGAGGTTCCGATTGAAGATGGAAGTCCTGCCCGTCCCGGATCAGCGCCGCCCGTCCAGACTCCCGTTCCAGGGTGGGACCACCACCGTCACGTCACCGTAGCACTTGGATTGGCATGCCAGCCGGATGACCGGATGGGTCTCGCGGTGGGAAGAGGAGTCGAGGTACCCGAAGTAGTTCAGGCGCCGCCGCTCGTGTTCGCTCAGCTCGACGATGTTCTCCCGGCCGCTCAGGATGCCGATCCAGCAGTACCCGCACGAGGCCACCCGGCATTCGACGGGGATCGGTCCGGCAATGCACCTGTGGTCCCGGTTCTGATGGTCCCGTTCATCCCCGGCGGAGGCGGAGGACAGATCCTGTCCTTCGATGCAGGAAAACGTCGCGTCCCGCTTGGATTCGTCGAATCGGACCATGAACTTGCGGTTGACGGTTCTGAGAAAGCCGAAGAGTCCTTGACTCGTTTTGCGGGATCGGTGTTTGAGAATCTTCCCGGGCCTGGGCCGCTTGGAACGAGGCGTTCCGGACCCGGAATCGTTCCGGAAGGGTTGCGCGCCCACCTGCTGAAATGCCATGAAGGCCACCGCCGAGATCCCCAGAAGGAGGGCTTTCTCCACCTTGAGTCGGGCCGCGACGCCGCCCGCCAACCTGCGAATCTCGCTCCCGAGGCTCTCCAGATTCCGGCCGGAAGCCGATTCGCTGCGTTGGAGCAGAGCCTCCTTGACCCGGTCCCAATAGATCGATCCGTAGAGGAAGTCGACGGACTCGTCCAACTGGTGCTCCAGCCGGTAGCGGCCGTCCAGGAGATACTCCTGTTCCGTCGCTGCCTCGTCGGTAGACTCCCGGAGGAGCCGCCGGAGCTTCAGAGGCCAGAAGCCGAACCAGATTCGAGTCGCCTCCCGGTCCACGGGATGAAGTGAGGGCTCCAGGTCCGCCAGCACGTCGTCCCATGCCGGTTCGTCGTGCTGGTTCAAGAAATCTCGGAAAGCATCCATGTCCTAGACTCGCTGTAGGCTTGTTTCTTCAGAACAAACGTCAGGTGGGCCGACGCCCCGGCATCGTTTCCGTCAGGCCGTCAGTGATGAGGTTCGTGTCCAACTACGTCTATTTCCAACTCCCATGATCCATTATGCGGCCGCCATGATACCGCAGTTCCGGCGTCGAAGTAGTCTCCCGGCGTAATGAAGACCGCTGCAAGGGACCGCCGGCCCGATTCGCGGCGACTTGGCCTGATGACGGGTTTTCGGTAGAGTTCCGACTTCTCCTGGAGAAATACACCCAATGCTGCACTATCTGAGATGGCCTGATTTCCTGGTGATCTGCCTGAACCTGGGAGCCATGATCGCCATCGGGATCTACACCTCCCGTCGAAGCAAATCGTCGGAGGCCTACTTCCTGGCCGGTCGAAATATGCCGGGTTGGGTGGTGGGGATCTCACTGATGTCCACCATCATCAGCTCCATGACCTTCCTGGCCATGCCCGGTTTCGCCTTCCAGGGGGACTGGCGTTACATCCCCGGCCACATGACCTATCTCATCGCCAATCTGGCGGCGCTTTTCCTGTTCATGCCCTTCTTTCGAGCCGGCCGATTCGCCTCGGCGTACGCTTATCTGGAACGCCGTTTCGGGACCTGGGCCCGGCTCTACGCCGGCGCCGGCTTCATCCTTTTCCAGGTGTTCCGGCTGGGCGTCATCCTCTACGCCGTCTCCCTGGCCATCGAGACCCTCAGCGGATTCCCGCTTCCCCTCATCATCGTGGTCTTCGGCGTCCTTGTGGCCTTCTACACCACGGCCGGGGGACTGGAGGCGGTGATCTGGACCGATGTGCTCCAAGGGGTGGCCCTGGTGGGAGGAGGACTCCTGTGCGTGCCGGTGGTGGCCACGCTCCTTCCGGGAGGGTTGGAGCAGATCTTGACCGAGGCGTCCGCGGCCCGGAAGTTCTCCATCGGAAGCACCCATTTTTCCTGGAACGAGAAGACGCTCTGGGTAAACACGCTGCTGTATTTCTTCCTCTTCCTCCAGATCATGAGCACCGACCAGATGACGGTCCAACGTTACTCTGCCATGAAGACGGACCGGGAAGCCCGGAAGGGCGTCATCCTGGGCGCCTTCTCCACGGTTTCGGTCTGGCTCTATTTCACCTTCGTGGGCACCGCCCTCTACGTCTTCTACAATCATTTCCCGACTCCGGAGCTGTCCGGTCTGGCGCCCGAGCAGGTCTTCCCCTTCTTCATCCTCACCCAGATGCCGGCCGGCCTGGCCGGGCTGATCATCTCGGGTCTTCTGGCCGCCGCCATGTCCACGCTCGACTCCAGCATCAACGCCTCTGCCGCCACCGTGACCACCGATTTCTACCGGCGGCTGGTGGCTCCGGATCGGGAGGAGGCGCACTACGTCCGGGTCGGCCGCTGGCTCTCGGTGGCCTTCGGAGCGGTCATGATCGGCGCGGCGCTGACCATCTACCTGACCCGGACCGAGACCCTCATGGATCTCCAGAGCCTCCTCATGTCCATTCTCAGCGGAGGCCTGCTGGGACTCTTCCTGCTGGGGTTCCTCACTCGACGCGTGGACAGCCGGTCGGCCGCAGTGGCCACGATCTGCGTCGTGGCTGCGGTATGCCTCTGGGTCTTCGTGGGCAGCGAGACGGGGGCTCGACTATGGCCGGCCCTGGCCGGGATCTTTCCCGACCGCTTCTGGATCATCGTCCTGGCGAATCTGGCGTTGTTGGGACTGGGATACTTGATCAGTTGGCTTCCGAGGAAGGGTCCGGCGCGGGATCTGACGAACCTGACGGTGTGGACTCAGGGAAGATGAGGGAAGTAGGAACGAGAAGAGTACGAGAACAACCTTACTGGGAACACAAATTCACCAGGAAGGCGAGGATCAATACGAGGATGAAACCAATCGCGCAAAAAAGGGGCGAAAAAAAGGGGACAGTCTATTTTTCGGAAGTCGGATACGCCCCCTCCCTTTGGATTTCCACCAGCTCCAGGACACGCTGGCTCAACGAGCCGACCTCCAGTTGCTGTTCCATGTGCTCATCCCTGGGTCGATCCCGGCGGCGGCGCTCCCGGTGGTTACTGTGCCCCCTGGAGCTTGAATTGCGCGCGCCTCAACTCAGTTTCGGCCGCCAATTTCCGTTAATTTCAGTTAACGGACGTCATTCGACGGAGTTAGTTCTCCAGATGGGAAATCTGCCTCTTCTATCGCGTCCAGTCTCCCGAATCCGGGATTCCGCGGCTGTTCAACGCCTCCATGTCCGGCTCCCGAGACAACGCGGAGACCGCATCATCGCGGGCCAGGCCAGCGGCTGACCCATCGCGCAGGATGCCGCGAATCTGACCGGTCCGGGAATTGCGCAGTATGGTCAGCGGACGGTCGGTTTTGTCATCCAGCGTGGCCGAACCGCCGGGGCCGGAGAGGGTGATGCTGGCCAGGGATTCCGGCCATTCGGGCTGTACGGGCAGGACGAAGGCGAAGGAGGAACTCCCGTCCCCGTCAGCCACTGTTGGCATCTCGAACGTCAGCGAGAACAGCTCGTCGCCGTCAGCGGTCCTTCCGATGATCTGGTACTCGCCGGTGGAACGGGGCAGTGACGCCGGGGCCTCGACCACGAACGCCGGTTCCAGGAACGGTGTCCCTCCGGCGTCCACGCCGCCCCACAGCAGGAGGGATCTCGCCGGGGCGGCCACCAGGGACGACTGTCCGCCACTGGCGGCGGTGTGCAACCGGTACCGGAGCGCGTTGGTGAAATGGTAATCGCTGATCCATTCGGAACCACAATAGGACATGAGGTCCCCAACGTGGGGCGAAACCAGTACGCCCCGTTCGAAGTCGTACCCCCAGGCACCGATCGTTCCTCCTGGATACGGAAACGATGGATCAGGATCTGCGGCGTTGCAACCATACGGGTGTTGAAGACCGATATTGTGTCCCAATTCGTGCGCAATGACGTACTCGGATCGATCTCCAAGATCAGTCTTCGAGAAGGTTATCCAGCCGTTTTGTTTGGCCTTGCCGTCAATTCCCACGAACTGCCCGGTCATGGTTCCCATGTAGTGGCCGTCCCCCCCTTCCATGGTCCGGATTACTTCAGTCTCGTGTATCAAACTGGAGCTGTTGTTATTCGAACTCATCACGGGAGAGTGAACCCTCACATGCATATCGCCAATGGGCAATAGCGTCAGCGTTTGCTGTAACAACGGATGTTTCCGAGGTTCCATGGCCATTCTTCTGACGATATCCAAGACCGACCTATCCGGGGATTGGGTCCACAGAAATGGGATCACCGTGAGCTCGAAGACAGGCATTTCCCTAACTTCAACTGCTATGCGGCGAGTCTCCGGAATCCGTTTCGTCAGCCCCGTCCCCGATCCCAGCGTTCCGGCTGGATCAATCTCGATAACCATCTCCAGGCTCGGCTGCACGATCTCCCCCGGAACTTCCGAGTTGACCGAGACCAAAAGCAGACCCTCACGCACTCCCGTTGGGATCGGAGTGGATTTTCCAACGGTCTCCACTACGTATGTCTCGGCCTCGTTACGATAGAATTTCGCCCGCACGGGAGGGAGGCCATCCTCAGTCGCCCGCGGAGCCGTCACGAACACTCGCAGCAGGGCGTCCTCGCCGGCAACAAGCGGCACCGGAAACTCTCGTGACTGCACGGCCTGGGTCAAGTACGCCTTCGGCAGGCCGTCGCTGAAGCAAGGGGCAATCCGCCGTTTCCAGACCCGCTCCAGCCAGTTCTGGAATCGTGCGTCGGAGGGGACGCAAAGACGGGTGTCCACGGCCAGAAGCGCTTCGAGACGGAGCAGATCGGTCAGGCGGGCGGGCAGTGCTCCGGACATCTCGGCGTTCCTCGACAGGGACAGGGTGCGCAGGTGCTCCATTCCGCCCAGTTCCGGTGGGATGGGACCGGTCAGCTGGTTCTGATCGAGGTACAGCGACTGCAGATTGGAAAGCGAACCGAGATCGGGCGGGATCGGACCCGTCAGCTGGTTCCCCCAGAGGTACAGCGACTGCAGATTGGAAAGCGAACCGAGATCGGGCGGGATCGGACCCGTCAGCTGGTTCCCCCAGAGGTACAGCGACTGCAGATTGGAAAGCGAACCGAGATCGGGCGGGATCGGACCCGTCAGCTGGTTCCCCCAGAGGTACAGCGACTGCAGATTGGAAAGCGAACCGAGATCGGGCGGGATCGGGCCCGTCAGCTGGTTCCGATCGAGGTACAGCTCCTGCAGATTGGAAAGCGAACCGAGATCGGGCGGGATCGGACCCGTCAGCTGGTTCCCCCAGAGGTACAGCGACTGCAGATTGGAAAGCGAACCGAGATCGGGCGGGATCGGGCCCGTCAGCTGGTTCCGATCGAGGTACAGCTCCTGCAGATTGGAAAGCGAACCGAGATCGGGCGGGATCGGGCCTGCTAGACCGTTTTGGGAGAAGCGTAGCCCGATCACTCGACCTCGGCCATCGACCTCGACCCCGGACCAATCTCCCAGCGACGTATCGGTCAGCCAGTTCTCGTTGTTGGTCCAGTCCGGCCCGCCAGTTGCGTCGTAGAGCGATACGAGGATGTCGCGGTCCGTGAGCGGCGCACAATCCATGTTGGTTCCGTCGTGCGACGGAATAGCGTTCAGCCAAGCCTGGAACGACGCCTCCACCGGAGCGCACAATTCAGTGTCCGCGTAGAGGAACTCCTGCAGAGGGAGACGAGCCAATCCCAGCGGCAACCGGCCGGAAAGGGCGTTGCCGTCGATCCGCAACTCGGTCATCTGCGACAGTTGGCCCAAGTTGCCCGGAACCCGGCCCTCCAGTCCGTTGTCACTCAGATCGAGTCCCGTCACCCGTCCCAGGGAGTCGGCTCGGATCCCGTACCAATCACTCACGGCGCCCTCCCCGAGCCAGCCGTCGGAGTTCGTCCAATTCGCTCCGCCTGTGGCTTGGTAGAGGGACTCGATCACGGCCACGTCGGACTGGTTACAGTACGGACCGTCGTGTTGCTCGATCCCTTTCAGCCAATCGACGAAACCGGCTGTACCGGGGGCGCAGAATTCCAAATTATCGGAAAAATAGAAATGTCCTAGTTGCTCAAGCTGCAAAAAACTGGGCGGGATCGGGCCCGTCAGCTGGTTCCGATCGAGGTACAGCTCCTGCAGATTGGAAAGCGAACCGAGTTCGGGCGGGATCGGACCCGTCAGCTGGTTCCCACTGAGGTACAGCCACCCCAGATTGGAAAGCGAACCGAGTTCGGGCGGGATCGGACCCGTCAGCTGGTTCCCCCAGAGGTACAGCCACCCCAGATTGGAAAGCGAACCGAGATCGGGCGGGATCGGACCCGTCAGCTGGTTCCCACTGAGGTACAGCGACCGCAGATTGGAAAGCGAACCGAGTTCGGGCGGGATCGGACCCGTCAGCTGGTTCCCCCAGAGGTACAGCCACCCCAGATTGGAAAGCGAACCGAGTTCGGGCGGGATCGGACCCGTCAGCTGGTTCCCCCTGAGGGACAGCGACCGCAGATTGGAAAGCGAACCGAGTTCGGGCGGGATCGGACCCGTCAGCTGGTTCCCCCAGAGGTACAGCCACCCCAGATTGGAAAGCGAACCGAGTTCGGGCGGGATCGGACCCGTCAACTGGTTCCACCTGAGATCCAGGACTCTCAGGTGGGAGAGCGAACCCAGTTCCGGCGGAATCACCCCGGTCAATCCGATCCCTGTTTCTGTTCGGTTCCCTTCTTCAGTCTCAATCCTTGTGAACAAACGCAGTCCGATGACCCGGCCCTGGCTATCGACCTCGACCCCGTACCATTCCCCGAGCGGGGCGTCCGTCAGCCAGTTCTCGTTGTTGACCCAGTTCGGCCCGTCGGTCGCTTCGTACAGCACCTCCAGCACCGCCCGGTCCGTGATGGCCACCCTCACCGTCGCCGTCGCCGTGGCCGTCTGCCCGTCCGCTGCCCGCACCGTGATCCGGTACGTCGTCGTGGTCCTCGGCGACACTTTCTGCGTCCCCGACGTCGATACCTTGCCGACGTCCGGCGTGATCTCCACACTCTCCGCATTCGTCGAGGACCACCTCAACGTCGTGCTCTGTCCCCGATCGATGGAACTCGGCGCCACCAACAGCGACACCGTCGGCGGCGGGGCCTGCCCTCCGCCATCGATCCCCACACCTCCGTCGATCTCCACGCCGCCGTCACTCCCGACTCCCGCGTCGATCCTCACCCCGTCCACGATCCCGATTCCCGGCACCGCCGAGAGCGCACTCGTCTCTTTCCCGAACCGCAGTCCCAACGGCGCGAACTCCGATCCGTCCGCCGTCCTCAGGAACAGAAGCCCCCGAAAGTCCTTGAGGAATCCCGTCTCGACGCCGTCCACGTCCAACCATTCCGGAAGCGTGCGCGCCGACTGGCGGAAGTCCCTCCAGGGAACGTACACGTCGCCCAACGGATCGTTCCCGGCTTCATCGCGGATCCGAAACTCCACCCTGGAGTCCGTATCCGGCTTGAACAGCGCCAGTCCGGTGCCGATCTCGCTCGATTCCTCCACGAACAGGGCGAACTGATCTCTCGGCTCCACCGGGGCGACGCCGACCTCGATCCCCGTCTCACCGTGCCGATAGACCAACAACCCCCGGACCGATGCGCCGTCGGCCTCCACCTTGATCCAACCGCGCCGGATCCGCGTCCCCCCGGCGCTTCTCAGCACCCGGCTCCCCTGGGCCGGTAGCTCGAAACGGGTTTCCGAGCCGAAGAGTCCGCCAACCGACCGGCCCTGCTGATCGTAGACTTCGACCTCGACCGGCACGCTCCGGTCCGGATCGAGGTTGCCGAGCACCAGTTGCACCGACCATCCGCCTCCGTCCACGTAGTCGGGGAAGTACAGGGGACCCGCTGCCGGCTGGGCCGGCGAAAACGGATTGGGAGGACCGTCTCCCCCCTCCCCCGAAAACGGGATCCCCGGCACCGCAGAGAGCGAAGTCTTTCGTTTCCCGAACCGCAGTCCGAGCGGGGCGAATGACGAGTCCTCCCCGGAGCGCAGCAACAACTGTCCCCGGAAGTCTCCGGGGAAGGTCGCGCCGACCGGACTGAACCATTCCGGAAGCGTTCGAGCCTGTTGTTGGAAATCCCCGACGGTCAGGTCCTGCCCGAGCGGGTCGCTGCCCGCTTCGTCCCGGATCCGAATCTCGACCTCCGATTCCGCCTCCGGTTTGAACAGTGCCAGACCGGTGCCGATCTCGCTCGATTCCTCGACGAACAGGGCGAACCGGTCTCCCAACCGGACCGGCGCCACCCCCACCTCCACCCCGCTTCCCGAGTGCCGGTAGGTCAACAGTCCACTCACCGATGGCGGAACGGTCCGGACCTCGATCCAGCCCCGCCGGATCTCCCCGGTCCCGGCGCTTCGGAGCACTCGACTGCCCAGGGGTGGAATCTGGAACGTGGTCTCGGAATCGAACAGCTCCGGGAGGGGTTGGCCGTCCTGGTCATAGGCGGTGACGACCACGGCCGCTGCAGCGCTCCGGGCCACGTTGCTGATCGCCAACTGCACGGACCATCCCCCTCCGTCCACGTAGTCGGGGAAGTACAGGGTCGTCCCTTGACTGGTCTGCGTCTGTTGTTGGATCGACTCGTCGGATACCGAATCAGCGGCCTCCACGGCCTGGGCAGGTCCTTGCGCCGCCGACCCGGCGGACAACAACAAACAGGCGGCCAGCGAACCCCAGAATGTCTTCGCGATGTTGAGCATTACTTCCCCTCTTCTTGAAGCACATGGAGGTCTCCGCTGCGGAAATAAGGATGCTCACAACTATAGGCAACCCGAGTGAACCTGGGGTGACTATCAGGTCTCATCGAGTGTATTAATTGTGTAATCCTGCGCCGATACGCGAGTTTGACCGCCTCCGTCCACGTAGTCGGGGAAGACCAGGGTCGTCCCGCTCCCGGAACCGTCCGTTTGGTGCTGGATGGAGTCGTCGGAGGACCCAGGAGTGTTCTCGGATACCTGGGGCGGACCGGGTGCCCAGGATGAGACCAGCAACAGCGACAATGCGATCAGGATATTGCGGAGATGTTTCATGACCACCCCTTGAAATCTCGGCTGACTCGATGATGGGTTGTGCCGACCCGCCATGGGGTCAAACTCTCAAGTTCGACCTCACCCAATACGCCATCGTCCCTTGCGCCACTCTTGCAGCGGCACCGGGAGCTTGACGGTCCGCCCGTTGGCACTTGCGTTCGTTCCGCAGATTCGGGAATGAACCCTCGCTGTCTCAGGGTGAGTTGGAGCGAGATCTTCAACGGGATCAAAAGCTGCTTGCCATCATCGAGCCGACCCCTGGGGACGCTGAACCGGAGCCCGCGGAGTCCGAGGCGGATGCAGAATGGAATGGTCCCGACGAACTGAGGCGAGAGACCGAAACGCTACGGGACCGCATCTTCAAGCTGGCCACAGTCAGCTTGGGCATCAGGGCGTCGAAGAAATGGTGCAGGACAGCTGGCGAAATACGAGTCGTTGCTCCGCCAAGTGTGGAGTCGGCGGGCATCCGACGATTGACGATCCATATGCGGCATCGTTAAGAGCCTCCGTCGCAAGCTGCACGATGACGCCGCTCACCCGAACGACAGCTTCAACGAGCACCGGGTCGGCTACCGCATGCCCGGACCTAACGACCGGTGAGGAGCCTCCTTTCCTCACTACTCCTCTTCCGACAGCGCCGGAAGCAGGGAGGCGACCGCAAAAAAACAGGGGGGGCAGGGGCTTGGGTTAGATTACGATAAAGTATATTATATCTATCTTTTATCGTGGGTTTGAAGTCCTTGCCAAAACCCCCGATTCGCTCTCTTAACCTGACCTCGAAGGGGCCAGCCCGGCTGTTCTCGTGAGAGTCGGGAAGGCGGCCTGCTTCGCGGTCGATGAGTTCTTCTCCGCGCGGCTCTCCAATCCCCACACCTGGGCCGCCTACACCCACCACGTGGGGCAGTTCCTAACCCATAAGAAGGGGACAGTCTATTTTTCACGCAAATAAGGTCGTCCCCAACGAGACTGAATGGGCACCCGAGGAGGCCCCTGCCTGGGCCGCGGTCGAGGCCGGAGCGTCCGAGATCGGAAACGACACCGGCTCATCCGCGTCGCCCCTGCCGGATTGCTTCAGCACCAGCTGATCCGCGGCCTCCAGGACGTGCGTCAGTGCAAACGAGACCGAGTCCTTGGCCTCGAGTTCCTCGACCCAGTGCGGGCCGTACTGGGTCGCTCCCCGCTTGAGCAGAACCTGAACGTCCAAGGGATCCGCCTGTTGGGAAGTGACGGTGATGTGCAGACCGGTGTGGACCGTGTCTGCCGTCACCGCGGTCAGGGCCAGATCAGTGGTTCCAGTCAGTGTGCCGACAGATGTCTTTTGCATGGGGCGGGAATTCTAGCATGATTCTGAGGGCACGCAAAAAAGGAAATCTGCCCGCAATGGAATTCCCCGGGTCCAAATGACAAAGAGGAGTCAGGGAGAAATGAGGGATCGTGGGGTCCGGGTGAAGGCGCCTCACGCGGACGCCGTCGGGGCTTCATGAGGAAGAGAATGGAGGCTTGGGGAGATTCCAGTGGCCCTGGCCGCAGAAGAAAAGGTGATCCTTTCTTCTATGGTGGAAACCCGAATCGGCCCCTTCCAGAGGTTGTTCTCCCCGTCTCGGGTGCCCCAGTCGGAACGGGGGGCAGTTACTCTGATGGAAACTCGGCCTTGGTTGCCGCAGGGACGGTGCAGGAGAAGGGTGACATATCGAGATCCTGCGAGTCGAAATACGCCAGCCGGTGGGGAATGCCTTCCTTGATGGCTTCCACGACCCACGGCGGCATCCGGTCGGGAACACAGCGCACCACGAACCAACCCCAGATCGATTCGGCCACGTCCTCGCGGTTCGGAAAGTCTCGTGCGTACGCCGTGATGAACTTGCCGTCGGCCTTCTGTGCCGCAAGCCAGCCAGCCGAGCCGCTGTGCCGGGGGATCGTGCGCGGATTCGGAAAATTGCAGTCGTCCAAGGAAACGTGCCCCCCTTCGTGGAGCAACACTTCCTCGACGAACCCGGTTAGTATGTCACTCGTGGGGCCATTGAGGTGGAAAATGCCACCGTGGCAGCCATTGCCCCCCGCCCCGACGGTTTCCGTTGGGCTGATCTCCAACTCACTGCCTCCGGCTAGCAACGCGTACGGCAACCGCCCCAATGCAGGAGTGAGCGCTTCGGCGGCGGTACGGGCGGAATTCACGGACCCGTAGCGCGGGTGCGCCTGCACCTCGATCACGTGCTGGCCGAAATGTGCGCGAAAAAGGTAGTGCCTAAGGTCATCCCGCCACTCCTTCACGAACGGATCGAAGAACCCTCGCGTTCCGCGTCCAACGTACTGAATGCTGTCCAGTGCCGACGGATCAGCGGGAGTGATCACGTCCGGCGACAGCCACACCGTGTTGGGCAGCACGGGGTCGCTCACCTTCCGGCAATTCATCACAGAAGTCGTCATTATCCCATCTAGCCACACTTGGAAGGCCGCGTCGGTCGGAGCGCACAGCCCGGTCCTGTCCGCGTAAAAGAACTCCATTTTCGCGAGTTCGATCAGGGACAGGGGCAGGGGGCCAGACAGCCATAGGTTTTCTTGGACGTACAGTTGCTCCAAGTTGGCCAGATTTCCGAACTCCGGGGGAATCGGCCCCTCCAACCGATTATGACTGAGATCCAAGACCCTCAGGTGGACAAGCTGTTCCAGCTCAACCGGTATTGGCCCCTCCAGCTGATTATGACTGAGGTCCAAGACCCTCAGGTGGGCGAGTGAACCCAGTTCCGGTGGGATCGATCCTGCCAATCCGTTCCCGATTTTTTCGCGGTAGCCTTTTTCAGTATCGACCCAAGCGGCCATCCGCAATTCGATCACCCGCCCCTGGCTATCGGCCTCCACCCCGTACCACTCTCCCAGGGGAGCATCCGTCAACCAATTGTCGCTTCGGGTCCAATTCGATCCGCCCAGCGCATCGAACAGCGTTCCCAGAGCCACCCGCTCGGAAACGGCCACCGTCACCGTGACCACCGCCGTGGCCGTCTGTCCGTCCGCTCCCGTCACCGTGATGCGGTAGGTGGTGGTGACGTTCGGCGTTACCTTTCGAGACCCGGATGTCGGCACCATTCCAATGTCCGGGGTGATCTCGGCGCTTTCCGCATTTGTGGACGACCAGGTCAGCGTCGTGCTCTGGCCCCGCTCGATGGAACTCGGAGAAACCGACAGCGTTACCGTCGGAAGAGGCGCGGCGCCGCCATCGATACCGCCTCCGTCCGGGATTCGAATCGCCGGCACCGCCGAGAGCGAAGAGGTTCCCTTCCCGAATCGCAGTCCTAGCGGCGCGAACTCGGATTCGTCCTCCGTTCGCAGGAACAGCAGACCCCGAAAGTCCCTCAGGAATTCCGCATCCACCCCGGGCACGTCGAACCACTCCGGAAGCGTGAGCGCCCGTTGGTGGAAGTCTTTCCAGGGGAGGAACAAGCCGTTTAGCGGATCGTCTCCCTCTTCGTCGCGGATTCTCAACTCGACCCTGGATTCTGCATCCGGTTTAAAGAGGGCCAGTCCGGCCCCCACGGTTCCCGATTCCTCCACGAACAGCGCGAATTGCTTCCCCAACCGGGCCGGCTCGACGCCGACTTCGATCCCCGAGTGGGCATGCCGGTAGGTCAGGAGGCCACTGATCCTGGCCGCGTCGGCCTCGACCTGGATCCAACCCCGCCGAATGGCTCCCGAGCCGGCGCTTCTCAACACCCGGCTGCCCAGAGCCGGGACCTCCTGCGTCAAATCGGAATCGAACAGATCCGGGACCGGTCGTCCTTCGGGATCGTAGACGTCCACCACGACCTCGGCCGCGGCGGCCGGGTCGACGTTGGTCAGCACCAGTTGCACCGACCATCCCCCACCGTCCACGTAGTCGGGGAAGACCAGGTTCGTCTCTTGAGGTTCCTCGCTTCGGGTCCGGATCGCCGGCATTGCCGAGAGCGAAGAGGTTCCCTTCCCGAACCGCAGCCCGAGCGGGGCGAACGGAGATTCGTCCTCGGTCTCCAGGAACAACAGGCCGCGGAAGTCCCCCAGGAATCCCGTATCGATTCCGTCCACAGCGAACCATTCCGGGAGCGTGCGTGCCGTCTGGTGGAAATCCCCCCAGGAAACGACCTCCCCCTCCAGGGGATCGTTCCCCTCCTCGTCGCGAATGCGAAGCTCGAGGCGGGGCGAGACCTCCGGCTTGTAAACGGCAACGCCGGCGCCGACCGTCGGCGATTCCTCAACGAACAACGCGAACCGGGGGCTCAACTCGACGGGCTGGACGCCGACCTCGATCCCCGACTGGGCGTGCCGGTAGGTCAGGAGTCCACTCACCGAGTCCGTAGGGGCACGGACCTGGATCCAGCCGCGGCGAATCGCCCCCGTGCCCGAGCTTCTCAACACCCGGCTGCCCAGAGCCGGGATCTGGAACGTCAAATCGGAATCGAACAGATCCAGGACCGGCTGCCCTTCGAGATCGTAGACTTCCACCACGACCTCGGCCGCGGCGGCCGGGTCGACGTTGCTGATGACCAGTTGCACCGACCAGCCGCCTCCATCCACATAATCCGGGAAGTGATAAATCGTCTCTCCCGGGTTCTTCTCCTGGTGGGCAATTGAGTCGTCCGCCGGCTGTGGAACGTACTCTACCGGGAGGCCGGCGGATTGTGTCGGCGACAGGACGAAAAACAGCCACCAGGCAAAAAACGATCTCGAGAATGAGCTCAGTAAGGGAATGATCAAGCGGACTCCTATTCCAGCCTAGACCGAATGGACATGGCGTTTCCCGGGCTGTTCTCCACCCGGTCGTCGATCTTGGAAAATACTAGCCGTCCGCCTCAGGTTCCAGAATTCGGAAAAGACTTGCCGATACCAGGGGGCCGGGGAGCGCCAGAGTGAAAATCCATTCCCGCCATTCTCAACAGATCATCTTTGAACCGTCCGGGAGGGGACGAGTCGTGAGGATGGGATTGCGGAGGCAACTCATTGGGACCCGATCGATCTGGGGGCAGACTGGAGGCAACAGGGGAGAGGCCCTTTACCCCCTGACCACACCCGATCCGCGCCGCACAGGATCGAGCCGCATAAGAAGGGGACAGTCTTTTTTTGCGCGCGTCCAAACATCTGAGGCGAGACTGAGAAGTCCGTTGGGACCGGACGGTCCACACGGATTCAGGTGGCGGTGCCTCTCAGACAGACGTCAGGCACAACTTTCGACCCCGGCTCATCCTGCGGTGCAATGCTCCGTCGACCCGAATCCAGCGTTCCAAGGGCGGGGGTTCGGACTCTTTTGGCAGCCTGTTTCCCGCAGGTGAATCCAAAACCGGTTTTCGCGCGCGTGCGTATTGGGAAAACTTTCGGGAACCGGTTTTGGCGGGCTCTTTTGCGCTCTCGTTTGACTCGGACGTCTCGTGCCTGATCAGACTCCACAGCACCTTCTGTTTCCCCTTCTTGTGGAGTTTCACCCGCCCCTGTCTGGCCAGTTCGTTCAACACGCTGCCGATGGTGTCGTTCTTGCCCTCGACGTTCTCTCTCAACTCTCTTGTGGAGATCTCCTCTCCCTCGCTTGCTTCCAGGAGGCATCGGAGCCCAACAAGAATCAGTTTATTGGGCTCTAATCCACGCCCCTGACACCCCGTTTTTTGCACCCTCTCTGACGGTCAAACTCCTTCGAAAAAATCACAGTGGTCTATGCGGTAGGCAGAAGTAGGCAGAAGTAGGCAGAGAGAGCGGTCGGGACCGGTTTCGTCTCGGAACGCCTTTCGGATCCCCGGATCCGGAATCCGCAGGCTGGAGAAAGGCTACGTCAAGGGTCTCGACGGTCGTACACCACTGGTCAACCCCGTCCGCGATCATCCGGTTCTCCGCTGACTCCAAGGTGCCGAGCACGGCCGAAGGAGCGGCCGAAGACGGGCAGACTCGCGTATCGGCGCAAGATTACACCAATGGTACACTTATTTAGACCTGATAGTCACCTGAGGTTCGCTCAGGTTGCGTATAGTCGTAAACACCCTTATTTCCGCACCGGAGACCTCCATTTGCTTCAAGAAGAGGGAAAGTAATGCGCAACGTCGCAAAGACATTCTGGGGTTCGCTGGCCGCCTTTGTGCTGTTGTCCGCCGGGTCGGCGGCGCAAGGACCGGGCAAGGCCGTGGAGACCGCCGATTCGGCATCCGACGAGTCGATCCAACAACAGACCCAGACCAGTCAGGGGACGACCCTGTACTTCCCCGACTACGTGGACGGAGGGGGATGGTCGGTGCAGTTGGCGATCAGCAATGTGGCCCGTAGCGCTGCAGCGGCCGTGGCCGTCTCCGCCTATGACCAGGACGGCCAACCTCTCCCGGAGCTGTTCGATTCCGAGACCACGTTCGAGATTCCCCCCCTGGGCAGTCGAGTGCTCCGAAGCGTCGGGACCGAGGAGATCCGGCGGGGCTGGATCGAGGTCCGGACCGACCCACCCTCCGTGAGCGGACTGTTGACCTACCGGAACTCGGAAACTGGCGTGGAGGTGGGAGTGGCGCCGGTCGAACTGGGCGATCGGTTCGCCCTGTTCGTAGAGGAAACGAGCGAGGTGGGCGCCGGACTGGCCGTGTACAAGCCGGATCCGGATTCCCGGATCGAGTTGCGAATTCGGAACGAGTCGGGAATGGACCCGCTTGGAGAAGCTCTGATCCGGGGAGACTTCCATCAGTCGGCGCTCACGCTTTCAGAATGGTTCGACGTGGACGGGATGGACGGAGGATTCCTGCGGGACTTTCGAGGTCTTTTGCTCCTGCGGACGGAGGACGAATCGGGGTTCGCTCCGTTGGGGCTTCGCTTCGGGAAGGAGACGGGGGCGCTTTCGGCGGTGCCGTTGATCCGGGATCGGACCCGGGAAGCCGGGGAGAGGATGCTGATTTTCCCCGACTACGTGGAGGGTGACGGCTGGTCGGTGCGGTTGGCGCTCAGCAACGTTGATCCAAACGCCGCCGTGCAGGTCGTAGTGACCGCCCATGATCCGGACGGGCGGCCCGTTCCGGATCTGTTCAATTCGGAAGCCGAGTTCGAGATCCCGTCTCTGGGCAGTCGAGTCCTGAGAAGCACTGGAGCGGGGGAGATTCGGCGGGGCTGGATCGAGGTGCGGACCGGAACGCCGGGGGTGAGCGGATCGTTGATCTACGGCCACTCCGGAACCGGAGTGGAAGTGGGAGTGGCGCCGGTCGAGCAAGGCAATCATTTCGCCCTGTTCGTGGAGGAAACCGGCGAGGTGGGCGCCGGGCTGGCGGTCCTCAAACCGAATTCGGATTCCCGGATCGAGTTGCGGCTACGGGACGAATCGGGGCGCGACCCGTTGGACGACGTGTTCATCCCTTGGAGAGATTTCCGGCAGTCGGCGCGCACGATATCGGAATGGTTCGACGTGGACGGGATTGACGGGGGATTCCTGCGGGACTTTCGAGGCCTTGTGTTCCTGCGGACGGCGGACGGCTCTCCGTTCGCTCCACTGGGGCTGCGGTTCGGTAAGGGAACGGGAGCGCTCTCGGCAGTTCCGGTGATCCGGATCGTGGACGGGGCCAGGATCGACGGTGGAATGGAGATCGAGGGCGGGGTTGGGATCGACGGCGGAGGCCAAGCGCCGCCGCCGACGGTGACTCTGGCGGTGTCGCCGAGTTCGATCGACCGGGAGCAAAGCGCGACACTGAGGTGGTCGTCAACGAGGGCGGAGAGCGCGGAGATCACGCCGGACATCGGCGAGGTGCCGACATCCGGGACCAGGAAGGTGTTGCCGAGGACCACGACGACGTACCGGATCACGGTGCGGGGTACGGACGGGCAGACGGCGACGGAATCGGTGACGGTGACGGTGGCCGTATCGGAGCGGCAGGCGCTGGAGGCGCTGTACGAAGCGACTGACGGGCCGAACTGGGTCAACAACGAAAACTGGCTGACTGACGCGCCGCTGGGCGAGTGGTTTGGCGTGACGACGAATCAGGAGGGACGTGTTGTCGGCTTGGCGATGTCTTACTTCGATAGGGATGCGCAACAGTGGATCAGCAATAACGTCTCCGGGCCGATCCCGCCGGAACTCGGGTACTTGACCAGGTTGGAGTACCTGCAATTCTTCGCCAACAAGCTGACGGGGCCCATCCTGCCCGAACTCGGCAAGCTGGCCAACCTAACAACACTGGACTTTAACGCGAACAATTTGTCAGGCGGGATCCCGCCCGAACTCGGCGGCTTGGCCAAGCTGACGGACCTGAGTCTCGACAGCAACGACTTGTCGGGCCCGATTCCTCCGGAACTTGGCGGCCTCTCCAACCTGACTTTACTGTGGCTCGCCGGAAACGAACTGACTGGTCCGATCCCGCAGAGCTTCCTGCAGCTTGACTCTCTTCGTAGCTTCAGCATCCAAGACAACGATGATCTGTGTGTGCCCGGAACATCCGCTTTCGTCGCGTGGCTGGGACGTATCGAGAAAGCCAACGGACCATACTGCAACGAGTCGGACATGGGAGTGTTGGAACGCCTGTACGAAACAGCCGGGGGACTGGATTGGACGAATGCCGGTGGCTGGCTCGAGACGTCCGCGCTGGAGGAATGGTACGGTGTGACGGCGAACTCCCTCGGCCGCGTCGTCGTGCTTGATCTCGATGGGAACGGGCTGACAGGTGAACTAGTGGCCGATCTCGGGAGTCTGCGCGACCTTATCGCGCTCAGGATCGGAAACAATGCCCTCTCTGGACGGTTGCCGCTTTCGTTGGTCGATCTCCCGTCACTTGACGAATTGCACTACGCGGGCACCGGGCTATGTGCCCCCACGCTACTTCGGTCCTGGCTCGACGGCATTCCCTCGCACGAAGGATCGGGTAAGGAGTGCGCCCCCACGCCCGTAGCCGACTCGCTCTCAGTGCGAACTGTGTACGCCATTCCGTCCAACCGAGAATTGGTACAAGTCTATCGTGGCGCAGTCGTGCGAGCCGTCCGCCACGTGCAGATCTGGTACGGCGAAGAACTTGATGGCATCACGTTCGCCCTGGCAGATACAGTGGCAGAAGTCTGCCATCTCTCAGAAGACGACCAGTTTCTGATTGAGCACGAGGGCACTGTAGCCGAACGGTGGGCGGCTGCACTCGAATCAGTGGCACACTGTGGACCGCGGCACGACGACGAGAAGTTCGTCTGGATCGTCTACTTCGACGTAGACGAGCCCTGCTGGACAACCGACCGCCCTCAAACGCTCGGGCGGGGCGGAGAGGGCCTGACCCTGCTGGGTCGGTGGGACCTGCTCGGGCTGACCGACCGTGACTCCGAGCAATCTTGCGGGCATGGTGGTCAACCTTACGGACGGTGGGTCGGCGGGTTAGGGCATGAACTCGGGCATGCATTCGGGCTTCCTCACCCTCCAGGCTGTGATGAAGGCATGTCGTCCTGCGGCCACGATGAAGGCATGTCGTCCTGCGACCACGATGACGGCATGTCGTCCTGCGACCACGAGGCACTGATGTGGCGTGGGTATGCCACTTGGCCTGATACCTACCTGCGCGACGACGAGAAGGAAGTGCTGCGTGGCTCACCGTTCTTCGCTGAGCGTCGACGTGACTGACTGCTAGGCGGAACTTCACTGGAGATATTCTCCTAACCCTTTCTAAATCGGGAAGATAGACGAAATCAATCTGCCAAATTACTGGCAACAAATCGAGTCGGATCCACGCCGAGCAGGTCGAAAGCTTTCTGCTGCAGCGGCGTTGGCTTGGCGAACATCGGGAACGGGTGATCCGGAGCGTCCGGCAGGGTCACCTGGTTGAGGGTGAGGGTAGCGAGATCCGCCAGCAACGTCTGGAGGCTATGCACTGGGAGCCCCTCCGCCGTTCGCTTGCGCGCGGCCTTGGCCTTCGTGCGCGCAGAGACCTGCGCCTTTTGAACCGGGGACTTGCGCAACGCTCGCGCTCCCGCCCGGTCCTCCTCCTGGAACAGCAGCGGCGCCAAGCCCCGCCGCAGATGCCATTCCAGGTAATACGCCAGGACACACAGAAAGACATGCCCGCGCACATGGTCTTCGCTGTAGACGTAGACCGGACGTAGCGCGAGCTGCGTCGTCTTGAGCGAGCGAAACGCCTGTTCGACCTGGGCCAGAGACTTGTACGCCTCCACCGCCTCCCCGGCTGAGAGGGCGGAGGCCTCCAGGCTGGTCCGAATGACGTAGATGCCGTCCAACTGCGCCTCCGCGTCGATCTTCGCCTGGCGTCTGGACCATCGGATGTCGTCGTCGGTCACCTCGATTACGAAATGTTTTTCCACCTTCTTGCGGGAGACGTCCCGCCCCACCCGGCGGTTGATCGCCTGCTGGCCCCGGAGCCGGGATCTCGGGGAGCGTACGGCGTCGGCAATGGTCTGCAGGATTTTTTCCGTATCCCGCAGCAATTCCTGGCGCTTGCGGGCCCGCTCCTGCCGCAAGCGGGGATTGAGGCAGACCAGCAGGCGCTCGCCGGGAAAGTCCGGACTCAGGATCTCCGCGACCCGGTCGGGAACCAACTCGCCCGGCCGCAACGGAGCTGGCGCCTCCCCGTCTCCACCCGATTTTGACGGCCGCAGCAACTTGCGGATCCCATCCGTTCTCAAGGCCGAGACCCAGGCCAGTCCGGCCGGCGAGAGGTCTTGCTTGAGCCGCGCCGTGGTGAGCATGCCGCGGTCCCCGACCAGCGCGATGGATTCGATGCCGAAGCGCTCCTGGATCTTTTTCACCTGCGTCGCCACCGTGGTGGGATCCGCCGTGTTGCCCGGGAACACGTCCACCGCCAGCGGACAACCGTCCCCGGCACAAAGCAGGCCGAAGACGATCTGCGGCTTGCCCTTCTTGCCGTCCCGGTTGTGGCCGAACGCGGCCAGGGGAGAGCTGTGCCCCTCGAGGTAACTGGAGGAAACGTCGTAAAGCAAAAGGGTTCGGCCCTCCAGGTGCCGTCTGGCCAGGCTCTTCTCGATCCAGATCTGGCGTCCCAGCAACCAGTCGAGCATGGCGAGCATCTCGTTGCCGTGGACCGGACCTAGGTCAAGGAGGGGGCCGAGACTGCTGGTGGCGGTCGAGGGGGACAGTCCCCGGGCGGTGGCGAGCTTGGAGAGAGGTTGGAGCACGCGGGCGACGATGGCGGCCAGCGCGAGGTCGCGGTTGCGGCTGCGTTTGCGGTGCAGGATGCGGTGGAGACCGAGACGGCGGGCGAGGCCGAGAAGGGCAGCGACATGGCCATGGGGCAGGGCGCGGCGAATGGCGAGGGACTCACCCAGAGGGCGATAGACTTGCCCGCCCTTGAGCAGGGCGCGGATGCCGTCGACGATCTCCGGGGGGAGTTTGGAGAGGTTGGCGAGGGTGGTGCGACGGATGCGCTTGCCCTCGCGTTTGGCTTCACGGAAGAGGATGGCGGGAGGGCTGGAACGGTTGGGGATGACGTCGACGTGATAGGACATGGTGGAGAGGTCCCTTACATGGAAACATAATAAAACACATAAATCATTTAAAAAGGATGATATCAGGAAAATATGACACGTCGAATACATGGAACCACATATCCAGATGGGAACTCCACCTGCGAAGCCGTAAACGACTCTACTGCAACGATTTGATCGATCGAACTATGGCTTGAGGGGCAGTGAAGTTCCGGCTAGGCGGGCGGAGCGACTACCTGTTACGCGCCAGGTTAATGGATCTATCCAGGATGTCTCGGCCACATACACCGTTGCCGTAGGATCGCCAGTTCTGGCGAGGCGGGTACCAAGTCGAGATAACAGGATCCAGAAATCTCCCCGCCGGGTCGTGATCTCGGTGGGGCACCTGACTAGCCCGCATCTCTCAGTGCGCCGTGGAAAGGCGCTTTCTCCTAGCGGGTGCGAAACCCGCCCGGCAACTGTCGCTCCAGCCGGTAGCAGTCGGAGCGGTTCATGGAGGCAACGATATGGACTGAAGCTCTCCGATGTCAAAGGGTCGCGTCAGGCGACTCAGCGAGTCCGCAGGCCGCAACGTGTGAACGCTGCGTGACCTCAGGGCAAGAGAAGGGGACCGCAGGGCAAGAGAAGGGGACAGTCTATTTTTCGCGCACAAAGCAGGCGCCCATGACGACCATCACCTTAGTTCCTGTGGCACTACCCCGACACCGGGGTCGCGAGCGTTGCGCGGGTTCTTTCGCTCCCAGTCATCCGTGAAGGCACCGCATAGGGTTTGGCACCGGGTCGGTTCGAGGCACGTACGCGTGCCGCAGTTCAGGCGTCATTTCCATACGAATCAACCCATCGAGCTATAGGGTGGCACCGGGTTGGCCGGTCGAACCCGTCCGGTCGAACACGGCTGCAGTGAATTCGGCGATCACCCTACCCTGCGCTCCGCCGCCAAACACTCACCGCCCTTGAGCGTAACCACCAAGCGCGTTGAAGGAGTACGCGTCCAGATCATTGTCGCCGAAGGGATCGATGCCCAGGGCATCTGTCTTGACCCTGCTGCTAATAAGATCCGCCCAGCGAGACTGCTCGGCAGTAGTAAACCGTTGTCGGCATCGCCACGCCTCGACGCGCCCGCAGAATTCCGCCGCGCCAAGTCGGCTACAGAAAGGATTGATCGCACGCAGCGAGGGTGTCCTCATCAGTTGCCCTCAAGTCCTCCCATTCGCTGCCCTCGAACCAATACTGGCGGCGCTGTTCGAGCCAACCATTAGACTCGTTGACCGTAATCCAGCTATTGAGGAAATTCAAGGTGTCGAAATCACCTTTCCGCACCGCCATCGCCAACGCATCCGAGGCAAACGGCCCCTCGAAGGGCAGGTTCAGGGTGTCCGGGTTGGCTTCTATCCATGTGGTTCGTTTCGTCGCGAACGCCGCCGCCGCATGGACGTCTCCGGCCACGACTGCCGTGAGGACCTCGTTGTCGGAATCAAAAGGCCTGACCATGGCATCCGGAAAAACATTTTCGATCGCAGGGATTGACGAAGATCCCCGCCGGGCCGCAATCGTGACATCGGAGTTGTTGAAATCTTCCGGCGTTTCCAAGTCGGTGGTTTTCTCCGTATTCGCAACCAGATAGAAGCCACCAAAATAGTACGGTGACGTGAAATTGACCCTGAGGTTACGGCTTGGAAGGATCGTCATGCCACTGATGATGGCGTCGAAGTCCTCAGCGATCAGGGCCGAGATGATGTAGCTCCAGTTCGTTCGCACGAATTCAACCTCGACCCCGATATCCTCGGCGAGCTTATTCGCGACGTCGATCTCAAAGCCGATCAACTCGCCGTCCGCATCGCAGAGCGACCAGGGCTCGAACAGGCCCAGGCCGACCGTCAAGGTCCCACGGTCCTGGACCTCCTCGAGGACGCTGTCAAAAGACCACCAGGGGAAAAACTGGGCTGTCACCGGCGAGTTGACACCGCCAATCAGGACAACAACGACTAAGACACACACGACATCCGTTTTTCCCATCAGAATACTCATTTGAAATAAAGATCCGTTCGGCCTCAAAGTATGGACGTCTCATCAGAAATGGTGTTGGCTCCACGACTAAAAACCAGGGGGAATGCTACCAAATGGCCGTAGAGCAAACTTAAGACAACGGCCCGCAGAGTACGCAGAGTAAGAAGTACGAGTAAGAAGGGGACAGTCTATTTTTCGTTCTCCGCTCGGCTCTCCAATCCCCACACCTGGGCCGCCTACGCCCACCACGTGGGGCAGTTCCTCGCCTGGTGCGAGGATGAGGGGCTGGAGTTGCACCAGGTGACCCCCGGCTTGGCCGGCCGGTTTATGGACGAGTTCCCCGAGTCTGCGCTGCAAATTCACGGTGGAAGAGGTGACCATTCCGCGGCAGGAAACGGCCACATTCGGCAGGCTGTCCGTCCGACAGTGTGGATTCGCGGTCTTCAGATTCGGCCCGTGCGGCGCAGCAGCCTCAGGTGGTTGCGGACGTTGTCGTGCTCGAAGTAGGCGTCTTGCAGGTGGCGCCGCCCGGTCGAACGCAACGCGGTGCGGCCGTGCAGCACCCGGTGCCCGGCGGCCAGCAGGATCTGCCCGCCCTCCAACCGGACGGAAACCTGGGAGTCGGCGGCATTGATGCGCTTGGACAGCTCGTGGTAGGCGGCGTAGAAGTCGGCCAGCCGCGGTTCCGAGAGGGGAATGACCTGCATCTGCTGGGTGTTGAAGCGCAATAACCTGACGTCGCCGCCACTGTCCAGCTCGACCATGGGGTTGGCCGCGTAGCTCTCGTATTCCTCGCTGAAGAGGCGGAAAGGCACCGGCACCGCGCAAAGCACGTCGAATTGGTCGGGGTGATCGCTGCGTAGCTCGTTGAGCACGCCGAAACCGTCCACGACGAGAGATTCGCCGCCTTCGCACTCGTTCACCAGCATGTGCAGCACCTGCACGCTCGGTGGCCAGGTGTAACCGGTAAAGTCGTTGTGCGGTGCGATCGCCAGATCCGTGTGCGCGATGCTGTATCCCTTGGGGTCGACCACGACGTTGTGGATGCGCTCGAATACGACCTCGCGGATCGGGCCGAGACGGGTCGCGAGCTGCTCCGAAGAATCGGGGTCGGTCGGGGCGTCGACCAGCACGCAGACCCCGGTCCGCAGAAACTCTTCGATCAGCTCCGCCGCTTGCCTGTCGCTGGCCAGAAACCGCCGATAGTCGAACTGCCGCGGCTGGAACCGGTAATTCCAGTAGCGCAGGTCGAAACGAGGTTGCCTCAAATGGCCCTGGATATCGCTCGACTGGTAGCGGGTGCGGTGTCCGTCCGGCCAAACGATCGAGATCGCCTCGTCCTCGGAGCCGGCGCGTTCGATGCTGACCTGTAGCGGTTTCAGGTCCCCGGCGACCCGGAAGATGTGGAACCGCTTCTCCGTGGTCTGCACGACGCGGCATTCGCTGCAACCGCAATTGTCACGCAGCCAGAGGTAGGGAAGACGGGTGCGTTCGCCACCGCTCCAGACCGCGGCCAGCGCGCCGGCATTCCGGGCGACGCTCTTTATCGAGTGATGCATGGTCGATCCCCTCAAACCGATGTAACCGGGCCGGAGCCTGCGCTGCTGCAGTGGGCCGGGCACCCGTGCGTTGAGCCCCAAGCGTAGCGCACGCGCACAGACGAGGGCACACACGAGGGGTGTCCCTACGCCTCGGCCGCTGCCTCGAGGTAGCGATTCGCTCGATCCAGGTCCGACCTGTTCTTGAGGAATCGCCGCCTCCTCTTTTCCCGGATCTCCACTAGCAGGAGCGGATAGTTCCGGGACAGTTCCCCCAGTGCGTCATCCAGCGGCGACCCGGGCTCGAGCGGGACCTGCGCTCGAATCTCCCGGGCCCGGTCGCGCAGTTCCACCAACCGGCTGTAGCCGGTATGGAAGAAGGACTGCAGGTAGTGGCGCCTGAGTCCGTCCCGGGCACGGTTCAAGTCTCCTTCGGCCCAGACCTCCAATCCCAGGTTGATGCCGCTGAGCGCCTTGCGAATGGCCCGCTTCACCCGGGAGGTTCGGTTGGGAGGCGTCCGGTCGGCGGAGAGGATCTTGTTGCAGACGAAGAACAGCTCCTCCATCAGCGGTTCCAGCTCATGGGGCCGGGCGAAGGCGGCCAGGGCCTGAAACAGGAGAAGGGGACCCGACTCCATCCGGGCAACTGGGGCGGGCAGGGTGCCCACGGCCCGCAATTTGTCCCGTATTTTCTCCGGAAGCGGGGTTCCCGGAGGCAGATACGTGTAGACGTCCAGGGCATCGAAGTAGTCCTGGAATCCCAGGTCCTCGATCCGCCGTTTCCGGTTCTGATAGGCGCTCTCCTCCAGCTCGATGGAGGTCCGGTACCGGGATTCCTGGATCCAGAGTTGGGTCTCCTCCGGGCCCAACTCGTACAGCTTCAACAGAAGGCCGCGAGCGAGCAGGGATTCGTCCGGGTTTTTGGGCAGATGGACCAGATAGGCGCGGTCCGGCGTCTCCATGAAGTTGCCCTTCGGAGCGGAACCCGGCTCGTCCTCGACGATCTCCTCGATCCTGATCCGGCGTTTGAACCAGAGTTCCAGGAGTTGACGGTCCGTGCCCCGGACGATCTTTGCGGCCACGGGGTTCTCGGCCTGGATGATCTGCCCCGCCCAGAAGAGAAACTTGCCCGAATTGGCGCGGTCCCGGTTCCAGAGGTCCAGATCGAGAACCCCTTGCCATTGCGCCTCGGTGATGTGGGGCAGCAGCGCCTGGATCTGGTGCTCGCCCAGCTCTTTGAGTCCAAAGTAGATCTGGGGTACCGACAGGCGCCGAATCCGGGAACGGTTCTCGGCCGTCTCCAGCAGACCGGCCAGGTCCACCGGCGCGTAGCAGGTCCGGTAGATCAGCTCGGAAGGACGATGGAGCCCCACGGAAGCCAGGGTAGTTTCGGTCTGCTCTCGATCGGGCACGGGAATCATTATACGGGAGAGCGTCACCGGTTCCCGGTCTGCCTGGCGGCCAGGTTGTGGGCTTGACGGATCGGTTCGGGAATCCGGTAGCGGGGCGTGACGGCCCGGGTCCAGATGACGCAGGCTTCCAGGGGCAGCCCGTACCCCACCGAGACGAAGACGGGCCGGACCCGGGTCCGGGTGCGAAGGACCACTCCCAGCAGTTCGGTCCCGTCCACCAGGGGAGTGAGCGAACCCTTGGTCAATCCCGGCTCTTCGTATTCTCCGCAGAGGCGGGTCTTGCCCACGCCGATCGTGGGAATCCGCAGCCAAAGGCCCAGATGGCAGGCGATGCCGAATCGCCTGGGATGGGCCCGTCCATGGCCGTCCACCAGAATCATCTCCGGCGGCGCCGAGAGCCGGTCGAGCGCCTCCAGGATAGGAGGCAGTTCCCGAAAACTCAGCAATCCGGGAACGTACGGAAAGGGTGTGGGAGTGGTGGCCACCGCCGATTCCACAAGTTCCAGGGAGGGGAATGCCAGGACCGCGACGGTAGCGACGGAGAGGCCGAGGGAGCGCCTGTAACCGACATCAACGCCGGCGATTGTTCCCGGGTCAGGCAAGGGAAGATCGGTATGGATGCGAGAGCGAAGCCGCTTTTGGAGTTGGACTGCCTCTTTCGGAGTGACGTCCCAGGTGTGCAACGGTTTCATAATACGGCCGGCGGGTCGAATTGGGAGACTTCTTCAACGCGGGGGAAGTGCCAGTCCGGCGGCGTCCCGGGTTTCCCGATACCGCTTCAAGCGGGCATGGATGGCCTGGTGCCGGTCCCGGATCTCCGATGTCATGGCCGAGCGGATGGAACCCTCCAGGCGCGCCAGAATCTGCCCGCAGGCGTCGTCGTCGAAGGGAAGCCGGCCGCCGACATCGACGTAGACCGGGTTGGAGTGCGCTTCGGTGCCCGGATCTCCCTGGGCCCTTACGGCGATCCAACCGCTCTCGGAGACCCGAAGCCTTTCGGCATGGTCCCAGACGCTTCGTCCCTCCGGGTCGAAGTACCGGGAGACGACCCTTCCGTTCCACACGATCTCCAGGTACCGGACCGGATAGAGCGGGCTCCGGACCCGGACCTCCAGCTCCGGGCCGGCGGCCTGGCCGGCCGGGAAATGAAGCGATTCTCCCGGACCCTTCCCATTGACCGAGACCAGGAGCATGGGGCCGCTGGTGACGAAGCTGCGCCCCTGGACCACGCCCTCCATGAAGCCGCGCGGAGTTGGTTCCGTCTCCGAGAAGACGTAGGTGAGGCTGTCTCCCAACTCCCGGCTGTAGGGAAAGTCGGAGGCGCCCACGATGGGCCAGCGGTACCCGAGGTTCAGAAAATCGTACCAGCCGTCCAGTCCCAGGCCGCGATAGCCGCCCAACTGCAGCAGTTCCAGGAAGTCCGATTTGCCGGTGAGGCCCAGATAGTCGGCCTCCAGGCGATAGTATCCGCCGTGGTTGAGGCCCATGTAGCCGCCCAGTTCCCGGGCCTGGTCGCCGATGACGGCCAATGAAGGTCCCAGGTTGGCGTTTGCGGTCCATCCCTCGGCCGGCACGTAACCCTCGGCCAGAACGACGGTGACGTGACCCATGGAGGAGTTGCGGTATTCCTGGCCCGACGACAGGAAATAGTCTCCCCGCTTCACGTCGGACGCCGGTCCGAGACCATGGGCCTGGCGCCACGATTCGAACTCCCGGCCCAGGGCATACCCGCCCGTGTTCATGGACAGGCTGAAGGCATAGCGAATTCCCTTGGCGGAGGTGAGCACCAGCAACTGGTCGTCGTTGCTTCCGTCCCGCTCGAAATGGATATGGGTGTCGCCCGCGTACCAGCCCAGCTCCGCCATGTCGATCCAGGGGGAGACGGCAATCGTGGCTTGGCGGACCTCCTTTTCCTTGAGCTGGAAAACCCGCCGGGTCCGCTCGTACTCGTACCCCTTGCCGACCTCCACGACACACTGGCCGGGAGGGACCCGGACCTCGACGGAGCCGTCGGTGAAAAAGTAGTCGTCGAGTTTCCGGAACCGCATGGGGCCCTGCCGCTCGCTGTTGGTGCGGCGCAGCGAGTACGTGAGAAAGGGACCCTCCCGGGGTTCCTGCGTCCCTCCGTTGATGCTGACCGTGGCGCTGACCGGGCGCCCGGTTCGTCCGTCAACGATCCGAAGCTGGAGCGTGGCGGCGTCGGGACCCGGATCCGGCAAGGGGGGCGGAAGGGGATGATCCTCGCTGATCTGCGCCTTGCGCCGGGTCTGCATGGAGTGGACGAAGGTCAGCAACAGCAATCCGGCAAAGGGGAGAATCAGCCACAGACGCATCCGGTCCGGCCGGTTCATCTCGACGCCGCTCCTTTCATGGCCGACAGGCCCGAGTTGGAACGTTTTCTCTCAGCCTCCGCGATCCGGGCGACGGAAGGCAGGGCCAGCCCTTGGGAGTCGCCGGTATCCCGGTAACGGGCCAGCCGGTCACGGATCTCCCGGACCTGCTCGACTATTCTCTCCTCCGGGATGGCCCGGATGGAGGAGTCCAGACGCGCCAGAATCTGGCCGCAGGCGTCGTCATCGAAGGGGAGTTTGCCGTCCAGGTAGACGTAGACCGGATTGGAGTGGGCCTCGGTGCCGGCGTCCGAGTAAGCCCGAACGGCCACCCAGCCGCTGGAGGAGAGTTCGATCCTGCGGCTCAGCTCCCAGGAGGCCCGGCCATCGGCCGCGAAGTCCCGGGACACGACACGTCCATTCCGGATCAGGTCCACGTATCGAACCGGGTAAAGAGGACTGGAGACCCGGACCTCCACCTGCAACTCCAACCGGGTCTCTCCTTCGGCCAGGATCGACTCTCCCGGCTGCTTCCCGTTGACGGTCACTCGAAGCATGGGGCCGGAGGTGGCGAAGCTCTCTCCCCGGACCAGTCCCTCGACGAATCCCCTGGGAGTGGGGGGCCGGGAAGCGCGGACGTAGGTGATGCAGTCTCCCAACTCGCGGGTGGCCGGATAGTCGGAGGCGCCCACCATGGGCCAGCGGTAGCCAAGGTTCAGCAAGTCGTACCACCCGTCCAGACCCAGCCCCCGATACCCTCCGAACTGGAGCAACTCCAGGAATTCCATCTTGCCGGCAAGAGCCAGGGAGTCCGCCTCCAGGCGCGTATAGCCGCCGTGATTGAGGCCGATCACGCCCCCCAGCTCCCGGGCCTGATCGCCGATGACCCCCAGCGACGGCCCCCGGTCGGTGTTTCGAGTGTGACCGACGCCGGGGACGTATTCGCTGGCCATGAGGATGGTGACGTGTCCCAGGGTCCGGGTCCGGTACTCCTGGCCCGACGTGAGGAAATAGGGGCCTCGGCTGCGGACGGAGCCGTCGCCCAGCCCGTGGGCCTGATGCCACGATTCGAACGCCCCGCCCAGAGAGTAGCCCCGGGTGTTCATGGAGAGGCTGAAGGCATAGCGGATGTCCCGGGCCGAGGTAAGAGTCAGCAGGTCGTCGTCGTTGGTTCCGGTGCGTTCGAAGTGGATATGGGTGTCACCGGAATACCAGCCCTGGGCCGCCATGTCGATCCAGCGGGAGAGGGTGACGGTGGCGTCCAGGACCTGCCCCGGGTCCAGTTCGAAAGTGCGGTGGGAGGGGATGTACTCGTAACCCTTGCGGACCTCTACCGTACACCGCCCGGGCGGGACCCTCAGGCTGAGAATGCCGTCGGTATAGAAGTAGTAGTCCAGCGGGCGGAACCGGATCGGTCCCTTGTGCCGATTGGCGGAACGCCTCAGGGAGTGTTCCAGGTAGGCCGTTTCGCCCTCGACGGCTCCTCCGTTGACGCTCAGGGTGGCGCTGACGGGAGCTTCCGACCCGCGCTCGACGATCTTCAGGTTCAGAGTTGCCGCGTCGGCTCCGACTTCCACGGGCGGAGGGGGCGACGGCACCGGAACTTCCAGTTGCCGGTGCCGGCGCAGTTGCATGGAATAGGCGAACGAGATCAACAGGCCGCCCAGAAACAGGATCCGGATTCGTCTCACCGCCGGACGGATCGGACTCGACATGTCAACTTCTCCAGGTATCTCCGACGGGCGTCAACCAATGGTTCCTTGAGAGGTTATCACTCTCGTTCAACCCGCCGCCCGGGCTTCCACGGCGGAGGAGGCCAGGGCGGCGCCGATTCCGGACCCGTCCTTGACCAGACGGCATTCTATCCGATCGGCGCGGGAGCCGAGGACACTCCGGAGCATTCGGCGCATGGCCTCGGGATAACCTGGAGCGTGCTCGAACAGTGAGCCGTCCACGGTCATTACGTGGGAATCTGCCAGTCGCGGATCCACCCATTCCGCCGTGGCGATCATGGCCAGCGCACTGAGCTGGGCCGACCGTCTCAGGATCATGCGGGCCCGGGAGGCCGCCTGTTGCCGCTGCTCCAGGTGATTTTCCATCACGCCCAGTCGTTCCAGAAAGTGGCGCGTCACAGGCAGATCTCCCGAATCCGCGGCCAGGCGTGAGAGATCCTCCGCATCCACGGATCCCCGCTCCCCGAATCGACCCGACGGATGGGTTCCGGCCAGAAGCCGGCGCAGAAGCCCGCCCAGGTAGCGGCCGGCCACCATCTTCTCGAACCGCTGCTGTCCCGGATTTTGGGACTGGGAGTCCAGGTCCCGGTCGGCAGGCGTGAGGATCCGATCCCGGAGAGGGCCGAAATCGAAGTTGCCGCACTCGAAATTGATAGCCGTGGACCCGAGCCAGGCGGCCAGGTTGGTGCCGGTTCCCAGGATTCCTCCGGCCAGGGTTCGGCGGTCGCGGAAATAACCCAGGATCAAGGTCCCTACCGTGTCGTTCAGCAGGACGTTGACCTCCAGTCCTTGCAGGTCCGCTTCCCGGCAGGCCCGGGCCAGTTCGGGGACCGGATCCCGTCCCACCAGGTCGGGCAGGTCCCACTCCTTGGTCCATTTCAGGAGGACGCCCCGGTCCGCCGACTCCATGCGGGTGGGAAAAGCGAAGGTGAACCCCACGCGGAGGCCGGGGGCGGCGATACCCTCCTCTTTCAACGTCCGGGCGATGCCGGCAGCGAGGAATCGAAAGAGACCGCGGGAATGAGCCCGGCGATCCTTCTCCCCCCGCTTGAGCCTCGACGGAATGGGAAAGATCCGGACCCGAGGGCTCCCGGCAAGGGTCTGATCCGGATCGACCGAGAGCACTACGACCCGGAAGTTGGTGCCGCTCGTGTCCAGACCCACGTAGGTTCCCGGGTGAAAACGGGCTGTTCTGGGAATGAAGGTCTGGATCATGGCCAGGGAACCGGACCGTTCGGCCGCCAGTCCCAACTCCATCTGATGTTGGAACTCGTCGACAATGGAACGGGCCGTCGACAGTGGGGACAGGTCCCAGCTCCGGGCCAGGGATCCGTCTTCTGCGGGGTAGGGAATCGAACTCACATTCCCACCGGTTTCTCGTCGGCGGAGGGACCGTAGATGGAGGGGACCGGGATGTCGTTCAGGCGCAGGTAGACTCCGAGCTGGGCGCGGTGGTGAATGAGGTGGTTCATGACGAAGGTCCGCAAGACCGCGACTTTGGGCATGCTGAAAACGGTGGCTCCGTTTCGCAGGAGCGACCAGGGTGCCAAGAAGGCAGCGTCGTCGGCGCCGGCGATGGCGGCGCGTGCCTCGCGAACGCGCCGGTCGAACTCGGCGAGCAACTGGTCCACACTCGTGGGCGCCGGGGGTTGCGGAAGGGGTTGTCCGCCGGGCATCAGGTCCAGCTCGTCCTCCTGGATCGTGAGGATGGCCCAGTAGGGGATGTTGGCCAGGTGGCTCGCCAGCCAGATCATGCTCCCGGACCTGGGGTGGGGCTTCCAGTCGAACCGGTCTTGCGGAACCCGCTCCAAGGTCCTGCGGGCGCCGTCCATCTCCTGATCGAACTCGGGCAATAAGGTTTCGCTGATGGACATCGTTCTTCACCTCCGTGGGCCGGCGGCTCCGGGGACCTTGTCCCGCGAGTCCGTTCTCCGGCAGAATCTCTCAAAGAACGGAAAAGGGGTCAAACGGAAAACGTCAGAAGATGGAAGCCTCACAGACCGAATTGGGACTCCGTTCGAAAGCGCCCCTGGCTCCCCTGACGACGTTGGCCATCGGCGGACGGGGCCGTTGGCTGCTGGAGTTGCTCGATCCGGGACAACTGGACTCTGCCTGGCAATGGGCCCGGCGCCGGGGCCTGCCGGTGCTCTTCCTGGGAGCGGGGAGCAATGTCCTCTTTGCGGACGCCGGGTATGAAGGCCTGGTGATTCGGAATCGTCTTCGCGGACGGGAGCGCGCCGGGAACGAGGTCCGGGTCTCGGGTGGGGAGGACCTGGGGGAGACCATCCGCTGGGTCAACGGACTCGGTCTGGCCGGGATGGAGCGCCTCTACGGGATTCCGGGAACCTTGGCGGGAGCCGTGGTGGGCAACGCGGGCGCCTACGGACAGGAGATCGGGGATCGGATCCGGGAAGTCTCCTTCTGGTCGCCGGAGGAGGGTGTCCGCACGCTTCCCGCCTGCGAACTGGGTTTTCGTTACCGGCACAGTCGCTTCAAGGAACGGCGGGACTGGTTCATGCTCTTCTGCACCTTGGCCCTGGAGCCGGCTTCCGAACCGCCGCAGCCGGTCTCTGACGAGATCCTGGCCACCCGCCTGGCCAAGTACCCGGCCGGACTGAAATGCCCGGGAAGTTTCTTCAAGAACGTGATCGCGGCTGAGCTGGAGCCGGAGGTTCTCCGCAGGATTCCAACCGATTTCATCTTTTACGGGAAGATTCCTGCCGGCAAGCTCCTGGACGAGGTGGGAGCCCGGGGACGGCGGATCGGAGGCGCCCTGATCGCCCCTCATCACGCCAACCTTTTCGTCAACGAAGAAGGCGCAGGCAGCCGTGATATGCTGACCTTGGCCCGGAAATACTCGAACCGGGTCCGAGAGAAATTCGACATCGAGTTGGAACCCGAGATCCTGATCGTCAGTCCGAACCAATGGCTTTAACCGCGATTGACACCCACCGGGCACCGACACGCAAGTTCCTCATCGAGGGGGGGTACACCCTCTACGGCGACTACCCGGTCCAGGGCAACAAGAATGCCGCCCTGCCGCTGATCTGCGCCGTCCTGCTGGCCCGTTCCCGGGTGGTTCTGAACCGGGTGCCCCGCATCGACGACGTGGAGAACCTGCTGCGGCTGGTCCGGGTCGTGGGCGTGGAGGCCGAATGGCAGGGGGAAGACCTCCATATGGACTCAAGCCGGTTGAAGCCGGAGCAGCTTCCCGCCGATCTGGTGGAGAAGCTCCGGGGCGCCATCCTGCTTCTGGGTCCCTTGGCGGCCGCGTTCGGGCGGGTCTCCTGCGTCAGTCCCGGCGGCTGCCCCATCGGCCGCCGGTCGTTCAACGTCCACTGGTCGGTCCTGGAAGCGGCCGGCTTCCGGGTCCGGGAAGACAGTTCCTCCATCGACATCTTCAAGAGCCGGCAGGTGGAAGACCCGGTGGTCTACCTGGAGGAGGCGTCGGTCACGGCTACCGAAAACGCCCTGCTTCTGTTCGCGGCGTTGGGCGGCGGGACCATCCGGAACCCGGCCCGCGAGCCCCACGTCCTGGCCGTGGTGGATTTCTTGCGGAAACTGGGTTGCCGCATCGAGCTCCATCCCCTCTACTACCGGGTTCTCTCCGGCGTGAATGAACAGCGGGAGGACGTGGAGTTCGACGTGCCGCCGGACTACATCGATGCCGGCACCCTGGCCATCGCCACTGCCGTGACCCACGGATCGGTCCGGCTCCAAGGAGTGGGGCAGCACGATCTGATGGGTGTCATCCCCGTTCTGGAGCGGTTCGGAGTCGAGTTTCGGCCCTGTGAAGGCGGGTTGCAGGTCGAAGCCTCCAGAATGGTCAATCCCTCGCAGCTCACCGCCGGTCCGTGGCCCCTGTTTCCCACCGACCTGGTGTCGCTGGTGATCGTACTGGCGACTCAGGCCCAGGGCCTGTGCCTGGTCCACGACTGGATGTACGAGGCCCGCATGTTCTTCGTGGACAAGCTGGTTCGGATGGGAGCCCGGATCACCATGTGCGATCCCCACCGGGTTCTGGTGGAAGGACCGCGCCGCCTCCGCGGCAAGCAACTGGAGTCTCCCGACATCCGGGCCGGCATGGCGCTGTTGGTGGCCGGCCTGTGCGCCCAGGGCGACACCCAGATCGAACACGCCGAAGTCGTGTTGCGGGGATACGAGAACGTGGTGAGCAGGCTGCGCGGCGTAGGCGCCCGGATCCGAGGCGAGAGCTAGCGAGTTGACCGGATGCTCCTCCGAAAGGTTCTGAAGCTGGCTACCGTGGCCGGATGCATTGTCCTGGCCAACTTCTGGCCTCCCTGCAGCTATCTGATGCTGCCCCATTATCACGAGATTCGCCGGCGGGACGCCGTGGTTCGGGTCGACCCCGATCTGCAGTATTTCGGAGCCATCTGATGCCGGCCGACTCGAAACCTTTTCGTTGGAACCGGCTCTACTGGGCAGTGGCCGGATACACCCTCGTCCTGACCCTTCTCCTGTATCTCATCAGCTGAAAGCCGAGAGTCCGTGGTAAATCCCTCCGCAGCAGGTCCACCCCGCCGACTCTTTCCTCTTTTCTCTTTCCTCTTTCCTCCTCCAACGCCGTGACAGTTCTCGACTGGGCGGTCTTTTCCTTCTACGTGGTTCTGATCCTCCTGGTCGGCTTGTATCAGAGCCGGAAGAGCTCCGGCGTCGAAGGCTATTTCCTGGGGAACCGCAGCCTTTCCTGGGGCCTGATCGGCCTCTCCGTCATGGCCACGCAGGCCAGCGCTATCACCTTCATCGGGACCACCGGGCAGTCCTACGGCTTCGGGATGAAGTTCATTCAGGTTTACCTGCCGCAGCCGCTGGTGATGGTGGTTCTCTGCGTTCTGTTCGTCCCGTTCTTCTATCGGCAGAAGGTCTACACGGCGTACGAGTTCCTGGAACAGCGCTTCGACGCCCGGACCCGTTCCCTGACCAGCTTCCTGTTCCTGGTCTCCCGCGGCTTGGCCGCCGGGATCGTCCTCTATGCTCCCGCCGTGGTGCTCTCCGTCCTGATGGGCTGGGACGAACGGGTCACGGTGCTGATCATTGGAGCCGTGACCATTCTCTACACCGCGGCTGGGGGAATTACGGCGGTCATCTGGACCGACGTGTTGCAGATGCTGCTCATGTTCGGCGGCATCGGCGCGGCCCTCTGGGCGCTCTTCGGCGAACTGCCTCCGCAGGTCGGCGTCGGGGACGTCTTCTTCATCGGCGGAATCCAGGAGATGTGGAAGAGCGTGGACCTCTCCCCGGATCCCCGGAAGACGTATACGCTCTGGTCCGGGCTCGTGGGGGGCTTCTTTCTGGCCCTGGCCTACTTCGGGTGCGACCAGAGCCAGGTCCAGCGCTACCTGACGGCCCGGTCCCTGACCCAGAGCCGCCTCGCCCTCCTTTTCAACGCCTTCTTCAAGGTGCCGATGCAGTTCTTGATCCTGGCCATCGGGGTGCTGCTCTTCGTCTTCTACCATTTCGAGCAGCCGCCTCTGATCTTCAACCCGGCGGAGGAGGCCCAGGTGCGCCAGAGCGGCCAGGGTCCGGCCTACGAGGCGTTGGAAAGGGACTACCGGAGACTTCATACGCTCCGGCGGGACGCGACGCTGGACCTGGTCCAAACCCGCCGGGAGGGGGGCGACCCGGAGCCCGGCCGTTCCCAGATCCGGGAATACCATGACGAGATGGAGGCCGTGCGAGGCCGCTCCAAGGCGCTGGTCGAGACGGTCCAGGGCCGGTCGTCAACCGACGTCAACTACGTCTTTCCTTCCTATCTGGTGCAATACGTGCCGGCTGGGATCCTGGGCTTGATGATCGCCGTCATCTTTGCCGCCGCCATGTCATCCCTGGACTCGGAGTTGACGGCGCTCTCCAGCGCCACGGTCATGGATTTCTACCGCCGATACCTGGTTCGAGGGGCCTCCGCCCGGCACTATCTCTGGGCGGCGCGCCTCGCCACGCTGGCTTGGGGAGTGCTGGCCACGGGGGTGGCGCTCTACGTGGGCCAGCAGGAGGCGTCCCTCCTGGAACTGGTCAACAAGGTCGGCTCCTACTTCTACGGATCCCTGTTGGGAGTCTTCCTCCTGGCCTTCCTGGCTCCGTGGGCCACGGCGCGAGGAGCGTTCTGGGGGCTGATCGTGGGGATGGCCGGCGTGTGGGCGGTCAGCGAATTCACCGCGCTGTCGTTTCTCTACTACAACGT
Source organism: Acidobacteriota bacterium (assembly GCA_963668095.1). Classification (GTDB taxonomy): domain Bacteria; phylum Acidobacteriota; class UBA6911; order RPQK01; family JAJDTT01; genus JAJDTT01. The sequence goes on along the minus strand of OY764083.1, from coordinate 929,392 downwards.
GGTGGGCTGCCTGAGCGTGATGGCGGCAGCCTATGTCCTCAAGCGCAGGTGAGCCTTCACTGATCCCGATTTCAGCCCCGGCCGGATCCGCCCAGACGGATTTTGAGGCTCTCCCCCCGGCTGCTCTTGGAACCTGTGGCCTGGCGCATGAGGTACTCGTTGGCCGGCAGATGGGAGTAGACGTGGGGATTGAGCACCTGGTACGCCTCGGCGTATGAGACGGAGGAATGCAGTCCCATTCTCCCGTTGGTGGCCTCGATGCATTTGCGGCCCAGATCTCCCGTGTAGTACTGGCTCGCCACGCAGTCCAGGGCGCGGGCCTTCTTCTCCACCACCGGGGTGATGTCCACCAGCACGTTGGCGAAACGGCGGCCTTCGGCCGAGAGCTGGTTGGTGTGGCCGTACATGGTGATGAAGAAGATCTGCGCCGGTGTCAGTGGGTCTTCGGCCCCTTGGACGTAATTTGACGTCTTGACGAGGTCGCAGGCACGGAGAGCCGCCTCTGCCGTCTCCTGATGAGCAAAACCCAGCTCTTCGGTGGGATTGTGGAGAATCAGGAGATGGGGCCGGACATCGGCCAGTTCTCTGGCGATGGCTCCGATCAACTCCCGGCTCTGAATCACGACGTCGTCCTTCAGGCGCAGGAATCGAATGTCGCGGACCCCCAGGATCTCCATCCCCCGGCGCGCCTCCTCCTCCTTTTCTCGAATGGCCTCATCCAGCTCGGAGACCTGATTGAGCCGGCCGCTCTTGATGAGTTCGTTGCGGCGGGTGTGGTGGGTGTCGACGCCGTGGGTGCAGACCACCATGGTGACCTGGTCGCCGCGCTGGGCATGGAGGCAGAGGGTTCCTCCGGCGTGGTCGATGGCATCGGCGGGGTGGCACATGACGGCCATGATCTTGAGGGGTTCATCCATACTTGGACTCCTTGTTTTCAATGCCACGCTCAAGCGTATGAGCGCGACCTCTCGCGGCGCCGGATCGCCTGCACGAAAGAACCGGCCGGCATCAGCGTTTCGCACCAGCGTTTCGAAGCAACTCGGCGATGCCGTCGTGGTCTTTGGCCTTTGCGACGCGCAATGCGGTCAAGCCGGCGGTTTTCGAATTTTTCCCCATCGGACGTTTTCCCGGAATCTGGTAACCGACGTCGGCTCCGCCTTCGATCAGCATCCGAACAATCTTTTCATGACCACCATATGCGGCAAGGATCAGGGCCGACACTCCACCGGTTGATTTGCGCGCTGGAAACCCTTCGTCTGAGAAGGCACTATTGACGTCGGCTCCGCCCTGGATCAAAAGCCGGACAATCCCCTCCTGGCCCTTGCTGACGGCAAGCAGGAGAGCTGACGTTCCAGGCACCTTGTCGCTTTGGAAGTCTTGCGCCGGAAGGGCATGGTTCAAGTCTGCGCCGGCGTTGATCAGCAATCGCACGATCTCCTCATTCCCACTACCCACGGCCAGGAGGAGAGCCGAGGCGCCGGTTTCGCTCTTTCTGGGAAATTGTTGCTCGGGAAGGACATGGTTCACGTCGGCTCCGGCGCCGATCAGCAGTCGAACGATCTCGACGTTCTCCTTGTTCACCGCCATGAGCAGGGCCGATATTCCGCTGCTGCTCCGGCTATGGAATTGTTGTTCGGGGAGGGTGTAATTGACATCGGCGCCGGCATCGACCAGCAATCGGACGATCTCTGCAGTTTCCTTGTCCACGGCGAGAATAAGCGGCGATATTCCGGTCCTGCCGGGAAAAACCTCGTTGACGTTCTCACCCGCTTCAATGGCTCGCCTGACTCCGTCGGCGTCCTTGTACCTGAGCGACGAGAGAAGATCATGACCCTTCCGGTCATTCGAACGGTCCGTCGCGCGGGCCCGCTGCTCCTTTCTGCGAGCGTCGCGTTCCTTCGCGCGCGCTTCCCGCTCCTTCCTGCGAACTTCGCGTGCCTTCTCGCGGGCTTCGCGCTCCTGCTTGCGAACTTCGCGCGCCTTCTCACGAGCTTCGCGTGACGTCCCACGAGCTACACGTGCTTTCTCGCGAGCTTCGCGCGCCGTCTCGCGGGCCTGTTGCGCCTTCGTCGCCTTAGCGTCATGGGCCGTGTCGCCGGTACTATCAGCGACCCTGGTCAGTACGACCTTGTACCGCCGCGATTCCGCGCCTTCCGGATCCGTTACCTCGACGGTGACCAGGTTCTCCCCTGCAGCAAGACCCGACAAAGTCACGCTCAGGAACGCGCCATGGCCGCTGGAGTTGCTGATCCGGGATCGGTTGCCGGCGGTCAAGTCATCGCCGCCGGCTGCCGTGCCGGTCACCCGCATCCGGGCGCCGGCGGGTGCGCGGGCTCTGACCGTGACCAGCGGATGGGACACCTCGGCCGCATAGGTGGTCACCTCCGGTTCAAATGGCGGTGCCACAGTCAGGTCCCCTGCTGGCAAATTGCCGGCCATGGCGCTGAACATGAATCCCGGTTTCGGCGGCCCCTCGGAAAGTTGAAGATCGCCCAGACTCAGGGGAGTTTTTTCGGCCGTTACGGTTCTGTGCACCCTTATCGTGTAGCTGCGGGTCGCTGTGCCGCCGGAATCAGAGACGTTCACTGTTATGACGTTCTCTCCCGCAGCAAGTCCGGACAAGGTCGCACTCATGAACGCGCCATGGTCGTTGGCGTTGCCGATGCTGAAACGGTTGGCGACCTTCAATTCGTCCCCGCCCGAAGCTGTCCCGCCGGCATCCATCTTCACGCCGTCGGCCGCCCGCGCCCGGATGGTAAGCAGCGGCTCACTAACGGCGACGGTATAGGAATTCACGGCCGGGTCGAACGCCGGAGCCAGACTCAACTTCCCTTCAGGCAGCTTGCCAGCCAGAGCATGGGCCATGAAGCCGGATTCCGGGGGGCCCTCCGAAAGTTGGAGATCCTGCAGTGAAACGTCGGCTTCTTCGCCCAAAATGGCCTGGGACGTGACGAATAGCAGCAACATGGACGTCACGACGGAATTGACGATAAGAGTCATCGGGGCCTCTACCTTTCGTAATGATCCCGGAGGGCGCCGTTGGCGTCGAATGAAACGACCTGCAGGTATCGGAACTCAAGCACTTCGGGAAGTGTACCGAATGGGAGACTACTTGTCGGCGGTCCGCATCGCACTGACGATGGACCGGCGCCGCCGGACTTTCGACCGTCGGGAACATGCGATATCATGGCGCCAATCTAAGGCCAGTACTTCTGGAGGAAAGAATATGCGTCGCAGAACCTTCTTTGGTAGTGCCCTGACCGGTTTGCTCGCTCTCAGGAGCAAGGCTTGGGGCCGGAACCCGGTGTCGGCGTCGACTGGCGGAGACATTCCCAAGCGGGTCTTCGGCAAGACGGGAGAGAAGCTGACCATCGTCGGGCAGGCCGGCGGACGCTATCCTCTGATCTCCTTCGAGGATGCCAAGGCGGTGACGCTGCGGGCCTACGAGCTCGGCATCAACTATTTCGACAATGCCCACTCCTACTGGTCCGGACGTTCCGAGGAAGTGTACGGCGAGGTTCTGCCCGCCTTTCGCAAGGACGTCTTCGTGACCACCAAGAGCGTCATCAGGGACCGGGAAGGTGCGGCCAAGGAACTGGAGATCTCCCTGAAGCGGCTCAAGATGGACTATGTGGACCTTTGGCAGATCCACTCCGTGAGCCGGATGGAGGACGTGGACCAGATCTTCGCTCCCGGCGGTGCCATCGAGGCCTTCGAGGAGGCCAAGCGGAGCGGCAAGACGCGGTTCATCGGCTTCACCGGGCATACAGACCCTCATGTCCACATGGAGATGATGAACCGGTACGACCAGTTCGACACCATCCTGATGCCGCTGAATCCGGCGGACCCCTCCTACTTGAGCTTCGAACAGATCGTGCTCCCCGAGGCCGTCCGGCAGGGACTGGGCATTCAGGGCATGAAGAGTCTGGCCAATGCGAAGCTGCTCCAATCCTTCAGCGTCGAACAGTGCATCCAGTACGTCCTGAGCCTTCCCATCCATTGCCTGACCATGGGCGCCACCACGCTGGGGCAGATCGAGGACGACGTCCGGATCGCCAAGCGCTTCGCCGCGCTGGAAGAGCCTCAAATGGCAGAGCTCCGGGACCGCGCCCGCCGGCTGGCGGGGCCGGAACTGGAGGACTGGAAGCGGGGTCCGGAGCGGGCCGGTCTGGACCCGGCCGGGGGCGAGGTCCACGGCTGACTCCCAGCAAGTGATCGAGACGGCCTCGATCCGGCGGCGGGAGTTGCTGGATCGTTACCTGCAATCCCTTCCATTCGAACCCTATCCCTTTCAGAGGGACGCTCTGGAGGGTTGGTACGCCTCGGAAGAGGACCTGCTGGTGACTGCGCCTACCGGCACCGGCAAGACCCTCATCGCCGAAGGTGCCCTCTTCGAAGCGCTTCACGGTGGCCGGACCGCCTACTACACCACCCCGCTCATCGCGCTGACCGAGCAGAAATTCCGGGAGATGCAAGCCGCCGCCGTACGCTGGGGATTCCCCAGCGACAGCGTGGGATTGGTGACCGGGAACCGCCAGGTCAATCCGGACGCACCTTTACGGGTGGTCGTGGCCGAGATCCTGCTCAATCGCCTGCTGCGCCCCGACAATTTCGATTTCGACCGCGTCGCCGTGGTCGTCAAGGACGAGTTCCACACGTTTCGGGACCCGGAACGCGGCATCGTATGGGAATTGTCCCTTTCTCTGCTTCCCAAGCATGTGAGGCTCCTCCTGCTCTCGGCCACCGTGGGCCGCCCCGAGTCCTTCACCGGCTGGCTGCGGAAAAGCCATGGGCGGCAGATGCAACTGCTCCAAGGGCGGGAACGCCGGGTCCCGTTGACGTACCAATGGGTGGACGACCTGCTCTTGGAAGAGCTGTTGGTGGAATTGGTTCGGGGAGGAAAGAAGGGGCGAAAGAGCCCCTGTCTGGTGTTCTGTTTCAACCGCCGGGAGTGTTGGTCAGCAGCGGAGCGGCTCAAGGGCCGACCCCTGGTGGACGGCAGCCGGAAAAGGAAGCTGGCCGCCCGCCTGCGGGACCTGGACCTGTCCGACGGAGCCGGCCCGCTCCTGCGGCAACTCCTGCTGCGCGGCGTGGGGATTCATCATGCCGGCATCCTTCCCAAGTACCGGCGGGTGGTGGAGAAGTTGTTCCAGCACCGGCTGCTCCCCGTTGCCATCTGCACCGAGACTCTCTCGGCCGGGATCAATCTGCCAGCCAGGTCCGTGGTGTTGAAGAGCCTGGTCAAGGGTCCGCCCCGTCAGAAGCGGGTGCTTGACGCCACCACGGCCCACCAGATCTTCGGCCGGGCCGGGCGGCCGCAATGGGACCGTCGCGGCTTCGTCCTGGCCCTGGCTCCCGAAGAGGAGGTGAAGATCCTGCGCCGCCGCCGGAGGTTGGAGTCGATCCCTGTCCGGACCCGGAAGTCCGCATTTCGCCAGGCGCGGAAGTCCCTGGCCCGGAAGATGAAGTCTCGAAGGCAGAACCGGCCGTCCTGGGATAAAGCTCAATTTAGCCGCCTGGTGGCCGCGCGGCCGGCGCCACTGGCCAGCCGGGGTCCGCTTCCCTGGCGGTATCTGGCCTACCTTTTGTTGCGTTCGCCACGGGTCGGTGAAATCCGGGCGATTGTCGCCAAGCGTCTGTTCAGCGCCCGAGCGGTGCAGTCGGCTCAAAGAGCCCTGAACGATATGCTGCTCACGCTGCGGTTGGGAGGTTACGTCACGTTGGACCCGGAGCCGCCTCCGGAATCCGAGGGATCGACGGACTACCGCCCGATGCTGGCTCAGGCCACCCCTCGGATGGACCGGCTGCTGGCCTTTCGCGGCATCAATCCCCTCTATGGCGACTTCCTCTCGGCGCTCCTCCCTCGGTCCAGCCGAAGCGAGCGAATTCAGGCCCTGGAGAGTGTTTTGGAACTTTCGGGAGCCGTGGCTAGAGCGGTTCCGGTTCCGGACGCTCGAAGGCTGGATCCCGGTCCTCTTGAGACATCCTGGCTCGATCCCGAGTTGGTTCGGCTGGGACCGGCCGGGGGCAGGGAGTCGGCGTTGCGGGAGGAGCTCATGGAGGCGGGTCCGGGACCGACCTTGGCCGCGAAGCTGAGGCTCGTCTTCGATGGGCGCCTGCCCCAGGTTTCCCAGTTGAGGGTTCGGCCGGTCTGGGCCGCCGGGGACCTCCTGGATCTGGGCGGGAACTTCAATCGGTTCGTCCACATCCGGGGTCTGGTCAAGCAGGAGGGGATACTGTTTCGCCATATGCTCCGGTTGGCCCTGCTGTGCGGCGAATTCGCCGCGCTCCCGAATTGGGACGCCGCCTGCCGCCGGGACCTCGAAAACGTGACTCTTACCCTGCGCCGGAGCTGCCGCCGGATCGATCCCGACAGCACCGACCGGTTCTTGGACCGGAGCGGCGGCTTTCTTGCCGCCGAATGGGAACGGCGGCTTTCTTGCCGCCGGTCTCCGAAGAACCGTCAAGCGAAAAGGCGACGGACGAAGAAGAAAATGGGTGCGAAAGAGATCGGAAACAAGGATAAGGCGATTAGAACGCCGTCCCCCAAGGAGGCATGAGATGGTATCGATCCCGAGACGCGATCTATTGGGGGTTCCTGGTGTACTGGCCGGCAGCACCATGCTAGGACTCGCCGCGGTCAAGGGAGAAGCCCCCACAGAGCAATCCGGGGAGAACCGCAGTCTAAGTGTCGTAGTGGTCGGAGCCCACCCGGACGACCCCGAAACCGGTTGCGGCGGGACCATGGCCCGTTATGCTGCCGTTGGACACCGGGTGACAGCCCTCTACCTGACCCGCGGTGAACGGGGCATTCGGGGAAAATCGCTGGAACAAGCTGCCCGTATCCGTACCGCCGAGGTTCAGGCAGCGTGCCGGATTCTAGGAGCGCAGCCACGATTCGCCGGACAGATCGACGGCGCCACCGAGACCGGCAATCGGCGCTACGAGGATTTTCTGAAGATCATCCAAAGGGAAGACCCGGACCTGCTCTTCACCCACTGGCCCATCGATCGCCACCGGGACCACCGGGCGGCCAGCATGCTGGCATTCGATGCCTGGCTGAAACTGGACAGGAAGTTCGATCTCTACTTCTACGAGGTCTCCTCGGGGAGCCAGAGCCAGACCTTCTCACCCACTCACTACATCGACATCACCTCGACCGAGGCCCTGAAGAAGAAGGCCACCTACGCGCACGCCAGTCAGAACCCGGAGAGGCTGTACCGTCGCCAAGACCTGATGAACCGCTTCCGCGGCGCCGAATATCGCTGTGAATTCGCCGAAGCCTTCGTGCGCCATGTCCAAGGTTCGGATCACGAATTTCGGCTCTGAACACCAGCCATCTTGTTCAAGAGTCCATTGTTCTCGCATGTCGCCGGTCAAGCTCGTCGAGCAACCTTAAGCCGCGCGTCACATCACCCCGCGCTGCGCGCATGCGAAATCTCATTTCGGTGTCGTGTTCCGTCAACGCTCGAACTGAGAGTTCTTCCATCAGCTTGTTGAGGCTCAGGCCACGCTGGGCGGCCATGGCCTTCAACCGATCACGATGAGCGTCGGGAAGCCGAATCGTCAACGTGGCCATGTCAGACATCCTCCTTCAACCAAGCACCTGGAGTGGCGATACGGAAACTGTCGAACACCAATTCGCCTGCCGCAATATCCCTGACGTTGCCTGTAATGATCCACTCGGCATTGCCTGCGATTGCCAGTTCGATAGCCCGTTGCTCCGCCTCCAAACGCTCCTTTGCCGCCTGAATCGCCGCCTGAAGACTCTGCCGACGGCACAATTCCTTCGGAATCTCGTCCCCTCGATTCGCCTCTCCATACCGGGCGTCCTCCGCAGCGTCCGTCTCTCCCGCCCGCGGCAACAACAGCTTCTGCTTCGGCTGATAGGGGCGAAACCTCGTCGGCATCCAGCACCTCCACCGTGTATTCACTCATCATGGTCAGATGCTTTTTCTGCGGCGCAGGCTCCTAGTCCCTAAAACACCAACTTCACCCCGAACTGGGCCGAGATGGGACCCGGGGTCTGGTCCAACTGCATGAAGTTGGGATCTCCCAGGATGGCGTTTCGCGCCGAGACGGGATTGCTGTAGTAATTGCCGGCGTTGGTCAGGTTGAAGACTTCGAAGGTGAAGCGAATCAGGGCGGTGTCGTTGGCCGCCAGGGAAAACTCCCGGCTGAGCCGGAAGTCCCAGCGGAAGTAGGCCCCAGTGGTGAACGGATAGCGTTCCAGCAGGGCGCCGTTCTGCGCCGGGCGGATGGTATTGAAATTGCTGGAGCACTGGAAGCTGTTTTCGAAGACCGATTCCGGGGAGCCGTCGGCCACCCCGGGGTCCCCGCAGCGGCTCGAATACGCCGGAAAGGGCCGGCCGCTGCGAGCGGCCACCAAGGTGCTGAACTGGAGTTTGGCCGGTAGCTCGAAATAGCCGAAAAACGAGAACTGGTGGGTGATGTCCAGTTGGCTGCGCCCCCAATCCAGGGCCAGGAAGTTGAAGGGGTCCGAGGGACCGAAGTAGGCGTCGCTGTCGCGGTCGCTGCTGGCGTTGTCCCGGTTGTCGGAGAACGAGTAGTTCACGCCGAACTGGGTTCGATTTCGGAAATCCTTCTTCAATTGCACGATCAACGCGTGATACTCGGCCTCTCCGAAGCTCGCGATGGCATTGGCGTTGCCGACATTCGGGTCCAGACGCGGCAGGTTGAATCCGCCCACCGTGCGGCCGTACTGGTCCAGGGTCGCGCCGGACGGGTCAAGGTTCCGGTCCCAGGGCGTCGAAAAGAAACCGCCGGTGCGCAGGTTGGCCGACCGGTTAAAGGTATAGGTTCCGGTAATGCTCAGATCTCCTGCGATCTGTTGTTCGATTCCGATCTGGCCATTGATCACCCGGGCGCTCTGGAAGTTGGGGTCCACATAGTCGATGGCAGGGGGGCCGATTAGGCTCTCCACGTCGGGAGTCGCGGTCGAAGGGAGCAGGCCGGGATAGCTCAGGCCGAAACCGGTCAGGTCGGTCAAGGAACCGAAGAAGGGGACGAAGACGACGGCGGCCCGCAGTCCGGGACCGGACAGCATTCCCGCAAAGAAGATGGTGGGAGACGTGGCGTAGTAAATGCCGGTTCCCCCACGAACGATGGTGGTGCGCCGGCCGCCCACGTCCCAGGCGAATCCGATGCGGGGCGCGAAGTTGTTGAAATCGTCGGGAACGTCGGAGGAGGCCGGAGCCATGTCGACCGAGACCCGGTTTCCGCTGACGCGGGGCCTGCCCGCCGGGAGCGTCGCGCCGGGTAGGCCGAAGGTGGAGCTCGGATTCCAGACTCCATCCCATCTCAGTCCAAGGTTCAGGTTGAAGTTGGGGTGCGCCCGCCAGTTGTCCTGGACGAAAAACGACAATTCGTGCTGCCAGAAATCCTGCAAGGTGCCGCTTTCCTCCACACTGATGCCGTTGATTCCCACCCGCTGAAGCAGGAACGCGGGCGTGCGGGCCACGAAGTCCTCCAGACTGAAGAAGGTATAGACGCCGCCCGCGAAGCCGATGAAGGTCTGGTTGGTGGCGTTGGAATTCAGGTCGCCTCCCAGCTTGAGGTCATGTTTTCCAAACGTGCGGCTGAAACTGTCGATGACCTGGTAGCGCTTGTGCTGGCTGTCGATGGGAAGAAAGAAGGCCCGGCCGAAGTTGCCGGTGTCGGTAATGGCCGTTTCCGGCCCGGGCGCCCGCTGCCGGCGGGGTTTGGCTTCCTGTGCGTAGGAGAATCGCAACTCGTTGACGCTGGCGTTCCCCAGCAGTGAGGTGACGGATTGGGCCGCGGTCCAGCCTTCGTTGACGAAGTTCTCGAAGTTGGACTCCACTCGGCCCAGGACGAAGGTCTGGCTCCCGGCAAGCCCGGTGAAGTTGTCGTTCTCGTTCCGGGTGTAGTTCAGGCGCGTCGTCGCCGTGTGATTGTGGGTGAGGTTGTAGTCGAATTTGGACAGGGCTGCAGTCAGATCCTGCCGTTGGGAGCTGCCGCGCTCCAGATCGGCCAGAGTCGCAACGCCGAAGGAGGCGGGTATTGGACAAGGACAGGGCGAGGCCGAGACGTCACGGGCGAAAATGGCAGCGAGGGGACCCTGTTGCTGCTGGGCGTCCAAGGCCAGGAAAAGGAATGCCTTGTCCCGGGCGATCGGTCCCCCGACCGTACCCCCGAACTGGTGCCGGGTGTTCAACGCCGGAGCGATGGTGGTTTCCGGCTCGGCCGGCACCGAGGTGTTGGCGATGAAGGTGTTGGACTGGAAAAACCAGTGGGCCGATCCGTGCCAATCGTTGGTGCCGGACTTGGTCACCACGTTGATCAAGCCTCCGGTCGCATGCCCGAACTCGGCCGAGAGTCCCGTGTCGCGAACCTGGAACTCCTGAATCGCATCCTGAGGCACGGTGAAGTTCTTGGTTTCCAACGAGCCGAACCATTCGCCGAAGAACGAATTCCGATTGTCCACTCCATCGATGATGAGTCCCGTGTATTCTCCCGGCTGCCCCTGGAGCCGCACGGTGGAGCGCAGTCCGGGAGTGGTGTCGGCCGTCGGCGACAGGTTGGCGAAGTCCCGGAAATCGCGCCCGCTGATGGGCAGATTCTCCACGTATTCGTTGTTGATCGCGGTATTGACACGGGATTCGCCCTTGTCCATGCGGCCGGTTCCACTCTGGACGGTGACGACCTGACCGACCGCCTCGAGCTGGAGGGTGACGTCTTCGATCAACTCCTGGCCGATGGAGAGCATCACGCCCTCCACGATGGTTCTGGCGAAACCGGGCATTGAGACTTCGATGACATATTCGCCGGCCGGCAGGACATCGGCTCGAAACCGGCCGGCTTCGTTGCTGGCCAGCAGCCTTTCGGCGCCCGTGGAGGCGTTGGTGACCCTCACATCGGCTCCCGGGATCACAGCTCCGGAAGGGTCGAATATGGTGCCGCTGATGGCCCCCTTTTCCAGGGTTTGGCCTGCGCCGATCCCGCAAACGAGGACCAGCACGACCAGAAGGGGCCGGAACGATGGTCTGATCTTCTGCAGAAGGTCGGAACGCCAAGGCCATTTCATAAATAAACGTAAAATAAAGGTACAATAATGTGCATGCATTAGTCAAATGTGTATAAAATTAGTTATATGCGGATCATTTATACTCAGATGTCTCCGATAGAAACATGTATTATCGTATTCCCGGCGTGACGAGAGCTATGGCCCCCGTCCTCGTATCCTGCAAAAAGCTGACCACTGCAAAGTTACCATCCTCCGCGCTCCTGATCATGGCGTGTCCGACGAACTCGGACCGGGAACCCAGGACGTCTTGGAACAGGGGAGACTCGTCCAGATAGCGAGCCAGATGTTGACCGGGTTCCAGTTTCAGATCCATTTGCGTGACAGGGCTCCCATCCGGTTCGTGCAAGACAATTTCCAGTTCAACAGGATCCTCCGGATTGGGATTGAACAGGGCGATGCCGGTATTCTCCTCCAGCGACTTGCTGACGAAGACCGTGGCCTCATACGTCAGCGTCGCCGCCGGGACCGAGACACTGTGTCCCAGAAGCTCGTAGACGACGGAACCTCGCAACTGGGAATCCTCCCCCAACTCCGATTCGACGGTCAGGGGTCCCACTTCCAGCGGGCCCTCGCCGCTGGACCAGAGATCGAGGTGTCCCCGGGCTGGAACCGTATGGGTCTGCCTGTCGACGACCTGCCCCATACCGTCCAGAAAACGGACGACCACCGGATTGTCGGTCGCCGCCGCCAGATTGAGAAGAATAAGGCGCGTCCGATTCGTGAAACCTCCGTATTCGCCATCGACGTATTGGGGGAAGATCAAGGTGGAAGAGGCTGGAGGGCAGGGTTCCGGCTGGTCTGCCGAACAGTCACGGGCCATCAGTTCAGCCGATTCGCACCGTGCCAGAATGAGTTCCAAGGCATCGGCTTCCGCTTGGTCTATGGTCAGGTCGTACTTGAGGCGAACCGCCAGCACTCGGCTCGCGAACCAACACCGGTTCTCGTCGGGAAGCCACTCGGCGGCATCCCGGTCTCCCTTGACGCTGTTCACGTGCGGCCTGGCGAGGGTCAAGTTGAGAAGATCCCCGGAAAATTCCTTTTTCGTTGCTGCGTCGGCCGAACACAAACCGCTGTCGTGAGCCTCCGAAAGGGCGACGATGTGTTCGATGGTGGTTTCCGAAGTGTCCGCGAAGCAGCGCCCGGTGTAGGGACCGTAGATCTGTCCCATCTCGGCGACGATCTCCTCTTCCAAATCCGGCGGGATGGGATAATCGCCCCGGTCGTACTCGGAGCATCGTGCCTCCGGAGCGATCTGGAGTCCTCTCCAGGTGCCGATCTGATCAGTCCGATCGGCTCCGGCGATCCACCAGGGCACATTAGTCAGCAGAAATGCGAGCACCGATCGTTTCATTGCCTTCTCCCCACTTCCTTCCCAGGATTCTTGAGAATATTAGTACCGGCCCGCAGATCAAAGGGACCGGAGCGGCGATTTTCAGCCGCCGAACTCCCAACGGCGAACAGGGGACAGGGACGAACGGGGACACAGGGGACACGAACAGAGGACAGGGAAGTCCCCTCTCCTGATTTCCGAGGGGACACGTAGGGGACAGGGACGCGAATAGGGGACGCACGAATGGGGGACAGGGACGAATGGGGGACAGGAATGTCCCCTCTCCTGTCTTCTCTCCTGGTTTTCCGGTCCGGTCGCGGCGCCGTAAGTGGGGCTACGGAAGGTCGTAGAACTTCAAATCCACGTTCTTGCGCAGGCGGGTGATGTAGATGATCTGCCCGGTGTGGTAGGCGAAGTGCTCGACGACGTGGAGGACGGCCTGAAGGCCGGTGACGTCGTACACCTGAATCCTTCGGGTCGTTGCGAGATCCTCTTCGGTCAACGATTCCAGCACCTGGGTTGCGTCTTGTACGGTCGCCTCCAGTATCTCCAGCAATTGGTCTTTGGAAAGGGGGAGGCGCTGGGAGAACTCTGCCGGCCGCTGTCGCCGGTCCTCCTCGCCTCCCAGGCCCGAGACGATCCACTGCCGCACGTTTCCGCACAGGTGCAGGACCAGATTGCCGATGCTGTTGGTGTTCTCGTGGGCCCGCCACCAGATGTCCTCCGCGGACAGCACTTCGAGACAGCGGCGGACCTTGGGAAGGTAGTCGTCGTTCAGATGGTGGCGGGCTTGGGACAGGAAGCGTTGAGCGGTATTGGAAGACGTCATTTCGGCCTCCGCCTATTTGCGATGCCAGAAGTGGAAGATGTTCCATCGAGGGGGGCGGTGCCTCTCGGTTCCCGATTCCGAGGGCGCCTTGAAGAGGGGGACAGGAATGTCCCCCCTCCTACCGATTCTCGAATCAGGACAGTATCCCCTGGATCACGCTTCCGTGAACGTCGGTGAGCCGAAAATCGCGTCCGCCGAAGCGATAGCTGAGCGCCTGGTGGTCGAGGCCCAGGAGGTGGAGGATGGTGGCGTGGAGATCGTGGATGGTCTGGCGGTTTTCCACCACCCGGTAGCCGTACTCGTCGGTGGCGCCGTAGATGAACCCCTGCTTGAGTCCGCCGCCGGCCAGCCACAGGCTGAAGCCGAAGGGGTTGTGGTCCCGGCCGTCCTTGCCCTGGACGAAGGGCGTCCGTCCGAACTCGCCCGAGAAGATGACCAGCGTCTCGTCCAGGAGGCCCCGGGCCTTGAGGTCCTTGATCAGCGCCGCCACCGGCTGGTCCACTACCAGGGCGTTGGCATTGTGCCCTTCGATCAACTTGGTGTGCTGGTCCCAGGGATTGGCATCAATGGCCTCGCCGCCGCCACGAATCGTGGTGAGCTCGACGAAACGCACGCCGCGCTCCACCAGCCTTCGGGCCACCAGGCACTGGCGCGCATAGGCCGCCTTGGCCGGAACCGCGGAGTCGACACCATACAGCTTGCGGGTGGCCGGGGTTTCTCCACTCAGGTCCACCAGTTCGGGCACCGAGCTCTGCATGCGGTAGGCGGTCTCGTAGTTCCGGATGGCGGCTTCCACCTGCGGGTGTCCGCCGGCAGAAGCCAGAAATTCCCGGTCCAGGTGGTCGATCACCGAAATCCTCTGTCGCTGGAGGAGGGCCGATTCCCGGGGACGGATATTGCCGAGGGGCTCTTTGCGTTCGGGATAGATGAACGAGCCCTGATGGACGGCCGACAGGAATCCGTTACCGAATTGGGTGACGCCCCCCAACGGGATCCCGCCGCTGCCCAACACCACGAACCCGGGCAGGTTCCGGTTCTCGCTGCCCAGGCCGTAGCTGATCCAGGCGCCCATGCTGGGAAACCCGGCGAAGGGCGTCCCGCAGTGAAAATAGAAGTTGGCCTGGGCGTGGGACATGAACTTGGCGGTCATGGAGCGGATCACCGTCAACTCGTCGGCGACGCCGCCGATGTGGGGAAAGAGATCGCTGACGGGGATTCCGCTGCTTCCGTAACGTTTGAACTTCCAGGGACTGGGGAAGATGTTGCCGTCCAGGTTGAACATGGTCCGTTCGGTCTTGAACGGCATGGGCTCGCCCGCTTCCTTGTCCAGGCGGGGCTTGGGATCGAAGGAATCGATATGGGACAGGCCTCCCGACAGATAGCAGAAAATGACGTTCTTGACCCGAGGCTGGTGATGCCCCCGCCTGGGAGCCAAGGGATTCTCGGGAAGGGAGGAAGCCAAACCTGCGTACGCGGGATCGGCCATGAGGGCCGAGAGGGCCAGCATCCCGAATCCGGTGGATGTGCGCCGCAGCATCTCGCGCCGGGAGAATCCGGTTGGCAACGGCGGCGAGGTGTAGTGCGGCACAGGCGGCATCGAGATTCAGTTTATAGAGGGATCGCTTACTCGTCGAGGGTCCTCTACTGGAGATAGATGAAACTCTTCAGGTTGAAGATAACGTGGGCAAGATCGGTCCAGACGTCGCGGTCCGTGAGGACCAGATGCTCCCGAGTCTTCCGCTGGCCGATGACCTTGGTGAGATACGCCTCGGCGCGGGACGCCTCCTGGGCGGTAGGTTCCCGGCCCAGGGCCTTGAAGAACATGTGACGGATCCGGGACGGGACAGTGTTGCCTTCACCGGCCGCGAGATGCTTGCCCCAGGCCTCGGTCTGGTTCCAGACAAAGGGGCTGTTGAGCAGGGTCAGGGATTGGGCCGGGTCGTTGGTCTGATCCCGTTGCCCCCGGGTGCTGGCGGGTTTGGGTTGCCCGAAGGTCTCCAGGAAGGAGTCGTAGGAGTTTCGCCGGATCGCCTGGTAGATGCTGCGTCTTCCGGCACCGTCCAGGGTGCCGGACGTCCCGAGTCCCGTACTCTTGTCCTTCTCGATCTGAGGTTGGACGGGAATGGAGGCTCCGTACAGCGCGGGGTCCAGGTTTCCGGAGACTCGCAGCATGGCGTCGCGGATCTCCTCGGCCTCCAGCCGTCTCAGGTTGGCATGTTGGTGGAGCCGGTTGGCGGGGTCCAATCGGAGCGCCATCGCGGATCCCTGGCTGTTCATGCGGTAGGTCCGGGATGTGGCCAGCCGGCGCACCATGCTCTTGATGGAGTAGCCCTCCTCCACGAACCGGTCGGCCAGATGATCCAGAAGCTCCGGATGGGTGGGCGGGTCGCCCAGCTTTCCGAAGTTGTCCGGGGTGCGCACCAGGCCGTATCCGAACAGGTAGCGCCAGATGCGGTTGACCATCACCCGGGAGGTGAGGGGGTTGTCGGACGAAGTGAGCTCCCGGGCCAAGTCCAGGCGGACCCGTCCCGGATCGGGAAAGGGAAGGCTCCCAAGGGCCGAAAGATAGCGCCTGGGCACCGATTCTCCATGAGCATCCTGGTCCCCGCGGACCAGGATGGGATGATCCGGCGCCGCTTCGTCCAGGATGGAAGGGGCGCGCCGGGGGACCGGCACTTGGGAATCGACTTCCCGGTATTGGCTCACGAGGGAATTCATGGATGGGAGCCGGTCCCGGGACCGGGGCAGCAGGTCGGCGCGGACGAACGCGTCCAGATATGCGGCCTGGAGTTCGGATGCGCCGCCGTCCCGCCAGGCTTCGATGGCTTCCACCAGGCGGCGGCCCAATCGCTCGGCCAGATCGGCGGGCGAGCGCGGCGGCAGACCGCGGAATAGATAGAGAAGCGGCGGACGCGTCTCTTGCGGCGTCTCCTTGGTCTCGTGAAACAGGATCCGGCTGGCGCCGATGGCGGAACGGCCGTCGGTGCGCTTCTCCGCCTTGGTTCTGATCTCGGTGGAGGGATATCTGGTGAGTGTGACGTCGTCCCGGGTGGCGAACTCGATATAGGCGGAGAATCCTTTCCAATAGGCCACGTCCCATTGAACCCACTCCATCCGGTCCGTTTTGAGAACGTGCCGCATGTGGTAGATGCCGCCTCGGGGGACGGCGTAGTTCTCCACGATCAACTGGACGAAGCTGAAGTCGGATCCGAGGACGCTGAGGCTGATGAAGTTGCTTTCGATGGTAAAGCGGGGCGACTGGATCACGCCGTTGTGCTTGTCCGAAAGGAGATGGGTGTAGACACCCCCGGGATAGATGCCGTTGAGGATCCGTTTCCCTTCGGCAGCCACAGAGAACTCTCCGGGCGGAGACGGTGCGGGAGGAAGTCCGGTGCCGTGTCCGATCCAGTCCCCGTAATCAGGGCCGGACAGATCCCAGCGGACCTGAAAGTGATCCCGGTTGAAGGCCCTGCCGGTGCGGATCCTGGTGTCCCATTCCTCGTTAAACGCGACCCATTCCTGACGGAACTCGGCACCCTCCTTGCCGGCCAGGCGAACCCACGCCACCAGGGGACTGCCGGGTTCGCACCGTGCCTCCTCCAGGGCTCGAGTCAGCGCCTGTTCGGCGGCCGGGGTCCTGGTCCCGGCATCCTTGGTCTCCGTTTCAACGGGACCGGGCTCGGTTTCCGGAACCGCCGGATCAGGGGCAGTATCCGCTGACTCTTCAGGCTGGCAGGGAGATTCGGGTGGGTTGCTGAAGGTTTCATGCGGCGCTTCCAATAGCATCGAGGCTAGCGCCGACGCTTCCCGGATCCAGATTTCAGCCAGCTTCCGGCGGATCTCATCCTTCAGCTCCGAGAGTTGACCCCGGCCCCAATCCAGGCGCTCCGGATCGTCGATGGCCCGCTGGGTCGGCCGGGCTCCGTAGAGCACTCCGTACAGGGCGTAGTAGTCCTCTTGGCTGATGGCGTCGAACTTGTGGTCGTGGCAGCGCGCGCACGAGATGGTGAGTCCCTGAAACGCCTTGGAAACGACGTCGACCTGGTTGTCGGTCCACTTGATTCGGTCTCCCAGCGGGTCCACCGGCTGGAACCCGTGCTCAACCATGCGGAAGTGGGCCGTGGCCAAGAGGGACTCGTTGATCCCCAGGGCCGGATTCATCCTGGGGGAGGGAAGCAGGTCCCCCGCCAGGTGTTCCCGCACCAGCTGGTCGTAGGGGACGTCGGCGTTCAGGGCTCGAATCAGGTAGTCGCGGTAACGCCAGGCGTAAGGCGCCTTGGGATCGCCCTGACTGCCGTGGGACTCGGCATAGCGGATCAGGTCCATCCAGTGGCGGGCCCATTGTTCGCCGAAGTGGGGCGAGTCCAGGAAGTCGTCCACCAGATTTTCGTAGGCCCGCGGCGAGGAATCGGCGACGAACGCCTGGACCTCTCCGGGGAGGGGTGGGAGTCCCCGCAGATCGTAGGAAAGGCGCCGGATCAGCGTGTACGGGTCCGCCGCCGGCGCTGGTTCCAACTCCTCCTGCTCCAATCTGGCCAGAATGAACCGGTCCATGGGATGAAGCGGCCAATTGGTGTCGACCACCGTAGGTGGCGGGACGGACCGGACCGGTTGCCAGGCCCAGTGGCTGCGCTTGCGAGCTTCCAGGTCGAAACCGTCGGCTGACACCTGAGAGGCCTCTGTGAGATCGGTCCAAGGGGCTCCTATCTTCACCCATTCGATCAGCGACTGGATCTGGGCATCCGACAGGGCGCCGGTGGGAGGCATCAGCGCGGGACGGCCCTGGACGCGGTGGATCAAGGGGCTCTCCTCCGGCTTGCCCGGAACCACGGCCGGTCCCGAGACGCCCCCCTTGATCAGGTCTTCACGCCGGTCCAGGCGCAATCCGGCGAATGGTGTCGCGGTTTGAGCGCTGTGGCATTCGTAGCATTGGTTGGCCAGCAGAGGGCGGATCTCCTTTTCGAAGAATTCCAGGGAGGCGGGATCGGAAGGCGAGGCCAGAGCAGCGGTCAGGCAGGCGAAGAGCGCGGAACTTGCGCTCAAGCTTGACGATAATCTCTTCATGACCTGCGCCGAAATGGGGGACAGGAATGTCCCCCCTCCCGCCGAAATGGGGGACAGGAATGTCCCCTCTCCCGCCGAAATGGGGGACAGGAATGTCCCCTCTCCTACTCGAATCAGGCCAGGATACCTTGGATCACGTGTCCGTGGACGTCGGTGAGCCGGAAGTCCCGGCCTCCGAAGCGGTAGCTGAGCGCTTCGTGATCGAGACCCATGAGGTGGAGGATGGTGGCGTGGAGATCGTGGATGGTCTGCCGGTTCTCCACCACCCGATAGCCGTACTCGTCGGTGGCGCCGTAGATGAATCCCTTCTTGAGGCCGCCGCCGGCCAGCCACAGGCTGAATCCGAAGGGATTGTGGTCCCGCCCGTCCTTGGCCTGGGCGAACGGCGTCCGGCCGAACTCGCCCGAGAAGATAACCAGGGTCTCGTCCAGCAGACCCCTGGCCTTGAGGTCCTTGACCAAAGCCGCTATCGGCTGGTCCACTGCCATGGCGTTGCCGCTGTGGCCCTCGATCAGCTTGGCGTGCTGGTCCCAGGGATTGCTCATGGACCCCTCTCCGTCGCCCCGGACCATGGTGAGCTCCACGAAACGCACGCCGCGTTCCACCAGCCGTCGAGCCACCAGGCACTGGCGGGCGTAGGCGGCTTTGGCCGGATTGGCGGAATCAATGCCGTACAGTTTGCGGGTGGCAGGAGTCTCTCCACTCAGGTCCACCAGTTCGGGCACCGAGCTCTGCATCCGGTAAGCGGTCTCGTAGTTGCGGATGGCGGCTTCGACTTGGGAGTGTCCGGCGGTACCGGCCAGGAATTCCCGGTCCAGCTCGTTGATGAACGAGATCTTTCGCCGCTGGAGGGGGCCGGATTCGCGGGGACGGATGTTGCCGAGAGGATCCTGGCGTTGGGGAAAGATGAACGAACCCTGGTGGACGGCCGACAGGAAACCGTTGCCGAAGATGCTGATGCCTCCGAGAGGGATGCCACCGCTGCCCAGTACCACGAATCCGGGCAGGTTCCGGTTCTCGCTGCCCAGGCCGTAGCTGATCCAGGCGCCCATGCTGGGGAACCCGGCGAAGGGGGTCCCGGAGTGGAAGTAAAAATTGGCTTGGGCGTGGGCCATGAACTTGGCGGTCATGGAACGGATCACCGTCAACTCGTCGGCCACGCTGCCGATGTGGGGAAAAAGATCGCTGACGGGGATTCCGCTGCTCCCGTATCGTTTGAACTTCCAGGGGCTGGGCATGATGTTGCCGTCCATGTTGAACATGGTCCGTTCGGTCTTGAACGGCATCGGCTCGCCCGCTTCCTTGTCCAAGCGGGGCTTGGGGTCGAAGGAGTCGACGTGGGAAAGCCCTCCCGACAGGTAGCAGAAGATGACGTTTCGAATCCGGGGCTCATGATGACTTGGCTTGGGAGCCAGCGGATTCTCGGGCGGGGCGGGGACCAGGCCCGCATAGGCCGGATCGGCCATGAGCGCCGAGAGCGCCAGCATTCCGAATCCCGTGGAGGTCTGGCGCAGCATCTCGCGACGGGAGAAACCGGGTTGAAATCGGGGAGTCCGGTCGGGCGTCAGGGACGACATCGCTATCCAGTCTAATGCGGAATGCTCCGCCGGTCGAGGGCCGCTCCGACCCGGAGAATCCCGGTCGGTCGAGGAATCCGGTCACGTTCTCTCTTCTCGGATTTCACCGTGCCGCTCTCCTTGAAACGAACAGGAGTGTCTGGAGGGGACTTCCTGTCCCCCCGGGGAGCGGGGGTAGGAAAATCCCCGCTCCTGGACCACCCCTGTTTCTCCCAGGATCTCGCCGGCCCATGGCCGGTGGGAGAGCTCCTACTGGACATAGATGAAGTTCTTCAAGTTGAAGAGGGAATGGGCAAGGTCGGTCCAGATCCGGCGGTCGGTGAGGATCAGATGCTTCCGAGTTTTCCGCTCGGCGATCAGCGTGGCGAGATACTCCTCGGCCCGGGCCGCCTCGAGGCCGGAGGGTTCCCGGCCCAAGGCCTTGAGGAACATGTGGTGGATCCGGGAGGTGGCCGTGTTGCCTTCCCCGGCGGCCAGGTGTTTGCCCCACGCCTCGGCCTGATGCCAGGCGAATGGGCTGTTGAGAAGGGTCAGCGATTGAGCCGGGACGTTGGTCTGGTCCCGTTGCCCCAGAGTGCTGGCAGGCTTGGGCAGGCCGAACGCTTCCAGGAAGGGATTGTAGGCATTGCGCCGGATCTCCTGGTAGATGCTGCGTCTGCCGGCTCCATCCAAGGGCCCGGACGGCTGGAGCCCTTTACTCTTGAGCTTCCCGATCTCGTGGTAGACGGGAATGGAGGGTCCGTACGGCTTCGGATTCAGGCTCCCGGAGACGCGCAGCATGGCGTCGCGGATCTCCCCGGCGTTCAGGCGCCGCAGGTTGGCATGCTGGTGGAGGCGATTGGCCGGATCCTCCCGGAGGGAATCGGCGGATGGCCCGCTGCTCATGCGGTAGGTCCGGGACGTGGCCAGCCGGCGCACCATGCTCTTGATTGAATATCCCTCCTCCACGAACCGGTTGGCCAGATGATCCAGGAGTTCCGGATGAGTGGGCGGGTCACCCAACTTCCCGAAGTTGTCCGTGGTGCGGACGATTCCGTACCCGAACAGGTACCGCCAGATGCGGTTGACCATCACCCGGGCCGTCAGCGGGTTGTCCCGTGAGGCAAGGTCCCGGGCCAGTCCCAGGCGCACCCGGACAGGATCGGTGTAGGGAACGCTGTCCAAAGCCGCCAGATATCGTCGGGGCACGGGCTCGCCGCGAGCGTCCTGGTCCCCGCGAACCAGGAATGGATGATCCGGCCCCGCTTCGTCCAGGACGGAGGGAGCGCGCCGGGGAACCGGCACTTGGGCTTCGACTTCCCGGTATTGGGTCAGGAGCGCGTCCACGGACGGGAGCCGGTCCCGGGAACGGGGCAAAAGGTCGGCTCGAACGAACGCGTCCAGATACGCGGCCTGAAGCTCGGATGCTCCGCCGTCCCTCCAAGCTTCGATGGCTTCGACCAGGCGACGGCCCATTCGCCGGGCCAGATCAGCGGGTGAGCGGGGCGCCGTTCCCCGAAGCAGATAGAGCAGGGGCGGACGCGTTTCTCTGGGCGTCTCCTTCGTCTCGTGAAACAGAATCCGGCTGGCTCCGATGGCGGAACGCCCGTCCGTCCGCTCTTCCGGCTGGGTTTTGAACTTCTTGGGGTCGTAGTAAACACTGGTGGCATCGTCATGGGTGGCCAACTCGATGTACGCGGTGAATCCCTTCCAGTACGTCACGTCCCATTGAACCCATTCCATCCGATCCGTTTTGGGGACGTCCCGCATGTGGAAGATGAGGCCTCGAGGAACGGCATAGTTCTCCACGATCAATTGGGCGAAGCTGAAGTCCGATCCGAGGACGCTGAGACTGATGAAATTGGTGTCGATGGTAAAGCGGGGCGACTGGATCACGCCGTTGTGCTTGTCTGAAAGGAGATGGGTGTAGACGCCCCCGGGGTAGATGCCGTTGAGGATCCGTTTCCCGTCGGCGCCCACCGAGAACTCGCCTGGCCGGGACGGTTTTGCGGGAAGTCCGGCGCCGTGTCCGATCCACTCGCCGTAGTCGGGGCCGGATAGGTCCCACCGGACCTGGAAGTGCTCCCGGTTGAAGGCTTTACCGGTGCGGATCCTGGCATCCCAGTCCTCTTTTAGGGCGGCCCATTCCTGACGGAAGTCGTTGCCTTCCTTGCCCGCCAATCGGACCCAGGCCTCCAGCGGACTTCCAGGTTCGCAGCGGGCTTTCTCCAGTGCCCGATTTAGCGCCTGGCCGGCGGCCGATGCCGCGGTCCCGGCGCCTTTGGCCTCGTCCGTTTCGACTGGAACTGCCGCGGTCTCCGGGGCCGCCGGATCATCGGGTGAGTCCGGTGACGGTGCAGGATCGCACGGAGAGTCCGGTGGGTTGGTGAAGGCTTCGCGGGGTGCCGCCAACAGCTTGGAGCCGAGGGCGGACGCCTCCCGGATCCAGGCGCCGGCCAGCTCCCGGCGGATCTCTTCCTTCAGGCCGGTCAGCTCGCTACGGCCCCAATCGAGACGCTCCGGATCGTCGACGGTTCTCTGGGTCGGCCGGGCTCCATAGAGCACTCCGAATATGGCGTAGTAGTCCTCCTGGCTGATGGCATCGAACTTGTGGTCGTGACAGCGCGCGCACGAGATGGTGAGTCCCTGAAACGCCTTGGAAAGGACGTCGACCTGGTTGTCCGTCCATTTGATTCGGTCCTCCAGCGGATCCACCGGCTGGAACCCGTGCTCCACCATGCGGAAGTGAGCCGTGGCCAAGAGGGATTCGTTGATGCCCAGGGCCGGGTTCATCCTGGGGGAGGGAAGCAGGTCGCCTGCCAGATGCTCCCGGATCAACTGGTCGTAGGGGACGTCGGCGTTCAGGGCCCGAATCAGGTAGTCGCGGTAACGCCACGCGTAGGGCGTGTCCGGGTCGCCTTCACTGCCGTGGGACTCGCTGTAGCGGACCAGGTCCATCCAGTGGCGGGCCCAGTGTTCCCCGAAGTGAGGCGAGTCCAGGTAGTCGTCCACCAATGCCTCGTAGGCCCGTGGAGAGGGATCGGCGACGAAGGCCCGGACCTCGCCCGGAAGGGGAGGGAGTCCCCTCAGATCGTAGGAAAGGCGACGGATAAGTGTGTGCCGGTCCGCGACCGGCGCCGGTTCCAGCCCTTCCTGCTCCAGTCTGGCCAGGATGAACCGGTCCATGGGGTGCAACGGCCATTTCGCGTCGTTCACTGCCGGCGGGGAGACGGAGCGAACCGGCTGCCAGGCCCAGTGGCTGTGCTTTCGGGCTTCCAGGTGGAATCCTTCACCCGAATCCGCCGAGGACGCCGCAGGATCGGTCCACGGGGCTCCCATCCGGACCCATTCGATGAGGGACTGGATCTGCGCATCCGAGAGCGCGCCGGCGGGAGGCATCAGGGCCGGCCGGCCCTGGACGCGGTGGATCAAGGGGCTTTCGTCCGGCTTGCCTGCAACGATGGCCGGTCCCGAGACGCCTCCCTTGATCAGGTCGTCACGCCGGTCCAGCCGCAAGCCGGCGAAAGGCGTCGCGGTTTCGGCGCTGTGGCATTCGTAACAGTGGTTGACCAGCAGGGGGCGGATCTCTTTTTCGAAGAATTCGAGCGACGCGGGTTCCGTCTCCGAGGCCAAAGCAGCGGTCAGGCAGACCAAGAGCGCCATACCGGCGCTTATGCTTGCCGAAAGAATCTTCATGGCTGAAACCGATTTCGAACCCGCGGGCACTCCATCTCTGCCGGAAAGTGTAGCGACGGCGGACGGCCCAGGGCAAGGAAGCCAAGGACGGCTGGTGTCTCACGACGGGTTGTATTGCCGCGGGTTGCCGTCCCGTGGCCCCCGATGTCTACCAGGAATTTCGGATCTGGAGGGGTGAGTCCGAGTCAGAGGGGTTGAGCACGATGGTAACGTTTGTCGATTTCAAGAGTTCGAGATGAGTTTCCAAGCTCTCCGCGTTCGGCAGGCTTAAAGAGAGAATATATGTCTGAGGCTCCAGACCGTTGACGCGAAAATGCCCGTCCGACGGGGAGACGTCTGCGGACATTGGATCGAACAGGAAAGGGGAGACTTCGTGTTGGCGACCCTCTGGGGACAACCGAAGGGAGAATTCCCTTATCGGTTCGTTATTTGGGTTCATGACGTAACCGGACAACGAAAGTCCGGACTTCAAGGTAATCGTGAAGAATTGGCTCGCAGGAGCAACCAAGGCGGATTCATAGGGAACGTACTCGCGATGAGCTACCAGTATCCGGTGTCTTCCCGGGGGAACGTCTGGAATCTTGAAAGTACCGTCCGATGAGGCAAGAGCACCGAGCCCTGTACCCTTTTCGAACTTGACCAAGACCTGTGCGGCGGCGACAGACCGACCCTCATCGTTGAGAACGACGCCTTGGACTGTCGATTGCCCGACGAGGATCAAGTCGATTTCCTTGTTCCTGCCTGGCTCAACCGTCAGGATCTTGTTGCCTTGGCCTCCAATGGAGCCGGCAAATCCATCAGCTTCAGCGGATATCAGAATTTTGCCCCGACGCACTCTGGCAAAGAAGAATTTTCCCGTCAGGTCGGTCGACGACCTTCCAAGAACGGGGCGACGTGTACTGTTTGGCTCGTGATCGCGGAGAACGACGGACGCTCCGTGAATGGGATGTCCGTCCGTATCCCACACGTGACCGGATATGGAGCCCAACTGCGCATCCGGCACCCGATGCATCGTGATGACCACCGCCTCATCCTTGGGCAATGTCACAGGAACGCGAGAAGCAAGTTCATACTCAGGATGCGCGGCCTCGGCGAAGAATTTTCCGGAAACAGGCGGCTTGGACATCAGGAAACGGCCTGATTGGTCACTCTGTACCATGGATTTCTTGTCGAACGGTCCACGGGTTTCTTCTCGGAGCCAGACGGACGCTCCACCGATTCCTCGGGAATGGCGGTCCACGACTCTGCCTCGGAGTTCCACGTGAGGCGTCATCAGGATGTTGTGGTTCAGGTCTCCCTCAGCAGGAGAAATGAGCAGTCGGCGGGTGTAATAGGGCCGGAAGCCGTCTGCCTCGGCACGGAGCGCGTGCCGCCCTGCACGGCGGACGGTCATCTGGAACCTGCCGCCGCGACCGCTGACGGCCTCGGTCCGCACGTTCCTGCTGCCCACCGGAGATACCGTGATGCGTGCGTCCTGGATTGCAGTGCCATCCTCGCTGCTCGTGACGATGCCGGTGATGATCGATTGCACTGACCGTCGTTTCTCCGGGCCGCCAGGTTGCGGGAGCCTGCGACGATTCGGCGGGGATTCCTCCCGAGATGCGGACCGCGACGCTTCCAGCCTGACCAGCTCTCGGTCGGGGTCTCTTTCGCGCACGGAGCCCGATTCCGGTACTCCATCGCCACCGGTGGTCTGTGAAGTGAGACTCGAGATATGCGAGGAACCGTCCTCGAGTCCATCCCAAATGATCCACAGACAGAGAATCAGAGCCAGGAAGCCGATCGCGAAGAGAACCAATCGTGGCCGGGATGGGTTTCTCATGATCAGCGAACGCGTGGGAGCTTCCGTCTAGTATAAGGGTTTATAGGGAGATATGGGAATCCGCCGCCTCTGGCTATTCGTCACCACCGGCCTCACGATCGTGATCACGGCGTTGATGACCGCGTGCTCCAGGTCAGAGGGAGTTGCTGTCGACCGGTCCACCGGAGACTTCCAAGCCGTTCTGGAGTCCAGCGTCCGGTTTGCGTAAGAACATGATGGGAACAAGCGGCTTGTCTTCGGTCCTGATTGCCGTGGTGACGGCCACGGCATGGTTGTCCGCGGCGCCTCCGGAGGAACCGGAGGTCACGGTTGGCTGGCAGAAACAACTGTTCCCCCAGATTATTCATGGGACATGTTGATAAGGGCTTCCAGCCCGGCGTTTTCGTGCGGTCGGAGCCCGGTTTCTCCTGAACCTCTGTCGATTCGACTGAATCGCCTCACAAACAGGACGATTGAACCAGTCATAAACCGTTTGCCGGCCAGGGGGACCGTCACCCGGCGACAGGTTGACTCTGCGGTGAGAAATTTCCACCGTTTCGGTCCCTTCCACGGGCCCGATTCCTTCCTTGTCCACTATCCCGGAGCCCAGGACACCCGCGCCAGTCTCTTCCACAACCGCTTCCAGTCCGCCGGCCCTTGACTGATGACGAAAATCAATCGCCTCCCCTGGCGCAGCGCCCGAGTCGCCACTCTCAACAGCCGCTCGCGAAAACGACGCAGACTCCAGCCCCGACGCGTCGCCTGCTCCATCAGCACCCGACCCAGGTGCAGGATCTCGTACCCCAGCAGATTCAGCAGGAACAAGACTTCGTTGTGGGGCCGAACCCCGGCCTCCGTCGTCGCTTCCGGCTTGGCTCCTGGCTTCAGCGGTTTGCCCCGATAGTGCGTCTTGGGCCGGCTCGCGGAGGACAAAGCCGGATCGAGCACGTCCATCAACTCTCCCATGTGCCCTTCCGCCTTCCCCCGCTTTCGATACTGTGCCAGCAACGCTTCCGGCTCATAACGCTTCCGGCTCAGGCTCGTCAGCAACCAGAAATGATCCGGATACAACTCCCCCGGCCGCTCCCGCACCACCAGCACCACCCGGCGCGCCCGATCCCACGTCCCGGCCTGATAGGTCAGCTCATAAAACCACAGCCTCGGCGGCTCTTTCGGGGCGCGCCTCGCCGGCTGGGTCAAGTAGGGCTTCGCCATCCGGTTCAGGACCTCATTCTTGCGGATTCGAGCGATATAGGGCACGCCTCTCGATTCCAGTCCCTTCAGCAGCCCCGGCTCCGGGAACCCCGCATCCATCCGCACGATCATCGAGCCGCACAGCCGCCCCCGACAGCGGTCCACCACCCGGAGCGTCAACTTCAGCGCCTGCTTTCCCAGGTAGCTGGCTCCCGGAAAAATCTCCCCGTCGATCAGGTCCCCCGTCTCGGCACAACTCGCCACCAACCCGTGATACATCCGCTGGTGATAGTGTCCGTTCCATTCGCTTCCCGGGGGATGCCCATGGACCTCCACCGGAAGACCGTCCACGTCCAGATACATCGTCTTTTTCCGTCTCTTTTTCCCCCGTTGTCGCCGCCGACCTTCCATCATCTCGATCCGACGGCACGCCAACTCCGTCACCGCCTGGTGCAGAACCGGAAGATTCTCCTCCCGGCTGAGTGTATCCAGCAGTCGGGACAAGGTCGGCTGTGACGCCAGCC
Source organism: Acidobacteriota bacterium (assembly GCA_963668095.1). Classification (GTDB taxonomy): domain Bacteria; phylum Acidobacteriota; class UBA6911; order RPQK01; family JAJDTT01; genus JAJDTT01. Next base: position 902,333 of record OY764083.1, on the reverse strand, counting down.
CGTGGCCCTCCTCCAAGGCCGCCGTGCCCCGACGGCTCTGGCTTGCCACCCGCAAGCTCGGATCCTGACGCAGGCGGTCGGCGTCGGACTGGTCGCGCCAGCCCTGCCCCAACAGCAGAAGCCGAGTCCGCAGCAGATCCGAAAGCGGATAGCGGATCGAGCTCGGGTGTCGCGGATCGTGCAATCGCTCGGTCAACCAATCGATGAGGCCGCTACGATCCATCATCTCCCGCTGCACCAGGGCTCCCGTGTCCCCACTGAGCCATTCGGAGCGGGTCTCGAGACGGAGGGATCGGTTGAATGAGGGCCGGATCTGCGGTATCGTTTCAGGCATGGCGTGCTCCGTTCTTTGTGGTTGTTTTGTAGCACAATAATCATACCACAAATGACGGGCACGCCGTCTCTTTATGCCGCCCGTGGAGGGGACGCAAACCGTGGAATTGCTTGGGTTTAGGCCTCACTTGAATCCTGGGGTTAAACCGACGTTGAAAATGAATATAGCGTTTCACCCAGGTCGGGTCCCAGCCGTTTTCTGTGGGTATCCCGTAACCCTCTGATCCGACTCGACATGAAGGGCACGCTTGCTCATTCTATGTTTGCGTGATGAATAATCTGGGGTGAGGCTGCAGTTGGTTTTTTTTAACGTCCGCTGCACCGTCATCACCGAGACCCGCTCGACCCAGCCCAGTTCCACCACTTTCTCTGCCAACAGGCGCAGGGTCCAGCGCTGCCGTCCCGGCGGGGCCGGGGAGCAGGCCAAGGCGACCAGGCGAGCCTCGAACGCGCCGTCGAAGATCACTTTCCGCGGCGGCCGCACCCGCCGCTTGCGCTCCAGGGCGAACTCCAACCCCTGCTCCACAAACCGCCGTTTCAAGTGCTCGATCGTGCGCGCCGAGACGCCCAGCGCCTCGGCCACCCGGGCCACGGTCCATCCCGGCCCTTCCGGCCCGCGGTCGCACAACAACAGCGCCCGCGCGTACAGGAACCGCTTGCCGGTCGTCTTGGTCGCCGCCCGGGTCAAGGCCTTCAATTCTGAGCGCTCTTCCACTGTGAGCGTGACACGATAGCGTGGTGCCATGAGAACTCCTCCTTACCGAGTCCTCCAGCCTCCCACCATAGTATACGAATGATTACATGTTATTGGGTACTAGCTGCCTGTCAAGTCGTGAGGGCAGTGGACTACGAACACTATGCACATAACCGTAAGAGAATGAGAGTTGAGGATTTTAGGCCAAATGATGGCGGCAAGATCCCGGAGGTAACTAAACTTAAACTGACCAAGGCGTTCGAGTTATTGTCCGAAGCAGAGAAGAAGAGGCTCCGTGGAATCGGCCAAAAGTGGGGGGGCGTAAGACTCCTGGACATGATGGTCGCCGCAAAGCGGAGCTTTGTAGGGGAGATCTTCGCGGTGGTACAACCACGAACTTGGCTGCAGAGCGTGGAACAGAACTACGGCATCCAACTGCAGTCTAGGAAGCCTGAGGAAGTGCCAGCGGATTTGCTAGATCGTTGACTCGATGGTGCACGATCGCCATGCTGGCTCTGGGTTCCATCCTTGGCCGGCGCCGTTGCCGAGCAGGTCGCCAGCCACAATAGCGGCGTACTCAGACTGGACGTCATGTCCGCGTTGACGCTGACGCTGGTCGTAGCGATTTTTGTAACGGTGATCAATTCCAGTTGATGGTAAGTCCCCCTTGTGGTCCATATTAGCCCTTGAGACGGAGATCCGCTCGACTAGGTTGCGGGAGACGCGCCAGCGTCGACGGTCGTAGATTTGGGTGGTGGGGGGATGGGCGTGTCCGGCTTGGTGCTGGACGTCTTCGAGATGACAGCGAGGGATGAGGGTGGCGACGCAATAACTGCCCCGGAGTCCGGGGCCACGCGCAGGATACGCAGGATAAAGAAGGGGACAGTCACCTTACTCTGAGACGTTGTCGGCGACTGGCCGCGGATCTATTACCGGCAGTTCGCCGGCATCACCAAGGCCATCTCGCCGGACGGGATTCACTGGCAACACAATGTGGACCGCAATCCATGGCGGCCCGGCGGAAACGGAACCAACGTGCTGGGGTGGGATCCTGCCGCGGGGAAGTACGTCGGCTACATTCGGATGTATCCGACCGGACCGTCACTGGAGTAGTCACAGATCTCCATCTTCCGCTCCACCAGCAACGACTTCCTCCAATGGTCCGAGCCGGATTTGGTGTTGTCTCCGGAGCGGGAGGACCTGGACTTCAAGGGTTTTCCGGCGTTGTGATCTACGAGCACTACTACATCGCCTGGCTCTGGGTACATCGCCTGGCTCTGGGTCTGGAAGGGCCGCGAATCGTATTTCGAGTTGGCGGCTAGCCGGGAGGGCGTCAAGTGGAAGCGACTCGCTCCGGGGAGGGTCGCGTTCCCCCTCGGCGCACCCGGGACGTGGGATTCTGAGATGGTCTCGCTGAACGCGCCCATCGTCCGTGACGGACAGATCTGGTTCTACTACGGCGCGTGGAATCATCCGTACAGCCGGGACGCCATGGAACGGGTGCAGCAGGGTTGGCTCGAAGAAGAGAAGCGGATGCAGAGAGCCATCGGTTTGGCGACGCTTCGACTGGACGGTTTCGTATCCCTGTCGGCGGCTGGAAATCCTGGGACGGTCACGACGAAGACCTTTCTCTTGCCGGGCGGATCCTTGTTCGTGAATGCCGATGTCCGGGGTGAGCTGAGAGCCGAGCTCCTGGACTCGGAGGGACGGATTCTTGCCGGCTATTCCGCTGAAGACTGCGTTCCGATTCGAATCGACGGGATCCGTCAGATGATCCGCTGGGACCGGGCCATCCAACTGGATTCTTTGCAAAGCTGGGCTGTACGGCTGCGTTTCCACATCCGCGACACGGATTTGTATGCATTCTGGTTCCAACGGAGTCGACGACAAGAAAATCGCGTTCCTGGACACCCGTAAATCATTTGGAACATGGGGTTGGGATGGTCATCGTACCCGACTTCATAAGGCCGCTCGTGATCGCATAATGAACGAGCCGTAGAGGTTGCGTTCCCGCATTCGGGGGTGTGGGCACACCAACGGTGGCCCTGAGAACCGCCGAGATGAGTGGGCACACTGGACCAAGCGGGTAGCTGAGCCGCCGCGTGAACCCGGGAAGATTATTCGGGGTCCCGGACAAGATCCTCTTGATTCCCCACCATGCAGTGCCTTTCCATTTCCAGCCAGCCACACGGGAAGAGACTCGACCGACAGCCAAGGGACGGTAGTTCACCGTAATTTCACTGTTTGGGATATTTGTTTAACGCCAATTTCACTACGTTAATGCTACATTTGCTTCAAACTGTGAAATCGTTGATTTAGACAAGTTAACCGAAATATTGGTAATGCGAATTGTGGGCCTGACAGCCCGTGGTGAGAGTCTGGATACGTCAACACCAGTCCTAAAGAAATGACGGTTCTTTACTTGATCTTGCCGGCCTTCGTTTGGGCTGCGCAGCTTTCTCCGGAGATTCAGGCGGACCGCTACCTCTTGAGAGCGGAGCGGCAGATCCAGGAGCGGGATTTCACGGGTGCGAAGGAGTCCATGGACCGAGTGCTGGAGCTGCAGCGGCAGCATGGGGTCGAGATCCCGGAAGAATTCCCCCTGAGGTACGGCCAAGTTTCGTTGGGACTCGGACTCCACGCCGAAGCGATCGAGTCCGCGACGCGCTACCTGACACTGGCCGGCCGTGAAGGCGAGCACTATCGCGCAGCATTGGAACTGCTGGACAAGGCCGAAGCTGAGATGGCCGCCGTTGAAGCGGCAAGGAAGCGGTTGGAGGAGAAAAGAAAAAGACTCCGGGAGGCCATTACCGGGATGGAGTTTGTGCAAATTCCGGCTGGAGAGTTCCGGATGGGCCGTCCGGGGTACGACGTGGCCGGTCCAAGATCTGAGCCGGTGACACGGGTGGCCATCAGCCGGAAATTCGAAGCCGGGAAACACGAGGTGACGCAGGCCGAGTGGGAGGCCGTCATGGGCAGCAATCCATCCCACTTCGCCGGATGCATGGATTGTCCTGTGGAGAACGTCTCGTGGGACGACGTGCAGCAATTCATCAAGCAATTTAACCGGATGTCCAAGGTGTATTCCGATGGAGCGGAGTATCGATTGCCCACGGAGGCGGAGTGGGAGTACGCGGCGCGGGCCGGAACTCAGACGGACACGTATGTGGGGAACTTGAACTGGGAAGAGGCAGGATCCGGGTGGCAAAGGGACAAAATCCCGGCGCTGGACCGGATCTCATGGTACCCCGGGAACAGTGGGCGACGAACGCACCCGGTTGGGCAGAAGGAACCAAACTCGTGGGGCCTGCACGACATGCTGGGGAACGTGTCCGAGTGGGTGCAGGACTGGATCGCTGACTATCCTGGCGGCTATGTGAAGGACCGCTTGGTGAATCGTAGGAGTACCCGTTACCGAGCGGAGCGGACGTATCGAGGCGGCGACTTTGTGAACGGTCACTGCCTGGTTTGGGCGCGCAATAGCGATCAAGAGGCAGATCGTTATTTCGCCAGGGGTTTCCGCTTGGTGAGAATAATGCCGTAGCAGGCCGTGGCAGAAGTCCTGATTGTGCGCGTTAATGTTCTATTTGTACTTTGGGGTTCTGATCCCGGATTATTCATGGAACAAGTTGATAAAGGCTTCCGACCGGGCGTTTTCGTGCGGTTACAGCTCAGATTCTCCGGATTCTCTGTCGGTGCGATGGAATCGGCTCAAAAACAGGACGATTGAACCCATCATAAACCGTCCGGCGGTCCGGGGGACCGCCACCCGCCGACAGGTCGACTTTGCGGTGAGAAAAACCCACCGTTCCGGTCCCTTCCATGGGCCCGATTCTTCCGTCCGTCCCCTATCCCGGCGCCCAGGACACCCGCTCCAGTCTCCGCCACAACCGCTTCCAGTCCGTCTCCCTTCGACTCACCACGAAAATCAGTCGCCTTCCTTGGCGCAGCACCCGACTCGCCACTCGCAACACCCGTTCATGAAAACGACGCAGACTCCACCCCCGTCGCGTCGCTCGCTCCATCAGCACCCGCCCCAGGTGCAGGATCCCGTACGCCAGCAGATTCAGCAGGAACCGGGCTTCGTTGTGGGCTCGAACCCCGGTCTCCGTCAGCGCTTCCGGCTTCGGTTCCGGCGTCAGCGGCTTCCCCCGGTAGTGCGTCTTGTGCCGACTCACCGACGACAAGGCCGGATCGAGCACGTCCATCAACTTCCCCATGTGGCCTTCCGCCTTCCCCCGCCGGCGATACGTCCTCAGCAACTCTTGGGCGTCACAACGCTTCGGACTCAGGCTCGTCAGCAACCAGAAATGATCCGGATACAACTCCCCCGGTCGCTCCACCACCACCAGCACCACCCGGCGTGCCCGGTCCCAACTCTCCGCCTGGTAACTCCGCTCATGGAACCACACTCTCGGCGGCTCGTTCGCCACTCGCTCCGCCGGTTGGGTCAAGTACGGTCGCGCCATCCGGTCCAGGACCTCATTCTTGCGGATGCGAGCGATGTAGGGCACGCTTCGCGACTCCAGGCCCTGCAGCAGCCCGGGTTCCGGGAACCCTGCATCCATCCGCACGATCATCGAGCCGCACAGACGCCCTCGGCAGCGGTCCACCGCCCGCAATGTCAACTTCAAAGCCTTGTTGCCCAAATAGCTGGCACCCGGAAAAAGCTCCCCGTCGATCAGGTCCCCCGTCTCTCCGCAACTCGCCACCAACCCCAGGTACATCCGCTGGCGATAGTACCCGCTCCATTGGCTTCCCGGCTGCCGTCCATGGACCTCGACCGGGAGACCGTCCACGTCCAGGAACATCCTCTTTTTCCGTCTCTGCTTTCGTGGCTTCCCCTTTTTTCGCCGCCAACCCTCCATCATCTCGATCCGACAGCACGCCAGCTCCGTCACCGCCTCATGCAGGACCTGAAGGTTCGGCTTCCGGCTGAGCGTGTCCGGGAGCCGGGACAAGGTCGGTTGGGACGCCAGCCCGTGGCCCTCCTCCAAGGCCACCGGACCCCGACGCGACTCGCTCGCCACCCACAAGCTCGGATCCTGACGCAGGCGGTCGGCATCCGACTGGTCGCGCCAGCCCTGCCCCAGCAGCAGGAGTCGAGTCCGCAGCAGATCCGACAGCGGATAGCGGATCGACCCGGGGTGTCGCGGATCGTGCAGACGCCCGGTCAACCAGTAGATGATGCCGCACCGCTGCATGATCTCCCGTTGCGCCAGGGCTCCCGTGTCCGCATTGAGCCGCTCGGGTCGGGTCTCGATGGAAAGGGATGGAAGGAATATAGTGAAATATGTTGGAATCTATATTTATGGTGGTTGCAATTATTGTTACCCTTACAAGCATCTGTCGATTTGGCTTCTTCCTAGACTCTAAGCGCAACAGGAAAAATAAAAGCAAATTGACTAAGATATTGAGAGGCGAATTTCCAAGCGGTGCTAGCAATTTAGCTAAAGTGTTCGTCAATTATTTCGATCGCTTTTTTGACCCAGATGGCACCGGTCGACCGAATTTTCGACGTTCTTGTGTGGCATCATGCATTATTTTCGGGCTAGCATCTCCGGTGTTTTTAAGCCCTTTTGTTTTAGATATGTTTGAAATCGATAAAGATATTCTGGCACCACGATCCCCAATAGAAACGACAGAGCCATCCCTTGAAAACGATGAACTCCCCAACGCTGACAACCCCTTTATTGCGCTTGTTAGGGCGATTGAAACATTGCACAGAATAATTCTAATATTATTCTTCATCTTAGCTGCCTACACCACTAACTTTATAGGAGATTTTTTCTCGTTGTGTGAAACTCGTATTGTGATTCGAGTTATGGAAACGGCCAGAAAGAAAACCTATTTCGCCATATTGCTTATTTTGGATCTCTTTGTGACAGTAAGCATATTCAGTATTGGATTATTGGCTGGGCACTTCTTTCTGCTCGTTTCTATGAATACTGGGATGGCTTTGGCAGATGATTCGGAAGATATATATTCGCGTCTTTTTAATGCAGCGGTGTTGGGTGAATGCGTGGAGATGTTGGGTGACAGTGTAGAGTTTACCAAGTACATTTTACACTCTATGTTTCTTGAGGGAGGCATATTTTCTCCTTGGGACGAACTGATTAACGGTATGATAGGCGCAATATTGTTTACGAGCCTATTCACCTCTGTTTGGTTGTGGGTGTTTATGGTCGGGGTGATCGTGTGGCCCGTGTTTTCGTGGTTAAGTGAGTGGTTTGATATCGATGAGCATCCCATGGGTACAGTGATTACATGTGGTATTACTATTTTGACGATGGTCGGAGGGTTTCTTGTGCTGTTGTTATGGCTATTAGATTGGGTAACCCGGATTATTCATGGGACATGTTGATAAGGGATTTCACCCCAACGTTTTCGTACGGTCGGAGCCCGGTTTCTCTTGAACCTCTGTCGATTCGATGGAATTGGCTCAAAAACAGGACGATTGAACCCATCATAAACCGTCCGGCGGTCCGGGGGACCGCCACCCGCCGGCAGGTCGACTTTGCGGTGAGAAAAACCCACCGTTTCGATCCCTTCCACGGGCCCGATTCTTCTGTCCGTCCCCTATCCCGGGGCCCAGGACACCCGCTCCAGTCTCCGCCACAACCGCTTCCAGTCCGTCTCCCTTCGACTCACCACGAAAATCAGTCGCCTTCCTTGGCGCAGCACCCGACTCGCCACTCGCAGCACCCGTTCATGAAAACGACGCAGACTCCACCCCCGTCGCGTCGCTCGCTCCATCAGCACCCGCCCCAGGTGCAGGATCCCGTACGCCAGCAGATTCAGCAGGAACCGGGCTTCGTTGTGGGCTCGAACCCCGGTCTCCGTCAGCGCTTCCGGCTTCGGTTCCGGCGTCAGCGGCTTCCCCCGGTAGTGCGTCTTGGGCCGACTCACCGACGACAAGGCCGGATCGAGCACGTCCATCAACTTCCCCATGTGGCCTTCCGCCTTCCCCCGCCGGCGATACGTCCTCAGCAACTCTTGGGCGTCACAACGCTTCCGACTCAGGCTCGTCAGCAACCAGAGCGGATCGAACTCGGGTGTCGCGGATCGTGCAACCGCTCGGTTGGAGTTGACCCAACCGGCGGGGAGATCCCCGGATACACCGCCGAGGCTGTGGTTTTATGAGCTGACCTATCAGGCCGGGACGTGGGATCGGGCGCGCCGGGTGGTGCTGGTTGTGCGGGAGCGACCGGGGGAGTTGTATCCGGATCATTTCTGGTTGCTGACGAGCCTGAGCCGGAAACGATATGAGGCTCAGGAGTTGCTGGCTCAGTATCGCAAACGGGGGAAGGCGGAAGGCCACATGGGGAAGTTGATGGACGTGCTCGATCCGGCCTTGTCCTCCGCGAGCCGGCCCAAGACGCACTATCGGGGGAACCCACTGGAGCCGGGAGCAAAGCCGGAAGCGAGGACGGAGGCCGGGGTTCGACCCCACAACGAAGTCTTGTTCCTGCTGAATCTTCTGGGATACGAGATCCTGCATCTGGGTCGGGTGCTGATGGAGCAGACAACGCGTCAGGGCTGGAGTCTGCGTCGTTTTCGCGAGCGGCTGTTGCGAGTGGCGTCTCGCGCGTTGCGTCAGGGGAGGCGATTGATTTTCGTCATCGGTCAAGGGGCGACGGACTGGAAGCGGTTGTGGAAGAGACTGGCGCGGGTGTCCTGGGCGCCGGGATAGTGGACGGTGGAGGCATCGGGCCCGTGCAAGGGACCGAAACGGTGGGAATCTCTCACCGGAGAGTCAACCTGTCGGCGGGTGACGGTCCTCTTCGCCGGAAAACGGTTTATAACTGGCTCAATCGTCCTGTTTTTGAGCCGATTCAGTGGAATCGACAGAGGTTCAACAGAAACTGGGCTCCAACCGCACGAAAACGCCGGGTTGGAAGCCCTTATCTACATGTCCCATGAATAATCTGGGTTCAGGCCAGACGGCAGGAGATAAAGGTCACGTGCGAGCGACTGGCGGCCCTGGGTGTTTCCAACTGCCGGTGTCCGTAAGGGTACGGGGATCGCCGAAGTTCAGAGTTGAGATCAGCACGAGTCCTCCCCGAGGATCGGCGGACTGCGAACAGGCCAATATCGGCTCCTATCGGTCGCTCTGACGTCCCATGCGGTAACCGACTTGGCGCTCGTTGAAGATGTAGGTCGGGCTGGCTGCATCATCGCCGAGCTTGATGCGGAGCCTCCTCACGAAGGCGCGCACCGTCCGGGAGTCGCTCGTCTCTTGCCGGCCCCACACCTGCCGTAGCAGCGACTCGTACGTCATTGTCCGCCCCGCGTTGACCGAGAGCGCTCGGAGCAACTCGTATTCCATAGCCGTCAGCCGCACCGGGTCGCCGGCCAGGGCCACCCGGCGGTCCTCGTAGTGGATGGTTAACTCCCCCAACTGGAACGATCTGGGCGCGTCCTCGCGACGGCGCAATGCCGCTTGGACTCTCGCCACCAGTTCCGTTGGCGAGAAGGGCTTGACGATGTAATCGGCGGCTCCCATCTCCAGGGCTCTGGCGATCAACTCGTCCCGTCCGTAGCCGGAGATGAAGATGACCGGGAGACGGTCCATCTCGGGGATGCGTTCCATCAGTTCGATCCCATCGGTTCCGGGGAGCATCATGTCCATCAGGACCAAGTCGGGCTGCTCCTTCGTGACGAGGTGAGGCACCTCATCCGGGTCACCCGTCATGAAAGGAGAGTAACCCTCTGCCACGAGGGCGTCCCGAACGTACCTGAGCGTCTGCGGATCGTCGTCCACTACCAGGATTTGCGTTTGGCCCGATCCCTCCCGGGCTGAGCGGGGAGAATTTAGGCCGAACCCTGCCGTGGCACCGGTCCTGATCCGCTCGGCCACCGGAATCGTGAAGGTAAAGCACGCGCCCAGACCCTCCCCGCCACTCTCCGCCCGGATACGCCCTCCGTGGGCTTCCACCAGTCCCTTGCAGATGGCCAGCCCCAGCCCGGATCCTCCGATCCCGCGATCGCTGCCGCCGACACGCGTGTACTTGCGAAACAGGTGCGGCAGCAGTTCCGGGGGCACCCCCTTGCCTTCATCCGAGACCGAGATCGCTACATGAGGGTCCTCCCGTTCCGCGAAGATCCGGATGGGGAAGGACCGGGGAGAGTGTTTGGCCGCGTTGGATAGGAGGTTGTTCAGGACTTGGACGATGCGCTGCCGGTCAGCCATCACCCAGGGCAAATCAGGGGGCAGGTCGATGTGGAGGGTGTGCTTGCTGCCTCCACTCAAAAAGTTGTTCCTGGCCTGATCCACTAGGCTGGCCACTTCGGTGGGAACGGGGGTCACCGACAACGTGCCCGTCTCGATGCGCCCCGCATCCAGCAGGTCGTTGAGCAGGTTGTTCATTTGATCGGCCTGCTCGTCGATGATGCGGAGGAACTGTTGCACCACGGCTGGGTCCGGCGTCGGCGAGGCATTCAACGCTGTGGCGGCCGATCCCTTGATGGAAGTCAGCGGAGCCCGCAATTCGTGGCTCACGATGCCCAGGAACTCGGACCGCAAACGCTCCAGTTCCTGGATCGGTGCTAAATCCTGGAGGGTGACGACCACGGATTCGACAATGCCGTCCTTGGACCGGATCGGGGTAACATTCACCAACGTCGTGATACTCCGACCGTCGGGAACCTGGAGGACCATCTCCTCGGCGCGGACCGTCGTGGCTGTGCTCAGTGTCTGCGCCAGTGGATTCTTTTCCATAGAAATCTCTTGCCCGTCGGCGCGCCGACAGGTGATGATTTCCAGCAACTGCTCCGGGGAGCGGTTCGGTGTGCGCAGGGATTCCACAATCCGTTTCGCCTCCCGATTGAATGTTACTGGCTTGCCGGTCCTGGCATCGAAGACCGCGACGCCCACCGGCGAGGTGTCGACCAGAGCTTCCAAGTCGGCCCGCGCCCGCTGCTCGTCCCGGTGTGTACGGGCATTGGCGATAGCCATCGCCGCCTGAGCGCCGAACATCACCAGCATATCCTCGTCCTCACTCGTGAACTCCCGTCCCCCTTCTTTCTCGCCGAGAAAGAAAGTGCCCATTTGCACGCCCCGGTGACGCATCGGCGTACACTGAAACGTCTTTACCAGCGACCGGTACGGCAAAAACCCGAGCGACCGGACATAGCCGGGGAGGTCACTTAATCGTAATGTTTCCGGTATGTTCTGGAAGTGTTCGAAGAGCCGCAATCCGTCGGCCCATTCCTCAAGCTGGTGCTGCTCGTCGGAAGTGTAGCCGGACGTGACGTAGTCCTGAATTTGTCCCGAGTTATCGATGGTAACAATCACGCCGTAACGAGCACGAGTCAGGGCGCAGGCGCTCTGCACGACCTCATGCAGAACGGTGTTGACTGAGAGGCTTGAGTTGATGCGCAGGATCGCCGAGCTCAGTCTCGAGTTTCGTTCCTGCAGTCTTTCGATCTCTCTTCTCAGCTCGTCGGGATTGGCCAATTACTCATCCTCCCGATTCTCGGAAAGGGACCCGGTTTCGTTTTTCCCAATATCGCTCCTTAACAGAGGACCCAAGTTGGAAACATTCTGAACCGGACAGATACTGAATAATAGAACAATCTCTTGTTGAACAACCAAAATTTCACAATTAAAACTTGTATATTCACCGATAATTCACCATACGCTGTTTGTACTAGCCAGAAATTCGTGGGGTGAGTGAGTGTTGCGGACCGAGCGGACCTACCGGCTGGGGAGCCACCATGTTGTCCGGTCCTCGAGGATCTGGCCACGTTGGTGGTGCCACCGATCGCCCCGTGGCCGGCCCGCGCAATCCAGCGAACGGACGTATTCGCGGTTTCCTGCGTGATGGGATTCCCGTCCCTCCGGCTCAAGCCTACGCAGCTTCCAAATTGTCGTCGGAACCAGATTCCGAAATGTTGACCAGCCGCGGGATCCCGGCTCCGCAAGATCGGATCCGATAAAAAGGTGGGTCGTCGACGAGGCTGCGGGGATCCCCGGAGTTCAAAGTTGAGATCAACGCGAAGCTTCCCGAGGATCGGTGGACCACGAACAGGCCAAACAAGGCTCTTACCGGTCGCTCTGCCGTGGTATGCGGTAGCCGACTTGACGCGCCGTGAAGATGTAGGTCGGACTGGCCGCATCATCGCCCAGCTTATGGCGGAGCTTTCTCACGAAGGCGCGCACGGTCCGATAGTCGCCCGTGTCCCGCCGGTCCCACACTTGGCGTAGCAGCGACTGGTACGTTACTGTCCGGCCCGCGTTGACCGACAGCGTTCGGAGCAACTCGTATTCAATGGCTGTCAGATGTACCGGCCGGCCTGCCAGGGTCACCCGGCGTTCCTCGTAGTGGATGGCCAGCTCTCCCAACTGGAAAGTTCTGGGCGGCTCGCCGCGGCGGCGCAGAGCAGCGTGGACTCTCGCCACCAGTTCGGTTGGAGAGAAGGGCTTGACGATGTAGTCGGTGGCTCCCATCTCCAATGCTCTGGCGATCATTTCGTCCCTTCCGTAACCGGAGATGAAGATGACCGGCAGACGGTCCATCTCGGGGATGCGTTCCATCAACTCGATCCCATCGGTACCAGGGAGCATCAGGTCCATCAGGACCAGACGGGGCTGCCCCGTCGTGACGAGGTGAGGGACCTGTTTCGGGTCGCCCGTCATGAGCAGATTGTAACCGGCCGTCACGAGAGCGTCCCGAACGAATCGGAGCGTCAGCGGATCATCGTCTACCACCAGGATCTGTGTTTTCCCGCTTTCCTCACGAGGCGAACGGGAGGGACTCCGCGCGAATTTGGCCGCAGTGCCGGTTCCGGTCTCTTCGGCCACGGGAATTGTGAACGTAAGGCACGCACCCTGACCTTCCCCGCCACTCTCCGCCTGGATGCGTCCCCCGTGGGCTTCCACCAGTCCCTTGCAGATGGCCAATCCCAGCCCGGTACCTTCGATCCCGCGATCGCTGCCGCCGACACGCGTGTACTTGCGAAACAGGTACGGCAGCATTTCCGGGGGGACTCCCTTGCCTTCGTCCGATACCGAGATCGCTACATGGAAGTCCTTCAATTCCGCAGCGACCCGAATGGGAAAGGACTGGGGAGAATGCTTGGCCGAGTTGGAAAAAAGGTTGTTCAAGACTTGGACGATACGCTTCCGGTCGGCCATCACCCAAGGCAGGCCAGGAGGGAGGTCGATTTGGATAGTGTGCTTGCCGCCTCCGGTCAAAAAGGTGTTCCTGGCTTGATCCACCAGGCTGGCTACATCTGTAGGAACGGGGGTCACCGACAACGTGCCCGTCTCTATGCGCCCCGCATCCAGCAGGTCGTTGAGCAGGTCGTTCATGTGGTCGGCCTGCTGGTCGATGATGCGGAGGAACTGCTGAACGATAGACGGATCCGGAGTCGGTGGGGCTAGTGCGGTGGCGGCCGATCCCTTGATGGAAGTCAGCGGAGCCCGCAACTCGTGGCTCACCATTCCCAGGAACTCGGATCGTAATCGCTCCAGTTCCGCGATCGGCGCCAAGTCCTGCACCGTGATGACCACGGACTCGTTCGTCCCGTCCTCGGACCGGATCGGCGTAGCGTCCATCAGTGTCGTGATACTGCGGCCGTCGGGGACTTGGATGACGGTCTCCTCGGCGCGTATTACAGAAGCGTTGCTCAGTACTTGCGGCACCGAAAGCTCTTCCAGTGAGATCTCCCATCCGTCCGGGCGGCGCAGTGTCACTACTTCAAGCAATTCCTCCACGGGGTGGCCCGGCGTGACCAAGCCTTGGACGATTCGCTTCATCTCCCGGTTGTACGAGATCGGCTTGCCGGTCTTGGCATCGAAGACCACCACTCCGACAGGCGAAATGTCGACCAGGGCCTCCAGATCGGCCCGGGCCCGTTGCTCGTTTCGGAACGCACGGGCGTTCGCAATCGCGGTCGCCGCCTGAGATCCGAATATCACCAATACCTCTTCGTCCTCGCACGTGAACTCCTTTCCCCCTTCCTTGTCGCTCAGAAAGAAAGTGCCCACATGCACGTCCCGATGACGCATCGGGGTGCACTGAAAGGTCGTCCCCATTGCAAGGTCTGCCGAATAACCCAGCGACCGGAGATAGCCGGGCAGGTCTGGTAGTCGTAGTGCTTCCGGGATGTTCCGGAAGTGTTCGAAGGTCCTCGGTCCGTCGGGCGAGTTCTCAAGCCGTTGCTGCTGGTCAGGATTGAGGCCGGAAATGACGTAGTCCTGCACCTGTCCCGAGTCATCGATGGTCGCAATCACGCCGTTGCCGGCATGGGTCAGAGCGCGGGCGCTTTCCACGACCTCGCGAAGGACGGTGTTGACGTCGAGGCTTGAGTTGATACGCAGGATCGCCGAATTCAGTCTGGAGATCCGTTCCCGCAGTTGTTCGTTCTCTCGCCTCAGCGCTTCGGGACTCGTCAATTGCTCATCCTCGCCGGGTCTTGGAGCGGGACTCAGTTAAATTTCGCCAACCCTCGGCCCCACAGAGAACCCAAGTTGTAGACATTCTGAACTTGGCAGGCACCGTTAGTGGAGTAGTGGCATGCCAAATAACGCAGTATTCATGAACTAGGCGTATTAGTTCACCAATAGTTCACGTTATCGTGTCATCGCTAGCTTGGAATTAGCGGGGTGAGTGACCGTTGGAATCAGAGTCCGGGGAACATGGGCATAGAATTGCCAAGCTGCAATGAGATTCAATACAAGAATTTGCACGCATCGTCAACATGATCCGGACCTGGACTTCCCCCATTTTTTCGAGGTCATGAGAACAAGGGAAGCAGGTTCAGACAAGGATTGGCTCGTGGCGGTCCAATTCCCGTGTTCCGGCCGAACAAGAGCTGCTTGATCGGCTGCTCCCATCTCAAAGGCTTTGGCGATCAACTCGTCCCTTCCGTAGCCGGAGATGAAGATGACCGGCAGACGGGCCATCTCGGGGATGCGTTTCATCAACTCGATACCATCGGTTCCGGGGAGCATCAGGTCCATCAGGACCAAGCGGGGCTGCTCCGTCGTGACGAGGTGAGGCACCTCATCAGGGCCCCCCGTCATGAGCGGGGAGTAACCCTCTGCCACGAGGGCGTCCCGAACGTAGCGGAGCGTCTGCGGATCGTCGTCCACCACCAGGATTCGCGATCGTCCCAATCCCTCCCGAGCTGAGCCGGGAGAATCGAGGCCGAATCCTGCCACGGTACCGGATCTGGTCTTCTCGGCCACCGGAATCGTGAAGGTGAAGCACGCGCCCAAACCCTCGCCGCCACTCTCCGCCCGGATGCGTCCCCCGTGGGCTTCCACCAGACCCTTGCAGATCGCCAGTCCCAGGCCGGATCCTCCGATCCCGCGATCACTGTCGCGAACACGCGTGTACTTGCGAAACAGGTGCGGCAGCAGTTCCGGGGGCACGCCCTTGCCTTCATCTGCTACCAAGATCGCTACGTGAAGGTCTTCCCGTTCCTCGGCGACCCGTATTGGGAAGGACTGGAGAGAGTGCTTGGCCGCGTTGGAGAGGAGGTTGTTCAAAACTTGGACAATGCGCTGCCGGTCAGCCATCACCCAAGGCAGGTCGGGCGGCAGGTCAATGTGGATGGTGTGCTTGCTGCCTCCACTCAAAAAGGTGTTCCTGGCCTGATCCACAAGGCTGGCCACCTCTGTGGGAACGGGGGTCACCGACAACGTGCCCGTCTCGATGCGCCCGGCATCGAGCAGGTCGTTCATGTGATCGGCCTGCTCCTCGATGATACTGAGGAACTGCTGCACAACGGCCGGATCCGGGATTGGTGAGGCACCTAGTACCCCATAACACTTAAAGCTGTGGATACAGGCTCTTCAGCTTGATGCGTGCATCCTCCGTCTTGAACTGCCAGTCGATCTCGGTTTGCCGTTGGTTCCGATCCGCAACCCAAGCCCCGATCTCACGTTGCATCCCGGCCAGGCTTGGAATCCGGCGGTCCAGGCATTGTCCGCACAGCGCGCTCAATTCGATTTCTGCAATGTTGAGCCAACTGCCGTGCTTCGGCGTGTAGTGGATTTCCAGTCGTTGTGCCAGTTGGCGGGCATGTCGGGGCTCGTAAGTTGCGTACAGCGATTCGATTCCGTGTGTGTTCAGGTTGTCCAAGACCAGGACCACCCGCTCGGCCTCCGGGTATCGCCTCTCCAACATGCCCTCGATCCACCGGGCCCAATCCTGGCGCGTGCGCCGTTCGCACGCCTCCACATGGCTTCGCCCGGTCAATGGCTCCACCTCCAGGAAGATCTGTGCGACCCCGTTGCGCACGTACTCATGCTCGATCCGCTCCGGCTGGCCGGGCGCAACCGGCAACGGTTCCCGCACTTCTCCGATCAACTGCTTGTTGGTCTCGTCCATGCAGACCACCGGACGACGGGGGTCGTATGGACGGGCATAGACTTCTAAAACGTCCTCCATGCAGGCTACGAATGCGGCGCTGCCCCGGGGCGGGATTCGCCAGTACTTCTTCCGGTGAGGCTGCAGTTGGTTTTTTTTAACGTCCGCTGCACCGTCATCACCGAGACCCGCTCGACCCAGCCCAGTTCCACCACTTTCTCCGCCAACAGGCGCAGGGTCCAGCGCTGCCGTCCCGGCGGGGCCGGGGAGCAGGCCAAGGCGACCAGGCGAGCCTCGAACGCGCCGTCGAAGATCACTTTCCGCGGCGGCCGCACCCGCCGCTTGCGCTCCAGGGCGAACTCCAACCCCTGCTCCACAAACCGCCGTTTCAAGTGCTCGATCGTGCGCGCCGAGACGCCCAGCGCCTCGGCCACCCGGGCCACGGTCCATCCCGGCCTTTCCGGCCCGCGGTCGCACAACAACAGCGCCCGCGCGTACAGGAACCGCTTGCCGGTCGTCTTGGTCGCCGCCCGGGTCAAGGCCTTCAATTCTGAGCGCTCTTCCACTGTGAGCGTGACACGATAGCGTGGTGCCATGAGAACTCCTCCTTACCGAGTCCTCCAGCCTCCCACCATAGTATACGAACAACTACATGGTATTGGGTACTAGAGCAGCGGCGGCCGATCCCTTAATAGATGTCAACGGAGCCCGCAACTCGTGCGTCACCATACCCAGGAACTCGGACCGCAAACGCTCCAGTTCCTGGATCGGCGCCAAATCCTGCAGGGTGACGACCACGGAATCGACAATGCCGTCCTCGGACCGGATCGGGGTAACATTCACCAACGTCGTGACACTCCGACCGTCGGGAACCTGGAGAACTATCTCCTCGGCGCGGACCGTCGTGGCCGTGCTCAGCGTCTGGGCCAGTGGGCTCTTTTCCATATAAAACTCCTGCCCGTCGGCGCGCCGACAGGTGATGATTTCCAGCAACTGCTCCGGGGAGCGGTCCGGTGTGCGCAGGGATTCCACAATCCGGTTCACCTCCCGATTGAATGATACTGGCTTGCCGGTCCTGGCATCGAAGACCGCAACGCCCACCGGCGAGGTGTCGACCAGAGCTTCCAAGTCGGCTCGCACCCGCTGCTCGTCCCGGTGTGTACGGGCATTGGCGATTGCCGTCGCCGCCTGAGCGCCGAACATCACCAACATCTCCTCGTCCTCACTCGTGAACTCCCGTCCGCCTTCCTTCTCGCCGAGAAAGAAAGTGCCCACGTGCACGCCCCGGTGACGCATCGGCGTACACTGAAATGTCTTTGGCAGCGACCGGTCCGGTGAAAACCTGAGTGACCGGACATAGGCGGGGAGGTCACATAATCGTAATGTTTCCGGAATGTTCCGGAAGTGTTCAATAAGCCGCAATCCGTCGGCCCAATCCTCAAGCCGTTGCTGCTTGTCGGACGTGTAGCCGGACGGGACGTAGTCCTGAATTTGCCACGAGTAATCGATGGTAACAATCACGCCGCAACGAGCACGGGTGAGCACGCGGGCGCTTTCCACGACCTCATGCAGAACGGTGTTGACTTCGAGGATTGAGTTGATGCGCAGGATCGCTGAGCTCAGTCTCGAGTTGCGTTCCTGCAGTTTTTCGATCTCTCTTCTCAACTCGTCAAGATTGACCAATGGCTCATCCTCACCGGATATCGGAGCGAGACTCGATGCGGTTCCGCCGAACATTGACAAAACGGAAAACTTAGCTTCAAACGTACTGAAATTGGCAGCCCAAATATATAGTGTAGTTCTCATCCGGAACCCCGTAAGTAATTGGGAAATAGGGAGTTAGATGGCATTTTCAAGCCCCGGTTTTGTCATAGTCGTTTGGTAGTCTATTGGTGCTAAACAAAAACAAACAAACGACTTACACAAAACCGAGGGCTTGAAACATGCGTCGAAAACGGGAAAACCAGCGTCCGCTTTCCGGGTTCTGGCCCGATCACCGACTCGCCCGGGAGCTGAGAGCCGTTTCCAAGATCTTGGATGACAACCCCTCGATCCTGGATCTGGTTCTACACGATCTGGGTGACACCGGCAGCTCCGGTCAGGGGGCTCGCGGGCTCTCCGCCGAGCAGGTTCTGCGCGCGGCCATCCTCAAGCAGTGGCATCAACTGTCCTACGCCAAGTTGGCGTTCCTCTTGAGTGACTCCCAGAGCTTTCGCCGCTTCGCTCGTTTTTCCTTTTGCTGGACCCCCAGTGCCTCCTGCCTTCAGGAGAACATCAGCCGTATCCAAGCCGGCACCTGGCAGCAGATCAACCGGCTCCTGGTGCAATGGGCCCACCGCCAGGGGCTGGAACGGGGTCGTAAGATTCGAGTCGATGCCACGGCCGTGGAAAGTCCCATCCCCTATCCGACCGATTCCCAGTTGTTGTGCGACTCGGTTCGAATCCTCACCCGGCTGCTTCGCCGGTTGGCCCGTCATCACAAGATCGTCTTTCACGACCACCGGCGCCGGGCCAAGCGACGGTGTCTGGAGATCAAGAACCGTCGAGGAAAGCGTCGGCAGCAAGCCTATCGGGATCTGCTGAAGGTCGCTCGCAAGACGGCTCATTACGCCACGATGGCCCTGCGGCAAGCGGAGCCGTGGACGGACCTTTTGAGTCGGGTCATTGCGGGAAAGTTACGCCATTACTTGGACTTGACGGCCAAGATCATCGCTCAGACCGAGCGTCGGGTCCTGCGGGGGGAGAAGGTTCCGGCCGATGAGAAAGTCCTCTCCCTGTTTGAGGAGCACACCGACATCATCAAATAGAAGCGCCGGGAAACGGTCTTTGGGCACAAGCTGTTTCTGACCGGAGGCGCCTCCGGCCTGATGCTGGATGGTGAGGTCGTGCGGGGGAACCCCAACGATGCCGCTCAGTTCCAGCCCTGGCTGCGGCGCCAGCATGATCTGTACGGCCGTTGGCCTCGACAGATCAGTTGCGACGGCTGTTTTGCCAGCCGCTCCAATCTGGACTGGGCCAAGGAGCAGGGGATCCAAGACGTTGCTTTTGCCAAGAAACGCGGACTGAAGGTCCCTGAGATGGTGCGCTCCAGTTGGGTCTACCGGCAACTGCGACGATTCCGGGCCGGTATCGAAGGTTGCATCTCGTGGCTCAAGCGAGTCTTCGGAGTCGGACGCTGCACCTGGAAGGGCTGGCCCCCCTTTCAGCAGTACGTGTATCTCTCGATCACCAGCTTCAACTTGTTGGTTTTAGCTCGCCTGCTGTTTTAGGAGTACTATTAAATCCCCCCCGACGACTTCCTTCAGGGACCCGTGTCTTCAAAATCCAGAATTGGCCCTCAACTGAGCGTACACTCGTGCTCCCGGCGTCAAATTGAGCCTGCTTTTGCAGTTCCTACACCGTCCCTCGCCTTATACAATTCTCCAAAACCGGACTTTCCGGATGAGAACTAGTGTAGCTACGGGTCATATAACCGTAATATCACAGTTTTCGACCATAAAATCACGCAACTTTCACCCGATCGTTGCAATACTGGATTCAGGTCTTGCGTTCGGTTTCTTGTGGGATTTTTCAAGAAAGGGCGTGTTTATGCGTACAGTGTTCCTGATCGCTCACATCCTAGTCCAGTTGTCGGCAGCCACGCCGGTGGTGGCTCAACTGCCTCCGGAAGTTCTCGCGGATTCCTACCTGCTGGAGGTGGAGCAGGCTTTCCGCGATGGAGACCACAATCGAGCCCGGGCCAAGATAAGGGAAATCCTCGACCTGCAGGCCGAACACGAACTGAACCTGCCTGAACTCGAATTTTGGAAAGCGAAAGCGGCAGATTCGATGGACTCGCCAGAGCAGGCGCTCGAATTCGTCTTGAGATACCTGACAATGGAGGGACGTAAGGGCAGACACTATCTTGAGGCCCTGATGCTAATGAACAGGGTGCAGACAGCAGTAAGATGCAAGGGGTGGGAGACGGAAGGGCACTTTAGTGGAACGACCGTCGAGGAGGTGTCCTCTTGTCTCGATACAGGCGTTGACTTGGAAGCACGAGATGGTTTAGGCCGTACGCCCCTTCATCGAGCCGCCTCCCAAACGGATAATCCGGCGGTCATCGAAACTCTGATCAATTCTGGGGCCGGGTTAGAGGCCCAAGATGACGTCGGACATACTCCGTTGGTAGTCGCGGTCGTTGACAACGAAAGTTCGCAGGTAGTCGAGACTCTGCTCAATGCCGGCGCCAACCCGAACAGGTTGCACCCGATCCTCCAAGCGCCTGGGACCGACCTGAAAATGCTCGAAGGGGCGCTCGAACCGATTATGAGGCGCATGGCGGAGCAAGGGAGAGAAGCAAAATACCGATCCGAGACACTAGCGTTGATGAACACGGTCCAACGGATAGTGAGGTGCGAGGGGTGGGAGACGGAAGATTACTTCAGAATGGCAACTCCGGAAAAGGTTTCTGCTTGCCTTGGTACAGGCGTTGACTTGGAAGCACGGGATGAGGAAAATGCCATTCCCTTGCACCGTGCAGCCGCTCTGTCTGCAGATCCAGCCGTAATCGAGTCCCTGCTTAAAGCTGGTAGTCACCCGATCGTACGGGATGTAAGCGGTCGCACTCCCCTACATTGGGCGGCAGAATATAATAATAATCCAGCTATCGCCCAGGCTTTGCTCAATGCCGGTGCCGATGCGAACGCAGACGATGAATCAGGCAATTTGCCCCTGCATTATGCGGCTAGATCCACTGGGAATCCTGCCGTGATAGCGGCTCTGCAAGCAGCTGGAGCAGACCCGCTCGTCCGGAAGAGCCGTGTGGAAACCGGTCGGTTGCAACAAGGCGAAACGGATAGCTACAGTTTCATCGGCCGTGCAGGACAGGAAGTGTATTTAGACGTGCAAGCGCGCGATTTCAATCCCAACCTTGTAGTACATAGTCCCTCGGGCGCACAGTTCTATGGTCATTACCTACGCCAGAAAAAATTACGGAGGGAAATCCTATCGCTCTTATTGGACAAAACTGGAGAATATCAGATCAAGATTTTCAGATTTAATGACGACAAGGGCAAGAATACAACATACGCGCTGCACATTGTCAGCGATACGCCTCTGGGCCTAGCGATTCAATACAACGAGAATGTGGCTGTCATCGAGGCTCTGCTCAAGGGGGCAAGCAATCCGGAATTGGAGAATAGTGCGCTACTACATCGGGCGGCTCGGTATACGAAGAACCCGAACGTGATCCAGATGCTGCTTTCTAATGTGAGTAACCCAAACAAGAGGGACCCTCTCGGTCGCACCCCCTTGCACTATGCAGCCCACAATGGGAACCCAGAGGTTATCAAGACCCTGCTAAAGGCTGGGGGTGACCCCAAGATGATAGATGTGTATAAATGGAGCCTCTTACATCACGCGGCAGCATACAATAGTAATCCGCGTGTGATCCAGGTTCTCCTCAATACTGGTGCCGACTTAGAGAAAAAAGCCAATGTCGGGGATTACGGAGCAACGTTATTAAGGTCAACGAATGCTCATCCACCGCTTCACAGGGGTTTCAGGCCCTTGCATCTGGCCGGGATATACAATGAGAATCCGGCCATTGCCCAAGCTCTGATCAATGCCGGGGCCAAACTGAGGCCATCGGCAGGTCGTTATAACGACACACCCCTACGTTGGGCGGCCCGATATACTAAGAATCCGGCGGTAGTTAGGACGCTACTTGCTGCCGGCGCCGAACTTCATGACAAGACATACATATCGAAAGCCAGGGCCGTGCATTATGCTGCCATAAATGAGAATCCGGCGGTGATTCACGCCCTGCTCTCCGCCGGCGCTAACCCGAACGCTCGGACTTCCGGTTGGAAAAGAAGCCCCTTGCACTTTGCGGCCTACGGCAACAAGAATCCCGCGGTGATTCAAGCACTCGTCAATGCCGGAGCCAAGATAAACGCCCGAGATGATGAAAAATGGACACCCCTGCATCGGGCTGCTCACAACAAGAACCCGGCGATGATTCAGGCTCTACTAATGGCCGGTGCCAACCCGGCGGCGTTGGACAAAAAGGACAAGACTCCCCTGGATATAGCCAAAGAGTATGGAAATGTGGCCGCTGTCGAGGTTCTGCGCCATCCAACGGCCGCCCAGGGAAGGCAAATCGCTGCGGTTCGGGCACAACGGAAAGCGCAATCTGGGTCTGGCGTTCTCGGTGCTGCCATCGGAATAATCGGGGGCACCGCGATTGCGGCCGCTGGCGGAGGGAGCGAGGAAGCGTTGGTGGCCGGAACCGTTTTCGCGGAGGGTGTGATCGGCGGACAGTCTTCTGCGGGGAGTGCCACCAGCGATCCCGGTGGTGCTCCGACTGGAAATGTGGGCGCCAGTTCGGGCAGCGGACAGTGCGAGATCCCCGGCTATCCTCGCCCTGCGAATGTGCAGAACATGGGGCTGTCGTGGTGTCCTGCGACGGTGGATTTTCAGGTGCGCGTCTTCGCGCTGCAGGCTGCGGGGGCGCAGTGCGCGATTGCGACGGGGAGTTCTTCGACCGCGGAGCAGATCCAAGCTAGACGGCAGGAGATCCAGGTGGTGTGCGAGCGACTGGCGGCACTTGGTGTCTCGAACTGCCAGTGTCCATAGACACTCCGGGGTTTCCTCGTTGCGGGCCGAATCCAGAGCTACAAGAGTTCAGGCTTGGTTTCAATCCAGATCCTCCAGAGAGCCAGGAGACCATGAACACGCCAATGACGGCGGTTACGCATCGTTCTGCCGTGCCACGCGGTAGCCGGCTTGACGCACGGTGAAGATGTAGGTAGGACTGGCCGAAGCATCGCCCAGCTTTTGGAGGAGCTTTTTCACGAAGGCGCGCACCGTCCGATAGTCGCCCGTGTCCCGCCGGGCCCACATTTGGCGTAGCAGCGACTGGTACGCTATTGTCCGGCCCGCGTTGACCGACAGCGTTCGGAGCAACTCGTATTTCAATGGTCGTCAGACGTATCGGTCGGCCTGCCAGGGTCACCCTGCGTTCCTCGTAGTGGATGGCCAGCTCTCCCAACTGGAAAGTTCTGGGCGGCTTGCCGCGGCGGCAAGGCCGGGTGGACTCTTGCCACCAGTTCCGTTGGAGAGAAGGGGGTGCTTCTGGCCGCCGGCGCCGATGTGATGGCACACGCTATACACCAAACGACGTCCCTGCATGGGGTAGATATATAACGAGAATCCGGCGCTGATCGAGGGGTTGCCAGCCGCCGCCGACCTGAGAGCGCAGAGTGTTTTTCAACAGAAAGCTCTACGCCTTGCGGCTAGGTTCAACGAGAATCCAGCGGTGATCCAAACCCTGCTGGCGGCGGGCGCGGACCCGATGGCTCAGGATGAAAACAAACTCAGTGCTCTGCATTTGGCTGCATCAAGTAACCGGAATCCGGAAGTGTGCAACGGATAAGAAGGGGACAGTCACCTTACTCTGGGAAAAGTGGACCGTTTTCTTGTGAATGTACGCGGAGTTCTCTACGAGTCTGCTATTCAGCGTCGTGATGATCACCACGGCCTGTACAATCCATTTGTATCGGGTCTCCGAGACCTTGGAGGATCTTTCCAGAATGTTCCTCTCGATCCTGGGAGGGGGCCTTTTCAGCTTGTTCGTCGTGGGGATGGTTACCTTGCGCGTGGACTGCCGGGCAGCCCTGACCGCCACCGCGGTCACGGTCCTCTCAGTCGGTGCCTGGCTGTTCGTGGACACTCCTGTCGGCAGGCAGCTCCTGCCCGGCCTGTCTGCACACGTCCCCGACAACTTCTGGGTCAGCGCATTCGCCAATCTGCTGCTCTTCGGGGTAGCGTATTTCGTGAGTCTTCTGATGGGCAGCCGGCAGGGCAAAGATCTCACCGGACTGACCGTCTGGCGGCGAGGAACTCGATCCTGACACGGAATCGCAGCCTGCAATGGTCGTGCCGAACCGGCTCCCATCGGCGTGGCCCCTTCCTTCGAAAGCATCCGGACTCACTCTGTCCGAATTCAATCGGTGAGACTCCTGTCCAGCAAAACTCACATTCGCTACTGTCGGGAGGATTCAACCCATGAGGAGAACATGCCACGAAGAATCGCGCGAACATAAGCTAAGTTTGGCCAAGACCGGCGCTTACAGGTCGCCTTGTTGCGCCATGCGGTAGCCGACTTGGCGTTCGTTGAAGATGTAGGTTGGGCTGGCCGCGTCATCGCCCAGTTTTTGGCGGAGCTTCCTCACGAAGGCGCGTACCGTTCGGGAGTCGCTGGTTTCCCGCCGGCCCCCCACCTGCCGTAGAAGCGACTCATACGTTACTGTTCGGCCCGCGTTGACCGAGAGCGTTCGAAGCAACTCGTATTCGATGGAGGTCAGCCGGACCGGTACGCCGGCCAGGGTTACCCGACGGTCCTCATAGTTGATGGTCAACTCCCTCCACTGGAACGATCTGGGGGCGTCGTCGCGGCGGCGCAGAGCCGCCTGGATTCTCGCCAAAAGCTCGGTCGCGGAGAAGGGTTTGACGATGTAGTCCGCGGCTCCCTTTTCCAAGGCCCTGGCGATCAACTCATCCCTTCCGTAGCCGGAGATGAAGATGACAGGCAGACGGTCCATCTCGGGGATGCGTTCCATCAACTCGATCCCATCGGTTCCGGGGAGCATCAGGTCCATTAGGACCAGGCGGGGCTGCTCTTTCGTGACGAGGTGAGGCACCTCGTCCGGATCGCCCGTCATGAGAGGGGAGTAACCCTCTGCCACGAGGGCGTCCCGAACGTACCTGAGCGTCTGCGGATCGTCGTCCACGACCAAGATCTGCGTTTGACCGAACTCCTCCCGAGCTGAACGGGGAGAATTGAGGCCGAATCCTGCTGCGACACCGGTTCTGGTCTCCTCGGCCACCGGAATCGTGAAGGTGAAGCACGCGCCCAGACCTTCCCCCCCACTCTCGGCGCGGATACGCCCCCCGTGGGCTTCCACGAGACCCTTGCAGATCGCCAGCCCCAGCCCGGATCCACCGATGCCGCGATCGCTGCCGCCGACACGCGTGTACTTGCGAAACAGATGCGGCAGCAGTTCCGGGGGCACACCCTTGCCTTTATCTGAAACCGAGATCGCTACATAAAGGTCCTCCCGTTTCGCGGAGACCCGCAGGGGAAAGGACCGGGGAGAGAACTTGGCCGCGTTGGAGAAGAGGTTGTTCAAGACTTGGACGATGCGCTGCCGGTCGGCCATCACCCAAGGCAAGTCAGAGGGCAGGTCGATGTGGATGGTGTGCTTGCCCCCCCCGCTCAAAAACGTGTTTCTGGCCTGGTCCACCAGGTTGACGACCTCTGTGGGAACGGGGTTCACCGACAGCGTGCCGGCCTCGATGCGTCCCGCATCCAGCAGGTCGTTGAGCAGGACGTTCATACGATCGGCCTGCTCGTCGATGATGCGAAGGTACTGCTGTACGACGGCCGGATCCAGGATCGATGAGGCACCTAACGCGGTGGCGGTCGATCCCTTGATAGAGGTCAGCGGAGCGCGCAACTCGTGGCTCACCATACCCAGGAACTCGGACCGCAAACGCTCCAGTTCCTGAATCGGCGCCAAGTCCTGCACCGTGACGACCACGGACTCGTTCGTCCCGTCCTCCGAGCGGATCGGCGTAGCGTTTACCAAAGTCGTCACACTCCGGCCGTCGGGCACCTGGATGACCGTCTCCTCGGCCCGGACTGTCGAAGCCTCGCTCAGCACTTGCGCCACCGACAGCTCCTCCAGCGAGATTTCCCATCCGTTTGGCCGGCGCAAGGTCATTACCTCAAGGAGTTCCTCCACGGGGTGGCCCGGGGTGACCAAGCCTTGGACTATCCGCTTCATTTCCCGATTGAACAATACCGGCCTGCCGGACTTCGCGTCGAAGACCACGACGCCTACCGGCGAGGTGTCGACCAGCGCTTCGAGATCGGCCCGCGCCCTCTGCTCGTCACGGTGCGTGCGGGCATTGGCGATAGCCGTCGCTGCCTGAGATGCGAACATCACCATCACCTCTTCGTCCTCGATCGTGAACTCCCGTCCCCCTTCCTTTTCGCCAAGAAAGAAAGTGCCCACATACGCCCCCCGATGACGCATCGTTGTGCACTGAAAGGTTGTCGCCAGCCCCAGGTCCGCCGAATAACCAAGCGACCGGACATATCTGGGCAGGTCTCGCAGTCGAAGTGCCTCTGGAATGTCCCGGAAGTGTGCGAAGATCCGCAGACTGTCTGGCGAGTTCTCAAGCTGTTGCTGTTCGTCAGGATTGAGGCCGGACATGACATGGTCCTGCACCTCTCCCGAGTCGTCGATGGTCGCAATAACGCCGTAACGAGCGCCGGTCAGGTTGCGAGCGCTTTCCACAACCTCGTGAAGGACTGTGTTGACATCGAGGCTCGCACTGATGCGCAGAATAGCCGAACTCAGTCCGGAGATGCGTTTCCGGAGCTTCTCGATCTCTCGTTTCAATTCGTCGGGATTGGTCAATCGATCATCCTCGCCGGACCTCGGAACGGGACTCGGTTACATTTCGCCAATCGTCAGCCCTACAGAGGACACAGGTTGGAAACATGTCTGAACTCGACAAACAGCGATATTAGAGGAGTCGGGTGTCAAAACACCAAACAGTAACCATTGAAACCAATATGGTCACCAATATTTCACTTGGCACAGTTTGCGATAGCCGGAAGTGTGCTTCTCGGACAGTCAACGGGTCACTGATTGGCACGAACGCCGCACGGTTGCCGGAGCATGCCTGAGTCATGGAGAATGAGGCCCCGCTCAGAAAGGATATCGAAAGGGTCAAGGAGACGTGAATGGGAGCGAAAGTGGTGGCAAGGAATCTGCGCCGTAGGAACAGTCGTATCGAGAAAGTGGGGAATCGAGGCCGGATTTTCTCGATTTGGAGGTGCATAGTCGTTCTATTCGCCGAGAAATCGAGAAAATATGGACCGTTTCACCGCTTTCGCAGTAGATCAATTTTTGCGGCGCAGGCTCCTGGAGTACGTTTGGCAGTTGCGCTGTTCTGCATCGCGGCCCTTGGGGCCAGCGAGCCGGGACGGGAGGACTGGGAGGAAGGGCGCCGTCTGTGTGGGATCGAGGACTACAAGCGCGCGCAGAAATCGCTGGAACGAGCCGTGAGCAAGGATCCCGGAAACTCGACCTACCATTTTTGGCTGGGAGTCGCGATGGGGCGTCGGGCCGAGGGCATGACGGGGTTCGGGCGCTTCCGGGCCATGGGTCTGGCGAAGAAGGTGAAAGTGCAATTCGAACGCGCCGTCGAGCTGGACGGTTCAAATCTTGACGCCCTGGAGGCCCTGCAGAACTTCCACTTTAATGCTCCCGGCATCGTGGGAGGAAACAAGGGCGAGACCCGGAAGTTAGCGGATCGGATCAGACAGTTCGACGAGGCGCGAGGCGCTATCGCCTGGGCCGCTTGTTTCGAGCACGATAAGGACTTCACGAATGCGGCCGAGCAGTATGCGCTGGCCCGCAAGTTTGACCCGGCCAACACCGACTACCTGGCGGAACACGCCGCGTTCCTCTCCAGGCGCCGCCAACATGAGGAAAGCGACGAGCTCTTCGACGCCGCGTTCGAACGGGATCCTGACAACCGCAAACTTTGGCTGACTGCAGCCAAATCATGGATCGAGGCGAAACGCTCTCCCCTGTATCCGAGGGCCCGGAAGCTGCTGGAACGTTTTCTGGAGAACACCAGATCGGTGCCGAACTTGGACACGCCGTCCCAGGTACGCAAGCTGTTGAAGAAACTATGAGGGCGGGCAGGGCTGCAGTACCCGGCAGATCGCGTTCTAGCAGGATCGGATACTCGACATCTGATGCTTCTGGATTCCCTGGACCGGGTGAGTACCGTGACGGCTTATACGTCAGGCCTGTTCGCTCTCGAAAAACCACGCCAGCCTTTCCTCGCGTACCCGTACCCGATGCCAGTGCTCCGTTTGACTTTCACGACGGGCTGTTAAAATGACGAACCCATGAGACACCGACCACGATTTCACTTCCTGATCAGGGTTTCCCTGTTGCTGGTACTGTCAGCGACGGCCTGTGGGCCGGCGGCCGACGAGGACGGCCGCATGAAGATCGCCGGGATGTTCATGCAGGAGGACCAGTTCTTCCGTCTGGTCCGATTCGGGATGCAGGAAGCGGCCAGGGAGGAAGGAATCGAGCTGCTGCTGTCCACCGTCGACGGCAAGCCGGAAAAGGAACTCCAGCTGGTCAACACCTACATCGCCCGGCAGGTGGACGCCATCGTTCTCTCGCCCCTGAGCGCCACCGCGTCGGTGACGGCTTTGCGGCGGGCCAGCGAAGCCGGCATCCACGTCATCGCCTACAATTCCACCGTGGAGGGCGGGCTCACGGCCACCTTCATCGAGAGCGACCAGTCCAACCTGGGCGCCCAGACCGGCAAGGTGGCCCGTGCCTACATCGAGGAGAAGCTGGGGGGACAGGCCCAGATCGCCATCCTGGCCTTCAAGTCGGCGCTGACGGAGCAGAGCGAAGCCCGGACCAACGGTTTCAAGAGCCAGATCGCCGATCTGTCCGGCGTTGAGATCGTAGCCGAGCAGGATGCCTGGTTGCCGGAGATGGGTATCCGGAAAGCCGGTGACATCCTCACCGCCAATCCCGGTGTCGACCTGATCTGGTGCGCCAACGAGGGCGGGACGGTGGGAGCCGTCATGGCGGTCAAGAGCGCCGGGCGGGGAGGAGAGGTCGCCGTCTTCGGCACCGACGTGAGCGATCAGATGCTTGGATTTCTGCTGTCGGAGGACCAGATCCTGCAAGCCGTCACGGGCCAGAAACCCTTCGAAATCGGCTACCAGTCCGTCAAGGCGGCCGTCGCCGTTATCCAGGGCAGGGAAGTCGAGAGCCACGTCTCCATGTCGGGAGTCCTGCTCGAACGCCGGGACCTGGAAAACGTCCGGGCGTACCGGGCCCGCCTACAGGAACTGATCGCCAGTCCCCGGACCCAGCCGTGAGTCCCGTCCCCAAGCCGATCCAGCTCGAAGCCCGGGGAATCCGGAAGGAATATCCGGGAACCGTCGCCCTCGAGGATGTCTCGGTACGGTTCGAAGGGGGCAAGGTGCACGCCCTCATCGGCCGCAACGGCGCCGGGAAGAGTACCCTGGTCCGCATTCTGGCCGGCTCCACTCAACCGACCGCCGGCCAGGTCCTGCTCGACGGCGAACCGGTGGCGCTGAGATCACCCAGCGACGCCTTTCAGCGGGGGATCGCCACCGTTTACCAGGAACTGAGCCTAGTGCCCGGGTTGAGCGTGGCCGAGAACATCCTCCTGGGACGGATGCCCCGCAGCCGCGGCCCCTTCATCGACTGGTCATCGGCCGCCGATCGGGCCCGGACCGTGCTGGCCGCTATGGACGTGGAGATAGACGTGGACGAGCCGGTGGGCCGCCTCGGCTTCGCCCAGCAGCAGACGGTGGAGATCGCCAAGGCCATGTCCTTCCGGCCGTCGGTTCTGATGCTGGACGAGCCGACCTCGGGTCTGGCCCGGCACGAGACCCGGAGCCTCTTCCGGCTGGTCCGCCAACTGGCGGAGCGGGGCGTCGCCATCCTCTACATCTCCCATCGGCTCCAGGAGTTGAATGAGATCGCCGACCGGGTGACGGTCCTCCGGGACGGCGACCTCGTGGCGACGGTGGAGATGGCCGAGACCTCGGCCGAGGAGATCGTCCACTACATGTTCGGAGAGACCGTGCAGAAGGAGCGTCCCGCCGATCTCCTGGCCGGGCGGGAGCCGATCTTCAAGGTGCGGGGATTGACCCGGGGCGAGGAGTTCCAGGACGTGGATCTGACACTCCACCGGGGTGAGATCCTGGGAATCGCCGGAATGCTGGGGTCGGGCCGCACCGAGTTGCTGAAGGCCATTTTCGGAGCCCTGCCCTTCGATCGCGGTGAAATCCTTTTCTCCGAAAGGGCTTGCGGTAAAGTCTCTCCACACGGGATGAAGGGTTTGGGTCTCGGTTTTGCACCTGAGGACCGGAAGCAGGAGGGCCTGGTCCAGACCCAGAGCATCCGGTCCAACCTTTGTTTGGCCAGTCTGGACCGGATTTCGAAGCGCGGATTCCTGAGCCGGCGGAGAGAGCGGAAACTGATCCGCGACCAGGTGGATCGCCTGCACATCAAGGCCCCAGACGTGGAAGAGGCCGTCTCCTCGCTGAGCGGCGGCAACCAGCAGAAGGTGGTGGTGGGCAAGTGGCTCGGCACCTCCTTGCAGGTGTTGCTCCTGGACGAGCCCACGCGCGGGATCGATCTCCAGGCCAAGCAGCAGATCTTCCAGTTGATGTGGGACCTGAGCCGCCAGGGGATCGCCATCCTCTTCGTCTCCAGCGAGCTTGAGGAACTGGTGGAGGTGTGCCACCGTATCCTGGTCATGAAGCACGGCCGGATCGAGCAGGAGATTCGGCCTGAGACCACGACCGCCGACCAACTCTTCGTCCAGTGCATGTAATCCGGCTGTCCCCTTCCCAAATGCTGGTCTGGGCCCGAAGCTCCATCCTGGAGCTGGTCCTGGTGGTTCTCTGCCTGGTGCTGGCGTTTCAGGCAGAGGGCTTCTTCACGGTCGTCAACCTGCTGAACGTTCTACGGAACGTCTCGATGCAGGGGATCATCGCCTTCGGCATGACCATGGTCATCATCTCGGGCGAGATCGACCTGAGCGTGGGATCGGCCGTGGCCTTCGCCGGCTGTGTCACCGCCTGGCTGGCGCAATGGCTGGCCGCGCTGGGACTGTCCATGGTGGTGGCTCTTCCCCTGGCCATGTGTTCGGCGCTCCTCCTCGGGATGAGCATCGGAGCACTGACGGGTCTGATCCGGGTCCGCTTCGCCGTCCCCAGCTTCATCACGACCCTGGCCTGGATGACAGTGCTGACCGGGGCCGCCCAGCTCATCACCGGCGGCTTTCCGCTGACCCCCTTTCCCGAGTGGTACAACTTTTTCGGCGGGGGCTATCTCTTCGGCGTGCCCTTTCCGGCGCTGGTCTTCCTGCTGGTCTTCCTGACCACCCATGTCCTCATGGGCTACACCTCGTTCGGGCGTTCCGTCTATGCGGTGGGAGGCAACCCGGAAGCGGCCCGTCTCAGCGGGATCCGGGTGGGACGGGTCAAGGTCGTGGTGATGGCCAGCGTGGCCTTTTTGGCCGCCCTGGCGGGGATCATGCAGTCGGCCCAGATCATGTCGGGATCGGCGACCACGGCCCGGGGTTGGGAACTGAACGTCATCGCCTCGGTCATCATCGGCGGCACCAGCCTCATGGGCGGGGAGGGGAGGATCAGGGGCACCCTGATGGGCGTCATCTTCCTGGGCGTCCTGGTCAACGGCATGACGTTGATGAACATCAACGAGTACTGGCAGCACGTGGTCCGGGGCGCCCTCATTCTGGCCGCAGTCCTCATCAACCGGATCAACGAGCGGGCTCGGGATTGACGGGCAAGATCTGCCGCGTTCCTCTCAAGA
This sequence comes from Acidobacteriota bacterium, assembly GCA_963668095.1. Classification (GTDB taxonomy): domain Bacteria; phylum Acidobacteriota; class UBA6911; order RPQK01; family JAJDTT01; genus JAJDTT01. The sequence continues at coordinate 870,510 of OY764083.1, read as the reverse complement.
AATCAGGTCGGCATTTCGCGAGGCGGCTGCAGACCGCCGCCGAAGATTCAATCGAGGAGTGAGAAGAAGCATGAAGGTCGAACTCACCCGGCTGCGGATTAAGAGGGGCAAGGCGCATCGAGTGGACGAATGGCTGCAGATGATTAACTCGCGCATGGCTGTAGCTCTCCAGACACTGGAGCGTGAAGGCATGAAGCTGGAGATCATCTTCCGTGAAGTCATCGACGAAGATGAATTTCTATGCTGGCTCACAATCCAGGACGAAGCGGGCGAACCACTCGAAACGTCACCGTTCGAGCTCGACCATGAGCACATGAAATTTGGTGAGGAGTGTATCGACCACGAATTTGGCGGCCACGAAGCACAACCACAAGTGATTCTTCTACCACCCCAAGTGGCCAAAGCCATGCAGTGGAGCGACCCGTCGGCATCGACGGTGGCGTTCGAACGCCGCCAGATTATCCGTAAGAAGGGTCCGGACGGAATCGTTCGAGAAGACAGTACGGGCAGGTCATAGCGCGAGTTGGAGATCCGACAGTATCGGCACAGAATCGCACCCTACGGGTCGTTTCCCCGACTCTTTTTCTTCTGAGAAACGCTCAGGAGTGTCAGGAGGGGACTATCCTGTTCCCCCATGATTCGGCGGTCGGATGGCCACCGTGTCAATTACGAGCCGCTCAGGCCGCCGGCCGGACCGCCTTGACCAGTTCGCGAATGTGCTCGGGGGTGGTGCCGCAACAGCCGCCGATGATCTTGATGCCCATATCGGCCATGTGGCGGAAACGTTTCGCCATCCAGAGCGGCTCTTCGTCGTAGACGATCTTCATGTCGACCAGTTTGGGAATCCCGGCATTGGAGTGGACCACCAGGGGCTGGTCGGTCAGGTCCCGCATGATGTCGGAGATCTCGACCATTCTCTCGATGCCGTTCCCGCAGTTCGTTCCCACCACGTCGGCGCCGGCCGCACGCAGCTTGAGGACGGCCTGCTCGGGCGAAACCCCCATCATTGTGAAATAGCCGCGCGGACCCTTGTCGAAGGTCATGGATACCAGGACCGGAAGCTCGGTGGCCTCCTTGGCGGCTTGGATGGCCAACGTCGCCTCTTCCACCGCGGTCATGGTTTCGGCCAGGATCGCGTCGGCGCCCCCCTCGGCCAGAGCTGCGGCCTGCTCGGCGAAGGCTTCGAACATTTCCCGCTCGGTCACCTCGCCCAGCGGTTCGACGAACTCTCCGGTGGGCCCGATGGATCCGACGACGTAGCAATCGTCGCCGGCGCCCTCGCGAGCGAGCTGGGCTGCCAGCCGGTTGAAACGGTGGAGCTGTTCGCCGTAGCCGTACTTCTTGAGCATGAAACGGTTGCCGCCGAAGGAGTTGGTGAGTACCATCTCCGATCCCGCCTCGGAGTAGGCGGCGGACATCCCCCGCACGATGTCGGGATGGTCGGCGTTGAAGGCCTCCGGACACCCGCCCGGCTCGAGTCCGTGCATCTGGAGGTAGGTTCCGGTGGCCCCATCCGAGATGATGGGGACGTCTTGGGCCAGACGGCTCAACAGCGGAATACGAGGCATAACGCGATCAGGATAACCGGATTTTTCAAATGGCGTGCAGAAAAGGGTAGGAGCGGCGGCTGTGCGCCAGGCTAACTGGTACAAGATAGGCGGTGAAAGTCCGCTGAAACGAAGGACTAACCATCCACGTTTCTCCGCGAGCCGTGCGTGGGCACCCGTGAGGGTGTCGGCGAAGCGTCGGTAGCGGTGCGTATGGGCAGGCTATTGAGCATCGAAAGCTCCATGATCGGAAGTGCCGAGGCTGTAGTCGCGGTCGAAGGCAACACCGGCTGGACCGCCCAGGTGAGGGACGGCCGGGCTCCGCGGTGTCAAAGAACCCAGGCACGTACGCAAATCTTGTTCCGGGACCTGGGAGGGCTTCATTTCACCCCGGGGGGTCGCCCCGGGGTCGCATGAGAAAGGAGTAACCCGAAACTCATGATGGACGGAACGAAGCAATCGGATTCATCCATAGTAGCGATGAAGCGGGCGAACAAAGAGGGGCGACCCTCGGCGGAGCCGGTGGAGCGAAGGGATGGAACCAAGGGGAATGCGGTGTGCCAAAGCACGCGCCGGACGCAGAGTCGGGGGAGCGTGTCCCAAGCGGTGGACCGGATACGGCGAGCGATCGCGAGAAACCCCAAGGAGCGACTGACCGCGCTGCTGCACCATGTCACCGTGGAGGCTCTGCGCCGCGCCTATCTCGGACTGAGAAAGGACGCTGCGCCGGGAATCGACGGGATACGGTGGGAGGAGTACGGGGCGAAGCTGGAAGAGCGACTGCTGGACCTGCATCGCCGCGTGCACCGGGGCGCGTACCGAGCGCCTCCCGTCCGGCGGGTGAGAATCCCCAAGCCGGATGGAAGGACACGACCGCTCGGCGTGGCCGCGCTGGAGGACAAGATCCTCCAGAAGGCAGTCGTGGACGAGCTCCTGACGCCGATTTATGAGGCGGAGTTTCTCGGGCTCAGCTACGGGTTCCGGCCCGGACGGAAGGCGCATGACGCGCTGGATGCCTTGGCCTTTGGGATCGAGCGGCGGAAAGTCAATTGGATCGTGGACGCGGACATTCGGACGTTCTTTGATGCGATCGACCGGGACTGCCTGATGCAGTTCATGGAACGACGGATCGGAGACCGGCGGGTGCTGCGGCTGGTTCGCAAGTGGCTGAACGCCGGCGTGATGGAAGAAGGGACCTGGTCGGACTCGGGGAGAGGGACGCCACAGGGCGCCAACGTCTCGCCGGTCATGGCCAACGTGTACCTGCACTACGTGCTGGACCAATGGTTCCATCGGACGTGGCGCCCACGAGTCCCAAAAGGCGAAGCGATCCTGGTGCGATATGCGGACGACTTCGTGGCCGGATTCCAGAGACGGGCGGACGCGAAACGGTTTCTCCGAGACCTGGGGGAACGGTGCGCCGAGTTCGGGCTGGACCTGCACCCGGAAAAGACGCGACTGGTGGAGTTCGGACGATTTGCGGCAGCGGATCGACGGCGACGCGGGGAGCGGAAACCGGAAACGTTCGACTTTCTGGGGTTCACGCACTACTGCGCGAAGACCCGGAAGGGACGGTTCCGGCTGGGGCGGAAGCCAAGCGCGAAACGGATGAGCCGGACCCTGCGACGGGTGGGGGAGAGGCTGTGGAGACAACGGCACGCGGATCACTGGGAGGTCGGGAAATGGTTGAGCCGGGTCCTGAATGGCTGGCTGAACTATTTTGCGGTCCCCGGGAGTACGCGGTGGCTGCGAGGATTCTGCTATCTGCTGCAACGGCGGTGGCTGCGAGCCTTGCGCCGCCGGTCTCAGCGCGACCGCTTCAGTTGGAGACGGTTGCGACGGATGACGGAATTGCTCTGGCCATCCGTGAGAATCCGTCATCCGTGGCCGACGCAACGGTTTGGCTGGCCGTCCACACCCAAGGTAGGAGCCGGATGCCTTAACGGGCACGTCCGGATCTGCGCGGGGGGCGGCAGGAAACTGCCGTTCCTACCGTGACTCCAGCCGCCGACCAGGGGGGTCTTGAGGGGACGGAGTCCCCACTCCGCGTAGCGTCTTACAATCGGGCGAAACGAAGAACGGGCGATTAGAAATCGCCCCTCCAGGATGACACGGCTTCCCGACTTGACACCCCCTCGGGGGCGGGGATAGCTTGACCGCACTGGGGGTGAGGACATGGAAATACGTGAGGACTTGCGCGAATCGGTCCGAAGGTCGCTGCCAGAGCTGTCGGAAATCAGGGACGAAACCCTACGGAACCTGGTGGTGGACGCCTGGGCCTATTGCCTGGGCCAGAGCTCTTTCCAGTCCATCGACGAGATTCGGCCCTCGGGCAACCCCGACACGCCGACCCTAAAGGGGGGCACCCAGACCGACCACATCCGGGGCGTGACCCGTCTGGCTTTGGCCCTCGGCGACACCCTCAAGGAACAGTTCCCCCAGCTCCCCATCGACCGGGACCTGCTGACCGCATGCGCTCTCTGCCATGACGTCGGCAAGCCCTACGAATTCGATCCGGAGCGCCAGGCGCGCTGGAGGAGCCAGCCCGCAGCGTCAGGCTGGCCGCCCATCCGCCATCCCCAGTACGGAACCCACGTCTGCCTGACGGTGGGGTTGCCTGAGGAGGTCTGCCATGCCGCCGGCTGCCATTCGGGCGAGGGCGAGCTGGTCCGCCGGTCGCTTCACGTGACCATCGTCCACCACGCCGATTATGCTTTCTGGCGGCCCCTGGAGGCGGCCGGTCTGCTGGAATCGGATTGAAGGAGATCGGCCTGGACAGCGCTTGGAAATCACCCCGGGACCGAACCACTGAATTTCGGAAGGAACAGGTGATGTCGACCCGCGCGTGGACTCTGCTGCCGCTGTTGGCGTTGGTTGCAGGCTGCTCCCTGGACTTGGCTCCGGTTTCGAACCGGCCGGCGAGCCCGCCTCCGGTCCCGGAAGCGACCTACCGCCTGACCTTCGGCCTGAAGGACACGTCTCCGACCGCGTGGGACGGGCGTCTCGTCCTTTCCTCGGGACAACGGATTCAGGCGCTGCCTGATCTGCTCCGGGAACACAACATCGCGACCGGCGAGGATCCCACCTTTCCCAACGACTACGTCCGGACCGGTTCCAGTTGGGTCGTGAGCTCGCGGAAGGCATGGATGCGGGATCCCAAGGCCTTCCAACTGGAGTATCCCAGCATCCTGATCCAGGTCTGGGAGAACCCCTCCCAGGGACCGGTCCGGATCGAAACCGTCCGGGGCGCCTTTTCCTTCGTTCCCCGGGAACTTCCCCCATTCTCGACTGCCGAATTTCTGGACGGGGGTGTGCTGGTCGAGGCCGTGCCTTCACCGCTGGCCGTCGACTCCCGATACGCCGGACAACAGGACCACCCGGCAATCTGGGCGTCCGGCTCGGGAGAACTTTGGCTGGTGTGGCAGGAGTACGAGAACGACTCCGATTCGGTCTGCGTCCGGAACATCGCGGGGGATTCCTGGGGACCGACGCAGGTGCTGGAGGCGGAGGCGGACGTGTTCCAGACGGCGGTGGCGGAGGACGACTCCGGGCGGGTCTGGGTGGTCTGGTCCATGCAGGTGGGCGGCAACTGGGATCTCTACGGCCGGTCCCACGAGCGAGGCCGCTGGTCCGGTCTGGAACGGCTCACCGAGGGCGCGGGTCCCGACACCCACCACACCCTGGTCCGGGATGCCTCGGGACGTCTTTGGCTGATCTGGCGGGCCGTCCCGGGAAATCGGGCGCAGATCATGGCCCGGAGCCTGGAGCAAGGCCGCTGGTCGCCGCCCCGGCAGATCAGCACGGGGGATTCCGCCGCGGGCAACAATTGGTGGCCGGTCGCCGCGGCCGGACCCGACGGCACGCTGGCGGTGGTCTGGGACGGTTACGCCTCCGGCAGCTACGACGTCTATCTGCGGGTCTGGTCCTCGGGCCAGTGGATGCCGGTCCGGACGATTGCGGGAACCGCCCGCTTCGAGGCCAACCCTTCGGTCACCGTCGACCCGGGAGGCCGCATCTGGGTGGCTTGGCAGGAGTCGGGCGTCGAGTGGGGCAAGGACTCGGGCCGGCTGTCCCGCGTGCAAGGGACACAGCTTCGCGAGTCCAGGGAAATCCGGATCGTCTGTCTGGACGGAGAGCGGCGGTTGGACACGGAGGGGTCTCTCTCGACGATCTTCATCGGAGACCTTTGGGAGATACCCCACCTGGAGATGGGGCCCTCCGGCGAACCCTGGCTGCTGGTCCGAAAACTGAACCTGCGCCAGCCCGACATTCGGGAAGTGAGGGGCAGGCTGGGACCCGCCTACTATCCGCGCTGGGACATTCACCTCACCCAATACCGGGGCGACCGATGGAGTGCACCGATACGTCTGGCCCGCACCAGCGGCCGCAACGCCCTGATGCCCTCCGGCGCCAGGACCCCGGACGGCGCGTTCTGGCTCACGTGGGCCACGGATCACCGAAACGCCAAGAGCTACATGCAGCAACACAATCAGGTCTTCCTGGCCGAGCTGCAGCCGCCGGAGTTGGAACAAGGCGTATCCCTGGTTCCCGCCCCTCCGCCGGCAGAGGATCCTCCGGTCCCGCCCATCCATCCCGACGAAGAGGAAGAGTTGGACCGGATCCGCGATTTCCGGGTGGCGCATCGGGGGAAGACCTACTCCATCTACCGGGGAGATCTGCACCGCCATACGGAAATCTCGGTGGACGGTGCGGCGGACGGCACCCTCCTGGATGCCTACCGGTATGCCGTGGATGCGGGTGGGTTGGATTTCCTGGGAGTGAGCGATCACACTCACCATGTTGACGAGCCCTACACTTGGTGGCGGAGCCAGAAAACCGCCGACCTCTTCCAACTGAAGAATTTCGTGGCCTTCTACGGCTATGAGCGATCGCTCAGTTTCCCCAGCGGCCACCGGAACATCTTCTTCACCGAACGGGGGAAGCCCATCCATCCCATCCTGGGGCCTGAGGAGCGGGGACAGGAGGGCGCCGAGAGGCTTTTCTGGTACCTTCGGCGCCACGGGGGCACCTCCATCCCCCACACGACCGGCAGGTCCAACGACTGGCGTGACAACGATCCCGAGGTGGAGACCCTCGTAGAGATCTACCAGGGGCTCCGGGACACCTACGAGCACGCCGGGGCGCCCCAGCCCGGAACCTTGAAGCCCCGGGACTCCGAGGAACGTCCCGGCTATGTTTGGAACGCTCTGGCCAAGGGGTACCGGCTGGGATTCATCGCCTCCTCGGACCACCATTCCACCCACATGAGCTACGCGAACCTGCTGGCCGAGGACCTGACCCTGGAGAGCCTGATGGAGGCGATCCGGAGCCGGCGCGCCTACGCTTCCACCGACAACATCATCCTGGACCTGCGTTTCGTCCACGAAGGGGGCGAGCATCTCATGGGCGAGGAGTTCACCGTATCCGGACCGCTGCGCCTGAAGGCGAGAGTGGTGGGGACCGATCCTCTCCATCGCGTGGACGTCATCCGGGATGAGGCCATCGTCTACCAGTTGTCACCCGAGGGCGGGGAAGAGATCTCCTTCGAGTACGTGGACGCCGACGCCGGGGCCGGCGAGCGGTACTACTACGTGCGGGTCCTTCAGCAGGACGGCATGGTGGCTTGGGGTTCTCCCGTCTGGGTGACCTACACATCGTCCGCACAATGACCAGTCTTCTGCAGCGATTCCTCCCTCCGGTCCTGATCGGTCTCCTGGTCTGGTTCGTGCCGCCGCCGGACGAAGTCCAACTCCAGGCTTGGCGTCTCCTGGCCATCTTTCTGGCCACCATCGTAGGGATCCTGGCCAAGACCCTTCCGCTCGGGGCCATGGCCATGGCCGGGTTGATCGCCACGATGCTCACGGGAGTCCTGAAACCGGATGAGGCGTTGGCCGGCTTCGGTTACCCGGTGGTCTGGCTCATCGTGTCCGCCTTCTTCATCTCCCGGGGATTCCTGGTCACCGGCCTGGGTTTGCGGATCGCTTACCTGTTCATGGCGGCGGTGGGGAAGAAGAGTCTGGGGCTGGCCTACAGCATGATCGGAGTCGATCTGGTCCTGGCCCCGGCCATCCCCAGCAACACGGCCCGGTGCGGCGGCGTCATCTGCCCCATCCTGCAATCCGTGGCCGCCTCCTTCGGGAGCCGCCCGGACGGCGCCAGCGCCCGCCGGCTGGGAGCGTTTCTGATCAAGGCGTCCTATCAGGGCGTCGTCGTGGTGAGCGGCATGTTCCTCACCTCCATGGCGGGCAATCCCATGGCGGCCGGACTGGCTGCCGGGATGGGAATCGAGATCGATTGGACCACCTGGTTCCTGGCCGCTCTGGTTCCGGGATTGCTGTGTCTCGCCGTGGGTCCCTGGATCCTCTACCGGATTTATCCTCCCGAGATCACCGAGACGGCCGGCGCCGCCCGGATGGCAAGGCGGAAGCTGGAGGAAATGGGGCCGCTCAAGCCGTCGGAGCGGATCATGCTCGGCACCTTCGCCCTCCTCCTGATCCTGTGGATCTTCGGCGGCCGGTTCGGCATCAGCAGCACGGTGGCGGCGCTGACCGGACTCGGGATCCTCCTCCTGACCGGGACGCTGAATTGGAAGGACATCCTGGGGGAAAGGGGCGCCTGGGACGCGCTGATCTGGTTCGGAGTCCTCATCAACCTGGCCAGCCACCTCAATTCCATGGGTCTGATTCCCTGGTTCGGAGACCGACTGGCCGCCGTCCTGGGCGACGGGCACTGGATGACGTCCTTCCTGATCCTGAGTCTGCTGTATTTTTACAGCCACTATCTTTTCGCCGGAAACACCACCCATATCAGCTCCATGTACGCTCCCTTCCTGGCAGTGGCCATCGCGGTGGGAACACCGCCCTTGCTGGCCGCTCTGGTGCTGGGTTTCTTCAGCAACCTGTTCAGCGGAATGACGCACTACGGCACCGGCCCGGCGCCGGTCTTTTTCGGGACGGGTTACGTGGAAATGGGCGACTGGTGGAAGCTGGGGGGCCTATTGAGTGTGGTGAACATCCTCATCTACTTCGTCGCCGGCGGGCTGTGGTGGAAGGTGTTGGGGATCTGGTAGACGGGTCTGAAGAAACACCTCCTCAACCAAGGTGCCGTATCCTGCTGGGACCAGGTCGGGCTCATTCGGTCAGGGTTGCGCGTCCTCCGTTCTCCGGCACGTCGATGACGAGGAGGGTCAGGTCGTCGTCGAGAGCGAGCCGTGGCTTGCGAGTCCATCCGATCAGTTGCCGAAGGGTGTAGTCGGCGAATTCGGACGTAGTGGTGTTGGATTGCTCAACGAGAATGTCGAGCAGGCGTTCCGCCGAGAATTGTTCTCCGTTCGGCGCTTCGGCCTCGGTGACGCCGTCGCTGTAGATGACGATTCGATCGCCCGAAGTCAGTGGGATTGACGCGGTGTCGTAACTCTGAGCCGGCAGGACTCGAGAGCGATGCCGTTGATGTCGATCTCGTTGCCGATTCTCCGGGCAGGCGAATAGATCAGAGGTGGAGGATGTCCGGCGCTGGCGACTCGCAACTCCCGTGCTTCGAGGTCGAAGTAGGCGTAGGTCACAGTCACGAAGTGGTCGTCCGTCTGATCGTAAAGTGCGTCGTTCATCCCGGCCAGGACTCGGGAGGGCTCTGCCACGGCGTGGGACTGCGATGCGGAGGCGGTCTTGACCATCGTTGCGATCAGGGCGGCCGGAATGCCGTGCCCGGTGACGTCGGCCACCATGATGCCGAACCGGTGATCGTCGATGGGGATGAAGTCGTAGAAGTCGCCGCCCACTGCGTCCATGGGGATGTACCGGACGCTCAACATCTCGGGCTCGATGCTGGGGCCTTTTCGGGGGAGGAGGGAATGTTGAATCTGCCGGGCGGCATTCAAGTCGGCGTCGATGGTGGCGAGGCGCTTTTCATTGTTGAGCGCTCGGTGCAACAACGTGTAGCAGATAGCGGCGGCAAGCACGAAGTTGCCGATCGCTCCCAGCAGTACGGTCCATGGGAGCCAGCCGATGCGCGCGAACACGTCGTGCAGGATGATGACGGAGGCGATGACCATGGCGATGTACGCGGGGGCGCTTTCCCGTTCGTATCGGATATGGCCGGTGAAGTAGTTGGCGATGGTGGTGAGGATGTAGATCAGGAGCAGGTTCACATGGTACGGGAGCATCGAGCCCGGCGTACCGTTGTAGAGGTCGACCGTCATGGCGACGATCACGAAGATGATGTGGAGCTGCCAGATCCGGCGGAAGCAGTTGAATACGCCTTTGGTCTTCCAGAACACCTCGACGAAGAACCATGCGGCGATGCCCTGGGTGTAGTAGGCCGCGAACGTGATGTAGTCCCAAGCAATGGGGGGGATTGGGGTTGCGCTACGGACCGCCTCGACCGGGCCCAGAATCCGGATGCCGTACAGAAGCCAGCAGACTGCGAAGGCGGGTAGCTCGATGCTGCTCCTGGAGCGTACGGAGCCCCAGAGAAGGAACACCGCGACGCCGTTGAAAACCAGGATGGATCCAACCGCGAGGTCGAAGATTTGCAGGTCTGTCGTCATGGTGGGGATCTGAGTTGCATGGCCTCTATTTTGGCCGGTGCACCCTAACTATATCTGGCGCTCCGCCTGTCTCACAATTCGGAGGGGCGACTTTCTTGTCGCCCATTGGGACAGGCGACTTTCTTGTTGCCTGCTCTTCTGTAGGGGGACCTTCTTGTCCCCTATTCTTCATTTTGCCCGTTTGAAAGACGCTACGCGGAGTGGGGACTCCGTCCCCCCAAGACCCCCCTATCGGGGACTAAAAGTCCCCGCTCCTATTCGGCGACAAGAAAGTCGCCGCTCCCGGCGGCTGGTGGAAATCAGTCGCCCTCGGCGGAGGAAAACAAGGTCACGTCGCCGTTCGTCTGTCCCACGGCGAACACCTGGATCCGGTTCGTCTCCTTAAGCAAAGACGACTCGGGGACGATCACCTGGAAACGCCGGTCGCCCCCCGGTCCGACGAAGGAGGAAGCAACCGCCCGGACGGTTCCGTTCACGGCCACTGCCAGAACCTCCGTGTACTTCGACGAGACTCTTCCTTCGACCGCAGCCGGAATGAAATCGGGATCCAGTCTCCTCCTCATTCTGGAAAGAAGACCCCGCTTGTCCAATTCGATAAGGAGGCCTGGGGACGGCCGTACGGAAAGTTGATCCAGCCGTTTTCCGATCAGGGCGCCGAAGGGCAAGGGCCGGAACAAGCCGTCCTCGCCCGCATCCCACGCCCGCTGCCGGAGACCGATCTCGAATTCACCGGGTTCGGAGGTCTCCCTGAGTATCTCCGGGGTGAGCGGCCGCGTGATCAGTAACGACCGTTGCAGGTTCTGATCCAGGGAGCAGATCTGAACGGCATCAGTGGACTTGGGTTCATCCCGAATATGTTCCGATTCGGTGGTCCAGGGGAAACTCGCCGGATATTGGGCTTCGGCGATTCGGTCCCCGAAAGACGCAAAGCAGCGCACCGTGGGACTCCCTTCGAGGAGTTCCCGATCGAGCTCAATTAAGAATCCGGAATTCTCCAATTCTGCGGCTTTGAGGGATTCCACCACGTCCGGGCGCGGGCGGCGAACCATTCCCCGGTGCACCAATTCGTCATTGACGAACACGAGAATGGAATCGGCCGGTGCCAGCGTTTCCATGTCTGCCGCCCAACCGTAAAACACGACCCGGTTGCCCCTCTCGCCCACCTCGTCCAAATGGACCCGGGATCCACGTTGGGTGATATCGACAGCCCGGCCTTCCAGGCAGATCGTCGTTCGCGAACGCAGAAACTCGAACGGGCGAGCGATGTGCAGGGCGGTGGATGCCAAATCCCTGTTCTCAGGAATCTCGGTTTCCGTGACCGGGATTCCGTCCGTGGGCCATGGAGCCGGGACCCTGAGGAGATCGGCAATGCTTGGGAGGATATCAGTGGTTCGAGTCGGGCGATCCGACACCCGGCCCTCGTTCTGATGTGGGGCTTTGATCAACAGCGGCACGTTCAGGATGTTTTTGAAGTTGGCATCCGTCATGGCGCGCCTGGACCCGCCGGGCTGAAAACTGACGCCGTGGTCCGATGCAATGATAAGCAGGCTCCGATCGTAGAGATCGTCTGCCTTCAGTTTCCGGAGCAGGCGTCCCAGGAGCCGGTCGGCGAATCCCACCTGCAGCAGGTGACGCTGGTACGCCAGGGTCACCAGGACTTCATCCCGGGTCCAGAGACCCCGCTTCCCGAACAGGCTCATGTCCCCGCCGTACCGATAACGTTTTCCCGAAGGGAAATAGACCCAGGGCACGTGGGGGATCTGAACGTGAATGAAATGCAACCCGGGTTCATCCGGTCCCGGAATCGATTCCAGGAATGCTTCGAATTGCTGGACCGGATGGCCCAACCTCCAAGCCCACCCGTAACGGATGTCGGGGATTCCGTAGACCAGATCCTCGGGCAGAACGAGATGAAGATAGATCAGGAAAACATCGACCAGAAGACGAGACAAGCTCTGCGCGTTGGCGCTCTCGCGCCCTGGAGGTGTTGGGCGAAGATGTGTCGTGGACTCGAAGACGTTGATCCGGTGGGAGTTCCGGAGCCAGGTGAAGAGATTGTCCGGATAGTCGGCCCGTGTGGGGTGAGCCGTCCGGCCCGGCTCCGGGAGATTGCCGGTCAACATGGCCGGGACTGCGTATAGGGTGGAAGGCGAAACGGTCGCCGCGTTCCGGTACCAAGTGGCATCTTCGGCCAGCTCGGCAAAACTGGGGAACCGCAAGGAGTCGATTCCGCCCTGGCGATCCAGCAGAGATTGAAGTGGAAGTTCGTCGAAGACGACCATGACAATGGATGTCTCCGTCTTGCCGCATTCCAAGGCCGCGCCTTGGGGCGTGTCCGGATTGAAAACCCTCTGAACCGCGGGATCTGCCAGAAAGAGGGCCGGAACGATGATCATGGCCGGCGACAGCAGGGTCAGGTACCCGCGCGCAGTTGGGAAGCGGTCGTAGACGAGGGTCATCGACCCCGCCAGCAGCCCCACCGCACCGGCGAGGAGTATTCCCGCATCCGGCTTGAGGGTCTTCAGGACGAGCAGACCGAGAAGCACTACCAACAACCCAATGCCGGCGCCTTGAAACCAACGCTTCGCGCCCATGGTCCATCCCACCAGGCAGGTCCCTGTGACGATCAAACCCGGAACAGCCAGAATCAGGAGGAGGATCAGAAACGACGCGTGCAGGACTCCAACCTGCCGCGAGACCAGAAACGCAGGCTGTTGGGAGAGCAGATCCAGAACCGGCTGGGTCACCGACAAGCTGGCGAGAGTCCCGATGTGCAGGGCGTATTTCCAAGTCCGTCTCTCTCCACTCGCCCGCATTTTTCAGGGGACGCGCCTTCGTTGGCATGGAGCGCATACGTGCTTGCGGACGGCCTGTGAAGGACGCGGTAACGGCATTCGGCGTTATACCTGTCCGGACGTCGAGCCCGTCGCCTCGTCCTGGGCCCGGACCTTGGGCAGTTTGGCGATCAGGAAAAGTGAGACGACCGCCGCGGTCAGGGCGAAGATGAAGCTGGCGTGAAATCCGAAGTGGTCCGCCAGGGCCCCGTGGGTGCTGGGAGCGAAGAAGCTGGCGCAGCTGGTCATCATCAGGATCGACATGTTCATGGTGGAGAGCGCGGGTGGTGAGATCCCGACGATGTAGTTGGGGAAGTAGGCGCCCCCCAGCTCGCCGGCTCCCATCAATCCGAAGGCGATCAGGTAGAAATAGCCGGGAACGGTCCAGCCCCAGATGATGGAGGTCCCCAACAGCACCATGCAGACGAAGAGGGAGGCCCGCAGGCCGTACCGAAACGTGATGACGCCCAGGGCGTACCCCGCCACGGCCTTGAAGCCGAAGCGCAGGGCCATCACCCAGCCCGAGTAGTCCTTGGGATCTCCGCCCAGGACCTCCCGGCTGTAGAGGGAGAGGGTGGGCATGGAGGTGAAGACCATGAACCACATGAAGAAGCCCAGCCACAGGTAGACCAGGGTGGGCTCGCGGACAAAGGATCTGAAGCTGTCCGCATAGTATTGGACGAAGGGTTGACGCGGGGTCTCCGGAACCCGCGCCAGGTTGTATCGGCTCGTCAGGTAGCAGGCCATGCCCATGCAGGGCGCCCCGATCAGGTAGAGCAGGGCGAAGTCGTAGGGATAGGGGAGCCACTCGATCCCGCCCCCCAGCACGTACTGGGCCCAGAGGGAGCCGGCCACGGCGAAGATGGGACCCAGGGCGAACGTCCATTTGAAGGCCCACGCCCGTCCTTCGGGTGTGGTGCCGCGTTTCAGGCACTGGTACTTGTACACCTGGAAGGTGTAGGCGGAAAAACCCTGGATCAAGCCCTGCCCGATGACGGCGATCAAGCGGACCAGATCGCTGACCGGGGCGAAGAGAGAGATGCAGACCAGCGAGATCATGGTGGTGGTCACGGCGCAGGCGACCACGGCGGTGGTTCGGACGAACCGGTGGGGGACCAGCCACGACAGGAGGGGCGGTGCAAAAGCGCCCAGGAGATAGGTGGAGGCCGGGAGGTTGGCTACCATGGCGGTGGCCCCCAGCTTGTCCAGCAGCCCGGCCTGGACCACTCCTACGTAGACTACCGGCGCCGCGAACATGAAGATGCACATGGACACGACGTAAAGGAGGCCGTTGTGGCGGCTCATCTCGGCGGTGGGGAGCAAGGGGGCGTGCGTCTGGCCAGGTAATATTGGTCTCAATGGCAGCCTCTGCACTCGAAGTTGGTTCCGTGGCAGGGCAGGCAACTGGCCTTGTCCAGCTCGATCTTGCCCGTGCCGTGAAGGTCCGCGAATTCCGGCGTGTGATCCGTGGGCCGCAGGTTCACCCCCTCCAGGTGGCAGTAGCCGCAACTGAAGGGATTGTCGATCTCCGAGTGGCAGACCAGGCAGTCGGACATGACCGGAAGGGGAGTGGCCTCGCTGGCGCCGAGTCCCCGGTGGCAGGCCGTACAGCCGTCCGCCTGGTCCAGCAGGGAACGGATCTCAGGTGAGCCGAAATACTTGCCGCCGTCGATGGCGGCCGCCAGGAGCGGACCCAGGTTGCCCAGGCGCACGTGGAAGGCGTGGTCGAACCGGTAGGTGCGCTCCGGAGCGGTCCAGCGGAGCTGGGCCGGGTCGAGTGCCGTGCTCCTGCCGTCGGAATGGCACGACAGGCAGACCGCGGGTCGCGGGAACATCTGGTCGGCGGCGAGGCGGCTGGTTTCGGCTCCGGCGTGACACCGGGTGCAGGCCAGGCCCAGGTCGAGATGAACCGGGTGGGAGAAATCCGGGGAGGCAATTAGGGTCAAACCGAACACAAGCGGTGCGCTGAGGGAGAAGCCGGCGTGGCGCAGTGTCAGGCTCTTCCCGGACATGTGGTCTGTTCCCGTCTGGGACGCATTGGGCCAACTCCGGAGCGGGCCTGTGCGCCGTGTCGCGCCATGAATGTCAGCTTGCCGCGAACCCGCGCATGCTATCCGCCGGGCTCGTAGGACACCCGCCAGATCTTGCCGGCCCCGTCGTCCGAGATCAGCAGCGACCCGTCGATCATCTGCAGCAGCCCGACTGGTCGTCCCCAGACCTCCGGCCGATCGGGCGCCAACATCCAACCCGTGAGGAAGTCGGTGGGGCCCGACGTCGGGCGCCCTTTCAGGAAGGGGATGAAGGCGATGGAATATCCGACCCGCACCGATCGATTGGAGGAGCCGCGAAAGGCCAGAAAGAGGCCTCCGTGATATTTCTCGGGGAATTGGCTGCCGCTGTAGAAGAGAATGTCCAGGACCGAAACGTGGGCGCCCAGCAGGACATCCGGGTAGAGGCTGCTGTCGACCTTCTCCTGGTCCGTCTCCTTGTGGCGCGGTTCCTTGTGGGGCCCGGAATAGGCGTCGGGGAAACCGTAGAATCCACCCTGCTTGATGTGGACCAGGTAGTCGTCCACCAGATCGTCTCCCAGGCCGTCCCGTTCCTGCACGCTTCCCCAGAGTTCATCCGTCCCCGGGCGCCAGCGCAGTCCCACGGTGTTGCGCAGGCCGGTGGCGAAGATCTCGTGTCCGCTGCCGTCCGGATTGATGCGATTGATGGCCGCACGGACCGGCGGGTCTCCCTTGCCGATGTTGGAGCTGGATCCCACCGTAACGTAGAGCTTCTCCCGCTGCCGGTCGAAGAGGAGGGTCCGCGTCCAGTGGCCCTTGCCGAAACCCGCCAGGGAGAAGACCTCCTCCCCCTCTCCCGTGACCCAGAGATTCTGGTAGGGATAGCGCTTGATGGACGTGGGCTCGGCCACGTAGAGGTAACCCCGGTAGCGAGCCAACCCGTAAGGACGATCCAATCCTTCCAGCAGGACGGTCTTTTTGCCGTGTATGAGACGGGTGACGGTCCCCGTGGGCTCGTTCCGCTTGCCGCTGTCGGTGATCAGGACCTCACCGGTCGGGCCCAGGAGCATGAAGCGCGGTTTTTCGAAACCGCTGGCGATGACTTCGGCCTGGAAGCCATCGGGGAGATTGAGCTTCGCACCTTCAGGGCGGGGGACGACCTGCGGACGGTTGCTGGCCGATTCGGTGTGGAAGGGCTCGGGCAATTTCTTCCAGTTCACCGGAAGATCGGACGATTCAGCCAGGGCCATGGTTCCGGCCGCCAGCAGTGTGCACCAAGAGAAACCGACGAGTAGACGCGCGTTCATGATGGTTTGGGATGGTAGTTTCCGCACCGGGGCGAGTCAAGGCGCGGCGGGTTCAATTGACTCGGTGGGAAGGGGAAGAAACAATGCGGAGCCGGCGACGCTGACGCCGGAATTTCTGGAGATGCGGATGGTGCGTGATCGCCGAATGCCGGCAGCCTTGGCCCATTGGCCGCGGATCAGGGATCGGCTTCGGGGTCGGCAACCGCTGCTTTTTCTTTCCTATGACGGCGCGCTGGCGCCTCTGGTCTCCCGGGAAGACATGGCGGTCCTCTCCCGGGGAATGAAGGAGGCGCTCCGCCGACTGGCCCGTCTCTGTCCCACGGTGATCGTGAGCCGGCGCGGAAGGCAGGATCTGGCTTCCATGGTGGATATCGACGGCCTCTATCACGCCGGGAGCGACGGGTTGGATTTCTCGGGACCCGGACTGGCCGGCGGGTCGCGAACCAAGGCGGAGTGGGTGGTCCAGATGCGCTCCCTTGCGGCCGATCTGGTCCAAGCGTACCTGGGAGCGAGAGGAGTACTGGTCGATCCCAGGGACATCACGCTGCGCATCCATCTGGATCCGGCAGTCCGGGCCGATTCGGACGACGTCGAGCCGATTCTCGATTCGGTTCTGAGGCGATATCCTCGGCTCCGGAAGATCCGCGACCGGGACGGACTGCAGGTGCGGCCCCGGCTGGAATGGAATCGGGGAAGGGCAGCGATGCGGATCGAGGCTGAATTGGCGCCGCCTGGAACCCGACGAATTCCTCTCTACATAGGAACATTTCCGACCGACGAGCCGGCCTTTCAGGCGCTGAGGGGGAAGGGGCCGACGATTGTAGTGAGCGAGGTCGACTCAGCCACGGCAGCTCGCTACCGGCTTGAGAATCCGAACGAGTTGGAGTCCTTTCTCTACCGCCTGTTGGACTTTCTTCAGGAGAACGCAGGCGATCCCCGCCGGGAGGATTGACATGCGGGCCATGATCCTGAGGCAACCGGGGACGAGGCTGGAGGAGGTGGATCTGCCTCGACAGCAGCCGGGGCCGGGTCAGGTACGGGTTCAGGTGCGGGCCTGCGCCGTGTGCCGGACCGATCTCCATGTCGTGGACGGAGATCTGACCGACCCCAAGCTGCCCATCATTCCTGGACATGAAATCGTGGGAGAAGTGACCGAGTCGGGTCCCGGCGCGCGGCGGCACGGCATCGGTGACCGGGTCGGAATCCCCTGGTTGGGATGGACCTGCGGACAGTGCGGCTACTGCCGGTCGGGCCGGGAGAATCTCTGCTCGCGGGCCCGGTTCACCGGATATACGTTGAACGGAGGCTACGCCGAGGAGGTCGTGGCCCACGAGGACTACTGTTTTCCCATTCCCCCGGAGTACTCCGACGTCCAGGCGGCCCCCCTCCTGTGCGCCGGCCTCATCGGGTATCGGTCGCTGGTCATAGCCGGTCCGGGACGCCGCCTGGGCCTTTACGGGTTCGGAGCGGCAGCCCATATCGTCGCGCAGGTGGCCCGGCACCAGGGTAGAAGCGTCTACGCCTTCACCCGTCCCGGCGATCGGACGGCTCAGGAGTTCGCCCGTTCGCTGGGAGCGGTCTGGGCCGGAGGCTCGGATCGGAAGCCGCCGCATCCGCTGGACGCCGCCATCATCTTCGCTCCGGTGGGTCCGCTCGTGCCATTGGCGCTCGAAGCCGTGGGCAAGGGAGGAACGGTCGTCTGCGGCGGAATCCACATGAGCGACATCCCGGCGTTTCCCTACCGCCTGCTGTGGGAGGAGCGGCGGCTCTGTTCGGTGGCCAATCTGACCCGGAGGGACGCGGAGGAGTTTCTGGAAGTGGCTCCTCTGGTGCCGGTGCGCGCCGAGACCGAGGTGTTTCCTCTGAATCAGGCCAACGAAGCCCTCCAGCGGCTGAGGCAGGGCGAACTGGACGGAGCCGCCGTCCTGGTCCCCTGAAACGGGATGCAGCGTTCGTTGTGTGCCGGATCCGTTTTCGCGATAGGTTCGGACGCATAGTAGACTGACTGCGGTCCGGCCCGCGGGGCCGTCCAGGAACCGCTTCCAGTCCACCAGGAGGATCGACATGCCGTTTCAGATCGGGGCCGATTCGATAGCTCGTTTCGCGAATTCGTGTGTGCCGGGAATCATCCTGCATTCCTCAAGGCTCGGACTCGATGGGCAGTCGCTGGGAGCGGCGGTTTCCAACCGCCGAACTCCGGCCGAAACAGGCGAGTACGAGCGCAGGGCGGAACGGAGAAAGAGGCGACTGGAAAACGCCCCTCCTGGTAGGAAGCTCGGACTCGTTGGTCAGTTGCTGATTCTGGTAATCTCCACGGGAACGATGACGGCCACGTCCCTCCCGCAACTTCTCCCTCACCACGCGGAACTGGCCCCAGGGGTTCACGCCGCCGGCTTCTCCCACCAATTCGCCAGCGCCAACTGCGGCTGGGTAGAGTTGGACGGCGAGACCCTGCTGATCGACCTGCCCCGGGGCCGATCGGTCGAGGCCTACCTGGACCGGGTCACGGGCAAGGGACAACGGCCCGCGCGGCGCCTGGTGCTGACCCATATCTGGGAGGATCCGTCCTGGGGAACCTCCTCGGCCTACGACCCAGTGGAGAAGCGCTGGTACCGCTCTCCCGAACCGATGGGGCTGGACCCCGTCGCTCCGCTGGTCAGCGCGCTGGTGAAGGGAGGCGTAAGACAAATCGTCACGTCTCCGAAGATTCGCAAGCGGCTGTTGGCGAAGATGCCGGATCTGGATCCGTCGATGGTGACGGCCCTTTCGAGTCCGGGCTTGGTGGGAGATCCCGCCCGGTCCGTCCGGTTTCTACCCTTGGACGAGGTCTGGGATGAGGGAGCCGGGGCCCTCCATCTGCAGAAGGAGAAAGTCCTTTTCGGCGGCCCCTTGGTCATGAACGGCATCCGGTTCAACCCGGATGGGAAGGACACCGCGGCCTGGATCGAGGTCCTGGATCAACTCCAGGATCTTGGCGCGCAAGAGGTCGTGCCCGGGTTCGGTTCCTGGACCGGACCGAACATGGTGGGGCGGCTCCGGGACCTCATGGTGGAGCTCCGGGACGAAGTCGCCTACGGGATCGCCATCGGATACTCCCTGGCCGAGGTCCAGAAATATGTCCGGATACCGGACGGACTCCAGTACTGGACCACCCATACGCGCCCCAGAGACCCGCAGATTGCCCATGTCTATCGGGAGCTCACGGTCCCCAATGCTCCATTCCACGGCCGTGGGCCCCAACCCGGCGACTCCAGTCCCCATGCGCTGGTCTTGATCGGGGACAGCCCCCACCCACCCGCTCCGATCCGGAAAGCGCTGACTCTCGTGTTCCAGGCCACCGGCGTCACTCCCCACTTCACCGTGGACGTGAACGCCCTGTCCGCGGAGAACCTGTCCCGGGTCCAGTTGCTGGTCATTCTGCGGGACGGCCGCCAGGTGGAGCGCAAAGAGGAGGGCCGGGCGCCGCTGCGGGCGCTTGTGGACCCACTTCATGGGGAGATCAAGACCTGGATGACGCTGGAGCAGGAGCAGGCTGTCGCGGAGTTCGTCGGGAAGGGCGGCTCCTTCCTGAATCTCCACAACTCCCTGGGACTCTATCCTCCCGCCGGACCTTACCTGAAGCTGGTGGGAGGCCGTTACATCGGCCACGGACCCTACGAGCGTTTCCGCGTCGAGGTGGTGGACCCGGACCATCCCATCACCGAGGGAGTCAGCGATTTCACGACGGCCGACGAGCAGCACTCGCCGGTCCTGTACGACGAGAGCCAGGTTCACATGATCCTGGAGAGCCGGATGGACAATGGAATTGCGGTCCCCGCCGGCTGGGTCCGCGAGGCCGGGAAGGGAAGAGTCTGCCACCTGGCCCCCGGCCACCCGGCCGAACCGCTGTTTCACCCCATGTACCAGCGCCTCATGAAGAACGCCGTCCGCTGGTGCTTGCGGCAGAGGTGAACTGGAGGGGAGACTTTCCTGTCTCCCATTCTGTTGTTTCAGAATAAACGAAATTATCGGAGCCAAAACGGTTTCGTCGGGGAGAGGCGAAATGGGTCCGGCGGTCCCTCACCGGTTGTTCTGGTACGAGGAAACGGCTACGGCGTGCGTTCCTCTTCCACGACCAGGGGCTCAAACCGAAGGTGGACATGTCGAACGTTGGGCATTCGGAGTTTCAACTCCCCAGCATCCAGTGTCCGGCGATGCAGGACGACCACTGTTTTGCCGTACAGATCATCGTCGCTGACATCGTCGTCGTAAACGGCGACTTCCAGAATGTCACCAGGAAACACGGTCAGAAGCTTCCGGTGGCCGAATTGGACCGTCTTCAGATCCGTCTCGACCGACCCCGTTTGGCCGGTGATGGAAGCGAACAGGCGCCGCCGTTCGGAAACGGCGCGGGCAATCCCTTTGCTCAGTTCGCTTTGCTGTCGAGTCAGCGCATCCAGTTTCCGAGATTCTTCAGGGGTGAGAGGCTCGCCGGGAACGACCTCGCTGTCTACCTTTCGCTTTTGCAGAAATCGGAACTCGTTGCACTTGGCACACTGGGGACACGGCGCTTTTTCGTCGTAGGGCGAGCACCCGGAGCATTTACTCGCCGAGAACTCGGCGCAGGTGTCCCCCACTTCGGCGACGAGCGCCGCCAGCCGCTCGACCTGCACGGTGGGCAAGGGCTCTCCCGGCACGATTTCCGAGGCGCGTTTCTTCCGTTGCAGCAGGTTGATCCGGGTAGCGAGGGTCCGCTTTTTCGGTCTCAGATCCGCGATGTCTTCGTCCAGCTCGTACATCCGATCCAGCACGATCGGATCCTGTCGCTGCACCCGAACCATCAAGTCCGGCTTGGACCAGAAGTCGGTCCCGGCATGGCGCAAAACGGAGACCTCGCCCACGGAGACACCGAAGGCCTCCTTGGGTCCCACCTGGGCCGTCAAATCCCCGATAGCGGCAAATGCCAGCATCCACAGGATCGCGAGTTCTGCTGGACGGCCTGTGGTCAGTCCGGCCAGTATGGCGCGACCGGCGCCATACTTTTCGATGTGGATCTTCATTTGGCTCCTCCGGTCCGCTCGCCGGCTTCGAAGGAATCCGTCCGGGGAGAATCTCCTCCATTCATGACTTCACGATGAAATCGTCGGGAGGGACACTCCTCTTCACGATTTGCGAAGGTCTATTGGACAACCGGGGCGATGACGGCGAAGGTTACCGGAATCGCGGGGCCTCTGATTTTGCTTGAATCCTCTGGGGAAGCCAACCTTGCCGGTACCATCGGCAAGGTCGTGAAAATCCGGTTGCCGATGTCCAATTCCAGGGCGACTCCCGTAAACTTCCCATCGTCGGGGGCGCTGCAGCGCACCGATCCAACGAAGTCCGAGGTATCGGACTGGGTGAACAACTCATCGATGAACTGGGCCGTTTGTCCGTTGGCCGGCAGTGAGACCGTATTCTCTTCCAATATCCTGCCATCTTGCATCAGTTGGCATGTGATCGTAGTCGCATCCTCTCCCAGGTTGCGGATCGCAGCTCCGGTGTTGATTCCACCTTCGATGCGCCGGGCCGGAAAGATGGCGGTGTTCAATGGTTCGCTGGCGCCAACTCCGGCGACGCCGATCGCCGGACTGTCAAACCTCAGGAATCCGCCAACCTGACCGTCGGAAATGAATTCCACCGATCCGGTCACCAGTTCTCCTCGTCCATGGGTCGAGATCGTGAGTTCTCCCAGGGCGGGGACGGGTGTCTGCACGGTCAGGGCGCCGTCGGCTCGGACCTGAAGGTCTTCCCCGATATCCACTACCGATGCCGGCTCCAAGAGTTCGCCCGCTTTGTCGTAAAAGAAGATGGCGGGAAGAATCGGCTCCGAGGCGACATTCACGAATACCAAGTCAGAGGTGATGGAGGAACCGTTGGCGAAATGGGGGAAATACAGTTGCGTAGAATCTTGTGTCCCCATTGGTGAAACCGGCACCATGGGCAAGGTGGTGAAGATTCGGTTCTGGAAGTCCATTTCCAAAGCCACTCCCACGAACGCCGCCCCTGCGGGTGCACGGCAGCGCACCGATCCCGCGAAGTCCGACGTATCGGTCTGGGTGAACAGTTCATTGATGAACTGAGCGGTCTGCCCGTTGGCCGGTAGCGGAATCTCCGCCGTTTCCAGAACAACTCCCTTTTGCATCAATCCACAGCTCACCCGGATCGGATTCTCCCCCAGGTTACGCATCGCCGCACCAGTGTTGACTCCACCGGCCTGACGGCGCACGGGGAAGATCGTGTCCTGTAAGGGCAAGCGTGATCCGACGCCGGCGACTCCGATGGCCGGAGTGTTGAAGCGCAGGACCCCGCCGATGCGGCCATCGGCCACGGCGCGTGCCGATCCCGTGACCAACTCTCCTCGTCCATGGGTCGAGATCGTGAGTTCTGCCAGAGATTCAAGATCCGTTCGTATGGTCAGGCCGCCGTCCTCTTGGATCGCCAGATCGCCAGCCACGTCCACCACCGAATCCGCAGCAATCCGATGGCCCTTCTGATCGAAAAAGTAGATCGCGGGACGGATTGGATAGGGAGCCACATTCACGAACACCAAGTCGGAAGTGATGGAGGAGCCGTTGGCGAAATGGGCAAAGTCCAGGGTATGGGCCTCACGTTCGTCACTTACGATGGTCAGTTCACCGGTGTGCGTATCGGCGAACAATCCACTACCCCCGACGCTCACGGTGACTTCTACGGTTCCGTCGACGGGCAGCGTTCCGGCCTGGGGGACAGCCTTCAGCCACGTCTGGCCGGAGTTGATGCGGTACGATACGGGTTCATCTCCCTTGTTGCTCAACTCGAATGTCTGCGCCGGGGGCTCGAAGCCCTTGGGCGACACGAAGGTGAATGCACGTGGATACGCTTGGACAGGAACACCAGGTGTCACCGTAGCGTTCAGCGTTCCTGTCGAATCCGTTTCCTCAGCCGCTACCAACCGAATGAAATAGGGGCCGGCTGCGAGCTGAGGCACTGTTTCGGGCGTAATTTCGATCCGGGCGGAGCCGTTGCTTAAACGTGCTTGGAATTCCGCACCTTCGATTCGCCCGTTGTCGTCTATCCAGATTGTGCCCTCTTGGCTGACGGCCAGCACCGCTTCGGTTTCCGGATCGTCCATCGCCACCTCGACGACAAGCTTGATCGCGCCGAACGGCGTGTATGTCCAGTACCCAGACACGTTCGCGAGATTCCCTGACTCAGGTTTGCCGGGCTGCAACATCGGAAGCGGCGAAAAGATCGCTCTGGCAAGCTTGGGTCGATCCAGAACAACACTGGTCACGGGATCGGTGCCCAAGGCATCTCCCGCCCAACCCACGAAACTATGGTCGGGACTCTCCGACACGGCCGTTAGTTCGACGCGCGTGCCATTGAGATAGTACGAAGCCTCCTGTTCAGGCAGGTACTCTCCCTTCTCTTCCCGTAGCGGCGCTGGATGCACGTCAACGCGACCGTCTCCCACAACCCGGGTCTTGAACAGGGGAATATGGGTTTCCCATTGCGTTACCAGCTTGCCCCCCTCCTCGGGTACATCAAGGTCGCGAATGAACTGGCCGTCCTCGTTTGGGGAACCAACGACGCCGTCGCTCCACTGCAAAAATGCGGCAATGGGCTCAAGACCGTCCCAAAGGGCCCTGTCCGGGACGCCAATCCGGACGTTACCGTCATCGTCCGCGAATATCGATTCGAACACTTTGACCGGCCAGATCTTGGGTGGACGACCGCGGTAGACACCTTCCCGGTCCACCAAACTGACTGAGTGGGGATACCCTTCGATGTCGATCGTGAAGACAGGGTCCGCCGTGAACCGGGGTTCCATCTGCGGCGCACGTCCGTTCAATCCAACATGCAGACGCTTGGGATTCCACGAGTAGCCCGGATACCAGTCTATCCGGTCGGTACCTGGCATCCACTGGCCGTTGTACCACTCTATGAAGTTGTACTCTGGGTTCGCGACCGCAGTGACCTCGACGGACGCTCCAACGATATAGTAACCATCGGGACTCTCGGGATGAATGGTCATGCGTCCGGCATGCCGCGATCGCTCATGCTCGGTCGGCACGTACAGTTGCGTGATGTAGTTTGCCTGATACCAAGTCGTGCGGGGGCCGGCTTCAATTGAGTGGGCGCGCGTGCCCTTGTCGGTCCAGTTGCCGAAAACGAAACGCGTGCGTTTGTCCGCGGCGGAAGGTGGCACCGAGACGTAGTTGCAGCACACCCCGAGAATGGTTTCGATCCCGGTCTGCAGCAACGGTGCCTCGATCTCGTGCGTGCTGCCGGGCTCCCAGGCGAAGGTCGCGGGAGCCGTGTAGCGGTGGCCGTCCACGATGATGTCCAGACCCGGCGGATTGGTCGAGATCGTGGTCGCCGAGGGCGGCTCCCCGTACAGCCGCGCCACGTAGTCGATGTCTCCACTCGACAGCGGCGCCGGCGTAAAGGCCGAGACAATGGAGATTCCCGGAGGTACCGTATCCAGCCACGGAAGATCGGGAAAAGGGCCGCGTCCATAGTGCATGGTCGACGCGTAGTCATACGGACGATCCACAATGGCATCCGGACGGAGTTCGAAGGGGTTTGAACAGAACGCCACATAGCCATCATGCACCATCAGATACCGGTCGCGGTCCTGGCGCTGGTGCTCGTGCCACAGGCCGACGGAGTGACCGATCTCGTGCACCACAATGCGCCAGTCGCAGGTTTCGTGAAGCAAAACGAGCTGCTCGCCGCCCACTCTGCCCTGGTGGGCGCGGCATCCAGCATGGGCGGACTTGAACCGCACGTAGTCCTCCTGCGTCGTCCTCTCCACCAGGGAGATCACCGTTTTTGTGTTCCATTCCTCGATAGCCCTCAGGATTTCCTGAGTATTCGTAACGTCCTCGTCGATCACATACGGGATCACGCCGCCGGGCCACAGAAACTCCGACTCAACGCCCGTCGCCGCTGACACCGAATCCGGCGCGGAGAGCCGGGCCATGGATATCCTGGAAACCGTCGTACCGTGTCGGGGAGAAGCTGCCGCCGCTTCTTCGGCGGTGCCCAGGATAATATCCCCCCCATGGACGGCCATGCCATTGATCAGTTCGTATGACAGTTCACGCCCCCGGAACACCGTAGTCTGGAAAATACCCCGGTCCGACGGAAGCGGGACCGCCTCTCCAAGCGTCAACAGCGCCATAAAGACGGCACCGACAATTCCGGTGCGGTGAATACAAGATTGGTTACGCATCCCTGGCTCCTCCTTTCGCATCGGCATCCATCGCGTCACTCCTGAAGCGCTATCGAAAGCTTGGAAATGGTCCAACTGGAACTGTCCTCGATCTTGCTTGCTTCGAATTCGAGCGAATACTCATTGCCCGAGTCCCTATTGGTGAGTGTCCCCATCAGGCTGCCCACTTAGTTGCTCACAGTATTCTCGCTCTTGTACTTGCCTCGGGTCCCGGCGGCCGTTATATCGCCCACCGCACGGTACGTGCCGGACGGGGCTGAGACCACGTCGTAGCCGCACAGCCTGCCGGTTTTCTTCGTGCCGGGCACGTCATCCCAACCGGAACCCGTTTCGCGCTGCCACCACGTCTGGTGGTAGTCCCATCTCCGGCCGTTGAACGTACCGCCGCCGACGATGCATCCTGTCTTGCCGACGGCCATACGTATCCCGCCGATTTGCAACGTAATCCCACCGTCGTCGCGCACCCTGAAGCCGGTGAGGGTCTTGAAGTCGCTGCCGTCACCGTCACCGACAGCTCTAAACTCGGCGTGTACCGTATAGCTTCCGGTCTCTGAGTCTAAACGGAAGTTCCAGCCCTATTTCCCCCTAGAATCGAGCTAAGTGGTTGATTTGCTTACGGAACTGGTGTTGACTGGGTTTATTTGTGTTCCCATGTATAGTAGTGTCTATAATGTTGTATTTGAGAGCTATATGATATATACTAGTTACCATGTACATCGACACCGTCCCCAACCGCAACTCCCGCCCTGCCATCCTCCTGCGCGAAGGCTGGCGCGAAGGGAAACGCGTCCGCAAACGCACCATCGCCAACCTCACCAACTGGCCCCACGACAAGATCGAACGACTTCGTCTCGTTCTCAAGAACGTCCCTGTCGTTCACCCCGATGAGCTCTTCGTCATCGAACGCTCCCTCCCCCATGGGCATGTCGAGATGGTGCTGCAAGCCATTCGCCGCCTGAAGCTCCCCGCTCTGATCGATTCCAAGCCCTCGCGCCAGCGCGATCTGGTCCTGGCCCTGATCGTCCAGCGCTTGCTGCATCCCGCCTCCAAGCTCGCCACCACCCGGCTCTGGCACACCACCACCCTGGCCTCCGAGCTCTCCCTGCAAGACGCCGACGAGAACGACCTGTACGGGGCCATGGACTGGTTGCTCCAACGTCAGGACCGGATCGAGAAGAAGCTGGCCCGGCGACATCTGTCCGAAGGGGATCACGTCCTTTACGACGTCTCCAGCAGCTACTATGAAGGGCACACCTGTTCCTTGGCCCGGTTCGGCCACAGCCGGGACGGCAAGCGCGGCCAGCCCATCATCGTCTACGGGGTGATGGCGGATCGGGCGGGACGGCCGGTGGCCGTCCAAGCCTATCCCGGCAACACGGGGGATCCGACCACGGTGCCGGATCAAGTGGAGACGTTGCGCCAGCGGTTCGGGTTGAAGCGGGTGGTGCTGGTCGGGGACCGAGGGCTACTGACCGAGACCCAGATCAAGCATCTGAAGCGCCATCCCGGACTGGGTTGGATCTCGGCCCTGCGCCATACGGCCATCCGCGAACTGGTGGAAACGAAAGCGGTTCAACTCTCGCTCTTTGATGAGCGTCACTTGGCGGAGATCCGGACCGAGGCCTATCCCGGCGAACGGCTCGTCGTTTGTCACAACCCGATGCTGGGGGAGTATCGGCGCCGCAAACGGGAGCGCCTGTTGGCGGCGACGGAGAAAAAGTTGGCCAAGATCGCCCGGGAGGTGGCCCGGCGCACCAAGACGCCCTTGTTGGCGCCCCAGATTGCCGAGAAGGTGGGTCGGGTCAAGAACCGGTACAAGGTGGCCAAGCACTTCGAAACGGTGATCGAGGACGGGCGTTTCGAGTACGCTCGGCGCACTGAGGCTATCGTCCGCGAGGCGCAACTGGACGGATTCTACATCCTGCGCACCAGTGAGCCACAAAAGCGGCTGTCGACGGCCGACGTGGTGCGCAGCTACAAGAACCTGGCGAACGTGGAGCGGGCGTTCCGCTCTTTGAAGACCGTGAACTTGCAGATCCGTCCCATCCGCCACCGGGCGGAGACCCGGGTGCGATCACACCTGTTCCTGTGCGTGCTGTCCTACTACGTCGAGTGGCATCTGCGCCGAGCCCTGGCCCCGTTGCTGTTTGATGACGAGGACCTGGACGCGCATCGCGCTCGACGGGATCCGGTGCTGAAAGCCCAGCCGTCGGCATCGGCAAAACGCAAGAAGGCGAAGCGGGAAACCGAGGACGGACTGCCGATCCAGAGCTTCAAGACACTGATGGCTGAGATGGGGACACGCGCCCGTCACCAGTGCCGAACGGCCTCGGACCCGGACGGTCCAAAGTTGCAACGACTGACGGAACCGACACCGCTGCAACACCGGGCGCTGGAGTTGGTCAAGGTGTTCCCAGTGGACAACTAGTCCGATTCGTCGGTTATCCCTTTATAATCAGGGAGTTATCTTGTCTCTGAGTCTGGAACTTCGATCTAAACTTCCCACTTTGACGTAGTAGGTCCCCGAACTCACTTCGTGTTCGATCCTGAAGTTGCTTCCGTCACCCCCATCATCATTGTCGTCTAACCTTGAGCCTGAACCAATTTGGAGTTCGCCTGTCGTATCGAGGTTGCCTGTCGTATAGACGGTCAACGTTCCCGATTCGGCGACCAGCATGCGAAAATAATCGACGTCACTGCCAGTTTCGATTCTCCCTGAGCGCGAACTGCCAAGGACAAGGCTAGTCGCACCAGACCGCGTGTTGCTGTGGTCATCACCAGGCGGCGGCTCGGTGACGGTGACGGTTGTTGAGGCCGAAGCCGTCTGTCCATCGGCGCTACGCACGGTGATTTGGTAAGTCGTCGTTCGGGTCGGGGACACCCGCCGTGATCCGGAGGCCGGGACCGTGCCGATCCCCGGTGTGATGGACGCACTGGTCGCGTTGGTGGAGGACCACCGCAAGGTCGCGCTCTGGCCCCGTTCGATGGACGTGGGCGATGCCGACAGACTCACCGTCGGGGGCACACCTCCGGTACCCGAGGGCGGCATCCCTCCCGACACGTCTCCGCCACGGATCACGGGAACCGCTGAAAGGGAAGCGGTCCGCTTCCCGAATCGCAGTCCCAGCGGTGCGAACAGGGAACCGTCCGCCGACCGCAGGAACAGGAGGCCTCGAAAGTCCCTCAGGAACCCAGTATCGACACCCTCCACGCCGAACCAGCCCGGCATGGTCAATGCCCGTTGGTGAAAGCCCTCGTGGGGTATGAACACTCCGTCCAGCGGGTCTTCCCCCTCCTCGTCCCGGATGCGAAGCTCGATCGCGGGTTCGGATTCGGGTTTGAAGATCGCCAGGCCGGTGCCGATGTCGCTCGATTCCTCGACGAAAAGTGCGAATTGATTTCCCAGTTCCACCGGTTGGACGCCGATCTCAACTCCCGATTGGGCGTGCCGGTACGTCAACAGGCCACTGACGGAGGTCGAATCGGCCTCGACCTCGATCCAGTCGCGCCGAGTGGCTCCCGACCCGGCGCTCCTCAAGACTCGACTGCCCAGAGCAGGAATTTCGAAGGAACTACCGGAATCGAAGAACCCACGGACCGGTCGGCCTTCCGAATCGTAGACACTGACTTCAACCGCCGCGTCTCCGGCAGCGGCCTCGGGATTGCTGAGCACCAATTGCACGGACCAACCGCCCCCATCCACCAATGACTAGTTGCCGAAGTCACATCTATGATTGCCCCGACAGCCGTAGCCAACGGACGAAATCTCCTTGGTGAACGCCGTCGCCAATGCGGTCATCGTAGGGTACAATTTGTGTGTGAATCTGGAGTGCAAAATTTAGCTTGAAATATGTATTTATTGTGAATAATCGTGCTCTCGTTAACTATCCTGCGATTATTCTGGTTGAGGTTAGAGCGCAGGTCCCAATTCGTACGGCTTAGTTGCAGGCCACCAGCGGTATGCGAAAAATGGATCGCGGAGCCGTGTCTAACCGCCATTTCTCGACACCGACACGATAATCGGTGTGTTTAACAGCTTTTTGGTGGTTTTCTTATCGATTTGAACTCGATAGCCAATCTGCCGACTTGTAGGCGGTGATGAAAGCCTAATTCTGATGATATTCAGCGGCATTTGACATTCCACTGGCACTCATGAGCGATTTTTCTCCCCCGAAAGGCGACTCCAGGACAGAGGCCTCCCTGTAAACTCCAACGTGGCGTTACTCCCAAAGGCTGGTTCTCTCTAACCTGGAGTTCCAGAGGTGAATTCGGACAGGATCGGCGCCCAGGCTTGGCGCATGTGCCACTCGACGTAGTAGGCCAGCAGGCACAGGAACACGTGGGTGCACACCCGGTCGGGCCGCCGGTGGGGGAGAGGCCGGATCTTCAGAGCCACCGATCTTCATGCAGCGGAAGGCCTGCTCTACCCTGGACAGATCCTTTCGGCGACAAGAGAGTCGCCGCTAGGCTCGCAGGAAATCGAAGTCGCATCCCTGGTCCGCCTGGAGGACGCGCTCGAAGTAGAGGCGGCGGTAGCCTCTTGGCTCGGGGCGGACTCTGGCGCGGACGCGTTCAAGCCGGCGCCGGACCTCCCGAGGCTCCACCAGGAGGTCCAATCGCCGGGCGGCGACATCGAGGCGGATGGGATCGCCGGTCCGGACCGCGGCGAGCGGGCCCCCCGCCTCGCTCTCCGGACAGACGTGGACCACTACCGTTCCGCGAGCCGTGCCGCTGATGCGGGAATCGCTGATCCGGACCATGTCCTGAACACCCGCGCGGAGCAGCTTTCCGGGGATCGGGAGCAATCCCCATTCGGGCATGCCCGGCCCGCCGAGAGGCCCGCCGCCTCGAAGCACGAGCACGTCCTCCGGACCGATGTCCAGGTCCGGGTCGTCGATTCCGCCCAGCAGTTCGTGGTGGTCTTCGAAGACGACCGCCCGGCCCTCATGGCGCAGGAGTCCGGGCGTGGCGGCGCTGTGCTTGATGATGCATCCGTCGGGAGCCAGCGACCCGTGCAAGACAGCCAGGCCGCCGGAGGCGTCCAAGGGGCGGTCCAATGGTTGGATGACTTCCGGATTGTCGTTGCGGGCTCCCTGGAGGTTTTCGCCCAAGCTCCGGCCGGTGACCGTGGGCAGATCCAAGTCGAGGAGAGACGCCATCTCACTCAGAAGCGCCGGTGCCCCGCCTGCATAGGCGAAGTCCTCCATCAGGAAACGCCCGGCCGGCTTCAGATTTAGCAGCACCGGCGTGGTCTCGGACAGTTCATCGAACCTCTTGAGGGACAAGGGGATGCCGGCCCGCCCGGCCACGGCGAGGAGATGGACGATGGCGTTGGTGGATCCGCCGATGGCGTGCAGAGTGCGGATGGCGTTGTCGAACGACCCGGCGCTGAGCAGCCGGGACGGTTTCAGGTCCAGTTCCACCAGGCGCACGATCTGGCGTCCGGCGCGGTGGGCCAGGCGCGACCGGCGGGAATCGGCCGCCGGGTAGGCGGCGTTGCCGGGCAGCGCCAAGCCCAGGGCTTCCGCCAGCGTGGCCAGGGTGGAGGCCGTGCCCATGGTCATGCAGTGGCCCGGACTCCGGATCATGGCGCCCTGGAGATCCAGCCAGTCTTCGGGTTCGATCCTCCCGGCTCGCAGTTCGGCCTCGAACCGCCTGCAATCGGTGCACGAACCCAGTTCCTGTCCCCGCCAGTGGGCGGTGAGTTGAGGCCCGCCGGTCACGAGAATCGCCGGCACGTCCGCGCTCACGGCTCCCATGAGCAGTCCCGGCGTGGTCTTGTCGCATCCACCCAAGAGGACCACACCATCCAGAGGATTGGCCCGGATGCATTCCTCCACGTCCATGCTCAAGAGGTTCCGGAAGAGCATGGACGTGGGGCGCATGTTGAACTCGCCCAATGAGATGACCGGGAACTCGAAGGGTACGCCGCCCGCCTGCCAGACTCCCTCCTTGACGCGCTGGGCCAACGTGCGCAGGTGGGCATTGCAATGGGTCAATTCGCTCCAGGTGTTGCAGATGCCGATGAGGGGACGGTCCCGGTAGACTGCCGGGTCGAGTCCCAGTCCCTGCAAGGCCGCCTGGCGAGTCCACCCGTACAACTCGGGGGTGTCGAACCACTCGCGGCTGCGCAGATTCCGCCTATTCCGCTTCATCAAACCCTCCATCTCCTCCCCGGTAAATTCCCCGAGTGCTGTGTTATCATGACCGGCAACTCCGGCACAATTCGGAGAAGGGCTCGTTGGCCCGAACACCCCGGAGGGCGGTGGAGGGCCGTTCCTGCGGCGGATTTTGTGACTGCTCGGTCCGCGTCCCGCGACTCAGAAAGGAGATCCATGATGCTGAATTTTTGGGGATTCGTGACACTGCTTGCCCCCTCTCTTCTTCTGCTCTGCGGCTGTGGCGGGAACATCAACGAGGATCTGATCGATGCTGCGGGGAAAGGGGATGACGCGGCTGTCAAGGACCTCCTGGCACAGGGGGCCGACGCCAATGCCGTCAGCGAGGAGGAAGGACAGAAAGGACAGCTCGCCCTCATCCTGGCCGCTGGTCACGGCCACGACGCGGTGGTCCAGTCCCTCGTCGATGGCGGAGCCGACATCGAGATCCGGGATTCCGAACAGCGGACACCTCTCATGGCGGCTGCGGCGAGTGGTCAAGCCGGGTCGGTCCGAGTTCTGCTGGAGGCCGGCGCCGATGTGGAGGCACAGGACAACCGGAAACGGACGGCCGTGCTCTGGGCCGCGGCACGGGGCCACGGTGAGGTCATCGGCGCACTGGCGGAGAGGGGAGCCAACCTGGACGTGGCGGATCAGAGCGGCGGAACCGCGCTGATCATGGCTCTCGGGGCCGGACACGGGGATACGGCGCAGGCCCTCCTGAGCCACGGAGCCGACGCCTATTCCATGACCAGCGACGGATCTCCGTCCGTTTTGCTGGCGGCCAAACTGGGCGACACGGAGAGCGTCAACGCCCTGCTGGGCGAGGGTGTCGACGCGGAGGGAACGGACCCGGACGGAAAGACCTCCGTGGTCTGGGCTGCCGAGGGCGGGCACACGGAAACCGTGACGGCCCTGGTCGAGGCGGGAGCCGACGTCAACGTGCAGGACAAGCAGGGTTGGACCGGACTCATGTATGCGGCGGTCAACGGCCATGCCGAAGCGCTCAAGGTCCTGTTGGAGGCTGGAGCCGACGCCAAGGCCAAAAACGAGGACGGCAAGACCGCCCGGACCCTGGCCCAGGAGGGGAACAAGGAAGAGATCGTTGGCCTCTTGAAGTAGGCCATGTCCGAGTCGTCCTCCAATCTCAGCCGCCGCCGTTTCCTGGAGAGAAGCCTGGCCTACGGAGCCGTCGCCGCGGCTCCAACCGCGACCGCGAAGGTGGCTGCCGCTTCGGCGGCGAAACGCTCGGAAGATTCCAGGTTTTCTTTATGGTGTGCTCCGGGCGGGCTGATCAGTCCGACCCAGCCTTCCGATGAGGCGGCCGTTATCGAGTTCGTCGAGCAATGCGCCCGCCATGGCGTGACCCATCTGGTTCCGACCCGCGGATCCCGGATCCTGGCTCAGGCGGCCGGTGAGAAGGGAATCGTGATGCATCCCTACATGGCGTTCAACAGCCATGGCGCCAGACGGATGCGGGCCAACTGGTCACTCAACTACATCGGCCTTCCCTACGGCTCCGCCCGGCTCAAGGAAAAGCTGGATCGGCACCGCCCCATCTGGAACAGTCCCCGCGCCGCCCTGAGCACCGGCGCGTTCGCCAAGGAGCATCCCGATTGGTGGGCGCTGAACCGGGAGGGCGACCGGGAGCTCAAGCTGGGGAGCCGGCTCTCCATGAGTTTGGCCGTACCCGACGTTCGCACCTACATGGTCGACCGGTATTTGCAGATCGTGGAGGAATCGGGTGGACACGGCGTCCAGGTGGAGTTCGTGAGCGAGCTCCGGGACGCCCGCGGGGCGGCCATCCACGGCTACGAAGCTCCCATGGTGGAGGCGTACCGGAAGCGCTTTGGAAAGAGTCCATCAGCGCTCCCGAACCATGACCCGGAATGGCTCCGCTTCCGCGCGGGTTTCGTCACCGAGACTCTCCGGGAACTGCGCCGCCGGCTGAAGGACCGGCACCCGGAAGCTCCCCTTACCATCGCCGTCATCGCCCAGGATCTGGCGGGACCCCACGGGGACCGTTACCTGGGCGCTTTTCAGGATCTCCGGACCTGGCTCGACGAGTCGCTGATGGACGAACTCTATCTCTGGTTCCGCACCACTTCGGACGTCAGGCGGGTGGAACGCTACACGAGCCAGCTTGCGGAGCTGATCCAGGGACGGTGTTCTCTGATCGTGGAGCTGTCCTGCTACCACGTCGGGAGCTTCCAGGACCCCAAGTTGATGCTGGAAGCCGCCCGGACCGCCCTGGCCAACGGGGCGGAGTCGGTGGGGATGTACCGCGGGCACGCGGTGGACCAGTTGAATTTCTGGCCCCTCATCGAGGAGATTCGGTCCCTGGGCTGAGTCCGGTCAATTCAGATGCGGCCACTCATCCCCAGACGATAGCAGCGATCACAACACCAACTGTCAGAATAAGGGGGAGCGTGGGAGCGGGTATCCGCAATCCCCGAATTGGAGCGGCGGTTTCCAACCGCCGATTCTTTGGCCCGAGGGGGACAAGGATGTCCTCTCTCCCAGCCCCCACGTGTTTTTGGGGAGAAGGCGCAAAGAGGAGTAGCGATGGGACGCGGGCAGCGGATTGTATCGACCCTGTCCCTGGTGGGCCTTGGTCTTCCGGGGTTGGCAGGGGCTCAGAAACCGGATTCGGGGAACTATTCCGAGTCCGAGTACGAAACGAAGGTCGTGCTGGGGAACATGGTGCCCATGCGAGACGGGGTGAAACTTTCCGTGGACCTCTACCGGCCCAACGCTCCCGGAGAGTTCCCCGTGATACTGACTCACACCGGTTACAGCAATCTGGGTGGAACACCCGGGTTCGGCACGGATCGGGCCAGGTGGTTCGCGCGGCGCGGTTATGCCTACGCCGTTTCCGATTTGCGCGGCCGATACGATTCGGAAGGGGCAACGGACATCTTCGACCCGAAACACAAGACGGACGGCTACGACCTCGTCGAGTGGCTGGCGCGGCAGCCCTGGTCCAACGGCAATGTTGGCATGACGGGAGGCTCCTACCTGGGTTGGACCCAGTGGTGGACTGCCAGCCAGGCGCCCCCTTCCTTGAAAGCGATCGCCCCGGAGGTGGCTCCCCCGGATCAGTTCTTCAACGCTCCGTACCAGAACGGCATCCTGGTGAGCTGGGCCATGGATTGGGGAGCGGGAATGATGGCCGGCCGCACCATCCAGGTCAGAGCCGAGGGGCCTTACGGAGGTTTCGCCAATAATCGGCACGAAGAATATATGCATCTGCCCTATATCGACATGCCGAAAGTGAAGGGAGCGCTGGACGCGCCGTGGTTCGAGACCTGGATCCGGCAGAACCTCTCGACGGGGGAATACTGGAGGAGGATTTCCTACCAGGGCAGAGACAACTATTCGAAGATGACGGTGCCGGCCTTGAACATCACGGGGTGGTTCGATGCGAATTATCCCGGCTCACCCATGAACTACCGGGGGATGCAGCAGTACGGAGCGACCCCGGAATCCCGCCGTCCCTCCCTCGTCATCGGACCCTGGCAACACTCCATCAATCAACGGGTGGTCGCGGGATTCGACTACGGTCCCGACGCCGAAATCGATCTGAACGGAGTGATCTGCCGGTGGTTCGACCATTTCTTGAAGGGGATCGACAACGGCGTGACCGATGAGCCGCCCGTTCATGTCTTCGTCATGGGCCCCAACCGCTGGTACGCGGAGCAGGACTGGCCGCTGCCTCAGACGAAATGGACGAAGTACTACCTGCACAGTGGAGGTCAAGCCAATTCGCTGAAGGGAGACGGGGTGCTGAACACGACACCGCCGGGTGAGGAAGCATGGGACACTTATGTCTACGACCCGGCCGATCCCACACCCAGTGCCCCCTTTACGAATGGCCACATCGATGGAGCGGTGGATGCTCGAATTCCGTCGATCCGGGATGACGTGCTCGTCTATACGACGGCGCCGCTGGCCGAAGACCTGGAAGTGACGGGGCCGGTCGAGGCGAAGCTCTATGCGGCGACGTCGGCTCAAGACACCGATTGGATGGTGCGCCTGATCGACGTCCATCCCGATGGTTATGCCGCCTTCCTGTGTGACGGGGTGCTCCGGGCGCGGCATCGAGACCCGCAACGGGAAGGGGCGTTCAATCCGGAACGGCTGACCAAGATCGAGTCCGGAAAAGTCTACGAGTATACGATCGAATTCTGGAGGTCGACCGGGAACGTGTTCAAGAAAGGGCACCGCATCCGAGTCGAGATCTCCAGCAGTTACTTCCCCTACTATCTCAGGAATCTGAATACGGGAGCCGACAACATCGGTCTGGAGACCCGTTCGGAAGTGGCCCGGCAGAGGATCTTTCACGACAGCCGATTTCCCTCGCATGTCACCCTGCCGATCATCCCGGGTCGAAGACAGGTCCCACCGGCCGCAGTCACGACAGACTGAAACCGGTGGCAAGGATCGGCCGGACCGCTCACTGGTTCCCCTGGCGGAGTTGAGTGACCATTTTGCGGGCCATCTGGTGGTCCGGATCAAGCCGGAGCACGCGTTCCATGCTTTCCAGCGCTTCGGTGTTGCGTCCCAGGAAGTAGAGCGTCACTCCGATGTTGGCATGGACGGTGACGCTGCCGGGTTTCAGATTCGCCTGGGCTCGATACCAGCCGAGCGCGTCCTCGTACTTCTTCTGTCCGAATCGTAAATGGGCCAGATAGCCCAGCGCTTCCGCGTGGTTCGGATCGCGCTCCAGAGACCGTTCGAACTGCGCCGCCGCCTCGTCCTCCCGGTCCAGTTCCAGCAGCGTCCGGGCGGCCAGGTAGTGTGCCGCCACCGCCGTTCCCGGATCCGTATCATGCCGCATGGCGCGTGTCAGCGATTCCAATGCTTCGTCGTAGCGTTCCAGATTGAACAGCGCCGCACCCAGGCCGGCCTGGGCGGGCGCGAAATCCGGATCGATCCGCAGTGTTTCGCGGTACAACGCCATCGCCTCCGGATTCCGTTCCGCCTTAATGAGCGCTTCGCCCAAACTGACGAGCGTCATGGGGTCGCCCGGCCGCAACTCCCGCGCACGGCGCAGATGATCCAAGGCTTCATCGAGCCGGTCCAACCGGAGCGCTGCACGCCCCGCGTACAAGCCGAGTTCGCTCGTGGAATAAACGTCGGGCTCCAATTCAATCGCTTTCTCGAGTGGCGCAATCGCGTCCGCGTAACGTCCGGAATGGAACAGAGCAATGCCGAGTGCACCGTTCCCCTTGACATGGCTGTCGTCGATTTCGAGTACCCGTCGGTAGGCCTCGATGGCCTCGGCGTACCGGCCCTGCCTCCGCAGGACTTCCCCAAGGTTCTGGTTCGCGTTGAGATGCCGGGGGGCGATCTCCAGGGCCGCGCGAAGTGCCGTTTCGGCCTCGTCCAGGCGATCCAGGCGGATCAGCACCCGGCCAAGATTGGAATGGATGTTCGCATCGCCGGGGCGCTGAGCCACGCCGATACGGCCCGCGGCGAGCGCCTCCTCGGGGCGGCCGGCGTCCGCAAGGGGACCCATAAGGTTGAGGTGGGCGTCCCGTGCCTCGGGATTGACTGTGACGATGTGGCTGAAAAAGGTGATCTCGTTCCGGTAGATGCCCGTTTGGCGCCACGTGAGGGTGCCCAGCACCGCGAGCATGACGACGAACACGCCGGCAGCGCCGGTTCTCAACGCTGACGGTAGTCGGCTGGCTGCGTTTGTGGCGGCGCCAAGGAGCACCGCCAGCACGGCGAGGCCGGCCAGATACTGGAACCGGTCTGCGACCAGAGAAAACTGCATGTAGCCGTAGTCGACGAAACCAAGCACGGGTGAAAGCGTCACGCCATAGAAGAGGGCTCCCGCCAGCGGTCCCCGTCCCAGTCGATCCCGGCCGAACCAGAGCAATGCCGGGAGGACGGCCGCAGCCAGGACGTAGACCCAGGATACCGGGTCATCGGGACGTATCTCCCAGAGCGGATAGATGACGGCCAGACCGGTCGGCCACAGCAGCTTGCCCAGGTAGAACCACAGCACCCGCGCCGCAATCAGGATCCGCTCGACGAACGAGTAGCCCAGTGAGAGGGGCTCGCGCGAGGCGTAAAACGACAGGTCCAGGGCGGCTATGGCCAGAGCCAGCGCGAAGAGCGGCGCCAGACGGAGCAGGTCGTTTCGCGTCACCCGGCCTGATTGCCACCAGTGCCAGATCAAGAGCGCCACGGGCATTGTGACCACGATGGACTTGGACAACATGCCGGCCGTGAACAGGCCGAGCACCAGCAGGTAGCGGGCCCGCTTGGGCGCCTCCACGTACCGGATCCAGGTCAACACCGCGGTCAGGTAGAACAACGCGGAGAGCAGGTCCTTGCGCTCGATGACCCAGGCGACCGACTCGACATGCAGGGGGTGGACGGCGAACACTGCGGCGATGACCCAGGCGCCGGGCACGGCCAAGCGCCGGAGGAGCCGCCAAATCAGCAGGGCGTTGGCGATGTGCAGCAGCAGGTTGACGGCGTGATAGCCCAGCGGGGCCAGCCCCCACAGCTTGTGCTCCAGCCAAAAACTGGTGTAGACGACGGGCCAGTAGTGACCTTCCTTCTTGATGTCGGCCGGCGAAAACCAGATGTTCCACAATCCGGACCAGTCGTGGACCACGGGTTCATTGACAAAGATCACGTCGTCCCAGACAAATCCGGCCTCAAGCGCCGGCAGATAGCTGGCGACGACCAGGAGGCCGAGCATCAGGGCACGGACGCTCAACCAGCCGGCAAACCGGCCACCATCAGCGCGGAGTGCCAGTCGCTTTGTCTCGGGCATATTGCTGTTACCGGCAATGACCTGGAACGGCCGGTCGGCGGCTACCGGCAATCGTCGCCGCAACGCCCACCACGGGGCGCGGGGGACTTTTTCTCAAAGCGTGTCCTCCATGCCGTCTCCCCGATGCGGTAGACGTAGAGCCGGCACAGGTGGCGCAGAAAGTTCAAGGAGGTCCGCCAGTTCAACTTGCTCTTTCCGCGGCTGCGGTCGCCGAATCGGATCGGGACTTCCCGGACTCGAAGCCGCCCCCGAGCCATCAGCTCAAGGGCAATCTTATAGCCGAGGGGATGGAGCTCATCCAGATCGGGCAGGACCCGGCGATCGGTGGCAAAGAAGCCGGACATGGGGTCGCGGCATTCGGCGAGCGGACACGCCATCAGAGTCCCTGCCCGGGAAAGGAGCGCGCGGGCGCGGCTCCAGGCCGGATCCACCTGCGCTTCGGACACGTAGCGGCTGCCGACGACCATGTCGCAATCGGCATCGAGGGCGGCCAGCAGGTCGATGATCTGCTCCGGCGGATGGGAGAGGTCGGCGTCCATGACCACCAGCCGGTCGAAGCGGGCGAGCCGCATGCCATGGAGAACCGAGAGGGACAAGTCCCGCGTCGTGCCGCGGCGGGTCACCATGCGAACCGGAAAGCGGCGTCCCCACTCGGCGGCGATGGCTTCGCTGCCGTCGTTCGAGTCGTCGTCGACCAGGATCAATTCCCAGTCGGCGGGCCAGTTGGAAACGGCGGCGGATACGCGGCGGACCAGGGTCGGGATATTCGCGGCCTCCCGAAACGTCGGCACGACGATGGACACCGGGTTACGCTCGAGAGCTCCCGGGTCGCTCAAGGTCGAAAGCCTTTCTTGACTGGCGGAATGCGGTCTTCCGTTTGCCACGGGGACTCCTGCCCGGGACTCGTCAGCGGCGCCGAGCGCCCACGATCTCCTGTACTTTGGCAGGCGTCGTATTTCCGTGACGAGTTCCGCATTGACCTGCCGCTCGATGGTACCGTGTCAGAGGAGGGCGTCCAACACCCCGTGTCCAAATAGCGCCCAGGTGCCATGGCCGCGCCCGTTTCTCCACCCAGTATCGGAATGAGGGAAGAGCAAGTTTTCGGGCGGTCCCGACCCCATTCTTGAGGCGGCGACCACGGTCGGTCCGTCTTCAAGGCGTTGGCCGGTCCCGGACTTGCAGCCACTCACCCGCCTCGATGCGCTCCCTGGAATTCGCCGCTTTGCAGGGGAGGTCGCGAGACTCCTGTCAGACCAAGATCAATCCGCAATCGGACTCACCGGAAGCGTCGTGAACGCCCTGCCGGGTTCCAGTTCCAGGGCGACGACGGAGACGAGGCCGGCTTGTGCGCGAATGCAGATCTCCCCTTTGAAATCAGTGGTCACGGCATGGGGGAATAACTCCTGAATGAACGCAGCGAATTGGCCTCCGGCCTGAATTGTTCTGCTGGAGGTTCCGCCGGCGACTTCCTCCCCGCTTTCATCTTTGAGCGTCAGGTCCACCCTCTGCTTCACCAGTTCGGCGTTCCGAACCGCGATTCCGGTACTCAGTCCCCCACTCCGCCGCGCCGGCGCCACGGCTGTCCGAAGTCTGGGGCCAGCGCCAACTCCGGCGATTCCTGTCCCCACGAGGTCGAAACGCACCACCGCCGAAACCGGGATGTCGTCCGTTGAGACCGTGATCGATCCGGTCAGCAAGCCTTCGCCGCCTGCCGACAGAGTCAGAGTCCGGCTTCCCAAGGGGGGGAGATCGAATCGATCGGCGCCCGGCGTTCCCAACAGGGTATCCCCGTCCAACTCGTTGCCCTGCGGGTCCCAGGCATTGACCGACACGGCAGCCGTCTCGGACGAAGAACGATTGGTGACGACGATATCCGCATTCAGGCCGTCGCCGACCCCAAAATGCGGAATCTGCAAATCCTCGCCACGAACCGCGTAATCCATGTCCTTGAGCATGGCCCTCAGCAGGGGACCCGGACTCTGCGACACCTCGCCTCTGGCGATCTGTGGGGTCATCAGGCTGTTGGAAGTCCCGGAAGGATACGCATCTTCGTCCAAATGGGCGATGCTGCTGGCGACTTCGTACTCGCTCGGGGCCCAAAGCAGGGCGTGAGTTCGACCCCCGTTGGCTCTCCGTGTTTGTGCTCCCGCCCAGAAGAGTTTGATGCCGGTGATCGCGGCAGCCAATTCGGCGGAGGGACTGGACAGGTCTGCAACCAACTGGTCCCCGTTCCGCAGGCGGATGAAATAATCGAACAAGGTTGGAATCCGCTCCTCTCTGTTGCGGAAAATCAGCCCATACCGGCCGTTTCCATCGTCGTCCAGGTCGAAACTGTCGACGATCCCCAGTCCGTGTGACATCTCGTGCAGGACGACGGAAACCAAATCGAACTGATCGGTCTCGGGGCGTCCGTCCAGCCCCAGGTACCAGTCGCTGCGGTTGATGACCGTCATTGCAAAGTCTGGCTCACCGGGATCTCGGTCGCGGTCCGAACGTTGATTGGCAAGAGCGATCGGAACAGCGATCTGCTGATCACTTATCCGAGCGATCGCCCAACTTTGGGAGGGTCGGACCAACGCCAGCGTCGTTTCGTATTCTTCCGGATCCTCCAGATCGTCAGCCGAGACGAAATCGGCGTCGATTTCAACAGGCACCGTCGTGATCAGTGTAGACGCCCAGATGTCGACCGCCCGCTGGAAAGCGGCTTGGGCTGCAGGCGTGAACCCGGTGAAGGTGACAATGAATTCCGCAGCAGGTTGGGCCAGGTTCGTCTGGACCGGAACAGGCCTCGCTCGGGAGACTCGGGCTTGTATTTTCTCCATTAGATCCATATTGGCCGGCGTGGCATGTCCGCACCTCAGCACGCCATCCTCAACCCGCGTCACGTAGGTGACGTTATTCTCGGCACGGTACACCTGGTCCGAGCGGCCTATGAGAATAGAAACGCAGACCATTAAGACTGTCAGCCGTACCAGAAATTGTCCGATCATGGTCTTGAATTCCTCCGAGTGTTCCTTCTCTTGGTTCCATTCGGTTCCGACGGCGCGGACCTTCGTGAAGATGCGGTGACCAGGGCCCGTCTCCAATGCCAATCCGGTGAATCTCCCTTCGCCGGGTACGATCCGCAATCCGGGCAACGCAATCCTGTAGATCTCTGATCTGCGTCTCCAGGCTGGCGATTCAAATACTCAAGCACAACTCCAACTGTTTCAGGAAAGAGAAGGGGACAGTTACGTTTTCCTAGCAGGAAAGAGAAGGGGACAGTTGTCTTCTCTCGGTTCGGGTGCCAGTTCCATGACTTGGCGCCGGAGGGCCGTCTCCATGGCTTCCAAGTCCAGGGCTTCGGCCGCCGAGGGTCCGATCAGGGTCCGGACTTCCCGCTGGACTTCTTGTGCCAGCGCTTTTTGGAGCCCTTTTTTTGGCCCGTGCGAGGAAAGAGAAAGGGACAGTTACGTTTTCCCGGGAAGAAAGGGACGGGAAGAAAGGGACAGTTACGTTTTCCTCGGGCTGATGGACGAAATGGCGGAAAGAGCAGGAAAGAGAAGGGGACAGTTGTCTTCTCTCGGTTCGGGTGCCAGTTCCATGACTTGGCGCCGGAGGGCCGTCTCCATGGCTTCCAAGTCCAGGGCTTCGGCCGCCGAGGGTCCGATCAGGGTCCGGACTTCCCGCTGGACTTCTTGTGCCAGCGCTTTTTGGAGCCCTTTTTTTGGCCCGTGCGGGCCCGAGAGGCGTCCAGCTTCGCCTGACAGATCTGCTCGCTCACCTCCACCAATTCCTTCACCAAGCTCCGCAAGCGGCGATACTCGGCGATCTGCTCCCGGGTGCGTTGGACCGCCGGCCCCGGCGGAATGATCTTGGTCACGGTTTTTCCACGGACGCTCCGGGTCAAAGAGAAACTGGGCCCGTGGCCGCGGTCGCCGGGTTGGGCGCAGTGACAGTAGTCCTTGCCGCAACGTCGATAGCGGGCCACCAGGGAACCGGGCCGGAGATCACCGAGATCCAGAAAAGCCTGGATGAGTTGTTGGCGGCGATGTTCGAGTCGACGTTGAGGGGAAGGTGCTGAGGACATGGGGAGTCTCCTTGTCTGTACTGACAGCAATAGTAACTGTCAGTACAACTACCCTCTATCCCTGACGTTCTCTCGACTACACCACCCACATCACTTTCGTGTCGTGCACCCTTACGACAACGTTCTTTTGACAACGATGGTGAGAAGGGCTATGCTCATGGCGATTTTTTCAGCAGACGGTTCGACAGGCAGCACCTACAATAGGTGTTGAGAGCCCAAGCTAGTTTCTTCCCTGCGAAAGACTTTCTAACGAATCCCCGATCAAATCGTACAACTACACAGGATCGGGCCCTGCTCCGTTTGCAGTTGGTATCTCAGGGTGGATAAATCCATTTCTTACAACATTGGGAGGCGAAAATGAAAAAGAACATCTATGTAGGGGGCCTGCCCTACGCAATCACGGATGACCGGTTGGAGGAGACCTTCTCCGAGTACGGTCCTGTGGAATCGGCTCGAGTGATCACGGATCGAATGACCGGCCAGTCGCGCGGCTTCGGTTTCGTCGAGATGGGCGAGGAGGACGGCCAGAAGGCCATCAGTGCCTTGAACGGGACTCAGTTGGACGGCAGGACCCTGACCGTGAACGAAGCCCGTCCGCGTGAGAACCGGTCCGGCGGCGGCTACGGGAAAGGCGGTCGAGGCCGCTGGTAGGCTTCTGAATATGGGACGCAATTCAGGTTCTACCCGCGTCACCTGTGATTGACCGGAGTCCGGGTCTCCTGGATGGCGTCCCCCCGCCCCAATGAGTCCAGGCTGGCTGCCTGCGTCCTGGACGATTTTGGGGATGAGCCCGGTCGTTCATCCTGGCTTCGACCAACCGTGCCTTAGAGAACCTCTTGGGCGGCTCCTGTCCCTACCGGCCCAGCGCCACGTAGCCGTCAATGCCCCGCGCTCCAGTTCGGCCGAATCCCTCTCGTTGCCGTAGTCCGAGTCCGTCAGCAACTTTACCGGTTGTTCCCCGTAGGTCGCCTTCACCGCGTCCTGCTGAAAAAGGGACAATTCTGTTCTCCGCGTGAGAAAGAGACTGTCCCTTTTTCTGGGCCCCCTTTTTCTGGGCCCGTTTCCGGCCGCAAATCGGGCCCGTTTCCAGAGGACTGATGGAACGGGGACTCCGGGAAGCCACACTGTCGGCGTCGGCGTTTTCGTTCTGGGAGGTCGCTCTGTTGCACGAGAAGGGGCGCATCCGCCTGCTGGAGGACGTCAGAACCTGGCGAACCCGGCTTCTCCAGGATGGTCTCGCCGAGATTCCGGTAGACGGCGACATTGCCATCCGCGCCAACAGCCTGGAGGACTTCCACGCGGACCCAGCCGACCGTATCATCGTCGCTATTGCGCTGGGGGGCACAGTCTGCTCACGGCCGACGAGCGCATCCTGAATTGGAGTGGCAACCTTCGCCGTGTGAACGCGAGTGCATAAAGGAAGAGAAACGGACGGCAAGTCTATTCGGACAGGATCCCCTTGGGCTTCATCTCGATGTACGCCGATGGATCGGTGGAGAAGAAGCCAGCCCGAGTCACTGAAACCGTAGCGAAAACAGATCGGCGTCCTTCATCACCAGCCGCAGCCGCACCCGTTTGCCTGCGATGCGCTTCAGGGGCTCGTCCGTCCTGGCCCCGGAGTGGGAACGCTCCCAGCGGACGGTGTGCTCGATGTCGTCTCCCCAGACCAGCGGCGATTCCTCCAGGGCGAATCCGGGAAGCGGCCGGCCGGCTTCGTCCTGGATCTCGATGTGAAGGCTCCCCGCCGCCGCCGTGGCGACGTTGAGCACCAGGTTGCTCCCTTTGAAGGTCAGGGGTTTGGTCACCACTTCGCCGCCGCGGTAACCGGCGTTCAGAGAGACGAACCCGTCGGTGCGCAGGACCATGCGCTCCATGTGAATGCTGGGGAACTTGTAGTGGCGGAGCACGTAGAGGGAGATCTCGTCGTCACCGGTGGAGACGACTCCCGTGGCCGTCATGTTGGTGCGGTTGTACCAGTTCCTCTTCTCGCGGCCGGGACGAATGAACGATTGGGGGAATCTCCGGTTCCAGTTCAGGCCGTCGCGGCTGGTCATGAA
Source organism: Acidobacteriota bacterium (assembly GCA_963668095.1). Taxonomy (GTDB): domain Bacteria; phylum Acidobacteriota; class UBA6911; order RPQK01; family JAJDTT01; genus JAJDTT01. The sequence continues at coordinate 825,953 of OY764083.1, read as the reverse complement.
CACTGTGTCGGAGACCCCGTTCTCGGACGCGTCGGCAATCCGGGTCCGCCAGGAAACGAAGCGCTTGGGGAAGCCCAGGAAGATGTGGGGCGCCCGGTAGTACGGCGTGATTCCGTTGGTGTAGAAGTGGTCCCGGGGACCCTCTCCCAACTCGATATCCTCCAGCTTGCTCCAATCCAGGAAATCGGGGGAAGTGGCCCGGGCGATGGCCCGGACCGTGGGCATCCGGCGCTTTTCGGCACCATCGTGACGGGGTGGAAACCAGACGCGCAGATAGGCGACATACTCATTCCGAAACCCATCCCAGAAGATCCCGTCGCCTCCCCAGTCGGTGGGAGGCTGGGTGAGAATGGCTTCTTCACGGACGGGCTTCCAGTGGATCCCGTCAGGCGAAACCATCCCCACCATCCGCTTCAATGGGCGGTTGGGTTGTCCCGAGGCCAATGCCTTGTAGCGTTCCTCGGGAGGAGTCTTGGGATTGGTGTCCAGGAAGACCATGAAGTTGTGGTTGCCGAAGCGGTCCCAGATGATGTTGTTCCGTTTCGATCCCTGAAACTCCACCAGCCCCAGCGCGGGCTTGGTCCAGGTCCGGCCGTCCCGGCTCTCGGCGTAGCAGGTCACTTCGGGATGTTCAGGGACCATGGTCTCGCCCGATTCCAGCAGGGACGGGGCAGCGGAGGAAGGGAGGCTGTGACCCCGGTAGTACATGCGGTACAGACCGTCGCCATGAACCACCGAGACGTAAAAGCAGGTCGTGCCCTCCCAGGGTTTGTCAAAGTGAAGCACCCGGCCGCCGGAGGTGGGGGTCTGGAGTTCCAGGCGGACGTCTCCGGTCATGGAGTCGATCAGGTAGTCGTCCACCATGAGCTCCAACCGGTTGCCCATGTCCAGTGGTTGGGTCTCGTGGTGGCTGCCGGCGTTCAACGCCTGGATTGAGAGCAGCAGAGCCGCGAGCAGACTCGATCTCGTCATCCAGGGCCTCCTTGTGCCCGGTGGCCGAAAACGGACAGTGAGTCTATCTATCCACCGGCACCACCGGCAGCGTGGTGAAGATGCCGTTCATGACGTCCATCTCCACGCCCGCGCCGGTGAAATCCGCCTGTCCTGCCGGCGCCGTACAGCGGACCGAACCCGTGAAGTCCGACGTGTCGTGGTCGAATAGCTCGTCGATGAACATGGCGCCCTGACCATTGGCCGGCAGAGTCACAGGCTGCATTTCGATCATCTCGCCACCCATCATCAATCGGCAGTTCAACTCCAGTTCGGACTCACTCAGGTTTCGGAGCGCCATTCCCGTGTTGATGCCGCCGGCTTGCCGGCGTACGGGGATGATGGCGTCTCGGAGCGGCTGGCTGGCTCCCACCCCGGCCACTCCGACACCCGGAAAATCAAAGCGCAGGACGCCTCCAATGGGGCTGTCAAGCCCTTCGGTGACGACTTTCACCGAACCGGTCACGAGGTCTCCCATACCGTTGGTCGAAATGGTGACCTCTCCCAGGGACGGCAATTCGGACATGAGGGTCAGACCGCCGAAGACCGTGGCTTGCAGACTATCCATGTCGTCCACCAAGGATCCCGGGTCGATGAGTTCGCCCGACCTGTCATAGAAAAAGACGAGGGGTTGAATCGGCGTGGCGGCCAGGTTCACCAACACCACATCGGAGCTGAACGAGTCCCCGTTGCCGAAATGGGCGAAATCCAGGGCCATCTGCCCGTCCTTGTAGAATCCGGAGCCAACGATAAGTGACTGCTCTCTTGGCTCGGATCCAGGAATGTTGACTGGAAACGTAAGCCTACGGGCGTAGGTCACCTTTGGTATTTCGGCGCTGTCGGTGTCGTCATTGGGATCGTCGAAATGGTACTCGACGTAGCCGCCCCTCTCGCTTTGGGTCGCCGCCTCGATAATCTGGGGCAGAATGAGTTCTCCGGTGACGGCGTCTCTGAGTACATCGGTGGGAGCTCGAAGCTCGAATCTCTCCGGAAACGCCCCGTGAAAGAGAGTGAACCCGTTTTCATCCATGATGAACAGGTAAACAGGACCCGCTCTCCAGGGTCCGTTCGGAGTCCGGAGAATTCTCTTGAGTTTGACAAACGCGTCTCGGCCTTCCTCCCTGTAGAGTTGGCCGATGTATCTCAGCGTCCCGATCACAAAGGCCTTCAGAGTTTCGCGTTCCACCACGTCATGGGCCGTAACTGCAGGGCCATCGCCGGGGTCGACGTCTTCCGGCACCAAGTGGGATTCCTGAAGATCGAAGCCGGCGACAAGGATGGTTGGGAGACCGTCAAAGCCAAATGAACCCCTGGCATAGCCGTCGACGTTTGCCGCCTCCGCCATGAACGGGCCGCCAACGTCCGACGATCTGGCCGCTTGGAGGATCTGCGCGAAAATCGCGGAGTCGAGTAGCCCGCCTGACAAAAACACGTTCTTCCCGTGCACCGCTACCCTGCCGTTGGGAGTCAGGGTCACAATGTAGGTGGACCCATAATTGAATGGCCCCTCTTGCATCGTAAGACATCCGAGATATCCCGAGCCATTCATTCTCAGGATAGTCGCACTATATTGTCGATATCCCTCCAGGAACGCTGCCAGGGTACTGTCGCCATTCTCCACCTGAGCAGCAGTTACCAAATCCGCGGGCGGGGCCGGAAGTCCTTCCGGCCTTGAACAGAAGTCGTCCGACTGCGCGAAGATGAGGTGAGCACCGGGAAAAACACCGGCCAGCCCCAGCACGAAATATAAGGGGATTATATACGAAAGTTCCGAAAAGGTTGCCCGTATGGGTTGACAATCCCGGTACTTTCCTATATAATGTGTCTTGTAAGTTAGGAGGATGCAATGAGTTACGAGACACGGAACAAGGCACCCGGAAAGGCGTTTCGAGAGGGACTTTCACTGCGCGGATTCTTCAAGAGATTTCCCGACGATAAAGCCGCTGAGGAATGGTTCATAAAGCAGCGGTGGCCGGAGGAAGTCTGTTGCGTCCATTGCGGCTCCACCAATGTCCAGACCGGAGCCAAGCATCCTTCCATGCCGTATCGTTGCCGCGATTGCGGCAAGCGGTTCAGCGTCCGGGTCGGGACGGTTATGCAGTCCTCCAAACTCGGCTATCAGACTTGGTTGCTTGCGACCTACCTCCTGACTACCAGCCTCAAGAGCGTTTCCTCCATGAAGCTGCATCGTGACCTGGACGTAACCCAGAAGACGGCTTGGCACCTTGCTCACCGGATACGAAAAGGTCTGAACCTGACTGGAATGGCCCTGTTCTCCGGCCCGGTCGAGGCTGACGAGGCGTATCTCGGCGGAAAGCGGAAGAATATGCCGAAGGTCAAACGCGCCAAACTGGAGGGACGTGGAGCCGTTGGAAAGACGGCCGTGGCTGCTGTCAAAGATCGCCCCTCCAACCAAGTGTCGGCCCGAGTCGTCCCTGACACCAAGTCTGAAACCCTCTCCCGTTTCGTCTTGGAGCAGGTGGGAGAAGATGCCAAGATCTACACGGACGATTCAACCTCTTACGGTCGGCTTGTCAATCACGAGACGGTCAAGCATTCTCTTCAGGAGTACGTCAAAGGCAACTGCCACACCAACGGAGCCGAATCGTTCTGGTCGATGTTGAAGCGGAGTTACCACGGAACCTTTCACCACTTCTCGGAACAGCACACCGACCGATACGTTGGAGAGTTTGCCGCACGTCACAACCTAAGGCGCATGGACACGTTGGATCAAATGGCCCGGGTCGCTGACCGGATGGTGGGAAAGCGGCTGCGTTACAAGGATTTGGTGGGTTGAACGAAAATCGACTGAGCTTTGGAGACAACCTTGAAGTCATGCGGGAGGATGCCCCGGATGAATCCGTTGGGAACACACCCAAGACATTGGCCTTCCCCATACCATCACACACGCTCAGGAGCTTGCCAGCATCGATAAATTCCGGTTTGAGAGGTGGGCTGCTACTCTGGTGGAGGGTATGGAGCCGAACCGAATCCAGAGACGGGATGGCGGAATTGACGGCGTGGGACGGCTCCCGGTCCGCAAGGGCCGGTTCATTGACATCGTTTCTCAGGTCAAAGGCGCCTCTACCAATCCCGGACACGTCCAAGCCTTCAACGGCACACGCCAACAGGCCGGAACTGATCTCGGCATCTTCACCTGCTTTCGAGACAGAGTGACCAACGGCATGAGAAATGCCGCCGTCAACGCCGGACGCTTCATGGACCTGGCCAAGATTCAAATCTACACGCCGGAAGACTACTCTGAGGGGAAACAACATAGGAGGCCGAGGGCCGCATGAAGAAACCCAGACACAATCCCCAACATCCCACCATCGAACTGGTCAAGGATTCCTACCAACCGACCAAGGCCGAACTGGAACAGGATACGCGCGTGGAAGCAGACTTCGAGGAGTTGGCCCGTGCATTGGTCCAGCCCATGAATATCAGATGGATAGACCGGCCACGGAACCGGCGTTAATGCTCAGGTTTCGGCACTTTCGTATATAATCCCCAAATATAAACCAGCCGCCAATCGGATCGTCTTCATTACGGTTTTCTCCTGCTTTAGCGAGTCCATGTCGGATGATGCAGTTTGCAATCTTATGCCATGTTCGCTCCGGGGTTTCCACCCAAATGGGGGGCACCGTGATTGGGAGAACAACGCGGGCGTTGCTTCGAACTCACCGAAAACGCAGCGAGAAGAGATCGGCGCCTTTCATCACCAGGCGCAGACGCACCGGTTGGCCCGAGATTCGTTTCAAGGGTTCATCCGACGTGGCGTAGGAGTGGGAGCGCTCCCAGCGAACGGTGTGTTCGATTTCGTCTCCCCAGAGGATCGGCGATTCCTCCAGGGCAAAGCCGGGAAGCGCTCGTCCGTCTTCGTCCTGGATCTCTATTTGAATGCTTCCCGCTGCCGACGTGGCGAAGTTGAGCACCAGGTTGCTCCCCTTGAACGTCATAGGCTTCGTCACGACCTCGCCTCCGCGGTACCCAGCGTTCAGTGAGACGAACCCGTCGGCGCGCAGGACCATGCGCTCCATGTGAATGCTGGGAAACATGTAGTGGCGGAGCACGTACAGTGAGATCTCATCCTCCCCGGTGGAGACGACTCCCGTGGCTGTCATGTTGTTGCGGTTGCCCCAGTTCCTCTTCTCGCGCCCGGGCCGAATAAAGGCCTGGGGGAACCTTCGGTCCCAGTTCAGACCGTCCCGGCTGGTCATGAACACGGTGTCGGAAACTCCATTTGCGGGCGAGCCGGCCAACCGGGTCCGCCAGGGGACGAATCGCTTGGGGAAGCCCAGAAAAATTTGAGGAGCTCTGAAATAGGGGGTGATTCCGTTGGTGTAGAAGTGATCTCGGGGACCCTTTCCCAGGTCGACATCCTCCAGTTCGCTCCAGTTCAGGAAGTCGGAAGAAGTCGCCAGGCCGATGGCCCGGATCGTGGGCAGCCGGCGTTCTCCGGCACTTTCGTGCCGGGGCGGAAACCAGACGCGGAGATAGGCGGCGTACCGGTTCCGGAACGCGTCCCAGAAGATCTCATCCCCTCCCCAGTCGGTGGGAGGCTGTGTGAGGATCGGCTTCTCGCGGATAGGTTCCCAGTGGATCCCGTCAGGTGAAACCATGCCCACTATGCGCTTCAAGGGGCGGTTGGGATGTCCCGAGGCCAGCGCCTTGTACCGTTCTTCCGGAGGAGTCCGGGGATTGGTGTCCAGGAAGACCATGAAGTTGTGGTTGCCGAAGCCGTCCCAGATGATGTTGTTCTCCATTGACCCGTTGAACTCCACCAGCCCCAGCGAGGGCTTGGTCCAGGTCCGTCCGTCCCGGCTCTCGGCGTAGCAGGTCACTTCGGGATGTTCGGGGATCATGGCCTCACCCGGTTCCATGAGGGACCGGACCGCGTAGGACGGGTCGCTGTGGCCCCGGTAGTACATGCGGTAGAGGCCGTCTCCGTGAACCACAGAGACGTAGAAGCAGGTTGTCCCCTCCCAAGGTTGGTCGAAGTCGAGCACCTTGCCGCCGGAAGCGGGGGGCTGGAGCTCGAGCCGGACACTCCCGGTCATGGAGTCGATCAGGTAGTCGTCCACCATGGGCTCCAGCCGGTCGCCGATGTCCAGCGTCTGGGCATCGTGGCGGCTGCCGGCGTACAGCGCCTGGGTTGCAAACAGCAGAGCTGTGAACAGACTCGATCTCGTCATCCGGATCCTCCTTGTGCCCCGTGGCCGAAAACGGACCAAGCACCCAAAACGATTACTCCCAGGAACGAAAAATAGGCGATCGCCGCACCCGGTCCCAGCCGATGCTCGCCCGGAGTCCTCAGCAGGAACCCCAGTGTATTGATCAACGCACAAGCCCAAGGAGCCAGAACGAGCCAATCGACACTGGAGCCGCACTGCTGCCACGGCCGCAGCAGGAACAATAGCAAACCTGCGGCAGCGGTCATCAGACCCAAGGAGATCGAACTGCTGGCCACGGCGCCGACTTCCGACGAATAGAGCTTTGCCCCTGGAGCGCTCATTGTGGGCCAGCGGGTCTTCCGGGCCACCTCCCAGTGGAGGTAGGCGAGAACGAAGGAAGCGATCGCGACGACCACGGTCATGGCGGGCGCAGTTGCAGCAGAGTCTGGACGCACGACCCAGACGTAGATCGCTTGCATTACGTGCAGCTGAATCGCCACGCCGATGGCGAAGAACATCCGTTCGCGATAGAAACGCCAACGCGCTTCCAGCCACCACAGGAAGAGAGAATAAGCCATGATCCCGCCTAGCAATCCGGCTCCGATGGGTCTCGCCGCGTTTAGAGCCAGGATGATCACTGCGGTGAACACCAGTAGCCGGAACAGGTCATTGAACGACACGACGCCGGCGGCCAACTCCCGCTCAGGATTGTGCACCCGATCGTATTCGTAGTCGCGGATCTCATCGACGACCCGCATGAAGAAGGAGACGAGAAAAAGGCTGAGCCCAGTCAAGACGATGGAAACGTCCAGCCTGTCGACCAGGCGTGCGGGTCGTCCAAGCAGACCGTCGAGCGCACATGTCCAAACGGATACCCAGATCACATACGGAAGGGGGGGATACCGATGCCGGACGAAACGTATCAGACCACGGACAGGTGCCGCCGGCATCAGCGCTCCAGGATCGTGACCGTACCGCGCGCACCATCCAGCTTGATGCGTGCTCCTTCGGGAATGACACGCATCGCGTCCGGAACGCCGACCACGGTCGGAATGCCGAATTTTCGCCCACTGATCGCCGTATGCGACAACATGCTGCCACGTTCAACGACGATCCCCCGGCCGGCCAGCATGAGGAACAGCCATCCGGGATCCGTTTCCCGCGCCACCAGAATATCGTCCGCCTCGATGGAGACATTGGTGGGGTCGCGGACGATCCTGGCATGCCCCTCCACCACTCCGGCGCTCGATCCGATGCCACGCAGGATCCGATCGGTCCCAAGCGCGGATGTGTCTTGCGGGATTGCCGGTTGCACGGGTCCACGCGTCGTAAAGTCCCGAGGGGGGGCGGCACCGAGTTCATGGCGCTCTTTCTCCCTGCGGCGAATTCGCACCAAGGCATTCAAGTCGCCGGTGATCCCCGTACCCTCGAAAAATCCGAGGATCTCCTCATGCGTCAGGAACACGGCATCGGCGCTACGGTCCAGAACGCCATGCTTCACCAACGAGCGACCAAGAGCGTCAAAAACATCTTTGCAATATCCGAATAGCTCACCGCGCCAGAAACGACTGTCCTCCCGCTGATTGATGGTGATTCGGAGCCGGCGTATCAGTCCGAGAAACAAGTAGCCACGGATCGAGCGGCGTCCCAATGCGGCCCATACCTGCTCTTCGGCTCGGTGGCATATCTGTGTTTCCGAGCGTGCCAGGTCGTCTGCAACTAGTTCCTTGGAGACGTAGGATCGCAGAGTCCGGACAAACAGCTTGGGCTCGCGTCGAAAGCTGGGCGCCTCCATATTGAGTTCCGCTACGCCACGGTCGCCGTATTTCTGGAGGTGGCGCTGGACCAACCCGCGAAGCTCTCGAAAATCGGGCTCGGTCAAAATGGCCGACCATACCGCCTGATCGTCCATTGCTTCGAACAGCCTTGCGGCACGGGAGTCGGCCCGAATGAGCTCCGCAATCCGTATGGCGGAAGTGATCGCGCGCGTGCTGGCGTTTTCCCCGCCGCAGAGTAGATCGCTCAGGCTGATCTCAAGATTCCATTTCCTGATCAGTTTCCGGGTGGCGGCAAAGTAGCTGTTGATCAACCAGTGGTTGATCAGCGTCAGGCCCCACCAGCGGCCGGCTTGCTTCCAGACTTCACGAAACGTGGCCACCGCCACCATCGGATCGGCCCCATCGAGGTCGTTCTGGCGGAGACCTCCGAGGTAGTTCCGCCACCACGTCTCAAACTCGCGAAACTCTCTTCCCAGGCGCACCGCACAGAGTCCGGCAATCATTGACGCGCGGCACTTCGCCCACAGTCCTCCGCGCCCGCTGTCATCTCGAGCGATGGAAGCCGGCATTTCGAGCACATCCTCCAGGTCGCTCATGAACCAATGGGCGATGGGCACCATGCCGTTCACTCTGAGCAGGTAGGTCAAGGAATGGTAGACACGGCCCTGGATGAAGCCGAGCATGCGTTCGAAATCGGGAAGCTGTTGGTAAAGGAGGCCGGGCGGGCACCCGCTGCGTCGGATGAAGTCGTAGAACACGGTGCGGTAGAAGAGCCGCGCCATGCTGTAGGTCATGGGGGTCGTAACGTTCGGAAAGCTCTCCGAAACGTTGGCACTGCTCCACACCCGGATTGTGCGATGGTCCAGGTGTACCGGGCGGCTCTGCAGCAAATGAAGGCGGCCTTTCGAATCGTACGCGCCTTCGATGTCCTGGGGCGATCCAAAAAGGCCTTCCACCTTTTGTGCGAGCGCGTCGAGTTCCAGTATCTCGCGGGTGGTCAAACAGGGTTTTTGCACCGCCTCGGCTGCGACGGGTACGGCTATGAGCGAGGACCCATCTCCGTCCGGGTTCCGTACAAGCCTTGTTGTCTTTGAGCCAATCTCGGTTGTGATGACCTTGGACTTCTGATTGACGAAATAGTGATCCACACCCACCCTTTCCTGGACGACGCCTTCTCCCACTCCGTAGCCCGCTGAGATGACGGTCTGCCTCCGAGTGGTCCGCGGGTCGCAGGAGAAGACCACAACCGATCGCGCCGACGCGATCATGCCCTGTACCCCCACTGCGACGGAGAATCCGTGAGGGGCCAACCCGAGCCGCTGCCTGTAGGTGATCGCTTCGGGGCTGTAACCGGAGGCCCAGCAGCGACGGATTTTGGCAACCAGTTGCGCGCCACCCACAAACAGGAACGAATCACTCATGCCCGCCATGGGATTGTGCGCGCTGTCTTCGCTCTCCTCTGCGCCGTGCCCTACTATGGACGCGCGAACCGCTACGTATTCCCCATACTCGTAGAGCTCCTCGAACGAAGCCACTATTGCTTCTTCCAACCCGTCGGGGAGGCGAACGTCGAGAAACATCCGCTGGATTCTCCGTGATGCGGACCGCACCGCCGCGGCGTCAAAGGAGTCGCACCTCTCGAACAGGCTCTGGATCTGGGGCCGGAGGTCAGACAGCATCGCTTCATAGGAGTGCCTCGTCAGGCAGAAGTAGGTGGGGACCGCAAACCCGGCGGCGTGCAATACGGCAAGATTTGCAAGTTTCGGCCCCACCGTCGCCTGCAGCAACTTCGACCGATCGTCGACAACCCATATGGGAGCGCCGGTCCTGGTCATTTGGGGATCTCCAGATATTCGCGAACAGCGTCCTCGAGCCGTTCTCGGGACGAACGCGATGGAATGTCACAACTCATCCCGGAGAGACGCTGGCAGGAGAGGACCTGATCTTGCATCAACAGCTCGAGGCGAGTAGCCAGCCGGTCCGGCCGGCGACCCGGCAGCGCCCTCAGACCGGCAAGAAGGGAACGGGGGCAGCGCAATCGCACCAGGGGGCGGTGCAGTCCCGCCATACTCCGCACCGTGGACAGAACCTGTTCCTGCGTGAGTGCGGCGCTGTAGGCGACGTTTACGGCCAGCCGTTCCGGCTTGATGCCATTCGCGTCTTGAGTCGCCAGCCTCCGCAGCAGGAAGAGAATGACTTCGGCGTAGTCGTCAACATGAATGAACGAGTAGGACACTGCTTGGCTACCAGCGAGTCGCATTCCGGCAAAGCGAATCAATGCCGGAGCCAGGAAACGATCGCCACCGCCGATAATGAAGCGAGGCCGACATAGGTAGGCACCGAAGCCCCGCTCTGTCGCCATCTTGAGAATCACCTTCTCGGCCGCCCTTCGACTGCTGGCCAGCGGGGTAACCGGGTTCGGACGATCGACTTCCATCGCCGGCTGCAGGGGACCCTGTCCGTATACAGACGCCGAGCTGCCGTATACGACGCCGCGAAGGTTGGCGTCGCACTTGCGGAGCAGGTTCAGCGTACCGGCGACGTTCGTGGCCACGAACCCTGTGCCGTCAGGATCGATCTGCCTGGTGGCGAGATGAACGAGCAAATAGGGGCGTGGCGGAAACGCGCCATTCGGCACTTGGGGAAGGGCGCAGGGGACCCACCGGATACCCGGCGCACGGCGAGGTGGAAGTTTCCTGGCCAGGACGCGCACCCGACTCTCTGGGCAGGCCTTGATCAGACGGCGCAGGACAGTGGCGCCTACGTACCCCGTTCCGCCGATCAGGACCAGATCGTAACCGCTCATTACCAAAGGAATGGGATCAGGCGCTTTCTCGCCTTCGCGAACTCCCGATATTCCGGCAGAGTCGAAAGCAACAGCGACTCTTCGACCAGGATCCGATAGGTCACGGCGGGTAGGAGCAGCCCGAGCCAGGCCGCTATTCCAATTGGGCTGGCCAGAGCAACGGCGAATCCGAGATTGCCGAGTACCATTCCCGCATAAGCCGGGTGCCGCAGGTAGCGATACACCCCGCCTCGGATGATGCCGTCAGAGGGGATCCGGACGCTGTGACTGTAGGTGGCGGCCAGTTTCCGGATTGCGGTCCGACGTAAGCCCACGCCCAGGAGCAAGATCGTGACTCCGGCGGCCAGCACGACCCAACGCACCGATACCGTCCCCTCGAAAGGCGGCGAAAGAACGGTCCCGAGAACGGTGGCAGATCTGGCCGCCGCGTAGAGCTCGAGACTGCCCCGGTCATCGGCCGCTTTCTCCTGCTTCGGCTCCCGCATCGTGATCTTCGCTTCAGAGAGCAACCATCCGAAGTAAATTCCCACCAAGCCCAGCGTCACCCAGTGAGGCGGCCAGGGATGTGTGAGCAGCCGGTGAATCGTGATGCCCACCAGGCAGGGAATTCCCAGTATCAGGAAGAGCACCGGTGCCTGCCGCTTGATGCCGCTCATTCGGCAGTTGACGGCCGCAGCATTCCGGTCAAGTGGGCGGCAACGCAACATTGGCCGTGTTGGAAGACCTGGGCGACTCCCCAGGCGCGATGTGGACGGTTGTTTTTCCAGTCTTCCAAGCGTCGCGCGAAGCTCCTCCCGAGGCCGGGAAGCGTCCTCACAATGATGGGCGCTGAGACATCGACAAATTTGTGGTATTCCGCGTGGAAACTCATCAGCACCATCCCCCACCCCGGGGGCACTCCGATGACATGCGCGGAAGCGATCATCGCCTGGCGAATAATCTCCATCAGGGCCATCCCCTGTAGATGCCTCGATTCGTGATCGAACTGGAACTCCCCGGTCAGGGGCGAGGCCAGGAAATGAATGAGCCCTCCAACCTGAACCGCACCGGACAGCATGACGTTGGCCTCGTGGCGCTTGTGGACCATCCAACGTTCGATCCGTCCCTGCTGGCGCAGATTGTCCAGAAGGGAGGGGACGTCGAATGGGGAAACCCGTAGCAGGAGGCGCTGCATCTTGTCGTCGTAGTCACCCGGAACCCCGGGCTCCGTTCGAGTTTCCCGCTCTCGATGGCACCGCTTTGCCCACTGCTGCATCTGGAACTCGGTCTCGGTTGCGGGAGCGCTGGCGCCGATGAGCGAGCAGGGACCGGGCAGGACGTGGGTGAAAAAGTCGATCTCCCAGGAGTCGGTCACCAGGACTCGGATCCCGGATCCATCGTAGTGGTCAAAAACCGACGGGGTGAGCAGCGCATACCGGGCCCCGCCATGCCCCGAGGAAACCAACCGTTCGGTCGGCTGGCTATCGGCGTCGGGGGCACTTGGGGACAGCGTCTCACGGACGACGAGTTCCCGCCCGGTTGCGTGGTACAGGATATTGACGATATTGGGTCCGGACCCGAAGGCACTCAGAAGAATCCGCTGGCCCCGCTGGCACAGATCGGTGAAAGCCTTGGCCATCGCAATGCCGAGGCTGGCTCCCGCGTTGTTTCCCCGGCGCCGGACCGTTTCCACCAGGAGAGATTCGGGAAGGCACCGGCGATGCAGAAACTTGATGGCCCTGAGGTTGGCCTGATGCGGGACGAAAACGTCGACGCTGTCCGGAGAAACGTTGCACTGATCGAGAAAACCAAACAGCGCCGGGACGACCTTCTTTTGGATAAAAAAGTTTACGGCCGCTCCATTCATGTACAGGGCATTGGCATAGCGCCCCCAGCTTTGGAATACGAGCCCGTCATTCATATCGCGCTCGATGCGATTGGACTCCGCGCTGCCATCGGTTCCCGAGCGACGGTCATAAGCGATGAATCCGAATCCCGACTCCTCGGATGGTCTCAAGAGCACTCCTATGCATCCATCGCCAAAGAGATAGCGGGGGACCCCGGTGGGAACGTTCCGGTTATCCAACTCCACGGCGGCGACGAACGCAGCGAGTCGATTCAGCCGAACAAAGTCCGCGGCTGCGCAGAGGAGACCGAGAAAAGAGGTGCAGCCGCCATAGGAGCTCAACGTACCCGCGTTGGGCAACCTCAGGCGTACCCGAAGATCGGATGCCGGATTGGGAACAAGACGGGCGGCCGGCCGGTTGATGCTACAGGTGGAGGTTGCGATCAGACCGATGTCGTCGGGCCTGGAAGTCTCGAGACATCGCCGGGCACAGATCTCGAGCAGTTCCATCGGATCCGAATGCGCGGCCGAAAATTGTCTTCTGCCTTCCACACCCATTTTGTCCAGGGCGCGCTGGGCGCGCGGGCGAACCAGCCGCCCCTCTTGAAGCAAGAACTCGTTGCTGACCTCGATATCGGGCACGACCTCGCTGATGGCGGCAATGACTACGCCTGACGCAATTCGATTCATCATCGGGCACCTCCTTGATTCATGTCTTCGTGTCCGATAACATACAACCTGTACGTATAATACATACAGACTGTATGAATGTAAAGACGAAAAAAACCCTCCAGTCCGAGAAGACACGCGGAGAGCTCGTCCGAGTTGCCCGCAAACTCTTTGAAACGAAGGGCTTTTCCGGGACGGGAACGGAGGAGATCGTCCGCCGGGTCGGAGTCACCCGCGGCGCCCTCTATCATCAGTTTCGTGACAAGAAAGCCATTTTCATCGCCGTCGTGGAGGAATTGGAGCGCGAGATGGCCGAGCATATCCAGGCGGCGGTGGACGGTGAAACCGAGCCCTGGGCGCGTCTCCAGGCCGGGTACCTGGCCGTTCTCAATGCTTGCACCGAGCCGGACATCCGGCAGATTCTGCTTCTGGATGCGCCCGCCGTACTGGGCGTCGAGCGTTGGCGGACGGTCGAAGCCGATTACGGACTGGGGTTACTGAGCCGGGGCCTCGAGGCGATCATGAAAACGGGAAGGATGAAGCCCCTACCGGTGCGAGCGATGGCTCATCTGCTTCTCGGCGCGATCAGCGAGGGAGCTCTGATGATCGCTTCGGCCCGGGATCCCCGAACGGCCCGCCGCGAAGTTGCTGCGGGTCTGCAACAATTGCTCGACAGCCTCAAGCAAGCGGACGCCAGGTGAGCATGAAGAGCTTCGTTTGGATCCTTGCCGTGATACTGGCAGCCGCAAATGCCGGGGTCGGCTCCGGCGCACAAGCTCAGCCTGAACCTGGACTCGGCGAAGACAAGGCGCCGGAACCCTACCGGGTCGGAGGCAAACGGGACGGTCCCAGTTTCTTTCCCCGGGTCCATTACCCGGAAGTGAAGCCTCTCAAGGAAGGAGAGCTGGACTTCCGCCACTATCCCACCTATGGCGAGATCCACGGTTTCCTGCAGAAATGGGCTCAGGAGTACCCGCAGATACTGGAGCTCTACTCGGCGGGGCGGACCTTCGAGGGGCGAAAGATCTGGCAGGTGACCGTGACCAACCGGGAGACGGGACAGGACACCGACAAGCCGGCCATGTTCGCCGAGGGTGGGCGGCATTCGGGCGAGATCGCCAGTTCCGTCTCCATCGTCCAGCTCATTCACCTGCTGGTGACCGGCTATGGAACGGACCCCGAGATCACCCACCTGGTGGATACCAGGGCCTTCTATCTGCGCCCGGTGAACAATCCGGACGGCGCCGAGCTCTTCCTGCTCACGGCTCAGACCAACCGCAGCTCGGTCCGTCCCCACGACACGGACCGGGACGGGCTCCTGGACGAGGACCCGGGGGAGGACCTGGACGGCGACGGCCTCCTGTTGCAGATGCGACGCCACGTGGGAGAGGGGAAGGGAAACGCCATCCGGGACCCGAGAGACCCGGACCGGCTCATGAAGATGGTGCCGGAGGGGGAAGGGGACTGGCAGGTCGACCCGGAGGGGGTGGACAGCGACGGGGACGGCAAGTTCAACGAGGACGGGATCGGCGGGATCGACCTGCACCGCAACTATCCGGAGAACTGGCGGCCGGAACCGGGCCGGGACGCCACGGGCCGGGGGTTCACCCAGGTGGGCGCGGGGGAATACCCCCTGTCCGAGCCGGAGACTCGAGCCGTGGTCCTCTTCCTGCTGACCCACCCAAACGTGGCCATCGGCCAGTCCATGGACACGCCCATGGCCATGCATTTGCGTCCTCCCTCCACCAGCCGCAGCCAGGAGAGCATGGCCCCCGAGGACCTCAAGTGGTACGTCTACCTCGACAAGCAGGCGAAGGCGATCTCGGGGTATCCGTGGGCCGGCGATGTCTACGAGGACTACCGGAATGTCCACCCCTTCCACGTCATCACCGGGGAACCGAGCCGGCCCATTCCGCTGTTCGGTCACGGGCCCGACTTCGGATATTTCTACTTCGGCTCCATCTGGTACAACGACGAGCTCTGGAACATCGGCCGCAAGGAGGATTACGACGGGGACGGCAGGCTGGACGAGTACGACGCCATGGTCTGGAACGACCGGGAGCGCGGCGGCAAGGAGTTCATTCCCTGGAAGAAGATCGCGCATCCCCAGTTGGGAGAGGTGGAGCTCGGGGGGCTCTCGCCCAAGTTCGCCTTCTGGAACCCGCCCGTGGACCTGCTCGAGGAATGGGCGAGCAAGAGCACCCGGTTCAATCTGTTCCTGGCGAAGCAACTGCCTCAGGTCCGGATTTCACGGGTCCGGGTGAGGCACCTGGCTCCCGGCGACTATTCCATTGAGCTCACCTACCGCAACGTGGGGCATCTCCCCACGGCCCTGGTCCAGGCCCGGCGGGTCAAGATCGTGAAGCCGGACACGGCCCGGATCAAGTTTGACGACGAGCTGGTGGAGAGCGGCCGGGTGCAGGTCCTGGAGCCGTCGTTACGCAGCAAGGACATCGACGCGGGTTGGCTGGACCCGGCGGAGAACCGCACCGTGGCGTGGAGGGTCCGGCTCAAGGACGTCGAGTCGGTGGAGGCGGAGGTCTCCATTCACTCCACGCGGGGTGGGGTCGATCGGCGGAGTATCAGAATTCCGGATGGGGTTGAGTGACTACGCGACACCCCGTTCCAACTTGGGAGCGTGTTATGGCGGGACAGAATCCGATAATGAAAAAAGTTGGCGGGTTCGGAATCTTGGTCCTTCTTCTGGTCATGGCTGCGGCAGGAACTCTGGTTGGAGCAGCCACCGGGGATTTTCGGGCTTCCAGAGCAAAGGTGGATATCACCCCGGAAACCCCTCAGTGGCTGTTGGGCTACGGTCCGAGAAAGTCCGAGGGTGTCCACGACCGCCTCTACCATCGAATCGTTGCGATGGATGACGGGAAGATGCAGTTCTTTCTCGTCTCCTCCGACCTGGCCGCCATTTCTCCGGCCTTCTACGAGCAGTTTTGCAGGGAATTGGAGACGGAGACGGGGATCAAGACCGAGCAGGTGTGGTGGACCCTGACGCACACGCACTCGGCTCCCGAGGTGGGTCCGCCGGGTCTCGTCGGGATCATGCTGCCCAACAGGTACCTGCACGAGCCCAATCCCGAATATTCCGAGATGGTGAAAACCCGACTTGTCTCGGGCATTCGGGAGGCGCGATCGAAACTGGAACCGGCCCGTCTGGGAGTGACGACCGGTTTCTCGACGGCCAATATCAACCGGCGCGCCATCGACGTTGATGGAAGCGCCTCCCTGGGAATGAATCCGGACGGGCCGGTGGACCGTCAGATCGGGCTGGTTCGCCTGGACCGTTTGGACGGGTCGCCCCTGGCACTGATTATCAAATATGCCATGCACGGGACGGTACTCGGGTCCGAAAACCTCCTGATCAGCGGAGATGCTCAGGGGATCGTTGCGGAATACGTGGAGGAAAAGCTGGGGGCCCCGATGCTGTACGTCAACGGTGCGGCCGGGAATATCGCCCCCATCTACAGCACCCGTCCGAATTTCAAGAGAGGTCACATTACCCAGTTCAACGTGTTGCTGGGGGATCGGATCCTGCAGGCGAACCGCTCACTGAAGAGCGGCACTTCAAAGGTCGTTTTGTGGACCGGTGAAACAGTCATCGAGAGTCCCCGGAAGAAAGGCTTTGGCTGGGTCGAGGAAATGTCACACTATCTTCGAGTGACGGACACGGGAATGAGTCTGGTTCGCATTCCGGTACGCTTCCTGAAGATCAACCAGGATCTTGTCATCTGGACGGCGCCGGTGGAGCTTTTCTGCGAGATCGCCATCAACGTACGCAATCATTCACCGTTTCCCTACACGTTCTTCGCCGGCTACACGAATGGTTTTCTGGGGTATCTGCCCACCCGGCAGGCTTTCTCGGAAGGGGGTTACGAACCCGGACGCGTCACGCCCTTCACCGATCAGGTCGAGGACGATTTTACCCAAGGCGTGAGCACCTATATTCAGGGGATGCCCCGGTAGCGACGCTATTAGCCAACACGATGATGGTCGACTCACGGATCGATCGTCGTCCGAAGGGCGTCGTAGACGTGCCCGGCGTGAGAATGACGAGCCAAACGAGTACAATCGGTCGCTTGGAGGAGTGCTGATGTCAGGAAGAATCGTCTATTTCAACGGTGAGTTCGTGCCGGAATCCGAGGCTCGGGTCTCCATATTCGACTCGTCCCTCATGTTTGGAGACATGGCCTTCGAGGTGGCCCGGACGTTCGGGGGGAAGCCTTTTCGCCTGGAACATCACCTGGATCGTCTCTATGCGTCGCTCCGTCTGCTGGAGATCGATCCCGGCATGACGGCACGGGAGATGTTCGATCTGACTTTGGAGACTCTGGAACGGAATTTCCCCACCGAGCCGCCCGGCATGGACTGGCAGATCATGCACGACGTGTCGCGCGGGCCATTGTCTCTGTATCGAAGCGCATTCCCCAAGGGCGTGCAGCCCACCGTCTCCATCAACTGCTGGCCACTGGTCACTCACATGGGGCATTTCGCGCCCAATTACGAGCAGGGAGTGGACGTCGTGATCGCGGCCCAGCAGGCGTTGCCGGCTCATCTCGTCGATGCCAAGGCCAAGACGCGCAGCCGCCTGCACTATCAGTTGGCGGTGTTGCAGGGCGCTCGGATGGGGAAGAACAAGTGGCCCGTCCTCATGGACCCGGATGGTTTCCTGGCCGAAGGACCCGGATGGAACATTTTCCTGGTGCGGGACGGCGTGCTTCAGACTCCGGAGGGACGGAACATCCTGTTGGGTGTCTCCCGCGGCACCACCATCGATCTCGCGAAGGAGTTGGGGATTCCGGTGCAGGAGGCGAATCTGGGCCGGTACGAGGCCTTGCAGGCCGACGAGATCTTCTGCACGGCGACCACTTATTCGCTGGTCCACGCCGCCAGTTTCGAAGGGCAGATGGTGGGGAATGGGCGGCCGGGTCCAGTGTTTCGGCGTCTCACCGAGGCGTGGATGCGATTGGCCGGGGTGGATTTTGTCGCTCAGGCGCACGAGTATGCGCGGCAGCTTCCGGAATGGGAGGAGGCGGAGATCAGGGCCGCCCAAGGAATGGAAGCGGTTCACGCCTGATAGGAGCGGGGGTTTTTAACCCCCGGAGCGCGGAACAAAAAAATAAAGAAAGAATGGGGGACAGGAATGTCCCCCCTCCTACTGCGACCACTTATTCGCTGGTCCACGCCGCCAGTTTCGAAGGGCAGACGGTGGGGAATGGGCGGGCGGGTCCAGTGTTTCGGCGTCTCACCGAGGCGTGGATGCGATTGGCTGGGGTGGATTTTGTCGCTCAGGCGCACGAGTATGCGCGGCAGCTTCCGGAATGGGAGGAGGCGGAGATCAGGACGGTCCGGGGAATCGAACCGGTTCACGCCTGATAGGAGCGGGGGTTTTTAACCCCCGGAGCGCGGAACAAAAAAATAAAGAAAGAATGGGGGACAGGAATGTCCCCCCTCCTACTGCGACCACTTATTCGCTGGTCCACGCCGCCAGTTTCGAAGGGCAGACGGTGGGGAATGGGCGGGCGGGTCCAGTGTATCGGCGACTCACCGAGGCGTGGATGCGATTGGCCGGGGTGGATTTTGTCGCTCAGGCGCACGAGTATGCGCGGCAGCTTCCGGAATGGGAGGAGGCGGAGATCAGGGCCGCCCAAGGAATGGAAGCGGTTCACGCCTGATGGGAGCGGGGGTTTTCCAACCCCTGGACCCCGGAATAGGGAAAAAAGAAAGAATGGGGGACAGGGATGTCCCCCCTCCTATAGGACGCGGATCTTTCGGGCTATCCGGACCACTACGGACTTGTCGGACCATTGGGGCCATTCGCGCTCCCAGATCTCCAGGTGGCGTTCCTGCGATTGGCCGGGGAGGGTGAGCCTTGCTGAGATCACCAGGACCGTGTCGGGCCCGGTGGCGGCGAGAAGGGTGTATCCGGAAGTGAGGGGCTCGGCGATCTTGCGGGGCTCGGACCAGGTCTTTCCCTTGTCCAGGCTGACCATCACGTAGTCGCCGGCGGCCTCGGACGGATTTTCGATGCCCACGTCCTGGCGATATCGTGCCTGGTAGTCCCGGGCCGCGGCCGGGTAGGGTCCGCCCTCATCGTTGAGTCCGTGGCCGTAGCCCACCTTGAGCCGTCTCCAGCCGAAGCTGCACACGAGGGCGCCGTTGTCCAGCAGGACCATCTGGGGCGCCAAGCCCGGTACCTGCATCGACTCCGGCTTCTGCCAGGTCTTTCCCCCATCCAGGGAACGGGCCTGGTACATGGGCGCGAAACGGCCGGTTCGCATCACCGCCAGGAGCTCGCCGCCGCCCAGGTCCACCATGGCCGGTTCGCAGAAGCTCTCCTGGCCCGTGACTCCGTCGTAAGCGATGGTGGAGAGGTATTCCCAGGTGACGCCGCCGTCGTTGGAGTCCAGCAGATAGGTCCGGTACTTGAACCATTTCTGGCCGGTGGTGGCGGGAAAACCCTCCATGGGCACCGTGTCCCCCTTGAAATTCCCGTAGCAGGCGGCCAGCAGGGTCCCGTCCTCGAGCTCCAGAAAAGGTCCCCCGACACCCAGGTAGTCCACTTCGGTCTCGTTGTCGGCCGTCAGCGGGGCCCACCGGTCCACCCGCGCCGTGGCGGGAGACCAGGAGACCCGTTCGTCGGTCGCGTCTTCGTCCAAGGCCTGGACGCGCGCCACCTCCAGGGAGAAAAGACCCGGTTCGTCGGTTGCGAAGCCCCGCCCCTTGAGGAAGAAGTAGCTCCCGTCCCGGAGAGGGAGCAGGTGAGGCCTGGCAATGGCCGGGCCGACTTCCCAGGTGATCCCCGAGTCGCTGGTGGTCAGGGAAATACCCCCCCGTCCCATCAGGACTCTGCCCTCCGGGAGGGTCACCAGCCGGGGACCGACGGAAATGCCCGGGTGTTCGGCCGTGGGGACGGTTACGGGTTCACCCACTTCCAGGCCGACCTTGGGGGCGCCGGTTTGGATCTCGGATTCGGGAGCCGGCTGGCAGGCACTGATCCCGATGACCAGGGCGGACCAGGCAATCAACTGGCAGTAACGTCTCTTCATCGGAGCTTCTCCTTCAATCCAGGGCTCGGGTCGATGACTCAGGAAGCCGGGCGGACCCCCAAGAATTTAATGATCTCGGCGGCTGTCTCCCGGGGCAACTCCTCGGGCAGGAAGTGCCCGCAGGCCAAGGCTCTGCCCCGTACGTCCACGGCTCTCTCCCGCCACACCGTGAGCATATCCAGGCTGGCCCCGGTCTGCCAGCCGGGACGTTTGGAGGTGTTGCTCCCCCACAGCGCCAGCACCGGACAGATCAGCCGCCGCCCCCGGTCCTCTTCGTCGTGGACCAGGTCCAGCGCGATTCCGCGGTAGTCGAGGCAGCTGGCGCGAATCGTCTCGGGGTCGGAGAAGCATCTCAGGTACTCATCGTAGGCCTCTTGTGTGATGGAGCCTTCGATGCCGCACCATCGCTCCAGAAGGAAGTCCAGGTAGAACTTGGCGCTATTGCCGATAAGAGTTTCAGGAAAAGGTTCGGGTTGCCGCATTAAATGCCAGTGAAACCAGGCAAAAGAGAGGTCCTTGTCCATCTTGTCGAAGGCTGCCTGGGAGGGGACGACGTCCAGGGAGGTCAGGGTCCTGACCCGGTCTGGATGGTCCAGAGCCATTCGGTGCCCGACCCGGGCGCCGCGATCGTGGCCCACCACGTGGAAGGAGTCGAAGCCGAGCTGGGCCATGACCTGGACCTGGTCGTTGGCCGTGGTCCGCTTGCAGAAAATACTCAGGTCGCCCGGGGGGGCGGGAGGTTTGCCGCTGTCTCCGTAGCCGCGCAGGTCGGGTGCGACCACGGTGAAGTGCGGCGCCAGCAGCGGAGCCGTCTTGTGCCACATGACGTGGGTCTGGGGGTATCCGTGCAGCAGGAGGAGCGGAGGTCCCTGGCCGCCATGGACAAGGTTGATGGAGGTGCCGTCGGCGTCGACCCGGGTGGGAGTGAATCCGTTGAACATGGGGCCCATTCTAGACAGATTTTCGGAGGAGCGGCGGGGAGCGGCGAGGAGCGGCGTCTTTCAGGCGCCGACCTCCAGAGTGACTATAGGCCGAAAAAATAGGGGACGCGTAAAACACGCCCCCCCTATGGGCGACAAGAATGCCGCCGCTCCAGCAGATGCGGCGGACCCAGCCAGACTTCGCCGGGATGGGTATTCCACCACTCTTCCAGGGCTTGTTCCTGCGGCGCAAGACGGCCCTGGTGACGAAGACCACCGTGGGAAAGGTTCAGGCTCACGGCCGTCTCCGAACTCGCTTCCACCCAATGGGGAGTCAGAAGCTGGTTCCAGAGGCAGTCTCCCGGTTTCATGACGAAGGTGAGGACGTCAGGGGGCTCCAGACCTCGCGGCTTGGACAACTCCTCCCGCCGGGCCTCCTGGACCACCTCGTCCAGTGGCGCCAAGCGGCTGGGATCCGTGAGGCCATGGAAATGCTTGGTCCCGTAGATCTGCCAGGCGAGGACGTGGGAGAGGTCCATGTGGTAGTTGGTGGCGCAGCCGGGACCCGAGAAGAAGAGGATGGGGAAGCATCGCCGCCAGGTGAATCCGGCTGAACGGAGGAATTCCTTCCAGGGAACCATCACCCGTTCTTCCAATCCCTCCAGCATCCCTCCCGGTCCCTGGAACCGGGAGAGGTCGAAATGCGACATCTGGAATGGGGAAACCAGGGCTTCCTGAATGGGCAGGGAACGGAAGCGCCGCGAGATGTCGGTCTCGTCCATGCGGTCGCCCCGTCTCCCGCTCAGGATCCTGGCCTCCTCGTCCCGGCGGACGGCGTCCACCAGGCGGTCCAGGGGAGGGAACTCGTAGGAGAAGGGAATCAGGGAGCCGGCCAGGGGGAAATTCAGCCAGCCGTTCCACCGTTCCCAAAAGGCTTGCGGGGTATCCGCCGGTCGGTGCATGTTCATGAACGGTTGGACTCGTCTTTAGCTTAGAAATATTCGAGGAAAGATTCAGGAACTCCTGACCCAATGGCGATAAAGTGGCTTCACCGATTCCGGGAGGCGTTCGTAAACGTCCGGCTTCACCGGCGGGATTTCGTTTTCCGGCAAGCCCGGCTCGTCCACCATGGCCCGGCGCGCCCGGGTTCCCGGCATCAGGACCCGGGTGTCCAGCCACCACGGAATGTAACGGACGATCATGCTGATTCGGCGTCCATCGCTCCCGTTGCTCGCCGTGGCATGCCAGAGCCGGCTGTCGAAGAGGAAGACGCTGCCGGCCGGTCCGGTGGCATGCCTCTCGGTGGGATAGGGTTCGAACAGGGGAACCTCGATGCCGCCGGTGGGGTTGTCGGAAGTCCGGTGACTGCCGGGGACAATCCAGGTGCCGCCGTTTTCGTCGGTGAAGTCCGAAATCATCCAGATGGAGGAGAGCTGGAACGGGTAGTCGGGGTAGGGAGCGCGGACATGGGCGGCTTTCTCCTGGTTGTAGGGCCAGTCCGCGTGCCAGCGGCCCCGTTCGTTTCCCGGTTCGGTGATCATGCTGCCGGTATAGGAGATCCGCACGTGGCCGCCGAACCACGCGCCGGCCACGGCCATGACCTTCTCGTTGGCCAGATAGGGTAGAAATGCGGGCATCGAATCCAGCACGTCGAAGGCGCTGCTCACACCTTCGTAGGTGTCGGCCGAGCCCTGTGCCGCCATGACGGCCTCGACCTCATGTCGTATGGTCCGGACCTCGTCCGGAGGAATGACCCCTTCCACCACGCAGAATCCGTCCAGCTTCAGATGAAGCAGGATCTTCTCCAGATTCACGAATCAGGCTCCTCTCGCCGAAGATGCCGTCGTCGGCGTTTCCCGACCACGCGCGAATGCCGAAGTGGTTGACTCTCCGCCGGCCCGATCGTCTTGATATCACATCCGCCCATGGTAGTCTGTTCGTCCTATGATGAGTCGGACAATACCTCCCTTATTTCTCTACTTTATCCTGTTGATCACCGGCCCAGGCTTCGTTGCGGCTGAAAATCTGACCTGTTCCGACAAGTCGGTTGTGGCCAGCGCCATCCGTACCCCGGAGGACGTTCAGGCATTTGTGCAGTGTGCCTACGAATTTGTACAGGAAGTCGGCTTCGAGGAGGCTCGGCGAGCCTTCCATGAGGATGCCCGTTGGAGGAGCGGCGCAATCTATGTCGTTGTCGTCGACGTCACGGTCGGTTCGGAAATGTCCCGGGTTCTGGTTCTGCCCCCCAATCCGTCAGAGGAAGGAACGGCGCGGGGACCGCTGGTGGACATCTTCGGGAACGCGTACTCGACGGAACTGCATCGGATCGCGAATGGTTTCGGCGGCGGTTGGCTCTACTATTCGACCCGGAACCCGGCGACGGAACGGGACGAGCCGAAGATGGCCTATTTCAAGGGGATCGATTGGGATGGGACACCATCCGCCATCGGCGCGGGGATCTACCGTGCGGACCTCCCGGTGACCTGCAGTCCGGAAGAAGTCAACGCCATGGAGCTTGGCTCCGATCCTTCCGCCGATAGGCTGCAGACATTCGTCCGCTGCGCCGCGCTGGAGTTGGAAGCGAACGGGTACTTTGCCGCCATTTCGCTGTCCGCCGACCCGCGGTGGACGCACAAGTCGATCTACGTGTTCGGCGTGGACCGGCACGGCAAGACGCTTTTCAGCGGGGACCCGTCATTTGAACAGTGGTCCTACGCCGATTCCGAGTTGACGTCGCTCAGCGACCGGGACGACCTGAGCGTGGCGCAGGCTTTCGGCGAGACGTTCCTCTACTACAAGTCTCTCAATCCCGCCACGCAGACGAAGCGTCGGAAGGTGATATTCGTCAAGCGGGTGGTCTCCCATGGACAGCCGATCCTCATCGGCGCCGGCTATTTCGCGGATGTCGCCGGCCAGGGCGGGACGGCGACGCTTCGGTATTGGCAGGCCCCGTCCATCCTCAATCCGTATCTTTCGACGGGCAACAAGGATGCCGAGGCGGCATCGCTGGTCATCGAGCCACTGGCCGAGTACAACCCCGACGGCGAATTGGTCCCGGTTCTGGCGACCCGGATTCCGACGCTCGCCAACGGAGGCATCTCCCCTGACCGAAGCCGGATCACCTGGACGCTTCGCAACGATGCCGTCTGGTCCGACGGCACGCCACTCACATCGGGCGACGTTGTGTTCACATGGCAATATTGCACTGCGCCGAATGCCGGCTGCTTCCAGACCAAAAAATTTGCCAACGTGTCCTCCGTGGACGCCGTCGACGACCGGACCGTCGCCATCACGTTCGACGCGCCGACGTCGTTCCCATATGAACCGTTCGTGTCCGCATTCAGTCCGATCCTTCAGGCTTCTCAGTTCGCGGATTGCCTTGGCGCTGCGACGAGCGGTTGTACGGAGGCAAACCAACGGCCCATCGGCACGGGCCCCTACGTTGTTGCCGATTTCGGCACCACCGGTTCCATCCGCTATGAGTTCAATCCGCTCTACCGCGGCGTCGACTACGGCGTCCCCCATTTCGGCGAGGTCATGCTGCAAGGGGGAGGCACCGCAGCCGCGGCGGCCGGATCCGTTCTGGAGTTGAACGAAGCCGACTACGCCTGGAATCTCCAAGTCGAGCCCGATGTCCTCGATTCCCTGGCCGAAGGCGGCTCTGGAACCGTCGTCACGGCCTTCGCCACGTTGGTCGAGCGTCTCATGCTCAACCAGACGAACCCGGACCCCAGCCTTGGAGAAGTTCGTTCGGAGTACGCGGACGGGACGAACCCCCACCCGTTCCTGACCGATCCGGTGGTGGGCCGGGCCCTCTCCCTTGCCATCGACCGCGACACCTTGGTCAGGGTCGGCTATGGCGAGGCCGGCCGGTTGACGTGCAATGTCTGGATCGGTTCGCCGGCCCAGACCTCGACCAGGAACGACGAATGCCTGGTCCAGAACATCGATCTCGCCAACCAGATTCTCGACGACGCGGGGATCGTGGATTCGGACGGTGACGGCGTGCGGGAACGCAATGGGGTGCCGCTAAAGATCCTGTATCAGACCTCAACGAACTCGGTCAGGCAGGCGACGCAGGAACACATCAAGGGCTGGTGGGCCGAAATCGGTGTCGAAACCGAGTTGAAGGACATCAATCCATCGGTGTACTTCGGCGGCGATCCGGACGACCCGGATACTTTGGGCCGGTTCTATGCCGACGTCCAGATGTTCGCCAACGGGGCGGGTGCCCCCGACCCGGAGGGCTATCTGGGGTCGTGGGTCACGTCCCAGATCGTCGGAGCGTCAAACTCCTTCCGTAGTTCGAACGTCCCGCGCTTCCAATCGGACGAATACGATCGGCTCTATGCCGAACTCCAAAGGACGGTCGGTAAGGACCGGCGTGACGAACTCACCGTCGAGTTGAACGACCTGCTCGTCCAAAGCTATTCCCTCATCCCATTGATTCACCGCGGGAACATTTCGGCCCACTCCAACGACATCGAGGGCGTCTGGATGAACGCCTGGGACTCGGAGCTCTGGAATTTCGAAACCTGGACACGCCGCAAGTAGGGGGGGCGGCGGCTTTCTTGCCGCCGGACTCCTGCGTACCGGTCGGCCGTAGAGGCAATGGGTGGACTGCGGAATGAGCCCGGGAAAGTCGGGCGACAAAAAACCTCCTGTCTCTTACGAGAAGAACCGGTAGCGAAACAGGGCCCACAACGCCTTGAGTCCATCGACCCAGGTGATTTTCTTCCCTTCCCGGTAGGAGCGGCTGTTGTATGAGATAGGAACCTCGTAGATTCGGTAACCGTTGCGAGCCAATTTGGCCGTGATCTCGGGTTCGAACTCGAAGCCGTTCGACCGGAGCCGGATGCCGTCCAAGACCTGCCGGCGGAAGACCTTGTAGCCGGTTTCCATGTCCGTCAGCTTCAAGTTGGTCAACAGGTTGGTCACGAACGTCAGGAATCGATTCGCCAGATAGTGATGGAAATAGCGGGTCTGACCGGCGCCACCCAGGAAGCGGCTGCCGTAGACCACGTCGGCGCGGCCGTCCAGGAGCGGGGCCAGAAGCTGAGGATAGTCACGGGGATCATATTCCAGATCGGCGTCTTGAATCAGGATCCAGTCTCCGGTGGCTTGAGCGATCCCGGTCCGAACCGCGGCTCCCTTGCCCCGATTCCGTTCGTGGAAGAGGATAAGGAGTCCATCCGGAAGGGTGGCATGTTCCGAGAGGCGTTCCAGGATCTCGCGGGACCCGTCATCGGAACCGTCGTCCACGACGATGACCTCTTTTCTCAGAGGCGCCTCGGCGACCCGCTGCAGCACCTCCTCCACCATGCCGCGTTCGTTGTAGACGGGAATGACGACGGTCAGTTTGCCTTCCATGGGTCATACCGACGTGAGGGCGGCGCAGGGTCATCGCCTGCAGTGCGTGCTCGAGACCGAAAGCTTAACAGGGATGACGATTCACAGTCCGACAAAAGGGTTCCGCGTCTCAATGGGACCGGAAATCGGTTTGCCCGACAGGGTGCGGGAAGGGGCCCGTTCCAGAGCTGAAGCTCTCCCCGGACAATCACGGAGTCAGGCGGTTTCCAGGAGAAACGTCGGCATGTTGATGCCTTGGTAGGGCTGGTATCGGCCCCTGACCTGGCAGAAGTGGAGTTCGCAATTGCGGGCGCCCCAGTCGTACATCTGCCGGACGAGGCCGTAGCGGTCCACCGGCACCAGGAAGACCGGCGTACGTCCGCGGTGCCGGTCCAGTTCCGTGTGGATCAGGGCCGCCGCTTGTGGTTCCGTTCGAATCACGCCCGGACCAAGCATGTTGAAGGCGGGGTGAGACGACGAAGCCAGAAACCCTTCGATGTTTCCGCCGGATCCCTCGTAGACCGAGACTGTCCAGAATCCCAGTTCGTTATTGATGCAGAGCCGATAATCCTCCTCGCGGCTCACGCCGCTCACCTCCATCTCCAGAGCCGCCAGGGCCGGGACGTCGTCCAAAGTGGCGTCCCGGACCCGGTCGAGTCCGGGCACCCCGTGATCCAGGCCCGCCTCGGGCACCTGGAGGATCATGTCCTGGTAGGCCTGACGGGGGACGAAGCCGTACCGGTTGTAGAGCGAGAAGGAGTCCAGGTTGAGGGCGCTCTGGGTCAGGCGCAGGGCCTGGTACCCGTTCTCGTCGGTAAAGCGGCAGATGTACTCCAGGAGCCTGCTCCCGGCGCCGAAACCGAAGTAGTTGGGATGGACGGTCATGATGCCCAGTCCCACATGGGTCTTTCGGGGATGGTAGAAGCAGGAGCCCATGAGACGCCCGGTGCGGGCATTCTCCGCTATGACACAACGGCTGGAACCCGTCGCCGAGTAGACCTCATGGAAGATCTCCGTGACCTTGGGTGATCCCTGAAAGGGCTGGCCCAGGCCTCGGAGTCCGTACCAGGCGTTGATGGAGGCGTAGATGAGCTCGGCCACTTCCGACCGGTCCGGGGACGTCATTTCCCTCAAGTGCATGGAGTCGACAGCCATCGTGGACCCTCCCATTTCCAATATTTATATGTATTTATGAATTAATTACTTAGATTGTACATGAGACTGAGAAGAAGACTTCGGCCCGGGGCCGGTACGGACCAGCGGTCGGGACTGGCCGGGTAGTCCTTGTCGGTGAGGTTCCTGACCAGGAACCGGAGCTGGGTCCGTGAATCCAACAGCCAACTCCAGGAAAGATCCAACGCGCCGAAGCCCGGAGTGGGCGCCTCCGTGGGACCGGCCCTGGAGTCCCGGGCAAAGGAACGCCCATGGAGCCAGAGGTGGCTCCGCGCACCCAGAGTCTTGCCGACGATCACCGTGAGCGCGGGGGCGGAGACGTCGTCCAGCGGATTCCCGTCTTCTTGGGTCCGGCCCCTGGCAACGTGACCTCCCAGTCCCACGGACAGTCCTTCTCCGATATGGCGGTGCAGCTCCAACTCCACTCCACTCAAGACGGCCGATCCGCGGTTGCGGAAGAAGAAACGTCGAGGTTCGGCTTCAAAGCGCTCCACCAATTGGCGGATCTCGTACCGGTACAGGAACAGGTCCCAGCGCCAGTCGTTTCCGGACCACCGGGCCGAAACGTCCCACTGCCGGCTGGTTTCGGGAGCCAGGTTGGGGTTTCCGTGAACCAGGCCGCGGCCGCTGACTCCCTGGAAATAGCGGTCCGACAGGGTGGGTTCCCGGAAGCCCCGGGAGAGCTGAGCCGTGAGTTGGAGCGGGGGCAGGGGACGCGTGACGATCGCAAGATAGCCGGAGAGCGCCCGCCCGATCCTGTTGAATTCTCCCAGAGACCCGCGGCTGGCGCTGGAGACCTGATCCCAGCGTCCGCCTGCCCAAAGGGACAGAAAGGAATTGACCATCACCTCCGCGGAAAGAAAGGGAGCCAGGTTGATGCGGCTGGCGTCCTCGATGGAAGCGGCGGCATGGATGGAGGTGGGGCGATTCCCGGCATCGAAGCTGCGGGTCGTATTCTCGGAATGGAGACCGAAGCGGCCATTGACGTCGAGTCCCATCTCCAGCCGGGTCCATTTCAGGGGGGAGGTGGCGTGCACGCGGAAATCGAAATGGCGGGCGGAGACTCGAGACCGTTGCAATTGGCGGTCCTGGCTCGGTGAAGGGAGGTGCTCCCTGTCCGTGATCAGGGCATATCGGCCCATCGACCCTTCAACCCGGATCTGTTCGAACCTGCCGATGGACTTCGACTCGAAGGCGACGTTCATGCGGTCGGAATCTTCTTCCGGGTAGAAGGTTCGAATGTGGGGCGAGCGCAAGGTGGGCCGGCCCAGATCGTGGCCCCGGTCCGTCTGCCATCCGAAGGAGAGTTCTCCTCCTGCGAGTTGGAGTTGGGTGCCCGCCAGGAACGAGCGATTGCGGGCGGCCGAATTGTCCACGGTGACTCCGGAGCTCCGATAGTCGCCGAAGTTTCTGAGGCTTCCCAGAAAGAAGACGGACCCCGATTCCAGACTTCGGCTCACCTCCAGACCCGCGCTCTGCTCGGGCATGCCGTAACCGAGACTGCCCGTGAATCGAGCTCCGTAACCCGATTCCGGGTCCGGTCTCCGGGTCAGGGCGTGAATGACGCCGCCGAAGGCGTCGGACCCGTAGGCGACGGAACCGGGCCCCCGAACCACTTCCACCCGGTCCAGGAAGAAGGGGTCCAGGTACGACGCGCTGGGTCCGGCTCTTCTTTCCGAGATGACCCTGGCGCCGTCCAGGAGAATC
The DNA here is from genome assembly GCA_963668095.1 of Acidobacteriota bacterium. Taxonomy (GTDB): domain Bacteria; phylum Acidobacteriota; class UBA6911; order RPQK01; family JAJDTT01; genus JAJDTT01. The sequence goes on along the minus strand of OY764083.1, from coordinate 796,504 downwards.
AACGTCCGGCCCCGCGCCAGGCCCCGAATGGAGGGCACGCTGGCGTGACCCGCCGAGATCCGGCCCACGCCCGGGATTCCTTCGACCGCTTCGATCAGCCGGGCGGGCCGGCTCTGAGCCAACTCCTCCCGAGTCACCAGGTCCAGGGCGCTGGCCGGCGTGGTCCCGGTGCGTGTCGGGCTGCCGGCCGTCACCGTCAGCGCCTCTCGGAAGAGCGGCCGGACCACCATCTCGAGGGGCCCTTCCGGGACCGCTTCCCGCACGACGATGTGCAAGGTATCGTGTCCGCCTGGGAGTTCGACTCGAACTTCAAACGGTACGGAAGGATCGGGAGACCAGATGAATCGCCCCTCCCGGTCGGTTCGGCTCTGACCGGGATGTTCCAGGATCGTGACCCGGGCCCCTGCCACGGGGGTTCCGTCGGGGAAGAGAAGTCTTCCCTCCAGGGCCCCTAGAGCGGGGCACAGTGAGAGCAGGATCAAAGCCCAGGCCATGCCCCAGCGCATGGCCAGAGAGTATACCGTCTGGTCCCGGCGATTCGGGTCAGGATCTTGCTACCCTCTCCGGCCTCCGAATAGACTCACGTCTGCCCGGAGATGTCGTTAGCTCACGGGGCAGGAGAATCCTTTCAGTCCAAGCGTTCGGCGGTTCCGGTTTTCGCAGGAGGAATGATGCAGTCGATTCAACGAGACCATGCTTTTTCGAGGGCGACGTCGAGACTCCGTTGCTTCCGTTTCCCAACTGCGGTGGCCGCGACAATGGCTCTTTTCCTGTCTCTGGATCCGGCTATGGCCGCCGCCGGAAAAGGGACATGGCGCAAGCACCAGGTCTATTCCGGCGCCACCGCCCTCACCGCCGTGGGCGGAGACTTCACGGGAGACGGGCTGCCCGACGTCATCGCCAACAGCGGCGGCCGAACCCGCCTGCTGGTGGCTCCCGAATGGAAGGAGATCCTTCTGGGGCCCGAGGACGAACGGGACTTCATCCACAGCGAGGTCATGGACGTGGACGGCGACGGTGACCTGGACTGGATCGGAGCTCGCTACAAGCCGGGACTGATCACCTGGTTGGAGCATCCTGAAAACCCCGAGACCGAGATCTGGAAGGAGCGGCTGGTCGACGATCAGGTGGACGGCATTCATGGGCTGTTGACCGGTGACGTGGACCGGGACGGGCGCTTGGATCTATTGGCCACCAGCGCCCAGCCCCTGGGGCCGTTCCCCGAATCCCTGGCCTGGTACCGGGTTCCGGAAAAACCGAAGGAGGCCGATTCCTGGCATCGTTTCATCTTCGCCCACCGGGATGCGCCGGGGCTCAGTCACTATCTGGGATTTGGAGACGTCAACGGAGACGGCCGTCCCGACGCGGCCTCGGCCGCCAAGGGAGGTCCTTCCGACACGACGGGTCTGGGGAATTGGTTCGCTTGGTGGGAGGCTCCGAAAGATCCTGAAGCGGCCTGGAAGCGGCACCGGTTGGGAGGCGTCGAGCCCGGAGCCACCAATATCCATCCGGCCGACGTCAACGGAGACGGCCAAGTCGATTTCGTGGCCTCCCGGGGGCATGCTCGCGGCGTGATCTGGTTCGAAGCGCCCCATTGGAAGGTCCATGACATCCATCCCGAGATCCGGGAACCTCACGCTCTGACCGTGGCCGATCTGGATCAGGACGGCGATATGGATGCGGCGACCTGCGCCTTTGGCTCCAGAATGGCCGCCTGGTACGAAAACGACGGTTCGGGGCGGTTCCGGGTCCATGTCCTGGATCGCGATCAGGAGTCCTACGACATTCGCGCCGTGGATCTGGATGGGGATGGGGATCTGGACCTGCTCGTGGCCGGCAGACACAGCCGGAACGTGGTCTGGTACGAGAATCCGCTGCGGTGACTCGAGAAACCAGGGGCTTGTCCGAGAGCCGCCGACGAAACGCGGCCGGCTGTTAAATCGACATTCCCGAGATCGGATTCAACCCGGGAGCCTCAGGTTTTTCCAGCCGGTCCTCAGCGGTTTTCACCAGTTCCGCCAGCCCCTCGCGTCGAGTCGCGCTCACCGCCAGTCCACCGATCCGGCCGCAGAGGGCATTCACCTGTTGCGGGGGCAACAGATCGATCTTGTTCAGCACCTTCACCAACGGGATCCGGTTCAGATCCAGATCGACCAGCAACATCTCCACCGCCCGGATCTTGTCGTCCATCTCCGGGTCGGCGGCATCGATGACGTGGAGCAGGAGGTTGGCGTCCGAAAGCTCTTCCAGTGTTGCCCGGAAGGCGGAGATCAGGTCCGGAGGCAGCTCGGCGATAAATCCGACCGTGTCGGTGATGAGAACCTCTCCCTCCCGGGGGAAACGAAGGCGCCGGCTGGTGGGGTCGAGGGTCATGAAGAGCTTGTCCTCGGCCTTTATGACGCTGTTGGTCAGGGCGTTGAGGAGGGTGCTCTTGCCGGCGTTGGTGTAGCCGATGATGGAAAGCACCGGAAGCCCCCGGCGCCGCCGACGCCTGCGCCGGAGCTCGCGCTGACGCGAGAGGTGTTCGACCCGCTTCTCCAGCCGGCGGATTCGCGTTCGAATCCGGCGCCGGCCGATTTCCATGACCGTTTCGCCCGGTCCCCGTCCCCCGATGCCGCCGGTGAGACGGGACAACCCCTCGTCCTTCTCGGTCAGACGAGGCAAGGAGTACTTCAGTTGAGCCAGTTCGACCTGGAGTTTGCCGTCGGCGCTGCGGGCTCGTTGGGCGAAAATGTCCAGGATCAGCTGGGTCCGGTCCACCGCCTTGAGTCCGGTCCGGTCTTCGAACGCACGTGCCTGCGCCGGTTTCAGATCGATGTCGAAGATGGCCGCGGTGGCGTTGCAGCGCATGCTCTCCAAGACCAGCTCCTCCAGCTTGCCCTTGCCCAGAACAGTGCGCGGATGGATTCTGGGCCGGCGTTGGCGCATCCGTCCGGCAATGGTGGCGCCGGCGGAGCGGACCAGTTCCAGAGTTTCGGCAAAATGGGCGTCCTCGGGGCGGAGGCCGACGACCATGACCCGCTCGGCGCCTTTCGGTCCCCGGGTCCTTCGGGCCAGCCGGGCGAACTCCCGCTCCAGCGCCTGGATCGTGGCCTGGAAATCCAGGTCCAGGTCATGAACGGAACGGGATCGGATTCTCAGGAAGGGTTCGGCCGCTGCGTCGCCGTTGCCGCTGCCGGCCAGGGATCCGGGATCGAGATAGGCGGCTTCCAGCCTTCCCGGCCAGCCCCCTTCCAAGACCTCGATGACGGCGACCAGATCGAGGCGAAGCAGGACCAGGTCGTTCAGGTCATCGTGGTTGAGGGCCGAACCCCGGAGGCGCGTGTGCAGCAGCCGCAGTCCGCGAAATCGCCCGGTCCCGCCGCGGAGACGGCCGATGTCCGGCAGCATGAGACCGGTGGCGTTGCCGACGATCACGTTTCGGACGATGCCGTCGCGCCCGATCAGGACACCGACCTCCCGGCCCAGGTCGTGCGATGCCGATGTCAGATGCCGCGCCAGTTCCGGGGTCACGGCTTGCTGCGGCGGGACGCGGCGGCGATAGGTGCGCTCCAGCAACCGCCGTTGCGAGGCCCGGATGCCTTGGACATTTCCGCTGATCGGGTGCTTGGGGATGGGTCCTCCTGCAGTTAGTCCGGACTGTTGCCGGTCCGGTCCGGACCGCCGCCGGCACCTGACGGGGCTTGCCTTACGCGGCCGCCGCAGGCCGTGCCGGTTGCTGGGGATCTGTGGTAGATTTCAACCGGATGAGGCTCACTTCCGCGCAGCTGGACGCCTTCCGAAAGGACGGCTACCTCTTTCTGCCTGGTCGTTTCCAGGAAGAGGAGGTGGCGCCGTTGTGTGCGGAAGCGCACCGGATTTACGGGCTGGACCGGCCCGAGGTTTGGCGGGAGAGCAGCGGCGCCGCCCGGACGGCCTTCGCCGCCCACACCTACAGCGAACCGTTCCGCCTGCTGGGCGCCCATCCGCGGCTCATCGAGCCGGTCATGCAGATTCTGGATGGACCGGTGTACATGCACCAATACAAGGTGAACGCCAAGGCCGCCTTCGACGGAGAGGTCTGGCAATGGCATCAGGACTACGGCACCTGGAAGCGGGACGATCACATGCCGGAGGCTCGCGCCATGAACATAGCCGTCTTCCTGGACCTGGTCACCGCGGCCAACGGCCCTCTCATGTTCATTCCCGGGAGTCACAGGCTGGGTGTGCTGCGAGCGGGGCACGATCTGCAGAGCACCAGCTATCCGCTCTGGACGCTGGATCGGGCGACCATCACCCGATTGGCCAACGAGGGGGGGATCGAGGTGCCGCTGGGACCTCCGGGGTCCGTGATCATGTTTCACGGAAATCTGGTCCACGCCAGTCCGCCCAACATCAGCCCCTGGAACCGGACCATCGTCTACCTGAGCCTCTGTGAGGTGAGCAATCACATCCGCAGGTTCAAACGTCCCGAGTGGATCGCTCACCGGGATTTCACACCCATCGTTCCGGAAAACGACGACTGTCTGCTCGACAACCCGGCCAACAGTCCGAGGTGAAAGTCCCGCGAGCCCCGAGACCGTTCCTGCGCCCGCCGGACAAGGCGCTTCGGAGGGAGCATACCGGGAGTATGTGAGCCGATAGCAGCACGACAGCAGCGGCAGGACGCAGGGACGGTCGAATGCCGGGATGACTTTCACTTCGGGCTGTCAAGGAAGTTCCGGCGGGCTGACGTCGTAGTCGACGTCAAGCTCGCGCAGGAAGGCCAGGAGGTCGGCCACTTCCTCTTCGGTCAGATCGGCTTCCTTGGTCTCTCGAAGGTTCTCCTCGTCAAGCCACTGGTTGGGCTTTCCCCCGTCGAGCATCACCTGAACCGCGTCTTCCAGGGTCGTGGCGCTCCCATTGTGAAAATAGGGCGCCGATTCCGCGATGTCCAAGAGCGTGGGTGTCTTGAAGGCGCCCGTGTCCTTTTCGTCTCCAGAGACCTTGGCCCGGCCGATGTCCGGAGATTCGGCGTCCATTCCGATGCCCACGTTGTGGTATTGGAGGTCGGTCAGGAGCAGGCCGTCATGGCAGTTGGTGCACTTGGCCTTCTCGCTGAAAATCGTATAGCCGCGGCGGGCCGCTTCGCTCAAGGCGGACTCGTCGCCTTCCCGGAAACGGACCCAGGGAGAGCCCACGGCGACGATGGTCCGCATGAAGGACGCCACGGCCATGGCGACGCGGTCCGGATTGGCTTCGCCGCCGAAGATTGCCTGGAATTGCTCGCTGTAACCGGGGATCTCATTCAGCTTGGCACAGACATCGTCCATGCTGGGGGCGCCGTCCTTACCCGAGGCGCCCATGTTTCCACCGCGCCAGGCACCCTTCACCTGGGCTTCCAGGCCTTTGGTGCGTCCGTCCCAGTACAGCTCGGAGTGGTATCCGATGTTCCACAGCGTCGGGCTGGACCGGGTCAGGGTCTTGTCGAAAGCCCCGATGGCCACGGGCTTTCCGTCGGTCAAACCATTTTCCTTCAGGTGGCAGCCGTAGCAGGAGCGGACTCCGTCTCCGCTGAGCCGGGGGTCGTAGTAGAGCTGTTTCCCCAACTCGATCTTGGCGACCGTCATGGGGTTGCCTTCGGGTATCGACATGGCCTCGTAACCTGCCAATTCAGGCCACTGCGGTGCCGGTTCCTCGACGGGTGGGGGGGCTGGGGCGCATCCCCACAGGCCGGCCAGGAGGGCGACGGTCAGGGCCCATGAGAACCGGCGACTTGGAGTTACGGATGTGAATCGATGCATTGTCTCCTCCCGTGGGTCTGTAACGGCCAGTCTTTCACCCTCAGTTCCGGGGCCGGCACCGTCGCAGGGAGAGTCAACTCCCCGCCAGCCGCTCCCCGAGCGTCTCTCCCAGCTCGTCCTGCAGCTTCTCTCCCTGGTTTCTCAGAAACTGGTACAGAATCATGATGTCGGTGCCGAGGCAGAAGTGGCGAACCCCCAGATCCAGGTAGTACTTGGCTCTGTCCACGCTCTCGATCTCGGCTCGGGGCGGAACGCCAGCGGCGAGGCAGGTGGCGATGACCCGGCGCTCCGTTTCGCGAACGTCGGGAGCATGAAATTCACCGGGGCGGCCGATGCTCAGGGCGTAGTCGGCGGGACCCCACTGGATCATGTCCACCCCTCCCAGGGCCAGGATCTCGTCGAGCGCATCGACTGCGGAACGCTTCTCGATCATGAACGCGATCACCACGTCGTCCAATTGCTGAGCGTAGTCCGGTTGCCCGGAACCATGCACGTAGCTGCTTCGGCGCACTCCGACTCCGTGGTAGCCGCCGGCGGTGGGAGTTTCCGGCTTCACCGCCCGAACGCACTCTCGCACGTCGTCCGGATTCCGGCAGTCGGCGAACAGAACGCTGTCGAAACCGGCTCCGATGGACCTCTGAGCCAGGAAGCGCCTGGGCTCCTGGTCCAGCTTGATCATGGTGGACAGCCCCACCAACTCTGCTGCCCGGCACACGTTTTCCAGGGAGAAGAGGTCAAACGGGGCGTACTCCGCCACGAATTCGATGTAGTCGAAGACACCCGTGTGCCCGATGATCTCCGTCACCGATGGCCACGAGCTCTGGATGTGGGTCCCTACGGTGGGCCTCCCGGCCTTCAGCGCTTCTCTCAGCTTGTTCCGTTTCATCGCTTAGTTGTCTCCTGTCAGCCGGTTCGCGCGCCTGTTGGCCAGTTTACTACGACCGGACCTCAGGTTTGCACCTCCGGGAAAGATCGGATCGAATGCAGGGAAGGGGCAGAGGATCTGCGAGGGGGAAACAAGAAGGTCCAACGCGGGATATTGGAGGCAGCATCCGCACTCCACACCCACGTGGAGCCACGAAAGTCGGCGCGTCGCCTGAAAAAGACTCGATCTGGGACAGGAAATGCAAGCGGATGGGGTCCCGCTCCGGAAACTCCTCGAATGGCCTCCTCCCGATCCCGGGGGACCTCAGACAACAGGCGGTCCTGATCCGGGAATCCGGGATCGACTCTCAAGCAGATAGGGGGAGAATTCAGTGTGCGGCGCTGGATGGATCCTCCACTGCCTCGCCGAAATCCTCTTCCTCCCTTGCTTTCACTTCCTCGATGGTGATGGCCGAGTCCAGCGGCGCGTCGGTGTCGGTGATCCGATTGTCGTCGGTGCAGAGTTCCTCGTCATTCATGTCGATCCACTCTTCGTACTCTTCCGGCACCTCGGATTCGGGGTAGATGGCGTTGACCGGGCACAACGAGACGCAGGCGTCGCAGTCGATGCACTCGTCCGGATTGATGATCAGCATGTGAGGATCTTCAATCTCGTAGAAGCAGTCGACTGGACAGTCGGCGACACAGTCGGTGTAACGGTTGTCAACGCATCGTTCGGTCACTATGTAGGTCATTTCCGTGCTCCTTGTGCTGGACCCGTTGAGGCCGCCACTATAGCAAGGAAGCCTGATATCAAGCAATGAAGTTCGATCCGATATGGTAGCCGCGCACCGGTGGAACCCTCCGAAAGAAAGAGCATGCCAAACTCGGATCCTAGATGGACACCAGAGGCATCAGACGGGTCATTGCGGCAATGTTGATCTCGACAGGGTTCTGGTCCATTATGGCGCCCCGACGAAGACTTGGAGCCTGCGCCGCAGAAATCAATCTACTGCGACGGCTAGGAATGGAAACGGTTCGATAGAATGGGCGGTCTGTCTGCCAATGCATTCGGCAGTGAACTTGAATAGACGATGGGTGGTGCCATGAGGCGATGGGTGTGGATCGGCGTTTTGTTGGTGGGAGGTGGGCCCGTCTGGTCCAAGGGGCCGGCCGGCGGCGCCCGCGACGTCGGTCTGCTGATCATGGCTCACGGCGGCGACGAGCAATGGAACCGGGCCGTCAAGGACGCCGTGGCTCCGCTGGAAAATGTTTGTCCGGTAGTTGTGGCCTACGGAATGGCGCAACGGGAGCCATTGCGCAAAGGCATTCTGCGGCTTGAGGCGCAGGGGGTCCGAAAGATTGCCGTGGTCCGGCTCTTCGTGGACGGCAGATCCTTTCTGTCCCAGACCGAATACCTGCTCGGTGTGAGGGTCGAGCCTCCTCCGTTCTTCCTGCACCACGATTCCGAACATCACCATCAGGCGATGTCCCGCGATGCGGTCCGGTTGCTGAGAGGCGCGGAGATCCCCCCTCCCATCGAGTTGGAGTCGCAGGTCGTCCTGAGCGCTGCGGGTCTGCTGGACTCACGGCTGGCCGGGGATGTGCTGTTGGACCGGGTCCGGGCATTGAGCGAATCTCCGGCGGCCGAGTCGGTGCTCGTCATCGGACACGGAGTCGAATCCGACGCCCGTGACCAGTACTGGAAGGACCGGATGGAGAGCCTGACCCGGGGGCTGAAGGTCCTGGGGCGGTTCCGGGCGGTTCGGGTCGAGACCTTGAGAGAAGACTGGGAAGCCAAGCGCAGGTTGGCCGAGGAGAGAATCCGGGGTTTCGTCTCGAAACAGAGCCGGCAGGGACGGGTACTGGTGGTGCCGTTCCGAGTTTTCGGATTCGGCCCCTACGGGAAGGTTCTCGAGGGATTGGAATACCGCGCCGAAGGAAAAGGACTGCTCCCTCATCGGAACGTGACCCGGTGGCTGCAGGAACAGGCCCGGGACTGCTTTTTGCGGGCGGGATGGTCCAGCCCTTTTCCCTCGATTCGCTCTTCCAACTCCCGGGGTTCCGATTCCACCGTCGCAAAGACGCTTTCTCCCTTCCGGTAGATCCCATGGCGGGGACGATCCTGAGCATTCTGCTGGTAGTGGCGATCTTGGGCGGGTGTGCACTGCTGACCCAACTCTTCGCCCGGGTCATGTACCGTCGGTGCCCGGAGTGCGGCATTCTCAACGCTCGGCGCCGGCTCCGGTGCCGGCAATGCGGCTTTCCGCTGGTCGTAGAACACGCAGACAGGCGTTAGACGCAGGGAATGAGCAAGCGGCCGCAATGGTCCCGAAATGGGCGTGAGGGCCGGTGGACAGGCCTCGGCAGCGGCTGCTAGAATGCGCGCTTCATATCTGACGTCCCCATCGTCTAGCCTGGCCTAGGACACCGCCCTTTCAAGGCGGCAACACGGGTTCAAATCCCGTTGGGGACGTCTCCGATTCCCCTTTTTCCCTGGCAGGTTCGCTCTCATTTCCGGGGCGGTTCTGCTACACTTCGCTGTCTATCCGGTGCGCCCGTAGCTCAGCTGGATAGAGCGTCGGCCTCCGGAGCCGAAGGCCACAGGTTCGAATCCTGTCGGGCGTACCAGTTCCTGCCTGAGGAAAGCGAAAAGAAACGGGAGAGACCGTTGGCCGATTTCCGTCCTTCGTGGGGCCCTCCGGCACAGGTGGTCAAAGTCTTGGGGGACGAGGCTTCCGTCCTCTGTGATTCCTGACGGACGGATGGTTTCGGCTCCGCTCCGAAAGAAGAAGATCATTTTCACCAAGGGCTCAATAATTTGGTGAGAAATGAAGTCCAGGTCAGTCCATTCCTTTCAAGTCCAGTTCGCGCCAGAGATGGCAGCGGACTCGGTGACCCGGTGCGACTTTCTCCAGGGCCGGCATCTCGTTGCGGCATCGATCCTGGGCGTGGGCGCACCGGGGATGGAAGGGACATCCAGGGGGCGGGTCGCGCGGGCTGGGCACTTCGCCGCTCAATTTGATTCTGGAACGGTTCCGGACGCGGGGGTCGGGCCGCGGGACCGCGTCGAGAAGAGCCGCCGTATACGGGTGTGAGGGACTTTTGAAGAGGGTCTCGGTGGGGGCCGTCTCCATGATCCTCCCCAGGTACATGACGGCGACCCGGTCGCTGACCTGGCGGACCACCATCAGGTTGTGAGTCAGGAGCAGGGTGCCGATCCGGTACCGCTTCTGCAGTTCCAACATCAAGTTGAGGATCTGGGCCTGCACGGAGACGTCCAGTGCCGAAACCGGTTCGTCCGCGATCACCAGCCGGGGCCGGGTGGCGAGAGTTCGAGCTATTCCGATCCGCTGCCTCTCCCCGCCGCTGAAGGCATGGGGATAGCGCCGGGCCGCTTCGGGCCGGAGGCCCACCTGCAACAGTAATTCACGGACACGTTCCCGGCGTGCCTCCCGGGCGGTGATGCCCAGCTCTTCGCCATGAATGCGCAAGGGTTCGCCGATGATCTGTTGAACCGTCATCCTGGGATTCAGGGAGGAGTAGGGGTCCTGGAAGACCATCTGCAGTTGCCGCCGCAATGGTTTGAGCCGCCGGCGAGGGAGTTTCAGCAAATCGACGACATCGTCCTTTTCGGTGCGGAACCAAGCCGATCCGGCCGTGGCCTCGTAACCCCGGAGAAGAGTCCGCGCCAGCGTGGTCTTTCCGCAGCCGCTTTCCCCCACGAGTGACAGGGACTCTCCCTGGCTCAGGTGAAAACTGACGTCGGTGACGGCTTGGACCTTGCCGTCCGGCCGCTGGAACGGGCCGGATCGGACCGGGAAGTGTTTCGCCAGGTTCCTGACGTCCAGAAGAATCTCAGGATTCAATCTCTATTCTTCTCGGTTCGGGGTTGAAGTGTCCGATTTCGGGACAAAGTGTCCGGTTTCGATACAAACTGTCCGTTTTCGGACAGTTCATCCAGCGAAGATGGATGACCGTGCTCTTCCGGCTCCCGGCGCAGGCAGAGCACCTCGTGGTCCGGGTGGACCATGACCGGTTCCGGTTCCATTCGGTTGCAGCTTCCGTCCAGGAACTCCAGGCAACGGGGATGGAACGGGCACCCGGAGGGCCGCCGGAAGGCGGGCGGCACGGAGCCGGAGATACTGGGAAGCGACTGCTTCGCGGCGGCGCCCTGACCGGGCATGGAGTTCAGGAGGGCACGGGTGTAGGGATGCTCGGGCGAGTGGAAGATGCGATCGACGGGCGCTCTCTCCACGCCTCTACCCAAGTACATCACCAGGACCTGGTCGGCCATCTCCGCAATGACGCCCAGGTCGTGGGTAATGAGAATGATGGCCATCCCTCTCCGCTTCTGGAGATCCCGGAGCAGATCCAGAATCTGGGCCTGGGTGGTCACGTCCAGGGCCGTCGTCGGTTCGTCGGCGATGAGGATTCGGGGTTCTCCGGCCAAGGCCTGGGCGATGAGGGCGCGCTGGCGAAGCCCGCCGCTGAGCTGAAACGGGTAGAGCTTCGCCCCTCGCTCGGGATCGGGGACCCCCACGGAGCGCAGAACCTCTACCGCCTGCTCCCGGGACTCTCGCCGGCCCATGCCGCCATGCAGCCGAATGGTTTCTGAAACATGCTGGCCGATGGTGTGCACCGGACTCAGCGAGGTCATGGGCTCCTGGAAGATGAGGGCGATCTCCCCGCCTCGGATCGATCGGATCCGGCGTCCCTTGGGGTTCAGCCGAGCCAGATCCACGGGAGGCCCCCCCTGCGCCGGGCGGAGCAGGATTCGGCCTTCGACGATGCGTCCCGGATGATCCACGATACCCAGGATGGACAGGGCGGTGACGCTCTTGCCGCAGCCGCTCTCCCCGACGATGCCCAGCACCTGTCCGGGGGCGAGGTCGAAGCCGACGCCGTCCACCGCCCGGACGACCCCCTCCCGAGTGAAGAAATGGGTCTTCAGGTCGTTGACCGAAAGGATCCAGTTCTCAGCCATGGGTTGAGCTTCAAGTTCTCCTGGCATAGGGGTCCGCGGCGTCACGCAGGCCGTCTCCCACGAAATTGAAGGCCAGAATGGACACGATGACCGGCACTGCAGGAGCCAACAACCAGGGCCTCAGCGCCAGGACCTGCACCTGCTGGGCCCCTTGCAGCAGGATTCCCCAGCTGATGGCCGGCGGACGCAGACCGAGTCCCAGAAAGCTGAGGGAGGTTTCGGCGATGATCATCGCCGGCAGGGCGAGGGTCGCGGTGGCGATGACGTGACTGGTGATAGCGGGCACCATGTGGCGCCGGATGACGGAGGCCCGGCTGGCGCCCATCAGTTCGGCGGCCAGGACGTAGTCCTCCTGCCTGAGCACCAGGAAACGGCCGCGGACCTCCCGGCCCAGGCGGGTCCAGCCGATGAGGGACAGGATGACCGTGAGGATAAAATAGACGCGGAGCACTCCCCAGTCCCGGGGCATGGCGGCGGCCAGGCCCAGCCACAGGGGAATGGTGGGAATGGAGAGAAGGATCTCGATGACTCGCTGGATCACGGTGTCGACCGCGCCTCCGTAGAACCCGGAGATTCCGCCCAGCACGACGCCCAGAACCAGGCTCAGGATGACTCCCGCCAGACCGATGGTGAGCGAGGTCCGGGTGCCGTGGATCAGGCGGGAGAAGAGGTCGCGTCCCAGCCCGTCCGTACCCAGCAGCGATAGGGCCTGGGTCTCACCCTCAACCCCGATTAGGTGCAGATCGGTCGGAATCAGACCCAGAAACTCGTATTCGTAGCCTCTGGCCAGCGGGCGGACCGGGAGCCTCCGACGCGGATCGATGTGATGGACTCGTCGAAAAATGCGGTGGTCCCAATCCCCGGAGACCGGGTGGACATGCGGATTGAATCCGCTGTCGTCCCGCAGGTGGATGGGTTGGGGAGGCAGGTAGGCTCGGCTGGCATCGATTCGGGTGGGGTCGGCGGTGGCAAGTAAATCGGCCAGCAGAACCACCAGGTAAAGGAATCCCAGGAGGATCAGGGAGACGAGAGCCAGCTTGTGCCGGCGGAAGCGCCTCCAGGTCAGTTGCCAGGAGGACGCCGTTTCGAACTGGAATTCAATCTCCTCCGGCTCCGGATTCGTGACTGTCCCCAAAACCGGCGGATTCACGTGACTGACCCCAAAACCGGCGGATTCATGACTGTCCCCAAGACCGTGGCTCTGGATTCATGACTGTCCCCGGAACCGGATCCTGGGATCGATCCAGAGCAGAAGCAGATCCGAAATCAGCGTTCCCACCACGGTAAGCACGCCCAGCAGGAGCACCAGGGTGCCGGCCAGGTAAAGATCCTGGTCCATGAGGGCCGACAATAACACTGGCGCCACGGTGGGAAGGCTCATGACCATGGAGACGATGACGCTGCCCGAGACCAGATAGGGAAGCAGATAGCCGGCGGTGCTGACGAACGGGTTCAGGGCCACGCGCAGGGGGTACTTGAGAAGGAGCCGGATCTCCGAGAGCCCCTTGGCCCTGGCGGTGAGAACGTACGGTTTGGACAGTTCATCCAGCAGATTGGCACGGAGGATCCGAATCATGTAGGCCGTTCCGCCCAGGCCCAGCACCAGGGCCGGTAGGGGAAGATGCTTGATCAGGTCCCAAAGCTTGGCGGCGTTCCAGGGGGCGTCCACGTACTGGGATGAGAGGAGCCCGCCGACATCCGCATCGAACCAGACGAATCCCAGGTACATGACGAGGAGGCCGAGCAGGAAGTTGGGGACGCCGACACCGGCGAAGCAGAGGAGTGTGAACAGATAGTCTCCCGCCGAATATTGGCGAATGGCCGAGTAGACACCCACCGGCAGAGCCACCGCCCAGGTGAGCAGAATGGCGGCCAGAGATACGGCCATGGTCAACCAGAGGCGATCGGAGATGATCTCCGAAACCGGCTGCCCGCGAATCCAGGAGACGCCGAGGTCACCGCGGAGCAACCGACCCATCCAGATCAGATAGCGCTGGGCTGCGGGTTGGTCCAAGCCATAACGGACTCTCAGGATCTGGATCTCCTCCGCCGGCAGGGGAATGCCCTGGGAGGCGCGCCGGTCCACGTAGGCGGTGACGAAGTCCCCCGGTGGCAGCTCGATGAGAACGAACGAAACGATGCTGATGGCCCAGATCGTCAGGGTCGCTTGGAGCAGGCGGCGGCGCAGATAGGCAACCATGATCGGTTTTCGCGTGCCGTCACGCCGGACGGTGGTCTGCAGAGGATCGGTGTTGTCCCACGGCAGAGTCTACTCCTTCCAATACAGGGTCTCCAAACGACCTGTGGAAGGAGCGCGGCAATTGTCCTGGGTGCAGAGCCCTGCCGGGATGTTGCCCAGCCGCCGGTCGGAGATCCGCACCAGAGTGGGCGCCCGCCCCACGGTGCTCATCATCCACTGCTCATGGATGGCGATCGACCAGATCTCCCGGCCGATCCGGGCCCTTTCCGAAGCCGTCCGGGTTCGGCCGAGCCGATAGAGTTCCAGGGCCCGGAGGATCTTCGGATCGGTGGGCATCTTTCCCAGTCTTCCGTTACTGGAAAACCAGAGCCCGAACAAGGGACCGATGGGAGATAATCGGCTGACGGGAAGGACATACATTGGCTGGCTGCCCCAGACGGATTGGGTCGGGTTCGCCCAGCAGGTGATCTGGGCGCGGTTGGCCCGCATCTCCTCCCACCAGAGGGTTCGTCCCAGGATGGGAAGGTCGACGGCGATTCCCAGCTCTTCGATTTGTTGTTCCAACATCTGGAACTTGGGGATCTCAATGCGGTCGGACGGAGCGGGAATCCGGATTCGAAGCCGGCCGCGTCCGTCGCTTCGCATCCGGTATCCTTCGTCGTCCCGCTCGTGGAGTCCGAGATCGTCCAGCAGGGCATTGGCCTGGTCCGGATCGTAGGTGGACCAGCGGGTCCGATAGCTCTCCCCTGGATGCTCCGGGTGTGTCGGAAACGGTCCGGCCGCGCCGGGTCTGGCCAACGAGAAGTAAAAGGCGTCACTGAACTGAGTCCGGCGGAGGCCCAGGGAGAGCGCGCGGCGGAAGTTCGCATCGCGAATCAATCTGGAGACCTCGGGGTCTCCCTCCCATGCCAGATTGAAATAGCAGCCGAAGAGCATCCCCGACAGGGAGGGGTTGAGATAGACGTTGTAGTTCTCCTCCCCGGCATGCTCCAGAAAGACGGGCAGGTTCTTGAGGTCCAGATACCGGTACTGGAAGTCGTATTCGCCGGCAATGGCCCGCAGGTTGACGACTTCGCGGTCCGTGGCCTTGGTCAGGATCCAGCGGTCGATGTAAGGGAGTTGATTGCCCTCGGTGTCCACCTCCCAGAAATAAGGGTTCCGCTCCAGGACCCATACGGCCGTGTCCCGCGCCTGCACGGTCCTCCAGGGCATCAGGACCGGCAGCTCGGGGTTCAGAGCGTAGTTGTTCCGGAGCTTCATCAGGCCGACCCAGTCTTCCTGCTGGGATTCCCCCACTCTGAGATTGAGATCCTCCGGGGACACGTAGCCCGGATGGAACTGCTTGAGATAATGCGCCGGTGCGTACGGTCCCCAGAGGAACTCTCCGAAGACGCTTCCGGCGAACCGGCTGAAGGCGGAGGCCACGATCTCCACGAGCCGGTGATGGGGATCGTCGAATCGGAAGAGCACCGTGTGTGGGTCCAGGACCTGGAACTGCATCGTTTTGCCGTTGACCGTCAGGTCCGGATCGGGGTAGGGAAATACGTCCGGGTGGGCGTGGATATCTTCCCAATAGAAGCGCACGTCCTCCGCGGTGAAGGGGTGGCCGTCGGACCAGCGCATGCCTCGCCGCAGTTGAATTCGGAGCCGGCGGCCATCCTCGCTCTGGCGCCAGTCTTCGGCCACGCTGGGGACGACCCGGGTTCCGGTTGCGTCGTAGAAGAGGAATTTCTCCATTCCCATGATCCGGTTCATCTCTTCGTTGAGACCCTTGGCGATCATGCCGGATTTCAAGGTCCCTCCGTACCGGCCGATGGACTCGGTGGGATGGAGGACCAACGGATTCTCCGGAAGCCGTTCTTCCACCGGTGGGAGCTTCCCCCGGGCCACCAGGCGGGCCAGCATCGGGGACTCCTGGAACCGGCGGGGCCGGCGCTCGGGGTCGAGGACGATCTCGGCCCCTTGCGGGGTCTCTTCGTAGATCAGATAGGGCGAGGAAACAGGAGCGTCAGAGGCGAGATCCGGTTGGCAGCCAAGGGATGCAAAGGCCATGAGGGCTGGGAGGAATGTCGACATTCTGCTGGACATTTCATCGGCGATCGTCGATGTTCTGGCAGAATGGCAGAGCCGGTCGGACGCCGCAAGCGGATTCGGATCGGGCGCCGGGAGGATCCAACCATGCCGAAACGGAGCTTGTTCGCCCAAGAGGACGTTTATTCCCGCTCGATACCGCGACAGGCGGGGCCGCGGCAGGCCCATCCGGGCGCACCCTATGACTTCGGCGTGGCCTATCCCGATCCCGACTCACTGCCGTTGGCGGAGTTGGCTGAAGCTCTCCGGGTGGGTCTGAAAGAGGAAGGGCGGGGACTGGCCAAATACCCTCATCCCTCGGGGTATCCGCCCCTGCGGGAGTACATCGCTGAGAAATTGGCGCGGGACCGAAGTATTTCCGTCTCGTCGGAGGACGTCATTCTGGGGGATGGCTCCAGTCAGCCCAATCACATGGTCATCGAGGCTCTGATGAACCCGGGCGAGGTGGTCCTGACCGAAGAGTTCACCTATCCGGGGACTCTGGGAATCCTGAGACGATTCGGTGCGGATATCCGGGGGGTGGCCTGCGACCAGGAAGGATTCCTGCCCAATGCCCTGGAAGGGGCGATTCGAAGCGCGTCCGGCGAGGGGAAACGAGTCAAGCTCATCTACACGATTCCGACTTTCCAGAATCCTCTGGGATGGGTCATGAGCCTGGAGCGCCGGCAGCACCTGTTGGAGACGGCCCAACGGCACGGGATCGCCATCCTGGAGGACGATTGCTACGTGGACCTTCGTTTTGAGGGGGAGCCGGTCCCGGCCATTGCCGCCCTAGATAACGAGGGCGTGGTCGTCTATGTCGGATCCTTCTCCAAGATCATCGGGCCGGGAGTCCGCCTCGGCTACCTGGCCGGACCGTCACCGCTCCTGGACCGGATCTCGGCCATCAAGAGCGGAGGGGGAGTGAGCCAGTTGGGAGCGTTGGCCGTCCATCGCTATGCCGAGAGCCACCTGGAAGAGCACATCCGGTCCGCCAACGGCATTCTGCGCCGCAAGCGGGACGCCATGCTGGAGGGACTGGAGGCGGGGTTCGGAGAGCCGTCGGACTTCGGGGCTACTTGGAGCCGTCCGCGGGGCGGCCTGTTCATCTGGCTGACTTTGGCTCCTGGAGTCGACATGCAGGCGGTTGCCGACCAGGCACTTCGCCAGGGCATTATCATCTTCCCCGGGGTGCGCCTGTCACCCGAGGGTAACTCGGGGCACAATTGCGCCAGGCTCTGCTTCGGTTACGATCCGCCCGCGGTCATTCGGGAGGGGATGGGGCTCCTGGCCGGAATCTGCCGGCGGGAAACGGTCGCATCGGTCTGATTCACTTTGTAGTTCCTCCAAAATCCGGATGGGACTCCAGCTTCTATTCAATTTCCCCAGGAGGCAAAGAGGAGAATACGGGATCAGCTTCGATATTAATGGAAAGACTGACGATGGGCACTGAAGAGGTGACTTCGAGCGATCCGGTAAAGCTGGTGGCACCGAACAGCGACGACATGCCCTGCGCGTCATGGCCTCCAGGCAACAGTGTCCTGTCGACGCTGGCCAGTAATCGCCCCGCGGCGTTCTTGGCAGTAAAGGTGACGTGAGCTGATTTGGCGGAAGGATTGGCATTGGCAACTCCGGTTCCAAACTTACCTTCTCCCTGTTCGGCAAAGGTGACAAACCGGGTTGACGGTACGGTCGCCGCGTTGACTCCGCTTCTCCTGTGGGTACTCCTTCGCTGTTCTCCTTCGCTGTTGCGATGGCGAAACAGAATGCTGGCCTTCACCCGCCTCGAGCAGGTTGCCCGCGCCCAGCCGACCGCGAAAGGAGCACTCAAATCAACATTCGTCTCGTCGTGAACCGATCCCCTCGAGGGCAAAACGTCGGTCCGGCCATCAACCGCTCCTAATTTCCCTCCGCGCGTCCGTCCGTCCGTCGCGAGAAGGTCCCGCGCGTCCGTCGCGAGAAGGGGACAGTCACCTTTTTCCCGTCACCTTTTTCCCGAGCAGGGGACAGTCACCCTTTTCCCCTTCGTCACCTTTTTCCCGAGCAGGGGACAGTCACCCTTTTCCCCTTCGGCCCTCTGCTGGGCCGTGCCGTTCAGCGGCAGCCTATCGCAGCAGAAAGGCCATCTACGGTCAGTTGAATCACCATGCGAACGGTGCCAGCATGCTGATCATCGTAAATTTGATATCGACTCTACGGAGGGGCGTTCGTGGGATCCCACAGTGAATCCGAGGTCGCAAGAAGCTATTGGCAGCAACAGAGGTTGCTGTCTCTTGACGCCTATCGTGGACTGATCATGGTCTCCCTCGCCTTCAAGGGTTTCGGTCTCAGGGAGACGGCCAAGAATCATCTGGCAACAAACCCGGACTCTTCCTTCTGGCAGACGGTTCATTATCAGTTTTCCCACGTCCCCTGGACCGGATTCGGCTACTGGGATCTGATCCAACCCTCCTTCATGTTTATGGTGGGAGTGTCGATGGCCTACTCCTATGCGAAACGATCTGGACATGGGCACTCGTACGGCAAGATGCTGCGCCACGCCCTCTGGAGATCCGCCATCCTCATTCTTCTGGGCATCTTCCTGATTTCCGATTCGCTCTCCAGCACCAGTTGGTCACTAATGAATGTCCTGACGCAGATCGGGCTGGGCTACACTTTCCTCTTTTTGTTCTGGCGTCGAAGACTTCGAAGTCAGTCCCTTGGGGCAGTATTCGTCCTGATCCTGACCTGGATGTTGTACGTCCTGTATCCCGGAGCCGGTGTCGAGCTTCCGAGCGGCTCGCCTGAGGTGGGTGTTCAACCGGAGTGGGCTCAGCAATATCTGGCGGAAGTGTCTCCAGCCTGGCATAAAAACGCCAACGTCGGTCATGCCATTGACGGCTGGCTGCTGAACCAGCTGCCACGCCAGGAGCCGTTCGTCTACAACGGTGGAGGGTATGCGACCATCAATTTCATTCCCTCCCTGGCCACCATGCTTTTCGGCCTGATGGTCGGCGGGTTCCTGCGTTCGCACCGCTCGGTCCAAACCAAGCTCAGAACACTTCTGGCAGCGGGGGTTCTTGGTCTGGCCGTTGGACTGTTCCTCGATTGGACGGGTGTCTGTCCACTCATAAAGCGGATCTGGACACCCTCCTGGGCCATCTTTTCGACGGCTTGGTGCTGCCTGATCCTGGGAGGACTCTACGTCCTAATTGACGTGGCCGGGATCCGTCGCTGGACCTTCCCTCTGGTGGTGGTGGGAACCAACTCCATAGCGATCTACGCGATGAGCATGCTTCTACCCAACTGGACCGCAGCAACCTTGCGGACACACCTGGGGCAGAGCATCTTCCAGCTCTGGGGAGCCGCCAATGAGCCTGCCCTCGAGTCGATGATGGTGGGGCTCACGTTCTGGCTGGTCTGCTGGTGGATGTATCGGCAGAGAATCTTCCTGAGAGTGTGAATCGCGCAGATTTCTAGACCGAGGGCGCGACACTCGTCATGAAGCGCTCGATCCGTTCCAGGCTCTCGGACAGATCGTCGGTCAGCAGACCCACTCCCATGTGGTCGACTCCCATATCCTGATAGCGGCGGATGTCTCCGGCCACCTGCTGGACAGTGCCGCTCATGGGCAGTCTCTTTCCTCCCGGGCTCCGGCGCGGGGATTCGTTCCACCCTCCGCCGAAACGAACGTGGATCTTGTCCGGATCCCGGCCTTTCGCCTCCACCATGCGGTGCAGTCTTTCAATCGCCCGGGCGAGTTGCCGGTCGTGGTCGAGTGGATGCCGGGGATTTCCGGCAATGGGCATCCATCCGTCCCCGAAGCGGGCGACGCGCCGGAGGGCCGCAGTGCTCTCTCCGCCGAACCAGAAGGACGGATGAGGACGCTGCACCGGCTGAGGATGGAATTCGATCCCGGAAAATCGAACATGGTTGCCTTTAAACTCAGGGTTCTCGCTACACCAGAGTTCCTGCATGCCCCTCAGGTACTCGTCCGAGGCTCGGCCCCGGTCCTCGAATCGGACCGGCAAGCCCAGGGCTTCGAACTCCTCCCGCATCCAGCCGACGCCGCAACCCACGATGAGCCGGCCCTGGGAGAGGACGTCCAGGGTGGCCAGCATCTTGGCCGCCAGGATCGGGTCCCGGTAGGGCAGAACCAGCACCGAGGTCAGGATGCGGACCCGGGACGTCTGGCCGCAGAGAAAGGCCAAGGTCATCAGCATCTCAAGGCTTTTCTGGCTGGCGGTTCCGCCGGGAAACTTGCCCGTGGCGCCGTACGGGTAGCGGGTCTCGACGGATCGGGGCAGGACCAGGCGCTCGCTGGCGGAGATGACGTCGACTCCCTGGGCCTCTGCGGCCCGAGCCAGAGTCGAAAGGCTGCGGGGAGCCGCCAAGGGGCCGGCGATGGGCAGATTGACGATGTATTTCACGGGATGGTGGTCTTTACTACCAGGTCATGAGAGATCGGCGGCCGTGGCTTTCAAGCAGTTGCTCCAATGCGCCCTTGACGTTCCAGAAGACGTTCACCGACTCGATGTAGTCTCCCGCCATGAACTTTCCGGCGGCATGCACCTTCTGCTCCATCTCCTTGTAGATCCGGGTCACCCTCGGATCGTCGTGCCGGCCCGGAATTCCCATGGACTGGGCCATGTCTTCGGGGCCGCCTCCCAAATAGTCGATCCCCTCCACCTGAAGGATCTCGTCCAAGTTCTGGATTGAAGTCACGCTCTCTAATTGGGGAACGATCATCAGGTTGGCGTTGACTTCCTGGAAGAGGGTGTTGCGGTCTTTCCCCTCCTGGTTCATGACCATGCGGTAGCTGGTGGAACTGCGCAGACCCAGAGGTGCGAAATAGGTGTATTTGACCAGTTTTTCGGCTTCTTCCCGGGTTTGGATATTGGGCACGGTGATACTGCGAATTCCCCGGTCCAGGTAGGACAGGAGCGTGCTCTCGTTCCCATCGGGTACCCGCATTGTGGGAGTGACGTCGAATCCGTCCGCGATGGTGCAAAGGGTGCCGACCCGTTCTGGAGCGAGGGGCGAGTGCTGACCGTCGAAGCCGACGAAATCCAGCCCCATACGCCCGGCCATTTCCACCAGTTCTTCGGAAGGGTCCGACATGAACAGGCCCAGAGCCTTCTCACCTCTTTTGATTCTCTCGAGGATCTTGTTCCGAAACATGTTGCCGCTCCCGTTCGTCGGATGCTGATTCAATTGGGTGTCGAGACGAGAGCCCATCATAGGGGCTGGAAGTGGGAAAGAAAACCGGCGGTAAGACCCGGCAGGCGGAGTCGGGAGGAGCTGCGGTAGAATCACCGCATGGCCAAGAAAAGAGTATTGATCACGGGCATGAGCGGACTCATCGGGCAGATTTGCCGGCGGGAACTGGGAGATGCGTACGAGCTGAGCGCCTTGAACCGGCGCCCGGTGGAAGGCCTTCCGTGCCTGCAGGCGGACATTGCCGATTTGGAGACCATCCGGCCGGCATTCGAGGGAGTGGAGACCGTCGTCCACCTGGCCGCCATGGCTCAGGGGGACCCCACCTGGGAGGACATCCTCCCGCACAATATCATCGGAACCTACAACGTGTTCGAGGCGGCCCGGACGGCGGGGGTCGAGAGGGTCATTTTCGCCAGTAGCGGAGCCGCCGTCAGTGAGTGGGAACGGCATCCGCCCTACGATGCCCTGGTCGAGGGACGTTACGAAGAAGTGGCCGGCTGGGACTTGCTGGACACGTCTCTGATTCGCTCCAACGGCCTCTACGGTTGCAGCAAGGCGTTCGGCGAAACATTGGGCCGCTTCTTCTCTGATCAGTGGGGCCTGTCCATGATCTGCCTCCGTATCGGCCGGGTTCATTGGAACGACCGGCCCAACGAGGTTCGGGATTTTTCGGTCTGGTGCAGTCACGCGGACATCGCCCAGATGATCCGCCGCTGTATCGATGCGCCTGAGGATCTGAAGTTCGGGATCTACTACGTGGTCTCCGACAACAAGTGGAACTACCGGTCACTGGACAACGCCCGGAGGGACCTGGGATACGAGCCACAGGACACGGCCGATCGTTTTCGGGACGGTTAAGCGGAATCCGGGTGGAGATGGGAGTGGAGGGCGTCCAGGTCGAATTCCGCGCCCAGAAAAGAGGGGACAGTCTATTTTTCTCGTTTCTTCGGTTTCATTCAGAGACGGGAGGTGTGCTGGTTTTCGTGAGGTTCCTTCGCCTTTCTTGGTTCTGAGTCGTTGTTGTCATCAGAGGTGCGAACCGACTCCCTCGCGAGTCCGATTCACCGAAGACCGTGCTCATGCCCCGAACCGCGCGACACAAGAGTTCAGAAGCCGCCTTCTATCACCTCACCAATCGAGTCACCGGCTGGACCGATTGGTTCCCCTTTGAAGACCACGAAGCCCGTCGCAAACTCCTGAACCTGATGTTGTTCTACGTCAGTGTCTACCGGTGTCGTCTGGCCGCATTTCAGATCATGGGCAATCACTTCCACTTCGTCGTCCATTTTGAGAAGCCTCGCTCCTTGTCCCGCGAGGAGTTGGAGGACATCGCCCACAAGCTTTATGGGCAAAAGGCAGAGAAGACAACCGCCGATTGGACCGTCGTCGAGTGGGAGGCGTTCAACCAGCGTCTCTTTGACGTTTCGAAACTAATGCAGAACGTGGACGGGCAGTATGCCCGGTGGTACAACCGCCAGTTTCGACGGCGAGGGCATTTTTGGAGTGAACGTTTCAAGAACCCGGAACTCTTGGGAACCGAAGCGGTCCAAGACGCGATTCTATACGTGGAACTCAACGCCGTCCGGGCCGGACTGGTCAAGCGGCCCGAGCAATGGAAGTGGGGCTCGGCCCGCTGGAGACTCACCGGCGAGAATCAAAGCCTGATTCCGCTGGAGGAGCTGTTCCCCTCGGATCCCGGAACGGACGTGTACAGCAGTTACCGGTCCCGGTTGTACTATCGAGGAGCTGTCCCCACCCGGGAGAACCAGGCGGCGATCCCCCAGTGGATCCTCGATCAGGAGGAGCGCCGTGGATTTACCTGTGCCGGAGCCTTTCGCCGGCGTCTGCGGTTTCTGACGGACGGATTGGCCGTCGGGCCGGCAGAGAAGGTGGCGCAGCTGCTGGAGACGTATCGAAAGCAAGGTCGATATCGACGTCGCCGACACCCCATCCCCCAACTGGGCGGAGTGATGTTTTCCCTGCGGGAGCAACGCTCGCACGCCTTCGTCCCGTAGACTCGCCTGATCTCCGTCCGTCCGTCGATTCTGCCCCCGCGGCACCGAACGACCCAGAGCACGTGTCTCGTCCAATAGACTGAATTGTCCTCCCAATATGCGGAAGGTCCGCCGGACGTGCTTCCATTTGCCAAAGGTCCACTGCTCTGATGCCGGGCGGGATGCTCTAGTCTTATAAGGCGTTCCGTTCCGTTCCCGTTCCGTTCCGGGGATCGCGTTCCGTTCCGTTCCCGTTCCGTTCCGGGGATCGCGTTCCGGGGATCGAGACTGTCCCTTTCTGAATCGTTGCTTTGGGTGTTCGAGTGCGCACCAGCCCTGAATTCTCGTATGTAATCCGCAATAATTGGAAAGGAGAGTCGAATGAGAAGAATGCTAAGATCAATTGTCTTGGTTTGGGTTACGGCGCTATTCGGTTTGGCGTCCGGCACCTCCAGCCTGACTCAGGCCACCTACGAAGTTACGATTCACAACCTGACCCGGGGACAGTTGATCACTCCTCCATTGGTTGTGGTCCACGACTCGTCCACCTCCCTATTCTCGGTCGGCCAGCCCGCAAGCATGGAATTGGCTACGCTCGCGGAGGAGGGAATCCCGCGCCGCCGATGGAGGCGGCAATGGGCATGATGGAAGTTTACGATGCTGGCGTGGCCCTCGGTCTCGGGGACCCACCCGTGATTGCACCCGGTCAATCTGCCAGCGTGACGGTCCAGAGCTTCTCCGGATGCAGATATATTTCGGTCGTGGGAATGCTGCCGACAACCCGGGACAGAAAAAGGGGACAGTCTATTTTTCTCGATTCTTCGGATTCTTCGGGAGGAAGAGTGGCGGAGGTTCGCGCCGAGGATGTGACCCGGACGGAATTCCCTGACACGTGCGCCTCCGCACAGGGAGCCTGGCCACCGTTCAGGGGCCTATGCTTTACCTTTCGTCCCTTCGTTTCAGGCCGCCAGAGACCGTCTACGGCGATCCAATTTTCGCGGATCAGACCGAAATCCGCCGAGAACTCGAGGCGGCTGATTTCGGCTTGGTTCATACCAACTTGGGCCTCCGGGAAGCCCCGAGGCGCCGGCGACTCCTACAAGCCGAAATTGCGATGGTCGCGGTTCCGTAGATAGTTTCGTCTCCCCGGCAGGACTACTGTTCCCACAATCAGGCAGAGCACCAAAATGAGAAGCCTGGATTGGAGACTCAGTCCAGATCCCGAAGAGTTTTCCGGGAATCCTGTTTTCGAATCTTCTCCAATGTCGCTCAAAATATCTCCTGCGCAGGTGGAGCCAGACCACCTTCTCCCTTAGTGGCACCCGACAATCTTGGGACATCCGGGGCAGGTCGCAAAATAGGTCTGCGGAAAAAACGACTGTCCCCTTTTTTCCCGCGCTACGCGCCTTTTTTCCCGCGCTACGCGTAGGCCGGGCGGCCCACGGAAAAACACACGGAAAAACAGACTGTCCCTTTTTGGGGGACGCCTTTTTCGGAGGGGTATTCCAACGTTTTTCAGACGGAAGTCACTCCCAGTTGGAGCGGATCCAATCCAGTCCGTTCCGTGCCAGGTGCTCCTCTGATGGGAACATGCGGCGCCAGATGCAGGTGGCGGCGGCCAACTCAGGCATTGTCTGTCCGAAGGCCTCGATGACCAGCCAGTCCGCATATCCAACGTCCTTGAGAGTGTCGAAGGTCTCCTGCCAGCGGACCTGACCCTCGCCGGGGGTCGCTCGGTCGTTCTCGCTGATGTGGACGTGGCGAAGGGCGCCCGCACAGGTGTGAATCGCCGCGCGGACGTTTTTTTCCTCCAGATGGGCGTGGTAGGTGTCGTAGAGAATTCCCAGGTTGGGACGATCGGCCTGAGACGTGAACTCGACGGTGTCTTCGGCGCAGTTCAGAAAATAGGACTCGAACCGGTTCAGGAATTCCAGCGCCAGCGTGATCCGGGCGGATCGGGCCAGGTCCGCCGTCTGTTGCAGTATTTCCAGAGCCCAACTCCATTCCTCCCGGGTCCGGCTCCGGCCCGCCAAAAGACCGACAGGAGAGTGCATCGGGCCTGCAAGGAGGCGGATCCCGGCCAGATGGCAGGCTTCCACCACGGCTTTCAAGTACTCCTGGGCCTTGGTCCGGACGGACGGATCAGGGTGAATGGGATTGGCCTCTGGCGGGACTACGGTGACGGCGGTGCGCTCCAGTCCGAGATCGTCCAGAAGCAGGCCCAGGTCCCGGGCTCGACCCGGATGGGGCGAAAAAATAGGGATCTCGACGCCATCGAATCCCCAGTCGCGGATCTGTCTAAGCAGGTTCCGGTGGGACGGTCCGACTTCGGTGGTCCAGAGGAGCAGATTCAATCCCACACGCATGTCCGCGACACCTCCCATGCTGGTGACAGTCCCGATTATCCGTTCCGATTATCCCACCCGTCGTAGCCGTGCCGCCACCCGCCACGGGCTTGCGGCCTGGATCGGTGCGGGCGTACTCTCTCTACATCACAGATTGAGGACATCGGCTCGTCAAGTCGGTGGGATGAGCGAGCCGGCCTCGGCAGATCCGGAGACATTTCATGGCAAGAAAGACTTTGAACGTAGGAATGATCGGCTACGGCTTCATGGGTCGAGCCCACTCCAACGCTTACCGAAAGGTCAGCCAGTTTTTCGATCTGGCCCATGCCCCGGTTCTCAAGGCGGTGGCGGCCCGGAACTCGGACAAGTTGGAGCCGTTCGCCCGCAATTGGGGCTGGGAATCGACGGAGACGGACTGGCGGCGCCTGGTGGATCGGGACGACATCGACGTCATCGACATCTGCAGTCCCAACAACACCCACCATGAGATCGCCCTGGCCGCCGCGAGCCGGGGAAAGATGGTTCTGTGCGAGAAACCGCTGGCCATCGATGTGGCGGAGGCCGTGGAGATGGCGGAGGCCGTGGAGGCGGCGGGGGTCGCCAACATGGTCTGGTTCAACTATCGCCGGGTTCCGGCCATCAGCTTGGCCCGGCAGATGATCGACGAGGGCCGCTTGGGCCGGATTTTCCACTACCGGTCCACCTACCTACAGGACTGGACCATTTCGGCGGACGTCCCGCTGGGTGGTCCCACGCTCTGGCGCCTGGAGAAGGAAGTCGCCGGGGCCGGCGTCTCGGGAGATCTGGCGAGCCACAGCATCGACACCGCGATCTGGCTCAACGGTTCCATCGAATCGGTCTCCGGAATGACGGAGATCTTCGTCAAGGAGCGCCCGGTGCAGGGAAGCCGGACGGAGCGGAAGGCCGTGGAGATCGACGATGTCTGCACCTTCATGGCCCGCTTTGCCAACGGGTCCAACGGGACCTTCGAAGCTACCCGTTACGCTCGCGGACGCAAGAACAAGAACTCGTTCGAGATCAACGGGGAGAATGGGTCGATCTACTTTGACCTGGAGAACATGCACCAGCTCCAGTACTTCAATCACGACGACCCGTCCCACCTCCAGGGTTGGCGCACCATCCTGGTGACGGCTTCCGAACACCCCTACATGAAAAACTGGTGGGTTCCGGGATGCGTGATCGGCTACGAGCACACCTTCATCAACGCCTTGGCCGATTTCTTGAAGGGATTGGAATCGGGAGAGGGGACTCACCCCAGCTTCCGGGAGGCGCTGGCCACCCAGAAAACCCAGGAAGCGGTTCTCCGTTCCGCCCAGGATCTGGAGTGGGTGTCGATTGATTGAGAGGCGGCGAAATCGGCGGGCGAACCGTCCTAAAAGACCTCCTGGCCGCCCAACCGGTCCAATTTGGCGGAAAGGTCGTCCAGGCGAACCCGGAAGTCGTTCAGGGCCAGACTGACCCGTTCCGACAGGGCCTGCAGATTGGATTCCAACGACACCAGTGTGTTTTTGCCGGACTTCTCCACGGACTGCAGTTGAGCGGTCAGACCCTCCAGCGTCTTGCCCAGCCGGTTCAGCCGTTCGAGGTGGGTTCGCAACCGGCCCTGGATCTGCTCCACATTGGTCCTGACGGTCCTGACCGCTGCTCGGTTGGACTCTGTTTTCTTCTCGGTTTCCGCGTACCGAGTCTGGGACTGCGCCACGGCATCCTGGTGGCTTTGATTCAGTTGTTCCAGCGTGTCGGCCAGATCCCCCAGGGCAGCACTCAGCTTCTCGATGTCCCCGCGGCTCTCCTCGATTCTCTTCCGAGCCTGCTGAAAACTGGACCTGACGGCGTTCCGAAGCTTCTGGTCCTCCTTTTCCAGCTCCCCCTCCAATCGCTGGGAGTCGCCGCTGAGGCCCAGCAACCGCGAACTGAGGCGTTTCAATTCCTCCCGCTCGGCGTGAAGGTACTCCCGATTCACGGAAATCCGCTCCTCCAGTGTCTCGAAACGGTCTTTGAGGTAGAGGCCGGCGAGTGTCAGGGCGGTCAACCCAGCGAGCAGTCCCAAGATCGGAAGGAGTCCGATCCCGGCTGACCGGCTTTCGGAGCGTGGGATGTTCCGGCTAACGATTCCCGGTGTCGTCATCTGAAGGGTGGGCTTCGGCGTCTCCACAGTTCCGCTATCGGGGAGTCTTTTACAACGCTATCCGGTTGTATTTTTCGGTTTAAGGTCCAAATATAGCAGATATCGTCCAATCTCTTGCACCCTGAGGCACGGGACTTCAATGGAGCAGGCGTCACTGGAGCGGATTCGATCCCATCAGACCAGGAGGGAGTGAAAATGAGCGAATTGAACGTCGGAATCGTGGGACTGGGATGGGTCGCGGGAGCCCACATCGAAACCTTCAAGACCGTCTCGGGCGCGCGTGTCAGCGGCGTCTCCTCCAGGCGCCGGCTGGATGAGTCGGAATTGGAGGCCACCTATGGTGTCCCGCTGAAGGTCTACGGCAGCTACGAGGAGATGTTGGCCGATCCTGAAATCGACGTCGTGGATATTTGCACTCCGCACCATCTGCACGCCGAACAGTCCATTGCGGCAGCCGAGGCCGGCAAGCACCTCATCATCGAAAAACCCCTCTGCCTGACGGTCGAGGATCTTGCCGCCATGAAGCGAGCCATCGAAGACGCCGGCGTCGGGGTCTGCGTCTGCTTCGAATGCCGTTTCAGCGAGCACTTCACCATGATTCAGTCCTGTCTGTCGGAGGGTCTCCTGGGCCGCGTCCACTACGGGGAAGTGGACTACTACCACGGGATCGGACCCTGGTACGGCCAATTCGAGTGGAACGTCAAGAAGAGTTACGCGGGAAGCAGCCTGCTGACGGCCGGCTGCCACGCCCTGGACGGGCTGCTGATGTTCATGGGGGGCCGGGTCGAGGAGGTGGTTTCCCACGGGACTCGCTCCTCCAACTCGATCTTTTCTCCTTACGAATACGACACCACCAGTGTCACCCTCCTCAGATTCGAGGACGGCCGGTTGGGCAAGGTCGCCTCGGTGGTGGATTGTCTCCAGCCCTACTACTTCCATATCCACCTGGTGGGGAGTGAAGGAAGCCTTCTGGACAACCGGATCTACAGCGCGAAACTCAAGGGTTTGAGCAAGGAGGTGTGGAGTACTTTGGAGACTCAATTGATCGATTCGGGAGACGTGAGCCACCATCCCTATGAGCCCCAGTTCCAGGCCTTCGTGGACAGCGTTCGGGAGGGCCGGGCCATGCCGCTGACAGGGGTCCAAGAGGCGTGGGAGAGTCACAAGGTGGTGTTCGCGGCGGACCTTTCGGCCCGGGAAGGGCGGCCGGTCAAGCTCTCCGAGTTCGATTCGATCTGACCTGCAGGCGTCGACTGCAGTGGGCGCCCTCTCCGCTCCGAACCGTAGCGGGTCTCTGATGGCAATGCCGATTTCCCGGAGAACTTCAGGGCGTCGGCTTGATACGGATGTCCTGCTGTGGAAACGGGATCTCGATTCCGGCGTCGCCCAGGGCCTTGTAGGCCCGGGTGTGGAGGGCGTCGATAGCCCTGCCTCGTAGCTCGGCCTCCGCAATCCAGCAGAGTAGCTCGAAGATCAATCCTGAATCTCCGAATTGACGGAACCTCACCCGCGGCGCCGGTTCGGGGCGGACCATGGGTTCCTCACGCGCTACGGCCAGGAGCAGGTCGCGGACCTGGTCCACGTCCGATCCATAGGCCACGGCGACCCGGAGACGAACTCGCTGGTGAATGGCTGGCCCACCGCTCTCGTTGACGAGAGTCGAATTGGCGATGGCGGCGTTGGGAATCGTGATCTCGATGTCGTCACGCGTCAGGATGCGGGTGCTGCGGAGTCCGATCTGCGTCACCATGCCCCGTTTGTTTCCGTCGATGAGCACGATGTAGTCGCCGATCTTGTAGGGGGCGTCGGCAAGAATGGAGACGCCCGCGAAGAGGTTGGCCAGGGTGTCGCGCGCGGCGAAACCGACGGCGAGGCCCAGGATTCCAGCCGAAGCCACCCAGGCCGCAACGTCGATCTCCCAGGCCAGCATGCCCACGTAGACGGCGGCGCTGACGAGCGCGACCTGGCTTCCGATGGAAAACAGGGGAAGGCTTGCCGGTTGGATCGCTCGAAACCGGGTCTGATGTTGGCTCATCCATCGGAAGACGAGTCCGGCGAGGGGCATCGCGGCGAATAGCCAGATCAGGACGGCAATGGTCTGGATCAAATGAGCCAGGAGATTCACCACCTGGTCGTGCAGGCCGGACACTTTAAGGGCGATGTAGAAACCGAGGAGAACCGTGCTCCGCATGACGGGACGGTGGAGCTTCTCGATGATGAGGTCATCCAACTCGGTCTTGGTGCGCTGGGTCAACCGGTAGAGCAGCTTGGTGACCACCTTGTCGACGAGACGGCCCGACAGGAGTCCGATCGACGCGATCAGCAGCGCCCACGAGATTCGCTCGACCGACAGTTCGGTCAAGCTCTGAATCAGCGTGTCTATCGGAGCCATCCAATCTTGATCGAACATCGCTTCAGCCTTCCCTGAATGGACACGGCTCAACCGCGCTACGCCGTTCGAAGCGACCGCCGGCTGCCGCCACTCCGTTGCCAAGCCGTATCAGCATCCGTTACTTTATCGTACCCCGTTCTGAAACAGGTATCCCATTTCGGGAAACGGTGGCGGGGAATGGAACAAAAATGAACCAATTCGCCGGATGAGCGAGGGAGGGGCGATTCCGTGTACAAGGTGATCATTCTGGGTTCGGGCTGCGCCGGTTCGACGGCCGCCATCTATGCTGCCAGAGCCAATTTGTCTCCCCTGGTGCTGGAAGGGCACGAACCGGGAGGGCAGCTCTCGCTGACCACGCTGGTCGAGAACTACCCTGGCTTTCCCGATGGGATCGACGGTCCGGATTTGGTGCAGAGAATGAAGGAACAGGCCCAGCGTTTCGGGGCCGAATACCGGATGGAAACCGTCGTCGAGGCGGATTTGAACGATCCCATCACGGTTCGAACGGAAGCGGCCTCCTATCGGACACTCTCCTTGATCATCGCTTCGGGCGCGTCGGCCCGGCTCATGGGGCTGGAGGCGGAGAAGCGGCTCATCGGCTATGGCGTCTCGACCTGTGCGACCTGCGACGGCTTCTTCTTCAGGGATCAGCGCGTGGCCGTCGTAGGTGGCGGCGACAGCGCCATGGAGGAGTCACTCTTCCTCACCAAGTTTGCCGAAAGCGTCACCATCATCCACCGCCGGGACGAATTGAGAGCGTCAAAGATCATGGCGTCCCGCGCCCTGAGCCACCCCAAGATCAACTTCCTCTGGGACACGGTCGTGACCGATATCCTGGACCCGGAAAAGAAACGGGTGGAGTCGATCCGGCTCCGAAACGTGAAGACCGGCGAGGAAAGCCAGATCCCCATGGAAGGAGTGTTCGTCGCTATCGGCCACACTCCCAACTCCCAGGCCTTTCGAGACAAGGTGAAGACCCACGGCGGCTACATCTCCGTCCACGGCGGCTCCCGGACCAGCGTCGAGGGGGTCTTCGCCGCCGGGGACATCCACGACCATGTCTACCGGCAGGCGGTCACCGCCGCCGGGGCGGGTTGCCGGGCGGCCATCGACGCCGAGAAATATCTGGAGAATCTGGCCCATTCGGGCTGAGGGGTCCGTCCGATCGAACGTGCTGCGGCGCAGCACAGGTGATTTCAGCCCCGCTTTCTGAGCTCCCTCTTCAGGATCTTGCCGGTTCCTCCCTTGGGCAGTTCGGACACGAGTTCGACGATCCGAGGCACCTTGAAGGAGGCCAGGCGGCGCCGGCAGAAGGAGACGAGTTCCTTCGGGGTGACGCAGCCGGGAGTCCTGGCCACGACCACCGCCTTGGGGAGTTCTCCCCAATGCTCGTCGGATACCGGAATCACGGCGCACTCCAAGACGCCGGGATGGGCAAGAAGTACCTTTTCCACCTCCAGGCTGGAGATATTCTCGCCGCCGCTGACGATGATGTCCTTCTTGCGATCCACGATCTGGACGTAGCCGTCCGGGTCGATGGTGGCCAGATCGCCGGTCCGCAACCAGTTCCCGGCCGTCGGCTCCGTCTCCGCCTGTCCCCAGTAGCCCTTCATGACACCATCGCCCCGGATCGCGATCTCCCCCAGGTCGCTGCCGTTCCAGGGAAGGGAACGGCCTTGCGGGTCCAGCAGCGCCAGTTCCACGCCGGGGATGGGGTAGCCGGTCATGGATTGGAGCGCCAGGCGGCGCTCGCCCTGGACCGCAAGATGGCTCTTTGGAAACGAGAGCGTCACCACGGGGGAACATTCGGTGAGACCGTAGCCGGCGACACACCGGCAATCGAAGGCATCTTCCAGTTGCTCCACGAGTCTGGGATTGGCGGCTGCGCCACCCAGATTGATCAACCGGACCGAAGAGGTGTCGAATCGATCCCGTTCGGAATGGTTGAGGAGCGAATTGGCCATGGTCGGAACCAGAAAAAAGAACGTGACGCCATGTTCCTGGATCAGACGATACGCTTCTCCGGGGTGGAAGCGTTTCATGAGGACGTGGCGCCCACCCAGACAGGTCAGGAACTGGGGGGTTCCCCAACCGTTGACGTGGAACAGGGGGATGGTGTGCAGTTGGGTGTCCTCTTCCCGGATCCCCAGCGCCAGGGATACCTCCAGGGCGTGAAGGTAAAGGTTGCGATGGGTGAGCATGACGCCCTTGGGAAGAGCCGTGGTGCCTGAAGTGTAGAACAACTCGGCGACGTCCTCCTCGTCGATCCCGGCGATGTCCCGGGCCGGCGCGCCCTCGACGGTCTCCATCAGATCCGAATAGGAAATCGGTTCGATCCAGTCGCGGGGTGGACCGGGCTCCAGAACCAGGAAATGCCGGACGCTGTGGAGATCTTGGCGAATCTCATCGACGATGGGGAGAAAGTCCGGATGGAATATGAGGACCCGCGCTCCCGCGTCGTTCAGGATGTGGCGGAAGTCGCCGGCCCGGAGCCGGGTATTCAGAGGAAGGAGGATACAGCCGGCCAGGGGGACTCCGTAATAGGCCTCCAGCAGCGGGTGCTGATTGTACGAGAGAAGAGCCACCCGGGAGCCGGCCGGAAGCCGCCAGGACGAGAGAATGGCGGCCAGGCGATGACAGCGCCGGGAAAAATCCCGGTAGGTCCAGCTATGCGCGCCGTCGACGATGCCGACCTTGGCCCCGAATTGGTCCCTGGCCCGGTACAGAAACCGCAAGGGAGTGAGCGGCACCCTCATGGCAGGCTGACGAAAATCTGGCGCGCCAGTTCCTCGCTGAGTCCGTGCTCGACTCCATTGACCCGGACATAGACGGGTCCGTTGAAGGGGTCCCGCCTCACCAGATCCAGCTTGACGTCGGGGAAGATGCCGATGGAGGCCAGGTGGCGCAGGACATTGGGGTCTCTGTCGCTGACCCTCCGCACCCGGGTTTCCTGTCCGGCGACCATGTCCCAGAGCCGCTCGAGCCGTTCCGGGTCGATCTCACCCTTCTTCGTGGGAATGGGATCGCCGTGGGGGTCCTTTCGGGGGTATCCCAGAGCCTGATCGATCTTTTCCTCGAACTCCTCGGAGATGACGTGCTCCAGGACTTCCGCTTCCTCGTGCACCTTGTCCCAGGTGTAGCCCAGAACCTCGGACAGGTACAGCTCCAGCAGCCGGTGATGCCGGATGATCTCGAGTGCGATCCGGATTCCGGCGGGGGTCAGGCGGACTCCCTTGTAGCGCTGGTATTCCACCAGCTTGAGTTCGGAAAGCCGCTGGACCATGTTGGTCACGCTGGCCGGCCTGCAAGACATGGCCGCGGCGACCCTGGAGGTCGTGACCGGCGAGTCTCCGGCGGCCAACTGATAGATGGCCTTGAGGTAATCTTCCATTGCGCGGCTGATCACCGGTGTTGTCTTGGCCGCCATGATCCTGGTTTGTCCAACCCCGCCTCAGTCACCGATCGCTGTCGGCCGGAACAGGCAATCCGGCCGGAGACGCCACAGTATAGCACCCGCCGGAAGGGCGTCGGGCTATGGTAGTCTCCCTACGTTCCGAGGCAGCAGGCGGGAGAGAATGGACCATGAGCCACGTGATCGTTGCGTTGCCGGGGGACGGCATCGGTCCGGAAGTGATCGCCGCCGCCGTCGAAGTGCTGAAGTGGTGCGGAAGGAACCACGAACTGCAACTGGAAGTTCGGACCTTCCCGGCCGGAGGAACCGCCTTGGAGCGCTACGGCGACCCCTTGCCCGATTTCGTTCTCGCTGCCTGCAGAGAAGCGGGCGCCATACTCGTCGGGGCCGCGGGGGATTCCCGGTTCGACTCCAATCCCGCCCCGATGCGTCCCGAACAGGCCTTGCTTCGACTGCGCAAGGAGTTGGGGCTGTTCACCAATCTTCGGCCCGTGAAAACCCATCCGTCCCTGTTGGAGACATCCCCATTCAAGAAATCCATCATCGAAAATGTCGACATAATGATCGTTCGAGAGCTGACGGGCGGGATCTATTTCGGTGAGCCGCGGGGCACAGAGCGGCGTGCGGGCGTTCGGTGCGCTT
This sequence comes from Acidobacteriota bacterium, assembly GCA_963668095.1. GTDB lineage: Bacteria > Acidobacteriota > UBA6911 > RPQK01 > JAJDTT01 > JAJDTT01. The sequence continues at coordinate 762,488 of OY764083.1, read as the reverse complement.
ACAACATGGAGATCTACCATGACTATGAGATCGAACGGATCGCTCGAGCCGCCTTCCAACTGGCCCGGGAACGGAGCCGCCTCGTCACCAGCGTGGACAAGTCCAACGTCATGGAGAGCTCGCTGCTCTGGCGTACGGTCGTGGAGGAGGTCGCACAGGAATTTCCGGACGTGGAATTGGAGCACATGCTGGTGGACAACTGTTCCATGCAGTTGATCTCGCGGCCCGGGCATTTCGACGTGCTCCTGTCGACCAACCTGTTCGGGGACATCCTCAGTGATGAGGCGGCCGTGCTGGCCGGGTCCATCGGCCTGTTGCCGTCCGCCAGTCTGGGAGCTCCGGCCGAGGGTGTCCGGAAGGGGCTCTATGAACCGGTCCATGGAACGGCGCCGGACATCGCCGGACGGGGGGAGGCGAACCCCCTGGCCGCCATCTCCAGCGTAGCGTTGATGTTTCGCTATTCCCTGGGACGGGAGGATATCGCCCGCCGGATCGACGCGGCGGTGGAAACGTGCCTGTACCAGGGCCACCGGACTGCCGACCTGGCATCTGCCGGAGAAGACTCCATCGGAACCCGGGCCATGGCCGAGAAAGTATTGGAAGCACTGGCGGCAGAGATGGACTTGACGGAGTGAGCGATCCACGACTGATGCGGGACCCGTGGCCGCGCCGGCCATGGAAGATTAGGTGTAAGGCGAAAAATATGGTATTATTGCAAGCAATTTATGCGCAATAACCCAAGAGAACTTCTATTGAATATGCATCGGCAGCATGTCAGCGGCTGGCAGCAGAAGGACATGCTGACGTTGAGGGGCGTCTATGCCGAACAGGCGGTCGTATTCGAAAAGGTGCCGCCACCCCGCTTCTCCGACTTCAAGACCTTTGAGAATACGCTCCATCAATACTTCAGTCAGGTCCACGACATAACGTTGCTTACCGACAATATCCAGATCGAGTTCAGCGGTGACGTCGGATGGATCACCTCCCAGTATCTGATGGCTTATCAGGCCAAGGGGCGGCTCCAGCGGGAGACGGGCCGTTGGACCGAGATTTATCAGCGGGATAACGGAGAATGGAAACTCACTCATTTCCACTCCTCTCCTGACCCCTTCAATTAGGAGGCGGCGGCGAACACGGTCTCCGCCTGCTTTCGGCTTCTTCCCTCTCAGTTCCCACTTCTCTTGAATCGCGCAGTCTCCTCGTACAGGTCGGCCAGACGTTCAGCCATCGGTTCCCAATCGTAATGTTCGGTCACGGTGCGGCGGCCTGATTCCGCCAAATGAGCGGTGAACGCCGGGTTTCTCATGAGAGCCGAGGTCCAGGTGGCGAACTCCTCGGGAGTCTCGGCAACGAGGGCGTTCTGCCCGTGGACGGCGCGAATTCCCTGGAAGGCGAGTGGAGTTCCGACGACCGGCTTGCCGCAGGCCCAGGCTTCGAGGACCTTGCCTCGTATCCCGACCCCTGTACGAACCGGAACCACCACGACCTGGGCGCGAGCATAATACTCCCTCAGGTCGGGCACAAACCCGGTAACCGTGATGTTCGGGTGGTCGTCCATGGCCAGGACCTCCGGCGTGGGAGATGACCCCACGATATAGAGGTGTGTCTCCCGAATTTCCTCCAGCAGCAGTGGCAGGACCTGGTTGACGAAAAACAGCATGGCGTCCACGTTCGGTTCGTGCCGAAAGGCGCCGACATAGAGAATGCTTTTGGGCTCGACCTTTCCCTTGCCGGGAATGAAGTAGGAGGTATCGACGCCTGTGGGCAAGACCTTCAGTCTCGCTTCGGGCAAGAATCCTTCCAGGTAGGTGAGGTCGACGGCAGTGACGCAAACCACCTGGTCCATGCGCCGGCACAGCCCGACCTCCCGGAACAGGGTCTGCAACGTATCGTAGTGCCTCTTGACTCTGGAAAAGAAATTGGGCGCGAGGCGAACGCGGCTGAAGTGGGCGGCATAGTTGACTTCCATCTCCGTGAGGACCCTGGGCACCCGGATCGGAACCAGATCATCGTACTGGGCCATCTGGGGCCATTCGTAGTGAACCAGGTCGAACTCCTCTTCTTCCAGAACCTTTTCGAATCGGCGGCGGAAATCGGGGCAGTTGAATTCCTCGAAGGGCTCATAGGGAAAGGGGGAGACCGGCTCGAAGTCTTTCCGGGGAACCAACTCCAGCCTCGTGCAGTAGGGGCGCAGTTGATCGACGCCCTCGGACTTGTCGTCACTCTCCAGGAACGAGATCAGATGAATCCGGTGACGAGCCGAGACGCGGCTGAGGAATTGGAAGACACGGCCGGCTCCTCCATGGCGTCCCAGAACCGGGAGATAGGCGCTGACCACCAGTACCTTGAGAGAGTCCGGTGGCGAGTCGGACCGGGTGGGGGGGGCGACCCTCCGATGCACGTAGGTCAAGGGTCTGCGGCAGAAGTCGATGAGGGCGCGGTCCGATTGCCGCCGGCGCGGTTCGCTCCAACGGAGCCGCAGGACGTGCGGAATCCGCCTGAACGCCCGGAGATAATCTCCGAGGCTCAGCTCTTTCCCCAGGTGCCAGGGATAGAGCAGCAGGTGTGGCAGGAGGGTCCTGAGCTGGAAGTTCTTCCACAGGTACCACAGTTTCCTCTCACCCAGGAGTCGCGCCAGGGACCCGGGTGAGTACAGCCGGGAACTCGTGCTCCGGTGGCGGTGGAGGACCCGGCTCTTGGCGGCCAGGAGGACGGTCCAGCCCCGCCGCCAGGCCCGATAGCTCAGATCGGTGTCTTCCAGATAGGCGGGAGAGAAGATGGGAGCGAATCCGCCCAGTTCCAGAAACCGGGAGCGGCGGAACGCCGAGGAGCCTCCGCCCGCCCAGAAGACCGGAAGCGTCTTTCTCGTCAGGTGGGATTTTCTCAGCGGCTCGTGGGAGAGATGGAGGAAACCCCGGTGCATCCGGGCCTGGGTGTTTCCCGTTTCTTCCCGCCTTTTTCCCGGCGGGAAGTGGATCTGGCTGGATACGGCGAACACCTGCTCGTCGGAAAAAGGTTGCAGTAGAGGCTGAAGGAAATCCTCCTCGACCACCATGTCGTTGTTCAGGAGAACCACGATTTCGTGTTGTGCCAGCGAAACTCCGTGGTTGTTGCCTTCACCGAACCCCAGATTGGAGTCCAGCTCCAGGATGCGGATTCGGGGCAGATGATTCCTGACCCAGGAAACGCTGGCATCCGAACTTCCGTTGTCCACCAGGAGCACTTCATGAGGTTTCTCCGTGTAGGCCACGGCTCGTTCCAGAGCGGGAAGACTCTCCTGCAACAATGCCTTTCCGTTGTGGTTGAGCACGACGATGGAGCAGAGTGCGGAGTCCGGTGACGAGTCCGTCTGTCCCGGGCGCCGGGCCGATCTCAGCCCCAGATGGCGCGCCAGATCCGTGAGGATCAGCAGCAGGCCCAGCCCCAACTGCACGGGCAACAGGCCCAGCCACAAGAGGAACTTGACGATCATGGCAACAGCTCCAGGGACGAGACGACGGCTCCCAGGTCCCTCCGGTCGTCTGATTGTTCCAGGCGATAGGTCCGATCACAGTTGAGAAGAACCTTTACCATCCTGTCCTCAGGTGGTTTGAAAGGAAGAAAAAAAGTGAGATCGAAGCTGCTTTTCGGGCGCATCGAATGCTCGCCGACGCAAATCTCGTCGACCCAGAACCGGATGCGATTCCCCTGTGGACTGAAGCCTCGAATCCGGAGGCGCGAGACGGGTCCGCCGAGCTGGAGATAGCAGACGGCTTCCCCCGCGATCCACCGATAACCCGGGGGCCCCGGTTCGTGGGCGTACCAGCCCCGGTCCAACTGATGGGAAAAGGATTTCCGCGCGAAGTCGATCCTCGATTCGAAGTCCCGCCACACGACCTGGGAAGAGTCCCCGTCCAACTGAACCAGCCGGGTCTTGAGCTTCAGACGCAGTCCGGAGCGGGCGTCGGGACGGCAGAGGATGCCCCAGAACTCGGCATGGGTGTACCACCCCAAGCCCAGGTACGCGGGGATGGATTTCAGCGGTGATAGCTGGGAGAGCTGGTCGCGATCCAGGCAGCAGGGCAACTCGTGCATGAGGGTAAGACCGCTGTCCTCGATACACTTCCGGAGACGGGGAGGAGTGAGCAGGGGAATATCGGCGGTCGAACCGTGCTCCTTCAGGAAAGCCGGATGGCGGCGCCGATGGATCCAGTCGGCCAGCCGCACCGGAAGGTAATGCGCGAAGTAGCTGCGGGAATGGGCGTCGTAGGGATACCAGAAGTTGGGAGTCGTGAAGAGAATGGTCCCCATGGGTCTGAGGACGCGCCGCAGCTCGGTCAGGAACCGGACCTGGTCCGGGAGTCCCCCCGGAAGGTGCTCCAAGACGTCGAAAGCGAAGATGCAATCGAATGATCGGCCCGCGAAGGGGAGCGAGAGACCGCTGGCCTGAAGGTACGATCTCCGGGCCGCCGGGGCCGAGAATCGAAGGACGTGGTGATTCAGATCCACGCCGACGTAGTGGCCGCAACGCTCCCGGAGGACTTGCCCCATGCTGCCCACGCCGCAGCCGGCATCCAGGACCCGCCGCTTGCCGAGGTCCAGGAGAAACACCTCCTCGAAGGCCGTGAGCAGCTCGGTGTTGCGCTCGCGCCCCTGATTCCAATACTCGACCCAATGGGCGACTGCGGACGGATCTTCGGTTCCAAAGATCCTCTGAGCCGTCTCTTCCAGGGTAGGTTCGATCATGGGAATTTGAAACCGGCTCCATTCAAATGCATCAGTAATAAAACCTATGGGTATGGAATTGGGCGAAGCAGAACGGAATCAGGACTAACGACATGGTCAGCATAGGAAATGAAGGGGTCCGACACAAGATAGCGGCGGCAGGTCCGATTCGGGAGTCTGCTCGCGCCAAGCGGGCTCGGACCCTGGCTTTGTCGGTCTGCTGGATCGCCGCCATTCTGCTGCTTTGGTTTTCCCGGCTGGGGGCCGTAAGCGTCGATAGCATCAATCTTTTTGAAATGGTAAATGCCGCAGACCGCATCTTCTGGGGAAGATGCCTGCAGGCGGAATCGGGCCGGGAACCGTCCACCGGTCTACCGGTCACGGCCTACACCTTCGAAGTCCTTCGTGGAATCAAGGGAACGCAGGTTGGGGAATCTATCCGGTTTCGGCAATTGAGCGGCGGCACGGCCGGGGCCATCCGGGGCCTGCCCGAGTTTTCCCGCGGCCAGGAAATCCTGCTGTTCCTTTATCCCGACAGCCGGTTGGGCCTCACCAGTCCCGTGGGTCTGGACCAGGGGATGTTCCGGGTCGGAAAGGGTAGCCGGAAGGGCCGGACGGTATTGAACCGGGTGGGAAACGCCAATCTCCTGCATCGTGCGAGTCCGCTGCAGATTCGCGGTTCGACTCTCAACTCCCAAGAACAGGCGGCCCTGCGGCCTGGAGCGTCAATCTCACTGGATCGGTTCGAGTCGGTGGTTCGAAGAATCGACCGCTATTGGGCACAGCAGGAGCCCACCTCAAGATGAAGACCCGCGACCTTGGCCTGCGTCCGGGTCCGATTTCCAACGCCGCCCTGGTCATAGGCCTGATCCTCGCACTGGGATCATCCCTCTTCGGCGGCGGCCCTCGAGACGTTCTCCGGGGAGGCCGTGTTTTCAAGTGGAACGCCGACAGGCCGGTGCTGTACCTGGTCGATCAGGAGTTCTCCGAGACTCGATATGCCCATTTGGGGAGGCGGGTCCACGAGGCGTTTCAGATGTGGGAGGACGTTGATACCTCATTGCTCCAGGTCCAAAATCCTGAGCCCAGGTATCTGGACGAGAACGTCGATGGTTCCAACTTCTCCGAATATATCGGAACTCTGCGACGGGAGAATCTCATTATCTTCGATCAGGACGGCGAGATCTCCGACAGCGTTTTTGGAGAGGGGGCCGGCAACAACATTCTGGGGTTCGCCGCCCTCCGGTTTGTCGACGAAGAAGCCTTGGAATACTCGTTCGGGTACACCGTGATCGGCAGCAGGCCGGCCGCCAATCCGAACGAATTCTACCGTGTGGCTCTGCACGAGATCGGCCACCTCCTGGGATTGGATCATACTCAGGCGGGCCGGGAATGGTTCGAAAGCGATGATTTCGGAGATGTCATTTTTGTTCCGGTCATGTACCCCATGAGCACGTTGTTTGGATCCGACGTGCCGCTGCTGGACGACACGATCTGGTTCTCCTGGCTGTATCCGGAGGCATCATTTGCTGCGGAGACCGGAACCATAAGGGGCCGGGTGCTGAGGCGGACCGGAGCTCCCGTTCTCGGCGCCAACGTGGTGGTTGCGGCGGTCGAACGCGACGCGGACGGCAACCTGATGGAAATCCCGGGTGAGCAGGTGGGGGTGGTCTCCGATTTCCTGATCACCGACGACGGTTCCTACCAGGTGCCGGGTTTGCCGCCGGGAAGCTACGTCGTCTTCATCGAACCGCTGAAGCCGGAATTCACGGAGGGCAGCTCGGTCGGACCCTATGAAATCCGTTTCACCGGATTCCCCAAGGATTACTACAACGGCGCCGGAGAAACCGGATCAGCGGAGGACGATCCCACGGAGAAGGTTGTCATTGAGGTCAGTGCGGGCGAGGTAGTCTCCGGAATCGATCTGCGGACCAACGAAGAGGTCAATCAGCTCTCGCTTCTCGAGGACGACGGCGAGATGATCTACGAGTTCCCGGAAGGATTCTCCTTCCCGTTTTTCGGCACCACCTACACCGAGGTCGTGGTCAACAGCGATGGGAACCTGACGTTCGGGACCGGGGACGGCCAGCCTGGAGTCCCCCGAAGCCGCAGGCGCTTCCTCTCCGGGCCTCCCCGTATCGCCCTTTTCTTCAGCGATCTCGACCCCGAGGCCGGCGGCGAGGTCCGGGCCGAGGCCGGCGAAGGGTCTCTGAGCTTCATCTGGGACGGGGTTCCCGAGTTCACCTTGGCGGGCACCCGGCCCGCAAACAATTTTTCGGTGACCCTGTACTCGAACGGCGACATCCTGATGGATTACGCAAAGGTGGACGTGATGCCGGACCCGGAAGATATTCAGGCCATCGTGGGCATTACTCCTGGTTCGGGCGCCTCGGCACGGCCCATCGATTTCAGCGAGGAACCGGTGTCCTACGAGTTCGGGTCGTCGGGCCTGTACCAGGTCTTCCCCGGGAACGACTTCGATCTGTCGGGCCGGCAGCTCCTCTTCACCGCTCCCGGCCGGGAGCTGCTCTTTCCGTTCTATCGAGGGGACCCGAACGACTTCAGTGGATTTGCCATCACCAATGACTCCAAGACCGACGCCGTGATGGCGCTGGAGGTGTTCTCCAACCAGGGTGATCCACTCTTTCCCGTGAGCCCAGGCGTCCGTCGGGTGGGGGCCGGTCAACAGTTGGCGCGGTTGGGCCGGGAGTTTTTCGACACCCGGTTGAACGAACGCCGCGAAGGCTGGATGCGGATACGATCCTCGACTCCGGAGCTGGCCGGGTTCTTCCTCTACGGCAACGGCCTCACAGGTCCATCCACCAAGATGGATGGAGCGGTGGCGTTCACTTCCGGGTCGCGTCTGCTCTATTTCACCCGGATCTTCGAAGGCCGGGGGACGTTTCCATCCGAAAACAGCGATCAGACCGCGCGGACGACTTTGGCCCTGGCGAATCCCTCGGAGCGACCAAGCACCGTGCGCCTGACCCTGTTTGGATCGGACGGAGCGCCGCTGGGAGGACCGGAGAGCTTCAACGTCGCCGGTCACAGCCGGTTGGCGGGGTCGATTACGGACCTGTTCGGTCCCCTGGGGGGCGTTACCCACGGACACGTCCAAGTTGAGGTCACACAAGGTTCCGGTGTGGTCGGGTTCCAGTTGATCGAGTTGGGAGATACGGTCCTGGGACTCAACGCCACCGAAACCGGCGAGGCTCGACAACTCTACTCGGCCCAGTTGGCCAGCGGGGAAGGGACCGGAGACGCCGGTGGGTACTTCACCAGCATCAAGCTGATCAATTCGGGGGAGGAAGAGACGGAGGTTCAACTGGCTGCCTTTCTCTCGGACGGGAACAGGCTGGGCGGGTCTTTTCAGCTTCGGCTTGGACCGCAGGAGAGCTTCCAGGGGAACGCGGCCGGGATCTTTGGCCTCGAAGCTCCGGCGCAATCCATTCTCGTCGGTTCCGTCAGTATCGGCAGCACGCAATCCGGATTGATCGGGGACGTTATTTTCGGAGACCCGGCCGGCGGGGAATACGCGGCCGCCCTGACTCTGGATACCGAGCCCCTCAGACGGGCCGTCTTCAGCCAGGTGGCCAATGGCGAGCGCCAGCCCGGAGATACGTTGCCGCCGATCTTTACGGGAATCGCGGTCTTCAATCCGGGCGACGTCTCCACCGAAGTGAGAATCGAAGTGTTCGACTCCGCGGGAAAACTCCAGGGTGAAGCGGCCAGGCGAAATCTGGCGCCGAAATCCAGGTTCTCCGACCTGATCCAGAATTTGGTGCCCCAATCCCGGGGCCTCTTGGGAGGATTCGTGGTGCTGGAGTCGACTCCGGGCCGAGTCGTCGCCCAGGAGCTGTTTGGAAACGGCCGCACCTTCCTTTCATCGGTTCCGCCCTCTTCGGGACGCTGACCGCGCCAAGACCCGTCAGAGCGTTCTGGTAAAAACAAGTGGCCAGCATGGTCAAGGCAGGCCGCCCCGTACCACAGCTTTACTTCGCTCACGAGAGTGAGGCCAACTTCGCCCGATTTCTGGACTTCTACCGGATCGAGTGGCGCTACGAACCGGTCTGTTTCCCTTTGGACCGCGATGCCGAGGGCAGGGTTCTCCGGAGCTTTACGCCGGACTTCTACCTGCCGCAGTTCGAGCTCTATGTGGAACTGACCACCATGAAACAGCGCCTGGTCACACCGAAGAACCGGAAAATACGCCAGATGCGCGCGCTGTATCCCGACGTGAAGCTGAAGATTCTCTACGGTCGCGACTATCGGAAGCTCCTCTTCAAATTCGGAGTCCTGGCATGAGCAAGACTCTCGTGCCCACGGTAGAGGAGTCATTCCTGTCCGTCGTGAGGGAGATCGTCTATGACCAAGCTACGATTCTCAGACGGGTGGGCGAACTGGGGCGCCGAATCGATTCGGACTACCGGGGAAGGGACCTGCTGGTCGTTGGAATTCTGAAGGGCGCCTTCGTTTTTACCTGCGACCTGATCCGGAGCATCCCCTCGCCCGTCGGTCTCGATTTCATTTCCGTGAGCCGTTACCAACCCGGGCGTGATCAAGGCCGGGTCAGAATTCTCAAGGACCTGCAGGGAGCGATCGAAGGAAGGCACCTGCTGTTGGTCGAGGACATCATCGATACGGGTCTGACGATCCACTCTCTACTCGGCCTGCTCTCCCGGCGGGACCCGGCCTCCATCACGATTTGCACTCTGCTGGACCGGCGGGATCTTCGACTGGTGGAGGTTCCCATCCGGTACGCCGGGTTTCAGGCCAGTGCGGAGTTCCTGATCGGATACGGTCTGGACTACCGGGACCGATACCGCAATCTTCCCTATATCGCCAGCATGGACCTGGACGCCGTCCGGGTCAGGACTTCGCAGCCGGACGAGCTGGAACGGGAAGACCTCCTCGTCCATCAGGCTGGCTGAACTCACGAAGAAGAGTCTCTGCGCCAGCGGTCGATGCGCCTTCGATCCCTCTTTGTCGGGCGACCCTTGGCGGCTCGTGCCGGCGGCATTTGCATGAAAGTGCCGGGAGGAACCCGGGGCGGCTCAACACTCAGATCTTCGTAGAGGGTGCGGGCCTGGACCTTGGGAACCGGCTTGCTCCGGAGTTCCTTGACCACGAGGATCCGGGTCCGGCCTTTGAGCCGGACCTCGATGCGATCGTCCACCGAAACCTTCCGGTGAGCCTTGGCCACGACACCTCCCACCCGGACCCTTCCCAGAGCACAAGCCCGTGTGGCTTGGCTCCGAGTCTTGAAGACTCGGGCCACCTGAAGCCACTTATCCAGGCGCACCAGCATCCGTCGAGTCTACCAGTCCGGGTCGGCACTCCTGGAATGCGGATAGCGAAGGCAGTTGGACATTGCCGGCCGGGCACTCTCGATAGCCGGGGATTGTTATGATGAATGCGACCGCCTGATCAGCCGAGCGCGGGACGGTGTGCGAAACATGCAGTTGGATGACCCGAAGCGAACTCCCGACTTAACGGGTCCGGAGAACTCCGCAACTCGTCCTGCCCGGGTCCGATTCATACAGGTCCAGAAGGTGGAAAAAGGCTCGGCCCGGCTCGAGTCGGACCTGCTGGCGGTCGAGGAGCCCCTGGAGATTCTCCTGGGATACGACTCTCAGGGGAGGCGCTTGGAGAAGACCCTTTCCATCACCATGCGCACGCCGGGGCACGACCGCGAGTTGGCGGCCGGGTTTCTCTACACTGAGGGAATTGTCCATAGACCGGAGGACATCGAGGGGGTCTTGCCTTCCAGGAATTCGGAGGGCGATCTTCACAACGGGGTCCGAGTCGACCTGCGGCCTGGAGTCCAATTCGACGACACGCAACTCGACCGGCACTTCTACACCACCTCCAGTTGCGGCGTCTGCGGCAAGGCTTCGCTCGAGACTCTGCGGGTCCACCCGTCCCGGAAGATCCTGGCGGACCGTCCCCGGGTGGACAGCCTGGTGATCGAACGGCTGGGTCCGGCGTTGAGGGCCGGGCAGAAGGTGTTCCGGCAGACCGGAGGCCTGCACGCGGCCGGCTTGTTCGATTCGGACGGGAACCTTCTCTCGCTACGGGAGGACGTGGGACGGCACAACGCCGTCGACAAGCTGATCGGCCGGCAGGTCCTGGGTGGCCGGCTGCCGTTGGAAGACCGCCTGATGATGGTCAGCGGCCGGACCAGCTTCGAGATCCTGCAGAAGGCCTTGATGGCCGGAATCGCCATGGTGGTGGCGGTGAGTGCGCCCTCGAGTCTGGCCGTGGCCCTCGCCCGCGACTTCGGGATGACTCTGGTGGGCTTCGTGCGCCCCGGCCGGTTCAACGTCTATGCGCACGGCGAGCGGATCAGTTGGGAAACCGCTCAAGAAGTTATGGGAAGGAAGTGATGGCTCAACACGACTCGTCGCCGGGGAAACGAAAACAGTGGTGGAAATTGCTGCTGGCCGCGTTGGTCATCGCCGGGCTTCTGGTGATCCGCAACGATATCGGACCGTTTCTCAGGCAGGTTCTGCATACCGTTTCCGAGTTGGGTCCCTGGGGACCGGTGGCCTTTCTCCTGGTCTACGTGGCGGCGACGGTCCTTTTTCTGCCCGGTTTCATCCTCACTCTTGGAGCGGGATTCGTCTTCGGGCTCGGCTGGGGGACGGTTTTGGTCTCCGCTTCGTCGACATTGGGAGCGACGGCCTCCTTCCTGATCGGACGCCACCTGGCCCGCGATTGGGTGGCCGAGAAGATGCGGGCATATCCCCGTTTCGCGGCGGTGGATGAAGCCGTGGCCCGGGAGGGATGGAAGATTGTGGGATTGACCCGGCTCTCGCCGGTGTTCCCCTTCAATCTGCTCAACTACGCGTTTGGAATCACTCAGGTCAAGGTTCGGCATTACGTGCTGGCGTCTTGGCTGGGCATGCTTCCCGGGACGATACTTTATGTATACATCGGTTCCCTGGCGGGCGATCTTGCGACGCTGGGAGAGCCGGGACGAACCCGGACGCCGGAGGAATCGATCTTCTATGTTGTCGGCTTTCTGGCGGCGTTGGCCGTGACCATCCAAGTGACCCGATTGGCCCGCCGGGCCCTGGACAAGAGAGTATCGTAGCCGTTCGCGGTGAAGCTGGAGCACATTGCATATCCCAGAAATGGAACCGTGTGATGCCTGAATCGAAATCCATTGAAGTTCTTCCCATGGATTCCCATAACCGGCTCCTGGTCTCCCGGGTCCATCCAGGGGATTGGACCAACCCCGAGCCGGCGCCTCGCTACAATCTGGTGGCCATCGGAGGCGGAACCGCGGGGCTGGTGTCGGCGGCGGGGGCGACCGGCCTCGGTGCCCGCTGTGCCCTCATAGAGAAGCACCTGTTGGGAGGTGACTGTCTCAACGTCGGGTGCGTTCCCTCCAAGGCTCTGATCCGGTCCTCCCGGGCTGTCTCCGATGCCCGAGAGGCGGGTGCTTTTGGCGTCGACGTGTCCGTTGCAACCGAAGTGGACTTCCCATCGGTCATGGAGCGCATGCGCCGGCTGCGCTCCGGGATCGCCGCGCACGACTCGGCCGAGCGGTTCCAGAAGCTCGGCGTGGACGTTTTTCTGGGAGCAGCTCGTTTCGTGGGCCGAGATACGGTTCAGGTGGGGGAACACACGTTGCGATTCGCGCGGGCCGTCATCGCCACCGGCGGACGGGCGGCGGCGCCACCCATCGAGGGTCTGGAGGAGGCCGGCTATCTCACCAACGAGACTTTGTTCTCCTTGACTGAGCTGCCCCCGCGGTTGGGAGTTATCGGCGGCGGTCCCATCGGGTGCGAAATGGCGCAGGCGTTTGGACGTTTCGGGTCCCGGGTTTCCCTTTTTCAGTACCATTCGCGGATCCTGGACAGGGAAGACGCGGAAGCCGGCCGGAGGGTCCAGGACGCGTTTCGCCGGGAAGGGATCGAGCTCTTCCTCGATTCGAGAGTGTTTCGAGTGGAGAGCCGGGCAGGTGAGAAACGGGTTCATCTCGAGTGCAACGGGCAGACTCGGCAGGTCGCCGTCGACGAGGTGCTTGTAGCTGCAGGGAGGGCCCCCAACGTGGAGGGGCTGGGCCTGGAGGCCGCCGGCGTCGAATACCACCGCCGCCGCGGCGTCCTGGTGAACGATCAGCTCCAGACCAGCAACAAGCGGATCTACGCTGCCGGGGACGTCTGCTCCCAATACAAGTTCACCCATGCCGCCGATGCTCTGGCTCGTATCGTCATTCAGAACGCACTCTTCATGGGACGGAAGAAGGCCAGCACCCTCACCATTCCCTGGTGCACCTACACGGATCCGGAAGTGGCCCATGTGGGCCTGAACTGCCGGGAGGCTTCCCGCCAGGGGATCGAATACGACCTCTTCGTCCGTGAATTCGCAGAAGTGGACCGGGCCATCACCGACGGTGAGGAAGAGGGTATGGTCAGCGTCCTGGTGGCGAAGGGAACCGACAAGATTCTCGGCGCCACCGTGGTCGCCCGGCATGCCGGAGAGATGATCAACGAGATTACGCTGGCCATGGTCGCGGGGCTGGGCCTGACGACCCTCTCTCAGGTGATCCACCCGTATCCGACGCAGGCCGAGGCCATCAAACAGGTCGGCGATGCCTACAACCGAACCCGGCTCACTCCCCGGGCACGGCAGATCCTGTCCCGCTGGTTCGCCTGGAGGCGCTAGAATCAAGGATGCAGCAGAAGAGCGTCGGATCCGACACGCCCGGTTACCGGGTGGGAGTGGATATCGGGGGAACCTTCACCGACGTGGTTTTCCTCTCGGACCGGGGAGGGGTCCATGTCAAGAAGATCGTGAGCACGCCCGACGACTACAGTCGAGCCGTGCTCAAATCTCTTGACGCCGGCCTTCGGGAGCTGGAACTGACGGCCGGCCGTCTCTCGGAAGTCAGCCACGCCTTTACCTTGGCCACCAACGCCATCCTGGAGGGCCGGGGAGTGAGGACGGCGCTGATCACGACCGAAGGATTCCGGGACGTTCTGGAGATCTCGCGTCTCCGAATGCCGCGACTCTACGATCTCTACTATCGCAAGCCTCCTCCACTGGTGGAACGCCGTCTGCGGCTGGAGGTCCGGGAGCGTACGGACTACCGGGGCCAGGTGCTGGCGCCTTTGGTGGAATCCGACGTGGAGAAAGCGGCCGAAGTGCTGCTGGAGGAGGGGATTCGCTCGGTGGCGGTCTGCCTCCTTCACTCCTACGCCAATCCTTGGCACGAGACCCGGATCGGAGAAATCTTGGAGGAGAGAATTCCCGGCCTGAGCCTGTCTCTCTCCAGCAGTCTCCTGGCCGAGACCGGCGAGTACGAGCGCACCAGCACCACGGTGATCAACTCCTACATCCGTCCCATCGTGGCTCGCTACCTGGGACGCCTGGATCAGGGGCTTCGAGACCTGGGAGTGGGTGTCCCCCTGACGGTAATGCAATCCAACGGGGGAAGGGCATCCGTCAGGGTGGCCGCCGAAGAGCCGATCCATTGTGTCGAGTCGGGGCCCGCCGCCGGCGTGGTCGGGGCTCATCATCTGGCGGCACGGTTGAATCTGCCCAACGTTCTGACGCTGGACATGGGGGGCACGACCGCGAAGTCCTCCATCATCGAGGACGGGGAGCTTCTGATTGCCCGCGAGTACGAAGTGGGCGGGGGAATGAGCTCGGGACATCGTCTGATGAAAGGCTCCGGCTATATCTTGAGGGTTCCGTCCATCGACCTGGCGGAAGTGAGTGCCGGAGGCGGCAGTGTGGCCCGGGTGGACAAGGGTGGCTCGCTCGCCTGCGGGCCCGACAGCGCGGGCGCGGTCCCGGGTCCGGCCTGCTACGGCCAGGGAGGCGACCTCCCCACGGTCACCGATGCCAACCTGGTTCTGGGGTTTCTCAACAGCCGATACCTGCTGGGTGGAGATTTTCCCGTCTTCGCCGACCGGGCGCGGTCGGTCATCGATCGCCGGCTGGCGGGCCCGCTCGGTGTCTCCGCCGTCGAAGCGGCCTGGGGTGTCCATCAGCTGGCCAATTCCAACATGGCCCGGGCCGTCGCCGCCGTCTCCAGCGAACGGGGCCGCGACCCGCGCCGTTTCACTCTCATGGCTTTCGGCGGCGGCGGTCCTCTTCACGCTGCGGGTCTGGCCAGGCTGTTGCAAATGACCAGGATCATCATTCCTCCTTCTCCGGGGGTGTTCAGTTGCTTCGGCCTCCTCTTCTCGGATGTGGAGCACCACCTGGTTCAGGCTCAGGTGAAGTCCCTCTCCCAATTGGGGCTCGCGTCCGTGAACCGGACGCTGGACCGCCTGAGGGCGCAGGCCTGCGGCCTTTTGGAGCAGGAAGGGTTTGCCGCCGGCTACCGAAAATTGGTGACCGAAGCGGACTTGAAATACCAGGGGCAGACCTCACATTTGAGAGTGCGATTCGAGGGTTCGAACCTGGATCGGGACGGACTGGAGGTGCTGGAGGCTGCGTTCCACCGGGAGCACGAGGCCAACTACGGTTATCGTCTGGATTCCGAGCTGGAACTGGTCAATCTCCGGGTCCGGGCGCGCGGTCTGGACCAGGTGGCTCGAGTTCCCGAAACCCTGTCGCTGGGCAGCGACGGCTTTCGACCCCAGGTGAGGTCGCGGCGGATCTATCAGGGTCCTTCGCGATCGGACTGGATCGAAGCGCCGGTACTGGGCCGGCTGGAATTGGACGGGGAGGCTCTCCCCGGTCCTGCGCTCATTGAAGAGTACGACTCCACGACCCTGGTCCCGAGTGGCTGGTGCGCCCGCCTCGACCGGCGATTGAACATCATCCTGGAACGGGAGGCTTGATCCGTGGTCATGGATAGCAGAGACGCCAAGGCGAAGCAGAAGTCGACCCGGGATCCGTGGACCCGGGAGATTGTCAAGAACTATCTCTACAGCGCCGCGGACACCATGGCTGTCACGGTGGTCCGTACGGCGTCGTCATCCGTGGTCAAGGACGGGATGGATTTCTCCACCGCCATCTTCGACCCGGACGGGCAGCAGGTGGCCCAGGGATTGACGCTCCCCTTCCATATGGGCGCCATGCAACCGGCTCTGGATGCGGTTCGGCGTCAATTCGGGAACGACGTTCAACCCGGAGACATCTTCGCCAACAACGATCCCTACGACGGGGCCAGCCACCTGCCCGACATCTTCCTGTTCAAGCCGGTCTTCCAGGAGGGTCGACTCCTGAGCTGGGTCTGCGTGATCGCTCACCACACCGACATCGGGGGGCGGGTGGCCGGAGGAAATGCCTGTGACAACACCGAGATCTATCAGGAAGGACTGAGGCTTCCTCCCCTCAAGCTCTTCGAAGCCGGTTCTCTGAACACGTCCGTCTGGCGCATCGTGGAACGCAACGTCCGGGTGCCGGACAAGGTCTTGGGAGATCTCCGCTCCCAGGTCTCCGCCCTGGCTCAGGGAGAGAAGGAACTGCTGCGGCTATCCCGGGAGTACGGCTTTGATCCACTTCTGGGTCACATGGCCAGCATCGTCGACCATACGGAGCGTCTGACCCGGGCCGAGATCCGGGAGCTGCCCGACGGCTCCTGGGAATTTCAAGACTACATCGACACCGACGGGCTGGACCCCGATCCCATCGCCATACGAGTTCGGATCACCGTCGAAGGCGATGAGATGGTGGTGGATTTCGCCGGCACCTCGCCGCAGGCGCGCGGCTCCATCAACCCCAATTTCGCTTTCACCCGGTCTACGGTCTACGCGGTATTCAAGTGCTTGACGGACCCGGGCATCAACGCCAACGCGGGTTTCTTCCGGCCCATTCACGTGACCGCGCCGGAGGGTTGTTTCGTCAATCCGCGGCATCCCGGGGCGGTGGCGGCTCGAGGTCTGGGCGGGTTCCGGGTCGGCCACGCCGTTTTCGGCGCCTTCGCCAAGGCGCTGCCTCATCGGGTGCCGGCGGCCTGGGGTGGAGGAGACGTCGGCATCAGTGTCGGGGGCTATTACCCGGACGGGAAGCCCTTCGTCTACCTGGAGTTCAACAATGACGGGCCTCGGGGCGGCGGTCCTGCGGCCGACGGCGCCGACGGGGTGACTGCTCCTATCACCAACATGGCCAATACTCCCGTGGAGACCATCGAGGCCGATCAGCCGCTTCTGATCCGGCGCTACGGATTCGTGACCGATTCCGCCGGGGCCGGCCGGTATCGGGGCGGTCTGGGGATGGTCCGGGAGTTTCAGCTGCTGGCTCCGGAGGCGACCCTGCAAGTCCGGTCGGATCGGACGCGTTTCCTTCCCTGGGGCAACCGGGGAGGGAGCCCGGGGACGCCCACCCGCAACACTCTCAATCCCGAAACCGAAGTCAGAGCTCTGCCTTCCAAATTCCTGCTGCGCATGAAGGAGGGGGACGTCTACCACCTGGTCCAGGCCGGGGGCGGAGGCTACGGCGATCCACTTCGCCGGGACCCCGAGGCCGTCCGGGAAGATGTCCGGCAAGGAAAGGTGAGCATCGAGAAGGCCCGTTCCGAGTATGGGGTGGTGCTCCAATCCGCTGGTGAAGATCTGGATCTCGAAGCCAGCAGGGAACTTCGTGACCGTTTGAGCCGTTCCCGCGGCCCGCTGCCTCTGGAGCCTCAGACCTTGGAGGCCGCTACGTTTCCGGATATCTCCGAACTCGATCCGTGAGCCGGCGATCATCTCGGGGTGGCGTCGGGCAATCCTCCGTCCACCGGCAGGGTCGCCCCGGTGGTGGGCGTCTGGCGGGAAGCGAAGAAGAGGACCGCACGGGCCACGTGATCCGCGGTGACCCTCGTTTTGAGCAGGTTGCGCTTCCGGTAGTATTCTTCCAAGCCTTCCTGGTCCAGTCCCCGGGCGCGCATACGGTCGGGACCGACCTGCTCCCACAGGCCTGATCTACGGTCACCGTCGGAGAAAACGGCGTCCGGAGCCACCATGTTGACTCTGACGTCCATTGCGGCCAACTCCAGGCTGGCGATGCGAGCCAACTGATGGGAGGCCGCCTTGGTGGCGCTGTAGGCGCCGAAGCCGGCGCCGGGAGCGAAAACGTTCTTGGTGGAGACCAGGACCACGTCTCCACCGGTGCCTTGGATCCGGAAGTGCCGAGCCGCCTCTGACAGCAGGTGAAGCGTCCCCTCGACGTTGACTCTCTCCGATTTCCGAAACTCGCCGCTGTCCATCTCGGCGAGCGAACCGGTCAAGGCGATGCCGGCATTGATGACCACGAGATCGACGCCTCCCCACTTGAGTACGATGGAGTCGAAGGCTTCGGCGACGGATCGGGTACTGGTAACGTCCATTGGCACGGCCGTCACCCGGTTGGGGAAACCACCGTTCAACTCCGCGGCCAGACCATCCAGCCGATCGCCGGGGAGATCCGTCACGGCCACGTGGCAACCCTCCTCCAACAGTCCGCGGCTGATGCCCGAACCGATGGCTCCCGCCGCTCCGGTCACGACGGCGACGTGGCTGCTCAAGGGTTGCCCACCGCCGGAAAGCTTAGCCTGTTGGATGCCGCGGTGCTCCATCTGGTACAGGTGAGACTCGTCAAGTCCCTGGTAGATTCCTCCCATGCGGGCTATTCGGACCTTGACCATGAAGGTCTGCCGGGCAATGTCCCGTGCGATTCCGGCCGCCTTGATGTCAGGTCCGGCACAGGCGGCTCCAATTCCGGGAATCAGGATGAGGCGAGGCGAGAGGTCAGCGGCGGACCCGGCCTCCGAGCCCGGCTCCCGGTGGCGTTGGATGAACGCGCCGCACTCCTTGGAGTAGCCGCTCAGGGCCTCTCGAATTTGCTTCTTCCAGGCAAGGGAATCGTCGCTCTCCGGCGGTTCGATCCAGAGTGGAAGATTCCGGATTCGGATCAAGTGGTCCGCGGTCAGGGGCGGTGTGACGGCCAGTAAACGTCCAGGGTGGGAATCCAGAAGGTCCAACGTGTCCCGGGAAAGGAGAGGAATCAGGATCACGCGTTCCCAAGGATGGTCGGGATGACCCGTCGCCCGGGCCAGAGCTCCTCGCAGGATTGGCGCCACCCGGCTCCATCGCGAGAGAGCCGTTTCCGGTGAAGTTCGGACCCGCAATGAGAGCGATCGCGACGCCTCCCTGGCCAGAAAGCTTTCGGCTCGATTCACCAGATCGATGGTGGCTTCGTACGACTCCCGGGCCGTTTGCCCCCAGGTGACCAGACCGTGCTTCATCCAGACCATGCCCGCCCGGTTCGGATCATGGTGGAACGCGTCGGCCGATGCCTTGGCCAGGGAGAAGCCTGGTTCGAAGTAATCCAGAACCAGAACCTCGTCGCCCAAGGCTTCCCGGACCAGTGCTTCTCCGTTGGGTTGATTGGTCAACGCCAGAATGGCGTCGGCGTGACAGTGATCGATGAATTTGGGAGGCAGGAAGGCGTGGACCAGGGTTTCGATGGACGGGACATGGGACCGGGGGTCCAGCCGGCGGGTCATGAACTCGTCCACCATCTGCCGGTCGTCGAGTTGCTCCAGACTCTGGAGGCGGATCAGGTGGATCAGGTCCAGTCCCGTATGTCCCTCGGGCTCGATCCGGGCGAGGTCGTGTCCGGACGCTTTCACCATGAGGGCGGAGATCCGGTCTTGCAGCAGGTTACTGATCCGGGTCTTGACCGATGTGTTGCCGCCCCCGTGAAGCACGAGAGCCGACTCCCGTCCCAGAAGACGGGATGCGTAAGTTCTCAGGGCAAGATCCCGGCCCCAGCGGCGAGCGTACCGAACAACGAACCGTTCGGCCTCCTGGTCGGACCAACGGCTTTTCATATTCCGTGTTCCGTGGTTTCCGGACCGTCCCGGCCCCAGCGGCCGCGGGAAGGAATCGGATCGTCGAGTCCGAGCGATGGGTGAACCGGTCCGCGTCCCGCCGCCGGCAGAACGTCAGGTCGAGGCCAGACTCTCCGCTCTCATATCCTGGTAGAGCTCGTAGGCGTGGCTGGGTTTCAGTTGGTTGTGGACGACTTGCCGGATCGCCTGGATCATGGCTCGTGGAGTGTCGCTCTGGAAGATGTTTCGGCCCATGTCCACGCCGGAGGCTCCCTGTTGGACCGCGTTGTACGCCATCGTGAGTGCATCCAGTTCGGGGAGCTTTTTGCCGCCGGCCATGACCATGGGGACGGGGCACGAGGCGGTAACGGTCTCGAATCCGTCGGGAATGTAGTAACTCTTGACGATATGGGCCCCCAACTCGGCGCACATCCGGCAGGCGAGCCGGAAGTACTTGGCGTTCCGCTCCATCTCTCTGCCCACCGCCGTCACCGCCAGCACCGGCATTCCGTAGCGGTTGCCCAGATCTACCAGACGGGTCATGTTCAGGACCGATTGGCTCTCGTACTCGCCTCCGATGAAGACCTGGACCGCCAGTGCCGCGGCATTGGCTCTGAGGCCGTCCTCGATATCCAGGGCGAGCTGCTCGTCGGAAAGCTCCTTGAGGATGCTGGGGCCGCCGCTGGCGCGGAGCACGGTTCCCCGTCCGAAACTGGAGGGGATAGTGGTGCGGAGGATCCCCCGGGTCAGCATCAGGGCGTCGCAGTAGTCCAGGAGGGGGACGATGCGAACGTCGATCCGCTCCAAGCCGGTGGTCGGACCCATGAAGTAGCCATGGTCGACGGCCAGCATGACGGTACGTCCCGAGGCCGGATTGAAGATCCGCGAGAGGCGGTTCTGCATACCCCAGTCCAGAGAGTTGGATCCCTTCAGAAAGAAGGGTTTATTGGTTGCGGGGATATCGGTATAGAATTGCTTGGCCTCGCCTGGCCGGTCTGCGTCGGGCATGACTCGTTGCTCCTTTCACTGGCGTTGGACGGATCCCGGACGGCGGTTGCCGCCGTGTCCCGCGGCGTGGCGCCGCCGGCCGTTCCGCCAGAAGAATATCGGCCGCCGAGGGGCAATTCAAGGAATCGGAGGAGTCATCCCTTTCCCCTGTGGTAGCCTGAAACCGCGATTCTTACCCTGAAAGGAGGCCCACCGTGAAGCAGGCCATGGCGTTGATCGTCCTCTCTGCATCGTTTCCGTCATTTCTCCCGGGACAGGCCCTTCCGCTGGTTCAGGATGTCGAGCCCCAGCCCCTGGTGGCGCAGGTCGTTCGCTTGGGGGAGGCCCTCTCGTTCCTGGGCAGCCGATTGGACAGCCGGGACTGGGAGCGCGTACAGGCCTTGAGGGATGAGGCTCCTTCCGACACGGTGGTTCGTGAGATCCAGACCCTGTTGGATCCGTATTGCCTGGCCATGGTGTCCATCAACCCCGAGGCTCGGGTCAAAGTGTTGCGCGGTCCGGCGGCGCCTCTTCTTGTCCGGGGCGGGTGGACCAGCTTTCTGGTCAAGATAGAAAATGACGCCGCCGTCAACGCCCAGCTCCACGCCGAAAGCCCCAACGCGCTGCCGCTGTTTCACAGGTCGACGGGGGCGAAACGGGTCAAACCGGAGAACGCGCTCTCGGATGGAGATGTGGCCAATCGTTTCCTGGAGTTGGCCGTCTATGGCCGCCGTCCCCTGCGGAGCCATCTTTCGGGTCTGAAACTCGAGTATGCCATCATCCAGATCTACACCCGGGAACAAGGGTTGCGCGAAGCCAAGATCGGATTCCACGTGGGGCAGGGGACCCAGGATCTCGGCTTTCGCAACAGCGTGGACATCCTCTTCGAGTGCCGTCCGGCGGTCCGCGTCCGGCTCGGGGTCAAGGATCACGACGGTGCTCCCACCATGGCGTCGTTCGTCATCACCGACGGCATCGAACGGGTGATCGAGGATCCGGAGTTGAATCGGTTGCCCTCGGACTACCGGTTGGCGCGGGCGCTGAGGCGTCCGTGGGACCGGACCCGGGGCATCGGCGACACGCCGGCCCCCGTCGGCCGTCTGGTGGGCGTCTATCCGCTGCCGTCGCGGCGGCTCTCCCGCGGAGAATATCCCGATTTCTACTTTCATCCGCAGATCTACCGTGCCGACGGGGAGCATGTCTTCCTGCCGGCGGGCGAATACGAAATTCAGGTCAGCCGCGGTCCGGAATATCTGGTCCAGAACAGGAGAGTCCGGGTTCGTCCCGGTGTCGAGAAGCAGGAGATCGAATTTCGTCTGGAGCGCTGGACGCATTTGGCGGCTCTGGGATGGTACAGCGCCGATCACCATGTCCACGCCGCCGGATGCAGCCACTACGAGAGTCCCGACGAGGGCGTCCAGCCGTCTCACATGTGGCGTCAGGCGCTGGGTGAAGATCTGAACATCGCCTGCGTCCTGACCTGGGGACCGTGCTGGTATCACCAGAAACAGAACTTCGAGGGTCGGGTGCATTCCCTCTCCACCCCGAACAACCTGATGCGCTATGACGTGGAGGTCTCCGGTTTCCCCTCCTCCCACGCCGGACATCTCTGTCTTCTGCGGTTGCGGGAAGACGACTACCCTGGGACGACCCGAGTCCAGCAATGGCCCAGTTGGACCCTTCCCGTCCTCCAGTGGGGCCAAGGTCAGGGTGCCGTCGTCGGCTACTCTCACTCGGGATGGGGATTGGAGCCGAAGGAATTCACCACCGAGCTGCCCAACTACGTGATGGCCAAATTCGACGGGATCGGCGCCAATGAATACATCGTGTCTGTGACCCACGACGCGGTCGACTTCATCTCCGCCGGAGACACGCCGCTGCCCTGGGAGCTCAACATCTGGTACCACACCCTGAATTCCGGGTTCCGGACCCGAATCAGTGGAGAGACGGATTTCCCCTGCATCTACGACGACCGCATCGGGATGGCCCGCAGCTACGCGAAGCTGGAGGGGGAGTTGGACTTCGACCGCTACATGGATCAGATCCGCGCCGGAAGGAGCTACGTCTCCGACGGCAGATCCCACATTATCGGCTTTCAGGTGCAGGACCGGGATCTGGGCACCGAGGGGAGTGAACTCCGGCTGGCCGCTCCCGGCAGGGGGAGGGTCCGAGCCCGGATCGCCGCCTACCTTCCGGAACAGCAGGATGACGTGGGAGCGCTGATCGCCTCCCGCGGCCTGACTCAGCCTCCCTATTGGCATCTGGAGCGGGCCCGAACGGGAACCAGCCGCGACGTTCCCGTGGACCTGGTGGTCAATGGCCAGTCCGTGGCAACCCGGGTTGTGACGGCTGACGGCGACTGGAACGAGATCGAGTTCGATCATGAGTTCATCCGGTCCAGTTGGGTCGCACTGCGGGTCCTCGGCAGTTCCCACACCAATCCCATCTTCGTCATGGTGGGAGACAAGCCGGTCCGGGCCTCACGCAGAAGCGCCGAATGGTGCCGCCAAGCCGTGGATCAATGTTGGAAGATGAAGCAAGCCAGGATCCGCGAATCCGAGAAAGACGCGGCACGCAGGGCTTACGATCATGCCCGCCGCGTTTACGACCAGATCGTTTCCGAAACCGCACCCGGCACCTGACGACAATGCCGGGGTTTTCTACGGTCCCCTTGAAATCCGGGAATACCTGAGATCGAAGGGTTATTCCGCCACTCGGTCCGAAATTGGCAGCCTGCGCATTGACCTTAGATTTAGGCAAGGCTAAACTTTAACTTAGCGCCATGAAATATTTGCCCATCGCCGCCATGGCGGCGCGCCCCGGATCCAACTTCCCCATTTGGGTATTGGTGACTGTCCTGGTCGTGAGCGTGACCGTACCGGCGATCGCCAATCCCCCGGAGGAGTCCCTCGAACACCGTCTTGACCGGGTGGAATCCAACCTGGAGCGGTTGATCGGACTCTTGGCCGACGCGCTGGGGGGCACTCTCGGAGAGGATGTGAAAGGTGAGCTGCAGTCTCTGGCCGCTGAATTGAAGACGATTCGCCGGCAAGTGTCTCGGGTCGAGGAGCCGGCCCCGGAAGCGGAGGCGTTTCCGGAGGAGGAAGCGATGGTGGTCGCCGAGGTGGTCGCGGCGCCAGACACTCCCGACGCGTCGACGGGACTGTTCGGCGGCAGCATGCCCATGTCCGGGTACATGGAGATGCATGTCAACCACGACGGTCTGAACCCGACGACTCTCGATTTTCACCGCTTCGTTCTGAACCTGGGCCACATGTTCGGGGATCGGGTCCGGTTCTGGTCGGAGCTGGAATTGGAGCACGGTCTGATCGAGGGAGGCGCTCCCACCGGTGAGTTGGAGTTGGAGCAGGCCTACCTGGACTTCCTCATCGACCCGCGGTTCAACTTTCGGGCCGGCATCTTGCTGACCCCGGTTGGAATCATCAACGAAAGGCATGAGCCCACTGCATTTCACGGAGTGGAACGTCCATTCGTGGATGAGGTGATCCTTCCCACGACCTGGTTCGCCGGCGGCGGAGGCTTCGTGGGAGACCTGGGCGGCGGCCTTTCCTACAAGACCTATGTCATGAGCTCCATGGACGGCTCCCTCTTTTCGGCGGAGGAGGGATTCCGGGAGGGCAGGCAGAAATCGTTCTTGGAGAATGCGCGCAATCTGGCCTGGGTGGGACGAGTCGATTACGGGCCCCTTCCGGGACTGAATCTGGGCACCAGCTACTGGACCGGAGAGACTGGATTCCATCTCAGGGATCTGGACGCCCGTTTGCGGATTTTCGAGTTCGACGGCCGGTACCGGTTCAATCGTTTCGAGGCGCGGGGACAGTTTGCAATGACTCACCTGGACCAGGCGTTTGAAGTCAACGCTTCGATTCGCCGTACGGCCGGAATCAACCCCAACATTGCCAGAGGTATGAGGGGGTTCTACCTGGAAGGCTCCAGCAGCCTGGTGCCGTCCGGTTCCAGCCATGATCTGGTCGGGTTCTATCGTTACGAAAACTTCGACACCCAATTCCGGATGCCTCAAGGGTTCTTTCCCCTGAGCCAGTTCGACCGCTCGGCGCACATTCTGGGTCTCTCCTACTTTCCCCACCCGGACGTGGTGCTGAAAGTTGACTACAACATCATGAGGAACGCCAGCCGGGTCGTCCGGCCCCGCAACCGGTGGAACCTGGGTATCGGCTGGTGGTTTTAGGAGGAAGCTCTTTGAAGATCCGGATGATTCCATTGGGCCTCGTATTGCTCCTGATTGGGTTGGAAGCGGGTCGTGCCCCTGCGGTTCCCATAACAAAGAAAACCGGTACTGAGAAAGTTCAAAAGGTTCGGGTCTCGGCGGAAAGGTTTCACTTCATTCCCTCCAGGATTCGGGTCAAGCGGGGCACGCTGCTGGAGATCGAGTTGAGCAGTCAGGACACGTTTCACGGTTTTCGCATACCCAAGGCCAACATCGACGTCACCATACCGGCCCGGGGTCAGGGAAAGATCAAGATCCGCTTCCGATCCCGGAAAGCGGGGAGGTATCCGTTCGAATGCTCCCGTCCTTGCGGCGCCGGCCACACCATGATGCGGGGAAATATCATTGTGGAATAAGGGCCGCAGAGGGAATGCCATGTGGAAACCATCCGGTGTGGTGAACTGGGGGCCCATCCTGGCCATTGTGCTGGTCCTTGCAGCAATGGCCGGTCCGGGGTCCGGACAGGGAACCGACGTCCAGGGAACCGAGTTCGGCGAACCCATCCAGGGGATAGGAGGCGCAGAGTTTGAACTCTTTCGCCTCGGTCTCGAGGATTTCCTGGAAGTGGAGGACGCAGATGAAGGACTGGGGCCACTGTACAACGGCCGCTCGTGCGCCGAATGCCACGTCATTCCCGCCATCGGGGGGACCAGCACCATCACCGAGGTCCGGGCCGGAACTCTGGACGTTGACGGAACCTTTCAGGACCCTCCGGGAGGGTCCCTGATCCATCTCTTCTCCATCCCCGACCATTCAATACAGGCTGCGGTCCCCGCGGGCGCCAACGTCGTGGCCAAGCGGCAGCCGATCCCCCTGTTCGGAGGCGGTCTGGTGGAGGCGGTTCCTGATGGGGTTCTGGCGGCTCTGGAGGATCCGGAAGACCAGGATGGGGACGGGGTCAGCGGGCGTGTGCATTGGGTCGTGGATCGGGACTCCGGGGAGACTCGCGCCGGGCGCTTCGGTTGGAAGGCTCAGCAATCGTCCCTGTTCACCTTCGGAGCAGAGGCCTACCGCAACGAAATGGGGATCACCAGCGACCTGTTTCCCAACGAGATGTGTCCTGCCGGAGACTGCGAGCCGTTGGAACTCATCGACGCCGTCGCCGATCCTGAGGATGGGCCAGAACCGTCCACGGGCCTGCGGGGGATCGACAACTTCGCCAATTTCATGCGCCTGCTGGGACCGCCGCCGAGAGGTGCGGAAACCGACCGGACGCGAAGGGGGGAAGAACTGTTCGAGGAGGTTCGGTGTGCCTCCTGTCACGTGCAGACTCTACAGACCGGGTCCAGTCCGTTCGACGCTCTCAGCAACAGGACATTCCGGCCGTTTGGGGACTTCCTGCTTCATGACATCGGTACCGGAGACGGGATCCGGGACGGAGACGCGGGACCGGCGGAGATTCGGACGGCACCCCTGTGGGGCGTCGCGGCTCGGGCCCCGTATCTTCACGATGGATCGGCAGCCACGATCGAGGCGGCGATTCTGAGACACCGCGTCGAGGCCGAAGGCAGCCGAACCCTGTTCGAAGCCCTGACCGTGGAGGAACGCGAGGCGCTGCTGGCCTTCCTTCGGTCTCTCTGAAGACGTGGTCGGGCAATAGTCCCGAATGATCTTCAGCACTGGTCAGCCGGTGTACGAAAGCACCACAGCGTGATCCGCATCCTCCCCAATCACGGCCGGCTCTCCTTGAGCCGTTGGTATGCCTCCACCGCCAGTTGGTCACAACGCTCGTTCATTTCGTGTCCGGCATGGCCGCGAACACGCTCGAAGCTCACTTCATGCCGGTTCCGAATCCGGTCCAGTTGTTCCCAGAGATCCTGGTTCTTGACCGGCTTCTTACCGGAGGCGGTTTTCCTCTTCCATCCACGGGCCTTCCATTTGTAGATCCAATCGGTGGCCCCCTGCTGGACGTAGGAACTGTCCGTCACCACGTGGATGCGCGAGGGACGGGTCATCCTGGAGAGACCTTGAATGACTGCCTGAAGCTCCATTCTGTTGTTGGTCGTCTGCCATTCCGCACCGCTGTCTTCCAGCGTCCGGCCCGACGACTGGTGTTCCAGGATAAATGCCCAACCACCTGGGCCGGGATTACCGCTGCAGGCGCCGTCGGTGTAGAGGACCACCTCGACATCGCCCGAAACGGCCTGCGATGCTCCACGACGTCTGGCCATGGTTGTGTTTCCCGAACTCTGGTGTGCCTTCCCGGCGGCGTTCCGATCAAGGCCGCCGCAGCCGTACGGATCTACGTAACGTTCAAGGAGGCGGCAGGAGGGCTCATCATAGCAGACCTCTCGAGTCCGATTCCGGTCGGAGAGAACCGTGGTCACTCCGGTTTCCTCCTGAATTGGTCATGGCGGGGAATCCGATCCGAGGTTCCGATTTGTAGAGCCAGTTCGTCTTCTGGTATCATCGAATGGCTTAAAACCACCATGGGTAGCGTACTAAAGAAGAAGAAAAAGCGGCGCGGAAAGCTTCGCCGGAAGCGCCGTCACCAGATCCGTAAGAACTCCCACTCCAAATAAGGCCGGTCAGCTGCATCTGCCTTGTCGTTTCGGGATAATTCAGGCCTCGCGTGTCTCTGATTCGCGTCCGAAGGGGCAGTGGGTCCAGATCGAGGGGCGGGTACGTCTTACCGTCGGCGATGGCTTGCAAGGGAGCCGAAACAGGCTCTATAGTGGGACCGAAGTTCCTGCCGACAGCGACTAAGTGGCGAAGGAGGCTACATGAACAAAGAAAGGAAAGAAGAGCACGCGACCGCGAACGTTTCGCGGCGTGACTTCTTGAGAGGAGGCGCCGCCGGCGCCGTAACCACGGGGTTGCTGCAGCGAATCAGCGGCGCTCCATCGGCGATGTCGGGCCATGGGGTCGAGGGTCCGGGAGCCTTGAGCATGAAGCTCAGAGTGAACGGACGCAAACATCGAGTGGAGCTGGAGCCCAGAACCACCCTGCTGGATGCGCTGCGGAACCATCTGGACCTGACCGGCGCAAAGAAGGTCTGCGACCGCGGAACCTGTGGTTCCTGTACGGTCCTGGTGGACGGAAAGCCGGTCTACTCCTGTTCGACTCTGGCCATCGAGGCCCAAGGCAAGGACGTCACGACCGTGGAGGGTCTCGGGACGCCGGAGCGAATGCATCCGGTTCAGGAAGCGTTCGTCGACAACGACGCTCAGCAGTGCGGGTTCTGTACTCCTGGGTTCGTCGTGGCCTGCAAGGCGTTTCTGGACCAGAATCCCAATCCCACGCTGGATCAGATCAATACGGGGCTGGGGGGCAATCTCTGCCGCTGTGGAACCTACGCCGGAATTCGCCCGGCCGTGATGCAGGCGGCAGGGGTCCTGAAAGGAGGGACCAATGGCTGATTACTCATGGCCGGAAGCTTCCAAGAGGAGATACATCGGCAAGAGTGTCTCCCGTCTGGATGGGCCTCTCAAGGTTACCGGCGTCGCCAAGTACTCCTACGACGTCAACCGCTCCGGGATGCTGGTCGCCAAGATCCTGCGCTGTCCTCATGCGCACGCTCGGATCACGGCCCTGGACACCTCGGCCGCGGAAAGCCTGCCCGGTGTCAAGGCAGTCCGGGTGATTCAGGGAGTCGGCTCCGAGATCAAGTGGGAGTTGGACGAGGTGGCGACCGTCGCCGCCGAGACCGAAGAAGCGGCTGAGGATGGGGTCCGGGCAATCCAGATCGATTACGAAGTGCTTTCCCATTTCGTCACGGAAGAGGATCGGGCCAGCGCTCCGGACCAGGAGATTGCAAGGGAGGAGACCGAAGGAGACCCGGCGGCGGCCATGGCCTCGGCGGACGTCCGGAGCAAGGGCTATTACGGTATTGCCGCCATCACCCATTGCTGCATGGAGTCTCACGGTCAGGTCTGCGAGTGGGAAGGCGAGGACAAGCTGAATGCCTGGTGCTCCACCCAGGCGGTTTCGGGTCTGCCCGGCCAGTTCGCCGACAAGCTGGGCCTGCCGACCGCCAACGTGCGGGTCATCACGCCCTACATGGGCGGCGGATTCGGAAGCAAGTTCAGCGCCGACCGCTGGGGCATCGAGTGTGCCGAGCTGGCCCGTCAGGAAAATGCCGCCGTCAAACTGTTCCTGGAGCGGGACGCGGAGTTGGCCGTGGCGGGAGACCGACCCTCGGCTTACGCCAAAATCGAGGTGGGCGCCAAATCCGACGGAACCATCGTGGCCTGGTCTTCGGAAACGTGGGGCTCCGGCGGGATTTCCGGTTCGCGTGGGAGTCCGCCCGTCCCATACGTTTTCCAGGTTCCCAACCGGAAGCAGACACACCATTCCATCGTCATCAACAAGGCGACGGCACGGGCCTGGCGAGCCCCCAACCATCCCCAGGCCTGCTTCCTGACCATGGGCGCACTGGAAGATCTGGCGGCCGAGTTGAAGATGGATCCCCTGGATCTGTTTCTCAAGAACGTCTCCATTACCGGACCACGAGCCGACACCTATGCCGAGGAATTGGAGGTGGGGGCCGCCCTCATGGATTGGAGGCGCAAATGGCACCCCCGGGGAGACAGTGGACGCGGTCCCGTCAAGCGGGGTCTCGGACTGGGTCTTCACACCTGGGGTGGAAGAGCTCATCAGAGCAATTGTGAAGTCGTGATCTTTCCCGACGGAAACGTGGAAGCACGATTGGGGAGCCAGGACCTGGGCACGGGCACCATTACGGTGGTCGCCATGATCCTGGCCGAGACCTTGGACCTCCCCCTCGACGCCGTGAACGTGCGCATCGGCGACAGCCGTTTTCCTGCCTCGGGAGGGTCGGGAGGGAGCACCACCGTTGGAGGCGTAACCTCGTCGACGCGCCGGGCGGCGGTCAACGCGTTGGAGCAGTTGCTGGAACGGGTGGCTCCGTCCCTGGGCGTTTCCGCCGATCAACTGGAAGCCGTCGGCGGACGGGTTCAGGTCAAAGGAAACCCGGCCCGCAGTCTCTCCTGGCGGCAGGCAGCGGCCCGCGTCGGTCCCAGCCCCATGAGCGCGACGGGTAGTAATCCCGGACCCGGCAAGCTCAGTGACAGCGGTGTCGGCGGTATTCAGATGGCGGACGTCTCCGTCGACGTGGAGACGGGGATCGTCAAGATCAACAAGGTCGTGGCGGTTCAGGACTGCGGACTGATCATCGACATGAAGCTTTCCGAGAGCCAAGTCTATGGTTCCTTGATCATGGGCATCGCCTACGCCTTGTGCGAGGAAAAGGTATTGGATCCGGTGAGCGGCAAGATGCTGAATCCCGACATGGAGTTTTACAAGCTGCCCGGGATCGGCGACATTGGCGAGCTCGTCGTGCACATGATGACGGGCCCCGAGTACGACAAGCGGGGCGTGATCGGATTGGGTGAGCCGCCGGTGATTTCCACCGGCGCGGCGATTGCGAATGCCGTGGCCAACGCCATCGGCGTCCGCGTTCCGTACATGCCGGTTACCCCCAATCGCGTGTTGGAAGCCCTTGAGAGAGGAGGAGCTGCCTGATGCGAGCCTTCGAATATGCCAACCCAACCTCGATCCAGGACGCTGTTCGGCTCCTGGGGAGCAACGAAGGAGAGTCGGCGGTGCTGGCTGGCGGGACCGATCTCCTGAGTCTTATGAAGGACTATATCGTCACACCCGGCCGCCTGGTGAACATCAAGTCCATCGACGAGCTTCAGGGGGTGAGTTACGATTCCGCCACCGGGCTCAGTATCGGCGCCGTCGCGACCTTGGACGAATTGGCCGCCCAAGACTCCGTACAGACCCACTATCCGGCGCTGATTCAGGCTATTGACGGCATTCGCAGTCCACAGATCCAGGCTGCCGGTACGGTCGGAGGTGACCTTTGTCAACGTCCCCGCTGCTGGTATTTTCGACGCGGCTTCGGACTGTTGGCGCAAATGAACGGCAAATCGATGGTGGCGGACGGAGACAACCGCTACCATGCCATTCTGGGCAATGACGGCCAAGCGCAATTCGTCAATGCCTCGAGTCTGGCCCCCGCTCTGATTGCGCTGGGAGCGAAGGTTTCGATCCAGGGAGTTTCCGGTTC
This sequence comes from Acidobacteriota bacterium, assembly GCA_963668095.1. GTDB lineage: Bacteria > Acidobacteriota > UBA6911 > RPQK01 > JAJDTT01 > JAJDTT01. Next base: position 731,753 of record OY764083.1, on the reverse strand, counting down.
CCGGGAGGTCGATCTTCAGGACTTTTTCCAAACTCCCGGATCCCAGGGTGAGCGGGAGAACGTCCTGGCCCCCAACGAGATACTGACCCGGATCATGGTTCCGGCAGCCTCAGGAACCCAGAGCGCAACCTACGAAGTGCGGGAAAAGGAGGCGTTGGACTGGCCGCTGGCGGCGGCGTCCGTCTCCTTGACCCAGAATGGAGGGGGTGTCGGTCAAGCTCGCGTTGTCTTGGGACACGTGGCTCCGGTGCCTTGGGTTTCCGAAAAGGCGGCCATGGCTCTTCAAGGCAAGGCCGTTAGCCGGGAATCGGCAGAGCGTGCGGGTGACGCGGCCGTGGAGGGTGCTCGGGCGCTGAGCCGGAACAAGTACAAGATCCAACTGGCTCGAGTGGCCGTCAAGCGTGCCGTGCTCCGGGCAGCCGGGATGGAAGGGAGTTGATCATGTTGGATGTGGAGCAGATCAAATTTCAACTTTGCAGACGTTTGCGGTGGAAGGGAATGTACGTAGAGGCGGCGCCGGACCTTACGGTGCCTCCAAGCAATGACGCGTACTTCTGGTGCAACGAGACCATGACCTGCCTGGGACCCGACGGGGACTTGGCGAACGAGGAGAGGTGCCAGTCGGACCGGGGCTGCCACGAGGCATTGTAATAGTTGCCCAGGGCGAAGGAACCCGGCTGAGCTCGATCCGGAATCGGTGAGTTGCACACTGACTGTGGCTCCTGGTTCGGATTGGACCAGGCAAGTTGGTCCGACGGGTACATCTGATAGGATAAGAACTAAATCACATAGGGGGTCAGTTATGAGATCAGGAATCGTTGCTTGCTTGACCTTGGCCGTGGTCATGATGCCTCTGGTTGCCGCCGATGCCACCATCGCCGGAGATTATCTGGAGGTGAGGACGACGGACGTTTACACCGGGCCCTGTTTCGCCAACGCGGAAGTCAATCTGACCGGGAAAGAGGCCATGCTCGCCTGGCGGGTCCGCCAGGGGAGTTGGAACGGTGTCTCGCTGCATGGACTCAGCGTGATTGCCATCGTGAAGTCCGCGTCCACCTTGGGTGATCCTCATGCCGTGGACCGTTCTTCCCGTTCCCTGATCATCGTGGACGAGCGGGCGGATGCGGATCAGGAAGAGGCCCTGTTGGCTTTCGTCCGGGCGGAAGCTCCCCACCTGATGGAGGATCTGGTCCAGGTCCAGCGTGCGCCCATCGCGCTTGAATTCGGCGCTTCCAAAGCGTTTGCGCGCCTGCAGGCTGGAGACATCGCCTCCCTCCGGACCCGGGCCCTGAATCACCACGACCATATCTGCGGCAACGAGACGGTCTATTATCCGCCGTTGACCGAGGTTGCCGATGCCCGTCCCGCCTTTACTCTCTCCCATAGATTCCAGGGGGAGGGGCTGGGAAGCAGCTGGGGAACCTACGGAACCCGCGGGGCGTTTGTCGGGAGCTTTACGCGCTGAGGAGCTCGGTGCGGATCGAACGGCGAGTTCGCGAAAGACCTTTGTTCGTGTCCCGTCGGCTACTGGGGATCGTCCTGTTCGGTGTCGGTTTGACGCCGGTCCTCGGTGCGGATGGGCCCTTGACCGTGGAGGCGGCCAAGGTCGACCCGGCGCCGGAACTTTCCCAGGAAGTTCGGAACACTCTCCAGCCGGAAGCTCTGCGCGTCAAGCAGGGCGGACAACCATTTGCGGAGTTCTGGTTGCGAGCGGATGTGCCGGAGGCATCGTCGCCGTCCACCGAGTTGGGAGTCAGTTTCGGCCAGTGGAAGGTCGGAACCCTGATCGGAGCCGTCCGCTTTTCGGCGAAGTGGTCCGACTACAAGGATCTTCCGATTTTACCTGGCGTCTATACCCTCCGCTATGCCATCCAGCCGCAGGACGGCGCCCACATGGGCGTGGCCATGTATCGGGATTTCCTCCTGCTGATCCCGGCCAAGATGGATGGAGACCCGGATCTGGAATACAGGCCGGACGAGTTGGTGAAAGCCAGCTCCGAAGCCGCCGTCGGCAGGCATCCCGCCACTCTCAGCCTCTTCCCGATCTACGACGAGGTCACCGCCCCCAAGCTCATGAAGAACGATATGGACCAGTGGACTCTGGTCGTCCAGTCCGGTTCTCTGACGCTGGGATTGGTGATGCTCGGGCACGGTGAGATCGAATAGCCCGGAAGAACCGCTTTCCCGGTGACTCTAGCGCGGGTTGCGGCTCCCTATTTGTGAGACGATCCGTCCCATCGTGAAGGTCACGGTGGTACCCACCAGTACGTACCAGGGCCACGCCACTCCTCCAGTCCAGTGGATCACGAGCATGGTGACGAGGCCCGCCGCCATTCCCGTCAGCGCCCCTCTCTGGGTGATGCTGCGACGGCGCAGAGCGAGCAGAAAAACACCCAGCACGCTTCCCATGGTCAAGCTGGGTATGGTCAGGCCCGCTTCCAGGACAGATCCCCAGTTTCTGGCCAGCAGGGCGATGACCACCAGAATCCCGCACCATCCCAGGGTCAACAGCCGGGACACCCGTAGGTAGTGGGCTTCGGTTCCGTGCCGCCACCGGCGGTAGAAATCGTGAATGGAGGACGCGGACAGGGAGTTCAGCGAGCTGCTGAGGGTCGACATGGCAGCGGCGAAGATGGCTGCAATGATCAGACCCGAGATTCCAGAGGGCAATTCCTGAACGATGAAGATGGGAAATATCCGGTCAGTCTGCATCAGTTCCTGATCCAGAGGGAAATTCCTGTAGAAAACGAAAAGCAGAACTCCAATAAGAAGAAAGAGTCCGAACTGTGCCAGGATCACCACACCGCTGGCGATCAGAGCCATCTGGCTGCGTCTGGGCGAGCCGCTCGAGAGATAGCGCTGGACCATCATCTGGTCCGTGCCGTGAGTCGCCAGTGTCAGAAAGGCGCCGCCCACCAGGCCCGCCCAAAAGGTGTATGGGGTGGCCAGAGCCAGATCGAAGTCGAAGATCTGAAGCTTGCCGTGAACCTGTGCCTCACTAATGGCCTGGGACCATCCTCCGGGGATCTTTTCCAGCAGGACGTAGAGTGCGATAGCGGCTCCAGACAGATAGACGACGAGTTGAACGACGTCATTGAAGATGACCGAGAGCATACCCCCGTAGAAGGTATAGGCGACGGTGACGGCGCCGATCAGGACGACGGCCCAAAAATCGGAAAGTCCCGTGACCACCGAAAGGACCAGACCGGTGGAAAATAGACGGACCCCGTCCGCCAGGGATCGGGTGCCGAGAAAAAGGAGGGCGGAGAAATTTCTCACGCCCTTTCCCAGCCGGTATGCCAAGAGTTGGTAGGCAGTCTGCAGCCGCTGTTCGAAGTAGGCTGGAACCAGCAGGAAACTGACCAGCACACGGCCCACGACGTATCCCAGGACCAACTGGAGGAAAGTGAAATTTCCGGTGTAGGAGAGGGCTGGGACCCCGATGAAGGTGAGGGTGCTGGTCTCGGTAGCGACGATGGAGAGGCAGACGACCCACCAGGGAAGGTTGCGGCCGGCCAGGAAGTATTGCCCCAGATCCTTCCGCCCCCGGCCCAGCAGAATGCCCAGGATGGCCGTGGCCAGGAGGTAGAGGACCAGGATGGCGTAGTCCAGGAGCGAAAATCCCACGGCGGCCTATGGTCCTACGTTCCCGGACCGTGGTCAATCGGCTATTCCGATTTAAGGATCCGAGGCAGGGGTGAGCGATCCAGCAGGTAGGCGCTCCGTCCTTCCATGAAGAAGAAATCCGACGCGCAATAGCTCCTGTTCAGGTAGTGGACGAAGATCTCGCGGATCTTCCGCTGCCATTCACGGGCCAGCTTCGGCTCCGCTCTCCGAAGCGTGCTGAAGTCGCCGGGCACCTCGACCAGCAGCCGTTTCGAATCCAGGTCGAGCCGATACTCGGACAGGCGGGCAAGACCGCTGATCGGATCAGGTTTCACCCGGGTGGCCCAAGGCAGGCCGGCACCCGTTGACGTGGATGAGGACGACCGGTCAATCCTTCGCTGGACGCGTTGCGACTTGACGAACCACGAGACCCACACCCGGTCGGAAGCGATCCCCCGGGTGAAGTGACTCTGCAGGTTCCCGTAGTAATTGGGGATGTACGACCGAATCACGGATCCCAGTTTCTTCAGGTTCAGGTGGGCGTTCGCCGCGAGGAGCGGATCATAGGTCCACTTGACCAGATCCAACCTCGAACCCGAAGCGTAGTCCCTCTGGAAAAGCTTCAAGTGGTACCCGATGCCATGGGATCGGTAGGCCGGGAGGACACCCATGAGTTGGCTGTGGAGGTAGGGAACCCGCGTCCCGTTTTCCGACCCCAGCCAGGCGAGAGCGAAACCAATCAGATCGCCGCCGGCAAAGGCTCCGGCCACCAGCCCGCCACTCTCGGCTACGGCGAACAGGGCTCGAGCCGGGTAGGGGGAATCGGAGCCGGGTGCGCCGTACCCCCAGATCTGTTCCTCCAGGTCGACGACCTGCTCCATCTCCCCGATTGTGGCGAGGGCTCTGAGGCGAATGTTTTGAATGCCGGTCTGAACCGTCCGTTCAGGTAGGAGATCAGCCATGGTCGGCTCCCATCCGGGTGCGCTGCCGGATTATAGCAGTTCCGGTCCGATGACCTGCACCACCGTTAAATACTTGACGAAACGAGGTTCGCACCCCGAGAATGACCGGAATGCGGCTGGCGAATCGAATGTCCAATTTGGGCACGGAAACGGCATTTGAGGTGCTGGCTCGGGCCAGGGGCCTGGAGGCTCAGGGCCGGGACATCGTCCACCTGGAGATCGGGGAGCCCGACTTCAATACCCACGAAGACATCGTCGAGGCGGCGGTCGAGGCCTTGAGAGGCGGCCATCACCACTACACTCCGTCGGCCGGCATCCTTCCGTTGCGCCAAGCCATCGCCCGAGAGATCTCCCAGACCAGGCAGATCGCAGTCGATCCGGATGAGGTCGTGGTGACGCCCGGCGCCAAGCCGATCATCTTTTTTTCCCTTCTGGCGCTGGCTCAGAAGGGGGACGAGGTGATCTATCCCGATCCGGGTTTCCCTATTTATGAGTCCATGATCCGGTATGTGGGGGCGCGGCCGGTGCCCGTTCCCCTGCGGGAGGAGTTGGATTTTCGGATCGATATCCAGGAACTGGTCGACTTGTCCAGTCCGCGCACCCGCCTCATCATTCTCAACTCTCCCAATAATCCCACCGGGTCCGTGCTGAACCGGGGAGATCTCGCCGCCATCGTCGACGCGTTCGCGGATACGGACGTTCTCTTTCTCTCCGACGAGGTCTACAACCGCATCATTTACGGCGAACCCCATGTGAGTATCGCGTCGTTTCCCGGCATGAAGGATCGGACCATTCTGCTCGACGGTTTCTCCAAGACCTACGCCATGACGGGCTGGCGGATGGGTTACGGCATCATGCCCAAGGAACTGGCCGATCACGTGACCAAGCTCATGGTCAACTCCAATTCCTGTACTGCCGCCTTCACCCAGATGGCCGGCATCCAGGCGCTGCAGCAGGACCCGAAGCCGATCCACGAAATGGTGAAGATCTTCCAGACTCGGAGAGATCGAATCGTCGATCTTCTGAACAGCGTCGAGGGCATCTCCTGCCGGCTGCCAAAAGGCGCCTTTTACGTTTTTCCCAACACGCAAGCGCTTTCCGGCGATTCTCCCAAGCTGGCTGATTTCCTGCTTCAGGAAGGGGGCGTGGCGCTCCTTTCCGGCACCTCCTTTGGAACCATGGGTCAAGGATATCTGCGTCTTTCCTATGCCACCTCCCTGGAAATGCTGGAAAAGGGAGTCCGGAACATGAAGACAGCTTTGGCGAAGTGGCCGGCTACCAGTTCGTGGTGAAAGTCGCGCGAGCACCGAGAGCGTTCCCGCGCCCGCCGGACAAGGCGGGATTCGGGTGCATACCGGGAGTAGGTGAGCCGATAGGAACGCAGTCCGCCGGGATGCAGGGACGGTCGAATGCCGTGACGACTTTTGCCCCGGGCCGGTATGGTCTGAAACCAAGCCTCGATTCGGAGAGAAGCGGGAAACGGGAGTCGAACGCCAAATGAAGAGTTATCGCATCTACGCAACCTGCGACATTGGAGAAGAGGGCCTCAAGCGCCTGACGGATCGGGGATACCAAGTTGAAGTCTACCCTGAAGTTGAGCCTCCACCAAAGGCGCTTATATTGGAAAAGGTCGCGTCGGGAATCGATGGGCTCATCACCACGCTGCGCGACCCCATCGACGAGGAGGTTTTCCAGGCCGGTGAGGGCACGTTGAAGGTGGTTTCGCAGATTGCCGTGGGTGTCGACAATATCGATGAGGAGGCGGCCCGCAAGTACCGGGTGCCCTACACCCACACGGCCGTGGTGCTGACCGATGCGACGGCCGAATTCGCTTTCTTCATCATGGGTTGCGTTTCTCGAAAGCTCTATCCCAGTGAGCGGTTGGTCCGGGAAGGCCGGTGGGAGACATGGCATCCCTATCTCCCTTTCCTGGGAGACGAGGTCACGGGCAAGACAATCGCCGTGATCGGGACTGGCCGCATCGGGCGGGCCTTTCTGCTCAAGTGCACCGGGCTGGACGCCGACATCCTTTGCTGTGACCTGTTGCCGGAGGATCGGTCATTCGTAAATTCGGTGCAGGCGCTCTTCGACTTCAAGTACGACCAGGGCTTGTCGAGTCGCCGGGCCACGATCCGCTGGACCTCATTCGAGGAGGCTTTCCGCCAGGCGGACTACATCAGCCTGCACGTCCCTCTCACTCCCGAAACGCACCATCTCATCGATGACGAAGCGTTGGAAATAATGAAGCCGACGGCCTATCTCATCAACACCTCCCGAGGTCCTGTCGTGGACCCCGATGCGTTGGTCCGGGCCCTCCGCCAGGGTCAGATCGCCGGCGCCGCCTTGGATGTCTTCGAGCAGGAGCCGCTTCCGGTCGACTCACCGATGCAAGACGCAGACCTGGAAGACCGGTTGCGCATTTTTCACCACTTCGCCAGCGCCGGACGGCGAACTCGGCTCTCGGGTGATCCGGAGTTGGGCATGGCGGGTCGAACGGCCCAGGGAATCATCGACGTCCTGGAAGGGAATTACGGAGGGGATCCGTCGAAGATGCCCTACGTATTCAACAAGTCGGCGTTTGCTTGACCGGGACGTCTACCCTTCCATCCAAACCGGCCCCGATTCAGGTTCCGCCCACTCACTTCAGCTTGATCTCCCGCCGGGAGAACAGGATGCAGCCTGCCAAGAGGACCGTCATCGAGTAAAGGAAATTCTCGACGAGAACCCGAGCATAGAGGGAGTAATCTGGTTGAAGGAGTTCCCGCTCGAAGCTGTCGGCGAGGAGATCGGTCGGCATCTGGGCGGGACTCAGATAGTAGACCGCGGACGCCAAGCCCTTGAGCGCCCAGTGGGGATGGCGCAACAGAGTCTCGAACACGTTCGGAATGCTGGCCAGCAGTAACGTCACTCCTCCGGCCAGAACCGGATTCAGCACGACGCTCAAGCCCAGGCTCACCCCCGTGAACAGAGTGGCGTGGGCGAACATCTCCAACATGCCGAACCAGAGCAGAGGACGCGTCTCGAGTTCGAACACCCGCATGATGGCAAGGCCGAGCGCAATGCCCAAGCCGAGCAGGAGGCACACGAACAACTGGGTGCCCAGCCACTTGCCGACCAGATACGCCCATCGCGGAATCGGTCTCACGAGCACCGGTACGATGGTCTGATTTCTGATTTCGGTAGCGAGGGCGACTGCTCCCAGGAACAATCCCAGGAAGGCGGTGCAGGCACCCCACATCCCGAAGAAGGCCCTCGTCTGCGATGTCTTCATCTGCAGGATCAGTTCAGGCTCGCCGGCGTCGGCAGCCATGTTCATGAAAGTCATCTGTCCCAGCCAAATGCTCATCATGAGCACCCCGAGAAACACCAGGACGTAGATCACCTTGCGGCGAAGAATCTCTCGAAAGGTGTTGGCGGCGATGATCCAGATCTCAGGCACCGCGCCGGCCCTTGACGTGATCCATATAGATTTCCTCCAGCGAAAGGGCGGGGCGCCGGATGACACCCACGTCGAGAGACAGGTCCAACACTCGACGGAGCAGGTCACTCTTGTCAGCGCTCGAGCATTCGAAGCAGGCGACCGTGCCGTCAACTCTGGCGGGACGATAACCCGCCCGGGCCAGATCGGCATCCGCTTCGGCCCCCCACCCCAGCACTTCGATCTCCCACCCGTCCTGGTGGAAGCGGGATCCGATCTCCTGCTCGAGAACGACCTCGCCGTTTCGAATCATGATCAACCGGTCGCAGGTCCGCTCGATGTCGGAGAGTATGTGGCTGCTGAGGAAAACGGTCGTGCCGTTCATCTGCTCCTCCTGGATGATGTCGGCCACCAGCTTGCGCCCCTGCGGATCCAGTCCCGTGGTCGGCTCGTCCAACAGGAGCAACTCGGGCCGGTGCAGCAGAGCCTGCGCAAGTCCCAGCCGCTGGGTCATCCCCTTGGAGAAGGTCCCGACTTTCCGGTCCATGGAGTCACCCAGGCCCAATCGTTCGAGTTGGCATTCGACAGCGTCCGCAAGGTCTGCACGAGGCTGACCCGAGAGTCGACCGTAAAACTCCATGGCAGCTTTGGCGGTGTGGAACGGGTAGGGATGAAAGATCTCCGACTGGAATCCGATTCTCCGCCGAGCATCCCTGGAACCGGCCTTGAGCCCGAAGACAGAGATGCTGCCCTGGTCTGGTCTGAGGAACCCCAGGACGGTATTGATGGTGGTCGTCTTGCCTGCTCCGTTGGGACCGACGAACGCCGTAACCGTACCCCGTGACACAGTAACGTCCACGTTTCTGAGGGCACGGACCGGCACCCGCCGCAGCCCGGAACGGAAGGTTTTCGAGACTCCCTGGATCTCGATGACCGATTCGTTCACGGCTCTTCAGACTCCAGACGAGCTTCGACGGCGTACTTCAGGTAGGTATCCAGACCCTCGATCACTCGCTCGACCTTGCCGTCGGTATTCACCTGGAAGGTCGTGGGAAAGGCGCGAACACCATACTGATCAGCCACTGTCCCGTCGGGATCGAGAAGGACGGGAAACGACACGGGGTGCTTGTCCAGATACTCCTGAACGACCTTCGGATCCTCTTTGACACTGATGGCCAGGAGTTCGAATCCTCTCTCCTTCCGTTCGACGTAAATCTTTTCGAACATGGGCATTTCCAGGCGGCAGGGACCGCACCACGTGGCCCAGAAATTGACCAGGACCAACTTGTTATCCGTCGTGGTCCGGTCCAGCTCGATGGGGTTTCCCTGGAGGCTGCTCAGGGAGAAATTGGGTGCTGAATCACCGAGTTTTACCTTGGTGGTGGAAACTGGACGCCGCAGATCGAGCTTGACGCTGAGACTGTACGCGGCGAAGACAATGAAGAACAGACCGATCCAGATCGATCTCAACGACGCCAGGTTTCCCCCCCGGTCTCCCGTCATGGGGTGGGCTGCCGGGAAAAGACGGCGAAGAAGCGGTCCTCGAAGACGGAGTGTTTTTCGATCATCCGGAAGCCGATGGCGGCCATCCAATCCTTGACCTGATCCAGAGTCATCTTCATTTCGGGCTCTTTGTGTCCCTCGATCAGGTCGATGATGACGATTCGTGCACTCGGCTTCAGATACCCGGAGAGCGTTTCAAGATAGGCTTGGCGCCCCTCGATGTGGTGCAACACGTTGTGAAAGAAGGCCAGGTCCAGGTTCCGAACCGGTAACTTGGGATCGGTGAACTCTCCCAACACCGGGAAGACGTTGTCCAGGCCTCTCTCCTGCGCGCCCTCGCGGATGAAATCGAGAAAACCCGGGTCCACCTCGACGGCATACACCGTGCCTCCGGGCGCCACGGCTTTAGCCAGCGGCCAACTGAAGACGCCGCTGCCGGCGCCGACGTCCGCCACAAGATCACCCGGTTTCAGTACCAGCCGGGCCATGACCTCGTCGGTCTTGAGTTTCTCGAGGCGTCCGGGGCGTTCCATCGACTCGATCCATTCCTTCGCCGGCTTGCTTCCCAACTGTGCAGCGCCGGGGGCCGCGGAAGCGCACAAAATCAGCGCCGTGAGAACGGAAATACGTTTAAACATGGAGTGATCCTTCCTGCGTCTCGGGTTCGACGTCCGTCAGTCTACTACGTTGCGAGGATGGAGAAGAGTGGAATGAAAGCGCCTTCAAGGGCACCGCTAAGCAGGTCCGTCGCGCGGCGTGGTTTTAAGGACTGACTTGGTCACCTTTCCCATGGCGTTTCGAGGCAGGGAATCGACGACGACGAGCAGTCGGGGACATTTGAAAAGGGCCAGCGCGGATCGGCAGTGAGCCGCCAGGTCCTCCCGGCTGGCCGTCCCGTCCGTCACCACAAACGCCGCCACCTTCTCTCCCAGATCCGGGTCGGGAAGACCGACCACCGCCACTTCTCGGACTCCCGGGTGACGCTCCAAAACGTCCTCCACCTCCCGGGAGCCGATGCGATAGCCGCCCGATTTGATCAGGTCCACGCTCAGGCGGCCCACCAGGTGGTAGTAACCGTTTTCGTCACGGAAGCCTGCGTCTCCCGTGCGCAGCCAGTCCCCCACGAAGGCCTTGGAGGTTGCCTCCGGATCTTTCCAGTAGCCGCCGAATACGTTGGGGCCTCGTACACAGACTTCCCCAATCCGCTTGTCCTCTCGGATCTCCGTCATCTGTTCGTCGATCAGGCGGAGTTGGACCGAGGGCAAGGGCAGTCCCACCGATCCGGGGAGACGGCCATGGAAGGGGTTGGACGTGTTCATGATGGTCTCCGTCATTCCGTACCGTTCCAGGATGGTCTGTCCGGTCATTTCGCGGCATTTCCGGTGCAGTTCCACCGACATGGGAGCGGACCCGCTGATGGCCAGGCGTAGAGCGTCGAAGCTGTGGATCCCCGGATCGAAGGCGGACACCATCCGGTGGTACATGGTGGGCACACCCATGAACAGCGTGCAGTGCCTGTGGGTCAGCAAATCCAGGACCTGAGCGGGATCGAACTTCCGGGTGAGGATCGCCTGGCACCCTGTCATGGCCCACCCGTGAAGCGCCACGACCAGTCCGTGCACGTGGAACAGCGGAAGCGTCAACAGGAGCCGGTCCTCACGAGACCATTGCCAGACCTGAATCAGATCCCGGAGGTTGCTGCGGATGTTCCGGTGAGTCAGGAGGACTCCCTTGGGGCGGGCGGTGGTCCCGGAGGTGAAGCAGAGCAGGGCGGGGGCCTCCGGATCTTCCGCTTCCGGGTAGCCGCCCTCTTGTTCCAGCAGAGTGTCCCAGAACTCTTCCTGCAAGAGTTGCATTCCGACCCGGCCGGGGTAGGGATCGGACCCGACGAGGCCTGAGATCTCGGCCCGGCCCGCCACGTACTCCAATTCCTGCATCGTGGCCGCGGAAGTGACCGGGACCGTCACCACGCCCAGCAGGTGGTTGCCCAGGAGCGCCACGACCAGCTCCGGAGAGTTCGGCAGATGCAGGGCGACCCGGTCACCGGCCCGAAGCCCCCTCCGGTGGAGGGCGGCGGCATAGCGCTCGGTCCACTGTGCCAATTGGAGGCCGGACAGGGTCCAGGGAGAAACCTCGGGAGAGGGGATGAACTCCAATCGGGTTTCGGAGGTCTCGTCCACCGACAGGTATCGCATCGATTCATTCCATCAGAGTCTGGGAGCCTGCGCCGCAGAAATTGATCTACTGCGAAAGCGGTGAATCGGTCCATATTTCCCCGATTTCTCGGCGAATAGAACGACTATGCACCTCAAAATCGAGAAAATCTGGCCTCGATTCCCCACTTTCTCGCTACGATCATTCCTACGGCGCAGACTCCTAGCCCGAAAGGCTTCGATGATAAACCCCGAAGCCTCTGAGGAGTAAGTTCTTTTTCGCCATACGGCCGTTAATTCAGACGCAAGATGCCGGCAGGAGCGCGGAGCCGCCGGACTGCCGCGGGTTGCCATGAAGACCAGGTCGGACGTACTCTCTGACCTGTGTCCAGGGACCGGTTGATGACCATGGTGCGCACGCTCTGTGGGCTTCTTTTCTTCTGTTGTGCACCGGCCTATGGCGGTTCGGCTTCAGGATCGCAGATCGGTTCTTCCGCTACCGCTCGACCTGGGAATCCTCGCCTGGAGGATCGGCTTGAACAGGTTCTGTCGCATCCCATCCTGGTTCGGTCCTCCTGGGGAGTCCAGGTGCAGTCCATGGACACCGGGAAGGTTCTGCATGCAGAGAATCTCCACAAGCGTCTGGTCCCCGCCTCGAACCTGAAACTCCTGACTGCCGTCGCGGCCATCGAAGACCTGGGGCTGGACTTCAGGTTCACGACTCGGGTTCTGACCGATGGCCGGATCGAGGACGGGATCTTGGAGGGAAACCTCATCATCCAGGGAGGTGGAGACCCGACCCTTGGCGCACGCTTCAATAGCCCCGATCTCGAGAAGATGGAGAAAGGGGATCCCCTCGCCGTGTTCCGCCGGTGGAGAGGGAATCTACAGAATTTGGGAATTCAACGAATCCGGGGACGGCTGTTGGCGGACGACAGCTTGCTGGCGACCGAGGGCCCCGGCCGGGGATGGGCTTGGGACGATCTGGTCTACGGCTACGGTGCCTCTCCCAGCAGCCTGCAATTCAACGAGGGCGTCACACTGGTCCGCGTCTCCCCGACTGATACGGGAGCTCTGGCCCACCTGCTGTGGCGCCCGCTGACGCCGCTGATCCGTTGGGAAAACCGGATCCGGACCGGTCCGCGTCAAGAGTTGGAACTGAAGTGGCCAAGCCTGGACGCCGAGGTCGTGTTGGAAGGAGCCGTGGAACCCTCTCGGGAGCCGATCTGGCTCCGAGTCGCGGTCAGGAACCCGGTCGACTACTTCACCAGCACGTTTGCCGAGTTCCTGGGGTCCAGTGACCTGGAACTGATGGGTGTCCGGGTGGGCGAGAACGGCCAGGGGAACCCCGGCCGATCCAGGACGGAACTCTTCTCCCACGACTCTCCGCCGCTCTCGAAAATTCTGCGGGTCTTCCTGAAAATCAGCCAAAACCTTTACGGCGAGACGCTCTTGAGGATGCTGGACCCAATCCGGAAACGGAAGCGCGCCCGGGAGGGGCTGACCCGAATGGAGTCGATTCTCACCGGTCGCGTCGGTCTGGACCCGGACAGTTTTCTGCTGGCGGACGGTTCCGGCCTTTCTCGGCACAATTTGATCTCGGCGGATGCCGTGATGCGACTCCTGGAACACGTGCACCGGCAATCCTATGGGACGGCGTTTCGGCAATGGCTTCCCGTGGCGGGAACCGATGGTACTCTTCGCTGGCGGATGAGGACCCCCGGTTTGAAGGGCCGGATCCAGGCCAAGACAGGTTCGATGGAGGGTGTCCGGGCGCTGTCCGGTTTCCTCGAGACGGTGCATGGTGAAACTCTGGCCTTTACCATGCTGGTCAATCATCTCAAGGGAGACGAGGAGGAGTTGGAAGCTCTCCAGGAAGAATTTCTCCAAGTGTTGGTCGATGCCCCCAGGACCGCGCCCCCTTCTTCACCGCAGTGATTCGAACGAGAGGCGCCGCGTAGATCGATCGGGCGCGGTACTTGGGTGCTCGACGGCTCAACGGCAGCTTCGTTATTTGCGACCGTGCTTCTTCATCCTTTCGAGTTTTTCCAACCGGGTCCGAACGCGGCGCTCGAATCCCTCGTCACCCGGTTCATAATAGCGCCGGCCCGCCAGATTGGGCGGCAGGCAATCCATATCGGCCACTCGGTCCGGTTCGTTGTGGGCGTAACGATAGTTCCGGCCGTAACCGAGTTCCTTCATCAGGCTCGTGGGAGCGTTCCTCAGGTGCAAAGGGACGGGTTGGTTACGGGTGCTTTTGACGTCCTTCTCGACGCGCGAGTAGGCTGCGTAGATCCGGTTCGACTTGGGAGCCTGCGCCAGATAGACGGCCAACTGGGCCAACGCCAGCTTTCCCTCGGGAAGGCCGATGAAATGAACGGCCTGCATGACGTCGATGGCGCGTCCGAGCGCGTCCGGATCGGCCAAACCGACGTCCTCGGAGGCGAAACGGACCATCCGCCGGGCGATGTAGAGGGGATCTTCCCCCGCTTCCAACATCCTTCCCATCCAATACAGGGACGCGTCGGGGTCGCTGTTGCGCAGGGACTTGTGAAGAGCCGAAATCAGGTTGTAGTGTTCCTCGCCCGACTTGTCGTAACGGAGAGTGCGGGTCTGCAGAGCCTCCCGCACTATGTCACGCGTGATCAGCGCATCTTCCGATTGCGACCGGCGAACCAGTTGAGCTGCCAGTTCCAGCGAATTGAGGGCGATCCGCGCGTCTCCATCGGCGAACCGGGCGATCGTCTCAAGACAACCCTCCTGCACCCGCAGCTTCCAGAGTCCCAATCCCCTTTCCTCCTGGAGCGCCCGCTGCAGCAGGGTCAGCAGGTGAGGCTCTTCCAGAGCTTTAAGCACCAGGACCCGGCTGCGGGAGAGTAACGGCGGGATGACCTCGAAGGAAGGATTCTCGGTAGTGGCCCCCATCAGAATCAGAGTTCCATTCTCCACATGGGGGAGGAAAGCGTCCTGCTGTGCCTTGTTGAAGCGATGAATCTCGTCGACGAAGAGCACGGTTCGTAGTTGTCGGAGGCGCCATTCGCCCCGGGCTTCCTGCACCACCCGCTTGACCTCCTTCACTCCCGCCAGAACAGCGCTGACGGCGATGAAGTGACAGTTGCCCTTATGAGCCAGGAGGTGGGCCAAGGTCGTCTTGCCCACTCCCGGTGGGCCCCAGAGCAGCAGGGACGGAATCTCACCGGAGGCGGCGATTTCCTGCAGAATTCTTCCAGGTCCCAGAAGGTGCTCCTGACCGACGACCTGTTCCAGGGTCAGGGGACGCATTCGATCGGCAAGTGGCGCCTGTGGACCCCGCTCTGCCGTCATGGAGGACATGCCTGGGAACAGGCTCCTATTCGTGTCCATGTTGCCTCCGAAAGACCTCGTACAGGGCGAGTGAGCCGGCGACGGCCGCGTTGAGACTCCCGTCGCCCGACCCCATCGGGATGTGCAAACGATGGTCCGATTCTTGCAGGATTCGGCTCGGAAGTCCGTTGCCCTCGTTGCCGACCAGCACCGCCAGCGGAGGAAGAAATCTGGCCTGGAACAGGGAGGTTCCGCCCAGATGCGTTGTGGCCCACAACTGGTAGCCTCTCGACCTGAGAGACGTCCACGGCATCCTCTCCAGCAACGGCAGGCGCAAGACCGCTCCCACCGACGCCCGAACCGTCTTGGAGCCGTAGCAGGAGGCGCAACCCGGAGAAGTGACCAGCGTGAACTGGCCTGTCGACTCGGCCGTTCTCAGCAGCGTTCCAAGATTTCCCGGATCCTGGATCTCGTGGGCGTAGAGGACATAGGGACCCAGATCGGACCAATTCCATTTCCGCTTCGGAAAGAATGCGGCAACTCCCTGCGGATTCTCCACACCGGAGAGCGATTTGAACAATGGCTTGGAAAGATGGACACATTGGCGGCTTCGTCGCCGCAACTGGAAGAGTCGGTCATCATCGGACTCAGAGTAGAGAAGGACTTCAATTTCGAGAGTCCTGGAAAGATCCGAAACCTGTTTCCACCCCTCCACCATGACCCAGGGACAATCGGAAGAGGCGCAACCGGCCACCAGTAGACGCAGCCGTCGAAAGCGTTTGTTCGACCGGCTTCGGATCACCTCCGGAGAAGCGGACACCGGGTGGTATTCTACCAGCCCGTGGCGAAGGTCGTCCCGGCGCCCAATGAGCCGGCATGGGAGATGAGCCGATGAATCCAGTTCGAAAAGGTTGGAGACGAAGGTTGGCCGTCGATCTGGACCGGCCCGACCCGGGTGTCATCGAGGCGGCGTCCCGGGCGTTCGATCGAGGGGAAGTCCTGCTCTATCCCACGGATACCGTATACGGTTTCGGGTGCCATGGCTTTTGCGAGCCCGCCATCGAGAGGATTCTGCAACTGAAGCGGCGGGCTGCGGACAAGGGCCTGTTGCTCCTGATTCCAGATCTGAAATCCGCCGAAAAACTGTCCCGACGGTTACCTCGGCAGTTCCACCGGTTGGCGGCCCGGCTTTGGCCAGGGCCCGTCACCTTCCTGGTTCCGGCGGCGCCTTCGCTCCCGGCGACCATCACCGGGAACCAGGGCAAGGTCGGGTTGCGGTACCCCAGCCTTCCTTTCCTTCGACTCTGGCTGGAACGTCTCGGCGCTCCCATCGTCTCCACCAGCGCCAATCTGGCGGGGCAGCCGGCTCCGGAATCCGGGTCACGGATGGAAGCCCTGTTCGGCCAGCGCGTCGACCTTTTCCTGGACGCCGGACCTCTTCCCGGATCGGTGCCTTCCACAGTCTTGGATCTCTGCGGGAAGACGCCCCGGATCGTCAGGAAGGGTGCGTTGGACGAAGAGATCCTACGCTTGTTGGCAGGGGAACTCGATTCCGCTTAGCCGGCACCTTCGAGCCGAATGCGGAACGGGCACCGGTCGGATTTTTCCGGTTTGAGTCGGGCTAACCGGCGGCAACCGGGGCCGGAGCTGGCTTGGTTCTGGCCCGCTCCAGGATTTTCCGAACGAAACGTTGTTTGCGGTTCCGCTCATGCACCCCCTTGCGGATGGCGATCAGTTCACCGACGACGCTGATTGCGATCTCTTCCGGAGTCTCGGATCCGATGGCCAGTCCAATGGGAGCGTAGAGGTTGTCGAACAGGTCGGGCGGGTATCCCTGGTGCAGAAGGTTGTCGACGATCAACTGGATCTTGCGGCGACTGCCCACCAGGCCCACGTATCGGGCCTCGGTCTGAATCGCCTGTTCCAGCGCGGCATGGTCATGGCTGTGCCCCCGGGTGATGACCAGGATGAACGTATTGACCGTCACCGATGTCTGGGAAAGACCCGTCCGGAAGGAATCTACGATCACTTCCCGGGCGCGGGGAAATCGTTGGCGATTGGCGAAAGCCTCCCGGTCATCCAAGACCACGACCTGAAAGCCGACCTTGTCGGCAGCCTCGGCGATGGCCTGTCCCAAGTGCCCGGCTCCCATGAGGATCAAAGTGGGCTCGGGAATCACGGGCTCGATGAAGATCTCCACGGTTCCGCCGCAGACCAGGCCCTCGTTTTCCGTATCTTCCTGCGTCAATTTGTATTTGACCAGTGTGGCCCGGCCCGATTCCATGACCTGGTTCGCATGGCGCCAGACTTCGGCTTCGACACAGCCGCCGCCGACAGTTCCCACAAAGCTTCCATCCTGGCGGACCAGCATCTTGGCGTGGTCTTTCCGGGGAGTGCTCCCAAGCCGCCGGACGATGGTGGCCACTGCGCCCGAACGTCCTTCGCGCCTGAGCCGGACAATCTCCTCGTAGACATCCATGGCCACATTTTGCGGAAGTGCCTCTGACCAAGTCAAGAAAGGAGTATCGGAGGCGGTGACAAGGACCGCGCGGCACCTGCCACGTGGCCGGGAGTACCGGGGGCCGGCGGGCTTTACAGGGTATACGTGCTGGTGTAGCCTGACTTGTCCGTGGGACGGAGAAGGTCACCTCCGCCCCCCGAGGAATGGTCGCTGAGACCGACTTGGCAGGCGGAGACGTCCCGTAAATCCGGTTCAACCGACAGTTCAGGCTGGATCGCCTCTTGAGGGAGCCCAATTCGTGGCCAATATCAGAGTCCTCTACTGGAAAGAGATTCCCGTCCAAGTCCAGGTCGAATCCGGTGGGGATCGAGTTTCGGAACCGCTGGACCACCGGTTCCAGGAAGCGGTGGACGCCGTCGCCATGTTCGAAGGGAGCATGGGGAGCGATGCCTATCTGGAAGGATGGGAGTGGGTGGATCAGGGTCAGGACTCGGGAGATTCACGCCAGATCGCCCAGGAATGGGCGGGCCGATTCAATCGAGGACTTCCTGAAGACCTGGCAGCCCGGATCTGCCGGCTCCACCGGGGCGGTCAGCGGGATGAGCGGCCTGGCGCGCTCGACCGCTGGATCTCTGACGATCCGGTCCCTTCAAATTCCGGGAGCAATTCGCCATGAAGGGTAGGGACGGTCAGCTTTCCCAGGTGGAGGAGATGATCGAGCGCTACGGGCGCTGCGTGGAACTGGTTTCCATGGACCCGCATTTCCACAACATCACCATCGGTCTCTACGAGAAAGACGGCGTCTTGACCGTCTGGACCTACAGTAAGAGGGCGGGGGTCGAGGACCGGATCGAAAGAATCCGGGACCAACTTTGCAATTTGGGCGGCTTGGTAGCCGTGGAGGGCAGCAGGAACCAGGTTCGATTTCCCTGTGGAGAATTTCATTCGAGACCGCTCAAGTTTTTGATGCCGCAGGCGGTGGAAAAGGATCCGCATTTTTCTCATCCCACGGGAGAGATGGTGATACGGGATACCCGCAGTCCATTGACCTTGAAGCTCACGCCTCACCACTCCGAGAGTCGTTGGGTCTACCAGGTCTCGGCTCAGGGCGAAGCGCGTAACGCTCCTTTTCGTCTGCGTGCCATTACGATGGGCTTTCGAAAGTACGGCGAGATGGAGCAGGCGGGAAACTTCGGTGTCTCCTTCAATTGTGGACATCGTCATGAGCCGTTGGTCCGGCTTCTGTTCCCCTTCTCCCGCAATATCAGCGCCGTGGAGAACATGTTGGAGAGTTCGGCCCAGAGAGGTCAGCTCACCACCGGGACCGCGGGCTTCAGCCCTCTCTGACCCCAAGGAGCAGATGCGATGCCTTTCGTAGAGACCATGACCCCCAGAGAGCGGGTGATGAACGCGCTGGCCGGCAAGCCGGTGGATCGTCCCCCGATCTGCAATCCGACCAACGTCGCCACCGTGGAACTCATGGACATGGTGGACGCTCCGTTTCCGGACGCGTGCCGCGACGGAGAGCTCAACGCGCGCTTGGCGGCGACGGGATACACCCAGTTGGGTTTCGATTGCATCATGCCCGTCTTCACCATCATTCAGGAGTCTTCCGCCCTGGGATGCGAAATGCAGTGGGAGGTCAAGGACAACTGGCCCACGGTACGGATGAACAACCCGATCTGGTCAGGGCCGGACGACATCCATATGCCGAAGGATTTTCTCACCCATCCGGACAACGTCTGCGTCCTGGACGCACTGCGTATCCTGAAAAAGGAATATGGAGATGAGGTCGCCATCATCGGAAAAGCCATGGGGCCTTGGACGCTGGCGTATCACGTCTTCGGCGTGGAGAAGTTTCTGCTCATGAGCATCGACGATCCGGGGATGACCATGCTCTGCCTGGATCGGCTCAAGGAAATCTCGGTCGCTTTCTCAGTTGCCCAAATCGAAGCCGGCGCCGATGCGCTCACATTTCCGGATCACGCCACGGGCGATCTGGTGAGCGGTGAGTACTACCGCAGGTTCCTGTTGGAGATCCACAAGGAGATGCGGGAGCGAATCCCGTGTCCCCTCATTCTCCATATCTGCGGCCAGACGCTGGACCGCCTCGACTACATCGCGCAGTCCGGGATGGCCTGCTTCCACTTCGACTCCAAGAACAATCCTGCCGAAGCCGTGAAGATCGCTTCCGGGCGGATCCGCCTGGTGGGGAATCTGAATAACCCGGAACTCCTCTATAGCCGAGGTCCGGAGGAGGTCCGGGCGGCCGTCAACGAATGCATGGCGTCGGGCGTCGATATGATTTCCCCCGAGTGTGCCATTCCCCTGGCGACCAAACTGGAAAACCTCATCGAGATTCCGCGGGCGGTCAAGGACTGGTGCCGGGATCATTACGCCTGAAGCGGTCACCCGGGTGTTCCATGTCAAAACTCGTCCATGACCACGGCGATCTGATTATCATCGGAGAGAACATTCATACGACTCGCATCGTCTTGCGCAATGGCAAGCGGACTGCGACCGCGCCCGACGGATCCAAAGCCGTCTTCTACGATCCCAGCCCGGGTGAGCGCCGGTACCTTCGGGTGCCGGAAGGTTTCAAGAAGACGCAGCCTTACGAGCAAGGACAGATCAAGCACTTCATGATTGCGGTCCAGAAAGGGATCAGCGGCGATCCCGCGGAGGAGGCGGAGGGAATCGCCTACATCGAATTCGAGGTCCGCCGCCAGGAAGCCGCCGGCGCCCATTTCCTCGATCTGAACGTGGACGAGATCTCCTATGACATCAGGGTTCAGAAGCGAGCCATGACCTGGCTGGTGGAAGCAGTCCAGGAAATGACGGCGCTGCCTCTCAGCATCGATTCTTCCAATGCGGAGATCATCGCTGCGGGGTTGGTTGCCCACACCCGCAGATCGGACCGGCCTCTGGTCAATTCCGTCGCTCTGGAGCGACTGGAAACCCTGGATCTGGTCCAGGAAAACGATGCCCGCATGATTGTGACCGCCGCCGGAAAAGAGGGGATGCCGGAAAACTCGGACGACCGCGTCTCCAACGTGGAACAGGTTATGGAGGCGGTGGTGAGACGGGGATTTCCTCTGGGCGACGTGTACATCGACTGTCTCGTCTTCCCGATATCGGTCTCGCCCGAATTCGGGCGTCATTTTCTGGATGCCGTCAAGGAGGTCCGGCGAATCTTCGGCGATGACGTGCACGTCACCGGCGGGTTGAGCAACGTCTCCTTCGGCCTTCCCAATCGGAAGCTCATCAACGCGACGTTCATTCACCTGAGCCTGGAAGCCGGTATCGATGCCGCCATCATGGATCCCGTCCAGAATCGGGTGCAGGACGTATTCGCCCTGGACCTGGATTCGGAAAGAGTCGGTCTGGCCCAAGACATGCTTTTGGGCCGGGACGATTTCTGCATGAACTACATTCAGGCTTGGCGGGATGGCCGGCTGACCGGTGATTGAGATGTCCGGAGAGCCCTGCACCTCACGCCGGCTGGTTTGACAAACCTCGACCGGAAAAGGTTTAATTCCCGCCGTAGTGTGCCTACGCGCATTAAGAATTCGCGGATCTGGGTAGTCATTCCAGTATGTCGAATATCAATGAAGGCCTGACCCGGGAACTCCGCCACGTGGCGCGGCGGAACGAGCGCGAACACATCAAATCGCTCTTCCGGAACGCCGATGCTTTGATGCAGAAAATCAGTTACGCCTTAATCATAGGCAACCAGCATGAGGTCGACCGCCTCACGAGAGAGGCCCTGGATACCGATTACGCTGCCAACACGGTGTTGGATGACGGACTGATTGCCGGAATGGCCCTGGTCGGGATCAAATTCCGAGACAACATCATCTTCGTTCCCGAGGTTCTGATTTCAGCCCGCGCCATGAAAGCCGGGATGGCCCACATCGAACCCATACTATCCGCTTCCGATATTCCACCCATGGGCACCGTGGTCATGGGAACGGTCAAGGGTGACCTCCACGATATCGGGAAGAACCTGTGCATCATGATGCTCCGGGGAGCCGGTTTTGTCGTGCACGATCTGGGTGTCGATACCAAGCCGGACGAGTTTGTCGATTCGGTGTTTGAATACGAACCCCAGATCATCGGAATGTCGGCCTTGTTGACGACGACCATGCCCAACATGGGACGCACCATCCAGGCGCTGGAGGATTCCGGTCTGAGAGATGTGGTCAGCACCATGGTGGGCGGAGCTCCGGTGACTCAGGAATTCGCGGACGACATGGGGGCCGACCGCTACGGCAAGGACGCCATTGACTGTGTGGAAAAGGCCAAGGAACTCCTGGGTATCGGGCAGGAAACACCTCGGGAGGCTGTCTCCGAATCCTCCTAGGACAGATCCTCGACGGACTTGCAGTGCCACATACAGACGCCCCTGGGAACTCCCAACCTGTCGACAAGGCGAAACTCAAGGCCAGCATGGATCGCCTCTGGGAGATCTACCGGCAGATCGGCGAGACTGCCAATCTCGTATCCAAATCGCGGTGTCCCTACAAGAATGCCCGGGATTGCTGCACCGCCCGTTTCGGGTGCCGAAACCAGTCCCGGCGTTCGGGTGCCGAAGGGTTGCCTCTCTGTACCGGAAGTGACGATCTGAATTATCGGGATGCCTGGGAAGTCTAGGATCCTGCGGCCACTTTCGCTAGAGGAACCAGCAATCGCGCCCGCGGAGCGCTGGAACAGGGTGTTGCGCTGTCATGTCTCCCCTCCATTACGGTAATCGCAAGCTGGACCTGGTTCCGGGCAGGTCCATTTTCGATTATGCCGACGACCTTCAGGTGCGGGTCCCGACCTCCTGTCGCCGTAGCGGAGAGTGTCACGAGTGCATCGTCCAGATCGTGCGGGGTGGGGAGGCGCTGACCTCCGCCTCGGACGCCGAAGAGTTCCTCCGCGACGATTATCGGCTAGCCTGTCAAGCACGGGTCCTGGATGCCGACGCCACCATCGAATTCGCCCTGCTGCACCGCCGTCCCAGGATCCTGACCCAAGCCGTTCGGCGCCAAGCTCCCATCGAGCCCATGACGCGGCTTCAGGGAGACAACGTCGTCTATGACGGCAATATCATCGACTCCTACCGGGGCGGGATCTACGGCCTTGCCGTCGACCTGGGGACGACGACCGTCGCCCTGAATCTGGTGGACCTCGGTAGCGGAGCGGTCCTGCACACCGGTTCGTTCGAAAATCCGCAGAGATTCGGCGGCAGCGACATCATGCGCCGGATTTCCTATGACGGTGGACCCTTCCGGGGTGAGCTTCAGAACTCGGTGATCGCCGGACTCAACTACGAGATCCGTGAATTGAGCCGGATGACAGGGGTTCCGCGACGACAGATCTATGAGGTCGTCATCGTGGGCAACGCCGCCATGCGAGATCTGTTTTTCGGCCTCGACATCCAGACCATCGGCGAAAAACCGTACCAGTCCATCACCCAACTGGAGATGGAACAGGGCGATAGAGCCGACACCGTTCTGAATTTCCCGGCGCGGGATCTGGCACTGAGAGTCCATCCCGACGCCAACGTCTACGGCGGGCCTTTGATCGGTTGTCACGTCGGCGCCGACGTGGCCGCCGACCTCTTGGCCGTGGGCATGGATGAGGAAGAAGACGTGGTCATGTTGGTGGATGTGGGAACCAACACGGAAGTGGTGGTCGGCAACCGCCATGGCATGATGGCTGCCTCCTGCCCGGCAGGACCCGCATTCGAGGGAGGTGAGATCACTTTTGGCATGCCCGGTTACGACGGCGCCATCGAGTCGGTCGAACTCCGGAACGGAGAGGTGATCTGGAGGACCATCGGTGGAGCCGCGCCGGAGGGGATCTGTGGTTCGGGCTTGATCGACCTCCTGGCAGAGTTGCGCCGGATAGACGACATGAATTATCTCGGTGTTCTTGCAGGCGGGCTGGATCGGTTCACCTTACCGGGCGAACGGGGGATCTTCTTGTCCCGGGCTGACATCAGCGCCCTGGCACAGGCGAAGGCAGCCAATTACTCGGGTCAGTGGATCGTTCTGAGGAAGTACGGGATTTCTCCGGTCGAGCTCAAGCGGCTCTATCTGGCGGGAGGCTTCGCCAACTACGTCAACGTGGACAACGCCATGTCCATCGGGTTCATCCCACCGCTTCCCCAAAGCCGCATCGCCAAGGTGGGAAACAGCGCGCTTGAGGGAGCCACGCTCATGTTGACCAGCCGGACCCTCAGGCGTCGCCTCGAGGAGATGGTCCGGCGTATTGAACACATCGAGTTGGAGACGACCGAAGACTTCTTCGATATTTTCGTGGAAGGATGTCTGTTCAAGGCCATGCCGGCCGTACTGGACTCGGGTCCGACGGGTTGAACGAGCGCAGGAAAAAACCGTGAGATTCCTTCAGAACCATCCTCAAGTATTAGAGTCGATCTATCTGATCAGTTTGAAAATTCTTGGTTGTTTCCGGACATCGCTCAAACCCGGAAGCCGGATTGAACGGCTCCTGATTCCGGCGGAGCGATTGACCAAGGGCGCCGTGTTCGACTGCCGCATGTGCGGACAGTGCGTCCTGCACAGCACCGGCATGACCTGTCCCATGACCTGCCCCAAGAATCTCCGCAACGGACCTTGCGGCGGAGTGCGGCCGAACGGACACTGCGAGGTGGTTCCGGAGATGCCGTGCGTTTGGGTACAGGCTTGGGAACGATCCAGAAAAATGCCCCACTTCGGTTCCGAGATCCTGCACGTGCTGCCTCCGCTGAGTCACGATCTCCAGGGATCGTCCGCCTGGGTCAATCACTTCTCGGATGCCGGAAAGGCAAGGTCCCATTGGAAGCGGTGAACCCCATGAAGTCTGGCTCCAGACTGGAGCGGGTGCTTCGCTCGGGGGGATTCGCCGTCACCGCCGAGATCAATTCCCCCGACGCCGCGGACCCGGATTCGGTTTACGAAAGGGCGCTGGTCCTGGCCCCGGTGTGTGATGCCATCAACGCCACCGACGCTTCCGGGGCCCATGTCCACATGTCCAGCGTGGCCGTCTGTTCCTTGCTGGTGAAGGCCGGCTACGAGCCGGTGCTTCAGGTCGCCTGCCGGGACCGGAACCGGATCGCCATTCAGGGAGACCTGCTGGGAGCCGCAGCCCTGGGAGTCCGAAACGTGTTGTGCCTGACGGGCGACGGGGTGGGCGTTGGGGACCATCCGGACGCCAAGCCGGTCTTCGACCTGGATTGCATGACGCTGCTGAGGACGGCGCGGCTCCTCCGGGACGAGGGCCGCTTCCTGAGCGGCAGGAAGTTGGAATCCACCCCCCGGATTTTTCTGGGGGCCGCCAGCAATCCCTTTGTTCCCCCCTTCGATTACCGCCCGTTCCGGCTGATGAAGAAGATCGAAGCGGGAGCGGACTTCATCCAGAGCCAGTACTGTTTCGACATGCCCAGGCTCCGGCGTTTCATGCAGTCGGTCCGGGAGTTGGGTTTGCACGAGAGGGTCTTCTTCCTGCTGGGCGTCGGCCCCCTCCGCTCGGCCAAGGCGGCGCAATGGATCCGGACCAACATTCCCGGAGTGGTGATCCCGGATGAGGTGATCCGCCGTCTCAAGGGAGTTCCCGGCAACCGTCAACGCCGCGAGGGCAAGCAGATTTGCGTCGAGATCATCCGCGAGGCGCGGGAGATTCCCGGGATCAGCGGAATCCACATCATGGCGTATCGGCAGGAGGAGCTGGTGGCCGAAATCGTGGAGGCGGCTGGACTGCCGCCCAGAACGTCCGAACGGGCCGCTACGCCCTGACGCCGCTCGAATTCGGATACTCCCGGAGTCTCCACCTTCCGGAATCTAACCAATAGGATCGGGCAACCGGGGTACGCGAGCCGCGTATGGATCTCCCGTCTCGTAGGTCTTCCGGGTGACGTCCGCGACCCGGCGGCTCAGGAGGATCAGCGCGATGAGATTGGGGAACGCCATGGCGGCGTTACAGATGTCGCCCACGTTGGTGATGATCGAGGAATAGCGCCCCGTGAGCAGCGCTCCCGCGAACAGGAGCACTACGAAGAGGATCCGGTACGGTTTGACGACTTTCAGGCCGAATAGATACTCGCAGCAGATCTGACCGTAGTAGCTCCAACCGATCAACGTCGTGAAACCGAAGACCAGGGAAGCGAAGGCGACGACCAGTCCGCCCCAACCTCCGGTCCAGACCGGCATGCCCACGCTGAACGCGTGCACGGTGAGGTCGGCCCCCAGGAGACCGTCCTCCACCAGGAAGGCAGCACTGCGATAGGCGCCGGAGACGGTTATGGCCAGAGCCGTGAGCGTGCAAACAATGATGGTGTCGATAAAGGTGCCCATCATGGCGATCCCGCCCTGGACGACGGGGTATCGAGTCCGGGCTGCCCCGTGGGCGATGGCCGCACTTCCCAGGCCCGACTCGTTGGAGAGGACGCCGCGAGCCACTCCGAATCGCATCGCCTGCTGAACGCCGATGCCCACGCCTCCCCCGAACACGGCCTGAGGACTGAAGGCGGATACGACAATCAGCCGCAAGGCGTCCGGAACCAGCGAAATGTTGCTGATGATCACCAGCAGCGCGCCGGAAAAATAGAAAATGATCATCACCGGGACCAGGCGCTCGGCCACGGCTCCGATCCGGCGAATGCCGCCGATGATCACCAGTCCCACCAACAGGCTCATGACCAGGCCGGTCACCCATTGAGGAGTGCCGAACTGCTCCCGGACCGCCATGGCCATGGACTGGGACTGGAACATGTTTCCCGTTCCAAAAAGTGCGGTCGCCGCACCGCACACGGCAAAGATGCCCCCCAGAACGAAACCCAGTTGCCCTCTGACGCCGTCTCGACAGTAGTACATGGGCCCGCCGGCCATGGTTCCGTCCCGCATGCGCCGACGGAAGAGAATGGCCAGAACCGCTTCCGAGTACTTGGTGGCCATTCCGAAGACGGCAGTGATCCACATCCAGAAGGCGGCTCCCGGACCGCCGGCTGCAATGGCCGTCGCGACGCCGGCAATGTTTCCGTTGCCCACAGTCGCCGACAACGCGGTCATCAGGGCCTGAAACGGCGTGATATCCCCCTGAGACTTTTGGTGTTCCCGGGTCTCGGCCTTGGGCCCCTTCAAGACCTGCCGGATGGAACTGGCCAGATTCCGAATCTGGACGAAGCGGGTCATTCCGGTCAGGAGGATCCCGGTGCCGAAAAGCAGCACGATCATGGGGAGACCCCAGATCCAACCCGAGACCGTCGTCGTGTTCGTCAACAGCCAATCCAGAATCTGCATGCGATTACTCCGGGACCGAGCCGCCCGAGTGCGATCGGGACTCCTGTTCCTTTCGGATCGTCCGACTGAGAATGTAGGTCGGCTTACCCTGCGACTCGTGGTACGTCCGGATGATGAGCTCCGCCACCAAGCCGAACAGAATGAATTGGATTCCGACGATGCAGAGGAACACCGCAAGCAGGAGGAGGGGATTGCGGTGGACCTTCACATCCTGGAGAAACTTCTGGTAGAGGGCGAGGGCGCTGAGCAGCCATCCGAAGAGGATCGAGATCAAGCCCAATCCGCCGAAGAGATACATGGGCTTGGTGGAAAAGCTGACCAGAAACTTGACGGTCATCAGATCCAAAGGAACCTTGAGAGTCCGCAGGAGGCCGTACTTGGATCGCCCGTGCTTACGGGGGTGATGGCGGACCGGGATCTCGGTCACTCTGGCACCCGTCCAGCTTGCATAGACTGGAATGAACCGGTGCATTTCTCCATAGAGACGGATATGTTGCAGGATTTCGCTCCGGTAACCCTTGAGGGTGCATCCGTAGTCGCGGAGGCGGACGCCGCTGATCCAGCTGATGATTCGGTTGGCGGCCCGAGAGGGGAGGATCCGGGTCAGCCACGGGTCCTGCCGATTCTTTCTCCAACAGCTGACCACATCGTACCCCTCGTCGAGTTTGTCCAGGATCTGCGGAATGTCGGCGGGATCGTTCTGGAGATCGGCATCCATGGGAATGATGATCTCGCCCCGGGCATGGTCGAAACCTGCCGACAGGGCTGCCGTCTGTCCGAAGTTGCGAGCGAATTGCAGCACCAGGACATGATGGTCCCGCTCGGCGAGATCGGCCAATATTCGACTTCCTCCGTCGCTGCTTCCGTCGTCGATGAACAGAATCTCGTACTCGGGCTCGAGTCCTTGGAGAACCCGCGTCAAATCCTGGTACAGGATCTCAAGATTGGGTTTCTCGTTGTAGACTGGAACGATGATGGACAGTCTCGGAGGGGGTTCATCCACCCTGGTTGCTGACCAAGTAGACGGGGCGGGTCCAAGCCTCGGAGCGAGTGTCGAGTCGGCCAAGTTTCCATCCTTCGACCAGCGTGGAGGCGGTAGTATACAGTTTGGGCCGGACTCCCTCAATTTTCAGGGTTGGACCGATTTCCCTCTTCAGCTCAGCGTAGTCCTCCGCAGCCATGATCAAGAAGACGGGCCGGCGTGCCCGCAACGCCTCCAGGGCCTGTTCCGGCGTTCCGAGCTCCAGGACAGGAGAATTCAGATAGTAGGCGAGGCTTGGAGTCGACAATCGATAGTAGCCTGCGGTCACAGGATCTCCGGACGGGCTTCGGGAGCGGATGATCTCCGCCAGGTGACGGACCGGGCGGTACTCTTCCAGAGGCTGAAGGTAGACGTGGAATGCCAACGCGTAGAAGAGAACCAAGGTCCAGGCCGCCAGGCGAATCCGTGATCCGGCCACGGCGAATGCAACCGCCGCCAGGAAGAGCAGGGGAAGCCACCAGCCAGCCACCTCCCGGAACAGGGAATAGGCCAGAACGGTCAGGGACGCGGTGACGGCGATCAGGACTCCGCAAATCGACCACCGGCTCCAGCCGGGCAATGCCTCCCGGTCCAGATAGGCGGCGAGCCAAAGGGAAGCCACCGGGTAGACGGGGAGGATGTAGTACTCCTGCTTGTTGTGAGATAGGGAGAAGAAGAGGAGAAAGATTCCCATCCAGAGCGCGAGGAGGATGGAGAGGCTGCGGTCGGGGTAGTTTCGAGCGGACCACCTGCCGGCCAGGGCGCCGATAAGGAAGATCGACCAGGGAAGATAATCAGTCAGGAAGACCAGGGGATAGTATTGGACCCCTCGCTGAGGACCAAAGTCCACGTGGGTGAACCGGCCCAGATTCTCTTTCCAGAGGAAGTTGAATACCGAGTCCCAGCCCTGGGCAAATCCCAACAGCAGATACCAGGAACTCGAGACCAGGCACAACACCAGGACCGAACGGATCCAGGGAGCTTGGCGCCACTGTTCGGACGGTACCGAAAGGAACGTGAAGACGGCGAGTATCAGCGCCGGCAAAAGGATGACCGGTCCTTTGGCCAACATTCCCAGACCCAGAAAAAGAGCTGCCAGGATCAGGCCTGAGTCACGACGCCTCTTCCACCAGTAGAGAAAAGCAGTCAGCGCGGCAAGGATACAGAACAGGAGCAGGATGTCGATGAGCAGCCTGCGAGCCAGGATCTGGAACCGAAAGGTTGTAGCGAACAGGACGGCCGCCAGCAAGGCCGCCCTTTCCGAGACCAGAATCCGTCCGGAGAGAAAAACGGCCCATACGGAGGCGTAGGCCAAGAGCGCCAGAATCAGCCGTTCCCAGAAGACGGAGACCCCGAACACCGAGTAGGCCGCGGCGACCAGCCAATAGCTGAGTGGGGGTTTGTTCAACCGCGGTTGGCCGTTGAAGCGGGGAACGATCCAATCCCCGTGCTCCACCATTTCGCGGGGGGTCTGAACATAAAAGGCCTCGTTCGAGTCCCAGACGGAGGAGGTGCCGAGAGACACGAACAGCGGGAGCGCCAGCAATGCCATTCCCACCAGTGTGGATCGCTTCAATTTGCGGTCTCCGCCCAATCTGCCGGGGGTGCCTCGGTCGAATAGCGATAGGCCTGGGGTATCGAGGCCGGAATCAGAAGAGATTCCCCTGAAGCTGTTCCAAGGACTTGGAATCGTGAGGCTGCGCGGAGCTGCCCGAGAGATTGAGTTCCTTGCGTTCCAATCGAGAGAGGATTTCCCGCGCGCGTCCGACCACGCGTCTCGGCAGCCCTGCCAGGCGAGCCACCTCAATTCCATAGCTCTTGTTGGCCACGCCGGGCAGAACTCGGTGGAACAGTAGAATTCTGTCTCCCGACTCCTTGACTGCGACTCGATAGTTCTTGACGCCCTCGTAGATCTTCTCCAACTGGGTCAGTTCCTGGTAATGGGTCGCGAAGAGGGTTCGGGCCCGGCGGTCCGGTTCGGTCAGGAGGAATTCGGCGACGGCCCAGGCGATGGAGAGACCGTCGAACGTGGCGGTGCCCCGTCCGACTTCATCCAGCAGAATGAAGCTTCTTCGCGTTGCGCTGTTGAGGATGTTGGCCGTCTCGATCATCTCCACCATGAAGGTGGAACGGCCGCGGGACAGATCGTCGCTGGCGCCGACGCGGGTGAAGATCTGATCCACCAAGCCAATGCGCGCCTGCTGGGCCGGCACGAACGATCCTATCTGAGCCATGATGACGATGAGGGCGTTCTGGCGAAGAAAGGTGGACTTGCCTCCCATATTGGGACCGGTCAGGATCAGCATTTGATCGGATTCGCCGTTCGTAAACAACGGGTTGGGAACGAATGGTTCACCTCCGTCCTGAACCTCCAGCACGGGATGTCTTCCCTCGTGGATGTCCAGATCGCAAGAGTCGTCGACCTGCGGCCTGCAGTAGCCGTATTTGCGGGAGGCTTGCCCCAAGGAGAGCAACACGTCGAGTTCCGCCACCCGCCGGGCCGCCGTCTGAATCCGCGCGGCTTCGCCGGCAACCTGCCGGCGGAGCTGCAGGAAGAGATCCCGTTCCAGTTCGAAGATCCGCTCTTCGGCTTGGAGAACCTTCTCCTCGTGGACTTTGAGTTCGGGAGTGATGTACCGCTCCGAATTTACCAGGGTCTGACGCCGGACATACGTCTCGGGAACCGAAGAGGAATGGGTCTTGGTGACCTCGATGAAGTAGCCGAAGACCTTGTTGTACCGGACCTTGAGGTTCGGGATCCCGGTCCGCTTGCGTTCCTGAGTTTCCAGGCTCGCCAGGAACGACTTGCCCGAATGGGCAATTTCGCGTAGCTGGTCCAACTCGGCATGGAATCCGGGCGCGATGATCCCTCCGTCCGTCAAGCTGACGGGGGGATTCTCGGCCAGGGAAGTCTCCAATGCCTCGGCCATGTCCGGCAGCGTGTCCTGGAGTGGTTCCAGCAACCGGCTTTCGTATTGCTCCAGCAAGGGCGCCAACCGGGGCAGTATCTGGACTGACGTCTTGAGCGCCGCCAGGTCTCTCGGGTTGGCGGTTCCCAGAGTGACCCGGCTCAGCAGCCGTTCCAGATCCTGGATCGAATCCAGGAGCTTCCCCAACTGCTCCATCCGGAGAAGGGAAGACTGGAGTTCTGTCACGGCGTCCTGTCTGGCCCGGATCTGACCAAGGTCCAGGGAAGGCCGCAGGATCCGATGCCGCAACAGGCGGGCGCCCATGGCGGTTCGTGTGAAATCCAGAGTCGAGAGGAGGGTCCAGCGCCGGCCTCCGTTCAGCTCCCGGACCAATTCCAGGTTTCGGACGCTGGTCTCGTCTATCTTGAGATGGTCTCGTGTCTCCAGGAGACGCACTTTGGTGATGTGGTCCAAAGGAGCCTTCTGGGTCTGCCGGACGTAGTGGAGCAGGGAACCCCCGGCCGATATGGCCGCCCCTTGGCCATTGATGCCGAACCCCTCCAGGGTGGACACCTGAAAATGCTCCAGGAGCAGGCGCCGGGCGTAGTCGGAATCGAAAGTCCAATCTTCCTGAATCGTGCGGGAGATCTGCCGGTGGGCGTCGGCGGACAAATCTTCCCGGATCCGGGAACCCTCCCTCTCCGGCAACACCAGTTCCCGGGGCCGAAAGAGCGCCAACTCTTCCCGGGCTCGCTGCCGCGACTCCGGGCCGCTGAACTCGGTGATCCAGAATTCTCCCGTCGAGAGATCCAGAAAGGAGAGGCCGACCCGGTCATCCCGGCGCAACAGGCTGCCCAGGTAGTTGTTCTCCCTGGAGTCGAGAACGCCCTCTTCGATCACGGTCCCGGGAGTAACGACTCGGACCACCTCGCGCCGCACGAGTCCCTTGACGCGCCGGGGATCCTCCACCTGCTCGCACAGTGCGACCTTGTGCCCTTTTCGGATCAGCCGTCCCAGATAGGTTTGGATGGCATGGTGGGGGACGCCGCACATGGGGATGGGTTGACCCTTGGCGTTGTTGTTCCGGGAGGTAAGGGTGATCTCCAGGTCGCGGCTGGCAACGACGGCATCCTCGTAGAACATCTCGTAGAAATCGCCCAGGCGGAAAAAAAGGAGAATCCCCGGGTGCCGGAGCTTGATCTCATGGTACTGTTTCATCATCGGGGTGAGACGTTCCACGATCGTTTACTTTAGCACCAACGTGTGAAATAAACCCCGGGATTTTCGCCAGGTCCGGGGCTGCGGAACGCGGTCCTGCGACCCGGCTCCGGGAGTGTCTGCCATGTACATCCTGGCCCTGGATACGGCTACCAACAGCGGCGGGATTGCCCTGAGCCGAAACGCCGAGGTGATCGGCCAGGTCATGTTGAAGGCGCCGCTACGCTATTCGGAAGAAGTGCTCTCGTGCGTGGAGTTCCTGCTCGATGGCCTCCGGGTGAAACGCACCCAATTGGGGTGTTTTGCCGTGGCCGCAGGTCCGGGTTCGTTCACCGGACTTCGCATCGGGCTGGCCACGGTCAAGGCCTTTGCCCAGAGTCTGGAGCAGCCGGCCGTGGGGGTGTCCACCCTGGAAGCTCTCGCTTTCCGGTTCCGCTGGGCCCGGAGCCGGATCGTACCCATGATCGACGCCCGAAGGCAACAGATCTATGGAGCCGCCTATCGGACCGACTCGGAATCGGGCATCCACCTTGAGGTCGAGGAACAGGTGGCGCCCCCGGCGGAGTTCTTGAGGCGGGTCCCCCCTGGAGATCATCTTTTCGTCGGTGACGGAGCCCGGCAGTACCGCACCACCATCCAGGCTCTTCACTCCGGATCCCGGGTCGCCAGTTCAGACAATTGCATCCTGCCGGAGCTCTGCCTCCTGGCCCATCGGAGGCACATGGCAGGCGAAACCGGTGGCGAAGGGCACTTGAAGGCGAACTACTTGCGTCCTTCGGATGCCAGGATCACTCCCCGCACCCGGCATCTGCGTCATCCATGAGCCGGCTTCGTGACCGCTGGACCATTGCCGCTTTGTTTGGGGCGCTGTTGCTGGCCGCTGTCGACACCCAGATGCTCATCCCCCTTCTGGGGCGCCTGGAAGCGGACTATGGGACTTCGGTGGAGGGGATGGGGCGTCTCTTCAGTGTCTACGCCCTGACGGCCGGCGGCTTCAACCTGTTGGTGGGCCCCTTCACGGATCGTTGGGGACGGCTTCCGTTTCTCCGCGCGGGCCTCGCGGTTTTCGCTCTGCTGGCTCTCGTCACCCATTTCTCCGGAGGGTATCTGCAACTGTTCTGGCTGCGTGCCGGAACTGGAGCGGCATCCGGACTCATTTCGACCTGCACGGCCGGTCTGGTGGGCGACGCTTTTCCTTACCGCCGCCGGGGCAGGGTCATGGGCATCGTCCTGAGCGCCTACTTCGTGGCCTTGATCGTGGGAGTTCCTGCCGGCACCTGGATCGCCGATCGCTGGCAGTGGAGAAGCGTGTTTCTGGCTTCGTGCGTCTTGGCCTCGGCAGTCCTGGCCTCCCTTTGGGGCCCGCTGGCGGACTTTCGCTCAGGAGCCCCGAGAGGCACGAGAATCCAGTTTGCCTACCGGCGTTTCCTTTCGGTTCGCCCCCTGAGAAGTTCCCTTCTGATCTCCTTCGCCGTCGCGGGCGGAACCATGGCGCTGATGGTGTATCTCTCCGGTTACCTCATCGACCGTTTCAGCGTGACTCCGATCCAGATCTCCTGGTTGTTCATGGTGGCGGGGATCGCCGCCGTTACGGGCAGTCTGATCTCGGGTTGGGCGGTGGATCGTTGGACCAAGCGAAGAGTGTTTCTGTTGGCCAACCTGGCCTTCATCCTCACTATTTCGGGCCTGATGTCGATTCCCTGGGGATCCGGACTCATCGCCCTGTTCTTCGCCGTGAGCCTGTGCGTGAGTTTCCGCCAGACCGCACTGCAGACTTTGCAGACGCAACTGGTGGGGATCGATGAGCGCGGTTCATACCTCGCCCTTCGAAACTGCTTTTCGCAACTGGGAATCGCTGTGGTGGTCCTGGTTTCGGGCTGGTGCTATTCCTGGTCCGGTTACGGGGCCGTCGTTTTCCTGGTGGCGCTGCTCTCGGTCGCTGCCGGTGTCCTCTTCTTCCTGAACGTCCGTGAGCCTCGGGAATCTGCCGGATAGTATAATCGGGACATGAACAGGCCGGAATTCTGGAAGCTCGTACTGGCCAGCAGTCTGCTTTCTGCCGCGCTGGTGGTCTTCCTCACGCGGTGGCCGGTTCCCGAGCCGACCCATGCCGAATTCAGGGAGCCCGAAACGCAGGCCTTCGACACCGTCCGAACCCAGGACGAGGACATCAACATCCGCATCTATGACGACCTCGGACCGGGTGTGGTCAATGTGACCAGCACCACGCTGGAGCGGAATTTCTGGTTCGACGTCATCCCCAGGCGGGGCGTCGGCAGCGGAGTCGTCATCGACCGCAAGGGCCGGATCGTAACCAACTTTCATGTTGTCCAGGAGGCCAGCCGGATCGAGGTCACGCTCTACGACAAGAGCAGCTACGAGGCGAAGGTTCTGGGGACCGATCGATTCAACGATCTGGCGATCCTGGAGATCGAATGTCCGGCCGAAAAACTCTACCCCATCAAGTTGGGCAGCAGCGACAACCTGAAAGTCGGGCAGAAAGTCCTGGCCATCGGCAATCCCTTCGGCTTCGAGCACACGCTGACGACGGGAATCATCTCTTCGCTGGGCCGCAGCCTCAGGACCGATTCCGGAGTCATCGAGAACGTCATCCAGAGTGACGCCGCCATCAATCCGGGGAACAGCGGCGGCCCACTGTTGAACACGCGAGGGGAGCTCATCGGAATCAACACCGCCATCTACTCCCGATCCGGCGAAAGCGCCGGGATCGGGTTCGCCGTCCCGGTGAACATATTGCGTCGTATCGTCCCCGATCTGGTGTCCTACGGGTTCGTGCGGCGCCCATGGTTCGGAGTCCAGGGACGCACGTTGACGCCGCGGCTGGCGTCTGCCCTGAACCTCCCGGTCCGGGAAGGATTCCTGATCGAGGGAGTCGAGGAGGGAAGTTCTTCGGACCTGGCCGGCCTGAGAGGCGGGCGCCGGAGGGTCCTGCTCGGAAACTTCTTCCTCATCATCGGGGGCGACATTCTGATCTCCCTGGAGGGCGAGCCGGTTCGGACCCATGACGACATCGTCCGGTTGCTGGGAGACAAGCGGCCCGGAGATCGGGTCAGCGCAAGCTTCTATCGAGGGGATCGCAGGGTCGAGACGAGCATCGAACTGGTGGGATACGGCCGGTCCGGCGCGCGTCGGATCTGAACGGACCCACCGTCCGCCAAGCCCTGAAATATCGGCAGAACACCAAGCAGGGCAATGCCGTTCCAGGCCGAGATCCGTTTTTTTCGGGGTCGACCGTTATAGTAATGAGGAGGAGTGAGAAAGGAGGTTGAAAATGATCAACAAGGCAATCTTGGTGGGAAGGCTGGGTCGGGACCCTGAAGTTCGATACACGACGTCGGGAACTCCAGTGGCCAACTTTTCGCTGGCGACCGACGAAGTCTGGAACGATCAGAGTGGCGAGCGACAACGGCGGACGGAATGGCACCGCATCGTCGTCTGGAGCAGGTTGGCAGAAATCTGCGAGAAGTATCTCCGCAAGGGTAGTCTCATCTACATCGAGGGGCGAATCCAGACTCAGGAGTGGGACGATCGGGACGGAAATCGAAGGCGCACGACCGAAATCGTGGCTCGGGAAATGAAGATGCTGGGCTCACGGACAGACGAAATGGGCGGTGGCGCACCTGCGGACCGGCAGGGCTCTCAGCCCTCACGAGCGCCTCAACCCTCTCAGGAAGTTGAAATCACCGACGACGACATTCCCTTCTGATACCCCGTCCCGGTTCATCGGCCGCTGGGACACCTGTCGCCGGGCAGGAACTACACTCCCATGCGCTCCAGCTCCTGCTGAGCTTGGACCGATTCCTGAGAATCAGGAAAAATTTCGATCAGCTGCCGGAGGGTGTCGATGGCCTCCGTGTTCTTCTGCAGATGCTGGAAGACTTGGGCCTTCTTGAAATAGGCCTCCGCGGTCTTGTCTCCCTTGGGATATAGATTGATGACCTGGTCGAAGGCCTGGATGGCCGGTTCGTAGCGCTTCTGTTCCAGTGAGCAGATGCCGCTGTAGTAGAGGGCGTTGTCGCTGTACTCGCTGTCCGGATGGCTGTCCAACAGGTCCTGAAAGCCGGCCATGGCCAAGTCGTAGTTTCCGATAATGAAGTCGTTGTAGGCGGCAGCATAGGCTTGATCGGGCTGGATCGTGCCGTCCGCGGTCGCAGGCGCCGTTCTCAAGGACTGCATTCTGACTTGTTGCTCTTCCTGTTTGTTCTGCAGGGCCGTCAGCCGGTTGTTGGTGTCGTCCAGCTTCACGCTCAGATTCTGGACTTCAGACCGAATCGAAGTGACCAGGTTGAACACATCCGTCTTCTGGTCCTGCGTGGCCCGGTGCAACTCATCCGTCGCCAGATTCATCTGGGCCACCTGATCGTTCAATTGTTCCAGGAGAGACTGGAACACGGAACCGGTCTCGTCGGTGCTCTTCTGGAGCAACCGGATCTGGTTCGAGAGCTGGAGAACGTCGCTCTGAAGACGGACGATCTCCTCTTTGGTGCCACCCAGCGAGAAGACGAAGAATCCCAGCGTTACCGGGGCGAGAACAGATGCTGACAGTTTCATGGCCTTCTCCTAGTTTGAGTTCCAATGGTACGGACCGGACATCTCGTACAATCTACCGCCGGAATCTGCGAGACCGGGGAGAAAATTGCCCCAGTCTCACAGCCGGGCGGCAGATTCACCACCAGCTCCTACCTCTTGACGGCGAAATGGGCGCGGCGGTTCTTGCTCCAACAGGTCTCGTCGTGACAGCTCTCGAAGGGGCGCTCCTCGCCAAACGACAGAGCTTCCAACTGAGTCGCGCTCACGCCGGCGTCCAGCAGGTAATCGCGGGTGGCCTGGGATCGACGATCGCCCAGAGCCAGGTTGTACTCTTCGCTGCCCCGTTCGTCGCAGTGTCCCTCGACGATGACCGTCGCCGTCGGGAACCTCTTGATCCAGCGGGCGTTCTCCTCCAGGATCTGCTGCGACTTGGGGCTCAGTAGAGCCCTGTCATAGTCGAAGAAGATCGGCCGGACCCGCCCGTCCTCAATCGCCCGCTGAAGCCCTTCGATATCCGTGACCGACAGTTTCGCCGCCCTCTTGGGCACCACGGTCACACGGGTACTGTCGCGCGCGCTGCCGCCGCTCCCTCGGGCAATGGCCGTATAGGTGGTGGACTCCGTAGGCGAGAGGACCAGGGAACCCGTCTCGGCGACGTTTCCGACACCCCCGTCGATGAGGACGGAAGTGGCGTCGGTGCTCTTCCAGCTCAACGTCGTCTGGCTGCCTCGCTCGATGGTGCCGGGCTCCGCCATGATTTCAATGGTCGGCATGTCGGCCGCCGGTTTGGAGGGGGCCGCGACCGAAGGAGCGTCGGGGACCGCAACCGCCGGAGGCGGCTTTTTCTTACAGCTTCCCACCGCCAGCACCAACAATACACAGGGAACGAACCGCACAGTGACCAGAAAGCCTCTGTTCATTGAACCTCCTTGGAAGGAAAAAATTGTACTCAAGGACGGGTCAGATAGCCTGACCATGCTGGACTTTCGTTTATACCATAGGCCGTAATTTGCCTTCTACTCTTGCCGTCGGCATTCATGATGAACAGCTGTTTGGAACCGGTTCGCGTACTTTGGAAGACGATGTGTCTGCCGTCCGGAGACCAATCGGGATGTTCGTTACTTCCGGTTCCCGAGGTCAGCTGGAAGATCTTCCCGCTGGCCATTTCCACTATATAAATGTCGTGTTTCCAACGTTTTGGGGCCTGCCAGGAGTATAGGATGTGCCTGCCGTCCGGCGCCCAACTGGGACTGTCGCAATGTCCTCCTTCCGACACCAGCTGCCGGAGATCGGAACCGTCGGCGTCCATGAGCCAGAGCTGTGGCCGTCCGGTCCGGTCCGAGATAAAGGCGATCTGCCGGGACGAGGGGCTCCACGTCGGCGAAGTGTCGATGGCAGGATGATTGGAGACGTTGGTCCCGCCGGATCCGCCGGCGTTCGCCACGAAGATGTCCGCGCTGGAATGCCCCCTGCCCCGGGAGGAGTAAGCGATCTGCCGGCCATCGGGAGAGAAAGCCGGAGACGATACGTACGAGGTAGGCGTTGGAATCACATTTCGGCCTCCTTGGAGGCTCTGGATCCAGAACTGCCAGCGGGCGCTGCCGGGAAGGATGGTGACGAAAGCCAGTTTTGAATTGTCGCCGGACCAGTCGGGGAACTTGTTGATGCCCTGGTTGGCGGTGACGGTCCGAACGTTGGAACCGTCATAGTCCATGGTGTAGATCTCCTTGCTCCCGGATTTCAGAGAGCTGTAGGTGATCTGCGTGCTGGCAACACCCTGGCTGGTGCCGGCCGACAACTGGTAGACGATCTGGTCGGCGAACTCGTGGGCAATCCTTCGAATCAGTGTCGCGTCGGCTACGGAGTAGCGTTTCCCCAAGACCTGCTGGCGGGTCTTCACGTCATAGAGGTAGCCTTCGATCATGGCTCCTGCGGCATCCACGTGTACGTTGCCGAAGGCCAGAAAGTCGACATCCAGCGTCGGCGCCTGCCAATGATCGAAACTCACGTCCTGCGGCGACCGGAGCGGTTTCAAGGGATAGAAACTCTTGGACGGCATCTCGAAGAATGCCGAGAATTTGAGGTCCTGCCAGAGCACGCCGTTGAAGACCTTCGCGGCGGTCTGAGTCTGGGGCGTGACCGCTGTCCGTGCTACGAAGTCGGCCACCGCCAAGCGGGTGCTCTCCCGCAACTTGGGATAGATCTTCACGTCGGACGGCTGCGCCATTCCCGCTGGCGCAACCAGCATGAGGATAAGGACTGTGGCCAAAGTGGAAATGGCTGGAAGCATGGTGCAATCCCTTTTTCACCGAGGGGGATATTGGAAGTAGGTCACAAATCGCACTCTTCGGTTTCGCAGTTCCGGCGGAAGAGCCGGCAATGGGCTGCTGGCGCGGATGGCGCGTTGTGCAGCCAGATCTACGGCTCGGACGCCGCTGGGCTGCTCCAGATTGATCCGATGGATCTGCCCGTTTCGCAGCACTTCGAAACTGACGACCGTCTCCACCGGTCTCGCCAGCGCACCCAACGAGGCCCGGAGCCAGTTCTGCCCCACGCGCTGCTCGACTTGGCGAGCGTACCAGGAGTGCAATCCCTCCTGGCCGGTGCCGCTGCCGACGCGGACACCCTGGCCGCCGCCGAATCCGCCGCCGGAACCCGAGGGGGCTCCACCGGTCCCGCCGCTGCCGGCGTCCGCTTTCCGGGGGATCTGGGCCTTGGCGTCGGATTGCGAGTCCTTGGAACCGGTGCGGGAAGGGACAGCCGCTCGTTTCTTCGGCCGAGGCCGGCGTTTGCGCGAAGTCTTCTGCTGAAACTCGATCTGGTCGGGCGCGGCCTTTGGGGTCACCTCCTGCTTCCGCTTGGTTTGGGGAGGGGGAGCCGCCTGGACTCTGGGGGTCACGGCCGGTTTGTACATGCCGGCGCCGCCCCCCAAATCGGCCGCCAAGCCGACGGAGACCAGGCTCCCTCCCTGGCCTCCTCCCACGCCGGTGCTTCCGCTGACAATCTCAACGGGTGGGAAAAGGTCGGTCACGAAGGTGGCGCCCAGAAAAAGAACCAAGTGCCCCACTGCCGAAAACACGAACGGACGTGACAGGCGGTCGCTTTTGACGTGGGTGATCAGGATTCGGCTTTGCGGCATCGATTTCCTATGGCGGCCTACGGAGCCTTCTCCTTGAAGGGCCGGGTTACGACCTGGATGTTCGCGTATCCCGAGAGCCGGATCTGATCCATGACCGCGACGATCGTTTTCCAGCGGACATCCTCATCGGCCTGGAGGAACACGGGCAGGTTCCGGCCCCCGATATCGGTCTCCAACCGGTTTCCCAACTCATTGAAATTCAAGGGTGAGGACCCATAGTACAGGGTTTCCTCCCGTCCGATGGTCACCACGGCGCGCTGCTCCGGATCGACGTTCGAAACGGTGCGGGTCCGGGGAAGATTGACTTCGATTCCGGTCTGGAGGATCGGAGCCGTGACCATGAATATGATGAGGAGGACCAATACGACGTCCACCAGCGGAGTGACGTTGATCTCGGACATCGAAGGCCGAGTCGGATTTACGCCGGAGAAGGCCAAGACGTTCTCCTTTCGCAGAGGCCGCTCCACCGCCGGGCGGAAGCCGCGGGCTGCAGAACCGGCCGAAAACGGGACGGCCGGACCACATGGCCGCAGTGGCTCCGGGTCCGTTCCGTCAAGCGAAACTCCGCTCAATCAGATTCAGGAGCTCAGTGGTGAAATCGTCCATTTCGATACCGATGACTTTGAGTCGGTTCAGGAAGTGGTTGTATGCAATCACCGCAGGAATTGCGGCGAATAGGCCCGCCGCCGTCGCGACCAAGGCTTCGCTGATTCCGGGAGCAACGGCCTGGATGGTGGTGCCCGAACCTTCACCCAAGCCCTGAAACGCGTTGATGATCCCGATGACCGTTCCGAATAGTCCGATGAACGGCGTGACCGATCCGGTCGTCGCCAGCCAACTCAATGAGCTTTCCAGGGTGGTCATCTCGGCACTCGCCGCCTTGCGCAACGCCCGTTCCAGGCCCCCAATACTGCGTATGGCCACGTGCTGGTCCATGGGGTTGGTCCGACTCATGTCCCCCTTGGCTTGAATCCAATGATCCAACTCCCGATAGCCGGCCTTGAATACGCCGGCCAGCGGAGAAAGCGGGTAGTCATCGCAGACGCGGTGAATCTCGGAGAGGCTGGAACTTCGCCGGAAGAATTCGGTGAACTCGAACGACTGCTCTTCCACCCTCCTGTAGGCCCGTACCTTGGAGACGATGATAGTCCAAGATAAAACGGAGAAGAAGAGCAGTACCAGAAGTACCAGCAGGGCCACCGGCCCGCTCTGGGCGATGAGAGACCAGAAGCTACCGAAAGAACCCTGAGCGATCAGCCAACCACCTGCCATCATTCCCCCGGCGCCACGGTCGAACCCTTCCGAAACCAACCCCAGGAGCCTGCGCCGCAGACATTCCTCTACTGCGAAACCGGGAAATCGGTCCATATTTTCCCGATTTCTCGGCGAATAGAACGACTATGCACCTCAAAATCGAGGAAATCTGTCCTCGATTCGCCACTGTCTCGCTACGATCATTCCTACGGCACGGACTCTAGAGAATTGTAAACCAGGCCTATGTCACATATCGGGTGCGCGGCCTCTCCCGAAATCGGCTCGGTTTTCCTATAATGAATCCTGGATCTCGTCCCGGGGCGGAACCGGACCTCGTCTCCTCTCGACGCGTCATGCTCAAGTACCTTCGTATCAGTAACTTCGCGCTCATTGACCGGCTGGAGTTGGAGTTTGCGCCGGGGTTCAATCTGATTACCGGCGAGACCGGATCGGGAAAATCGATCCTGGTGGATTCAGTCTCCCTCCTGGCGGGGGAAAGGGCCTCGCAGGAGATGATACGAGAGGGCTTCAACAAGGCCCGGGTCGAAGGCGTTTTTTCCCTGGATCCGGGCCACCCCGCCTGGACCTTTCTCGAGGAAACAGGTCTGGAAACCGAAGGCGGCGAAATTCTGGTCCGGAGGGAGATTTCCCGGACCGGAGCCAATCGGATTTTCATCAATGGGAACCTCTCGACACTGGGTGTCCTGGCCCGGCTGGGAAGCCTGATGGCGGACATCCATGGACAGCATGATCAACAGACCCTGTTGCAGCCTCGGACCCACCTTCGACACCTGGACGGATTTGGCGCGAACGGGGAACTCGCGGACCGTGTCCGCCAGGTCTACGTCGATCTGACGGCGGTTCGCCGGCGACTCGAACGCTTCCGAAAAGGCGCGAGCCGGCGACTCGAGAGAATGGACACTCTGCGGTACCAGTTGTCGGAGCTGGAACAGCTCGCCCTGGAACCGGCTTTGGATCGAAAGCTGGAACGGGAGCAGGACCTCCTGGCGACGGCGGAAAGCCGCCAGCAGGCCGCATACGAGAGTTTTCAGCTGCTTTACGATCGGGAGGGAAGCGTGGTCTCCCTCCTGGATCAAGCTCAGAAGCGGCTCTACGATCTCGGCCGTCTCGACCCGGAAATGGAGTCCCTGGCCGAGCGCAGCCTCGACCTCCGATATCAGGTGGAGGAAGTGGGTCTGGAATTGCGGGATTACGCCGCATCGATCCAGTGGGACGCGGCACGGCTGGACGAGGTCGGCGAAAGACTCTCGGCTTTGGAGGGCGTCAAGAGGAAGTACGGTCCCTCATTGGATGAGGTCCTGGCCTACCAGGCTGAGATCCAGGAAGAGTTGGCGTCGGTGGACGTCTCCCGGATGCAGGAGCAGGAGTGGACCCGGGAGGAACAGGACCTTGAATCCAGGTACCTTGCGCTGTCCAAGAAGCTGTCCAGGAAACGCCGTGCGGATGCCGAGAATTTCTGCCGGCAGGTTGAAGAGGAGCTCTCCGAACTGGCCATGGGCCGCTGTGCATTTCGTGTCCGGATCGATACCGACGAGTCGGTCCAGACGGGGCAGGGAACGGATACGGCGGAATTCCTCATCAGTCCCAATCCCGGGGAATCGCCCCGGCCCTTGGGGCGCACCGCGTCCGGAGGTGAGCTGTCCCGGATCACTTTGGCGCTGAAGTCGGTGGTCGCATTCGCACCCTATTCCAAGACCTTGGTGTTCGATGAGGTGGATGCCGGTATCGGGGGGCGGGTCGCATCGACCGTAGGTCTGAAATTGGCCCGGTTGGCGCACCGCGACCAGGTGTTCTGCGTCTCCCACTGGCCTCAGTTGGCGTGCCACGCCACGCGCCATCTGCACGTGGACAAAGGAATCCACGAGGGACGAACCGTGATTCGGGTCCAGGTCCTGGATGCAGACGAGCGAGTCAGGGAACTGGCCCGCATGACGGCCGGCGATTCGTTGACAGAGACGACTCTCAGGCAGGCTCGGGAATTGCTTCGACGGGCAGCGGCCGACACGGACCCGGCATCCCGGGCCGATCCTCAGCGGCCGGTATCGCAGCAGCCTACCTGATCCCGTTTTGATCGTCTCAATTGTTTCGCCTTTTGGGCATCGGCTAGAATGAACCCCGTTGCGGAGGCCAAGCGGTCGGCGCCCGTAGGGGGCGGGGACTCGTGACCTCCGGACACGCGGGGTCTGATCAATGCAGTCTGAGCGCTTTTTCATCGAAACCTTCGGATGCCAGATGAATGTGCATGACTCGGAGAAGATCTCCGGGCTCCTGGTGCATCGCGGAATGATTCCGGTCTCGACACCCGAAGAAGCGGACCTCTTCCTACTCAATACCTGCAGCGTCCGCGAAAAGGCGGCCCAGAAGGTCTACAGCCGTCTGGGACAGATGAAGGAGCGAAAGCGGAAGGAAGGCAACTTCAGAATCGGAGTGGTGGGCTGCGTCGCCCAGCAAGAGGGCGAGCGGATGCTGAAGAGGGCTCCGTTTCTGGATCTGGTTGTAGGCACCCACCTCTACCACTCATTGCCCGACCTCCTGGACGAATTGGATTCCAGGGA
Organism: Acidobacteriota bacterium; assembly: GCA_963668095.1. Taxonomy (GTDB): domain Bacteria; phylum Acidobacteriota; class UBA6911; order RPQK01; family JAJDTT01; genus JAJDTT01. Next base: position 688,395 of record OY764083.1, on the reverse strand, counting down.
TATGGACCAGGACCCGTCACGGCGGGTTCGCACTCAGTTTCTGGCGGACTCCATACCGGTCGAGATCGAGCCGGTTCTGCGCTCCAGCCGGTTCCGAGCACAGATCACCATCATGGAGGGTTGCAACAAGCGCTGCACTTTCTGCATCGTGCCTTTTACCCGGGGCAAGGAACGGAATCGGCCCGCCGAAGCCATTGTGGAAGAAGTCCGGCGCGCGGCCGATCTGGGATTCGTGGAGATCGTCCTCCTGGGACAGACCGTCAACAGCTATCGAGACCCGCAGCGGCCCCGATTCCGTTTCGCCCAGCTCCTCGCCAAGGTGGCCCGGGTCGAAGGAATCCGGCGAATCCGGTTCACGTCTCCGCATCCGCGCGAGTTCAACGACGACGCCATCGCACTGATGGCTCAGGAACCCCGCATCTGTTCCCAGGTCCACCTGCCGGTCCAGAGCGGTTCCGATCCGATTTTGAAGCGCATGCGGCGGCAGTACACCCGGGAGAAGTACCTGGAGATCGTCGAGAAGTTTCGCCGCTGGAATTCTGATTTTGCTTTTTCCACCGACGTGATCGTTGGATTTCCGGGGGAGACGGAAGACGATTTTCAGCAGACCATGAGCCTCTTGGAAACGGTCCGCTACGAGTCCATGTTCTCTTTCAAGTACTCCCCCCGGCCCTACACGGACGCCGAGGATTGGACGGACGATCAAACCGGCCTGGACCGGACCCGCCGTCTCATGCAGTTGCAACGCCGCCAGAAAGAGATCCAGCTCGAAATCCACCGGGACCGGTATCTGGGCAGGGACTTCGAGGTCCTGGTTGAAGGGACCTCGCGAGACGGCGAGAAGATTTTCGGAAGGACGGCGACCAACAAAGTGGTCAATTTTCCCGGCCAGGATCCTCCCGGTTCCTTCGTCCAGGTCCACATCACCGGAATCGGAGCCAACAGTCTCGTGGGAACCAGAATCGGTCCCGAGACAAACCACTAGGAGTCCACATGGAGCGAGAATTCAAGATCCGCGGACTGATGATGGATCCCATCACCAATTCTCCAATCATCATCCTCCAGGACGTGAAGAAGAACACGCTCCTGCCGATCTGGGTCGGAATCTTCGAGGCCAACGCCATTGCGCTCCAGGTGGAGCGGATCGACACGCCCCGTCCCATGACTCACGACCTGATCAAGAACATCCTCATGCACCTGGACGCGGAGATCTACAAGGTCGTCGTCACGGAACTCAGGGACAACACCTTCTACGCGTCGATTCATCTCAAGCTCAACGGGGAACCCATCGCCATCGACAGCCGTCCCAGCGACGCCATCGCCCTGGCCCTCCGAACCGACTCCCCCATCTACGTCACGGAAGACGTCATCAACAACAGCCGCAACATCACTCTGGACAAGGAAAACCTCGACCCGGAGGAGGTGCGCAAGTGGCTGGAGAATCTCAACCCGGAAGAAATGGGCAAATACAAGATGTAGCGTCGCTGCGTGTCTCCTCAAGTTCTGGCTCTTCTTTAGAAGAATCTCTCTAAACCACTTTAAAACCACCTGATTTCTACATTTGTACTGTCGCTGTCCTGGTTTGGACCCCAGCCTTATAAGTTTACATAATATTCATTATGCGACGTTCTGGAAATGGGAACGTCCGAGGTTCGCTCCAGGATCTCGATGGGTCAGGCGGGGCTGGACCGCCTCTTCCCCGTCCGGCAGCGACCGGTCCCTCACGTCGTCGCAGCCCGGATCGCGCTTGCGGGAGCGTCGATCCGGAAGTTACGCTTTTGAGTAGGGCCGAATCGTCGGCGCAAGGATCGAGGAGATTCTCCGGCATGGACATCAAGAGCTACGTCGCCGCCTACAAGAAGACCTCGCTGGATGTGCTGAAGACGGTTTCGGAGAATCTGGTGGCCGATCTGACGAGTCGATTGGAAACGGCCCGGCAGAACGAGCGGCAGATTTTCGTCTGTGGGAACGGCGGCAGCGCGGCCTCCGCATCCCATTTGGCCAACGATCTGGGCAAAGGGGCTTCCCACGGCCGCAGTCCCCGGTTCCGGGTTCTATCCCTCACCGACAACATTCCCTGGATATCGGCCGTAGCCAACGACGACGACTACGACCAGATCTTTGTGGAGCAGTTGAGGAATTTCGGCCGCAGCGGCGACCTGCTCTTGGCCTTCAGTGGCAGCGGAAACTCTCCGAACGTGATCCATGCCGTCCGCTGGGCCAACCGGAACGGAATCGACACCGTCGGCATTACGGGCAGATCCGGAGGGGAGCTCTCCAATTGCGCCCGGAGTGTCATTCGCGTCGATTCGTCCCACATGGGCCATATCGAGGAAGCCCACTTCCTGATTCTCCACCTGATCTCCTACTACTTCATGGAGAACCAGGTGGTCCAAGGTCAATAGGAGAGAACTCCCTTATGGATGCCAGAGAAGTCGTTAATCTGATTCGTGATCAGCAGATCAGGGTCGTTGATCTGCGGTTCTGCGACCTGCCGGGACTGTGGCAGCACTTCACCATCGCCGCCGGCGATCTTGACGAGGACAGCTTTACCGACGGGTTCGGTTTTGACGGGTCCAGCATCCGGGGTTTTCAGAAGATTCAGGAAAGCGACATGCTTCTGATCCCAGATCCCAGCACCTGCTTCGAGGATCCCTTTTCCAAGGTCAGAACCCTGATTCTGATCTGTAACATCGCCGATCCCATCACCCGGGAACCATACAGCCGGGATCCCCGCTACATTACTCAGAAAGCTGAGAAATACCTGGTGTCGACCGGTATCGCCGATACCGCCTATTTCGGACCCGAACCGGAGTTCTTCGTCCTCGACGACGTCCGGTTCGACCAGTCCTACAACCACGGCTACTACTACATCGATTCGGTGGAGGGTTTCTGGAACAGCGGGCGGGAAGAAAATCCCAACCTGGGCTACAAGCCCCGATACAAGGAAGGCTACTTCCCCGTTCCTCCCATGGACACGCTGCAGGACATGAGGACGGAGATGATGCTGGTTCTCCAGGACGCCGACATCGAGGTGGAAGTTCATCACCACGAAGTGGCAACGGCCGGCCAATGCGAGATCGACATGCGCTTCGATTCCCTGGTCAACATGGGAGACAAGCTGCTGAAGTTCAAGTACATCATCAAGAATGTGGCGCGCCGTTACGACAAGACGGTGACCCTGATGCCCAAGCCCATTTTCATGGACAACGGCTCCGGAATGCACTGCCATCAGAGCCTCTGGAAGAACGGCCGGAACGTCTTCTACGGCCCCGGGACCTATGCCGATCTGAGTCAGGAGGCGGTCTTCTACATCGGCGGACTCCTCAAGCACGCCGCCGCAGTCCTGGCTTTCGGCGCACCGACCACGAATTCCTACCGGCGGCTGGTGCCCGGGTACGAGGCGCCTGTCAATCTCATCTATTCGATGCGCAACCGAAGCGCCTGCGTCCGAATCCCCACTTACTCCAGCGGCGAGAAGGCCAAGCGGGTCGAGTTCCGGCCTCCGGATCCGTCCTGTAACGGTTACCTGGCGTTTTCGGCCATGCTCATGGCCGGTCTGGACGGGATTCAGAACAAGATCGTGCCGCCCGATCCCATGGACAAGGACCTCTACGATCTGCCGCCGGAACAGATGGCTCAGGTGGAGTCGGTTCCGGGGACTCTGGAGCAGGCCCTCGACGCCTTGGAGGCCGACCATGATTTCCTGCTCAAGGGAGACGTCTTCACTCCGGACGTGATCGAGAATTGGTTGGCCTACAAGCGGGAGCGTGAGGTGGATGCCATGCGCCTGAGACCGCATCCCTATGAGTTCGCTCTCTACTTCGACATCTGATCTTCCCTGCCCTGTAGAAGGATGGAGCCAACTACGATTTCAAAGTCGGCCGCGGCGGGCTGATGGATATTCAGTTCGTGGTAAAGTATCTGCAGCTGCAACACGGGATCGAGGGAAGAGGGACCCGGCACGGCATCTTGAGACTTGTCGAGGCAGGTCATCTCGATCCTGACGAGGGGAGGGTCTTGGGCCCGGGCGCGGGATTTCTCTTCCACCTCGAGGCTCTGCAGCAACTACTGGCTGAAAGTCCGGTGACCAGACTACCCCGCGATCCGTCCCGGTGTGCAGTCACGGCTCGGCTCAAGGGTTCGGACTCGGGGGACTCGCTTCTGGATCGCTATCGGACCGAAACTGCCGCCATTCGACAAATCTACCGCCACATCTTCTATTGCTAATGGCCTCACCTCAGTCACGAATCAAACGCCTGCTGGCCGCCAATCGAAGCGAAATCGCGATTCGAGTCTTTCGATCGGCCCATGAATTGGGCATCCGGACGATCGCAATCTATTCGGAAGAAGATCGATTTTCCCTCCATCGCTACAAAGCGGAGGAAGCCTATCTGATCGGTTCCGGCATGGATCCCATCCAGGCCTACCTCAATGTCGACAACGTGATCGCGCTGGCCGTGGAAAAGCGGGTGGACGCCATTCATCCCGGCTACGGGTTCCTCTCCGAGAGCCCGGTGTTCGCCCGAGCCTGTGCGGATGCCGGGATTCTGTTCGTCGGTCCCCGTCCCGAGATTCTGGAGCAGTTGGGCGACAAGACCGCGGCTCGGGCGCTGGCGGCCAAATTGGGCGTTCCGATTCTGCAGGGCAGCGAGGCGCCCCTCTCGGATCTCGACGAGGCCAGGAAACTGGCCGGCGCCATGGGTTATCCGGTGATACTCAAGGCGGCCCACGGCGGCGGCGGCCGCGGCATGCGTGTCGTGACCCGAGAGGCGGATTTGGAAGCACAGTTTCAAGAGGCGCGCCGTGAGTCGGCGTCCGCCTTCGGGAGAGAAGAGATCTTTCTGGAGCGATTCGTGTCCCGGGCCCGGCATCTGGAAGTGCAGATCCTGGGAGATCGGCATGGCAATCTCGTCCATCTCTATGAGCGGGATTGTTCCCTCCAGCGGCGTCATCAAAAGATAGTGGAGATGGCTCCAGCCCTCAATCTGGCGCCGGACCTGAGACGGAAGATCTGCGATGCCGCGGTGGCGCTGGGCCGTGAGATCGGTTATGACAACGCAGGAACGGTGGAATTCCTGCTGGATCAGGACACGGACCAGTTTTACTTCATCGAGATCAATCCCAGGATCCAGGTCGAACACACGGTGACGGAAGAGGTGACCGGCATCGATCTGGTCCACCATCAGATTCTGATCGCCGAGGGGCTTGCGCTGGAACACCCTGAGATCGGACTGGCCAGCCAGGCCGATGTGCAGGTACGGGGTCATGCCTGCCAGTGCCGGGTGACGACGGAGGACCCGGAGAACTCCTTCATCCCCGACTACGGACGTATGCTCCACTATCGGTCGGCATCCGGGGCGGGAATCCGGCTGGATGCCGGGACCGCCTTCTCCGGGGCCACGGTGACCCCTTTCTACGACTCTCTCCTGGTGAAGGTCACGGCCTGGGGCCTTCGGTTTCCCGAAACGGTCCGCCGCATGGAACGCTGTCTGCAAGAGTTTCGAATCCGCGGCGTGAAGACGAACATCCCTTTTCTGATCAATCTGGTAGACCATCCCGAGTTTCGGAACGGCCGTTGCACGACTCGTTTCATCGACGAGAATCCGGACCTCTTCCGTTTTCCGGCTCGCCGGGATCGAGCCACTCGACTGCTTCGGTTTCTGGGAAATCAAGTGGTCAACGAAACCCCGGTGGTCAAGGAGTATCATGCCGAGGTCAACCGCAGGCCGGCGCCGATTCCCAGGCGCCCGCCCGGTGGCGCCATTCCCGAGGGCCATCGTTTTCGGCTGCTCAGGGACGGGCCCCGGAAGTTCGCAGATTGGGTTCGAGATCAGTCTGAAGTGCTGATTACGGACACGACGCTCCGGGATGCTCACCAGTCCCTTCTGGCCACCCGCATGCGCACCTACGACATGGGCCGGATCGCCGACGTCTACGCCCACTGTCACAGCGATCTTTTTTCGCTCGAGCTCTGGGGCGGAGCCACGTTCGACACGGCAATGCGGTTCTTGCGGGAGTCCCCCTGGGACCGCCTGGACCGCATGCGCCAGGCGATCCCCAACATTCCCTTTCAGATGTTGCTGCGAGCTTCCGCCGCCGTCGGCTACACGAGTTATCCCGACAACGTGGTCCAGGAGTTCGTGCGGCTCGCCGCCGGGTCCGGAATCGACATCTTTCGCATCTTCGACTCACTCAACGATTCCCGCAACATGCAGGTCGCCATCGAAGCCGTGGGCCGGAGCGGGAGCGTGGCCGAGGCCGCCATCTGCTACACCGGCGACATTCTGGATCCGGATCGGAGCAAGTATTCCCTGGACTACTACCTGGAACTGGCGCGGGAGTTGGAGCGAATGGGCGCCCATATGCTGGCCATCAAGGATATGGCGGGCCTGTGCAAGCCCTACGCCGCATACCGGTTGATTCGAGCTCTGAAGAACGAAGTGGGCATACCCGTTCATTTTCATACCCACGACACGAGCGGCGGCCAGATGGCGGCGCTGATGAAAGCGGTGGATGCCGGAGCCGATATCGTGGACGCCGCCATGGCTCCGTTGGCCGGTCTGACCTCTCAGCCCAGCCTCAACACATTCGTGGAAATGTTGCGGTACTCTCCCCGGGATCCTGGTCTCGACACCGGAAGACTGGAGGAAACCGCCCATTACTGGGAGGTCGTGAGGCAATACTACTGCGCTTTCGAGCCGACATTGCGGACGGGAACCGCGGACGTCTACAAGCATGAGATGCCCGGCGGGCAATACACGAACCTGTATCAGCAGGCGGCGGCTTTGGGCTTGGAGGAAAATTGGCCGCAAGTGTGGCGAACCTACGCTCGAGTGAACGAGCTTTTTGGAGACATCGTCAAGGTCACTCCCTCTTCCAAGGTCGTCGGCGATCTGGCGCTCTTCATGTTGACCAACGATCTCTCACCAGAGGACCTCACGGACCCTTCCAAGAAAATCGATTTTCCCGAGTCGGTGATCGATTTCTTCCAGGGCCGCCTGGGAACACCGAAGGGCGGGTTCCCTGCCCGATTGCAAGAACGGATATTGGGAGACCTGCACCCGATTCAGGGCCGGCCCGGCGAGTCCCTGCCTCCCGTAGACCTGCAGGTCGTACGGGATGACCTGGCAGGAAGGCTTCGCCGCAAGTGCGATGAACGGGACACAATTTCTTACGTCCTGTACCCGCAGGTGTTTCAGGAGTTCATTCGGCATCAGACCCGGTTCGGCGACGTTTCCGTACTGCCCACGCCCGTTTTCTTCTACGGCATGGAACGGGAAACCGAAGTCCTGGTGGAGCTGGAGCCCGGTAAGACGCTCATCATCAAGCTGATGGCCGTGGGAGAGCCGGACACCCGGGGAAACTGCACCGTCTTTTTCGAGCTCAACGGTGTCCCCAGGGAGGTCCAGGTTCCCAATCAGTCGGTTGTTCCCCAGGTCTCAAGACGGTCCAAGGCGGACCCGGGCGACCCGCTTCACGTCGGCTCGCCCATGCCCGGAATGGTCATCTCAGTCTCGGTGGGAAGCGGGGCGAGAGTCGCCCAGGGCGAGAAGCTCCTGACGCTTCAGGCCATGAAGATGGAACTCACGCTCTACGCCGACCGGGAAGCGGAGATTGAGGAATTGCTGGTGGAGCCGGGAGACCGCGTGAATACCAAGGATCTGCTGCTGACCTATCGCCGTGAGACGATCGAAACCGATTGACGGTTGGAAAGGAGGCAGACGCTTGCGCGCCCTTCCGGTCAGTCGACGGAACGCCTCATGGCGCGGTCGGGTGAAGCTTGCGTAGCGGAGCGGCGGGGAGCCGGATCAGTCGTTCTCTCCGGTGCGGATGTTGTACTGGCCTTCCACGGGAAGCACGAAAACGCGGCCGTCGCCGATTTCGCCCGTGCGAGCCGTCTCCATGATAACTTCGATGGTTTCTTCCACCAGATCGTCTTGCAGCACGATTTCCATCTTCATTTTGGGCAGGAGGGTGACACTGTATTCTTTTCCCCGGTAGATCGCCGTGTGTCCTTTTTGCCGGCCGTGACCGCGCACTTCCGAGATGGTCATGCCTGAAACGTTCAGCTTGCCCAGTGCATCCTTGACCTCTTCCACCTTGCTGGGCCGTACGATCGCCATGATCAATTTCATCGGTTCACCCTATCGCTTGAAGAACCCGAGCCTCCAGATCTTTCTGTAGACTGGGCCCAAGTCTACACCCATCACTCGACAAGTAAAAGACGTCCACGGCCCTCTCACCCTCCGTATTGATCAAGACCAGATCGATGTTGCAGCGAAGGGACGAGATCCGGTCGGCGATGATGTACAGGAGGCCGATAGCGTCCGGAGCCACGAGTTCCATGATGGTGTAGCGTCGGGTGGGCTCATCCTCGAAATAGACGGAGGGACGAAACCTTGTGGAGGAAAAGCGCGGGTTCGCCGGTCTGCCCCTGTCCTTGAGATGCGTCTCCACGGACCGGTCATCACGAATGATCCGTCTGACCGAATCCTGAAACCGCTTTTTCTCGCTGGGATTCAGGGCGAAAAGCCGGCGGGCGTCGGTGAAATGGAACAGGTCCAGAGTCGTTCCCGCCCGGTTGGACATGGCATAGCCACGGAAGATGTTCATGCCGAACGAGGCGAGGACACCGGCGATCCGGGCAAAGAGGTAGAAGCGATCGGGCGTCACTACACAGAGCTTGTAGCCGTCGAGATCCCGCGTCAGACGCAACTGCACCGGCTGATCGGTTCTCAGTCCCCGGGCCAGACGATAGTGCTCATAGATTTCGGAATGCGGTGTGATCTTGACGTATCTGAGCGGGAGTCCTTCGAGAAACTTCCCGAAATCCCGGGCATCGAGGTCGCCGGGCAGGTCTTTGAAGAGGAGCTTCGGGGTCTCCTCTTCCACCGAGTCCACCCCAAAGCCCAGGGTGAGCTTTCGGTAAGCGGAGACATACAGTTGCCACAGGAGATCCTTGGTCCAATCCTTGAGGACGCCGGGTCCGACGGCCTTGATGTCAGCGTAGGTCAGAAGACACAGCAGTCGGAGCCGATCGGGGTCGCCGACGCGGTCGGCAAAGCGGTCGATCACCCGGGGGTCTTCCAGGTCCCTTCGGAAAATGACTCTTGTCATGGACAGGTGTTGTTGGATCAGAAACGAAATGGCCTCGATGCATTCCGCGGGAAAGCACAGACGCCTGAGCGCCGCGGCCGCCATCCGCGTGCTGCGGTCTGCATGACGTCCTTCCCGGCTCTTTCCCACATCGTGTAGAAGGAGGGCCAGGGTCAACAGCTCCGGATGGGTGGCCTCGTCCAGCAGGGCCGCGAAACGAGCGTCCACACGGGACGTCCCTTCCTTCAACTCCTCAATATTGCGAATGGCCATGAGGCTGTGCTCATCGACGGTATATTGATGGTAGAAATCGCGCGTGACTTTGGACTTGATGCTTCCAAATTCCGGAAAAAGTGCCTCCAGAACCCCTAGGTCGTACATTTCGGTCAGGGTCCGGTAGAGGCCGGGGCGGGGAGAAAAGAGATCCAATATCGATCCCGGTTGCGGAAAACGGCGGATGCTCGCAACCAAGTGGGGACAGCCGCGGGAAATCAACATGCGGGCTCTGTCACTCAAAGGCTTGGCCTGAGTCAAGGAGTCTCGAAAAGCCTTGATGATGATGGGGCCGACTCGCTCCGAGGAGACGTTCTCCAGGTGGATCTGAGTAGACGGGTCCACCGGTCTTCTCGGGACCAGGCCGTAGCGGCAATACCCGTGGAGAACCCGGGCATTGAGATAGTACTCCTGCATCATGGACTCGACGCCCGTCCGATCGTCATCGGATGCAAAGCCTGCCAGGGGTGCAATTTCTTCCTGAAGCCGATACGTGAGGCGATTCAGATTGCGTCCACGCACGAGGTGGACCAACATACGCATCCGCTTCATGAAGCTGGAAGCGCCGTCGATCCGCTCGTGGCTGTACGGGATGAAGGGCGCCTCCCCCCGGAGCCTCGACAGCCATCCGGCCGTCAGGACATCCCTGAGTCCGCCGGGACCCTCCTTCAGATCCGGCTCCAGATGGAAGATGGTGTTCTGGAAACTCTGGTGGCGTTCCCGTGTCAGACGGTCGATCCCAAGGCGGAGTTCCGCAGTCTGGGCCTGGTGCCAACCGGGAAGAAAATCGCGGAGAAGGAGATTGCCCAAGGCCATGTCCCCGGTTACGATCCGGGCATCCGACAGGGACAGGGCCAATTCCAGGTCCGGGCCCCGGGCGCTCAGGTCCTCCAGGGACCAGACCTGGTGTCCCAGGTCCAAACGGAGGTCCCACAAGTCGTGGAGAAGAAGTTTGATCGCGTCCTCGGCGTCTGCCCGGTTCTCCTCCCGATACAGCAGAAGGAGATCCACATCCGAGTTCGGAAACATCTCGCGGCGTCCGTATCCGCCCAAGGCGAGGATGCAGAACGCACTTGATCGAAGGTATCGCCGAGCGACTTGAGAGACCAGGGTGTCCATGGCCCCGGTCAGGTTTTCCAGAGCCGACTCGGGACAGAGGTCCGACCGAAACGACTGCTCGACGAGGCGGCGCTCAGCCGAATAGGTTTCCCAGGACTCCGCATTGCCCGTCGTGGCCATTTCGGGTCATTCTGCCATATTCGTTCCCGGGGCCGCGCCGACAGTCGAGGGTTCGCGCGCTCGGCCAGCGGATGACGCCTCTGTGGTTCCCATGGCAGGTTGCCGGATGCGACACTGCCGGATCGCCGATAAGCGTTCCTGTCTTGACTCCGGGGTCCAAAGTGCTTATACGGGGACACGCCATGGTTCAGTTGCTTTCCTTACTGGTCGAAAACAGATCGGGTGTCCTGGCGCGGGTCGTGGGGCTTTTCAGTCAGCGGGGCTACAATATCGAGACGCTGAACGTCGCTCCGACCTCCGATCCCACCATGTCGCTCATTACCCTTTCCACGAAAACGGACGTGCCGGGCACCGAGCAGGTCATCAAGCAGTTGAACAAGCTGATCGATGTCATCAAGGTGATTCCATACAATCCAAGAGTCCACATGGCTCGCGAGATGGCCCTGATCCGGGTGCGCGTCACCGAATCCAGCCGGTCGGAGGTCTTGGAACTCTCCAAGGTGTTTCGGGCTCGCGTTGTTGACGCCAGTCCTCAGAGCTGTGTTTTCGAGGTCACGGGAAATCCGGATAAGATCAACGGTTTTCTCCAGAACATGCGGGTGTACGGGGTGCGTGACGTGCACCGTACAGGATGCCTCTCACTCAGCCGCGGCAGCGCGGAAAAGAGAAAACGCTAGGAGCCTGCGCCGTTCCGTTCGTGCTCGAATCGAGTCTTCAGTGGGAATGGCCCCGTTCAGTACCAGTCCAGAACCCTGACCTCGACCCCGTCGGCGGTCACCATCCGCTCGAAGGCCTTCACGTCGGATCCCCTGAAGTGGTACGGGTACACGACCTTGGGACGGAAGCTGTTGACACACTCGGCGGCTTCTTCGGGAGTCATGGTGTAAGGCAGATTCATGCACACGAACGCCAGATCGATATCCTTCAACGCCTTCATCTCCGGAATGCACTCGGTATCTCCCGATATGTAGACCCGCTCTTTCCCGAACGTGAGGATGTATCCGTTTCCCCGGCCCCGGGTGTGGTAGAGCTGCCCTGCCCTGGGACCCCGTTTCAGGTTGTACATGGCGATGCCTTCCACCTGAATTCCGTGTGGGCGAATGGTTTCTCCGTTACTCAGGACCTTGGCTTCCGAGACCGTCTTCTGCACCGCCGCGGGGGCGACGATGATCGTCCCGTCCTTCCGGACTCGGGAGATCTGCGCCGGGTCCATGTGGTCCCCATGGATATCGGTGATCAGGATGAGGTCCGCCGGCGGCTGTCCCGTGTAATCTCCTCGGCTCCAAGGATCGACGTAGACGACTTTCTCCTGCCATTTGAGAACAAGGGATCCATGGTGAATCGGGATCACCTCCACTCCACCGGCCAGCCCGGTCAGGTTGAAAACAACACACAACAACCACCGAGTGAGGTTTCGCATCAGTCACTCCTTCCGGTCCCGCCGATTTCCGGTCCCACGAGGTTCCGGCATGGAATGATGGTCACGACCCTTGATCCACGCTCAGACGCTAGCTCGCTTTTCTCCCCAGCGAGCGCACGGCCCAGTATAGCCGGTCCCGGAGAGCCCTTGGAATAATCCGCGTAAATGCTCAAAAACAGACTATTTTTCATCATACGCGTAGCGACTTCGTGAGAAATGCGCGCTAACGGTCCACCGCGTTCCGGAGTCTCTTGGCCATCTCCTGGACATGGTAGAGATGCACCAGCATGGTCTTCCTGTCCCGAAGATCTTCGAAACTCACCGTATTTGTGGGCCTGTAGAAAAAATCCTCGATTCGCCGTTCTGCCAGCGTCAGCTCCCTCCTCAGGTACGCCAGCTCCGGGCCATAGCCGTCCCTTCCACCCACGGAGCGGACCCGGGGGCGTTTGGAGTCCTTCCGAGCCAGTCCCAGCAGGATGCTCCCGATGAGGTTCTTGAGACCTCTCGCGTCGCCAGACAGATCCCCCAGCGCCTTCCTCCACTTCTTCCGGAATTCGGGCGTCATCTGCAGGCGGTTGTCGACCATCGAATTCGCCCGGATCTCCTGGACCTCTTCGCATTGCACCTTGAGCATGACGAGAGCGGAGCGGATTCGCCCCAGGTAGTAGCCGATCTGGCGATCCACGTATTGCGTGACGAAAGGATCGTTGTTTCTGGGACCGATGGAGGTGACGCTCTTGTAATACTGAGACCGGAAATGCGACCTCAGAATCTGATTCTGGTAGGCGGGGATGGACTCGGTGTTCTTGATGACATCTTCCGTAGCCCCGGTCAGAGAGACGAGCAGAAAATGACAACAGCAAGCAATAGTCGATAGACGACAAACGGCAGCAGCGTACGCCGCTCGAGAAAGCGAAGAAAAAACCGGATACATAGGATGCCGCTAACGAAGGAAGATAATACACCAAGGAGCAGCGTGGAGTCAGCCACGCCGGCCCCCGCCTCCGCGGTTCGGGTAGAGAGCAGGTCGTAGACGGCGGACGCCCCTGCCAGCGCCATGATGGGCGCTGAGAGGAGGAAGGCAAACCGGGCGGCATCCGATCGATTGAGTCCCAGAGCCAAGCCCGCGCTCAGAGTGATGCCCGCCCGGCTCACTCCCGGCATGAGAGCCAGGGCCTGGGCCAATCCGATCAGAACTCCGTCTTTTCGGGTCAGGCTCCAGAGAGAGCGATCCTTGGTTCCATGACGATCCGCCCACCAGAGAAGAAGGCCGAAAACGCCCAGGCAGGATGCGGTCACCATGGGGGTTCGGAGATAATCCTCGATGACATGCTTCAGCAATCCGCCCGCTAAGAGCGCCGGAATCGTCCCCAGAAGGATGGCGTCCATCAGAAATGAATTCCGGCTTCGGGACCGGCCCGACAACCGTTCGAACGCCGTCACCAGGAACCGCTTCCATTCGCTCCGGAAATAGACCAGTACGGCCAGGAGAGTCCCGATGTGGACCATGATGTCGAAAATCAGACCCAGAGGCTGCCAGCCCAGGATCCAGGGCACCAGAATCAGGTGACCGGAACTGCTCACCGGCAGGAATTCGGTGAGTCCCTGGAGGATCCCCAGGAGAAATCCCTGAAGCGACTGCTCGCTGATCATTCTGGAGATGGTCCCGCCTGTTTGAACTCGAGTCAAGGGGAGGGACCGCCGGCGGCCAAGGGCGCTTGGGGGTCAGAATGGCGTGCTATACTCCGCTCCCGTCATCCGGCAAAGGACCGATTCCGCTCCGAGCAAAGAGGTTCCTGTGAGCAGGCGAGAAGTCATCGTCATTCTCGACTTCGGGTCCCAGTACACACAGTTGATTGCCCGCCGGATTCGAGAGGCTCACGTTTTCTCGGAAGTGCTGCCCTATCACACCCCGTTTCAAGAGATTGCGAGGCGTCAGCCCAGCGGAATCATTCTTTCCGGCGGGCCTCGGTCCGTGTACGAGGAGGGGGCGCCGCATCCCGATCCCCGGGTCTATTCCTGCGACGTCCCGCTATTGGGAATCTGCTACGGGATGGGGCTTCTGGCCCGCGAGTTCGGCGGCCAGGTTCACCCCTCCCGCCGTGAGTACGGAAAGGCCCAACTGGAACGGTCCTGTCCTTCACCCTTGTTGGACGGCCTTCCCCAGACGATGCAGGTCTGGATGAGCCATGGCGACCGTATTGATGCGCTTCCTTCCGGCTTCCGGCAGGTGGCTTCCACGCACAGCGTCCTGGCGGTCATGGAAAACGCCGAGCGGCGGATCTTCGGTGTCCAGTTCCACCCGGAGGTGGTGCACACGCCTCGGGGACGAGAGGTCTTCTCGAATTTCGTGGATCTCTGTGGTTGCAAGCGGGATTGGACTACAGCCTCCTTTATCGAAAGCACGATCGACGAGATCCGGGACCGGGTGGGATCGGGGCGAGCCGTCTGCGGACTCTCCGGAGGTGTCGACTCCACGGTGGCCGCCATCCTGGTGCACAAGAGCATTCGCCAGCGCCTCACCTGCGTCTTTGTGGACAATGGTTTGTTGCGAGGGGGAGAGTTCCGGCAGGTGCTCAATACGGTGCGCAACGAATTGCAATTGAACGTGGTGGGGGTGGAGGCGAGATCCCGGTTTCTGGATCTTCTGGCTGGCGTGGAGGAACCGGAAAGGAAGCGGAAGATCATCGGGGAAACCTTCATCCGGGTCTTCGAAGAGGAATGCCGTAAGCTGGGGAATGTCCGCTTTCTGGTCCAGGGGACCCTCTATCCGGACGTCATCGAATCGGTTTCCGTGAAGGGTCCGTCGGCCGTGATCAAGAGTCATCACAACGTCGGTGGACTGCCGGAGGAGATGGATCTGGAGCTGGTGGAGCCACTACGGGATCTCTTCAAGGACGAGGTCCGCGAGGTCGGCCGGGAATTGGGCCTACCTCGGGAGATTCTGTGGAGACAACCCTTCCCGGGTCCCGGCCTGTCGGTCCGCATCCTTGGTCCGGTCACCCATAGGAGGCTCGTGTTGTTGCGGCAGGCGGATCGAATCGTGGATGAGGAAGTTCGCCGGGCGGGCCTCTACGAGCAGATCTGGCAGTCTTTTGCGGTGCTGCTTCCGGTCAAGAGCGTGGGAGTCATGGGAGACGGCAGAACCTACGAGCACGTGGTGGCGATTCGCGCCGTTGACAGCGTCGACGGCATGACCGCGGATTGGGTCTCCCTGCCCCGGGAGGTTCTGGCCCGGATCTCGGTCCGGGTCGTCAACGAAGTCCGGGGTATCAACCGGGTGGTCTACGACGTGACCTCAAAGCCACCGGGAACCATCGAGTGGGAGTAATCAGACCCTGCCTTGGAGACGGAGCGGGACCCGGTCCCCTCCATAGATCGGTTTCTCCTCCGAAGCACAGGAATTGAGCGCCATGGCCCAAGCTGAATTTGTCCATCTTCACGTTCACAGTCATTTCAGCCTGCTGGATGGAGCCAACAAGATCGACGCCCTCTTCCAGAAAGCGTCTGAACTGAAGATGCCGGCGATCGCCCTGACGGATCACGGCAATCTGTTTGGAGCCATCCAGTTCCACGATGCGGGATTCAAGAGCGGGGTCAAACCCATTATCGGTTGCGAGGTTTACGTTGCCCGGGAAGGACGAACGGTCAAGTCGGGCCGATCGGATGGAAGCAACCATCTGGTTCTCCTGGCTCGGAATCAAAAGGGCTATCAGAACCTGGTCAAGCTCGTCTCGCTTGGTTATCTGGAGGGGTTCTACTATCGGCCGCGCATCGACCGTGAGTTGCTGGAGCAGCACAGCGAAGGATTGATCGGGCTCTCGGCCTGTCTCAAGGGGATCGTGGCCTGGAATCTACATCAGGATCGTTATCAGGAAGCGCGCAGAGAGGCGGGGGAACTCTCGGAGATCTTCGGCAAGGATCATTTCTACTTGGAACTGCAGGACCACGGCATAGAAGCGCAGAAGTCGGTGAATACCGGGATGGTAAGTCTGGCCAAGGAAATGGATCTTCCGCTGGTCGCGACCAACGACTGCCACTACCTCGCGCAGGAGGACTCCTTTCCCCACGATGTTCTGCTTTGCATCCAGACCGGAAAGACAGTCCAGGACACCAACCGGCTGAGCTACCGGACCGATCAGTTTTTCCTGAAGACACCGGACCAGATGGCCCAACTCTTCGGCCACGTCCCGGGCGCGCTTTCCAACACCTTGGCCGTTGCCGAGCAGTGTGAGTTTCGGTTGCAGGACTCCGGATCGGTGTTTCCGGAGTTTGAAGTTCCCGCTGGAAATACCTTGGATTCCTACTTCGAGTCCGTCGTTCGAAAGGGGTTCTCCCGGCGCCTGGAGTCTTTGAAGAAGCAGCAGGGCTCAGACGGGCTGGACCATTCTCGCGAGCAGTATTCCCAGCGTCTGGATCAGGAAATCGCCATGATTCAGAAGATGAAATTTTCCGGATATTTCCTGATCGTCTGGGATTTCATGAGATACGCACGGGAACAGGGAATCGCCGTCGGTCCCGGACGGGGCTCGGCGGCCGGCAGTCTGGTCTCGTACGCGATGCAGATCACCGATGTGGACCCGCTTCGGTATGGTCTGCTCTTCGAACGGTTCTTGAATCCTGAGCGGGTCACTCCACCCGACATCGATATCGACTTCTGCATGCATCGCCGGAACGAGGTCATCGACTATGTGACCCACAAATACGGACGCGACAACGTCAGTCAAATCATTACCTTCGGAACCATGGCCGCCCGGGGAGCCATTCGGGACGTGGGGCGCGGCCTCAACATTCCCTACGGAGAGGTTGACCGCATCGCCCGCCTGGTCCCCTCGGGTCCTGACGTCACGTTGGAGAAATCTCTGAAGGCGGTCAAGGAACTCCGGGACCTCGCAGCCGGCGATGAGCGTTACGGGCAGCTTCTGACCGTGGCTCAACGCCTGGAAGGATTGGCCCGGCACGCGTCCACCCACGCCGCCGGTATCGTCATTGCCCCGAGACCGCTGATTGAGCTTATCCCGCTCTACAAGTCGAGCAAGCAGGAAATCACGACCCAATACACGATGAACGACTTGGAGCGGCTGGGGCTCCTCAAGATGGATTTCCTGGCGCTGACCACGCTGACCCTCATCGAACAGACCCTGGATCAAATTCGAGAGCAGTCGAACCTGGAGATCGATCTGGATGAGGTCGATCTCCAGGATGACGAAACGTTCCGGCTCTTTAGCGAAGGCCGCACCACCGGCATCTTCCAGTTTGAGTCCCGAGGGATGAGAGAAATCTTGAAACGGCTCCAGCCCAGCCGTTTCGAGGACCTCATCGCCATGAATGCCCTCTACCGTCCCGGACCCATCCAGGGAGGAATGATCGACGATTTTGTGGACCGCCGGCACGGCAAGGTCAAGATCCGGTACGAGGTGCCCGAGTTGGAGGAGATCCTGCGAGAGACCTACGGGGTCATCGTGTACCAGGAACAGGTCATGCAGATTGCCAGCAAATTGGCCGGCTTCTCCCTGGGTGAAGCCGATCTGCTCCGCAGGGCCATGGGAAAAAAGAAAAAGAAGGTCATGCAGGGCCAGAAGCAGCAGTTCCTGAAGGGTTGTCGGAAACGGGGTATCGACCCGAAGAAGGCCCAAAAGATCTATGATCTTATCGAGCAGTTCGCGGGATACGGTTTCAACAAGAGCCACTCCACCGCGTATGCGATCCTGGCCTACCAGACCGCTTATCTCAAGAGCCACTATCCGGTGCAGTTCATGGCGGCTCTGCTCACCAGCGAGACCTCCAACACCGACAAGATGGTCCAGTATCTGAACGAGTGCCGCGACGTGGGCATAAGGGTTCTGCCACCGAACATCAATAGTGGAACTCTCCACTTCTCGGCCCGTGAAGAGAGTATCCAGTTCGGACTCGCCGCCATACGGAACGTGGGAGAGGCCGCCATACGTTCAATGCTCGCCTGTCGAGACGAAGTGAAGACCTTCACCAGCTTTTCCCATTTCCTGGAACATGTGGACTTGCGTTCCCTGAACAAACGGGTCCTGGAGGCTTTGATCAAGTCCGGAGCATTCGATTCCTTGAACCGGTCTCGAAGAGGCTTGTTGGAAGACTTGGATCGAGCCATCGAAAGGGCGCAAAAGGCACAAAAGGACCGGCTCAGCGGGCAGTTGAGCCTCTTTCAGCAGGAGGGAATGGAACCGATGGCGGCCGCACCGACGGTGAGCGAATCGGAAGCGGAATGGCCGGACGACCTGAAATGGCGCTATGAGAAGGAAGCGCTGGGCCACTATGTCACGGGACACCCTCTCAAGGGCTACCAAGCGGAGCTGGCGCGCTTCTCGGACATCAAGGCGCGGGAAGTTTCCGAGGAAACGGGGGGCCGGGAACTCTCGATTGGCGGGTTGATCACAGAGGTCAAGCGGCTCACGACCCGCAAGGGAGATGCCATGGCAACCTTCGTCCTGGAGGACCTCTCGGGGAGCGTGGAGGTCCTGGTCTGGCCCAAGACCTACCGCAGGTGCCAATCCGTGTTGGAGTCGGCACCGCCGGTGTTGCTGCGCGGCCGGTGCGAGTCGGACGTCCGAGGCAAGATGCGCATCCTCTGTTCCGAACTGGTTCCCCTGGACAGTCTCTGGAACGGAGCCGTCCAGTCTGCCCGGATCACCATCCCATTGCCCGCCCTCGACAACGACAAGGTCACTGGCCTCCATGATCTGGTGAGCCGCCACCCTGGGCAGTGCCCCCTGCAATTCGAGCTGGTCGAGCAGGAGTCGTATCGAATTCGACTGATTCCCGTCCAGGAGCTTGCCGTCAACCCGGTTCCTTCCTTCGTCACTGCGGTGGAAGATCTTTTTGGGAAAAGCTCCGTTACCCTGTATACTTAGGGTTGGCGTCCGAGCCAGAACAGGAGTCGAATACCCACAGCCGCGCTACTCGTGCCGCCCGATCGGCTGGCAATCAACTTCCCAAGTGACCTTCAAAGTGAGCCTATGCCCATCGAGAAGGCACGAAGAATCGTTTCGCTCAAAGGACAGACGGAAGAGCCCTCGCGATTCCGGGTTCAGGAACAGGCTCGTCAGCCGGATGAGCAGCGAACCGGCTCATCATCCCCCGGCGCAGCGTGGGACAGAGTGCAGATCTCACGCCACCAGGATCGCCCCTACACCCTGGATTGTTTCGACCGTCTCTTTGATTCGTTTCGGGAAATCCACGGCGATCGCAAGTATGCGGACGATCGGGCGATCGTTGGCGGGATGGCCAGTTTCAAGGGTGTGGCCGTCATGGTCTTGGGCCACCAGAAGGGGCGCAATACGAAAGAGCGCCTGGAGCGCAATTACGGAATGCCGAAGCCTGAAGGATATCGTAAGGCGTTGCGGTTGATGAAGTTGGCTGAGAAGTTTGGACGCCCTGTCCTGACTTTTATCGACACCCCCGGCGCCTATCCTGGACTGGGAGCTGAAAAGCGGGGTCAGGCTGAAGCAATCGCCTACAACCTCAGGTCCATGGCCGGACTTCGGGTTCCCATCATCGCGACCGTTCTGGGAGAGGGTGGCAGCGGAGGCGCCCTGGCGGTGGGTCTGGCGGATCGGATCCTCATGCTGGAGAATTCCATCTACTCTGTCATTTCTCCGGAGAGCTGTTCCGCCATCTTGTGGAAAGATCAGAATCATGTTCGCGAGGCGGCCCAGAGCTTGAAGCTTACGGCTCAGGATCTGAAGCGGTTCGGAATCGTCGATGAGATTGTTGTGGAGCCTCCGGGAGGGGCCCATAGCGATTGGGATCAAACGACGGCCGAACTGTCCCGGGTGCTTTCGCGCCACCTGGAGGAGGTTTCCGTTCTGGACCCCGAGGATCGAATCGATTCTCGCCATGAAAAATTCCGGGAAATAGGAGAGTACGCGAATCAAGTATGAGTTGACCCGGACTTTTCAGATGTCTTCGGTAAGAGTCGCCACGGTATCCGGCCGGCCTTGAAACCCGGATCAAGATCCACGAGACTTTCATTTTTCAGGCTGTTCCGGATGCGGCACCGCAGCCAAAGTGGAATGGCCCTCTCGCCTCTTCCCGGAGGGGCCCCCTTCCCTAATCTGGTTCATGCCCGGCTTTCGATTCCAGGGGGTAGGGTATAATCAGGCCCCGTTATGAACGTTCGCTCAGTTCGGGGAACCCACGACATTCTCCCCGGAAGCGTGGAACTGTGGCAGGAGATCGAAGAGAAGATCCGTCTACTCTTCCGGCGCTACGGCTACGGTGAGATCCGGACCCCGGTACTGGAGGAAACCAATCTATTCTGTCGTAGCCTCGGACTGGAGACGGACATCGTTCAGAAGGAAATGTACACGATTCCGGCTCGTCGGGGCCGTGACATCAGTCTCCGTCCGGAGGGCACCGCACCCGTAGTTCGATCTTACCTGGAGCATCATCTGAGTCGGGAGAGCGGTCTTGCTAAGCTCTATTACGTCGGACCCATGTTTCGCAGGGAGAGGCCGCAGAAAGGCCGCTATCGTCAATTCCATCAGATCGGAGCCGAAGTTCTGGGCTCGGATCATCCGGGCATCGAGGCGGAAGTGATGGAGATGCTACATGTCTTTCTGGACGATCTGGGAGTTCGGGGAGTCCGGCTTCTGGTGAACTCCGTGGGCTGCCGGTCTTGCCGTCCGGCCTACGTCCGCCTCCTCCAAGAAAGGTTGCTGGCCGAGCCGGATCTTTGCGCCGATTGTCAGAGGCGGTCCCGGCGAAATCCCCTTCGCGTCCTGGACTGCAAGAAACCGTTCTGTTCTCCGGTCATCGACAATCTCCCGTCCATCCTGGACCACCTGTGCCACGAGTGCCGGGATCACTTCGGCCGCTTTCGGGAATTCCTGGATCTGATTGGGATCCCCTACTCGGTGACGCCTCGATTGGTTCGGGGCCTGGACTACTATGTGCGGACCACGTTTGAGATGGTGACCGATCGCTTGGGCCCGACGCAGAACGCGTTGCTCGGAGGCGGGCGCTACGATGGACTGTCTGAGCTCTTGGAGGGTCCACCGGCAAAAGGGTTCGGTTTCGGCCTGGGTCTGGAGCGTCTCGTGCTGCTCCTTTCCCAAAACCAGAAGTTGGCTGCAAGCTATCGTTCCCCACGGCCTGAGATCTTTCTCGCCTATCTGGATGAGGAGTCGCTGGAAAAAGCGTTCACTTTGGCTCGAGACCTTCGTCGAGAGGGGATTTTCGCCTACGTGGACTTTGGCAGACGCAAACTCCGGGGCCAGATGCGCTTGGCCAATCGGCTCGGATCTCAGTTCGTATGCGTCATCGGAGACGACGAGATTCGCACCGGGCTTTACTCCATCAAGAGAATGGCCGATGGGACTCAGACTCGATTGCAGCAGGAGAGCATCTCCCGACACGTAAGATCGGCGTGAGGGAGGAGGATCAGAGAAGTGGCAACCGCTGACAAGCAAGCGCTGAATCGACCTGCCTACAGCATCGACGGCATGGACAGGCTCCACCGCAGCCACCGCTGTGGGGAAATACGGCCAGGCGACGTGGGCAACCGCGTGACCGTCATGGGATGGGTGGACCGGACCCGTGACCTGGGCAACCTGATTTTCGTAGATCTCAGGGATCGCGACGGGACGGTGCAAGTCGTCGCCAGTGCGGAAGACAAGGTCGTCCTCGACAAAGCAAAAGAGCTACGGTCCGAGGATGTCGTCGCCGTCGTGGGTAACGTGATCGAACGCGACGAAGAGACTGTCAATGTCCAGATTCCGACAGGTACGGTAGAAGTCCGGGCGGAGGAAATTCGGCTCCTGAGTGCCTCCCGTACCCCGCCTTTTCCGATCTCCGAAGAACAGGGGATTTCGGAGGAGACTCGGCTTCGTTACCGCTATCTGGATTTGCGCCGGCCACGGATGCAGGCCAATGTGCGGCTGCGTCACGAAATCTGCCTGGAGACCCGAAAACTGTTGGACCGCGATGGGTTTCTGGAAATCGAGACTCCCTTCCTGACTAAATCCACCCCAGAGGGGGCGCGGGATTATCTGGTTCCCAGCCGCGTCCACCGGGGTCAGTTCTATGCCCTTCCCCAGTCGCCGCAGTTGTTCAAGCAGCTCCTGATGGTTTCCGGCTTCGATCGATACTTCCAGATCGTTCGTTGCTTCCGTGACGAGGACCTCCGAGCTGATCGGCAGCCCGAGTTCACGCAGATCGACATCGAGATGTCATTCGTCCAACCCGAAGATGTCTTCCGACTCGTGGAATCCCTGCTCCAACGGATCTTCAAGGTTGCGGGATACGATCTGGCGGTGCCCTTCCCCAGGCTCAGTTACGCCGCCGCCATGTCCCGGTACGGGACGGATCGGCCCGATACCCGTTTCGGATTGGAATTGCGGGATGTCGGGAACGCCTTCGAGGAGAGCGGATTCCAGATTTTCCGCCGAATCTTGGGGGAAGGAGGATGTATCCGTGGAATCCGGGTTCCGGGAAAGGCAGTTTACTCCCGCCGGGAGACCGACGAATTGACACGGTTTGTCACGGAGCTCGGAACCGGCGGTCTGGCCTGGATCAAGTGCACGGCAGATGGCTTCAGAAGTTCCTTGCCCAAGAGCGTCGGAGCCTCGGTTCTTGAGCGCGCGGCGGTATTGGGCGAACTTGAATTGAACGACATCCTGCTGATGGTGGCTGGAGCCGAATCGCAGGTCAACAATATCCTGTCCCTGCTGAGGCTCCATCTGGCAAAGCAGCAGAATCTGATCCCGAGCGATCGGCAGGACTGCCTCTGGGTCTACGATTTCCCGCTCCTGGAGTGGAGCGAAGAGGACTCCCGATTCCTGGCCTGTCATCATCCCTTCACCTCTCCAAAAGAGGAGGATTTGCACCTGCTGGATGCCTCGCCCGAACGAGTTCGTGCCAAGGCATACGACGTGGTGCTGAATGGAACCGAGATCGGCGGAGGATCGATTCGTATCCACAGCCAGGAGTTACAGGCGCGGGTCTTCGAGGCATTGCGAATCGGTCCGGAGGAAATGCAAGCCAAGTTCGGGTTTTTCCTCGATGCGCTCCGTTTTGGTGTTCCTCCCCATGGTGGCATTGCTCTGGGTCTGGACAGAATCGTCATGATCCTGGCGGGCGAACAATCCATTCGTGACGTTATTTGCTTTCCCAAGACCGCCCGAGCGATGGATATGATGTCGGGCTCGCCGTCTGGGG
Source organism: Acidobacteriota bacterium (assembly GCA_963668095.1). GTDB lineage: Bacteria > Acidobacteriota > UBA6911 > RPQK01 > JAJDTT01 > JAJDTT01. The sequence continues at coordinate 665,174 of OY764083.1, read as the reverse complement.
TTAGTCTGCGACAGCAACGGGAACTCCATTTGCGGCTGACCTGAAAACCACGAATGGGAAAGGTACAGCTTTTACCCGAAGTTCTGACCCATCAGATCGCTGCGGGCGAGATCGTCGAGCGTCCTGCTTCCGTACTCAAGGAGCTACTGGAAAACTCACTGGATGCGGAGGCGACGTCCATCACGGTCCGGGCCGAGGCGGGTGGCCAGCGTCTGCTCTGCGTCCGCGACAATGGCGTGGGCATGAGTCCCGAAGACGCCCGGCTTGCCTTCGAGCGCCATGCCACCAGCAAGATCAGGACCTTGGAAGACCTGGCACGAATTTGGACGCTGGGTTTTCGGGGAGAGGCGCTTCCTTCCATCGCATCGGTCTCCCGTCTGAGACTCAGGACCTGCGCCGATTCCGAGTCCGGTTCCGAAGAACCGGGAACCGAAGTGCGGATTCAGGGGGGGCAACTCGGCGAAATCCGAGAAATATCCTGTGCCAAGGGGACTGAGGTTCTGGTAGAGAATCTATTCTATAACGTTCCAGCAAGAAAGAAATTTCTAAAGGCGTATTCTACGGATCTTCGGCACCTGACACGACAGCTGACCCACTATTGCCTCGCATACCCTTCGGTCCAGTTCCATTTCAGCCACCATGGCCGATTACTATTGGAAGCAGGTGTTGCCACTGATCTCGAGGATCGTGTTTTCCAGGTATTGGGTGAATCATTTCTGGAAAACCTGGTTCCCGTCGACTACCGGAAGAACAACCTTCGAGTGGAGGGATTCGTTTCTCTTCCCCATGACCATCGAAGCAGTACGGCGTCGCAGTTCCTGTTCGTCAATCGGCGAATGGTCCGCGACCGGGTCATGGCCCATGCCGTTCGAAAAGCCTACCGGGATGCCATGCCGGCCCGGTCTCATGCCCGAGTTCTGCTTTTTCTCGAGATAGATCCCGAGGATGTGGACGTAAACGTCCATCCGGCCAAGACAGAGGTTCGTTTTCGATACAGCGCTCCCGTGCATTCCGCCGTATTGCACGCGGTCGAGGAAGCCTTGCAGCAACGCAGTGTCGACCTGTCGAGCTTGGCGAGAGACCTGCCGCCCTCATTCTCCCGCAATGTGCCCCGTCCCACGGTCCGAGCCCGATTCCATCCTGGCCATCCCGGAGCCCTCTTCTCCCCGGCATCAACTGGAGATGGGGCCGACTTAAGCCGGGACTCCGTAACTCCGACGCCGACACCGGTGGTCCAGGAGAGCGGCGCAGACCCGCATCTGGACAATATTCCGGTAACCAGCGCCATCAGCACAGTCCCCGTCGTTCTGGGGCAGTTCGTCGAGAGCTTCATCGTCGCGGCAGACAGAGATGGTGTCTTGCTCATCGACCAACATGTCGCCCACGAAAGGATCCTCTACGACCGGGCCCTCAAGGCGATGGACGCGGCGGGAGAAACGCCGACGCAGTATATGTTGGAGCCGATGAAGCTGGAGTTGACGCCGGAGCAGAAGGCTACGCTGGAGCAGATTCTGGATGACCTCAACCACAATGGCTTTGCCGTGGAATGGTTCGGGGACCGGACGATCCTGGTGCGCGGTGTGCCCGCACTGGCCCAATCATGCGACACGCTGGAACTCTTTCAGGAGATTGTGAACAGTTTTCAGGGCGAAGAGATACTAATGGCCGCGGAGGGCCCTTCACTTCGGCGCCGGCGGGAGAAGATCGCCATCAGTCTGGCCTGTCGTAGTGCCATCAAGATCAACACTCCGTTGTCTCGAGAGAAAATCCAGTGGCTCTTGGATCAACTCATGATCTGTGAAACGCCGTATACCTGTCCCCACGGGCGTCCCATCGTTCTCAGGGTCGGTCTCGAAGAGATCCTTCGTGGCTTCAAGCGGATTTGACCGGATAGAACGGGATAACGCCGGGCCAAGCGGATCAGAATCCCGGTGAGTAGACACAAATGGAAAAGGGCCTCGCGTGGAGGCCCTTTTCGTTAAAAATCCCGGCAACGACCTACTTTCCCACACAGTTACCCATGCAGTATCATCGGCGCTGGAGGGCTTAACTTCTGTGTTCGGGATGAGAACAGGTGTTTCCCCTCCGCCATAGTCACCGGAAAACCTTCTTCATCTGGAAAAAGCGGCAACCCTTGCCTGTTTTAGGCAACAACTGAGATTCGCGGCAACAGAAAATTCTAGGTCAAGCCGCACGGCTGATTAGTACAGGTCAGCTTCATGCGTTGCCACACTTCCACTTCCCGCCTATCGACCTCGTAGTCTCCGAGGAGCCTTCAGTCCCGTTAAACGGGAGGGAGATCTCATCTTGGGGCGAGCTTCACGCTTAGATGCATTCAGCGTTTATCCCTAATGCACTTGACTACCCGGCGGTGCCCCTGGCGGGACAACCGGTACATCAGAGGTGCATCCAGCCCGGTCCTCTCGTACTAGGGCCAGCCCCCCTCAAATCTCCTACGCCCACAGCAGATAGGGACCGAACTGTCTCACGACGTTCTAAACCCAGCTCACGTACCGCTTTAATCGGCGAACAGCCGAACCCTTGGAACCTTCTTCAGCTCCAGGATGCGATGAGCCGACATCGAGGTGCCAAACCTTGGCGTCGATGTGAACTCTTGGCCAAGATAAGCCTGTTATCCCCGGCGTACCTTTTATCCGTTGAGCGATGGCCCTTCCATGCGGAACCACCGGATCACTAAGGCCGACTTTCGTCCCTGCTCGACATGTATGTCTCGCAGTCAGGCGGGCTTCTGCCTTTACACTCTGCGGCTGATTTCCAAACAGCCTGAGCCCACCATCGCGCGCCTCCGTTACTTTTTGGGAGGCGACCGCCCCAGTCAAACTACCCGCCAAACCCTGTCTCTCTCCCTGATTCAAGGTAAGAGGTTAGATGCTCAGTACAAAAAGGGTGGTATCTCACGATTGGCTCCACCGAACCTGACGGTCCGGTTTCAAAGCCTCCCACCTATCCTGCACATCCTGCACCGGACACCAAGGCTAAGTTGTAGTAAAGGTGCACGGGGTCTTTCCGTCTTGCTGCGGGCAACCGGCATCTTCACCGGTGCTACAAATTCGCTGAGTCTCTCGTCAAGACAGCGCCCAGATCGTTACGCCATTCGTGCAGGTCGGAACTTACCCGACAAGGAATTTCGCTACCTTAGGACCGTTATAGTTACGGCCGCCGTTCACCGGGGCTTCGGTTCAAAGCTTCGTTCTTTCGAACTAACCTCTCCCCTTAACCTTCCGGCACCGGGCAGGCGTCAGACCCTATACGTCGTTTTGTTGACTTTGCAGAGTCCTGTGTTTTTAGTAAACAGTCGCCTGGGCCTGGTCTCTGCAACCCCCTTCGGCTCAACTCGCGAGGAGCATCACCTGATGAGGGCCAACCTTCTCCCGAAGTTACGGTTGCAATTTGCCGAGTTCCTGAACGAGAGTTCTCTCACGCGCCTTGGGATGCTCTCCCAGTCTACCTGTGTCGGTTTGCGGTACGGTCACCTTCGTCCTGGCTAGAGGATTTTCTCGGCAGTGTGGATTCAACGGGTTTGCGTCCCTTACGGAACTCCCCATAACGCCTCAGCATATGGCCCCGTGGATTTGCCTGCGGAACCTGCCTACACGCTTGGACCGGGACTTCCAACACCCGGACCGTCTATCCTTCTGCGTCTCCCCATCGCTCGTAACGGACTACGGTGGTACAGGAATATTAACCTGTTTCCCATCGACTACGCCTTTCGACCTCGCCTTAGGGACCGACTAACCCTGGGCGGACGAACCTTCCCCAGGAAACCTTAGACTTACGGCGAACTTGATTCCCACAAGTTTTATCGCTACTTATGCCGGCAGAGTCTCTTGTCTGCGCTCCACGAACCCTTACAGGTTTGCTTCAGCGCCCAGACAATGCTCCCCTACCAATGTCCGCAAGCGGACATTCCGCAGCTTCGGTGGTGTGCTTGAGCCCCGTTAAATTGTCGGCGCAGACCCGCTGGACCAGTGAGCTGTTACGCTTTCTTCAAAGGATGGCTGCTTCTAAGCCAACCTCCTGGCTGTCACGGCAGTTCCACTTCCTTTCCCACTTAGCACACACTTCGGGACCTTAGCTGGCGGTCTGGGTTGTTTCCCTCTCGACTATGAAGCTTAGCCCCCATAGTCTGACTCCCGGGCTGACGTTTCCGGCATTCGGAGTTTGATTGGAGTCGGTAGCCGGTGAAGGCCCCTAGTCCATTCAGTGCTCTACCACCGGAACGAATCACCCGAGGCTAGCCCTAAAGCTATTTCGGGGAGAACGAGCTATCACTGAGTTTGATTAGCCTTTCACCCCTACCCTCAGCTCATCCAAGCCGTTTTCAACCGACATTGGTTCGGGCCTCCAACAGGTGTTACCCTGCCTTCACCCTGGCCAAGGGTAGATCACTCAGCTTCGCGTCTATTCCAGACAACTGAACGCCCTATTCAGACTCGGTTTCCCTTCGGCTTCCCCTTATTTTCGGGTTAACCTTGCTGCCCAGAATAACTAGCCGGCTCATTATGCAAAAGGCACGCCGTCACCCAACCGAGGTCGGGCTCCGACTGCTTGTAGGTAAACGGTTTCAGGTACTATTTCACTCTCCTCGCAGGAGTACTTTTCACCTTTCCCTTACGGTACTGGTTCACTATCGGTCGCGGAGGAGTATTTAGCCTTACGAGATGGTCCTCGCAGATTCCCACAAGATTTCTCGTGTCCCGTGGTACTCGGGATACCCAGCATCTCTCTTCACCTTTCGCCTACAGGCTTTTCACCTTCTTTGAGTCGGCTTTCCAGCTCGATTCGACTAGGATCCAAGAGACTTATGCCGGGTCCCACAACCCCCGACTCGCCTTCAGAAGAAGGTTACATCGGGTTTGGGCTGTTTCCCTTTCGCTCGCCGCTACTCAGGAAATCGAAGTTTCTTTCTCTTCCTCCAGGTACTGAGATGGTTCACTTCCCTGGGTTCGCTTCCGCATCCTATGGATTCAGATACGGATGATCCCGGTTTCCCGGGACCAGGTTCCCCCATTCGGAGATCCCCGGGTCTTAGCTAGCTAGCAGCTCACCGAGGCTTTTCGCAGCTTGCCACGTCCTTCATCGCCTCTCCGCGCCAAGGCATCCACCGTTCACCCTTAGTAGCTTGACCTAGAATTTTTCGTTGCCGAAAAATC